>NZ_JXQV01000001.1 GCF_000834635.1 Agrobacterium tumefaciens
AGCAGAAGACGTCGTTTACCTGAACATTGCCGGAAAATCGGCGCTTGCGGACTACATGGTTGTGGTTTCCGGGCGATCGAACAGGCATGTCTCGGCGATTTGTGATCACCTCATGTCTGATCTCAAGGATGAGGGCTTCGGTCACTCGCGCGTCGAGGGTCTGGAAAATGGCGACTGGGTTGTGATCGACGCCGGTGACGTCATCATTCACGTGTTTCGTCCGGAAGTCAGAGCGTTCTACAACATCGAAAAGATGTGGGCCGCTCCCGACATTGAGGAAGAAACGCTGCATTGACGCGACCTTGCATCTGGTGCCGACGCATCACTGCATAGGAATTCGCTGATCATCCTGATATGAGCGCAACCGACAAGGTTTGCGACAAGGATGGATGTGGACAATGCGAATCTCGATTTTTGCGGTGGGACGGCTTAAATCCGGCCCTGAAAAGGATCTTGCGTCCCGATATCTCGACCGTTTCGCAAAGACCGGCCCGGCCATCGGGCTGGAATTCTCGCGGATGATCGAGGTGGCCGAAAGCCGCGCATCGAATGCCGATACCCGCAAACGCGAAGAAGCGGCCATGCTCGAAAAGCATCTGGCCGATGGGGCGGTGCTCGTTCTGCTCGACGAGCGAGGAAAGGCCCTCGACAGTTCGGCTTTTGCAGAGATGTTCGGGAACTTTCGAGATAGCGGCAAGCGCGATCTGGTGATCGCGATCGGCGGTGCCGATGGTCTCGATCCCTCCCTGTATGAGAGGGCAACAGCCACTCTGTGCCTTGGCAAACTCACCTGGCCGCATCAGTTGGTGCGCATCCTCATCGCAGAACAGCTTTATCGCGCAGTGACAATTCTGTCCGGCCACCCCTATCACCGCGTATAATTCCTTGTCTTGCCGATCATATAAACCCTCACACGTCCCTTCCGGTCATCTTCTTGCCCTTCCCTCCATGTTGATTGGCGAAACGCCGCGAAGCAGCGTATGGTCATCCATCTTTCGACGGTTCACACATTTCATGATCAAGAGCGGCAGCAACACCAGATGGACGACCCTTTCGGGCGCGCTTCTTGCTGCCTGCATGGTCGCTTCCCACGCGCTCACGCCTGCATTGGCGCAGGACGCAGCGGTTCCGGAAACCGCTCCACCCACCCTTGCGCAGACCCCCACTCCGCAGGAAGAACTGGACAAGCTCGAGCAACGCCGCGACCAGAATCGTCAGGATCTGCAAGAACTCGTTGATAGTATCGGCCTTTCCGAAGACAAATCCCGCCAGCTTCAGGATAGTATTGCGGCTCTCAACCAGGACACGGCGCGCATCAAGGCAGAGCTGATCGCCTCCGCGACACGCCGAAAAGACCTTGAAGACAAGATCAGGGATGGTGAGGACCGGCTTGCCAAGCTCGGTGTGCGTGAGGATGCGGCCAAAGCGTCGCTCCGAGAGCGGCGCGGTGTTCTAGCCGAAGTGCTGGCCGCCCTTCAGCGCATGGGCCGCAACCCACCCCCTGCCCTTCTCGTTTCACCGGAGGATGCGCTGGCATCCGTTCGCAGCGCTATTCTGTTGGGGGCTGTCGTTCCCGGCATTCGATCGGAAACAGAGAAGCTCGTCTCTGCTCTCAAAGAGTTGACTGACCTGCGCCTCGCCATCGCCAGCGAAAAACAGCAGCTGACCGACACGATGACGGCGAGCCTTGAGGAAGAAAAGCGGCTCGATCTGCTGCGTCTGGAAAACGAAAAGCGCAACACTCAGACCGCGAGCGATCTGGAAGCAGAACGCAAACGTTCTGAAGAACTTGCGAGCCGGGCAACGAGCCTGGAAGGCCTGGTGTCATCGCTGGAAAACGAGATTTCCTCGGTCCGTGAAACCAAGGAAAAACAGCGACTGGAAGAGGAGCGGCTAGCTGCACTTTCGCAAGCCGAACGCGACAAGGTAGAGGCCGATACCGAGGCTGGAACGCCTGATAAAAACCGCATTGCGCCCGCATATCCGTTTTCAAGTTTGAAGGGCAAGCTGGCCATGCCGGTTTCCGGTGACGTGCTGCGACGGTTCGGCGATGCTGACGGTACGGGGCATTTTTCCAAGGGAATCGTCGTTGCGACTGGCCCTGAAGCACTGGTGACCGCACCGGCAGATGGCTTTGTTGTTTTTGCCGGTGAGTTCCGCAGTTATGGCCGCATGATTATTCTGAACGCCGGTGACGGTTACCATCTGGTGCTGACAGGCATGGACAATGTGAGGACGAGGCAGGGCATGTTTGTGTTCTCTGGCGAACCCATTGCCTCCATGGGTGCAAAAAGAGTGGCAAGTGCTGCCGCATTGGCGCTGGAAACTGACAAGCCGACGCTTTACATTGAATTCAGGAAAGACGGTGTGCCGGTTGATTCTCAACCATGGTGGACCGCAAAAAATACCGGAAGGGCGCGCAATGATTCGTAAGGCTTCACTTCTCCTCATCGGTGGACTTATGGGTGCCACAGCGATGAGCGTCATCTATTCGGCAAGCATGCCGGCACAGGCTGCCGGTCCTTCCACCTATAAGGAGCTGTCGATTTTTGGTGACGTGTTTGAGCGCGTGCGCGCGCAATATGTGACGCCTCCCGATGACAAGAAGCTGGTTGAGAATGCCATCAACGGCATGTTGAGCTCGCTCGATCCGCATTCCAGCTTTCTGAATGCGCAGGACGCAACCGACATGCGCTCCCAGACCAAGGGCGAATTTGGCGGTCTCGGCATCGAAGTGACCATGGAAAACGAGCTGGTCAAGGTCATCTCGCCGATGGACGACACGCCCGCCTCCAAGGCTGGCATTCTGGCCGGCGATTTCATCTCCGAGATCGACGGCCAACCGGTGCGCGGTCTGAAGCTGGAAGAAGCTGTCGAAAAGATGCGCGGCGCGGTCAAGACGCCTATCAAGCTGACCATCATCCGCCAGGGCGCAGACAAGCCGCTCGATATCACCGTCATGCGTGAAATCATTGCCGTTCGTGCTGTGAAATCCCGTGTCGAGGGTGGCGATGTGGGTTATCTGCGCGTCATCTCCTTTACGGAAAAGACCTATGACGACCTTGAAAAGGCAATCAAGAAGATCAAGCAGGATGTGCCAGCCGACAAGCTGAAGGGCTACGTGCTTGACCTGCGCCTCAACCCGGGCGGCTTGCTGGATCAGGCGATCAACGTCTCCGACGCATTCCTTGAGCGCGGCGAAGTCGTGTCCACACGCGGTCGTAACCCGGAAGAAACCCGCCGCTTCAACGCAACGGCTGGCGATCTGACCGATGGCAAGCCGGTCATCGTTCTCGTAAACGGCGGTTCGGCCTCTGCGTCCGAAATCGTGGCTGGCGCACTGCAGGATCTGCGACGTGCAACCGTTCTGGGAACACGTTCCTTCGGCAAGGGTTCCGTCCAGACCATCATCCCGCTGGGCGACACAGGCGCTCTTCGCCTGACGACCGCGCTCTATTACACGCCATCGGGCAAGTCCATTCAGGGCACGGGCATCACACCTGATATCAAGGTGGATCAACCTCTGCCGCCGGAACTGCAGGGACGTGTGCGTGCGGAAGGCGAATCCAGCCTGCGCGGTCACATTCAGGGCCAGAGCGAGACGGAAGAAGGTTCCGGCTCGGTTGCTTATGTGCCACCGGAAGCCAAGGACGATATTCAGCTGAACTATGCGCTGGATCTTTTCCACGGCACCAAGACTGACCCTTCATACCCGCCAAATCCTGAAAAGGCGGTCGTTAACAAGCAGTAAAGCCTTAAGACATCGCAATCCGCGATGCCTTCTCGGCTGCACGCAGTCAATCACGGATAGATCATTGCCTTCAGACCTGCGCAAACCGCTTATGGGTCGACGTAAAAAGAAAAGCGCTGGGTCGTTCCGGCGCTTTTCTGCGCTTGCAGGCGTGGTCCTGCTCAGCGTGGGTGGCATAGGCGGCCTGTCTGTCTACACGGCTCTCTCTCCCGGTAATATGAAGAGCAACTCGACTGCGCCCAATGTGGAATTGAGCGACGCTGCACCGCCGCTTCAGACAACAGAGCCAACCGCCCCGCAAACAGACGTGGACGGTACGCTTCTGACGCAGAGCGGCCGGTCCGGTGCGAATATCCAGCGAAACGAAATGGACGACGGCAACGTCGTCTCGGTCTACTCACCACGCGACCGCGGTACCGACGGGCCGGTGCTGATGACGGGCCAGACCTATGGGCAAGACCCCCGCATGGCGGCCCAGCCCAATGAGGAACTGCTGGAGGATTCCGCCTTCGGCAGGCTTCCGAAAGTCGGCCCTGATGGCCTGCGACCCCTAGAGCAATATGCGCGACCATGGTCGGGCGCGAGAGGCACACGGATCGCGATTGTCGTCGGAGGGCTGGGGCTTAGCCAGACCGGCACGCAGAAGGCTATCAGGGACTTGCCTGCGGACATTACGCTCGGCTTTGCGACAAGCGGAAACAGCCTGCAACGATGGATGCAGGAGGGCCGCCGCAAAGGCCATGAGATTTTGCTTCAGATCCCCTTCGAGCCCTTCGGCTATCCCGGCACCAATCCGGGGCCAGACACGCTGCTGGTTGCCGGTCCTGCGAAGCTCAATCTGGAGCGATTGCACCGCTCCATGGCGAAGATCACCAATTACACCGGCATCATGAATTATCTCGGTGGGCGTTTCATGGCAGACGAAAAGGCGCTGGAGCCTGTCATGTCCGATATCGGCAAGCGCGGCCTGCTGTTCCTGGATGATGGCTCCTCCGCCCAGTCAAAAAGCACGCCAATTGCCAAGGCCCAATCGGTCGCGGCAAGCTTCGCCGATTTGCAACTGGATGACCATGTCAACGAAGCTGCCATTCTGCGAAAGCTTGATGATTTGGAGCGCATCGCGCGGAGAAATGGTTCTGCCATCGGCGTGGCCTCGGCCTTTGATGAAAGTGTTGCGGCAATTGCCAAATGGTCCGTCGAAGCGTCCGGGCGCGGCATCGAAATCGTCGGCGTTTCAGCTCTTGTGCTAGACAAGACAGCCCCTTAGTTCTTGACGCCAAAGCACTCTGTTCATCAAAGGTCCAAAATGACGGTCAAAGCGGAAGATCTTCCCTACCGCCCCTGCGCGGGTATCGTGGTTCTGAATGCGCAAGGGCTTGTCTGGGCCGGACGGCGCATCTCCGAAGGCAACTCGGAATTCGATGGCTCGCCGCAGCTCTGGCAGATGCCGCAAGGCGGCATAGATGACGGCGAGAAGCCGCTTCTGGCGGCCATCCGCGAACTCTACGAAGAAACGGGCATGAAAACAGTGTCGCTGCTGGCAGAGGCAAGCGACTGGATTCACTATGATTTACCGCCGCAGCTGATCGGCATAGGCTTGAGAGGCAAATATCGCGGCCAGGCCCAGCGCTGGTTTGCATTCCGTTTCGAGGGCGACGAAAGCGAAATTCAGATCAACCCACCACCGACAGGCCATGAGCCGGAATTCGACGCGTGGGAATGGAAGCCAATGGAAAGCTTGCCGGATCTTATCGTGCCCTTCAAGCGCTGCGTCTACGAACAGGTCGTTGACCAGTTCAAACATCTAGCGGCAAAGTAAGCGCAGCAAAAAGGCGGCACAAATGCCGCCTTTTTTAATTCTATTTCGATCCGCTTATTCGGACTCTGCAGCGTCTGCGGAGTCGGCATTCAGCTGGCCGTACTTGGCTTCGCCGATCTTGTTCAGAAGCTCAAGCTGGGTCTCGAGGAAGTCGATGTGACCTTCTTCGTCGATCAGCAGGGTTTCGAACAGCTTCATCGAAACATAGTCGCCAGCCTCGTGACAGATCTCACGGGACTTCTTGTACGCGGCGCGGGCATCATATTCACCGGCGAGGTCCGCTTCCAGAACTTCCTTCACGTTCTGACCGATGCGCAGAGGCGCAACCGTCTGAAGGTTCGGGTGGCCTTCGAGGAAGATGATGCGATCGATGATCTTGTCAGCGTGCTGCATCTCTTCGATGGACTCGGCACGCTCTTTCTTGGCGAGCTTTGTATAGCCCCAATCGTTCAGCAAGCGGTAATGCAGCCAGTACTGGTTGACTGCGCCGAGCTCGAGGAAAAGTGCCTCGTTAAGCTGCTCGATGACTCTTTTGTCGCCTTTCAATGTCCGCTCTCCTGTTGTCTTCATGCAATTGTCTCAGGCGGGACATAAAATCAAAAACATCGGCTTCCGTCGAGTGGCGACGTGCATGATATTCTTCTGTGGTCCTGATAATCAGTTCAACAACGGTCGGGAAGCAGCCACAGCAACGACCACGTTTGGCCATAGCGTGATACACTTTGGACGGCACGATAAGCTGCCAACAGTCTTCATCGAGCATCTCGTTGATGACATCGCGAATGTCGTTGTCGGTGATGTAGTTACAGCTGCAAACGAGCATGGTTCTTTGCCTGTATGACGCAACACATTGTTTTCATTCTTAAACCAAAACAGGATAGTGAGTGTCAAGAAAAAGATGCGATGCGTCGCCCGCGATATATTAGAACTATTCCAAACTAAACGAAAATTATCGTCTTTTCATTAGGTTAGCGTTCTCTACAGAACAAATTTCCACACTCAATTTTTTGTCAACCGACCCATTGCACCGCGCACGCGATCACGAAAAGTTTACTGAACATGCACCTTACGTGAAATACTGACCGCCATTCGCCGTCAATGTCGACCCGGTGATGAAACCAGAACTGTCAGCCGCCAGAAACAGCGCGCAGCGAGCAATCTCTTCCGGCTCACCAAGCCGACCGACGGGTATCTGCGGCAAGATGCGCTCGTTCAACACGTTCTCAGGGATCGCCCGCACCATCTCCGTTCCGATATAGCCAGGGCAGATCGCGTTCACGGTGATGTTTCGCGAGGCGCCTTCCTGCGCCAGCGCCTTGGTCAGTCCAAGATCACCGGCCTTGGCGGCCGAGTAATTGGCCTGTCCAGCCTGACCTTTCTGGCCGTTGATGGATGAAATATTGACGATGCGGCCAAAACCGCGCTCGCGCATACCGGGCCATATGGGATGCGTCATGTTGAACACGCCGGTCAGATTGGTGTCGAGCACCTCTCGCCACTGCTGCGGTGTCATCTTGTGAAACATCGCGTCGCGGGTGATGCCCGCATTGTTGACAAGCACCTCTATCGGACCGAGATCGCTTTCAACCTGGGCTATGCCGGCAACGCAGGCATCGTAATCGCGGATATCCCAGCAATAGGTAGGAATGCCGGTCTCGCTGCGAAACTGAGCCGCCCGCGCCTCCGTGAAAGCGTAGTTCACCGCGACCTTGTAGCCTTCGGAATGAAATGCCTTGGCAATCGCCGCACCAATTCCGCTTGTCCCGCCTGTTATCAAAGCAACCCGGCTCATCTCAAGGCCTCCCCTGTTTCATTGCGTCAGCCTTAAGATGTGCCAAAGTGGCATTTCGATGATCGAAAGTATCAGAGACCTTCGAGGCACATGGCGATACCCATGCCGCCACCGATGCACAGTGTCACCAATCCTTTTTTTGCACTGCGGCGCTTCATCTCGAAAAGCAGTGTGTTGAGCACGCGTGCGCCGGATGCACCGATGGGATGGCCGATGGCAATCGCGCCGCCATTCACATTGACGATCTCTGGATTAAGCCCCAGATCGCGGACCACCGCACAGGATTGTGCCGCAAACGCTTCATTCGCTTCAACAAGATCAAGATCTGAGACAGACCAACCGGCCTTTGACAGCGCTTTGCGCGATGCCGGGATGGGACCTGTGCCCATGATCTGCGGATCGACACCGGCTGTGGCCCAGGAGGCGATGCGCGCCAAGGGTTGCAGGCCGCGCCGCGTCGCTTCCGCCTCGCTCATAAGCAAAACGGCAGCAGCCCCGTCGTTCAAGCCAGAAGCGTTGCCAGCAGTGACGGTACCTTCCTTATCGAAGGCAGGGCGAAGTTTCGCCATGGTGTCGATTGTGGCACCAGCGCGGATATATTCGTCGGCATCAACGGTCACATCACTCTTGCGGCCCTTGATGATGAAGGGGACGATCTCATCTGCAAAACGCCCGGCGGATTGCGCAGCCTCGGCGCGGTTTTGAGAGGTCACGGCGAATTCGTCCTGCTCGTCGCGCGAAAGCTGCCACTGACGAGCAATGTTTTCTGCGGTTATTCCCATGTGATAGCCGTAGAAGGCATCCGTCAGGCCGTCCTTCAACATGGTGTCGACCATCTTGAAATCACCCATTTTCACGCCGCCGCGCAGATGCGCGCAATGCGGTGCCATGGACATGGATTCCTGCCCACCGGCCACAATGATGGATGCATCGCCCGTGGCGATCTGTTGCATGCCGAGTGCCACGGCGCGCAGGCCCGAACCGCACAGCTGGTTGATGCCAAATGCCGTGGCTTCCTGCGGAATATCAGCCTTCATCGCGGCCTGACGGGCCGGGTTCTGTCCTTCGCCCGCGGCAAGCACTTGCCCGAGAATGACTTCATCAACCTCGCTTGGCGCTACCCCCGCCCGCTCCAGCGCGGCCTTGATCACCGCAGCACCCAGCTCATGAGCTGGCGTGTTCGCGAAGCTGCCATTGAACGAGCCCACTGCCGTGCGTGCTGCAGCAACGATGACGATTGAAGTCGAAGTCATGTTGTAGATCTCCCATTTGCGGCGCAAGATAGTCAAAGCTTGGAGGTCAAGTCAAACCATCTCGCCATTGCAAGCTTTCAGCCAATCCCTCACCGTGAGAGAACGCAAATGCTGCGCAAAAAAAGTGACTGCTGCAACGCACAAAACGTTTGTCAGTCCGGTTGAATTGAGCATAACTTAAAAGCGGGAAGAGCAAAAAAGCCTGATAAGAAGAAAATACCAGGATCGCGAGGAGGCGAGCATGGCCAAGCACAGCGGCGAGACCGTTATCAAGAAATATGCCAACCGGCGGCTCTACAATACCGGAACCAGCACCTATGTGACACTTGAAGACCTGGCCAAGATGGTCAAGCGCGGTGAAGAGTTCAAGGTTCAGGATGCCAAGACCTCGGAAGACATTACCCACGCAGTCCTGACGCAGATCATCATGGAGCAGGAAGGCAAGACCGGCAACACGCTGTTGCCAACCGCGTTTCTACGCCAGCTGATTTCCTATTATGGCGACCAGATGCAAATGGTGGTGCCGACCTTTCTCGAGCATTCCATGAAGACGTTTTCCGAACAGCAAACCCAGATGCAGGAGCATATGGGCAAAGCCTTCGGTGATACATCGTCGAAAAATTTTGCTACGCCATTCGGCTTCATGGAAGAACAGATTAAGCGCAACACCGAGCTCTTCCGTCAGGCAATGCAGGTGTTTACGCCATTTCCCATGCCTGCGGCCCCTGCAGAAGCCAAGAAGCCGGACGCCTCAGAAATCAATGAGCTGAAGGCACAATTGCGCTCGCTTCAGACCAAGCTCGATCAACTTTGACCGGCTTCTGATCTTTCGGGAACACGCAGCAGCAACAGGAAACCGGCGCCGAGAAAAATCGTAAGCGTCGCCATGCCCAAATGGGCCGAACCGCTGACATAGGTGACGATGGAAAAAGACAGCGTCGCCATGAAGCTCGTGGCGCGACCGGACAGCGCATAAATCCCGAAATAACGGCCAGCTTCGGCAACCGTCACATTGCGCGACAGATATGACCGTGACGAGGCCTGAACGGGACCAAACGCAATGCCGATGAGAATGCCATAAAACAGATAGGCCTTTTCAGCAGAACTCGAAAACAGCCCTTCCGTGCTGGACACCGGAAGAGCCAGAAGACCGAACAGGGTCGAATCCGTATAGGTCGAGACGATGCCAAAGGTTGCCACCAGCAACAGCGCAAGGCTGATAAGCACCGTGTTGCGCGAACCTAGACGCTGATCGACAAGCCCTGCGGCAATGCAACTGCCAATCGCCACGATGTTCAGAATGATCCCGTAAATTCCGATCTCCAGCGTACCCCAGCCGAACAGGCCCGCAGCGAAGGCACCGCCAAGGATCAACACGCCATTGACGCCATCCTGATACAGCATCCGGGCGATCAGGAACCGCGTGATGGCGGGGCGACCTTTCAACTTCTTGAGCGTCGCTTTCAGTTCCGTCAGGCCAGAGTGAACCGCTCTACCAAGCGGTAGGCCCTTCTTCACATCAGGCGTGAACAGAAACATCGGCAAAATGAACACGAGATACCAGAGCGCCGAAATGGGCCCGGTGATGCGGGCATCTTCGCCAGCCGCTGGATCAAGTCCGAACAGCGGCGGAATACCAAGGATCGTCACGCCGCTGTTGGGCGCAGCCGCCAGAAACAGCACGACGAAAATCAGAACCACCATACCACCCAGATATCCAAGTCCCCAGGCCGTATTGGAAATGCGCCCAACGTTTTCGGGCGTGGTCAGACGCGGCATCATGGAATCGTTGAAGACAATGGAAAATTCGGCAGCGATGGACGCCACGATCATGAAGGTGACAGGCCAGATTACGGCTGATCCGGGTGCGGCGAACCACAGCATCGAGAGGCTCGCAATCTTCAGCATCGCGAAGAAAGCGATCCATGGTTTTCGCGAGCCGGATTGATCGGCGATGGAACCCAGGATCGGTGAGAAAATGGCGATGATGATGGACGAGATCGTCGCCATATTGCTCCAGGTCGTCTGCGCAGAGATCGGGTCCTCTGTCAGTCGGGCAACAAAATAGGGGCCGAAAATGAAGGTGGTGACGACGGTGAAAAAAGGTTGGGCTGCCCAATCGAACAGCATCCAGCCCCATATGCCACGCTTTGTCACGGTTTGGCCGGTCGCAAGGGAAGATGAGGCCATACGTCACCCTTTCGGCCATGGAATGGTCTGGTCTGCCCGGCCACGAAGCCGGGCAGTTCTGCGCCTGATGATCAGACGCTACGAGCCTGGACTATATCTGAAAGCAATCCGGCAGCAACTGTCAGACGGGCAAGGTTGGTCTCGCCGCTGTCGCTGAGAGCGCTCAACTCCGAGACGATGCGGTTGACCCGAACGCGGTCGGCGGCATACCACGCCTGCACCGGGTTCTTTTCCTTCGCGTATTCGGTCATCGCCGAGATGACGATGCGAAGACGCGACGATGCGATCTGATCCTGGCTTCGCAGCAGAGCAAGGCTTTCATAATGGTCTGCAGGCGTAACGCGCTGACCTGCGTCCAGAAGCTTCGCCACACGGAACGTGGCAGATACGGCAGCATAGCTTTCGGCTGCACGGGCAAGGCTTGTGTCTGCCCGCTCGGCAATCAGCATGATTTCGGGCACATAGACCAAGAGCGACAGCGTTTCCAGATCGCGGATCAAAGCGGGGTCGACACCCTCGATCTCGCTGAAACCAAGCTCCTCCTTATACTTGGCCGCACCTGGAACAAGCGTGTGGATTGCCGCTTTCAACCGCTCGATTTCATCGGCCATAGAACCCGCAGCCGATGTCGTCTGGAGATAAAGCCGTGTGGCATCGGTGAATATTCTGGCGACATCGGCGTAAAGACTGTTCTGCACCGCGCCGGAAATTTTGCCGTCGAGCTTGTCGATCTCGCTCCACAGACGCTTCAGGCCAAAGCCGTCTTCGACGATCATTGCAGCCTTGACCACCGTGGGTGCCAACAGTCCGCTGGCATCGACCAGTTTCTGGACAAAGCCCGGACCGCCGCGATTGACAACCTGGTTGGCAAGCGATGTCGCAACGATTTCGCGGTGCAGACGATGGTTGGTAATATCGCCAGCATAGGTCTTCTGCATCTTGCTGGGGAAATAATCCCTTAAGAGATGCTGGAGATAAGGCTCATCCGGCAATGGACTCGCCACAAGGGTATCGAACAGCGTCAGCTTGGCATAGGAAAGAAGGACGCCGATTTCCGGTCGGGTCAGCGGCTTGCCGGCTGCGTAACGCTCAGTGAATTCCGCATCATTCGGCAGGGTTTCCACCCGCCGGTTCAACAGACCCGCCGTTTCCAACGCGCCCATCAGGCGGCCAAGTTCCTCACCATTTTCCGTGCCGCGACGTTCAGTCAGCGAGATGGCAAGCGACTGAAGGTAGTTGTTGCGCAACACCAGATGCCCAACTTCCGTCGTCATGGAAGAGAGCAGCTGATTGCGCTTGGGCAATGTCAGACGCCCGTCGTTGACTGGAGATGACAAAGCGATCTTGATGTTGACCTCCACGTCCGAGGAATTGACCCCAGCCGAGTTGTCGATGGCATCGGAGTTGCATCGGCCACCTGAAAGCGCATAGGCAATACGGGCTTTCTGCGTGATGCCCAGATTGGCGCCTTCACCGATCACCTTGGCGCGAACCTCGGTCGCGTTGACGCGGATCGGATCATTGGCGCGGTCACCCACCTCTGCATTGGTTTCCACCGCAGCTTTCACATAGGTGCCGATGCCGCCAAACCAGAGAAGATCGACGGGCGCCTTCAGGATCGCCGTCATAATTTCAAACGGCGTCGCCACGGATTTGTCGATGCCGATGGCGGCAACAGCCTCCGGCGTCAGTGTCACCGATTTTTCCGAGCGGGAGATGATCATCGCACCTGCGGACAAAACCGACCGATCATAATCTTGCCAGCTGGAGCGCGGCAGGTCGAACAGGCGTTTACGCTCGGCAAAAGACTTATCCGTATCGGGCGTTGGATCAATGACGATATCGCGGTGATCAAAGGCTGCAATCAGCTCGATCTTTTCCGATAGCAACATGCCATTGCCGAACACATCGCCCGACATGTCACCCACGCCAACCACCTTGAATGGCGTTGTCTGGATGTCGGTATCCATTTCGCGGAAATGCCGCTTCACGGTTTCCCAGGCGCCACGGGCGGTAATGCCCATTTTCTTGTGGTCGTAGCCGGCAGAGCCGCCTGAGGCAAAGGCATCATCCAGCCAGAAGCCGGCCTCGCGAGCCAAGCCATTTGCCGTGTCCGAGAAGGTTGCCGTTCCCTTGTCCGCCGCGACGACGAAATACGGATCGTCACCATCCAGCCGCAACGTGTCGGCAGGGGCGACGATATCATCGCCGACAATGTTGTCGGTAATGGACAGCAGCGTGCGAATATAGGTCTTGTAGGCTTCCTTGCCCGCATTGAAGACCTCATCGCGGTTGCCGCCGACCGGCAGGGTTTTCGGATAGAAGCCGCCCTTGGCACCCACGGGCACGATCACAGCGTTCTTGACCTGCTGCGCCTTGACCAGACCGAGCACCTCGGTGCGATAATCCTGTCCGCGATCCGACCAGCGAAGCCCGCCACGTGCCACCTTGCCGAACCGCAGATGGACACCTTCGACCTCGGTGCCGTAAACGAAGATTTCACGGAAGGGCCGTGGATCGGGCAAGCCATCCAGAAGCTTCGGATCGAACTTGAAGGCCAGCATCGCCTTTGGCGAACCATCCTCATTGCGCTGGAAATAATTGGTGCGCAACGTCGCATCCACCGCATTGACGTAACGGCGCAGTGTCCGGTCCTCATCAAGATTGGGAACGCCTGAAAGGGCTGCCTCAATCGCCTTGTGCAGATCAGACAGCTTGCGAAGCCGGGGCTTGTCGCCGACCTTCGGATCGAAGCCATAAGAAAACAGCTCGAAAATCTTCACGGCAATCGCTGGATATTTGAACAGCGTTTCTGAAATATGCTCCTGCGAATAGACAATACCCGTCTGGCGCAGATAGCGGGCATAGGCGCGCAAGACAGACACTTCGCGCACGCTTAGGCCAGCTGCGACAATCAGCCGGTTGAAATTGTCATTGTCGACAGTGCCATCGAAGGCCGCCAGAAATGCTTCTTCAAGCCGTGGCCCGTAAACCGAAAGATCAAGCTTGACCCCGGGCTGTACCTGCAATTCCATATCGTGCAGCACGATGGATCTGGTCTCATCTGGAGATATGACACCAATATCGAAAGTCCGTTCGCTAATAACGCTGAAACCGAGATTCTCAAGCAAAGGCACACGTCGTGAAAGCGGCAAATGGCCATCTCGGTGAAAAATCTTTAGCGACAGCACGCCTTCGGCCTGGGTGTCGCGGCGGTAGAACTCTATGCGCACTGGCTCACCGCCAGCAGTCGCGGCAATATCGGGCAGATCGATGATCGCCTCGTCAGGCGTAAAGGCTTCCTGATAGGCCTGATCGACATCCAGAACGGGCGAACCGACGGGGGAAAGGGCCACGAAATGGTCGGTCCACCGTGCTGCGATATCGCTGACGGCGTCTTCGAGTTTATCCTGCGCCACCCGCGGCGTCTTGCCGTTGGTGCGCCCGACGATGAAGTGGACCCGCGCCACAGCACCCTCGGGAAATGCCGGGTAATAGGCCGAGATATGGCCATCATAAATCTGCGAGAGATACTCGCCCATTTTTTCGCGCACGTAGGAGTTATACTCTTCGCGCGGCACAAAGATGATGACCGACACAAAGCGGTCGAAGCGGTCGATGCGTGGCAGGACGCGAACGCGGGGCCTGTCGCTCAGCTCCATGATCTGCTCGATGAAACGGATCAGCAGATCGGCATCGATCTGGAAGAGGTCGTCACGCGGGTAGGATTCCAGCGTGTTGTGCAAGATCCGGCCCGAGTGGCTGTTGGGATCGAAACCGAAATGATCCTCCACTTCGGCCACTTTCGCACGCAGAAGCGGGATCTGTTTGACGGAATGCGTATAAGCGGTGGCGGTGAAGAGGCCGACGATGCGCAACTCACCAACGACATTGCCGTCCTCATCGAAACGCTTGATGCCGATATAATCCATATAGGCGCGGCGATGGACGATGGATTTGACATTGGCTTTGGTCACGATCAGGAAATCGGGACCGTCGAGAAAGGCGAGGATTTCCGGCGTCGTCGTGACCGCGTCCTTGCCGAGGCGCAACACCCGCACATTCGGGTCCGTCAGCGTACCAAGACCACTGCCCTCGCCGCGCTCGACCTTGGCATCGTTGCCAGTGCCGGAATAGCTGTAGTCGCGCATGCCAAGGAACGTGAAGTTATCATTGCGCAACCACTCCAGAAACGCGACGGCTTCGTTGCGCCCCGTTTTACGACGGCTGGGGCCACGCTCCTGCAACTCCGTCAGCGCCTCGTCCAGCTTGGCAATCATCGGTTTCCAGTCGGTGAAGGCCGACTGAACCTGAGACAGCACAAACAGCAGACGCTCCGTCAGCGCCTCGGCTGCCTGTGAAGCAATCGGCGTAATATGGATCTGGATGAGGCTGATATTGTCATGGGGCGCATCAAGTTCGGAATCGGCGAGACGATAACCGCCGGTTACCGCGGCATCGGCAACCAGAATAGGATGGACGGCGAGAAATAGGCTGCGGTAGCTGCTCGTTACCTCACCCATGACGCTGTCATAGAGGAAAGGCATGTTACGACCGATAATGGTCAGAATAGACACAGGATTGTCGCGCGGAGAAACACCCTCTACTTCAGAAATTCCAATATAGGGCTTGTCTTTCGTCCAGCGGGACAATTCATCCCGCGTGTGCTGGGCTGCTGCTGCCAGCATTTCAGGCGAATAATATTGTATATCATCTGAACTTGCGCGGCCAAAAACAGCCTCTGGGTCTAGAAATGGCTTACCGGACATCTCCGCCAAAATTCTGGTCTTTTCGAGTTTTTTGTCGCGTTTTGGATTGTTCCGGTAGCCCATTTTGTCTTTTTCCTCCCAAAGGGTGAAGTTTTATCAATGAAAACAGAAAAAATCGTCATTTTCACAAATTCGAATCGGATATTGGCGCGGAATTATGAAGAGTTTAAGTGGCAATCTTTACTTTAAGCGCCGCGCCGGAATTTTATTCGATTGAAATCTGCCGGGCGCGTCCTGCGCCGAATCAAAAGGCACCGATTCGCATTTTTCGTCGGTGGCAAAGTGACCCTATTGTGACTCGATAGTCACGGTCGAAGCAAATTATTGATTTCCTCGTATTTTTGTGATAGACCTTAGAAACTGATCCACAGCGTGGCATTTGCGTGCCCAAAAACACCACGAAAGCAACTCATCACTTGCACGCGGTTTCCGTGACATACCGATTGTTTGTGTCAACCTGCGGGTTGCGGGTGGCCTGTCTTTGAGCGCACGTCTGTACCAGTATCAAGTCACTTGACGGTTCCCCCGTCTCATCCGGGCCTGACCGACCCGACCCCCGGAAATCCCGGGTGTATGTAACAGGGAGTTTTTAGAACGAATGACGACCCAGCCAAAAAAATCTCCAGCGCGTCACGGTTTCAAGACCGGCGAAGCGATCGTTTATCCCGCTCATGGTGTCGGTACCATTTCGTCCATTGAGGAACAGGAAGTTGCGGGTATGAAGCTCGAACTGTTCGTCATTGATTTCGAAAAAGACAAGATGCGCCTGAAAGTTCCCGTGGCCAAAGCTGTCAGCATCGGCATGCGCAAGCTGTCCGAAGAAGACTTTGTCGAGCGCGCGTTGAAAGTTGTTCAGGGCAAGGCTCGCGTCAAGCGCACCATGTGGTCGCGCCGTGCGCAGGAATATGATGCAAAGATCAATTCCGGCGACCTGATCGCCATCGCGGAAGTGGTTCGTGACCTTTACCGTGCGGAAAACCAGCCGGAACAGTCCTATTCCGAGCGTCAGCTTTATGAAGCTGCTCTTGATCGCATGGCCCGCGAAATTGCCGCTGTGAACAAGATGTCTGAAACGGAAGCCGTTCGCCTGGTTGAGGTCAATCTCAACAAGGGACCAAAGCGCGGCAAGGCGATTGACGAAGAAGACGCTCAGGAAGAAGAAGCCGCTTAAGCGTCTGATCTTCCATTCTACAAACCCGGCCTTTGAATTAGACCTGCTCCACCTTGGAAACAGGTTCAATTCAAAGGCCGGGTTTTTTATTCGGCGATGATCTTCACACGCTCGCCGGGCTGGATCGCCGCTGTTGCGCTCATGGCGTTCAGCACCCGGAAGAGTTCCACCTTCCTGTCGGTGCCCATCATGCGCCCAGCGATGGACGCAATCGTGTCGCCCGGCTTGGTGGTGATAACGCGCACGCGCAGAGGCTTCAGTGCCGAAATTTCAGCCGGTGTCATCTTGCGAAACGTCGTGCGCAACACATTGGCCACGCTATCGAGCTGCGCGCTGCCCTTGGGCACTGCGGTCAGGAAGCGGAAAATCTGCTGTCCGACCCGGATCACGGTTACATCGAAATCCCATTTATCGGCGGTGGCGCGCGCCGTTGCTGCTGGCAATCCGTTGATTTCCGTTTCACGCACGGTTTCAGGCACCAGACCAGCGACCCAGCCACTGGTCAGGTAGTTGGCAAGGCTTGTTTGCTTGGGATCAGCCACACCATCAAAACGGATCGCCATCTCGCCGGGGCCGGTGGCAAGCACTGCCTCGACCTTGTTGTCGATCTGGAAACCTTCGGGAACATCGAAGCGAATGCCAAGGGTGCCATGCAGGAACGTGTTGCCCCGCACATAGCCTTCCTGCGGACTATCGCCGTAAAGAAGCCCGTCTATGCCATTGAGGAACCAGTCGCGACCCTTATCTCCAACCTGCCCTTCCTGCCCGAAGGCGCGGGCATGGCGCTTGGCCAGCTCGATGCGCTGCGGTGTGTTGGGATGGCTCGACAGGAAGTCGAGGCTCTGGTCGCTGTCGGGATCTGCCGATGAGAAGCGCGCATAAGCCGCCATGGAATCAAGGAAGCGAGGCGACGCATAGGGATCGTAACCGGCCTCGCCCAGCATGCGCACACCGATAACATCGGCCTGCAATTCCTGCTGGCGGGAAAAGGCTGCCAATCGCAACTTGCCACGCGCAAGGGCCTGTTTTCCGGCCAGATCGCTGGACAAGACTTCCGCAACCACACGGCTCGCAATCACCTCGGCCTCTTCGCGGCGCTGGCGCTCAATGCCATGATTGGCAGTCACATGGCCCATCTCGTGAGACAGCACCGCTGCGACTTCCGAAGCATCATTGGCAAGCGCCAGAAGCCCGCGGGTCACATAGAGATAGCCACCCGGCAGCGCAAAGGCGTTGATGGCGGGAGAGTTCAGAATGGTAATGCGATAGGACTGCTGCGGATTTTCCGAGACTGCCGTCAACGCACCTGCGATGCGGGCCACAAGGCGCTCGGTCTTGTCGTCGTGATACTCACCGCCATAGCTAGCCACGATGCGGGGATGCTCACGCGCACCCATCTGGGCACGCGGATCGTCCTTCTGCACCTGCTCAACGGTTTGAGGATTGTCAGATGGCTTGAGCGTGGACTGGTAGGACGAGCTGAAGAGCGACTGGCACGCCGACAGCACGAAGCCGGCGGTCGCCAATGCCAGCGTGCGCTTGACCAGCCTGCCTGTGTGCCGCATCTTCTGACTGGAGGTGTGGCCCTGTAGAGCCTTCACACACGTCATCATCCTGCCTGTCTGCTCCAAACGTTCCTGATCATCCGTCAAAGTGCAGACCAGTATGCCATATTAGCCCTAGGGGCTTGTGAATGCGCAAACAATCGAATTGATCCGCCATTTGCAAAATATATTATCAGATCGCTTGTTTGCATCACTTTTCAAGCAGTTGTGAATGAATCGCAACTGCAAAATTTGCGCATCGACCGTGTTATTTTGCAAGGCTTGACAGTGACCCGCGTCGAAATTGTGACGCGACATAACCGCGCTTACTCAGCGACAATCTCACGCCGCCAGAAATATCTTGATTGGCTCAAGATGGGTTGCAGCAAAAAACGCGTCAATACCGCCTTCAAACAGCACCTGACCGTGATGAAGAAACACAACCGCATCCGCCAGTTTGCTTATATCATCCGGGTTGTGCGTCACCAGAAGAACGGTGTTGCCCAGTTCCTCATGCAACTCCCGCAGCAGGCTTCCCATGCCGGCGCGCAGGCCGGGATCGAGTGCCGCAAACGGCTCATCCAGAGCCATGATGCTGCGACGGCGCACCAGAGCTCTGGCCAGCGCCGCCCTTTGCCGCTCGCCGCCAGACATGGTCGAAGGCAGGCGTTTTTCAAAACCGGCAAGCCCTACGCGCTCAAGCGCCTTGCTGATCACGACCTTGTCCGCGGCACCCAGCTTCAGGGATGAATTGATGCCCAGTCCAACATTTGTGAAAATATCCAGATGGGCAAAAAGATTGTTGTCCTGAAAAACCACCGAGACTGGCCGCTCCGACGGACCAAGCCCGCGCATATCCTGCCCGTCGATCAGCAATTGCCCGCGATCCGGCGCTTCAAAGCCCGCGACGAGATTGAGCAGTGTGGATTTCCCCGATCCCGATGGACCGACAATCGCTGTCACCTTGCCGCGCTGAAAGCGGCAATCCAGCGCAAAATTCTGCTGGCCGAGCGTAAGCTCGATGTTTTCAAGACTGACAGCAATATCGTGCAGGCTCATGCGATGGCTTTCGCTGGCTGACGGGAAACACCCCCGGCGGCGAGGACGAGACAGATGACGCCTAGGATGAAGGCGTAGCCCGCCGCATCATTGGTCCGGTAACTGCCCATATTGCTATAGACCAGCCAGGGCAATGTAGTGAAGTTTTCCGAGCCGAAAAGAGCAACGGCTCCGAGATCGCCGAGCGAAAGCGCCATGGCGAATGAAAATGCCGTCGCAACCGGTCGCCACAGAACCGGCCAGTCAACGAGGCGAAGCCGGGACAGACCTGACAGTCCGAGACTGGCAGCCAATCGCCCAGTGCGGGCCTGATGGGCGATGAATGCAGGTTCCAGCACCCGCATCACGAATGGCAGCGCCATCAGCATATTGATGATGGAGACAAGGATCGGCGCAAATGTCGAGACATCGCCCAGCGGTCGCAACAGCAGAAACCAGCCACTTCCTAAGACCACAGGCGGCACGAGCAACACCAAGGCCGACCCGGCACCCATGGCCGTGAACAAGACCCGAAGCGGAGCAGCCGCTCGTCTCTGCGCAAGGATAGCCTGACGGGCGCGCACCAATGCGACGGAAACGAGAATGGCAAGAGACGCCGATAACACCGCGATCAGCAGGCTTGTCATGGCAGCCTTGAGGAATGCGCTTGCAAGCAGCAGCCGCAAAAGATCAGCCGTCAGTCCAGATGCTGCGACAGCGCAGAGAGGCAATGCGACCAAAACCATGGCAAGCATGATCATCGATCCATCCCACAGCTGCGCAGTCCATCTCTCGCTATCGAAGCGTCGCACGGCTTTCGCCTGCGTCAATGCCTCGGCATCGGCAGAGGGTAAACGCGCCAGCAGCACAAGCAGCACGCTGGTCACGATGATCTGCATGAGGGAAAGCGAAATAGCGCGGGGTGGATCGAAGTCAAAACGCAGCGCCTGATAGATAGCGACCTCGATCGTGGTCGCCGCAGGCCCACCCCCCAGCAACAAAACGAGTGTGAAGCTCGTTGCGCACAGCATGAAGATCAGACCGGCCACGCCCGGGATGAGACGCGCAATGGCTGGCCATTCCACGAAGCGAAACGTCGAGAGTGGACCAAAACTCAGGCTGGCAGCGATGCGCCAATATTCCCCCGGCACCCGCTCAAGCCCGGCCAGAAAGAACCGCACCGCCAGCGGCAAATTGAAAAACACATGGGCAATCAGAATACCGGACATACCATAGATGCTGAAAGGCTGCTCTGCGCCAGCCGCCATGAAGACCGTGTTGAAGATGCCTTGCCTGCCCCATATGGCGATAATCCCCAGCGCACCGACAATCACCGGAAGTCCCATGGGCACAGCCATGAGCCGGATAATCCAAATGCGACCGGGAAATTCCCGTTGTCGCGCCAGCGCCAGTGCCACCGGCAGGCCGAGGGCTATCGACAGGATGGTGGAGAGCGTCGCTTGCCAGAGGGTGAAGCGCAATATGCGCAGCGTATAGGCATTCAGCACGTCAGCGGACGCCGCGTCGGCATCGAAGGAGAGGAGCGCCGCGACGGCAAGGCCCATGAACGAAAGAACGGCAGCAAATGCCACCGTTCCACTGACAATAAACCTGCGACGTTCAACGCGCTCGATCATGATGAAGAGCAGCCCGTCTTACTTGACGCTCATCGCAGCCAGCCATTCATCGATCCAGGCCTTGCGATTCTTGGCAACCTCTTCAGGTGACATCAAAAAGGTTTTGGCAGGCTGGACGAGCTTGGAAAATGCCTCCGGCAAGGGGGCAGATGTGGCCGCAACCGGCATCATCCAGTTGTTTTCCGGAATGGCGTCCTGAAAGCCCGGCTTCAGCATGAAAGCGAGAAACTGCTTGGCCAGCGCCTTTTCCGGCGCGTTCTTCAGGATGCCCGCAACTTCGATCTGGATATAGTGACCCTCTTCGAAACTGGCAGCCTGATAGCGTTCGGTCTTTTCCGAGACCATGTGATAGGCGGGAGACGTGGTGTAGGAAAGGACCATCGGCACCTCTCCCTTGGTGAACAGGCCATAGGATTCAGACCAGCCCGGCGTCACCGTCAAAACCCGGTTCTTGAGCTTGGCCCAAGCCTCCGGCGCCTTGTCTCCATAAACGGATTTGACCCAGAGAAGCAGCCCGAGACCCGGAGTGGATGTGCGCGGATCCTGAATGGCGATCTTCTGCGAAGGATCGCCCTCGACCAATTCCTTCAGGCTTTTCGGCGGGTTTTTCAGAGTCTGCGTATCGTATACGACAGCGAAATGCCCGTAATCAAAGGGCACGAAAACATCGTCCTTGAACCCACCCGGCACCTTGGCCGCTGATGTATCGATGCCGGAAATCTCGAACAGGTCTGTCTGACGGGCCTCCGTCACAAGGTTGGTATCCAGACCCAACACCACATCTGCGCTGGAGCCTGCGCCTTCCAGCTTCAGCCGGTTGAGCAAAGCCACACCATCAGCCACGCCGACGAAGTTGACTGTGCAATTGCAGGTCTCTTCGAAGGACGCCTTGACCTTCGGGCCGGGGCCCCACTCGGAAACAAAGCTCTCATAGGTGTAGACGGTGAGCGTCTTCTTGTCTTGCGCATGGACGAAACCGGGCAATGCGAAAGACGCAGCAACAAGACTATGAATGAACAGACGACGCATCAGACAACCTCCTCGAATGGACGAACGGGAAAGTGGCGTCTGGATGGAAGCCGTCTAATCCCTCCGCCGGTGTTAACCGGATCAGGTTCTTCGGGTTGGCAAATGCCTCTCAGCCTTGTCTGACCAGACAAAGCACCCCGTTAGATCTGGGCAAAGCTGTAATCGGTTGCTGCCGGAATGGCAAGATGCAGCCCCTACTCCGGCTGGGGCATGTGGACGACTTCCCAGACATGCCCGTCTGGGTCCTGAAAGCTGCACGCATACATGAAACCGAGATCCTGCACAGGCTTCCATGCACGGCCACCGGATGCGACGGCGGTCGTCAGCATTGTATCGACCTCTTCCCGGCTGGAGGCAGAGAGACAGTTCAAAACTTCCTTGGTGCGGCTGGCGTCAGCAATGTCGCCATTGATGAATTCGCGGAACCGCTCTTCCTGCAGCAGCATGACGAAGATGTTGGTCTCCACGATCATGCAGAGCGTCCGGTCGTCGGAATATTCCGGATTGAAGCTGAAGCCGAGAGCCGAAAAGAAAGCCCGCGAGGCTTCGATGTTCTTGACCGGCAGGTTGATAAAAATCATGCGCATATCGAACTCCTCCGTTTGATCGTCGAAGAAGAACGCAATTGCGCCTGCCTGTCAAAGACGGATCGAGCGCCAAGAGCGCCCGGCCTCTTATCCTTCCATTTCCTCGCGCAGCATTTCCAGCTCCAGCCATTCTTCTTCCATGGCCTCCAGCTTTTCGCGAAGCTTCGACATTTCGTCGGCCAGCGTGTTGAAGGCGGTGGGGTTCTTGGCAAACAGCTGCGGATCGGCCATGCGCTCTTCGCGCTTGGCAATTTCGGCCTGCGCCTTCTCCATTTCCTTGGGCAGATTTTCCAACGCAAACTTCTGCTTGAAGGAAAGCTTCAATTTCGCCTTGCCGGTGTCACCGGATGATGAGGCGGATGCTTTGCCCTTTTCCTGCTTTTCAGCCTTCTTCTTCTCGTCAGACGCGCCCTTGCGCTGCGCCATCATATCCGAATAGCCACCGGCATATTCGATCCACCGGCCATCCGGCGCTTCGGGATTGGCAGGCGCAATCGTCGATGTGACGGTCCGGTCGAGAAAGTCGCGGTCATGGCTGACAAGGATGACGGTGCCGGAAAAACCGGCAACGATTTCTTGCAGCAGATCGAGCGTCTCGATATCGAGATCGTTGGTCGGCTCGTCGAGGATCAGAAGGTTTGTCGGCTTTGCCAGAATGCGCGCCAGCATCAGACGCGCCCGTTCACCACCGGAAAGCCTGCGGATGGGCGTGCGGGCCTGTTCAGGCTGGAACAGAAAATCCTTCATATAGCCGGTGACGTGCTTCACCTCACCATTGACCAGCAGGTTCTCGCCCCGCCCATCCGTCAGGTAGTGAGCCAGCGTGTCCTCTAGGTTCAAGTCTTCGCGCTTCTGGTCGAGCGTGGCAATTTCGAGCTTTGTACCGAGCTTGACGGTGCCGCTATCCGGCTCCAGCTGACCCGTCAACATCTTCAAAAGCGTCGTCTTGCCCGCGCCGTTGGGCCCGACGAAGCCAATGCAATCGCCGCGATGCACGCGCAGGGAAAACGGCGCAACGATGGTGCGATCGCCATAGGATTTCGTAATCGCATCGGCCTCGACCACCAGCTTGCCGGACTCGCGCCCTTCAGCGGCGGTGGCCTGCACGGTACCCTGCGGGCCGTTGTGACCGCGATAGGAGGCGCGCATATCGCGCAATTCACCCACGCGGCGCATATTGCGCTTGCGCCGGGCGGTTACGCCATAGCGCATCCAGTGCTCTTCGCGCTCGATGGCTTTGCCGAGCTTGTGCTGCTCCAGCTCTTCCTCTTCCAGCACCTTGTCACGCCATTCTTCGAAATGGCCGAAGCCCCGGCTGAGACGGCGCGACTGGCCGCGATCCAGCCAGACGGTGGCTGTGGAAACCTTTTCAAGAAAGCGACGGTCATGGGAAATCAGAACCAGCGCGCTGCGCGTCTGCTGCAACTCGCCTTCCAGCCACTCGATGGTCGGTAGGTCGAGATGGTTGGTCGGCTCATCCAGCATAAGGATGTCAGGTTCCGGCGCCATGACGCGCACCAGTGCCGCGCGTCGGGCTTCGCCACCTGAAAGGCTGGATGGATGCTCAAGCCCCGTCAGGCCCAGATGCTCCAGAAGATAGGTCACGCGGTAGGCGTCATCGCCCGGCCCCAACCCAGCTTCGGCATAGGCCTGCACCGTCTCAAAACCTTCAAAATCCGGTGCCTGTTCCAGATAGCGGATCGTGGCGGACGGATGCCGGAACACCTCCCCGGACTGCGCCTCGACCAGACCGGCTGCAATTTTCATCAGCGTCGATTTGCCAGAGCCGTTGCGGCCCACAAGGCAGATGCGATCTCCCGGCTCAACTTGCAGGTTTGCACCATCCAGCAGCGGGTTAACGCCAAAGGTCAGCTTGATATCATCGAGTTTCAAAATAGGGGGTGCCACGGTTCAGGCTCCGGTCAAGTCATAGGGACGGGCAAGCACAATGGCCTTGCCGCTTTCAAGGCGAAGCCGCAAAGCGCCCTCCGCCACATTGGAAATAGTGCGCGACGAGCCGAAGGCAAGCGCAAAGTCTTCAAGAGGATAGCGTGCATTGTCGATATCCAGCCCTTCCAGCGCGGTGAAGCCTGCGATGGAGAACAGGGAACCGGCAGGCAGATCGATGGAGAGGTCACCCGCCAGCAGGGGATAGGCTTCCTCCGTGCCCGATGTCAGGATGACGTCAAAACCACGCTCTGCCAGTGACACGGCGTAAAGCAGGTGAAACAGCGCATGATCGGATCTTTCACCAGCCAGCGCACCGACCAGAACCAGCCGGTTTGCACCGCGAGACAGGGCCTCAGAAACAGCAATCTCGCCATCCGTAACGCCCTTTGCAGCCGGAAACGGCTGTTGCGGGACATTTTGCCATTGGGACATCAGATCGGCATCGGACGAATCGAAGTCACCGACCCATAGCTCCGGCGTCAGCCCCAGCGGCGCAGCATGACGCATGCCGCTATCTGCCGCAATCGCACGCGTGCCGGCCACCGCTTTTTGCAAGCGATCCGTGACGGTGATGTTTCCGCCAAGCAGAATGGTGAAGGGTGCCGAACTCATGCCCTGCCATAGCCCGGAACGGGCCTATAAGGAAAGGCACAAACGCGGACAGGGCAGCGATATTGATTTTTAGGCCAGACAGGATTATGACACCTGCCAGTGGTGATTTGCCGACCGGCTTGCGGCCACTTTAAAGAAGTTGCTAAATGGTCGAGGAAATAGGCAATTTCCGAGGACCGGCTGCGATTTCGTTGCCGGTTTTTTTGTTTTCTAGGCCTGTGCTGCCAGGAAAGTGAGAGTTCGAGATGCCGATCAAGATACCTGATACGCTGCCTGCCTTCGAAACCCTCGTGCAAGAGGGCGTGAGGGTGATGACAGAAACAGCGGCGATCCGTCAGGATATCCGCCCGCTTCAGATCGGCCTTCTCAATCTCATGCCGAACAAGATCAAGACCGAGATACAGATGGCGCGGCTGGTGGGTGCATCCCCCCTTCAGGTGCAGCTGTCGCTCGTGCGCATCGGCGGACACCGCGCCAAGAACACGCCGGAAGAACATCTGCTTTCCTTTTACGAAACATGGGAGGAGGTCCGTCACCGCAAGTTCGACGGCTTCATCATCACGGGCGCGCCGGTGGAAACGCTTGCCTTTGAGGACGTGACCTATTGGAATGAGATGCGTCAAATCCTGGATTGGACGCAGACCAATGTTCACTCAACGCTCAATGTGTGCTGGGGCGCGATGGCAGCCATCTACCACTTCCACGGCATTCCCAAGCATGAGCTGAAGGAAAAGGCATTCGGCGTGTTCCGCCACCGCAACCTGTGCCCGTCATCCATCTATCTCAGCGGCTTTTCCGATGATTTTCAGGTGCCCGTCTCCCGCTGGACCGAGGTGCGCCGTGCAGACATCGAAAAGCATCCCGATCTGGAAATCCTGATGGAGTCAGAGGAAATGGGCGTCTGCCTTGTGCATGAGCGCAAGGGCAAGCGTCTCTATATGTTCAACCATGTCGAATATGATTCCACCTCTCTCTCGGAAGAATATTTCCGCGATGTGAATGCGGGCGTACCGATCAAGGTGCCGCATAATTACTTCCCGCATAATGACCCGGATCTGACGCCGCTGAACCGCTGGCGCAGCCATGCCCATCTGTTTTTCGGCAACTGGATCAACGAGATCTACCAGACGACGCCATATGATCTGGCAGATATCGGCAAAGACAAACCATAATTCTGCAATTGCGCGGGCGTTGAAAATAAAGCAACGTCCGGCCCTGTTGATTGATCGGGAGAGTGACACGATGAGCGAAGCTGGCGCACGGGAAGATTTTGGATTCACCGCCAAGGGTGAGAAGGTCGAGCGTGTCACGATTTCCGCTGGCGGCCTGAGGGCAAAGGTGATGACCTGGGGCGCGGTCATTCAGGACCTGCGTCTCGATGGGCACCAGCCCGCACTGGTGCTGGGTTTCGACAATTTCGATGACTACCCGAAATACTCTTCCTATTTTGGTGCAACACCGGGCCGCAACGCTAACCGTATCGGCGATGGCAAATTCACGATTGATGGTACCGCCTATCAGCTGGAACTCAATGAAAAGGGTGTAACCCATCTCCACGGCGGCAGTGACAATATCGGCAAGCGCAACTGGATGATCATGGAGCATGGGCAAGACCATGTCGTGCTGCAGATTGTCGATCCCGATGGCCGCGCCGGTTATCCCGGCAATTGCACCGTGCGCGCCACCTACACGATCCGCGAGGGCGGCGTGCTATCGGTGGTCTACGAAACAACGACCGACCATCCGACCATCGCCAATGTCTGCCAGCACACCTATTTCAATCTGGATGGCGCTGAAACCGCATTGGGGCATGAAATAGAGATCGCCGCCGACCACTATTTGCCAACGGATGAGCGCCAGATACCGACGGGCGAAATCCGCGCTGTTGATGGCACCGAATTCGACCTTCGCTCATCCCTGCCCATGAAGCATATGAAGGATGGCGAACAGGTTCTTTACGATCACAATTTCTGCCTGTCGCCGGAACGTGTCGCCAAGCGGCATGTCGCGCGCGTTTCCGCGCCGGCCTCCAATATTACGCTGGACGTGGCAACGACGGAGCCCGGCGTGCAACTCTATTCAGGCTTCAAGCTGAATGCGGCTGTGCCGGGGCTGGACGGTCGTCACTACGGCCCCTTCGCCGGTTTTTGCCTGGAAACCCAGATCTGGCCGGATGCCGTCAACCATGACGGTTTTCCAAACGGCATTCTGCGCCCCGGCGAAACCCTGGTGCAGGAAACCGACTATATTTTCAAGAAAGGCTGAGCGGTTTAGTTCAGTCCAGCACGCAGCCGACATAAGCGCCCGAACCGCGGGCGCGCCTTTCGATCAGCCCGGCCAGTCTTTGCATGCCGCGACCGGGCTTGCTGGCAACGCGATCAATCGGATTTGGCAGCGAAACAGCAAGAAGCGCTGCCTGTCTCGCACTCAGTTTCGACGCGGAGACCTTGAAGTGGTGCTGGGAAGCCGCCTCGATGCCGTAAATGCCCGGCCCCCATTCCGCGACATTGAGATAAATCTCCATCATCCGTCTTTTTGACCAGATGAAGTCTGACGCCACGGCCAGCGGCAATTCCAGCCCCTTGCGCAAAAAGGAACGCCCATTCCACAGGAACAGGTTCTTTGCGGTCTGCATGGGTATTGTGCTGGCACCGCGCGTGGATTCGCCCTCAAGCGCGCTGCTCACCACCGTCTGCATCTGGTTCCAGTCCACACCGCCATGGGAACAGAACTGACCATCTTCAGACATCATCACGGATTGCACGAGGCGTGGCGAGATATTCTCCAGCGGCACCCAGCGGCGATCATAGCCCTGAAACGTGACCAGTTCAGCCAGCATAAGTGTCGAGACAGGGCGCACAAACGGGAAGGCATAGAGCGGAATGAGAAGATAGGGCAAAACAAGCAAGGCGAGGATAACAAGAAGGACGCGTCTCACCAGGTTTCGAATATCCACCTTCGGTTTACTCCCGCTTTCATCAAGCGTTTCATCGTCCGTCTCGATATCCGGCGTGCTACTCAAAAACCTGCCCCCACTTGGCGTCCCCCATTTGGCTGCCGCTTGGAGCCTTTCATATTCCGCATACACCATCAAGGCGAGTCACGATAACGAAGTTCCCCGGTGCCCCACAAAAATGATTGCCAGCCATTTTCCCCCATGCCAAACAGCCGATATGTTGAGGAAACGGCCAAAATGACATTCGAGACACGCCTGCGCGACAATGCGGCACGAACCGAAGCCCTGCTGGGGGAACTGCTGTCAGGCGACAGCCGCACGGGCGAGACGACGCGACCGGCAAACCTTCTAGACGCGATGCGGCACGGCGTGTTGAACGGCGGAAAGCGGCTGCGACCCTTTCTGGTCATCGAGACAGCCCGGCTTCTCGGCGGAAACATGCACGTCGCATTGCGCGTGGGTGCGGCGTTGGAATGCCTGCATTGTTACTCGCTGGTGCATGATGATCTTCCCGCCATGGATGATGATGACCTGCGACGGGGTCAGCCAACAGTTCACAAGAAGTTCGATGAAGCAACCGCGATCCTGGCTGGCGACAGCCTGCTGACGCTGGCCTTCGACATTATCGCCGCGCCCGAGACGGAGCTGCCGGATGACCGCAAAGCTCAGCTCGTTCTGGCCCTGGCAAGAGCGGCCGGCATTGGCGGCATGGCAGGCGGACAGGCGCTCGATCTCTATGCCGAGACGCATCCGCCGGATGAAGCGGGCATCGTGACATTGCAGACGATGAAAACCGGTGCCCTTATCCGCTTTGCCTGCGAAGCTGGCGCCATTATCGCGGGCAGTAACACCTCCGAGCGGGAACGGCTGCGCCATTTTGGCGAGAAAATCGGCCTCGCTTTCCAGCTTGCCGATGACCTGCTGGACCTGACCTCCAATGCCGTGACCATGGGCAAGGCAACAGGCAAGGACGCAGCACGCGGCAAGGGAACACTGGTGGCCCTGCACGGTGCAGACTGGGCAACTACGAGGCTGCGGGAACTGGTGGAAGAAGCTGCCGAACTGCTCGCACCCTATGGCAAAGCGGGTGAGACCCTGATCGACACAGCAAAGTTCGTGGCGGAACGAAAGAGCTGAAACGAGCGGGCGCTCAGCCCACCTGCTCCATAACATCCCATACAATGCTGGCCGGTCGTTTTTCCGGCCATCTCTAACACGCCCGTCCCATCGCTAACCGCGATGAGCAGACGTGCGTCATCATTTCGCTTGAGAAATCGCCGATGCCGGGTTATGCGTGTTTATGCACGATTCATCCGATTGGCCCTCCTATGTCTAGATCAGATCACTTTGTTGGCGAGCGTCAGGCTCTCATTCACGCGGAACTGCTGCGACATGGGCGGGTGTCCGCGCAGGAACTGGCGCAGAAATTTGCGGTATCCGAGGACACTGTCCGCCGTGATTTGCGCGAAATGTCAGCGCGTGGCGAATGTGAGCGGGTTTATGGCGGTGCGCTGCTGATATCAGGCACCACGATACCACTGAAAACGCGCATGACCCTGATGACGGAACGCAAGGCCGCCATGGGACAAGCCGCCGCCGCGCTGTTGCAGGATGGCATGACCGTCTTTCTAGACGCTGGCTCAACCAATCTGGCGATTGCGCAGCACCTGAGTTCGGATGTGCGATTGACCATCATCACCAATACCCCTGATATTGCTGCCGAACTCACGGGCCGTAACGGGGTCGAGCTCATTCTCATCGGCGGCAGGGTTGATCCGGCTGTCGGCGCTGCCATTGACACAACGGCTATCAAGCAGCTGGAAGACATCAGGCCGGACATGTGTATCGTCGGCGTCTGCGGCCTATCGCTCATCCAAGGATTGTACGCCCAGATTTACGAGGATGCGGTCTTCAAGCGACTTGCCTGTCAGGCCAGCGCGAGAATTCTTTGCGCCATCACCTCGGAAAAGATCGAAGCCCCCACGGCATTTCATGTGCACCCGATGACATCCAAGCTGACTCTTGTGCTTGAGGCGGATGCTGACGCGGCAACAGTCGAAACGCTCAGGAAAACCGGCGTCGAAACTGTTCGGGCCAGTGCGTCTTTCCCAGTATCTTCATTTTCCCAAACACCAAAGGACCAGTCCCGATGACCGGCTCTACCACGCATCCATCCCCGACAACCCGCACGCCATATATGACGAGGACACGCCTTGGCGTTTCCCTGCTGTTTCTGATGAACGGCTTCATGATGGGGTCATGGGCACCGATGATACCGGAATTTGCCACACGCTTTTCGCTCAGCGAAAGCGAGCTGGGCCTCGTTATCCTTGTCTACGGCCTCGGCTCCCTGTCCTTCATGCCCATCGCAGGCTCACAGATCGGCCGTCTCGGTTCGCGCACCGTCACGCTTGCCGTGGCGCTCGTCATGGTGCCGACGCTGCTTTTGATCACAATGGCGAACGCCTTGTGGGCTGGTGTCATCGCCGTCTTTCTGTTCGGCGGACTGACGGGGGCAATGGATGTTGCCATGAATGCCAATGCCGTTGTGGTGGAACGCAGCATGCGCCGCGCCATCATGTCTTCCTGCCATGCCTTCTGGAGCCTTGGCGGTCTGCTCGGCGCGGGTCTGGGCGGCCTGCTGATCAACATGACCGGCATTTACGGCCACGCCGTGGCACTGACGATCATTGCCGCAATCATGCTTGCCGTTGCATGGCCACGGGTTCTGGTGGATCGCCCGCATCCCGAAGAAGAGCGCCCCAAGGGCGGCCTGCCGCTGACACCACTCCCTTGGATCATCGGCATCATGGCCCTGTTTTCAATGATCCCGGAAGGTGCCATTCTCGATTGGGGCGCGCTCTATCTGCGCAACGAACTCAGCGCATCCGTGACGTTGTCAGGCTTCGGCTTTGCGGCCTTTTCACTGACAATGGCCGTGATGCGCTTTGCGGGTGATCTGGTGCGAGACCGATTCGGCGCTGTGCGCACCCTGCAATTCTGCTCGTCCATATCGATCATGGGTCTGCTGATTGCCGGTTTTGCGCCCAATGCCTTCGTCGCCATTGCAGGATTTGCCATTGCCGGCATCGGCATTTCCAACATGGTGCCAATTGCTTTTTCGGCAGCGGGCAACATGCCGGGAATGTCACCCGGCATTGCACTGTCGGTGGTCACGACCATGGGATATTCCGGCATTCTCGTCGCGCCGTCAGCCATTGGTTTCATCGCGGAGCATACGGGACTGGCCGTCGTCTTCCTCGGCCTGCCGGTTTTGCATGTCGTGGTTCTGCTTCTCTCCCGCCTGGCCCGTCACGCCGATGGTACGGGTGGCCACTGACGCAGCACTTTCACCCTCATGGCGGCCGGTCTCCAATTTTGCCATGATTGCGGTGAAAGAGGAGTTGATCGCTTCGATATTGACAAGGCTCGCGCCGTGTTCCACCTGAATGATCAGACCAACCACAATTGCTCGAGAAAACCATGACGTCACACGCCGATTATGATCCCAAGCCGCGCCGGTCCTCGGTCGCTGTCGATGTCGGTGGCGTGATCGTAGGTGGCGGCGCGCCGGTTGTTGTCCAATCCATGACCAATACGGACACTGCCGATATCGACGCCACCGTGCAGCAGGTGGCGGCCCTCTACCGTGCTGGTTCCGAAATCGTGCGCATCACCGTCGACCGCGACGAAAGTGCCGCCGCCGTTCCAAAAATCCGCGACCGCCTCTTACGCCTTGGCCTTGATGTGCCGCTGGTAGGTGACTTCCATTATATCGGCCACAAGCTTCTGGCAGATCACCCGGCTTGCGCCGAAGCATTGGCAAAATACCGGATCAATCCGGGCAATGTCGGCTTCAAGGACAAGAAGGACAAGCAGTTCGGCGATATCGTCGAAATGGCGATCCGCTATGACAAGCCAGTGCGCATCGGCGTGAACTGGGGATCGCTGGATCAGGAACTCCTGACCACGCTGATGGACAAGAACAAGGATGAAGGCTTTCCGCTATCGGCCCGTCAGGTCACGCGCGAAGCCATTGTTCAATCGGCCCTGATTTCCGCAGAACTTGCCGAAGAAATTGGCCTGCCGCGCAATCGCATCATTCTGTCGGCGAAAGTCAGCCAGGTTCAGGATCTGATCGCCGTCTATTCCATGCTGTCGGAACGCTCCAACCATGCGCTGCATCTGGGCCTGACCGAAGCGGGCATGGGCTCAAAGGGCATCGTCGCGTCGTCTGCCGCCATGGGTTACGTGCTGCAACACGGCATTGGCGATACGATCCGCGTGTCCTTGACGCCGGAGCCCAACGGAGACCGGACACGCGAAGTGCAGGTCGCGCAGGAAATCCTGCAGGTTATGGGCTTCCGTCAGTTCGTTCCCGTGGTTGCAGCCTGTCCGGGCTGTGGGCGCACCACCTCCACCGTGTTTCAGGAACTCGCCCAGAACATCCAGAACGACCTGCGCAAGAATATGCCGGTCTGGCGTGACAAATATCCGGGCGTCGAAGCGCTGAACGTGGCCGTCATGGGCTGCATCGTCAACGGTCCCGGCGAAAGCAAGCATGCCGATATCGGAATTTCGCTGCCCGGCACCGGCGAAAACCCGGCAGCTCCCGTCTTTATCGATGGCGAAAAGGCTTTGACCCTGCGTGGACCTGATATCGCCAAAGATTTCGAGGCGCTCGTCATCGACTATATCGAAAAACGTTTTGGCCAAAAGGACGCAGCCGAGTAGGTTTCGACCGCGAAAATGCCGGAATTTACCTGTCTTACCTTACGTGAACTCACGGAGCACTGGAATTCATGATCAAGAAGTTTGTCGTTCTTGCGCTTGCCGCAACCTATCTTTCCGCCTGCACCACCACCGACCCTTACACAGGTGAGCAGAAGGTTTCCAATATGGCGGGTGGTGCCGGTATCGGCGCACTGGCCGGTGCTGTCGGCGGTCTGGCCATCGGTGGCGGCAACAAGGGCCGCAACGCCTTGATCGGCGCGGGCATTGGCGCGCTGGCCGGTGGTGCCATCGGCGGTTACATGGACAATCAGGAATCCGAGCTGCGTCAGCAGCTTCAGGGAACCGGCGTTTCGGTCACCCGTCGCGGCGATAGCATCGTTCTCAACATGCCGTCCAACGTCACCTTCGCGACAGATCAGGATCAAGTGATCCCGCCATTCTTCCCGACGCTTAACTCGGTTGCCATCGTTCTGAACAAGTTCAGCAAGACCTATATCGACATTAACGGCCATACCGATTCGACCGGCAGCCTGGCGCATAACCAGCAATTGTCCGAACGTCGCGCGGCATCCGTCGCCAACTATCTCGGAGATCGTGGCGGAGTCGACCAGCGCCGTATTTCAACAATGGGCTTTGGCCCATCGCAGCCGGTTGCTTCCAACGCAACGGCAGACGGTCGCGCCCAGAACCGCCGCGTCGAAGTGCTAATCTCGCCGCTGACACAGAACTAACTTACCGACGCGTCTCAACCGATAGACTTGCTCAGCAAAAAGCCCACCTTCCGGTGGGCTTTTTGCTGATATTCAGAGCTTATTCGCCGTAAGCGATCAGCAAATCCTTGGCATCGATCTGATCGCCGGGCTTGACCAGAACCTCGACAACCTTGCCGTCCCGTTCGGCGTGAAGCGCAGTTTCCATTTTCATGGCCTCGATAGACACCAGCACGTCGCCCGCCTTCACATCCTGCCCCTGATTGACGAAGACGCGGGAAATGACGCCCGGCATCGGTGCGCCGACATGCGCTGCATTGCCTGGCTCGGACTTGCGGCGAACGGCAGAACCCGTGGCACCATGGGCACGATCCGGGACCTTGATGCGGCGCGGCTGGCCGTTGATTTCGAAGAACACCGTGACCATGCCCTTGTCATCAACGCCGGATGAAGCCTGATTGACGATGACGAGCGTTTTGCCGCGCTCGATATCAGCAAACAGCTCTTCACCATCTTCCATGCCGTAGAAATAAGCATGGGTCGGCAAGACCGACACAGGCCCGTAGGTATCCGAGGCCAGCGCAAAATCCGTGAAGACCTTCGGATACATCAGGTAAGACGCGAACTCGAAGTCATCCACCGGACGTTCGAGCTTGGTTTCGATGTCCTTGCGCTCCACATCCAGATCAGCATCTTCAAGAAGAGAGCCGGGACGTGCGGTATAGGGCTCCTCGCCCTTGAGCGCCTTCTTCTGAAGCGCCTGAGGCCAACCGCCCGGCGACTGGCCAAGATCACCCTTCAGCATGGAAACGACGGAATCCGGGAAGGACACTTCCTTTTCCGGGCTTTCGACATCGGCCACCGTCAAATCCTGGCTCACCATCATCAGCGCCATATCACCGACAACCTTTGAGGATGGCGTGACCTTGACGATATCGCCGAACATCTGGTTGACGTCCGCATAGGTCTGCGCGACCTCGTGCCAGCGGCTTTCCAGACCGAGCGAGCGGGCCTGTTCTTTCAAATTGGTGAACTGGCCGCCCGGCATTTCGTGCAGATAGACTTCCGATGCTGGGCCCTTGAGATCGCTTTCAAAGGCTGCATACTGCCCGCGTACCGCTTCCCAATAGAAGGAAATGCGGCGGATCCACTCCGTATCGAGCCCGGTATCGCGGTCCGTTCCCTTGAGGGCTTCGACGATGGAACCCAGGCATGGCTGGGAAGTGTTGCCGGAAAGCGCATCCATGGCAGCATCGACCGCATCCACGCCCGCTTCCACCGCCGCTAGAACCGTTGCCGCAGATATGCCTGACGTATCATGGGTGTGGAAATGGATCGGCAGGCTGGTTGCCTCGCGCAGAGCCTTGAACAGCACCCGCGCGGCAGCTGGCTTCAATAGGCCCGCCATATCCTTGACGGCGATGATATGCGCACCGGCCTTTTCCAATTCAGCAGCCAAGTTGGTGTAGTATTTGAGATCGTATTTCGGGCGAGCCGAGTTCAGAAGGTCGCCGGTGTAGCAGATGGTCGCTTCACAAAGCTTGTTCTCTTCGGCAATCGCGTCCATCGAAACGCGCATATTCTCGACCCAGTTTAGGCAATCGAACACGCGGAACAGATCGACTCCGCCTCTTGCTGCCTGACGCACGAAATATTTGACGACATTGTCAGGATAATTCTTGTAGCCGACGCCGTTGGCCCCGCGCAAAAGCATCTGCAGCAACAGGTTCGGCGCGCCTTCGCGCACCTGCGCCAGACGCTCCCACGGATCTTCCGTCAGGAAGCGCATGGAAACGTCGAATGTCGCACCGCCCCAGCATTCCAGCGACAGAAGTTGCGGCAAAGCCTTGGCATAGACGCTGGAAACGCGGGCGATGTCATGGGTACGAACACGGGTCGCCAGCAGGGACTGGTGGCCATCGCGCATCGTGGTGTCTGTTACCAACACGCGCTTTTCATTGCGCATCCACTCGGCAAAGCCTTTCGGCCCCAGCCTGTCCAGAAGCTGCTTCGTGCCATCGGGTGTCGGCTGGTCGATATAGGGAACGATGGGAACTGGGGCATTTGCGTGAGGCTTGGCTCGCCCCTTCGTTTCAGGATGCCCGTTGACGGTGACGTCCGCCAGATAGGTCAGAAGCTTGGTGGCGCGATCCTGCCGCTTGACCTGCTCGAACAACTCAGGCGTCGAATCGATAAAGCGCGTTGTATAGGTGTTTCCGACGAAGCTCGGATGGCTGATGATGGCTTCCAGAAATGTGAGGTTGGTCGCCACGCCGCGGATACGAAATTCGCGCAAGGCACGATCCATGCGCGCAATGGCTTCCTCGGGCTGCGGAGCCCAGGCCGTGACCTTGACCAGCAGCGGATCATAATAGCGCGTGATGATTGCGCCCGAATAGGACGTACCGCCATCAAGCCGAATGCCGAAGCCCGATGCAGAGCGATAGGCAGTAATGCGGCCATAATCCGGGATGAAATTGTGTTCGGGATCTTCCGTGGTGATGCGGCACTGAAGCGCATGACCATTGAGGCGGATATCCTTCTGCGCGGGAACGCCGGATTGGAGCGTACCAATCGTCTCGCCTTCCAGAATATGGATCTGCGCCTTGACGATATCGATGCCCGTGACGACTTCGGTTACCGTATGTTCGACCTGAATACGCGGATTGACCTCAATGAAGTAGAATTTGCCGGTATCGGCATCCATCAGATATTCGACAGTGCCCGCGCCGACATAATTGGTCGCGCCTGCGATCTTCAGCGAATAATTGGCCAGCTCCTGACGGCGCTCCTCTGAGAGGTAAGGCGCAGGTGCACGCTCGACAACCTTCTGGTTGCGCCGCTGGATGGAGCAGTCACGTTCGAACAGATGCACGACATTGCCGTGGGTATCGCCCAAAATCTGGCTTTCCACGTGGCGGGCGCGCTCGACCAACTTCTCAAGATAGACTTCATCCTTGCCGAAAGCAGCCTTTGCTTCACGCTTGGCTTCTGTCACCTCGCGGGCGAGATCTTCCTTTTTCCGGATAGCGCGCATGCCACGGCCACCGCCGCCCCATGAGGCCTTGAGCATGACGGGATATCCGATCTCCTCGGCCATGCGCTCAACCTCTGCCATGTCGTCAGGCAGTGGATCGGTGGCCGGTACGACCGGTACGCCAACAGAAATCGCCAGATTGCGTGCGGCAACCTTGTTGCCAAGCCTGCGCATCGTATCTGCGGTTGGCCCGATGAAAATGATGCCTGCCTCGTTGCAGGCTTCCACAAATTCCGGGCTTTCGGAAAGCAGGCCATAGCCGGGATGGATCGCGTCTGCGCCAGAAAGCTTGGCGACGCGGATGACCTCTTCGATCGAAAGATAGCTCTCGATGGGGCCCATATCCTTGGCAAGGTGCGGGCCGCGACCGACCTGATAACTCTCATCCGCCTTGAACCGGTGCAGGGAAAGCTTGTCCTCCTCTGCCCATATGGCAACCGTTTTAATGCCGAGTTCATTGGCAGCACGGAACACACGGATCGCGATCTCTGAGCGATTGGCGACAAGGATTTTCGATATTTTCAAGACGGCCTCCCGAACCACAACAGCAGCATGTTTATGCTGCACCGCGAAATTAAGCAGTAAACGTGTTCGTTGGAAAGGCCGATTTTGATATTGTCAGTTCCTGGGCGGGAGACAGCAACGTTTCAGGAGATTAAACCGAGACGAAGTGCAAGCGCCACCACATGCTGACGATTTCTGGCATCGAGTTTTCGCTGGATGCCGTTGATATACCAATCCACCGTGTGGCTCGAGATCGAGAGGCTCTTGCCGATTTCCGGCGAGGTCCGCCCCTGGGCAAGAAGCGTCAGCACATCGAACTCACGCCGTGTGAACTGGGTCCCAGCCAGATCCGGCATGGCAAGAACGCTTTCGGACTGACCTGAAAATTCAAGCAGCCGCCAAAACGCAACACGCATGGCCGTATCGAGGATGAACAGTTCCGATGTCGTCAACAGCCGACCATCGCCAAAAATATAAACCCCGCCCAGCAGTCCGCTTCGACCGTGAATGGGAAAGGCATAGCCTTCGCGCAGACCGAAGCGCGCAGCATCCTGAAAAAGCCTTGCGGCTCTTTTGCGCTGTGTCGACTGCGGCAGGAAGGACATGACTTCGCGGCAACGAAATGGCTGATGCAACAGACCGAGCGTTCGCTTCACGGGGTCAGCTTCACCATATTTCTTGGCGTGATAGAATTCTTTCCAACCAACGGGCAGATGCTCGGCGAGAACGGTTCCGGTGAATGTCAGATCTTCGACATCCCGTTGCACGATGCGGTAGTAATTAAATCCGAGACGACGCAACAGTTCATGAAATGTGGAGAGAAACCTGTCCTGGGTCTTTGACTCGTAACACACAGTCAAAAACTGAAAAACATTGTGCATTAAAGCTAATACCTTGAAAAATATGGAACACTTGTCAATTTTGGTCGATAAAATTCCTGAACAAGGGCCCCCCCTTTGCCAAGATGCATTGCCTACATCAAATCGTCCCCTAATGGATAATCAATAATTAAACCATGCCGCGAAATTTTGCATGGCGCATCGGGTTGTATTCACAACTTCGCATTTTTTTCGCATTCCCGCTCCCCGCTCGGCCCCCGTTAAGCGCGCATTCATGTGGAAAGAGCGATAAAACAACGGCTTGCAAGGGTCGAAATTTTTTCGAGCTCAAGCAGACCATTGGCGCCGTGACCAGCGCTGCTCGACGGATATGAAGACGGGATACGGGAATTGACACTGTTTCAGGTTTATAGTCGCGCCCTGCGCTACCTCGCCAATAACAAATGGCGTGTCACCATCGTCGTTATCGCAAACGTCATTCTGGCCGCAATCACGATTGCGGAGCCGGTCCTGTTCGGACGAATCATCGATGCGATTTCTTCCGGCTCGGATGCCACCAACATCTTGATTCTCTGGGCGGCTTTCGGCGTGTTCAACACGATTGCCTATGTTGCCGTGGCCCGCGAGGCTGATCGTCTTGCCCATGGACGGCGCGCATCCTTGCTGACGGAAGCTTTCGGTCGCATTATTTCCATGCCGCTTTCATGGCATCACCAGCGCGGCACATCCAACGCTTTGCACACGCTTCTGCGCGCTAGCGAAACCCTGTTTGGCCTCTGGCTCGAATTCATGCGCACACATTTGGCGACATTCGTGGCGCTGCTGCTGCTCATCCCCACGGCAATCTCGATGGACCTGCGTCTCAGCTTCGTTCTCATGGGGCTTGGAACCGTCTACTGGTTCATCGGCAAGTGGGTCATGGAGCGGACAAAGGAAGGTCAGGCCTCTGTCGAAGAACATTATCACTCCGTTTTCGCGCATGTGAGCGATTCGATCAGCAACGTCTCGGTCCTGCACAGCTACAACCGCATCGAAGCTGAAACAAAAGCCCTTAAATCCTTCACCGAGCGTCTGCTCAGTGCCCAGTATCCGGTTCTCGACTGGTGGGCCTTTGCCAGCGCGCTGAACCGTACCGCATCGACACTCTCCATGATGATCATCCTCATCATCGGCACTGTGCTGGTTAAGAACGGTGAACTGCGCGTGGGCGACGTAATTGCCTTTATCGGCTTTGCCAACCTTCTGATTGGCCGTCTCGACCAGATGCGTGCATTCGCGACGCAGATCTTCGAAGCCCGCGCCAAGCTTGTCGATTTCTTCAAGCTGGAAGATTCCGTGCAGGAACGTGAAGAGCCAAGTGGTGCGATTGAGCTGGGCCAGGTCTCCGGCAAGATCGAATTCCGCAACGTCAACTTTGGCTTTGCAAACACGAAGCAGGGCGTCCATGACGTCTCCTTCACAGCAAATGCTGGCGAAACCGTTGCCATCGTCGGCCCAACAGGCGCTGGCAAGACGACGCTCATCAATCTGCTGCAGCGGGTTTACGATCCCAATGGCGGCCAGATCTTTGTCGATGGCGTCGATATATCGACGGTTACGCGCCAGTCGCTGCGTCACTCCATCGCAACGGTGTTCCAGGATGCGGGCCTTCTCAACCGGTCCATCCGCGACAACATCCGTCTTGGCCGTGAAGCAGCAACGGATGATGAAGTGGCCCAGGCTGCTGCTGCTGCCGCTGCCACAGATTTCATCGACAGCCGTCTGAACGGTTATATGACGCAGGTGGGTGAACGCGGTAACCGCCTGTCGGGCGGCGAGCGCCAGCGCATCGCCATCGCCCGTGCCGTGTTGAAGAACGCGCCTATTCTGGTGCTTGACGAGGCCACCAGCGCCCTTGACGTGGAAACCGAAGCCCGCGTGAAAGACGCGGTGGATGCTCTGCGCAAGAACAGAACGACCTTCATCATCGCTCACCGTCTTTCCACGGTCAGAGACGCAGATCAAGTTCTGTTCATGGATAATGGCCGCATTGTCGAGAAGGGCACATTTGATGAGCTCAGCATGCGCGGCGGTCGTTTCTCATCGCTGCTGCGCGCCAGCGGCCTGTTGAACGATGACGAAAAGACAGGCGCGCCTGTGCTGTCACTGCCCGCCAAATCTGCCTGACATCGGTCAGGCCTGCCTGAAACGAATGCGCACCAATAAAAAAGCCCCGGTCGATGCCGGGGCTTTTTCGTATGGTTTGCCGATCAATCGATCAGTAGGTCTCGTCTTCCTCATCGTCCTTGCGGGTCGATTTGAGAGAGTTGAGCTTGGCAAAGACAGCGTTGTGGTCGATTTCTTTTTCTTCCTCACGCTCGTATTTGTAGCCAAGACCTTCCGTTGCAGCGGCTGGCTGCAATGTCGCGTCAAGCTCTTCCTGCGTTGGCAGAGGACGTCCGCGAGATGCGCGCTCAACCTCAAGGTCAAGGTCGATCTGGCTGCAAAGGCCAAGCGTGACTGGATCCATCGGTGTCAGGTTGGCCGAGTTCCAGTGGCTGCGGTCACGGATCTGTTCGATCGTGGACTTGGTGGTGCCGACGAGGCGCGAAATCTGCGCATCCTTCAGTTCCGCGTGGTTGCGCACCAGCCAGAGAATGGCGTTGGGGCGATCCTGACGCTTGGAAACGGGCGTGTAACGCGGTCCGCGGCGTTTGGATTCAGGCACGCGAACCTTCGGCTCGGAAAGCTTGATCTTGTGATTCGGGTTGGATTCCGCCTTCGCGATTTCATCGCGCGAAAGCTGGCCGGTGGAAATAGGGTCGAGACCCTTGATGCCCTGCGCGGCTTCGCCATCGGCGATTGCCTTGACCTCAAGCGGATGCAGCTTGCAGAACGTAGCGATCTGTTCAAATGACAGCGCTGTGTTGTCCACCAGCCAGACGGCCGTCGCTTTCGGCATAAGCAATGTTTGAGCCATAGATACAGTCCTTCTGTCCGTCCGCTCCGGTGGCGCGGGCCGTGGAGATTAACCACTAATTTCCGGGATATCAGCGGTCTATAACTGGATTGCATCAGAAATGCAATTCTTTGCGCGACAAATGACCTTTGTCTAATTGCCGGATGTCAGCGAACTGCTATGAATCTGGCACATGACTGGAGAACGGAGTCTCCGGTGCCTGTAAAGACGCGAGCAGCCTGGGAGGAATTCATGTCTGCTAAAATCTATCCGGTTCTGAAATCTGCAAAAACACGCACGCTTGTCGATAATGACCGTTACCTGAAATGGTACGAGCATAGCGTGGAAGATCCCGATGCCTTCTGGGGAAAGCACGGCAAGCGGATAGACTGGTTCAAGCCCTACACAAAGGTCAAAAATACGTCTTTCAAAGGCAAAATCCCGATCAAATGGTACGAAGACGGCCTGACCAACGTCTCCTACAATTGCATTGACCGCCACCTCAAGACCCATGGCGAGCGCACCGCGATCATCTGGGAAGGCGACAACCCGTATATCGACAAGAAAATCACCTATAATCAGCTCTATGATGCGGTCTGCCGAATGGCAAACGTGCTGAAAAAGCATGGCGTGAAGAAGGGCGACCGCGTCACCATCTACATGCCGATGATTCCCGAAGCGACCTATGCCATGCTGGCCTGTGCCCGTATTGGCGCTGTCCACTCCGTAGTCTTTGGCGGCTTTTCGCCGGATGCGCTCGCCGGTCGTATCGTCGATTGCGAATCAACCTTCGTCATTACCTGCGATGAGGGCGTGCGCGGCGGCAAGCCCATTCCGCTGAAGGAAAACACCGACAAGGCAATTCACATTGCCGCCAAACAGCACATCATCGTCAACAAGGTTCTGGTTGTGCGCCGCACCGGCGGCAAGACGAACTGGGCACCGGGCCGCGACCTTTGGTACCACCAGGAAGTCGCCAGCGTAAAACCCCATTGCGAACCGGCAAAGATGAAGGCGGAAGACCCGCTTTTCATTCTCTACACCTCAGGCTCAACCGGCAAACCCAAGGGCGTGCTGCACACAACGGGCGGCTATCTCGTCTATGTGTCCATGACGCATGAATATGTTTTCGACTATCAGGACGGCGAGGTCTACTGGTGCACGGCCGATGTCGGCTGGGTCACGGGTCACTCCTACATCGTCTACGGACCACTGGCCAATGGCGCCACCACCCTGATGTTCGAAGGCGTGCCGAACTTCCCGGATCAGGGACGCTTCTGGGAGGTCATCGATAAGCATCAGGTCAATATTTTCTATACGGCCCCAACAGCGCTGCGCTCTTTGATGGGTGCGGGCGACGACTTCGTCAAACGCTCGTCGCGCTCCAGCCTGCGGTTGCTCGGCACGGTGGGTGAACCCATCAATCCGGAAGCCTGGGAATGGTATTACCATGTGGTGGGCGAAGACAAGAGCCCGATTGTCGATACATGGTGGCAGACAGAGACCGGGGGCATTCTGATCACGCCGCTGCCCGGCGCCACTGATCTCAAGCCAGGCTCGGCCACGCGGCCCTTCTTCGGTGTGCAGCCGCAACTGGTCGATGCCGAGGGAAAAGTGCTGGAAGGTGCCGCAGACGGCAATCTTTGCATCATCGACAGCTGGCCGGGGCAATCGCGCACGGTCTATGGCGACCATCAGCGCTTTATCGAAACCTATTTCTCCACCTATAAGGGGAAATATTTCACGGGCGACGGCTGCCGACGCGATGAAGACGGCTATTACTGGATCACAGGCCGCGTGGATGACGTGCTGAACGTTTCCGGCCACCGGCTGGGCACAGCCGAGGTCGAATCGGCACTTGTGTCCCACAACCTCGTCTCGGAGGCTGCGGTTGTTGGATATCCCCACACGATCAAGGGTCAGGGCATCTACTGCTATGTCACCTTGATGGCTGGTAAGACGGGCGACGATGCGCTTCGCGAAGAGCTGATCAAGCATGTGCGTAACGAGATTGGTCCCGTGGCAACCCCCGACAAGATCCAGTTCTCGCCGGGCCTGCCGAAGACACGCTCGGGCAAGATCATGCGCCGCATTCTTCGCAAGATCGCCGAGGATGATTTCTCAGCACTGGGCGACACGTCCACGCTGGCTGATCCTAGCGTCGTGGATGACCTGATCGAAAACAGGCAGAACAAGGCGCCTGCCGCTTAAAACATTGTAAACACGGCAAAAAACGACGCCCGGGGAGCGAACAGCATCCCGGGCGTCATTTGTTTCGGCATGATTATTCCATCGCATTGGGTGTGAAAAGCAAAGTTTGCCGACGGTCGGAGAGGTCTGTTCTGGGCATGATCCGCCCTTTCGGCGGCAACCAAAATGTGCACACTGGCGGCCCGGAGGAAAACCGACATGGATCAAAAAACTAACCCCGTCATCGCCTTCATCGGCACCGGTCTGATGGGCGGCCCGATGGCCCACAATTTGCTCAAGGCTGGCTTCAGCGTCAGGGTCTGGAACCGCAGCATCGAGAAAGCACAGGCGCTTGTTGCCGAGGGCGCAGTTCTGGCATCTTCACCGGCTGACGCAGCAAAAAGTGCCGATATCGTCATCACCATGTTGAGCGATGGCAACGCGGTCGGCGACATGCTGTTTAACGCGGGCATTGCCGCAGCGCTTGAAAAGAATGCGGTCGTGATCGACAGCAGCTCGATTGCCCCACCCATTGCGCGCGACCACTCAAAGCAGCTTGAAGCGCTCGGCATCCACCACATCGATGCGCCCGTATCGGGCGGCGTCGTGGGAGCGAAGGCCGGGACACTTGCGATCATGGCCGGTGGCGATGAGGCCGTTATTTCAGGTCTCTCAAATGTCTTTGCCGCCATGGGCAGATTGACCTATGTTGGCCCCTCTGGTGCCGGTCAGCTCTGCAAACTGGCCAACCAGCAGATCGTCGCCATTACCATTGGTGCCGTCGCCGAAGCCATGATGCTGGTGGAAGCGGGCGGAGCCTCACGTGAAGGATTTCGCAACGCCATCCGCGGCGGTTTCGCGGAAAGCCGGATTCTTGAGTTGCACGGCGAGCGCATGGTCAAACGCGATTTCGTGCCGGGAGGACCATCCAAGTTTCAGCTGAAAGATCTCAACGGCGTGCTGGCCACGGCGAAAGACCTGTCGCTGGAACTGCCGTTGACGCAGCAGGTGACGCAGGCATTCGATGATTTCGTCAATGATGGCGGCGCCGATATCGACCACAGCGGAATTCTTCTTCACCTGGAGAAGCTGAACAATCGACAACACTAGCGATCCGAACAGAATTAACCGGCGGCCAGTCATATGGTGACTTTAATCCAGTCATATTATGACGTAAGGTCGCCACGAATTTCGCAGCATCGCAAGATGCGTCGGCGTCTTCGAGGACGTCAAAGATCAATCACAAAGCAGGCGGCGCACATGGGTGCGGCCCCGGCTTGTAAAGGAGCATGTTCATGACAATCCATCAGAACCTTATCAATGGCGAGTGGGTCGGATCCGACGGATCTAAAAACATCAACCCATCTGACACCAACGAAGTCGTCGGTCTTTACGCGCAAGCCGGTGCTGAGGAAGCAAAGCAGGCCATCGCCGCAGCCAAGGCTGCATTTCCCGCATGGTCGCGTTCGGGCATTCTGGAACGTCACGCAATCCTGAAAAAGACCGCCGACGAAATCCTTGCGCGCAAGGAAGAGCTTGGCGCATTGCTGGCCCGTGAAGAGGGCAAGGTTCTTGCTGAAGGCATTGGTGAAACCATCCGCGCCGCACAGATCTTCGACTTTTTCGCAGGTGAAGCCCTGCGCCTTGCGGGCGAAGTCATTCCGTCGGCCCGCCCCAATATCGGCGTCGAGGTCACCCGCGAACCGATCGGCGTTATCGGCATCATCACGCCGTGGAACTTCCCGATTGCCATTCCCGCCTGGAAAATTGCTCCAGCGCTTTGCTATGGCAACACCATCGTCTTCAAGCCTGCCGATCTGGTACCGGGCTGCGCATGGGCCATCGTCGATATTCTGCATCGTGCGGGTCTGCCAAAGGGCGTCCTGAACCTCGTCATGGGCCGTGGCTCTGTCGTTGGTCAGGCCATGCTCGACAGCCCGCATCTGGCTGGCATCACCTTTACCGGCTCCACTGGCACAGGCCAGCGCGTTGCGGCATCGTCCCTGCCCTTCAACCGCAAGTTCCAGCTGGAAATGGGCGGCAAGAACCCCTTCGTCGTTCTGGATGACGCAGATCTGGATGTCGCTGTCGAAGCCGCTGCCAATTCCGGCTTCTACTCCACCGGACAGCGCTGCACCGCGTCTTCGCGCCTCATTGTTACAGAAGGCATTCACGACAAGTTCGTCGCAGCCCTCACCGAGCGTCTGAAGAAGATCAATGTCGGCAACGCGCTGGACAAGAACACCCATGTTGGTCCCGTCGTTGACGAAAAGCAGCTGAAGCAGGACACCGATTACATCGAAATCGGCAAGCAGGAAGGCGCGAAGCTCGCTTTCGGCGGCGAACTCGTGAAGTGCGAAACACCCGGCTTCTTCCTTCAGCCTGCGCTATTTACCGAAGCGACAAACAGCATGCGCATTTCCCAAGAAGAAATCTTCGGGCCTGTCGTCGCTGTCATCCGCGTCAAGAACTATGACGAGGCGCTTGCTGCCGCCAACGACACGCCATTCGGTCTGTCTTCCGGCATCGCCACGACAAGCCTCAAGCACGCAACGCACTTCAAGCGCAATGCCGAAGCCGGCATGGTGATGGTCAATCTGCCGACTGCGGGGGTTGATTTTCACGTTCCGTTTGGTGGTCGCAAGGCATCGTCCTTCGGTCCACGCGAGCAGGGAAAATATGCCAGCGAGTTCTTCACAACGGTGAAGACAGCTTATACGCTGGCTTGAAACAAACCTTTGCTACAAGTCCTCGGCGTCGCCGGGGACTTTCTCGGCCAAGACGAGACCGCTTGAGCGGGGCCGAATGACATGCCGATGAGGATAGCGTGACAGACATTGCGATGATTGAAGCGGCCCGCCAGCGCATTGGCGATGAAGCAAGCCGCACACCCTTTTTATCATCGCCCTTTCTGGATGACATCGCCGGTCGAAAGATTTTCGTGAAGGCCGAATGCTTGCAACGGACAGGCTCTTTCAAATTTCGTGGTGGCTGGTCGGCGGTATCGGCCCTCACGCCAGATGTGCGCAAGCGGGGCGTGATCGCCTTTTCATCCGGCAATCATGCGCAAGGGGTCGCACTCGCGGCTGCATTGCACGGCGTGCCCTCCGTCATCATCATGCCGCAGGATGCGCCGAAGATCAAAATTGACAATACGCGAGCTTACGGAGCCGAAGTCGTTCTGTTCGACCGCGCCAAGGACGACCGCGACGCCATCGGCGCAAAACTCGCTGAAGAACGCGGCCTGACCCTGATCAAGCCTTTTGACGAGCCTCTGGTCATTGCAGGTCAGGGAACCGTCGGGCTCGAAATTGCCGAACAGGGGCGCGAGCATGGCATCGAGACAGCCGACGTGCTTGTTCCCTGCGGCGGTGGCGGCCTGACATCCGGCATCGCGCTGGCGCTGGAAACAAAGGCGCCGCACTACACCGTCAGAACCTGCGAGCCTGAGAAATTCGATGATGTGGCCCGCTCTCTGGCTTCGGGAAAGATTGAACGCAACGAAGCCCTATCGGGTTCGATCTGCGACGCTATTATCACACCCCAACCGGGCAGCATTACCTTTCCCATCATGACCGGGCGTTGTGGCAAGGGAATGGCCGTGACCGAAGACGAAGCGCTCAGAGCCATGGTGCTCGCCTTTCTGCGATTGAAGGTCGTGATCGAACCCGGCGGTGCCGTTGCACTGGCTGCGGCCCTTTTTCGAGGCGATGAAATCGACGCGGACACGGTCATCGCCGTCGCATCCGGCGGCAATGTCGATCCAGCCGTCATGGCTGCAGCGCTTGCGCGCTTTGCTGACTGACGCAACAGCGCCGTCTGGTGCCCTGTTGCGCCCTATGTCCTGGCAATTGGCAGTTCGTCACGAGTTTGGAGGCTTTTGACGATAGGTATTTTTTACAATTGCCTCGACATACGAAAATCTGTCTCTGCAAAGACTGCCCGGAATAACGATAGACTAAGTCATAGCCTGAACACTTGCCGCTTCGGCCAAATGTTATCCAAGGGAGGGTTCGATGTCTTATTCCAAAGCCGGAAAAATCAAAGATTTCACGCCGTCGCCTGCATCCGTATGGAGCTGGAAGTCCGCCGTTCACGCCGTCATCGCTGGCCTGTGCTTCGCTTTCGTCGCTGCGGTTATTTGCGGGGTCATTGGCTGATCTCCACTCCCGCCATTACCGGCTTTTCAAATAATCTTCAGCCAGTTCAACCCAGAACGCAGTGCCGATGGGCAATATCTCATCATTGAAATCGTACTTTGGATGATGCAGCGGAGGGTCGTTCTCGGTGCGCTTCGTGCCGAGGAAGAAATAAGCCCCCGGCCTCTCTTCAAGCATATAGCCAAAGTCTTCTGCACCCATGCTGGGACGCTGCATCTCCGCAACATTCGGCGCACCTGCAAAGCGGGTTGCGAGATCCGCGATATAAGCCGTCTCAGCTGTGTGGTTGACGGTGGGGTTATAACCCCGCTGATAGTCCAGCGTCACGCTCATGCCATAGCTCGCTGCCTGTCCTTCAGCAATCAGCCTGATCCGTCTTTCCAACTCGTCGCGGGCAGACGGGTCGAATGAGCGGATCGTCAACAACATTTCGGCTGTCTCTGGAATAACATTGCTGGCGACACCGGCGTGAAACGCACCCACCGTCACCACGGTTGGTGTCATGGGGTGAATGTTGCGAGACGAAATTGTTTGCAACGCCATAATGATGCTGGCACCGGCAACGATCGGGTCGAGAGCACTTTGCGGCTCCGCGCCATGGCCGCCAAAACCATTGACCGTGATCTTGCACTCATCCACCGCAGCCATGATCGGCCCATCCCGAAGCACGAATTGCCCGAATGGCAAGCCGGGCTCATTGTGAAGCGCAAACACCGCATCGCAGGGGAAACGCTCGAAAAGCCCGTCCTCGATCATCATCCGCGCCCCGCCGAAATTTTCCTCCGCAGGCTGGAAAATGAGATGCAACGTGCCATCGAAATTACGGCGCTCGGCAATGATCTTCGCCGCCCCCAGCAGCATGGCCGTGTGCCCGTCATGGCCGCAGGCATGCATCACGCCCGGATTGAGGCTGGCATAGTCCGCCCCCGTCTCTTCAACAATCGGCAGTGCATCGAAATCAGCGCGAATGCCAACCGAGCGTCCGCTCGTGCCATTGCGCAGGCTGGCCACGACGCCGGTGCCCGCAAGACCGCGTGCGACCTCATAGCCCATATCCGAGAGCTTCTGCGCAACGAAATCCGAGGTCTGGAATTCCGACAGGCCAATTTCAGGATTGCGATGCAGATGATGGCGGATCGCCATGACATCAGGCATGTGGTTGGCAACGGTATCGGCATTTTTAAACTGGGTCATTTCGAAGTCCGGCAATGGGGTGACAGGCGTTTCGCCCATGCGGTCGCCTAGCACGAAATCCGATGCGAGGTAAGGCTGGGCAGGGCAAACACAATCCACCATGCGCCGCTGATCTGGCCTCTTGCACAGAAGTGAAACCGGTGGCATGGAACAGATTGTGCGTGAAATCATTCCCTTAAACGTCGACCCTTCTGCCGTGCAGAAAGACGTAGACATCAGGGGTTTTTCATGGCGAGATAGAACACGATCGGCATGAGGTGTTTTTCGCTTGGGGGAGTATGCGAAATTGAATCATGAAGAGGGTGCGCGGTCTCGCGCAAAACCCGTTTGCGCCTCCCAAGCAATTGATTTGCTTCAACTTGGTGCACACCCATGCCCAAAATTGCCATGATAATGTGTCGCAATACGTCACGCAAACATCGCCGCTGGTTCGCGATGGTTCAGCATAGGTTCAGGATCAGCGAGAAATAAAGCGTCCAAACTGTTTCAATCTTCAAGAGCAATCTGAAACAAGTCCGGTTAGATCGACCAGCCCCTCACAGAGTGCAGAATACGAGCCCGATGTCATTTCATATTACCCCGACCGCCGCCGCCCGTGATTCAGAAGCAAAGCAGATCGATCACAATGATTCGATACGCTCCGTTTACTTCACAATCGAAGAGTTAAGGGATATTGGAGCCGAACTCTCCAGATCCGGGGCGGATAGCCTTCCCGGCTTCATGGAGTTCGATTTCTTCGCGCGCCATCGTGAAAACGAAAAAGAAATCCTGCGCGTCTATCGCACGACGGCAGTCGATGCCGAAAATGGCGCAACGATCACGCCAGCTGCCGAATGGCTTTTGGACAATCACTACGTGATTGAAGAGGCCATTCAGGAGGTCCGTCGCGACTTCCCGCGCAAGTTCTACCGCCAGCTACCGACGGTCAGAATCGGCAATGTCGAGATACCCCGGGTTATGGCGCTGGCATGGCTCTATGTCGCCCATACGCACAGCACGATCTCACGCGAGAGCATGACGGCACTGGTTGAGGGCTACCAGACGTCAAAGACACTCCAGATCGGTGAACTCTGGGCGCTCCCATCCATCCTGCGCTTTGTGCTGATTGAAAACCTGCGCCGCATTTCGATCCGCGTCGAGCGTTCGCGAAGAATGCGCCAGCGCGCCAATGAGGTTGTCGACGAGATCATCCGCCTCAACGATGCCGACGCCTCCGAAGCGCTTCTCAAGCAGATTGACGGCCTCGTAGACGATCCGACATTCTCGACCCAGTTCCTCTATCGCCTGCGCAACGGCTCACAGACCTCGGGTTCTGCGCTGAACTGGCTGGAGGAGCGTCTTCGCAGCGCCGGAACCGATGCCGAAAACATCATGATGGCGGAGCATAACCGCCTCGCCTCCGGCAATGTGACGATGGGCAACATCGTTCGAAGCCTGCGTGAAATCGATGATACGGAATGGTCGGTCTGGTTCGAGGAAGTCAGCCATATCGACAAGGTTCTGCGTGAGCAGACCGACTATAACACTCTGGATTTCGGATCGCGCAACACCTACCGCAACACGATCGAGCTTCTGGCGCGCCGTTCGCCCCAGTCGGAAATCGAAGTGGCCCAGTCCGCCATCGATATGGTGACGGAAACCACCGCGTCCGATCAAGTCCATCCGCATGCTCCCAATGTCGGCAGCTTCCTGATTGGCCAGCGCCGCCAGGAGCTGGAAGACCGGATTGGCTACAACCCGCTGGTTTCGCAGCGCATTGTGCGTTTCATGCGCAAGTTCAACTGGCTTTCGGTTGCCGTGCCCGTGATGGTGCTGACAGCTCTTGCCATGGCTGCGGTTGGCTGGTTCCTCGCAGATGCCGGCATGCCTTGGTATGTCGTGAGTGCATTCCTTCTGATGTTCGCATTGCCAGCCTCCGAAGGCGCAACCGGCCTGTTCAACACGGTCGTGACTTTCTTCGTCAAACCATTCCGTCTGGTTGGATACGAGTTCAAGGAAGGCATACCGCAGGACGCCCGCACCCTGCTGGCCGTACCCTGCATGCTGACCAGCCGCGACAGCGTGGACGAAATGGTCCGCAACATCGAGGTGCATTATCTCGCCAACCCGCATGGCGAAATCTATTTCGCGCTGATCAGCGACTGGCGCGATGCCAAGTTCGAACAGACGCCTGAAGACATTGAAATTCTGGAATATGCCAAGCGCGAAGTCGAAGCACTGAGCGCCCGCTACGCATTCGACGGCAAGAAGCGGTTTTTCCTCCTCCACCGCCGCCGCCTCTACAATCCGGCAGAAGATTGCTGGATGGGTTGGGAGCGCAAGCGCGGCAAGCTGCATGAGCTGAACATGCTGCTGCGTGGCGACAAGGATACGACCTTCCTCAACGGTGCCAACATGGTGCCTGAGAACGTCAAATACGTCATGACGCTGGATGCCGATACCCGCCTGATGCGTGATGCTGTCACCAAGCTCGTCGGCAAGATGCACCACCCGATCAACCGTCCGGTCCACGACCCTGTCACCGGTCGCGTGATCCACGGTTACGGTCTGCTCCAGCCGCGCGTGACACCGTCGCTCACCACCGGCAAGGACGCATCCGTCTTCCAGCGCGTCTTCTCCATCAATCGCGGTATCGACCCTTATGTCTTCACCGTATCGGACGTTTATCAGGATCTGACCTCCGAAGGCACCTTCACAGGCAAGGGCCTTTATGACGTTGACGCATTCGAAACGGCGCTCAAGGGCCGTATCGAAGAAAACGCCGTTCTGTCCCATGACCTTCTGGAAGGTTCGTTCGCGCGCTGCGCACTGGTCACAGACGTTGAACTCGTCGAAGACTTTCCAACGCGTTATGAGGTCGAAGTCTCGCGTCAGCACCGCTGGGCGCGTGGCGACTGGCAGCTCCTGCCTTACATCATGGACCCCAAGCGCGGCGTAACCGCCATTGGTCGCTGGAAGATGATCGACAACCTGCGTCGCTCGCTGACACCAGTTGCATGGTTCGTCGCATCCGTTCTCGGCTGGTACTTCATGGGCCCGCTGGGTGCGCTGATCTGGCAAATTCTGCTGATCTTCTCGCTTTTCGTCGCCCCGACCCTATCGCTGATTTCGGGCCTTGTACCCCGTTCCACAGACATTGTTCCGCAGGCCCATTTCCACACGCTCTGGTCGGAAGTGCGTGCAACCAACGCACAGGTGGCGTTGCGCATCGTCTTCATTGCCGACAGCGCCTGCCTGATGGCAGATGCTATCGTCCGTTCTCTTTACCGCCTGTTGGTCAGCGGCAAGCTGATGCTGGAATGGCGCACCGCCGCCAGCATTCAATCCAGCGCGCAGGGCAGCATCTTCGATTATTATCGCCAGATGTGGCACGCCCCCGTGGTCGCGCTGCTCGGTCTGATCTTTGCAGGCCTCCCCGGCGACAACGCGTTTCTGGTCGGCCTACCCTTTGCCCTGCTGTGGATCTTCTCGCCGGTCGTTGCCTGGTACGTCAGCCAGTCTGCCGAAACCGAAGATCGCCTGTTCGTCTCGGAACATGTTTCCAGCGAGTTGCGCAAGATTGCACGCCGGACATGGCGCTACTACGAAGCCTTTGTAACATCCTCTGAGAACTATCTGCCGCCTGATAACTATCAGGAAACACCTGAGCCTCTGGTTGCCAGCCGTACATCGCCGACCAATATCGGCGTCTATCTGCTGTCTGTGATTTCGGCGCGCCAGTTCGGCTGGATCAGCTTCTCGGAAACCGTCGAGCGGATGGAAAAAACCATCGAGACGGTTGAGAAGATGGACAAATATCGCGGCCATCTGTTCAACTGGTATCATAATGATACCTTGCAGACGCTTGGACCACGCTACGTTTCCGCTGTCGACAGCGGTAACCTCGCCGGTCACCTGATCGCCATCTCCTCTGCCTGCCGCCAGTGGGCGGAAGCGCCATCGGCTCATCTTCAGGGCAATCTCGACGGCATCGGCGACGTTGCAGGCATCCTGCGCGAAACGCTGAAGGAACTGCCTGATGATCGCAAGAACCTTCGTCCGCTGCACCGCCGTCTGGAAGAGCGTATCATCGGCTTCTCTGCGGCTTTGGCCTCCGTCAAGCGCGAGCACGAGTTTGCCTCGATCCGTGTCATCAACCTTGCAGTTTTGGCCCGCGACATCCAGAAGCTGGCGTCCAATCTCGATCTCGAAGTCAAATCCGGGCAGAGTGCGGAAGTCACCCGCTGGGCACAGTCGCTGGTTGATTGCTGCGAAGCGCATATTTCCGACAGCGCGTTTGATCTCTCGACCATCGATCCATTGCGTGAGCGTCTGATTTCGCTATGCGAACGCAGCCGCGATCTCGCCTTCTCGATGGACTTCGCCTTCCTCTACCGCAAGGATCGTCGCCTGCTTTCCATCGGCTACCGCGTGGACAGCCAGGAACTCGACGAAGCTTGCTACGACCTACTCGCGTCTGAGTGCCGCCTGACCAGCCTCTTTGCCATCGCCAAGGGCGATTTGCCGACCGAACACTGGTACCGCTTGGGACGTCAGGTCGTGCCAATCGGCGCACAGGGTGCATTGGTATCCTGGTCCGGATCGATGTTCGAATATCTGATGCCGCCGCTCGTGATGCAGGAGCGTCATGGTGGCATTCTGAACCAGACGAACAATCTGATCGTCAAAGAGCAGATCAACCATGGTCGCCGTCTTGGCACCCCATGGGGCATCTCCGAGGCCGCCTTCAACGCCCGCGACCACAACATGAACTACCAATATACCAACTTCGGCGTGCCCACTTTGGGCCTGAAGCGTGGTCTTGGTCAGAACGCTGTTATCGCGCCTTACGCGTCGATCCTGGCATCGCAGTACGATCCCGAGGGCGCCCTTGAAAACCTCGACAAGCTGCGCGCGCTAGGCGCGCTCGGCAAATACGGCTTCCATGATGCCGTGGACTTTACCCCCACCCGCGTGCCGGATGGCAAGGTTTGCGCCGTCGTTTACAACTACTATGCGCACCACCACGGCATGTCGATTGCAGCCGTTGCCAACGTGGTGATGGACGGCATCCTGCGCGAACTCTTCCACGCCGATCCTGTCATCGAAGCCGCAGAATTGCTTCTTCAGGAAAAGGCGCCGCGCGAAGTGCCCGTCATGAGCGCGAAATACGAGCCGGAAACGCCCGGCAAGGAACAGGCCGATCTGCTGCGTGCGGAAGTCCGCACCATCGCTGATCCTGCGCTGCGCGACCGCGAAGTCGTGTTCCTCTCCAACGGTCACTACTCCACCATGCTGACCGCCACGGGCGCTGGCTATTCCAGATGGAATGGCGTGTCGATCTCGCGCTGGAAGGCAGACCCGACTGAAGACCGCTGGGGCACATTCCTGTTCCTGCGCGATACGGTCTCTGGCGACTGGTGGAGTGCCACAGCAGAACCACGCGTAGCAGCAGGCGAGAAGACCAAGACCGTCTTTACCGACGACAAGGCAGAATTCCACAAGACCGTTGGCGATCTGCAGAGTGTGGTCGAATGCATCGTTGCGACAGAACACGATGCTGAAGGCCGTCGCGTGACACTTCTCAATGTGGGTTCGGAAGATCGCTACATTGAAGTCACCTCCTACCTGGAACCCGTCATAGCCAATGATGACGATGACAACGCCCATCCGCTGTTCTCGCGCATGTTCGTGCAGACAGAAATCGGCAAGCGTGGTGACGTCATCCGTGCATGGCGCAACAAGCGCAGCCCGAGCGAACCCGGCACTGTGATCGCGCATCTGGCGGCAGACAATGCCGGCCCAGCACGCCCGACGGAGTTCGAAACAGACCGTGCCAAGTTCCTCGGACGTGGCCGTTCGCTCGGCGAAGCCGCCGCGTTCGATCCGGGCGCAACGCTTTCGGGAATGGACGGGTTTACGCTCGATCCAATCCTGTCGCTGCGCCGCGTCGTGCGCGTTCCAGCAGGCAAGAAGGTCAGTGTGATCTTCTGGACCATCGCCGCACCAAGCCGCGAAGATGTCGACAAGGCGATCGATCGCTATCGCCACCCGGATGCCTTCGCGCATGAGCTCGTCCACGCCTGGACTCGCACGCAGGTGCAGATGCGCCATGTGGGCGTCACATCGCAGCAGGCAGCGGCCTTCCAGCATCTGGCCCGCTACCTTGTCTATCCCGACATGCACCTTCGAGCTGATGCCGATACGCTGAAGACCGGCCTTGCCTCGCAGCGTTCGCTGTGGCCGCTGGCGATCTCGGGCGATTTCCCGATCTTCAGCCTTCGCATCAACGACGATATGGACATGGATATCGCCCGCGAAGCCTTGAGTGCGCATGAATATCTGCGCACACGTGGCGTCATTTTCGATCTCGTTATCGTCAATGAGCGTGCAGCCTCCTATGCTCAGGATATGCAGCATGCGCTCGACTTTATCTCCGAAGCGCAGCGCCGCATCAATCCGGCAGATGGCGGACGTCCTCACGTCTTCTCCGTTCGTCGTGACCTCATCGATGAGCAAACATGGTCCGCCCTACTTGCCGCATCGCGTGTCGTTCTTCACGTTCGCAACGGCAAGATCGTTGATCAGGTCAACCGCGCTGTCTCTCTCTTTGCGGCCACTCGCGGTCCCGAAGGCAGCGAATCGGCGCAGGCTCGACTGCCAGCACCGGCATTCCAGCACGGCGAGCCGGTAGAGGATGCCAATGATCTGGACTTCTGGAACGGCTTTGGCGGTTTCACGAAGGCTGGCGATGAATATGTCGTGCGTCTGCATGGTGGTCAGGCCACGCCGCAGCCATGGATCAACGTCATCTCGAATGAGCGTTTTGGCTTCCATATCTCGGCAGAAGGCGCAGGCTTCACATGGAGCCGCAACTCGCGCGACTATCAGCTCACGCCATGGAGCAACGATCCAGTCGTGAACCGTCCCGGTGAAGCGATCTACGTTGCCGATGTCGAGAGCGGCAAAATTCACTCGCCATTCGCGGCCCTGTCTCGCAACCCCGAGGCGGTCTTCGAAACCCGCCACGGGCTTGGCTACTCGGTTATGCGCAGCGTGGATGACGGGCTCGATATTGAAGTCACGCAGACTGTGGATCGTGAACGGCCAGTCAAGCTTTCCCGCCTGACCGTCCGCAACGTCGGCACGCAGAACCGTCGTCTCAAGACCTACGGCTATGTGGAATGGGTGCTGGGCAACAACACCCAGAAATCAGCGCCGTTCATTCTGAGCACGCATGATGAGGAAACGGGCGCGCTGTTCGCATCAAACCCGTACAGTATCGACTACAGCGCACGGACTTCGTTCCTAGCTCTTCAGGAACAGGCAACCAGCTTCACAACCAGCAAGCGGGAATTCATCGGTCGCTACGGATCGGTCCATGCCCCGCAGGCCATCCTGTCCGGCGCAGCCCTCTCTGGCAGCGTTGAGCTTGATGGCGCGCCTTGTGCCGCTGTGATGCAGGAAATCCACCTGAAGCCCGGCGAAGAACGGCATATCCTGTTCTATCTCGGTGATACGGATACGTCTGAAGAAGCTCGCGCTTTGGTCAAGGACATCCGAAACGCTGATTTCGATGCTGTTCTGGCGGAAAACAAGGCATTCTGGAACGGCTTTACAGGCCAGTTGCAGGTGGAGACACCGGATGCTGGCTTCAACCACATGGTCAACAGCTGGCTGCCTTACCAGGCACTGGCATGCCGTATCATGGCGCGCACGGCCTTCTATCAGTCGAGCGGCGCATTCGGTTTCCGAGATCAGCTGCAAGATACGCTGGCCTTCCTGCTCTACCAGCCAGCACTGGCCCGCGAGCAGATCCTGCGGGCAGCCGGTCGCCAGTTTGTGGAAGGTGACGTACAGCACTGGTGGCTGCCACTGACCGGAGCGGGCGTTCGCACGACCATCTCCGATGACGTGGTCTGGCTTGCCTATGCCACCCACCAGTACATCGTGGCGACGGGCGACAAGGCCATTCTTGAGCAGAACATTCCGTTCCTCAAGGGTCCCGCTCTGACACCCGGACAGCACGATGCGTTCTTCCAGCCGGAAACGAGCGACACATCGGCAAGCCTCTATGAGCATGCCGCACTGGCACTCGACCTTGCCATTCAGCGCACAGGCGAAAACGGCCTGCCGCTCATCCTCGGTGGAGACTGGAACGACGGCATGAACCGGGTTGGCGTTGCGGGCAAGGGCACCAGCGTCTGGCTCGGTTGGTTCCTCGCCGGAACCCTGCGCGACTTCATCGACATCGCTGAGGAACGCCGTGATCTCGACCGTGTCGAGGCCTGGAAGACCCACCGCGACAAGCTGCGTGCAGCACTTGAAACTGCAGGCTGGGATGGCGAATACTACCGCCGTGGCTACTTTGATGACGGCACCCCGCTCGGCTCCATCACCAGCGAGGAATGCCGCATTGATTCGCTCGGCCAGAGCTGGAGTGTTCTGTCTGGCGAAGGTGAAGAGCAGCGCTCGACACAGGCCATGGATGCCGTGATGCGCGAGCTTGTCGATGAAGAAACGGGCATCATCCGCCTCTTCACGCCTCCCTTCTCGCGCTCTCCGCAGGACCCGGGCTATATCAAGGCTTATCCGCCGGGTGTGCGCGAAAACGGTGGTCAATATACCCACGCCGCCACCTGGGTCGTGATGGCGCTGGCAAAGCTTGGTCGAAGCGAGGATGCATGGAAGTGCTTCTCCATGCTCAACCCGGTCAACCATGCGCTGGACCGCTCATCGTCCGAGACATACCGTGTCGAGCCCTATGTGGTCACGGCGGATGTCTATGGCGCAGGCGCCTATGCGGGCCGTGGTGGCTGGAGCTGGTACACCGGCTCTGCTGGCTGGCTCTATCGTGCGGCTGTTGAGGGCATTCTCGGCATCACCCGCATCGATGGCAAACTGCACATCACGCCATCTCTGCCAGAAAGCTGGAATGGCTTCTCGGCAAAGATCACACTGGACGGCAAGGTGCGGGAAGTCGCCATCAAGCGCGCTGAAGGTTCGTCGGATGTCGAGGTTTCGGTGGATGGCAAGCCCGTCACATCAACGGACAAGCTGATCGCCTTCGATTGATAGCAGGGGCTTGCGCCCCGGCCACACAACAAAAAGCCACGGCATCTCATCGATGCCGTGGCTTTTTACATAAAGAGCTTAGAATGTTTCAGCGCGTGCCGAAGATCGCTGATCCGACCCGAACGCTCGTGGCACCAAATTCAATGGCCGTTTCGAAATCACCCGACATGCCCATGGACAGTTTTTCCACGCCGCATTCTTTCGCAAGCTTCGCCAACAGCGCAAAATGTGGTCCGGGGTATTCCTCCGCAGGCGGAATGCACATCAGGCCTTCCACATTAAGCTTCAGCTCGTCCCGGCACATGGCAACGAAAGCCACGGTCTCACGCGGATCGATGCCCGCCTTTTGTGGCTCCATGCCGGTATTCACCTGCACATAAAAACGAAGCGCTCGGCCCTGCTTGTTGCACTCAACCGCGAGAGCCCGCGCAATTTTCTCGCGATCCACGGTTTCGATGACGTCAAACAGCGCCACCGCATCGGCGGCCTTGTTGGATTGCAGAGGACCGATGAGATGCAGCTCGATACCGCCGGTCTTTTCTTTGAGACCCGGCCACTTGCCTTGCGCTTCCTGAACCCGGTTTTCACCGAATATGCGTTGGCCACAATCGATCACCAGCTGGATTGTATCCGCCTCAAAGGTTTTCGAAACGGCCACAAGCACCACGCTGCCAGCCTCACGGTCAGCTTTCTCGGCAACTGTCGCAATTCGCTGCGTGATGTCTTCAAGACGCGCTTCGATTTCCATATCAGACCTTCGCTTAAATACAGGGATAGGGTTTCAGTAGCGACCGCAAGCCTTGATGCCAAGCACCATTGTCACCATTTGAACGCTGTAAACCAACATTGCGCCCATCCAAAGCCCTGCCAAACTTGACGCCTAGGCTATTTCATGGTGAAGGTCAGCGCAAATTTTCCCCTTGATACCCGGATTTCAGAAGTATGGCCATCGAACGTTATAATCCTCGCGACGCCGAGCCGCGCTGGCAGCAAAAATGGAACGAAGACAATGTCTTCGTGACAGACAACAGCGACACCCGCGAGAAATATTACGTCCTTGAGATGTTTCCATATCCATCGGGCCGTATCCACATGGGCCATGTTCGCAACTATGCGATGGGTGATGTCGTTGCACGCTACAAGCGCGCACGCGGTTACAACGTTCTTCACCCCATGGGCTGGGACGCATTCGGCATGCCTGCGGAAAACGCCGCCATGCAGAACAAGGTCCACCCCAAGGACTGGACCTACCAGAACATTGCCACCATGCGCGGCCAGCTGAAATCCATGGGTCTGTCTCTGGACTGGACCCGTGAATTCGCAACCTGCGATGTTGAATATTACAGCAAGCAGCAGGCGCTGTTCATCGACTTCATGGAAAAGGGCCTTGTTTACCGCAAGCAGTCCAAGGTCAACTGGGATCCTGTCGATCACACCGTTCTGGCCAATGAGCAGGTCATCGATGGACGCGGCTGGCGCTCTGGCGCGCTGGTCGAACAGCGCGAACTGACACAGTGGTTCTTCCGCATCACCGATTTCAGCCAGGATTTGCTGGACGAGCTGGACCAGCTGGATCAGTGGCCGGAAAAAGTCCGCCTGATGCAGAAGAACTGGATTGGCAAGTCGGAAGGCCTGTCCTTGCGCTGGCAGACCGTGGCCTCCACCGCCCCTGCCGGTTTTGACGACATCACCGTTTACACCACGCGCCCGGACACATTGTTCGGTGCGTCGTTCCTGGCCATTGCAGCAGACCATCCGCTGGCCAGAACGCTGTCTGAAACCAGCACCGAGATTGCCGAGTTCTGCGATGAATGCCGTCGTCAGGGCACGTCGCTGGCTGCCTTGGAAACCGCTGAAAAACGCGGCTTCAATACAGGCGTCAAGGTCGTTCACCCGCTCGATCCCACCATGGAATTGCCGGTTTACATCGCCAATTTCGTGCTGATGGATTACGGCACTGGTGCCATCTTCGGCTGCCCGTCCGGCGACCAGCGCGATCTGGATTTCGCACGCAAATACGATCTGCCTGTCGTTGCTGTCGTGATGCCGGAAGGCGAGAACGCAGAAACCTTCGCCATTGGCGACACCGCATTCGTTGATGACGGCGTCATGATCAATTCGCAGTTCCTGAACGGCATGACGACGACGGACGCCTTTGAGGCTGTCGTTGCGAAGCTTTCGGCACATATGCTGGGCGATGCGCCTCAGGCTGAACGCAAGGTCAACTTTCGCCTGCGCGACTGGGGCATTTCCCGCCAGCGCTATTGGGGTTGCCCCATCCCGGTCATCCATTGCGAAGTCTGCGGCGTCGTTCCGGTTCCAAAGAAGGACCTGCCGGTCAAGTTGCCCGACGACGTCACCTTCGACGTGCCCGGCAATCCGCTGGACCGCCACCCCACCTGGCGCCACGTGTCCTGCCCGCAATGCGGTCATGCCGCGCGCCGGGAAACCGACACGATGGATACATTTGTCGATTCCAGCTGGTATTTCACCCGCTTCACGGCCCCTTGGGAAGAAAACCCGACCGATCCAAAGGTCGCCAGTCACTGGCTGCCGGTCGATCAGTATATTGGTGGCATCGAGCATGCGATCCTGCATCTGCTTTACTCGCGCTTCTTCACCCGCGCCATGAAGGCAACCGGCCATGTGGACGTGAAGGAGCCCTTTAAGGGGCTGTTTACGCAAGGCATGGTCGTGCATGAAACATACCGTCTTGGCGAAGGCCAGAACGGACAATGGGTCGTGCCTGCCGATATCCGGATCGAGGAAACCGATGGCAAACGCCGCGCCTTCCTGCTGTCCGGCGGTGAAGAGGTTCAGATCGGCTCGATTGAAAAAATGTCGAAGTCGAAGAAGAACGTTGTCGATCCTGACGACATCATTGCCTCTTACGGCGCTGATACCGCCCGCTTCTTCGTTCTATCCGATAGCCCGCCGGACCGTGACGTGATCTGGTCTGAGGCCGGTGTTGAAGGCGCCCACCGTTTCGTGCAGCGCGTCTGGCGCATCATCGGTGAGGCAGCAGAACAGCTGAAATCCGTCAAGCCAGCGCCTGCCACGCAGGGCGAAGGCTTGAACGTTTCCAAGGCTGCCCACAAGACGCTGAAAGCCGTGCAGGACGATCTGGACAAGCTTGCCTTCAACAAGGCGATTGCCCGCATCTACGAACTGGTCAACACGCTGGCCGGCCCATTCGCAGAGGTCGCTGCTGGCGGAAAATCTGAGGATATGAAGGCCGCTGCCCGCGATGCGGCCGAAATTCTCGTGCGTCTGATCGCACCGATGACACCGCATCTGGCCGAAGAATGCTGGACGGCACTGGGCAATGAAGGCCTTGTCGCCCAAAGCCCTTGGCCGGCCTTCGTCCCCGCCCTCATTGAGGAAAATGAGGTGGTGATGCCCATCCAGATCAATGGCAAGAAGCGTGGCGAATTGACAATCGCGCGCGATGCGGATCAAGATGCCGTGCGCGCAGCCGTGCTTGAACTGGACGCCGTCAAGGCAGCTCTTTCAGGTGCTGCGCCCAAGAAGATCATTGTGGTTCCACAAAGGATTGTGAACATTGTTGTTTGATGCCTATTCCCGATGGGGCCGCATAGCCGCCGCAATATCCGTCACTGTGTGCGCTGGTCTGCTGGCTGGATGTCAGGTGCGTCCGCTTTACAGCGAAGCTTCCGGCACGCGCCAGAAGCTGCAAACCGTCGAATTTGCGGATGCGGGTGACCGCGTCACGCAAGAAGTGCGCAATCACCTCGTCTTCCTGGCCTATGGCGGAGCCGGTGCCCCGACCAGCAAGGAATACGACGTCAAGATCACGGTCAAATCAAGCGCGACATCCACGGAAGTGACTGACGATACCAGCCTTTCGGTGAGCAAGAACAACTATGACGGCCCCTTCCCCGGTCGCGTGAGCATGACCGGCAAATACGTGCTGACGCGCGTGTCTGATGGCCAGGTTCTGCGCGCGGCGACGCGCACCGTCACCGCCATGCTTGATCTGCCCCAGCAGGAATTCGCCAAGATCCGCGCCATTCGTGATGGTGAAAACCGTGCAGCAAGAGAGCTTGCCGAAATTATCCAGACGGATATTGCCGCCACGCTCAGCCGCTGAGAGCGATCATGACGGAAATCAAGTCGCATGAATTCGAACGCTTCGCCGAGAAACCGGCGGAGCGTTTTCGCGTTTTCGTTCTCTATGGTCCAGATCGTGGCCTTGTCTCGGAACGCGCTTCGCTCATCGCATCCAAGACCGGCATAGACCCCAACGATGCCTTTGCATCCCTGAAATTGACGGCAACGGATCTCCACGGCGATCCCGGACGGCTTCTGGATGAAGTCAATTCCATCGGCCTGTTCGGCGGCGAAAAGCTGATTTGGGTCAAAGGTGCCGCCAATGAAAAGGCGCTTGTCGATGCCTTGCAGGTTCTCTCTGATAACCCACCTGAAGCAAGCTTCCTGATTATTGAGGCTGGTGACCTCAAGAAGGGCACAGGCCTTCGCAAGATTGCAGAACCCTCCCGCTCTATCGGGGCCATTCCCTGCTATGCGGACGATGCCCGCGCCTTGAATGCCCTGATCGATCAGGAGCTTTCCACCGAACACTTGCGCATTTCCTCAGCCGCCCGTCAAAGACTGGCGGAATCGCTGGGTGGAGACCGCATTGCCTCGCGCAACGAGGTGCGCAAGCTGGCGCTGTATTGCCGCGGACATGATGTCATCGAGGAAGACGACGTGCTCGCCATCATTGGCGATGCCAGCACGGTTTCGGCAGACGACGCAGTCGATGCCATCCTGAAGGGGGATCGCAACGCCTTCTTCCACGCCACCCAGAAAATCATCGCATCCAAGACGCCGATCTTTCTGGTGCTGCAGGGCTGTCTTCGCCAGTTCCAGCTGCTGGACCAGATGCGGGCGGAAATGGATGACAAGAAGCAGCAGGCAGGCCAGGTCATGCTGACACTCGGGCGCGGCATTCACTTCCGCCGCAAGCCCGTCATCGAACGCGCGCTGCGCACGTGGCAGCCAGCAGCGATTGCGCGCGAGATGAACCGATTACAGTCTGCCATCCTCCAAAGCCGTCAGCGGCAAAGCCTGGAGGAAAGCGTGGCATTGCTGACCTTGCTCTCCACCACACTTCAGTCCGGGCGCGGACAATAGCCACAAGCGCAACAAAAAGCCTCCGCAGCTACTGCTCGGAGGCTTTTTGTTTTAGAACTAATCCAGAGGATCACAGCGTAGGGTGTGCTTAGTCGCCCTTACCCGGCTCTGCCGAGAAGTAGAGATCGAGCTTTCCTGAAACGCCATCCATTTCCTTGGCTTCAGGCATAGGATCGCGCTTGACGGTAATGTTGGGCCAGATGGCAGCATATTCGGCATTCAACGTCAGCCACTTGTCCAGACCCGGCTCCGTGTCTGGCTTGATGGCCTCTGCGGGACATTCAGGTTCGCACACACCACAGTCGATGCATTCGTCGGGATTGATCGCCAGAAAATTCTCGCCCTCATAAAAGCAGTCGACGGGGCAGACTTCGACGCAGTCGGTATACTTGCAGCGAATGCAGTTATCGGTCACGACATACGTCATGATGGACTCCAGATATGCAGGCCGGGCCACAGGGCTTGAGAAACAAGCCTTTGCCCGGATTTCAGACAGGGCATTTTGGCATGTGAGGTAATGCCTTTGTGACAAGATAGCAAGGACAAATGGTTTCAAAAAAGGGGCTGATCTGGGTCATTTATTCCAGCTGCACTGGCGGCCTCACCTCTGCGCGGCCCATCGGCACCGTTATTTGAAGCCTTCGCCGCTGTCTGAAATGAACTTGTCGAGCGCCCGGCGCTCCTTCTTCGTCGGCCGTCCGCTGCCAGGCTCGCGCATGGCCTGTTCCAGAGGGGTGAAGCGATCGCTGGGCACTGGAGGTGGTGTCTGGTCATCATAGAGGAGCTTGGCCTCCTCGTACGGTCCGCGCCGCTCACCCGATGCCAGCACCACGAGAATGCGGGTTGACCGTTCGAAAGAAAGTTCGAGCCTGTCGCCGGTCTTTAAAAGATGGCTGGACTGGCGAATGGGGTTGCCATTGATGCGGACATTGCCCGATTGAATATAGCTCTGTGCGAGCGATCTGGATTTGATCATACGGGCAAAGAACAGCCATTTATCGAGGCGCTGACGGCCTGCATCATGTGGCTGCTGCTTCTCACCCATCACGTATTTCCAGGAAAAATGCGGCCCGGTTTTCCGTCCGCACATGCGTTCAAACAAGACGGTAAAAGCCCTCTGCTTTCGATAAAGCAGAGGGCTTCCTGTTACTTCTTCAACTGGTCCTTCAAAGCAGCAAGCTTTGCGAAAGGTGAATCCGGATCAAGCGGCTTTTCCTTGCGCGGTGGCTTGGCTTCGAAACGCTGCTGACCCTGCGGCTTGCCACCACGGTCGTTGCGGTCCGGCCGGTCTTTGCGCTCGCCACGATCTGGACGATCAGAGCGATTGTTGCTGTTGTTGCGGTCTGGACGGCCACCATCACGCTTGCGGTCACCTTCGCGGGCTGCATTGTCACGCGGGGCACCATCACGACCAGCATTGCCACGTGGCTGAGACTTGCGGTCTTCGCCACCTTCAGCACGGCGCTCACCCTGTCCACGATTGCCGGTACGACGGTTGTCGCTGCGCTGGGTGTCGTTGCGACCGCCTGGACGCCACAGCAGAACTGGCTTCGGCTCCGCAACTTCGGCCGGTGCAGCTTCAGTCGCTGGCTCCTGTACAGCCTCTGTCGCTGTCTCGGATGCTTCCGCAGCCGATGGTGTCTCTTCGGCTGTCACTTCGACAGGAGCCTCTGCAACGGCTTCAGCGACAGGTGCCTCTTCCGAAGATGTCTCGGCATCGGCATCATCATTCTGTGCAGGCTCTTCAGCCACAGCAGCCGGTGTCTCGGTCTTTGCAGCATCGTTGCTCTGGCCGCCAAGGAAAGCGGCAGCATCTTCAGCGCTGACCTGATCGGCACGGTAGCCGAGGCCCTTCAAGATTTCTTCCATATCGTCGAGCGTAGCGCCGAGAATGGAAAGCATCGCGGTGGTCGTTGTAAAACGACGGCCATCGTAAGCGCCTTCAGGGCGTGGCTGTGCACCCGGCTTCCACTGAAGCAGCGGACGAATGAGATCCGCCAGACGCTCCAGAATGTCGATACGAACGGCGCGCTTTCCGAGGAAGCGGAAGCCTGCAAGCTTGTAGAACATGCGCTCGAAGCTTGGGTCCGTTACAACAGATGTACGGCCAGCGGCGAGAACAGGAATAAGATCGCCGTAACCTGGCTTTCCAAGACCGTCATTCTTCAGAGCCCAGAGCAGCGTCACCAGCTCAGCAGGTGCTGGCTTCAATAATGCTGGCAAAAACACGTGGTAAGCGCCAAAGCGGATGCCATAGCGGCGCATGGAAGCGCGCGCATCCTGATCCAGCGTCTTAACTTCTTCGGTTACGTCACGACGGAACAGAACGCCGAGGTTTTCCACGAGCTGGAAGGCCAGACCCTTGGCAAGACCCTGCAAATCTTCTGCGCGAGAGATATCATCGAGAGGCTTGAGCACCGTCGCGATCTGATGGTTCACGAAACGCTCGATACGTGCAACGGCGTGATCACGCGCATTGCCGCTCAGCTGCTCATCCGCCAGCATGATGACACGCGGCTTCATGATATTGTCGCCAGCTGCCAGACGAGCGACGGGCTCACCCAACCAGCGGACAAGGCCGTCGGCGCTTAACGCGAGGTCGCTGTTGCCGCTGGCATGCAGGCGCGCAGCACGCGCCTCATATTCCAGCGCAAGCGCCTTCTGCGCTGCGCCTTGCACAGCCTTGGCATCTGGCCCTTCAGCTCCGGCAACCGGTGTAAACCGGAAACCCGCCAATTGGCCGACATGATGTCCTTCAACAAAGACATCACCATTCACACTGATTTCAGCTTCAAGCATCGCATTCTCTCTTAGGCGCCTCATGAGCACAGATGTCCTGCGATCAACAAAGCGTTTCGTCAACCTTTCATGTAAAGCATCGGACAATCGATCTTCGATTTCCCGAGTCTTTTCTTGCCAGTGTGTCGGATCGGCAAGCCATCCTGGGCGGTTTGATACATACGTCCATGTTCTGATCTGCGCAATCCTTGCAGATAGCGTATCGATCTCTCCGTCGGTGCGGTCCGCCCGCCGCACCTGTTCGGCCATGAAATCCTCGTTAACGGTTCCGCGTTTGACGAGGTCGAAATAGAGTGTCGAAATCAAGTCGGCATGCTGTGCTGGCGCGATGCGGCGGAAATCCGGCAAAGCACAGGCTTCCCACAGCTTCTCCACACGCGCAGCGTTCGTCGTTATGTCAACGATTTCTGGGTAACGCGCAAGGTGTTCTAACGCTTGTTGATCAATTGCAGGTAGCGCCCGCGTCAAACCCTGCACGGTTGGTGCTGCATCAAGGCTGGCCCGCAACCTGGAAATGGACGCAAAATCGAAATTCGTCGTGCGCCACTGCAGCACTTTGACGGCATCGAACTGGTGTGATTCGACCCGGTGCACCAGTTCATCGTCGAATGGATCGACCTGACCCGTCACGCCGAAAGTGCCATCGCGAAGGTGACGACCGGCGCGTCCGGCAATCTGTCCCATCTCGCCCGCATTCAGATTGCGGAACTGGTAGCCATCGAATTTGCGATCCTGCGCGAAAGCAACATGGTCAACATCGAGGTTAAGGCCCATGCCGATCGCATCGGTCGCAACCAGATATTCCACATCACCGGATTGATAGAGCCCGACCTGAGCGTTGCGTGTGCGTGGAGACAGCGCGCCGAGCACAACGGCTGCGCCACCGCGCTGACGGCGCACAAGCTCTGCAATCGCATAGACCTCGTCAGCGGAAAACGCGACGATGGCGGTGCGCTGTGGCAAGCGGGTGATTTTCTTCTGTCCTGCATAGAAAAGCTGCGAAAGCCGGGGTCGCTCCACCATGACAATGCCCGGCAGCAACTTTTCAAGGATTGGCCGCATGGTGCCAGCACCCAGCAACAGGGTCTGCTCGCGGCCACGCAAATGCAGAATGCGGTCGGTAAAGATATGTCCCCGCTCGAGATCGCCGGCAAGCTGCACTTCATCGATGGCCACGAAGGCCGCCGTGGTTTCACGCGGCATGGCTTCGACGGTGCAGACGGAATAGGCCGCTTTGGGCGGGGTGATTTTTTCTTCGCCGGTGATTAGCGCCACATTGGGCGCACCGACCTTTTCCACCAGCCGTGTATAGACCTCTCGGGCAAGCAGCCGCAGCGGCAGGCCGATGACGCCGCTTCCATAGGCCACCATCCGCTCGATGGCGTAATGCGTCTTGCCGGTATTTGTCGGTCCAAGAACGGCCGTAACACCGCGGCCGCTCAAGATCATGGGGCGAGAATTCAACGTATTATCCGTAAGCTCGACTGAACTGCTATTTTAGAACCATTCGGAAACGTTCCGTCCGCCTCTTGTCTTCCACACATGGCAATGGTGGCGGTCAAAGGCAAGGATGCTTTTCATCAAAGGCCGATTTGCAGGGATTTTAACGCATACTCTGCCGATTAGAGCATGCTGAGAACGTGTCAGCGCCGAATCACCGCATCAAAGTGGCTGACCGGCCAGCAATCTCGGCCCGCCCTTATCATGGGTGCCTGCTGCCTGACCGATGAAATAGGATTTAAGGCCTGGAATCCGGTCCACAATCCCCAGGCCGAAATCACGCGCCACCCTGATAGGGCCGACATCGTTGGAAAACAGCCGGTTCAGCACATCGGTGGTGATGCCCATGCGCACCGTATCGAACCTGCGCCAGGACTGGTAACGCTCCAGCACATTCAACGACCCGATATCGAGGCCAAGGCGATCCGCCTCAACAATCGTTTCAGCAAGGGCAGCCACGTCCTTGAAGCCGAGATTGAGGCCTTGGCCCGAAATCGGGTGAATGCCATGGGCGGCATCGCCTGCCAGCGCCAGACGCGGAGCGACGAATGCCCGCGCAAGCGTGAGGCCGAGCGGAAATGCCCGCCTTGGACCAACGGGCCTGATGGCACCGAGCTTGTGGCCGAAACGGCGCTCCAGCTCTTCTTCGAAGACGAGATCATCAGCCGCTACCAGCTGGTCCGCATCGGCAGTCCGTTCCGTCCAGACCAGCGAAGAGCGATTGCCCTTCAACGGCAGAATAGCAAAGGGGCCTGAAGGCAGGAAATGCTCTTCCGCGCAGCCATTATGCGGACGCTCATGTTCCACTGTTGTCACGATACCGGATTGATCATAGGCCCAGTGGACCGTCTTGATGCCGGCCATGTCGCGCAAGGCGGAGCGAACGCCATCACAGGCAACCAGCAGCCTTGTCTCAAGCGTCGAGCCATCGGCCAATGTCACCAGATTGCAGCGTGGACCGGCATCAAAGCCGGAAACGCTTGACCCATGGCGAATGGTAACGCCGATGCGCTCGCAAAGGCCACGCAAGGCACCGACCATAGCCACATTCGGCACCATATGCGCGAAAGGCTGGCCTTCGGCGACATCGCCATCGAATGTCAGAAACACAGGTCGCACAGGGTCTGATGTTTTCGAATCAGTGACGATCATCTTGTTGATCGCCTGCGCCTCAGGAAGCAATTCGTCCCAAATGCCGAAGACATCAAGCATCCGGGATGCCGCAGCGATGATGGCCGATGCGCGCATGTCCTTTTTCCAGACATCCTCAGGCGCTGCTTCGATGACCTGCACTTCCATGTGCGGTGCAGCCTGCTTGATGGCGACCGCAACGCCAAGTCCGACATATCCGCCGCCCGCAATCACCACATCAAGCATCACGTCATCTCCTGCATTCTTGTGAATATCACGCATGCACTATAGACCATGCATTCTGGTCTTCCTACAGCTGGAGCATGTCGAAAATGTCGCGCCCTTTTGAAAATTCTGCGCCGCTGGAAAATCTCATCTCTACGCTGGACCTCGAGAAACTGGAAGAAAACCTTTTTCGTGGCACAAGCCCGCAGGTCGGCTGGCAACGGGTTTTCGGTGGGCAGGTCATCGCGCAAGCGCTGATGGCAGCCCAGAGAACCGTCAGCGCCGAGCGTTTTGTCCACTCCCTGCACGCTTATTTCATGCGCCCCGGAGACCCGCTGGTTCCCATCATCTATCAGGTGGACCGCATTCGCGATGGCGCAAGCTTTGCCACACGCCGCATCGTCGCCATTCAGCACGGGAAGGCGATTTTTTCCATGTCGGCCTCGTTCCAGATCGATGAAGGCGGCTTTGACCATCAGGCATCGATCCCCACGGTTCCCCAGCCCGAGCAATTGATGAGCGAAGACCAGATGCGCGATGCGTTTCTGGCAAAAGCGCCGCCCGCTATCCGCAAATATTGGGAAAACAAGCGCCCCATCGAGATCAGACCTGTTTCTCTGACGCACTATATTTCAAAGGAAAAACTCGAACCCCAGCAGAATATCTGGGTGCGCGCCGTGGGTGCCGTGCCGGATGACCCGCATTATCAGGCAGCGGTTCTGGCCTATCTTTCCGACATGACCCTGCTGGACACATCGCTTTACGCCCATGGCACGACGATCTTCGATCCAGCCATTCAGGCAGCCAGCCTTGACCACGCCATCTGGTTTCACCGTGCCTGCAAACTCGATGACTGGCTGCTCTACGTTCAGGACAGCCCCAGCGCATCCGGTGCACGCGGACTGACACGCGGCAGCCTGTTTACCCGCGACGGCATGCTCGTCGCATCGATGGCCCAGGAAGGCCTGATCCGCAAAATAGCAAATGATTAGTTTTTAGGCGTTTTTCAAAAAATGCCCATCAATTGCGCTGGTCACGCGCAATACGCTGCCTATTTTCCGATCTTTTTTATTATTCCCCTTCCGAATCAATAACTTAAGAACGCACCATTCAAACTGGCACGCGCCTTGAATGTATAGCTTCAGTCGCTGTTATCGATCAGCCAGCGTCGAGGAGAATCGGCTCTGCCGAGGACAAACAAAGGATGGGAAACCAGATGAAAATTGTGATGGCCATTATCAAGCCGTTCAAGCTGGACGAGGTGCGCGAAGCGCTGACTGCTGTTGGTATTCAGGGCCTGACTGTAACCGAGGTCAAAGGTTACGGGCGCCAGAAGGGACATACCGAAATTTATCGCGGCACCGAATATGCGGTCAGCTTTCTTCCAAAGCTGAAGATCGAAATCGCCGTTGCTTCCGATCTCGTCGAGAAGGCCGTCGAGGCAATCGCGGCATCTGCAAAGACCGGGCAGATCGGCGATGGCAAGATCTTTGTCTACTCGATTGAACAGGCCGTGCGCATCCGTACCGGCGAAACCAACACAGAAGCGCTTTAAGCTCGGCTGACAGGGGAGTTTTCAAACCATGCAATTTAACAGGATTTCCACACTTGGTCGGCTCAGCGCCGGCGCGGCGGCGCTCCTTGCCCCCGCCTTCGCCTTTGCGCAGGATGCCGCAGCCCCGGCTGTTGCCGCAGCGGCACCAGCAATGACAGTCGACAAGGGCGATACGACCTGGATGATGATTTCGACCATCCTCGTCCTCTTGATGATCGTTCCCGGTCTGGCACTCTTCTATGGCGGTCTCGTTCGCACCAAGAACATGCTGTCTGTCCTGATGCAGGTCATGATGATTGCGGCTGTCGCCATGATCATCTGGGTAACCTACGGCTATTCGCTGGCGTTCACCGATGGCGGCTCGCTCAACAGCTTTGTTGGCGGCTTTTCCAAGATGTTCCTGGCGGGCGTCGATACGACAACAATGTCGGAAAGCTTCACCAAGGGTGCAGCGATCCCGGAACTCGTCTTCGTTTGCTTCCAGATGACGTTCGCAGCCATTACCCCGGCTCTGATCGTTGGTGCGTTTGCTGAACGCATCAAATTCTCCGCAGTTATCCTGTTCACGATCCTCTGGCTGACCTTCGTCTACTTCCCGATTGCTCACATGGTCTGGTTCTGGGGCGGCCCAAGCGCCTATGACGGCCCAACTGGCCTGATCTTCAGCTTCGGCGCAATCGACTTTGCCGGCGGCACGGTTGTTCACATCAACGCAGGCGTTGCAGGTCTCGTCGGCGCAATCATGATTGGCAAGCGCACAGGCTTCGGCAAGGACATGATGGCTCCGCACTCCATGACCCTCACCATGGTCGGCGCTGCCCTTCTATGGGTCGGCTGGTTCGGCTTCAACGCCGGTTCCAACCTGGAAGCAAACGCCTATGCTGGCCTCGCCATGATCAACACCTTCGTTGCCACGGCAGCGGCCATCGTTTCCTGGGCACTCGTTGAAAACTTCACACGCGGGAAAGCCTCCATGCTGGGCGCTGCTTCCGGTGCTGTCGCTGGCCTCGTTGTCGTCACCCCTGCTGCCGGTTTCGTCGGTCCAATGGGCGCGATCATCATGGGTCTGGTTGTTTCCCCAGTGTGCTACTTCTTCGTTTCGACGGTGAAGAACAAGTTCGGCTACGATGACACGGCAGACGTGTTCGGCGTGCACGGCGTCGGCGGCATCATCGGCGCTCTGCTGACTGGTGTTTTCGTCAACCCAGCACTCGGTGGCGCAGGCATCGTCGATTATTCGACAGCTGACTTCGCTGCCAGCTACGCAGGCACGGCAACGCAGGTCTGGGCGCAGCTCAAGGGTGTTCTCGTCACTGTTGCATGGTCTGGCATCGGTTCGATCATCCTCTACAAGGTGGTAGACCTCGTCGTTGGTCTGCGTGTTCCGGTGGAAGCCGAACGCGAAGGTCTCGATCTCGCCACCCACGGCGAAGCGGCTTACCACTCTTAAGGCCAGCCCGCTTTACTATAAGACACGCGAAAGCCCGGCCATTGCCGGGCTTTTTCCATTTCCGGCCCCCTGAATATCAGCAGAATGTGCATGGTTAATGCCATGTTAACCAGCGACCCGCTATTTTGGCCTGTCATCCCGTCTGCGCCACCTCTGGCGCGGACCCCGGAAGCAACTAGGAACGACAGGTTCAGAATATGGACAGAGTGACTTCTCCGACATTCGATGGTCGTGATAACCGCTTCGTGCTGACGGCATTCGTTGTGCGCCAGATATTGGCCCTGTGTGGTTTCGCCGTGCTGGGCGTGCTGGCGCTCGGCATCACGGCATTGGCCACCTGGAATGTCGCAGACCCCAGCCTGTCCTATGCCACGGGCAATGCGCCGACCAATCTGCTCGGCCACAGCGGCGCGATCTTTGCCGATATCATGATGCAGTTTTTAGGCCTGTCGGCGCTGATAGCCATGCTGCCGATCCTTGCCTGGTCATTCGCCCTGATTTCGGGCCGAAAGTTCAGCCGCATTCCTGCCCGCCTCGTGGCCTGGGTCAGCGGCGCTTTCATCGCCTCCGCCTCGCTCGGTTGCTTTCCAGCACCTTTGACATGGCCGCTGCCCAACGGCATTGGCGGCGTCATCGGTGATATGATCCTGCGTTTCCCCGCCCTTTTCATAGGTGCCTACCCGACAGGCACGTTTGCCACAGTCCTTGGCAGCCTCTTTGCAGTACCGGCTGCATGGCTGATGCTGTTTGCCTCAGGGCTTCTTGGCGCACCGGATGAAGAGGACGAGCTCATCGTTGCCCAGGCTTCCGCCCCCAGCAAGGCCCGCAAGGTGCAGGAAGCGGTTGACGAGGAAGACGACGACAGCAATGGCTTCTTCGGCAGCCTTTTGGCCTTCGGCGCACTCACCCATTACTGGTACATCGCACAGGCCCGCTTCCGCCGCCTGTTCGGCCTGAAGCCAAAGTCGATGCGCAACGAGTTCGAACAGCCCTATGATTTCAATGATTATGAATTCGGCACGCTGAACGAGCCATCCCGTCTGAAGACGGCCATGAACAGGCTGGAGCGCGCCGAGCCATCCTTTGAAGAACGCGCCGAGGCCCGCGCACGTCGCGACGTTGCCCCGCCATCGATCTCGATGGACGATGACAACAATAACGACGAAGACGATGATAGCCTGCCTGATGGCGTCCTGTCCGGCGATGCCAAGTTTGCCGCCCGCCCTGCCGCTGGCCAAACCCGAATCACGCCGCCGTCCGCCCGGCCCAAGCCCAGCGAACGCCTTGCCCGCGATGCGCAACCCTCCTTCATTGCCAGAGATGGCTTCCAGCTTCCCTCTGTCCACCTTCTGGCGGAGCCGAAAAGCGTTGTTCGTGACAACACGCTGAATGCCGATGTTCTGGAAAAGAATGCCCGCAGGCTGGAAGGCGTTCTGGAAGATTTCGGCGTCAAGGGCGAGATCATTCACGTGCGCCCCGGCCCCGTCGTCACCATGTACGAGCTTGAACCCGCACCGGGCATCAAATCCTCGCGTGTCATTGGTCTTGCCGACGATATCGCCCGCTCGATGAGCGCCATTGCCGCCCGTGTCGCCGTGGTGCCCGGCCGCAACGCCATCGGCATAGAACTGCCCAACAAGATCCGCGAAACCGTCTATCTGCGGGAATTGATTGCGTCGCGCGATTTCGAGAACAACAAGGCCAAGCTGCCCATGTCGCTCGGCAAGACCATCGGCGGTGAGGCGGTGATTGCCGATCTGGCCAAGATGCCGCATCTGCTGGTGGCCGGTACCACCGGTTCCGGTAAATCCGTTGCCATCAACACCATGATCCTGTCGCTGCTCTACCGCATGACACCGGAACAGTGCCGCCTGATCATGATCGATCCGAAAATGCTGGAACTCTCCGTTTATGACGGCATTCCGCATCTGCTGTCTCCCGTCGTTACCGATCCTAAGAAGGCCGTTGTCGCGCTGAAATGGACCGTGCGCGAGATGGAAGAGCGCTACAAGAAAATGTCGAAGATCGGTGTGCGCAACATCGATGGCTTCAACACCCGCGTTCAGCAGGCGCTGGACAAGGGCGAAGTGCTGACCCGCACCGTGCAGACCGGTTTCGACCGCCAGACCGGCGAAGCCATGTACGAAACGGAAGAATTCGACCTGAAGCCCCTGCCCTACATCGTTGTTATCATCGATGAAATGGCCGACCTGATGATGGTGGCGGGCAAGGACATTGAAGGCGCCGTCCAGCGACTGGCGCAGATGGCGCGTGCTGCGGGTATTCACGTCATCATGGCCACACAGCGTCCATCCGTCGACGTGATCACTGGCACGATCAAGGCCAACTTCCCGACCCGCATTTCCTTCCAGGTCACCTCCAAGATCGACAGCCGCACGATTCTCGGTGAGCAGGGTGCCGAGCAGCTGCTTGGCATGGGTGATATGCTCTATATGGCGGGCGGCGGGCGCATTCAGCGTGTGCACGGTCCATTCGTGGCTGATAATGAGGTCGAAGACATCGTTGCCTACCTGAAGACTCAAGGGTCACCGGAATATCTCGAATCCATCACCGAAGAGGATGAAGACGAGGATGGCGGCGGACCTTCGGGCACTGGCAATATGGCCGAATCCGATGATCCCTATGATCAGGCCGTCGCCGTGGTGCTTCGCGATGGAAAGGCGTCCACTTCCTACGTTCAGCGCCGACTTGGCATCGGCTACAACCGTGCCGCCTCGTTGATCGAACGCATGGAGCAGGAAGGTATCATCGGCCCTGCAAACCACGCAGGAAAACGCGAGATTCTCGTGCCAACCGAGCAGGATTGATACGCGAGCCTAGACGTGCCCGTTCACACTGATGTCAGCAACCAAGACGACTTTCCGGCATTATACACGGTGGCGATATACCCCATGGCGATGTCATGAAGCCGCCGCGTTTTTTTGGCAAGAAATGGCGATGAAGGAGAAAAGAATGAAAAACAACGTCCCGGTCGCTTCCGCGCAGCCTTTCAGCCTTGATGGCACCATGACGCGTCGCGGCCTGATGACCCTGTTTTCCGCAACGGCAGCGATGGCGGCTCTGCAGCCGCTGCAGGCTTTTGCGCAGGACGCGACGGCCCAGAAAATTGCAAACCACTTCTCCTCCGTCAAAACCATGATGGGAGAGTTCGTGCAATTTGGTCCACGCGGCGAACAGACGGGCGGAAAGTTCTATATTGCGCGTCCGGGCAAGCTGCGCTTCAACTATGAAGACCCATCGCCGATGCGCGTCATTTCCGACGGCAAGAACGTGGTGATCGGCAACAACAAGCTGAAAACCTGGGATCTCTATCCGCTGTCCAAAACACCGCTCAGCCTTCTCCTCTCCGACAAGATCGATCTTGGCAACCAGAAGGTCCGCGACGTCAAACAGGAAACCGACCTGACGACAATCGTTCTCGGCGACAAAAGCATCTTCGGCGATTCGACCATCACACTGATGTTTGATCCCAAAACCTTCGATCTGCGCCAATGGACCACGACGGATGCGCAGAACAAGGATACGACAGTGATGATCTTCAACGTCCAGACCGGCATGGCGCTGGACGATAAGGTGTTCGCGATCAATTACGAGGAAGTCCGCGGTCGCGGCTGAGAAAAGAATTCCCGTTTCCGGCATGATGTTATAAGCCTGCCTCCACCGTTCAGACGGATCAATGGAGTGCAGGCATGACCTTTTCGATAACCACCTGGAACATCAACTCGGTACGGCTGCGCATGCCAATCGTCGAGCAGTTTCTGGTGCGTTACAATCCTGATGTGCTATGCCTTCAGGAAACCAAGTGCCCCAACGGTGAGTTTCCGCTCAAGCCCTTGAAGGCGCTCGGCTACAACCATGTCATCATTCACGGCCAGAAGGGTTATCACGGCGTCGCAATCGCCTCAAAGCTACCGCTGACCGAAGATCACCGGCAGGATTATTGTGGCATTGGCGATGCCCGCCACATCTCCGGCATTGTTCAGGTTGGATCCCGCAAAATCCGTCTTCACAATTTCTATGTCCCGGCAGGCGGCGATGAGCCGGATCGTTCGATCAACCCGAAATTCGGCCACAAGCTTGATTTCATCGAGGAAATGAAGGCGTTGAGCGCCGACGGCGTGCCCGGCACATCCTCCATCCTCGTTGGCGACTTGAACATCGCGCCGCTGGAACACGATGTCTGGTCGCACAAGCAACTCTTGAAGATCGTCAGCCACACGCCGGTTGAGACCGAAGGTCTCCTCGAGATCATGAAAAAGGGCAACTGGCTCGATCTGATGCGCCTCAATGTGCCAGAGACCGAGAAAATCTACACCTGGTGGAGCTACCGCGCCAAGGATTGGGAAGCGGCCAATCGCGGTCGCCGTCTCGACCACATATGGTCGTCGCAGGACCTTGGCCCGTCTCTGGATCGCATAGAGATCCTGCGGGAAGCTCGCGGCTGGAACCGGCCATCGGACCACGTTCCCGTAACGGCGCATTTCAAGTTCTGAAAACTTACGAAAAGCGGCCCTGAAGCGCTGCGGCACCTGACGATAAGGCCGCGATATTGTCGCGAATGCGCGTCAGGACCACGTCGGCCACATCAGGGAATTCTTCGATCATGCGGTGGAAGAGGATGCGCGTGATGCGGATGACCTCAGAATCCTCATGCGCAACCGCCGTATATTTGCGCTCGCAGAGTGTGAACAGCGCAAGCTCTGACAACAGAGAACCCGCCTGAGGCCGCGCCTGAAGCTCAGGCTTTCCCTGACGACCAGTGCTGTAGAGATCAAAACCTCCACGTGCGATGACGAAACCGCATTCGGCTGGAGAATGCTCGCGGAACAGGGCCTGCCCCTCGGTAATCCTGCGCCGCTCGGCACCGAAGGCGATCAGACGCAACTGGTCGTCGCTGAAGCCCTGAAACAGGGGCACCTGCGACAGAAGCTGGATATCGTCATTCAATGCCATAACGTTCGAAGCCCCCACAGCTGATCACAGCTCTGGTTTTCGAACAACGGCGCGGCCAAGACAAGGGCCGCACCGCCAGATTTATCGTTACGGCACAATCTTGTAGCCACCATTCTCGGTGACCAGCAGTTCGGCGTTGGATGGGTCGCGCTCGATCTTCTGGCGCAGGCGATAAACATGGGTTTCCAGCGTGTGCGTGGTGACGCCGGAATTATAACCCCAGACCTCTTCCAGCAGCACATCACGCGTCACAACCGCGTTGCCTGCGCGGTAGAGGTAACGGATGATCGCGGCTTCCTTTTCGGTCAGGCGGATCTTCTTGCCGTCATCCGATGTCAGCAGCTTCTGGCTCGGCTTGAACTGATAGGGGCCAACGGTAAAGACGGCGTCTTCGCTCTGCTCATACTGGCGAAGCTGTGCACGCACCCGCGCCAGCAGAACGGCAAAACGAAATGGCTTCGTGACATAATCGTTGGCGCCAGCTTCCAGACCAAGGATCGTATCGGAATCCGTGTCATGGCCGGTCAACATGATGATCGGCGCCTTGAAGCCATTTTTTCGCATGATCTTGACGGCTTCGCGCCCATCCATGTCAGGCAGACCGACATCCATGATCAAGAGATCAACCTGCGTTGATTTTGTCGTCTGGATCGCGGCATTGGCGTTGGCGCCCGTCAGAAGATTGAATTCTTCATAAGGGGACAATTGCTCGGCAAGTGTCTCGCGCAAATCGTCATCGTCGTCGACCAAAAGAAGTGTACGGGCCGTCATGGGATATCTCAGCCTTTCTTGTTACATTGAAAGCATATCGCACAAGCGTATCTTGCGATCGTCATGGTGCGCGTGCTTTCTACATTCGTGAGCCAATTCAGCGATTTGATGCCGCAACGTCAACCCTTTGTCACTCTATAACACTGCGCCCGGAGGTCACGTTGCCACACATGCAAAGCAAAATCTCGTGAGAACCATGCCAACACGCAAAATAAAGCAGCCCAAAAAGGCTTTAGAATTGCGCGTTCGCGCAGCGCCGCGCAACAAAAGCCGCGCATTGCTGCAACTGGGCCACCTCACTTTTCAGGCGGCTATCGGCCGCAACGGGCGGACGGCACTTAAATGCGAAGGCGATGGCAAAACGCCGATCACGACGATGGCTGTGCTCTACGGCTTCCACAGAGGTGACAGAATGACCGCCTTGAACACATCGCTGCCGATGTATCGCACGCGGTCGAACATGTTGTGGTGTGATGCACCATCAGATCCCAATTACAACAGGCTCGTCACGGCACCCTTCAAGGCAAGCCATGAAGAGATGCGCCGTCAGGATGGTCTCTACGATGTCTGCCTCGTGCTCGACTGGAACGTCACATCACGCCGCCGCAATCTGGGGTCGGCCATTTTCATGCATATGATCCGCCCGGGCTATGAACCGACAGCGGGATGCGTGGCGCTTCATCCGCGCGACATGCGCCGCATTCTGCCGCATCTGCGCAAGGGCACGAAAATCACTGTCTTCTAGAAAAAACCGGAGGCAACTGCCTGCCTCCGGCCATCGTCACAATTCAACGCCAGTCGCGCACATCAACGAAGTGCCCGGCAACCGCAGCAGCTGCAGCCATTGCAGGCGACACAAGATGCGTGCGGCTCTTGTAGCCCTGACGTCCCTCGAAGTTGCGGTTGGACGTGGAGGCGCAGCGTTCGCCCGGCGCAAGCCGGTCGTCATTCATGGCAAGGCACATGGAGCAGCCCGGTTCGCGCCACTCAAAGCCCGCCTCCAGGAAAATCTTGTCCAGACCTTCCTTCTCGGCCTGTTCCTTCACAAGACCAGAGCCGGGAACGATCATGGCAGACACGGTTGGCGCCACCTTGCGACCCTCGACAATCTTCGCCGCAGCCCGCAGATCTTCGATGCGACCATTGGTGCAGGAGCCGATGAAGACGCGGTCGATGGCGATGTCGGTCATCTTGGTGCCGGGCTTCAGGCCCATATATTCCAGCGCGCGCTGCTTGGAATTACGCTTGTTTTCATCCTCGATGGCGGCTGGATCCGGCACCTCACCCTGAACGGAAACCACATCCTCAGGCGACGAACCCCACGACACGATGGGCGGCAGGTCGGCGGCGTTCAGCACGACAACCTTATCGTAATGCGCACCTTCATCGGATTTCAGCGTCTTCCAATAGGCGATGGCCTGTTCCAGAACCTCACCCTGCGGAGCGCGTGGCTTGCCCTTGATGTATTCGAATGTCGTCTCATCAGGCGCGACAAGGCCAGCGCGGGCGCCGCCTTCAATGGTCATGTTGCAGACCGTCATGCGGCCTTCCATCGACAGTGAACGGATCGCTTCACCGGCAAATTCAATAACGTGGCCCGTACCACCGGCAGTGCCGATCTCGCCAATAATGGCGAGGATGATATCCTTGGCCGTCACACCATCAGGAACCTTGCCATCCACACGCACCAGCATGTTCTTGGCTTTCTTCTGGATCAGCGTCTGCGTCGCCAGAACGTGCTCGACTTCAGAGGTGCCGATACCGTGCGCCAGCGCGCCGAACGCGCCGTGGGTGGATGTATGGCTGTCACCGCACACAATGGTCATGCCCGGCAGCGTGAAACCCTGCTCCGGCCCAACGATGTGGACGATGCCCTGACGCTTGTCGCGCTCGGAATAATATTCAACGCCGAATTCCGCAGCATTCTGCGCCAGCGCCTCAACCTGCACACGGCTTTCCTCGTTCTTGATACCCTCAAGACGGTCGGCAGTGGTTGGCACGTTGTGGTCGACAACGGCCAAAGTGCGGGATGGCGAATGAACGGGACGACCGGCAAGGCGCAAGCCCTCAAAGGCCTGCGGGCTCGTCACCTCGTGCACGAGGTGACGGTCGATGTAGAGAAGACAGGTTCCATCCGGGTCGCGATTGACGACGTGATCATCCCAGATTTTATCGTAGAGTGTGCGGGGTGCGCTCATGGCTGTATCCATCGAATGTGAAAATTGATTTGGGGTCGCAGCAAAACGTTCAAGCTCTCAAGAGAGCTTTCAGGCAATCGTAAGTCGACCGCCAAGAGCACCGGAAATGCGCGCAAAGAAGCGTGCCGGCAGACGCTTATGGTCTTGCAGCACGAAAACGTTCTGAGCGAGGCATCCGAATTTTGATCCCATTTGTTCGTCATACCAGATCGGATAATCCTCGGCAATATTGCCATCACGGCAGAAATACGCCGCTCTCGGTCCATTAGAGGTGGATAAAACAGCCTTCTCATTCGTTAGGACTGTCAGTACCTGTTCACGATGTCATAACGTGGTCGTGAAGGCGGGGGCCGTGATCACGCAAGGCTGCGCTTCGGTGCAGCCAGAAGGAGGATACGTTTTGGTATCTGAAAAGGCGCTAATTTCAAAAATCACCTGGCGGCTGATGCCGTTTCTAGGCCTGCTCTATCTCATCGCCTATATCGACCGACAGAATGTCAGCTATGCCAAGCTGCAAATGGTGGGCGATCTGGGCTTGAGCGAATACGCCTATGGCCTCGGGGCATCGCTGTTCTTCATCGGCTATTTCATCTTCGAAGTGCCCAGCAACCTGCTGTTGACGCGCTTTGGCGCCAGCCGCTGGTTTGCCCGCATCATCATCTCGTGGGGAGCCGTCACAATCGCGCTCGCATTCACCAGCAGCCAGACCATGTTCTATGTTCTGCGCTTCCTGCTCGGTGCCTGTGAAGCGGGCTTCTTCCCCGGCGTTCTCTACCTCCTAACCATCTGGTTCCCGCGGGATTATCGAGGACGCATGGTTGGCCTCTTCATGATCTTCAGCGCCCTTGCCAACGCCATCGGTGCACCGCTGGGTGGCATGTTGCTCGATCTGGATGGCGTCATGGGTCTGGCTGGCTGGGAGTGGGTGTTCCTTGCAACAGGCGTTCCGGCAGTCATCGCCGGTATCTTCACGATCTTCTATCTCGACGACACGCCGGAAAAGGCCAAGTTTCTGACCCAGGACGAGAAGAACTGGCTGAAAGACCGCATCGCGTCCGAAAATTCGCACATGGAAGAAAGCGCCGAGAACGGCTTCAAGGCGCTCATCAATCCGCAGGTGCTGTTCATGTCGCTCTGCTTCGTGGGCTTTCCTCTCGCGGCTTATGGCCTCAGCTACTGGCTGCCCACCATCGTCAAGAGCTTCGGCGTCTCCAACACCACCAACGGCTTCATCAACATCATCCCATGGATTGGTGTGGCGATTGCGCTCTATGTGGTGCCTTCGGCAGCGGACCGTTCGCAAAGCAAGATCCCCTTCATCGTCGGCCCGGCCTTCATCGGCGCTTTTTGTCTGTTGATGTCGGCGCTTGTCACCACGCCTGTCGTGCAGTTCACATTCCTCTGCATCGCCGCCGCCGGTATCTTTGCCGGACAGCCGGTGTTCTGGAGCCTGCCGGGTCGTTTCCTCAAAGGCGCGGGTGCCGCAGCAGGCCTTGCCGCCATCAACTCGGTCGGCAATCTCGGCGGCTTCGTTGCGCAGAATGTCGTGCCGTGGATCAAGGATGAAACCGGAAGTACAATCGCGCCGATGTTCTTCCTGTCGGCGTGCCTTGCGGTCGCCGGTGTGCTGGTCATCATCGCCGGTCGCATGATTGCAAAACAGACGAAGGCTCAGGACGCCCTAGCCTGATCAACCATTTGCCGTCGCTGGTTCCAGATGTGGCCAGCGACGGCAGCTCTGTCTTTTGAAAGCTACCCGTGCGGGCTGCGGCGCATGGATTTCTCCACCCGCCGCAGCACAAGCGAAAGCCCGACGGTCAGAATGAGATAGATGTAAGCGACAATCGAATAGGTTTCGAAAAACCGGAACGAGCCTGCCGCATAGACCTTCCCGAGTTGCGTGACATCCATGACGCCCAGAACCGAGACGAGCGAACTGTCTTTCACCATCGACACGAAGTCGTTGGAAAGCGGCGGGAAGATCGTGCGGATCGCCTGCGGGAAAATGACGAGACGAAAACGTTGGGCGCGACCAAGCCCCAGCGCCTTGGCAGCCTCGATCTGCCCCTGATCCACCGCCTCGATCCCGGCACGAAAAATTTCCGCGATAAAGGCTGCATAGCAAATTGTCAGCGCCAGAATGGCCCGCCATGTCAGGGAAAAATCCCGAACCAGTACAGGCTCCAGCCAACCCGCTTGGATCAACGGCGTTATCAACCAGTTGATCAGGCTGACAATCGCAGGCGCACCTACGAATGCCACGTAGAACAGCACGACCAGCACAGGAATGCCGCGGATGGTTTCGATGTAGAACCGGGAGATCTGGCGCAGAATGATGCTGTCCGCCATGCCCAGCAGCGCAATCGCCAGTCCCCACAGGGACGCCAGCGCAAATGCCACCAGCGTCACGAACACGGTCATGCCCACACCTTTGATGACGGTGGAAAAGACCTGCGCATAGATGCCGTTGATCGCGATCAGAATGGCCAGCACCGATCCGATGCCGATCATCGCCACCAGCCACCAGGGAAAATCACCCTCGGCGGCAGACGATGTCCGGGCGCTCACGCCACTGCCTTTGCGGCTTGAACGCATGAATTATTCGCCAAGCTTGTAGTCCAGAAACCACTTTTTATCGAGCGCGGCAAAGGTCCCGTCCGCCTTCAAGGCGGCAATCGCGGCGTTGATCGGCGCAGACAAGTCAGACCCCTTCTTGAAGATGAAGCCAAAATCATCGCCACCCAGCGCGCCGCCAATCAGCTTCAGCGTGCCACCGGAGGCATCAACATAGCCCTTGCCCGCCACGCCATCGGTCAGAACCAGATCGACATCGCCGGTTTTCAGCGCCTGCACCGTCGCCCCGAAGGTTTCCATGAGCTTCACACGCGGGTTCTGCTCATTACCGTCAAGCACATCATAGATGATGGTATAAAACGGCGTTGTCCCAGCCTGCGCGCCTGCCAAAGCCTTATCCATCGTGCCAAAGCTCTTGGCATCGGTAAAGCGCGTCTCATCCGCTCGCACCAGCATAAACATTTCAGACCGCATATAGGGATCGGAAAAGTCGACCTGTTGCTTGCGGTCTTCCTTGATGCTGATGCCGGTCATGCCGATATCGTATTGCCCTGATGAAACAGCGGGAATCATCGCATCCCAGGACGCGTTCTGGTACGAAACCTTGGCGTTCAGCCGTTTTGCAATCTCGTTCATCGCATCATATTCCCAGCCAATCGCATCGCCAGATTTTGGATCGACAAATTGCAGCGGTGGATAGGCGTTCTCGGTCACGACCACGATCTCCCGACCTTTCAGGTCTGGCAGCTCAGCTGAAAATGCCAGCACTGGCAGAAAAAGCGCGGTCGAAACGGCGGCAAGGAACATGCGTCTGAACAAGGGAATATCTCCTGCTGGAATACCCCACGAAAATGGCATGGTTTTGCAGCAGGAGGCAAGGCGTCACGCAGGCGTGGCTGACCTCCGGATTAACCGATCAACAGCTCATCATCATCAAGCATCTGGCCGCGTATGTTGCGGAACATCTCGATCAGGTCTTCCACCTGCAGGCCCTTGCGGCTTTCACCGGATACGTCGAGAACGATCTCACCGGCATGCAGCATGATGGTTCGGTCGCCATAATCCAGCGCCTGACGCATGGAGTGGGTCACCATCAATGTCGTCAGCTTGCGCTCTTCCACCACTTTCTGCGTCAGCTGCATCACGAATTCCGCCATGCCGGGATCCAGCGCTGCGGTATGCTCATCCAGCAGCAAAACGTCTGACCCGGCAAGCGTTGCCATGACCAGCGATACGGCCTGACGCTGACCACCGGACAAGAGGTCCATGCGGTCCTTCAGTCGGTTTTCGAGACCAAGGTTAAGGGATGCAATGCGCTCCTGGAAGAACGCACGTCTGCCACCGCCCAGCGCCGGCAAAAGGCCGCGTGTCTTGCCGCGGGCGGCAGCAAGGGCGAGGTTCTCTTCGATGGTCAAGGCACCGCAGCTACCAGCAAGCGGGTCCTGAAACACGCGGGCGACCTGTCCGGCACGATTGGCCGTTGGCTTGCGCGTGACATCCACCCCGCCAATGGTGACTTTACCGGCGGTTGGCAAAACGTCACCCGCCAGCACGCCCAGCAAGGTCGATTTCCCAGCGCCGTTGGAACCGATGACAGTCACGAAGGAGCCGTTTTCAATCGTCAGATCGATCTTTGCGAGAGCCTGCTTTTGCAGCGGCGTGCCGCGTCCGAAGACGACTTGAATATCGGAAAGCGAAATCATGACGATGCTCCTCCACGGCGCAGGCGCGGCAAGATCAGCGCGACGGCGACCAGCACCGCCGTCACGAAATTGAGGTCGGAGGCCTTCAAGCCGAGGGAATCGCTCGACAGTGCCAGCTGAATGGCAAGCCGGTAGGCGATGGAGCCAAAGACGCAGCCGATGAGAGCAATCAGAATTCCGCGTGAGCCAAACAGCGTCTCACCAATGATAACAGCGGCAAGCCCGACAACGATGGTGCCGACACCGGCTGTCACATCGGCAAAACCGTTGGTCTGCGCAAACAAGGCGCCACCAAGGGCGACAAGCGCGTTGGACAGCGCCATGCCGAGATAGATCTGGTTGCCCGTCTTCACCCCCTGCGCCCGCGCCATTCTGGCATTGGCACCCGTGGCGCGCATGGCAAGGCCTGCATCGCTTTCCAGAAAGCGCCAAACGATGAGAACAGCGACCACCACCAGCACGCCGACAAAGAGCGGGCGGAGCAGATAGTCTGAGATACCCAGACCATAGAACGGCTCGATAACGGTATCCTGATTGAGAAGCGCCACATTGGGTTTGCCCATGACCCGCAGATTGACGGAAAAGAGCGCAATCATGGTCAGGATCGAGGCCAGGAGGTTGAGAATCTTGAAGCGGACATTCAGCACCGCCGTCACCATGCCGGCCGCTGCGCCCGCAACCATGGCCACGCCGGTTGCGACCCAAGGGTTAAACCCCGCGACAATAAGCACCGCAGCAACGGCTGCACCCAGCGGAAACGACCCGTCAACCGTCAGATCGGGGAAATCGAGGACGCGGAAGGCCAAGTAAACGCCGATAGCGACAAAGGCGAAAACCAGCCCCAGCTCGACAGCACCCCAAAAGGCGATTTGACTCACGGTAGAATTCCTTGGGTTGTCGCCCCCCATCCGGAGGGCTGCAATTCAGCAGCCATCAGACTGCCATTCGGGCCGCAAACCTCTCTCGCCTCAGCATGATGCGAGAGAGGTTGATTTGGCTTACTCGATCATCTTGGTTGCGCGCTTCGTGACGCTCTCAGGGAAAGTCACGCCTGCCATGGCAGCGGCCTTCTTGTTGAGAACGAGATCGGTGCCGACGGCGAGCGTTGCAGGAATATCGCCAGGCTTTTCACCTTTGAGAATGCGAACAACCACGGCACCCGTCTGCTTGCCCACGTCAAAATAGTTGAAGCCGAGAGCGGCCACTGCGCCACGAGCCACGGAATCCGTATCGGCTGCAAAAAGCGGGATCTTGGCTTCGCTCGCAACACCGGCTGCGGCTTCAAAGGCAGAAACGATCGTGTTGTCGGTCGGAACGTAGATCACGTCGGCCTTGCCCACCAATGCGCGGGTCGCGCCCTGCACTTCGGCAGACTTTGTGGCGACGGATTCAACAACCGTCAGACCCGCCTTGGCCGCTTCGCTCTTCAACAGATCAAGCGTCGATACCGAGTTGGCTTCTGCCGAATTGTAGATGAAGCCGATGGACTTGGCGTTGGGGGTGATTTCCTTGATCAGCGCCAGATGCTCGGCAACCGGCAGCATGTCGGAAAGGCCGGTGACATTGCGGCCGGGCTTGTCCATGGACTTGATCAGCTGCGCACCGACAGGATCAGACACTGCGGTGAAGACGATGGGAATATCACGGGTGGCGGCCACGACGGCCTGCGCCGATGGTGTGGAAATGGGAACGATGACATTGGGTGCATCGCCCACGAACTGGCGCGCGATCTGCGATGCCGTGCCGGGATTGCCCTGCGCGGACTGGTAGACGAATTTCAGGTTTTCGCCTTCCTTGTAACCGGCCTCGGCAAGTGCTGCCTTGACGCCATCACGCGCGGCATCCAGTGCAGGATGCTCAACGATGGCAGTGACGGCAACGGTGACGTCCTCTGCCTTGGCTGGGGCTGCAAGGGCTGTCGCCGTCGCAAGTGCCAGAATGAGTGCGCGCATGGTGTATTCCTCCTGATGTTTCGCTTTTACCGCCCTCTTTAAGAAAGCGTTTATACGAAATCAATCATGCAGACCGGGGCGCACCCATCAATTCTTGTTCTATTCGTCGTCTGCGCCGTGATTGGCGATCATCATCGCCTCAAATGCCATGCGCTCAGTCTTGCGCATGCGTTCCGATTCCGACTTCAACTGACCACAGGCCGCAAGAATGTCACGCCCGCGCGGGGTGCGGATCGGCGAAGCATAGCCAGCCTGATTGATGAAATCTGCAAACTTCTCGATCTGCTCCCAATCCGAGCACTGGTAGTTCGTGCCGGGCCATGGGTTGAACGGAATGAGATTGATCTTGGCCGGAACGCCCTTTAAGAGCTGCGTCAGCATTTTCGCATCTTCCAGACTGTCATTGACGTCCTTCAGCATCACATATTCAAAGGTGATGCGGCGGGCGTTCGACACGCCGGGATAGTTACGGCAAGCTTCAATCAGCTCTTTCAGCGGATATTTCTTATTGATCGGCACCAGCATGTCGCGCAACTCATCACGCACCGCATGCAGCGAGATGGCCAGCATCACGCCGATTTCATCGCCGGTGCGGAAAATTTCAGGCACGACGCCCGATGTCGACAGCGTCACGCGACGCTTGGAAAGAGACAGGCCATCACCATCGGTGGCGATCAGCAGTGCTGTTTTCACATGCTCGAAATTATAAAGCGGCTCGCCCATTCCCATCATCACGATGTTGGAAACCTTGCGGCCTTCGGCAGGCATGATCGTGCCCTGCGGTGCTTCCCGGTCGGGAAAATCACCCAGACGGTCGCGCGCGACCAGAAGCTGCGCCAGAATTTCTTCTGCCGTCAGGTTGCGCACCAGACGCTGCGTTCCGGTGTGACAGAAGGAACAGGTCAGCGAACAACCGACCTGGCTGGAAATGCACAGCGTGCCGCGTCCTTCTTCGGGAATATAGACCGTTTCGATTTCAACCGGACGGCCTGCGCCCCGTGGCGGAAAGCGCATCAGCCATTTGCGGGTGCCATCGTTGGAAACCTGTTCTTCCACGATCTCAGGGCGCGCAATGGTAAAGTGTGCCTTCAGCTTTTCGCGCAGATCCTTGGCCACATTGGTCATGTGGTCGAAATCGGAGACGCCGCGGACATAGAGCCAGTTCCAGAGCTGGCTCACGCGCATCTTGGTCTGCTTCTGCGGCACACCGATTTCCATCAGCGCCTCTGCCATCTCTTCCCGCGTAATGCCAATCAATGACGGCTTGCCGTCCATGAGATCGGCATTGGCAACAATCGGGCTCTTGATTGCCAGACCGGCGGTCGCTTCCAGTACGGACATTGTCTTATCCCATCAGCCATTGCAGTGCGAAACCGCGCGAAACAAGCGGCGGATGGTCGTCTGCATGTGGAGAAAATTCAAAGGCAAGGCACGTCTTGCGCACCCACCTGTTTGTGTTGACGCGCCTTTAGCACCAAAACAGTCAAAACGCAAATGGCCGGTCAAGGACCGGCCACCGCAAAATCTGAAACCAAACCGCCTTACTTGCAGCTTTCAACCTGCTTCAGCGCCGCCGAAATGCCCGAAAGCGAATAAGCGTAGTTAGTGGCCGTGCCACGGGCAGATGTTGCCTTGACCGTCATGGACTTGCCAGTCTTCATGGCCGCGACCAGTGCAGGCTCTTCAGCAGCGTTCTCAACCCAGGCGGCCTTGTCCTTGGTGAACATCACGAAGTTCTTGTTATCGATGGTCACATTGACCTTGGAGCCTTCGCGCAGGCTGTAGCCGACCATGGCCTGAGGCTCATAGGAAATGTTCTGGCCCGGGCGCTGCGAAACGATAAAGAAGATATCGCCGTGATCAACGCTCGCGGGTTCCTTGGTCGTTGGGATCGAAAGAACATAGCAAACGGTGCTGTTACCCGACTTGTACGAATAGGCACCCCATGCATTGAACTGCTGGATGCGCGTGGGCGACTGTGCAGAGGCTATGCTGACACTGGTCAGCAAAATGGCGACTGCGGTTGCTACACTTCTTACAAACATTGAATTTCCTGCCGGGTTATTGTCTTCCAGTTGGCCGAACGGCTGTGCCGGGCCGATGCTAGGTAAGTCCGTCATCTTCATATTGGCTAAAGATCGGTTACCAAACCGTCAACACCGATGCTAAAAGTCGATATTTGCATCGGGATGTAACAGGTCGGCAGGTCCCAGCGCCAGGCCACGGCGCACTGACGTGCACGCGTCCTGAGCACAGACACAAGAATTCAGGCAAGAATTTGTCGGCGCCTTCAAGGGTAGAAAACACCGCTTCACAGAGGCGTTACTCCTCGCTCATCCGCGCGATGGCAGCATCGGCTGCGTCGTAATGCTCCATCTTGATATGTGCCCGGATCATGGCCAGCGCTGCGGTTAAAACCGCGATGTCATCGGTAAAGCCGACAACGGCAAAAATGTCCGGCACCACATCGATGGGCAAAATGAAGTAGCCCAAAGCCGCCAGGAGAATGCCCTTGGCACGAAATGGCGTTTCGCGATCCGTTGCGCAATAATAGGCGGCAGCGGCATCGCGGGCAAATGGCACCTTGCTGGCCACGCGCTTCATCTTTGGCCAGAATTTGGAGCGCACCTGACGCTCGGTCTGCTCCTGCTGGTCTGGGTCACCCGGCAGCAGGATCTCGCCAATCTTCACATCATCCATGGTCATGTGTCCTGTGGTCATGAAGGATCATATAAGACATTGCTTTTGTGGTTCAATCGCTGCGCCCGCGTGCGGCCTTCTCCATGGCACCCGCCAAAAGGAAGTCCCGCTCGGTAATCCCTTGAGAATCATGGGTCGTCAGGCACACCTTGACGCGCGAAAAGACGTTCGACCATTCCGGGTGGTGATTGAGCTTTTCAGCCGCCAATGCGCATTGCGCCATGAACCCGAAGGCCTCCGCAAAATTGGCGAATTTGTAAGCCCTGACGATGGCCAGACCATCCTCGCGCAGCGACCAGCCTTGCAGCTTGGCGAGCTCAGTCTCGATCACGTCTTTGGCAAGTTTAGGATATTGCATGGGGCTGCCTTTCATCATTAAGGAGGAAACACCCTATCGCCTGTTTCGATCCAACATTGCTCTCGGTATCGCTTTTGCCGTGAAGCCACCCCTCATATATGGAGTACACAGGATGAAACCGACAGCCATCCTTTTTGTCTGTATGGGAAATATCTGCCGATCACCTCTTGCGCAGGGTATCCTCGCACATATTGTCGAAAAACAGCAGATTGCACACCGGATCGTGATCGATTCCGCTGGCACAGACGCCTGGCACGTTGGTAATGTGCCGGATCCACGATCCGTTTCGATCGCGAAGCGTCATGGTATCGACATCACCAGACAAAAGGCACGGCAGGTAAAGCCGTCCGATTTCGAAGCATTCGACCTCATTCTGGCGATGGACGCGGATAACCTCGCCAGACTTTCGGCAATATGCCCGGTACAATATGCGCAAAAGCTGCACCTGTTCAGCGATTATGCCACCGGCGAGCGATTGAATGTACCGGACCCCTATTATGGTGGAGAGGACGGATTCCAGACCGTCTACACCATGCTTTTTTCCGGCTGCATGTCCTTGATCGGCAGGTTGGAAACCGGCCACGCCTCCTGAAGCGGAAAAACCTCTTCAACGATATAGGGACCACCGCCGACTGATTCCTTCGACGACATCAGCACAAAGCGTCCGATGTTGAAGGAGGAGGTGCGGAAATCTCCACGCCCGGAGAGGTAATGCACCACATCGTCAAGCCTTGAGTGCCGAAGCCGCGCCAGCGTGACATGCGGGGTAAACTTGCGCGGATCGGGCGGAAGACCCAGCCGCTGGCACATGCGCTCAATCTCGCTTTGCAGCGCATTCATCTCGGCTGAGGGAGAAACGCCGGCCCAGATGGAGTGAGGCTTCTTAGAGCCGAAAGAGCCGATACCGGTCAGATTGACCTGAAATTCCGGCCTGTCGATCCTGTCGAGCCGATTGACGACTTCGTCAGCGGTGCGACCATCAATGTCTCCGATAAAGCGGAGCGTGATGTGATAATTCTCCACATCGATCCACCGGGCACCCGGCAGACCACCGCGCAACAATGAGAGGCTCATGGCCGCATTGCGCGGAATTTCGAGGGCGGTAAACAGTCTCGGCATGGCGAGCTCCCCGAATCTCTTGGCAGAACAACCCTAGCGAATCATGCAACGGTGCGGGGCGCAAGCGGTTATTTCTTTCGGGCTCCGATAGCCTTGACGAAATCCTCGACCGTGGGCAGCGTTTTCTCTACCATTACGGCTATGCCTTTGGTGTTGGGATGCATTCTGTCCTCCAGCTGAAGGCTCTGATCCATCACCACGCCGTCCAGAAAGAACGGATAGAGTGGCAGACTATGCTTCTTCGCGAGGCGCGGATAAATCTCGTTGAAACGCTTCCCAAAGTCACCGCCCATATTCGGTGGCGCCAGAATGCCGATCAGCAGAACAGGAATATTGCGCTTCTGAAGCCCGGTGATGATCGCATCAAGGTTCTTTTCGGTGTCGTCGGGGGATACGCCCCGCAACGCATCGTTTGCCCCCAGCTCAAGAATCACACCGTCGGTACCATCTGGAACAGACCATTCGGCACGCGCCAAACCGCCGGATGTCGTATCGCCGGAGACACCGGCATTGGTAATCGTAACATTGACGTTCTTGGCTTTCAGCGCGGTCTCTAGCTGGGCTGTGTAGCTATCGGTGGGCGGTAGCTGATACCCTGCCATCAGACTATCTCCGAAACCGACCAATTGGACCGGCTTGTCCTGCGCCTGCGCGAAGGGGGCTGCCAACAAAGCGCAGCTGATGACGATGAATTGAGCGGTAGCGGCTTTAAAACCCATGGCGGTCTTCCTAATTTGTCTGGCACTGCCCGAAAATCGGACTGCTCTCCCGGATTGCCTTCAGCTTTATATAGGAACGCGAATTGTGACGAAAAGCATCATTGATCTTGATAAGGCCGATCTCACGCTCGGCAACGCCGCCGCCTCCGTTCACGTTCTTAAAAGTATCAATCTCAGCATTAATGAAGGCGAAGCCGTTGGCATTGTTGGGCCATCGGGTTCTGGAAAATCGACGCTTCTGATGGTTCTTGCGGGGCTCGAACGCCTCGATAGCGGAGCGATCACAATTGCGGGAACCGAGCTGCACAAGCTGGGTGAAGACGCTCTTGCCGAATTTCGCGGTCGCAATATAGGCATCGTTTTCCAGTCCTTCCACCTCATTGCCAATATGACGGCGCTTGAGAATGTGGCTGTGCCGCTTGAACTGGCAAATGTCGCCAACCCCTTCGAGATTGCAAAGAAAGAGCTGACAGCCGTGGGACTTGGGGAGCGGCTGAACCATTATCCCGGCCAGCTTTCGGGCGGTGAACAGCAGCGCGTGGCCATCGCTCGCGCGCTCGCCCCCTCACCCGCCGTGCTGATTGCTGACGAACCGACCGGCAATCTGGACACCGACACCGGCAGGCAGATTGCCGATCTCCTGTTTTCCAAGCAGGCCGAGCGCGGCATGACGATGATCCTCGTTACCCATGACATTTCGCTTGCCGCCCGCTGCTCGCGCCAGATCAAGGTTCGTTCTGGGCAAATAGAAAGCGATAGCGCCGCTACGGTCGCCAGTCTGGCGGTTTCACAATGATGGGTGCTCTTCCGTCCCTGTTCAATATCCGCAACGCATTGCGGCTTGCCAGCCGTGAAATTCGCGGCGGCCTGCGCGGATTTTACATTTTCCTCGCCTGTATTGCGCTTGGCACCGGCGCCATTGCAGCGGTCAACTCCGTCTCACGCGCCGTTACCAGTTCGATTGCCACGCAAGGTCAGTCAATATTGGCTGGCGACGTGCGCTTCGAGCTTCGCAACCGTGAAGCCTCTGAACAGGAACGGGCCTATCTCGACGCGCTGGGCGAGGTCGCCGTATCGACCGGCCTTCGCTCGATGGCGCGGCTTGCCGATGGTTCGCAGCAGACCCTGACAGAGGTCAAAGCGGTGGATGGTGCCTACCCGCTCTACGGCACATTTGAGGCCCAACCGGCGGCCCCGCTTTCACAGCTGCTGGCAAAACAGGGCGAGACCTATGGCGCGGTCGCGGCACCCCTTCTTCTGGAACGGCTAGGCATCAAGCTCGGCGATGAGCTGCTCGTCGGCAATGTGCGCCTGAAACTATCAGGCACCGTTGTGACAGAGCCGGATGCGCTGTCGGATGGCTTCGGCTTTGCCCCGCGCCTTCTCATCAGCCGCGAAGCGCTGACCGCCTCCGGCCTGATCCAGAGCGGCAGCCTTGTCGAGCATGCCTACAAGATCCGCCTGAACGATCCGTCCGAGCGCGCAACGATCACCGACGACACCAACAGGGAGTTTCCAAGCGCCGGCTGGTCTATCCGCACCAGCGACAGGGCCGCCCCGTCTCTGACGGAAAACGTCAATCGCTTCTCACAGTTTCTCACACTTGTCGGTCTCACCGCCTTGATCGTCGGCGGCGTGGGTGTTGCCAATGCCGTGCGCGCCTTCCTTGATTCCAAGCGCTCGACCATCGCCGCGCTGAAATGCCTGGGCGCATCTGCCAGCGTCGTGACGATGACCTATCTTTTCCAGATCGCCTTCATCGCCATTATCGGCATCGCCATCGGTCTGGTGTTGGGGGCCATCACACCGCTCATTGCCATGCGTTTTCTGGAAGGCGTGTTGCCGGTACCGGATGAGCTCGCCATCTATCCCGGTCCGCTATTTATAGCTGCCGTGTTCGGTTTGTTGACCACCCTTGCCTTTGCCATTCTGCCTCTGGGTCAAGCCCGCGAAGTGCCTGCCACGGCGCTGTTTCGTGAACAGGGCTTTGACGAAAACAAGCTGCCGACATGGCCCTATCTTCTCGCCACCGGTCTGCTTTTGGCAGCGCTGGTCGGACTTGCGATCTACACCTCGCAAGAACGTTTCATCGCGTCGGTCTTTCTGGGTGCCGTTGCCTTTTCTTTCGTTGTGCTGCGGCTCGTGGCCTGGGGCATCAAGGCGCTGGCCAAGCGAAGCCCACGTGTTCATTCTGCCGCATTGCGACTTGCCATCGGCAATATTCACCGTCCCGGCGCGCTTACACCCTCCGTGGTTCTGTCGCTCGGTCTCGGTCTGACGCTGCTTGTCACCTTGACGCTGATCGACGGCAATCTGCGCCGCGAACTGACCGGCAGCCTGCCGGAACGTGCACCGAACTTCTTCTTCGTCGATATTCAAAGTGCCGATCGGGATGGTTTCCGCGACCTCGTCAAACGCGAGGCACCGGACGGCCTATTGACCGAAGTGCCGATGCTGCGCGGGCGTATCCTCGCCTTCAACGGTCAGGATGTGACGAAAATGGAAGTACCGGCCTCCGGCCGCTGGGTTCTGAGAGGTGATCGCGGGATCACCTACTCTGCCGATCTCCCTGAGAACGCAAAGCTGACGGCTGGAACATGGTGGGAACAGGATTATAGCGGCGAACCGCTTGTTTCCTTTGCAGCGGAAGAGGCCGGCGAGCTTGGCCTCAAGGTAGGCGACACTGTCACCGTCAATGTCCTTGGTCGCAATATCACGGCCAAAATCGCCAATCTGCGCGATGTGCAGTGGGAATCCCTTTCTCTCAACTTCGTCATGGTGTTTTCACCTAACACATTCCGGGGCGCACCGCACTCATGGCTGGCAACACTTGCAGACCCCTCAGCAACACCCGCGCAGGAAGGCGAAATCCTTCGCACCATCACCAATGCCTATCCGACCATTACCAGTGTAAGGGTCAAGGACGCGCTTGATGTGGTCAATCGTCTGGTCGGCCAGTTGGCGACCGCCATCCGTGCGGCGGCTGCCGTCGCGCTTATTGCATCGGTTCTGGTGCTAGCCGGCGCACTGGCCGCCGGAAACCGGGCACGAACCCATGATGCGGTCATATTGAAAACGCTGGGCGGAACGCGCGCCATGCTGATCCGCGCCTTCTCCTATGAATATATGATCCTGGGACTGGCAACGGCCATCTTCGCGCTCGCCGCTGGTGGTGCCGCCGCTTGGTTCGTCATCGCCCGCATCATGAAGCTTCCCTCGAGCTTCCTGCCGGATGTGGCGATCGCCACCATCGTCATCGCCCTCATCATGACGGTCGGTATCGGGCTCATCGGAACGTGGCGCATACTAGGCCAGAAAGCAGCACCGGTTCTTCGCCAGGCAGGGGAGTGATCCGAAAAGTTGTGCGCCACATAACTTTAACGGGTAAATCAGGTTTCTGATCGCCAAAACGTTATCGCATTTCGCGCATACGGTGTTTTTTCGGATCTGAAAGCTCTTGTATCCGCGAGGCGATATCCTCATATTCTTTGTTAGGCTTGCTGTAGCTCCGCAGCGGCGCCTGGGATATGGTCTCTAAGCGACGATATGCCGACACCGTAGCAATTTCGGAGCTCAAAAGAGGTAACAATGTCTGACTTCAACAACTACCAGAACCGTATGGCCCAGAGCCATGCACAGTCTGGCGCGATGATCGATGAAGGTCTGCGCACCTATATGGTCAAGGTTTATAACCTGATGGCCGTTGGTCTTGCGATTACAGGTTTCGCAGCGTTTTTCACATCGATGCTGGCGACCACAAATGATCCTGCGGCAGCTGTTGCCACCATGGGTAACGGCACGATGCTGACCAGCCTTGGTGCAGCCCTCTACGGCTCGCCTCTGCGCTGGGTCGTCATGCTGGCTCCGCTGGGTCTCGTGTTCTTCCTGAGCTTCCGCATTCAGAAGATGAGCGTTCCTGCCGCTCAGGCAACCTTCTGGGGCTACGCAGCGCTGATGGGTCTCTCCCTGTCGTCGATCTTCCTGGTCTATACCGGCCAGAGCATCGTCCAGACGTTCTTCATCACGGCTGCTTCATTCGGCGCGCTGTCGCTCTATGGCTACACCACGAAGAAAGACCTGTCCGGCATGGGCTCGTTCCTGATCATGGGTCTGTTTGGCCTGATCATCGCGTCCATCGTCAACATCTTCCTGCAGTCGTCTGCCATGGGCTTTGCGATCTCCGCCATCGGCGTGCTGATCTTCGCAGGCCTGACCGCCTACGACACGCAGAAGATCAAGGAAATGTACTTTGACGGTGATGATGTCGCCACGGCTGGCCGCAAGGCCATCATGGGCGCTCTGACCCTCTACCTCGACTTCATCAACCTGTTCATGTTCCTGCTGCAGTTCCTCGGAAACCGCGACAAGTAACTCTTGATGAAACCAATAGAAAAGGCGGCCTCTGGGCCGCCTTTTTTTGTGGGATGCACAAAGCCGGTTATCACTCGATGAGCTTCAAGACCTTGTCGAAGACTTTCAGCACCTGCGGCAGTTCATGGCCGCGCTTCAAGATACGTCCATCCACATTCACGACGCTATAGGCACCCTGCTTGGAGGCAAGCTTGGGATTTTTCTCTATACGGAAAAGCGGCATTTCGCCGGAGCGTTTGAAGACGGAAAAGACCGCCTTGTCTTTCAAATGGTCAATGGCATAGTCCCGCCATTCCCCCTCGCCGACCATCCGCCCATAGATGCGCAATATCGCATCCAGTTCACGTCGGTGGAATGTAATGGGCAAGACATCCTTGCTCTGCCTGTACTCTCTGATATCGACCACGGATGCGCCATCTCTGTGAGACAGGCCTTTACGCTCCAAATCCGGCTGATCTGTCATTGGGCAACCTCGCTCAACAGCAAATGACAATTTCACGACAGTCTGACCCCGTGAAAGCGGAAATGCAAGCCTTGCATGGCGGTGGGAAAGATACGCGCGCCGGTAATAATTAGGGCATGATGAACATCTTAAATTGCCCTATTTCCGTCAAATCATGGCCCGATTTGAGTGGGATATGACTAATGTCAATTGATGCCTCGGCACCAACATGACCCGGTCCGGTGCATTGACCCTTTACCCCCAGCCCCCAATGCCCGGATCGGATCTTCCCGCTTTTAAGCGGATACCTATTTCCCCGACGTCATGAGAACACTGGCCCCGATGATCGCTGCGGGATTCCCGCTTGCATCGCTCGTCTGCAAAAGCACGGCGCAGCCGCCGTCCTTTGCCTTGCTCATGATGCTCGATGGCAGCTTGACCGTCATGGACGTTCCATCCCACATGCCCACTGTCTGCACGTCATAGACACTGTGCCAGTAGGATATGGTTTTGCCCTGATTATCGCCCTTTTGCACGTCAACGACCTGCTCGCGGTTGAAATAGGCCACCACGACGTCGGCCTTGCCCTGACCCGGGCCGATCTCGATGGCAATCTCATCATCCACCCGGCGCGCCTTGACGGGCACACTGAGGCCTTCTCCGGCCTTTTTGAACGCATCCAGCCGCGTATCGATTGCCTTCATGTCTGCGCCCTTGACGTGGTCGCGACCATTGATGACAGCCTGTGGCGTATAGACATTGTTGCGGCCTAGAGCCCTGGCATAGCCATATTGCCGCTCTGTGTTTTCCTTGGAAGCCAGCGAATCCGCCCATCCCAGATAGTTCCAGTAATCGACATGATAGGACAGGCCGACCACGTCACCCTTCTGGATGAGCTTGCGCAGTGCCTCATCTGCCGGTGGGCAGGATGCGCAGCCCTGCGAGGTGAACAGCTCGACAACGCCCTTCAGCTGCTCCTGCTGCTGCGCCATTGCGGGCACCGGTGCAATCGCTGCGAAGGCGCACATCGTAAGACCAACTCTGACAGGCCCGTATTTCAGCGACATTGCAAGAACCCTTGTCTGGACGTGTCTCCAGACCATTGATGCTATCAATTCCTGTCGGGACGCCCGGCGAAAATAACGCGAGTGGCCCTTCAATAGAAAGTAACGATGGGGTGAGTGCCGATCACGAAGCAAGCTTCACCAGAATACCCCATCATAATACGCAAAACGCCGGGATTTCTCCCGGCGCTTTTTTCATGATGTGGCAATAATTATGCAGCCAGGTCGCGAAGAACCGTCTGCAGAATGCCGCCATTGTTCATGTAGATCACTTCATCCAGCGTATCGATGCGGCAAAGAAGCGGAACTTCCTTCACTGTACCATCGCTGTAGGTGATCTTGGCAATCTTCTTTTCGCGCGGCTTGATGTCGCCTTCGAGACCGTCGATCTCAACGGTTTCATCGCCCTTGAGGTTGAGGCTTGCCCATGTGGTGCCTTCTTCGAAGACAAATGGCACTACGCCCATGCCGACGAGGTTGGAGCGGTGAATACGCTCGAACGACTGCGCAATCACGGCCTTAACGCCGAGCAGGTTGGTACCCTTCGCAGCCCAGTCACGGGAAGAACCGTTACCATATTCAACGCCCGCAAAGATGACGAGCGGCGTGCCTTCAGCCTTGTACTGCATGGCTGCATCGTAAATCGACATCTCTTCCTTGGATGGATAGTGGATGGTGTAGCCACCTTCCTTACCGTTTGGCCCAAGCATGTGGTTGCGAATACGGATGTTGGCAAACGTGCCGCGCATCATCACTTCATGGTTGCCACGGCGTGTGCCGTACTGGTTGAAGTCGGCAACGCCAACGCCATTGTCCGTGAGGTATGCACCGGCAGGCGAAGCAGCCTTGATCGAACCGGCCGGGGAAATGTGGTCGGTGGTGATCTTGTCGCCGAAGAGACCGAGAACGCGCGCGCCCTTGATGTTCTTCAAGCCTGTGCCGGTCTTGCCCATGCCCACGAAGTAAGGCGGGTTCTGAACGTAGGTCGACTTGTCGTCCCAGGCATAGGTCTGGCCCGGAGGAACCTGAACGGCCTGCCAGTTTTCATCGCCCTTGAAGACATCAGCATATTTGGATTCGTAGAGTTCACGCGTGACGTATTTCAGGATGAATTCCTGGATTTCGGCAGATGTCGGCCAGATATCCTTGAGGAAGACTGGCTCTCCGTCGGAACCCATGCCGAGCGGCTCTGTGGTCAGATCCTTCTGGACCGTACCGGCCAGCGCGTAAGCAACAACCAGCGGAGGGGAGGCAAGGTAGTTTGCCTGAACGTCTGGCGAGATGCGGCCTTCGAAGTTACGGTTGCCGGAAAGAACGCCAGCGGTGATCAGACCCTTGTCGTTGATGGTCTTGGAGATCGGTGCTGGCAGCGGGCCGGAGTTACCGATGCAGGTCGTGCAACCGAAACCAACGAGGTTGAAGCCGATCGCATCCAGATCCTTCTGAAGACCGGACTTCTCGAGATATTCACCGACAACCTGGGATCCAGGTGCGAGCGATGTCTTGACCCAAGGCTTGGATGTCAAACCCTTGGCAACGGCGTTGCGAGCCAAAAGACCGGCAGCAATCAGAACGGATGGGTTAGACGTGTTGGTGCAGGACGTGATGGCGGCAATAGCGACGTCACCATGGCCGAGGTCGAAATCCGTGCCTTCGACAGGGTAACGATTGTCGAGCTGGCCTGGCTTCTTGTAGTCGGCTTCCAGAGCTGCCGCAAAGCCGGAAGCGATGCCTTCAAGCGCAACACGACCTTCGGGACGCTTTGGACCAGCCATGGATGGCACAACTTCGCCGAGATCGAGTTCCAGCGTGTCGGTGAAGACGAGATCGGCACCATCGCCGGTACGCCACATGTCCTGCGCCTTGGAATAGGCTTCAACGAGTGCGATGCGGTCCTTGGTGCGGCCAGACATGGTCAGGTAGTTGATGGTTTCACCGTCAACCGGGAAGAAGCCGCATGTCGCGCCGTATTCTGGACCCATGTTGCCGATGGTTGCACGGTCAGCCAGCGTCATCGAATCAAGGCCGGGGCCGAAGAATTCAACGAATTTGGAGACAACGCCCTTCTTGCGCAGCATCTGAACGACTGTCAGCACGAGGTCGGTGGCGGTTACGCCTTCCCTGACCTTGCCTGTCAGCTTGAAGCCGATAACTTCAGGCAGAAGCATGGAAACCGGCTGGCCAAGCATGGCCGCTTCGGCTTCGATACCGCCAACGCCCCAGCCCAGAACGCCAAGACCATTGATCATGGTCGTGTGGCTGTCGGTGCCAACGCATGTATCTGGGTAAGCGATGGTTTCGCCGTCTTCTTCCTTGGTCCAGACCGTCTGGCCAAGATATTCGAGGTTAACCTGGTGACAGATTCCTGTGCCTGGCGGAACGACGCGGAAGTTCTTGAACGCCTGCTGGCCCCACTTCAGGAAGCGGTAACGCTCGCCATTGCGCTCATATTCCAGCTCAACGTTGCGCGCGAATGCTGTCGGCGTGCCGAATTCATCAACGATAACGGAGTGGTCGATGACCAGATCGACAGGAACCAGCGGGTTGATCTTCTCGGGATCGCCACCCAGCGCCACCATCGCGTCGCGCATGGCTGCAAGGTCGACCACGGCTGGAACGCCGGTGAAGTCCTGCATCAGAACGCGAGCGGGGCGATAGGCGATTTCGTTTTCGACGAGGCCCTTGTTGTTCAGCCAGTCTGCAACAGCCGTGATGTGATCCTTGGTAACGGTCTGACCGTCTTCAAAGCGCAGCAGGTTCTCAAGCAGAACCTTCATGGAATAGGGCAGCTTGGAAACGCCTGTCAGGCCATTCGCTTCTGCTTTTGGAAGGCTGAAATAAACATAGTCCTTACCATTGACGGTAAGCACAGAACGACAATTGAAACTGTCTAGAGATTTAGCCACGGATAATGCCCCGCTTCCTCTGATAGCCAACACGCGCGTGCGGACACCAATGCACTTAAGCACATCAGGATGCGGGTACGGTCATTTCCGCTGTCCGCACGAGAAGCTGCTTTCGCAACCTTCTGGTCCGGCGCTATATGATGATCACGCCGACCGCTGGCGTGGTTGACACCCATATAGATAATTTATGAGAAACGTGCCAGACCGGAAAAACACCTAAATCGATTTTTTTGCCAACGAGATGATTAAAATCTTAAACGAGATGACACCATGCTGCTAACAGCAGAAAATCTGGCCGTCCGTCGTGGCGAAGATCTAATATTCATGAATGTTTCCTTCAAGTTAAGCTCTGGTCAGGCTATGCTGCTGACGGGACCGAACGGATCTGGAAAATCGACGCTTTTGCGCGTGATAGCAGGCCTTTTACGGCCCGAAGAAGGGCACGTGACCTTAGCCGGCGAAGGACTTGAAACAGACGTTCGCGCCTCGGAAGCAAGTCACTATCTGGGGCACCGCAACGCGATGAAGCAGGATCTGAGTGTTTTCGAAAATCTCAATTTCTGGAAGAAATTTCTCGGCGATTTTGATGGCGGCAGCTCTTTGGGTATCGAAGAGGCAGCAGAAGCGGTTGGCCTCGCCAGCATTACCCACCTGCCTTTCGGATATCTGTCCGCCGGTCAGCAGCGCCGATTCGCCATGGCCAAACTGCTTGTCGCATGGCGGCCGATCTGGATCCTCGATGAGCCGACCGCCGCACTGGATGCAAGCGCCGATCTCATGTTCACCGGGCTGGTAAAGGCGCATCTGGCAAAAGGGGGCATGGCCGTTGCCGCCACCCACCAGCCGCTGGGGCTGGAAAATGCTCAGGAATTGCGGATGACCGGCTTCGCCGGGGTGGAGGAAGCATGGTGATTGCGCTACTCCCTAACCTCCTGACCGCGCTGATGGTTGGCCCTTGCGAAAGCGGCACAGCATGATCGCCCTTTTCCTGCGCGACCTGAAACTCTCCATCCGGGCTGGCGGCGGCGCGCTCATCGGCGTGCTGTTTTTCATGACCATCGTCGCCGTCATCCCATTCGGGGTCGGCCCGGATCTTAGTCTGCTCTCGCGGATCGGTCCGGCCATCGTGTGGATCGGCGCGCTGCTGGCCGCACTGCTCGGCCTCGACAGGCTGTTTCAGGCGGAACGCGACGATGGATCGCTCGACCTCATTCTGATGCAGGAAACGCCGCTGGTGCTGACGGTTCTGGTCAAGTGCCTGGCACACTGGACAGCAACCAGCCTGCCGCTGGTGCTCGCATCGCCTCTGCTGGGCCTGTTCATGAATATGAGCGAAGTTGCTATCGGCGCTGTGATGCTGACCCTTCTGGTGGGCTCACCGGCGCTCACATTCATCGGCGCCGTCGGCGCGGCGGTGGCCGTGGCGCTTCCGCGTGGGGGGCTTCTGGTGTCCATCCTCGTGCTGCCGTTGGCTGTTCCCGTGCTGATCTTCGGTGTCAGCGCATCCTATGCGGCGATTCAGGACCCCTCGCCCTTCATGCCACCCTTCCTCATTCTCATTGCAATCACGCTTTTTTCATCGGTCGTGGGGCCGTTCTTTGCCGCTTTGGCACTGCGCAGTTCCATGGATTGATAAGGATCAATTGCCGCAATCCCGGTCTCATTGTAGAAAGACGCCATGAGCGATACGAGCCTTGCCATTACCAAGTTTAGCGACCTTGCCAACCCGACGCGGTTTCTGGCATTGGCCGCGCGCATTTTACCATGGCTGGCAGGGCTTTCCGCCCTCTGTCTGGCCGCTGGCCTCTATATGGCCTTCACGACAGACAGCGATTATCAGCAGGGCAACACGGTGCGCATCATGTATGTCCACGTGCCAGCCGCCTGGCTTTCCATGATGTGCTATACCGTCATGGCCTTGTCTGCCATCGGCACGCTGGTCTGGCGGCACCCGTTGGCAGATGTCGCCCATAAATCCGCAACACCGATTGGTGCTGCCTTCACGCTGATTGCGCTCGTCACCGGCTCTCTGTGGGGAAAACCCATGTGGGGTACTTGGTGGGTGTGGGATGCGCGGTTGACCTCCGTTTTCATCCTGTTTCTGATGTATCTCGGCCTCATCGCGTTCAATAAGGCCATGGATGATCCATCCAAAGCCGCCCGCGTCAGTGCGGTTCTCATTCTTGTCGGTTTCGTCAACATACCCATCATCAAGTTTTCGGTGGAATGGTGGAATACGCTGCACCAGCCAGCCAGCGTTCTGCGCCTCAATGGCCCGGCCATCGCACCGGAGTTTCTGTGGCCGCTGCTGACCATGGCCATTGGTTTCACCCTGCTGTTTTTCACGCTGCACCTTGCTGCCATGCGCAATGAAATCTGGCGCAGGCGCGTGTCCGCGCAGCGGCGAATAGCGGCGCGTCTGGCCAGCCGGGAGAAGGCCAAGCCATGAGCCACGCATTTTATATCGGCATGTCCTATGGTTTGACCGGGCTCATCGTCACCGTCCTGATCGGATGGATTTTCCTGGATGGCCGCGCCCGCAAACGCGAAATGGCGCAGCTTGAAGCCTCCGGCATCCGCCGCCGGGCGCGCCCGGCCAAGGTGGAGCAACCAGCACCATGACGAAGGAAACGCAAGCCGCTCCAGCATCTTCGGGCAAGAAGGCGCGCTATATTCTGGCGCTGCTGCCCCTCTTAGCCTTTGCAGGCTTTGCGGCCATTGCCGCCAAGATGCTCTATGAGCAGGATGTGAACGGTCTCGATGTTAGCGCCATTCCCTCGGCACTGATCAACACGAAAGCGCCGTCCTTGTCCTTGCCGCCGCTGGAAGGTGCCAATGTCCCGGCGCTCACCGATGCTGCCATCAAGAACAAACTCACCCTCGTCAACGTCTTTGCCTCCTGGTGCGTGCCATGCAGGCAGGAACATCCGATGCTGAAAGAACTGGCTAAGGATGAGCGCCTGAATGTGGTTGGCATCAACTACAAGGACAAATCAGACAATGCCATCCGGTTTCTGGGCGAACTCGGAAACCCCTATGCCGCCATTGGCATCGATCCGAACGGCAAGGCAGCCATAGATTGGGGTGTCTACGGCATTCCCGAAACCTATCTGGTCGATCAGGCAGGCACCATCGTCTACAAGAAGGTCGGCCCCATCGATGTCGCGACCTATGAGCGCGAGATCATTCCAGCCATCGAAAAGGCTGCCGCTGGAAACTGAGCGATCAGCCAGCTGGCAGCGCGTTCTGCCATTCCTTGATGGCATCGATGGGCGTAACCAGCATCAGCACATTCAAGGTGAGGTTATCGCGGATGAGCCAGCCGGTGAATATCTCGAAGACGACGGCTACAAGAATGGTCAGCCACACCGGCACGCGCATCGCAAAGAAGAAGCCAAGCACCATGAAGACGGTATCCATGGCCGAGTTCAAGATGCTGTCGCCGCTATAACCCAGCGCCATCGTCGCGGTACGGTAGCGATCAATGATGATGGGGGAGTTTTCCAGAAGCTCCCACGCAGCCTCGATCAGCACCGCGAAGGAAAGCCGCATGGATATCGCCTGCTTGCGAAACAGAAGCCACGCCAGCCCATAAAACAGGAAGCCGTGGATGATATGCGACGGCGTGTACCAGTCAGCCAGATGCTGGGAATTGCCGGGCGTGTTCACACCGGGCTCAAACAGCTTCACATAGCCGCATTCGCAAATGGGCAAACGCCCCATGACGTAGAGAATGACGATCTGCAGAACCAGGATAGCGGCAGCAACACCAAACCAGATATGGGCGGAGGAACGGGCCCCATGCATCGGCGCAGATGTCATTTCTTATCCTTCATCAACGGCTCAAGCGAGTGACGCATGATGAGCGGCATTTGTGCCATGGTGAAGAGAATGGTGATCGGCATCGTGCCCCACACCTTGAACGCCACCCATGTATCGGTAGAAAATCCGCGCCACACGACTTCATTCAGCACCGCGAGAAACAGAAAAAAGAAGCCCCAGCGGAATGTCAGCTTGCGCCAGCCCTCGTCATTCAGCTTGAAGGCCGAATTGAACACATAGCCCAGCAACGACTGGCCAAACAGCAGGCCGCCCAGCAGGATAACCCCAAACAGCGCGTTGACGATGGTCGGCTTCATCTTGATGAACGTGTCGTTTTGCAGATAGAGCGTCAGCGCACCGAAAACGAGCACGACAATGCCTGAGATCAGCGGCATCATCGGCAAGGTGCGGGTCAATATCCATGAAGCGGTCAGCGCCACAGCCGTCGCGATCATGAAAAGCCCGGTTGCGATGAAGATCGGGCCACCGAACTCTGTCAGCACGGGAAATGTCTTTGCCAGCCATTCACCACGGGAATTGGCAAAGAAGAACACGACCAGTGGCCCAAGCTCCAGAACGAACTTCAAAAGCGGGCTGATCTCACGGACCATTTTTTCGCTTTCGCGCTGATTGCTTTCCACGTCCATCGTCATACTCCCGCAATCGCCTTGGCGAAATCTTCTGCCTCGAATGGCTCCAGATCATCGACACCTTCGCCAACGCCGATGAAATACACCGGCAATTTATGCTTGGCTGCGATGGCGACGAGGATACCGCCGCGCGCCGTGCCATCCAATTTTGTCATAATCAGGCCGGACACACCCGCCACATTGCGGAAAATCTCCACCTGGTTCAGCGCATTCTGTCCGGTCGTCGCGTCCAGCGTCTGCAAAACCGTGTGCGGCGCGTCAGGATCGAGCTTGCCAAGAACGCGCACGATCTTTTCCAGCTCATCCATCAGTTCGGTCTTGTTCTGCAAGCGCCCGGCCGTATCGATGATCAGCACGTCGCATTTCTTCGCTCGTGCCTGCTCAAAGGCATCATAGGCAAGACCGGCCGCATCCGCACCCAGCTTGGTGCCGATGAACTCGGATCCGGTGCGATCCGCCCAGATCTTCAGCTGCTCGATGGCCGCTGCGCGGAACGTGTCACCCGCCGCCAGCATGACCTTCAGGCCGGAGCCCGACAGCTTGGCCGCCAGCTTGCCGATGGTTGTTGTCTTGCCAGTACCATTCACGCCAACCACGAGGATGACATGCGGCTTGTGCGAAAGATCAAGCTCCAGCGGCTTGGCGACCGGTGTCAGAACCTTGGTAATTTCGCCCGCCATGATGCGGGCCACATCTTCGCCGCTGACATCCTTGCCGTAACGTTCAGAAGACAAGGCACCGGTGATGCGCATGGCCGTTTCCAGACCAAGATCGGACTGGATCAACAGGTCTTCCAGCTCATCCAGCGTGTCTTCATCCAGCTTCCGCTTGGTGAAAAGAGCCGAAATCTGGCTGGTGAGCTGCATGGATGTGCGAGACAGGCCAGCGCGCAGGCGCTGGAACCACGACAGTTTCTGCTCCGGCTCAGCTTCGACAGGCTCGACGCGCGCGCTTGGCAAGGCAAAGCCCTTGGGCAGAACGGGTGAAGCCGAGGTTTCGCTCGTCTCTGTGGCCGTTACCGCTTCTGCTTCGTCCAGCAGAGCATCCATGGCCAAAGTGTCGAGTGGAGCGTCCGGATCAGCCAGTTCCTGCATTTCCGTTACGGGCAGCTCTTCAGCCTCGGCTTCGGCCTGCAGGAGAGACAGGGGCACCATGCCCATATCGCCAACCCGTTCAGGGCCGGGCAAAAGCGGTGCATCGTCTTCTTCGTCTTGTTCGGCTTTCCCGTCGGCGCTCACATCATCAGAGGCAGGCCCGCCAGCTGTCTCCATCTCAAGGGAGGAAACCGGATCGTCGGCCACGGGCGCATGCGCCTCTGCTTCGATCAGGACATCTTCGAACGACGCATTCTCATTGGCCTTTTCAACCGCGACATCGGCGTCCTGCCTGTCCGTGTCGGCCTTGTCCTTGCCAAAGGAGAAGACTTTTTTGATGAAGCCGAGGGCCATATGTGTTCCGTATCTTTACGTCAGGCGGCCTGTGCGGCCAGACATTGCATATCCAGGTGTTTTCCGTTGTGACCGGTAATCAGCACCTGCGCAAGTGTGCGGGGCTCAAGTCCGGGTGCGGCAACGAGCGTGAAATTGTCCGTATGGGCAAAGCCGTTGTTTTCAACAAGAATGGTTTGCTGCGTTCCCACCATGCGCTGAAGATGCGCCTGGCGCAAATGCTCGCCGCGTTCGCGGAGCCGCGCCGCGCGCTGCTTGATCAAGCCACGGTCGAGCTGCGGCATGCGCGCGGCAGGCGTGCCGGGACGCGGGCTATAGGGAAAAACATGCAGATTGGAAATGCCGCATTCTTCCGCAAGGGTCGCCGCATTTTCAAACATCTCTTCGGTTTCGGTCGGAAAACCGGCGATCATATCTGCGCCGAACGCGATATCAGGCCGCAGCGCTCTGACATCCTCACAGAAGCGAATGGCATCCGCGCGCATATGCCGACGCTTCATGCGCTTCAAGATCATGTCATCGCCATGCTGAAGCGAAAGATGCAGATGCGGCATGAAGCGCGGTTCATCTGCAATCAGATCCAGCAGATGCCTGTCAGCCTCGATACTGTCGATGGAAGAGAGCCGCAGGCGCAGAATCTCCGGCACCTGCTTCAGCAGCGTCTTTGCCAGATAACCAAGCGTCGGCTCTCCCGGCAGGTCGGCACCGTAGCTGGTGGCATCCACGCCGGTCAGCACGATTTCGCAATAACCGTTTTCGGTCAGCTTGCGGGCCTGCTCCACCACGGCACCCATCGGCACGGAGCGCGAATTGCCGCGACCATAGGGAATGATGCAGAAGGTGCAGCGGTGGTCGCAGCCATTCTGGACCTGAATGAAGGCGCGCACATGCCCGTCAATATGCTTGATCATCTGCGGCGCGGTGGCCTTGATGCTCATGATATCGTTGACGCGCAGCTTTTCTTCCGCCGAAACGCCGAAATCCGGCAAAGCACGGTAGGACACGCTTTTCAGCTTCTCCTCATTGCCCAAGACAGCATCGACTTCCGGCATATCGGCAAAGGTCTGCTTTTCCGTCTGCGCCGCACAGCCCGTCACGATGATGCGCGCATGGGGATTTTCGCGGCGGGCGCGGCGGATGGCTGAGCGGGCCTGGCGCACCGCTTCGCCTGTAACCGCACAGGTATTGACCAGCACGGCATTGTTCAGCCCTGCCTTCTCCGCCTCGGCCCGCATGACCTCGGACTCGTAGGTATTGAGGCGACAGCCAAAGGTTATGACGTCAACGCCACTCATAAAGCAGCAGTTTCCTGCGCTGCCTCACGCTGCCAGGCACCGGTCACGGGATCGACCTGCCCTGCCCATTCCCATTCCGCAGGGCCAGTCATAATGACGTGATTGTCCGCCCGCCACTCGATTTTCAAGGGAATGCGAACAGGGCTTGAGGTAACATCGATCTCGACAAGGCGGCCGGTGCGACCCGTGCGGGCAGCAGAAACGGCAGCGGCACAGGCGGCAGACCCACAGGCTAGCGTCAGACCCGCACCACGTTCGAATGTGCGCGTGCGCAGGGCACTGTCAGAGATGACCTGCGCTAGCGTGATATTGGCCTTTTCCGGGAACATGGGGTGGTTTTCCAGAAGCGGCCCGAAGCGTTCCAGATCGAACTCCATCGGATCGCGGTCCACCCAGAAGATTGCATGCGGATTGCCCATGGACATGACCGCAGGTGAGTGAAGCATGGGATTATCAATGGGCCCGATCTGAAGCTCGATGCGGCTGGTATCGTGGAACTCTTCAGAAAGCGGGATTTCGTTCCAGCCAAAGCGTGGCAGCCCCATATCGACGGAGATCATGCCGTTATCATGTTCGGACGCGTTCAGAATTCCCGCAACAGTCTGGAAGGTGAAGCTTTTCTTGCCCGTCTCAGACGCCAGCGCCTGCACGACGCAGCGCGTGCCGTTGCCACAGGCCTGCGCCTTGGTGCCATCGCAATTCAGAATGTCGATATAGGCGTCCGTGCCGTTCGCGCGTGGATCGTGGATCGCCATGATCTGATCGAAGGCCGTGTCGGCATCGCCATTCAGCGCAATCGCGGCGTCGGGCGTGACCATATCCTTGCGGCCGCGCATATCAATGACGAGGATCTTGTTGCCAAGCCCATTCATTTTCGCAAATTCGACCCTGTTCGACATGTTCCTGACCCGTTTGAGATATGCGCAAGCTAGATTGCCCCGTTTTTCTCTATATGGCGGAAATGCTTGCGCATTACCAGTGTCAGGTCACCATGGCATTGCCATCACGCAGCGGGAACGTCGAAGACTTCGCTGGGGCGCATGGGCCGGAAGCGCTCTTCGGGCACGTTGTGTTGGCTGAGTGCTGCCTTCAGCGCAATCAACGGCGCATCGATGGCTTCGTCAGTCAGTTGAACCGTGCCCCAATGGTGGCCGCAGGCATAGGCAGCACCACAGATCTTCATGCCCTCAACGGCTTCCGTCGGGTTCTGATGCTGGCCCTTCATGAACCAGCGCGGCTCATAGGCACCAAAAGGCAGGTTGGCGAGACGAAAGCCCCCATGTTTCTTGGCGGCCGCATGGTAATTCAGGCCCCGGTGAAATCCGGTATCGCCGATGTGGTAGATTTTGCCCCCGGGCGTTTCCAGAACAAAGGCCGCCCACAGCGCCATGCGCCGATCATTCAACCCACGCGCCGACCAGTGATGGCACGGCTCGAAATGGATTTTGACGTCGGGCGCAACCGCCAGCACATCGCCCCAATCGCCCGTCGAAATCTTCGCAGCCTCGACCCGGGTGCGGATGACAATGTCATTGCCAAGCGGCGTGATGAAGTGGGCTTTGTGGTGAATGTGAAGTTGCTGCAGCGTTTCCAGATCGAGATGATCATAATGATTATGCGTGATCAGCACGAGATCGATGGGCGGCAAGTCTGCAAATTGCACGCCGGGCGGATTGACGCGCTTCGGCCCGACAAAGCTGAAGGGGCTGGTCCGCTCCGACCAGACCGGATCAATGAGAATATTCAGCCCCGCTGTCTGGATGAGAAAGGAGGCGTGGCCGATGAAGGTGACGCGCATGTCTTTGCCATTCACGCGCTCATCGGGCTTCACGAAGGGAAACGGGCTCGGATAGGCTTCCGGCCACGTCGCCTTTTGCCCATCGAAGCGCCATTTCATCAGATCGACAAATCCATTCGGCGTCTCTCCACCGGGATTGAAAAACCGTGCGCCATCGAAATGGTCCGAAAGCGGGCCTTTATAATAGGCGCTTGCGCTGGACTGGCGCGCATAAAGACCACCACCCGCCAGAAGCGCGCCGAGCAAAGAGAGTTTGAAAAATTTGCGTCTGTTCATGATAAATCTATAGGTGCAGCCCGAGACCTCTTCAAGCAGGCAGATGCCCGGTTACGGTAATTTGAGATGGCGCGACGCCCACCTCTGCGCCAAAAATCCCAGGCCGCCTTGACTCCGTAAGCCTTTTCCTGTTAACCCGCGCCAATCAGCTGGCAGTTTCATGACCGCAGCCGCCGACCGGGACCCGCAAGGTATAGACGATCCCGGAGGCAAACATCCGACAGCGCGATGCGCCCTCGGGTGCTTTTTGGCTATGCATCTTGTTTTTGACAGCAAAAGCACCGACGTTTCGGTTACCCCGGAACGAAGAAGGATGACGCAATGTTTGAAAACCTCCAGGACCGCCTTGGCTCCATTCTGAATGGACTGACCGGCCGTGGCGCGCTTTCGGAAGCCGATGTAACGGCTGCCCTGCGCGAGGTTCGCCGTGCGCTTCTGGAAGCGGACGTCGCGCTCGAAGTCGTGCGCTCGTTCACCGACAAGGTGCGTGAAAAAGCCGTCGGCGCGTCAGTCCTCAAAGCCATCAAGCCCGGCCAGATGGTCGTCAAGATCGTCCATGACGAGCTTGTCGAAATGCTGGGTTCCGAAGGCGTGGCGATCGATCTCCATGCAGCCGCCCCCGTCGTTATCATGATGGTGGGTCTGCAGGGCTCTGGTAAGACGACCACAACAGGCAAGATTGCAAAGCGCCTGACGGACCGTGACAAGAAGAAGGTGCTGATGGCATCTCTCGACACGCGTCGTCCGGCAGCTCAGGAACAGTTGCGCCAGCTCGGCGTTCAGACCGGCGTCGATACGCTGCCGATCATTGCTGGACAATCGCCAACCGATATTGCTTCGCGCGCCGTACAGGCTGCCAAGCTCGGCGGCCATGATGTCGTGATCCTCGATACTGCCGGTCGTACCCACATCGACGAGCCGTTGATGATGGAAATGGCCGACATCAAGAAGAAGGCCAAGCCGCACGAAATCCTGCTGGTGGCCGATAGCCTGACCGGTCAGGACGCCGTCAATCTGGCGCGTAACTTCGATGAGCGCGTTGGTATTACCGGCCTCGTTCTGACCCGTATGGATGGCGATGGTCGCGGTGGCGCGGCCCTCTCGATGCGTGCCGTCACCGGCAAGCCGATCAAGCTAATCGGTACCGGCGAGCGCATGGGCGAGCTGGAAGAGTTTCATCCCCGCCGTATCGCCGACCGTATTCTCGGCATGGGCGACATCGTTTCGCTGGTTGAAAAGGCTGCTGAAAACATCGATGCGGAAAAAGCCGCAGCGATGGCCAAGAAGATGCAGTCGGGCAAGTTCGATCTGAACGATCTGGCTGACCAGCTTGGCCAGATGAAGAAAATGGGCGGCATGGGCGGCATCATGGGTCTGATGCCCGGCATGGCCGGCATGAAGGACAAGATGGCGGCGTCGGGCCTCAACGACAAAATGTTCGATCGCCAGATCGCCATCATCTCGTCCATGACCAAGGCCGAGCGTGCCAACCCTGATTTGCTCAAGCACAGCCGCAAGAAGCGCATTGCTGCCGGTTCCGGCACCGACGCTGCTGAAATCAACAAGCTGCTCAAGATGCATCGCGGCATGGCCGACATGATGAAAGCCATGGGCGGCAAGGGCAAGGGCGGCATCATGAAGCAGATGATGGGCGGCCTTGCGGGCAAGATGGGTCTGGGCGGCGGAATGGGCGGCATGCCTGATCTGGCCAATATGGACCCCAAGCAGCTCGAAGCGCTTCAAAAACAGGCCGAGGCCGCAGGTCTCGGCAAGCCGGGTGGCATGCCACCGGGTCTGGGCGGAATGCCTGGTCTTCCCGGTCTCGGTGGACCGAAGCTGCCGGGCCTCGGCGGTCTTCCGGGTCTTCCCGGTTTCGGCAAGAAGAAGTGAGAGCAGCGATGATCGACACAGACGTAAAAGCTCAACTTTCGCAATACCGCCAGTCCATCGATAACATCGATGCAGCGCTGGTGCATATGCTGGCAGAACGGTTCCAACGCACCAAGGCGGTTGGCGTTTTGAAAGCAACCTACGAATTGCCGCCGGCAGACCCGGCGCGCGAAGAATACCAGATCGAACGCCTGCGCCGCCTGGCAAAGGATGCAGATCTGGACCCGGATTTCGCCGAGAAGTTCCTGAACTTCATCATCAAGGAAGTCATCCGGCACCATGAAGCCATTGCCGCTGAACATAACGGCATCGAAAAGACCGCCTGATCGGCGGACTAGCCATTCTTAAGGAGAAATAACATGGCACTTAAAATTCGTCTCGCACGCGGTGGTTCCAAGAAGCGCCCGTACTACCAGATCGTTGTTGCTGACGCCCGTTCGCCACGCGACGGCCGCTTTCTGGAAAAGGTAGGTTCCTGGAACCCAATGCTTGCCAAGGACAACGCTGATCGCATCCAGATCGATGCTGACCTCGTCAAGGAATGGATTGCCAAGGGCGCGCAGCCAACAGACCGCGTTCTGCGCTTCCTCGCAGAAGCTGGCATCGCAACACGCGACACACGCAGCAACCCTGAAAAGGCAAAGCCAGGCAAGAAGGCTGTTGAGCGCATGGCTGAGAAGAAGCAGAAGGCCGATGATGCCGCTGCTGCAGCCGCAGAAGCTTCTGCTGCTGAATAAGTCCGGTTTTTAAGACAGCAACGGGTGGTGTGGTTTTCCGCGCCACCCGTTGCTGTTTATTTTGGCGGCGACATGCCGTAGATAAACTTCTAAAGACGAACACCGAAACGGACCACCGATGGCAAAGCTGGAACATCCTATTCTCATGGCCAAGATCGGCGCGGCGCAGGGGCTGCGCGGCGAAGTGCGCGTCAATTCGTTTACCGATGACCCCACCGCACTCGGTGACTACGGCAATTTGATCGCTAACGATGGACGTGTGTTCGAAATCCTCGAGATTCGCCAAGCCAAGACGGTTGTCATCGTGCGCTTTCGCGGCATCAATGATCGCAACGCGGCGGAAAGCCTGAATGGGCTGGAGCTGTTTATCGAGCGTGACAACCTTCCAGACGACGATCTGGATGAAGACGAATTCTATTATACCGATTTGGAAGGGCTCGAAGCCGTCGACGCTGAAGGCAAGAGCTACGGCTCCATCGCCGCTGTCCATGATTTCGGTGCGGGCGATCTGCTGGAGCTCAAAGGCGCTGGCCGCCGTCCCACACTCATCCCCTTTACAGAGGCCGCCGTTCTGGAGATTGACCTTGAAGGCGGAAAGATACTGATCGATCCGCTCGCTGCAGGCCTGATCGACAATCCCGAAGATGGCAAGGACGATCCTGACCATCCAATTTTCGGCAAGAAATAAATCCATGACCTTCAAGGCAACTGTGCTGACGCTCTACCCGGACATGTTTCCGGGACATCTGGGCCATTCGCTGGCGGGCAAGGCGCTGGAACGCGGCCAATGGCAGATGGAGCCGGTGCAGATTCGCGACTTCGCCACCGATAAGCACCGCAGCGTCGATGACACCCCGGCGGGCGGTGGCGCTGGCATGGTGCTGAAACCGGATGTGCTCGCAGCCGCAATCGATGCAGTTTCGACCGACGACAACCGCCCTCGCCTGTTGATGAGCCCACGCGGCAAACCGTTGACGCAAGAGCGGGTGCGCGAAATCGCCGCCGGTGATGGCGTCATTATCATCTGCGGCCGTTTCGAAGGTGTCGACCAGCGCGTGATCGATGCACGTGAACTCGAAGAAGTCTGCATAGGCGACTATATTCTCTCAGGCGGTGAACCGGCCGCACTGACACTGCTGGATGCCGTGGTGCGCATTCTGCCCGGCGTGATGGGCAACGACCTCTCCGGCGTGCACGAGAGCTTCGAGGGCGGTTTGCTGGAGCATCCGCATTATACGCGCCCGCAAGTGTGGGAAGAGCGTGATATTCCTGCCGTTCTCACCTCCGGCAACCACAAGGCCATCGAAAAATGGCGCCATGAGCAGGCGCTTGCGCTGACGAAACAGCGTCGCCCCGATCTTCTGGCAAAGCCACCTCAGGTCTGAACAAAATAATAGATCGACAAGACCAGCCCAACCGCGATGACCAGCATGCGGATGATCCATTGCGGCACCCGGCGCGCAATATAGACACCGCTATAGCCGCCGAGCGCTGACGCCGGGATCATGATCAGCGCCGCAGGCCATGTCACCACGCCACCACTGACGAAAACAACGATGGCAACGGCGGCAATGACGACAGCCAGCAGATTTTTGAGCGCGTTCAGATGATGGTAGGCCCCGCCCACGGTCAGCCCCAGCACCGCCAGCATCATGATGCCCATGCCAGCGCCGAAAAATCCGCCATAGATCGAGGTGAAGAACTGTCCCGCAAGACTTAGCGGGTTGCCTGCAGAGCGTTCACGCTCCGTGCGTGGCCGCAGCCAGGGCCCCGCCGCAAACAAAAGCGTCGCAGCCAGAAGGAGCCAGGGCACGAGCTGGCGAAATTCCGGATTATCCAGGGATAGAAGCATAAGCGCACCAGCAATCGACCCAGCAATCGATAGCAGCGCCAGAAAGACGGCGCTTTTCCAATGGGAGCGAATTTCCGGCCAATAGGCAATCACCGATGTCACATAGCCGGGAAACTGAACGATGGAGGAGGTCGCATTCGCGGAGATCGGCGCAATGCCGGCAATCGTCATGGCCCCGAAGGTGAGGAACGTACCGCCGCCCGCGATGGCGTTGACCGCACCAGACAAAAAACCACTGGCAAATAGCAGCGTGATGATGAAAATCGACATGGTGCCCTCCCGAAGCTTTTCACCCATATCCGCTGAAAAGATTCGTCGCAATCTCGCCGTCGCTGAGAAAATAATTGTGTAAAAGGGATGACAAATGCGCCGTCTTGCTGTAATGGCCCGCGTGGTACTGGGGTTTACTCCTTTAACCGCAAGCAAAGAATGGTGAATTCGCTCCTGCCGCAAGGCATGGTCCCGAGACTTGGTTTCAAGGGATGATCGTCGAGCGCTCTGGCTGTTTCAGAAGAACTCAGAGGTTAATATGGTCAACATTATCGAACAGTTGGAAGCCGAACAGGCTGCCAAGATTGAAGCGAAGCGTACGCTTCCAGAATTTTCTCCAGGTGACACCGTTCGCGTCAACGTGCGCGTTACGGAAGGTACACGTACACGTGTACAGGCTTACGAAGGCGTCGTTATCGCCCGTTCCGGCGGCGGCATCAACGAGAGCTTCACCGTTCGCAAGATCTCCTACGGCGAAGGCGTCGAGCGCGTATTCCCAGTCTACTCTCCACTGGTTGAAGGCGTAGAAATCGTTCGCCGCGGTAAGGTCCGTCGCGCCAAGCTCTACTACCTGCGCGACCGTCGCGGCAAGTCTGCTCGTATCGTTGAAGACACGGGCGTTCGCGCTCGCAAGCTCAACGACGCTGAGCGTCAGGCTGCTGCTGAAGAAAAGGCACGCATCGAAGCTGAAAAGGTTGCAGCTGCACAGGCTCTGGCCGCTGAAAAGGCCGCAGCAGAAGCTGCTGAAGCCAAGGCAGCAGAAGAAGCCGCAGCAGCTAAGGCCGCTGAAGGCGCAGCTGAATAAGCCTATCCCTTAGGATTAGGTTACAGATTGAAAAAGGCCGCATTGGAAACGATGCGGCCTTTTTGCTGTGTGCAGATACGTGAAGACCGGCATCGTGGCCGTTGCAGCGCCCCCGCCCTATTTAGCCTGGGCGAAGAAAATCTTGACGGCAAAGGCCGAGAAAACACCGGCGATCGTATAGTCGAGACCTCGAAGCACCTTGCGATTGCTTTGCAGCCAGCCAGACAGGCGGTCTGCCGCCACGACAATGCCGATACCAATCGGCAGGGCCACGATAATCGACCAAAGGCCGAGGAAGATCAGCTTGCCCGTAACATGCGGGTCGGATGCGCTGACAAATTGCGGCAGGAAGGTCATGAAGAAAATGATGATCTTCGGGTTTAGCAGATTGACCCACAAACCATTGAAAAGAGCAGCGCTCTTAGACGCCTTCGCAACCTGCTCTTTCGGGCGCTCCATCACAAAATTGGAGCCTTTGCGGATGGCCTGAATGGCAAGCCATACGAGATAGGCCGCGCCACCGGTTTTTAGAGCAAGGAAAGCCGTTGGCGAAGCAACGATGAGTGCGGCGACGCCGAAGGCAACCAGCATCGTATGCACTGTAATGCCGAGATTGGTTCCCACCAGCGTCATGAAACCGGCGGCGCGTCCCTCACGCAAAGAGCGGCTGATCCACAGCGTCATATCCGGCCCGGGCGTCACGGCGAGCAACAGAATGGCGAGGGTAAAGGCAATGAGGGTTGGCAGGCTGGGTAGGAATTCCACGGGCGTCACCATGCTCTTGAAGGGTCTGATGCAAATGCATATCGCCGTTTCCCCAGCCTGCCAACAGCCACGAACAAGAATGCCGCGCCCTAGAGCGCGGCATGCGGATCAGCTGTTCAGAAACGACTTGAAGGCGTCGCCATGAGCCTCATGCCAGCGCGACAAGGGCGGCCGGTTTTCCACAATGTCACCCGCTGCCCAGAGAATGCGTTTCTCATCGGTCTTGCGGTTCACCTCACCATCGGGGCACAGAATGTAGAAATCGCCGTTGCCGATGGCATCGATCATGAAATCGACCGTCTGTTCCGGCGTCCATGCACCCGATGGCTTTTCGGTGCGCCCATTGGCGGTCAGGCCGGTAAACACAAAACCCGGTATCAGAAGATGCGCCGATAGATTTCCATCCGGTGAGTTTCGCAATTCGTGCTGCAAAGCCTCGGTAAAGGCCTTCACGCCTGCCTTTGAGACATTATAGGCGGGATCGCCCGGCGGTGTGGTGATGCCCTGCTTCGAGCCCGTATTGATGATGAGGCCCGCCTCGCCATGGGCCAGCATGGCAGGGCCAAACACCCGGCTGCCATTGACGACGCCCATCAGATTGACGCCCAGCACAGTCTCCCAGCTTGCCTGCGGCCCAAAGATGGCGCTGCCCGGCTGAATGCCCGCATTGTTCATTAGCACGTGCACGCGCCCGAAACGCTGGATGACAGCACGCTCCAATGCTTCCAGCTCATCGAGCTTCGACACATCGGTTGGAATGGAGACAACCTGCTCATTGCCATGTTCTGCAAGGAGCGCGGTTTGGCTTTGTGCAGCGGCCAGCTTTTCCCCGTCGAGATCGACAAGCACCACGCTCATGCCAAAACTGGCAAATTTCCGGGCGGCAGCAAGGCCGATGCCGGAGGCAGCCCCGGTCACGACGGCAACATTGTTTTTGTGAAATGCGTTATGAAGGATCGTCATTGGTTTCTCCTTTTCGCTGCCGTTTCAAATATTCGGCAGCGACGTCCCATGGAACCATGCGTTCTACTGACGCGATGTGCAGTCTAGACGTGCCGGGCCTGTAAGTCACATGAAGATGAAACTGTTCCATCCGCGCCGCCTTTTGCATTTTTGTTGCACGCGCCGATAAACTCGCTAAAAGTGCCGAAATCCCAAGGAAAATGGCGATATCCTGTGTCGCCGGTACGCAAATGGATTTCATTGATGGCCCTTCCAAAAGACGTAAAGAAAGTCGTTCTCGCCTATTCCGGCGGACTTGACACCTCAATCATTCTCAAATGGCTCCAGACCGAACTTGGCGCAGAGGTGGTCACTTTCACCGCTGACCTCGGCCAGGGCGAAGAGCTGGCACCGGCACGCAAAAAAGCCGAGATGATGGGCATCAAGGAAATCTTCGTGGAAGACGTGCGCGAAGAATTCGTGCGCGATTTCGTGTTCCCGATGTTCCGCGCCAATGCCGTTTATGAAGGCGTCTACCTGCTCGGCACCTCGATTGCGCGCCCGCTGATTTCCAAGCACCTGATCGATATCGCCAAGAAGACCGGCGCTGACGCCATCGCCCACGGCGCGACCGGCAAGGGCAACGATCAGGTTCGTTTCGAACTGTCCGCCTATGCGCTGAACCCCGACATCAAGATCATCGCCCCATGGCGCGACTGGACGTTCAAGAGCCGTACCGACCTCTTGAACTTTGCCGAACAGCACCAGATCCCGGTTGCCAAGGACAAGAAGGGCGAGGCTCCGTTCTCCGTCGATGCCAACCTTCTGCACTCCTCTTCCGAGGGCAAGGTTCTGGAAGATCCGGCAGTAGAGGCTCCTGAATACGTGCATATGCGCACCATTTCGCCGGAAGCTGCACCTGACAAGGCCACCATCATCAAGGTCGGCTTCCGCAAGGGTGATGCCGTTTCCATCAACGGCGTTGAAATGTCGCCAGCAACGCTTCTGGCAGCCCTCAATGATTACGGTCGCGATAACGGCATCGGTCGTCTCGATCTGGTCGAAAACCGCTATGTCGGCATGAAGTCCCGCGGCGTTTACGAAACACCCGGCGGCACCATCCTGCTGACGGCCCACCGCGCCATCGAATCCATCACGCTCGATCGCGGCGCCGCCCACCTCAAGGATGAGATCATGCCGCGCTATGCGGAGCTGATCTATTACGGCTTCTGGTTCTCACCAGAGCGCGAAATGTTGCAGGCCCTGATCGACAAGAGCCAGGAACATGTGGACGGTGAAGTGACGCTGAAACTCTACAAGGGCAACGTGATGGTCACGGGTCGCGAAAGCGACAAGTCGCTCTACTCCGACACGCTCGTCACATTCGAAGACGACCAGGGCGCTTACGACCAGAAGGATGCAGCAGGCTTCATCAAGCTCAACGCCCTTCGCCTGCGCACGCTCGCCAAGCGCAATCTCGGCCGTTAAGATTTAAGCGAATGATTTTGAAAGCCCCGGTCACCGCCGGGGCTTTTTCATGCCTGCCTGCACGACAGCAAGGCAAAACCCACATAGCTGGCAACTGCGCTCAATTCCATCAACGGAATGATGATGCCGAAACTCGTCAGCGGCGAGCCAAGCAGAGCTGCGGCGACACCCGCTGCAAAACCGGCACTCATCTGAATGAACCCCATCATGGCCGAGGCCGACCCGGCAATATGCGGAAAAGGCGCCATGCCCATGGTGATGACGTAAGGCGTGAGCAGCGCAAGCCCGAATGTCGCCACAGCAACCGGCCCCATGATGGATATGAACGATGGTTCAACGGCGTGCACCGACAGAAAGATCAATACCCCGCCCGTTGCCGACAGGCAAAGACCTGCCACCGCACAGCGCTGGTCGCCCATTCTGCGTGACATGAACCGCAGGGCAATCGAACCCAGAAAATACGCGCCGGACTGCATCAGCATTCCCACACCAAAGGCCGTCGGCGACAAGCCGACATCGTTGATCAGCACGAAGGGCAGCATGGTTGCCTGGGCATAGAGCGCCCCGACAGTGCCGCCCAGCACCAGGGCCGATAGCAGAAAGCTGGGCGAAGCCAGAAGCTCGCCATAGGCACTCAGCAAGCGGGACGGGCGCAGTCGGCTCCGATCCGGCACCGTCGTTTCGCGCAGCAACCAGATGACCGCCGTCAGTGAGATGACGCCGAAGGCGAGCATTAGAGCAAATACCGATTGCCAGCCGAATGCCAGCAGAGACAGGCCGCCAATGGTTGGCCCCGCCGCAGGCCCCACGGCCAGCATGATGCCGATGAGGTTGAGAATGCCGGTGGCCTGATGTCCGCTGAACTGGTCTCGCACCACGGCGCGGGCAACGGTGACACCGACAGACGCGCCTATGCCCTGAATAAGACGAGCGGCCAACAGCACCTCGACATTGGGTGCAAAGGCAGCAAGGGCTCCGCCGGCAAGATAGATCAGCAAAAACAGGATCGTCGCCTTGCGCCGCCCATACGCATCCGACACGGCACCGGCAATGAGCTGAGCAATGGCAAAGCCGCCGAAATAGAGCGTCAGGCTCATCTTGATGGCGGATTCCGTCGTGGCAAAGGCTCTGACGAGTTCCGGCATGGCAGGCGTGTAGATCGCCATGGACACCGGCCCGATCGAGGTCAGCATGGCACCCAGCACCGCAGTGCGTCGCACCGTCATGGCCGTTGTGGATGCGCTCATTCCGATGCCCGATTGATCTTGTCGCTCACCGCAGCGTGGAGGTTCTCCTGCACCAGCGCCAGCAACGCATGAAACCGGGAAAGGTCGCTCTCACTGAACCCTTCCGTCGCCTGGCCGATGAGGCTATCGACCTCATGGCGAACCGCAACCAGCATGTCCGCCGAACTCTCAGTCAGATAGATGCACTTGGACCGCCGATCCTCAGGGTTGGGGCGACGCTCCACCAGCCCGAGCGACTCCAGCCTGTCAAGATAGGTGCAGACCGTCATGGGTTCGAGACCGATGCGGCTGGCAATATCGGCCTGCTTGCTGCCTTCAATGGCCGAAACCGTCAAAAGCGCACGCGCTTCTCCCGGCGTCAGGCCAAGGCCAGCATTGCTGATCAATTTCTCAAAAGCGGTGTTGAGAAAACGCGCACTGCTATTGAGCAGAAATGCCAGCGTTTCTTTTTCGAGAGAGGTGTTCATGGCGCGCCCGTTTCATAAGCCTCCCTTATAAAAAGCTTCGCCACCTTGTGGCAAGGCGGCATGACAAGAGTTTCACGCGCAAGTCGAAAGAACCGCATCAGGCATATTGAAACACCACCTCAGCCATGCCCATATGCACGCAAACAGCATCCGCATGAGGACGAATCAATGACTTCGACAGCCCCGCATTATCCCGCCCTGACCGAATGGAACGGAACAAACGGACTGCCTCGGTTCGAAGACGTGCGAGACGACGATTTTGCCGGTGCCTTTGCTGCAACACTGGCCGCCCACGAGGCTGAGGTCGATGAAATTGCCAGCAATCCGCAGGAGGCAAGCTTTGCCAATACCATCATTGCACTGGAAATAGCGGGCGACGCCTTATCGCGCGTCTCGGCCTTGTTCTGGAACAAGGCGGGCGCTCATACGAACGCTGACATTCAGGCGCTGGAGCGCGATATCGCGCCCAAAATGTCGCGCCACTATTCCCGGATCAGCATGAATGCGGCGCTGTTTGCCCGTGTCGATGCGCTCTGGGAAAAACGCGATACGCTGGGGCTTAACGGCGAGGAACTGCGCGTGCTGGAACGTCACTGGAAGGGTTTCGTCCGCTCCGGTGCCAAGCTGGAACGGCCCGAGCAGGAACGGCTTGCGGCCATCAATGAGGAACTGGCTGGCCTCGGTGCTAAATTTGGTCAGAACGTTCTGGCCGATGAGAAAGGCTGGAAGCTGATTCTATCGTCTGAGGAGGAGCTTGCGGGCCTGCCCGGCTTCCTGCGTGATTCCATGGAAAGTGCGGCCCGCGAACATGGCGAAGACGGCAAGTTCGCCGTGACCCTGTCGCGCTCGATCATCGAACCCTTCCTCACCTTTTCCGAGCGCCGCGACCTGCGCGAACAGGCCTTCAAGGCCTGGGTCGCACGCGGCGAAAATGACGGTGAAACAGACAACCGCGAAACGGTGAAACGGACGCTGGCCCTGCGCCACGAAAAGGCGACGCTTCTGGGCTACGCCAATTTCGCAGCCTACAAGCTGGATAACACCATGGCGAAAACACCCGATGCGGTGAACAGCCTGTTGATGCAGGTCTGGGAAAAGGCCGTGGCCCGCGCCGGAAAGGAAGAAGCCGAACTGGCAGCCGTCATCCGTGAGGAAGGCAAGAACCATGACGTGATGCCGTGGGACTGGCGCCATTACGCTGAAAAACTGCGCGCTCAAAAATTCAGCTTTTCGGAAGCGGAACTGAAGCCCTACCTGCAACTGGAAAAAATTCTTGAAGCCTGTTTCGATGTGGCGCACCGCCTCTTCGGCATTCGCGCTGTCGAGTTGAAGGACGTTACCGCCTATCATCCAGATGTCCGCACCTTCGAAATTCGCAACGACAAAGGCGATCTCGTCGCCATGTTCCTAGGCGATTTCTTCGCCCGGTCATCGAAGCGCTCCGGTGCCTGGATGAGTTCTTTCCAGTCGCAGCACAAACTGCCGCTGAAGAATGGCGCGACCGGCGAATTGCCGATCATCTACAATGTCTGCAATTTCGCAAAACCTTCGCAGGGCAAGCCCGCGCTGCTGTCTCTGGATGATGCCCGCACCCTGTTCCATGAATTTGGCCATGGGCTGCACGGCATGCTGTCCAACGTCACCTACCCTTCCGTGTCTGGAACGGGTGTCTCGCGTGATTTCGTTGAACTTCCTTCGCAGCTCTATGAACACTGGCTGACCGTGCCTGAGATCCTTGAAACCTATGCGCTGCATTACGAGACCGGCGAAGCGATGCCGAAGGCGCTGCTGGACAAGGTGCTTTCAGCCCAAACCTTCAATGCCGGTTTCAACACCATCGAGTTCACCTCATCGGCGCTGGTCGATATGGCTTTCCACACCCTTGGGACGGTGACAGACCCGATGGCCGTGCAGGCAGAGGTTCTGGCCACGCTCAACATGCCGAAATCCATCGTCATGCGCCACGCGACCCCGCATTTCCAGCACGTCTTCTCAGGCGATGGCTATTCGGCTGGCTACTATTCCTACATGTGGTCGGAAGTTCTGGATGCGGACGCCTTCGAAGCCTTTGAGGAAACCGGCAATCCTTTCGACGCGGACATGGCGCGCAAGCTGAAGGACAATATTTATTCCGTCGGCGGCTCTGTGGACGCAGAAGAAACCTACAAGCTATTTCGCGGCAAGATGCCAAGCCCCGATGCCATGCTGAAAAAGCGGGGGCTGGTTTCGGCCTGAGTCTCCTTGAGAGTCGGGGCCTGACACATGAAAACTGTCATATTTCTCTGCTATGGCGTTTCTGCAAGGGGCTTATGTGGCAGCCCCCCTTTCATTTTTGCAAAAAAAAGGTTATAGGCCCGCCAGACTAAATTGGCGCATTTCAAGATTTGACGCCCCAACCTCAGAGATATTGAACAATGGCAATTCGCAACATCGCGATTATCGCGCACGTTGACCATGGCAAAACGACGCTCGTTGACGAGCTTCTGAAGCAGTCCGGTTCGTTCCGCGAAAACCAGCGCGTTGCAGAGCGCGTCATGGACAGCAATGACCTCGAAAAAGAACGCGGCATTACCATTCTCGCCAAGGCGACGTCTGTGGAGTGGAAGGGCGTTCGCATCAACATCGTCGACACCCCCGGCCACGCCGACTTCGGTGGTGAAGTCGAACGTATTCTGTCGATGGTGGACGGCGCTATCGTTCTCGTCGACTCGTCTGAAGGCCCAATGCCACAGACCAAGTTCGTCGTGTCCAAGGCGCTCAAGGTTGGTCTTCGCCCAATCGTCGCCATCAACAAGATCGACCGTCCCGATGGCCGTCATGAAGAAGTCATCAACGAAGTGTTCGACCTTTTCGCGAACCTTGATGCCACAGACGAGCAGCTCGACTTCCCGATCCTGTACGGTTCCGGTCGCGATGGCTGGATGAACGTCAACCCTGAAGGTCCGAAGGATGAAGGTCTTGCACCGCTGCTCGATCTCGTTCTCAAGCACGTTCCTGAGCCAACGGTTGAAGAAGGTCCGTTCCGCCTGATCGGTACGATCCTTGAAGCCAACCCGTTCCTCGGCCGCATCATCACCGGACGTATTGCTTCCGGCTCGATCAAGCCGAACCAGGCCGTCAAGGTTCTGGGCCAGGATGGCAAGACCATCGAAACCGGTCGTATTTCCAAGATCCTCGCATTCCGCGGCATCGAGCGCACAGCCATTGAAGAAGCCCATGCAGGCGACATCGTCGCTATCGCTGGTCTTTCCAAGGGCACTGTTGCCGACACGTTCTGCGATCCTTCGGTTACCGAAGCGATGACAGCGCAGCCAATCGATCCGCCAACGGTTACCATGTCCTTCATCGTTAACGACAGCCCACTGGCTGGCACCGAAGGCGACAAGGTCACATCGCGCGTTATCCGTGATCGTCTGTACAAGGAAGCCGAAGGCAACGTTGCGCTGAAGATCGAAGAAGCCGAAGGCAAGGATTCGTTCTTCGTATCCGGCCGTGGCGAATTGCAGCTTGCCGTTCTGATCGAAACCATGCGTCGCGAAGGCTTCGAACTTGCTGTTTCGCGTCCCCGCGTTGTGATGCAGAAGGACGAAAACGGCCAGACCATCGAGCCAATCGAAGAAGTCGTCGTCGACGTTGATGAAGAACATTCCGGTATCGTTGTTCAGAAGATGTCCGAGCGCAAGGCAGAGATGACCGAGCTTCGCCCATCCGGCGGCAACCGCGTTCGCCTGAAGTTCCTGGCACCGACCCGTGGCCTCATCGGCTACCAGTCTGAACTGCTGACGGACACACGCGGCACGGCCATCATGAACCGCCTGTTCCACTCCTATCAGCCGTTCAAGGGCGCCATCGCTGGTCGCGTTCAGGGCGTTCTGCTGTCGAACGGTTCCGGTGAAGCTGTTGCTTACGCCATGTTCAACCTGGAAGATCGCGGCCCGATGATGATCGAGCCCGGCGAAAAGGTTTACGCTGGCATGATCATCGGCATTCACACCCGTGACAACGACCTTGAAGTCAACGTTCTCAAGGGCAAGCAGCTCACCAACATCCGCGCCGCCGGCAAGGATGAAGCCGTGAAGCTGACACCGCCGATCCGCATGACACTCGACCGTGCGCTCTCCTGGATTCAGGACGATGAGCTGATGGAAGTGACTCCAAAGTCCATCCGTCTGCGCAAGATGTTCCTGGACGCCAACGATCGCAAGCGTTTCGACAAGGCAAAGCTGGCTGTCTGATTGCCAACATTACAATAACTATCGAAGAACCCGGCCACTGCGCCGGGTTTTTTATTGTCTGGAATTTGCCCCCCCAGCCGGTTGCACTTAATTTGCGGGATTGAGTCGCACGACACTTGCGCCAATGGTAAATATAGCGTTAATTTTTAAGCCTCATCCACATGAATAGGCTGTGGGTAAGCTTGAAGCCGTTAACCTTTATGGCTGGAAAGTTTCCTGTGGCGGGGTCAGAATCGCGTTATGAAAACGTTATCCATAGAGATTCGCCGAGCAGAGCCGGACGATGCGCGTGCCATTTCCGATGCGCACCGATCGGCTTGGTGCCAAGCCTATGAGGGACTGATTCCCCATAAGCAGCTCCGGCAGATGGTGGATCGGCGCAACGAGACGTGGTGGCGCAAGGCCGCGCGCGGCTCCGCAACAATGCTGGTCATAGAAGTCGCGGGCGTCGTCGCTGGCTACACCACACTCGGCCTCAGCCGCGCCCGGGGCCTGCCCTATGATGGCGAGGTCTATGAGCTTTATCTGCGCCCGGAATACCAGGGCATGGGGCTTGGCTCGTCGCTCTTCCTCGAAGCCCGTCGCCTCCTGAAGTCGCTGGGCTGCAATGGCGTTGTGGTCTGGTGCTTGGAAGACAGCGATGTCGCCAACCGCTTCTTCCGCTCCCATGGCGGCAGAGACGTGGCTGAGGGCATGGAAGACTTCGCCGGCACGCAGTTGCGCAAGCTGGGCTTTGCGTGGCGCTGAATGCGCCCATCATGAACGCAAGCGGCGTACCGCCTTTGCACGGTTTGGCCTTCAAATAGAACCACTTTTGCGCTATTGCAGCAAAAGCGATAACGATTGGCTCGGCCATTCGTCCTATTTTCGGAGTGAGAGATGGAAAAGTTTACCAAGCTGACGGGTGTTGCCGCCCCCATGCCGGTCGTCAACATCGATACGGACATGATCATTCCGAAGGATTATCTGAAGACCATCAAGCGCACGGGCCTCGGCACCGGCCTGTTTGCCGAATCCCGCTATCTGGAAGACGGCTCGCCCAATCCCGATTTCGTTCTGAACAGGCCTGCCTACGAGAATGCGCAAATCCTCGTTGCTGGCGATAATTTCGGCTGCGGCTCGTCGCGTGAACATGCGCCTTGGGCGCTGCTGGATTTTGGCATTCGCTGCGTGATCTCCACCAGCTTTGCGGATATTTTCTACAGCAACTGTTTCAAGAATGGCATTCTGCCCATCGTCGTCAGTCCTGAAAATCTGGAAAAGCTGATGGACGACGCCTCTCGTGGCTCCAACGCCGTCGTGACTGTCGATCTGGAGAAGCTGGAAATCAGCGGTCCCGATGGCGGCACGATCACCTTCGAACTCGATGAGTTCAAGCGCCACTGCATGCTGAATGGTCTTGATGACATCGGCCTGACGCTGGAACATGCCGGTGCCATCGAAGGATTTGAAAAGTCCAACGCCACTGCCCGCCCCTGGGCGTGAAATTTCGCGCCCATTTTGATCTGGCACCCGTACCAAATCACCCTGGACCTTCCTTGAAATAGGCCATCTGCAAGGCTAAGAAGCCTCGTCACGCAACGTTTTTGTGTGACGTAGGATTTTTGAATGCGCCCGCCGTTTTGAAACCGCCCCATGGTTTTGCGTCGTGGCCAAGGAGGGTTTTCATGACTATGCGCACGCTTTTCCTGCTGCCCGGCGACGGCATCGGCCCCGAAGCCATGGCGGAAGTCCGCAAGCTGATCGATTATCTGAATGCCGAGAAGGCAGCGGGCTTCACGACGCAGGAAGGCCTTGTCGGCGGTTGCGCTTATGATGCGCATGGCGTCGCCATTTCCGATGCCGACATGGAAAAGGCGCTGGCCGCAGACGCCATTCTGTTCGGCGCAGTCGGCGGCCCGAAATGGGACGGCGTGCCCTATGAGATGCGCCCTGAGGCGGGTCTGCTGCGCCTGCGCAAGGATCTGGAGCTGTTCGCCAATCTGCGTCCCGCAATCTGCTACCCTGCCCTCGCCGCAGCATCATCGCTGAAGCAGGAACTGGTCGAAGGCCTCGATATCCTCATCGTCCGCGAATTGACGGGCGGCGTCTATTTCGGTGAGCCGAAGCAGATCATCGATCTGGGCAACGGCCAGAAGCGCGGCATCGATACCCAGATTTACGACACATTCGAAATCGAGCGCATTGCCAGCGTAGCTTTCGAGCTGGCCCGCACCCGTGGCAACCGCGTCTGCTCCATGGAAAAGCGCAATGTCATGAAGTCAGGCGTGCTGTGGAACCAGGTCGTGACGGAAACCCACGCGGCCAAGTTCAAGGATGTGGAACTGGAACACATGCTGGCGGATGCTGGCGGCATGCAGCTGGTGCGCAAGCCCAAGCAGTTCGATGTCATCGTTACCGACAACCTGTTCGGCGACATGTTGTCGGATGTTGCGGCGATGCTCACAGGCTCGCTCGGCATGCTGCCATCCGCGTCGCTCGGTGCGCCAGATGCCAAGACCGGCAAGCGCAAGGCCATGTATGAGCCCGTCCACGGCTCTGCTCCTGACATCGCCGGCAAGGGCATCGCCAACCCGATCGCCATGATCGCGTCCTTCGCCATGTGCCTGCGCTATTCATTCAACATGGTGGATGAGGCAACGAAGCTTGAAACGGCCATTGCCAACGTTCTCGACAAGGGCATTCGCACCGCAGACATCGTATCCGACGGCAGCCGTCAGGTCTCGACATCTGAAATGGGCGATGCCGTTCTTGAAGAGTTCAAGGCGCTGTCGGCGTAAATGAAGCTGCATGGGCAGGGGGCGTCGCGCCCTGCCCGGCATTATCTTTAGACAAGAGAGGCTCATATCTCTTGTCCGTCAGCGTTTTCAGAAACGCGACAATCGCGTCCACCCGCTTGTCATCAAGCGCCGGGGCCTGCGTCAGCTCGGTCATCGCAATATTCTCAGGCACCTCGGGCGCGTCCCACGTCTGCCCTGTTTCCGGGTTGATCTGACGGCTGGGCTTCTTGCTCTTGTACTTCACATAAAACAGCACGACCGTGCGCAAATCCTTGAAGACGCCATTGTGCATGTATGGGCCCGTCACCGCAACATTGCGCAGCGTTGGCACCTTGAACTTGCCGCGCTGTGCCGGATCACCCGCAACAGCAGGGTTTTGCGCCAGACCAAGATCCACCGCATCAGGCTTTGAGCCATTGGCCGCCCGCACAGCCTTGTTGGCGGGAACGCCGATGTTGAAATATTTGTGGTTGGTGAAGACCCCGTCGGACAGCCCGTTGCTGCCCCGGATTGCGTGGCAGGTGTTGCAATTGGTAAATTGCGTGGAGGACATCAGCACCCGGCCAAGCTCTTCCTGATCGGTCAGCTTTTCCTCACCGCGCAGAAAGCGGTCATATTTGGAATCGAAGGTTGAGAACGTATCGGAACGCTCAAAGGCGGCCAGTGCCTTGGCCATGGCCGCAAAGGCAGCATCATCGCTCTGGAACACTTCGCCACCGAACTGGGTGCCGAAGGCGGTCACGTAATCGGAATTTTCCTTCAGCCGCTTTATGAGCGTACCCTTGTCCGGCATGCCCATTTCAACCGGGTTCAATGGCGGGCCACCGGCTTGGTCTTCCAGCGTGGAGGCACGCCCATCCCAGAACTGCCCGCCCACATAGTCACCAGCGGCGTTCTTGCCGAAGGGTGGCGAGAATTTCGCGTAGGCTGCCGTTGGCACGTTGCGGTCGCCCAAGGACGTCCCGTCATCACCCAGCGAAACATCATGCCCGACCTTGTCGGTCTCGCGCCCATCGGTAAAGCCCAACGCCTCCATGTGACAGGTGGAGCAGGACATGGTGCGGTTCTTGGACAGGTTGGGATCAACGAAAAGCGCCGCGCCCAGCTTTTGCAGCGCTGCCGTGTCTTCGGCATAGGCGTGCCCAATGGTCCCCATACCGAGGGCCAGAATGCACACAGCAACAATGGAATTCTTATACTTCATCATGGCTGAGGCCGGTTGTCGTGGAACTGGGTGCTCTATAGCACCTCAATAAAGCGAAGCACAGAAACTTTCCGTGCCCGCACCACTTTGCCGCAGCAGATTTTTTCAGTCGATCTGGAAATAATTCTCGAAGGATTCCGGGAAATTCTGCCGTGCCACCCGCTCGTCGATGATGAGCATGGCTTCGTAGGACAAGGGATCGAAATTCTTGTCCGCAGGCAGCACTTCGCGCCCGAACAACAGGCTAAGGCGAGCCGCATCCAGATTGCCGCGTTCAAACGGTTCGTTGCCGAACTGATGCCAAAGCGCATGCAGGAACGCCGCATCGACCTTATGTTCGGGCGAATCATTACGGGCGCGGCGCGGAATATGCTTGATGGGCGTCACGCCGCGCGGGTTTGCGCGGCGTATGGTAAATTGAATGCCCGTGCTCGGCATGCCGGATGGAAAGCCGCGGTGTTTCGTCATTTCAGGCAGCTTTGCCATCGTTTTTTCCTTATGCTTTGCCGATTTTGTCCTGAGTCTTCGTATCGAAGTCGGACGCATCATGGCGTTCGTGCAATTGTTCCGAAGGGTCGCCGTTCATCTTGTTGACCATACGACCCCGCTTGACGGCCGGACGGTCCGCAATCTCGTCTGCCCAGCGCGTCAGGTGCTTGTAGCTTTTCACATCCAGAAACACATCGGCCTTTGGATAGGACTGCCCGCGCACCAGATTTCCATACCACGGCCAAACCGCAATATCAGCAATCGAATACTGTGAACCCGCGAGATAGCGGTTTTCTGCCAGATGGCGGTCCAGCACGTCAAGCTGTCGCTTCGCTTCCATGGCAAAACGGTCGATGGCATATTTGATGTGGATAGGCGCATAGGCATAAAAATGGCCGAAACCGCCGCCAAGATAGGGGCCGGACGCCATCTGCCAGAACAGCCAATTGATCGCTTCCGTGCGTCCCTTGTGATCCTCAGGCAGAAACGCGCCGAATTTTTCAGCCAGATAGAGCAGGATGGAGCCACTTTCGAAAACGCGCGTCGGCTCTGGCGTGGAATGATCCACCAATGCCGGAATTTTCGAATTGGGGTTGGCCTTGACGAAATCCGAGCCGAACTGATCGCCTTCACCGATTTTGATCAGCCACGCATCATATTCCGCGCCGGAATGTCCCGCTGCCAGAAGCTCTTCCAGCATGATGCCGACTTTCTGGCCATTGGGCGTCGCAAGCGAATAGAGCTGCAACGGATGTTTGCCGACAGGCAGTTCCTTGTCATGCGTCGGACCGGCGATGGGGCGGTTGATATTGGCGAACTGACCACCATTGCCCTTTTCCCATTCCCACACGTCAGCGGGTTCGTAACCGGCAGGAAAGTTATGTTCGGGGGATTTCTCGGTCATGAAAATCTATCCTTGTTGAATGGATCAAGCGCCAGCACGCAGCGCATCACCACAATATAGGGAGGCGGCGACATTCCTCCACCACACGATCGATGAGAAAAACTTAACCTTTAGCAATGGCGTGAAAAAACGTGCCCGTGACCCGCCCGCGCCTGCCGCCGGAAGGTCCGAGTGGCTTTCCCTGCCCGTCGGCAATCTGCGCAAAGGCGTCATCGCGTCCGGCATCGGTCACACGGGCATAATGAAACTCATGGCCGCGCAGAACCTCGCCTGCCCGCCCCAGCAGACCATCGACGGCAATGGTCGCCTGCCGATAGCCAAGGTTCATCTTGCGCTTGGCAAAGCTGGTGGCATGGGACAAAAGCCCGGTCATGGCATGGCTCACGCCATCTGCATCTTCCAGCCCTTCACCCAGCACCATATAGCCACCGCATTCCCCATGGACCGGCTTTTCTTGCGAAAAGCGCGATAGACCCGCCTTGAAATTCATAGCCGCCGCAAGCGTGCCCGCGTGAAGCTCGGGATATCCACCCGGCAGCCAGCACACATCGCAGGAAGCATCAGGCGCTTCATCGGCAAGGGGCGAAAACGGGATGATCTCAGCGCCCGCCTCACGCCAGTGACGCTGAAGATGGGGGTAGAGAAACGTAAATGCGGCATCCTGCGCCAGCGCGATGCGCTGACCGGGTGGGGCGATTGCGGCTTCCACAGAGCCCTGCGGCAACTCTACGGGACGCGCCAGCGATAGAAGCGCATCAAGATCAATCGCCTGCTCCATCGCATCGGCAAGCCGTTCGATATGCGCGTCAATCTCAGGATGTTCGCTGGCCTGCACCAGCCCCAGATGACGCTCCGGCAACACCAGCGATGGATCCCGCATCACGCAGCCCGCCACCGGCAGGCCGATTTTTTCAATGGCTTGCGAACACAAGGTCCGGTGTCTTTCGCTGCCTGCACGGTTGAGCACAACAGCCGACATTTTGACATCAGGATCATAATGGGCAAATCCGTGGGCAACCGCCGCAGCCGTCTGGGATTGACCCGATATATCGAGAACCAGCAGCACGGGTATGCCGAACAGACGCGCCAGATCGGCGGCAGAGCCCGTCCGGTTTTCCGGCACCACGATGCCATCGAACAGGCCCATGGCGCTTTCAATCAGCACCAGCTCCGCATCTTCAGCCTGCTGGGCGAACAGATGCCGCAGCAAATCCGGCTGCATGGCCCAGCTGTCGAGATTAAGACCCGGCGTGCCCGCGGCAAAGGCATGAAAACCCGGATCGATATAGTCAGGCCCGGTCTTGATGCCCCGCACATTCACACCGCGTCTGGCAAAGGCGCGCAGAAGGCCGATGGTGACGCTGGTCTTGCCCGAACCGGAGCGTGGCGCGCCGATAATGATCGCCCGTGCCGTCATGGCCTGCCCTTTTTCACGATAAGTGGTCTCGACATTCACACTGCCTGTTGTTTACCGATGACGGCCATAGCCGTAACCGCTATAGAAACAGCATGGAAACGGATGGAAAAAACCTGCGTCGCGGCTGGACGACCGGCGCCTGCGCCACGGCGGCGGCAAAAGCCGCTTGCACCGCGTTGCTGACCGGTGATGTTCCATACCTTGTCGAGATCGAACTTCCAAGCGGCAAGCTTGTCGGCTTTTCCATAGCAAGTTCAACAATTGGCGAGGGATTTGCCCGCGCTGGCGTCATTAAGGATGCGGGCGACGATCCTGACGTGACCCATGGCGCACTGATCGAAACGACCCTGCGACGCGGGCAGTCAGGCACCGGCATCACCTTCAAGGCGGGCAGGGGTGTGGGCACAGTCACCCGTCCCGGTCTGCCACTCGCCATCGGCGAACCCGCCATCAACCCCGTCCCACGCACAATGATTGCCGCAGCCATCCGCGAAGTGGCAGGCAACGATGCGGATTTCGAGGTCGAGATCGCCGTGGAAAATGGCGAGGCATTGGCGGAAAAGACGCTGAATGGACGGCTGGGCATTGTCGGCGGCCTCTCCATTCTCGGCACCACCGGCATCGTCATTCCCTTTTCCTGCTCCGCATGGATTCACTCCATCTGGCGCGGCATCGATGTGGCCCGCGCAGAAAAACTTCCGCATATTCTAGGCGCGACAGGCGATACATCGGAAAAAGCCGGGCAGGCGCTGCATGGGTTGCCCGACACCGCCCTGATCGACATGGGCGATTTCATCGGCGGCATGCTGAAATATCTGCGCACCCACCCGGTGGAAAAAATCACCATCGCGGGCGGCGTCGCCAAGATGACCAAACTCGCGCAAGGCATGCTGGATGTGCACTCCAAGCGCGGCCTTGCCGACCTTGAGGCACTGGCCAACCTTGCGACCGAGGCGGGTGGCGACGACGCATTGGCGGAAGCCATCCGGCAGGCCAATATGGTGGCTCACGCCTTCACGCTGGCAGGTGCTGTCGGCATTGACCTTGGTCAGGCTGTCGCGCGCAATGCCTGGAAAACGGCGGCTGGGGCGTTGAAAAGACCGGAGACGCAGCTTGAAATCCTCGTCTTCGACCGCGCTGGAGCGCTGAAGGGACGCGCGCCCTTCACGCCGTCAGATCACTCCTCCGCATTGCCTTGAGGGTTGCGGAACCGGCGCACATAGTCAGTGCTGTAAAGCGCGCTTTCACGAAAATCCTCGGATACCAGACCCTTGCCGACGAAGATCAGCGCCGTGCGCTCCACAGGCTCTTCCGCCAGCTTTGATTCGATATCGCCAAGTGTTCCGGCAATAACCCGCTCTTCCGGCCACGATGCCCTGACAATGATGGCCACAGGGCAATCAGCACCATAAAGTGGCGTCAGATCCTCGACGACTTTTGCTATGGCGTGAATGGCCAGATGAATGGCAAGTGTCGCCCCCGTCGCGCCAAAGGCCTTCAACGTCTCAGTCTCCGGCATCTTCGACGCACGGCCCGATACCCGCGTCAGCACAAGGCTCTGCGCGACTTCCGGCACCGTCAATTCGCGCCGCAACGTGGCGGCAGCGGCGGCGAAGGAGGGAACGCCCGGTGTTACGGTATAGTCGAGGCCCAGACGCTCCAGACGGCGGATCTGCTCGCCCATGGCGCTCCAGATGGACAGATCCCCGGAATGCAGCCGCGCCACATCCTTGCCGTCACGGGCGGCGCTCACGAATTCCGCCTCGATCTCTTCAAGCGAAAGTGCTGCCGTATCCACGATGCGCGCACCCTCAGGGCAATGTTCCAGCAAAGCCTTGGGAACCAGCGATCCAGCATAGAGGCAAACGGGAGATTTTGCGATCAAATCGCGCCCGCGCACCGTAATAAGATCAGCGGCACCCGGACCGGCACCGATAAAATGAACCGTCATTCTTTCTCTCCTAAAATGGCAAGCGCCACCGTCATATCGCCAATCACCATGCGCGGTGCCATCAACCGTGAGCCGGGCCCCAGCGCCGCAAGCGCCGCTGCTTCGCTAAGACTTGGGGACCCAGAGTGTTTGAGGCTCGTTGCCGATTGCGTTAGCGTTCTGGCACCCGCCAGCTCAAAATCCGCCTGCGCCACCACGACAAAGGCCATGCCGAGCCGTGTTGCGGCCTCCAGCAGAGCCGGTTCGTCCGATTTCATCGGTGCTGTCGCCATGAAATCGATTTTGACGTGGTGCGTCCGCGCCGCTTCTTCCAATGCAGCTATCACCGCTTCCGCCGTCACGCCTTGACGACACCCAATGCCCGCGACAATCACGGCTTCACCCACGCCCATTGCATGACCGGCATCGAAGGCCGCCAGCCCTGCATGGATCCGACAGGCGAGGCGCGTGTCACCTCAAGCCGTATCAAAGAACCGCCGAGACGCGCCTGCGCTGCGAGCAATACCGCATCCATTTCCAGCGTCACGGCATTGGCAACCAGCCGCCCGCCGGGCCTCAGCGCAGATACAGCCGCCTCCAGCACACCATCTTCGCTGCCGCCACCGCCAATGAAAATCGCATCCGGCATCGGCAGGCCCACCAATGCAGCAGGCGCAGCACCCCTGATAATCTGAAGTCCCGGCACTCCGAAGGCCCGCGCGTTGCGTTCGGCGCGCTCGGCCCGCTCCGCATGCTGCTCGATGCCAATGGCCCGCAGGGACGGATGCGCCAGCATCCATTCGATCCCGATGGAGCCGGAACCAGCGCCGATATCCCACAACAATTCCCCGAAACGCGGAGCGAGCGATGATAGCGTCACCGCACGGATCTCCCGCTTGGTCATCTGCCCATCATGCTCAAACAGCGCATCATCCAGCCCCTGCGCAAACGGCAAAATGCGAGGCTTTTCATCGGCAACCACCTCGATGGCGACGAGGTTCAGCGGATCGATATCAACAAAAGAAAAATCAGCCGCTGTAGCCTGCCTGCTCCTCTCCCTCGGCCCACCCAAGGCTTCCAGCAGAATGAACTCTGAGCGCCCAAAACCGGCTTGCATCAAAAGAGCGGCCAAAAGGGCAGGGGTCTTTTCATCCGAAGTCAGCACGAGCAGCTTTGCGCCCGCATGCAGATGCGGACGGATCAAATCAATCGGGCGGCCATGCAGCGAAACGCAGTCGGTTGCCTGCAACGCCCAGCCAAGCCGCGATGCCGCCAGCGAAAAGGCTGATGGGGCAGGGTAGGCGATGGTTTCTTCCACAGGCACGTGCTTGAGCAGTGTCACGCCGACGCCATAGAGGAACGGATCGCCGGATGCCAGAACGCAGACCTTTCGACCGCGCAGCGCCACAATATCCGCCATCTCCACATCAAACGGCACGGGCCATGGCAGCGCCTCACCTCTAATCGCGTCTGCCGCAAGCGCCAGATGCCTGACGCCACCGAAGACGAATCCGGCTTGCTCAATGGCAAGCCGCGCGTTGGCTCCCAGCCCGGCAAGGCCATCTTCGCCAATCCCGACGATGGAAAGCCAGCGCGCCGCCTTCTTTTCAGTGGATGCGGCATCCATTCCGGCATATTCAGAGACCATGACACGCTCCATACTCATTCTCGGTGGCACAGCGGATGCCCGCATCATGGCTGGCAAGTTGGCCGAAGAATCCGGCTACCGGCTGTTGCTGTCCATGGCGGGCCGCACCCGCGATCCCGTGCCGCAACCGGTGCCGATGCGCAGCGGCGGCTTTGGCGGGGCGGATGGCCTTGCCGCATTCATCACCGAGAACGGCTTTGATCTTCTTGTCGATGCCACCCACCCCTATGCGGCGCGCATATCCACCAACGCCGCGAAAGCCGCTGAAATCGCAAACGTGCCGCTGATTGCTCTGGAAAGACCCGCCTGGGAAAAGCGCGACGGTGATGACTGGCAAGATGTCGCCAATGTCGAGGCAGCGGTGAACGCTCTCGGACCACACAGCGAACACGCTTTTCTGGCCCTTGGGCGTCAGGAACTTTTGCCTTTTGAAACCTCGCCCCAACACCATTACCTCATTCGCAGTGTCGATCCCGTCGAGCCGCCTTTGCGCGTGCCCCATGCCAGCTACATCACAGCGCGAGGGCCGTTTGCGGTGGAAGACGAAATTGAGCTCCTGCGGGAAAACCGCATCCGCTTCATCGTGTCCAAAAACTCGGGCGGCACGGCTGCCTATGCCAAGATCGAAGCGGCGCGAAAGCTCGGCATTTCCGTGCTGATGATTGCGCGCCCGCCGCGCCCGGCTGGAATGACGGTTCCCACGATCAACGCTGCGCTGGCCGCAATCCGCCATCAGCTCTCCCTTATGGATGAGCGCGGCGAATAGACCAGCGGCTCTGCGCCGGGTCTGTCGATCAGCCGCGTTTCCACCGAACCGACGATGATGCAGGTTGCCATATCCGCCATGTCGCTGCGCGCATCGGCCAAGGGCACAACCCGCATACGCTCATCCGCCCGCCCGGCAGCACGACCGAAAATGACCGGCACGGTTCCCGGCAAATGAGCCCGCAAAACATCGAACGCCGTTGCCAGCTGGTGCGGGCGCGCTTTGCTGACCGGATTGTAGAAGGCCATCACGAAACCGGCCTCAGCCGCCAGAACCAGACGCTTCTCAATCAGCGACCAGGGTTTCAGATTATCCGATAGCGAAATGGCGCAGAAATCATGCCCCAGCGGCGCCCCGGCCTTGGCTGCCACCGCAAGCATAGCCGTGACACCCGGCACAACGCGAAAATCTATGCTTCGCCAATCGGCAGGACCGTTTTCGATGGCCTCGCAGACGGCAGCCGCCATGGCAAAGACACCGGGATCTCCGCCTGAGACAACACAAACCTTTCCGCCCGCAGCAGCCATCGTCAGCGCCGCTTGCGCACGGCTCAATTCCTCACGATTGTCAGAGGCATGGCGACGCTGGTGCGGTTGTAATGACAGGCGGTCGAGATACGGAATATAGCCGAAAAAATCATCCGCCTCGCGCACCGCATCCAGCGCTTCCGGCGTGATCTGCCCCAGATTGCCGGGGCCAAGGCCAACAACGGTCAGCTGCCCGCTCACGGCGTGTCTCCATGCACAGGCCGGTCTTTCCAGCCCGGCACCAGAACCAGCGAGAAATAGGGAGCAGGGGAGCCATCATGTTCGGCGAGCCGCATGGCGTGACCATTGGCCATCGTGCCGCGCTCCACATAAAGCGCGCCCTGCAGCTTGCCCGCTCTTTCCAAGGCCCTTCGAATTTTCGGCAGATTGCGACCAACCTTCATGATGACAGCACCATCCGTGCCGGATAGCCGCTCCGTCAGCGTTTCCTCACCCAGCGTGCCGGGAAGAACGCTCAAGATGTCGTCGCCCTGCACCAGCGGCAGCCCAGCCATGGACCAACAGCCGGACATGGCTGTAATACCGGCCACCACTTCCGCCGGATAGGTCGGTGCAAGCCGCAAATGCAGGTGCATATAGGAGCCGTAAAACAGCGGATCGCCTTCCGAAAGCACAGCAACGCTGCGCCCGGCATCCAGATGAACGGCGATATCCTTGGCCGATTGATCGAAAAAGCCCGCGATGGCACCGCGATAATCATCGCCGTTCTTGTCGCTTTCCACCGTCACGGGATAGACCAGCGGCATTTCCACCGTGCCGGGGCGGATGAAGTTCTCGACGATTCCACGCCCGTTGCCCGTGCTGCCCCTCTTGCAGAAAAAGGCCAGAACATCGGCAGTCTCGATGGCCCGAACGGCCTTCAAGGTCAAAAGCTCAGGATCTCCGGGGCCGGTACCGACGCCAATCAGCTTGCCTTTCAAGGTCTTGACAGGCTCTGGCTCAAACATCGCAGCACTCATAGGCCAGGCCTCGCCACGGCATTGACCGCCGCCGCCGTCATCGCAGAACCGCCCAGCCGTCCCTTGACGATGGCATAGGGAATGCCAAGCGGGCTTTCCGCCAGCGCATCCTTGGATTCCATCGCACCGACGAAACCAACCGGCATGCCGATAATGGCAGCGGGGCGAGGCGCGCCTCGCTCCAGCAATTCCAGCAGATAAAACAAAGCGGTTGGCGCATTGCCAATGGCAACGACAGCGCCATCCAGCTTGTCGCCCCACAGGTCGATGGCAGCCGCTGACCGGGTATTGCCGATGGTCTTTGCCAATCCCGGCGTGCGCGGATCGCGCAAGGTGCAGATGACCTCATTGCTGGCTGGCAAACGCGCACGGGTCACGCCATGCGCCACCATTTCGGCGTCACACAAAACAGGCTTTCCACCAATCAGCGCGCCGCGTGCCGCATCGACGAAATCGGGGGAGAACCGAAAATGCTGTGCCGATTCCACCAGCCCGCAGGCGTGGATCATGCGGATGGCAATGTCAGCCTGATCCGGTGTGAACGCAGACAAGTCCGCCTCTTCGCGCACCATCGCAAAAGAGCGTTCATAGATCGCGTTACCATCGCGGATATAGTCGTATTCTATCATCGATCTTCCTGTCGGAGCGCCGCGACAATGCGGTCCTTGCCAAGACGGGCAAGCAGGGCGCGGGCATTTTCTCCGGGCTTATGTTCTTTTTCGTATAATCCGGCAAGCCGCGAAAGTGCTGCACGCTGCTCAGGAAAGGGCAAAATCACATCCGCAGGGTCTCCGGCACGCCCACTATAGCGAAAGGCAAGCCCATCGGCAGAGCCTGAAAAGGTGAGCGGTGCAGATGTCGGATGCGCGCAGCCCTTGCCGCAGCCGGACATATGCAGCGACAGGGACCCATCCAGCAGACCAGACATGTGACGCGCCGCATATTCGCCGAGCTCATGGGTGGCAATATAGGCCGAGGCGCAAGCGGGTTTTCCGGAGCAGACAGCGATCGAAGAACGCGGGTCCTTCGCATTGGTTACGAAACCGGCCTGACGTGCATGGTCGAGAAGCCCGGAACATGCCGCTTCATCACCCACAAAAAACAGGGCATGCGCCGGGCCGGGCCGAACTGTGCTGATCCCCAGCATCGTGGCCTGGGCGCAGAGGCTGGCCAGTGCCTCAGCCGAAATCTGCCCGAAGGCGGGCGCAACAGAAACCGCAAAGACGCCGTCTGACAGACGCGCCAAACCGTAATGCTGTGGTTCAAACACCTCTGAAGCGTCGGAGAGGCCAACATCCTCAAGCAACCGACCTGCACAGATCGCCTGCACTGTCTCAATATCCAGATCGCGCCCCCGCGCATCCGGTCCCCGGTCAGCCAGACAGGCGAGGAGACCGATCACGACATCAGCTGCATCCGTCGCGCCAAAAGCACCGGCGCGCAGCGCCTTGTCTTGCGTGCCGCCCAGCATCAACAGCCAGAACACATCACGTCCAGAGCTGACGGCCTTCAAACGGATATCGGCCAACAAGCCACCCATCCGCACATGCCCGCCCCCATCGATGATCACAGACATTTTAGCCGCCAGCCGCTTATGCAAGTCCTGCGCGGCGGCATGCTGACATACCCGGTCCATAATCCCACGCGGATCGGCAATGGCTGTTTCGTCAAACCCTGCCAAGGGCGAGATTTCCACGGCAAGACCTTGCCGCACAGGCAGACCAAGGGCTGAAACATCGCGCTCCAGCACAGCGGCACTGTCAGCCGTCAATCCGCGAAACTGCACGCCGCCGCGTGCTGTAACATCCAGCAGACCATTGCCGTGTCGCGTTGCAAGGGCGCACAGCCTTTCCAGATCCTGTGGTGAAACCGCGCGGGTGAATGCCACGCGAGACAGAAGCCCGTCACCGGTCTGCATGGGTGCGGATAAAGCAGGGCAGACGCCCCTGCGCGAAAAGGGTTGGACACTATCAAGCTGCGCGTCTCTCATGCGCTGGCCTTTACCGTATCAGGCGCAATCAGCATTTCCAGCTCCGCATCCACCGAATTGCGGCGGCTGTGCCAGAGGCTGCGATGGCGGGCAGATAGAAAACGCCGCGCCATGGCCTCTGCCGCCTGCGGGTTTTCCCGCAGAATAAACGCACGCACCTCGTCATTGCCGAAATAGGCATCATAAAGCGCATCAATCAGGGACGATGGCACCGCATGGGTCGTTTCGGCAAATCCGATCAGCCGATCCACCGTCTCGGCAAATTCCGAGGCACCGCGAGGTCCGTGGCGCATCTGCCCGGCGATGAAACGTGGATTGATGGCACGGGCGCGCACCACACGGGTGATCGCCTGCGCAATGGAGCGGGCGCGGGGCCGGGCCGGATCAGTCGTATCCAGCGCCACCACATCGGCCGATTGGCCAAGTGTGGCTTTCGCTGCCGCAAACCCGCCGATAAAGGCGACATCGGAAGACCCATCCAGAATATCCCGCCCGGGATCATCGCCGGTGTGAACCAGCAATTCGGCTTTTTCCACCTGGCCCGCAAAGCTGGCATCGGCAAAAACGCCGAGACCATCGGCACCGCCATAGGCATGGCTTGCCGCATCGAGATAGGCTTGGCCCAGATCTTCACGCTCATCCCAGCGGCCACTCGACAGCTTCTCCTCGATGCCTGCGCCATAGGTGCCCGGTGCAGAGCCGAAAATCCGGGCCGGTATATGGCCAAGCTGTGCAGCTTCTTCGCCCAGCGGGTTGTCACCAGCCGCTTCCTCGCGGCGCGCAATCGCCTTTGCGGCAGCGTCCAGCAACGCAATCAATGCCGGAAACATATCCCGGAATAGGCCGGAAATGCGAAATGTCACATCCACACGGGGCCGCCCCAGCACGGCGGGCGGCAGCACTTCGATGCCGGTCACGCGGCCTGTGGCCATATCGTGGATGGGTCTCGCACCCATCAGATGCAGCGCCTGCCCCACATCTTCGCCGCCATTGCGCAACGATGCCGAACCCCAGAGATCGAAGACGATATGTTTCGGCCAGTCGCCATGGCTTTGCAGATGGTGACGCAAAACTTCCTCACCCGCCATGCGGCCAAGCTCGAAGGCGGTCCGGGTCGGCATGGTGCGCGGGTCGGCGGCATAGAGATTGCGCCCGGTGGGCAACACATCCAGCCGCCCGCGTGCAGGCGCACCCGATGGACCCGGCACAATATGCAGCCCATCTAGCGCCGACAAAAGCGCCGCCTTTTCCGCCAGCGCACTCTGACGTCTGAGAGAATCCGGCTCATCATCCGCGCATCGGCCAAACACATGCTGGCCGTCCTTGATGGCGAAGTCCTTGAGATCACAGAGAAACGCATCGATTCGGGAAAGCGCCGTATCGGCATCATCGCCCATATCGATGCCCGCATCTGCCGCCAGCCCGGTCTCCTGCGCCTTCTCGACAATAAGCTTGGCCAGCCGATCACGGCGGCGACGGTCCAGCCCGTCTGCCTGCGCATATTCATCGACAAGCTGCTCCAGCGCCATCTGATCCGGCGATAGTCCCGCCTCGATGAGAACAGGCGGGATATGACCGATGGTAACAGCCGCAATGCGCCGCTTGGCCACCGCTGCCTCACCGGGATTGGAGACGATGAAGGGATAGATGACCGGCAGCGGCCCGGTGACGATTTCGGGGAAACAGGCCTGCGATAGCGCGACGGTCTTTCCCGGCAACCATTCCAGCGTGCCATGGGCACCGACATGGATGATGGCATGGGCTCCAAGCCCCTGCTGCATCCACGCGCCAAAGGCCACAAGCGCATGGCGTGGCGGCAAGGTTGGGTCGTGATAATCAACACGCCGGTCTTCATTGCGGCCACGATCCGGCGCAAGCGCCACGGTCACGGCTCCAAACTGCGAGGCGCGAAAACGAAATTCTCCGCCTTCGAACGCATCATCCTCGGCCACATCACCCCATGTGTCATCAAGCGTTTGGCTTGCATCCGCTGGCATGGATGCGCGAAACGCGCCGTAATGGTCGGCTCCGAATGATGCTGTGCCAGCTTCGATGCGGTCCAGCAGCTCTCTCGGCGTCTGCGGAATATCATCAACTGAATATCCCGCCTCCCGCAAATCCCGCAGCATCTCCAGCACGCTCTGCGGCACATCGAGACCCACGGCATAGCCGGTGCGCCCGGGGGCTGCGCCGGGATAATCCGGCATCAAAATGACGATACGCCGCTGCGAGGCGGCTGCATGTTTCAGCCGCAGAAAGGCCGAGACACGGTTGGCGACCTGCTCGATGCGGTCCGGCTCCGGCGTGTTGACAAGGCCTTGCCCACCATTCGGGTCAGGTTGCTTGAACGAAATGACCCCGGCCAGCATCCGCCCATCCAGTTCCGGCAGCACCACATGCATGGCAAGATCGGATGGGTTCAGCCCACGCAGATTATCCACCCAGCCATCCCGCCGCGTGGTGGCCATGATGACCTGAAATGCAGCAACACCCAGCCGCGCAAACAAGGCTGTGCCACTCTCATCCGTCTGGCTGGCAAAGGCGGTGGCTGCGATGATGGCGTCAGGTTTCAAATCCCGAAGCGTCTCTTCCAGAAAATGTATCGCGTCATGATCCTTCAGCCCGCTGACGAAGATCGGCAGCGGCGCAAAGCCGCGTTTGCGCAACGCCTCAAACAGGGCATCAACGGGCGCGACATCTGCCGCCAGCAGCATGGAACGATAAAACAGGATGGGCAGCAGAGGGGCATTGTCAGGAAAACCGGAAAGCGCCTCTTCGAGCGCCACAAGTCCCTCGCCCGGACGGTAGAAACCGGATTTTGGCAGCGGTTCCGCCACCATGTCAGGCCAGGCATCCCCCTTTGCAAAGGCTGAAAGCCCCGCTGCAACACGCGCCATGTTGTCAGCCCCGCCTGCGCGGAAAAAGGCGAGGATGGCGTTCAGCGTCTCAAGATCGACGGTGGAAGCGGCCTCCAGCTTCTCGTCGCGCTCGCTGCATTCACCGGGCAGAAGCACCAGCTTGATGCCCCGTTGCCGCGCCATTCTGGAAAGCTGATCCACCCCGTAGCGCCAACGGTCTGCACCGCCGAGAATCCGGATAAGGATAAGCTTGGCATGCTCAGCCGTCTTTTCCATCCACAAATCGACCGACATGGGGTGGCGAAGCTCGGAAAGGTTGGCGCTGACCATCGAGACGGACCCATCGCCATGAACAGCCCATCCACGCTCCAGCCCCGCAAGGTCACTGGCCGAAAAGGACAGCACCACCACATCCGCCCGCGGCTGGTTGAGATCAACCGGCTCGATCAGGTCGTCCAGCGACGAGGATGTGGTGGCGAGAATGTGCATGGATCAGGCTGCCAGCATCCGCTCGATTTTTGCGCGGTCGAGACCCTTCTCACCGATCACGACCAGACGGCTGCGACGCTCTTCGCCCGCACCCCAGGGACGGTCGAAGTAGTGGTTGACGCGCGAACCAACCGCCTGCACCTGCAAACGCATAGGCTTTGCCGAAACCTCGACAAAACCCTTGATGCGCAGCACGTTTTCGGACGCTGCCGTTTCAGCGATCCGTGCTGCCAGCGCGTCCGCATCCGTCACGGCATCCAGTTCCACGACGAAGCTGTCGAACTCGTCATGGTCATGGTCTTCCTCGTCATCATGGTGGGTGTGGCGGTTGTCGATATCCTCTTCAACGGCCAGACCCAGACCAATCAGCACGGCTGGGTCGATGACGCCATTGGATGCGACGATGATCTTCGCGGCCTTGGGCAAATGGGCATTGATATGCGCCTTTGCGCGCTCAAGACCCTCGGCATCCAACAGGTCGCCCTTGGTCAGCACGATGAGATCGGCGCAGGCAATCTGGTCTTCGAACACTTCTTCAACCGGGTCGTCATGGTCGAGCGCCTCGTCATTCTGGCGCTGGGCGGCAAGCGCTTCCAGATCATGCGAAACCATGCCGTCGGCAAGAGCCGCTCCATCGGCAACGGCCACGACAGCATCCACCGTCACGCGGCTTTTGATCGCTGGCCACTGGAAGGCTTGGACCAGAGGCTTGGGCAGAGCGAGGCCCGATGTTTCGATGAGAATATGCTCAACGCGGGGCTCGCGGCTCAGAATCTGCTCGATAGCCGGCTGGAAATCATCGGCCACCGTGCAGCAAATGCAGCCATTGGCCAGTTCCACGATGTTTTCTTCCGGGCAGCTTTCAATGCCACAACCCTTGAGGATCTCGCCATCGATACCGACATCGCCGAACTCGTTGACGATGATGGCCAGCCGCTTGCCATCCAGTTTTTCCAGCAGCCCACGCAGCAATGTGGTTTTGCCAGCGCCCAGAAAGCCGGTGATGATGGTGCAGGGAACGCGGTCTAGCGTGGTCATGGTGTCTCCTCGGTAAAATGCAAAGGGGGAATGCGGGCCACAAGGCCGCGTTTCAAACTGTCGGGCCGTCCGCGCCACGGCATCAGGCCATCTGTCGCGCCAGCCAGAAGACGCGCACCGACCAGAAGGTCGCCAGCATCGTCTTGGGTCAGGGAACCGAACATATAAGACCAGCCATCGGCGCTGCGCATGGCCGCACTCAGGCCGCGCTTGCAATTGGCGAGGCAATTGACGCTGCGCACATCGATACCCTCAGCGCGGCCTAGCTCAACGGCGGCCTGCGCAAGGGTGGCACCCGGGCGCGGCTCTGCATTCGGGTCAACCTCATCGCGGCAGCTGCGGCAGACGAAAACGACGACGCCTGCGGCTCCGTCTGCTTTCGCGGTCTTGTCTGGTGGGGTCGATGTCAGATCCAAGGTGTCAACTTTCCGCGCCTGCAAATTCTCTCGGGGTGCGGATATCGACGCCACGCGCCAAAGCACGTTTCGCTTGATATGACCGGCTAACCGGAGCACCCCGCCCGGTAGACGCATTTCCCTGAAACGGCAGGTCTCCTGGCTTGCGGTGTGAGACGCCCGACACCGCCTTCCCGAACATAGTGTCCAGTGGCTTATGGCGCAGGCTCACCGCATACAGTTGCGGGGGCAGCCACGGATTGGTCCGCATTGCGAACGGAACCGTGTTCCCTCTTAGCTTTTCCCGTTGCCGGAAAAAGACCGTCAGTGGTTAACCCTTATGCCTTGCATGGCTTTTGTGTCAATGCCGCGGCATCATTGCCGTGGAAACCGTTTTGGCTATAGTCGCCGCTTTGACACGCATGCGCCAAGAGGAATGAGACGCCATGAACCGCGATATCAGCGAAAGCGAAGCCGAGCGTCACCGCGCCAAGATGGTCAACCGCAAAGCTGCGCAGGATGCCGAAGTTTTGGAAAAGACGGTCGAAAAAGGCCTGCTGATGGTCAATACCGGCCCGGCCAAGGGCAAATCCACCGCAGCCTTCGGTCTGGCGCTGCGCATGCTCGGCACCGGCGGGCGCGTCGGCATTGTTCAATTCATCAAGGGCGCTTGGTCCACCGGCGAGCAGCAGGCGCTTGCCCTGTTCGGTGATCGCGTGGAATGGCGCACCATGGGCGAAGGTTTCACGTGGGACACGCAGGATCTGAAACGCGACGTCGCCGCCGCCACCAAAGCCTGGGAAGAAGCCAAGACCATGATGGCGGATGAAACCATCAATCTGGTGGTGCTGGATGAGCTCAATATCGCCCTGCGTTATGATTATCTGCCGCTGGACGAGGTGGTGGAAACACTTAGCAACCGCCGCCCGGGCCTTCACGTCATGGTCACGGGCCGCAACGCCAAGCAGCCTTTGATCGACGCCGCCGATATGGTCACGGAAATGACGCTTGTGAAGCACCACTTCAAGGCCGGCGTGAAAGCCCAGTCGGGCATCGAGTTTTAAGACATGGCAGCACGCGTTTTGATGTTTCAGGGCACAGGCTCGGATGTTGGCAAATCCCTAATGGTCGCGGGGCTGGCGCGTGCCTTCACACGGCGTGGGCTTTCCGTCATGCCGTTCAAGCCGCAGAACATGTCCAACAACGCCGCTGTTACCGCTGATGGCGGTGAGATTGGCCGCGCGCAGGCTTTGCAGGCACGCGCAGCAGGCGTTGCCCTGTCCGTCCATATGAACCCTGTGCTGCTCAAGCCGCAAAGCGAAACCGGTGCGCAGGTCGTCGTGCAGGGCAAGGTCATCGGCAATGCCAAGGCCGCCGATTATCAGCATATGAAGGCTGGCCTCATGCGACATGTGCTGGATAGTTTCGAGCATCTGAAGGCGAAATGCGACCTTGTGCTGGTGGAAGGGGCGGGCAGCGCATCGGAAGTCAATCTGCGCGCTAACGACATTGCCAATATGGGCTTTGCCCGCGCCGCCAACGCCCCCGTCATCCTCATCGGCGATATTGATCGCGGTGGCGTTATCGCCAGCATCGTCGGCACACAGACAGTTCTGGATACGCAAGACGCGGCCATGATCGAGGGCTTTATCGTCAACCGTTTTCGCGGCGATCCCTCGCTGTTTGATGAGGGCATGCGCATCATCGAAGACAAGACCGGCTGGCGGCCCATCGGCCTGCTGCCGCATTTTGCCGATGCCAGCCGCTTGCCCGCCGAAGATGCACTCGGCCTGACAGGACCCGGACAGCGCAAGCCCGGCGCAAAGATCCGCATTGCCGTTCCCATCCTGCCGCATATTTCCAATTTCGATGATCTTGATCCGCTGGAGGCCGAGCCGGATGTCGAACTGCTGCGCATCAGGCCGGGCGATGCCATTCCCGGCGATTGCGCGCTGGTGCTTCTTTGCGGCTCCAAATCCACCATTGCCGATCTGGCCACGCTGAAAAACTCTGGCCTTGATATCGATATCAAGGCGCATCTGCGCCGTGGCGGATATGTTCTGGGCCTGTGCGGCGGCTACCAGATGCTGGGAAAAACGGTTGCCGACCCCAATGGCATCGAAGGTGCGCCTCGTACCGCTGAAGGGCTTGGCCTGCTGGATATCGACACCGTCCTGACCGACGACAAGCGCCTCGTCTCCGTCACCGGCCAAAGCTTCGACGGCATTTCCTTCTCCGGCTATGAAATGCATGTCGGCGTCAGCGAAGGCAAAGACACCGCCCGCGCCTTCGCCACCATCGGCAACCATACCGATGGCGCGATTTCTGCCAGTGGCCGTGCCATCGGCACCTATGTCCATGGCCTGTTTGCCGATGATGACCAGCGCAGCGCATGGCTTGAGCGGCTGGGCGGGCAAAGCTCAACGCTTGATTATGAGGAACAGGTGGATGCCGTGCTTGACCGGCTGGCGGAACATCTGGAACGCCATCTCAATCTCGATGCGCTGATCGCTATAGCGCGATAGCCAAGGCCAGAACCCCGAAGAAACCAAGCATCATGGCGTCGGCAATGCGTGCCAGCTTCAACGCCCGGCGAATATCGGCGGATGTCAAATCCCGCCGCCCGCCTTCGCCCATGAACCGCGCCTCGATCATCTGTCCGCCATAGGAGCGCGGTCCGGCCAGCGCAAAGCCCAACGCGCCCGCCATCGCCGCCTCAGGCCATCCGGCATTGGGTGAGCGGTGATGATGGGCATCCCGGATAATGGCCCGTAAAGCGTTTTGCGGTGAGGCCCCCTTCACAAAAAAAGCAGCGCCGACGAACAGAAATCCTGTCAGCCGCGAGGCAGGCAGGTTGACCAGATCATCCAGCCGCGCAGACGCCCAGCCGAATGCCTCATGGCGCGGCGAGCGATGGCCGATCATACTGTCAGCCGTATTAATCGCCTTGTAACCCGCACCGCCGCCAAGCCCCAGAAGCCCGAGCCAGAGCGAGGGCGCAACAACGCCATCGGAAAAATTCTCGGCAAGGCTTTCAATCGCGGCCCGACAGACAGCCGCCTCATCCAGCTTGTCAGGATCGCGCCCAACAATCATCGACACCGCCTTGCGACCGCCATCCAGCCCGTCACGCTCCAGAGCCACAGCCACCGCCTCGACATGCTGTTCCAGACTTTTTTGCGCCGGAAGCGATGCACCAAGGATCGCCACGATCAGAAGCCCGAGCGGAAGCTGGAGGAAAAGCGACTGCATTGCCCCTGATAGCAGCACGGTCAGCCCTAGAAAGATGACGAGCGCCGCAACACCCATCAGCTTGCGCCGCGAAAATGTATCACCCTCCCGGTTCCATTTTCGGTCGAGGAGGGCGATAAGCGAACCAATCCACGTCACGGGATGGCCGATGCGTTTGAACAGCCAGTCGGGATAACCGACAAGGCGTTCGATCAGCAGGGATAGGAAAGCGAGAGCGAAAAACATGGGCGACAAGCTACCAGAAAAAGTGCAACCGGCGATCCGCCACGGTGGCAATCTGGGTCGGGCACGCCAGCTTTTTCCGCAGGCACCCGAACCCTGGATCGATCTTTCCACCGGGATCAATCCGCACTCCTACCCCCATTCCCCCATTCCCGCCAGCGCCTTTGCGCGGCTGCCGGAACCCCATGCCTTGGAGACACTGAAACAGGTCGCTGAAACAGCCTTCGGCGCACCCTCGCCAGCCCATCTCGTGGCCGCACCGGGAACGCAGATGCTAATGCCCCTTCTGGCCCAGATGGCACTGGATCGCGGCGCAAGACGCGCCGCCGTGCTGGCACCTGCCTATGCCGAACACGCCAGAACGGCGCGCATGGCAGGTCTTCCCGTCACAGAGGTCGCAGATTTTGCCGATCTATCGGCTTGCGATTACGCCGTCTTGGTCAACCCAAACAACCCGGATGGAAGGGTGATAGAGCGCAGCGCACTGCTTGCCCTTGCTGAGACTATGCAGAAAAAGGGCGGGCTGCTGGTTGTCGATGAAGCCTTCATCGAAACGGGGAATGGCGAAAGCATCGTTGATGCCGCGACATCGGACGCTCTCATTGTCTTGAGGTCCTTCGGCAAATTCTATGGCATGGCCGGTGTCCGCCTCGGCTTCGCCATCACCCACCCCGATATCGCAACTGAGCTGGAAGCCCGCCTTGGCCCATGGGCCGTTTCAGGTCCAGCCCTTCACATCGCAACAGAAGCGCTGGCGGACAGGCCGTGGACAGAGTCCATGCGGACCCGGCTAAACGCCTGCTCGGAACGTCTCAATAGCCTTCTGAGGCACACGGGCATGACCATCGCAGGCGGCACGTCCTTGTTCACGCTCATTCGTGACGAAAACGTCCCCGCCCTTCACAATCACCTCATGCAGCACGGTATCCTCACGCGCATCTTTGAGGAAAGACCCGCCGACATGCGGCTAGGCCTTCCCGCCAACGAAGCGGATTGGGCAAGACTGGAAGCAGCCTTGGCCGCCTTCACCCCTTGAACGTATAGGCCGCAATCGAATCCGGCTTCATTTCAATCGAGAATCCCGGCATTGTTGGCGGCATATAGGCTGCGTCCTGGATATTGCAGGGCTCGATAAAATGCTCATGCAGATGGTCAACATATTCAATCACCCGGCCCTCTTTGGTGCCTGATATCACGAGATAATCGATCATCGACAGATGCTGCACATATTCGCAGAGCCCCACGCCACCGGCATGCGGCCAGACGGGCAGATCGTATTTCGCAGCAATCAGCAGCACGGCCAGCACTTCGTTCAAACCACCCATGCGGCAACTGTCGATCTGAACCACGTCGATGGCACCTTCGGCAATGAACTGCTTGAACATGATGCGGTTCTGGCACATTTCGCCGGTCGCAACTTTCACCGAGCCAATGGCCTGCCGGATCTTGCGGTGGCCCGCAATATCATCGGGGCTGGTTGGTTCTTCGATGAAGAAGGGCTTGGCAAAGGCCAATCTGTTGACCCACTCAATCGCCTGATCCACCTCCCAGACCTGATTGGCATCGATCATCAGGTAACGATCGGGGCCGATCACCTCACGGGCGATGGTGAGGCGGCGAATATCGTCTTCGAGATCGCGCCCGACCTTCATCTTCACATGGTTGAATCCGGCATCGATGGCCTCCTGGCAAAGACGGCGCAGTTTTTCGTCGCCATAGCCCAGCCAGCCAGCGGAGGTGGTATAGCAGGCATAGCCTTCCGCGTTAAGAATGGCAGCCCGCTCGGCCTTGCCCGCTTCGGCTTTCCGCAGGATCGCAAGCGCGTCTTCGCGGCTCAGAACGTCTGTCAGGTAACGGTAGTCGACAATATCGGCAATCTGCTCGGCGCTCATATCCGCCACCAGTTGCCACACCGGCTTGCCCGCCTGCTTGGCCAGCAAATCCCAGACGGCATTGACCACGGCACCGGTCGCTAAGTGCATGGCACCCTTGTCCGGCCCGATCCAGCGAAGCTGGCTGTCGCCGGTCAAGTGCCGCCAGTATTTTCCGGGATTATCTAGAACGGTGGAGAGATCCGTTCCCACCACCAGATGCCGCATTGCGTTGATGGCCATGCAGCAAATGTCGTTGCCGCGCCCGATGGTAAAGGTCAGGCCGTGCCCCTTGAGGCTCTCGTCATCGGTGTCGAGGATAACATAGGCAGCCGAATAATCCGGGTCCGGGTTCATCGCATCCGAACCATCGAGGCTCTGTGAGGTCGGAAAGCGCAGATCGAAAACGCGCAGATCAGTAATCTTGGTCATGGCCACACTCGCGGTCGGGTTTGATGAATTTCGTTTGTTTGCAGATGGCGGCTCACGCCACCTCCACCATGCCTTTGATGACACCAGCTTTCGGGTTGGTCAGGTCCGCGAAGCGGGCAGGCACTTCGCTTAAGGTCATCCGGTGGGTAATCAGTGCGTCAGGCACCTTGCCGGCACGCTGGGCTTCCAGAACAACATCGAAATCCTCACGCGTCGCGTTTCGGCTGCCGAGCAGCGTTGTTTCACGCTTGTGAAATTCAGGATCATTGAAGCTGATGTCGCTGGCCACAATCGAGACCAGCACGTAAGCGCCGCCATGCCCGACAAAGGAAAATCCGCGCTCCATGGCCTTGGGGTTGCCCGTAGCGTCAAACACCACATCGAAGAAATCGCCGCCTGATATCTGCGACAACTGCTCCTTGTCACCGTCTCCGAGCGTAACACTATGGGCAATGCCGAGCTGATCCTTGCAGAATGTCAGCCGGTCTTCCCGGCTATCGATCATCGTCACCACGCCGCCATTGGAGACAGCGAAAACCGCAACGGCCATGCCGATGGGTCCGGCGCCGACAATCAGCACCTGCTGACCAGCCTTAACCGCACCACGGCGCACCGCATGGGCACCGATGGCCAGAAACTCAGTCATCGCCGCCTGATCAAGCGTCAGCCCATCGGCCTTCAGCACGAATTGCGAGGGCACTGACAGATATTCCACCATGCCGCCATCCCGGTGCACGCCCAGCACGCCGATGTTGCGGCAGCAATTGCTCTTGCCCTTCAGGCAGGCGCTGCAATGCCCGCAGGAGATATAGGGAATGACGGTCACCACATCGCCAGCCTGAAGGTTGCTGCCTTCAGGCGCTTCCTCGACCGTACCGGACAGTTCGTGACCCATGATGCGGGGATAGGACAGATAGGGCTGGTTGCCGGTGAAGATATGCAGGTCCGTTCCACACACGCCGATGCGGCGGATGCGGATCAATACCTCACCCTCGCCACGGTGGGGCTTTGGCAGTTCCTTCGGCGAAAGAAGTCCGGGTTTATCGCAAAAAATCGCCAGCATGGGTCACCTGTTGGAAAGAGAATAAAATTTTATCGCATTAAAACCGAAAACCGCCTCATGGTCGGCAGCGGGCACGATATCGCGGCTGAAATCCAGCCAGCCCTGATAATCACCAGCCAGCCGCAGAACCGGCCAGTCGCTGCCAAACATCACCCTGTCAGCGCCAAACAGCTCAAGAATGGTTTCAGCATAGGGACGCACGGCTTCACGGCTCTGTTCACCGCGCTCGGTCAGAAGACCGGAAAGCTTGCAATGCACGTTAGGAAAAGCGGCCAGCGCCGCCATATCCCTGCGCCAATCACGATAATGCCCAGTGGCAATCAGCGGCTTTGCCCCATGGTCGATGACGATGGAAAGTGCCGGATAGCGCTTCGCAAAATTCAAAAGATGCGGCAGATGTCTGGGCAAGACCAGCGCATCGAAAACGAGGCCATTCTCGATCAAGGCTTCAACGGCGGGCCTTAGTGCGGGATCATCGATCCAGCCGAGATCGGCAATATCCTGCAACATAGGCCGCACACCCTTGAAGGCGGAATGGGCGGCACGGCGGGCAAGCTCGCTGCCTGCATCCGCCGCCTTCATATCCACCCAGCCGACGACACCCTTGATGAAGTCATGCGCATCCGCCAATGCCAGCATGAAATCGGTCTCATCTGCCGTTTCCATGGTCTGCACCAGAACGGTGCCATCAACGCCCGCCTGCTGCATGAGCGGCATCAGGTCGTCGGGCATGAAATCCCGGTAGATCGCATCCAGTGACGCAGGCGGCCACTGACCTTCGCGATCCTTCAACAGCCAGAAGTGCTGGTGGGCGTCGATCAACATGGTCAGCTCGCAATTCCTGGAACTGGTGCGCTTTCCGCAAGCAGCCCGCGCCTGTGCAGTTCAGACCAGAATTCACTCGGAATATCCTGCTCGAACCATTCTATATTGGAAGCCAGCTGCTGGGCATTGCGCGCACCGGAAACCACCGTCACAGAAGCCGCATGGGCCAACGGAAATTGCAGCGCTGCAGCCTGCAGGGACACGCCAAGCTCTTCACACACGTCGTGCAACGCATCCACCTTCGCCAGAATATCGGCAGGGGCATCCGCATAGTTGAATTTGCGGTTACCCGCCAGAATACCGGAATTGAAAGCGCCAGCCACAACAATGCCCACGCCGCGAGACGCGCACAGGTTCATGAAATCGAGACTGCTCTGCTCCAGCAGGGTGTAGCGCCCGGCCAGCATCGCAACATCGATATCAAACACCTCCATCGCGCTTTTCACAACTTCCCATTCATTGACACCAAGGCCCACGGCACCGGTCGATCCCTCATCACGCAGCTTGGCCAGCGCCTTGAAGCCGCCGCCTGTCGTCAGTTGGTCCCAATAATGCTGATGCTTCTCACCATGGGTGAAGGGGCCGATATCGTGAATGTAGAGAATATCCGGCTTCAGAATACCCAGCCGCTGCTGGCTGGCTTCAAACGAGCGCATGATACCGTCATGGGAATAGTCATAGACGGGACGGAAGGGCAAAGGCGCGATATAGGCGTCTTCTTCGGCTCCCACGGTCTCATCCGGCACCATCACGCGGCCCACCTTGGTGCTCAGCGTGTACTCGGCGCGCTCATGCTCGGTCACCATCGTGCCCAGCCGACGCTCGGATCTTGTATAGCCGTAGAACGGTGCCGTATCGAAATAGCGAATACCGTGTTCCCAGGCCGTATCGAAAGCGCCCTTGGATTCCTCGTAAGGCGTGACGCGATAAATATTACCCATCTGGGCGCATCCAAGCCCCATCAGAGTGACCTCCACCGAGCGCTGCGGCAATTTGCGTTTATCGGAAACTTTCATCTCGGACACTTTCGATCGTCAGCTTGGGAGTGAATGGCCGCAGCACGCCGCGACCATCCGATTGTCTCTGGTAGGATCAATAGAGAACGTTCTTGGCTTCTGGCTTGTCGATATTGTCCTTCGTCACCACAACGACGCCCGTATCGACAAACTTCTCGACCTTTTCCTTGGCAATCAGCTTGGATACGGTCTGAACACCCAGTTCACCCATCTGATAGGAGCCCTGAACAACGATGCCAGCCAGTGTGCCATCCTTCACAAAGCCCTGAAGGTCCTGATTGCCGTCAAAACCGATGGCAACAACCTTGCCCGCCTTGCCGGATTGCGCAAGCGCACGGCCAACACCAATGGCGGTTGGCTCATTGGCGCCGAAAATGCCCTTGAGGTCGGAATTGGCGGCCAGAACGTCGGTTGTCTGGTTCAGCGCGGTCGCCATCTGCGACTGCGAATAGTAAGGACCGACGATCTCAAGCTTGGAATTGGCCTTCAGATATTCGGTAAAGCCACCCACGCGGCCAATTTCAGAACCGGCACCGGCCACGTAAGACATGACGGCAACCTTGCCTTCCTTGCCAACCTTCTCGATCAGCGCCTGTGCTGCCAGCTCGCCAGCCTTCTTGTTATCTGTTGCGAGGAACGACTGGTAATATTGCTCGGCACCCTTTGCCAGCTGCGAGTCAACGATCACGACGGGAATACGGGCTTCCCATGCTTTCTTGACCGCTGGAACCAGCGCGTCCGGATCGGAAGGGGCCAGAACAATGCCGGAAACCTTACGGTTGACGGCGTTTTCCACCATGTTGACCTGATCCGCGATGGCGGACTCAGAGGCAGGGCCCTGGAAGGTCATCGTGTTGCCGGTGGATTGCTTGATCGCCGCATCGGCACCCTTCTGAACATTCTGCCAGAAGGTCGAGTTCACGGTCTTGACGATGACGGCGATTTCGCCGGCCTGAACCGTGGAAACGCTCCACAGAGCAATCGCGGATGTCAAAAGCGTAAGTGTCAGCTTCTTCATGTATTCCTCCATATGCCAGACAGGTGATATCTCCTCGCCACCGTCAGGCTTTCCCGCGGAAAAAGGTCCGCACCCTTATCGATCATCGGCGGTTGCGAAGCTGGTCGATCCAGACCGTACCCAGAATAACAAGGCCGATGATAATCTGCTGTGTGAAGGCCGAAACGCCATTCATGTTGAGGCCGTTTCGCAAGATACCGATGACGAAAGCGCCAATGGCCGTGCCGGAAATGGTGCCAACGCCGCCAATCAGCGATGTGCCGCCGATGACCGCACTGGCAATGGCATCCAGCTCATACATCACGCCCTCATTCGGCTGCGCCGTCACAAGCCGCGACATCAGCACGCAGCCGGTCAGGCCAGCCAAGGTGCCAGATAGAACATAGGTGAAGTTGGTCACACGTGAAACATTGACGCCAGACAGCCGCGCCGCCTCGGCATTGGAGCCAACCGCGTAGATATGCCGCCCGAGAACCGAACGGTTGAGCATGAAAGAGACCGCGATGGCGATGACGATCATCAGAATGACGGGGTAGGGGATGCCCGGAAAGACGACATTGGGAAAGCCGTCATCGCCAATGGTGACGATGCGAAACAGTGCGCCATTGCCCAGCTCACCGAAGGATTCGCCAAGGCCGGAAACGGCGCGCGCACCAGTAATCTGCAACGCCACACCACGCGCAATCAGCATGGTGCCGAGCGTTGCGATAAAGGGCGGAAGCTTGAAGCGCGTGACGAGAATCCCGTTGATGAAACCACAGAGCGAACCCGTGAGAATACCGATCAGCATTCCAATCGGCACCGGCATGCCCAGTTCCTTCACAGCAAGAGCCGCCACAACGCCCGCCAGCGCCAGCACCGAACCCACAGAAAGATCGATACCGCCCGTGATGATGACGCAGGTGGCACCGATGCCCAGAAGCGCGATGGACGTGACCTGCAAGGCAATCGTCATGGCATTGTTGACCGTGAAGAAAGCATTGCTGGTCGCGGAAAACACGATGGTCAGCAGCACCAGACTGCCCAGAGCGGCAAACTTCTGAATGATGTCCTTCTGCCGGTCGCTGAAGGAAAAACGCTTGGGTGTTTCTGGACTAACCGACATGTTTGTCTCCGCTGCGATAGCCAGAGGCGTAGCGCATGATTTCTTCCTGATTGGTCTTGGCAGTGTCCAGAATCCCGGTCATCCTGCCTTCGTGGAACACGGCAATCCGGTCCGTCAGACCCAAGACTTCCGGCAATTCCGAACTGATGAGAATGACGCCGATACCGCGTGCCGCCAGCTCATCCATGATGGTGTAGATCGCGAATTTGGCACCGACATCGATGCCGCGTGTCGGCTCGTCGAAGAACAGAACCCGTGATTCGCGAAACAGCCATTTGCCGATAATGATCTTCTGCTGGTTGCCACCAGACAAAAGCCGCACCGTCTGCTTGATGGAGGGCGTGCGAATGTTGAGGAGATCGACATAGCGCTTGGCGACGTCGTCATGGGCCTTGAAATCGATCAAGCCGAGCCGGTTGGAGACAGCCTCCATATTGGCCAGCGACGTGTTAGCCGCCACCGACATCTTGATCGCCAGACCATCGGTCTTGCGGTCTTCCGAGAGATAGGCGATGCCATTGGCAATCGCATCCTGCGGAGACTTGATCGTGAGGGTCTTACCCTCAAAACTAATCGTGCCCGCGTCATAGTCGTCGGCACCAAAGATGGCGCGCGCCACTTCAGTGCGGCCGGCTCCCATCAGGCCCGCAAAGCCAAGGATTTCGCCGCGCCGAAGGTCGAAACTGATATCGTGAAACACGCCGGTCCGCGTCAGCCCTTTGACGGAGAAAATCACCTCATCGGTCGGCTTTGATGTTCGCTCCGGAAACTTCTCTTCCAGCGAACGACCCACCATCCGCGTGACGATGTCATCCACCGTCACAGCACTGAAATCATCTGTCGAAATGTGCAGTCCGTCGCGCAGCACCGTCACGCGATCAACGATTTCAGCCATCTCATCCAGACGGTGGGAAATATAGACGATCCCCACGCCAGACGCTTTCAGGTCGCGGATAACCTTGAACAGCAACCGCGTTTCCTGCTCGGTCAGCGAGGATGTCGGCTCGTCCATGATCAGCACTTCCGCATCCAGCGACAGCGCCTTGGCAATTTCCACCATCTGACACTGCGCAACGGACAATCCGCGCACCAGCTGATCCGGGTTGAGGTCCACACCCAGCCGGTCAAGACAGCGCTTGGCGTCGGCGCGCAGCTTCTTTCGATCAACCAGAAATGCTTTTTTCGGCTCGCGGGCCAGATAGATATTTTCGGCGATGCTCAGATGCGGAACAAGGTTCAGCTCCTGGTGAATGATGGCAATGCCCGCTGCTTCCGATTCCAGAGGCGAAGAATATTGAACCTTCTGCCCCCGGTGCAAAATCGTGCCGCTGGTGGGCTGATAGACGCCGCTGACGATTTTCATCAGCGTCGATTTTCCCGCGCCATTTTCACCGCACACGGCATGCACTTCGCCAGAGCGAAGGTCGAAACGCACATCGCTCAGCGCTTTGACGCCGGGGAATTCCTTGCTGATATTGTCCAGCCGGAGCAGGATCTGGCCATGTCCGCGCGCAGCGTGACCAGCCAGATCGTCTCCCTGAACAGGCGATGCGCCCTGCGCCATCATGGTCCTCCCTTAGCACCCTAACTCCACCCAGGGCGCTGCAATCTGGCGAAATGGTTAGGCCGCATTTTATTTTTGGTCAAGCCAATTATAGAGATTGCTTGTTAGAAGCCGTGCATAGATCGCGTATCGCCACTAAAAAATCCTAATTAATTCATGTTTTTCAGCACAATAAACATTTCCTTGCCACCAGGAGGCGGAGGCAGTACGGTAAGGCCAAATCGGCAGAAATGTGCCAATTGCTCAGAAACATTATATTGGTCAGGCCAAAATCATGGAGCCGCGTAGGCTTTATCAGCAGATAGCAGATCAGATCCGCGAATTGATCGACAGCGGCGAGTTCCAGCCGGGCTCACGCCTGCCGCCGGAGCGCGAACTGGCGCAGCGCCTTGGTGTGTCTCGACCTTCTCTGCGCGAGGGGCTGATCGCGCTTGAGATCGATGGCAGCGTCGAGATCCGCATGGGTTCCGGTGTCTATGTATCGACCGAACCTGCGCAGCCGGTGACCAGAACCAAATCCCTAGGCGAGAGCCCAACCGAGCTGATGCAAGCCCGCGCCGCAATCGAGGGAACGACCATTGTGCTGGCAGCCAGCCGGGTGGATGACGCCGCTCTGGAAACCCTGCGTTCCACCCTCCAAGCGATGCGCGCCGAGATAGATGCAGGGCGCAAGCCGCTGGATCAGGACCGTCAGTTTCATGTGCTGATTGCCGAACAGTCTGGCAATAGCGTGCTCGCCCGCCTCATCGCAGACCTGTTTGATGAGCGCCACAGCCCCATGTCGGCGCAGTTCCGGGTCAAATTCGAAGACAAGGACACCTGGACCTTCGCTCTGCAGGAGCACGAAGCCATTCTGGCGGCCCTTGAAGCAAAAGATCCACTCTTGGCGCAATCGGCCATGCACAGCCATCTGGATAGCTCCAGACGCCGATGGGTTGAGAATTAAAACTAAAAGCAGGTATTCTCGAGGAGGAGAACCCGTGACAGATAGCTCAGAAGCCACCATTTTGCTCAACGCCCGTGACAATGTCGCGGTCGCCCGTCGCTCCATCCAGCCGGGAGGCGTCACAGGTCGCGGTGATCTCACCGCGCTTGAATTAATCGGGCGCGGCCACAAGGTGGCGCTAAGGACCATCAAAGCCGGGGAAGAGGTTCTCAAATACGGGCAGGTCATTGGCGTCGCCACGCAGGATATCGAACCCGGCCGTCTCGTCCATCTGCACAATCTCGCCGTCGTCGTTTCTGAACATACCCACCAGTTCAGCGTCGATATCGAGGAAAAGGGTATGCTGCCGCTGGACGAGCGTCGCACTTTCATGGGCTTTGACCGTGGGGCAGGCGGCGTCGGCACGCGCAACTATATCGGCGTCATCGCGTCAGTGAACTGTTCCGCCACCGTGTCCCGCTACATAGCCGACTATTTCAACCGCGATGGCGGGCTTGACGGCTTCGACAATATCGATGGTGTAGTGGCACTCACCCACAGCACCGGCTGCGCCATCAACACCAAGTCTGAAGGTTACCGGCTGCTGATCCGTACGATCCAAGGCTATGCCCGCCATCCCAATTTCGGCGGTATCCTGTTGATTGGCCTCGGCTGTGAAACCAACCAGATCGCGCCCATTCTGGAACATTACAAGATGGAAGAAGGCGAGCGTCTTCGCACCATGACCATCCAGCAACATGGCGGCACACGCAAAACCATCGAAGCCGCCATCGCGCAGATCAAGGACATGTTGCCGATGGTCAATGCTGCGAAGCGCACCGAGCAGCCGCTCTCTGCCTTGAAGGTGGCACTGGAATGCGGCGGGTCCGATGGCTATTCCGGTATTTCCGCCAATCCGGCGCTGGGCTATGCCTCTGACCTCATCGTGCGCAATGGCGGCACGACTGTTCTTGCCGAAACGCCTGAGATCTATGGCGCCGAACACCTGCTCACCCGCCGCGCCGTGACGCCTGCCGTCGCGGAAAAGCTGATGCAGCGCATTGAATGGTGGCGCGAATATACCGCCCGCAATGGCGACGAATTGAACAACAATCCCTCCCACGGCAACAAGCTGGGCGGACTGACAACGATCCTTGAGAAATCACTGGGAGCGGTGGCAAAAGGCGGCTCAATGCCGTTAAAAGCGGTCTATGAGTTTGCAGAAACCGTAACAGAACAGGGCTTTGTCTTCATGGACACACCCGGTTATGACCCCGTGGCCGTGACGGGTCAGGTTGCTGGCGGCTGCAATGTTATCTGTTTCACCACGGGCCGCGGCTCCGTGTCCGGCTTCAAGCCGTCTCCCTGCATCAAGATCGCCACCAACTCCGAAATGTATGAGCACATGAAGGAGGATATGGATATCAACTGCGGAGAGATCGTCACCGGCGGAGAAACCATCGAAGAATCCGGCAAACGAATCTTCGAGCACATCATTGCGGTGGCATCAGGCGATAAGACGGTTAGCGAGATCTACGACTATGGCGACAATGAATTCGTGCCTTGGCAGGTCGGGTCCGTCACCTAAAACAGTGTCTCACGTGAAACATTCGTCTACGTGAAGGTTGGCGGGTCCTCTTAAAGCACCCGCCAAAACCATTCTCATCAATGCTTGAAGTGACGCATTCCCGTAAACACCATGGTCACGCCATGGGCATTGGCGGCATCGATCACGTCCTGATCGCGCATCGATCCACCCGGCTGGATAACCGCCGTCGCACCAGCCGCAATCGCTGCCAGAAGACCATCCGCAAAGGGATAGAACGCTTCGGATGCAACTGCTGAACCCTTGGTCAGCGGCTCGGCAAGGCCCATGGCCTTGGCCGCATCTTCGGCCTTCTGCGCCGCAATACGGGCTGAATCGATACGGCTCATCTGGCCAGCACCAATACCTGCAGTCTGCCCGTCCTTGGCATAAATGACCGCATTGGATTTCACGTGCTTGGCAATCTTGAAGGCAAACTTCATGTCCTCAAGCTCCTGCGGTGTCGGTGCGCGGTTGGTCACGACCTTGAGGTCGAGATCTTCAACCATGCCATTGTCACGGCTCTGAACCAGAAGACCGCCGGAAACCGTCTTTGCGGTGATGCCCGGCGCGCGGGCGTCCGGCAGACCACCGGCAGACAGAAGCCGCAAATTCGGCTTGCGGGCAACAATCAGGCGGGCCTCTTCGGTCACGTCAGGCGCGATGATGACTTCGGTGAAAAGCTGAATGATCTCCTCAGCCGTTTCCGCATCGAGCGTGCGGTTGAGCGCGATGACACCGCCAAAGGCCGAGACAGGATCACACGCCAGCGCCCGCTTATAGGCGTCCAGCAGGGTCGCACCCGTTGCCACGCCGCAAGGGTTGGCATGCTTGATGATGGCAACGGCAGGAGCAGATTCGGGAAGGAATTCCGCCACAAGCTCATAAGCTGCGTCGGTGTCATTGATGTTGTTGTAGGAAAGCTGCTTGCCCTGCAAAAGCTTCGCCGTGGCAACGCCCGGACGCTTGTCGCCTGTCAGGTAGAAACCGGCGCTCTGGTGCGGGTTTTCACCATAACGCATCTTTTCTTTCAGCACGCCGCCAATTGCGCGGTAATGCGGCGCTTCGATAGACAGCGCTTCGGCAAACCAGTTGGAAATTACGGCATCATAGGCAGCGGTGCGGGCATAGGCCTTGGCGGCAAAGCGCTGGCGAAGCGCGTAGCTCGTCTGGCCATCATCGGCCTGCAATGCTTCTAGCAGCTCTGGATAATCGCTTGGGTCGGTAATGACAGTCACATAGGCATGGTTCTTGGCCGATGCACGGATCATGGCCGGGCCACCAATGTCGATATTCTCAACCGTCGTCGGATAATCGCCGCCCTTGGCGCGAACCTCTTCAAACGGATAGAGATTGATGATCGAGAGATCGATGGCTTCGATACCATGCAGCTTCATCGCGTCGACATGGTCCGCATCATCCCGGATCGCCAAAAGGCCGCCATGGACGTTGGGGTGCAGCGTCTTGACGCGACCATCCATGATTTCCGGAAATTTCGTGATATCGGACACATCCGTCACCGGCAGACCCGCATCGGCGATCGCCTTGGATGTGCCACCCGTCGACAGAAGCTTCACGCCGAGTTTGACGAGAGCACCGGCAAGTTCGACAATATCTGTCTTGTCCGAGACCGACAGCAAGGCGGTGCGGATCTTGACCTTATCGGGTGCGGGAATCTTCTTGGAAACAACGGCCATCGGGCAACTCCGTACATGGTGGAGGAAAGGCCGGAAATCTCTCGTTCCGGCGGTTGCCGCCGCGTTAGCACAGCTTCGCCCATTAATAAACAGAACGCAGGCATAAGCGGAACATCAACGCCGATTTTTCACCGATAAGCGATGCCACCGAGCCTTGGACGCCTGAAGCTTTCGCTCAATAAGCCACCGGATGTCTCTGGTGCCAGAAACCTCAAACCGGATTTCCAGCTGTTGCGAAGGCCGTATGCCGGACGCATCCGCCATGAAGACATCGTCAGAAATGGTGACAGGCTGGCCTGGTGCTGAAAACACCCAGCTTGTTCCGTCTGTGGCACGCATCAGCACTGTCTCATCATCCAGCCGTTCAAGCTCGATGGCCGGATGAATGTGGAAACGCGACACGGCCTCGACCAAAGCCAGCGGTTGTTTCTGGTCCTCATCTGCCAACCGAACCAGATCGCGCCCTTTGATCTTGTTGCCGAGAGCAGACAGGGAAAGCTCACGCTCATGAATGTAGCCGAACTCCCTCAGATACCCATCATGCGACGCCGTCAGCGTATCCGCTCCGTTCGGGTCTGTCTCGCGCTGAACCTTAACCCCGCTGATGCCTGCCACCATGATAGGCCCCAGAAGGCGGGAGCGGGACAGACGCGAGGAGGACGTATCCTCAATCGTCAGTGTGGAATGGGCAGCGGTGGATCGGCTGGCCCGCCGGAAATCCATTGTGGCATAGGAAGGAAAGCCGGAATTGATGATGAACCGATTGCGGACCGAAGACATCTCAAAAGAAAGGCAGCCACAATGGGCACCCCGCGATAGCGCCATGGACAGCGGCGTACCCGTATCGACGATGATGACGGTGTCTTCCGCCTGAAGACGTTGATAGGCAATATCCGGCAAGGCCCGGGAAGGACGCCCGGAGGTTTCATCGTAGCGCAAAACAGAGGCAAGCTCATTGGCAAGCGTCGCCGTGGAGCCATTAAAGAGCGCCAGATCGCCATCCTGATGCCGAAAGAAGCGAAGTGCAGGAAACATGCGGTCTATGGCCGGCACAAGCCCGGGCGGCACGTCATGGCCCAGATTGATGTAGCTTTGCCGAAGCGGCAGCAGATCGAGCAGCAATTCCAGCATGATACGAGGGTTACGAGACACATGCCCACCGTCAGGCCGAACCTGCCGCTCCAGCTCGCGATCAAGCTTCATGCCGACATGCGCCATCCGTGCTGGCCGGTTGGGCAGAGCAATGGAGGCAATGGCGAGTGCAATGCGGATCTTCAGCCTGATTTCACCATCGGGCGCGTATTTTGCGATGAAGTTGAGATAGGCGACATGATAGCCGAGATTTCGAAGGAAGCGACGATAGAAGCCCGCATCGGCATTCTGAAGAATGACGGGGGAGTGAGACAGCCACGCAATCAACCGCTGCGCCGCTGTTTCAGGTGCCCATGCAACGCCCTTGATCTTGCGCCCGTGCTGGAACATCCAATCAGAAACCAACATGCGCGCACGAATGCAGGCTTCCTCGGACTTCGCCACCCGGACATGCCGCAACCAGCTGAAAGCATGCAATCTTTCTTCAAAGGCAAGAGACGGCATTTCCATGGAAAAAGGCGACGCCCCGCCGGTATCGAGAATGCGCCCGCCGAGCGCGATGCGCCCCTGCACAAGTTCCTGCGCAACGTAAGGATCGGCCGCCCGCAAATCCGTCGGCGCCGCGACAAGGCCGCGAGGCGCGCGGTCTGCGAGCTTCAGGACCTTCAGACGCAGAACCGCAACCTCGATCATCACATGAGTTCTGAGGGTGCTTAAGAATAGACCTGCGGTACCGAAGCGACTGTTCAGGGATTTTACCAAACGTGTGTTTCCCCTCCGCGCGAAGATTTAAGTTGGCACGAAGACCAAGGGGTTCTGTCCAGCATTGAAACAATCATTTAATCTTTCACGGAAAACTTCATATTCCGTTAACAAAATATACGCAGTCACGACAAGGCTCCAACCCGGCCAGATCGCTAAGGGCGATATGGCAAGGGCCTCAAAGGAAGCGTCTTGTGTGGACTGTCGGGAGAATTAGGCTCTCAGACCCGGCGCAGGACCGTCGCGTAGAAGCCATCGACACCACCGAACATATCGGGTGTCGTGCGAAGGTCGCCATCCGGGTTGACCGCAATCTCCATCCCGGGGAAAGCGTCGACGCTCACAGGCACCCGTTCAAGCGATGTTTCACTGGCCAGAACCCTGGCGACCATCTCTTCACCCTCGGATGGGTCGAGCGAGCAATTGGAAAACACCACGATGCCGCCCGGCTTGACCAGCGTTATGGCGTGACGCAACATCTGCTCCTGCAAACCGGCAAGCTTGGCAATATCCTTCTCATCCTTGGTCCAGCAAACATCAGGATGCTTGCGCAGGGTTCCCGTGGAAGAGCAGGGAGCATCCAACAAGACGGCATCGAAAAGCTCCGTCGGCTGAAACTTCAGCATGTTGGTTTCAACCAGTTCCGCCTGCATTTGAAGGCGGCCCAGGTTTTCACGAAGCCGCTTCAGCCGGTTGCCAGATTGGTCCAGCGCCGTCACTGTTGCACCGCTCAAAATCAACTGTGCCGTCTTTCCGCCGGGAGCAGCACATAGGTCAGCCACACGCTTGCCCTTGAGATCGCCCATCAGGCGCACCGGCATGCTCGCTGAGAAGTCCTGCACCCACCATTCGCCCTCATCGAAACCTTCAAGCGCCGAGACAGAGCCCTCGAAAGAACCAAGTCGCACAGTGCCATTCGGCATCACCTGGCCATTGAGCTTTTCCGCCCATCCTTCAGGCTCAGATTTGACGGTGATATCAATGACCGACGGAATGAGCTGAGCTTGGGCCATGCGCGCCGCAGCGTCCTCTCCGTAAACCTTGGAAAGCCTGTTGTAGAACCACTTTGGCAGAACCGGAATGCCGCTGACAGCATCCAGCACAGCATCTTTTTCACGGCCCAGACGGCGCAAGACAGCATTGACGAGTTTCATGAAACGTTTGTTGCGCGGGTCGCGATGGGCCTGTTCGACGGCAAGATCGACGGCGGAATGGTCAGGAACATCGAGATAAAGCATCTGCGCCGCACCAACCACAAGAACATGGTGCAAGGAGCGAGCACCCTGGGGCAGGGGGCCATCCAGCAGCATGCCAAGCGCATGCTCGATGCGCGGCAGATGGCGAAGTGCGGTGTTGACGATAGCGCGCACCAAAGCACGGTCAGCCACGCTCAGCGCCCGATAGACCGGATTGCCGTTTTCAGCATCCATCATCCCGTCAAGGGAGGTCTGCTTGTCGAGAACTGCCGACAGAATCTTGACTGCAGCAACGCGCGACCCAAGGCCGGGCTTCCACTCACCATCGAATTCGGATGAGTCGACATTTCTACCAGACGGGCGACGTTTAAACTGTTTTGCCGGTTTGGCAGAGGAATCGGATGTCAAGACCAGGGACCTTTACGCTCATTATTGTCTTCTTTTCCGCCACCAATATTCGGGACGGAGCGTGATTTGCGGACCGGCTTAGCACTTGTAGGCTGATAGGTCGATGGCCGAGAAAATTCCTGCGACATGGCCTGCAAGGCAGCAATCCGGTTTTCGGCATTCGGGTGGGTCGAAAACAGGTTGTCCATCTTCTGGCCTGAGAGCGGATTGATGATGAACATATGGGCTGTCGCGGGGTTCCGCTCGGCATCCTCATTGTGAATGCGTTGCGCAGCGCCTGAAATCTTCTGCAGCGCCGAAGCCAGCCACAATGGGTTACCGCATATTTCCGCACCGCGACGGTCGGCAGAATATTCGCGTGTGCGGCTGATGGCCATTTGCACCAGCATGGCAGCAAAGGGCGCAACGATCATACCGACGATCACACCGATAAAGCCGAGCGGATTGTTGTTCTCGCGATTGCCGCCCATGAAGAAAGCGAGATTGCCGAGCATCGAGATCGCGCCCGCGAGCGTCGCGGTGATGGTCATGATCAATGTGTCGCGGTTTTGAATATGCGCCAGCTCATGCGCCATAACTGCCGCGACTTCATTCGGCGTCAATTGCTCCATCAGGCCTGTGGATGCTGCAACAGCGGCATTCTCAGGATTGCGACCGGTTGCGAAGGCGTTCGGCTGCGGGCTGTCATAGACATAGACTTTCGGCATTGGAAGATTGGCATTGTGAGAGAGATCACGGATCATCGAGAAGAATTCGGACGCATTATGCTCGTCAATCTCCTGCGCGTGATAGGCTTTCAGCACCATCTTGTCTGAATTCCAGTAGGAAAACAGGTTCATGCCCGCCGCAAACAGCAGCGCGATCATCATGCCGCCCCGCCCACCGATGAGGAAACCGAGACCCATGAACAAGGCCGTCATGAACGCCAACAACATGGCAGTACGCATCATGTTCATCAAAAATCTCCGCAAAAAGTGAAATTGCTTATCAAGCCCACGACTTCTATAATCTGGGTGACGAAGAAACGCTTTTCAATATCGCGTCATGAGGTCTGAGATATGGATACGCCCGAACACGACAATAACAATGATGTCGTAAAAGTTCTGTCACCCGCCGCCGAGCGCGCGCTGGCGGAAGCAGAGCAACGCCGCAAACAGGCGAAAGAGCTGGAACTCCCCCCGGAAACGGGTGGACGCGGCGGCGCCGAGCCGGTGCGGTTCGGGGATTGGGAAATCAAAGGGCGGGCAATAGATTTTTGATCGGCGAGGACACCGCCCCCGACGATCCTGATCATTGCTAGCTATGGACGGAATAGAACTTAGTTCTGTTCCAGCAGGCGGCAGACGGCTTCCAACTGCTCCAATGTGCGGTAGTTGATGCGGATATGCCCGCCCGTCCCCTTGTGGTTGATCTTCACATCGAGGCCGAGAGCGTCGGCCAGCGTACGCTCCAACGCAATCGTGTCGGAATCTTTCTCGTGTTCCGGCTTGCGGCCGTGCATGGGATCAAGCTGCGCCCTGATATCGGCCTGCGCAAGGCGCTCCGCATCTCGAACCGATAGGCCGCGCGAAACGATATTGCGCGCAAGATAGGTTGGATCGGACGTCGGCACGAGCGCACGCGCATGGCCTGCCGAGAGCGTACCCTCAGCCAGCATGTCACGAACAGCATCCGGCAGCTTCAAAAGGCGCAGACTGTTGGCAACATGGCTGCGGCTCTTACCGATGATTTCACCGAGATCATTCTGCGTATAACCATGCTCGGCAATCAACTGATCATAACCAAGCGCTTCTTCGAGCGGGTTCAGGTCCGAGCGCTGAACGTTTTCAACAATTGCCAGCTCCAGCGCCGTGCGATCATCCACGTCACGGACGATGACGGGAACTTCCGTAAAGCCTGCCAGCTGCGCAGCGCGCCAGCGGCGTTCACCAGCGATAATCTCGTAGCGGTTGGGTTCGACCGTTCTCACAACGACAGGCTGTACGATGCCATGCTGCCGGATCGATGACGCCAGATCCTGAAGCTCACTCTCATCAAAATGGCGACGCGGATTGCGCGGACTACGAGCGATGAACTCAATCGGAATCATCCGGTCGGGGCTTACGGGACGCTGCTCTCCACCAACAGGCAGAGGCTGGTCCATTTCGCCAATCAATGCAGCAAGGCCGCGCCCCAACCGGCGTTTGGATAGATCGTCGCTCATGAAAAATACTCCAAAATAACCTGCCAGCAGAAACTGGCTTAACCGCTTACGTCAGGATATCAGACGCGTTAGCCGTCAACAATCCAGACGGCAAGCCTTGCTACGCCGCCTTTCGCAAGCGTTCACGCTGAATGACTTCGGATGCCAGCTGCAAATAGGCCTGACTGCCCGCACATTTCAGATCATACAGGATCGCTGGTTTACCATAGGACGGCGCTTCGGACACCCGGACATTCCGAGGGATGAGGGTGTGGTAGACCTTTTCCCCAAGATGCGTGCGAACATCGTTCACGACCTGTTGCGCGAGATTGTTGCGGGAATCGAACATCGTCAGGACGATGCCTTGAATATCGAGAGCCGGATTGACCGTGCCGCGTATCTGATTGACCGTATCGAGTAGCTGGCTGAGACCTTCGAGCGCAAAGAATTCGCACTGGAGAGGGACCAGAACGGAATGCGCTGCTGCCATGGCATTCATCGTCAGCAAATTGAACGAAGGAGGGCAGTCAACCAGAATGTAGGAATAAGCCAGAGCCTCAGCGGAATGCAACGCGCTTCGGAGCAGAAAGACGCGGTTGGACGAATTCGCCACTTCCATCTCGAAGCCCAGCAAATCCATTGTCGATGCAACAATATCGAGATTCGGAACCGCCGTGGGCACGACCACTTCGCTGATCGAATTGGCGCCGATCAACAGGTCGTAGGATGACAGCTTGCGCTCGCGGCGGTCTATGCCAAGTCCCGTGCTTGCATTGCCCTGTGGATCCAGATCAACCAGCAAAACACGCTCACCGATGGCAGCCAGTGCGGTTGCCAGATTGATGGCCGTGGTCGTTTTTCCCACACCACCCTTTTGATTGGCGATCGTAATGATGCGATTTTTTTCAAACATGATGCCGTACCTGACCTGGTCAATCAGCTTTTCGACGTAGATCACTGATTTCGAGCACTACAGAGCTCGCTTCTATACTGCTTTGATGTCTTATCAGATCGAAATCCCAACGAATACGGGCTTTCTGCACCTCGGCTTCGTAATCCCTGCCTTTGTTGAGATAGGAACGCAATTTGCCGTTCAAAACCACCCACGGATGGATGTAATCAAACAACGAGTCCAACTCTGCCAGTGCGCGTGCAGAGACAGCATCACAGGGACCGACAAGCGAAGGCGCAGTTTCGATTCGAACCGGATGGACTGAGCCGCGCGCGCCGGTTTCTTTCAGCGCGACACGCAGGAATGCGGCCTTTTTATTGTTGCTTTCAACCAGGTGAACCCAGCCATCTTGCTGCTCGGCCAGCAGAATGGCCGTTATAATGCCGGGAAAGCCGCCACCGCTACCCAGATCGACCCAAGTCCGCGACTGGGATGAGATATGGAAAATCTGGGCACTATCGGCGATATGGCGTGACCATAGCTCTGGAAGAGTGGAGGGAGCCACCAGATTTGTCGTGGCATTCCATTTCTTGAAAAGCTCAACAAAATGCTCGAGTCGTTCTTGTGTTTCACGTGAAACACTCTGGCCGTTTATCATCATGCTAGGACTCGTTATAGCTGTGCTGTGCGCTTTTCGATGGTGGAGGCAGAGCCTTTTCTTACCAAGGCAAGGATGAGCGAAATCGCAGCGGGTGTCATTCCATCCACTCTCGCTGCCTGCGCAATGCTGATAGGGCGGGCGGCCTGAAGCTTCTGCTTTAGCTCGCTCGAAAGGCCGGACAACTGTGTAAAGTCGAAGTCATCCGGTATGGTTCGATCTTCATCACGCTTGATGTCGACAATGTCAGCATGCTGACGCTTCATATAGACAGCGTAGCTCGCTTCGATTTCCAGAACTTCAGCGATCTTCGGAGAGAAAGCGGAAAGCTCAGGCCAGACCTGCTTAAGGCTGTCAACGGTTGTGTCGGGGTAGGCAAGCAGTTCGTAAGCTGTTCGCCTCTGCCCATCGCGGTTGAGCTTCAACCCGTGGACGCCAGCTTGAGATGGCGTAATAGACAGATCGTGCAGAAGCGCGCGCGCCTGGACGAGGTCATCAACGAAATCGCCGTAGCGCTTCGCACGCGCTGGACCGACGATGCCTGCTGCCAGACCAACCGGCGTCAACCGAAGGTCTGCATTATCGACGCGGAGTGATAGGCGGTACTCCGCACGAGACGTAAACATACGGTATGGCTCGGATACACCCTTGGACGTCAGATCATCGATCATGACGCCGATATAAGATTCAGTCCGGCTGAAATGCATTGGAGCACTATCGCTGGCTAGCAGCGAAGCGTTAAGCCCAGCCACAAGCCCCTGCGCCGCCGCCTCTTCATAGCCTGTTGTACCGTTGATTTGTCCCGCCAGAAACAGACCGGGAATTTTCCGGCATTCGAGCGACGGGCGCAATTCTCTGGGATCGACGTAATCATATTCGATCGCATAGCCCGCCTGAAGAATTTTGACCTTCTCCAGACCCGGGATCGTATGAATGAACATCTCTTGCACGGACAGAGGAAGAGACGTCGAAATACCGTTGGGATATATCGTGTCGTCATCAAGCCCTTCTGGCTCGAGGAATATCTGGTGGCCATCACGCTCGCCGAAGCGAACGATTTTGTCTTCGATCGACGGGCAATAGCGCGGGCCGACGCCTTCGATCTGACCAGAATACATGGCTGAAAGGTGGATATTATCCTGAATAATTTTATGACCCGCAGGCGTGGTGCGGGTAACACCGCATTCGATCTGCCGGTTTGAGATCGTATCCGTCATGAAGGAGAAAGGAATTGGATCCTCGTCCGCGCCTTGGCGCTCAACTGCGTCCCAATCGATCGTCTTCCCGTCAAGCCTCGCCGGCGTTCCGGTTTTCAGCCGGCCCATTTTAAGGCCAGCACGCGCCAGTGTGTCCGACAGACCAACGGAAGGTTTCTCGCCCACTCGTCCAGCCGGAATCTTTTCGGAACCGATATGGATCAAGCCTCGAAGGAATGTGCCGCTTGTTAGGACAACTGCACGGCAAGCGATCTTCTCTCCACTGGCCAGAACGACCGCAGAAATGACTCCGTCCTTGAACTCGATATCATAGGCATCGCCTTCGACAACGCTCAGATTGCCGATCTCAGCGATCTCGCGCTGCATCGCTTGGTTATAAAGCTTGCGGTCTGCCTGGGTGCGGGGCCCACGAACGGCAGGACCCTTTTTTCTGTTGAGCATACGAAATTGAATGCCAGCCGCATCGGCAACGCGGCCCATCAATCCATCAAGTGCATCGATTTCGCGGACCAAATGACCCTTACCCAAACCACCAATGGCAGGGTTGCAGGACATGATACCGATTGTCTGCGCATTATGGGTGAGCAGCGCCGTCTTTGCACCGTGACGTGCGGCAGCAGCGGCCGCTTCGCTACCGGCATGACCTCCGCCAATTACAACGACATCATATGTCATTATAATAAATCCTTGTTTCTTGAAGCCGCGTCCGGCTCAATGTTTCACGTGAATCATTTTCCGATACAGAACTCGGAGAAAATCACACCGAGCAAATCCTCAACATCGACGCGTCCGGTTATACGCCCCAGCGACATCGCCGCCAATCTGAGATACTCCGACCTGATTGCAAGGTCCATTCCTTCGGAATTCTGCGCATCACTAACATAGTTGAGCGTCTCTTCAAGGCGTTTCTTATGACGAGCGCGAACGGGAGCTAGGCCATGGCTCGAGCCAACACGCTTTTGAATCTCTGAGGTAATCGCCAATCTCAAGGCATCGAGGCCAATGCCGTTCTTGGCGGATATGGCGAGATCACAGTCAGTCAGATCGCCTTCACCGCGCAGATCAGCTTTGGTAGCCAAGTGTATGACGGTCGTATCTCCCGTCGTTTCAATTTGTTGCGCTTCCGAATCAATATCGCAAAGAAGCAAAACGAGATCAGCCTGGGCTGCAGTTCTGCGGGCTCTAGAAATCCCTTCAATCTCCACTGGGTCAATTGTATCGCGCAGACCGGCTGTGTCGTAGAGACGCACGAGGTAACCGTCGATATTGAGGTCGACGTCAATAACATCGCGCGTGGTTCCGGCAATATCAGTTACGATAGCGACGTCACGTCCGCTCAATGCATTCAGAAGGCTTGATTTACCGACGTTGGGCGCGCCAACGAGAGCGACCTTGAAGCCATCTCTGATGATTTCTGAAGAAGAGCTGCCGCTTAAATGCTGCGAAATCTCCAGATGCAGTTTATGAACTTCATCCCACACTTGCGCTGCCACAGAGTCAGGAACATCTTCTTCATCCGAAAAATCCAGCTCCGCCTCGATCAAGGCACGGCAGCGAGTCAGTTTGTTCGCCCAGCCGTCATAGACCGCAGAGAGCCTGCCGGATGTCTGCTCGACGGCGAGCCTTCTCTGCATCTCCGTTTCCGCTTTAAGAAGGTCTGCCAGACCCTCTACTTCCAACAGGTCCATCTTGCCATTGTCGAAGGCGCGTTTTGAGAACTCGCCGGCTTCTGCGGGTCTAAGTCCGGGAATGGCGTCCAACTCGGCAAAGACCGCGTCAACAACCGCAAGGCTTCCATGCAGCTGGATCTCCACACAGTCTTCGCCCGTAAAGGAATTCGGACCAGGAAACACAATCACTAGTGCTTGATCCAAAACCTCATTGTTTCGGTTTCGAATCGTTTTAAGGGACGCATTCCGGGGTGAGGGCAGCTGAGGGCCGATCAGTCCCGCCAGCGCATTAAAAGCTTCCGATCCGCTAATGCGCATCACGGCGACACCCGCTGGCAGCCGCCCACTTGAAAGCGCATATATTGTACTTTCCGGATGCGCCATCTGGTTCTCCCTACCTCTCAAACAATTGGCCGCGTCCGTTTTCCAGACGCGGCCTTATCACTCATTGCTACAAGACAGGCCGATGAATCAGGTGTTCATCGATTCGAAGAAATCGCCATTTGTCTTTGTCTGCTTCAGCTTGTCGATCAGGAACTCGATGGCATCTGTCGTTCCCATTGGCGCAAGAATCCGGCGAAGGACAAAGATCTTCTGGAGATCCTGGCGCGGCACAAGCAGGTCTTCCTTACGCGTACCGGATTTGAGAATATCCATGGACGGGAAGATGCGCTTGTCGGCCACCTTGCGATCCAGAACGATTTCCGAGTTACCGGTGCCCTTGAACTCTTCGAAGATGACTTCATCCATACGGCTGCCCGTATCGATCAGGGCCGTCGCGATGATGGTCAGCGAGCCGCCTTCTTCGATGTTACGAGCCGCACCGAAGAAACGCTTAGGCCTCTGAAGGGCGTTCGCATCCACACCACCGGTCAAGACCTTGCCGGAAGAGGGAACAACGGTGTTGTAAGCGCGTCCGAGACGTGTGATCGAATCCAGCAGGATAACGACGTCACGGCCATGTTCGACAAGGCGCTTGGCCTTTTCAATGACCATTTCCGCGACCTGAACGTGGCGCACGGCTGGCTCATCGAAGGTGGAGGAAACGACTTCGCCCTTAACAGAGCGCTGCATGTCCGTCACTTCTTCCGGACGCTCGTCGATCAGAAGAACGATCAGATAGCATTCTGGATGGTTTGCGGTGATCGAGTGCGCGATATTCTGCAACAGAACGGTCTTACCGGTGCGCGGTGGCGCGACGATCAATCCACGCTGGCCTTTGCCGAGCGGCGTGACGAGATCCATCACGCGGGCAGAGAGGTCCTTGGATGTCGGAATTTCCAGTTCCAGTTTGAACCGCTCATTCGGGTAAAGCGGCGTCAAATTGTCGAAGTGGACCTTATGACGGATCTTCTCCGGGTCATCGAAATTGATCGTGTTGACTTTCAGAAGGGCGAAATAACGCTCACCTTCCTTGGGCCCACGGATCGGGCCTTCCACCGTATCGCCTGTTTTCAGCGAGAAACGGCGGATCTGCGATGGCGAAATATAGATATCGTCGGGGCCGGGGAGGTAGTTGGCATTCGCGGAACGCAAGAAGCCGAAACCGTCCTGAAGAACTTCAACGACACCTTCACCAATGATCTCGACGTCCTGGCTCGCCAGTACCTTGAGGATAGCAAACATGAGCTCCTGCTTGCGCATCGTGCTCGCGTTTTCGACTTCCAGGGATTCGGCAAAAGTCAGCAAATCAGTCGGAGATTTGCTCTTAAGTTCCTGAAGCTTCATTTCAGCCATGAAGAGAAAGACCGTTTTAAATATGTGTGTGGGGGAAGGCTTGATCGCGAATCAGGTACTGAGGGTGTCCCGCAGACGGCTGAATAATTCACATGCCATTGAGATGAGTGTGCGGAAAATAGCGGCTCAACCCGAAACCCGCAAGAGGAAAGCACCAATTCCGAGAAAATTATCGTGATGAGCCGTTATGCGAAGGGTTTCACAACCACAAGTATGACGATTGCGATCATCAGAAGGGTCGGAACTTCATTCATCAACCGCCAGTGACGGGCATTGCGGGTGTTTTCATCCCGTGCAAAGCGGCGAACACTGCGGCTGAAATACACATGCGTCACAGTCATGGCAACGACGAGTGCAATTTTGGCATGAAGCCACCCACCCGAAAAGCCATAAACCGACCAGGCGAGATAGAGCCCAAGCACCCAGGAAATCATCATGGCAGGGTTCATGATGACCTTCATCAACCTCTGTTCCATGATTTTGAAGGTCTCAGACTTGTCAGAGCCTGGTGCTGCATCCGTGTGATAGATGAAAAGCCGGGGCAAATAGAACAGACCTGCCATCCACGAGATGACAGCGATGATGTGGAGCGACTTGATCCACAGATAGGCATCAGCCGGATCGACATGCAGCACGACAGCCACCATGCCAACGAAGACAGCCAGTGCTGCTCCTGCCCGCAACCGGGTCTTTCGCCCTGCTGTGGCCGATGTCTGTGCGTTGTCGCTCATCATCTGGCTCCATAGGAGCGAACACGCGCCACCAGTCTTGCGACATTCTCAGGATCCGCTTGCGGCGTGATGCCATGACCGAGATTGAAGATCAGCGGGCCGTTGCCCAGGACCTGAAGGATGGCGTCGATACCCTCATCGAGAGACTTGCCGCCGGAAACCATCCGCATGGGATCAAGGTTGCCCTGAACCGGCCCGTCCTTTTGGAGCTCCAGAGCAAAGGACAGGGGAACGCTCCAATCCAGACCGATGGCATCGGCTCCTGTCTTCTGGCGATAATCCTTCAAGAGAATACCCGCACCCTTGGCGAATGCGATGATCTTGGCACCGGGACGGCGGGCCCGAACAGACGCGATGATGCGCGCAACAGGCTTCACCGCGTAGTCCTCGAATTCCTTCTCGCCCAGCACGCCCGCCCAGGAATCGAAAATCTGAACGGCATCGGCACCGGCATCGATTTGTGAAACGAGATAATCGGCAGACATCTCAGCCAGAAACGCCAGCAGCTTTTCCATCGCTTCGGGGTGTTGATAACCGAAAAGGCGGGCCGGCGCCTGATCGGGTGTTCCGTGGCCAGCAATCATGTAGGTCGCCACAGTCCAGGGCGCACCGCAGAAACCAAGAAGGGTGGTCTTTTCGGGGAGCTCATGTCTCAGGCGCTTCACCGTCTCAAAGACCGGGGCCAGATGCGCCAGAACGCCATCACCCTTCAGTGCGGAAATCTCTTCCGGATTGATCGGGTCCATGGCCGGACCCCTGCCTTCCGTGAAGGTGACATTGCGGTTCAGGGCATCCGGGATCACGAGAATATCTGAAAACAGAATTGCAGCATCGAGATCGAAGCGACGGATGGGCTGGAGCGTCACTTCTGTCGCAAGCTCTGGATTATAACAGAGATCGAGAAAACTCCCTGCTGTCTTCCTCGTCTCGCGGTACTCCGGCAGATATCGTCCTGCCTGTCTCATAAGCCAGATCGGAGGTGGGGAGAGTGTCTCACCGTTGAGAACCCGGATTACGCTTCGCTCAGCCATGCACACATCTTCTCTAAAAATAAAATCTAATAGATCTAAATGATTTTCTATTTCTTAGAGTCTGTGAGTAGCAAGGATTAAAATTCATCCAGTCTAAATGCCGCATCTGTGGGAAAGGCTGATCCAATCGGATAGCGGACTGGGCAAATGGGAAAACTGTGCGGATCAATGGAAATTTATTAGCAGATTCAATGATTTGGGAGAGAGCGCGTGATAGCCAGCCCTGTGGATAAGCTCTGGATGAAATTTAATCGCCTTTATCTCTCCCCATAATCCACAATCACCGATTTGCTGGCTACACCGGAAAGCCAATTGTGGATAAAACGGAAGTTATACGCTCGGTGACCCGGCGATGGCTTCCAGCCCTCATGTTGTGCACCTCTATCAACAGGGAGAGAAAAACAACGTGGAGAACCCAAAAAGTTTCTTCCATCTGCACCTGATTTCTGACTCAACCGGCGAGACTCTGATGTCCGCGGGCAGGGCGGTTTCTGCGCAGTTTCACTCTGCCATGCCGCTTGAGCATGTTTATCCGATGATCCGAAACCAGAAACAGCTGCAAAAGGTCATCGACAGCATCGATAAGGAACCGGGCATCGTGCTCTACACCATTGTCGATGAGCAGCTGGCCGAGTTCCTCGACCTTCAATGCCATGCAATCGGTGTGCCCTGCGTCAATGTTCTGGAGCCGGTCATCGGCATTTTCCAGACCTATCTGGGTGCGGTCTCGCGGCGAAGGGTCGGTGCGCAGCATGCCCTCAACGCGGATTATTTTGCCCGCATCGAAGCGCTGAACTATGCCATGGACCATGATGATGGGCAGATGCCGGAGCATTATGATGAAGCGGATGTCGTTATCATCGGCATCAGCCGAACGTCAAAAACGCCAACCAGCATCTATCTGGCCAATCGCGGCATCAAGACCGCCAATATACCTGTGGTGCCGGACGTGCCTTTGCCCGACAGTCTTTATAAGGCAACAAAGCCGCTGATTGTCGGTCTCGTCGCAACGTCTGACCGTATATCCCAGGTGCGTGAAAACCGTGAGTTGGGCACGACGGGTGGCTTTGATCGCGGACAATATATTGACCGCGCCACCATCATGGAGGAGCTGAAATACGCCCGCGCGCTCTGCGCCCGCAACAACTGGCCATTGATTGACGTAACCAGGCGCTCGATTGAAGAGACGGCGGCAGCCATTCTTGCCCTGCGCCCACGGACACGGTAATCCCCTTCGCACCCTTGTTTGGAGACCCCGGTTGATGAAACCAGAGCTGATACTCGCTTCCTCCAGCGCATCACGACAAATGTTGATGCGCAATGCTGGACTGACATTTTCCGCCGAGCCTGCCGATATTGATGAGCGCGCCATTGATGCTGCTCTTGAAAAGGATGGAGCGACGCCGGACAGGATTGCCGTAGAGCTTGCCAAGGCGAAGGCGCTTGCGGTCAGCGCGGTAAAGCCGGACGCCATGGTGGTGGGTTGCGATCAGACGATGTCGTTTGGGACCAGGATTTATCACAAGCCTAAAGACATGGCGCAAGCGCATGCCAATCTCATGTCATTGTCAGGAAAGACCCATCGTTTGAACTGCGGCGCGGCCATCGCCCGCAATGGCGAGATCCTTTGGGAGATCGTGACATTTGCCGATATGACGATGCGCGAACTTGACCCATCATTTGTTCACCGCCACCTGGAGCGGGTGGGGGAAAAAGTGCTGTCCAGTGTCGGCGCCTATCAGCTCGAAGGCGAGGGCATTCAGTTGTTCAGCGCCATTGAGGGGGATTATTTCACGATCCTCGGCTTGCCGCTGCTGCCATTATTAACGAAACTTCACACATTGGGCCTGATCGATGGTTGATTCACGTGAAACATTAACCATCAAGGCCTTCGTCACCGGCTACCCGATCAAGCACTCGCGCTCGCCGCTCATTCATGGACATTGGTTGAAGCGGTTCGGTATTGCGGGAACCTATGAGGCGGTTGAAATTACACCAGACAATTTCGCGACCTTCATGTCCGATTTGAAGACTGGGACCAATGGTGGATTTGTCGGCGGTAATGTGACGATTCCCCACAAGGAATCCGCCTACCGGTTGGCTGATCGTCCAGATGAGATTGCGCAGGAGATGGGCGCAGCCAACACGGTGTGGCTGGAAGACGGGCTTGTTCATGCCACCAATACGGATGGTTATGGTTTTGTGTCCAATCTCGATGCTTGCCATGCGGGCTGGGACAAGGGCGGCAAAGCGGTCGTTCTTGGCGCCGGCGGGGCAAGCCGTGCGGTCATTCAGGCGCTGCGCAACCGCGGTTATCAAGACATCCATGTGGTCAACCGGACCGTGGATCGTGCCAGGGAATTGAAAGATCGGTTTGGAAAGACTGTCCACGCCCATGCCTTCGATGCATTGCAGGAGGTGATGTCGGGGTGCGGTCTCTTCGTCAACACGACCTCTCTCGGCATGGATGGTCATGGTGCGCCAGAGATTGATTTCTCGACATTGTCTGCTGGTGCCGTCGTGACTGATATTGTCTATGTGCCCCTCCAGACACCCATTCTCGCGATGGCTGAGCGTCAGGGTTTTGCGACGGTGGACGGATTGGGCATGCTGCTTCATCAGGCAAAACCCGGCTTTCAGAAATGGTTCGGGCCAATGCCTGAGGTGGATGAAGAATTGCGAGAAATGATTATCGCCGATATTGCGAGTCATTGATGATTACCATCGGGCTCACAGGATCGATTGGCACTGGCAAATCAACGACTGCCAAGCTGTTTGCGCAAGAGGGTGTCGCGGTCTGTGATTCCGATGCGGTTGTGCACCAACTCTATGAGGGTGAGGCCGTGGCGCTGGTGGAAAAGGCCTTTCCCGGCACCACGCAGGATGGAAAGGTTGACCGGCAGAAACTCGGAGATATCCTTCGACAGAATCCGGCTAATTTTAAAATCCTAGAAAAAATCGTCCATCCTCTTGTTCGCCAGAAGCAGGACGAGTTTCTGGAGCAGGCACGCCATGCCAATGCCGAATTTGCGCTTCTTGATATACCGCTGCTCTTCGAGACCGGTGCCGAAAGCCGCGTCGATACAGTCGTCGTGGTCAGTTGTTCAGCGGAGCGCCAGCGTCAGCGTGTTCTTGCCCGACCCGGTATGACGGAAGAGAAATTCGAATTGATCCTTGCAAGGCAGATGCCGGATGAGGAAAAGAGATCACGTGCTGATTTTGTGATCGACACCAACACCAGCGTCGACGACGCCCGCGACCAAGTCCGTGCAGTGCTTGAGATGTTGCGCTCCGCGCGAGAGGAAAGAGAAGACAATGCGTGAGATCATTTTCGATACGGAAACCACCGGTCTGGAATCCAAGGCCGACCGTATCATCGAAATCGGCGGCATTGAGCTTTTCAATCACTTCCCGACGGGCAAAACGCTGCATCTCTATATCAACCCGGAAGATCGCAAAGTGCACCCCGATGCGCTGGCGGTTCACGGAATTACCGATGAGTTTCTGCGCGACAAGCCGAAATTTGCAGATGTCGTCCAGGAAATCCGCGACTTCTTCGAAGGTGCGCGCTGGGTAGCGCACAATGCGACCTTCGATATGGGTTTCATCAATGCGGAGTTTGCAAGGCTGGGCATAGAGCCGGTGTCGCCGGAACTTGTGACAGACACCCTGTCCATGGCGCGGCGCAAGCATCCGATGGGCCCAAACTCGCTCGATGCGCTCTGCCGCCGGTATGGTATCGACAATGCGCACCGCACCAGACACGGAGCTTTGCTCGACTCCGAACTTCTGGCAGAAGTCTATATCGAGATGATTGGCGGTCGCCAGACTGCGCTTGGCTTCGGCGGTGGGACCAAAGCCCATACCAATGATGTTGTCGATGATGGCCCCATCGATATTCCCGTCCGGCCACGGGCCTTGCCATCGAGACTGGACCCGGAAACAGCTGCCGCCCATGGCAAGCTGGTTCTCGCCATGGGTGATAAGGCCATCTGGAATAAATACAGGCATTAAAAAACCCGGGCGTTGACCCGGGTTTCTGTTGTCTCTCGTCTATGACGAAAGATTAGTTTGGTACGGCCTGAACCTTGGCGCGGGCCTGTTCTTCGGCAACGCGCTGCGCAAACATCTGCGAGAAATCGATCGGGTCGATCATCAGCGGCGGGAAGCCACCGTTGCGGGTTACGTCGGCAATGATCTGGCGTGCGAACGGGAACAGAAGGCGCGGGCACTCGATAAAGAGAACCGGCAGCATGTGCTCCTGCGGGAAACCGGTGATGCGGAAAACGCCGCCATAGGTCAACTCTGCAACGAAAAGAACCTTGTCACCATCCTTGGCTTCGGCATTCAGCGTCAACACAACATCGAAATCCGACCCGGAAATGGGGTTGGCATTGACGTTGACATTGATGTTGATGGCAGGTGCGCCATCACGAGCCTGAAGCGAACGCGGTGCACCTGGATTTTCGAACGACAAATCCTTGGTGTACTGGGTCAAAATGTTGAGGGAAGGGTTTGCACCGTCCTGCGCACCGTTTTCAGTGGTCATATCATGTCCTCGAGCATGGAATTCTTGCAAGCCCGTCTATCATCTCGACAAATGCCTTACAACCCTCCGACTTTAGGGGATCAGGGTTTTGGCAGGTCCCGGTTGTCCCGGTCAGGCGACCAGTGAGACTGGTTCGGGCCATCACGGTGGAAGTCATCCTCATCCAGATCGACCACCTTGGAAGCACCATCCGGCTGCGGACCGGGGCGAAAGCCGGGATGGCCGGAAGGGCCACTGGATGTGCGCGCGCCTGCACCTCTGAATGCGCCCGCCACGACAATACGCGATCCCAGCGCCTTCCACATGAGTGCGCGAACGGCTGGCACGAGCAGGAGAAGACCGATGATATCTGTGATGAAGCCGGGCAGGAAAAGCAGAATACCGGCGATGACCCGCAGGCCGCCGCTGATCATGGCCTGTGCCGGCTGCTCACCCGTCTTGCCCGCATTCTGCAGATCGCGAACCATGCCAAGCCCGCCGGCGCGCAGGATCATCAAACCGAGAAACGAGGTGAATAGCACAAGGCCCAGCGTCAACCACAGACCGAGCGCCTTTCCAACCACGATGAAACCGGCAATTTCCAGAATGGGCATCGCGAGAACGATGACGGGCAGAAATGAGAAACGCATATTGAAGCCTTGCAAACGATGAGAGCGCGACGCGTTCTCTTGACCTTTATCAGAACGCATTCACTGACGGAGTTCAGGGATCGGCCGCAAACATCAATGCTCTTTCAGGCAGATCCGACGTGTAAAAACAAACCATATCGCCCATTCGACCACCTCTGGAAACCGGCGATTGCATCTGTCCGTTTGAATGATGGGCAGATGCAGACTATATGATGTGTAGAAAATTAGATTTAAATGGCGGTTTCGGTAAAAGATGGGCTCAAGCGACTTTATTACATTGTTTTTCCTCGTGGCTGCGGTGCTGATTTTCCTTCAGTTGCGCAGTGTCCTTGGTCGTCGAACTGGCAACGAAAAGCCACCTGTCGACCCTTACAGCCCGCGTGACATGGCAAAATCACCTGCAGACGATAACAAGGTCGTGACCTTGCCGAAACGTGGCGAAGGCGAAGAGGAAAATCGCTTCGCGGAAATCGATGCCATCGCCCCAGTTGGATCTGCGCTCAATGATTCGCTGCGTGAGTTGAACAAGACCGATCCGACATTCCGTCCGAAGGAGTTCCTCAACGGAGCGCGGATGGCTTACGAGATGATCGTGACCGCCTTTGCCGATGGTGACAGAAAGTCGCTCAAGAACCTCCTCTCCAAGGAAGTTTATGAAGGTTTCGTTGCTGCGATCGCCGAGCGCGAAAAGCGCGGCGAGGTGGTGAAATCGACCTTTGTTGGCACTGAAAAGATCGACATCACCCACGCTAGCATCCGCGATTCCGAAGAGCAGATCACCCTGCGCATCATCAGCCAGCTGATTTCGGCAACCTACGACAAGGACGGTGCGCTGATCGATGGTGACCCGGAAGCCGTGTCGGAGGTCGATGATATCTGGACGTTTGCGCGCGACATTCGCTCACGCGATCCGAACTGGAAGCTGATTGCGACCGAATCTGAACAATGAGCAGCGCTGGCCGGGATTTTACCCTCGAAGAGGTGTCGTTTGCTGAACTGCCAGCTTGGCAGGCAGACGACCCTTCGCCGTTATTCCCGGCCATGCAATCCATTCTGGCCCATCTGCGCCAGGCAAAACCCTACCGCACCGGCTCACTGGGTTTGAGCGCTGAGGAGCTTGTGGGGTTGCTGGAAGCCGCTGATGCAGGCGGCTTCAACGATGCCGGCGCTGCCCGGCAGTTTTTCGAGACCCATTGCGTCCCCTTTAAAATATCACCGTCATCGGCAAAGAGCGGTTTCGTCACTGCCTTTTACGAACCGGAGCTTATGGTTTCGGCCACGCCTGACGAGACATTCAAATATCCGATCTATCGCCGCCCGCCTGATCTGATCGATCTAGATGAGACCAACCGGCCAGCGGATATGGATCCCTATTACGCTTTTGGTTTGCAGCGGGATGGCGTGATCTCTCCCTATCCAGACAGGGGCGAAATCGACCGCGGCTATCTCTGTGGTCGAGGGCTGGAAATCGCCTGGGCAAAATCGCGGGTCGATCTGTTTTTCGTGCATGTGCAGGGTGCGGCAAGGCTTCGCTACAGCGATGGCACAATCAGGCGCATTACCTATTCCGCGAAGGCTGGCCATCCATTCTCCGCCATTGGCCGCCTGCTGCTGGACCGGGGTGAACTCGACCCTCAGACGATTTCGATGCAGACCATCCGGCAGTGGCTGGCGCACAATCCCGACAAGGTGGACGAGGTTCTCTGGCACAATCGCTCTTACATCTTCTTCCGTGAGGCCGATGTGGAAGGGCTGGAGCTTGGGCCTATTGCGGCTGCCAAAGTTCCGCTTGTCGCGGGCAGGGCGCTTGCGGTGGATCGCCTGATCCACACATTCGGTTTTCCGTTCTTCATCAGTTCACCAAGTCTGACGCATCTGGATGAGGGAAAGCCCTTTGGCCGCCTCATGCTGGCGCTGGATACCGGCTCGGCCATTGTGGGACCGGCGCGTGGCGATATTTTCACCGGCTCTGGCGATGAGGCGGGCGAGCTGGCGGGCACGGTGCGCAACCCGGCAGATTTTTATATCCTCATTCCCCGTGGGGCGGCTGAGAGGTATCGGTCATGAAGGGTGGCCGCAAACTGGGCAGGGATGAGCGCATCCTGTGGGGCAAGGTTGCCAAGACGACGCGGCTGATTTCCGGGCGTGTGGAAGACCTGATGGAATTTGAAGCGCTGGAAGCCGAGATTGATCCAGAGCCGCAACCGCAGCCAAAAACTGCGAAGAAACCCATTCCGCCTTTCCCCAAGATGATTATCGAGCCGATACCGCAATCAGTTGTCAAGGACCCGGATCGCAAGCGCATTCACAGCCCTCTCGAAAGACCGGTCAAACGCAAGCTGACCCGTGGCCGCCTGCCGCTCGAAGCACGCATCGATCTGCACGGCATGTTTCAGAGTGAGGCCCATGCGGTGCTTCTTGATTTTCTGGTCCGCGCCCATGAGCGTGGGCTGCGCCACGTGCTGGTCATTACCGGCAAGGGCCGTTCCATGGGCAGCGACGGCGCATTGAAACGCGCAGTACCGATGTGGTTTTCCAAACCCGAATACCGCCATCTCATCTCATCCTATGAAGATGCCTCCATGAACCACGGTGGCGATGGCGCGCTGTATGTGCGGCTGGCGCGCCGTCGGGGAGATACGTCATGACACCCTTTGCAGAAGCTGTTCGGGTTCTGCGCGAGAAAAAGGGCGTGACGCAGAAGCAGATGGCGCTGGCGATTGGTGTGTCGCCCGCCTATCTCTCGGCGCTGGAACATGGAAAACGCGGCAAGCCGAGCTTTGATCTCCTCCAGCGCATTGCCGGATATTTCAACATCATCTGGGACGAGGCGGAAGAGCTTTTCTCGCTGGCGGGCACGTCAGATCCGCGTGTTGTCATCGATACCTCTGGCTTGCCGCCGCAATACACGATGCTGGCGAACGGATTGGCGCGGAATATTCGCAAGCTGCCGCCAAGTGTGATAGATGAATTGTCAGAGGTGCTACAAAAAAGCCGTCCTTGCGAGTGAAACCCGCGCTATCCCCTGCTTTGTGCAGGGTTTTGGCGCTTGTGGACTTTGGATATCGAGACGGAATTTCTATAGTCACACGTCAGATTTAAAGTGATTCGCTGCCGCGCTGTCTCGATATGAGGTGGCGCTGCGACAGATACATTCGGAAAGAGTGCTTATGACTGAACCTATGTCGAGCGAAAACGCCGCCAGTGCAGCCTATGGAGCCGATTCGATCAAAGTCCTCAAGGGGCTTGATGCGGTTCGCAAACGTCCCGGCATGTATATCGGCGATACCGACGATGGTTCCGGTCTGCACCACATGGTCTACGAAGTGGTCGACAACGCCATCGATGAGGCTCTGGCCGGTCACGCCGATCTGGTCACCGTCACGCTGAATGCCGATGGCTCGGTATCGGTCACGGACAATGGTCGTGGCATCCCGACCGATATTCACACCGGTGAGGGGGTTTCTGCAGCTGAAGTCATCATGACGCAGCTTCACGCCGGCGGTAAGTTCGACCAGAACTCCTACAAGGTGTCCGGCGGTTTGCACGGCGTGGGCGTCTCGGTTGTCAACGCGCTCTCGGTCTGGCTGAAGCTGCGCATTCGCCGCAACGGAAAAATCCACGAGATTTCGTTTACCCATGGTGTAGCCGATGGCCCATTGAAGATCGTTGGCGATTACGAAGGTCGCTCCGGCACGGAAGTGACCTTCCTCGCCAGCAGCGAAACCTTCACCATGACGGAATATACCTACGCGACGCTGGAACACCGCCTGCGCGAACTGGCCTTCCTGAACTCCGGCGTGCGCATTCTTTTGACGGACAAGCGCCACTCCGACATCAAGCAGGAAGAAATGCTCTATGATGGCGGTCTTGCAGCCTTCGTGAAGTATCTCGACAGGGCCAAGAAGCCGCTGGTGGACAAGCCGGTTTACATCATCGGCGAGAAGGACGGCATTACCGTCGAAGTCGCGATGTGGTGGAACGACACCTATCACGAAAACATGCTGTGCTTCACGAACAACATTCCCCAGCGCGATGGCGGCACGCATATGGCCGGTTTCCGTGGTGCGCTGACGCGCCAGGTCACGTCCTATGCCGATAGCTCCGGCATCACCAAGCGTGAAAAAGTTTCCCTTCAGGGCGAAGACTGCCGTGAAGGCTTGACGGCCGTTCTCTCGGTCAAGGTTCCTGATCCGAAGTTCTCGTCGCAGACAAAGGACAAGCTGGTTTCCTCGGAAGTTCGCCCCGTTGTCGAAAACCTCGTCAATGAAGCGCTGAGCACCTGGTTTGAGGAACATCCGACCGAAGCCAAGATCCTCGTCGGCAAGGTCGTGGAAGCAGCTATTGCCCGCGAAGCTGCCCGCAAGGCGCGTGAACTGACCCGCCGCAAGGGCGCGCTCGATATCGCGTCTCTGCCCGGCAAGCTGGCCGATTGCTCCGAGCGTGATCCGGCCAAATCCGAAGTCTTCCTCGTCGAGGGTGACTCGGCCGGTGGTTCTGCAAAGCAGGGTCGTTCGCGTGAAACGCAGGCGATTTTGCCATTGCGCGGTAAAATTCTGAACGTGGAGCGCGCCCGCTTCGACAAGATGCTCTCGAGCCAGGAAATCGGTACGCTGATTACGGCGCTCGGCACCTCGATCGGCAAGGACGAGTTCAACGCCGACAAGCTGCGCTACCACAAGATCATCATCATGACTGATGCTGACGTGGACGGCGCGCATATTCGCACACTGCTTCTGACCTTCTTCTTCCGTCAGATGCCAGAATTGATCGAGCGCGGCCATCTCTATATCGCCCAGCCACCGCTCTATAAGGTCACGCGCGGCAAGTCCGTGCAGTATCTGAAGGACGAGAAGGCGCTCGAAGAATACCTGATTACCATGGGTATCGAGGAAGCATCGCTGACGATGGGTTCCGGCGAAGTCCGTGTTGGTCAGGATCTACGCGAAGTCATTCTCGATGCGGTGCGTATGCGCACGCTGATCGACAATCTGCACTCGCGCTATAGCCGCTCGATTGTGGAGCAGGCAGCGATTGCTGGTGCGATGAACCCGGAACTGTCAGCAGATCCAAGCAAGGCCGAAGCAACGGTTGCCGAGGTCGCGCGTCGTCTGGATATGATTGCAGAAGAAACCGAGCGCGGCTGGACCGGTGAAGTTCTTGATGATGGCGGTCTTCGTTTCTGGCGCATGGTTCGCGGCGTCAAGGAAGTGTCCACGCTGGATATGGGCCTGATGGGTTCCGCAGATGCGCGCCACATCGACCAGCTCGCAACCCGTATGGGTGACATCTACAAGACGCCACCTGTGCTACAGCGCAAGGATGGTACGCAGATCATCGCTGGCCCACGCCCGCTTCTGGATGCCATCTTTGCCGCGGGCCGCAAGGGCCTGTCGATGCAGCGCTATAAGGGCCTTGGCGAAATGAATGCCGAGCAGCTGTGGGAAACCACGCTGGACGCCAATGTGCGCTCATTGCTTCAGGTCAAAATTCCTGACGCGACCGATGCCGACAGCCTGTTCGCCCGCCTTATGGGTGATGAGGTGGAGCCGCGCCGCGACTTCATCCAGGAAAATGCGCTGAACGTCGCCAATCTCGATATCTGATGTTTTTCAGTGAATCGTCTTATGTGACGATTCACGTGAAACACAATCTTAACAAATGGCCCGGCGGAGCATCTCCACCGGGCCATTTTTATGTCAGCTATGAAGCATAGACCTTCAGTCAGCCTTGCCGGTGAAGCGCCCTTCAAAGGCAACCTCCGACAGAGGCAACCGGTCACTTGGCACTTCGCGTTTCGCCAGTTCCTCGGGCAGGGTGCTCTTGTCAGCGATGGAGCCGATGGCGACTGCTGCTTCCACGGCATAGCCTTCCGGCACGTCGAGCGTTTCAATGATCTTGTCTTTGAAAATGCCAGCCATGGCATGGGCGTGGTAGCCGAGATACTGCGCCTGCATGGCCATCGATAACCAGGCCGAACCCGCATCAAAAGAATGGGTGGTTGCAGGCTTCTTTTCGCCCTCGCTTGAAACATTGTATGTGCGGGACAGGACGAACAGCAGCACAGCGGCATTTTTTGCCCAGCGCTGATTGCCTTCCATCAGCAGGCTGACGAAGGTGTCCCACTGCGGACTGCCCTTATGGGCATAGATAAAGCGGGTGGGTTGCTGGTTGGAGGAAGATGGAGCCCAGTGGGCGGCGTCGAGAATTGTCAGCAGATGTTCTCTCGGCATTCCAGCGTCACCGAAGGCGCGCGGCGACCAGCGATCCAGGAATATGGGATCAATCGGAAACTCGGATTGGCGCGAATTGCTATAGGTCATATCATCTCCTCGACACGGTTCGACATCATGGTGCCATCGGCGCCGTTTTAGAGCGCCCTAATAGTGTCATACACCCGTGTTTCGAAAAATGCTTCCTTCAATGCGAGGCAGATCGATTTGCCACCGCATGAGGGGTGACACGGATAAATAGTTCGTTCATATATGCAGGCACTTGTCTGACAACGGGAGATTGACCATGAAATTATTGCGCGTCGGCCAGCCGGGCCAGGAAAAGCCAGCCATTCTGGATCAGGATGGAAAAGCTCGTGATCTTTCGGCGCATGTGAAAGATATCGCCGGAGAGGCCATTTCCCCTGAGGGTCTGAAGGCGATTGCTGCTCTCGATCTTTCCACACTCCCGCTTCTTGCAGATGATCGCATTGGCGCCTGCGTTTCCGGCACGGGCAAGTTCATCTGCATCGGCCTGAACTTTTCCGACCATGCGGCGGAAACCGGTGCGCAAGTGCCATCCGAGCCCGTCATTTTCATGAAGGCCACATCGGCCATCGTTGGCCCCCATGATGATGTCATCATTCCGCGCGGCTCTGAAAAGACAGACTGGGAAGTCGAGCTGGGCGTCGTCATCGGCAAGACCGCCAAATATGTGTCTGAAGCCGATGCGATGGATTATATTGCCGGCTATTGCGTCTCGCATGATGTATCCGAGCGCGCATTCCAGACCGAGCGTCAGGGCCAGTGGACGAAGGGCAAATCCTGCGACACATTCGGCCCCGTAGGCCCATGGCTTGTGACCAAGGACGAAGTCGCCGATCCGCAAAACCTCGGCATGTGGCTGAAGGTCAATGGCGAAACCATGCAGAACGGCTCCAGCAAGACCATGGTTTATGGCGTTGCCCATGTCGTTTCGTACCTCAGCCAGTTCATGTCCCTGCATCCCGGAGACATCATCTCCACCGGCACACCTCCGGGCGTCGGCCTCGGCATGAAGCCGCCACGCTTCCTGAAGGCCGGAGATGTGGTTGAGCTTGGCATTGAAGGTCTGGGCACGCAGAAGCAGACATTCGTCGCTGACATCTGAGCAGAGCTTTTAATAGGCATCAGAAGCGCTGGCGGGCAACCGCTGGCGCTTTTCACGTTTTGTGCATGTGCGAAATGATGCTATCATGACGAAAAGACCACGATAAGCGACGGGAGGCGTTCATCCATGTTCTATCAGTTCTACGAAATGAACCACGCTGCCATGATGCCGCTGCGGGCAAGTGCCGAACTGATGCGTCAGGCCTGTAGCAATCCCCTGAACCCGCTGTCCAACACCGCATTCGGCCGAAGCCTCGATGCGGGCTTTGAGGTTTTCGAGCGGCTGACACGCCGCTATGGCAAGCCGCAATTCGGGCTTGCTGAGACCGTAGTAAACGGGAAATCCGTTGCCGTTGCCGAAGAGATTGTTTGGGCAAAGCCCTTCTGCAATTTGCTCCATTTCAAGCGTGATCTTGAGCCCGTTGACAATACCGGCCCTAAGGTTCTGCTCGTCGCCCCCATGTCCGGCCATTACGCAACCTTGCTGCGCGGCACGGTCGAGGCGCTGCTGCCATCTGCCGATCTCTACATCACCGACTGGATCGATGCGCGGACGGTTTCGCTGACGGAAGGGCGTTTCGATCTTGATGACTATATCGATTACCTGATCGAGATCATTCACCACCTGGGTGAGGGGGTCCATGTCGTGGCGGTCTGCCAGCCCTCGGTGCCCGCGCTGGCCGCCATTTCCCTGATGGAGGCGGATAATGATCCATGCGCGCCAGCGTCGATGACGCTGATGGGTGGGCCCATCGACACGCGGATCAACCCGACGGCTGTTAACGAGATGGCCATGGGCAAGCCGATCGAGTGGTTCCGAGATAATGTCGTCATGCCCGTGCCATGGCCGCAGCCCGGTTTTGGTCGTTCCGTCTATCCGGGCTTTCTGCAACTGACCGGCTTCATGTCCATGAACCTCGACAAGCACATGACGGCGCACAAGGATTTCTACATGAACCTTGTGAAGAACGACGGGGATTCAACGGAAAAGCACCGGGAGTTCTACGACGAGTATCTGGCGGTGATGGACCTCACAGCCGAATTCTACCTCCAGACCGTCGAAACCGTTTTCATCGACCACGCGCTTCCCAAGGGCAAGATGCTTCATCGGGGCAGGGCGGTGGACCCTACACACGTGAAACGCACGGCGCTTTTCACCGTCGAGGGCGAGAATGACGATATTTCAGGTGCCGGACAGACGAAGGCGGCGCATGATCTCTGTCTGAATATTCCAGCTGATAAGCGCGAGCATTACACGCAGCCGGATGTCGGGCATTACGGCGTCTTCAACGGCTCCCGCTTCCGTCGGGATATCGTGCCGCGCATGCTGGATTTCATGTGCAAGCATGACCCGGCGGTGTGACACCAAGCACATAGCTTTTTGTGGAGCGAATCGCTATGAAAGGCGATGTTTCCGCTTCTCCGAAAGACCCTGAGATCCGTTTCGCCGTCCAAGCCTGCGCCATCGCAGCGCATGGTGGATGTGGGCGGTCGCAACCTGCCCATCACTATCAAGGAAAATCAGCGCGCCACCCGCATCACGCTTCGCATCGAGCCCGGCGGAAAAGCGCTGAAAATGACCATCCCCTACGGTCTCCATCATCGCGAAGTGGATGATTTTCTGGATCGCCACAATGGCTGGCTGAAAAGCAGGCTTTCGAAATTCTCCACCGAGGGAAGTATTACCGATGGCGGCAGCATCTCCATTCGCGGTGTTGCCCATCGCATCGAACATACCGGCACGTTGCGCGGTGTGACGCACACTGCAAAAGATGCAGATGGTGAGGCGGTTCTGCGCGTCAGCGGATTGCCGGAACATCTGGGCCGACGCATTGCGACCTTTCTGAAAAAGGAAGCGCGGGCTGACCTGGAGCGGCTAGTGGCGCATCACACGGCAAAAGTCGGCAGGCCCGCCAATTCCATTTCCATGAAGGATACGCGCAGCCGCTGGGGCTCATGTTCGCATGATGGGAACTTGAGCTTTTCCTGGCGCATCGTTATGGCGCCAGAAAGTGTCATCGATTATCTGGCCGCCCATGAGGTCGCGCATCTCAAAGAGATGAACCATGGACCGAAATTCTGGGCGCTCTGCGAAAAGCTTTGCCCCACCATGGAGGCCTCGAAATCCTGGTTGAAGCGCAACGGCTCGCAGTTGCACGCCATCGATTTCGAATAAATCCTGTTCAAACCGTTTTGGATTCACGTGAAACATTTACGCTTATGAGGGGACGATTAGATTTGGCTCGACTCACAGCCTATTTCATGGCACCTCCCAAGGCATGACACCGGAAATCAAGATTTGCGGATTGAAGTCCGCTGATGCAATCGAGCGTGCCGTTCGTCGCGGTGCAAGCCACCTTGGATTCATATTTTTCGAAAAGAGCCCGCGCAACATTGAGCCTGATATTGCCGGTAAGCTGGCAGATGCCGTGCGCGGCAGTGTCAAGATCGTGGCCGTGACGGTTGATGCCGACAATGACGAGCTGGACGAGATCATCCATTTGTTGAAGCCGGATATTCTGCAGCTGCATGGTCATGAAAGCCCGGAGCGGGTGCTGAACGTCAAGGCCGTCTACGGCTTACCCATCATCAAGGCTTTTTCTATCCGCGATGCCGATGATCTTGCCAAGATTGATCCCTATATAGGAATAGCCGACAAGTTCCTGTTCGATGCCAAACCGCCTGCGGGTTCCGATCTTCCCGGCGGCAACGGTGTTTCCTTCGACTGGACCTTGCTGCACTCTCTTGACGAAGGCGTGGATTACATGCTTTCCGGGGGATTGAACAAAGACAACATAGCGCATGCTCTGGCTGAAACCGGAGCTAAGGGAATAGATGCATCTTCCGGTGTCGAGAGCGCGCCGGGTGTCAAGGATCTGGCCATGATCGACGCATTTTTCGATGCGATCCGTTCGGCAAGACCGCAGGGAGTTTGAGAGTGAACGAGACGCCGAAACCCAACTCTTTCCGCGCCGGTCCCGATGAGGACGGCCGTTTTGGTATTTACGGCGGCCGCTTTGTGGCCGAGACGTTGATGCCGTTGATCCTTGACCTTCAGGCCGAGTGGAACAAGGCAAAGACAGACTCCGAGTTTCAGGCGGAACTTGCGCATCTGAACACCCACTATACCGGTCGTCCAAGCCCGCTCTATTTCGCCGAGCGCCTTACGCAGGAGCTGGGCGGCGCGAAGATCTATTTCAAGCGCGATGAGCTGAACCACACCGGTTCGCACAAGATCAACAATTGCCTGGGGCAGATCCTGCTTGCCAAGCGCATGGGCAAGACCCGCATCATCGCGGAAACCGGCGCTGGCCAGCACGGCGTTGCCTCGGCAACTGTCGCTGCCCGTTTCGGCATTCCCTGCGTCGTTTACATGGGCGCAACCGATGTGGAGCGTCAGGCGCCGAACGTTTTCCGCATGAAGCTTCTTGGCGCAGAAGTCGTTCCGGTCACCGCTGGTCACGGCACGCTGAAAGATGCCATGAACGAAGCGCTGCGGGATTGGGTCACCAATGTCGATGACACCTATTACATGATCGGCACCGCTGCCGGTCCGCATCCATACCCGGAAATGGTTCGTGACTTCCAGTCGGTCATCGGTCGTGAAACACGCGAGCAGATGATGAAGGCCGAGGGCCGTTTGCCGGATATGCTGATCGCAGCCGTTGGCGGCGGCTCCAATGCCATCGGCCTGTTCCACCCGTTCCTGGATGATTCCAGCGTCAGAATCGTTGGCGTCGAAGCGGGCGGCAAGGGTCTTGAAGGCGAAGAGCATTGCGCATCGCTGACAGCTGGTTCGCCGGGCGTGCTGCATGGCAACCGCACCTATCTGCTGCAGGACGGTGATGGCCAGATCAAGGAGGGACACTCCATCTCCGCTGGTCTCGATTATCCCGGCATCGGCCCTGAGCATTCATGGCTGAAAGATACGGGCCGCGTCGAATATGTGCCGATCAAGGACACCGAAGCGCTGGATGCATTCCAGTTGCTGACGCGCACCGAGGGCATTATTCCGGCGCTTGAACCGGCCCATGCGCTGGCGGAAGTCATCAAGCGCGCGCCCAAGATGGACAAGGATCAGATCATCGTCATGAACCTCTGCGGCCGTGGCGACAAGGACATCTTTACCGTGGCGAAACTTCTGGAAATGGGTGCGTAATCATGACTGCTCGTATGGACAAGCGCTTTGCTGATCTGCGCGCTGAAAACCGCCCAGCCCTCATCACCTATTTCATGGGTGGCGATCCAGACTTTGATACATCGCTCGGCATCATGAAATCGCTGCCGGAAGCCGGTGCCGATGTCATCGAACTTGGCATGCCGTTTTCCGATCCCATGGCCGATGGCCCAGCCATTCAGCTGGCAGCCCAGCGTGCGCTGAAGGGCGGGCAGACATTGAGGACGACGCTTGAACTCGCCCGCGAGTTTCGCAAGCAGGATGACAACACGCCGATCGTGCTGATGGGCTACTACAACCCCATCTATATCTATGGCGTTGAAACGTTTCTGGATGATGCATTGGCAGCGGGTATCGACGGCTTGATCGTTGTCGACCTTCCGCCTGAAATGGACGACGAACTTTGCGTGCCTGCCTTGGCGCGGGGTATCAACTTCATTCGTCTTGCAACGCCAACGACAGATGAGAAGCGTCTGCCGGCGGTGCTCAAGAACACATCAGGCTTTGTCTATTACGTCTCGATGAATGGCATTACCGGGTCGGCTCTGCCAGATCCATCTACGATCTCTGGCGCTGTCCAGCGGATCAAAGCCCATACCGACCTTCCCATCTGTGTCGGCTTCGGCGTCAAGACGGCGGATCATGCCCGCGCAATCGGCGGTGTTGCCGATGGCGTCGTGGTGGGTTCGGCCATCGTCAACCAGATCGCCGGAAGCCTGACCAAGGATGGTAAGGCCACCAACGACACTGTTCCATCAGTGACAACACTGGTAAAGGGACTTTCAACGGGCGTGCGTGCATCGCGCCTTGCCGCTGCCGAGTAAGACCGGCTGAGCGCAGATAGTCAGGAGTATTAGACGTGAATTGGATCACCAACTACGTACGGCCTCGGATCAACTCCATGCTTGGCCGCCGCGAGACGCCGGAAAACCTCTGGATCAAGTGCCCGGAAACGGGCGAGATGGTCTTCCACAAGGATCTTGAGGAAAACAAGTGGGTCATTCCCGCCTCCGGTTTCCACATGAAGATGCCTGCAAAAGCGCGTCTTGAAGACCTGTTCGATGGCGGCGTCTATGAAGCGCTGGTCCAGCCCAAGGTGGCGCAGGACCCGCTGAAGTTCCGCGATTCGAAGAAATATTCGGACCGTTTGCGCGACAGCCGCGTGAAGACCGAGCAGGAAGACACGATCCTGGCGGGCGTCGGCAAGCTCAAGGGCTTGAAGATCGTCGCCATAGTGCACGAGTTCCAGTTCATGGGCGGCTCGCTCGGCATTGCTGCCGGTGAAGCCATCGTCAAGGCATTCGAGCGCGCCATTTCTGAGCGTTGCCCTGTCGTGATGTTCCCGGCTTCGGGTGGCGCACGCATGCAGGAAGGCATCTTGTCGCTGATGCAGTTGCCGCGCACAACCGTGGTCGTCAACATGCTCAAAGAAGCCGGCATGCCCTACATCGTGGTTCTCACCAACCCGACGACGGGCGGTGTGACTGCCTCTTACGCCATGTTGGGCGATGTCCACATCGCAGAGCCGGGTGCGGAAATCTGCTTTGCGGGCAAGCGCGTGATCGAACAGACGATCCGCGAAAAGCTGCCTGAAGGCTTCCAGACTTCGGAATATCTGCTGGAACACGGCATGGTCGACATGGTCGTGGATCGGCGTGAAATTCCCAAGACGCTGGCAAGCCTGCTGAAGATCATGACCAAGGCCCCAGCCGATCCGTCTTCGGAAGAACTGCCAATGGCAGCATCCGCCTGACGTCTATCGCCACTGGGCAGCGGAGACGCCAATGACGGATATGACGACACCTGCCCAGAGCGAGGCGGACCGGATCATCGAAAAGCTTTTGGGGCTGCACCCCAAAGGCTTTGATCTTTCGCTGGATAGAATAACCGCTCTTCTCGAAAGGCTCGGCAATCCGCATAAGCGTCTGCCGCCTGTGCTGCACGTAGCTGGCACCAATGGCAAAGGCTCCGTCACGGCTTTCAGCCGGGCGCTGCTGGAAGCTGCGGGCCTTGCCGTTCACGTCCACACATCTCCCCATCTCGTCAACTGGTACGAGCGCTATCGTTTAGGCCTTCGGGGCGAGAAAGGGCGTTATGTCGAAGATGCCGTTCTGGCCGATGCGCTGGAACGCGTGGCTGCTGCCAATGACGGGCAGATGATCACCGTTTTCGAAATCCTGACGGCTGTCACTTTCGTTCTCTTTGCCGAACATCCAGCCGATGCGGTGATCCTCGAGGTGGGCCTTGGCGGGCGTTTTGATGCGACCAATGTCATCACTGACCCAGCCGTATCGATCATCATGCCGATCTCGCTCGATCATCAGGCCTATCTTGGAGATAGCATTGAACTGATTGCCGCTGAAAAGGCCGGGATCATGAAGGCCGGATCGCCTGTCGTGATTGGTCATCAGCAATACGATGCGGCACTGGATGTTCTGGTCCAGACCGCTGAACGCCTGAGATGCCCGACGGCTGTCTATGCGCAGGATTTTTCGGCGCATGAGGAATTCGGGCGTCTGGTCTATCAGGATGAAACCAGTCTCATTGATGCACCCCTGCCACGTCTTCCCGGCCGCCACCAACTGGCCAATGCCGCGGCCGCCATCCGCGCCGTCAAGGCTGCCGGTTTCGAGGTAACGGACAAGATGGTTGAGACGGCAATGACATCGGTGGAATGGCCGGGCCGCCTGCAACGCATCACATCAGGCCGCATTGTCGATCTGGCCCCGCCGGGTTCGGAAATCTGGATCGATGGTGGCCACAATCCCGGCGCGGGTGAGGTGATTGCCGAAGCCATGGCCGGTTTCGAGGAAGCCAATGCGCGCCCGCTGTTTCTGATTGCAGGCATGATCAACACCAAGGATCAGGTGGGCTACTTCAAGGCTTTTGCCGATATCGCCCAATATGTCTTCACCGTTCCGATCAACGGCACCGATGCGGCTATCGATCCGGTTGTTCTGGCGCATGCCGTGTTTGACGCTGGTTTGGTTGCTGCGCCGACATCCTCGATTGAAGAAGCCTTGGAAGAATTGAAAAAGCGGATTTTGCCGGGTCAGCCTGCACCACGCATTTTGATCGGCGGTTCGCTTTACCTCGCTGGCAATGCGCTGGCTTTGAACGGCACTGTGCCGAAGTAAAATCGCGAGTATCGGCCACCGTCATCCTCGGGCTTGTCCCGAGGATCTAACCACGTTCGATGTAGGGGTTCGTCAGATCCTCGGGTCAAGCCCGAGGATGACGGTGGTGTGTTTAAAAATGTCCCAAAAGAAAAAGCCCGGCAATGACCGGGCTTTTCTCATTCTATCCAAACACCTAATCAAGCAGCGCTGGAAATCCAGGCCGAAAGAGCTGTCTTTGGTGCAGCACCTACCTTGATGTCAGCCACTTCGCCGCCCTTGAACATGGCAAGGGTCGGGATGGAGCGAACGCCGAACTGCGCTGCGAGCTCCGGGTTTTCATCAATGTTGAGTTTCACGACCTTGACCTTGCCGGCCAGCTCGTTGGAGATCTCTTCGAGGCTTGGGGCGATCATCTTGCAAGGGCCGCACCATTCCGCCCAGAAATCGACGACGACGGGTTCAGCGGACTCGAGCACTTCTGCCTGGAAGTTGGACGTATCGACTTTCACGGTAGCCATGGGTGGCTCTCCTTTCAATGACAAGATTGTCAGTGGTGTTGGTTGATGAGCATGTGATGCTGCTGGCGGGTTATTTCAATGTCCCATATCTCACTTTGTCTCGATTGCAGCAAGCGCATCGGCCAGTGACTGGTCGCTCAGCGTCACAAATGAGGCATTTTCCGTATAGACCAACGCGCAGGTAAAGGTCTTGCCGGGGTAGAGCGGGGCGAGAATACTTTTATAGATCGCAAGCTGTGCTTTATGCGCCAGCGGTATCTCGGCATCACGGACGGGTGGAACGCGGTTGGTCTTGTAGTCCACCAGAATGACGCGGTCGCCGTCTACGGCCAGACGGTCGATGCGGCCTGAGACGGCGTAATCCCTTTGGCCGAGCCGCAAGGTGCCCATAATGGAGATTTCCGCACGGCTATTGGCGGAGAAGGCGGATTGAAGGGCCGGTTCGCTCAGCACTGCAAGGGTTGAGCGGATCAGTTTTTCCCGCTCCTTTTCAGGCCAGAACCGCGCGGCGCGCTCCGCATAACGGCGGGCAGCATCCGGCTGCTCCTCGCTCGGATATTCCGGCAGGGTCTGCAACATGCGGTGGACAAGCCTGCCGCGTTGCAGCGCCAGACCCGAGGATACTTCCTGGCTGGAAAACAGCGGCGAGGTGACCAGCAAATCCTCCGAGCCATCATCAATGATGGTTCCGGCACCCGATGGGCTGAGGGGTCGTGGCAGAACCGGCGGTGGCGGCAGCGGCTTCATGAGCGATGCAGGCAAGGCATCCAGAACCGGGGCAGGCGGCGGCTCAGTCGCGGCAATGTCCCTAGCGTCGCGGCTGGTGGACTGCCACAGGAGACCATCCCACTCTTCGCCACCAGCGGAAAATGCCTGCCGCTTGCACCTCACCTCATCCGCGCCGAGAGAGCGGGCAATCATGGCATGCCAGCAATCGGGATTTTCCCGTGGGCCGCGATAGCCGCAGACGATCAGATGATCGGCAGCGCGTGTCATCGCCACATAGAGGAGGCGGCGATATTCCTGCTCGGCGGAGAGCTTGAGGCGGTCCTCATCCCTTGACACAAGCGCATTGTCAAAGCCCTTGCCGGGCAACCAGATCGGCAGTTTGGCAGGGCCATTTTCGATGAAGCGCAGCTTGGGCAGGTGGCTGTGAATGAAGGCCTTGGAGCCGCCATCGACCAGAAACACAACCGGTGCTTCGAGACCCTTTGAGGCGTGGACGGTCATGATGCGGACTTCGCCGCGCTCCTTGTCCTGCTCGCGCTTGATTTCAGGCGCATCGGTTTCCATCACGGAAATGAAGGATTGCAGGCCGGGAAGGCCGGTTTTTTCGTGGTCCAGCGCAAAGGAGAGGAATTCGTCCAGCACGTCGCTGGCTTCGTTGCCGAGCCGCCCCAGAAACTTCGCACGTCCCTCATGCAGCGTCAGCACGGCGGCGAAGAAATCGTGGATCGTCTGCGTCTTCGACAGTTCGATGAAATGCGTGAGCTTGGCGACCGATGCCGCAAACGCCCGACCCTCATCCTCTTTCGAGAGCGCCTGCAAATGGTGCCAGACGCTGGTATTTTCAGGGCGATTTGCAGCGATATCGAAAATATCGTCTTCTGAATGATTGAACAGCGGGCTTTTCAGAAGGGCCGAGAGCGACAGATCATCTTGCGGCAGAAGCACGAAGCGCCCAAGGGCCAGGAGGTCCTGAATGGCGATATGGTCTGTGAGGCGCAGGCGGTCGGCACCGGCAACGGGAATGTTCTTCCGCTGTTTCAGCTCGCGGGTCAGCGCATTGACGAAGGCGTGGCGTTTTCGCACAAGTACGAGAATGTCTCCCGCCTCGATGGTGCGCTCAACACCTTTCTCGACCACGGTTTCCTTGCCGATCATCTCGGCGATGCGGGCGGCGATGCGGCGCGCGACGATGGCAGGCGGCGCACTTTCGCGCAGCGCATCGAAAGGTGCCGTCCAGTCCTCTTCATTTTCAACGGGCTCGGCGGCAACCATGTCCCACAGTTCCACCGTGCCCGCCTGTCCGTGGCGGTTGGAGCGATGCTCGACCGGTTCTTTCTCGGCGCTTAGCCCTTCGGCATGTTCGGGCAGGGAAAACACCTGATCGACGGCTGCCAGAACATCTGCCGTTGATCGGAAGGACAGCGGCAGGCGCACGGAATGGAATGTCTGTTCAACGGCGGTCACGCGCTTTTGCGTTTCCCGGCTTTCCTGCGAAAACCGCTCTGGCCTTGCGCCCTGGAAGGAATAGATCGACTGCTTCTCGTCACCCACGGCAAAGACGGTGCGCCGTCCTTCGCGGGCGGTCTCGCCATGGAAGAAATCGGCAGCCAGCGACTGGATGATGGTCCACTGCACCGGGCTTGTATCCTGCGCCTCATCCACCAGAATGTGATCGATGCCCTGATCGAGCTTGTAATGCACCCAGGCGCCCGCCGTATCGCGGTTGAGAAGGGTGGCGGCGCGTTCGATCAGATCCTCGAAATCCAGCTGGCTGCGCTGCTTCTTCAGGTCTTCGAAGTCACCGATCAGCCGCTGCGCCAATGTCAGCGCATGTCTGGTGGCTTCCAGCATCCGCAGCGTCCGGTAGCGATCCCGGCAGGCCACGACATGGGCGCGGGCCAGAATGAGGTCATCCAGCAGGGACGGTGCCGATTTCTGCATGGCCTTGTTGATGACATAGGCGTCGGATTTTGGCGCACCTTGCGAGGTTAGGAGAGCGGCCTCGATGAACTCCACGCGTTTGAAAACATCCGTGGTGCGGTCAGCTTCGCGCAGCGCATAGGCAACGTCGATCACCCGTGAACCGCCGATCTCGTCGGCCAGCGTCAGATAGGTATCCATCGACAGGCCAGAAAGGCCGGGCAGGGGCCAATAGGCCGCTGCCGCCGTTTCTTCCGTCTCCTGCGCATCAATGCCCGCATGGGCGCGAAGGGTGGCATCGATGCCGCCTGATTGCCGTGCTTTGTCCAGAAACGCGCTGATGGCATTGCGGTTGGAAACGATGGCGCTGAGAAGGGCCTCAAGGCCGGTCTCATCGGCAATATCGAGGACATAGGCCAACGCGTGGGCCAAGGGTTGGTCCGCCTCCATGGAAACGGCGGTCAGAAGTGTGCGGCGTGCTTCGGCCAGAAGCGTGGCTGCGGCCCGGTCATCCAGAACCGAAAAGTGGCCGGCGACATTGGCTTCCAGCGGAAACTGGTGCAGAAGCGCCTCGCAAAAGGCGTGAATGGTCTGAATTTTCAGGCCACCCGGCGTTTCCAGCGCCTTGGCGAAGAGACGTCGCGCTTCCTTCAGCTTGATGAGATCGGGCACCCGGCCTTCAATGGCCGTGATGCGATCGCTGAGATCCGCATTGGAGAGTGTCGCCCAGTCGGCCAGCCGGTCGAACACGCGGCTCGACATTTCAGACGCCGCCGCCTTGGTATAGGTCAGGCAAAGAATGGCGGAGGGGCGGCAACCGGCCAGAAGCAGGCGGATCACGCGCTGCGTCAAAACGTGGGTCTTGCCGGAACCGGCATTGGCTGACACCCATGCGGAACTGGCAGGGTCGGAGGCGCGGGTCTGCTGCGCGCTCGTCCAGTCAATCCAGCTTTTCGGATCGTCCTGTCCGGGGCCGTGGTCAATAATTTCATTCAGCATCGCCATCTCCCGGTTCTGCCGTGGACCATTCCGATACGCGGGCAAGGTGGTCATATTCGCCACCATAGGCTTGCTGTTCCTCGGGAATCAGCCGCGAAACGAAGCCGTTTTTGCGTTCGCGCAGCGAAATCACGAATTTTGCCAGCTGATCGATGGAATCGGTGGCGAGTTCAGCGGCTGATTTCGGCACGGTCTTGGCACTTGCCTTGGCATGTTCATTGTTGATCGTATCGGTACCGAATCGTTGGCCGGGCCGCAGGCGCACATAGATGAGATCTTCCGGCGTCGGAGATCCCGCATCCTTGAAGGCACCGCGCATGAGAGCGGCTGCCTCCAGTGCCAATTGCGGATCGAGAAGCGAGCGGGCCTGTTTGACCGAGGGAGACAGGCCGGTTTTATAGTCGATAATGTCGGCCATGCCTGTCGTCTTGATGTCGATGCGGTCGGCAACGCCGGTCAGGCGAATGCCCGCTTCCGGTATTTCCTGCCCGGCCCGCACCTCGATATGGCTGCGCTTGACCAGAGCGCGGCGGTCTTTTTCCCATTTGAGGAACTCGCGGGCTACAGCCTCAAAGCGAGGCCGCCAGACCACATCAATATGTGGCGGCAGGTTTTCAGCGTCGAAACAGGCGTGCAGGACGCGAAACATCGCCTCTTCTGCGGCTGGCGTGCCTGCCACATGACCCTCACGGGAATAGGTTTCCATGATGTGATGGTAGAGCGTGCCGCGATCGGCCGCGCCCGGATCGCGGTTGAACTCATCCAGCGGATCGAGTTTGAGAATGCGCCGCGCATAGATGGAATAGGGGTCGCGCCGCAGCCGTCCCACTTCGCTGAAGGAATAGGATTTCGGCTGCAAATCCGCGGGTGGTGTCGGTGCCGGGCGCTTGGCGGGCTGCTGGTTTTCACCATCATCCAACATGTTGGCCCAGTGGCGATAGGCGCTGCCACGCGCCTTCAATGTCTCGGTAAAGCCTTCGCCCCCCAGCGCCAGAAGCCTTTGCAGCCAGCGGGAGGCGACGGCAGGGGTCGATCCCTGGCGGAGCGAGCGGGTATAGAAAATCTGGCGTGTGCCGTTTGCCATCTCTAAATCATGGGCAAGCTGGCCAATGCGCCGTTCCGGTGGCTCAAGCCCAATGGCGGTTTTCATATTGCGCGACAGGAACGGATTGTTGGCCGTCTGGCCCGGCCATATGCCTTCGTTCAAGCCGCCAATGATGACGGTGTCGACGCTTTGCAGGCGGGCTTCCAGCGCACCGAAAATAAACACGCGCGGATGGCGCATGGCCCGGGGCTTGATCGATTCGCCCGCAATCAGCGCCGTCATGATATCGATCCATTGCGGCCCATCGGCTTCCAGCACGCTGCCGCAATCCATCAACTCAGACAGAAGGCCGGAAAGTTTCTCGCCCGCCTCATGTGACCAGAGACTGGCCAGATCGCCCTTCTCATCGATACACATGGCTTCGATGACCCGGCCCGTGCGCTCTGCCCAGTCTGCAAGCGTCAGCCGCGCCGTCAATCGCCCGCTGACGGCATCCTTGCGAATGAAGGCCGCATCCAGCGGTTCAATGGCCGCGCTGATGCGCCGTGCCAGATCGGCTGCGGCAAGGTCTGTACCTTCGCCAAGAGATTTGCGCCATTGTGGCGAATGGCGATCAAGTGCGTGGAGAGCCAGCTGGCTGTGCAGCAGGGCCTCCAGCGTATCGAGTGTGGTTTCGGTTCGCCCACCCCGAAGCGCCAGCAGTTCCAGCCCGGCAACGGCATGATCGACCTCTGCCTGCCCAAGACCGAAGCGCGAGAGCGGATGTTTGAGGAGCGACATGACCGCGACGGGATCGCCGGGCCTTAAGATGGCCTCGAGCGCCAGCATCAACAGGCCCGCCTGCGGCGTGGCCGATAGCGGCGTTCCGGCGGAATCGTCGGCCTCGATGCCGAAGCGGGCAAGCTCGGTTGCCACCCGGCGCGCCAGGCCACGGTCGGGCGTGATCAGCGCCGCCTGCGATTGGTTGACCGTGCCCCCGTTTTCTAGCGCCAGGCGCAGGGCAATGGCGATGGCTGTTGCCTCTTCGCGCTCATTGGCGGCTTCGATGATGGCAGCGGATGCAAAAGCCTGTTCAAAAAACGCTTCGCTCTTGTCTTCGCGCCACTCGTTCCATTCGCTGGTGGCCTTGGCAGGTGCAAGTGCTGTGGAAAAGATCGCCGCACGGTCTTTCAGGTCGCCATCTAGAACCCCGACCTGCTCGGCATCATTGCGAGAGACGCCGAGTTTTTGCAGCAGAATATAGAGACCATATTGCGAATGGGTGCGGCTGGAGGGGTCGTCAGGGCTCTCATTGATGGACTGCCATTGCTCTTCCGGCATATCCATATCGAGGCCCGGAAGGACCACCGTGCCCTGGGGCAGGGAGGCGACGGCTGCGATCAGGTCTGCCGCTGCCGGAATGGAGCCGGTGGAACCAGCCACGATGATCAGGTCATCGGACCCGATCCGGGCAATGCGTTCGGCTTCGGCCCGCAGAATCGCATTGCGATGCCGCCCGGACGAGGATTTGTTCAGTTCATCCAGCCGCGCTGGCCAGAAGACACTAGCGATCTTCAAAAAATCAGCGGTCAGTTGCCACCACTGCGCATGGTCTGCGGTGTCGAGCTTGGAGAGCGCGTCCCACTCCCGGTCTTCCGTGTCCATGGCATCGATAACCTCGGCCAGCGAGCGCGCCAGCCAGATGGCATCGGCAGGACTTGCGGGTGCGACGAGGGGTGAGTCCGAATGCACGGCGCGGATGGCATCCGGCAGACTATTGCGCCACGCCAGAATGAGGCGGGCAAGCTCGACCAGCCGGGCCGTGCTGGAAATGGGCGGTGCGAGATCGATGGTCGCTGGCGTCTCGACGTCGAAAAAGCCGCTATCGTCATCGGTTTCGCCGAGCGGCCTGATGATGGGCAGGATGGCGGATTGTCCGCCGAGCAGATCGACGAATTCCGAGCGCAGCACGCGCGCGGAACGGCGGGTCGGGACATAGATGGTGACCTTCGCCAGCGATAGCGGATCGGCGGGATCGTAACGGAAGCCGGGTGCCAGCCTGCCATCGCAAAGGCTTTCCGCCAGCGTCTTCAGAAAGGGCGTGCCGGGGGCGATGGTTAGAATACGCTTGGCATGCGCCAATGGCTCATCTCACTTGTCGGTTGCTGCGATGGTTCTCTCAGCATCTTCTATAGCATCCGGCGTGCCGACGGTAATCCATTGTCCATCAAGTGACAGGCCAAAAAGCCGGTTTTGGGCAATGGCGCGGTCGAAATAGATGTTGAGATTGAAGGCGTCTTCAGGGGCGTCGTCCAGAAGCCCCGTGTTCATGGCAATCGCACCGGCATAGACGACGGGGCGCGGCTCGCCCTCGCTGTAGCGCGTCAAAGCGCCGTCAGGTGCAAGGCTGAAATCCTTCTTGCCATTGTGGCCGGTCGTGCGGTCCATATCCACGCAGAGCAACGCCATATCCATGGTTTGGGGTTCGAAGAACTGCCCAAGCTTATGCAGGTTGGTGGGTTCACCGGGCGTTTCACCAACCCAGAACAGGTCGGCATTCATGACGAGAACCGGCCCGGCTTCCAGCAGCTTCAAACCCTTGGCAAGGCCGCCGCCGGAATTCATGAGTTGCTCGCGCTCGTCCGAAATCACAATCCGCACGTCTTGGCGGGCATTGAGATGGGCAACCATCTGGTCGGCATGGTGGTGCACATTGACGGCAATGGTCTCGACACCGGCTTCCACCAGCATATCGAGGATGTAGTCGATCATCGGCCGCCCGGCGATGTTCACCAGAGGCTTGGGGATCGTATCCGTGATCGGTCGCATTCGGGTGCCAAGACCCGCCGCCAGCACCATCGCCTGTCTGATCGTCATGGAAACACTTCACTCTTCGTGGATGGGAACGCCCGCATCTATCAGCCAGTCGCGCAAGGGCGCAAGATCTTGATGGCTCAGAGCCGAGCGCAGATAGGGGAAGGTGCGCGGCATGTGGTTCATGTAATGCGGCTTGCCATCGCGCTTCATCAGCCGCACCCAGATACCCACCAGCTTGCAATTGCGCTGCGCCGCCATGATGGCGAAGGCTTTCAGAAACGCCGCCTCATCGAAACTGGCGTCATCGCGCCTGAGTTCGAGATAATGCGCCATCAACCGCGCTTGCAGCTCAGGTGAGATGGTAACCCGCGCATCCTGAATAATGGACGCCAGGTCATAGGCCGTGGGGCCGATCATCGCGTCCTGAAAATCAATGATGCCGACGCGTTGAAGGCCGGATTTCTCAGCCTGCCAGATGATGTTGGGCGAGTGGAAATCGCGCAGCAAGAGGCCGGTTTCGGCATCATCAAGCTTTGCGATTAGCTGATCCCAGACATCAAAGAAGCTCTGCCTGTCGCTCTCGTCGGTTTCCTTGCCTCTCACATGCGGTAGATACCAGTCCAGCAGCAGCGATGTTTCGATCTTCATCGCATCCGCGTCGAAGGGTGGCACACGGTAGGTCGTGCCGTTGCCAAGCGCGATGTCTTTGGGAGCAGGGGCTTTGTGAAGCGCGGCAAGGCAGGCGACGCTTCCAAGATAGCGTTCCGTAATCGGCGCGCCATCCTCATCCAGCACGCCATCGCGTCCCATGTCTTCCAGAAGCAGAATGCCGCCTTCCAGATCCTGCGCGAGGATTTGAGGGGCGGAAAAGCCATTTTCGAGGAGGTATTGATCAATGGCGACGAAGGGTGCCACATCCCGCGCAAGATGCACGATTTCGGCGTAGGTCTTGCCATCCTGGATAATAGGGCCTCTGGGTGGTGGCTGCCAGTCCATCAGCAGGGATTGGCCAGCGGCATCGCCTACCAGCTCATAGGTGCGATAAGCCGCGTCGCCGCTGAAATATTGGCGGGATGCGTTTGTCTTGCCATTGGCTTCAAGAAAGTCGCGGATGGCCAGCACCCGTTCCAGCCGCGCCCGCTGCCGGGGCGGCGCATCGATGGTCGCCACACGGCCGTCACCCTGATGGGTGAGACGCAGTGTGATGGTGCTGTCGGCAGGCATTTCGCTTGCGGCCAGTTCCGGCCACTCGATGAGGCACACCCCATCGGACAGCATCTCATCGATGCCCAGCTCATCCATTTCAGACACATCCGACAGGCGGTAGAGATCCAGATGGTGGACGGGAAAATGCAAGCCATAGGATTGCACGATGGTGAATGTCGGGCTCGGAACCTCATGATAAGGGTCGCCCGCAATCGCGCGGATCAAGGCGCGCGCCAGCGTGGATTTTCCGGCACCAAGATCGCCAATCAGGGCAATGCAATCGCCCGGTTTGACGGTGAGCGCCAGCTCCTCGCCGAGCCGGATGGTCTCTGCTTCATCGGCGAGTGTGATGGAAAGAGGCAAGACCGTCTCGTTCATTCGGCGGCGATGGAATGCGGATGCGCACCGGATGGAATGCGGCAGCTGACGACGGTGCCTTCACCCGGACGGCTGTCGATGGTGACATTGCCGTGGTGGAGGCTGACGAAGCTTTCGACAATCGAAAGGCCAAGCCCGGCGCCCGTGCGACGGCCACCATTGCCCCGCGTCGAGAAGCGGTCGAACACGGATTTCAGCATGTCCTGGGGAATACCCGGTCCCTGATCGGCCACCGAGAACACGAAATCGCCTTCGCTGCGCTGGCAGGTCAGCGTAATAGCCGAGCCCTCGGGTGCGAAATTGGCCGCATTGGTCAACAGCTTGATGAGAATCTGCTTCAGACGCTGATGATCGGCCACGATGGCACCGAGATGCGCAGGCGCGACAATCTCAAGAGACACGCCGCTTTCCTGCAGACGGTCGGTGATCAGCACCGAAACATCATCCAGAAGCTCTGACAGGTCGTTTTCGGTGTAATTCAGATGCATGATACCGGCATCGACTGTCGCCAGATCCAGGATGTCGTTGACGATAGTCAGCAGCACCGAGGAAGACGTGGAGATGTGGTCGAGATATTCGGCCTGCCGCTCGCTCAGTTCGCCAATACCTGGCGTTTTCAGAAGATCGGTAAAGCCGATGATGTTGGTCAGCGGCGAACGCAATTCATAGGACACGTGCTGGACGAAGTCGTTTTTCAGCTCGTCTGCCTTGCGCAGCGCCTCGTTCTTTTCCTTCAAGGCCCGTTCCGCACGCACGCTATCGGTCATGTTGACGAAGGTCAGCATGGTCTGCGAATCCGGCAAAGGAATGATGGCATAGTCCAGCACCAGGCCGGACAGAAGCTCAAGCGTGCCCTGTTTGGAAAGGCGCTCATCGTCAAAGCTGGTGATGAATTGGCTGAAGGCCCGCCATCCATCCGGCTTGTCGTAGGATTGGGCGCAAACCTCTTCAATCGAGCGAATATGCTTGCCGGCTTCCGCTTCGTCGGCGGTGATCGCCCACAATGCACGGAAGGCCGGGTTGGAGAGGCGCATGCGCCCATCGGCACCGAACACGGCCACGCCTTCGGCTAAGTGGTCGATGGTCTCGCCCTGAACCTTGACCAGCGTGTTGTAACGCATCTGCAGATCGACCTGTTCGGTCAGGTTCTCAAACACCCATGTCGCACCACCCTGCGGGTGCGCGGTCGCGATAACGCGCAGCGTCTGTCCATTGGGCAGGTGCCAGAGGTCGGTCTTGGTATCCAGCGAACGATAGACGGAAAGGGCCGTTTCCTTCCAGCTCTTCCAGCTTAGCTGCTCCGGCAGCTTGCCATCAGAGCGAAGGCGGTCAAACAGTTCGGAATTGTCAGGCTTGGATTCCAGCAGAACCAGATCCAGACCCCATAGGCTGACAAAGGCCTGATTGTAGAATTGCAGGCGCTGCTGGCCGTCGAAGATCGCAACCGGCGTTCCCAGATGATCCAGCGTTTCGGCGTGGCTTTTCAGCGTGCGCTTCAACTCTTCACGAACGGTCTCGGCCTCGGTCGTATCGACTGCCATACCAACGGAACCGCCTGTCGTCTTCAGGTCAACCACGTCGAAGAAGGTTCTGTTGCCGGAAACGACGGTCGAGATGCGGTCGTGGAACGGTGATTCGGGCGTGGAGCTGGCGCGAATTTTCTGGCGGGTGACGGTGTTGAGCAACTCGCGTTGCTCGGTCACAGCCTGTTCCGGCGTGCGGGCATCGACACTCAGCGCGTAGCTGTGGTTGACCCATGTCAGCGCACCCTCGGAATTTCGGCGCCAGACCGGCTGGTCGATGCTGTCGAACAGGTCCTGGAATGTCGAAATCGACGAGACCAGACGCTCACGCTCGATCTTCAATTCTGCGAGTTCGGCCCGAAGATTGTTCAATGCGACGAACTGAGCGAATGCCTTGCCGCCGGAAACGCGACCCTGAACTTCGATCACCTCGCCGCGGTGCGTCTCGATGGTCAGATCAAAGCTCTGGGCATGGCTGCGCAGCTTCTCAAGCGCGTTTTCAAGCGGACCGGCAGAGGCCGGGCGAAGCCAGCGGCCAAAGGCCAGAAAGTCCTGATCCGCGAAGGGAACGCCTGTATCGGCAGGCAGCTGGCCGATGAATTCGGGGCGCTCACCGGCATTTTCCCAGATCACGATGCGTCTGGACTTGTCGGAAATCAGGGCTTCATATTTGGAAATCTTGGCATTGGCCTCGGCCAGAGCCGTACGGTACTCGCTGGTTTCCGCCTCGATGTTTCCCCGCTGCCGGACCAGCCAGACAATGGAAAACAGGGTGGCCGAGACCACGCCGATAAACAGCGAATAGGTGATCGTTTCCGACGAGGAGAACAGGCGTTCGCCGCGCTCCAGAACCTCGTTCTGCTGGGCCTGTGCTGCCAGCGCAAAACTGCTCAAAGCCGAGCCAGACATCAGCGCCACGACCTTGCCGCGGATGCGCGTTGCCGCTCCGCTCAGAGAAGCCAGCCAGCGTCTGGGCGCAGGTGCGTCGCCATTGTCTGGCTCAACATCATTGTGTTCCCGCTTTCGCGAGACTGAAATTTTTACCGTCATCCCCGGTCTGTCTCCGTCCTATGTGCCGCATTCTCGACAAG
>NZ_JXQV01000010.1 GCF_000834635.1 Agrobacterium tumefaciens
CCCGCCTCATCGTTTTCAGAGATAGACCAGCAAAGCAGCGGGAGCTTCTCTTCTGAGATCTCGACGTTTGAATTAAAGGATATGGATGAGGAAACACGTTTGAAGACGGAAACCACCCTTTCCGATCTTGGTGCGAGACAAGAGCGTGATCAAATTGTCGTCGACCTGCCGAGCGACGTTCTTTTCGATTTCGACAAAGCCGATATTCGCACTGATGCACGGCCAGTTCTAGCCAAGCTCTCCGATGTCCTGAAGGTCATGGAAAAGCGTAAGGTCTCTATTATTGGCCACACTGATGCAAAAGGAAGCGACATCTATAATTATCGCCTGTCTGAACGTCGAGCCGCCTCTGTTAAAAGACATCTATCTGATCTCGGCGTCATCTCATCTATGACAACGGAAGGCAAGGGTGAGCGCGTTCCCATCGCGCCTAACCAGCACAGCAATGGCGCGGATGATCCAGATGGGCGTCAAAAAAACAGGCGTGTGCAAATCATCATCGGAGAAAACTGACATGGCTCTGACAATGTGCCCGGAATGTGAAGCAAAAATTTCCGACAAAGCATTCGCGTGCCCTTCCTGTGGCTACCCGATGGCGAAGCAACAGAAAAATGGAAGTGCCTGGCCTGGGGTCTTCGGCGGCGTGGCAGGAACTTACATTTCAGCGCAAGCGGTTGCTTCTATCATCGTTGGAAGCGTCATGATGGTCTGCTTCGCTGCAATCATGATAGCAGCGATCATCAGCTAGGCCATCGTCCTGTAAAATGGAGACGCGCGTGGAGGCCTAAAAACAAAGAAAGAGAGCCGTGAACGCAATCGCGGCTCTCTTAGGGGCAGGTGAAGCTTGGGAGGACTTGACCTGTCACTTGTTCATATTTGATTTGGCATGTGCCAGGCTTAACTAGCGATCAGTGAGCGAAAATATCGCTTGATGACGGCTATCTAAGAGTCGCCTCAGCTCGAGAGCGCTCGCAACACCGCTTCCGGTTCTTTTTCCATGACACGCAGAAGCGTTCGAGCGGCACCTGAGGGCTGTCGAGCCCCCTGCTCCCATTTTTTATATCCTGATGGGCTTGTCCCGAGGAAAGCCGCCATTTCATCTTGTGTCAGATGCAGCTTTTGGCGGATCGCCTTCGCGTCAACAGTTTCCAGATCAACGGCAGTGACGCGCATTCCCGCGGGGTCCCTGCCCTGCGCATGACCCAGAGCTTCGGTCATAGCCTGAATCAAATCCTCGCCGAATTTTGTGGTCTCGCTCATGGTTTGCTCCTGTACGTTGCCTTGATCGCCTTTGCGAATGCAGCAACCGCCTTGGCCTCTTCCGGCTTCAAATCCGTCTTTTCGTTCTCTCCGTAAACGAGAAGCGCATAGATGGGCGCATCGTCGCTGTACCAGTAATAGATAACGCGGGCGCCACCCCGTTTGCCTTTACCCTTGGCGCCAAATCTCAGCTTACGAACACCACCTGCACCCGGTATTTCATCACCAGCCTGAGGATTGGTCGCCAGAAAATCGATCAGATCCTTGCGCTCGTCGTCCGTAAAAAGAGCCGCAGCCTGTTTGACGAAGAGCGATGTTTCAGCAACTGTCTGCATAGTGATTATAACCCATTGGGGTAGTTATGGTGATCGAACTCGCTTTTGTCAATGATCATCAAGCCGACCGCTTTTCGGCTTCCCCGTTCAACCTCAGCAGTGCCATCACCATTGGTCCGAGCGAAAACTCGCCACGCGCCGCCCGGTTGGTGAGATTACGCAGATAGCCACCAGCGGAATTGATGTGCCCTGCCCTCTCCAGGATACAGGCAATCGCAACGGCCGCATTTTCAGGCCCCATGGTTTCGCAGGCCTCCTGATAGGCCGACGGGCTGACGCCCAACATCGACCTCACCACGACGGCGGCCGACATGAGATCGCGCCAACCACCCACAGTGCCAGCCGGTCCATAGTCCAGAATTTGAGGACATGCCTTCAGCACAACACCCAGAGGAAACGCCTTCAGCGTCTCAGTTTGAGGTTGGCGTCTCTTGCTCGGCTTTTCGCCCTGCTCTTTTTCAGAGCTAGGTTCAAGTTCATTGAAGGATTCGGATTTTGAATTCTGTATGTGCTGCTCAATATGAGCATCATTGGTGCTATTAAAATCTGAATTTGACTGCGTATCCAACAGATTAAGGATTTCCTCGCGCAGCAGCTCCAATTCATCGAGGATACTGGCGACATCTGCGATGGTTGGGGAGCGTGGAATGCGGGAAACGAGATCGATGTACATAGCCTCGATCGCCATCCAGTCACCGTCAGCGCCCTCCTCTATTGCCGCAGTAATGAGCTTGCGGACATCCCGGCGGCAGATTGTCAGGTTCTCTTTCGCCTTGCGGAAGGCGGAACGATCAGCGACAACTTTCTGCGCGATGACAGCAAGCTCTTCAGACCGGGCAAGGATGGGCGAAAGGTCGAAGCCAAACGCATTCTCGATCTCGCCGGCACCGTTCTTCCTCGCATAGCGCTTGCCGTTGGCACTGTCCTTGCGAACGATGAGACCAGCGTCAACCAACAATGCGAGATGCCGACGCAGCGTGGCGCCTGCCATGCCGTGGGCTCGAAGAATCAATTGCGCGTTTGACGGAAACACGACGAGCTGCGCGTCCTGGCGCAATTCGTTTTCCGGGTAGAAGCTTAGCAGCGCGTCGAGCACAGCCAGGCTGTTCGACTGCAAGCCGAGTTCTTCTCTCGCTTCCGAGGCATCACGGAAGACTTTCCATTTCTCAACCGTCTTGCCAGCCTTGATATCGTTTGTGGCCACTTGCCGCTTCACCAAGGCGAGCGTCATGGGCCGCCGCCCAAAGGGCGTCGTCACACTTCCTGTCTGCATTTCTTTCACCTTTCAAAAGGCAAAGAAAATTGCTCACCAAAACGATGCCAAAGACTCTTGACTGTGATTCGAGGAAATGCGATTCTCTCGTTGCGACACATTGAGAAGGGCTTCCACGACGGTAACGTTTGGGGGCCTTTTTCTTTTGCGGTTTAAATCTCCTGTTTGCGATCAATTGTCAGCTGACAATCGACCTAATGATCTGTTTCAGAAGCATTTTCTCTTTCGAACCGTTCAACCAGATCGCCCATTTGGGCGTCCAGAAACTGTGCGAAGGCTTCTGATGTGATGGTGACTTTCGCGCCTTTGTTCGTTCGCTCGATGGATGCGAGGACGATCCCCTTGCGCGTGCGAATCTTTCCCGTGGCGTCCTTCTTCGAGGCTTTCGGGCCCTGAGCCTGATTCCAGAGACGCGTAAACCGTTCGTTCGTATCGGTTGCCGTAAACTGATCATCGGCGATAGCATCAGCCACGCGCTTGGAGGCCGCTCTGTCCTTCAACAACTCGGCGAAGGCCAACCAGCGTGGGCGACCGATTTTCGAGGCCGGGCCAATCGCAAGAATGACCTCTGTCGGGATTACATCCGAGACCTGCAGAAGCCGCGACGTTTCAGGCTTGTCTACCGAGAGAGCTTGCGAAATCCGGTCACGATCGAAGCCATGCTGCTCGAGCCTTTTTGCGAACAAGGCTCGCTCGATAAAACTGAGATCGACGCGTGGTCCATTTTCCTGGCCTTGCGCGACAATAAGCTCTTCGTCGGAGAGCTGGCGCACAATCGCCTTGACCGGCCGTTCCAGAACAATGGCCGCACGCAGTCTGCGGTGACCGTAGGCCGCCTGGTAGTGGTTGTCTATCGTCGGATGCGGACGGACCAAGATGGGAACCTGCTGGCCACTTTCGCGCATGGATGCAATCAGTTCATCTAGCGCGGCATCCTTTTCAGTCGGGATACGATCCTGAATGAACGAGGCCTCGATCTGGGCCGGACTTAACTCGACAACCTTGTCCCCGGCGGCAAGCGCAGAGCGCAGCTCCTTCGCCGCAGCGGCTTCATCACCGAGACGGCCAAGGGACAGGTTCATGGCTCGCACCGCGCCAGCGGGCTTATGCTGTGGCTGCGATTGAATGGATGTCTTCGCTGCTTCGTCGCCTGCGGAACTGACCATATTCTTGAGAATGTCACGGCCCTTCATGCACGCCCCCATGAGCTCTTGAGAAGAGCTTCCACTTCGAGGTTGACCCCATCCATTGCTTCCACCGCGCGATCGTAGGTCTGCCGGTTCATAGATTCCCGCGCGGCCTCGTAGATCGTCTGCTTGGAGAGGCCAGCATCAGAAATTGCTGTCGACTTCACCATCATGGACGTAAGCACACGATCGCCGAACAAGCTCCGCAAGAATGCAACGATCTGCGCTTGCGGACCATCGTTTGGCTCGTACCGCGTGACTAGGTACCGCATCCAATCATATTCCAGGTTACCGCCGGCGTCCTTGACCACTGAAAGAAGATCAGACGTCATCGCCAGAAACTGGTTCATGGACGCCACGTCGAGCATCTGGGGATGAACGGTTATCAGGACGGCCGTCGCTGCGCAGAGAGCCGAGAGCGTCAAGAAGCCAAGGGTCGGGGGGCAGTCGATAACGACGACGTCGTACCGGTCCGACAGATCCGCCAGCGCGTTGCCGACCCGCATGAAAAACATGTCAGTTTCGGTTCCATTGCGCTCAGCAAGGGCTCGTGGCGTGTCATGCTCGAATTCGTGAAGTTCGAGATTTCCGGGGATGAGATCCAGACCCGGGAAATAGGTTTCGCGAACCACCTCCCCTACCGGACGACGAAGCTCATCATATCGGATAGCCCCGAACAACGTCTCGTTTTCACCAACGTCGAATTCCGGCTGATAGCCCAACATCGCGGACATCGAGGCTTGCGGATCGAGATCGACGGCGAGGACGCGGTAACCGCGCAGAGCCAGGTACTGAGCGAGATGCGTCGAGGTCGTTGTCTTACCCGATCCGCCTTTGAAGTTGGTGACCGCAATGACCTGCAGATGTTCGGTCTCGCGGCGTCCCGCCAGATAGGCTGGTTTTGTCTTACCCAGAATCTGGCGGATGGTGTTGATCTCGGACAAGGAGAAGGTCCGCCGACCACCGGACGTCTTCTCGGAGGTAACGGAATCTTCCTGAGCCGCCAGATGCCGCACGTAGCTGTCGGTTATCCCGAGCAGTTTTGCGGCTTCCGTGCTGCTAAAGCGGCGAAGCGCCTTTTGCGCATCAGGTGAAAACAACCGGGCCGAAAGCTCCTGAAGATTGCTGCTGAGTTTCGCGGCATCATCGGCTATAGTCTTATCAATCGAGACGCGCTCGATTTTGTCGCCTGGAGTGCTTTTTGCGCTCTTATTCGCCATTCACGGTAAACCTGACAATTATCTGTTATTTGCGCAAATAATCTCATACACTGCATAACCGTCAAGCTCTTTTTGGTTAACCGAAATTAACCATTTGCAGCCAGATAATTTAAGTCGATATTTCAAGCCGTTAATGCAATTGTCAGCTGACAACAAATAGCTGTAAAATCAACGTCATTACCTAAACGGTTTGCGAATTGGAGAGAATCGCTATGAAACAAAGGTGCACTGTCTCCATTTCGAACGTCGTCGCAACGGTTGCCGCCGCTGTTTGACGAGCTTCTACGCCGCATTGGTATACGTTGCACGTTGAAGGCTGTGAAAGTTCTCGGGAGTAGCCTGTGCCTTGGCGGTGGCTGTGACGATCGCCCGCTTATCTTGCTTGAGAACCTTCAGTCTGACCAGAACACCGGTCCTAAGTCCTATCATGCTGTATTGATTTTCTCTGAGAACCCCCTGTTGCATCCGGTAAAGCCAGCTCCTGCTGTGGCTCGGTAGGGGGTTCCAATGCCGATACGCATGATAACGCATTGTTATTCTTCACGTTGGCGGGGTCATTTCTGTACGCTTAATCACACTTCATCACCGAAAGCGCCTGTTGCCCTCTCAAGGAGCTGCGCTTTCCACTGCTTAATCTGGTTGCCTGCACGTTAAACTGCTGGGACAACTCCACCAGCGTCAGCTCGCCCCGGATGGCGGCAACTGCCACCTTCGCCTTGAAAGCCGGGCTATAGTATCCCTGTTTCCGGCATCTAAGCCGAAGTCAGGCAGAAATTCCACTTATGCCCACCGTGCAGATTTCCCGAACGAGCTCTCTAGCACCTCGCATAGAAATGCCAATTGCACTCCCGGAAGCGCCTGCCGTGATATAAAGCTCGACGGTTTGAGGATGCGGGGGGAGGGGAGTGAAGTTGGACCGCTGGCACCACGCAGAAAATGCTTCCAGTCGGCTGCGTAAGCTTCGCGTGTGTTGGCGGAAATGGCCGCTGCGACATAGCCTCGGCAAGGTTGGCGAAATGAGTTGTGCTTCGTCCTCCCTGGTAAGAGAGGAGAAGGGGCCGTCGCCCGACACCTCCGGCGCGGAAACATCATTCCCGGCCGCCGTGCTGAAAGACGGCGCTGAGCTCACTATGACGTGAAATTCGCTATTCGCTCGGTGGTTTGGGGCACTTTTCTATAATGGTCAAAACGCACGATGCCGCCCCAGTCTATCAATGCTCGCTGTCTTGATGGCAGGCAAGGCGCGAGAGATACCGGCGTAGCATTCGCCTTGAAATTACGAATGCCAACGCCCATTTTGATGTAGGCTTTGACGGGAAACTTCACATGATTATTCAGTTTTCGAGGGGGAATGTTTCGCAAGAGCGCGCCGCCGAGTTGAAGGCCGAGTTGCGTGTACACAAGAACAGGTGTCCGCATTCAGATGAAGCATTTGCTATTCATCACATCCTTGCGCGCCTAATGGGTTGCGAAGGGTACGACTACAAAAGGTGTCACGAAGGACACCTTTTGAATTTTGACTATATTCTTACAAGTCGCACTTCAAAAGAGTATTTCGATAGACTCGCGGTTCATGAAAGCCGCCATGAAAACCACCGCCATACACCGGCAAACAGTGTTTCAATTGCGTTGTCTAGGTTCGTGGATCGCGGTGTTACCCGCTTAATTGTCGTTACTGATACACCAGAAGCACATGCTAGTTGGGTCCGCCAGGGCCGAGATTTCAATATCCTCGTTGAGCCGAGAACTTATCGGCAGATCTATTCGTGGATTGATTCACTGGTCGATGGAGATCGATTGCAACAGCAGTTGCTTGCTGAGATTACTCACGACCTGAGCCGAAAAATCGTAGAGATGATCGCGTTCGATGAACGGAACCTCGCACGGGTCGAATGGAGGGATTTGGAACGCGCCCTAGCGGAATGTTTTTGGCGTGTAGGTTTTCAAGCGGAGTTAACGCCGCCCGCAAAGGATGGCGGCAAGGATTTGATCATCCGTGCGCTGCACAAGGGCGCCTATCTCTACTTTCACGTTGAACTAAAACACTGGGTGTCGGGCAAGCGTGTTGGCAAGGAAGTAGTCGAGCAGTTTCTCAAGGTGAATGTCCGCGACCGGGTGGATGGCGGGTTGTTTGTCTCAACTTCTGGCTACGGAAAGAACGTCTTTAACATGATTAGCCATTTTCGATCCGATAACGTCGTCTTGTCGGGGCAGAGCGAAATCACCCAACTCTGCCGATCGTATGTGAAAACCGATAAAGGAATTTGGGCGTGCCCAAGAGATTTCATAAACACCCTTTGGATCAAAACCGTAGATAGCACTACTCACGCTCGTTAGAGCGAAAAATTATCAAGTTGGACCATTTAGCTTATAATCAACGACCGATGTCATCGAAAACAAACTTGCAGTTTCGGTACCTGAGCAACCTTGATGTCCCGGCAGCTTGGGGACAGTGAGATTTTTCAAAGCCCCGATGCTTTGGTCATCTTGATCCGAAACCGATCCCGCCGTCGCTGATACCGACGTGTCATCTCTGAGGAAGCGTGTCCTAGGTGCTTCTAGACGTATCGCTAATCGATTTCAGCGAAGCAAGCCAGGCCCGCTCGCAACGAGTGGCCCGGAAACTTGAACGCCGGCTCGATCTCGCTGAGATCGCCGCGAACGCCAGCAGCCATCGCCGCCTGTTTTAGCAGACGGGCCACCTCATTGTCGTTCAGCCGCTCCGGCCCGACACCCTCCCTTGCCCCGTCACACGGCGAAAGGGGGGGGGGCGGTGAGCCAGCCTGGCGAACTTGATCCAGTTCTCGACTGCTGCGATCGGGCAGGTGGAGTCTGAAAAACCGCGGCCAATTTCGAATTCCCGCCATCCAGTTTGCGGCGCAGGTTGACGCGTGCCCTTCTCGAGGGTTTCGATCCAGCCGCGCCCATCTTCGGTCTGGTCTGCCTGCAGATCAAGGCCAACGATCTCGAAGCGGCGAAGACCTCCTGCAAAGCCGATGAGCAGCATGGCACGGTCGCGCAGGCCGTGCAGCGAACCGCCATCGAGCGTCTCAACCATGGCGATTCGCACGCACAGCGTCTGGATCAAGATTCGGGGTGAAGAATTTGCCGTTTTCTAATATTTTTGATTAATGAAACGTATACCTATTGCAATACCTAAGTTCGGGGCCACATTTTCGTAAGCAAAGCAGCGTGCTTTGCTTCTAGGGAGGAATTCATATGAAGCCCGCAGATCATCCGCGCCGTCAGCCTTTCGCAGGTCGCGAAGGTCGCACTATCCGAGCGAAGAAAATCCACCTGTGCTGAATTCAGCAATACTGCGAGACTTAGATTTCGCCGTTTCTTTTTGGTTTTAGGGCGTCGATGAAATTGTGGAAGAAGATTCAGATCGGTTTTACTGAAGTGTGTAGCACTATCGCAGGCGCGATAGTCGGTGGCATTCTCACGCAATTCGCCTTCCCCGCAGTTACACCTTATCTTGATCTATGGGCGTACGAATACACTGGCTGGACTCCGGTGCCCGCGCATTTCGCAGTGTTTGCTGATGAGGGTGAAAGCGCAAGTGTCACAATTCCCGGCGACTTTTTGGACACAAACCGCCTGTTTTGCGGCTGGTCGCGCAAATGTGTGATGAAGACGGTGGTGTTCGACTCGAACAAGCCTCCTAGCGAATGGAAGCTCGATTACGGTTCTGATGCGGCCACAAAAGCAGTGTTTGTTAGCGACTGGTCGGGGAACGTTACTGCCGCCCTCATCGATCGAGAAACGAATGCCGCGAGCTTTGTGCAACTAAAGAAGCGCACCGCCAACGGGTTCATTGGTTTCGGTTATGGGTGTTTTCGAGTCGGCAATGATGCTGATCGGTCGTTTGGCCGATACTTCGCTTACTGGGGTAGCCTTGCTGAAGCCATTTCCGAAATTAAAGACCCGACTGCCCTGACACCCGATGCGGTAGACCAGCAATTTCGCGCGATGTTCTACGACATCAACGCAGTTGCAGACGCGGCGGCACAGCCGAACGTCGCGTGCCCGCTGCTGGCCGAGCCCGCTCCGACTAGCTAAAAAAGAACCCCGAAAAGCCTTTTCATCCATTGGAAAGATGAGCGGAGGTTACGGGCGCTCGAACGATTTGGCCTTGGAGTCAAGGAAGCCATCGGCTTACGGATGGGCCTGGCCCTGTGAAAAGACATCCGAGAAGATGCCACAGAAAACCACTGGGCCCATCGCGATAAGCGTGAACTCCATGCTATTTCTTTCTGTTGGTTGGGAAGCGGGGGCGCAATCCCATAGGGTGTCAGCAAATTCGGTGGCTGCTCGTCGGACCTGTTCGAAGGCACGACGATTTTCGTGTCCCACTCGATAACCATCGACAAGAGATTGGTATCGGAGTTGCGATTATCTGGAAGGCTATCAGTTTCGGCGCCAGATCGTGCTTGCGACAACCTTCAGAAGGCTGGGACGGGGGGATGGTCGCCATGTAAGCCTCTCTCTCCTGCTCAGCGGGGCATTCACATCAAACAGATGAAAAGAGGGTTCGATCTTTCTGGAAAGGTAGCCTTTGTATGAGAAGTGACCTTCAGTCAAAAAATCGTTAGGCGACACGGCGGCCTCGACAACGTCGCGGTCACCATACACGCCACAAGCGGCAAAGCATTCGACAATAAGCTGTGAGCAATAGGTCGAATTGCTGGGTGGCCTATGCCGCCTCGCGAATAGCGCCAGAGCCGCAAACCAATCCTTTTTGCTGAAGAAGCGTAACTTACCGCGTCTCTTGACAGCCCGTCTTCGCAAAGGAAGCAAGGCAGCATCTAGTCTGGCATATTTCTGGCCTCGCATGGATTTAGCGCGGACGACAGCTTTTGAAATGTCATGCTCACCCTCCCATCTTAAAACATTGGCGACCTCGAAGTCATTCATCAGATCGGTGACAGAGGTTTCGTCGATGCCATCCGGGCCGGCGTCGATCACATGCCCACGTCCGATGTACAGCGCGGCGTGGGAATAGGCACCAGTGGTAAGTTCGCGAATTGTGGTGTGTATCTCATCTGGGTCGGCAGAGTACCATACGAGTATGTCACCTGGGCGAAGCGAGCTAGCGTCTATGCGACCTGGCGGTGGATCGCCAGGAAACGTGATGGCGGGAACATAGATTTCGTTTCCATGTCGGTCGAAGTCCACTGCGTAAGGCATTTCGTTTTCCTGCAAGCTAAGGTACGTCTTTCTGCCAAGCATACCAACAGATTGCTAGCCCGAAGAACCCGTATAAGTGATCTGCATCTTTTTCCAGATTGCATTCTGTTCGCCAGTCAAACCGATCCTAGCGCTCCCCAAATCGAGATCAGAGCAGCCTTGCAGCCCGACCGCTGCGCCGGGTAGTGTTGTTATAGTAGCTGGAAGCCTGCTGCACTGAGCGATGCCTAGACTGCTCCATAGCCTCTGGAAGGGGAATGCCCCGGTTCGCGGCTTCGGTCAGATACCCCGACCTCAGTCCATGTGCCGAAAACTCCCCCGGCTCCAACCCAGCCATCTCCGCGCGCTGTTTGAGAATCGCATTAATCGACTGCGGATCGATCGCCCGCTTGGACACCGTTCCCCATCTCCCGATCCCCCTGAAGACACTGCCCTTGTCAATTTTCGCCACGGTCATCCATGCATAGAGAGCCTCCACCGGCCGGCCAGTGAGGTAGACGGTATCATCCTGCTCGCCGCTTGTGGTTTTCGTTCGCCCGAGATGAATGGCGAGAGAGGGGAGGGGAAGGCCGTCCGGCATTTCGATCGGTGGCTCGATGGTCAATTGTTCCACCCGAAGTCCGGCGATTTCGCTGCGCCGACGGCCGCCTGACGCAAACGCGACCATCAGGATCCCCCGGTCGCGCAGATCGCGTAAGCCGTCGCCCGCGCAAGTGGCCAGCAGTTTTGCTAACACGTCGCCGGTAACCGCCTTGGCGCTTTTGCGGCGACGCGTCCGGGGGACGGCCCGCACTGCGTGACGAATAGCCGACTTGAGGGCAGGGGAGGCGAAGGCGCCATCGAGCCCGCGCCATCTGGTCAGTGTCGACCAGTTGGCCAGACGCCGACGCACGGTGGCTGGCGCATGCGGGCCGATGGATTTGAGAAATTTTTGTTGACGCAGCTTGTCGTCAACATCGTTTGGCATACCGTGGGCGGTATCGGTCGCGCGCTTTTCAGGGTCCCACAGATGATGGGCAACGAATTTAAGCAGCAGCGCTTCAGGAGCTGGCCATGGCAGGGATTTGCCGGTCGCGGCCAGGCCCCAGGCTTCAAGGTAAGCCAGATCCGATGTCAGCGCCCTGAGTGTATTGGCGCCCATGCCGGCATTGACCAGGTGGCGCAGAGTGTCGATGTCCTGGTCGGTGAGAAGCTCGGCAAGTTCGTCGCGACGTTCAAGCGGAAGCACGGACGCGATCGTGTCGAGCTCCTCGGCGCGCCGCTCGACGGGCGTCTGTAGTTTTTTCGGTTTGGCCACGGAGGCTCCAAATTGACTGATTTTGCGGCCGTGATGGCCCTGCTTTGAGGGGATTCTGTCTGATTTGGGGTTTGATATCAACAACCATCGATAAGAGGTACTTATCGATGGTTAGGGCCTCAACTCTAGACCATACCGTGTAGTGAATCTTAACCCCTATATAGCTTTCATTATATAATTATTAACCATGATTTCAATGATTTACGATCTCGCGAAATTGTCCATCTCGACGTTGTTGCGAGTAAGCGGGGCAGATTTGGTGGCAATGCTTGGACGATAGCCAGTGGTTGCCTCCTTGCGCGGCTGTTGGCATGGTGGAGTTTATCAGGATTAGGAGGGAAAGGCGGAGCGCATGCGGCAGATCGATATCGACAGCCTGGACGAGGCAACCCTCATCGCACTCAACGCCCGCATCGTCGAGCGTTTGCACTTCCTGCATCACCAGAGAACCGCTGCCGCCCTACAGGATATCAGGGTCGGAAGCGGCGTGACGTTTGAGGGCCCTGGCGGTGTCCCGGTCCGTGGTGTCGTCATTCGTCGCAACAAGAAGACGGTGACGGTGCATGCCGAGGATGACCGTCAATGGAATGTATCGCCGACGCTGTTGAAGCTCACCGGCTCCCACGTGCTCGACGCAGCCGATCAAATCCGAACCGACAACGCCAACAAGGTTGTTGCCTTCCCCAAGCCTGATCGCGGTTGATGCGCTCAGGCTCTGCCGACGATCATCGTAGCCAGCGCAGGAATGGATGGTTCCGCCGCGCCGAGCCTCAGCCGGTCGCCGAGATAGTGCCAGAACGACAAGCCGAGTTTTTGGCAGGTCTTCATCAGCCCGAGCATGCTGTCACGCGCCAGCCGGGCGTTGCGACTGACGGTGCCCCCGGAAATCTTTCGCTTGATGACAAAGCCGCGCAGATCTCTTTCCGACTCATTGGTATGCAGCGGCGTTTCCGGTCGCTCCAGAACGCGCAGCAGTTCTGCCTTGCGGCGCCTCAGTCGGGAAAGGAGTTTGTCGAGGTCGCCATACCCGGTTCGAATGGAGAAAATTCGATCGAACCGGGCCTCAAGGCCTTGGGCTGCCCGTCGACTCGGACTTCGCGAAAAATCTTTCAGAGCCTTGTAGAAGAGCCAGATGAGTTCGCGCAGGGTCTCGACATTTGTGCAGCAGCCGTTAGGCATGGACCCAGCACAGCGCATGGGTGCTGGCCGTCACGCTGCCAGCGGTGTGACGGATCGGTGATTTGGGTTGGCAGAAACGACGGCGAGGCGAGGTTTCGGCTTGGGAGCGAACCTTTGGCCGTACCGTCGTGGGGGGGGTCGAGAGATAGCACGCCCTTTCGGTTAAGGGGGTGATTTAGCATTGAAGTGTGACCCTTTTCGGCGGGAGAGAATGACCCCGGGGTCTCGCAGCGTGAGCGGATTGCGTGTTCTTAGGTTTTTAGCAGGCTCAACGTTTAACGCGGATGATGGGGTAAAACGTAACGTCGAACCACGGCATATCTTTGTAGTTAAGGAAGGGCAACGACCGAAAACAACTTATGCTGATAACGAAACGTCTGATTGCAAATGCAATTGATTTTATCAACAAAACTCCGTAGTGTTAAGATCATCGACGCGGACATACCTGCAGGGGGCAAGAGTATGAACGTAGCCAGTAGTAGAACCGTCTATTTCTTCAGCATTTTAGTCCATTCTTCTCAATTCATATCCACGAATCTGAAATCAATTCAAGTGGTTGCAGCGTGCGGAACTCGTGGCCGCCAAAAAAGCCTATATTTGAAAGGGCGCCGGACGATTATCTTATTGATCGCTTGCTATTTCTTTCAAGTTCCATTGGCCTACGCCGGCAACATAATCGAAAATGCCATTGTAGCTACTGAACCATGCAAGACGTTAAAGGCCGATTTCAGCTTCGTAGCCGTTGGTGTCGACAAACTCGAACACCTAAGGGTTGACGAGGTGGGCATCGACATCAGGGGCAATCACGGTGTAGTGCGAGCGCGGGTTTTCTTGGTTTGCAAAACGTCAGACGGCGCGAAGTTTCCTGGCAAGGTTTCAGCGAATATTGGTCTCGACGCCGAACTGGACCTGTTATCCTGCCAATTAGGCCGCAACGAAATTGCAATCAGCGACATAGGGGGTAGCTACGGCGGTGTCGTGGACGCGTTCAGGGAGAAAATCTCTTCGTCATTGCAAGCTGGTCTGCGCGGCGCACTTGCAAAACTTTGCCAGTGAACACCGGCTACAAAATTAGGAGACGGCAATGACGGACCAAGTATCAAAAAGAGAAGACAGTCTGTTCTGGGTAAAAGATCCTGTGCTTCGGCTTGCGTTTTTGACGTGCGTTGGACTTACGGTCGCACTCTTCATCGCCCGCGCGCCGACGATCTACAATGGGAAGTTGCCAGTTATCGGAGACTACGTACCCTTAAATCTCAATGCGGTGTATTTCATCATCCTCGGCCCGATTATCGGGACCGTAATGGCGGCATATATCTCGTATCTGTGCGGTCGAGAAAGGCCGGAAGGCCCAGCTGTAATCCCGCGGAATACTGGCATTTTTGGCGTCGCTATCGCATTTCTGGTAGGCGTATCAGTTGCTCTATCGGTGCAGTATTTTTTGATCCTCGCACCTAAAGAACTTTGTTCCACAACCCCTCATTATGATTTCCTCTGGATCAGCCATCCCGGCCCAGTCCAGATTGCCCATTGCTTCAGTGGTACCGACGAAATCAATAGCCAGGCTCCCTACTACCTCGAACCGCAAATTGTTCAGTCATGGGGACATGTTCTATGGCCTTTGCTGACCGCCGTTTTTCTTTGGCGGGCATGGTTGTCTCTGCGGTCTCACGCAGTTGTTGCAAGGGTCATTGCGTAACAAAGCCTGAAACGTCCACAGGGAGAGAATGCAATGGTCTATTCTCGCAGCCTCACAGGAATCCCCTTCGTTGCTGATGTCGATACCGCAGCAGAGCCCTTTTCGGAAATTGGGGAACGTGGCGCTGTCGACGATCCCGGCAAAATGCTGGAGGGTTGGACTGGAAGTATCGACCGCCGCGAGCAAGAGGAGGTTGTTAAAGGCAGGATTAGGCCCGAGGCGGCCATCGGTCGATATGTGACCTCGCCGGCTGCCCTGCTGCAACTGCTCGCGGACCGCCGGCTTGCGGTAGCGATCATTTCAACAAGTGGTCGCGACTACACCGGGCTTGAGGGTCAGTGGAGTGGCACTGGCTTCATCGTGGGGCCTAACCTGCTTCTTACCAACCATCATGTGTTGAACACCATCGAGGTGGCGCGCGATGCCCGGGTGGAATTCAACTATGAGATTTCACCAGAAAACCTGCTGGCGGGGGATGGAAGGCCACCGCAGGCAACACAAACCTTTGCCATTGATCCGGCCCGTCTGTTCATCACCAGTCCTACTGATGACGGGCTCGACTACACCTTTGTCTGGATCGAGGATGCAGCAGCCATCGCGTATGGCACAATCCCGATGGAGCGCGCCTTCTTTACGGTGAATAAAGGAGATTCTGCCTTCATCGTCCATCACCCGGATGGTCAGCCAAAACAGGTAAGCCTCGACGACACGGACATTCTGGCCATCGACGCGAACGTCCTCCACTATACATCGGATACGATGAAGGGTTCCTCAGGCGCCCCTGTTTTTGATCGTCGCGGCAGGTTGATCGCTTTGCATCATGCCAGCAGGGAAGAGGATATTGTTCTCCCCGACGGCGAAAAATCCGGCCTAGTCAATGAAGGCATCAAGATCGCTGCGATCGCGCTCGATCTCGAAATGCGGATGCGAAAAGGTGGCAAGGATGCTTCCTATGCGGAAACCGTTCTCAAGAACATCAAAGGTTCAGATACGATGTCCGGTTTCTTCGGCGGGCTCGGCCGACGCGTTGCCTCATCCAGCGCCGGACCCGAAGCTGTTGTCGATACCTATCGCGGGTCGGATCAGGATGTGGATATAGGTTTCTGGAATATAGAATGGCTTGCCAATCGTTTCGACCGACCGGCGAAACTTGATGGTGCGGCGAAGGTGATTTCCGATCTCAGTCTTGATGTATGGGGCCTGTCGGAAATTTCGCCGCCAGCAATCAAGGCCTTGGTTAAACGGATCGAGGAGGTCTATGGGGACAGATACGAATGTGCCTTTTCGGAACCCGAGGCTGCCGAAGGCAAGCAATCGACGGCGATGATATGGAAAACGTCGTCACTGGCCGGAAAACGGGTTAACTGGCCGAAAAGTGTAGAGCCTTTGTTCCGGGAGAGAAGCGATACGCCCGGACTGCGGATAGAAGCAGTCCATGGGAAGATCTTCGACCGCTATCCAGGCCTGTTTCTCTTCGAGACCGTACCGCCGCTGCCTTCTTACAAGTTCTTTGTCAGTCCTCTGCATCTCAAGGCAATGGATGAGGGAAGCCTTCGGCGGCGACTGGCCGCGCGGATTTTGGCTCGTGCCGTTGAGGAGCTATCTTCCGTTGAGGGAATAGACCTCATTCTTGGTGGCGATATGAATGCGCCCCTCGCAAGTGAGGATTTTACCTCAATCGAGGCGGCTGGTTTTTCCATTCTCGGCGCAAAGGACGAGGCGGAGGGTGCCTTCACCTATGTAAAGTCGCCGAAATCGGCGATCGACAACATATTCCTTTCGCCATCCATGCGGCAAACCGTTGGGACTGCGGACTACTTCATCGTTGCTAAGGATCGCACAATGCCAAATTACCTGGATATTTCCGATCACAGACCCGTTGCGGTGCGATTGTCGTTGGCCGTGACGAGAGAGGAAGAACAGCCGCTCGGTCGCGGCGACCTGGATGCGATTATTGACAAAATGCTTGCGGATCGGACTGCAGAGAAGAAACGCAAACGAGCATTGGCATAGGGCCATCGGCAGGGGAGGGGACGTCATGGAAAAGATTACGTATGAGGATTTTAAGCAAAAGCTGATGGATCCCGATGTACCGGACTCAGAGATCGCGCAATATCTGACGGCGGTTCCCGAGGAGAGTGGACCATTCGATCCAAGAATTATACCGAATCCCGAAAAGGTCGAGATGGGGCCGGAAGGTCGGATGGATGTCGAAAGCGCCATTCGCTGGGGCAATGCGATTTGCCGATGGCGCAGGCAGAAGGCTTTCAACAACGCAATTGCTCAAGGCGTCCAGAAGCCCGTGATCGTGGCGGAAGGCGATTCCTGGCAGCAGTTTCCATTTCTGATCGAGGATGTGGTCGATCATCTTGGCAAAGACTTCTTGATCTGGAGCCTCGATGCCGCCGGCGACACGGCTGACAACATGATCAACCGCAATCCAGAGTACAAAAAGGGGTTGGATGCGCAGAAGCCCAACAAAGTCTCCGGCTTCCTGTTTTCCGGGGCAGGCAATGACGTTATCGGCGAAGACCTGCTAGGTAATCCTGTTCTTTCCGTACTGATCAAATCGTACAAGCAGGGCAAGGATGCAGCCTGGCACGTGGACAAGGCAAGGCTTGCCGAAGTTCTGTCCCGCCTTGAGAAGGACTACAAGAAACTGGTGGCTACGGTGCGGAGCGATCCTGACTTCAAGAAGCTGCCCATTTTCTTTCATGGATACGACTACGCCATTCCCGGTGGCTATCCTGGCGATACGCGTCACCCTATCTACGCCAAGCAAGACGAGTGGCTGGGTGGCCCACTGAGGGACAAGAATATCGTTGATTTGGCCCTGCAGCGCGGGATCATCAGGGTCCTCATCGATGCCTTGTACGACATGCTCAATAATGTGGCGGGCAAGAGTCGGCAAACCAACATCTATGTTATCGACGTGCGTGGTGAGCTGAAGGAAGGTGATTGGGCGGACGAGATCCATGCCACGTCGGTCGCGTTCGGCAGGGTTGCGCGTCGTTTCAAAAAGGTCATCGACGCGGCCTTGTGACCGCGCAAATCTATGGTCTTGTTGAGCAATTATGGGACGCGCAATCTTCGATTGATAAACAGGAAGAGTGGGGAAGATTATCTCGATGGGTTCAGGAGTGACACTAACTGCAGCTCAGTCTTTCCAAATCAAAGCCCGATCGCCCTGGACCGAGGTATGCCGCGTCGAGAGCGGGGTCACATATCAACTGACCGCGTCTGGTCGATGGTGGGATTGGTTCGTTCGCTGTGGACCTGATGGTTATGTAGGTAAAATTCTAAGCCCTTTGGCCGATCGAAAAAGATCGTCCTATGATCCATGGTTTTGCCTGATGGGATCAATTGACCAGGATGCAGATAACGTATTTTGCATTGGGAATTCAAAGCGGTGGACTGCGACCCAAAGCGGCATGCTGGCCTGCTTTGCGAACGACATACCTGCAATGTACTGGAACAACTGGGGAGCGATTATGCTCAACGTTCAGAAAACATAGAGCGAGTTGAAAATTCTACTCTCAAACGTTTCGACAGCAGTCAAAGATTATTGATGTTATCGACCTGCACAACGCCCCGAGCAGGGCCAGTGCCTGCGAAAAGCAACTGGTTCAACACTCCAAAGCCATACCGGTAGTCGCTGATGTTATCTTTCATTCGGGCAATCTGATCGGCCGAGATGTTAAATCCAACCTGATATTCACGAAGGCCGTCGGTGCAATCGAAAGTCAAGGTCAGAACCCACTTACCCTGCGTCCAGAAAAAGGTCTCAATAGCCGTTTTTCTTAGATCGGCAACGAGCGACGGTTCCAGACGATCAACGACCTGATTGGGATCTAGTGACTGCGGATGAGCTACCAGCCAAGTATTCACCCGGGCGCTCATGAGGTGAAACTGGTCGTTCGGTTCGAAAAGTGATCCGGCAACATTTACAGGCTTGCCGGGCCGGAGATAGAGGGTGCTGGTGCTGGGTTGCGGTTCAACTCCTGTCACTTGCAACATGGAAAATTTCTGCGAGCGGCCATTTTCCGACGCCACAGAGGCACTGATGCCATTCGGTCGTATCGCGACCGCAGCTTCATTCTTGTTCCGCAATCTCAGCGTGAGTTGCAGTGCTGGGCGGCCAATCCAATGGCCGGCGTTCAAGTTCAATATCTTTTCGAAAATGGAGCCATTGCGCGGCTTCGGCATCAGCCGGATCGTATGGGGTATACTGAAATCCTTCGATACCTGGAGAGTAGCCGGCAAGTAGCCGTCTTCGCTCACAATGAGCGTATAGCCGTTGCCAAATCGCGAGCGGGGGAGTGTGAATTCAAACGCGCCGTATCCCCCTGTTTCCCGGGTTTCACCGCCGACAACGGCGACATTGGCAAATTCTATCGGCGCGCCTGTAGTGTCATTGAGGACAACTCCGCTCACGCGATATTCAGTATTGAGTACATTGAGATAGACGAATGACGCTACTCCCAGCATGCCCATCACAAGTCCAAGAACAAAACAGTACCTCGCAATATCTCTTATCAAGGCATTGGGGTTGCCGCGTCGGCGGACAATTGCGGTAAAAACAGCTGACAGGATCAAAAGAGAAAGAGCTGCTAAGGAAATCGGTGTACTAATCGATGCTGCTAAGTCGTACATCGTTCCCCCAGAAATTGTGTTTCCTGAACTCAGCAATACCGAAAGGTTAAGGCTGCTGCCAGCAATTTCGCATTAATCGCTTATATTTAAAGGAATGGATTCGCCCCACTGCATGCGCGATACTCGTCGTATGGCAATGAGACTTCGGGACGATTGTGGTGCACTTATGCGAATCCGCCGCAGAACTGGGTTGGTTTCGCGCATGCAGTTATTAAATCCGCTCCCTATCTACATAATCCTCTGCTCTATACGAACCTTTGATAATGATGGCCACAATTCGGAGACTGTAATGACGGTAGGCTTTCCCAGCGTCGGAAGACGCTTTATCTCCTCAGAGGATCCATGGGACCAGCAACGCGACTACTCACTTTTGCTTGGCGACGGCAATCAGGCCCTTGCCAACAAGGATGTATTCGGAATTGTCGATATCTCGGCAATTCCCCCTGAAGCTAGAAAATTCCGCCCGCTTCACGGCTCTGAGGAACGCAAGCACTTCGACGCGGTCGAAGACTATGCTTCTAAGCTCCTTGGTGAAAGCAGCAAATCTTTGCCGCATATGACTCTAGCATCTTCCATAGCTAAACGGACGAAGGATTCGCTGGATTTCGTTGAGATCTGCCTGCGTATGCTCGTTGCCGATGGGACGCTTACAGTTAAGGCGACCAAAAGCGATTATTTGCTCGGATTATCTGCTGATGGCAAGCAGAAGGAGAGACAGCGCTCATTCGCTGCTTCGTTTGCCCACGAATTAACGACGCAGGCCGAGCGGATTGCTGGCCTGGTTTCCCACAGGGTGACCGTTGGGACTTACCGAGAGGAATTATTGCGCGAGCTCCTACAGCGCCATATTCCGCAACGTTTCCGCGCAGCTACAGGCTTCATACTAGGCGTAGAACAACAACTCGACATTATAATTTATGACGCTGTGGAGCACGCCGCAATCTTTCAAACCGGTAACCTTGTTGTCGTCCCGCCGGAATCGGTGCGGGCCATAATTGAGGTAAAGTCATCTCTGACGCCTGAATATCTAAGAGATGCGCTGGATCATCTCGATGGCTTACAATACGCCCCGGGTTTCGGGCAGCCACCAGCTTTCACGGGGGTGTTTGCGTTCACCCGTCCGGGGACCTCGGAGGCTCTTCTCGATGTTCTCGATGACTATTACCGCGAGGATACCCCAGAAGAATTTGATCTCTCAAGGAAAGGGATGATTTTGAAGGCTATCGACCCGATCGATGCTGTATGTGTACTCAGATCAGATATCTTTTCGGTCGACTATGCTGCAATCGAGATCGAAAAAGGTATGCGAATTTTGTCCCCTGTCGCGTTAGAGCTTGAAAACTCCTCCGAGCGCGAGTTTCAGGCTTCTTGGTTCTTCACTCGTCTTTCTCAGTATTTGAGATACCCGTTTGACGGTCCGAAGCTAGGTCAAGGTATAGGAGCCATGATGACCGGCCAAACCATCCCGAAGGCATTTCGTCTGATGAATGGAAGTAAAAGTTGGGGAGTGTACACTTCGATGGCAAAAGAAGTTGCCTCGGACGCTGGTCTTGATGATCCGGCGAGAGAGTTCGAAGCGGACTGGAAGAGATTCAGTGGCTGGTTAGCTGGGGGCAGCTGGTGATCTCCAGATAAGTTTGCGCGGTTTGCATTGACGACCACATTTCCGACGCGGGGTCACATGAACCGCCCCGCTCGACATTTTCGCCGATAGTTGGCATTTCGTGCGCAAATGCTCCGACGCATTGCAGAATGTCGTGGAGCGGCATTAATCGTGACGTCGGCAATCCGTTTGCGCAGGGTCACTCTTAGAGCGGCAACGTTTGCCGAGCCGTGAATATTTTTTCGAGGCTTGTCCGAAATCTCGAGTCTCAACAGCATTAACTAGTGAGCCAGTCAAAAATTGGCCGGCGTCAAGAGGTGGGACCAGGAGTGGACGAGGTGGGAAATGGGGAACAGCAAAGGATCAGGTACAAGTGACCTGAAAATACTCATGCTTAAGACCGTGACATTTGCTCGGAGGAAATTGCGAGCTCATCCGGAGCTTACAGTGCAGGCTGAAGATATCGCACAGGATGCCTATCTGCATTCTTGCACTCATTTCGATAGCACTCGGGGTAGCCTCGAGAACTACCTTTACTGGCGAGTTCTCCACGAGATCGACGCCATGAAGAGGCTTTCTTCGACCAAGAACGAAGTCTATAATTCCGACGGCAAGGTGGTGTTGCTCTTCAAAGATCGAGGCCCCGCTCCTGATGAGGAATATCGAACGCGCGAGCTCTTAGATTACATCGGGTCACGCAATCGCGAGGCTAAGGTGGTCGCGGCTTGGGCTCTCCACGGCCTCAAAAGCTCGAAAGAAATCGCGCTGCAGATGGGCGTGCCGCCGAGCCGGGTCGACTACATCAGGAAGATCCTGAAAGGTATCATGGAAGAACGGCGATTGGTTTTCACCGAAAAAATAGAAGCGCCGAGCGAAGTCGAGAACTGACCTCTGTTTGGTGGAGAATAACGATGACAAAATTCAAAAACCTGGATCCTGAAGAGAAAATCCTCGAGTTTATCGACCAGGATGCCCTTTTCGAACACGAAATGGATAGGGTCTTGAGCGATCCGGACGCCGTCGCTGTCAGCTCGATGAGCGAGCAGGAGTTGGCCGAGGAATTAAGGGACATCGAAGGTACCGTTGCTGCGAAGATTGAACTTGTCGCGGAAATGGTTGGTGGAAAAAGGATCCCCTTGTCGGAAACCTATGATCCTGCGCCAGCTAACTCTAATGTGCCCAGCCGGCGAGACGTGAAGGTCAAGAGGATCGCATTTCGTGCTGCGAGCTTGGCCGTCGTCCTCCTTTCACTGCCCGCAGGGTGGCTTGCTTTAGGACTGGAGTTCACAGGAGAAGCCACTCACCGAAAGGGGGAGGCCATAGATCACCTTCTTAGCACGAACCTACTCAACGGTAAGCCTTCCCGTGGACCCCTATTTTTTTCTGAGGATACTCGTTGGCTCTCGGTCACACTTGAAAAGGCCCCGAGGGTGGTTGCGAGTCCGCTGGATCAGCCCGCTGCAGAGGCATTTATCACTACGAAGAGCGGTGTCGAGAAGCTTGCCGAAAGAGGGTCACACTCAATCCGCCTTCTGGAACAACGCCTCGTCGAGTTGGCAACGAAGATTGACGCGGTTTCTGATCAGCAGAAAAAGGTAGATGAAATTTACGCTATGTTGGCGGTCGAAAGGGGATGGAATCCTGCCGGCTTTGATATACTTGTCCAGACGCCCCAAATTGCCAATCTGGAACATTCGCTGTGGTCGGTGCAGCCTATTGTCGATAATACGAAAAAGCCAAAAGCTTTGGGTCTCGAAGTCCCCAACCTGGATCGCCGAACAATATTGGATGCGTGGGATGTCTCAAAGGCGGTTGACGTGTCTCTGATTGGATGGAATGGAAATTAGGCCCCCGGAGAGAAATGAGTATCCTAGGGCGTACAATCTTGCCTTGTCAGTAGACCAGCGCAGCGCTAACACGGGACCGCCAAAAGCACCAGCGTCGACGCCTATCGACCAGAGCTACGGGCAACATCGAACACGGCAGTGCATGGAGCTTCGCCTAGAGGTTCTTCGTGGCCGAAAATTAAAGCCCTGATGCTTTCGTCAAATTCACGCGGAAGCGATCCCGTCGCCGCTGATATCTGCGGACGAATGCCCCAACTGCTTCTGGACATAGCGTTCGTCGACCTCGGCAGAGGAAGCGAGCCCCGCGCGAAGGGAATGACCGGAGAATTTGAAAGCGCGCTCGATCTCGCTGAGATCACCGCGAACGCCGGCGGCCATCGCAGCGCGTTTCACAAGTCGCGCCACCTCCTTGTCGTTTAATCGCTCCGACCCGACCGCTTTACCTCGCCCTATCACCCGGCGAAAAAGGGGGCCATGAGCCAGCTTGGCGAACTTGATCCAGGTCTCGATTGCGGCGACCGGGCAGGTCGCATCGGCCGAGCCGCGGCCGACCTCGACCTCCCGCCATACGGTTTTACCGCGGAGCGTTATAAGCATGCCCTTGTTGAGGATCTCGATCCAACCGCGACTGTCCTCAGTCTGGTCGGCCTTCAGATCGAGGTCGACGATCTCGGAGCGCCGAAGACCTCCAGCGAAGCCGATGAGCAGCATCGCCCGGTCGCGCATGCCGCGCAGGGTGCGGCGATCGAGTGTTTCGAGCATGGCGATGATGTCGGTCGCCATCACCGCCTCCTTCTGCACCGGTGGGCGGGCATGGCTGTTACGAATGCCAGCCATGACGGTGGCGATATGCCGGTCCTTGCGATCGAGGCTCTGGCCGCGTTGCGAATAATTCCACGAAATCGACTAGAGGCGGCGCTCAATGGTCGAAACGGAATTTGCCTTTGCTCCGCGGTCAACGGATCCCGAGGCGCAGGCTGTGATGTAGAGACCGACGGTCGCCGGATGTGGGGGGAGGGGAGAAAGACTAGAGCGACGGCACCAGGCAGAAAAGTGTTTCCAGTCGGATGCGTAGGCTTCTCTCGTGTTGATCGAGCTGGCTGCCTCGACGTAGCTTCGAGCGCGATCCGTGAGGTCTTGCAGGTGGCCCGACAGGCTGGACCCCGGTTGTGGGGCAGGGGAGGGGATTTCTGCTCTGGAAATGGAAGGCTCGTCCGCCACAGCTTGTCCACCGAGAATGTCGCTCATCTCACGCTTCCCATGGATTGATCACGGCTGCGCCTGTGTCCTCAAAGTCCTTGACGTTGCGAGTGACGAGGATCAGGTCATGGACAATTGCAGTGGCTGCGATCAGCCCGTCGATGTCGCCGCGCGGACGGATCGCGGCGATGCGGCCCCATTCGACTGCGATCTCGTCGGTCACCGTGAGGATGCGGTCAGCATGATCGTGGCGCAGCTTGCGCAGCCATTCGGCAAGATGTGCCGCAGCCTTGGGATCTGATTTTTGTTTCAAGGCAATACCGCGCATGATCTCACCAAGCGTCAGCGCACTCAAGTGGACGCTGAGAGGATCGACAGAGCGCAGCCACGACACTGCCTGTGGAGTGCCCCGCCTTGCCTCCGAGACGATATTCGTATCCACTAGATACATCAGAAGGCCACGTCGCGGCTTGAGACTTTGGACCGCGCGTCGACCGCGTCGGTGAAGGCGTCATCCCAAGGCGGACCGGCAAGCAGGTCATCGACCAAAGTCGGTCGCCCTGCGCGCAAAGCGTCATAGTCTTTTGCGGACAGGACAACGGCCGTGCGCTCGCCACGCACGGTTATCTCTTGCGGGCCTTCAAAGCGGGCTTTTTGCACTACTTTCGAGAATTGGTTTTTAGCGTCCTGCAGTTGCCAATCCATGAATCTGCTCCGATCTAGCTAGGCTGTCTAGCCACAAATAGCACCGTTCTCGATTATCTGAAAGCGGCGAAATGCACGTTTAGAAGTAAAATCTTGGCGTTCGTGGCCTATCCAGTGACAATAGCAAAGACGCCCGATAATGCTTTCGAGAGGAAGTTTCCAAATGCGGAGGTTGGAAGCTCGCCAAAGCCTTTAGACGTTCGGGGAGGAGTTTTCGCCCACGCTATGACTCGGAGATCGATAGGCCTAGCAACGTGACACTTTGCAGTCCGGAACTCGTACCGCTATGCGACGGGTTGGGCAAAATCTGAACTGCTATCACTTGGACATCCTGAGCATTGCGGTCCCAATCAACGTAAAGCCAATGGAGGACAACTTTGCCAGGTCGAGACGCTCTTTAAGGAAGAAGACGCCAAACAGCACAGCGAATACCATGCTGGGTTCTCGAACGGCGGATACCAAAGCCAATGGCGCTTAAGTTGTTGCCCAGGTGACAATCCAGTAGGCAAGAAGCGAATAATGCCGGCGAGAACCCCGACCTTCAGTGCGTAATTTATCTTTGCCGTGATCAGAGTTGATGAAGTTGATATAAGGTATTACATTGGCATCAACTATCAACGTCACCCTGTGCGGGATGGAGTATGTCAATGGCGGAAACCTCAGGCAAGAAGCAGACGCTAGCGGATACCGGCCGAAAGTTTTATGACCTCAACCGGGACCCGGTCGTGTCGCCCTATTCAGGCAAATCCTGGCCGCTGTCTTTCTTCGAGGAGAGCTCGGTAACGGTCGGGGTTTCTGATGAGATCGAGCCGGAGCCGGCGGTTTCAACCGGCATATACGGCTTGGCTTTCTTTTCATCACGAATTGATCAGGGGGCAATGTTGCTTGCCGCCGCCCTCGTTGACAGTGGGCCGGACCGGCGCCCACCATACCCTTACCACTCAAACAATCAGGGTAGGTCCTGGTTCGAGAGCCTCGTCATTCATTGCCGCAACCGATCGGCGGAAGTCCGCCAGGCGCTTGTTGTTGATTGGGAGCCGACCGGCCGTGCGGCGGAGCTTGCCTTCGATGCGTTCATGACCTTGAGCCATCTGACACAAGCAAGTCTCGAGTTACAACGGCTCTGCAAAACGGACCGTGCGCGCGCATTCAACGCGCTGGCCAACCATCTTGATGTCGCCACACAGCAGTTCGAGCTGAATGCAAAAATCATCGCCGAAATCGAGGAATTGGACGCGCTTCCAGCCGCCCCGGCCAATCGGCTGGACACGCTACAGGCTGATCTTTTGATGCGTGCTGGTGGTGGGCTTTCGCTCACCGATGCATCCAATCGTCTGCATGTCTCCCGCCAAGCGCTACACAAACGCGTAAAGACGCGCAGTGCGCTTGCAATGATGCGGGGAAGCGAGCTTGTTTTTCCGATGGCGCAGTGGGTCAGCCGTGACGGAGAGTTCGAATGGATCAACGGTCTGCCCAGCGTCCTGAAGCTCTTTCATTCGGCAGGCGACTGGTCAGCCCTGCAGTTCCTCATTGAAGAGGACCCGAACCTCGGCACATCGCCACGCCTTGCTCTGATCGACGGCCGCATTGCTGAAACGGTCGGGGCCGCTGAGGCCTATCTGGGTATGGAGGGGGACATCTAGCGTGGCAGCCTCCCGTTTCGTATCTGGTCTGCGTACGACCGAGCTGCCCGCAGGACACACTATCGTACGCATCCATCCGCTCAACCGCGGTCCGATTTTCTTCGGGCCGCTGCCCGGGAAGATGCCACAGAATAGGTTCGACGCGCCGAACAGTGAGTTTCGCGTCCTCTACACCGCGGAGCAGCTTGAGGGCGCCTTTGTCGAAACAATGTTGCGCCGTCCAACCGGCAGAATCCTGAGGCGCGATCATATCGAGGAGCGCGGCTGGAGCCTCCTCCGTCCGAAGCGCCCACTCGCGCTTGCCAAGCTTTACGACGAAGGCCTTCAGGTTCACCAGATCGACGCCGGCGAGATCAGCGTCAACGACTACGGCCCGTCACGTGCGCTTGCGCTAGCCCTACATAGCGAATTTGGCGATCTCGATGGTCTTGCCTATCGATCAAGATACAACAATGGCGAGATCTGCTATGCGGTCTTCGACCGCATCACAATAGCGGAGTTCGACGTTGAGCCTGTATCGGCATTTGTGGACTTTAGAGACCGCGTCGATGCCTTGATGGAATTCTATGGCGCGGTCTTTGACACCAGCCCGCCGATCGCCTAAACGGGGACAGGAGATGCACAGTTCATAGCAAGCTTCTGTCTTTCTGAACGAGATCAACCGGGTGTTTGCCCGGCTGGCGTTGTTGAGAACAATTATCCGTCGGCGAGTTCGGGCCACGTGGCGGGTTTTAGCTCCAAATTTCATTGAAGCGCTAGGCTAGAATTCTTACGCCGGATGCCCTCTTGGGATTTTAACAAAGGCTAAGGAAGGCCAGCTAAAGACCTAAAGCCTTGGTCAAATTCACGCGGAAGCGATCCCGCCGCCGCTGATATCTACGGGTCATCTCTGCGGACGCATGCCCGAGTTGCTTCTGGACATATCGCTCATCGACTTCGGCAGAAGAAGCGAGGCCTGCACGAAGGGAATGACCGGAGAACTTAAACGCACGCTCGATCTCGCTGAGATCACCGCGAACGCCGGCCGCCATCGCGGCCCGTTTAACCAGCCGCGCTACCTCCTTGTCATTCAGCCGTTCCGGCCCAACCGCTTTGCCTTGTCCCATGACCCGACGGAAGAGGGGACCATGAGCCAGCTTGGCGAACTTGACCCAGGTCTCGACTGCCGCGATCGGGCAGGTGGAGTCTGAAGAACCGCGGCCAATTTCGACCTCCCGCCATCCCGTTTTGCCGCGCAGGGTGACGAGCATTCCCTTGTCGAGGATTTCGATCCAGCCGCGACCGTCTTCGGTCTGGTCAGCCTTCAGATCAAGACCGACGATTTCGGAGCGGCGAAGGCCACCGGCAAAGCCGATGAGCAACATCGCGCGATCACGCAGACCACGGAGGGTGCCGCGATCCAGCGTTTCGATCATGGCGATGATATCCTCGGCCATGACCGCCTCTTTCTGGACGGGTGGCCTGGCATGGCTGTTGCGGATGCCGGCCATCACCGTCGCAATGTGCCTGTCCTTGCGATCGAGCGAGAGAGCGCGCTGGGCGTAGTTCCAGCTGAGGGAGGAGAGGCGTCGTTCGATGGTTGAGACAGAGTTGGCTTTTGTGCCCCGCTTAGCCGTGCCGGAGGCGCAGGCGGTAATATAGAGCCCGACGGTCTCCGGGTGTGGGGGTAGGGGGGCCAGATTGGACCGCCGACACCAAGCGGCAAAATGCTTCCAGTCCGATGAATAAGCCTTGCGGGTATTGGCGGAACTGGCGGCTTCGACATAACCCCGGGCACGATCGGCAAGGCTTGCGAGGTGGGCGGGAGTCTGGTCCTGAACGGCGAGAGAGGGGAGGGGGCTGTCGCCCGACACCTCCGGCGCGGGAACATCACCGCCGGAGGCTGTGCTGAGAGACGGCGCTGAGCTCTCCTCGACGTGAATTTCGATGTTTTGCTCGATGCTTTGGATCATTTCTCTATAATTAACATAATGTCCGATAATGCAACATTATCGGACGTTTTATCTTCGCGATAGGCTGTGCGGTTTATAACGAAAAAGTAGCACAAACTGCACATCTGATTTATGCTGCTGCGTATGGATTCGATCACATCTTCGTTCTCTGCAACCTCCACATGGACCGGCTACCTCCCAAGCTGGGCGCTGGCGCGTGGCCGTGACATTGACGAGCTGGATGCTGCTTTTGCCGCAGGTATCGCGCTGAAATCACTCGACGATTTAATCCGTTCGGATACACCATGGATAGGCTGCTGGCGCGATCGTCTTGCTCTCAAGTCAGCCGCCGTCGCGGCCAGGATGCTCGGTCGCAACGAGGAAGAGCCCGCGCTGCGGGACGCCGTTTTGTTGACGCCCGTGGACGGTGATCCCGGTCCTGCCGGGAAGCTGTTTTTGGCCACACGAATGCTGTCCCGCCGGATCGGCATGCCGGGCACATCGTTTACTAAGGAATTGGCCACGCTTCTATCGATCCGTTGGGACGACGATCTTGCCTTGGTCCCAGATCTTGTCGATTCTGCCATCCGATCCGGACGTTCGGCACCTTTCGCGGTGGCGGACCTTATAATGGCGATTTCTGCGGCTCGCCCGGACGCAGAAGTGTTGGCACTTGGTCTTGGCGAGATGGTGCTGGCTCAGAAGCTGAACTGGTCGCAACCGGTTCCCCTGTTGCTACCCGAGCGCTTTGGCCCAGCTTTCCGCACCATCGGTGGCCGGGGTCGCGTGAAGCCGGGTGAGTCAGCCTATTCGAAAGCAATCTGCATGGCGATTGTCGATGGCGCCGAACTGGCACTGCGTTCCGCTGCGGAGATCGATCGCCGCGCTAGCCGCTTGTTGGCCATCGCAGCCAAAGTCAGGACCAGAGGAGCTGAACCGGTCATCCGTCGGCTGTTGAACGAAGACGCTGTATCCGCTTCGGCAGCCGGGGCCAGCCTGTCACGATGGGCGGCAAACCGGCTGTTCGAGCGGCTCGAAGGCTTTGAGGCGATACGCGAGCTCTCGGGCCGGTCCTCCTTCCGAATATTTGGATTGTGACAATGGCAGGAGCGAGCGCAGCTAAACGCCGCCGTCAAGCCGGAGGACGCAAGCAAGAGCTCCTGTATGATCGCGAGCTACTGGACTTGCCGTCGGAAATGCGCTGGCGGGAATGGATGATGCGCGTCGAGGCGGTCATTTTTGCGTCCGCCGAGCCGGTCAGCCGCGAGACTCTGGCGCGGGTGGTCGGCAAAGACTGCAGCGTCGATCTGCTGATCGACGACTTGGTCGGAGAGCTGCGAGATCGCCCTTATGAACTGATCTCGGTCGCAGGCGGGTGGCAACACCGGACCCGACCAAGGTTTGCCGAGACGATCCGCGCTTCGTCCGCGCCTACGCGAGGCGGTGTGGCGGCGTTGTCTGAATTTGAGGCGATGGTGCTGATAGCTGTCGGATATTTCCAGCCGATCACGCGCGGTGAGTTGTCAAAGTTATTTGGCAAGGAAGTCAGCCGCGATACGATCGGCGGTTTGCGTGGAGCAGGTTTTATCGGCTCCGGCCCACGGAGCCCTACGCTGGGCGCGCCATATACCTATGTCACGACGCCATATTTCCTCTCGGCCTTTGGCATGGAGACCTTGCGGGACCTGCCAAACATCGAGGCGCTGGAAGACGCTGGTCTCTTGAGTAAACAGGGTAGCGCCGTGGATACTGACCCGGCCGCCGGAGACGACATGTTGGAAGATTGACAGGTTTGGGCTTGGCGCCGCGGTAGCGCACATCGGGCTGCCGCAAGAACTGCGGTTGTTTTTGACAACCGGCATTCTTGGCGGTTTTACGACCTTCTCGACGTTTTCGCTGGATGCTGTAGGGCTTTGGGAAAGGGGAGAGGCTAGCGCCGCCATCCTCTACGCCAGCGCTTCTGTCATCCTGGCATTCATTGCAATGTTCGCTGGCATGGTGCTGGTGCGTGGTATGGCTGGAGGTCAAACGGCATGAAAAGTATTTTTCTCGGCTGGCCCTTCTGGGCGCTATTATCGGCTGGCTTTGCGGCAATGACGGCTATCTTCGCAAAAGTCGGGGTCGAAAACGTCAATTCCGATTTCGCGACTTTCATTCGCACGATCGTCATTCTGGCGGCCGCCGGGATGATGGTCTATGTCACCGAAAATTGGCAATCGCCGGGTACGGTGTCCGGCCGTAGCTGGGTATTCCTTGTTCTATCAGGCCTGGCAACCGGCGCGTCGTGGATCTGCTATTTCCGGGCGTTGAAACTCGGTGATGCCGCACGCGTTGCGCCGATCGACAAGCTCAGTGTCGTCTTCGTCGCAATCTTCGCCGTACTCTTTCTAGGGGAGCGTCTGTCGCTTCCCAATTGGCTTGGCGTCTGCCTGATTGCCTGCGGCGCTATCCTCGTCGCTTACCGAGCCTAGAGCAGATCCGATGTCGAACCCACTTTGCCTCCCGATATGGCAGGTCTGGTACGCGTGGCACCCCGGTTCTGCCCGAGGATGATCGCGTATTCTGACTGGAGTATGTTTGGAGGCGATGGGATACGACGGCACGGCGATGATGGTATCGCTTGTTCGGAGCCACGAACAAAAAGACGCGGAAGCTGCGTCGCAGGAAACCTGAACCAGGAGGAAAACCATGCACATTGTTGCACTCATCCCACATCCTAAAACAGCCCTTTCCAGCCTGCTCATCGCCGACGCTGCATCAGCGGTCGAACCGGGATCAACAATCACGGCGCTCCATGTTTGCGTCGATCCCGCCAAGATCGGAGGCAGTGTAGAGGAAGTCGACATGCAGGAAATGCGGATCCGCGATGAGGGCACGGCCTTTCAGCGACGGAACGAGGTCAGAAAGATCTTCGAGGAGTGGTCGGCAGGGCGTGAACCGTCGCCGGCTGGCGCCAAGGTCGAGTGGGTGGAAGCTGATGGTGGAGAAGAAGACGGTGTCCGCAAACATCTTGGATCAGCCGATCTTGTGACCATCGCCCACCCGCAATCGATGGACGGCGGCGATGCCCTGCATGCGGCGCTCTTCGATCACCATAGGCTGGTGGTTTTTACGCCGGATACTAACGGCACTCCGGTTTCTTTCGGCCGCTCAATCGCCATTTTCTGGAGGGACGATGACGGAATACGTTCTTGCCTTCAAAAGGCCAGAGCTTGGCTCCGCGCTGCTGATACGTTGATAATTCTCGCAGCACACGAGAACGACATCTCAGAGGCGGTTGCGTTCTTTCAGACATTGCATGTCAGCGGGACAGGGCGGCTGCAGACCTCCGTGGCGAAAAACGCCGACGATTTTCTGGAGAAGGCCAATAGGGGCGGCGCGGATACGCTTTTGATGGGCGCCTACCGTCATGGCCTATTCCTCGAGACCGTCTTTGGCGGGGCCACGAAGACAGTGATGGATCACACAAGTTTGCCCGTGTTTCTCAGCCATTAGGCCTACGTACGACACATCCTCCTGTAGAACTTCGCCCTTGGAATCCGTTCTACCAGCCAAAGGGAGTTCAATATCCTTGAGCGCGGTGAGCGAGGAGAAAATTATTTTGCTGCCGGGTGGAATAACGCGTGATTGCCAGCGTCTCTCTCCTGTCATTTCAACAAGGAGATTATACTATGCGCAAAACAGTTCTGATGGCTCTGCCGCTCGCTTTTCTCATGTGCACCGGTGCAGCCCTTGCTGGCCCTGCCATGGACATGGCCAAAACCCGTATCGAAGCGATCGCCAAGGGCGATGTCGCGACAATCACCAAGGACTACGGTAAGGATCCTTCCCTTGCCTGGATTGGTGGTCCGCTCGACGGCACCTATGCGTCGGAAAAGGCGATAGCTGAAGTCTGGACCAAATTCTCGACGGCACAGGGCGAACAGACCGCCACAGTCGGCGAAGTCTGGGAGGCAGCCAATCCGAAGGGCGCGACCGTTGCAGCAAATGTTGTCTTTGCCGGCAAGAACAAGGTTCCCGTTCTCTATATCATGACCTATCGTGACGGAAAACTTGTCGACGAAATCTGGCAGGTTAACCCGCCTGCAAAGTAAGCCGAATGGTGGCCATGCCAGCATCCCCGGTATGGCCACCGATCCGAAGGGCTGATGATGTCGACAATGGCGATGCGACTGGAGGCGGAAATACCGGCACTGCGACGCTATGCCTTCGCGCTTCTGCGCGATCACAACCGCGCCGACGATCTCGTGCAGGATTGCCTCGAGCGTGCGATATCACGCTGGTATCTGCGTCGGACCGATGGTGACCTGCGGGCATGGCTGTTTACCATCATGCGAAACCTGCACATTTCGGCTGGACGCCAATCCCAGCGACGGGGGCCACACCACGAGCTCGATACCGTCACGCTCCCCGGATCGCCCGCCGATCAGGATCATGGCATCGCCGTACGCGATATACTCGAAGCGCTCGATAGGCTTTCCGACGATCAAAAATCGCTTCTGCTTCTGGTTGGCGTCGAGGATCTGTCCTATGAGCAGGCTGCCGCCGTCATTGGTGTTCCGGTAGGAACCGTGATGTCGCGGCTGTCGCGCGCCAGGCAGAAATTCCGATCCATTCTCGACAACAAGACGCCCGTGACCTTGCGAAGGGTAAAATGATGAACACCGGTTCGCCGATTGGCGAAGATGATCTTCAGGCTTACATCGACGGAAAGCTGACGCCTGACCGGCAGGCGCTTGTCGACGCCTATCTTGCTGGTCATCCTGAAGCGAGCGCAAGGGTCACGCAACAGCTTGCGGATCGGGAAGCTTTGCGTGTGCGGCTGTCTGAGAAATTCTCGGAGCCCATTCCAGCGCGGCTGCGCATCGCCAACCTTCAGTCCAATGCAGCTTTGCGAAGACAAGGTTGGTATCGCTCCGCCATGGCAGCTTGCATCTTCTTGGGAATGGGCCTGGCCGGTGGCTGGTGGCTAAAGCCTGAAGGCGTGCAAATCAACGCAGCGCGATTGTCCGAGGCGGGTTTCGCCGCGAACGCATCTGACGCCTATCGGACCTTCGTGGTCGAAGTAGCCCATCCGGTCGAAGTTGGAGCGGATGACGAGGCACATCTGGTCACATGGCTGTCGAAGCGATCCGGCCGGGCACTGACGCCACCGAACCTTTCGGCATTCGGGTATAAGCTGCTCGGCGGACGCGTCCTTCCGGGCGGTGGCGCTGCGGCTGCACAACTCATGTACGAGGATGACAAAGGCGAGAGGCTGGCCGTTTATCTACGCGCCGGCCAATCAGCGCAGACAGCGTTCACGTTTGAAGAGAAAAACGGCGTGTCCAGCTTTGTCTGGGTGGATCAGGGGTTCGATTTCGCGGTATCCGCCTCGGTCGATCGGGCAAAGCTCCTTCCGATCGCAACTGCGATCTATCAAGGAATGATTTGAATCCGGTCAATCTCAGTGCGGTATCAAAAATGACTGCGGCATTGTAAGAACGCCGCAGTCAACTTGTTTTGGGGTTGCCCATAACAGGTAGCCAAACTGTTAGTTGCTCTGCAAGACCGCATTTGCTGACGGTTCTGTTCCCTCAACGAGGATAACCTTAGGTGTCTTGGAGGCTTCGCCCGGTTTGACGATGGAGCGGGTCGGACTGGTGGCAGATGCCATCGCGGCACCTTTGGCATCCGTCTTGAACGCCACGATCGGTTCCGGCTGACCTTCGAACAACAGCGCATAAGCCGTGTCCGGCTTCAATTTCGAAACGCTGAGATCTACGATATCGATCAGGCCAAGATTGCGCGAGACGACCATTCCGCCGCCTTGCGCATCTGCGGCAGGCTTCAGCATAAGTGTGATGTTCTCCGGCATGTCCTTGCGTGGTTCAAGGTTTTGGCGGCCATCGCCTGTCGGGACCGCATCCGGAACGTAGATCAGCGCTTGTGGGGCCTGGCCTGAGGGGATATGGGCGATCTTCTCATTCTTCTGAGTGTCGATCACGTCCACCGCGTCGCCGTTTTCGAGGCCAACAAAGACGCGGCTGCCGTCGCCCGAACCCCAGACACCGTGCGGCAAGGCGCCGACGGGAATGGTGGCTATCAGCTTGGCCTCGTCGTCCAGCGTGTAGACTTTCACGACGTTCTCGCCGCCGATGGTCACATAAGCCAGAGTTCCGGCGGATGTGTCGGCGAACGCCAGATGGTTGGTGATCGGACCGCTATCGATCACGCCCTTGACTTTCAATGTCTTGGTATCAATTCGCGTCACCTTGCCGACATCCTTGTGGGTTAGCCAGGCTTCCTTTCCATCTGGCGTCACCTGAATGAACGGCGAGAATGGCGAGACCACCGGAATGAATGCAAGCAGCTTTTTCGACGCGACATCGAACACCTGAACGACCGGATTGAAGCTGTTGGCCACAAAGGCGCGCTTGCCGTCTGGCGTAAAGATGGTCATGCCGGGACCGCTCTCGGTCTTGATGCGATCGGTCTCCTTGAATGTCTTCGCATCAATGACCGAAAGGTAATCCTCGCCACGCACGGTTGCCCAGACGTGTTTGCCATCCGGCGTGAAGAAGGCCTCGTGCGGGTTGCGGCCGATATAGGCGACACCTTTGATCTTGTTTGTCGCGGTATCGATGAAGGTCACGGAATTGGTCACCGTCGAGACGGCGACGATGGTACGGTGATCCGGCGAGAAGCCAAGGCCGTGGACGTTGACCTCACCCTTGTAAAGCGGGCTCAAGACATTCGGGCGTGGGTCGCCGAGCTTGATCAGGCCGAGAAGCGTGTTGGTCGATGGGTCGATGACAGATACGGTGTTGCTGTTCTGGTCAGCAGCATAGACCCGGTCCTTGGATTCGGGCAGGGCAAAGGCTGGCGTGCTCGCCATCAAGGCGATCAGCAGGGCTGCGGAACGTTTCATTTCGAAGTCTCCGGGTTGGCGGCGACGGAGCCGCGCTGTTGTGTGAGCATCGAATTCATCAACTGAATTTCGTAAGCCTGCTCTGTGATGATCGACTGGGCGAGGTTTCGGATTTGCGGATCTTGGGTGGTGAGCAACACGGCCTTGGCCATGTCGATGGCGCCCTGGTGATGCGGGATCATTTGCGCCAGAAAATCGTGGTCTGGATTGCCTGTTTCGGGTACCGCCATCATGCCGGTATGCATTTTGTCCATGGCCACCTTCATGCTTTTCGAGAACGCAGTTGAAGGGCCGCTATCCTCCATGCTCATCGCCGGTTGGTGGTCGTGGAACTGCTCAGCAGTTGCACTTCCCACAATGGCAAAACTGGCAACAAGTATGAAACTGTAAACGCGCATGGCGGAATCCTTTTGGCTTTAGTGGATAAGAACGCTGTGGGTCGCCGTTTATTCCACTGCTCATCCGTATTTGTTCTCACGTCGGCGTGAGCGGTTGGCACGCGCGGTGCTATACCGGTCTGCGCGAAGAACGACGGAACGCGGATGGTGACTCGAGGCGTGCCGAAATACGGCTTGTTCATATGCCGCCAAGAGGATCACGCGTGTTGGATCCAATCGGCCTGTGAACGATGTCTGAAGGACGATACTCGCAGCGGATTGCGGTATGGAGAATGAACGGCCGGTTGGAACAGGGCGAAAAAGCAGACATTCTAAGCCGTTCGACGACGGCGCCCAGTCGTCCGTCTTTTCAGAGGAAAACCAGCCTGGTCGATCGTAGGAAAACTTCCTACAGGGAATTCCGCCACTCTCAGATTTTGGTTTCACTCCAGGCTGGCGGTGGCTTTCATGACTGCTTTGGCGACCTCGTTGAAACTCATTTTAATCCGAACCTGTTGGCCGTTGACGAAAAACGATGGCGTGCCGGCGACTCCGAATTTTTTGTTCGCTTCGGTTGTCGCAGCATTGAGCTTGTCGAGATAGGCCTGATCGGCGACAGCGCGATCGAAACCTGCGCGGTCGATGCCCATGCTAGCGGCGATCTCGCGCAATGCATCCTCGGCGTTGGCGGCGCCGGCAATCTCATCGAATTTCGTCATGAAGGACGATACCGTCTCGTCGAATTTGTCTCGGCCCCGCGCATTCGCCAGCATGAAGATAACGGCATCCACCGAGTTTCGCACGAAGGGCCGGTACGCGATCTTCAACTTACCCGATGCGACATATGTATCCTGCAGTTTCGGCAGGTCTCGTTCATGGAAGTCGACGCAGTGGCTGCAGGTTGGGGAGGAATAGACGACCAGCGTGACTGGAGCGGTCTTCTGCCCAACGAAGCTGTCTTGGAATACGGCCGGGGTCATCAAATCCTGCACGGGTTCGGCCTCGGCCGATGTCACGCATCCTAAGGCAATGCCGACGATCACGGCCATCATACGAAACGTCATGTCTTCTCCTGTTCGGTTACGAGAAAAAACACTCCGGCATGAGCAATGCCGGAGTGTTTCGATCATCAGTCGGCCTTGAGGCAGGGCGAGACGAAGAGCGAGCGGTCAAGAGTGCCCTTGATCGTCTTGGCCACGACCAGCAGCCACATGCAGACAAGTGCTATAACAAGAACCGCGCCAAAGATTGCGATAGACGACATCGGCACCATCGTTGAGAGACGAAGCGTGGCGACGGCGAACACGCCAAGCGGGAAGGTATAGCCCCACCAGCCGATATTGAATGGAAGGCCCTCGCGAAGGTAGCGCAGGGTGATCAGGACAGCAGTCGCCAGCCACCAGATGCCGTAGCCCCACAGGAGGATCGCGCCGAGGAAGCTGGCGCCACCGAAGGCCGGAGCAACGCTCGCCAATCCATTCGCCGACAACACGGCGGGTCCGGTCTGGCTCATGACGAGAAGACCAAGCGCACCGGTTCCGATCGGGCCGAGAGCCAGCCAGCTCGAGGCGGCCATGTTGACATGCGGAAGCTTGTGGACCGTCATGCGCAGGAAGAGGATGACGAGAACGCTCATGGCGAGCGGGACCGAACAGGCCCAGAGAACCAGGCTCGTCATCAGCACCGTCAACTGCGTCTGAGCATCGCCGATATGGGGCAGAAGCAGACCACCGCTGACGGCCGCTACTTCGCTTGCCACGATCGGCAGCAACCAGACTGCGGTCATCTGGTCGATCGAGTGCGACTGGCGCGTGAACATCATGAACGGGATGGCGAGGCCGCAACAAAGCGACAGAGCGACGTCAAACCACCAAAGCGTCGTTGCGATCGACACCGCCGTGTCGCCGATATGTGGGATGCCATAGATCAGGAAGCCATTGATGATCGTGGCCAATCCCATCGGAATGCAGCCGAAGAACATCGACACGACGGAATGGGAAAAGACCCGTCTTGCCTCTTGGAAATAGAGCAGCCAGCGTGCCGCGTAGAGCGTTGTGCAGGTTGCAAACAGCAGGATATTGAAGAGCCAAAGCGCCTGACCCATCGCGAAAAGCCCCGGATGCCCAGGAAACTGTGCGAAGGCGACCGAAAGGATGCCGGTGCCCATAGTGGTCGCGAACCAATTTGGCGTAAAGTTCCGTATGACATGGCCTTGCATAGGAACATCCGAGGCTGGCGCTACCGGCTCCTTGAAGGCAACAATCTTGTGCATCGAATTTCTCCTGATCGTCGAGGAGAAAATACGTGGGTACAACGATTAGTTCCAACGCATAGTTCAGGATATTTCAATCGCCGTTTCCGATTGATCTAGATTTGCGGCGGCAGCTTCGAAAGCCGCGTGAAGGCGGTCGCGCAGCGTCCGCGAGGTATTGATCAGCGTCGGGCTCGGATGGGGGCAGAGGATCACCTCGATGCCGGCATCCACCAGTACATCTTCAGCACCACTCGCCACCGCGCCCGCCAGGACGGCGACACGTAGGTTCGGCAGCAGCGGCAGAAGGCCTGCAAGTCCCTTGATGCCCTCGCGCCGCTCGCTGGCCACGATCGAGCTTCGGGTTGCGCGGACCCACGGGACCGTATTCCACAGAACGATGTCCCGGCGCGATATCCCTGCGCCAGTCAGTGCCTTGCGCAGGTTCTTCGCCGTGCCGGTCGGGTTATCGATCGAAACGAAACGCTGGCCGCGTTCAACCGGACTTGGTCCAGGCGTCTCCAAAAGGATCAGCAGTCTTGCGCTGATACCGCCATCGTATGGATCGAAGTTCGGCATATCCCGGTCGGAGTTGAGCTGAACGTGCTCCCGGAAGGCGTTCAATGGCTGCATATGCGCACTGTCAAGCGCGGCCAACCGCTCCTCGCGTCGATGCTCGTGCCAGAGCGTATCAGGTCCGCGATAGGTCATCGTGTCTATTCCGACAACAGGGCTTCGAACGCATCGGCCGCCTTGGAGCGATACCGCTCCTTATGCCGGAGCAGGAAGAATGGGCGCGGAAGCGGAGAAGCATTGGCCTCGACCAGCAGGCCGCTGTTGAGTTCGGTCTGGGCAGCACTTCGCGATGTCAGTGTTGCCCCCATGCCGGCCTCGACTGCGCCGAGCACGGCCTCGTTTCCGGGCAGGACAATTGCAACGTTCAACGCCTGCAGCTTCAATTTCTCTTTCGTCATCATCGTCTCGAAGGCGAGCCGTGTTCCCGATCCGGGTTCGCGAAGAACCCATGTCGCGTCTTCAAAATCGGCCTTTCCGAGCTTTTTGCCTTTGGCCCATGGATGAGTTGGCGACACGACGAGGATCATCTCATCCGTGGCGATCATGCGCGACGACAAGGCCGGTCTGTCGACCGCGCCCTCTACAACGCCGAGCTCAACCCGCCCTGCCTCAACCGCGTCGCCTACCGCCTCGGTATTGCCGATCCCGACGTCGAGACCGAGACCAGGATAGCGTGTGTGGAACGTCGCAAGCCTGGAGGGCAGCCAATAGGCGCCAACAGTCTGACTCGCCATAACCGACAATTCCCCGCGCAAAAGTCCGGCAAGGTCGCTTAGCGCAGACTCGGCGGCTTTCGCTTCAGCCAAGACCTGAAGTGCATGCTCGAGAAAGATCGTTCCGGTTTGATTGAGAACGATAGAACGACCGATCCGGTCGAACAAAGCCACGCCGTGCCGTTCCTCAAGCGCGATGACCGCAGCACTGACGGCCGACTGCGTCATGTTCATCGCTTTGGCAGCCTTGGTGATGTGCTGTTGGCGGGCGACTTCGGCGAAGATGCGCAACTGGTCGAGGGTCATGAGGATAGCAACCTTGAATCGGCTCCGAGTTATAATCGATTTATCCGAATGTTCGTAGCAAAATTATGCGATGGAACTGATGCAGAATGGCGCTAGTTTTCTCCTACCAGACACGGAGGAAATACCATGCTGAAATCCATCATCACCGGCGCGGTGATGCTTGGCGCCACGACAGCACCAACGCTTGCCGCCGATATCCACGTCTATGGTCCCGGTGGACCACTCCCTGCCATGAAGGAGGCGGCAGCCGCCTTCGAGAAAAGCTCCGGCAACACGGTGATCGTTACCGCCGGCCCAACGCCGCAATGGATCGGCAAGGCTAAAGACAATGCCGACCTGATCTTCAGCGGCTCAGAGACGATGATGTCGGATTTCGTGAAGGCGATGGACGGCCAGATCAAGGACGCCGATGTCGTACCGCTCTACTTGCGTCCTTCCGCTATCCTGGTGCGTCCGGGGAACCCGGAGAAGATCACCGGCCTCGCTGATCTGTTCAAGCCCGGCCACAAAGTGCTTGTCGTCAATGGTGCCGGGCAGAACGGTCTTTGGGAAGACATGGCCGGCCGGACCGGTGACATCGAGAAGGTGAAGGCCCTTCGCGCCAACATCAGGACCTTTGCCGCCAACAGTGCCGAAGCCAAGAAGGCCTGGACCGAGGACAAGTCCTTCGATGCCTGGATCATCTGGAATATCTGGCAGGTCGCCAACCCAGAACTCGCAGACGTCGTCGAGGTCGAACCGGACTATCGCATCTACCGAGACACCGGGATCGTGCTGACCGAGCGCGGAGGCAAGAATGCCGACGCCAAGGCGTTTTCGGAATTCCTTCAGGGCACCGAGGCCAAGGCGATCTTTGCCAAGGCCGGCTGGACCACGCCCTCGAATAACCTTATCCCGTCTCAGGAAAGATAATGACAATGCAATCCACTCCCAAAAAGATCGCCGTGACCGGTGCTGCCGGCCAGATCTGCTATTCCCTGCTGTTTCGATTGGCGAATGGTGACCTTTATGGCAAGTCGCAGCCGATCGAACTGCGGCTGCTCGATTTGCCTCAAGCCCAGGACGCCGTTCGCGGCGTCGTCATGGAACTGGAGGACTGCGCTTTTCCGCTGCTACACAGCATCGTCACGACCGACGATCCTCGGCAAGCGTTTGACGGTGTCGACGCAGCGTTTTTGGTCGGGTCCCGGCCGCGGTCAAAGGGAATGGAACGGCGAGACCTGCTTGCAGCGAATGCAGAGATCTTTAAGGTGCAGGGGAGGGCGATCAACGAGGTCGCCGGACGACAAGCTAGAATTTTGGTCGTTGGCAATCCGGCCAACACCAACGCTTCCATCCTGATCGCCAATGCGCCGGACTTTAACCCAAGGCAGGTCAGCTCGATGATCCGGCTTGATCACAATAGGGCTTTGACTCAACTGGCGCGCAAGGTCGGCTGTGGCGTCGGCGACATCGATAAGCTCGTGATCTGGGGCAATCACTCGCCGACCATGTTTGCCGACTGGACCTACGCAACGGCTGCCGGCAGGCCCCTGCCGGACACCATCGGCGACGACCATTGGTACAAGGAGGTGCTGATCCCTGAGGTCGCAAGGCGGGGCACTACGATCATAGAGGCGCGCGGCGCGTCCTCTGCAGCATCTGCCGCCAATGCAGCGATCGATCAGATGCGTGATTGGATGCGTGGTACTGATGGGCGCTGGACATCGATGGCTGTTATATCGCAGGGGCAGTATGGCATACCGGAAGGGCTTGTGTGTGGCGTACCTGTGATGTGCAAGGACGGTGACTATAGCGTCGTTGAAGGTCTCGATCTGGACGGGTTTCAGAAAAGTATGCTGGACAAAACGATAGAAGAGCTTGTCGGCGAGCGCGACGCTTTATCCTGATATCGCGGGATGCGGAGGCTGGCACAAAAGATGTGCGGAGATTGCACGCCTATTCTCCGCCTAATTTTGGAGAATAGGCGCCAGCCTCAGAAGAGGCGAATGCCACCACGACGATCAGCGAGCTGCAGTTTGACGGGCCGGTTCGATTTTATCTTTCATAATCCGCTTTGACCGCCGAATGGGAAGGACGAAGCCCTCATCCAGATAGGCGTCGTCGGGAATGAAGCGCTCGAACAAGCGTATCCGGCTGGAAACCGAGTCGGTAGAACTGCGATCAAATCTCGTCGCCAAGGCCATTTCGGCGGATTGTTCGTCGCAAGGATATTCGCCACTGTACCGATAGAACGATTGATTATCTGTTCAAAGTATTGCGCTTCAATTGTCACCGGCACCTTGGACGCCCGCCGCAGGTCATAAGCGCAAGAGGTGCAGACATGCTGGCCGACAAGCCGTGGCTGAGCGAAGGCAGTAATTCCGCGGTGGCACGATGGGCAACGGTCGCGTAATCCGCACCCGTGGATAAAGCAGGAGATTCTAGTCGAGTGTCGCCATCGCCTCCGAAAAATATGGGGGCTGATCAGAACCGAGGCACGCAGGACAGAATTGCAGCCACGTCGAAGCAGCACGACGGGCTTTGATGACCAGTGGTAGCGGCATGTGTCTGTAATCACATGGCTGCAAGGCCATTGACGACAATCGGTCTCTCGCAATTCCATTGAGGCGTGGCCGTAAACAGCCATATTTTCCTGGCGGCGAATCTCACATTAAGTGCCAAACAGAAGCCAGAGTCTCAAATTAAATGCCAAGTCTCAAATTAAGTGCCGGGCTATCTTACTGAAACTGTTAGGACTGGAATCTCACGATTAAATGCAAAACGACACCTTCAACATCGTGCATTCCTCCCCCTTGAAGTTTTTTGACGGTCTTAAGCCCTGTAGGCGACGAGAACGGCGCCTCCCGCGATCATCACGACACCGAGCCAGTTCGGGAGCGTCAGGCGCTCACCGAGAAGCAGCACAGCGAAAATGGACACGAACACCACGGACAGCTTGTCGATCGGCGCGACGCGGGCGGCGTCACCAAGCTTCAGCGCCCGGAAGTAGCAAATCCAGGATGCGCCCGTGGCAAAACCGGAAAGTACAAGAAATAGCCAGCTTCTGGTCGAGACCGTCGACGGCTCCTGCCAATTTCCGGTGATATAGACCATCGCGCCAGCGGCCAGCAGGATGACGATGGTGCGAATGAAGGTGGCGAAGTCGGAATTGACGTTTTCGACGCCGATCTTGGCGAAGATCGCCGTCAGGGCTGCAAAGCCGGCCGAAAGGAGGGCCCAGAACGGCCAGCTTGTAAGGAAGATTTTCATGCGGCTTGTCCATGTCCGGCCATCCGGATCAGCATGAGGCCGACAAAAAGTCCCGCCATCGACAGGACCAGCGAAAGAGCGACATATCCGGCAGCAACACCCCATTGCCCGCGTTCCCACAGCGTCACGGCATCCAGCGAAAAGGTCGAGAAGGTGGTGAACCCGCCGAGCAACCCGGTGGTCAGGAACAGGCGCAACTCCTGTGGCAGGCCTGAGCGAAACACGAAAAATTCCGTGAGCAGGCCCATGACGACGGAGCCGACAACATTGACGGTGAGTGTGCCGTAGGGAAAGCCGAAGCCGAACAGGCGCGCCGCTCCCATGTTGACGGCGTGCCGGAAAACACCACCGATACCTGCGCCAAGGAAACGATCAGATAAACCAAGATCGCGCCTCCTTCAGGATGTCGTGACTTTGAGCGCTTCTGCCGTTTCGACGTCGTGATGGACGACATCCCACTGTTCCAGGTGCTTGTAGACGATCACCTTGTGTTTCAGGACCGCGCCATGGGTCCGGCAGAACTCTTCGAGCTGGTCGCGTGATGCAATCATCTCGACGCACATAGTCAGATCCGGATTGGGGATCTCGAAGCCCTCGTCCTGAAGCTTACCGCTGTTCGAATAGCCAAAATGCGTATGGTGCGCGACGGCATTCTTGATGCCGGCCGACTTCGCCTGCACGACCAATTCCCGGTAAAGAGGCTTCGATCCGAACCAACCGCCCTTGCCGGGCGTCTTCTCACGCGGCTTCATGTAGATACGGACCATGCCAATTTCGGTAGAATGCAGCTTGTGTTGCTTCACGATGATGGGCCTTTCGTTGAGTGTTGCGGTTGTGGCGATCGACCGGAGACGGACCTTTCCGACGATTTCGCCGAGGCTCTGAGTCCGCATGTCACGCATGTGGCGAACCGAGATGTCGGGAGGAATATCGTTGGCGGCAGCGGTTTTCGGAACGCCGACGCGCTGCGACAGGTAGATGCTGGAATGGCCACTGCACAGATAGGCAACGAAGCAGGCGACAGCGAGGTAGACCGAATGGGTGGCGCCGAAGAGCTCAATCCCCATGATCATGCAAGCCAGCGGCGTATTAGTGGCGCCGGCGAAGACGGCCACGAAGCCAAGTGCCGCAAAAAGATCGACCGGTGCGCCGAGAACACCGGCCAGCGCACTGCCGAGACCTGCGCCGATGAAGAACAGCGGTGTGACCTCGCCGCCCTTGAAACCGGCGTTTAATGTGACGATCGTGAACAGCGCCTTCCAGGCCCAGCTCCAGTAATCCACGTGATTGGGACGGAAAAAGCCTAGGATCGTCGCGTCGTCGGGATTGGGGGACCAGACACCCAGACCGAGATATTCCCGCGTACCGAGGAGGTAGACGAGGCCCAGCAATATGGCGCTGGCGAGTACCGGACGCAGCGGCGCATAAGGCAGGATCGCCTTGTAGGCGGACGACGCGAGGTGGGAAAGTTCGGCGAAGAAATGGGCCGCCAGGCCAAAAGCCAAACCGGCAGTGACCACTTTGAGCAGGAGGAGGGCATCGAGGTGGAAACCGACCGCTTCTCCAACGCCGCCGAGATAGGCAATTGCGTAGTGGGTGTGGCCGATGCCCCATGCATGGCAGGTCCAGTCGGCAACGACGGCAGCCAGCAAAGCCGGCAACAGGGCCTCATACTGCATCCGGCCAATGGTCAGGACTTCGAGCGCGAAGATCGCGCCGGCAATGGGTGTTCCAAACACCGCACCGAAGCCTGCAGCAATGCCGGCCATTAGCAGAATGCGCACATCGCCCGGCGTCAGCTTGAACATCTTGCCAAAAGCGCTGGCCAGGCTGCCGCCGAGTTGGACCGCGGTTCCCTCGCGACCGGCCGAGCCGCCGACGAGGTGGGTAAGTACGGTGGTGACGAGGATGAAGGGCGCCATGCGCAGCGGCACGCCGCCGCCCGGCTCATGGATCTGGTCGACGATGAGGTTGTTGCCACCCTCCGCCGATTTACCGAATTTCTGGTAGGCCCAGACCATCGCAAAACCTGCGACAGGCATGCCGTAAATCAACCAGGGAAATTCGAAACGAAGCTCCGTTGCCCGGTCAAGGCTCCAGAGAAACAGGGCTACGAGCGAGCCGACGGCAGCAGCCATCGGTACGACGATCACGATCCATTTCGCGAGGCTACGGACCTGGGCGATACGAAGTCCGAAAAATGCAGAAAACGCCATCAGATGGACGCTCCCGCACGGTCACATTTCGTCTTGGAGGACAGGTACAGAATTCTAGGCACGACTCTACTCCTTCGCGTGTTGCGCGTTGAGTAGGAGTCATCAGCTTCATCGGGGAAGCGGTTCGGCGTAATGCCCGGCAGAATCCATTACCGTTGTGACTTCAATAGCCAATTGATCCGAATAATGTCAATCCCACTCACCATGGTGAGCGGGATTGCTTGGCACGGTGGCCACATCTTCGACCTGAACGCAGTTTTTTAAGTGATACCGATTTATCTCAGCACATATTTGGGGGGTGCGGAGGTCGGAGAAGGTCGCGGGAGAGTAATAGCAACTCAGACCGCACGCCTCGCTCGCCGGCCCGAGACGGTCAAAAAGACCGCACCCAAAAGACCGGACACAAGCGACCCCATCAGGATCCCGATCTTGACGTGATCCTGTACAACTGGATCGCTGAAGGCCAGCAGGCCAATGAAAAGGGACATCGTAAACCCGATTCCACACAGCAGGGCCACGCCGGTCATCTGACCCCAACTGGCGCTCGCTGGAAGATCGGCTAGGCCCAGTCTTACCAGAACGACCACTGTTCCCAGAACGCCGACCAGCTTTCCGAGCAACAGGCCGGCCGCTACGCCCATTGTGAGCGGCTCTTCGAAGACCGACATCGATAAACCGGCAAACGAAACACCTGCGTTGGCAAAGCCGAAGATCGGCACGATCGCGAAGGCGACCGGCTTGTGCAGCAAGTGTTCGAACCTGTGCAGAGGTGATTCATCGTGTGTGGCCTCCGGCGTCCCCGGCGTCAGCTTCAGCGGTATCGTCAACGCCAGCAAGACACCTGCAAGGGTGGCATGCACGCCTGATGCGAAAACCAACACCCACAGGACCGCGCCGAGGGCGAGATAGGGCCAGAGGGCCTTCACGCCCATGCGATTGAAGATGATCAGATTTCCAACGACGAGGCCCGCGCCAGCCAATGCGAGCAGGTTCAGTTCCGCAGTATAGAAGAGAGCGATAACCACAACGGCGCCGAGATCGTCGATGATGGCCAGCGCCGCCAGAAATATCTTCAGCGATGCGGGAACACGATTACCGAAAAGGGAAAGGACCCCAAGAGCGAAGGCGATATCGGTCGCAGTCGGGATTGCCCAGCCACGGATAGCTGTCGGGTCGCTCCAGTTGAAGTAGAGGTAAAACAGTGCCGGAAACAGCATGCCTCCTGCAGCAGCCGCGCCTGGCAAGACGCGCCGGCTCCAGCTTGAAAGCTGGCCGTCGAGCATCTCGCGTTTGATCTCCAGGCCAACCAGCAGGAAGAAGACGGCCATCAAGGCGTCGTTGATCCAGTGCTGGATGCTCAGCGGGCCGACATAGACGTGCAGCACATGGAAGTAGCTCTCTGCCAACGGCGAGTTCGCCGTGGCAATTGCCAGAGCAGCAACTGCCATCAGGATGATGCCCCCCGATGCTTCATTATCGAGGAACTGACGGAGAGTGGATTGAATGCGGCCCTGAGAAAATGTCGAAGACATGGGTTCGCGCTCCTTGTGAGAGGTTGATCGAAGTATCCGTCAATTTCGGGGGAAGCCCGCAGCGCACGCAGCACGCACTGTAAGCTTTAAACTAGGGTATTTGCTCGACGATTTCCAGCAGATTCGGCCCTATAGGGGCTTGGCCAGACAGCACTATCGTCATCACGCATTATTCGTACGCAAACGCGATCTGCAAACTTTTCGAAGCATCGGATTCGCGTCGAGCTGGAAAAGTTGAGCAGCGAGCCGGAAGTGTGGGTCATCACCAGCGTGGGGATTTGCAGCAATCGTGCAAGGAAAACGCGCTGATGTTCTGGAGTGACACTCGCCCCGCGGCACATCTGATCAATGCGATAATCCACCAGGTGCGCTGCAACGCTGATGATGACCTTTGACGCCTTGCGCAAATCGAAACCGCAGTGGACGCAAAAATGCTGGGGAACAAGCTTGCTTTGACCGTAGGCTTCGATACGTCTTTGGCAGGATGGGCACCGGTCGCGCAAGCCGCAGCGGTGGTGGCGGCAAGATACTTTGGTCGCCAAACGCCAGCTGCGGCGAAAATATGGATGCTCATCGCCAGCCAGGCATTGGGGGCAGTACTGCAACCAGGTTGAAGTCCCGCGCCGACCGCTGTTTCGTAACGGCAGCAAGAGCTCCGTCGGGATGCCACTTGCCAGGGTCATTGCCACGATCTGAGCGTGGGATACACCGGCATTTGCGCGAAGCAGGTTTTCGATGTCGCTCGAGGGTCTGAAATCGATGGCTGGTGACCACATGCCAGATCCAAGTCCGAAGACGCGGGCGAATCCACGTGGTGCAACACCGTTGGCATAAGCAAGGCGGTGCAGCCAGCTCGACAGCAATTCGTCGGTTTGCGGTAAGACGTCGATGGGCCACTGGTCGGAAACGACGTGACGGTATCTCCGTTGTATGCTGATTGTCGGGATACCAGCATCGCCCATCGTCATAACAGGTTGTCCCGTAAAGCCGGTAGGCGCCGCTGCGATATTGGTATGTGCCGCAGTTCGACGATGCCCGCCTTGGTGATACGTTCGGCTCCGGATTGTACCGCCGCGACGGCCGCTCTTGTGACGATGGTGACGGTCTCGCCTATCAAACCTTCCGATAACCTGAAGATAAGCCGCGCCGACGGCTCGCTGGACAGATCCGAGATCCTGGCAAGTGGCAACGCTGCTTCAAGGCTATCGAGCAACATCAGATAGGGCTCATCGTATTGCCATCGCGGGACTGCGACCAGATCAAAACGGCTTGCCATCTCGCTGGTGGCGTTGAGGAAGTCGTAGACGGATACGTCCCCGATCAGAACCGGGGCGATGTCATACTGACGGCCGATTCGTCGCAGGAATGCAAAAATCGCCTCGATGTCGCGCGCCCGTCCGCGCAATGCGTTGTGAAACTCGTCGAAGATCAACACCTTTGGCTTGAGATTTGCCAGCAAGTGATCCAGCTGTTCCGCCTTGCGGCTGACATTCCAAATGTCGCCCCCAGGAGCGTGGAGCGCCTGGAGAATGCTCGCGTAGAAATGGCCAAGGCCCGCGCCCTCTCGCGTCTGGACCATCCAAAGCTTCTGCTGGACAGATGTTCGCAGGTGTTCGACGGCAAACCGCTCCGCAATCATCGTCTTGCCATTGGCATAGGGGCCGACCAGCATCAGGCCCTGGGTTCGTAATGACGGCGGTCTTGAGAGTAGCTCGGTGAGCCGTATATGGCTGTCTTGAGCAACCTGATGTCCGATCCATCGTGGGGCACGGATGTAGGCGATCCGCTCATCCTGGTCGCGTTCAAGGTAGGATCGGACATGGTCGAGCAGATGGTCCGACATGCCATGCTACCAGTCTTCGACCGGTAGTCGGCTTTTCTGACGGGTGGGATGAGGTGAGGCAACGCGCGCCTGTTCCTGCATAGCCGCATAAGGCTTCTGCGACGCGCCCGCGTGGATACCGCGGACAGCAGTTCGCAACTGGCGTCTGGGTTGTTTCGCAGTCCCGACGATAGCAGCGATTTCGCGGCGAAACTCCACCCTTGCAACACTTGAGCGATGGTTTGCATCGCGCCGGCGGGCGCGCTCAGCCTCATGTTCCCATAGCGTCAGCGACGTAAGCCTGCCATCGCGCCGTTCGACGGGTCGGAAGTGTCTGCCTTCCGGATCCCGGACATAGATATGGCTGATGTCTCGAGGGTCATATCTTACTTCCAGCTTTCCCAGCCGGTCGCGCTGCGGAATGAGGCCGCCAAGCCATGACGCGTAATAATGTACGGCAAACATGCTGATCCCCTGCGGCGACAATCTTCTTTCCGTACCCGGCAGAAACGACAATAGAACGGTGTGTGGATCGTCATTGAAGCGCGGTAAAGCTGCGTTGTTGCGCTGCCACTCCGTATTCGGCACATTCAGTGTCTTGGTGTTTTCCTGCCGGTTGTGATCGAGGATGGCCAGCGCAACGCACCGCTCCAGGTCCGCGAATCCGAGACAGGCGCGCCGTTCCGAGGGATATTCATCGCGATCAACCACAGACCTTCCGGTCGAACCGCGATAGGTGGCGAGGATAGCGTTGAGTTTGCCCAGCAGTCGTTCGACCACGCCGCCTTGATGCACTCTTCCGCGGTCACGATATCGAATGCGGATGCCATAATCGTCGCAGCCACGCTGGAAAGCGTGCCCCTTGAATTCCATCGCCGAGTCGGTGACGAGTACCCGAGGCCTGCCAAATGTCGACCAGGCATGAGCAAGGCTACGGTTGGCAAGCCATTCGTCCTTCGCGCACATCGCATGGGCAAGGCAAAGTCCGACCGACAGAACAGATGGTTTCTCCAAAGTCAGGCAGAAACCTAAAATAACGCGTGATGCCACATCGGTCACGATCGTGAGATAAGGCCGACCCACAAACACGCCAGTTCCGTCAACGACCTCCACGAAATTGATATCAGCCGGAGTGTGATCGATCTGACAGACGTCGAGCGGGTGAGTTGCGTGAATATATCCTGGTCGTGGCCTCAGCCGGAGCAGGTGTTTCGGATTGGCTGACCGTTTCTTGGCGATCTCTTCAGCGCTAAACAGCATCGGGATACGTCGGGCAACCGTAACGTATGACGGCAAGGTCAGCCCGGCTTCCTCGCAACGAGCGCGGATTTCAGCCACGACCGGGGCAAGGGGCGGAGCTTCCAGTGTCAGCCATTGCTCGCGCAGTGTTGTCGCTATGATTGCTTCAAGTTTTTCTGACAGCCGCTTGCGGCGGCTTTTTGCGGTGCGCGGGAGTAAGGCTGTCACCTTCCTGTCCATGCGATAGCGGACGAGGAGATTGTAGATTTGTCGCCGCGTTAGCCGCAACTCGGCCGCCGCGCGCGAAACGGCCACCTGCTTCGGCCCGATGCCATCAAGGATCTTGTCCAGTTCGCGGGCCATGCGGAGCGCGACTGACCAATGCTCATCTGAGATCGCGCGTGTCGCCGGCAATCCCTGATCATGCAATTGCTTTGGCATGGGCAGACCTCGCTGAAATCCTTAGCGAAAAATCTACTGAAATTTATCGCCTAACCCTTACGTCCGTATGACAATTTCCGAGTTGAAAAATTAAACTAAAACCCACAGCCGGTATCGCGCTGACGCGTCTCGACGAGCGCATCGCCCGTTCACCCGTCGGCCAGGGGTGGATCGAGCGCTCCCATTTCACCGACGCGTGCGCGTCGCTGTGGATCGATGGCGAAATGGTCCATCTCGAAGACCTCGTCCTCCACGACGCCACCAAAGATATTCGCACACCGACCCACGAACTGACCATCGCCCGTGATGTTTTGCGCACCCGTCGGCGCATCGCCGCTCAGCCAGCTGGCTGGGCGCTCAGCCCTGACGGTCTCCGAAGCCTCCGCGGGCACGGCTTCATTGCCGGCCTGTCTACTACGGTGCAAGGCGTCACGGCGAACAGCACCGAGCCGGGTGGCGACGACACCGGAGCAGGGGAGGGGCCGGACGACGATGATGGCGGCAGCCTGCTCGACGCCGAGTTTGCCGCCATCGATGCGGTACTCGCCCGGTCCGAAGCAGCGATCGCAGAAGCGAAGACGCCGAACCGCGTCGGTTCCCGCGAAAAGGATCCACTGGTCTATGATGTCGACTGGGACGAGGACGAGCGGCTGGAGGAATGGCGTGGCGTGCTGCGGCAGGCAGGCGATCTACCGGCGGTGCTGCAGGCGATTGTCGCCCTCGATGCCTGGAACGCGCTGTCCGTCCTGCAGCACGCGCCTTGGCTGGGCCGACTGCTGGCCACCTCCATCCTGCGGCAGGCTGGCATCACCACCGGCACCCATCTTCCGGCGATCAATCTCGGCCTGAAAACCATGCCTGTCGATCGGCGCCGCCATCGTGACCGCGAAACGCGGCTGCTTGCGATTGCGCAGGGGCTGGTTGCGGCCGCCGAGATCGGCATGAAAGAACATGACCGGCTGGTGTTGGCGCGCACGATGTTAGAGCGAAAGCTGGACGGACGCCGGACGTCTTCAAAGCTGCCGGAGTTGGTCGACCTGGTGATGGCGAAGCCGCTGGTGTCAGCCAAGATGGTCGCAAACACGCTCGAGGTGACGCCGCAGGCGGCGCGGCGGATTGTTTTGGAACTGGGCCTGCGCGAGATGACGGGGAGGGGGAGGTTTCGGGCGTGGGGAATTATATAACGTTTATTGGACGGTCACCCATGTTCATCACTCCCGATCGCCGAGCCTGATTATGCCAGCCTGACCATCAGCTGCCCATTTGTCCCAATATCCCAACCGTGATTTCACAAACTCCTTGCGGTCTTCTGCCATATAGAGCGTACTATCTACTATCAGATCTTTGCCTTCAATTTTCGACCGATTTGGTGCCCAGAGTGGGCCCATCTCCAATGTCGCCGGCATTGACACCGCTTGATAGCCGCCGTTCCTAAACCTCACTGTCATATACTGGTCATGGTCTTTTATCGGATGTAGGCGATCGAAGGTCATGTAATATTCGCTATCCCTACTGAGGTTGGCACGAAGGCCATTCAGTCGCGCGTTTCCCTCGATTTCAGATCGGCGGCCGTAAATCAGGACGTACTGAGGGACGAAGGTGCGCCAGCGCGGCAACCCGTCCATTAGGTAATGATCACAGAACAATCTCTGGTTGGAAGCGTCGCGGAACCAGCTTTTCCAATGGGTGATTTGATTTTGCGCTTGCGTGAATTGAGCTGTCGGTTGGCCACCTTTGGTGAACATCTTTTTTTTCGGGGATTCTATCTCAACAAGTACCGCATAAATGTGCAAACTGTCAGTCGCGATCCAAAGAAAGTCTGGGATATGCTCGCTGAAGCCCGGCAGAGATGGTTGAGTGATCATTGCCGCGGGGAACGCGCTGTGCCCCGATGGACCTGACATGCTCTGCCCGCCAGGGACCATGCATGGATGTGTCTCAAGAAATTTTTGGAAGATCACCTCGTCGTGATGCTCAGCGGAATCAAGCAAGTCGCGCCAATCGCGCCGCACCAGCTCGCTATAGCGTTCCCAAGTCAAAGGTGGCGGCCCGCTTTTCAGTTTATAGGTTCGCTCAGCAGTCAGCACTTCTTTACCCCTTGATGCTTTTCCAATCGTTTAGTCGGGCATCCCACTTAGCCAATTGATCGGGAGCTCTATCGGATTTCGCCTATCACGCTCATTTGCCGATGAACTTGCCCGGCACAAATCGTACCGTTATTGTGAAAATCGCTTTATGGTTCGAGCACATACCCGCCGAAACCGACCGGCTCCCGCTTCTAGCCATCCCCATACTCCAGTTCGCGCAATTGCCCATAAAATGGCTAGCCCACCGCACCAATAAGGTAGCGTTGTTTCCGTAACGCCCCAAAAGCTCTTGCCCCAGTCATACAGGGCGCTTCCAATCGCACCGAGCAATATGACCCCTATCATGTAGAACAGGAGGCCCGGAGTACTCGCTTGAAAACTCGCGAACGCCGTAAAGTCCTGAATTGGATCTTCTTTCGAACCTTCACGCCAATGATAAATGATCAGGCGAGAGAGGAGCCGCTCCTCTTCGGCAGCGTCTCGCGCGGCGATCTCGCGGCCACGGAGGTAAGAGGCCCATAGTTTCGCTTCAAGCCTGCGTACCTTTCGTAGAGGGGCATGCTGCGTAACAAGGGCATGACCGAGCTCGCGGATCAGAAAGTAATGCACGCGGACGATCTTAAAAGCATTGGCAGAGGCCCGCTTCGCGATTGAATGTGGGAAGCTACGTTGTTCGTTCAGTCTGAGCTCGGTCAACTCTAGTCGCTGAGACGAACTGACGAATACCTTCTCTTGCCCGATTATCTCTTGTGTGAATAAAGATTGGGTTTTGCCCGCAAGGTGTAGACGGAGGCGAATATACTGCGGCCCAGGCCCAGCATCCCGTAAGCGCGTGCACATGGCCTCGGTCAGCGTAATAGTTGAGCCAGGTCCTTTCAAGCCGTCTTCAACTGGCGTCAGGATGAGGTCCTCACCGACGTTCACTTTGTGGACAGTTACGAACGGCTCACCACTCGTTGTTGTCTCGTATCGCAGGTCGGTCTTGCTCCCGACCTCGACGACCATGTTGAAAACCGCGTCCAACGTCTGGCCGTAGGCCATGACCGCGCTCAGATCCTGAAACTGATTAAGTTGGAGCGATATCGGAAAATATAAGTAGATCCGTTTGACCAATTGAATCTCGGACAACCGAAGGCCGATGTCGAGAAAATTGGTTTTCGATGGGTTGTCTCGCCAAAGATTGAAGTGAATCTCCAAGTTTGGCTGCTGCGGATCGCGATCGACTTGCGCCGTAGAATGATTATACTCATCCGGCTCATACCAAATCGCCAAAGTTCCGTTCATCTCACATCAGACCTTTCAAAGCTTCGAGCTCAATTGACGATCAGACTTCCATCGACTTCACCTAGATCTAGAATGCTCGAAAATTGAGCATCGGTAAGCGCCCGCAAATCCCACTTGGGCTGAACCGCAATGCCTACAACGTCCAGAAGAGCGGCGCGATTTGGGCGTTTCGAGAAGGCGGCGTTGTAGGTCAATTTCGCAGCGTACAATGGCCGCCCGTCGTCGTAGCGATCCCTGAGCTGTTGTTCGCCGAATACGCTATGGTCCTTTGCAAAGGACACAAACGCGTTTGCGTCTTTAAAATGCTTTCGAGAGTAGGTTTCTTCCACCACGCATACCGAAGTTGCCACCGAACGATAATATGCTTTCCCTTGGATGTCCGTCGTGCGGTAAATTACGACGAGGTCGCCTCGTTTCATGCGATTTAAAGAGAGCCCAGCGATATAGACCTTATGAATCGAATTGGTGTGAGGAACGTCTTCTTCCGAAAATGGATCTTCTGTCTTCAGGATTGAGTCGGGCAGCAAATCCGTGTGGAACTCTGGCTTGATCGCCAGCAGCCATTTGGACTTTCCGGCGGTCTGCATCAACGGATAGTCTTTGACGATGTCATTCGCCAGGTTGGCAAACGTGCGGAGTAGAACGAGCTCTTCCCCATTGGGCGTGGATTTAATGCCCTTTTGCTCAAAGCCGTACCGCTTGAAAAGGTTTATAAGCGAGACGTGCGTATCGAAAACGGTAACGTAAACCTCTGAAACGCCCTCCAGAATAGCGTGATCAAAGATGCGCTTTATGATCCTTTCGCCGAGTTTGGTTCCTTTCGCATTTACCTTCAGAGTGCCCACCTTAAGCCGGTTCTTGGCAGGTAGAGGCGGATGAACATCTGTAATGGGTCCAGTCTCGACCTTGATATAGAGGAAACCACGAACCCCCTGTCCGACATCACCGTCAATGACATATACCGGTTCCGCCGCTTTCTTGGCGAACCAGTCTGAAAATTCCTGGTATTGCGCCTTCAAACTGTCGAAGAATTTGTCGTTGAGATCCACGTCTTTGAATTTTGTCGGGCGTAGAGTCTGCCCCATGCGCCTTCCCCCCGAATCGTATGAAAATACAGCCTACCAGTGCAACGAATAGATCATTCCGCGGGCACAATTTGAAGTAGCGAGGAAGGTAGATTATCGAATAATGTTTGTAGCAAAGAGGCCAACTGCTATCCTTTAAAGAACAATTGTCTGCATGAGCCAGAGGCTTCAACAATCTTTTGTGGCTATGGGGTGAAGGGGGCTTGCTCCATCGCGCTGGCGCAAATAGGTCTCATAGGACTGTATGTCAGGGTTGCCCATATCAATCGCAAATTCTTCGCCAAATATTGCTATGATAAAAAACAGTAAATTCTTATCTGTGTAGACGAAGTCATACTCATGGAGCAGCTCGAAAGTATCGGTCCCATCACGGAACCGCTGATCAAAGCGATGGAGCCTGCGGCGGTGGAATTGCCACTCTTTAGGCTTCTCTCCAACGCGGACAAACCGTCTCAAAGCCTCCAAGCCTTCGTTAGAAAGTAATTCTTTGCGCCAACCGTCGAGTTGCATGACCCTCAACGCGAGTGCTTCGATCGCAACTTTTCCAATGAAGCGAGACATCAGATGACGATCGACTTGTGATTTGTGTGGGACCGGCACCAGCAAAGTGCCTTGAGTTTCCGCCAGTAAAGAACGTTCAAGCTCACCGGCTCGGCTCCTATCTCTTGGCTCCACGAAAATCCCGGTTGAATCCGTCCAGATGTTTACTGGAATTTTCGAATGGGAAAAGTGGCCACTCATTGGCGGAATACGGCCCCGTTTGTTGCGGACTGCCATCATGCTACGCAGATGACGAAAATATTCCGTCTCAAGTAACGGGCCTTCAATCTTCCGCGCAAAGTAATTGTTGCAGCGGTCGCACACGATGCCAGCTGGCAGCGTATGCTCAAAGTTGCCCAGTGATTCGGGGACAATATGCTCAACCGAGCGCGATTCCGCCGCATCCCCTCGACAAAAAATACACTGCTTGAAGTTCGTTTCCCCCTAAAAACTGCGGCATGAATCCAGAATGCCGAGTTCAAATTCGCATTTTATCCCTTCCGACAAGAATATTCCTTGCACGGAATGTTTCTTAGCGGTAGCAACGCCGTAACATGGAGTAGCATAGCATGGGCAAACTGGCGGGAAAAGTTATCGAAGCCTCCGCGGCAACCGAGCCACGCGACGAGCACGCTGCTGGTGTCGATCTGCGTCGACTTCGGCTTCTGTCTGGACTGACGCAAGCCGAAATGGCTGTTCGCATGAATGTCCAGCAAGCAGCCGTTTCAAAACTTGAAAAGGGTGGCGAAGTTCACCTGTCCACGATCAAACGCTACGTGGAGGCTCTTGGTGCGTCGTTGCGTGTAGACGCAGTCTTCCCTGCAGACGCTCGCCTTGTCCTCCGCGTGAAAGAGACATTCGACATTGAATACGGCAACGACGATCAGCTTGTCTTTCCGCTCTTGGCAGATGAGCCGTTTCGACCGCAGAGAGATGTTGTTCTTTCCATTCGTCCGCAATATTCCGAGAAAATTATGGAAGGACGCAAAACAGTTGAGCTTCGCCGGCGATTTCCGGTTTCCGCGCCTGGGGGGACCTTGGCGTACATCTATTCGACGTCGCCAATTCGAGCGATGGTCGGAATTGCGGAGATCAAGGATGTGCTGAAGTTGCCCGTGCAACAAATCTGGTCCGAGTTTGAAGACACTGCATTTATCGAGCGAAATGATTTTGAAAGCTATTTTCAGGGTTTAGAGTTTGGTTTCGCTCTGCTCTTTGAAGATGTTAAGCCATTCTCCCGGCCCGTCCCACTCACGGAGTTGCGAGAGAAATTTGGATTCGAACCACCACAGTCATTCCTGTACGCGAGCCGCGATCTGCGAAAGGCCCTGAGAGATGAGGCAACAGTCGTATCTCATTGATACGAACATCCTGATCGGCCTGGAGGACTACCACGCGGTGGAAGCCGCATACGCTAAATTCTCAAGTCTCGCTGCGGCCCACAAGATCACGATTTTCGTCCACGAGGCGGCCCGCGACGACATTGCCCGCGACAAGGACGCGGAACGTCGTCGAATCTCCCTTAGCAAAATCTCAAAATACCAAGTGTTGGGGAAGCAGCGCGGCCTGAACCAAGCCGACCTTCAAGCTGAGTTCGGCCCTTTGAAGCGGCCCAATGACATAGTCGACGCAACTCTCCTCCACGCCTTGAAAAGTGACGCGGTCGATTTTCTTGTCACGCAGGACAAAGGCCTTCACGAGCGCGCCTTCAAACATTCGGCCGAGCTTGGCCGGCGCATCTTGTTCGTTGGCGACGCCGTCGATCTTCTCACGCAGACATACGAGCCAAAGCAGGTCCCGATCAGGCATGTTGCCGAAGTTGAGGCTCATACCATCAACAACAAAGATAACTTTTTCGACAGCCTCCGCCAAGGGTATCCGGAGTTCGACGATTGGTGGCGCGAGAAGTGTGTTCGCCAGCACCGCCCGTGCTGGGTTGTTTATGATGACGAGGAACTCGCGGGTCTGATCGTTCGAAAGGATGAGAGTAAGACCGACACAGATGCGGTGACGAAAGCCGACAAAATCTTGAAAGTCTGCACCTTCAAGGTGGCGCCCGACAAACGCGGTGTCAAACTCGGTGAGCTACTTCTAAAACAGGTCCTTTGGTACGCCCAGCGCAACGGCTACGACTTGGCATATCTCACGACATATGAAGATCAAGCGGCGCTGATGAACCTCCTGGAATTCTATGGCTTTACCCATGCCGGCACGAAAGAAAACGGCGAGTTCATCTATGAACGGGCGTTTTCGTCCGCAAAACTGCTTGATGATCCCACTATGTCGATCTTCGAGACTGCAAGAAAAAACTACCCCCGCTTTCTTGTGACGGACCAAGTTCGCGCCTTCGGAATTCCTATCAAGGAAGACTATCACGACACCCTCTATCCCGACCTATGGAAGCCTAAGCAGCCGGACTTCTTCGTGGGCGCTTCTCGGGCCGACCGCCCGACCCGGCCAGGGAACACAATCCGGAAGGTCTACCTATGCCGAGCACCGTCAAACCTTGGCGATGCGGGCTCGCTGCTGTTCTTCTACAAGGGGGCGTCAAAGGAGCGTCCTTCCCAAGCCATGACGACGCTAGGAATTTTGGAGAGCGTCACCTTCGCGAGCTCCACCAGAGAATTGATGCAATTAACGGGTGGCCGATCAGTCTACAGCGAGCAGCAACTCGAGCACTGGCAGGCGACGACGACAAGACCGGTCAAGGTCATCAACTATCTACTGGCTGCGTATATAGATCCCGAGATCGGGCTGGATGAACTACGAAATCTGGGTATCGTCAACGGTAACCCGCAACAGTCAATCTACGAAATTCGGACGGATATCCTCCCGAGGCTTCTCCGTCGCGCGAACCTTGAGTTCGAAATATAGCAGCGAACGAATCGCATTCCTCGGCACCTCAAGACTAGTAAAAATCAACGTTCCGTCGAGCTGCGGCTGCGAAGCAAAGCAAGTTTCAACATCTCATAGCCGGACGCGACGGTCTTCGTCTGCACACATCGCCGAAAATCAAAGGATGTTGGTCGATTACCGGCGGGATAGCGTTAGCAACCTTTGGTACCGAATGTCCGATTCAAGACGTAGGCTCTTCGAAGCGATATGCTTTAACGCTTTGTCGAGCCCATTCGGGACAATGGCGACATCCTCAGCGCCAACCGTTTTATCCAGTATTGATAGCAAAGCCCCTGCATCCCTCGCAGAATCTATACCCGTTATATTCCGTTCATCGGCACTGCGGTCTAGGATGCCGTAGTCCCAGAGAGACCAGCACTGAAAAGGTGTAAGGTACGGCAGAATGAGTTCGGCGGCCTCAGCGTAGTTCTCGCCGGCTGCCGCCGGGAAATCGGCGAACGCGTCCGATAATATCGGAGATGAGAGCGTCAGTTCTTTCGGCCAAATTTCCTGAAAGAGCTTCTTGACTAGCCCAAATCTTTTACCGTAAACGCGATTTTCTCCGCACGTTGACACGATCGTCGCCGGTATATCGCGAGTAGTGGTTCGGATTTGTTTGTTATGCTCGCAGTGTTTTGCTGCCGAAGTTGAACGGCATGAGGTCGTCAATTCCGGCGTCAGGAGCGCGCTGTGGCAACTCATGGAGCACGTGACGCAGCCAGGCGAGCGGGTCGACGCCACAAGCGCGGCAAGTCAGCATGAGACTGTAGATCACGGCGCTGGCCTTGGCACCCTCGACGCTGTCGCTGAACAGCCACGATTTTCTACCGGTCGCAAAAACTCTGATATCGCGTTCAAGAATGTTGTTGTCGATCGGCATTCTGCCGTCACTGGTATAGCGCGTCAGATACTCCCACTGGTTTAGAGTGTAGGACACGGCGTCACCCAGCTTGCTGTCCGGCAAAACCTTTGGCGCAATGGTGTCGAGCCACATCTTCAGGGCGTTCAGGACGGGCAAGCTATGCTGTTGGCGGAAACTGCGTATGCAGTCGGCCTTCGTCTCCCCAGGATCTGGGGCCTTGTCTCTTGCCTGCTTTTCGATCCGGTAGAGTTGCTCGAAGAACCGGAGCGCCTGTTCCGGCGGTCCGCCTCCATTCTTGCGGGTCTTGAGGGCCTCGACAAAGCGCCGCCTGGAATGAGCCATGCATCCGACATGGGTGGAGCCATTGATGGTGCGCCAGGCTGTGTAGCCATCGCTTACCAATATGCCGCGATAATCACCGAGGAAGGTCTGCGGGTGGATCTGACCCCGGCCGGGCTGGTAGTCGAGAAGGACGATTGGCTCGTCACTGTCCTCACCGCTGCGGTATGCCCACATATACGACGTGCTGGTGGCTTCCTTGTTCTTTTCCTTCAGGACCTGAACGGTTGTTTCGTCACCATGGATGAGAGGATGCGACCGAAGCCGCAGCTTCAGGGCCTCATAGATGCGGTGCAGATGCTTCTCGCTTGAACCGATCACCCAGTGAGCAAGTGCGCCACGGCTGATCGGTACGCCGGCCCGCTCGAAGGTCTGGGCAACGCGGTACAGCGGTGTGCCATCGACGTATTTGTGAACAAGCGCGAAGGCCAGCGTTGAAGCCGTAGCAATGCTGCCCGGCAGGGGTTGTGTCGGCATAGGCGCGATTACGACGGGCGTGTTGATCCCGGTGCGGTCGCAATGGCGGCAAGCGTACTTGAACCGAACATTCTGCAGGACCTTTGCTTTGACCTCGATATGGAGCTGCTCGGTAACGGTTTCACCCATGCGATGCATTTGACCATGGCAGCATGGACAAGCCTTCTGATCCTCGGGAAGGTCATATTCGACCCGCTCGCGTGGCAGATCTTCCGGCAGAGGTCTGCGGCCCCGCTTCTTTCCCGCGGTCCTGTCGAGCGCTGGCAGGCCTGTATCAGGGAGATCGATGGCAGCATCGCCGTCGTCACTGCCATCTTCGTCCGCAGCAATTTCGGCTTCGTTGAACAGGCGATCAATATGCTTTTCGCTGCGCGGTGCAAAACGATGCAGCTTTGCGAGTGCCAGTTCCTCTTCGAGCTTGACGACGCGGCGCGAGAGCGCTTCCTTCTCGGCTTTCAGCGCAGCAATTTCGGCGGCATTTGCCGCCAACTGCGCCATCAGCACTGCAACATCAGGTTCACCGGCTCTGTTCATCACAG
>NZ_JXQV01000011.1 GCF_000834635.1 Agrobacterium tumefaciens
GCGACCACCGATCTCGACCATCGGCTTTGGCTTTGTCGCGGTTTCCTCGGCCAGTCTGGTACCAAGGCCACCGGCAAGAATAACGGCTTTCGGCTTGAAATGCATGTTTGGGTTACTCCGGGTTCCGTTATCCGAGCGTGTAAGGACGCTGTATGCCGCCAAATGTGTCGTAAGACTTTGTCGAGTTATACAGACCCGAAATGGCATGCTCTTCCAGGATCGCATTGATGACATTGTAGTTTTTGTTGGCGGGCCGGGTGTGGGCCACTGCAACATCATCGATAACCGCGATACTGCCAGCCGCGCGACCTGCCATCATCGACCAGATGTGGTCGAGACCAAAGCCGCTGAAGGACGCCTCGAATGTGGGCAGGCAGAGCTGCAGGAATTCCTGGGTGAAGATCGGGCACATCAATTCCACGAAACTCGTATAGCGCAGGAAATAATCCGCGTTCTGCGCCGTAACGGGGTGCGTGACGTATGACGTCGGCACAAGCGAAGGCTGGGCGAGATCGAGCTTGCTGATGCGGAAAATATTGAAGAGCTTGTTGATGTCGCTCCACGCCATCATCAGGTCGTCATCCGGCAGGTAGACGTTATCATAGTCGAGAAGCGGGCTGCCGCTGAGAAACAGCTTGTAGATCGCGGAGAATTTCCGGTCATCGGCCTGATGCGTGAAGTATTCGTGGAAGCCGACATCCTCGGGAATCTCACGTCCATACCAGCTGATGCAGAGGTCCCAGTTACGATCATCCGGGTTGATATTCACGGGCCATTGATTGTGCAGGGATTGTTCATTGGCGCGCAACACAACCAGATTGCGGCGGCGCTTGGTTGCCACAGAGTCCGAAATCTTGAAAACGGGTACGTCCGGTGAAGCCGCCTGACCGAAATCCACGGCAGATGGCATTTTTGCCCGCTCCAGAACGTGGACAATGTTGGGGTCGACCCGCGAACGACCTTTCATCATGTGAAGGCCGTCTTCGTTACGAATATAGTCTTCGAAGACGGTTGTCGTCTGACCATAGATAGTTCGGAAACTCAGCCTGTTTTCTTCAAGGCTCCAGCACCGCTCGAACGTGTGAATATATCCGCCCACCAATCCGTTCGGCAAAAAGCGCAGGACCGGGGCAACCAAATTGCCGCTCTCTCTCGAGAACCTCCATGTATTTGAAACGAGGTCGCTTTCTTCAATATTCATCTCGACAGCTTTCTTCGGTGCGGCGACGCAGTAAAGTATTTGCAAAATATATTAGCCGGATGAGAAGAACGCGCGCGACATTACACAACGGCCTCCTCTCAAGCTCTTTGAGGTTGCGCGTCAAACCCGTTGCACGGTCGTTGTTGATGCCACCGGGTGAGCACCCATGGCCAACACGATACGGTTCATCAAAAGCTTCAGTACATCGCGCGTAGCTGAAGAGATTTATAACAAACAAAAAGCTTCAGGCCGTCCATCAATCTCGGCTTCAGCGTATGGCATGAATAGCTTGCTCGTGGCTGACTGCTTGCAGCATGAAGCAATGGCTTGCCTTGAGAATGCAGATGGAGGTGAAGAGGCGAAACGGGATCGAGATGCCGCCGAAGTCGCTCATATTCAGGCAGCGGGCTCATCGGCCTCAAACCTGAAAAGCCGCAATCTGGAACGTTCCAGCAAAGCCGCAAAAGCAGCGTGAAAAACGATGTAACTGCTTATGATTTAAAGAAGAGAAATGGCGCACCCGAAGAGATTCGAACTCCTGACCCCCAGATTCGTAGTCTGGTGCTCTATCCAGCTGAGCTACGGGTGCGTGCCGCAGAAACATGTTCCGTTGGCGTGGCGATCCTCTAAAACGTCCTCAGTTTGAATGCAAGCGGTTTTGCTGAGAAATTGTCATTTTTATGTAATGAATTTTCTAAGTTATTGAAATCATTGCAATTATGATATGCATAAATCGAAGGGCAAAAACAGCCGCAAAAGGTGCTGCGGCATTTCCTGATCAGGCGCCGTTGCTGGCGCGCAGCTCGGATGCGGCGCGATCGGGGATTTCGATGCGGAATTGGGTGCCGTGGTGCGATTTTTCCACCAGTGCGATGGTTCCCTTGTGGGAGAGCACCAGCTCACGGGCAATGACGAGGCCAAGGCCGGTGCCGCCGGACCGGGCGGAGCCACGGAAGGCCGAGAACAGGTTCTCCCTGGCCTTCTGGGGCATGCCGGGACCATTGTCATCGATGACGATGCTGACGACGTCTCCATTGCGCTGTGCGGCAATCGTCAGGCGTTTGTCGGGGTATTCCTCGCCCCGTGCTTGCTGGAGCGCCTGCACGGCGTTGCGACAGAGATTGTAGAGAACACGGAACAGCTGTTCACTGTCGGCATCGATGCGCAGACCGGGGGTTACGTTGTCCACCAATTCGATGCCGCTGGCCGGATCGACCGCCAGAATATCCCTGACGTCCTGCACCAGTTCCGCAAGATCGATCAGGCGCCGCTTTGGTGCGCCTTCGGTGGCCTGCCCATAGGCCAGAACCTCGCTGGTATAGCCCACGGCGCGGTCTATGGTGCGCAGAAGCTTTGGCGCGAAGCTGCGCACCATCGGGTCATCGACATCGACAAGCCTGTCCGACATCAGCTGCGCCGATGACAGGATGTTGCGCATATCATGGTTGATCTTGGAAACCGCAAGGCCGAGATCGGCTAGGTTCTTCTGCTGCTTCAGGGTTTTTTGCAGCTGCGCCTGCATATCCGCCAGATGCCGCCCCGCTACGGCCAGCTCGTCAGTGCCTTCATCCGGCTTGAACACACGGGAGGGGTCGTCTGGCTGTTCGGAAAAGCCCTGCATGCCCAGCGTCAGGCGGCGAATGGGCCGGATGAGGATGCGGTTGATGGACACGAAGATCAGGCTTGCGGTAATCAGCGAAAGCGCCACCGACAGCATCAGCACGTTGCCGGCATAGGCAATCATCGCAGCGCGGAGCTTATGCTCGCCAATCACGATCTCGATGATCATGTTGCTATCGCCAATCACGTCGAACACCCGGATGACGCGGTTGCCGCTGGACAGCAGCACCGAAAAGGCATCCCGCACCGCCGTCAGCTGCGACACATCAGAAAGGTCATACTGGTCATCGACGCTTGGCGGCACCTCGGTCGCGGCCAGCAGCGTGTTGGTGCCATCCTTGCGCAGAGCGATCAGCTTGGCGCCTGTGGCCAGCAGTGTGTCGTTCTGGACGCTTCTGGGCAGCTCGGTCTGCAAGCCATCGATCACCACACCAGCAGCGGCAGCGGTGTTCAGGCGGTCGCGCAGCCAGGAAAGGCGCATATTGGCAACGGAGGGAACGAAGATCAGAACTTCGGCAATCATCACGAAGATGACGGTCAGCAACAGCAGGCGACCGGACAAGCCTTGCGTCAAGGCAGGCACTTCGCTTTGCGCCTGCGCGTCCAGATGGTCGGTCCTGTTTATGAGGTTCGAAAACACCAGGCCTGTTCCTGTTGTTGTATGGGCCTATGGTTACTTATCGGCGCACGGCCGCAATTCCAAGCGATATTAGGGTTTTCCGCACGATTTACAAACAGATGGCACGTTTGGAAGGCAGCTAAGAGGAGTGGGTGTTGCAATGATGCTAAAACAGCCCTTCTGGAAAAACAGCCCGCCGATCATCTCGGCAGGCTGTTTCAAGTGTCAACCACGCCCGGCACGGGCGCGGCGCATCTCGCAAGTGGAAACTCAGGCGGTTTTTGCCAGACCCGACAGGGCCTTCACCAGTCCCTGTGTCGAGCTGTCATGATCGGCAGCGCTTTCCTTGCCTTCGACCACGGGCAGGAGGCCGGTTGCCAGTTCCTTGCCAAGCTCCACGCCCCACTGGTCAAACGAGTTGATGCGGAACAGCACGCCTTCCACGAAGACGCGGTGCTCATAAAGCGCGATGAGGCGGCCCAGCGCAAACGGCGTTAGCGTGTCGTAGACGAAGGTGATGGATGGGCGGTTGCCGGTGAAGACGCGGTGAGGTGCGATGAAATCGGCGTGGCTGTCATCCATGCCCTTCGATGTCAGCTGCTCCTTTGCTTCCGCCAGCGTACGACCCTTCATCAGGGCTTCCGACTGGGCAAGGCAATTGGCGATGAGCAACTGGTGCTGATGGCGCAGCTTCGGTTCGAAGCCATTGGCAGCAATCATGAATTCCGCCGGAATGACGCTCGTTCCCTGGTGGATGAGCTGGTAGAACGCATGCTGGCCGTTGGTGCCGGGTTCGCCCCAAACAACCGGGCCGGACTGACCTTCCACCGGCGTTCCATCAATGGTGACGCCCTTGCCGTTCGATTCCATGTCCAGCTGCTGCAGATAGGCCGGGAAGCGCGACAGGCGCTGGTCGTAAGGCAGAATGGCGCGGGTGGAATAATCCAGCACGTTGCGATGGTAAAAGCCGATGAGGCCGAGCAGCATAGGCAGGTTCTGCCGCACGGGGGCTGTGCGGAAATGGGTGTCCATGGCATGTGCGCCATCCAGGAACTTGCCGAAATTCTCCGGTCCTATGGCGATCATCAGCGGCAGGCCAATGGCAGACCAGATGGAGTAACGTCCACCGACCCAATCCCAGAAGCCGAAGACGCGTTCGCTGTCGATGCCGAACTTTGCCACCTTGTCGAGCGCTGTGGAAACGGCGCAGAAATGGAATGCGACGGCATCTTCACCCAGCTTGTCGGCAATGAAGGCGCGGGCGGTTGCCGCATTCGTCATGGTTTCGATGGTGGTGAAGGTCTTGGAGGCGATGATGAACAGCGTTGTCTCAGGGTCAACAAGCTTCAGCGTATCGGCAATATGGGCGCCATCGATGTTGGACACGAAATGCGCGCGCGGGCCATCATGGAAGGGCGCCAGTGCCAGCGTCGCCATGACCGGGCCGAGATCGGAACCGCCAATGCCGATATTGACGATATCGTTGATTTTCTTGCCGGTTGCACCCTTAAGCACACCGGTGCGGATGGAATGGGCGAACTTGCCCATGGCGGCCAGAACGCCGTTCACATCAGGCATCACATCCTTGCCATCAACGAGAACAGGCGTGTTGGAACGGTTGCGCAGCGCGGTGTGCAGCACGGCACGGCCTTCGGTGAAGTTGATCTCCTTGCCGGAGAACATCTCGTCGCGCTTTGTCTCGACGCCGCCTTCAATGGCCAGCTTTTCAAGAAGGGCGACGACCTCGTCGTTCACGGCGCATTTGGAATAGTCCATCAACAGGTCGTCGAAACGCACGCTGAACCGCTCGAAGCGTTGTGCATCTGCGGCGAAGGCGGCGCGAAGATCGGTCGCGCCGGTCTTTTCGACTGTGGATTTCAGGCTTTTGACGATGTCCTGCATGGAATGCTCCTCATGCTCCGGGGAAGGATAAGGAAACTATTCTTTTTCACGAGGCTAAATCAAGGCGCGTTCGACTAAATCGATTGAAATATTATGAAGCGCGCCAATCAGTTAGCCAGCTTTCGAAGTTCACGGCGCAGGATCTTGCCCACATTGGTCTTTGGCAGCTCTGCGATGAACTCGATATGCTTGGGCCGTTTGTAGTTGGTGAGGCTGATGGCGCAAAATGCCTTCAGCTCTTCCACGGTCAGCGCAGGGTCTTTCTTGACCACGTAAAGCTTCACCGCCTCGCCGGAATGTTCATCCGTCACGCCAACGGCGGCGCATTCCTGCACGCCGGGGTGGGCTGCTGCAACCTCTTCGATCTCGTTGGGATAGACGTTGAAGCCGGAGACGAGGATCATGTCCTTCTTGCGGTCCACGATCTTGGTGTAGCCACGGTTATCGAGAAAGCCCATATCGCCGGACCGGAAGAAACCGTCAGCAGTCATCACCTTGGCGGTCTCATCCGCACGCTGCCAGTAACCGGCCATGACCTGTGGGCCACGAATGCAGATTTCGCCCACTTCGCCGAGCGGCAGGCTCTTGCCGTCATCATCGCGAATATCGATATCGGTGGAGGGCATGGGAAGGCCGATTGTGCCGCTGAAATCCGATGTGCCGAGCGGGTTGACCGTGGCAACGGGCGAGGTTTCCGACAGGCCGTAGCCCTCGCAAATGTGCGTGCCGGTGACGGATGCCCAGCGTTCGGCAACCGGGCGCTGCACGGCCATGCCGCCGCCCATCACCAGAACAAGCGATGACAGGTCGAGCTTGCGGAAATCCTCATTGTTCAAAAGCGCGTTGAACAGCGTGTTGATGCCGGGGAAGACATGCGGCGTGTAGCCGGAAAGCTCCTTGACGAAGCCTGGAATATCACGCGGATTGGCTATCAGAAGATTGTGGCCGCCCAGCGCAATGCCCATCAGGGAATTCACGGTCAGGGCAAAAATATGATAGAGCGGCAGGGCGCAGACGAAGTTCAGCACCTCAGGCCGGGCCCGGTTGACGAAGGCTGGCTCCATCCACAGTGCAATCTGGCTCTTATTGGCCAAGAGATTGCGATTGGTCAGGACAGCGCCCTTGGATACGCCTGTCGTGCCGCCGGTATATTGCAGAAAGGCGATGTCATCGAGGCCGAGATTGACGGGCTTCAAGTCCATCTGTCGCGATTCGCCAAGAACCTGCTTGTAACTGACAGCTTGTGGCAGCGCGTAGGCCGGGACCATTTTCTTGACCTTGCGCACCACCAGATTGACGATGTGGCCTTTCAGGCCGAGCAGATCACCCATCGTCGCGACGATGACGTGCTTCACATCGGTCTTGGGCAGTGCCTGCTGCACCACATGGGCGAAGTTTTCCAGCACGAAAAGTGCCTTGGCGCCCGAATCCTTCAACTGGTGTTCAAGCTCACGCGGCGTGTAGAGAGGATTGACATTGACGACGATCAGACCGGCGCGAAGAATGGCGTAGGTCGCAACCGGGTTCTGGAGAATATTCGGCATCATTACCGCAACGCGGTCGCCCTTTTGCAGGCCCAGTTGCTGAAGCCACGCGCCGATGCGGCGGGTCTGATCCTCAAGCTGACGATAAGTGAGCGATTTGCCCATGCTGGAAAACGCCTTGCGATCGGCGAAGCGTTCGCAGCTTTTGACAAGGAGTTCCGCAAGCGACGTGTAATCGGGCGCTGGAAGCTCGGCAGGCACACCCTGCGGGTAGGATGCAAGCCAGGGTCGCGGCAAATTGCCCGTTTCCAGGCGGCTCAAATTCATGTCGCTCATATATCCGTCCTCCCCATGCTGGCACTTGCAACCTATACGAAGCGGTCTCTCCTGTCTGCTCCTCAGCCTGACCGGGTACCAGCGATTGCAATCGTAGATGAAGCCTCCAAAACCATCCACTCACATCAGCGTAATTAACTCTAACGTAAACGTCAACTATCGGCGCTTGCGATCTCCACCGCCCCGCGCTTTGTGATTGGCTTTTGACTTTAATGCTGATTTGCGCAATCAACAAAACCCAATAAAGACCTGTGTAACCGGACATGCGAGATGACATGCCAGAGATTGCCGCGCTCCAACTGAGCACCATCGGAAAGCGTTTCAGTGATGTGGACGTGCTCGATGATATCAGCCTGACTGTGACGCGGGGCGAGATCATCTGTCTGGTCGGCCGCTCCGGCTGCGGCAAGTCCACGCTGCTGCGCATCATCGCTGGCGTAGAAACTCCTGATAGCGGTTCGATTGTGATGAACGGCAAGGAGATTGCCGGGCAAGCCACCTTCATGGAGCCGGAAAAGCGGCGCATCGGTTTCGTCTTTCAGGATTATGCGCTGTTTCCGCATCTGACCGTCGAGCAGAACGTGCTGTTTGGTCTGAAAGGCCAGCCGAAGGCGCAAGCCCGGGCGCGGGCTGCGGATATGATCGAGCATGTGCGCCTTACCGATCTTGCCAAACGCTATCCGCACACGCTTTCCGGCGGAGAGCAGCAGCGCGTGGCGCTGGCGCGTGCGCTGGCACCCCAGCCGGAAATTCTGTTGATGGACGAGCCCTTTTCCAATCTGGACCGCGGCCTTCGCGACAGCGTGCGCGACGAAACGCTCAGCCTGCTGAAAGAGCTGAAGACCACGGCCATTCTGGTGACTCACGATCCGGAAGAGGCGCTTTCGGCCGGTGATCGCGTGGTGTTGATGCAGAAAGGCCGGATCGTGCAGGTCGGCACGGGCTATGCGATGCATGACAATCCCGTCAGCCGTTACGCGGCAGATTTCTTCTGCGCCTTCAACAAGGTCGAAGGCATGGTGAGGAACGGACATGTCGAGACGCCGGTCGGGAATTTTGCCCATAAGGGAGACCTCGGTGAGGGTGGCAAGGCTTTCGCCTATATCCGCCCCAGCGCCATTACGCTGTCCCCGGCGGTTTCCGAGGCTGATATTACAGGGCGCATCACATCCCGTGTTTTCCTCGGCGAAATCGAGCAGGTGTCGGTGAGCGTGGAGGGACTTGGTCATGAGTTGCGCGTTCGCAGCATGCAAAGAACACCTCTCGATGTTGAGACGGTCAAACTCTCCGTTGCTGACGAGACTGTGCTGACATTTACCTGAAGTTGAAGATGGCAGGGATTGTCACCAGAATCTGGTCCCGCTTCAACTCAAAGTGAGCAAATCACCGAAAAAATGCGGCTGAGATAACTTGATTTATAATATCAGGTATGGTGCATGCACTCCCGATACTATTCGAATATGATAAAGGGGAGGACAGACGATGACATCGTTCAACGTTACCAAGATCGCGCTTTTGGCAAGCACCATGGCATTTGGCACTGCCGCCGCACAGGCTGCAGAACTCAACATCTATACCACACGTGAACCGGCGCTGATCCAGCCCCTTCTGGACGCCTTCACCAAGGAAAGCGGCATAGCCGTCAACACGGTCTTTCTGAAAGACGGTCTGGCTGAACGGGTCTTGAGCGAAGGCGCAAGTTCTCCTGCGGACGTGCTGATGACGGTTGATGCGGGCAATCTGGTCGATCTGGCTGAAAAGGGTGTGACGCAGCCGGTGCAATCCGACGTGCTGACCAAGGCCATTCCAGCCGAGCTACGCGATGCCAAGGGCAACTGGTTTGCGCTGTCCATGCGCGCCCGCGTTCTCTATGCCGCCAAGGATGTGGACCTGGCGTCCTTCAACTATGAAGATCTTGCCGACGCCAAGTGGAAGGGCAAGGTTTGCATTCGCGCTGGCCAGCACCCTTACAACACGGCTCTGTTTGCAGATTATATCGCGCACTACGGCGCTGATGCCACCGAAAAGTGGCTTGCCGGTGTGAAGGACAATCTGGCCCGCAAGGCTGGCGGCGGCGACCGCGATGTTGCCAAGGATATTCTCGGCGGCATTTGCGATATCGGTATCGCCAACTCCTATTATGTCGGGCTGATGCGCTCGGGCAAGGGCGGCGAAGAGCAGGTCAAGTGGGGCGAGGCCATCAAGGTCGTTCTGCCGACCTTCAAGAATGGCGGCACGCAGGTCAACGTCTCAGGCGCAGCCATTGCCAAGAACGCGCCGAACAAGGCCGAAGCCGTGAAGCTTCTCGAATATCTGGTTTCCGATGAAGCCCAGAAGATCTATGCCGAAGCCAACTACGAATACCCAGTCAAGCAAGGCGCTGCCCTCGACAAGATCGTTGCATCCTTCGGTGATCTAAAAATCGACAACAAGCCGCTGACCGAAATCGTTTCCCACCGCAAGGAAGCAAGCCAGCTGGTGGACAAGGTCGGCTTCGACAATTAAAGGCCGAGACTATGGTGAATAGCAGGGGCTTTGGCTTCTGCGATTTGAGGCGCCCGTTGCAAGCGGGCGCCTTGCCTGTTTACGAAGCTCCGTATTTTTGCGGTTAAACCCTTAAAGTTAGCATGGTTTTCAGCAGCAGCACGGCCACGGCATCAAGATCTGGACTGCGCAGTTCCGCATTCTGGTGGCTTGCTGCGTCATGTGTCATTGCGGCTCTGGCGTTGGTGCCGGTTCTGGCGCTGCTTTCGGAAGCGATCCAGGGTTCTGATGGATTATGGCCGCATCTGCGTGATACCGTCTTGGCAACGGCGCTGCCGGAAACGCTTATCCTGCTTGTAGGCGTCGGCATCACGGCAGGTGTTCTTGGCACAGCCAGCGCATGGTTGGTCACGGCCCATGATTTTCCCGGACGAAGGCTGCTGGAATGGGCGCTGCTGCTGCCTTTGGCCATGCCGACCTATATCGTGGCCTATGCCTATCTCGACATTCTCCACCCGTTGGGGCCGGTGCAGGGCGTTGTTCGGTGGTTGCTGGGATATTCCAGCCCGCGTGAATTTCGCCTTCCCGATATTCGCTCGATGACGGGCTGCATCGTGCTTCTCGGCTTTGTGCTTTACCCGTACGTCTATATTCCTGTGCGGGCGATGTTCCTGACGCAGGCAGGAAATCTGCTGGATGCGGCGCGAATGCTGGGAACCTCGCAACAGGCGCTGTTCTTTCGGGTTGCGGTGCCGCTGGCGCGCCCCGCCATCGCAGTCGGCGTCAGTCTTGCCCTGATGGAGGCACTGAACGACATCGGCGCATCCGAGTTTCTGGGCGTGAGGACGCTGACCGTTTCCATCTACACCACATGGGTGACGAGGTCTGACCTGCCGGGTGCTGCGCAGATTGCGCTCTGCATGCTGCTGCTGGTCGTCGGGCTGATCGCCATGGAACGCTGGGCACGCAGGCGCCAACGATATTCCGCTTCGGCCCAGAAAAGCACGGTGCTGGCGCCCATCCGTCTTCGTGGCCTGCGCGGTTGGCTCGCCTTCTGTCTTGGCGGCCTGCCGATCCTGATCGGCTTCATGGCCCCGGCGATCTATCTTGTCGTTGAGGCCTGGAAGCGCTTCCAATTCAGCGGCCTCTCGTCGCGCTTTGCATCAGAGGCCGTCAATACCATCGTGTTTGCCGGGTCGGCAACGCTGGTCACCGTCGGTGTTGGGCTGGTGGTGGCTTACGCCATGCGGCTTGCGCCGGGAAAGACCTCTCGCTGGTCATTCCGCCTGGCAACCGTGGGCTATGCAGCGCCCGGAACCGTTATCGCCATCGGTGTGCTCATCGCGCTGGGCGGTTTCGACCGGTTTATCGATCAAACCATGCAGCAGTGGTTCGGCATATCCACCGGCCTTTTGCTGATCGGCAGCGGATGGGCGCTGATATTTGCCTATACGGCCCGCTTCCTCACCATTTCCGGCGGCGGGATCGACGCGGGGCTGAGCCGCATTCCAGCATCCTTCGATCACGCCTCTCGCACGCTGGGCCGCACATCGACGCAAACATTTTGCGCCGTCCATCTGCCTCTATCGAAGGCGGCGATGGCTGCTGCAGCACTGTTGGTCTTTGTGGATTGCGTTAAGGAATTGCCCGCGACGCTTTTGTTGCGGCCGCTCAATTTCGAAACCTTCGCCACGCACCTCTATGGTGAAGCCGCCCGCGGAACCTATGAGGAGGCATCCATTGCCGCGCTCGCAATCGTGCTGGTCGGCATTTTGCCCGTGATTTTGCTGGCCCGCATCGGGCGGCAAAGAGCCTGACATACAAAAACCGGGAACGATTTTTCTGCCGCTGGATTTACCATTCGTAACGAATGCAAATCCAAAGGAGGAAACATTATGGTACATCATGAGCCCCGCGCCGGTCAGGACCCTTACGTCAAGGATACGCCAAGCTTCATTGCCAGCGACAAGGTTGAAGGCACCAGCGTCTACGGTGCCGACAGCAAGAAGATTGGCTCGATCCAGCGCATCATCCTTGAAAAACGCGGCGGTCGCGTCGCCTATGCCGTCCTCAGCTTCGGCGGTTTTCTAGGGATTGGTGATGACTATTACCCGCTCCCTTGGGAAACGCTGCATTACGATGAAGAACTCGATGGATACCGCATCGACCTGACGAAAGAGCAGATCGAAAATGGTCCGAAATTCGCAAACCGTGATGATGAGAGCTTCCTCGGTCGCGATGACCGAAAAGTCTATGACTATTACGGCGTACCGCCATACTGGATGTGATGACGACGAAGAAATGGCCCCGGTTGGGGCCATTTTCTTGCGACAGGATTTCGATAGATGTTCCGTCTGAAATCTCGCCAAAGCGAGCAGTCAGTGCGACGGACGCAGGCTCGCTTCGGATACAGCTTCTTCAAAGCAGCGACGGGCTTCCTCGAGGGTCTTGCGACCGTCCAGCGCCGCCCGGCAGGCGCTGCGTGCACGCACGAACATCAACCCGCGCGCGTGTGGCCAGTTTTCCGTCAAAAGAGTGAGCGCATCACGCGGACCCGCAACAACATCTTTGTTCGCTTTATCAACGCTGATTTCTACTGGCTTAGTCCATACAATCTTGGTCATTGGACGCCTCCCTAACGCCCATGTCAACGACCTCTACGCCGACATGGTTCCCGTCAAAAAGAGTAATTGCAAAATTAGCGCTTTACAACTGTTAAGTTGCTATCAACGGAAGCCGAAAAACGACAGGATAGCGAGGACGATGACAACGAGGCCGACGATGTAAATGATCTGGTTCATGGCTTTCTCCGCAGTGTAATATCGAGCCGGGACGGCAAAACCGCTTCCACAGGCTGCGATGCCAAAACATATGACACTCACCGTAACGTGAGTGCCTGCGTGAGGTTCCATGCTGGCGCGAATTTCATTGTGCGCGAAGTGATTGCGCTCTCGACATATCCAGCCGAGAGCGCCTGTCGTCTTGCTCAGGGCTTTGCCAGTTTGAACTGGACGACATCGATGCGGTCGGTTCTAAAGCCTGCTGCGCAGTAATGCAGGTAATATCTCCACATACGGCGGAAGCGTTCGTCAAAGCCGAGCGGCTGGACACGGTGCCAGTTTGCAGAGAAGCTGCGGTCCCACAGCATGAGCGTGTGTTCATAGTCCTTGCCGAAGCGCAGCATATCAGGAACGGTAAAGCCCTTGTTTTCGGCTGCCTTGCGGAAGGCCGTCACCGTCGGCAACATGCCACCGGGGAAAATGTAGGTCTGGATGAAATCGGCGTTGCTGCGATATTCATCGAAGCGGTCCTCAGCGATGGTGATGACCTGCACCATGGCTTCTCCGCCCTTTGCCAGAAGGTCTTGCAGACGCTGGAAATAGGTCGGCCAGTTTTCTTCGCCAACGGCCTCGAACATTTCGATGGAGACGATTTTCGAGAACGTGCCCTGGCAGTCGCGGTAGTCCTCAAGCCGGATGTCGGCGCGGTCAGCGAGCCCTGCCTTGGCAAGGCGCTTTCTGGCGAAATCAGCCTGTTCGGTGGAAAGGGTAAGCCCCGTGACCCGGCAGCCGGTCTTGGCAATCGCATATTCGGCAAAGCCGCCCCAGCCACAGCCGACTTCCAGCACGTGATCATCAGGGCCGATCTTCAACTGCTCGACGATGCGGTCATATTTGGCGTTCTGCGCATCTGCCAGGCTCTGGCCCGGCGTCTGGAAAAGCGCCGATGAATAGGTCATCGTCTCATCCAGCCAGGCTGAATAGAAGCTGTTGCCGAGATCATAGTGGAACGAGATATTGCGACGGCTGCCGGACTTGGAGTTGCGGCGCAGGCGGTGGCGCAGATAGGCAAAGGCCGAAACCAGACGGGCAGGCTCAGACACCGACATCCAGTTTGCCTCGTTGGCAATGGCCACCTCGATCAGGGTCGCAATATCTGGCGTGTCCCAATCACCGTCCATATAAGCCTGGGCGAAGCCGAGGCTGCCGCCCATCAAAAGGCGTCGAACGACGCGGCCCCGGTTGAGGGAAACGACCGCGTGCGGGCCCGGCTCGCGCCCATTGCAGACAAATTCGGATCCGCCTGGAAAAATGACGGTCAGGCGTCCGTGGGTGATGGTGTTCAGACGGCGGCAGATCATGCGCTGCCAGAGGGGTGCGTGTTGCATGAGAAAGGGAGTTGTCTCCTGTTCAGCGTGGCTCATCTTTTATTCCTCCCATTTTTGCGCCTGCAATGCCGCCATCCAGAATGACGGAGCTGGCTATGCGACTGCGCGCAGCCTTGTGTCGATAAATTGGATTGCCTTTGACCCAGAGTAAGAGTGCTTCCCAGTGGATCGCGCCCATGATTTTGAGGGTCATCAGCGGATAGGACAAAAGCGCCCGCAGGAGCGCCTTGTCAGTCAAAGGGCTGCGTTTTCCCGCAAAGGACGCAAACAGCAACTCGCCTTGCGTATCCTTTTCGTTGATGGCAACCAGCACCTTTTCATCCGGCGGCTGAATGCGGAAATCATAGGTGCATTCCATCGGCACGAAGGGCGATACGTACATTTCCTTGGCGCAGGAATGGCGGATAGCGCCAGCTTCACTGCCGTCGGTCGGAATGACATAGGTGTGGCGTTCGTGAAAGGTGTTGCGCACCTCATAGAGAATGGCGACGAGGCGCTCATCGTTGCGGTCATGGCAGAAATAGACCGTCAACGGATTGAAAACATAGCCGAAAATGCGCGGATAACACAGCATGTCCACGCGCAGATCGTCCTTGCGCACTGCAATGCCCGCATCGGCGAGATGCTGGGCAACCCAGTCTTTCAGGCCACCGGCTTCACCCACGCCATGGTCGCCATCGTGGAAGCTGAACACGGCGCGGCGATTATAACCGAAAAAGCGAAAGGCCTTGTCGAGCAGCGGAAGTTCATCCAGATCGAGCAGCAGCGAAAAAACGCGGTAGCGCATGGAATGGGCATGCGGGCGATGGCGCGTATGCACGACGTGTCCGGCATAGATGGCGGAACGAAAGGTCATTGCGCATGCGCCTTTGCGGGCGACAGGAAAATGCGGCCGGACTCGTTTTCAACCTTCCATGGACGTTTGATACCACCCAGTGCCTCGGCAACGGCAAGGCCCGATTGCAGCCCATCCTCGTGGAACCCGCTGCCGAAATGCGCGCCGCAGAACCAACTATTGCGGCGTCCCTGAAGACCCCACAGGAGCTTTTGCGCTTCAATGGCTTTCGCATCAAACAAGGGGTGGGCGTAATCGAAGCTGCGGATCACCTTTGCCGGATCGATGGGGCGGGAGGGGTTGAGTGTCACGAACAGGGGCGTTGCGTCATCAATGCCCTGCAGCTTGTTCATCCAGTAGGTAAGGCAAAGTTCTTCGGTGCCGCTTGCGTTCGGCTCGCTCATATAGTTCCAGCTGGACCAGACCCTGCGGCGCTTCGGCATCAAGGTTTCATCCTGATGCAGGACTGCGAGGTTGCTGGTATAATCAAAGGCGCCCAGAACGGAACGCTCATCCGCGTCCGCGTCACCCAGAAGGGCAAGAGCCTGATCGGCATGGGTGGCGATGACAACATCATCGAAGACCGATACATTGCCGGATCGATCCACGAGCTTCACGCCACCCGTTTCACGCAGCACGGACGCGATCTGGCTGTTGAGAACAATGGTGCCTGAAAATTCCGCCTTGATGCGCGCCACATATTCGCGGCTGCCACCCTTGACCGTGCGCCATTGCGGGCGGCCCGAAAGTTGCACAAGCCCGTGGTTGACGAAAAACCGGATGAAGGCGTGCAGAGGATAGGCGCGCATATCAGCAGCCGTGGTCGACCAGATCGCAGCACCCATTGGCAAAAGATGGTCATCGATGAAAGCTTGAGAATAGCCGTCTCTATCGAGATAATCACCGAGGCTCACACCGCGCAGAGACGGATCGTCCAGCAACTTTCCGGCCTGCTTGTAGAAGCGCAGCACATCCCACACCATGCTCCAGAAGCGGGGACGCAAGATGTTGGATCGCTGACCGAACAGGCCATTGATGCCGGAGCCGGAATATTCCAGTTCCCCGCCAGACAGCGAAGCGGCAAACGACATGTCCGAGACGTCGGTTTTGACGCCGAGGTGGTCGAAGAGTGCGACGAGGTTGGGATAGTTGAGCACGTTATAGACGATGAAACCGGTATCGACTGCAATAGCGGGCTTGCCGGGCAGCTCTACGCTGACCGTGTTGGAGTGGCCTCCCAGACGGTCGGCTGCTTCAAACAGCGTCACGTCGGCGGATTTATCCAACAGCCATGCGGCGGAAAGGCCTGAAATACCCGAACCGATGACGGCAATGCGCGGTCTTTTTTTCCGGTTGCTGTTTGCTGTCTGAAAATCCATATCGTCCGGTTCCACGTTAATCCTGAGATGATTACGACAGTTCAACGCCGCTGGATTGGTGCCTGCGTATTTTTTTATCGCTTGTGATCCGGTTGTCAGCCCCTGGCGTAATCGATTTCATGACATTAAGCGTTTCCTTGATAGGCCCCACGTGCCAAACTATAAGTCGTCCCGCAAGCAAATCGGGCGTGGGTAAACTGCATGGAAGCGGAGTGAAGCCGATCCGCATGGATGATATCGCCACCAACAATATTGAAAGCCAGTGTCCGAGCCTTATCAAAGCTGTCGCCACCGAGCGCAGCGTCGAAGCGTTCGAAGTGCTGTTTCGTTATTACGGACCTCGCGTGCGGATTTACATGTTACGGCAGGTGCGTGACGCGCAGGCCGCTGAGGAACTGATGCAGGAAACCATGATGACGGTCTGGAACAAGGCCGCCCTTTTCGACCCGACGCGCGGCAATGTCTCCGCCTGGATTTTCAGAATAGCCCGAAACCTGAGAATTGATGCGCACCGCAAGGACAAGCGCCCGGAATTCGACATTAACGACCCGGCTTTCGTCAAAGAGGACGCGCCTGCCGCCGACACCCAGCTGGAAGAGGTTCAGGACGCGCAGCGCCTGCACCGCGCGCTGGCGCAACTGCCGAAAGAGCAGCTGGATCTGCTCAAACGCTCCTTTTTTGACGAGGCATCCCACAGCACCATCGCCGAACAGCTCGGCCTGCCGATCGGAACGGTTAAATCGCGCATCCGGCTTGCCTTTGCCAAACTGCGCGCAGCTCTGGAGTCACGCACATGAGTGTACGGCATCAAGTGAGCGATGAACTGCTGATGGATTACGCATCCGGAAGTCTGGGCGAAAGCTGGAGCCTTGCGGTTTCCACCCATCTGGCCCTGTGCCCCGAGAGCCGCCAAAGGCTCGAAGCCATGGAGATGACGGGCGGCGCATTGCTGACTGCGATTGAGCCGGCTGACCGCAGTGTCGATGCCGACTGGGAGAAGATACGCGGGCTGTTGAGCGCAAATGTGACGCCGCCACCCGCTAAAGCCGTGGCACCCAAGACGGATGACGCAATCCTGCCCGAACCCCTGCGGTCATACGCAGGCGGTGACGTGGACAAGCTGAAATGGAAGCAGCTAGGCCCCGGTGCCTATCATTTTCCGATCCGCACCCGGGATGGGGAAGCCAATGTGCGGCTTTTGCGCATACCGGCCGGAAAGCCGGTGCCGGAACATACGCATGGCGGACGGGAGCTGACGGTTGTGCTCTCCGGTTACTTCAAGGATGGCAACGACGTGTTCCGTCGCGGTGATTTTGAAGAAGCAGATGAGGATTTGATGCATCAACCCGTGGCGGGTGAGGGCGAGGATTGCATCTGTCTTGCCGTAACCGATGCGCCGCTAAAATTCAAAAGCTGGGTGGTTCGGCTGTTGCAGCCGGTTCTGGGTATTTAAGGGGGGCGGATGATGGACTATCTCATCGCTTATATCGGCACGGCCATCGTCTTCTTCGGCTTTGATTTTCTGTGGCTGTCCAAGCTCGCAATCGGCTTTTACAGGCGCGAAATCGGCTCGCTGATGCTGGCAAAACCCAACTTCGCCGCCGCCGGAATTTTCTATCTCTTCTATATCGCCGGTATCGTCTATTTCGCCGTAATGCCAGCCGTATCAGGCGGAGACTGGCAGTCTGCACTTGTTGCAGGTGCCATCCTGGGCTTCATCGGTTATGGCACCTATGACATGACCAATCTGTCGACGCTGAAGGGCTGGTCCTGGAAAATGTGCGTTGTCGATATCATCTGGGGCACGGTTTTGACCGGTGCAGCAGCGGTCGGCGGCTATGCGCTGGTTCAGGCTGTCGCATAAGCGTCTAAGGTCAGGTCGCGCCACTTTTGGTGATAGGTTTCCAATCCCGAGAGTGGTGCCACCCTGTGATATGACTGGCGAGGCGCGTCCCGCGTCGCCAGCAATGCCGCACCCAGCGCCGTACCCGATGGGCTGTTACCATCGCTCACCAGCAGCTCGGCCCCCGTTATCGCCGCCAATGCGGCGGTATACTGCACATTCCGCGCAAACGGGCCCTCAACGATGATCGTATCGGATGGCCCGATCAGCGAGAGGCAACTAGCCGTCATCATCGCAGCATACAGCGAGGCGGCAACGAAGCGTTCGGCATCGCTGCGCGGCTCTTTGTGCCAGCGCCCCTGCATGCCGGGGAAGGGGCCGGAGCCCTCGACGGCATTGGGGCAATAAAACACGTCGTCCTTCAGGACTCTGTCGAGCGCGGCCTGAAACTCTGACGGTTCAGGGGCTGAGATGCCCGTCGTCAACATCTCGAATTCGCGCCCGCCCATGAAGCGGGCCGAGGGCACGGGCTTTCCGAAGGCATCGACATTCACAAGCGTATCTCGTGCTGCGTCCAGCGTTTCCAGCGGCGCACCAACACCGAAGCAGATCACCCATGTGCCTGTCGACACCACCGAAAATGGACCCTTGCGTTCCATGAGATGCGGGAGGAGCGATGCATTGCTGTCATGCAGACCGCAATAGACGGGAATGTCTGCATCAAGGCCAATTTCAGCGGCAATAGGAGGCGCAAGCGGACCAAGAGCATCGAAAGCGGAGCGCACAGGTGCCAGCAATGGGGTGATCCCGAGCGTTTCCGGTAGGCTTGAGAAAGCGGCCTTGCCCGGTTGCCAGAGGTCGGTGTGACAGCCAAGCGATGTCGCCTCATTGGCCTTGATGCCGGTGAGGCGATAGGCCCAATATTGCGGGTAGGTGAGGATATCGGTGACGGTTTCGAAAGCGCTGGGAAATGCGGTCTTCTGATAATGCAGTTGCGCCCCGGCATTCAGACCGATGGGAAGGGCAGGCGAAAATGTTTCCTCAAAGGGAGGCCGCAGCGCCGCATAGGCCGCTTGGATATGCTCGGGATAGGCGTGCTCATAATCCAAAACCGGCAAAGCAAGGTCACCGCGCGCGTTCAAAAGCGCCATGGATGCACCATGGGTGGTGATGGAGATGGCCTCATAGCCGGGTGTTTTACGAAATGCCGAGAGACCATCAAGGATGAACGCCCACAGTGCTTCAATATCGTAATGCGGATAGGGCGGGGCGCTCAAGACCCGGTTGGCGATGCGGCGCGATGCGATTTCCTCGCCGGTCTCGCCATCCACCACGATCAGCTTGGCGTGGGTCTTGCCGATATCGATGACGGCGACATTGCGGATTGCAGCGCTCATGGCAGGTGAAACAGCGTGATGAGATCGCGGGCAACAGGGGAGTTGTCTGGGTTGCTCTCCATGATATCGGCCATATGCGCCCACCATTTTTTCATGACAGGATGGTCCGGCAAGGCGGCCATACCGTGGTTCTTCGGGCGGGTCAGAACACCGAACAGAATGTTGGTTTCAGGGTCGAGATGGATGGAATAATCGCTGACGCCCGCCTCGTGCAAAAGTGCGACCAGCTCCGGCCAGATTTCGTCATGGCGTTTGCGGTACTCGGCCTCCATGCCGGGAAAGAGCTTCATCTTGAAGGCGTGTTTTTCAAACTCTGGCATGGTCTACCTCATGGCCCGCAGGCGGCGCACGACGATGGGAATGGCGATGGTGATGATGAGAAGCAGGCCGACGAAGATGGACATGACGATGCCGGGCACGTTCAAAAGGCCAAGCCCGAAGGTGACGAGGCCCATGACGAAGGCCGCAATGACCACGCCGCCAATAGTGCCGGAGCCGCCGAGAATGGACACGCCGCCGAGAACCACCATCGTCACCACTTCCAATTCCCACCCTTGCGCGATGGAAGGGCGGGTGGAGCCGAGGCGCGAGGTGAGGCAGACGGCCGCAATGCCGCTCATGAGGCCCGTCAGCAGGAAGAGAATGAACTTCACCCGCTCCACGGGAATGCCGGAAAAGCGGGCCGCGAAGGGGTTGGTGCCTATGACGAAAACCTGACGACCGAAATTGGTGGCATGCAGCAAAATGGCGAAGATGACGGCCATGACGACGAACAACACGAACTCGAAGGAGATGACCCAGACGACGTAACCCTGGCCGAAGAAGGCGAAATCCTCAGGATATTTGCCAAAGGCCTGATCGCCCAGCACCAGATAGGAAATGCCGCGAAACAGGCTCATCGTGCCAATGGTGACGACGATGGAGGGCAGCCTCAAACCCGCGACCAGAAAGCCGTTGAAGGCACCGCAGGCAAGTCCGGTGCCGATGCCGAGCGCGACAAGGCCCGGTGTGCCGACACCCATCTGCACCGCATAACCCATGACGGTGGAGGCGAGCGCGATGATGGCGGCGACCGAAAGATCGATTTCGCCCGCGATGATCAAAAGCGCCATGGCGAAAGCGATCAGCGCCTTTTCGGTAAAATTGAAGGTGGCGTCCGAGAGGTTATAGGCATCGAGAAAGTAAGGCGATGCGAAGGAGTTGACGATGAATATCAGGATCGCAACGCCCAAGAGCAGCACTTCCCAACTGGCCATGATGCGCTTGAAGGGCGTGCCGAGCTTGTCGGGAATGACGCGCGGCGTTTGTGTCTCCGGTGCGGTCATGCTCATGCCTTGGCCTCCTTGACGGTATCGCTTGCCGCCCTGTCGCGCAGAATGATGCGGCCTTTCTTTGCCTCGGCGCGGGCGTTGAACACCACGGCCAGCACGATGACGACGCCCGAAATCGCCATCTGCGCGAAAGGTGAGATGCCGATGACGGGCAGCGCATTCTTGATGACACCCAGAAACAAGGCCCCCAGCACCGCACCGGCAACCGAGCCGATGCCGCCGGCAATCGATATGCCGCCGATGACGTTGGCGGCGACGCTATCCAGCTCAAAGCCGGATGCGATATCCACATAGGCCACGGCGTAACGCGAGACCCAGAGATAGCTTGCAAGCCCAGCCAGCGCGCCCGAGAGAACAAAGGCCAGAAACCGCGTGCGGCCAACATCGATGCCCGCATAAACCGCCGCGCCGGGATTGCCGCCGGATGCATAGGCAGAGCGCCCGAAGGATGTGCGCGTCAAAACCAGCCAGGCGCCTGCGATGATGAGGATTGCGACCCAGGAAAGGATTGGCATGCCAAGGACAGGCGTGCGGGGAACGTTGAGAAAGGTGGGTGACATCTGGTGTGCATTGATCCACGCGCCACCCGACAGCACGAACGCCATGCCGCGATAGATGGTGAGCGTGCCGAGCGTGACCACGATGGATGGCAGGCCCAGCCACCAGACAAGAATGCCGTTGATCGACCCCAAAAACGCGCCGATCACAACTGCCATGGCAATGAGGAATGGCAGGGGTATCGAGGGAAAGGCGGCATTGGTCATGGCCACGGCCATGCCGGTAAAGGCAAGGTTGGCGGCGACAGAGAGATCAATGGATTTCGTCAGGATCACCGCCATCTGGCCGAGCGCCAGAATGATGAGGATCGATGTGTCGTTGAAGATATTGACGAGATTTCCGGGGCGCTCAAAGCCGGGGGAGCGCAGCGAAAAGCCTGCGATCAGGGCGATAATGATGCCTGCCAGCAGCCATTCACGGTTTTTCAGTAGTCTTTTCATGGCGCTGGTCCTCTTACGCGTTTCCTGTGGCGGCACGCACAAGCTTTTCGGCTGAAAAATCGGCTCGTTCGAACAGGCCCGCCATCAGGCCCTCGCGCATGACGATGGCGCGGTCCGACATGCCGAGAATTTCCGGCAGCTCGGATGAGATCATGATGATCGATAGCCCTTCGGCAGCCAGTTCGCTGATGAAGCCGTGGACGGCGGCCTTGGAGCCGATATCGATGCCCTTGGTGGGCTCATCCAGAATGATGACCTTGGGCTGGGTGGCGAGCCACTTGCCGATGACGACTTTCTGCTGGTTGCCGCCCGAGAGTGTGCCGACGGGAACGGAGAGTGCGGCAGCGCGCAGATCCAGACGCGAGGCATATTTGCGGGCCAGCGCAAACTCGTTGGCAGCGGCCAGAAATCCCTTGCGTGATGTGCGCGCCAGCGATGGCAACGACATGTTCTGATAGATCGGCAGATCGAGCGCCAGCCCGTGCCGCCCGCGCTCTTCCGGCACATAGACGATGCCGGCTGCAATCGCATCTTGCGGGCTGCGGATGGAAATCTGCTGGCCATCAAGGTTCAAGGTGCCGGATGCGGGTCGGGTGATGCCGAACAGCGATTGGCACAGTTCCGAACGCCCGGCACCAATCAGCCCGTATAGCCCGAGAATTTCGCCCTTGCGCAGATCAAAGGAAATGCCGCGGAATTCGGTATCGTGGCAATAGTTTTGGACCGAGAGCGTGGTCTGGCCGATGTTGACGGCCTGCTTGGGAAAGGCGTCCTTCACATCACGGCCCACCATCAGCCGCACGATCTCGTCCTGCGGCGTTTCCTTGAGATCACCCGAACCGACCATTTTCCCATCTCGGAACACGGCATAGCTTTCGGCGATTTCGTAGACCTCATCGAATTTGTGGCTGATGAACAGGATCGCCTTGCCCTGTCGCTTCAGGTTCTCGACAATGCGGAACAGATCATCGATCTCTTTGCGCGAGAGGGCCGCCGTCGGCTCGTCCATGATGACGATGCGGGCCTCAACAGACAGCGCCCGCGCAATCGCGACCAGATGGCGCTGCGCGATGGAGAGGTCTTTGAGCCGGATGGTCGGATCGATTTTGCTTTCCAGCCGCTCCAGAAGCGCGCGGGATCTATCGTTGATGGTTTTCCAGTCGATCAGCCCGAAGCGCCCCTTTGGCGCGTGACCGAGGAAGATGTTCTCGCCTACGGAAAGCTCGTCAAACAGCACGGTTTCCTGATGGATGGCGGTCACACCGGCATCAATCGCATCCTGCGCGCTCTGAAACGTCACGGGCTGGCCATCCAGCAGGATTTCACCCTCATTGGGGCGGTAAATGCCGGTCAGAATCTTGACGAGGGTGGATTTGCCCGCGCCGTTCTCACCGATCAGCGCGGTGACCTTGCCGGGGTACAGGCGGATATTGACGCCATCAAGTGCTTTGACGCCGGGGAATATCTGGCTGATGCCCCGCATTTCTAGGATGGGCGTCTGGTTGCCAGTCGCTGCCGTTTCCGCTTGTGTGGTTTCAGCCATTGTTTTGATTGCCATCGTCATTCTGGTGTCCGGGCATGCATGGGGAGCAGGGTCAAACATCCACTCGGCGTCATCCTCGGGCTTGTCCCGAGGATCTAACCACGTAGCGGAAGTCGATCCGTTGCAGATCCTCGGGACAGGCCCGAGGATGACGTCGAGTGTGTGATTTCGGTCTGAAAACCCGACGACGATAGCCGTCGGGCAAAACCTCAAAGATCAGAAAATCTTAGAGAACTGATCGATATTGGACGAGTTGTAGACAAACGGATCAGCCATGGCGGCTTCGTTGTTTTCGCCAACCTTGATCTTGCCCATGCGTCCGGCTGCGATTTCCGAACCCGCCTTGCCGTCTGCTTCACCCTTGACGAGGCGATAGGCGATCTGGGTTGCGGAATAGCCGAGGTCGATCGGGTTCCAGATGGCGAATTCCTTGGTCGCACCCGACTTGATGGCGCCGGCCATTTCAGAAGGAAGGCCAAGGCCTGTCACGAAGACCTTGCCGATCTTGCCCGCATCCTTCACGGCCTGCGATGCAGCCAGCACGCCAACAGTCGTCGGTGCCACGATGACCTTCACGTTCGGCTGCGAGGTCAGAAGACCCTGGGCTTCGCGGTAGCTCTTGTCGGCAAGGTCATCGCCATAAACAGTGGTGACGAGGTTGAGGCCGGGGAAGTCCTTCAGCTGCTTTTTCATCTCGTCGATCCAGATGTTCTGGTTCGTGGAGGTGGTGGTGGCAGAGAGAATTGCGAAGTCGCCCTTGCCGCCATCCAGATGGGCTGCTGCAAGCTGCAGGCACATCTTGCCGATCAGCGCGTTGGAGGATGGGTTGAGCTGGAGAATACGGCCTGCCGGTGCAACACCGCTATCCCAGGAGATAACCTTGATGCCACGCTGTGCTGCCTTCTTGAGCGCTGGCACAACCGCATCCGGATCGTTGGCGGAAATGGCGATGGCGTCCACGCCCTGCGCGATCAGCGAATTGATGACCTCGATCTGACCTTCGGCTGTGGTCGTGGTCGGGCCGGTATAGATGATTTCGACGCCACCCAGTTCCTTGGCCGCTTCCTGCGCGCCCTTGTTGGCGGCTTCAAAGAAGCCGTTGCCGAGCGACTTCACGACAAGCGCGATCTTGATATCTTTCGCCTGCGCCATGCCGCCAAAACCGGCGACGCCGATGGCGACGCTGAGTGCCAGTGCCTGGCTCAATTTTCTACGTGACAGTTTCATGTTGGTTCTCCTCCCGATTGAACATCATTCTCCGCCGCGGTGCTCCTCAAGCAACCGAGACGGAATCCTCCTCGTCTGGCGGTCGCGTCTGCGCGGCCGCTGCCGGTCCGGCCACGATCAGCGTCACGCCCGCCGCTTCCACCATCCGCGCTGCCTCGTCGGTAATGCCCTCATCGGTAATGATGGTGGACACGTTTTCCAGAGGGCAGAGAATAAGGCTTGAGCGTTTGCGAAATTTGGACGAGTCGATCATCACGATCAGCTCTTCCGCCTGCCGCATCAATTTCTGTTCGCTCTGAATGACGAGCGCATCCGATTCCATGATGCCGAGAGCGCCGACACCCTGTGCGCCAATGAAAATCCGTCGCGCATAAAAATTACGGATCGCGTCATTTTCAAACGGCGACAGGATCAGGCTCTGGTCGCGGTAGATCGCGCCGCCGGGAACGCTGACATTGCACTTGGAATGCTTGACCAGATGCTCGGCAATGGCGAAGGAATTGGTCATGACCTGCAAACGGCGCGCCGACATGTAATGCACCATCTGGAATGTCGTGGTGCCACCATTGATGATGATGGCGTCGCCTTCTTCACAGAGATCTACCGCCTTGCGCGCAATTGATCGCTTCTTATCGATGTTGACCGATTCCGACACGCGAAACGGCCGTGCCGCCAGATTGCCGAGCTGTGGCGGATGCACCGCTTCAGCCCCGCCGCGCACCCGCCGCAACTTTCCCTGAACATGCAGGGAGGCGATATCGCGCCGGATCGTCGCTTCGGAAGCGTCCGTCAATTCGGCAATATCCTGCACCGTCACAACAGGCTTTTCCTGTATGGCGCTCAAGATGATGCGATGGCGTTCGCTTTCGTGCATGGGGTCCTCCTGATGATCAGTTATTCGTAAAGATCTGACGTTGTCAATCAAGTTCAATCAAAATAAACAATGGTGCGATGCAGCATGAAAATATATGATCGTTTATGATTGACATTGTCGTTTTGAATGCGCGATACCTGCCTGCATCGGGAGGCGGGCCGGTTCGAGGCCTGCAGATAAACGACATGGGAGGATATTGCGATGGGCCAGACGGGTCTTCTCGACAACCGCTGGGATGATGCCTACGCGGCAACACTCGATGAGCCGGGCAAGCTGCTTTATCGCTCCAATCTCTTGGGTGCAGACAAGCGCATCACCAATTACGGCGGCGGCAACACCTCGGCCAAGGTGCTGGAAATTGATCCGCTGACGGGCGAAAAAGTCCGCGTCATGTGGGTGAAGGGTTCGGGCGGCGATGTCGGCACCATCAAGCTGGATGGGTTCGCCACGCTTTACCTCGACAAGCTGGAAGCGTTGAAAACCATCTACAAGGGCGTGGAAGACGAAGACCGCATGGTCGGTTTCCTGCCCCATTGCACCTTCAATCTCAACCCGCGCGCCGCTTCCATCGACACACCCCTGCACGGTTTCGTGCCGTTTGCCCATGTCGATCACATGCACCCGGATGCGATCATCGCCATTGCCGCTTCCAAGAATTCCAAAGAGCTGACGCAGCAGATTTTTGGGGCCGATATCGGCTGGCTGCCATGGCGCCGCCCCGGCTTCCAGCTGGGTCTCGACCTTGAAGCCTTCGTCAAGGCCAACCCCACCGCCAAGGGTGTGGTGCTGGAAAGCCACGGCCTGTTTACCTGGGATAATGATGCCAAGACCTGCTACGAGCTGACGCTTGAGATCATCAACAAGGCCATCACATGGTTTGCGGCTGAAACGGAAGGCAAGACCATTTTCGGCGGCGCAATTGCCAAAAGCCTGCCCGTTGAAGAGCGCCGCGCCATCGCTGCGCGCCTGATGCCGGAAATCCGTGGTCGTATCGGTCGTGATGAGCGCAAGCTCGGCCATTTCGATGATCAGGACGCTGTTCTGGAATTCGTTAATTCCAAGGATTTGAAAAGCCTCGGCGCGCTCGGCACATCCTGCCCTGACCATTTTCTGCGCACCAAGATCCGCCCGCTGATTCTCGATCTCGACACGGCAAATCCCGATGTGGATGCGCTGCTTGCCAGCCTTGATCAGGCGCTGGCCGATTACCGCGCCGATTACGTCAGGTACTACGAGGCCTGCAAGCACGATAATTCACCAAAAATCAGAGACCCCAACCCGGTGATCTTCCTCATTCCCGGCGTCGGTCTGCTGTCCTTTGCCAAGGATAAGGCAACGGCGCGCATTGCCGGTGAGTTTTACGTTAACGCCATCAATGTGATGCGCGGCGCTTCCACCGTCTCTGAATATCAGGGCCTGCCGGAGCAGGAAGCCTTCGATATCGAATACTGGCTTTTGGAAGAGGCAAAGCTTCAGCGCATGCCAAAGCCAAAGAGCCTGGCGGGCCGGGTCGCCTTCATCACCGGCGGTGCTGGTGGCATTGGTCGTGCGACGGCTGAACGTCTGGCGAATGAAGGTGCCTGCGTGGTGCTGGCCGATATTGATGAAGGCGCTTTGGAAGCCACAAAGGGTGATTTCGAAAAGCGGTTCAGCGCGGATGCCGTTCGCACCGTCAAGCTTGACGTGACCAAGGAAGACGCGGTGCTGTCAGCCTTTGCCCAAGCCAGCGTCGAATTCGGCGGCGTCGATATTCTTGTCTCCAATGCGGGCATCGCCTCGTCTGCGCCTGTGGAAGACACCACGCTTGCCATGTGGAACAAGAACATCGACATTCTGGCGACAGGTTATTTCCTCGTTTCGAGGGAAGCCTTCCGTCTGTTCCGTCGTCAAAAGCTTGGCGGCAACGTGGTTTTCGTCGCGTCCAAGAACGGTCTCGCCTCATCGCCCAACGCCTCTGCCTATTGCACTGCAAAGGCCGCCGAAATCCATCTGGCGCGTTGCCTAGCGCTCGAAGGCGCAGATGCTGGTATCCGCGTCAATACGGTCAATCCGGATGCAGTTTTGCGCGGTTCTAAAATCTGGAATGGCGAGTGGCGGGAGCAGCGGGCTGCGTCGTCGAAGATCGAAGTGACCGATCTCGAGGAGCATTATCGCAATCGCTCCATGCTGAAGCTAAACGTCTTCCCGGAGGATATTGCGGAAGCGATCTACTTCCTGACATCGGATGCCTCGGCCAAATCGACGGGCAACATCATCAATGTCGATGCGGGCAACGCGCAAAGTTTCACCCGCTAACGGCGGGTGAGAACAGGCTTACTTGCGCAGGATAACCCAGATGGCATGAATAATGCCGGGGATATAACCGCAGAGCGTCAGCAGGATGTTGAGCCAGAAGTGCAGGCCAAGGCCAACCTGAAGAAACACGCCGACCGGCGGCAGGAAGATGGCAAGAATAATACGAATTACGTCCACGATTGAATATCCCGTCTGTTTGTTGCTGCCCACATAACGTGGGAAACGCCGGATTGGTTTCAAATGGGTGGCGCGGACCGGGAGGAAGACATGGTTGAACTGAAAATTGCCGCAGATATTGTTGAGCGCGAGAACGAAAAGCGCCAGGCCGCCCACGGGTCAGACTTCGAAGCGCTGGGCGAGCATCTGGCTCGGCGCAATATCGATATCGATGATATCACCGAGCAGGTGTCGAAATTCTTCGTGGCCGTTCCATCCTGGGGTGTGGGCACCGGCGGCACGCGCTTTGCCCGCTTTCCCGGCAAGGGTGAGCCGCGCGGCATTTTCGACAAGCTGGACGATTGCGCCGTCATTCACCAACTGACGGCTGCCACGCCCAATGTGTCCCTGCACATTCCCTGGGACAAACAAGACCCGAAGGTGCTCAAGGCCCATGCCGATGCTCTGGGTCTCGGCTTTGATGCGATGAACTCCAATACGTTTTCAGATGCGCCGGACCAGCCGCATTCCTACAAATACGGCTCCCTCAGCCATGCCGATGCCGCAACGCGGGCGCAGGCCGTGGAGCACAACATCGAGTGTATCGAAATTGGCGCAGCGCTTGGCTCCAAGGCGCTGACGGTGTGGGTGGGCGATGGCTCCAATTTCCCCGGGCAGAGCAATTTCACCAAGAGCTTCGAGCGGTATCTCTCCGCCATGGGCGATATCTACAAGGCGCTGCCGGATGACTGGCGCATCTTTTCCGAACACAAGATGTATGAGCCAGCCTTCTATTCGACTGTGGTGCAGGATTGGGGCACGAACTACCTCATCGCCAACACGCTGGGCGACAAGGCCTTCTGCCTCGTGGATCTCGGCCACCATGCGCCTAACACCAACATCGAAATGATCGTCGCCCGCCTCATTCAGTTCGGCAAGCTCGGCGGTTTCCATTTCAACGATAGCAAATATGGCGATGATGATCTGGATGCGGGCTCGATTGATCCCTACCGCCTTTTCCTCGTCTTCAACGAGCTTGTCGATGCAGACCACCGCGGCGTCAAAGGCTTCCACCCGGCCCACATGATCGACCAGTCGCACAATGTGACGGACCCGATTGAAAGCCTCATCTCCAGCGCCAACGAAATCCGCCGCGCCTATGCGCAGGCGCTTCTGGTGGACCGTGTTGCTCTGGATGGATACCAGCAGGACAATGACGCGCTGATGGCATCCGACACGCTGAAACGCGCCTATCGCACCGATGTCGAGGCTATTTTGGCCGAGGCGCGCAGACGTGCAGGCGGTGCCATCGACCCCATCGCCACTTACCGCGCCAGCGGCTACCGCGCCAAGGTCGCAGCGACACGCCCAGAGACGAAAGGCGGCAGCGGCGGCATTATCTGATGGCCTTTGCGAAGCACAGCAAAGCTTAACAAACAAAGGCACGCCAATGGCGTGCCTTTACGCTTTCATAACCAAATATGTCAGACTTTAAAGAAACGTGTTTTCCGCCCCATCATCTTCACATTCACGCTTATGTTAGCGAACCATGAAGAAGAAGCCCATAGACAGATCAGGCCTGATTTTCGTAGCGCTGCTGTGCGTGCTGGTTGGCATCGTGCTCAGCATCGCTTTCCTCAACGGCGACAGGCAACTCTCACCACAAAGCCAGGACGGGACTTTGATACCGAGGACAACGGTTCAGCCGCAGCAATAGCAGCGCGTGCGTAGTGATTTTAATGTTTGATGAAAAATGGTGCCGCTTGCAGGACTCGAACCTGCGACCCCATCATTACGAATGATGTGCTCTACCACCTGAGCTAAAGCGGCTTACCGGCTGCCGAGATGTGTCGGCGCGGTTGATATGGCGGGCTGATACAGGCATTGCGGATGGATTTCAAGTCTTGAATGGGGCTTGCGGTAAAAATCCATCGGCCCCGATTCCGTTCCTTCTGATCTACCCGCAAATCCGCGCCTTCGCTGCTGCGTATTCTCCGGCCAGACGATCGACAAGAGCTGAGACGGGTTCGATGGCCTTGACGGCACCCACGCCCTGGCCTGCGCCCCAGATATCTTTCCAGGCCTTCGCGCCGCTGGTGGCGGCTCCGAAATCCATCTTTGAAGGATCGGCCACGGGCAGATTGTCGGGGTCCATTCCGGCGGCAATGATGGAGGATTTCATGTAGTTGCCGTGAATGCCGGTGAAATAGTTGGAATAGACAATGTCGTTGGCATAGGCATCGACGATGGCCTGTTTATAGGCTTCGCTGGCCCGCGCTTCCGTGGTGGCGATGAAGGGGGAGCCGATATAGGCCATGTCAGCGCCCATGGCCTGTGCCGCCAGAATTGCGCCGCCATTGGCAATGGCACCTGCCAGAAGTAGGGGGCCGTCAAACCATTCACGGATTTCCTGCACCAGTGCGAAAGGCGAAAGCGTGCCCGCATGGCCACCTGCGCCGGTTGCGACTGCAATCAGCCCGTCGGCACCCTTGCGGATGGCGGAATTGGCGTGACGGTTGTTGATGACATCATGCAGCACGATGCCGCCATAGGAATGGATCGCGGCATTGACTTCCGGCACGGCACCGAGCGAGGAGATGACGATCGGCACTTTGTATTTCACGCAGAGGCCCAGATCATGCTCCAGCCGCTTGTTCGACATATGGACGATCTGGTTGACAGCAAAGGGAGCGGCCGGTCTTTCCGGGTTTGCTGCATTATAGGCGGCAAGGTCTTCCGTCATCATGGCAAGCCATTCGTCCAGCTGGCTTTCAGGGCGGGCATTCAGCGCCGGAAATGAGCCAACAACGCCTGCCTTGCACTGCGCCAGCGTCAATTCTGGGTGGGAAATGATGAACAGCGGCGACGCAATGACCGGCAGTCGAAGATTGTCCTTGAGTATAGACGGCAGCATGTTTCCTCCCCCATGAATGACGTTTACGCGCACGTAAGATGTAGCGAAGCGGAGCGGCATTGAAAAGCGAAAAAAGCGGCTGGTTTCGTCTGGGTAGCAAGGGCGGTGAGGTCGCTGTATCTCCCTTGGATGAAGGAATGGATCGTAAAGCTTAGATTAAGCCGAAAATGGGCAGCGAGTACCCGCATGTCTGAATGATTCCATTCAGACTGTGTCAAAGTCGATAGCAGAAGCATGCCCATAAACCGTAAAAAGGTCGTCGCGTTCAACAAAAGGAATACGGAGCCGTTTGAGCAATAAGCGTAATTGATCCGAGCAGTCTTCAACAATCGGCGCAACGAGACGGCCCACGTGGCGCTTGTATCTGGGAACTATCTTGATCCACTCAACATGGACTCCTAATGCGGCCTCTGGCGTTCCACCCCAGTCGCCCCAGTATGTGGTCGCCGAATCGATGATAGAAGGGCTTGGCTCGCTCTCGTCGAGCCATTTTGCTTGATATGCCGGAGGAAATGGAAGTTCCTTTATTCCTGCACAGAGTTCCCGCCATTTTGTGTCGTTCATATGCGAGGCCAATCCTCGTTTCTGGAGAAGCTTGCCTGTGTTTTGGTCCAAAGTCGCTCCTCCATTCGCTGGACGCGAAAATCCAATGGGTCGGTCGATGCCGGCTTCGACGCTATCTTAGAAATACTCAGCATGAAATTGCCGTACATTTTCTTGGGCTCAGGAATTTAACAAGTTAATTTATGGCGTTACCATGTGATATTTTCCAGCTGGGATATTCGAACCTCTCCGCTGCAGCTTTTACGATGAGAGCTGTTTCTTCGTCCCACTCTTCGAACTTCAAACCGAAAGGGTCATTGAGCTGATTTCTCATCTTAAGGATATCAACCAACACGTCGCGAACGGAGCCGCGCAAGCGATCTTCCAGGTTGCAAAGCACATCGATGAGATAACGTCCCAATTCTTGGTCTTCAAACCCTGAGAAATATTCGCTCGCCAAATGGATCGCGGCCATACGGCGAGAGCCCTCGTCATCCTTCATCTGCATCCATTGACGCAAGAGGGGCCGATACCGATCAATCAGCCGCACGTAGCGACACAACGCCTTCAAGGCATATTCGGCGTATAAGTTGTTGTCGTCGCCATGCAGATACGCTTCCAGAAGCGTCGCGTCGCCAATTTTGCCGCAAAGTCCGACAATCTGGATAGCCCCGCAAACATCTCCCTCGCGGCTCCGAAGGACGCTTCGAGCAAAGTCCACCTCTTCGTCTGCAACCGAACCTGGCTCCAAGCCCTTCGCTCGAAGGCCAATATCCTGAATGTCGAAATTACGGGAGTTGATCGGCGGCATTGCGATCTCGATGGAATAATCTTGGTGGTGGGTTTCGTCACTCCCCCAAAATTGAGGTTCATATTTTGACTTGTCAACGGGACTAAGCCAACCGCAATTGCCCAACCGCGCGCACGGCTTGGCCTTTCGGGCATGTTTTCCCACGACATTCTGACATTTGCCAAATACATCTCTTGCGGATGGGCAAGCGAGACGTTACCGAATCGTAAACAATGGCGCTATGCCGCAAAAGCCTTTCGGATGGCAAGAAAAGGACCGATAGTGAGCGGACTGGAAACGGCAATCAGAAATGCCCTCGAAAAATCGGACCGATCGAGCGCCGAGGTTCGGGCACGGATTTACCAATCCTCACGCCAGGCGCTGGAAGCGGGGCTGCGCAAGCAAGGCATAGATGATCCGGAAGTCGTGGCGCAGCAGCGCCAGCGGCTGGAGGTGCTTGTTCACGCCATTGAAAACGAAGAGCGAAACCGGCTGCTGAGCGTGGTGGAAGATCATGTGCGCCGGGAGACGGCACGCGCGCCGGCACCCGTTGCTCCGCCAGCGGCAAGAGCAGCGCCGCAGGTGGCAAAGCCTGACGAAAGAGTTGAGGAGGACGATGCGCTGCCGGTTGAGCCGCAACTGCGCGCAGAGCGACTGGACGATACGCCTGATACAAGGGCCATCCCGAGCCCCCGCATCGATGATTTTCATGCCGAACGCGGTGTGACCGCACCCGATGCGCGCTCCACCCGCACCGAAGACGCCGCCTCCCTGTCGTTTACGCCCGAGCGCGCGGCCAAGGCCCGCCGTAAGAAGGGCGTGGTTGCGCGGCTGTTCATTTACTTCACCCTGCTGGCGTTTCTGGGCTTTGGCGCCTGGTGGATCTACAGTTCAGGCATCTTGCTGAGCCCGGCAGAGCGTGACACCGGCGTGCCCAACCCGCCGCCGGAAGTGCAATCGGAAGATTTCACCGGTGCGCCAGAGGCTCCACCGCAGAACCGTGAGGCCGGTCGCGGCTTTTCCGATGCCTGGGAAGAGGTATTCAATGCCGAGCGAGGCAATCAGGGTCTTCAGGCCGGCTCTCTCGCCGTTGTCGAGCCGATTTCCACCGCTGCCGGAAAGGCGATACGCCTGACCTCACGTGTATCGGAAGCCGATGGCAATGTGGGGATCACCGTTCCGCCAGAGGTGTTGCGCGAAATGGCAGGCAAGTCCTCGACTATCGCCGTGACCTTGCAATCGTCCAGCGACCGCCAGACCCAGCTCTCCATCAGCTGCGATTTCGGAAGCCTCGGGAATTGCGCGCGCCACCGCTTCACCGCAACGCCGGAGCGGGCCGATATGCTGATCAATGTCACATTCGACCGCACATTGGCGCCCAGCAGCGCTGGCCGCATCATCATCAACAGCGATGTCGATGGCAACGGACGCCCGGTCAACCTCTATTCGGCGCGGATCCTGCCGGGCGAATGATCGGGACTTCCGCTTCACAGGCCGGGTTGCGGCCTGTGAGGGGAGAGCGGATCTCACACCACGCTTGCAGCTTCTCACTTCAGAAAATCAGGTCCTGACCCAAGGATCTTCTGATCGATATCACCGATCACCTTCTTGTCCTTGCCTTCATAATCCAGTGATTTCAGAATGTGCTTGATGAGATTGATGCGGGCGCGGCGCTTGTCGTTGGCGCGGATCACGGTCCATGGCGCTTCGTCGTTGTGCGTCTTTTCCAGCATCAGGTCACGCATGGCGGTGTAGTCGTCCCATTTGGTCAGCGCCGCAATGTCCATATCGGACAGTTTCCAGGCTTTCAGCGGGCTATGGCGACGATCATGAAAACGGTCGAGCTGGGTTTCGCGTCCGGTGTCCAGCCAGAATTTGAACAGATGCGTGCCTTCATGAACAATCATTTTTTCAAGGCGCGGCGCTTCTTTCAGAAACCGCTTGTGCTCTTCTGGCGTACAGAACCCCATGATCGGCTCGACACCAGCCCGGTTATACCAGGAGCGGTCGAACATCACGAATTCGCCAGCCGTTGGAAAATGCGAGATGTAACGCTGGAAATACCATTGCCCACGCTCGGTTTCCGTCGGCTTGGTCAGCGCCACGATGCGGGCGGCACGAGGGTTGAGATACTCCATGATGACCGAGATGACGCCGCCTTTTCCCGCCGCATCACGGCCTTCGAAAACGGACATGACGCGGGTGCCGGTCGCCTGCAACCAGTGCTGCACCTTGACCAACTCGATCTGCAACGCTTCCAGCGTTTTGTCATACTCTTCGCGGTTCATCTTCTTGTCATAGGGAAAGCCGCCAGCTGTTAGCTTGGCCTCTTCCACCCAGTCCGGCAGAACCGGATCATCGATGTTGAAGATGCGGGTTTTTCCGTTGATCTGAAGTTCAACGGAGCGGTCCTTGGCGTTTTCGCTCATTCTGGCTCCCTTTGGGTGCAGTCGTTGCCGACCTGTCGTTCACGTCGCATGAAAGATCGCATGACAAGAGCTCATCGCGCTGAGCCTCCACCACACATGGATATCAAACTGTGGGAAAAGACATAGTGATGAATCTCTGTCATGAAAGAGGGATAGAAGAGTTCGATCGGCGATTTGCGACGGAAGGCATAGGGTGAATGGAGATGATAGGGAGTGAACGCAGCGCCAGACAATATCTGAGCCAGCTTCGCAACAGCTGGTTGCCCATTCTGGTCGTCTCCATGCTGGCCGTCGTCGCGTCACTTGAATTGCTGTCTCCCGTTGTTCCAGCCGTCCTTTGGGCCGCAGCCGTTGTCGCCATTCTCACCGTCAATGCCCGCCCTTCGCTGGATGTGAAGGCGCAGGCCTCCCAGACGGTGGATGACGATGAGGACGTTGCGCAAAGCCGGATTGCCGGTGTCCGTTCGGGGCTCGCCGCGCTTGATATGCCGGTTTTCATTCTGGATCGAAATGCCAGCGTTCTCTTCGAAAACGCGGCTGCCGAGCGCGCATTTGGTACGCTCCCGGCGGGATCGCATATTTCTGGCCGCATGCGCTCGCCAGGCCTGCTCGATGTGATCAGAGAGGCGATTGCGACGGGCGAAGCGAACCAGACCGAACATTCCGAACGCCTGCCGTCCGAGCGCGTCTTCATCGTCCGCATCGCGCCTGCCATCCTTGAAGGTGAGGCCGCAACCTCGCTTTACATCCTGTCCTTTCGCGATGTGTCCGAAACGCGCCGCATCGACCGCATGCGCAGCGATTTCGTCGCCAATGCCAGCCATGAGTTGCGCACTCCGCTTGCGTCCCTGCGCGGCTTTATTGAGACCATGCAGGGTCCGGCGCGAGATGATCCCAAGGCTCGTGAGCGGTTCCTCGGCATCATGCTGGATCAGGCAACCCGGATGAGCCGGCTGGTGGACGACCTCATGTCCCTGTCGCGGCTAGAGCTGCGCGCCAATATCGCGCCAGACCAGAAGGTCGATCTTGTGCCGCTTCTGGGCCACGTTCGGGATGCGCTTCTGCCGCTTGCCGAAGACCTCGATGTCACGATCAATCTCCATGTCACGGATGAGAAGGTCGAGGTAATGGGGGACCGGGATGAGCTGGTGCAGGTATTCCAGAACCTGGTCGAGAATGCCTGCAAATACGGTCAGGAAGGCAAGGTGGTCGACGTGCACCTGAAAGCCTTGGCTGGCAAGCCTATCGAGGTCAGCGTTCTGGACAAGGGCCCCGGCATTCCCGCAGAGCATGTTCCGCGCCTGACCGAGCGGTTCTACAGGGTCAGCGTTGCCGACAGCCGCTCCAAAAAAGGGACCGGTCTGGGGCTTGCCATCGTCAAGCATATTTTAACAAGACACCGCGCCCGTCTCATTATCCGCTCGGAAATGGAAGTGGGAACGGACTTCACGGTCAGATTTTGACATAAAGGATTTCCCCGTCCCGTAGGAAATCAAAAAATCCATTTAAAATCAAGCAACTAGATTGTCACAAATACTTCACCGAAATGACATAAAAGGGTGAGGCAAGACTGGTTATGAAGAAGCCGCCGGGGTAGCCCAGTTTGGGTGATAGGGTAAAACTCTGCCGGCAGCGTTCACAAAAGCCCACCGCGGGCACCCTACGGGAGAGTCACATGAATATCGTAAAATTGTCCGCAGCAGCCCTGGTAGCTTCGGTTGCCTTTGCAGGCGCTGCCGCTGCTCGCGACCAGATCCAGGTAGCCGGTTCGTCCACCGTTTTGCCTTACGCAAAGATCGTTGCTGAATCTTTCGCTGAAACATTCCCTGATTTCAAGGCTCCAGTTGTTGAGTCCGGCGGCACAGGCGGTGGTCTGAAGGCATTCTGCTCTGGCGTTGGTGAAGGCACCATCGACGTTGCAAACGCTTCGCGCAAGATCAAGGCTGACGAACTTGCAGCGTGCAAGGCAGCTGGCGTCACCGACGTTCAGGAAGTCAAGATCGGTTATGACGGCATCGTCTTCGCGATGGACAAGTCCAACAAGGACGTCAAGCTTGAGCCAAAGGACCTGTACCTTGGTCTGGCTGCTGAAATCGTGAAAGACGGCAAGCTCGTTGCCAACCCTTACAAGAAGTGGTCGGAAGTTAACAAGGAACTGCCAGACGTAGCGATCGCTGCTTACATTCCTGGTTCCAAGCACGGCACACGCGAAGTCTTCGAAGAGAAGATCATGGCTGATGGCTGCAAGGAAGCTGGTGCGACCGACGCAATCAAGGGTCTCGTTGCAGACGCCAAGCAGGCTGCTTCCAAGTGCGTTGCAGTTCGTAAGGACGGCGCAGCTGTCGATATCGACGGCGACTACACGGAAACGCTGGCACGCATCGCTGCCAACAAGACCGGCCTCGGCGTATTCGGCCTCGCATTCTATGAAAACAACATGGACAAGCTCAAGGTTGCAACCGTCAGCGGCGTTGTTCCTTCCACGGAAACCGTTGCAAGCGGCAAGTACCCTGTGTCTCGCCCGCTGTTCTTCTACGTCAAGAAGGCGCATCTCGGCGTTATTCCTGGCCTGAAGGAATATGTTGAGTTCTTCGTTTCCGACGAGATGATCGGCCCAGACTCTCCGCTGTCCAACTACGGCCTGGTTGCTGCTCCTGAAGCAGAGCGCAAGGAAATCCGCGCCCAGTTCGAAACCGGTAAGGTCATGTAATCCGGACGGGAGGCGCGGCAGTGATGCCGCGCCTTCCATCTATCTGTCTGCCAAGGCGCTCATGGGCTGACAGGTCCTATTTACCGGATGTTCATACGACCCGATGAATAGGATCTATCAATCTGGAAGCCGAAGCCGAGCAGGGGGACTACGCCGCCTGTCGCGAAGCCCGATGACTGAGAGGTCAGCCCGGTCTTCGGACGATCCGATGTGCAAATAACAAAGCTGCCTGATACCGCATCCCCTTTTCTGATGCGCCGAGGAAAGTCTCCATGAACACATCCATTCTTTTACTGATATTGGCGCTGATCGGCATAGCCAGCTATTTGCTTGGCACACGTCGCGCAGTCGCAATGGTGGGCGCAAGCACCACAAAAATGCATTCCCGGCCGGGTTATCACGGCTCTTATGTTCTCGTCTGGGCCGTTCTTCCTGCGGCCTTCATTCTGGCGCTTTGGCTGATTGTCAGCCCTCTGGTCATCACCTCTGCGGTGCGGGCCTCGTTTCCAGAGGATATTCAGGCGCAGTCTGAGGCTCAGCAGAGCCTCAATTACGGCATGGTCGGCTCGATTGCGCGTGGCCTTGAGCGTCTGACACCGGAAGAGTTTGCTGCTGCCAAGGCTGATCCGGCCACATTGCGGCCGTTGCTGGGCTCCAAGGGTGTCGCCATTGCCGGAGACCCGCAGCCTTACATGGTCGAAGCTGCTGAAACGCTGAACACCATGTCCGCCACAAGCCAGGTCGGAATGGTTCTGGTCGTTCTCGTCGCGGCCATCGGTGGTGCGCTCTATGCCATGCGCGGTATTGCGCCACGCTTCAGAGCGCGCAACAATGTGGAAAAGGTCATTCTTGCGGCTCTGGTGCTGGCATCGTCCATCGCCATTCTCACCACCATCGGCATTGTCCTGTCGATGCTGACGGAAGCCATTCAGTTCTTCAACATGGTGCCCGCCCACCAGTTCTTCTTCGGAACGGTATGGGATCCACGTTTTGCCGCTGCCGGTTCCACCGATAGCGCAGGTCAGTTCGGCCTCATCCCGCTTCTGGCAGGCACCCTCTATATCGGCTTCGTCGCCATGCTGGTTGCCGTTCCGGTCGGTCTGTTTTCCGCCATCTACATGGCCGAATATGCCAGCCCTCGTTTCCGCTCGGTTGCAAAGCCGCTGCTGGAAGTGCTGGCGGGTATCCCGACCATCGTTTACGGCTTCTTCGCGCTGACAACCGTTGGCCCGTTCCTGCGCGATATTTCCTCGCAGATCAACGGACTGGCGACCGGCGACTACACGAACTTCATCCAGGCGCAGAGCGTCATCACCGCCGGCTTCGTCATGGGCATCATGTTGATCCCTTACGTTTCGTCGCTGTCGGATGACATCATCACCGCCGTTCCACGCACCATGCGTGACGGCTCACTCGGTCTGGGTGCCACCCGCTCTGAAACCGTCAAGAAGGTCATCCTTCCGGCAGCCCTTCCAGGCATCGTCGGCGCGATCCTGATGACGGCCTCGCGTGCCATCGGTGAAACCATGATTGTGGTGCTGGCTGCAGGTGTGGCAGCACGCCTGCAACTCAACCCGTTCGAGCCGATGACCACCGTCACCGTCAAGATCGTCAGCCAGTTGACGGGTGACCTTGAGTTCACCTCGCCACAGACACTGGTTGCCTTTGCGCTTGGCATCACCCTCTTTGCCATCACGCTTTGCCTCAATATCTACGCGCTCTATATTGTGCGCAAATACCGGGAGCAGTACGAATGACCGACGTCGTTACTCCGGGCACCATTGCCCCAGCCGCAACGAAGAAGGTCCGGCGCGATATCGGCATCAAACGCCGCTACGCCTCCGAGCGCCGCTTCCGCACCTACGGTCTCGCAGCCATCACCTTCGGCCTGCTGTTCCTGTTTCTTCTCCTCTGGTCCGTCGTGGGCAAAGGCTACACAGCGTTCCAGCAGACCATGATCACTGTCCCGGTCGAGTTTTCTGAAAAGATCATCGATCCTGACAATGTGCGTGCCCAGAACCCGGCCAAGCTCGTTACGGCCAACTATCCTCTCATCGCCCGCAATGCGGTGGCCAAGGCACTCGGCGTCTCGCTGGATGACCGCACGGCTCTGCGCGGTGTGTCTGCGATGATTTCGGACGGTATCCGCGTTCAGCTTCGTGATGTCGTCGTTGCCGATCCTGCTATCATCGGCACCACACGCACGGTTTCCCTTCTGGCATCGGGCGATCTCGACAGCGCCTTCAAGGGCCAGGTCGATCTGAGCGTGAATGAAGAGAACCGTCGCATATCCGATCAGCAACTCGCATGGGTCAAGCAATTGTCCGATGCCGGCCAGATTGCCAAGCAGTTCAACACCGGCATCTTCTTCAACGGCGCATCCAGCCGTCCGGAAGCCTCGGGCGTTGGCGTGGCTCTCATCGGCTCGTTCTATATGATGCTGATCGTGCTGGTCCTGTCTCTGCCCATCGGTGTCGCAGCCTCCATCTATCTGGAAGAGTTTGCGCCAAAGAACCGCCTGACGGATCTCATCGAGGTCAACATCAACAATCTGGCGGCTGTTCCGTCGATTGTTTACGGTCTGCTTGGTCTGTCTGTCTTCATCAACTTCATGGGCTTCCCGCGCTCCGCCTCTCTGGTTGGCGGTCTGGTTCTGACGTTGATGACCCTGCCAACAATTATCATCGCCACCCGTGCGGCGCTGAAGGCAGTGCCACCCTCCATCCGCGCTGCGGCTCTTGGCCTCGGCGCATCCAAGATGCAGACGATTTTCCACCATGTTCTGCCGCTGGCCATGCCCGGTATTTTGACCGGCACCATTATCGGCCTGGCGCATGCTCTCGGTGAAACCGCACCATTGCTGCTGATCGGCATGGTTGCCTTCGTTACGAACTATCCGACAACACCCATGGACCCATCCACGGCCCTGCCGGTGCAGATTTACATGTGGGCGAACGAAGCAGAACGTGCCTTTGTTGAAAGAACATCCGGCGCTATCATCATCCTGCTGATGTTCCTCATCGTCATGAATGTTGGCGCAATCCTGTTGCGTCGGCGCTTTGAACGGCGCTGGTAGAGGAGTTGAATGTTATGAACATGTTGTCGGAAGCAGCAGTTGAAAAGGCGCTGGACAAGAAAATGAATGAAGTTTCGTACAAGATGATCGGCAAGGACGTTTCTGTCTATTACGGCGAGAAACGCGCTTTGTACGATGTGAACCTCAACGTTCGCGAAAATACGGTGACAGCTTTGATCGGCCCATCCGGTTGCGGCAAGTCCACCTTCCTGCGGACCCTGAACCGCATGAACGACACCATCGACGGTTGCCGCGTAACCGGCAAGATCACGCTCGATGAGGACGATGTATATGATCCAGCGATCGACGTGGTCGAGTTGCGCGCGCGCGTCGGCATGGTGTTCCAGAAGCCGAACCCGTTCCCGAAGACCATCTACGAAAACATCGCCTACGGTCCACGCATTCACGGCCTTGCCCGCAGCAAGGCTGATATGGACCAGATCGTCGAGGCCAGCCTACAGAAGGCCGGCCTGTGGAACGAAGCCAAGGATCGTCTGCACGAATCCGGTACCGGTCTGTCCGGCGGTCAGCAGCAGCGTCTGTGCATTGCACGCGCCATCGCCGTTTCGCCTGAAGTCATCCTGATGGACGAGCCCTGCTCGGCTCTTGACCCTATCGCAACGGCAAAGGTCGAGGAGCTGATCCACGAGCTGCGCAGCAACTTCACGATCGTCATCGTGACGCACTCGATGCAGCAGGCGGCGCGCGTGTCTCAGCGCACAGCCATGTTCCACCTCGGCCATCTGGTTGAGGAAAACGATACCGACAAGATGTTCACCAACCCGGATGACCAGCGCACACAGGACTATATCATGGGTCGCTTCGGCTGATCCTGCCCTCTGTCGTGTCATAGCATCCACGCCACCCCGCCTGAGCCTTTGCGAGCTTGGCGGGTGGCGTCATCTAACTGGAGAATTCGAACATGCCGACACCAAACCATATCATGTCCGCCTATGATGACGAGCTGAAGTTCCTGACCCGCCGGATCGCCGAAATGGGTGGCCTTGCCGAACAGATGTGCGCCGACGCTGTGCGTGCGCTGGTCAATTCGGACTCGGCCCTGGCGCAGAAGGTCATCTCTGACGACACCATTCTCGATCACGCCGAGCGCGAAATCGGCGACAAGGCGATCGTGACCATTGCCAAGCGCCAGCCCATGGCTGCCGACCTTCGCGAAGTTATCGGCACGCTGCGCATCGCCGCTGACCTGGAGCGCGTTGGCGACCTTGGCAAGAACACAGCCAAGCGCGTTCTCGCTGTTGCCGGCACAGGCGTTCCACGCAAGCTGGCCCGTGGCATCGAGCATCTCTCCGAGCTGGCTCTGGTTCAGCTCAAGGAAGTTCTGGATGTCTATTCGACCCGTTCGGTTGAAAAGGCGCAGGCCATCCGCGAACGTGACGAGGAAATCGACGCGATGTACACATCGCTGTTCCGCGAATTGCTGACCTACATGATGGAAGATCCGCGCAACATCACCACCTGCACGCATCTTCTGTTCTGCGCCAAGAACATCGAGCGCATTGGTGACCACGCGACCAACATCGCTGAAACCATCTACTACATGGCCACTGGCAGCCAGCCTGAAGGCGAACGCCCGAAGGACGATAGTTCCAACACGCTCGGTGCCGTAACCGAGTGAATTCTCTAAACGACTGGCGGAGTCTCTAGCCATGGTGCCCAAAATCGCAGTTGTCGAAGATGAAGAAGCCTTGAGCGTTCTTCTTCGCTACAATCTGGAATCCGAAGGTTACGACGTGGATACCATTCCACGGGGTGACGAAGCGGAAATCCGCTTGCAGGAACGCACGCCGGATCTGCTGATCCTCGACTGGATGCTTCCAGGCGTCTCCGGCATCGAGCTTTGCCGTCGTCTGAGAATGCGCCCGGAAACCGAGCGGCTGCCGATCATCATGTTGACGGCACGTGGCGAAGAAAGCGAGCGCGTGCGTGGTTTGGCCACGGGTGCGGATGACTACGTCGTCAAGCCGTTTTCAACGCCTGAGCTGATGGCGCGGGTCAAAGCCATGTTGCGCCGCGCCCGGCCGGAGGTTCTGTCCTCCGTGCTGAAATGCGGTGATATCGAGCTGGATCGCGAAACGCATCGTGTTCACCGCAAGGCCCGTGAAGTGCGGCTTGGACCAACCGAGTTTCGTCTTCTCGAGTTCCTCATGGTGTCACCCGGCCGCGTTTTCTCGCGCTCCCAGCTTCTCGATGGTGTCTGGGGTCACGATATCTATGTGGATGAGCGCACAGTGGACGTTCATGTCGGGCGCCTGCGCAAGGCACTCAACTTCTCCAGCATGCAGGATGTGATCCGTACCGTGCGCGGCGCCGGATACTCCATGGAAGTCTGACCAGGCCTCGGGGCTAGAACTCTTCAATATGGTGTCAAAATCTCATGCACCGCTCCCACAAGGGGCGGTGTTTTGCATTTGGCATAATGGATATCAATGCGTTAGCGCCGCTAGATGCCGCCAGCAACCGGAGTGACCTGCACAGCTTCTGAGTGTTGATTTTATGTTTCTGTAATTTAAAGTTTGACTCAGTGGCCAGAAGGCTCTATGTGTTGGTCATCGATCTTTTGCTTGCTGAGCTTTGGTTACCGCGCGATTAGCACCGCGCTTTGAACTAACCCTTCCTTTCAAAAAAATCGCTACACCGCAAACAGGACTCACGTTCTGTGACTTATAACTTATGCTTTGAAAGGGTTCATTATGACCACAGGCACAGTAAAATGGTTTAACTCCACCAAGGGCTTCGGCTTCATTCAGCCAGACAACGGCGGCGCCGATGCATTCGTGCACATTTCCGCTGTTGAGCGTGCAGGCATGCGCGAAATCGTAGAAGGCCAGAAGCTTTCCTACGATCTCGAGCGGGACAACAAGTCCGGCAAGATGTCTGCCTGCAATCTCCAGGCTGCTTAATACGGGTATCGACTTTCCTTTGACCACGGATGTACTGGCATTGTCGAAAGTTTGAGACCACCGAGGTCAGGCATGTTGCCTGGCCTTTTTTTATGCCGCAAGTCGGCCACATGCTTGGACGTATTGCATTCTTAGATGCAAGAATACGCTTCAAGCCGTGAATGCGTATCGCTCTATCCATAAATCGATTCCGGTTTTCAGTGCGATGCGATAGGAGAAAATTCCATGTCAGACGCTCACAGCAAATCCCGCAAGCAGGCCGAAATTGCTTTCGGAGCGACGCAATCGCAGTTCTTTGCCCGCGGCAAAGCGGTCGATGAGTTGAACTCGATTGCGAGCGCCCGTGATGAAAAGACCCTCAGGCTGCGGGAAGCGCGTCTTGCGAAAGAACTGGAAGACAGCTTGAAGCCCGCAGTTATCCCAACCAAACGCGCCAAAAAAACCTGATCCCTGATCAGTATGACGCATCAACTGGAATAGAGATTTGAGAAACACTCGAAATATCAAGAATAACGAAGTTTCCGAACGTCGCGGCGCTGCTGCCGAGGCAAAGGCCGCTCTTTTGAAGGCCTATCGCGAAGCCAAGGAAGCCGCGGCTCCCACGCTCGAAGCCAAGCAGGCCGAGCAGATTGCCGTTGCCGAAGCCCGCAGAGCCCGCCAGGCCGAGCGTGACCAGCAGAAGCGCGAAGAAAAATTGCGCCTGGAAGAAGAGGCCGCGCAACGCGCAGCCGAACTCGAAGCTGCTGCAAACGCTGAAGAAAATGAGCGCAAGGCGGCTGAAAAAAATCGTATCGCTCGCGTCGTCGAAGACGAAGCAGCCCGCAAGGCAGAACGCGACCGTCGCTATGCCAACCGCAAGGCCCGCCAGGGCTAAGCTTGAAGCCATGATCCTGCAGCCGTTCAATCGAGGGGCTGCGATCATCCGCTGCGAATGCTGCGCGGAGTGCGAAAGCCCAAGAGGCGCTTCGCACCCTTGCCGCATACGGAATCAGCCATGCCGCCGCATTTCGGTGCAGCGCCGCATGATCCCGAGGCTCTGAATGCCGTGACTTGCCGCCGCTCTCGCGGCTCCAGAGTCCCCTTACCGGTACGCCGGTTCAATCCCCGATGACAAACTGACATATCAATCGCCATCTGCTTGGTCACGCCTAGGCCTGTGCACGTTTGCGCTGACGCATTGCCTTGTCCAAGCCGAAAAAACCGCAACAAAAAAGCGGGCCAATGACCCGCTCATTTTATTGCGCCGAACTGGATGCGAAGCCTTAGGCTCTGCGGCGTTCGCTCACCGGCTGGTAAGCCAGCTTTGCGTGGAAGCGGCAGTACGGCGAAGATTCAGAAGCATCACAGCCGCAGAAGTGGAAGTCGTCCTTCAGCGGGTCGCCAACTGGCCACTTGCAGGTGCGTTCCGTCAGTTCCGTCAGCGTCAGGCGCAGCGATGTCGGCAGCGTGGAATTGCTGACCGGCACATATTCAAGAATTCGTGGGGCATCCGTCTCCGCAACGTCCTTCTGGACGTTTGCGTCTGCGGCGCGTGTATTGGCGCGGGCAGGGGCAACGCGGCCCTGGAAAGTGGCGGCGCGAGGTGCCGCAGCAGAAGGTGCAGTTGTCGCTGCCGGACGCTTTGCAGCGGGACGAGCGGTTGCAACCGTGCCGCCAGCCTTGGCGCGGCCAGGAAGGTTCAAGCGGTGGACTTTGCCGATGACGGCGTTGCGGCTGACGCCTCCGAGCTGGGCGGCAATCTGGCTGGCGCTGAGGCCTTCAGACCACAGTCGTTTCAGTCTTTCGACCCGTTCATCAGTCCAGTTCATGCCGTGTCTCCGCTGGTCGCGAAGGCAGAATCATTCTGCTATGCCGTGGAGTGAACCACGCGCAGAGTATCCGCCAGATTGTAGGTGACTAGGTCCGCCGCTTGCGATCTAGTAATTGAGAGTTAACCTAATCGTCGGCAGACTCCGTGACAAGAGTCGGGAGAATCATCTGGAATCGATTTTCCGGTTTTCCCCAACTTGCTGTGTTTGTGAGTCAGAAAAGCAACACCTAGTGTGCGTCATATCAGCCCCTACAACAGCTTGAGAATGCCTGAAAATGAGGACATTTGTTGACATCCTCAGGCGAAGTGACAATAGTGCCCTCGCAGTAAGAGGATACCCCAAGCCGCCGCGAGGCGGCATTTTTGATTTTCAGGCACGGGATAACCGGTAAGACCCATTGACAGCGCTGTTCGAGCGCAAGGAGTGAGACAGCCATGGCCGACACAGCGCCATTGTTCGATACGTTTTCCAGAGCACCCTTGCGGTTTGAGCGAGGAGAGGGCGTTTGGCTCATCACCGAGACCGGCGAACGATATCTGGACTTCGGTGCGGGCGTGGCCGTCACATCGGTTGGCCACAGCCATCCGCACTTGGTCGAAGCACTGAAAGGTCAGGTCGAGAAGGTCTGGCACCTATCCAATCTCTATGAGATTGCTGGTCAGGAAACGCTGGCCAAGCGGCTGACGGATGCAACTTTTGCGGACAAGGTGTTCTTCACCAATTCGGGTGCGGAATCCTTGGAATGCGCGATCAAGACGGCGCGTCGCTACCACTACACCCACGGCCATCCCGAAAAATTCCGCGTCATCACCTTCGAAGGCGCGTTCCACGGACGCACGCTGGCGACCATCGCGGCTGGCGGACAGCAAAAATACATCGAGGGTTTCGGACCAAAGGTCGAAGGCTTCGATCAGGTGCCGTTCAACGATCTGGACGCCCTGAAGGCTGCCATCGGGCCGGAAACAGCTGCCCTGTTGATCGAGCCCATTCAGGGTGAGGGCGGTGTTCGCCCCGTTGCTCCCGAGTTCCTGCGTTCCCTGCGCGCTTTGTGCGAAGAGCACGGCCTGCTGTTGATTTACGATGAGGTGCAGACCGGCATTGGACGCACAGGCAAGTTCTTTGCGTATGAATGGTCCGGCGTATCGCCTGATATCATGGCCGTGGCCAAGGGCATTGGCGGCGGCTTTCCGTTCGGCGCCTGCCTTGCAACGGCGGAAGCTGCATCCGGCATGACGGCTGGCGTTCACGGCACGACCTATGGCGGCAATCCGCTGGCGATGGCCTGCGGAAATGCGGTGCTGGATATCATTCTGGCCGATGGTTTCCTCGAGCATGTGCGCGATGTCACATTGATATTCCGCCAGGGCCTTGCATCGTTGAAGGATCGCTACCCCGACGTGATCGAGGAAATCCGAGGCGAGGGGCTGCTGATCGGTATCAAGGCGAAGATGCCATCGTCCGAACTGTTGCACGCCATCCGCGCCGAGCACCTTCTGGGTGTTCCAGCAGGTGACAACGTCATTCGTATTCTGCCGCCGCTTGTTGTCACAGCTGAAGAAGCGCGTGAAGGATTGGCCCGGATTGAACGTGCGGCGGAAAGCCTCACGACGAAAATCGCAAAAAGCGCCTGAATGCGCATAGTGAGGTGCGCGCCCACGGCGCCACCTGCATCGATGGGACTGTATTGAAATGGCATCAGCAAAGCATTTTCTAGACCTTTCGGCCGTCGGCTCTGAGGACCTGCGGGTCATTCTGGATGACGCGCGCGCACGCAAGATTGCGACCAAGAACGGCACCGCGGAAAAGCCGCTGGCTGGCAAGATGCTGGCGATGATTTTCGAAAAACCATCCACCCGTACCCGCGTTTCCTTCGATGTTGGCATGCGCCAACTGGGCGGCGAGACGCTGTTCCTCTCCGGCACGGAAATGCAGCTTGGCCGCGCTGAAACCATTGGCGATACGGCAAAGGTTCTGTCGCGCTACGTGGATGCCATCATGATCCGCACGACAGACCATTCGCGTCTGCTGGAGCTTGCCGAACACGCGACCGTGCCAGTCATCAACGGTCTGACGGATGATACGCACCCATGCCAGATCATGGCGGATATCCTGACCTTTGAAGAGCATCGCGGCCCGATCAAGGGCAAGACCATCGCCTGGACGGGTGATGGCAACAACGTGCTGCATTCGCTGGTGGAAGGTGCTGCACGCTTTGGCTACCGCATGAACATGGCCGTGCCGATGGGGTCTGAACCCCATGACCGTTTCATGAACTGGGCGCGCAACAATGGCGGCGAAGTGAAACTGTACCATGATGCGCAGCGCGCCGTCGAAGGCGCCGATTGCGTCATCACCGACACTTGGGTCTCCATGAACCAGGAGCACAAGGCTCGCGGCCACAACATTTTCCAGCCCTATCAGGTCAATGCCGCGCTGATGGGCAAGGCCAATGAGGATGCACTGTTCATGCACTGCCTGCCAGCCCACCGCGGTGAGGAAGTGACCGACGACGTCATCGATGGACCGCAATCTGTCGTGTTCGATGAGGCCGAAAACCGTCTTCACGCGCAAAAGGCCATCATTGCCTGGTGCATGGGCGTCATCTGATCTGACCGGGTGCTGTTGAGGCAAGCCATGCGGGGTGCTTGAATATCCGGCATGGCTTCCCATTTGTAGCACCAAGCACGTGCTGCCGGACTTCATCGGCAGCTTTCATCAATGTTTCACCGCAATACCGGCCGGACGTGGTTCCGTTTTCACCTCCGCCGGTTTATCTATGCGGTAACAGCATCATGCCCGCTGGCCAGTTTCGCCCGCCGCCTTATCTGGCGGTGTGGCTGTGCGCAGTTGGGGCACCAAGGAGTAAGTGATATGGCAGATGTGACGGTCGATCTGGACACCCTCGAATTCGCTGGCGACGACAAGGTCGTTCCCTTTCAGGTGGAAGGGCTGGATGTGCGCGGCCGCGCCGTGCAGGTTGGGCCGCTGCTGAACGCTATTCTGGACCGCCATGAATATCCTCCGGTTGTTGCCCGCCTGCTGGCGGAAGCGGTGGTCTTGACCGCGCTGATTGGCACATCGCTAAAGTTCTCCGGCAAGCTGACGGTCCAGACCAAGAGCGACGGCCCCGTGGACCTGCTGGTTGCCGATTTTACCGCGCCTGAAAACATGCGCGCCTATGCCCGTTTTGATGAGGAGCGGTTGGCGCAGGCGACGGCTGAAGGAAAGACTTCACCAGAACAGTTGCTGGGTGCGGGTATTCTCGCCTTCACCATCGATCAGGGTGTGGGCATGCAGCCCTATCAGGGCATCGTTCCGCTGGATGGTTCGACGCTTGAAGAAATCGCAGGCGTTTATTTCCGCCAGTCGGAGCAATTGCCTACGCGCGTGCGGTTGGGCGTTGCCGAATTGTTTGATCGTGACGAGGAAGGTAAACCCCGCCACGGCTGGCGTGCTGGCGGCCTCATCGCGCAGTTTCTGCCGCAGGCACCAGAGCGTTTGCGCCAGCGGGATCTGCATGGCGGGGATGGCGATGAGAACAATGTCGATTATGCTGTAGATGACGCCTGGAATGAAGCGGTTGCTTTGATCGACACCGTCGATACCGATGAACTGACCGATCCGCAGGTTCCAGCGGAAAAGCTGCTTTATCGCCTGTTTCACGAGCAGGGCGTGCGGGTTTACGATCCGCAGCTGATCCTTGATCGCTGCAACTGCTCGCGTGACAAGATCAAGGGTGTTCTTTCAGGCTTCTCAGCAGACGAGATCCGCGACAGCCAGGAAGACGGCGTTATTTCCGTCACCTGCGAGTTCTGCTCCACCACCTACCGCTATCAGGTGGATGAGCTTGAGGCTGCGGAGTGACAATGGCAGGCCGGATCTGAAAGGTCCGGCCGAATGCCGTTTAAGGTGCTTAGTTCAGCACGCGCATCAGCCCCGGGCTATCCAGCGAAAATGCCGGAATAGCCACGGTGAACACTTCTCCCGTGTCAGACTGCATCTCGTAATGGCCGAACATCATGCCGGATGGCGTATCCAGCGGGCAGCCGGATGAATATTCGTAGGTCCCGCCGGGCTCTAGATGCGGCTGTTCGCCGATCACGCCGGGGCCGGACACTTCGTCCACCTGTCCATTTTCATCGGTGATATGCCAATAGCGGTTTACCAGCGTCACGCCGATCTCGGAATTGTTGGAAATCACAACGGTGTAGCCCCAGACATATCGGCTGTCAGCCGGGTCGGACTGCTCTTCAAGATAATAGGGGTCGACTGTGACCTCGATATCTCTTGTTAGCGCACGGTACATTACGGGACCTTAAGTAATTGGTTGTCCAGACATTCTACACTACAGGCGCCGCCTATCGTCAATAAACCGTAAGGCGATATTAGCGTGGCAGCCCAAAACAATGCAGTTTTCGGCTGGCATGGATTGCTCCACGGGCTCATTTCGGTGGTTGAGTGTAACAGGTCTGGAACGAAGATGTTCCTTGTTTCAATGGCGTCAGATCGATCGAAAAGCGATCGCCATGGCAAACGGCCCGGTCGCAATGCCGGGCCATCCGTGTTTCTCAGGCGGAAACTGCAGCGATTGCAGCCGCAAAATCCTCCAGCAGATCATCGGTATCTTCGATGCCGCAGGAAAGGCGCAGCGTGCCACCGGACATTCCAAGTTCGGCGCGTGCCTCATCCGTCAGGTTCTTGTGGGTGGTCGTCGCAGGGTGGGTAATCAGGCTCTTAGCATCGCCCAGATTGTTGGAAATCTTGACGATTTCAAGCGCGTTCTGCAACTTGAATGCCGCTTCCTTGCCACCCTTCAGCTCAAAGCACACCAGCGTCGAACCGCCGGTCATCTGCTTGGCAATGATATCGGCCTGCGGGTGGTCTGCACGGCCGGGATAGATGACCTTGGCGACCTGGTTCTGCTCGGCCAGAAAATCAGCAATCTTCGCAGCGTTCGCCGTCTGCTGGCGCACGCGCAGCGGCAGGGTCTCGATGCCTTTCAGCAGCGTCCATGCGTTGAACGGAGACATGGCAGGGCCGGTGTGGCGGAAGTAATCCTGAAGCTCTTCCTCGATCCATTTCTTGTCGGACAAAACAACGCCGCCAAGGCAACGTCCCTGACCATCAATATGCTTGGTGGCCGAATACACGACGATATGCGCGCCTAGTTCCAGCGGCTTCTGGAAAAGCGGGGTGGCAAACACGTTGTCGACCAGCAATTTGGCGCCAACCTGGTTTGCAAGCTTCGCAACGCCTGCGATATCAATGACTTCGAGCGTGGGGTTGGTGGGGCTTTCGAGGAAGAACAGCTTCGTGTTTGGCTGTATCGCCTTTTCCCAGTTGGCAAGATCGCGTCCGTCAACCAGCGTGCATTCAATGCCGTAGCGCGGTGCAAGCGTTTCGACAACCCAGCGGCAGGAACCGAACAGGGCGCGGGCAGCAACGATGTGATCGCCGGCCTTCAACTGGCACAGAATGGCAGCGCTGACAGCGGCCATGCCGGATGCCGTGGCGCGCGCATCTTCGGCACCTTCCAGAAGGCACATGCGCTTTTCGAACATGTCATTGGTGGGGCTGGCGTAGCGGGCGTAGATGAAGCCCTCCGTCTCGCCCTTGAAGCGCGCTTCGGCGGCTTCGGAATTTTCATAGACAAAGCCTTGCGTCAGGTAGATGGCTTCGGATGTCTCGCCATATGCCGACCGCAGGGTGCCGCCGTGTACCAGCTGTGTTGCCGGGCGCCATTTCTTGCTCATGTCATCACCTTACAAACAAAAAAACCGGTCGCAATAGCGGACCGGTTACAAGCGCACCCGGTCTTTTTAGCCATTTGTTTAACGTGGCTGCAAGCCGACCGGCCAAATCACCACGGGATAAGGTTGCCATAACTCTGTTAACGACTTGCGTCAATGGTTGGCTTTTGGTTTTGTCGCCATGAAAAGGGATGATGAAAAGATGACGAGAACGACGGGCATATTGGCAGATGGCGCTATCCGGGACCTGTTCGCATCCGGCCAACTGGCCAGCGAACGGCCGCTGGATGAAGACCAGGTACAGCCCGCCAGCCTCGATCTTCGTCTCGGCTCGAAAGCCTATCGTGTGCGTGCCAGCTTCATGCCCGGCCCCTCCACGAAAGTCATCGAAAAGCTGACCCGGCTCAGCCTGCACGAGATTGATCTGCGCGAAGGTGCGGTTCTGGAAACCGGCTGCGTCTACATCGTGCCCCTGATGGAGGCGCTGGCGCTTCCTGCTGACATGGCAGCCTCTGCCAACCCGAAAAGCTCGACCGGACGCCTCGATATCTTCACCCGCGTCATCACCGATTATGCGCAGGAATTTGACAAGATCCCGGCAGGCTACCACGGCCCGCTCTACCTCGAAATCAGCCCGCGCACATTCCCCATCGTCGTGCGCCAGGGCTCACGCCTGTCGCAGATACGCTTTCGCATCGGCCATGCGCTGCTGGCAGAAACGCAATTGCTGGCGCTGCACGAGAGCGAAACGCTGGTCGCCAGCGAAACGCCCAATGTCTCCGGCGGCGGCATTGCGCTGTCCATCGACCTTGAAGGTTTCGGGGAAACGGGCCTGATCGGCTATCGCGGTAAGCACCACACGGCGGTGGTGGATGTCGACCAGAAGGCTGCCCATGATGTGCTGGATTTCTGGGAGCCGATCTATTCCAGAGGCCGCGCCGAGCTTATCCTCGATCCCGATGAATTCTACATCCTCGTCTCGCGCGAAGCCGTTCACGTTCCCCCCCTCTATGCAGCCGAAATGACCCCCTATGACCCACTGGTCGGTGAATTTCGCGTGCACTATGCTGGCTTCTTCGACCCCGGCTTCGGCCACGCGAGCGCAGGCGGCACAGGCAGCCGCGCCGTGCTAGAAGTCAGAAGCCACGAAGTCCCCTTCATTCTCGAACACGGCCAGATCGTCGGCCGTCTCGTCTATGAGCATATGCTGACAAGACCCGAAGGCCTCTACGGGACAGGCCTCGGCTCCAACTATCAGGCCCAGGGCCTCAAGCTCTCAAAACACTTCAAAGCCCAATAGCGCCTTCTTGACAGTGCCGCCGAACTGCCCGAAGTTTCAACTGCGCGGGTGTAGCTCAATGGTAGAGCAGCAGCTTCCCAAGCTGAATACGAGGGTTCGATTCCCTTCACCCGCTCCGGCTTATTTTGCAGGGTGTTCCATCGAAATCTTGCCCCAGATTCCGCTTGAGTTTTACACCCTGTTTTACAGCTTTCGTTTCCATTTCGTTTCTCATGGCTCGGCATTGAAAACTATCGAGAAGTTCCTATGTTTATTCCAGCGCGTTTGATCATTGATTGTTAATCCTATGTGGCGATAATCATCATGTCTTACCGCTTGTAAAAAAAACCGCTTTACATATTGGTCGATTTTACTGCATATGCGTTAACTAGATGGACACATACGAGCGGACTAGATGCCCTTGAGGTACTCTGGAAAGCCGGTCGAAGTTCCGGTTACCTGCTTGCGGGTGAATTGGGGCGTGTTTGTAATATCTAGACCTTGGACCTCGTCCGGCCGGACGCCTCCTTGGTGGTTATTACAATCCGTAGGTGTGAGAGATATGTTGCTGTTAATTGATGGCACGATCTCGTTGTTCGAAATGCAAGCAACAATAGATTACGTAAGTGATCGTGAATAAGGGACCGGTGGCGCTTACGCGACGCCGGTCTCATTCGTTTTAGGCTAGATTATGTAATCGTTCGGAGCGATATTTACATGCCTCTCTTTGGGAGGACTCGCGTGCCCATGGCAGTTGTCGTACGAAGGCTTCAGTTTCCCTTTCACTGGCGTACAATCATAGTGCAAATTGAATGAGTACCTCGCACCCAAGCGGCTTCGAGCGTTTAGGAGGCATTCACGGCTGTGACTGCCTGCATCACTATTACGCAGAAACCCGTGTCGATTTTTTCCAGGGCTTTTGAAGTATAGGGTGCCATCAGACATTGCTCTCTGAGCTTCTGTGTCTGGGGTAACCCAAGGATGTTTTGAGTTGAAATCCTTCAAACACCTATCAATCAATTTACCAACGTCTGCATCATATGGGGCGTTCTCGAAAACTGTTCGAAGTAGTGCCTCCAGTTCTCGACCGTGAAAATTCCTTAGTGGCAAGAGAAGTGGATTTAGATTTGCTTTATCGGTGTGGTGCGCAATTACGCGTGATACCTCACGTAGCTTTCGCGATCCTTCAACAACGGCTTTTTCAAAACCATTCAGAAGCTCATTTTTAGTCTTTTTGTTTGGTGAATTAGTTAAATCTGGGACGTCTATACGGAGTGGTAAACCAAATGGGAAAAATTTCTCGACAAGCTGACGTGTGCTATTTTCCCGATAGTCCACGTACAACAGAAGAGTAGGAATAGGATTTTCAGTTCTTCTCGCCGAATAATCCTCGAACAAACTATCTAGTAGCTTGTCGATATACTTTGGACTGTAGGCACCCTGCCAAGGATTTGGGGAAAGAAAGACTTTCCCGCCTGGTGCAAATTTTTCTTCGGAAACTAGCCTCAATCGATTGAATAACTCTGTAGATAAGCCTGCAATCACGAGAGAGTATTCGGTCATTTGGTTCGTCTCGAATTAGAGATTACAAAGTCTTTTTGAGCATAGCAGCAACTACCTGCAAAGGCAGATTAATAGTGGCTAGTTGCTGATCGTTGAGCACAGCAAGAAACTCGTGCAAGAGAGTTTGCTTAGGTACGCCTGGATTTGCTTTAGACGATTTGACATAATTATTTGCTAGGAAATGATCTAACTCAAGGCCTTTGTCGGTGATCCAGCGAATAATGTTCTCGTTAATTTTTTCATCACGGTTTTCGATGTTACGCTCGGCAATATAGTCGCGCTCAATTTCTACATATGGCCCAACGGGTTGGGTTACCTCGTCGAGAAAAGTGAATGTTTCGGAATTCAGGAACCGGCGCTTATCGGTCGAAGGTACTGAGAATGCCGCCCAAAAGCGGTAGTGAAAACGTTGCGCCTTTGGTTTCGTTTCCTTAGAGGAGGGCAGCGCTGTCAGATCTTTCGGACTTTCTGCAAATATCAACGATTGGATGTTTCGATGTATCCCGGTGTAAATCAGTGAATATTCTTTCGACAGCTTTTCTTGGATGAACTGAGTGAGAGACAATCCGGATTCTTTGATCACCTTAATATCTGATCCGAGGTCAGCCCCAAGTTTGCTTAGCAAATAGGGTTGGCCTGCTGAGAGTTCAGCCTTGGCTAGGGTATCAATTTTTTGTGCAATTATATCTAAGTTATCAGTCACAATAAGACCCCGAGAAACGTTGGCTGTTTAGCTTCTTATTGAAGAGTTTGGTCAATGAAAATGCTTTTCTTTACAGAGCTAATTTCTAAGGCTTTCGTTTAGCTGCCTTATCATCTCTTGGGTAGCCGAGTTTCGCCCGATATAGCGCCGGATGATTCGCTCAACAGAGGCTTCTTCCCAAGCCATGATTTCTGCAATCACGCGGATGGAAAGACCAGCGTTGTAGAACTTTGTCGCAGCTGTCCCCCGCAGATCGTGAAAATGTAAGTCACGATCAAGCATGGCGTTGCGTTCTTTGGCGCGCCAGAACATGGTGTTGAGCCCATCCTGTTTCCAAGGCTGCTTTTTTGTGCTGGTGAGAATGACAGGCGAACGCTTTGGAATTCGCGCGAGCACCTCGTTCAAGGCGTCGTAGCGGGGAATGATGGCTTCGCGCTTGTGCCTGCTTTTGCCGGTTGAAATGACAATGGCATCCTCGCCAACGTGGGACCATGAAAGTTTAAGCAGGTCGCCAACGCGCAGGCCGGTGTGTGCCGCTAGGTCGATAACCCACATCACCTCTTCCGAACAGCCGACCTTGACCTGGGCAATATCGCTGTCTGTCCAGATGATCTCGGATCGGTCGCTGGTGTAAAGGTGCTTGATGCCCTCGGCTGGGTTGGAGGTCAGCTTGCCCATGGGATCGACGCCGTGAGACAGGATGCGGGAAAGAACCTGCATGCCGGTATCAGCGGCGCGCGGTGTTTCGCTATACTGCCCGCGCCACTGGCGAATGCGCGGCCTGATCTTCTCTGCCCTGTTGAACTGAGAGATGCTCAAATCCCCAAAGTGGGCTGAAATCCGATCTATCCAAGGCGTCCAGACCCGCTTTGTGGAATCGGCAAGCTTCTTGAATTCTGTCGCTTTGTAGTGGGTGATGATTGAGCGGAATTTCCCGCTCTCTGGTTCGGCGCGGCTGGCGACGGCTTCGTTGTAAGATGCCATGAAAGATGCTGAACCGGGTTCGCCTTTGAGCCTCGGGCCGCCGCGCCAAGCGTAGTAATACGTACTGCCCTTGGCCTTTACGGTGTGGATGCCCTTAAGCTCAACTGTAACCATGCCTTTTATCAAACTCTGCCAGTTCGCGGTCTAGATCGGTGTCGTCACCTTGCGGCGCTGGTGTAAAATGCCATCGGAACGTACCGTCTGGCAATGTGTCCAATGCAGTCGGTGTCATGCCGTTCTTTTTGAGCGCTTCTAATGTGGCGTTGACGTCTCGGACTCGCAGTGTTGGGCGGCGGCTTCTTTTGGGGTTTGATGCGATTCCAGTCATATCACCGCCTCTTGATCGGCTTTGCCATAAAGCCAGCCATCACAGGTAACCGATTGCAAAGAGGGAAGCCACTAGAGCCGCAGCGCAGACGCCTACAATCGTTTGAGTCATGCGGATTTGGTGGATTGTCGATGGTGTTTCGATCATGGGGGAAATGTGGAACATGGTGGGTTCTCCGTTCAACCGTTCAGGAAACCGCCTCGTGTGAGGCGGAAACCGGAGCGGTTGAGGGTCAGGCAGCTTCGCCGTGCGCACGCTGGTTAGCCAGATCGCGGGCTTCTTCCTTGAAGGTTCTGACCTGGAGGCGCGTGAACCGGCTCATAAGGTCGTCGTCAGTGCAGCCTTCGCCAAGGCGCAGCATTTCATCCGCCATTTTGCCGATTAGTCTTAGTTCGTCGTGGGTGCGTTCCTGCATACTGGTCTCCATCCAATCTTTGAATGGGCCATTATTTGCCAAATGGGCAAATCAGGTCAAGTGCTATATTGCCTATTTGGCAAAATATTTTGGTGGCGCTAAAAAGCCCGCGTGCCAGGGCGTTGGATTGCTCGAATTTGTTACCGAATTCCGGTCATCTTCGCGACCAAACGATTTCGTTCGGAAGAGCTAGCCTTTTTCCATTGTCCACTGCGTATCACGGACTGGATACCAGAAACCCAAGTCAGACCAACCCCGCGTATCGGCGGGGCATTGTGGCTTTCAAGATCGTAAGTGCCTTGGGTTGCTCCACGCAGAACGCGCTTTAGAAACCTCCGGCCATCCGAAGTCTTAACTGCCGCCTCTAAGCCTAGAGCTTCGTCGGCGACGACGCTTTGCGCCCAACATATAACAATATCGCCATCGTCGTAGCGGGGCCACATGGAATCACCACGAACCTCGAACGCAATCGCGTCTTCAGGTAATGGGAACGGCGGTTCTATTTCATAAAGCCCTTCGGGAGGTACTTGCTCGTCATCGGGTAAAATTTCAGCTCCTGCACCTATGCTGCCCATAACGCGAACGATATGCCGCTTCGGCTCTGTGCTCTTTATGAGAATAGCCTGTGGTTCGACATTCAGGGCATGCGCGAACAAATTCAGGTTTTTTACAGAGAGATTTCTCTCGCCATTTTCAAGGCGCGATACATATGAGACCGACAGGCCGGTCGCCTCTGCAACTTGCTCTATCGTCAAGTCGCGCTCGTCGCGTAGGCTTTTCAGCCTGTTAGGGTGTTGCTTGTCCATATGGCAAAAATCTCGGTTTTAGCCGAAAGCGCCATAGCCAAATAGGCAAATTTTGCCCTTGACGAAAGTTTGCCTATTTGGCAAGTTCGCCGCTATGGATGCGTTGTCGACATATTTGGGTGAACAAGGAGAGGCTCTATCCGCATTTGCGGTTCGAATTGGCCGCTCTCCTAGCACTCTATCCCGTGCTCTATCCGGTAAACGCGATCCCAGTTTTGCATTGGCCCGCGACGTTGAGCGCGGAACATGCCGCAGCGTTAAAGCAATTCAGTTTCTCGAAATCTGCCTTAACAATCAAGTTGGCGCGGAATGACGGGTAACGGGCCATTTCTCTTTTCGCGCGGGCATTCCTCCCAGCCCGCTGCGACCCGCGCCGGATCGGTTGCGATGCCATGTTCCGGCGCGGGTAACTCTCGTTTTGCATGCGGGCCTCCGTAGGCATCTGACTCCCGATCACCTTCGCAAATTTGCGCACCTGCGTTCAATGAGAATTTTTCAGAAAAATTCTCATTGCGCTTCCGCACGCCTGGAGCTTGGCAATGAAGAAAGACGAATACGCAAACCAGCCGTGGTTCCGCCCTATCAAGGGTGCGCAACGCGACCTCATCAAAGACGTTGGCGGATTGGACCGGGCAGCGCTTTTGCTTGGTCGCTCGGTCGGGCAGGTTGGGCGATATAACAACTGGCATGATCCCGACCTGATGTCGCAATGGGAAATCATCGTTCTCGAAAGCGATCTTGGCAGGCCCGTGGTTTCCCGCACCATGGCGGTGCTGACGGGCGCAAGTGTTCTCGATCCTGCCGGGGAAGCGCGGGGGCGTGACTGCCTGCATTCTGGTTCTGCCAAACTCATGGGGCAGTATGCGGAATTCATGGCCGTGTATTCCGAAGCAGCCAGCGACGGGCAGTTTTTAGACCGGGAAATTCTCGAAATTCTGCCGGAAGCGGAAGACGTTCGCCGGTCTGCCGATGCTTTTGTGCAGAAGCTGCACCGCAGGTTGGCAAAATCAGCGCCGAAGGGTGGTGATGAATGATCGGCCCCGCTCTTCCTTCCACTGGTTTCAATCCAGAGAGCCGCAACGCGCGCATGTGCCGGTTTGATGCGTTGCCGCCAGTTGTTCGCGAAGTCATCAACTCGGCATCATTTGAATTTCACCCTGGGATGGCGGAACGACTTTTGCGGCGCGGCGCATCGGCCACCCGGTGCGCAGAACGCATCATCACGACTGATCGCGGGCTTTCTGTTCGGAAAGGTGGTGTGCGATGACCGCCCAAACCCTCCCGCTGCCAAAAGAGCAAGGCCTTTCCATCGTTGCCGCCGCAGTTCGTGACGGTGAGTACCGCTGCGCCAGTCCGAATGAAGTGATTGCCGCCTGCAAGGCCATGGCGCAACGCTATCTGACGCGGGACGCCAAGGACGGAAACCTGTTTCGGCCCGGCGTCAACGCCATCGACATGCTGGACCGGGCGCGGGCGCTTGGCAAGCTGCCGGAAGCAGATGCAGCCAATCTGCCCGAACGCAAAGTGGCGACGGTTCGCGATCCGCAGACTGTCGATGCTGGAAACCGGCTGCGCAATCTGGATGAAGGCACCGTTCTGGCGCTGATGGAATCCTTCAAGACCTACAGCCAGCAACAGCCCATCGTCGTTTACGGCAAAGAGACTGATGCAGTGGTTCGGCTTGGCGCTGGTGGACACAGACTGGAAGCCAGTCGTCGCCTCGGCATCAAGGTTCTTTGCTTCCATGCAGGCGGCGACGAACTGGACCGTCAGCTTTGCGAGATTGACGAAAATCTAATTCGTGCCGACCTGACGCCGTCCGACAAGGCGCTGTTTCTGGCGCGGCGCAAGGAAATCTATCTGATCAAGCACCCGGAAACGGCAAAGGGTGTTTCTGGTGGACGCGCGCGGCAAAATTCAGCAACGGACAAAATGTCCTTTGCTGCCGCAACGGCGGAAGCGACAGGGCAGGATCAACGCACAATCCGCAGAGACGTTGAGCGTGGTGAGAAAATCTCCGCTACTGCGCTGCAAATGCTGCGTTCGACGGCCCACGACAAGGGCGTGATGCTCGATAAACTGAAGCGACTTGGCACCGCCGAAGCACAGGAAGCCTTTGTGCGCGATCTCATTGCCGCCGAAAAGCAGGTGAGCGCTGAAAGCAAGCGTATAAGAACCACGAAGCTGGCAGGCAACCGCGAATCTCGTCTTCGCATGATCGGCTTGATCGCTGAACATGGCCGTAAATCGACGCCGGAAATTCCGCGCGCGGCGTATGCAATCGGTTATGCCGATCCACCCTGGAAGCAAGAGGCTTGGAGCGACGAGACGGGACAGGATAAGGGGCTGAAATATCCCCCCATGACTGTCGATGATATCAAGGCCCTGTGCGCTGGCGATAATTCCCCGTTCACGCGCGATGCCGTTCTTTATCTTTGGGTAACAACCAATCGTCTGGCCGATGGGCTGGCGGTGCTTGAGGCGTGGGACTTCTCCTACGTCACCAACATGGTTTGGGACAAACGGCATATCGGCATGGGCCGTTGGGTGCGCGACCGTCACGAAATCCTTCTCATCGGTAAGCGCGGCTCGGTGTCGCTTGCGCCCATGGAGGGGACGCAGCCTGAAAGCGTCTATGCGGAAGCGAAATTGGAGCATAGCCGCAAGCCGGTCTGGTTCGCAGAACAGATTGACCGGCTCTGGCCTTACCTGCGCAAGCTCGAACTTTTTCAGCGCAAGGACAGCCTCGCAGATGGCGATATCCGCCTGAATGGCATGTGGGACTTTTGGGGCAATCAGGCCGGATCGCCGGAAGGTGGTGCGGAATGACCGTCGCCTATTCCAGAACCCACTTTGCCCCCGCTGCGCCCATGAAAATCCTCATCGGTTGTGAGACATCCGGCGTGGTTCGACGCGCGTTCGATGCTCTCGGTCATGATGTCTGGTCATGCGACTTGCTGCCTGCGGAAGACGCGAGCAACAGGCATATCATTTGTGATGTCCGTGACCTTCTGGGTGATGGTTGGGACTTGCTGGCGGTGATGCATCCGCCATGCACGCGGCTGTGCAATTCAGGCGTTCGCTGGCTGAGTGAGCCGCCGCAGAACGCGCCCGCCGACGCAACTCCAACGGAAAAATCAGAGTGGCCGACCATGTTGCGCGATGGGCGTTTGCGGATCATGTGGCGACTTCTGGATGAAGGCGCTGCGCTGTTTTCGGACTGCTGGAATGCGCCGATAGCCCGGATCGCTATCGAAAACCCCGTCATGCACCGCCATGCGAAAGAGCGCATCCGCAATTATCAAAAGGCCGCGCAAACAGTCCAGCCATGGCATTTCGGTGACCGCGCGTTCAAGGCGACATCGTTCTACCTTCGCGACCTTCCAGAGCTGAAAGCCACAAATCGTCTTGTTCCACCAAAAGCCGGAACCGACGAACATAAGCGGTGGTCGCAGGTCCATCGCGCATCGCCGGGGCCTAACCGCTGGCAACTCCGCTCCAAGACCTATCAGGGCATTGCCGACGCCATGGCGCTGCAATGGGGTGGTTATGCACTTGAGGTGGCGGCATGACGACAGGAGCGCAGGCAGCGCGGGACCGGGAAAAAGCGCGGGTTTCCAGATTGATCGATATTGCCAACCGAAGCCACGGCGACCGTTGGGCAATCGATATCGATGGCGGAGAGACGAACGTCATCGCCCAACGGTCGTCCGGCGAACAGGACGTGATCTGCACGATCTACAGGACCGCATCGCCAGACGAAATCGAGCTGATCAGCGGCGCGTTGGAAAACGTGTTCATGCTCCTCGATATTCGCCGCCGTGCCATCATAGCATTGAAGCAAGGCCAGCCAGCGCAGGGTGCGCAACAGGTGAGCCGCATGCGGGACGGCGACTTTGCCGCCAACGCGGCGATCCTGTGCGCAGAGCCTCTGTTTCAGCGGTTCCTTGAGCGCAGGAACCGCGACGGGTCTGCGATCCACAATCAGGAACAAGCCGACGCCGTTTTGAAACGGCTGCTCGGCATCACCAGCAAAACACAACTCAACCGGCAAGAGCGGGCGCAGGCGGCGTTTATCGATCTGCGGGCCGACTATCAGACATGGAAAAGGGGGCGGGCATGACGGGGATGCTGCCAATTATCGAACTATTGGAAGATTGCGAGACGGACGCGAAGCGGGCGCAATGGCTGTTGCAGGTGCCAAGCTTCGTCTTCTACCGCAGCTTGACGGATATCCGTCGCGTCTTGCGCGCGGCGGGTTTTCTCAAGGGTGTTGAACTTCTTGAAATGGAATTCACTCTTCTTGTCGCCACGCGCGGCGCAGACGGTCAACCACCTGCGGAAGTCGTTACCAACGTCAACGCCATGCGCGGTTTCATGCGGACGCTGGTTCGGAAAGGCGGTCTGGCATGAGTGAACCGACAATCCGGCGTGGTGTGCGCAATGCACGCTATACCACCCTTCCCAACCATGTGTTTGAGGACACGCGCCTTTCCATGGATGCGCGCTGGCTGCTGGGCTATCTGCTGTCGAAACCCGACAACTGGACCGTTGTCGTTGGCGACATCATCAAGAAGGGCAATTGCGGGCGCGACAAGGCTCGCAGGATGATCGCGGAACTGGTTGATATTGGCTATGCGGAACGCGAACAGACGCGCGAAGATGGCCGTTTCAGCGCCACTGCCCTGGTGATTTTTGATGAGCCTCGCAGCGCCTCTGAAGCTTCCGAGACCGCTAGTGTTGCATCTTTACCGCAGACTGAAATGCCGTCGCCGGTAAAACCGTCGCCGGTTTCGCCGTCGCCGGTAAAATCGGCACCTAGTAATAACTCACACTTAGAAAATACTGATTATCAGCAAGAGAGAGATGCGCCCAAAAGCGATTTGAAAAGCGATGAAGACCCGAAGGCCGTGGCACGGGCCTTCAAGCGTTGGTACGGCGATTGGCCGACCCGGAAGGTGGACAGCGCATATGCTGCCGAAAAGGCGTGGTTCCTGCTGACACCAGAACAGCGAGCCGAATGCATCGCCAAATCTCCGACCTACATCGAACGCGCCAACGCAGTGAAAGGCGTGAAGGTGCCATATGCCGGACCGTTCCTGACTGGCAGGGATTGGGAAAAGCTGGACGATCCGAAGTCTGACGTTGCCGTTGCGCAGGTGCATAACCCCTACACCCGGCCATGGCATGCCGGACGCTGCGCTGAATTGCTGCGGCCCATTGCGCAGACCATGCCGCAGCTTACGCCATTCCAGAGACAGATTGTCGAGCAAGGCGGCACTGCGGCGGAAGTGGTGTTGGCAGACCGTCGCCGCAAGTACGGGTGGCCGAAGGTCAACACGATGGATGAGCGGGCAGGGGATCGCAAAGGCGTCACTGTCAGCCCGCAGCTTCTCCGGGTTTCCGAAAGCTTTGACACGGTTCGCCGGGATAGCGATCTGGCAGCGGCTTGGAAGCGGTACTTCGACAAGGCCGGATTGCCATTGCCAGCGATGCCGACGGGCCTTGATTGGTTGTTCTTCCCACCAGTGCCAGCGGACGTAACGGATTTGGATTTGGCGGTTTCCGAAGCTTGGGACGCCTTCGGACAGCAGGTTAACGAGGGGCGCGAAAATGATGCAGCATAAGTTCGACGATTTCTCCCAACATGTGTCTTTGCGCGGTCTGCTGAAGCTGGATCGTATCGCTGCGGAAGCAGCTCAAGTGGCGAGGGAGCGAGAATCAGCCCGGATGGAAGTGGCGCGGGCCAACACTGATTCTAGCTGGATCATCGTGCAGGTGGCTTTCGGTCGCGAAACCACTGTGGAAAACGACCTGACCAGAGCCGGAATTGAAGCGTGTGTACCGATGCGAATGGGGCCGGAAAGGAAGCGACACGGCAAACGTCTACCCGCTACTTTGACACCCGTTTTCAACGGTCTCGTCTTCGTGTTTTGCCGACGCACTGGCGAAGCTATACGCGGCGTGGCAAGCTTTGAGCATGTCAGAAAGATCGTGATGGATGGCGAAAGAGCCATTCCAATCTCTGCGCAAGCAGTCAATGATTTCAAAGATATGGCTGCGAGAGGTGAGTACGATTGGAACAAGGATGCGGGTGTATTCAACAAAGGTGACAATGTCCGCCTGACCAGTGGGCCTTTCGTGGACTATGAGGTCCGCATTGAAGCTTTCGCAGGCGCAGGGAATGGAGATGCGGTTGTCACCATCCCTATTTTCGGAAGGCCGGAGGTCTTCAACATGCCTCTTGTCATGCTCGAAAAAGTGTGAGTACAAGATGCGCATGGTCGATCCGGTTCTTAGTGGCGATTGCGTTTCACGCCCGGACCCAGCCCTGACAGTCTCAATCTAATGAGACATCGATTCAGGGCCGGTAGCACCGCTATGGAATTTTGAAAGGCGACCCTAACCCGGTCGCCTTTTTGCTTTCTATAGGTTGCTCAACTACGGGGTTCGGCTATGGCAGGTATCATCACTATCAAGTGGGCCGACCGAAACCTTGCCATGTACGGCAAGCGGCTGGAAAAGCTGAACCGGCAATTTCCGACCGTACTGCCACGCATCGTTAATCAGGTCGGTAATCGATCGAAGACGATTGTCATTCGCGAACTGACCCAACAGACAGGATTACCAAGGGCGGTGATCGTTCGCGCCATTGGCAATCCCCTGGCAGCCCGTCCCGGTCGTTACGCCTATGACATGATCACGCGGGGCGGTAACATTCGCCTCAAATATCTGCGGCCACGGGAAACGCCAGCGGGGGTTGTCGCAAGACCGTTCGCCAAGGCTACGCTCTATCCGGGCGCATTCCTTCGCGGCGGCATGTTCCCTGACCGAAAGGACGTGCCAGACTTCAACGGTCATGCCTACTATCGTCTGAACAAGTCTGGCACGAAGATCACCTTCGCTCGCTCTGGCGTCTTCATCCCGGTAGAGATGACAAGCGGCGCAACGGTTGCTGCCTTCCACCGTGTCGCCGCACCGCTTCTCGCTCAACGCGTCGGTGCTGCCTTGGATAAGCTGGTTCCTTAAACGGCGTCATCGGGTGACTTTTTGCGCAGTAGAAGAAGAAATTTGAACTCTCGCATCGGCACGAACCAAAAAAGGATAGCGAGAAGATGGCCGATAAACACCGCCACAAATAGTAACGAGTGTAGGACGCTGATGCCTGAGCTTTCGTAAATAGCAACCAGTCCGTAAGCCACTAGCAGGATGTGCATGATTGGGATGAGGGCAAAGAGGATTGAAGTAGCGATCTCATAAACACGCACGACCCAACGGAAGGTCCTCTGTGGTTCAAGCAGTTCATTGCCGCCCAGCGCAAGATGATGCTGGAATAACCGCAAACCTACCTCGTTGTAGTTGAATGCATCTCTCAAAAGGCCGCCATTCATATTTTGCGCTTTGGCACCTTTGTTTAGTACTGCGGTCAACAGCGTCGAATATGTCAGCCAAGTAGTAAAGCTCAACGAGCATATGCATATAGATAGCGAGGCAAGACCGACCAATATCTCCATGATGGCTGGCAACTCCTGCGTACTTAAGTTCACCACAGGGATCGTGAAACCTTTGCCCGATAGGGCGATCGAAAGGATCGCATCTATCACTATCAAGGATTTTAAGTTGTTGTCTCGTTTAGCCTCAGCTTCACTCAGGCGGTCACGCAGGCTTTCTGCAAGTGTGTCATCGATCTTGTCGCTACTGCGAGCCAAATCATCCATGTAAGTGGCTTCAAGACGATACAGCGGGCTAGTTTTAAATTCCACACGGTCCATCGACATCCCTCTGAGTAAGCCCGAAACCTACACTATTCACCCGCTGTTTGAAGTGGGATATGACCTACACCCCCCTTGGTCGGGTCCTTACCCAAAAGAGGCCAACTAGCGGGTAAGCGCGACTGCGGGATTTCTCGCTTTGCAAAAAATTATAGGGGGATTCCCCCGCCTTTTCAGTGGAATCGGAATCAGATGGCAAAGAGCTATCCCGACGATCTTCGCATGCAGGTTATCGCCTACATCGACGAGGGCCATACAGTTCGCGAAGCGGCAGAGAAATTCGGCGTAAGTCCTAGCTTTGCTGCGAAATCGCACAAGAAACACGTCGATGCGGGCGAAACCGGCCCGATTGATGAGGCTGATACGCCAGATGCGTTACCAGTGCCTGCCGACGATGGGGAAATATCGGGGCTTGAACTGGCCGACCTTCTTGGTGTTTCGAAGCGGGCTGTCTCTGATTTTGTCGAGCGTGGAATCGTGGTGAAGACAGAACGGAATCGCTACGACATGCGCCGTTCAATCCAGCTGTACTGCGAGCATCTTAGAACGATGGCGGCGGGCCGCAGCGGTGATGGTGCCGATGCTTTGACGACAGAGCGCGCACGTTTGGCCCGTGAGCAAGCTGACCAAACAGCGATGAAGAATGCGGCCATGCGCCGTGAGATGATTCCAATAACGGACGTGCGGCATGAATGGACTTCAATTGGTCGGCGTATTCGAAACGGCATCATGTCCGTTCCTTCGCGGTGTCGCCAGATGCTTCCGCACCTCACGACTTTTGATGTTGACGTGATCGACCGAGAACTCCGGTCGGCGCTTTCCGATCTGGGTGAACAGGACGATGACAGAAGCGTTGACGCTGCTGCGGAAAGCGTTGTGGGAGAGCCTGCAACCACCGCCGAAATTGAGGCTATCGAAATGGATTGAAGAACACATCCACCTGCCTGAAGGCGTATCATCGCTCACAGGCAAGGTTAGGCTCTGGCCTCCGCAGGTCGAAATTGCCGACGCGATTGGTAACTCTGCGATTGAGCGTGTGACGCTGGTCAAGCCGGTTCGCGTAGGCTTCACCACACTGTTGACCAGCGCCATGGCAAGCTTTTGCAGCAATGATCCAGCGCCGATCCTGTCACTGTTGCCAACCGAATCTGACTGTCGGGATTATATGGTTTCCGATGTCGAGCCGGTTTTTGATGCCTCGCCGACATTGCAAGGCATCCTGTCGAGTGACGATAAGAAAGGTGGACGAAACACGTTGCTGTCCCGGCGCTTTCCGGGCGGCTTTCTAAAAGTCATCGCCGCCAAGTCACCGCGCAACCTTCGTCGCCATAACGTGCGCATCCTGTTTATGGATGAGGTGGATGGTATGACCAACACCAAGGAAGGTTCTGCGCCCATTCTGGCAGAGCGCCGTACGCTTTCGTTCTCCGACCGCAAGATTGTGATGGGATCGACGCCAGTCTACGAGGCCACAAGCCATGTGCTGCGCGCCTATGAGCATTCGGACAAGCGCATCTATGAAGTTCCTTGCCCGGAGTGCGGACACTTCCACGAGATACAGTGGGCCGACATTCAGTGGCCGGAAGGCGAGCCGGAAAAAGCTTACTACGTCTGTGTCGAATGCGGCTCGGTCGTTGATGAGCGGCACAAGCCAGAGATGGTGACGAACGGTCGGTGGCGAGCGCTCAAGCCGGAAGTCAAAGATCATGCGGGCTTCCGTATGAATGCTCTAATTTCCCTGTTGCCGAATGCGTCCTGGGGGCGACTTGCAAAGGAATTTGTGTCGGTCAAAAACGATCCATCCACATTGCAGACCTTCGTCAACACTATCCTCGCTCAAGGGTGGAAAGACGAGGCCGACGAACTGGACGATATCGAGATCAGCGAGCGCGCCGAAGACTTCGGCTTCGAAGCAATCCCGGTCGAGGTTCTGATCATCACTGCTGGCGTGGATGTGCAGGATGACCGCCTAGAGGTGACATTCATCGGCTGGGATAAGGAGGGCGTTCCTTACGTTCTCGGCCACGAAGTTATCTGGGGTCGCTACGATGACACCGTGACGTGGGGCGAACTCGATATCCTGCTGTCAACGCAATGGAATCATCCGCTGGGCGGTCGCATCAAGGTCGATGCGACCTGCGTTGACAGTTCCGATGGTGAAACCATGGAAACGGTCTACCGCTTTGCCTTTCCTCGCTTTAACCGCAAGGTGTACGCGATCAAGGGCGCTGCGGGTAACCGGCCTTGGATCGAGCGCTCGAAAAGCACCGTCAAGGGCGGTCGGCTCTTTATCGTCGGTGTCGATGGCATCAAGAGCAACATCATGGGCAGGCTGTCGCGTCCAAGGTCCATGCGGTTCTCCAAAGACCTCGCTCCTGTCTGGTTTGAACAGGTTGCGGGCGAGCGCATGGAAATCACCTACAAGCGCGGCCAAACGGTCCGGCAATTCGTGCCGGTTCCCGGTCGCCGTCATGAAGCCCTTGACTGCACCGTTTACGCTTTCGCCGCTCGCCAGATGGTCAATGCCAACTGGGCGCACCGTGAAGGCGAACTATCAACGCCACCGGAAATGGTGCCGCCACCTTCCAAACCTCAAATCGCAACATCGGATTGGTTATAGCCATGGCCCTTATCGACGATCAAATCTCCGCGCTTGAAGAGGCTGTTGCCATGGGTGCGAAGAAAGTCACATTTCATTCCGGTGGAACGCGCCGCGAAGTCGAGTACCACTCCCTGAAGGACATGCGCGAAGCATTGGCGTCGCTGAAATCGCGTCAGTCCGGTGGCTCTCGCATGATCTTGGCGGCGCTCGATTGATGGGTATCGGGAACGTTCTTGACCGGACTATTGGTTACTTTGCCCCCGAAGCCGGGCTTCGCCGGATAAAGAACCGCGCCGCAATCGACATCATGTCACGCGGCTATGCAGGTGCTGAAACCAGCCGTCTGAAAACCGGCAGGCGCGCGCCTTCGACATCGGCAGACGCGGAACTTGTCCGCGCCGGTCGCGATCTGCGCAACAGCATGCGCGATCTGGTTCGCAACAATCCGCATGCGGCCAAGGCCATTTCTGAACTCGTTAGCCACACCATCGGCGACGGGATTGTGCCACGATCCAAAAACAAGAAGGCCATAGCGCTTTTCAAAAAGTGGTAGAAGGTCTGTGATGCGGATGGCGATCTTGATTTCTACGGCATGCAGACGCTGCTTGCTCGCGAAATGTTCGAAAGCGGCAATGGTATGGTTCGCCGTCGCCGTCGCCTGCTGGAAGATGGGCTACCAGTGCCGCTACAATTGCAGGTGCTGGAAGACGATCTTATCGACAGCAGCAAAGAGGGCGTGCTTTCGGGTGGCGGAAAAGTCATTCAGGGTATCGAATTCGACGCCCTTGGGCGTAAGCGGTCTTACTGGATGTTCGGTTCTCATCCCGGCAACAGCTTCTTTGACCCGCAATCGTCTATCGTTTCCAAGCCGGTCCCGGCATCCGATATCGCCCATATGTTCGAAAAGCAGAGAACGCAGGTTCGGGGTGCGCCTTGGGGCGTTCCCGCGATGGACGATATGTACGGCCTCGCCAAATACGAAGAGTCCGAACAAATCCGAAAGCGGCTGGAATCCTGTATCGTCGGCGTCATGACAGGTGGCGAAGACGGTGATGTGCTGGGTTCGCCTGTCGCGGCAGATGCGCAGGGCAAACCGCTTCCGCCTGGTGTGTATGATGTTCACGGTCAGCGCGTCGAAAAGTTCTCGCCGGGTTCTTTCTACAACGCGGTCGGTGGTCGCGGTCTGACGTTCTCGCAGCCAGCCGTGACAGACAGTTACGATCCCTACAAGGTGTCGCAGCTGCACACCATCGCGGCAGGCTGGCGCATGCCGTATTCCGTCCTGACGGGCCGACTGGACAAGGTGAATTATTCGTCCAGTAAGATCGGCCTTGAGCCTTTCCGTCGGTTAATCTCGGCCCTGCAATGGCAAGTCATCATTCCCATGATGTTGCAGCCGATCTGGGATTGGTTCTGCGAGGCGGCATATTTTGCGGGCGAACTCGATACACCCACGGTGGAAGTGGAATGGTCACCGCCTCGCTTCTATTCAGCCGATCCGCTGAAGGACGTGAATGCCCGCATCAAGGAAGTTCGTGCCGGTTTCCGGTCGCTTTCCAGCGCCATCGCGGAAACGGGCGAAAACCCGGATGACGTGCTGGATGAAATCGAAAGTGACTTCAAGAAGCTCGATGATCGGAAATTGATCCTCGACAGTGACCCCCGGCGCATGTCGCAAGCTGGGCAGGTCCAGCAATCCGACGACAAGCCCGACGACGACAAGGACACCGACGATGACGAAACTTGAGGTTCGCAAAGCGCCCGCCAATCTGCCGATGCAGGTTCGCGGGCAGGGGCTTTCTGAAAGCAGGATTGATGAAGAAGCCCGCACCGTGACGCTGGTGTTTACCACTGGTGCCGCGGTCCGCAGGCTTCGCTATACCGGCTGGGATACCGCCAAGCCCTTTGATGAAATCCTTGTGGTTTCTGATCGGGCGCTTGACTTGTCCCGCATGAACCTCGGTGCGCCTGTCCTCGATAGCCATTCCAAGTGGTCAACGTTTTCGCAGGTCGCCGTTGTCGAGCGTGCTTGGATCGAAAGAGGCGAGGGGTGGGCAACCATACGCTTTCCGAAAGTCGGGATCGATGAAAGTGCGGATCGCATGTTCGGCCTGGTGGCTGACAAGATCATCAAGAATGTTTCGGTTGGTTATTCCATCGATAAAATCCGGGTGGAAGAGCCGCAGAAGAAAGGCGAGGTCGAAAAGATTTATGTTGAGCGCTGGACGCCAAACGAGATTTCTTTCGTGACCGTGCCTGCCGATCCCGGTGCGCAGGTCCGCGCCAGTGAGGCAACTTTTCCACTGTCTGTCATGGGCACGTCTGACAATTCTATCCGCGCTGCCCGCATGCGCATGGCCGAAGCTGCTCTAAGCCTCGCCTAAACCATCCACCTAAACTTCAAAGTTCGCCACCTGCTTACCACCGGGACGCAGGGCGACGGCGCTTGTCTGCCCGGTAATTTTCAAAAAAAGGAACTGCACACCATGAAAAAGGGTGCTTATTTTCTAGTCGCCGCCGTCGCACTTGTTTGCTTCGGCCTTGCCTTCTCCATTCTCTCTGCTGACGTTTCGCATGCGGCTACTCTGATCGGTCCCGATAGCTTCATGCGTCATGGCGGAAGCTATGTCTTCGAAGCCAATCTTGCGCTGTTGGCCGCTCGCAAGAAACTCGACGACCTGACAACCCGCGCCAGCGCCAAGCGTGGCGAGCTGGTTGACGGCCTCTCCGAAGATGCAGCGCGCGCCATTGAAACCGATCATGCCTCTATCCTGACGGAAGTCGAGGAAACACGAGCCGAAGTGGCACGGTTGGAAGCTGAAGAACGCGCCAAACCTACTCCGCCAGCCGACACAAACCCGCTGACCATTGCTGCTGATGCGGTCCGTGCAGAACGTGATCGCACCAACGGCATTGAAGAGCTTTCGGTGCGAGCTGGCTTTGCCGACTTCGGTCGCCAGCATGTCCGCTCCGGTACTGCGCTGGAATCCTTCCGCTCGCAGCTTCTTGAGCACATGGTGGCGAATGAGCGCCAGACACCCACCGATAGCCGGGTGCGTGTGCAGGTTGGACAAGATGAACGCGACACCCAGCGCTCTGCGCAGATCGAAGCGCTATCCTACGGCCTTGGCGCTCCGGTTCCGCAGGCTGGTCCGTCCGCCGCAGCGCGTTCGCACATGGGTAAAGGTCTGATCGACCTTGCCGCCGAAAGTGTGAACTTCGCGGGCCGCCGCATGCTCAACGCCCGTGACATCGACGATATTTTCACGCGCGCCTCGCATACGACTTCCGATTTCTCGACGATTTTTGAGGGTGCGGTCAATCGTACTCTGGAAGGGCGTTATGCACTGGCGCAGCCGACCTTCAAGCGGTTTGCTCGCAAGAAGAACTTCCGTGATTTCCGTCCTGATACGACCGTCAAGGTCGGTGACTTCCCGATGCTGAAAAAGGTTCTGGAAGGTGGCGAAATCAAGTATGGCACCTTCGGCGAAGGCAAAGAGGCAGTGCGCGCCTTCAGCTACGCCATCGCGCTCACGATCAGCCGTCAGATGCTGATCAACGATGACTTGGGGGCGATTTCGGACCTGCTCACCAGCTACGGCGCAACGGTTGCCTTGTTTGAAGAGGTGACGTTCTACGCCGACGCCTACAACGGCAAGCTTGCGGATGGAAAGGAAGTCTTCCACGCCGACCATAACAACGTTGCTGCTGCCGCTGGCCTCACCGTTGATTCTGTTGGTGCTGGTCGCAAGTCGATGGGCTTGCAGAAGTCTTCCGATGGAAAGATGCCGCTGCTTGCAAATCCGGCGCGCATCATGCTCGTTGGCCCCAACCAGCTGACCGATGCTGAAAAGCTGCTGGCCTCGATCACGCCAGCTACCGTTTCGACGGTCAACATCTTCTCCGGCAAGTTCGAGCTGGTCGAGACTTCGCAGATCACAGACAATTCTTGGAGCCTTCACGCCGACCCGGCTGCTGGCTCCAATTATCGCTGGGGTTACCTCGAAGGTTACGAAGCCCCACGCGTTCGCATGGACGAACCGTTCGGGCGTCAGGGCTTCAGCATGTCGGTCGAACACGACTTTGGTTGCGGTGCGACGGACTTCCGGTTCGGCTTCCGCAACCCCGGCCCGGCGCAACAACAGTAACGGCGAGCCGCAATCAACGGGTGGGTGTCGCGTCCACCCCTCTCTCACTTCGTTCATAAGGGACAAGATTCATGGCGAAGAATTTCAAACAGCCGGGCAAGATACTGGACATTCCAGCCCCGGCAGATGTCAAGTCCGGCGATGGCGTTCTTATCGGAAAGCTGTTCGGCGTGGCGCAAACCACTGCAAAGCAGGGAGAAATGGTGGCAATCGACCGTGAAGGCGTTTGGGACCTGCCGAAGACCGCCGCGCAGGCTTGGGGCATCGGCGACGTTGTCTACTGGACCGGCACGGAAGTCACCACAACGGTAGGTACGAACACCAAGATCGGCTTTGCTGCCGCTGTTGCTGTCAATCCATCGCCACGCGGCGACGTGGTTCTTAGCCCGTAACATGGTGGATTGGCGCAAACTGGAAGCTGCCGTTGACCGAAAGGTTGGCGGCGCTTTTGGCGAGCGTGTCCGTCTGTCGTTTATGAAAAGCGGCAAGGCCGACCCGGATCGCCAGCAGATCATTGTTCGATGCGAAGCCCTTTGCGTTGGCGGTGATGAAGTTTCGATTTTGGGCGGGGGAAGGTCCGGCCAGTTTCAAACCCGGCTTGCCTCTGGTGAAGCCGAACTGTTCTTGGATCGTGCCACCTATGACGGCCCACCGCTGCAATCGGGCGACTCCGTCCGGGCAATGGACCGTAGCGGCGAGCCGGTCTGGGAGGTCGCCAACGTGACTGACCGGCATAGCAACCTCATTGCCATCAGATTGAGAGAGAAATAGCCATGTCGCTTGTTCGTATCGCCTTGCGCATTTGCGCCGTGGAAGCCCTGAAAGGGAATACGCTTGTCGGTGCCAACGTGCTGGATAGCGAAATCGGCGCGCTCGATGCCGCAAGTGATGGCACGTTGCGGACGGCGAAAGACAAGCCATTCATCTCGATCTACGCCGACGATGGCAAGGTGTTGACCGGGCTTGAACTTCGGTCGCTGACAAGAAGCGGGCTTGTCGATCTTGTGTTCGAAGCCGGGATTGCCACGCCGCATACAATAACCGATCCGAACACAGATGAGACAGTGATTTACGAGGGCGTCCCGGCAACCGACGCTAACTTTGAATTTCACCTCGATCTGACCATGCGGCAAATTGCCGATGTACTGGCCGACCCCGAAAACAAGTGGGCCGAAATATTCAGGCGGCTTGTCCTAAAATATGAAAAGTCCCAGCGCGCACGGGTGAGCGGCGACACGCAGGGCGTTCGCCTTGCTGCCCACCAACTGAAACTGACTGTCGAGGCGGTGGCCGACCCGGTCAGGGGTGACGATTTGAAAGAGGGTTCCGCCATGGCGGCGTTCTTCGCCAAGTGCGAAAGCGACCTCGTGTCCACCTACCCGGATATGGCGAAAAAGATCGAACTCATGCGGGCGCAGATTTCCGGCTCTGACCAAGAGTTAACAGCGGCCATGCGCCGGTTTGGCATGATCTACAGCGAAGCAGATGCCATGCTGTTGACGCCTGCGGATGGGATAGCACCATGAGGGGCATTGTTGATCACATCGAACAGATGGGCTTTCGGATTGCCGAACTGGAACGGCGCGACCGCAACCGTCGCCGCAAGGGCAAGATTGCCGAAATCAGCGACGATAAGAGCAAGTACCGTGTCGAGCTGTCGCGGCAAGGTGAAAAGCCCTACGTGACGCCATGGATCAAGGCGCGGACGCTATCTGCCGGTGGCGTGAAGGTTGATGTCCTCTACAGCGTCGGCGAACAGGTGGACGTGGTTTCCGAAAGCGGCGACCTCGCAGACGCCCAAATCGATTTCTCGACCTACAGTGACGACAACGCCCGCGAAAACAGCGACACGCCGTTTCACATCAAGATCGGCGATACCGTGATTGAGGCCAGCGGCGGGCTTGTGAAAGTGACCGCTGCCAATGTCACCGTCGAGTCTGAAAAGGTCATCGTTCAAGCTGGCAACGTGCAGCTGGGCGGCGAGGGCGGCAAGAAGGTGGCGCGGATCGGCGACAAGGTTCACGTTCAAAGCGGCTCATCTTCCGGCCTGTGGCCGATTGTCGAAGGCTCCGACACTGTCTTTGCCATAGATTAGAGGCTCTCATGAAAACCTATTCTGTTCGCACCGGCTGCGAGATTGCCGGGCGCTGGCGTGAGGCTGGCGAAGAAATCCCATTGTCTGCCGATGAGGCGCGCGAGCTTGCGCCGCCCTTTGGCGGTGTCGTTTCGGAAGTCAAGGAAAAGGGGGCAGGCCATGCCAAGCTCAACAGGCGTCAACGCCGAAACCGGCGCACCCCTGACTGATTGGGAACACACGCAACAGTCTATCCGCAAGATATTGTTGACGCCCATCGGGACACGCGTCATGCGCCGCGATTTCGGTTCCGAAATTCCTGATCTGGTCGATGCCAAAATGAACCGCCGCAACGTGCTGGCGCTCTATTCTTCGGCGGCAACTGCCATTGCAAAATGGGAACCGCGCTACCGGATGCGGTTTGGACAGGTCAGCCGTGCCGAGGCAACCGGCCAGATCGAACTTGCCATTCACGGCACCTATTTCCCCCTCGGCCATCGTGGCGATTACTCGGTTTCGGAAACGCAATCCGTCCGCGTCGTCGTCGCTCCATAAGAGGTATTTCCTTTGATCACTGACAGCGTTTTAAGCCAGCTTCCACCCCCGCAAGTGGTGGAGCAACTGGATTATGAAGTCCTGTTTGCGCGCCAGACAGCCAAGTTCAAGGCGCTGTGGTCTGAGGTTCGTGCAGCCAATCCCGACGCGGGCTTGCCCGACTATGATGTGGCAATGCTGGAAACGGACCCGCCCGTTATCGTCAATGAGGCGGAAAGCTACCGCGAACTTTTGATGCGCCAGCGCGTCAACGAAGCGGCGGTCGCAAGGCTTCTTGCGTTTGCTACGGGTGGCAATCTCGACCATCTTGCAGCCTTCTACGACGTGGTGCGCATGGCAGGCGAAAAGGATGATCGCTTTAAGCGCCGCGTCATTCTCGCCATTCAGGGCCGCTCTCCGGGTGGCACGGAAGCCCGTTACAGATACATCGCGCTTTCCGCTGATGTCCGGGTGCATGACGCCATCATTTACACGGTTGGGCGCAGCCCGGTCATCAACGTGGCAATCTTCTCCGATGCTGCGGATGGTGTGGCGGATGCGACTTTGATTGCTGCGGTCAACGCTGCCTTGCAGGCCGGTGACAAGCGCATGGTCAACGATACGATCATTGTCAGGACGGCTGTTCGCCGCGTTGTCAATCTAGTCGCCAATGTCTGGCTTTTGCCCGATACGTCAATCGGCTTGCTTGCCACGATGGAAACGACGCTCCGCGATGCCTGGGCGAACACGCAGTCTCTTGGCCGCGATCTTACCGAACGATGGTGGACAGCCCGGCTGATGCTGGAAGGTGTCCACAAGGTCGAACCCGTCATGCCTGTTGGCGACACGATTGCCCCACCTGATGAGGCGCTGGCAATCGGCACTGTAACACTCAACTTCATGGGCCGGGCCTTCTGATGAATGATAGCTTGCTTCCTGCCAGTTCCGATTTGTATGAAAAGGCTCTGGAAGCATCGCTTGCGGACAGGTGGCCTTTCTTTTCCAATGCAGTCGCCGCCATAAGCTACGACAAGCTTTCGCCGCCATCATCATTCCTGCCGTTCGTGATTTGGGAATTTGGCCTTGGCGAGCTGACGCCTTACGTGCCGAACCTTTATGACCTTCTGCAAGAAGGCATCCAGTGGCAGCGAGTGCGCGGAACGTTCTTGGCCGTCCAACGTGGTCTGGCATGGCTTGGATACACCGCGACGGTTGAGCAAGCTTGGCATGGTCGCATCTGGTGGAATAGCTACCAGCTCCGTTTCGACCGCCTGCCTGATCATGACGACCCCGATCTTGAGCGGATCGAAGGTATCACCACACTGTCAGTGCCGAAGCGGTCGCAACTTCGCCGCGGCGTTTTCCAGTACGATATCCCCGCGGCTGTCTGCGACTGGACGCGACTCGATGCCTGTCACCTTGATCGGGAAAGCGGCATCACGGCCACGCCCGCCAACACGCTCTGGTCATTCGGTCGAACAACCGAAATCTCGCATCTTCTGACGCAAGCTGAAGGTCAGGCGCTCGGTATCTGGATTGATCCACCCGCAACGCAAACGCTCAAATGGGCGGATATGCAGTTTCCATGGATAACGGCAACATTCCCTTGGGCGGCCAATGCCACGCTGCAGCGTCAAAATCTGATGGCGACGTTTTTCAGAGGGCGGATTATTTATGCCGCCCTGAAAGACGAGGCGGGGGTTGTCATCGGCTATCGGCGTTGCCGGGCGGTGCAGCCCGTGGATGCTGCATTTGATGGTTCCTACCGCTTTGCCGATCTTACCTATGCGCCCGTCGCGACACCTCGTCAGGTTTACATCGAGGCCATGACCGATTTCGAAGACGCGGAAAACGTCGTCGCGAAATCCATTTCATTGCTGGTTGAGCCTGTCCTTGCCTCTGGCGTAGCGCCGGGAAAGCTTTGGCTCAATTCCGGCGAATTGTCGGGCGGCGTGACCATCATCGCCACCGACATCTCTGTCCCGCTGCGCGCCACGGTGCGTGAGCAATTCAAGTTTCTTGTGAGGTTCTAAATGGCTTTTGAACACGAAAGCGGTCTGCCGCAGGCTTTCGACCGTGCTGCCGGTAAATCCGAACAGCAGGGCGTTGTTTTCTATGGCGAACGGCACTTCCTCCAAGCGCCGGAATTGAACGAAGTGCAGACGATTGCCCGCGCCCGTCACAACCGACTTGGCCGTCTTGTCGCCAATGATGGTGATCGCATCGAACGGGCGGAAGCCGTTGTCGATATCGAAACAAAGACAGTCACCCTGACGGCAGGTCGCATTTACGTGACTGGCGATGTGTTCCCGGTTGACGAAGCGGTGTTGACGAACGTTGCCATGGCTGGTCGCGTCGATATCGGTGTGCGCCTGCGCAAGACCTTTGTGACGCATGAAGCTGATCCGACCCTGCTTGGTATCGTGCCGGGATCGGAAGCCGAAGGCGAGCCGGGTGCAGCGCGTGAGATTGCTTCCATCGCATGGGCAAAGGCCAATGATGGCGGGGAAGGCGACTTTTACGCTGTTTATACCTTGCAGGATGGCACGATCATTGATCAGCGCGGCCCGTCGCTTCTGGAGCCTGCCATGCAGGCGCTTGCAGAGTACGACCGCGCCCATGGCCACTACGTTGTTTCGGGTTGCCGCGTGACAGCACTTGGTGCGAATGCCGGTGCGCAGGCGTTTTCCATTGAGCAGGGCGAAGCCAATATCTCCGGCTTCAAGCGCGTTCGAAATGCCGCATTGCGATTGGCCGAACCGCAGGAATGGGATGAATTCGCCATCCCCGGCGAGACGGACACTTATCCGGGCGGCGCGTCTTACACGTACGAGGTTGATCAGTTCCCGATTGGCGCAATCAATTCGATCCTGCTGACGAAGGAAAAGACGGTCAATGTGGTGCGTGGTGCCGTTGCCAATGGGCAAGACGCTTTGCCTGACACGTCCATTATCGAAATCAAGTCTGTGGTGCAGGGCGGAACGACCTTCGCGACCAACACCTACCTTCGCACAGGCAACACAGTGGACTGGGCACCGGCAGGTTCCGAGCCTGCCGTTGGCTCAACCTACGCCGTCACCTATCGCTATCGTGCGTCCGTCCAGCCAACCGCGTATACGGATAGAACGATCACGGTTACGGGCGGCGCTGCGGGCGGCGACATCATCACGGCATACACAGCCAAGATGCCGCGCATAGATCGCATCGGCCTGCGCATGGATGGTTCGCCGGTCTATATCAGGGGCATTTCGGCGCGGACCAATCCAGTCCCGCCAATCGTACCTGGTGACGTTCTGCCCTTGGCGAAAGTCGCCAATGACTGGATGGCAAAGCCGGTTGTTGAAAACGACGCGGTGCGCTCGGTTCCCTACTCGGAAATCTGGCGCTACTTTAACGCCATCGTTGACCATGGCCGACTTATCCAGCTTGAGCGACTGAAGAGCGGTATTGATTCCCGTGAGCCTGTTGCCAAGAAGGGCGTCTTTGTCGATCCTTTCACCGATGACAGCTACCGCGATGCCGGAGCGCCGCAAACCGCAGCTATCGGCCTTGGCGTCTTCCAGTTGCCGATAACGCCGACCTTCTTCTATGCGACCCTGACGGCTCCTGTCATGCTCGACTATGTAGAAGAGGTGGTTTCGTCGCAGGAACTGAAAACTGCCTGCGAACTAATCAACCCGTACGCGAACTTCTCGCCACTACCGGGCAGCATGATGTTGACGCCTGCGGTTGATTTCTGGACAGTCCAGCAAACGCAATGGCTGTCGGCGCAGACGATCAACCTCAATATGGGCGTGACGTTCGGTGGGCCGCTGCAAACAACCTCTGTTGCAGAGCAGCTTGTCGATCAGCGTTCCGAGCAGGCCGAATTTCTACGGTCCATTCAGGTGGCATTTGAAATCGACGGTTTTGGCGTTGGCGAAATCCTTGACGTGCTGACCTTTGACGGCATCAACGTCAAGCCAGCAGGCCAACAGCAGGGCAATTCCAGCGGCAAAATCAGTGGCACGTTCACCATTCCGGCGAACGTGACGGCAGGAACAAAGCCGATCTATGCCAAGGGCCGCGCCAATACCGAAGCCAGTGCCATGTTTACTGGTCAAGGGACGATTGAAACCGACATCATGCGGCGCGTCACGACCATCCAGACATGGACGCAGATGCAGATCGTTGGCAGCCGGAACAGCGGTCGTGGGGGTGGGTTTGGCGGAAGCGACCAAGGCGGTCATGATGTCGATCCGCAGGCGCAAATGTTTAGCGTGTCGGAGCCGCGTCAGATCATCGGCGTTGACTTCCATCTTTGCAAGATCGGCAACATGGCCCACGGGCTGCTGATTGAGCAAGTTACGACCGATAACGGCTATCCGACCACGGACGTGCAGGCGCAAGCCTTCCTTCCAATGACCGGCGCTGTCGAGGGCTGGAAGGGCGCGCGCTATCGCCTGCCGGTTACGACACTTCCAGATCGTCGCTCGGCCTTTGTCATCAAGACTGACGACAACGTGCATTCCGTCAGTCTGGCGAAGCTTGGTGGCTTCGACGCGGACCTGCAAAAGTTTGTGTCGTCGCACCCTTATGTCGTGGGTCCACGCTTTTCCTCGGTCAATGCGATCACCTGGACTGCGCATCAAGACGAGGCGCTGACCTTTCGTCTGGTTGCGGCCAAGTATACGGCCACGACAAAGGTTGTTGCCCTTGGCACTGTCAACCTCGTCCAATGTTCGGATTTGCAAATCCGGGCGGCGGTCGAGCTGCCGAGTGCGGAATGCTCTGTCGTGTTCGAAGTGGTGCGCAACAACGGCACGATCTACCGTCTGTCGCCGTTCCAAGTCTTGCAGTTGACGGAATACCTCACAGAAACCGTCACACTGCGGGCGGTTCTGAAGGGGACAGAGAAGCTGTCTCCGATCCTGTTTGCGCCAGTGGAAATCATCGCGGGCAAAATAGCGCAGGAAGCAACCTACATCACACGGTCCATGTCGCTCGGTGCTGCCGTACGTCTGACCGCGTACCTGAAAACCTACATGCCAAGCGGCTCGACCTTTGGCATGTCCTACTCCATCGACGGCGGTCCATTCCAAGGCCTCCCGTTGACCAAAACGGATGCGCTCGCGTTTCCGCTTTGGACGGAAAAAACCTATCAGGCGACCGGCCTCTCCGGACAAACCGTTCGCTTGGGAATAACAGCGACGGGCGGTCCCGCCGCCCGCGTCATGGCTGGTGACTTTGGCGCTGGCATCTTTTGAGGATAGCAAATGAGCAACACGCCAAACCTTAACATACCTATGCCCGATCCGAGCGCTGATGTGGACGATGAGTTTTATCGTCTGCAACAGGCTTGGATGCTTGTCGATGAGGCGCTTTTCCAGCTAATTGCCGCTGTGGCCGGTAAATCTAATACCGGCCACACACACGCTATCGACCAGATCAACGGCCTCGTATCGGCGCTCCAAAATAAGATGGACGCGAACAAGGCTTTCAAGATCGGCGACTTGGCTGATGTTGTCGGCTCTGCCGACGCGGCTCTGAATTACGTTCTTGCGAAAAACAATGACGGAAAATTCAGCTTCGCTTCCGCACTAAGTGTGCTTGGCAACCACGATCATTCGATTGCGCAAGTGGTTGGGCTTGCTGATGCGCTGAATGCTCGCCTCTTAAAATCTGGCGGCAGTATGTCAGGTATCCTTCAGTTAGGATTTGATTATCCTCAACTTTGGTTTGGCAACAGCCAGACTGGTACAGGATGGAGAATTATTAAAGACACTGCTCAAGGTAGTGTAGGTGCTCTGGTATTCCAGTATTCAACAGATAAATGGAACCAGAGCTACAACAGTGTCATGTTTTTTGGCCCTGATGGAAGGGCTCGGTTTATCAACAAACTGGAGGCTCAGTCCGGCTTGTATGTCGCCGGGGCGGTGGAGTTTGGTGCAGAGCTTTATCTGCAAGCAGCACTGGAGATAGGGAACACAAACGGCACTGCCGGGGTGGCGCTCATAGACTTCCATACGTCTGCGACTGTGCGGGACTATAACTGCCGTATCATCTGCGACAGCAATGCCAATGATGGCAATGGCCTTGGAACCATGAATATCCTTGCCGGGAACCTCATGTGGAACGGCAACCGCCTTATCAGCATGTGGGACAGAGCCACCGCCGCCGACATCGCAGCGGGAACTGCGAACAAATTCCCTGATGCAGCGGCTGTTAAGGTTGCTCTGGCTGCTCAGGTTCCATTTACCAGCGGGCAACAGACGATCACAAACGGCGGACAACTCGTTATCGCCCACGGTTTGGGCAGTGTACCTGGAAACGTAAGCATTCAGCTTGTCTGCGTTGCTGCGGATAAAGGTTACAACGTCGGCGACATCGCTTTTTATCCTCCCATGCTTGTCGGCTTTAACGGCAATGCCTACGGGATGACGCCAGTAATCGATGCAACCAACATTACGCTTCGGATTTCCACGGCAGGATTTGCGGCTCAAAATAAGACCAATGGAAACGCTGATGTTCTCAATTCTGCTAACTGGCGGCTCGTTGTAAAGGCTTACCCATGACCAAACGTTATTTCGTAGATGCGAGCGGGAATTTTCTTGGCAGCTATGACGACGCTGACGGCGAGATGCCGGAAGAGTTTGAAGGTGCCGTAGAGGTTGACGAAGATCCTAAACCACCTCGCCCTCCAACGGTTCAAAGGTTCTTTGTGGATCAGGACGGGAAATATATTGGCAGCTATGACGGGCCGGATGATGAGATGCCGGCTATCTTCGAGGGCGCGAGTGAAGCGGATATGCCGCCAATCGATGCAAGGCAGGTATGGGACGCAGGAAGTGGGGAGTACCTTCCCATGCCACAGCCGCCGTATCAGATTGCCAAAACCACTCCATGGCTGCGGATGACTGAAGATGAGGCGGCAATAATGGACGTGATTATGAGCGAGGCCACCGCGCGGGAAAAGCAAATCTACATGGCTGCCCAATATCTTAGTTCTGACGACAAACTTTGGGCATTAATGCACCAACGGCTCGCTGATAACCTGCCAGGCGGAGATGCCCGCGCTACAGAACTGCTTGCACCAGAGCCTTGATAGTTGCGGATTGCGGATCGCGCAACGGGAACCAAAACAGTATTGAATGTTCGACCTAGATACTGATGGCATCTAGGGAACGACCGGGACAAAAGGGAAATCGATGGCGACTTTGTTCACATTTGGCGACAGCATTACCGAGGGCGCTCAGTCTACGTCCGCGGCAAAACGGTATGCAAACCTTTTGGCTTCAGCGCTTGGAGCCACCCTCGACAACAGCGGTGTTTCGACAGCAATGGTTATGGACCAGTATAGCACGATGTTTTCAAAGATGCCGCTTTATGGCGATATCGGCACGGTTGCTTTCGGGACAAACGACCAAGCTAAGTACGATCTTGACCCAGCCAAGCGCGGCTACTTCATTGATGGGATTACGGCATACATCCTTTGGGTCGCATGCCAGCCACGCCTTGCTACAGCTGCAAACGGTGTTGCTTTTACAGGGACGTGGTCCAATGCTGGTCTTGCTCTTGGGTGTTACGCCTCTTCTTTCCCCGGAGCCAAAGCGACATTCACGGCTAGCGGTTCAGCCATAGTGCTTGGAATGTACCGGCAGTTTGGAAACGCCAGCACTTTCCGCGTCAGGATTGATGGTGTTGATAAAGGCTTGTTCAGCACCAACGGTGACGTCCGCACCATCCTCGGGACGGCTTGGGGGCCGATGTGCCTAGTGTTCGACGGGTTAGGGGCTGGTTCGCATTCAGTCGAAATTGAAGTGGTGACGGGCGGTTCCGCCGCCAACATCGTTTACTTCCACTGGTTTTGCTCTCTATCTACGGCGCGCAATAGGGTCGCGGTAGGAAACATTCCACAGGCGATTGCCTACACGTATGGTGGTTCCGCCGCAAACGTCGATGCATACAACGCTGATATCGCGGCTTTGGTAGCACGTCTTGCGACAGCAGGTGCTGACGTCCGACTGGCAGACGTATCTTCGGCGTTGGCGCCATCCGACATGTTTGACAACGTACACCCAAACGATGCCGGGCACGCCAAGATGGCAATCGTGTTCAAGAATTCATTGCAGCAGGCTGACACGGCAACGCCACCGGCCAACACGATGGCCTATACTCCTGCTTCCGTGCACTCTGGAAGCGACGGAAACTTCTATGCGAAGGCGGGCAACGGACCGTACAAAAAGCTCACGCTGTCATAATTAATTGGTCAGCTTTGCTAGGGAGGGCAAGAGCGTTTTCGATATGAATGATCTTGCCCCAATCTCTGACAGGTGCCCGTAATCAAAGGTCGTCAGTTCCGCGATACCCTGAGTGTTGTGCTCAAACCGTGGGCATCCTTCGGGTGTGCAGACTCGATCCATCACAGAGAGATAGGTAGCGCCTGAACCTTCAACTGCTTTTCTATAATCGCGGTCAAATTGAGCGAGGTTAGGACGCGCCCCCCGGGCTGAGTATTGCGGGATATCAGCAACATTTCGATCAAACACGCCAAGTTCTTGCGCGACCAAGTCGGGTAGTGGTTTTGTCCATACTGGCACCTGACCAAAAACGATGACCGTGTTGGACTTTGCTAGTTGAGAAAGCGCTGCCTTGAAGTCCTGAAAATAGGATGGGTATGACCATCTCGCATCGACTGAAGATGTCCCGGCAACCGCAGACCATTGGTACATGTACGCGGCAAGAACTATTAGATCGGGTTGATTGGCCTCTATCTCGTCCATAACTGTTCTGTTGATAGATCCGCATCTCTTGGTCGCTGTCTCGGATCGGTTCTGTGGGAATTCCAAAACAAGGGGCAAGCAATATGCGGCCGTCATGGATTTGAGGTCGACATTATTCGAGGATGCCCAGGCGCTTAGCTCTGGATAAATCGCGGACGCGTGGGAGTCCCCAATCAACAGAACTCGGGGCTTTAATTTCTGCCCTGTGAAATGACATTTTGGTGCGAAGTCGGAAGTCTCCACCAGAAAACACTCATCGACCAATTGAAGGCCATTCGTATCTTTCGGCGTGACTGAAGCAATACGGCTATCTTCGAAGCTCTTGAGATAGGATGACGCCGCCAAAACGACTGCCAGAAGAACAACCGAAGAAACGAGGAATGTCTTGGTTGATACGGATGATTTGCTCCGAAATGGTGTCTCGATGAAGCGCCAAGACAAATAAGAAATGGCGAAAACGCTGGTAATAACGAGAGCTTTTTGGCTGGCAGTCCCAAACCATTCAATCTCTTCAGCAATTACAATGGCTGGAAGATGCCACATGTAAATGCTGTAGCTGAGAAGGCCGATGAAAACTGCAGCGCGTGAAGCCATAATCTTGCCGAGAGCTGATTGGGGCGAGAGGGCCACTATCAGCAAAGCTGCGGATATGGATGGTATGGCGGAGTAAAACCCGGGGTAGGGGGTCTGGGAATTGTAGCCATAAACGCAACAGGCCAATGCGAAAATTGCGGCCCAAGTCATAACAGGCTTCAGCCGTTCTGGGATATTCTCGGACAGACGAGAGCCATAAACCGCAACGTTTGCCCCAAGCAAGATTTCCCAAATCCTTGCCCAGAACATGTAATAGGAGCCATCTGGTTTCGCGATGGCGAGAAATGCCGACACGCAGAAAAGAACGCACGTTGCTATCGAAAGCGATGGGATTAATGCTTTTCGCCACTTCGTGAATATCAAGGCGAATGCGATCGGGAACGCGATGTAATATTTTTCTTCGATCGATAGGCTCCATGTGTGCAGGAGCGGACGAGGGTAATCAACCACATCGAAGTACCCACCAGCCTTTCTGAAAAATATCTCCGAAGTGAGCTTTAATGCATGGGTGATGCTGTTGGCGAAGCGCGAGAAATCGCTTGGAGCGAATAGGAAGAATGCTGCGGGGATGCACACGCAAATAACGCATAGCAACAGCGGCAATATTCTCCGCGTACGTCGCTCATAGAAATCCAGAAAGCTGAATCTGCCACTTTGCAGATCGCTGTAGATTTTGGCGGTTATGAGATAGCCGCTGATGACAAAGAACACATCAACACCGACAAAGCCGCCCGTAAACCCGACGATCCCTGCGTGAAATAAAACGACAGGAATAACCGCTAGGGCTCTTAGCCCATCCACTTCCGCACGATATCTCATAACTGTCTCCGGCCCGCCAGATTGCGGATTATGGGAAGGCTGCGAAGAAGTCCATGCCTCGATTTTATAATCTAAAAAATCGAGGTAAATTTGCTGGAAGTTGTGATGACCGTCTTCAATGAGGCGGTTCGTGGCGCGTCATCAACTGCGCGAAGTAGCGTTCTTTACAGAACGCCGTAGCGATCGGATCGTGCGTTTCATCTGGCACTGAATAACCAGTCGAAGAGGCATATCTGTTTTCTTAACGATGAGCTGGATCCAATCGCGCTGCCACTGTTCGAGCAACTGACTATCCCCGTCATATCTGGTCAATGCGCTTCCAAATGCCACGCGGTTGTCAGAGGAAAAAGCAGTTCGAGCGGCGTCATCCGCCTCATCCCTGTCGTTGACGGAGCTTTCTAGGACTAGGAGAATTTTTGTCTTGCCGCGTCTGCTTTTGTCGATGGCGGCGAGGAATTGAGCTGCTTCCTTTTCCATGAGTTCGAAAACTTCTTTGGCTGTTATGCCGGGGGTTGTTGCCCTGCTTTGGGATAGCTCCCGATAGTACACAAAATGGAGAAAATCGTTCGTCCGAAGTGCTTGGCGCATCCGATCAAAGCGCCTTACCATTTCCGCATGAATTTTAGGGTCCGACGCTGGGTCTGAATGGATATGGAACGTGCGAGGATAACGTTTGTATGCTGGCACCGAGCGCTCCACAGGAGGGTGGTAGACTACCTCATAGCAGCCACTCTGAGACACTGATTGGAAGTCTTCCACGACAATCTTGGTAACTGCTGAGAGCCCATCCTCAACGTTTAGTAGCCAGTCGAACGGATAGGACGCGCGCCTGAGACCGGCCACCTTCATCATTGTCGCAGCATTGCACGCGGAACCCAGAGATATGTACTGATGCTGCATGCTCTGTCTGGCCTCCCAAAATTGAGGCGGAGATAACCACAAGCTGTAATTCGGCACAATCCAAAAGTCTGTAAGACGTTACGGCGACTATTCAGGCGTATGGGCAATCGACTTAAGAAATCGTCTCGCACTCAATGCGAGTTCCGATACTACCCGGCGCTAAGCGCCATCCCCTTCACATCGCTGTTTCTTTAAAAGGAGTCCACAATGGCTAACCTCGCCTATGCGCATGGCGTGAGCTTGACCGAGAGTGCGGAAACGCCGTCGCTTTTGCGTGTCCAGCAACAGGGCATCACATTCATCAACGGCACGGCCCCTGACGCCGATGCTGCCACGTTCCCGCTAAACTATCCCAAACTGGTCACGTCGCTGTCAGCGGCGGCGCTGCTGGGTGCAGCGGGTACGCTTCTCGAAGACGTGACAACTGTTTTCAATGAGGGCGGCTCGTGGTGCATCATCAACCGCGTGGCGCATGACGCCGATGCGGCAGTTCTGCAAGCCAACCTGATCGGCGACCCTGTTACCCTTACAGGTCTTTATGCCGCTTTGCGCGCCAAGGCTTTGACCAGCTACCAGCCACGCGTCATCATCACCGCAGGCAATACCGGCGCATGGGTTGAGGATGGCGTCGTTTCTGTTTCGCTATCTGCTGAAGGTTCCAAGCTGACAGAAGCGCCGGTCGTGACAGCGACGGGTGGCGGCAATGATCCCGGCAAGGCATTGCCGACGCTCGAAGCCGTCATGGGAACCGGCGTGGATGCTGGCAAGGTTGTTTCGGTGCGCATCGTCGCGCCGGGCAAGAAGCTTTCGCAGCCTCCGGTCATCACCTTCTCGGGCGGTGGCGCTGATGCCGCCAAAGTGCTGCCCGCTGCGACCGCGAATGTGGGCGACGTGGCAAACCCGTTTGTTTCGGCGCTGAATGCCATCACCCCTAAAATTCGCGCCCGCGCCTATATCAGCGGTCCGAACACGACCAATGACGAGGCTTTGCGCTTCCGTCAGACTGTCAACGGCGGTCGCATTCTGATCATCGATCCGAAGGTGCTGAAGAACGTCAACGGCGTTCCGGTCACAAAGCCGGTCGCACCTGTGTTTGCCGGTGTTCGGTCACGCGTGGTGGCATCTGATGAGGGTGTTTCCGGTTCGGTTTCGAACAAGAAAATCCGCACCATCGACGGTGTTGCCCGCACGATCACATACCCGGATGACGGCAATTATCTGAACGAAAATCAGGTATCGACCATCATCAACGAACGGGGCGGTTTCCGCACCTGGGGTAGCCGTCTGGCGATTGATGATCCGCTTTGGCAGTTCGATAGCGTTCGTGCCACCGCCGACATGATCAACGAAGCGCTGGAAGATGTTTACTTCCAGTATGTGGATCGCAAGTTCACCAAGGCCAATATGAAGTTGATGCTTGAAGACGGTAACGCCGCGCTGCGCGTCTTCAAGAACAACGACGATATCCTTGGCGGGCGCTGCTGGTTCCCAGCCCTCAATGATCCGACGCTGATGGCCAACGGTAAGCTCTTCCTCAATGTCGAGTTTGAGCCTGTTGGCATCATGGAGCAAATCCACATCACCACCCACCGCAACATTCTCTATTACCGGCTCCTGCTGGATGAGGTGCGCGGTGCCATTGAAACCGGCCCGCTTTCGGTTGCCGCATAAGGAGTAGCCAGACATGGCAGAGAAATCTTTACCGCGTGGTATTCTGCGCGATTGCACGCTGTGGGCAGACCGCGAAAGCAAGCTCGGCCAGATTGCCGACATCACGTTGCCCGTGCCGGAAGCCAAACGCGAGACCTTGCGTAACGCGGGTATGATCAAAGATCGCAATGTCCATATGGGCTATAACGCTCTGGAAATGGGCTTCAAGATGCCGGGCCTTGACCCGCAAATCCTGAAGCTCTTTGGCTTGAGGCCCGGCGTTGATACGCCGTTCCTGATCACGGGCGCGACGGTTGATGAAGATGGCACCACACACAGTGCTGTCGTTTCCATTCGCGGCAAGATGTACAAGCCCGACCCTGGCACATGGAAGGGTGGCGACCTTTCCGAAAACGACTACGCCGTGGACGTGAACTACTACAAGCTCGAAATCGACGGTGAAGAAATCTACGAGATGGATGACTTCGATTTCAAGATTGGCGGTGTTTCGCAGTACGGCGAAATCCGCAACGCACTGCTGCTGTAATCGACAGCCTCAAGAAGCGGGGTTGCTCTCTGGTGTGAGTTTAGCCCCGCCTTCTTTTTCGTTTGCGTGGCGAAAACCTCCCTTCAGGCGACCCCGCCTATGCCGTGCAAACTTTCCTGACGAGTGAACTGCAACGCACTTGTGCGTCCGGTCCGTCTGTTTCCAGCAATGATCCATTCACAGCGCTGACGCCCTGCGCGCGCTTTTCACCTTTGAGGTTTTCCATGTCCGACACTGTAACTGTTACCCTCGCCAAGCCCATAACCCACGATGATAAGACGATTTCGGAATTGACGTTCCGCGAGCCGACCGTGGGCGATCTCATCATTGGCGACCAATTCACCGGCAAGCTTACGCAGATGACGGCCCTTCTCGCCTCGATCTGTGACATCACTCTACCTGCGTTCAAGAAGATCGGTGCAAAAGATTTTCAGAAGATCGTGGACGCAACGGCTGGCTTGCTGGGAAACGACAAGAAGAAGGCCACGACTGGCGCTTGATCGCCTGTTTTGTTTCACACCTCCACTCCACATCGCTCGATGCCATAGAGCGCTGGTCGCCTGAAAAGCTGCTGTCCTATTTCCACAAGGCCAGCGAGCTTCGTAAAATCATGGGGCAATAAATGTCTGTCGTGCAAAGCACCCTGCGCATCTCCCTTCTGGAAGATGTCGTCGCCAAATCCGCACCGATTTTCCGCACTCTCGACCGTCTGCAAAACCAGCAGACGAAAGCCTTCGCACCCATGCGCGGGCTGATCGGGCAGGCGGTTGCGCTGGGAGCCGGCTATCTTGGCACGACCGAAGGTATATCGGCCACGGCGGGCGCTGCCATCGAATTCGAAACCGCTTTCGCTGACGTGAAAAAGGTTGTTGAGGCTACAGACGAACAGTTTGAAAACATGCGCCGTAGCATTCGGCGCATGTCTGGCGAAATCCCGCTGGCTGCAACCGATATCGCAGCCCTGTTTGCGGCGGCTGGCGAGTCCGGTATCGCGACGGACGAACTACAGGGCTTCGCGGAAATGGCCGCGCGCGTCGGTGTTGCCTTCGACATGACGGCTGCTGACGCGGGTGAAAGTCTGGCAAAGCTGAAAACCCAGCTCGGTTTGACGGTTGCTGAAACCGGCGACATGACCGATGCCATCAACCACCTTTCGAACAATATGGCGTCGAAGGCCAAGGACATCACCGACTTCATGCTCCGCGTGGGCGCAATTGGTGAAATGAGCGGGTTCGCGAAAGAAGACGTTGCGGCCATGGGTAGCGCCATGATCGCGGCGGGGTCGGACGCCAGCACCGCTGGCACGGCCATGAAGAACGTTATCCGCGCTCTGTCGAAAGGTGACTTTGCCAAGAAGTCGCAAAAGGATGCCGCCAAGGCGCTCGGTCTGCATCTGCCGTCCATCGCTAAGGATATGCAGAAAGATGCCAAAGGCACCATGCGCAAGGTGCTGACGGCGATTGCCAAGGCACCACAGCATCAACAGACTTCGCTTCTGTCAGAGTTCTTTGGTGATGAGGCCAGCGCCTTCATGCCGCTGGTGGGCAATATCAAGCTGCTGGACGATGCCCTCGCCAGCGTGGCCGACCGCACGAAATATTCCGGTTCGGCCTTCAATGAATACGTCCAGCGCGCCAACACCACGGGCAACGTTCTAGAGCTTCTGGGAAACAAGATCTCGAACAAGTTCTCGGAAATGGGCGACGGTATGCTGCCCGCCATCCGTGAAGGCGCAGCGGGTATCGGCTACATGATCGATACGCTGGGCAGTCGTGTGACCGTGCTCGACAAGATAGAGGCCTCCATGAAGGGTTTCATGCAGGGGCTTGGCTATGATGGCGGCGTTCGCGAGATGACGGAAGACATCGGCGATCTGCTGTTTGGTGAAATCGACCCGAACGCGGCTGATCGTATCGGCAGCATTTTCATGAAAGCCAAGGAATGGGGCGCATCGATCCGCGAATTGAGCGATGCGATTGAGAACAATCCCATTGCTAAGTTTATGGCGGAAATGTCCGGTTACGGTTTCAAGTTCTTCGTCTATTCGGCTGGCATTGCCATGTTGGCCGGGACGGTTCGGAAGCTTGCCGGTGCCATGATGCTGCTTTCCGGTGCTGGTACGGCGCTCTCTGTTTTAAAGACACTGGGCGCGCTCAGTGACTTTCCCGGTCTCGGGGGCGACGGGGGTAAAGCAAATCCCAAATCATCGAAGGGCGGCACGAACGTTCCTGAAGTGGTTCCTTGGTTGGCTGGTGCTGCGCAGTGGTTAAAGGGGTTTGGCGCTCAAGGCGCTCTTGGTTTGTCGGTCCAAAGTTTGGGCGACACGCCCGGCGACACGTTTGAAGAACAGGTCGCAAACCAGAAGAAATACCGTGAGGGATTGCTACGCCTGTTCGGTATGGATGATCCGCTTACAACGGCTGATCCGCAAGCCGGTCTTTCGTCACGGGTTGCGGCGCAAACCGCAATGGATGGTGCAAGGCAGGCCCGTGGAAACGGTTTTGGCGGCACGACCGACACGCTGCCCGGCAAGACAGCAGATGACATCGCCACGACCCGGATTGACGCAAGTTCCATTGCTGCAATGTCTCAACCAAGCGGTACGCAAGATGTTCGTGTCACCAACACCCAACCCGTGAGCGTGATCGTCAACGCCCCTATCAGCATCACAGGTGTCGCCGATCCCGCCGCTGCTGGAAGTGCTGCCGCTGCGCAGTTGGGGCAGGAAGTCCAGAGAGCGACTGAAAGCTCTTTTAGCGATTAGGAAAAATCATGTCCGTTAACACGTCAATGATGCTCGGTGGCTTTGCTTTCGAGGCGCTGGGCTTTGGCTATCAAGGTGTCAAGCGCACCATCAACACTGCCTGGGCGGAAGTGGCTGTCGCACAAACCCTTAACCCGCAGCAATGGACAGGCCCGACCTCGGAGGAAGTCACCATTCAGGGTGTGCTTTTCTCCGAGGAATTTGGCGGGCAGGCGCAACTGGATGGCCTGATTGCCGCGTCCATGGCTGGAACGGCGATGATGCTGGTGACAGGCGATGCAGCCGAAGGCGTGATCCACGGCACTTTCACGGTGCAAGGAATCGATGAAGATCGCTCTTTCATCAATGCGCGCGGAGCTGCTGGGCGCAACGCCTATTCGATCAAGCTGAAAAGGCAGGCCGATACAGCCGGTCTTTCCACCGGCAGCATTCTCGACCGCGCTACCAGCTTCCTTTCTGACCTCTTCCGGTGATCGCCATGTCCAATATCTACACGACCCGTCAGGGTGAAACCGTCGATCTGGCATGTCTTGCGCATTATGGCCGCACGGCAAGAGTCGTCGAGGCGGTGATTGGAGCTAATCCGGGCCTTGCGGCGCTGGGCGTGATGCTGCCGATCGGCACCAAGATCGTCATGCCGATCATCGCTTCCACATCAACCGAACGTCGTCTTGTGAGCCTTTGGGATTAGTCATGCACCCACGCGTCGAAATTACCATTGATGGAACGCCGGTCGCCGGTGGGTTCTATGAGCGGCTTAAATCCGTGACCGTGACCGACAAGGAAGGTCTGAAATCGGACACGGTCGATATGGAACTGAATGATGGCCCGCCAAACTATCTGGGGCTGCCACGCACCGGGGCCATCATAGAGGTGCGCATGGGCTACGGTACTAACCTTGCGTCCGTAGGCACGTTCACAGCTGACAAAATCAACGGCGCTTGCCTGCCGTACGGCCTCTCGATTTCCGGCAAGGCTGTAGACTTTCGAAGTGGCAAGCTGAAGGAACGGCAAGAGCGGGCATGGGACAAAACTTCGCTCGGCGATATCGTTTCCCAAATCGCGAGCGAAAGTGACCTGAAGCCCGCCGTTGATCCCGACCTGGCTAAATTCGTTTATCAGTGGGTCGGGCAGCAAGACGAAAGCAACCTCCATTTTTTGCGGCGGTTGGCACAGCGACACAATGGGCTGTTTTCCATCAAGCAAGGTCGCCTGCTGTTTTCCAAGCTGGGTTCGGGCAAGGCGTCCAGTGGGGCACACATCGGTAGTGTGATTGTCACGCCTGAAATGGTGCAGCTTGGATCGCTCAGATTCGATATCGGCGACCGCACCAAATACAGTAAGGTGGTCGCCTATTATCAAGACAGCGACAAGGCGCAGCGCGTTGAAATCGAGGCTGATGGCGATGCGGACGGCGATAGCGTCTATCGCATTCCAGAGCCGTTCTCGTCACCAGACGAGGCCGACAAGGCCGCACAGGCCAAGGCCAAGAACCTGAAGCGCGGCGAGGGCAGCACGTCCGTGACCGTCATAGGTGACACCAGCATATGCGCGGGCGCTCCTTTGATCTACGCGGGCATTCGCCCCGGCCTCGATGGCGTCCCTTACGTGATCGATACGGCGACCCATCGCTACACAGCGAAGGGCACCTTTACCACCGACATTTCCGGCAAGCTTTATGACGGCAAGTCCTCGTCGGAGAGTGACGCCGATGGCGAAAGCGGCGCTGGCGATGGTAGCACCGGCAATGGTGGCGGGTCCAATTCAGGCAATGGATCGAATGGCGGCGGCAAGGTCGCGCCAAACAGCGTACCTAGTACACCGGCAACCCCCGCGCATTTCCTGACGCCTCGTGTTGGCCGAACAGACGAAAACTAGACTGAAATAACCCCTAAAAATCAGGTGTGAAAATGCTCGTCCAGAATTGGCGGCAAGTGCTGAAACGCGCTTGGTCTGTCCGCCTCATGATTATTGCCGCCATCCTGTCAGGTCTGGAAGTTGCGCTTCCGCTGGTCGATGGCGTTGTCGAAATCCCCCCCGGCGTGTTCGCTGCACTCTCTGGCCTCACGGTGGCTGGAGCTTTCACGGCGCGCCTTCTTGTCCAGAAAGGTGTCTCCAATGCCGATAAACAAAATCATGTCGAGTAAGCGCGGCAAAGCCGCTATTGCAGCGGTGCTGGCCGGTATCTCTGCTGGTACTTATTCCGCCTACGACCAATACGCGACGGCATCCAAAATGGACCCTGCCGTCATCCTCTCGGTTGAGAAGGCAATCATTCCATGGGAAGGGTTAGTCCTGAAATCCCATTGGGACCCCTTCGCCAAAATATGGGACATTTGCTACGGCGAAACGAAGGGCATCGGCCCCGGCATGACGAAGACGCGCGCTCAATGCAAAGACATGCTCTTGCGGCGCGTCCATGACGATTACTATCAGTCGATCATCGTCTGCTCTCCCAACCTCCTGAAGTCGCCGGTCAGCGTCCGCGCCTCCATGATTTCCGGCTCCTACAATTTCGGGGTCGGAGCATGGTGCAGATCCACGGCCAAGGCCCGCATTGAAGCAGGTCAGTGGCGCGCGGCATGCGAAGCGCAGACCGCATTCAATCGGGCCGGTGGGCAGATCGTGCGCGGTCTGGTCAATCGTCGTGAGATGGGAGACGCGCAACGCGTTGGCGAGGCCGAACTTTGCGTGAGCGGCCTATGAGCTTCCTTCTCCCCACCTCCATCATCGGTCGCGCCTTGGCCATCTTCCTTATCGTCTTGTCGGCCTACGGCGGCTTCCGCTGGTGGCTTTCATCGCATGATGCGGCGTTGCTCGAAGGTTACGTTCTCAAGCAGGAACGCGACACGCTTCAATTCCTACTCGACGAGAAAGAGCGACAGCGAAACGCTGCCGCTCAATCGCTGGAAGAATACCGCAAGCGCTCGATAGCCGACGCGCTCACGCAGCAAAAGCTCGAAGCCCAACTTGAACAGGCAATCAAAGATGACAATCAAAACATGGATGACGGTGATTACCGTTGGGGCGATGCTGATCGCCTCTGGCTGTGCAAGCAAAGAGGCGCGCCTGATTGCGGCGGCTGACACACGTGGCCGGACGCAGGCGGGCGTAAGCCTTCCCGATCTCCCTGACGAATGTCGCCAAAAAATGGCGCGCGTCATCCCGCAATACGGAACAGAGAAACCACGGAACACGCAACTGCGGTGGGAATTCGCTGCTGATTTCGTGGATCGGCGCACAGGTCGATGTGCAGGATTTTATGACGGCGTGAAGACGCGCTTCGGTGCGAAGGGTTAGCGGGCATGGGTAAGGTTAAGGTAATGGCGCAAGGAAGTGACGACATGGGTAATGGCAACCAGGTAGATCGGAGTTACGCCGACGCAGTCACTGCGCAATTGGGTGAGCGGGTGACTAATCTCAATCGTCGTCAGACCGACATGGAAACCGAGATGCGCGCCGGTTTCAAGCAGGTCGAAAATGGAATGGCTTCAATAGCCAACGAAATGCGTTCGTCTATTGCCTCGTTGTCGTCCAGCTTAGCCGAAAGAAGTCGAACACAGTGGCCCGTCGTTTGGTCTGCTGCGGGCGTGTCTTTTACAATCCTGGCAGCACTTGGCGCATTCGTCTACGGAACGCTTAGCAAAGACCAGTCACGCCTAGATCTCGCCATTCTGAAGAATGGCGAGATTATGCAAGCTTCCATCTCAAAGCTTGCCGACACCACACAGCAAAGCATCGTCACGATGACCGAGCGCATGGTGACACGGCAAGAAATGGAATATCGGCAGGCGCGCGGCGCTGAAGATCGGACGCGGCTAGAAGCTACGATCAAAGAAATCCGTGACGCGCAAGTGCCTCGCGCCGAACTAGACCGTGTGTTTGCAAATTATGATCAGCGTTTTGTCGACCAGCGGCGTCAGGCCGATGAACAAAAGAGACAGTCTGGTGAAGTTTATGGCGCGCGTGATGTGATCTTAGATATGCGCCAGAGGCTTGACAGGGTAGAGCGAGATCGTGGCGCGCCGAGCCCTTGAGGAATTAGCTACGACAACCTTCGACTGACAAAAGCCGTCCAGAGTGATTTGGGCGGCTTTTCTGCATTCAGCTTTAAAAACGTCTTGCTTGTCGGCACGCCAGGATGGAGTGACATCTCATGTAGCCATCGGGAGCGCGCTTTCTGTTAACGCGCTATTTCCCTGAAAATCAACAACGGCGTGAACCCGTGCGCTGCTGACGGCCTTCCAAGCATTTGCCGTATAGCCGGAGCAAATTGCGGACCGAAAATTGTGGCGAATCCACCCAACCGAACTCCGGCCATCATCTGCTTAACCAGCGATATTGAAATGCCATCTTCGTCAGCCTCTTGTTCGCCGTCGTCAGGATAAGCATCTAAGATGCCAACAATAGCCCATTCACCGTCTATACTCAGACCATGCTTCATAAACAGGTCGGATGGAGCTACCGTGAGATTTTCTTCCCGTAGAGTGCACCAGACCGATTGATCAGCTTTGCTGACAGCCGCTTGGACGGAATGTGGTAAGATCGTCAGCATCTCCACAGCCGCTTCGGCTTCGTTCTTTTTCTGCTTAGTTTCTGGTCCGGTAAGTCTGCGCTCCCGCCTATTTTGCGGCACGGCATCCTGTTGTGCACTTTGAGTGGCGCCTGTAATCAGCAAGTTTTTTGCTGCTGGCAAGCTCCACAAGCTTTTCAGAATGCTCAAATCGAAAAGGGAAAGGTCACCGGTAAACAAAACGAGTTGGCCAATACTGGCATGCGTCAGATCGCGATTCAATAAGTGCGCGTCTTCGAGGTAATCCAAAAAAGAAAGTGCGTTAACCCATCTCGGATCATAGCTTTTTTGGTTCGACTTCTCTGAATTATTTTCTGTACGCAGCTCATCTTTTCCCAAGGCTGAAGCAGCAAGTATCGACCCTTTAACTTCAACCGTGCCAGACCTGTGGGTGCGCTGGTAGGCGCTCTGAGACTGCCTCAATTCAGTCAGGTGTCCAGAACTGTCGAACTGAGAAAGAAAAGAGGCGATGCGGGAGACGTCATAGTAAAGGAAATCAAAGACGGAATCTTCGCTTTCCTGCTCGCGCGCCTCGTTCGATTGATCGCTCGGTTTCCCTGATGGCACGTTCCGCTTCCTCCGCAGTCTCTCTGAGTTTTTTGTTTCTCTGACTGATTTCTTGGGGAGCCATAGACAAAAGCTCTGCAACCGCATCCAACAGATGGCGCTCGTTATCTTCGCTAGTTTTTCGACCTGTCTTCAAATTCCAACACCCCAAGTCAAGGCTTATGAGCTTAACGCAATCACGTTAACGAGTCGATATAGATGAAATTAGGCCTCGGTAGTATTTGGACGTTTCAGTCCAGCCTATGAGGCCAGCTATCGCAGATCAGGATTTGAGCAACTTGCGAAGCGCAATCCCGGTGCAAGCCGATAAAAGACGCGTCATGTCCGTTGCGAATGAAATCGTAGACCACAGTAGGCCCGCTCAATGGCTTGCCGCAATCTGCGCATGTGGCGGCTATTGCCCTAGGCCCATTTAGCGCCTGTTGAGCTGTCTTGTAGTACGTCATATTTGGACCTCCACAGCGGATAGCAGCCTTCGAGTGCAACATCAGCGCACTTCGCTGCTTTGCTTCCTATATGCTTCCTGTAATAAAATCGCTCACCTCTCAGAATGACCAAAAGCCCTGAGAAATATGGCGCACCCGACAGGATTCGAACCTGTGACCTTTGGAATCGGAATGCAAGACATTCGCTTGTCGTGAAGAACCGCGTTAGCAATTGCCGAGCAATTTTCGCTGTGCGTTGAACAGCTAGGTCTTTTTAGACCGTGAAGGCCGTCTAATAGACTTTGCGGCAGGACGTTTTCGGGCTTCCGCTTCCAGTTCTTCAATCCTCTGACGCATAGCCGCCTCGTCGCCGTAAGAAACAGAGGTCGGCGGCTTCTCAGGTGCGAGCTGTTGCGTCGGACCTGCAAGAAGCTTACGTTCAGGAGCCATGATTTCGCGAGGGGAGTTCACGGCTCTAGCATCAAGTTCGGGGATGGTTGCGCCAGCCTCAATGAACTTGGTAGAAGCAGCCAGCACCTGTCGGCGCAAAATCTCTCCTTGCTCTGGCGACATGGCTTTGTTCTCGACCATATGGTTAATCGTCTCGTAAACAGGTAAGGATTCCGCAATCAGCTTCAGATTTGCTTCCTGCTGTGAGTGGCCATGAAAAACGATACGGTCCCAAATCCCAAATATCAATTCTTTAACAGAGTGAATTATCTGTGGGACGCCAGTGAAATCGAAAGATTTGTCACTCCCCGAATCACAAGATAAAATTACGATGTCTGTTGCGTCCAACCCATGTATAGAAGCGTAGGCTTTGTAAAAACTATCAACAGCCTCAATCGCAAAAGCAATTCTAGCCGGAGACGAGAATTGTTCGCTAGTTTCCGGCAAGATAAGTGTAAGAATCTCCTTGTCACGCAGGATCAGCGGGGCTTTCGGGTCATTCGTTAAGACAGTTTCAAGCCGTTCGCTTCTCAGCAGATCGGAAAAACGATCAGCTATCGCATACGCTTCCTGTATACGACCATAAATGCCATAGACTTGCCCACTAAAAGAATCCCCTGTCTTATCAACAAAAAGCGCCCAGAATTCTGCAGTGTAAAGTTGGTGCAAGCCGAGTTTTGCAAGGATAATTTGCTCATCTTCAGAGTAACTATTGTACGCCAAAGATAACTTTTGGAATGCCGGGAGTATGCTAGGTGCGCTATCTCTAGTTTCGCGCTGAATAAGCTTAGAAATTATTTCAGATGCTTCAGAATGTCTTAAGTCAGACGCTATCTTTTCTAAGCCATTGATTATCGTTTTACGCCGCATTTATACCCCCGCAAACTGCTTGTACCTGTAGTTTACATAAACTGCTGAAATATTGATTAATTAGAAACAATGCGGGTGGAGCCGATCAATGAAATCTGTTCTTCGGCTTGGGGCTTGGGTCCGATGACACTGGCTGGTATGCACAGCTTACGAAATTGCATCTTGTACCTCATCAAAACGCACCAATTCTCATCAAGAGGTGAGGCGCGCGCGTCGGGTTTCGCAACAAAATCAATGGGAGTTATCGGCTGGCTTGGTGGGGGATTTCGTTTTGATTAAGCAAGTAAAAAACGCCGAGAAAACAACGGTTTAATTAGATTTTATTTGCCGATTTATTGGTGTCCACGAGAGGGATGCTATTCGAAGGAGAGCAAAGCAGCCTTCCGCTCAGTTACAACGCACGGCTTGTCAGGCTGCATACGCTTTTCGGGTGATGGTATATAAACCATCACGCGGTAATCTACCGAAACTTATCTGGGGGGGCTGACGTGATCGGTCTTCTGCTACCATCCCCCAAAAGTTTTACGGCGGTATTGAAAACATTATCGAATTTCGTGCCGATTTGAGCTAGTTTTACACTTAAGGCATTGATCTACAGGTGATAGATCAAGCTTCCCAAGCTGAATACGAGGGTTCGATTCCCTTCACCCGCTCCAGTCGTTTTTTGATAAAGCTCAATCAGGCGCGCCGTCGGCGGGCTTCCTGCCAAGGACGCTTTGTTACCTTCAGCGCGTGTGGTGGGCCATTAGACATACGCTGTTGCTTCTGCTCCGTCGTTGAAATACTTGAGCAGTTCTTTCGATCTTCATTTCTGTTTTTATTGCATTTCAAAACGGCATATCACGCACGTTAGGCAGCGTATGTCTGCCGGTTCGTATTTTCAGGCTCGCATGGTTTTCAAACAGATCAGACATCTGCTTCCCGTTCTGGCGACGGCAGGCATGGTTATTGGGGTGCATGGGCTGCAACTGACTTTGGTTGCTGTGCGGGGTGCGTCTCATGGGTTTTCTGTCTCCCTCATCGGGGTCATGAGTGCGGTTTACAGCCTGGGTTTTGCGATCGGGTGCCTGTGGGCTACGCGGCTTTTGGGCCGGTTCTCCCACAGCCAGATCTTCACGATATTGGTGACGGTTGCGGCATCTGTCGCGGCAATGATGGCATCGACTGCTGAGCCTGCCATCTGGATCGGCCTGCGGTTGGTATCAGGTTTCGCCTATGCTGGTCTGCTGGCGTTGATTGAAGGTTATATCAACGCGAACGCCTCCAATTCCCACCGGGCGCAGATATTGTCGATCTACCGCTTTGTCACTTTGGGTGCGGTGGCTGCGGCACAATATGCCATCCCTCTTGTTGGCGTGAACAGTTCCGCGCTTTTTCTGCTGATTTCGGCTGTGCTGGTCGCAACGCTGCTTCCATTTTCCCGCGTTAAAACCGCTGGCTCTGCCGCTGCGATAACTCGTCGTTTTGATCTTTCCACCGCCTGGCGCATCAGCCCGTTGGCAGTGCTGGGCTCTATTGCGGCGGGCATGACGGCAACCACCTTTCGCTCCACCGGGCCGGTCTACGCACATCTGGTTGGGATGACACCAGCCGGTATCGCAACCTTCATGAGCGCGGGTCTGATGGGCGGGTTGATTCTGCAATATCCTCTCGCCTTCTTTTCAGATCGAATGAACCGCATCGCGGTCATTGTCGTCACGCTCATGGGGGCGGTGGCCGTGGCGGGGTTTCTGTCAGCCTTTGCTGATACCAACACGATGCTCAACATGATCGGCATCGCCATCTTCGGAGCATTCAGTTTTCCGGTCTATGCCCTGTGTTCCGCGCATGGACATGATCGCGCAGGCCACGGCCATGAAAACGTCGCCCTAGCGGCATCCCTGCTGTTCTTCGTATCTCTGGGCGGCGCGCTCGGCCCCTTGCTCGTCTCTGCGCTCATGCAGCATGCGGGGCATGCGGCCTTCTTCCTTTACATGATGTCTGTTCACGGATTCATGGGTGCCTATGCCGTCTATGCTTTGACGACAGGCGATTTGAACAAAAGCGGGGAAGCGCCTAGGCGTTCGTCAGTGCCCTGATCCAGCCATCGAAATCAGCGGCGGATTTGCTGTCTTTTGCCGCCTGCGTTTCGCTGAGCTGACGCCGGTACTGGCCGGGAGACATGGCGAAAAGGTCTGAAAATGTTCGTATGGCGTGGCTTTCGCTGGCAAAGCCAACCTGGTGACACAGAGTGCCCACGCTGAAACGGCCCATATCCGGTCGTGCAAGCAGCTGGCGCAGCTTCGTTGCTCTGGCCTTTTGTATGTGGCGGGAAATGCCGCCCGCAGACTTGAAAAGATCATAGAGACGTGTGCGGGAAAGATTGGCCTTCTTGCTCAGCCATTCGGGAGAGAGGTTGCGGTCGGCAATGTGCGCATCGATCAGAAGCCGCACACGTTCCACGGCATCGTTAGGGTCTTTGGGTTGCGCAGTGTGGCTCGTGTCCAGCGCCAAGGCCAGCGCCTGCCGAAACATCTGCGTCACGCGCCCGGCAGCGGCCATGTCATCATGCAAGGGGCGCCGCACCAGTGATGCCATGAGGTCGGCCAGAATGAAGGCGTTGCCACCTTTGAGAACCGTGCCGTGCAGGTTGCGGGCATCCGTATCCACGGTGCTGACCAGATCTGCCGCGACAGAAAACGTGACATAGTGACAGTCCGTCATCATCGTGCGTTGCGCTTGTGTGGTGTCGAAGAGAACAATGTCTCCTGCCGCAACAGAGCGCGTCGCGTTCGGCGTTTCCACCTGTAACTGGCCGGAAAGATTGAGCTGCAAGGTAAAATGTTCGAACCCGTCGGCGCTTGCCCGGCGCAAGGAGCGTTCATGCGCAACATCGTTCAGCTTGCGCTCGAACATCACGAGCTTCCCCAGGCGCGATGCCTTCACCCAGCCACGGAACCCAGGGCCATTGGTGCTGACATCAGAACCTCCCGCATAAAGATCGCGATAGGCATCAAAACTGTCTTGATGTGGCAGGGATGCGCTGTCGAACACGAAGGATGTCATAATAAGCCTTGAAATATTATAATATTCAAAAATACTATTTTCTCATGCAGTGAGTATAAAATAAGAAAAATGATCCAATAATCTTTTTATACTTTGTTGTCCCGCAACAAATCGCCTGCCGGGACGTCCAGACAATGAATACGGACGCTCAGACATATTCGAAAACCAGCCATACGGATAGATTTGTCGCAGATTTTTATATCCGCGCTGAATCTAAACTATGCGGTTGCAGCAATATGCAGGGGAATGAAGCGAAATGACGATGACATCAGGTAAGCCAGATCATGGCATGTCCAGAAACACGCGCAGGCTTTTCAGCACAACATCATTGATTGCGCTGGCGCTGGCCGCATCGGCGGCGTTTCCCCTCAGCGTGCAGGCCATTGGCGGTACGCCAGCTCCTGACACCTCCAATACCAGCGCAAACACGACCTTCGACCAGTTCACGCAGCCTGATGTGGTTTATAATCCTAAAATTATCGGTCTCAGTGGTGATGGCTCCACATTGCTCGTGACAGGCTATGGCGAGCTCGGCTACCTTCCCTATTTGTGGAATGGTTCTGCGGGATCATCGCCAGTCATAACTAGCCAATTTAATGCATCTGATATCAATGAAGACGGTTCCGTCTATGTTGGGTCGGGACTGAGCAAAGCCTACCGCTTCAAGAATGGTGTCGTCGAGGATCTGGGAACATTAGGGGGAGCTTATGCTTATGCGAGTTATGTGAGCGATGATGGCAACGCCGTTGCGGGTCAAGGTTATACGGCAAATTCGGACTTTCACGCTTTATACTGGTCGACTACATCGGGTGCCACAGCGGATGGTGTCATGGTGGACATCGGCACGCTCAATGGAGATTCGAGTTCAGACGTCTACGCCATCAGCGGTGACGGGACCACGGTCGTCGGTGTGTCAGGTGATGAGGCCTACCGTTGGCAGGTGGGGGGGACGATTACGGGCTTGGGAGTGCTCGGGGGTGACGGATCTTCCAAAGCCTTGGCCGTTTCAGCCGATGGTAGCGTTGTCGCGGGTACGTCAACTGGCGGAGTCGACAGGGTCTTCCGCTGGACGGATGCGGGTGGAATGCGAGACATCGGGAATCTGACTCTCGCGGATGAGGATGCTGGCCAGGGCATCAATTTCGGCCGAATGAGCGCAGACGGCAGCACGATCGTTGGCTCGGTGAATGTTTCTCCTGACAACAAAGATCCGAGCTACACCGCTGCCTACCGTTGGCATGTGGGCAGCGACGGCATCACCGGAACCATGCAGAATCTGGGCGGCTTTGGTGGGGACTATGCCAAGGCCAGCGCCGTGAACGCAGATGGCAGCGTCGTCGTCGGCTCTGCAAATGACACCAACGGCTTGTACCACGGTTTCCGTTCGACGGAAGCGACCGGCTTGACCACCGTTGAAGACTGGTTGCGCGCCAATGGTGCCACCATTGCGGTGGACACGACGGCAACAGCAGAATCAGTCTCCAACAATGGCAATGTCGTTGCGGGCATGACCCAGAACGGCCAGTTCTACTATGCCCGTGTCGATGCCCTCGGCGCCGGCATCATCACGCCTGAACAGTTCTTGCCAACCATTCAGAGTGCGGCGGCCACGCCCACCACCACGCAGCTTGGTTCTGCCAACACCGCCATGTTCGGTGCTCAGGGCAGCCCGATGCGCAACTTGCTCAATGCCGGTCAGCGTTCCGCCTGGGGCACGGTGGATAGCGGTTATGACAAGAGCGATGCTTCCGATGGTGGCTTCGGCCTGGGCGAAATCGGCATGGGTTATGGCATTGCCGATGGTGTCACAGGGCGCTTTGCCATCGGTGGCACCTATACCAACCAGGATCTGGAAGGCGGCGGCGATTTCAACTTCAAGGGTTTCTATCTCTCGCCTGAAGTCACGGCCAATGTCGTCAGCAATCTCTATGTGACGCTGGGCGGTTATTATGCTGGCGGTAAAATGGACATTCACCGTGGCTATATGAATGGCGGCGCGCAGGACTTCTCCAACGGCAACACGGATACGCAGACCTTCGGCGGCAAGCTGCGCTTTGACTGGCTGGATGCGGTCACGATTGCCGATACCGCCATCTCGCCTTACATCGGCCTGTCGCGTGCCAACAGCAAGGTGGATGCCTACACGGAAAGCGGCGGCTCCTTCCCGGTCGCCTATGACGAGATGAGCGATCACGCAACGATTGCCCGTCTGGGTGCGGACTACGTTCACCCGCTGAGCGACAGCATCACGCTTCTGGCCCGTACGGAAGTTGCCCATCGCTTCGAGGACAAGTCTTCCGCCACAAGCGCAAACATTCTCGGCCTGTCATCGGTTGACCTGCCCGGTCACGATTTGAAGCAGTGGTGGGTTCGCGGCGGCCTCGGCGCAGAATTCGCTGTTGGCGGCGGCACAGCATCGCTGATGGTCAACGCATCCACCGAAGGCGGCGACCCAAGCGTTTGGCTGCGTTCCGGCTGGAAGGTCAACTTCTGACGCAGCCAAGGCCTGATGATCCCTTTAAAACCACCGAAGCAATTCGGTGGTTTTCTGTTTCGGTGCACCAAATCACCGATGCGTGATCGGTTTTTGGTATCTGTCAATACAAAAAATTAACATTTCCACTTTTTTGGAACAAAAGCTTGCTGGGGCACGTTGGTTTTGCAAATAGAATAAAGGAATTACCAATGTCCAAAATGGTAAAACTGGTTACTCTCGCTGCAATAACCCTGGGCTTCTCGGCCGTCACGACGATCCCGGCCCATGCGCTGAGCGTAATCGCGCCTGCCTATGCGGAGCAGGCTCAGCCACAGGGTGGAACCTATGATAGCACGCCTATTGCATTTAGCAGCGGGGCCGCAGCAAGTGCAAGCGCTGCCAGCATGTCCTTGTCGGCTGAGGAAATTCAGCACGTGACCTGGTGCGCTACCCGCTACCAGTCCTATCACGCAACCGACAACACCTATCAGACCAAGCAGGGCGCGCGTGCCGAGTGCCAGTCACCCTATTGATCAATCGATGCTCGGTTGAGCAGTATATTTACACGGATTTCGACACAGGCTTGTGGGGCGTTTTGTTCCACACAAATGGCTTATAGCGCAGCTCGAAAACAGCCTGCCACGCCGCGGCTGAGAGCATCAGCCAGTAAATAGGCGTCGCCAGCCATCGCCTTCCGATCAAACCCCTTTCATGATCTATCATCGCCCGCGTCCCCATCAACAGGAAGACGGTGTAGCTGGCGAACATGTTCAACGTGTCCACGGTCACAAGGGCGAGTTGGCTTGGCGAGAAGGCAGCAAAACCATCAAGCCAGAGAGTGCGGCCAACCGACATCAGATAGATGATGAAAAGCGGGTGGGTGAGGGCAGACAGAAGCATGCCGCCGATGAGAAGCTGAAAGACGAGATAGGCTTTCCAGCCCATGTCCCGCGCAATGGTCAGCGGTGAACGCATCATCACCAGCCAGGTCTGCAGCCAGCCCTTGAACCAACGGCTGCGCTGGGCCAGCCAGACAGAGAGGTCGGTCGGTGCATCCTCCAGCGTCTGATAGCTGATCACATCAGAATAATAGCCGAGCCGGTAGAGCCGCATGCCAAGATCCGCATCCTCGGTGACATTATACGGGTCCCATGCGCCCACCTTGCGTAGGATCGACGTTCGGAAATGGTTGGATGTGCCGCCCAGCGGGAGAGGCATCTTCATCCGGGCCAGCGTCGGCAACATGCGCCGGAACAGCGCTGAATATTCCAGTGAAAAAGATGATGTGAGCCAAGACGCATCGGCATTGCTGATAATGAGCGGTGCCTGAAGACACGCCAGTGTCTCGGACCCATCGCGAAACCGCGTATAGGCTTCGCGCAATTGCTTGGGGTGCGGTCTGTCTTCGGCATCATAGATTGCGGTGAACTCGCCCCGCGCGCCAGATAGAGCGTAGGTCAGGGCTTTCGGCTTCGTGCGCGGCAGCGAGGGCGGAACGGTGACGATTTCGAAATGCGGCCCAGGGCAGGTGCGCCGAATTGCGGCAATCGTGCCCTCGTCATCCGCCTCGCAAACAAGCTTGATGTCCAGACGGGATCGAGGCCAGTCCATCCGGTTCAGAGCGGCCACGAGCTGTTCAACAACCGCCTCTTCGCGGTAAAGCGCCACAAGGATCGTGTAGACGGGCAGCTCTTCCTCGCGGGTCGTCTCAACCAGCGCCAGTGTGCGCCTGTCCGGCTGAGATCGCAGCGGCAGAAGCCGAAACAGGATCGCAGCCATATAGAGTGCCGCCGTCACGATGTGCAGAAGGTGAAACGTTGTGGTGGGAGAGAGCAGCAGCGCGCCGATGAGAAGTGTAACGCCGACGCCGAGCAGAAAGCCCTGCTTGCCATGCAAGGTGATGCGCGCCGAAAAATGTGGTGTTGCATCGAACAGGGCATTCACGGTTTGGCGTGTCCGCCGTTCAGCCCCGGCATGCCACACCGCGTCGCGAAGTGCCGATGGTGTGGTCACGACCAGATCTTCACGCAAGCCGGGCGTCGTTCCAAGCGCATGTTTTAATCGCTCGATGCTGCTGACATCAGGCACGATTGCCATATAGGGGGCGGCATCGTGAGGCCGAAGGCGCACCATGCGCGCTTCCATAAGCTGCACATCCAAAGACGGCGTGTCTACCACCAGCGCCCCATTCAGCTGTGGTTCAAACGGCAGGCGCAGATACCGGGCGAAAGCGCCGAAATAGGAATCTTCCGTTACCATTCCACTGGAAATCACCTCCGCCTCGAAGGTGGAGCCGTTGCGCCGGGCGCGGGCGGAAAATGTCTCGATATAGGGCTTGCCAAGCCCCAGCGTCTTCAGAAACTCTGTTTCGGCACTGTCTGGCTGGTGGCTGTCGATGCCGGATAAAAGACCGTCGTCGGAGCGGTCACTGACAACAATATCACTCCTGACAAGCATCGCTTTTCGCGATTCTTGTGTATACTCATCAAAACGCAACGCCACTATCAACCACCGGTAAGGTGGTTGCCCCTAAATTCCCCAAGCGGATCATATCTATGCGCCTACCAGTTGCACCCGTAAAATTCATGGGTATTTTCACCGCTTTCGTTTGCGCAATCGGCTTGGGGAACCCCCATCCGGCCCGTGCTGAAACTCTGGGGGAGGCCGGGCGCCTGCCTCTTTTGTTTGATAGCCAAGAGCGTCTGCCGGGTGCGGATCTTTCCACCGTTCCCCGTGTACGGTTCCTGATGTCGGTTGATTTCCCGCCCTTCAATTTTACCGATCAGGATGGACGCCTCGCGGGTTTCCACGTTGATCTGGCCCGGGAAATCTGCGCGCAGCTGAAAGTCGAAAGCAAATGCCAGGTGCAGGCGCTGCCGTTTGATGAGCTGGAAGCAGCCGTGGAAATGGGCGAGGGCGAGGCCGTCATGTCCGGCATCGCATCCAGTGCGGATCTGCGAAAAAGCTTCAGCTTTACAAGACCTTATATCCTGCTGCCCGCCCGCTTCGCCATCAATAAGACGACAAAGCTCGAAGGCCAATCGGCCAATGCGCTGTCCGGTAAAAAGGTGGGCGTCGTCACCAATTCGCGGCACGAGGCCATGCTGAAAGCCTTCTTCCCGGCGGTTGTCGTCAACGGCTTCGATGGCTATGAGCCGATGTATGAGGCCTTGAAATCCGGCAAGGTCGATGCGGTCTTTGCCGATGGGTTGCGTCTGCCCTTCTGGGTTTCCGGCACGGCCTCAGCCGGTTGCTGCGCTCTGTTTGATGGCCCATATATGTCTGACCGCTTCCTGGGCGAGGGCTTGTCGATCATGACTGTAGACCCCGAGAACAAGCTGGTTCCCGCCTTCGATCAGGCCCTTGCCGCCCTGTCGCGCAACGGGCGGCTGGAAGAAATCTACCGCCGCTATTTCCCGTACGGGTTGTTTTAATCCTGCAGATTACTGGCTGGCCCAGATGATGCGGGCCATCCATTCCACATCGGCCAGATCGAAGCTGCGATTGGGGTGTTCGGGGTTTAGCGAGAACAATTCGATGGTTTTGGCGGTCTGGCGCGCCAGCACCTTGGCCATGACTTCGCCGTCCTTGCTTTTCACCACAACGCGGTCTCCCCGGCGCACCTGCGCGCCCGGCTCCACGATCAGCATGTCGCCATCGCGGTAAAGCGGCATCATGCTGTCGCCCTGCACTTCGAGGGCGTAGACGCCCGGACGGCTTGCAGGGGAGGCGGGAAAATCGACCACATCCCAGCCCTGACCTGCGGGAAAGCCGCCATCGTCGAAGAAGCCGCCGGAACCGGCCTGCGCAAAACCGAGCAGCGGAATGGCACCCGTCTGGGGCGGAAAATTGCCATCGGGCAGCGTATTCTTGCTCATATGGTTCATGGCGTAACCAAAGAACTGATCGACACTTGCGCCGGTGGCTTCCAGAACCTTGGCAATGGATTCGGTGGATGGCCAGCGCTGTCGCCCGTCCGGACCCACCCGTTTGGACTTGTTGAACGATGTCGGGTCAAGGCCCGCCTTCCGCGCCAGGCCTGAAGGCGTCAACTGGTTACGGTCCGCAAGCGTATCGATCGCAGTCCAGATATTATCGTGTGACAGCATTTTGAACGGTCCGGATAGGGCGGCGGCGTCACGCTGCCCGCTTCACTATCAAACGAAATTTAGCCAAACACGATCAAAGAGTAAAGTAGAAAAAGGAATAAAATCCTTGTAAACTATGCCACCATCGTCGGTGTGTTGATCTTCGAAAGCTGGATCACCGCCTGTGTGCGGCTGTCTACCTTCAATTTCAGCAATATTGCGGAGACATGGGCTTTGATCGTTGCTTCGGAAACGCCAAGCTCATAGGCAATCTGCTTGTTCAGCAAGCCTTCCCCCAACATGCCCAGCACACGGCTCTGCTGTGGCGTCAGCGTTCTTAAGCGGTGGATGAGATCGGCCATATCGCGGTCCTGATCCTGCCCGGACTGACAGGATGCCGGTATCCAGACATCGCCTTCCAGCACAGCACGGATCCCGGCGCGCATGTCTTCAATGCCGCAGGACTTGGAAATGAAGCCGGATGCGCCGAGTTCAATGGCGTGGCGCATGGTTGAAGGGTCGTCCGTGGCCGAAACGATGATGATGGGCAGGCTGGCAAATTCCGCCCGCAGCGCCATCAGGCCGGAAAACCCGCTGACACCCGGCATGGCAAGATCGAGCAGCAGAAGATCGGCATCGGGCTGGCGCTCCACAGCGCGCTTGGCCGCCTCGAAATCGCCAGCTTCGATGATTGTATTGTCGCCCTCAAGCCCCGTGACCGCCTGACGCAACGCGCCGCGAAACAAAGGATGGTCGTCTGCAATGATGATGGTGAGCTGTGACATGCCGTACCCCCTCCCAAGAGCATTTCATGTAAACCTTATTGTTGGTGGAGTTTCGCAAAACGTCAAGCTCCACAAACCAAGGATTGTGTAAAATTTCGGCGCAACGCACGGTCTTATGGGCTGTGATGCCAGCCGGTTCTGCCAATCCGCAAAAAACAGTGCCGCACTGTGGACAAGCAAGGGCATTTGCGGCAAACCGCCCGCATATGAAGGAGACGCTGCATGTCTGAAACGCCCCCTGATATCGATAGCCCCGTCGTTTACAAGATCGTGCCCTCAGCCCTTTGGCGCGAGGCCAAGGAGGCGGGTGTTTTCACGGGTGCTGCCATAGATCTCACGGATGGCTATATCCATTTTTCCACCGCAGCCCAGGTCAAGACAACGGCGCAGCTCCATTTCGCCGGTCAGGACGATCTTCTTCTGGTCGCGGTTGATGGTGGCGCGCTGGGCGATAAGCTCGTGTTTGAAGCCTCGCGCGGCGGCGACCTCTTCCCGCACCTCTACGCACCCCTGCCTTTCAGCGCCGTCCTGTGGGAAACGCCGCTCACGCTGGATGATGATGGCGCACACCAGTTTCCGGAGATTGCATGATGAGTGGATTTTTTTCCCAGCTGGGCCGTCGCGGCCTGTTTCTGATGGACCCGGAAGTGGCCCATGGCATGTCGATCACGGCGTTGCGCAGCGGCTTTATTCCCACCTGCCATGTGCCGCATGATCCGCGCCTGCAACAAACGGTGGCCGGGCTGGTCTTCCCCAATCCGCTCGGCATGGCGGCGGGTTATGACAAAAACGCGGAAGTGCCCGGCCCTCTTTTGAAGCTCGGCTTTGGTTTCACCGAAATCGGAACCGTGACGCCATACCCGCAATCGGGAAATCCGAAGCCACGTATTTTCCGGCTGGTGGAAAACGAGGCCGTCATCAACCGTCTTGGTTTCAACAATGAGGGCCATGCGGCAGCTCTGGCGCGCCTGTTTGCAGCCAACCTGCGCGGCATTGTCGGCGTCAATATCGGCGCCAACAAGGATAGCGACGACCGCATCTCGGATTACGTGAAGGGCATCGAGGCCTTCTCGTCGGTCGCGTCCTATTTCACGGCCAACATCTCTTCGCCCAACACGCCGGGCCTGCGCGATTTGCAAGCACGTGAAAGCCTCTCGGCGCTTCTGGCGGCTGTGCTGCAAAAGCGGGACGCGGAAGCGCAAAAGCTGAACCGCGCCATTCCCGTCTTCTTGAAGATCGCGCCTGATCTGACCGAAGAAGGGCTGGATGATATCGCCGCTGAGGTTCTCGCCCATAATCTCGATGGCCTGATCGTGTCCAACACGACGCTGTCGCGCACCGGCCTCACGCCGGGCCAGAACAACCATGAAACTGGCGGCCTTTCCGGCAAGCCGTTGTTCGACCTATCGACCACGGTGCTGGCCAAGATGCGCAAACGCGTAGGCCCCGCACTGCCCATCATAGGCGTTGGCGGCGTGTCATCGGCTGAAACTGCATTGGAGAAGATCAAGGCGGGTGCCGATCTGGTCCAGCTTTATTCCAGCATGGTCTATGGAGGCCCAGCGCTTCCGGGCAAGATCGTGCGCGGCCTGTCAACGCTCGTGGCGAAAGAGCAGGTCGGCAACATCCGCGATCTGCGCGATAGCACGGTCAACACATGGGCGGATCGGGCGCTTTAAGCCCGATCATTACCCTATTCAATTACCGACACAGCACCATCGCCCAATAGGGGCGGTTGTTGGCGGCGGCATCATAGGCAACGGCCACGCCAAGGCCGCCGTAATTGCCCAGCATGTTTTCCAGATGGTGCGGAGAGCCGATCCAGGCTTTGACGACACGCTCGACGGTATCCTGACCGGCGGCCACATTTTCAGCGGCAGGCAGGGGAACGCCGCCCTCTTTCATGCGAATGAGAAAACTGTCGGTTAGGCCGATGAGATGCGCCATTTTCTGCGCCTTCACCATGCGGCTGGCCTGATAGAGCGCGGCCTGTTGCGCGGCACTATTGGCACTGAGCGTTCCCAGACCTTTGGAGCGGCGAAGCTCGTTGACCATGGGCAGCGCGGCTGCGGTTTCATCCCGGGCACCTGAGGCGATGCCCTTGTTGGTGGGGCGGGAAACGCAGGCGGAAAGGGCGGCGCTTGCGCCAACCAGCACGAAGCCGCGCCGGGAAAGCGAAAAGACTGTCTGTTGGGTCATATTAGCGGCGAAAGCTCAAAAGGCGAAGGATGATGAAGACGGGAATAACGATCACGGCACCGGCCAGCAGGTAGTCGCCAATGCTGCCCAAAGCGCGGAAGCCGCTGTGCCAGATGTCGAGAACGAAATCGCGCACGCCGTAGATGATGTTCCAGGGCGTCAGGCCGAAAACCGCCATGACGAAGCCCACGATCAGCGACACGACGAGCAATTTGATGATTGTCCGCGCCACACTATCACCCAGCACCTTATCGACCTCACCAGCCATCAGCAAATCTCCTAAACTTAAGCCAAGACATATGAAGCCAGGCACCACTATGCAAGCGATGACGCAGTCTCTGCGCCATAATTGCCTTTGCCATGAAATAGGACTTGAGTTTTTTTGTGGCCTGATGAAAGACAGCCCACCTCTTTCAGGAAAGCAATGATGGCCCCAAACCAGTTTTCGTCCGGCGATGCCATCGCAGACCGGCGCGCCGATTATGCCCGGATGCTCGGCGAAAGCGGAGATCACGCCGCTGCGGCAGAGTTGATGGAACAGGCGCTGGAACTCGTGCCCTCATGGGCGGCGGGCTGGGTGCAACTGGGCGATTATTGCGACAACGCCGGCGAGACCGAAAAGGCGATTGCAGCCTACCAGACCGTGGACGGGCTGGATGCGGATGGAATTTTCGCCGCCCCTTTGAAGCTGGCGGTGCTGGGTGTTGGTGAAACGCCGGAACAGCCGCCGAGCGCCTATGTCGAGGGCCTGTTCGATGATTATGCCGAGCGTTTCGAAACATCGCTGGTGAAAAAACTGGACTATAGCGTGCCGCAAAAGCTGGCCGCCTTGATCGACACGGCAAGGCCTGAGAGCGGTCGTTTTGCCTGTGTGGTCGATATAGGCTGCGGCACCGGCCTTCTGGGTGTGGAAATCCGGGAATGGGCAGCACGGCTGGAAGGTTTCGATATTTCCGCCAACATGCTGGCCAAGGCGCAGGAAAAAGCGATCTATCACCATCTGGCGCAGGCCGATCTTTCGCTAGCCTCAGAAGCCTCGGGCCTCTTTGCCGCTGATCTGCTGCGCCACCGTGCAGACCTCGTCGCCGCTGCCGATGTCATGATGTATCTGGGCAGTCTGGAAACCGTCATGCCGCTGGTGGTGGAACTGCTTGCGCCCGGCGGTTCCTTTGCCTTTTCGGTGGAAGATGCTGAAGATGCGGATGGTTTTGTCCTGCGGCCATCCCTGCGCTATGCCCACTCGCAACCCTATGTCTGTGGCCTGCTGGCTGCATCAGGGCTGGAAATCCTGGCCACCGCGAAAACCACCATTCGCAAGGATGCCGGAAAACCCCTCGGCGGCATTCTGTTTCTTGCCAGAAAACCCGCCTGATCTTTTCGTTTCTTGCCTTTTGATCGATAGGTCAGCCTTGCTTACATATCGATGTTGAAACGCTGCCTTTTGCGGTGCAAAATAGGCCTCATCGAGCGACCCATCCGGCGGATCCGTAACGCGTCGATGCAGTTCCATTTTGGGGTAGCGCACATGGCATTCACGAGAAGCGTTTATGGCATGTGGAGTGCCGATCCGGCCAAGCATGCACCGGTGGAAGATATTCAGGGCATCGTCACCGGTAGCATCGTCTCGGCACTCGGCTTCTATATGCTGGCCAAGGTCGGCCTGCTCACCGGCGGCACGGCGGGCGTGGCCTTTCTCGTGCATTATGCCTTTGGCATCAGCTTCGGCCTCATGTTCTTCCTCGTCAATCTGCCCTTCTATTACCTGTCCTTCCGGCGGCTCGGGCTGGCCTTCTCGCTCAAAACCTTCATCGCCATCGGTCTCGTTTCGGTGCTGACGGAGCTGGAAAGCCGCTGGATGGTCATCGAAAGCATCAATCCGCTCTGGGCCGCCCTTCTGGGTGGGCTGCTTCTGGGCTATGGGCTTCTGGCGCTTTACCGGCACCGCGCAAGCCTTGGCGGCATCGGCATTCTGGCCATCTATATTCAAGACAGGTTCGGCATTCGCGCCGGTCTCATCCAGCTTGCCTTCGATAGCTGCGTCATGATCGCCGCCTTCTTCGTCATCGATCCTGCAACGGTTGGTTATTCCATCGTCGGTGCCTTCGTTCTCAACCTCTTCCTCGCCATCAACCACCGCTCGGATCGCTACATCGTCGTGCGCTGATCCCTTGAGTTTTTTGTGAACTCTGCGCAAAGAGTGGAAGGCCAAGGCGGGGACCATGATGAGCGACACTGCAGAACAAAAACGCATGAGGTTTTGGGCATCGACCCCTGAGCGCCATTCCGCGCTGGAAGACGCGCAGGGCGTTGTTTCAGGTAGCATGCTGATATCGCTCGGCGTCATTCTTTTGTCGGGCGGCGGGCTGTTGACGGGTGGCGTCGTGGGCGTCGCGTTTCTGCTGCATTACGCAACCGATATCAGCTTCGGCCTTCTGTTCTTCCTCGCCAACCTGCCGTTTTATTATATCGCGCTGCGACGCCTCGGCCTTGCCTTCACCCTCAAAACCTTCTGCGCCGTGGCGCTAACGGCTCTGCTCTCGGAATATCTTCCGCATTTTATCCCCTTGCAAAGCGTCAATCCCATCGTGGCTGCGCTCTTTGGCGGGCTGACCGTTGCAGCAGGCATGATGGCGCTGTTTCGTCACCGCGCCAGCCTTGGCGGCTTTGGTATCGTGGCTCTCTACATTCAAGATCGTTTCGGGGTTCGCGCCGGTCTTGTCCAGCTTGCCTTTGATTGCACGGTTCTGTTCTGCTCGTTTTTCGTGGCGACGCCGCTCATCATCGTCTGCTCCATTCTCGGTGCGCTGGTCATGAACTTGGTTATCGCCATCAATCACCGCAAAGACCGTTATATCGCGGTCTAAGGCCCTTCTTTTTCGGCTGGGTTTCACTACTTTAGGGGTGTGAAACACATAGAGCGTCCCATGTCCGGCCAAGATGTCGGCAGCCTGCCTTTCGCTTTCCAGACATGGTTTGGGCAAAAGGGCTGGAGCCCGCGCGCCCACCAGCTGGAACTCGCCGCCCGCGCCAGAGCAGGCGAGAACATGCTGCTGATTGCGCCCACAGGTGCGGGCAAGACGCTCGGCGGCTTCATGGCATCGCTGACGGATTTGGCTGAGCGCGGCAAGGTGCCGCCCGGTTCCGCTTTTGTCGGCGTGCACACGCTCTACATCTCGCCGCTGAAGGCGCTGGCTGTCGATATCGAGCGCAACCTGATGAAGCCGGTGTCGGAAATGGGCCTGCCCATTTCAGTGGAAACTCGCACCGGAGACACGCCTCAATCCAAGCGTCAGCGCCAGAAGCTGAAGCCACCGGATATCCTGCTGACAACACCGGAACAGGTCTCGCTGCTGCTGGCCAGCAAGGAAGCGGAGCGTTTCTTCAAGGATTTGAAATTCGTTGTGCTGGATGAGCTGCATTCGCTCGTCACCTCCAAGCGCGGGCATTTGCTGGCGTTGGCCTTGGCGCGGGTGCGCAAACACGCGCCATCCATGCGCACCATCGGCCTGTCCGCCACCGTCGCCGACCCCATGGATTTGCAGCGCTATCTCAGCCCGCAAGCGGAAGGCCAGCCCGTCGCTGGCCTCATCACCGTGGATGGCGGGGCCAAGCCCGATATTGCCATTTTGACGACCGAAGAGCGCATTCCATGGTCCGGCCATTCGGCGCGCTATGCCATGCAGGATCTCTATCCGGCACTGAAAGCCCACAAGACCGCGCTGATTTTCGTCAACACCCGCTCGCAGGCCGAACGTATCTTTCAGGAACTCTGGACGATCAACGACGATAATCTGCCCATTGCCCTGCATCACGGCTCGCTGGATGCGGGTCAGCGCCGCAAGGTGGAAGCGGCCATGGCGGAGAACAAGCTGCGCGCCGTCGTCGCCACCTCAACGCTTGATCTCGGTATCGACTGGGGCGATGTCGATCTCGTCGTGCATATCGGTGCGCCGAAGGGCGCAAGCCGCCTTGCCCAGCGCATTGGCCGCGCCAACCACCGCATGGATGAGCCCTCCAAGGCGATCCTCGTTCCGGCCAATCGCTTCGAGGTTATGGAATGCCGTGCAGCGCTCGACGCCAATTATGTCGGCGCGCAGGATACGCCACCCATTGCCGAAGGCGCGCTGGATGTGCTGGCACAGCATGTCCTGGGCATGGCCTGCGCCGAACCCTTCGATGCCGACGATCTCTACCGCGAAGTTATCACCGCATCGCCCTACGCATCGCTGCCGCGTGACACCTTCGACCGGATCGTCGATTTCACCGCAACCGGTGGCTATGCGCTGCGCACCTATGAGCGATATGCCCGCATCCGCCAGACGAAAGATGGCCTGTGGCGGGTGTCCAACCCGCAGGTCGCCATGCAGTACCGGCTCAATCTCGGCACCATCGTCGAGGCCGCCGAGCTGAATGTGCGCATGGTCAAGCGCAATGCCAAGGGCACCATCGGGCGCGGCGGCATGACGCTGGGCAAGGTCGAGGAATATTTCCTTGAGCAGCTGGTGCAGGGCGATACGTTTTTGTTTGCAGGCAAGGTGCTGCGTTTCGAAGGGATCCGCGAGAGCGAATGTCTGGTCAGCCAGGCCTTTTCGATGGACCCGAAAATACCGTCCTATGCGGGCGGCAGGTTCCCCTTGTCCACCTATCTCGCAGATCAGGTGCGCTCCATGCTGGCCGATCCCGCCCGGTGGCAAGCACTGCCGGATCAGGTCCGTGACTGGCTGGCCATCCAGAAGGAAAAGTCCGTCATCCCGAAGCGCGATGAGTTGCTCGTAGAGACATTCCCGTTCCGCAAGCGTTTCTTCATGGTCATGTATCCCTTCGAGGGGCGGCTGGCCCACCAGACGCTCGGCATGTTGTTGACCCGCAGGCTGGAGCGGGCAGGGGCAAAGCCCATGGGCTTCGTCGCCACGGATTATTCGCTGGCCATCTGGGCGCTGGAAGATCTGGGCATGCGCCTGCAATCGCAGCGCCTGTCGCTGACCGATCTTCTGGATGAGGACATGCTGGGCGATGACCTTGAGGCATGGCTGGACGAATCCTTCATGCTGAAACGCACCTTCCGCAATTGCGCAATCATTTCAGGCCTTATCGAGCGCCGCCATCCCGGCAAGGAAAAGACCGGGCGGCAGGTCACGGTATCTGCCGATCTTATTTATGACGTTCTTCGCAGCCATGAGCCCGATCACATCCTTTTGGAAGCCACCCGGCGCGATGCATCATCAGGACTTTTGGACATTGGCCGACTTGGCGATATGCTAAGGCGAATCAAGGGCCACACCACCCACTGCGCTCTGGAGCATGTGTCGCCGCTGGCGGTGCCGGTCATGATGGAAATCGGGCGCGAGACGGTTGCAGGTCAGGCCATGGATGATGTGCTGGCCGAGGCCGCCGATGAGCTTATCGCCGATGCGATGTCATAAATAGGAAAGTAACCGTTAGTGCTGAGCCGACTTGCCCTGAGCGACAAATTTTCCAGCGGCTTTGAATGCCTTGGCTCAGAAACCGTCATCAACGGCGTTGCTGGCTGGTGCGATCCGCTGGGCGGTCTTTACCTGCCGGACCTTGCGGTGCTGGTCGTGTCGGATCTGCATCTGGAAAAGGGTGCCGCTTTCGCACGGCGTGGCCGTATGCTGCCGCCCTATGACACCATCGCCACGCTTAAAATCCTGTCTTCGCTGATTACCCGTTATGATCCGAAGATCGTCGTCAGCCTTGGCGATAATTTCCACGATCGCATTGGCTCGCAGCATCTGCCCTTGCCTTTGCGTGAGGTCATCAAGGACATGGCCAAGGGCCGCGAGTGGGTCTGGATCAACGGCAACCATGATCCCGATGGCACCGTCGATCTGCCGGGCTCTTCCAGCGATGAAATGGTCTATGGCAACCTCATCTTCCGGCACGAGCCGAAGCCGGGCGCTTCACCCGGTGAAATTGCCGGTCACCTCCACCCCGCAGCCACCGTGCGCCGCCGCGAAAAATCAGTGCGCCGACCCTGCTTCGCAACCGATGGTGCCCGCATGCTGATGCCAGCCTTCGGCGTCTTGAGCGGCGGTCTGGACCTGCGGCACAAGGCCATGCATGGCCTGTTTGACCACTCGGCGCTGGTCGCGCATATGCTCGGTCGTGACAGGATTTACTCGGTCCGCTTCGCAAACCTGCTTGGCTGAGATCAGTCCCTGCGGAACAGAATGCTGGCACCCCAACCGGTAATTACGGCCAGAAGTACGCATAAAATACCATAAACGACGGGCGTCTGGTGCGCGGCGTCCGTTATGGCCTGTTCCATGCCGGTCTTGACCACGCGCAACCGCAATTCCTTTTGCGCTATCGGCATGCCGCTTTTGAAGAGGTAGGCGCGGGCGGTGTGGACGCCGTTCGGCACATTGGCCGGCAGGCGAAGCGTGGCCCAGAACAGGCCGGTGCGTTCCAGCCGCACCCCTGTCGTGTCATTGCGATAAATGCCGCTCGACAGTTTCAGACGGCGATAGGCATCCTGAAAATCAAACACATTGTCAGGCACGCCTGAGAACACCGCGCTGCGCAGCGGCAGATGGTCTACGCCCAGACCCATGGCCTTCAGTGTTCCCGCCGTTGCGATATTGTCAATACTGCGGGTGCTGGCCATGGAGTAGGATTCCGGCAGCGGCGCAAAGGTAATGGCGCTGGTGTTGATCCAGATGCCAGCCACCCGGCTTTTCTTGCGCACGGTGGAATATTCGTTGGGGCCTTCCAGCGTCACGACAATGTCGTATTGGCCGATGGCCAGCAGCAGCTGGTCAGCATTGTTCAGCGCGCCGAACATGGTGAAGTCAGCGCCGCGAAAATCCGACGCGATGGAAATTTCCGAGGTCGATGCGCCGATCTCGATGTTTTCCTGCAAGGTCCGCGCCTGCCCATTGGCATCCGGCAGAATGGCGAGCGGCGGCGTCTGCGCTGAAGCCTGCGTGCAGAAAAGGCCGAAAACGGCAGCAAGAAGGGCAGCGCGGATCAATATCCCAACCCCCCAACAGCCACCGAAAACAGATCATCCGGCTTCAGCACCAGCGAAATGGCCAGACGCACGCCAACAGCCAGAACCAGCAGCGCCAGCAGCGCGCGCAGCTGTTCGCCGCGCAGTTTCTGGCCCACCCGCACGCCATATTGCGCACCAACAACCCCCGCCAGCATCAGGATGAAGGCCAGCACAATATCGACGGAAAAATTCGTCGCTGCCTGAACCACGGTCGTATAGGCAGTGACGAAAATGATCTGGAACAGCGAAGTGCCGACAACCACGTTTGTGGGAACCCGCAGCAGATAGATCATGGCTGGAACCATGATGAAGCCGCCGCCGACACCCATGACCGAGGTCAGCACACCGACGCCGAAACCCAGAACGATGATGGGGATGACGCTGAGATAGAGCTTCGATTTCTTGAAGCGCATCTTCCAGGGCAGGCGGTGCACCCAGTTGTGATGGCCGGGGCGGCGCAGCGTCACGGTTTCATTGCGGGCGGAGCGGCGTATAGCCGAGATGCTTTCCTTCAGCATCAGCACACCAACGGTACTGAGCAGAATGACGTAAAGCAGCGAAATGATGAGATCGAGCTGGCCGATGCTGCGCAACAGCGTAAACAGCCACACGCCAACGGTTGCCCCGCACAGGCCGCCTATCAGCAACATGCCGCCCAGCTTCACATCCAGCGTGCCACGCCTGAAATGGCTGATGGAGCCGGAAACGGAGGACGCCACCACCTGGTTTGCACCGGTTGCCACGGCAACAACGGGGGGAATGTTGTAAAAGATCAAAAGCGGGGTGATGAGAAAACCGCCACCCACGCCGAACATGCCGGACAAAAAGCCCACGGCCGCGCCCATGCCGAGAATGATGAAAATATTCACCGATAGTTCTGCAATGGGCAGATAGACAGTCACATCAGGACCTCGGGCATGGTTCCGTGCAAAACAGCAAAGCCGCCATAAGGCGGGCTTCACCACGAATGGGTGGTATCTGTCAAAAAATGGCGAAGGCTACAAGCCCTGCGACCTTCATCGGTCATGCCCGTGGTGGGCATGACTGTCAAACATTCAATGGCAAATACGTTGATATTTAGGAAAGATCGGTAAAGAGCCGATTTACTTGTTGCGAGCCAGCAACGCGGTCACCAGTTCGTCGGTAATGCGTCCATCCGGTGTCTGGCCCACGGACTTCTGGAAGGACTTGATGGCAGTCACTGTGGCCGGGCCCAGCTTGCCGTCAGGTTCACCCGCCTTGAAGCCATTATTGTTGAGAATGGCCTGAATGTTGCGGATCGCCTTCTGCATGTCCACAGACGCTGTCTTCACCTCTTGTCCGCCGGTCCATTCGGCTGGCAGGTTCAGGGTGTTGGCGTCGTCGTTCAGGGGTGTCACCTTCCACGCGTCAACCTTGGCCTTGGCTTCGGCCAGCTGCTCTGGACGCATGGCCTTGGCCACGTCGTCGCGCTTCTGGCCAGCATCGGCATCGCCATCACGGGCGGCAATGGCAAACCACTTGTAGGATTCTGGCAGGCTCTGCAGAACGCCGCTGCCGCGTGCGTAAAGAATGGCAAGGTTGAACTGGCTGTCACGAACGCCAAGATTGGCCGCTTGGACGAACCAGCGGGCAGCAGCCAGAATGTCTGGTGCGCCTGCCGCATCGGATGCCAGCAGAACGGCCAGATTGTGCATGGCGCCCGCATTGCCCTGATTGGCGGCCATTTCGTAGTAGCGCTTGGCCTCGCCCAGATTGCGATCTACGCCGTTTGCCTTCTCATACATGTTGCCCAGGCGGTACTGTGCAAGCGCAAAGCCACGGTCGGCAGAAAGCTTGTACCACTTTGCAGCTTCCGCACGGTCAGTGGCAACGCCGCGACCTTCGGTGTAGCGGGCACCGATCTCGAACAGTGCCTGCCTGTCGCCCTTTGCGGCGGCGTCGACAAGAGATTGCGGTGCAATGCCTGCTGGCACGGCAATGGCGGCTTCGCCAATGGCCTGCGGCTGCTCGGCCTGTGGTGCGGCGGGTGCCTGTTCAGGCGCGGGCAACGCGGCAATGTCGTTTTGCGCAGCGGGGGCGGGTGCTTCCACCGCTGGTGCTTCATCGGGCAGTGGCGCGCCGCCAATCGGGCGCGTGTCGATCAGAGGCGGGTTCCTGTCGGCATCGGCCTGCATCCGCTCGCCAGCGGCTCGCGCGCTTTCATCCATCGCGCTGTCGGATGGCACGGTCACGGCTGGCGCTTCAATGACGGGCTTTGGCTGTTCCTGAGCGGCGGTCAGGGCCGAGACTTCGCCACCGGTCGCAGCTTCGGTCGCAACCGTCGCGGGCTTGGTGTCGCCGCTGACCAGAGACTTGATAACGGGCATGGCCATCATCGCCAGCAGAATGGCGCCGATGCCCAGAAGCAGCGGGCGGCGGTAGCGCGAAAGAGCCGAACCTGCCTTGTCGCTTGATGGCTTGGCGCGCAGGGTGCGCGAGGCGGAACCGCGCTCAGGCGCAGATTCCTGCGCGGCGGCCTGGGCTGCACGGCGGGCGGCGGCGATAAAGTCGGCGCGGCTGTCTGTTTCGCCAGTGCCTGAGCGGGCAGCGGCAGTCTGGCTGGCGCGCACGCGCTCCAGAATTTTCTTGATATCGGGCGCACCGGAGCCTGGCTCAAGCAACTCGGTATCCATGTCGGACTGCAGCGTGTCGATCGGGTCGAGGGCAGGCGCAGGGTCAACCTGTGTGCGAGCGGAAGCCTGCGGTTCTTTTTCAGTCTTGGCGGCACTGGAGCGGAAACGGCGCGTCAGCCCGGCCAAAAGGCCGCGCGGCTCTTCATCGGCAGGCTTTGCAGCTTGTGGCGGCGTCAGCGTCTCTGTGTCATGGCCCATCTCGGACATAAGGCCGGACTGGGTCTCGAACGCATTGCGCTCAGTCTTGATCAGGCCATCTTCTGGAAAGGTGGCGGCTGGCATCTGCGCGATGCTGTCATAGTCTGCCCAGTCGCGATCCGAATCCGCTGTCGCAGGGGCAGCTGGCGAACGCGGTGCACTGCGATTGTCGAGATTGTCGAGACGACCGGCAATCTGTACCAGCGTTTCATGCAGCGCTTCAAAGGTGCGGTGGGTGCGCTCTTCGGTGTTGCGGCTCAAACCTTCAAGCTTGCGTAGGTCGTTGGCCAGCTCAGTCAGAATGGCAATGTCGGAGGTGCTGGCAGTCTGCGCCAGATTGTTGCGCGAATGCGCTTCCAGCACAGCTTCCGCCGCCTGACGTGCAGCTTCGATGATATATTCGTCGCTCGACGCCATATAGTCTTCGATGGCCGACATGCGCTGGTCGAGTTCCGGCGACATGGCGGTCGCATCAGACGCTACCGGCGCCCTGGTCTCGTCAAGCCTTGCGGCAATCTCGCCCAGACGCTCTTCAAGCCGTGTGAAGGCCGTGTCGTAGGATGGGTTCCGGTCGGAAGAAGGCCGCGTTTCGATTTGCTCGATACGGCGCGCAATCTTCTCCAGCCGCTCGGCCAGCTTGTCATTGACGGCACCGCTTCCCAGTTCATCGATCTTGCGGGAAATATCGGTCAGAAACGCGGTCAGTTCCGGCTGGCTGGATGGCCGCTGCGAGCGTTCCATCAACAGCGAAAGCTGGTCCAGCCGTTCGCTCAGCTGCGAGACGCTACGCTCGGTAGACAGTTCCTCGATGCGGCTTGTCAGCTTGTCCAGCCGCGCACCCAGCGCGTCGGAAGGCTTGGCCCGCTCGGCGGCATCTTCTTTCAATGTGTCGATCTGGGCCGATAGCGCGCTCAGGCGGTTTTCCAGCCGCTCGGTCAGTGTCTGGTCGATCGCTGCGGCAGAACGGCTTCCGGCAACGGAAATAGCCCGGCTCATCTCTTCCAGACGCTGGTCAAGGCCCGAGAAATGCTCGCCCAAAGCCTGGTTGGGCGGCAGCATGTGCTTGCCCATCTGCTCGACAGCACCGGCGATGGTGATGAGCTTTTCTTCCAGCGCACGGATATTGCCCTGGCCGCCCATTGAACCCAGCTGGGTCTTGATGTCATCCAGACGGTAGGCGAGCGATACGATTTCATCCTGAAGCGGAGCGGTATCGAATTCGCGCAGCCTGTCATCCACGCTGTTGAAACGCTGTTCCATGCGCTGCATGCTGGTTTCGCGGGCAACCTGATCCATCAGGCTGCGCAATTCCTCAAACTCGCTGCGCAGCGCCTCGCCATCGGGCGATGTCGTTTCGCCCATGCGCTCGATGCTGGCCGCCAGCCGTGCGACATCCTCACGAATATCCTCGGCAAAATCCTGTGTCTCGGCAAAGGTTCTGATATTGCGCAGCTCGGAACGAACGCCCTGCATTTCGCGGGCAACGCCCTCGGAAATCTCGTGCTTCAGCTCCTGGCGCATGCTGACCAGCGCCTCGGCCACTTCCCGCAGGGCCGCATCACCCTGATTGGCTTGCGGCATTGCCCGCTCGTAACGGGCGGTCGGGCGCGGGCGCTGCTGTGGAATGGCTGTCGATGCACGGTAATCGCGCTCGCTGTAACGGCGGTCCATATCACGCGAAGGGATATCACGGGCGTCCATGTCGCGCTCTGCGTGCAGATCCGCGCCACGCGGCGCCTCTGCCTGCTGGCGTTCCCAACGGGCATCAAGCGCCTTCTGGCGCTGGCGAATCTCATTAACCGGGTCGAAACGCGGATTTTCGGGCCTTGCGCCGCTTCCGGTCATGTCAGCGCGACGGTTCGTGGCCTCATAGGCAGGATTTTCATGAGATGGGCGCGCAGGCTTGGCACCCAGAAGATCCTCGATCCGGGCTTCAAGGCCTTCGATTGTGCGGTTGAGCGCATCCAGAGACGATCTGTCACTATGATCCTGGGAATTTGATCGCACTCGGTTCATCTTGCTGCCCGCTTCATCGTTGCCCGGTTATCTGCATGTCCCTTGGCCAGTTGGCGGGGGCGTGCAGTGGTCATTGTATTGGCTACAGGAACCGCGCGATTCTCGAAGCAGCCCCTGAGGATGAACAATTGCCGAATTGTGGTTAACAATTTGTTAATTAGTTTTTTCTGTTTTAACCGTTTCTTTAGTATTGGCCTTGCGCGGGGCTTGCGGCAAAGCGCGCTTTGTATACTCTAGGTAGAGATATCCGCGTTCCGAAACGCATGAAAATGTCATTTGACGTTTACGCGCACGTCAAATATTGTGGCCTCATAATTGGCCGGAATATTCCGGCGCGGTGCGGAGGATCATCGGAATGCCTGTATACAAGGCCCCTGTCAAAGACACGCTTTTCATACTCAACGACGTGCTCGGTTTGGAGCGCTACAACAATCTCCCCGGCTTTGAAGACGCCACGCCCGACATGATCGAGGCAATCACCGGCGAAGCGGCAAAGCTTGCCGAGGAGCAGCTTTTCCCTCTGAACTTGTCTGGCGACCAGCAGGGCTGCAAGCGCGCCGAAGATGGTTCCGTCTCGGTCCCGGATGGTTTCAAGCAGGCCTATGATGCCTATTGCGAAGGCGGCTGGACTGGCCTTGCGGTTCCACCGGAATATGGGGGCCAAGGCCTTCCCTATACGCTGCATGCCGCCATCGGCGAATATATGTCGTCTGCCAACCTCTCGCTGATGATGTATCCGGGCCTGACGCAGGGCGCGATTGCCGCCATTCTCGTGCATGGTTCGGATGCGCAGAAAGAGACCTATCTGCCAAAGATGGTGGAAGGCACATGGTCCGGCACCATGAACCTGACGGAGCCCCATTGTGGCACCGATCTTGGCCTGCTCCGCACCAAGGCCGTGCCGCAGGGCGATGGTTCCTACAAGCTTTCCGGCCAGAAGATCTTCATCTCGGCTGGCGAACATTCCATGACGGACAATATCATCCATCTGGTGCTCGCCCGCATCGAAGGCGCACCAGAGGGTACCAAGGGCATTTCGCTCTTCATCGTGCCGAAATTCCTCGTCAATGAGGATGGCTCGGTCGGCAGCCGCAATGGCGTGGTCTGCGGTGCGCTTGAGCACAAGATGGGCATTCACGGCAACGCCACCTGCGTCATGAACTATGACGACGCGACCGGTTATCTCATCGGCGCGGAAAACAAAGGCCTTTCGGCCATGTTCGTGATGATGAACGAGGCGCGTCTGGGCGTTGGCCTTCAGGGCCTGTCCGTCAGCGAAATCGCCTATCAGAACGCCGTCGAATATGCCCGCGAGCGTATTCAGGGCCGCTCTCTCTCCGGCGTCAAGGCACCGGAAAAGAAAGCCGATCCGATTATCGTTCACCCCGATATTCGCCGCACCCTCATGACCATCCGTGCCTTCAACGAAGCTGGCCGTGCCTTCCTTTTGTGGTCTGCTCTGCAATCGGATATCGCCCACCGCTCGAGCGATGAGAAGGAACGTCAGGCGGCGGACGATCTGATCGGCCTCGTGACACCGATCCTCAAGGGTGTGCTGACCGACAAGGGCTTTGACCACGCGGTCATGGCGCAGCAGGTCTATGGCGGCCACGGCTATATCGAAGAACACGGCATGAGCCAGTATGTGCGCGATGCCCGCATCACCATGATCTATGAGGGTGCCAACGGCATTCAGGCGCTGGATCTCGTCGGTCGCAAGCTGGGCCTCAATGGTGGCCGTGCCGTCATGGCGCTGTTCAAGGAAATCGGCGATTTCTGCGAGGAAAACCGCGCTGATGAAGCTCTCACGCTTTACACCAAGGGCCTCAAGAAAGGCCTGAACGATCTGCAGGCCGCCACCATGTGGTTCATGCAGCACGCCATGGCAAAGCCTGACAATGCCGGTGCCGGTTCTACCGATTACATGCACCTCTTCGGCCTCGTCGTGCTGGGCTACATGCAGGCTCGCATGGCAAAGGCAGCACAAGTGGCGCTGGCCTCCGGTTCCGCATCAGACGAGGTATTCCTCAAGACCAAGCTGGTCACCGCCAAGTTCTTCATGGAGCGCCTCATGCCCGAAACGGCCCTGCGCAAGACGCGCATCGAAGCCGGTGCCGACACTATGATGGAACTGGCTGCGGAAGCGTTTTAAGAATTACGGCATTCGCGTGCCGAGAGGCACATGCCGACAGGGAGATGAGAAATGACTGACGTTTATATCTACGATCACGTCCGCACCCCGCGCGGACGCGGCAAGAAGGATGGTTCGCTGCACGAAGTGCCGTCCGTTCGCCTTGCTGCCAAAACGCTGGAAGCCATCCGTGATCGCAACGGGCTAGACACATCCACCGTTGATGACATCATCATGGGCTGCGTCGATCCTGTCATGGATGCGGGCGCTGTTATCGCCAAGGGTGCGGCTTTCGAGGCCGGTTATTCCACCAAGGCACCGGGCATGCAGATTTCGCGCTTCTGCGCGTCGGGTCTCGATGCCATCAATTTTGCAGCCGGAAAGATTGCTGCTGGTGCTGACGAAATCGTCATCGCAGGCGGCGTGGAAAGCATGTCGCGTGTCGGCATGGGCATGTCGGGCGGTGCCTGGTACATGGACCCATCCGTCAGCTTCCCGGCCTATTTCATGCCGCAGGGCGTGTCGGCTGATCTGATTGCCACCAAATATGGCTTCACCCGTGATGATGTCGATGCCTTTGCCGTCGAGAGCCAGAAGCGTGCGGCCCATGCCTGGGAAAATGGCTACTTCAAGAACTCCGTCATTCCGGTGAAGGACCAGAACGGCATCACCATTCTTGACCGCGATGAGCATATGCGTCCCGGTACGGATATGCAGACGCTTGCCTCGCTCAACGCATCCTTCCAGATGCCGGGCGAAATGGGTGGCTTCGAGGCTGTCGGCATCATGGCGCACCCGGAAGTCGAACGCATCACCTATGTCCACCATGCGGGCAATTCCTCCGGCATCGTAGATGGTGCAGCAGCTGTTCTGGTCGGCTCCAAGGCGGGCGGCGAGAGCATGGGGCTGAAGCCCCGCGCGCGCATCCGCTCCTTCGCCAATATCGGCTCCGACCCGGCGCTGATGCTGACCGGCCCCGTCGATGTTACCGAAAAGCTTCTGGCCAAGACCGGCATGTCGATTGCCGATATCGACCTCTTCGAACTCAACGAAGCTTTCGCCGCCGTGGTGCTGCGCTACCTTCAGGCCTTCGATATCAGCCACGACAAGATGAACGTGAACGGCGGTGCCATCGCCATGGGTCACCCGCTGGGTGCCACCGGCGCGATGATCCTCGGCACGGTTCTGGATGAGCTGGAACGCCGAGATCTCAACACCGCACTGGTCACGCTCTGCATCGGTGCGGGCATGGGCACGGCAACGGTTATCGAGCGGGTTTGATTGGAGCGACGAGCATGGCGGCGCATTCGAACGAGACCAAGCGGCATTTCCAGACGAGGCAACTCGAAAAGGATATGGCCGATGCTGCGCAAGCGGTAGGTCGCGTTACGCCCGCCGAAAGCCACGCACGGATGAAAGCAGAAGGACGAGGACTGATCATCGTTCTCGCTCTGCTTGTCATTCTGCTTTGCTACCTGCTCGGCGTCTTCGGCTAGCACAGAAATTCAGGGAAGAGGAATCCCCATATGAGCACCTATACCAATTTCACCCTTGAGACCGATGCAGACGGCATTGCTCTCGTCACCTGGGATATGCCGGAAAAATCCATGAACGTCTTCACAGCCCAGGTGCTGGAAGAGTTGGACGCCGTCATCGACGCCACGGTGGCGGATGCTGCCGTCAAGGGCGTAGTTTTCACATCAGGCAAAGCCACGTTCTCAGGCGGCGCGGACCTGTCGATGATCAAGTCCATGTTCTCCTTTTACCATGAGGAGAAGGAAAAGAACCCGGATGAAGCCGCCAAGAAGCTGTTTGATCTCGTCGGCAAGATGAACTGGCTTTACCGCAAGCTGGAAACCAACGGCAAGCCATGGGTTTCGGCCATCAACGGCACCTGCATGGGTGGCGCGCTGGAACTGTCGCTGGCCTGCCATGGCCGTGTGGTTTCCAATGCCAAGAGCGTCAAGCTGGCGCTGCCGGAAATCAAGGTCGGCATTTTCCCCGGTGCCGGTGGCACGCAGCGCGTCTCGCGCCTGACTGATGCGCAATCAGCACTTCAGATGATGACGACAGGCCAGTCGCTGACACCAAGCCGCGCCAAGGCCATGAACCTCGTCCATCAGGTGGTGGAGCCGGATCAGTTGATCCCCGCTGCCAAGCAGATGATCAAGGACGGCTTGAAGCCCGTTGCCCCGTGGGATGAGAAGGGCTTCAAGGCCCCCGGTGGCGGCATCTGGACACCCGCCGCCGCCCAGCTCTGGCCCGCAGCCCCTGCCATTCTGCGCCGCGAAAGCGCTGGCAACTACCCGGCAGCACTCGCCATTCTCAAATGCGTCTATGAAGGCCTGCAATTGCCCTTCGATACGGCGCTGAAGGTCGAGCAGCGTTATTTCACGGAAATCCTTCGCTCGAAGGAAGCCTTTGCGATGATCCGCTCGCTGTTCATCTCCATGCAGGAGCTGGGCAAGGGCGCTCGCCGCCCCGCCGGTCAGCCAAAGAGTGATCTCAGCCACGTGGGCGTTGTCGGTGCCGGTTTCATGGGCGCGTCCATTGCCTATGTCACAGCCGTTGCCGGTCTGGATGTCACGCTCATCGACCGCGATGACGAAGCAGCCGCCAAGGGCAAGACGACCTGCGAAGGTCTGGTGAAGGATAGCGTCACCAAGGGCCGCATGACGCAGGAAGAGGGTGCCGCCATCCTCGCCCGCATCACGCCAAGCGCCGATTATGCCTCGCTCAAAACCGCAAACCTTGTCATCGAAGCTGTGTTTGAAGACCGCGACGTGAAGAAGGGCGTTATCGAAGCGGTTGAGGCCGTTCTGCCGGAAGGCGCGATCTTCGCCTCCAACACGTCAACCCTGCCCATCACCGGACTTGCGGAGAACTCCAAGCGCCCGAACGATGTCATCGGCATCCACTTCTTCTCGCCAGTCGAGAAGATGATGCTGACGGAAGTCATCCTCGGCAAGGAAACCGGAGACAAGGCACTGGCCGTCGCGCTGGATTATGTCGCCAAGATCAAGAAGACGCCGATAGTCGTCAATGATACGCGCGGCTTCTTCGTCAATCGCTGCGTGCTGCGTTACATGGCTGAAAGCTATGAAATGCTGATCGAAGGCGTGCCCGCCGCCATGATCGAGAATGCCGCGAAATTCGCCGGCATGCCGGTTGGCCCTCTGGCCCTCAACGACGAGGTTGCCATCGATCTGTCCTACAAGATCCTCAAAGCCACCGTTGCCGATCTGGGCGACAAGGCGGTCGATGTCAGGCATATGGAGCTGGTCAAGAAGATGGTCGAAGGCGAGGGCCGCTTTGGCCGCAAGAACGCCAAGGGCTTCTATGACTATCCGGTAAAGCCTGCCAAGAAGTCTCTCTGGTCCGGCCTTAAAGACCTCTATGCGCAGAAGAAGCCTGAGGATGTGGACATGGAGGTGCTAAAACAGCGTTTCCTCGTCACCATCGCGCTGGAAGCAGCCCGCACCGTTGAAGAGGGTATCGTCACCGATCCCCGCGAAGCCGATGTTGGCTCCATCCTGGGCTTCGGCTTTGCGCCTTACACGGGCGGTGCTCTCTCCTATATAGATGGCATGGGCGTAAAGACCTTCGTGGCGCTGGCAGAGAAACTGTCGCAGACCTATGGCGCGCACTTCAAGCCAACCCCGCTGCTTCAGGACATGGCTGCCAAGGGCGAAACCTTCTATGGCCGCTTCGACCCCTATGGACAGGCTGCGCGAGCCGCATAATGCCGAACTGATACTGCAAATCGACAGGCCCTCCGGGGCCTGTTTTTGTTTTCAGATGCACGATGCTGTATCGAGGCCCGCCATTGATGGCTATCAACAGAAATGCGTGATCGATATTCCCGTTAATCTCATTAACCGCGCTAATGTTATTATTGATTACTTCGTATTATTCAATTTCCAGACAATAAAATTGCACTTATATCGGAATTAAAGGCGAATAATGCAGCCATTGCTGCGCCAGAAGTCGCGCCCTGATCCCGGAGGATTTATCCATGAAAAGACTACTGTTTGCTGCTGCCATCGCTCTCGCCCCCTTCTTTGCCCAGGCTGAAACGCTGAAGTTTCCAAGTGATTCGCCCATCGCATCGGTGAAAATTCCCGATGACTGGGGCCCGAAAGAAACCGAAACCGGCATCGACGCCACATCTCCTGATACCGCCATCTATTTCTCCATCGATGTCGCCAGCGACAAAAGCATGGATAAGGTCATCGAAGATGCCATCAAATTCCTCGTCGACAATGGCGTGGAGATTGATGCGAAAAGCCAGAGCGATTCCGGCGATGTCGAAATCAACGGCATGACGTTTGGAAGCATCGAATTCGACGGCGTCGATGCAGATGGCCCGGTGGAAGTGTCCCTTGGCTTCGCCTCGCCGAAAGAAGGCAAGATGCTTGTCGTGACCTATTGGGGCACGAAAGCCACGCAGGACGCCCACAGCAAGACACTGGTGAGCATTCTGCAGTCTCTCAAGCCGGTCAAATAACAATCACCATTGCAGCGCCCTCATCATCTCGGGCGCTGCAGTGCCTGTCTTGCGCCCTGTCACCACCACCTGCGTGCATCCTTTTGCGTCTTCCCGCGTTTGCGAGATATCCCCGATCTGCCTGCACCCATCGCAGCCAGACGCGCATATGAGAGGAATACGACATGAGGGCGCCGATCCGTTCGCATGGCTTTGACAAGCCGTCAGACCTTGAAGATGAACTTTCCCGACTGGATGATGACGCAGGCGCGACAAGAGAGAGCGCCAGCACAGGTGCAAGAGCGTCTGGACTGTCCTCCTCTGATGTGTCCCTGCATGAGCAGATCAACGACATCCGTCGCGAGATGGCAGCCATCCGAAGCGATGTCGAACAGTTGCAGGCTGCGGCGTCCAGTAAGAGCGGTGCGTCCGGTCACGGCTCTGAAGTTTCCACTTGGCTCCCTATCGTCCGTTCCGTTGCCATCACATCACTGGCAGGCCGTATCTTCGCATCCTCGCCCATCATGGCGCTGCTGGTTGCAGCAGTTCCCTTCGCGCTTGGCCTGTCGGCTGGCTCGAAGTAGGTTTTTTGAGTGCGGCCCGCTCAATGCGGGCCGCCATCTCCACGGTCATCAGGACCTAACCGAAAAAAATCATTGAAAATCAATGATCTCTCCAAAAAACGCAAAAAATCTCAAAAAAATCTCCGCAACTTTCTCAATGTCGCTGAAGCAGAGCGCACAATCTGCCTCGCATCGTCGCCAAAATGTGTTCGCGAGACATGGCGGGCCGACGGGGCTGGGACCGGGTTGTCTGCCTGTAACGTGCGGACAGGCAACAGGGTCTCAAAGGCGGAACGCCCGGCTATCCCTGAAGGAGGCCGGATGTTCCATTCCAATGGGCCACTCAAGTGGCGCGCAACCCCCGTGGTTCAAACGATCGGGGCAGGGTGCGCTTCTTTGGTGGTAGCGAATGACTGGAACGACGGGAAAAGCGATTTTCCCGGATATATGAGGCCACGCGGATGCGCACGCCATTGAAACCATACCAGAGATCCCGCATCCGCGTGTCGTCTCAGGGCTCAGCATAACCGCCAACCACGCGCGCCCGCGCCGCGTGGTTGGCGAAGCTTGCGCATTTTTTTCAGAAGCAAATCGTTTTCACCGCAGGAAGAACACCCAAAGCCCACGACTCCAAGCCTTTCCCACGTCATCCACAGGGACCGCCAAAAAACTGTCAAAAAAGTTCACAGAGGCGCTTGCCATGGCCGAACAATATGTTAAAACCCGCTCACTTCCGGGGCAGCAAGCTTCCCCGGCGCAGACCAAAGCGAAGGTTCACCTAGAGCCTCTAGTGCCCGAATAGCTCAGTTGGTAGAGCAGCGGATTGAAAATCCGCGTGTCGGTGGTTCAAATCCGCCTTCGGGCACCATTCATACCTCTTTATATGGTTTGGTGTTCTTTTCTGCTCTGTGGTCTTAGCATTGTTACGTCTGGGCACCCTTTAGGTGATCTCTCGACGTTTGGTGTTTTCCTTCTGTTCGCTCCAGTTCTGAAATCAGCAATTGCCTTGCAAAGCCTCGGTTTTTTGACCGAGCACATCGGCAATCGCCAAATAGGCTTTGCCCATCTCACGAAGTATGGTCGTGTCTGTATGACGGAGCCCCTCGCTTAAAACAGGAAGGATAGCACGCAAGATCTACCGGGCCAGGGACGATGGAAAGCGTGGACGTGTTCGATTGCATCGAGCGCCTCCGCAACCCGCAACGCCAGCTTTAGACACTGGGCTATCTCAGCCCGATGCGATTTGGAAACAAGGTAGGATTAGCTTAACTCGATGCCCAAAAAACCGGCTGCAGGCCACAGAATATGCTCCAGTCTAATGCTGGAGCGCCAATTTCGATAACTCGTCTGTCCATGCACCCTTGTACGATTCAACCTTGGTGGTACCGCTGCTGTTTCCAGCCAATACGGCTATTGTTCGTGTAAACGATTCTGGGTTGAGCGCGCCTGAAGATCCGTCAGTTAATTGTGCAATCTGTCGCATCATGCGTGCCTGGCTTTCATGGTCTCCCGCTTTTGACGTGTCGATTTTCGATATCAGTTTCCCGACCTCTGCAGCGTTAGCTTCAGCATATCGCCATCCTTTCATGGAAGCGCGCACGAATCTCACCATCACATCTCTGAAATGGGGGTCAGCTAAGCGACGCTCATCCACGTACAACCCGTCCTCGAGTAGCGAAATTCCTTGGTCTTCATATTTGAACGTGACCAAGTCCTCGGCAGCAACGCCCGCATCAATGATTTGCCAGTATTCGTTGTAGGTCATAGTCGAAATGCAAGCCGCCTGGCCTTTAAGAAGAGGCTCCACACTGAATTGTTGCTCCAACACCTTGACGCCACTAGGGCTGCCATCCGTCTTGAGGCCTAGGCGGTTCATCCACGAAAAGAACGGGTATTCGTTCCCGTAGAACCAAACCCCCAACGTCTTTCCGGGAAAGTCCTCCGGCGTGAAGACGCCGGCGGACTTCAGACAGGTAAGCATCAACCCCGAGTAAGCGAACGGCTGAGCAATGTTGACCAGCTGAGCTCCCTTTTCACGCTCAGCCAATGTTGTTGACATCCATTCAACAACGACATCTGCTTTTCCGGTTTTCACTGCTTCAATGGGAGAAATTCCTGGTCCGCCGGGCACAATAGAAACGTCCAATGCCTCTTCAGCATAAAACCCTTTCTCTTTTGCAACGAGGTAGCCTGCGAACTGAGCCTGAACCACCCATTTCAGCTGTAATGTCACTTTGTCGGTGGCCAGTGCAGCGGTGGGCGGGAGGAAGATAACAGCCGTTGCAGCGAGGACGATCTTCAGCATCTTCATCATATTGTTAAGCCCGCTTTCGGATGATTTCACGATCATCGGCCTCTTGCAGCACGACGTGGGGTCGCGCGCCAGCGACTTGCCTTGCGTCATGGCTAACGCCGCTAAAATTGAACTGGCCGAGAAGCTGAGACAAATAGCTGACTTCGCCTCGTAACGTTTCGGTTGCGGCGCTGCTTTGCTCCGCCATTGCCGCGTTTTGTTGGGTAATCTGATCAATGGACGCGATGGTAGAGCTGACCTCTCGCAAGCCGACCGATTGATCTTTTGCGTTGGTGACTATGACGCCAACTTTCCCGTGAATGTAATCAATGTCGCTTACGATTTCTTTCAGTTTTGCACCTGTCTGTCCCACCAGGTCGACGCCGTGCTTGACCTGGTTGTCGGACGTCGAAATGAGCGCTTTGATTTCTTTCGCCGCTTGAGCTGATCGTTGTGCTAGCTCGCGTACTTCTTGAGCAACAACAGCAAACCCCTTGCCTGCTTCACCAGCTCGTGCAGCTTCCACGCCGGCATTCAGAGCCAATAGGTTGGTCTGGAACGCAATTTCATCAATCACCCCGATGATGCTATTTATTTTGTTAGACGAATGCTCAATTTCGGCCATAGCCTCGATTGCGGCAGTAACAATCTGCCCAGATTGCTCGGCTCCCCGATAGGTTTGATCAACGCGCTTTCCAACCTCGGCAGCGATTTCAGCCGCCTCTGTCACCGATGAGCTCAGCTCTGCTATGGCCGCCGCTGTTTCCTCAATACTCGAGGCTTGATGTTCAGTGCGTCTTGAAAGGTCGTTTGCCGCGTCGGTTATCTCCGATGCGCCGTTTGCCAACGAGAAGGCACTTTCGTTAAAGGCTCCGAGGGTATTTGCGAGATTGGTCACGGATTTGTTGAAGTCTGTCCGCAACCGGTCAAGAGATCCGGCAAAAGACATCTGTAACTTCACCGCCATATTGCCCGTCGACAACTGTTGTAGCGCGTGACCCAATTGAGACACCGCTTCTTCGAGCTGGCGTTCTCTTTCGGCGTTCGCAGCTTCCTGATCCGCCCGATCTTTTTCTCGTTCGGATGCGCTTAGGCGAGCTTCGACCTCCAGCCGCGCTTTGGTGGTATTTGCGTCTTGAAGCACTGCAAGTGACCGAGTGAGGTCGCCGAGCTCGTCGCGATCATTCATCCCGGCAAGTTCAATTTGATTTTGTCCAGCCGCTATCTCTTTTGTCGCCTCAACGATGCGGCTCAGCCTATTGCGAAAGCCAATGGATAACGCAATTCCCGTGACAATAAGCAGAAGAGCTGCAGATGCAACAATGCCATAAGAGACATTCTGCATTCTAAAAAGGGTTGCATAAACCTTCGCCTTCGGAGCGGAAACAATCGCATACCACGTTGTATTCGATAGGACTTGAACCGGGACCGCGAGAGCTAGGTCCGGCGTGCCATCTTGGCGGGGGGCTTCTACCAATGTCCCGGCCGACTTTACGATGTTTTTGAGGGCGTCCGTTTCTGAATTGACACCATTGATGCTTTTGCCAAGGAGAGTCTTATTTGGGTGTGCGACAATTATTCCAGTTTCGGTGACGAGCGATACGAATCCGTCGTCAAAAGGCTTAAGTTGAGACAGGGATTCACTCAGTTCAGTCAGCCCCAGGTCAATCCCTGTCACTCCTGCAACTTTACCGTTGAGCAATATGGGGGCGGAGATGCTCGCAACCAGTACGTCCTTACCCCCAATCCGGTATTGACGAGGATCGAGCAGAAATTCCGATTTGTGCTTTGCCGGCATCATGTATCGATCACCAGCACCTGACTGGTTGTAGTCAGTAAGAACAGATCTGATAATCGAATTCCCGGAACGAGCCCAATACGGTAAAAATCTCCCCGTCGAATCATGCGACGGTGCAGAGGCAAAATCTTTGTCCTTGCCGTCGAATACATTAGGCTCCCAGCCTGACCAGACGGCCATAACCTGCTTGTTGTCTAGCAATACACGTTGGAGCTGCTTATCTATCTGGTTGCGTCGGGTGATCCCGTACTCTCTTGAAGCCTCCAGCACTGAGCGCATGTTGCTGACGAGCGCAACGCCTGTTTTCAAGGTTCCCTGAATTCTAAGCGCGTTCGCACCGGCAATATTTGTCATCATCTCGGCACTTGAATTGCTTATATGTGACGCCGAGATCAGCGCCATGATCCCGGCTGCTGCGACAGTCGTAGCCAGGCCTAGGCCGACTAGCTTGATGTTGTTTTTAGCGATAGCCGTTCTTGCGAACATTCATGAAACCCTAGGTCAGCATTAAACTGTCAGCGCGGGCTTAAGCGAAACAAATGTTTCGTTTTATTTCTATCATCATGATCGAGCCAAAACCGCTTCAACAACGGTAGGATGCAATGTTTAATGATGAGTTTCAAAGAATTGACAAATATTATATTAGAAAATTAATAATTAGAGCGATGTATTTTTCCTAATTACACCGTTACGAAATACGAATATACTATTGGAGCGAGACAATTTCGGTAGTGTTATTAGGCAGGCATAGTGGCGCATCTGATACCGGAACCCGGTATGATGCTGGGTCGCGGCCCAGGTTAGATAGGGTAGCTGCCCGCGCATCTTGAGATCCCTCGATATGGCTATCTCCACATTCGGCATGACTGTGAAGTCGACGCAGGTGAATTGCAAAGCTTGGTAGGTGTCGAATATGCCGGAAGCGCAGTAGCTGCCTTTAAGGGCGTCTGCAGTTTCTGAACAGAGAGTGTGCTGTATGGACGATGGGGGCAGCCATCTCTCATGTCCACGACAGTCGTAGCTGTTGAGTCGTCGCAAACCGCGTGCCGGCTTTTTCCTGAAGGCTCAATGGTCGGCTCGGCAGGCCTTCAAACGTTACCGATACCTTAACAAAAGCGCACCAAAAGCTGCCTACAGTAACGTGAGTTGTCGCTAAAATACCACAGGCTTATAGTAGAAGCGTCTGTTGTGTTAGGAAAATCAATGGTTCGGGATTGCGATGGCCCGCCACTTTCTGTCTATTCAAATCCAGAAGCGGGGGGCGTCTCCAAGACTGTTCCGCTTTTGCAACGAAACATGACTGGAGGTCATTATGAACATCAAGAGCCTTTTGATCGGCTCCGCTGCCGCTCTCGCAGCAGTATCCGGCGCACAGGCTGCAGACGCAATCGTCGCAGCTGAGCCAGAAGCCCTCGAATACGTTCGCGTTTGCGACGCTTTCGGCACAGGCTTCTTCTACATTCCAGGCACAGAAACCTGCCTGAAGTTCGGCGGCTACGTTCGCTTCCAGACAGAAGTTGGTCGTGACCGTTCTGGCACGTCTGACTGGGATTCGTTCACACGCGCTCAGTTCGAAGTTGACACACGCACGGACACCGAACTCGGCGCTCTGCGCGGCTTCATCGGCTTCCGTGGCAATGCTGACAACGGTTCTTCCGCTTCTTCTTCCGTATTCGTTGACCAGGCGTTCATCGAACTCGGCGGCCTGAAGGTTGGTAAGTTCTACAACTGGTGGGACGATGGTCTCTCTGGCGAAGCTGACGTTCTCTCCACGAACGCTCTCTTCAACTCCATTCGTTACACATACGATGCAGGCTCTTTCTGGGCTGGCGTTTCGGTTGACGAACTCGAAGGTACAAACGACCAGTTTGCTTTCGACACAGGCACAACTGTAGTTGATGGTGCAGGCAACGTGTTCGGCGTTTACTCCCAGGAAGCTGACAACAATGTTGGCGTTTCTGCCGGTATCGGCGCGAAGCTCGGCGGCGCAACGCTCGCTCTGATCGGTGGCTATGATGTTGACCAGGAAGAAGGCGCTGTTCGTCTGATCGGTACAGCTGAAATCGGTCCAGGCACGCTCGGTCTTGCTGGTGTTTGGGCTTCCGGCGCAAACGCTTACTACGCAGAATCCGAATGGGCTGTTGCTGCTGAATACGCAATCAAGGCAACTGACAAGCTGACCATCACTCCAGGTGCTCAGTACTTCGGTAACGTGTCCGACTCGATCACTGTCGGTTCCATCGATGGTCTGGGTAACTTTGTATCCACCGGTTCGGCTATCGTAACGAATGACTTCACCAACAACGATGCTTGGCAGGCTGGCGTGACTCTGGACTACCAGATCACACAGGGTCTCTCCACCAAGGTTGCAGTTAACTACTACGACGAAGATGGTGCAGACGACGAAGTCAACGGTTTCGTTCGCCTTCAGCGTTCGTTCTAATACCTCTAACTTCGGTTAGTAAAAGGAAAACCCGGCAGCAATGTCGGGTTTTTCTAATTTAGAATATCAAAAAATGCTGGACATGTTTATTCGTTAGGTGCATGATATCATTGGTCAAAAGGCGTGATCCACAGCGCTTAAGCTTCGTCTGTTGACTCCAGTCAAATCCCCATCAGCCATCTTTGGTTGATGGGGCGGACTCCACAGGCAAATGGTCGGCAACTGTCCGACGGCCAAATTTTCCAGAAATTTCTCTTCGCACATGCCTTAGCTATGCGGCCTGGTTGTTCCCCTGTGCCACTTTTAAGACGCTGCTGATGCGTCTTTCGCAGGCGTGACGAGCACTACCCGAACGCCTTATTCCGTATAGAGCTCGCCGGCAGAGGTAATGATCTGCCATTTTCCGTCGATGTTGTTCATCGAGATCAGGCGGCTCTCGTCGGGGAGTATGGAGCCGATCTGGACGAGGAACATGCCGGACTTGTCTTCGATAAGGGCGCGACCGTTCGAGACGTGGAGCAATTTGAAACGAGTGCCGCCGGGGAAGGGCTGGGCTTTGCCGTCTTCATTGGCGGCCTGACCGCCAGCGTCCGTCGGCACGGTTGCGGTGGTCAGCGCGTCCAGATCAGGCATCAGGTCGGTCTGTGCCTGCGTGGTCGGATTGTCTTCCACGTGCGGCATGACTGCGATCGAGCCGCCGCCTTCGCGTTGCGGCACATCCGTCAAAGCTTCCCAGCCCGCGCCGCTGATCCCGAATTTTTCCGGGTTGAAGAACACATACCAAGGCAAAGCCGCAGCCGTTGCCGCCACAACAATGAGGCCGCAGGTCAGCATGCGGTCGAAGTCGCGGATCGAGCGTCGCTGACGCGCATCGCGGTTCGGATTATCCTGTCGTTCTTGTCTCATCAGTTTCAACATCATGGGGCCCGTCGCTGGATCGGTGCTGGCTGGTTGTTAACGGGCGCATTTCGCAGGGCATTTGCCAGTTCGGCATAGGCGTCGATGACCGTGCGATCTCCCGGAGATTGCTTGAGCACGTCGTAAATGAAGGGCACTTGCTTGACCGCCATGTCGAGTTCGGCGTCCACGCCCGGGCGGTATCCGCCGATCAGGCGCAGGTCCTTGGTTTCTTCGAAATTGTGGATCAATGACTTCAGCCGCGATACCAGCTTCTGCTGATCGGGAGTCCATGCCTTGTGCGACAGGCGCGAAATCGAGGCGAGGGGATTGATCGGGGGGTATCTGCCCTCATCCGCAAGCGAGCGATCCAGCACAATGTGACCATCCAGAATGCCGCGTGTCGCATCGGCAATCGGGTCATTGTGATTGTCGCCATCCACCAGAATGGAGATGATAGCCGTGATCGTACCGGTACCCTCAGGGCCAGGTCCGGCGCGCTCGAGAAGGCGTGGCAGCTCGGTAAAGACCGATGCCGGATAGCCGCGCGCAATCGGCGGCTCGCCAGCAGCAATCGCAACCTCGCGAATGGCATGGGCAAAGCGGGTGATACTATCGGCAATGAACAGGACGTTTTCGCCCTTGTCGCGAAAATGTTCAGCAACCGTCATGGCCACAAGCGGCGCCATCTTGCGCAGCATCGGGCTTTCGTCGCTGGTGGCAACGATGGCGATGGATTTCTTCATGTTGTCGCCGAGCGTGTCTTCGATGAATTCACGCACTTCGCGGCCACGTTCACCCACCAGAGCAATGACGACCTTGTCAAAGGCATCGGCCCGCGCCAGCATGGACAAAAGCGTGGATTTACCCACGCCAGAGCCTGCAAAAATGCCAAGACGCTGGCCAAGGCACAGCGGCGTGAAGATGTCGATGGCTTTGACGCCTGTGCGAAAGCCGGTAACAACACGGCTTCGCGTCATGGATGGCGGCGGCAGGGCCAGAACAGACCGCTTCCGGGCGCCCCTGACCAGCGGGCCCTTGTTGTCGATGGGCTTGCAGAGCGAGTTGATGGTGCGTCCGCACCATGTGTCATCAGGCTCGACGCGGAACTCGCCTTCGCGCAAAACAACGTCGTTGACGCCGATGGGGTCGCCTGGTTCGATGGGGCAGACATAGATCAGGTCCGGTTCCACCCGCACAACTTCACCCAGATGCAGGCTTGATTCGCTTTTGTGGACGACGAACTCGCCAAGTCGCACATGCTCGGAAAGACCGCTGACCGTATAATGCCCGGCCGCGATGGTTCTGACCCGCCCGCCGCGAGACAGGGACGCGCCGGACGCAATCTGCGTTTCCAGAAGCTGCGCAAGCGTATCGAGCCGGGTAAAAATGTTGGGAGGCGGCTGGACCGGCGGCTGCGCGGCATCTTCGATCCCGGTGCCAGCTTCAGTCTCGATCTCTGTGTCGATCTCGGTTTCCATTTATGCCACGCGCCGCTTACTGGCCGCCGCCGAGGGTGCGGATAGCCTGTGAGAAGGAATCCTCGGTCGATTTCATCAGCGAAGAAATGCCCTCGAAGGCGCGGTTGACCTGCACAAGCTGTGTCATCTGGCTGATGGCGTTGATGTTGGACTGTTCGACATAGCCCTGAATCACGCCGATAGAGCCGGTGTCGACAGCTGGCTGCGGTGCTTCGGAAAAGATGACGCCGCTGTTTTCATAGCGCACGAAGCCCTTCTTGGCGTCGGCGGTAAAAATTCCCAGCTGTGCAACGGTTGTGCCGTTTTGCAGAATGCGGCCATCGGAGCCGACGGTCGGCTCGCCAGCTGCCGGGTTGAGCTGGATTGGTGCGCCGCCTGCGTCGAGAACCGGATAGCCCTGCGTAGAGACGAGTTCGCCTGTTGTGCCCATGGAGAAACGGCCGTCGCGGGTCATGACCTGACCGGCGGGCGTGTTGATGGCAAACCAGCCATCACCCTTGACCGCGAAGTCGAAGGGGTTGCCGGTCTGGATCATTTCGCCGTTGCGGGTGGACAGATAGTCGCTGCCCTGCGTTACGAATGCAATGTCGGCCTTCAGGTCGTTGCGGGTCTGGCTCATCACCTGGTCGAACTTGACCTCCGTGCCGCGAAACCCGACCGTGTTCATGTTGGCAATATTGTCCGCAATGGTCGTGAGACGACGTTCCAGGGCGATCTGGGAGGATATGCCTACGTAAATACCAGACTGCATGCCGGTCTCCTGTCCATTACTTCAAGAAAAGGCGCGTCTTCTACATCGCAACCTTCTGTTTACTCAGATACGGACACTGGCTTGCGCGAAGCTTTTGAATGACTGCTTATAAAGGAGAGCGGCGGCACAGACGCGATAAGGCGATCATCATTTGGGTGAACGGCCGCAACAAACTGCGAGAGCAAGCCAGCCTCGCACAAGGCATGTCCCCTATCCCTGAGATGCGAAATTGGCATCAGACGCGAGCTTCAGATGAATATTCTTATCGGATTAGTGATTACTTTTGGCTGTATTCTTGGCGGATACATGGCCATGGGCGGACATCTGGACGTGTTGTTCCAGCCATTCGAGCTCGTCATCATCGGCGGCGCTGGTCTCGGCGGCTTCATCATGGCCAACCCGATGAAGGTGGTCAAAGACAGCGGCAAGGCGCTTGGCGAAGCATTCAAATATGCCGTGCCGAAAGAACGTCACTATCTGGATGTTCTGGGCGTGCTCTATTCGCTGATGCGCGACCTTCGCACCAAATCACGCAACGAGATTGAAGCTCACATCGACAATCCCGAAGAATCCTCGATTTTCCAGATCGCGCCGTCTGTTCTGAAAAACAAGGAACTCACATCTTTCATCTGTGACTATGTTCGCCTCATCATCATCGGCAATGCTCGCAGCCATGAGATTGAAGCGCTGATGGACGAAGAAATCGAGACCATTCTTTACGACAAGATGAAGCCCTATCACGCCATTACCGCGATGGGTGACTCCTTCCCCGCCATCGGTATCGTGGCCGCGGTTCTCGGCGTTATCAAGGCCATGGGTAAGATCAACGAACCGCCCGCCATCCTCGGTGGCCTCATCGGTGCGGCGCTCGTGGGAACCATGTTGGGTATCATCCTGTCCTACTCCATCTGTAACCCGTTGGCATCGCAGGTAAAAATCGTCCGCTCCAAGCAGCACCGCCTCTACATCATCGTCAAGCAGACATTGCTGGCCTACATGAATGGCTCGGTTCCGCAGGTTGCGCTCGAATATGGACGCAAGACGATTTCCAACCATGAGCGTCCGTCCATCGATGCCGTGGAGCAGGAAATGATGAACCCGGGCGGCGACCAGAAGGCGGCTTGATGATGGCGAATGCTGTACAATCGAATGTCACACCCATGGAACCCGCGCTGCTGGCAAAGCTGACGGGTGGCCTGGGAGACAGCAAGAAGGTCGCCAAGATCGGTGCCGACATCGGGCAGATCTACGGCAACTTCCTGCCGGATACGTTCCACAGTGAGACAGGCATCGCCATCGAGGTGGATTATGTCGGTTGTGAATCCGGGCTCATGACTGATCTGGTGGGCAAGCTTGGCAAGGACTTTGCCGTTGCCGATTGTTCCCTTCGCAACTGGTGCCCGAATTTTATGATGGCAACCGGCACGGCCTTCATCATGGCCTTGATGGAACGCATGCTGGGTGCTGCCCCCGATACGATCATGGAGCCCGAAGTGCGGGCGCTGTCGCATATCGAGCTTGATCTGGCGGCACTCGTGCTGGGACGCCTGGGTGAGGTGCTGCGCTCGTCGATCAATGCGCCGGGTGGGTTTGAGCCCACGATCGATCCACCCTTCAACGGAAATGGCAAGACCATTTTCGAAGAGGCTATTGCGGCCCAATACGGCATTCTGATCCGCCTCAAGGTGCAGATCGGCAAGGTTGCTTCCGAATTCGCATTGGTCATTCCGCAGCGCGCGCTGCTGAAGACGACCATTCTGGCGCCGAAGGCATCGGCACAGGCGATGAAGAAGCAGGAAGAATGGATGGAGATGATCTCCGAACAGGTGAAGCGTTCACAAGTGACGCTGGAAGCCAAGATACGATTGCAGAGCCTGACGCTGAAGACGATCTCTCGTCTGGTGCCAGGCGATGTCATTCCCTTCCGTGATATCACGCAGGATGACATTTGCGTCGAAGTCAGCGCCAATGGGGCGAATATGTACAATTGTGAGTTTGGTCGTGCGGGAGACAAATACACGGTTCGCGTGAAGAACAATGTGAGCACGGACGACGAAATTCTTAGACATTTGATGGGTTAAAACGCCCGACATGCCTCTTTGAGAGGTGTGGGCAGCTTGACGCAAGTTTCAAAGGGAATAATTAGCGCATGGCTACGAAAAAGACACCCAAAACCGAAGACGATTTCCTGCCTTCGCTCGATGACACGGGCGAGCTGGACCAGGCAATCGGTGATCTGCGCGGTGTACTGAAAAGCGATTCGGATGGAGGGCTATCGGATTTCGGCGATTTCGGCGATTTCGGCTCAGTTGACGCTGAACCGGCAGCCGACGATCTCTCGGCATTTGGTGGCGGAATGGACAGCTTCGGCACGTCCGATTTCGGCTCCAGCTCAGCCCCGCTTGCCGCATCGCCCTCGCCACTGGGCAGCGGTCTGACTGATAATTTCGATCTGATCATGGATATTCCCATTGATGTTCAGATCGTGCTTGGCACCAGCCGCATGCTGGTATCCGGGTTGATGGGACTGGAAGAGGGTGCAACCATTGCGCTTGAGCGGCGAATCGGTGAACCTGTCGAAATCATGGTGAACGGCCGTTGCATCGCACGGGGCGAAATCACCGTACTGGAAGACGACGATACACGCTTTGGTGTAAAGCTGATTGAAGTGTTGAGTACCAAGAAAGCCTAATCCCTGTGGGGACGGAGAGGAAAGACCATGATGGACTTTGAGGATTTCGGTAACCCAATTGCTGGGAAGCCGTTGTCTCAGGCAGACAAGGCCGCCGCCGTACTCTTGGCGATGGGAAAAGGCGTGGCCGGAAAACTCCTCAAGTTTTTTACCCAGGCCGAGTTGCAGACCATTATCAATTCGGCACAGACACTTCGCGTGATTCCGCCAGACGAGCTCGCCATCATCGTGGCGGAATTCGAAGACCTGTTCACCGAAGGTACAGGCCTGATGGACAACGCCAAGGCCATCGAGAGCATTCTCGAAGAAGGCCTGACACCTGAAGAGGTGGATGGTCTTTTGGGCCGGCGGACCGCCTTCCAGGCTTTCGAAACCTCGATCTGGGATCAGCTGCAGGACGCAGACCCCCAGTTCATCGGCAAGTTCCTGCTGCGCGAACATCCTCAGACCATCGCCTATATCCTCACCATGCTGCCATCCTCCTTCGGTGCAAAGGTTCTTCTGACCATTCCCGACGAGCAGCGCGCCGACATCATGAACCGTACGGTCAACATGAAGGAAGTCAGCCCTGCCGCCGCCCAGATCATCGAAAAGCGCGTGATTGCGCTGATCGCGGAACTGAATGCCGAGCGCAATGCTGCAGGTTCGGCAAAGGTTGCCGACCTGATGAACGAACTCGAAAAGCCGCAGGTCGATACCCTGCTCAGCTCTCTGGAAACGCTCAGCAAGGAATCTGCCAACAAGGTCAAGCCGAAGATCTTCCTGTTCGAAGACCTTCTCTACATGCCGCAGCGCAGCCGTGTTTCGCTGCTCAACGACGTCTCGGCCGACATTCTCACCATGGCGCTTCGCGGTGCCACGAACGAGATCAAGGAATGTGTGCTGTCCTGCATCAGCCCGCGCCAGCGCCGCATGATCGAATCGGATCTGGCAGTGCCGACCGCGTCGCTCAACACCCGCGAAGTGGCCATTGCCCGCCGTGCGGTTGCACAGGAAGCCATTCGTCTGGCCAGCTCTGGCCAGATCGTGCTGAAAGAAGCGCCCCCTGCCGACGGAGTAGCCGCCGCATAAGGCGAGACGCGCCGATAAAAGCTGTGGGGTGGCCTCGCGCGACTTGCGGGGTGCCGCTGCCCTCTATACCCTGAGAAGAACGGCCTGCCTGTACCGGCGGGCCTTTTTCAGTCAGGGGACGTGTCTTGTCAGACGGCGAAGACAAAGACAGTAAAACAGAAGAACCAACAGAGAAAAAACTACGCGACGCGGAGGAGAAGGGAAATGTGCCTTCATCCCAGGAAGCGGCGTTGTTTGCTTCGATGCTCGCCTTCTATCTCTACCTCGTCTTTTTCATGCCTGATGGCATCAAGCGACTGGGCGAAACTCTCGGAGACATTATCGAGCGGCCGGAGCAGTGGCGGCTGAACACGGCGACCGACATGGTGTCGCTGGGTATGCATCTTTCCAAGGAAATCGCGGCACTGCTTCTGCCGGCAGCCGTGCTGTTCATCGTGCTGGGCCTTGGACAGTCCTTCGCGCAGAACCTGCCGCAATTCGTACTGGACCGGATCTCACCGCAAATATCGCGAATATCGCCCGTCAAAGGCTTTACCCGCATTTACAGCGTCGATGGCCTCGTCAACTTCGGTAAATCCCTGTTCAAGGTGGTCATCGTCGGCATCATCGTGGTGACGATGCTGAGGAACGACTATTACAATCTGCTCAACGCGCTGGTTACCGATCCCCACAGCATCATGCAGACCGGCTATAACATCTTGAAAAAGATGGTCGTCATTGTCCTGTTTTCGACGGGGATTCTGGCGGTGGCCGACTACTTCTGGACCAATTACCGCTGGCACAGCCAGCAGCGCATGTCCAAGCAGGAAGTGAAGGACGAGTACAAACAGTCGCAGGGTGACCCGGTGGTCAAGGCCCGTCAGCGCTCCATCGCCCGCGATCGCGCCCGCCGCAGAATGATGGACGGTGTTCCCAGAGCGACACTCGTCATCACAAACCCGACTCACTATGCGATTGCATTGCGCTACGTGAAAGATGAGAGCGACGCGCCAGTCGTGGTTGCAAAGGGGCAGGATTTGATCGCATTGAGGATCAGAGAGATCGCCACGGAGAACGGAATCCCCATTTTTGAAGACCCGCCGCTTGCCCGCTCCATGTTTGCGCAAGTCTCGGTCGATAGTGTCATCCCGTCAGTATTTTATAAGGCGGTTGCGGAACTGATTCACAAGGTCTACGCAGCGCGCCAAAACAAAAGACGGGTAAACTGATCAATATGAAAAAATGCGCATATTCGGCTGAACGGGAAGAAATCTTGGCTCGTGCGATTGGTCCTGTGGCAGCCGAGCTTCGTTTAATCGATGCGGGAGATCTGATCTCCCTTCTGAAATTCGAATATTATAGTAGCCTTTCGGATCTCGTGGATTCGGCGGCTGAGCTCTATTTCCATCCAGGCACAGTCTATTTCGGCATTGGTGGAGACTACAAGCTGGACTGGGATACCTATCCGTCCATTACTCTGGACCTGGAAATCAAGCCGAAAGGCGTGACCATCTATGCGCAGCTACAGCTGGGCAAGGACCACGCCGGCATCAACATCAACCACATCAATTTCCAGAATCCATCGAGCGATCCTAACGAAAATACCGCGTTTCTGGCCGATAGTTTGCGCCACGCGACCTTTTACCGGACCCCTGAAGCTGCTCCCACCAGCACAGCGCATTAAGCGTCTTCAAGGCGGCACCGACCTTCACGACATGGAAATATGGAACGGCAAGGGCAATCCTCTGATTGTCCTTGCCGCTTGTCGTCGGTCAGCCCATTTTATCCAGAATATAGCTCGATAGCCGGTCTGCCGCGTCCTCGATCTGCGCCGGATTGCGCAGGAAGCAGGCGCGCAGAAACAACTCTCCGCCCGCGCCGAAAGCTTTGCCCGGTGCAAGGCCGACGCCGACCTTGTCAACGATATCGAAGGCTGCCGCACGGCTGTCCGTCACGCCATCGATCTTGAGGAAGGCGTAGAGTGCGCCATCGGGCTTCAATGTCTCCACCCTGTTGGTGGCAATCAGCGCGTCGCAGAGAATGTCACGCGATCTGGCGGCGCGGGCAAAATTCTGTTTGATGAAATCGTCACCATGATCAAGTGCGGCAATGGCACCGCGCTGCATGAACTGGGCCACGCCTGATGTGGAATATTGGATGAGGTTTTCGATGACCTGACCGATTTCCGGCGGCGCCACCAGCCAGCCCACGCGCCAGCCTGTCATCGACCAGTTCTTGGAGAATGAATTCGCGAAGACGATGCGATCATCATCTTCCATGATGTCGAGGAAGGAGGGCGCGCGCTGCCCGGCATAGTGGTAGAGCGCGTAAATCTCGTCAGCGATAATCCAGAGGCCGTGCTTGCGAGCAAGCGCGAGAATATCGCGCAGATTGTCCTGCGTTGCCGTCCATCCGGTTGGGTTGGATGGGGTGTTGATGAAGAGCGCCTTCGTCTTCGGCGTGATGGCCTGCTCCAGCTTGGCAATGTCGATATCCCATTTGCCATGGGTAAAATCGATGCCGACGGGAACCGCCTTGGCACCGGCAACACCGATGGCCGCGACGATATTGGGCCATGTGGGCGTGAGGTAGATCATCTCGTCGCCGGGCGACGTCAGGGCCTGTACGGCAAGCACGATGGCCTGCATGCCGGAACCCGTGACATAGAAATGGTCGGATGAAAGCGTAGCGGCGAAATGGCGCTGATAATAGCGACCAAGCGCCTCGCGCAGCTCCGGAATACCGCGCTGCCATGTGTAGAAGGTCTCGCCGCCCGTCAGCGCATCGGCTGCGGCCTGCGCAATGAAGGCAGGCGTTGGGAGATCGCCTTCACCCACCCAGAGCGGCAGGAGATTTTCGCGGGCATGGGCGTATTTCTTGACCTCGACAATGCCGCTTTCGGGCGTCGAGAGAGAGCGGGCACTTAGACTTTTCAGAACAGACATGAAGGCACTCCAGTGTATGTGCCTTTCTTAGCGCATCGGGCGTCCAGCGTGCATGATATTGTGTGAAGACATCACGGATTTTTATGATGGATCATGCACGCCGGACGGAGACAGGTATCAGCGGGTCTTCAACAGATCGCGGATTTCCGTGAGCAGCCGCACGTCTTCCGGTGGCGGGGCCGGGGCCTTCTTTTCCTCGACCTTCTGGCGTTCGACAGAGGCGCGCAGCTTGTTCACGCCCTTGACCATCAGGAAGATGATCCACGCCAGGATGACGAAGTTGATCACGACGGTCAGAAAGTTGCCATAGGCAAACACCGCGCCCTGTTCGCGTGCAGCGGCCAGCGAATCTGCAGTAACCTTTGAACTGAGCGGCAGGAAGTAATTGGCGAAATCAAAGCCGCCGAACACCGCGCCCACGATGGGCATGATGAGGTCATTGACCACGGACTCGACGATCTTGCTGAACGCCGCGCCGATGATGACACCCACGGCAAGGTCCATGACATTGCCGCGTGCGATGAAAGTTTTAAACTCGTTCAGCATTCCACATATCCCTCTCTCAAGCCCTCTCGACCCAAATCTTTGGAATGGGTGTTCATTGATAACATCTCAAATTTCGAATGTGCAGATATGTGCTGCGAAAAACGAACAGTTTCACCATGTTAAACTTTATGCCAAGGCGCGAGCCAATTCTCATTGTCCCGGAACTGGCTTATGCTTGACCTGAGGATGGTGGGGAGAACAGCCAGTGCTTCCGGGGTGGATCATATTCGTATCGGCATTCGCCTATATTCTGCTGCTCTTTGCGGTGGCAAGCTATGGTGACCGCAAGAGCCGTCAGAAACCCGTCTCCAACAAGGGCAGGCCGGTTGTCTATGCGCTGAGCCTTGCCATCTATTGCACATCCTGGACCTATTTCGGCGGTGTCGGTCTGGCATCGGAGCGAGGGCTGGAATTCCTCGGCATCTATACCGGCCCCATCCTTGCCTTTACGCTGGGGATGCCCATTTTGCGGCGCATCGTGGAGCTTGCCAAAGCCGAAAAACTGACCTCGGTCGCAGACTTCATTGCCGCCCGATACGGCAAGAACCCGGCAGTGGCCACGCTGGTGTCGGTCATCGCGCTGGTGGGCGCCATTCCCTACATCGCCCTTCAGCTCAAATCCGTTTCCAATTCGGTGGCCGCCATGGTGGACCCGACCGCTTACGGCATCGGAAGCGGCAACCTCTATTTTCTCGATCTTCCGCTTCTGGTCACAGTCATCATGGCCGGTTTTGCCGTCATGTTCGGCACCCGCCACACGGATGCGACCGAGCATCAGGATGGGCTCATTCTCGCCATCTCCATGGAATCGGTGGTCAAGCTCGTGGCCATCTGCACGGCGGGCGTCTATGTGGTGTTTTTCCTGTTCGATGGTCCGGCGCAGCTTTGGCGACTGGCATCTGAGAATACGCAGGTCATGCAGGCCATGTCCTACCAGACGCCGATCAGTCGCTGGATCGTGCTGACGCTGCTATCTGCCTTCGCCATCATACTCCTGCCGCGCCAGTTTCACGTCACCGTGGTTGAAAACCGCACGCCGAACGAGTTGCGCACGGCGAAGTTCCTGTTTCCGCTCTACCTCATCGCCATCAATATCTTCGTGCTGCCCATTGCCATCGCCGGTTTGCTGACGCTGGGCAGCAATGGCAATGCCGACCTCTATGTGCTGCAATTGCCGCTCGTCAACCAAATGCCGGTCGTGTCACTCATCACCTTCATCGGCGGGTTTTCGGCAGCCACGGCCATGGTCATCGTCGCCTCGGTGGCGCTGTCCATCATGGTGTCGAACGATATCGTCATGCCGATTTTCCTGCGGCAGAAACTGCTGAACCGCACGGCGCACCGCGATGATTTTGCCCGGACGCTTCTTAATATCCGCCGCACCGCCATCTTTGCGGTTCTGTTTCTGGGTTATGCCTATTACCGGGCGGCAGATAGCGCGTCTGGCCTTGCTTCCATCGGCCTGCTGGCTTTTGCGGCCATCGCACAAATGGCACCATCACTTCTGGGTGGGCTGGTCTGGCGGCGGGCGAATGCGCGTGGCGCCATTGCGGGGTTGAGTTCCGGCTTTATTGTCTGGGCCTATCTGCTGTTTCTTCCAAGCCTTGGCGGGCCGGATAATTCCCAAGTGGCCGCAACGGTTCTGAGCTTCCTCTTTCCCGGCGCTGTTGTCTTCAGCGGGCCGGGGGCGGACCCGCTCGTCAATGCCGTGACCTTGAGCCTGCTGGTCAATTGCGTGGCCTTTGTGCTGGGTTCGCTGTCGCGCAACCCGAGACCGGCCGAGCGCATCCAGTCCGGCATTTTCGTGAAGCGCCACTCCAAATCGCAATTCGCGACACGCGGCTGGAAAACACGGGTGAGTGTCGGTGATCTGAAGGCGGCCGTAGGGCGGTATCTCGGCGAGGAACGGATGCTGCGCTCGCTGGCAGCCTATGAGAAAACCGCTGGCCGCAAGCTGGAGGACGACCAACCCGCCGATATGGCACTCGTGCATTTTTCCGAGCAATTGCTGGGCAGCGCCATCGGCTCCTCTTCGGCAAGGCTGGTGCTGTCGCTTATCCTGCAAAAGACGGAGGATACCAGTGCCGACACCGTCTGGCTGCTGGATCAGGCCAGCGAGGCGCTGCAATACAATCAGGACATGCTGCAGACAGCGCTTGCGCAGATGGATCAGGGCATTGCGGTTTTCGACAGCTCTCAGCAACTGACCATCTGGAACCGACGCTTCCGCACCCTGCTGGATCTGCCGGAGCAGTTCGGACGGGTCGGCCTGCCTCTCTCCGACATTGTCGGCATGCTGGAAGAGCGCGGCGATATTGCGCCCGGCCAGCAGAGCCAGACCATCGAGCTGTTTTTGAGAATGGATATGCCGTTTTCGCTGGTGCTGGCGGGTGGGGCGCGCATCATCGAAGTTCGCTCCAACGCCATGCCGGACAAGGGCATCGTCGCAACCTTCACGGATATTACCCAGCGTGTGGCAAGCGATCAGGCCTTGAAGCAGGCCAATGAAACGCTGGAGCAGCGGGTGGAACAGCGCACCGGGGAACTGACCCGCGTGAACCATGAGCTGGCCGAAGCGCGGGCCGCAGCCGATGAGGCCAATGTGGGCAAGACCCGCTTTTTCGCCGCCGCCGGTCACGATATTCTCCAGCCACTGAATGCGGCACGGCTCTATTCTTCGGCGCTGGTCGAGCGTGTCGGGGAAACCGAAAATGGCGCGCTCGCGCTCAATATCGATTCGGCACTGGAATCGGTCGAGACCATTCTGGGCGCCGTGCTGGATATTTCCCGCCTCGACACAGGCTCCATGAAGCCGCGCATGGCATCCGTGCCGCTCAATGATCTGTTCAAGCGCATCGAGACGGATTTCGCGCCCATGGCTCGCGAAAGGAACCTTGAACTCATCGTCATGCCCACATCGCTGACCGTGAAATCCGACATCAACCTGCTGCGGCGTCTCGTGCAGAACCTCGTTTCCAACGCCATCAAATACACCCTGTCCGGCAAGGTCATTGTCGGTGTGCGCCGCCGGGGCAAGGAGGCGGTCATTCAGGTGGTCGATTCCGGTATCGGCATTCCCACATCCAAGTTTCGCACCATTTTCAAGGAGTTTGCACGGCTGGACGAGGGCGCGAAGACAGCGGCTGGTCTGGGGCTTGGCCTTTCGATCGTTGACCGGCTCTCGCGCATTCTGCATCACCCGGTCCATCTGTCTTCGGTCCAGGGCAGGGGCACGTCGTTTCGCGTGCACTTGCCGCGTGAGATGACGCAGGGCCGTGCCGCCCGATTGGTGGAGCGTGATGCACCAACGCCCATTGGGCAACAGCTGCACGGCTTTCGCGTGCTGTGCATCGATAACGAGCCGAAGATACTGGAAGGCATGCGCTTGTTGATGTCTGGCTGGGGCTGTGAGGTCAGCCAGGCGGGCTCCTTTGCCGAGATTGGTCAATGGACCGATACAGAAGCCCGCGCTCCCGATCTCGTCATTGCCGATTATCATCTGGATGATGGAAACGGCATCGATGCGGTTCTTCGTTTAAGGCAGGTCTATGCCAAGGACATTCCGGCGCTTCTGATTACCGCCGACCGCACACTGGAAGTGCGCGCACAGGCCGAGAAGGAAGGCATTGCCGTGCAGCACAAACCCGTGCGGCCAGCCGCGCTTCGGGCCTATATCAACCAGGTTTTCAGCGTTACCCGGGCCGCGGCGGAGTGAGAAATGCAAACGGGCCGCCTGATATTCAGACGGCCCGGATATGGTGTGGCTAAAAGAGTGTGCTTGCCTTAGGCAGCGCGGTTGTAGCGACCCTGCTGCTGGGCTGGCTCGCCGATCTGGAAGCGTTCGACAAGACCGAGCAGAGCCTCGACTTCTTCAGACAGCATCTGCGTTGCGGCGCTCGATTCTTCCGCCATGGCCGCGTTCTGCTGGGTCATCTGGTCCATCTGGTTGACGGAGCCGTTGACCTCATGCAGCGCCGATGATTGGTCGGCGGTGGCTGTTGCGATGGTTTCGACGTGCTTGCTGACGACCACGATCTGCTGGCTGATATCGGACAGAACCTGTCCGGCTTCCTGCACCAGAAGTGCGCCGGTGCCGACCTCGTTGGTGGACTGGTTGATCAGTGTCTTGATTTCGCGTGCAGCATCTGCCGAACGCTGTGCAAGCTCACGCACTTCCTGCGCCACGACCGCAAAGCCTTTACCCGCGTCACCGGCACGTGCGGCTTCAATACCGGCATTCAAGGCCAGAAGGTTGGTCTGGAAGGCGATTTCATCGATGACTTCGATGATCTGTTCGATCTTCTTGGACGCATCTTCGATACGGCCCATCGCGTCGATGGCGTTCTTGACCACCGTGCCGGAACTATCGGCGCTTTTCTGAGTGATGCGAACGGCCTGGTTGGCTTCACGGGCGCGTTCCGCCGAAGACTTCACGGTGACGGTGATCTCTTCAACGGCGGCGGCGGTTTCTTCCAGAGACGCAGCCTGGGATTCCGTGCGGCGTGACAGGTCGTTGGAGGACTCGCGCATTTCAATGCCATTGTTCTGAATGACCAGCGTTCTATCGCGGATCTGTGCCAGAACATCCTTCAGATTGGCAAGCGAGCTGTTGAAGTCTGTGCGCAGCTGCTCCAGACGGCCAGAGAACGGCGTATCGATGGTCCGGGTCAGATCGCCCTGCGACAGGCGGGCAAGGCCACCAGCCAGCTGGTTGACGGCATAATCGATCTGGCGGTCCGTCTCGCGCTTTTCGGCGTCGTTGCGGCTGCGCTCAGCCTCGGCCTCGGCACGTTCTTCGGCGCTGCGTCCTTCGATCAGAAGTTTTTCATGGGCGTTGTCACGGAAGACTTCCAGCGCACGGGCAATATTGCCGAACTCGTTGCCGCTTTGCGCATAGGGAATGGTCGTATCCAGCTTGCCCTGCGACAGGGACTTGACCGCGTTGGTGAGGATGCCGAGCGGGCGAAGGGTGCGATTGATGAGGAAATATCCCAGAAAGCCGAAGACCAGCATGACGCCGCCGCCGCACAGCAGAACAATATCGCGAACACCATCCATATGGGCCTGATAAACCGTCATCGGTACGCCAACGAAGAGAATGCCGACGGCGGCACCTGTCTTAGACAGAACCGGAACATAACCCGTCATATAGTCAGTGCCGAACAGAGTGGCTTGGCCGAAATAGGCCTGGCCCTTCGTGATGCTTGCGTAGGCGGGGTGAGTGAGCGCCAGCTTGGTGCCCATCGCCCGCTCGCCCTTCTCGTTTTTCAGGTTGGTCGAGATACGCACGAAGTCTGACCCCTCAGCCTGGAACACGGTGGCGACACCACCATTTGCCATGCCCGTGCGGTCCACGAGATCGAAATCCCGCATTGTGCCGATGCTCGGTCTGCTGATGGATTTCAAATCGCCATTTTCCATGGCGAGCTGCACACCGCCGATCTTCAACTCATAGAGCATGGCCATGTTTCTGATGGCACGCTGCGTATCGATCCGGGCACTCTGCATCACGTCGTCCTTCAACCTGATATAGGTTGTGGTTCCAACGGCGAGGATGCCCATGAAGATAAGTGCAATCGTCATACAGACGATCTGCACAACTATGGATTTTGGAAGAAAACGCGCCATAAAATACCCCGAAACAAACTGAATTCCGCCATGATGCGGGAAAACCGTTAAAATTCAGGGAATATTCGCGCGTGTAACATCACGATAACATTCGACAATCATCCGAAAGTTGATGAACATCAAATATTGGAATTCATTGCCTTATTTCAGAAATAAAGCAATTGCCGATGGAAAAAATGCGTCTGGCAGCTTTTCAAATTTTGAAAAAACTTCGCGTTTCTTGATTTTATTTGATCAGAGACTTTGCCGGGTCACCGGGTTCTGTTCGGCACGGTCACGGTAAAGGGCGGCGCGGCCCAGCAGCATCAGCGAGACCGGCGTTGTGATGGTCATGAACAGGCCGATGAAGATTTCGTGGAACACAGGCCGCTGGCCCGAGACCGAGAAATAGATGATCGAAGCCATGACGATGCCGCCCGTGCCCCAACTCGTGCCAAGCGTGGGCGCATGCAGGCGCTCATAAAAGCTCTGCAGCCGTGCAAAGCCGATGGTGCCGATGAGCGCCAGCGACGAGCCCAGGAGAACGAAGAACGCAACGAGGATGGCGGCCCATAGTGGGAATTCGGCGGCATTGCTCATTCGATCACCTCTCCGCGCATCATGAATTTGGAAAGCGCCACCGTGGAGACGAAGCCGAGGATCGCGATCAGCAAAGAGGCTGCGAAATAGACATCGTTGCCGGTGCGAAGCCCGAAGACGAGGACCAGCAGCATGGCGTTGACGTAAAGCGTATCCACACCCAGAACCCGGTCCTGCGCGCGCGGGCCAATGGCGATGCGATACACGGAAATCGCCATGGCGATGGCTAGAAACAGCTGGGCGATAAAAAACGACCAGAAAAGGATAACCGAACTCATTCGAATATCTCCATCAGTAATTTCTCATATCGGCTTTTGATGAGGTTCTGCCAATGGGCCTCGCTGACCTCATCCAGAACGTGGATGAGCAATGTTCCCTGCGATGAATTATACTCCAGCCATGCACTTCCCGGCGTCGCCGTCAGCACGACGGCCAGCACTGCAAGGCCCATGGGATCGCGCAGTTCCAGCGGTATGGTGATGAAGCCTGCATTGGCGCGGCGTCTGCGGTTCAAGATGATGATGACCGCGACGGAGATGTTGGAGCGGATGATGTCATAGAGCACGATGCCGACGAGCTTGACCAGCAGATGCCAATTGCGGATGCGCGGCTTGGGCGGGCGCAGCGACGCCATGGCCCACGAGGCCACCAGCGCCACCCCCGTTCCCAAAAGCAGATGGCCGGGTGAAAAGGCGTTGATCGTCATCCAGAAAACGATCAGCGACAGGGTGAGCAACGGATAGGGCAAAAAGCGCGAGATCATGGTCCGACCTCCGTGCTTGGAGCGGCTCTGGGTGCGGTCATCACGCCCTGAATGTAGCTTTGCGGAAGCCCGCTGATGCGTGCGGTTTCCTGCATGTAACGCATGATCGGACCGGCGGCGACCGTCATGGCAAGGGTCATGCCCAAAAGCAGCAGGATCGGCGCGATTTCGATGACGAGAACACGTGGCACGGTTCCTTCCAGCGAACCCCAGAAGGTGCGGATGCCCGCGCGCGTCATGGAGATCAGCGAGGCAAGGCCTGAGAAGACGATGAGGAAGACCAGCCACCAGGACAGGGTCGAGACAGTATCATTCGCGCCAAGCCCCGATGGGTTGAGGATGGCCGACAGCATCGAGAACTTGGCGATGAAGCCCGAGAGCGGCGGCAGACCGGCAAGAAGAATGCCGCAGGCCGCAAAGCAGGTGCCGAGCACGGCCATTGTGCCGGGCATGGTGACGCCAACCTCGTCTTCCGGCTCGTCGTCCTCGCCATCACCATAGGCTTCCATGGTCACGGCCAGAACGTTGGCACCGGCATCCTGCCCGCGCTCCACAAGCTCAATCAACAGGAAGAAGGCACTGATGGTGAGTGTCGAGGAGACAAGGTAGAAAAGCGCACCGGCGGCAACCGTTGGGTTGCCGGTACCCATGGCCGCCAGAAGCGTACCGGACGAGACAAGCACGGAAAATCCGGCAAGCCGCCCCAGCGCCTGCGAGGCGAGCACGCCGATGGTGCCGAAGACAATGGTGGCGATGCCACCGACCAGAAGCGCATCATGGCCAAAGCCTGCCGACGCGCCTGCGGTTTCTCCGAACAGAAGGAAGGAGAGGCGCGCAATGACGTAAATCCCGACCTTGCTCATGATGGCAAAGAGCGCCGCCACGGGTGCCGATGCTGCGGTATAGGCGGAAGGTAGCCAGAAGTTGAGCGGCCACATGCCTGCCTTTACCAGAAAGGCGATGCCAAGCACAGCCGCGCCAGTTTCCAGAAGCATGCGCTGATCTGGGTTGAGCCCGGCAATGCGCTGCGCCAGATCGCCCATGTTGAGCGTGCCCGTGACCCCATAGATCAAGCTGACGCCGATGAGGAAGAACAGGGCGGCGACAAGATTGATGGCGATGTAATGCAGCCCGGCCTTGACGCGCAATTGGCCTGAACCGTGCAAGAGCAGACCATAGGACGCGGCCAGCATGACTTCGAAGAAGACGAAGAGGTTGAAGAGGTCGCCGGTCAGAAACGCACCATTCACGCCCATCAGCATCAGATGGAACAGGGAGTGGAAATGCGATCCGGCGCGGTGCCATTTCGCCAGCGAGTAGACGAGCGAGGGTATGGCCAGAAGCGCTACCAGCAACACCATGAGACCTGACAGGCGATCTGCCACCAGCACGATGCCGAAGGGGGCTGGCCAGTTGCCGAGCAGGTAAACGCCGGTCGAGATGATGGCGGCAACTTCTGTGTTGATGGTGGAGTTGACCTCAAGGAACAGTGCGACGGCAACGCCCAGCGAAACGAGGGTGCCGATGACGCTGAGAATGGCCTTGGTGGTGCGCTTGCGCTCATCGATGAACAGCAGCAGGGCACCAATAATCAACGGCACCAGAATGGGTGCGATGACGATATGGACGGGGAAGGCGTTCATTTCGTTTCCCTCCCGTCGACATGGTCAGTGCCGGTCAGGCCGCGCGCGGCAAGCAGCACGACGAGGAAGAGGGCGGTCGTCGCAAAGCCGATGACGATGGCCGTCAGCACCAGCGCCTGAGGAACGGGGTCCGTCAGGGTCGAGGTGATGACGCCGTCCAGCAGCAGGGGTGGTGCATTGGTCTTGATGCCGCCGACGCCGAAAATGAACAGATTGACGGCGTAGGACAGAAGCGAGAGCCCGACAATGACCTGATAGGTGCGAGGACGCAGGATGAGCCACACGCCCGACCCCGTCATGACACCGATACCGATGGCGAGAATGAGTTCCATTTACGCGTCCTCCGCTTTTGCGGCGTCGGGCATACGTACCTTGTAATTACGCAGCGATTGGTGCGCCAATGCTATGAGTATGAGAACGGTGGCGCCGACAACGAGGGCAAAGACGCCAAGGTCGAAGAGAAGCGCCGTCGCCGTTGGCATTTTTCCGATATAGGGCAGGTCCGTATACTGGAAGTAGGAGGTGAGGAACGGGTGCCCAAAGAACCACGATCCCATGCCGGTTGAGGCCGCCAGCAACAGGCCAAAGCCCATCCAGCGCAGCGGCAGAATACGGATGCGGTCTTCCGCCCAGCGCGTGCCGCCCGCCAGATATTGCAGCAGGAAGGCAATAGCCATGGTGATGCCTGCAGAGAACCCGCCGCCGGGCAGATCATGGCCGCGAATGAACAGGAAGAACGAGAAGGTGACGATGACCGGGAACATCCACTGCATGATGATGGAGGGCACCAGAAGATAATCGCGGACCGTATCACCCTTGCTACGATCAGGATTGTCCGCATCAAACGCGTTCTGAATGCGCTGCTGTTCCGGCAGGCCAATGCTTTCATGGGCAGGGCGGAAACGGCGAAGAAGCGCAAACACGGTAAGGCCGACAATGGCCAGAACCGCAATTTCCCCCATCGTGTCGAAGCCGCGGAAATCCACCAGGATGACGTTGACGACATTGGTGCCGCCGCCTTGCGTATAGGCATTTTCCAGGAAGTAGTTGGCGATGGTGTTGGGCACGGGCAAGGTCATCACCGCAAAGGCAATGACGCTCATGCCGATGCCGCAGAATACGGCCAGCATGAAATCCCGTCCGCGACGAAGCTGTGCGGGAAGTTCGCTGTTATTGTCCACCTTGACTTCGCGCTTGGGAAGCCAGCGCAGGCCAAGGAGAATGAGAACCATGGTGACGATCTCGACCAGCAACTGCGTGATGGCCAGATCCGGTGCCGACAGCCACACGAAGGTGAGGCAGGTGACGAGACCCGAGACGCCGAGCATGACCAGTGCGGCAAGCCGGTGATACTTGGCCTGCCACGCGGCACCCATGGCCGCAATCATGCCGATGCCCCACAAAATGGCGAAGATAGGGTCGAATGTCGTGACGCTGGGGAGCGTCAGCGTAAACTGCGACGAGGCCACGGGCGAGAAGCCCGCAATCAATGCGACCAGTATCAGCATGCGCAATTGCGGCTGCAAACGGCGGGTGCCGAGCGTGCTTTCCAGCCAGCGGGCCCATTTCCAGGATACTGTGACGATGATGCGCTCGAATATGCGCTGTCCGCGCAGGTGACGAAACACCGGAGGGCCGTCTTCACACCGGGCGAAATAGCCGCCGAGCGCTGCATAGATCGCCACACCGCCGATGAGCGCGACAAGGCTCATCATAAGAGGCAGGTTGAAGCCGTGCCAGATCGAAAGGCTGTAGGCAGGTGTTTGCGGACCAAGCACCGAGAGAACGGCGGAATGCAGGAACGGGCCGATGGACAAGCTTGGTACGATACCGACGATGAGGCAGGCAACGACCAGCAATTCGATGGGGAAGCGCATCCAGCGCGGCGGCTCATGCGGCTTGGGATTTGGGATATCGTGCGGTGCCGGGCCGAAAAACACGGTGTGGATGAAGCGCAGCGAATAGGCCACCGCAAAGGCACCCGACAGCGTCGCGACATAGGGAAGGGCCTTGTCCAGCAACGAATCTGCATGGGTTTCAACCGATTCCGCGAAGAACATTTCCTTGGACAGGAAGCCGTTGAACAGGGGAACACCGGCCATGGCCGCACTCGCCGCCATGGCAAGCGTGGCGGTGGCGGGCATGAAGCGATAAAGCCCGCTCAAGCGCCGCATATCGCGGGTGCCGGTCTCGTGGTCGATGATGCCAGCCGCCATGAACAGCGACGCCTTGAAGGTGGCGTGGTTCATCATGTGGAAAATTGCAGCAACGGCTGCGAGCGGGCTTCCAAGGCTCAAAAGTGTGGTGATGAGGCCGAGATGGCTGATGGTGGAATAGGCCAGCAGCCCTTTCAGATCCTGCTGGAACATGGCGAAATAAGCGCCGAGCAGCAATGTGGTAATGCCGGCAAAACCGAGCAGCCAGAACCATTCCTGCGTGCCGGCGAGAACTGGCCATAGGCGCACCAGAAGGAAAACGCCTGCCTTCACCATGGTGGCGGAATGCAGATAGGCCGAGACCGGCGTGGGCGCGGCCATCGCATTGGGAAGCCAGAAGTGGAACGGGAACTGGGCGCTCTTGGTCAGGGCGCCGATGAGAATGAGAACGAGTGCTGGAACATAGAGCGCATGGGCGCGGATTTCCGAACCTTTTGCCAGAATATCATCCAGATCATAGCTGCCCGCCATATGGCCGAGGATCAGAAAGCCCGCGAGAAGGCAGAAGCCGCCAATGCCGGTCACGGTCAGCGCCATGCGCGCACCATCGCGCGCAGTGGCGTTCTGGTGCCAATAACCGATCAGCAGGAACGAGAAGATGCTGGTCAATTCCCAGAAGATGGAGAGAAGAATGACATTGCCAGACAGTACAATGCCCAGCATGGAGCCCATGAAGGACAAAAAGAACGCAAAGAAGCGCGGAATAGGGTCTTCCGCCGACATGTAATAGCGGGCGTAAAGCACCACCAGAAAGCCGATGCCGGTAATGAGGATGATGAACATCCAGGCAAACGCATCCAGCCTCAACGTGAAGTTGAGGCCAAGTTGCGGGAGCCATTCCACATCATACTTGATGACCGCTCCGCCCTTGACGCTGGCATATAGAAAAATCGCGGAGACGAGGCCAAACAGCGCAATGCTGCCGGCAACGGCTGCAGGTGCGCGCACAGCCCCGTATCGCGGCATCATCGTGGTGATGATGCTGCCGATGAAGGGCAGGGCAATCAGAATGGGAAGGAGGATTTCAAGGCTCATACAGGCTGGCAATTTCTCTGGCGTTGCGGTTGGCGGTGCATATGCCCGTCAGCTTCGCCAATCCCGCACGAAGGGGAAATCGGCAGCGACGGCTAGGAGACCGTTTCCGGTGGCCCGCGAGGCGAAGCGGCTCCAAGAAGATGAAAGCCCGGTATTTTCGCGTACGGGTTATCAAAGCCGATCTGCATCGGGGCTTGCGCGTCAACCGTTCTCTGCACCGGCGGATGATGTTGGACAAAGCCGTGATCTGCCAATGTCAGGCAATGATCGACAATCTCCGTGCAACCCTTGGTTTCCGCAGCCGTGGCCGATGCGATGTCCTGCGGGGGAAGTTGCGAACGCTCGAGACGGTTCGGTTTGAGAACAGGCGCACCGTTGGCAGCAGCCTGAAGCCCCATGAAGACGAGCATGCCCGCAACAAAAAGATCGATCAGCCGATTTGAGGGACGAGAGGCGCAAAGGCGGTTCCCCATCGATGGCAAATCGTATCTCCTCCGTCGTCGTCAGCGTTTCGTTAAAACATCACCATGGAAGCGAATATCGTGTGTTTTCGTTTTAGGGGAACGGTGTTGCCGTTGTCCAGCGCGCCACGGGAAAAATAAGAAATCTTTTCCAATATTAACGATTCCAGCACAAACTACTGCTGTGCTAACGTAACGACAGGTAGATGATTCAGCTAATTTTAGCAACTTTGAGTCATATTGGGTTTTCTTAACGTTCAATCAACGAATTAACCATAAAGATTGGACGTATTTTACGGCGGAACGAGGATCGACACAGATCTTCTTCCAGGCATGACGCCGCCCTGCCGTACCGGGTCGATCCGGTATTCAGTTGATTGCAGAAGGCTCAGCGCGTCGGTGCGACCCATTCATGGTGCGCACACTCGTAAATTATCCGTCCTGGATAATTATCCCCCCGGATACTGGGATTCTCAATCGGTCATTGGCCGGTGTGATCCGGCGTAGCTTTTTGGGGACGTCGCTTGGGGCAGGAATTGCCAACAGATCAAACGAGAAAGGCCACGGGCAGCAGCCTGGGCGGCCGTCTGCGTTTTGCCGGTCTGGACCAGGACCAGTGCGATCTGCTGCGCCGCTACCGCGTCATGCTCGAACCCCATGTCAAGGCAGGCCTGCGCGACCTTATGGTTCGCTTCCAGTCCATGCCCGACTGTTCCCCATCCTTTGAAAGCGAAAACCAGCTCGACAGGCTGCACGATCTTCAGACGGCGCATTGGAGCGTGCTGACAGATGCAAGGTTCGATGCTGTCTATGCAGAGCGCGTCAAGGTTCTGTCCGATACCGAAAGCCGCATGGGTCTTGACCCGCGCTGGCATGTGGCCGGACACGCCGTTGTTCTTGAAAACCTTTTGGGCGGATTGATTTCGCAGCACGCGCCGCGCTCCATCCTGCCTGGCAACAGTAAACGCCACCGTGAATTGGCCGAGGCCGTAAAGGCTGTTGTGCGCCTTGTGATGGTAGATACGGAGATCGCGGTTTCCCTGCGCTTCAACGAATTGCGCCTTCGCCATACCCAGGAACTGGCCAAGCAGCGCGAAACCGATCAGGCTGATGCCAAGCGCCTTCTGGGTGATGCCTTGAACGCATTCGCCGCTGGTGATCTGACAGCACGCATTACCGGCGATATTCCAGACGCCTATCGCGAACTGGCAGACGCCTTCAACGGCGCTCTGGAAAAGATCGAGGCTTCTCTGGCCGCCGCGCAGGCCGGTGTGCGTGATGCGCAGACCGCGACCGAGCGCATGGCGGGCGAGGGCCGGACAATGGCTTCGCAGTCCTCCGAGCAGGCGCAGAGATATAACGGTGCATCCGACACGCTTGGGACCGTCATTGACGACGTTCGCACCAGCAGCGAGCGCATTCAGGCTGCAGAAGCTGCGATGAAGCAGGCTCGGACCGCCGCAACCGAAAGCGGCACCGCCGTTGGCGAGGCCATCAGCGCCATGGCCGGTATCGAGCATTCTGCAGAACAGATCGGTAAAATCATCGGCTCGATCGATGAGATCGCCTTCCAGACCAACCTTCTGGCCCTCAACGCAGGTATCGAAGCAGCCCGCGCTGGCGACAGCGGACGCGGATTTGCTGTGGTAGCTCAGGAAGTGCGTGCGCTTGCACAGCGTTCTGCCGATGCGGCGCGGGAAATCAAGAACCTCGTCAACGGCACCAAGACCCAGGTGGTCGAGGGTGTTCGCATGGTCAACCGCACCCAGGAAGCCATTGGCGGCGTCGTTCGCCAGGTTTCCGGTGTCAGCGATATGATCGGCGATGTGGCACGCCGCACCGGCGAAAATGTCAGCAGCTTGCAGGGCGTTGCGGTGGAACTCGGTTCCATCGGCGCAGAAACGGACCGTTCCGCCAACCGCCTGACAGGGGCAGCGCAGGACGCCGACGACCTGCACACCGTTATTCTCGAACTGGGCCGGACCGTGCGGGAATTCCGCATTGCCCGACAGGCCGATGCGGCAGCAGAGCCGGTTTCGAGACGCTATCAGCAGACCGTGGCGACCATGCGCGAAGAGCTCGTGGACTATGGCTACGAGCATCAACAATTCAGACGCCAAGGAGTGATTTGATGGCAGGCAGGAAAGCAGCGCAGTCGACATTGAAATTGTCACCGGTGCTGGACCTCAATCAGGCATCCGTCTTGCACGGAAAACTGATGGAGATGAGGGGTGCCCCGCTTGCGGTGGATGCCTCCGAGGTCGAGCGCGTGGGCGTACAATGCGCCCAGGTCTTAATGGCCGGTGTCAAGGCCTGGGAGACTGACGGCAAGGCATTCACATTTTCAAAAGCATCGGACGCATTTGAGAAAACCCTTAAACTGATCGGCGTGGACATCGATCACATCCTCCCGAAGGAGAAGCAGAAATGAAGAAGAAAGTTCTGACGGTCGACGATTCCAGAACGATCCGGAATATGCTCCTGTTGACACTGAACAATGCCGGTTTTGAAACGATCCAGGCAGAAGACGGTATCGAAGGACTTGAAGTTCTTGAAGGTTGTCATCCTGACGTTATCGTCACCGATATCAACATGCCCCGTCTCGATGGCTTCGGCTTTATCGAAGGCGTTCGTCGCAACGAAAAATACCGCGCAATTCCCATCCTCGTGCTCACCACTGAAAGTGATGCCGAGAAGAAGAACCGCGCCCGCCAGGCAGGCGCTACCGGCTGGATCGTCAAGCCGTTCGACCCTGCAAAGCTGATCGATGCCATTGAACGCGTAACTGCTTGATACGGGACCACATACGATGGATATGAACGAAATCAAAGAAATCTTCTTCCAGGAGTGCGAGGAGCAACTCGCAGAGCTGGAATCAGGTCTTCTGAAATTAAATGACGGCGACCGCGACCCGGAAACCGTGAATGCTGTGTTTCGTGCCGTTCATTCCATCAAGGGTGGTGCGGGCGCGTTCGGTCTGGAAGATCTCGTGGCATTTGCCCACGTTTTCGAAACGACACTGGACTGCGTTCGCTCGAACAAGCTCGAACCGAACCAGGACGTCCTGAAAGTCATGCTGAAATCGGCTGACGTTCTGGCCGATCTGACCAACGCCGCCCGTGATGGCAGCGGCGTGGAAGACAGCCGAACGCGCGGTCTCGTCAAGGAACTGGAAGCACTGGCCAATGGCGAAATGCCATCCGGCGGGTCCTCCTCGGAACCGGCAGCGCCAAAAGCGGCAGCACCCAAGGCAGCAGCACCGGCACCGGCAGCCGCCGCAGCGCCTGCGCCAACCGATGACAGCGGTTTCCAGCCCGTGGCCTTCTCCTTCGGCGAGTTCGAGGACGATGTGACACCGATGATGGAAACACCATCGTTCAACGTCGTGTTCAAGCCGCAGACATCGCTTTACACCAAGGGCAACGAAGCCGCCCTGTTGCTGCGCGACCTCTCCCGCATCGGCGAGATGAGCATCAACTGCGACATGGGCGCGCTGCCTGCGCTCGAAAACATCGAGCCTGAGACCGCCTACTTCCAGTGGAAGATCACGATCAAGACGGACAAGGGTGCCGCTGGCATTCGCACCGTGTTTGAATTCGCCGAGTGGGATTGCGATCTCGAAATCACGGAAATCGTCTCGGAAACACCGCCCGAAGAAGAACTTCCGATGATCCCGGTTCCCTTCGATCTGTCGGTTCTCGACGATACGGTGGACGAGCCTGCTGTGCAGTCGGCTGACGCCGAGGAAACAGTGGCTGCAAAAACGGTCTCAACAGCCGTTGCCGCAACCGAAGTGACCCGCACCGTTTCCGCTGCTGCTGAAAAGAAGGAAGCACCAGCTGCCGCAGCCGCTGCAGCCAATGCCGCCAACGCAAGCGCCGGCCAGACGATCCGCGTCGATCTGGACCGCGTCGACCGCCTCATCAACCTGGTGGGCGAGCTCGTCATCAACCAGGCGATGTTGTCGCAGAGCGTCATCGAAAACGACACGACCGGCACATCCGCCGTCAATATGGGCCTGGACGAACTTCAGCAGCTGACACGCGAAATCCAGGACAGCGTTATGGCTATCCGCGCGCAGCCGGTGAAGCCGGTCTTCCAGCGCATGTCGCGTATCGTGCGTGAAGTCGCTGATATGATCGGCAAGCAGATCCGCCTGATCACTGAGGGTGAAAACACCGAAGTGGACAAGACGGTCATCGACAAGCTGGCCGAGCCTTTGACGCACATGATCCGTAATGCCGTCGACCACGGCATCGAGACACCTGAAAAGCGCGAAGCTGCTGGCAAGAACCCGGAAGGCACCGTCAAGCTGACGGCGAAGCACCGTTCGGGCCGCATTCTCATCGAATTGTCCGATGATGGCGCGGGTATCAACCGCGAGCGCGTTCGGCAGAAGGCCATCGACAACGATCTGATCGCTGCCGATAGCAACCTGACGGATGAGGAAATCGACAACCTGATCTTCGCGCCGGGCTTCTCCACCGCTGACAAGATTTCCGACATTTCGGGTCGTGGCGTGGGCATGGACGTGGTCAAGCGTTCGATCCAGGCACTCGGCGGTCGCATCAGCATCACGTCGCGTCCAGGCCTTGGCTCTACATTCACCATGAGCTTGCCGCTGACGCTGGCCGTTCTCGACGGCATGGTGGTGACGGTGGCCGGTCAGACGCTCGTCGTGCCTTTGACGGCGATTGTCGAAACCCTGCAGCCGGAAGCCGTGAACATTCACTCCTTCGGCTCCAACCAGCGCCTGATTTCGATCCGCAACTCGTTCTGCCCGCTGGTGGACGTAGGTCGCATTCTCAACTTCCGCAACACCCAGGCAAACCCGGTCGACGGCGTAGCCCTTCTGGTGGAATCGGAAGGTGGCGGCCAGCGTGCCTTGATGGTCGACGCCATCCAGGGTCAGCGCCAGGTCGTTATCAAGTCGCTCGAAGCCAACTACACCCATGTTCCTGGCATTGCTGCCGCAACCATCCTCGGTGATGGCCGCGTCGCTCTCATTCTGGATGTGGATGCGGTCGTCGGTGCGTCTCGTGGCCAGTCGCTCAAGCAAGAGATGTCTCTTGCGGTAGCCGGTTGAAAGTAGTGATGAATGACAGCGCTCAAGTTTAACGATACACGCCTATCCCCGGATGAAGTGCTCGCCAGCGGAGAATATCCGCTGACGCGCCGCGACCTCTCCGAAATAGCCGCGATGATCTATGCCGATGCCGGCATTTATCTGAACGACACCAAGGCGTCGCTCGTTTACTCGCGATTGTCCAAGCACATCCGAAACCTGGGTATTTCCGGGTTCCCGGAATACTGCGCGCTCGTATCGTCCGAACAGGGCGCCCATGCCCGTCGCGAGATGCTGTCGCATCTGACGACGAACTTCACGCGGTTCTTCCGTGAAAACCACCATTTCGAAAATCTTCGGGATGAGGTTTTGCCGGGGCTCATCAACAGGGCAAAAGCGGGCGGCCGTGTGCGCATCTGGTCTGCCGCCTGCTCCGATGGGCAGGAGCCGTACTCGATTGCACTGACGGTTCTGGGCCTGTTTCCCAACGCCGCAGACTATGATTTCCGTATTCTCGCAACGGATATTGACCCGAAGATCCTGGCGCAGGCCAGAGCTGGCATCTATGATGACAACGCACTGGAAACCGTGACGCCTGCCATGCGCAAGCAATGGTTCCAGGACGTCGACGTCGGTGGCCGTCGCAAGCACCAGATCAGCGACAAGGTCAAGAAGTTGATCACCTTCAACGAGCTGAACCTCATGACGCAATGGCCCTTCAAGGGCGGTTTCGACGTGATCTTCTGCCGCAACGTGGTGATCTATTTCGACGAGCCGACACAGGTGAAAATCTGGGCGCGCTTTGCCGGTCTTCTGCCGGAAGGTGGACATCTGTATATCGGCCACTCCGAGCGTGTCTCGGGCGATCCGAAGGCGCTGTTCGACAATACCGGCATCACGACCTACCGCTACATCGGCAAATCCGGCGGGAGGAAAGCATGAGCGTACCCGCCAGAGTTCTTGTGGTCGACGACTCCGCGACAATGCGCGGCCTGATTTCGGCTGTGCTGAAAGCTGACCCCGACGTCCACGTCGTCGGCCAGGCCAGCAACGCCATGGAAGCGCGTGCCGCGATCAAGGAACTCAATCCTGACGTCCTGACGCTGGATATCGAGATGCCGGAAATGGACGGTCTCGAATTCCTGGAAAAGATCATGCGGCTTCGGCCCATGCCCGTCATCATGGTCTCGACGCTGACCCAGCGCGGTGCGGGCGCATCGCTGGCGGCGCTTGAGATCGGTGCTTTCGATTGTGTGAGCAAGCCAGCGCCTGGCGAAAGCAGGCCGTTCAGCGATCTGGCCGAAAAGGTCAAGGCAGCTGCACGCTCGCAGCACCAGAGCTATCGCAATCTGACCGTCGAAAAGCCGGTGATTGCAACACCCATGGCTGTCAGCGACTATCGCGGTGGCCGCAAGATCGTCGCTATCGGTTCATCGACCGGTGGTGTGGAGGCCCTGATTACTGTCTTGCAGAAATTCCCGGCCAACTGCCCGCCCACGGTGATTACACAACACATGCCATCGACCTTTACGAAGAGTTTCGCAGAGCGTCTGAACCGGCTGTGCGCGCCGGCGGTGGAAGAAGCAACGGATGGAGCACGCCTCCAGACCGGTAAAATATATCTTGCGCCGGGCGGTGAACGACATTTGCAGGTCGTTAATCATTCCGCGCCAACTTGCAGGCTTTTGGACAAGGAACCTGTTAATGGCCACCGACCGTCCGTGGATGTTCTCTTCGATTCCGTTGCAGAACTGGCAGGACGAAATGCCGTTGGTGTCATCCTGACAGGGATGGGACGCGACGGAGCCGCAGGACTTTTGAAAATGCGCCATGCCGGTGCTCGCACCATTGGCCAGAACGAAAAAACCTGCGTGGTCTATGGCATGCCGAGGGTCGCTTACGAACTCGGCGCTGTCGAACAACAATTTCCGCTGAACGCAATCGGCGAAGAAATTCTGAAACTTACTGCTGCCCGAAAAGAAGGTTCCGACTAATGTCTCTTGCAGAAAAAATCAAAGTTCTGATCGTGGATGATCAGGTAACCAGCCGCCTGTTGCTCAGTGATGCACTGACGCAGCTCGGCTTCAAGCAGATCACCTCCGCTGGCGATGGCGAGCAGGGAATGAAGATCATGGAGCAACAGCCCCATCATCTCGTCATCTCCGACTTCAACATGCCGAAGATGGATGGACTTGGTTTCTTGCAGGCGGTTCGCACGAACCCAACCACCAAGAAAGCAGCCTTCATCATTCTGACGGCGCAGGGTGACCGAGCATTGGTGCAGAAGGCCGCCCAGCTGGGTGCCAACAACGTTCTCGCCAAGCCATTTTCCATCGACAAGATGAAAGCGGCTATCGAAGCCGTATTTGGATCCTTAAAATGATTGAAACTGCAGCCAAGCGCGTACACATTATCCAGGGCGAATACAAAATCGCTAGCGATCCCGATGTGGTCCTGACGACCATTCTCGGCTCGTGCGTGGCTGCATGTCTAAGAGACCCTGTTGCGGGCGTCGGCGGCATGAACCATTTCCTGTTGCCGGGGACAGGGGGCGCTGGGGGTGGAGATGCAACCCGTTACGGGGTGCATCTCATGGAGTTGCTGATCAACGGCTTGCTCAAAAAAGGAGCGCGCCGTGATCGCCTTGAGGCAAAGATTTTTGGCGGTGCAAAAACCATTGCCACGTTCTCAAATGTCGGCGAGCAAAACGCTGCCTTTGCGGTTCAGTTTTTAAGGGATGAAGGCATTCGTCTTCTCGGTCAGTCGACCGGAGGAGATTCAGGCCGAAAGATCGAGTTTTGGCCGGTCTCGGGTCGTGCGCGTCAAATACCGCTCAGCGGTGCCGAAGCGCAGTCGACGGTTGCTCTGGAAAGAAAACCAGTGGTGGCTCCAAAGCCAGTGGCAGACGATATCGAATTTTTCTGAGGCGACAAAGCACAGGCAGATCGCCGCGTCGTTTCTTCATTTTGTTTCAGCATTGGACCGGCAACATATTTGCGGTCCGACGCCCTGATCACGGAGCTATTAATGCAGATCGCCGACTATGCCCAGCTTCCCATGTTCGAAGAGGCACTTCCCGAAGTTCTGATGCGGGTGGTTTCCGAGCTTCACGATGTTGCCTATCTGATCGAGCGCATCGAGCCCGAATTGCTCGAAGCGACAGATGGCGCGATGACGATTGAAGGCATGCGGCTTATGCAGGGTATTGACCTTGCGGTTCAAAAGACACGTGGCCTTGCCGAATTTATCGATACAATCACAGGTTCCATTCCGCTCGAATGGGCGGTTGATGTTTCTACCGCGCTCAGCCTGGTGAAGCTTGCCGAAATGCAGAAGGCGCTGGGTGCGGGCATGCGCCATGGGCATTCCCAGCCGCTCGACAAGGCATCCGGCGACTGCGACCTGTTCTAGAACCCGTTCATTCAACCGGGAAAGGGTCTGATGCAGTACCCTACCGGCACAGCGTGCCGGTCAAAAACTGTGTGTCCGCCTGACAATTGGCGGATCATTTCTATATTTATCTAATATTACCTTCCACGATCCGCACATCTGCACCGCTTTTCCATGTAAAGCGTCGCGCAAGCTTATAAGTATTAATCTGACCCCCGATTATAACAAAGAGTGGCATGTCGTCCTGCGTCATGCCAACGCCGGGGTTTTGATATATGAACAGTGCCGTAGACGCCTTAGCTTCCAACTCGCTTCTGACACAATTGAACGAGTTGGCGAGAACTCAACGTCTTGCCTTGCCGGATGTGATCGCCTTTGCTGAAAAATTCATCGCCGAAGGCTACAAAGCCGAGGCGGTCGAGCTGTACAAGACATGGCTAGCCTTTAACGCGACGCAGCCCAATCTGCAGATGGTCTATTTCAACTACTCCGTTCTGCTGCGCAGCATGAACGATACGGCTGGAGCGATCAATGCGATGGACGCTGCATTGCGGATCGATCCGCTTTTTGGCCCTGCGCATATCAACCTGGGTCGCGCCTTCGAAGACTCCGGCACGGTTCCCCTGGCGATCCGCCAATGGCAGAGCTTTGTTGACGCAACAGCTGAAATTACCCCTGACCGCGTAACCTACCGGCTGATGGCGCTGCAAAACATCGGACGGGTCATGGAAAATGCCGGTTTGCTGGAAGAGGCCGAGGCCGTGTTGTGGCAGGCCATGGAACTGCGGCCTGAAAAGACAGAGACCGGCCAGCACCTGAGCGCCATCCGCCAGCGGCAATGCAAATGGCCCATTATCACCCCATCCAGCCACGTGACCCGTCGCCAGATGATCGATGCCCTGTCGCCCCTGACGCTGGGCTGCTTCTCCGACGACCCGATGTTCCAACTGGCGCGCGCCTATACCTACAACAAGTCGCTCGTGGGACGTCTGGACGTGAAGAATTTTCCGCGCCCGAGCGTCAAGCACAAGTCCGGCACGGGCGAGCGCCTGCGCGTCGGTTACGTGTCCTCCGATCTTCGTGACCACGCGGTCGGCTTCGCGCTTCGTGAAGTGCTTGAACTGCACGACAAGAGCAATGTGGAAATCCACGCCTATTACTGCGGTGATCCGGTTTCGAATGACCCGACCCAGATGCGCATGAAGGCAGCTGTCGATGCCTGGCATGATATCGGTGCGCTGTCCGACGAGCAGGCGGCACGCCAGATTGCCAGCGATGAAATCGATATTCTGATCGACGTGAACGGCTACACGAAACACGCCCGGATGAAGATCTTCGCCTATCGTCCGGCGCCTGTCATCGTCAACTTCTGTGGCTATCCCGGCTCAATCGGCAGCCCTTTCCATCAATATATGATTGCCGACAACGAGATCGTGCCGCCGTCCAGCGAGATCTACTATTCGGAAAAGGTCCTGCGCGTTGCCTGCAACCAGCCGATCGACCGCAAGCGGACAATTGCCGAAAAGCCAACCCGGCAAGCAGCCGGTCTGCCGGAAGATGCCTTCGTGTTTGCCTGCTTCAACGGTATGCAGAAGATCACACCCGACACGTTCGAGCGCTGGAAGGTCATTCTGGCTGCAACACCCGGCAGCATCCTTTGGCTGTTGAGCGGCAACGACAAGGCTGACCAACGGCTGCGCGAAAAGTTCGTGGAAGCCGGTATCGAATCCGAGCGCATCATCTTCGCGCCGAAGGCTGGAAATGCCGAGCATCTCGCCCGCATTGCCGTGGCTGACCTCTTCCTCGATACGTTCCCCTACGGCGCGCATTCAACGGCAGCGGACTCGCTGACGGTCGGTCTTCCCGTCCTGACATTCCCTGGAAAGAGCTTTGCCGCGCGCTTCTGCGCAAGCGTTGTTGCTGCAACCGGTGTGCCTGAACTGATCTGCAATGGCCCTAACGATTATGTGGCCAAGGCCATCGCCTATGCCAACACACCTGCATTGCTGAAATTTGTCCGGGACAAGCTTCAGGCTAACCGCGAGACGAGCGCACTGCGCGATATTCCAGCTCTTGCGCGGCGCCTGGAGGAATTGTTCTGGCAGATGCAGGCAGAGGCCGAGCGCGGAGAAACGCCGGTTCCCGATTTTACCAATATGGGTGTCTATTACGAAATCGGCACTGATCTGGTGACGGAAAACCTGGAATATGTCGATGAACAGGCATACCGCGCGCTCTACCTGGAAAGACTGCGCGAATGGCACCACTATTCCGCCATACCGACCGACAAGCGGTTGTGGACGGCTGAAGCCTCGGCTACGGCTTGAGACCTGAACGGTCGGGAGCGATTCCCGACCGGTTCCCGTTCGTATTGGTATCATGCGTGGCACCATGGCGCGTAAGCAACAGGCGCGGCGCTCCGTCACATCACAAAAGGCAGACCCAGTGGCACAGTCCAAGAAGATTGCAATTGTTGGCGCCGGTCTTTCCGGCGCGGTTATCGGCCGCGAGCTTGCGAAGGCAGGCCATGAGGTCGACATTTTCGACAGGCGCGACCACATTGCTGGCAACTGCCACACGGAACGCGACGCCGAAACCGGTGTGATGGTGCATGTTTACGGCCCGCATATCTTTCACACCGACGATGCAGAGGTGTGGGAATACGTCAACACGTTCCAGACCTTCATGCCCTACAAGAACCGGGTGAAAACGACGAGCAAGGGGCAGGTTTTTTCCCTGCCGGTCAATCTGCACACGATCAACCAGTTCTTTGGCAAGACCTTCCGCCCTGATGAGGCCAAGGCATTTATCGAAGATCAGGCCGACAAGACCATCGAGGACCCGCAGACCTTTGAAGAGCAGGCGCTGCGCTTCGTTGGCCGTGACCTCTACGAGGCTTTCTTTCAGGGCTACACCCAGAAGCAATGGGGTTGCTCGCCCACAGCCTTGCCCGCCTCCATCCTGAAGAGGCTGCCGGTGCGGTTCAACTATGATGACGATTATTTCTTCCACAAGTATCAGGGCATGCCTGAAACGGGCTACACGCCGATGGTGGAGCGCATTCTCGATCAGCCCGGCATTCGCATGCATCTGAGCAGCGATTTCGGTCGTGCTGATACGAGCCGTTATGATCACACCTTCTATTCCGGCTCGCTGGATGGCTATTTCGACTACGCCAATGGCAGGCTTGGTTATCGCACGCTCGACTTCGAACGCTTTACCTATGCGGGAGACTATCAGGGCTGCGCGGTAATGAATTACGGCGAGGTTTCCGTCCCTTTTACCCGCATTACCGAGCACAAGCATTTTTCCCCTTGGGAAAAGCATGACAGCTCCGTCTGCTACCGCGAGTTTTCCCGCGAATGCGGGCCGGATGATGTTCCTTATTATCCCATCCGGCTTGTCGAGGAAAAAGAGCAGCTTGCGCAATATGTATCGCTGGCAAAGGAAGAGAAGGCCGTGACCTTCGTGGGAAGGCTCGGCACCTACCGGTATCTGGATATGGATGTCACGATCCGCGAAGCGCTCGACACCGCCCGCCTTTTCCTCTCGCTGTCCCAGACGCAAGACGAGATGCCATCCTTCCTCAATCCGCCGCTCTGATCCAGCCGGTTCGGCTCATCAAACGCCCTCTCTCCCTCACGCGGGAGTGGGGGCGTTTTGCGTTTCTGGCGATGAAAATGCGTCATTTTCTTTTCAAAAGACTGAAAGCCTCGCGCAAGCAACGAAAGCTAGGGTTGTCGATGTCGAATGCCGTTTCGCGTCCTTTCAGGATGGCGGGACGTGCGGGGTTTCCCGCTGCGCACTTCGTCCTCGATATTTGAACTCGCGATCAAGGCTTGCACATGACGTCGATCATACCCTCACTTTCCCCAAGCCAGATTGCGAAAGTTTCGACAGTCCAGATTGCGGCCTGGTCATCCGAGGATATGGGGGCGCTCTCCACCGAGCAGGTCAAGGCGCTGTCATCCAGGCAGATCAACGTTCTGAGTTCAGACCAGATTGCCGCCATGGAAACGCAAGATCTGGGGGCGATGTCGCCCAAACAGCTGAGCGCGATTTCCGCGAACGCTGTGGTGGGGCTGTCGCTGGACCATATTGCGGTTCTGGACAAGATTTCCGTTGCCAGCTTCGGCGCCGCCCAGGTTGCTGCCCTGACGACCGCGCAGGTTGCACGGCTGACGACCAATCAGGCCGAGGCCCTGACACCGTCGCAGATCGCGGCCATGAGTTCCCTCCAGATTGCAGCGCTCGACTATGAGGATTTGGCCACATTTTCGATCGCTGACATTGCTGCCATGTCCAGCAAGGGCATTGCGGGACTTAACACGACGTCTGTGCGCTTCCTATCCAATGCGCAGATCGCAGCTTTCAGTGCTGCAGCTATTCCTGGCTTGAGCACCGGGACGCTCACCGCATTGACCGACGAACAGCTAGCTGCCCTCAACACGGCGGCAATTTCGAATTTGACATCAGACCAGCTCGGCAGCCTAAGCTCCGGGCAGATTGGCGCATTCACCTCAGCCCAGGTGGCGGCCCTGAAGGCCGTTCAGATCGGCGCGCTGGGAGCAGGCTATATCGCCAATCTTTCTGCAGCTGGTATTGCAGGATTAAGCACGACAGCCATCGCCAGCATGTCGACAGCGCAGGTTGCCGCCCTTTCGGATGACCAGATAGCAGCGCTGACCACGAAGCAGGTCGGCGCTTTCAGATCGACGCAGATCACTGCCCTCTCGTCTACCGGCTTTGCGGCTCTTACTCCCGCGCAGATTGCAGCCTTGAGTACGAGGACGATTTCTGCACTGACCGGCGACCAGATCGAGGCCCTGACCTCCGCGCAGGCGGAAGCCCTGACGTCAGCGCAGATCAAGGTGTTGAGTTCTGACCAGATTGCGAAGCTGGAGGCGGAAGATATCGCCAGGTTCTCGACGGCCGATATTGCTGCGATCACGGCAGCGGCTGTTGGCGGTTTGGGCTCCGCCATCATCCAATCGCTTTCCACCGCACAGGTCGCAGCGTTTAGCACCAGTGCCTTTTCAAGACTGACCCCGGCTCAGATCGGGGCGCTGGATACGACCCGGCTCGCGGCGCTGACCGCCAGCCAACTTTCAGTAATGACATCTGTTCAGGCGGCCGCAATTCTGTCGGACGATGTTGTGGCGCTCTCGACATCAGCACTCGGCTCGCTCTCGGGCAAAGCAGTCTCCGGCTTCAGCGCGGCTGTCGTTGCAAGCTTGACATCCACCCAGATCGCCGCATTGGCGACAGGTGCGGTCGCCAGGCTGACCACCGAACAGCTGGCGGCGCTCTCGACAGACCGGGTTGGCGCGCTGACCGCGTTGCAGGTCAAAGCCTTTAGCTCATTGCAGATCGGCGCTCTGAGTGCCGATGGTATAAAGACGTTTTCGGCCGCTGACATTGCCGCCATTTCCACCAGGGCTATCTCGGGCCTGAGCACGGAAGCTGTTGCCGCACTGACATCGGATCAGATCAAGGCACTCACCACCGCAACAGTTGCCGTGTTTTCCTCCGAACAGTTCAATGCGCTGACCGGAGATCAGCTGAAGGCTCTGACGACCAAGCAACTGAGCTCGATCAAAGCTGCTCACATCAAATCGCTGTCAACGGATGATGTCTCTTCGCTGTTGCCTGCCCAGATCGCCTCTCTGGCAACGGCGGCCATTGCCGGGATGTCAACGGCACAGATTAACTCCCTGACGACACTGCAATTGACAGCCTTGACCCCAGCACAGGTGAAAGCGCTGACTGCCACGCAGTTGTCGGTGTTGAATTCCGAGGACCTTGCCACATTTTCGTCGGAAGATATGGCCGCCATAAGCGCGAAAGCCATTGCGGGCATTACGTCGGGAACATTGGCGTCGCTGACGTCAGACAAAATTGCTGCGCTCAGCCCAGCAGCCATTCCCGGGCTGACAACAGGTCAGTTCGATGCGCTGACCACCTCGCAACTTGCCAGCCTCACCGCCGCTCAGGCCGTGATGTTGAATTCGGCCCAGTTGGGCACGCTGGGATCTGCAGATGTTGCCGCACTGAAGGTAGAAGCGGTGGCTGGCTTGAGCACCGCCGCAATTCCAGGTCTTTCGACCACCGCCATTGCAGCTCTCACGCCTTTGATGATCGCGGCCCTACGCCCGAGTGCAATGGCGACGCTGACCAGCGACCAGGTCTCGGCCATGACGTCTCAGCAGGTCGGCGCATTAACGACGGCGCAGGTGAAGCTCCTCACATCCACCCAAATTGCGGCTTTGTCTCCAAGAGCCGTTGCGGCACTTTCAACGGTTCAGATACCGGCAATTGCCACCAAGGCGCTTGCTGGCTTTTCAGCCGGTCAGATTACCGATCTCACCAGCGCGCAAATCGCGTCCCTGACCCCATCGCAAATTTCTGCCTTGACCTCCTCACAGCTTGGCGGACTGAAGCCGGAAGACATTGCGGCGATATCTGTTGCCGGAATTCAAGCGCTGACCGCCGGTGGCGTTGCAGGATTGTCAAACGAAGTCATCAACGGGCTTACCACCGACAAGATCGCTGCGCTGAGCGTCGGTGCTATCGGCGCGTTGACGTCCGCCCAGATCGAGGCACTTTCGACCCTACAGGTCGATGCGTTGAAGGCGCTCCAGATCGCTGGCCTGAAGTCGACGCAGGTCGCTGTGCTGTCGACCGAGGACCTCGCCACGTTCTCGACGGAGGAACTGGCGGCACTGAGTGCAAAAGGCGTCACAGGCTTGAGTACCGCCAACATCGCGGCGTTGACGCCAGACAGGACGAAAGCCCTGTCAACGGCGGCCATTGCCAACCTGACATCGGATCAGATCGGCGCTCTGGCTACAGCGCAACTACAAGCGATGACGAATGAACAGATTGGCGCGTTGACATCGACCCAGGTCGCAATGCTCAGCCCGACGATGATGGCGGCGCTGACGTCCGACCAGCTCGCAGCGATGCGCCCCACTTCGGTGACCAGTCTGACCGACCCGCAGCTTAAAGCACTGACGCCTTCGCAGATATCCGTGCTTTCCACCAAGCAGATCTCCGGTTTAAGCTCGACGCAGGTTTCTGCGATGAGTACGGCGCAGATTGCTGCGATGACCAACGACCAGATTTCCGCGTTGAGCACAGCCGGCGTCGGAGGGCTTTCGAGCAAGCATATCGGGGCCCTTTCCCCCAATCAGGTCGAAGCGCTGAACAGCAATCAGATCGCGGCAATGACCAATGAGCAGATGGAAGGTTTCGGTGCCGACGACATCGAAAAATTCTCTGCAAATGAGCTTTCCGTCATCCGTTCGACTGCTATCTCAGGCATATCCACGGCCGTTCTGTCATCGCTCAGGCCCGACACCATTGCAGAACTGAGTGCAGCCGGCGTTTCAGGCCTGACCACCAGGCAGGTGGCAGCACTGACGTCCACGCAGATTCCTGCGTTAAAGACAGGACAGGTTGCCGCGTTGACCGGCGAGCAGGTGGCAGTGCTGCGGACACAGGACATCGCCGCGCTGACGACCGCACAGATGGCCGCGTTCAGCGCAGGAGGGATTACCGGGCTGACAACCGCGCAGATAACAGTCCTGGATTCCGATCAGGTCGAGGCCCTGACCGCGGTGCAGGTCGGTGCATTGAACTCTGTTCAGCTTCGCGCGCTCGGAACGGCGGGTATCGCCACATTCACGAATGCCGAGATCGGTGCGATCAATGCCGCCGTTATCGACAGCTTGCCGACGAGCACAATCGCCAGTCTCACGACTGACCAGATCGCATCCTTGAGCACGACAGCTGTTGCAAGCCTGACGACCGCGCAGGTCGATGCACTGAGCACCGGCCATATAGCCGCCCTTTCGACCAAGCAGGTCGCAGCCCTCACAGCCAAACAGCTGGGTGCTTTCAGCATCTCTGACCTTCAATCCATGACGGCAAACGGTCTTGGCGCAATCAGCCCCGCAGCCATTGTCGGGTTGTCGACAGCAGACCTTTCCGTTCTTCCGAATGAGACGGTAACATCATTCAGCAGTGCCGCGATTGCAGGTCTGTCGACTGCGCAGGTGGCAAGCCTGACATCGACCCAGCTCACGGCACTCCTGACCGGACAGGTTGCCGCATTGACGTCTGGCCAGGTTGCGGCCCTTGGCGCCAGTACCGGTTTCCTCAGCACGTATCAGATAGCGGCACTGAGCACGAATGGCGTGGCAGGATTGTCTAGCGCCCAGCTTGCTGCCTTGACCACGGTGCAGACCGAGGCCTTGACGTCGGCGCAGGTGGCTGCGCTCAGCTCTGCGCAGGTGGCTGCGCTGGGTAGTGAGGATTTTGCCGTGTTTTCCTCAAGGGAAATTCAGGCCTTGTCCAGCAGCGCAGTTTCGGGACTATCCATCACCACGCTGGCGGCACTTGAACCAAGCATTATCGCGGCTCTGGCACCGACCGCTATTCCAGGTCTTTCGACGGCCCAGATTGCCGCTCTGAACTCGAATCAGATTGCCGCATTGACGACATCACAGATTGCAGCCCTGGGCTCCAAGCAGGTCGCTGCATTGGGTACGGTGGGCGCTTCGGCGCTCACCACCTCTCAGATTTCCGCTCTCAGCACCATCGGAATACCCGGCCTGTCTGCCGCGCAGGTCTCCGCGCTGTCCGCCGTCCAGATCGAAGCTCTCAAGTCCGATCAGGTGGCGGTATTGACCGCGACGCAGGTGGCGGGTCTGGATGCGGCCGATCTGGGCGTATTCACCACTGCGGAGCTCGCGGTGTTGAGCTCGAGTGCTATTCTTGGTCTTTCCTCCGAGACACTGGCTGGACTTTCAGCTGACCGCCTTTCCGTTCTCGGCACCGCTAGCGTATCTGGCCTCTCAACCGCGCAGATCGCATCGCTGACGTCTGACCAGCTGCCCGGGCTGACCACGGCGCAGGTCGCATCGCTCGGCTCAAGGCAGATTGCCGCGCTGAGTTCAGCCTCGGTCGGATTGCTGACGACGAGCCAGATTGCCGCCTTAAGCACCGCCGGTGTTACCGGGCTTTCAAGCGCCCAGATCGCTGCCATGTCGACCGTCCAGATCGAGGCGCTGACTTCGACGCAGGTGGCTGCCTTGACCTCCGCACAGATTGGCGCGCTGGGTTCCGATGACTTTGCCGCCCTCTCCACCGCAGACCTTGCATCTTTGACATCGAGCGCCATTCAGGGAATCTCGACCCAAACGCTGGCCGGTCTTCCCAAGGAGCGGATTGCGGTTCTTGGAACCGCCAGCATCTCCGGTCTTTCCACCGCGCAGATTGCTTCGCTGACGATGGCGCAGCTTGAAGCCCTGAGCACAGGACAGGTTGCCGCACTCGGCTCCAGACAGATCGCGGCGCTTGGAACAGCAGGCGTGCAGACCCTGTCTGTCGCACAGGTCATGGCCCTGAGCACGGCGGCAATTGCCGGGCTTTCCACCGACCAGATCGTTGTATTGCCAACCGACAAGGTGGAAGCCCTGAAACCTGCCCAGGTGGCGGCGCTGTCTTCCACGCAACTCTCGGCCTTCGGTAGTGACGATATCGATGTGCTTTCCACAGATGATCTTGCGGCACTGCCCGCCCATGTCATTCAAGGAATGTCCACCGAAGCACTTGCCGCCATGTCGCCCGCCCGCATCGCCATTTTGAGCCCCGCTGGCGTCTCAGGGCTGACCAGCGGCCAGATTTCGGCACTCAGCCCGGATCAGGTGGAAGCATTCACCAGCAGTCAGGTGGCAGCGCTCACCTCCCGCCAACTTGCCGCATTGGGTCTGGATGATCTGAACACCTTCTCTCCGACCGACCTTGCCGCCATCAGCGCGGGTGCGATCGCGGGCATTTCGACGGCAATACTGGTAGCGCTGCCAACCGAGACGATCAAAGCGCTCAGCCCAGCTGCTATCCCCGGCCTCTCCGTCTCGCAGATTGCGGCGCTGAACGTGGATCAGATCAGCGTCCTGTCTACGGGGCAGGTGGCTGCTTTCACGTCACAGCAGGTCGCAGCTCTCGAAACGGCTGATATCATCGCCCTCTCCACGGGCCAGATCGCGGCTCTCAGCACCGCCGGTGTTGCTGGTCTATCCAGCGCGCAGGTGGCGGCGATGACGCTGGAACAGGTTCATATTCTAACCACCGCGCAGGTCGGTGCCTTGACCTCCACGGCGATTGCCGGACTGACGGCGGAAGAACTTGAAACGATGAGTGCTGCGCAGATTTCTGCCATCAGCTCCTCGGCCATCGCTGGGCTGGCAACAGGCTTCATATCAGGACTTTCCGCCGCAGAAATCTCGGCCATGGGAACGCGTGGCATTGCTGGCCTGACGGCCCAGCAGGTTGCAGCCCTCAGTTCCTATCAGCTCGAAGGACTGTCGACCGCGCAGATCGCGGCGCTGAGCGCCGATGGTATTTCCGGACTGACAACCGCCGGCATGGCGACCTTCTCGACGGCAGATATTGCAGCCATTGGGCCATCTGCCATCCGGGGTCTGAAGACCGCGATCATTGCGGGCCTGACAACAGACGACATCAGGGTGCTGACACCTGCGCAGGTTGGCGGGCTGGGTTACAACCAGATCGCGACATTGACCACGGCGCAGGTGGATGCTCTTTCCACGATGCAGCTGGGCGCGCTGAACGCCATCCAGACCGCAGCGCTGGGAACCGACGATATCGCCCTGTTCACGACCGAAGACATCGCGGCTCTTGGCACAAGCGGGGTGGCTGGCCTGACGACGAGCGTCATTGCAGCGCTGACCACGGCGCAGAGCGAGGCCCTGACACCGGCACAGGTGGGCGCATTGACGGCGTCCCAGGTCGGAAGTCTGTCGAAGGACAATATTGCGAAATTCTCAACCGAAGATATCGCCGCCTTCAGCTCGGCAGGGGTGTCAGGTCTTTCCACCGGTACGTTGGTCAGCCTGTCCAGCCAGCAGATCGATACCCTGTTGAACACGCATATGGGTGCGCTGACGCCGACCCAGGTTTCCGCGATCATCGGCTCCTATATTGACTGATGAAGAAACGCTTGCGCGCAATCTTTAACAGCCATCCGGGAAATGCTCGCGCAAGCTTCGCCGTCTAGTTTGCTATCGAGGCCAGAAGGTCTCGGTTCTTCGAATGACGGTGCGGACAGAATGAATCTGTTAAATCAATTTCCACAGGTTTTAAAAAATTTCGCGGCCCTCGGGCAGACGCGGCTTTTGATGCTGGGTGGTGTGGGCGTTTTGTCCATGGCAATCGTCCTTGCGGCTGCGCTCTACGTAAACAAGCCTGCCTATGAGACGCTCTATGTCGGCCTGGAAACGATGGATCTGAACAAGATCAGCATCGCTCTTGCCGAATCGAACGTTGATTTTCAGGTTGGTAGCGATGGCACGAGCCTTCAGGTTCCCGTGGGCATGACCAGCAAGGCTCGCCTGCTGCTGGCCGAACGCGGTCTGCCTGATAGCGCCAATGCAGGCTACGAGCTTTTCGATAGCGTCGGCTCACTCGGCCTCACATCCTTCATGCAGGAAGTGACCCGGGTTCGCGCGCTTGAAGGCGAAATCGGGCGCTCCATTCAGCAGATTGACGGCGTTGCCGCTGCACGCGTCCACATCGTCATGCCGGATGTCGGCAATTTCCGCCGCGGAGAGCAGAAGCCCACCGCCTCTGTCATGATCCGCGCCAGCGCCACCGCAGGCCGCAAGGCCGCATCCTCCATTCGCCACCTCGTTGCCTCGGCTGTTCCCGGCCTTGAAGTCGATGATGTGACGCTGCTCGACTCCACCGGCCAGCTTCTGGCCTCCGGCGATGATGTCGGCAACGGCGCACTGAACCGCTCGCTTACGCTGGCACAGAACGTGCAGCAGGAACTTGAAACGAAAATCGACAAGGCGCTTGCGCCATTCCTCGGCATGGACAACTTCCGCTCTACGGTGACGGCCGAGCTGAACACCGATAGCCAGCAGATCCAGGAAACGGTCTTCGATCCGGAATCACGTGTCGAACGCTCTGTGCGCACGACCAAGGAAGACCAGAAATCTCAGGAAACAACGCCTGATTCGGCTGCAACGGTTGAGCAGAACGTGCCGCAAGCTGCGCCACAGGGCGGCGGCGGCGGTCCCAAGTCTTCCGACGAATCGGCCAAGAAAGAAGAGCAGACCAACTACGAGATCAACTCCAAGACGACAGCCACGGTTCGCAATGGCTACACCGTCAACAAGGTTTCCATCGCCGTCGTGGTCAACAAGGGCCGCCTTGCCAAGATGATTGGCGAACCCTCCGATCAGGCCAAGGTCGATGCCTATCTGGCCGAAATGCAGAAGATCGTTGCCTCTGCAGCCGGTATCTCGACCGATCGTGGCGACATTGTCACCATCACCGCCATGGACTTCCTCGAAACACAGCTTCTGGACCAGGCAATTGCCGGACCGGGCGTCATGGAAGTTCTCAGCCGCAACTCGGCTGGCATCATCAACTCGGTTGCCTTCGTCATCGTCGCCTTCCTCGTGGTCTGGCTGGGTGTCCGCCCGATGGTTCGCTCGATCTCCGGTGGAAGCACATCCACCGCAGAGCTTGCCCAGGAAGCAGGTGGTCTGGAACTGCCGGACTTCTCTCCAGGCATTGGCGAATCCAGCGGCGGTGGCCTCATGGACGGCTTCGGTTCGGACTTCGGCTTCGACAGTGCCGACGACCTTCTCTCCGGCGACAATGGCGATGGCGACTTCAATCGCCGGGTTCGCGAAGGACCGGAGCGCCGCCTCTCGCGCATGGTGGAAATCAGCGAGGAACGCGCCGCCAAGATCTTGCGCAAGTGGGCAATCGAAAAAGCAGCATAACAGGAAGGCCGGTATCACACCGGCCTTCTGCCGTTTTATCACTTGCATCAAATCGGCACACATGTTCTCCTTTGGGACGTCGTTTATAAATGGTTAACCAGCTCCATACTTTACCTTGGAATAGTGAAATCAACTCTGTGCGAGGCGCAGAACATGAATATGATTTCGGCAAGAGATTCAGGAGATAAAAACGGGGGATGCCGCCGGCAGGCAATGGTTTTTCCCGTAGCGTCTTCTAAAATAAAGTGATTCGGTCGCCAGGTGCGCAATTCGCAGTTTGTGGTTGTGTTCCTGAATGGAAATGATTTCCATCCCGGTTAAAATATCTCCGAATGGAGAGTAAGAGGGCGTAGGCTATTGAAGGTGGATTTTGATGTTCGCAGGCTCTCTGCTGTGCCGTTTGACAGGTCGGTGAAGTCATTGCCGCGCGATCAGTTGGTGAGGAACCTCGCGCTTGCGGCTGCTGACAGCAACGTTACAGCGGCGGTCGAGATGCTTGCGTCCTTTGCTGGCGCGGCTCACTATCTGCTGGCCCGCGAAGACCTGTTGCAGGAAGCCGGGCTGAACTTCATCATAACGTCCGACTGGCCGTTCGATCTGGTGCGCAGGCTGAGCCTTGAGCTGACCAACAATCAGAACCGCGTCAGCGAAATGGAAAAATGCCTGGCGCTCTTGAAGCCAAGGATGCTTTTCCTTCCCGAAGATGCCGTCATTCCCCATGGTGTGAACCCGCAATATTGCGCAATCACCTTCTGTGTTGGTCGCGTCAGGTTCTCTCTTCTGTTGCTGTTTGCTGAGGATAGCGTGCCCGTGGATGATCGGCTGCGGGAGGCAGGCATGCTGGCAGGCTATTTCGCCAGCTCCGGCGTCGTGGCTGAATCGCGTGTCGAGCGCGACATCGATCTGACCGAGCGCGAGCTTGAGTGCCTTTTCTGGATCGCCGAGGGCAAGACCAGCGATGAAATGGCGACGATCCTGGGAATTTCCCGCAATACAATCAACAACTACATCACCAGTGTCATGCGCAAGACCGCAACCAAGACCCGCTCCGAGGCCATTGCCTATGCGGTCCGCAACAATCTGGTATAGGGGCGCATCAGATGGGGTATTACAAGGGTTCCGACGGCGCCACAGAGCTGGTCTCGCCGCCACGCACAGGCTCGTCTGCCAGCCGTTCTGATCTGTTTCCCAGGCTGGTGGCCATACAGCGCGTTTTAGGCGCGAAGAATTTCGTCGTGGTGCGGGCCATCGCATCGGGCTTTCCCAACAAGCGCAAGCTGTTTTGCGAGATGGAAAACTGGGGCATCAGCGCCAACGAACAAAGCGCACGCCTCGTTCATGCCATGGGAGATCGTCTTCTGGATCACCTGGAGCGATCCCTGCTGCCCGTGACCTGGAAAAGCGACAGAGGCGGCGGCTTTGCCGATATTCCCGATGTGCCTGCGCTCATGGTTCGGCTTCTCAACGAAGAACTGTCCTATGCCGGATTGGCGCTTCCAGCGCGGCTCGGTACGATTGGCAACGGCTATGTCGTGTTCTGCGGAACGAACCTGCTGCTGGACAACGAAATCGTTCTCGAGCAGCACATAAAATGCACCGAGATCATGGTGGATCTGCTGGCGCTCGATGAGCGGCGTGTGACACCGGCGGAATCGCTCAGCGAACGCGAAGTGGCCTGCCTGCAACTTGCAGGTGATGGCCGCATCAGCGAAGAGATCGCCGTCAAGCTTGGTCTTTCGGTTCACACCGTCAACGCCTATCTCGGATCAGCCACCATCAAGCTGGATTCCGTGAACCGCATCCAGGCAATCGCGAAGGCGATCCGGATGGGCTACATCCACTAGAAGGTCCCATTCAACACGGGAATCCGTTTGCCGGGCTCACCCCGAACCGACGGATTGTGTTAACGCTTTCTTACACTCTGTTTAATCGGCCTGAAGTCTCCCAGACATCAGGCCGATTTTTTATCATCTTTCGTCGAACGGGGCAGTCCGGGGAGGCAGGGCAGGGACGTCGAAATGATCAGGTGCTTCGCCTGATTTCGCCCTGTCGGCCATCATCTGATAGGCCGTTTCCAGATGGCGGCAATAGCGTTCCGCATCGAAAAGTGGTTTTACAAAACGGTTCGCATCAATGCGGGCTCTGATGTTCTTCAGTGCCTCAGGATTCTGCGCGAAGGCAACGGCCATGTCTGCATAGGCCTCTTCATCCTCGGCGATCAGTTCCGGCGCTCCTATGGCATGCAGCAGGCTTTCACTGACGCGGGAAGCGAAGTTCGTGCCTTTCATCGTCAGCACGGGCAGGCCTGACCAGAGCTGCTCCGACGTTGTCGTGTGGCCATTGACCGGGAAGGTGTCGAGGCCGAGATCGGCAACCGTGATACGGTTAAGGTGAAGCTCGAACTCCAGCTTGTTCATGAAGAACACACGCTTTGCCGGAATGCTCAGCTCCAGGAACTTGGCGAGAATGTTCTTTTTGCTGTCCTGGCTGTTGTGCAGAATCCAGATGACGCTATTGGGCGTGCGCTTCAGGATATTGCCCCAGGCCTGAATTGTTTTCGGGGTAATTTTGCGGTTCGCGTTGAAGGATGCGAAAACGAAGGCGTCTTCCGGCAGGCCCACATCGGCACGGCTCATCTGCTTTGCCAGCGGACGGTTGACGGGGTCGTTTGGCTGATAGGTATCGGGCAACCGCACGAATTTCTCGTAGTAATGCGGCTTGGAGCTATCGGGCAGAACATAGTGGTCGCCGATGACGTAATCGAGGTCGACATTGACGGTGGAGCCCGGAAAGCCGATCCACGCAACATGAACGGGTGCCGCGCCCATGTTGAGAATGGCTGTGCGGTTGCCCGCCGTGTGACCCTTAAGGTCGACCAGAATATCGATGTTGCGGGCCTTGATGGTGGCCAGCGCCTCTTCATTGGTCATCTCTCTGATGGTCACGACATCGCCCCACAGGCTGCGGTCGGCCTCGTTCGTTTGCAGGAGATCCGGGTCCGAGTGGCAAAACAGCGTGACCTCGAAGCGGTCACGATCGTGCAGCTCCAGCACGCGACGGATGAGCTTCATGGTCGCATGCTTGTCGAACAAGTCGGAGGAGAGGTAGCCGACGCGGATCTTCTCGCCCCATGTGTGAGGCATCTGGTGCCGCTTGACGGTCATCTCGGGGCTGAAGACCGGTGTGTTGCTACGGGCTATCTGGTTGATGTGTTCGTCAGCACTCCAGTGGAGATTGAAGAACGTGCCATCAAGCGCAATGAAATCGGTCTCTCCGGCTGCCACGGCTGCATCGATGATGGGCTGATGAAGCTCGATTGCGTCGTACTTGCTGTGTTCGCGGCAGAATACGAGATACATCAGACGCACGGCCTGCTGGCGCGGCAGCTTTGCAAGAAGCAGGCGTGCGGTATCGATATCGCGCGGGTCGAACAGATCCCATGTGGTGATGGCTATGCGCGCGCCGAGCTTGATGTGAGCGATCTTGTCGCTCTTCATCAGGATGCTTTTCAGCGCACGGGCAATCTTCTGCTCACCGCGCTCGAGCAGTATCGTGCCAACGATATAGGTGATGTCCGGGTGCCTGTGGAAGCGGTGGATAAGCCTGTTGGAAAGGGCCAGTGCCTTGTCCTTCTGGCCGCCGTCGAAGTAGAGTTTGATGGCCTCAACGAGATAGCTTTCGGCTTCCATGCCGCCCTGCTCGAACGCAAGCTCATAGGACGTTGCGGCTTGTTCCGGCATGCCGATTTGCAGGCAGGTCTTTGCCAGAAGAGCATAGGTCCGTGCGTCGCGCTTGGTATCGATCAGCCGGTTCAGCGTTGCCAGTGCCTGCGTATATTGCCCTGTCTTGAAGTGCTTGGATGCCGCGGAGTAGCTGATTTCGTTCAACATTTTTCTTGTTCGATCCTCTTGCCATCGTCGCTGCAGGCGTAAGCCCAAGACGGACACAGATGTAGCCGTTTCAAAATTTCTAATGAAAGATACGCGCTGAAGCTTGCTTGAAGCAGGACTTTGCGAGGCGCCGACCATTCCAAATGGAACAGCCTTAACCATGGCCGTTTGTCCATAATTAACCATCAGAATCAACAGCTATAGGTCTATCTCCGAAATTAAGGACTTGGAAATGCTTGCCGCGCATTTTCAATCCTGCGTGACGGGTTTGGTGTCCATGGAATTGGAACCGAGTGGCATGATGCCGAACCGTTCGCGCCGGTACGAAATCCGGCATGTCCCTCTCTTGTACCGCGTTTTTAAGGGGCAACTTATGTCTAGCATCAACTTCAACTCTTCCGCCAGCAACGCACTCCAGACACTGCGTGGCATCAACAACAACCTCGGCAAGACCCAGGACCGCGTTTCGACCGGCCTCAAGATTGGCGACGCTTCTGACGGTGCGGCTTACTGGTCCATCGCGACGACGATGAAGTCTGACAACAAGGCACTCGGCGCAGCAACGGATGCACTCGGCATCGGTGCAGCCAAGGTCGACACGGCTTATGCCGCTATGGACAGCGCGATTGACGTCGTCAACGAAATCAAGGCAAAGCTGACAACCGCCAGCGAAAGCTCTGTCAACAAGGACCAGGTCCAGCTCGAAGTTAAGAAGCTTCAGGAACAGCTGACAGCTATCGGCCAGGCAGCATCCTTCAACGGCGAAAACTGGGCAGTTCAGTCTTCCACGTCTTCGAAGACAACAGTTGTGGACGGCTTCATTCGTAACACCGACGGCACCGTAAAGGTGACGAACGCGTCGTTCGACTCTGGCTCTTATGCCATGTTCAGCACGATTGACGGCGGCGTCGGCAGCGGCGGTGTTCTGGCCGGCGTTATGACGATCGCTCTTACGAGCGTCATGACACAGGGTCAGATCGACGACTTCCTGACGACTGTTGAGACAGCGCTCAGCGAATTGACCGATGGTGCAGCGGCTCTCGGTGCTCTGTCCAAGCGTATCGATCTTCAGGACGCATATTCCAGCAAGCTTAGCGACGCTATGGAAGCCGGTGTAAGCAAACTGGTCGACGCCGACATGGAAGAAGAATCTGCTCGCCTCTCTGCTCTGCAGACACAGCAGCAGCTGGCAGTACAGGCGCTCTCGATCGCCAACTCCAGCTCCGACAGCCTGCTCACACTCTTCCGTTAAGACGAGTTTCAGCTCTGAAATACGAAGGTCGGACCGCGAGGTCCGGCCTTTTTCGTTGTTCGTTAACAAAGTATTACCAAATTATTTTCAAAATTAACTAAAAATTTATACAATATTTGGAAGTCCTTAACCTTAATGGGTTTAGATCGGTCTATCGAAACGACGGCCGAATGTTAACTATATTGCTCGGCAGGCATGAAGCTGATCGTCGTTTACCGGTAAAGGCCGGAATGTCCCTTCAATTTACTTGCCAAAGGGGCAATTAATACTATGACCAGCATCCTGACCAACACTTCTGCTATGTCTGCACTGCAGACCCTTCGCTCAATCAACAGCGACCTTTCCACAACGCAGGACCGCGTTTCTTCTGGTGAAAAGGTCGGCAAGGCCGCCGACAACGTTGCCTACTGGTCGATTTCCACAACCATGAATTCGGACAACAAGGCGTTGAATGCTGCGACCGACGCTCTGGGTGTTGGTGCTGCGAAAGTTGATACAGCTTATGCCGCCATGGACAGCGCGATCGACGTCGTCAACGAAATCAAGGCAAAGCTGACAACCGCCAGCGAAACTTCGGTCAACAAGGACCAGGTTCAGCTCGAAATCACCAAGCTTCAGGAACAGCTGACAGCCATCGGCCAGGCAGCATCCTTCAACGGTGAAAACTGGGCAGTTCGCGGCGCCGCTTCCTCCACAACAGTTGTGGATGGCTTCATCCGCAGCGCCGACGGCACAGTCAAGGTAACAACAGCGACGTTCAACGCAGGCTCCTACGCCCTGTTTGACACAATCGCTGCTGGCGTTGGCAGCAACGGCATCTTGGCTGCCGTTATGACGATCTCTCTTACGAGCGTAACGACTCAGGGCAACATCGACGCGTTCCTGACCACAGTTCAGACCGCTCTCGACACGCTCACAGACGGTGCTGCTGCACTCGGTGCCCTGTCTTCCCGTATCGACATGCAGGACGACTATTCCAGCAAGCTCAGCGACGCGATCAAGTCTGGTGTTAGCCGCCTGGTCGACGCCGACATGGAAGAGGAATCTGCTCGCCTCTCGGCCCTGCAGACACAGCAGCAGCTGGCAGTTCAGTCGCTCTCGATTGCGAACTCCAGCTCCGAAAACATCATGACTCTTTTCAGATAGTCGTTTCACTCTTCAAAACAGAAAGCCGCGCTCTCAGCGCGGCTTTTTTTTTATAAAAAATATTAACCATTCAAATTTAAAATTCTGCATAATTAACAATATGTTATTGATGATTAACCGGCTCGTTCGGTCTTAATGCTTTCTTCAATAAGGTAAAAGATTCCCTACGATTAAATCTTTGTTAACCAAAAACCTGTTTTCTGTGGTCATCGAAACAGCGCACCGAACTCTTAATCGGTAAGCATGAAGCTGCCTGCTGCGTTTCCCGGCTTGACCGGAATGTCCCTTCTTAAAGAATTTGCCAAAGGGGCGACCTGAAGATGACAAGTATTCTGACAAACACCTCTGCAATGTCTGCTCTCCAGACGCTGCGCTCGATCAACATGGACCTCTCCAATACACAAGATCGCGTCTCGTCTGGTTTCCGCGTTGGTCAGGCCAAGGACAACGTCGCTTACTGGTCCATCTCCACGACCATGAACTCCGACAACAAGGCGCTGAACGCAGCGTCTGACGCTCTGGGTGTTGGTGCTGCAAAGGTTGATACAGCCTATGCCGCCATGGAAAGCGCCATTAGCGCGGTCGACGAAATCAAGGCCAAGCTTGTAACAGCAAGCGAGCAGTCAACCGACAAGGCGCAGATTCAGCTCGAAATCGGCAAGCTTCAGGAACAGCTCTCGGCAATCGCTCAGGGTGCGTCCTTCTCCGGCGAAAACTGGATGGTTCTGGGCAACTCCACGGAAGCAAGCGTTGTTGATGGTTTCATCCGTACATCCAGCGGCGGCGTGAGTGTTACGACCGCGAAATTCAACATTGCATCCTACGCCATGTTCTCTACCATCAATGCCAGCGGCGTTGGCGAGGGTGGTATCCTCGGAAGCGTCATGAGCGTGCAGCTGACCAGCGTTTCCACCCAGGGCGAAATCGACGCCTTCATGACTACCGTCGAAGCTGCAATGAGCGGCCTGACTGACTCGGCTGCCGCTATCGGCGCCCTTCAGACCCGTATCGACCTGCAGGATGCCTATTCCGCGAAATTGTCTGACGCGATGGAAGCCGGTGTGAGCCGTCTGGTCGATGCCGACATGGAAGAAGAATCGGCCAAGCTCTCTGCATTGCAGACGCAGCAGCAGCTCGCGATCCAGTCTCTGTCGATTGCGAACTCCAGCGCGAAAAACATCATGTCGCTCTTCCAGCAGTAAGTTTCTGCTCTTTCACATCAAAACCGCGCCCTCTGAAAAGGAGGCGCGGTTTTTTCGTGTTTGCCGACAAGCACTTCAAAACACGTCATTTTTTCTCGCGCACCGCACATTGCGCAAGCTTCGCCATAGCTTGGGCCTATACATGGCTTGTCACAGGTTTATCCTTTCGTTAACCTTCCAGCCGTGCGTTGTGCATGTTTTGCCCAACCCAAGCCTCTTCATGATGAGAGTGCGGCTTAGCGCCAGTGTGTTCTGGCATGTTCCGTTTCTCTCTGCCCGAAGTAGGTTCCATGACCAAGATTCTCTCTTCCAACACCGTGCAAAGTGCGCTTCAAACGCTCCTGTTCAGCGACGATACGCTGCAGCAAACGCAGCAGCGCGTGACCTCGGGACTGAAGATTGCCAATGCGGCGGATAATTCGGGTTACTGGTCCACAGCCACCAATCTGAGATCCGATAGCGGCGTTCTGGCCAGTGTCAGTGACGCGCTGGATCTTGGCGCATCCAAGGCCGACACGGCCTATGAGGCGGTGTCGTCGATGATCGATGTCGTCGACCAGATCATGGTTCAGCTGACAACCGCGCATGAAACAGGCGCCGACCGTGGCCAGATCAACAATGCCATCAATGCCCTCAAGAGCAATCTTTACTCAGTTGCACAGGCAGCCTCCTTCTCTGGAGACAACTGGCTGTTTAACTCCAGTGAGCTGCTTCCATCGGTCAAATCTGTACCGTTTGCGTTCAACAAGAGCACAACCGGCGCCATTTCGCTGCAATATCTTGAAGTCCGCACATCCCAGACGACAATGGTGGACACAAACGATGCGGAACGCGGTTTGATGACCAAATCCATGGATGCGAGTGCCCGCAACCCCGACGTTCCTTCGTCGCCGCGTGAATACTACCTGCTCAACGCTAACTCCGCTACCGCCGCTGCGGGAACCGAAATCATGGTTTCGGATTCAACCACCCAGGCTGAGCTTGACGACATGGTCTATGTGGTCGGCAATATCCAGAAGCAGCTCAATGTTCTGGGCGGGGCGATCGGTAGCATGTCGAACCGGATGGATCAGCAGACAGTCTTCATCAGTGCCTTGAAGGATTCCATGGACAAGAGTGTCAGCCGACTGGTGGATGCCAACATGGAAGAGGAGTCGACACGGTTGACGGCCTATAAGACCCAACGCGATCTGGCCGTCGAAGTCGTATCCATGGCCAATAATCATGAAAAAAGCCTCGCAGGCCTTCTTGGCTGATGACGCCTGGGGGTTCATCCTCGCACAAGTTTGAACCTCTATTTTAGAAAACTGAATTGCTGCCGGATTTTCTTGGGTGTTGAGCAAACGACCCGATCCTGCTGGCCCTCTCTGAATGCCTTGCGGATGATTTCATGATTTTCTTCTCCATCGAAACGACAAGCACGTTACTGGGCGAGGTGAAGCTGTGAGCGGAGCACTGGCAAAATATCTGAAGGATTTCGGCGAGCCTGCGGCTGCCCCAACTCCAGCCCCGTCAACGAGTGCATTCGACTTCGATGCTCCAGTCTCTGACTTTCAGAGCGATTGGGCGGCTGAACCCGAAGATGTCGTTGATCTGGACGAGGAAAAACGCAAGGCATTTGCCGAAGGCCAGGAAGCAGCCGGGCAGGAACAGCGCAAGATCCATGAGGAAGAAATCGAGGCATTGCGTGCCAGCCACGCCGATGAGCTCGAGGCAATGCGGAACAAATACGAAGACGAAATCGCAACGCATCTTGCCACATCGGTTACAACGATGAAGCAGGCCATTGCCGCAAATGTCGAGTCTGCATGTTTGCGCCTGTTCTCGGCGGTGATGGAGCGAGACCTCGCGCTGACGGCAGCTACTGGGATTTCAGCCGAAATTACGCGCGAGATCGAGGGTGGTTTTGCTGGCACGATCAAGATCACGGGCCCCGACCGCCTTCTGTCACGCGTTCGCGAGACGCTGGGCGATGTCGACAATCAGGTCGATTACGATGTGTCTGACGATATCGATATTAAAGTTCAAATGGATAATTCAATCTTGATGACAAGACTTTCGGAGTTTTTCCAGAATACTAGAGGTCTAGCCGATGAGTGAAGGCGAAAATCACCATCACGGCAAGAACGAGATCATCATCGTCAAGCGTCACAAGGGCGGTCACGATGGTGCGCATGGTGGCGCCTGGAAAATCGCTTTCGCCGACTTCATGACCGCCATGATGGCCTTCTTCCTCGTTATGTGGCTGGTTAATGCCTCGAATGAGGAAACCAAAGCCTCGGTTGCCAGCTATTTCAACCCCATCAAGCTGACGGATGAAAAGCCGGCTGACAGGGGCATGAAGCAGCCTGCAAAGACGGCCAAGGGCGAGCAGACGCAGCAGACCTCTGACACGAAATCTGAAAAGCCGCAGGATGCCGCAGCCGCGGCCAGCGGTGAAGACATGACCTCCTCGTCTGGCGATAAGACAGCCTATTCGGAAGCCGCGTTGTTTGAAAATCCCTATGCCGTTCTGGCCGAGATCGCCCAGGAAGTTGGCCAGCAGGCCAATGTGAGCGTGAAGGGTGAGGGCGGTGCCGGCGAATCCGGTCCATCCACAGGTGCTTCCGGCGGTGAGGCTTACCGCGATCCTTTCGATCCGGATTTCTGGAGCAAGCAGGTCGAAGTGCGCCCGGACCAGGGCGGCATGACGGTTCAGGACACTGCTTTGCCTGAAAAGGCGCAGAAGAAGACGGATTCGAAACCCGTTGTCGCTTCGCAGGACCTTGCAAGTGTCATCGAGGATACCGGGCTTGCCGATCCTCTGAAACCAGTCGATCCGAACGCCAAAAAGGTTGAACCGGCTGCGGATGATGAGATCGGCGAAGTCTCGACAGAGCCAAGCCCGCCAAAGGCTAACGCCAAGCCACAGACAAAGCCTGCCACCCCCGCGCAGCCAAATCCTGCGACCGCAGCCGAGGCAAAAGCCGCCGACAAGCTGCGCGATGAGATTGCAAAGCAGCTTGGTGGCGTTGCGGGCAAGCTTGCCGAAGGCATCGTTGTGACGCCAGCCGAAGGTGGCACGCTCATCACGATCTCCGAAAAAGCCGATACGGCCATGTTCAATGTTGGATCGGCGGTTCCGCAAAAGGATCTTGTTCTGGCCATGGAAAAGATCGGCTCGGTCTTGAGCAAGCAGAAGGGCGCTGTCGTCATTCGCGGCCATACGGATGCGCGTCCCTACAACAGCGGCGGAAAAGACAACTGGAGCCTTTCGATGGACCGCGCCCATGCCGCCTATTTCATGCTGTCTCGCGGTGGCCTTGACGAAACACGCATCAAGCAGCTGTCCGGCTTTGCCGACCGTCGCTTGCAAACCACGCAAGATCCGTTGGACGGTGCAAACCGTCGCATCGAAATTTTGCTAGAGGATAGTTGAGGCAGCGGATGATGAAAGCGACCCGCCTAGCTGTTCTGTTCGTTGGCATTCCGTGGCTGGCCAGTGCCGGTTACGGACATGCGCAGAGCGACTTGCCACCGGCCAAGATCCTGCGTTCCCTACAGTTCGTTCAGGACTCGGTGGTGATGGGTGATCACGCCGCACGTGAGATGCAGAAATATCTTCTCGAGACCATGGACACAACGCTTCGCACCTCCGATGCGTCGGTCTTTGAAGATGAGCACAATGCAGATGCAGCGCTTGCCTATATCATGAGCGGCGGCAACCCGCAGACCCTGGAATATTTGGTGGCGCGAGACGTGCAGGGCAACTTCGATTCGCGTGTTATCAACGTGCTTCAGAAGTATTTCAACGGTCGTGGCCAGCAGGCTGAAAAGGTCATTGCCGATATTCTTCCTGAGTATCGCAATGGTGTCCTCGGACCGTACCTTATGCTGATTGCCGGTAACATAGCGGTCAACAGGGACCCCGTGGCCTCACTCGTCTTTTTTGACGATGCGCGGTTGACTGCACCCGGTTCGATTATCGAGGAAGCGGCTCTTCGGCGGTCCATCATCGCGACGATGCAAGCCAAGCAGCCGGACAAGACATTCGAATATATCCGTAAATACGCCGTTAGGTTCCTGCATTCACCCTACGCTTCACAATTTGCCGATCTCTTCGTCAATTTCATTGTCGAGAGCAATGGTGCCGTTACCCATGAGAAGATTGCCGAGATTGCGGAGTTGATGGACCCGGACCGCGCGGAAGAAATCTATCTTCGGATCGCGCGCCAGGCTTCGTTACGGGGCGAGACAAAACTGGCCAGCTTTGCCACAGAACAGGTCGCGGGGCTGACATCGCAGACCGGCGAGACCTCTCGCGCACCGCTGTCCAAGCTCTATTCCGGCCTGGCGGGTGTGCCGGGCCAAGATGTTCGCAGCGCCAGTGAAGCGCTGGCCAGCATACCAAACGAGGAATTGTCGCCTCGCGATATCGCATTGCGCGATGCTGCAAAGACGATTGCCGAACAGATTGTGAGACAGCCTGCCGTCGCGACACCGCCACCCAGCGCCAGTGGCGCACCGGATGACCCGGAAAAAGCGGCTGAACCGGCTGCTGGCGACGCTACCGCACCTGCCGAGGCATCGGCGCAGGACGTAGCGGGAGCGCCTTTGAACGAATTTTTCAACAAGAGCAGAGCTCGGCTGTCCGAGATCGACTCGTTGCTGGAGCAGGAGGAGAGATAGCATGAACGTTGCACAGGCTGTTATTCCGGGTATGGCCGACTCCGTCAGCCAGTCTAACCGGCAGAATAAAGAAAGCGCGTCCAAGAGGGGAGGGACGGGTTTTTCCGATACGCTGGGATCGTTTGAAAAAAGCAAATCGCCACCGCAAAGCTCGTCTCCCGCACATCAAAGAACACCATCCACGGATACAAGCTCTGCCTCGGTAAACGAGGCCCCGGTCCAACCGGTCGTATCCGAAGCGGCACGCGCGCCAGTCGCGGCGCCCGTTGCGGGAGCGCAGGCCCAAGTTTCCAACGCCAATCCTGTCGCGCCGCCTCCAATCGTCATCGAGCAGCCCGTGCTGCCTGTGCAGCAAGACCTAAGCCTGGAGACGGCGCTGGCCGCGACAGAGGCGGGCAAGCAGCCTGATGTTGCCAATGTCATCAAGCCTTTGAACGATGTCAATGTCGCGGCTCTTCCAGATAACGACCTTGCAGCGCTTGTGACGGCCCTGACCAATCTTGTCACATCCCCTGTCTCCGCAAAGACAGATGAAGCGGGCGATAACGGGGAAGACGCAGGCGAGGGTGAGGTGGAGGCAGAGCCCCTTGAAGGCGCTGGCGACAATATGGATCTCCTGTCCCTGCTGTCCTCGACCACCATGCCGGTTAATCAGAACACCCCGCCGGAAGCACAAAATGCCATGGCCCAACAGGCACAACAGGGAGGCATATCCGGCACTGCCGCGGCTGATCCGGGTCTTTCTGACAGCGCTGCGACTACATCGACGGTGGTCAGGCTGCAAAAGCAGGACGCACCGGGTGTCGATTTCCACATTGAAACCAGCGAAGACGGTACCGCCACCCTGGATGTGTCAAAAGCATCAGGTGATGTCACCAATATCGTGCAGGTCGTGGAGAGCAGGCGTTTTGTCGGCATGGCGGCTGCCTCCAATGCGACTGCCATCAGCAGCGCTATGGCAGCTGATCCCGATTGGGCGGCCTCCATGGCAGGGCAGACCGGCAACGCTCCTATGATCTCCAGTACGGGGCAGGTTGTTCACGTGTTGAAGATCCAGATGAGCCCGGTTGAGCTTGGGCACGTGACCGCAGCGATGAAGCTGGTGGGCGACGAGCTCAGTGTGCAGCTCACGGCCCATACGCTCAAGGGCTATAGCGAGCTGCAGAAAGACAGCTCCGAGATCATGGATGCCCTGAAGGCACAGGGTTTCAGCGTCGACCAGGTGACGGTGACACTGGCCAGCAATGCAGACCGGCAGGATAGCGCCGCCGGCAACCGCCAGCCAAACGATGCAAGCCAGAATGGCGCGCAGCAGGGTCAGCGCGGCGATGGCGACAAATCGCAGGAACAGTTTTACCGGCAGCCAGGGCAACGCGGCCGTGAGGAGACCACTATCAATGAGAGCATTTTGCAGCCTGAGACTGCTGTTGGCGGCGTCGGCACTCGTCCTGACCACGTCTATCTGTGAGGCCTCCCAGACAGCCTCTAAAGCAGATTGCGAACGCCAGATACAGGCCGCCGCAGGCCATTATGGGATACCCGAAGGCATCCTCTACTCGGTCGGTTTGACGGAGACAGGCCGCAAGGGATCACTCAGCCCCTACGCCATCAACATTGAAGGCAAGGCCTATTTTCCTGCCACCATGCCTGACGCTTACAAGCTGGTGGAGGATGCCAGACGCGGCGGCGCGAAGCTGATCGACATCGGCTGCATGCAGATTAACGTCCATTTCCACGGGGGTGAATTTGCCTCCGTTGCCGAAATGTTCGACCCCGCGAAGAACGTCGCCTATGCCGCGCAGTTCCTGAAAAGGCTTCACGACCGACACGAGACATGGACGATGGCGGTCGCGCGCTACCACGCTGGACCCAATAATGACCCCGCCCAACAGCGATATGTGTGCCGTGTCATCTCCAATCTGATCGCTACCGGCTATGGTCAGTGGACCGCCAATGCGAGAAATTTCTGCTTGAGTTGAGCAATCAAAAGTTGCAATCAGGCTCCCAAAGGGCCCAAAAAACAAATGTGGCAGGATTAACCCAAAAAAGGCACGCAAGCACTAAGTGGCTTGACTCGCACTTTTCCCCCGAAAAAATATCCCAATTTTTCGTGAGGCCTACTAGATATAGATCAAATCGGGACAATATGGTTAATCAATTATTAATTAATGCCTGTGCTTTTTTGTAGTTGTGAGAGATTCCCACGATTCGTACACCTCAGCTTGTAGATTGGCTACACTGATTCGGAGGCGGACGAATGATCGTGGTAGTTGATGAGCGGAAGCTTGTTAAGGACGGCTATACAGCCCTGTTTGGGCGAGAGGGTATTCCCTCGACCGGGTTTGACCCGGTTGAATTTGGTGAGTGGGTAACCACAGCAGCGGACTCTGACGTCGCTGCAATCGAAGCTTTCCTGATCGGGCAAGCGGAGATGACGCATGAATTGCCACGCGCGATCAGAGATCGCTCGCAGGCACCTGTGATCGCAGTCAGCGATCATCATTCGCTGGATGCGACGCTTGCTCTGTTTGACTGTGGCGTGGACGATGTCGTTCGCAAGCCTGTTCATCCAAGAGAGATCCTGGCGCGTGCAGCTGCAATTCGTCGCCGCTTGTCGGTTCTGACGAATTTCACGGATGTTGGTCCGATCAGAGTGTTTTCGGATGGACGCGATCCCGAGGTCAACGGTGAGCTTTTCGCATTGCCGCGCCGCGAGCGTCGTATTCTGGAATACTTAATCGCAAATCGCGGTCGTCGCGTTTCCAAGTCGCAGATCTTCAACGCGATCTATGGCATTTTCGACGAGGAAGTCGAAGAGAACGTCGTCGAGAGCCACATCAGCAAGTTGCGTAAGAAGCTTCGCAAGAAGCTCGGTTTCGACCCGATCGATTCCAAGAGATTTCTCGGTTACTGCATCGACTGGAGCTAAGCAGGTTCACCCCCGGAGATCCTTGAAAAAGGTATTTGGAGAAAACACATGCAAGCCTATCCCTGACACGCCGTGGGTCTATCCAGCCCGCGGCGTTTTTTCGTTTCAGCCTTTTCAAAGGCTATATTCAATTTTCATCACATATCGATATCACAACGGCCGCTGCGCCAATTGGTTCCGCCTAATATCTTATTTTTTGAATAACTTTTTCAACCAGCGGAAAAACAGACAGCTTCACGCAAGGCCCGCATCCTAACGTCGAGACAGTTAAAGCAGAGGATTCGAGATGAGCCTTTTTGGAACGATGAAAACCGCCGTATCCGGCATGGGTGCCCAGGCAAACAAGCTCGGCACAGTCGGCGACAACATCGCTAATTCCAGCACCACCGGTTACAAAAGCGCCTCGACAGCTTTTTCTTCGCTTGTCCTTTCTTCAGCCGGGGGCAACTACAATTCCGGTGGCGTTGATACCAAAGTAAAATATTCGATTTCCCAGCAGGGCGCGGCTGTTGGAACGCAATCTTCGACGGACCTTGCCATCAACGGTGACGGATTTTTCGTCGTGCAGGACACGGCAGGCAACGTCTTCCTGACGCGCTCCGGCTCGTTTACGGCAAATGACGAAGGCAACCTTGTCAATGATGCGGGCTTCACGCTCCTCGGTTACGAGTATACCGGCACAACACCAACGACCGTGATCAACAGCTACGATGGTCTTGTGCCTGTCAACGTTTCAGCCAACGGCATGACGGCGACGGAATCCACGCTGGGTTCCATTACGGGTAACCTCAGCTCGTCCGCGCCAATTGTGGATCCTGCCAACCTCCCAGGCAATCAGAACGCGACGGTGGTCGTGGATCAAAAGGGTACGCTTAAAACGTCCGTGACTGGCTACGACACGCTCGGCAAGGCAATCAAATACGATTTCTATTTCGCCAAGTCGGCAGACAACCAGTGGGAAGTGGCCGTTTATGACGCTGCATATGCTTCCGCGGATGGTTCGTTCCCTTATTCGCAGCCCTCTGTTGCGTCTGATACCATGGTATTTGATCCTACAACCAAGACCTTTGATGTCACCAGCTTGAATATTTCTGACCCAAACAATGGCACAGATATTGTGATTGATCTGTCTGGTATGACGCAGTTGTCAGCAGCCGGTTCGACCATTGAAGAGGGCGGGATCAACGGCAATACTGCAGAGCAGGTACAGTCCATCTCGGTTAACTCTGACGGTACTGTCTATGCAACTTACGCAAAATCAGCAGCTCGGCCGCTCTATCGCGTTCCTCTTGCTGACGTAGCAAGCCCTGACAACCTTTCTGTCCTGTCTGGAAACGTATTCCAGCCGAGTGCGGAATCCGGCGTCGTGACGCTCGGCTTTGCGGGTCAGACCGGGTTTGGCTCCATCAACTCCAAGCAGCTGGAATCGTCCAACGTCGACATCGCGACTGAACTGACAGAAATGATCCAGGCGCAGCGCAGCTACACGGCCAATTCCAAAGTCTTCCAGACCGGTTCCGATCTGATGGACGTTCTCATCAATCTGGTACGGTAACGCTTTAAAGGACGAGTGAATGTCTCTGGGATCGGCGCTTAATACGACAAAGGCAACTCTGAGTAACACTGCTATTCAGACGGGTGTCGTTTCGAATAACATTTCGAACGCCAGCACTGCGGATTACAATCGCCGTACGGCGATCACGACCACGAATGCGTCCACAGGCGCAATCACGGTCAAGATCGAGCGTACCGAAGACACCGCGCTTTTGAAGCAGACGCTGACGGCAACCTCCGACGATGCCGGCAAGCAGACATTCCTCGATGGCATGAATTCGCTGAGCGTCCTTTTGGGTGGCGAAGAATACACGGCAGCGCCTTCCACCTATCTCTCCGCACTGCAGGAAGCCATGCAGACCTACGCTGCGTCACCCGGTGACGTGACTCTGGCATCGGCCGCCATCAGTGCCGCAGGCGACGTGGCCAGCTCTCTGAACACCTCTACCGAGGCTGTTCAGCAGTTGAGAGCGGACGCCGATAGCAAGATCGACACGACGATCCAGAAGCTCAACCAGCTTCTGGCTGATTTCGAGCAGGCTAACAATGCGGTCAGTTCCGCAACGGCGGCAGGCGGGGACCCGAACAATGCGCTTGACCAGCGCGAAGGTCTTCTCAAGCAGATTTCCAGCATTGTCGGCATTTCCACCACCACGCGTTCCAACAACGACATGGTGATCTATACCTCTGACGGCACGACGCTGTTTGAAACGACAGCGCGCAAAGTCTCGTTCGACCCTCAAGCGGCCTATGACGCCAGCTCGACCGGCGCCGGCATCTATATCGATGGCGTGTCGATCAAGACGAGCGCTGGCAGCAACACCAATGCCAAGGGCAGCCTTCCGGCACTTTTGCAATTGCGCGATGAGGTCTACCCGACCTACCAGGCGCAGCTCGATGAAATCGCACGCACGGTCATCGGAGCCTTTGCGGAAGTCGACGCTGGTGGCGATGCCCTCGCCGGACTGTTCACCACCAAGGATGGCTCCACCGTCGACTTCGAGACGGCTGAACTGGTGCCTGGCCTGGCTGGTCTGATCACCGTTTCAGCAGATGCGACCGCGTCGCCGATCAAGCTGCGTGACGGCAACATTGCCGGGGATACGCCAAATGTGGACGGCTCCTCCGGTTATTCCGATCTGCTGTACAAATATGCAGCAGCGTTGAACACACAGGTCGAGTTCGACCCGAATGCAGGCATCTCGACCAAAGTGACGCTGCTCAGCTTCGCCTCGGACTCGATCGGGTTCGTGGAAGAGTATCGCAGCAATGCGACGACGGCTGCGGAAAGCACATCGGCAATGTTGAACAAGTCAACAGAGGCCTACTCCAACTCGACAGGTGTCAATCTGGATGAAGAACTCATCCAGATGTTGGATATCGAGCAGTCCTATAAAGCTGCGGCAAAACTCATGTCGACCATTGATGACCTTTTGAAGACGCTGATGGAGGCCGCAGGCTAATATGAAAACGACCCCAATCTCATCCCTTTCCATCACCAATGCCATGCAGCTGACTGTCGCGACCGCGCAGACGGAAATCACGAAGTTGCAGACCGAAGCTGTGACCGGCACCTATGCCGATGTGGGCCTGGAACTTGGAACGCGCACATCGACGAGTGTGGATTACAATCGCGAAAGCAGCCGCCTCCAGTCCATCATGGATGCAAATTCCATTGCCGAGCAGCGCATGGACGCCTCTCAGCTGGCCATGGAAAACATGTCTGCTTCGGCCCAGAGCCTTCTGAACTCGACGATTGCACTCAGCGGCAATACCGATGCCAGCAGCTTAAGCGTTGCTCAGACGACGGCCATGTCGACGCTTGAAAATTTCGTCAGCTACTCCAACACGGCTGTGAATGGCGAGTTCCTGTTCTCCGGCATCAACACAGATGTCCAGACGCTGAGCGATACGTTCGTCGCGGATTTCACGAAGGACTTCAAGGATGCCTTCGATCTGCAGTTTCCCGACCCGTCTGCGGTGACGGCTGACGATATGAAGACCTTCCTGACCGATTATCAGGACAATCTCGACTGGTCGTCCTGGACAGGCGCATCCGAAGCCACGATGAGCAGCCGCATTAGTACTTCGGAAACCGTATCTACATCCACGACGGCCAACTCCGATGGTTTTAAAAACCTTGTTCTTGCAAGTGTGATATCGTCACAACTGGTAAATACCGGATTGAACGCGAGTGCGCTGGCTGTTGTCAACAGCACCACAACCAGCCTGGCCGGATCGGCAATTTCCGGCATCGATACCCAGCGCTCAAAGATCGGACTTTCCCAGGAACGTGTGGAAAAGGCGAATACCTACATGAGCGCCCAGAAGACCATCATCGATACGCAGCTCACCAACCTCATTGGCGTTGACACGTACGAAGCTTCCACGCGCCTCACAACCCTTTTGAACCAGGTCGAGACTTCCTACTCGATCACTTCGAAAATCCAGGGCCTGAGCCTGGTGAACTATCTCTGACGAAAACAGAAAACGCCTATGACGGGTGCCGGTTGAGACCATGAAGGAAAGATGAATGTTCCAGTTTTCATATGCGGAGATAATGGAGGATGACCCCAATATCGCCCGGGATAGGGAAAGACAGGTCCTAGAGAGATCGATCGAACTTCTTACCGTGGCCAAAGGCCAGGACAATTACGGCAAGGACGGCATCGAGGCAATTTTTTATACACGACGCGTTTGGACAAGGCTCATCGACGATCTTAAGCAATCGGAAAATGAGCTTCCCGTTGAACTGAAAGCCAACCTGATATCCATCGCTATCTGGATTCTGAGAGAGTGTGAGCTGATACGCAAGCGTACTTCGAAGAATTATCAGGGCATTATCGACGTTACAACCATCATCAAGGATGGATTAAAATGAAAAGTACACTGCGGATCTCTCTGAAGTCTGGGGAAAAGATTTTCATCAACGGCGCTGTTCTGCGCGTTGACCGGAAAGTGTCTCTGGAATTTCTCAACGACGTGACATTCCTTCTGGAAAACCACGTGTTGCAACTTGAAGACACGACGACACCTTTGCGGCAGCTCTATTTCATCGTTCAGATGATGCTGATCAACCCCGAAGGCAAGGATCAGTCGCTTTCACTGTTCCGCAAGTCCATCACCATGCTTCTGACAACCTTCAAGAACGAAGAAATTCGTTCCGAATTGAAGCGGGTGGATGCGACGGTTTCGTCTGGTCGGCCTTTCGATGCCCTCAAGACAATCCGCGGCCTCTACGCCAAGGAAGAGGCCATTCTCAACAGCCACGAGATCACGCCTGCCGTGGTCAGTGAACTGAGACGGGAAATTGCACCGTGGTAGACCCAATCAATTCGTCCACAGGTACATCCAAGACCAGCACCCCAGCGGCGTCCAAACAGGACTCCGCTAAGGCGACGCTCGACTACAACAACTTCCTGCAGCTCCTCATCACGCAGATGAAGAACCAGGATCCGACGGACCCGATGGACGCCACCGAGCAGGTATCGCAGCTTGCGACCTTCTCCCAGGTAGAGCAGCAGATCAAGACCAATACCAATCTTGAGAGCCTGCTGTCGAATTCCACGCTGGCGAATGCGTCTTCCTATATCGGCAAGACAATTACCAGCGCGGATGAAAAGACCAGCGGTGTCGTAGCCTCCATCAAGGTCACAGCAGAGGGCCTGACGGCAACCACCACCTCTGGTGCCAGCATTGCCATTACCCAGGGCATCAAAATAGCGCAGACCCCGGCTTAACGGCGGGGCGCGAATCATCTATCGCTCTTGCCTGACGGTAACGGCGTCACAAATTTTCATGTCTCAATTTCGGCTTCGTGACGCCGAGTGAATCGAGCCGCCGAGATGAACGAGGCCGACGCTCTTGATATTATGCAGAATGCGATCTGGACTGTCCTGATTGCATCTGGCCCTGCTGTCAGTGCAGCGATGATCGTCGGGATCGTCATTGCGTTGATTCAAGCCCTGACCCAGATTCAGGAAACAACGCTGACCTTCGTTCCCAAGATCATTGCGGTCATGGTGGCTGTTGGCGTGTCCGCACCCTTTGTCGGTGCACAGATCGGCATGTTCACAAACATGGTCTTCTCCCGCGTTCAATCCGGGTTTTAAGCACAGCTAAAACGATGCGATGGTTAGCAGGTATGTCCGCGCCTGCCTTGAAAAGCCGCGCCCGCGTGCGAGGCGAGCAGGTGGCAGCCACTGTGCGCTGTCGTGCTGGCTTGTTTTTTCAAGGCGTCGAACGCGGCCCTGCACCCACTTTTCAAAAGAACATCATTCCCAAAGCGGCTGCGTAAGTTCGCGGCCAATAAGCGCGTGCTGACGCAGCTGTCCTGGCGATCTATTTCAAAAAAAACTGAGAACTTGGGAAATGGTGCTGCGAAAGAGGATTGAACTCTCGACCTCTCCCTTACCAAGGGAGTGCTCTACCACTGAGCTACCGCAGCATCTGACGCCGAAGCAGGTGCTTCACATCAAGTTGGGGCCTATTGCCATAGGTTTATGACGAGTGCAAGCCGCAAATACAGACTTCGTCGTTCAACAGTGCAAAAACCGGTGGGGGCTGTTGAAAAGCCGTGAATTCGGCTATGGGTGCGCTCATGGACGATCATCACGAAAATCTGGCGGATAAGCCTGAGCCTCCTTCGGGGCAAAATGGACCCGGCGACCGGGCCAAGCGGCAAGAGGCCGAGCGCAAGGCGCGTGCGGCCCAGAAGCTGCGGGAAAACCTGGCGCGGCGCAAACAGCAGGCGCGGGCACGACGCGCTGGAGAGGCGGACGAAACAAATGGTCTGCCCGCCGCAAAAACGGACGAATCGTGCTGACATAAAATATTCATCAGAAAATTGAATTGGTGCTGAGTTTCCTTTACTGCGTAGCCTGACGAATTACGCGGCAGGCCCGCTCTCAAAACCGATCTCAGACCGGATATCACACAACGGATGGCGCGGCGCCTTACCGTTGCAAGCACTCAGGAAAGGCGAGCGCATCGCTCGTAGGCACGTATGGATCGCATCAGAATCATCGGCGGCAACGAACTTAACGGCATCATCCCGATTTCCGGCGCAAAGAATGCAGCTTTGCCCTTGATGATCGCTTCCTTGCTGACGAGTGACACTCTGACGCTGGAAAACGTGCCTCATCTGGCCGATGTCGAGCAGCTCGTCCGCATTCTCGGTAACCATGGTGTGGACGTATCGGTCAACGGACGGCGCGAAAGCCAGGGCGAGGGCTATTCGCGCACGGTGCATTTCACCTGCCGCACGATTGTCGATACGACGGCACCTTACGAATTGGTGTCCAAGATGCGCGCAAGCTTCTGGGTCATTGGCCCGCTTCTGGCGCGTGATGGCAAGGCCCGTGTGTCCTTGCCCGGCGGCTGCGCCATCGGCACGCGCCCGGTTGACCTGTTCATCGAGGGGCTGGAGGCGCTGGGCGCCAAGATGGAAATCGACAGCGGTTACATCAACGCAACAGCACCGGCGGGCGGCCTTGTTGGCGCGACCTACACCTTCCCCAAGGTTTCGGTCGGCGCAACCCATGTCATGCTCATGGCCGCTTCGCTGGCGCGTGGAACGACAGTCATTCATAATGCAGCGCGTGAGCCGGAAGTTGTCGATCTTGCCGATTGCCTGAAGGCAATGGGTGCGAAGATCGAGGGTGCAGGCACCTCCACCATCACAATCGAAGGCGTGACATCGCTGCACGGCGCGCGCCACCGCGTGCTTCCAGACCGTATCGAAACCGGCACCTATGCCATGGCCGTTGCCATGGCGGGTGGCGATGTTCTGCTGGAAGGCACAAGGGCTTCGTTGCTCGACAACGCACTGGAAACATTGAAGCTGGCCGGTGCGACCATCACCGAAACGGAAACCGGCCTTCGCGTGGTGCGCAACGGCAACGGTATTCACCCCGTTGATGTGGTGACCGAGCCTTTCCCCGGCTTCCCGACGGATCTTCAGGCGCAGTTCATGGCGCTGATGACGCGTGCACAGGGCGTCTCGCACATTACCGAGACAATCTTCGAAAACCGCTTCATGCACGTTCAGGAACTGGCGCGTCTGGGTGCAAAGATCTCGCTTTCCGGCCAGATGGCCCGCATCGAGGGTGTTTCCCGCCTCAAGGGTGCGCCCGTCATGGCAACCGACCTTCGTGCATCCGTGTCGCTCGTCATTGCCGGTCTGGTTGCTGAAGGCGAAACGATGGTTTCCCGCGTCTATCACCTCGACCGTGGTTTTGAGCGTCTGGAAGAAAAGCTCAACCGCTGCGGCGCGCAGGTTGAGCGCGTCAGCGACTAAATGTTGCGATAGGCAATTCCGGCAGCCACGTTTGCTGGAATTGCTCTAATCCACCCGTCATCGAGGCCCGCTGGTTGCAGATCGGGCCTCGACTGCCTATCTCCGAGTCACAATGGAATTTGAGCGGCTCTGGCCGCGCACGGAGGGCATAGATACGATGAGCGGCCTTAAATTGATGGCGCTTGATGGAGAAGACCTCTCCATTATCTCGACACACATGCAGGACAGCGTCTTCAAGCTGAAAGATGTGTCCTTTGATCGCAAGCACGGCCAGTTCGTTCTGTCTGCCAACCGCTTTGTCTGGGAACACACGACCAAAAAAGGCCAGTCGCCCGAGCGCTGCCGCAGCGTCCTGGCGCTGAAGCGCGTGGGCAATGTGCGGTCCTACGGTTTCAACCGCGACAACAAGGATCAGGTCCTGTCGCTGCTGGCCGTGCAGTTCACCCAGAATGGCGAAGGCCCCGATGGAACGGTGGAGCTGACACTATCCGGTGGCGGTGCGATTGCGCTGGATGTTGAGTGCATCGAGGCGCAACTGGCCGATGTCAGCGGTGGCTGGGAAACAGCATCGCAACCGCAACATTCGTTAGACTGATCTTATAAAGCCGGGGCAGGGTGAATTGCCTTGCTCGCCTGTTTTAATTTATGCCACATACCCCAGAGCAATTCGCCTTCAGGAAGTCCGTTGCGATTTTCGGAAGGCGCGCTGCGTTGAGTGAAGTGTGCAGGCAAAGCATTCGCCCCGTGGTTTGAGTGATGGGGCATCAAGAGGGTAAGTGACGTGGCAATCTGGCTGGAACAGTCGTCTCAAGATTTCGAACAGGCATTCGCGACATTCCTGACGACGAAGAGAGAAGTCTCCGAGGACGTCAATCTTGTCGTGCGCGATATCATTAATGATGTTCGCACCCGTGGCGATGAGGCGCTCGCCCATTATTCTCTGAAATTCGATGGCCTGGATTTTACCAAGACATCCATGCGCGTGACGGCTGAGGAAATCGATACAGCAATTGCGCAGGTCGATCCTGCCGTGCTGGACGCGCTGAAGCTTGCGGCCGCGCGAATTGAAAAGCACCATGCCCGGCAGATGCCGAAGGACGATATTTACGAGGACGATATCGGCGTGGGCCTCGGCTCCCGCTGGACGGCCATCGAGGCCGTGGGACTTTACGTGCCGGGCGGCACGGCAAGCTATCCAAGCTCTGTGCTGATGAACGCGGTTCCGGCACGGGTTGCCGGCGTTGAGCGCGTCGTGATGGTCGTTCCGGCCAATGGCGGTGTCATCAACCCGGCGGTGCTGGCGGCAGCGCGCATTGCTGGCGTTGAGGAAATCTACCGCATCGGCGGCGCACAGGCTGTGGCGGCACTCGCCTATGGCACGCAGACGATCGCGCCAGTGGCCAAGATCGTCGGCCCGGGCAATGCCTATGTGGCAGCGGCCAAGCGCCATGTGTTCGGCACTGTCGGCATCGACATGATTGCCGGACCTTCTGAAGTGCTCGTGATTGCGGACAAAAACAACAATCCCGAATGGCTGGCCGCCGATCTTCTGGCGCAGGCCGAGCATGACGAGGGCGCACAATCCATTCTGATCACCGATGATCGGGAATTGGGCAAGGCCGTGGAGCAGGCCGTCGAGCGCCAGTTGAAGCTTTTGTCGCGGGAAAAGACGGCGACTGCTAGCTGGCGCGATTTCGGCGCGATCATTCTGGTCGACGAACTCGCGGCCTCGCTTCCGCTGGCCAATCGCATCGCGGCAGAGCATCTGGAACTTGCGGTGGATGATCCTGATGCGTTGATGGCTGGAATTCGCAATGCCGGTGCGATCTTTGTTGGGCGCCACACGCCTGAAGTCATCGGCGATTACGTCGGCGGTTCCAACCACGTGCTCCCGACGGCGCGCTCTGCGCGCTTCTCATCGGGCTTGTCGGTGCTGGATTTCGTCAAGCGCACGTCGATCCTGAGGCTTGGGCCGGATCAGTTGCGGCAACTGGCACCTGCGGCCATCACACTGGCCCATTCCGAAGGGCTGGACGCTCACGCGCGCTCCGTTGCCATCCGTCTCAATCTAGAGGGTTAAGAGATGGAGCCCGGCGCTTTCAGGCTCTGCGATGTGGTTCTGGACGAGAGCATCGGCCGGTCCACACCCGACGTGGAGCATGAACGCGCCGTCGCAATCTTCGATCTGATCGAGGAAAACAGTTTTGAGCCCAATGGCCATGCGGGTGGGCCTTACAAGCTCAATATCTCGCTTGTCGATACCAAGCTGGTTTTCACCATCAGGACCGAAGACGAGCAGGCTGTTGCCACCCACATCCTCTCTTTGACGCCATTCCGGCGGATCATCAAAGACTATTTCATGATCTGCGAAAGCTATTACGAGGCGATCCGGTCCTCTACGCCAAGCCAGATCGAGGCCATCGATATGGGGCGGCGCGGCATCCACAATGATGGTTCGCAAACGCTGATGGATCGTCTCTCAGGCAAGATCAAGGTCGATTTCGATACGGCGCGTCGTCTGTTCACATTGGTCTGTGTGCTCTATTGGCGGGGGTAGGCGTGCAGGACCCTGTCGGCATCGACTTGAAAGACAAGCCGCCGCGCGCCATATTGTTCATGTGCGGCATGAACTCCATTCGCTCCCCCATGGCCGAAGTCATCGCCAAACAGATCGTTGCTCCCGGCATCTACATTCAATCGGCAGGCGTGCGCGCAGGTGAGCGCGACCCTTTCGTGGATGCGGTGTTGGATGAGGCGGGTCTGACGCTTGGAAAACACAAACCGCGGACGCTGGATGAAATCGAGGATGATTTCTTTGATCTTATCATTACGTTGACGCCGGAAGCGCATCATGCCGCCCTTGAACTGACCAGATCGAACGCCCTTGATGTCGTCTACTGGCCAACCATGGATCCAACGGTGGCGACAGGCACGCGGGAACAGATTCTGGAAGCCTATCGCGAGGTGCGCGAGCATCTCAAAAAGCTGATTTCGGAGCGCCTGCCGCAGCGGCTAAGGCTGTTTTCCGAGACACTTTAAAACGATTGACAATTTAGGTTCACAAATGTGCGGCGATTGTGTAGTTTCCGCGCAATTTTCCCGGACTGCTCAGTCCGGCATTATCAACAGGAAGAAAAACTCTATATGACCAAAGAAGAAGTCCTCGAATTCCCGGGCGTCGTAACCGAACTTTTGCCGAATGCCACGTTTCGCGTGAAGCTGGAAAACGAACACGAAATCATCGCCCACACAGCCGGCCGCATGCGCAAGAACCGTATCCGCGTTCTGGCGGGCGACAAGGTGCTTGTCGAAATGACACCATATGACCTGACCAAGGGTCGCATCACCTATCGTTTCAAGTAATCGCCCGGCAGACCGGACGACTGGCAGAGCATGACAGACGCAAAACAAAAGCTGATTCTGGCTTCCGGGTCGCCACGCCGTCTTGAGCTGTTGCATCAGGTGGGCATTGAGCCCGCACGTCTGATGCCTATGGATATCGACGAGACGCCAGCCCGGCTCGAACATCCCCGCACGCTATGCCGCCGCTTGTCCTTGCAGAAGGCTGAGGCTGCTTACAAGGCGGTGAAGGGCGAGCTTGCCTGGAAGGGCGCCTATGTGCTGGGCTCCGATACGGTGGTGGCCGTGGGCCGCCGCATTGTCGGCAAGGCTGAGTATATCGAAGAGGCTTCGGCGGCACTTCATCTTCTGTCGGGCCGCAGCCACTGGGTCTATACGGGCGTCTGCCTGGTGACACCCAGCGGTAAGGTGCGCCAGAAGGTGGTTGAAACCAAGGTTCGTTTCAAGCGCCTGTCGCAGGATGAAATCGAAAGCTACATCGCGTCAGGCCAATGGCGCGGCAAGGCGGGTGCTTACGGCATTCAGGGCATTGCCGGTTGTTTCGTGCAGAAGCTGACCGGATCCTACACCAATGTCGTCGGGCTACCGCTCTATGAAACGGTGTCACTTCTGGCTGGTGAAGGCTTCGAGGTGGCTTCCTCCTGGCAAGAAGGCTAATCCCAGTGACCGATCCATCCAACAAACCGACTGTCACACCGCTGCGAAAGGCGCAGCCTTGCCCGGAGTGCAAAAGGCCCTCCACGCGCGAAGACTATCCTTTCTGCTCGGATCGCTGTCGGTCTCTGGACCTTTCGCGCTGGCTGAAAGGCTCCTACGCCATTCCCGTTGCAGATGATGAAAGCAATCCGGATGAAGAAGGTGTCGCACAACGCCGCAGCGACGAAGAATATTAAGCCACCAAACATGGCTATCTATGAAAAACGCCGCAAATCCCTGGGATTTGCGGCGTTTTCTTTTGGTCGAAACGAATTGCGTTCTACTTAACCTGATTTCAGCTGCGCCACGGCCAGAAGCGTATCGGCGCTGATGGATGTCGCGCCACTCAGTATAGACAGGGTCGAAGAGCTGTTATTGTTCTGAACATCGTAAAGGGCAGTGAACCGCTTCAGCATCTTTCCGACATAATCCGGGTCCTGCAATTTGGTGATGTCGATATAGGTGTTCACCAGATCCGCCTGCTTGGTCACATCCATGTTGCCGACCGAGGTTGGCAGGTTGTAGGCAGTCTTGAAGAACTGGAACAGCGCGTCGTCGCTGAGGAAGCCATAGGCGCTTGAAATGGTGGGCGCCATGCGCTCGAAATACAGCGCAAGCCGAACGCCCGCATTGGATTCGCCTTGGTCTTCTTCCATCGTCTGGCGGACATACTGGTTGGTCGTTTCCAGAATAGCGCCTCGCTGCTGCGCTCCACCAACGGCCTTTTCAGTCAGTTTACCTTCAGTATCGAAGTTGAACGATGCGACAATCTCGGCGAATTTATTGTCATCCAGTGAATTGACGTAGCTTTTCGGGTCCGACAGGTCGGACGTGAACATCTTCTTCAGGTCAGCCGGTTCGACGCTTTTGGGGTCGATGCCATTGGCCTCGAAAATGAACTTCGTCAGGCGGCTATCGGCCAGCAAGTCTTTCACAGACTTGATCGACTGCATTTGCGATTTGTAATATTCGATTTCGGCGTCCGCTTTTTTGCCAGCCGCCTCTTTTTCTGCTCCGGTCAGCGATCTCAGCTTCGCGTTCTGGTAATCGCCCGCAAATCTCTCCGTTATGCTTTCCGATTGCGCCAGAAGAGGAGCCTTTAGCGAGCCATCGGAGGTGAAGTTGAACGCCTTGTTCAGCTCAACGAAGCGCTCGTCTTTCAGGGTGTTGACGTAGCTTTTCTTGTCATTGACATCGCTCGTCAGAACACGCTTCAGCTCAGATTGGCTGACCTCATCAGGATCGATGCCGAAAGCCCTGAGTGCCACGTCCCAGACTTCGGTGACGCTGTCATTCTTCTTGTCCTTATCCTTTTTGTTCGAGACGAAGAAGTCCTCGATGCTGGTAAAGCCCTCGACCCGTGCTTTATAGTTGGTAATGGCTTCGTCCGACGCTTTGGACTGGTCTTCCAGAAATGCAGTCTTGTACTTCTTGTTGATGTCGACGGTCTGGAGCGCGGTCTGTGCCGTGTTGCCGGACGCCAGCGTACCATCCGTTTCGAAGTTGAAACTGTCCAGCAGCTTCGTGTTGCCATAGGTCGTGGCAAAATTCACGCTGGACATAAGGCTTGCCACGCTGCTGGCCATGATCGTCGGGTTCAGGTCGAACGCCGTTTTCACGTAATCCAGCATGCGAGGATCGGCCACGAGCTCGGTGGCGGTTGCTACCGTGGCGACGTTCTTTTCCCAGTACCGCTTATTGGCATCGGCCAGGGTATCGGATGGGAATGAGGACTGGTTGTAGATGTAGTCCAGCTTCAGATCTTCGGTCTGGTCAGCCGTCTGCACGCTGCCATTGATGGTGCCGTCTGTCTTGAAATTGAAAGCTTCTGCGAGTTTTTTCCATGCAGGATCTTTGGCCTGATTGGCGACGCTCGCCGGATCATTGAGATCGCTGGTCAAAACCTGTTTCAGATAGGACTGGGACGTATATTTCGAATCAAGGCCGGCCGCATCGAGCATATAGGTGCGAAGGCGCTCATTGTTGACGAGGCCGTCGAGACTGGTGACCTTGGTAATCTGCGCGGCGAAATAGGTGGATTCGGCTTTGAGCGATGTTTCCTCGGCTGTGAACGACGCCTTGTAGGTATCCGTCAGGCTGGTGGCCTGTTGGGTGTTCTGAACAGTCTTGGTATCGCCCTTGAAGTTGAAAGCCTCAGCAAATTGCAGGTATCGCTTGTCGGTCATGGAATTGGCGAAGCTGGTGCTATCGCTGAGATCGCTCTCCAGAACCTTGCGCATGAAGGCCTTGCCGTAGGTCATATCCTCAAGACCGTAAGACTTCATGGCATAGGAATAGAGACGATAGTCGCCCAGAAACTCATCGACCGTGGAGACCTTGCCGATGTTTTCTTCGTAATAGGCGGTTTCACGCGCAACCGAAGCCTTGCTGGCAACTGTCTCCAGCGAGGATTTGATATCCCGGTTTACGTTGAGGTAACTGGTATAGGTAGATACAGTCGACATGGATAGCCTTGCAGGGTTTGGCCTTTGAGGGTCATGGCCAGAGTGCACGCTATCATCGCGCGAAGTTCCTGACTAATATATTACAGAAATAGTCTGAACCAAAGCCTAAATATAGCGGGCAATTAAAAAGCAGATATCAGGCCTTACCTCGCGTTTTTGTCCATTCTCGCGCAAGCTTGATCCCATAATGCTGCGACGTCGATCTCTGTCCATTGGGTCGGCAGGCTTTTCCATGAGGGCAAGGCCGGGACATTTCTACAGTTCTCATCAAGAGATGGAGTTAGAATGGCAACGCCTCCAAGCATATTGCCCCTTCCGAAAGTCGCGGCGCGTGGGCGCGATATCGGGTTTGCGGTGGGCATCGTGTCCATTCTGTGCATCCTGTTCCTGCCGATCCCTGTCTTCCTGATCGACATGGGTCTGGCGTTCTCGATTGCCTTCTCAGTCCTCATCCTGATGGTGTCCCTGTGGATCCAGCGCCCGCTGGATTTCTCGTCTTTCCCGACCATCCTTCTGATCTCGACCATGATCCGTCTGGCGCTGAACATCGCCACGACGCGTGTCATCCTGTCCCATGGCAACCAGGGCCACGAAGCAGCCGGCGGTGTTATCGCTGGCTTCTCCAGCCTTGTGATGTCGGGCGATTTCGTGATCGGTCTGATCGTCTTCCTCATACTCATCGTGGTGAACTTCATCGTCATCACCAAGGGTGCAACGCGTATCGCGGAAGTCGGCGCGCGCTTCACCCTCGATGCCATTCCCGGCAAGCAGATGTCGATCGATGCCGACTTGTCGGCTGGTATCATCAATGAAAAAGAAGCCCAGCTGCGTCGTCACGAGCTGGAAGAAGAAAGCGCCTTCTACGGTGCCATGGACGGTGCGTCCAAGTTCGTGCGCGGTGACGCTGTCGCGGGCCTCATGATTACCGGCATTAACATTTGCGGCGGCATCATCATCGGTGTTTTCCGCCACGGCATGGCCATCGGTGAAGCCGCTGACGTTTTCGTCAAGCTCTCCGTGGGTGACGGTATTGTTTCGCAGGTGCCAGCCCTCATCGTTTCGCTGGCCGCTGGCCTTATCATTACCCGTGGCGGTGCCAAGGGTTCCACAGACACCGCGGTTCTCAACCAGCTGAGCGGATACCCGAAGGCTCTTGGCGTTGCTGCCGGGCTGATGATGGTTCTCTCGCTTGTTCCCGGCCTGCCATTCTTGCCGTTCATGACGCTGGGTGGCTTGCTTGCCTTCGGTGCCTGGATCATCCCGCGCCAGCTGGCGCAGGAGAAAGACGCCGAGCGCGTGGCCGAAGAACAGCAGACGAACAAGGCCCAGGAAGCCGAAAAGGACACCGTCAAGAATTCCCTGCGCACAACCGAAATCGAGCTTGCGCTTGGCAAGCAGGTTTCGCCAAGATTGCTCGGCGCGCACCAGGAGCTTGGCTTCCGTGTCGGCAAGATGCGCAAGAAATTCGCAACGCAGTACGGTTTCGTCGTGCCGGAAATCAAGGTCACAGACGATATCGCCATTCCCGACAAGTCCTACCAGATCCGCATTCACGGCACGACGGTTGCCGCCAGCACCCTGCGCGTCGGCGAAGTTCTTGTCATCACCGGCAAGGGTCGCAGACCGTCTGTTCCGGGTGACGAGGTTCGGGAACCAGCGTTCGGCATGCCGGCCGTTTCCGTGCTTGAAAACTTCGTGGAAGACCTCAAGCGCGAGGGCTTCCATCCGATCGACAACATCTCGGCGCTTCTGACCCATGTCAGCGAAGTCATTCGCAACAATCTGCCGATGCTGCTGTCCTACAAGGACGTCAAGGTGCTGATCGACCGGCTTGACCCGGAATACAAGAAACTGGCGGACGAAATCTGCTCGTCGCACATGTCCTATTCCGGTCTGCAGGCCATTCTCAAACTGTTGCTGGCAGAGCGTGTTTCTATCCGCAATCTCCACCTCATTCTCGAAGCCGTGGCAGAGCTTGCGCCGCATCTTCGCAGAACAGAGCAGATCGTCGAGCATGTCCGCATCCGTATGGCTCAGCAGATTTGCGGCGATCTTTCGGACAATGGCGTTCTGCGCGTCTTGAGACTTGGCACCAAGTGGGACGTCGTGTTCCAGCAGGCCATCAAGCGCGATCCGAAGGGCGAAGTGATTGAATTCGATATCGATCCGCGTCAGGTGGAAGAGTTCTCGAACGAGGCGAGCAAAGTAATCCGTGAATACATGGATGTCGGGCTGCCTTTCGTACTTGTTACCTTGCCCGAAACCCGGTCTTATGTGCGCATGATTACGGAACGCCTCTTCAGCACGCTGCCAGTCCTCTCGCATGTCGAATTGGCCAAGGGCACGGAAATAAAGATACTCGGCTCGATCTCATGATCTCAGACCCGCAGGGAACGGTTGTGGCGCTGTTTCTGGCATTTTGCCGGATTGGTGCCTGCTTGATGGTGATGCCGGGATTTTCCTCGGCGCGCCTCCCCATGCAAATCCGCCTACTCACGGCCATGGCTCTCGCCATGGCCATTCTGCCTTTGATGTGGACCACGATCTATCCCGTGGTGACGACCGATGCCATCACGCTTCTCAAATTCATGTTCTTCGAATCGCTGATCGGCGCGACCTTCGGAATGATCGCGCATCTCTATGTGCTGGGCATGCAGTTTGCCGCGACCGCCATGGGCATGGCCATGGCCTTCACCGGCCCGCCGGTGCAGGATGTGCTGGAGGATACGTCGGAAAGCCAGCTAGCCAGCATGCTATCCTATGGCGTCTTGCTGCTGCTGTTCATTCTGGATTTCCATCATGTGATTTTCCGAGCCATCGTGGAATCCTACACGTCCATTCCGCTGGGCGGGGCCATGAGCGTGCAGCGAATGCTGATCTCGCTGACCGATACGCTGGTCGCCTCAATGACCATTGCCCTTCGCGTCGCCAGCCCGTTCATTCTGTATGGATTTCTGTTCAACATGGCGATTGGCCTCATCAACAAGATGGCCCCGCAGATACCGGTCTATTTCATCTCGACGCCTTACGCGCTTGGCGGTGGCCTGCTGTTGCTGTATTTTGGCATAGCAGCATTGGTCAACCAGTACGTCACCGGGTTCTTTCGCGTCTTTGCGAATATGTGAGGGGCAATCATGGACGACAGCAAATCCAAAAAGCTCGGCAGGCTCGTCAAGGTCCAGGGACATTTGAAGCAGATGGCCGAAAACGAGCTGGCGATTACCACGCGTGAGCGCAATGAACTGGCCGAAAAACTCGACACCTTGACCGGCTACCTGACCTCTCTCGACCCGCTGCACCAGCACATGCTCAAGCACTACGCCACACGCCATGGCAGGCTGAAGTCTCGCGACATCAGACTCGAGTCCATCGAGAAAGCGCAGGAACAGCAGGTGGTGAAAGAGACGAAAAAGGGCGAGCGTCTCGAAGACAAAAGGGATGATGCGCGTGCGGATGAAGCGCGGGTTCGCGACGATAACAGCGTCTATGAGCTCATTGATTTGCAGATGAGCCTGAAAGACACCAGCCTCCAGCAAGGTTAAAGATATAGCGTCATCCGATAAAACGTAAAAAGGATGACGACGTTGGCCATTTCTCCTCCAAGCGATCTTGTGCTTGATGTTGTGAACGCAGCTGACCCGACACAGGTCATGGCGGCACGGGAAAAACTGCGCTCTGTGAGCGCAACACGCGAAGCATCGGTGCTGACAGCCAGCAATGCGGGCTTCGAATCTGCCATCAACAGCATCGATACGGCAGCCGGCAAGGCGGGCGTCGGCAACATCCACCACGTCAAGTCCGATGAAAAGATTCCCGAAACCTACCGCAAGTTCGAGGCGAGTGTTCTGACGACAATGCTCCAGAACATGATGCCGAAGGACAGCGAAGAGGTTTATGGCAAGGGTTCTGCCGGTGAATTCTGGCAAAGCATGATGGCCGAGCAGATGGCGGATGCCGTTTCCAAGCGCGGCGGCATCGGCATTGCCGAACAGGCCTACGGTCAGGCCATGCAGCGGGTGCGCAATTCTGAGGCCCCCACCAAGATGAACGAGGACGACAAGAGCCTTGCCGTCAGCATGGTGACGGACTTCCAGCGGCGCACATTTTCTGTAGCCGAAACCAACAAGACTGAAAGCTAAAGCAATTCCAGCAAAAGTGGAAACCGGTTTTGCGTCGGGAATTGCTTAAAACAAACAGATAGAGCTTTGAAGGTGAGCTGTGTTCACCGGAAATGCTCTAAAGCGGCGGAGCGCTGATACATTATGGATATCGTAAACAACGACTACAGAACCCAGGCCATTCTGGGGCGTCTCGAAACCGTCATCGATAACGAAAACCAGCGGATCGGCAAGGATCCCGATTTCGATTTCAAATTGTCGAACGCCCATAAGAGCCGTTGCCTTTATGAGCTCAGCATGTTGTTGCGCGATGTCGATGGCGCCAAGATTGCGGCTGCGCACAAGCGCCAGATTCTGGACATCAAGGCAAAGCTTGCGATCAACCTGCGTCGCGTCGATGCCAATCTTCATGCCGTGAAAGCAGTGGTCGATCTGTTGAAGAACGCTGCCAGACGTGCAGAGGATGACGGCACCTACTCGCTGCAACAGTTTGCAAGTGGGGCGCAATGATCAAGCTGATCGCGACCGGGATATGGGTTCTCGTCGTAACGCTCGGCGGCGTCTATGCCGCCGTGACGCTCGGAAAGAAGGATAGCGAGAAGACCGTCGAGGTCGTTCGTCCGCCGCACTTCGTCCAGAGCGAAACAGTGACCCTGCCGGTGGTAACCGATGGCCAGGTGAGCGGATATTTCCTCGTTCGCGCCAGCCTTCAGATCGATGAAGAGGCAATGAAGGACGTTCATGTGCCCGTGCCGACCTATCTGACGGATGAGCTCTACACGCTGCTGGTGGGTAACAAGCTTGTTGACGTGAAGAACGCTGGCAAATTCGATGTGGCCGGTTTCAAGACGACGATCATGGACGGGTTGAATGCCCGCATGGAAAAGCCGTTTGTGAAGCAGGTTCTCATCGAGCAGATGGATTTCATCTCGAAAGAGGAGATCGAGGCGAGAGACCCGGGTCGCAAGCCCAAGAAAATCGTGGTCAATACTGATCCACCACCGCCAAAGCCAGCCGAGCCTGCCAAGGCCGCGCACTGATCTTTCTCCCGCTAAAAGCCGCCCGGTCTGCTTCGTCAGTCCGGGCGGTTTTGCGTTTGGGGCAGGGGCATTGTCTCATGTCGCCAAGACACCAGCTCGGTGCCGGCCTACGACGTGGCCAAGGGCTCGAAGCTCGAGCAGCACGCAGATGAGGTAAGACGGCAAATGGACGGCGCGTCGCAACGCTCATGGCCCCCGATAGAGACGATCAATCAGTAGAACGATCTGACGAGTGAGCCGACCAGCAGGTTCCAGCCATCAATCAAGACAAAGAACAGGATCTTGAAGGGCAGTGAGATCGAGGTCGGCGGCAACATCATCATACCCATCGCCATGGTGATGGTGGCCACGACCATGTCGATGACAAGGAAGGGCAGAATGATCAGGAAGCCGATTTCAAAGCCACGGCGGATCTCCGACAGCATGAAGGCTGGGACGAGAACGCGATATTGCGGCACGTTGCCGTTCATCGTCTCCTGCCCACGCTCATTGGCCAGATCCACGAAGAGGGCGAGATCCTTGGGGCGGGTATTGCCGATCATGAACGTGCGAAACGGCTCAGCGCCGCGCTCGATTGCGACGGCTTCCGTGATCTGGTTCTGCAACAGCGGCTGTATGCCATCCTGCCAGGAACGCTCGAATGTCGGAGCCATGACGTAGAAGGTCATGAACATCGCCATGCTGGTGAGGATCATGGTCGATGGGGTGGTACCCAGGCCCATGCCGGAGCGCAGGATGGAAAAGGCAATGATGAAGCGAGGAAAGCTCGTCACCATGATGAGGATGCCGGGCGCGATGGACAGAACCGTGAGCAACCCGAAGGTGCGAATGATCCACGATGCCGCAGACCCGTCCAGTGGCAGGTTCAGCAGATCAGCCGGTGTTTGCTGGGCAAGCGCAAGCCCTGGGGTCAGGACAAGGGCCAGCAGTAGGACAAGGTTTCGAATCATTCGATCACAAAGGTTCTGAAGAGAACCTTGGATACGCGCCCTTTTGATCTAACGTCAACGATTTCTCTCAGGTCATCCCTAAGATATTGAAAGCCACGAGGGCCCTGGATCTGCTGAAGGGAGACAGTCCTGAGATAGGACATCAATTCCTGATGCAATTCCTGGCTCAAAGGCACATCGCCGGGGCCGTTAAATTGCAGGGCAAGTTCCAGCCGGATCCACTTGTCGTTTGGATAGCCGAGATTGGTCACGATTGGATCGAGCGCGATCAGGCTCGGTCCCGCCGGACCTTTTTCCCCATGCGCGGCAGGCGTGCCATGTTCGCCCTCTGCCCCTGCAGCGGGTGCGGGTTCGGCTGCATGTTCCGGTGCGGCGGGGGCAGGTGTTGCCTCAACGGGCGCTGCCGGCACGAACAGGGCGTTGCCCACGACCCATCCGCCTCCCAGCCCGAGAAGCGAAAGCACCGCAATGGCACCTGCGGTCACGATGATCGACGGCTTCTTTGGGGCTTCAGGTTCGGTTGTGGTGAGGCTCATGATCGCTTCTTACGTCTGTCTCGGAGAGCAGCCCGTGCGGAATGCAATGGACCGTAGGTTCGTTTTATGCGGTGTTTTGCGTTAGATCGGTGAGAACATATCGGCGATCTGCTGGCCAACCGGTGGCTGCTGGATTTCCGTGATGCGCCCGCGTCCGCCGTAGGAAATACGCGCTTCGGCAATCTTCTCGTAGGAGATGGTGTTTTCGGAGTTGACGTCCTGCGGCCGCACGATACCCGCCACGTTGAGGATACGGACCTCGTGGTTGACGCGCACTTCCTGCGATCCGCTGATCAACAGGTTGCCGTTTTCCAATATTCCGGTCACGACGGCGGCCACCAGCAGGGTCAGCTTTTCTGCACGGCTGATGGAGCCTTTGCCGTTGGATTCGCTGGTATTGTCGAAGCTGAGCGACGAATCGGCCTTCGGCTGCCAGCCGAGGATCTCAGCATTTGCCTTCCAGCCCGTCTCGCGATTGTTCTTCTTGGTACGGTCGGTTTCGTTGTCGAAGGTCGCCTTGTCGTTGATCTGGATGTTGACGGTCAGAATGTCACCAATGTTCAACGCGCGCGCATCCTTGAACAGGGCTGCCTTGCTGTCGCTCCACAGCGAGTAACCGCTGGCCGAGCGCAATGGCTGCTTGGGGTAGGAAGCCAGTTGCGGTGCCTGACTGAATTGCAGGCCGCTGCCGATCGGGCTCATGGCAGGCGCATTGCCGATTTCCTTCAGCGTCTGGTTCTGGGTGATGCTCGAGCAACCGCTCAGAACACTTGCGGCAGAGAGAACGAGAATAAGCGCTTTGTTCATGACGGATCTCTTGATGTGGTTTTGTCGGTCGCGCTGGACATGATCGACGCGATGGTGGCGGCCTTCTTGGCATCCATTTCAGCAAGGATCAGACCGGACTGGCGAGGCGGCAGCTTCATGATGATCGCCGCTGCGATGCCAGCGTCGATTTCCTGCAATTGGGGTGCCGCAGCATCGGCTTTCATCGTCTTGTAGACGTTGACGAGGTTTGCTTCGGCCTGTTTCAGAAAATCGTTGCGGCGCTTCAGCCAGTCTTCATACTCGGCCTTGCGCGCTTCCATGACGGCGATGCGGTTATCGACATCCTGTTGCAGCTTTTCCAGGTCCTGCTTTTGCAGCACATAGCGCTGGTCGCGCGCCTGATCGATGACATTGGTGCAATATTGCTGGATTTCCTGACTGCTCGTATCGCCCGTCGTTACCCGCACCTGTTCCTGGGCGCGGGCGGAAGGAAGCGACGCGACCATAAGAAACACGGCAAGGATCGTGCGTTGCGGGGTGAATAGCTCAGAGAGTTTCAGCATCATTGCAACACCAGTTCTGCTTGCAGCGCACCCGCTGATTTTATGCCCTGAAGGATGGCGATGATGCCATCAGGCTTGACACCGATATTGTTCAGGCCAGCCACCAGCGAGCGCAGATTGGGCCCGTTGAGAATGGCGACAGGGCCGCCGGTTGCCTGTGCCGAAATGTCGGTCTGCGGCTGAACTGCGGTCTCTCCGCGCGAAAATGGCTCTGGCTGAATAACCTGTGGTGTCTCGGTCACCTGAACGGTCAGCGTTCCGTAGCTGACGGCGACCTGTGAAATGCGAACATCGGCGCCGATGACGATAGTGCCCGTGCGTTCGTTAATCACCACCTTGGCAGGCGTATCGGTTTCCACGGCAAGGTTTTCGATGCTCGCCATCAGGCGGGTCAGATCAGCCGTTCTCGGTTTCTGGATGAAAACCACCTGGCTGTCGCGGGCCTCGGCAATCGGTTCGCCAAACGCGGTGCGGGCGTAGCCATTGATGGCGTCGGCAATGCGTGTCGAGGTCGAAAAATCAGGGTTGCGCAGTTGCAGGACCAGATTGACGGAATCCTTGAACTGCGAGGGCAGTTCGCGCTCGATGATCGCGCCGCTTGGAACGCGTCCGGCGGTCGTCACGCCCTGTGTCAGCTGTGCGGCCTGGCCTTCGGCATTGAAGCCCGAAACAATGACCGAACCCTGCGCCACAGCGTAGATCTGGCCATCGGCGCCCGACATGGATGTCATGACGAGCGTGCCACCGCGCAAGGACGAGGCATCGCCCAGCGAGCTGACATTGACGTCGAGCCGGCTTCCGGGGCTTGCAAATGGCGGAAGGTTGGCGGTGACCATGACTGCGGCGACGTTTTTGGAGCCGCTCTGGTTGCCCTGCATGGAAATGCCGAGGTTCTGCAACATCGCCCGCATCGATTGCTCGGTGAAGGGTGATGAACGCATGCTGTCGCCGGACCCCTGGAGGCCGACGACAAGACCATAACCAATCAGCTGGTTTTCACGGCCAGCCTGCAAGGAGGCGATGTCTTTGACACGCGCATTGGTCTGGGAATAGGCGACGGGTGTGGTTGCCAACAAAGTGGCGACCATCACAGTGACAGCGATCAGGCCCTTACGAAAACTCATTTTTGGAAAACCTCCACGGTTCCGTCCTGCAGGGCCGTGCCGCTGACTGTGACGCCGGTGTCGCGGTTGCGAACACGCACGACTTCACCCGGCATGCCATCTTCAATGGCGGTGCCGGATGCTGAAAGGTGCATGCCACCCACACTATAGATGATCCTGATCGTCGCTCCGCGTTGTACGGCGAAAGGATCACGCAGATCGCCGAGCGGAATGGTGCGGCCGGCAACGAGTGTGCGCTTGGAAACCTTGCCCACCACAACGTCAGTCGTTTCCGCAAAGCCCGGAGCGATGTTGGGGTTGGTCACGGGAACTTCGGTCACACGCTCATGGGTAATGATATCGCCTGGGAAAATAGTGCCTGTTGGAACAACGGCGTGTCTTTGCTGCGAAAGGGCAGCCTGCGGCGCGAGCGCCACAAGACCAACCATGAGCGCCAGCGCCGTTGTGCAGAGACTGCCAGGCACGAATTTCGGGCGAAACTTCATGTTACCCTACCTTTGCGTTACTTCAGGTTCTGACTGACGATCGTCGCCATCTCATCTGCAGTGGTGATGACCTTGGAGTTCATTTCATAAGCGCGCTGTGCGGAAATGAGGTCGGTGATTTCCTTGACGGAATCGACGTTCGAGCTTTCAAGATAGTGCTGCTTGATATAGCCGAAGCCGACAGACTCAGGAGTTGCCGTTACGGGATCGCCAGACGCTTCCGTCTGCGAAAACAGGTTGTCACCAAGTGGCTTGAGGCCCGCTTCGTTGGCAAAGTTGCTGAGGCTGAGCTGACCAAGTTCCGTGAGGGTTGTTGCCGTTCCGATGCGTGCCGAAACAATACCATCCGTGCTGATCGTGACTTCCGTCGCGTCCGTGGGAATGGTGATGTTTGGCTGAACGCCGAAGCCGTCGATCGTGACCAGTCGGCCAGTCGAATCCTTGTTGAGAGCGCCGGCTCTTGTATAGAGCGTGGTGCCTTCCGGTCCATCGACCTGAAGCCAGCCCTTGCCAACAATGGCAAGATCCAGATCGTTGCCGGTCTGGGAGATTTCACCCTGGAGGTGGAGTTTTCTGACGGCAGATGTCTGAACACCCAGGCCGATATTGGCGCCTTCTGGAACCACGGACTGGTTGGCACGGTTCATCACGCCCTGTGCGCGCTCTGTCTGGTACAAGAGGTCGGTGAACTCGGCGCGGCCGCGCTTGAAGGCGGTCGTGTTGATGTTCGCGATGTTGTTCGCGATGACCTCAAGGTTTGTCTGCTGGGCATCCATGCCCGTCGCTGCGATAGCTAGTGCTCTCATTTTTGATATCCTTAAGCGTCAAATCTGCATTTTCACGATGTCGAGATAGGCCGAGACGATCTTGTCGCGCAGAGCCACGGCGGTCTTGAGCGTCTGGTCCGCCTGCATGACGGCATCAACGACTTCTCGCGTATTGGCCTTGCCCTGAATGCCTGCAAACGACATGGCTTCACCCATTTTCAGCGACTGGACAGCATCGCTTGCGACTCCGCCCAGAACGCTGGCGAAGGTAGGGCCAGTGGCAGCGGTTGCCGCCGTGGAGATTGCGCTTCCGGCCAGAGAGCCTAGGCCGGATGTGACCTCTTTCAGGCTGTCGGTTGCGGAATTGCCCGTCAGTGATTTCAGGCTGCTGATGGCGTCGATCATGATCACTGACCCTTCAATAATGCGATGGTCGAGGCAACCATGTCGCGTGTCTGCTTGATAATTTGTAGATTGGCCTCGTAGCCGCGGTTGGCCTCACGAAGGTCGGCCATCTCGATCAGCATGTTGACGTTCGGAAGCTTGACCATGCCTTTTTCGTCTGCGGCAGGGCTGTCCGGATCGTATTCCTGGGTGAAGTCGGAGCGATCAACGCCCAGTTTCTTGACCTCGACAAGATTTGTCTGGGAAACGCGATCCATCTCATTTGCAAACGTAATGGTCTTGCGACGATAGGGGTCTGCACCCGGCGTATCGCCCGTTGTACGAGAGTTCGCGATGTTTTCCGAGACGATGCGCAGGCGCGTGGCCTGAGCTTCCATTCCGCTTCCTGCAATTTTCGTCGCAGACTTTAAAGGATCCATCTTACTTGCCCACCGCTGTCAGCATCATGCTGTTAAAAGAGCGAACGAGTTGCGCGTTCAGTTCGAACTGCCCCTTGATCTCGCTTGTCTTGGCCATTTCCTTGGAAAGGGACACCGTGTTGCCCGACTCCTGAACGCCGATTTCGTTGTTAAGGTCAGCCTCGTCGAGAGCAACTTTGCCGCCGCCTGCGACTGCCAGTTCCATGTGTGCGGAATTGGTGCGCGCCATTTGCATGCCGACCGACTGCAATTCCGTATCGAAAGGAACGACGTCCTGTGCGCGGAATTTAGGGGTGCTGGCATTCGCGATGTTGCTGGCGACGACTTCTTGACGCACAGAAAGCCATTCGGCCTGCCGGGATGCCAGCGCAAAGAGCTGAATCGGCTGCATGACAATTCTCCGTGTTTAACCTGTCTCCGGTTTAGGCCGACAATCTTGCGCGGGACTTGCGGGCGATGGCTTTGTGTAAGCGGTCCCGAAAACAGCTGAAAATGCGCTGTTTTGGCCTCAATTAACCATTTATTTGCCTTGTCGCTTTAGGGTTCGTTTATGTTTTTACCAGCGGGGTTCCAGCCGGAATTCTGTAACCCCTTGGGTTTGCGATGGTTTTTGAGAGCGACAGACACACATTGCGAAACTGGAACGCGCTTCACCCAAGGCGCGGCGCAGCCTCGTTGCGGGATTATCTCCTCTCGGGCTTTGTCGTCATCTCGCTTTCTGCGGCAGGGTTCCTGTTGCCGGGCATGCTTCTGGACCCAGGCCTCAAGGGCTATGTGTCGGATACAAGCGTCAAGATTTCCAATTCCCGTTCGGGCACACAGGGCGTGCAGCGCATGGCCGCGCAACTGCGCGAGAAACTCCTGTCTCCGGTCGCTCTTGGGCTGATGGTCTCTGACATGAAGCTCAAGGCTGAGGACGTGACCGGGGTTGAGACGCCAGGCCACCTGTCTGTTTTGCTGGACCTGCTTGCAGGGGGTGGGCAGGATGGTAGTGCCGTGGTGGGCGCAACTGAGACAGCTCTGAAAGACTCCGTTGCCATCACCTCGAAGCCAGCCAGCGACGAGATGGATATCCGTGTGACTGCCGCCACCCCGCAGGCTTCGCAACGCATAGCCGATTATCTGGCCAGCCGCGTGGTCCGGGACATAGGGGCCGAGCGGCACGATCCGCAACTTCAGGCCGTCGAGACGGCGCGGCTTGCGCTCGATAGTGCCGAGGCAGCTTTGACCGGGTTTCAGATGCGGCATGGAAACGATGCCGTGTCGCGCATACAGGATCTGCAACAGAAAATTCGCGAGGATGATGCTGAGACGGAATCGCTGGTTTCCAGAAACACGCAACTGGCCGACGCCATCGCCTCTGCTGCCTCCATGAAGCTGGATGATGTGCTGAGCCAGTCCTTGCCATCGATGCCGGCCTTTGCAGTTCTTGATGATATCAGGCAGAATTATACTGCCGCCAAACTCGCAATGGCGGAGGTCAGCGTCGACCATGGGCCGAAACATCCGCGCACAATCGCAGCTCAAACGACGCTGGACGCTGCCCGTGCCGCCGCCATGCCCGCCCTTCGCCGCGTGCGTGAGGCGCTGGCGAGCGAACAGGCAAAGATCGCTGCGGCTTTGAGCAGGCAGCAAACTGCGCGGGCTGAGCTGGACCGGCAAATGCAAGAGATGGGTGACGCACCGGCCAATCTGGCAAGGCTGGAAACGGCGCTGGAAGAAGCCCGCAGCACCTATATCCGTTCCAGCGATGCCGCAGGCACATTTTCACCGGCACCTCGTCCAAGCGCCGCCATTGCGCACGCAGCTCAGCCGGGTCTTGCAAATTACGACAGCTTTACCGCCAAGAGCATGGCGCTGGCCGGCGGAGCGGCTGGTTTGCTGATGTCGCTTCTGGCTTTGAGCTTCCGACGCAAGCGTGACGATGAGAGTGAGCAGGTAGCGCTTCCAGACGCGGTGGAGGCCGAAGTGGCCGAAACGCCTGAAGAGTTTGAGCTTGCCGCCGCTGAGGCCATAGAGATCGAGCCGGGTATTTTCGACGATGTGATGATCGCTCGGGATGATCAAGAGTCTGCACCCGAAGCACCCATCGCCGCGCATTCTGATGCGGAGCCTGTCAGCGAGGCAGCGATGCAGGACAGTGAGGATGATGGTCTGACCGTTCATGATGAGCCCGCCAACGACATGCCCCTGGATCAAAAGGTGCGGCAGGTGTTGATGCGCAATGCTGTTCCGCTTGAGCAGACGCAGCGCGAAGCGCCCGTCTTCAAGCTTCCGCCGCTGCTGGCGGCAGCTTTGGCCGGAGAGGCTGAGCACCCACAGGCGGAGACCGAGGAACTGCACGCGCTGCGTCAGGAACTCGGTGTTCTCCGCGAGCGCCTCCAAAGGCTGGCTGATGAAGAGCGTGACAGCCGCCGGGCCTGATTTGCTGCCCTGAAACAGCGATTTTCCTTGCATTCCACGGTGCTGCACAGCATTAGGGCGCTAAAGAGCTATCGTGTTCCCAGGAGGCAGGCATATGGCGACGGTCATCGACGGCAAGGCAAAGGCGGCATCGGTAACGACGGCCGTGCGAGAGGCGGCGGAGAAACTCGAGCAGCAGACCGGCATCAAGCCCGGCCTCGCCGTGGTCATCGTCGGCAACGATCCGGCCAGCCACGCCTATGTCAACTCCAAGAGCAAGACAGCCAAGGAATGCGGGTTCAACTCCATCCAGCACACGCTGCCGGAAGACACCACGCAGGCGGATCTCGAAGCGCTGGTCGCGACCTTGAACGCCGATGCCGCCATTCACGGCATTCTGGTGCAATTGCCCTTGCCGAAGCACCTCAATTCCGATCCCGTCATCCAGTCCATTCTGCCCGAAAAGGACGTTGATGGCTTGAGCGTTCTCAACGCTGGCAAGCTGGCATCCGGCGACCTCGAAACCGGTCTGATTTCCTGCACGCCAGCGGGCTCGCTGTTGCTGGTGAGCAGCATTCACGGCGATGACCTCTCCGGTCTCACCGCCGTTGTCATTGGTCGCTCGAACCTGTTCGGCAAGCCGATGGGGCAATTGCTGCTCAACGCCAACGCAACCGTGACCATGGCCCATTCGCGCACCAAGGATCTGGCTGCCGTCTGCAAGACCGCCGACATTCTCGTTGCAGCCGTTGGCCGCCCGCAGATGGTCAAGGGCGATTGGGTCAAGCCCGGTGCAACGGTCATCGATGTCGGCATCAACCGCGTGCCAGCACCTGAAAAGGGCGAGGGCAAGTCACGACTGGTGGGCGATGTGGCATATGATGAGGCAAGCGCCGTTGCCGCCGCCATCACGCCTGTTCCCGGCGGTGTCGGCCCGATGACAATCGCTATGCTGATGGCAAACACTGTGATTGCAGCCCACCGGGCGCTAGGAAAAACCGCACCGAAGTTCTGAGAGCTTTCTAAAGGTGCGCAGGTCCGGTCGATCCGCGCACCACAAGCTCTGCCTTCCAAAGCTCTTCGGACTTATCAGCCTTGCCGGTCTTGATCTGCTCGATCAACCGCTCGGCGATGCGCGATCCCGCCTCACGAAGCGATGACCGGGTGGTTGTCAGCGGTACGGAGAAATTCACCGGTTTCAATAGCGGGAGAACATCGTCATGCGCGATGATGGAAATGTCTTTTCCCGGTTTTAGCGCCCGCAGATTGAGCGAGCGCACGGCGCCCAGCGCCAGCGCAGTCGACGCGCAGATGACCGCTGTCGGGCGATCAGCCTGAGATAGCAGCCTTTCCATAATCGAAAATCCGGCCTCGTCGTTCATGACGCTGTGGCTGACATTGGCTGGGTTCAACGCATAGCCTTGAGCGGCCAGCGCCGCCTCGACGCCGCGGTGGCGGCGAAAGGTGAAGTCGTAGCCTTCAGGCCCGTTCATCAAGGCAATGTTGCGATGGCCAAGCTGGAGCAGGAGCGATGTTGCATCGTTGAACGCGGTTTCGTTGTCCACATCCAGAAACGGGTAATCCGTCTCCACACCCCATGAACGACCGTGAACGATGAAGGGAATGGACAGGCTCTTCATCATCTCGATACGGGGATCGTTCTTCTTCATATAGGCGAGATAGATGCCATCGACGCTGCCGCTGGCGGCCAGTTCTCGCAGGGCTTCCTGCTCATGGGTGGGTGGGCTGGG
>NZ_JXQV01000012.1 GCF_000834635.1 Agrobacterium tumefaciens
TGGAAACCAACCAAAACAGCAAGGCCAGCAACGAGTTCGAATGCGCCCGCGAGGTAAGACAGGGCCGTTGCAGCAGGCAGACCTGCGCCAGCAATCATGCCAGCAGTGCCGGCAGGGTCAGTCAACTTGCCGAAGCCTGCAAGGATGAACATGAAGGAAAGAAGAATGCGTGCGACAAGCACGAGCGCGTTCTGGGTAGTGGACATAAAAGTCTCCAAAGATGGTGCCGTGTGGCAGGAATGTATGCCCACCATATGCGCCAAATTGTCGCTACCGAATAGATGAACAAGTGAAGACTAATTGTTCACTATTTGAAGACAGTGGGCCGATAGCGTGCGCAAGCCATAAACGAAAAAAGGCGGCCCGTGAGGACCGCCTTTCCGTATTCCGAAGCGTCTAGACTTCTTAGAAGTCCATACCGCCCATGCCGCCGCCTGGCATCTGTGGAATTGCCGATTCCTTCTTAGGAAGTTCAGCAATCATGGCTTCCGTCGTGATCAGCAGCGAAGCAACTGAAGCTGCGTTCTGCAGAGCTGTACGAACAACCTTGACAGGGTCAACGATACCCATGGCAATCATGTCGCCATATTCAGAGGTCTGGGCGTTGTAGCCGTAGTTCTCTTCGTTCTTGTCGAGGATCTTGCCAACAACGATGGAGGCTTCGTCACCAGCGTTTTCAGCGATCTGGCGAACCAGCGACTGCAGAGCGCGGCGAACGATGTTGATGCCGGCTTCCTGGTCGTCGTTTGCACCCTTGACGGTGATCTTCGTGGAAGAACGCAGAAGTGCAGTACCGCCGCCTGGGACGATGCCTTCCTGAACAGCAGCACGTGTCGCGTTCAGAGCGTCGTCGATGCGGTCCTTGCGTTCCTTGACTTCGATTTCCGTGGAGCCGCCAACGCGGATAACGGCGACGCCGCCAGCGAGCTTGGCAAGACGTTCCTGCAGCTTTTCGCGGTCGTAATCGGAAGATGTTTCTTCGATCTGAGCCTTGATCTGCGCAACGCGGCCTTCGATGTCGGACTTCTGGCCCGAACCGTCAACGATCGTTGTGTTTTCCTTGGTGATCGAAACTTTCTTCGCCTTGCCGAGCATGTCGAGCGTGACGTTTTCAAGCTTGATGCCGATATCTTCAGAGATAACGGTACCGCCGGTCAGGATCGCGATGTCTTCGAGCATTGCCTTGCGGCGATCGCCGAAGCCAGGAGCCTTGACAGCAGCAATCTTCAGGCCGCCACGCAGCTTGTTGACGACGAGCGTTGCAAGAGCTTCGCCTTCAACGTCTTCAGCGATGATGACGAGTGGCTTGCCAGTCTGAACGACAGCTTCGAGAACTGGCAGCATGGCCTGAAGGTTCGAAAGCTTCTTTTCGTGCAGCAGGATGTAAGCGTCTTCCAGGTCAGCAACCATCTTTTCAGGGTTGGTGACGAAATAAGGCGACAGGTAACCGCGGTCGAACTGCATGCCTTCAACGACTTCGAGTTCGGTCTCGGCAGTCTTGGCTTCTTCGACGGTGATAACACCTTCGTTGCCAACGCGCTGCATGGCTTCAGCAATGTCCTTGCCAACCTGCGTGTCGCCGTTTGCAGAGATCGTGCCGACCTGTGCAACTTCTTCAGATGTGGAGATCTTCTTGGCCTTGGCCTGAAGGTCCTTCACAACTTCGGAAACAGCGAGGTCGATACCGCGCTTCAGGTCCATTGGGTTCATGCCGGCTGCAACAGCCTTGTTGCCTTCGCGAACGATGGCCTGTGCAAGAACGGTCGCAGTCGTGGTGCCGTCACCAGCGATGTCGTTGGTCTTCGAAGCAACTTCGCGGACCATCTGTGCGCCCATGTTCTCGAACTTGTCTTCAAGTTCGATTTCCTTGGCGACAGAAACGCCGTCCTTGGTGATGCGTGGTGCGCCGAAAGACTTGTCGATGATGACGTTACGGCCCTTAGGACCAAGCGTTACCTTCACTGCGTCTGCGAGAATGTCGACGCCCTTGAGCATCTTTTCGCGCGCTGTGCGGCCGAATTTAATTTCTTTAGCTGCCATTGTAGAAAACTCCCGGGCTCATTGCCCATTGGTTGTCATGGAAAAGTGAGAAGAACCGGCTGATCAGCCGATAACGCCCATGATGTCGGATTCCTTCATGATCAGAAGGTCTTCGCCGTTGAGCTTGACTTCGGTGCCGGACCACTTGCCGAACAGAACGCGATCGCCAGCCTTGACGTCCAAAGGAACGAGCTTGCCGCTTTCATCGCGGGCGCCGGTGCCAACAGCAACGATTTCGCCTTCCTGTGGCTTTTCCTTGGCGGTATCAGGAATGATAATGCCGCCCTTGGTCTTTGCTTCAGACTCAACGCGACGAACGACGACGCGGTCATGCAGCGGACGGAAATTGGTGCTTGTCATTGTCTAATCCCTCGATCAAATGACCTGAGCGGACCTAACAACAGGTCCGCGTGATGATTGTTAGCACTCCCTAGTGTAGAGTGCCAGCAACACGGAGATAAGCAGCCCATGTTGCCGAGTCAAGGACGGCCTGTCGGAAAATTTTCATGTAAAATGGTTACTACCAGCGCATGACAGAATTTTTACGCAGCGATATCGCACCCGCCCGCCCTTCCTTTCTGGAGATGACTGCCGCCTTTGCGCGCATCGGCCTTTTGAGTTTCGGCGGACCCGCCGGACAGATCGGCCTGATGCACCGCGTGCTGGTGGACGAGAAGGGTTGGCTGAGTGAAGAACGGTTCCTGCACGCGCTGAATTATTGCATGCTGTTGCCGGGTCCGGAAGCGCAGCAACTGGCCACCTATTCCGGTTGGCTGCTGCATGGCAGGCGCGGCGGCATTGTCGCCGGTCTGCTGTTCATTCTGCCGGGCTTTCTGGTCATCGTCGCGCTGGCATCGGCCTATGCGCTTTATCAGGATACGCATTGGCTGCCTGCACTTCTGTCGGGCCTGAAAGCAGGAGTGCTCGCCATCGTGCTGGAGGCGTTGCTGCGGGTGGCAAAGCGGGCGTTGACGAGCCGCTTTCTGGTTGGCATCGCGGCGGTGGCATTCGTGGCGCTGTTTTTCTTTGCCGTGCCGTTCCCGTTGGTCATTCTGGCTGCCGGGCTTGTCGGCTTTTTCAAAGCGCGAGGAAATGCCTTGGCGGTCGCGGAAAGCGGCGAGGTCAGCACGGCCAATCCGTCATGGAAAAAACTGCTGCGTGGACTTCTGGTTGGCATTGTCATCTGGCAATTGCCCCTGCTGCTGTTATGGATCACCTCCGGCCCCGGCACTCTTATTGATTTGCAGATATTCTTTTCCAAGATGGCGGTAGTCACCTTCGGCGGTGCCTATGCGGTGCTGGCCTATGTCGCGCAGGTGGCTGTGGAAACGAAGGGCTGGATGCTGGCGGGCGAAATGCTGGATGGCTTGGCATTGGCTGAGGCGACCCCCGGGCCGCTGGTGCTGGTTCTCTCCTATGTCGGTTTTCTTGCGGCCTTCCGTCATCCCGGCTGGTTTGATCCGCTGACCGCGGGCATTCTGGGTGCGAGCATCGCCGCTTGGGCAACCTTCGTGCCGAGCTTCATGTTCATATTCGCAGGCGCGCCCTATATGGAAAAGCTGCGCCACAACCGCTTTCTGTCATCGGCGCTATCAGCCATTACGGCGGCGGTCGTCGGTGTCATTCTCAACCTGTCCGTCTGGTTTGGTCTGCATGTGCTGTTTGGTCAGGTGGAGCGCGTGGCGCTGGTGCCCGCCATCAATTTTGGCTTTTCATGGCCCGTCTTTGCGACGCTAGATCCCATGCTTCTTAGTCTTTTTATTGCATCATCGATCATGCTTTTCCGGCTGAAACTGGGCATGGTGCCGGTTCTTTCCATGTGTATTGCAGCGGGGTTTTTCAGGCTCTGGCTGATGTGATCCGCATGCAAAAATGCTTTTTTGCTTGCCTTCGGCATCCCGCTTTGCAATGTCACAGCGTGAATTCACGGAACGCTTGGAATCTTTTACATGGCCCATCGCATTGCCACGCTCGGCGACATTACCCCGGACTTTGACGTTATTCTGTCTGATGTGTGGGGTGTATTGCACAATGGCGTCACCGTTTTTGCCGATGCGGCGATTGCATTGGAAGCGGCGCGAAAGGCGGGCAAGACCGTGGTGCTCATCACCAATTCGCCCCGCCCGGGACCTGGCGTCATCGCCCAATTGCGGGCATTCGGCATCTCCGACAGTGTTTATGACCGCATCGTCACCTCTGGTGATGTTACCCGCAAACTGATTGCTGAGGGCCCGAACAAGGTCTTCCTTCTGGGGCCGGAGCGCGACATGCCGCTGATGGACGGTCTCGACGTCGAGGTCGTGCCGGAGGCAGAGGCAACAGCCGTTGTCTGCACCGGCTTTTTCGATGACGAAACCGAAACGCCGGAAGACTACACCGATATGTTGAAGGGCTTCATCGCCCGTTCCGTGCCGATGATCTGCGCCAACCCCGATCTGGTGGTGGAGCGTGGCGAGCGCATCGTTCCCTGTGCGGGCGCCATGGCTGCCTATTACGAACAGCTTGGCGGCGAAGTGCGCATTGCGGGCAAGCCCCATTCGCCAATCTATGAAGCCTGTCTTGCGGCAGCAAAAGAGGTGCGCGGCGAGTTTTCCAAGTCGCGTGTGCTGGCCATCGGTGATGGCATGCCGACAGACGTGAAGGGCGCGATTTCCGCCGGGCTCCAGCTTCTCTATATTAGCGGCGGAATTCACGCTGCTGAATATATGTTGAATGGCGAAACGGATGAGGCGCTGATGAATGCCTATCTGGAAAGCCAGAACGCCGCTCCCGGCTGGTGGATGCCACGCCTGGCCTGAAAGCAGATGCGCCTATGACCGTATTTCATCGCAATGAACAGAAAGAACCGCTTCCGGATAATCTGAAGGGCGGGGTCGTTGCTATTGGAAATTTTGACGGTGTTCATCGCGGCCACCGCGCCGTGCTGGACCGTGCGCTGGAACTGGCGCGCGCGCGCGGCATTCCGGTTTTAGCGCTGACATTCGAGCCTCACCCGAGAACGGTCTTCCGCCCGGATAAACCGGTTTTCCGCCTCACGCCCGGCCCGGTCAAGGCCCGGCTGCTGGCAAAGGAGGGGTTTCACTCCGTGATCGAATATCCCTTTGACCGGGAGTTCTCCCAGCGCTCGGCCGAAGATTTTGTAAAGTCCGTTCTGGTTGACTGGCTGGGCGCAAGCGCTGTCGTCACCGGTTTCGATTTCCATTTCGGCAAGGGCCGAGAGGGTGGACCTGCATTCCTGATGGAAGCCGGTCACCGCTACGGTTTCGATGTGACGCTGGTGGATGCGTTTCGCGATGAGGGTGCCGAAGTCGTTTCCTCCAGCCGTATCCGGGAATTGCTGGGTGAGGGCGATGTTGTCGCTGCGGCTGGCCTTCTGGGGTATCGTTACACCGTTGAGGCGGAAGTTATTGGCGGGCAGAAGCTGGGTCGCACGCTGGCTTATCCCACCGCCAACATGGCGCTGCCGCCGGAAACCGAACTGAAGCCCGGTATCTATGCCGTGCGCTTTCGCAGGCCCGATGGCACGCTGCATGATGGCGTCGCAAGCTTCGGCTACCGCCCGACAGTGACCGACGATGGCGCAGCCCTGCTCGAAACGTTCCTGTTTGATTTCTCAGGCGATCTCTATGGCGAAGTCTGCTCGGTGTCCTTCTTCGGAAACCTGCGGGATGAGCTGAAATTTGACGGGCTGGAGGCGCTGGTGGCGCAGATCAAACGCGACGAGGAAGAGGCGAGGGCGCTTCTGTCCGGCGTGAAACCTCTGGGCGAACTGGATGCTCTGATCGCTTTTTGAGCGCGATAGGGCTTTAGGCGGCATCTATTCCCTTTTCAAACGCTGCAAAAACACATAAGCAGACGCCTATGCACCAATTTCGGTTGACGTTCATATCCCGAATTATTGGCCCGGCCTTTCGTGCGCAATAAGCAGCCGAAAGGTCCGGGATTTCGGCGCTTGCCAAAAGCGCCTTCCGCCTTTGCCCTTTTAGCACTCAAGACGGCGCTACCCCGCCATTTCCTCTCATTTCGGGGCCGCCGCATAACGGTATGATCATGAACGACACCGCACAGACATTAGACTATTCCAAAACACTTTACCTGCCGCAGACGGATTTCCCGATGCGCGCCGGCCTGCCGCAGAAAGAGCCTGAAACAGTTGCCCGCTGGCAGCAGATGGGGCTCTATAAAAAGCTGCGCGCTTCCGCCGCTGGCCGCGAAAAATTCGTGCTGCATGATGGCCCTCCCTATGCCAACGGCAACATCCACATCGGCCACGCGCTGAACAAGATCCTCAAAGACGTCATCACCCGCTCGTTCCAGATGCGCGGCTTTGACAGCAATTACGTTCCCGGATGGGATTGCCACGGCCTTCCCATCGAGTGGAAGATCGAGGAAGCCTACCGCGCCAAGGGCAAGAACAAGGACGAGGTTCCGATCAACGAATTCCGTCAGGAATGCCGTGAGTTTGCCGCTGGCTGGATCGAGAAGCAATCGGCTGAATTCAAGCGTCTGGGCATCGAAGGCGATTTCGAAAACCCCTACACGACCATGAACTTCCACGCGGAAGCGCGTATCGCTGGCGAGCTGCTCAAGATCGCCAAGAGCGGCCAGCTTTATCGCGGATCGAAGCCGGTCATGTGGTCGGTCGTCGAGCGCACGGCTTTGGCTGAGGCCGAGGTCGAGTATGCGGATGTCGAGAGCGACATGATCTGGGTGAAGTTCCCGGTGGTGGAAGGTGCTGCTGACCTGAAGGGCAACACTGTCGTTATCTGGACCACAACGCCGTGGACCATCCCCGGCAACCGCGCCATCTCCTTCTCCTCGCGCTTCCCTTACGGTCTGTTCGAAGTCGAAACGGCTGAGAACGACTTCGGTCCGCAGCCGGGCGAAAAGCTGATCTTCGCAACCAAGCTGGCTGACGAAGCCGCCAAAAAGGCAAAGCTGACATTCAAGCTGGTTCGTCCCGTAACAGCGGAAGAACTCGGCGCGATCACCTGCGCCCATCCTCTGGCTCACCTCGGCTATGACTTCGCGGTTCCGCTTCTCGATGGCGACCACGTCACTGACGACGCTGGTACGGGCTTCGTGCACACCGCACCAAGCCATGGTCGTGAAGACTTTGACGCTTGGATGTCGAACTTTCGTAAACTGGAAGACCGTCGCATCTCGACAAAGATCCCGTTCCCGGTGGGCGATGATGGCTTCTACACCGAAGACGCGCCCGGTTTCGGCCCATCGGCTGAAGGTGGCGCTGCCCGCGTCATGGACGACAATGGCAAGAAGGGTGATGCCAACGAGCGTGTCATCAAGGCGCTGATCGGCGCCAACAACCTGTTTGCCCGTGGCCGTCTGAAGCACAGCTATCCGCATAGCTGGCGTTCCAAGAAGCCGGTCATCTTCCGCAACACGCCGCAGTGGTTCGTCTATATGGACAAGGAACTGGGGGATGGCACAACGCTGCGCTCCCGTTCGCTGTCTGCCATCGATGACACCCGTTTCGTGCCAGCCGGTGGTCAGAACCGTCTGCGCGCCATGATCGAAAACCGCCCGGACTGGGTGCTCTCGCGCCAGCGCGCCTGGGGCGTTCCGATTGCCGTGTTTGCCGATGAGCATGGCGAAGTGCTTGTTGATGATGCTGTCAATGCCCGTATTCTGGAGGCTTTCGAGGTTGAAGGCGCTGATGCATGGTTTGCCGAAGGTGCGCGGGAGCGTTTCCTGGGCGAACGGGCTGGCGAACCTTGGGTACAGGTGCGTGACATCCTCGACGTCTGGTTCGATAGCGGCTGCACGCACACTTTCACACTGGAAGATCGGCCTGACCTGAAGTGGCCTGCCGATGTCTATCTGGAAGGCTCCGACCAGCATCGCGGCTGGTTCCACTCGTCGCTGCTGGAAAGCTGCGCGACGCGCGGACGTGCGCCCTACAAAGCTGTTGTCACCCATGGTTTCACCATGGATGAGCAGGGCCGCAAGCAGTCCAAATCTCTCGGCAATGTCGTGGCACCGCAGGATGTCATGAAGGAGTCGGGTGCGGATATTCTGCGCCTGTGGGTCATGACCACGGATTACTGGGACGACCAGCGTCTGGGCAAGGCCATCATCCAGACCAATATCGATGCCTATCGCAAGCTGCGCAACACCATCCGCTGGATGCTGGGCACGCTGGCACATGACACGGGCGAAGAGATTGCCTATGCCGATCTGCCTGAGCTGGAAAAGCTGGTGCTGCACCGCCTGTCGGAGCTCGATCAGGTCGTGCGCGACGGTTACGACGCGTTTGATTTCAAGAAGATCACCCGTGCGCTGATCGATTTTGCCAATGTCGAGCTTTCGGCATTCTATTTCGATATCCGCAAGGACACGCTCTATTGCGACGCGCCGTCGTCGCTCAAGCGCCGCGCATCGCTCTCGGTGATCGCTAAGCTGTTCGATTGCCTCGTCACATGGCTTGCTCCCATGCTGCCGTTCACGACAGAAGAAGCATGGCTGTCACGCTACCCAGATGCGGAATCGGTGCATCTCGTCCAGTTCCGGGATGTTCCGGCGGAATGGAAAAACGAGGCGCTGGAAGCCAAGTGGGACAAGATCCGCAAGGTGCGCACTGTTGTAACGGGTGCACTGGAAGTCGAGCGCCGCGAAAAGCGCATCGGTTCCTCGCTGGAAGCGGCTCCCGTGGTGCATGTGGCGGATGCTGAATTGCTGGCTGCCCTTGAAGGCCAGGATTTTGCGGAAATCTGCATCACCTCGGCCATCTCGGTTGTGGCGGGCGAAGGTCCTTCAGATGCGTTCCGTCTGGGTGATGTCCAGAACGTGTCTGTTGAGCAGAAGCTTGCCGAAGGGCAGAAATGTGCGCGTTCCTGGCGCATCACCACCGATGTTGGCTCCGATCCCGCCTTCCCGGATGTCTCGGCCCGCGACGCTGCAGCCCTTCGTGAGCTGGGTGTTACTCTCTAAGAAAACTACCGGGTGAATTGCACTTTGGCCGTTCATCCGGTAAACCTGCCTGAAATTGGCCGGATTTTTGCAGCACTGCGGGCTGCCGGTCTGTGGATGGCGACAGCATCAGGCCGAAAATCGGAAACGATTTTTGGAATGCGCAATGCCTGTAATTAATATAAGAGCGCTTTGTGAGCGCCCGTAAGGGCGAATGGCGCGCTGGGGGCGGAAGGGTTTCGATGAGCATGACGCAGAGATTTCGCATCTACGGCACCATTCTTGGCGCGGTATCTGTCAGCCTCGCATTGAGCGCCTGCACCAGCCCGACCTATGGCACGGGAAAGTCATCCGCCGAGCAGCTGGTCGATGACCTTGGCAATGCCACCTCCATCACCGGAGATCAGGACAAGCGCAACCTGAAATACAATCCGCGTCCAGGCCTCGTCGTGCCTGCACAGGCCCGCGCCGGACAGTTGGCGCAGCCACAGCAGAACCTCGCCAACCGCGAGACCAACCCGCAATGGCCTGAAACACCGGAAGAAGCGCGCGAGCGCCTGCGTCAGGAAGCAGACGACAACCGCGACAATCCAAGATACCGTTCGCCATTGCTGGCCGGTAACGGCACCAACGGCCAGATGACCGAGACCCAGAAGTGGGAAGCCTTCCGCAAGGCCAAGGCTGATGCGCAGGGCGGCACAATCGTCAACAGCAATCAGCGCAAGTTCCTCACTGACCCGCCGCTGGAATATCGCAGCGTTCCGCAGGAACAGCTCGCAGATCTCGGTACGCCGGAAGCGAAAAAAGAAAAAGAACGCAAGAAAAATGCCGCCATGGCTGGCACTGGCAAGAGCTGGTGGAACCCGTTCCAGTAAGGGTGAGTGGGGCAGAAACGTCATCCTCGGGCTTGACCCGAGGATCTAACGAACCCCCACATCGAACGCGGTCAGATCCTGAGGACAAGCCCTGATATGACGCCTTCTTGGAGCGTCGTACGTGGCTCAAACCACACGCTTCCCCTGAAAGAAACCCCGTAAAATCTCCGCACTCTCGACCTCCGCCATTCCCGAATACACCTCCGGCGCATGGTGGCAGGTGGGCTGGTTGAAGAAGCGAACGCCACTCTCGACAGCTCCGCCCTTGGCGTCATTCGCGCCGTAGTAAAGCCTGCGGATGCGGGCAAAGGATATCGCCGCAGCGCACATGGTGCAGGGCTCCAGCGTCACATAGAGGTCGGCTCCCACCAACCGCTCCTGGCCCAATTCTTCGCAAGCCATGCGGATCACTGCGATCTCGGCATGGGCCGTAACATCGTTCAGTTCCCGTGTTCGGTTGCCAGAACGGGCCACCACGCGGCCATCCAGCACAAGCACTGCACCGATGGGCACCTCGTTTCGCAGGGCCGCTTCTTGCGCTTCATCAAGCGCCTGGTCCATGAAATGCGTCGTTTCCGCCATTGTCCGTGCAATTTCCTCTTAACCGATGCCGCGTGACCTGATAGGACACGGCAAACAACAGGCAAACAACAAATGACATTCAAAGACAAGCCGACGCGCGGTGGTGGTAAGACATTCGACCGGGACAGGAAGCCAAAATCTTCCGGTGGCCCCGATGCTGCACGCGAGAAGAAGCCGTTTGTGGCAAGAACGGAGCCTGCCGTGGCCGAAACTGCGGCGGCAAAACCCGAGCGTATTTCCAAGATCATGGCGCGTGCAGGCGTGGCATCGCGCCGCGATGTGGAACGCATGATCATGGAAGGTCGCGTTTCGCTGAACGGCGTCAAGCTGGAAAGCCCCGCGATCAATGCCACCCTCGATGACAAGATCGAGGTCGATGGCGAGCCGATCCGTGGTGCCGAGCGCACGCGGCTGTGGCTGTACCACAAGCCTTCAGGTCTGGTGACGACGAATTCCGATCCTGAGGGACGTCCGACCGTTTTCGACAATCTGCCGAAGGAACTGCCCCGCGTCCTGTCCATCGGTCGCCTTGATATCAACACCGAAGGGCTGTTGCTGCTGACCAATGATGGCGGTCTGTCGCGCGTTCTTGAACTGCCGACAACCGGCTGGCTGCGCCGCTACCGCGTGCGCGCCCATGGCGAGGTCGATCAGGCGGCGCTGGACAAGCTGAAAGAAGGCATCGCCGTTGATGGTGTGCTCTACGGCTCCATCGATGCAACGCTTGATCGTACCCAGGGCCGCAACGTTTGGATCACCATGGGTCTGCGCGAAGGCAAGAACCGGGAAATCAAGAACGTGCTTGGCGCGCTTGGTCTTGAGGTCAACCGCCTGATCCGCATCTCCTACGGTCCATTCCAGCTCGGCGACCTGCCGGAAGGCCAGGTCGTTGAAGTGCGTGGCCGCATGCTGCGCGACCAGTTGGGCCCACGCCTCATCGAGGCAGCCGGTGCCAATTTCGATGCGCCGATCTATGATGCTGTTTCCGAGGATGAAGAAGCCGCACCTCAGCGTCCTGTAAAGTCTGAGTGGTCCAAGCGCGGTGCTCCAGAGCAGAACCCGCGTACACCACGTTTCGATGATAAGCGCGAGGCCGCACCCCGCGAGCGCGCTCAGGGTCGACCTGATGCCAAACGCGGCGCCAAGCCATTCGGCAAGGGTCGTGAGGAGGGACAGGAAGACCGCCCCAAGCGCCCACCCATGGGTAGCAACCGCACAGCCAATGTGTGGATGGCACCCGGCGCCAAGCCAACTCGTGACGGCAAAGAACGCAAATCCTACCGTGAAGAGGCTGATACCGCTTTCAAGCGACCATCGGCTGAGGAAGAGTCCCGCCGGGGTATTGTGAAGCACAGGGATTCCGAGGGTGACTGGATCCGCGCTGACAAGCCTGCGCAGGATGAAAGCCGTGGACGCGGAAAAGGCGACCGTGGTGATCGCGGCGGCAAGCCATTTGGCGACCGCAAGCCCCGTGATGCTGGCGAACGCAGCGACCGCCCCCGTGTCGAACGGTCCTTCGGAGACCGCCCGGACCGTGGTGACCGTCCCGCGCGTCCTTCATTTGGTGATCACCCGGCTCGCACCGGCGAGCGCAGTGATCGCCCCTATGGCGACCGCAAGCCCCGCGATGCTGGCGACCGCAATGAGCGCCCACGTGGTGAACGGTCCTTCGGGGATCGTCCAGACCGTGGCGACCGGCCCGCTCGTCCATCATTTGGAGATCGCCCGGCCCGTAGCGGCGAGCGCAGCGAAAGACCCTTTAGCGACCGTAAGCCTCGCGAAGGTGTAGACCGCCCACGCGGCGAGCGTCCGTTCGGTGACAAGCCACGCGGTGCAAAGCCCTTTGGCGACAAGCCTCGCGAAGGCAGACCTTCTGGCGGCAAGCCGGGTGGTTTTGCTGGCAAGCCCTCATTCGGCAAGCCGCGTGGCGAGCGTTCCGAGGGCGGCTATTCGAGCAAGGGTCCCGGTGGCAAAGGCCCAGATAGCAGGGGCCCAGACAACAAGGGTCCGGGTAATGGTTCCGGCGGCCGCGGCCCCGGTGGAAAACCTTCTGGTGGCAGGGGAATGACGCGTAATGCGGATCGTAGGCGGTGAGTTTCGCGGCAGGTCTCTTGCCGCTCCGAAATCCAATACAATCAGACCCACAATCGACCGTACCCGTGAAAGCCTCTTCAACATATTGAGCCACGCCTATCCGGAAAGTCTGGATGGCACGCGGATCCTCGATGTGTTCGCAGGCACCGGTGCGGTGGGGCTTGAAGCCCTGTCGCGCGGCTGTCGGGTGGCGCTGTTTGTGGAAAACGGCATCGAGGGCAGGGGCCTTCTGTGGGAAAATATTGACGCGCTGGGCCTGCATGGCCGTGCGCGCATCCTGCGGCGCGATGCTACCAAGCTCGGCAGCGTGAATAATATCGAGCCCTTCGATGTGATCTTTGCAGATCCACCCTATGGCCTTGGCCAGGGCGAAAAGGCACTTGAGGCCGCCCATGCGGGTGGGTGGCTGGTGCCAGGGGCGCTGGCCATTCTCGAAGAGCGAGCTGATGTGCTTGTGACTGTCGATCCCGCCTTCAAGCTTCTCGAAAGCCGCGTCTTCGGCGACTCGAAGATGCATTTCTACCGTTACCAGCCACAACCACGGAATTGATCAGGATGACGCGCACCGTTGCCGTGCGCGTCACTCTCCTGTCGTCTTTGTGTCATAGAGCGGGAAGCGAAGTGACGCGAAGGAGAGCCTGCACCCGTGGCTGCAAAGAAAAAGAAACTCTCTGGTAAAAAGCGCAAGCGCGAAGAAGCAGCCAGAGAAACACGCGATCCAACATTTGCGCTGGCATTGGGCGGCGGCGGTGCGCGTGGCATCTGCCACATCAATATCGTTGAAGCGCTGGATGAACTCGGCATTCGCCCCACAGCCATCGCAGGGTCTTCCATCGGCTCCATCATTGGTGCTGGCATGGCGGCCGGAATGCGTGGCCGTGACATCAGGGATTACACGCTGGAACTGATGGGCAAAAAGGGAAGCGTGGCCAACAAGCTTTGGAGCCTTGGGCCCGCTGCCATGCGCCACAGCGCGTTCGGCTTTCGCTTCGGCCAGTTCAATCTCGAGCTTATTCTCGACGCTCTTTTACCTTCAGCCCTGCCTAAGACATTTGAAGGTCTCCAGATTCCCCTGAAAGTCACGGCGACTGACTATTACGCGCAGTGTGAAGTCATCGTCGAAACCGGCAGCCTGCATCAGGCGCTGGCGGCATCCTCTGCCATTCCCGCGCTGTTCATGCCCATTCGCATGAATGACCGGATCATGATCGATGGTGGCATCTTCAATCCTGTTCCCTATGACCATTTGCTGGACAAAGCCGATATCGTCATCGGTGTGGATGTCGTCGGCGGGCCGGAAGGTGATGGCACGACAATGCCGAGCCGCTTTGAAAGCCTGTTCGGCGCCAGCCAGTTGATGATGCAATCTGCCATTTCGCTGAAACTGCGCTTGCACCCGCCACATATTTTCCTGCGCCCGCCGGTCAACCGTTTCCGTGTGCTGGATTTCAGAAAGGCCCAAGAGATCCTGGCCGAATCCGAGGTTACCAAGGATGAGTTGAAACGGCAGATCGAGATGCAGGTGGAGCTTTATCATCGCGGGCACGGCGTTGAATCGTGACCGAGCCACTCAAAAGCAGGTGATGTTCCGCTTTGGCCTTGATGCGGCAGGTGTGGCGCAATAAATGAAGGTCAACGAAAGGCCCACCTCATGTCCTCAGAAATCGATTCTTCCAAGCTTCTAGACCGTGCAAGCGAACTGGTCGAACTCGCCCGGCGTGCCGGCGCAGATGAGGCGGACGCCGTCATCATCCGATCCCGGTCGCAATCCGTGGGCGTGCGTCTGGGCAAGGTGGAAAGCACTGAATCGTCGGAAAGCGATGATTTTTCCCTGCGAGTTTTCGTCGGCAGGCGCGTGGCCAGTGTCTCGGCCAATCCCGGCTTTGATTTGAAGACCCTGGCCGAACGCGCCGTTGCCATGGCAAAAGTGTCACCCGAAGACCCCTTCGCCTGCCTCGCAGACAAATCGCGTCTGGCCGGATCTTATGACGATCTTCAACTCTTCGATGCCACAGAGGTTTCCGCAGACGCGCTTCGAGATGCCGCCCTTGCTGCTGAAGAAGCAGCGCTTGGTGTTGCAGGTGTCAGCAATTCCTCCGGTGCGGGCGCATCCAGCGGCATGGGCGGTTTGGTGCTCGTCACTTCGCATGGCTTTTCCGGCAGCTATATGGGCAGCCGCTTTGGCCGTTCCGTCAGCGTTATTGCCGGTGAAGGCACGAAGATGGAGCGCGATTACGAGTATGACAGCCGTCTTTACTTCGCCGATCTGGATGACCCACAGGATATAGGCCGTCGTGCTGGCGAAAAGGCTGTGGCGCGCACCAATCCCCGTCAGGTCGATACTGGCAGCAACGTAACCGTGGTGTTTGATCCGCGCATTTCACGCGGCTTCGTCGGCAGTATTGCCGGTGCCATCAACGGCGCATCCGTGGCCCGGAAAACCAGCTTCCTGCGGGACAAGATGGGACAGCAGGTGCTGAAGAAGGGCCTCGTTCTGACCGACGATCCGCAGATCGTGCGCGGACCATCGTCGCGTCCCTTCGATGGAGAGGGCGTGCGCGGTGAAAAGCTGGTCATGATTGAAGATGGCGTGTTGAAAAACTGGTTCCTCTCGACATCCACGGCGCGCGAGTTGGGGCTTGAGACCAATGGCCGTGGCGTTCGCGGTGGCAATCTCGTGTCTCCCGCCTCGACCAACCTGATGTTGGAGCCGGGGGAGATTTCGCCGAAAGACCTGATTGCCCATGTTGGCACAGGCTTCTACGTCACCGAACTCATCGGCCATGGCGCCAACTTGCTGACGGGCGAGTATAGCTGCGGCGCAAGCGGGTTCTGGATTGAGAATGGTGAAAAAGCGTTTCCTGTTTCTGAGGTTACAATCGCCTCGAACCTCAAGGACATGTTCATGCGGATAACCCCCGCAGATGACATTGACCGCAAATACGGCGTGGTCGCGCCCACGCTCGCCATCGAAGGCATGACGATAGCGGGACGCTGATTTACCCTGACAGCGGTTGCAATGAGGCCCGTGTCATGCGCATGTTCGGGCATGGAAACAGTCCCACCCACTGGGCCCGCAACGAACGACGAGCATATGAACGACGCAACAGGAGCAGACTGGCGCTCCGACCTTGACATCATTGTAGATGCCGCAAGACAGGCTGGCAGCGTAGCCATGACGTTTTTCCGCAAAGACCCTGAGGTCTGGTGGAAGCAAGGCCATTCGCCCGTCAGTGCCGCCGATTATGCTGCCAACGAGATTTTGGAAACCGTGCTTCGCAAGGCCCGGCCTGACTATGGCTGGCTTTCGGAAGAGACGGATGATGACGAAGATCGGCTGTCGAAGGATACGGTGTTCGTCGTGGATCCCATTGACGGCACACGCGCCTTTATTGGCGGCAAGGACACGTGGTGCGTCAGCGTCGCAGTCGTTCATCGCGGCAGGCCTGTGGCAGCGACGCTGTTTGCGCCAGCCTTTGATGAAGAGTTCAGCGCCCTGACGGTCGGCCCTGCGCTCAAAAACGGACAGCCTCTTTCTGTCACCTCTGCTGGTGGTGAACACATTCATTTGGCAGCACCGGAAGATGTGATCGCCCGCCTCGACCCCTCCGTGAAAGCGAGGGTTCACCGTATCCCCCACGTGCCATCGCTTGCTTACCGCTTGGCCATGGTATCGGATGGGCGCATTGATGGTACGCTGGTCAAGCCCCATTCCCATGACTGGGATCTCGCAGCCGCCGATCTCATTTTGCAGCGGGCGGGTGGCAGCCTTGTGGATATTGATGGAAATACCCTGATCTACAACAGGCGCCAGGTGACGCACCCGCAACTGTGCGCAGCGGCCAACCATGTTCTTCCAGCCTTGCTGGGGCCGCTCAACCTGTCTGACAGAGGTTGATTTTTACCGCGAAATCCCGCAGATGAAACACTCTTGGGACAAATGGACGATTAGAAAGAAGAGAAAAAATGACTGTAGCGGGCGACCAGAAACAGCTTCTTCACCTTGTATTCGGCGGCGAACTCGAAAATCTTCAGGAAGTGCAGTTTCGCGATCTGAAGGCCCTGGATATCGTTGGTATCTTTCCAGACTATGCATCGGCGCTGACAGCGTGGAAGTCAAAAGCGCAACAGACTGTGGACAACGCCCATATGCGTTATTTTATAGTGCATATGCACCGTTTGCTGGAGCCTGACAGCAAATAACCACTGGTTTCCGACTTGGTTTGTATTATACCAGATGCAGGGAAAAATTGTGCGAGTCCCCTAAGGGCACGCACAACATCTGGGGTAGCGGCATATTTCCGCAGGCAATGTCTGCTCTGAAACAAAAAAGTCGCATTTTTGTATGACATAGCCTTCAGGCGATGGGCGAGAAGCGCATGCGCGTTTTCGGGTCGTTTCGATGTCTAGCAAGAAAAAGACGGCGACTGTGAGCGGCCGGGTCTATTTGGCTCTACACTCTGGCAGGGATCATAGGGGAAAGCATTGCGCGAAATGATCGAAGGCAGCATGTCATGAACAGCCGTATCGCACGTTTCGCCCTTTCGGGTTATAGAATTGCTGGCGTCGCCGCCTATCCTTTCGCCCGTCCTTACCTCATGTATCGTGCAGCCAAGGGCAAGGAAGACAAGCGCCGCCGCATGGAACGCTTCGGCTTTCCAAGCGCAGATCGCCCCCGTGGCCCGCTGGTCTGGTTTCACGCCGCAAGTGTCGGCGAAACGCTGGCGCTCATTCCACTCATCCGCGAAATTCGCAAACGCGACATCCATGTTCTGCTGACAACCGGCACGGTGACCTCGGCTGAGGTCAGCAAGGCGCGGCTGGGCGATGACGTGATCCACCAGTATGTTCCGCTGGATATCAAAATCTCGATCAACCGTTTCCTGACCTACTGGACACCGGATGCGGCCATCACTGCCGAATCCGAAATCTGGCCTGTCACGATGATGGAGCTAGAGCGACGGCACATCCCGCAAATTCGCGTCAATGCCCGCCTGTCCGATCGCTCTTTTGGACGCTGGCATAACCGGCCGGATCTGGCCGAGGCGCTGTTCAGCAAGCTGGCTCTGGTCGTGGCGCAGTCCGATGTCGATGCAGAACGGTTCCGCGATCTGGGTTCGTGGCCTGTGCTTGTGTCTGGCAACCTTAAAGGTGACACCGACCCGCCGCCGCATGATCCAGCGCTTCTTGAAACCTACCGACGCCAGATCGGCACGCGCAAGACATGGGCTGCCATCTCGACTTTCGATGGCGAGGAGAAGGCTGCAGCCACCGTGCACGCGGCCATTAAGTCGCGCAATGACCAGCTCACCATCATCGTGCCGCGCCATCCCGAACGCGCCGATGAGATCGAGACGATGCTGAAAGGCATGAACCTGACTGTCGCCCGCAGAAGCCGGGGCGATGTGATTACGCCGCAAACCGATATTTTTCTGGGCGATAGCATTGGTGAGATGGGGCTTTATCTCCGCTTGACCGAGCTTGCCTTTGTCGGTCGTTCGCTGACGGCGGAGGGTGGACAAAACCCGCTGGAGCCAGCCATGCTGGATTGCGCCGTGCTGTCAGGTGCGCATGTGCAGAATTTCCGCGATGCCTATCAGAAGCTGCTCCGCTCAGGCGGTGGCCGTATCATAAAAGACGTGGAAATGCTGGCGAAAGCCGTGCATTATCTGCTGGTCAACGACAATGAGCGGTACAAGATGATCGATGCGGGTGGCAAGGTCATCGAGGATATGCGCGGAGCGCTTTCGCTCACGGTCAAGGCCCTGGAGCCCTACATCAACCCCCTGACGGTGACGGCAAAACTCCAGCCACGCAGTGCGGCTGGTTGACCATGCCGACGGACGCTATTCGAAAGTCGCCTGCATCCATCAGGGCAATTCTGTTTGACAAGGATGGAACGCTCATTGGCTATGATGCCAGCTGGGGTCCCGTCAACCGTGAACTCGCAGCGATTGCCGCCAATGGCGATGCAGCGCTGGCGGATCAGCTGCTTTTGGCCTGCGGCATGGACCCGGTATCCGGCCATGTCACACCCGATAGCCTGTTGGCGGCTGGCAACACGGTGCAGATTGCGCAAGGGCTTGTGGCAGCAGGGTCTCCTTGCGATCTATCAGACCTCACAAAGCGCCTCGATCAGCTTTTCACGGAGGCAGCCGGAAAATCCGTCGCCGTCACCGATCTCAAGGCTTTCTTTGCGCGACTGAAGAGCCGTGGCTACAGGCTCGGCATTGCCTCGAGCGACAATGAAGCATCGATCCGTGAGCTTGCCCGTCGTTTCGGTTTCGAAGCCGATCTCGATTTTGTGGCGGGTTATGACAGCGGCCATGGCACCAAGCCGCAGCCGGGCATGGTGCTGGGTTTTTGCAAGGCCATTGGCGTGTCCCCGGACTGTGTGGCTGTGGTGGGTGACAACAATCACGACCTTCACATGGGAAGAAACGCAGGTGCAGGCCTTTGCATCGCCGTGCTGACCGGCACCGGCTCGAAGGAAAGCCTCTCGGCGGATTGCGACTATTGTTTCGACGATATTACCGGCCTTGAAACGCTCTTACCATCCGTAGCGACGAGCTGACTGGCCGATCTGAAAGCTGCCTTCTTTGCAAATTCCTCACCTTTCTGGCAGATAGCTGCTTCTACCAAAGGCAAACGCGGGAGTTTGGGAACGCATGGTTTCGGAAGCGCCGCCATTCTGGTGGGAAAAATCCGGTTGGCAGGCCTGGGCGCTGTCACCCTTCTCGTTCGTATACGGCAAGGTGGCCGGAAAACGCATGCGGACGGCAAAGCGGGCCTCCGTTCCTGTCCCGGTCATCTGCATCGGCAACTTCACGGTCGGCGGTGCAGGCAAGACGCCCACCGCCATCGCTATCGCTCGGGCCGCGCTGGAGATGGGCTTGAAGCCCGGTTTCCTCAGCCGTGGTTATGGCGGCTCGTTGGATGTGACGACATTGGTCGAGGCCGATCACCATCGATCCCAGGATGTGGGCGATGAACCCCTGTTGCTGGCGCGTGAAGCAACAACGGTCATTTCCCGAAAGCGGGTGGAGGGTGCGCGGCGTCTGGTCGAAGAAGGCGTCGATCTTATCATCATGGATGACGGTTTCCAAAGCGCGCGTTTGACACTGGATTATGCGCTCGTCGTCATCGATACGCAGCGTGGTATCGGCAACGGCCACTTTGTTCCCGGCGGTCCCGTGCGTGCGCCGCTGGATGAGCAGATGCGTCAACTGACAGGGCTTTTGAAAGTCGGCAACGGGAAAGCGGCGGACGCGATCGTTCGAACGGCGGCGCGTGCTGGAAAGCCGGTCTTTGTTTCCTCCATCCGGCCACGGCCCCAGCCCAACTTTGCGGGCACTAAAGTACTTGCCTATGCGGGCATTGCCGATCCTACCAAATTCTACCGCACCGTCGAAGATCTCGGTGGAGAGATCGTTGCGAGGCGATCCTTCCCCGACCATCATCATTTCAGCGACGAGGAAATCAGCGACCTCATGGCCGAGGCAGACAGGCTTGGCGTGGCGCTGGTCACCACCGCCAAGGATGCCGTGCGGCTTAAGGGCCATCATGGCAACGCGGCGAACCTGCTGAGCCAGACGTTGATCATCGATATCGATATGGTGTTCGATGATCCGGCTGTGGCGCGTGGTATCATCGACACGGCTCTTCAGAATTGCCGCAACAGGAAGCTGCGAGAGGCTTGAGGGCGCAAAGGCGCGAGGCGAATATCGTGGGCTGCGGGAACTATCTCCCTTTGGCGGGCTTTCCCTGATGATGTGAGCGCCACATGTGGACGCTCTCCCATTCAGGAGGAATGCATGCCGCAGGAAAATACGGAAAAGAAAGTTTTTTCGCCAAAGGAGAGCCGTCAGGGGTTCAAGGGCAGCCCTGTTCTGATCATTCTGGTCATCAGCCTTGTGCTTGCCGGTGCGGTCTGGATCGTTGCGGAAAGCTGGGGCGAAAGCACGGCACCTGCCACAACTGAAACAGCGCCAGCAACCAGCAACACCGCTCCGTCGGCCACGCCTAACCCGGGTGCGCAGGGCACTCAGACATTCGATAACAATACGCCGTCAGGCAGCACACCGCCGACAGAAGGCACGGACAGAAATCCGAGCTCAACGAATACCACGGCACCATAACGAAAAAAGCCGGGCGACACGCCCGGCTTTTTTATGCGTGGTTGGAAGCTCAAGCCGCCTTTTGGGCTGCGGCGTTAATGGATGAGCCCGCAAGCTTGGTCAGGTCTTCATCCGTTGTGGATTCTTCCTGCAGCGTGGCATCCAGCAGGGCAACGGCCTTGGTATATCCGAGCTTTTCAGCCCAGGCCTTGAGAGTGCCGTAGCGGGTGATCTCATAGTGCTCCACGGCCTGCGCGGACGAAATCAGGCCAGCGTCGAGCGCCACGGAGCCCTTGTAATCTTCGATGATTTCTTCACCCTCGGCAATGATGCCCTGGATGGCTTCGCAGGTCTTGCCCTGCGCGCGTTTGCCGATGATTTCAAAGACTTCCTGCAGGCGTTCGATCTGCCCCTGGGTTTCTTCCTTGTGCTTTTCGAAGGCGGCCTTCAGCTTCTTATCCGTTGCGGCGCGGGCCATTTTCGGCAGGGCTTTCAGGATTTGACGCTCGGCATAGTAGATGTCCTTGAGCGTGTCATAGAAAAGATCGTCGAGTGTCTTCTCGGCCATGTCAGTCTCCTATTGAAAATCGTGCATCTTGGTCACACCCCCGGCTAACCGGCGTTAGGTGCGATCGTTCCTGCCGGGCAGGGCGAATCATCGATTAATTTGGGAGACGGATGTCTTGAGTGGCCGGAATCAGGCGTTGCGGCGCTGGTTTGGCAATGCCCCGGCGCGCTTTTCCGCTTCGACCGATGCCGCAGCATCGGCATAGGCTTCCTGACGTAGGACGCTCCAGTAACGAAGCTCATCGATCGGTATATGTTTGCCCGTCATGGCGCAGACGACATGCGAACCTGTCTGCACGATACGCATATCGCCATCGAGATATTCGACCTTTGCTTCGCGGTTGCTGCCGCCTTCAAATCTGTTCATCTGCCTGTCTCCTGACGTCGGATCTTTTTAAGGATGCAATGGCCAAAATGCCAGCCTGAACACGTCACTATCTCAACTTCGTCCAAACAGCTTTTCGATGTCAGCCAGCTTGAGCTCAATGTAAGTCGGGCGACCATGATTGCACTGGCCTGACCCCGGCGTGTTCTCCATTTGCCGCAAAAGCGCATTCATCTCTTCCGGGCGCATGCGACGGCCAGACCGCACCGAGCCGTGGCAGGCCATGGTGGCTGCGACATATTCCAGCTTGCTGGCGAGACTGGTGGCTGTGTGCCACTCGGCTATCTCATCGGCCAATTGACGAACAAGTCCCTGGACATTGACTTCGCCCAGCATGGCAGGCGTTTCGCGCACCGCCACGGCGCCCGGTCCAAAACGTTCGATGGCAAGGCCCATGCTGTCGAACCCACTGGCGTGGTCCATCAGCCGGTCACAGTCCTCCTCAGGCAGATCAACAATTTCCGGTATCAGCAGCACCTGCGAAGGCGGGCGCTTGGAATGCAGCGCTTTTCGGATTTCCTCGAACACAAGACGTTCGTGGGCTGCATGTTGATCCACGATGACAAGACCGTCCTGCGTCTGGGCAACGATGTAATTGGCGTGAACCTGTGCGCGGGCGGCCCCCAGTGGAAAACGGGTGGGTTCTGTGCCTGTGTCCATGCTGTTTGCCTGCTCTGCGGCGTCGGCGCGAGCCGTTGGCATAGTAATGTCGGTGAATTGAGATTGCGACGCCTCGCGAAGCGCCAGACCATCCTGCACGGAAAGAGGGCGCGACGGTGAGTTTGCGGGTGACCATGCCTGCGTTGGCTGGGAACGCATAGTCGATGGACTGTAGCCAGGGCGAAATGCATTCATCATTTGCGCAGCGCCCGTGGTGGAAGCGCGGTCGCCCTCGCGGCTCAGCGCCTGGCGAATGGCACCGACGATGAGGCCGCGGATCAGGCCGGGGTCACGAAAGCGCACATCCGATTTGGCCGGATGCACGTTGACATCGACAAGTGCCGGATCAAGTTGCAGCGACAAAACGGCAATCGGATAGCGCCCGTGCGGCACCGTCTCCGCATAGGCCCCGCGAATGGCGGACAGCAACAGCTTGTCCTGCACCGGCCGACCATTCACGAACATATATTGGTGGGCGGAATTGCCGCGATTGAAGGTCGGCACACCGGCAAATCCGGTCAGTGTCACGTCTTCCCGCCCGGCATCGATCTCTATGGCATTATCCTTGAAATCCATTCCGAGGATTTGCGCCATGCGGGCCAGATGGTCGTCACCCGTGGCCGCAAACTCCAGCGTCGAGCGGTCCGTCCCAGACAGCACGAACCGGATATGCGGAAAGGCTATCGCCATGCGCTTGACGATTTCCGTGATCGCCGCAGCTTCCGCCCGTTCGGTTTTCAGGAATTTCAACCGCGCAGGTGTGGCAAAGAAAAGGTCACGCACCTCGACAATGGTGCCGGTGTTGGACGGGGCAGGGCGGACGGCTGAGAGCTTGCCGCCCGCAACGGAAATGATTGCGCCTTCGGCGGCACCCTGCTGGCGGCTGGTGATTGTCAATCTGGCAACCGAACCGATTGATGGCAGGGCTTCGCCTCGAAAACCCAGAGTGCGGATATCATCCAGCGTCGTGGAAATCTTGGACGTACAGTGCCGCCGCACCGCAAGCTCCAGATCGGCTGGAGACATGCCGCAACCATTATCGGAAATGCGCACCAGACCCTTGCCGCCGCCAGCCGTCGCAATCTCGATGCGCGTGGCGCCTGCGTCGATTGCGTTTTCAATCAATTCTTTCGCGGCGCTTGAGGGTCTTTCGATAACCTCGCCTGCGGCAATCTGGTTGATCAGGGTTTCGGATAGTTGCTTGATGGACATGGGTCTATTTTCGAGGATTCGCCCGTCTTATGAAAGGAAAATCATGCAAGACGCGGCCAATCGCCTGCTTGTCCCGCTAAATCTTTCAAAGCGACACCGTTAAGCGCCTCTTAAGGGAAAGCTTCTAAAGTCGAAACTGCTTGAAATGAGTTCAGCAACTATATTCCTCTGGCATTGCCAGCGGATGTGCGACGGAAAGCTGGGGCCGTCGCATCTTGTCCAGTCTGCTTCAAGTCAAAATCCCGCATGTCCTTCGTTTTATCCATTTATCCACGGTCCGTGGCCGGTTTTTTGTGAGTTGATTTTGCCTTGAGAAGTGCCTGTGAGGAAATGCAATGAAGGATGAGGTGTCGGTCTGCGCAGATATTCAAACTGCCATGTTCGACGCCGTTTGCGATGCGATCTCTGCTGCTATCGTCATCTATGATCGCAATGATCGTATCATCTTCATCAACAGCCGTGTTCCCGCCCATCTACCCATCCCTGACTTGAAGCTAGGCATAGGCACGCGCCTTAGGGATTTGCTCGCTGCTTTGTACGACAGTCGGCGCGAAGTGGACGGCCCTTCGATTGCGCACAATATTGAACGCGACGAGTGGATTGCCGAACAATTGTCTTCGCACTGGAAAGAGCGTTCGGAAACGGTGGAGCCGCGTGCCGGTGGCAGGTGGCTGCGCTTCGTCAAACGGCGCTTTCCCTCTGGCCTCGGCATTTGCGTCATCAGTGAAATAACCGAGCAGAAAAAGCGGGAAGATCAGTGGCGCCTGGATGTAGAGCGCGTGCAGCTGACAGAAGAAATTCTCGACACGCTGCCTTTGTCCATTTTCGTCAAGGATCACACCACAACGTATGTCGGCGTCAACAAGGCTGGCTGTGCGCTTCTGGAAACGTCAGCCGATCTTATTCTGGGCCGGACGGTTTCCGATATTCACTCAGATCCTCTTGCCTCGCGCATCGACGCGATGGACCGCCATGTTCTGGAAACCGGCACGCCCGCCATTTTGCCGGAGCGCGTCACGCGTCTGACCGGTGAAGAAGCACTGGTCATCACTAGAAAGCAAAGGGTCGGCAAGCCCGGCCGGTATTTCCTTGTCACGACCATGGATGACGTGACCGCCTTTGCCAGTGCAGGCGCGGATGGCAAGAGCGTCATTCGCGGGTTGGAGCACATGTCGTTCGTGGCCTCATCCTACATGGATGATGAGCATCATCAGGCATCGCAGGTCTTGAAGGGCCGCAGTATTCTGCTGGTCACACCCAATGCTTCTTTGGGCGATCTGGCCATGCGAAAAATGACCGCGGTTGGTGTGGATTGCGCCATGGTGTCGACGCAGCACGAGCAGAAGGTGTTCATGGAATATGCCACTTCCGCCGGCGTGCGGATCGATCTCGTGATTGTCGATGTGCAAATGGATATTGCCTGTCTGGATCTGCCCCAGACCTATGGCGTCGATGCCGTGACGGTGGATGACTATCTGCTGGAAAGCTCGCTGATCACAGAGATTTCCCGCCATTTCCGGCTCGCAAGCCGCACCCTTTCACCTGTCCAAACCGATACTGGCTGGGAGATCTCTACGGGTACGCCTCCAGCGCCGGCCAAAAAGAGCGGGCTCGATGTTCTCGTTGTTGAAGACAACAGCATCAATCAGATCGTGTTTTCGCAGATCATGGATGGTCTTGGCCTGAGTTACCGGATCGCCTCCACGGGCCGTGATGCCCTCAGGTTGTTTGAAACGGAAAAGCCCGCATTCATTTTGATGGACACCACCCTGCCGGATTTCGACGGGTTTGAAGCGGCACGACGCGTGCGTGGCATGGTTGGGGGCGAGCGTGGGCGCACCCCGATTATCGGTGTCATACCCCAGGCGTTCGAGGGTGATCGGCAAGCCTGCCTAGATGCCGGCATGGATGATATGCTGCTCAAACCTATCAGTCCCGATATGATCGAACTGATGTTGAAGCGCTATCTGCCCCAGCGAGAGCACCGTGCCAGTATTTAGACGCCGTACCGTCACTGCGGAAGAAGATACCCTGAATATTGATAGCTATTTCGCACATTTCCGCGCTAATGTTTCGTGAGACCAAATCATATTGCAAGATAACCCGCACTCCCTCGATCAGGACGCGCGAATGAAATCGCCAGAGCGAAATGCGCCGCAGGTGAGCCAGCATGAATTGCAGGCGATGGCTTACCGCGACCCGTTGACGGGACTGGGCAACCGCTACAGGCTTCGCGACAAAATTGTGATGCTGGCAGCCGAGCGGGCAAGTGACCCCGCACCCTTCACGATTGGCGTAGCGAATATCGATGGGTTCAAACCGATCAATGACCTTTTCGGCGCGGAAGCGGGCGATGAAATCCTGTGTCAGGTCGCGCATCGACTGAGAGCCTGCGTGCCGGATGGGGCGATCGTCACCCGCCATGACGGTGATGAATTCGCATTCGTATTGCCGCTCGTTTTCGAACGCACCGGAGCCGAGCGCGTCGGGCAAATGATCAAGGACGTGCTTTCCGCGCCTTACGATCTCGGAGACCGGAACGTAAGGCTGTCATCATCCTTCGGCTTTGCGATCCATCCCTTTGCCGGTAATGAGTTCGAGGATCTTCTCAAAAGTGCGGAAACCGCGCTTTATCGATCCAAGCGGCGTGGCCGCGGCCAGATCACCGTCTATTCGCGTGAAATTGCGCAGGAGATGAAGAGCGCCACGCAGCTTGAGCAGGCATTGCGACATGCCATCATCAGCGGCACGCTTGATGTGCATTTCCAGCCAATCGTTCGGCTCAGCGATGCCACTGTCATCGGCTTCGAGGCCCTGGCGCGGTGGAATGATCCTGATCTTGGATTTGTTTCTCCCGCCGTCTTCGTGCCTCTGGCCGAAGAGCGTGGTTTTATCGATGCGCTATCGGAACTGCTGTTGCGCAAGGCAGCGGAAGCCGCGCTCTCATGGCCGCGAGAACTGTTTCTGTCCTTCAATCTCTCTTCCGCGCAACTGATGGACCCCGGCACCGCGGAGAATATCCTTAGCATTCTGAGGCGCGTCGGGCTCGATCCACGACGGCTGGAGCTTGAGATTACCGAAACTGCGGTCATGACCTCGGCCGATACGGCCCAGCGCATCCTGACCGACCTTCAACATGCCGGTATTCGGATTTCTCTGGATGATTTTGGTACGGGCCAGTCGAGCCTTGGCAGGCTTCGTGATTTTTCCTTCGACAAGGTCAAGATCGACCGCGCTTTCGTGTCGCGCATCACAACAGATAGACCGTCAGAGCACATCATCAAGGCAATTGTTGCCATGTGTGACGGGCTGGATCTGCAGGTTGTGGCGGAAGGCATTGAAGACAAGGCGGAAGCCGAGAAGCTCCGGTGCCTCGGCTGCGGCATGGGGCAGGGCTATTTTTATGGTCGCCCGGTCGATGCCGCCGCAACGCAACGCTACCTTCAGGAAAACTACCGCGACATAAACCACTCCGCCCGCGAGTTCGGCTGACGAAAAAGGCGCCCGTCAGGCGCCTTTGTCAGTCATTATTCTGATGGGCTTAGAGCCGATAGGCGGCGTCCAGCATCCCTTTAACCTCGATGCCGAGATCGAAAGTCGCGCCGTAGAGGGGATTGGCTTTGATGGTCGCATCATCAAGGCCCTCACAAGCCGAGGTCACGCCGATGCGGTCTGCCGATGCGCCGAAAAACACAGGGCATGTCGTCTGTGCTGCCGGAACTTCATAGCGCGCTAAGTGCTGTCCGTTCGGCGAATATTGATCCACCGAGCCGACGCCCCATCGCGCATTCCAGATATTGCCATCCGCATCGCAGATCGCGCCATCAATGCCGCCCTTCTGGCCAGCCTGATCGATGAACACCTTGGCCGGGCCGGTCGGCAGACCTGTTTGCGGATCGACGGGAAGGCTTATCAACTGGTTCACGCGCGTATCGACATAGTAAGCGGTCGCGCCGTCAGGGGAAAAGCAGATGGCGTTGCTGATGCTGATCTTGTCGAACAGCGGCGTCACCTTGCCGCCCGCGACGTGATAGATCGATCCGGCGCCATCCTCGGCCTTTTTGCCCATGGTGCCGATCCACAATGCGCCGCTCTTGTGAATGCGTCCGTCATTGGAGCGGTTGCCGGGCTTGCCGGGTTCGAAATCGACGTGGAGCGTCAGCTCCCCTGTTGCGCGGTCCCGAATGAAGAGGCCCTCATCGGAGGCCAGCAACTGACGCTTATCATCGATACGTGCAACGACGCTTGCCATGAAGGGCAGGGCATGCACCGTTTTGGTGTTGCTTGTCAGGTCAAGCGCGTGAAGCTCCTTGCCCAGAATATTCAGCCAGCACAATGTGTTGGTGATCGGGTCGAAACTCGGCCCTTCGCCCAGCATCATCTGTGTTGGGTCAAGCACCTTTCCCTGGAAGTCATGAATGTCTGCCATGCCTTAAGCTCCGATTGCTAGATCATAGGCCGTGACGGTGGCGATGGCGCGGGCGCGCACATCATCGACGGTCATGCCGGGCTTGTAGAGGCTGGTTCCAAGGCCAAAGGCCGTGATGCCAATGCTGGTGTAGTCTGTGAAATTCTTGTCCGATACACCGCCGACTGCCGCAACGAGCGTATCCTTGGGCAAAATGGCTCTGATAGCGTTGAGACCGGATGGTCCGAGCACGCTGGCGGGGAAGAATTTGAGCCCGGTTGCGCCTGCCTTGAGCGCCAGAAGCGCCTCTGTTGGCGTGAGCACACCCGGCATGGTGACCATGCCTTTTTCTCTGGCAGCCGTGATGACATCCACATCGACATTCGGGCTGACCATCAGCTTTCCGCCAACGGCGTCCACCTTTGCCACGTCTTCGACGGTCAATACGGTGCCAGCGCCGATAAGCGCGTCACTTGGCGCCAGCTTGACGGCCATTTCGATGGAGCGGAAGGCGTCTGGTGAATTGAGCGGAATTTCGATGGCTCGCAGGCCGCTTTCCAGAAGTGCTGTTACCACACCCTCGGTTTCTTCAGGGCGAATGCCGCGCAGAATTGCGACAAGCGGGTATTTCATGGAAGGGAAGGGAATACGCATGGAAAACTCCTCAGTGCCAAATGGCGTTTGCAGCTGCAACAAGCCCGCGACGCACGGCTTCATCTGCATCAATGGTGACGAAATCAATGGAAAGCGCATTGAACGCTGCTTCGTAGAGCGCACCGAGTGACCCGGATGCGATGAGAACGACCTGTGCCATTTTCGAGGCTGCGGAATGCGCGCCGGCAATTTCCAGCCCGATCATCGTGCCAGACAGTTTCGCCTTGGCATCTGTCGCAGACAGGCCGTGCAGCAATTGGCCAGACCGCACCGTGAACAGGTGGTTCGTCGCCATTTGCGGGTTGGAATAGCTTTGCGATACAGCCGTTCGGAAGGCTTCGCTGTCACCGGTGAAGCTCCCGGCATCGGCAACCGCATGGGACAGGATGGAGTGTTTCGATATGACATCGAACAGCTCTCCGGTCATGAATGTGGAGAAGCCTGTAACCTCAAGATTGGCGACATTGACCCATTTGGAATGGGTGCCCGGCATGCAAACCAATTGCTCCCCGGACCTGTAATCGGCAGAAAGCGCGCCCAAAAGCTGAGTTTCTTCGCCGCGCATCACATCCGGCTTGTCGGCTGCGCGCTGCGCAAGGCCCGGCAGAATGCGTACATCTGACGTTTCGCCCATCACCCGGACAGCGCCATCAAGCACCTGCGCCAAATTCGCGGGAACATCGACATAGCCCGCTTCGACCCAGCCCTGTCTCGCACCCGCCATGCCGCAAATGATCACCGGAAGGCCCGATGGCGCGGAAAGAGCGGAGAGGTGGGATGCCAGCACCTGCGGAAAGCCGGTCTGCATTGCCGTTGTCATGCCCTCGTTGCTTCGGCGCTCACCAAGCACTTCGCCAGATTGGCTGATCAGCCAGAGCCGAAAGCTGGTCGTACCCCAGTCCACTGCAACATATGCGGCATCAGACATTATAAAAGACCTCCATCAATGATCATGGTTTGGGCCGTCATGGCAGCGGATGCTGAAGAGGCCAGAAAGAGGCAGGGACCGACAAGATCCTGCGCCGTCAGGGTGCGTTTGAGGCATTGTCTGCCCACCGTTTGCAAGATGGTGTCATCGCTCAGCCAAAGGCTTTTCTGGCGTTCGGTCACGATCATGCCCGGCAAAATCGCGTTGACGCGGATGTTCTCTTGACCCAGACGCCCGGCAAGGCTTTTCGTCATGCCGATGATGCCTGCCTTGGCGGCGGTGTAGGCGGGCAGTTCGCCCATGTTCAAGAGATAGGAGATGGAGGAAAAGTTGATGATCGACGCACCTTGGGCCTGCCGCAGATAGGGCAGGGCCGCCTGTGTGACGAAGAAAACCGGCTTCAGATTGATCGCCTGATTTTGATCCCAATATTCGCTCGTCACCGTATCGATATCGTGGCGGTCATCCCATGCAGCATTGTTGATCAGCACCTTGATGCCACCCGTCGCTTGCGCCGCATCCGTCACGGCCCGCGCCAGTTGCGACTGGTCCCGCAAGTCAGCCTTGATGAATGTAACCGGGTGGCGTGTGCGTGCAGATAGCGTTTCAGCCAGCTGTGTGCCTGCAGTTTCATTGATATCGATGAAGGCAACTTTTGCTCCTCGATCGGCAAAAGCTGCCACCAGCGACGCCCCGATACCCGAACCGCCGCCCGTAATCAGAATGCCGTCATCTACAAATTCAGAAGTGGGTGAGAAATTTTCGCTCAACATATCACTCGGAAAGGATTGCGCGTTCCATTATTTGGAACTAAGTTTCAATAATCGGAATAGTGCGCTGTCCGCTTGGTGTCTGTCAAGCGTGACAATAGCGCACGGGGAGACCAGTATCATGCCTCGAAGCGGTGACACGACGGTTGAAAGTACCACGGGAACACTCGGCAAGGCGATTTCCCTGCTGGAGCTGGTGGTGATGTCGCCACAGCCGCTTCGTTTCACCGATATCTTGCAGCGCAGCGGCCAGCCGCGTGGCACGCTGCACCGTCAACTTGTGCATCTTCTGGATGAGGGTTTGCTGGAGCAGAGAGGCGATCAGACCTATGTGGCTGGCCTTCGATTGCTGAGTTTCGCTTCCCAGGCGTGGAGCAGCAGCGACCTGCGCACTGTCGCGGCACCTCATCTTCGAGACCTGCAGGAAAAGACGCAGGAAGCGGTCCATCTCGGTGTGCTGAGAGGCGCGGAAATCGTGTATCTGGACAAGATAGATGGCAAGCAGGCGGTGCGCATGTATTCGCAGATCGGTCGTGTTTCACCAGCCTATTGCACCGGTGTCGGCAAGGCAGCGCTTTCGCTTTTAGGGCAGGCGGAGCTCGACGCTATCATTGAGACCATGGCGTTTCAGCCCTACACGTCCAATACCATTGTCACGGCAAAGGATCTGAAGCAGGCAGTGGGTGACATCGCCTCTCAGGGTTTTGGTTTTGATCTGGAAGAACACGAGGCCGGAATACAGTGTATCGCGGTGCCGGTGCCACTGCCGGGACGGCGCATTTATGCGGCTATTTCGGTCACCGGACCCGCCTATCGGCTCAGCAGGCCGCGTCTTGAAGGATGGGCAGACCTTGTCCGTGAAGCAGCGAAGAATATTTCGGCCGATTTGATGGTGCGCCTACCGCCTGTAAGCGAGTAAATACTTAAAATTGTGGGCGAATAGGCAATAACAATATTCATGCGCGAAAATTGCGATAATTTGTAAATATCAACTTTTGTGTGCAAAAAAACAATGCGCTGCTATTGATGTAGTGTTATTTTATCTTATCGAGTCTCATTCATTTAAGTCTATCGCATAAAGAACCAAAAAAATGTTGGAACCAAAGATTTCCTGCGACGCGCAGCCTGGGGCGGAGAGCGCGGCAGAAGTAGCAGAGCTGAGCACTCAGTTCGATATATTTCGTTTTCTTAAAAAGACAACTGAAGCCTGGGGCATGAAAGCTTTTATGGTTGTCAATCTTCCAGATCATATTGCTCTGGATCTCTCGCAATACACGGTCATTACAAACTGGCCAGCTGAATTGTTGCACCAATATGACCATGAAGGCCTGTTGCCGCGCAGCAATGTGTTGCGTGCCTTGAAGCGGACCAGCGTACCGTTTTTTGTCGATGCCGAGCTTTTGAAAAGCGGCCACGATAACACGGTCGGCAAGACCATTCTCGATCTCTTCACCCGCTTTGATATGGTCAAGTCGCTCTGGTGCCCGGTGCAGGATCACACGGGGCAGAGAGGCGCAATCTCGTTCCACGGCAGCCGCACGGACTTTCCACCGGCATTCGTGGCAGAGATTGCCTATGTGTGCGCTCATGTTTTCAGCCGCCTTGCGCATGTGAGAACTCTTGATTCCCGCGTGACCGGTACCTTGACGGACCGCGAGATCGACTGTCTCAACTGGACGGCGGCGGGAAAAACCAGCGCAGAGATTGCGGAAATCCTGGTTCTGTCGGAGCATACCGTCAATCACTATCTGAACCGCGCGACAAAAAAGCTGGATACGGTCAACCGGACGCAAGCTGTCGCAAAGGCTTTGCGCGTCGGTTTGATCAAGTAGAAATATTTCTATTTTCTGGATTGTTATCTGCATCGACGTAGGCAATTCTTGCTGTTGCAGGTGGCAGAGGAGATAAGATTCGTTTGGCAGCTTCGAGAAGCTTCAAGGCTGGATTTTCTCCGACGATCGATTGCGCGGTGCTTGTCGTTGCCGCTGAAAAAGGCTTTGCCGCAGATGAAGGGGTGTCTCTTCATCTGGTCAAAAAATCCTCCGTGCATGACCTTCTTTCCGAGTGGCGTAACGGCGATCTGCAGGGCCTTCATCTGTCTGCATCCCTTCCGGTGGCTTCAGCGCTTGGTCTCGGCGATATTCCAGCCGGTTTTGCAGCGCCCTTCGTGCTGGCCACAGGTGGTGCCACCTTCGCCGCCGCCCAGGATTTGCATGACGATCTGGTCGAGCAGGGAATGAAGATACCAGACCCAGCCACATTGGCCCGTGCTCTCGGCCGCGTTGCCGCGTCCCGCCAGTCAGCGAGGTTGAAGCCGTTGGCCTTGGCTGTCGAACATCCGCTTTCGGCATCTGCATTGGAGTTGCATTATCTTCTGAACAGCGCCCGCTTGCATATCGGCGACGACCTCACCCTCGTCGAAGCGACGCCGAGCGATATGCCTGATATGCTTGAGGCCGGGGAGATCGATGGCTTTTACGGTTCAGAACCCTATGGAACCGTTGCCGTATTGCGTGGATCGGCGCGCATTCTCACAACCAAGTCGCATATCTGGCAGAACGCGCCGGAGAAGGTGCTTGCCGTGTCAGACGCTTGGGCACGGTCTGAGCCTGACACATTAGAGGCGATGATTCGTGCGCTTTACCGGGCGGGCGAATGGTGCTCCAGCCATGCCAATATTCAGGAGCTCGCGGGTATTCTAGGTGCACCTCAATGCCTTGATATGGACAAGGAGCTTATTCTTCCTGCCCTGACAGGATTTATCTCTCATTCCCTTACGCGGATGCTGGAATGCCCCGGCTTCTTTGCCACAAGCGGCAGGGCGGTCAACTTTCCATGGCAGAGCCAGGCGCTGTGGTTCTTCAGTCAGATGGGCTTGCCCAACGATCTTGCCCAGGATGCCACCGCTGATGAAAGCGCCTATGACGCTGCTGCGCGCGCCTATCGTCCGGATATTTTCCGCAAGTCGATCAAGCCGCTTTTTGTCCCGGTTCCCTCTGCCAATATGAAGTTGGAGGGCACGTTGAAAGCGCCTGTCATCGTGGGTGCATCCCGGTCTGGCCTCGTGCTCGGGCCTGACGCCTTTTTCGACGGGCGCATCTTCGATCCCGAGAATCTTGGGGCCGATACGAAGATGTGACCGGCCGGGATCGCAAGAGCGGTTACGCTTTATCATTGGCGAAACGGAAGCACTTGGTTATGGAAGGCTGCGGATGCAGCATAATGGAAACTGATATGGCACAGGCCGGCAAGAACGAGATCGAGCAAGCGTTGAAAAGCATCGCCTATCCGGGCGGTAATGAAAGCATTATCGCGCTTGGCATGGTGTCGGAAATTTTCATTGCCGATAACAAGGCCTATTTTTCGATTACCGTTCCTGCAGCAGAGGCCGATCGTATGGAGCCCCTGCGGCTTGCAGCAGAAAAAGCCGCCCTTGGCGTATCCGGCATCAAGGCGGCGATGGTAACGCTGACCGCCGACCGCAAACCCGGCTCTGCTCCCGCCCAGCCAAAAGCCGCAAAGCCCTCGCCAGCTCCACAGGCAGGTGCTGCACAGCCGCGTGTCAAAACGGGCGTTCCCGGCATCCGCGCCATCATCGCTGTTGCATCCGGCAAGGGTGGCGTCGGCAAATCCACTACCGCCGTCAATCTGGCGCTGGGGCTACAAACGCTTGGCCTGAGTGTCGGCATTCTGGATGCTGATATCTACGGACCATCCCTGCCTCGGCTTCTCAAACTTTCCGGTCGCCCGCAGCAGGGTGAAGGGCGCACCATCATCCCCATGGAAAATTACGGCCTCAAGGTCATGTCGATGGGCTTTCTGGTGGATGAAGAAGCCGCGATGATCTGGCGTGGGCCGATGGTTCAGTCTGCGCTGATGCAGATGCTGCGCGAAGTGGCTTGGGGTGAGCTCGACGTGCTGGTGCTGGACATGCCGCCGGGCACGGGCGACGCGCAACTAACCATTGCCCAGCAAGTGCCGCTGGCTGGCGCGGTTATTGTATCTACCCCGCAGGATATGGCCCTGATTGATGCTCGAAAAGGCATCACCATGTTTCAGAAGGTGGAAGTGCCTCTCCTAGGCGTCATCGAGAACATGAGCTACTTCATCGCCCCCGATACCGGTGCGCGGTACGATATTTTTGGCCATGGTGGCGCGCGTGCCGAAGCAGAGCGCATCGGCGTTCCCTTTCTGGGGGAAGTGCCGCTTACAATCTCCATTCGTGAATTGTCCGATGCCGGAACCCCCGTTGTCGTGGCGGAGCCAGACGGACCCCAGGCGCAGATTTACCGCGAGATTGCACAGCGCGTCTGGACCCAGATGGGCGCTGGCCTCAGCAAACCCGCACCGCGTATCGTCTTCGAATAAGGTGGACAACCGATGCGTCCGGCGCATAGCACTTGATCTATGGTACAGCTTGACAGCCCCTCGCTCCGGTTGCGTTGAACGAGAGTTTCTGTTTTCGCGAGAAGTTGCTCAATGCCGTTTTAGTCAATCAAGCCACTGATTCTAAAAGCTTATACAAATGCTCGTAAAGGCGTGTGGCCCGATCTGCAATCGATAGTGCCAAAGCAAGCGGCACGGCCATTCCGGTCTGGCGGCTATGGCCCTGTGAAAAATACTCCTTGATTCTTATGGGTATTCAGAGCATAGGCCGCGCCGTTTGGTCCGCCGCCCATTCCGGGCGTTTGCGGAAGGCATACGGTTTGTGTTAGAGCAGCCTTCCGGCATTCGTCGGGATGCTGACCGGAGAAACTGATTGATCAAGGCCTATCGCTCCAATTGCGAGGCAATCAGCCTGTCGGCGGACCCATCGGTTCAGCAGATTTCGGATGATATTGTCTGGATTGACCTGATCAACCCTGACCGGGCTGAAGAAATTCGCGTCGAGCAACTGCTTGGCGTCGAGTTGCCGACCCGCGAGGATCTCAAGGACATCGAGCCCTCCAGCCGCCTTTACGTGGAAGATGGAAACGTCTTCATGACGGGCTCATTGGTCTGGAATGCGGATTCGAAAGATCCACGCCTGACCGATGTTGCCTTCATCCTTGTCGGAAACAGGCTCGTCACCATCAGATATGCCGAACCAAAATCCTTCAATCTCTTCATCGCGGCCATCACCCGTGTGCCGCATGATATGCGCAGCGGTGCGGCTCTGCTGCTGAAGCTTCTCGAAACCATCGTGGACCGCACGGCGGAAATCATCGAAAATTCGGTCATCCGCATCGACACGGTGGCTGCTGGAATTTTCGGCGATCAGGCTCGAAGCAAGCGCAAGGCCCCCCGCTATCTGGAAGACAAGCTTGCCGATATCTCGGGCTATCACCGTCTCATTTCAAAAGTGCGCGATAGCCTCGCATCATTGGCCCGCCTACAGTCTTTTCTGCAAGCAACGCCCAATGTTCAGCAGGATAAGGAAGCGAAGGAAACAGGTCGCTCCATCGGCCGTGATATTCAGTCCCTGTCGGAACACGCATCGTTCATTTCCGGCAATCTGACATTTCTACTGGACGCATCGCTTGGCATCATCAATGTCGAACAGAACGCAATTATCAAAATCTTCTCCATTGCGTCTGTCGTCTTCCTGCCGCCAACACTTGTGGCATCTGTCTACGGAATGAACTTCAACGTCATGCCGGAACTGCAGTGGACCTACGGTTATCCGCTGGCAATTTTCATCATGTTGATATCGGCCATCATTCCATTCATCATTTTCCGTTGGAAGGGCTGGCTCTAACCGGTCAGAAACACCATGTCTCACGCGTTGGATAAGGATAACTCCGAAAAGCCGGAGGCGGATGATCGCCGCACGACGGGCTTTTTTGCAGCCATGCTGGGTTCTGTCGGCGTCGTCTATGGCGATATCGGCACCAGCCCGCTCTACGCTTTTCGTGAAGCCTTGAAGCCTATTTCGCACGATGGCGTCACCGAGGCTGAAGTGATCGGCCTAATTTCCTTGATGATCTGGGCGCTCACCATCATCGTCACCATCAAATACATCTGTTTTCTGCTGCGTGCGGATAATGATGGCGAAGGCGGCACCCTGTCGCTCTTGGCTCTTTTGATGAAATCTGCCGGAAGCAAGCGCAGCGTGCTGATTATGCTCGGCCTCATCGGCGCCGCCCTTTTCATGGGTGACGCCATGATCACCCCGGCACTATCAGTGCTGTCGGCGGTTGAGGGTCTGAAGCTCGTCACCCCGCAAATGGATTCTTTCATCATCCCCATTTCGGTCGTCATTCTGGTCGGGCTTTTTGCCATCCAGTCGCATGGCACCGAAGTTGTCGCGAAGTTCTTCGGCCCCATCACCGCCGTCTGGTTCTTCGTCATGGGCTTCGTCGGCCTCATCCATATCTCGGATGATTACAATATTCTTTATGCCTTCAACCCATGGCATGCCGTCGAGTTTCTGCTTGCGGAAGGCTTCTACGGTCTGGTCGTGCTGGGCGCTGTCTTCCTGACCATCACCGGTGCAGAGGCGCTTTATGCGGATCTGGGGCATTTCGGTCGCAGACCCATTCAATGGGCATGGTTCGTGCTTGTCTTTCCGGCTCTCACGTTGAACTATCTGGGGCAGGGCGCGCTTGTGCTGAAAGACCCCTCGGCCATGTCCAATCCGTTTTACCTGATGTTTCCGCAATGGGCCTTGCTTCCAGCGGTTATTCTGGCAACGGCGGCCACCATCATCGCCAGCCAGGCGGTTATAACGGGTGCCTTCTCGCTCGTTCGCCAGGCCATCCATCTGGGCTACCTTCCGCGGATGGAAATTCTGTTCACGTCTGAAACCAACACCGGGCAGATCTATTTGCCATCGGTCAACACCGTCTTGCTGTTTGGCGTCGTGGCACTGGTGCTGACATTCAAAAGCTCGGACGCTCTGGCCACGGCCTATGGTATTTCCGTTACCGGCGCGATGGTCGTCACCAGCCTGCTGTTCTTCCAGTTTACCCGCACGCACTGGAAGTGGTCGAAATCCCTGGCTCTTCTGGTGATTTTGCCGTTCATTTCGCTTGAGATGATCTTCCTGGGTGCAAACCTTCTAAAAATCCACGACGGCGGCTATGTTCCGGTGCTGATGGCCGTCGCCTTCGTCATTATCATGATGACATGGCAGCGCGGATCGAAGATTCTCTTCGCCAAGACACGCCGCACGGACGTTCCGTTGAAGGCTTTCGTCTCCTCAGTTGAAAAAGAGAGCGCCCACGGCCCGGTTCGCATCCCCGGCACCGCGATTTTCCTGACGGGTGACCCGGAGACAGCGCCTGCCGCACTGCTTCACAACCTCAAGCACAACCACGTTCTGCACGACAAGAACGTGATCCTGACGATACGCACCGAAGACACGCCCCGCGTCCATCCTGATCGTCGATACACGATCACCAAGGTCAGCGAACGCTTCGTCGTTGTCGAGCTTCACTTCGGCTTCATGGAAACGCAGAATGTGACGCAGGCCTTGGGATATCTGCGCCGCACCGGCTACAAGTTCGATATCATGTCCACATCCTTCTATCTGGGCAGACGCAAACTGGTGCAAGACCCCAAGTCTGGCATGCCGGGATGGCAGAACCGGTTGTTCATTGCCCTTGCTGAAACGTCGGCCGATCCGTCCGATTACTTCCGCTTGCCCGCCAACCGCGTTGTGGAACTTGGTTCTCACGTGGTCATCTGATCGCGTGTTGGCAGTGCCGATCTTCTCAAACGCCATCCTGCGAAAGCCGGGGGGCGTTTTTTGCATCCGACACGTTAACGTGAAGGTGTGCGACCCGCTGCTGTTAACCAAGCATCAAGGTTAATGAGAGATTATCCAGACCTGTAGCAGTGAGTTGCGTTCGTGTCTGGAGTGCTGGTTTTGCGTTCAAAAAAAGTATCGCGTCGCGGGTTCTTCCTCTCGTTCGAGACATGGACATCGCCCGTTGTTTTCGGTTTGGCCGCCTGGCTTGCCTTTCCCACCCTTGCCGCCCGTGCGGATCTCGCCTCTTTGCTGGCTGGCCTCGATGCCGGGGGAGAGCAGTGGCGCATGGTCCTCACCAGCTCTCCGGCAGGTTCCGTCCACAATGCGTCTCTTTCTTTTGCTCAGGCTGATCCCGCCTCCGTGCTGACCGGGGCTGGAATGATAACGCCGGATGGAAGCAAGGTTGCTTTCGTCACATCCAAGAGCGGCAAGGAAACGACGCCAGATAGCGACCGCGTCAATCGCGCCGCCAAGAAGGGCCGCATCGTCTCGACTGAGATCATGCAGCCACCGAAGGAATTCACCGCAGGTTCCGTTTTGCGTCGCACGAGCATGCTGGATATCGAACCTTTGAAGCGGAAGGATCGAACCGCTTTCGTGAAGCAGAAGAAGACCAAGGACATCGAATTGGCCTCCTTCTATTTCCGTCGGGATGAGAGCAAGGCCGAAAAGACCGTCTCGCCCATGCTGGCAGAGCTGATTACAAACCGAACACCCGATGTGCTGGCCACGGCCTATGCACCGGCAGAACCGGATTTCGCGCGCGAATCACCCTTCGACGCCATTCTGAAAAAGCCGGATGCCGGTCGTTTCATTCCCCAGATCGCAGCAGACGACCACGCCTGGGCAGCGCAACCGCTTCCAGCCGAGGCATTTTCCGCAGCCGAGCAGCAATGCCTTTCGTCGGGCATCTATTTTGAGGCGCGTGGCGAATCGGTCAAGGGTCAGGCTGCCGTGGCGCAGGTTATCCTCAACCGGGTGCGCAACCCAACCTATCCAAAATCGATCTGCGGCGTAGTCTATCAGAACAAGGATTGGCGCAATCGCTGCCAGTTTTCCTTCGCCTGTGACAATATCAAGGATCGTGTGAATTCCGAGCGCCACTGGAAAATGGCCCGCGAAGTGGCGCTGGCGACCACGGCAGGCAAGATTTGGCTGAAGGAAGTCGGCTCCGCAACGCATTATCACGCTGTCTACGTACGCCCCGCTTGGGGCAGAAGCATGAAAAAAGTAGGCAGAATCGGTCTGCACGTGTTCTACCGCACCTATGGCGGCGGCTGGAGCTGATTTTTCGGGCTTTTCCGTGGGATAAACCTGCCAAAATGGCCAATTCTGTGCATCGGCGAGGCAATTAATCTGCCTGTATCGCTTAAGTCATTGCTTTCAATCACAATTTTGTATTCCGTCAAGCGCAGTCAGTGCCTTGACTAGCGAAGTCCCTAAAACTATGTTGCGCGCGACTTCAGAGCGGGCTGGAACAGGCTTGATGCCCTGCCGTTTACAACTCCAATGAGTTCTGGCAATGCCGGAATGGAGAAAAAGGGTGGGATTTGGCAATGACTGGCAACCGTAACGATAGTCTGGATGAGCGCCGCAGGCGCCTTGCCCATGAGCTGGCAAAGGTGAAGGCGGAAGACGACGCGCAGGGCCGGACGGAGCAGAACGCAGCAGAGACTCGGAAGGGTTTCGCCATGGCGATCAAGCTTTCCTCCGAGTTTATCTCTGCAATCGTTGTTGGCGCGATGCTGGGGTATCTACTGGATCATTTTGCTGGTACGTCGCCGTGGGGGATGATTGTTCTTCTTCTTCTCGGCTTCTGTGCAGGTGTTCTGAATGTTCTGCGTTCTGCGGGCGTTGTGGCGAAGCCACCGCTTCTCGAAGGTGGGCTCGGAAAAGACAAGAGTGGAACGCAGGGCGAGTAGTCGCTTAACGTTCCATATAGAATTAAAGTGTCGTGTTTTGCGGCAAAAGATAAAGAGGGCATACGGTGGCAAACGATCCGACCCATCAGTTCATGGTAACGCCGATCATCCCGATTGAGATCGGTGGCGTCGATTTTTCGTTCACCAATGCGTCTCTGTTTATGGTCGCAACGGTCGCAGCCGCGTCTGGCTTCCTATATTTCGCAACGTCGAACCGTGGCTTGATCCCAGGCCGCATGCAATCCGTTGCTGAAATGTCCTACGAATTCATCGCTTCGATGCTGCGCGAAGGCGCCGGCAAAAAGGGAATGGTGTTTTTCCCGTTTGTCTTTTCGCTTTTCATGTTTGTTCTGACGGCAAACCTGCTCGGTATGTTCCCGTACTTCTTCACGGTCACCAGCCAGATCATCGTTACCTTCGCTCTGTCCTGCCTCGTTATCGGTACGGTCGTCGTCTACGGTTTCTACAAGCATGGTCTGAGCTTCCTCGGCATTTTTGCGCCATCTGGCGTGCCTGCGGTGCTTTTGCCGCTTGTGTCGTCCATTGAAATCATTTCGTTCCTGTCGCGTCCGATCAGCCTTTCCGTTCGTCTTTTCGCGAACATGCTGGCAGGTCACATCACGCTGAAGGTTTTCTCGGGCTTCGTTGCCTCCATGGGTGCACTCGGTGCCCTAGGTATCGGTGGCGCAATTCTGCCCCTCATCATGACGGTCGCAATGACCGGTTTGGAATTTCTCGTCGCCTTCCTGCAGGCATACGTCTTCGCGGTACTGACTTGCATGTACCTGAACGACGCCGTGCATGGCGGTCACTGAGAAGTAAAGTCGCTGGCCCCGACAATCGGGTGTCAAAAATAGCCGCAAACAACCATTCTAAGGAGCTTAACATGGAAGCGGAAGCAGCAAAGTACATCGGCGCAGGTCTCGCATGCCTCGGCATGGCTGGTACGTCCCTCGCTCTCGGCCGTATCTTCGGCGATTTCTTGTCGGGCGCACTGCGCAACCCGTCTGCCGCTGACAGCCAGTTCGGCCGTCTGGTATTCGGCTTCGCCGTTACGGAAGCTCTGGGCATCTTCTCGTTGCTCGTAGCTCTCCTTCTCCTGTTCGCTGTCTAATATCAGCATCAGGTTTGGATCACGGCTCGCAGCGCGTGCCGTGATCCTTCGCATTTGCACGACCCCTGGAGGTGAGTATGTTCGTGACCGAGGCTTTTGCCCAGTCAGCACCCGCGACAAGTGAAACGAATACGGGAGCGCCGGCTGTCGGTCAGACGGCTCCGGAAGCAACGCATACCGAGACAGGCGTGGCACACGATGCCGGTCATACATCCGGTGTGTTTCCCCCATTCGATCAGTCCACCTACGCATCACAGCTTCTATGGCTGGCCATTACATTCGGCCTGTTCTATGTGCTGATGAAGAAGGTCATCGTGCCACGCGTCGGCGGAATTCTCGAAGACCGTCACGGCCGTATCGCACAGGACCTCGATGAAGCAGCCCGTTTGAAGGCTGAGGCAGATGCCGCCATCGAAACCTACGAAAAAGAATTGAACGCGGCTCGCGCCAAGGCAGGCTCCATTGCAGCCGCTGCTCGCGAAGCAGCGAAGGTCAAGGCCGATGCAGATCGCGCCGCTATCGAGGCAGACCTTGCCAAGAAACTGGCGGCAGCCGAAGCACGGATCGAGACGATCAAGACCCAGGCTTTTGCTGATGTCGGCACAATCGCTGAGGAAACTGCGACCGCGATCGTTGATCAGCTGATCAACGTCAAGGTTTCGGATACGGATGCAAAGGCTGCTGTTGCTGCCGCATCTGTTGTGAAGGGAGCTTAACATGGCGTTTGATGCAACATTTTTCGCGCTTGTCGGTCTCGTTCTCTTCTTTGTTCTGATCGCGTACCTCAAGGTTCCCGGCATGTTGGCAAGCTCGCTCGATGAGCGCGCCGTCAACATCAAGGAAGAACTGGCGGAAGCCAAGCGCCTTCGTGAAGAAGCACAGCACCTGCTGGCGGAATATCAGCGCAAGCGCAAGGAAGCCGAAGCGGACGCCGCGAACATCATCGCAGCGGCTGAACGCGAAGCTGGAGCCCTGACGGCAGAAGCCAAGGTCAAGACCGAGGAATTCGTTGCGCGCCGAAACGCTTTGTCTGAGCAGAAGATCAAGCAGGCCGAAACGGACGCCATTGGTGCCGTTCGTGCCGCCGCTGTTGATCTAGCGATTGCCGCCAGCGAGAAGTTGATCGCTGAGAAGATGACATCAGCCGTGAAGACACAGCTCTTCAACACTGCTGTCAACGAAGCCAAGACGCGCCTCAACTGAGGTATCAGCGAACGCAATTGCGTTTACGGTCAAGCATTCTGAAAACCGCCAAGCGATTGGCGGTTTTTTTGTTGCCCGGATATCGTATGCGCGTGAGTCTAGTGAAACACTGCCTTGGATCAAGCGCTCAGCGATTTCTATCGCTCGGACAACGCTTTGCGGCGTAATTGGCGCGAGTCCTGCATGAGACCGGTTTCCGTCAATCGCATGTAGCGTTGAGTTTCACTGGGTCGATGAAGCCTTTGCTTGGGATGAGATCACGCCCATTCGTGGCCGTCCCGTCGCGAACAAGCGGTTCGCCTCTCAAGGCAATGCCACCAGTGCCGAACGATGAGACTTGCAGGCCCTTATATGAATGAGGGTGAAGGACTTGGTTGGGCGTTAACCCGCCGAGCTCTCGCTGGATTCCTTCACTCCACCCTCATTGGGCGAAAGCTCATGCGGTGGAGAGGGCAGGGGCCGTTGGCCTCAATGGCGCGCAGATGTGTCGGCGTGCCATAGCCTGCGTGGGATTCAAAACCGTAGGCAGGATGCAGCAGGCCTGCTTTCTCCATCATTCGGTCACGCGTGACCTTTGCGACGATAGACGCCGCGGCGATCGACACGGAACGGCCATCCCCCTTAATCACAGCTTTTCCGAGACAGGGAATCCCCGGTGGAACGTCGCGGCCATCCGCAAGAACGAGAGCGGGCGTGGTTTGGAGCCCCAACACAGCGCGGCGCATGGCATCGAGGCTCGCACGCAAGATGTTCATGCGGTCGATGAGGACAGGTCCCGATGAGGCGATGGACACAATCGATGTTGCGAGGATCTGCTCAAACAACACCTCACGGCGAGCCTTGGAGAGCTTTTTCGAATCATTCAAACCGTCGGGGATATTGTCGGGATCGAGGATGACGGCGGCGGCGACGACAGGTCCGGCCAGCGGGCCGCGTCCGGCTTCATCCGTACCAGCAACCGGCCATTCACCGCGCTTCTTTGCCTCAAGTTCCAGGCTGAAATCCGGGCCTTTGTCGATCAAATCAAAGAGGGCAGGAGAATCGGATGCTGTGCGTTGTTTCATAGTGCGAAACTCGCACAGGCAACCGATCTCCTGCAAGCCCCCGGTCGCAGGGTGTGGACAGCAACCGACGGGGCGGAGGGGTGCTGTTTGAGGCATCATGACCTCCAGAACTCTTTCGGCGGAGTTGAAAGAGTAAAACCCTTGCGAGGCGGCAATTTACCGGGGGCACAACCCGCAGCGCAGGGCATAGACGCTGACGGGTATTCTTGAGCGATAGACCTGCTTGGTTTCCCTCTCAGGTCCAGCAATAATCAGAGCAGGGAGAGCTGCACACCTGCTCCACCCGGCGCGATGAAGAGATCGTCACGGAGCTGGATGCCGCGCCGGATCAGGCCGAGCCTTTTGGTCGTCATCTCAAATCGCCGTCCAATCTGCCAGGCATAGGGACCGGCACCCTTCATCCGCTTGCCAAATTCGGCATCGTAATCCTTGCCGTCCCGCATGGAGCGGACCAGCGACATGACGTGCTGATAGCGATGCGGATAGTTTCTCAGCAACCATTCACGAAACAGCGGGCTCACCTCCAGCGGTAGGCGCAGGAGAACATAGGACGCTTCCGTTGCCCCGGCCGCCTTTCCAGCCTCCAGCACCCGTTCGATTTCATGGTCGTTCAGCGCAGGGATGACGGGCGCCATCATCACGGCCACAGGAATGCCAGCCTCCGTCAGCGTCTTGATCGCCTCCAGACGTTTGGCGGGTGTCGATGCGCGCGGCTCCATGCTGCGGGCAAGCTTGCGGTCGAGGGTGGTGACGGAAATGCCGACCTTCACAAGGCCCTTGGCGGCCATCGGTCCTAGAATGTCGATATCCCGGGTAATCAGCCCGGATTTGGTGACAATGGCAACCGGATGCTCGGCTTTCGCTAGCACTTCGAGGATCTGGCGCATGATTCGCCATTCCCGCTCGATCGGCTGGTAAGGATCGGTATTGGTGCCGATGGCGATGACCCTTGCCTTGTATCCAGGTTTGCCGAGCTCGCGTTCCAGAAGTTTCGCAGCGTCCGGCTTTGCAAACAGCTTTGCCTCGAAATCCAGCCCTGCCGACAGCCCCATATAGCTGTGCGAAGGTCTTGCGAAACAGTAGATGCAGCCATGTTCACAACCCCTGTAGGGATTAATGGAGCGATCAAAGGGAATATCAGGCGAATCATTGCGCGTGATGATGGTACGTGGTTTTTCGACCTGAACTTCGGTGCGAAACTCCGGCAGTTCCTCGATGATCTGCCAGCCGTCATCTACGGCCTCGTGCTGCAAGGTCTCGAAACGTCCACCCGGATTAATACCAGCCCCACGTCCGCGCCGACGGTCGATCTCGATCCGTAGACCCGATGCGTCGGCCAGAGCATTGGCAATATCTGGCGTATGGCCCGGCTGGAAAGCAGCCTGCCCCGAAAGCACATGTTGTCTCATCTGGATACTCCTGACCGGGTGAACCGGCTTGGTGGATGACCTGATTCATAAAGCATGAATGAGAACAAGACAAGAACAAAATACCGAAAGACTCGATAGCAATTTGCTCTGCCTTGCGTTAAAAATTTTAATGAGGAAATCAGGTCGTGTTTCCGAAGCTGGGGATTACAAGCTTGCCTAAGACATGCTGACAGTGATTATGGAATGCCGGGATCAGGAGCCGGAACTTGCGCATACCCTGTCCACGCTCGTTTCCGGTGCGGTGGAGGGGCTGGTGAGCGACGTGATCATCCTTGATCATGGCTCGACGGACGGCTCGTCTCGCGTGGCGGAGGCGGCAGGCTGCCGGTTTGAAACAGACTGGGAGATGGGCCAGATCATCGCGTCGGCGCGCGGTGAATGGATACTACTGATGGAACCGGGCGGCCGCCCACAGAACGGCTGGATTGAGGACATCATGGAATATACGGCGCTGAACACGCGCCCTGCCAGATTTGCGCCATCCCGCCATTATCGTCCATCATTGCTATCACGCCTGACGCACCGGAGCCGCCCGCTGGAGTACGGCCTGCTGCTGAGGAAGGCGGATGCGGTGGCGCAATCCAGCGGAAGGCTGGGTCGCATCGGATTGGATATTTTCCTGAAGGGACAGAAGGCAAGGCGCCTCACCGCAGAACTCATTCCAGCCTGGGCTTTGCGCAAAAGCTCCTAGAGATGTTTTGCCTATGCGCCGCGCTTCAAATGCTCGTCAAGGCGCGGCATGATTTCCACGAAATTGCAGGGCATGTGGCGGTAGTCTAGCTGTGCTTTCAAGATGCCATCCCACGCGTCCTTGCAGGCACCGGGAGAGCCCGGCAGGACGAAAATGAAAGTGGCATTGGCAAGACCTGCTGTTGCGCGTGACTGGATCGTGGATGTGCCGATCTTGTCATAGGATATGCGGTGAAAAACTTCGGAAAAGCCGTCCATACGCTTTTCAAACAGGGGCTCCAGCGCCTCTGGCGTGACATCGCGCCCGGTAAAGCCGGTCCCGCCAGTGGTGATCACAACATCAATCGCGTCGGATAGGGTCCAGCTACGGACCTGCTCAAGGATGGAGACCTTGTCATCCGGCACAATGGCGCGGTCCACAAGCATGTGGCCTGCATCGACGATGCGGGCGGCCAGCGTGTCGCCGGATTTGTCGTCTGCGAGTGTGCGGGTGTCGGAAACGGTCAAAACCGCGATGCCAACTGGTATAAAAGCGCGTTCAGCATTCATCTCGAAGTCCACCTATGGGTTTTGTTGCCTGAACATACCAGTCGGGACGCTTTTGGCGAAGGCTTGTCGCCGCCATAGTCGCGTCCGCCATTGTTTCAAAGATGCCGAAACATGTCGCGCCGGAGCCTGACATGCGCACCAGCGCGGCACCCGCGTCAGAAAGCAAAGTGTGTGCAGCGCCGATCTCTGGCAGAACCTCACGCGCAGGCGTCTCAAGATCGTTGCGGCACTGTTTGATGAAGCTCATCCAGCCGAGGTCGGCACGGTCGCAGAGTGGTGGATTGTTCTTGGTCGTCAGCCGCTTGAAAATCTCCGGTGTCGAGACGCCTTTGAGCGGATTGACGAGCACCAGATGCAATATGGGCATGTCGTCAATTGTTTCGATTTTCTCGCCAATGCCGCGCGCAATCAGCGGCTGGCTGGAAAGACACATAGGCACGTCAGCACCCAATTTCAGGCCAATCTCATCCAGCTTGATGGTTGAAGGCGCTATATTCCAGTGGCGGCACAGGCCCCGCAGGGTGGCTGCCGCATCAGCCGATCCACCGCCGATACCCGATGAAACCGGAAGGTTTTTCTCCAGATGGATCATGACAGGTCGTGGCTGAGACCCAACGGCGTCGCGCAGCAGATCACGCGCCTTCAATACTAGATTTGTGCCTGCATTCTCCTGTTGCAGAACGCCTGCGAAGGGGCCGGACAGCGAAAAGTCGTCCTGTGCTGCATCCTCGATGCTGATAAGGTCGCCCGCTTGCGTGAACACCACAAGCGTTTCGAGCAGGTGATAGCCATCTGCGCGCTGGCCTGTGACATGCAAAGCGAGGTTGATCTTGGCGGGAGCGGCCTCTGTCGTTCGGACCGCTCCTTGGGTGTCAGGCGAGGACATGAAGGATCAGGATTTCTTGTCCGGCGCTGGCGCAGGCGCGACAGGTGGCAGAGGTGCCTGATCTTTCTTGGCCGTATTCTGCGCATCCTTTTCCAAAGGTGGAAGGCCGTTGGCGATCTTTTCCTTCACCTTGGACTTGTCCACCTCTTCGCTTTCGCCGATGAGCGCACGGTTCCACTGATAGACAGCCTCGATCTTGCGGCCAACGCGCCAATAGGCATCGCCAAGGTGGTCGTTGATCGTGGGATCGCCAGCGCGCAGCTCGATAGCGCGTTCCAGCTCCTCGACGGCCTCATCGAAAGCGCCTAGTCGGAAATGCGCCCAGCCCAGAGAATCGACGATGTAGCCATCATTGGGGCGAAGCTCCACTGCCCGGCGGATCATGTCGATTGCCTGATCGAGGTTCATATTCTTGTCGACCCAGGAATAGCCAAGATAGTTCAGAACCTGCGGCTGCTCGGGGTTCAGCTCCAGAGCGCGCTTGAAATTCGGCTCTGCCTTGTCCCACTGCTTCAAACGCTCATAGGCGATGGCGCGCTGGAAGAAGATCGTCCAGTCGGATTTCTTCGGGACAGCGCCAATGACCTCGACAGCCTTGTCGTAATTAGCGGCCATGGCCGTATAGTCCTTGGCATCCGATAGAACCGAGCCATAGGCGAGATAGGAGCGAATATCGCTCGGATCCGAATCGAGCAGGGATTTGAGGTGCTTGCGCGCCTCTTCAACCTTGTCCGTCTGGGCCAGCGTCAGGCCAAGCTGCAGCTCGGAAATGCGATGCATCGGCGAATCCAGCGGCACTTCGCGGTAGAACGCGATGGCGCGGTCCGGCTGCTTCTGTGCTTCAGCAAGTCCGCCAAGCAGAATCAAAGTGTCTGCACTTTTGGGGTCGAGAGCGCGTGACGTCTGAAGATAGAGCGTGACAATTTCCTCTGCCCCTTCGCGGTTCAAGGCACCGGCAATGGAGAACATCACGGCTGCCGCGCCCTCAATGGGGGTCTGCACCTGCTGCTGTGGCTTCTCGCCTCTTTCAATGCTTTCGCGCAGCGCCTTCAGCGGCGCATAGTTCGGCGCAAATGTATCGCCGACAGCGATGGTGTCGAGCGCCTTCTGCTTGTTGCCGACATTGGCTTCCAGCCGGGCAAGGGCCATCACAGCACGCATGTAGGTATCTGTCGCTGTTGCGCCGCCCTCGCGGTCGGCCACTGCATCGTTGAGGCTCTTGCGCGCTGCTTCCGTATTTCCCGCCACCAGTGCAATCGCGCCAGCATGGTACTTCTGGAAAATGGAAATCCAGCCCGGTCCTTTCATGCCATTGACGAGCGAGAGCGCTTCTTTGCTCTTGTCAGCACCAGCGCGGGCCCAGGCCGTCAACAGCGTGTTGACCATGCGGTCCAGATCATTCGGGCCGGTGTATTTCAGGACCTTTTCCGCGCCGGAAAATTCCTTGTTCTTGATGGCGGCGAGCGCACGAATGATGGTTGTGACGCGCTCGACGGACGAATCACCCTTCAGGCCGTCGGCAATCTTTGCGCCAGCATCGAAATCGCCGCTCAGCAATTGCGCAATCATCAGGCGCTGACGGATCTCCACATTGGCGGTGTCGAACTCAAGCGCCTTTTGATAGAGCGTGATGGCTGTCTTGAAATCCTGATCCACATCCGCCGTGCGTGCCGCCAGAAACGCACCGGAGAAAGTGTTGACCTTTGCCGGATCAAACGTAATGGTCTCGGCCACCTTGTCTGCAGGCTTCGTCTCGGCAAAAGCAGGCGAACCCGCGTCGATGGAGAGAGCGGCAATAAAGGCCGCGCCGCAGAGAAGACGAAATGCTGGGTTGCGCCGCATAAAGGAACCTTTGCTTTTGTGCATCTGCACCGAAAAATCAGTCTGCCACATGAGAGCGCGGGCAAAGTGGTTGCACCTGAACGCCTTCATGCTTCAACTGGACCGTGACGCCTGAACCGAAAACGATCCAGACGGTCACATACCTCGTCACGATAGAATGGCTTTTTTGGAGCACGCCTGCAAGAAATTCTGCCCGAGCGCCAACATTTGTGAAGCTGCAACGAGCGCAACCACCGACTGTGATACGCCGCGCCTGAACAACTCCACCCAGCCAGGAACCTAGTTGACGCGCTGGATGCAGAAGTCGATCACTTCCATCAGCGCCTTTTTCCATGGGCTCTGTGGCAGCGGCGCAAGCGCATCGCGGGCAATTGTGCCATAATGGTTGGCGCGGGCGATGGTGTCGGTCAGGCCGTTGTATTTCTTGATGAGGCCGAGGGCCGTTTCCAGATTTTCATCCGTGCTCTCGCCGTTCTCAATGGCGCGCTTCCAGAACGCACGCTCTTCCGCTGTGCCGCGACGATAGGAGAGAATCACCGGCAGCGTGATCTTGCCCTCGCGGAAGTCATCACCCGTATTCTTGCCCAGCTCGTCGGCTTTCCCACCATAATCCAGCACGTCGTCCACCAGCTGGAAGGCGAGGCCAAGGTTCATGCCGTAGGATTTCAGCGCGCTGCGGGTTGCCTTGTCCGTCTTGGCAACAATGGGTCCAACCTCTGCCGCTGCTGCAAAAAGGGCTGCGGTCTTGGCGCGGATGACCTGTAGATAATCATCCTCGGTCGTTTCCATGTTCTTGGCGACGGAAAGTTGCAGAACTTCACCTTCGGCAATGACAGAGGCTGCGGTGGAAAGCACATCCAGCGCATCCAGCGAGCCGACTTCCACCATCATGCGGAAGGCCTGACCAAGCAGGAAGTCACCGACGAGAACGCTGGCCTGATTGCCCCAGATGGTGCGTGCGGTGGATTTTCCGCGGCGCAGATCGCTTTCATCCACCACATCGTCATGCAGGAGCGTGGCGGTGTGCATGAATTCGACGCTGGTGGCCAGTTTGATGTGGTGGTCACCCTGATAGTCGAACATCGCAGCGGAGGCGAGTGTCAGCATCGGCCGCAGACGCTTGCCACCGGATGAGATCAGGTGATTGGCCACTTCGGGAATCATCTGGACATCTGAACCGGCCTTGGAAAGAATAAGCTGGTTCACTCTTTCCATGTCTCCCCGTGTCAGGTCGACAAGCGGCTTGACGGATGCGAGTTTGTTTTTGCTTTCTTCAAGCGGTATGACGACGCCCAAGGATACGGACTCCTGTTCACTTTTGGGGCCGACAATAGAAAGCGTGAACGAAAGCGGCAAGGGGCGAATTGCCTCACACCGTTCAAAAAGACGGGATTCGGGTGGAAACTGACCAATGCGTGAACTGATACGAACAAATGACGCCGTTCTTTTGTCCTTCTCACAGAGTCTGATGAAGGATGCTGGCATTCACAGTCTTATTGCCGATCAGGGCATGAGCATTCTCGAAGGGTCGCTGGGCCTGCTTCCGCGCAGGCTTCTGGTGGAGGAAGACCGGGCTGATGAGGCGCGGCGCATTCTGGTCGATGCCGGACTTTCCGACGAATTGCGCGAAGATCAGGGATGAAACCCGTGGCGGGCGACATTTCCGAAACGGTCGACGCGTTCCATCGCGGCCGCTTCCAGATCCTCCAGCCCAAGGGCAGGGGCCATAGGGCCGGTATGGACGCAATGTTGCTAGCCTCGCTTGTGGCAGATGTTGCGCCGTGCCGCGTTGCCGATCTTGGCGCGGGCGCCGGTGCGGCGGGCATGGCTGTGGCCTCGCGTCTGGAAAAGGCAGAGGTGACGCTGTTTGAGTTGTCTGCGGAAATGGTGGATTTCGCCAGCCGCAGCCTGGAACTTCCTGCAAATGCAGACTTTGCCAAGCGCGTATCCGTGCGCCAGGCCGATGTCACCTTGCGGGCAAGTGCCCGCAACGATGCCGGGTTGGTGGATGGATATTTCGACCACGTCATCATGAACCCGCCTTATAATGACGCAGGCGACCGCAAAACACCCGACGCGCTGAAGGCTGCGGCCCACGCCATGACGGATGATCTGTTTGAACATTGGCTGAGAACCGCCGCCGCCATCATGGTTCCCGGCGGGCAGATGTCTTTGATCGCAAGGCCGCAATCCATCGCCGATATTATTGCCGCTTGCGGAAAGCGCTTCGGCGGGCTGGAAATCACCCTGATTTACCCACGCGCAGGCGAAGATGCCGTGCGCATGCTGGTCACCGGCATCAAGGGTTCTCGCGCAAGGCTCACATTTCGCGCAGCCCTGACCATGCATGATCATGGCAGCAACGCGTTTCTTCGCGAGGTCGATGATTTGAGCAATGGCCGGGTGGCCTATAGGCGCAATGACGGGCAAAAGCGAACGCAGGCCTAGCCACACCTCACCAGATTATCATTCCGCACCCCATTGCGTTTGCCACGCAGATACCCACATCGGAACCACAGATAGTGATGATGATGAGGATGCAAATGGCTGGATTTTTGAAGCGACTGGTGCCCAAGCGGTTTCGCAAGCAGGAGCTGGTCATACCCGTGGTGCGTATGCACGGAGCGATTATGGCGGGTGGCAGTCAGTTTCGTCCGGCGCTGAACATTGCGGGTTATGGCCCCCTGCTGGACAAGGCGTTTGGCATGAAGGATGCGCCGGTCGTTGCGATCACGTTGAATTCGCCGGGCGGCTCGCCGGTGCAGTCGCGCATGATCTACAACCGCATCCGCCAACTTGCCGAGGAAAAGAACAAGAAGGTCATCATCTTCGTTGAGGATGTCGCGGCATCAGGCGGATATATGATCGCGCTGGCAGGCGATGAGATCATTGCTGATCCAACCTCCATCGTCGGCTCCATCGGTGTCGTTTCAGGTGGTTTCGGTTTTCCGGAAATGCTTAAAAAGATCGGTGTGGAGCGGCGCGTCTACACCGCCGGGCAGAACAAGGCGATCCTTGATCCCTTCCAGCCCGAGAAGGAAGGCGATATTGAGTATCTCAAATCGCTTCAGCTCGAAATCCATAATGTTTTCATAGATATGGTCAAGATGCGTCGCGGCTCCAAGCTGAAGGATGATCCGGCGATTTTCTCCGGCCTGTTCTGGAGCGGCATGCGCGGTCTTGACCTTGGCCTCATTGATGGTCTCGGCGATATGCGCGATGTCCTGCGCAGACGCTACGGCGATAAGGTCAAGCTCCAGCTGGTCTCGGGTGCGCGCAATTTCTTTGGCAAAAAACTGCCCGGCGTCGATCTTCAGGCCCATTCCATCGCTGCATCAGCTGCATCGGGGCTTGCGGATGTGGCCGAAGAAAAGGCAATGTGGGCGCGTTACGGATTTTGATGGACACACAATAGATGGCCCAGATCATTACGCTCGCCCTGCTCGTGTTCGGGGCGATTATTCTTTACAAGCGCTTCGTAAATGACGCGAACAGGCTTGCCGCGAAAACGAAGCGGCAGGAGAAAGAGCGCGAAACGGGCGCGACGGGAACCCTGATCAAGGACCCCGCAACAGGTGAATACCGCGTGAAGCGAGAAGACGAGGTCTGATCCATTGCGTCACACGCGCAAGAACTGAACAAGAGGCCCGGCGGAGCAATCCGCCGGGCCTCTTGCATGGGTTTAGGACTGTCTCAGTCTCAGAACTCTTCCCAGCTTTGGGCTGCTGCTGCGGAGGAACCGCCGCCGACAGCGCGGGAGAGCTTGCGTGCTGGCGATGGAGCTGGCGCATGGTTGGCCGAGGCAACGGCCAACGGACCTGCGCCATAGCCTGCGCTGACGCTGCCCTTAGAGCCACTGCTCAGCTGGAAGCGGCTGACGAGCTGGCGAAGCTTTTCGGCTTCGTTGGCCAGCGTGCTGCTGGCGGCTGTGGCCTGTTCCACCATGGCGGCGTTTTGCTGCGTGGTCTGGTCCATCTGGTTGACGGCCGTATTGACCTCGGTAAGACCGACAGACTGTTCACGTGCAGAGGTCGAAATCGCGTCCAGCTGGCCGTTGATCGCCGCCACGTGATCGTCGATCACCTTCAGGGCGTCGCCGGTTGCGGTGACGAGCTTGACGCCGTTCTCCACTTCTCCTGCAGAGGTGCGGATAAGTTCCTTGATCTCCTTGGCCGCCTGGGCGGAGCGCTGGGCGAGTTCGCGCACTTCCTGGGCAACGACGGCAAAGCCCTTACCGGCTTCTCCGGCGCGCGCTGCTTCCACGCCTGCATTCAGCGCCAGCAGGTTGGTCTGGAAGGCGATCTCGTCAATCACGCCGATGATGTTGGAGATCTGGCTGGATGAGGTCTCGATGCGCTGCATGGCGTTGACGGCATTGGCCACAACATCACCAGACTGGCGCGCCGATTTATTGGCATCGACCGCCATCTCGCGGGCTTCCTCGGTGCGCTGGGACGAGTTCTTGACGTTGACCGTGATCTCGTCGAGAGCGGCTGCGGTCTGCTCCAGTGCTGCGGCCTGCTGCTCCGTGCGCTTGGACAGGTCGTTGGCGCTTGCAGACAGTTCTCGCGAGCCGCTGTCGATGGCGCGGGTGGCCTCGGCGACGGAAGAGAGGGTGTTGCGCAATTGCCCAACAGCCGCGTTGAAGTTGCTGCGCAGGCCTTCGAAATCGGCAGCGAAGGGCTGGCTCAACTCAAAACCGAGATTGCCGCTGGCCAGATGCTGCAAGCCTTCTGCAAGGCCGGAGGTGGCTTCTGCCATTTCGGCGGCGCGCTGGCGATCGGCTTCCACCGCACGGGCGCGTTCTGCTTCCGACATGTCACGCTGGCTGGCGGCTTGCGTTTCCAGGTCGCGGGCCTTGAGACCATTATCCTTGAACACCTGCACGGCCTTGGCCATGTCGCCCACTTCATCGCGACGGTCCGTACCCTCTACGACGGCGGAGAGATTGCCATTGGCGAGAACGCCCATGGTGGATGCCAGCTGGCGGATCGGGTTGGATATCGACGAACGAATAAGAAAAATCCCCAGCGCCAGTACGACCCCCATACCAAGGACGATGCCGGCCATCGAAGACATGACGATGGACGCCGAATTTTCAGACAACTGCGTGCTTTCTTCTTCAGTTGCGCCGATGATTTGGTTCGCGTTCTGCGTCATTGCAGCAGCAAAACTCGCGATCGCGGGTTGGCATGTCTCAAAATATTTGTCTTGAAGTCTCTGGCTTGCCGCAGCATCGGTCGTGGCCATGCCTGCTGTAATTATCTCGTTGCAAACCACATCTACGACGCGCAAGCCTTCAGCTTTCAAATCAACAAGCGACTTTTTGCTTGGTAACGCCTTTATTGAAGTATCCATAAAACCGACGAATCTTGCACGGACATCATCGAATTCAGCCTTTGTGCGTTTCAATGTATCCGGGTTCGTTGCCGCAAGTATTTCGCTGATGGTGGCGCGCATGCCCTGCATGCTGCGGTTCGCTCGGGATATTGCAATCGAGGCCGCAGCCTCTTCATCGATCAGGCCGCTATAGGCGGTATCGATGCTTCGTATCTGTTCCGAAGTATAGATTGCTACACCGAGGCAAAAGACGGTGCTTATTGCCATAATGATCAGAAATTTTGTTAGTATGGGAAGATTTTTCATGACTACTCTCCCGAAGTTGGGTCTGGTTGGTTCCTTCGGGCTTGCGGTGATCATGTTGCACTCCCTCACCTGCATTTTTATTATGTCAAATGAGAAAAATAGATTAATTTTAATTACAAGTATTCGCATATGCTTTGAAAATTATCAACCTTCTCAGAAGGTATAAAAGGTTACTTGGATTGCCACTACGGGCGTAGCTGCAACCTGAGAGGTATCGTGTATGGATGCCGACATTTTTACGCGAATGATTGCTCTCGCAGCATCGCTCGGGTCACGATCCTTGACGGATGCATGCTCTGTTTCGCCTCAATGTGCTGAAGTTTGGGGGGGGACCAGTGACTACTTCGAGCCAATTGGCGTCTTGGCCTACCAGCCACCGCCTCCGCCGCCACCCCCGCCGGACCCCGACGAACCGCCGCCGCCGGAAAAGCTCGATGATGATGAGCTTACGGGTGCGGGTATGGTCGAGGCGATGGTGGAAGCCATGGAGGTTGAAAAACCACCGATGCGCCCCGAGAAATTGTTGTAGTTGCCGCTATACCATCCCGGCGAATACTCGCCCGCCTGCGCATTGGCCAGCCATGTCTCGAACGCCTGGCTCCACGGTTTCTCGACACCCAGCGCGACAGCATAGGGAAGCAGCGTTTCGAAATGCTGCGGCGACATTTGCGGCGCGCCCTGCATGTTCATCCGGTCCTGTTCCGCAACCGTCAGATACAGCCGCAGACCTTCGATGCCGTCCATCAGCTTGCGGCCTAGTGGCGTCGGCGCGCCCATCAGCATGAAGAAAATTAGGTTTGTCGCGATAATGCCGGCGACTGACATGATCGCGGGCAGTTGGAGTGCTTCCAGCTTTTCAAGCGAGATGACGGTGATCGCGCCGCCAATGCCGGATATGAGCATGGATCCCACCAGCGCAAGCACGACGATCATGCCGATCCGTTTGAGCAGGGACCCGCCACGAGTGAAGGATTTCCCGAAGACGAAGGCAAAGATGGTGCCGATGAAGGTGAGGATGCCAATCACGAACATGGCTATATAGGCGTCCGGTTCAAAATTCCCGAACACGGCGACAGCAAGAATGACGACAATCGAAAGGATAAAGCCGAGGGTAATGAAGCCGAAATTGTCGCGGTAATATTTGCCGCTGTGCTCGGACTCGATGGCTTTGCGGAAGGCATTGCCCAGCGAAACGACCCGTGACCCATTCTTTTTGTTAATTTCAAAGGACATACCGGGCTCATCAACCGTGTTGATGATGGCTGCTTCCCCAGGAGGTAACTTGCCCTCTACAGGCTTTTCGGTGCGGCGGATGACGAGGGACGACTTCAAATCGTCCAGCACCACATAGCCTTTAACGGCAAGGCTCAGCGATGCGGCTGAGAACGCCGTCCAGCCATCATCGGAGAAGCCATTATTATCGACATAGTTGACAAGAGCAGGCGATAAACCCTCCGGCGCATCCCAGCGCGGAATGATGATGCCCTTCGCGGGATCACGGCCAACCGCTGACCACGCCCTGTAGTAATAAATCAGGATGAGGATGAAGCCTGAAACACCCAGAATCGAGCCCAGATGATCCTGCAGCCACCAGCTCCGTTCCTGCGCCGCCGATGGTGCATCGATAGCGCCCTTGGGCAATTTCACCGCAATCGTCATGCCCTCACCCTGATAGAAGGGGCGGGTGGAGGCAAAGAACACCTCGTTGCCTTCCGTCAGGGCGCGGGCATCCTTGCCCTTTGCGCCAAGGCGTCCGGTAAAAACGGCCGTGTCTGTTGGTGCCACGCCCTGCGGCAGGGAAACGGTTGCCGAAATCTCGCGCATGGGAAACTGCCAGCCATTGCCGGTCACGTTCCAGGTCAGCTCGTCATAACCATTGAAATAGCGGATTTGCCGGTCGGTGGTGTAAGTAATCTGGAAGATGTGATCGCCGGTGGAGAGAAAGCGGTCGGCATTGCCGGTATAGATGCGGATGCCGCCATCGATGCTTTCGGTGCGCCAGTCTTCTTTTGAACCATCCCGCTCTACGGATAAGACGTCGAAACCAACCTTGGTGCGGTTTCCATTCGCGTCCAGCGCGTAAAGTGGAAAATCGCGAAAGATGCCGCGCTTGATCCTGTTGCCTTCCGCCCGGGCCGTGATGGTTTCGGTCACCGTCAGCTGCCCGCTTTTGGCGACATCGACAACGGAATGATAAGAGCTGATGAATTCCTCAGCCGCTGCCGGAAGGGCCGCCGCCAGCAGGAAGACGAGAAGCGCGAGATATCTGGCGGCTTGGGTCTTCATGGGCGGCGTCCTTCTCTGCAATCAGTCTTGTCCGGTTTCGCTGTATTGAACGCCCAAAGACGCAAGCGCCGTCCAGTATCCGGGATAGGTCTTGCCCACGCAAACAGGGTTCTGAATGGCGATACCGCCTGTTTTCAGGCCCGCCAGCGCAAAGCTCATGGCAATACGATGATCGTGGAACGTATCGATGGAGGCGGCCACGGTCTGACCTGCCAAAGCCGGATCGGCGTGCACGATAAGATCATCACCATCCTCATGCGCCAGCCCGTCGCGGATGGCATTGAGGCCGAGCGAGATGGCGCGGACGCGGTCACATTCCTTCACGCGCAGATTGGAAATGCCGACAAAGCGCACCGGCGTGGTGTTGTAGGCAGCCAACACGGCAATGGTCGGAATGGCATCCTGCATCTGGCTGCCATCGATTTCGGCGGGAAGGTTGGGAAACTGCGCCATGATGGCATGCGCCTTGGCATCCGGCTGGGTGAAGGCTTCCGCTGGCGTGCCGATATCGATCTTGCCACCCGTCAGCAATTCCGCGCCCCACAGATAGGTGGCAGCAGATGCGTCGGGTTCGATGTGGAAATCCGTTGCGGTATAACCTGTCGGCTGCACGCGCCAGACGGCATTGGAAACCCGCTCGACCTTGGCGCCGAAGGCTTCCATGGCCGCCACTGTCAGGTCGATATAGCCTTTCGCGCCAATGTCTTCACCGGCCAGCACAATATCCAGCGGCTTTGCGCCACAGGGTGCGGCCATCAACAGTGCGGAGACATACTGGCTGGAAAGATTGGCGTCGATGGTGACGCTGTCCTTGGCAAAGCCGAGGCCATTGCCCTTCACGGTCACAGGTGGGCAGCCGGTCGGCGCTTGTGCGTCGATGCCAAGCGCGATCAAGGCTTCCACCAGCGGCTGGATCGGGCGCTTGCGCATATGTTCGTCGCCATCAACCACAACAGTGCCATCAACCGAAGCAACCGCCGCCGTCAGAAACCGCGTGGCCGTTCCCGCATTGCCGAGGAAAAGCGGCTCTTCGGGGGCTTTCAGCACGCCATCGCTTTCCACCACAAAGCTCGTCGCGTCAGGTTCTGTTACATCAACGCCCATGGCGCGCAGGGCTTGTGCCATGAACAGCGTATCGTCGCTTTTCAAAGCGCCGGTCAGCAGGCTGCGGCCCTTGGCAAGTCCCGCAAGCAGCAGCACACGGTTGGTGATGGATTTGGAGCCGGGTGGCTCCACCTTGCCGGAAAGTGGGTGGTTTGGCGGGGTAATGGTCAGTTCGATCATGGCTTTATCGTTTTTCTCAACCGGCCTGTGCCGGTTATCGCATCAGAATTTGACAGCAGGAACAGCGCGATCCGCCTCGTTGGTGATCTCGAAGTAGGGGGCTTTTATAAAGCCGAAATTGCGCGCAACAAGGTTGGAAGGGAAGCTCTCCACCTTGACGTTCAGATCCCGCGCCGAGCCATTATAGTAGCGGCGCGACATCTGGATTTCACCCTCGATGGTCTCAAGTGATTTTTGCAGTTCCAGAAAGCCAGTGTTCGCTTTGAGGTCGGGATAAGCTTCTGCCAGAGCAAACAGCTTTCCCAGCGCTTGGCTGAGCAGACCTTCGGCCTGTGCACGGCCCTCGACATCGCCTGTGGGCACAGCCTGTGCGCGGTTGCGCATGGCAACCACTTCCTCGAAGGTGCTTTTTTCGTGAGCGGCATAGCCCTTCACAGTTTCGATGAGGTTGGGAATGAGATCGGCGCGACGCTTCAACTGAACGTCGATGCCCGACCACGCCTCTTCGGTCATCTGTCTGGATTTGACGAGACCATTATAGATGAAGACGACATAGAGCGCGATTGCCGCCAAAATGGCCAGTGCGATATACATGTGCCGTTCCCCCTCGTGAAACTCTCCGGTCTGGCCGGAAAACTTGCGTTCCGACCTGCCATGTCATCGCCTGTCCATATCAGTCGTCAGGCTGCGTCTTTATTCCAGTTTGCGCCACCGGCATCCGTCATCAGGAATGCTTCGCCGCAGGCTTTGGACAGTGTGCGAACGCGCAGGATGTAGCTCTGCCGTTCGGTCACGGAAATCACGCCGCGCGCATCCAGAAGGTTGAAAACGTGGGATGCCTTGATGCACTGGTCATAGGCAGGAAACACGCATTTGTGCAGAACCTGATTGGCATTCTCACCGGGTGCACCGGCATCCAGCAGGGCCTTGCACTCTTTTTCGGCGTCGATGAAATGGCGATGCAGCATGGCGGTATCGGCATATTCGAAATTGTGCCGTGAATATTCCTGCTCTGCTTGCAGGAACACATCGCCATAGGAGATCTTCTCGTCGCCTTCGCGGCCATTGTAGTTCAGGTCGTAAACATTATCGACGCCCTGTACATACATGGCCAGACGCTCAAGACCATATGTCAACTCACCCGCAACCGGCGAGCACTCAATCCCGCAGACCTGCTGGAAGTAAGTGAACTGCGAGACTTCCATGCCGTCGCACCAGCACTCCCAGCCCAGACCCCAGGCACCCAGCGTCGGGCTTTCCCAGTCGTCTTCCACAAAGCGCACATCATGCAGCAGCGGATCAAGACCAATGGCCTTCAACGAGCCGAGATAAAGCTCCTGCAGGTTGGAAGGGTTCGGCTTCAGAATGACCTGATACTGGTAATAATGCTGCAAACGGTTGGGGTTTTCGCCGTAGCGACCATCGGAAGGGCGGCGCGATGGCTGCACATAGGCGGCCTTCCACGGCTTGGGGCCGAGTGCGCGCAGCGTGGTTGCCGGATGAAACGTGCCCGCGCCCACTTCCATATCATAAGGCTGCAACACGGCGCAGCCCTTGTCCGCCCAGTAATTGTGCAGCGTCAGGATCAGCGCCTGAAAGGAACGTTTCGGGTTCATATGGTCTGGAACGTCGGTCATTGCAGTCTTCACGGTCAAAAGAGGATAGTCAGAATGCACTGACTTTGGATGCGGACAGGTGCCATGGCAAGGGCCTGCGGGTCAAGAACTTCTGTTTGAGACGCACCGCCCGCGTGGGGGCACCCGATATTTACATTGTGCATCGGCCTCAAATTTTGCTAGCAGAGGCCAACGAAAAATCCATGACACCGGAAAACAGATATGCCTGATCTTCTGCTCGAACTTCGCTCCGAAGAAATCCCCGCACGCATGCAGCGTAAGGCGGCGGGTGATCTGAAGAAGCTTGTCACCGATGCGCTGGTGGAAGCAGGCCTGACCTATGAAGGTGCGCGCGAATACTGGACGCCGCGCCGCCTGACGCTGGATATTCGCGGCCTCAACGCCCGCTCTGCCGATGTGCGGGAAGAAAAGAAGGGTCCGCGCACCGACGCCAACGAAAAAGCGATCGAAGGCTTTTTGCGCGGTGCCGGTCTGTCTTCCGTGTCGGAAGCGCAGGTCGTGTCTGACCCTAAGAAGGGTGATTTTTATATCGCCATCATCAACAAGCCCGGCCGCCCGGCGGAAGAGATCATCGCCAGCGTTATGCCCGGCATCATCAGAAAGTTCCCATGGCCGGTTTCCATGCGCTCTGGTGCTGCCTCCATGCCCAAGGGTTCCAGCTATGCGGGAGTTGAAGGCAAGGGCTCCGAAAGCCTGACGTGGGTTCGCCCGCTGCAATCCATCATCTGTGTGTTCGGCCCTGAAAATGATGAAACGCAGGTCATTCCCTTCGAGATCGATGGCATCGTGGCTGGCAACGTGACCTATGGCCACCGTTTCCACGCGCCTGACGCCATCACCGTGCGCCGCTTCGAAGATTATGTATCGAGCCTGGAAAAAGCCAAGGTCATTCTGGACGCAGAGCGCCGCAAGGACATCATTCTGCATGATGCCAAGGATCTGGCTTTCGCCAATGGCCTTGACCTCGTGGAAGATGAAGGCCTGCTGGAAGAGGTTTCCGGCCTCGTTGAGTGGCCGCAGGTGCTGATCGGTACATTTGAGGAAGACTACCTCGAAATCCCCGCCGAAATCATCCGCCTAACCATCAAGACCAACCAGAAGTGTTTCGTGACGCGCCCGCAAGGTGCGACCGAAGGCATCTCCAACCGCTTCATTCTGGTGTCCAACATTCAGGCCATCGATGGCGGCAAGGAAATAATGCACGGCAACGGCAAGGTCGTGCGCGCCCGCCTGTCAGACGCCAAGCACTTCTGGACCCGCGACCAGGGCAACCTGCCGGACCTTGAGACACTCAAGGACTCCGCCGCAAAGTTCGACCTCGATTTGAGCAAGCCGCTGGACCAGCGCATGGCAAAGCTCGATGCGTTGAACGTGACGTTCCACGCCAAGCTCGGCACACAGGGTGAGCGCGTGGCCCGCATCCGCGAACTGGCCAAGCAGCTTGCGCCCGTGATCGGCGCAGATGCAGCGCTAGTGGACCGCGCCGTAGTTCTCGCCAAGGCCGATCTGCGCACCGAAGCCGTTGGCGAATTCCCCGAATTGCAGGGCCTGATGGGCCGCAAATACGCGTTGCTTCAGGGCGAAAACGAAAGCGTTGCCGCCGCCATTGAAGATCACTGGAAGCCGAATGGCCCGTCCGACCGTCTGCCGCAAGACAAGGTCGGCTTGACCGTCGCCCTGGCAGATAAGCTCGACACATTGGTGGGCTTCTGGGCCATCGATGAAAAGCCGACAGGTTCAAAAGACCCATTCGCGCTGCGTCGTGCTGCGTTGGGTGTTGTGCGGATGATTTTGGAGCGGAATATTCGGCTGCCGCTGCTGAGCATCGTCAAAGACCCTGACCTCCTGTCCTTCTTCCACGACCGCCTGAAAGTCTATCTCCGCGATCTCGGCGCACGCTATGATCTGATCGAAGCGGTCCTCATACCTGAGACTGACGATCTTCTCATGGTCGCGCGTCGCGTCGAAGCGTTGACGGCGTTTGTGACGGATCAGGATGGCATCAATCTTCTGGCTGGCACCAAGCGCGCCACCCAGCTTCTGGCAGCAGAAGAAAAGAAGGGGACTGTGGTCGCCAACAGCGTTTCGGAAGAGCTGCTGAAGCTCGATGCCGAAAAGGCGCTCTATGCGGCTATCAAGACGGCCTCTGCCGATGCCGCAAAGGCGGTTGAAACCGAAGATTTCCGCTCGGCCATGCAGGCGCTCTCCACCCTGCGCGCTCCGGTCGATAAGTTTTTCGAAGACGTTCTGGTCAATGATGAGGACAATGCCATCCGCGCGAACCGGCTTGCCTTGTTGAAGGCCATTCGTGAAGCCACCGGCACCGTGGCGGACTTCTCGAAAATCACGGGGTGATAGGGTCGGCGGCGTTGACTGGCAAAATCCTCATCAGCGCCTGCCTGCTCGGCCATGCCGTTCGCTATGATGGCAAGGGCAAGCCGCTTGCGCATCCGGCCATCGAACGCTGGAAACAGGAAGGCAGGTTGGTGACGATCTGCCCGGAAATGGCGGGTGGTATGGCCGTTCCGCGTGCGCCAGCGGAAATCGAGAACGGGGCGTCAGGGCTTGATGTGCTTCAGGGAAGGGCGCGTGTCATCGAAATCACCGGCGGTGATGTGACCTCGCAATTCAAAGACGGTGCGCAAAAGGCGCTGGCTTTTGCGAAAGACCACGGCTGCGCCTACGCCCTGCTGATTGACGGCAGCCCATCCTGTGGCTCCGTGGCCATCTATGATGGCTCGTTTTCGGGCCGTAAACAGGCGGGCAATGGCGTGACGGCTGCGCTGCTCAGCCAAGCCGGAATAGTCGTTTTCTCACCCGCCAACATTGATGAGCTGGATCGGCTCACACAATAAAACGCCGGAGATTTCTCCCCGGCGTTTGTGTGATCCATTGATGTTGGAGCTGAAGATCAGCTTGCGCGGCGCATTTGCTGCGCCATGCCCTGAAGGCTGCCGCTCTGTGAGCCGGAAACGCGGAAGGTGCTGATGAGGTTGAGAAGCTCTTCCGTATCGGCGGCCAGCGTTTGCGCCAGCGCGGTTGTTTCCTCGGCCATGGCAGCGTTGTGCTGGGTTGCGGCATCCAGCTGGTTCAACGAGCTTGAGATAGACCGCAACGTCGTATCCTGTTCGGCTGCCGAATGGGCGATCTTGTTGACGATCTCGCTCGAAGACTTAATCTGATCGGAGATGCGCTTCAGCGCATCGCCTGCTTCACCCACAAGGCGAACGCCATTTTCCACCTGCGTGGAGGAACGGGCGATCTGGTCCTTGATCTCCTTGGCCGCTGCCGCGGATTTCTGCGCCAGTTCGCGCACTTCCTGCGCAACAACCGCAAAGCCCTTGCCAGCTTCACCCGCGCGCGCTGCTTCCACACCGGCGTTGAGCGCAAGAAGGTTGGTCTGGAAGGCAATGCCATCGATAACGCCGATGATCTTGGTAATTTCCTGCGAGGATTGCTCGATGCCGCTCATGGCACCGATGGCCTGTTCAACGATATTGTCGCTGCGGTTGGCATCGGTGCTGATCGATGTGACCTTCTTTGCAGCTTCCGATGCGCCATCCGCCGTGAGGCGAACCGCAACTGTGAGTTCGTCCAGCGCCGCAGATGTTTCTTCCAGACTTGCAGCCTGGCGCTCGGTGCGCTGGGACAGCTCGTTGGAAGCATTGCGGATTTCATCCTTGGAGCCGCCAATATCGATGCTCTTGATATTGACCTTCGCCATGGCCGCATCAAGCTGCGAAAGCGCCTCGTTGAAGTTGGTCCGCAGGCCCGTATAACGAGAGCCCAGATCGCCGCAGCGAACTGTCAGATCTCCCTGTGCCAGCTTTTCCAGCGCATTGCCGATGGTGCTGACGACACGGGCCTGAAGCTCCGCTTCGCTCTTCTGCGTGTCGAGATTGGTCTGGCGTTCGCTGTCCAGCTGCTGCTGCTGTTCTTCTTCACGGAGCTGCATGGCGTGGCGCTCGCGCACCTTGCGTTGCAATGCTTCCGTTGCCTTGGCCATCAATCCGACTTCGTTCTTCATGCTGGTATGCGGAATGCCAATCGCTACGTTTTCGTTGGCCACTTCGCCCAGTGCCATGTGAATTTCGCTCAATGGTTTGGTGATGCCTCTGATGATCACGACCGAGGCTGCTATTGCGAAAATGAGAATGCCGATGCAGGCGCTGATTGCTTTCCAGATGGCGCTGTTCACTTCGGCGTCGAGGTCATCCATATAGAGGCCCGTGTTGACGATGACGCCCCAGGGCTTGAACTCGGCTGCATAGGCGGTCTTGCGGAAGTAAAGGCCCGGATCCAGACCTGGCTTGCTGGACATGTAGTCTACGCGCCCGCCGCCCTTGAGCGCGAGTTCGACGAGATTTTCGCGGAAAAGCTTTCCAGTCGGGTCTGGCTTGTTCCTGGAGTTCTGACCGACACGCTTGGTGTCGTAATGAAACACCGTGTTGATGTCGTAGTCGTAGCCGAAGAAATAGCCGTCAGGCTCATAGCGCACGGCAGCCAAGAGTTCGAAGGCCTGCTTGCGGGCCTGTTCCATGGTAAGCTGACCAGCCTTCACCTTGTCATCGTAAATTTTAAGAACGGAAATCGCTGTTTCCGTTTCTGTTCTCAGCATCTCGTAACGTTGCTGATAAATCGTCTCGGACGAGGTCCTTATCTGGAGGAAAGTGGCGATGGCAAAGGCAGCGACCAGACAACCTACCAAAACGGCAAGCTGAACCGAAATCTTGAAACTCTTCATAAGAACCTGCGGACTCGTATGAGTAACGGCTGTCAGCATCCTAATGGACGCTCCCCCATGACAGCAGACGGTGCTCCGCCAATGCTTGATCGCATCACAGACTAATTAGCAGATGTTTGTTAAGAAACGGTGCGTGATTCTCTTGCCGTGGGGCGTGTGTGAAAAGACATCACAAGGTCGGCCGCAGAGGTGCGTCTGAAAACAGCGGTGCGGTTTGAGGCTCTTGCGCCTTCGGCTCTGTGGACGACACGGCGGATGTCTGCACAGCGTCGGTTCCCGGCATTGGGTGCTCTGCAATGTTTGGGATCGAAGTGTCTTCAGGGAGCCACAGCGCGTTAGAGCTTACGAATGTAACGGGCGAGCCACCAAGCCACGCTTCGGTGCGCACAACCTGCTTTTTTCCATCAACGTCACGAATGGAAACATCCTGAGTGCCGGCGGCCAGAGTTGGCGCTGCCACCGAGTCTGATTTGACGATGGCAGGCGGGCAGGCCGCGCAGATCACCGAAACAACGCTGCCGTTTGATGTGCGGTTCTGACCGATGATTTCAATGGATGAAGCCATGGCAGAACCGCTTGCCAGCACGAGTGCGACCGTCAGCAACGTCTTGCGCATGAAATCTCCCGTTCCGTGCAGCCATTCTGCTGCTACAACGGAGCGGATTTTACTGCGACTTCCTTTCCATCCGGTCAGGAATTTTGGTAAATATTGAACGAAGCCGGGCGGCTGTTCACTGCGCCTTTTCGCGGGCCACGGCCTGCCAGCCAATATCGCTGCGGCTGAAACCATTGTCCCATTTCACCTCGGCAGCCAAAGCATAGGCGCGGCTTTGGGCCTCGGTCACGGTGGCGCCAAATGCTGTCGCGTTCAACACCCGCCCGCCGGTGGCAACCAACTGACCGTCTTTCAATGCTGTGCCAGCATGGAACACCTTGGCGTTTTCGCGCGCATCGGGAACGTGGTCGATTGGTGTGTTCTTGTCGTATGTGGCGGGATAGCCTTTGGATGCGAGAACAACTGTCAGCGCGGCATCATCACGCCATTCAGCACTCACCTCGGCAAGCGTTCCTGTCGCGGTCGCATAAAGCAGCGGCAGCAGGTCGCTCTTCAGGCGCATCATCAACACCTGGCATTCGGGGTCTCCGAAACGAACATTGTATTCGATCAGCTCGGGACCTTTTTGCGTGATCATCAACCCTGCAAAAAAGACGCCCGAAAACGGGTTTCCGTCTTTCGCCATGCCTGTCATCGTCGGCTGGATGATTTCTTTCATGGTGCGCTCGACCATGGCAGGCGTCATGACGGGGGCAGGGGAGTAAGCACCCATGCCGCCGGTGTTGGGGCCGGTGTCGCCATCGCCCACGCGCTTATGATCCTGTGCGGTTGCCAGCGCCAAGGCCGTCTTGCCATCGCAAAGGCAGAAGAAACTGGCTTCCTCACCGTCGAGAAATGCCTCTACAACGACTTCAGCGCCGGCCGCACCAAATGCGCCGTCGAAACAATCATCAATCGCTGAAAGCGCTTCAGCCTCGCTCATGGCAACGGTCACGCCTTTACCGGCGGCCAGGCCATCGGCCTTGATGACAATCGGCGCGCCCTGCTGGCGGACATAGGCCTTGGCCGGTTCTGCGGCCTTGAAGCGCCGGTAAGCGCCGGTCGGAATGTCGTAGCGAGCGCAGAGATCCTTGGTGAAGCCCTTGGAGCCCTCAAGCTGCGATGCGGCCTTGGAAGGACCGAATGTAGCGATGCCTGCTGCGCGCAGATCATCGGCCAGACCGGCAACCAGCGGCGCTTCCGGGCCGACAACGACAAAATCAATGTCGTTGTCTTTTGCAAAGGCAATCACAGCAGCGTGGTCTTCCACATCGAGTGTCACCAGCTCTGCGTGATCGGCGATGCCGGGATTGCCGGGTGCGGCATAAAGTTTGGTGAGCAGGGGGGACTGGGCAATTTTCCAGGCCAGCGCATGTTCGCGTCCGCCGGAACCGATCAACAGAACTTTCATGGTCAACACCCCTGTCATCTCGCGCTTTAACGTGTTGCTGGGGCGTTAAGGGCAGGGGGCTGAAAGGTCAAGGTCTAAGCGCAGATTGCTCGCCTGTTTGTTGCCCGGATCGCTATGGCGTCGGATCATAGGCTCATTTGGCTTTTCTGTGGAATCGATCAAGCTGCCTGTTGTCATGCCGTAATCAGCATCTATGTTCGGGCAGATTTTAAGAAAGTTCAGAGAACCATATGGCCGCAGATAATTCCCGCATTGCCCCGTTGATCGCTTCCGAAATCAATGCCCGCGCCGAACAGGTGAATGCAGCGATTGCGCTGCTGGATGAGGGGGCAACGGTTCCCTTCATCGCCCGTTACCGCAAGGAAGTCACCGGCGGCCTTGATGACACCCAGCTTCGCACGCTGGCGGAACGGCTGTCCTATCTGCGCGAACTCAATGCCCGGCGCTCGTCCATCACCGATTCCATCACCACGCAGGGCAAGATGACCGACGATCTGCTGCGCAAGATCGTATCGGCCACGACGAAGGCGGAACTGGAAGACCTTTATCTGCCCTATAAGCCCAAGCGCCGTACACGCGCCGAAATCGCTCGCGAAAAGGGCCTCGGGCCTCTGGCGCAAGCCCTGTGGGACGACCGCAGCGCCGATCCCGCCGCTTTGGCGCAGGCCTATGTTCAGGGTGAAGTCGCGGATGTGAAGGCCGCGCTCGAGGGCGCACGTGATATCGTTGCCGAGACCATGACGGAAAACGCTGATCTCTTGGGTCGCTTGCGTGATTACATGCGCCACAACGCCACGTTCCGCGCCAAGGTTGTCGATGGCAAGCAGGCGACGGGTGAGAAATTTTCTGACTATTTCGACCACTCCGAAAAATGGGCCACCGTGCCCGGCCACCGCGCGCTTGCCATGCTCCGCGGCTGGAACGAGGAAGTTCTGACGCTGACAATCGATGTGGATGCGGATGATCCCTCACCGGTTAAGCCAGCACAGCGCACCATCGCAAGCGCGTTTGATATTCGGAGCGCAGGACCGGCGGATGCCTGGCTGATGGAGGTGGCGGGCTGGACATGGCGCGTCAAGCTTTCCATGTCTCTATCTCTCGATCTGATGCGCGAATTGCGGGAACGGGCGGAAGAAGAGGCAATCCACGTCTTTGCCCGCAATCTGAAGGATCTGCTTCTGGCCGCACCTGCCGGTTCACGCGCCACCATGGGTCTGGACCCCGGCATTCGCACGGGCGTCAAGGTGGCGATTGTTGATGGTACCGGCAAGCTGCTGGAAACGACCACGGTCTATCCATTTCCGCCCAAGAACGATATTCGCGGAACGCAGGCAGAGCTGGCTAGCCTCATTCGCAAACACAATGTCGAGCTGATTTCCATCGGCAACGGCACCGGCAGCCGCGAGACGGAGCGGCTTGTGGCGGATATGTTGACCCAGCTGACCGGCCCCAAGCCAACCAAAGTCATCGTGTCCGAAGCGGGCGCATCGATCTATTCAGCCTCGGCAAGTGCGGCTGCGGAGTTCCCCAATCTCGACGTTTCCCTGCGCGGAGCGGTCTCCATCGCCCGCCGTTTGCAGGATCCGCTTGCAGAACTGGTGAAGATCGAGCCCAAATCCATTGGCGTCGGCCAGTACCAGCATGACGTTGATCAGGGCAAACTCTCTCGCTCGCTGGATGCCGTTGTGGAAGATGCGGTGAATGCTGTTGGCGTTGACCTCAACACGGCGTCCGCACCGCTTCTGTCGCGGGTATCGGGCCTTGGTGCCTCCATCGCAGATGCCATCGTTCTGCACCGCGACCAGACAGGGCCGTTCGCCAGCCGCAAGGAATTGCTGAAAGTGCCACGCCTTGGCCAGCGCACCTTTGAGCAATGCGCCGGGTTCCTGCGCATTCCCAACGGCAAGGAGCCGCTCGACTCGTCATCCGTCCACCCTGAAGCGTACGGCGTCGCCAAGAAGATCGTCGCGGCTTGCGGTCGCGACCTGCGCTCCGTGATGGGCGACAGTGCGGCGTTGAAGTCGCTTGATCCCAAGCAGTTCATCGATGAGCAGTTCGGTCTGCCCACCGTCAAGGATATCATCGCCGAGCTGGAAAAGCCCGGTCGTGACCCGCGTCCAAGCTTTAAAACCGCGACCTTTGCCGATGGCGTCGATGAAATCACCGATTTGAAACCCGGCATGCTGCTGGAAGGCACAGTCACAAACGTTGCCGCCTTCGGTGCCTTCGTGGATATCGGCGTCCATCAGGATGGTCTCGTCCATGTGTCGCAGCTGGCGGATCGTTTCATCAAGGACCCGCACGAGGTGGTGAAGGCCGGTGATGTGGTCAAGGTGCGGGTGGTTGAGGTGGATGTGAAGCGCAAGCGCATCGCTCTGACCATGCGCAAGGATGGTGGCGAGGCCGCACCGCAGCCCATGCGGGAGAAAGGGAATGCCAGTGCCATGCGCCACGCAAGTGCGAAGCCGCAGCCGCGCGCTGAGGCTGCGCCGGCGGGCGGAGCATTGGCGGCAGCTCTGGCCGAGGCCATGAAAAAACGCTAGGCGCGGGCCGGGCATTGCTTTGGCAGTCTTGTGCTTGACGCTTCGTAAATGTGAGGCGTAGAACGCAGATATGGTTGACCAAAGTGATCTTTCCGGTCGCGTTTCCGACGCACCGTCCAACAATTGGGTCTATCGGATATTGCCGAGGACCCTTTGGCCCTATGCGCAGCTTGCCCGCTGGGACCGCCCCATTGGCTGGCAATTGCTGATGTGGCCCTGTTTCTGGTCGGCGGCCATGGCGGCCAATGCGGCGCAAAACCTCGGTACCTTCTCCTGGGCCACGCTGCTGTTCCATCTCTTCCTGTTTTTCGCGGGCTCGGTCGCCATGCGCGGTGCCGGTTGCACCTACAACGACCTTGCCGATCACAAAATCGATATGGCGGTAGCGAGAACCCGTTCGCGCCCGCTTCCGTCTGGCAGGGTAACCCGCACACAGGCCAAGATCTTCATCGTGCTTCAGGCGCTTGTCGGCCTAGTGGTGCTCTTATGCTTTAACGGATTTGCCATTCTCGTTGGTCTGGCGTCGCTGATCTTCGTCGCCATTTATCCCTTTGCCAAGCGCGTGACCAACTGGCCGCAGTTCTTTCTCGGCCTTGCCTTTTCGTGGGGCGCGTTGATGGGCTGGGCCGGGCAATTCGGATCGCTCTCGATCTCGCCGTTTCTGCTCTATTTTGGCGCCATTGCCTGGACAATCGGTTACGACACGATCTACGCCCATCAGGACCGGGAGGACGACACCGCAGTGGGCATCGGCTCCACAGCACTTCTGTTCGGGGAAAAGACAGGCACATGGCTTGTCGGCCTTTATGGTGCTGCGCTGGTCTTCATTTTTCTGGCTTTCGCCACAGCCGGTGTGGGTTGGCTTGGCTATGTCGGCCTTGCCACTGCGGCTTTCCTACTGTTTCGGCAGGTCAGGATGCTCGATATCAACAATGTTGAGCAGTGCCTCGCGCTCTTCAAATCCAACAATCGGGTTGGGCTTTTGATTTTCGTCGGTCTGCTCTTGCCGCTCATCTTTGGTTGATACGAAAAACCCGGCTCCGTCTTGAAACGTGCCGGGCTTTGCGCGGAGGAAACTCTTGGATCAGCTGCGGGCGATGATTTCCTTGCCCTGAATGCGCATGGTCATGCCCAGCGAGCCGGTGTTGCGACGCACGAGGAAGCGCGGACGGCGTTCTGCGAAATAGGAATGGCGACGGCGTGGGCGCGTGGTCTTGGTGCGCACCTGGCCGAGATGGTCTTCCAGCGGACGGGCAATGCCATCGGCCTCAACCATCAGCATGGGAATGCGATAGGCTTCAGACCAGCTGCGCCAATCCGCGGCGATGTCGCACAGGTCGTGCGCCACCAGCAGGGGAATGCAAAGGTCTGGATCGTCATGATGAAGTTCGAGCGTCACGGTCACCTGGCCATCACCATGGTCGATGGCGCGGGCGGCGACACCTTTGAAGGCACGGGCAGGAAGCGCGAAGGAAAGCGGAAGGCCACTGGAGTGGAGGACCTTGCGAAGCACAGCACCGCGTTCATCGAGCGTGATAGCGATATCGGTTGAACTCTTGTCCTTGCCATACGTCAGCTGCTGCGGGAACCGCGTTGGGTCGAGCCGGAGTGTCGCGCCTGCCCAGTCGGGCTTCAGAACAGTGTTGGTCATCATGCTATCCTTGTTTTACCTGAGAGCCGTTTCATGGCCTCGTCTGGGACTTTTCGTCCTCTGATAGGGTGAAGATAGCCGCCGCATCTTCGAGACAGCTTAAAAATCGAGGTTAAGAAAACTTTGCATTCCCAAATGGTTAGCAAAAGGCAGACCGATAGGGTTTCGAAATCCTGAATTGATCAGGCCACAATCATGCCAATGCCTGGCGCAAGACCGCCCTATCCGGTTCCGTGATTTTATCGAAATGCACCTGTGCCGCCCCCGCGCCCATTGCCCTGAAAAACAGGGTGCGCAGGACAAATCGGTTCCGACAATGGTGAAAAACACCAAAGCCAAAAATGGGCGGGGATGATGGGTGCGGAGCCCAAAAAAGGGCACGCAATGCGCGTGCCCACTGGTGTTTCAGTGCGCTCCATTGCAGGACTGAGGCGGCGAAACCCCTTTAGACGCTTACAACCTTACCGGGGTTCATCACGCCCGCCGGGTCAAAAGCTGTCTTGATTCGGCGCATCAGTTCCAATTCGATACCCGGACGGATATCGGCAAGCTCGTCACGCTTTAACTGTCCAATGCCGTGTTCGGCGGAAATCGAGCCACCATGGGAAAGCACGATGCCGTGGACGATGTGGTTGATCTCGCGCCAGCGGGCAATGAACTCAGCCTTATCGGCACCCACGGGCTGGGAGATGTTGTAGTGAATATTGCCATCGCCCAGATGACCGAAAGCGCAGATCCGCGCACCGGGGAGTGCCTGCATGACGGCGGCTTCTGCCTCTGCCATGAACACCGGTATCTTGGAGACCGGCACAGAAACGTCGTGCTTGATGGAGCCACCCTCTGGCTTTTGCGCATCCGACATGCTTTCGCGCATGTGCCACAGCGCCGTGCGCTGCGCGTCCGATGAGGCAATGACGGCATTCTGCACGACACCAGCCTCAAACCCTTTCTCCAGCAGGTCCTCGATCATGGTCTGCGCGGTTTCCGCCGTGTCGGAGGTGGAGATATCGATGAGCGCATACCAGGGATGCACCGTATCCAGCGGGTCGCGGACACCTGGAATATGCTTTGTGGTAAAGTCGATACCGATGCGGGGCATGAGCTCAAAGCCCGTGAGCGCCGCGCCACACAGCGTTGAGGCGCGATCAAACAGCTTCAAGGCATCTTCAGGTGAGTTGAGACCGGCAAAGGCAACCTGATGACCCCTAGGCTTGGGAAACAGCTTCAGCACCGCGCCGGTGATCACGCCAAGCGTACCTTCCGAACCGATGAAAAGGTCGCGCAGATCGTAACCCGTATTGTCTTTCTTAAGGCGGCGCAGGCCGTTCCAGATTTCGCCTGTTGGCAGAACCACCTCCAGCCCTAAGCAAAGCTGGCGCATATTGCCATAGGCAAGCACCGCCGTGCCTCCCGCATTGGTGGCGAGATTTCCACCGATGCGGCAGGAGCCTTGAGAACCGAGTGACAGCGGAAACATCCGCTCCACCTTGTCGGCTTCCGCATGGACCGTATCGAGAATGCAGCCACCGTCGACGACAATGATATTGGCGACGGGATCAATATCGCGAACCCGGTTCATCCGCTCCAGTGAGAGAATGATGTCGCTTGCGTCGCTGCGCGGTGTCTGGCCGCCCACTAGGCCGGTGTTTCCGGTCTGGGGAACAATGGCCGTGCCGGTTTCGCTGGCAAGCTTCATGATGGCCGCCACCTCTTCGGTCGAGGCCGGTTTCAGCATCAGTGGCGAAGCGCCTTTGTAAAGTCCGCGATTTTCCACCAGATGCGGGGCAAGATCAGCCTGATCGCGAACGGCGTTCTTGTCGCCAACGATGGTTACGAAACGCTGGATCAGGTCATCGGGCAAGGCGGTCATCATTATCGGTCCTCAATCAGCTTCGTCAGGGCGGGGGGCAGCGGCACGCGCCAGCCGGTCGTTGATGGCTTCGCCAAGCCCCGTAACCGGAATGGGCGTGATAGCGATGCTGGTTGCACCGCTGGCATCGGCTTGTTTCAGATGGTCGAACAGGTTGACTGCCGCTTGCGCGAGATCGCCACTGCGGCTGAGATCAAGAACAATCGCGGCTTTGTCTTCGCCAACAATGGCTATGTCACCGAAGCGGATCAAGGCCTCGCCGGGCTCAACGGAAGCGGCATTCAGCCGCACCGCCGCGCCGGGCGCGTAGTGCGAGGCGAGCATGCCGGGAGCCTCTATGGTGGCAGACGCCTTTTCCGGGCGCACGAGTTTCGATCCCGCAACGCGCTCAATCTCTTCCGCCACCAATCCACCGGGACGGAGCAGGCGCACGGTGCCGTCCTGCTCGACCTTGATGATGGTGGATTCCACGCCGACATCAGCCGAGCCACCATCCAGAATGAGGCTGATTTTTTCACCGAGGTCAGCGTCCACATGGGCGGCACTGGTGGCGCTGATCTTGCCGGAACTGTTGGCGCTGGGTGCGGCGAGCGGCTTGCCGAAATGTTCGATCAGAGCACTGGCAAAGCCCTTGGGAATGCGAATGCCGACAGTATCCAGACCGGCTGTGGCAAGCGCATGGATTGCGCCACCCGGCTTCAATGGCAGAATGAGCGTGAGAGGACCCGGCCAGAACGCCTCTGCCAGCTTTCGCGAGATGGGATCAAACACCGCATAATCTTCCGCCATCGCAATGCTTGCCATGTGGCAGATCAGCGGATTGAACTGCGGACGCCCCTTGGTTTCATAGATGCGGGCAATGGCAACAGGGTTGGTGGCATCTGCGGCAAGGCCATAGACCGTTTCCGTGGGAATGGCGACGGGATGGCCAGACGACAACACCTCAACGGCGTCGCGAAGCGCCGTAGCCCGGTCGTTTTCAATGTCGATATGACGCGCCATGAATGCTGCACCTTCCAGGGGCGCGCGGCCTTTGACGCCGCACAGTTTCGCGCGGCATGCTTTAGAGGTTTTCAGCCGGGTTGGAAAGCTGTTTGCCGCGTCAGTTTCAAAGTGTGCGGATGAACTTGCGCATCTCACTGGAGCGCGTGCCCAGCATCAGCACGTTCTTCAGTGCAACCTTGGGGTCATGGGTGCGAAACAGCAGGCCATCGCGGTGGATGGTCTTGTCGATTTTAACCGACCTGTCGCCGGCCACAGCCATCGCAACGGCAAAATACATGCGGGGATGCCGCGCATCGATATTCTCAAAGAACTGGTCGTCGCCGCACAGTTCGGCAAAGAAGTTGGCGAAATAGAACGACCAGATCACCGGGTTGCGCAGGTCGAAACTGGTGCGCGATGCCGTGACATGGCAATAGCCCAGATGTGGGCTCTCTTCGATGGTGCGGTGAAACACCATGTTGGGGAAGCGTATGGACTGGTGGAAGGAATTCAGCCGCGAATAGGTCAATTCGCCAGCCGTCTGAAGCTTGCGTCCGGTAATCTCTGCCACCTGCTCATGCGTCAGATAGCGATGCTCACGCGGAACCCATTTCTCTTCATAACGGGCGATCTTGCCGGTGCGAAGGAAATCGGAATGGGCTGTTTTCGTGCGGGGAGGCGCGGGCTTGAGCGCGCTCGCATCAAAATAGCGTATCTGCGTGCTCTTTTCCATCGGAGAACTCCTATGCCGATTGAATTGTTTTACGTGAAGGAGGTTAAAAATTCCTTTTCGCGACACTGTCGGCATTAAAGATTATGGCGCACAATCCCGCGTCACATTGCGACGGATTTTCGTTTGATCGATCTATAAGCCACTGTTTCAGAACCGAAATCATGAGCCATGCCGTAATCATGCATGTCGCAAATTGTCGCCAATGCGGAAGCCGATGTCGCTGTATGTGGTGCTGAAGATGCGCATGAATGGTTAGATAATCGCCATCACACGCGGGAAATGGCCCCTTGAAGGCTTGCCGCGACTTTTCGAGGACGTGGCCATGGATTTGCGCGACACCGTATTGCGGCAACTGAAAAACCGTCGTGAGGGTTTTACCCTTGAGCAGCCTTTCTACGTGGATCAGGATTATTTCCAGCTGGACATGGAAAACATCTGGTACCGCGACTGGCTGTTTGTGGCCCATGATTGCGAAGTGCCGAAGGCCGGAACCTATATGACGGTTCAGATCGGTGACTACTCCGTGGTAATCGTGCGCGGACGGGATGGTGCCATCCGCGCCTTCCACAATTCCTGTCGCCATCGCGGTTCACGCGTCTGCACCAGCCACAAGGGCCAGTCGGCCCGTCTGGTCTGTCCGTACCACCAGTGGACCTATGATCTGGATGGCAAGCTGCTGTTTGCGCGCCATATGGGCGATGATTTCGACAAGGGCGAGTTTGGCCTTAAGCCCATCGCCTGTGAGACGGTGGCCGGATACGTCTTCATCTGTCTGGCCGAAAAGCCTGCCGATTTCGCGCCGGTTCGTGCCGAAATCGAGGGCTATATGGCACCGCACCGCGTGTGGGAGGCAAAGGTCGCGCATGAAAGCACGATCATCGAAAAGGGGAACTGGAAGCTCGTCTGGGAGAACAACCGCGAGTGCTACCATTGCGCCGCCAACCACCCGGAACTGTGCCGCACCTATCCTGAAAACCCGAGCGTGACCGGGACTGATGGCGGCGCGAGCGATCCTGAAATCGGCGGCCACTGGGCACGCTGCGAGGCAGCGGGTCTTCCGAGCCGCTTCAAGATCGATCCCAAGGGTCAGTTCCGTGTGGCGCGTATGCCGCTGATTGGTGATGCCGAGAGCTACACCATGTCCGGCAAGCGCGCCGTGCGTCGCCCGCTGTCGGATGATGTTACGATTGACCATATTGGCACGCTGCTTCTGTTCCATTACCCGACGACCTGGAACCATTTCCTTGGCGACCACCTGATTTCCTTCCGAGTGCTGCCACTCGGACCAATGGAAACGCAGGTCACAACCAAGTGGCTTGTGCATAAGGATGCGGTGGAAGGGGTCGATTATGATATCGAAAACCTGACCCATGTCTGGAACGAGACCAATGATCAGGACCGACGCATTGTCGAGGAAAATGCCTTCGGCATTCGCTCCCCTGCCTATGAGCCGGGTCCTTACTCCATGGAAGATGAGGGCGGCGTCATGCAGTTCGTCAACTGGTATGCGGATTTCATGATCGACCGCCTGACCGGCGACGAGAAAAAACTGTCGGCTGTCGCATGACCTTTTCCAGCATCGCAACGACCTACAAGCATATTGATGAGATGAAGCCGTGGAGCGACAAGCTCCATCTGCTGGAGTGCATCTCCGTTACGCCTGAAACACCAGATGTGATGACCTTCCTGTTTCGCTCCGAAGGCACCAACTGGTTTCGCTATCTGCCGGGCCAGTTTGTGACACTGGAACTGCCTGTTGGCCCGGAGCCGCTGTTCCGAACCTACACGCTCTCCTCCAGCCCGTCGCGTCCTTATGCGCTTGCGGTGACCGTGAAGGCGCAGGCCACGAGCATCGGAACGCGCTGGATGTTCAACAACCTGAAGCCCGGCATGAAGATCCGTGCGTTGGGGCCGCTGGGCGACTTTTCCTATGTGCGCCACCCCGGTGACAAATATCTGTTCATCTCCGCAGGCTCTGGCGTGACGCCGATGATGTCGATGGTGCGTGATATGAGTGACCGCGCACCGCAAAGCGATATTTCCTTCATCAACTGCTCACGCTCCCCATCTGACATCGTCTTCCGCCACGAGCTGGAATATCTGGCGCGCTTCATGCCCAACCTGTCGCTTGGCTTCATTGTCGAAAATTGCGGGCGCACGGATCTGTGGTCCGGTCTGAAGGGCATGGTGGACAAGGCCAAGATTGCGCTGCTGTCGCATGACTTTATGGATCGCACGGTGTTTTGCTGTGGGCCGGAACCCTTTATGGCGGCCATCCGCTCCATGCTGGAAGCATCCGGCTTCGATATGGCGCGTTATCATCAGGAAAGCTTTTCTCCCGCGGCTCCCGTTGCTGTCGGCGCAAGCGATTTGCCCGACGATGGCGAAGTGCTGGCCAAAATCAACTTCACACTGTCCGGCAAGGACGTGCCATGCCAGTCAGGCCAGACCATTTTGATGACGGCGCGTGCGGCGGGTGTGCGCATCGGTGCCGCCTGCGAGTCCGGTATCTGCGGAACATGCCGTGTTCTGAAGCTTTCCGGCGAGGTTGAGATGAACCACAATGGCGGCATTCTGGATGAGGAAATCGAGGAAGGCTATATTCTCGCCTGTTGTTCGAGGCCCCTCACAGATGTTCAAGTAGAGGCCTGATTATACTTGTTCCATTTTGCGCAATGGAACCAAAAGCAGCCTTCTCCGTTATTGTGACAATGGAAGCGCGGTCTTAACGCGCATCACAATACGGAGAACATCCAAAATGAATTTGCGCAAAACGAGCATCGCGACAGCGGTCATCATGCTCATGACCAGCTTCACGCCATCGCAGGCATTCCAGGTGCCCGTTCCAATGCAGAAGCCTGCACAGACGACGATGACCGATAATGTCGTTCAGGTGCAGTACCGCCGCGACGAGCGCCGTATCTATCGGGACCGTAGCTTCCGTGGTCGTGATCGTGACTATCGCCGCTCCATGGCGCGCCGCGATTATTACAACGGCCACCGTGGCTACCGTGACCGTCGCCCAGGCTACCGTCAGCACAATGGCATGTGGTTCCCGCTTGCAGCATTTGCCACAGGCGCAATCATCGGCGGCGCAATGTCGCAGGGCCGTCCGGCCTATGGCAGCAGCCATCAGCAATATTGTGCAAGCCGCTACCGTTCGTATCGCGCATCGGACAATACATTCCAGCCTAACAATGGCCCACGCAGACAGTGCGTATCCAACTAACAGTGTTTTTGAAAAGGCCCGGCATATGTCGGGCCTTTCGCATTTTATTTAATGAGAGCCCATCAATTGACTGTGAATGCGCTGTTAATGCTGGGTTCAGCTAAGTATTTATAAGTTGAGTAACATATAAAATCAGCCCGTATCGCGGGTGAGAAGACCAAGAAGAAAACATTGTTGTTCACAATGCACCGGCAGAGTAACCGGTCGTGGATGGAGGAAATCAGATGCAGAATTATATGAAAACAGCTTGGGCCGTAGGCTTCTCTGTTCTGGCTGTCACGAGTTCAATCGTTCCCGCCCAGGCCATGCCGATCAAGGTTGCTCCACCAGCCGTGGAAAAGGCCGATGACGGCGTCGTCAACGTTCAGTATTGGCGCGACCGCGGATACCGACGCGACTATGGCGGCGGCTATTATCGCGGCCACCGTGGCTACCGCGAATACCGCCCGGGCTATCGCCATCACAACGGATACTGGTTCCCGCTGGCAGCTTTCGGCGCTGGCGCGATTATCGGCGGTGCCCTTGCGCAGCCTCGTGAAGTCTACCGTCCGGTGCCTGAGTATCGCCCACGTCCGGTTTACCGCCCAGTGCCCCGCGCTTATGGTGTGAGCCAGAGCCACGTGAACTGGTGCTTTGGCCGTTACCGCTCTTACGATGCCGGTAGCAACACGTTCCAGCCGTATAACGGCCCACGCCAGACCTGCTATTCGCCTTACGGCTGATTGCTGACAGTACCGATCTTGAAAACGCCGTCCTTTACCTCGGGGCGGCGTTTTGCGTTTATAGAATTCCCACGCGGCGTATCAGCACCCATGCCAGCAGAATGGATGCGACAATGAAGCTGGCCGCATAGAATGTGCCGCTTGCGCCCTCGGTGAAGGGCAGGGCTGATGTGTTCATGCCGAAAAAGCCGGTGACTAGCGTTGGTGGCAAGAGAAATGCCGTCATCAACGACAGAATATAGAGATGGCGGTTGGTTTCTGACGAAAGCTTGGAATCGACTTCCTCGTGCAAAAGCCTTGCGCGTTCTTGCAAGGCATAGACATCATGATCGATTGCCTCCAGCCGGCCTGTCAGCCGTGCGGCGATATCCTCGAAGCCGGGTGGCATTTCGTCTTCATCTGCCGCCGAGGCCCTGCGCATGAGGGTCAGCACCGTGCGCAGATGCCGGTGAAGGCGCACGACAGTACGGCGCACGGGGGCAAGCCTTCGCCGTTCGTCCCGTGGCGTGGAGTCGTAAACGATGTCCTCGATGGAATTCAGCTCTTCCGTCGTTTCCATGATGAGCGCGATCAGGCTGCGCTGAAACTCGGCAACCAGTCCCTCAAATACATGCGATGGCGTCGAATAGCGTTTCGGGTTCTTGTCGATCGCGGCGCGCAGCCGGTCCACTGACCGCAATGGCTGAAGCCGTGTGGTGATGATGAAGCGTTCGCCCAGCGCAAAATGCAGCCAGCCAATGTCGCGTGTTTCCTGATCGAATTCGCGCTGGAAATCCACTAGCGTTCCATGCAGCGCGCCATCATCCACGACAATGGAAGGATGCGTTTCATGGGTGGTCAGGCTCGCCTTCATGCTCTCATCAAGGCCCTGCAGGGTTTCCAGAAAGCCCGTCACGCGTGAGTCGGCAAGGTTGAGGTGAAGCCAGAAGAACCCGTCTTCGGTTTGCAACTCGCTAAAGGCGACATCCGGCGGCAATCGCGTGCATGTCTGCGCGCCGGGGCTGAAGCGATAGGCCCAGACGAGACCGGGTATGGCTGGATGGGGAATGTCCATGGTCGTGAATCCTGAAACGCAATCGCGGGCGGGCAGCGGAGCGCAATCCGCTTGTGCGACATATCATGCAGACCAGAGTTTTGCGAAGGTTTGATTACGGCTATCGTTGCCGCGCGCCAGCCACGCACCGATTTTTACGAAGAGCGAGAAGTTGAACAACTCTCAGATTTTTCAAATTGACGTTTACGTAAAAATCAATTAGCCCCAGAGGCTATCGCATTGCAAGCTGACGCTTCGGGAGGAGGCAGGATGTATATCGCACCGGTAGACGATATCGCTTTTACGCTGAAACATGTGGCAGGTCTCAAAGCCGCGCTCGAAGAGGGAGCCTTCGGCGATCTCGATGAAGACACGGTCGATGCCATTCTCCATGAAGCGGGTCGCTTTGCCTCCGATGAGGTCGCACCGCTTGGCGATATTGGCGACAAGCAAGGCTCGAAGCTCGTGGATGGTGCGGTGCGCACGCCCGATGGCTGGGCCGATCTTTACCGCCGCTGGGCGGAAGGTGGCTGGAACGGCCTGACAGCGCCGGAAGAATTTGGCGGCCAAGCGCTGCCGCATCTTCTGAATGTCGCCGCGCTTGAAATGTGGAACTCCGGTTCCATGGCCTTTGCTCTGTGCCCCACGCTCACCATGGGTGCTGTGGAAGCCATCGCGGCGCACGGCAGCAGCGAACTCAAGGCAACCTATCTCGAAAAGCTGGTGTCCGGCACATGGACCGGCACGATGAACCTGACCGAACCGCACGCCGGATCTGATCTCGCCGCCTTGAAAAGCCGGGCAGAACGCGCCGCTGACGGAAGCTACCGTATCTTCGGCCAGAAAATATATATTACCTGGGGCGAGCACGACGCTGCCGAAAATATCATCCATCTGGTTCTGGCCCGCCTGCCGGATGCGCCTGCTGGAACACGCGGCATTTCCCTGTTTCTGGTGCCCAAATTCCTTCCCGATGCGGCTGGAAATCCCGGCGAACGCAACGACCTCTTCTGCCATGCACTGGAGCACAAGCTCGGCATCCACGGCTCTCCAACCTGCACGATGATTTTTGGTGACGGGCGCTATGGTGCTGAAAAAGGCGCAATCGGCTGGATCGTTGGTGAGGAAAACAAAGGACTGGCCTGCATGTTCACCATGATGAACAATGCGCGTCTGGCTGTTGGCATGCAGGGCGTCGCCATCTGCGAGGCGGCCACGCAAAAGGCCATCGCTTACGCAAAAGAGCGCACGCAGGGCAAGGCTCCCGGCACGCAAGCCGTGGGCATGAGCCCGGTCATCGAACATCCCGATATTGCCAGAACGCTTTTGACGATGAAAGCACTGACGCAAGGGTCGCGAGCCATCTCCTTCTCCTGCGCCCACGCCACAGACATGAGCCATGCGCGGAGCGAACCGGCTGAGCGAAAATTCTGGCAGGAGCGAGCCGCTCTTCTGACGCCGATTGCCAAATCCTTTTCCACCGATGCCGGGGTAGACGTCGCATCACTTGGCATACAGGTGCATGGCGGCATGGGCTTTATCGAGGAAACCGGTGCTGCCCGCTATCTGCGCGATGCACGCATCGCCCCGATCTATGAAGGCACAAACGGCATTCAGGCCATCGATCTGGTCATGCGCAAGTTGCCGCTATCCGAAGGCAGCCACGTGCGTGGCTTCATTGCGGAACTGAAAGAGCAGTCACAGGCCGTGCGCGCCGCCAACAATCCTGAGCTTGGTGAAACAGCCCGCTATCTCGACCAGAGCATTGCCGATCTTGAAGAGGCAACGGAGTGGCTGCTCGCTACGATGGGCAAGGGTGAAACGGCGGCTGTTCTGGCAGGTGCCACGCCTTACCAGCGTCTTTTCGGTTTGGCGCTGACGGGTGTCTATCTGGCCAAGGGTGCGCTGGTGTCTGTTGATGACGGGCAGGGGGCAAAGCGTGTTGCCCTATGCCGCTTCACCGCTGAAAACCTGCTGGCGGAAACATCTGCCTTGAAGGACCGCGTGATCTCTGGTGCCGCGAGCCTTGAAGCCGCCCGCACCGTGCTGGGTTGAGGAGTGCTGTCCATGGCTGCCGATCCTATTCTCGTTGAACGCCCGCAGGCCGCACCCGGCGTGCTGGTCATTCGCTTCAACAGGCCTGAAAAGAAAAACGCGATCACGGATGCGATGTACCGCACCATGATCGATGCCTTGCAAGCGGCGGATGAGGCTGCCGATATTCGCGCTATCGCATTTCTCGGCACCAACGGCTGTTTTTCGGCCGGAAACGACATGGCCGATTTCATGGCCTTCGCCATGTCTGGAGGCAAGGGACGACTGGCGGCGGCGGATTTTCTGCATGCCCTGGTGGGCGTCCAGAAACCCATCGTCTCCGGTGTGGATGGCCTTGCCATCGGCATCGGAACGACGCTGCATTTGCATTGCGATCTGACGGTCGCGTCGAGCCGCAGCCTGTTCAAGACGCCATTCGTGGATCTCGCACTGGTGCCGGAAGCTGCGTCCAGTCTGCTGGTGCCGCGCATCATGGGGCACCAGCGCGCCTTTGCGATGCTGGCAGCCGGGGAGGGCTTTTCTGCGGAGCAGGCGCTTGCCGCAGGGTTGATCTGGAAAGTGGTTCCCGAGGCTGACGTCGAGAGCGAGACGCTGAAGATCGCGTCGTCGCTTGCCGCAAAGCCGCCCCAGGCATTGAAAATTGCCCGGGATTTGCTGCGTGGAGATGTGGCCGAGGTACGGGCGCGCATTGATGCGGAAATCGTGCATTTTGCAGCGCAGTTGCAAAGTGCTGAGGCCAGAGCCGCCTTTGAGGCATTCATGCGCCGTTAAGCGTGGACGTTGAAAATAGGCGGGTCTTATGGAATTGCTGGCAAAGGCAGTTTAGTCTTTGCGCAAAACTGCCTGTCTTTCAAGAAAGCCTGTAACATGCGCCCCATCGTGCTTGCCACGCTCGCCCTCATGTCCCTCTCCAGCATTGCGCAAGCGGCAAGCATTCTGCAACTGCAAATGCCGCAGGCGCGCCAGAGCGATGTGGTCGAGGTCCAGAACTACAACAGCCAGTCCAGGCGGCCTGATCGAAACAACAATTCCGACCGCCGCTATCAGCGTTTCGTCTGCGTGGTGACGCCACCCGATAGCGCCAATCGCTCCCGCCCTTATGTCTGCCCCGTCCAGCAGGGCCGCGTGGGCGGACGTTGCCGCTGCAACGGCGTGGTTGGCAGCGGCAATATCGATACGGCCTGGTAAGGCCTATTTTTCGAGCGTTGCGACCGCTTCCACATGCGGCGACCATAGGAACTGGTCCACAGGCGTGACCTTGGTGATGCGGTATCCACCCTCGACCAGAATGGCGAGATCCCGCGCCAGCGACAGCGGATTGCAGCTGACGGCAACAATCTTCTTGACCGTGCTGCGCGCCAGTTCCTTGCACTGGGCTTCCGCGCCTGCACGTGGTGGATCGAAAACCACGGCGTCATAGTTCTTCAGTTCCTTGGCTGTCAGTGCGTGGCGGAACAGGTCGCGCTTTTCAATGGTCACGGGCTTCAGGCCTTGCGTATTGCGGGCAGCAAGATCCAGCGCCTTCAGCGCCTTTTCCTCGGCTTCGACCGCGTGCACCTTGCCCAGACGCGCAAGGCGAAGCGCAAACGTGCCGGAACCACAAAACAGATCGGCAATGCGTTTGGATTTGCCCACATGCTCCAGCACCAGCGCGGCCATGGCATCTTCCGCCTGCCGGGTGGCCTGTGCAAAGCCGCCGGATGGCGGAGTGATGGAAATGCCATCGAAATCGATCATCGGCTTTTGCGGCTCGATCAGGATTTCACCCGAAAGCGACACACGCGAGATGCCGCGCATGGAAAGCACGGTTTCGGTGACCGCCCGGCGCTGCTTGTCATTGGCAGACTTGATGCCTTCAAACGCAATATCCAAACCGGACAGCGTTTCCATCACGGCGATCCGGAAGGGCTCCGCATTGGATGCGAGCGGCAGACTGATGGCTCTGATAGCATCGAGGCGCGAGACGATGCCATCCGAGCTGACGGGACATTCCTCGATAGCGACGATATGGTGGCTGTTGGCCTGGCTGAAGCCTAGAAGCATGCCTTTTTCTGTCTTTCTGGCGGTAAAGACGACACGGCGTCTCTCGCCCGGGCGACAGTGCACAAGCGTTTCCACCGGCACATCCAGCCCTTTGGACTTCAACGCCGCGACCACGAGGCTGCGCTTGAACACGTGATAGGGCTCATCGGCCATATGCTGCAGCGAACAGCCGCCGCAGGTGCCGTTCTTGCCATCCGGACCGAAGTGGCGGCAGGCGGGCTCACGCCGCTCTGGTGCTGGCGTGGTGATGGACATGACCATGCCCTGATCCTTGACCCGGGCAATCGCTACCGTTTCGCCCGGCAAGGCAAACGGCACGTAGATCGGACCGTCGGAACCATGCACGATCCCGTCGCCCTGTGCACCAAGGCTTTGTATTGTGACCGTCTGGGTTGTCATGGCTTGCGGCCTCCGAGAAGATATTCCTCATTTCCATCGCCACCTGCGATGGGGGAGGGAATAAGGCCAAGGCTGACCCAGCCCATATCTTCCACCAGCCAGCGTTCAAGCTCTGCGGCGACGGCTGGTGCCGTTTCAGGTTCTTTCAGAAGACCGGCCTTGCTGATGGCATCACGCCCTGCTTCAAACTGCGGCTTTACCAGAAGAACGGCGAGCGCACCCGGCTCTGCCAGTTCCAGGGCGGGTGCTAAGGCCAGCTTGAGCGAGATGAAGGACACATCCGAGACAATGAAGCTGATCGGACGGTTGTCGATATCGTCGCTTGTCAGAAAACGTGCGTTGAAGCCTTCAATGCTGGTCACGCGCCGGTCATTTTCAATGCGGGGGTGGATCTGGCCATGGCCGACATCGATAGACGTGACGTGGGACGCGCCGCGTTTCAGCAACACTTCGGTGAAGCCGCCAGTGGACGCGCCGACGTCAAGACATTCGAGATTGCGTGGATCGAGCTGGAAATGGTCCAGCGCAGCAACCAGCTTCAGGGCGCCGCGTGAGACATAATCCTGAGCAGGATCGCTGATCTCGAAGACGACATTTCCGGGAAATGTCAGGCTTGGCTTGGTCACAACCTTGCCGTTGACACGCACGGTTCCGCGCGCAACGGCGTCGCGGGCGCGAGAGCGGCTGGCGAACAGACCGCGTGACACGAGAAGCTGGTCCAGCCGGTGATTTTCAGATGAATGAGACATAGCCGTGTCAATGACTGTCAAAAGCCCGGAAAGCAAGCATTTTGTGATGTCATGCCGGTGCGGGCTGCACCGGTTTGTCCACAGGGTGACACGTCTGGTTTAAGCGAAAATAAACGGCTTGGTGCAATGTTGGCGCGAAGCTGAGTTCCGGCGCACCATTACTGCCATGATGGCATTCCCGAACAAATGACGTGACGTCAGTGGCCGTTTGGCCTTGCGTCACTCCTGACGTATCGAGAGATTTCGTGATGTCTTTAAAAAATTTACCTATCATCCTGAAGCTTGTCGCAACCTTCCTCGCCTTGATGGCTGTCTGCCTTGTCGCAACGGCTGTCGTGTTTTGGCAAACGCTTGAAGCCAAACGCGTTTCCGACGAGCAGGCAAACATCAACAGGATTGTGTCTGCGGTTGACGCTGCTCAGGCTGCAATGCTGGAACAGGCAGTCGATCAACGCGGCTATATCCTGTTTCGCACCGATAGCACCTATAATGACGTGTTTGCTCAGCGTACGTTGATGCTGAAAAAGCTGGATGAAGCGCGCGACCTTGCTGCTGGCCAGCCGGACGTTTTGAAATCCATCAACGACATGCAGGGCGCAGCAAACATATTCTATACGCAGCTGATCGAGCCCCAGATGGCAGCTCGCAAAAACACCGAAGCCTCGATTGCAGACGTGATTGAAATCGGTCGCAACAACAGCAAGGGGCAACTGGATGGCTTCCGCGCTGCGGCAACCAAGATCAAGTCTGAGCTTGCAGCGGCGTCCGAAGCGAAAGCGGCAGCAGAGGCAGCAGCGCATAGCAATATTCGTCTTGCCCTTCTGGGCGGTGGTGCCGTGGCCGGTGCTATTGCCGTCCTGTTGATTTGGGGTCTTTCGCGCGTCATCGTTTCCCCGATTGTTGGCATGACCAACGCGATGGGTCGTCTTGCTAGCGGTGATATGAGCGTCGAGGTTCCAGCACTGGACCGGGGCGATGAAGTGGGCAAGATGGCGCAGGCCGTTCTGGTCTTCAAGGAAGCCGCAATCGAGAAGTCCCGCCTTTCGGGTGAAACTGACAGAATGCGCGCAGCGACAGAAGCGGACCGTCGCCGCGACGAACTCGAAAAGTCGCGGATGGAGGCCGAGCAGACATTTGCTCGCGATGAGCTTGCCAAGGGTCTTGAGGCTTTGGCGGATGGAAATCTGGTTTACCGGATTGAGACGCCATTCACGGAGTTCGTCGAGCCACTTCGCATCAATTTCAACAACTCGCTGGAGAAGCTTCAGGGCGCACTGCGCAAGGTTGGCGAAAACGCGTCGGCCATCAATGCTGGCGCAGCCAAGATGCTGTCTTCTGCTGATGATCTCTCCCGCCGTACCGAACAGCAGGCGGCTTCTATCGAAGAAACGGCAGCAGCCCTCGAAGAAATCACCACGACGGTCAATGATAGCGCCAAGGGTGCCGAAGAGGCAAGCGCACTGGTGCAGCGTGCACGCTCTGGCGCTGAAAAGTCCGGCACCGTTGTCCGCAATGCCGTTTCCGCCATGCAGGCCATCGAGCATTCATCCAGCGAAATCACCAGCATCATCGGCGTTATCGACGATATCGCCTTCCAGACCAACCTTCTGGCGTTGAACGCGGGTGTTGAAGCTGCCCGCGCGGGTGAAGCGGGCAAGGGCTTTGCCGTTGTCGCGCAGGAGGTGCGCGAACTGGCGCAGCGTTCAGCCAAGGCGGCCAAGGAGATCAAGGTGCTGATCAGCGCCTCCAGCCAGCAGGTTGAAAACGGTGTGAACCTGGTTGGCGAAACCGGCAAGGCTCTGGAACTCATCATTGCTGAAGTTGAGGAAATCAACGCTCACGTCACCACCATCGTGACGGCTTCCCGCGAGCAGGCAACCGGCTTGCAGGAGATCAACACCGCCGTCAACACGATGGATCAGGGCACGCAGAAAAATGCTGCCATGGTGGAAGAGCAGACCGCAGCCAGCCACACGCTTGCCCGCGAAGCACAGGCCCTGAACGAACTCATCGGTCAGTTCAATCTTGGCAACGGTGCGCCTGTCGCCAAAACCGTTCCTCCGGTGCCCCACAGCGCACCGCGCACCGCCTCTGCATCCGTGCCAAAGCCTGTCTATTCCCCAGCACCACGCCCGGCCGCGAAGATCGCAAAGCCGACAGCCCGCCCGGTCCCTTCGCCGGCCCGCGCACTCGGGCAGAGCCTTGAAAAAGCCTTTGCTGCTGCCCCCGATACCTCTGCCAAACCTGCCGCGCAGGATTGGGAAGAGTTCTGAGAAACAGGCATAAGCTGACATGCAAAACCCGCCGGAGAGATCCGGCGGGTTTTTTATTAGCGGTCAGAAGGAAGGGCTTTCTGACGTGTGAATGAACTGACGGTTCAGGCGACGCCGAGTCCCGCACGCTTCTGGCCGAGGGCATCAAAGACGGTGGAAACGATGCCCGCCCGGTCGAGTCCGGCATTGGCATACATGACCTCCGGTTTCGCCTGCTCGACCCATTGGTCAGGCAGGGTCAGTGTGCGAACCTTGAGACCCGTATCCAGAAGTCCGGCGCTGGCCATGAATTGCAGCACGTGAGCGCCAAACCCGCCCGCGGCACCTTCTTCGATGGTAATCAGCACCTCATGGTGGCTGGCGAGCTGGCGAATCAGATCAATGTCCAGCGGCTTGGCAAAACGGGCATCGGCCACAGTGGTGGAAAGGCCAGCGGCATCCAGATCTTCCGCTGCCGCCAGACATTCTGCAAGGCGTGTACCGAAAGAGAGCAGGGCGACCTTGCTGCCTTCCTTGATGACCCGGCCCTTGCCAATAGTCAGAATTTCGCCGCGCGCTGGCATTTCGATACCAACACCTTCACCGCGCGGATATCGGAAGGAAATCGGACCTTCATCATAGGCGGCGGCTGTGCGCACCATATGCTTCAGTTCCGCTTCATCCGCTGCCGCCATAACGACCATGCCGGGCAGGGTGGCGAGAAATGTCGTGTCGAAAGAGCCTGAGTGGGTCGGTCCATCCGCGCCGACGAAACCAGCGCGGTCAATCGGAAAGCGCACAGGCAAGGACTGTATCGCCACGTCATGCACCAGCTGGTCGTAACCGCGTTGCAGGAAGGTGGAGTAGAGCGCGCAAAACGGTTTGTAGCCATCGGCTGCCAGACCCGCCGCAAAGGTAACGGCATGCTGCTCGGCGATACCGACATCGAAGCTCCGTTTTGGAAAAATCTCGGCCAACTTGTCCAGGCCCGTGCCGTTCGGCATGGCGGCGCTGACGCCAACGATCTTCTCGTCCAGCGTCGCTTCCTGCACCAGCGCTTCAGCAAACACGCTGGTATAGCTCGGCGCATTCGGCTTGGCTTTCGCCTGTGTGCCGGTGATGACATCGAACTTGTTGACGCCGTGATACTTGTCGGCTGCGGCTTCGGCGGGCGCATAGCCCTTGCCCTTTTGCGTGACCACATGGATCAGCACAGGGCCTTTCTGGTTGTCGCGGACATTGCGCAGGACCGGCAGAAGATGCTCGAAGGAGTGACCGTCGATCGGGCCGATGTGGTAAAAGCCTAGCTCCTCGAAAAGCGTTCCGCCAGTCACATAGCCGCGTGCATGCGTGACTGCGCGGGTAATGGCCCGGTCGATCGACTTACCGAGATAGGCCGTCAGTTTCTTACCAAGATCGCGAAAGCCCATATAGGTGCGGCCGGAGGCGAGGCGCGCCAGATAGGCGCTCATGGCACCCGTTGGTGGCGCAATCGACATATCATTATCGTTGAGGATGACGATCAGCCGGGCGTCCAGCGCACCGGCATTGTTCAGTGCCTCAAACGCCATGCCTGCGGACATGGAGCCATCGCCGATCACGGAAATCACCTTGCGGTCGCTGCCATCAAGCTCGGCGGCAACCGCCATGCCGAGGCCAGCGGAAATCGATGTGGAGGAATGACCCGCGCCAAAATCGTCATATTCGCTTTCAGCACGACGCGTGAAGCCGGAAAGCCCACCTTCCTGCCGAAGCGTGCGGATGCGATCCCGACGCCCGGTCAGGATTTTGTGCGGGTAACATTGGTGGCCGACATCGAAGATGAGCCGGTCTTCCGGCGTATTGAACACCTTGTGGATGGCAATGGTCAGTTCCACCACGCCGAGGCCTGCGCCCAGATGCCCGCCCGTGGTCGAGACAGCATCGATCATCTCGTCGCGCAATTCCCGCGCAAGCTGCGGCAAATCGCGATCCTCGATCGACTTGAGATCGGAAGGGAATTTCACACGGTCAAGCAATGGTGTCTCTGGCATTCCGGTCAATCGTTCGGCCTTCGTTTTTTTGTGGTGAATCTGCCGCTTCAGATGGTGCGTAGAACCACCTTGGGCAAGATTTATTTTGTTTTAACGAATTTCAACCCTGCGGCAAAGGGACAAACTCTTCTTCATCCCCCGGTACGATGTCGAAGCGAGCGGTTCTCCACTCTTCCTTGGCTATTTCGATGCGTTCTTTGGACGATGACACAAAATTCCACCAGATATAGCGCTTCGAATTCAGCGCCGCGCCACCAAAAAGCATGATGTGGCAACCATAATTGCCGCCTTTCAACGTAATATCATCGCCCGCGCGAAATACGATGAGCTGATCGGCAGCGAAAACATCGCCCGCCACATCCAGTGAACCGGAGAGAATATAGATCGCCCGCTCTTCGTGATCGGCGGGAAAGGGAAACTTGACCCCGGGCTCCAGCGTCAGATCAACGTAAAGCGTATCGGTCAACGTGTTAACCGGCGATTCAGCGCCTGCGAATGCGCCAATGACGACCCGGCCGGTCGCGCCCTTGATATCAATCACGGGCATGGCCTCGCGTCCCGTATGGGAAAAATCCGGCGCGATTTCTTCACTTCCGTCCGGCAGGGCAAGCCATGTTTGCAGGCCGGACATGGAAAGCGGGTGACCGCGCAGGTTTTCCGGCGTTCGCTCTGAATGCACAATGCCGCGCCCTGCGGTCATCAGATTGAGATCGCCGGGGCGGATCACCAGTTCGGTGCCGAGGCTATCGCGATGCTTGATTTCGCCATCAAACAGGTAAGTGACCGTCGAAAGCCCGATATGCGGATGCGGTTTCACATCCAGTGCCTGGCCGGCTCTGAGAATGGCCGGGCCCATACGGTCAAAGAAGATGAAGGGCCCAACCAACCGCCGGTCTCGCGTTGGCAGGGCGCGCCGCACGGCAAACCCGCCAATATCACTGGAGCGCGGAATGATGAGGTTTTCGATGGCGTCACAGGCAAAAGCATCGCCTGCTGCCGGGTCTCTTCCCGGAAAAAATGACATGGCAATCTCCTGAGATCAGGCTGTATCTTACCATGATTCAAGGCGTTCGTGAGGAATCAATAATGAACGGTCTGTTTTCGTGCTGTTCATCGAAGCCAAGAACTGGGGAGGGGAGCCTATTCGCCGTCCAGCGGCTCCACACCAACCGGCTTGCCTGCGCGATCCAAACGAATTTTCTCGATGCGCTTTTCAGCCGCCGTCAGCAGCGTTTCGCAATGCTTCTTCAAGGCTTCGCCGCGCTCGTAAATGGCAATGGATTCGTCCAGCGCCACATCGCCGCGTTCCAGACGGGCGACAATGCTTTCCAGCTCGGCGACAGCCTTTTCGAAAGAATAACCGCTGACATCGGCTGTGTTGGCATTTTCCGTCATGTTCAACCCTTCATCATTCTCAAAATATGCATGGCTGCTGATTCCGCCAACCCTTCCAGATCATAACCACCTTCAAGCAGGCTGACGACCCGGTTGGCGGCAAATTTGTCTGCCATCTCTAAAATTCGGCCCGTCGCCCAGTCAAAATCTTCGCCCACCAGATTGATCTGCGCCAGCGGATCGCGGTGATGCGCATCAAATCCGGCGGAAATGATGATGAGATCCGGCGAGAAATCGGCGAGCGCTGGCAGCACGCGCGACTTGAAAGCCTCACGAAAATGGTCGCTGCCGGTATTCGGCGAAAGCGGTGCGTTGACGATGTTGTTCTTGATGCCCGTCTCGCGCTTGTCGCCGCTCCACGGGTAGAGCGGCATCTGGTGGGTGGAGCAGAACAGCACGGATGTGTCGTTCCAGAAAATATCCTGGGTGCCGTTGCCGTGGTGCACGTCCCAATCCACGATGGCGACACGCTCTGCGCCATAGGTCTTTTGCGCGTGGCGTGCGGCGATGGCGGCATTGTTGAACAGGCAGAAACCCATCGCCTTTTCGGTTTCCGCATGGTGGCCGGGCGGGCGGCTGGCCACGAAAACATTGTCTGCGGCCCCTGAAAATACGTCATCGACAGCCGACATGGCGGCCCCGATGCCCGTCAGCGCCGCCTGTAGCGATTTCGGCGAGGCATAGGTATCAGCCTCGATGCGGTTGATCTCACCTTCCTCTTCCGGAATTTGCCGCATGATCGAAATCAGATGGCTTTCCGGATGTGCCAACAGAATGGCATCTTCATTGGCCTGAGGCGCTTGGCGGCGCTCCAGTCGCTCAAAATTGGGATGCTCAAGCGCGATATTGAGCGAGCGCAACCGGTCGGGGCGTTCGGGATGCCCCTGCGGCGTGATGTGTTCCAGGAATATCGGGTGCTCGTAAAGCCGTGTGGCCATGGCGGTTACTCCTGAACAGCCCTAACGGAAGCGTTAGGCGCGTTGCGGCAACAATGGGTATCCGGCCATAACGGCCCGGCCTGCGAGCGCTGCCAGCACGGCCTTGACGATATCGCCCGGAATGAAGGCCATCGACCCAAGGAACGCCTTCTCAAACCCGATGCCGGTGGCGAATGCGAGATAGCTGATGCCGAAGGCGTAAAGCGTGACCACGCCTCCCGCAGTGCTCGCGACAAAGAAGCCGCCGAGCTGCGCGAGAGCCGACTGATCCCTGTTAACAAGGCGCTGCGCGAGCGCGCCGGTTACCAGTGCTGCAAACACCCAGCCAATCAGATAGCCGGTTGTGGGCGTGTAGAAGATAGATAGACCACCGCGACCGCCCGACAGAACTGGAAGGCCGATAGCGGCAATGAGAATAGTGAGGAGAACCGCAAGCGCGCCGCGTTTCGCACCCAGCACGACACCTGCCAGCATGACGCCCAGCGATTGCGCGGTAATGGGCACGGGAATGAAGCCGAGCGGAATGGGCGGCAACAGGCCAAGTGCGATGATGATGGCCGAAAACAGCGAAATCAGAACGAGGTCACGGGTCTTCATTCTCAACAGGCTTTCTCTTTATAAATCAGAAAACGAGGTTTGGCCTCTGAAACCGCGTGCGTCAATGGCATCGGCAATCGCATCCGCGTCCTTCAACGTCATAATGATGAGCGGAACAAGAATTAAGTGTGGCTTCGTCTCTATTCCGCGAGCCCGGTGCGCGTCGCGCAATGTATGGTAGCGGCTGATGACTTCCGGCACGAAGCGCACGACCAGACCCACGGCAAGCCCGACATCCGCTGCTTTTGCAAGCCCCAGCCTTTCCAGAGGGCGGAGCGCAAATGTGATTTCATCCATAAACTGCGAGATGCTGACGCTGGCCGTGATCGCCGTTGCAAGCAGCGTCAGGGCGGTGAGCCGTAGCAGGGTAATCGTCGCATCGAGCGGTGAGATCAGCGCAAAGCTGACGAGCGCGATGACGGCTATGGTGAGCAAGACCGGACGAAGCCTGGCCACCGTTTCTCTCCAGCCAAGACGAGCCTGAGCAAGAACGAAAGCTGCCACGCACAGGGCCGCCAAAAGAAGCACCGGCTGTCGCGTCATAAACAGCGCGATGCTGAAACCGGCAAGGCCGATTAGCTTGATGCGCGGGGAGAGCCGGTAGAGCCACCCCGTTCCTTCAACGTGAAGGCTTTTCATGACAGCGCCAGTTCGCGGTAGAGCCTGACGGCGTCACCGGGTGATGTATCGGCGTGAAGCCTGCCCTGATGAAACACCAGAACGCGGTCAAAACTCTCCAGCAAGGGCAGGTCATGGGTGATGACGATGAGATCCTGTTCCAGCCCAGCCATCGTGCGCTCCACCAGCGCCCGGTTCTTCAAGTCCAGCTGGTTTGTCGGTTCGTCCATGATGAGAATTTTTGGGCCAGTAATGGTCAGCGCCGCCAAAGCGCAGAGCTGCAATTCCCCGCCGGAAAGCTCATGCGCCCGCCGCTTCGCCAGATGGTGGATATCGAAGCGATGCAGCGTTGCATCCACTGCCGCATCAATGGCAGCCTTGTGCATGCTCCTGTTCTTCAGCCCAAAGGCGATGTCGTCGCGTATGATCGGCAGAATGATCTGGTTTTGCGGATTTTGAAAAATGAAGCCGACATCGCGCAGGACGGCAGGGCCATCGGCCACAGTATCCAGCCCGTTGACGCTGACCCGGCCACATGTGGGCTTCGTCAGACCGTTGATCAAACGCGCGAAGGTGGTCTTGCCCGAACCATTCAGCCCGATAACGCCGATGCGCCGCTCTGTCAGCAATAGCGAAAGCGGCTCCAGCGCCACTCGCCCTTCAAAGGACACACCCGCATTGTGAAAGCCTATATCCAAAACCAACCCTCAAAATTCCAAGCCTCGTTCTATAACCATATGCCCCGACAAACAAAATAAGGAACAAAAAAAGAACGTTGATTTTCGAGCGGCGCGACCCTAGGCTTTTGCCATGGCGATTCTGATTTCGAACGAAGCAGCGAGACGCATCTTTCTGTCCCGTCAGGGGCTGTCGGGGCCACCAGGCCGCGCCATGGACAAGGCTGATCTGCTGGATCTGATCACCGATCTCGGTTTCGTGCAATTGGATAGCATAGCCACGGTCGAGCGTGCGCATCACCAGATCATCTTTTCCCGAAACCAGACCTATAAGCGTCAGCACCTCACAGACCTTCTCGAAAAAGACCGTGCGCTTTTCGAACATTGGACGCATGACGCGTCCATCCTTCCCACAGAATTCTACCCCTATTGGAAACACCGCTTCCGCCGCCGTGAGCCGGTCATTCTGGAGCGATGGCGCAAATGGCACGGGGAGGGGTTTGATTCCGCTTTCGAGGAAACCTATCGGCGGATTGCCGAAGGCGGTCCCGTCATGTCACGGGATATGAAGGCGCAGGGGCATCAGTCCGGCGGCTGGTGGAACTGGCATCCGTCCAAGACGGCGCTGGAATTCCTGTGGCACACGGGCAAGCTTGCCGTCTCAGGAAGGGTGAATTTCCAGAAGGTCTATGATCTTGCCGAGCGCGTCATTCCGCCAGAACATCATGACCTTGAAGTGCCCCACGACGAATTTATCGACTGGGCCTGCCGTCAGGCGCTGTCGCGGCTCGGCTTTGCGACATCGGGGGAAATCGCGGCGTTTTTCGATATTATCACACCGCAGGAAGCGAGAGAATGGGTCGCGAACCACCGCGATGAACTCTGCGAGGTCACGCTTGCCCATTCCGATGGCGGCAAGGACCGCGCCTCTTACGCCTTCGCAGGCTTTACGGGCGATGAAGCGGTGGCGCCACCCCAGCGCATCCGGGTGCTGAGCCCGTTTGATCCGCTGTTGCGCGACCGTGCCCGCACGGAACGGCTGTTCGGCTTTTTCTATCGCATCGAAGTCTTCGTGCCGGAAGCCAAGCGACAATATGGCTATTATGTCTTCCCGTTGCTGGAAGGTGACAGGCTGATTGGCCGCATCGACATGAAGGCAGACCGCAAGAACGGCACGCTGGAGGTGAGGCGTCTGTGGCTTGAAAAAGGGGTGCGCGCATCAACCGGCAGGCTGGAAAAGCTGGATGCCGAGCTGAACCGGTTGGCGAAATTTACCGGTGTGGAACGTGTTTGCTATCTGGATGGTTGGCTGGGTTAAATCGCCTCTTTTCGGACCGCAGCCAGAACGGCGTCGATGGCCCGCTCCATGGCTGCCGGATCGTCGAACACGGCGAGTAACAAGGTTGCTCCTTCCAGAGTTACAAGGGCATCCGTGGCGAGGATGGATGCAGCATCACGCGGCATTGCCTTTTCCAATATGTCGGTCATTCGATCGCGGTGAGCCTGAAAAAAGGTCCGCACGGCTTCCTTGGCAACCGGCGTATCATCCCCGACACCATAGGCCAGATGAAATCCGACACAACGTTTGCGGTCCATGAGGCTACCGGCAATGGCGCGCACAACAGCCTCATAGGCCGTGTACCAATCTGAACTGGAAATCTCCGGCCGGGCAAAGGTCTCCTGCAGCGTCAGGCTCAGAACCTCGGGCACCAGCGCTTCCTTGTTGGGAAATCGCATATAGAGCGAGGCTTTGCGCAAGCCGACCTTATCGGCCAGATCCTGCATGGACGCGCCGACATAACCCTTCTCCCGAAACAGCTCCCGCGCTTCCTGAATGATCTTTTCCTTGCTGACTTTTGTCATGCCTTACCCAACTCCACTCAAACCGCCCGCCATGGTGCAGCGAACGCGCAATCTATATCACGTATTTTTGCTATTTACAAACGACCGATCGGTAGTATTTTGCGGTCGAGAAACGGGCCGCCGGTTCGTGTCGATGTCATCAAAACGATTTTGGAGGCCAATATGGCTGTCACTTACAAAAACCAGAAAGTGGGCGAGGTGGATGTCTTCTACCGCGAAGCGGGCGCAAAGGACGCGCCGGTGCTTCTGCTCCTGCACGGGTTCCCGTCATCCAGCCACATGTTCAGGGAGCTTATTCCGATGCTTGCCGATCATTTCCGCGTCATCGCGCCTGATCTGCCCGGGTTCGGATACACCAAGGCTCCGGCACGCGGCATCTTCGACTACACCTTCGACAATCTGGCCAAGGTCATCGATGAGTTCACGCAAGCTCTGTCACTCAAGACATATGCGCTTTATGTCTTCGATTACGGTGCACCGACAGGATATCGCCTCGCAGCGGCGCATCCTGAGAGGGTCACGGCCATCATCAGCCAGAATGGCAATGCCTATATGGATGGCTTCAGTGACGAGTGGGGCGCCTGGGAGGCATACTGGCGCAATCCAACTCCGGAAACCCGCGAGGCTTGCCGCGCATCCCTATCGGCGGATGTGATCGAGAACTGGCAATATAAAACCGGCACGAACCCGCGCCGGTTGGGCCCGGATGGCTATATGCTCGATATCGCGCTGATGGCGCGTCCGGGTGCAGAAGATATTCAGCTTGATCTCATTCTGGACTATCGCACCAATCTGGAGCGCTATCCTGAGTTTCAGGCCTATTTCCGCAAACACCAGCCCCCGCTTCTTGCCGTCTGGGGCCGCCACGATCCGGCATTCATCCCGGCTGGAGCGCTGGCGTATAAGCGCGATCTACCGAATGCCGAAATCCATCTGCTGGATACGGGGCATTTCGCGCTGGAAACCCATTACGAAGAAATTGCCCAGATCATCAAGAGCTTCTTGCGGGCTCTGTGATCTCTTGACACCCCGCAGCATCTGCGGGGTGTCGAAGACGAGGAATATCAACCGATATCGGTCGAGCTTATCCTGATTCCAAACCCTTCAAGGCCGACATAGTGGCGTTCTCTGGACGTCAGAAGTTTGATCGAGCTGATGCCGAGATCCTTGAGGATTTGCGCGCCGAGGCCGATTTCCAGCCATTCATCATCGCGCGTACGGGCCTGAGCGTGGTCTTCATCGGGGTCGCGGGATCGTCTGCGGCCGGATACCTGGCCAACACCGACGGAACCCTCACGAAGATAGATGATGACCCCACGGCCTTCGGCGGCGATCTTTTCCATATAGTGCTGCACGGGCTGCTTCTTGCCGAAAACATCACCGGCCACATTCTCAGGGTGCAGGCGCACCGGAATATCGACGCCATCCCTGATATCGCCGAAGATAACGGCCATGTGTTCCATCGGGTCCCAGGGCAGGGAGTAGGTCTGCACTTTGGCGGGGCCGAACGGGGTATCGAGCGTAAATTCCGATTCCATTTCGACCAGCGTTTCCTTGCGCTGGCGATAGGCGATGAGATCTGCGACCGACACCTGCTTCATGCCGTGGGCCTCGGCGAAGGCCGAAACCTGCGGGCCACGCATGACAGTGCCGTCATCATTGACGAGTTCGCTGATGACGCCGATCAGAGGCAAGCCTGCGAGTTTGCACAGATCGACAGCCGCTTCCGTATGGCCAGACCGCATCAACACGCCGCCCTCGCGAGAGATCAGCGGGAAGATGTGGCCGGGACGTGTGAAATCGGCAGCGCTTGCGTTCGGGTTGGCAAGATTGCGAACCGTAACGTTGCGGTCACTGGCGGAAATACCGGTTGTCGTGCCGTGTTTGAAGTCCACCGAAACCGTAAACGCCGTGGTGTGGGCGCTATCGTTTTCCGCCACCATGGCGTTGAGGTTGAGGCGTTTGGCCTCATCCCGAGGCATGGGCGTGCAGACGATGCCGGATGTATGGCGCACGATGAAGGCCATTTTCTCCGGTGTGCAATGCACGGCGGCGACAATCAGATCGCCTTCATTCTCGCGGTCGTCGTCATCCATGACCACAACGATTTCGCCAGCCTCGAAAGCCCTGATGGCTTCAACGACACGTTTCTGATCATATGCCATGCTTGCTTCCTATTTCAAACGTCCGGTCTGGCCGCGGTCCCTGAGATAATGATCGGCAACCGTGCAGGCCACCATGGCTTCGCCAATCGGTACGGCGCGTATGCCAACACATGGATCATGGCGACCCTTGGTGCGCACATCGACATTGTTACCATCGGCATCGATGGACTGGCGCTCGGTCAGAATGGAGGAGGTCGGCTTGATGGCAAAGCGTGCCACGATGGGTTCGCCGGTTGCGATCCCGCCCAGAATGCCGCCCGCATGGTTGGACAGGAAAATGGGATGGCCATCATTGCCCATGCGCATTTCGTCGGCATTCTCCTCACCCGTCAGCTCTGCTGAAGCAAAACCTTCACCGATTTCCACGCCCTTGACGGCGTTGATCGACATGAGGTTTGACGCGATATCCTGATCGAGCTTGGCATAGATAGGTGCGCCAATCCCTGCCGGAACGCCTTCTGCGACAACTTCCACGACAGCGCCAATAGATGATCCGGCCTTACGGATGCCATCCAGATACTCTTCCCAAACGGGCACCATGGCCGCATCTGGGCAGAAAAACGGGTTCTGGTCGACTTGGCGCCAATCCCAGTTGGCACGGTTGATCTTGTGTTTGCCGATCTGCACCATCGCGCCGCGAACAGTGAGGCTCGGCACGACCTTGCGCGCCAGCGCGCCAGCGGCAACACGGGCAGCTGTCTCGCGGGCGGAAGAACGTCCGCCGCCGCGATAGTCGCGAATGCCATATTTCAGATCATAGGTAAAATCGGCGTGGCCCGGGCGGAAACTGCGGGCGATTTCGCCGTAATCCTTGGACCGCTGGTCGGTGTTCTCGATCATCATGGACACGGGCGTGCCCGTGGTGATCATCGTCTCGCCGTCCTCATCCAGCATCACGCCTGACAAGACCTTGACGATGTCGTCTTCACGGCGCTGGGTCACGAAGCGGTTCTGGCCGGGCTTGCGCTTGTCCATCCATGTCTGCACTTCGGCAAGCGTGAAGCGAATGCCGGGCGGGCAGCCGTCAATGACACAGCCAAGAGCCGGGCCATGGCTTTCGCCCCAGGTGGAAACGCGGAAAAGATAACCGAACGTATTATGCGACATATGATCAAACCGAAGCAGCGGCATTCCACGGGTGGAACGCATTTCAAGAAAGAAGCGGCCTTTTCATAGGGTAAAACATGAAAAGGCAAAAGCCTTTCTTTCGCGAGTGCGGTTCGCCTGTTTGCAAATCTTCGTAGTCACCGGCCAAGCCCGTCAGGAAACCATTTTCCATTTTTCCGCGCTGACGAATTTCGTGAATTCCTCCGGGGCAAGCGGTTTTGCAAATGCGTAGCCCTGCAGCATGTCGCAGCCCATCTGTCTCAAAATGTGAGCGTGGTCCTGCGTTTCGACACCTTCGGCTATCGTTTCGACGCCCAGCGAGCGGGCAATATCCACAATCGAACGCACCAGTGACCGCTCTTGCGCCGCATTTGTGATGGGCATGACCAACTGCCGGTCGATTTTCAGACGCTTCGGCTTGAGGCGCAGAAGGCTGATGATGGACGTGTGGCCGGTGCCGAAATCATCGATCTCGATGTCGATACCCATCGCCTTGATGCGCTCGATATTGCTGGTGGCGATGTCCTCGTTGTCATCGAGAAAAATGGCCTCTACCAACTCGAAGGCGACTTCACCCGGCTTGATCCGCAATTGCTTGAGGCTATCAATCAGGTGATCGTCATGCAGGCGGCGAACCGAGACGTTGACCGATACGCGCGGCACATCGATGCCCTTGATGCGCCAGATTTCCTTGTCCTGCAGTGCGTGTTGCAAAACGATATGGTCGATCGCCGATACGACGTTCAGTTCCTCGGCGATTTTCAGGAATTTGTCCGGGGTTAGAAGGCCGCGCACGGGGTGGCGCCAGCGTACCAATGCTTCCACGCCGGTCAACGCGTGCGTATTGGCGCAGAATTGCGGCTGGTACCACGCTTCGAACTCGCCACGCTCCAGTCCGGCCAGAATTTCGTCAGCGGTTCGCTTGTGGTTGAGAATTTCCGCCTGGAGGTTTTCTGTAAAGAACTCATAGCGATTGCGGCCTGTTGCCTTGGCACGGTAGAGCGCGAGGTCGGCGTTGATCAGCGTACGGCGGGGATCCGCCGCAATGCCGTCCGAGAAGGCGATGCCGATGGACACACCGCACCGACAGGTAAAGCCTTCGAAATCGAAGGGATGGCTGAAAGCTGCGATGATCTTGGATGCTATCATCTTGATGCTGTCCTTATCGGACAGCGGAGAGATCAGGATCACGAACTCGTCGCCACCAATGCGCGCGACGGTATCTTCCTGGCGCACGTTTCTGGACAATATGTTTGCCGCATGAACAAGAACGGCATCACCGGCCGCGTGCCCCAGCGTATCGTTGATCTGCTTGAAGCGGTCGAGATCGAGATGAAGAATGGCAAATTGCTTAGGCCCACCGGATGACAGGGCGTCCAGTGCGCCATCCAGCTTGCGCCGGTTGGCAAGGCCGGTGAGGGGGTCATGCAGCGCATTGTGCTCAATGCTGTTTTTGGCTTCCTCAAGCTCGGCGCTTCTGGCTTCGGCTTCGTCCTTGGCGGTGCTCAACTGTTCGGAGAGCAAGACATCTGCCGTCACATCAAAGGCGATGCCGACGATTTTTCTCGTTCCATCCCGGTTGGTGTTAAGGCGACCGACAACTTTGACGTGGCGAATACTGCCATCCGGCAAAATAATACGTTGGGTGATCAGGCGGTTGGGATCGTCCGCCGCCCGATTTCCGTCGCCAAGCGCGCGAGACCGCTCGTCGGGGTGAAGACAGTCGAGATAAGCTTGCCGGGTTATGCGCTTTTCCGGCTCTGGCGGCAGCCCGTAAAGCTCGCACATGCGCTCGTTCCAGATGGCCAGGGAATAGTCGTCTGTCGATTCCCATATGCCGCAATTGTAAGATTCCAGCGCCAGTTTCAGACGGCCGGAAAGTTCTTCCAACTCATGTTCCCGGTTTGAAATTTCCTGCAAGGCAAGTTCGAGTTCAGCATTCTTGATGTCGCTGGTGTCTTTTGCTTCGCGCAATTTCTGCGCCATGATCATGTCAGCTGTGACATCCCAGAGAATGCCTGTCGTCTGGTGCGATGCGTCCGGCTTGATGTAACTTGAACCAGCAGACCTCAGATAACGCACCGCGCCGCCCGGCAGCGCAATTCTGTACACTTCCGATGTGGTTTGTTGACCGGAGGAACAGTTGAAAAAGAACCGAGCCGCCTTCGAACGGTCCTCGGCAACCAGCGCCGTCAGCCACTCCGTCAACAGCAGGCGCTGTTCAACCATCGGAAAACCATGAAGGCTGGCTGCACGCTCATCCAGATAGCAGCGCGATGTATCGTTCTCTATTTCCCAGATGCCGATGCTAGAGGAATCCATTGCGAGCTTGAAACGCTGTGACAGCTCAAGGAGCTTGGCTTCGCGCTGGCGGAGCGTCTTGATATTGCGGTTTCGTTCGGAAAGAAGCAGCCCCGCAACGATGATCGGTAGCAGCATCGATGTGACAGCGATGATGAGCATCGTGCTCAGCGAACGATAATAGGGCTTTACCGCATCCCAACCGGTCGCGGGCGTGGCGCGGATTTCCCAGTTGGAGCCGGGCAGGTCTACGGGCAAGACAACCGGGTCTTCGTGCAATGGCTCCAGAGCCCGGCCCACGACTTCGTTGGTCACGGTATCGCGAATCTCGAAGCGGATATTGTCAGCATGGACTTCGAGCGGAACCTCTGTGTCATATCCGATCGTTCGGAGGAGCTTTTTCCGGTCAACGACGGCAAGGACGAGATCGTTTTGGGCCGCGGCGACCGATCCAGCAGGCGGCACCGTGACGACGATCATGATGGTGCTGCCTTCCGATGCCTCAAAAACATGTGTCTCGGGCAATCGATCTTTTTCCGGCAAGGCAGCCAGCTTGGCCAATTGGTCGCTCAGCATCGTGTTCAGCCGGTCGGTCGGAAAATCCTGCGCCGATTGCGACGCATAAATCTTCTGGAGCTGGAAATTGCGGGCAAAACCAATGGCAATGAAATGATCGGTATGTTGCAGCTGATAGTCCGTCAGTTTGTCCAGGCTTTGCGGCGCGTCAGCCGAGTTGACGGCGAAATGTCCAAGAGAGGTCAGCGTCGCGACGTCGTTGTGCAGACGCATCACGAGGCTGTCATGCAGAAGCTCAAGCGCATAGCGGGCACGGACCTGAAGATCTTCACGCAGGGCGCTGGCACTTTTGTGGTCCACAAGGTGGAACGCACTGAACATGATGCCGGCCATGGCCAAAGCAAGCAGCGCTGCTGCGACACGCTTTTTCGTTAACTCATTAAGGCGGTCCCCAGCCGCAGCCCAAAAACTCACTCTGCATATCCCTCGGGTTCATCGCGTTCTTCCGCTATACAGACGAAAAAACAATATAGTCTGAATCCGACGATATAGTTCTTGTATCAAGAAATGGTAATTTAAAGAAATTTGTGATGACAGTATTTCTCCACAAGAAGAAACATTGCCTAAAGGCTTGATTAGAGGTTAAAATCCGTTCATCAATTATACCGAAAATGTCATGCTTGTGGGCGAATTCCGCCACATTCCGGAGGCAAATCTTGTTGCACTTGAAGCTCGTTAGAACCCTTAAGGAAGCAATAGCGATGCGTTTGATGATTGCCGCACTTTTGGCCACCGCCGGTCTTTTCGCTCCGTTCAACGCGTCGGCCCAGAGCGTCGATGTCGAATCGACGATCAGTAAGGTCGATGTGAAGGGGCTGACCATTACCCTGGCTGATGGCAAGAGCTATAAAGTGCCCGAGGAATTCAATTTCGACGGTTTACAAGCCGGCGTGAAGGTTGTCGTTTTCTACACGGAAGTCGATGGCAGACGCGTCGTGGATGACCTTGAGGTGGTCCAGTAAAGGTCTCTGCGCTTATAGAACCGGGTCCATCCACTCAGCCGTTCGGCTTTCAGTGTCGACTTTTAAAATCCTGTCCTGCGGTATCGCCGTATCAGCGGCAAGCTGCTTTTCCATATCGGTGACAAGGCGGAAAACGGATCTGATAACACCGCCATGGCCGACGCAGACGGTTTGACGATCAACGGAAGACAGCCAGGCGCCGACCCGCCAGGATTGAATCTCATAGCTTTCAGCATCGTCACCGGGCGGAATGAAATCCCACTTCGCAGCTTTGCGTGCTCTGACTTTTTCGCGCTGGGTCAGTTTGAGTTCGGGAAGTGTGTGGCCTTCCCAGTCACCGAAACACACTTCAACAAGGCGCTCGTCGGTTCGGTATGCATGAGGGTCAAGGCCCATGACGCCACGCACCAATTCCATGGTTTCGCGTGTACGGCCAAGAGGGCTGGCGACGAAGTCGAAATCGCTGGCAGTTTCCCCAAGAATGCTGGCGAGGGTCTTGCCGTTTGCAACAGCCTGAGAGCGGCCAAGATCATTCAGCGGAATGTCTTTTCGGCCTTGCATCCTGCGCGTCGCATTCCAGTCTGTTTGTCCGTGACGGATGATGTAGACCAGCAAGGCGGCACTCCTGTCTCAAACTACAAACTAAGGGCTAGTCCAGTCGGAACACCCGCGTGCACCGTCGCCTCGATGCCGGCCCATAGGCGTTGATGGCACACGTCGCGCGAAAGCATCTTACACTTTTGCGCGACGTGCAGCGTTCGTCAGTCCTTGACGACGGAAATATCAGGCGCGTCTACGGCCTTCATGCCAATCGCGTGGTAACCGGAATCGACGTGGTGAATTTCACCTGTCACGCCGGTCGAGAGGTCAGACAGCAGGTAGAGCGCGGATTTGCCAACTTCCTCGATGCTCACAGTGCGCTTCAGCGGCGCATTGTATTCATTCCACTTGAGAATGTAGCGGAAGTCGCCGATGCCAGCCGCGGCGAGTGTTTTGATCGGGCCAGCAGAGACTGCGTTGACGCGAATGCCACGGTTGCCGAGATCGACCGCCAGATAGCGAACGCTGGCTTCGAGAGCCGCTTTTGCAACGCCCATGACATTGTAATTCGGCATGACTTTTTCAGCGCCGTAATAGGTCAGCGTCAGCAGCGCACCGCCATCATTCATCAGCGGCTCGGCGCGTTTTGCAACGGCGGCCAGGGAATATACCGAGATATCCATGGTGCGGTTGAAATTGTCGCGGCTCGTGTCGAGATACCGACCCGTCAGCTCATCCTTGTCGGAAAAGGCAATCGCGTGAACGACGAAGTCGAACTTGCCCCAGTGCGCCTCAAGATTTGCAAAAACGGCGTCAACTGTTTCAAGATCGGTCACGTCACAGTGGCCGGCCATAAATGCGCCAAGCTCCTGGGCCAATGGTTCAACACGCTTTTTCAGCGCGTCGCCCTGCCATGTGAAAGCCAGTTCGGCGCCTGCATCCGCACACGCCTTTGCAATGCCCCAGGCAATGGAGCGATTGTTTGCGACGCCCATGATGAGGCCGCGCTTGCCAGCCATGAGGCCGGATGTCTGAGCCATTCGATGCTCCCTATACACAAATCAAACCTGCCTATTGCATAGGCTGAACGCAGGTTCAAGCAGGGCGGGATCATCTCGTGTAACCGAACGTAACAAAGGGCGCGTTGTTCACCTCTTTCAACGGGATGCTTCAACGCAAGTGCAACTGTTCCACACGAAAGGGTAGGGCGGCTGCTAGATATAGAGCCCTTCGCGCATATGCCGCATCAGGTCCATGACCTTCGCGTCTGGCGTATCCAGCAGCACGACGCGCAGTTCAACGACAAAATCGCCGTAACCACCGGACGCATCCTTCAGGCCTTTGCCTTCGATGCGAACCGCCCGGTCGGAGCCGGACCATGGTGGAACGGTCGCTTTCAATTCGCCGTGGGGCGATTGAACGGTCGCCTCGCAACCCAGAACCGCATCGGCAAGCGAGATGGAAAAAGTCGTGTGAATATCGAAATTACGGATGGAAAATGTGTCATTGCGGGACGAAAGAAGCGTGACCACCAGATCGCCACGAACGGTGTCCGGCAGTTTCAGCCCCTGGCCCTTCAACCGAACGACATGGCCGTCGGTCATCCCCGGCTCCAGCTGGAAGCGAACCTCCCTGTCCTCCGGCATGCCAATCGTGACCCACTTCTGTTCCAGGAGATCAGACACGGTGACGATTGCTTCTGCGGTGATATCAGGAGCTTTTTCTGCAGCAGGGGCTGTTCCCCGGATGCGACGCAGCAGGCCGCTGAAGAAGCTGCCGACCTGTGCCGCGAGCGCTTCGCTCTTTTCCTTGCGTGCAGCAGCATTTTCTTCGCTGGTCATATTGGGATCGTCGGCTTCAGGCTTGGCTGCGGCGGCATGGGCCTTGGCATTTTCGCCGAAAATACGCTCGAGCATGTCCTCGGCCGATTCCGGCTTTGCGGAATCCTGTTTTGCACTGTCCGGCTTGCGCTCGGTCTGAGCACGCGCCTGCGCCTTATCAAGCTCTTCCATGAGCTTCTCGGCAGCCTTGGCACGCTCGGCGGCTTCGCGGGCGGCAGCGCGCTGTTGCATAATGGTCTGGTCGCGTTTTTTGGTCTCGGCGGCGCGTCTGGCCTGATCGTAAAGGCCACGCTTTTTCGGATCTTTCAGCAGATCATAGGCCTGACCGATTTCCGCAAAACGCGCTGTCGCGTCCGGGTCGGTCTGGTTTTGATCGGGATGCACGGCTTTTGCCTGCGAACGCCAGGCAGCCTTTATCTCGTCTGAGCCAGCATCTCTCTGAACACCGAGGATAGAGTAGGGATCACGCATCCGAACCACCAATTAAATATGTCGGTTCAGGCCGTATTCTTTCGTCATGAAAAGCCTGCAACACGAAAACCACCCATCTTGAACGTGCAGGCATTCTTTGCGTTGCATCGTTCAGCTTGAAATTGGATTTGACTGTCGCAAGAAGTTGCTAACCAGACCTTTACGCTACGAAGCCATGCGCTGATGCACATGGCCTTATGGCAGACAGGGTAAATGCTTTATTTCTGGCTGAAGCGGGTCATCAGCCACTCGCCCGTCTCCGAGAGACAAGCCTGGCCGCTGTAACTGGCCACACCCTCGAAGGAGTGGCGGGTCGTGTCAAACTCGCGGCACACGAAGCCGGTGTTTCTGTCTTCGCGAATGGCCGTTACCACGCCCGCACTGCCGGTTGCCGCATTGGCCCAGGGCAATGGTGCATCTGAAATCTTGGCAAGGTCTGCCGAGGTAACAGCATTGCGGATCGTTGCGTCATCGGAAAGAGTTTGCGTGTTTTGCTGGTTGGGAACGGAAGCCGTCGACAAGGATTTATCGACCTTCTCGCCGCCAAAAATATCGAGGCTGACGCAACCGGCCAACATGCCCAGCATCCCCAAGGTCGCGGAAACATTGACGACAGAGCTCAGGAAGCGCTTTGTTCGACTGTTCGACTTTGCTATGACGATCACCATCATTAATCCAGAATCCATCTCTGGTGTGAAAATCAGCTCAGGAGCATTTAATTCAATATGTCGGAAAGTCGGTTAACATCCAGTGACTTTACTGAGGAAAATGAACCTTTTGCACTTTTTGCTAATTGGCTAAAAGACGCAACGGAGTCTGAAATCAATGATCCGAACGCGGTCGCGCTCGCCTCAGTTGACGAAGACGGCATGCCCAGCGTCCGCATGGTTCTCTTGAAACATGCCGATGAGCGCGGTTTTGTGTTCTACACGAATTTCGAGAGCCGCAAGGGCACCGAACTGCTCGGCCAGCCCAAGGGTGCCATGTGTTTCCACTGGAAGAGCCTGCGTCGCCAGGTCCGCGTGCGCGGGCTGGTCGAAGTCGTCAGCGAGCAGGAAGCGGACGAGTATTACGCAACGCGCGCGCGCGGCAGTCGCATTGGCGCATGGGCATCCAAACAATCACGCCCACTGGAAAGCCGCTTCGCGCTGGAGAAGGCCGTGGCTGCCTATACCGCAAAATATGCCATCGGTGATATTCCACGCCCGCCGCACTGGTCCGGCTTCCGCATCCAGCCATTGACCATCGAGTTTTGGCAGGACGGCAAGTTCCGCCTGCATGACCGCGTCGAATTTCGCCGGGAAACGGCAGAGGGCGACTGGGCAAAGGTGCGGATGTATCCCTGACGCTAGCGTCCGGCGGCTCTCAGCAACTCTGCGACATCCAGAAGGCTGTCGCAGATCGCAACACATTTCTCGCGCATCGCATCCGTTGCAGGCGCGACGTCGGGCACCATCACGGTTTGTGTGCCCGCACTCCAGGCGGATTGGACGCCGTGGTAGGAATCCTCCAGCGACAGACAATCTTCCGGCGCAAAATTCAAACGTGTCGCTGCGGTGAGATAGGGCAGGGGAGACGGTTTTGGCTCGGCATAATCGCCGCGTGCCAGAATGTGGTCGAACCGCTTCATGATATCGAAGGGCCCGAGGTGTCGGTTGACGGATTCGTGACCGGAGGAGGTCGCAATGGCACGGGGCAAGCCTAGCTCATCCAGCAGATCGAGAATTTCGAGAACGCCAGTCTTCAGCGCCACCCCGTCTGCGATGTGCACGGCCAGATGCCGAAGCCACGCGTCGCGGAATTCTTCCATCGGGAAGTCTTCACCATAGTCGGCACGGATGGTTGCCGTAATGACATCCCATGGACTGCCGCAGACCTTTTGGTAGACCTCCACCGCCATGCCATGTCCACCCTCATCCGAGGCGGCCAGAAACGAATCCCGGTAGTGTTTTTCGCTCTCGATGAGAACGCCGTCCATATCGAAGATAACGGCCTTAGGCCTGCGCAACAATTTCACCACCGGCTCAACCAAATCGAAACGGGCGCTCGCCCAGGCTCTCAAAAGGACGGACAAGATATCCGTCAGGATCGGCCACGATGAATTGCCGGTTGCCGAGTTCCGTTTCGCCGCGGCGATACCACTTCTCTTCAAGCGGCAGGTAAAGCTCGATACCGGCGCGCTCAAGACGGTCGAGAATGGCTTCCAGCGATGGCACAACGATTTGTAGGTTCATGCCGCGCCCGAAGGGATAATTGATCGGCACCTTGCCGTCTTCAAACGTTCTTCCCGCGCCCAGCTGGTCGATCATCAATTGCGCATCGCCCAATGCAAGATAGGTGAACCCTTCTTCGGGCCGCTCATAAACCACATGAAAACCAATGAGATCGCAGTAGAACGAGCGAGACTTTGGCCAGTCACTGACGGCAAGTTCGGGCACGAGAGCATTTGCAGTAAATGTCATTGGGCTGGGTATCACCTTTTGAAAATGAATTGCGCTGGATGTCTTTCCAATAAGCTATGATAACGTCAGAACGGCGAAATTGTTGCAGTGCGAAAGGTATCGGCCCGGCGTCAGCATCTGAATCCGGGCCCGTCCTCGCATATTTAAGCCTTGGTACCGCCCACGGTAATCTGGTCCATCCGCAGATGCGGCTGGCCGACACCGACTGGAACCCACTGACCGGCTTTGCCGCAATTGCCGACGCCTGTGTCCAGTTTCATGTCGTTACCGATCATCGAAACGCGTTTCATCGCGTCCGGCCCGTTGCCGATGAGCATGGCACCCTTGACGGGCGCGCCGATCTTGCCGTTTTCGATGAGATAGGCTTCCGTGCAGCCGAAAACGAACTTGCCTGAGGTAATATCGACCTGGCCGCCGCCGAAGGAAACTGCATAGATACCCTTCTTGACCGAGGCGATGATTTCTTCCGGCGTCTTGTTGCCGCCGAGCATATAGGTGTTGGTCATGCGCGGCATGGGCACATGGGCATAGCCTTGGCGTCGGCCGTTTCCGGTGGCCTTCTGCCCCATCAGCCGTGCGTTCTGCCGGTCCTGCATGTAGCCGACAAGCCTGCCATTTTCGATCAGCACATTATAGGCCGAAGGGGTGCCTTCGTCGTCAATCGTGATCGAGCCGCGACGATTATCGATGGTGCCGTCATCGACCACGGTCACGCCGGGGGCAGCCACCATTTCTCCCAACAATCCGGCGAAGGCGGAGGTTTTCTTGCGGTTGAAATCACCTTCCAGCCCGTGGCCGACAGCTTCGTGCAGCATGACACCCGGCCAGCCAGCGCCCAGCACCACATCCATCGTACCAGCCGGCGCATCAATAGCGGTCAGGTTGACGAGCGCCTGTCTCAACGCTTCATCGGCGCCACGCTGCCAGTTTTCCGTGGTGATGAAGTCGCCGAAACCGACGCGACCGCCTATGCCGTAGGAACCACTTTCCTGTCGGTCGCCTTCACCGGCGACGACAGATATATTGATGCGGGTCATCGGCCTGATGTCGCTAACCCGGTGCCCATCGGCGCGCAGGATATCGACCACCTGCCAGCTTGCCGCGACGCTGGCGGTCACCTGGCGGACCTTCGGGTCCTTGTCGCGCAGATAGGCATCGATGTCAGTCAGAAGCTTGACCTTCTCCTCAAAGCTCGGAGAGCCGATCGGATTTTCATCGCCATAGAGTTTCTTGTTGGTGCGCTGAGGTGCCGCCGCATACGAGCCGGAATAGCCTTTGGTGACAGCACCTACGGCGTCGGATGCGCGCCCAAGTGCGCCAAGCGAAAGCTCGCCCGCATGGGCATAACCCACCGTTTCTCCCGCAACGGCGCGCAGACCAAAGCCCTGATCGGTATTGAAGCTGCCGCCCTTGAGGCGACCATTGTCAAAGGTCAGCGATTCCGCCTGCGCGTGTTCAACGAACAATTCGCCATCATCAGCGCCAGCAAGCGCATCAGCGACCTTGGCGCGCAACTGCCCTTCATCGCAATCGAAAAGGGTCAAGAGATCTTGGGTCATCGCGGGCTCCGGTTCTGGCTGTTCCTGAGCATCGGATAGCGTTCACATGCAATACCCGATGTCTCAGCGCATTTAAGCGCTAGGACGCGCCCGCGCAAGATTGATCAAGGAAGCGTGTCGTAGCCTTCGGCAAAGCCGCGCAACTCGATGGGAATGCCCACACGATCCTGATCGACGGATTCGCGCAAGGCAAACACCGCGTTCTTGCCGGCGCGGAGCACTTTCAGCAATTCGTCGTCAATATCGACTTCCACATAGCACCCTTCGGAAAAGCAGCGGGTGAAATAGGCACGGCCAATATTGTTGTTGTCGATATAGAGCTCCATTCCATCCTTCAGCAAAACGCCGAGCGGGGCCAGAATGCGCAGAATGCGGGATTTGCGATCCGCCGTTTTCAGAATGACAACAGAAAGGCCAACCTCCGGACGGTCATCCGCGATCACGTTCTGCATCAGAGCGCATTGCTCTTCAGATGCGCCCGCGGGCTTGTCACAGATGACGGACCACGCACCATGCGTCGATTTGGGCGTGCCGGGCTGCTGTTGCTGGGCAAAACCCGCAGCCGGGACGATAAGGGAAAGACCGGCGGCGATAATAAAACCGCGCGCAATCGGAGACAGACGCATGGATACCTCAGGAATTCGAATCAGTGTGGCTATTTTGACGTCCCGCAGCGGAAAGAAAAGAGCCGCCACCCTCAATTCCAAGCGAGTACGGCCAAAATAGGACTTTGCGGCGCATTGATCGCAGTCTTTATCGCAAACCAGCCGTCGCAAGTGGTGGCTGCGGCGCTTCGCTGGTAAGATGAAGCAGGATAGAGCTAAAAATGGTTCGGTTGCAAACCAAGGCGATATTGCGGCGACAGGCAAACTATGATTTGAAGTCTACTCTATATGCATGGATTCTGCGTTTGAGATTGATCATGATCAAACGCGTGAGGGAGAGGTACCGTGACTAACAGAATTTACGCAAGCTTGGTGGGCGGTATCTGTCTGCTCACGGCTGGCGGCGCAAGCGCCGATCAGCCGAAAGAGTGGCAGATGGGTTTGCAGGAGGCGGCAACGCCCATCATGCATGAAATTCGCTGGTTCGAACAATATACGCTTTGGTTCATTGTTCCTGTCACGCTGTTTGTGCTTGCATTGTTGATTATCGTCGCGGTCAAGTTCCGCGCATCGGCAAATCCGGTCCCTTCCAAGACCAGCCATAATACGGCGATTGAGATTGTCTGGACGCTGGCTCCTGTTCTCATCCTCATGTTCCTGGCGTTCCCGTCGTTCAACCTGTTGAACGCCCAGCTGACCCAGCCGGAAAATCCGGATATCACCCTGAAGGCGACGGCGACACAATGGCAGTGGAATTATGAGTACACGGCTGCCGAAGGTGCCGAGCCCCTGGCTTTCGATAGCTACATGCTGAAGGACGCAGACCGTGCGACTGCTGGCAAGGTTGATACGGCCCGCTATCCACGCCTACTCGCTGTCGATAACGAAATGGTTGTTCCTGTTGGTAAAACAGTTCGCCTGCTCGTCACCGCTGCGCCAACAGACGTTATTCACGCCTTCGCAATGCCCGCTTTCGGCGTCAAGATCGATGCCGTACCGGGTCGCCTGAACGAAACGTGGTTCAAGCCTGAAAAAGAGGGCCTGTATTACGGCCAGTGCTCCGAGCTTTGCGGCAAGGATCACGCTTACATGCCAATCGCCATACGAGTGGTTTCCGACGAGCAATACGCAACCTGGTATGCTGCTGCCGCCTCAGATCTTGGTGGTGCGAACCGGGCGCTCATGGCGTCGGTGGATGGTGCATCGCGCACCGTTCAGCTTGCCGAAAACGAAACCAAGTAACGTAGGGAGTGAGCACAATGGCTGGACCATCCGCACACGACAATCACCAATCTCACGTCCATGACGTTCATCATGACGACCATGCGCACCATGCGCACAAGCCGACTTTCTTTCAGCGCTGGTTTCTATCGACCAACCACAAGGATATCGGCACGCTTTACCTGATCTTCGCAATCATTGCCGGTATTCTCGGTGGTGGACTTTCCGTTGTCATGCGCATGGAATTGCAGGAGCCGGGCATTCAGATTTTCCACGGTCTCGCAACCATGGTCTACGGTTTCGAAGGCGACGCTGCCATTGATGGCGGCAAGCACATGTACAATGTGTTCACCACCGCGCATGCGCTCATCATGATCTTCTTCATGGTCATGCCTGCCATGATCGGCGGTTTTGCCAACTGGATGGTCCCGATCATGATCGGTGCGCCTGACATGGCGTTCCCGCGTCTGAACAACATCTCTTTCTGGCTGATCGTTCCTGCGTTCATCCTTCTTCTGCTTTCGCTCTTCGTTGAGGGACCTGCAGGTGCCTATGGTGTGGGTGGCGGTTGGACCATGTATCCGCCACTTTCGACGAGCGGTATGCCGGGGCCTGCGGTGGATCTGGCGATCTTCGCACTTCACGTTGCCGGTGCATCGTCCATTTTGGGCGCGATCAATTTCATCACCACCATCCTCAACATGCGTGCGCCGGGCATGACCCTGCACAAGATGCCGTTGTTTGCCTGGTCCGTTCTGGTCACGGCTTTCCTTCTGCTCTTGTCCTTGCCAGTTCTGGCAGGCGGCATCACAATGTTGCTGACAGACCGTAACTTCGGCACGACATTCTTCTCGCCAGAAGGCGGCGGTGATCCAATCCTTTACCAGCACCTATTCTGGTTCTTTGGTCACCCTGAAGTTTACATTCTGATCCTGCCCGGTTTCGGCATCATCAGCCACATCGTATCGACATTCTCCAAGAAGCCGATCTTCGGTTATCTTGGCATGGCCTACGCCATGGTCGCCATCGGCGCTGTCGGCTTCATCGTGTGGGCGCACCACATGTATACGGTCGGCCTGTCGCTGGAAGCACAACGCTACTTCGTCTTCGCAACCATGGTCATCGCGGTTCCGACAGGCATCAAGATCTTCTCCTGGATCGCCACGATGTGGGGCGGGTCTCTGACCTTCTCCACGCCGATGATCTGGGCAATCGGCTTCATCTTCCTCTTCACTGTGGGTGGTGTGACCGGCGTTCAGCTTGCCAATGCAGGTCTCGACCGTTCGCTGCATGACACCTATTACGTTGTCGCGCACTTCCATTACGTTCTGTCTCTGGGCGCTGTCTTCGCTATCTTCGCGGGCTGGTACTATTGGTTCCCGAAAATTACGGGCTACATGTACAGCGAGAAGATCGGCAACCTGCACTTCTGGGTCATGTTCGTCGGTGTGAACCTCATCTTCTTCCCGCAGCACTTCCTCGGTCTTGCTGGCATGCCGCGTCGTTACATCGATTATCCTGACGCCTATGCCGGTTGGAACGCTGTGTCTTCGTATGGCTCTTACATCTCGGCCGTTGCGGTATTGATCTTCCTCGCCGGTGTGTGGGAAGCATTTGCCAAGAAGCGCGTTGCGGGTGACAATCCTTGGGGTGAAGGTGCAACGACACTTGAATGGCAGCTGTCTTCGCCGCCGCCATATCACCAGTGGGAACAGCTTCCCCGTATCCGCTGAGGCATTTTGTCCAAGGGTGTCGTTTAGCTGAACGTGATAAATGTCAGTTTCACACTTGGACGAAAGACATCAAGGAGCGCCGCCATTCTGCGCGGCGTTTCCTATGAAAGCAGGAAATATGACCGTTATCGACAACAGCGATACGCTGGATATGGATGGCCTCAGGCTATCTGAAGCGGGTGCGCGCGATTTCTTTGAACTGCTGAAGCCCCGCGTTATGTCGCTGGTTGTCTTCACCGGTTTCGCTGGTCTCGTGCTCGCACCAGGCAGCATCAATCCGGTGCTGGCCGTTATCGCCATTCTCTGTATCGCCGTGGGCGCTGGCGCGTCCGGCGCGCTGAACATGTGGTATGACGCAGATATCGATGCCGTGATGACGCGTACCGCCAAGAGACCTATTCCATCGGGCCGTATTGAGCCGCGTGAAGCGCTTGCTTTCGGCATGATCCTGTCGGTCTTTTCCGTTGCTATACTCGGCCTTGCCGTCAACTGGTTTGCTGCTGGACTTCTGGCATTCACGATCTTCTTCTACGCTGTCGTCTATACGATGTGGCTGAAGCGCTCGACACCGCAGAACATTGTCATCGGCGGTGCGTCGGGAGCATTTCCCCCAATGATTGGCTGGGCCTGCGTCACCGGTGGCGTGTCGCTCGACAGCACGATCCTGTTCATGATCATCTTCCTGTGGACGCCTGCGCATTTCTGGGCACTGGCTCTTTTCAAGATGCGGGATTATGGCTCCGTTGGTATCCCCATGATGCCGAATGTGGCGGGTGAACGTTCGACCAAAAACCAGATGATCGCCTATTCGCTCCTGACAGCAGTTGCTGCAGTTGCGCCCTATTTCACCGGGCTTGCAGGCACGGGTTACGGCATATTCGCGGCTGTCCTCAGCGCGGTCTTCATCTGGTGTTCCCTCTCGGTCCGGCGCATGCCCGACGGCGATGAGCGCATGGTTCAGGCCAAGAAGATGTTTGCCTATTCGGTATTCTATCTCTTTGCGATTTTCTCCGGCCTTCTGGCCGATCATCTTGCGCCATCGTTTCTGACGTTGGTGGGAGGAGCCGCCTGATGGAAACGATCAAGCTGAATGAGGCGCAGAAAAGGTCGAGACGCGGACGCAACATCGCACTCGGAATTGTTCTGGCCGGTCTAGTGGTTCTCTTCTACATCATCACCATCATAAAAATCGGCGATTTTTGACCGCCGAGCGGCAGGAGGGGAGGCGACATGGCAGTGAGTGACACACGCACAGCGAAGACGAGCAATGGCTCGATCCTCGTTCTGTGCCTGATTTTTGTCTGCTGCATGGTCGGCATGGCCTATGCATCGGTGCCGCTTTACCGCCTTTTCTGTCAGGTCACCGGCTATAATGGCACCACCCAGCGCGTTGAACAATATTCGGATGTCATCCTCGACAAGAAGATGAAGGTGACGTTCGACTCCAACACGTCGAACGGCTTGAACTGGGATTTTCGCCCTGTCGACAAAATGGTTGAGCCAAAGATCGGCGAGACTGTGCAGGTCATGTTCCGGGCAACGAACCGTTCGGCGGTCGCAACCACCGGGTCAGCGGTGTTCAACGTCACGCCGATGGAAGCTGGAGCCTATTTCAACAAGGTGCAGTGCTTCTGTTTCACCGAGACAACACTTCAGCCCGGTGAAACGTTGGAGATGCCAGTGGTATTCTTCATAGACCCTGAGATCGTCAGCGCTCGGGAAACGAGAAACGTCCATACTTTGACGTTGTCCTACACATTCTATCCGTCCAAGACGAAAAACCAGTTGCGTCATTGCCGGTAAAGGCTGAACGTGATGAGGCGAAACTTTGAGAGAGGGAGGCACGGCCGTTTTCGGTCGTGCTGCATGGGTAGCCTTCGTTGAGACGGCTGCTTAATCGAGTGAGACTAGGGAAGAGCCTGCGGGGATCGATCACATGGCAGAGACACATCAGAAGAACCACGACTACCATATCATAGACCCCAGCCCATGGCCGCTTCTGGCCTCGATCGGCGCATTTGTGCTGACCTTTGGTGGCGTCTGTTACATGCGCTATCTTTCTGGCGGCTCCATGAAGATGTTCGGCATGGAGTGGGCCAACCCCTGGCTGTTCTATATCGGCCTCGCAATCGTGCTTTACACCATGTACGCATGGTGGGCTGACACGGTGAAGGAAGGCAATGAAGGCCACCATACCCGCGTCGTCTCGCTGCACCTGCGCTATGGTATGATCATGTTTATCGCGTCCGAAGTCATGTTCTTCGTGGCTTGGTTCTGGGCCTATTTCGACGCGAGCCTCTACCCGCATGAGGCCATTCAGGCTGCGCGTGTCGAGTACACCGGTGGGCAGTGGCCACCCAAGGGCATCGAGGTTCTCGATCCATGGCATTTGCCGCTCTACAACACCGTCATTCTGCTTCTGTCCGGCACATGCGTAACCTGGGCACACCATGCGCTGCTGCACAATGATCGCAAGGGCCTCATCAGCGGACTTGCACTGACAGTTGCACTGGGAGCGTTCTTCTCCTTCGTGCAGGTCTATGAGTACATGGAAGCACCGTTCGACTTCAAGAACTCGATCTACGGCGCGACGTTCTTCATGTCGACAGGCTTCCATGGCTTCCACGTCTTCATCGGCACGGTCTTCCTGATGGTCTGCCTCATTCGCGCCATCGCTGGCGGCTTCACGCCCAAGCAGCATTTCGGCTTCGAGGCGGCTGCCTGGTACTGGCACTTTGTTGACGTGGTCTGGCTGTTCCTGTTCTTCGCCATCTATGTCTGGGGTGGCTGGGGTGCGCCTCTCGCGCATTGAGATGACATAAGAGGTTGATCAAAGGGCGGCGTGTGCCGCCCTTTGTTTTTGTTTGAGCCGGACGATCATGTCGAGGAGGATATGATGAGCCACGAGGACGAGCCGCAATACCCACCGGTCGACCCGGTAAAGGCTGGCCTGCAAAGCTGCTGCCCGCGTTGCGGAATGGGCGGGCTGTTCGCTGGCTTTCTGAAGCTGAAACCGAAATGCAGCGCCTGCGGCCTGGATTACGGTTTTGCCGACGCGGGTGAGGGACCTGCGGTCCTTGTCATGCTGATTGTCGGTTTCCTGATCATCGGGCTGGCGCTCTGGTTCGATGCCAGCTTTACGCCGCCGGTGTGGCTCCATGCCTTGATCTGGATACCCACGGCCATCATTCTGTCCCTTGTTCTTTTGAAGAAGATGAAAGGCGTGATGATCGCCTTGCAATATCGCTATAAAGCCAGTGAAGGCCAGATTGACAGTGACTGACAAAAACCTTCTCAAAGCCAGTCACCGTCGTCTGTGGTTCGCAGCGCCGCTGGTCCTTCTGGCACTCGTCCTTTTGCTGGCGCTGGGCACATGGCAGGTCAAGCGCATGTATTGGAAGGAAGGGCTGCTTGCTGATATTCAGCAGCGCACCCAGGCACCACCCGTTCCGCTGGCCGACATCGAAAAACTAGCAACATCCGGCGGTGATATAGAATACCGGACAGTGCAGCTGTCCGGCACGTTCGATCACACCAGGGAACAACATTTCTTCGCAACCTTCCAGGGCCAGACGGGCTATTACATCTATACGCCGCTGAAGCTCGGCGATGATCGCACCATCTTCGTCAATCGCGGCTTTGTGCCCTATGATATGAAGGAGCCTGCGACGCGCAAGGAGGGCGAGGTTGCCGGCAACGTCAGTATTGAAGGACTTGCGCGAGCGCGGCTGGGCTCAAAGCCCTCCAGCTTGCTGCCGGATAATGATCTGGCCAAGAATATCTACTACTGGAAAGACCTGACGGCGATGACGAGCCGTGCGGGCCTAGAGTCGGCGCAAGTCCTGCCATTCTTTGTGGATGCCAATGCCGCGCCCAATCCCGGTGGCTGGCCAAAGGGCGGCGTGACGCTGATCGATCTGCCAAATAATCACCTTCAATATGTGATTACATGGTACGGATTGGCGCTCGCCCTTGTCATTGTTGTTGGTTTTGCCTATGTCCGGGGCTTGAGAAAATCGGGTTGATGAACAAGCGGGAGGCTTAAGGAGAAGGAATGAATATCGCCGTTTCCAAACCGCCTCTGACGATCAGGCTCTGCGGCCCACGCGGCTTTTGCGCGGGCGTTGATCGCGCCATTCAGATCGTTGTACTGGCATTGAAGGCCTATGGCGCGCCGGTTTATGTCCGCCATGAGATCGTCCATAACCGCTATGTCGTGGAAGGCCTTGAGGCCAAGGGCGCGATTTTCGTTGAGGAACTGCACGAGATTCCTGCCGAACATCGCCAGCAGCCAGTGGTGTTTTCCGCCCATGGCGTGCCGAAATCCGTGCCGGCGGATGCGCAGGCCAGAAACCTTTTTTATCTGGATGCGACATGTCCCTTGGTGTCCAAGGTCCACAAACAGGCCATGCGCCACCAGCGGCTTGGCCGTCACGTCATCCTGATCGGCCATGCCGGTCATCCGGAGGTGATCGGTACCATGGGCCAACTGCCTGAGGGCACTGTGTCTCTGGTCGAAACCATCGAGGATGCCGCACGCTACGAGCCTGAAGACACGCAAAACCTGGGCTTCGTCACACAGACAACGCTCTCGGTTGACGATACGGCTGGCGTCATCGCCAAGCTTCAGGAACGCTTCCCGGCCATGCAGGCCCCGGCAGCAGACAGTATCTGCTACGCCACCACCAACCGGCAGGATGCGGTGAAACAGGCAGCACCCGGTTGCGATCTTTTCATCGTCGTTGGCGCGCCCAACTCGTCCAATTCCAAGCGTCTGGTTGAAGTGGCCCTTCGCGCTGGCGCCAAACGCTCAGTTCTGGTTCAGCGTGCTGCTGAAATCGATTGGGACGAGATCGGGCCTGTCGAAACAGTTGGGCTATCTGCGGGCGCTTCTGCGCCTGAGGTGATCGTGGATGAGATTATCCAGGCCTTCAAGGCACGCTACGATACCACGCTTGATCTGGCCGTAACCGTTGAGGAAACAGAGCATTTTCTGGTCAATAAGGAATTGCGCGAAATCGAGCTGACGACGCAGGATATGGCGTTCGTCAATGGCACCGCCAGCGATGCTTTGCCACCAAAGCCAGCATCGCAGCCTTGATAAGCCAACAATCCATTTTTATGCATAAGAGATCACAAATTGGCAGTCTATACGGATATCAGCGAAGACGATCTGAAGCAGTTCCTGACGGAATATGATGTCGGCGAGCTGACGTCCTATAAGGGCATTGCCGAAGGTGTCGAAAACACCAATTTCCTGTTGCACACCACGCACCACCCGCTGATCCTGACGCTGTATGAGAAGCGTGTCGAGAAGGCGGACCTACCGTTTTTCCTCGGCCTGAAGCAGCATCTCTTTGAAAAGGGGCTGTCCTGCCCCCTGCCATTGCCGCGCCATGATGGGGAATTGCTGGGTGAACTCTCCGGTCGTCCCGCCGCGCTCATCTCGTTTCTGGAAGGCATGTGGCTTCGCAAGCCTGAAGCCCGCCATTGCCGCGAAGTTGGCAAGGCACTGGCTGCCATGCATCTGGCGGGCGAGGGCTTTGAGCTCAAGCGCCCCAATGCCCTGTCTGTTGAAGGGTGGAAAGTTCTGTGGGAGAAGTCTGAGGCCCGTGCTGACGAGGTCGAGCCCGGCCTGCAGCAGGAAATCCGCACGGATCTCGATTTTCTGGCCACCCATTGGCCGCAGGATCTGCCTGAGGGCGTCATCCATGCCGATCTGTTTCAGGACAATGTCTTTTTCCTGGGCGACGATCTCTCGGGGCTGATCGATTTCTACTTCGCCTGCAATGATATTCTGGCCTATGACGTCTCGATCTGCCTCAATGCCTGGTGCTTTGAGAAGGATGGTGCCTATAACGTGACCAAGGGCAAGGCGCTGCTGGAAGGCTACCAATCCGTGCGACCCATGAGCGAGGCGGAACTTACCGCACTGCCATTGCTGGCGCGGGGTTCAGCGCTGCGGTTTTTCCTGACGCGCCTCTATGACTGGCTGACGACGCCGGAAGGCGCGCTTGTGGTCAAGAAGGACCCGCTGGAATATCTGCAGAAGCTGCGCTTCCATCGCACCATTTCCAATGTCGGCGAATATGGTCTGGTCACGCAATGAAGCACGTTGAGATCTACACGGATGGTGCCTGTTCCGGCAATCCCGGCCCCGGCGGCTGGGGGGCGGTTCTGCGTTACGGCGAAACGGAGAAGGAGCTCTGTGGCGGCGAAGCGGAAACCACCAACAACCGCATGGAACTGATGGCCGCCATCTCCTCGCTGAACGCGTTGAAGTCACCCTGCGAGGTCGATCTCTATACGGACAGCGCCTATGTGAAGGATGGCATTACCAAGTGGATTTTCGGTTGGAAGAAAAAGGGCTGGAAAACCGCGGATAACAAGCCGGTCAAGAATGTGGAGCTTTGGCAGGCGCTGGAGCTTGCGCGCGAACGCCACAAGGTCACGCTTCACTGGGTCAAAGGTCATGCCGGGCACCCTGAAAATGAACGCGCCGACGAGCTTGCCAGACGAGGCATGGAGCCCTTCAAACGCCGCTAGCCGTGAAGCGAACGCGCGCTTGTACCCTACTGCGTTTCGCACCCACACGCATTCGCACTTGCGCATTGCGCGTGCTCACCTATCTTCCTGCGAAAATACAAAACAGGCGAGGGACATTCCATGATCATGCACTGCGTATTCATACGCTTCAAGTCGGCGACCGCAACGGCTGAAAAGCAGGGCATCTATGAGGCCATAAAAGCGCTGAAGGATGTTATTCCCGGCATCACGGATGTGAAATGCGGCCAGAATGTATCGTCCGAGGGCCTCAATGGCGGCTTCATGGATGGCTTCATTGTCACGCTTGATAGCATCGAGGCGCGCGACGAATATCTGGCCCATCCCCAGCATATCGATGTCGGCCAACGATTGATGGGCCTTGTAGATGGCGGCGCAGCTGGCCTGCTCGTTTTCGACATGGCAACCTGACACATAGCGAAAGGCGCAGACCGATCGGATCTGCGCCTCCGTTCGTGGGCATGATCAGCTAGATTTGTTGATGGCTGCCGCCAACTGCTCGACATTGTAGCGGAACATCTTCTCATAGGTTGGGGCAGGGCCATTGGCTTTGGACAAGGCCTCTACATAAAGCTCGCCGCCGGGCTTGGCACCCGTGGCCTTGGCCACCTGCTTCACAAGGCGCGGATCGTTCGAGTTTTCAAAGAAATAGGTTTTGACGTTCTCTGATTTGATCTGCTCGATCAGCTTGGCAACGCTGCCAGCAGACGCCTCGGTTTCGGTGGAAACGCCTAGTGGCGACAGGAACGTGACCTTGTAGTCGCGCCCGAAGTAACCGAAGGCATCATGGCTGGTTAGCACCTTGCGGCGCTCTGCCGGAATGGCGTCGAATTTCGAATGGGCGAATGTATCGAGATCATCCAGCGTTTTCAGATAGGTATCGGCATTGGCCTTGAAGGTCGCAGCATCCGCAGGATCTGCCGCTGCCAATGCCGTTTCGATATTCTTCACCCAGACCTTCACGTTCACAGGGCTGTTCCACACGTGCGGATCGGTTACGGTCTTGCCGTCGTCCTCCATGCTGCGGGTCGTAATGCCCTGCGAAACCGTGACGGGAGTGCTCTTGTAGCCGGAGGCGGAGATCAGCCGGTCCATCCATCCTTCAAGGCCAAGACCGCTGACGAAAACGACATCCGCCGTTTTCAGGTGCTTGGCATCTGATGGCGATGGCTCGAATTCATGCGGGTCGCCATCCGGCTTGACGAGGCTGGTCACGGTCACATGCGTGCCGCCCACCTGTTTGACGATATCTGCCAGCACCGTAAATGACGCGACGGCCTTCAACTCGGCGGCAGAAACAGGAGCGCAGAACGCTAGGAAAGCGGGAAGCGCGGTGGCAGTCATGAGAAGTTTGCGGGACAACATGGGGTAGTCTCCTGGAGTTAGCCCTTCAGATGAGGGCGGGTGAAATAGCGCCCGGCAAGCCCGGCCGGTGCGGTCAATATGGAGAGGCCGTAAAGGCAGGTCGCAGCCATGATGATGGTGGGGCCGGAGGCCAGCTCGAAATGGTAGGAAACGACGAGACCGAGATAGCCGGAAATGGCAGCGCTCAACGCCGCAAGAACCAGCATGGATGGCAGGTTGCGGGTCCATAGTTGCGCGGTGGCTGCTGGCAGCATCATCAACCCAACCGCCATCAGCGTGCCGAGAGCCTGAAAGCTCGCCACCAGATTGATGACGACGAGCACCAGAAACACGACGTGGTAAAGGGGACCCCGCCCGCCAACGGCTCTCAGAAAGCCGGGGTCAAAGCATTCGGTCACCAATGGGCGGTAGATGATCGCGAGAACAACCAGTGTGAGCGAGGTGATGGCGCCGATCTGGTAGAGCGTGGGCGCATCGATCGCAAGGATCGTGCCGAACAGAACATGCAGAAGATCAACATTGGAGCCATGCAACGAAACGATCAGCACGCCGAGCGCTAGCGAGGCCAGATAGAAGCTCGCGAAACTCGCATCCTCCTGCAACGGCGTGATGCGGCTGACGATGCCCGATAAAAGCGCGACGGAAAGGCCTGCAACCAGCCCGCCGACGCCCATCGCGGTCAGCGACAGGGAGCCGGCGATGAGGTAGCCGATGGCGGCACCCGGCAGAATGGCGTGGCTGAGCGCGTCACCCATCAGGCTCATGCGGCGCAGCATCAGAAAAACGCCAATCGGGCTGGCACCCGCCGCCAAGCAAAAGCACGCAACCAGCGCACGGCGCATGAAGCCGTAATCCTGAAACGGAGCAAGAAAGATGTCGTAAGCGATCATTGTGCAGCCTCGCAAATATCGCTGTTGTCATCCCATCGTTCGGCCATGGTGCGGGCACGCAGAAGGTTGCTGGGCGACATGACCTCCTCTGTCGGTCCCCAGCCAATCAATTCGCGGGCAATGAGCAATGTGTGGGGAAAATGTGCGCGCACCTGCTCGAAATCATGCAAGACGGCAATCACCGTTCTGCCCTCGCCATGCCAGCGCACAGCGAGGTCAAGAAGGTCGCGGGTCGTGCGTGCATCGATGGCGGTAAAGGGCTCGTCCAGGAGAATAACCCGTGCATCCTGCATCAGCAGCCGCGCAAACAGCACACGCTGAAACTGACCGGCAGACAAAGCGCCGATAGACCGTGCCTCAAAGCCGGAAAGTCCAACTGTCGCCAGCGCCTCCTGCGCCTGTTGTTCTACTGCTCTGCCGATGTTGCCGAAGGCGCCTGCTGTTTTCCACGCGCCAAGCGTAACGGTCTCGAGAACGGAGATTGGAAAACGCCTGTTGATCTCTGCTGCCTGTGGAAGGTAGCCAAAATCTGCACGGGTCAAGCTGTGCGCAATGCGGCCTTCAGCGGCCTTCAGATCGCCGATCATGGCTTTCAGCAGCGTCGATTTGCCCGCGCCATTCGGGCCGGCAATGGCTGTGAGGCTGCCGTCCAGAAACTGGCCGGAAACGTGGTGCACCGCCGGATGGCGATCATAAGCTACGGTTAGATTATCGAGTGTGAGTACCGCAGCCCCGCTCATGACAGCGATGCTGCCCAGCGGATGGCAAGCCAAAGAGGAGCAATCAGGGTGCAAACGAGGACAAGGCGGGTAGCGATGGATTGTCTTAGCAGGCGGCGGAAGGCGAAGTGATGCAGCATTTTATGCTCACGATAATGTTATATAGTAACTGTAATGATATAACAAATGCGGCGGAAAAATGTCCTGACTTTTAGCGTGGTGCGACGTTCCAGATCGGGGGGGGCAGGCAACATGGGCTGCTCGGCGGCGGCAAGGCACGCGCCTGATCGCAAATATGCGAGACGGGGAAAGGACGTCGTTGAGAACATCCCCGGCGCGGGGCCGGGGATGGGTATCCAATAGGCTATTAAAGCTGTTCGATCATGGTCGCTGCAGAGGAGACCGTGGCCTGGCCTGGATTTTCTTCGACGTTCAGAGACTTCACCACGCCGTCTTCAACGAGCATGGAGTAGCGCTTGGAGCGTACGCCGAGCGCGCCTGCGGACAAGTCGATATCAAGACCGAGTGCCTTGGTGAAAGATGCGTCCCAATCAGCCAGGAAGTGGATTTTGCCCTGTCCGCCAGACGATTGTGCCCATGCACCCATGACATGCCAGTCATTGACGGACACAACGGCAATATCATCCACGCCACGGGCGAGGATGGCATCACGGTTTTCGAGATAGCCGGGCAGGTGGTTGAGCGAGCAAGTGGGTGTGAACGCGCCGGGAACGGCAAAAACGACAACCTTCTTGCCACTGAAAAGCGCGTCTGTGGTGGTTTCAACCGGGCCGTCGGCCGCCTTTTCCTTGAATGTCGCAGAGGGGAGTTTGTCGCCGATTTTGATGGTCATAATATCGCTCCTGTGGCAATGATCCGGCGCGACTATAGTCGATGAATTTACAAAGTCTCCATCGATTTTTGGGTTGTCCTCACGGAGGAAAATCCAGTGGCGCTTCCATGACCTGATCACCGGATTTGACCAGGATCGTCCACTGCTGGCCCTTCGGATTATAGGACTTTGGCAGCCCCTTGATGTTCATGTAAAAGGCCAGCTTACGCTTGTCGCGCACCATGTTCTGCGGCTCGAAATAGGCGTAGCCAGATGGACCGGCCACGAAAATTTCCGTCTCTTTCGGTGCGCCTTCCGGCAGTCGCAACTCCACGCCCAGCAGGGTCTTGTCCGGCGTGATGTGGAAACTCTGGACTTTGAAGTCGTCTGTCGCTGGCATTGGCAAGCTTGTCTTGGCCTGTGCAACAGCCTCGGTTTCTTCCTCGGTTGCGGTCTCGCCCTTGCCCATGTCGATGTCGAAACTCGCCTCGAAGGGAATGCAGATATTCAGACAGACGCCGATAAATGCCGTGAGGCGCACATTTCCGCTGTCGATGCCCGGTTGAGATTGGAGCTCGAAAGGCAGGGAAACAGGCGCATCATAGCCGATATCCTCGATCTCTTCGTTCTTGATGAGCTTTGGCACTGGAAAGGACAGTGATGTGAGGCGCGCCTTGCTCGTATCATCGAGCGTTATCTTGGGCGGGATGCCCGATTCCCCCGGTTCGCGCCAGTAGGTGATCCAGCCCGGCTTGAGCTCGATCTGCAATGCCGCCTGAATGCGGCCATCGGCATCGGCGGGCAGGCTGACGACCCGCATGCGCCCACCTTCGCTTTGCTGCCACTCCGTCATATCGGCTTTTGCGGTGGCTGGCTGTGATGCCAGTGCAAGCGTGAGAGCAAATAGCGGCAGGGATGCGCGGGCGAAGAGGGAGAGCTTAGCGTTCATGCGTCCGGTCTAACCCAACATCCCCGAAGTGGAAAGTTACGATTTTACGCAGGTTATCATTTTCGGTTGATTGATCCGCGTCTATGCAGCATCTTTGTGGGCATGCCAGCGCATCTCGCACAGGAGGCTACCGCGATGTTTGCCACCCTGATGAACAAGGATGAAACCGGCTTTCTGGAAGGCCATTTTCTCATCGCAATGCCGGGGCTGGAAGGCGGTGTTTTCGAGCGGTCGGTGGTTTATATCTGCGCGCACTCCAGCGCAGGCGCCATGGGCTTCATCATCAACCGCCCACAACAGATCACCTTCACCGATGTGCTGCTGCATCTCAACATGCTGAGCCAGACTGATGCCATCATGCTGCCCGACCAAACCCGGCAGTTCCCCGTCTTGTGCGGCGGACCTGTTGAAGCTGGCAGAGGCTTCGTTCTGCATTCGGATGACTATAGCGGTGATTCCAGCATTCCCGTCAGCGAGGATATTTCCTTGACCTCAACGCTGGATATCGTCCGAGCCATCAGCAGCGGCGAAGGTCCGAAGAAGGCGACATTGCTTTTGGGATATGCAGGGTGGGGGCCTGGCCAGTTGGAGAACGAAATTTCCAGCAATGGCTGGCTGAATTGCCCGGCATCCGAGGACTTGATCTTTGACCGCTCCCTCAACAACAAATATGAGCGGGCGCTGGGCCTGATGGGCGTTGATCCGCGTATGTTATCCGCTGAAGCCGGTCACGCCTGAGTGCGGGAACAAAATTGTCATCCCAACGTTTTTACCTCCGCAGCCAGCTGAATGCCTGGCTTAGAGTTTAGGGAGAAACATTATGGGTAGCACATCCGATAAAATCTCTGGCACGGCCAACGAAGTTGCAGGCAAGGTCAAGCAGGGCCTGGGCAAGGCCACCGGCAACGACCAATTGCGCGCCGAAGGTGCTGCGCAGGAAACAAAGGGCAAGATCCAGTCAACTATTGGAAAAGCCAAGGACGCCGTCAAAGGCGCGATTGACCGGGCTTAATTTGCCAGCATTTCAACCCTAGTGTTGAACACTCTATCAATGAGCGCATGTGTTTTCAGAGCACGTGCGCTTTTTCATCGTCAGCGTCTCATCACTTAAAGCGGCTCGGCGTTTGCGCTCGAAGCCGTCGTTTCCAGGAGCGACCTATGCGCCTATTTTCCTGCGCTGCGTGCGGAGAGCCCGTTCATTTCGACAACCGCTCATGCGTCAAATGCGGCCATCGGCTGGTGTTCGTCCCGCAGACCCTGTCCATGGAAGCCATCGAGCCCGCCGGTGAGCCGAACTGGTCGCTCGTTGCCAATCCGGAGAAGCAGATCCGTTTTTGCGCCAATGAAGTCAACGATATCTGCAATTGGTCGGTACCATCTGATAGTAACAGCAACTTCTGCCCGGCTTGTAGCCATAACCGCCTGGTGCCGGATGCCGCGACCGAAGAGGGTATCGAACAGTGGCGCAGGCTGAGCCAGGCGCAGCGCCATCTATTCTATTCGCTGCTGCGGCTGAAGCTGCCTCACCCGAACCGCGATGTACATCCCAACGGCCTCGTCTTTGACTTTCTGGTGGATGAAGTTGCGCCTGATGGTTCCATTATCCCCGCCATGACCGGCCATGACGAAGGGCTGATTGCCATTCGCGCAGCAGAATCGGACGATGCGACGCGCGAGCAGGTTCGCAGCAAGATGAACGAGCCTTACAGAACGATGCTCGGACATTTCCGCCATGAGGTCGGCCACTTCATTTGGAACATGCTCGTGCGCGACGCTCACCGGCTGGAAGCCTGCCGCGAGGTGTTTGGGGATGAGCGTGCAGACTATGGCGAAGCGCTAAAGTGCAATTACGAGCAGGGGCCACCACCCGGCTGGCAGCAGAATTTTATCAGCGCCTATGCCGCGGTCCATCCATGGGAAGATTTTGCGGAGTGCTTCGCACACTATCTGCACATCGTCGATACGCTTGAAACGGCTCACGCCTACGGTATCGCCATCGAGCCGGAGGGACATGAAGCGCTGGAAACCGAGGTTGCTTTCGACCCATACAGTGCAAGAAGTGCCAAGCAGCTTGTTACGGCCTGGATACCGCTCACGCTTGCGCTAAATTCGATGCAGCGCAGCATGGGTCTACCAGACCTCTACCCGTTCGTGCTGACGCAGGCTGTTGAAACCAAGCTCGAATTCATGCACCAGCTGTTGCACGAGAGAATACCGGTCGGTCAGCCAGAACTGGCTGATGACGGGTTTCAGCCGATGCAGCAGCAGGATCAGGCTCTCTTGACCACCTGAAAACGCTCCCGAAGCAGCTTCAGCGCTGCGTCGGGCGTATCCGGCGTGCCGAACAGGAAGCTCTGCCCGTAGTGACAATTCATGCGGGCGAGTTCGGCCGCATCCTCAGGCGTCTCGATGCCCTCGGCAACAACCTGCATCTCAAGCGCACGGGCCATGGCGATGATAGAGCGCAGCAGGACGTTGCGCTTGTCACTGGTATTGGCTACCAGCGCCTTGTCGAGCTTGATCGTGTCAAACGGGAAGCGTGTGAGATAGGCCAGCGATGAATAGCCCGTGCCAAAGTCGTCAAGAGCAAGGCTGAGGCCCGTCTCCTTCAGCTTTGCTAGCACGAGCCGCGCCTGTTCTGGGTTTTCCATAACGATGGATTCGGTCAGTTCAAGCTTGAGCTGTTTCGGATTGCAACGGGTTCGCTGCAACATGCTGCGCACGTCATTGTAAAGCTCGTTGTTCAGGAGCTGAGCGCTGGAAATGTTGACCGAAATGAAGATCGGCAACTTGTCGATTGCGTGCTGCCAGTCCATCAGATCAGTCGCGGCACGTTCCAACGCAAACATTCCCAGAGGCTCGATCAGGCCCGAAGCCTCGGCAATCGGTATGAATTCGCTCGGTGGAATGGAACCGCGCTTGGGGTGTTCCCAGCGCATCAAGGCTTCGAAACCTGCCAGATCGCCGTTGTCGAGCTTGATGATCGGCTGATAGGCCAGCGACAACTCCTTGCGCTCGATGGCGCGGCGAAGATCGCTCTCCATTTGCAGCCGGTCGGTGCCGGAGGTGCGGAACGCAGGCCGGAAAGGTTCGACGCGATTTCCACCGGCGCGCTTGGCCCGGTACATGGCAAGCTCGGCATCGCTGAGCAGACCCGCAGCACTTTCCTGCTGGTCGATCCACGAGACAAGCCCGATAGAGGCCGTCAGGATGATTTCGCGATTGGCGAAGTTGATCGGCACCATGATGGCCTTGTTCACGGCCTCGGCAAAATCGGCCACGCGCTGTGGATCGCGCTCTGACACAAGGATCAGACCAAACTCGTCGCCGGAAAGGCGGGCGAGCGTATCCTGTGGCTTCAGCAAACGGCGCAAACGACGCGTCAGCGCAATCAGAATGTTGTCGCCAGCAGCGATGCCCAGCGTGTCGTTGACCAGCTTGTAGCGGTCGATATCGATAGCCATCACCGTCGGGCGAACCGTCTCGCCTTCGGGTGCAAGGTTGAGCACGGATTGCAGCCGGTCGAGGAAGACTTGACGGTTCGGAAGGCCAGTCAGATTATCGCTCAACGCATCCTGCAACAGGCGCTCGATGGAGTTCTTCTGCTCGGTAATATCGGTAATGGTGCCGACGCAGCGAATGATTTCGCCATTCGAGCCCAGCACAGGCCGCGCACGAATTTGCAGCCAGTGAAAATGTCCGTCCTCGGCGCGAATGCGGAATTCGTGGTTGAGGCGACCCTTGCGGTGGTCCAGCAAAACATCCAGCGTTGCCTTGAAGCGGTCGCGATCATCCGGGTGCAGGCGCGGCAGCCAGTTGCGGGCAGCCCCGTGCATGGTGCCGTGGGCGAGCCCGAGCTTGATGGAAACATCAGGCGTGGTGACAATGCGGTCGCGGGTCACGTCCCAATCCCACACGGTGTCACCGCTGCCCGTCAGCGCCAGCGATTGACGCTCCAGATCGGAAAACAATCCCTGCTGATAGGCGCTGCCAGCAAAGGCATGCTGAATAACGGTAAAGCCGATCAAAAGCACGATCAGAACCAGACCGCCGCCAAGGGCTGGCTGCACAATGTCATTATCCAACTGCCCGGTCACCGTCAGCCAGCTGCCAAACAGCCACACAAGAATAAGCGCCCATGATGGCACCAGCAGAATGGCGCGGTCGTAGCGATTGAAGCCGAGATAGATAATCAGCACCAATCCCGCCGTCGCCGTCAGCGCAAAGGACAGGCGCGCAATGCCTGACGCGATCGAAGGATCATAGATCGCGACTCCAAACAGCGCGCCCAGTCCGATGATCCACGCGAAGGTCGCATAGCCCAGATGGGCATGCCATCGGTTCAGGTTGAGATAGGTGAACAGGAAGACCACGAAACTGGAGGCCAGCGCCACTTCCGCACCAGCACGCCATATTCGCTCGTCGCTGGAGGTCACCGAAATCAGCTTTTCTAGGAAGCCGAAATCCACGCAGATATAGGCCAGAACCGCCCAGGAAAGTGCTGCGGAGGCGGGCAGAACCGAGGTTCCCTTGACCACGAAAAGGATGGTGAGGAGAACCGCAAGAAGACCGGCAATCCCCAGCACGATGCCACGATAAAGCGTGAAGGCGTTGATCGTGTCCTTGTAGGCTTCCGGCTCCCACAGATAGATCTGTGGCAATTGCGGTGTCGAGAGTTCAGCCACGAAGGTGATGACTGCGCCGGGGTTCAGCGTGATGCGAAACACGTCGGCGTCGGGGCTTGGCTGCCGGTCCAGCGCAAAGCCTTCACTGGGCGTAATGGCGATGATGCGCTGCGAACCAAGATCCGGCCAGAACAGCTTGGAATTCACCAGACGAAAATGCGGCGCGACGATAACGCGCTCAAGCTGCTCTTCAGACACATTGGCAAGCGCAAACACCGCCCAGTCACCCTGGTGGGTGGGAGAGGAGGCGCGCACCTCGATGCGGCGGCGAATACCATCGGGGCCGGGTGCGGTGGACACCTGAAAGGCTTCACCCTGATTGGCGTGAATATCGGTTGTCGCTGTCAGATCCAGCGCCGTGTCGTCTCTGGAAATCTTCACCGGCTCGAAAGCATGGGCTTGAGCGGCGAACAAGATGCAGACAAGGGTCAGCAGGGGCGTAAAGCGCGCTGCGGTCACAAGACGTCTGACGAAGTGCGACGCAAGGCTCATATATCTCATCAATCTACTGCGTCCCGCCGGGATTTTGCTTGTCGGTGATGAGGGAGAACATGAGGTGGTCCCGCCATTCGCCGTTTATTTTCAGATATTCCCGCAAGAGACCTTCTCGCTGGAATCCGGCATTTTCAAGCAGCCGTATGCTTTTGAAGTTCTCTGGAATACAGGCTGCCTCAATACGGTGCAACTGAAGTCCGTTGAAGATGTAGGGTATTACCAGCTTTAATGCGGCAGACATATGGCCTTGGGCCGCATAGGCCTCACCCATCCAGTACCCAACCATACAGCTTTGGGCCGCACCGCGACGGATATAACCGATCGTTATGCCGCCCAGCAGCGTCTGTTGGCTGTTGAAAAGCAGCAGTGAAACGGCCAATCCGGACGAAAATTCCTGTGCATTGCGCGTTACCCGCACGCGGTACGAGCTTTCGGTCAGCTCGTCGCTTCGCCAGGTCGGCTCCCATGGCTGGAGAAACTGGCGGCTTTCCGAGCGCAGTTTGTACCACTGCCGGTAATCGGAATTACGCGGCAGTCTCAGCAGGTAGTCGGCATTGCGAAGTTCCGGCGCGTCGCTGTTGCGGGAAAGAAAACGCAGCATATAAGGTCAGACCTCATCCAATCGCCACGGTTCCTTAGCCCTTCGGGCGTTAGCCGTTTGCCATTTTGACGGACGGCGTCGCGGAGAGCTCTGCCGTGATATCCGAAAGCGGCAGCAGGTTTTCCAGCGGGCCAATGGCGGACAACGTCGGAACTGTATCGAAAAACAGTCGTCCCGCAAGATCGGTCAAACGTGTCGTGGTGATATCGCCGAGGCGCTGCATCATTTCATCATTGGGGATAGGGCGACCATAGAGCATCATCTGCCGCGCAACCTGTCCAGCGCGTGCGGCAGGGCTTTCCTGGCCCATCAGCAATTGTGCGCGAATCTGTGCGCGAGCGCGGTCGATTTCTTCCTGATGAATGGCCTGAGACGACTTGCGCAACTCTTCCAGAATGACCGGAACCAGTTCCGGCAGATCGTTGCTGCCGGTTGCGGCATGAATGCCGAAAATGCCGGTATCGGAAAAACCCCAGTGGAAGGCATAGACCGAATAGCACAGGCCGCGATATTCACGCACTTCCTGGAACAGCCGCGAAGACATGCCGCCGCCCAGAATGTTTGCCAGAATCTGCGAGCAGTAGAAATCGCGGGCGTGATAGGCCTTGCCTTCAAAGCCGAGAAGCACCTGCGCATCCATGAGGTCGCGCGTTTCGCGGATTTCCCCGCCGGTGTAGATGGCTTTTTCCATAACCGGCGTGGTCGCAGGCATTTGCGGCAGGCTGGCAAAGCGCTGCTCTACCTGCTTGACGAAACTGTCATGGTCCACGGCACCCGCAGCCACCACAAAGATGCGGTCAGTGGTGTAATTGCGGGACAGATAATTGCGGATCTGGCCGGTGGTGAAGGATTGAACCGTATCGGGCGTGCCGAGAATAGGGCGGCCAATGGTCTGGTCGCGGAAGGCAACACCGGAAAAATTATCGAACAGCACATCGTCAGGCGTGTCGGTCGCAGCGCCGATTTCCTGAAGAATGACGTTTTTCTCGCGCTCCAGCTCTGCTTCGTCGAAGGCCGATTCCGTCAGGATGTCGGCGAGGATATCGACGGCAAGAGGAACGTGATCTTTCAGAACGCGAGCGTAATAGGAGGTAGTTTCGGTTGATGTGGCGGCATTCACCTCGCCGCCGACATTCTCGATTTCCTCGGCGATCTGGCGGGCTGTGCGCCGCGCCGTGCCCTTGAAAGCCATGTGCTCGAGAAGATGCGCAATGCCATGCTCATCATCGGTCTCGTTACGGGATCCTGATTTGATCCACACCCCGAGCGCGACGCTTTCGAGATGCGGCATTTTCTCCGTAACAACCGTCAACCCGGACGAAAGCCGGGTTACATTTACACTCATATCACGTCTTTCCGCGTCACTGACCGCTGGCGCGAGCATGTTTGCCGATGTAGGTTTCAACGGCGTCCAGCTCAGCATCCAGAATGTCGAAACGCTCCTCCCGGTTCATCAAATCTGACAACCATAGTGGAAGCGCGGGATCGATTGCGCAAGCGGATTTTACAGCAGCAGGAAATTTTGCTGGGTGCGCGGTGGAAAGCGTGACCATCGGAGTGCCTGATTTCTCATGCTTTTTAGCCACGAAAACAGCGGACGCCGTGTGGGGATCCAGAAGGTATCCGCTTTCGGCAAGCGTGTCCTTGATGGTGTCGGCAACCTGTTTTTCGGTGGCGCGACCGGCACGGAAATCCTTCTTGATGAACTTCATCGCCTTGTCGGAAATGTCGAAAGCGCCCGATTGCTTGAGGCCGTCCATGGAGCGTTTGACAGCGCCGGAATCGCGACCATAGGCTTCAAACAGCAGGCGTTCGAAGTTCGAGGAAATCTGGATGTCCATCGAGGGCGATGTCGTGGCATGTACGCCGCGCATTTCGTAGCGACCTGTTTTCAGCGTACGCGCCAGAATGTCGTTGTCGTTGGTGGCAATCACCAGCTTGTCGATGGGAAGACCCATTTGCTTGGCAACATAGCCCGCGAAAATATCGCCGAAATTGCCCGTTGGCACGGTGAACGAGATTTTGCGATCCGGCGCGCCAAGCGAAAGTGCTGCGGTGAAATAATAAACCACCTGCGCCATGATGCGCGCCCAGTTGATGGAGTTCACGCCCGATAGCTTCACGCTGTCACGGAACTTTCCATCATTGAACATCTCTTTGACGAGGTTCTGGCAATCATCGAAATTGCCGTGGATGGCCATGGCGTGCACGTTGGATGCGGTGGAACTGGTCATCTGGCGCTGCTGCACCGGCGATACCTTGCCATGCGGGAACAGAATGAAAATATCGGTGCGGTCGCGCCCTGCAAAGGCATCGATCGCTGCGCCACCGGTGTCGCCCGATGTCGCGCCGACGATGGTTGCGCGTTCGTTGCGCTGGGAAAGCGTGTAATCCATCAGGCGGGCAATGAGCTGCATCGCCACGTCCTTGAAGGCGAGCGTCGTGCCGTGGAAAAGCTCCAGAATGAAGGAGTTGGGGCCGGTCTGCACCAGAGGGGCGACGGCTGGATGCCGGAAGGTGGCGTAGGCATCGTCGATCATTGCGCGGAATGTATCGGCTGGAATTTCGCGGCCGGTAAAGCGATACAGCACTTCAAAGGCAATCTCCTGATAGGACTTGCCGCGCAGCGCACGAATTTCCTTCTTGGACATTGTCGGCCATTCGCGCGGGACATAAAGCCCACCGTCGCGTGCCAGACCCGCCAGAAGCGCGTCGGAAAAACCAAGCGATGGGGCGCTGCCCCTGGTCGATACATATTCCACGAGAGTATCCCTTATCGTCTGCCGCTCACCTGCTGAAGGCCTTGATTTGCCGCGTTTTAAAGCCAATTTGCGAAATTAGGCCAAATCCGAACACAACCAATCGATTTTTTCCAGCGCCGCTGCTATAGACCATCGCCGACAGGCATGAAAGGCCAATAAGTGGGTTCTCTGGTCCTGTCTCGGGATAGTTTTTGAAGGGTTGAACAGAGTGACAGGGAATATTTTGCGTTTGTCCGCCACCATATCGCTTCTGGCTGTGCTCGCCGGTTGCAACTCTTCCAATCCGTCGGACTCGCTGGCGGTGAATGCGCCCACGGCGCAGGCGGTGGCACCTGTCGTGCAGGCCAATTGCCCAACCATCACCATTCTCGATGGCACAGCGGTTCGCCGCATCTATGCGGGCGGCGCAAAGGATGATCCATCCAAGCTCGTCTATCAGGCCTCCCTGTCAGACACGACGCGCTCGTGCAGCATGAGCGATTCAACGCTGACGGTGAATGTGCTAGCCCAGGGTCGTCTCGTTCCCGGCCCGCTGTCCAAGCCCGGCCCCGTTTCCCTGCCGATCCGCGTGACGGTGAAGGACGGCGATGGCGAGATTTACTCGCAGGTCACGAATTTCTCGGTGGATCTGCCGGCTGGTGAGGCTGGCACGCAGTTCATCTTCAACAACCCCAATGTCGCCATTCCCAATGGCCCGGGCGGCGCATCGCGCCAGACGAATGTCTTCATTTCGTTTGATACCGGGGCGTCTGCAAGCACGAAGAAGGGTCGCCGCGGATAAGGTGCCAACCGGCACCTTTCCGTCTACGCTTCTATCCCGGCGAGAGTGGCTTTACGCCACTCCGGCCCATTCAGACAGGGCTTCAATCGTCGCAGGCAGGTCCTGCATCCGGGAGATAACGGTTTCAGCGCCTGCATCCGTCAGGCGGTCTGCATGGCTTGGATAGGTGTGGGAAGCGCCGGTAAAGCCGATAACGCGCATGCCTGCCGCCCGCGCACCGGTAATGCCGTGCACGGAGTCCTCGATGACCACCACACGGTCTGGCGAAACGTTGAACTGTTTTGCACCGTGAAGGAAGATATCAGGCTTCGGCTTGACGCGGTCTGCGCCCAGATCCTTGGCCGAATAGATGTGGCCATCGAAATAGGGCTTGAGGCCAACCTTGGTCAGCATCATGTCCAGACGTGCGCTGGATGAGTTGGAGCAGATACAACGCGGTGTCGTCAGGCGCGACAGCGCAACCTTGACGCCTTCGATGACCTTCACGTCCCGTTCAAGACGCGCATCCAGAAGCTTCTCGGACCTTTCCAGCAGCGAAGCTGACAGCGGAATGCTGGCCTCACGCTCGATTTCGAGAAGAATATTCTTCCAGGTCATGCCCGAGAAACGTTCGCCCATCTCCTCGGTGGAGATCGGGTAGCCCGCTTCGGTCAGCAGGTGTGATTCGACCTGGGCGGCGATAACTTCGGAATCGACGAGAACGCCGTCGCAGTCGAATATGATGAGGTCGAAGCCGCTCATGGGCTCTCCTTAGCGATTGATGCGGGAAGATTTGGCCGCTTTTAGCCGATGTCGGCGTCAAGCTCAACCGAAACAGGCGAGACGCTCTTTCTCGACAATATTTCTTCGCCGTCCTATGTCATGCCATGGCCAAATCACCCAAATCCAAACCCGAAGACACAATCGCCGCGAAAATCAGCCGCACTCTGGCTGAGCGGATCGTGCGCGGCGAGCTGTCTCCAGGTGAGCGCCTGCGGCAGGATCATGTGGCGGAGGAGTTCGGTGCGTCGCATGTGCCGGTGCGCGAGGCATTCCGGCGTCTGGAAGCGCAGGGGTTGGCCGTCAGCATTCCGCGCCGCGGTGTCCGGGTGGCTGATTTCGGCCTGCCCGATGTGCAGGAGGTGGCCGAGATGCGCGCAGCGCTTGAGGTGCTGGCGCTCCGCCACGCCATTCCCAACATGACTGCGACCATTCTGGATGAGGCGGAAGCGGCGACGCTTGCGGGAGACAGGGCCATGGACGTGCGGCAATGGGAAGAGGCAAACCGGCGGTTCCACCGGCTGATCACCGCGCCCTGCAATATGCCGCGCCTGATGGAGGCCATCGATGGCCTTCACGCAGCAAGTGCCCGTTTCCTGTTTTCGGCATGGCGGGCAGGGTGGGAACGGCGCACAGACACCGATCACCGCGCCATTATCGATGCCCTGCGTGGCGGCCGTGATGAGGAGGCTGTGCGCATTCTTGAAGGGCATGTGCGCTGGATCGGTCGCACCGCGGTGCGCACATCAGCAGGCGCCACGCGTGATGCATTCGCAATCGTCGGATAAATTATAGATAATTTTATCTCAGCATATCATGCTGTAACTGTTGCGCTTATGTGGAATCTATTCACATAACGATAGCGCTCTTGCGCGAATTTTGGCTGTAAGGCTGGATTCATTAGGGGATTTTGCTCTATTAATCATGGCGTCTTTATAAATTATCTATAATTTGAAAGGAAGACATCATGACTGTTCACATTCCCAATGTCCCATCGGGATTTCTCGATCTCCCATCGAAATCGTTTATCCAGCAGACGCTGTTTGTTGTCGCCGGAACGCTGGTTCTTGCGCTGGCCTCAAGGATTTCCGTGCCGATGGTGCCGGTGCCGATCACCATGCAGACATTCGCCATTACGATGATTGGTGCGCTCTATGGCTGGCGGCTGGGCACGCTGACAGTGCTGGCTTGGCTGGGTGAAGCCATGCTTGGCCTGCCGGTTTTGGCTGGCGGAGCATTTGGCCTCGCGCCCTTCGTCGGCCCCACGGCTGGCTATCTCGTTTCATTCCCCATCATGGCCGCACTCGTTGGCTTCATGACGGAAAAGGGCATTAGCGGCGATCGTCCGTTCGCGGGCTTCCTGCTTCACTTCGGTGCCAGTGCTCTGGGCCTTGCGCTCGGCTGGGTCTGGCTTGCAGGTCTGCTCGGAGTTGAAAAGGCCTGGATTGCCGGGGTCGCACCCTTCATTCTCGGCGCGGTGCTGAAATCGGCTCTCGCCGTTGCCGCCCTCAAAGTCCTCGCTTTGCGCACACAAGCCGCGAAGTGACCATTCGTCTAAGGGCACATCATCTGCTGTGCATGCTGACCTATGTCGGCAAAGGCTATACGCCCGGCTTCACGGTCAATTATGACCGCGTTGCCGTGCGTTTACGGGCTGGCGAAGAGATTGAACTCATATCCGGCCCGGACGATATATGCGAGCCCTTGCTGGATGATAAGGACGCGCATTGTTTCGCGCATAGCGTGGTCGGGCGCGATGCGAGGGCGCTCGATGCTGTTGGGCAGTGGCTGGGTCGAAACCTGCAGATCGGTGATCAAATCAATCCGGACGAAGCTTTTATCGAAAAGCTGCGAGCGGGCTTCAAGCACGGCAATCTGCGACAACCCTGCTCAGGCTGCGAATGGACGAGCCTTTGCGACCGCGTCGCGGGGGATGATTACTGCGGCGTCAAGACAGCGCCGCAGCTAGGCATTAATCGGTGATGTTAAGTTCCGTGCGTTCTGCCGCCGTGACTGTGGCGTTGACCAGCTTTGGCTCGCGGCGCGTCTTGTCATCATAGGTCACCTTCACCGTATATTCGCCGGGATGCAGGGTTTCCTGATGCTTGGTATCGTAACGACCGGAAATTTCCTTCTGGGTGCCTTGTAGGTCTTTCGTGATTTCCATGATGTCGATGCGCTGTGCATCCTTGGCTATCACGGCAAGCACGCCAGCGTCGAGATTGACAGTGACAGTTGTGCGCTGTCCAGCCGTCACATTGAACGGCGTTTCGGCGGTGACCTTGCCCAACCGCGCCCGCATGATGAAGGAGCCAGCGGGCATCTGCATCAATTTGCCCACACCATAGGAGCCGGTGATCGTTTCGCGCGTTCCGTCCAGCGTTTCATCGGTGGAAACGGTCTCGAAGCGAATATTGTCGGTTTCGACGGCGCGCCCGCCGTCCTTGTAAACAGCGTTGGCAACCACGACACCACTGGGGATGATGAGATCGCGGCTGACAGTCTCGCCAGCCTTGACGCTGATGGTTTCAGAAGCCTGTGCGGGCCCTATGCGGCCCTCCAGCTTCAGCTCTCCGGCCGGAACGTAAATTTCCTTGGCGCCATAGATGCTATCGGTAAATGCAGTGCCCTGCTTGATATCAACACGCGCCTGTGGCTCGGCTTCCTTGCTGTCTGCGCTGCGCTTTGGAACGATGGTCAGCAGTGCTGCATCAAACACGACGTTGACCTGCGCGACCTTACCATCGGTAATCTCAACGGGAATGGTCTTGGAAACATTGCCGAGGCTTGCGACGGCCACATATTTACCGACAGGTATTTTTTCTTCGAATGTCGCGTCGTAAGCGCCGCCAACATTCTCGGTGCTCGCATTGCCTGCGCTGTCAGCCTTGTAAAAATCCCAGCGAACTTTGTCGCTATCGCCAAGCGATGGGCCGCCCGAAACGAGCATCGCATCCGTCTTGACGTTGATTTGCGGCTTGGGAGCCGACGGCGAAGCGGTCTGCGCAAAGGCAGTGCTGGCGAGAAGCGTAGAAACAACAATGATACAAACGCGCATTCTGAAAATACCCCTGCAACCCATAGCCTTGGCGCCATCTCTAGATGGCACCCAAAACTCCGAAATCACAACGTCAAAAGTGACGTATGGTTCCATTGGTCACCAATGAATCACGATGAACAGTAAAATGCTGATTTTCCTGGGTGAAGTTCGCCGCGTTTGGGCGAGGGGGCATCTCGCCTGTCTGCAAGCGGTAAGGGCGTCAGTTGCTGGCCCGATTAACCCTGTCCATTCCCGATTTATGACGAGTCAGCGAATTTTTTTACGCACTTAGCACGTTTTTGCACGTCGCGTTCAGGCTTTGATAACCAACTTCGGTAACCATAAGGGTCAGTTTAGTCGAGTAAGCGTATGGAGCGAGTACCTATGGCATCAGTGTTTCCGCTAGCCGATTTTCGGCGTGCCGGTTTTGATCTTGCGGGTGAAAGCGACGCCTGGAAAGACAGCATCATCAAGGGTGATTGCGTTGCCGCACTCGAGGCACTTCCCAGCCAGTCTGTGGATGCGATCTTTGCCGACCCTCCATATAATCTCCAGCTCGGTGGCTCGCTGCACCGCCCGGATCAGTCTCTGGTTGATGCCGTCGATAATGACTGGGATCAGTTCGCATCTTTCGAGGCTTACGACGCCTTCACTCGCGCCTGGCTTTTGGCCTGCCGCCGTGTGCTGAAGCCCAATGGTACCATCTGGGTCATCGGCTCCTACCACAACATTTACCGCGTCGGCTCCATTCTTCAGGATATGAACTTCTGGATCCTCAACGATATCGTCTGGCGCAAGACCAACCCGATGCCAAACTTCAAGGGCCGCCGGTTCCAGAACGCGCATGAAACCATGATCTGGGCCAGCCGCGATGCGAAGGCGAAAAGCTACACCTTCAACTACGAAGCCCTGAAGGCATCCAACGACGACGTGCAGATGCGCTCCGACTGGCTTTTCCCGATTTGCAGCGGCCATGAGCGGCTGAAGGGCGATGACGGCAAGAAGGTCCACCCAACCCAGAAGCCGGAAGCGCTGCTGGCTCGCATCATCATGGCCTCCACAAAGCCGGGCGATGTCGTGCTGGACCCATTCTTCGGCTCCGGCACCACGGGTGCGGTGGCAAAGCGTCTTGGCCGTCACTTCGTCGGCATTGAACGGGAGCAGGATTATATTGATGCGGCTGCAGAGCGCATTGCCGCTGTGGAACCACTCGGCAAAGCGGAATTGACCGTCATGACCGGCAAGAAGGCCGAACCTCGCGTTGCGTTCAACGTTCTTCTCGAAAGCGGTCTGGTGCGTCCCGGTCAGGTTCTGACAGATGCGAAACGTCGCTACAGCGCCATTATCAGGGCTGACGGCACGATTGCATCCGCTGGCACCGCTGGCTCCATTCACCGTCTCGGTGCAAAGGTGCAAGGGCTGGATGCCTGCAATGGCTGGACGTTCTGGCACTATGAGGACGGCGACGCCTTGAAGCCTATCGATGATCTGCGAACCATTATCCGCAATGAAATGGCAAAGGCCGGATAAGGCGATCCACCGCTTGCGCTCTTGCCCAAAAGGCGGGTCTACCCGCCGCGCATACTTCGTCCGGTTTTTAGTACCTTCAGTCCCGGATGAAGAGTAACAGACGCCCGGCCTTCTCTGAACGCCGGGCGTCTGTGTATCCGTCGTTAATCATATCAGAAATTTCTTAAGCATATCAATTGCCTGGAAAGCCTGGGGCAAGTATGGGTCTTTAGCTAGTCGGTGCAAGGGAGCCATAGCAAGCCGCCAACGGACCTGCCCGGATATCAGAAATGATGTCAGGGATGCCGGGACCGAAGAACGAAGACGGCAACTTTCCCGAGATCGAGATTTACTAATCTGGTTGCTTGCAGCCAGACTGGTGCAGGTAGAAGACCGCCATTTTCGCCTGCACCAGCCATTCTCATCTCAAGCGTGGACGCCATGCGCGGCCAGATCCGCTTTCAATGTCTCCGCATCTTTAAAATGAACGGCCTGCCAGCCCGCAGCCTTGGCACCTTCGACATTCGCCAGAGAGTCATCAATAAAAATGCTGGTTGCCGGGTCTAGGCCGAAGGTTTCGGCGTGAAGTTTGTAGATCGCCACATCCGGCTTGATCAGGCAGACATCGCCTGAAACCGTCACGCCGCGAGATAGCGTGAGAAACGGATACATTTTCTGCGCTTCCCGGAAGGTATCGGATGCGAAATTGGTCAGCATCGTCACATCGTGACCTGAAGCGATCAGACCTTTGAGAATGGCGACGGAATCGTCATAGGCGTGGGACACCATCTCGTGCCAGTGCAGACGGAAGGCGCGAATGTGGTCTTCTCTCTCAGGGTGGGTTTCCAGAAGCAGCGCTTCTGCTTCTTCCCAGCTGCGCCCGCGATCCTGTTCCAGGTTCCATTCATGGGTGCACACGGTCTCAAAGAAGCGCGCCCGTTCCTGCGCATCGGGAATGATGCGGCTGTAAGGAATGTTCGGATCATAATGGATCAGAACCTTGCCGATGTCGAAAACGATATGGTTGATCTTGGGCATCAATGTTTCCTAAGCAGTGTCAAAGGCCAATGGAATAGCCTGTGCGATGGCTTTTTTCATCACCGTTGGCAGAGCCTGGGCATCAAGATTTGTGACCGGCTCCCACCATCCGTCATTGGTCAGCCGCATGTCGGCGCTCGTTACCTCGGCGCGGTAGATTGAAAGCCGCAGTTCGAAATGGGTGAAGACGTGGGTAATGCTGCCCGCCGCTTCCCAGTCTGCAGCAAAGGGCGCGTGGTCTGTGCCGGTGCCGCCATCAATGCGTGACGTCCATGCGGTCGTCGGCACTTCCGTCATGCCACCCAACAGGCCGGTTTCAATCCGCCGGCGAAGCAGAATTTCGCCCTTGTCGTTCACCGCAACGAAGGCTGCGCCCAAACGCACCGGCTTTGCCTTCTTGGCGGCTTTCACCGGAAAGCGCTCCGGCTCATCCTGCGCCAGCGCCAGACAGTGGTCCTTATAGGGACAGAGCGCACAGGCCGGACGTTTCGGCGTACAGATTGTTGCACCCAGATCCATCATGGCCTGCGCGAAATCGCCCGGGCGGTCAGCGGGCGTAATCTGCGCCACCTTTGCCCTCATGGCGGGCTTGGAGCCGGGCAGGGGCGCGTCGATGCAAAACAGGCGGGAAATCACCCGTTCCACATTGCCATCCAGCACCGCCGATTGACGGTTGAACGCGATGGCCGCCACGGCTGCCGCCGTATAATCGCCAATGCCGGGAAGTTTTTTCAGGCCTTCCTCGGTGTCGGGAAAGATGCCGCCATGCTCATTGGCAACCGCTTCGGCACACTTTTTAAGGTTGCGGGCGCGGGCGTAATAGCCAAGCCCTGCCCATGCCGCCATCACGTCATCACTGGGCGCGGCAGCCAGATCCTCGACCCTGGGCCAGAGCGCCAGAAACTTGGCAAAATAGGGTTTTACCGCCTGTACAGTGGTCTGCTGCAGCATCACCTCAGACAGCCAGACATGATAGGGATTGGCCCGCAAACCCTTGGCAGCCATGGGCGGAGAGGTGCGCCACGGCAGGTCGCGATGGTGCCGGTCATACCATGCCAGCAGCACGTCCGCGTAAGGCGGGTTGTCAGTTTTCTGAAGCATGGTTTGCTGTGGCCCTCATATTGGGCCTATACTTGGTCCATCCGCTTGCGTCGATCAAGCCATGAGTGCACGAGTTCAAAATGAAAAAGCCACGCAGAGGCGTTATCCAAATTGCCGAAATCGCAAACGGCATCATCGATCCCGTTCTGGCCAAGAGAGCCGGTATCAGCACCGCGCTTCTCGGTTCATGGGATGAAATTGCCGGTGCGGACTTTGCCGATTGCACGCGGCCGGAAAAGATTACCTGGCCGCGCCGCGATGAGGGGCCGGATCGCGGTGGCTATCAGGCGGGCGTGCTGACCATCGCCTGTGAAGGCGCACGCGCCCTGTTTCTGACCCATGCCCAGGGTGAGTTGATTGCCCGCATCAACGGTTTCTTCGGCTTTCCCGCCGTGCGCCAAATCAGGATCGTCCAGAAGCCGGTGTCGCGAACGCTCAACCGTCGCCCCAAGCCACAGCCGCTGCGTGGTGATGCCGCAAAGCGGCTGGAAGGCATGATGGACGGCATTGAAAGCGATGTGCTGCGCAAGGCGGTTGAACGTTTGGGCACTGCCGTTTTGCAAAAGCGCGTCCGCCGTGGCACGATTTGACGCAGGTCTAAGTCCAGACGGTCCTTGACTGGTCACAATTCTTTGACAAGAAGAAAAGAAATGGCCGCTTGTTCTGCTCGGGCAGCCACTATATCGCAATTGTAGACAATTTCAGTCTTTCACACACAGGTGCTAGATGCATTTTCCAGAATTCAATATCTCTCGCCGCAGCCTGCTTGGCGGTGTTGCACTGGCCGCAGTTGGTGTCGCCCTGCCATTCGCACTGACACCGGGCTCCGCCTTTGCGCAGGAATTGCCCGAATCATCCGGCAATGTGGATATGGACGCGGTCATGAAGCCCGGCCCGCTGCCGGACCGTGGTCTTGGAGACGTGAATGCAAAGGTCAAGATCGTCGAATACATGTCGATGACCTGCCCGCACTGCGCGCATTTCCACAACACCACATTTGAAGAAATCAAGAAGAAGTACATCGATACCGGCAAGGTCTACTTCGTGATCCGCGAATTCCCGTTCGATCCGCGTGCGGCTGCGGCCTTCATGCTGGCCCGTTGCGCGCCAGAGCAGCAGTATTATCCGTTCGTTTCCATGCTGTTCAAGCAGCAGCAGAGCTGGGCAACGGCGCAGGATGCACGCGCAGCCCTGCTGCAAATGTCGAAACTGGCCGGTTTTTCACAGGAGACCTTCGAGGCCTGCTTGACGAACCAGAAGCTTCTGGATGATGTGAACGCAACGATGCAACGCGGTGCGACGGAATTCGGTGTCAACTCGACCCCGACCTTCATCATCAATGGAAAGCGCTACGCTGGAGATATGTCTGTTGAAAAAATGTCGGCGCTTGTCGACAGCCTGCTCTAATAGACGTTACCTGACAAAAACGGGCGACGGATATATCCGTGCGCCCGTTTTTTTTGATAATAGAGCAGCGGCATGAAATTCAACAAGCTGCGTCTTCTCGGCTTCAAATCCTTTGTCGAGCCCTCGGAATTCATCATAGAGCCGGGCCTGACCGGCGTCGTCGGCCCCAATGGCTGCGGCAAGTCCAATCTTGTGGAAGCCCTTCGTTGGGTGATGGGTGAAAACTCCTACAAGAACATGCGCGCCTCCGGCATGGATGATGTCATCTTCTCCGGCTCCGGCAACCGTCCGGCCCGCAACACCGCCGAAGTCGGTCTCTATCTCGATAATTCAGACCGCACCGCGCCGGCCGCCTTCAACGATGCGGATGAAATTCAGGTCACGCGCCGTATCGAGCGTGAAAACGGTTCGGTCTATCGCATCAATGGCAAGGAAGCCCGCGCCAAGGATGTGCAGCTTCTGTTTGCGGATGCCTCCACCGGCGCGCGCTCGCCCTCCATGGTGGGGCAGGGCCGCATTGGCGAACTCATCAATGCCAAGCCACAGGCGAGGCGGCAGTTGCTGGAAGAAGCGGCGGGCATTTCCGGCCTGCATTCGCGCCGTCACGAAGCTGAACTGCGCCTGCGTGCCGCTGAGACAAACCTCGAACGATTGGAAGACGTTACCGCCCAGCTTGAAAGCCAGATCGAAAGCCTGAAACGGCAAGCGCGACAGGCCAGCCGCTTCAAGATGCTATCGTCAGATATTCGCGCCCGTGAGGCGACGCTGCTGCATATTCGCTGGGTGGAAGCCAAGCAGGCGGAAGGCGAGGCGGACAGCGCGCTTAACCAGGCAACCAATGTGGTGGCTGAAAAAGCGCAACGGCAGATGGAAGCGGCCAAGGAGCAGGCCATTGCCAGCCTGCGGCTGCCGGAACTGCGCGAAAACGAGGCCAGAGTTGCCGCTGCACTGCAACGCCTGCAGATTGCCCGAACCCAGCTGGACGAGGAAACCAACCGTATCCTGCGCCGTCGCGATGAGCTTGCCCGCCGCCTTGCGCAGCTTGGCGAAGACATCGTGCGTGAAGAACGCATGGTCGCCGACAATGCCGATATTCTGGCGCGCCTTGATGAGGAAGAGGCGGAAATTCAGGAGATGCTGGCCGACGCTGGTCGCTATTCTGAAGAAACGCGCCAAGCCTTCGAGGAAGCATCAGACAAGCTGGCCCGGAGTGAGCAGGCTTTCACAGCCTTGACGGCGCAGCGTGCAGACGCTGCCGCCAATCGCGGGCAACTGGAACGAACCATCCGTGATCTTGCAGACCGCAAGGCGCGGCTGGACCGTCAGGCATCGGAAGCTGCTGGCGAAATTGAAAACATCGATGAAAAGCTGTCCCGACTGCCTGATCCATCGGAAAAGCGTGAAAGCGTAGAAGCGGCAGAAATCGCCGTTGAAGACGCGATGGTCGTGGTGGAGGACGCAGAGACTGCTGTGGCCGATGCCCGCTCCGCCGAAGCACTGGCGCGAGGCCCGGTTGAGGCTGCGCGCAGCCGCCTCAATGCGCTGGAAACCGAAGCGCGCACCATTTCAAAAATGCTGGCAGCCGGTGCCGTCTCCGGCTCGTTTACGCCCGTTGCCGAAGACCTGACAGTGCAGCGCGGCTTTGAAGCAGCCCTTGGTGCGGCACTTGGGGATGATCTCGAAAGCCCACTCGATTCCGCCGCTGCTGCATACTGGACTGACAATGGCGATGGTGCCGACGACCCGGCGCTACCGGCAGGTGTTGCGTCGCTGCTCTCGCATGTCGATGGCCCCAAGGCTTTGAACCGCACCCTTCGCCAGACGGGTCTTGTCTCCAGCATGGACGAAGCCATGCGGCTGATGCCAGCGTTGAAACCCGGCCAGCGGCTGGTGACGAAGGACGGCGCGCTGGTGCGTTGGGATGGCCATATTACCGGTGCGGATGCGCCGGGCAATGCCGCGCTCAGGCTTTCGCAGAAGAACCGTCTGGCGGAACTGGAAAACGAGAGCGAAGAGGCGCGCTACGCGCTTGATGAAGCGCAGGAGCAGCTTGCGGCATGCGCCGATGAGATTGGCTCTGCCGAGAGCCAGCTTGCCGATGCGCGGGAAAGAAGTCGCCTCGCATCCCGCCAGCTTGTAGACGCCCGTGATGCGCTTTCCATGGCAGAGCGTGCTTCCGGCGATCTTTTGCGCCGCCGCGATGTCGTGTCTGAGGCCATTAAGCAGATCAGTGGGCAGATCGAAGAGATTGTTGTTCAGGAAGAGAGCGCGCTGATCGAACTGGAAGACGCTGCCGATCTCTCCGATATCGAACTGCGCCTCAAGGAAACCCAGCTGGAAGTGGCAACTGACCGCAGCCTGCTGGCCGAGGCCCGTGCGCGACACGAAGGTTTGAACCGCGAGGCAGAAGTGCGCCAGCGCCGCATCAACGCCATTGCGCAGGAGCGCGCCACATGGCAGGCGCGGGCGGCAAGCGCCAGCGGCCACATTGCCACGCTTCGTGAGCGTGAAGATGAGGCCCGTGACGAGCTTGCCGAACTGGATATCGCGCCTGAGGAATTCGATGAGAAGCGCCGCAATCTTCTGACGGAATTGCAAAAGACGGAAGAGGCCCGCCGTCTTGCCGCCGACCAGCTGGTGGAGGCGGAAAACCATCAGCGTCAGGCGGATCGCGTTGCAACCATTGCCTTGTCGGAACTGGCGGAAGCCCGTGAAAAGCGCGGGCGCGCGGAAGAGCGTCTGGTTTCGGCCCGCGAAAAGCGTCAGGAAGGCGAGCACCGCATTCGTGAGGCGCTGAATGTCGAGCCGCATATGGCCTTCCGCCTGACGGGCCTCGCCGTGGACGCGCCGATGCCGGAAATCCGTGATGTCGAGCGGGATCTGGACCGGCTGAAAATCGAGCGCGAACGTCTGGGCGCGGTCAATCTGCGTGCCGAGGAGGAGCAGGCCGAGCTTTCGGCAAAACTCGCCGCCCTCATCAAGGAGCGCGACGACATTATTGACGCCGTTCGCAAGCTGCGGGCAGGCATTCACAATCTCAACCGAGAAGGTCGTGAGCGTCTGGTCGCCGCTTTCGATATCGTCAACACGCAATTCCAGCGCCTGTTCACCCACCTCTTCGGCGGCGGCACGGCGGAACTGCAACTGATCGAATCGGATGATCCGCTGGAAGCAGGGCTGGAAATTCTCGCCCGCCCACCGGGCAAGAAGCCGCAGACCATGACGCTATTGTCAGGCGGTGAGCAGGCCTTGACTGCCATGGCGCTGATCTTTGCCGTGTTTCTCACCAACCCCGCACCCATCTGCGTGCTGGACGAGGTGGATGCGCCGCTGGATGACCACAATGTCGAGCGTTATTGCAACCTGATGGACGAGATGGTGGCATCCACCGAAACGCGCTTCGTCATCATTACCCACAACCCCATTACCATGGCGCGCATGGACCGTCTGTTCGGGGTGACCATGGCCGAGCAGGGCGTTTCGCAACTTGTTTCCGTCGATTTGCAGATGGCAGAGCGGTTGATCGAAGCCGTTTGAGCGCCTGATTGTCGTTTTTTCATCATTTTATAAAAATAAATGCCTGCGCAGTCGGATCTAACGTAACGGCACGTTTTTGATATTTATCAATTCCTGTTAAATGCTGCCTTATACTTTCTCTCAATGGTTGGTTTTCAGGAAATATTAATAAACTATTACACACCCTCTGATTGGTGTTCTCACGCGAAGCTGTCGTCACTTGATCAGGCGGCGTGTAAATTGCTGAATCTATTGCCATATCACACATGATTCATATCTAATTAATAGTTCGATATCACTCTTCATCACGCATTCTGTACATCGTTCAATGCCATACGAGCCACCGCGATTTCGCGGTTCTGAGCTGCTCAAGAGGATATCTATGTCTATTCGTTCTAAACTATTGTCATGCGTATTTTTTCTTGTTGCAATACTAGCCGTGACCTCCTTGTTTTCTCTTTATGCATTGAATGAAGAAGGGAAATTGCTGCACAGCATCGTGGCGGACCGTGTTGTCCCCATGGCGCAGCTCAAATCCATCTCCGATGATTATGCCGTCAAGATTGTGGACACCGTTCACAAGGTAAGTGGAGGTGCGCTAACCACTGAACAGGGTGTTCAGAGCATCCGGGGTGCTATGCAGAGCATCGAGAAGTCCTGGACGGATTATATGGCGACGTATCTCACGGTGGACGAGAAACGGCTTGCCGACGAGTTTCAGCTCTTGCGCCAATCGGCGGACCAGAAACTACAGGGCGTCATCACGCTTTTGCAGGGTGGTAATCTGGAAGAAATCAGCAAATTTGCCGATACCCAACTCTATGGAATCATCGATCCCCTGGGAGAATCTGTTTCCAAACTCATAGACATACAATTGACCGCAGCCAAAGATGGTTTGGTGGCCGGTGATGATCTCAGAGACTTCATCCTGCAAACCCTGGCTGTCCTCGGCGCTATTGCCCTGGGGCTGGCAGCTGTTTCCGTTCTCATCGTCACCCGCGGCGTTATCAAGCCCATTCAATTGATGACGGGCTCCATGTCATCGCTGGCGTCAGGCAATGTCGATCTGGAAATTCCCGGCGCAGAGCGGAAGGACGAGATCGGAAAAATGGCACAGAATGTCGTCATCTTCCGCAACAACGCCATTGAGCGTATCCGTCTGGAGGCAGAAGCTGACGCCAATCGCAGCCTGTCCGAAAAGGAACGCCTTGCCCGCGAAGAGCAGAAGGCGAAGGAAGCGGCAGACACCAGCTTTGCTGTCGATAATCTCGCATCCGCGCTGTCGCGTCTCTCGAACGGCGATGTGTCCCACCGCATCAGCCAGCCCTTTGCCGCCCATCTCGATGCGGTGCGTGAAAACTTCAATTCCTCTGCCGAAAAACTTCAGTCTGCGCTGAGCCAGGTGGCCGAGAATGCTCGCGGTATCGACGCCGCTGCCAATGAAATCCGCGCCGCTGCCGATGATCTGGCCAAGCGCACAGAACAGCAGGCAGCGTCGGTCGAGGAAACCGCAGCGGCTCTGGAAGAGATCACCACCACGGTGAAGGATTCCACAAAGCGCGCCCAGGAAGCCGGCCATATCGTGGCAAAGGCCCGCACTGATGCCGAGCAGTCCGGTAAGGTGGTGCGCAATGCTGTTGTCGCCATGGAGCAGATCGAAAAGTCTTCGTCTGAAATCTCCAAAATCATCAGCGTCATCGACGAGATTGCCTTCCAGACAAACCTTCTTGCGCTGAATGCGGGCGTGGAAGCAGCCCGTGCGGGTGAGGCAGGCAAAGGCTTTGCTGTCGTTGCTCAGGAAGTCCGCGAACTGGCCCAACGTTCCGCCAATGCCGCCAAGGATATCAAGGGCCTGATCACCACATCCAACACGCAGGTCCAGCAGGGCGTCCAACTGGTCGGCGAAACGGGACGTGCACTGGAAGCTATCGTGGCTGAAGTGCAGGACATCAACCGTCACGTTGTGGCGATTGTGGATGCGGCACAGGAACAGTCGTCCGGTCTGCAGCAGATCAATACGGCTGTGAACCAGATGGATCAGGACACGCAGAAGAACGCCGCCATGGTCGAAGAGCAGACGGCAGCCAGCCATGGTCTGGCCCGTGAGGCCGCTTCGCTCAACCGCCTGCTGGGTCAGTTCAAGCTGGGAGAGGCAGGCTACGAGGCGCCGGTTCGCCAAGCCACGTCAGCGGAACGTCCGGTTCATTCTCCCGCCCGCGCATTGGGCCGCAAGATTGCGTCTGCCTTCAATGGCAATGCCGCTGCCAAATCCGGTTGGGAAGAGTTTTAAGCCGGATCTCACAGCAGAACTGATCCACTTTAGAAGCCATCCATTCCGCTCGCGCTTTCGCGGGCGGTTTGATTTTATCAACACATGCGCCGCATTTATGCTGCACTGCCGTGCAATGGTGCAAGAACTGCCGTTTCCAACACTATGACAATGCTGTAAAGGGTTGAAAAATAGAACGCTTCTGGGTGGAGAGCGTAGAATGAAAAAATGGGTCTATACATTCGGCGACGGGGCCGCCGAAGGGCGCGCGAGCGACTTCGCCGTGCTGGGTGGCAAGGGTGCCCATCTTGCCGAAATGGCAAGCCTCGGCCTGCCTGTTCCTCCCGGCCTCACCATCATCAGCGAAGCCTGTGCGCGCTACCATCAGGGTGGCCGGTGCCTCCCGGAAGAGTTGAAACTTCAGGTCACCACTGGCTTGCGCGGCATGGAAGCCATCACTGGCTGCACCTTTGGTGCGGGACCTCAGCCGCTGCTTCTTTCGATCCGCTCAGGCGCGCGCGCCTCCATGCCCGGCATGATGGACACGGTTCTCAATCTCGGCCTCAATGACGAAACCGTGCAGGCGCTGGCCGAAATTTCCGGCGACGCCCGGTTTGCCTGGGATAGCTACCGCCGCTTCATTCAGATGTATGCCGATGTCGTGATGGGGCTCGACCATGAAATCTTCGAGGAAATTCTCGAAGACGAAAAGGGCCGCCTCGGCCATGAATATGATACCGAGCTTTCCGCCGGTGAATGGCAGCATATCGTTTCGCTCTACAAGGGCTTGATCGAGGAAGAGCTTGGCGATCCCTTTCCGCAGGATACGCAGGTCCAATTGTGGGGTGCCATCGGTGCCGTCTTTGCAAGCTGGATGAACACCCGCGCCGTAACCTATCGCCATCTGCACAATATTCCGGGAGACTGGGGAACGGCGGTTAATGTGCAGGCCATGGTGTTCGGCAACCTCGGCTCGTCTTCGGCCACCGGCGTTGCCTTTACCCGCAATCCCTCGACCGGCGAAAAGGAGCTTTACGGCGAGTTTCTGGTCAATGCGCAGGGGGAAGATGTGGTGGCGGGCATTCGCACGCCGCAATCCATCACCGAAGATGCGCGTATTTGTTCGGGCTCCGATAAGCCGTCGATGGAAAAGCTGATGCCGGAGGCCTTCGCGGAGTTCATCGGCATCTGCCAGCGGCTAGAAGGCCATTACCGCGATATGCAGGATATGGAATTCACCATTGAACGCGGCAAACTGTGGATGTTGCAGACCCGCGCCGGCAAGCGCACGACCAAAGCGGCGATGAAGATTGCCGTCGACATGGTTGAGGAGGGGCTGATTTCCAAGGATGAGGCCATCTGCCGTATCGAGCCCTCATCGCTTGACCAGTTGCTGCACCCCACCATCGATCCATCGGTCGAGCGCCCCATAATAGGCTCCGGCCTTCCGGCCTCTCCGGGTGCTGCCTCCGGTGAGATCGTGTTTACCTCCGATGAGGCGGTTGCCGCCAAAGCAGAGGGACGCCGCGTCATTCTGGTGCGCATGGAAACGAGCCCGGAAGATATTCACGGCATGCACGCCGCTGAAGGCATCCTCACCACCCGTGGCGGCATGACCAGCCATGCGGCAGTGGTGGCTCGCGGCATGGGCATACCCTGCGTCTCGGGCGCTGGCTCCATGCGGGTGGATCTGCGCAGCAATGTGTTGATCGGCGTGGGCTGCATGCTGAAAAAGGGCGATGTCATTACCATCGATGGCTCATCCGGCCGTGTGATGAAAGGCGAAGTCCCCATGACCCAGCCGGAACTCTCAGGCGATTTCGCCAAGCTGATGGAATGGGCCGATAGCACCCGGCGCATGACGGTGCGCACCAATGCCGATACCCCTGCAGATGCCCGCGCCGCACGCGCGTTCGGCGCGGAAGGCATCGGCCTTTGCCGCACCGAACACATGTTCTTCGAGGGCGACCGCATTCAGGTGATGCGGGAAATGATTCTTGCTGAAACTGAAGAGGGCAGGCGCGCCGCACTCGACCAGTTGCTGCCCATGCAGCGGCAGGATTTTACCGAACTGTTTTCCATCATGCACGGCATGCCGGTCACCATCCGTCTGCTGGACCCGCCGCTGCACGAATTCTTGCCCAAGACCGATGGCGAGATTGTCGAGGTCGCCGCCGCCATGGGCATGTCGCAAACGCTGTTTCGGCAGCGGCTGGATGCGCTGCATGAATTCAACCCCATGCTCGGCCATCGCGGTTGCCGTCTAGCAATCTCCTATCCGGAAATCGCCGAAATGCAGGCCCGTGCCATTTTTGAAGCGGCGGTGGAAGCCGCTCGTCTCACCGGCGCACCCGTGGTGCCGGAGATTATGGTGCCGCTGGTTGGTCTGCGTTCAGAGCTGGATTATGTCCGCGCTGTCATCGATGGTGTCGCCGTGTCGGTGGCGCAGGAAACCGGCATGACGCTGGAATATCTGACCGGAACCATGATCGAGCTGCCGCGCGCTGCCTTGCGGGCTCACGTCATTGCCGAGGCCGCGGAATTCTTCTCTTTCGGCACCAACGACCTGACGCAAACGACCTTCGGTATTTCCCGTGATGACGCGGCCCGCTTTATCGAGACCTACCAGCGCAAGGGCATCATCGAGCGTGACCCCTTTGTCTCGCTGGATTTCGATGGCGTGGGTGAACTGATCCGCATCGCCGCCGACCGTGGTCGCCAGACCCGGCCAGAGCTGAAACTCGGCATCTGCGGTGAGCATGGCGGTGATCCGACCTCCATCCATTTCTGCGAGGATGTGGGGCTGGATTACGTCTCCTGCTCACCCTTCCGCGTGCCGATTGCGAGGCTGTCTGCGGCGCAGGCAACCCTTGCCATGACGGATAAGCGCAACGCGAAGACCGTTTCGCGGGTTGTGCCGTTCAGGGCTCTTCCGGCGAAGGTGTAACGCTTTAGCGGTTCTGCACGATAATGCGGCGCTCCACCACCACGGGGCGGTAGAACATGTCGCGGCTGGATTGAGCCTGCCAGGCGCGTGTGTCGGCGCGGCGGTCGAGATCGAGATCCAGCAGGCACCCGGCCATTGGGTCTGTATTGGGACGGAAGCCATAGCCACGGCAGGTCGTTTCGTCGCGGGCGCGCTGTTCTTCCGGCGTGAGTGTCTGGCAGGATGACAGCGATAGCACGGTTGCGATTGTGCCGAGAACGATGGAAACGCGCATGATGATAACTCCTTGATGGCAGCAAACCGGGCTGCCCTGTGTTTCCTTGATACGATTGTTCGCGCTTTGAGAAAAGTGCAGCTCTGCGCAAAGGTTGGGTAGATTCCATTTGAACTCAAAACCCATTATGACGTGATGTCCCGGCGATTCCCTGCAAAATCGGATGTTTTGCGCGAAACGCTCTTGTTGAAATACTAGGGCATGTCGTGCGAACCCGTTAAAGGTTTGCAGCAGCGACATTGCCAAGCCAGGTGCCGCCTCATGACTGTGCGTTTCGTTCGGCCCGTGTCCTATGCGGCATATCTTTCCCGGTATCTCGGGCTGGCGGCTCTTCTTCTGTTTCTGATCGCGGCTCCCCTGCATCGCTTCGGCCCGCTGACGCTGCCGGACTTCATCTCGCTCACGCTCATTTCCGCAGCCATTGCCGCTGTTGCGCTGCTCTTGGCCCTCATCGGCTTGCAGCGCCTTTGGTCAACAGGCGCGAAAGGCGGGCTGTGGTCGCTCTGCGCCATCTTCTTCGCCGCCATCCCTCTGGGCGTGGTGGCATTTGCGGGCTTTCTCTATTGGCAAAAGCCCCACATTTACGATGTGACGACAGATGTGCTGGATGCGCCGAACTGGCTATCCATCCCGACCGCCAACCAGCAATGGCTGCCGCGCCCGCTCATCGTTTCCAAAGCGGAGAGGGATGTGCAGGTAGCAGCCTATCCAAGCCTTGCAGGCCACCGCTATGAAGGCGCCATCGACCGCGTCTACGCGGCTGCCCGGAAGGTCGCAAAGGCCGAGCGCATCCGCATTTCCCACACCGATGGTCTGATCGGATCGCTGCCGGATACGCAACCCGGCATGCCGCAGCAGGACCAGAATGAAGGCGCAAGCGACACGCCGGTCGATGAGTTGCCGGCCAATGTTCCCGTGCCCTTGGCCCGCCCCGCAGAGGCACCAGCACCAACCTTCTTCAATGGCAGCGGCGTGGTTGTGATGCAAGGCGAGACGCGCAGCCTCATCTGGGGCCTGCGCTTTGATGTTCTGATAAGGCTGCGCGAAGACACGGAAACCACGCTGGTGGACGTCCGCGTTGCGTCGCGCTTCGGCCCGCATGATCTGGGCATGGGCGCGAAAATCGCGGAAGCCTATCTCGATGCGCTGGACGCCGAAATGCAGGGCCTCAACGATAATTGATGGGCGGGCTTCCGCCGTCAGGTTGGAAAATAAAGCCCGTTCAAAGATGGAGGACCATCCGTCTGCACGTGCCCTTTTTCCAGCAGGTCTTCCATATGCGCGAGGACTGACAGTGCCGCTGCGCCATGCAAGCGCGGGTCGGTGCTTTTGTAGATGATTTTCACCATGTCTGGGATGGTCCTGTCACCCGCATGCAGACGTGCCAGCACGGCTTTTTCGCGCATGCGCCGATGGGTGCGAAGGCCACGCATGAAGGCGGTGGGTTCGTTGACCGGCCCGCCATGGCCGGGCAAAAACAGCCTATCGTCTCGCTCCAGAAGCTTCGTCAGCGAGGCCATGTAATCGCTCATCGAACCATCCGGTGGCGCAACGATGGTCGTTGCCCAAGCCATGACGTGATCCGCTGAAAAGACGATGCCGGTACCCTCAAGCGCAAAGGCGGAATGATTGGCCGTGTGGCCGGGCGTATGCAACGCCGTCAGCGTCCAGCCATCGCCCGATAGGCTCTGGTTATCGCCGAGCACGATATCCGGCACGAAATCCGTATCCGAGCTTTCGGCAAACGGGTTCCGCTCACCCTCATGCAACGGCCTTGCGGCGCGATGCGGCCCTTCCGCAACGGTCAGCGCCCCGGTCGCCTGCCTCAACCGCGCCGCCAGTGGCGAGTGGTCGCGGTGCGTATGGCTGACGAAGATATGGGTCAGTTCGCGGCCTTCCAGCGCGGCCATCAAGGCGTGAAAATGCGCATCGTCATCCGGCCCTGGATCAATCACCGCAACGGATTTTTCGCCGACAATATAGCTGTTGGTGCCATGAAAGGTGAAAGGCGATGGATTGTCGACAGTGATGCGCTGCACGCTATGCGCCACCGGCACCGCATTGCCATAAGCGGGCTGAAAATCGCGGTTGAATTCCGGGTCTGTCATAGGCTCAGTCAATGCTCACTCGTATTCGATTTTGATGATGCTCACTGCATGCATTCATCACAGTGTACGAAGCCCGGCCTTGCGACGATAGGGCAGGCGGCGTCGTACCCCCTGACGTAACATGAAGAATTAGACCGACACACAAGAAATATTGCGCGCCACGCAACTTAATGATTGCCGCTGCCATTGCGCTTTGCTAATCAGGCCGCATTCAGGTCGTGGCGCTTCGCCCACTGCCCTGTTGGGGCGTCGCCAAGCGGTAAGGCACCGGTTTTTGGTACCGGCATTCCCAGGTTCGAATCCTGGCGCCCCAGCCATCGCTTCCAAGCATTTAGCTCGCAATAATTGGGCAAACATTTGCAGCTATCCAAATTGGGCGGCAGAACCAGACAGCGCAGATATGTCGAATGACGCATCGGTCCTATCCGAACGCTCCCCGCAGCCTGAAGCACCGGCTCTGGATGGCCGTGGCAGTCATTATCCCATTCCGCGATGTGCGGTACAAGAGCCAGTCTTTTCTCGGCGGAACCGGAACGACGCACTACGGTATCGATGCATTAGGGATGCATCGTTGGGGTACAGCGACCCTTTAACCGTCCGGTGCCAGCACAGCGCGGCGCTGCCGGTCTCTATGGGCCCGCTGCCGACAAGCGTCGCTGCAGTACAAGCAGTCTGCTCGTTTCGGCTCACGTCGAAGCTCCTTGCAAAACCCGCAAAACAACAGCGGACGACCGCCGAAAGCTAGAGTTACGATTTCATGGACTAGGAACGTGTAGAGGTCAGGCGTTTCGAGTACGGGGAGGAAGCCGCGCGGTTCGTCCTCTTTCGGCTCTAGCCAGAAGCCCAGCTTCATGGCGAACGGATGCGACACCATTCCGCTCGGGGGCGGTTTTACCACGGAAAAGCCGCCAGGCTTTTGGAGTTCCTCGTTCAACTCCCGCAGCCTATCCACCCAAGCACGTATTTCCTCCACCGGGGTGAAAGTTCCTCCATTAAAATGACGGTTTTCAACGAACGAAAGATGGCCGTAAAGGCTTGTTACCGCGCCCAGTTGTTCGGACGTCCGTGCGTTGAGAAAAGAAACCGGCGCTGACCTAGCCTCCGGCGTTCCCGAGTGGAGAGTGTAATCAATGCATTCATATCGCGTCCATACGTACTCGCCTTGCCTGAGACGGCCGCCCGTTTTCCGAACCTCCTCGGGTCCCACGAGAACAATCTGCGAGCCCGACCGGGAGGCTTCACCATGTAACAAGACGGCATTGCTCATGTCACGACTCCGTAACGGCTTGATGCGAAGACCTCTATAACACGGCTGTTCAACGTTGGCTTCGGTGGGTTTCCATGCAAACTTTCTGACGACGGTTGAACTTCATCAGACCTTCGCCGTCGCTGCGAATGAACTGCCAAAGGAGTGAAACATGGCTAACAATGACGATGGTGGCGACGTGCTAATTGGCCCGCGGGAAATCGAGAGGTTGACGACCCTTTCGCGTATGACGATATGGCGCATGCGGAGACTTGGTCGCTTCCCGCCAGCTGTCCATCCTTCTCCAGGTAGAGTAGCCTATCGATTGCGGGATTTTCGGGCTTGGTTTGGGGACCTCTGCTGAAGTTTCCTAACAGCAGCGCGCGTCGAACCGTCGGCTTACGGAAGTCGGCGGTTCGACGCGTGCCGCCGGCTTCCGTCAATACGGGGAAGGCGGGGTCCACGAGGTAAGCGCCGGCAAAAATCCGAACTTGTTTCAACTTATGACGTGCGACGAGGCCAGCCGCTACTTCAGCTGACCCGCCTCACGCTTAAACGTGAAGCCGATTACGACCCCTTGGCTATTGTAATGCATTTCGATTCCACTTCTCTCGAATGTTGACATTATCCTTTCCAAGGAAACGGTCGTAACCCACGCATCTTTCTCAAGTTTGAAGACCGTTCTGGATGACACCATCGCCGCTTGGGCGAGCTGTTTGTGAGTCAGCCCGAGGTAGGCCCTAGCTGCGCGGGCGATCGAAGGCGTCATTATCTGCATGGCCAAATACTTCCTGCCCGCCTGCTCACATTATTTCGTTTCACGATGCCCATCGAACGCCAACTCCGAAAAAGCGTCTGGTGCTTGCATCGCTCCAACCCAGAAATTGGACTCGATGAGTCTCGTAGTATTCCTGCATGATCGCGGAAGAGGTCGTCCAGTGGTCGCCCCGCTCCAAGTCTTTCACCGTTGCCACAGACAACCCCGTCTCGTGGGCAACGTCGACCTGCGTGCTATTTAAAAGAGCCCGCGCCGCTCGGAATGATATACCGAGGCTTTCTGACCGGTACAGCTCATGATCGCCCGCAAGAAGCGTGGGAGTCGCGGGCGCTCGCCATCTTGCTCCGCTACCTAAAACTTCGGTACCGACCGACGCTTGGCCAAGAAACTCGATCCCGTGACCGACGTAGAAATCGACAAGCCGCAGGTTGAGATCAAACATCGACTCCGACGTCTCAGCCGTCGATATATACCTACGCGTCACCTTAGCCTGGTCCGCGGCGTCGCGCTGGGAATAAGCCATCAGTGCTCGTGCGGCCCGCAGGGCCTCCGGTGGAGCTGGTAACCTCATCCGTCCGAAAAGCCGGTCACGATAAAAAATGTCAATACTAGCCGAATGGGGTCTTTTATTATCCAAAAGGTAGTCTATAAGGCTTCTTTATGGATAATAAAACATCCTAATAACTAGGTGGATAAATGCTGAGGGCTGATTCGCTGCTTTGGAGCACGTTTGATGGGGCAAAAATGTCTTCAGGCGAGCGCTTCCGAGGGCTGTCGACAAACTGTAGAAGTCGCGAAAGGCGTGATGCATCAAAGCCCGCTGATCAGGGTTTAGGAAGGGACGTCGGTGGCGCGAACTTATCCGTGCTCAGTCAGGTATCCCGTAATCCACCCGCAAATCGCCTAGCTCTGTGCGCCCGAGGTTCAGTTTGTTTCTTAGACGTCGCGTTCTCTAGACACTCCCCTCGTGTAATCGACGGCCTTGTCTAGCAACAGGTTGCAGGGAATCCGAAAGCCAGTCGGCCCAGTGAACTTAGATTGAGGATTTAATAATGCAGAATGACATCTCGGGCAGACGAACCCGCCCGCCTTGGCGAGAGACCGTCGCCAGTGGCAGTCCCCTGACAGTCCCAGTGTTTATGGCGTATTGTAGTATTGCCGCCGCGCTCCGTCCTTGGACTAGGACTTCCGGAAAAACGATAGTCACGCTTGATGCCCAGGAGGACTATTGCAGAGACGTCCACCTTAGGGCGGCCGAGTTTTTCGCGAATGCAATCTGGAAAACCGCCGATTGGGAGCGATACGTTTTCGAGTGGTCGCTGAAATCCTCTCGGGACCAAATGCAGGCGGAAAAAAATCAAATGGCGATTTTTTCTCACCTCCCGGCCACCTGCTTACAGACGATGACAAACTGTTTTCGGATGCGGTTATCGAGCTGCAACCGCGCTCACCGCGGCAAGCAGCGGCGGCACTACGGCGAGCAGGCCTTCCGGTCGATGAAGATGGTATCGAGATTCTTTTGTCCGAATCTTGGGTCACGCTAGATAAGGCGTTTCAGGATCGTCGTCATCCTCTGCGCGCTCTGGACTTGCTTCGCCGTTCTCGGGAGGCCAGAGGCGTCCCGATGAAGACGATCCCTCAGGTTCGTAAGTCACCCAGACCCACACTTGAAGATATGCATGGGCTCGGTCCCGCTGTCCAATGGGGTTTTAACCTTGCGAAAGACCTCGTTGATTTCAGATCGGGCCTTATTCGGTGGGACGACGTAGATTCCGGGGTCCTTATTTCGGGGCCGCCGGGAATTGGAAAGACGATGTTTGCCGGCGCGCTTGCCAATACGTGCGACGTGCCAGTCGTGCATGGTTCGCTGTCGCGTTGGCAGGAAGCCGGGGCGCTTGACGATCACTTGAAAGCAATGCGCGCTTCGTTCAAGGAAGCGCAGGAAAAGTCGCCTTCGATACTGTTCATCGACGAGATCGACTCGATCGGTGAGCGTAACACCTCCGACCGCAACTCTGGTTACATGCGAGGAGTGATTGCGTCACTACTTGAGCACCTTGACGGCTTCGTAAGGCGGGAGGGGGTTATTGTTGTAGCGGCATGCAACCAACCAAAGCTTGTCGATGCGGCCATACTGCGAGCCGGGCGATTGGACCGACATCTTGAGCTGACATATCCTGATGGTCCGTCACGCCTTGCGATTCTTGAATATCACTGCGGCATCTCGATTGACGGCGATGATGCTCATCGGTTCGTTGTCGGGACCGAGGGCTATTCGGGAGCGGAAATCGAGCAGTTAGCCCGCGGGGCAAGACGTACTGCCCGTCGGGGTTCGGAAAGCTTGGGCGCTCATCACGTTGTTGGACAGCTTCCAGCCCTTGATACACGCCTGCGGACTGGCTGAAGACAGTTGCTGTCCACGAGGCGGGTCACGCTCTCGTCGGAACCGAGATCGGGCGAGGGGGGATATGCGGGATCAGAATCTCGAAGTATTGCATGACCGGTCAGCGTCGCGAACTCGGAGCCGTGGAATACATGCCTATGGATATAGGCGTGCGAACCAAGGAAATGTATCTTGACGAAATCACCCTCTTGCTTGGCGGAATAGCTGCCGAATTGGAAGTATTTGGTGCTTTTACAGACGGGGCAGCGGGTTCCGACGTCGCGGACCTCAACCGCGCAACTGACATCGCAACCGCAGTCGAAGGCGGATTGGGGTTGGGACACACGCTGGTGGTCGAGAAGCTCGACGTTGAACATCTCGCACAGGTGCGGCTCTACAGCTCCGAACTCCGACGGCAGGTCCAGCATTTGCTCCAGGGAGAACTTGAGCGGGCGAGACTTATAATTCAGCGGCAACGGCCGGCGCTGGACGCGATTGTGGAACGGTTGATGCACCGATTCTTCTTAACCGGTGACGAGTTAGTGGAAACTATCCGATGTAATCGTCGAGCGGTTGTCAGTCTGGCGAAGCCGCAGTCTCGGGCCAGCACGTGAAGCCTTACAGCGAGCGATCCTTCTGCAGTTTGACCGACGAGCTCCATCGGAACGGAGGACAGACAGGTGATGAAAGAACTAGGCGACAAAACCCGAAAATTTATGCCGAATACAATATGCGAAACTCTCAACGAAGTAGGCTTCAAGCCAATAGGACGTAGGATTATAGCTGGGCAGATGCGAGAGGCGCGCCCGCGTGTTAGTACGGAATGGTTTGCACCAGTAGTCGCCTTTCTTTCTGATGTGTTGCCTAGCACATCTGGTCAATGGCAGCATCTGCATATAGGTGACGCGGCTTGTGAGGCACTTGTGCGGCTCGGTCATCCGTCCTTGAATTCCTCCGGTGCAAATTGTGTTTCCAATATAAGAATTCCGGAGATACCACCACGATGGGACGATATCGCGACGATAGTGATCTGCGCAGCGGGTCAATCCGGCATCCTCGCATACCGCCCTTATCCAGGGACACGACCTTTAGCCTATCTTAGCGGTCTTGCGCCCGCGAACATACGCGCCGCGCACGGGAGCGGGCCAGCCTATCTTGAGCCCCGAGTTATTCCAGCATTTGAAAGCCTTGGCTTGATTCGTGGCGGACGCTGGACCGAAGCCGCTGAGACCGTACTATGGCGTGACCGCCCAACAGAGTGGGCAACAGACTTCACATTGGACAATCGCTTCGTACTGGCCGCCGATTTGGCGGCAACAACGGTTCCGCAAGAGATAGCTGACCAGATAAATAAGGTAACAACGATCCGGAAACGCGACGTCATCGAATGGCTCGCGTTGGCGGAGCTTCACGCCTCGACGCCAAAAACGCGCCAGAACGCACTGAAATCGTTGCGCTTCTGGTGCATCTTCGAATTAGATGGCATTTTTCATAGGCGTTGGCGGCTGACTGACGGGTGGCTTGATGCCGATGAAGAAAAGCGAGCGATCTACCTGCCTTACGACCCAGTGGCCCTGAACATGAGGGTTGCGTTCGCAGTGCGATATTTACCCGAACTGTCATTTTTGCAGAATAGAGGATCGTAGATCAAACATGAAGATATGGGTCATTTCGGACTTGCACCTTGAGTTCGGCGCGCCTTTCGATATTGAGCCGCCTCCGGGGACAGACGTCGTAGTCTGCGCGGGCGACATTCTGACGAAGGGTATTGCTCCGAGCATGGAAATGGCTCGGGGATAAACTCGCTGGGAAGGTCCCGGTCGTGTTTGTAGCCGGAAACCATGAATTCTACGGTGGATCGATAGTAGAAGACATCCGGGCTGCCAAATTAGAGGACGTTTATCCTCGTCTGCATTTTCTAGAGAATGGCAAAGTGGAAATCGACGGGGTCCTGTTTGTCGGCGGCACCCTTTGGAGCGATTTCCGGATTTTTAGTCGTAACCCCGAGGTCGCCATGTCCTATGCGCGGTCTGGCATGAATGATTTCAAGCATATAAAACTCACCAAGCGTCCCTACCGCAAATTTTTACCGATCGATGCCTATAGGAAGCATCAAGAAACAAGGCAGTATCTGGCTGCGGAACTCTGTAAACGAGCGACACAGACAACCGTCGTCGTTACGCATCACGCTCCGTCGCCTCGGTCGATATCGGCACCTTTCAGATTCGATCCTCTTTCTGGCTGCTACGCGTCCGATCTCGAAGACTTGATTCTGGAGACGCAGCCTAGCCTCTGGGTCCACGGGCATGTTCATCACCGAAATGACTATGTTCTCGGAGCAACCCGAGTGATTTCGAACCCCCGTGGCTATCCCGGCGAGGCTTCGCAGTTCGATCCGCAGTTCTTCGTCGAAGTGCATGCCTGTTGAGATTGACCAATTTCAACAATCCCTAACATAATCGAAGCTTCATCTCGAAGTGGTTGCTGTGGTCGTCATGGATGCCCGTGCCGAGCCAAGCACCGGAATGAGAGAGCGGCGATCAAGGCGATTAATCTTCAGAAAGAATTCTCCGAGTCTTCAAATGGCCTCTGTCCGCAGCACGTGCGGATCGGACCTTCGTCAAGCAACGCGACGCCGTGCACCGTTTACGTTAAGGCGCATCCGGATAACATCCTTCGATGTCCCATAACGTTCGGCCGCATCCTCGATCGATAATCGACTCTTTGCTATGGAAAGCGCTGCTTCTTCCGAAATCAGGAGAGCGGGGCCGAGCCAGTTTGCCTCTTCCTCGTGTTCATTATTATGCGAACGCTGTCCATTCGCATCAAACAGAGCGGGAATCGGATGATGTAAAAGGGCGTGGGCGATCTCATGTGCAATGTTAGATGCTTGGCGGCCAAGCTCATGTGAATCGTTGTGAATGACCCACCGCTTTCCCTGAGAGAGAAGGGTGACTGCTGAAAAATCAGGTCTCCCGGAACCTGAAAGATAATAAGCGAGATGTTGCGGTTCCGCTTTCAATTCACTCAATGAGATCAACGGGAGTTCAAGATGCCTGCATAAACTACGGGGACACAAGGGGTCCTCTGGGTTAAGACCCATTTCGCGACGAAGATCGCGCGCCCACCCATTGGCTTCGGTCTTGAACCCGCGACGCAAAACCATTGGGCTAATCCTGAATTTTTCGAATCTGTTCGTAAGCGGCTTTGATGATGGCCTCCATTGCCATGGCACCGTCTTTCGACAGGTTAGGGTCCGCTCGGAATAATGCGGTGACTGACGAGAGGGTCTCAGCCTTTTGCTTTGCCTCCCTCATGATAAAGTCATCAGCTCGTAAGCCCGACCAAGAACACAGGTAAGATAAGGTGTCTATGTCGGGCTTCCTTCCCTGCGACATGCGAGTGAGGGTCGACGCCGGTACACTGGCTTGCTCTGCGACCTTTTTCCATGTGAGGCCGCGTGCACTCCGCGTGGAGTCGAGTGCGGAAAAAAAACGTTCACCATCAAATTTGGGGGATGTAGGGGTTTTGCTATCTTGCAATTTAATTCCCTTTGAGCAATATAACGGTAGGATTGCTAATCAGCAATCCGAATCCGTATCGGCAATCATTGCCATAAACTAAGGAGTCTCCTTATGTCAAAGGGAAAAGGCAGCGGACCTTACCGCAGCGCGATCTCCGGCCGCTATGTCACCACCGCTCACGGTCAGCGCAGCCCGCACACTACAGTTCAAGAGGCGCCAGGTCGCAGCGGAAGCGTTAATAGTGCTACCCGTAGCGCGATCTCTGGTCAGTTTGTGACCGGGGGAAATTCGAAGAACACCACTCGGGAGAAGTAAGTGGGGCTCGGCCCGTTCTTGCATCCACCCATTAAAATTAGTCGGCGGCCCGCTGAAATTCGGGCCGCTTGTCATTCAAGTGTCCACAATCCAGCCCAAAGAGCAGACGGCTTAGCTAAACTGAAACTCGCACGCCCACTTCTACCTTCGGCACGAAGCCGAAAACTCACCTGAGTCCAACTTGCAAAAGACCGCGATGGATCGATTGTCAGCAACGCGTACTATGTTTGCCATACAGCCATTTCAGACCTCTGGCTCCAACGTGGCGAGTTCGACAAGCTTGCGGTCACCTTCCGATAATTTGTCGGCTTCGAACTGATCTTTGAAAACCGCAGCAGCGATGCTGTAGGCATCATCACTGTCGGGTTGAAGATTTGACGCGGCCCCCCACCAGTCGACATCCTGCTCTTCCTTCAGCGAGTAAGCAACGTAGTTGGCAAGCACACCAAGGTTGACGCTCCGTCGCTCGGCCACGGTTCGGACGGCCCTCTTCAAGTTGGCGACGCGTCCGTTTGCTCCAGCGATACACTCCTGATAGAGGTCCTCGGCGGCACCCGACAGCAGGACGTTTCCAGCGAACTGATTGGCCGCTCGCTCCTCTTCGGACTCCCTTCGCTGATCCTCTACGCCGTCGCCTGTTACGGTGTCGAATGTCTGCCCTGCTTCATTACCAGCATGGTAGAGTTCATGCAGAAGGTCGAATAGCCATCGGGCCTCCGCTCGAACCGACTGTTTCAGGACGACCACATTGCGGTTATCGATCCTCCAGCAGCACCCATGGAAGCGTATCGAATCGCTGAGTGGCACTACTGCGATGTTCATCCTCCAAGCGTTGTGAAGCACTGTCTTCAGAGACAATGTTCCGTCTGCTCCGCTGAACGCCTCGCGAGCCTGTCTCCAGTCACGCGGAACAACGGCGCTGCTTTCTGGAATGGTGGCGGCGACCCGTTCCGCTATATGGTAGGCATATTGGGTATAGGCTCGTACACGCACCGGATTCGCATCCTTGGGTAGCTTGTAACGGACCAATCCGGCTGCGGCGCAGTTGAACGTGCGCGTGTCGATGCTGCCGTCGGAACTCACCACCACCCCCCAGATTCTTCGGAGATATTCAGACGCGGCTTTGAGAATCTGGTGCGGCTCGCTCCCCGCAGTGGGGACCAGGCGTCTCTGGAGAAACTTCGTGTCGATGCCACATGTAGCCAGAATTTCCGGGCTGGTCTGTGCCTTATGGCGAAAGGTGATGCTCTCATGGACGACGATACCCAGAGCATCCGCTATCTTGATGAAGTTGTTGAAGCCAGTCGTCTCGTAGTCCGAATCCTCCCAACGCTGAATCTGCTGTGGTTTCACGCCGATCCGGTCCGCTAGCTCCTTGTGGGTCACTCCTTGGGCGATTCTGGCCTTGATGATACCCAATGGAAACTCGTCGAGTGAGGCGACTTCGATCCGGTCGACTTTTCCCGATTTTAATAGGCTGTATTCTTCCAGTTCCCGCTTCAAAGTGCCAAGCTGGCTGTCCATCCCCTCGATGTAAGCCTTCCAGATCACGGGATCGGTATCTTCGGGAACGTCCTTGATTCGCGCGTCGGCCAGAGCTGCCTCGAAGCGGCGTGCTTGAGTTTGCGTCACCCCGAACTGGCGCTCGTTCTTGATCATGGCAGCGTTCCTAAATCTATGAGTACAATGCCCTTGGACTTGCCGTCTTTGGTGTGCTGGAAGAAGCTCAGGTATGGCTCCCCGAGGAGGGTTGCCGCGTGCTCGGCGAAAAACATCTCGCCGAGGTATTTCGCCTTCTGCGCCGCCCTCTCATTGGAGTGGTCGAGGAAGACCTTGTCCAACTTCTTCGAATCGATTCCCTTTGTTTCGAAGCATGCGTCCCAATCTCCTGGGTTAGCCTTCTTCGAGGCAAAACTGCCGTCCACGTAAACCTTCGTAGCTCCAGCGTCCCGCAGAGCGCGACAGGCCTCCAAAAGGCCTGCCATCAGCTCCTTTCTGCGATCGTTGTAGGCCAGAAGCGTCTCGGCTTCGGTCCACGATAGAGAATGGATTCCTTTGGGCAGCCTCCCAGTTACGCCACCAAAATTCAATTTCATGACAACCTTTATGTTGTGTTATTGTAAATTTAGTCAAGCAAAATCTCGTGCCGCTTTCAGGCATGCGTGACACTGCAGTCGATTCTCACACCCGATCGTAGTGCACGGGGGGGGCAGATTCGCCAGCAGATTGTTGTTGGAGTCGGGAACGTTTGCCACAATCTCTACCAATATCCACCATTCATCCTCTTGCGTGCGTGCTTTCATCTGACCGCTAGCGGTTGCGGGCCATGCCTTCTGTCGGCCAGCAGCGTATTCTACCCTCGTCGCTAAAATTTGAACCGGTTTGCAACTTGAGATATTAGTATCGGAAAAGCAATGCCCTTGGGGCCGTGTCATTTTGCGGCTGCTGCAAATTGGCTCGCCACCGACCTGAAACGTAGCGAATTTAAGCTTCAGTGTGCGATAGGAATCGGTCGTGTAGCGTGCATGGCTAGGTCATAAATCCATTCGATATGATAGGCATATATCGCATAGACATCGTGTGCCCCGACCGCCTCCGTTCCCGATCGCACTGATTTTACAGAAAAAAGCCTGCATGCGGCAGTGTTCGAGCCCTCTCTTCCAACTCGGTGACGACCGCCACAACAGCTCGGACGAGTGTCTTACGACGTGTCTCAGACCACTCGCGTTGCCAAGGGTTAGGAAAATGGGGGGAGTAAGCTATAATCTTAAATCGGTGGCTAGGTTCGGGTCGCCACTCTGTCCAGCTCAGCCCATACACCGGCTTCTTCTCTGACGCGAGCTGAAACTGGCCGTTGCCTGAGTAACGCTTGAGAACCTCCCTGCGAATTTCCATAAAGGCCAAGCCGATCGGGACACCGGAAACGAACGTGATAGTTGGAGCTCTTGGAGCCCAGACCGTAGCGCGTGTTCTGCCCAGGCGGATTGGTAGTCCGCAGTCGTTGTCGAGCGTCGGACGGATGAAACCCGCTCCCGCCTCTGCGACTCTCACCGTATGACCGCTGCTCTCCAGTGCTTTGAACAGTGCATTGGCCAATGTAAGGGCGTCCCTTAGAGCCGCTCTTGAGGTCGTTACGTCAATGGCATCACGGCTGCGGGTCAGAAGGTGTGTCTCATCTGTGCTCTGCTTCGCGCCATTGAAAATTGCCGTCGCAAGTTCGACAAGTGGATGCAAGTCGTGGGCAGAGGAAAAAGGGCGGGATATCCTATGCCGCTGCCATCGCCGGAGCGAGCATCCGCGGGTCCAACGGTCGGCGCAGCCTGGCTTGAGTGGCGGGAGGGGCGGCGGCGCACAAACAGCGACGCCGGTTTGTCCTTGTGTCCACCAGCCTCTAGCGGGTCTAGGAACGTCCAGAGCCTTGCATACTCGTCGCAAGTAAGTCTCGGAGCAATTGAAGCGTCGGGCTAGTGCCAAGCCGGGGAAACTCCAAACAAGGGCGTAGAGTTCGTCGCGGCAGATTTCGAAGTGGAGCACGTCCTCAATGAAGCTCATCCCTCGTCCCCCGACGCTTCGTCATCGTGCTCCCAGTCGGCGATCGTGCAGGTTCCCCCTTCGACTTTCTCAAGAAGCTTCGCCCAGGCATTAAAACCCCGGCGGATTTCGGCACGATACCGATAGAGATTGTACACCCGGTCGATTCCCAACTTGCCATGACCGATGGCCGCCTCGGCGACCTCCTTGCGCCCCGTTATGGGCTCGAGATGCGTTCGCACCGTCCGGCGTACATCGTGAAAGACCCAAGGATCGTCGCAGCCGTAGCCGAAGTCCTTCAGCGCCGCCAGCATGGTCCGTTCGAAAAGGCCCCTGGGCCCGGTATCCGCTCTTTCCGCCGCCTTGCCCGACTTGGCTGTCCTCATGTTGCCGAGGTTACCTATCGGCGTCTGCCCGCCTGTAAAACTGAAGACAAAGTCGCCATGGTCGGCGGCCTGCTGCGCCCGTATCGACAGCAGCAGATCGATCATACGGTCGGATAGCGGTATCTGAAGTGAGTCCCTGTTTTTCGAAGACTTGCCCGGCTTCGCCGATGGACTGCGGCTCCCCGGAATGGTCCAGAGCTTTCTTAATAAGTTTATCTGCGACCACCTCATCGCGGCGACCATGCCGTCCCGTTGTCCGGAATTTATAAGCGCGTGTGCGAATGGGCCGTATGGATAGGGTGTTGCGTCTGCGGCTTTCAGATAAGCGTAGACTTCCTCGTAATCGAGGACCCTAACCCGGTCGTCGATGCTTAGACCCAAATACGTCGCGGTCGTGACCTCGATCGGGTTGTGTTCCAAACCGATGCTGCCTCGCCTGTCCGAATGCATCGCCCAGCGAAAGAAAGTCTTGAGCTTGGTGAATGTATGGAAGGCCTGCGTCGGCGCGCGTCGTTCAATTGCCCTAACCAGCGAGATGATGTCCGCGTCGGTCACCTGCGAAATAGGGAGGTTCAGCCAGCGGTTCGTTTTGGTATTCAGGATATTCCTCTGGATGAATTTTATATCGTCCTCGGCCGTCAGGTTCCTTCTGCGGAAGGGTATGTGGGCGAGATAGTCCGCCATAACTGAAGCGAAGGTGCTCCTACGCCGAAGAGTGTCGGCCTGCCTGGCCGCCTCAACTTCTATGGCCGGATCGACCCCCTGTCGGACCGACTGGTTCCACTTATGGGCCTGCACGCGGGCCGCCTCGATAGTGACGACCGGAAATCTGCCCAGGCTGCGAATACTGGTGTCTCCATCGCGGCCGCTGAAGCGTGCAGCCAGCATGAAGGATTTGTTCTTGGAACCGACTCTGACGCAGAGGTTCGAAATGGAAGCGTCATAGATTTCGTAGCGGCTCTTCGAATCCGGAGCGAACGCGAGGTCTTTTATCATTTCGTCTGTAAGGTGCTGTCGTTGCATTTCCGTTCTCTCTTTCGTCGCGGTTTTCGGTGTCTCAACCCACTGGCTTGGGCAGCGGAACGAGACAGCGATACCATCCTTCGCCCCGTCACCGGCCCGCGATAAGGAAAGATCGAATTTGTTTATTTGTCAATGATATCAATTAGATAGATAGCTGAATGAGATCGTCAGCGATCGAATGATACAGAACGAGATGGCCTGTGATTCCGTGGTGGGAGGTGGGGAAGCGGTTTTTGGTACCGGCATTCCCAGGTTCGAATCCTGGCGCCCCAGCCCTTGCTGTTTGATGCAGCCGAATAACTCTCTCATTGAACTTTGATCTGCCCCAGAGCGACTCGCTTGCGCGAATTGATTTCGCAATTCCCGCTTGGAAGCGCGTTGCATAAAACCTTATCTATCGCTAAGGTAGTGTTCGCCGCTCATCGCTTGGTTGCATCGTCTGCAAAACGCTTTGTCGGCAAGATAGCGAGTGTTTTCTTGGGAAGCACCGCGCCTAAGGGAAGCTGGGGGAATTCTGATGTCTGTTACGGAAAGCGGTCCTAACTCGACCGGCACGTTCGAAATCATCGCGTTCAGGCTGCACGATCAGACGTTCTGCGTGCTCACAAGAACCATCCGCGAGATCCGGGGATGGGGCCCAGCGATGCCGATTCCAAACTCGCCGCCCGACGTCATTGGTGTCATGAACCTGCGTGGCACGGTTATTCCGATCATCGATCTCGCCAACAAGCTTGGTATGGACAGCACTGAGCCCAATGAGCGGAGCGCCATCGTTGTGGCCGAGGTTCATGGTCTGGCGATGGGCCTGGTCGTCGATCGGGTCTCGGATATTCTGACGATTCCCGAAAACATGCTTCAGCCAGTACCGGAGATCAGCGTATCGCCGGGCATGCGCTATGCAGACGGTATCATCGCGCAGCCGGACGGCATGATCTGTTTTCTCAATCTCGGACGGATGTTCGAAGAGGTTGCGGTCAGAAATATGAGTGCTGCCTGATTGGTGAGCACCTGCACGTGAGCCTGTGACGGCACTTCACGTCCTAGCGGTTACCTTGTCCATTACGGGCTGATTTGATAGTCAGTCCGCATGGAAACTTCGCTCTATTTGCCTGTCAAAGCGTTTCTGGAAGCCGCTGGCTTTTCCGTAAAAGGGGAGATCAGCGGATGCGATCTGGTGGGGCTGAGCGGCGATGATCCGCCTGTCGTGATCGTTTGCGAGCTAAAGCTGACTTTCAATCTCGAACTTATCCTGCAGGCGGTCGACCGCGCTGCGGTTTCTGACGAGGTCTGGATTGCGGCAAGAATTTCAGCCAAAGGCAAGGGGCGGGAGGCTGACAAGCGTTACAGGGATCTGTGCCGCCGTCTCGGCATCGGCATGCTGGGCGTATCAGATCTTGGCGATGTCAGCATCATTGTTGCTTCCGTTTCTCCCATGCCTCGCACCAATGCCAAGCGGCGTTCGAGGCTGGTGCGAGAGCACCAGAAAAGGCGCGGCGACCCGGTTTTGGGCGGCAGCACCCGCACACCTGTCATGACGGCTTATCGCCAGCAGGCACTCGGATGCGCTGCTGTTCTTGCTGAAGCACCTTTGCGCGTTCGCGATGTGAGGGAACGTATTCCCGAGGCCACGAAAATCCTGCAGTCCAATGTCTATGGCTGGTTCGAACGTCTGGACAGAGGCATTTATGGCCTGACTGATGCCGGGCGTGAAGCCCTTATTCGATGGCCGCAGCCAGTGCCAGCCGTCTAGAGCAATTCCAGCAAAAGTGGGAACCGGTTTTGCGTCCGGAATTGCGTAAAAACAAACAGATAGAGCGTTGAAGGTGAACCATGTTCACCGGAAACGCTCTAGGCGGCCTCTATCGGCTTGACGGCTTTTAGCCTTGGGCGACCGATCTTTCTGGCGATAACGGTCAATTCCCTCGGCGTGGATTTGGTCAGGGCAAGCCGCGCTGCCTCGCTCATCGATGTCGCGATGAAATCGGCGCTGATTTCGGCCGCATCGATCTGCCCGAAATTCTGTCCGTCGGCGGTCGGCATCAAAATCCCCACCCGCAATTTTGGCCTTGCCCGCTTCAGACGCCTGATAATCTGGCGGGCATGGGATTTGGAATTACCGTTCAGGAACGAGACCACGACAGTTTCGACACCATCTATGGCAAACCCTTGCGTGCCGCGACCGGCAAATCCGGCATAGCTGGCTGATGAGACCTCTGCACCCTGTATCTCGATGATCTGCGAGAGCATGGCAGCGGCAGCGTCATCTATTGCTCCGCGTCCGCCAAGACATAGGATGGTCTGGCCGCGCCCATCCGGCAACTCGGTCGGGTCGTTGACGATGATAGAGGCCTCGGCCTCGTCCTCTTCGTTCTCTTCCTCGTCGGCAATGTCGGAGAGATTGTCGACCAGCGTCAGCGAACTGCTGGAAAACAGCCCGATCTGTGCGTCGGACATGACACCGCGCTGGCGGTCCATCTCACCCAACAGCAAAGCAGGAAGCCCAACCTTGTCGTAATAATCGACGAGATATTCTTCCTTCAGATATTCCTCGGCATTGTCGGTCGCCTCGTTCGGATCACCCGCCAGCAGTCTTTGATACAGCTTTTCATGCAGTTCCAGCACCGGCTCATTGCCAAGCAGAACGTCCAGAAAGCCGAATTGCGGAACATAGCGCCCCAGCACCACAAGGCACACAGTCAGCGGTGTCGAGAGCATGAGGCCAATCGGCCCCCATAACCACGACCAGAAGATCGCCGAAACGATGATGGCCAGCGGAGAAAGACCCGTATGCGATCCGTAAAGCCAGGGCTCCACCACATTGTTGCTGATGATTTCGATAGTAATGAACAGCGCCGCCACCCAAGCAACCAGCGACCAGCCAGGCGCAATCGCCAGAGCCAGAAACAACGGCAGGATCATGCCGATGACGGGGCCGATATAGGGAACGAACCTTAAGACGAGCGTCAGCAGCCCCCAGAGAATAGCATTGGGAATCCCGAGCACCCACAGACCGATGGTAATGGGCACAGCATAGAGCGTATTCACGACCAGCTGCATCAGCAGATATTTGCCAACGCGCTTGCCCGCATCCTGAAGCGCTGCGGTGGTTCTATGAAGGTCACTGAGGCCCACCAGCCGGATGAAGCGGTCACGCAGATCTTCCCGCTCCAGAAGCATGAAAACGACGAGAACAATGACAAGACCTGCCGTAGCAAAGGGGCTGATCAAGGGCAGGATCAGGTTTCCGAGCGTCTGCAACGGGTTGGACCGGGCTATGATTTCCACCGGCATCGGTTCGCGCGGTGGTGCCACAGGCGCCGCGGTGTCCTGGCTTTCCACCGCTCTCACCTGAATTTCCGCGCCCACCTTTTCCACAACCTTGCTCAGATGATCCAGCAGGCCGTTGCCCGCACCGGCTTGGGCCAGTGTTTGCACCTTGCTGACGATGTTGCGCTGATAAGTGGGAATGTTGGTGGCGAGATTGGCGACCTGGGTCGCAACGATGAAGCTGAAAATAGCAATGGCGGTGAAAGCTGAGATGACGGCAAGAATCACCGCCAGTATTTTCGGCACAGATCGCTTGCGCAAAAATGAAACGATGGGTGCCAGCGTGAACGACAAAAGCAGGGCAAGCGCAAGCGGAATGAAGATATCCTCACCCACGCGCAGCAGAAACGCCACGCCGATCAGGATCAACACCGTTCTTCCCGAAAGCATATTGGACGAAGCCCCATCGGTCTTCGGATAGGTCGGACCGGCGGTCACGGCGCTTACAGTTTTCGGAAAGTCCATGTCTTTATCCCGCCTCATGCCCAAAAAGGGTCACATCGTTGGCCTTTTCAACAGGCAGCACAAAAGGCTGTTGGCAGTCGGTCGGGTGAACGTGTGACATGCGCTAGCCCTTAGCATGGCCACGCGAAGCGGTGAACGCATGTGGTGATATGCGGTTCCTTGCAGAACAGAGAAGGACAAAATTCTGTTGAACCCTGTTTCCTCAACACACCATTTGCGGGCCAGCATGGCGCGCCCATGGATGGCCATGCCTCATTTGCAGGGCCGTCATGTCAAAAACTTGCGTTGTGAGGTGAACGAAAACACCTTTAAAAGCCTTATAGCGTTTTTGCGTCTGGAGTTTTGAATGCCCGCAGGTTCTTCCCGGCCATCCTGTTTGCCCGAAAGTGGCGAGGCGGCCGACGTCATCCATCGCTTCGACTGGTCGAAAACCGCGCTTGGGCCCATTGAGAACTGGAGCGTGACCATTCAGACCATCGTGGCGACGATGCTGCGTTCTCCCGTTGCCATCGCCACCATGTGGGGCGACGAGGGTCTGATGATCTACAATGATGCCTATGTCGAAATTGCCGGCAAGAGGCATCCCGGCCTGATGGGTTCCGCTGTTCGGGAGGCGTGGCCGGAGGCCGCAGAGTTCAACGATCATGTCATGAAGTCCGGTATGGCTGGCAAAACGCTGTCCTATAAGGATCAGCCTCTGACGCTGTTTAGAAATGGCATTGCCGAAGACGTGTGGCTGGATCTCGACTATTCGCCGGTGGCCGATGAGGATGGCACGACACTCGGCGTTTTCGCCGTGTTGCGCGATACATCCGAGCGGGTCAAAGCTGCAAGGCAGCTTGAAGCGCTGAATGAAGACCTGGAGCGGCAGGTGTTGGAGCGCGTGCTCGAGCAGGGCACGACATGGAACATCAATCCCGATATGCTCGCCGTGATGGGTATGGATGGCCGTTTTCTGGCAACCAACCCCGCATGGGGCAAGACGCTGGGATACACCGCCCATGAAATGCGCAGCTTCACCTATTCCGATCTGCTGCACCCGGACGATATCGCAGATGCAGATCAAGCTCTTACCACATTGATTGGTGGCGAGGCCGTTATTGAGGTCGAGAACAGATACCGGACGAAGGACGGAGCATATCGCTGGTTTTCCTGGGTCTGCGTGCCCGAGAATGGCAAGATTTACTGCATTATCCGCGATGTGACCAATGAGAAAATTGCCCGCGCCGAGCGCGATCAGCTCTGGCGGCTGTCGCAGGATATGCTGGCCCGCGCCAGCTATGACGGAGAAATGTCAGCCGTTAATCCCGCATGGGGCAAGGTTCTGGGTTGGAGCGAGCAGGAACTGCTGACCAACCCTTACGTCGATATCATCCACCCTGAAGACGTGCCAGGAACAACGGCGGCACTGGTGGAAATGGCAAAAACCGCCCAGCCGACGAAGTTTGAAAACCGCATCCTGACCAAGAGCGGTGTGTGGACGCCCATCGGCTGGACCGTGTCGCCAGAAGCCGACAATGTGAATTTCATTGCGGTGGGCCGTGATCTCTCGGATTACAAGGCTCAGGAAGAAGAGCTTGCCGATGCGCAGGAGCAGTTGCGACAGGCACAGAAGATCGAGGCCATTGGTCAGCTCACCGGCGGCTTGGCGCATGATTTCAACAATATTCTGGCTGGCATTGCCGGAAGCTTGGAGATGATGAAGACGCGCCTTGCCCAAGGGCGCGTTGGCGAACTGGATCGCTACATCGTCGGGGCAACCGGTGCCACCAAACGCGCCGCGGCTTTGACGCAGAGGCTTCTGGCCTTTTCGCGCCGCCAGACGCTGGCTCCGAAAACCACTGATGTGAACGCTCTCGTCACCGGCATGCTGGAGCTTGTCCATCGCAGTATCGGCCCCAGCATCGAGGTTCAAACCGATGCGACGGACAATCTCTGGACAACCTTCGTCGATGCGGGCCAACTTGAAAATGCGCTGCTCAACCTGTGCATCAATGCACGCGATGCCATGCCCGATGGTGGGACGTTGACCATCAAGACCGGAAACCACTGGCTGGATGCGCGCACAGCAAAAGAAGTGGGCCTTAAAGCCGGTGAATACATCAGCCTGTGCGTTGCAGACTCCGGAACAGGCATGTCGGCAGAGGTCATGTCGCGTGCTTTTGATCCATTCTACACCACTAAGCCCATCGGGCAGGGCACTGGCCTTGGCCTTTCCATGGTGCACGGCTTTGCAGGCCAATCAAACGGCGCAGTGCGCATCGAATCCAGAATTGGTGAAGGCACCACGATCAGCATCTACCTGCCGCGCCACGGCGCAGAGGCTGATGCGGAAGAGGGTGGCGAAGCCCAACAGGCACCAGCACCGCAATCGAGCGGCGGCGAAACGGTGCTGGTGGTGGATGACGAACCCTTGGTGCGGATGGTTGCCGTCGAGCAGTTGGAAGAGCTCGGATACCGGGTTCTGGAAGCCGATGACGGAAAATCCGCGCTGGCCATCCTCAATGCCGACACCCAGATCAACCTGCTGGTGACCGATGTCGGCTTGCCCAATGGCATGAACGGGCGCCAATTGGCGGAAGCGGCGCGCATCGCCCGGCCAGACCTCGGCGTTCTCTTCATAACCGGTTACGCGGAAAATGCCGTTCTCAACCACGGCCATCTGGAGCAGGGCATGCATGTGATGACGAAGCCGTTCCAGAATGATGTATTTGCGCGCAAGGTCAATGATCTGATCGGTCGTGGCGTGTGATGCTCAGCCACTTGTCACGAACATTTTATCGCAGCTTGCTTATGGACATTCCCTCTCAGGGATTTATGCAGGTGTCGGAAAAACCGCTCAGGCGAACACATGATATGACAGGCTTGGAGACCGACGCTTGATGAAACCGAAATTGGCTCAACACTTGTGGGCACGGATTGTTGTCGCTACGTCCCTTCTGGCTGCGGGAACTGCCAATGCCACGCCGGTTCTGGTTGTCGATACCGCCAGCCGTCAGGTCCTTTATCAGGAAGATGCGGGCGTGCCGTGGTATCCTGCATCCACCACCAAGCTGATGACGGCGCTGGTTGTGTTCGAAGCGCTGCGGGCCGGTGAAGTTACCCTTTCCACTCCTGTCATGATGACGCGCAACGCAACCAAGCAGGCCTTCCTCGAATCCGGCCTGACCTTTGGCCGAACGATGACGCTTGAAGACGCGCTTTATGCAGCACTGACGGCGTCTGCCAATGATGTCGCCGTGGCTTTGGCGGAGGCAGTTGCGCCGAGCGAAACTGCGTTCATTCAGCGCATGAATGCGCAGGTGCAACGCCTTGGAATGACTGGCACGCATTTCGCCAGCCCGAATGGATTGTTTGACCGCAGCAACTATTCCACGGCGCGTGATCTGGCCATTCTCGGCATGGAGATCGAGCAAGCCTATCCGGAATATAGCCGTTTCTTCCAAGGGTCAGCCGTCATCATCGATGGCAAGGAAATCAAGTCCAACAACGCCTTGCTGACCAGCTTTGATGGAACCGTCGGAATGAAAACCGGCTTTCTCTGTGCCTCAGGCCGAAACTATGTTGGTCTTGCCACCCGCAATGGCAAGCGCGTGATGGTCGTGATCCTTGGCGCGACGACAGAGCGCGAGCGCAACGAACGCGCCGCCAAATATCTGACGGAGGCTTTCGATGGCAAGCTTCCGGCGTCCGGTTCGCTGGAAGCCATTCAAAACCGCAGCGATGTGGCACCGCAGGATATGCGCATCCGGCTTTGCACGGACAAGAGCGTCGCCTATGAGGCCGAGCGTGAAGCGCTTTACCCCATGGGTCTGCCGGGCCACGAAACCTTCCTGAAACCCCAGACATCAGGGCAGGTTCGGACAATCACCACCTGGGCAACCGCCACAGATCTGCCCGTGCCGACGCCACGCCCACCAGAGCAGCAGCTGAAAAGCGGCTCAACCGGCTAAGGCCTACGACGCTCTCCAATAAAAAAGGCACGTCCCACGACGTGCCTTTTGTCATTCTGTAAAGCTGATGCTGGCTTAGAGCGCCATGTCTGGGCGCTGTGCCGCTGGCTCACCAACGCCAGCGCCGGGGGCTGCATTGATGGCTGCCATGTCGATCTGCGGCGGGGTCGGAAGCTGCAGGTGCTCGCTTGTGTAAGCCCATTCCTGCATGACCTTTTCGGGGTCTGCGTTCAGCTTCGTGCCGTAGCTTGGAACGATCTCGCGGATCTTGGCCTGCCACTCTGGCGAAGCGACCTTCTCCTTGAAAACCTTCTCCAGCACGTTGAGCATGATGGGAGCCGCAGTCGATGCGCCTGGAGATGCACCCAGCAGAGCCGCGATGCTGCCATCCTTGGCGCTGACGATTTCGGTGCCGAGCTTCAACACGCCGCCCTTTTCCGCATCGCGCTTGATGATCTGCACGCGCTGGCCCGCCTGCCACAGACGCCACTCACCCTGTTTGGCGCCGGGGAAATATTCCTGCAACGCAGCGAAACGGTCGTCATCAGACATCATCAACTGACCGGCCAGATATTCCACCAGCGGATACTCATCGATTCCAACGCTCATCATTGGCCACGCATTGCTCATCGTGGTTGATGTCATCAGATCGAAATAAGAGCCTTCCTTCAGGAACTTCGTGGAGAAGGTCGCGAATGGCCCAAACAGCACGACGCGCTTGCCGCCAATGACGCGCGTGTCGAGGTGAGGAACCGACATGGGCGGAGAACCGACCGATGCCTTGCCATAGGCCTTGGCCAGATGCAGCATGGTCACGTCAGGGTTTTCGTTGACGAGGAACGAGCCACCAACCGGGAAGCCGCCATAGGCTTCGCCTTCTGGAATGCCGGACATCTGCAACAGATGGATTGCACCGCCGCCTGCGCCAACGAAGACGAACTTGGCATCAACCGTGCGCTCGGAATCATCCTTGAGGTTGCTGTATGTCACGCGCCATGTGCCATCGGTGTTGCGCTCGATGGCGGTGACTTCGCTTGATGTCTGAAGGTTGAAAGACTTCTGCGTTTGCAGGTGAGCAACGAACTGGCGCGTGATTTCGCCAAATTCCATGTCGGTGCCCAGCGGAGACCATGTCGCGCCGATTTTCTGGTTCGGGTCGCGACCCTCCATCATCAACGGAACCCATTTCTTGATCTGTTCCGGGTCGCTGGAATATTGCATCCCGGCAAAAAGCGGGCTGGCCTTCAATGCCTCATAACGCTTTTCAAGATAGGCGATGTTTTCCTCACCCCAGACAAAGCTCATATGCGGCGTGTGGTTGATGAAGGAGCGCGGGTTCTTCAGAACGCCGTTGCGCACCTGCCATGCCCAGAACTGGCGCGAAATCTGGAAAGCCTCGTTGATTTCGATGGCCTTGGAAATGTCGATGCCGCCATTGGCTGTCTCTGGCGTGTAGTTCAGCTCGGCCAGCGCGGAGTGTCCGGTGCCGGCATTGTTCCAGCCATTGGAGCTTTCCAGTGCAACCGCGTCGAGGCGTTCCAGCATTTCGATAGACCAGTTCGGCTCCAGTTCGTGCAGCCAAACGCCAAGCGTCGCACTCATAATGCCGCCGCCAATCAACAGCACATCAACCTGCTTGTCAGCAGCTTGCGCCAGCGCAGGCGCGCCCGGCAGCGCGGCAGCCGCAAGGCCCGCAAACGCTGTCCCAAGCACCTGGCGGCGGTTCATGGTAAAGTCGTTGTTCGAGAATTCGGTTGTCAGGCCTTTGCCCTTGTCGTTTCTGCTCACGTCTTTTCCTAAACTAATTGATAATCTTCAATTTGTGCGGCGCAATAACGCATCGATAGCTGTAAGACAACTCGGGGAGGGGCCAAGGGGCAGCCCCGGCTTACGTAAGCTCAGAAAATGCAGCTTCCCGTGAAAAATTTCGCAAACGACGTTTCAGAACTCAAGGCTGCGACATTTTGCCTTATTTTTCCGTGTCATAGGCCTCATGGCATCATGGGATGCAAGCGGCGTGTCGGCAGACGCTAATAGGTATCTAATCGATTGAAAGTAAAGGCTTGCGCTGTGCGCATATCTGATGTGCGACCTTGCCTTTTTGCGAATATCGGCCTTTTCACGCCTCGGCACTGACCACGCAATGGCCACAAAAAAGCCCGCCTGATCTAGAAATCGGCGGGCTTTGAGAAGCAGTGGCTCAGGCCTTATTCGCCTGCGAGAAACTCTGCGCAATAGCTCGGGCCGTTGACGCCGGGACGGTCGGAAACGGTGCGAACCGAATTGATCTTGTAGTCGCCGCCAACAACGATCTGCACTGTGCAGGAAAGGCTGGCATTGCGTGCAGCCGAAATCTGGCGTCCGCGCTTGCCGTCCTTGCCTTCTTCGAACTTGGCAGGGATCTTCGCATTTCTGAAACCACCACGCCATGTGTAGGTCGTCGTGCTGCCATTGGTGACGTCAGTCAGCGGCGGGCCAAACTTGGCAAAGAACACGCCTGCAGACTGGCCGACCCAGCGCGTTTCAACAGCGCTTTTAGGTGCCAATGAAGGTGTGGTCGTGGTGCAGGCGGAAAGGGCAATCGCCAGCCCTGCCAATGTTAAGCTGCGAAAACGCATGGAAATTTCCTTTGTAAGCGGTGTCAGAGAGATGGGAGATGATGTCCCCTAGCAGATTTACGGCGGTGCGGCAGTGCCGACATCAGCCCAAATGAATATTTTTTGCCACAATTGCTTTTTTGTAACGATCACGTCCTGCAGCCGCGGGATCACGCCACCGGGATACGTCGACAAGGAACCTTTGCCCCTGAGTTCCGTTAGGTCCACAGGTATAAAGGAGACTATCATGTTAAAAGGTCTGGTTCTGTGGGCAATGGGTGTGCCCCTCGTCGTTATCGTCCTGCTCTATATGTTCTTCTTCTAGTCGAAGAACGGGCTGTAAATCATCGCAGCCCCTAGTGAATTAAGATCAATACGGCCATGCCTCAGGTTTATACACTGCGGCGTGGCCGTTTTGTTTTAAGTGCATCGCTAAGACTTCGCTTGAAGTTGCTTGCGCTCTTCAGCCTCATCCGAGTGTCAAATATTGACGTCCAGAACGCCGTTGTAGGTGGGTGATACATAAGCTTCGCGAAAGCCGAGGCTTGTATACCGTCAAGGATATCTGGAAAGCTTCTTTTAAAAGGGTGGCTCTTGCAGAGTAGAAAGACTCACCTTGCATCCGTCTGCGGGCTTGAAGCTTCCCGGTGACTACGGCCCAGCGCGTTGGCCGCTGTCAGTGTGAATTTTGCCGTTGATTGATGTTCACTCGTCATGCAACAGGCGGCCGTCGCAATGTCCAGTTCAGAAATCCTGCTTTCAATCTGTGTGCCGACCTATAACAGGCAGTTTTTGCTTGAGAGGAATATCAATTTCCATCTGGAATGGTTCCGCAGGCTTGGCATGTCATTCGAGATTGTTGTGGTCGATGACTGCTCGACCGATGGCACCGCTGACTACATCAAGACGCTGGCGGATATTCCCGAAGTCAGCCCGTACAGAAGAATCAAGAATTCCGGTTTCGTCAGCAACTACGCTTTTGCCATGCGCCGCGCGCGCGGCCGCTACGCCGTGTTCCTGGGCGATGATGACCTGCTGATCCCGGAAAAGGTCAAGCAATATGTCGAGATCATGGAGGCCGAGCCCGGCATCGGCATGGTGCAGGCGCCGTGGTTGTTGGTCGACGCGCGGGGCGGTCAACGTGATATCGGCCCCTTCTATCGTATACCGGGTCCGACCCGCCACTCCAGGGGCGATTTCTCGTCACTCCTCAGCTTCGTCTTCAATCACCATGTCTTTCCAGAATTTCTGATTGTTCGACGCGATGTGCTGGCAAAATCCATTTCCAGTGCGACCCCATTCATTTTCTGGGCTTACCTTTATACCGCCCGCGCGCTCGACAAGGCCGACATCCTCTTCATGCCGGAGCCGTTTGCGCGTGTGACTGCCATTTCTGACGACCCCAGAATGCAGCAGGGCAACAACGAGTGCATGTTCCAATGGGATACCTATCGCGGTGGCATAGAGTATCTGGCGGCGCAAATGTGGAAGGACAAGGTGCCATCCACGCATGAGCGTGACGATTTCTTCCGCCGTCTGACGGAATTCATGCTTCACAGGCAGGGTGTTGCATTGCGGCTGCATATCGATGCGCGCAACTGGCCAGAAGCCTATATTCTCTACAACCGCATGGCTGCCTACCAGACTGTGGTGTTGAAGGATACGACAAGCGACACGATCAGGAAAATCGCCGGCCTCGTTGTTGCGGCGAAAGAAGCGGCCGCCTTCAGCGACCTGCCCATCATCCTGGATCCAATCGTTGGCAACGAGATCGTTGAACTCCTGCCGCAGGCGTTGAAAGACCGCATCACCCGCGAAATCCCCACGCGTGACGATGGCCCGCGCGCCTGGCTTCGTTTTGATCCACGCTTTGGTGAGCCTCTTGCGCGAAAAGATGCAGCTTTCGATCTTTCTACCTACCTCGACCAGTTTATCTGATGGAATTCGCCAGTTCGGGGCAAGACTAGAGCATTAAACAAGGCTGTATTTTCTGCAGGTAAAGACGCTGCAAATAGGATTGGTGGTAAGAATGAATTCTCCTGTTACTTTGATGTCCCAGCATTCTCCGCTAGCCGCAGCGGAACTCGATAGAATTCCGGTCGATCTTGAGGTGCCGGTCACCTGGTTTCCGTCGCAGCTCGATGGTGAGCGTCACCGCGCGATGTTCTCGCAACTGTGCAGCGTTCTCGCATCGCGTCCCATCGATGTTCATTTGAAGCCTGTGGCCCATGGAATGCATGACGTTCCGCGCCGCCCGCGTCTGAATGGTGTTGTTTTTTCCTATCATTCCATCGGTACAGAGCGGAATGTCTGGCGCATCAAGGAAACGCCTATCGCTGGCTGGTACTCCTTCGATCCGAACGGCTTCTCAGGCTGGAGTTCGCTCGCAAAGTTCCCGGCCTCCCATATGTCTCGCATCAGGGGCTGCGAGCCAAATGCAAGCCTTGCCTATGTTCAGCGGTTGAAAGAAAAGCTGCGCAGTCGTAATGCGTCGAAATACAGCCAGTCGGCAGAGGCTTTCACGCTTGATCGGCCCTATGTTTACTTTCCGCTGCAGCTTATCGATGATCCTGTCAGTGAATTCTGCCGTCTGAACCCGTTTGACGTCATTGTTCGTGCAGCCGAGATGGCGCAACAGAGCGGCTACGCCCTGGTTTTGAAGAGGCATCCTTTGTGCCGGTCTTCTGTGGTCGCTCAGGTGTTGGGAGAGGTGCAAAAGGCATTCTCTTCCGTCGTCATATCCAATGCTTCCATCCATCAGCACCTTGAAGGCTGCCGTGCTGTCATCGTTGCAAATTCCGGCGTGGGAATGGAGGCGTTGATGTATTTGAAGCCGGTGTTCTCCTTCGCATCAAGCGAGTATGAGCTTGCGACGACGCCGATTTCTTCGCTTGAAGAACTCGATGCAGCATTTGCTCCAGAGCTTCCCGATAACGCCGCATGGATGGCGCAGTTTCTGAACTATTATCTCGAGCAATGCTGCTTCTCGATTTACGATACCAACACCATAGAGCGGCAGGTCAGCCGTGCTTTGGTTGGCGTATCTGCCGTTGTGAAGTCAGGCGCAAGCGAGAGGGACGCAACCTCATCTCATGAGGAAAGTGCGCTCAGCGCTTCCCTGGCTGAGGCGCAAGCCGAGACTGCACGCCTGCGCGAAGTGGCGACACAGGCCGTTGAACTGGCAGCTCGGCTTGAAAAGCAGCTGGCTTCCCAGTCCGGGTCTCAGGACGCGTCATCTCCAGCATCTGCGAATGCAATTGCGGCCGCGACAGAAGTCGCTATGCGCCTGCATGAGGGAGGCATGGCCGCAAGTGTTGGTGAAGCTGTACTCGGTGGAACCATTCGTTCTGCATATTCTGCCTATGCGGAAATGGCTGTGACCGCGATGCGATCGCCAGAGTTGAAGCGTCAGGTGGAAGTGGAGATCATGAGTTCGGCCTATGCCGCAGGTATGGACCCGACACTCGCTCACAAAAACCGCACGGCCAATGATTATCAGCGCCTGCACGATCATGACCGAGGTTATCAGGACAACAATTGGCTGGTCGATCATTGCGACGTCATCTCGTCCGTCAAGCCTGAGGTCGTGGTCGAAGTCGGCTGTGGAAATGGCCGCTTCCTACGCAAGATCGCCCCTCTCGTTCCCAATGTCGTCGGTCTTGATTGGGCGCGCGCACCCCAGCTTGCGGTTATTCCTGACAATGTCGAGTTCCGCACAACAGACGTTCTAAAGGATGAGATTCCAAACGGAAGCGTTTGTGTTTCGGCAGATGTTCTCGAGCATTTCGAACCGCATGCCTTGCCGGCGCTGATTAAAAAGCTCCATGAAGCGGCACGCTTCAACTATCACGTGATTGCCTGCTATGATGATGGACACAGCCATTGCTCTGTTTTCCATCCCGGTCAGTGGCTTGCATTGTTCAAGACAATTTCTCCGGATTACCGCCTTGTGGCAACCATAACCCGTCCAGGCAGGCCAGATCGTATTGCCTGTGTCATCACCAATATTTCAGGCACGGAGAGATTTTTCCCCAAGCTTGGTCCGCTTACGGGCGGTTGGGAAACAGACACCGGTCAGAAAATCAACTTCGCCAGCAACTTCTCATTTGAGGCCGGCGGCGCGAAAGCGGGTGCGTGGTTCCCGATGGCAAATGGAACGGGCGCGATGAAGTGGAATGGTGGAAACATCGATTATGTTTCACTCAGCGCCGATGGCAGCACGCTCAGTGTAAGAAATATGGAAGGCGGCTCGTTTTCCGTCAAACGCTCATCGTAATGCCGCTTAGGCAGTCGAGATAGGCATTGATCTTAGGGAGGCGTCGGATAATCCGGCGCCTCCTTTTGTTTCTGGCTTAATCCAGCTGGTCCAGCAGCCTTGAGGCCGCTGCCGGACTTGTGCGGCGAAGCTCGATCTCGTCGCGGCGGCTGGAAAGCTGTTCGCTGGCCAGAAGCGCTTCGGCCAGATCGGCGGGGAGGGAAAGGATCACCCGTTCGCCCTGCGCAATCTTGCCCGTATCGGTGCGTCTGTTCAAAATCATGCCGCCAGCAACGGTGTTGTTGGTGTCGGCATCGATCAAGATGAACGAGCCAGTCGAGCGGTTTTGCTCATAGGGGTCGAAGATGGCCGTTTCGTCGAAGGACAGTCGAACCTTGCCGATGGCATTCATGGCAAGCGTATCGGTGTGGGCAAGCCATTGACCGTTCTTCAGGTCCAGTTGCGTTATCGGCTGCACGCTCACGCGCTGGCGCCGGCTGCCGCTTTTCAGCCAGTAGCGTTTGCCAGGCTCGATGCCGCCGGGTTGAAGTGCCACGATTTGCGCATCGAAGGCATGGCCCGTCTGCGGCTGTGCTTCGATGGAGACGATCATGTCACCGCGCGAAACATCCACCTGACGGTCGAGAACAAGCGTAATCGCATCGCCGGAAACGGCGGCATTGCGCACCAGATCGAAGGTTACGATCTGCTTTACGTTGGCCACCATCCCGGATGGAAGGATAACGACGGAATCACCTGGCTTCACAGCGCCACCGGCAACCGTGCCCTGATATCCGCGAAAGCTTTCGCCGGGGCGAGAAACGCGCTGGACGGGAAGTCGGAAGCCGCCGGTCTGGGTGGAGCGAGATGTCGCAAGTTCCAGCGTTTCAGCCAGTGTCTGGCCTTCATACCACGGCATGGCAGCCTTGCCGGAATGCACGACATTTTCGCCCTTCAGCGCCGACATGGGAATGGCGGTAATCTGCTTGATCCCCAGCGACAGCGCAAACTCGCGGAAGTCGTGAGCAATCAGCTCGAAGCCTGCCTTGTCGTAATCCGTCAGGTCGATCTTGTTGACGGCCAGCACGAATTGGCGAATGCCCATCAGGGCGGCAATCGTCGCGTGGCGGCGGGTCTGCTCCAGAATACCGGTGCGGGCATCGACCAGAAGAACGGCGAGATCCGCAGTCGATGCGCCGGTTGCCATATTGCGGGTATATTGCTCATGGCCGGGCGTATCGGCCACGATGAAGGCGCGCTTGTCGGTGGCGAAATAGCGATAGGCAACATCGATGGTGATGCCCTGTTCGCGCTCCGCCTGAAGACCGTCCAAAAGCAACGCGAAATCGGGCAGGCCGAGATCGTTCTGCTTGCCGCTGTCGCGGTGCAATGTGGCGGCCTGATCTTCCTTCACCGCCTTGGTGTCCCAAAGCAGGCGTCCGATCAGCGTCGATTTTCCGTCGTCCACGCTGCCGCAGGTGATGAGGCGCAGCGGACGCGTATCCTTGACAGACTTTACATGTTCCACAAAGGGCAGAATGGTTGCAGATTGCGCAGTGCTGTTCTGGGTCATCAGAAATATCCTTCGCGCTTCTTCTTTTCCATGGAGCCGGACTGGTCACGGTCGATGGCGCGGCCCTGTCGCTCGGAAACGGTGGCGATCTCAAGCTCTGAAATCACCTCATCCAGCGTGGTTGCATGGGAGTTGATGGCACCCGTCAGCGGGAAGCAGCCCAATGTGCGGAAGCGGATCATGCCTTCCTGCACCACTTCGCCCGGTTGAAGTTCCAGACGCTCGTCTTCCGCCAGAATCATCATGCCATCGCGCTCCACGTAAGGGCGGTTCTTGGCATAATAGAGCGGCACAAGCGGAATGCTCTCCGCCTGGATGTAGCGCCAGATATCGACCTCGGTCCAGTTGGACAGCGGGAAGGCGCGCACGCTTTCGCCCTGGCGAACCATGCCGTTATAGATGTTCCACAGTTCCGGGCGCTGGTTTCGCGGGTCCCATTTATGGTCGGGCGTGCGGAAGGAATAGATGCGCTCCTTGGCGCGGCTGGCTTCCTCGTCGCGGCGCGCACCACCAAAGGCGGCATCGAATTTGCCAGCATCCAGCGCCTGTCGCAGCGCTTCCGTCTTCATGATGTCGGTGTAAAGCGCCGAACCATGGCTGAACGGCGTCACGTTTTCGCTGGCGCCACGCGGGTTGGTGTAGGAAATCAGGTCCAGATCGTATGTCTTGACGATCTCATCCCGAAACGTGATCATCTCCTTGAACTTCCAGCCGGTATTGACGTGCAGCAGCGGGAAGGGAATGCGGCCGGGAAAGAATGCCTTGCGCGCAAGATGCAACAGCACGGACGAATCCTTGCCGATGGAATAGAGCATGACCGGGCGGTCGAATTCTGCCGCGACCTCGCGGAAAATATGAATGGCTTCGTTTTCCAGCGCCTTCAGATGGGGGTCGAGCGGCTGCTTTGGTGTAGTGACATTGCTGCCTTCCGTTTCCGGAACTGCTTTGGTCATTGTAAACTCCGGCACTCTGATAAATCGAAATCTCTAGGATCGTTGTGAGGCGGTTGGGATGGTGGAGGCTTGGGAGGCCTCGGCCACATGCAGACCGCATTCGCGTTTTTCGTCATTCTCCCACCACCAGCGGCCAGCGCGTTCTGCTTCGCCGGGCTTGATGGCGCGGGTACAGGGCTCGCAGCCAATGGATGGGTAGCCGCGCGCGTGGAGAGGATTGACGGGAATATTTTCCGCCGCGACATGCGCGTTGATCCGGTCGATATCCCAGTCCGCAAGCGGATTGATCTTGATCAGATTGCGCTCGGCATCAAATTCCGCAAAAGGCGTAGTTGCCCTGTTGCCCGATTGCCCCCGACGAAGGCCCGTTACCCAGAAGCTTGCGCCATCCAGCGCCTTGGCCAGCGGCACAAGCTTGCGCACGTGACAGCAGGCATGGCGGGCTTCGACGCTGTCGTAAAAGCCGTTCAGGCCGAACTTCGCCGCATAGGCATCAATATCATCCTGGGTGGGACAGAAGCGTTCAATCGTGATGCCGTAACGGTCTTCCGTCTCGCTGATGAGCTTAAGCGTCTCGGCAAACAGACGCCCCGTCTCCAGCGTGGCGACATCAACCGGCAAACGGTGCGTGCCAATGGCAGCCGTGATCACCTGGTCTTCAATGCCAAGGCTGGTCGTGAAAACGGTTCGTCCACCCAGACCCGCCACAAATGCGAGCCGACCTTCCAGATCAAGGCTGGCGAGCTGGCCGTCGAGCGATGCGATATTATGGTTGGAAAATTCATGCGGCGAGGTGCTGATGGTCATTTCGCGGGTTCCATACACTGTTGAACAAAATATCCCTGAATTCGCCCCGCTTGGACAGGAATGGCTATTCTTGTGCGGATGGAGAGAGAGCAAATATCTCTCGTGTGCGGTCAATCTGCGCAAAAGACGCCCAACGGCGCGTGGTCCCGCCGAGATCGCAAGACGATGTCACGTGGACATATCAAGAGCTGCTGGCGGACTGGCACAAGTCGGCAAAAAAATTCCATCGATAAAAAAATATCCGAATTCAGAGCGCAAAAACGGGTAAAATCCGAACTGGTTTTGCGCGTCGCATTTGTTTTCCATGCGCCCCGTTGCGTGGTTTGGCAGTGCGGCGGCGTGTTTGTTGCGGGTTAAGCAACTGCAATGGAAACACTTTTGCGATTGCGTCTGACCTGATTGACCGTCGGGGCTTTCCCGCTAGTGTTAGAAGCGCACCATAAGGAGGGTATCGATGTCCAAACTTCTTTCCAGCCTGAGCGCGATTGCGCTAAGCCTGTCTTTCACACTGGGAACAGTTGCAACGGCGTCAGCGGATACCAAGCTTTTGAACGTTTCCTATGATCCGACGCGCGAACTCTACAAGGACTTCAACGCAGCCTTTGCGAAGAAGTGGAAAGCCGATACCGGCGAGGATGTCAGGATCCAGCAGTCGCATGGTGGCTCTGGCAAGCAGGCTCGCTCGGTGATTGATGGTCTTGAGGCCGATGTCGTCACGCTCGCACTTCAGAGCGATATTGACGCCATCGTCAAGAACAGCGGCAAGATCAATGCCGATTGGCGCTCGCGCCTGCCGAACAATTCCGCGCCTTACACATCCACCATTGTGTTCCTCGTTCGCAAGGGCAACCCCAAGGGTATCCACAATTGGGGTGATCTGGTAAAGGGCGATATCCAGATCGTTACGCCAAACCCTAAGACATCGGGCGGTGCGCGCTGGAACTATCTCGCGGCCTGGGCTTGGGCAAACGAAGAGTTCAAGGGAGATCAGACCAAGATCAAGGCCTATGTCGGTGAACTCTACAAGCGCGCTCCGGTGCTCGATACGGGCGCACGCGGCTCGACCGTCACCTTCGCGCAACGCCAGATCGGTGATGTGCTGCTGGCATGGGAAAACGAAGCCTATCTGGCTGGTGAGGAATTCGGCAAGGACGAGTTTGAAATCGTCGTTCCGCCCATCTCCATTCTCGCAGAGCCACCGGTGGCCGTGGTGGACAAGAATGTCGATGAAAAGGGCACCCGCAAGGCTGCCGAGGCTTACCTGCAATATCTCTATTCCGACGAGGGACAGAACATTGCGGCCAAACATTTCTACCGTCCGTCCAACCCTTCCGTTGTCTCCAAGGATTTGCTGAAGCAACTGCCTGATATCAAGCTCGTCACCATTGATGACTCGCAGTTTGGTGGATGGGCGAAAGTGCAGCCGGAGCATTTCGGTGATGGCGGCATCTTCGACCAGATTTACAAGCCCGCCAACTAAGCGGATGATGGGCCACTCCGAACAGGGCAACCGCGCTCGTTTCGGACCAAAGACACGATCAACCGGCCACTGGCCGGTTGATGGCGCATAAGAGGGCGGCTGAGGATGGCCCCCATATACCCGGAGCCTTGATGAGCAATACGCAATCGCCCACAAAGTGGAAGTGGCGCCAATCCAGCGTCCTGCCGGGATTCGGCCTGACACTTGGTTACACCATCACCTATCTGTTTCTGATTATTCTGATACCCCTTGGCGGTCTGGTCTGGTCCACGGCACAGTTGGGGCTTGCAGAGTTCTTCACCATCGCGACAGACAGCCGCACGCTCAATGCCCTGCGCATCAGCTTCACCACAGCGTTTCTAGCGGCCCTCGTCAATGCCGTCTTCGGTGTGCTGATTGCGTGGGTGCTGGTACGGTATCGCTTTCCCGGCCGCCGCTTCGTGGATGCCATCGTCGATCTGCCCTTCGCGCTGCCCACAGCCGTTGCCGGTATCGCGCTGACAGCGCTTTATTCCAATCGTGGCTGGGTGGGGCAGATGTTTGAGCCCTTCGGCATCAAGATCGCGTTCACCCCAACGGGCATCGTCATCGCGCTCATCTTCATCGGTCTGCCTTTCGTGGTGCGCACGGTGCAGCCAGTCATGGAAGAGATCGACCGGCAGGTGGAAGAGGTGGCGGCAACGCTTGGCGCAAATCGTTACCAGACCATCACCCGTATTCTGCTGCCGGGCCTGACCCCCGCCATTCTCACCGGCTTTGCACTGGCCTTCGCGCGTGGGGTAGGGGAGTACGGCTCCGTCATTTTCATTGCCGGTAACATTCCCTATGTCTCTGAAATTGCACCGCTTCTGATCGTCATCCGGCTGGAAGAATTCAATTATCCCGCCGCAACCGGCATCGCCACCATCATGCTGATCATTTCCTTCTCCATGCTGTTCGTCATCAATCTCATTCAGGCCTGGAGCCGCAAGAGGTACGGTTATGCCTGATCAAGCCCGCACACTCTCGTCCAAACCCTTCCGCGATCCCGCAAGCGAAGGTTTTTCGGCAACGCTCGTTCTGGTCGGCATAGCCTTCCTGTTTCTGGCGCTGTTTCTCGTTCTGCCGCTGGTAGCGGTCTTTGTGGAAGCTTTCCGCAAGGGTGGCGAATATTTCTGGGAATCGATCATCGAGCCGGATGCGCTGTCGGCCATTCGCCTCACGCTGCTTGTTGCGGCCATATCGGTGCCGCTCAACGTCGTCTTCGGCGTGGCCGCCGCATGGGCCATCGCCAAGTTCGAGTTCAAGGGCAAGGCGTTCCTCATCACGCTGATTGACCTGCCGTTTTCCATCTCGCCTGTCATTTCGGGCCTGGTCTATGTCATCCTGTTTTCATCTCACAGCGTGCTCGGCCCGTTCCTGAAAAGCTACGGCATCGAAATCCTGTTTGCCGTGCCCGGCATCGTGCTCGCCACCATCTTCGTGACCTTTCCCTTCGTTGCGCGTGAGTTGATTCCGCTGATGCAGGATCAGGGAACGGGTGATGAGGAAGCAGCCATATCGCTTGGCGCATCCGGCTGGCAGACCTTCTGGTTCGTCACCCTGCCCAACATCAAATGGGGCCTGCTCTATGGCGTGCTGCTGTGCAACGCCCGCGCCATGGGTGAGTTCGGTGCTGTATCCGTGGTCTCAGGCCATATCAGGGGCGAAACCAACACCATGCCTCTGCATGTCGAAATTCTCTACAACGAGTACAATATCGGCGCAGCCTTTGCGGTCGCAACATTGCTGGCGGGCCTTGCGCTGGTCACGCTTGTTCTCAAAACCATTCTTGAAATACGCTTTGGCGCGGGCAACGCCGCCGGCAAGCATTGAAGGGCATGTCCATGGACGTCAAAGTTACCAACATCACCAAGCAGTTTGATCGCTTTCCCGCATTGGACAATGTTTCGCTGGATATTCGCTCGGGAGAGTTGATTGCGCTGCTTGGCCCCTCTGGCTCGGGTAAAACAACGCTTCTGCGTCTCATCGCCGGTCTGGAGCAGCCAACCAGCGGGCAGGTGTTTTTCGGCGATGAAGATGCCTCACATCGCACGGTTCAGGAGCGCAATGTCGGCTTCGTGTTTCAGCACTATGCCCTGTTTCGCCACATGACGGTGGCTGACAATATCGCGTTCGGCCTGAAAGTCCGGCCATCCGCGACGCGCCCGGCAAAGTCTGAAATCCGCAAGCGCGTGTCCGATCTGCTGGATATGGTGCATCTGTCAGGCCTTGAGAAACGCTATCCCACCCAGCTTTCTGGCGGTCAGCGCCAGCGTGTGGCGCTCGCCCGTGCCGTCGCCATTGAGCCGAAAGTTCTGCTGCTGGATGAGCCGTTCGGTGCGCTGGATGCCAAGGTGCGCAAGGAGCTTCGCCGCTGGCTGCGTGAATTTCACGATCGCACCGGCCACACCACGGTTTTCGTGACCCATGACCAGGAAGAGGCGCTGGAGCTGGCAGACCGCGTGGTCGTCATGAGCCAGGGCAAGATCGAGCAGGTGGGCACCGCCGATGATGTCTATGATACGCCCAACTCGCCCTTCGTGTTCTCTTTCATCGGGGATTCCTCCAACCTGCCGGTCACGGTCCGCGATGGCCACATGCTGTTTCAGGGTGAAAATATCGGCCTGCGCGATGCCTGCGAAGGCGATGGAGAGCTGTTCTTCCGCCCGGAAGATGTGGTTCTGACCGATGATGCCGATGCGCTCTACGGCAAGGTCACGATTTGTCGTCGGCTGGCCGGAACGCGTATCGCTGAAATCGATATCGCCAATAATGGCCACGAGCCCCATCATCTGGAAATCGAAGTGCCGCTGGACGCCACCGTTGCCGTCGGTAACCAAGTCCGCTTCCGCCCAACCCGCTGGAAAGTCTTCCGCAAGTAGGCGTTGAGGCTAAAGCCAGAAATAGGAAAAGGGCCGCTTGTGGCGGCCCTTCCATGAGTTTGGTCTTGTTTCAGACCTGGAAACGTTTAGCAACGTCCCGCTGGAAGGCGGATCAAGCCGAGGGCTGCCTCGTCAAAATCAAATCCTTTCCATTGCCTGTTACGAAGACCGAAATCTCATTAGACATTGGATCACCTTCCTTTCACTACGTTGAACATGAGTAGAAGGTAATACGATTCGGCGAGATTGCAAGGGCTATCCGACACATCTATCGTTTTGCCAGAGCCACTCTTCCTCTCATCATCGTTTCACGAAGCCGGGTTTTGATCTCCTCGAAAAACTCTGGAGGGATCATGCCATAATCATAACGGTTGGGGTCGGAGGGGAGCGTTCTGAGATGGCTTCCGGGCCACTCAAACCTATTCACTTCGCTCAAGCGAATCCAATTGGTCTGTTCATCTAGGCCAAGCTTTTCGCGAAGTTCCGCAGGTACCTCGATTGATAACTCCTCCTCGCCCATCTCGGGAGGGGAGTGTGTTATCGGCACGACAATCGTATCGTTGTTCTTGGAATGATACAGGATGATAGCGCAAGGCCTGTCTTTGCTTCCTGTAGACAGGCCTTGGCTCTTTTCCTTATCCCACAAGTAATTGTAGCGGACCACAAGGCCCGGGACGGGAGTGGGGTAACTCACTCTGATGCTTTGCCGTACTCAGCGTTCATGATCAGGGCCATTGTTTCGTCATCCAATTCGCTGACCCGTATGACCTCACGTTCGCGCCTTTTCAGGTCCTGATAGTGAAGCAATTCGGAAGCAGACAAAAATGCCCCAATGGTACGGTTGTGGGCCGTAACCTCAATAACGCCTTCAGACTGGACCTGCTCCCTGAACGTCGTGAACTTACGAGCGAATTCAGTTGCTGGAACTCTTAGAGTTTGCGCCATGACCAACGATCTCCTTTTTGTGTAAAATACGCAATTTACACATTTTGTCAAACTGAGGAAATGGCTCCAGTGATCGCTGGCTCACGAAACCCGCATCACGATCTTGCCGATGTGATTGCTGGATTCCATCAGCCGGTGTCCCTCTGCCACGTGGTCGAAGTCGATGACATCGTGGATGACGGGGGCGATGGTGCCTGCTTCCAGCAGCGGCCAGACCTGCGATACCAGCTCGTCACGAATGGCGCGCTTTTCGTCTGCGGTGCGTGGGCGCATGGTGGAGCCTGTCACGGTGAGGCGCTTGACCATAATGGGGCGCAGATCCACCTTTTCGGTGATGTTGCCACCTAAGAAAGCGATGATGGACAGGCAGCCGTCCTTGGCAAGTGACGCCAGGTTTTTCTCGAAATAGGATGCGCCGATCATGTCGAGGATCACATCCACGCCCTTGCCGCCGGTCTCGGCCTTGATGACCTCAGCGAAATCTTCCTCGCGGTAATTGATCGCACGTTTAGCGCCGATCTTTTCGCAGGCATCGCATTTTTCCTTGGAGCCAGCCGTGGTGTAAACCTCTGCGCCAAACGCCTTGGCAAGCTGAATGGCCGTCGTGCCGATGCCGCTGCTGCCGCCGTGGATCAGCACGCTCTCGCCTTCGGTCAGCCCCGCCATCTGGAAGAGATTGGCCCAGACGGTAAAGAATGTTTCCGGCAGCGCTGCGGCTTTCACCGCGTCATAGCCCTTGGGAAAGGGCAGTGCCTGGCCCACGGGTATCACGCAATATTGCGCATATCCGCCGCCATTGGCGAGGCCACAGACATGGTCTCCAATGCTGAATTCGGTAACGCCATCGCCAAGTGCAACAATCTCGCCGGAAATTTCCAGACCCAGAACCGGGCTTGCATCCTTCGGTGGCGGGTAGGCTCCTTGGCGTTGCGCAACGTCCGGCCGGTTGATGCCCGCTGCCTGCACCTTAACCAGAATTTCACCCGGCTTTGGCGTGGGAAGAGGGCCGGTTGCAAAGGTCATCACCTCAGGCGCGCCGAAGCTTGGCAGGTCTACAAATCGCATCGTCTCGGGCAAAGTCATGGCGGGCCTCCTTTTGTTTCAGTAGCGGAAACCTATTCGAGACGCCGCTAATATGGAAGGAGGCGTTTTGCCGCGAAGGCAATTCTCTTGGCGTAGCCTTATGCGCCGTAAGTGCGGATCACCAGCCCGGACTCGCTTTCCTTCGCGGCTTTCTTGATGGCGGCAATCTCGCTGCTGATCCGTTCAGGGTTGCCGATAATCAGCCCCTTGGGCAGTTGCAGAACGCCGATGGAGCAGCGCAGCAAGGCAAATTCCCGCTCGTTGCCAAACCGGTCATGACCCAGGATCAGTCCGGCTGCCCGGTCCTCTTCGGAATAGAGATCGACCACATCATCATGGAAATCGCCCAGCAGACGCTCGAGGATTTCGGTGACTTCGTCCATCGTCCAGTCCCGCACGCCGATGAAGAAATCATCACCGCCAATATGACCGAGGAAGCAATCACCGGAGAAGAAATAGCGTTTCATCAGCGCCGAAAACAGGCTGATCGAGTGGTCGCCGACATGGAAGCCGTATTTGTCGTTGAAGGGTTTGAAATTGTCGAAGTCGCAATAGCAGAAGAACCTGTCTTCATCGCTGTCGCTGCAACTGTCTTCAATGAAGTTGCTGATGGCGCGGTTGCCGGGCAGGGCGGTCAGCGGGTTCTGCTCCTGCGCCAGCTTCAGCTGCTTCTCATTGATGACCTTGATGAGAGATGCGGCAGAAACCACACCGATATAGCGCATGTTCTCCGTCAGGATAACGCAGGCGCTGCCGCCGGTATTGGCAAACACGTTCATCAACTGGTCGGCGTCGGCATCCAGCCCCACAATCGGTGCACCATCGACGAAGTGAGAAATCGTCCGCTCATAGACCTTGTTCTTTAGCAGATCGCGCCCAAACGGCTGGTAGATATATTCCTTGAGATGGTGTTCGTTGATGACGCCGCGCGGCTCGCCATTGGCGTTGAGAACCGGAAAGAAAGCCTGCGCCGGATTGCGGCGAAACAACTCGAACACACTGTCGATCGTGTCATTTTCATAGACCGTCGGCAACCGCTCGATCTGGCGACGAATGAGGATCTCGTCCAGCGTCTGGCTGCTGCGGCGTGTCTCGCCCAAATGTTGAAGATGCGGGAAGGCGCTCTGCAGTTCGCTGACGAAGGTCGTGGGGCGAGAGATGAACCAGCCCTGCACGAGGTCCACGCCGTGTTCACGACAGGCCAGAAACTCGGCCTCGGTCTCAATGCCTTCCGCGATGACCCGCACACCCAGAACATGCGCAATGTTGACGATGTTCTTCACCAGATGCCGCTTGCGCGGATTGCGGTCCACGCCCTCAATGAAATATCGGTCGATCTTGAGATAATCGACCGGATATTCGCACAGCAATTTCATCTCACCATGGCCGACGCCGAAGTCGTCAATGGCCAGCTTGAAACCTTCCTTGCGCATCCGGGCAATCAGCGCCGCAAATTCCGGCACGCTGGTGTTGTCAAAACGTTCTGACAGTTCAAAGCAGATGGATGATGGCGGGATGGATGCCTTGGCGAGATGTTCCAGAAGCTTGTCGAGAATGCGGTCGCCATGGGGGATGAGCCGCACATCAAGGTTGAGAAAAAGTGTCGCGGTTTGAAAATCAGTGAGTGTTGAAAACTTTGCCAGCGCACGTCCGGCCAGCATCTGCTCGACTGTGACAAGCTGGCCGTCTGCCTCGATCTGGTCCAGGAGCTCCAGCGGATTGGAAAATCCGATTCGGTCGAATCCCCGCATCAGCGACTCATAGCCGAAAACAGATCCGGTTGTGACCTCTACGATGGGCTGAAACCCAGTTTCCAGAACCAGCTTGGCCATGGACGCGATCTGCCCGCTTGCGAACCGCCTGATCACATCAGGGTCGATTGCCGTCGACATGCTCATTCTCTCCACTGCGCCCTGTTTTATAATTTTGCGGGCACTTTTAGGCGTGGAGGATGGCGAAGAGTCCTCAACAAAAACTTTCGCGTTGATGAAGCTTTGTTGAAATATTTATGACAGCTCGGCGACGCGCTAAAACAGCAATTGCGAACGCGCGCAGATGGTTAGCCGTGTTTTTTAAGAGCGTGAGCGGCGTAGAGATCGGCAACATTCATATGTTCGCCCGTCTCTGATGGTGCGCGCCTTGCACGTCCTGTTGCACTGTTTGTGTCGAACCACAGCCGCAAGGCTGCGCGCACAACTTCGCTTCCTGAGGCGTATTCCCCGCAATCAACGGCTTCGCGCATCTTTGCAGCCTGCTCCGGGGAAATGGATACTGTTACCATCGGCATCGTGTTTCTCCCTGTTTCAGGGACGCTCTCGATCATCTCAAGCATGTCCCTCAATGACCTTTTTATACATCCGCGGGTGGTCAATCCTCTGCGAATTTGAATATCGAAATATTAGCACATGCGTGCGTCCACGAGAAGAAACAACCGCGTGTGCTTTTCGTTCCCAAGGGAAATATTCTTTTTGCTGGACGCGAAGTGGAAGGCCGACAGGTGCCACGAAATTTATTATTGATTGATCAGTCAATCAATAATAAATTGTCGGTTTAGGAGATCGATGATGCCGAAGCTTGGAATGGAACCGCTGCGCAAGAAAGCGCTTATGGATGCCACATTGCGTGCCATCGGCCAGAATGGTTCGTTGAACGTGACCATGTCCGATATTGCCCGCGAGGCAGGGGTGTCGGCGGCGCTTGCGCACCATTATTTCGGCAGCAAACAGCAGCTTCTTCTGGAAACCATCCGCAGCCTGCTGCGCGCCTTGGGTCAGGATGCCGTTGCGGCCTTGAGCCGGGCGGCTGGGCCGCGTGAAAGGCTGAGCGCCATCGTCCGCGTATCGTTTCAGAGCGAACAATTCTCCGATGACACGGTTGCCGCGTGGCTTGCCTTTTACATGGAGGCGCAGCGTTCGGAAGAGATGCGCCGTCTTCTGGTCGTCTATACCAGGCGTCTGCGCTCCAACATCATGGATAGTCTCAACCGCCTTTGCCCGCCAGATGATGCGGCGCGGATTGCCGAAGGCGCCGCTGCCCTGATCGACGGTCTTTATATCCGCCACAGCCTGCATACCGCGCCGCTCGGCCATTCATCCGCGCCCGCTCTGGTAGAGAATTATTTCGACACCCAGCTCAAACCTTTTTCCGACGCCAAGCCGTCCATTCGTATTCTTTGAGGACCTTTAGATGACACTGAAAGCCCAGCCGAAAGCATCGCATTTCATCGATGGAGATTACGTCGAAGATAGTGCAGGCACTGTGTTTGAAAGCATTTATCCCGCGACCGGTGAGGTCGTTGCACGGTTGCATGCCGCCACGCCCGCCATTGTGGAGCGCGCCATTGCGAGCGCCAAGAACGCGCAGAAGGAGTGGGCGGCGGTGAGCCCAACCGCACGGGGTCGCATCCTGCGCCGTGCGGCAGATATCATCCGCGCCCGCAACCGCGAACTGTCCGAGCTGGAAACGCTCGATACCGGAAAGCCCATTCAGGAAACGATCGTGGCCGACGCGACCTCAGGGGCTGACTGTTTCGAGTTCTTTGGCGGCATCGCGCCGTCTGCCCTCAACGGTGATTACATTCCGCTAGGCGGCGATTTTGCCTATACCAAGCGGGTGCCGCTTGGCGTCTGTGTCGGTATCGGCGCGTGGAACTACCCGCAGCAGATCGCCTGCTGGAAGGCTGCACCGGCGTTGGTTGCAGGCAATGCCATGGTCTTCAAACCATCGGAAAACACACCGCTCGGCGCGTTGAAGATCGCTGAAATTCTGGTTGAGGCGGGTCTGCCCAAGGGCCTTTTCAACGTCATTCAGGGAGACCGCGAAACAGGGCCGCTGCTCGTCAACCACCCTGACGTGGCCAAGGTCTCGCTCACAGGTTCGGTGCCGACAGGCCGCAAGGTAGCGGCTGCCGCTGCCGGTCATCTCAAGCATGTCACCATGGAACTAGGCGGCAAGTCTCCGCTCATCGTGTTTGACGATGCAGATATTGAAAGCGCTGTCGGCGGCGCGATGCTGGGCAACTTCTACTCGTCCGGTCAGGTCTGCTCGAATGGCACCCGCGTCTTCGTGCAGCGCGGTGCAAAGCAGCGTTTCCTCGAAAACCTGAAAAGCCGCACCGACGCCATGGTGATTGGTGACCCGATGGATGAAGCAACCCAGATCGGCCCGCTGGTGTCGAAAGCGCAGCAGGAAAAGGTGCTGGGTTATATCGAGAAGGGCAAGGCCGAGGGCGCGACGCTCATCACCGGCGGCGGCATTCCCAACCACGTTGCGGGTGAGGGTGCGTATGTGCAGCCAACCGTGTTTGCCGATGTGACCGATGGCATGACCATAGCGCGGGAGGAAATCTTCGGCCCCGTCATGTGCGTTCTGGATTTCGATGACGAAGAAGAGGTCATCGCCCGCGCCAACGCCACGGAATTTGGCCTCGCAGGCGGCGTCTTCACCGCAGATATGTCCCGCGCCCACCGCGTGGTCGATCAGCTGGAGGCAGGCACGCTTTGGATCAACACCTACAATCTTTGCCCCGTCGAAATGCCCTTCGGCGGCTCCAAGCAGTCGGGCTTCGGCCGTGAGAATTCGGCAGCAGCGCTCAGTCATTATAGCGAGTTGAAGACCGTGTATGTGGCAGCAGGCAAGGTCGAAGCACCGTATTGATGGGGTGAAGGGGCGGGCCGTTTGATGCGGTGCCGCCCTTCAGGGGCCGTGGGGAACATGTGAAATGCAGCAAGCAGATTTCGTCATCGTCGGTTCTGGCTCGGCAGGCTCTGCCATGGCCTATCGTCTTTCAGAAGACGGGAAATATTCAGTCATCGTCATCGAGGCGGGCGGCTCGGATATCGGGCCATTCATCCAGATGCCGGCGGCCCTTGCTTGGCCCATGAGCATGAAGCGGTATAATTGGGGATATTATTCCGAGCCTGAGCCGAACCTCAACAATCGCCGCATCACCGCGCCACGCGGCAAGGTCATTGGCGGTTCGTCCTCCATCAACGGGCTGGTCTATGTTCGCGGCCATGCGGAAGATTTCAACCGTTGGGAAGAGCTTGGCGCGCGTGGCTGGTCCTATGCCGATGTGCTGCCTTACTTCAAGCGCATGGAAACGAGCCATGGGGGCGAGGAAGGCTGGCGCGGAACGGATGGGCCGCTGCATGTCAAACGCGGCCCTGTTACGAACCCGCTCTTCCATGCCTTCGTGCAGGCGGGCGCGCAGGCCGGGTTCGAGCTGACGGACGATTATAACGGCTCCAAACAGGAAGGCTTCGGCCTGATGGAGCAAACCATCCACAATGGTCGCCGCTGGTCTGCCGCCAACGCCTATCTGCGACCCGCGCTGAAACGGGGAAATGTTACGCTGGTGCGTGGCTTTGCCCGCAAGGTTGTGATCGAGAATGGCCGTGCCACGGGTGTCGAAATTGAGCGCCGTGGCGTGGTGGAAACCATCGTAGCCAACCGCGAAGTCATCGTCTCGGCCTCATCCTTCAATTCGCCCAAGCTGTTGATGCTGTCGGGGATAGGTCCCGCGAAGCATTTGCAGGATATGGGTATCGAGGTGAAGGCGGACCGCCCCGGCGTCGGTGCAAACCTTCAGGACCATATGGAGTTTTATTTCCAGCAGGTCTCCACCAAGCCGGTCTCGCTCTATTCATGGCTGCCTTGGTTCTGGCAGGGTGTGGCCGGTGCACAATGGCTGGTGACGAAGGGTGGGCTTGGCGCTTCCAACCAGTTCGAGGCTTGCGCCTTCCTGCGCTCCGAGCCGGGGTTGAAGCAGCCGGATATCCAGTTCCACTTCCTGCCCGTCGCCATTTCCTATGATGGCAAGGCGGCGGCAAAAAGCCATGGTTTTCAGGTCCATGTCGGCTTTAACCTGTCGAAGTCTCGGGGCAATGTCACGCTACGCTCAAGCGATCCGAACGACGATCCGGTCATTCGCTTCAACTATATGAGCCATGCGGAAGATTGGGAAAAATTCCGCCATTGCGTGCGCCTGACGCGGGAGATCTTTAGCCAAAAGGCTTTTGATGACTATCGCGGTCCGGAGATCCAGCCGGGCGAGGCCGTCCAGTCCGATGCGGATATCGATGCTTTCCTGCGCGAGCATCTGGAAAGCGCCTACCACCCCTGCGGCACCTGCAAGATGGGCGACCGGGATGATCCGATGGCCGTTGTCGATCCCGAATGCCGGGTCATCGGCGTCGATGGCTTGCGCGTGGCCGACAGCTCGATCTTCCCGCATGTCACCTATGGCAACCTCAATGGTCCATCGATCATGACGGGTGAAAAAGCCGCCGATCATATTCTGAACAGGCAGCCTCTGCCGCGCTCCAATCAGGAGCCTTGGGTCAATCCGCGTGCAGCGATCAGCGATCGCTGAAACGCCGCTGCATCAGAATTTATGGGAAAACAGAACGGGCGGACGTCATGCGTCTCGCCCGTTTTTCATGCCATTTGCCGTCTATGAGGTTGCAATCATATGTTCACAGGCCGATAAAACAGCCCTGTTTTAGATGATTGAAAAGTGCCATGCCTGCAAAATACCGCAAAATCAAAATGTTCCGCCGCTCCCGCGTCGTGTGGGGAAGCTGGCGCATGTGGAAGCCGCGGGCGGTCTTCTGGGCCGGTGCGGTGGCCGTTGGCGTCATCAGCGTTGGCTTTGCCAAGGCGGCGGATTGGGCGCAGCATCTGTTTTTCGCAACGACATCATCAGGTCCATGGGCATTTCTGCTGCCGCTCATCATCACGCCCGTCGGCTTCGTGCTCTGCGCATGGCTGGCCATGGTGGTGTTTCCCAATTCGGGCGGCAGCGGCATTCCACAGGCCATCGCCGCCCGGCATTTTCATGATGATGAGGATCGCTCGCGCCTTCTGTCGTTGAAGTTGGCTTTTGGCAAGATCGTGCTGACCATTGCAGGTCTGATGTCGGGCGCATCGATTGGCCGAGAAGGCCCGACGGTTCAGGTCGGCGCGTCCATCATGCTGCAGGCGGCGCGGTTCGGCGGCATGGCGCAGGCCAGAGGCCTCATTCTGGCGGGTTCTGCCGCAGGCATTGCCGCTGCTTTCAACACGCCGCTGGCGGGCATCGTCTTCGCCATCGAGGAAATGAGCCGCACTTACGAGGCCCGGTCCAATGGTCTGGTTCTCACCGCCGTGATTGTCTCGGGTCTTGCCTCGCTGGGTCTCATCGGCAGCTATACCTATTTTGGCACCAGCACCGTGCTTGCGCAGACGGCTGGTGATTGGGGGCTGGTCGTTCTGTGCGGCATTGGCGGCGGGGTGTTCGGTGCGCTTTTCAGCGCTGCCGCCTTGCAGGTTTCCCAACGTATCAGGCGCTGGGCGCATACCGTGCCGTTGAAACGCATGTTGATGGTTGCAGGCATTTGCGGCTTAGCCTCTGCCATATTAGGCGTTGCCACAGACGGCGCAACCTTTGGAACGGGATATGAGCAGGCGCGTGCCGCCATCGAAGGCCATGCCACGCCAGCCTTCTTCTTTATCGAGAAGCTGGCCAGCACGTTTCTCGCCATGATGTCAGGCATACCCGGCGGCATTTTTGCGCCATCGCTTTCCGTTGGGGCCGGTTTTGGCAGCACGGTCGCATCCGTGCTGGGTGCCAGTGTCGGGCTGGGTGCCATTGTCGGCATGGCGGGTTATTTTGCCGGTGTCGTTCAGGCGCCGATGACAGCCTTCGTCATCATTCTTGAAATGACCGGCAACCATGAAGCGGTGATCCCCATCATGGCGGCGTCCATGCTGGGATATGTCACCTCACGGCTAATTTCGGCGGAACCGCTTTATCACGGCCTCTCACGGGTGTTCATCGCGCAGGTCATCCGCGCAAGGCGGGCTACGCGATAGCGCAAAAAATTCAGGCGCTCACGGGTTTACGTTCCGGGGCAGGCTCGAAAGATCTGGTTCCGAAGTAGCCGAGACCGGGAATTTTGATGCCGGGGTTCATGATGTCGAAACCAGCGACGAGACCCAGAAAGTTGATTTCAAAGCCGCTTCGGACACCCGCTGAAACACCAACGAAGCCGCCAAGCGAGATATTCACCTCTTTCCAGTCATCTGCAATGTGGATGAACTCTCCATTGGGCAGATAATCGCGCCCAACCGCATCGGGTGGCAGCACCACGCCCAGTTCCGGCACGCTGCGCAACACATGAGCAACGAAGGTGTTGGAGTTCGGGCCGGGATAGATCTTATAGCCACCGGCCTTGCCATAGGGGTAATCGGCAATGGCCTGCGTCATTTTCGGGATCAACCGCTCGGCCTCTTCACCGTGAATTTCCAGCACACGCCGGGGCATGTTGGAATACCAGTAGGCGTCAGGCGCGTAGGCGTTGCGGCGGATGGGCGTGCCCCAACCCACCTTGTCATATCGCTCATAGGTCGTCGCACCTTCGCGCTTCATCACGATCCACGCGTGGCTCGCCAGCGATCCTTTGAGGCCGCCCGTCATGGCGGAGTAGATGTAGATGGCCGCTGGCTTGTCGGCGGGCGCTTCCGGCAGAATGCCTGCGGAAGACCAGCGCGCATTGCGATAGCCGGTGGGGTGTTCCTTCATCGCCCACAGACCGGCGGAAGCCAGCGCGGGCAGGAGGTAGATCAGGAAGACAGCAACCAAAAAACGTTTCGCGTATTTCAATGAAGGAGCCCCGTGCATCGTTGCGGCAATTCATCTAAACAACAGACTTAATTTCGCATTTTTTGAGGCCATACCCATGCACAACCCCGTTACTGTCGAAGTCACGCGCGGAAATCTCATTGAAAGCCGCCATCGTGGCATGGCTGTGGTGGTGGATGGAGATGGCGCGATTGTTTTTTCGGCAGGCGATATCGAGGGTGGCGTGTTTCCCCGCTCGGCCTGCAAGGCCATGCAGGCGCTGCCTTTGATGGAAAGCGGCGCGGCGGATGCGTTCGGTTTTGGCGATAAGGAACTGGCGCTTGCCTGCTCGTCTCACTCAGGCGAAGATGCCCATGCCGAGCTTGCGGCCTCCATGCTGGCAAGAGCGGGCAGGGACGAAAGTGCACTGGAATGCAGCGCGCACTGGTCGTCCGACCAGAAAACGATCATCCACCAAGCAAGAACGCTGGATAAGCCTTCGGCGCTTCACAACAATTGCTCTGGAAAGCATTCCGGCTTCATCTGCGCCTGCTGCCACACGGGAACAGATGTTGAAGGCTATGTTGGTTACGATCACCCGCTCCAGCAGGAAGTCCGTGGCACCATGGAAAGCCTGACGGGGGCTGCCATGGGGCAAGACAATTGTGGTGTCGATGGCTGCTCGATCCCGACCTATGCCATTCCGCTGAAAAGTCTGGCGCACGGCTTTGCGAAGATGGCAACGGGGCAGGGGCTGGAAAGCATCCGCGCCAAGGCTTCACGCCGCCTGATCGACGCCTGCATGGCGCAACCATTCTATGTGGCTGGAACAGGCCGTGCCTGCACGCGGCTGATGGAGATCGCGCCGGGGCAGATCTTCGCCAAGACCGGCGCTGAGGGCGTGTTCGTCGCGGCCCTGCCGCAACAGGGCATCGCCATGGCGGTGAAATGTGAGGATGGCGCAACGCGCGCGGCAGAAGCCATGATCGCGGCTCTTTTGGCACGTTACTTCGACGATGACAGCGCCGAGCAGCAAACGCTTCTCCGCATGGCGAACCGTTCCATGAAAAACTGGAACGGCATCCATGTCGGCGATGTCAGGGTAACGACCCGGATGTAGGGGACCTACGCTGCCTCGTTCTCACGCGCGCTCCACATGGCCTTGAAGGCGGGGCGCGCCTGGCAACGGTCCAGCCATGCCTTGACGGAGGGATTGGCCGCAAACAGCGGCGGATGGGCGCTGGCATAGCGCACCACTTCAGCGACGTTGATATCTGCCACGCTGAAGCGGTTGCCAACAAGATATTCGTTGGTGGCAAGGTGTTGATCGAGAACCTTGAACGAGCGGCGCAGCATGCGTGCGGCCACTTCAATCACCGCCTGTCCGGTGTCGCTTCCTGCCAGCCCTTCTGCTGCCGCAGACGAAATCTTCAAGGCGTTGCTTTCAATCTCGGTGGCCGCAAAGAACGACCACTGCATCATATGCGCGTCTTCCGAAAGATCTGCCGGAGCAAGGGGCGTTCCATATTTGCGCGCAAGATAGAGGTTGATGGCCATGGATTCGTAAAGAACCATTCCATCGTCATCGACACAGGGAATGGTGCCCATGGGATTGATCGCCAGGTAGGAGGGGCTTAATGTGTTGATCGGAGCATCGGCGCCGAGCGGATCGCTGACACGCCGCGCCTGGATGACCGGAACATGCGTGAATTCAAGCCCAAGTTCCCCTGCCAGCCACAACGTGCGGGTGGCGCGAGAACGAAAGGCACCATAAATCGTCAACATTTTAATTCCCTCGTGATTCCCTGCTGCAACCTATTGCTGTGATCTACAAAACGGAAGTGATAAGCTTAGAAAATAAACACGTTTTCTTTCCATCTGACTCATCTCAAGATTGCAATTAAGATTTATTAAATTATTAGTAATGGAGGCCTGGTGAAAATCGCAGGGCATGTGGATACAATGCCATCTGAATATATTGAAATGTATATACAGGGTCACCTAATATCTTAATTCAGAATAAGTAAATTTGCATCACTTTATACAGGCTGAGATTTCCTCGAAAAGTATGGTTTTCGGCTCAAAGCTCAATGGCGAGTGAAAAAGTCGATTAGTAAGGGCTCTTACGGAATGGGTGAAGAAAAAGGCGCTCGCAATCCAGTCGTCATGGACATGAATGCCGATTTTCTGTTGGATGGTCTTTCAGACTCCAGAATGTCCTATTTGCTCGATAATATACCGGAGATGGTTTTTTTAAAGGACGCTGAGGGTTACTATACCTATATGAATGCGGCGTGTCTGGCATGCCTTGGCCATGAACCCACGTTCCTGCACGGGCGCAGGCTTACAATATACGACATCGCTCCACCGGAAATTGCGCGCCAGCTGGATGAGATAGACCGTCGGCTTCTCGATACGGGTAACGGCAGCTATAATGCCGAATACAATATCTCATTTTCAGACGGGCAGATCCGTTGGTTTTCGGGAACCCATATTCCTGTGCGCAATGATCGGGGCGAGATCGTTGGAATCGCAGGTATTTCCAGAGACATCACGGAAGCCAAATGGCAGGAATCCCTGCGCCGTAGCCACGCCGCGCTTCTTGAGATGATCGTGCATGGCAAGCCGTTGCAGCTCATTCTCGAAGCCGTGGTGCGCACGGTTGAAGACCTGCTGGATAATCTGACCGGCTCCATTCTTTTCATAGAGCAGAACCGGTTGCGAAACTGCGTTGGGCCGAACCTTCCCGAGAGCTATGTCGCGGCTGTGGACGGCGTGGAAATCGGCGCGGATGTTGGCTCCTGCGGAACCGCAGCCTGGCTGCGGCAAGCGGTTTATGTCAGTGATACGTTTCAAGATCCGCTATGGAGCAACTTCATAGAACTCGTCATGCGCCACGGGCTTCGGTCCTGCTGGTCAACGCCGATCTTTGGCAATAACGGCGTGTTGCTTGGAACATTTGCTCTCTATTCCGGCACGGTGCGGATGCCTTCTGCCATTGAGCGCGAGATCATCGACATGGCGACCAATATCGCCGGCATTGCGATTGATCGCCGCCGTGCGGAAGACAAGGTCAACTACATGGCACATCATGATCCGCTGACGGGGCTTTCCAACAGAAACCTGTTCTGGAGCCAGTTTCAGCGCGCCATTCATGAGGCCCGACGCGAAAACAGGCTGGTGGCTGTTACCTATATCGATCTCGATAATTTCAAAGAAATCAACGATGTCTATGGTCATGGCGTGGGCGACGAGGTGCTGCGCAGCCTTGCCGAGCGGATCAAGAACTGTATTCGCGCATCCGATATCGCGGTCAGGCTTGGCGGTGATGAGTTTGCGATCATTTTCAGCAACCCCCAACATGACGAGCCCGGCATATTGCAGCGGCTGGAAACCATTCGTGAGCGCGCCGCCGAGCCGATCGAACTGAATGTCGGTTCCCTCACGGTCACCTGTTCCTCCGGTACTGCGTTTTATCCAAGCGATGGCGAAACGCCTGAGGCCCTTTTGGCAAAGGCGGATGCTGCCATGTATGAGGCCAAAAAAGGCGGGCGCAACGGCGTGCGGTTTTTCGAGCAGTCCTGCGGCGACGGTATCTGACGTCCCTCGCGTTGCGACAAATAGTTCGTCGCTGCGCAGGGGTGAGATTTGATTTCCCGCAAATGCCCATGCCGGGTTTGCGTCTAGTGTCATGCCATCAAGCTGATGGAGTTTCTCGTGACCGATCCCGACACCGTATTTGACGCAATGGCCACCCCTGTTTATGCAGGCATCGCCATCGTGCTTCTGCTTTCTGCCCGGCAGGTGGAAATCTGGAAAGAGAAACGCCTTGTCCGGGGCAGGTCGTCAGGCACGACAACTCACCCTATGCGCGCTGGTAAGGCTCAGAAACGCAGCGTCTTCGCCGTCTAGCTCTCGTTCTCGCCACTCGGCTGATCAACGGTTGCATGCTGGCTAACATCTGCTGGAGCAGGAAGATAAGGGACCAGCCGCTGTTCGAACCGTCCGATAAAGCGGTCGAACAGGCGGGCGAAATCCGCCACGTCCTGTTCCGGCCAATCGCTTACAACTTCGCGGATGATGCTGACCTTGGCGCTGCGCATCTCTCCCAGAATGGTATGGCCAAGCGGGGTGATGACGACCAGACTGCGCCGTGCGTCTTCCTGCGAAACCTCGCGTTTCAGAAGCCCGCGCCCCACCATTTCCGCCACCACCCGGCTGCCGCGAGACGGATCAAGCCGCATGGCATCCGCGATGGCGCCGACAGTCGCAGGCTGGGCAGCCCGGTGCACAACATCCAGCACATCGATGTGAGACAGTTCCAGCCCCGGCGCCAGCCTGGCGATGGCCATGCGGCCGATAATGCGCCGACCGATCATCAGGCGCATCCTGGTCATGGTCTGACTGATATGCAGCACCTCGTCGCTTTCCATAGTGTCGCATGTGGGCGCTGGCGCCTGTTTGCTCATTTTCGTACTCCCCGAACTCTTGTCCAAACGATAGCACAGTTTTTATAAGCGTGCCATTGACATATATGTGCGAAAGGCACATAAATTTTTCTCATCAATTGTGAGAACCCCACCATGGATATATCCGTGCAGCCCGCAGCGTCGCTTGTTCCTGATCGCCGCCGCAGGCTCTTTGTCTTCTTTCTTCTCATGCTTGCCATGTTTATGGCGACGCTCGACAACCAGATCGTGTCGACTGCTTTGCCCACGATTGTTGGTGAGTTCGGTGGGCTTGAAGGTTTTGGTTGGATTGGTTCGGCCTTCCTTCTGGCGTCCAGTGCGGTCATGCCGATTTACGGAAAGCTGGGGGATCTCTTCGGCAGAAAATATGTGATGATCGCGGCCATCGTGATCTTTACCATCGGCTCTCTGGCATGCGGCATGGCATGGTCCATGAATTCCCTCATAGCAGCGCGTGTTCTGCAGGGCCTTGGCGGCGGTGGCATTCTGGTCTCAATCTTTTCCGTCAATGCAGACCTGTTCGAGCCGCGCGAGAGAGCCAAGTATCAGAGCTACTCCAGCCTCGTCATTATGGCGTCCGGCAGCATCGGCCCCGTTCTGGGCGGTACGATGAGCGATCTCTTCGGCTGGCGCTCGATCTTCCTGATCAACCTTCCGATTGGCATCGCCGTCATCACGGGCCTTGCTCTGCTGCTGCCCAACAGGCGCCCGGACCGCCAGCCCAAGATCGACTATATGGGCGCTGTCCTGCTGGCGCTGACCATCACGTGCATCGTCCTGTGGGCGGATAGTTCACAAATATTCGGCTCCATCTTTGCATGGAAGAGCCTCTGCATCGTCGCATTTGCCGCCCTGACCGCATATCTCTGGGTGAAGGTCGAGCGCCGTGCGCCGGAGCCTGTCGTACCTCTGCATCTCTTCAAGGACAGCACATTTCCTTTGCTCATGATCATTTCCCTCATCAGCGGGGGTCTGGGCATCGGCATGGTCAATTATTACGCACTGTTTCTGCAAACAACGACCGGCCTTTCTCCATCCACTGCCGGTCTGTTCTTCATTGCCGTCACCGGCGGCATTGTTGCGGGGTCGCTCTCAGCAGGGCGCCTGATTTCCAGAACCGGCAAATACAAGCCTTTCTCGGTGGCCAGTCTGACAATCGCAATGCTGGCCATGCTGTCGCTGTCACAAATGCACGCAGGCACACCTCTTTATATTATCGCCGCCATCATGTTTACGCAGGGGCTTGGTGTGGGGCTGGGTCAGCAGGTACCGATCATCGGCGTCCAGAACTCGGCTCTCAAGGAGGATCTCGGCGCGGCCAGCGGTGCGGTGACGCTGACGCGCATGGGTGGCGCTGCCATTGCCATTTCCGTTTATGGTGCCATCGTCTCATCCAGTCTGAAAGGCGTAGGGGCTGATATTCCAGGCGTTGGCAAGATTGAGGAGCTGACACCGAAAATGCTCTCGGAACTACCGGCTGCATCGCAGGCCGCCGTTGCGGCACTGTATAGTGGTACATTCACTATTCTCTTCTATGCCGCAGCTCTGACCGCAGTCATCGGTCTGATTGCCTCTATTGCGCTGAAAAATGTGAGGCTGCCTACGGGCCGCTGACGAGAAGCTGCCAGCGAAAGGTTGACCTCGCGCTGCTGCGGGAATCATGATGGGTGGGGAACGTGTTTGGCAACCACGCGTTTTCACCCGTCGCACCGCAACAGATGGCCCCCATGAAGCCTGACAAACTGCTCTATCCCACGCCGAAAGGCCTCTATTGCCCGGTTGGTGATTTCTATGTGGACCCCGTGCGGCCAGTGCCGCGGGCCTTGATTACCCACGGCCACTCGGATCATGCAAGGGCGGGCCATGAAAAGGTTCTGGCCACGCGCCAGACACTGGATATCATGCGCATCCGCTACGGCGAAGATTTTACCGGCAGCGAGCAGGCGATTGGCTTTGGCGAAACGGTTGACGTCAATGGCGTTACCATCGGCTTTCATCCGGCAGGTCACGTTCTGGGCTCGGCCCAGATTTCCATTGAGAATGGCGGTATCAGGATCGTCGCATCAGGCGATTACAAGCGTGGGATCGACCCCACCTGTGCGCCTTTCGAAGCGGTGCCTTGCGATGTCTTCATCACCGAAGCGACCTTCGGACTGCCAGTGTTCCACCACCCCAAGCCCGCCCACGAAATCGCCAAGCTTTTGACGTCGATCCGGCAATTCCCCGAACGCACCCATCTCGTCGGCGCATATTCGCTGGGCAAGGCGCAGCGGGTGCTGAGGCTTCTGCGTGACAATGGCTACAGCGAACCGGTCTACATTCACGGCGCGCTGGCCAAGCTGTGCGATTACTACATGTCGCAGGGCATAGAGCTGGGCGACCTGCGTCCCGCCACGCTTGAGAAAAGCAACCCGGAACAGTTCAAGGGCGCCATTGTCGTCGGGCCGCCCTCGGCCTTTCAGGAAAAATGGGCGCGCCGCTTCAACGAACCGCTGATATCGTTTGCGTCCGGCTGGATGATGGTGCGCCAGCGCGCCAAGCAGGGCGGGGTGGAACTGCCACTGGTCATCTCGGACCATTGTGACTGGCCAGAACTTCTGGAAACCATCAAGGAAGTTGCACCCTCCGAAGTGTGGGTCACCCATGGCCGTGAGGAGGCGCTGGTGCGCTGGTGCGAGTTGCAAGGCATTCCAGCCCGCCCGCTGCATCTGGTGGGTTACGAGGATGAGGGGGATTGATGGTATGAAGGCCTTCGCAAACCTCCTTGACCGTCTTGTCCTCACCCCGTCGCGGAACGGTAAGCTCAAGCTGCTGTCCGATTATTTCCGCGATGCACCGGACCCGGACCGGGGCTACGGCCTTGCCGCCATTGCAGGCACGCTGGACCTGAAAAGCGTCAAACCTGCCATGCTGCGCGAGCTTGTGCTGGAACGCATGGACGAAGTGCTGTTTCGCTATTCCTATGATTATGTTGGCGATCTGGCCGAGACGATTTCCCTTGTCTGGGATACCAGCCAGCCAGAGGACCGGCCTGCCATTGAAGACCCGGGCCTTGGCGAAATCGTCATGCTGATGAATTCGCTGGGGCGAACGGAAGTGCGCCCCGCCGTGCGTGATCTTTTGGACAGGCTGGAGCCGTCTTCGCGCTTTGCCTTCCTCAAACTCGTCACCGGCGGCCTGCGCATCGGCGTTTCCGCGCGGCTCGCGCGTCAGGCGCTGGCGGATTTCGGCGGGCGCGATATTACCGAAATCGAAACGCTGTGGCATGGGCTGGAGCCGCCCTATGAGCCGTTGTTTGCATGGCTGGAGGGAAAGTCCGAGCGCCCGGTGCTCGCCACGCCCGCCATCTTCCACTCCGTCATGCTGTCCACGCCCGTGGGTGACAATGACCTGCAAAACCTCGATCCGCAGGATTTCGTTGCGGAATGGAAGTGGGACGGCATTCGCGTGCAATTGTCGCGCTCCGGCGATACGCGCAAGCTCTATTCCCGCTCTGGCGATGACATATCCGGCGCTTTTCCCGACATTCTCGAGCGAATCAATTTCGAAGGCGTTGTCGATGGCGAGTTGCTGATTGGCGGCACGGCTCGTTCCAATCTTGCGACCCGCACCTTTTCCGATCTTCAGCAGCGACTGAACCGCAAAACGGTGAATGCCCGCATGCTTGAGGAGTATCCGGCCTTCCTGCGCGCCTATGATGTGCTGTTTGAAGGCGAAGAAGATGTTCGTGGCGAGGTGTTTCTCAAGCGTCGTGAGATATTGACCGGCATGATCGAAGACGCGCCGCATGACCGCTTCGATCTGTCGCCTCTAGTGCCGTTTTCCAGTTGGGATGAACTAGAAACGCTGCGCAAGGCGCCACCTGATCCTGTCATCGAAGGGGTAATGATCAAGCGCAAGGACAGCCTCTATCAGGCGGGCCGTGCCAAGGGGCCGTGGTTCAAGTGGAAGCGCGATCCCTTCAACATCGATGCCGTGATGATGTATGCCCAGCGCGGCCACGGCAAACGCTCCAGCTACTATTCGGATTTCACCTTCGGCGTCTGGTCGGAGACGGAGGAGGGCGAGCAACTCGTTCCTGTCGGCAAGGCATATTTCGGCTTTACCGATGCGGAGCTGGAGGTGCTGGATAAGTTCGTGCGTGACAACACGGTGGAGCGTTTCGGCCCGGTGCGTGCCGTTCGTGCCACGCCGCAGTTCGGTTTTGTGCTGGAAGTGGCGTTCGAAGGCATCAACCGTTCCAATCGCCATAAATCCGGCGTAGCCATGCGCTTTCCTCGAATCGCCAGATTGCGTGCGGACAAACTGCCATCGGAAGCGGATCGCCTGTCCACGCTGATGGCAATGATTGACGATAAATCGGCTTAGGCTTTCTTGCGCATTCGCAAAACAGTGAATGGACAATTCAATCACTTAGTGGTGAAATTAACGTGCGCTTAATACAATTTCGGACCTCTCAAATGGCAGAGAAACCCTCGTCCTCCGGTGCTTTCATTGAGTCGCGCCTCACACGACGCAACCTTCTGGCAGGTGCAGCCGGTCTTGTCGCCGCGTCTTCGCTGCCGCTGCCTGCCCATGCCGCGCTGTCCATTCCCGAAGTTCTTCCGCTTGCACGCGAAGATTATGCCAATGCGCGCAAACAGTTTCACACGCATCTGCTGCGCAAGATTGCAGCGCCTGAAAAATCCACGCCGCTAGGAACGCCGCCGGGCGCCAGCCGCGTGACCTATCCGGGTGGGCCCAACGGCTCCATCGAGCTGGTGGCATGGCTTTCACACTATGAGCCGGGCAAGACACTGAAACCAGCCGTGCTGTTTCTCCATGGTGGCAACGCCACTGGCGATGGCCACTGGGCGCTGATGAAGCCCTATTGGGAAGCGGGTTTCGTGGTTCTCTTGCCATCGTTTAGGGGCGAAAACGGCCAGCAGGGCAATTATTCCGGCTTTTACGATGAGACGTCCGATGCGCTGGCGGCGGCATCCTATCTAGAAAATTTGCCAGGGGTTGACCGTGACCGGCTGTTCCTCGCAGGCCATTCCAATGGCGGCACCCTGTCGCTGCTGGCATCGATGACGCGCAAATTCCGGGCCTCCGTGCCCATTTCCGCAGGCGTCAACTCATGGCGATATTTCAACCGATATTCGGATGAAATATGCTTCGATGATCGCAACGAAGAAGAGTTCATCATGCGCTCGTCCGTCTGCTTCGGGCCGAGCCTAAAATGCCCGACCCTGCTTTTGCGGGGCACCGAAGAGCGCCCCTTCGACGCCGACCACAAACTTTTGATGGAGCGGGCGCGGGTTGCAGGCATGCCCATCGACAATATGCTGCTGCCCGGCAACCATAATGGCGTGGTCCCCGGCGCCGTTGTCGAGAGCATTCGCTTCTTCAATCAGTTCGGGTAACACCTGCCATAACCGCAAATGCCTCCAGCTTCGCGCCAGCCGGGTAGGGCAATGTCGTGGAAACGATGTCTCCCTGTGAAGCGGTTCCATGACAGTACCCTTGAAAACCTGCCGTCGCCTTGTGTCTTTTGCGGTGCTTGCGCTCATGCCGCTTTTGAGCGGCTGCCTGCTTATCACCGACACCAGCCGCATGAACCCTGACGTGTTCGTGCAGGAAACGGCGCCGGTCTTCAACTACAACAATGTCGGCTCCATTCCGCGCCCGCCGCTGCCACCAACGCCCGGCTCCATCAACAGCCGCCCGCCGCAGCTCTTCCAGTCGCAGTTCCAGCAGCTTTATGGTCCGCCATCCACCGCAAAGCCCACAGGTTCTGGCCTCACACCAGGCTATAGCAACCAGACGCGTGGTTACGGCCTGCCGGTATCCAACCCTTTGCACCGCGTGATGTATGACCAGATCAGCGATGACGGCCACACATTGCCCGCCATTCCCTATTCGCGTGTCGATCCCCGCTTTCTGCGTCAGGACGTGGACTACCAGACGGCGGAAGCGCCGGGCACGATCGTGGTCGATACCAAGCAGCATTTCCTCTATCTCGTGCAGCCGGGCGGCAAGGCCGTTCGCTATGGCGTGGGGCTTGGCCGCGATGGCTATGCCTGGGCCGGTCGCGGCAAGATACAGTGGAAAGCCAAGTGGCCGCGCTGGACGCCGCCAAACGAGATGGTGGAGCGACAACCGGAACTGGCGTCTGTCTCGGCTGCCAATGGCGGCATGATCCCCGGTCTCAACAATCCGCTCGGTGCCCGGGCGCTTTACATTTTCAAGGATGGCAAGGATACGCTGTACCGGGTGCACGGCACGCCGGACTGGCAATCCGTGGGTAAGGCCACCTCATCCGGTTGCGTGCGCATGCTCAATCAGGATGTCATCGATCTCTTCGACCGCGTGCCTCAGGGCGCGCCGATTGTGGTTATCTGATCACGCACCCCAGGAAAGCTCGTCTCCAGTGCCAGTGTTGCACTAGCGCCACTGGCCGTTAGTTATGTATTAACTACTATACTAATAGGTGAGATGTCGTGGAACAAACGACGTACAGCGAGATTGATGGGTGATTCCGCAAACCCGCGTAACATCCGCCCCCGATCGCTTCGATGTGAGAAAAACGGCCTTATGATGAGCACCGACACAGACTTTTCCAGACGTACCTTCCTTTCCCTCCTTGGCCTTTCCTCCGCATCGCTTCTGGCAGGTTGCGCGTCGTCAGGCTTTAGGCCTTCAAACGGTGCCGAGCCCGGTAGCCTTGCAGGCAGCATTGCGGGCGATTTCCGCTCGATGTTTGCAGGCGGCATGTCCGATTCTGAACTGGCCGTCATGTACGGCACGGTCGAAGATGGCGGCTATGTCATTCCCGCCATTCCCTACCAGAATATCGACCGTCGCTATTATCGCCAGCGCGTGGTTGATCCTACGGGCGAGCCAGCTGGCACCGTGGTTGTCGATACGCGTTCGCGCTTCCTCTATGTGGTCGAGCCCGGCGGTTCCGCAATGCGCTACGGCGTCGGCATTGGCCGTGAAGGCTTCGCCTGGTCGGGCGAGGGCGTCATCCAGTGGCGTCAGAAATGGCCAAAATGGACGCCGCCAGACGAAATGGTTGCCCGTCAGCCAGAGCTGGTCAAGTTCTCTTCCAAGAACGGCGGCATGCCACCGGGCCTCAAAAACCCGCTCGGCGCCCGCGCGCTCTACATCTTCCAGAACGGCAAGGATACGCTGTACCGCCTGCACGGCTCTCCAGAATGGAACTCCATCGGCAAAGCCGTATCATCCGGCTGCGTGCGCCTGATGAACCAGGACGTCATCGACCTCTATGACCGCGTACCGAACAAGGCGCGCGTGGTGGTTTGGCAGTAATCGACTGACATTTTTACGCATGAGAAAGCCCGTAGGATAGAACATCCTGCGGGCTTTTTGTTGTACTGGAAATGCCCGGAAAACAATTTCAAATTGCATTAGACATTTTGATTTTGCAAAGGGCATCATTCTTGGTCAGCGTACCGAAAATTTCTGCAAGCGAGCATCCGTCACCGCCCACACCTCCACATGCTGTGGCTCAAAAGCAGATGTGGGTTGCCTATGTACTGCAATTGTTTGGCGGAGGCGGTTATTTCGGCTTTCATCGCTTCTATTTGGGCTTCAAGAGATCCGCAAAAATACAGTTGGCTCTCGGTATAGCGACGTTTCTGCTACCATTCATAATCGGCCGCAGCATTCTGCTAGATGCCCTCACTTGGGCAGCCGTAGCATGGAACATAATCGACCTTTTCTTAATCCCCGGAATGGTTCGTGCTGCCAACAGTGGCGTTGTGCCATCGGAAAGTCGCTCGGAGTGACACGCTCACTCCTTCACCAGATTCTCCTTCAGCGCATTCAGCTGGTCGCGTAGCTTTCCAAGCTCGTCCAGGCTGCAACCGGTGGCCTCGCCAATGGCGCGCATGACTTCGGCTGCCTTGGTCTTCATCTCGGCGCCTTCAGGCGTCAGCGCGATCATCACCTGCCGTTCATCCACCGTGCCGCGTTTGCGCGTAATCAGGCCAGCCTGTTCCAGCCTTTTCAGCAGGGGAGAGAGTGTGCCGGAATCTAGCCCCAGCATTTCGCCCAGCACCTTCACGGTTGCGGTCTCTTTTTCCCAGAGCGCCATCAGAACCAGATATTGCGGATAGGTGAGCCCCAGAGGCTCGAGCAGGGGCTTATAGGCGCGGTTGAATGCATGGGACGCGCCATACAGCGCAAAACATATTTGCATGTCGAGCCTCAAAAGGCCTTCCATCGTTCCATCATCCATATCAGGGCTCCAAAATGCGGCTGCGTAGGGAACAATTTATCCCGTCACTCGGTTCCTGCCCTATGCACATCGCATCGCAATCTCCGCATCACGTATCGCAGAAACAGAAAAATTTCTCAATGTGCAAAATTATATTGCGCACAATTAAATTGCGGTATATGTAATCTTCAGCATTCACACCAAGGAGCAGTGACATGGCAATTCTCTACACAACGAAAGCATCAGCAACAGGCGGCCGCGCTGGCAATGCAAAGTCTGAGGATGGCGTTCTGGACGTTACGCTGACCGTTCCAAAGGAACTGGGTGGCGATGGCGCAACCGGCACCAACCCTGAGCAGCTCTTTGCTGCTGGTTATTCCGCTTGCTTCCTCGGCGCGTTGAAGAACGTCGCCGGCAAGGAAAAGGTCAAGATTCCAGAAGACACAAGCGTCACAGCAACGGTCGGTATCGGCCCACGCGAAGATGGCACCGGCTTCGGCATCGAAGTGTCGCTGCAGGTCAACATTCCCGGCCTAGACAAAGACACGGCAGAAGACCTGGTGAAGAAGGCGCACATCGTTTGCCCTTACTCCCACGCCATGCGGACCTCCACTGAGGTTCCAGTTTCTGTCGCCTGATTGCGTCCCCCGTCATCAAGCGATAGTGGAAGGGCTGGCCGAAAGGCCGGCCCTTTTTCGTTTGGTCATGCCGCTCTCGGCATACGGACGTGGTCTATGAAGGCGCGCAGCTTGGGTGCCAGATTACGGCGGCTCGGATAATAGAGATAAAAGCCAGAAAAGCTGGGGCAATGCTCTTCCAGCATCGGGACAAGCTGCCCGCTGTCGAGATAGGGGCGAAAAGTTTCTTCCATGCCAAATGTTATGCCAGCACCGGCGCAGGCGAGCTTGATCATCAGCTGCATATCATTGGTGGTGAATTCCGGCTCCACCGCGACGGAAAATTCCCGGCCATTTTCCGCAAACTCCCATCGATATGGCGCAACACCGGGGCGAGGGCGCCAGCCGATGCATGTGTGGTCGATCAGTTCGCTTGGGTGCGTGGGTAATCCGCGACGGTTCCTATAGGCTGGAGAGCACACCGGCAGCTGCCGCTGCACAGCGGAGACAGGAACAGCGATCATGTCCTGCTCGATCAATTCCCCCAACCGTACACCCGCATCATATTGCTCGGCCACAATGTCGAACTCCTCATCGGTCACGACAATATCAAGCTGCACCTGCGGATGCGCCTCTGCGAACCCGGCAAGCAGCGGGCCGGAGAGAAAGCTTTCCGCAATCGAGGATACGGCGAGCCGTAGCCGCCCACGCGCCGTGCCGCTGAGAGAAGAGGTGGACAATGTTGCCTGCACCAGATTGGCGATGGACGGCGAGATCTCCTCATAGAGTTGCTGCCCTGCCTCGGTCAGGCTGACGCAGCGGGTGGTGCGTTGCACAAGCGCGATGCCCATCGCTTCCTCAAGTTTGCGAATTGTCTGGCTGACGGCGGAGCGGGTAACGCCAAGGCGATCAGCTGCCGCGCGAAAATTGCGCTCATCAGCGACCATGCAGAAAATGGAGAGGGCATTGAGATCGATGTTCATTGGTTAGGATATCTACCCATTGAGGTTAGAATTGAGGCAGTTCTAACGACAATGCCAAAGCTTTATCTTTGGTGCAACGGCGCGTCCTCGCAAAAGGGGGCGGTCGCAACATCAAGGGAGATCCCACCATGGCATTGAACAAAGTCGTCCTCATCACCGGTGCCTCAAGCGGCATCGGCGAAGGCATTGCGCGTGAGCTTGCAGCGGCAGGTGCCAAACTCGTTATCGGCGCGCGCCGCATGGACCGTCTGGAAGCGTTGGCTGAAGAGCTGCGCCAAGCCGGTGCCGAGGTTATCGCCCACCCGCTCAACGTGACGGACCGCGAGAGCGTCGCAGCCTTTGCCGAGGCGGGACGCAAGGCTTTCGGGCAGATCGACGTTATCGTCAACAATGCTGGCATCATGCCGCTTTCGCTCATGTCGTCGCTCAAGGTTGCCGAATGGGATCGCATGATCGACGTCAACATCAAGGGTGTGCTCTATGGCATCGCCGCCGTATTGCCGGATATGACCCGCGCAAAATCCGGTCACATCATCAACATCGCCTCCATCGGCGCGCTGGCCGTATCGCCCACCGCTGCGGTCTATTGCGCGACAAAATTTGCTGTCCGGGCCATTTCGGATGGTCTGCGTCAGGAAAACAGGGATATCCGCGTGACCTGCATCCATCCGGGCGTGGTGGAAAGTGAATTGGCCAACACAATCACCGACCCCGCCGCTGCCGAACTGATGGCAGGTTACCGCGCCATTGCGCTGAAGCCAGCCGCTATTGGCCGCGCCGTCCGCTTTGCCATCGAGCAACCCGGTGACGTCGATATCAACGAGATCGTTGTTCGTCCGACAGCTGGTTGAGGCTAGGGCATGACGGCAGATACGGAGAAAAAGACCCACCCCTATATCGGCATGTGGGTGACGGGCGATGGCCATATCCGGCACGAGCTATTGCCCAATGGCCGCTATGATGAGGCGCGGGGAAACCGCAAGAGCGCCTATCAGGGACGCTACGAGATGAACGGTCACCACATCAATTACTGGGATGATACCGGCTTCACGGCTGACGGCGAGTTTATCGATGATGTGCTCTATCACGCCGGAATGGTTCTCTATCGAGAAACATAGCGGCCGAGAATTAACGCTCCCGCATTCCGCTACGAAATGCGGGAACAGCTAATACCTTACCGCCGCAAGCTGCCCAGAAGGCCGCGCACCAAAGCGCGTCCGACAGAGCTTGCAACCGTGCGGGCGGCACTCTTCATGGCCGCTTCGATAACCGTTTCCCGCTGGTAGCCGCCAGCCTTGCGTTTGACACCTGACGTGGAGGCCTGTGTTGGCTCTTCATCGCCAAAGCCTGGCAATTTCCAGCGACCGGCGGCGCTGTCTGCGGGTTGGTTGGCCTCTTCCTCGGCGGCGCGTTTGGCAGCTTCCGCTTCGGCTGCTTTCTGCGCACGTGCGGCCAGCAGCTCGAATGCGGATTCACGGTCCAGATCTTCGTCATAGAGACCGGCAACCGGGCTTGTGCTCATGATAGCGCGGCGCTCGTCATCCGTTACGGGGCCGACACGGCCTGATGGCGGGCGTACCAGCGTGCGCTCCACGATGGAGGGCGCACCCTTGTCGCCCAGCGTGGAAACCAGCGCCTCGCCGGTGCCGAGCGTGGTGATGGCATCTGCGGTGCTGAAGGCCGGGTTCTGGCGGAATGTATCGGCAGCCGTCTTCACGGCTTTCTGCTCACGCGGTGTATAGGCGCGCAGCGCGTGCTGAACGCGGTTGCCAAGCTGGGCCAGCACCGTTTCCGGCACGTCCAGCGGGTTTTGTGTGACGAAATAAACGCCGACTCCCTTGGAGCGGATCAGGCGCACGACCTGTTCCACGCGCTCCACCAGCACGCGGGGTGCATCATTGAACAGGAGATGCGCTTCATCGAAAAAGAAGACGAGCTTCGGCTTGGTGGGATCGCCCACTTCCGGCAGTTCCTCGAACAGTTCCGAGAGCATCCAGAGCAGGAATGTGCCGTAGAGGCGCGGGTTCATCATCAGCTTGTCGGCGGCAAGAACCGAAATCGTGCCGAGCCCGTCGGAGGTGGTGCGCATAATATCGGAAATCTTCAGCGCCGGTTCACCGAAGAAATGCTCGGCACCCTGCTGTTCCAGCACCAGCAAGCCACGCTGAAGCGAGCCAACGGAGGATTTGGAAACCAGCCCGAACTGGTTGGAAAGCTCGGTCGCGTGCTCACCCATATAGTTGAGCAGCGCCTGTAAGTCCTTGAGATCCAAGAGCGGCAGGCCGCCCTGATCGGCAATCTTGAAGGCGATGTTCAAAACGCCTTCCTGCGCTTCCGAAGCATCCATCAGGCGCGCCAGCAAAAGCGGCCCCATCTCGGCAATGGTGGTGCGCACACGGTGGCCTTTTTCGCCGTAGAGATCCCAGAAAATGACGGGGAATTGCTCGAAGGTGAGGTCGCTAAAGCCGATCTGCTCGGCGCGCTTCGTCACCCATTCCTTGGCTTCGCCTCTGGCCGCAATGCCGGACAGATCGCCCTTCACATCTGCGCAGAACACGGGAACGCCAGCCCTGGCAAAACCTTCCGCCAGAACCTGGAGCGACACCGTCTTGCCGGTGCCGGTTGCGCCTGTGATGAGGCCGTGCCGGTTGCCGAATCGTAAGTCCAGATATTCGCCCTTGTTGAGGCTGTCATCGGCGTTCCGGCTGGTGCCGATGTAGAGCTTTCCATCCTGCAACATCAGGCATATTCCTCCCGTCATCAGGGCGTAAGCGCCCTTTGTCCAATCTTTGCAATATTCTTATATGAACTGGCTGCGGGCTCAACACCTGTTTGATAAGCTTGTGGAAGCGATGGCAAACTTGGCCGCGCCGTCATTTCCAGCCTTGTGCCCAAACGTCAGTTGTTTTACGTTGACGTTAACGTCATTTATTCGTTTCCGGAGGAACATTATGAGCGAAATCGTAACCCAGGTTGCCGACAAGGTTGGCATCGAGCATGACAAGGCCGAAAAGGCGCTGGGCATGATGTTGGGTTTCCTTCAGCGCGAAGCTGACGATGCACCGGTTGCACGCATGATCGAAGCCATTCCCGGCGCGCCTGATCTCGTGGCCCGTTTTAACGGCGAAGGCAAGGGCGGCGGCGGTTTGCTGGGTGGCCTGATGAGCGCCATCGGTGGCGGCGGCATCATGGGTCTCGGCCAGCAGCTGATGAGCCAGGGCCTCGGCATGGGCGAAATCTCCGCTCTCGCCAAGGAAACCATCGCTATCGCCCGCCAGCACGCAGGCGATGAGACTGTGGATCAGGTGATTGCCTCCGTTCCGGGCCTCAGCCAGTTTGCCTGATTAAGCTGATTAGATTGCGGGGCGTGGAGGGCGGTCGTTGAACGCCTTTCGCGCCCTTTCTATGTCTGCATGGTTCTGTTCCGCCCAGATCCACACGCCGCAGAACGCGCTGCCCAGACTTTGGCCCAGCGGCGTCAGGCTGTAATCCACATGCGGTGGAATGACCGGGTGGACCACACGGCGCACCAGCCCGTCGCATTCCATCTGCCGCAGGGTCTTGGTCAGCATTTTCTGGCTGATGCCCTCCACATGATGGCCTATCTGCGTGAAACGCAACGTGCCGCGCTCTTCCAGAACTTCCAGAATCAGCATCGTCCACTTGTCAGCCACCTTGGCGATAATGTCGCGCACCAGCGCCTCGATCACGGGATCGGTCGTCTCTGGCGGAGGGGCCTTGCGCCGTTCTTCGATGGTGTCATCGGCCAGATGCCTTTTCATACAGACACTCTCCTTTGGGTGCGTATAAATCTTTTAGGTGCCTACTGTGTTTGAGAGAGCATCCTACCTACTCTTTGTATCAGCAACAAGGAAGGATACTCCCATGCAAGTCACAGGCAACACCATCCTCATCACCGGCGGGGGCACAGGCATTGGTCGCGCACTAGCGGAAGCATTTCATGCGCTGGGCAATCAGGTCATCATCTCAGGCCGCCGCGCAGAGGTGTTGCAGGAGGTAGCCGCCGCAAATCCCGGTATGGCGTGGGCAACGATGGATGCAGGCGATGCGGCGGGCATTCGCGCCTTTGCCGATAAGCTCATCGCCGACCACCCAAACCTTAATGCGGTCATCAACAATGCCGGTATCATGAAGAATGAGGACATCGCTGCCGCGCCTGATTATCTTGACATTGCCGAGGAAACCATCACGACGAACCTCTTGGCCCCCATCCGCCTCACAGCCGCGCTGCTTCCGCATTTTCTGAAGCAGCCGCGCGCAGCCGTGCTGACGGTATCATCCGGCCTTGCTTTCGTGCCCATGGTCGCGACGCCAACCTACAGCGCCACGAAATCCGCCATTCACGGATACTCCATGGCTATCCGCGAGCAGTTGAAAGACACATCAGTCGATGTCATCGAAATCATTCCGCCCTACGTGCAGACCACACTGCAGGGCGACCATCAGGCAACCGACGAACGCGCCATGCCGCTGGACGCCTATATTTCCGAGGTGATGGACATTCTGACGAACCAGCCGGACGCGACGGAAGTGGTCGTGGAGCGCTGCAAGCCACTGCGTTTTGCCGCGCAGAACGGCAATATCGATCAGGTCTTCGCAATGGTGAACGGCGTGCATTCTTAAAGAAAGAGGGGGCAAACAGCTCGTCCCCCACTCTCTCTTGACGTCATCCTCGGGCTTGTCCCGAGGATCTAACCACGTCTCCACATTCGCAACTCATGCCGAATGCAGACTGACGCCTACTTATCCCATTCCGGAGCCAGATGACCCGGATTGACAATGCGGCCATCCGCTTTTGCCAGTGCAAAGATCGCCTGCATCTCGTCGCTGGAAAGTTCGAAATCGAAGATATCGTAGTTTTCCTGCAGGCGGCTTTCGGTCGCCGTCTTGGAGAGCGCGATGAGATCCGGCTGCTGCACGGCCCAGCGCAGCGCTACCTGAGCAGCAGTCTTGCCGTGTTTTGCTCCGATATCCTTCAGAACGGCATCGCCGGGCACCTTGCCATCCGCCATCAGATAATAGGCGGTGATGGAGATGCCGTGTTTGCGTGCGGCTTCGATGACCTTGGTCTGATCGAGATAGGGGTGATACTCGATCTGGTTGTTGGCAATGGGCGCATCAGAAAGTTTGACGGCCTCATCCATCAGCGCGACATTGAAATTGGAAACGCCGATATTACGAACCTTTCCCGCCTTGTGAACCTCGTTCAGCGCGCCGATGCGCTCGGCCAGCGGCACGTCGCTCTTTGGCCAGTGCAGCAGCAGAAGATCGACGTAATCTGTCTTCAGCTTCGTCAGGCTTTCATCCACGGATTTGATGAAATCATCGTGGCGGTACTGGTCGACCCAGACTTTCGTCGTCAGGAAAATATCGCCACGCGCAATGCCGGACTTGGCGATGACATCACCGACCGACGCTTCGTTTTTGTAAATCTGGGCGGTGTCGACATGGCGGAAGCCGAGCTTCAAGGCTTGGGGAAGAATGCGCTGGACATCGTCATCCGGCATACGGAACGTGCCGAAACCAAGCGCCGGAATAGCTGCGCCATTGGCGGTTACTGTGTGCATGAATATTCTCCCATGTGAATTCCGCCCTGCAGATTGCAAGGCGATAATGGCAAGGGAATAAGTGGGGCGGATGAGATTTGGTTCAACCGGCACGGCTGGTTTAAAGCCGGATCTGCCGGATGGCACCCCTTGAGCGGGTGCCATCCGGCGCGTTTTCAACTCAACTCGTGAGGCGCGGGGAGGTGATGATCCGCTTGAAAAGTGCGGCCATGGCGTCGCTGATGCCTTCCGTCGGGCTCACTTCGAAATAAAGACCGGGCGTTGCGCATTCTTCCATGCGGGTGCTGATCTGAGACTGGAAGGGGCTGATCCAGGTATTGTACCAGTCATCCTCTGGCAGGGGCAGATAGGTGGTGTAGAGCACCGCAATTCTGTAACCCTTTTCTTTCAGCGCGGTGCAGAAACGTGTGTCGATTGGTTCCTGACAGCGGCCATTGTTGGCGCGCTTGGTGCAACTGGTCGTCTTGTAGCTGTCGCCCACGCCATCGGATACGAAGAACACCACCTTGTCCGGCGAGGCAGAGCTTGTGCCATTCCCGACAGTTCCCATCTTGGTGCCAAGCGCGGTCAATGTATTGTCAAAATCCGTCAACTGGCTTTCGGAACTCTTCTTGGAAAGCGCCGACATCAGGTCAATTTTCTCGGCTTTCTTCTTGGCATTTGCCAGATTGGTCGTAAGCGGCACGACTTCCGTCAGCTCGGCATCCTGCGCCTTTTCGCCGAATGTATAGACTGCCATGCGATATTGATCGCTGGTCTTGCGCAGTGATGTCGCCGTGTCCATCAGCGCGGCTGTGGCCTGTGCCACCACATTGATGCGCGTGGTCACGCCGAGTTTCTTGGCAAGGTGGTAATAGCTGTTCTTGTCATCGACGCCATCTATGCTGACCACGTGACAGGCAAAGGCGCATTTGTCCTTGGTGTTGTCCACCATCTTCTTCACGTCTGCGGGCGTCGCGCCAACACCCATAGAAGGCGTGTTGTCCAGCAACAGATAGAAATCGCTGTAGGTTTCGGTCTCGTATTTTGCCGTTGCCTTAACGCTCACGGTCATGAAGTTCTTGCCGAGAATGCGTGCGAGCGACGTCTGGACGGTGGCTGAAAAGCTCACGTTGGATTGCACGACATTGCCGACCTTCTCAACGGAGACGTTCACGCTCTCCACCTCAAAATCGTTGCGGCCAACGGCATCGGCTTCGAAAAAGCTCAGCGCCTCATTTTCGGGGATGACGATTTTACCATCGGCCTTCATCTTGCGGGCGGCTTCGACCTCTTTCGAGGATTTCGCCACGGCTGCGAGCGCTGCCGCATCGGCTGCGTTCTGCAGATCTTGCTTCACCACCATTGCCTGGCTGATATCCAGCGCAACGCCTGCCGCTCCAAACATGGGAACAGCCAGCAGCGCTGTCAGAATACCGAAATTACCTGCCTTGTCGTGCCAGAAATGACGCACGTTCTACCCTCTCGCTTTATAATCGCGGCTAGGATAGATGAACGGAATTGAAAACCCGTTGCTGGATATCACTAATATCTCGTGAAGATATAACGCCAATACTTTAAGTAAAGCATGTGAACTTTAGCTCATCAGAATTCGTAGCCGCTATTTTTTGACGGCAACAACGAACAGGCGTGGGAAGCGCAGCAGGCGTCGCCCGTCTGCCATGGGCGGGTAGGCGGCGTCGATACGCTTGAGATAATCGGCCAGAAAAGCGTCGCGATTGTCTTCGCCGGCCGCATCCAGATAGGGGCGAAGGCCGGTGCCCCTCACCCATTCAACGATGGCCTGCGCATTCTGCATGGGGTGGTTATAGATGGTGTGCCACACATCCACCCGTGCTGATTTGGGAGACAGTCGCTCGACATAATCGGTGGGCTCCGGCAGCGGTTGGCGGCGCAATTTCGCGCCCGTAAAGGCTGCCTGCCACGGCCCGGCAGCACCGGTCTCTTCCATGGCAATATGCGTTGGCTCGTCCAGATTATCCGGCATCTGCACGGCCAGAACGCCGCCGGGCTTCAGGTGATCCATCAGGGCTTCGAGAATGTCGATATGGTTGGGCAACCATTGAAAGACGGCATTGGCGTAGAAAAGATCCGCCTTTTGCCTGGGCTGCCAAGTTGCCAGATCCGCCTGTTGAAACTGCGTTGTGGGAAGGCGTATCCGCGCCTTTTCCAGCATGTCGGCATCGCTATCCACGCCGGTGATGACGTTGACACCAAAGCGTTCGGCCAGAAGCTCGGTGGAATTGCCGGGCCCGCAGCCCAGATCGTATCCCGCCGCCAACCGCTCAAGTGGCACCTGTGCCAGGAGGTCACGGGCAGGGCGGGTCCGCTCGCTTTCGAATTTCAGATATTGTTGGGCAGACCAGGCCATGTCGCACTCCTTTGTCTTTCTTCAATATCGCATGCGGGGAAGTCTCGGGCCAGACGCTTTTCATCACAAAATCTGATGGGTTGATCGATGCTGTTTGCGTGTCGCGCAATAAAAACGCTCCAAAGGACTGGTTTCCTGTAACTTTCCATCAAATTCCGAAATCGACCGTTTTTAATCTTGACGCAAAAGGTCGAGAGGCATTCATTCCCCGCCATTGCACAAGGAGAACACTATGTCCGTCGATACATCGCCCCGTTCCCCAACCTGGACCTATGTCGATGGTCAATGGCTTCCCGGCAACCCTCCTTTGATCGGACCGACATCGCACGCCATGTGGCTTGCATCCACTGTGTTTGATGGCGCGCGCTGGTTCAATGGTCTTGCACCGGATCTCGATCTGCATTGCCAGCGCGTCAACCGCTCTGCCGTCAGCATGGGCATGAAGCCGACCTTCACGCCGGAAGAGATTGCCGCACTCGCCTTGGAAGGTGTTGCGAAATTCGATGGCAACGTCGCCATCTACATCAAGCCGATGTATTGGGCCGAACACGGCATGCCCGGCAGCATCGTGGCACCGGACGCGTCATCCACGCGCTTTGCCCTGTGCCTGTTCGAAGCACCGATGGATGCGGGCGCACCGGTGACGCTGACCGTTTCGTCCTACCGCCGTCCATCGCCGGAAACGGCCATGACGGACGCCAAGGCTGGCAGTCTTTATCCCAATAGCGGCCGCGCTATTCTGGAAGCCCGCTCACGTGGTTTCGGCAGCGCTTTGATGCTGGATATGAACGGCAATGTTGCCGAGACATCCTCGGCCAATGTCTTCATGGTCAAGGATGGCGTGGTCTTCACGCCCGTTCCGAACCGCACCTTCCTTGCCGGCATCACCCGCACCCGCGTCATGGGCCTTCTGCGCCAAGCCGGCTTCGAGGTGCGCGAAGCAACGCTGTCGGCTCAGGACTTCCGCGAGGCAGATGAAATCTTCTGCTCGGGCAACTATTCCAAGGTGTCACCGGTGACGAAGCTTGATGATCGCGAGTTGCAGCCCGGACCGGTTACGCGCAAGGCGCTGGATCTTTACATGGAATGGGCCGCTGATCTGGGTGCGCACACCGAGTAATTCGTCACTGCGAGGGCGAGGGGCAATCCTTCGCTCTCAACTTTACCTACTGCACCAGAACCTCTCGCGCCCCGTCCATGATGGCCTGCGTCAGGGGCTTCAACCGGTCCGCTGCCAGACGGTTGACCTGCCAGTAGAGCGGGATATCCAGCGGCGTTTCGGGCACCAGTTCCACCAACCTGCCGGATGCGAGATAATCTTTCACGAGAAGGTGCGGGTTCATGCCCCAGCCCATGCCCATAAGTGCTGCATCCACGAAGGCTTGCGTGGAGGGTAGCCAGTGGGTGGGGTAGACCACGTCAGCGCCGAACTGCTGTGCGATCCACGTCAATTGAAGCCTGTCCTTCTGGCTGAAGGTGAGCGCAGGCGCTTCCGATAGACGGGCTTTCGTGACGCTGCCCTCGAAATACCTCTTCATGAAATCAGGGCTAGCCGTTGCGTGATAGCGCAGAGCGCCAAGAGGCACCACGCTGCATCCCTGCACCGGCTTTTCCAGACTGGTCACCGCCGCCAGAACCCGGCCGCGCTGAAGCCAGTCAGCCGTATAGTCCTGATCGTCTACGGCGATATTCAAGAGATAATTCGTGTCCTTCGCAAAGCCGGAAATGGCATTCACAAACCATGTGCCAAGGCTGTCGGCATTGGTGGCGATGTGCAGGGTCACGCGCTGGCCCGGCTCATCCGGTGCAATCAGGGCCGGAAGTTGGTCGAGAAGCTCCATCTCCAGCATGCCCACATGTTCCATATGGCGGCAGACCCATTCGCCCTTTTCGGTCGCCGTGCAGGGTTGGCCGCGCAGGATGAGCACGGCACCGAGCCGCTCTTCCAGCTGCTTGACCCTTTGGGAGATGGCAGACGGTGTGACGCGCAGCGCCATCGCCGCTTTCTCAAAGCTGCCCGTCTGCACCACCATGGCCACTGCGCGAAACGCCGCATAATCCAGCATAAGAGTTAGCCTGACTTAATCGAGATTAGGAACATTAATTAGATTAATCCTTGCGGCGCGATTATCCAAGCGCCGAACGGGGACGCGACAATGGATTTTTCGACATATCTGACGGGCTTTACGATGGGGCTGACTTTGATTGTCGCCATCGGTGCGCAAAATGCTTTCGTGTTGCGGCAAGGCTTGCGCGGAGAACACGTGCTGGCCGTGGTCGCCACCTGCGCCATATCGGAGGCCATTCTGGTTTCGGTCGGCGTTGCGGCTTTCGGCCGGATTGCAGCTGTGATGCCGGGGCTGGAACCAGCCATGCGCTATGCCGGTGCCGCCTTTCTGTTCTGGTATGGCGCAAAGAACCTGCAATCGGCGTTGGGCGCGTCCAGCGTTCTCGTTGCCGCAACGGGCAATGTCACGCCGCTTGCATCCACACTCGTCACCTGCCTTGCGCTGACATGGCTCAACCCGCATGTTTATCTCGATACGGTTGTCTTGCTCGGCAGCATATCCACCCAGTTTCCCGGCGAGGAAGCATCCTTCGGGGCGGGTGCCGTGACCGCCTCCTTCGTGTTCTTCTCAACGCTTGGCTTTGGTGCGCGCTGGCTGCGTCCGCTCTTTGCCAACCCGAGAGCATGGCGCATTCTGGAAGGCGTGATTGCGCTGACCATGTGGCTCATCGCCATCAAGCTGTTGACCGGCGGATAGGACTCGAAATAACAATTTTTAGGCGCTTACGAACTGTGCACATTCCATAATCGATTTTCAGGACCTGTCATGCCATCGCAGCTTAAACCTACCGTCACCATCCGCCCCGGCGAAGAGGCCGATCTTGCCATCATCACCGAGATTTACGGCCATGCCGTGCTGCACGGCACTGCCAGTTTCGAAATCGAGCCGCCATCATTGGAGACGATGCGGGAGCGCAGACAGGCTTTGGTCGCCGGTGGGTTTCCCTATCTGGTGGCGGAAGTGGAGGGCGCGGTTGCGGGCTATGCCTATGCGGGCCTTCACCGTGCACGCCCAGCCTATGGCGCGACAGTGGAGGATTCCATCTATGTCGATCCGGAGCGCAAGGGCCTCGGCATTGGCAAGGCGCTGCTTTTGGCTCTGATCGAAGATGCGACAGCCCGTGGCTTCCGCCAGATGGTTGCCGTGGTCGGAGATTCGGACAATGCCGCCTCCATCGGCGTTCACCGCGCCGCCGGGTTCGATATGGTCGGCACGCTGAAATCAGTCGGCTGGAAACACGGTCGCTGGCTGGACATCGTGCTCATGCAGCGCCCGTTGGGCGAGGCTGACACGACCCCGCGTTTCAAGCCAGCAGCGTGAGGCGCAGGTCCGCCGAACGGATTTTCCTCAAACGGTACGCAAGGTCCGGCATGGGGTGTGTGAAGCCATGGCGATGAGAGGAATTTTCTCCGTTACCGGAACATTTTGATAATTCGCAGGTTGCCTCTCGGGGCGTCCGCTCCTATGGTCCGCCCACCAGGTTTCTAGGAGCGGTCACGCCGCTGCAACAAGGAGTAACACCATGGCCTTCGAACTTCCCGCACTGCCTTACGATTATGATGCGCTTTCGCCTTACATGTCTCGCGAAACACTTGAGCTGCACCACGACAAGCACCACAAGGCTTATGTGGACAACGGCAACAAGCTCGCAGCTGAAGCCGGTCTCGCAGATCTTTCACTGGAAGAAGTGGTCAAGAAGTCCTTCGGCACACATGCTGGCCTGTTCAACAACGCTGCCCAGCATTACAACCACGTTCACTTCTGGAAGTGGATGAAGAAGGACGGCGGCGGCAACAAGCTGCCGGGCAAGCTGGAACAGGCAATCACGTCTGATCTCGGCGGCTACGACAAGTTCAAGGCAGATTTCATTGCCGCTGGCACCACGCAGTTCGGCTCCGGTTGGGCATGGCTGTCTGTCAAGAACGGCAAGCTTGAAATTTCCAAGACACCAAACGGCGAAAACCCGCTGGTTCACGGTGCAGAGCCTATTCTCGGCGTCGATGTGTGGGAACACTCCTACTATGTCGATTACAAGAACCTGCGTCCGAAGTACCTCGAAGCTTTCGTCGATAATCTCATCAACTGGGATTACGTTCTGGAGCGCTTCGAAGCTGCTTCCAAGTAAGACTTGAGACATACCTAAAGACAAACACCCGGCCTTGCGCCGGGTGTTTTCGTTTTGTCATATGGGTGTCATTGCCCCGGCCTATGCGGGGGCATCATGACAGACAAAACCGCACCTCTTTTCTCCTTCGGCATCGTCGCCGATCCGCAATATGCCGATATCCCGCCGCGCCCGGAAATGGGCCGCTATTATGCCGAAAGCCCGGCCAAGCTGGCGCAGGCCATCGAGGTCTTCAACGCCCATGAGCTTGCCTTCGTGGTTACGCTCGGAGATATCATCGATCGCGGTTGGGAGAATTTCGACGCCATCCTCGCGCCCTATGGCAAGCTCCGGCACCGCTCAGTTTTGCTGCCCGGAAATCATGACTTTGCTGTCGCGCCTGACTATCTCGCGCAGGTGCATGAGCGGCTCGGAATGCCGTCTCCATGGTATGATTTCGTGGTCGGCTCCGTCCGGTTCGTGGTGCTGGATGGCAGTGATGTCAGCACCTTCGCCCCACCGCTAGGCGATCCCCGCCGCGATCTGGCCGCGCAAAGGCTTGAGGGCTTGAAGCAGGCCGGTGCCCTCAACGCGCATGACTGGAACGGCTCGTTCAGCGAGGCGCAACTGGCATGGCTGGCACAAACGCTTGCGGCGGCGGATGCTGCGGGCGAGACCGCAATCCTCTTCTGCCATTATCCGCTCTACCCGCAAAACGCCCATAATATGTGGGATGCTCCGGAAATTCTGGCTCTGCTTGCGGCGCACCCCAGCGCAAAGGCATGGTTCTGCGGCCACAATCACGTCGGCAATTATGCCAGCCTCGGCCACACGCATTTCCTGAATTTCAAGGGCATGGTGGATACGCCTGACGAAAACACCTTTGCGATCGCCGATGTCTACCGGGATCGCATCAATATCAGGGGTTTTGGCCGTGAAGAAAGCCGCACGCTGATCTTCTGAAAAGGGGGCGAAAACCCATCGTCAGCGAGATGATTTCACCACACATATTCATTTGATATTATCAGGCAAAGCGGCTGATATCCGCGTCATATCGCTCATCCATTTTTTGACGAATGCCGTATTTTCAGGAATATTCGATATGTCTTATTCAGAAAACCTTTGGCTCTACTTCTCGCTTCTGTTCGGCATCATCATACTGCCCGGCATCGATATGCTGCTGGTTCTGGCAAGCTCTCTGACGGGCGGACGCAAGGCGGGACTTGCCGCCACATCGGGCATCATGGCGGGCGGGGTGGTGCACTCGCTTTATGGCGCTGTTGGCGTCGGGCTGCTGGCTAGCCTCATGCCGGTTCTGTTCACGCCGCTGATGATCTTCGGCGCGGCCTATATGATCTGGGTCGGCATCGGCCTCATGCGCAGCTCCATCGTGGTGGAGGGCGACGAGGTCAGCGCCAGCGCCTCTGCCCGCCGCGCATTCCGCCGTGGCATCGTTACATGCCTCTCCAACCCCAAGGCCTATCTGTTCATGATGGCGGTCTACCCGCAATTTTTGAAGCCGATGTACGGTCCCGTCTGGATACAGGGCATCATCATGGGGCTGATGACGGCGGGCACGCAGCTTGCCGTCTATGGCACCCTGGCGCTGACGGCAGGCAAAAGCCGCGATTTGCTGGTGTCTTCGCCGCATATCACCATTTTCATCGGTCGCGCTGCGGGTCTGCTGCTGGTTGTGGTCGCTGGTTTCACCCTGTGGGAAGCCCTTGCTTCCAGGTGATATGCGCCTGATAATGCTTCAAAAAAATCACTGCAATGTGACTTCTTTTTGCCATGTGGAACAGGCATCTTCGCCTTTGTGCGTCGCGCTGTTTTGCCGCAGGGATTACGTGATGACACGGAAGCATTCACCCGCCGGTGCGCGGACCCAGGAGAGACATGATGAAGCTTAGAACGATTGCCGCATCCATTATGATAGGCTGTCTTTGCGCCGGTGCGGTTTCCGCAGCCGGTGAGGTTGAAAAGCGCGAAGGCTTGATGAAGGGTATCGGCGGTGCCATGGGCGCGCTGGGTGCCATCGCCAAGGGTGAAAAGCCCTATGATGCGGAAACAGTCAAAACCGCTGTCACCACCATCAGCGCCAATGCCAAGGCTTTCCCGGATCAGTTCCCCGCAGGTTCTGAAGGCGGCTCTGCTTCCCCTGCCATCTGGCAGAACTTCGCAGACTTCAAGGCGAAGTCCGATAAGCTGAGCTCGGATGCAGACATGGTTCTGGCACAGTTGCCAGCAGACCAGGCCAGCGTAGGCGCCGCCTTGAAGACGCTGGGTGGCGATTGCAGCAGCTGCCATCAGGCTTACCGCGTCAAGAAGTAATCAGCCCATCGGTCCGCCGGTCTTCGGCGGGCCTTTTTCATGATATCAATTTAAGAAGCGGAAACGGCAATGGCGTCCATTTGGGCAAAGCTGGCGGGCGGTGCTGTTGTTGCCGGGGCCGTCGGGTTCGGAATTTTCATGGGCGTCACCGCGCCCGAGCGCCAGGCACCCAGCCATTGGGCTAACCTTGGCGAGCCCAATCTTGCCAATGGCGAAACATTGTTCTGGGCAGGCGGTTGCGCAAGCTGTCACGCCGCCCCCGATGCGACGGGCGATGCGCTGAAGACGCTGGCCGGTGGCCAAGCGCTGCCAAGCCCGTTCGGCACGTTCCACATGCCCAATATTTCGCCGGATCAGCAGCACGGCATCGGCGCATGGACGCTCGCACAATTTGGCGATGCCATGACGCGGGGCGTGGGCAAGGATGGCGAGCACCTCTATCCGTCCTTCCCCTATAATTCCTATGCGCGCATGACGCCGCAGGATATCAACGACCTCTTCGCCTATCTGAAAACACTGCCCGCCAGCACCAATGATGCGCCCGGCCACGATCTGCCATTTCCCTTCAACATCCGGCTTGTTCTTGGCGGCTGGAAGTTCCTGTATTTCGATAAGGGTGAACCGCGCGTCGAGATTGCCAATGCCAATGCGCAGGTCGTTCGCGGCCAATATCTGGTGGAAGGCCCCGGCCATTGTGGCGAGTGCCACACTCCGCGCGATGCGCTGGGCGGCTTCATGAAGGGCCAGTGGCTTGCCGGTGGACCAAACCCGGAAGGTGAGGGGCGTATTCCCGATATTCGCCCGGAATCGCAAACCATCGGCTCATGGAGTGAAGCCGATATCGCCAATTATCTGGAAACCGGCTTCACGCCGGACTTCGATAGCGCCGGTGGCTCCATGGTCAAGGTCCAGCAGAATATGGCCCGTTTGCCCGCCGAAGACCGCCAGGCCATTGCGGCCTATCTCAAGGCATTGCCGTCTCCCTGAGAAGCCATTGACTCCTCAACCCGTCCGCAGGATAACGGTTGTGTGATGGTCTTTCCGGTTCGCCCGGAAAGTGAAAAGGGAACACGATAGAAGCCTCAAGCTTTGATTCGTGGCTGCCCCCGCAACTGTGAGCGGATAGCCTGAAAACGTATTGCCACTGGTCTGGCGCATCGGCACGAAATTCTCCGGGATTTCGTAAAGCACGATGCGAAACAAAGGACCGGGAAGGTGTTTTCAAGGTTGTGACCCGCAAGCCAGGAGACCTGCCATCACGTGAAGTGTCGTCAATGCCGGCGGGGTGTCCGGAACAGCACGGTTTTCAGGTCGGGATATTCCCGCCTTCTAGACCCTGTGTCTCTTTTCCCCGTGGTGAATGTTGAATGCGGTCGTGGGTCTTTTGATCAGAATTACGCCCACCCGCACGTGAAAGGGTCACCATGTCTATCCACCAGAATACGGCGGCAAGCGCCGTCTCGTCCTCAACATCAAGACTTGCGCAATCGCTGACAGCAGCCTTGCTCGGCCTGTTCATCGTGGGCTTTGTCGGCTTTTCGCAGGTCGAAGCGGTGCACAATGCCGCGCATGATACGCGCCATGCCAACGCCTTCCCTTGCCATTGAGGGGAGGAAGATCATGCCGTTTTTCCGTAACATCGTCTTCACCGCCGTTCTGGTGGGGTTGATTGCCGGTCTGGCCGTCAGCGCCATGCAGGCCATCGGCACCACGCCGCTCATCCTTCAGGCCGAAACTTTTGAGAGCGGCGGCGCAGAGGTTGCGCATGCCCACACCCATGAGGCCGGTGCCCCCGCAGACCATCACCACGATCCAGAAGCTTGGGCACCCGCCGATGGCTTCGAGCGCAATGCCTACACCATCGCCGCCAATGTGCTGACTGCCATCGGCTATGCACTGGTGCTGACGGCGTTGATTTCGCTTCGTAATTCCGCAGGCGGCTGGCGGGAAGGGCTGCTCTGGGGCCTTGCCGGTTTTGCCGCCGTCATGCTCGCCCCGGCCATCGGCCTGCCGCCGGAACTACCCGGCAGTCCTGCCGCAGAGCTTGGTGCGCGTCAGATGTGGTGGGTCGCAACGGCTGCTGCCACGGCGGGCGGTCTGGCGCTACTTGCCTTCAAACGAGCGGAGCCATGGGCGGTCATTCTGGCTCTGGTCTTAATTGTCGCGCCGCACATCATCGGCGCGCCCTTGCCGCCAGAGGGTGAACACGCGCTGGCACCTCTGCCGCTGGAGCGCCGTTTCGTCGTTCTGGCAACCGTGACCAGCTTCGTGTTCTGGATCATCTTGGGAACCCTGAGCGGCCATCTTCTCAAACGTGTCGACGTTGCGAGATAATATGGAAACCGCAAGTGAATGGAGCGACGGGCTCGATGCCTTGCGTTTTTCCGTTCCCGGCCATGGCGCGCCCTGCGCCATGCACCGGCTGGCCTTCAAGGCTTTGCTGGGCAAAGAGCCGCAAAAGGCCGCGTGTCTTCAGTTCTTTGCTGAGAACCGGGAGGCCTTTCTCAAGGCCGCATCAGCCAAGATCAGCAGCCTGACACTTGCCGCCGATCGCAGCCTGCACATCAACAGCAGAGACGTCAGGCGTGCGATGACAGCAGATCCGATTGAGGGGACAGCGCGTGCGTGTCGAGTTCTTGATCGGAGCTAGAGATGCTCCGCCGCAAACCCGGCCATCTCGGCCTCCGCCTCCGGCCCCCAGAGATCGAGCGCTTTCAAGATTTCACTCGCAAAACTCACAGGCCCGGTTCCGGGCGCCGTGATGATGCCTTGGTCGCTGACGGCCTGTGGCTGGTCGAGGTAGTGTTCGGCACCCTCGTAGGTGAAGTAGGCCGCGTGTGATGCCACGGAATTTCCGGTATGGGCCACGTTGTTCAACACACCTGTTCCGGCAAGCGCACTGGCTGCCGCGCAAATGCCAGCCACCAAACGGTGCTGGGTGCGAAAGCGGTGGACGAGATCGGTGAAATCCGGTGCCATTTTCCGTTCCCAGATCAAGCCGCCGGGAATGACCAGCGCGTGAACAGTCTCCGGGTCCAGCGCGTCATACGCCATGTCAGGCACGATCTTCAGGCCACCCATGGAGGTGAGGGGCGCACCATCGTGGGATGCGGTGACGATATCGACGCCCAGATAACCGCGGGCCATTGCCGTCAGAATAGCGGGCTCCCAATCAGCAAATTCCTCGGTCAGTGCCAAGGCAATACGGGGCATAGTCATCTCCTGCAATCATCGATGTTTGCTATGCTATCGGAAAAGCATGTGAGCAAAAAGGCTGAAACTGGCAGGGGGGTGGCCGTGAGACCTCTTGAGGGAAATGGCTTAAGCTCTGCGCAACAAAAAACGCGGCATCAGATGCCGCGTTCTCTTTAGATTCAATGTTGTCCTGTTCAGGCTGCGGCGCGGTAGCGCTGGCCTGACTGACCGTTGCTTTCCAACCGGAAACGCTCAAGCTGGGCATGGAGCTGCCGCGCTTCATCGGCCAGAATCTGGCTGGCGGCGGTGGTCTCTTCCACCATTGCGGCGTTCTGCTGCGTCATCTGGTCCATATGGTTGACCGAGCTGTTGATCTCTCCGAGCGCCATGGATTGCTCCGCAGCGGCCCGTGCAATGGTCGTGACATGGTCATCGACGCGGTTGACGAGCTCTTCAATCTCTTTCAGCGCTTCCCCGGTCGACAGAACCAGCGATACCCCACCCTTGACTTCATCTGCCGAGGTGGTGATGAGGCCCTTGATTTCGCGCGCAGCATTTGCCGAGCGTTGGGCCAGTTCGCGAACTTCCTGTGCAACCACAGCAAATCCACGACCCGCTTCACCGGCACGCGCAGCTTCAACACCGGCGTTCAGGGCAAGTAGGTTGGTCTGGAATGCAATCTCGTCGATGACAGAGATGATCTGACCGATTTTCTGCGAGGATTGTTCGATCCGGCCCATGGCATCGATTGCGTTGCGAACGATGTTGCCGGATTTGCCGGCGCTGCTCTTGGTGTCGCGCACCATCTGCGTCGCTTCATTGGCACGCGCAGTCGATGTCTTGACGGTGGTTGTGATTTCTTCGAGGGCTGCTGCGGTTTCTTCGAGGGCTGCGGCCTGCTGTTCGGTGCGTCGTGCCAGCTGGTTGGCCGAAGAGGACAATTCGCCGGAATTGTCGGTGATGGTGCCCGCAGCATGGCGGATGGTCTGCATCGTGGCGCGCAAGGTTGCCAGCGTCTGGTTGACGTTGGTTTGCAGTTCAGCAAAGGCACCCTGATAGCTGCCATTCATCTCCTGCGTCAGGTCGGCTTCAGACAGGGCAGCGATAACGCGGCGAACTTCTGTAACACCCAGATCGACATTGATGACGAGTTCATTGACGCTTTCTGCAAAGGTCTGCAGGTCCGCGTCTTCATAGGTCTTGGCAATACGCTTGGAGAAGTCGCCAGCCGCAGCTGCAGCAACGATGCCGCTGATCGAGGACTGCAGGTCTTTGCTCTGCGCGGTGAGGGCGGCTTCTTGAGCTTCCATCTCACGCATCTGCATTTCGTTGGCTCTGAACACTTCAAGCGCACGGGCCATTTCACCAATTTCGTCCTGACGGTCCACACCACCGATCGGATCGTGCAGATCGCCCTTTGCAAGACGGCTCATCCGCTCAGTGAGCAGGCGCACAGGACGCGAGATGCCGCGTCCGCCAACAAACAGTCCGGCCATCACGCCGCCGATAATCGAGATCACGGCGGTCGTTACCAGAACGATCATCGTTACGCTGGAAACGGAAAGGGCATTCGCACGCGATGCTTTCAGCTCTTCGCCGGAATAGGTGCTGTATACCTTCACAGCGGCGGTCACGGCCTTCTGGCCTTCAAGGCTGTCAGCAAGACCCGCCTTGAGCGCATCGGTCGTAATGGATGGGGTGGCAGTCAATTTCACCAGCGCCCGGATTTTATCAAAATAGGCATTGAGCGCTGTGCCGATATCGGCAAGCTGCTTCTTTTCGGTTGCATCCGCAGCCGTCGCGATTTTGGGAAGGCGCTCCAGCATTTCCTTGGCGCGCTTTTCGGTTTCCGCTGCAAAGTCTGCGGATTTCTCGGGCGCCAGAACCAGCTGGTAGGTCATGCGGCTGATTGCGATAATGTCTACACGCAGGTCCATTGCTTCGCGTGCAGCTTCTTCCTTCGTGCCGGTATCCTTCAAAGCAGTGCCGAGCGACATCAGGCCTTGAGTTCCAGCGATGGTGATTGCAAAGGCCGCAAGCCCCATGAGTGCAACCACCAGGCTAACTTTCTTCAAAATCGAAATATTGCTGATATTCATATTGGATACCGGTTGGTTGAACTCTCCATCCTGGAAAGCGGCAACTGCCAACTGCGGCTTCATCCCACAGACATCTCAATTAGTTACGCCTAAAACCTTTCAATACTATTGAAATTATGGGGATAGACTGTTTCTGCAGAACAGGATTAAAGCCGAATTAATGCCCCGTCCTGATTTTTTGGGCGCAGAGCCGCGCCGGATAGGATGGTTACCCTGTTCCGGCTGCTGCAAGGTCCTCGGAAGCTCCCCGGAATATCCATTGTAAAATGCACGGCAGCCCTTGGGGAAGGCGGGCGGGCAATTGCCACGCCACAACGCTTCAGCGTCTCAAGCCAAGGCCTGCATGAAGCGCATGCCAGTGACGGGGCGCGGTATGAAATCCATGTTTTCATAGAATTTATGTGCCGCGAAGTTGCCGGTTGCGGCACCCACGGACATGAAGTCGCAGCCGCAACGCTTGGCGACATCGCTGGCGCGCGCCACCAGATGCTGACCTGTGCCATGGCCTCGGTGACCATCACGCACGAACAGATGGTGCAGTTCCATGCCGCGACGGCCTTCCTGGGCGCGGTAGAGTGGCATGAGAATGGCATAGCCGATCAAAGCATCGTCCGCCTCGGCCACCAACGCCGTAATCCACGGCACATTGCCGAAGAGGTCCCGTTCCAGTTTTTCCGGCGTAATTCCCGCCGCATCGCCATGGTGAGCGGCCAGAAGCTCAATCATTTCGTTGAGTTCAGGCAGATCATCCTTGCGCGCAGCACGAATGGTCACAACAGGCGGTCTCGGCAGGGTCAGAAGGCTGTCTTCGGTCATTCTCGTGTCCTTCGGGTTCTGGTTTTTGCCGTCAGGACGTTTGAAAACAACAAAGCCGCCTGACGGCGGCTTGTTGACAAAATGATCTGTCGAGCCGCCCTTAAAGGAAGGCCCAAAAATACGTGCAGGAAATGAGTGCGCGTGCGTTGATCATGGGACATTCAATGCGCTGGAATTTGAAGGCTGTCAAGGGCGGTTGTGCGGATGAAATATTCATCTGCAACGACCTCAAAGGGTTTGATCTCAAAGGGCCTGCTTTTGTGCTCGACCGCTGCAAGGCAGTGCGAAATGGCAAGAATTTCCGCCTGTGGTCAGGTGGGCGCGCTTCGACAATCGAAAGCATCGATCCAACGTCCTGCCATCTGCACATTTGCATTTCGGCAAAGCACGCCGAGCAGCAGGTGATCGAGATCGGGCATCTGATTGCTTCTGGGGATAAGCCGCTCCTTTATGTCGAGACGGTCGAAGGGGCAATTGCGCCCAAGATCATCATCAAGACCTTGAACCTGACGAAAGTTTCGATGCTGACAAAGATCGAAGAGCCGAAGCCGGAAATAGTCTGGCCTTTACCTGTGGCCGCTTGATCAGGGGGCAGCGCCCAGAGCCTCCATGTCGCTAATGACATTTTTTGAGATCATTTTATCGAGGCGATCGCGCCTAGAGAAAGCCCTAAATTCACCAACACTTCGATATTCCCAGCCTTTGTACAAGAAGTGAGTAATTCGAACTCGGCCTTTTGGAAGAATGTAGATCCGGTAGTCCCGATCCTCGTGATATTTCAGTTCTTCAGGATCTCTGTAGGACTGTATGAAACGCACTTTTAGTGCGTCGGCCGTGGCCCTCAGTTCGTCCTCAAATGGAAGCATTTCTTGAAGCAAGGAGGCCGCTTTTTCGCGAAATTCTAAGGCATCCTGAGGCAAATAGGTCTTTTTGAAATGTACCGCCGAGTTTCGAAGATCGTTAATTTTTCCAAACGCATCCTCAATTTCTTCGGAAATAAGCCGTTGTTTTTGTGCGGTTGCAAGAAGAGCAGTCACGGTAATTGACGAAATTCCAACAGGCACATCAGGGATTATGTGAGCAAAAAAGCGCTCGATATCTTCAAAAGCGCGGAGTATCGCTCCGGCTGGATAGATGGCAGCAAGATGCCCGAACTGCGTCTCGTCCATACCTCGCTCCGGAATAAACTCTGTAAGATTTGAGTAAAGCGAAGCTCCCGCACCGCTGTACTCGAACTTCATCGTGTCATTTAAACAGAGCGGGCACAAGATGTCGATTTGTGTAAATGCAGCGAAACAACGCATCGAACCTTAGTCTAGGCCCACCACCCCATCATCTTGTGAGTGGGTGAGGCTGAGCGGCGTTGACCTTCACTCGATGGACATGAGGCAGGCAGATGAAAGTCAGAGAGATCCTCGCATTCAATTAATCATGGCTGTAGCTCCCGCTCCGATCGGTGTTTTGACGCCCGACAGTTTCTCTGGCATCCAGATGCCGGTCGCTATTATGAACCTTGGCCGTATCGAAGAATTGCCGCTCACAGTGCGCGCTGACAAGGCGGCCCGGCTGATATCATATGTGACCTATTCAACAATTGACGATGCCAGCCGCTATAGCATGTTTGCGCAATGCAAGCCGGGCGCAGCCGAGATCGCAATCGCAGAGATAGGTGAGCCCATATGCGCGGATGGGGGAGGGCGTTCCCGAAAAGTCATCCATACCCAGATCATAAACGCTGCTGTAAAGGCTTTTGACGAAGCGCTTCGCTAAGTCCTGTCGAGATAGCTGCTCAATGGTCGTGCGCGCACAATTCGTGGTTTGAGAGCGCCCGGATGACGTAGCAGTCTTCGATGGAATGGCCGTCGCAGTGGGAGACGATGCGCTCCAACTCGTGCTCCAGCTTTTTGAGCTTGGCGATCTTTTCGCGCACCGTTGCAAGATGGTCGGCAGCGATGCGGTCTGCGCCGTCGCAGGGCATTTCTCGGTGTTGGCTGAGTGCAATCAACTCGCGGATGGCATCGATATTGAGGCCGAGGTCGCGGGCGTGGCGCACAAAGGCGAGGCGTTCCAGATCTGACTTTTCATAGCGCCGCTGGTTGCCTTCGGAGCGTTCGGCCGCGCGCAGCAGGCCCATCTGCTCATAATAGCGGATGGTCGTGACTTTGACGCCTGTGTTTCTGGATAGATCCCCGATGGAATACATGATCGCCTCATATCTACAGCTTCTAGAGATATGGCTATGAAGCTTACCAATGGCAAGATGGCGGAGGACGCTTGCAACGTCATCGCCTCCAATATACCCTACCCCCCTATACTATATTGAGAGAGTATCATGTCACACACGATCGAGAACAAGGACAAGCTCCTTGCGCGCATCCGCCGTTTGAAGGGGCAGATGGAGGCGGTGGAGCGGGCGCTGGAGGGTGGCAAGCCCTGCGGCGAGGTGCTGCAATTGCTGGCATCCGTGCGTGGCGCGCTATCCGGCCTCACGGGTGAGGTGATGCAGGATCATCTGCATGAGCATGTGCTGCATGCCGAAAATGACGAAGAGCGTGCCCGTGCCACGGAAGAACTGGCACAGGTTCTGAAAACCTACATTCGATAAGAGGTGCGCCATGACTGCAGCGACAGATCATCCCCATTCACACCCCCATCCTCATGATCACGGCACACATGGCCACGTGTTTCTGGGCGAGAACCACGAGCGCAACGAGCGACGGGTCTGGGCGGTTATCGCGCTGACCACTGTCATGATGGTGGCAGAAATTACGGCTGGAAGCTGGTTCGGCTCGATGGCGTTGACGGCCGATGGCTGGCACATGGCTACCCATGCCGGTGCAATGCTGATTTCGGCGCTGGCCTATCTCTATGCACGCCGCCAGATCAGCAATGCCCGCTTCACCTTCGGCACCGGCAAATTCGGGGATCTCGCCGGTTTTGCCAGTGCGGTCGTGCTGGGCGTTGCGGCGGTCATGATTGCTTGGGAAAGCCTGTTGCGGTTCTTCTCGCCGGTGGAGATCGATTTCAATCAGGCCATTGCCGTGGCCGTCATCGGTCTTGTGGTCAACATCGTCAGCGCATGGCTTTTGAAGGATGACCACCATCATCACCACGACCATGATCACGGTCACTCCCATGGTAGCCACGCCCACCATGGCGATCATGCTCATCATGGAAGTCACGCCCATCATGGAAGTCATGATGGCCATGCCGGCAAGGACAACAATCTGCGCGCGGCCTATCTCCATGTTCTGGCGGATGCGCTGACATCGGTGCTGGCCATCGTCGCGCTTCTGCTGGGCAAATGGAACGGCTGGACGTTTCTGGATCCGGCCATGGGCATCGTCGGCGGGCTGGTCATTGCACGCTGGTCCTGGGGGCTTTTGCGCTCCACCGGTTCTGTGTTGGTGGATGCAGTGCCGCAGGCGCATGGCTTGTCCAGCCAGATTCGCAGCAAGCTGGAAACGGCTGGCGACAGAATTACCGATTTGCATGTGTGGCAGGTAGGGCCGGGGCATCATGCGGCCATTGTGGTGGTCCAAACGGCATCTTTGCATGCGCCATCATTTTACCGGCAGAAGCTGCAGTCGATCAAGGGATTGTCGCATATCACGGTTGAAATCAACGCCGCCAATCATGGCTGAGAACAGCATATGGAGATCATCTGGCGTGAGGCCAAGCTGCATGCGCGGAGCCGCGATATCGCGGCTGCAGGTCCGTTAAGTCAATCTTAACGATAAACCTGTCATTTGATCACGCCTTGGGAAAGGCGTGACGGGAACGATCAATGTTCGGTGTAGGCCTGGCTGAACCACGGGGATTCGACCTGAGCAGCGCCACCCTGGGAAACGGCATCACTTGCGGATGCTTCGTTGTTAACGGTCCAGAGAACGTTGGCCAGCGACGTCGCTTCAAGAGCGTTGACGAAGGATATCTTGCTGCCGCTGAGGATGACCTGTTGCTGTTCAGGCGCGACGGCCTCTGTGGCACGCTTCTCAATGTGCGGTGAACGACCTTGTTGGGCCGATCCGCCGATGTTGTTGCTGATATTCATAGCAAGCCTCTCTTTGCCTGATTAACGAAGTATTAACGGCTGAAGCTTGCGCGAAGCTTGCGTCGTTGAGGCTGAGAGGGCCTTGACCGCTTGACAGGTGTGAAACTGGTGCTTCGTTTTTGCATTTTACGGTCTTGCAAAACAAAAAAATCGGCCACGTGGGCCGATTCTTTGCCGTAAACCGCCCTGCGCAACGTGAGTCGCGAAGGGCGAAAGAGAATCAGGCGCTGCGTTTTTCCGATTCTGTCACCAGTTGTGGCTTTGGAGGCTCTTCAACGGGTGCCGCATCATCCTGTGTTGCGGGCGTAACCATCGCCGCCATCAGGTTTTCGATGCCGATGCTGCCCACGGTCTTGCCATCTTCGTCCACCACCTGCGCCGTTGTCTCGTTGGCGTCTGTCATGTCGCGGGCGATGGTTTCCAGCGTATCCGTTTCCAGAACCGAAATGCTGTCCGGCGCACCGGTCGCCGGCTCCATCACGGTCGTGGCCTGAAGCACACGGCTGCGGTTCACATCGCGCACGAAGTCGCTGACATATTCATTGGCCGGATGCTGGATAATGCTTTGCCCATCGCCCTGCTGCACCATCTCACCGTCTTTCAAGATAGCGATATGGTCGCCGAGCCGCAGCGCCTCGTCCAGATCATGGGTAATGAAGACAACTGTCTTCTTCAGTTCCTGCTGAAGATCGAGCAGCATGGTCTGCATGTCCACGCGGATCAGCGGATCGAGCGCCGAATAGGCCTCGTCCATCAACAGAATGTCGGCATCATTGGTGAGTGCCCGGGCCAGGCCCACACGCTGCTGCATGCCGCCGGATAGCTGGTTAGGATAATTTTCCTCATACCCATCCAGACCCACCCGGTTCAGCCAGTAACGACCTTTCTCGATGCTGTCCTTGCGGGACACGCCTTGGATATCGAGGCCGTAAACGCTGTTTTCCAGAACGGTGCGGTGTGGAAGCAGACCGAATTTCTGGAACACCATCGCCGTCTTGTGGCGGCGAAACTCGCGCAGGCTGGATGTGCCCATCGAGCAGACATCCTGCCCGCCATAGAGCACTTCGCCTGCCGTCGGGTCGATCAGCCGGTTGATGTGGCGGATCAGCGTGGACTTGCCGGAACCCGAGAGCCCCATGACCACGGTAATCTTGCCACCGGGCATGGTGATGTTGATGTTGTTGAGGCCCAGAACGTGGTCGTGCCTGTCGTTCAGTTCGGTCTTGCTCAGGCCATTTTTAACGGCCTCAAGATGCTTCTCGGGATGTTTGCCGAAGATCTTGTAAAGATTCCGGATTTCAATGTCCTTAGCCATGCTGCACCTCGCGATATTTCTGCAAACGCTTGCCGAAGGCCTGACTTGCGCGGTCAAACATGATGGCGATAGCCACCAGCGCAAAGCCGTTCAGAAAGCCGATTGTGAAGAACTGGTTGTTGATGGCCTGCAGGACATTCTTGCCTAGGCCACCAACACCAACCATGGAGGCAACGACGACCATGGCGAGCGACATCATGATGGTCTGGTTGATGCCGGTCATGATGGTGGGCAGCGCGAGCGGCAATTGCACGTTGAGCAGCTTCTGGGTGTTGGAAGAGCCGAAAGCATCGGCGGCTTCAAGCGTTTCCCGGTCCACCATGCGAATACCCAGATTGGTCAGGCGGATCATCGGCGGAATGGCGTAGATCACAACCGCGATCAGCCCCGGCACCTTGCCAATGCCGAAAATCACGACAACAGGAATGAGATAAACGAAGCTCGGCATGGTCTGCATCACATCCAGACCCGGATTGATGAAGCGCTGCAAACGCTCTGACCGCGCCATGAGAATGCCAAGCGGCAGGCCGATGAGCACGGCGATCAGCGTTGCAATCGCCACGATCGAGAGCGTCGTCATCGCGTCCCGCCACAGGCCAACAGCGCCGATGAGGCACAGAGAAACGGCAGTGCCGAGCGTGATGCGGAAACTGCGCCCGGCCAGATGCACCATGGCCAGCAGGCCAAGAAAGATGATGATCCACGGCGTCTGCGTGAAAAAGCGTTCGGATGCGTTCAGAAACAGTTGCAGCGGGTGCACAACGGCATCGATAATATCGCCATAGCTGCGAACGATATCGCGAAACCCGTCATCGATGGTCTTGCGCGCCACGCGCATGGTGCTGTTGCCAATGGCCGGAAACTTGCACAGCATATCCGGCAGAACATTACAGAGGGCCATTATTGTTTTTTTCCCTAAGGTGTTGATGGAGAAGCTTGTGGGGATGGGTATCCACAGATGCGGAGGCCGCGATCATCTCGCGGCCTCGCCTCATCTTGATTAGATCGAAGCCTTGATCTTCTCTGCTACCTCTGGCGAAACCCACTTCGTCCAGATGTCCTCGTGGTTTTCGAGGAAATAGGCAGCACCATCTTCGTTGGTGCCCTGGTTTTCATCCATCCAGGCCAGAACCTTGGCAAGTGTGCCGTTGTCCCAAGCGCGCTTCTTCACGTATTCGGCTGAAGGGCCGGCCTTTTCGGCAAACGCCTTCGTCACAACCGTATAGACATCGGCAATGGGATAGGCGTTCGGCTTGGGGTCGGCACAATCGGCCTTGACGATGCATGTGTCATAGGCTTCGCGGTCGAGCGGCACGCCGTCATCCAGCTTCACCATGTCATACTTGCCCATGATGGCCGTGGGTGCCCAGTAATAGCCGAGCCAGCCCGCCTTCTTTTCGTAAGCGTTGGAAATGGAGCCATCGAGACCCGCTCCAGATCCGGTATCCACCAGCGTGAAGCCCTTTTCATCTGCCTTGCGTGCCTTGAAGAGGTTGGCCGTCGTTGGCTGGCAACCCCAGCCGGGAGGGCAGCCGAAGACCGCACCCTTGCTGGCATCTTCCGGTGCCGGGAACAGTTCGGGATGCTTCAGCGCATCTTCAACGGTCTTGATGTCGGGATGTGCATCGGCGAGGTATTTCGGAATCCACCATCCCTCAACGCCGCCTTCGCTCAGGATCTTCAAGTCCTGAATGAGATTGCCGGATTTTACGGCTTCCTCGTAAGGAGCGCCCAGCGTGTTCACCCACATTTCAGGCGCCATGTCCGGCTGGCCTTTTTCGTTCATGGAGGTGAAGGTCGGTGTGGTGTCGCCGGTCACAATATCGACCGTGCAATCATAACCGTTTTCCATAATGAACTTGTCGACATAAGCCGCGACGCCCGCAGAGGCCCAGTTCATTTCTGCGATGGAGATATTGCCGCATGTCTCAGCGGCGTTGGCGGTGCTTGCGCCAGCGGCAGCGGCAAGGGTGAAGCCCGTGACAAGAATGGTCGAGGCGAGGAGTTTCTTCATTGTAAGACCCCCAAGTCTGATGCAGTGTTTATGTTAGACATACCGGGGCACTGCAAAGCCCGGCCTGCCAAAGCGCTGACGCGAACGCGATGTCCGCAGCCAGAACGCAAAGATGAAGCCATGGAGCATCGATTCCGCAAAGCTGTGCGAAAACTCCATGTTGAGTGACATGCGCGGAAAGACGAAAAAATGATCGTCAAATAGAAGCCGCTACGAGGCGACGGAAAAGGCCGCAATCACAGCGGCGAGAAACGCATAAATATGTCAACGGGTTCTATAATACGGCGAGAAGATGATATTGCAACGCAAAACGCCGCATCGCAGCCATGCGCGGCGTCGCGGAACCATTTCTGTGATTCTGTAATACTTCGGATGGTTTGCCGTTTACTGTTTTAAATGGCGGCTTAACTGCATAAAAAATTAAAATTCAATTAATGACAAATATATATTGCAAGTAGCGATGGCGTCGATTTTTTGTGGAAAAAAATCTCAAAAAAGTCATTTCGGCAGGTATTTTATCCCGATTTCTATCGAGTTCGTCATCCTCGGGCTTGGCCCTAATGTCTAATCACACTTCTGCGGATGCAACGTGGTTAGATGCTCGGGTCAAGCCCGAGCATGACGACGGCGCGCGTTTGCCAACCTCAAGCCGCAGCCTTACCGACCGCCTTCAATTTCGCCCCGATCACCGTCATCCTCGGGCCCGTCCCGAGGATCTAACCACGTCTCCGAAGACGCAAGGGTGCAGATGCACGGGACGTGCCCGAGCATCCCGACTAAACGTAAACGTCAAGTAGCAGCCTTGCCAGCCACCTTCAGCGCGAACGCATATTCAAAGGCAATCTCCTCCAGCCGCTGGAAGCGACCAGACTTTCCGCCATGGCCAGCTGCCATGTTGGTTTTCAGCAGAATAGGGGCTTCACCCGTCGTGTGTTCACGCAGCTTTGCCACCCACTTTGTCGGCTCCCAATAGGTCACGCGCGGGTCGGTCAGGCCGGAAATCGCCAGAAGCGGCGGGTAGGGCTTAGGCCCGACATTGTCGTAGGGGCTGTAAGCGGCGATCCAGCGATACTCTTCTTCCGATTCCAGCGGATTGCCCCATTCGGGCCATTCCGGCGGCGTCAGCGGCAATGTGTCGTCTAGCATGGTGGTGAGAACATCGACAAAGGGAACGGCGGCGATGATGCCCGCAAATTTCTCCGGTGCCATATTGGCAACCGCGCCCATCAGCATGCCACCGGCAGAACCGCCCTCGGCCACAATGCCGCTATAGGCGGTGAAGCCTTCCTTCACCAGATGGTCAGCAGCGGCAATGAAGTCTTTGAAAGTGTTCTGCTTGTGCTCCATCTTGCCGTTTTCATACCACTCGAAGCCCTTGTCCTTGCCGCCACGGATATGAGCAATGGCGTAGATAAAGCCACGATCGGCCAGCGACAGATTGTTGGTGCTGAATGATGCCGGAATGGACATGCCATAGGCACCGTAACCATAGAGCAGGCATGGGGCAGAACCATCAAGCGGCGTATCCTTGCGGTAAAGCAGGGAGACCGGCACCAGCGCGCCATCATGCGAAGGGGCCATGATGCGGCGTGTGACGTAATCGTCAGGATTATGGCCCGATGGCACTTCCTGCGTTTTCAAAAGCGTGCGTTCGCGCGTCACCATGTCGTAATCGAACAGCTGGCTTGGCGTGGTCATCGAGGAATAGCTGAAGCGAATGACATTGGTGTCGTATTCGGCGGCACCATGCAGGCCAAGCGAATAGGCTTCCTCGTCAAAGGCAACGCTGTGCTCCTCACCGCTTGTCCGGTCACGGATGACGAGGCGCGGCAGGCCATCGCGGCGTTCCAGCCAGACGAGGTGGCGCGCATAGGCATCGATGGAGAGGATCAGGCGACCCGGCTCATGCGGCACGACTTCCGTCCAGTTTTCCTTGCCGGGTGCTGTCACCGGCGTCTGGCAGATGCGGAAATCCTTGGCATCGCCATCATTGGTCAGAATGTAGAAAACATCGCCGCCTTCACATAGCGAGTACTCGATGCCCTCTTCACGCTCCGCCACGATCTGCGGTTCAGCGGTCAAATCCTTGGTGGAAAGAAGGCGGTATTCGCTGGTTTCATGGTCGTGAATGTCGATGAAAATGAAATCATCCAGCACGGATGCACCAACGCCCATGAAGAAGCCGGGGTCTTTCTCTTCGTAAACCAGACGGTCTGATGATTGCGGCTGACCGATGATGTGGTGGAAGACCTTGGACGGGCGGTGGTTTTCATCCTGAAGCGAATAGAAGAAGCTCTTGCCATCTGGTGCCCAGGCACCCCCACCAGCGGTGTTTTCGATCACGTCAGCCAAGTCTTCGCCGGTTTCCAACTCACGAATGCGCAGCGTGTAATATTCCGAGCCCTTGTCGTCATAGCCCCAGATGCCACGGCTGTGGTCGCTGGATTGGTCGAGCCCACCAAGACGGAAATAATCCTTGCCCTGCGCTTCCTTGTCGCCATCCAGAAGCACATGCTTGTCGCCGCCACCGCGCGGGGTGCGGAAATAATGCGGCTGCTCGCCACCCGTCACGAACAACGTGCCATAGGCGAATGGACCGTCATTGACCGGCACCGAGGAATCATCCTGCTTGATGCGGCCTTTCATCTCTTCAAACAGTTTTTCCTGAAGCGGCTTGGTATCGGCCATGGCCGCTTCCATGTAAACGTTTTCCGCTTCCAGATGGGCGCGGATTTCAGGGTCCAGCAGCGTCGGGTCCTTGAACATCGCCTGCCAGTTATCGGCCCGAAACCAGGCGTAATCATCCGTGCGGGTAATATCGTGATGCGTGTCACTCAATGGTTTCTTCGCGGCAACCGGCGCTGCGGGCAGATTTTTGAAAATGGACAAGAGTTACTCGCTTTCATGGAAAATCGGTCTGCGTGTATGCCAAGATGTAGAGCGCGGGCTGGTGTGTATCAAGGTGGAAAACCGAAAGGGCAGCGCGTGCGCTCCGCAAAAGTTGATCGCTTTTCCCTCACATTTTTGAACCGGATCGCAAATCTGACACATCCGTCCTGTGGAGGTCGCCGCGTGGAATTGCTCCGCGAATCAGAAAAAGAAGAAACGACAAGCTCGACAGGACCCCATGCATAAGCTTACGCCCGTTGCCCTTCTCGCAGCCCTAATATCCGTGCCCATGGCGGCGCCAGCGCTTGCCATCGATGCCAATATTCTGCGCCAGTTGAACGTGCTGGCACCCGAAGAACGCCTTGAGCAGCGTTGCGATATCGAAGCGATGGAGCGGATTGCCAGCGAACAGAAGGGCATGAAGCCCGACAAGGTCATCGCCTACGCCTTTGGCGACCCGGATGTGACCTCAGACAGCATCAAAGCCGCAGGTGCCGTGTTCCGAAGCGGCGGTGAGTGGTACCGCCTGCGCTACAAGTGTCAGATCACGCCTTCAACCCTTGGCATCCGCGACTTTAACTACAAGATTGGCGAAAAAGTCCCTGAAGAACAATGGGCCAAGCATTATCTCTATGATTGATATTGCAGCCTGCGGTTTCGCGGCATAATCATTTTCCCCTAAGGCATTGGGGGAGGTGTTCGTGACTGTACGATTTCAAGGGCTTTCTGCGTTTCCACTGACACCGACGGATGACGACGGGGTTGTCGATGTCGAGGCGCTGTCAGTTCTGATCAAGCGGCTGGATGCAGCCGGGGTCGATTCCATTGGCCTTCTCGGCAGCACTGGAAGCTATGCTTATCTCTCCCGTGCCGAGCGCCTTCGCGCCGTCCAGGCGGCTGCGGAAATCCTCAAGGGCAAGCGGCCGCTGCTCGTGGGTGTCGGTGCGCTGCGCACCGATCAGTCCGTGGCGCTTGCCAAGGACGCCGAGGCAGCCGGTGCCGATGCCCTGCTGTTGGCACCCGTGTCCTACACCCCATTGACGCAGGAAGAAGCCTATTATCATGTTGCAGCGGTGGCTGGTTCAACCAGCCTGCCGCTCTGCATCTACAACAATCCGACCACGACGAAGTTTTCCTTCGGTGACGAGCTTCTGGTGCGGCTAGCCTATATTCCCAATATCTGCGCGATCAAAATGCCGCTGCCAGCGGACATGGCCTTCAAGGCTGAACTGGAGCGCCTGCGCCCACGGCTGGGTGATGGCTTTTCCATCGGCTACAGCGGAGACTGGGGCTCATCCCAAGCTCTGCTGCAAGGTGCAGATGCTTGGTACAGCGTCATTGGCGGTCTTTTGCCAGAACCCAGTCTTCGCCTGGCGCGCGCAGCGCAAGCGGGGGATGCGGCAGAGGTTCAGCGCATCGAAGAACACTTCCAGCCCTTCTGGTCACTGTTTCAGGAGTTGGGCAGTTTCCGCGTCATGTATGCGGCGGCCAATCTCCTGTCGCTGACCCAACGCCAGCCACCCCTTCCGATCATGCCGCCCGATGTCAGCGCTTGCGGGCGCGTGGAAGCAGCACTTGCCAAGCTTGCGGAGCTGGATTAGCCATCGGCCTCCGCGCCATAATTCCGGCGCGTTGCGGGCAGAATGGCTTCTGGCTCGTGATCGAAGAAAGCGCCTGACTATGCTGAAAACAATCGCCATCACTGTGCTGATGGCCTCCGTCGCAACCTGCGCTTTCGCAGGCGATGGGCTGCTGGAACCGACGCTGAAAATGCAGACGGCCAAGGGCAATGCCGTGCGCGTCGCCGTCACGCTGGATGCCTGCATGGGCAAGACGGATTTCCGCATTCTCGATACGCTCGTAACAGAGGAAATCCCAGCGACCATCTTCGTCACGGCCCGCTGGTTGCGTAACAATCCGCAGGCGCTTGCCATCATGCTGGATCATCCTGATCTTTTCGAGCTGGAAAACCACGGCGAAAACCACATTCCGGCGGTGGATAAACCCACGCTGATTTATGGAATCGCAGCCGCTGGCTCCACGGAAGCGGTGCAGCAGGAAGTGGAGGGCGGCATGCGGGCCATCGCCGCTGCCACCGGCCATCAACCGCAATGGTTTCGCGGCGCAACCGCCAAATACACCCGCACTTCCATGGCCACCATCAACCAGTTGGGAGAACGCGTGGCAGGCTTTTCCATCAATGGAGATGGCGGCTCACTTTTGGGCGCGGGCACAACGGCAAAACACATCGCCGCTGCCAGGGATGGTGATGTCATCATTTCCCACATCAACCAGCCCACCCATGAAGCGGGCGACGGCGTGGTGAAGGGCCTGCTGGCGCTTAAAGCGCGGGGCGTTGTCTTCACACGGCTGGATGACCCCGCTTTCCACCCGCCGTCAAACTGATCAGGCGATCAGGAAGGCAGGTTCGGCACCACCCGGCGTGATGGGAACAGTTCACGCGCAACCGTCATGCCGATCAGCGAAAGCGGCAGGGCCAGCATGGCACCGGCGGCACCCCACATCCATGTCCAGAAGATGATGGCGACGAAGACCAGAAACGGATTGATCTCCATATTCTTGCCCACCACCGCCGGAAAAGCCAGATTTTCCATCAGCAGGTGAATGGTGAAGAAGACGATGGCGGGCAAAAGCCCGAGGATCAGGCTGTCATGGGTCAGAATGCCGCCAACCGTCAAAGCCAGCGTCATGGCCGTGATGCCAAGGAACGGCACGAAGCTGGAGAGGAACGCAAACAATCCCCATAAAAACGGCATGGCCAACCCACCCGCATAGGCGATGATCACCATGCTCACGCCAAGGCCCGCATACATCATCGACGCCGTGGCAAAGTAGGAGCTCAGAACCTGCTCGATGGAGGCGATGGTGCGGATGGTGCGCAGGCGCTGGTGGCGCTGGGGAAAGGCCATGATGGTTGCCTTGCGCAGACGCACACGGCTGTAGAGAAACAGAAGCAGCGCCGCAAAGAAGATCAAGCCCTGCACGATGGCGGGCGTGATGTTTGATCCCACCACCGAAATGATATCGCCACTGCGCGAAATCAGCGATTCCATCGAAATGGAATTCAGGCTGAAGGTAGCGGAGGAGACGTTCAGCCAGCGCAGGCTTTGGAGATAGGGCACGAAGCGGTCGATGGCTTTTTCGACGATCATTGGCCCTTCAGACGCAAGCGTCGAGAGCGGATCGATCAGCGAATTGATGACCAGAAAGAAAACAAGCGCCACAGCGGACGAGAGAATGAGCGCCACGGCAAAACCCGGAATGCCATAGGAGTTCAGCTTGGTGGCCGCCACGCCCAGAATCATGCCCACCACAATGGCCATGACAACGGGTATGAGAATGATGGAAAGCGAGTGGATGACACCCATCATGATGACAACAAAAATGCCGACGGTGGACCACGCAACAGCCACATCCAGCGCCTCACGGCCCAGCGGCTGCTGGCTTCGCTCATCATCCTGCGCGGAACCCATCGCGCCGCCCATCAAGAGCTCCTTATGCTCGGCAGAGATAAGGTTTCGCTCAGCAATCTTCCGGTTGATTTTCGTCTGTTCGTTCATCAAGCAGTCCCCCATCAGGGCGTTGAACGCTCGACTTAAACACCGGTTCCAAGGTTTCAGAATATTTAAGTGTGGAATGGCAGGGCTACAACCATACTCGCCATTCCCGCATGTTCTTAAGCCTGCGCCGAAAGCGTCAGGCCGATGCCCCATGGGTCTTTCAGCATAATGCCATCGCTCGTCCGCGTCGTTGCTATTCCGAGCCTGTCGAGGGTCGCAACGGCACTGTCCAGAGCAGCTTTCTCGTTGAATTTCAGGGAGTAGCCGGAAAGGCCTGTCATGTTACCTGTGCGGGCCACCGCGCCCCGGCTGTTCCAGATGTTGGCGGCCACGTGGTGATGATAGGCACCGGAGCCAAAGAAGCTCGCGCCGGGATAGCGCGCCATGATCTTCAGGCCCAGCACATCCTGATAGAAAACATCGGCCTGCGGAATATCGCCCACCTGCAAGTGGATATGGCCAATGGCCGTGCCGTCAGGGGCCTTGGCGAATGTTGCTTTCGGCGCGCTGTCATAGAGGGACTGAAGGTCGAGCCGGTTGGTGGCCATGGAAACCGTGCCATCCGGCTGATAGCTCCATTCCTGCGGCGTCCGGTCCCGGTAAACCTCGATGCCGTTGCCTTCCGGGTCGGCCAGATAGATAGCTTCGCTGACGAGATGGTCCGAAGCACCCTGAAGCGGTACATTGTTATTGGCAACATGGGTCAGCCACAGAGCGAGATCGCTGCGGGTCGGCATTAAAAATGCGGTGTGGAAAAGGCCGGCGGCGCTGGCCGGTGCGCGTGTCGTGCCGTGGCCGGTCGTCAGCGTCAAAAGCGGCTGGCCGCCTGCGCCCAGAACCTCACCACTTGCCGTCTTCTCGATAACCGAGAGGCCGATGATCTTCTGGTAAAACGCCGAGACGCCTGCCAGATCCTGCACCACAAGATGCGCCTGACCCACATAGGTAGGGCGCGTCAATGCAAACATCTCGTCTTTAACCAACTCATGCACTCCCATGAAAACTGTGCCTCTGCGGCAATCTGAGGGCCACTATGCGCGCGTTCCATCGTTCACGAAAGATGGCCGTTTGGTGAAAGAGTGTGCACTCATTGTTGACAATGAACCGCGTTTGGCTTGACGCGGATCAATTACGCCCTCCGCTTCATTGGGTAGACTAGGGGCATCTGACATGCAGGAGACAGACATGTATAACAGAATTCTTGTTCCGGTTGATTTCAGCGCCGTTGAAAAAGGCGAGAAGATCCTCAAGAAAGCCGAAGCATTGCTTGGCAGAGATGGTGAAATCATATTGCTGAATGTGGTCGAAGATCTCCCGAATTATCTGGCCATCGATCTGCCGCTCGACATCATTGAAAATGCAATCGATGATGCCAAAGCAAGGTTGACGGCCCTGCAGCAGACTTCACCTTTTGTCAGCTCAGTCGAGGTCCGCAACGGCTCGGCCGCCCGCGAGATTTTGGCGGCTGCTGCGGATTTGAAAGCGGACCTCATCATCATCGCCTCGCACACGCCGGATATGACCAATTATTTCATCGGTGCCACGGCAGACCGCGTGGTCCGCCACGCCAAATGCTGCGTTCTGGTGGACCGATAGGCTAAGGGCACTCTCCCAGTCTTACTTTTGCGACAGGCGCGAACGCAAAGTGATCGCCTTTCGCACGCCCGGTCTTGTTCCCGACTCATATTGGTAGCATGATCTGCTCACTTTCTATTCGGGAACAGACCATGAGTGAGCTATGGCGCTTTGGACGCCGCTATGACCTTCCAGAAATCGTTGCTGATGGCATTGTCCACGGAGTAGGCATCGTCTTTGCGCTGATCGGCGCAACGGCCCTGATCTTCTACGTCACCCTGTGGGGAAGCTTCAGCGCCATCGCTGCTGTCTGGATCTATGCTCTGGGTCTCGTGGCCTGTCTGTCCATTTCGTTTACCTATAATATCTGGCCCCATTCCCATGTGAAGTGGCTGCTGCGCAGGCTGGATCATTCCGGCATTTTCATTCTCATTGCCGCGACCTACACGCCCATTCTGCAGCGCGGCATCGAAGACCCCATGATTGCCGTCACGCTGGCTGGCATCTGGGCGGCGGCGCTGTCCGGCATCATGCTCAAATGCTTCTTTCCCGGCCGGTTTGATCGGCTGACCATCGCTCTCTATCTCGCCATGGGTTGGAGCGGTGTCATGGTGGCAGATCGCCTGTCCTACCATCTGCCGCCCATCAGCCTTTGGCTCATCGTCATCGGTGGCATCATCTATTCCATGGGCGTTATTTTCCATGTGTGGGAGCGCCTGCGGTTCCAGAATGCCATCTGGCACGGTTTCGTGGTCACGGCGGCTGCGGTGCACTATGTGGCCGTCATGACCAGTTTCAGCATGGCACCTTCGGTCGCTTAAAACCGCTGCACAGTCCCGGAAGATGCACTATGCTTGCTGCAATATTTGATTTGCAGTGAGCATGAAGCATGACAATAGAACTCCGCGACGCCACCCTGAACGATCTTCCCGCCATCATGGATATCTACAACGACGCGGTGCTGAACACGACCGCGATCTGGAACGATGTTCTGGTCGATCTTGAAAACCGCACGGAATGGTTCAAAGCCCGCAAGGACCGTGGCTTTCCGGTCATCGTCGCCATCAAGGATGGCGCGGTCGTGGGCTACGCGTCCTATGGCGATTGGCGCGCCTTCGATGGCTACCGCCACACTCGCGAACATTCCATCTATGTTCACAAGGATGGACGTGGTGCTGGCACCGGCAAGCAGCTCATGCAGGCGCTGATCGAGCACGCCAGGGGCAATGACGTGCACGTCCTCATCGGTGCCATCGAAGCCGAAAACACCGCCTCCATCCGCCTGCACGAATCGCTGGGCTTTCGCGTTGCCGGTCGCTTCTCGGAAGTCGGCACCAAATTCGGCCGCTGGCTGGACCTCACCTGCATGGAACTCAAGCTTCCAATGGCATGAGCGTTTTCGTGCCGAAGCGGGCGCGATAGGCCGCAGGCGTGATGGAAAATTGCTGACGAAAATGGTGCCGCAGGTTGGCGGCGCTGCCAAGCCCGCTTGTCTGCGCGACGGCCTCTATGCCCATTTTCGAGCTTTCCAGCAGGTCCTTGGCCTTGGAAATCCGTTGCAGCAAAAGCCAGCGTGCCGGTGTCATGCCGGTTGCAGCCTCAAACCGGCGCAGCAGCGTCCGGCTGCTCATGCCCGCCATCTGCGCCAGCCTTGCTACGGTGTAATCCTGGCAAAGGTCAGCCTGAACAGCGTCCAGCAGCGGCCCCAGCCGCGCCTTTTCATGGGTCTCGGGCACCGGCTTGTCGATGAACTGCGCCTGTCCGCCATCGCGGTGCGGCACCACGACAAGCCGCCGCGCCACCATATTGGCGGCCTTCGATCCGAAATCGCGGCGCACGAGGTGGAGACAAAGGTCGATGCCCGCCGCACTTCCGGCAGCCGTCAGCACGGTGCCGCCATCCACATAGAGCACGTCAGGCAGCACCTCGATTGCGCCAAACTGCGCCTTCAGCGCATCCGTATAGCGCCAGTGGGTCGTGGCCTGTCGTCCATCCAGAAGCCCCGCCGCAGCCAGCACGAAAACACCAGAACATAGAGAAAGAAGCCGAGTCCCGTTTTCATGCGCCTTGCGCAGCGCCACGCACAGCGCCTCCGGCACCGGCTCATGGATGCCGCGCCAGCCCGGCACGATGATGGTCCCAGCCTGCTCGATCAGTTCCAGCCCACCATCCACCGTAAAGCGCACGCCGCCTGTCGCCCGCATCTCTCCCTCATCGATGCCCGCCACGGCAAAGCGATACCAATCCTCACCCATTTCGGGCCGTGCCAATCCGAAGATTTCAACGGCAACGCCGAATTCGAATGTGCACAGCCCGTCATAGGCAAGCGCAACAACAAGGCGGTTGGGTGAGGGCGGGGTCAGATGTTTTGGCATGATCTTGATGATATATGGCAATCATGCCATCTGCCAGTGCTTTTCTATCGCGGATACAGTGTCTCCATCGACATCAGAAGGAGACGCCTATGAGCCTTGTATCGCAAGTCCCCGCCGCAGCATCAGACGCGGCCATCGAACATTTCTCAAGAACACTGGCAATGGAAACCGATTGCTGGGACGTTTTCACATCCATGAAGAATGGTGGGCAGGATTTCGTCCTGCTGCACGTCGTAGGCTCGCCTGAGGTCTTCGCCCGCAAGCATATTCCGGGCGCTGTACATCTGCGTCATGCTGATATCACCGAGCGGCGCATGGCCGAGTGGCCCGCCGATACATTGTTTGTTGCCTATTGCGCCGGTCCCCATTGCAACGGTGCAGACCACGCCGCGCTCAACCTCGCCCGCCTTGGTAGGCCAGTTAAAATTATGATCGGCGGCATGACCGGCTGGGCGGATGAGGGGTTTGCATTCGCGTCTGGCGTGGCGCAAGCGGCCTGAAACGCAAAAGGCCACGACACCCATCCGGTGCCGTGGCCTTGTTTCATATACGCAACGCTTACTCCTGCGCTTCAAACACCATGGAATGTCCATTGATGCAGTAGCGCAGGCCCGTTGGCGGCGGGCCATCCGGGAACACGTGGCCGAGGTGGCCGCCGCAATTGGCGCAGCGAATTTCCGTGCGCACCATGCCGAAGGCCGTGTCGCGATGTTCGGTCACCGCATCCGCCTTGACTGGCTCGAAATAGCTCGGCCAGCCGCAACCGGCATCGAACTTGGTGTCGGAGATGAACAGCGGCTCATCGCAGGCGGCGCAGCGGTAGAGGCCTTTTTCCGTGCTGTTCCAGTAGGGACCGGTAAACGGGCGCTCGGTGCCGTGTTCGCGCAGAATCCGGTATTGGTCCGCCGTCAGTTCCTCGCGCCACTGCGCATCGGACTTGGTTATTTTGGGTGCTGGCTGATCGCTCATCAGGAGATCCTTTCGTTTGTCCCCAAGATAGGGTCGAGGGCTCAATGTTAAAAGAGGGGATGGCGGCAATGCGTCTGTTGCTGGGGATAAAGACCTTGTGACTGCCCGTTTGACCGAAAACTGTTGAGGTGCATGCCCTTAATGGCCTAATTGAAAGGACAACATGACAAGGCCGTGAACATCGGCAGGGCTGGGAGACAAGATGATTGCCAATGTCACGTCGATGACATTCCTCGTGCTGTTTTTGCCATTTGTCATGGCATTATGCGCACCCGTGGCCGTTGGTCGGTTGGGCCACAGGGCTGCATGGCTTCTGGCCATCGCCCCGGCGCTCGCCTTCGCGCATTTTCTGAGCTTCCTGCCGGAAATCGCTGCCGGTGAGGTCATCACGGGCGGCTATGTCTGGGTGCCCAGCTTCAACCTCAGCTTCTCATGGTTCATTGATGGCCTGTCGCTCACCTTTGCGCTGCTCATCACCGGCATCGGCACGCTTATCGTGCTTTATGCGGGCGGTTATATGAAAGGCCACCCGCAACAGGGGCGTTTTCTGGCGTTTCTGCTGCTGTTCATGGGGGCCATGTTGGGCGTGGTGGTGTCGGATAGCCTGATGATGCTGTTCGTCTATTGGGAACTCACCTCGATCACGTCCTTCCTGCTCATCGGCTTTGATCACAAGCGTGAAGCGTCACGCCGCGCTGCCTTGCAGGCACTTGGTGTCACGGGCGGGGGCGGGCTCGCGCTTTTGGCGGGCCTCATCTTCATCTGGAACATCAGCGGCACCACCCAGCTTTCTCTTCTGGTGCATGGCAATGATGTGCTGCGCCAGAGCCCGTTTTATTTCGCCACATTGCTTCTGGTGCTGGGCGGTGCCTTTACCAAATCGGCGCAATTTCCGTTTCACTTCTGGCTGCCCAATGCCATGGAAGCGCCAACGCCGGTGTCAGCCTATCTGCATTCCGCCACCATGGTCAAAGCCGGTGTCTATCTGTTGATGCGGCTCAACCCTGTGCTGGGAGATACGGCGGCATGGGAAATTCTGCTGCCCTTCTTCGGCGGATTGACCATGCTGACCGGCGCGTTTCTCGCCATCCGCCAGACCGATCTCAAGCTGATGCTGGCCTATACCACCGTGTCGTCGCTCGGCCTGCTCGTCATGCTCACCGGCATCGGCACCGAACACGCCATTGAGGCGGCAGTGCTATATCTCGTTGCCCATTCGCTGTTCAAGGGCGCGCTCTTCATGGTCGCCGGCATCATCGATCATGAGGCTGGAACGCGGGATGTGACGAAGCTTGGCGGGCTGCGCAAGGCCATGCCCATCACCTTCATCGCGGCCATGGCGGCTGCCCTTTCCATGGCCGGTCTGCCGCCCTTTCTGGGCTTTCTGGCCAAGGAAGAGATTTATTATGCGCTGGCGCACGCCAATCCACGGGCGATACTGTTCACCGGCATCGCCATCATCGGCAATGCGCTGATGCTCGCCATCGCCTTTGCCGTGGCGCTGAAACCCTTCATCGGAAAGCCTAGGAAAACACCGAAACAAGCTCATGAAGGCCCGGTCTTGCTGTGGCTTGGCCCCGCCGTTCTGGCGCTGGTCGGGCTTTTGGCTGCGCTGTTTTCCGGCGGCTTCCATGCATTCGTTTCCACGCCCATGGCCACGGCCATAGCGGGTGAGCCGCGTCCGGTCACCATGTCGCTGATACCGCATATCGGCGTTCCGCTGGGCCTCTCGCTGCTGACGGTTGCGCTGGGTGTTGTGGTCTATACCAATCTGGCTCGGGCACGAGGCCTGATGGACCGGGCGCTGATCTCCGCAGGGCCGGGGCCGGACAGGGCCTTTGATGCCGTCATCTCAGGGCTGGTGAAGCTGTCCTTTTATGTCACCCGCATCATCCAGCCGGGCAGGCTGGAATTCTACGTGACCGTCACCTTCGCCATCATTGCGCTTGTTCTGCTCGTGCCGCTGTTTGCCTATGGCGAACTGCCAGCCATGCCGAGCTGGCCAGCGGATATGCTGCTGCACGAATTCACTTTCATCGTTATCGCCATCATCGGCCTCATTGCGGTGCTGACGGCGGCCAGCCGTCTGACGGCTATCGTTGCCTTGGGCATTCAGGGCTTTGCCGTGGCCGTGCTCTTCCTTCTCTTCGGCGCACCGGATCTCGCCTTCACCCAGTTCATGGTGGAAACGCTGTCCGTCGTCATCCTCACGCTGGTCATGACGCGGTTGCGGCTTTCGCCATCGGATCACCGCCATCGCGGCCAGAAACTGCTGGATGGAACGATTGCGCTTGCCTGCGGCACGGGCTTTGCGCTGTTGTTGCTCAAAGCCACCGAGCGGCCCTTCAACACTGGCCTGACTGAATTCTTCAGCGCCTATTCCAAGATCATCGCCCATGGCAACAATGTGGTGAATGTCATCATCGTCGATTTCCGTGGCACAGATACGCTGGGCGAAATCGCCGTGGTCATGATCACGGCCCTTGCGATCCTTGCCTTGATCCGCATTCGCGCCAAACCGGCAACAGGCACGAAAGCCGGGGATAACAGGGCATGAACACGCTGATCTTCCGCACTATCGCGCCCGTCATCACCGCGCTCATGCTGCTGTTTTCCGTCTTCGTGCTGCTGCGCGGCCATAATGAACCGGGCGGTGGCTTCATTGGCGGGTTGATTGCGGCCTCGGCCTTTGCTGTCTACGGCATTGCCTTCGGCGTCAGAAGCGTGCGCCGCGCCATCGTGTTCCACCCACTGTCCATTGCGGGCTTCGGCCTTCTCATCGCCACGCTGTCCGGCATCATCTCGGTTTTTTCCTCCGTGCCCTTCATGACCGGTATCTGGATCTTCCCCAGCCTTGTTGGCGTCGAAGTACCGCTTGCCACCGTCATCTCCTTCGATATCGGCGTTTATCTGGTCGTGGTCGGAGGATTCACCTCCATTGCGCTGGCACTGGAAGAAAGGGAGCGTGACTGATGGAACCCATTTTCTCCGTTCTCGTCGGCATCTTCTTCAGTGTCGCCATCTACCTCATGCTGTCACGCCACAGCGTAAGACTGCTGATCGGCATCGCTATTCTCGGCAATGCCGTCAATCTGCTGCTGTTTACCGCAGGCAGGCTGACGCGTGAAGTGCCGCCCATCATCGGCCCCGGCGAAGATGTTCTGGCGGCAAGTACGGCAAACCCGCTGCCGCAAGCCCTCATCCTCACAGCCATCGTCATTTCCTTCTGCTTTTTCTGCTTTCTGGCTGTGCTCATTTGGCGCGCCTTTCAGGAGTTGAAGACAGACGATACGGATGCGATGCGCGCTGCCGAACCGGCCCGTGAGCCGCTCCCGCCGCTCGGATATTGAGAAACGGATAAGACATATGGCCGCTTCCGGTTATCCTAACATCGATCTTGCCGCCGCATTGGTGATGCAGCCCACCCCGCTCGCCGATTGGCTGATCGTTGCGCCCTTTGCGCTGTGCATCACTGTCGGTGCCATCCTGATGATGATCAGGCACTCGCCGCGCCTTCATGCCGCAATTGCCGTTTCCGGGCTCGGTCTGCTGGTGCTGATCCACGCTGCGCTTTTGTGGAAGGTGGTGGCAGGCGGTCCCTTCACCATGGTCATGGGCCGCTGGCTTCCGCCCTTCGGCATCGCCTTCACGGCGGATCTGACCGGCGCGCTGCTGGGGCTGGCCGGTGCCATTGTCGCACTCGCCTGCGCCATCCATGCCAGCGCCGAGATCGATGAGGGCGGCAGGCGCTATGGTTTCTATCCGTTCCTCATGCTGCTCATGGCAGGCGTCAGCGGCGCGTTTCTGACCGGGGATATCTTCAACCTCTATGTCTGGTTCGAGGTGCTGCTCATCTCGTCCTTCGGCCTCATCGTGCTGGGCCCCACCAAGGAGCAGATCGATGGCGCGCTGAAATATGCCGTGCTCAACCTCGTCGGCACCACGCTGTTTCTGATCGCGGTCGGCTATCTCTATGCCATCTTCGGCACGCTCAACATGGCCGATATCGCCCGCAAGGTCACCGAAACGTCGGATCAGGCGCCGCTGATGACGCTGGCCGCGCTTTTCACGCTGGCTTTCGCCATGAAGGCCGCTGCCTTCCCGGTCAATTTCTGGCTGCCCGCATCCTATCACACACCAAAACTCGTCGTTTCTGCCCTGTTCGGTGGCCTTCTGACCAAGGTCGGTGTCTATGCGCTGCTGCGCGTCATGATCATGCTGTTTCCGGTGCAGCGGGAGGAACTGAGCTTCATCATCGCCATCGTCGCTGCGCTGACCATGATTCTCGGCGGCATGGGTGCGCTCGCGCAGAACGATACCAGGCGCATGCTGGGATACGTCGTCATATCGGGCATCGGCATCATGCTGGCGGGTGTGGCCATCGGCTCACCCTCTGCCGTCGCCGGTGCCATTTTCTATGCGCTGAATTCCGTGGTGCTGATGACGGCGCTTTATCTGGCCATTGGCCATGCGGCGCGCATCGGCGGTGGCTGGTCGCTCACGGATCTCAGTGGTCTCTATGCACGAGCGCCATGGTTCTCCGGGTTGACGCTAGCGCTGTTTTTTGCCGGTTCCGGCCTGCCGCCATTTTCCGGCTTCTGGCCCAAGGCCATGCTCACCAAATCCGCCATCGATATCGGTGCGTGGTGGCTGGCAGCCTCCATACTCGTGTCCAGCTTCCTCTGCACCATCGCATTTGCCCGCGTCTTCCTGCTCTGCTTCTGGCGCTCAGCGCCCGCTGGCATGAAGGATGTGGTGCCGCCTGCCAGGGTGCCCGGCATCGCCCCGGTCTTGGCGCTGACACTGCTTATCGTCGGTTTCGGCCTGTTTCCGGAAAGCATCATGAAGCTTAGCCAGCAGGCAGCCGATGGCCTCGCCGACCCCGCGGCCTATATCCGCTCCGTCTTTCCGCAAGGAGCTGCGCAATGAGCCGTTATGTCCTGGGCTTGCTGTTCGTCATCACTTGGCTTGCCATTTCAGGCAGCTTCACCATCGCCAATATGGTCTTTGGGGCCATCATAGCGGCGCTGTCGCTTGGCATCGTGCGTCGTGAACTTGCGGCAAGCGAGACCTATTGGGCGCGCATCCCTGCCATCCTGTCGCTGGCGCTGCTGTTCGTTCGCGAACTGGCGCTCTCGGCCTGGACGGTTGCCATGCTGGTGGTCAGGCCAAAGCTGGTGCTCACACCGGGCATCTTCGCCTATCAGCTCAAGGTCAAAAGCGATTTCGAGATCACGCTGCTTGCCAATCTCATCACGCTCACGCCCGGCACACTCTCCGTGGATGTCTCCGCTGACCGCGCAATCCTCTTCATTCACGCGCTGGATTGCAGCGATGTAGAGGCTACCAAGCGATCGATTGCAGAGGGTTTCGAGAAGAAGATCATGGAGGCATTTCGCAAATGACACCTGAGACCCTGGTTTCCGGCGCAACGATGTTTGCGTTGATTGTCCTGTCTGTTGCTTTTCTGATGACGGTCTATCGCGTCGTTGTTGGCCCAACCTTGCCCGATAGGGTCATTGCGCTGGATATGCTTGTTGGCATTGCCATCGGCTTCATCGCAACCATAGCGATCCGCACAGGCGTGTATCTCTATGTTGATATTGCAGTTGCTCTCTGCCTTGTCGGTTTTCTTGCCACAGTTGCGTTCGCCCGCTTCATTCAGTCGCGAAGACCAGACCCAGATGCGCATGGAAAAATCGTGCTCGATGGCACGGATGTGATGCCTGCACGCGGTGCAGCACGAAGAAGAACAAACGGAAAAAGGGGCCGATCATGAGCTGGGTCATCGCCATTGCCGTCACGGTCCTATTGGTTTGTGGGGCGCTCTTTTCGCTGGCTGCCGCGATAGGTATTAACCGTTTTCCAGACCTCTATACTCGCATGCACGCAGCGTCCAAGGCCGGAACTGTCGGTTCGGGTCTTCTTCTTCTTGCCGTCGGCATTGACGCGTTTCAGCTGACTGTTTTCGCACGTGCAGCAATAGGATTTTGTTTCATTATTATGACTGCCCCGGCTTCTGCTCACTTGCTAGCAAAAGTTGCGCATCAGGCCGGATATCGTCTCTCAAAGATTACTGTAAAAGATGAAATGAAAGCAAACCTGAAGTTGAAATAGGGTATATGCTTGAGTGTAGTCTGGGCCATAATTCAGACATACATATTTAGTTTCTTACCTGTGATTTCTAATAGGAAGAATAAGGGCTTTAATCTACGAATTATTACAAAATAATAATTGGACTTTTTTTGGTTTGGTGTTATCCACATCAGGTAAAGTACATGATGTTGATTTGTGTCATGCGAAGATGAGTAGGTCCAGTTAGGTATTTTAAAGATGCATAATTCATCTTTTCCAAGAGTATCGTCGATATCCATTCGTTGTTCGTAGTGTCCATAAGCATCGATCCCTTCTCCTGCGTATATCGGAAGAAGGAATTGATCTTCGGAGGACCCAAATCAGAGGGCGGGGTTAACTTCGTTTCACGCGGTTCAGGTTTTAACCTTTGCCGGTGAAGATATGAACAGGAGACAGATATATGACGGAAACTACATACGGCGGCGCTCAGGATCTGCTTGTCGAACTGACTGCAGATATCGTTGCTGCCTATGTTAGCCACCACGTCGTTCCGGTTACGGAGCTTCCCGGTCTAATTTCAGATGTGCACACCGCGCTCAGCGGTACATCGCTGCCAACAGTGGCTGCGGTTAATGTTGAAAAGCAGAAGCCTGCGGTTTCTGTCCGCAAGTCGGTTCAGGATGATCAGATCATCTGCCTGGAATGTGGTGGTTCTTTCAAATCGCTGAAGCGTCACCTGACGACGCATCACAGCATCAGCCCGGAAGAATATCGCGACAAGTGGGATTTGCCTGTCGATTATCCGATGGTCGCCCCTGCCTATGCCGAAGCGCGCTCGCGCCTGGCAAAGGAAATGGGCCTCGGCCAGCGCCGCAAGTCCAGCCGCTGATCCGCACTCCATTCGCCTCTTCAAAAGCCGGTCCCTCGTGGATCGGCTTTTTTTATGCCTGGAGGCAAGGATGCGAGAGTTTAAAATAAGAAAATAATCCTTGAAAAAATTCAAAGCCTTATGCTTCCGGTTGCTGAATACAGCATTTTCAGGATAGCAGCGCAATTGCAGGTTCAGATTTGATGGAGTATGAATTAATTCCTATTTAGTGAGGAGTTGCATCATGACATCAAATCTTCAAGCCTGCGCGCCGCAAACATCTGCCCCTCAAAGCTTTGCGGCTGTGCTGGCCTGCATGCCCCGCGCGCCAGTGCCAAGGGCGAACCGTGCCGCATGCCAGCGGGTGCGTGAAACCACATGCCAGATTTACACGCAGATCGTGGATCAGGACGCGGTCCGTCGCAACCGCCGTCACGCAATGCTGCATATCCGCCAGATCGCGCTCTATGTCAGCCATGTCGCCTTGTCCCTGCCCATGTGGCAGGTGGCCCTCTGCTTCGGGCGGGATCAATCCACGGCCAGCCTGACCTGCCAACAAGTCGAAGATCGTCGCGATGATGCTGGTTTCGATGCATTCGTGACCATGGTGGAAGAGGCCGTCAAACCGCTTCTGGAGACAATCGAGGCCGAAAGCCATGCGTGAGATCGAAACCAAGAGCACCGAAAAGAACAATTCCTCACTTGTGCGGCTTCTTCGCTTCATCGGCAGCAAGCCTGCTGTGATTACGGAGAGGGGAGGCGATATCGATGTGTCCACTGAGCGTGCCGATCAACCGCATCGGTTCGATCGGCAGGTGGTCGATCAGGGCGTGTCCGCTGGCTTGCTGGTTCTGGATGGCAACAGCCTCCGCGCGCAGCCCGCCACATCAAGTGCCTTCCTCAAGCGCGCTATGGTCAAGGAACGTGACGAGATCTTTCAGGAGCAGCATCGTCTCTGCGATGTCGTTTCCATAGACATCGATGGCACAAAGCAGATGGCGCGGCGCAATGAGCTGTCCTCACCGCTGTCAGCTTTGCTGCGGCTGAAAGACCGTGACGGAACGCTGTTTTTCCCGGCCGATGCGCTGGAGGCGGGCGAGAGGCTGGCCGCTGATTTCCATCGCGGCCAACTCAGCCCAAGGATCACATCGTGCTGGGAGCCGCGGCTGGCAAAGCGCACCAAGGGCGAGGGCAATGGCGCGCAGGATATCAGCGATACCGCCATGGCCGCCCGCATCCGGTTTTCAAAGGCCACCGAGGCCATGGGGCCGGAACTGGCTGGCGTCGCCATTGATGTCTGCTGCTTTGAAAAGGGTCTTGAACTGGTGGAGCGTGAGCGGCAATGGCCGGTGCGCTCCGCAAAGCTCATGTTGCGCACGGCCCTGCAGGCGCTGTCACGGCACTATTCACCGCCAAACCCCACAAGCCGCAAGCGAGACAGCCACCATTGGGGTGCCGATGGATATCGGCCAGAGCTATGAAGCAATCCCGAAACCATCAGGCGGCGAGCACCTGTGCCTCGCCGCGGATGCGGTTGATCATGGAGCGCAGGCCATTGGCGCGCTGCGCGGAAAGGTGTTCCACAAGACCAATCTTGCCGAAAACCTCGATGGCGTCGAGACCAGCGATCTCAGAGGCGTGTTTTCCGGAGTAGACGGCAAGCACAATGGCCACCAGCCCGCGCACGATATGCGCATCGGAATCTCCCTCAAAGGTCAACATGGGGTCGCTCGCGCCATCGCTGTGGCTCACAAGCCAAACCTGGCTCGCGCAGCCCTGCACCTTGTTGGCCGCGCTCTTCTTCTCTTCGGAGAGATCAGGCAACGCCTTGCCGAGTTCGATTACGTAGCGATAACGGTCTTCCCAGTCATCCAGAAAGGCAAAGTCATCGAGTATCTTGTCTAGGGAAGCCATGGTGCGCCATCCGTTCATCGTGCCGGTTCACCAGCATATAGGCCAAACCAAACCCCAATTGAACCGCTCACCACAAAAAAAGCCCCGCTACGAAGCTAATCGTAGCAGGGTTATAGTCAGGGCAGTCAGGCTGCCCCAGGGAAGGGCTGCAAGCGGAGGAATGTATTGAATTGCGTTGGCCGTCGATCAGGGTGCCGGGCGGCGCTGCGGCATCGGCACGTAAGGCTGCGATTTGATGGTGCCGGTTTTGATGTCGTCGCTGTTGTCAGAGATATTGATCGGTGCGATGGCTGGTTCTGCGGCAGGGGCATGTGCAGGTGCTGCCGCCGCATCGGCAATTTTCGGCTGTTCGTCGCTGCCAGCCAGCTGGGCGTCGATCAACTGATAGGCAACCTTTGCGCCTTCGCGGGCTCTTTCACCCAGCGCATGAAATGTTTCTGCACCCTTCACGCAAACGTCGGGCTTTTCCACGCAGATGGCGGAGACATATTTGTAGGCTTCGCTGGCTGCTGATACAGCGCCGGCGACATTCATCTGGGAATTTGGATTGTTGCTGTCACTGGAGCCGCCAAAATAGGACAATGCAACCAGAACCAGCGAAAACCAGATCGACCCTTTGATCAAGAACCACATTGCGACACCACCCTGTTTGACGTTGCCCTTTGCGGGTCATCCGTGTTGCCCTGTTTCTCGGGCTTGGAATCACCCTAGAACCAACAGACCAACAGCCATTTGCAAAAAACGGCAGAATTTAATTCAAATTGTATCGATTTGTTCCGTAACTGAACCCCGATTGCAATTTCTCTACAAGTTTAACGGCTGGTGTTAAGCATAATTGCGGCGGTCGCCAGCAATTGCAGGGGATAAGGGTGCCCACGCCTGCCACAAAGATTAACGCGAAACGAAAAATCTAACAAAATCCTTTGCTTACCCGTCATTAACCATGAAAGACAAAGTCTGCCCCAAATGCCCCGAAACGGGATTATGCCGGGGTTTAAAGGGGCCGGGAGCCCTCAGGTTTAGGCTTTCCTTAAGCCGCGGCCCTCTATTGTCGGCCATGGTTAAGGGCTGCGTCGCCCGTCAGAATTCGGTGTTTAGGTATTGCGTAAAATTACGGAAAAAGCGATTGCGCTGATTGATCATGCCTCTGGCGTGTGGCTTTCGCGCATGGAAGAAGACGCCAGCGCGCGGACCGCAACGGTCCATGCGTTGCGCCGTCTTGTCGTGTCAGGCATGGCCGCCTTGCTGGTGGTGCCTGCTGCTTTCTGCCTCGCATTCTCCGTCTCCGTCGCATTGCCACTGGGCGTTGCAACTGTCTTTGCCGTTTTTCTCGCCGCCGCCGCTTCGCTTCTGGCCCTGCACAGGCCAAAGCGCCCGCAGGAGCAGGACATGTCCGCTGCGCCCGCAGGCGATGTCATGCTGCGCGCCACACAGGTGCCCGGGCTGTTGCTGGTGTTTGATGAGCACGGCGTGGTCAAAAGCGTGTCTGGACGCGATGTCGGCCAGTTTCCACTTTCCTTCCAGCATTGCGCTGGTCATATCTTTGCCGAGCTGGTTCATGTGTCGGATCGCATCGCTCTCATGCAGGCGTTTGACGCGCTGCGTCAGGGTAATGAGAATGCATTTGCGGAACTGCGCTTTGATACGCCAGTTGCCACCCGCCAGACGCAGTTTCTGCACGGTCGTGTGGACTTGACGGCAGAGCGGGACCCTATGGGCAGGCTTACAGCCGTCATCGGCCAGCTTCGCGATGTGACCGAAAAGGAAATCCTGCGCAAGGAAGTGGTCCGCAAGGCAGCGGAAGCCGAATCGGCCAATGATGCCAAGTCGCGTTTTCTGGCAGCCGTCAGCCATGAGCTGCGCACGCCGCTGAATGCCGTTCTTGGCTTTTCGGATATTCTCGCTGGCGAGTATTTCGGCAAGCTCGAAAACGATCGCCAGCGCGAATATGTCTCTCTGATCCGCCAGTCCGGCGCGCATCTTCTGTCGGTGGTCAACACCATGCTGGATATGAGCAAGCTGGAAGCGGGCCGTTATGAGCTGCTGATGGAGCCCTTCCTCATCTCCGATGCCATTGCCACCTGCGAGGGCATGCTCGGTCTTCAGGCAAAGCAGAAGGGCGTGACCCTCACCAGCCGCATTCAGCGCGAAATCGGTGAAGTCGTTGCCGATCAGCGCGCCGTTCAACAGGTTCTTATCAATCTTGCTGGCAACGCCATAAAGTTTACCGAATCGGGCGGTGTTGTCACCATCGACGCATCGTTGGAGGGGGCCATGTTGAAGCTGACCGTCAGCGATACAGGCATTGGCATCGCCGCAGACAAGATGGCGTTTCTCGGCCAGCCTTTCATGCAGGTGCAGAACGAGTATACACGCCGCTTTGAGGGCACGGGCCTCGGCCTTGCTCTGGTTAAGGGTCTGGTTGCCCTGCACGGCGGAAGCTTTGCAATGACCAGCCGCGCCGGTGAAGGCACGGTTGTCACGATCCTCTTGCCAGCGGATGGCTCTGGCCAGACGACAGGCCTCGACCATGATGATGCCAAGGGCCCGGTGGTCTTTCCACCACGCCTCAAGCAACAGGTCGCAGGTGCAGACAAAATGATGAAGGAGGACGTTGCGGATGGCGGCGCCAAAGCGAAAATCGCCTAGGAAAACTCCGGCCCGCAAGGAGCCGGGTGTCGTTTCCGTGGCCGCTCTGGCCGTGGGGCAACAGATTCTGCGTCACCCCAAACTGGTCGGCGGTTGCACGGCCTTTTTCGTCGTGTTCGGTTTCGTAGCCGCCAATGCGCTCTGGTACCAGCCGGGGCATCACCCATCACCCTTCATGCGCACGCGCGATGAGGAAAATCCCAACGGTATTCCCGGATATCGCCTGGCATCCGGCCTCGGCGAACAGGGCAACGTCACCACCTTCCGCATCGAGCGCCAGACCGAAGCGCCGAAGCCATCGGCCATGCCGGCAGCCGGTAATCCCGATGAAGCGCCAGCCCTTCCGGCTCTGCCCGCGCATGCGTCGAGCGGGGCTACACCGCAAGGCCCGTCTCAACTCGTAACCGATATCCAGCGCGAGCTTGCCCGTCGCGGCCTTTACGAAGGCGTGGCAGACGGCATGACCGGCCCCCGCACCACCGCCGCCATTCTGTTCTTTGAAGAAACCGTCGGCATGGAACAGACCGGCGAGCCGACGACGCGCGTTCTCTCAGCCCTGAAAATAGACAGCGCCACCACCGTCGCCGCCATTCCCAAGGCCCTGCCGAAGGATCGGCCCGCCGCTGCCAATTCCGGCGGCGTCGCCATCGATCCCGTAGCCGCTGCCATTAAGAACGCTGAGGCTGAAAAGCCAAAGGCGCAGTCGGTTTCGCTGACAACGCAAAAGCCGCACACGCCCGTCACAAACGATCTGGTCGCCAAGATCCAGCAGGGCCTTGTCAACATTGCCTATGCGGATGTGAAGGTGGATGGCATGGCAGGCGAGCAGACGCGTCAGGCCATTCGCAACTTTGAAAAACACTATCGCCTGCCCGAAACCGGCGAGCCCAGCGAGGCCGTGCTGAAAAAGCTGAAATCCATCGGCGCTTTGTGATATCGCATTCCCATGCGCATCAAATCCGAGATTTTCGTTTCAGCCCTCATAAGGCGCGTTTTTTCCGCCGGTGATTTCGCCGCCGTTGAACGCAAGGGTGCCGATGCGGCGGGCGCAATCTTCATTCGCCAGCGCCTTCGCAGCGGCGCTGAAAATCTCTACAGCCCCGCACCGCAGAGCTTTTCAGATGATGAAGAGGGGAGCGCAGACCGCCGTTTCGAACTGCGGCTTGGCCACGCGGATGCAGGTGATGTTGAGGCCGTGCTGGAGAAAGAGCGTCGCTTCGATAGCGACCTCTGGGTCGTGGAAATCGAGACCGAGACCGTTGACGGTCTGTTCAACGTCGTTTCAGCTTAATCCGGCGCCTTAGCGCCGGACCACCAGCCGCGCCATATCTATCTGTTCCTGAAGCTCCCGCGTGGTTTCCCGGCTTGGATCGACAGTATAGCTGTCTGCCCGGCGCCAGCTCTCGATGCGGTCTTCGCATTCACCAATGTCCAGTTTGTCCAGCATGGCTTCGGCGCGTGTCATGTCGCCTTCCTGCGCCTTGAGGTGCGGGTAGAAACTCTCCAGCACAAAGGCCGCATCGGCAAAATCCATGCCCACGCCAATCATGGTCGTGGCCAGTTGCTGGCCGGAAATATCCAGCATGATGCGTTCTGACAGCCAGTGGCTTGCCGAAAGGGAATCGGAAAGCGCCGTGGAGAATTGCCGTGCATTGCGCTCGCGGGCAAAGCGCACCAGCAGGGCTTCCTGTACGTCTGTCAGGCGGCGCACGCCCAGCGTATCGCTGACCGGACGGTGAAGCTGGCGCGCCATGCTGCGAAGCTGGCGACGCAGATCCTCTTCGCGCTCGGCAATCGACTTTTCAATGCTCTGCGCGGGTTCAGCAGGTGCCGCGTTCTTTCGGGCGGAGGCAGGGATAGGGTTGTGCGAGTGGCGCAGGCCAACCAGCGCATCGACAACGGTGGGCGAAAGGTCATCTCTGCGTACGATGGTGCGCGCATGCGCGCCGCCCTGGGTGCGTGCAATGGCAATCAGCGTATCATCATCAAGGCATTTAGAGGAAACGAGAAAGGGTGCAGACAGCCCGATCGGTTGACTGGCTATGAAGAAGGCAACGGCCGAGGGCACGTTGGGGTTCTGCGACAAGGCCGCAACCGCATCCCGCTTCGCCTCTGGCGTAGAAGCGGCAAACAGCGGCATGAACAGCTCTGCAAACTGCCGGAGCTCTGATTTGGATGGATAAGACAGCCCCTCGAAGCTCGTCACCGTAGCCATAAGGACCACATCCTTCTTCCTCTCGGCACTTGGCCTTTCCAATTCTCGATACCTGTCGGTCAACGCAATACCCAATTTGACGCAGAACAAAACGATCTCATCAAATTAGAGCAAACGTGTTGACGCGCTGTTAACCAGCAATCGCGCAAAGCGGTTTTTTCCGGCTATTCACAGCAAATTTTAAGAGGATGTTTTGGGATCTGTGTGGATCATGCGCCAACACTACCTATGAGGGAGACGCCCGACCAGGAGGAGGGGGGCTGCGGGTGGTTTAAAGCGGGGCACCGTCCATCGTGCCGATGGCAGTAAAGAGCGAGCCCCTAACCGCTATCATGGCGGCTATCTGCTCTTAAACATGACGATAATGACAGCCGTCAAACGACAGTTTTCCTAAAAATAACCTGTTACTTATTGTAGTGTTTGAATTAAGGTATTGAATACAACGACTTTCAAAAAATGCCTGATTTTCAATTCACAGATGTGTGACTGCATCCTTTCCAAGAGATATCGCAATTATACTCAATTTTAATGGTTCTTACGGACGCAAGAATATTAGAATTAACGGATGATTAACTTATATCTGTTTGTAATCTTGTGAAGAGCATACAGATACGATGCCGGATTTCGAAATCGGAAGTCTGGATTGACGTTCGTAAACGCCTGAGTGTTTACGAAAGCTCGCATCTCACATGCCAGTCTGTGGACTGGAAATGCACAATGTTGTGGTGATGGCATTCCGCGGGTAGTTCATATCGCCGCGCACATATTCAACAGCTTAGCGTCATGCCTTGAGAGGAGAATACGATGACGGAAATCATTTCGTTTTTTGCGGCATCCCGCCGCTTCGCCAAACCCGCCAATCCGCAAAAAGCAACTGATGGCCCTGCCCAGATTCTGTTTTTCACGGGCGTGCGCTATGAGCGGCCAGTGCCGCAAATTCAGATTGAAGATGGGCGCAAGCCCCGCAAGCGCAAGACCATTGACACAACGACTGAAGCAGCCACCGGCTCCTGATGGTTCGTTGCCAGCGCGCTGGTCACGGCCATGGCGCCTGCTCGCATTTGGCTTCGCTGAGAAAACGTGTCGCTTCTTCCACGAAGCTTGACTGCGGAACCATGGTCCGCAACACGGCATAGCCTTTGCCCTGGCCAGCCGCGACAAGAATGGACTTCGAAAGTCCCTCGGGCATTGCCTTGCGGATAGACGCAAGCTGCACCTGGTTTGCCACCAGAATATCCATCTCTCCGCCCGCAGAGGTGCGGTCATTCATGCTGAAAATCTCGTTGGATGCGCTATCGAAAACGGCGACCGACCAGAAGGGCACCGCGCCGAATGCCGCCAGCCGCACCGGTTTTTGATCCACGCTGAAGGTGCAGACGGCGACCCGCATGAAGGGATCTCCGCTGCCAAGCCCGGCCTTTTCACTTTTCTCATCCAGCAGATGAAACATGTTGGCCGCACCTTCCGCCACGGCCCGTGTATAGGCATCGCGGTTGGAAAAATGCGGAATGGCCAGCAGGATGATGAGATGCAGCACGGCGGCACCAACAAGCCCGACAAAGACGGCAAAGATGACCTTAAGCATTGCCGCATCCAATCTTGCGAATATCCGGCATCTTGATGTCGATAAGCCCGGTGCTGGATGCGACGGGTGTGTCGAGCAGCGTCAGCACAAGTTTGAATCCGGCAGAGGGCGGCACGGCCAGCCAGTTGAAGGTCTGGGCGGAGGCGGCAATATTGATATCCATACCACCTTCAGAACCATGCAACAGGTTGCGGGAGTTAAGCGCAATCGGTCTGCCTGATCCATCTTCGGGCGCATTGCCCTGCTGGTCTGCAGCATAAAGCGTCCAGAAACGGGAAGGGGGCACGTTGCCGCTCAGCTTGTAACGGCAGTCGCCGGACAGGCGCTCGCCGCTGCTATCCACCGACGCGGTAAAGCTCAGGCCTTCCGCCGTGCCGTAAAGCAGCTTGCCCGCGCGGGCGCGGTGAGATTTTGCATAAGGGTCAGCTTCAATGGTCTGCGCCTCGGGAAACGCATCCCAGGCGCCAATCTTGATAGAGCCAAAACCCTCTGTCGCTTGCAGCGCTGCAAACGTTGAAAAGATACCCACGCCAAAGGCAATGATGAGCGAAATGGCAACAAGAAATGGAACTCGAAACACGCTGTTTTCCCGTTTTGGAACAGGTGAGGGTTACCATTGATTTCATCGCGGGGAAATGGGCAGAACGCTTCAGATGTAGGCCTTTGAAAAAATCTCCACACAACTTGGCGGCGATTCGCAGTAGGTCCAGCTCTGCAGAAAGCTTCACGCTGCAAAATCCGGCAGCGTGAAGCATGAGCACATTTTAGTTAGCGGGAGTGGGCGCAGGTGCCGCCGGTGGAGTCTGCGCGGCAGGCGCGGTCGGCGGTGCAGCAGGGGCTGCCGCCGTTCCACCCGAAATATCGTCCGTGGCAACCGGGGCTGGCGTCATCGTGCCATCAGCAGCCGCCACGCGCCACACGGAATTTCCCGCATCATCCGCCACCAGAAGCGCGCCGGTTCCGTCGATACCAACACCAACGGGTCTGCCCCGGGCCTTGTCGCCCTGAATAAAGCCCGTCACCACATCCTGCGTCTTGCCAGCCGGTTTGCCGTTTTCAAACGGCACATAGGTAACGCGGTAACCATTGAACGCATCGCGGTTCCAGCTGCCATGCTCACCAATAAATGCGCCATTTGCATAGGCTGCAGGCATGGCGGAATTCAGCGTAAATGTCAGGCCAAGGGCCGCGACATGGCTGGATAGCGCGTAATCCGGCTTGATGGCGGTAGCGACAATATCGGGACGCGGCGGATAGACGCGCGGATCGACATGGTTGCCGTAGTAGCTCCAAGGCCAGCCGTAAAATCCGCCTTCCTTCACCGATGTCATATAGTCGGGAACGAGGTTCGGCCCCAACTCGTCACGCTCATTGATAACGGCCCAAAGCTCACCCGATTGCGGGTTGAATGCCAGACCATTGGGGTTGCGCAGACCCGATGCAAACAGCTTGAACGCACCCGTCTGTCGGTCCACCTGCAAAATAGCGGCGCGGTTCTTTTCCGCTTCCAGACCGTTTTCAACGATGTTGGAATTGGACCCTACGGACGCATAGAGGAACTTGCCATCAGGGCTCAGCGCCAGATCCTTGGTCCAGTGGTGGTTGATCGGCCCACCCGGCAGCGGCGTCAGGACTTTTGGCGGTGCGGTGATCTCGTTCTGCCCAAGCTGGTAGGGATAGGCGAGAATTTCGCTGGCCGTGGCGACATAGAGCGTATTATCCGCAAAGGCCAAGCCAAAGGGAGAATCCATCTTCGTCAGGAGATCGTGGCGCTCATCGACCACACCATCGCGGTTGGTATCACGCAGCAGCGTGATGAGATTGCTCTCCTTCTGCGGCTTTATTTCCCCATGGGAAATCGCCATGATCCAACCACGGATAATATCCTTCGGCCGCGATGGTGGAGCGCCCTTCGGCCCGCGAGACTGCACCACCAGCACATCACCATTGGGCAGCGTGTGCACGGTGCGCGGGTTGGCAAGGTCCTTCTGGTAAAGGCTGACTTTCAACCCTTCCGGCACAGTCGGCAACTCACCATCCTTCCAGCCCACAACCTCGGCCACTTTGAGGTCCGGTATCAGGCTTGCAGATGGTTCCGGCAAAACCGGATCAGCACCGATCTGTTGGGAAGTATCGAATGTACCATCCTGTTCGCTGCAAGCGGAAAGGATGACGGCGGCACTGCCCATCAGGACAGCGGTGTGAAGCAGGCGGCGCGCGATCATCATACTCTCCAGGCCAGTCTTGCATATTTGCGGGAAGAAGCGGCAACGCACATCAGCGCCACGCCAAAGGTGATGGCCGAAAGGGCGAGACCATAGGGAACAACAGGCGTCCACCCGTCACCCGCGTGAACGAGACTGTTGAGGAGCGCCAAGGCCAGCATCACGACAAACAGAAAAATCGCAAAAAACGAAGGTCGCATCGGCCGCGTGCGAGAGCGAAACAGATCCACCAACCCCGCCAAAACCGCCAGCCCGCCAAACACCAGCCCCGCAAACAGCAACCACGCCGAAAAATTCAGCCACAGCAAATTCGCCGTCTGCCAAAAGGCAATGTCCGTACCCAGCGTCATCGAAAAGCAAACAAACGGAAACGGCACGAAAAGGGATTGAAAGGGATAAGCAGAGGCCTCCCTGCGAGATGAGATATCATTCATGGAGACGACTCCGAAGGTACAAGAATAAACAGCAGGAACACGTCGCCGCCTTTGGCGGGCCGACGGTGTGAAATCAACGGATAGGCAGGCATTTGGTTGCAGCGGAACACCCACGTCGCCAGCAACAGGAAGAAGTGCTGTATGCCGGGCGATCCTGCGGGGGCGAGGGCTCAAGGCTTTTCTCGCTATTAGATCCTGACAAGGGGGATGGTTTGCAGGAAGTTTTGTTGGGGCGTGCAGTCGGACAGAGGGTTGACGAGAAAACGATTTGGCTCAGGCAACCGCTCGAAATGCATTTTGCCTAAGCTCCAATTGTAGGCTTTCAAGTCATCTCCAGCTTTTACAAGCAAAACACTATGAAAGAACCAGCTCTGGCTCATCTTGTAGCCTGACTTCGTTGTGTAAAGAGCGAGTCCGCGCAGATCGATAAGTTGGGAGATTGCAGCATTGTCCCCATGTCTGGCGAGGCAAAAGTTTTGCGTTCCCGCGATCGTCTTGGCTGAAACCGCCAACGCCACGGCATTTGTCAGCGACCAGATCGCCACGACTGTGGGGCAGATCATGATGTAAAAGCCAATATTCCGGACGAGCGGCGCTTCGCGTGGGTTCACCAGCAGCCACAGCGAACTGATAATGATGCTGATCAGCGCAAACCCGTGGAGAAGAGTCATAGTCGATCCACCACTCGCAAATGCTGCAGATACGAGCGTGGCAAATGAACCGAGCACTCCAGCGGTCACTGATAGAGCTGCAGTTTGCCAATGCCGGAGGGTGAAAGACGTGAATTTTATGAGCGCAAGGGTGGCCAGTGGCATGAGTGGAGAAAATGCGGCGCATGCCGCAAGAATGCTGACGATAGTGTTGAACGCAGACGTGTAGCCGACATATCCAACCGCCGAAAATGCGGAGAAATCAACGGAGCCGACCGCAATCAAAAAAGCCATAAACAAGAGTGCGATCAACGACATCTAACACCGTGAGAACGGGAAAATTCAAAACAATTTGGATATCAAAATCATCTTGTTAATGCGGCTTTTCAAAAAAACTAACGCTTCACCCCACCATCCGTCTCAACGCCTGCCACCTTCTGCACCGTCAACGAAGGCGCTGACGCCTCCTTCAGCCTCTTGCCAATCGAGCGGATAACCCGTGTGGCTTCGGCGGAAAGGGAGCGGGGGCGGGTGAGGGCGGGGAGGGCGCTGGCGTCTGTGGAGGCCACGACTGCGCCGGTTGCGGGTTTGGGGTGTGTGCCATTGGGCAGTGGGTTCTGGATGCCGGGAATGGGGCGCAGTTCCATGCCCTGGTGGGCATAGTCCATCAACCTTTTGAACGTCATGGCGGGCAGGGCGCCGCCGGTCATGTTGTTCATGGAGGTGAAATCGTCATTGCCGAACCAGACGGCGGCTGTGTAATTACCGGTAAAGCCCACATACCAGGCATCGCGGTAGGATTGTGACGTGCCGGTCTTGCCGCCGGAAACGATGCCATTGTCCAGTGCGCCACGCCGCGCCGTTCCTTCCACGGGAATGGTCACCAGCATGCGGTTCATCTTGGAATTGGCGTCTTCGGAAAGCACGCGCTGGGCCGGTGGCTCGTCGCGCTCGAAATCGTAGAGAACCTTGCCTTCATAATCCAGCACCTGCGCAATGCCGTGGCGGCGAGATTGCATGCCATCTGCCGGGAAAACAGCGTATCCGGTGGCCTGGTCCAGCACGGTCACTTCGGATGTGCCGAGCGGAATGGTCTTGTCTGTGCGCAGCGGCGTGGCAACGCCCATGGCTTTGGCTGTGTCGGCAATGATCTGCGTTCCCAGCACATCCTTGGCAAGGCGCACCGGCACGGTGTTGTAGGATTTTGCCAGCGCCGTCTGCAACGTCACCTTGCCCGCATAGGAACGGCCATAGTTTTGCGGCGACCAGCCGCGCCATGTCACGGGCGCATCTGATATCAGCGTTTCCGGCTTGTAGCCCTTCTCCATGGCGGCGGAATAGGTATAGACCTTGAAGGATGAACCCGGCTGGCGAAGCGCCGCCGTTGCGCGGTTGAACTGGCTTTCGCCATAGTCCCGCCCGCCGACCATGGCGCGGATGCCCCCGCCATTTTCGATCATCACAATCGAGCCCTGCTTGACCTTGTAGCCTTCGCCAAACTCGCGAAGGCTGCCTTCCAGCGCCTGTTCGGCGGCCTGTTGCAGGCCGGTATCGATGGTGGTGCGCACGATGACCGTGTGGTCTTTGATCTTTCCATCCTTGGCCAGCCGCTGCACTTCGTCAAAGGCCCAGTCGAGGAAATAGTCCGGTGCCTTCACGTCTTCGCGGTCGATGACGGTGGCCGGGTTGCGGCGTGCGCCGATGACCTGACCTTCGGTCATCAGGCCGCCGCGCACGAGGTTGGAGAGAACCGTGTTGGCGCGCGCACGTGCGGCTGGAAGGTTGACGTGCGGTGCGTATTTCGCAGGGGCCTTGAACAGACCGGCGAGAATAGCGGATTCCGCCAGCGTCACATCCGTCAGGTTCTTGCCGAAGTAAAACTGCGCCGCCGCCGCCGCGCCAAAGGTGCCGCCGCCCATATAGGCACGGTCCAGATAAAGGCTGAGGATTTCCTTCTTTGACATGTTGGATTCAAGCCAAAGCGCCAGAAAGGCTTCCTTGATCTTGCGTTCCAGCGAGCGTTCATTGGTGAGAAACAGGTTCTTGGCCAATTGCTGCGTCAGCGTGGAGCCGCCCTGCACAACGCCGCCTGCGCGTGCGTTTTCGCTCATGGCGCGGGCAAGGCCGATGAAATCAATGCCGAAATGCTCGAAGAAGCGACGGTCTTCGGTGGCCAGAACAGCTTTGATGAAATGGTCCGGCATCTGGTCGATCGGCACGGAATCTTCGTGGATAATGCCGCGATGGCCGATGGTGTTGCCGAAGCGATCAAGGAATGTCACGGCGAAATCACCGCGATAGCGCCAGTCCTTCTTGGTTTCCTCAAAGGCGGGAAGCGCCAGCGCCAGCATCAGCACGGTGCCGGCGGTGCCTACCGTCAGCGCGTCATCGGCAATGTTGATGAGAAATTTCTTCCAGCCGCGCACATGGAGCTTGCGCGATGCAATGGTTACATCTTCCCAGAAATCGAAGAAGCGCGACGCGGATGTCCACAGGCTGGAATCGATCCATGAATCGATGCGCAGCAGAAGATGGCGCTTGCGGCGCGCCGGTTTCTTGTTGTTGTCTTCCTGCACCTGAAACGTATTCCTGTTCGATCTCGCCAGCATTTGCTTGACGCAGCGACCTTGCGCGGGTCATTCCACCATCACCACTACTCTGCCGGATTTAGCGATTATCTCATAATCCGGTAGATTGCGATATGGCAAACGGGGATCACGTTGCCGCCCGATGCTGCAAAATGGAACGGAAATGTTAACGATGAGTGACGCGCCCTTCTGGAAAACGAAATCACTGGCGCAAATGAGTAACACCGAGTGGGAAAGCCTGTGCGATGGCTGCGGGCTCTGTTGTCTCAATAAGCTGGAGGACTGGGACACCGGCGATGTGGTGTTCACATCCGTCTCCTGCCAGTTGCTGGATGGAGACAGTTGCGCCTGTTCAGATTACCCCAACCGGTTTGATACGGTGCCGGATTGCATCCAGCTCAACCTGAAGCTCGTCAACGAAATCGGCTGGCTGCCGCCTACCTGCGCCTATGCGCTGGTGCGCGATGGCGAAGATCTTTACTGGTGGCACCACCTTGTTTCCGGGGATCCGGAAACCGTGCATGTGGCTGGCATTTCCGCACGCGGCCGTACCATCAACGAAAAGCAGGTTGATGTGGACGATTTCGAGAATTACGTTGTAGACTGGCCGTTGACGGTGGGGGATGAGCCTGCGGCACAACGGAGATGAAGGGCAATTTGCCCCGTCCTATTGCTGCCCCAACTTGCACTTAAACCATGCCATCTTTTATCAACGACCCCTTATCGGCCTGCATGAGCACCGGTTACAAGGAAAATGAATGCTGTCCCGCTGCGCTGTTCTCAAAGCCCTGTGCCTTTCCGCCGCTGGCCTTTCTGGCGCTGGCCTAGTGCCGGGCGGGGCCAATGCCTCGCAGCATGTTTACGAGTGCACCTTCGTAACTTCGGTGGAAACCGGTGCCGTCATGACGCAGCAGGGCACGTGTGACAAGCGCGTGCCGCCGGGCGCGACGTTCAATATTCCCTTAGCGCTGATCGGCTATGATTCCGGCGTCTTGCTGGATGAGTTCAACCCCGTCTGGGACTGGCAAAAAGGCATGGATGCCGCCCCGGCAGATCGCCGCAAGGTGGACCCCAGCGCCTGGCAGAAGAATGGCGTGAACTGGTACGGCACCGAGATCGCCAGCCGCCTCGGCCCGGAAAAGTTTTTAAGCTACGTGAAGCGGCTGGGCTTTGGCACCACCAGCACGGCGGGCGCACCCGGCACAACGCCGAAGGGCATGGCCGCTTGGATGGGTGGCGCGCTGCAGATCTCGCCGGTCGAGCAAGTGGGTTTCCTGCGCCGCCTGATGGGCAACAATCTTCCCTTCGCCCGCGATGCGCAAAACAAGACCCGCGCCATCATGCCGGTGTTCGATGCCGCAGAAGCCTGGAGCGTGCACGGCACCTCAGGCATGGGAAACCTCAACGGCGATGATGGCAAGCCAGACCCGCAGCGCCCCTTTGGCTGGTTCGTGGGCTGGGCAGAACGCGAAGGCCAACACATCGTCTTCGCTCGCCTGCGCATCAACGACAAACCATCTGACGCCCCCATGGGGCAGGTGGTGCGCGATGAATTTCTTCGCGATATCGCAAGGGTTTCCGTGCGCCGGTGAGGGTGCACGGCCCCATATGTTACGATTAATAACGCGCTGGTGCCATCGGTACCCCGGAGGTCTGGCGGAAGTAGCCTAGGTCGCGTTCGGCTTCGCTCAGATCATAGCCGAGGTCGTCGGCCTCGCGGCGCGCGCGGCTGCGGTCTCGTTCAAAGTCGTCGATGCGGTCGCGCAGGTTGCGGCGGTCTTTGTCCTCAGCCTTTTTCAGCTCTTCGGAGAGCCGGTTGGCTTCCGATTCCCGTGAAAGGACATCGGACCTCAAAGAATCGATGCGGGAGCGCAGATCATAGACCCGCTTGCCGAGGCTATACCCGCGCACAAATCCCGGTTCCATCTCCGGTGGGCAGACATTGTTATAGGCACCGCCGGATTCTCCATGGGAAGCACCGCTCAGGGGCGTGCAGAAGCGTTTGATGCCGGTCTGATAGCCCTGATACCATTGGGTCTGGTTCGGTGTTGCGCCGCTCTTGGAGCAGGATTTGACATGGTCGGCAAAGCGGCTCTGTGGATTATAACCGGCTGCGCCATCCGTATCACCCACCACGCCCCAGTCAGCCACGCGGCACTCTTCCTTGGACATGGTGCCGCATGAGGCAAGCGTCGTGATGACAGCCGCCAGGCCGATGAATGGCAAGAAACGCATAGATACCCCCGATGAACAGCCCCTTTGTTTTAAAGCATAGTTAATATTTATATTCCAGATCGACTGGGTGTATTTGTATCATTTTTCATGACCCTGCTGATATCCATCATCGAGCATAAGTAATAAAGGATATACTTAAAAGTCGCGCGCAGCGGAGGCGGTAGGCTAAAAGCCTGATAGCTCTTGACCTTCCCATGATGGGAAGCATTACATGGGTCTGTGAAAGGGGAAATCCCATGAACGAGACCATCAAGATAAACGTCGATACTGGCACCCATTCAGGCACTCAGGCAGAGCCGCTTTCCATCGCTGTCGAAGGCATGACCTGCGCGTCCTGTGTGCGGCGGGTGGAGCTGGCGGCTGCCAAGGTGCCGGGGGTGGCGGCAAGTTCAGTGAACTTTGCGACGAAGCGGCTGACGGTGGAACCGGCGGATGGATTTTCAGCGACGACGCTGGCCGCTGCCGTCAGAAAGATCGGCTATGAGGTTGCGCCCCGGAGCATTGAATTTACCGCCAAAGGCCTGAAAACTGATGATGCCGAGCGTTTGCAGGCCGTTCTGGATTCTGTTGCCACCACGGTCAGCGTTGTCGTGAATGCCGAGAACGGTGACGTGACTGTGGACACCATGGGCGGTGACCGGCAGCGTGAGGCGCTGGTGGAAACCGCAAGGCTCGCCGGTTTTGCGCTGAAGGCCCCCGGTTCCGGTGCCGCTCAGACCTCCCAAGTCCAAGACCACGGGCAGGATGATGAGGCGTGGTTGAAGCGCGACGTGATCCTGTCCGCCATTCTCACCGCACCGCTCTTCGTGCTGGAAATGGGCGGGCATGTATACGCGCCCATGCACCACTGGCTGATGGGCGTCATCGAAACGCAGACGCTCTATTATCTCTATTTCGCGCTGACCACGGTTATCATTTTCGTCCCCGGCTGGCGCTTTCTGAAATCGGGTTTTCCGGCCCTTGCCCATGGCGCGCCAGAGATGAATTCGCTGGTGGCGCTGGGTGTGAGTGCCGCCTATCTCTATTCGCTGGTCACCACATTTGCGCCGGGCTTGCTGCCGGACAATGCCCGGCATGTCTATTACGAAGCCGCTGCCGTCGTCGTGACGCTGATCCTCATCGGGCGGCTGCTGGAGGCGCGTGCCAGCGGCAAGACCGGCGATGCCATCAGCAAGCTCACGGGCCTTCAGGCCAAGACAGCGCGGGTCGAGCGCGGCGGCGCAATGCTTGATGTTGCAACGGATGAGGTCGTCGTCGGCGATATCATCATCATCCGCCCCGGTGAGCGGTTGCCGGTTGATGGCGAGGTGGTGCAGGGCGCATCCTTTGTCGATGAATCGATGATTTCAGGCGAGCCGGTGCCGGTGGAAAAGACCGTCGGCCATGCCGTGACGGGCGGCACCATCAATGGCAATGGAGCGCTGAAATTCCGGGCCACCAAGGTGGGCGCAGATACGATGCTGGCGCAGATCATCCGCCTTGTGGAGCAGGCACAGGGCGCGAAACTGCCCATCCAGCTGGCGGTGGACCGGGTCACCGCGCTGTTCGTGCCCGGGGTGATGGCCATTGCCGTGCTGACCTTCATCATCTGGGCCATGTTCGGGCCGCAGCCTGCCTATACCTATGCCCTCATCAATGCAGTCGCCGTTCTCATCATCGCTTGCCCCTGCGCCATGGGGTTGGCCACACCAACATCCATCATGGTCGGCACGGGCAGGGCCGCGCAACTGGGCGTTCTGTTTCGCAAGGGCGAGGCGCTGCAAGCCCTGAGATCCGTCAAAATCGTCGTGGTGGACAAAACGGGCACGCTGACCAAGGGCAAGCCTGAACTGACCGATCTGGAACCGGTGGAAGGCTTCGAGCCTGCGCATATTCTGAGGCTGGTGGCTGCGGTGGAAAGCCGTTCCGAACATCCGATTGCTGAGGCCATCGTGCGGGCAGCGGCGGCTTTGCCCGATAACCCACCCACCATGACCGACTTTGAAAACCTGCCCGGCTACGGCATTTCCGCCACTGTGGACGGTCGCAAGGTCCATGTCGGGGCAGACAGGTTCATGGTAAAGCTCGGCCTTTCCGTTGATGCATTTGCGGATACCGCGCAGCGATTGGGTGACGAGGGCAAGACGCCGCTTTATGCCGCCATTGATGGGAAGCTTGCAGCCGTTCTGGCTGTGGCCGATCCGCTGAAACCTTCGAGCGCCAAAGCCATCAAGGCCTTGAAATCCATGGGCATTGAGGTCGCCATGGTGACGGGTGACAATGAGCGCACGGCAAAAGCCATTGGCAGGCAGGTGGGGATTGATCACGTGATCGCGCAAGTGCTGCCGGAGGGCAAGGTGAAGGCTATCAAGGACCTGCGAAAAGGCCGGGGCACGATCGCCTTCGTGGGAGATGGCATCAATGATGCCCCGGCACTGGCTGAGGCTGACGTGGGCATGGCCATCGGCACCGGCACGGATGTTGCCATTGAAAGTGCTGACGTGGTGTTGGTGGGCGGTGATCTCATGGGTGCGGTGCATGGCATCGAGATGAGCCGCGCCACCATGCGCAACATCGCCCAAAACCTGTTCTGGGCCTTCGGTTATAATGTGGCGCTGATACCAGTGGCGGCGGGTGCGCTTTACCCGGCCTTCGGAATCATGCTGTCTCCCATGATCGGGGCAGGCGCCATGGCGCTGTCTTCGGTGTTTGTGGTCGGGAATGCCTTGCGGCTGAAAACGGTGAGGGTTTCGTCATGAACATCGGTCAGGCTTCGGAAGCATCAGGCGTATCGGCAAAGATGATCCGCTATTACGAGCAGATCGGCCTCATTACGCCACCAGCCAGAACCGGTAATAATTACCGCACCTATGGCGCAGAGGAAGTGCATACGCTGCGCTTCATCAAGCGGTCGCGCACGCTGGGGTTTTCGCTGGAAGAGACGCAGACATTGCTGGCGCTGTGGCAGGACAAGACCCGCGAAAGCAGCGCCGTGAAAGACATAGCCACCGCCCACATAGCCGATCTCGAGCGCAAGATCACTGAGATGAAAAGCATGGTGAAAACGCTCTCCCACCTTGCCCATTGCTGCGGCGGCGACCACAGGCCCGATTGCCCCATCCTGGATGATCTCGCGGGCATCGATGTGGCCGATACAACAATATGAAAAGAAAGGAAAATCCCATGACCACGACGACATTCACGGTGCCTGACATGACCTGCGCCCATTGCGAGAAAACCATTCGCGGCGCGGTATCAGACGCACTTCCCGGCGCGGATGTCACCATCGATCTGGCGGCGCACAGCGTGACCATTGATGGTGATGCTGCAAAGGCGGAAGAAGCCATGCGCGAGGCGGGATACAGCCCGGAACGTGCGGGCTGAGCACATCAAAAGGCCGGGTTGTCTCAATGACAGACCCGGCCTTTTGATGAGTTGAAACGCCTCAGATCAAACGTCGTCGAACGCGCCACCTTCGCGGGAAGGATTGCGATCGATCACGCGCTCTTCCTCATCGTCGGGAAGCGCTTCGTCGCTTTCCTGATAAGGGTCGTCTTCGCTCTCAGCTTCCTCTTCCATCAGTTCATGCTCGAACTGCTGGGGGATTTCGCCCTTCGCGGGAAGGTCATCAATATCGAGTTCGACCATATCCTGATCGAAAGCATCTTCACCTGTCGAAATCTTATCGCGCGGATCCATAATGTGTTTCCTGCCTGATTTATGAGTTTTAAGAGGATTGGGTGGTCATGATGGCGATCATCGAGAGGTAGATGACGAAGGCCATGATGGAGAAGCCAGAGAGCGCGAGGATGATCCCGCGACCGGCCTTTTTCTTCGTGCCCTTGTCCTCTCCCGCTTCGCTGGACGCCAGAATAGGGTCTCTCTCTTCAATTTTGGACATAGGGTTCTCCTGATATATTGCTTATCAAGAGAACGGGCCAAAGGTGCGAAGGTTCCTGAGGGCTACTGTTTCAGCATCCATGTCGTCGCGTGGGAAACCGCGCCTTGAGCGGCTTTCAGGCGGGCAGAGCGCACCGGCTCGAAACTGTCTATGCGCTTGGTGCCGACGAAGCGGCCATGATCGGCAAAGACCTCGATGGAGCCATAATCCACGAAAATGCGCAGGCGGAACGGGCGCGCGCCCTCTGAAATATAGCGCGGCGTCGGCCCTTCGCGATCGTCCTCATAGCGTATCCAGAGGCCGGTTTCATCGCAGACGACACCCAGCTTGACGGTCGGGTGGTCCAGTTCCAGATCGAAGGGCAGGCCGGGCTTTTCCAGCTCGAACAGAATTTCGAATGCGCCATTCGGAAACTCGACAGTGTCGCCAGCGGCAAGCCGGGTGCGGTCCAGAATGCGATGGCGCAGGCTTTCCGCAGCGCCGATCGGCGGTGTCAGAAGCGCGCCGTTGGAGAAGATCATGCGGCGCGGCAAGGTCATGGCGGTAGGAAAATCGATCTCCGGCGTTGCATCCGCCCAGTTTGCCAGCCAGCCGATGCCGACAATGGTATCGCCATCCAGAAACGCCTGGAAGGCATAATTGTCCGTGCCGAAATCCAGCTCCTGCCCAAATTCCTTGACGAAAGTCTTGCCATCGAACCAGCCGACGTCAGCCATAGCAAGGTTCTTGCGGCCGGTGGCTGCGTCTTCCGAATGCATCAGGCCATAGACCAGCACCCAGCGGGTGGAGCGGGAATTAGCCGGGCCATCCAGCGGCAGCAGGCAGGGGCATTCCACAGCCGTCGTCTTGTAGCGCGTTTCCACCCACAGCTTGCCGACATAGGTCCAGCCGGATGCCGCCGTGGGGTCTTGCGTCTCATAAAGCAGAATAACGCCGCCGCCATCGCTCTGGCTGCCCAGGAGCATTTTCCATAGGCCATCCGGTCCCCGGAAAACGTAAGGATCGCGGAAGTCAGGTGTCAGCCCCTGCCCATCCGGGCGGTTGCCGAGGATGACCTCCGCCTGTCCGGCCATGATGAGATCGGACGAGGTGGCGGTCAGCTGGATCTGCTGTTCAGGGGTTCTGTCCTGCACCTGCTCGGTAAAGAACACGCGGATACCTGTGCCTTCCACCAGCGGAATGGTCGAGCCGGAATAGGCCCCGCCGCGCTTGTCTGGCCGTGTCGTGAGTTCCTCAGATGGGAAAAGAAAGATCGGCAGATGCCGCCAGCGCAGATAATCCGATGAAACCGCGTGGCCCCAATGCATGGTGTTCCAGCGCAGCCCGTGGGAGTAATGCTGGTAAAAGAGGTGAGGGCGGCCCTCGAAACGGCCAAAGCCATTGGGGTCGTTCATCCAACCGAAGGGCGGGCGGAAGTGGTAGCTGTCCGGCAGTTCCGGTGCGGCGTTATCTGGCTTGGTGTGGACAACGGTGATGCCCGTTTCCAGCACATCGGAGGCAATGAACCAGTAGATAACGGACACAGCGGTGGTCACCGTGTCGTAGCTCATCTCAATACGCCCACCGCCAAAGACCTGGTAGATGCGGAAATTATACTCATCCACATTGGTGGATGAGACCTCTCCGAACTTGCCATTATGGTTGGAGAATGACACCGCCCCCGGCTCATCGGCCTTCTTCGCCTTCAGCCAGACATGGATAGTGGCGTTGACCGGCAGATCGGTTTGTATGGTGCGCACAGCGCTCTCGACCTCAACGGGCAATGCGATGTCATTCATTCCACTATCCTTTCATCTCTATGGTTGCACAGCATAGGAACGAAAGTGGCAGGTTAAAGTTCAGCTGCTTTATCGTTCGTCGATGAGCAAAGAAGCACCGATTCATCCTTCAGCCATTCACAAAGACAACTCGTTTTGGTCTAACAGATGCCGCAGCGGTGGCCGGGAAAAGAGTGAGGGCAGGTGATGCGGGAGATCAGGTACGTATTCGAGAAGCGGGATTTCGTTGCTCTGACCCGTGCCTTGGTGCGCCCGTCTTTATTGACCACTGTGTTCAGGCTATTTTTTGCGGTGATCATTGCTGCGAACCCCCTCATCGTTATGGTGTTGAGAGGCGCTGAAAATGTGTCGCCTGAATATTTAGAGATCTACACAAGATATCTGCCACTCTGGTTTCTGCCACTCTTTTTCGCTCTTTTTGGCACGCAAGTCGCAGGTTTGGCGGCGGCTTATGTCTTCAAGAGGAACGCGTCTGCAAACAAGGAAATTGTTGTGGAGTTGCAGGAGAATTTCATTCTCGCGCGCTCCGAAGACATCAGGAGCGAAGTATCCTGGAAGTCGGTCGTCAAGGTCATCGAGACCGACAGGCATTTATTGCTTGCGTTGTCCAAGCGTGAGGCGCTGACACTGCCTAAGCGCGCCGTTGCGTCGGAGGACGAGATTGCCGACGTCATGCACTTCGTTTCTTCCCATGTCAGCCCGCAGACGCCAATCGTCAAATACAGGGGCTTGCGGACAATCGATATGAGATCAGTCTAACCACTCTCGCAGTTGGTGCGGCGCATCCCATCATCCCTAAGCATCTCAGGGCCGATGGCGATGTTTTCACAATGGCGCAGGTCTGGTGCATTCCCGCTCACTAAAGAAACGCTCTCAGGTGAAATGCAGTCCTCAGATGTGCACACGGCCCCTGCTGGCCCCGGCGAACCGGGCAGCAGGGGCCGTGTCGGTCCGCCGCGCTTAAAGGGTCTTCAAATATTCCAGAAGGGCATGCTTTTCCGCATCTGGTAGCGTGGTGCCGAATTCGTGGCCGCAGCGGCTGTTGCCGGAATTGCGGTTTTCACAGCCTGTGGTCACGGTGGTGGATGTGAGGCCGCTTTGGGCTGCGGCAAGGCCAACCTTTTCAATATCGTAGTCACGGCCAACATTGAATTGCGCAGGGCGCTCTGCGGCTGGTTTGAGCAGGTCTGCCAGCGTGGGAACGGAGCCGTTGTGCAGGTAAGGCGCGGTTGCCCAGATGCCCTGCAGGACGCGCGATTCATATTTGAAATCGGTCGATCCATTCGGCGCGGTCTTCTTCATGACCGTGCGGCCTTCGCCACGCGTTCTGGGGAAGGCTTCCTTCAGCTCCTGAATGCGCCCCGGCAGGCTCAGTTCGGGGATGCTAGAGCTCTTGGCTACGGCAGACGGAGCGGATGCCAGAAGCGACACAACATTCATGCGACCATCCAAAAGCATGCTGCCATAGTGCTGCAGAATGCTGCCGGACACGGCAACGGTCAGGATATCGATCGACGGTTCGGTCTTGCCGAGCTTGTCGTTTGCGAATGGAATGCGGGCACCCTGCATGACGCCGGTCGCGGCGGTCCAGTTCATGGTGTCATACTCACGGCTGTCAGTGCCGACATCCAGAATGGGGGTGGCCCATGTCTGGTTGAACAGGCGTGGTTTGCCCGGTTTGATGCCGTGACAATCTGCACAGCCATTGTTGCCGGAGCTGTTGAAGATGGCGGCGCCCTGTGCGGCCAACGTCTGATCAACCGGGAAGGGGTATTTTGGCGGGCCCATCTTCTGAATAAGCCCTTCAAGCGTGGAAAGCCCACTGAAATTGGTGGAGTTGCCGGTCAGATAATCATAACCGAGCAGGGACCATTTTTCCTTTTTCGGCGCGAATTCTCCGAACACGCCATAGACTTCGCCCACATTGCGGGCAAGGCCCAGAAGGTCACTGCCATTGGCAGCAAAACCCGGCCACTGGGTATAATCCTGAATGGAAGCATTCCACAGGAAGGGGTAGCGCACGGGCGCATCTGCCGGCTTGATGTTGGCGACCATCAGATTGGAAGGCGGCGGGCCGATATCCAGCCCCGTCAGCCGGTTGAAGATCATGCCAACCGCATCCAGACGACCAACGCCCCAGCTTTCATGCGGAACGCCGTTGGCCACGATGGCATTGAAACGCTGCGTCCACAGCTGAAACTCCGTTTCCAGCCATGCGCGGCTGTTGAGGTCCTGATACTCCGTTCCCAGCACTTCGCGGGCAAAGGCCTCGTAAGCCGTCTTGTCATTGACGAGGGCCTGCGTGGCGTTATTGACGTCCACCAGAAGGCCGTGGAAATCCACCAAGGCCGGTCCACCATCAATGCGGTATCGCGTGCCGGAGACAGCGATTTCGCGCGTATGACAGGCCGAACAGGTCATGCCGACCGTCTGCTGCGCGTCATCACCGGTAACCGGAAAGCCTACGGGAAGGCCCATGGACGGGCCTTCCATGGGCAGGTATCCATAGCGGGCGAGACCATCGGCAAGAAAGCTCGTTCCATCCGGATGCTTGAGCGCCTGCAGCCACGACAGCGCGATAAATCGCGAGCCCTGATCCTGCGTGTAGTACAGGTTTCGCGTGGTGGCGTTCCAGTTGTTGCCCTGATCGGTATAGACGATTTGCTGCGCCGTGACCGGCGCGGTGAGACAGAGCGAAAAGACGCCAGCCATCAATGTTGGTGAAAAACGGAATGTCATATGCAAATACCCCACTCAAGCCCAAATGGAAAAACCCCATCGCAGAGTGCTAGCGCAGGTTGTGTTATTCAATTATAAATATTCGTATGTGATCTTTTGCACGTATAACGGTACTTTCTAAAGAGCTTATGGAGCTTTGCTGTTGCAGACACTCGAATTTGCGCATCGCTGATCCCATATAGGGGCAAACAGGGAGAAAACCCGTGATCCAGTTCGACAATTCCTATGCGCGCCTTCCAGAGCGTTTTACCGCCGCTGCCTTGCCCACACCAGTTGCAGCACCCTTGCTGCTCGTATTCAATCACCCCTTGGCATCCGAGCTTGGGCTTGAGGTTGAGGGTGTTGATGATGCACGATTGGCAGCGATTTTTTCTGGCAATGCCGTGCCGCAGGGGGCAGAGCCGCTGGCCATGGCCTATGCGGGCCACCAGTTCGGCAATTTCGTGCCGCAGCTTGGTGACGGGCGGGCGATACTGCTGGGCGAAGTTATTGATATCAATGGCAAACGCCGAGATATTCAGCTGAAGGGCGCCGGGCCAACGAAGTTTTCACGGCGCGGCGATGGGCGTGCGGCGCTAGGGCCGGTGTTGCGGGAATATATCGTCTCTGAAGCCATGCATGCGCTCGGCATTCCCGCCACGCGCGCGCTGGCGGCGGTGGCGACGGGTGAGCGGGTGCAGCGGGAAACCGGTCTACCCGGCGGCGTTGTCACACGTGTTGCGGCAAGCCACATTCGCGTCGGCACGTTCCAGTTTTTTGCGGCAAGGGAAGACAATGAGGCCATCAAGGTGCTGGCCGATTACGTGATCGACCGGCATTATCCGCATGTGAAGGGGGCGGAGAGGCCCTATTATGAGATGCTTCAGGCCATTGCCGAGCGTCAGCGTGCGCTGGTGTGCCGATGGTTGATGGTGGGGTTCATCCACGGTGTGATGAACACCGACAATGTGGCGATCTCAGGCGAGACGATTGATTTCGGGCCTTGTGCCTTTATGGATGAATATAATCCTAACAAAGTGTTTTCCTCCATCGATGCGAATGGGCGCTACGCCTATAACAGCCAGCCGGGCATTGCGCAGTGGAACATGGCGCGGCTGGCGGAATGCCTGCTGCCGCTGCTGGATGAGGATGCCGACAAGGCGGTGGAGCTGGCCAATGGTGTGCTGGCGGAGTTTGCCACGGATTTCCCGAAACGCTGGCTTTCAGGCATGCGGGAAAAGCTGGGGCTTTCGACCGCGGATGACGCCGACGAACAACTGGTGCAGGACCTGCTGGCGCTGATGCAGCGCAACGAAGTGGATTTCACGCTGACCTTCCGGCGTCTGTGCGATGCGGCAGATGGCAGCCCGGAAGCGTTTCGCGGAATGTTTACCGATCTTGATGGAGCCGATGAATGGCTGACGCGCTGGCGGCAGCGGGCATGGCGCGAAAGCGCAACCGAGAGCGACCGCGCAAAGGCCATGCGGGCGGTCAACCCGGCGCGCATTCCCCGCAACCACCGCATCGAGGAGCTGATTGCAGCGGCTGTGGAAGATGGTGATCTTGAGCCGTTCCACGCCATGTTGAAAGCGATCCAGCGGCCCTATGAGGAGCTGCCGGAGTTTGCGGTTTACGCGCAGGCGCCGATGGGGCATGAGCGGGTGTTTCGGACGTTTTGTGGGACGTGATAGTTGGGAACTGAGGGTGGGGTAAGCCCCACCCACCGTACAGATGGAACTACCCCACCTTCGCCAGACCCTCACGGGTCGCATAATACTGACCGAAGCGGTTGGCAAGGAAGTCTGCCAAGCCAATATCTTCCTGTTTCACAAAGCCTTTTTGCGGCAGTTTGTCCTGCGCCAGCAGGTCGAGAACCGTGGTGATGCCTGCGGCGGTGGTGATCTGGATTGCGCTCATCATGCGGCCGGAAACGGGGCCGGAATAGACCTTGTGGGCATAGGTTTCCTGCATGAAGCGGCCGCCTTTGGTGCCGCAAACGGTGACGAAGACGATGACGACATCCTGCATGGTGGCGGGCAGGGCGTTTTCGAACAGGTCTTTCAGAACATCGCGTCGGTTGCGCAGGTTGAGGTCGTTCAGCAGCGCCTTCATGATGGCAACATGGCCGGGATAGCGGATGGTGCGGTAATTCATAGTACGCACCTTGCCTTCCAGCGTGGAGGCCAGAGTGCCGAGGCCACCTGACGTGTTGAAGGCCTCATAGGTCATGCCATCAAGCGAGAATTCCTCGCGCTCCTCAAGGGCCGGAACAGCGGTGAGGCGTCCCTCGACAATGGCTTCGCAGGGTTCGATATATTCGTTGATGAGCCCGTCCGTGCTCCAGGTGAGGTTATAATTCAAGGCGTTGGACGGATATTGAGGAAGCGCGCCGACGCGCATGCGCACGCTATCCAGCTTATCGAAACGGGCCGCAAGATCGGCGGCGACGATGGAGATGAAGCCGGGGGCGAGGCCGCATTGCGGGATGAGCGCGCATTCGGATGTTTCGGCCAGCTTCTTGACCTTACGGGTGGATTCCACGTCTTCGGTGAGGTCGAGATAATGGGTGCCGACGGCAACGGCGGCCTCGGCAATGCCTGCGGTGAGGTGGAAGGGTGCGGCTGACAGGACCGCGATCTTGTCTTTCAACAGCGCCTGAAGGCCGAGGCGATCGGTAATATCGACCACTTCGGTATCGATGCGCTCATGGCCGGGAACATTGGCAAGCTGATCGACCGAGCGGTCTGCGACGGTTAACCTGTAATCGCCCGTGACGGCCAGCATCCACGCGATGGCAGAGCCGATATTGCCTGCGCCGATAATGACGATGTGTTTCATGATGTCCCCTCAGACTGAAATATTGAGGTAACAGGATGCCGCTTTTTGTGAAGGATTCGTAGCTTCACTTGGTACGAAACTCCTGCCATATTTGGGCATATCGCCAAAAGGAATATGCACAATGCCGATAACTGACAAGGACCGGGCGCTGCTGTCCCTACTATCGGACAATGCGCGGATGCCGGTGGCGGAACTGGCGCGCAAGCTGGGCCTTTCCCGAACGACGGTGCAGGCGCGCATAGAGCGGCTGGAAGCTGACGGCGTGATTGCGGGCTACGGCATCAAGCTTTCCGAAAGCTACCTTTCCGGGCTGGTGCGGGCGCATGTGCTGATTACCATCGCCCCCAAGGCCTTAGCAGGTGTGACGGCGGCGCTGGCGGCCATCAAGGAGGTGACGACGCTGCATTCGGTGAGCGGCACCTTTGACCTCATCGCCATCCTCGCCGCCCCCTCAATCGCAGATCTCGACCGGCTTCTCGACCATATCGGCGCGCTTGATGGCGTGGAGCGGACGCTGTCTTCGGTGATTCTCTCGACGCGCATTTCGCGGTGAGATGGGCTATTCTTCGTAGTCGAAATCGTCATCTATCGTGAGGGATGGCGGTTTCTGCTGACCATGCCGAACTGTGAGAATCACGATTTCATGGCGGCGAACTTCGTAATCCACGAGATAGACGCCCATGACGAAACGGCGGATGCCAGCCAAGGGAAGGTCTTCGGCCTCGTGGCCGATTTGATGTAGTCCCTCGCTAATGGAGAAACGACCAGTTTCACGCGGCAGCGCCTTTCACGATGTGATCGACCTCGTCAATCAGATCATCAAGATCAACAGCTTCGCCTCTATCGACCTGCTGGCGAGCCTGGGCGAGGGTTAGGATATCTCGGCCCTCAGTAGCAAGATATGATTTCAAGGCGCGTACGAAAACCCAGCTACGCGTTCTATCACAGGCGGCGGCGATCTCTTCGATCTCCGCCAGTACGTCTTTCGGGAGACGCATGGTGATGGGGTTGGATAGATTTCTTTGATCTTCCATCGAATTTTCCTCGATTTGTAATACAAAGATAGGGCGGTTTTCCACTTTCGTCAAAGGATTTGTCGCCACCTCACGCCGGGTCCGTGCTGCCGCGTCTGGCCTTGAAGAACATCTTCAGGCGCTGGGTGGATTCGGGTGTCCAGTCCTCTGGTTGGGTGACTTCCAGCCAGGCGTCGATGTAATGTTCCGGGGCGTAGACGTGGCCGTAGCCGATGGGGGCGGTGGTGGCGGCGGCGACGTCGACGAGGAGTTGCAGGCCAGTGACGACTGGGAACCAGCGGAAGGATGATGAGATATCACGCCCGCGCGGCTGGGCCATCCATTGCGGGCGGCGGTAGAAGGCCGAGGTTTCGAAGAAGGTTATGGGGTCGCTGGCATATTGCAGATAGACGATGCGCATCGGCCCCCATTTCGCATCCGGCATGTGGGCGCTGCTATATTGATCGGCAAAGCGGATGACCGAGGAATCGCGGAATTTGGGCAGCCAGTAGGGAGTGCCAGCAACGCGGCCTGATGTGGCCATGCGCCATGTGGGGCTGGAAAAGGGCGGACCGCTCCACAGCGCGCCTTGGAAGGGATCTGCCAGAACATCGTAGAGATCGGATGATTTCTGGCTGTTGAGAGCGCCGAGGCTGAGGCCGTGCAGATAGAGCTTGGGTCGGCTGTCGCTCGGCAGCGTCGTCCAGTAGCCATAGATGGCCTCAAACGATGCGCGGGCGGTTTCCACGCCATAATCCGGCTCTGTCAGAAGGGCGATCCAGCTGGAGAGATAGGAATATTGCACGGCAACGGTGGCCACATTGCCATTGTGCAAATATTCAAGCGTATCAATGGCTTCCGGGTCTATCCAGCCGGTGCCGGTGGGGGCTACGATAACGAGCGTTTCCCGCGAGAAACCGCCGGTTCGCTTCAATTCCTCGAGCGCCAAGGCTGCGCGCTCCGCAGGGGTGGCACCGGCATTCAGCCCGGCATAGACGCGGATCGGCTCCATGGCGGGGCGACCGGTGAAGGCGGAGATGTCAGTGCTTTGCGGGCCGGTGGCCACGAATTCGCGACCGCGACGACCAAGCGATTCCCACGTCATGAGAGATGCGGCGCTTCCGGTTTTCAAGGGGTTTGAAGGGCGCGGCACATCCGGCTCGATCAGGCTATCCACCTGTTTGAGCGAGCTATCGGCAAAGCGCAGGCCGATATCCACGATGAGCCCGTTGAGGAGAAAGAAGGCGAGGATGGCGGCGGCGGCGATGCCCACGACATTGGCAAGGCGGTGCGGCAGAAACCGGCGGCTTCGCTGGGAAAACATGCGCCTGATGATTTGAAACAGGCGACCGAAGCCGAGCAGAAGTGCTGCGATGATGACTGCGATGGCACCCGTTCTGAAGCGGTGGGCGCTATCCAGCGGCTCCAGCTCCATCAACACGCGGATAGAATTTTGCCATGTGGCTGATTGCCAGAGGAAGCCCACAGCAGCAACGATTGCGGCCAGCGATACGACGAAAAGCACGCCGCGCTTATCATGCCGCGACGGTTGCGGCAGGCCGAGATAGATCGCGACATCTTTCAGCAGGATGCCGATGAGATAACCGATTCCGAAGGAGAAGCCGCTGAGGACACCCTGCATGACATAGGTGCGCGGAAGCAGCGATGGCGTGAGCGACACGCACAGCAACACGGTGCCGAAAACGATGCCCGTGCTCGAAAGGGGCATGCCCAGATGCCTGATCCATCTCAAAATTCTGCGTCCTTCCACTTGTTGAGCTGATTGTAATATGGCCCCGCAGTGGGTGGAAGAATTAAATTTGAAAATAATAGGAAAATAATCCTTGACGGCGTGACGGTCGTTTGGTAGGTTTATGGCACAGTCGGAAAAGTGCGGATGAGCCACAGTGTTGGCTCCCGATCTATTCTATTTCGGCTTTGTGTCGCTCCTTTCACAGACGACAAGGGCAACCCATGACAATGACAGATGATTGCGACCTCTCGCTTTATGGCGAGTGGCCGATGACGTGTGTTTATGGTGCTGACGCCGTGGCACTGGAAACGAAATCTGTTGCTATCGATGCGGCAGCTTCCACGACAGACGGCACCATTGACGGGCCGGATGAGGTGTGGAGGCTGCTGAATGAGATGACGCAGGAGATGCGGGAGCAGTTCCGGTTCTTTCGCGAGTTGCGCGAAGGGGCGGGGACGGCACTTGAGGGTGTTGCCGACGATGCGGCGGGCAAGCTGGCGCGGGCCGATGTGAAGGCCGCGACCGATGCGATTTCGCTGATCGTTCGCACGCTGGAAAAGATCGACACGCTGCAACGGCAACTGGCCCGCGACCGGGAAACGGTGGCTGAGAGCGAGGCGGATAATCAGGATTATGAAGAGGCTGTGGCCTTCTTCCAGAGGCGGATCGATGAGCTCGTCGAGCAAAAAATGCGGGCAAGGCTTGTCGCTGCCGGTCTTTCGCCGGACGAAAAGCCGCATGAAGGCGGAAAATGACGCGGCGCGGTCCAGCCGTATCGCCCTTGATGAGGGTGATGGGACTGGCCGCAGCGAGGGCATGCGACACCGGATGGAAATGCTTCTGGCACTCAGACATCAAAAGCACGTCACACGCTTCAACCGCGACTGGCGGTTTGTGGGCAATGATGCGCAGCAACCGCCGCCGGGCGACTGGCGCAACTGGCTGCTGATTGGCGGGCGTGGTTCCGGCAAGACGCGGGCCGGGGCCGAATGGGTGCATCGGATTGCGTCCAGCGGAGATCGTTCCGACCTGCGTATTGCGCTGGTGGCGGAAACGCTGGGGGACGCCCGCGAGGTGATGATCGACGGCATTTCCGGCATATGCCGGATTGCCAGGCGGAAACGACCGGATTTCGAGGCAACGCGCCGCAGGCTGGTTTGGCCGAACGGGGCGATGGCGCAGATCTTTTCCTCCGAAGACCCGGAAAGCCTGCGTGGACCGCAGTTTCACTTTGCCTGGGCCGATGAGCTGGCGAAGTGGCGATACGCGCAGGAAACCTGGGACATGCTGCAATTTGGCCTGCGCCTTGGCGAATACCCGCAGCAACTGATTACGACGACGCCAAGGCCGATACCGCTTTTGAAGACGCTGATGGCGGACCCGGCAAGCCGTGTTGTGCGAATGCGCACCCACGACAATGCCGACAACCTGTCTCCCGGCTTCATCGAGGCCATGGTGAAACGCTATGGCGGCACGCGGCTGGGGCGGCAGGAGCTGGATGGCGAGCTGATTGCGCAGCGCGACGATGCGCTGTGGAAACGGGCCGATATCGAGGCGATTTTCGATGAAAAGCCTGACGCTCTCATGCGCATCGTGGTGGCGGTGGACCCGCCTGCGGGAAGCGGCGAGGGGTCCTGCTGCGGCATTGTGGTGGCGGGCATGGGCATTGAGGGGCGGCTGTGGGTGCTGGCGGATTGCTCCGTTGAGGGCGCGACGCCTGCCGGTTGGGCCAAGGCCGTGGTGGCCGCACATCACCGCCATGAGGCCGACCGCGTGGTGGCAGAGGTGAACCAGGGCGGCGAGATGGTGAGCGCCATGCTGAAAAGCATCGACACCACTCTGCCAGTGACGATGGTGCGGGCAAGCCGGGGGAAGTTTACCCGGGCAGAGCCGATTGCCGCACTCTACGAGCAGGGGCGGGTGCGCCATGCGGGGCGGTTTGACAAGCTGGAGGACCAGATGACGGATTTCGGGCCGGGCGGACTATCATCGGGGCGCTCTCCAGACCGGCTGGATGCGCTGGTCTGGGCGCTGACGGCGCTGGCGATGGAAACCATGGCCGAGCCGAGGGTGCGGGGAATGTGAAAAAGAAATGGGAGCCAATTTGGCTTGGCTCATTAAACTGCCTAATGCAGGCATGTTTCAAAGAGGGGCACGCCGCGCCCCTCTGCCAACTTACTTCTTTGGTGCCTGCGAAGGTTTGGTCTGCGCGGAGACTTCGCGCATCTGACGCCATTCGTTTTCAAGACGGTCGTAGGTGGTCTGGGAGATCGTCGATGTCATGGCATTTCTCCTCGCGGGTTTGGCGCGTTTATCGCGCAGTCTGAAACAGAGTAGGCGGCCAGTTGTTCCCCAATTCAAGGTAAATTTTTCCCTTAAATCGGTTCGTAACAAATAAAATCGATTAGCAGATTTTTAAATCGATTTAGGGTGTGTGAATTAATCTATTAAAACCTGTGGTTTAAATTGCGCAAATGTTAGAAAGGTGTTGATGGTGTTTGATAGACAGCGTTTTTTCGCAGCGATTCGCAATGCGCCATTCTCGGGAAAGTTGAGTGGGGGGCAGGTGCAGGGCACTGAGTTGGTGCTTGACCAATTCGAGAGAATTGCACCTGATGGCGATGCGCGGCATCTGGCCTATATGCTGGCGACGGCGTTTCACGAAACGGCGGCGACCATGCAGCCGGTGCGCGAGACATTGGCCGCAAGCGACGATGCGGCGATCATCATTCTCGACCGGGCCTATGCGGCAGGGCGGCTGGGGCAGGTGAGTTCGCCCTATTGGCGGCGCGATGCCGAGGGCAAGAGCTGGCTGGGGCGCGGGCTGGTGCAACTGACGCACAGGCGAAATTACGAGGCGATGTCGGCTGTGACCGGGATCAATCTTGTTGCGCGACCGGAGCGGGCGATGGAGCCTGAGGTTTCCGCCACGATACTGGTGGAGGGGATGCTGCAGGGCAGTTTTACCGGCAGGCGGCTTTCGCGATATTTCAATGCGCAAAGCGAGGACTGGGTGGGCGCAAGAGCTGTCATAAACGGGCGCGACCGTGCGGAATTGATTGCCGGATATGGGCGGAGCTTCAATGCCGCCCTTTCAGTCAGCCGGATTGAACCCGTCGCGGTGGGGTGATAGCGATTTCTACCCACAGATTTGCGTCATAGGTGCCTTCATGATCCGCCACATTGTTTTTTTCACCGTTCCAGAAGCCAACCGCGATGCGGTGCGCAAGGGGCTTTCCGGCCTGACCGCGATTTCCCATGCGCTGAAGCTGGAGATTGGCGAGAACGTGAAGAAGGACCAGTGGGGCAATCAGGTCGATTTCATTGTCTATGGCGAGTTTGAAGACGAGGCAGCGCTGGCGGCCTACAAGGCCGACCCGGCCTATCAGCTTTCCACCGAGACGGTGAAGCCGCTGCGCGACACGCGGGTGGCGGCGGATTTCAACAGTGACCGGGCGGTGAAGACGCCGATTGGCTAAGGGGTAAGCCACCGGGCTTGCGCCAGATTTTTCCATAAAGGACAGGATCCATGCGATTTTTTGGTCATCTGCCGTGGCGGCGCCCGGCGGAGCGCGTAGTTGTGCGCGAAGAAAAGGCGGCGGGCGGTTTTCTGGTGCTATCAGGCGAAACGGGGCGGGCGCATTGGTCCGGGCGGGGTTATCAGGCGCTGTCTCGTGAGGGGTTCATGCGCAACCCGGTGGCGCACCGCGCCGCCCGCATGGTGGCCGAGGCCGCGGCTTCCGTGAGCTGGCTGCTCTATGAGGGCGACCGGGAAATTGGCGAGCATGCGCTGCTGCGCCTTTTGGCACGACCCAACGGGCAGATGAGCGGGCCGGATTTTTTCGAGGCGTTGTACGGCCATCTGCTGCTATCCGGCAATGCCTATATCGAACCTGTGATGGTGGGCGAGCGGCTGCGGGAGCTGCATTTGCTGCGCCCTGATCGCGTCAGCATCATCGAAGGGGGCGACGGCTGGCCTGCGGCCTTCGACTACCGTGCCGAGGGGCGGGCTGTGAGGCGGATTGCTGCCGACCGGGATGGGCTGGGCTTGCTGCACCTGAAACTGTTCAACCCGCTGGACGACCATTGCGGCTTCTCGCCGCTGGCGGCGGCGGGTGCAGCGCTTGATCTGCACAATGCAGCCAGCGTGTGGAACAAGCGGCTACTGGACAACTCCGCCCGTCCCTCCGGCGCGCTGGTCTACCAGCCCAAGGAGGGCGGAAACCTGACCACCGACCAGTATGAGCGGCTGAAGCGGGAGCTGGAGGAGGGTTATGCCGGGGCGGTGAATGCGGGGCGGCCGCTTTTGCTGGAAGGCGGGCTGGACTGGAAGAGCATGGGCCTTTCGCCCCGCGACATGGATTTCATGGAGGCCAAGAATGGTGCGGCGCGTGACATCGCGCTTTCACTGGGCGTGCCGCCGATGCTGCTGGGCATTCCCGGCGACAATACCTATGCGAATTACCAGGAGGCAAACCGGGCCTTCTACCGGCTGACAGTGCTGCCGCTGATCAACCGCACGGCGGCGGGGCTTTCCGGCTGGCTGGCACCCCTATTTGAGGGCGCGGTGCGGCTGGAGCCGGATCTGGACCGGATTGCCGGACTTTCCATCGAGCGCGATGCGCTGTGGACGCGGGTGGGGGCGGCGGCCTTCTTGAGCGATGACGAGAAGCGCGAGGCCGTGGGGTATTGAGGCCGTAGAGCCTGACGCATTCCTCAACCAGTTTCTTAAAGCCGGGAATCTGCTTGTGAGCTGGTGCCGCCAAGTGATTCCGAAGATTCAACAAATCACGACACACGAAAGACAGGTGCTGGGCAACCTGTGCACACCTGACCCTTACTCTAACCCGGAATGGTTTCTCATGTCTGAATTTGCCAATGAGAGCAGCATCTGGGCTGCTCGTTTTACCGGGGCCGTGGCGGGTGCCGGGGTTTCGCTGATCTATCTGTTGCCGCAGACACACCACGAAGCGGCAAGCCGGTTTCTGACCGGGCTGGCCTGCGGCATGATTTTTGGCGGGCCGGTGGGACTGTGGATCGTCCAGCGGCTGGATATTGCCGATGGGCTTTCCAGCCAAGAGGTCATGCTGACCGGTTCTGCGGCAGCAAGCCTTTGCGCCTGGTGGGGGCTGGGCGTGATGGTGCGCGTGGCCGAGCGTTACGCGGCCCGCCCCAAGCCCTGACCCGACTTTAACGTTTCGCAAAATCGCAGGAGATTTTCATGCACGCTTATCGCGGGCCACGGCCCGCTACGCGCAAATTTGCCAATCTGGAGCTGCGCGGCATTGCCTTTGACGGCACGTTTTCCGGCTATGCCAGCGTGTTTGGCGAGGTGGATCTGGGCCGCGACGTGATTGAGCCGGGGGCTTTCCGGCGCTCCATCGAGGAGCGGGGCGCTGGCGGCATTCGGATGCTGTACCAGCACGACCCCAACCAGCCCATCGGCGCGTGGCACACCATTCGTGAAGACGAGCGCGGCCTGTTCGTCGAGGGCGTATTGGCGCCTGACGTTGCCAGAGCGAAAGAGGTTCACTCGCTGATGAAGACAGGCGCGCTGGACGGGCTTTCCATCGGCTTCCAGACGGTGCGGGCGGGCAAGGCTGCGCGTGGTGGCATTCGCCGCATTCTGGAAGCCGATCTCTGGGAAATTTCCGTCGTGACCTTTCCCATGCTGCCATCCGCACGGGTTTCCAACGTCAAGCAGGCGCGGTTCTTCCGCGACCGGGAAACCGAGCTTGTGCGCAGCATGCGCCGTGCCGCCAAGAGCCTCGCCGACAGCAGTTTCCGGCGGTGAGGCGCCACGCTCCATTCCCATCATCCATCACAACAGAGGAAGACCCCATGACAGAACAGACATCCTTGCAGGCCGTTGCTCCCCAGACCAAGGCCGTGCCGGAAACGATGACGGCGGCGTTCGATGATTTCATGGAAGCCTTCGAGGCGTTCCGCGAAACCAATGACCAGCGGCTGGGCGATATCGAGCGCAAGATGACGAGCGACGTGCTGACACGCGAAAAGCTTGACCGCATCGACAAGGCGCTTGATGACAACAAGCAGGCGATGGACGAGCTTTCGCTGAAGAAGGCGCGGCCTGCGCTGGGTGCACGCGGGGCGGCATCGGCTCAAACGCAGGAGCACAAGTCGGCCTTCGAGGCCTATATTCGCCGGGGCGACGAGGGTGCGTTGCGCGAGTTGGAAGCCAAGGCCTTTGCCGGGAATGCCGGTGCCGATGGCGGATTTTTGCTGCCGACCGAAACCGATAGCGAGATTGGCAAGCGCATGGCGGTGGTTTCGCCGATGCGTGCGCTGGCCACGGTGCGGCAGGTTTCTGGCGCGGTGCTGAAGAAGCCATTTGCGCTGGCGGGCCTTTCCACTGGCTGGGTGGCCGAGACCGCAGCGCGACCGCAGACCAACACGCCACAGCTTGCGGAAATGTCATTCCCGACCATGGAGCTTTACGCCATGCCAGCGGCGACGCAGGGGCTGCTGGATGATTCCGCCGTTGATATTGAGGCGTGGATTGCCGCCGAAGTGGACGTGGCCTTTGCCGAGCAGGAAGGCACGGCCTTTATTTCCGGCGATGGCGTGAACAAGCCGAAGGGTCTGCTGGCCTATGAGACGGTTGCGAATGCGTCTTACGCCTGGGGCAAGGTCGGCTATCTCGCAACCGGTGCGGCGGGTGCCTTTGCCTCCACCGGGCCGCTGGATGTGCTGGTTGATACGGTCTATTCGCTGAAAGCGGGGCATCGCCAGAACGGCACCTTCCTGATGAACCGCAAGACTCAGTCTGCCTTGCGCCGCTTCAAGGATACGACCGGCAATTACCTGTGGCAGCCGCCAGCTTCTGCCGGACAGCCTGCCGCGCTGATGGGCTTTCCGGTGGCGGAAGCCGAGGACATGCCGGATGTGGCGGCCAACAGCATGGCCATTGCCTTTGGTGATTTCCGTGCCGGATATCTTGTCGTGGACCGCACCGGCATTCGCATTCTGCGCGATCCCTATTCGGCCAAGCCTTATGTGCTGTTTTACACCACCAAGCGTGTGGGCGGCGGTGTGCAGAACTTCGAGGCGGTGAAGCTCATCAAGTTCGCCGCCAGCTAAGGCAGTCGTTTCATCATTCAAAAGCGCGTCATGCCGGGTTGCCAGCATGACGCTGCATTTCCAAAATTCCCGAGGACATCATGACCTATGCACAGATTACTCCGCCGCAGGCGGAGGCGCTGACGCTTGCCGATGTGAAAGCGCATTTGCGGGCAGATGGCAGCGATGAGGATGCGTTGCTGGCAAGCCTGATCAGAACCGCACGCGAACATCTGGAGCGCCAGACCGGGCTGTGCCTGATGCGCCAGACCCTTCGGCTTTATCTCGACGGCTGGCCGCGCGATGGGGTGATTCAGATTGCCAAGGGACCGGTGCAAGCCATCGAAAAGATTCTGGTTTTCGATGATGCGGGCGACCCTTTTGACGCGACCGCCACAGACACGCTGCTGGATGGGCAGGCGCGGCCAGCGCGGCTGTGGCTGCGAAAGCCGCCAGCACCCGGCCAGCCGCTGAACGGCATCGAAATCGATTTTACCGCAGGCTTTGGCGAGAGCGGCGCTGACGTGCCCGACACGCTGAAACGGGCCATGCTGGTGCATATCGCCCATATGTTTGCCTTTCGTGGTGTCGTTTCCGCAGCCGACCAGCCCGCAGGCGTGCCTGCCGGCTATGACAGGCTGGTCGCACCCTTTTGCAGGCTGGGGCTTTAAGCCATGAACCTGACCTTTCTCGACCCCGGCCAGATGACGGCGCGTCTGGACCTGGAAGCACCACAGGACGTGGCCGACGGGCAAGGCGGCGTGGTGGCCGGATGGGTGGTGCTGCGATCTTTCTGGGCGGCCATCGAGCCTGTGTCTCAGGGGACCTATGAGCGGGCCTCTGCCGATGGTGTGGCGGTGACGCACCGGATCTGGGCCATGTTTCGTGACGATGTTGCGGCCGGCATGCGGCTGCGAAAGGGTGCGCGCATCTTTGCCGTGAAATCCGTTGTCGATGCCGATGAAACACGCCGCTTCATCATCTGCCGCTGCGAGGAGGAAAGCCGATGAGAGCGGCCAACGCATTGCTGCAGGCCATCCACGCAAAGCTGAAAAGCGACGCGGCACTGACGGCGCTGGTGGGCAGCAACGGCATCGTCGACCGGCTGCTGCCACGCCCAATTCTGCCCTGCGTGGCCTTCGGCGAAATCGAAAGCCGCCCCTATGACACAGCAAGCGAGGGCGGTGAGGAGCATATTCTGACGCTTGAGGTGTGGAGTGACGATGGCGGGCGCAAGCTGGCGCAGGACATTGCCGTGCGCATTCTGGCCGTTCTGGACGATGCGCCGCTGGTGCTGGGCGGCAATATTGCGCTGGTCAGCCTGTTTTTTCGCTCCAGCCGCTCCCTGCGGCAGGCGAAATCCCGGCAGTTTTTGACCGAGATCCGGTTTCGAGCCGTGACGGAATAGCACCTGCTTTTTATCCACTTTATCAATTTTGAAAGGACGAGCCATGGTGGCGCAGAAGGGCAAGGACCTGCTGCTGAAGATCAACAATTCCGGGACTTATGTGACGATTGCGGGCTTGCGCACGAAGCGGCTGGCCTTCAACGCGCAGACCGTTGACGTGACGGACTCGGAAAGTGCCGGGCGCTGGCGGGAGTTGCTGGCCGGGGCGGGCGTGCAGCGGGCCGGTTTGACGGGATCCGGCATATTCAAGGATGTGCAGAGCGACGCGCTGGTGCGAACGCAGTTCTTTGCCGGGACCATTCTGACCTATCAGATTGTCATCCCGGATTTCGGCACGCTGCAAGGGTCCTTCCAGATTAGCGCGCTGGAATATTCCGGCCGCCATGACGGCGAGGTGCAGTTTGAAATCGCGCTGGAATCGGCTGGCGCCATTACCTTTACGGCCTTGTGATGGGAGCGGCCAATTTTGGGCGCGCCAACCGCAGGCGTGGTGAGGTGGAAGCGGTGCTGGATGGCGAGCGGCGGATTTTGTGCCTGACGCTTGGTGCGCTGGCGGAGTTGGAAACGGCCTTTTGCGCCGATGATCTGACCGGGCTGGCGGAACGTTTTGCTAGTGGACGGATGAAGGCTGCCGACATGATCCGCGTGATTGGTGCGGGTCTGCGCGGCGCGGGCAATGTGTTTTCCGACGACGACGTGGCGACCATGAGCGTTGAGGATGGAATTGCCGGTTATGCGAAGATCGTGGGAGACCTCCTGACCGCGGCCTTTGCTGGAACCGGCACGGGAGGGGAGGCGCACGCTTCCCCCTGAAAGCCGCAGCGGGCGAAGGCCCGGCGCAGGACACCAGACCCTTTCCCTGGGACGAGGTGATCCATGCGGGCCTGAGCCTGCTGCGGCTTTCCCCTGACATATTCTGGGCGCTGACGCCGCTGGAATTCTTCGCCATGACGGGTGGCTTGAGGCGACAAGCGCAAGCCCTGGACCGGCAAAGGCTGGAGGGCTTGATGCGGCAGTTTCCGGACGGATGAGTGGAAATGGACATTAAAAAATGTCTGCACTTTCAACCCACTGGCTTCTCCACTTGAATCAGAAAGGTAGGGACGATGGCTGCCGAGACGAATTTTGCCGACCAGCGGGATGATGCCGAGGCGCTGGTTTCCTTGATGGACGATCTGGAAAAGCGATCGCAGCGGTTCGGCTCGGCGCTGACCTCTGCGTTGCAATCGGCCACAGCAGGCGGCAAGGGGCTGGACAGTGTGTTGCAGGGGCTGGGCACGCGGCTTTCCAACATTGCCTTGTCTGCCGGGTTGAAGCCGCTGGAGAATGCACTTTCGAGTGCCGTCAGCGGCCTGACATCGGGTGCGGGATCATTGTTTGCCTTTGCCAATGGCGGTGTGCCGGGGCGGGTGACGCCCTTTGCCGATGGCGGGGTGGTTTCCAGCCCGACATTCTTTCCCATGGGCGGCGATATGGGGCTGATGGGCGAGGCGGGCAGCGAGGCCATTCTGCCGCTGAAACGCGGTGCCGATGGATCTCTGGGTGTCGCCGCTGGCGGCGGCGGCGGTACGCAGATCGTGTTCAATGTGACGGCAAGCGATGCGGCGAGTTTCAGGCGCAGCGAAGGGCAGATTTCGGCCATGCTCGCGCGCAGCGTGGGGCGCGGACAGCGGGGGCTGTGAGCCATTTTCGCTCAGGAATCTAGACGATAATTCAGGATAATCAGAACCATGGCGGCATTTCATGAGGTGCGGTTCCCGCTGCGGCTGGCGCTGGGAACCAGTGGCGGACCCGTGCGGCGGACCGATATCGTCAACCTGTCCAACGGGCGGGAAAACCGCAACCAGCGCTGGCGAAACTCCCGCCGGGCTTATGATGCGGGGTCTGGCGTCCGCTCGGTCAGCGACCTCTATGCGGTGCTCGAGTTTTTCGAGGCGCGGGGCGGGCAACTCTACGGCTTCCGGTTTCGAGACCCGGTCGATTTCCGCTCCTGCCCGCCGCTGACGGTGCCGACGGCGATGGACCAGCGGATTGGCACCGGTGACGGGGTGACGGCGCGGTTTCAGCTTTCCAAGACCTATGCCGATGCAGCCGGTGGCTGGACGCGCAATATTGCCAAGCCGGTGGCGGGTTCCGTAGTGGTTTCGGTGAATGGCGTGGCGGTGACGGGTTTTACGACCGACCATGAGACCGGCATCGTGACCTTTGCAGCGGGGCAAGTACCTGCCGCCGGTGCGGCTATCAGGGCCGGGTTCGAGTTCGACGTGCCGGTTCGGTTTGATGTCGACCGGATTGATGTGAGCCTGAGTGCCTTTGAGGCCGGGCGCATTCCTTCCATTCCGCTTGTGGAGATTTTGCCGTGAAGAACGTGCCAGCAGAGCTTGCCGCGCATCTGGAAGGCGAGGCGACGACGACGTGCCAGTGCTGGAAGGTGAGCCTTCATGACGGTGCGGTGCTGGGTTTTACCGAGCATGATGAGGCGCTGACCTTCGGCGGTGTGATCTATCTGGCGGCCAGCGGCTTTCAGGCGGGCGAAAACGACAGCGAGACGGGACTGGCGGCGGCGAGCGGCGAGGTGGCGGGTGGCTTTTCCAGCGAGGCGGTGAGCGAGGCCGATCTTGCGGCGGGGCGCTATGACGGGGCGAAGGTGGAGCTTTACCTCGTCAACTGGCAGGCGCCGGAGCAGCATGTGCTGCTGAAGGTGCGCGAGATTGGCGAGGTGACGCGGGCGGGTGGTGCCTTCAAGGCCGAGCTGCGCAGTTTTGCCCATAGGCTTGGCCAGCCGCAGGGGCGGGTCTATGGGCGACGGTGTGATGCGGCGCTGGGGGATGCCCGATGCCGGGCCAATGTCGCGGCTTTTCGCGCGACTGGGGCGGTTGTTTCCATCAATGGCACGGGACGGATTGTGGTCTCGGGCCTTGGCGGCTTTGCGGAAGGGTTTTTCCGACAGGGCAAGCTTGCCTTTTCCAGCGGGGCGAATGCGGGCCGCAGCTTCGATCTGGATGACCATGCGGTGCGCAGCGGGGTGACGGAGCTGAGTTTCTGGCTGCCGCTGGAGGCAGCGCCGCAAGCGGGCGACGCCTTCACCGTCACGGCTGGCTGCGACAAGAGCTTTGCGACATGCAAGGCCAAGTTTTCTAACCAACTGAATTTTCGAGGGTTTCCGCATATGCCGGGCGCTGATTTTGCCTATTCCTATGTGACGAGCCGCACGCAACATGATGGCGGGGCACTGTTTTGATGGCTGACATGGGAGAGCAGGTTTTAAGGCTTGCTGACAGCTGGATCGGCACGCCTTACCGGCATCAGGCCTCCACCAAGGGTGTGGGCTGCGACTGCCTTGGGCTGGTGCGCGGCATATGGCGCGAGCTTTATGGCGACGAGCCGGAGCTGCCACCGCCTTACGCCCGCGACTGGGCCGAGCGCAGCGGCGAGGACAGGCTGATGGACGCGGCGGCGCGGCATTTCGAAACGGTGCCAAGCCTTGGTGAGGCGCAGCCGGGTGACATGGTGCTGTTTCGCTGGCGGCCGGACTGTGCCGCCAAGCATGTGGGCATTCTGGCCGGGCCCGATCACTTCATTCATGCCTATGAGGGGGCGGCGGTGCTGCGCTCTGCACTGGTGCCATCGTGGCGAAAACGCATTGCCGGTATTTTCCGATTTCCGCAGAGGTGAGTGATGGCGACCTTGGTTTTACAGGCGGCGGGTGCCGCCATCGGCAGCATTTTCGGGCCGGTTGGCGCCATGATCGGCAGGGCGGCGGGGGCGCTGGCAGGCAGTGCGCTGGATAGTGCGATGCTCTCCTCCTCGAAAACCGTCTCAGGGGCACGGCTTTCCACGGCGCGCATTCCCGGTGCCGAAGAAGGGGGCGCGATAACACGGGCCTATGGCACGGTGCGCATTGGCGGCACGCTGATCTGGGCCACACGGTTTGAGGAAAGCGTGACGCGGGAGCGGCAGGGCGGCAAAGGCGGTGGTGGCAGCGCATCGACCACGGTCGAGACCTATAGTTATTTCGCAAATCTGGCCGTGGGCCTGTGCGAGGGTGAGGTTGCGCTGGTGCGCCGTGTCTGGGCGGACGGGCAGGAGCTTGATCTGACCGGCATCGAGATGCGGTTTTACCCCGGCAGCGACGACCAGCTTCCCGACCCGCTGATTGAGGCGCGGCAGGGGGCTGGCAATGCGCCAGCCTATCGCGGGCTTTCCTATGTGGTGTTCGAGCGGTTGCCGCTGGACAGTTTTGGCAATCGCATTCCGCTGTTTCAGTTCGAGGTGATCAGGCCCATTGGCAAGCTGGAGCGCCAGATCCGAGCCGTGACCGTCATTCCCGGCGCGACCGAGCATGGTTATGCCACCATTGCGGTTTCCGAGCGGGCGGGCGCTGGCGAGAGCCGGGTGATGAACCGCCACACATTGACGGCGGCCACCGACTGGCAGGCCTCGATGGACGAATTGCAGGCGCTGTGCCCCAATCTGGAAAGCGTGGCGCTGGTGGTTTCATGGTTCGGCACGGATATGCGGGCGGGCGAGTGCCGGATTCTGCCGGGGGTGGAGGTGGCCTTCCGTGACCGCGAAAGCGCCTTTTGGTCTGTCGCGGGCATGGGGCGCGGGCAGGCGCGGCTGGTGAGCCGCCGCGACGGTGGCCCTGCCTATGGTGGCACGCCTGGTGATGCTTCCGTTCTGCAGGCGATTGCGGATTTGAAGGCACGTGGGTTGAAGGTGTGCCTCTACCCCTTCGTGATGATGGACATTCCCTCTGCCAACGGCTTGGCCGACCCCTATGGCAAGGCCGAGCAGGACGCCTATGGCTGGCGGGGCAACATTACCTGCCACCCGGCAGCGGGAATGAGCGGCAGCGCCGACAAGACTGCGGCTGCGCGCACGCAGATTTCCACCTTCTGCAACCGCGCTGACGGATATCGCCGCATGGTGCTGCATTATGCGGCGCTGGCAAAACAGGCGGGCGGCGTGGATGCGTTTCTGATCGGCTCCGAACTGCGCGGGCTGACGCGGGTGCGCGACGGGGCAAGCGCCTTTCCCTTTGTGGAAGAGCTGGTGCGGCTGGCGGGCGATGTGCGCGCCGTTGTGGGGGCTTCGACAAAGCTGACCTATGCTGCCGACTGGAGCGAATATTTCGGCTATCACCCGGCAGATGGCACCGGCGATGTGTTCTTTAACCTCGATGCGCTGTGGGCGAGCCCCAGCATCGACGCCATTGGCATCGACAACTACATGCCGCTCTCCGACTGGCGCGACGAGGATGTGCAGGGCAGCAATCCCGACGGGTTTGACGGGCCTGACGATGCGGCGGGCTTTGGCCGTTCCATCACGGCGGGAGAAGGGTTCGACTGGTATTATGGCAGTGATGCGGACCGGGCGAGCCGGACGCGCCGCGCCATTTCCGACGGCATGAGCGGCAAGCACTGGGTCTATCGCTACAAGGACCTGGGCAGTTGGTGGCAGAACCGGCACTATAACCGCATTGCCGGTGTGGAAAGCACTGTGGCAAGCGCCTGGGTGCCGGGGATGAAGCCTTTCTGGTTTACCGAACTGGGATGCCCGGCCATCGACAAGGGCGCGAACCGGCCCAACACCTTTATCGACCCGAAATCATCCGAAAGCGCCTATCCGCATTTTTCCAGCCGAATGCGCGCCGACAGCCAGCAGCGGCGGCTTCTGGAGGCGCATCACGACCACTGGAAGAGCAGCGCACCACCGGCGGGGATGGTCGATCCTAACAGGATTTTCGTGTGGACATGGGATGCGCGGCCCTTTCCGGCCTTTCCGCAGGACACGGCAACATGGAGCGATGGAGCGAACTGGCGCACCGGCCACTGGCTGAATGGCAGGCTGGGCGCGACGACGCTGGCGGACCTGATAACCGCTGTGCTTCAGGACCACGGCTTTGAGGATTTCGACGTTTCTGCCGTGACGGGCGATGTGACAGGCTATGCGCAGGCCGATGTGACGGCGGCCCGCAGCCTGCTGGAGCCGCTGCTGGAGGCATTTCAGGTTCATGTCATAGAGGATGGGGGCAAGCTGCGGTTCGTCTCTCGCGGACGGGCGGCGACACGCACCAAGGTGATTTCGGCATATGCCGACAGCGAGGATGCTGCACTTTGGTCCGAGGCGCGTGGGCATGAGAGCGATTTTGCCGCTGAAGCGGTGCTGACCGCGTATAACCCGGCGCTGGATTATGAGCAGGCCAGCGTTCGTTCCCGCCGCATCGACAATGCCGGAAACCGGGTGCTACGCTATGATCTGGGCGCGGTGCTGGCGCAGGAAACCACGCAGAACATGGTGGAAGCGCTGTTGCGCGACAACCGACTGGCACGCCGCACGGTGAGCTTTTCGATTTCGCCCAGCGACATTGCGCTGGACCCCGGCGATTGTGTGGAACTGGTGGATGGCCCCGCCGGGCGGTTCATCGTGAGCCGTATCGAGGATGGCGACCTCAGACGCATTGACGCTCGGGAGTTTGCGCCGGCGGCGCTGACCGTTTCGCTTGAGGGAGAAGCGCCACGCGCGAGCGCGAGCGGGGCATCCAGCGGGTTTGACCCCGACATCGTGCTGATGGACCTGCCGCGATTTGAGATGGGGGAGGCGCAGAGCTTTGCGCGGGTGGCAGCCTTCGCGCGGCCATGGCGGCGCATGGCGCTTTCCGTTTCTGCCGGGACTGAGGGTTATGTGGCGCGGGTGCTGCTGGACCAGCCTGCGAAGATCGGTGCGCTTGGCAGTGGCTTGCCGCCGGGCCTTGCGGGACGGTTCAACGGGGCTGGCGCTATCGACCTCACGCTGCCCTATGGCGATCTGTCATCGGCGTCCGATCTGGCCGTGCTGAACGGCGCAAACCGCATCGCTATCCGCAGCGGAAATGGTGCCTGGGAGGTTGCTGCTTTTGCGTTGGCGCAGGAGACATCGTCAGGCCAATGGCGGCTGACGCGGCTGCTGCGGGGGCTTGCCGGAACCGAGGATGCGATGGCGGCGGGCGCTGCTGCAGGTGCCGAAGTGGTGGTGCTGGATGCTGGCGTGGTGGCGATGGGTCTTCGGGCCGAAGAGCGAGGACTGCAACTGAACTGGATCGTCGAGGCGTCGGGCGCGCAGGTTTCACGCGTCGGGCCATTTTCCTTTGCGGGTGGAATGCGGGTGGAAACGCCGCTCGCGCCGGTGCATCTGCGTGGCCTTCGCACGCCAGCCGGTGTGCGGCTGACATGGGTGCGCCGGGGCCGTGTGGAGGCCGATGGCTGGGATGCGGCTGATATTCCGCTGGACGAGGTTTCCGAGAGATACCGGGTCGAGGTGCTCTCCGGCAACACGGTTCGGCGCGTGATGGAGGTGGGCGAAGCCGCCTGCCTTTATGCGGCAAGCGATGAGCTGGCTGATTTTGGCGCGGCACAAAGCGCGCTTTCTGTGCGGGTGCGCCAGCTGGGGCGGGCCGTGCCGCTGGGCATTGCGGCAAGCCGCACGCTCCGCCTTTAAACTTCACAATAACGTCAACCGAAAGGACCAAAAATGGACGATATGAAAGCCTGGTATCAATCAAAAACCATCTGGGGTGCGTTGATTGCGGTGCTGGCACCGCTGTTGCATGTGGTGGGATTGAACCTGCCCGGCGGCTTTGAGGACGAGCTTGCGGAAGGGCTTGTCACGGTTGCGGGCGGCGTGGGCGGGCTGATTGCCCTGTACGGACGCCTCTCTGCGACGAGTGCAATCAAATAGTGCGATGCGTTGTTGCACGGCAGCGTAGTGACACGCGCGCTGCCGTGCAACGCAACATGGTGGCCCACATTCATTTGCCATTCAGAAGGTTTGCGCTACATATTTGACCATGAGTTCGCTTCGGCGTGCATCCGATTTGTCTGTGGAAGTTATTTGCAATGGCATCACCTATCATCATCGCGACGCTAGCAGCCGGGCTTTTTGGCCTTCCTGCGCCGCAGGTGGGTGTGCAGGATGCACCCTTGCAGGGCCAGGTTCAACAGGTGGCCAGCGATTGCACCCGTGCCGTATCCCGCGTGGTGCGTGAAACGGGCGGGCAGCTTCTTTCGGTCTACCCTTCCAATGATGGCGAGAATTGCGTCGTGACCGTGTTGGTGCAGGGCAATGGCGAGCGCCCGCGCAAGGTGACCATGCGCGTTCCGATGTAGAGCGTCGCAATTCCCCAAAAACTGGTATAGACCTGAGCCGGAATGACCGTCGTACTGCAGAATCGACGGATGGAATGAAGAGGGACTGACGATGCGCATTCTTGTGGTCGAGGACGATACCAATCTCAATCGGCAGCTGACCGACGCGCTGAAAGAAGCGGGCTATGTCGTCGACCAGGCCTATGATGGCGAAGAAGGCCATTATCTGGGCGAAACCGAACCCTATGATGCCATCGTTCTGGATATCGGCCTGCCGCAGATGGACGGCATTACCGTTGTCGAGAAATGGCGCGCTGGTGGAAAGTCCATGCCGGTTCTCATCCTCACCGCCCGCGACCGCTGGAGCGACAAGGTGGCGGGTATCGACGCCGGTGCCGATGATTATGTGACCAAGCCTTTCCATGTGGAAGAAGTGTTGGCGCGTGTGCGCGCGCTGATCCGCCGTGCGGCGGGCCATGCGTCATCCGAAATTGTCTGCGGACCGGTGCGGCTCGACACCAAATCTTCCAAGGCGACGGTCAACGGCGTGACGCTGAAGCTGACGTCTCACGAATTCCGCCTTCTTTCCTACCTCATGCACCACATGGGCGAGGTGGTGTCGCGCACCGAGCTGGTCGAGCATATGTATGACCAGGATTTCGACCGCGATTCCAACACGATCGAGGTATTTGTTGGACGCTTGCGCAAGAAGCTGGGCGTGGATCTGATCGAGACGATCCGGGGGCTTGGCTACCGGATGCAAGCGCCCGCAGATGCGAAGTAATTCACTCACCGCCCGCGTTCTGCTGCTGGCCTCGGCATGGTCTGTCTTGGCACTGGTGGTGATCGCGGTGGTGATTTCCACTCTCTACCGGCAAGGTGTGGAGCGCAGCTTCACCGATCTGCTGCGTGCGCAGCTTTACAACGTCATCAACTCCATTACCGTTTCCAACGAAAACACGCTTGCCGGAAGCCCGCAGCTGGGCGACCTGCGCTTTTCTCAGCCCGATACCGGATGGTACTGGGTGGTGGAGCCGCTGGGCAATTTCCAGACCGCACCACTTGTTTCGTCGTCGCTCGGCGTTTCGACGCTGCCGGTTCCCGGCATTCTGGATGTGCCTTTCGACAATCGCTATGAGCGTTATTACGTTGTGACGGATGGTGCTGGAAACCGGGTGCAGGTGGCCGAGACCGAAGTGGTGCTGGACGGCGAGGGCCGGGCGGCGCGGTTTCGCGTGACCGGAAATCTGAATGTCGTGGAAGACGATGTCCGCGATTTTTCCAATAGTCTCTATCTGGCACTGGCCGTTTTCGGGGTTGGAAGCCTTGTGGTGAACGGCCTTGCCATTCTCTACAGCTTGCGGCCGCTGGACCATGCGCGTGTGGCGCTTGGCAAGATACGCGGCGGGGATGCAGAGCGGTTGGAGGGTGAATTTCCCCGTGAAATCCAACCCTTGGCGACTGAGATCAATGCGCTGATTGAGAGCAACCGACGTCTTGTGGAGCGGGCGCGCATGCAGGTGGGCAATCTGGCGCACTCGCTGAAAACACCGATTGCGGTGCTGTTGAACGAGGCGCGCACGATGGACACCCACCATGGTGATCTGGTGCGCGGACAGGTGGATGCCATGCAGGCGCAGGTTCAATCCTACCTTTCCCGTGCCCGCATTGCCGCGCAGCGTGGCTCCATTCTGGCGCGTGCCGAGGCAGAACCGGCGCTTGAGCGGCTGGTGCGGGTGATGCGCCGGTTGAACCCGGAAAAGAGCTTCGAGCTGAACATGGAGCAGCCGGGCATGGTGCTGGCCATGGAGCAGCAGGATCTGGAAGAGGCCGTTGGCAATCTGCTGGAAAATGCGGCGCGCTTTGCACAGTCAAGAGTTGTGGTGACGGTGACGCCAGGAACGCATTCGTCTTCCGACCCGGATGTGACGCGCAGGTCATGGGTGACGCTTCTGGTGGAGGATGACGGGCCGGGACTGGAGCCGGAACAGATTACCGAAGCGATGAAGCGGGGCAGGCGGCTCGATGAAAGCCGACCGGGCACGGGTCTTGGTCTTTCCATCGTCAGCGAAGTGGTTTCAGAATACCACGGTACCTTTGCCATGCAGCGCAGCCCGCTTGGTGGGTTGAAAGCCGAATTGCTTCTGCCGGGACTTTCGAAAGAGCTTGCATGACGGAAAAAAACTGGCATGACATTGCGTGAGGAATGACCGCGCCAGGATGGCGCGTTGAGAAGGAGTGTATTCTTGGTTGACGTGATAGGCAAAGCCGGATTTGCCGGTATGAACTCCAGCCTTATGCGCCCTGCGGTTGTCTCGCTGCTCTGCATTTCAGTTCTCAGTTCCTGCACGACATCCAATACCCGCAACGCCGGTGGCGGATTGCTGGGTCGCGGCGGTGCCTCTGCAACGCCCTACATTTCCGCGCTTCAGGGCGGGATTGCCGGCAGAAGCGGCCTGCAGATGAGCCGTGGCGATTTCAACAGGGCTATGGAAGCCGAATATCAGGCGCTGGAAACATCACCCGGTGGACAGGCCGTGGTATGGGGCAGCGGTGATACGCGGGGCGAAGTGGTTGCCAATGCGCCCTACCAGGTGGGCAACCAGAATTGCCGCCAATATGCCCATAGCCTGACCGTTGATGGCAAGCAGGCGAAAGTGCGCGGTGCTGCCTGTCGCAACAGCAATGGCACATGGACGCCGCTGACCTGACCTCGATTTGACACATGTCAAGGCAGGCGCAGGATTTGTCGTTCAAAAGCTGAACTGTGAGGTTTCTTGCCGGGGGTGGTGCATTGCTGTTACCACCTGCGGTATATATCCTCAAATTCACGTCATTCCGCCGCGACTCATTCCAAAGCGGTGCGCATTCGAGTAATTGAAACGGCATGTTCTGGATTATTATCGCCCTGTTGACGGCGGCTGTCGCCCTCGTTCTGACCTACCCGCTGATGCGCAGCTATGGCACAGCCGACACGGCCCGTGAGGGCGAGGTTGCGGTGTATCGCGACCAGCTGGCCGAATTGCAGCGCGAGCGCGAAAGCGGGCTGATTGGCGAGACCGAGGCGGAATATGCCCGCGCCGAAATCGGGCGGCGTCTTTTAGCGGCGGCATCCGGGCAGAAGGGCGAAAAATCCACAAGCGCGCCACGCCGCCACGATGTGCTGGCCCGTATCGTGACACTGCTTCTGCCTTTGACGGGCCTCTGTCTTTACTTGTTCATGGGCAGCCCCAATGCGCCCGACATGCCGCTGGAGGCGCGGCTGGAAAAGCCCGGCAACGACATGGAGCTGATGATTGCCAAGGCCGAGCGGCATCTGGCGCAGAAGCCCGATGATGGCGCGGGCTGGGACGTGCTGGCTCCGATCTATTTTAAGACGATGCGGCTCGGTGATGCCGAAATGGCCTATCGCAATGCGATCCGCCTTCTGGGTGAAAACCCGCAGCGCCTGACCGGCCTTGCCGAAACGCTGATTGCCGCCAATCAGGGCATTGTCATTGAGGATGCGCGCGCAGCACTGGAGAAGGCCGAAAAGGCAAGCCCCGGTAATCCCCGCGCTCGTTTCTATCTGGCGCTTTCGCTGGAGCAGGCGGGCAAGACCGTGGAGGCGCGCGGTGCCTTTGCCGGATTGCTGAAGGATTCACCCGAGGGCGCGCCGTGGATACCGCTGGTTCAGGCGCATTTGCAGAATACCGGCGGGGCCGTTGTTAAAGCGCCAAATCCGCAAGCGCCCAAACCGCAGGCCCTAGGTGGGCCGAGCGAGCAGGATATTGCAGCCGCTACCAATATGTCGCCGCAAGATCGGCAGGCGATGGTGACTGGCATGGTGGAAAGCCTTGATGCGCGGCTGAGAGAAAACCCCGATAATTTCGAGGGTTGGATGCGGTTAGTGCGATCTTACGCGATGCTGAAGAACGATGAGAAGGCACGGCAAGCGTTGGCCGATGGTTTGAAAGCCTTTCCGCCTGCCGGGGAGCAGGGCAAACAATTGCTGGCGCTGGCGCAGCAGCTTGGCGTGAATGCGCAGGGAGTGGCACAATGACCCGCAAGCAGAAGAGATTGGCGATTATTGGCGGCGGTGTCAGCTTCATCATGATCGCGGCCTTTCTGGTGATGTTTGCCTTTGGCCAATCCATTGCCTATTTCTACATGCCCGGCGATCTGGAAAAGACCAGCGTTGCCCCCGGCACCCGCATTCGCCTCGGCGGGCTGGTGGCCGAAGGTTCGGTCAAGCGCGGCGAGGGACGCACCGTGAGCTTTGCGGTGACGGATGGCGGGGCGACCGTGCCGGTGAGCTATACCGGTATTTTGCCGGACCTGTTTCGCGAGGGGCAGGGCGTGGTGACCGAGGGTACTTTCGATGCGGCGACCCATGCTTTCGTTGCCGACAGCGTGCTGGCCAAGCATGATGAAAATTACATGCCGAAGGAAGTTGCCGACCGTTTGAAAGACAAGGGCCTGTGGCAGCAGACACCTGACGGCGTGGGTAAGACTGGACCACTGGAGACAGGAGCCGTGAAATGATCACTGAAATCGGCCATTATGCTCTGGTTCTGGCGCTCGTTGTCGCGCTTGTCGTGTCCACCCTGCCAGCCATTGGCGCACGCCGCAATGACAAGGCGCTGATGGACATCGCGCCTATCGGTTCGGTTCTCCTGTTTCTTCTGGTCGGGCTCTCCTTCGCCGCGCTGACGCATGCTTATGCCGTGTCCGATTTCTCGCTGAAGAACGTCTATGAGAACTCTCACTCGCTGATGCCTGTTCTTTACAAGCTGACGGGCGTGTGGGGCAACCATGAGGGATCGATGCTGCTCTGGCTGCTGATCCTTGTGCTGTTCAGTGCGATGGTGGCCGTTTATGGGCGCAATCTGCCGGATACGCTGCGCGCCAATGTGCTGGCCGTGCAGGCCTGGGTGACGACGGCGTTTCTGCTGTTCATTCTGCTCACCTCAAACCCCTTTGCGCGCCTTTCGCCAGTGCCAGCCGAAGGGCAGGATTTGAACCCTGTGCTGCAGGACTTTGGTCTCGCCATCCATCCGCCGCTGCTTTATCTCGGCTATGTCGGATTTTCCGTGTGTTTTTCCTTTGCTGTTGCAGCCCTTATAGAGGGGCGCATCGATGCCGCATGGGCGCGCTGGGTGCGGCCCTGGACGCTGGCGGCCTGGACCTTTCTGACCGCAGGCATTTCGATGGGGTCCTACTGGGCCTATTACGAGCTGGGCTGGGGCGGCTGGTGGTTCTGGGACCCGGTTGAGAACGCATCCTTCATGCCATGGCTGGCCGGAACGGCCCTGCTGCATTCTGCGCTGGTGATGGAAAAGCGCGAGGCGCTGAAAATCTGGACCGTGCTTCTGGCGATCATGACGTTCTCGCTGTCGCTGCTCGGCACCTTCCTCGTCCGCTCCGGCGTGCTGACATCCGTCCATGCGTTTGCGACAGATCCGAGCCGTGGCATCTTCATTCTGTGCATTTTGATGATTTTCATTGGCGGCGCTTTTTCGCTGTTTGCCTGGCGCGCGCCGATGCTGAAGGCGGGCGGGCTGTTTGCGCCGGTTTCGCGTGAAGGCGCGCTGGTGCTGAACAACCTGATCCTCACTGTTTCCACCGCAACCGTGCTGATCGGCACGCTGTACCCGCTGGTTCTGGAAACGCTGACGGGTGAGAAGATTTCCGTGGGCGCGCCATTTTTCAACCTGACCTTCGGGCTGTTGATGATCCCCATCCTGATCGTGACGCCATTCGGCCCGATGCTGGCCTGGAAGCGCGGCGATCTGCTCGGCGCATTCCAGCGGCTTTATGTGGCGGCGGGCCTTGCGGCCCTTGCAGGCCTGACGCTGTGGTACATCGAGCATGGCGGGCCTGTGCTGGCGGCACTGGGCCTGATGGCCGGGTTCTGGCTGATCTTCGGGGCGCTCGCCGATCTCTGGTATCGCGCGAACTTCGGAAAGCTTGCTTTCGGGATTGCGATGCGCAGACTGAAAGGCCTGCCACGCTCCACCTTCGGCACGACGCTTGCCCATATGGGCCTTGGCGTGACGGTGCTCGGCATCGTCATCGTGACAACATTCGAGACGGAAACCGTTGTTGAAATGAAGCAGGGCATGACGGTGGATGCGGGCGGCTACAGCCTCACCTTCGATGGCATCCGCCACCATGTCGGCCCGAATTTTACCGAGGATCGGGGGCATTTCACCGCGCGCAAGGCTGGCGCAGAGGTGGCCGATGTCTGGTCATCCAAGCGGCTTTACACGGCGCGGCGCATGCCGACGACCGAAGCCGGCATCATGACCTTCGGGCTTTCGCAGCTCTACGTCTCGCTGGGCGACCCGATGTCTGACGGCGGGATCGTCGTCCGCATCTGGTGGAAGCCCTTCATTCTGTGCATCTGGGGCGGCACGATCTTCATGATGATTGGCGGAATGGTTTCGCTATCGGACCGGCGTTTGCGTGTGGGTGCACCCAAGCGCAAGGCGAGAGCGGCCAAGGATGCCGTGCTTGGGGCGGCGGAATGAGTGTCCTTCAACGCCAGATGCGAAACGCCGCACTTTTCCTTGCCCTTTTCATCACGGCACTGCCCGCATTTGCCTTCAACCCTGACGAAGTTCTTGCCGACAAGGCGCTGGAAGCGCGGGCGCGGGCGCTGACGGTGCAGCTGCGCTGCATGGTGTGCCAGAACCAATCGATCGATGACAGCAATGCGGAGTTGGCGCGGGATTTGCGCGTGCTGGTGCGCGAGCGCCTGACGCAGGGCGACAGTGACGAGGCTGTCATGGACTATGTCGTTTCCCGTTACGGCGAATTCGTGCTGCTCAAACCGCGTGTGAGCGCCCGCACGATTGCCCTATGGGGTGCGCCGATTGCTCTGATCCTTATCGGGGCGACCGCTGTTTTTGTTTTTGCGCGGCGTCGGGTGGCGGTTTCCGAGGGGCAGAAGCTGACAGTGGACGAAGAGGCGCGCATTCGCGATCTTCTTGAAAAATAAGGGCGCTCTGCTGAAAATGAGTGCTTAGGGCGAGGCTGCTCGACCAGCCCTTTCATAGTATCGCTCAACATTACCGATTTTTCACATGCCAGACACTTCGCAGTAAGGTGCGGGCACCTATATCTTTTGTCATCCACCGCTTAACCCCGGCCAAAACGGGGCTCCAGTCTGAATGAAGAAAGAAGGTAAGATCCATGTCTAATTCGCAAAACGGACGTCCCTCGCTGAAGACCATTCTCAAGTCTTCCGCCGTTGGTGGTCTGGCTGCTCTGATGTTGACGACAGGCGTAGCAGGGCCAATTGCTCATTCTTTCGCAGCTCCCGTTGAGGTCACAGCGCCGCAGGTGCCGAGCTTTGCCAACGTTGTTGACGCTGTCTCTCCCGCTGTTGTCTCGGTGCGCGTGCAATCCAATGTGCAGCCTGCATCCGACGAAGGCAATGGTTACTCGTTCAACTTCGGCGGTCGTGGTCTCGACCAACTGCCGGATGACCATCCGCTGAAGCGCTTCTTCAAGGAGTTCGGCGGACCGGGTTCCGGTGAAGGCGACAAGCGCGCCGAGCGTGGTCCGAAGGCCCACCGCGACGGTAAAGGCCCGCTTCGCCCAACCGCACAGGGCTCCGGCTTCTTCATCTCTGAAGACGGCTATATCGTTACCAACAACCACGTTGTCGATGATGGCTCAGCCTTCACTGTCGTGATGAATGATGGAACCGAGCTGGACGCCAAGCTGGTGGGTCGTGACAGCCGCACCGATCTCGCCGTGCTGAAAGTGGATGTGAACCGCAAGTTTACCTATGTTCAGTTTGCCGATGACAGCAAGATCCGCGTCGGTGACTGGGTGGTGGCTGTCGGCAACCCATTCGGTCTTGGCGGCACGGTCACATCAGGCATCATCTCGGCCCGTGGCCGCGATATCGGCTCTGGCCCCTATGATGATTACCTGCAGATTGATGCTGCCGTGAACCGTGGTAACTCCGGTGGTCCGGCGTTTAACCTCAACGGCGAAGTCATTGGCATCAACACAGCCATCTTCTCGCCATCTGGCGGCAATGTGGGCATTGCGTTCGCCATTCCTGCGTCTGTCGCCAAGGACGTGATCCAGGATCTGATGAAGGACGGCAAGGTTGAGCGTGGCTGGCTTGGCGTGCAGATCCAGCCCGTTAGCAAGGACATAGCCGAATCGCTTGGACTTTCCGAGGCAAGCGGCGCACTTGTTGTTGCTCCGCAGGTAGGTTCACCGGGTGACAAGGCGGGCATCAAGCAGGGTGACATCATCACCGCGCTGAATGGCGATACCATCAAGGACGCCCGCGACCTCTCGCGTCGTATCGGTGCCCTTGCGCCCAACAGCAAGGTTGAGCTTTCCGTGTGGCGTGCTGGCAAGTCTCAGCCCATCACCGTAACGCTGGGTGACCTTGCAAGCGACGATGCATCGAAGGCTTCTCCAGCTCAGGACAATGATGGCGGCAGCCAGTCTTCGACGGAAAAGGCACTGTCCAGCCTTGGCCTGACGGTTGCACCCTCTGAAGATGGCGCTGGCCTTGCGATCACGGATGTCGATCCCGACTCCGACGCGGCGGCCCGTGGCTTGAAGGAAGGTGAAAAGATCACCTCCGTCAACAACCAGCAGGTGGCGTCTGCTGCCGATGTGGAGAAGATTCTGTCGCAGGCCAAGAAGGACGGTCGTTCCAAGGCCCTGTTCCAGATCCAGACCGAGAATGGCAGCCGCTTCATTGCGCTGGATATCGACCAGGGTTGATGCGTGAAAATGGGCGGGAGAGGCGATTGTCTCTCCCGCTCCGCTTTGGCGATTGTCTCGCCGCGAAATCTTCGGAGAAACCCCATGGAAAACAAGGCTCAGGAATTGTCTCCCGCATCCGTTTCCAGTTGTGTGGTGAAGGCGGAGAACGCTATTGTCCCGCACATGAAGATTCTTGTTATTGAAGACGATCTAGAAGCTGCGGCCTATATGACCAAGGCATTCCGTGAAGCGGGCATTGTTGCCGATCACGCCAGTGATGGCGAGGCCGGCTTGTTCATGGGCGTTGAAAATACCTATGACGTGATGGTCATCGACCGCATGCTGCCGCGACGCGACGGACTATCCGTCATCAGCGAGCTGCGCCGTCGCGGTATCGAGACGCCGGTTCTGATCCTGTCTGCGCTGGGTCAGGTTGATGACCGTGTGACGGGCCTTCGCGCCGGTGGCGATGATTATCTGCCAAAGCCCTATGCCTTCAGCGAGCTTTTGGCCCGCATTGAGGTGCTGGGTCGGCGCAAGGGCAAGCCCGAGCAGGATATGGTCTACCGTGTTGGTGATCTGGAGCTGGACCGGCTGTCCCATGATGTGCGCCGTGCGGGGAAGGAAATCCTGCTGCAACCACGCGAATTTCGTCTGCTCGAATATTTGATGAAGAATGCCGGTCAGGTCGTGACCCGCACCATGCTTCTGGAAAATGTCTGGGACTATCATTTCGATCCGCAGACGAATGTCATCGACGTTCACGTCTCGCGCCTGCGTTCCAAGATCGAGAAAGATTTCGACAAGCCGCTTCTCAAGACCATTCGCGGCGCGGGCTATATGATGAAGGACGAGGGGTAAATTCGCCTCATGGCACGTCTTCGTCTTCTGTTCGGCTCTACAGCCGTGCGCCTATCGGCGCTTTACATTCTGCTCTTTGCGCTCTGCGCCGCCTTTCTCGTTTTCTATGTGACGGCCCTATCGGAAGGTTTGCTGAACCGGCAGACCCGCGATGCCGTGCAGCAGGAGGTGAACGACGTTCAGCGCATCTATAATCGCGGCGGCATCAACTCGCTGTTGCGCATGATGGAACGCCGTGCCCGCCAGCCGGGTGCGAGCCTTTACGTGATTGCCGGGCCGAATGGTGAAATCTTGGCGGGCAACGTGGCTTCCGTGCAGCCGGGTGTTCTGGACAATGACGGCTGGACCGAACTGCCCTTTGGCTATGAGCGCTATTCCGAAAGCGGCGACAGCGTGAAGCATCTGGCGACGGCCCATATTTTCAAGCTTGATAATGGCCTGCGCATTCTGGTCGGGCGCGATCTGGGTGAGCCGAGGAAGTTTCGGTTGCTGGTGCGCAACGCGCTGATGGTGGCGCTGGCCATTATGGGCGGTGGTGCCGTTCTCATCTGGTTTGCCATTGGCCGCAATGCCCTGAAGCGCATCGACCGCATGTCTGCCGCAACCAAGAAAATCATGGCGGGAGACCTTTCGCAGCGCCTGCCGCAGGGACGGTCCGGTGACGAATTCGATCGCCTGTCGGGTTCGCTGAACGCCATGCTGGGGCGTATCGAAAAGCTGAACGAGGGTCTGCGACAGGTTTCCGACAACATCGCCCATGACTTGAAGACCCCGCTGACGCGCCTGCGCAACAAGGCCACCGAGGCGTTGGAGGACCGCGACGACAATAAGCGCCGTGCAGCGCTGGAAGGCATCATCGCCGAATCGGATCAGTTGATCCGCACCTTCAATGCCCTGCTGATGATCTCGCGCGTAGAGGCAGGCTCCATTGCCGCCGAGATGAGCGATGTGGATGTGTCCGCAATTGCCGAAGACAGTGCCGAGCTCTACGAGCCGGTTGCTGACGAGGAAGGGCTGACGCTGACGGCGGATATTGCGCCGGGGTTGATTGTGCAGGGCAACCGCGAGCTGATCGGTCAGGCGCTGACAAACCTCATCGACAACGCCATCAAATATGCTTGTGGTCACGAGGGCAAGAAGGGCCTTCTGGTGCGACTAGCGCGAGAGGAGGATGGAATTGTACTGTCCGTTGCCGATAATGGTCCCGGCGTGCCAGCGCCAAAGCGTGACGAGGTCATCAAGCGGTTCGTGCGGCTGGATGAAAGCCGTTCGAAACCCGGCACGGGGCTCGGCCTTTCTCTGGTTGAAGCGGTGATGGAGTTGCATGGCGGATCGCTTCGGCTTTCCGACACGGACCCCGATGATGCGCAAGCACCCGGCCTGACTGTTTCGATGGTTTTTCCCGTTTCCAAGCCGTAAGCTCAACTCCAAAACGATGAAGCCGATTCTGCGAATTGGGCATTCACAGTTGAAGGGAGAGAGACAGTGCAACAAGCGGCAACCGTTGGAAAACGGCTGGAAGACGTGCAGCCGGGGGTTATCCGCCCCTACACCCAGACAGAGCTGAAATCCGTTCTTTCGACCTTGAAGGACGTTGCCAAGAACGAGCCTGATGTTGCAGAACTTTTGGCAAGCGACAGGCCGCTGAAGGACTTCGTCGCTTATGCGTTGACGCTTTCTCCCTATTTGCGCGATCTGGTGCTGGCTGATGAGGGCGTGTTGAGCGTTGCTGTATCAGCGCCGCTGGAGCCCACGCTTTCCCGACTGGTTGACGATGCGCGCAACAGCTGGCGGCCGGATGCTGACGGGCGCATACCGACCGAAGCCGAGGTGATGACGCGGTTGCGGATTGCCAAGCGGCGACTCTCCTTCATTGCTGCGCTTGCCGATCTTGCCCGTATATTCGTGGCCCGAGACACCACCCGCTGGCTGAGCGATCTGGCCGATGCGAGCATTGCCGCAGCCATCGACCACCTTCTGCTGAGCAACCACACAAGCGGCAAGCTGACGCTTTCCAACACGGATGCGCCGAGCGAAGGCTCTGGCCTGATTGTGCTTGGCATGGGCAAGCTGGGTGCTCAGGAGCTGAACTATTCCTCCGATATAGATGCCGTGGTGTTTTTCGAACCGACGGCGGGTATCGTTCCTGATCCTCTGGATGCGCTGGAGACTTTTGGGCGGATGATGCGGCGGCTGATCCGCATCATGCAGGAGCGCACGGCGGATGGTTATGTGTTTAGAACCGACCTGCGGCTGCGGCCCGACCCCGGCTCCACACCGCTCGCCATACCGGTTGAGGCGGCATTGACCTATTATGAGGGCAGGGGGCAGAACTGGGAGCGGGCAGCCTATATCAAGGCGCGTCCTGTGGCAGGTGACATCAAGGCCGGTGTGAATTTCCTGCGGGAAATGACGCCTTTCGTGTTTCGCAAGTATCTGGACTATGCGGCGATTGCCGATATCCACTCCATCAAGCGGCAGATCCACGCCCATAAGGGCCATGGCGCAATTGCGGTGAAGGGGCACAATGTCAAGCTTGGTCGCGGCGGCATTCGCGAGATCGAGTTCTTCGCGCAGACGCAGCAACTGATTGCAGGCGGGCGCATGGCGCCGCTTCGGGTTCGCTCGACCGAGGCGGCTCTTTCGGCGCTGACTGAGGCGAAGTGGATCGACGCCAAGACGCGCGATAGCCTGATAGACGCCTATTGGTTTCTGCGCGAAGTCGAGCACCGCATTCAGATGGTGCGCGATGAGCAGACGCATATTCTGCCCGATAGCGAAGCGGAGCTGAAACGCATCGCCTTCATGCTGGGCTTTGCCGACACGAAGGCCTTTTCCGAAAAGCTGGAAGGCGTGCTGCGGGTGGTGGAGCGCAAATATTCAGCCCTGTTCGAGCAGGAAACAAAGCTTTCAGGCGAAAGCGGAAATCTGGTTTTCACCGGCCAGCGGGATGACCCCGATACGCTGAAAACTCTGGCAAGGCTCGGCTTCGAGCGCCCGGAGGACATGTCGCGGGTAATCCGCACCTGGCACAATGGCCGTTACCGGGCAACGCAATCGGTTGAGGCACGCGAGCGGCTGACGGAGCTGACGCCTGAATTGCTCAAGGCCTTTGGCGAGAGTAAACGCGCCGATGAGGCCTTGTTGCGGTTTGACAATTTTCTCTCTGGCCTGCCTGCGGGCATTCAGCTGTTCTCCCTTCTCGGCAACAACCCAGCCCTTCTGGCGCTGCTGGTGACCATCATGTCATCTGCGCCGCGTCTGGCTGAAATCATTGCAGCGCGCCCGCATGTGTTTGACGGCATGCTGGACCCCGCCCTGATGACCGAGATACCGACCCGTGATTATCTCGGCCAGCGCATGCAGGGCTTTCTGGCACCTGCGCGCCATTATGAGGACATTCTCGACCGGCTGCGCATTTTTGCCGCCGAACAGAGGTTCCTGATTGGCGTGCGGTTGCTGACGGGTGCTATTAAAGGTGACGCGGCGGGACGCGCCTTCACCCACCTTGCCGATCTCGTCATCGAGGCTGCGGTCAAGGCTGTGATGGCCGAGATGGAAACGGCGCACGGCGCCTATCCCGGCGGTCGGGTTGCTGTTGTCGGCATGGGCAAGCTTGGCTCGTTCGAGCTGACGGCAGGTTCCGATGTGGACTTGATTCTGCTTTATGATTTCGACGATGGGGTTGCCGAATCCGATGGGGCAAAGCCGCTGGATGCCGTCCGCTATTACACCCGCGTGACGCAACGCGTGATCTCGGCTCTATCGGCCCCCACGGCAGAAGGCGTGCTTTACGAGGTCGATATGCGGTTGCGCCCTTCTGGCAACAAGGGGCCGGTTGCCACACGCATTGCAACCTTCGAGAAATACCAGCGCGAGGAAGCCTGGACATGGGAGCATCTGGCGCTCTCACGCGCCCGGTTGATCTGCGGTGACGCGGCCTTGTCAGCGCAGGCGCAGGATATCATTGCCTCCATCCTCTCCCAGACGCGGGATGTGGCTAAGATCGCAGCGGATGTGCAGGATATGCGCAAGCTGATTGCCGAGGAAAAACCACCCGCCAATAGCTGGGATTTCAAGCTTATTCCCGGCGGTCTGATCGATCTGGAATTCGTTGCGCAATTTCTGACGCTGGTCGCCTCTGCCAAAAATCTGCCCCCACACATTGCCGGTGAAAGCACCGTTGATGTCTGGAAGCGTGTGGCGGCTGGGTCCATGGATGCGCAATCCTATGACGACTGCATGGCCGCGCTGCACCTGTTCACGGAGCTTTCGCAGATCATTCGCCTGTGCATTGACAGCGATTTCGAGCCAAAACAGGCACCTGCCGGGCTGAACGATCTCGTCTGCCGGGCGGGCGATTGCCCCGATATTGGAACGCTGGAGGGCGAAGTGAAACGGTTGTCGAAAACTGTTCGGAAAGCGTTTTCAACGGTTGTGACAGCCAAGAGCTAGGTCACGGATGATGTCTGACCTGAAAAGGGAGATTGGTGGATGATTGGCTATACCATGGTTGGTACGACGGATCTCGAACGAGCTGTGCGTTTTTACGATCCCATTTTTGCGAGGATGGGGCTGACGCAGTGTTTCAAGGACGAACAGGTATCATGCTGGGGTGACAAGGCGGATGTCAGCGTACCCCGTTTTGCGACCGGCTATCCGTTTGATGGCGGTGCGGCTAGCATCGGCAACGGCGTCATGACGGCGTTTCTGATCAAGGAAAAGGCGATCATCGACGATCTCTACGCCTTTGCCATCGCAAACGGCGGAACGGACGAAGGCGCGCCGGGTCTGCGTCCCCAATATGGAGAGGGGTTTTACGCAGCCTATGTGCGCGATCCGGATGGTAACAAGATTGCTTTCGTCTGTTACAACGTCACGGGAACAGAGTGACTGGCATAGCGTTGGCCACGTCTGACCATTGATCCGATCGGCGGCTTGGGCCGTAATAAAGTGTTTAACAAAGGCTCCCCTATGTTTCATCTGATTTTCGGACTTCCGTGGCTGCTGGTCGCGACGCGGTTCATCGCACCGCTGCCGTGGATATGGTCCGTGAAGATCGCGCTGGCGGTGCTTTTGCTGGTCGCGTCCCAATATCATTTCTTCAACCGCCTTTCGTCCGGTTCGGTTTTCTCGCCTGAATTTCCGAGAATGCTGGTCATTGCGTTCAACGTCTTGATGGGTGCGCTACTGCTGCTGGCGGTGTTCCAGATCGCGCTGGATCTTGTTTCATTGGTGCTTTGGCCGTTCAAAGGGCATCTTCCAACAGCACCGGCCGGGCTGAGATATGGGATGGGCCTTGTGGCGTTGGGGCTTGCGTCTTTCGGTGTCGCGCAGGCCATTCGCGTGCCGCCATTGAAGGACATCGAGATTTCCATAAAAGGCCTACCGCCTGCTTTTGACGGCTATCAGATGATCCAGCTGACCGACCTTCACATCAGCCGCCTGTTTACGGCGGAGTGGGTTGAGGAGGTGGTTGTCAGAACCAATGCCTTGAACGCCGATCTCATCGTCATCACCGGCGACCTGATTGATGGCAACATACAAAGCCGCGAGGCCGATATTGCGCCGCTTGCCAAGCTGAAGGCGCGGGACGGCGTGATGACCATTCCTGGTAACCACGAATACTTTTTTGGTTACGAAGAATGGATGCGGTACTTCGAAGGCCTCAATATGAAGACGCTGGCAAACGGCCATGCCGTTATCGAGCGGAACGGTGAGCGAGTTGTTATTGCTGGCGTGACCGACCTGACCTCAACGCGATCTGGTTTCCCCGCGCCAGATATAGCGGCGGCACTGAATGGCGCACCGCTGTCTTCGCCTGTCATCTTGCTGGACCACCAGCCGATGGAAGCCGAACGCAATGCGCGGGCTGGCGTCTCTGTCCAGCTTTCGGGCCACACCCATGGCGGAATGGTGCTTGGCCTCGACCAGCTCGTGGCGCGCGCCAACAAAGGATTCGTATCGGGATTTTACCAAGTGGGCGAGATGCAGCTTTACGTGAACAATGGCACGGCGCTTTGGCCGGGCTTCGCGTTGCGGTTGAGTGTTCTATCCGAGTTGACGCGTATCACGCTACGGCGCACTCCATGAACTGAGCGCGTCTCACCTGCATCTTCTGGGTTGATGCAGGTGAGACGGGCTGCTTACACGGCTTCACTGTTTGGAATGAACAGGGTGACGACAGTGCCCTTGCCGACGCAGGAGCGGATCTTCATCGATCCACCATGTAGCCGCACCAGGGAGCGGGAAATGGCAAGGCCGAGACCTGAGCCGCCCTGGCTCTTGGCATACTGGCTTTGCACCTGCTCAAAAGGCTGGCCTATTTTGTTGATGGCTGTCGAGGGAATGCCGATACCGGTATCGGCGATCGTCAGCATGAGGCCGCTTTGATGGACATGTGTGCGAACTTCCACGCGCCCGCCATTGCCTGTGAATTTCACCGCATTGGATAGCAGGTTGAGCATGATCTGCTTCATGGCGCGGCGATCCCCCGAGATATGCAGGTCCTTACAGACGCGCTGACGGATGGAGATGTTCTTCTGGGCGGCCTGAATGGCGGTCAGGCGAAGCGTTTCGTCTACCAGCGGCACCAGATCGACCTTCTCGCGGTTGATCCGCATATGGCCAGCTTCGATCTTCGACATGTCGAGGATATCATTGATGACGTTGAGCAGATGCTTGCCACTATCGTGGATATCGCGGGCATATTCGCTGTACTTGGGGGAACCGACCGGGCCGAACATTTCCGCCAGCAGGATTTCCGAGAAGCCGAGGATCGCGTTGAGCGGCGTGCGCAGCTCATGGCTCATATTGGCGAGGAACTCGGATTTGGCGGTGTTGGCAGCTTCGGCACGTTCCTTTTCCGCCTGATAGAGCGCGTTTGCTGCGGAAAGCTCGGTCTTCTGGCGCTCCAGCTTGTGGCGGGAGGCAGAAAGGTCGCCAATCGTTGCCATCAACCGCTTCTCAGAATCCCGGAGGCGTTCTTCGTGGCGTTTGAGAAGGGTAATGTTGGTGCCGACCGAAACAAGACCGCCATCACGGGTGCGGCGCTCGTTGATCTGTAGCCAGCGTGCATCGGCCAGCTGAACTTCCGTGGTGCGGGACAGGCCTGATTGGTCCGGGTCAGCCACGCGGCGCTCAACGACGGGGCGGCAAGCGGCAGCATTGACGACGGATCGCTCGGTGCCAGCGACGAGAACGCTATCCGGCAGACCATATGCCTGCTGGAAATGGGCGTTGCACATGACGAGGCGGTCGTTCTTGTCCCAGAGGACAAAGGCTTCCGATGTGCTTTCGATGGCGTCTGCCAGACGCTGGTCGGCCTCGGCATAACGCTGCGCCAGACGGTGCTGCTCGGTGATGTCCATGGCAATGCCGATGACGCGTGGGCCGGCGGAGGTGTGGATGACCTGAGCGCGGGCACGCAACCAGACATAATGGCCGTGCGCGTGGCGCATGCGGAAAATCTGATCGATCTGGCGAAGTTCGCCGCAGCCCACAGAGCGCGCAAGCTCATAGAGATTACCGTCTTCCGAGTGCATCATGCGGGCAGCATCGCTGAACGACAGAGGCTCTGTTTTGGGCGGCAATCCAAGGATCTCGTAAAGCGATGTCGACCAGAACATGCGACGGTTCGATAGGTCGAAATCCCACAGGCCGCAGCGTCCGCGAGACAAAGCGGTTTCGACACGAAGGTTGGACTCCACGAAGATTTCATCCGCGGTCCGCGCCCGCTTCACCTGCATATAATAGGCGTAGAGAATGACGAGCAGTATTGCGGAAATGCCGGTGAACAGCGTGACATTCATGGCCACTTCGCTGCGCCAGAAAGACCGGATCGGCTGCAAGGACCGCGCTGCGATAATCATCCCACCATCGACGCCGAGCGGCAGCATGGTTGCGTAGTGAGGCGTGTCCTCAATATAGGTTTCGATGGTGCCGGGCGCGCCTGGAAAGCGGCGGACGATGGCAATTTCCGGCAGAAGGCTCGTCAGTGATGTGCCGACGTAAAGAGGCGCGCTCTTGCCGATGCCACCGAAAATACGGCCATTATTGCCAGCCACCAGCAGCAGCGTGTCATCATCGAGACTGCCCGTAGGGAAAGCCGTTCTGAGGCGAGCCTCTGCGTCAGTGCGATCCTGCGTGGCAAAAAGGGGTTCGGCATTGTGGAGCGAGGCCCTGGCCGCGAGAGCCGAAAGTGCTGTCGTCTGCCGCGCAGCCTCTTCCATGCGCCCGGATTCTGCGACGATGCCCAGCATGCGCGATGTCGCGACGACGATGAGAAAGGCCAGTATCAGGACCGGGATGAGCCGCTTCAGCAGCAATTCTAATTGTGGTAATTGGATACTGCTTCTTGGCACCGTGGCAAAAGCAGTTAAATAACCGGATAGCCTTTCGCCCCATGCAGCTATGTCAGCAAATTTGGCATACGGGCGCTCATCGCCCGCAATCGCCCGCCGCACATTCGTCATTAATCCGCCTTGATATTCCTCGTGATATTCGAAGCATATTGCTCGAATCTGACACCAGTGAATCAAAGCTGATTCGGCTTGTCCAGAGCTTAAGGTTAAAAGAAATTTAACCCCTTGAACGGACTCTGTATTTTTTTGGGGCAGGTTGGGCGACTCTTTGCGAAGTCGCCTAACTCAGTAAAGTCAAGCCTTTAACACACGTTCAACGATGTCACGAACATCTGCTGATAGTGCCGTAGACCGCTCGATGGTCGTCAGCGCAGCCCGGGCATGATCGGCCCGAACAGGCTCCAGAGAGCGCCACGACCGCATGGACGTGAGGATGCGGGCCGCGAGTTGCGGGTTACGTTTGTCGATGGTGACGATCTGCTCTGCAAGGAAACGGTAGGCTTCGCCGTCTGCGCGGTTGAAGCCAGTCGGGTTTCCGAAGGCAAAGGTGCCGATCAGCGAGCGAACGCGGTTCGGATTGGTGCTGGTGAAGTGCTTCGAGCCCGTGAGTTGCTTGATGCGATCAAGCGCACCGCAGCCCGGAATGGCAGCCTGAATGGACAGCCACTTGTCCAGAACCAGCGCGTTGTCGGCAAAGCGGGTTTCGAATGTCGCCAGCGCCTCGGCTGTTTCTGGCGCATCGGGGAAACGCTGCGTCAAAACGCTGAGGGCATAGGCAAGATCGGTCATGTTCGTTGCGGCCGTGAATGCCGCAGAGGCGCGGGCAGGGCTGCCTTCAACGAAGGAGAGATAGCTCATGGCGATGTTGCGCAGCGACCGGCGACCGGCACTTGTGGCGTCAGGGGAATAAGCGCCCTTGTCTTCCAGGCCAGTGAAGATTGCAGTGAATGTTTCCATGCCAGCTTCTGCGATGGCGGTCATGGCCGCATTGCGGGCCTTGTGGATGGCTTCCGGGTCATTATTGCTGCCGATTTCGCGGGCGATATCAGCTTCGCTTGGAAGGGTCAGCGCCTGCGCACGAAATGCTGGCTCCAACGTCTCATCGGCTGCAATTTCAATCAGTGTCGCAATGAAGGCCGCGTCGAACGCCACGGCTTCACCATCGCGCATCGCGTGGCTTGCCCTGATGAGATCAGGCATGGCCAGCGTTGCCAGTGCCTGCCAGCGGGAGAACATATCCGTATCGTGACGGGCGATCTGCACCATGTCTTCTGCGGATTGTTCCAGATGCAGGTTAATGGGTGCGGAGAAGCCACGGTTGATGGACAGCACGGGCCGGGAAGAAATGCCTGAGAACGTAAATGTCTGGCTGCGTTCGGTCAGATGCAGAACGCCATCGCGATATTCCCCGCCTTCGACCTTCGAAGGTTCGGCAATCTGGCCGTTGTCGAGGATCAGCGCAGTGGAGAGCGGAATATGCAGGGTCTGCTTGTTGGTCTGCCCCGGCGTTGCTGGCACCGTCTGTTCCAGCGAAAGCGTGAAGGTTGAGGAGGCGGCGTCATAGGCTGTGGAAGCGCTGACGAGCGGCGTGCCAGCCTGAACATACCACCGGAAGAACTGACCAAGATCGCGACCGCTTGCATCGGCGAAACACTTGATGAAATCCTCGACGGTCGAGGCGTCACCATCGTGGCGTCCGAAGTAAAGATCCATGCCCTTGCGGAAATCATCGGCACCCAGAATGGTGGCGATCATGCCGGTAATCTCGGCACCCTTCTCATAGACGGTCGTCGTGTAGAAATTGTTGATCTCCCGATATTTATCGGGGCGCGGCGGGTGTGCCAGCGGGCCGCCATCTTCTGGAAACTGTTCCGACTTGAGGTGACGCACATCGGCGATGCGCTTGACGGCGCGCGAGCGCATGTCGGAGGAGAACTCCTGGTCGCGATAAACCGTCAGGCCTTCCTTGAGGCAGAGCTGAAACCAGTCACGGCAGGTGATGCGGTTGCCTGTCCAGTTGTGGAAATACTCATGCGCGATGATGCGTTCGATATTGGCGTAATCGGTATCCGTCGCGGTTTCAGGGTCTGCCAGAACATATTTATCGTTGAAGACGTTGAGACCCTTGTTCTCCATCGCGCCCATGTTGAAATCAGACACGGCGACGATCATGAAGATATCCAGATCGTATTCACGACCGAAATGCTCTTCGTCCCACGTCATGGAGCGTTTCAGCGCATCCATGGCGTAAGCCGCACGCGGCTCCTTGCCGTGCTCGACATAGATCTTCAGCGCGACTTCACGACCGGACATGGTGGTGAATGTATCTTCGATGAGGCCGAGATCGCCAGCAACGAGCGCAAACAAATAGCTGGGTTTGGGATGCGGATCGAACCATGCCGCAAAGTGACGGCCTTCATCATAATTGCCACCACCCAGGAAATTGCCGTTCGACAGCAGGAAGGTGTTGCCTTCCTTGGCGGCGATAATGGTGATGGTGTAGGGCGCCAGTACATCCGGGCGATCGGGGAAATAGGTAATGCGGCGGAAGCCCTCGGCTTCGCACTGGGTGCAGTACACACCATTCGTGCGGTAAAGGCCCATCAACTGCGTATTGGTTTCCGGGTTGATGTAGTTCGTCACGCAGATTTCGAATGGTTCTGCTTCTGGCAGGTCGCGGATCGTCAGACTGTCCGGCGTCGCATCAAACTGCGTCGCGGGAATATCGATCTGATCCAGCAGGAGGCCTGAAAGCGTCAGCTCATCACCGTCAAGCACCAGCGGTGCTGTCTTTTCGGCACCTTCGCGCCGGTGGAAAATCAGCCGCGCTTCGACCTTGGTATTGGTCGGGTCGAGTTCGAAAGTGAGGTCAACTCGTTCGAGAACGAAATCGGTAGGGCGATAATCCGCCAGATGAACGATTTGGCCTGTGTCTGTTCGCATGACTATTCCTGAATGAACCTTGCCTGGCGCGCTTCAGGTTTCATGCTGCATGTCACCTGAAAGTAGAACTGAAAATGGGTCACATACATGTGAGATTCGCAAGACGTGATGTCTTGATAGTGTAGCGCAAGACAAATTGATCATTGATGATCAATGAACATGTCTCGCATTGGCACACCATCCCATTAAATGTTGAACGATTACTGAAATTATCGCCGGGACTAGATTATATTATCATAAAATATCCGCTTGGTTAGCAATTCTATTATCTTCAGCAAAAGGCGATGATCCGTGGCTTGCCTTTGCACCACTGCTCCTCGTTGCATTTGCGCATGCCATTGAGGGAAAAATGCGGTGTCTGAGCCGCACGTAACAAGTTTGCCTGCACAGGCAGTGATTCTCTGTTATTCACGGTTGGACATGCAGGCTGGATCCGTGGTCTGTGAGATGTAACCGGTTCGCCTGCTGAACCATGGAATGCCGATCCCCATGAGTGCCGCCGCATACAATCCCATCAAGGGAATAAGCTTCAAGCTGATCTCCGTTGCATTTTTTCTGGTCATGCAGACCTGCATCAAAGCCGTGGGGCCGGATGTGCCTGCCGGGCAGATCAGCTTTTTCCGCTCTCTCTTTGCCATCGTGCCGATCGTCATCTATCTGGCGTGGCTTCGCAGCCTGCACAGTGCATTCCACACCGACAATATTGCGGGTCACTTCAAGCGGGGAATGCTGGGCATCCTCTCGATGATCTGCGGCTTTTACGGGCTTACGCTTTTGCCGCTGCCGGAGTTCATCGCGATTGGTTATGCCTCGCCACTGATGGCAGTCGTCTTTGCGGCGTTGATATTGGGCGAAGCCGTGCGCATTTATCGATGGTCTGCGGTTCTTGTGGGTATGACGGGTGTCATCATCATCCTGTGGCCCAAGCTGACGCTGTTGCAGGAAGGTGGCTTTGCTGCAGGCGAGGGCATCGGTGCGCTTTCAGTCTTGCTCGGTGCCGTTCTCGCAGGCCTTGCCATGGTTCAGGTCCGCCAGCTGGTGGTGACGGAAAAAACGGCAACCATCGTTCTCTATTTCTCGCTGACGGGCACTCTGCTATCCGCGCTCAGCCTGCCTTTTGCCTGGGAATGGCTGGATATTTGGCAGACCATGCTTCTGATCACCTCGGGTATCGCCGGTGGCATTGCCCAGATATTGTTGACGGAGAGCTATCGCCACGCGGAAGTCTCGACCATCGCGCCGTTTGAATACAGCTCAATTCTGTTTGGGATCGGTGTCTCATACATTCTGTTCGGAGATATGCCGACGGTAACGATGCTGGTGGGGACGGCGATTGTCGTGTCTGCTGGAATATTCATCATACTGCGCGAGCATCAATTGGGACTGGCGCGCAAAGCAGCCAGAAAGGCATCGACTCCACAGGGTTGAGGCAGCACCTGCCTGCAATTTCAGCAGACTGTCGTTGACAGCTGAAATACTACATTTTTATCAAAGTTTTACCCACAGTTCACGTAGATGTGTTATGGAGCGCAGCGGTGGTAAAGGTAATTCGGGTGGCATATCGTGTTTCGGGTAAAATGCGCGGGGCTTGATTGCGCGTGCCTGTTGTCTACGGACAGCATCGGCAAGCAATGGGCAAGGGGACTAGGTGCAACATCGGCGTTTCGTGATGGCTCTTATCGAGCGCGCGGCGCTGGCCATGCTGTTTTTGCAGGCCCTGCTTTCCTGGCCCTGTCATCCATACAGATGCCTGCGGAGTTGACGTCATGAGATATTCCCATGCCGAACTGGTTGCGCATCCTCAGTTGCTGGGTGCGATCCGCACGCTGGCGCGCCATCTGCGTGCCGCCTATAACGATAATCCGCGCATTGCACGGCTGCTCTCAGCTCACCAGAAATGGCTGATGACGCAGGCGGGAATGGCGCTCAACCTTCGCAACAAGCCCCATGGTTTTACCGTGGCGCAATTGCGCGAGCTTGTGACCGATAACGGTATCGCCAGCCGCAATACCGTTCAGAACTATCTCGATCAGCTTGAAATCTACCGCTATAGCGAGCGGGTCTCGCCGCTGACCGTGCGCCCTCGACGCTACCGGGCGACCGCTATCAGCGAGCAATCGATGGTGATGTGGTACACGGCAAATCTAGCCGCGCTGGATGGGATGGATGGGGGAATACGGGCCGCACAGATGATGGCGCGTCCTGAGCTTGCCTTTCATGCGCAGCCCATTGCCGCGTTGAATTGCATTGCCGACAAGGCATGGGTAGATCCGCCTGAGCGCGTTGGCCTGTTCTTGTGGACAGAGGCTGGCGCGCTTGTGATGGATGAGTTCATCAGCCGCATCGAAGACGCTGGCCGTCAGAATGACCGCATCGACATAGGCTATGTCGATGCGCGGGCCTTATCCGCTGAATTCATGATGTCGCGCACCCATCTACAACGCCTGCTCAACAAGGCAGCAGAGCAGGGCACCATCGGCTGGCACGATGACAGCATTCGAAGCGGAATGTGGTTCTCGCGGGACTTTCTGGACGAATACTGCAACTGGCAGGCCATCAAGTTCGTCTATGTGAACAATGCTTTTGCCGATGCGCTGGAACATTGCGCTGCCAGCGCCCCATAGGGGCTCTTCAGCCTGGCTTTGGCGGTTCGTTTCACGAAAGCAGAAACGCAAAAGCGCCTCTCCATGGGAAAGGCGCTGCAAAGCGTCATAGCTATAACCGCCAACAGGCAAAGCCTGAAGAGGTATCCTCAGCGTTCGCGGAAGTCTGCGAATACAGCCGATGGACGTATTGTGCGAACCTGCTGGGCTGATGCGCGTGCTGTCAGCTGCTCGTTGGTTCCACCAAAGCGGTGGTAGCCTTCGCTGGAGCGCGGGCCGAGGCCTGCAAGCCGAAGAGTTTCAAAGCCGGAGTGAACCGGACGGAAGCGAGTGGTCATTGCCTTGGTTCCTTAAACCGTTTCCTCCCAAGACGAGATGACTTATTGCAGCGCAGCAGAGATTCGGCAAGAAACGCAAATGGGCCGCTGTCATGCGTAATTTGCATGGCTTTCTTCACAAATGATTCACATTGATCAAAAAGGAAGCATTCACATTTGGCGCAAATGCGCCTGAAATGCCAATAAATCCTGCCATGCCAATGACTTGCTGGCCGGAGCGTTCAAAAGCTCCTGCGGGTGCAACGTGGCGATTGCCGGCACGACGCCGGGTCCACATGCGACATCCCGCCACTGTCCGCGCAGCGAATGAATGGTGCCCGTGCCGCCAAAGAAAAAACGGGCGGTGAAGTTGCCGAGAAGCAACAGCACTTTCGGCTCAGCGAGAGCAACCTGACGCTCGATGAACGGGCGGCATATTTCCATTTCGGGGCCGGATGGCGGGCGGTTGCCGGGCGGGCGCCACGGCACGACATTGGTCAACAGCAGGTTGGCGCGATTCAGACCGATGGCGGCCAGCATACGATCCAGCAGCGTGCCGGTCTTGCCCATGAAGGGGTGGCCCTCGCGGTCATCATCGGCATCCGGCATTGGGCCAATGACCATGATGCCGGAGGACGGGTCGCCTTCGGCAAAAATCGTGTTGCGGGCGCTGTTTTTGAGGTTGCAGCCATTGAAGCTTTCCAGCGCCGATTTCAGCTCTGAAAGAGAACGCGCTGTCTCGGCAGCAAAACGCGCCGCAGCGATTGCCTGTTCATCCGGCATCGCGACGTTTGTCTGTGCGGACGGTGCTTGAACTGCGGCGCTGCTGCGGGCGGACGCAGATTGCGTGGCCCGTTGCGGGCCGTTTCGCGAGGGGGCGCTTGATGCGGCCTCGCTCTGGCGCGGCTCGGCCTCTCTGGCCGGTGCGCGGCTTTGGCGGGTCGCTGCAAATTCTGCAAAACGATCCAGCGCCGTGTCTTCCAGCAACCAGTCTACGCCCGCATCCGCATGAAAATGCAGAAGCGCGGCCAGTTCTGCCGGGGAAAGGTCTTGGGCCGAGATCATGGGTCTAGAATTACCCTATGTGTCCGGCCCGCGTAACCCCTGATATCACGCTGTCCAGCGTTCAATGTCGCCACTTTCGCCAATCATTGCGAGGCCGTGGGCGATGGAGAGCAGTTCTCCGCCGGTTTCAATCCTGTCCGCATCGAAACGGCGGGTGAATAGCTGCCGCACGGCTGGCACGAATGATGTGCCGCCGGTGAGGAACACCTTGTCTATGGCATCTGGTGACGTGTTGGTCTTTTCCAGCACTTCATCCAGTGCGCCCTCGATCTTGGCGAGGTCATCAACGATCCACTGGTCGAAATCGGACCGCTTGACCATCTTGCGTCCAGCCTTGCCGAGCGGCGAGAAGTTGAACTCGGCTTCCTCCTGCGAAGACAATGCCATCTTGGTTGCAGAAATGGCCTGATAGAGCGGATATCCTTCATCGTGATCGACGAGATCAATAAACATTTCCAGCTTTTCCGGCTCCAGAGCAGACCGCACGAGTGATTTCAGATCCGTGAATTCCTTCGAGGTCTTGAAGATGGAGAGCTGGTTCCAGCGCCCGAAATTCACATAGTAACCGTTGGGAACATCCAGCACCTTGTCGAAGCTTTTGAACTTGCTGCCCTTGCCGATCTCAGGCGAAACGAGATTGTCGATCATGCGGAAGTCGAAATGGTCTCCCGCCACGCCGACGCCGGAATGGCCGATGGGGGTGGCCGAAAGCTTGCCGCCATGCGTCTCGAAACGGATCAGCGAATAGTCGGTGGTGCCGCCGCCGAAATCAGCAACCAGAACATTGGCGTCCTTCTTCAGGCTCTGCGCAAAGTAATAGGCGGCAGCCACTGGCTCATAGACATAGTGAATTTCAGGAAAACCGGCGCGGGTCAGCGCATCGTTGTAACGGGTAATGGCAAGCTCTTCATCCGGGTTGGAGCCTGCAAAGCGCACCGGGCGGCCTGCAACAACGGTCTGGATATCATCACGCCATTCGTCTCCTGCATAGGTCTTGAGCTTGCGCAGGAACACTTCCATCAGGTCTTCAAAGCTCTGGCGCTTGGCATAAACAAGCGTGCCCTGAAACAACGATGAGGCGGCAAAGGTCTTGATGGATTGCAGGAAGCGGCAATCGCCGGGATTATCGATGAACTGACGGATGGCGGCGTGGCCTGCTTCCACCTGAAGGGCTGAAGCTCCAAATGTGCCAGACTTCATGAAGGAGAGCGCCGTGCGCATGCTGTCAGTTGTGCCGGCACTGCTGGTAAAGCGCATGGAGTGGCTTGTGTTGCCGCTGTCCGACATGGCCATGACCGTATTGGTCGTGCCGAAATCGAGCCCGAGTGTTCTTGCCATAGCGCGTTTTTCCTAAGATCAAATGTGGTTTAGCCGCGTGCCCGAAGGCATGCGGTTTTGAACGGGATGCCGAGGCGTCCGCCTGTTTTGAAGAGGGCGCGTGATCGCACAGGCAAATGTGATTGGCAAGCGCGTGAACGCTGTTTTCTCTCCGCCCGCCGCAATAATGCCATTCGTTTTCTGCCTATCGCGGCGGGGGACTTCGCATTTTATAGACGCTCAGGGAGGATCGCAGTGATCTCAAATACACTGACAACATTGGCATTTGGTGCCGCCATCACGCTTTCCGGTCTTCACGCAACATCGGTCATGGCAGCGCAGCCCGTGCAATGTACCGTGATTGTCGATGCCGCAAGCGGCGAGATGCTGCACCGGGACGGGACTTGCAACAAGGCCTTTGCCCCGCAATCCAGTTTCAAGCTGCCGCTGGCCGTCATGGGCTATGATGCGGGGATCTTGACCGACGCCACAACGCCGCGATGGGATTACAAGCCCGAGTGGAAAAGCTCCAAGCGCGAGCAGAAATCTGTCGATCCGACCATATGGGAAAAGGATTCGATCGTCTGGTATTCGCAGGAAATTACCCGCAAGCTCGGTAAGCAGAAATTTGCCGATTATGTGAAGCGTTTCGGCTATGGCAACGCCGATGTGACCGGCGCGAAGGGCAAGGCCGATGGGCTGACGCAATCCTGGCTGATGTCTTCGCTGAAGATTTCACCTGAGGAACAGGTCGATTTTCTGCGGCGCTTTGTGAATGGAAAACTGCCGGTGTCCAAGGCCGCTCACGAAAAGACAATGGCCATTATTCCGACCTTTGAGGCAGCCAACGGCTGGACAATCCACGGCAAAACCGGTTCCGGCCGCATGCGCACCGAGGCGGGCAAGTTCGATCGCAACGACTGGCTGGGCTGGTTCGTTGGCTGGGCAGATAAGGGCGACCGCCGCGTGGTGTTTGCGACGCTGAACATCCGCGATTGGACAAGCGAAGAGCCAATCAGCTTCGCCACGCGAGATGCATTGATTGCGCAGTTGCCGAAGCTCGTGAAATAGCTCAGCGGGCGAAACGTCGGGCGGCGAAGATCACGACCAGTCCGACGACGGCGACCAGCGCACCGCGCAGCATCCAGGGGCGTTGATCAATCATGAAGCTGGACGCGGGGTAGGGGAAATATCCGCTGCCCTGCCCAATCCACACCAGTCCGATGAGCGCCAGCAGCGCGCCGATCACAATCAGTGAAACCCGAACGATTTTCATTGGCGGACCTTCTCTGTGAATATTTGCGCCTAGTCTATCTGCGCGAGAGAAGAATTGCCATCCTCTGGGTCAGGCCCCTGAAAATTGAGGGAACCTGATCCAGAGTTGGATTTCATTTGGGCCGATAGTTGCCCGGCAAGTCAGCCAGTGGGCTGGTCATTACCGGATTTGATTTCCTCCAGTCGCGCACGCATGGCTCCCTGCACAAGGTTGCCGACGTCGGTCATGGACATGCCGTGATCAACGAGATTCAAAACCAGATCCGCCATTTCCGCGCGGGATTCCTCGTTGCTGCCTGGCAGATTCAGTGCTGTCGCATGCTGATCCATGAAGGGTGCGCGGCGGTAGAAGGCGGTTCCGAAAATGTGGAGCCACATGCGCTCCAGAATATAACCGTTGGCGGCAGCGCCGCCGACCGAGAAGTCATACATCGCATCCTTGGACTCTTCCGAAAGCTTTGCCACATATGCGTTGCGTACCGCGAAAATGGCGCCGTAGGAAAACACACCGGCAGTGTGACGGTCGGCGTCATCTGCAAGCGCGTCGAGCTTCCATTTCCGAAGGCTGTGCGCAGCGATATTGGACGTATTGGGCGAGATACATTCAAGCGTCTTGTAAACAAGGCCCATGTTCCACGCGCCGACATCGGTAAATTCGAGCGCCACCCAATCATAAAGGGAAAAAGCTTCAGGCCGAGCGCGAAGATGCAGCGGAAAATTCTCGCGATAGCGGTCCAGATGGACTGCGGGCGGAATGTTTCGTTCTGCAAGCCACTGCCAGGTGAGGGTCTGGACGTTGTCCCACTGACGCCAGTTTTTCAGCAGGTCAATGAAATCGGGACTATGAGTATGCGGGTCACCCTGAGAGAACACGGTAAAATAGTTATCGTCCGTTGCGCGGGTTCTCATGTGGTGAAGGTACGTTTCGGACTCACGGCCGACATTCGGGCGCACCGCGATTTCGGTTGCACGTGCGAGCACCGTGGGCGAGGTGATTTCCTCTCCCTTGTTGTAAATGATGACCCGAAATTCCTGGGGGATATCGACAATCCATTCGAGAGCTTCGTTATATCTCGCCAAAACGATTGTGTGCATGGATCCCTCGTGAATGCCGGCGCCACATCACTGGATGGCACCCTCTATACGTTGGAACTATTCGGTAAAGCTTGTGTGGGTCTTGTGAAGTCAAGTTGCGCCGCAATGCGCTGCATATGAGCAAAGTAAAAATCACGCTGATCAGCGCAGGTTAAGCTCTAGATTTACTGGCTTGTGGGTTCTGCTGGTCAAGAAGCATTTGGCTGGACACAAACACAAAAGAAAAGGCGCCGTCTTATGCCGGCGCCTTTGATGTGCGGCTGTGTTTCAATCAGATGGATTTCGACGCGCCGCCATCCACGCGCAGCATCGTGCCGGTGATGTAACTTGCTGGCTCAGAGCAGAGGAATGCGCCAGCTGCGGCAAATTCCTCGACCTTGCCGAGGCGTCCGGCGGGAATGGTTTTCAGCGATGCCTCGCGCACCTCTTCAACGCTTTTGCCCAGTCTGGTTGCGTTTGCGCCATCCAGTTCATCGATGCGATCAGTGTGAATGCGACCGGGGAGCAGCAGGTTTGATGTGACGCCGGAACCAGCGACTTCTGTTGCCAGCGTCTTGTTCCAGCCCACCAGTGCGCCGCGCAACGTGTTGGAAAGCGCAAGGTTGGGAATGGGCTCGAACACGCCTGAAGATGCGACGGTGAGAATGCGACCCCAGCCTTGCTCCTTCATCTGCGGCAGAAACGCACCTGTTAGAGTAATGACGCGCAGCACCATGGACTGGAAGAAGGTTTCCAGCTTGTCGATGGTCATATCCTGCGTCGTGCCCGGAGTAGGGCCGCCGGTATTGTTGACGAGAATATCGATGCCGCCCAGCTTGTCATTCACGGCCTGAACCATGGAGGCGACGAAATCGCCCTGCGAAAGATCGCCGCGAACCCAATCCGCCTTGCCTTTGCCCAGTGCATTGATGGCATCCGCATTGGCCGCCAGCTTGTCTTCGCTGCGGCCAACCAGCAGCACATGTGCGCCTTCTTTCGCCAGTGCCGTTGCAATACCCAGGCCAAGGCCACGCGACGATGCGAGCACGAGCGCGCGTTTTCCGGAAATGCCGAGATCCATGGTTGTTCTCCCTAATCGATGCTTTGGATGGTTATACGTGGGTAGGCGTTGGTTTTAAAAGAGGTGAAGACGGATTGTGAGTGGGAAACGGGCACCAGCCATGACCGCCTCGCGGCATGTTTAAAATCTATATGACGTGCACGTAAAAGTAAGATATGATGTTGGCCGTCGAGAATGTAATAATGCTGATGCGGCATTTGTGCAGTTCAACCTCGACAATGGCTCTTTGCTTTGCCAAGAGAGTTGGAGACAAAAGCCTTGAGAAACGGGCTGCGGGTGATGTGATTGAACCTTGCGCTGAGGCGAGCATTATAAAAAGCAAGACCGGACGGGACCGGTTAACGGATGAGGACACAATGACTGAGACGATGGAACTGCCGGAACGCGAATCGATGGAATTCGATGTGGTTATCGTTGGTGCAGGCCCTGCCGGTCTCTCTGCCGCGATACGGCTGAAGCAGATCAATCCTGACCTCTCCGTTGTCGTGCTGGAAAAAGGCGCTGAAGTGGGCGCGCATATCCTCTCTGGTGCCGTTGTTGACCCCACCGGTATCGACCGGCTTCTGCCCGGTTGGCGGGAGGAGCATGGGCATCCATTCAAGACCGAGGTGAAGGACGACCAGTTCCTGCTGCTCGGTCCTGCCGGTTCCATCCGCCTACCGAACGCGCTGATGCCGCCTTTGATGAGCAATCACGGCAACTACATTGTCTCGCTCGGTCTGGTCTGTCGCTGGCTGGCTGAAAAGGCCGAAGCTCTGGGCGTTGAAATCTATCCCGGCTTTGCAGCAACCGAAGTCCTTTACAATGAGGCGGGTGCCGTGAGAGGCGTCGCGACCGGCGATATGGGCGTGGAGCGCAACGGCGAACCCGGCCCCGCCTTCACACGCGGCATGGAGCTGCACGGCAAATATGTGCTGATCGGCGAGGGCGTGCGCGGATCGCTGGCCAAGCAGCTCATCAACCGCTTCGATCTTTCAAAGCACAGCGATGTCCAGAAATACGGTATCGGCATCAAGGAACTATGGCAGGTCGCGCCGGAAAAGCATCGGCCAGGTCTCGTCCAGCATTCCTTCGGCTGGCCGCTGGGCATGAAGACGGGTGGCGGCTCCTTCCTTTACCATCTGGAAGACAATCTCGTTGCCGTCGGCTTCGTGGTGCACCTGAACTACAAGAACCCCTATCTCTACCCATTCGAGGAATTCCAGCGTTACAAGACGCATCCTGCCATCCGCGATACGTTCGAAGGCGGCAAGCGGCTTTCCTATGGCGCACGCGCCATCACCGAGGGCGGATATCAGTCCGTGCCGAAGCTGACCTTCCCCGGCGGCGCGCTGATTGGTTGTTCGGCGGGCCTCGTCAATGTGCCGCGCATCAAGGGCAGTCACAATGCGGTTCTGTCCGGCATGCTGGCAGCGGATAAGATTGCCGATGCACTGGCCGCTGGTCGCGCCAATGATGAGGTCATCGAGATCGAGAACGAATGGCGCTCGACCGATATCGGCAAGGATCTGAAGCGCGTTCGCAACGTCAAGCCGCTGTGGTCGAAGTTCGGCACGGCCATTGGCGTTGGTCTCGGCGGGTTGGATATGTGGACCAACCAGCTGTTCGGCTTTTCCATCTTCGGCACGCTGAAACATGGCAAGTCCGATGCGGAAAGCCTTGAGCCTGCTGCCAAGCACAAGCCGATCGCCTATCCAAAGCCCGATGGCGTGCTGACCTTCGACCGCCTGTCCTCCGTCTTCATCTCATCAACCAACCATGAAGAAGACCAGCCGGTGCACCTTCAGGTCACGGACATGGATTTGCAGAAGCGCTCCGAGCATGACGTCTATGCCGGTCCTTCCACGCGCTACTGTCCCGCCGGTGTTTACGAATGGGTGGAGAAGGATGGCGAGCCGACTTACGTCATTAACGCGCAAAACTGCGTTCATTGCAAAACCTGCGATATCAAGGACCCTAACCAGAACATCAACTGGGTACCACCGCAGGGCGGAGAGGGGCCTGTCTACGCGAATATGTAAGGCATCAGCGCACCTGCCACTCACTTTCTGGCAATATTGTTAGGGCATACTGCGCACTGCTGGAGGGATTGGAGAGTTTCGCAGGCGCGGCGGTCTCTCGAATGCCATTGAGGACAGAATTGCAGAAGTCCGTCTGGTGCCTTACTACAGAGGAATGCAGCGCTTGCGCTGCGTGAGATATCCGGCGATCCGGATGTGGGAGCAGGTTATGACTATCGAGAGACGTCTTACTGAACGCACTGGTAAGCTGATTTACGGCGCGGCGTTCGCACTTTTGGCCTTTTTTGCCATGCCGACGCGCAAAAGCGAGGCTGCAAGCTGCCGTGCCGAGGCCTCTGCCCAGATCGACTGGAGCAAATGCAACAAACGGCTTCTGATGCTGGGTGGCAGTGTTCTGGACGGCGCGGATTTGCGCGCAACCGACTTCACCTTCACCGATCTTCGCGGCTCCTCGTTCAAGAAGGCCAATCTTGAAAAAGCCAAGCTCATCCGCACATCACTGGCCTCATCGCAATTGCAGGATGGCAATTTCACCAAGGTGGAAGCCTATCGCGGTGATTTCAGCGATGCGAATGCGGAGAACGCCAAATTCTACGGCGCGGAAATGCAGCGCGCCAATTTTCAGAACGCAAAGCTCGTCGGTGCCGATTTCAGCAAGGCTGAACTGGGCCGTGCGGATTTTGAGGGCGCGGAGCTGACAGGCACGAAGTTCACCATGTCCAATCTCTCACGCTCGCGCTTTGAGGGTGCGACCTTCACCGGGCCGATTGATTTTGCCAATGCTTTCCTTCTTCTGGCACGTATCGAGGGACTGGACCTTTCCACGGCGACGGGCCTTGATCAGAAACAGATCGACATTGCCTGTGGCGACGCCAAGACCAAACTTCCGCAGGGTTTGACGACACCGACCTCATGGCCCTGCCCGGAAGACCCTGACGAGGACTGAGAATGAGCGCCGGTGATGTCATCGCCAAGCAAAGAGCCGCCTTTTTGCGCGATGCACCGCCGGGCCTCGAGGCACGAAGGGGCGATCTGAAAGCCTTGAGGGCTGCGATTATCGCCCGAAGGCGCGATATCGAACACGCCATCGATGCGGATTTCGACGGGCGCTCGCCACGCGAAACGGCGCTGGTGGAGGTCTTTGGCGCGGTGCAGGCCATTGATTACCTCTCCCGCAATCTCAAACGCTTCATGAAGCCTGAACGCCGCCATGTGCCGCCGACATTCCAGCTTGGCCGCGCCTATGTCGAGTATCAACCGCTGGGCGTTATCGGCATCCTGTCGCCGTGGAATTATCCGTTTCTGCTGGCCATCGTGCCACTCGCAACGGCGCTGGCTGCCGGAAACAGGGCAATGCTGAAACCTTCCGAACTCACGCCGCGCACCAGCCTTTTGATAAAGGAGATGCTGGCGAGAATCTTCCCGGAAGAAAAGGTCGCGGTCATACTGGGGGATGCGCAGACGGGCGCGGATTTCAGTGGGCTTGCCTTTGACCATCTGCTGTTTACCGGCAGCACGCAGGTCGGCCGCAGCGTGATGAAGGCTGCTAGCGAAAACCTTGTGCCGGTGACGCTGGAGCTGGGTGGAAAAAGCCCCGCCATCATCGAAAAGGGCCATGTGACGGACGCGCATGCAGGCTCCATCGTGTTCGGAAAGCTGACCAATGCGGGCCAAACCTGCGTCGCGCCGGATTATCTCTTCGTCCATGAGGATGATGTCTCTGCGTTTACAGATGTTTTTCAGCGGGCCGTGGCAAAATCCTATCCGCAGGGGGTGATGAGCCGCGATTATGCGTCCGTCATCAACGAACGGCATTTTGCGCGGCTGAATGCCCTGCTGGATGATGCGCGGCAAAAGGGTGCTCGGGTTGTTGAGGTCAGTAGCATTCCTGCGTCGTCGGCTGCCAACCGGACGCGTGTGCTGGCGCCGCATCTGGTGTTTGATGTCAGCGACGACATGATGGTGATGCGCGACGAGATTTTCGGGCCGATCCTGCCGGTACTCACCTATCGAGATATCGACGAGGTGATTGCCACCATCAATGCCAGACCACGGCCTCTGGCACTTTACATGTTTGGTGACGCCAACGGCGAAGCCTGCCGCGCCGTGCTGGCGCGCACCACCTCGGGCAGTGCCGGCATCAACAACACCATGCTGCATGTGGCGCAGGATGACCTGCCTTTCGGCGGCGTTGGGGCGAGCGGCATCGGCGCTTATCATGGCATCGAAGGCTTTCGGCGCATGAGCCACGCCAAGGGTATTTTCGTTCAAGGCAAATGGAGCCTGCCAAGCCTGTTGCGTGCGCCGTTCGGGCGTCTTACAGATTGGGCACTGGCCTTTTTATTGCGCTAAAGAAATATTTTGCATTGCAACATGGAACTGCCCGGATTGCTTCATAACGTCGCGTCCAGGGATACTTAGTCAGGGACGCACAAGCATGACAATTGGTTGGATCGAGGCGGCGATTCTCGGTTTCATTCAGGGACTCACGGAGTTCCTGCCCATCTCTTCCAGCGCCCATCTGCGCATTGCGGGCGAATTTCTGCCCTCCGGCACCGATCCGGGTGCAGCCTTTACGGCCATCATCCAGATTGGCACCGAACTGGCGGTTCTGGTTTATTTCTGGTCAGACATCATGCGCATTGCCAATGCCTGGCTGCGCCAGAACCTGCGGATCGGCGGCAGTTTCGACCCCGCAGATGTGCGGATGGGCTGGATGATCATCGTTGGTTCGGTGCCCATCGTGCTGCTAGGACTGGTGTTCAAGGATGCTATCGAGCACTCGCTGCGCAACCTCTATATCACCGCCGTCATGCTCATCGTCTTCGGCTTCATTCTCGGCTATGCCGACAGGATCGGCCAGAAGAAGTACCCGATCAAGAAGCTGATCTGGCGTGATGCCGTTCTGTTCGGTTTCGCGCAGGCCATGGCCCTCATTCCCGGTGTGTCCCGTTCCGGCGGCACCATTACCGCTGGTTTGTTTCTGGGTTATACGCGTGAAGCGGCTGCCCGCTATTCCTTTCTGCTGGCCATTCCCGCCGTCTTCGGCTCCGGTTTTTACCAGCTATTCAAGAGCATCGGGCAGGACAACCCTGTTGGCTGGGGGCCGACGGCGCTTGCGACCGTCATTTCCTTCTTCGTCGGTTATGCTGTCATCGTCTTCTTCCTGAAACTGGTGTCGACCAAGAGCTACATGCCATTCGTCTGGTATCGCGTGGGCCTAGGCGTCGTGCTTCTTGTGCTGCTGGGCACGGGCGCTATCAGCGCCACGGCGTAATCTCGGTTTCGATACGCCTGCCGGTGCAAACCGGCAGGCGACGATTTTTCTTGAAATCTTTTCCTCGGAATGATTTTTCATGACGGATGTGCAATAGAGCCGTTTATTGCGCGGCAAATTTCTTTTGCTTCTGTAAGTATCATCCGAAATCAGGACAGTCGGGACCCATTGATGAGCATTGAAGGCGGTTACGCGCTTGATGTGGAAGATATCCACAAGAGCTTCGGTACCAATGAGGTTCTGAAAGGCATTTCGCTTAAAGCCCGCAAGGGTGATGTTATCTCGATCATTGGTTCGTCCGGTTCCGGCAAGAGCACGTTTCTGCGCTGCATCAACTTTCTCGAAATGCCCGACCGTGGCCGCGTCACTGTCAATGGTGAAGAGGTCGCGGTCCGCATTGGCCGTGATGGCAAGGCCGTGCCGAAAAGCTGGCGGCAGGTGGAACGCTTGCGCACTGGGCTTGGCATGGTGTTTCAGAATTTCAATCTCTGGGCACACCGCACGGTGCTGGAAAACATCATCGAAGCGCCTGTGCATGTGATGGGCGTGAAGCGGCAGGATGCGATTGAGAAAGCCGAAGCGCTGCTCAACAAGGTCGGGCTTTACGACAAGCGGGATGTCTACCCCGCCTTTCTCTCCGGTGGCCAGCAACAGCGGGCCGCGATTGCGCGTGCGTTGTGCGTGGAACCTGCCGTGATGCTATTTGATGAACCGACCTCCGCGCTGGACCCGGAACTGGTGGGCGAGGTGCTGAAGGTGATCCGCGATCTGGCCGAAGAGGGCCGCACCATGCTTCTGGTCACGCATGAGATGCGCTTTGCCCGCGATGTCTCCAGCCACGTCATGTTCCTGCATCAGGGCCGCGTGGAAGAAGAGGGCGCGCCCGAGCAGGTCTTTGGCAACCCGACCAGCACGCGCACCAGAGATTTTACCGGCGCCATCGCCAATTGATGTATTCGATATTCCAACAGGAGAAATTTAAGATGAAATTGTTCGCCACGCTCATCGCCGGATCGGCATTTGCGCTTTCTGCCTTCACGGCCAGCGCCGATGTGCGCTTCGGCATCATGAACGAATCCTACCCGCCATTCTTCGCCAAGGATGCTTCCGGTAAGTGGCAGGGCTGGGAAATCGACCTCATGGACGCCGTTTGCGCGGAAATGAAGGAGAAATGCTCCATCGTTGAGCTCTCCTGGGATGGCCTTATTCCAGCACTTGAGGCCAAGAAGTTCGACGTCATCTGGTCTTCCATGTCCAACACGCAGGAACGCCAGAAGGTCATCACCTTCACCGACAAATATTACAACACGCCCAGCAAGCTGATCGGTGCCAAGGACGGCAAGCCGGGCGCGACCGCAGACGACGTGAAGGGCAAGACCATCGGCATTCAGGTCTCGACCATCCAGTCCGCCTATTATGCCAAGTATTTCAAGGATGTGGCTGACGAAAAGACCTACCAGACGCTGGACGAAGCCTTCCAGGATCTGGCAGCCGGTCGTATCGATTACGTCTTCGGCGATTCCCTCGTTCTCGATGCCTTCGTGAAAAGCGATGCGGGCAAGGATTGCTGCGCGGATGCTGGCAATGTGGCTGACGACAAGGAAATCCTGGGTCTGGGCGTTTCCGGCGGTCTCCGCAAGGACGATACCGAGCTGAAGCAGCAGCTGAATGCCGCTCTTGCTGCCGTTCGCGCAAGCGGCAAATATGACGAAATCACCAAGAAGTACTTCACCTTCGACATCTACGGCGCGAAGTAAGCTGATCGGTCGAGTTGATGGCAAGCATTGAAACCATGGTTCAACTTCTGTCGCCCTATCCTCCGGGATGGGGTGGCACGCTGTTGAAGGGTGCCGTTTCCACGCTTGCCATTTCCGCCGGTGCCTATCTCATCGGCATCATCATCGGGATGGCCGGTGCGCTGGGCAAGCTTTCCGGCAACAGACCGCTGGGCATGGTGCTCAGCTTCTACACGACGATGATCCGGGCCGTGCCGGAGCTCATCCTGATTGTCGGGCTCTATTATGCCGGAACCGATGGCCTGAATCGGCTGCTGCAATGGGCCGGAATGCCGCCGCTTGAAATCAACGGTTTCGCCGCCGCCATCGCCGTTCTGGGCTTTGTGCAGGGTGCCTATATGACTGAGGTTCTGCGTGGTGCAATCCTTGCCATTCCAGCGGGACAGATCGAGGCGGCGCGTGCCTTCGGCATGTCGCCCTTTCTGCGCTTCCGCCGTGTCGTGGTGCCCGCACTGGTGCCGAATGCCCTGCCGGGATTGTCCAATCTTTGGCTGGCGGTGACGAAAGACAGCGCGCTGGTGGCCGTTGTCGGTTATCAGGAACTGGCGCTGGCGACGCGGCTCGCGGGTGCCAGCACCAAGCAATATTTCCTTTTCTTCGCAGCGGCAGCGCTCATGTATCTGGCGATCACGCTGGTTTCCAACCTCGTCTTTTCTTTGATCGAGCGCCGGGTGCGGCGCGGCCAACCGGCGTTGGCCTGAGGAGACATGATGGAATTCTCCTGGATCGAGAAATACTGGCCGCTGCTGCTTTCCGGCGCTTACCAGACCGTGGCGCTGCTGGTCATTTCCGTCAGCATCGGTTTCATCCTCGCCATCGGGCTGGCGTTTGCGCAGGTCAGCGGTGGCAGGCTGACGCGGATGCTGGCACGCGGCTATTGCACCTTCTTTCGCGGCACGCCGCTGCTCATCCAACTCTGGCTGCTCTATTATGGCGTCGGCTCGCTGCTGCCGATGATACCCGGCTTGCGGCAAAGCTTCATGTGGCCGGTTCTGCGCGAAGGCTTCTTCTTCGCCGCCGTGAGCTTTACCCTGAACTATGCGGCCTATGAGGCCGAGGTGTTGCGCGGCGCGCTATTGGCCGTGCCGAAGGGTGAGCTGGAGGCGGGCAGGGCGTTCGGCATGGGTCGTTTCACGCTCATCCGCCGCATCTGGCTACCCCGTGCCATCCGCATCGCCTTGCCGACCATTGCGGGCGAAGTGGTGATGCAGTTGAAAGCCACGCCGCTTGCCTTCACCGTTACCGTCATGGATCTCTACGCCGTGGCTTACAAGGTCCGGCAGGATACGCTGCTGGTCTATGAGCCGCTGTTGGTCGTCACCGTTTTCTATCTCATCCTCACCGCCATCATCGTGCGCTGTTTCGGCTTTGTCGAAGCGCAGGTGCCGCAGCGGCGATAATAATCCAAGGAGTTTTCACATGGGCGATATCCGTATTCTCGACGGCGGCATGAGCCGCGAATTGCAACGGCTGGGCGCGCAGCTGAAACAGCCGGAATGGTCGGCCCTGGCGCTGATCGACACGCCCGATATCGTGCGTCAGGTGCATGCGGAGTTTATCGAGGCCGGTGCCGATGTCGTCACCACCAATTCCTACGCGCTGGTGCCGTTTCACATTGGTGAAGAGCGCTTCCAGAAAGAAGGCGCATCGCTGATTGCGCTGTCCGGCAAGCTTGCCCGCGAAGCAGCGGATGCGTCGGGCCGCAAGGTCACCGTCGCCGGTGGACTGCCGCCGATCTTCGGCTCCTACGAACCGCAGAATTTCGACGCATCCCGCGTGCAGGATTACCTCAAGGTTCTCGTCGAAAACCTCGCTCCCCATGTCGATGTGTGGCTGGGTGAAACGCTGAGCCTTATTGCTGAAGGTGATGCGGTGCGCGAAGCCGTGGCTGAGACGGCCAAGCCATTCTGGGTTTCCTTCACTCTGAACGACGATGCCGCACAGGTGGACGGAAACGAACCGCAGCTTCGCTCTGGCGAAACGGTGCGGGCGGCAGCCGAATGGGCCGCAGGCTCAGGCGCTGCGGCGCTGCTGTTCAATTGCAGCAAGCCGGAAGTCATGAAAGCCGCTGTGGAAACTGCCGCATCCGTCTTCAAGGACAAGGGCGTCTCCATCGAAATCGGCGTCTACGCCAATGCTTTCGAAGGCGAACAGGGCGACGCCGCCGCCAATGAAGGCTTGCACGAAACCCGCGCCGACCTGACCGACGACGCCTATTCCCGCTTCGCCTGCACCTGGGCAGAAGCCGGCGCCACCATGATCGGCGGCTGCTGCGGAATTGGCGCTGCCCATATTCACACGGTTGCGGGTGCTCTTCGGGCGCGGTGAATTGATAGGGCGCTGCTTGAGATGGTTTTTCTCACGCAGCGTCCAAGACCCGCATTTCAACATGAAGGCCAGCTGCCGCTACCATATTGACCAACGTATCAAGCCCGAACAGGTTGATCTTTCCGCGCAACAGGTCAGATATACGGGGTTGGGTAACGCCAAGTGTGCGTGCCGCTTCACTTTGTGTCCATCCCTTGGCCTTGATGTGCCGCTCAAGTGCCATCATCAGTGTCGAGCGCAGCTTCATGTTTTCCGCTTCGGCGGTCGTGTCTTCTATGGCATCCCAAATGCTCTCGAAAGGTGCGTTGCTCATTGGCCTAATTCCTTCACCAGATCGCTGTAGCGTTTCGTCGCAAGATCTATATCTGCCTTGCTGGTCTTTTGAGTCTTCTTTTGAAAGCAATGCAGGACGTAGATCGCGTCGCTGAATTTGGCGACGTAGATCACCCGAAACGCACCGCTTTCATCCCTGATCCGTATTTCCTGAACACCCTTTCCGATGGTCGCCATTGGTTTCCAATCGGCAGGCATCTGCTCATGCTGGACCTTGTCCAACTGATAGCCAGCTTCGCGGCGCGCCGTTTCGGGAAACGAACGTAGATCACCCAGAGCACTGCCACGAAACCTGATCGTCTTCATATCATGATTATACAAAAAATTATATAAATTTGGCAAGCATGTTCGGTAGATGTCGTTTTCGGTCGCGTTACGGACGCGACCGGAGGACTTGAGTGTCACCTAAAGCAAAGTCCCACTCAAGATCAGCAGTGCCACCGAAAAGTAGATCACCAGACCGGTGACATCCACCAGCGTTGCCACAAAGGGTGCAGAGGCTGAGGCGGGGTCCAACCGCATGCGTTGTAGCAGGAAGGGCAGCATGGAGCCGGTGATCGAGCCGAAGGTGACGATGCCAACCAGCGCGCTGAAGACGGTGAAGCCAACCAGCAGCCAATGTTCGCCGTAATCATAAAAGCCAGCCTGTTGCCACACCGTCAGCCGCAGGAAGCCGATGGCGCCGAGGATTGCGCCGAGCGTCAGGCCCGTTGGTAATTCACGCAGCAACACCCGCCACCAGTCGGACAGTTTGAGTTCGCCCAGCGCCAGCGCCCGGATGATGAGCGATGTGGCCTGCGACCCGGAATTGCCGCCTGAGGACATGATGAGCGGTATGAAGAGCGTTAGCACCACGGCCTTTTCCAGCTCTCCCTCAAAATGCTGCATGGCGCTGGCCGTCAGCATTTCACCGAGGAACAAGGCGGAAAGCCAGCCGGCGCGTTTGCGGATCATGTCGAGAAAGCCCATCGTCATATAGGGCTTGCCGAGAGCCTCCATGCCGCCGAATTTATGCGCATCTTCGGTGGTGTCGGCAATCATCGTGTCGATCACGTCATCCACCGTGACGATGCCGAGAATGTGGTCGTGCTCATCGACAACGGGAATGGCCAGAAGGTCATGCTTGCGGATGAGGCGGGCGACATCCTCCTGCGACATCAGCGGGTCGGCATAGGTGATGCCTTCCTTGGATGCGACGGTGAGGATGGAGGCAAAGGGTTCGCCGGTCACGAGGCGGCGCAGGGTGACGACATTGGCAAGGGTGCCATTTTCGGCCAGCACATAGATGGCGTAAACCGTTTCGCGGGACCGCTCGACGATGCGGATATGCGCAAGGGTTTTTTCCACCGTCCAGCGGTCGGGCACGCTGACGAACTCCGTCGTCATCATGGAGCCAGCCGTGCGGGGCGGATAGGTCATCAGGTGCTGGATGGCGGTGGCGGTTGCGCGGTCCAGCCGGGCAAACAGCTTTGCGCGTGGCTCGTCGTCCATATCAGCCATCACATCTGCCACGCGGTCATCCGACATCAGATTGACGAGGGGAACAGCCCGATCCAGCGGGATGAGCGCAAGGATTTCGGCGGCCCGGTGAAGTTCGGGACGATCCAGAACGGCAACGGCCTTTGCCTGTGGCATTTTCAGCAGAGCGTCGACGGCGTCGTCCAAGTCAAGCGTGTTGAGGTGGTCGACCCGTTCTGCAATTGTGGTTGGGCCAATGCTGCCGGCGCGCAGAATGCGTGCAGCTTTGCTGGCTCTCTGGGAGAGGTTTTGAAAGTTCATGATTGCTCACCTTCCAGTCGATCCGCCGATCACGGCGGAACGTGGTGAGCCGACAGGTGTCAGATCAGTGCACGCATCGCCGTGTTCGGCAAAGGCAATCGACTACTACTGTCGCTTGACATCTAATGATGCTCCGTGGAAATCTGCGCCAGACCACTGATTTGACCTGCGCATATCCAAGCAAATGCGCCCGAAAACAGGGCGAGTCAAGCAGGCCAAATATGAAATTTTGGCAAGGTAAATAGACGGCCCAAACGGTCGTCACGGGTCTTGTCCGGGTGCTCCGAAATCAGGCCGTGAGAGCCGCCTTATCACGTCGTTCCAGCGCCACGGCTATGCCGAAAACGATGAGGCCTGCGAAGGACAGAACGGCGCCAATATAGCCTGTGGATGCGTAGCCATAACCCATTGCAATGGCGAGGCCGCCGAGCCATGCGCCGAGCGCGTTGGCAATGTTGAAGGCGGAGTGGTTGGACGCTGCGGCCAGTGTTTGCGCATCTGCTGCAACATCCATGAGGCGGGTCTGTACGGCGGGGCAGGCCGCAAAGCCGCAGCCGATGAGAAAGACGCAGAGGCACAGCATATAGGGATTGTGGGCCGTCAGCCCGAACAGCGCCATCAGCACCACATTCACCGCCAGCATGCCGCCAATCGTGCCGTTCAGCGAAAGATCGGCCAGACGTGATCCGACGACATTGCCGACATTCATGCCGATGCCGAACAGCGCGAGAACCACCGGCACGGAAGCGACCGGCATCATGGCGACATCGGTTGTGGTTTTGGCAATGTAGCTGAAGACGGCAAACATGCCGCCGAAACCGACCGAAGCCACGGCCAGCGACAGCCACACCTGGCCGCGCTTGAAAGCGCCCAGTTCACGCCAGATGCTGGCACCTTCCTGCACCTTGTCACGCGGCTGGAAAAGCCAGAGCAGCGCAACCGTCAGCACCGCAATGCCGCCGACCATGAGGAAAGCTGCCCGCCATGAGAACAGTTGCCCGAAGAATGTGGCCAGAGGCGTGCCGAGCAGCGTTGCGATTGTCAGCCCCAGCATGACGCGGCCCACGGCGCGGGTGCGCTTGTGGATGGGGGCCATGGATGCGGCAACCAGCGCGGCCACGCCAAAATAGGCGCCGTGCGGCAAGCCGGAAATGAACCGCAATATCGTGAATGTCAGGAAGTCTGGCGCAAGGGCGCTCAGAATATTGCCAATGGCAAACAGGCTCATCAAGGACAAGAGCAGCGCACGTCGCGTCATGCGTGCCGCAAGCACGGCAATGATGGGCGCGCCGATGACGACACCGATTGCATAGGCGGCGATCACATAGCCCGCCTGCGGAACGGTGACGCCGTAGGTCGTCGCCACATCCGGCAACAGGCCCATAATGGCAAATTCACCCGTGCCGATGCCGAACCCACCGGCGGCAAGCGCCAGTTCGATGAGGGCGATGGAAAGGGGTGTGAGTGCCGTGGGCGATGGCGGCGCAACAGGTTCTACTGCCACGTCTGAGCGGATCTGCGAAGAGCGTGTCTGGGTCATGGCTTCTGTGACGGAGATAGGCAAAAAAAAGGGCAAGGCCGGGGTCTCGGCCTGCCCTGACTGGAGTTTGGTGGCCACCAAAATGACCTTATCTGCTCGCATACCATAAAGTTGTGCACTGCGGTAGTGTTTGATTCGGCAAAATAGTCGCATCACGCGAAAAGTGTACGGAACTGAATGGGCGTAGTTCCATTAAGGCTGCGCGTAACGGGGGCTGGATAAGCATATGAAGCTGGTGGCGATTTTTAACCGCGATGGCGGGACCTTCAAAACCACTGATATGGATGCCTATTGCGACCATGCGCGAACGGTGTTCCAGAATGCCGGGCACGAAATCGAATGCCGTACGGTTTCCGGCAAGGACATTGTCGCGGAGATGGAATGTACAGCCGACGACAAGGGGCTGGATGGCCTAATCGCTGGCGGTGGCGATGGCACAATTTCGGCTGCGGCAGGCATCGCCTGGAAACACGGTATCGCTCTTGGCGTCGTTCCCGCTGGCACCATGAACCTCTTTGCCCGCTCGCTGAAATTGCCGCTCGATATCTGGCAGGCGGTGGATACGCTGGCGCAGGGCCACGTCTTCAATGTTGACATTGCCAGTGCCAACGGACGGCCTTTCGTGCACCAGTTTTCCGCAGGCCTGCATGCGCGCATGGTGAGATACCGCGACAGAATGGAATATGCATCGCGCCTGGGAAAGATCCGCGCCAATGTGCGCGCAGCCATCGGCGTTGTCTTCAATCCACCTATCTTTGATATGGAATACACCGTTGCGGGGGAAACGAAGCATCAGCGCGTTTGCGCCATCTCCGCATCCAACAATGAATTCGGCCAAAGTGCCTTGCTGGTGGCTGATGACATCACGCGCGGCAAGCTGGGGCTTTATATTGCAGACGCCCTGACGCCATCGGGCGTGGCGCGCCTTGCCATCGACATCATGCGCGGCAAGCTAAAGGAAAACGCTGCCGTGACGGCCATGACGGTGACTGAAGCGGAACTTCATTTCCCCAAGCGCCGCAAGGATGTGCGGTGTGTTATCGATGGTGAACTGCTGCCGATGAAGCGGGATGTGATGCTGAAAATTCACGCCGGTGAACTGAAGGTCATTGTGGCAAAAGATTACGCAAGTGTATGATTTAAAATCAATATCGCAGATACTCTCGACTTCAGTGTCGTGAGCGGATGCCCTTGCAAAGCATGCGCGCCGTGTTAATCCTCTGAGGGGATAACAGGAGCGAGCATTGCGATGAATGATACTGCCAGGACGATTTCCAACCTAGCCGCCATCGACGCCGCCCACCACCTGCATCCCTTTTCAGACATGGGAAAGCTGAACGCTTCCGGCACCCGCATCATAGAGCGGGCGGAAGGCGTGTTTATCTATGACAGCACCGGCAAGAAGTATCTGGATGCCTTTGCCGGTCTGTGGTGCGTCAATATTGGCTATGGCCGCCGTGAGATTGCCGATGCCGTTTTCCGGCAGATGAACGAACTGCCCTATTATAACGCCTTCTTCGGCACCACGACGGCGCCAGCAACGCTTCTGGCGCAAAAGATCGTGTCCCATGCCGGACCGCATATGAACCATGTATTCTTCACCAATTCCGGCTCTGAGGCCACCGATACGTGGTTTCGCATGGCGCGGGTGTACTGGAAGGCGCTGGGACATCCGACAAAGACGCATGTCATCGCTCGCCGTAATGGCTACCACGGATCGACTGTCGCGGGTGCCTCGCTGGGCGGGATGACGTGGATGCACGAGCAGGGCAACCTGCCCATCGAGGGTGTCTCCCATATCGGCCAGCCCTATTGGTATGCCGAGGGCGGCGATCTTTCACCTGCGGAATTCGGGCTGAAGGTGGCGCGGGAACTGGAGGCCAGAATTGATGAGCTGGGCGAGGAGAACGTCGCGGCCTTTGTTGCTGAGCCCATTCAAGGCGCAGGCGGGGTCATCATCCCGCCTGAGACCTATTGGCCGGAAATCGCCCGCATCTGCAAGGCGCGCAATATTCTGCTGGTCTCTGATGAGGTCATTTGCGGCTTCGGCAGGCTGGGGTCGTGGTTCGGGTACCAGCATTTTGGCTACGAGCCGGATCTAGCGCCCGTCGCCAAGGGGCTCTCATCGGGATACCTGCCCATCGGCGGCGTGCTGGTATCGGACCGTGTGGCTGAAGTCATGCTGAACAAGGTGGGTGATTTCAACCATGGCTTTACCTATTCAGGGCATCCTGTCTGTGCTGCTGCCGCACTCGAAAACCTGCGCATCATCGAGGAGGAGGGACTGGTGGAGCGCGTGCGCGACGATATCGGTCCCTATTTCCGGCAGGGCTGGCAAAGCCTGCTCGACCACGAGGTTGTGGGCGAAGCCGTCAATGTCGGTCTTATCGGCGGGCTGCAACTGACAGCGGACAAGGCAACGCGAAAGCGTTTCGACAAGCCTGATGAGATTGGTGCGAAGGTGCGTAACCATTGTCTGGAAAACGGGCTTGTCATGCGCGCCACGGGCGACCGCATGCTGGCCTCTCCGGCTTTGACCATCAGCCGGTCCGAGGTCGATCAGATCATATCAATCCTTCGCAAGGGACTGGATCACTTGCGCGACACGCAGGGAGCTTGAACGGCATGGCAGAGAGTGAACACCACTACAAGGTTCGGATCACATGGTCAGGCAACCGCGGAACCGGCACCTCCGGCTACCGCGAATATGATCGCTCGCACGTGATTTCGGCCGAAGGCAAGCATGATATCGCGGCATCTGCCGATCCGGTCTTTCTGGGTGATGACTCGCGGTGGAACCCGGAGGAGCTTCTGCTGGCCTCGGTTTCGGCCTGTCACAAGCTCTGGTATCTGCATTTCTGTGCGGTATCTGGCGTGGTTGTCAGCGAGTATGTGGATGAGCCGGAAGGCACCATGAAGCTGGCGCGAGGCGGTGCGGGTCATTTCAGCGAAGTGGTCCTGAGGCCAGTCGTCACAGTTTCCAGAGGCGATCTGGATACGGCGCGTGAGCTGCATGAAGACGCCCACGAACACTGTTTCATCGCCAACTCGGTCAAGTTCCCGGTTCGTGTCGAGCCGCAGATCAGGTCTGCCTGAAACCATCACCGTTGGGGAATGGTTTCCCAGGCGTAGTAGAATGTATGCCGCTTTTCGGATGCCGCCGCATAGGGCACGTCAATGCGGGTAACGTCTGTCGGGATCGGCAATGATGTTCGCTCGGCAAGTGCTGCCAGCACATCTGCCGGGTCTTTCTGCATCGCGGCCTCTTTGCTGTCGCCTGCCAAAAGAACCACAGAACCCGCTGGCCAAAAGGTGGGGAGCGGCTCCACGTCTCGGTCGCCAATGAAGACAGTCGAGTTGGGGAACTGCATTTTCAGATTGCCGCCCACGATGCCATCGACGGCCATGATATATTGCGGCTCCGTGTGTCCATCGTTTCTCAGCAGCTTTGCTAAGCTGTGGTAGGGGGTGTGAACCAGTGAGTACCGGTCAAAATAGGGCGCAACCACCCCACGGCCGAGGAGAACAAGAACGAAGCCGACTGTCAGCACGGATGTGACCGCCAGCATGGAGGGCAGCCTGCGATCGGCCAGAACACCAGCGGCCTGCACCTTGAGACAGAGATAGAGTGGCCACAGCAGCAGATAGACGGTGACCCATTTCTGGCGAACATGGGTTGCGCCCATATACAAAACGATCAGTAGCAGGCACAGGAACGAAAACAGCATGATCCGCCCGATGATGCGGGTAGATTGGTCGGACGCGCGCAGGATTGTCTTGATGTCCTTGAAAAACAGCGCCGCGAATATGGCTGTGGTCAAGGCGAGGCCTTTTACAAAGGCCAGTATCAGTTCCAGCATGCCGCTCAGCCCGTGGAAGGTCGCATGTTCTGCACCCTCACGCATTTCGCTGGTGGTTTGACCTGTCGCGAGATCCAGATGGTCGAGCACCCACAGGAAGTGGGGCGTGACGATGATGAGAGCAGCAGCGGCGGTCAGCAGCAGCCGCCAGTCCAGCAGCCGGTCTCGCAGATCTTTTTCAAGCGCGATCGCGATCACTGCGGCCAAGGGAATGACGACGAAATTGTATTTCGACACTGCGCCGAGGCCGATGACGAGGCCGGTCAGAATATAGCCCAGCGCGGAGGGCTTCTTCAGCGTGCTGAACAGCACATAGACAAACAGCGACACCGCAAAAAGCGCCAGCACCGTGTGGGTAAGATCGCGTTGAGACATGACGAAAACGGTGGGCAATGTCAGCACGCCGAGCGTCGCCACATTCACCAGCGCCTTTTCACGGATGAGCAGGCGTGCGGTGAGCCAGAAATAGAGACAACAGAGAAACAGAAGACCGTTCTTGAGCACGCTCAGCGACGCAATCGACGGGCTGAGGACGGCATTCATGCCATGTTGCAGCCAGCTGTAGACCGGTGGCTGAGAGCCGTAACCCAGCAGCAGGAACTGGGAAAGGATGGCTTGTTGCGCTTCATCCACTTCAAGTCCGGGCGAGCGTATGACCCTGGATAGGATCGCGAACAGGAAGTATCCCGCAATCAGCATCAAAACCACGTCTGGATTGCGGGATAGCGCCTTGCGCATGGTGTCAGGTCTCTTCTGAGGTGTAGGTTTTGCCGATAATGTAATTGGGCGTCTGTTCATCACGGTAATAGAGGCGCGCAATCATCTCTGAGAGAATGCCTGTTGTAATCATCTGCACAGATGACAGGAGCAGGACGACGCCGACCATCAGCATCGGCCGCGTGCCGATATCATTGCCGAAAATGAATTTATCGACGAAGAGATAGAGCAGAATGAGCGCCGCAAACGCGCCAAGACCAAGACCCAGCGAGCCGAAGAAGTGGCCCGGACGCGCCTTGTAACGCATGAAGAACATGACTGACAGCAGATCGAGAATGACGCGGAACGTTCTGGAAATGCCGTATTTCGATGCGCCAAACTGCCTGGCATGGTGGGTAACAGCCATTTCGCCGATGCGGGTGCTGGGCACCACGCCCGCCACCCAGGCCGGGATGAAACGGTGCATTTCCCCCATTAGCTTCACCTGCTTGATGACGGATGAGCGATAAATCTTGAGGCTGCATCCGTAGTCATGAAGGCGCACACCGGTGATCTTGCCGATCAGCCGGTTAGCGATCCAGGAGGGAACCTTGCGCAGGAAGAGCCCGTCCTGCCGGTTCTTGCGCCATCCAACCAGAAGATCGAGTTCGCGGCGCTCCAGCTCCGAGACCATCATCGGAATATCCTTGGGGTCGTTCTGAAGGTCGCCGTCGAGCGTTGCGATCAGCCGGCCTTTGGCTGCGTCGATGCCAGCCTGCATGGCCGCTGTCTGGCCAAAATTGCGCTGTAGCGCAACGATCTTCAGATTAAGGCCGGGGCGCGAAAGGTAAGCCCTGGCATTGGCGATGGTCGCATCCGTGCTGCCATCATCTACCAGAATGAGTTCCCAACCGGCATGGTACGACAGCATCGACTCTGTGACACGCTCGATCAATGGGCCAACACTGTCTTCCTCGTTGAAAATCGGAACGACAAGCGATAGGTCCGGTGTATTGTCCATTGAAACCTCATGGCTCATGGCAGTTGGTGTCGGCACCGAGGTTTCTCCTGTAAGGCTTCGATCATATACTTATGAGGCGGATAGGATGCTGCGTGTTTGTTGTCCAGATAAGGCCGTAGATTGATAGGGAATCCGGGCAAAATGAAACGAACGGCGTGGCTTACCCGCAACGCGATGACGCTGGGCACCATTCTTGTGGTTGCGGCCTATGCGGCCTTCATCCACTGGACGTGGGGGTGGGCAAGTGTGCTCACGCTCTGGAAGCAGGCAGGCTTTGGCGCCATGGCGCTGGCGCTTTTGCTTCTGGTCGGCACCTATGTGCTTCGAACCTGGCGCATCTATGATTACTTTCGGCATGAAACCGCAGGACGTTTTGCCCCGCTGTTTCGCGTGGTGCAGATCCACAACCTCCTCAACATCATGCTGCCCTTCCGGTCTGGAGAGACCAGTTTTCCGTTGCTGATGAAGAAGGAATTCGGTGTTCAGCTTGTGCGCGGCACATCAGCGCTTTTCGTGATGCGCCTGTTTGATCTTCACGCTTTGCTGGCGGCCGCCGGTGTCGGGCTGGCAGTGGAAAAAAGCGACGGCTTGCTGTGGCTTGCTTGGGTTGGTTTTCTGTTACTGCCGCTTCTGGGATTCAGCGCCCGCGCGCCGCTCTTTCGCATGATCGGGCGCGTCTCGTCGCCCAAAATTTCAAGAATCATCGGCGAGATAGAGGCTGGTCTTCCAGCCGATATCAGCGCCTTCATGCGGGCCTGGGGCATGACGCTCGTCAACTGGTTCGTCAAAATCGCGGTGCTTGCCTGGGTGCTGATGCTGATGGGAAACATCTCGCTGACCGCAGGCTTTGGCGGCGCGCTGGGCGGCGAGCTTTCCTCGGTGCTGCCGCTTCACGCGCCGGGTGGTGTTGGCACCTATCCTGCCGGAATAACGGCAGGCGCCGTTGGCTTTGGCGCGGAAGCGGGCGAGGGCTTGCTGTCTTCGCTTGCCCAGGCCGCCGTCAATGTTCACCTGCTGGTTATCGTCTCATCGCTGGTGGGAACAACTCTGGCGCTGTTTGTGCCCGTGAAAAGGCTGCGCCAGAGCTGAGGCCTATTGAAACGCCGTTTCGTAGAAGCTTCTCAATTTGCGCGAATGCAGGGTTTCCGTCGGCATAGCCGCCAGCTTCTGCACAGCGCGGATGCCGATTTGCAGATGCTGCGAGACTTGCGTCTTATAGAACTCCGTTGCCATGCCTGGCAGCTTCAGTTCCCCATGCAAAGGCTTGTCGGATACGCAGAGCAGCGTGCCGTAAGGCACACGGAAGCGGAAGCCATTGGCCGCGATGGTGGCCGATTCCATATCCAGTGCAATGGCGCGTGCCTGCGACAGGCGCTTGACGGGGCCAGCCTGATCGCGAAGTTCCCAGTTGCGGTTATCGATGGTGGCAACGGTGCCGGTGCGCATGATGCGCTTCAGCTCGAAACCCTCATAACCGGTGACTTCGGCCACCGCACCCTCCAGCGCCATTTGCACTTCGGCCAGAGCCGGGATCGGCACCCAGACGGGCAGGTCGTCATCCAGAACGTGGTCTTCACGCATATAGGCGTGCGCCAGAACGTAATCGCCCAGACGCTGGCTGTTGCGAAGGCCCGCGCAGTGGCCAACCATCAGCCACGCATGCGGACGCAGCACGGCAATGTGGTCCGTGATCGTCTTGGCGTTGGAAGGGCCGACGCCGATATTGACCAGCGTGATGCCCGCATGGCCCTTTTTCTTCAGGTGATAGGCTGGCATCTGCGGCAGGCGCCCCAGCGTCATATCTGTTGTCGGCCGGTCCGAACCGGCTAGCGTGACGATGTTGCCGGGCTCCACGAATTCCGTATAGCCTTCTCCACCATCGGCCATGATCTTGCGCGCCCAAGAGGCGAACTCATCAATGTAGAATTGATAGTTGGTAAACAGAACGAAATTCTGGAAGTGGTTGGCGCTGGTGGCCGTGTAGTGGCTGAGCCGCGCCAGCGAATAATCGATGCGCTGCGCTGTAAACGGAGCAAGCGGCGCGGGTTCGCCCGGAACCTGATCATATTCGCCGTTGGCAATCAGATCGTCGGTATTGTTGAGGTCAGGCGTATCGAACAGATCACGCAACGGAACATCGGCCAGCGAGGACGCCGCCGACGCTTCAACGAATGCGCCTTCGCCAAAAGCAAAATGCAGCGGGATGGGCGTGGACGATTCAGCAATGGTGACGTGAACGCTGTGGTTCTTGATCAAAAGGCCCAACTGCTCTTTTAGGTAATGGCGAAACAGCTTGGGGCGGGTGATCGTCGTTGTATAGACGCCGGGTGATGTGACGTGGCCGTAGGACAACCTCGAATCGACATGGCCGAAGCTGGATGTTTCGATGCTGACCTGAGGATAACAGGCACGGTAGCGGCCCGTAATCGGCGCACCCTGCGCCAGATCAGTGAAGGACTTGATGAGGAATTCGGTGTTGCGCTCATAAAGCGCGGTCAAGGCATCTACCGCCGCGGCCGGATCAGTGAAAGTCCGGGGCGCGAAGGGCTCGGGCGTGATGAAAGCGAGGTGCGAGATGGTGTGCTTTGCTATTGTCATGGCCCATTATAGAGAGCCAATTTCGACAGGCAAGCGACAGAAATATGTGCGTTTCAAAAATACGCGGGAAAAATCCAGTCACCACGCGCCTTCGCTAGAGGGTCACCGAGCAATGGTTGGAAAGGCTGTGCTGGCAGGCAATCGAAGCGCCCACATTCACCCGCTGGAAGCTCCTGTTAGGATTGACCACCAGAGCCGCGAAAGACATGGCAAAAATCGCCATCAACAACACGATGATCGTAAAACGCCGAACCAGTATCGTCATGTCCATTCCCCTTCTCGTCATGGTCTTCCCTCCTGTTGAGCATGACATTGCCACAGTGGGACTGAACCGACGCTGAGGGTCGGGTTCATGTAAGGTTCAGGGTGATTAACAGGGGGGAGTGCGGGGGTATGGTCCATCGCACACGTTGCCGTTCATCCTTCCGCCGCTCATGGGGGATGAAGCGGCGGAGGACGTCAGGTTCTACTTCTTGAACACTTTCTCCAGAAACGCCGCAAAGGATGGGCGCCAGACGTCCATTTCATGGCCTAGGTCTTTATACTCGACATAGTCATGGGCGATTTTCTTCTCATCCAGTATGGCCTTCAGCCCGGCGATATCCTTGCCTGTCACGGCGTCCTTGGTGCCGACTGTTACAGTGAAGTTTCGCAGAGCCTTGTTGATTTTTTCCGGCTCATTCAAAACAGCATCCACCGCCTTGTTGGGAACGGTGGTGGTGGAAACGCCGCTGAAGTTCGCAATCCAGCCAAAGGTACCAAGGTGGGAAAGGCCGGAAACCAGGGCCTGATAGCCGCCCTGCGAGAGACCCACAATGGCGCGTCCATCGGCATCATCACGTACCTTGTAATGCTTTTTCATGTAGGGAATGAGGTCTTCCACCAGTTCCCGGTCAACTGCATCTGAGTTGATGGGGTAGAAGTCTCTGCGACGATCTGCACCGGGGAAGTTTTCAGCGATTGCTTCCGGGATATCGGCTTCCGTATCAGGAATGACGACAATCATCGGCGCGATTTTTTTCTCCGCAAGGAGATTGTCGAGGATCTGCGGCGCGCGCCCTTGAGTGACCCACGAGGCAACAGTGTCGCCAAAGCCGTGATAGAGATACATGACCGGCAACGGCTCGGATGCGTCGCTATAGCCCGGCGGCGTGTAAACATAGGTCGCGCGTTGTGATTTCAGTGCCTTTGACGGGATGGTCACCAACCGCAACTCGCCGTGTGGAACGTCCCGCACATCGAGAATGCTGCCGGGAACGAGAATCAGGCTGGTATTCACCTGCCGCTGCGGCTTTGGATAATTGGTGCCGGTATCGATGCTGCGAAAGCCATCAATGTTGAAATGATATTCATAGAGATTGGGCTTCAGCACATCGGTTTTCGCACTCCAGACGCCATTTTCGGCACGCTTCATCTCCACCGGAGCATTGGCACCGAGAACAACCGAGACGGCCTTTGCCGCTGGTGCAAACAAACGGAATGTGATGGCTCCGTCCTTCTCGACGCCCGTGACGAACTCATTCAAAGGCCGGGTTGCCGGGGGTGCCGCAGGCGGCTCCAAAGCCAGAGCGGGCACACTCATGATGCATCCTGCCAGAACGATGCACGGTAGAAACAAACGCATGAAAATCTCCTCCAAATCATAAAAATATCCCCCGAGCCGAGAGTGACAGATACGACGGGTGCTTTCAACCATATGAGGATATTGAGGAAACCGGTTTCCATTGGCGCTCGAAAGGCTCTAGGAGTGTCACTCCGCGCCGTGCCGCCTTGGTGCTGCGCGGGAAAGACGCAGGCAATGCTCAAGGACATCAAGTGAAAATTATCAAACTGCTTACAATCGTGCTGATCGCCGCCGTGGCTATATTCGGCTATCGCTGGTACGGCTACGTGACCAACACCGAAAGCCCCTACGACGAAGTGGGTATCGAGCTGAACAGCCGCATGCCAGGCCCGATCAACAAATGGGGCTGCGACAAGCTGCACGAAACATTTGCCAATGTGCTGCCACCCTATGGCTGCCAGGCCGGTGACGGAACCCAGTGGCGCTGATGAGCTGAGGTTCAGCGATAGCACGAATCAAAAAGGCGCCGCAGTGGCGCCTTTTTCAATCTTCGCAGGCTTCTTAGAGGCGCGACCATGTCTGTGATTTGCACAGCACCTTGAGGACGCAACCCTTCATGCTCAGTGATTTGCCGGAAACGGTTCCGGTGCCTGCATAGGTTTTGTCGTTGGCCGGATCGGTAATCTCGCCGGAATAGCTGTTGCCGGAGCCGCTCATCTTGCCAATCTGTTTTCCGGCATGTTTGCCAGTCTTCAAGGTTACGCAGAAAGCGGAACCACAGGGCGCGATGACTGCGGTTTCTCCGCTCGCCGTCTTCCAGTTACCCTCGATCGATTCTGCAGCGATGGCGCTGCCACCCACCAGCAATGCGGCAACAGCCACGATCATCATTCTCTTCATATGGACCTCCCAATCCAGTTGCATGCGAATTCGGACATGCGGCATTCAGCACGCGCAACTCCAACACGCAGATTTATAGTTTACGTGAACGTAAAAGGAAATACGAGCAAGCAGTGAATCCGCTGATTTTTGCGGGACTTTGCTCGAGAAAATACCGACAGGAAAAAGCGCAGCTTCCAACGTGGTTACGGAAGGGTTGAATTTCATCTGTAAACTTTTCGTAAAAATGGACCGATAATCCTTAATTTCCGGGGCTTGTGATATTTAACAAAAACCCAACTTTACCAATCGTTTGGACTTTGTTTGGCTCCTATTAATCATGGATTTTAAGCGCCCGTTGAAGCCCATTTGGCATAGTGGGGACATCGAAAGAGCAGGGCTAACCTGCCGACGGAAAAGGCCAGAACAAGCCGCATAAGACGGTAAGGCCTCAACCGGTAAAGCTCCCACAGAGGGGTTGTCGTCAAAAATGCTAACGGGCAAACAGGGTATAGAAAAATGGCACGCTTTGAAGTTCGCGATATCGAAATGGCCGTCGCCGGTGGGCAAAGCCGCGCTGATGTGTTTTGCAATCTGGGCCTGATCTACGCGACAGGCCGGGGCTGCCCGGTGGACCTCATTGCTGCCCACAAATGGCTCAACATCGCCGCGATCAAGGGTTCGGAAAGAGCAGCCTCGCTGCGCGCCGACCTTGCCCGCAACATGAGTAAGGCAGATCTCGCGACCGCACTCAGCGCGGCTCGCACCTGGATGACATCACACTGATGCCAGCAAGTGCCTTGCACTGACCTGAAAAGGTGAAATTCAAAAAGACAGAGCGGTCAGCACCGCCATGTTTCTCTCCAGTTCCCTCCAGTCCTGGCAGGCAAACAATCATAAGCCCGAATGGGCATGCGGTCAGATCCACACCGCGACATCATAAACCGTGACCGGCAGAAACAAGGCCGGCACGGTTTTTTGTTGTTCAACTCAGCCCAGTGTTTTCAGGACCTTCGGCAGGGCATCTGCAAACAGAGCCATCATATTGTCCGGTCCTGCGCTGACGCGGATGCAGCGGTTGAGTGGCTCAACGCCCGGCATGCGGATGAACACGCCGTGGTCCATCAGTCCATCTACGATAGCCTTGGCATAGGCGCCGTCCCGGCGGCAATCGATGGTGACGAAATTGGTCGCCGAGGGCAGGGGTGACAGACCATTGTCGCGCGCGATGGCACTGATGCGCTCGCGGGCATTCGCAATGCGTTTCACCACATCACGCAGATAGACCTGATCCTTCAGCGCAGCCAGTGCGGCGGCGACCGAGACACGGGGCATGCCGAAATGGTTGCGGATCTTGTCAAAGGCCTGCGCATTGCCAAGCGTGCCGATGGCGTAACCGACACGCGCGCCTGCCAGGCCGTAAGCCTTGGAGAAGGTGCGCATGCGCAGCACATTGGGCATGCCGATCATGGCGCGAACACTGGGAATGGCGCTCTCTGGGGCGGTTTCGCAATAGGCTTCATCCAGAATCAGCAGACAGCTTTCCGGCAGTGCCTTTGCAAATGTCAGCACTTCGCTTGCTTCCCACCAGCTTCCCATGGGGTTGTCCGGGTTGGCGAAGTAGACAAGCGGTGCATTCTCTTTCTTGACGAGATCCAGCAGGCCATCGAGGTTCTCGTGATCATCGAGATAGGGCGTCGTGACCAGACGCCCGCCATAGCCGTTGACGTGATAGTTGAAGGTGGGGTAGCCGCCAAAGGACGTGACGACGGGCGTGCCCGGTTCCACCACCAGCCGCACGATTTCGCCCAGCAAGCCATCCACGCCGTTGCCCACGGCGATGTTGTCGCGCGAAATGCCGTGATAAATGGCCAGCGCCTCGCGCAAGTCGAAGTTTTCTGGGTCTGCATACATCCACGTTTCGGATGCGGCCTGCTTCATGGCTTCGAGAACGGAAGGCGCAGGGCCAAACCCGCTTTCGTTTGCTCCAATCCGCGCTTTGACGAGAAGCTTGCGGTTACGCTCGATCGCCTCCGGCCCGACGAATGGAACCGATGCAGGAAGCGCAGCAGACAGCGATGTGAAGCGGGAAAATGCGGACATTTCAGAGGGTTCCGTTATCCGTTAATGAGACGGCACCAGCATAGAATCAATATTGGCCCGCGCAAGGCAGGCCAATTGAATTTGCTTGAGTTTTGATAGGTTTTCCCCGCTGGACGGAAAACGGTCCTGCTTCACATGTTCATTTCAAAACTGAGGCGACGAACGTGATGCAGAAACTCGGTATCGATCAGCATGTTGAAGCCAACCGTTGCCTTTTCCTCTTCCCGGCGGATCAGCGTGCAACCGATTTCATCGCGAATGCCAAGAACTTCCAGATAGAAGTTTGTCGGCAGATCCAGATGCGGGCTGACCTCAATATCGGCACCATAAAGCGAGATATTGCGGATGAGGCAGCGCATCGTGTTGCGCGCGCTGAGGTGATGACCGATGAAGGTTATCTTCCCGGGACGATCAACCAGAAACTTCTCATACATCTGGTCGTGTGGAACGGCGTCGTTTGCTCTGATGTTTACGTTTAGCGCCATGACAACCTCCCGATTGTCTCTTGTCCTGATGTTAACAATAAGCTCGTTTCATTGCCAAAAGCTGAAGGAAAACGTTAGAAACGAAACGTTTCTGCCACGTTATGCCACAGCGGCATGTTTTTTTCGAACCGGTATCATCGATTGAAACGTCTATAGTCTCATTAGGTTGCGCCAGACTGTTCAAGACGCCGGTGATCAGCCCAGTTTGCCGACCTTTAGCGGGTTGACGCGCTGCGTACTTGTCGTTACGCCTTCAGCATATCATGGACTGATGGAGCAGCAAATGTCGCGCACACTCGTCATTGTCGGTGCGGGCCAAGCCGCATTTTCCCTTGCCGCCAAACTGCGGACCTTGAAGGATGACAGGCCGATCACGATCATCGGGTCCGAAGATGTTCTGCCATACCAGCGGCCGCCGCTTTCCAAAAAATATCTGATGGGGGACATGACCTTTGACCGCTTGCTGTTTCGCGGCGCCGAATGGTTTGCGGAAAACAATGTCGATATTCGCCTGTCCACCTGGGTGGAAGAGGTGGACCGCGCATCAAAGATCGTACGCATGCAGGATGGCAGCACGCTTGAATATGACAAGCTGGCACTGGCCACCGGTTCCTCCCCGCGAACCCTGCCTGCCGGTGTGGGTGGCGACCTCGACGGTGTGTTGACCGTGCGAGACAAGCGCGACGCCGACCGCCTGATGCAGGATATGAAGCCGGGACGCCGCCTGCTGGTCATCGGCGGTGGTTATATCGGGCTGGAAGCTGCGGCGGTTGCGCGGCAACTGGGGCTCGAAGTCACGCTCATCGAAATGGCTGATCGCATCCTGCAGCGGGTGGCATCCAGCCAGACCGCCGCCATCATGCGCGATATTCACGAGGCACACGGCGTATCGATACGGGAAAAGACCGGCCTTGTGCGGCTGATCGGCACCGATGGGCACGTCAGCGCCGCCGAACTGTCTGACGGCTCAACGCTGGATGTGGATTTCGTCATCGTCGGCATCGGCGTTCTGCCGAATGACCGGCTGGCGCGTGATTCGGGTCTCGATATTGGCAACGGCATTCTCGTCGATGAATTCACCCGCACCTCGGACCCGGATATTCATGCCATGGGCGATTGCGCGCTTCTGCCATTGAACGGTGAGAAGGTGCGGATCGAATCGGTCCAGAATGCCGTCGATCAGGCCGAAGCCGCAGCGCTCGTTCTTTCCGGCGATGAAAAGCCTTACCAGCCCAAGCCATGGTTCTGGTCGGACCAATATGATGTGAAGCTGCAGATCGCCGGTTTCAACGCGGGTTATGACGAGACCGTGTTGCGGCCCGGTCAGCGCGAAGGCAGCCACTCCATCTGGTATTTCCGCCAGGGCCGCTTCATCGCTGTGGATGCCATCAATGATGCCAAGGCCTATGTGAGCGGTAAGAAACTGCTCGATCTGGGCAAGGAGCCTGATCGCGCCGTGCTTGCCGACCATTCCGCTGACCTGAAACTGCTGCTCGCCTAGGAGAATTGCCGATGCTGGCCAAAGAAAATCGCTTCAAGACCGCCATTCAGCAGGGCAAGCCGCAAATCGGCTTGTGGCTAGATATGGCTGAGGCCATCACAGCCGAAATCGCCGGGACCGCAGGTTTCGACTGGCTCGTGATCGATGGCGAACACGGGCCTAACGATCTGCGTAGTATCATTGACCAGCTGCGGGCGCTTGCCACATCTTCTGCCGAGCCGGTGGTGCGCATTCCCGTTGGCGAAAGCTGGATCATCAAGCAGATGCTGGACGCCGGAGCGCGGACATTGCTTGTGCCGATGGTTGATTCGGCAGCTGAAGCCGAAGCACTTGTTTCTGCCATGCACTATCCACCACGCGGGATTCGCGGCATGGGGGCCGTCGTGGCAAGAGCGTCAGGTTTCAATTCGATTGATAATTACGCGCAGACAGCGTCGGACGGGCTTTGCCTGCTGGTGCAGGCCGAAAAGCGTGCAGCGATCGCTGATCTGGACAATATTCTGAAAGTCGATGGGATCGATGGCGTCTTCATCGGCCCGGCAGACCTCGCAGCCGACATGGGCTATCTTGGGCGAATCGACGAGCCCGAAGTGCAGGACGTCATTGAGGCGTCGATTTCCAAGATCGTGGCATCCGGCAAGGCTGCCGGCATTCTGACCTTCAACGAGGTCTACAACAAACGCTACATGGAGCTTGGAGCATCATTCGTGGCCGTCGGGGCTGACGTTACGGAGTTCTCAAGCGCGCTCAAATCGCTTTGCGGCCGATATAAAGGTAGAGCAACCGAAAAGCCTTCATCCTACTGAAGGTAGATCAGTCGTCGTTGCTCGCATTCAGCTTGTGCGGCGGTATTCCCTGCTCGCCAGAAAACAGAAAACCCTCGCGCAAAAGCCAGTCTCGCAGCACGCGCTGAATGGCTTCATCGCGATCGATTCTGTTTTCCTGTGCGAACGCCGCCAGAGCTGTTTCGACTTCATCAGTCAGATACATGATTTACGTCCCGTTCAAAATAAAAATGGGCAAGGAGATCAGATCTCCTTGCCCCATCACAGTCTGGTTAGAGCTTAGCGCCAGCGATAAAGGCTGCTGCTCTTGTGATCTTTTTCAGCGTTTGCAATAAAATAACCGAGTGCGAAGCCAAGTGCGCCGACGACCGTCAGCACTGATGTAGCCGTACCTGGGTTTTCCTTCACCGCTTCAACCACGTTGTGGCCCTGAGCGCGCACAGTCTGTGCCGCATTTTGCGCAACGCGCTGAACGCGTCCACGCGCTTCGTCTGCAAATTCAGACGCTTCGCTGGAAAATGTACCTGCGCGCGCCGAAACCGACTTGGAGAGCGACGAAATCTGCGAGCGAAGCTCTGCGATCTGATTCTCGACTGTGTCTTCTACAACATTCAATTTGGACTGAGCCATCTGAAATCACCTCTTGCTGTTTCCAAGGTGATAACGCGGCGAACAACAAAAACGTTCCGCAGTGCAGCGAATTGATGTGTGAAGATGTCGGGATTTTAAGTTTGATGGCGGAGAGGATGGGATTCGAACCCACGATACGCTTTTGACGTATACTCCCTTAGCAGGGGAGCGCCTTCGACCACTCGGCCACCTCTCCGGTGCCGCCTGAGTATTGCGTAAAAAAAATGAATGCAAGGCCTTTTCTATAAAGAGATGAAAAAGAGCCATTTCATCCCGCATTTTTTGACCCACACACCGGTGCTGCGCATGAATCAGCAAGGATAAGGCAGCAACAGCGGGACCAACGCAGCTGATGTAACTTACGATCAAAGACGTTTAGTCGATTCTCGATGCGCTCTGAGTCGCGGCGCTTCAGGCCGATGCAGTATAAGTGTCAGATTCGAATGCTATTTTTTAAACTCTCATAAACCTTTGTAGTCCCGCCAAGCCGGATTGTGTTCTTTTAGCAACATTTTAAAACGAAGCGGACGGGCAAACCTGTCAGAACCAGTATTGGAGATTGCAAGCGCAGCGGGCTTACGTATTTTCAACAACGGAAGCGCGGCGGTGGATCGTCCGTTTTCAAGAACACGGGACTGGGGCAGGGAATGCTGTTTTGCAGCAAAAGAACCCAGACCCTTTTGAAACTTGACTGGAGGTCAACATGAACATTAAGAGCCTTTTGATCGGCTCCGCTGCAGCTCTCGCAGCAGTATCTGGCGCACAGGCTGCAGACGCAATCGTCGCAGCTGAGCCAGAAGCACTCGAATACGTTCGCGTTTGCGACGCTTTCGGCACAGGCTTCTTCTACATCCCTGGCACCGAAACCTGCCTGAAGTTCGGCGGTTACGTTCGTTTCCAGACCGACTTCGGTCGCGACAAGTCCGGCAGATCTGACTGGGATTCGTTCACACGCGCTCAGTTCGAAGTTGACACACGCACAGACACCGAGCTCGGCGCACTGCGCGGCTTCATCGGCTTCCGTGGCAATGCTGACAACGCTTCTGCTGCGGCAGTTGCTAATTCATCTAACGGCGGTTCTGCTGTATTCGTAGACCAGGCATTCATCGAGCTCGGCGGCCTGAAGGTCGGTAAGTTCTACAGCTGGTGGGATGATGGTCTCTCTGGTGAAGCTGATGAGCTGTCTTCCAATGCTCTGTTCAACTCCATCCGTTACAACTACGACGCTGGTGCGTTCACTGTAGGTCTGTCGGTTGACGAGCTTGAAAACGCTGCAACTCTGTTCGAGCCTGACAACAACGTTGGTGTAGCAGCGAACGCTAGCTTCAAGGTTGGCGGCGTTAAGGCGGCTCTCCTCGGCGGTTACGATGTAGACAACGAAGAAGGCGCTGTTCGCCTGATCGCGACTGCTGAAATCGGTCCTGGCACTCTCGGCCTGGCTGGTGTTTGGGCTTCGGGTTACAACGCTTACTATAACGAATCCGAGTGGGCTGTTGCTGTTGAGTACGCAGTTAAGGCAACTGAAAAGCTGACTATCACTCCTGGCTTCCAGTACTATGGCAAGGCTGAAGCAATCACGATCTCTGATCGCGATTTCGCAGGCGGCGACAAGTGGAAGGCTGGCGTTGCTGCAAAGTACGACATCACCAAGGGTCTGTACGGCATGGTTTCGGTTAACTACGAAGACACTTCCGACTTCGTAGGCGCGCAGGCCAATGACGACCAGGTTTCTGGTTTCTTTCGCCTTCAGCGTACATTCTAATCTGATCTGACTTCGGTTAGTGAAGGAAAGCCCGGCTCTTGAGCCGGGCTTTTTTGTTTTCAGTTCGGTCGGCGCGTACGTTTTAGGCTGGAGGGTCGCATTAATGCCCTGTTAAATGTTTGGCGTCACTGCGACCAAGTTGTGACGAAGTTGCAACAGCGTCACGACAATGCCTCATAGTGATTGCTAATAAAAATCTTTCCAGATTGCACGAATCTGCCGTTGTGGCTTTAATCACTCCAAGGACAGCAACATTCCCATCCGCTGTTTCCTTCTGATTTGACTTGGAGGTCACCATGAACATTAAGAGCCTTTTGATCGGCTCCGCTGCCGCTTTCGCAGCAGTATCCGGCGCACAGGCTGCAGACGCAATCGTTGCAGCTGAGCCAGAAGCCCTCGAATACGTTCGCGTTTGCGACGCTTTCGGCACAGGCTTCTTCTACATTCCAGGCACAGAAACTTGCCTGAAGTTCGGCGGTTACGTTCGCTTCCAGACAGACTTCGGTCCTGATGAAAAGGGCACGTCTGACTGGGATTCGTTCACGCGCGCTCAGTTCGAAGTTGACACACGCACAGACACCGAACTCGGCGCTCTGCGCGGCTTCATCGGTTTCCGTGGCAATGCCAACGACGGCTCTGCTGGTGACTCTTCCGTATTCGTTGACCAGGCGTTCATCTCGATTGGTGGCTTGACCGTTGGTAAGGTTTACAGCGAGTGGGACAACGACCTGAACGGCGAGACAGACATCCTGTCCTCCAACACACTGTTCAATTCGGTTCGTTACACATACGACGCTGGCTCCTTCAACGCGACCTTGTCTGTTGACGAACTTGAAAACACCTTCTCCACGAGAGACAACAACGTTGGTATTACTGGCGTAGTTGGCGCGAAGTTCGGCGCAGTCACCGCTACGGTCGTCGGCAGCTATGACACCGACCTCGAAGATGGTGCTGTTCGCGGTATCATTTTTGCTGATGTTGGACCTGGCACACTTGGCCTGTCCGGCGTTTGGGCTTCCGGCGTTAACGCTTACTACGGCGTTTCCGAATGGGCTGTTGCTGCAGAATATGCAATCAAGGCAACAGACAAGCTGACGATCACGCCAGCTGCTGAATACATCGGCAACCTTTCTGCTCCTCTCGGCACTGATCCAGCTGCTAACGCTGACTTCTCCAGCAACGACGCATGGACAGCTGGTGTTACTGTTGATTACCAGATCACAGACGGCCTGAAGACAAAGGTTACAGCTAACTACGTTGACGAAGATGCAGCAGACGACCGTGTTGTCGGCTTCGTTCGCCTTCAGCGCGATTTCTAATCTGATTTGACCTTAGGTCATTCAGGAGAGCCCGGCTTTAGAGCCGGGCTTTTTCGTTTTGGGCTATCGGGTTCGTAAACGAAAAAAAGCGCCGTTGGAGCGGCGCTTGCTATAGTCTTTATGGCTCTTCAATTACTCAGAGCGACCGTTTCGCAGGTCGGTGACGATGTCTGCTTTCTGTCCGAGGCGGGTTTTGTAAACCTGGTAGTTCTCCATCACCCGCTGAACATAGTTGCGGGTCTCGGGGAAGGGGATCCGCTCTATCCAGTCAACCACATCATCAATAGGTTTACCACGGGGGTCGCCGTAGCGGTTGATCCATTCCGGAACGCGTTTCGGGCCTGCATTATAGGCAATGAAGGTCAGAATGTATGATCCGCCGAAGCTGTCTATCTGCTCTCCCAGATAATGTGCACCGAGCGTAGCGTTGTAGCCTGCATCTGTTGTCAGTTTGGCTTGCGTGAAATCCATTCCGTGACGGCTGGCCACACCTTGCGCGGTGCCCGGCAAGAGCTGAAGCAGCCCACGAGCGTTGGCCGGTGATACGGCTGCGGGGTTGAACGCGCTTTCCTGTCTGGCAATGGCATAGGCAAGCGCCATGCCGGAGCCGGAAATATTAGCAGTGCCGGGAATGACACCGAGCGGGTAGGCGAGGGCTGCCGCATCGATCCCGCGCCCAAAGGCGGTTTTCCCGATCTGCAGCGAAACCTGATGGTTGTTGTTCTTCTCGGCGCGTGTGGCGAGAATTGCCAGTTCGCCGGGGCTGTCGATCTGCTCGGCCAATGCGCGGTAAAGGCTGTCCGCCCGCCAACTATAGCCTGCGGCCTCAAGTCGTTCGATGGCGCGCACGGCTTCGCGGGCTGCGAAGTGCTGACGGTCGGCATCATCAGGCGAAGGGTAGGTGACATTGATGGTCGTCGCACCTATCCGAGCTGCGGCCAGTTGCCCGTAAAATGTACCCGGAAATGCAGCTGACTTGTTGAAATATTCGCTCGCATTGCCTGGCCCTCCGGCCTCTGCGGCGCGGCCCAGCCAATAATAGGCTCGGGAAGCGGACAGTGGGCGGTTCGATGTGTCCAGCAGGGCTGTGAAATGCTTTGCCGCAGATGTCGGATCTTGTAAGGCGCGCAGCGCATACCAACCCGCATGAAACTCGGCATCGGCAATATCAACGGGTGAAGTGGCTGCGTGATGAGAGACGATGTCGTAGGCTTGCGCAAACTGGCCAAGATCGGCCAGTCCACGCGCCACAATCCGGCGCTCATTCCACCATTCGCCCGGATTGACGAGTTTTGCCGGATCCTTGGGCGCCTGCGCCAGAAGCTTTGCTGCATCCTCGTATTTCTGTTGATGACGCAGCTGTTCGATACGCGCAAACAGGAAGGCGGGGTCGTTGCGGGCTGCTCCTTTGATGGCATTCAACGCAGCGGTTGCGTTTTTGCCTCCCTGCAAAACGGCGGCCCACGCCGTGTATAAATCCTGCGCCTTGCCCAGATCACCAAAGCGTTTGGCTTGGCTGACACGGCTGCGATACATCAGAAAATCCATCCGCGCCTTATGTTCGGCGGCGGACAGGAATGTGGGAAACTCAGCGATGATGCGATCTTCAAGGGCTGTATCCATACCCTCGTTGACCCATAGGGATTGGATGAGCTGTTTTGCTCGGGTGCTGTTGCCGGTGGCGGTCAAGGCGCGCGCCAGTGCAAGCGTGCCTTCGGGTGTCTCGGGTGCACTCACGCCGAAATAGCTGATGATCTCGGTGGAGGGCGGATTTTCCCGCAACATGGCGCGTTCTGCGTTGGCCCTGAATGTGGCGGTGCCAGGCCAGCCGCTCAGTTCGGTTTGCGCCTTTGCAATCTCGCTGGAGGAAACGTCTTTCTGGCCGGAAACGCCAATCGCCCATGTTAGAATATGGCGGTCGATGTTTGTAGTGGGCAGGGCGTCGCGGATGGATATGGCGCGCAGGGCATCACGGCGTGATAGCGCATCGAGCCCCGACTTCAGATCTGAAACATCAAGAGGTGCGTTTGGACGAGGAATGGAGCCGGTGACTTCGGGTGACGCAAGCGGAAAGGGTGCGACAGTTGGCGCATTCGGTTTGACATAGGGAAGGGGAAGAGGTGCACCCTCTTGGGCAGGGCCCGCCCATGCGCTCCAAACGGTTGCCGCGAGACCGGCGGCCATCAGGCCAAAAGCTGCTTTTTTCATTCCACTACTCGTCTTCGTGAAACTGCGGGCTTGCGCCACGGCGGGTTTTCTCTCGCCGATCACGGCAAAAGGATTGGTTGGTTCTTCGGCTCTTCGTCTTGTCGAATTCATGCCTTCCATTAGGTGCTTTCAGCATTAACAGAACCTTAATCCAACCCTGCGGGTGCGATCAAATTTAGGTCAGCGAAGGTGTTTGGCGCATCTGCCACCTCATATGATGACGAGGGGGCATCATCGCCAGATGCTTTGAAACTATTTGCAATTTGAAAGCCAAAAGGCGCTTTTATGCGCTTGTCGGTCGCTTAACCCCACACTAATGTGACATCGTTTTAATCTTGGAATGCGGCTGAAGCATGGACTGGCTCGCCGCAAGGAGTTTTGCATGTTCAAGGGATCCATTCCCGCCCTCATTACGCCGTTCACCGCGCAAGGTGCCGTGGACGAAGCCGCGTTTGCCGCCCATGTGGAGTGGCAGATTGCTGAAGGCAGCAACGGCCTCGTGCCTGTCGGAACCACGGGGGAATCTCCAACCCTGTCCCATGACGAGCATAAGCGCGTCGTTGAACTGTGTGTTGAAATAGCGGGTAAACGGGTTCCGGTCATTGCTGGCGCAGGCTCCAACAACACGCGCGAAGCGATAGAGCTTGGTCTGCATGCGCAGGAAGTGGGCGCCGATGCGCTGCTGGTGGTGACGCCTTACTACAACAAGCCAACGCAGAAGGGCCTTTTCGCGCACTTCTCTGCGATTGCCAAAGCTGTGACACTACCGATCGTGATCTACAACATTCCGCCCCGTTCCGTTGTCGATATGACACCGGAAACCATGGGCGCACTGGTCAAGGCGCATAAAAACATCATCGGTGTGAAGGATGCGACAGGCAAGCTTGATCGCGTATCCGAACAGCGCATTACCTGCGGTACGGACTTCGTTCAGCTCTCGGGTGAAGATGGTACGGCGCTGGGCTTTAACGCTCATGGCGGTGTTGGCTGTATTTCTGTAACGGCCAATGTTGCGCCGCGCCTGTGTGCGGAGTTCCAGGCGGCAATGATGGCTGGTGACTATGCGCTTGCGCTGGAGTATCAGGATCGTTTGATGCCTTTGCACAGGGCAATCTTCCTTGAGCCCGGTGTTTGCGGCACGAAATACGCGCTGTCGCGTACCCGCGATGGAAATCGCAAGGTCCGCTCACCGCTGATGGATACGCTGGAGCCAGCAACGGAAGCGGCCATTGATGCGGCGCTGAAACATGCAGGCTTGATCAACTGAAGGCAAACGAAGGTGCGCTGCTGAAAGCGCATCTTCACTTTTGGCAGTTTGATCACTACATAAGGCCGACCGCAGATGAATGCGGGCGAATGAAACGGATTGAGAAATGGCCCCCAAAGGCAGTCAACGTGTCGTCAACAAGATCGTTGCGGAAAACCGCAAGGCTCGGTTCAATTATGAAATCCTCGATACTTACGAGGCTGGCATCGTTTTGACTGGCACGGAGGTCAAATCCCTGCGCGAGGGAAAGGCAAATATTGCCGAATCCTACGCATCGGATGAGGGCAACGAAATCTGGCTCATCAACTCGCATTTGCCGGAATATTTGCAGGCGAACCGCTTCAACCACGAGCCACGCCGCCGTCGCAAGCTGCTTTTGTCCAAGCGCGAAATCAATCGCATGCGCGTGGGCATTAACCGCGAGGGCATGACGCTTGTGCCGTTGAAAATCTATTTCAACGAAAAGGGCCGTGCGAAGCTTGAGCTGGCAATCGCCAAGGGCAAGAAGCTGCACGACAAGCGCGAGACGGAGAAGGAACGTGACTGGAACCGCCAGAAATCACGTATCCTGAAGGGCAGCGGCGCAAACTGATTTTTAAAACGTCTTCATGAATGAGGTTGGGCGATTACTCGCCCAATTCCATGACAAGCGATAGCGGTGCGCGGAATGTCGCGATCAGGCCGCTCGGCGTAAAATTCTTCTCCACGTCACCTGTTCCGGCAATACCCATGCGGATGAGGCGGGAACCAAAGCCCCTGCGCTCAGGCTCCGCTGCGGGCGGTCCGCCTTTCTCTTCCCATTTGAGGGTGAGAATCGGTTTTTCAGAATCATCCGAGACGTGCCAGCTGATATCCACCTGACCAGCATCTGTGGATAGCGCACCATATTTGATGGCATTCGTGCCAAGTTCATGCAGCAAAAGCGACAGAGACAATCCGGCCTTAGGCCCGAGCGGAACCTCGGGGCCAGACATGATGACCTTTCCATCACCCGCATGAAGATGCATGACGCGGCCGATGACTTCACGAAGCCGCGCTGTCGACCAGGATTGCTGCAACAGCACATTATGGGCGGAACTGAGCGCCTGGAGCCGGCCATTGAAGGCGGCAACGGCTTCTTTTTCCGTCACGTTTCGAAGCGTCTGCGCGGCAATGGCCTGCACAATCGACAGCGTATTCTTCAAGCGGTGGCTGAGTTCCTGATTGAGAATCCGCTGCTCTGATTCAGCATTGATGCGGGCAATCGCGGCATAGGCACGGTCTGCCACACCCCACGCGAAATCCAGTTCCAGCTTGCTCCAGAAGCGCGGCTTGGCATCATGCGCAAACAGAATGCCAACCAAAGCGCCGCGATCCACAATCGGCACTTTGACAAAGGAACGAACACCCATGGCGGCATAAGAGCCGGTGTCTTCGTCCAGCCAGCTGGCGGCGTTGATATTCGGCACGGCCAGCGTATCGCCGATTTCGAGCCGCCGGATCGTCGCCTGAAAATCACTTAAAGTGTGATGCCCTGCAATCGTTTCAGTGCCTGGCGCAAGCCAGTTGAACTCGACAAACAGGCTGTTCGTCGCACTGTTGACCGTCAAATATCCTGCGCGCTTGACGCCAAGGCCATCCGCCAGAATCTCGGATGTGATGCGGGAGATATCTTCCACCGTCTTGCCCGCACGCAACCTGTCGCCCAAGGTTAGCAATGAGGCAATGCGGGCATCCTTGCGTTTTGAATCGGTAATGTCGATCACAACGCCGATCATCTTCACCGGCACGCCGCGATCATCCATGATGAACTGCGCACGGCGCGCCACCCAACGCACACGTTGGTCATTGCCGCGGCGGACACGATACTCAACGCTGAGCGGCGCCATGGCTGTATTGCGGTTGGTCGTGTCGGATGCTGTCTTTCGGTCGGCATCGATAATCAGATTTTGAAACACGGAAGCATGATAGTTGGGCTGTTCAGGCACGCCAAAAATGCGGCAGAACTCGTCCGAAACAATCATCTCGTCCGTCGCAATATCGATTTCGAATATGCCGATCTGACCGGCATCATGGGCCGCTTTCGAGCGGGCATCCTTGACGCGGAGCTCCTCGTTTTTCGCGCCCACCCGGCTGACACGCAGTTGTCGCCTCGCCGAAAGGCGTCGCTCGAGCGTGAGGTCATATGACATTGTCTGAAGCGTGCGGCGCAATTCGAGATGCGACATGACCTGCCGCGCAAGGCCCTCCAACGCAGCTTTTTGCGCATTTGTAAGCTGCTTGGGCTCATGTCCAAGCACGCAAACCGTGCCGATAGGAAGGCCATCATCCGACTTCAAAAGCACGCCGGCGTAAAACCGAATATGGGGTGTGCCCGTAACAAGCGGGTTGTTTTCAAAACGCGGGTCTTTGGTCGCGTCGGGAACGATCAGAAAGTCATTTTCAAGAATGGCTCGCGCACAGAAGGAGGTATCCAGCGGCGTCTCACGCACGCCCAGACCAACCTCCGCCTTGAAAAACTGCCGGTCTTCACCAATCAAGTTGATGACAGAGATGGGCGTGTCGCAAATCGTGGATGCCAGCAGCGCCAAGTCATCGAAATCCTGCTCGCGCGGCGTATCAAGGACGTTGTAGCTATCCAATGCGGCCAAACGGCGCTGTTCTTTAGAAGCAAGACCTTCCATGGGACCTTAATAAAATAAAATGCAATTTTGCGTCGGCTCGATGCGCCCGCTCTCCGCTTCATTTGTTACATTAATTCATTCATTAACATAAGAAAAAAAACGTTTTGCTCACGTTTTGCGCTTGGTTTCTGACAAGATCCGCCAGCAGGCGTGCCTGAAACGCAAAAGCGCCCATGCGGTGTACGAATACCGCATGGGCGCTTGGTGATATCTCACCGAAAATTGCGTGCCAATCAGGCGGCGCGATAGGTCGGTTGCTGGTGGCGCACTGCGGCTTTCACATTGAACCGGCTTATCAGCGCTGCAAGATTGTTGCTGACATCGTTCAAGCCGTGTGTCGCCGCATTGGTTTCCTCAACCATAGCGGCGTTCTGCTGCGTTAACTGGTCCATGCTGCTGATAGCGGAGTTGATTTGATGAATGCCAACGGCCTGTTCCTGAACCGCGAGCGTGATCGCGCCGATATGTTCCTGGATGTGATCGACTTTGCCTCCGATGGAGTTCAGCGCCTCGCCAGTGCGGTTCACCAGTGAAACACCATTCGACACGTCCTGCGAAGACCTATCGATCAGCGTTCGGATTTCCTTGGCGGCATTGGCTGAGCGCAGGGCAAGCTCCCGGACTTCCTGCGCCACCACGGCAAAGCCCTTGCCAGCTTCTCCAGCGCGAGCGGCCTCGACGCCCGCATTCAGCGCGAGCAGGTTGGTCTGAAACGCAATTTCGTCGATGACACCGACGATTTGCGCGATCTTTTGCGATGATTGCTCAATGGCGCTCATCGCTTCCACGGCTTCGGTTACGATGTGGCGCGAGCGCACGGCTTCCTCAGCCGAACTCGTTACGATTTCCTTTGCCAGCTCTGTGCGCTGCGCTGACTGCTTGGAAATATTGGTGATTTGATCGAGCGCGGCAGCGGTCTGTTCCAGCGAAGCGGCCTGCTGCTCCGTGCGGCGTGCCATATCATCCGTGGATGCGGTCAGTTCCCGCGTGTTTTCCGAGATTTTGTGCGATTCTTCGATAATTTCGGAAAATGCGCCAGAAAGCTTGCTGAGCGCCGAGTTGAAGTTGTTTTTCAGCGCGTCAAATTCTTCTGGCAAGACGCTGTCGAGGCGAGGGGTCATATCGCCCTGAGCGACAAGGTTCAAAGCAGAATTCAGAAGCGAAAGAACCTGCTCCTGTTCCTGCTTCATGCGCTGCTGCTCAAATTCGATTTTGGTCCGCTCTTCGGCAAGTGCATCAAGGTAGACCGAAACAGAGTAGTCGATGTCTAGCAGTGCGGCCTTGACGGCGATGGAAATATCTCTGGCGACTTTCTTGCCCTTGTTCTTGACCATGAAGCTCTGAAACTGGGACTCGACGACGGATGTGATGATCCCCTCCAGAATGAGGGCGTAGCCGCCAATATACCAACGCGGCTCAAGGCCGAGACGGGCATGGGTGCGACCAATGGCGGTCACGGCTTCGGTGTATTGACTGTCATAGACGCCCGAAGCGATGGTTTCCCAGTGCTTGATCTGCATGGCTTTGGCGTGCTGAATATGGGCGTCGCTGTCAAAGAATTTTGCCGTTGCAGGCACAGCTTTCGCTTTTTTGTAGAAAGTGTTCAGCGAGGCATCAAGGGAGGCGGATATTGCGGGCTTCAGCGCGGCGAGGTCTCGTTTCTCTTCTGAGCCAAGTCCCAGAAACTCAAGCCGCTCCGCTAGCTGCAGTCCGTCTTGCTGTCGATTCATTCGCTAAACCCCTAATCAAAAATACACGAACCCCATCGTGCCAACCTTGATGTAAAGTAGCGTTTCTTGCTTAATGAAGTGCTAAATTTAGAATACTTGCGTTAAGTCCTAGGACAGAACAAAAAACGCGCACCTCGGTAAGGCGCGCGTTTTAATACTGCTAGGGTGTGAACGCTTACTCGACGGTTTCAGCCGTTTCCACCACGCGGTGGGTGCGTTCACTCGGATCGCGACCAATCTCTGCTTTCAGAGATAGCAGGTCAATGAAGTGATCGGCCTGACGGCGCAGATCATCCGCAATCATCGGCGGCTGCGTCGACATGGTCGAGACAACCGAAACCTTGCGGCCACGGCGCTGGATGGCGTCCACAAGCGTCGTGAAATCGCCGTCGCCGGAAAACAGCACCAGATGGTCCACAGTCTCGGATTGCTCCATGGCATCGACGGCAAGTTCGATATCCATATTGCCCTTGATCTTGCGGCGGCCCATGGCGTCAGTAAATTCCTTGGCGGGCTTTGTCACAACCTTGTAACCATTATAGTCCAACCAATCGATCAGCGGACGAATGGAGGAATATTCCTGATCCTCTATGAGGGCCGTGTAATAATAAGCGCGCAGCAAATAGCCGCGCTTCTGGAATGCTTTCAAAAGCTTGCGGTAATCAATATCGAAACCAAGGCTTTTCGAAGCGGCGTAGAGATTGGCGCCGTCAATAAAAAGCGCAATTTTCTCGCGTGGGTCGAACATAAAAATCAAATCCTTCCTCGGCTACCGAGTCGCTAATAGTGTCCGCAGTAATGTTTGAGCAAATATGCGCACGTCGTTTTGTACATTATCAACCATTCATATAAGCGTCATTAATCATCAGTCCAGCCCTAAAGCCAGAATTATGTGTAAAGTTTAATCTATCAAGCCTAAAATAAGGTGCGGACTGCCAGGTAAACAGGCAGTTGAGGAAAAACTTGAAATCTTTGGCCAATGCCTGTATCGGAACGGGTAATCCGCGACATTAAGACCGCAAAGGACAGGCAATGGCCCGTGTCACCGTAGAAGATTGCATTGATAAAGTAGACAACCGTTTCGAACTGGTTTTGCTGGCCAGCCATCGTGCGCGCCAGATTTCGCAGGGGTCGCAGATCACGATTGATCGTGACAACGACAAGAATCCTGTCGTGGCATTGCGCGAAATTGCTGACGAAACGCTGTCTCCAGACGACCTGAAGGAAGACCTGATCCACTCGCTGCAGAAGCATGTTGAAGTGGACGAGCCAGAGCCCGATCCAGTCACGATCGCTGCTTCTGCTGGCGATTCTGACGATGATGATGCGCCTGAAAGCGTCAATTTCGACCAGATGTCGGAAGAAGACCTTCTTGCTGGTATCGAAGGCCTTGTGCCACCAGAAAAGAACGACGACTATTGATTTTATGGAATCGTAACCGGCACGATACCAACGGTTACGCTCTTTAAAGATTTGTCGTCATAATCTGAACGCAGATTATGCAGCATTGTGCGCCTGTCTAACGATTGGCGCGCTTTCTTTTTCCGGGGCATCCCATACATGATGCGACAGTACGAACTCGTTGAACGGGTTCAAAAATACAAGCCTGAAGCAAACGAAGCCTTGCTGAACAAGGCCTATGTCTATGCCATGCAGAAGCATGGCCAGCAAAAGCGCGCCAATGGCGACCCCTACATTTCGCATCCGCTGGAAGTCGCGGCGATTCTGACCGAGATGCATCTCGACGAATCGACCATCGCCGTCGCTTTGCTGCATGATACAATTGAAGACACGAGCGCCACCCGCGCTGAAATCGATGATCTCTTCGGTGAAGACATTGGACGGCTGGTGGAAGGGCTGACAAAGCTTAAGAAGCTTGACCTCGTGACCAAGAAGGCCAAACAGGCCGAGAATCTGCGCAAGCTTCTGCTGGCGATTTCCGATGACGTGCGCGTTCTCCTCGTGAAGCTGGCTGACCGGCTCCACAATATGCGCACCATGGAGCATATGCCCGAGGACAAGCGCAGCCGTATTTCCGAAGAGACGATGGAAATCTATGCGCCGCTTGCCGGGCGCATGGGCATGCAGGACATGCGCGACGAGCTGGAAGACCTCTCGTTCCGCTACCTCAACCCAGAAGCTTTCGAGACGGTGACCAAGCGTCTGCAGTCTCTCGAAGAGCAGAATCAGGGTCTCGTCAAAAAGATCGAAGACGAATTGCGCGAGTTGCTGCTCGCCAATGGCATTCAGGGCGCATACGTCAAAGGACGGCAGAAGAAGCCGCACTCCGTTTTCCGCAAGATGCAATCGAAGTCGCTGTCTTTCGAGCAGCTTTCCGATGTCTATGGCTTCCGCATTCTGGTGCAGGATTTGCCGTCCTGCTATCGGGCGCTCGGCATTGTCCACACCCGCTGGCGCGTCGTGCCGGGCCGGTTCAAGGACTATATCTCGACGCCGAAGCAGAACGACTACCGTTCAATCCACACCACAATTGTCGGGCCGTCACGTCAGCGTATTGAATTGCAGATCCGCACCAAGCGCATGCATGAAATCGCCGAATACGGCATCGCCGCGCATTCGCTCTACAAGGATGGCGAAATCCGTGACGGGGATGTCCTTTCACCGGAATCCAACGCCTATTCGTGGCTTCGCCACACGATTGAAGCCCTTGCGGACGGGGACAGCCCGGAAGAGTTTCTGGAGCACACCAAGCTCGAACTGTTTCAGGATCAGGTCTTCTGTTTCACGCCTAAGGGCAAGCTGATCGCGCTGCCGCGCGGTGCAACGCCCATCGATTTTGCCTATGCGGTTCACACCAATATTGGTGACACTACCGTGGGCGCGAAGATTAATGGCCGCATCATGCCGCTTGTCACGCGGTTGAACAATGGTGATGAGGTCGAGATCATCAGGTCCGGTGTGCAGGTTCCGCCTGCCGCATGGGAAGAAGTCGTCGTGACCGGCAAGGCGCGCTCCGCTATTCGCCGCGCCACCCGCATGGCCATTCGCAAGCAATATGCCGGGCTCGGCTACCGCATTCTTGAGCGCACCTTTGAGCGTGCGGGCAAGCCGTTCTCGCGGGAAGGGCTGAAGCCTGTGCTGCATCGACTGGCCCAGAAGGATGTAGAGGACGCGATCGCGGCCGTTGGCCGTGGCGAAGTGTCATCTCTCGACGTGCTGCGCGCGGTCTATCCCGATTATCAGGATGAGCGCGTCACCGTGAAGATGACCGGCGACGATGGCTGGTTCAATATGCGCAGCGCATCTGGCATGGTCTTCAAGATACCCGGCAAGTCGCGCTCGGTGCTCGAAGATGACGGCGCAACCGAACTGGTTGAGGGGCCTGACCCGCTGCCGATCCGTGGCTTGTCTGATAATGTCGAGGTGCATTTCGGTGCAGCAGGTGCCGTTCCCGGTGACCGCATTGTCGGCATCATGGAAAAAGGCAAGGGCATCACCATTTACCCGATCCAGTCACCGGCGCTACAGCGCTTCGATGACGAACCGGAACGCTGGATCGATGTGCGCTGGGATCTGGATGAGGCCAACAAGTCTCGTTTCATGGCGCGTGTCATGATCAACGCGCTGAATGAGCCCGGCACGCTCGCATCCGTCGCGCAATCCATCGCAACGCTGGACGTGAATATTCGCGGCCTGAATATGGTGCGGATCGGAACCGACTTTTCCGAACTCGCCCTCGACATCGAGGTCTGGGATCTCCGGCAGCTGAACCAGCTCTTGTCGCAGCTGAGTGATCTGGATTGCGTGTCTACGGTCAAACGTGCCTTTGATTGAGGCAGATTTGCCTAATTATTAACTCTTGAGGGCGCCGTTATGCGTTGAGTGCATGGCAGCGCCCTTGTCCTGTCTGTAGTCACAGGCGCCCTTTCGAACTATCTTCATTTCAGAAATTGAAACAGACACGGCGGCCAGCCAAACACCAGAAGATGCTTAGGCCCGCTTGTCTCTGAAAGGAAAAGAAGATGTTTGGACCCCTTCGCAAGATCGCTCGTGCCGTTCGTGGTAAGACAACTCAGGAACGCGAATTCGACTACCTCAGCGATTCCGTATCGCGCATCGACCTGGAATTCCGCCAGCGCGAAGTTGATCGCGGCATGTTCCGTCGTTAATACAAAAATGCATACCGGCCATGCCGGTATGGTGCATGTCGGAGCGCGTCATTGATGCGCTCTTGAGGTCAAGCGCGGTTTTGCACTTGGCGCAAACGAAACGATGCAATAGGTTCACCATATGCCGTTTCGTCGCCGTAGACCGTTAAGACTTTATGAAAGAGTGCGCGCCGCCATCTGGCCGCGCATGGGCTTTCGTCGTTTGCTTCGCTATCTCAAGCTGAAGCTGGCGCGGCTTTCTGCCTCGCCATACTCCATTGCCGCTGGTGTGGCGGTCGGTGTCGGGGTGTCATGGACACCCTTCCTCGGCGTTCATATCATCATCGCCATGGTCATTGGTTTTGTTCTCAGAGCCAATCTTGTTGCCGCAGCCCTGGGCACCACCTTTGCAAACCCACTGACATTTCCGTTGATCTGGGCTTCCACATGGGAGATCGGTCACGTCATATTGGGACGTAGCGACCAGACAGCGTCGGCGCATGTGGATTTTGCCACGCTTTTTAGCCATATGAACTTCATGCAGCTCTGGCGCCCCGTGTTGGAGCCAATGACGGTTGGCGCGCTTATTCCCGGCGCTTTCACAGCCATTCTCGCTTATATCAGCGTCTACGCCATTATCCGCAGCGTCAGAACGAAGAAGGATTTGCAGCGTGCTGCCTTGGCCAAACCGTCTCTGGGTGCTGTGAAATGATTATTGGCATGGGCAGCGACCTCATCGATATCAGGCGCATCGAAACATCGATTGAGCGTTTTGGTGATCGCTTTACCAATCGCTGCTTCACAGACGTCGAGCAGGCGAAATCCGATGGCCGCAAGAACCGTGCGGCATCCTATGCGAAGCGTTTCGCGGCCAAGGAAGCGTGTTCCAAAGCTCTAGGCACCGGCTTGGCACAGGGTGTTTTCTGGAAGGACATGGGCGTCATCAACCTGCCGAGCGGCAAGCCGACAATGAAGCTGACCAATGGCGCGGCAGAGCGTTTGGCCATGCTTTTACCATCGGGACATGAGGCCGTCATTCACCTCACCATCACGGATGAATTTCCCTATGCACAGGCTTTTGTCATCATAGAAGCGTTACCGGTGACGAAATAACGTCTGATTCCACTGCTTCCGCTGGTTTCACACCGCCGTCGGCTATGGAAACGCTTTCCTTTGCCTTGGAAAGGTTCTAGAGAAGTCCGTCGAAATCCAAGAACGAGCAGGCAGGTCTAAGTGTCCGAAAAAGCTGAAAAGAAGCAGAGCGCCCTTTGGGAAAACGTCAAGGTCATCGTGCAGGCATTGCTGCTCGCGATGGTCATCCGCACGGTGCTGTTCCAGCCTTTCACCATTCCGTCGGGCTCCATGATGCCGACCTTGCTGGTTGGAGATTACCTGTTCGTCAACAAGTTCTCCTACGGCTACTCAAAATATTCCCTGCCGTTTTCTCCCGACCTGTTCTCGGGCCGCATCATGCAGTTCAGCGAGCCTAAGCGTGGCGACGTCGTCGTGTTCCGCCTGCCGCCGAACCCGCAAGTGGATTACATCAAGCGGCTTGTCGGTCTGCCCGGAGACCGTGTTCAGGTCACGAATGGCGTCCTCTTCATCAACGGCACTGCTGTTCCCAAGCAGCCGGATGGCGTGTTCACTTCTGATTACCGTGCCGATCCCGGCGCCAATGTTCCAGTTTTCCGCGAAACGCTGGACAATGGTGTGAACTTCGACACGCTGGACCAGTCGCCTGATTCACGCGGCGACAACACCCGCGAATTCATCGTGCCGGAAGGCCATTACTTCATGATGGGCGACAACCGCGACAATTCGCTGGATAGCCGCTTTGATGTCGGCTTCGTGCCCGCTGAAAACCTGATTGGCCGCGCAAGCGTCATCTTCTTCTCTCTTGGCAATGACACGCCATTCAGCCGTGTTTGGGATTGGCCCGCCAACATGCGTTGGGACCGCCTTTTCAAGGTTGTTCAATGAGCAAGGTCAAGCCGCTTTCGACGGAGGAGATCAATCGTCTGGAAGCCCTTATCGGGTATCAATTCAAGGAAAAGGCCCGGCTTGACCGGGCCTTGACCCATGCAAGCGCCAATGCCGGAAAGAGCGGCAATTATGAGCGGCTCGAATTTCTGGGCGACCGTGTGCTGGGCCTGTGCGTCGCCGAACTGCTGTTCACGACATTTCGCACGGCAACCGAAGGCGAATTGTCTGTTCGCCTGAACCAGCTTGTCAGCGCAGAATCCTGCGCGGCCATTGCCGATGAGATGGGTCTGCATGTGTTCATTCGCACTGGTGCCGATGTCAAGAAACTGACCGGCAAGGCCATGCTCAATGTACGTGCCGATGTGGTGGAAAGCCTGATTGCGGCCATCTATATCGATGGCGGGCTGGAGGCGGGACGCCAGTTCATTTTGAAATACTGGAACGAGCGCGCCACACGCCTGGATGCCGGGCGGCGCGACGCCAAGACCGAATTGCAGGAATGGGCACACGCAAAATTTGCGGCGACACCCCTTTACAGGATTGACGATCGCACCGGACCGGACCACGATCCAAGCTTCACGGTGACGGTCGTGGTGCCTGGCGTAGCGCCCGAAACGGGTGTTGATCGCTCCAAGCGCGCCGCAGAGCAGGTGGCCGCGACGAAATTATTGGAACGCGAAGGCGTTTGGCAGAAAACCTCTGCCGCAAACTGATTGGATATCCCATGACCGAGCATGAAATGGACGCGACGCCGTCTGAAGACACCGTTGAAGCCGTTGAGAACAGACCGACCCATTCCGGCTTCGTCGCGCTGATCGGGCCGACCAATGCTGGCAAGTCCACGCTGGTGAACCATCTTGTTGGCGCTAAGGTCTCCATCGTTAGCCACAAGGTGCAGACGACACGCGCCGTGATGCGCGGCATTGCCATCCACAACAATGCCCAGATAGTGTTCATGGACACGCCCGGCATTTTCAAGCCTCGCCGCCGGCTGGACCGCGCAATGGTGACATCCGCCTGGGGTGGCGCAAAGGATGCAGATATCATTCTGCTTCTGATCGACAGCGAGCGTGGCCTTAAAGGCGACGCGCAGACGATTCTAGAAGGCCTGAAAGATGTGAAGCAGACGAAAATTCTCTGCCTGAACAAGATCGATCAGGTGCAGCGCGAGGATTTGCTGAAGCTGGCATCTGCCGCCAATGAAATCGTCAATTTCGACCGTACCTTCATGATCTCGGCGACCAACGGTTCCGGTTGCGATGATCTGATGAACTATCTGTCGGATGAGTTGCCGCAGGGCCCTTGGTACTATCCGGAAGATCAGATATCGGATCTTCCCATGCGCCAGCTTGCTGCCGAAATTACCCGCGAAAAGCTGTTTTTGCGCCTGCACCAGGAATTGCCTTACGCATCCCACGTGGAAACCGAAAAGTGGGAAGAGCGCAAGGATGGCTCCGTGCGCATCGAGCAGGTCATCTATGTCGAGCGTGACAGCCAGAAGAAGATTGCTCTGGGCAAGAATGGCGATGCCATCAAGGCTATCTCGTCATCCTCGCGCAAGGAACTCTCGGCAATTCTTGAGCAGACCGTCCACCTCTTCCTTTTCGTGAAGGTCCGCGAAAACTGGGGTGATGACCCGGAGCGCTTCCGCGAAATGGGTCTGGAGTTTCCTCGGAATTGACGATCCACGGCGGGACCGACGTGGTTTCCGGGTGAATGCTCTGATAGCCTTATCGTTTTCGTTGTTTATGGATACCCATGTCGCCCAAGAAGCCTAACGGAATGTCGACCACCCCTTGCGAGCAATGTCCCTTGCGAGGGCTCAAATATTTCCGTGATTTTTCTCCGGCCGAACTGGGTTTCGTTTCCCATTTCAAAACCGGCGAGCTTTCTGTGGAGCCGGGCGCCATCGTGCTGATGGAGGGCTCTCACAGCGCGCATCTCTATACGATCCTGCAAGGCTGGGGCTTTCGCTACAAGACGCTGGAGGATGGACGCCGTCAGATCCTCAACTACCTGATGCCCGGCGATCTCGTCGGGTTGCAGGGAACCGTCATGGGCGAGATGCAGCATTCCGTTGAGGCGCTGTCACCGATTACGCTGTGTGTGTTCGAGCGCGGACGGCTCAACAGTCTCTTTGGCGATCACCCCTCACTCGCCTATGATATTACCTGGATAGCGGCCAGCGAAGAGCGGATGCTCGATAGCCATCTTCTCAGCGTCGGGCGAAGAACGGCGCTGGAGCGTGCGGCATATTTGCTGGCGCTGTTGCACAACAAGGCGGTGCGCGTCGGCCTTATGGAGAAGGACGGCCCGATACCGGTGACGCAGCAGCACGTCGCCGATACGCTTGGTCTATCCATTGTGCACACCAACAAGACCCTGCGCAAACTCGCCGACAAGGGCTTGATTCGCTGGACAGATAAAGGTTGTATTGTTCTTGATGCGACGGGCTTGGCCCAGATTGCGAGTTGGGAACCGGATTTGCGCAATTTGAGGCCATTTATCTAACAATTCTAATATAAAACAGCTCGTTTCGGTATGTCTTTTTTAAATGACGATGTTGACCCGATCTGCGATGTGATAGGAATTGGTTCCGTGAATGTTCATGGATTTTTTGAGTGCTGCGATATTTTAAGCGGCCGGAGAAGATAAAATATGTTGCCTCAGCGGGTCCTCATCGTAGAGGATGAATATCTGGTTGCCATGGATGTGGAAACATCGCTTCAAGCCATGGGCGTTAAAGCGATCGATATTGCTACGACTTTATTCCAGGCCAAGGAGTCACTGCTCCGCGAAAAGCCTGACTGTGTTCTTCTTGATGTCAGCCTTTCTGATGGCATGAGCTATGAGCTTGCGCGCCACCTGAGGGAACACGCGATTCCTTTTGGCTTTGTGAGTGGTTACGGCGACACCAGCGGCTTTCCGCCTGACTTTGCCGATTCGCATCTTCTCGATAAGCCCTTCGGTGAAGTCGAGTTGAAGACTTTCGTCACGCGCATCATGACGCAGTAAAAGCCCCAAGCGCTCACGCGCCAGATCGGCTATATCTAAACTTTATAGTGACAGATCGAGCAACCCATCCATGCAATGGCAGGACGATGCGATTATTCTGGGCGTAAAACGCCACGGTGAGACGAGCGTCATTGCCGAGGTGATGACGCGCACCCGTGGGCGTTATCTGGGGCTTGTGCGATCAGGGCGGTCTCGCAGCATGCAACCGGTGCTTCAGCCGGGAAACCGTGTTGATGTAATATGGCGGGCGCGCCTGGATGACCATCTGGGTGAATATCGCATTGAGCCGTTGCAATTGCGCGCCGCGCAGTTGATGGAAACAGCAACGGCGGTTTATGGTGTGCAGGCGATGGCCGCATTGCTCAGGCTTTTGCCAGAGCGCGATCCGCACCCGCATCTGTTCGAAGCGCTGGATGTGATTCTCGACAATCTGTCAGACCCTGCCGATGCTGGCGAGCTTTTCGTGCGCTTCGAACTGGCCGTTCTCAATGACCTCGGCTTCGGGCTTGATCTTGAGGAATGTGCGGCCACCGGCTTGCGCGACGACCTTGTCTATGTGTCGCCCAAGACGGGCAGGGCGGTATCGCGTGCAGCGGGCGCGCCCTATGCCAGCCGTATGCTGGCGCTGCCTCAATTTCTAAACAAGGAAAACTCCAAAGCTGCCGACAGTGAAAGTCTGGCAGCGGCCTTCAGGCTTACAGGCTATTTCCTGCACCGCCATGTCTATGAACCGCGAGGCCTCAACGAAAATGCCACCCGCGACGGTTTCGTGCAGGCGGCATTAAAGGCTTTGGATAAGGCTTCCTGATAGACGCTTACGCCGGGACTGGACGTGTCACGGCGCGCTCCTGGATTGGCCAGTGCACCACGGCGGCAAAAAGGCCCATGGCAACACCCAGCCACCAGACGATATCGTAAGAACCGAGCTTGTCGTAGAGAAAACCACCCAGCCAGACGCCGAGAAATGACCCGATCTGGTGCGACAGGAACACGACACCGCCCAGCATGCCGAGATGGCGTGTGCCAAACATGATGGCGACGAGGCCATTTGTGGGTGGCACAGTGGATAGCCAGAGAATGCCCATGACTGCCGCGAAAATGATGACCGATGTGGGTGACTGCGGCAGAAGCAGGAAGGCCGTAACGGCGATGGAGCGGCCAATATAGATGTAGGCGAGCAGATAGGGCTTGGGATAACGCTGGGCAATAAAGCCAGCGGCAAGCGAACCTGCAATGTTGAAAAAGCCGATCAGGGCCATGGCAATCACGGCATAGCGCGGCTCAATGCCGATATCACCGAGATAGGCCGGGAAATGTGCGGTGATGAAGGCGACCTGAAAGCCGCAGACGAGAAAGCCGGTGGCCAGCAGCAGATAGCTTCTGTGGCTGAGGGCTTCGCGCAAGGCCTCTCCGGCTGTCTGCTTGAATTGAGCTTGAGATTGGGTGCCGGACGATGAATTGCCGCGCAGCGGCCACGCCAGAAGTGGCACAAGCAGCATCATCGCAGCCATCCAGACAAGGCTGTCCGACCATCCATAGGTGGAGATCAGGCCTTGGCTGATGGGAGCGAAAATGAACATGCCCGCAGACCCGGCAGCCGTTCCGATGCCGAACGCCATGGAGCGCTGCTCCGGCGTAACATGGCGCGCAAAGGCCGAGAGAATCACGCTGAACGATCCGGCTGCAACGCCTAAGCCCACCAGCACGCCGCCGCCCAGATGCAGCCAGAGCGGTGAACTGCCGATGGACATGCAGACAAGCCCCGCCGCATAAAGAACACCCGACAGGATCAGCACGCGGCCCGTTCCGAACTTATCGGCCATGGCGCCGAAGATCGGCTGGCCGATGCCCCAGAACAGGTTTTGCAATGCCATCGCCAGCCCGAAGGTGGAGCGATCCCAGCCGGTATCGGCCAGCATGGGCAATTGGAAAAAGCCCATGGCCGAACGTGGGCCGAAGGTGAGAACGGCGATCAAGGAGCCAGCGGCGATGATCAACCACGGCATAGGGTTGGCGAGAGGCGAGCGCGTAGCGTTAGACATTGAAATTTTCCCCGACAGAAGAAAAAGACTATCCCCTGCAAGCCCGCTTCACCAGCAACTTTTCTTGACCAATCGATGAGTGTCGTTGATGGGCTGTGGCTTAAGGGAAGGCTCAGCCCCGCGTCTTGATCGACCATCCTTCGCTTCGCTGTTCCACGACCTTCAAAACATCCCCCACAGCGATAGACCCTTCGCCGCGTGGTGTCAGGTTCCAGCCAAACAGCACGCCGGGCACGCGGCGATCGGCGGACATGCGGATGCGGCCCATGGCCTTTATGGGGGAGGGCACGTCGCGGGAGCCGGTTTGCTGGTCTTGCGAAGTCATGATGCAGCGTGTGCAGGGCTTGACGAGATCAAAGCGGATGCCGTTGATTTCGACTGTCGCCCAACGGTCTTCCGCCCATGCTTCATCGGTCTCGACCACGATGTTTGGCCGGAAACGATCCATGCCAACTTCACCCTCGCCATTGGCGGCCATATCCTTGTTCAGAGCGGCAAGGGATGCTGTGGTCGTCAGCAGGATCTGGTAGCCATCCGCAAACGTCACGGGCGTGTCATCCCCTGTCCAGTCGATGTTGGCGCTGCGGCGCGAGATCTCATCGAAGAATGCTAGCCTGACATCCCGGCCCAGCCAGCGCGACAAGGCTGCATTGGCCTCATCATTTGCGATGGCCGCATCGACCGTGGATCTCCAAACCGTGGCATCAATCCGCTTGGCCGATGGTGAGGCATGGACGTGTCCTTTGCCCTCCATGGAAAGCGTGTAGCCGCCCTGTTCAGCCCGCGTGATGATGCTGGCAATGTGTGGCAGTTCGCGCTGGGTGATGAATTGTCCCGATGGATCAATGAGCATCAGCCGCCGGTCTCCCGGCAAACCCTCAGGCGCGATGAGGCTTTCAGACAGCGAGATGCCTCGGCCACTTTTGAGCGGATAGATGTTGAGTTCGGTGATGCGCATTTCAGTTCCCATGGCTCAGGCCTTAAATCTCATCCAGAAACAGGTCGAGCACCTGTCTCAGCCGTGCGTGCCGTTCGCCAGCAATCTGCCGTCCGGCCTGAGTTTGGAAGCCGTCGGCCAGTTTGAAGAGCTTGTTTTCGAAATGGTCGATGGCAAAACGCCGGTCATCAAGCGGGCGGTTCTTCGCCAATGGATCTTGCGGATCATAAAGCGCTGAACCCATGCGCCCGGCAATATAGAAGCAGCGGGCAGCGCCCACCATTCCGATGGCATCCAGACGGTCGGCATCCTGAAGGATTTTTGCTTCCAGCGTTTCCGGCGCGATATTGGCAGAAAAACTATGGGTCAGAATGGCGTGGGCGACAGCTTCGATGTCGGCATTGCTCCAGCCTATGGCCTGCAAGATGCCAGATGCCTTTTCGGCTGCCAGCCGCGATGCTTGGGCACGCAGCGGAGAATTCTTCTCTACCGCCACGCAATCATGAAGGAGAACGCTGGCGGCCAGCACCGCGCCGTCGCCACCTTCTTGCGCGTGAATGCGCATCGCATTGCGAAAGACGCGGTGGATATGCGCCATGTCATGCGAACCGTCATCGCCTTCGGTGGCATGCGGTATCAGCGCTTCTGCCAGTGCCTCGAAAGGTGCGAAAGCCTGTGCCTGCATGTGATTCCCCCGTTCTGAGGTGTGTTGTTTAGAGCGGGAGGCGCAGGTGCACAATCACCCTTGTGCTTCCTCCGCCTTAGGCTGGGATGTCAAAATCTTCTGATAGAATAGGCCAATACCGATCAGCACAACGCCGAGCCCGATGAAGGACAATGCGCGCAACACACCTTCCAGATTGCTCATATCGATCAGGAAGGCTTTGGCAACCGCGAGGAAGACCAATGCCGCCGACGCAAGCCGCAGGCTTTTCGCGTTGAAGCGTGAGCCGAGCACGAGCAACAACACGCCGATGACGAGCCAGACCACGGAATAGCTGTAGGTCTCGCCCTGAAGGAAGCCCTTCCAGTCAGCGATATTTTCTCCCTGCCAGAAACGGCGAACGGAGAGCGTTGCCCAGGCAAAACCGAGTGCCGCGCCGGAAAGTGCCAAAGCCGTGACATAGGCCGCGGGGCGCTTGTCGCGCGCATACCAGGCAAGCCCGGCATAGGCGATGGCCGGCAACAGATAACCAATCAGCAGCAGGTTGAAGAACGGCCATGGGCCGGTGCTCTCGCCGGTAAGATAGGGGTTGAGGCCGTAGAAATGGGCAATCAGCACATTAGCCATGGCGATAACGCCCGCGATCATGGAGCCATAGCGGAAAACCGGGCTCGGGCTTTTCAGATCCAACGTCATCAGCACGCCGGACATGCCAATGGTTAGCAGCGTATAGATGGATTGTTCACCAAGGGTCGGGGTCGCCGAGTTCAGAACGCCGCCATTCATGGCATGGCGTACAAGGATTGCCAGAGTGAGCAGACCGAGCAGGCTGGCGACGGCTTGCAGAATATTCTTGACCCGTGCACCCGGCCAGTCCCGCAGCAGCCATGCGGATGCGATGGCAAGCAGGGCAGGGATGCTGTAACCGGGCAAGAGCGCGTTGAAAACAGGCGTCGTGCCAAGGTTTTGCGGGCCGACGATGGTCGGTTCCCACGCGATGCGACCCAGAACGAAGACCGAAGCGAGCACCATTGCCCATGGCAGGGCCGTCCATGAGACGCGCCGCGTTGCCAGCACATAGACAAAGCCGATGGCTGGAATGAGAAGGGTGGTGGCAAGCCCCGATGTCAGCGTGTGAACGATGAAGACAAAGGCGAGGAACGAGCCGATCAGCATGATATTGATGGGCGTGGTAAAACCGTCTTCGCGTTTGAGAGTGAGCCGATAAGCGCCACCCAGCAGCACAAGGGCGATGGCCAGACCGTAAGCCGCGTGCAACCAGTCCCGGGTGAGATTGCCATATTCTACAAAGCTAATGATGCCGAGACCGAGCGGAACGGCGACGCCGATAAACGCCCACAAAGCCCCGAATGAGGGATCAAGCGCGGATTTGCGCCGGATGGCCTGCCAGGAAAACAGCAGGAACAGAATGCCCATGATGCGCGTAACCGGCGCCTGCGCGGCGACATCAATGCCAACCGATGACAGGGTTGCCGTTCCATCGCCCACGGTCGGCAGGTAGTTGACGCCAAAGCCTGCCAGCAGATTGGCGCAGCCAAGCGCTGCAAGCGAGGCGAAGATGGCGGACCAGACTGCGTGGTTGCGTCCTGCACCCATCGCGGCGAGACCCAACACCAGAACGGCCATGGCAAAGGCAGGGTGCATGGTTATGCCGGTTTCGATGACGGAAAAGGCAAGTGCCGGAAGCACGATGGCCAGAGATAGTGTCACGTTGAGGCTGGCCGGTGCGCGGCCCAGCAGTTCCCGGATGACTGGGAAACGGCTGTCGGAACGCGGTGCGTAAACAGCCACGCCTGCTGGCTGGCTCGCATATTTGCCCGGCCAAATCCAGATGGAACCGGCAATCATGGCAAGAAGGCTTGCCACCACAGGTTCGGCCTCGATCTGGGGTGCATAGATCATGTAGCCGATGGCCCAGAGGCCAAGCCCGACATTGGCCAAAGCCGGAACGAAATGCCAGCGCTGGCTTCGCGATGCCGCTGCAGTGGCAAGCCAGGAGGCGGTGAGAAAGCCGAACAGGGCCCATATATTGGGGGTCTCGGTCGAAATCAGCGCGGGTGTCACCATCGAGCCGAGAAGGCCAAGTCCGGCCAGCGCCTGCCCATGCAGAAGCGACAGCCCAATCGTCGCAAATCCAACCAGCGCCAGCAGGATGAACGCCGTCGTCGGGCCGATATAGTCGTAAATGCCATAGGCCGCATAGGTCACGCCAAACAGCGTCAGCGCACCCGCTGCCGTGAGAATGCCGGGGATCATGGCATTGGAATAGGCGGCGGCGATGCCCGGCACGGCTTTGCGGCGAACCGCTTCACCGGCGGCCATCAGCAGCAGGCCGAATGCGGCAGCCATGGCCAGACGCACGGCGGGGCTGAGCAGGCCGCTTTCAATGGAATATTTGACGAGGAAGATGCCGCCCAGCGCCAATGCCAGGCCACCGGCCCAAACCGCCCATCGTGCACCAAGCTTGCTTTCAAAGCTTTCTTTGGGGCGTAGCACCGCAGCCGGTCGTGTTTCCGCTTGTTCGTCTGCGCTCTCGGCTGAAACGTCTTCCTGAGCCGTTGTTGTGACAATGTCCTCTTCGACAGGCAGCGGCTGTTCCGGCGCTAGCTCTGCGAGAGGCACTTCGCCAGAGGTCATCCGGGCCTTCAAGGCCGTCAACTCTGCCTCGACGGCTGTCAGGCGTCTGGAGTTCTTTATACTCGCATTCAGCGTATAGAAGAAGGCAAAGACGTAGCCAATAGCGATCAGCAACAGGAGTGATGTCATAACAACCTCAAATATGATCCTGTTTTCTAGGCGCTTTCTCGCTAATTAAGCAAGTTTGCTTGTGGACAACTCCTCCGCCCATCGTTTGGCAAGCACCACATCGTCCACGCCCAACTCGTGGCCCAGCGGCAGAAGTGCCGTCTGCGCATCCGCTCCGCTCTGGATCAGACGCTGCTTCAGAATGTCGGCCTTCTCCCGATGGCGATCGGTCTCACCGGCTGCCAGCGTGAAGCGTGTGCCGGAAAGATCCGCGTGCGGCCACTCGGTTAAGACAGGCATCGGCCGCAACAGTAGGGCATGCCGTGCCAATTTCGGATGAAGCGCGAAGAAGGCCGCTGCGAAGTTTGCGCCGTTTGAATGGCCGATAAAACTCAGCCTATCCCGGTCGATGCCATAGACACCCATGGCCTCTTCCACGAATGCGGCAAATGCTTGCGCTTCGGAAACAATATCCTTCTCATCGAAGCTGAGATCGCCAAATCGGCGGAACCAGCGGGCGATATCCTCTTCTGTGCTGCGGCCTCGCACGCCCAGCAATGTTGCTCGCGGGTTGGCGTTGTGGGCAAGCGCCATCAGGCTCGTTTCGCTCCCGCCGGAGCCATGCAACAGGAGGATGGTGGAGCCATCCGGCTCAGAGGGCGTGTAAAACCGGTGAACGAACGGCAAATCGCGGTAAATGACGCGCTCTTCCCCCGGCATGGAGAATTGCGGCAAAGCCACCCGGACATCATCCTCATCGCGCATGAAGAGATAGGGGATAAAAAGCTTCTCGCCCAAGGTTTCCGCCGGTTCATCCACGCTCATGCCTGGCGCATCCGTCGCCATTTCGATCAGCACGTCGCCGGGCTCGCGCACATAGAGCGACGAGAAATACTTGCGGTCATGCGCATTGGTGGCGGATGAGTTAAGCGATTGCAGCCCCTTCAGTGTCTCGTCCAGTTCGTCCATATCTGCGGCACGAAAAGCAATATGATCCACCGTGCCGGTGCCGGGCGCGCTGGACCAGAAGCCGGTCGCATCGCGCACGTCGATCACATCTCCCGATGCCGAAGCCGTGCGGCGTACCGAGCCACTCTGGCCTGTACGGGTGTAGCCGAAGTGCTTTTTCAGGAAACCTTCCGTTTCTTCTGGGACCTCGCTCAAAACGGTTGCACCACGGATGCGGCGAATAGCGTGTTCGCGGGCAATGCCCGGCGCTTCATGCACATTCGTATCGCCAAAGGCATGGGTGCCAACCAGTTTCAGGATGATGCCATCAGGGTCTTTGAGGCGAATGACTGGCTCGCCAAATTCCTCCATCGGTCCTTCTGTTCTGACGCCTGCCTGCAATGCGCGGGTCAGCCAAAAGCCGATGCTGGCCGGATCAATCGCCAGCGACACTTCCAGCGTCTGGCCATAGCCGACGCGACCCTGCGCTCCATCTTCCCACACAAGGAAGGTCAGAAGGGAGCCGGGAGACGCCGAATGATCGCCGTAAAACAGATGAAGCTGCATGGCATCTTCAAAACCCGCAGTGCGCTTCACCAGCCGCAGGCCCAGAAAGCTGACGTAGAAATCCACATTGGCCTGCACCTTGCGGGTAATCATGGTGATGTGGTGGATACCAAGTGCTGATGTCATGCCTGTCTCCTGCGTCGTTTCCTCGTGGGCCCTATGTTCTTCGGCGGCGAAAATTTAGCAATGCGACGGATTGAGAACGATGTGTTCGTTTCGTGAACAATCCCGTGAAAGCAGCTCCTTTTGCCCGCAATTTATGCGCTTTGCTCGATCCACATTATGAAAATGATTACCTATTGTGCGGAAAATATTTTGAGCAAAATATGTGCGATTTCTGCTTGCTATCGCAAACCAAATTGTTTTCTATGGTCCCAACAACATAAAAAACCTCCAGAGGGAAATTTCAGATGTTCACGCGAAGGCTGTTTTCAAAGACAGCGGCTTTGGCCGCTATGGGTTTGTTTGCCGGTATATCCACCGCACCGATGACAGCCTTCGCGCAAACCCCCATCAAATTCACACTCGATTGGAAATTCGAAGGCCCCGCCGCCGGATTTCTGCTGGCGCTGGACAAGGGATATTTCAAGGCCGAAGGGCTGGATGTGACCATCGATAGCGGCAACGGCTCGGTAGAAGCCATCCCGCGTGTGGCGACGGGCGCCTATCAGATGGGCTTCGGAGACATCAATTCGCTGATGAAGTTTCTGGACGAAGACCCGACCCAAAAGGTCATGGCCGTCTATATGGTCTACGAGCGCCCGACCTTTGCCGTCGTTGGTCGCAAGTCGCTAGGCGTGACGAATGATCCGAAATCGCTGGAAGGCAAAAAGCTGGGTGCACCGCCGCCGGATGGCGCATTTGCGCAGTGGAAGGCCTTCAAGCAGGTCGCCAAGATTGATGACAGCAAGATCGATATTCAGTCCATCGGCTTTCCGGTGCGCGAGCCGATGCTGGCCAAGGGCGACGTGGATGCCGTGTTTGGTTTTGCCTTTTCCGTCATCCTGAACCTGAAGGCGCAGGGCATTGCCGATGATGATATTGCGACCATTCTGATGGCCGAACATGGCTTGAATCTTTATGGCAACGCAGTCCTCGTCAACACTGATTTTGCTGCGGAAAATCCTGATGCGGTCAAGGGTTTCCTGAAGGCGCTGGCCAAGGGCTTTGCCGATTCGGTCAAGAACCCGGAAGAGGGCGTTGCCGCCGTCTTGAAGCGCAACGAAACGCTGAACCCAGACATAGAATTGCAGCGCCTGACAATGGCAAATGCCATGAACATCAAGACACCCTATGTGGTTGAAAATGGCATGGGCGGGGTCGATGCGGCCAGGCTGGCGGCCTCCATCGAGACACTGAAAGTGTCGGTCGGTCTCAAGGGCAACGTTAAGGCTGAGCAGGTCTTCGACGCAAGCTACCTGCCACCCAAGGCGGAGCGTCTGCTTCCATAAGTCTGGGCTGACAAAGCACCTATGTTGCGACAGGGGTATCCCCGGCTCCGGGCCGGGGATGATGCTTTGAATGCAATGCCCCACGCATTCTCGAAAATCACAGGAACTGGAATGGCTCAACTCGTTGAAATTGATGGCGTTGATATGCGCTATGGCGGGGCATCTGGCACGCTTGCTGTCAGCGGCCTCGATCTCAAGGTCAAGAAGGGACAGTTTGCTGCCGTTGTTGGGCCATCGGGCTGTGGCAAATCGACATTGATGAAACTCGTCACCGGCCTGCACATTCCGCAAAAGGGCAATGTCATAGTGGCCGGCAGCCAAGTTACAGAGCCGGTTTCAATTGTTGGAATGGCGTTCCAGAACCCAACCATGCTGCCATGGCGCACGACGCTGGAAAACATTCTGCTGCCGCTGGAAATCGTGGAGAGGCATCGGTATCGACTACGAGCCAACAAGGCGGAATATGTGGCCAAGGCCGAGCGCCTGCTGGAAATCGTCGGGCTGAAAGGTTTCGGCTCCAAGTTTCCGTGGCAGCTTTCCGGTGGAATGCAGCAACGCGCCAATCTTTGCCGTGCGCTCATTCATGAGCCGGAACTCCTGATGCTGGACGAGCCTTTCGGTGCGCTGGATGCCTTTACCCGCGAGGAATTGTGGTGCGTCATCCGCGATCTTCACGCCGCCAAGCGCGTGACCATCATTCTGGTAACGCATGATCTGCGCGAGGCGACATTTCTTGCCGACAAGGTTTTCGTGATGAGCGCAAGACCGGGCAGGATTCTGGCCGAGCATAAGGTACCCTTTGCCCGCCCGCGCCAACTCGATCTGATGTATGAAAAGAATTTCAACGAAATGGTGCAGCAGCTGCACGGCGAAATCGCCAAGGCGCGGGTGGCAGCATGAGCAAGTCCATCGAAAGCCTCGCTACAACACCGTTGCGACTGCCGCTGGTTGCCCGCATCAACTGGGTCAAAGCCGCCCCCTGGCTTTACACGATTGTTCTTTTTCTGGCCTGGGAACTGCTGGTCTATGCGCTGAAGATGCCGCAGACCATTTTGCCATCTCCGACAAGGGTTGCGCAGGCGATTCTGCAATATTGGTCGCCGATCTGGAAGAACTCGCTGCAGACGTTGTACACGACCACGCTCGGCTTTGCGTTAGCGGTGGTGACCGGCTTGGGAATTGGCCTATTTATCGGCTGGTCGAAGACGATCTATGCGGGCCTTTACCCGCTGATGATCGGCTTTAATGCGGTTCCCAAGGTGGCGCTTGTTCCCATTCTCGTCATCTGGTTTGGCATCGGCACCGTGCCTGCGGTGCTCACGGCATTCCTGATTTCCTTCTTCCCCATCGTCGTCAATGTCGCCACAGGTCTTGCGACCATTGAGCCGGAGACGGAAGATGTGCTGCGTGCGCTTGGGGCAAAGAAGATGGATATCATGCTGAAGGTCGGCATTCCGCGCTCCATGCCTTACTTCTTCGGATCGCTGAAAATAGCCATCACGCTCGCCTTTGTCGGCTCTGTGGTGTCTGAAACGGTCGCCTCAAACTACGGCCTTGGCAACATGATGAGTTCGGCCCAAAGCCAGTTCAACGTGCCCTTGGTCTTTGCCGGTCTTCTCATGCTCGCCGTAGAGGGCATTGCAATGTATGCGGTGATGGCGTGGATTGAACGGCGCATGACCGGCTGGGCGCACCGCTCCACCATGGGGCAATAAGGCCGCCAAACGCAAACAAGGCCGGATTAACCGGCCTTGAGCAATGGTGTCATTCGGAAGTCTGTTCGCTTGATTTTATGGCTTTCGCATCGAACACTGTCCTCAAGGACTTTGTCATGTCACGCGTTGTCGCAAACCAGCTGTCGCTTTTCGCCCAATATCTGAGAGTCACCTTTGCGCTGTCGCCGCTTACGGAATCGACAAAGGTGGTCGGTGCAGGATCCAGCAAAACACGGCTGTCGGAGCGCGCCAGTTCCAGCAGCATCTCCTGTGTCTCTGCCGTGCTTTCGCCAGTCGGTACTGTTACGCTCAGTTCGTGGCGACGCGACGGAAAGCGGCTGTAATTGGTGATAGGCACGTTCCAGAGTGTGGAGTTGGGCGCGAGGCGATAGAGCCCGTCGCTTGTTTTCAATTCCGTGGCGAAGAGGCCAATTTCCACGATTGTACCGCTGACGGAGCTGGTTTCAATATATTCGCCCACGCGGAATGGCCGCAAAACAAGAAGCATGATGCCAGCGGCAATGTTCTGCAATGTGCCTTGCAGCGCAAGACCGATGGCTAAACCCGCCGCGCCAAGCGCTGCTAGAACCGATGCCGTCTGCACGCCGAATTGGCCAAGCACCATGACGAGAACGAGAATGAGGACGATGTAGCGAATGGCGCCAGAGAAAAAGCGTGCCAGCGTTTCATCAAACCCGCGAACACGTGACAGTCCTTCATAGGACCAGCGTTGCAGAAGCGTGGCGGCAAGCCAGCCAATGATGAGGAGGACGATGGCGCCGACGATGGAGAAGGAATATTGGACCATCAAGGCGCTTGCCTGACGAAGTGCCGCCTGCGATGCGACGAGAATACCGGTAGCCTGCTGGTCCATTCAAATTCCCTTGTTCAAAGATATTCCACACGTGTTCAATTTCGAAACGAACAACGGGCAAGTGGGTTCCGGTCTAATTATGCGGAAAGCGGAAAAACGAAGGGCACGTTTCCGTCCGTATCCGCGCCACGGCCAATGGCCTTGACTGCGCTGACAAGCGCGCCATTGCGGCCAAGCAACCTGTCACCGATCTCGATGATGCGCGCATTCGGCGTGGCAAAAGGAGAGACGGTGCGAAGCCGGGCGGCAAGGATGGCGTCGTCCTCCTCCGGCTTTACCGCAAGCGCCACGATGATCGCAGCCGCCGGTGAGCGGGAGACGCCCATCCAGCAATGCACCAGAAGCGGGGCCGATTGGTCCCATTCTCGCGCAAAGTCGATCAATGTCTGGACGTGGACATCATCAGGCGCGATCAGCTTGTCATTGCCCTTGAACGTAATGTCGTTCATTTGCAGAGTCAGATGCCGGTCTGCGGAAATAACCGCCGGCCGGTGAAACGCCTGTTCCTTGGCGATCAACGTCACCATTTCACGAGACTTGTGGCGCACAGCCATTTCAGCAATGCGCGATAGGGGAGACACAACAATTTCGCTCATGCATGGCTCTTTCGAAGCAGTTCTATGGCCTCGAAGCGTTCGACGAAGCGGTTTTGCGCATCAATCGCCGGAAGGGGATCGATCTCTATCATGTCTCTGGTAATGCCACGCGGCAGGCCGAAGAACTTCTGGGCTTCGGCCAGGGAGAAACCCGCAAGTTCGGTTGCCTCGAAAAATGCGGCGACCGTGTCTGCCTTCTTGATGCGGTCCTTCAAGTCCCTGCTGGCATGGGGCGGCAGGCCGAAGCGCAGATGCACAGCCGCTTCCAGCCGCTTTTCGACCAGCTTGTAACCGCCACCCACCACGGATTTGAAAGGGGAAATCATGTCGCCAATCACATATTCCGGGCCATCATGCAAAAGCGCCATCAGCATGTCGTTGGGCGAGGCGCTCGTATTCATGCGGCAGAAGATGGCCTCGACGATCAGGCTGTGCTGGGCCACGGAAAAGGCATGGTCGCCCCGCGTCTGCCCATTCCAGCGCGCCACGCGGGCAAGGCCATGCGCAATATCGGCAAGCTCGACATCCAGCGGTGAGGGGTCGAGCAGATCCAGCCGCCTGCCGGACAACATGCGCTGCCAGGCGCGAGGTGTTTTTGCAGGCGCCACGATCAATCGTCCGCGTTTGCAGCGGGGTCAACAGCGGGAAAGCTGAGGCCGGTCCATGCTGGTAAGGCGACTGCCACGGTTATACCGGATGCAGTGATCGCCGTTCCCGACGCCATGGCATCCGCAGCGCGATCGGTGCGGATGATGGCAAGGCCTTCGGTTCCGGCAACGGTGCCAAGCGTGCCGATTGGCTTTCCGCCAGCCATGATATCAGTACCGCTTTCGGGCAGATCAGCCTCGCCCGATACAATAACGACGCGGCGGCGTGCGGTGCCACGATGCTTCATGCGCGAGACGACTTCCTGACCGACAAAGCAGCCTTTCCGGAAAGACACGCCGTCATTCACATCCATCAGCACATCATGAGGGAAGGCATCGTTCAACGCATAATCGACGCCTGCGACGACAATACCATTGGCAATGCGCAGCGCATCATAGGCTGAGGCGTCACCGGACGTCGTGCCGGGCAGCCGGTAGAGATCGATACCAGCCTTGGCGAAGCGGCTGTCCTTGATAGCGCCATCGGGAGCATTTTCATCCCAGAAGACGCTGACGCCCTCGCTTTCGCCTGCCTTCAGATCAACCGGTGCACGCAGCTTGTACATGGTCAGGCGGCGCAGCAGCGCTTCCTTCTGGTCCACACCCGTCTCCAGAGCAAAGCCTTCGCTACTCCGCCAGATCAGGAACTCGAACATGATCTTGCCCTGTGGCGTCAAAAGCGCAGCGGCGCGTGCTTCGCCTGCGGGCAATGATTCGAGATCGGGCGTGATGAGGTTTTGCAGGAAATCCATGGCTCCGGTGCCGGAGACATGGATGAGGGCGCGGTCGTTCAGAAAGGCGGAAGACATCGGCATTCCATTCGGGTTTGTTCACCCTGACAATTAGGGTCTTTGAACGCGAACAGCAAGCGCGGCGATATTAGTCACCGGCTGTGAAGAACTTCCACTGGCCATCGGGCGAGATGCCGATGCGGTAAAAGCTATAATTGCCATATTCCTGCATGTCGGCCAGATCACCGGCGGTGATGATGCGCAACAGTTCCACTTTTTCCGGTTGCGTCAGTGTGGTGAGCGACTTGCCAGCGAAATAGGGGAAGACATAGGTCTCATCAGGCGTTCCGGCGTCGACCCGGGCATAGCCCGTTGACAGAAGGTCGATGATGATGGCCAGCACTTCCAGACCATCGGGATCACCGGAAAAGCTCTTCAACGCGGCAATGGGATCGTTTCCGCTGTCGCCATCAATACGGGCCTGGTTAGGGCCGGTGTTAACGAGCGGGCGAAGCTTTTCGATGTCGCCTGTGGCGGCAGCGTTGATGATGAGCTGGCGCAGACGGCGGACAGGCTCGGGTGCCTTGCTGATATCATGCTCGATCTGCGCTGAAATCTGCGGCTGCTCTGGTGTTGCCTGCTGGCCGGATCCGCGATTCACCAGCGGGTCGGGCAGGGGAATGCCTTCTGAATCACCCTCGATGGCATCAGGCTCGGTTGACTGCTGTTCCTGCGCGGGTTTTTCTGTCTCACTTGCTGGGGCCTGCGCTGGTCTCAATTCCGAGAGCGCGTAGGCGTTATGGGTAAAGCTGCCCGTGGCAAGCGTCAGAGAAATCAATAGGGAAAGCGCGGCAGAGGACCGCAGCCCGTTGCGAGAGCAAGACATGACTGAACTCCAGCTTACTGAATAATGCGATGAGGGGAAAATTCGCCCTCGAGCATCCGCTGGCGTAGCGATTCGAGCATAGCTTCTGCACCGGATTCGCCGTGCATACGGATTGTTTCACGCATGGCCAAAGCAATAGCGGCGTCTGCAATGATCTCTGGCTCGATGCCATCGGCCATACCATCGGCCCATGCTTCGTTCTGATGTTCCAGAGCGACCTGCATTTTTTCATGCACGATCATATCATGGATTTCGTTACGGCTTGTTTGCATCTTTCATCCTCGACAGGCAGGCAACTCGTTACCACCCTGTTAACAACTCTAACAGTCTTTTATCAAAACGGCACGGCCTGCGGCCAAAAGAGGTTAATAAACCGCTAATTTCCGAACCTGGACGCAATTTCTTGTGCCAGTGTTGCCCCTTCGATACGGTATTTCTCTTCGGCTGCGATGGCAGACGGTGTGCACGCCGTGTGAACCGCTGCGAAAGTACGGTATCCACGGTTGAATGCAGCCGTCATGCGTTGTTTGCGTTTCGGTTCGTTGGCCGTATCCGCCGCCAACAGATCGTTCATGGATTTGCGCCACTCCTCAGACCCGGTGGCGGGGCAAAGCGTGCGTAGATACTGAATGGAGCCCAGTATCTCAGACAGACGTGCCATCTGGTTATCATAGGGTGCAGGCTTTTCTTCCGGCGGTGCGGCAGGTGATATGACAGACGGTTGCGCAGCCGCCAGCTGGGCCATCGGCACGGTGATGCCAAGAGCCAACAGCACAGAGAGGCAAATTCGTCTTCTCATCCGTTTACGCATAAACCAACATGTCGTTTCAACAACTTGGCCGCAGATAGCCGCGATTCTGCTCAGCATTGCAACTGCCCCAGCAAACGTTCAGCGCATTGAAGGACACTATCGGGCGTGGGTAATGTGCGGATTTCCTCAAGCGTGTACCAGCCGGCCTCCGCCGCATCGTCAGCCGCCTGCACATCGCCTATGCTCTCGGCTTCTACCGTAAAGACAGACAGAAAGAAGTGGCTGAGCAGGCGGCCCTGATCATCATAGCTAGGTAAATCATAGGTCGCGAAAAGCTGTGGATGACGTGCAACAATGCCTGTCTCCTCCTCCAGTTCACGCAGCGCCGTTTGTTCCGGTGTCTCTTCCGGCTCGCCACGCCCGCCGGGAAAAGCGAACATATCCTTCGAGGGAGCGTTGATGCGCCGTATGAGAAGAAGGCGGTCGCCGTTTCTGACAATGGCTGAAGAAGCAGGATGCGGTGATGGCATGCTATATCCCTGATGGAGAGAAGCAGTCATTATGCGCTCAACCTTGCAGGAAACGTGGCATGGCCGCGAATTACGGAAAAAAGGCGGTAAAATACTGTTTACCCTGAGTGATGGACCAGCCGCAGATCGATGCGGTATAAGCGGCGGGAAACGCCGTTGGAACAGCCAGAATGAAACTCTATCTGATCGATAAGGCAGCACTGCTCATTCTTTTTGGAAAGGGAGCTTAGCCATGTGCGGGCGATTTGTGCTGAACGCGACGCCAGATGCGGTGGCGGATTACCTGGCTCTGGCAGATCTGGAGGAATTTCCGGCGCGGTTCAACATTGCGCCTACGCAGCCCATCCTTCTCGTTTTGGAGGGGACAAGACCTGAACCGGGCAGCAACCTGCCAAACCGGCAGGCCATGCTGGTGCGATGGGGCCTGACACCGGCCTGGGTGAAGGACCCCAAGGAATTTCCATTGCTGATCAATGCCCGTTCGGAAACGGCTATCGGCAAGGCGTCGTTTCGCGCGGCTATGCGGCATCGGCGCGCGCTCATTCCCGCAACCGGCTTTTATGAGTGGCGCAGACCGCCGAAAGATGAGGGAGCAAAGCCGCAGGCTTACTACATCAAACCCAAAACCGGCGGCGTTTTTGCCTTCGCCGCGCTGATGGAAACATGGGCCTCGGCTGACGGGTCCGAGGTGGATACCGGCGCTATTCTGACCACCGGCGCCAACCGCTCCATGTCGCGCATCCACGACCGCATGCCTGTGGTGATTGCGCCCGAAGATTTTACCAGATGGCTGGATTGCAAGACGCAGGAACCGCGCCACGTGCTTGATTTGATGAACGCGCCGGATGAAGACTTTTTCGAAATGATCCCTGTCTCGGATAAGGTCAACAAGGTTGCCAATACCGGACCCGATCTGCTGGAACCCGTGGCCGAAGTTCTGGCTCCCGTGCCGAGAGCAAATGCGCAGCTCTCTCTTTTCTAGGCGCCGATTATCGTCCTCGGTCGCGTTTCTGCCTCTCGGTTTCAATGGCAGCCATGGGGTAGACGCTGTTTCTTCCATTCGCCTTGGCAACGTAAAGAAGTTGGTCGGCAGCTGTCAGTTGCTGGTCTATCGACCCGTTCTTGTCGACCTCCACAACGCCGATGGAGATCGTCAGCGCAAGATCGGCGCTGCTCAACGCCTGGCCATTGCGCTCGACCTCATGACGCATAGCTTCGCAAAAGGCGCGAGCCTCTTCGCCGTCAAGGTCTTTCAAAAACAGCGCAAACTCCTCACCGCCAATACGCGCGGCAAGATGATCGCCCGGCGCGCATAGGTCGGACAGAATCAGCGCGAGCTTTTTCAGTGCCTTGTCTCCGGCACTGTGGCCCAGCGTGTCGTTGATTGCCTTGAAGTGATCGATATCAAGGATTGCGATTGAACCCTGCTTCATCTTCCCGACATCTCTTTTCAGATCATCGAGAAAACTACCCACCTGCTTGAAAAACGAGCGGCGATTGGCAAGGCCCGTTAAATGATCTTTCTCGGCAAGATCACGCAGGCGCATCAACTGTTTGAGGGTCTCGATATTGTTATCGATACGGCACTGCAATTCTTCCGGTACGAACGGTCGGTAGATAAAGTCTGAAGCGCCCGCCTTTAGAAAATGCGCAGACAGCATCCGGTCGGTGGAAGAGGAGACGCCGACGATACGAAGATTTTCGGAAGAGCGTCTAG
>NZ_JXQV01000013.1 GCF_000834635.1 Agrobacterium tumefaciens
AAAAACCCCGCCAGTGGCGGGTCTCTGTTCAACTTCGATATGCAACGTAACGCCTTAGGCTGAAACGTTGGCTTTCTCTTCCTGACGGTCCGCATAAATGTAGAGCGGACGGGCAGCACCGCTGACGACGTCATCAGAAATGACGACCTCACGAACGCCTTCCAGGGTTGGCAACTCGAACATCGTGTCGAGCAGGATCTTCTCCATGATCGAACGCAGTCCGCGTGCACCGGTCTTGCGGGTAATCGCCTTTCTGGCGATTTCACGCAGAGCATCGCCCTGGAACGTCAACTCGACATCTTCCATTTCGAAGAGGCGTTGGTACTGCTTGATGAGAGCGTTCTTCGGCTCGGACAGGATCTGGATCAAAGCATCCTCGTCCAGGTCCTCAAGCGTTGCCAAGACAGGCAGACGGCCGATGAATTCGGGGATAAGACCAAACTTGACCAGATCTTCCGGCTCCAGTTCGCGCAGCACTTCACCAACACGACGATCGTCTTCCGCCTTCACCGTTGCGCCAAAACCGATCGAGGTTTTTTCGCCACGTGCGGAGATGATCTTGTCGAGACCTGCAAATGCGCCGCCGCAGATGAACAGGATGTTGGTCGTATCCACCTGCAGGAATTCCTGCTGTGGATGCTTGCGGCCACCCTGCGGAGGAACGGATGCAACCGTACCTTCCATGATCTTGAGCAGTGCCTGCTGAACGCCCTCGCCCGATACGTCCCTCGTAATGGAAGGATTGTCGGACTTACGGGAAATCTTATCTACTTCGTCGATATAGACTATGCCGCGCTGGGCGCGTTCAACGTTGTAATCGGCAGACTGGAGCAGCTTCAGGATGATGTTTTCAACATCTTCGCCCACATAACCGGCTTCGGTCAGCGTCGTGGCGTCAGCCATTGTGAACGGCACGTCGATGATGCGCGCGAGTGTCTGGGCAAGATAGGTCTTGCCACAACCCGTTGGGCCCACCAGCATGATGTTCGACTTCGCCAGCTCAATGTCGCCGTTCTTGGTCGAATTTGCGAGGCGCTTGTAGTGGTTATGAACAGCCACAGACAGGATCTTCTTTGCCTGTTTCTGGCCGATAACATATTCATCGAGGATCTTGATGATATCCTGCGGGGTGGGCACACCCTCACGAGACTTCACCATAGATGTCTTGTTTTCCTCGCGGATGATGTCCATGCACAATTCGACGCATTCATCGCAGATGAATACTGTCGGCCCGGCGATGAGTTTCCGGACCTCGTGCTGGCTCTTGCCGCAGAATGAACAATAGAGTGTATTTTTAGAGTCGCCGCCGTTGCTGCCGCTGACTTTGCTCATATCTCTTTCCTTCCAGCACGCCGCTGTTTCGCACCGCGAAACGCGGTCAACTTATCGTCTGCAGAAACGGTCGCTTCCCATAAGCATCCATATCCGCTTCGTTCCCGGGGTACTAACCGTTTTCGGACGTATGATCCGGCAACGGCGGCAACGAATTCCCCTTCAAACTCCAAAGCAGTGACGCCTCAGCATTTGGTACTGCAACCCCTCTCAGCCCAAACAAGCTTATGCAGGATCACAACAAACTATGTCATAAAAATTCAACACAGCCTTAATAACTACTATTAGCGCTTTATTTTTCGGTTGAAACCCCGAAATTCACTCGGAGCTTCAAACCCGGATCACATTTAAAGCGACTTAGCTGGCGGTCACGGCTTCCATTTCCTGACGCGATGTCAGGATTTTGTCGACGACGCCCCAGCCCTTTGCCTCGTCCGCATCCATAAAGTGGTCACGGTCGAGCGTGTTTTCAACTTCTTCAAGCGTACGGCCTGTGTGCTTCACGTAAACATCGTTCAGCCTGCGCTTCATCTTGATGATGTCGCGGGCATGACGCTCGATGTCGGACGCCTGACCCTGGAAACCGCCAGATGGCTGGTGAACCATGATGCGAGCATTCGGCGTGCAGAAACGCATGCCCTTCTCACCAGCAGCCAGAAGCAGCGAACCCATGGACGCGGCCTGACCGACGCACAGCGTGGACACGGCTGGGCGGATGAACTGCATCGTATCGTAAATCGCCATGCCGGCAGTCACGACGCCACCTGGCGAATTGATGTACAGCGCGATTTCCTTCTTCGGATTTTCCGATTCAAGGAACAGCAGCTGCGCGCAAACGAGCGATGCCATGTGGTCTTCCACCGGACCGGTCAGAAAGATGATCCGCTCCTTCAGCAGACGTGAATAGATATCATAGGACCGTTCGCCGCGATTGGTCTGTTCCACAACCATCGGCACCAGAGCCATGGCGGTATCAACTGGATTTCTCATGTCCGTCCTTTGTCAACTCTAACCCGGCGGCTTTCGCATCCGGAATCAATTCTATTCGTCTACTCTCTACATAGAGTGTGATTGCCCGGTTCTTCAAGACTGAGGTAACGGATATCCTTAATCGCGTCCCGGCAAAAATCCATGGTCGGCTTACACCGCCGCGCTCCGCAACACCATCCGCCTTCTACAAAGCGAGCAACGTCTTCAACCTTCCATCGTATTTTTGGTCAATCAAAGATTAACCGGACAAAAAATTATGTTCAACAATCAGTCTCAGTAACAATCAGAAATAACTTCTTAGGGTTTAAGTGCTGATATTGCCTAAGACCGACCCGGTGTCCCTCCGGTTTCCGGTTTTTGGCGGAAAATTCAAGTAGTGCGCGTTCAAGCATGTGCACGGCAAAGACCGACACGCATATATTCGCGCAAAGCTGTATTTTAAAGTGAGATTGCACAGTGCTGGACGCCAAGACAGGCATGCTACTCTGGTCGATGGAGACTCTGACCCTGTCAGCTCTCCTGGCAGTCGTATGGCTACACAATCCGGCAAAGAAATATCATTTGTGCTTTTCGACAGGTTTTGCCTGTATTGGAATTGGCGCCATTCTTGTTGGCCTGCGCGGTGTCATTCCCAATTTCGTGTCGATCCAGATCGCGAATACCATTGCGCTTTGCGCCTTTGGTCTTTGGCTGGCAGGACTATTGAAGCTTGAAAACCGCAGGATCGATGGCTGGATCGCAATTCCAGCGCTGATCTGGGTTGCTTTCATGTTCATCAACCCTGTCCGCGAGAGCATGGTAGCGCGGATCATTCTGTATCATTTCTGTGCAGGTGTCGGATATTTGATGATCGCCGGGGTGCTTTTGACATCCAAGGAATACATATCGAACACCCGGAAGTTTCTGGCTGTTGCGCTCTCTGTCCAGGCCGTGATGGGCGGCCTCGTTGCATCGATCGTCATCCCCTACAACACAGCCACCGGCCAAGTCGTTCCCCTCACCGGCCCTGTTGCGCTGGCTGGAGCGTTCGGCTTCGTGGTTATCATCATGATTGCGGTCAAGATGTTCATGGAAGACGCCAGTCGCACGTTGCAACATCTGGCCATGACCGACCACATGACCGGGACGCTGAACCGCCGTGGCCTTTTCCATGCTTTCAACACGCTCAAAGCGCGCCTTACAGGCACGTCGAGACACATTGCCTTCATTCTGTTCGATATTGACCATTTCAAAAAGATCAATGACGAGTATGGCCACCAGTGGGGTGATGAAGTGCTGGTGAAGTTCTGTGCACAGGCTGGACAAATTGCTGACGGACAGGGCGTGATGGTGCGCATGGGGGGTGAGGAATTCGCCTGCCTGGCAGAGTGCGATGACCCGGCAAAAGCGGCCGTTCTGGCTGAAGCTATCAGGATTTATTTCAGCCGAATCGTCATGAGAACAGACAACAGGGAATTTATGGCGACTGTCAGCGCTGGCGTTTACACCTCACCTGCGGCGGACGCGGATCTCGACACATTGATGATCATGGCGGACCGCGCGCTTTATGGCGCCAAGAAGGAAGGCCGTAATCGCACGGTGGTCCGTGAGGGTACCATCAACATCGTCATACCGTCAGACGACCGGGACGAAGACCCCTGCGACAACAACGCGGACCGCCAGGTTGCCGCCCTCACCCGCATTGCCAGCATCGCTAATCGGTAATCCATGACTTGACCTTCATGCGTGCGCGACCCAATCTTGGGCGTAGCAACGGAGGTTCTGCCATGCCCATCAGGTTTTTCACCGGCGTCTCGCTTTTAGCCGCCCTGACAGCTGGCTCAGTCCAGGCGCAGCAGGCATCTGACAATCTCGCCCCGGAACGGGCAACGGGCACAAAAGCGGCAAGTCGTGTCGAGGTAAAGAATTTCATGGTGGCCGCGGCCAACCCGCTGGCTGCCGAGGCTGGGCGGAAGATCATTGCTGATGGCGGCAATGCCATCGATGCCATGGTGGCGGTTCAGACGGTTCTCGGACTTGTGGAGCCACAAAGCTCTGGCCTGGGCGGCGGTGCCTTCCTCGTTTATTACGATGCTGCGGCCAAAAAGCTGACGACCTTCGACGGGCGCGAAACAGCGCCGATGGAGGCGACGCCGAAGCTGTTTCTCGACGATGCAGGCCAACCGCTGAAATTCATGGATGCCGTCATCGGCGGGCGATCTGTCGCCACGCCGGGCACGGTACGGCTTCTTTCTGATGTTCATCAGAAATACGGGAAGACACCATGGACCGACGTGCTGAAGCCAGCCGAAACGCTGGCCACCGAGGGCTTTCAGGTCTCGCCACGTCTTGCCTCCCAGATTGCATCGGAAGGTGAACGGCTGAAAAAATACGATGCGCCACGCAGCTATTTCTACGATGCCTCTGCCGCGCCACTGAAGGCCGGCACCGTTTTGAAAAACCCAGCCTATGCCAAGACCCTCAGTGCCATTGCAACCGGCGGTGCTGACGCCTTTTACAGCGGACCGATTGCGGAGGCTATCGTCAAGACCGTGCGGGAGGCGACAGGCAATCCGGGCGTTCTATCGCTGACGGACCTTGCAAATTATCGCATCAAGGAGCGCGAGCCGGTCTGCGCGAACTATCGTGCGCTGGATGTGTGCGGCATGGGTCCGCCCTCCTCCGGTGCCGTGGCTGTGGGGCAGATGCTGGGCATGCTTGAAAACTTCGATCTCAAGGCGCTTGGGCCAGACAATGTGGAAAGCTGGCGGCTGATTGGCGATGCGCAGCGCCTCGCCTTTGCGGACCGTGAACGCTATGTCGCAGACCCGGATTTCCTGCCGCTGCCCACCAAGGGGTTGCTCGCCAAGGAATATCTGGCCACCCGCGCCGCGTTGCTGGATGGCGACAAGGCGCTTGCCGCAGATGCGGTCAAAGCCGGGGAACCGCAATGGGATCACGCCTCATTGTTCGGGCGCGGGCCGACGCTCGAAATGCCCTCCACCAGCCACTTCGTCATTGTTGATACCAAAGGCAATGTCGTCTCCATGACGACGACCATCGAGAGCGGCTTTGGTTCGCGCCTGATGACCAATGGCTTTTTGCTGAACAACGAGCTGACGGATTTCTCCTTCAAGACGCATGACAATGGCGTGCCGGTTGCCAACCGTGTGGAGCCGGGCAAGCGACCGCGCTCCTCCATGGCACCCACAATTGTGATGAAAGATGGCAAGCCGTTGCTTGCCATCGGGTCGCCCGGCGGCAGCCAGATCATCGGCTATGTTGCGCAGGCGCTGGTTGCCTATATCGACTGGGGCATGCCGGTGGATAAGATCGTGGCGCAACCGCACCTCATCAACCGCTTCGGCACCTACGATATCGAAGCAGGAACAAGTGCGGAAACATTAGCAGGACCTCTTAAAGCATTGGGTTATCAGGTTAAACCGGGAGAGATGAACTCCGGTCTCCATGCCATCGAAATCACCGGTCAGGGACTTGTCGGCAGCGCCGATCCGCGCCGCGAAGGGGTGGCTGTGGGCGAATAGAATCACTTTCTCGCGGCATGGCTTTCAGTTAAGGATCAGGCATGAAAACCTTGCCTGAATTCCTTCACATCGACACCGAGAAACGTTCGGTTTCGCTCGACGCTCGCAACCCCGCATTCTATGGCAACCCCAATACCGTCTATGCGGCTTTGCACGCCGAATGTCCCACCTTCTATTGGGAAGAGCAGAAGCAGTGGTTTTTCACGGGTTATGACCATGTAAACGCGTTGCTGCGCGACCGGCGCTTCGGGCGGCAGATCCTGCACGTTGCCACCCGCGAGGAATTGGGCGTCGCGCCGCCACAGGACCATGTCACCCACTTCGATGCGGCGGAGCGGCATTCGCTGCTGGAAATCGAGCCGCCGGAACATACGCGGTTAAGAACGCTGGTGAACCGCGCCTTTGTTTCTCGCCATGTCGAGAAGATGACACCGGAGATCGAAGCGCTCGCCAATGGGTTGATCGACGCGTTCGAGGCTGATGGAAAGACGGAATTGCTGTCTTCATTTGCTGATATCATTCCGGTGACGATGATTGCCCGCATGATCGGGATTCCTGAAGATATGGGACCGCAACTGCTGAAATGGTCGCATGCCTATGTTGGCATGTACATGTTCAAGCGCACCCGCGAGGATGAGCTGGCTGCCGACATCGCCGCGAAGGAATTTGCGGATTATGTGCGCACCGTGATTGCGCATCGCCGGGCAGAGCCGAAGGACGACCTGCTCAGCCACATGATCCACACCGAACACAAGGGGCAGTATCTCACCGACGAGGAACTGATCTCCACGACGATTGTGCTTTTGAATGCGGGGCATGAGGCGACAGTGCACCAAATCGGCAATTCGGTCCGCGTCATCTTGGAGAGTGGAAGCGACCCCGCTGTGCTGTTTCAGGATGAGAAAACAACCGAGAGGACGGTGGAAGAAACGTTACGCATTGGCGCGCCGGTTCACATCTTTCAACGTTGGGCGCTAGAGACCGTAGATATCGATGGCATCACGTTTAACCGTGGTGACAAGGTCAGCCTCATTCTGGCGGCGGCAAATCTCGATCCGAAGAAATTTACCGATCCGCTTACCTTCAAGCCGGATCGCGCCGAGGCCCCCAACCTCTCCTTTGGCGCTGGGATTCACTTCTGCATCGGCGCGCCTCTGGCGAGGCTGGAACTCAACATCGTGTTGCCGCTACTCTTCAAACGCCTGCCCGGCCTGCGTGTAGCGCAAAAGCCGCAGGTGAAGGACGTGTATCATTTCCACGGCCTCGAGCGGTTAGATCTGGTGTGGGGGTCGTAACGCGATTCGCCTCACAGCCGGATCACATAGTCCTTGCGAGTCGTTTCAATCACTTCCCAGCTTCCCTTAAAGCCGGGTCTTAAGATGAGGCGGTCTCCCTCACGCAAGTGGATGGGCTCGGCGCCGTCTTCCGTCAGGACCGAATATCCCTCGAGAATACTGAAATATTCCCATTCGTCATATTCGACGCGCCACTTGCCAGGCGTAGACTGCCATATTCCGGCGTAGATCCCACCGGAGGCTTCCTCGATGTTCCATGTTGTGAACTTCGGCTCGCCCGAGATCAGCCGGCCGGGTGCGGGTGCCCCCTCTTCCGGCTGAATTGCGGCAAGGTCGCCCTCTGACTTGAAGTTGAGGCTATGGGTCATGGGGCAACCTTTCCTGATCTGATCAGACCTTGGCGAGTGCCTGCTCGAGGTCTGCAATGATGTCCTTGACGTCTTCAATGCCGACGGACAGGCGAACCACATCCGGCCCGGCACCTGCCGCTGTCTGCTGTTCCGGCGTCAACTGCGCATGGGTTGTGGATGCCGGGTGGATAACCAGAGAGCGCGTATCGCCGATATTGGCAACATGCGAGAACAATTGCAGCCCTTCCACAATCGCCTTGCCAGCCTCGTAACCGCCCTTCACGCCGAATGTAAAGACCGAGCCGGCGCCCTTTGGCGAATAACGCTGCTGAAGTGCATGATTGGGGCTGTCGTCCAGACCCGCATAGTTGACCCAACCCACTTTCGGATGGGCCTTGAGCCACTTGGCAACCTCAAGCGCATTGTCTGAATGGCGCTGGACACGCAGGGCCAGCGTCTCGATACCCGTCAGAATGAGGAAGGCGTTGAACGGCGCAATCGATGGGCCAAGGTCGCGCAGACCAAGAACGCGGGTTGCTATGGCGAAGGCGAAATTGCCGAACGTCTGGTGCAACACCACACCGGAATATTCCGGGCGCGGCTTGGACAATGCGGGGAATTTATCGCTGGCCGACCAATCAAACGTACCGCCATCCACGATGACGCCACCCATGGAATTGCCGTGGCCACCCAGGAATTTCGTCAGTGAGTGCACGACGATATCGGCACCGTGTTCGATGGGTCTCAGCAGGTATGGGCTTGCCATCGTATTATCGACAATCAGCGGCAAGCCGTGCTTGTGCGCGACCTCAGCAATCGCGGCGATATCGACAAATGTGCCGCCCGGATTGGCGAGGCTTTCGATGAACACCGCTTTCGTGCGTCCGTCGATCTGGCTTTCGAAACTGGCGGGATCTGCGGCATCGGCCCAGCGGACATCCCAGCCGAAGTTCTTAAAGGAATGACCGAACTGGTTGATCGATCCGCCATAGAGCTGACGGGCTGCCACGAAGTTATCGCCCGACTGCAACAGCGTGTGGAAAACCAGCAACTGTGCCGCATGGCCTGATGCCAAGGCCAAAGCTGCCGTGCCACCCTCAAGCGCCGCGACGCGCTCTTCCAGAACGGCCTGAGTCGGGTTCATGATGCGCGTGTAGATATTGCCGAATTCCTTCAGACCGAACAGCGCGGCGGCGTGATCGGAGTCACGAAATTCATAAGCCGTGGTCTGGTAGATAGGCGTGGCGCGCGCGCCGGTGGTGGGGTCGGGTTCCGCTCCGGCGTGAATTGCCAAAGTCGAGAAACCGGGATTGTTTGCTGACATGTGTCCCTCCAATTCTTGTTTTGCCTGCCTTGAGAGCAGAGGGATAATAACGCTCTCAAGGCGAATGATAAGTGCGAGTTGTGCTAACTATGATGCAATATTGAGACGCGGATGCTCAATTGCGGGGCATCGGTCCATCACGACTTCTATGCCGTAGGCCTCAGCCTTCGCAGCCGCATCGTCATGGCGAACCGATAGCTGCCCCCAGATGACCTTTGGCCTTGGCGACAAGAGAATGACCTCTTCCACGACAGCAGGCAGGAATTCCGCCGCACGGAATACATCCACCATATCGATTGGTTCACGGATATCAGCCAGTTTCGCGTAAACGTGCTGCCCCAGAATTTCATTGCCTTCGTGGCCGGGATTGACCGGAAAAACAGTGTAACCCTTGCTCAGCAGAAAATTCATGACGCCATGACTCGGCCTTGCCGGATTAGGCGATGCGCCCAGAAGAGCGATGGTTTTGACATCTTTCAGAATGCGCCTGATGTGATCGTCGTCGTAGCTATCGTGGTTCATCACGTCCTCCAGTTCTGCGGATCAGTTATAGCACCTGTCGGCACCAGCGGGTCACAAAAGTGGGCTGGATGCCTGATGCTATCATCGAGTGACGGTAAAGAGAGTGTTCGATCCAACGTTCCAAACAATCCGCAATGGATGGCTTGCGCACCGGTGCAACTTCGGGCGGGAGCGCATAAGCTGGCGATGTTCAAACAAATGTGAGTCGCACCTTGTCCCTTGATGTCTTGCTACTGGTGTTGCTGGGTGCGCTTTTGCATGCGGGCTGGAACGCGCTCGTCAAATCCGGTGCAGACAAGGCACTTGATGCGAGTCTGATCGCCGCCGGTGCCGCCGCCTGCTCTATTCCCTTCCTTCCTTTCGTGCCGATGCCCGGCTCTGCGGCCCTGCCCTTTCTGGTGCTGTCAGCTGTTTTGCAATTCACCTATTTCAGGCTGGTTGCCGCTGCTTACACGGTTGGCGATATCGGCCTCGTCTACCCCATCATGCGCGGCGTGGCCCCTCTCATCGTTGCCGCCAGCAGCAATCTTTTTCTGGGCGAAACACTAAGCCCCGCCGCCATTGTCGGCATCGCCATCATCTCCTCAGGCATTCTCACCCTTGCGCTGGAAGCCCGCAGTGGCGGCAGGCGGCCTATTTTACTGGCGCTCGCCAATTCCGTTGTGATTGCGGGCTACACCTTCGTGGATGGTGTCGGCGCACGGCTTTCCACCAGCCCGCTCTCCTACACATTGTGGATGTCGCTTCTGCCGCCGATGATGCTGTTTTCCTGGGCCTTCTACCAGCGCGGCTGGCAACCGGTTGCCACGCATGTGAGACAGCACTGGTGGCGTGGTCTCGCGGGAGGCGCGGGCTCCATTCTCTCCTACGGTCTGGCGCTCTGGGCGATGACGAAGGCACCGGTTGCGGTGGTGGCTGCGCTGCGAGAAACATCCATTCTTTTCGCCATCGTCATCTCTGTCGTCATCCTCAACGAAAAGGCCAGCCTATGGCGATATCTGGCAGGCGGCGTCATCGCTTTGGGCGTTCTGACCATGCGATTAGGCTGATTTCACCGACATTTATTGTGGTATCATAAAACCACATCAATAACTATATGATTTTGCTTGCTATTTTCGACAGGCGCCAGAAACTATGCCGTTGACGGGATTTTAGCGAGCGCCTATAAGCGCGCCAGACAGGATTTCCCCGGAAATGCGGTCTTTTCGGCTGTGAAGCTATGAACAGCCTCAAGCAACAAGAAACGCCTGCGTGCTCCATTGGAGCGTGACAGGTCCTAGAGAAAGTTAAAAGAATGTCTACTTTCGTTCAGAAGCCTGCCGAGGTGGAGAAGAAGTGGGTCATCATCGACGCCGAAGGCCTCGTTGTTGGTCGCCTCGCCACCGTTGTTGCAACCCGCCTGCGCGGCAAGCACAAGGCAACCTACACACCGCACGTCGATGATGGCGACAATGTCATCATCATCAATGCGGAAAAAGTTGTCTTCACCGGCAAGAAGTATTCCGACAAGAAGTATTACTGGCACACTGGTTACCCAGGTGGCATCAAGGAACGTACGGTTCGCCAGATCATCGAAGGCCGCTTCCCGGAGCGCGTTCTCGAAAAGGCTATCGAGCGTATGATTCCACGTGGTCCTCTTGGCCGTCGCCAGATGAAGAACCTCCGCGTTTACGCCGGTTCCAACCACCCGCATGAAGCACAGCAGCCAGCCGTTCTCGACGTGGCAACGCTGAACAGCAAGAACGTAAGGAGCGCCTGATAATGGCCGATCTTTCCTCCCTGAAAGACCTCGCCCCTGCATCGGAAGCTTCTGCTCCCGTGCATGTTCGCAAGGTTGACACACTCGGCCGCTCTTACGCGACCGGCAAGCGCAAGAACGCCGTAGCCCGCGTATGGGTCAAGGCTGGTTCTGGCAAGATCATCATCAACGGTCGTGACTTCTCTGCGTACTTCGCACGTCCCGTCCTGCAGATGATCCTGCAGCAGCCGCTTGTTGCAGCAGCACGCGCTGGTCAGTTCGACATCATCGCAACTGTTGCCGGTGGCGGTCTTTCCGGCCAGGCCGGTGCTGTTCGTCACGGCGTTTCCAAGGCTCTCACCTACTTCGAACCAGGCCTGCGCTCGGTTCTGAAGAAGGGTGGCTTCCTGACCCGCGACAGCCGTGTTGTTGAACGTAAGAAGTACGGTAAGGCCAAGGCTCGCCGTTCGTTCCAGTTCTCCAAGCGTTAATCGCTTATCGGACTATCGAAATTTGGAAAGGCGGGGCTTCGGCTCCGCCTTTTTTATTTGGATCAGTTCGTTCGGTCAGGCATTCACAACGAGAGCCAGCGACTCACGGACGGAGAGCCGCGGCCTCTTTGGCCTCTTGCTCGTTTTCAAGCTCGTCCATGATGCCATCGACAACCAATTCGGCGCCCTTTTGCGTGTAGTGGCTCTTATCGGCTATGAAGGGTACGCTATCACGTCCGAGATAACATAGGTCGGAGCCAGCAGGTCCGCAGAAAATGGTTTCCGGAAGTACCTTTTCGATCTCGTGATCTGCGCCACCATTCAGAATGGCATAAGCCCGCGCCGTGTCCTCCTTGAAACGCGCAACGGGATAGGCAAAATCCGGCGTGCTATCGCCCTTGATCATCATTGCCGCCATTAGTTCCGGCACTGGTTTGTTGAAACGCGGCGTTGGATACACAAGGACAACACGCTTTCCGGCTTGCTCGAGTTTCTCAACAGTCCGTTTCAGCCTATCGGCTAAGACCGGAATTGTAATCTCCGCGCCTTCCAATTCCACACCATCTACGGACATGTGGGATGCGTTGAAGAAATTAACCCATGATGCCGCAAGGACGACGACTTCAACCTCGCTCGCCAAAAGATAATCCAGAGCGCGCCGATTGAACTCCGTGCAATTGACGGCTTGGTCGACTCGCGAAGTCCAGACATCAGCGATGGGAGCGCAATAGCCGTGCGTCAACTGGATCAGTCCGGCATCGCGTTCCTTCAACTCTTCCAGCAGCGCCGGTGAGATTGAAGCGGAAATCGAGTCACCCCAGATCGCATAATGCTTTTGCGCCGCGCCGATATTGAACGTGCATTTCTCGGCGGGAAGCAAGGGAAGCCCATCCTTGGACTGGAACAGGCACAGCTTGCTCCAGACAGCGGAGTCCATGAAGCTGACAACCTTGGGATCAACTCGGAACGACAACCCCTCCTGCGCACCCCAACTGCCAAAACCGACCGCCACTGAGAGGCTGAGAGCCAACGACATTGCAATTCTGCGGCCGCTGGCCTGAGCGTGCCGAAACGGCTGCTCGACAAAGCGCCAGCTAACGGCTGCAAGGAGGAGCACGAGGACGATCAGGCCGGACATCATCAATTGGGTTGGCGGCTCCAAGCTCCCGATCCTCGCAAATGCGAAAACGGGTTGATGCCAGAGATATGCGCTGAAACTTATGCGGCCGATCCACACGAGCGGCGCCAAGGATAGCATTCGTCCCACCACCCCTGCTTGATGGGAAAACAGGATAACAAGGACGGTTCCACCAACCGGTAGCAAGGCGGCAAGAGATGGAATGCGGGTGGAGGACTCAAACAGGAAGATCGCGAAGGCAATGAGTATCAGCCCGAGCGCTGCCAGAAGACCATTTGGCCGACGCTCTCTGTCCGTCAGGTAAAATGTACAGAGAGAACCAGCCAGAATTTCCCACGCTCGCGTCGGCAACAGGTAATAGGTCGCGGAAGGGAACCACCAGGATCCTATCTCGCTTGCAATAAGGCTCGTGGCCGCCAGCACTGCTACTGTGATGAAAATAGTCCGCGTCTTCAGCCTGAAGGCAAAGAGCAATGGGAAGAGAAGGTAAAACTGCTCCTCAACTCCAAGGCTCCAAGTGTGCAGAAGCGGCACCTCTGCCGCATCGGCTGCAAAATAGTCCGTTTTTTTGAGAAAATAAAAATTCGATACAGAGAGCGCTGACAGCATCAGGCTCTTTGAAAAAGCTTCGTAAGCTCCGGGCAGCAGCAAGAACCACGCCACGGCGGCAGAACAGGCCAGCACAAAAAACAATGCCGGCAGGATGCGCTTTACGCGACGCTGATAAAATCGAGCGAGTGAAAAATCGCTTCGGCGATAGTCTTCGAGAATGATGCTGGTGATCAGATAACCGCTCAGCACGAAGAACACATCGACCCCGATGAAGCCTCCGCCAAAATGGGCGATGTTCGCGTGCGAAAAAATAACAGCAAGGACAGCGATTGCACGCAGTCCGTCAATATCGGAGCGATAATTCATCAATAAAAACCAAAAATACAACCAATAGCAATTCAAAATACAACCTTTGAAGAAACCATCTACAATGGGTTGAATGCCGCGTAAAGGCCGCAGCGGTTTTGAAAGTGCGAATTGAGCATCAAACTCCGTCAATCGGGATGAGCAGACAAATCGTCATTCCCCAAGCTCATTGCCGGGGCAACTTGAGCCATGTATATGCTTAGGCGCGCGCCTCACAGCTGGTGAAAGCGAGTTGACAGATTGAGTCAAATGCTTGGCACATTGAATCCGCCTACAATTGTAACCTATTGAAAGTTCAGGATAAGGACATGACAGCGAAAATCTTCATCGATGGCGAACATGGCACGACAGGCTTGCAGATTCGCACACGCCTCGCCGATCGCCGCGATATCGAACTGCTGTCCATTCCGGAAGCAGAACGCCGGAATGCGGCGATGCGAGAGGATATGCTGAACAATGCAGACATCTCAATTCTCTGCCTGCCGGACGACGCCTCCAGGGAAGCCGTGCAGATGGTATCGGGCAACAACAAGGTCCGCATCATCGATACGTCGACGGCATACCGGGTTGATCCCGAATGGACATATGGCTTTGCCGAGATGGATGGAGCGCAGGCCGAAAAAGTGCGGTCCGCACGTTTCGTTTCGAACCCCGGCTGCTATCCAACGGGTGCAATTGGCCTGATCCGCCCGCTTCGTGCTGCTGGCATTCTGCCGGATGGCTATCCCGTCAGCGTCAACGCCGTGTCGGGTTACACCGGCGGCGGCAAACAGATGATCGCGCAGATGGAAGACCAGAGCCGCGACGACGCTATCGCCGCCAACAATTTTCTCTATGGCCTGACACTCAAGCACAAGCATGTGCCCGAGATGAGAATTCACGGCCAGTTGGATCGCTCCCCGCTGTTCTCGCCCTCCGTCGGCCGCTTTGCGCAGGGCATGATTGTTCAGGTGCCCCTGTTTTTGAGCGACCTGAAAGAGGGCACGAGCAATGAGAGCATTCACGCTGCCCTCACTGCCCACTATGCCGGTCAGAACATCGTTAAGGTCGTGCCGCTTGAAGACAGCAAGTCGATCACGCGGATCGATGCCGAAGAACTCGTCAATCAGGACACGATGAAGCTTTTTGTGCTTGGAAGCTCAGAACACATCAACCTCGTCGCGGTTCTTGATAATCTTGGCAAAGGCGCATCCGGCGCAGCTGTGCAGAACATGGAACTGATGCTGTCAGCATGATCGACGCCTTGGCTTGAAATGCCATAGACCGGAATTTGGAAAGGCGGTGGAGCATCTCCACCGCCTTTTTCTATGATCACAATGAGGGGCCTACAGGCCATTCTGTCAGCGATGGCCACGGCACCCAATGACGGAAATCAGCTTTGTGACACAGCCTTTGCGTCGGCAGGATATTCCCCGACGAAACCGCGCCAATGCGCGATTGCAAAAGCGAGGACCAGCAGCGCCATGCCCTGATGGGCAAGAGCCACGTGAATGTTCACGTGCATCAGCAATGTCGTGATACCGAGCGCCGCCTGAAGACAGATCAAGACGAAGAACAACACCGAACGACGGGCGTGGGGCGTGCTGGGGTTCGCGCGCAGCAGCGCAATCATATGCCAGAGCGTTGCCGCCAGCAGACCATAGGCGCCGAGACGATGCACGAACTGCACGGTCTTGGGGTTTTCAAACAGATTGATCCACCAAGGCTGTTGCAAGAAGAGATCACCGGGAATCAGCGCGCCATCCATCAGCGGCCATGTGTTGTATGAAAGCCCGGCGTTCAAGCCTGCGACAAGGGCGCCAAGATAAATCTGGAACAGACAGAAGAAGGCCAGAAACGCGGCGAACTTCCTGCCCTGTCGCTGATGGGTGGCATCTGCCGAATGGAGCGAGAGACCACGCAAGATCCACATACAGGCTGCGAAAATCAGGCAGGCAATCGTCAAATGCGTTGCCAACCGGTACTGTGAGACGTCAGTCCGGTTGACCAGACCGGATGAAACCATCCACCAGCCGATGAAGCCCTGAAAGCCACCCAGAGCGAGCAGACCAAGCAGAGGCATTTTCAAACGCTTTTCGATGCGCCCGGTAAGCCAGAAATAGGCCAGCGGCAGCCCGAAGATCAGCCCGATTGCCCGGGCCAATAGCCGGTGCGCCCATTCCCACCAGAAGATGGTCTTGAACTCGTCCAGCGACATGCCCTTGTTGATTTCCTGATACTGGGGAATGCGCTTGTAAAGCTGGAATTCCTCTTCCCATTCAGCCACGGAAAGCGGCGGAATGGCACCGTGGATCGGCTTCCATTCAGTGATGGAAAGACCAGACTCTGTCAGTCGCGTCGCGCCACCGACCAGCACCAGACAGAAAAGCGTAAACAGCACCACACGCAGCCAGATGCGCAAAAGATGACGGTCTTTCGCCTGCTTGTTCAAAGCGTCCGAGTGCCGCTGCTCGACAGGAATTTCTGATGTGGCCACCGTGTTTGCCCGCATGTATTGACACTCCACAAGTCTTTAAGGTGGTTTGCAACAACACACCGTGCAAAACAAGCCCTCAGCCCCCTGCTCCACGGCAATAAGCTTTGCGGCATTGGGTCGCGCCTGTATAAGAAACCTTAGACATTAACGCGAACGGAAGACGGCATGCCCCAGCGACTCAGGTCATTTATCGGCACCATCATCATCATCTGTCTGGTAATCGCCTATGCGGTGGTCGCAACAAGCTTCGCAACAGCCGCCCTATCCACGCAACCCTGGTGGGTGCATCTAAGCTATTTCATGGCAACAGGCCTGCTCTGGATTGTGCCAGCGATGTTCATCATCCGCTGGATGGCTGGGCCTAAGCCACAAAAGTAACTCTCACTCTGCTGCGAGATCAGCGGACTGAATTCCACCGATGACCATGACATCGGCATAGCCGTGTGATTGCAGTTCGAGCTGTATCTCTGCTTTTGCGGAAGCGTCCGATCCCGGAAGGGACAGGATGACTTCAGCATCAATGTATTTCAGCAAGGTCGCGACGCCTGCAATGTCAGCGGCACCGAACTCCAGCAACACGGTGTCGTAGCTATCCGAGAGCGCATTCAGGATCATGGTCAGCCTCTCGATGAGCCTTATGGCGCTACGCGGCTGAGCGACACCCTGCGGCACGATATGTGCGCTTGAAAGGCGGTCGTGATGGATGGCTTCGCCAAATGCCGTATCTCCGAACAGGAGATCTGAAATCCCTGAGAGATCCGGCTCCTGAGACATGAGCTTCGTTGGGCAGCCGGAGGCAGTCATATCGACCAGCACGACGGATTGACCGAGCTCGGAAATGGATCTCGCCAGCATTACGCTTGCGGTAGAGCCATCATCCCCACTGGGTGAAAGCAGGGCAACAATCGGCTTTGCACCCCGCATGGAAAGAAAATCGGCTACGTCGTTGACCGAGAGGTTGCGACGTCTTTGCGGAGCGTCATCAAACTCACCTGCGTGAGGGGCATTTTCGTTCACATTCATTCTCGGTTTTTTGAGCGCAGTGTTTCAATTCGGATCATCGGGAACTCTAGTTGCATCCGGTAACACAAGCGTTAAGGCGACGCCTCAGGACTATGAAACAAGACAAAATCGAAAAGGAAATTCTTTTGTTTACTGGGTATTAACCATAACGCCCCGATAACTGCGTCATGACATTTCCTTCGGAGCATGATTGCGGATGACATTCGCTGCCCCACCCTTGATATCGGCGTTGATCGTTGCTGTGGTAGCAACTCTCGCCGGCTGCTCGGCTTACAAGCCGGCACCGCGCGCCTTTAACGAGGCGGCGCTTGCTCCCTATCGTCTTGACAGTGGCGACCGCCTTCGTGTCAACGTTTTCGATCAGGCCGGGCTTACGAATACCTACACAATTGACCAAGCAGGTTACGTCGCGTTTCCTCTCGTGGGTCAGGTTTCCGCACGTGGCAAAACAGTCTCGCAGCTTGAATCCGGTATTGCGCAGAAACTGCAGCAGGGCTTCCTGAAAAATCCTGATGTGACGATCGAGATCGACCGCTACCGCCCGGTCTTTGTCATGGGTGAAGTCGGCAGGCCGGGCCAGTACTCCTATGTACCCGGCATGACAGCGCAGAATGCCATCGCCGTTGCGGGCGGCTTCACATCCAGGGCCAACCAGAGTGACGTCGATATAACCCGCAAAATCAACGCCAATGTCATGACAGGCAGAATCATCATATCTGGACCAGTCATCGCCGGAGACACCATCTACGTTCGCGAACGATTCTTTTGAGCCGCACCCCTCCATCCCACGGTACAGGCGCTCTACCTCAAGAGGAATTGAGACCAAGTTTGTAGCCAGGAACCAGCACGCCAAGCGCGTCGTTTCAAAATGGCCCACAGTTGCGGGTAAACAGGTATTGCGTATCCCGCGCCCTATATTTGCGAATGGACAGCTAAGCTGTTCATTCGCAATAAAAATAGTGATCGAGACTATTAAGCGGCTATTTAGACATCTGAGATTGATGTAGGCATACAAAATAAAGTGTGTTTCTAAGCATTTTTTAGGAAGTTATTTTTACTCTCTTCTCCAGTCGAGAATGCGGAATGATGAAATGAGCGATTTAGGAGGCGAGAACACCCCGATTGATCTGGATGCTTTGCGCAAGAAGCTGACTGGAAACAGCCAGGAAGCGCCGGCACAGGAACGCCAGCAGGTTCAGCTCAATCCCGTTGCTCTCCAGGTTGCAAACCAGCTTCGTGCAGTGAGCCATTCCCCCAATATCGTCATCGGTCAGCTGCGGCTGTTCGATTTTGCTATTCTGACGGCTCTGGGAATCTTTATCACCGCATTCGATGCTCCAGCGACATTCGGTTTGCAGATAGCGCTCGTTTCCATTTGCATCTGGAACAGTCTGTGCTGCACCATCCTGCTACAAATTGCGGATACCTACCAGCTACCCATGCTGCGACGCTCCATCGGCACGATGCCGCGCGTTCAAATTGCCCTCCTCGCTTCATTTTTGCTGACAGCTCTGGTGATAATCGCAACATTGCCGGCGGAGGATTACAGCTGGCAGACACTATTGGTCTGGTACGGCACGAGCGCCGCCTTTCTACTGATTGAGCGGATCATCGTCGGGTTGATGATGCGCCACTGGGGCCGAAATGGCGTCATGGAACGGCGCGCTGTCATCGTTGGCGGCGGCCAGGCGGCAAAAGACCTCATCCGCTCGCTCGAACAGCACGATAATGACATTCGCATCTGCGGTATCTTTGATGACCGTAAAAGCGCGCGGTCGCCAGATGTTGTCGCTGGCTATCCCAAGCTAGGCACCTTTGCCGAGCTCGTCGAATTCGCCCGCCTGACGAAGCTCGACATGCTGATCATTTCGATCCCCATGAGTGCCGAAGGGCGCATACTTGAGCTCATTCGCCAGCTTTGGGTTTTGCCAGTCGATATTCGCATAGCCGCGCATGCCAACAAGCTGCGTTTCCGCCCTCGTTCCTATTCACACATTGGCAGTGTGCCGATGCTTGATGTCATGGACAAGCCGCTTCGCGACTGGGACGCGGTTGCCAAGCGGGTCTTTGACATTGTTTTCAGTCTCATCTGCATCTCCCTGCTGTGGCCTTTGATGCTGGGCGCTGCAATCGCGGTAAAAACGACATCCAAAGGTCCCGTTCTGTTCAAGCAGAAACGGCATGGCTTCAACAACGAGACAATCAATGTCTGGAAGTTTCGGTCGATGTATACGGAAATGAGCGATCCGACGGCCAAGAAGGCCGTCACGAAGAACGATCCTCGCGTAACACCGGTCGGCAGATTTCTGCGCAAGTCGTCGATGGACGAGCTGCCACAAATGTTCAACGTTCTTGCGGGCGATCTGTCTCTGGTTGGACCACGCCCACACGCCGTACATGCGCAAACTGGCGACCTGAAATACACCGAAGTTGTCGAGCACTATTTTGCGCGCCACAAGGTCAAACCGGGCGTGACGGGATGGGCGCAGATCAACGGCTGGCGCGGCGAAATCGACCATGGCGACAAGATCAAGAATCGCACAGCCCATGACCTTTACTACATCGAGAACTGGTCGTTGTGGCTTGATCTCAAAATACTGGTGCTGACGCCGATCCGTTTGATCAAATCCGAAAACGCCTACTGATTGGCGTGGAACCTCTTGTCATTCCAGACGTTTGCACCTGGCAAATTTGTGCACAGGAAAAACACATGACAAGAACCAACAATCTTTACCTCATCATTGGCGCGCTGATCATCGCCGTTGTAGGCCTCGGAATTTACGCCTGGAATGAAGAGACAAAACCAAAGGGCATCGAGATGAACATTGGGCCTAGCGGAGTCTCCGTACAAGAAAACTGATTGACTCCAGTTTCGCGCATGTTGACGAATTTAGACCGGTTTGTGTCAGTTTTTTAAACGACAAAGCCGGTCTTTTCATGAGAAGAGCCCACGTAAATGCTCGCTTATGGGAAGCGGTGGCTAGAGCGCAGATGAATGCGCCAGCCTGAAACAGGAAAATGCCAGCAATGGTTTCGGCTCTTGGAACTCACCTGAAACTTTCTTCTACGCAACTTGCATTAAAAGTCATCGCCCAGCATGAAGCTCAGATCGACATCGGCCTGGAGTACCCCTCCTCCGCAAAAAGCCCTGAAAAGATCTTGCTGGATGCCACTGTGACCGCCAAAGCACGGGTTGAGATCAGCGCCAATTCCACCAGATCGGATGACGATATCGCTGGCGGCGTTTTCATGACGAGCCTCAAGACATGGATTGTAGAAACCTCATGTGACGCCGCCAGCGCCGCTCAGGGCAAGGCTATGTCTGCAGCTCTCACGTCCGGGACATTGAAGGTGTGCGACCCCGTTGAGGGCATCGTCGTGACCGCGTGGGATGTTGAGGGCCAAAGGCCCGTACACGTCAAACGATCTCAAATTACGCCTGCTGGCTGGAGCCTGTTTCTGAAGCAGCACGTCAAGCGCGAAGATGGCGTTGGTTACGTGAAAGACGCAGATGGCGGTTATGTGGATGTGATGTCTGGCGAAAGTGCCTATTTTGGCGCTGTCGGCAGCAAATTCTACTACCTGACCTGGCCTCGGCTCATCAGCATTATTTAAAAAGAAAATCGGGAGACCCGTCGCTGTCCCACCCAGCAAATGACGGGTCTCAACCTTTTACCCCTCCAGTCAGGGCAAGTAGAGAGAACCACAGTCTAAGAATTATGGCAAGATCGCGGCAGTCTATTTGTCTAATAATTATTCATCCTGCCCGAATAATAGCTCAATCCGGTTTCGCGCGGCATACGACGGCAATCTGAGCGTTTTGTCATCGGTTTCTACAGCTGTTTTTTCGACCACGGCAATTTTCCCCTTGCGCATGAAGAGGCATCTATATAAACGCCTTTCCTGTGTCGGAGCGTAGCGCAGCCCGGTAGCGCACTTGACTGGGGGTCAAGGGGTCGTGGGTTCGAATCCCGCCGCTCCGACCATTTTCTTAGAGGCATCCCCCGTGCCTCATCTTTCCCAAAATCCATACATTCGAAATGCAAGCGCTATCTTGCATCGGTTCTCACGATGACCGATCAGATAACCTGCTTCGTCGCATTTGCGATGATGGGTGCGGGCTTCATGGTCTCGATGACTTCCCAGCTGCGGTCCATGGCATAGGCCGATGAGAAATAGGGAATGCTGAGATGACCGTAGCGAATCGAGAGTTGATGCTCTGCTGTGTCCTCGTCCAGGCCTGCAACACGGTTCACGTAGATCGCTGACGCCAGCCCCGTACGATCGGCTCCGGACTTGCAGTGGATCAGAATCGGCTTCCGCGCATCGCGCATGATCTGGATGAGCTGCGCCACCCGCCCCGGCGTCAGTTCCTTTCGGGCAGACATTCCGAAATCCACATACTGAACCCCAAGTTGCTCCGCAGTTGCCACTTCACTGCGGTACCACTCGGATCCATCATTCTGGCCGCGCAGATTGATAATGGTCTTGATGGCATTGGCCTTCACATAGCTCGCAAGCTGGTCCTGCGAAAGCTGGCTGGAGCGATAGAGCTGCCCGGGGATGACTTCATGGAAGTTTCCGGAAAGCTGGAGCGCCCCAATGTAGAGCAGAAAGGCGCATGACAGGGCAACCAGAACCAAAACACCGCGAAATACCAAACTACGCATCATCATCATTCCCGTTTCTTTGTCGGAAACTTGGCGTTGAATGCTGACACTAAGCTGAATGCGATGACCGGGCGGGAGCGATAATCCAGCTCACCCCGACAATGTCACCGCACGAGGACATAAGTCGCGTAGATGGCAATCAATACACCGGCGGCTATGGCAGTCATGATTCCCAGGCGTTTTTCGATGAAATGGCGGATGGGTTCGCCATATCTTTGCAGCAAGCCTGCGAGAATGAAAAAGCGTGCTGCGCGGGTAACGACGGCTGCGGCGATGAAAAGGCCGAGATTGATATTTGCGGCACCGGAGAGAATCGTAACCACCTTTATCGGCGGCAGATGAGCAAGACCAGACGTTACAAGTAGCAGCAGGATTGTCTGGTCATCGACGGAGCCCTTCAAATGCTCGAAGCTGTCGAGTTTGCCATAAAACTCCAGCACAGGCCTCGCGATGCTTTCAAACGCATAGTGCCCCAGATACCAGCCGCCAATGCCGCCCAGAACGGAAGCGACGGTGGCCACCAGTGCATAGACCATGGCCCGCCTCGGCTTGGCCAAGACCATGGGAATGAAAAGGATATCGGCTGGCACGAGAAAGACAGAGCTTTCTACGAACGCAATAAGGGCCAGCCACCATATGGCCGTCTTGCGGGCAGCCAGCGCCATTGTCCGCGCATAAAGTTCTCTCAGCATTCCGCACCTCACCTACTGGCCCATCCAGCTTAAGGTTTAAAATGCTTCATGCGAGGCAATATTGCGGCGGCGGAATGGTTTTTCTTGCATCGCAACATTCCAATCACCCCAGAACTGCGGCCATTGCGTAACTTTATGGTGCGCTGCAACTATAAATCAATTTATACTAGTAAATTTTGATAGATTCCATTATATTCGTCATGGGACAAATGGAGGAGGAAATGAGTATGGACTATGTTGGCTTCGTTACTTCGCTCAATCCGTTTATCATTGGCATTCTGTTTCTGGTTCTCGCGGCGGGCGCCTACAGTTCCTGGGTTTCTCACTAAGATTAGACCCGGCGGTAATGTATCAGGCACATCAAGAGTTCTAGCTTAAATGGGTTTGCCATAGGCACGTCGTTTTACGAGTGTTATCTATCCCGCATCAAACATGTTTCGGGATAGAGTATGACGAGCAAAACGACATTCGCAGACACATCGGAGAGCCTGAGCGCGGTTCTCCAAAAACTGATCGATAATCTGAAAGGCGCAACGATTACCTTGCGGGAGCTAATGGAAGCCATTGGCGAGCAAGGTTTGCTCCTGATGTGCGCCATTGCTTCTCTGCCATTTCTGATCCCGGTTTCAATTCCCGGCGTCAGTACGGTTTTTGGTGCGGCAATTGTGATGATCAGCCTGGCGATCACGCTGAACCGGATGCCATGGCTGCCAAAACGCATTCTTGACAAGCAGATGGAAACCGAACGACTTCGCCCTGCCCTTCAGAAGGGGGTTGGGATCGTTTCCAAGCTGGACCGCTACATGCGCCCTCGCCTGCCCGCCTTCACCACTGGCGCTGTCATGGCGCGCGTTAATGGCCTTGCCATCATGTCTGCGGGAATCTTGCTGATGATGCCGCTGGGCTTCGTGCCGTTTTCCAACACTCTGCCCGGAGTCGCCATTTTGCTTTTCTCAGCAGGAATGATCCAACGCGATGGCGCGACGGTGCTGGGAGGCTATCTATTCCTCATTCTGACGACCATTTACTTCGCCATATTGGGCTACGCCGCGTTCTGGGCAGGCCAAGGCATCACCAACTCCCTCACGGGCGCGTAACGCCTTCCCGGCGCGCTTCACGGGCGCGCCGGCGACGTGCCCACCACACAGTCAATCTTCTGCGCTGACGGCGCACAAAGGGCAGATCCTGCGAAAGGACGAGAAGCCCCAGCGGGACCATCCAGAAGCCCAACACGGGCAGGAAGCCCAACAAGCCACAAATAATGAGCAAAACGCCAATAACGATGCGCCCGACTCGCGAGCGAGGCATCGGCATGCTCCATTTTCCCACATGAAGACGCCCCGTTTGGGGGTGAAGACCGAAAGTCATCGCGCTAAACCCCTTTCAGGAACATCCGCCAAAAACTTTTTTATTGCTAACATGCCCGGAAACGTGGGGTCTTCGGTGGATAAAACAAGATGATTTCATTTTTTTTGAAAAAACCGCTTGGCAAATCGCCAAAGCGTTTGTATTACCCCGCTCACACCGCGCCAAGCAGCGCACGTTCCCTGGTAGCTCAGCGGTAGAGCATTCGACTGTTAATCGACAGGTCGCCGGTTCGAATCCGGCCCGGGGAGCCATTTCTTCCAAGAGTGAAGAAATGGATTGGAACAGAGGTACTGTTTCGTTCGCTGCACTTTATTCTCATTGAACTAAATAGCACTTTCATCACGACAGGATTGTGTCATCGAAATCGATTGGGGCACCATTCAGCGCGATTGGGATTGGGCTGGCCATATTCTGGAAGCCATCGTCATGGCCGGCATTTTGGCCGCGCTGGCGCGCATTTTGATGAAATGGCGAGATGCAGTGATTGTTGGCCTCGCATTCGCTGTAGGCCACTTCCACGGGCGCGAAAAGCGTGACTTCGAAACGTCGGTGCAGATGCAGCCGCCTCACCTCGAAGGCTACTACCTCTGGAACTGGTCTTGGGACCAAGCGACGGATTTCTGGCCCGTTGCGCTTTTGTGCCTCACCCTTCTCATCTTCTGGATCAGAAAAAAATAAAGCGCGGTGCATTCGGCACCGCGCCTTAAAATATTGAATGGAAATTTTTTCGAATCAACGAGACTGGGCTGCGCTTTTTTTCTCAGACGCTCCGCCTGTCACTGTTGAGGATGTAGCGGAAACTGGGTCGCTTGCAGGGAAGCTATCTTCCAGCCCTTCCTGAAGCTCGCTGTCGCTACCCTTGCGCTTCGTCTCGGTGCGCTCCTGACTAAGGGAGGCAACGGCTGGAGAGTTTGTAGCCTCGCTTGGATCAACGCCGTCAGCGGTGTCAGTGTCTACCTCGTGCTCGGCTTCGGCCCAGTGGCGCTCATGCTCGCCGTCTTTGCTGCCTTCGCTCTCCCACTTCTCATGGGCTCGGGCACGGATTTTGTCTTCGCGTTCATTCGTCATGTGTTGTCTCCGATTTTAACCTGTCGGAGCACAAACAATCCGGCGCGGTATTTGGTTCCTGCTGCTGATGCACACCAGTAGGGAACCTCGAGGCATGGCGCCTCGTTAATAGGTTAACGAAGGAGTAACCAAATGGACGAGAAACACACAAAACCAATGGATCAGGAAAAGCACACCGATTCTCTGGATATTGACGACAAGGACGTCGCCAACTTTCGGACAGAACGTGAGCTGAAGGGCGAGTCCGAGGAAATTGATCCAGATGAGTCGATCAATCTGCGGGCACGCAAGCAGGCGGCACGACAACACGAAGACGCATTTATCGTTGCCACCGATCTTGAAGACGACGATCAGAGAGACGGTATGCGCGAGCAGCCGTAACTAGCGGCGAACGGAGACTATCGACTTGCGGCTGAAGTTCGAGACCTGAACCCGGCCAGACTGATTGCCGCCCAGTATCTGGGCGGTGTTCTTGTCCAGGCTTTTCAGAATACCAGCGTGGTAACTAGCACCGCTTCGGACAACAACGACGTCGCCGGGCTTCGCGTTGCTCTTTGGAACCGCATAACCAAAAGATGTCCACGACTTTGCGATAGCAGAGGACTTCGGGGGCTGCCTACCGGACTTTTCAGCCACGACGCTAAGGAAATGCCCGCACCATGGCGTCTTTCTTGGATTGACGCCGAGAATGGCCTTGAGGGTCTTGTTGTTTTTTCCCTCATGAAGCCCGGAATAACGTTCGGCTTGATTGAGCATGCCAGCAGACGCAGGTGCAGTGAGCGCCGCGCAGACAGCGACGGCTAGAATGTACGCAGATACTTTCAAATTCTTGCCCTTTAGAAGCATGTGACACGCTCCGGCCCCGTGGGAGGTCACACACATGCATATTCAGAGTATGTCAGCGCTGAAGGGCGAGCGCCTTCTGGCCGACGGTATTTGACCTATTCCTGCAATTTAGCGAGAATTTGACGGGAAATAGGCGAAAATTAGAATGAAATTTCCAGGCCTTTCTTAATGGCCCCGCATGCACGGGCGCCCCCGGCCCTGCCCCGAAATAATTGCCCATATGCAAAAAGCCACCCGGCGGTTCGCGCGGGTGGCTTTTATCTAGAGGTCAGACATCAGGATGCGAGTTTGCGACCTTCGACCAGGCAATGGGCGTCGCGGCTCGCCTCTATGAATGCAATGCGCGCGATCTCTCCTCCCACACTGCCCATGAGCGATGCCCTGCAAAGTCTCAAGGCTTGCTCATAGACCTTGCCATGGCGGCTCGGCCACTCATGCTGCAAGAAATCGAATGCTTCATAGGCGCCGGTGAAAGTTCTAGGTGCGCCATTTTCCAGGGAGATAATCACCGGGCTCTCCCATTTGACGTCATTCAGCATCATTGATTGGACTTCCATACTCAATTAACCCGCCTCTAACGTTGGACCCGGGATATGGTTCCGCGCTAATTGGTTTCAAGAGGCAGCGATTCACCTCTTGCAAACCATATCAATGTGGGCGCGATATGCACGGCAATTGGGAACAAGGCCGATCAACAAACGTTCAGTTCAAAGTGAACCGGGTGACATATGACAGAAAAAAACGCTCCCGTTATTGTGTGGTTTCGCAAAGACTTACGGCTTGCTGACAACCGTGCCTTACTTGCTGCCATCGACCATGAGGGACCGGTTATTCCGGTCTATATTCACGATGATAAGGTGGCCCTGCAGGCGGCTCTCGGCAGTGCCCAGCAGTGGTGGCTGCACCACTCCTTGCAGGCGCTTTCAAAGGCTCTCGACAAGTTAGGAAGCAGGCTTGTGTTGCGAAGCGGGAACTCGCAAACGGTGCTCAAAACGCTGATTGAAGAGACCGGGGCTAGGACTGTTTTCTGGAACAGGCGATATGATCCTGATGGACAGAAGCTCGATAGCCAGATCAAGGCAGACTTTCGTGAAGAGGGTTTGGAGGTCGAAAGCTTTGCCGGTTATCTCATCCACGAGCCATCGCGACTGAAGACAAAGACCGGCGGCCCTTACCGGGTCTACACGCCTTTCTGGCGCGCCATCGAAGGTGGCGATGAACCAGCCGAGCCCTTGGCCGCGCCGAAAAAACTGCAGTCTCCTTCGAGCTGGCCCAAAAGCGAAACGGTAGAAAGCTGGAATCTGTTGCCATCCAAGCCTGACTGGGCAAAAGAGTTTTCTGACGTTTGGACGCCGGGCGAGACCGGTGGCCAGGACAAGCTGAAAGATTTTATTGAAAACGCCCTGAAAGGCTACGAGGAAGGCCGTGACTTCCCAGCGCGCCCTGCCACCTCCATGCTCTCGCCACATTTGACCATGGGGGAAATCTCTCCGGCTCAGGTGTGGGACGCGACCAGAGGCCTACCGAGCAACATTGCGTCCAATGACACCAGCCGCTTCCGCAAGGAAATTGTCTGGCGTGAGTTTTGTTACCATCTGCTTTTCCATTTCCCGGAGCTGGATGAAAAGAACTGGAACGACAGCTTCGATGCGTTTGAGTGGCGCGCTGACGACAGCAAGTTCGACGCTTGGACGAAAGGAATGACGGGTTATCCGATTGTGGATGCCGGGATGCGCCAGCTCTGGCGCCATGGCGTGATGCACAACCGGGTAAGGATGATCACCGCTTCTTTCCTGATCAAGCACCTGCTGGTGGATTGGCGAAAGGGTGAGAAGTGGTTTCGGGATACGCTTGTTGACGCCGACCCGGCGTCCAACCCGGGCAACTGGCAGTGGGTGGCAGGATCGGGTGCGGATGCCTCGCCGTTCTTCCGAATATTCAACCCTATCCTTCAGGGCGAAAAATTCGACCCGGATGGAGACTATGTGAAAACCTTTGTGCCGGAGCTTTCCCGGCTTGAGAAGAAGTTCATTCACAAGCCCTTCGATGCACCCAAGGACGTGTTGAAGAAGGCTGGCATTGAACTGGGCAAGACATATCCTGCGCCGCTCGTTAATCACAATGATGCCAGACAGCGTGCGTTGAGCGCGTATTCCGACATCAAGAAAAGTGAATAAAGCGTGCGCCGGGCAGGATTTTGCGCCTTGCCCGCTTTCGCCAGAAGATATTTCCTTGTCATAGAACGCGATGACAAGGAGAAACGAAACTCAATTGCTGACCGAACCAAAAGGCCCGATCATGACCATTCACAGTTCTGTGCTGACCGCCATCGGTAACACGCCACTCATCCGTCTCAACGCTGCATCCGAGGCAACGGGCTGCGAGATATTGGGCAAGGCAGAGTTTATGAACCCGGGTCAGTCGGTCAAGGATCGCGCGGCTCTCTACATCATCCGCGATGCCGAACGCCGCGGCCACCTTCGCCCCGGGGGCACCATTGTGGAGGGCACTGCGGGCAACACCGGCATCGGCCTTTCGCTGGTGGCCAATGCACTGGGCTACAAAACGGTTATCGTCATTCCTGAGACACAGAGCCAGGAAAAGAAGGACGCGCTCAAGCTTCTGGGTGCGACATTGGTCGAGGTGCCTGCAGCGCCCTACTCCAACCCGAACAATTACGTGAAGGTTTCCGGCAGGCTGGCACAGCAGCTGGCCGCGACGGATCCGAACGGTGCTGTATGGGCCAACCAGTTCGACAATATTGCCAATCGACAGGCACATATCGAAACGACCGCTCCAGAAATCTGGGACCAGACCGATGGCAAGGTGGATGGCTTTATCTGCGCGGTTGGCTCTGGTGGCACATTGGCGGGCGTGGCGGATGGTCTTCGCGATTTCAATCCCGATATCAAAATCGGCCTTGCCGATCCGGATGGTGCCGCCCTTTATGAGTATTATCAGAATGGGGCGCTGAAGTCCGAGGGTTCCTCCATTACCGAGGGCATTGGGCAAGGTAGGATCACGGCCAATCTGGAAGGTTTCAAGCCTGATTTCTCATTCAAGATTGCAGATGCGGAGGCGATCCCGCTTGTGTTTGATCTCATCGAGAAGGAAGGATTGTGCCTCGGCGGCTCGAGCGGAATCAACATTGCCGGTGCAATTCGGCTTGCCCGTGAGCTCGGTCCGGGCCATACAATTGTGACAATACTTTGCGACTATGGCAGCCGCTATCAGTCGAAGCTCTTCAACCCTGATTTCCTGCGGTCAAAGGGTCTTCCCGTTCCTGCATGGCTGACGGAAAAAACGCAGATTTCGGTGCCTTACGAAACTGCATAGAGGTCAATGCCCCATGCCTGTGAATGCCCTGTTTCGTGACGATTTCTATCTTTCCACATGCGACGCGGTTGTCACAGCTGTTCATGAAGATGGTGGCATAGAGCTTGATCAGACCTGCTTCTATGCCACTTCGGGCGGCCAACCCGGCGACACCGGCTTTCTTCAAAGAGCGGATGGCTCCAAGATCGAGCTGGGCCAGACCCGGCATGGTGCTGATAAAAGCGTCATCATCCATTCGCCTCTTGAAGGTCAAACATCGCCTGACATTGGCGAAAAGCTGACACTGCATGTTGACTGGCCGCGTCGCCTCAAGCTCATGCGCATGCACACGGCCTGCCATCTTCTGTCCGTCGTCTGCCCTTGGCCGATTACCGGCGCTGCCGTTGGTGAAGACGAGTCCCGCGTTGATTTCGACATGTCAGAGACAATCGACAAGGACGAGGTCACGGCAAAGCTGATGGCGCTTGTCGAAGCCAATCATCCGGTCTTTCTCACATGGATCACCGACGAAGAGCTTGCCGCAAATCCCGATATCGTCAAATCCAAGAATGTCCGCCCGCCTGTTGGATTAGGGCGCGTTAGCCTTGTTTGCATCGGAGAAAACTCTGCGGTTGACAGCCAGCCCTGCGGTGGCACTCATGTAGCCAGCACGCAAGAAGTTGGCGAAATTCATATCGCCAAGATTGAAAAGAAGGGCAAGGAGAACCGCCGCTTCCGAATTCGTTTTGGCAAGCCCGGTGAAACCGCCTGACATCTGGGAGACACACAGTGAGCACGGACAAAAGCCGTTTCGTCGTTTCGGCGGATTGGGTCGAGCAGCAGCTTGGAACCCCGCATTTTCGTTTGGTGGATGCCTCGTGGTATTTGCCCGCGCACAAGCGCAATGGCAAAGAGGAATATGCAGCCGGACACATTCCCGGCGCCGTGTTTTTCGATCAGGACAAGATTGCCGATCACGATACTGGCCTTCCCCACTCTCTCCCCTCACCGCAGTTCTTTGCTGATCAGGTGGGTGAGCTGGGCATTGGCGAGAGCGACACGATCGTCGTTTATGATGGCCCCGGCTTCTTTTCCGCGCCTCGCGTGTGGTGGATGTTGCGGATCATGGGCGCTGACAAGGTTTATGTTCTGGATGGCGGTCTGGACGGCTGGAAATCCGCGGGCAAGCCACTCGAAGCAGGCGTGACGGAAGTTGAGCCTGTGATTTTCGACGCACACTTCAAACCCAAGCGCGTCACATCCTTCGCGGCCATGCGCTCCATTGTTGATGCCGGCGAAGAGCAGATTGCCGACGCCCGTGGGGCTGGACGCTTCACCGGCGAAGAGTCAGAACCTCGCGCAGGCATGCGCTCTGGACATATGCCGGGTGCGCGCAACCTGCCCGCGACGGCCTTTTCAGAAAACGGCCACTTCAAGGACCTGCCGACCATTCGCAAGATGATTACGGATGCGGGCATCGATCTGTCCCAACCCGTCATCACAAGCTGTGGCTCTGGCGTAACGGCGGCCGTTATTACACTGGCGCTGGAGTCACTCGGGCATACCGACAACTCGCTTTATGATGGCTCGTGGTCCGAGTGGGGCAGCAAGCCGGATACGGCAATCGTGACTGGACCCGCCGAACCCTTGGAAACGGCGCCCTATGGCCCGATCAAGGCGAATGTTACGCAACTGGAAATGACCTCGGCGCCGAAGATGAGCCTGCCGGTGCCGGTCAACATCCAGACCGCCATTATGCGCACCACGGAAATCCCGCTGCATTTCTATCGCTATCTGTTCTGGCGGGTTGGAAAACGCTGGCATTGGCAGAAGCGGATGCGCATGAGCGACGCCGAACTGACGGCAACATTGCGCGACCCCGCCAACTCCGTCACTGTTCTTTACATGAACGGCGCACCCGCTGGCTTCTTCGAGCTGCACAAGGTCGATTCGGACGTGACCGAACTGTCCTATTTTGGTTTGATGGAAGAGGCCATCGGCGCTGGTGTGGGCAAGTGGTTTCTGCTGCAGGCGCTTTATTCGGCATGGCAGGACAGCCCCAAGAAGGTTACGGTTTCCACCAACACGCTCGATCACCCGCGCGCACTCCAGCTCTACCAGATGATGGGTTTCTCTCCCGTGAGCACCTATGAGACATGGGTAGAGCCGCTGACGGACAGCGAATATCTGGAAATTTCAGGTCGGGGATAATCTGAATTTCTCCGCCATCCTCGGCTCAACCCGAGGATGGCGACTTCCAAAGCATCAGAGCTCCAGCCCAAGGTTTACCGCTGTCGGTATTTCCTGAGCTGGGGCGCTTTCTTTCTCGCCGCCGCCGGCAGACAGATGTGCCGCGATCAATTCACCGTGGAATTTGCCTGTCTCGTAGCAATAGGTGATCTCACGCTTTTCAGCTGACCAGTAGACATCAGGCCGTCCGCATGTGCGCGCCGTCAGCTTCACCTCACCCTTGAGATCATATCCATCGAAACTGCGGGCGATCAGATCGAGAACTTTCGATTCCTTCAGGATGGTCGCGTAGATATCCAGAAAGGGATCACGCGCAGGCTCATATCGAGCCACGAACTTCGTGGCTCCCGGTTTGGCCACGTGAGGCTGCAAAACCTCATTCCAATGCGCGACGGTTTGCGGATAGGCTATTTCGCAGGCTTTCCATTCCGTCTTCGCAAGGCCCATCATATCGGCAAGATCGCCATAGCCTCCGGCATCCTTGCCGACCATCAGGCAGGCCATCTGCTTGTCGCGAGATGTGTTGGGCACCAGTGAGGAGAACAGTGGAGCACTGTGATCAGGCAGAACCTGCACTGAGCGGGCGAGATACCAGCTGTCTGTGGCATTGACGATGGCCGTATCCAGCCACTCTTCATTTGCCTCCAGCATGATGGTTGCCGCCAGTTGATCAGCGCTATCTTTCCCGCCGCCCAGTTCCGGCAAGGCAAGGTCAGAAATCAGCATGCGCGATGCTTCATGGTACAGGCTGAAAATCGCGTTTCCGATGACGAAGTTGACCGTCTGCTGCAGTTGCTCCTCGGAAAGATCATCCAGCGCGGGCGCTGTTTGCGCGTGGGCTGCAGGTGAAAGAAGAGAAAAAACGGTGACCAGAGATGTGGCCATCAACCTGCGCAGCATGGATATGAACTTTCCAAAAAGAGGATGTTCGATTGATTGCCACACTCAACAGCACAAGCAATGGGGTTGTCGCATTCTGACGCAAGAAACGGGTGGATACACGCATGTTTGAAGAGCATAGCGGCAAACCAGCAACGCAAGGAGCCGCTATGACCACGATCAATTTTACTGCAATGGCTGCCGATGAGGCAGACGCTTTCCGAAACGGCAAACCGGATGCAAACGGCCAAGTGCCGGAACGCCATCACACGACAGGCACCCTGCCCTGCAGGGTCTGCCTTGGGCACATAAAGGATGGAGAAAGCGTACTTTTGCTGGCCTATCGCCCCTTTCCAACGCTGCAACCTTTTGCAGAAACCGGCCCGATCTTCATTCACGCCGAATCATGCAGCCCTGACGAATCGCATGGAAGTCTGCCCGCCATGTTGGACAGCCCCGATTACATCATTCGCGGCTACAGCCATGACAATCGCATCGTCTATGGCACCGGCGCCGTTACCGTGACGGACATGATTACACAGCGAGCGGAAGAGCTGCTGGCAAGGGATGACATCGCCTATGTTCATGTCCGCTCGGCCCGCAATAATTGCTATCAATGCCGCATAGACCGCGCCTGAAACGACACTGCGTGTAATTTTATCCAATATTCTAAAGGGGTTTCAAACCTTCCGTGCGAGTTTGCACAAAAGCAAATGTGGACCCCAAGGAATGACCAGCAGTTTAAACATGCAAAATCGCAATGCCGGACGCAGCAAGACACGCATTTACGGAAACGTCCATTATCTAAACCAGACGGCAAGCGGCCGCGTGGTCGATCTTTCGGCCACCGGCATGGCGCTTGAGCTTGAGGGGCCGTTTGCTGCGGCGAAGGGAAGCCGGGTGAAGGTGGAGAGCGAGGATCTCGGTTATATCGAGGGAATCGTGCAGTGGCAGCGCGGAAGCCGCCTGGGGCTTAAACTGGAGCTTTCCACCAACACACTCGCGCAGCTTTCATCCTACTTCCGCTTCTTCCATGATGAGGTGAAGCCGACGCTGGCCGGATAAGCCAGTTTTACCGGGTGGTTTAAAATCCGGGACAAGTCATAAGCCTGTCATTTTGATGATGGACTCCTCTTGAATTCATCTTACGCTGCCCTCACCCCACGCAGCCAGGATTTCATCGAGGAGTTTCCATGTCTTCGTTTACAGGCCTTCACCCCATCACGCGACGTTCCCTGCTGGGAGGCATCGCTGCCTCATCAGCCCTTGTGATGCTGCATCCTTTCGCGGCACGCGCACAGGGCAACCAGGCGCATCTGCGCATTATGGAAACGACCGACATCCATGTGCACGTCTTCCCTTACGATTATTACGCCGACAAGCCGAACGATACGCTGGGACTGGCGCGCACGGCCTCCATCATTGATTCCATTCGTGCAGAAGCTCGCAATTCCATGCTGGTGGATAATGGTGACTTCCTGCAGGGCAATCCGCTCGGCGATTACATCGCCTATGAGCGGGGCATGAAGGCGGGCGACAAGCATCCCGTCATCAACGCCATGAACGTGCTGGGCTATGATTGCGGAACGCTTGGCAATCACGAGTTCAATTATGGGCTCGACTTCATGTTCAATACGCTGGGCGGAGCGGGTTTTCCTTATGTCTGCGCCAATCTCACCAAGGGCCAGCTTGCATCCGATCCCAAGCAGGACGACCTTTTCTTCAAGCCATATGTCATCCTCGAAAAGCAGATCAAGGACGGCTCTGGCGCCACCAGCCCAGTCAAGGTCGGCATCATCGGCTTCGTGCCGCCACAAATCATGATGTGGGATGCCAAGAACCTTGAGGGCAAGGCGCAGACACGCGATATCGTCGATGCTGCAAAGGCCTGGGTCCCTGTCATCAAGGAACAGGGTGCCGATATCGTCATCGCGCTCTCGCATTCCGGCATCGATGGCAAGGGCCAGAGCGAGCGTATGGAAAACGCTTCGCTATATCTCGCTGGAGTAAAAGACATCGATGCCGTCTTCACCGGCCACCAGCATCTCGTCTTTCCCGGCCCCAAGACATGGGACGGCATTCAGGGTGTTGACCCAGTCAAAGGCACGCTGATGGGCAAGCCTGCCGTCATGGGCGGCTTCTGGGGCTCGCATATGGGCCTCATCGACCTGCTGCTGGAAAAAGACGGCAAGAGCTGGAAGATCGTGGACTTCACCACCGAAGCACGCCCGATCTATCACCGCGACGACAACCGCAAGATCGTGGCAGACGTGAAGGACAAGGCGGAGGTTATCGCTGCCGTAAAGACAGATCACGAAGCGACGCTGGCCTATGTCCGCCGCGCCGTGGGCAAGAGCACCGCCCCGCTCTACTCCTATTTCGCGCTGGTGGCGGATGATCCATCCGTGCAGATCGTTTCCAATGCCCAGACCTGGTACATCAAGGACATGCTGAAAGACGGGAAGTACAAGGATCTGCCGGTTCTCTCAGCGGCTGCCCCCTTCAAGTCTGGTGGCCGTGGTGGAGCCGACTATTATACAGATGTCCCCGCCGGTGACATCGCCATCAAGAACGTTGCCGATCTCTACCTCTATCCCAACACGGTTCAGGCCGTCCTCATCACCGGTGCGCAGGTCAAGGACTGGCTGGAAATGTCGGCTGGCATGTTCCAGACGGTCAAGGCGGGTGTCAAGGATGCGCCGCTGCTCAACAGTGATTTCCCCTCCTACAACTTCGATATCATCGATGGGGTGACGTATCAGATCGATGTTTCCAAGCCTCCGAAGTTCGATAAGGATGGCAAGGCGATCAACCCGGACAGCAACCGCATCATAGGCTTGCAATTTGCTGGAAAGCCCATCGACCCCGAGCAGAAATTCGTTGTTGCGACAAACAACTACCGCGCCAGCGGTGGCGGCAAATTCCCCAATATCGGCTCAGACAAGATCATCTTCGTTGCGCCGGACACCAACCGCGACGTCATCGTGCGCTACATCATAGCCCAAGGCACCATCAACCCCTCGGCAGATGAAAACTGGTCGTTTGCGCCTGTAGCCAATACCACGGCGATCTTCGAGACCGGCCCTAAGGCCCGCCAATATGTTGGGGATGTAAAAGGCGCAAAGATTGAGGAAGCAGGCGATGGCGCAGAAGGCTTCGCCAAGTTCCGCCTGACGCTTTAAAAGCGTTCCCGCGAGGCGCATTTTCTGGTGCGCCTCGCGGGCGTCGATATTTCAATAGGACCGGATCTCGATTTTTCTCCTGATCTCGTAAAATTGTTTTCTCCCCCTGCTCCAATTCCTTTTTTTCCTCGTAATATGAAACATATCTAACGAGGCCAACTCCTGGGTATTGGATAGCAATACCGTTGATTGGCTTCTTCAGGAGGTTTTCATGCCCGCCTACCGCCCGCCCCGCATTTCATCTTCCGAAATCACACCGCGCGACATCTATCTTTCCCGACGAAACTTCCTCGGAACGGCGGCAGGTTTGGCGACAGTTGGGCTGACGGCACAGGGCGCCATGGCAGCGCCCCTGTCTGCCAAGCCCGGCCCTTACAAGCTGGATGACAAACTGACGCCGCTTGAAGCTGTGACCAGCTATAACAACTTTTACGAATTCGGGACGGGCAAGGCGGAACCGAAAGAAAATGCCGGCAGCTTCAAGCCGACGCCATGGACCGTGAAGGTTGATGGTCTTGTTGGCAAGCCGCAGGAATTCGGCATCGAGGATTTGCTGAAGAACCCGCTTGAGGAGCGCACCTATCGCATGCGCTGCGTCGAGGGCTGGTCGATGGTCATTCCGTGGATCGGTTTTTCGCTCTCCACCATTCTCGATAAGGTCGAGCCGTTGGGCAGCGCCAAATTCGTAAAATTTGAAACCGTGGTACGCCCAGAAGAAATGCCGGGCCAGAGCGGTCTGTTCCAGCCGCTGGATTGGCCATATGTAGAAGGCCTGCGTCTGGATGAGGCCCGTCACCCTCTGACAATTCTGGCTGTTGGTCTCTATGGAGAAACATTGCCCAACCAGAACGGCGCACCTATCCGCCTCGTCGTTCCATGGAAATATGGGTTCAAGGGAATCAAATCCATCGTCCGTATCTCGCTGGTGGAAAAGCAGCCTGAGACGACATGGAAAAACTCCAACGCCCGCGAATACGGCTTCTACTCAAACGTTAATCCGCAAGTGGATCATCCGCGCTGGAGCCAGGCAACGGAGCAGCGCATTGGCGAAGGCGGCTTCTTCAGCACCCAACGCCGCCCAACCTTGATGTTCAACGGCTATGACGAGGTTGCCAGCCTCTACAGCGATCTTGATCTCAAGGCGAATTACTGATCATGGCATTGGCGCTTTCGCTTCCATCTTTGCCCAAGCGGCACCAACCAGCGGCCATCTGGGCGCTGTACGGCTTGGGCCTCTGTCCCGGCATATGGTACTTCTACCTCGCAGCAACCGGCGGGCTTGGGTTCAATCCCGTCAAGGAATTCGAACACCTTCTAGGAACGTGGGCACTACGTTTCCTCTGCATCGGTCTTGTCATCACGCCGTTGCGCGATCTCTTCAACATCAATCTGATCGCCTACCGGCGTGCATTGGGCCTCATCGCCTTCTACTACGTACTTGCCCATTTCGCGGTCTATATCGTCCTCGACCGCGGACTTGTCTTGAGTTCCATCCTGTCCGATGTGCTCAAGCGGCCCTACATCATGTTCGGCATGGCAGCGCTCGTCATGCTTATTCCGCTCGCGTTGACGTCCAACCGTTGGTCGATCCGCAAACTCGGCTCGCGATGGAACACGCTCCACAAGCTCTCATACCTCGTCTTGATCGGTGCCGTCCTCCACTTCGTGCTCGCACGCAAATCGCTGACACTGGAGCCCGTCTTCTATCTATCGGTGATGTTCATCCTGCTGGGGTACCGCTCCATCCGACCCGCGATCATGGCGCGAAAGCGGGCCCGTAAAGCGGCTATGTCGTCGAGAGCCGTGACGCGATAAAGGCGGCCGAGCCAATGCCAGCAAGATAGGAGGCAATATTCCACAGCGAGAAAACGCGCCCGAGCAGCAATGCACCCGCCGTTGTTGCCCGAAACTCATCCAGCGCAGGAAAATGCACGAGGCGTATAAGCTCCACCACAACGGCAACAATGCACGTTACGACAAACGCCGTGCGCCCGCTCCTGCAAGGCAGCAAGCTTGAGATCAACACGAAGACCATCGATCCCCAAAGGATCGAACCGCCATACTTCACAACAACAAACGGCAGGCCAATGTCGTAGCCGAAACGCCGCAATGCTAACCCTGCAAGAATCACTCCGCATGTCGCGGCCAGAAGGCACGCGCGACGGTTAAATAGGCGGTGTCGATATTCTATCATGATGTTGCTTTAATCTGGATTGCTATAGATATGCAATCTAGCCGCGCAAGAGGATATCGGATTGAGCATTGAAAACCCCTACCCACCAAGCCGTCTTTCTTCACTCGATGCGCTTCTCTGCGATGCCAAACCCTGGGGTGAATTGTCGGGAATAAAGCGTTTCATCGTTGAATTTCTGTACTTCGGAGTGAAGGAAGCACGCGCCTGCCTGTTTGCAGGTCTGTTTTTCATCTCAATTTTCATGGTCCAGCGCGAAGGTGTTTTAGGACTGCCGAGATACGACGTCCTACTCGTTATCGCGCTCGCCATTCAGTTCTTCATGATCTGGAGCAAACTGGAAACGTTGGATGAAGCCAAGGCTATCCTCATGTTCCACGCCGTCGGCTTCGCTCTTGAGGTCTTCAAAACCTCTGGCACTATCCAGTCCTGGTCCTACCCGGATTTCGCCTACACGAAAGTTCTCGGCGTCCCGTTGTTTTCAGGCTTTATGTATGCTGCTGTCGGCAGCTACGTCATACAGGCGTGGCGCTTGCTGGACGTCCGCATCCGGCACCATCCACCCTACTGGATGGCAACCGTAATTGGCATAGCTATCTACCTCAACTTTTTCACTCACCACTATATTGGCGATTACCGCTGGTACATCGCGGCTTGCGCCATAGGCCTTTACGCCCGCGCGACGGTCATATACCGCCCCTATGACCGGGATCGCAAAATGCCGCTGTTGCTATCCTTCATTCTCATTGGCTTTTTCGTATGGCTGGCCGAAAACATCTCCACCTTCTTCGGCATATGGAAATATCCAAATCAGTTGGGAGCATGGTCCGTGGTCCACATCGGCAAATGGAGCTCCTGGTCTCTCCTTGTGATAATGACCTTCTCTATCGTGTCTCACCTCAAGCACATCAAGAGCCGGATCTCGGTGCCTGACTGATGGGGCAACTCAAGTGAAAATTGCCGCTGCGCAGAACGTCGTGCGCAAGGATATCGCCGAAAACCGACAGACTATTAGGGATTCGACATTTCACTGAGCAAGGCTCGTTCATGGCGAAGGCAAGCGAGGTGTGGTGAGTTTCCCAGGAGAACGCAAAGCTAGAACTAATAGGGCTGATGTGGAATTTTCAAATACAGAGTCCGAACTGAAAATACAAAAAGCCGAGTGATCGCTCACCCGGCTTTTTGTTGTCTGCGCTTAAAAGCGCCAAACCTTATGCAGCTTCTGCAGCAGCGTTCTCAGCAGCAACGCGAGCCTTGTCGGCTGCGCCCTTGGCATCAACGTCACGCTCTACGAACTCAACAACAGCCATAGCAGCGTTGTCGCCCTGACGGTAGCCAGCCTTCATGATGCGAAGGTAGCCGCCGTTACGGGTTGCGTAACGTTCAGCGATGGCATCGAACAGCTTGCGAACTGCGTCCTGATCCTTGATCTGGGATACAGCCTGACGACGAGCGTGCAGATCGCCGCGCTTGCCGAGAGTTACGAGCTTTTCTACGATTGGGCGAATTTCCTTCGCCTTTGGCAGAGTTGTGACGATCTGCTCATGCGTAATGAGCGAAGCAGCCATGTTGGCAAACATTGCCTTGCGGTGGCTGGCGGTTCTATTGAGCTTGCGGCCTGAATTTCCGTGGCGCATTGCTATTCTCCTTTAATGCAGGTTCCCTATCCGGGCCTGCCGTTTCCTGGCACATGCAGGCGACGGGCCTGCTGTTTGACGGGGAAAGGCAGTCTGTAACGGGTCTGCCTTTTTATCTGGTTTATTGTTGATCAGCCTGCGAGGGGAAGTCGCTAGCGCGACACCCCAAGCCGCTTAGTACTGGTCTTCGTAACGCTTAGCGAGATCTTCGATGTTCTCTGGTGGCCATGCTGGCACTTCCATGCCGAGATGCAGACCCATGGAAGCGAGAACTTCCTTGATTTCGTTCAGCGACTTGCGGCCAAAGTTCGGAGTGCGAAGCATTTCGGCTTCGGTCTTCTGAATGAGGTCGCCGATATAAACAATGTTGTCGTTCTTCAGGCAGTTCGCAGAACGAACAGACAGTTCCAACTCGTCGACCTTCTTGAGAAGCGCAGGGTTGAATGCCAGTTCGGTCACCGACTCTTCTTCAGCTTCCTTCTGCGGCTCGTCGAAGTTGACGAAGACGCCCAGCTGGTCCTGAAGGATGCGAGCGGCAAAGGCAACGGCGTCTTCGCCGGTTACTGAGCCGTTGGTCTCGATCGTCATGATCAACTTGTCATAGTCCAGAACCTGACCTTCACGGGTGTTTTCCACCTTGTAGGACACTTTCTTGACCGGAGAATAAAGGCTGTCGACCGGAATGAGACCGATTGGAGCATCTTCCGCACGGTTACGTTCAGCCGGTACATAGCCCTTACCGTTGTTGACAGTGAATTCCATGCGGATTTCAGCGCCATCATCGAGCGTGCAGATCACGTGATCAGGATTGAGGATCTCGATATCGCCAACGGTCTGGATATCACCAGCTGTTACCGAACCTGGACCCTGCTTACGCACGACCATGCGCTTGGAATCATCACCATCCATCTTGATGGCGATTTCCTTGATGTTGAGAACGATATCGGTCACATCTTCCCGAACGCCGGGAATGGACGAGAATTCGTGCAGAACACCATCAATCTGCACCGCAGTCACAGCAGCACCACGCAGAGACGACAAGAGCACGCGACGAAGCGCGTTACCGAGCGTCAAACCAAAACCGCGCTCAAGCGGCTCTGCAACCAGCGTCACTTTCGTGCGGCTAGAAGACGTGAACTCGACCTTGTTCGGCTTGATCAGTTCCTGCCAATTCTTTTGAATCATCTTTAAACCTTCCGTTCGCCGCCACCATTCAATCGTGGCGGACCGAGCATGATCACCGAGAGGAACCAAAGGTTCATCGGAGGGTTCTTAAAGCGTAAGGAAGGCCGGGTTACCGGCAGGCCACACGCCACATACGCGAAAATTCCGCCAGCCAGAAGGCAAGGCGGAATTCTCAGGATACGGTCGCGTCAAACGCGGCGCTTCTTGCGCGGACGGCAACCGTTATGCGGGATTGGCGTAACATCACGAATAGAAGTGATCATGAAACCAGCAGCCTGCAAAGCGCGAAGAGCAGATTCGCGACCGGAACCCGGACCGCAAACTTCAACTTCCAGCGTCTTCATGCCGTGTTCCTGTGCCTTCTTGGCAGCATCTTCAGCAGCGATCTGAGCAGCAAATGGTGTCGACTTACGCGAGCCCTTGAAGCCCTTTGCACCAGCAGACGACCAGGCAATCGCGTTGCCCTGTGCGTCGGTGATGGTGATCATCGTGTTGTTGAAGGTCGAGTTGACGTGCGCTACACCCGTCGTGATGTTCTTACGTTCGCGACGTTTAACGCGAGTGGCTTCCTTGGCCATAGTCTACCTTTCTTGGATCTCTGCACCGCCGTAACACCAGCGGCTACACCGGCGAAAACCTCTTACGAAGATCCCACCAAACTCAGAAAGGCTGGTGCGGCTTGCACCAGCCCTCCACTCCGAACAATCGGAAATTACTTCTTCTTACCTGCAATCGCCTTCGCTGGACCCTTGCGAGTACGAGCGTTGGTGTGCGTGCGCTGACCGCGGACCGGAAGGCCACGACGGTGACGCAGTCCACGGTAGCAACCGAGGTCCATAAGGCGCTTGATGTTCATCGATGTTTCACGACGAAGATCACCCTCAACGCGATAGTCGCGGTCGATTGCTTCACGGATCTGCAGAACTTCTGCGTCCGTCAGCTGATGAACGCGCTTCTCAGCCGGAATACCGACTTTTTCAACGATTTCCTGCGCGAATTTCGTGCCAATCCCGTGAATATAGGTCAAGGCGATAACAACGCGCTTAGCCGTCGGGATGTTGACGCCAGCGATACGTGCCACGTCTATTCTCCTTGCGTTCCAGTTGCCATCCGGCAAGTGGTGCTTTCATTTGAGCGGCTCTCGTAGCCGCCAGTTCAAAATTCGTGTTCGTCACAAGTCAAAACGACCGAACCCGGACTTTCCTTCCCTTGAGGAAAATCCGCGCCAGTCGCTTGGGATGTCGCGAGTTGGCGCGGTGTTTAACGGAATCAGTTCAAAAAAGCAACCGGCCCCGCCAAGATTCTTTACAGATGAGCAACAGTAGCCTGTGTAGACCCATCTTTTTGCAGCACAGCTTCGATAGCAGCCGAAACAGAGTCGAGATCAGCCATGCCATCGAGCACCACCAGCTCGCCCTGCTCCTCATAGTAATGAGAGAGCGGCGCTGTCTTTTCGCGGTACTCGGAAAGACGCTTGCGGAACGACTCGGGATTGTCATCCGAGCGAACTACGCCGCCAGCCGCGATAGTCTCGGCAACACGGTTTTCGATTCGGCGAACAAGCGCGTCCTCGTCTACCCTCAGCTCGATAACAGCATCGAGCTGAATGTTCTTCTGGCGCATATTATCCGCGAGTGTCTTCGCCTGCGGAACAGTGCGAGGGTAACCGTCGAGAATGAAACCCTTGGCACAGTCGGGCTGCTCTATCCGTTCTGACACGATCTGATTGACGATATCGTCCGATACAAGACCACCGGCATCCATCACTTCCTTCGCGCGCCGCCCGATCTCCGAGCCGTCATTGACGGCTGCACGGAGCATGTCGCCTGTCGATAGCTGCGGTATGGCATATTTGTCGGTCAGGCGCTTAGCCTGTGTCCCTTTGCCAGCTCCCGGCGGTCCCAAAAATATCAGTCTCATCGTCCCCTCTTTCCTCCACGCAGTTTCGATTTCTTGATCAGCCCCTCATATTGCTGGGCGATCAGGTGACCCTGAATCTGTGCCACGGTATCAAGAGTTACACTGACTACGATCAAAAGCGAAGTGCCACCAAGGGCTAATGGTATGCCCGTACGCGCAATCAACGTTTCTGGCAGGATACACACGAAAACGAGGTAGATAGCGCCCAGCACGGTGATGCGCGTCAAAACGTAATCAATGTATTCCGCCGTGCGATCGCCCGGACGAATGCCTGGAATGAACCCGCCATGCTTCTTCAGATTATCTGCGGTATCCTTCGGATTGAACACGATTGCCGTATAGAAGAAGGCAAAGAATGCGATCAGAAGACCATAGAAGAGCATGAACAAAGGCTGGCCATGCTGAAGCGACGCAATGATCGTTGTCGCCCACGGTGGCAGATTCGTGCTGTTGGTGAAGCCTGCGGCTGTTGCAGGCAAGAGCAATAGCGAAGAAGCAAAAATTGCAGGAATAACGCCGGCCGTGTTGAGCTTCAACGGCAGGTGCGATGTATCGCCTTGGAACATGCGGTTGCCGACCTGGCGCTTCGGATACTGGATCAGAAGACGACGCTGTGCGCGTTCTACGAAAACGATCAGCGCGATAACGCCAATTGCGACCAGAACAACGGCCAGAATCAAAGGCGTCGAAAGAGCGCCGGTACGACCAAGTTCCAAAGTGCCAGCAAGAGCCTTAGGAAGGCCAGCTGCGATGCCTGCGAAAATGATCAACGAAATGCCATTGCCGATACCACGCGACGTGATTTGCTCACCGAGCCACATCAGGAACATCGTGCCGCCGAGCAGCGTGATAACCGTTGAGATACGGAAGAACACGCCTGGATCGACTACCAGCCCTGCCCCGCTCTCAAGACCAACGGCAATACCATAGGCCTGAAGCGTACCAAGCAGCACTGTGCCGTAACGCGTGTACTGATTGATGATCTTGCGGCCAGCCTCGCCTTCCTTTTTCAAAGCTTCGAGCGAAGGCACGACAGACGTCATCAATTGCACGATAATCGATGCGGAAATGTAAGGCATGATGCCGAGCGCGAAGATCGCCATGCGCTCTACAGCGCCGCCCGCAAACATGTTGAAGAGACCGAGAATACCGTTAGCCTGTCCCTGGAACGCTTGCGCGTAGGCTTCCGGGTTCAAACCAGGAAGCGGGATATGAGTGCCGAGACGATAAACGAGAAGTGCGGCAAGGGTGAACCAGAGTCGTTTTTTCAGATCTTCAGCTTTCGCGAAGGTCGAAAAATTCAGGTTCGAGGCCAGTTGTTCCGCTGCTGAAGCCATAAATTTCTCCGCATGACCCTTGTCCAGCGGCACGGAAACCGGCAATTCCGGAAAAGGTCTTAAAAGATACTGGTGCAAAAACCGGGCTCTGGACGGATAACAGCTCTCAAGCCGAAATCATGCCTCACCCTTGTTTTCGTTAGTTCGTCCGAAGCTCCTGCGAGCAACCTGGAACTGTGAGGCTCTCCCCGCGTCGCATAGGCGCCGCCTGAGAGTTTCCGCGCAAACTTTAAATCGATTAAGATTCAAAGCAGTGTGCGACTATGGGTGTGAACGCCCGGAGTGAAACACACCGGGCGTTCAAAGTCTTATATTACTCTGCAGCTTCCGCTGCAACAACCAGAAGCTTGATAGAGCTGCCGGCCTTTTCGATCTTTTCAACAGCAGACTTGGAAGCGCCTGCGACTTCGATGGAAACCTTCGAGGTCAATTCGCCGTCAGCCAGAATGCGAACGCCATCCTTCAGACGACGGATCACGCCAGCAGCCTTGAGAGCTGCAGCATCAATCGTTGCGTTGGCATCGAGCTTGCCTGCGTCGATAGCAGTCTGGATCCGGCCAACGGAAACTTCAGCATATTCGGAAGCGAAGATGTTGTTGAAACCGCGCTTAGGCAGACGACGGTAGATTGGCATCTGACCGCCTTCGAAACCGTTGACTGCAACGCCCGAACGAGCCTTCTGACCCTTAACGCCGCGACCACCGGTCTTGCCCTTGCCAGAACCGATACCGCGACCTACGCGGATGCGATCCTTGGTGGAACCTTCGTTGTCTTTAATTTCATTGAGTTTCATGATGACTTCCTCCGTCTCACTTCTCGTCTACGACGCGAACGAGATGCTGGACAGCACGGATCATGCCGCGAACAGATGGGGTATCTTCCAGTGTGCGCTGACGGTGCATCTTGTTGAGACCCAGACCGATCAGCGTCTGACGCTGAACTGCAGGGCGGCGATTTGGGCTTGCGATCTGTTCAACAGTAACAGTCGTCTTGGCTTCAGTAGTAGTCTTGGCCATGATACTGCTCCTTATTCTTCAGACACGTTGCCGGAAGCGGCGCGGCGAGACTGAAGGGTCGCATACTTAAGACCGCGCTGTGCAGCAACGTCCTTAGGATGAACCTGGTGCTTCAAAGCGTCGAAGGTTGCGCGAACCATGTTGTATGGGTTCGAAGAACCAGTCGACTTGGCGACAACGTCGTGCACGCCGAGCGTTTCGAAAACAGCGCGCATTGGACCACCGGCGATGATACCAGTACCAGCCTTTGCAGAGCGAAGGAGAACCTTGCCAGCGCCGTGACGACCGTTAACATCGTGATGCAACGTACGGCCATCGCGCAGAGGAACGAAAATCAGATCGCGCTTTGCGCTTTCTGTTGCCTTGCGGATTGCTTCTGGAACTTCACGAGCCTTGCCATGACCAAAGCCAACGCGGCCCTTCTGGTCACCAACAACGACGAGCGCGGCAAAACCGAAACGACGGCCGCCCTTAACAACTTTGGCAACGCGGTTGATAGCAACCAGCTTGTCAACAAATTCGCTATCGCGCTCTTCGCGGTTCTGGCGGTCGTCGCGAGAACCTCTTTTTTCTTGTGCCATTGTCCTTTTCCTTTTTCTTTTGCGGGTGGAACGGCAAACAATAATGGACCACCGGCTTCATTGCTGAAGTCCATGTGATCCGGTGAAATCCGCCCGGACATGCCGGGCGGAAAAGTCTTAGAAGTTCAGACCGCCTTCGCGGGCAGCTTCAGCCAAAGCCTTGATACGGCCGTGGTAAATGAAGGCGCCGCGGTCGAATACGACATCCTTGATACCAGCCTTGCTGGCGCGTTCAGCAACGAGCTTACCAATTGCGGCAGCTGCTGCAACATCCGCACCCGTCTTCAAAGACGAGCGCAGATCTGCCTCGAGTGTGGAGGCAGACGCAAGCGTCTTACCAGCAACATCATCGATGACCTGAACGTAGATGTTCTTCGACGAGCGATGAACCGACAGGCGCGGGCGACCGTTGGCAACCGCCTTGATCTGGCGGCGCACACGGCTCGCGCGACGTGCAAGTGCTTCTTTCCTGCTAGCCATTTCGCGTGATCCTTACTTCTTCTTGCCTTCTTTGCGGATGATCCGTTCTTCAGCGTACTTGACGCCTTTGCCCTTGTAGGGCTCGGGACCACGGTATTCGCGGATTTCCGCGGCAACCTGACCGACCTGCTGCTTGTTAATGCCGGAAACGATGATTTCCGTAGGCTTCGGAACGGCAATCGTAATGCCGACCGGAGGCTCGTAAACTACATCGTGAGAGAAACCGAGAGCCAGCTGCAGGTTCTTGCCCTGCAGAGACGCACGATAACCGACGCCGTTGATTTCGAGCTTGCGCTCGTAGCCGTCCTTGACACCCTTGAAGATGTTCTCGACCATCGTGCGGGACATGCCCCACTTCGAACGAGCTTCCTTGGAGTTGTTGGCTGGCTGTACCGAAACAGCGTTATCTTCCAGCTTGAGCTGAATTTCGTCATTTGCGACGAAGAACAGTTCGCCCTTAGGACCCTTGGCAGTAATCTTCTGGCCGTCGACATTGGCCGTCACACCTGCAGGAACCTGAACGGGCTTTTTACCGATACGAGACATATTTCTATCCTGTCTGTCCGTTAAGGAGATCCTTGCCCAGTCTTAGAAGACGGAGCAAAGAACCTCACCACCAACGTTCTGTTCGCGAGCCTGGTGATCAGCCATCACACCCTTCGGAGTCGAAAGGATAGTGATGCCGAGGCCATTCGCAACCTGCGGGATGGACTTGACCGAGACATAAACCCGGCGGCCCGGCTTGGACACGCGGCCGATCTCACGGATCACCGACGCGCCTTCGTAGTACTTCAGTTCGATCGTGAGCTCGGACTTGCCGTTCTCAAAATCAACCTTGGAATAACCGCGAATGTAGCCTTCAGCCTGAAGCACGTCGAGAACGCGCGCACGCAGGCTGGATGCTGGTGTGTTGACCGAAGACTTGCGACGGGCTGCACCATTGCGGATTCGGGTAAGCATATCACCCAAAGGATCAGTCATTGTCATGTGCCCGTCTCCTTACCAGCTCGACTTGACAATACCCGGCACCTTGCCGGAATTGCCCAACTCGCGAAGCGCAATACGCGACATCCCAAGTTTACGATAGAACGCGCGCGGACGGCCCGTTACTTCGCAGCGGTTGCGGATACGCGTCTTCGAGCCATCACGTGGCAGCGAAGCGAGCTTGAGAGTTGCCTGGAACCGTTCTTCAATCGGAAGGGACTGGTTCATGACAATTGCCTTCAGAGCGGCACGCTTGCCAGCCTGAGAGGCGACCGTCTTGCGGCGGCGCTTGTTCTTTTCAACTGCGCTTGTTTTCGCCATATCGGAGTTCCTTTTCTACGCTCGTCGTTACGGTTACTGACGGAACGGGAAGTTGAACTCTGTCAAAAGAGCCCGTGCTTCGTCGTCCGAAGTCGCCGTCGTGCAAACGATGATGTCCATGCCCCACATCTGATCGACCTTATCGTAGTTGATCTCTGGGAACACAATGTGCTCCTTGATGCCCATGGCGAAGTTGCCACGGCCGTCAAAGCTCTTGGGGTTCAGACCCCGGAAGTCGCGAACGCGTGGAAGCGCGATGTTGACCAGACGATCTAGGAATTCATACATGCGTGCGCCACGAAGGGTAACCTTCGCACCGATTGGCATGTTTTCGCGGACCTTGAAGCCAGCGATCGAATTGCGCGCCTTGGTAATGACAGGCTTCTGACCAGCAATAGCAGCCAGATCGGCAGCTGCAACTGCAGGCTTCTTGGAGTCAGCTGTTGCTTCACCCACGCCCATGTTGATGACGATCTTGTCCAGACGGGGGATCATCATAACGTTTGAGTAGGAGAACTTCTCCTGCATCGCGCCGCGAATACGGGATACGTATTCTGCCTTAAGGCGCGGCTCGTACTTGGACTCAGCCATCGATCACTTCTCCCGAACGCTTGGCAACACGGACTTTCTTGCCGTCTACAACCGAGAAACCAACGCGAGTTGGCTTGCCATCCTTATCAGCGATGGCGAGGTTGGAAATGTGCAAGGAAGCTTCCTTGTTGATGATGCCGCCTTCCTGGCCCTGGGTCTGGCGCTGGTGACGTTTCACCATGTTTACGCCACTCACGAAAGCCCGGTCTTCCTTCGGCAAGACCTGTGTTACTTCGCCGGTACGGCCCTTGTCCTTACCGGTCAATACGACAACCTTGTCGCCTTTACGAATTTTCTGCATCGCTATCGCTCCTTACAGTACTTCTGGAGCCAGCGAGATGATCTTCATGTGGTTCTTAGCGCGAAGTTCGCGTGGAACCGGTCCGAAGATACGGGTGCCGATCGGCTCTTTCTTGTTATCGATAAGAACAGCTGCGTTGTTATCGAAACGGATGACGCTGCCGTCTGCGCGACGAATGTCCTTGGCTGTACGAACGACAACCGCCTTCATCACATCGCCCTTCTTGACGCGGCCGCGCGGAATGGCTTCCTTGATAGAAACGACGATAATGTCGCCAACGGAAGCATACTTGCGCTTCGAGCCGCCCAGCACCTTGATGCACATGACACGACGTGCGCCGGAATTATCCGCCACGTCGAGGTTTGTTTGCATCTGAATCATGTCAGGTCGCCTTCTTGTTGTGACCGGACCGGTTGGGCAAGTTCATACAAATAGCCCCCTGTTCCAGCTTATGAATATCTCTGTTTTCGCGCGGAATAATCGTGACAGGGTGGTTTCCAAACGGACCTTCCGTGCGCATCAAAGCAAAAGAACGCCCGTGAACGAGCGTTCTTGTGCTGCTTCATACAGACTTTCGCGCATATAGCAAGAGCCACGCGAAATTCTGTCGAAATTATGCCTGGGCGGAAATGACCGTCCAGCGCTTATCCTTGGAAATCGGTGCGCATTCCTCAATGGAAACGACATCGCCGATCTTGTACTGGTTGTTTTCGTCGTGCGCCTTGTACTTCTTCGAACGACGAACGGTCTTCTGAAGCAGCGGGTGAGCGAATCGGCGCTCAACACGGACTACAACAGTCTTCTCGTTCTTGTCGGACACAACGACGCCCTGCAGAATGCGTTTAGGCATATTATTCTTCCTTTAGGCCTTGGCTTCTGCCGCCTTCTGGCGGGCAATGGTTTTCACGCGGGCGATGTCCTTGCGGACTTCGTCGATGCGCGAGGACTTTTCCAGCTGGCCGGTTGCCTTCTGAAAGCGCAGGTTAAACTGCTCTTTCTTCAGGTCGGCTAGCTTGTCCTTGAGCTGATCGGCGCTGAGGCCGCGAACGTCTTCGGCTTTCATGGTGCCTGCTCCTTACTCTGCGATGCGCTGAACGAAGCGCGTCTTAACCGAGAGCTTGGCAGCGCCGAGACGAAGCGCCTCGCGGGCGATCTCCTCGGAAACACCGTCGATCTCGAACATCATACGACCGGGCTTGACCTTGCATGCCCAGTATTCAACAGAACCCTTGCCCTTACCCATACGAACTTCGGTCGGCTTCGCCGTAACCGGAGTGTCTGGGAATACGCGGATCCACACACGACCAGCGCGCTTCATGTAACGCGTGATCGCGCGGCGGGCCGCCTCGATCTCGCGCGCGTTCACGCGGTTCGGTTCCTGCGACTTCAAGCCGAATTCACCGAATGCCAGGTCAAAGCCGCCCTTGGCCACACCTTTAATGCGACCCTTAAACTGCTTACGGTACTTAGTACGCTTTGGCTGCAACATTTTCTAACTTCTCCGAGCTTATCTTTCGCCAGCGTCAATCAAGCGTTTTCGCGGCGACGGTCGCCACGATCGCCACGCTCACGGCTTGCCGGACCCTGCGCATCGCCTTCGAGCCCACGACGCTCGGAAGCCATTGGATCGTGCTCAAGGATTTCGCCCTTGAAGATCCAAACCTTGATGCCGCAGATGCCGAATGCCGTTGTGGCTTCTGCCACACCGTAATCGATGTCCGCACGCAGCGTGTGCAAAGGAACGCGACCTTCGCGGTACCATTCGGTACGAGCGATTTCAGCGCCGCCAAGACGACCACCGCAAGTGATCTTGATGCCTTCGGCACCAAGACGCAGTGCGGACTGAACAGCGCGCTTCATGGCGCGGCGGAAAGCCACGCGACGCTCGAGCTGCTGAGCGATCGACTGCGCAACGAGCGTTGCGTCGATTTCTGGCTTACGCACTTCAACAATGTTGAGGTGCGTTTCAGAAGCAGTCATCTCTGAGATCTTCTTACGAAGCTTCTCGATGTCTGCACCCTTCTTGCCGATGATCAGACCCGGACGAGCCGAGTGAATGGTCACGCGGCACTTCTTGTGCGGACGCTCGATGACAACCTTGGCGATACCAGCCTGCTTCAATTCCTTGATCAGGTAAGCACGGATCTTGAGGTCTTCGTGCAGAAGCTTGCTGTACTCAGCAGTGTCTGCATACCAGCGGCTATCCCAAGTGCGGTTGATACCGAGGCGGAAGCCGATTGGATTGATTTTCTGACCCATTATGCGGCCTCCCCTTTTTCTTCCACTTCACGAACAACAATCGTCAAGTGAGAGAACGGCTTTTCAATGCGCGATGCACGACCACGGCCACGAGCGTGGAAACGCTTCATGGTGATGGACTTGCCAACATAGGCCTCGGCGACGACGAGAGCGTCGACGTCGAGATCATGGTTGTTTTCCGCATTGGCAATTGCAGATTCGAGCGTCTTCTTGACGGTCGAAGCAATGCGCTTGCGGGAGAATTCGAGCTCGGCGAGAGCGCGATCAACCTTTTTGCCACGGATAAGAGCGGCAACCAGGTTCAGTTTCTGGGGGCTGACGCGAAGCGTGCGGGCAATGGCCTGAGCCTCATTGTCCTTCAGCCGGCGTTCGGTCTTAGCCTTCGCCATGATTACTTCCTCTTTGCCTTCTTGTCCGCACCATGACCGTAATAGGTCCGGGTCGGAGAGAATTCACCGAACTTGTGGCCGACCATGTCTTCGTTGACCGAGACGGGCACATGCTTGCTGCCATTGTAGACGCCGAATGTCAGACCGACGAACTGCGGCAAGATCGTGGAGCGCCGGCTCCAGATCTTGATCACTTCGTTGCGTCCGCTTTCACGTACCTTCTCAGCCTTAGTGAGAAGATAGCCGTCAACAAACGGACCTTTCCATACTGAACGAGCCATTTGAGAGTTCCTCTCTTACTTCTTGCGCTGATGGCGCGAACGCATGATGAACTTATCGGTCGACTTGTTGGAGCGAGTGCGCTTGCCCTTTGTGGGTTTACCCCACGGAGTCACCGGATGGCGACCACCAGACGTACGACCTTCGCCACCACCATGAGGGTGATCGACAGGGTTCATCACGACACCGCGAACGTGAGGCTTCTTGCCGCGCCAGCGTGAACGACCGGCTTTGCCGTCGTTGATGTTGCCATGATCGGCATTCGAGACAGCGCCGATAGATGCAAGGCAAGTGCCGTGCACGAGACGCTGCTCACCGGAGTTCAAGCGAAGGATCGCCATCCCTGCATCGCGACCAACGAGCTGGACATACGTACCGGCGGAACGAGCGATTTGACCGCCCTTGCCTGGCTTCATCTCGACGTTGTGGATGATCGAACCGACTGGAATGTACTGAAGAGGCATAGTGTTGCCTGGCTTCACGTCCACTGCCTTTTCGGAGGCGATCACCTTGTCACCGGCAGCAAGACGCTGTGGCGCGAGAATGTAAGCCTGTTGGCCGTCCGTGTATGTCACGAGCGCGATGAATGCGGTGCGGTTAGGGTCATATTCCAGACGCTCGACCGTACCTTCAACGTCGAACTTGCGACGCTTGAAGTCTACCAGACGGTAGGTCCGCTTGTGACCGCCGCCCTGAAAACGAACGGTGATCCGGCCCTGATTGTTACGGCCACCCTTCGAGCTGAGGCCCTCTGTAAGAGCCTTTACCGGCTTGCCCTTGTAGAGCGAAGAACGGTCCACGATAACCAGCTGACGCTGGCTAGGCGTGGTCGGATTGAAACTTTTCAATGCCATTTTATTTGTTCCCTTTTGGGTCTTTGCCCGCTTGGGCCTAACCTTTTAGAGTCCGGTGGACACGTCGATGGATTGACCTTCGGCGAGCGTGATGATGGCTTTTTTGACATCCTTACGCTTACCGGCGAATCCACGGAAACGACGAGTCTTACCCTTGCGGATAAGCGTGTTCACTGCCGTGACCTTGACTCCGAAGAGTGCTTCAACTGCAGCCTTGATTTCAGGCTTAGAAGCATCTTTGGCGACGTTGAATACGACCTGGTTCTGTTCAGAGACCAGCGTCGACTTTTCCGTGATCGAAGGAGATACGATCACATCGTAGTGGCGAAGATCCGTCATTTGAACCGCTCCTCAAGGGCTTCAACTGCAGCCTTGGACAGCACGAGCTTGCCGCGGCGCAGAATGTCGTAAACATTGATGCCCTGAATCGGTAGAACGTCCACGTTCGGGATGTTCTGAGCTGCGAGCTTGAAGTTGCCATCAAGTTCTGCGCCGCCGATAACGAGAGCGTTAGTAAGGCCAAGCGTAGCAAAGTGGCCAAGGAGACCCTTTGTCTTTGCGTCAGACGCAACGAGCTGATCGACGATGATCAGTTCTTCGGACTTCAACTTTGCAGACAAAGCGTGACGCAGTGCAAGCGCACGAACCTTCTTTGGAAGGTCATGAGCATGGCTACGAACGACTGGGCCGTGGGCCTTGCCGCCGCCGCGGAACTGCGGTGCACGAGCTGAGTGGTGACGAGCGCGGCCCGTACCCTTCTGCTTGTACATCTTGGCACCCGTGCGGGAAACTTCTGCGCGGGTCTTGGTCTTGTGCGTTCCCTGCTGCTTCTTGGCGAGCTGGTAACGAACCATGCGTGCCAGGATATCCTGGCGTGGGTCGAGGCCGAAAATTTCGTCCGACAGGGATACCGTGCCGGCGTCTTTTCCCTCGAGGGTTTTGACGTTCAATTCCATGATGAGGCTCCCTTACTTCGCTGCCGACTTAACGGCGTCGCGGACGATGATCCAGGAACCCTTGGAACCGGGAACGGCGCCCTTAACGAGGATCAAACCGCGACCCTCATCGGTCGAAACCACTTCCAGATTCTGGGTGGTAACGCGTGTGCTGCCCATGTGACCAGCCATGCGCTTGCCCTTCCAGACCTTGCCTGGATCCTGGTTCGAACCAGTAGAACCGTGAGCACGGTGAGAAACCGAGTTACCGTGAGAAGCGCGACCACCACCGAAGTTGTGACGCTTCATGGAACCCGCGAAGCCCTTACCGATTGTCGTGCCGGTAACGTCTACCAGCTGGCCTGTCTGGAAATGATCTGCGGTCAGTGTTGCACCGACGTCGATGAGGTTTTCGGGAGATACCCGAAACTCAACGAGCTTTGCCTTCGGCTCGACGCTGGCAGCGGCGAAGTGACCGCGGAGTGCCTTTGTCGTATTCTTGACCTTGGACTGGCCTGCACCGAGCTGAACTGCGGTGTAGCCATTCTTGTCTTCTGTGCGCTGGGAAACAACTTGTACGTTGTCCAAACGCAGTACCGTTACTGGGATATGCTCGCCGGCGTCGTTATAGACCCGGGTCATACCCACTTTCTGTGCAATCACACCTGAACGCATTGGTTCAATCCTCTTGCGAGCCTTGAAGGGAGAACCCTCTGTGGCCTTTGTTAAGGAGTTCCCTTCGACATCTCACGACGTTTCCGGTCTCCGGATTGGAAGACGTTGGATTGCTCCACGTACCTTCCTTGTTATATCGGCCCTTACTTTCGCAAGGTCAGGCCGAGGTCTTAGAGCTTGATTTCGACATCAACGCCAGCAGCCAGGTCGAGCTTCATCAAAGCATCAACGGTCTGCGGTGTCGGGTCTACGATATCGAGAAGGCGCTTGTGCGTCCGCATTTCGAACTGCTCACGGCTCTTCTTGTCAACGTGAGGAGAGCGGTTGACGGTAAACTTTTCGATGCGGGTAGGAAGTGGAACCGGGCCGCGAACGCTTGCGCCGGTGCGCTTGGCGGTCGACACGATTTCACGGGTGGAGGCATCGAGGATCCGGTGATCAAACGCCTTGAGGCGGATACGGATATTCTGGCCGTTCATACGTCTTGTCCTTGTTCTTTGTCTTTGGATTTCCGCACGCGGAAATACATGAACCTGTTGATCGTGGCGCCGCAGATTTTCAAAAATCAAGAGGAATGCAAATTCGCATCCCAATCATTTCGGTAGTCTGTAATTTTGAAATCACCAGGCTCCGCAATTCAGCGCGAATCCAACTGGTGAGTGTGAGTGCGCGTTTACGCGCTTTCACAGGAATTTTCAAGCCATAAAAATGCAACGCCATGACGCTTTTTATAAAACGTCCGATGGCGGTGCTTTTAACACCGCCATCGTCCACTATTACGTCGCCGGAAAATGCTCCGACGTCATCGCTCAGGTGTGTACCACACCCAAAGCATTATTTACTCGACGATCGAAGCAACGATGCCAGCGCCGACGGTACGGCCGCCTTCGCGGATAGCGAAGCGCAGCTTTTCTTCCATCGCGATTGGAACGATCAGTTCGACTTCAACGGTAACGTTGTCGCCTGGCATAACCATTTCCGTGCCTTCTGGAAGCGAAACGATACCGGTCACGTCAGTTGTACGGAAGTAGAACTGTGGACGGTAGTTCGTGAAGAACGGTGTATGACGACCGCCTTCTTCCTTCGTCAGGATGTAGGCTTCAGCCATGAACTTCTTGTGCGGCTTAACAGAGCCTGGCTTGCAAAGGATCTGACCACGCTCAACGCCATCGCGCTGTACGCCACGAACCAGTGCACCGATGTTGTCGCCAGCCTGGCCCTGATCGAGCAGCTTGCGGAACATTTCAACGCCGGTAACAGTCGTCTTGGATGTTGCGCGGATGCCGACGATTTCGACTTCTTCACCAACCTTGACGATACCGCGCTCAACGCGACCCGTAACAACCGTACCACGGCCAGAGATCGAGAACACGTCTTCGATTGGCATCAGGAACGGCAGGTCGATTGGACGCTCTGGCGTTGGGATGTAGGCGTCAACCTGAGCCATCAGCTCGCGGATTGCGTCTTCACCGATCTTCTTGTCGGAATCTTCAAGAGCAGCAAGAGCCGAACCCTTGACGATTGGAATGTCGTCGCCTGGGAAGTCGTAGGACGACAGAAGTTCGCGAACTTCCAGTTCTACCAGTTCCAGCAGTTCTGCGTCGTCAACCTGGTCAACCTTGTTGAGGAACACAACGATGGCAGGAACGCCAACCTGACGAGCGAGCAGGATGTGCTCGCGGGTCTGTGGCATTGGGCCGTCAGCTGCAGAGCAGACCAGAATAGCGCCGTCCATCTGGGCAGCACCGGTGATCATGTTCTTGACGTAGTCGGCGTGGCCGGGGCAATCAACGTGTGCGTAGTGACGGTTTGGCGTCTCATATTCAACGTGAGCCGTCGAAATCGTGATACCGCGTGCCTTTTCTTCCGGCGCTGCGTCGATCTGGTCGTACGCCTTGTATTCGCCGAAGTACTTCGTGATCGCAGCAGTCAACGACGTCTTGCCGTGGTCAACGTGACCAATCGTGCCAATGTTGACGTGTGGCTTGTTGCGCTCAAACTTGCTCTTTGCCATTCGTGGCTCTCCATTCCTGTCCCTTGAAGGGAATAAACTCTAAATTTCGTTAGGGGCGTACCCCGGTCACTTCTGACCGGAATACTTTGCCTGGATTTCCTGAGCAACGTTGCTTGGAACCGGCGAATAGTGATCGAAGGTCATCGAATACTGCGCGCGGCCCTGGGACATGGAGCGCAAGTTGTCGACGTACTTGAACATGTTGGCCAATGGAACATGCGCGTTGATAACAACGGCAATACCACGGCTTTCCTGACCCTGGATCTGACCGCGACGCGAGTTCAGATCGCCGATCACGTCACCGACGTAATCTTCAGGAGTCACAACTTCGACCTTCATCATCGGCTCGAGAAGCTGTGCACCAGCCTTCTTCGCTGCTTCACGGAAGCAGGCACGCGATGCGATTTCGAATGCCAGAACCGAGGAGTCAACGTCGTGGTATGCGCCGTCGATCAAGGTTGCCTTAACGCCGAGCATCGGGAAGCCAGCCAGAGGACCGGAAGAGAGAACGCTTTCGATACCCTTCTGAACGCCTGGGATGTATTCCTTTGGAACCGCACCACCAACGATCTTGGACTCGAACTTGAAGTCTTCGCCTTCTGGGTTCGGTTCGAAGATGATCTTGACGCGCGCGAACTGACCGGTACCACCGGACTGCTTCTTGTGCGTGTAGTCTTCTTCGTGCTGACGCGTGATCGTTTCACGGTAAGCAACCTGAGGAGCACCAACGGTAGCTTCAACCTTGAACTCGCGACGCATACGGTCAACGAGAATGTCGAGGTGAAGTTCGCCCATGCCGGCGATGATCGTCTGACCAGACTCTTCATCCGTCTTGACGCGGAACGATGGATCTTCAGCAGCCAGGCGGTTGAGCGCGAGGCCCATCTTTTCCTGGTCGCCCTTGGTCTTTGGTTCAATCGCGATCTGAATAACAGGCTCAGGGAATTCCATACGCTCAAGAATAACAGGCTTCAGAGGATCGCAAAGTGTATCGCCTGTCGTTGTTTCCTTAAGACCAGCCAGAGCAACGATGTCACCAGCAAAGGCTTCTTCGATGTCTTCACGGCTGTTGGAGTGCATCTGAAGCATACGGCCGACGCGCTCGCGCTTGTCCTTGACCGTGTTGATAACAGATGTGCCCTTTTCGAGCTTGCCCGAGTAGATACGTGCGAAGGTGAGCGAACCAACGAATGGGTCGTTCATGATCTTGAACGCGAGCATCGAAAGCGGCTCAGAGTCGTCTGGATGACGTTCGATTTCGGCTTCGGTCTTGAAGTCGATGCCCTTGATCGCAGGAATATCCAGCGGCGAAGGCAGGTAATCGCAAACGGCGTCGAGAAGTGGCTGAACGCCCTTGTTCTTGAACGCAGTACCGCAGAACATTGGGTGGAACTTCACGTCGATGGTGCCACGACGAACAAGCTCACGGATCTTGTCGTTGTCTGGCAAGTCGCCGTTCAGGTAGGCTTCCATTGCTTCTTCATCGATATCGACGACCTGTTCGATCATCTTTTCACGATATTCAGCAGCCTTTTCCTTCATGTCTTCCGGAATCTCAACGACGTCCCACTGAGCGCCGAGCGATTCGTCGCGCCAGATAAGAGCATTCATCTCGATAAGGTCGATCACGCCCTTGAATTCGGTTTCTGCACCGATTGGGAGCTGCATGACAACTGCGATAGCGCCGAGACGGGTCTTGATCATTTCTACCGAGCGGTAGAAGTCAGCACCGGTCTTGTCCATCTTGTTGCAGAAGATCATACGCGGAACGTTGTACTTCTCAGCCTGACGCCAGACAGTTTCTGTCTGCGGCTCTACACCGGCGTTGGCGTCGAGAAGCGCAATAGCACCATCGAGAACACGCAGCGAACGTTCAACTTCAATCGTGAAGTCAACGTGACCGGGGGTGTCGATGATGTTGAAACGGCGCATCTTGCCATCGCGACCCTTCCAGAAGGTCGTCGTAGCAGCAGACGTGATGGTGATACCACGCTCCTGCTCCTGCTCCATCCAGTCCATTGTGGCTGCGCCATCATGAACTTCGCCGATCTTGTGCGACTTACCGGTGTAGTAAAGAATACGCTCGGTTGTTGTCGTCTTACCGGCGTCGATGTGCGCCATGATACCGAAATTGCGGTAGTCTTCGATTTTATATTCGCGAGCCATAACGGACTGCCTTTCGGATCGGTTAGATTACCAGCGGTAATGCGAGAATGCGCGGTTGGCGTCTGCCATCTTGTGCGTGTCTTCGCGCTTCTTGACAGCGGAACCACGGTTGTTCGCAGCATCCATGAGTTCGCCAGACAGGCGATCAACCATGGTTGTTTCGTTGCGCTTGCGCGCAGCAGCGATCAGCCAACGGATCGCGAGTGCCTGACGGCGCTCTGGGCGAACATCGACTGGAACCTGGTAGGTTGCACCACCAACGCGACGCGAACGCACTTCAACATGCGGCGCAACGTTTTCGAGGGCCGAATGGAAGATGCCGAGGGGCTCTGCCTTTGCCTTGCCCTGAACGACGTCAAACGCGCCGTAAACGATGCTTTCTGCGACCGACTTCTTGCCGTGAAGCATGATGGCGTTCATGAATTTAGTAACGATCAGATCGCCGAACTTCGGGTCCGGATTGATCTCACGCTTTTCTGCACTATGGCGACGGGACATACTACTTGTCTCTCAACTTTGAATGACGCTTTACCACGCGGAGAACCTCGCGCAGCGCCGGAATTTGTTAAACCGAATTACTTCGGACGCTTCGCACCGTACTTCGAACGACGCTGCTTGCGGTTCTTGACGCCCTGGGTATCGAGAACACCACGGATGACGTGGTAACGAACGCCCGGCAAGTCCTTTACGCGGCCGCCACGGATCATAACAACGGAGTGTTCCTGAAGGTTGTGACCTTCACCTGGAATGTAGCCGATGACTTCAAAGCCGTTGGTGAGGCGGATCTTGGCAACCTTACGAAGAGCCGAGTTAGGCTTCTTAGGGGTTGTTGTATAAACGCGTGTGCAAACGCCGCGCTTCTGTGGGTTTTCCTGCAGGGCAGGAACCTTATTGCGCTTTACCTGTGCCTGGCGTGGCTTGCGGATCAGCTGGTTTACGGTAGGCATATAACCATCCCTTGTAAAAACTACTTTAGCCACCCTCGCGGGTGGCGGCTATACCGTCTCCGGCAACGACGCACGCATATCGTCATGCGCAAATTGTGGCCCGATCCGGTTTCCACGGATGGGACCACCAAGAGCATAGGACGTCAGAAGACGTCTTGCGTGCAACATTCGTGTCTCGTACGTGTTTTGGGACCCTTGTTTGAGGTGAACTCCAGAGCGAGTCGCTCCAGATGGCCATGCCTCACATTGGCTCCGATGGCGGGCGTACTACTGTTTTAACCCAGTTTCGTCAAGGGTGAATCCGCATTTAGTGCCTTTGCAGGCCTTGGTGACACCGTATGACGTAGCCTTTCGGAGACCTTTTAACATAAAGCCACTCCCCGCGCACGCTTTTCCCAATCCGGCCTTTGGCTTTTCACAAAATCCGTCTATTGATTCCCTGAAGATGCTGAAGGCCGGTCCTGATGTCCGGCCTCGTCTGCCATCTCCACGCATCACAGCCAGAAAAGGGATCGCGTCATGATTACGGAACCAGATAACGACAACGGACGCGACGATGCCATGGTCTTTATCGTCATCGGCAAGGCCTATGAGCGTGAAGGCCAGGAAGGTATCGACATTCACATCATCCTGCGCGCGCCAGACGATGATAGCGCCGTCCGCGAGGCTCTCAACGCGCTCTCAGAAGAAGGCTTCCTTGAAGCTGATCTTGACCAGATCGGTATGCTGACGGAAGTCCCTGACGAAGAGCCACACGCCTCCGCCTACCAAGGTGCACTTGAGGGTGAAGTCGCGATCATACGCTTCGCCTGAGGCATTCGAGCCCTCCGGGCTCACTGACCCCTCACACAGCCCCACTGAACACTCCCGCAATAAAAAACGCCCGGATCACTCCGGGCGTTTCTGTTTGTACCAGACGGGGCCCCTTCCGAGGCCCCTGCCCTGGCTGCCGTTATTCGGCAGCCGGAGCCTTGTCTGTCATGTCCTGCAACATCTGGTTTGCGGAAGCAGAGCCGGTGCTCTTCTTGCGCTCTTCGATGATGAGCTCGTCGCGGCCCGTCGCGATGCGGCGGATCTGGGTCATGGTACCACCCGTACCGGCTGGGATCAGACGGCCTACGATGACGTTTTCCTTCAGACCCTGCAACGTGTCGGTCTTGCCGGCGATTGCAGCTTCCGTGAGAACCTTTGTGGTTTCCTGGAACGAAGCAGCCGAGATGAACGAAGGTGTCTGCAGCGAAGCCTTGGTGATACCCAGAAGAACCGGGTCGCCGTAAGATGGCTTCTTGCCTTCTTCGATCAGACGATCATTATTGTCTTCCATCTCGATGCGATCAACGCTGTCGCCCACGATGTACTGCGAGTCACCTGCATCGGTGATTTCCACCTTCTGCAGCATCTGACGCACGATCACTTCGATGTGCTTGTCGTTGATGACAACGCCCTGCAAGCGATAGACTTCCTGAATTTCGTTCACGAGGTAGGAAGCCAGAGCCTCCACGCCCTTGATCGCCAAGATGTCGTGCGGTGCGGGGTTGCCGTCGAGAATGTATTCGCCCTTCTCGATGTAGTCGCCTTCCTGAAGGTGGAACGGCTTGCTCTTCGGGATCAGGTATTCGACTGGCTCGACACCATCTTCCGCAGGCTCGATCTGAACGCGGCGCTTGTTCTTGTAGTCGCGGCCGAGACGGATCGTACCATCGATCTCGGCGATGATAGCGTGATCCTTTGGACGACGCGCTTCAAAGAGTTCGGCAACACGCGGCAGACCACCGGTGATATCCTTCGTCTTGGCGCTTTCCAGTGGCGAACGTGCAAGCACATCACCCTGGAAGACCTTCATGCCAGGCTCAACCGACAGGATCGCGTCAACCGACAGGTGGAAGCGGGCTTCGCTACCACGTGCAAGCTTTGCGACATTGCCAGCTGCGTCCTTGATCACGATCGCAGGCTTGAGATCCGAACCGCGCGGTGTCGAACGCCAGTCAATAACCTGACGCTTGGTGATACCGGTGGATTCGTCGGTTGCTTCCAGAACGGAGAGGCCATCGACCAGATCTTCGAAGTGAACAGTACCTTCCACTTCCGTCATCATTGGACGTGTGTACGGGTCCCACTCAGCCAGACGCTGACCGCGCTTCACCTTGTCGCCATCATCCACGAACAGCTTGGAGCCATAGGCTACACGCTGCGAGGAACGCTCGACGCCACGCTCATCAAGAATGGTGACGGACATGTTACGGCCCATCGCGATGAGAATGTTGTCAGAGTTGCGCAAGCTGTTGCGGTTCTTGATCTGAATCGTGCCTTCGTAAGACGCTTCCAAGAAGGATTGGTCAACCACGTTAGCCGTACCACCAAGGTGGAACGTACGCATGGTAAGCTGCGTGCCTGGTTCACCGATGGACTGAGCGGCGATAACACCAACTGCTTCGCCCATGTTAACTGGCGTACCACGTGCAAGGTCACGACCGTAGCAGACGCCGCAAACGCCAACCTGAATTTCGCAGGTCAGAGCAGAGCGGATACGTACCGACTGGATGCCAGACGCTTCGATGGTCGCGATATCGGCTTCGTCCATCAACTTGCCAGCCTTGACGATGTTATCGCCCGTGACCGGATTGTCGATATCATCAAGAGCCGTACGTCCAAGGATACGTGCGCCGAGCGAAGCAACGACCTGACCGGCATCAACGATGGCGGTCATGGTGAGGCCCTTGTCGGTACCGCAATCCCTGGAATTGACGATGCAGTCCTGCGCCACGTCGACAAGACGACGTGTGAGGTAACCGGAGTTCGCCGTCTTCAAGGCCGTGTCTGCAAGACCCTTACGGGCGCCGTGCGTCGAGTTGAAGTACTCGTTAACGGTCAGACCTTCCTTGAAGTTGGAGATGATCGGCGTTTCGATGATTTCGCCCGATGGCTTGGCCATGAGGCCGCGCATACCACCCAGCTGACGCATCTGGTTCGGAGAACCACGCGCACCGGAGTGGGACATCATGTAGATGGCGTTCATCGGCTTCTGACGACCGGTCTCTGGATCGAACTCGACAGCCTTAATACGGGCCATCATGTCTTCCGCGACCTTTTCGGTTGCCTTACCCCAGGCGTCAACGACCTTGTTGTACTTTTCGCCCTGAGTGATCAGGCCGTCATTGTACTGCTGTTCGTATTCCTTGACGAGCGTTTCCGTGTCACCAACGATTTTCACCTTGGTTTCAGGAATGATCATGTCGTCCTTGCCGAACGAAATACCGGCACGGCAAGCATGGGTAAAGCCGAGCTGCATGATGCGGTCGCAGAAGATGACCGTGTCTTTCTGGCCGCAGTGACGGTAGACCGTGTCGATCATCTTGGAGATGTTCTTCTTGGTCATTTCCTGGTTGCAGGTGTCGAAAGGCACATTCACGTTCTTTGGCAGAAGTTCGCCAATGAGCATGCGGCCAGGTGTCGTTTCGTAAATCTTCGAAACAGGCTTGCCTTCGGCATCCACAGTCTTGAAGCGGCCACGGATCTTGGCATGCAGCGTCACGACCTTGTTTTCCAAAGCGTGGTGCAACTCGCCCAGATCAGAGAAGGCCATGCCTTCGCCTGGCTCGTTCTGGTTCATGATCGAGAGGTAGTAAAGACCCAGAACCATGTCCTGTGAAGGAACGATGATCGGCTGGCCGTTTGCTGGGTGCAGAATGTTGTTTGTGGACATCATAAGCACGCGTGCTTCCAGCTGCGCTTCAAGCGACAGCGGAACGTGGACAGCCATCTGGTCACCGTCGAAGTCGGCGTTGAAGGCCGTGCAGACGAGCGGATGCAGCTGGATGGCCTTGCCTTCAACCAGCATGGGTTCGAAGGCCTGGATGCCCAGACGGTGTAGCGTCGGTGCGCGGTTCAAAAGAACCGGGTGCTCGCGGATGACCTCGTCGAGGATATCCCAAACTTCCGGCTTTTCTTTTTCGACCAGCTTCTTGGCCTGCTTGACTGTGGAAGAGTACCCCTTCGCATCAAGGCGCGCATAGATGAACGGCTTGAACAGCTCGAGAGCCATCTTCTTTGGAAGACCGCACTGGTGCAGTTTCAGCTCAGGACCAGTCACGATAACCGAACGACCGGAATAGTCGACGCGCTTGCCGAGAAGGTTCTGACGGAAGCGGCCCTGCTTGCCCTTGAGCATATCGGACAGCGACTTCAGCGGACGTTTGTTGGCACCCGTGATGACGCGACCGCGACGCCCGTTATCAAACAGCGCATCGACGGATTCCTGCAACATACGCTTTTCGTTGCGGATGATGATGCCAGGCGCACGAAGCTCGATCAGGCGCTTCAAGCGGTTGTTACGGTTGATAACGCGGCGATAAAGATCGTTCAGGTCGGACGTCGCGAAACGGCCACCATCCAGCGGAACCAGCGGACGCAGGTCCGGTGGAATGACTGGAACAACCTTCATGATCATCCACTCGGGACGATTGCCAGACTCCATGAAGTTCTCAACGATCTTGAGACGCTTCATGTATTTCTTCTGCTTGAGCTCAGACGTGGTTTCGGCCAGCTCAGTGCGAAGGTCGCCAGCGATCTTTTCGAGATTCATCGAAGCCAGCATCTCATAGATGGCTTCAGCGCCGATCATGGCTGTGAACTGGTCTTCGCCGAACTCGTCGACGGCGATCATGTACTCTTCTTCGTTCAGAAGCTGGTTCTGCTTCATAGAAGTGAGGCCAGGCTCGGTCACGATGTAGTTTTCGAAATACAGAACGCGCTCAACATCTTTCAGCGTCATGTCGAGCAATGTCGAGATACGCGAAGGAAGCGACTTCAGGAACCAGATGTGCGCAACAGGTGCTGCGAGCTCGATATGGCCCATGCGCTCACGGCGAACGCGCGACAGCGTAACTTCGACGCCGCACTTTTCGCAGATGATGCCCTTGTACTTCATACGCTTGTACTTGCCGCACAAGCACTCATAGTCCTTGATAGGTCCGAAAATACGCGCGCAGAACAGACCATCGCGTTCAGGCTTGAACGTACGATAGTTGATGGTTTCTGGCTTTTTGATCTCGCCATAGGACCACGAAAGAATCTTTTCCGGGCTGGCAATCGAAATCCGGATGGAATCGAAGTGCTGCGCCGGTACCGACGGGTTGAAAAGGTTCATGACCTCTTGGTTCATGCCTGTCTCCTTAGGGGTTTGGCCCCTTGCTTGCATCTGGCACGGTGAGTCCGCAACACCGGCCAATGCCTAAAACACGATTAACCGCAAATTGCGGCGGAAGTTTCTACCGTCAGGCCGTAACCTTCGGGCGAAACAGGCAGGCACCCTGTAAGGTGCCTGCCCTTTTATTTTTATTCCGCCGCGTCAGGCAGTTGGTTCGCTGCATTGGCTTCGTCGAGCTTCGAATTTTCGAGTTCGACGCTGAGACCCAGCGAGCGCATTTCCTTGACGAGCACGTTGAAGCTTTCAGGAATACCGGCTTCGAATGTATCGTCACCACGGACGATCGCTTCGTAAACCTTGGTGCGGCCCGCCACGTCGTCAGACTTGACGGTGAGCATTTCCTGCAGCGTGTAGGCGGCGCCGTAAGCTTCCAGAGCCCAGACTTCCATTTCCCCGAAGCGCTGACCGCCGAACTGCGCCTTGCCGCCCAGCGGCTGCTGGGTAACGAGCGAGTAAGGGCCGATCGAGCGAGCGTGGATCTTGTCGTCAACAAGGTGGTTCAGCTTGATCATGTACATGTAACCGACGGTCACCTTACGGTCGAAGGTTTCACCGGTACGACCATCGTACAGAACAGACTGACCCGAGTCGTGAAGACCGGCTCTCGTCAGCATTTCAGCAACGTCAGGCTCATGCGCGCCGTCGAAGACCGGCGTTGCAATCGAAACGCCCTTCCTGGACTGCTCGGCGAGACGCAACAGGGACTCGTCGTCAAAGTGAGCGACTTCGTCCTTGGCTTCACTGGCATACACTTCCGTCAGCTCGCGCTTCAGCTCAGTGATATCAAGCGACTTGTGATACTCGTCCAGCATCGCCCCGATCTTCTTGCCCATACCGGCGCAAGCCCATGCGAGGTGCGTTTCGAGAATCTGACCGACGTTCATGCGCGAAGGCACGCCCAGCGGGTTCAAGCAGATGTCGACATGCGTGCCGTCTTCCAGGAACGGCATATCTTCAACAGGCACGATACGCGAGACAACGCCCTTGTTACCGTGACGGCCAGCCATCTTGTCGCCTGGCTGGATCTTGCGCTTAACAGCAACGAAGACCTTGACCATCTTCATGACGCCCGGAGGCATTTCATCGCCGCGCTGAACCTTCTCGACCTTGTCCATGAAGCGCTGTTCAAGGCGCGACTTGGATTCGTCGTACTGACCGCGAAGCGCTTCCAGCTCGGACTGAGCCTTCTCGTCTTCGATAGCAAACATCCACCACTGCGAGCGAGGATATTCGGATACGACAGCGTTCGAAAGCTCGACGCCCTTCTTGAAGCCCTTTGGACCGGCAATAGAAACCTGTCCGCGCAGCATCTCGATCAGACGGCCGTAGACGTTACGATCCAGGATAGCCTGTTCGTCATCACGGTCCTTGGCAAGACGTTCGATTTCCTCGCGCTCGATGGCCATCGCACGCTCGTCTTTTTCGACGCCGTGACGGTTGAACACCCGAACTTCAACAACAGTACCAAACGTGCCAGGAGGCATGCGCATGGAAGTGTCGCGAACGTCGGAGGCCTTTTCACCAAAGATGGCGCGCAGAAGCTTTTCTTCCGGCGTCATCGGGCTTTCACCCTTTGGCGTGATCTTGCCGACGAGGATATCGCCAGGCTGAACTTCAGCGCCGATGTACACGATGCCAGCTTCGTCGAGGTTCTTCAGCGCTTCTTCCGAGACGTTCGGAATATCACGCGTGATTTCTTCAGGACCAAGCTTGGTGTCGCGGGCCATCACTTCGAATTCTTCGATGTGGATGGACGTGAACACGTCGTCAGAGACGATGCGCTCAGACATCAGAATGGAGTCTTCGTAGTTGTAACCATTCCAAGGCATAAACGCGACCAGCGCGTTACGGCCAAGTGCCAGGTCGCCGAGGTCGGTCGAAGGACCGTCCGCGATGATGTCGCCCTTGTTCAGAATATCGCCTACAGCGACCAGCGGACGCTGGTTGACGCAGGTGTTCTGGTTGGAACGCTGGAACTTCTGGAGACGATAGATATCAACACCGGACTTGCCGGCATCAAGATCTTCCGTCGCACGGATAACGATACGGGTCGCATCCACTTGATCGACCACGCCACCACGACGTGCGGCAATAGCAGCACCGGAGTCACGCGCAACGATCGGCTCCATGCCGGTTCCGACGAACGGAGCCTCGGCACGCAAAAGTGGAACGGCCTGACGCTGCATGTTCGAGCCCATGAGAGCACGGTTGGCGTCGTCGTTTTCCAGGAACGGGATGAGAGCCGCAGCAACCGAAACCAGCTGCTTAGGGGAAACGTCCATCAGGTTGATGTTGTCACGTGGAGCCAACATAACTTCGCCGGAGTGACGGCAAACAACGAACTCTTCCGTGAACGCGCCTTCGCTATCCAAGCCGGCATTGGCCTGTGCAACATAGTATTTCGCCTCTTCCATAGCGGAGAGGTAAATAACTTCCTTGGTCACCTTGCCGTCGATGATCTTGCGGTACGGGCTTTCAATGAAGCCATACTTGTTGACGCGGGCAAAGGTTGCAAGCGAGTTGATCAGACCGATGTTCGGGCCTTCAGGCGTTTCAATCGGGCAAATACGGCCGTAGTGGGTAGGGTGAACGTCGCGGACTTCGAAGCCTGCGCGCTCGCGGGTCAGACCACCAGGTCCAAGAGCCGAAAGACGGCGCTTGTGGGTGATTTCCGAAAGCGGGTTCACCTGGTCCATGAACTGCGACAGCTGCGAGGAGCCGAAGAATTCGCGAACAGCAGCTGCTGCTGGCTTGGCGTTGATCAGATCCTGCGGCATCACGGTGTCGATTTCGATCGAGGACATACGTTCCTTGATCGCACGTTCCATGCGCAGCAGACCCAGACGATACTGGTTCTCCATCAACTCACCGACGGAGCGAACGCGGCGGTTGCCGAGGTTGTCGATATCGTCGATTTCGCCCTTGCCGTCGCGCAGTTCGACCAACATCCGGACGACTGCCAGAATGTCTTCCTTGCGCAGCGTGCGCACGGTGTCTTCTGCATCGAGATCCAGACGCATGTTCATCTTCACGCGGCCAACAGCCGAGAGATCGTAACGTTCGCTGTCGAAGAACAGCGACTTGAACATGGCTTCGGCCGAATCCATGGTTGGCGGCTCACCCGGGCGCATAACGCGGTAGATGTCGAACAAAGCTTCCTGACGGTTCTCGTTCTTGTCTGCTGCGAGCGTATTGCGGATGTAGGCGCCAACATTGACGTGGTCGATGTTGAGGATTGGAATCGTGTCGAAACCTGTCTCGAGAATGAGCTTCAGCGTCTTCTCGTCGATTTCATCGCCAGCTTCGAGATAGATTTCACCCGTCTCGTAGTTGACCATGTCTTCGGCGAGGTAGTTGCCGTAAAGCTCTTCATCGGTCGCCTTCAGCGACTTCAGGCCCTTGTCCGACAGCTGACGGATCAAACGCGGTGTCAGCTTCTTGCCGGCCTCGACAACAACTTCACCCGTGTCGGCATCGACCAGCTCGGTGATCGCCTTGGCACCCTTCAGCACGTCTGGCTGATATGGGTAACGCCAGCCATCGCCGTCACGCTCGTAGTTTGCCTTGGTGTAGAAGGTCGACAGAATTTCTTCGCCGTCCATGCCAAGCGCCATGAGGAGCGATGTAGCAGGCAGCTTACGGCGGCGGTCGATACGTGCGTAGACAACGTCCTTGGCGTCGAATTCGATATCGAGCCACGAACCACGGTAAGGGATGACACGCGCAGCAAAAAGAAGTTTGCCGGACGAGTGGCTCTTGCCCTTGTCATGGTCGAAGAAAACGCCTGGCGAACGGTGCATCTGCGAAACGATGACGCGCTCCGTGCCGTTCACGATGAACGTACCGTTATTGGTCATGAGCGGCATATCGCCCATGTAAACAGACTGTTCCTTGATGTCCTTGATGGACTTCGCGCCTGTATCCTCGTCAATATCGAACACGATCAGACGCAGCGTCACCTTGAGCGGCGCTGCGTAGGTCAGATCGCGCTGACGGCACTCTTCCACGTCGAACTTCGGCTGTTCGAATTCATAGGATACGAATTCGAGCATCGAAGCACCGGAAAAGTCGGTGATCGGGAATACGGACCTGAATACAGCATTCAATCCCTCGTCGGGACGACCGCCCTCGGGCTCGTCAACCATGAGAAACTGGTCATACGAAGCCTTCTGAACCTCAATGAGGTTCGGCATTTCCGCTACTTCTGGAATTTTGCCGAAAAACTTGCGTACGCGCCTGCGACCGTTAAACGAAAGGGTCTGAGCCATCGTCGCTCCTTTAAAATTGCATCCGGGCCTGCAACGGACGGGAACCGCTGGCCAGTCGATCCCGTCAATCCAATGAGTGTCTTCAATCTCGTTTCACGTCCCGAACGATAAGGCCGGAGTGCCTGTAGCGCGCGGTTCGAAACCATTCTTTTGAAGAACCCATTACCCAAAAGCCATTTTCACGCGGCTTTTGGGTAAAAAGTTCGGTAGAAATGCAAACAGGAGACGGCGCGAACGCCGCCTCCCGAACATTCCAAGATTACTTAACGTCAACCTTGGCGCCAGCGTCTTCAAGCTTCTTCTTAAGGTCGGCAGCTTCAGCCTTGGAAACAGCTTCCTTAACAGCCTTAGGAGCGCCTTCAACGAGGTCCTTAGCTTCCTTCAGGCCGAGACCTGTGATTGCGCGGACTTCCTTGATGACGTTGATCTTGTTTGCACCAGCATCAACCAGAATTACGTCGAATTCTGTCTTTTCTTCTTCAGCGGCAGCAGCAGGACCAGCAGCAGCAGCAACTGCTACAGGAGCAGCGGCAGAAACGCCCCACTTTTCTTCGAGCATCTTGGAAAGCTCAGCAGCTTCCAGAACTGTCAGAGCGGAGAGGTCGTCAACGATCTTTGCGAGATCAGCCATGTTATAGTTCCTTTAATTCGGTTCGAACCGGTTTGAATAATTACAGCGAAAAACCGCCTTAAGCGGCTTCGTCCTTCTTTGAGTAAGCCGAGAACACGCGAGCAAGCTGGCTTGCTGGTGCTGCGACAACCGTTGCGATGCGCGTTGCAGGAGCCGCAAAGAGGCCCAGCAGTTTCGCACGCAGCTCGTCCAACGAAGGCAGGGTCGCGAGCGACTTGACTGCTTCTGCGGAGAGCGTGGTTGCGCCCATGGCGCCGCCCAGAACAACGACCTTGTCGTTAGTCTTGGCGAAGTCCATGACGACTTTCGGAGCAATCATAGGGTCAGTGCTGTATGCAATCAGCGTCTGTCCCTTGAAGAGATCGATGATCCCTTCCGACTCCGTACCCTGAAGAGCGATCTTGGCCAGGCGGTTCTTCGCGACCTTGACGGTGCCGCCAGCAGCACGCATTTTCGAACGAAAATCGTTCATCTGCGCAACTGTGACACCAGCATAGTGGGCCACGACAACTGAACCAGAAGCCTTGAAGACTTCATTCAGCTCCGTGACGAATTCGCGTTTTTCCGCTCTTTCCACTGTCTGTCTCCAGTAGATGAGAACACATTGAACTGTGAACTCATCGGGTTTGCCTTTGCCTCAAGAGACTTTGTTACCAAAATCTCAAGCGACGCTTGAGGATCCTGTCCCCCGCTCTGTCGCCGCAAACGGCTTCAGGCACAGGCACATCAGGTTCGAACCGGATTATTAAGCATCTCAACGATGCGAAAATCCGGGCCTTACCCGTCTCATGCAGGCTAGGTGATTAAGGCCAATTCCCTGGGGAATATGAACCACCTGCAATCTCGGACAGGAGTTCCAGGTTGCCCTGGAAATTCCCGACCCTTGCGAGCCGGAAATCTTGAATGCCGCGCCTCCGTAAAGACGCGGCGAATATATTAGGCCGTAACCGACGAAGGCTCGATGCGAACGCCTGGACCCATGGTCGAGGAAATCGCTACGCGCTTTACGTAGTTGCCCTTGGCGCCAGCTGGCTTTGCCTTGATGACGGCGTCAGCGAAAGCCTTGATGTTTTCTTCGAGCGCCTTGGCGTCGAAGGAAGCCTTGCCAATACCAGCATGAACAATACCGGCCTTTTCGACGCGGAATTCAACGGCGCCGCCCTTGGAAGCCTTAACAGCTCCAGCAACGTCCATCGTAACCGTGCCAACCTTAGGGTTTGGCATCATGCCGCGTGGGCCGAGAACCTTACCAAGACGACCGACGAGCGGCATCATGTCAGGTGTCGCGATAACGCGGTCAAAGTCGATCTTGCCGCCCTGAACGATTTCGAGCAGGTCTTCCGCACCGACGATGTCTGCACCAGCAGCCTTGGCTTCATCAGCCTTGGCACCGCGTGCGAACACGGCAACGCGAACGTCACGGCCCGTACCGTTTGGAAGGTTGACAACGCCGCGAACCATCTGGTCTGCGTGACGTGGATCAACGCCGAGGTTCATGGAAACTTCAACAGTTTCGTCGAACTTGGCAATCGCCCGTTCCTTAACCATCGAAATGGCGTCGGTCAGAACGTAAAGTGTCTTTGGATCAACGCCTTCGCGGATCTTCTGTACGCGCTTTGCAAGCTTTGCCATGATCAACCTACCACTTCCAGGCCCATGGCGCGGGCAGAACCCTCAACCATTGCCATTGCGCCTTCGATATCGGCTGCGTTCAGATCCTTCATCTTGGCTTCTGCGATCGTCTTGACCTGAGCCTTGGTGATGGAGCCGACCTTGGCGCCCTTACCAGGCGTCTTGGAACCGGATGTGATCTTTGCTTCCTTCTTCAGCCAATAGGTCATTGGCGGCTGCTTCATGACGAAGGTGAAGGACTTGTCCTGATAATAGGTGATGACGACCGGAATCGGCATACCCTTTTCCATTTCCTGCGTAGCAGCGTTGAACGCCTTGCAGAATTCCATAATGTTAACGCCACGCTGACCAAGCGCCGGGCCGATTGGCGGGGACGGGTTAGCCGATCCTGCCTTGACCTGAAGCTTGAGCTGGCCTGCAACTTTCTTAGCCATATCTCTCTGCCTTTCAATACGAACCAGTTGCCCGGCTCTGATGCCGGAAAATCCGGCGGCTGCGGTTGCGTGGTGCGATCCCTGCCCCGGCTACGAGCCAGATGATCTTCCACGCGTTATGCGGACTTGCCGCACCACATCAGAAACAGAAACAATCGCTTGCAAGCCGTCCCTGATGTATTGATTGAAGGGCGATACGCCCTTCGAATTCTTGTCAGACCTTTTCGACCTGCGCGTATTCCAGCTCGACTGGTGTCGCACGGCCGAAGATGGAAACTTCAACCTTGAGGCGCGAACGCTCTTCATCGACGTCCTGAACAACACCGTTGAACGATGCGAATGGGCCGTCGGAGACGCGAACCTGCTCGCCGATCTCGAACGAAACCGAAGACTTCGGACGCTCAACGCCTTCCTGAACCTGACCGAGAATACGCTCAGCTTCAGAATCAGGAATGGGAACAGGCTTGTTATCAGAGCCCAGAAACCCCGTAACCTTGGGTGTATTCTTGATGAGGTGATAGGCCTCATCCGTCAGGTTGGCGCGAACCAGCACGTAACCCGGAAAAAACTTACGCTCGCTATCGACCTTGCGGCCGCGACGAACCTCAACGACCTTCTCGGTCGGAACCAGAATACGCTCGAACAGATGATCGAGACCCTTCTGACGAACCTTTTCTTCAATCGACTCAGCGACCTTCTTTTCGAAGTTCGAATATGCCTGAACGATATACCAACGCGCTGCCATCTCTACTCTCCGCTCAATTCATTACCGGCCGACGCTCAGTACGAGACTGAGCAACCAGCCGATGAGCTGGTCAGCCGCAAAGAAGAACAGTGCCGCGAAGATGACCATAACCAGCACCATAGCCGTGGAAATCATCGTTTCGCGGCGCGACGGCCAAGTGATCTTCGACGCTTCGGCGCGAACCTGCTGCAGAAACGTAAACGGATTGGTTTTGGATGCCATTGACTGCCCACGCAATTACGGCACGTAAAGCCGAAATAAACGGCCCCACGCACCGCGTGTCTGTTTTGTCTTACATAAACGCCGATTCCCTCTTTAACAAGAGAAAAAAGACATTTGGCGAATTTCGCCGGTAAACCGGCACCTCATCTGCCATGCAGCGATGTACAGCGCTTGCGGATGAGGAATGGCAGGGGCAGTAAGGCTCGAACTTACGACCTGCGGTTTTGGAGACCGCCGCTCTACCAACTGAGCTATACCCCTTCAACAGCAACTGCAGAAACGAAAGCCGCTTCGGCAATTGCTATGGCGCTCCTTTAAAACGCCACGAAACGAATGGCAAGGGTGTTTTTCATTTTTTCCCCGTTGCCACCCATCAGTTTGCCGTTTCAATCAAAGTTCGACGTATTGCCGCCAGTTGTGCTCTTCCTTGAACCCCAACACATCGCGGATCTTGCGGTTGGAATACAGGCTTTCATACTCCCCGATCTCGCGAGTCCATGGAACGTTTGGGAAAAAGCGCTGAGCGAGTTCCTTCGTCGGCACATTGGCCGTTGCGGTATCGTTGGCGGCGTTGAAGACCTGATATCCAAGGCCATCCTTTTCCACGCACAGATGACATATCTGCCCAAGGTCCCGAGCATCAATGTAATTCCAGGCATTGCGCTTGCGAGTCTCCAGATTTGCGAAGAAGCCGGGAAACTTATCATATTCATGCGGCTCGATGACATTACCGATTCGCAGCGCGTATATGTCGACGCCGTAGCGTTCCGCAAATGCCCGCGCCGTCTTCTCGTTGACCACCTTGGACAAACCATAGCTGTCCATCGGATCGACATCATAGTCCTCTTCCAGCGGGAACTGGTGAAAGTCGCGATGCCCTTCGGCGAAGCAAATGCCGTAGGTCGTCTCGCTCGATGCGATGACAATCTTCTTGATCCCGAGCTTCACCGCCGCCTCGATGACGTTGTAGGTACCCATGGTGTTAACGCGGAAGGTTTCGTTATCCGGCTTGATGAGAATGCGGGGAATCGCAGCGAAATGGATAACCGCGTCATAAGGCTTCACGCCCTGCCCCGTGTCGAGATCGGGAAAATCACGGTGCATCGATAGCGCGTTGAACACTTGTCCACTGTCGGTGACATCGACTGTCAGGTTCGTCACGCCGGGGCAATCAAGCGGCGCAAGGTCGATATTATGAACCTCATACCCCTTCGCAATTAGCCAAGGCACAACGTGCTTGCCAGCCTTGCCAGACCCACCAGTAAATAGAATACGCTTAGCCATGGAAATCCTCCAGTTTCGTCAGGCGAACGCACGTGGTGCCGTATAGGCCCACGTCGCGGCCATCACATCAACTCTAACTCTTCGGCCCACAATCCGTTCAGATCCTCGGATCAGCCGCTGCGCGACAAACAAAAAGCCCCGCTGCTGCCAGCGGGGCTTTATGAATTTCGTAACCGAAAAGATTACTCGACGATCGAAGCAACGATGCCAGCGCCGACGGTGCGGCCGCCTTCGCGGATAGCGAAGCGCAGCTTTTCTTCCATCGCGATTGGAACGATCAGTTCGACTTCAACAGTAACGTTGTCGCCTGGCATAACCATTTCCGTGCCTTCTGGAAGCGAAACGATACCGGTCACGTCAGTTGTACGGAAGTAGAACTGTGGACGGTAGTTCGTGAAGAACGGTGTATGACGACCGCCTTCTTCCTTCGTCAGGATGTAGGCTTCAGCCATGAACTTCTTGTGCGGCTTAACAGAGCCTGGCTTGCAAAGGATCTGACCACGCTCAACGCCATCGCGCTGTACGCCACGAACCAGTGCACCGATGTTGTCGCCAGCCTGGCCCTGATCGAGCAGCTTGCGGAACATTTCAACGCCGGTAACAGTCGTCTTGGATGTTGCGCGGATGCCGACGATTTCGACTTCTTCACCAACCTTGACGATACCGCGCTCAACGCGACCCGTAACAACCGTACCACGGCCAGAGATCGAGAACACGTCTTCGATTGGCATCAGGAACGGCAGGTCGATTGGACGCTCTGGCGTTGGGATGTAGGCGTCAACCTGAGCCATCAGCTCGCGGATTGCGTCTTCACCGATCTTCTTGTCGCTGTCTTCAAGAGCAGCGAGAGCCGAACCTTTGACGATTGGAATATCGTCGCCTGGGAAGTCGTAGGACGACAGAAGTTCACGAACTTCCAGTTCTACCAGTTCCAGCAGTTCTGCGTCGTCAACCTGGTCAACCTTGTTGAGGAACACAACGATGGCAGGAACGCCAACCTGACGAGCGAGCAGGATGTGCTCGCGGGTCTGTGGCATTGGGCCGTCAGCTGCAGAGCAGACCAGAATAGCGCCGTCCATCTGGGCAGCACCGGTGATCATGTTCTTGACGTAGTCGGCGTGGCCGGGGCAATCAACGTGTGCGTAGTGACGGTTTGGCGTCTCATATTCAACGTGAGCCGTCGAAATCGTGATACCGCGTGCCTTTTCTTCCGGCGCTGCGTCGATCTGGTCGTACGCCTTGTATTCGCCGAAGTACTTCGTGATCGCAGCAGTCAACGACGTCTTGCCGTGGTCAACGTGACCAATCGTGCCAATGTTGACGTGCGGCTTGTTGCGCTCAAACTTGCTCTTTGCCATCTGAATTGCTTCCTGTGAACGTGAAGTAGTTTTTCCGGCGAACCGGTTTGGTGTCGCCGTTTAAGGCTTTGTAAGCGAATGCGCAAGACTTAATTGCGAGCGCGCCGAATGCGCTGCTAAAAGCGACGTGATGGAGGGCATATGGTGTGCCTGATACCTGCCGTCAACGTCCGCGCTCCCGCGCGACAATATGTATGAGCCAGCCAACGCTCTTTACGAAGATGTGTTTAGTGTCCTATTGACAAGATAATCGACCTGTGGGGACAGGCGACATCCAACAATTTGCAGGCACTTCAACAAGCGCCTATAAGCCGTTTCTCCCGCGGCACCAATCCTATCCGCTCGGGATCTGCAATGGAAATTTTCACAGCTGCCGGTTTTACGGCATTTCTCCAGGTCATCGCCATTGACCTCGTTCTTGCAGGCGATAATGCAATCGTCATCGGCCTCGCCGCTGCGGGCCTTCCTGCACATCTTCGTCGCAAGGCCATTCTTGTCGGCATCATTGCCGCGACGGTGCTGCGCATCGTCTTTGCCGCCCTCACCGTACAATTGCTGGCAATTGTCGGCCTTCAGCTTTTCGGCGGCGTTCTTCTGGCCTGGGTTTGCTGGAAGATGTGGAGTGAACTGCGCTCGCAGAACGTCCATATGGGCGACGACGAGACAAACGACGAAGCAGATCTGACAAAGGGCCAGAAGACATTCTTCCAGGCCGCCACACAGATCGTTATTGCCGATGTGTCCATGTCACTGGACAACGTGCTTGCTGTGGCTGGCGCCGCACAGGACCACCTCACCGTTCTCATCATCGGCCTGGTCGTCTCCATCGCACTGATGGGCCTTGCGGCAAACTATGTTGCCAAGCTGTTGCACCGCCACCGCTGGATTTCTTATGTCGGCCTTCTGGTTATCGTCTATGTCGCCGCCAACATGCTCTATCATGGCTTCGTAGAAGTTTGGCCTTATATACTGCCCTACATCAGCTGAGTTTCATTCAGCCTCTTTAAAACCGGAGCCCTTCAGGTCTCCGGTTTTTTTATGAGCGGCTGAACCAGCGGAATAGAACAAACGCAAATCACCCCAACGAGGGGGCGCAAGTCAAATAATTTGCCTGTGCAATTTCATGATTGCCGCAATCCACGGGCAAGCTTAGACAGCTATTAGTTTCGACAATACTAATAAATATAAAGGCTGTCTGAACAATGGCTTATGACTGGTCAGGTGGGCGTGCAAAGCGCTCTCGCCGCTTTAAATTCGGCTTTACGTTTGCAGCACTCGCCGTCGTCGCTATCTTCGCGCAATACTACCTTGGCATATCATTCAGCAGAAATGGGTGACTGGTTCTAATCGACCAGTACCGGAATATTGCCGTTTGAGGCATCTTCAGAGCGCGCAGGCGTCGTGCTATCAAAGACCACACCAGTGAACAGAGACGCTACGCCGTCAATATAGCGATAGCAACGCCCGACTTCCGTGATTTTCGCGAACCCATCGCCACGGCGCACGCGATACACCATTTGGAAGGGCTCTCCAGACAAAACTGAATTTTTTATACCTTCCGACACATGCGGCCTGTCATCTTCGTGGATGAGGTCGAGCATCCGCTGGGCGGGCAATCCTTGGTTCAGCTCATCTGGCTCCAGGCCGGTGATTCTCGCAAAATTTTCATCCGCCCAAAAGAGATTCAAGCAAACATCCCAGGCGTAGAAGCCACCATTGCTGATAGCGACATATCTTTGGATCTGGTTATTCTCGAGCATCTCTTATTCCCGGGCACTGTTTTATACCGCTGTGAGTGATTTGCATCTGGGGTAGCAATCACTGTTCTTTCCAACAATCTGGAAGCAACGATTTTGTTCCCGGCAGTGTCGCGATATTGCAATATTCGCGCATTAAGCAACGCTGCATCACGGTTGACGCTCGCTGGTTGAAAAGCGCCGAATCAATGGACGGTCGCCGGAGACAACTCTACGAGCAATATCAAAGTGAAATGCACTGGGAATGGTGATCGAAAACCGTTGGAGCGGGTAGCGGGAATCGAACCCGCGTATTCAGCTTGGAAGGCTGCTGCTCTACCATTGAGCTATACCCGCGGCGGTGGTTTCGATCCGTGCAGAATGGTGGAGGAAGTTGGATTTGAACCAACGTAGGCTGAGCCAACGGATTTACAGTCCGTCCCCTTTAACCACTCGGGCATTCCTCCAGTATTCTGCGAGGATCAAGCAACCAAGCTTAACCAGATTTCCGAGGCCGGCGCGTTGCCGTTTCGTCGTCTGTGGCCGCGTATATGACTGCCCTCGCCGCGTCTGTCAACACGATGTGTGACGAAAATTTGCGAAAAATGCGAACAGAGTCATAGGCCTGTGGATTAACCGCGCGTGGCGCTGAAAGATGCCCGGCTAATTGACGCAAAGTCCTTGCGCAAATGCGTGGACGGCATACCTAGGCGGCGATCAGAGGATTGGGAGGGACTGGTGCTGGCGCATTGCTGACGATATAAGGCATCATGAGCAAAGACGATCCCAACGACAAATCCACCCGCGACACCCATTATGCAACGCTGCGCCGTCAGGTGCGCGATGCCAAGAGGGAACGTGGCGAAATTCCAACGCCCGCTTTTCAAAAGCGCAGACCGCGTGGCGGTGAAGACTGGAAGGCACCGCAACTGGCGCCCGATCAGGTTCATCTTTATGGCCTGCACACCGTGCGCGCAGCGCTGGCCAACAAAGAGCGGCAGATCATCAAGTTGTCCGTTACCCTGAACGCACTGGCGCGTCTGGAAATAGGATCTGCTGAAGAACAGCCCTTCCCCGTGGAAATGGTTTCGCCGCAGGATATCGACAAGGTTCTCGGCCCTGATGCTATCCACCAGGGTGTCATGCTGGAAACCCGGCCCCTGCCCGCCAAAAAGCTTGGCGCTTTGAAGAGCAGCCCGCTGATTCTCGTTCTCGATCAGGTCACAGATCCGCACAATGTGGGCGCCATCATGCGTTCGGCCGTGGCCTTCAATGCAGGCGCCGTCATTACGACCATGCGCCACAGCCCGACCGAGTCTGGCGTTCTGGCAAAATCAGCCTCCGGCGCTCTTGAAATGATTCCTTACATCCAGATTACCAATCTGGCCGATGCTCTCGCTGAACTGCACAAGCTGGGCTTCACCTCCATCGGGCTTGATTCGGAAGGGCCCGCGCCGCTTGAGGGAACGTTTCAGGGTGAGAAGATCGCGCTTGTGCTTGGTGCTGAAGGCAAGGGACTTCGCCAGAAGACCCGGGAGACCGTCACCCTGCTCGCGCGCCTCGATATGCCGGGTGAGATTAAATCGCTCAACGTTTCGAATGCCGCCGCCATTGCGCTTTATGCAAGCCGTCAGTTTCTAGCCAAAAAATAATCTAGCTTTTCATCCAGATGTCTTTACGGGGGCCACAATGCCAGAACAGATCAAGCCGACCGGCGAACTGACGCTTCGCACGCTTGCCATGCCAGCGGATGCGAACCCTGCCGGCGATATTTTTGGCGGTTGGGTCATGTCTCAGATGGACTTGGCAAGCGGCATTCGCGCAGCGGAACGGGCACGCTGTCGCGTGGTCACGGCAGCGGTCAAGGAAATGGCGTTCGAGCTGCCCGTAAAGATCGGGGATACCCTGTCGATCTACACGACGATTTCACGAGTTGGTCGCACGTCCATTACCCTCACCGTTGAGGCATGGGCGCAGCGCGCACGATACGACATTCTTGAAAAAGTAACCGCTGGCACTTTCATCATGGTGGCGATGGACAGCGAGGGGCGGCCAACGCCCATCGTCAAGGAATAGTATTCCATAGAGGGGCGTAGCCATTTTGCTCGCTTCACCAACTCAACGCAGAATCCATTGACGGATCTTCTTATGGTTGCAATTTATTGCAGCCATAAGATTGATTCGGGGAAGCTCATGAATTTGTTCGTTATCGCTACGGGCGTAGCAATCGCTGTGGCTTTAAGCGGCTGCTCCTATACGAACCGCGTAGAGGTGGAGTTGCGCACAAATTCACAGGCCAAGCTGGCCTCCGCCCGCCTAGCCGAACCATCCAATGATGCTGAATTCAACCGGCTAGCGCTTGCAGCTGCGAAACGGCGGTTTCCTATCAGGGTTCCGCACCCAAAACCTAACCACACATATGGTCAGCCCGTAACGATTACCTATCCGCTCATCCGCTGAGAGCCTTGGTCTTTCAGACCTTGAGATAAGGCGACGACCTGTCGAAGCTGAGTCCGGGGAAAATGCCGTTGGTCAGTGCTTCACTGCTCACATCGAACTGTCGATAGAGCATTGCCGCGGCAATTTCCCGCACATCGCCTGTTGGCATAAGGTCGCGGTCATCAAGCAGCCTGCCCTCGCCCAAACCCGGCCAGTTGCCCAACACACGGCCGCCATCGATTCCGCCGCCTGCCAGAATGGCGACGCCGCCGGTGCCGTGGTCCGTTCCGCCCGTGCCATTTTCGCGCACGGTGCGCCCGAATTCCGTCATCGCCAGCACCACAGTCTTTTTCCAGACATCTGACCCCAGCGCATCTTTCAGCGTTGTCAGTGCAATGGTCAAATCTTTGACGGTGCGTGCGAACTGGCCTTTTTGTCCCGCATGCGTATCCCAGCCATCGACTGAGAAGGCAGCGATTCGGTAGTCTTCCCGCAAAAGGCCGCCAGCAAGCTTGGCGACATCACGAATTCCCGCGCCGCGCTTTTCATCCTGAAACAATTGCTCGGCGGACATGTCTGTGCGCAAGGCTTCCGCGAGAACCCGATTGAAATCCGGGTCGTTGGCGTAGAGCCGCTTGAAAAACGCCACATCATCTGGCCCCATCGTCATATTGGACGTCGAGGCCCAGACGTCCGTATCGTTCGGCCCGGCGAGAATGAGTTCCATCGACGTGTTGATATCGATTGCCTTGCGGTCCTCCGAGCGCGGAATGGCGGACAAGGCACGGTTTAGCCAACCGGTGCGCTCGCCATGCACATGGTCGGCACCGCTTTCCAGAATATCTTGCCCATCGAAGTGGCTTCTCTGGTCCCGATAGGGGGTGGAAACGGCATGAATGAAGGAAAGCTCCTTGTTTTGCCAAAGGGGCATCAAGGGTTGCGCTGCCGGGTTCAAACCGAAATGACCGTCGAGATCGATCAGACCCGTATCCGGCGTCAGAGCGAGCGTTGGCCGAAATCCGGCAAATTCCGCATCGCCATAAGGCTGAACCAAGTCCAGACCGTCCATTGCACCGCGCAGGACGATGGTCACGAAACGATTGTCGCCGGGCATGGCGGCGAAGCTGACGGGTGAGAGCACCGGCAACGCTGCCGCACAGCATGCGGTCGCTAGGAAACTGCGTCGGCTGATCAGCATATCCTGAGAGAAGGCCATATCCTATCTCCTGTTGAATTCTGGTGAGGACAACGCGAGCGTCATTCCGCTAACGCGGCTTGGCGCCTGGCTGACGACGCGGATGGTGTCGTCCCGCGCCAGATCGGCCATGGCTGTTGCCAGAAACATTTTAGGCTCCATGTCACCACCCAGTGAACTCGATGCTTTTCGCGCCCACAGGATGCGCTCACTCATCTGACTGGGAGAGAGCCAGGATGCGACACCTTCCTCAAACCCGGCGGGACTCGGCGGTTGCCACACGGGCTGCCCCATGCGCCGCAAGGATGCGAGAGTGAGTGTTCGCGCTAGGCTCTGCTTGGGTTTCGGCTTTGCCGTTTGCTTTGCCATCGCGTTCATATCATCATTCGGCTTTTCCATTGTGGCCTGGTCACCGCCCTGCTGCATAGCGTTTGTGTCGCTGGTTACGGCTGGCGCTGCGGCCTGCCCAACCTCGTCGTCACCATTTGGTGACATCTTGCCTTGCCAGTTCTTCTGAGTGATGCCGAATGCCCGGAGCCCGGATACGACATAGTCGAAGGGCAGCTTCATTTTCCGCCCCGGATCAGCCCAGGCGCGAGGATGGTTGAGCATGACAGCATAGACTTTGAGCAGATGTCCCTTGCTGGCTTTCCATTCATCCACCATGGCCGCCACGATTTCCGGTGGCGCCTCGTCCGCAATGAAATGCGCCGCCAGTTTGCGGCAGACGTGGACTGCCGTTTCCGGCCGCAGAGCCAGATCATTGAGCATATCGAGACAGTCGTCTGCGGTGCGCTTGCGCCCGCCATAGGAAACGCCGAGAACCTTAATCTGGCCCGGCTGCGCCATACGAGGCCGAAACAGCATCTCATTTCGGTCATCCACCGTCATTCCTGTCAGCACAAGCGCGGCTGAGCGCACATCGGCCTGCGTGTAACCACTGCCAGCGCCCAATGTGTGAAGTTCGAGCAGTTCACGTCCGAGGTTTTCGTTGAGACCGCGCTTGTTTTTCTCAGCGGCTGTTGATTCCGGGCCTGCCGAACGGTTTTGATCCAGATAGATCAGCATGGCGGGATGAAGCACCGCCGCTTGAAGTAAATCCCGGAACGAACCTGCTAAATGCGGACGGATCGCCTCGACTTCATAGAGCGGTGTTATAAGGCGCATTGGCAGCGCCTTGCGTGCATTGACGGAAAAATGATCCAGCCAGAACGAGGCAAGCCGCTCATGAAAACCGTAGGAAGAGAATACGGCCTGCATCACGCGTGCCATGCTATCACGCTGAAAACTCTGTTCGGCTTGTTGCTGGATCAATCTGCGGCCATCGCGATCCAGTTCGCCGCCGTTTTTACCGGCACTTGTGGCGATGATCCTGTCTGCCAGATCTGACGATCGCTGCCGCGCTGCAAAGGCACCGCCGATGGGGAAATAGGAATCACTGAGCGGCGCATCTGCGAGCTGCACCAGCAGGTCGTCGGAATTTCGGTTCAGCACCTGCCCGGGCGCGAGCCCGTAACCATAGCGGACCACCGCCACCGTTGGAGAAAACGAAGCCATTTCAGCCACTCCTGCCAACATGAAGTTTGCAGGGAGGATCACAGTCAATCCGGGCGAAAAGGTTGCGAAACCGTGGCATTTTCCAGACATGGACAATTTGTAACGCAGCATCGCCATGCCGATACCCACAATCTGGCCTATTCTGCCGCAGTGACATTGCGGAAAAACTGTGGCAGATCAGGATTCATGGGGTTCGTGCGCAGGATAATGCAGGATAGAAGCTCGGCTGGCGCGGTCGCCATGCTGGCGCTTTTGCTGTTTTTGTTGCAGGGTCTCACCACTGGCGTCGCCCATGGCAACATGGCGGCTATGTCTATTGGCGCAGATGGCGTTATCTGCTCCACCCACATGCCCGATGGCGCTACCGGCAAGCAGAACCAAAACCCGGCAAAGCAGGCAAACGACTGTTGCGGGACGCTATGCCGCCTGGCCTTCGCTGCTGCTGTCGCGCTCCTTGCCTCTCCCATCGAGCTGACTGGCGGCATCGCCACTTCTGTCGATCTCGCCTTCTTCTACCCGGACGCAACAAGCCCGCCACCAACGGCGAACAGGGACTCGCAACCGCGCGGCCCACCCCTTCTTCCGCACCTTTGAGACATAAATTCGGCTTCGAATGCGCCCGTCGGTACAGGCCGGTGCGCATCAAGCCGCAAACCTCATCGTCTTGCGGAGACATTTCATGTCCGTCATCACCTCCTTCGAAGGGGAGCGCCAGGCTGCGCAATCCTCATCCATCAACCTCTATCGCGCCGTGTGGCGCTGGCATTTTTATGCTGGCCTTTTCGTTCTGCCCTTCATGATTTCCCTTGCCATCACAGGCAGTCTTTACCTGTTCAGGGATGAATTCGACGCCATCATCCATTCGGATTTGAAACGCATCGAGGCATTGCAAAATGTGGCTCCGGCCGCTCCATCCGCTATCGTCGCATCTGCACTCAGCCTCGTTCCGGGCACTGCGGTAAAGTACACCACCCCCACCGATCCCGGCGCATCGACGGAAATCACCGTCAGCACAGCAGATGGAAAACGCGCTGTTTACGTCAATACCTACACCGCTGAGGCGCTCGGCTCCCTTCCAGACCGCGGCACCGTCATGTGGACGGTTCGATACATTCACAGCCTGAAATATTTCGGCACGTGGACCCGCTACTTCATCGAGATATCAGCAGGCTGGTCCGTCCTTCTTGTGGCAACGGGCATTTATCTCTGGTGGCCACGCAAGCAGACAGGCGGCGTGATAACCGTGCGTGGCACACCCAAAAAACGGGTGTTCTGGCGCGACACCCATGCGGTGACCGGCATATTCGTTGGCTTTTTCATCGTCTTCCTCGCGGTTACCGGCATGCCATGGTCTGGCGTATGGGGCGCCAAGGTCAATGAATGGGCCAACGGCAACAATTTCGGATATCCCGCCGGTGTGCGGGTTCAGGTCCCCATGTCGAACGACCGTCTCGATGATGTCGCCAAAACTTCGTGGTCGCTGGAGCAGGCGAAAATCCCAGTCTCGGAAGGTCACGACCACGGCCAGCATGTCCACGAAGCGCCGACTGTAGCCCTTGAAAAAAGCTCAACCCTGCAACCCATAGGCATTGATCAGGCCATCGCCCGCTTCAACGCCATTGGTCTTGTTCCCGGTTACGCGGTTGCCCTTCCAACAAAACCAACCGGCGTCTACAGCGGCTCGGTCTATCCAGACGACCTGTCGAAACAGCATGTCGTCCATCTCGACCAATATAGCGGCAAGGCTTTGATCGACATGACCTATGCGGATTACGGCCCGCTCGGCAAAGGTCTTGAATGGGGCATCAACGTCCACCTAGGCCAGCAATATGGTCTCGCAAACCAGATATTTCTCGTCATTGTCTGCCTCGCCATCATCCTTCTGGCCGTCTCCGGCGGCACTATGTGGTGGAAGCGTCGGCCGCAAGGCTCCCTCGGCGTACCGCCCATGCCGCAGAACAAGCGGGTCCTCCGCGGCCTGCTGGCGCTCCTCGCCATTGGCGGCATCATCTTCCCGCTGGTGGGGCTAAGCTTGCTGGTGATGTTGGTGCTGGACTTCATTGTTCAAGCGGTCGGCAAGCGCCGCACGGCGTAAGACAAGAAAGGCCGGGAGCAATCCCGGCCATCTCGCCTGTAAACTTCAACTGACGTTAAGATGCTACACCTCTATCATGGATGCAGAACCTGGCATCAAGACTTGAACAGGAACGACGCGCCAAAGGCGATCAGGGCAAAGCCGATTACGTGGTTGATGGTCAGGCTCTCCTTCAGCCAGAACACCGAGAACAGCGCGAAGACAGTCAGCGTGATGACTTCCTGCATCGTCTTCAGCTGTGCCGTAGAATAGACTTCCGAGCCCATGCGGTTTGCCGGTACGGCAAGGCAATACTCGAAAAACGCGATGCCCCAGCTTGTCAGGATAGCCATGAACAACAGGCTTCCCTTGTGCTTGAGATGGCCATACCAGGCGAATGTCATGAAGACATTCGAGGCAATCAACATGACAACCGGCCAGATGTGCGCAGGGGTGATTGAAAAAGGCATGATGGACCTTCAAAAATGGGAGAGGAAAACGATTGGGAGAGGGAACTTGTCTCGTCTTTCGGCGTATTGCTTAACGCAGGGCACGGCTTTCTAAAACAGGATTTTGCCGTTCTGATGGCTGAATATGTCGGCCGCGTTAAGAACGCGAAACCCCGCATACGGTTCCAGCGACAGAAATGTTTCCTGTTTGTACTCTGTTTTTCGACCCTGCCTCTTCACTTTCAATCCCACACTCTCCATATTCCGCGACATGGCCAGATCACCCAAAAACTCCGCAGACAAAATCTCCCGCTCTGACGGCTTTGCAGAAATGCCGCAAGCCGCGTTTGAAGGCGCGCCGCTCAGCGGCAGCGTTTCGGACTGGGTGAAGCAGTTGGAAGCGGAGGCAGAAGCGTCCTCTGTCGAGACGCAGCGCGAAGTCGCATCGAAAGCGGGCAAGCACCGCAAGAAGATCGAGATCGAGGCACGCAAACAGGCCATAGCAGAGGCGGAAGCCGCCAAGCCGAAAGCTGCCGGAAAATCCACAGCCCAGAAGACATCCCGGGGCGTATCCATCGGTGCGTCGAACGATCCGAAGACCCGCGCCGCCGCAGGACTCAACCCGGTTGCCGGCATGGATGTGAGCCTTGAGGATGCCGAAAACCTGGCCACTGGCGCGGTAACGGCAACTGTCGAGGCTCTTTCGGCGCTGATCGAGAGCGGCAATCCGCTGTTCAAGGACGGCAAGATGTGGACGCCGCACCGCCCTGCCCGTCCGGCAAAATCCGAAGGCGGAATCACAATCCGCATGGCATCGGATTTCGAACCGGCGGGCGACCAGCCCACGGCGATTGCCGATCTTGTCGAAGGCATCAATTCCGGTGAACGCAGCCAGGTTCTGCTGGGCGTGACCGGCTCGGGCAAGACCTTCACCATGGCGAAGGTAATCGAGGCCACGCAGCGTCCGGCGGTTATTCTCGCGCCCAACAAGACGCTGGCGGCGCAGCTTTATTCCGAATTCAAGAACTTCTTCCCAGATAATGCGGTGGAATATTTCGTTTCCTATTACGATTACTATCAGCCGGAAGCCTATGTGCCGCGCTCGGATACCTTCATCGAAAAGGAATCCTCGATCAACGAACAGATCGACCGCATGCGCCACTCTGCCACCCGCTCGCTGCTGGAGCGGGATGATTGCATCATCGTCGCCTCGGTCTCGTGTATCTATGGTATTGGCTCTGTGGAAACCTACACCGCCATGACCTTCCAGATGGCGATTGGCGATAGGCTGGATCAACGCCAGCTGCTGGCAGACCTTGTGGCCCAGCAATATAAGCGCCGGGATATGGATTTCCAGCGCGGCTCTTTCCGCGTGCGTGGCGATACCATCGAAATCTTCCCCGCGCACTTGGAAGATGCCGCCTGGCGCATTTCCATGTTCGGAGACGAGATCGACGCGATCACGGAGTTCGATCCGCTGACAGGCCAGAAAACCGGCGATCTGCAATCTGTGAAGATTTACGCCAACTCGCACTATGTGACTCCGCGCCCAACGCTGAACGGCGCTATCCGCGCTATCAAGGAAGAGCTGAAAGGCCGCCTTGCCGAGTTGGAAAAGGCCGGTCGCCTGCTGGAAGCGCAGCGTCTGGAACAGCGTACCCGCTACGATATCGAAATGCTGGAAGCGACCGGCTCCTGCGCGGGCATCGAGAACTATTCGCGTTACCTAACAGGCCGCAGCCCCGGCGAACCGCCGCCGACTCTCTTCGAATATATCCCTGATAACGCCCTGCTGTTCATCGATGAAAGCCACGTTTCCGTCAGCCAGATTGGCGGCATGTACCGGGGCGACTTCAGGCGCAAGGCGACGCTGGCCGAATATGGCTTCCGCCTGCCCTCCTGCATGGACAACCGCCCGCTGCGGTTTGAGGAATGGGATGCCATGCGCCCGCCGACCGTTGCCGTTTCGGCTACCCCCGGCAATTGGGAAATGGAACAGTCCGGCGGCGTCTTTGCCGAACAGGTCATTCGCCCCACGGGGCTGATCGATCCGCCGGTGGAAGTGCGCTCCGCCCGCAGCCAGGTGGATGACGTGCTGGGCGAAATTCGCGAGACAGCAGCGAAGGGCTATCGTACCTTGTGCACCGTGCTGACGAAACGCATGGCGGAAGACCTCACCGAATATCTGCATGAGCAAGGTGTGCGCGTGCGCTACATGCACTCGGATATCGACACGCTGGAACGCATCGAAATCATCCGCGACCTACGCCTCGGCGCTTTCGACGTGCTGGTGGGCATCAACCTGCTGCGCGAAGGCCTGGACATTCCCGAATGCGGCTTCGTCGCCATTCTGGATGCCGATAAGGAAGGCTTCCTGCGCTCGGAGACATCGCTGATCCAGACCATTGGCCGCGCCGCGCGTAACGTGGATGGCAAGGTCATCCTCTATGCGGATAAGATCACCGGCTCGATGAAGCGGGCGATGGAAGAAACCTCCCGCCGCCGCGAGAAGCAGGTGGCCTACAACACCGAACACGGCATCACGCCGGAATCCGTCAAGGCCCGCATTTCGGATATTCTCGACAGCGTCTATGAGCGCGACCACGTGCGCGCCGACATTTCAGGCGCATCCGGCAAGGGCTTTGCCGATGGCGGCCATATGGTTGGCAACAATCTACAGGCGCACCTCAACGCGATGGAAAAATCCATGCGCGACGCCGCCGCCGATCTCGACTTCGAAAAAGCCGCGCGCCTGCGCGACGAAATCAAACGCCTCAAAGCCGCCGAACTCGCCGCCATGGACGACCCGATTGCCAAGGAAGAAGCGAAATCGCTGGAAGGTGGGGCTAAAGGCAAGAAGAGCACGAGCCCCCGCACCTCTTCTGCGGGAAATATGTCCAATGGTGCAGAAGTTAGCGAGCAAACCGGAAAGTCCCTCTTCGCCAAACCATCCCTCGATGACATGGGCCCCGGCACAGACACCGCCAAACCCCTGTTCCGCAAGAACAGCCTCGATGAAATGACGGTGGGCCGCACAGAAAAGCCCGTCAAAGGCGCGGCACCCGCCAAGCCCAAGACCGAAGACGGCAAACGCTTCTCACCCCTGCTGGAAGGCCAACCCGAACGCGCCACCAACGCCAAGGACGACCCGCGCCCCATCGCGCGCGGCAAGGTTGGCGTGGGGAGCTATGAGGACCCGGGCGAGCAGAAGCGCAAGGGACGGACGAAGGGGAAGACTGGAAGGCCGGGGCGGTGATGGTTATATTTCGAGACATCACGCTCTACCCCTCTTAGCACAGGCTAGGCAAAGAATTGAACCCCGCACTAAATAATGAGTTTCAAGCGTTCCGATGTATGTGCGGCGCCATGTATTTATGAAGGTGCCGAAGCGAAAAAACAAAAGCTCTAGATAGCTAGTTCCGTAACGGAATGTCTGAGATTTTGATCAAATCATATGGATTTTCAATTCCTTTTTCATTTAACACGGACATGAGTGCTTCCTTGATTTCGATTGGAAATTGAGTTGGTCCAATAATCATCCGCTCTAATAGTTCACGCACCTCAATTCCAAATAAACCTTGTTCATGGACATTTTTAAGAGGTATCTTGTATATACGCTGTGGTACTCCACTGATGGAGACAACGCCCGCCTTAATTTTCTGAGACTCTCTCAGCGTAGGACTATAAATAATACGCCATTCACGTTCTTCGGCGAAGCCTGGGTGCTTCGTACATAGCGTAGCCATCTTGAAAACTTCAAAAAAATGAGCCAGCAATTGCTCTAAGCTAAGCTTTAGAATGTATGGCAGATTACTCTCTATATTATCCAATAGAATTTTATATTGGTCACTGAATTGCTCAGCGTCAAGATAAGCTACAGGAGAGGTGTATGCATCGAGTGCATCGGTTGGACGTAAAAACGGGGCTCCTCTGACCACCAGTGCAACCCCTGTAGGGCCACCATAAGCACGCCACATCGAGAGTCTGCCAGTTGTATCTTCAGAATCATGATGTTCTGAAATGCAGGAAATGTATGTGCTGGTTCGAAAGCTAGGCAGCCATGCATTAAATCTTTCCTCTATCTGAGTAGAGAATCCCGGGAAGATAGGTTCAAGCAACGCTACAAAGCGAGCTTTATGGTCGGCATAAGCTTTCTGAAGGCAGTTGAACCCGTGCTCAATTTCCATGAAATCATTCATGCAGGTGGACTTTCGCATCCACACTTCTCCGTTTTGGATTATCTTCAATGCGGTATCAGCGCTCGTATAGTGAGCAAAGCGCATATTGCTTTGTAAAGCTTCGATGGTTTTCTTAAAGGCAAAAGGATGGAATATTTTGAGGTAGTCAAGCGTCTCATTGTCGATGCTAGGAAACGAATTTTGTGTCATCTTTGCCCCCGTGCGTGTGTTTTTTGACATTACCACGTACAGCGATGGAATTAGTCTGTCTGGTCTACGTATCCGCGAAATCCCAGTGAATATTTCAACTGGAACCAAAACCACCCTCGCCCGTTCTTCCCCCGAACACTATGTTCGATACTGAAAAGGAAGAAACACTATGAAAAACAAGGTTTTCGCGCTTGCTGCTGCTGCAGTTCTGACATCGTCTGTCGCGTTTGCGCAGACGGCGACGACGGCTCCTGCTGCGGCACCGGCTGCTGGTGCAGATGCGATGCTTTCGGGTCCTGGCATTACCATGGGCACCAAGGCGAGCGGTCCGTTGAAGTTCATCAATGTGCAGAAGACCGACCTCACTGCCTCGCAGCTTGACGGCATGGACATCTACAATGCCCAGAACGAGGAAATCGGTGAGATTGAAGACGTTGTGATCGGCGATGGCAAGTCTGTCATCGGTCTGGTTGCCAGCGTCGGCGGCTTCCTCGGCATCGACAAGAGCTATGTAGTTCTCGACCCTGCCTCTGTTGCCATCAACAACGATAATGGCACATGGAAGGCTTACGTGGACACGACCAAGGAAGCGCTCGGCGCGGCTCCAAAGCTCGACTACGACAAGATGGATGACTAATCCATGAGATAGGCGGTTTTATTCCGTCGGTCTTCAAGCCCACCGATTGTTGGTTCGCTCCAATGGTCGGTGGGCTTTTTTGTGGGGGTCGTGGGGCTGCACCGGCAGAGGATGTCTGCCGCGTTCTGCTTGTGGAGATGTGGTCAGATCCTCGGGTCAAGCCCGAGGATGACGAAGGGGAGCGTGGAACGGCGGCCTTACCCGCCGAATTTGCCGCTGCGTGGGAAGCCCTTGGGCACGGTGCGGCCTGCGGTGGCGCGGTCGGCCATCCATTCCAGCAGTTCATCGGCGTTTTTGGAGAAGGAACGCCCGGCGCTGTCTTCCCATGTCAGGCCGCTGGCCAGCGCAAAACACTTGATGTCGGAAATGCCGCCATCCTTGTAGCGTTGCAGGCGCACGCCCTTGCCGCGTGACATTTCCGGCACTTGCGAGAGCGGGAAGGTCAGCATCTTGCGGTTTTCACCAACGACGGCAACGTGGTCACCCGTAACGGGCACCAGCATCTTCATCTCATCCGGCATAGCAACATTCATGATCTGCTTGCCCTTGCGGGTATTGGCCACCATTTCCGTTTCCGCGATCACAAAGCCATTGCCAGCCGTGGAGGCCAGCAGCAGTTTGCGCGATGGATCATGCACGAAGGCGCTCAGAATATCCTGATCGTTCTCCATATCCACCATGATACGCACCGGCTCGCCATGGCCGCGCCCGCCCGGCAGCTTGTCCGCGCCCAGCGTGTAAGCCTTGCCGCCTGTCGTTACCAGCAGCAGCTTGTCTGTGGTCTGCGCCGGGAAGGCCAGCTTCGGGCCATCGCCTTCCTTGAAGGTCAGCGTCGAGGTATCGGCCATATGGCCCTTCAGCGCCCTGATCCAGCCCTTCTGGGAAATGACGATGGTGACGGGCTCTTTCTCGATCATGGATTGCTGAATGGCATCCACATCCGCCGTCGGTGCCATGGCAAACACGGTGCGGCGTGCGCCAAGCGCGGTTGCCTTGGCGTATTTCTTCTTCACATCCTCGATTTCACCCGAAACCGTCTTCCACTGCTTTTCTGGCGATGCCAGCAGCGACTCGATTTCGGCCTTCTCACTGCTCAGGCCATCGAATTCCGTGCGGATCTCGAATTCTTCCAGCTTGCGCAAAGAGCGCAGGCGCATGTTGAGAATGGCTTCGGCCTGAATATCGGTCAGCTTGAACCGCGCCACCATAACGGGCTTCGGCTCATCTTCCTCACGGATGATGGCGATGATCTCATCGATATTGAGATAGGCGACGAGGAAGCCGCCGAGAATTTCCAGGCGGCGATCAATGGCGGCCAGACGGAAGCGCGAGCGGCGCAGAAGCACATCGCGGCGGTGGTCCAGCCATTCCTTCAGCACTTCATTCAGCGCCATGACCTTGGGCACGCGGCCCATGGACAGGACGTTCATGTTCAGCGGAATGCGGTTTTCCAGATCCGACAGACGGAACAGGGATTCCATCAGGAGCGTGGCATCGACGGTCCGGTTCTTCGGCACCAGCACGACACGCACGTCCTCGGCGGATTCGTCGCGCACGTCTTCCAGCAAGGGCAAACGGCGGGCCAGAAGCAGCTCGGCAATCTTTTCGATCAACCGCGATTTCTGAACCTGATAGGGAATTTCCGTGATGACGATCTGGTAGCCGCCACGGCCAAGATCCTCGATCTCCCACTTGGCACGAACGCGAAAACCGCCGCGTCCGGTCTTGTAGGCCTCGATCATGCTTTCGCGGCTCTCGGTGATAACGCCGCCTGTCGGCAGGTCAGGTCCCTCGATGCCGCCTCTTTCCGGATGAGCGGGATCGAACATCAGATCCTCGACGGTCGCATCCGGGTTCTTGATCAGCCGAAGGGCCGCATCGCACAATTCATGTGCGTTGTGCGGCGGAATGGAGGTCGCCATGCCCACGGCGATGCCGGAGGAACCGTTCGCCAGCAAGTTTGGAAACGCGCCGGGCATAACGACCGGCTCTTCATCTTCCTCGTTATAGGTCGGGCGAAAATCAACCGCATCCTGCTCGATGCCTTCGAGCAGCAGCGCTGCGACATCCGTCATGCGCGCTTCGGTATAACGATAGGCGGCTGCGCCATCGCCATCGATATTGCCGAAATTGCCCTGGCCATCGACAATGGGGTAACGCTGGGAGAAGTCCTGCGCCAAACGCACCAGCGCGTCATAGACAGACTGGTCGCCGTGCGGGTGGAACTTACCGATCACGTCACCGACGATACGGGCGCATTTCTTGAACGCGGAATTGGGCCGAATGCCCATTTCGCTCATGGCGTGAATGATGCGGCGGTGCACCGGCTTCAAACCATCTCGAACGTCCGGCAGCGCGCGGTGCATGATGGTCGACAGCGCGTAGGCCAGGTAACGCTCTTCCAGCGCTGCCTTCAGGTCAACAGGTATAATATTGTCGTCGTCTCCGCCGGACGGAGGAAGCAGATTTTTTCCCATAGTTCCTGACTAGCGGAAAGGGTTAATTGCGGCAAGAAACAAGGGCTTTTCGCCTGTGGATGACGGCGGTTGCGCACGTATTTTCCTTTGACCTTGTTTTTATGCCGCAATTCAGCCATTCGTTGCATCTTATGAATGCAATATACCGGCGCTAACCATCCGATATAGATGCACCATTTCAGCTTCAACATGCCTGTTTTTCGTACCTGTAGGGAAGAGATAGAATGAGACTTCAGACAACCCGCAATTTTCTGTTTGCCAGCGCCGCGGCAGTCGCTTTCGCGTCGCCTGCATTCGCACTTGACGGTGCAGACGTCCTCAAGAAAATCAACGCCGCTTATCACGTTCAGGGCGCGGAAATCGGCGCGAAATCCGTTACTGTTGATGGCTCCACGGTCAAGCTCAGCGGCGTTACCTTCGCGACGACGGCGACCAAGGAGCAGGTCATCCCTGTTGGTGACGTCACGCTTGAAGGCGTTGAAGAAGACGATGGCGGCTACACAATCGACAAGATGAGCTTCGACAATGTGAAATACGCTCACGAAAATGTCGCGGTTGATGTGAGCGACATCTACGTTTCTGGCGTTGTCGTTCCGGCAGATCCAACCACTGGCACAGTGGATTCCATGATGCTCTATGATGAGGCCCATAGCGGCCCTGTCTCCATCAAGGTGGATGGCACGGAAACCTTCTCGCTCGCCGAAACAACAACGACGATGACCAAGAGCGAAGATGACAGCACCATCAGTTTCGACCTGAACGCGACTGGCTTCAAGGCCAATCTGAGCAAAATCCAGGACCCCAAGTCCAAGGAAGCCATCGACAAGCTGAAGGTGCAGACGCTATCAGGCGAAATGACCATGAGCGGTTCGTGGGAACTGGCACCGGGCACGCTGACGATCGATGAGTATGCCGTCGACCTCAAGGATGTCGGCCGTCTCAACATGGCGTTCAGCTTCTCCGGTTACACGCTGAACTTCATCAAGACGATGCAGGATGCGGTCAAGGCGCAGGCCGAAAACCCGAACAAGGAACAGGCAGATCAGGCCGCCGGTCTCGCCATGCTCGGTCTTATGCAGCAGCTCAGCTTCAACAGCGCCGAAATCAGCTTCGATGATGCCAGCATCACCAAGCGCGCCATCGATTACGCCGCTGGCGAACAGGGCATGTCAGGCGAGCAGCTGTCGCAGACCATCAAGGGCATGGTTCCTATCATGATGGCGCAACTCAACGTACCGGAACTGCAGAACGCCGTTTCCGCAGCCGTGAACGCCTATATCGACGATCCAAAGAACTTCACGATTTCCGCCGCCCCTGAAAAGCCCGTCCCCTTCCCCATGATCATGGGTGCAGCCATGGGCGCGCCAAACACCATTCCAAAGGTGCTGGGCGTTACGGTAACGGCTAACGAATAGTCTCTGATACCAAAGCTTCAAGCCGCCCTGTGAATTCTCACAGGGCGGCTTTTTTGTTGCGTGCGTGGTTGCGAAAAACAAAAGGGCCAGCGTTTCCGCCAGCCCTTTTTTTTCTAAACGCTCAGTATTGCGTATCAGTCTTTCTTCGGCGTCGGCACAACCCGTAGCGCCAGTTCGCGAAGCTGCGTTGGCGTGGCTGGTGCCGGGGCGTTCATCAGAAGGTCCTGCGCCTGCTGGTTCATTGGGAACAGCGTGACTTCGCGCAGGTTCTTCGTGCCGGTCAGCAACATCACCACGCGGTCCACGCCAGCTGCCATGCCGCCATGTGGGGGCGCGCCGTACTGGAATGCGCGGTAGAGGCCGCCGAAGCGATCTTCGACGTCCTGCTGGCTGAGGCCAACCTTCTCGAACGCCTTGACCATCAGTTCAGGTGACTGGTTACGAATGGAGCCCGAGGCGATTTCGTAGCCGTTGCAGACCATGTCGTACTGGTAGGCCTTGATCGTCAGCGGATCCTGGTTTTCCAGCGCGTCCATACCGCCCTGCGGCATGGAGAATGGATTGTGGGCGAAGTCGATCTTCTTTTCTTCTTCGTTGTATTCGAAGAATGGGAAGTCAACGATCCAGCACAGCTCGAAACGGTCGCGGTCTACGAGGTTCAGTTCCTCGCCAGCGCGGGTGCGGGCTTCGCCAGCAAACTTGTAGAACTTGGCAGGATCACCGGCAACGAAGAAGGATGCGTCGCCTGCTTCAAGACCGAGCTGGACGCGCAAGGCTTCCGTGCGCTCTTCGCCGATGTTCTTGGCAAGCGGGCCAGAGCCAACAACCTTGCCGTCTTCTTCCTTCCAGAAGATGTAGCCGAGGCCAGGCTGGCCTTGGCCTTGCGCCCAGGCATTCATGCGGTCACAGAACGCTCTCGAGCCACCGGTCTTGGCTGGAATGGCCCAGACTTCAACCTTTGGGTTGGAGGCGATCATGTTTGCGAAGACCTTGAAGCCGGATCCGGCAAAATGGTCTGTCACGGCCTGCATTTCGATCGGGTTGCGAAGGTCCGGCTTATCGGAACCGTATGTGCGGATCGAATCGTCATAGGCAATGCGGCGGAAGTTCTGCGTAACAGGCTTGCCTTCGGCAAACTGCTCGAACACGCCGCGAATGACGGGCTCCATGGTTTCCCATACGTCTTCCTGCGTCACGAAGCTCATTTCCAGGTCGAGCTGGTAGAATTCGCCCGGCAGACGGTCTGCACGCGGGTCTTCATCGCGGAAGCACGGTGCGATCTGGAAGTAGCGGTCGAAACCAGCAACCATCAGAAGCTGCTTGTACTGCTGCGGCGCCTGCGGCAACGCGAAGAACTTGCCTTCGTGAATGCGGCTTGGCACGAGGAAGTCGCGCGCACCTTCTGGTGAGGATGCCGTCAGGATCGGAGTGGAATATTCAGCAAAGCCGATATCGCCCATGCGGCGGCGCATGTCGGAGATGATCTGCGTGCGCTTTACGATGTTCTTGTGCAGCGTATCGCGGCGAAGATCGAGGAAGCGATACTTCAGGCGCACATCTTCCGGATAGTCAGGCTCGCCGAAGACCGGCAGCGGCAGTTCCTTGGAAGCGGCCAGCACTTCGATTTCCTGAGCGTAAAGCTCGATTTCGCCGGTCTCCATGGTCTTGTTAACAGTGTCTTCCGAACGCGCCTTGACGAGACCATCAATACGGATGACCCACTCGCCGCGAACGACTTCGGCAGACTTGAAGGCGGGGCTATCGGGATCGGCAACGACCTGCGTGATGCCGTAATGATCGCGAAGGTCGATGAAGAGAACGCCGCCGTGATCTCGTACGCGATGGACCCAGCCGGACAGGCGAACGGTTTCGCCGACATGCGACTTGCGGAGTGCGGCACAGGTGTGGCTGCGGTAACGATGCATTTTATGATCCTGAAGAATACAGCGGCAACGGTCTGCCGCGCTGTCGAAAATTGGCCGGAAAAGCGCATGACTGACCCGATTTGTCAAGGTAAAGCGCAATTTCCATAGCCCTCTTTGCACCCCCACCACGCAGAGCGCAATCATCATTTTGGATGATGTGACAGGCAAATTTGCAATTTATGGTCACATTAGGTGCGGGAAACTTCGCATGTGAGCCAAGAAACGGCTTGATCATATTGACATGGGCCGACCAAAGGGAAAGTAAGACGGATCGATTTCCGTGACTGGCTGAATGACGCAATGATTGAAACGACAACAGCACTCGCCGAAGCCTGCAAGGAACTGGCGAAATCCGATTTCATTACGATTGATACGGAATTTCTTCGCGAGACGACATTCTGGCCGCAGCTTTGTCTGGTACAGATGGCAAGCCCGACGCTGGAAGTGCTAGTTGACCCACTTGCGAAAGATATCGACCTCACGCCTCTTTTCGAGTTGATGGCCGATCCGAGCGTCATCAAGGTTTTCCATGCCGCCCGTCAGGATATCGAAATCGTCCACCATCTGGGCGGACTTATCCCTCATCCTATTTTCGATACGCAGGTCGCTGCCATGGTCTGCGGCTTTGGCGACTCTATTTCCTATGATCAGCTGGTCCAGCGGATCAAGAACGTCCAGATCGATAAATCCTCACGCTTCACGGACTGGAGCCGTCGCCCGCTGACCGAAAAGCAGCTGGACTACGCGCTGGCCGATGTCACCCATCTGCGTGATGTCTATCTCGCCTTGAAAGCGCAGCTGGAGCGCGATGGTCGTTCTTCCTGGCTCAAGGAAGAGATGGATATTCTGGAATCGGTTGAGACCTATGACATGCATCCCGATGATGCGTGGCTGCGGTTGAAGTCGCGTCTGCGCAAGCCGACCGAACTTGCCATTCTTAAATTCGTCGCAGCATGGCGCGAGCGGGAAGCGCGCTCGCGCAACGTGCCGCGCTCACGTGTGTTGAAGGATGATGCGATTTTTGAGATTGCTCAGCAGCAGCCGAAAGACACCGACGCACTCTCACGTCTGCGCACCATCCCCAAGGGTTGGGAGCGCTCTGCATCCGGCGTCGCCATCATTGAAACGGTTAATGCGGCACTTGCGCTGCCAAAGGGCGAGATGCCGCAGGCTGCGCGACAAAGCCATTCCCCTGAGGGATCAGGCGCAGCGGTTGAGCTGCTGAAGGTTCTTCTGAAGCTGACTGCCGATAAACACGGCGTTGCCGCCAAGGTTATTGCCAATAGCGAAGATCTGGACAAGATCGCATCGGAAGGCGAAAAGGCCGACGTTCCCGCCCTTTCCGGCTGGAGGCGCGATCTGTTTGGCGAACCAGCATTGAAGCTTATTCGCGGTGAAGTGGCACTTCGTTTCGCTGGAAAGAAAGTGGAAGCGCTGGAGCTTCCGACCGCTGAAGAGACTGCCTGACAAGGTCTCCGACCCTGCCCCACAAAGCCGTTTGAGATTGATGCAAGTCCGTCACAGACGGCCTCTTTGCCCTGACATTACCGAAACATCACTTTTGGCCTGATCGTTTCCGCAATATGCTTCACGCCTAACGGGAATCATACCGGTGCCCCGTCATGGATGGCAGTTCCAACTGCGTCCCCTTGCCGAACAAAGAGGCTGGATGAGAAAATTTCTCGCAATGCTGGATTATGTCATGCTGTTTCTGGCGGTTGCCGGGAGCGGTGTGGCCTATGCATTTCTGGAATATGGCGGCGGCGCAGTTATCGGCGCCACCTATGCGCTGTTTGCCTGCGCGCCCATTCTCGCCTTCGAGCGCGGCTACATCATGCCCGGGCTTTCGCGGCGCATCAGCATGCTGCCGACCCCAGCCTATATCGCATTTGGCCTCGTCATCTATGCCATTCTGGTGTTTTGCGGCTTCGGCCTTGGCGGCACCATTCTGTGGGCCACGGGCATACTGCCCACGAGCTGGCGCAGCGCCGTCCATGCGGAAATGCAGACGCTTCTGTTTACGCTGGGCGTATGCGCCATCATCGTCTTCATCATGCGCGTGCGGGAATTGCTGGGCCGCGATATCTTCATCGATCTCATCCTAGGGCGTTATCGCCGTCCGGTCAGTGAAGAACGTGTCTTCCTGTTTGTGGACCTCGTCGGCTCCACCTCCTTTGCCGAAACCCACGGCGATCTTCGGGCGCAGGAATATCTGGGTGAACTGTTCTCTGTTTACGCGGGTCCGGTGCGGCGGCACGGCGGCGTTATCGATGATTATATCGGGGATGCAGCCATCATTACCTGGCCTTACCATATGGCGATCCGCCGCGCGGCCTGCATCAATTGTGTCTTCGATATCCTGAAAGCCATCGAGAACAATCGTGCCGAATGGCTATCGCGTTTTGGCACGGTGCCAAAGCTGCGATTCGCCGTTCATGGAGGCCCGGTCATCACGGCTGAAATCGGCGTCGATCACCACAAGATCACCTATTTCGGAGACACCGTTAATACCACGGCACGGCTGGAATCACTCAGCAAAATGCTGGGCCATCCCATCCTAATCTCGTCCGATCTTGCCCATCAATTGCTGCTGCCAAAAGGCGTAAAAAGCGAGTATCTGGGCGAACACGCCGTGAAAGGCCGCGGTCAGACACTGGGTGTCTGTGCCCTCAGTTCTGCTGAGATTATCGCCTGACGCTCGCATGGGCACAAGCGTCATCAAATCTTCAACCCGGGTTCAACCTGTTGTCATGAAGCGTGCCTAACGGTCCATGCATCGCAAATGCAGACACAAGGTTTGCATTGCAGATGCAAACCAAAGGTAATGTCATGAAAAAGACCCTCCTGGCCTCCGCAGCCATTCTTGTGCTCGCCACCACCTCAACCTTCGCGGCGGAAAAGGAATTCCCTGCAAAGCTCGTGTCGCAGGCGGTCTTGCCGGCAAACACGATCATCGCGGCCCCTGCCGATGCGCCTGAGCATTTGAAGACATCGGGCAAGTTCACGACAGCGGATCGCAAGCGTGCCGAAGGCATGGGCACTGTTGCGGGTAAGGATGGCGTGCGCAAAACCGGTTTGTCCATGCCGTTTGCAGGCCAGGCCATGCAGGGCTTTTCGGGCATCAAGACGACGAGCGACGGTACATTCTGGAGCCTTTCCGATAATGGCTTCGGCTCCAAGTCGAACTCCAGCGATTCGATGCTGATGCTGCATCACCTGAAAATCGACTGGGCCAATGGCAAGGTCGATGCGCAGGAAACCGTGTTCCTCTCAGACCCGGACAAGAAGACACCCTTCCCCATCGTTATGGAAGGCTCCGAGAAGCGTTATCTGACCGGTGCGGATTTCGATGTGGAATCCATCCAGCCGACAAGCGACGGTTTCTGGGTTGGCGAAGAGTTCGGCCCCTATGTCCTGAAGTTCACCCGCGACGGCAAAATGACCAATGTCGTCTCGACCAAGGCTGGCGAGATCGACGTGAAATCCCCTGACCATCCGACACTCACGCTTCCTGCCAATCCAACTCAGAAGCTGCCTGCCTTCAACCTGAAGCGTTCCGGTGGCTTTGAAGGTCTTGCCATGTCCAAGGATGGCACAAAGGCTTACGGACTGCTGGAAGGTCCGCTCTATAATGCCGAGGGACAAGTCGAAAAGACGGAAGACGGCGCAACCGGTCTTCGTATCATCGAGCTGGATGTTGCTTCCAAGAGCTGGACTGGCCGCACATGGCTCTACACGCTGGCAGATGGTGGCGAGGCCATTGGCGACTTCAACATGCTGGATGATACCACTGCGCTGGTGATCGAGCGTGACAACGGCGCTGGCATGGCGGACAAGGCGTGCACCGACCCGAAGAAGCCTGAAGAGACTTGCTTTGCAGTTCCGGCCAAGCTGAAGCGCATCTACAAGATCGAAATGAGCGATGCGAATGTGGGCAAAGCCGCACGCAAGATCGGCTATATCGATCTCATGAAGATCGCTGATCCCGATGGCAAGGCACGTCAGGGCAGCGCAAACGGCATTTACACAATGCCCTTCGTTACCATCGAGAACGTAGACCGCGTGGACGCAACGCACATCATCGTCGGTAACGACAACAACCTGCCATTCTCGGCTGGCCGCGCCCTGGATAAGGCAGATGACAACGAGTTCGTTCTGCTTGAGGTGAAAGACCTGCTAGACGCGAAGTAATCAGTAAAGCGCGGAGCCCCCAACGTTTATTTGAGGGCTCCGCATCAAATTCCATCACTCGAAAACGAATGCCAGCTTTTTGCCTGTCAGCTTCGAAAGTTGCTGCAACCTACCCTCGAGCCTCTCGCCAGCAAAATCGCAATATTCATGCGGAACGACGAATTCGAGATCTATACCGTCCTGCTCGGACCGGCGAAACTTCAGGTGATCGACAACGCCCGGCATGGATGCGGAAAACAGGTAGATGACCCGCAGCAGACCACCCAGCAGCTTCGCAAGCTCCTGCATTCTCTCACCCGCAATCGATGTCAGGTGTTCGGTCGTCCCATTGTCGTTGAGGCCTTCGAAGCGATAATAATTCGCAAGCGCGATGTAGGCGCGACCGGGATGGGTGATGGCGATGAAAGACGAATGCGCGATGATGTTGAGCGCCTGCAATCCGCGATAATCGGGATGGGCGCGCCAGCTGATATCAGCCAGAAGGCACGCAGCCTGGCGATACCGCGCCTCGTCCTCGGTCTCATCGATACCAAAAATCGGCACTGTCCGCCCGCTCCAATCCGCTAGCTCGCGTGCGTGTTCTGGTGATCTGGCGCGAAGGATTGCCAACTCATCTGCAACGACAAGAAGGGGATCCGACGCCTGCTCAGTCTCGGGCAGCAACGAATAGAGATAGCCTTCACGGACGCCCTGAGCGGAAAACGCGATCTTTGCCGGCTTCATTGCTTCCAGCACTTCGCGCATGGCGACAGCACCAAAGGGTAGCAGCGTGCGGCGGTTTTTTGATACCGCCTGCCAGGCAGGGTCCTTGCTGTCCTTGGAGGCAATGACCTCGTCCAAAAAGCTCAGCATATCCGCGAGCGGCAATTCATAGCCCTGCATCATGTGCAGAGGGTAGCCGGTGATTTCCATGTGCAGCTTGGCAATGTTACGCCATGTGCCGCCGACCGCGTAGAATGTGCGCCCCTCGCCTTTTGCAAGCAGCTTTGCCGTCTTGACCTGCTTTTTCGTGTAGGCCGCAGCCTTCTCGATGGAGCCGCCCGAATGTTCCGACAATCGCAAGCCGCCCAGCGGCAGGGTGATACCATCGCCGCAATTTTTGCCCCTAATATCGATCAATTCCAGCGAACCGCCACCCAGATCACCGGCAATGCCATCAGCATCGTGGAAACCGCTGATTACGCCATAGGCGGAATAGAGCGCTTCCTTTTCACCGGAGAGAACCTCGATCTCGCAGCCGAGAATGCTTTCAGCATCGCGAATGAAATCGGGACCGTTGGATGCTTCACGGGCGGCGGCGGTGGCAAGCACATAGAGCTGTTTCGCCTGGGCCTGTTCCGAAAGAGCACGGAAGCGGCGCAACGCCGCCAGCGCACGCGTCACGCCCTCTTCATCCATGCGCCCGGTCAATGCGAGGCCTTTACCTAGGCCGCACAGGACTTTTTCATTGAAAAGCACCGCTGGGGCGCGCGAGAGTCCCTCATATACGACGAGACGAACGGAGTTCGAACCAATGTCTATGACGGAAACGGGGGCGAGACCAGTAAGGCGCCCCTGTGCTTCTGATCGTGTCATTCAGCCTGTTTCTTGCGGGCAGAGACCAGCCCGGCAATCAGTTTGGGCGCACTGGATTTCAAGGCTTCACCACGTCCCGACAGGCTTGGATTGGTCATGAAATAGTGCTGCGCGTTGAACGGTTCCTCGCCTTTGCGCACCTCGATGCGCCTAGACGTACCGTCCGGCAGTATCTCGTAGCTCTGCTGGTTGTCAATGAGATTGCCCAGCATGATCTGCGAAAGAACCTGCTCGTGCACAGTGGGATTGACCAACGGCACCATGGTTTCAACCCGGCGATCCAAGTTGCGTGGCATCATGTCGGCCGATCCGATGTAGACCAGCGCCTTGTCGGAAGGCAGGCCATGGCCGTTGCCGAAGCAGAAGATGCGGCTATGCTCGAGGAAGCGTCCGACGATGGATTTCACGCGGATATTGTCGGACAGGCCCGGCACCTGCGGGCGCAGGCAGCAGATGCCACGAATGACCAGATCGATCTCCACACCGGCTTCACTGGCGCGATAGAGCGAGTCGATGATTTCAGGATCCACAAGCGAGTTCATCTTCATCCAGATTGCCGCTGGAGCACCATTTCTGGCGTGTTCCGCTTCATCATTGATGTGCTTGAGAATGCGCGAGCGCATCGTATAGGGCGAAACCGCCAGCTTCATGCCCTCTTCAGGCTCACCGTAACCGGTGATGAAGTTGAAGATGTTCGCCATATCATGCGCGATCTTCGGATTGCAGGTGAAGAACGACAGGTCTGTATACACCTTGGCAGTGACCGGGTGATAGTTACCGGTGCCGAGGTGGCAATAGGTCCGTAGCTTGCCATCTTCACGGCGCACGACCATGGACATCTTGGAGTGGGTCTTGAGTTCGATGAAGCCGAAAACGACCTGAACACCGGCGCGTTCCAGATCTCGCGCCCAACGAATATTCGCCTCTTCGTCGAAACGAGCCTTCAATTCCACCAGCGCGGTCACCGACTTGCCAGCATCGGCAGCATCGATCAATGCGCGAACGATCGGGCTATCATTAGAAGTGCGGTAGAGCGTCTGCTTGATGGCGAGAACGTCGGGGTCACGTGCCGCCTGCAACAGGAACTGCACGACAACGTCAAAGCTCTCATAAGGGTGGTGAACCACCATGTCCTTTTCGCGAATGGCCGCAAGGCAGTCGCCAGCATGTTCACGCACACGCTCCGGGAAGCGGGCATTGTATGGTTCGAACTTCAGGTCATCACGCGGTGCCTTGACGATTTCCGAGATTGTGTTCAGCGCCAAGAGGCCCGGCAGAACCGCGACGCGATTGTCCGGCACACCCAGTTCGTGAACAACGAACTGGCGCAAAGATGGAGGCATTTCACTGTCGGTCTCGATGCGGATAACCGAGCCGCGACGGCGGCGCTTCAGCGCGCTTTCAAAGTAGCGGACGAGATCTTCCGCCTCTTCCTCAAGCTCGATATCGCTGTCACGGATAATGCGGAACGTGCCGAAGCCACGCACCGTGTAGCCGGGATAGAGCCTGTGGATGAACAGGCCAACCACGTCTTCCAGCGTGATATAGCGGATCGCGCCCTTGTCATCCGGCAGACGGATAAAGCGGTCGAGTGCGGGCGGCAGACGCAGGAGAGCCGTCATCGGCTCGCGGCCATTGACGCTATCGAGCTGCAAGCCCATCGAAAATCCCAGATTGGGGATGAATGGGAAAGGATGCGCCGGATCGATCGACAGGGGCGTCAGAACCGGGAAAATCAATGCTTCGAATTCGTTTTCCAGCCAGACCAGATCCTGTTCGGAAAGTGCCGCCGGGCGAACGATATAGATGTTTTCCTTGCCCAGATATTGCTGGAGAACCGCAAGCGAAGCCTGCTGCTCCATCTGGAGATTGTCGATCTCTTTCAGAATATTTTCAAGCTGCTCGGCGGGCGTCTTTCCATCCGGCGTCTTGACGGTCACGGACTGGCGAACCTGACCTTCCAGGCCAGCGACGCGCACCATGAAGAATTCATCAAGGTTGGCAGCAGAAATCGAGAGAAAGCGAAGACGCTCAAGCAGGGGGTGAGCCGTGTTGAGCGTTTCTTCAAGGACGCGGCGGTTGAATTGCAGCCAGGAAAACTCCCGGTTTACAAAGCGCGTCGGGCTGTCCCACAGGTCCGCGACCTCTGCTGCTGCCTGCGTGCCATCGTTCGAACCGTCCTGCACTGCCGAATCCATAAAATATCCCCCGCCCTTTAAAACCGGTTTCCCGAGGCCATGGCAGGACTAAGCCTGCAATGCTCTAGGTCTTGTTGAAGCATCGGGGCGATTGATAACCGCTTTCCGATGCCTACAGCCCGTATAACAGTTTGACGACGGAACTGTGACAGTCAATCATCGTCCACATCGCTACCCAGTTCAGTCAGCACTTCTGCCGCCATTGCCCGGCTGATCCGCGCTCCCCGTGCCAGTCCCAAACGATCAAGCCTCTCGACAATCGTCTGCGCCGTATCCAGAGAACGCTCCATCCTCGCAACGATATAGCTGACAAGTTTGTCATCTATATAAAGCTGACGGTCCGCAAAGAGTTTCATCAGAATCTGACCCAGCAGATCCTCATCCGGCTCGCCGATCTCCACCACCGTTGCCGCCTTCAGCCTCGAGCGAAGATCGGGCAAGGTAACGGGCCATAGCGAAGGAGATTCCCGGCTGGTGATCAGCAATGAGGTTCCGTTTTCCCGCACGCTGTTGATGACGTGAAAAAGCTGCGTATCGTCAAATCCATTGCGATCGGCATCTTCGAACAACACCGGAGCCTTTTCTGCCACACGCGCGGCCTCTGCACCTGCAACGGGTTGAATTTCGGCGGCACTACTGATGTTTTTCCAGATGCTGGCGAGATGCGATTTCCCCGAGCCCGGCGGCCCGACCAGAACCACAACCGGCGACGGCCAGCGCGGCCAGCTGTCCACGATGCTGACAGCCGCATCCAGAGGAGCGGCCACAAGCAGATCGTCACGACCAGTCGCCGTCTGGTGGGAGAAAGCCAGCGGAAGTTGTTCGGCCTTTGTTTTGATGGCGCCGGGCTTGTTTCTATCGCTCATCGTCTAGCTCTGAGAATCGATCTTTGTTGGAGGGAGCGCTTTTACCTGTTGTCCTGTACCATCCCACGGCAGGTTGGCGGCGCGGCCATGGTACAGATCGCTGTCGAGATAGCGCGAGAGTGCGAAGCGCACCAGCACGCCCATCGCTGCTGCGGCAGGAACCGCCACAAGCAGGCCGACGAAGCCGAACAGCGCGCCAAATGCGAAGAGAGCAAACATCAGCCAAACGGGGTGCAGACCAACGCTGCTGCCCACCAGTTTCGGCTGCAGAATATTGCCTTCGATGAACTGACCGGAAAAGAAGACGGCGAGAACCAGAATGACATCAACATAGTCAGGCCAGAACTGAACGAGCGCCACGCCGACGGCCAGCACAAGCCCGATCATGGACCCGACATAGGGAATGAAGCTGATGGCACCTGCAAACAGGCCGATCAGAAGGCCGAAATTCAGACCGACAAGCGACAGACCGACACCATAGTAAACGCCGAGAATGATGCAGAGAGAACCCTGACCACGGATAAAGCCTGCAATCGTCTTATCCATGTCGCGGGCAATCTGGCGAACGGTTGATACGTGGTCACGCGGAATCCAGCCGTCGACCTTTTCGATCATCCGGTCCCAGTCCAGCAGCAGGTAAAACGCGACAACAGGCGTCACCACAAGCAGCGACATGACATCCACCAGCGACTTGCCAGAATTCCATATCTGCGTGAGCAGCGTGCCGATGAAGCCCGCCCCTTCCGCCAGCAACTTCGAGAAGTTTTCCTTGACCGTATCGATCTGCGTGCTGACCCAGCCCGGCAGAAGATTGCTATCGGCCCCGGCGATCAGTTGCTGAAGCGAGGAGATATATTGCGGAATGCGCGTGATGAATTCCGATGCCTGCGCGGCCACCAATGGAATGATGATGATGAGCGATAGTGCAAATACAAGCACAAAGGACACGAGGATCATGATGCTCGCCATCATGCGGCTCAAGCCCCTGCGTTCCAGCCAGTCTGCAATAGGATCAAGAAAGTAAGCGAGCGCCATTCCAGCCACGAAGGGCAGCAGAATGGAGCTGAACACCATCAGGAACAGCACGAAAACAGCGAGCGCACCGAGCCAGAAAAAAACCTGACGTCTCAGATTCATGCCTCTGATATGTGGTTGCATCGCCTGCTCCTTATTAAGCGCCCGTGGTCATAACGCCTTGGTCAGGAGATAGGACGCGTGGGCTGGACTGGTCAAGTGTCGCATGTTCGTCAATTTCGCCAAGGCCGAGCTTTCCCATAACAATACGGCTAAAACAGCCAAAAGGCGTGAAAAACATGCCTTTTGCGATGCTCATACTTGCATCGTCATCCGTCTCATGCGAATGGCGACGCCAAACGGAACGAGTGGAGACAAGAGCCATGAGCGAGCAAGGCAAGAACGGTCTTACCTACAGCGATGCAGGCGTAGACATCGACGCCGGAAATCTGATGGTCGAGAAGATCAAGCCTGCGGTGCGCTCCACCCGTCGCCCCGGCGCCGATGGTGAAATTGGCGGCTTCGGCGGCTTGTTCGATCTGAAGGCTGCGGGCTTCAAGGACCCGGTCCTCGTGGCTGCCAATGATGGCGTCGGAACCAAGCTGAAGATCGCCATCGATGCCGATTATCACGACACGGTCGGTATTGATCTCGTCGCCATGTGCGTCAACGATCTGGTCGTACAGGGTGCTGAACCGCTCTTCTTCCTCGACTACTTCGCCACCGGCAAGCTCGATCCCGATCAGGGCGCTGCTATCGTCAACGGTATTGCCGCTGGCTGCCGGGAATCCGGTTGCGCGCTGATTGGTGGCGAAACCGCGGAAATGCCGGGCATGTATTCGCATGGCGACTATGACCTTGCAGGCTTTGCAGTAGGCGCGGCCGAACGCGGCCAGCTTCTGCCAGCCGGCGACATTGCCGAAGGCGATGTCATTCTGGGTCTCGCGTCGTCCGGCGTGCATTCCAACGGCTTCTCGCTGGTGCGCAAGATCGTCACTCTTTCCGGCCTTGGCTGGGATGCAGCCGCTCCCTTCGCTGAAGGTCAGAAGCTGGGCGAAGCCCTGCTCACGCCGACACGCATCTACGTCAAACCGCTGCTCAAGGCCATCCGCGAAACCGGTGCCCTGAAGGCGCTGGCCCACATTACCGGCGGTGGTTTCCCCGAGAATATTCCGCGTGTTCTGCCAAAGCATCTGGCGGCTGAAATCGATCTGGCTGCCATCAAGGTTCCCGCCGTCTTCTCATGGCTCGCCAAGACAGGTGGCGTGGCGCAGAATGAAATGCTGCGCACCTTCAACTGCGGCGTCGGCATGATTGTTGTGGTTTCCGCTGAAAACGCACAGACGGTAACGGACGCGCTGACAGCAGAAGGCGAAACCGTGTTTCCGCTGGGCCGCATGGTCGCGCGCGAAGATGCGGCACATGGCACGATCTACAAGGGCACTCTTAGCCTATGAGAGCCGGGCCTATAAGCATTGCCCCTGCCCGCAAGCGCGTCGTCGTTTTCATTTCCGGCAGCGGCTCCAACATGATGGCGCTGGCGCAAGCCTGCCAGGCGCCGGATTTTCCGGCGGAAATCGCATGCGTCATTTCCGACAAGGCGACGGCGGGCGGGCTGGCCAAGGCGCAATCCCTCGGCATTCCCACACTCGTCTTCGAGCGCAAAATTTACTCGACCAAGACCGAACATGAGCAAGCCATATTGGCCGCGCTCGGTGAAATCGATCCTGATATCATCTGTCTTGCGGGCTACATGCGGCTGATCTCAGGCGACTTCATCGCGCCCTATGCTGGCCGCATCATCAACATCCATCCATCTATCCTGCCACTTTTCCCAGGCCTTCACACCCATGAACGCGCCATTGAAAGCGGCATGAAGATCACCGGCTGCACGGTTCATTTCGTGACCGAAGGCATAGATGAAGGCCCGGTCATCGGCCAGGCCGCCGTACCGGTGCTGGTGGATGACACCGCCGAGACGCTTGCCGCACGCGTTCTGACCATCGAGCATCAGCTCTATCCGCTGACGCTCAGGCTTCTGGCCGAAGGCAAGGTTCGGATGGAAGATGGCAAGGCTGTTCGCAGCAACGACGCCTGCGCAGCCACACAGCAGCTGCTCTCGGCCTGATCGCTCACCCGGCCGTCTGCCGCCGAGCTTTTTTTAGTTCATAATTGCTGCCGGTTCAGCATCGCCCATTGCAGCAGAATGATCGTCTTGGCGTCAGTGATGCCGCCTGTCGTGATCATCCCGAACGCATCGTCCAGAGGAATGGTGAGAACCTCGATGTCCTCCCCTTCCGTATCGAGACCGCCGCCAACCCCTGCTTTCTCATCGAGATCGATGCGCGCGTAAAATAGTGCGACTTTTTCCGTCAGCGTGCCGGGGCTGGCATAGGTTTCGAAGAGATATTGCACCTCTTTAACGGCATAGCCGGTTTCTTCCATCGCCTCACGGCGGATGGCCTCATCGGGTTGGTCGTCGTCGATAAGGCCTGCGGGAACCTCCAGCATGAAGCTGGGGTCACCATTCACGAAGGCCCCCGGGCGAAATTGCCGGACGAGGACGATGGCGTCTTTTTGCGGATCGAAAAGCAGGATAGCGGTGGCGCTCCCGTGGTCGTGCACTTCGCGGTCGATGCGGATGACACGACCATCCGGCATTTTCTGATCGAAGATCAAAGTCTGGAGGTGTACGAAACGCTTCCAGACCGTCTCTTTCGAGACGAGCTTTACCCTGTCTTCATCACGCGTTGCCGTCGTTCTTTCGTCCACATCAAACTCCGTGAGATTTATGACGTCAGTGATGCCCGGTTGAGAGCAGCCCATTGCAGCAGCATGATGGTCTTGCCATCGCAGATATCGCCGTTTTCGATCATTTTCATAGCGTCATCCAGCGGAACCACGACGACTTCGATGTCCTCATCCTCATGGTCGGCACCGCCGCCCTCTTCGATGCGGTCGGATGCGTCAACGATCGCCGCGAAGAAATGCAGGATTTCGGTGACTGAGCCGGGCGACATGAAGGATTTGAACAGGAAACGCGTGTCGCGCAGCTTGTAGCCGGTTTCTTCCATCACTTCGCGCGCGATGGCGTCTGCCGGATTATCGCCATCCAGAAGGCCAGCAGGCGTTTCCAGCAGCCAGCCATGGTAGCCGTTGACATAGGTCGGCACCCTGAACTGACGAACCAGGATGACGCTGTCAATCTTCGGATCGTAGAGCAGAATAGTCGCGCCGTTGCCGCGGTCATAGGCCTCGCGCTTCAGCGTCTTCGTTTCACCCTTCGAGTTGGTGTAATTGTAGGTGATGTTGCGAAGGTGGTACCAGTTCTTTGAAAGTGTTTCGTCTTTGAGAATTTCAATCGTCACATTATCAAATTTGTGCATGTCTTATTCCTGCGAAAATGTCTTTAACCAAACCTTGTTGTCGTGGAAGGCCGCGCCACCATAAGGTGCCGCTGCGTCTGCGCCTGTCAGCACATTGATACCTTCGCCGTCCAGATGCGCCTTGTTGGGCCACAGGCCCTCGGCAATCAGCACGCCTGCCTTAGCGCCATCGACAATCCGCGCATGAATGCGGACCTGGCCACGCCCATTGCCAATCTGCACGACATCACCATCTGCCACACCGAGCCTGATGGCATCGATGGGACAGATCATCACTTCTGGGCGACCCTCTTTCTGCACCGACGTCTTCGTCTCCGCAAAAGTCGAGTTCAGGAAGTTGCGGGCGGGTGATGTCGCAAGCCGGAACGGGTGTTCGGTGTCGACCACTTCAATGATATCCACCTGATCGGGAAATTTCGGAAGCTCCCCTACCGGGCCCATGACCGGCACATTGTGCGGCGGCTTGTTGGGCGATGGACCGCTCTGCCAATCCGGGCTGAACCGGAATTTGCCATCGGCATATCCGAAGCCTTCCAGATAATGGGCAACCTCAAAGGCAGGCTGGGCATCGATCCATTTTTCTTCGGCAAGGCTATCGAAATCGCCCCAACCGCCCGGTTCCAGAATGCGGTCGATATGTTGGCGCTCGCTCATGCCGAAGCCCGGTATATCGGCAACACCCAAACGCTTGGCCAGTTCTTCGATGACGAACAGGTTGCTGCGCACCGTATCCGGCGGCTCCACCAGCTTGGGCCCGAGCAAAATGTGGTTCTGGCCGCCGGCGCGATAGATATCGTCATGCTCGAGGAACATGGTGGCAGGCAGCACGATATCGGCCACCTCAGCCGTCTCGGTCATGAACTGCTCATGCACCGCAACGAACAGGTCGTCACGCAGGAAACCCTGGCGTACAAGCCGCTGCTCCGGGCAGACATTGACGGGATTGGTGTTCTGGATCAGCAGCGCCGTCACCGGTCCGCCATGACGCAACGCCTCGGCGTCGCCAGTCAGCACGCGGCCGATCTGTGACTGATCCAGCTGGCGCACATTGGGATCGGCATAGGCCGTGCCCATCAGTTCCGACTTATCCAGCCGGAAAATATCGCCATTGTTGTGAAACGCGCCGCCGCCCTCATATTGCCAAGAGCCGAGAACGGTGGAGATGGAAAGCGCCGCATGCATGGCAACCACGCCGTTGCGCTGCCGGGCAAAGCCATATCCAAGGCGGAAAAAGCTCTTCTTATTGGTTCCGACAAGCTGTCCGAAGGTTTCGATTTCTTCGACAGTGAGACCGGTGATCTCCGCTGCCCATTGCGGTGTCTTCGAAACAAGATGCGCCTCTAGACCGGCAGGATCATCGGCAAATTTCGCCATATAAACGTGGTCCGCATAACCATCACGAAAGGCGATGTGCATGACGGCGCAGGCAAGGGCGGCGTCCGTGCCTGGCCGCACGATCAGCTTCAGATCGGCCTGCTTCATCGTCGGGTTATCGTAGATATCGACTACCACGATCTTTGCGCCGCGGTCCTTGCGGGCCTTGATAGCGTGGGTCATGACATTGACCTGCGTCGCCACCGCATTGGTGCCCCAGATGACAACGACATCGGCTTTGGCCATCTCACGCGGGTCTGGCCCGCGCAGCGCACCCGTGCCCATCACGTAGCCCGTCCACGCCATGTTGGTGCAGATGGAGCCGAAGAAACCGGAATATTTCTTGGCGTGACGCAGGCGCTCTATGCTGTCACGCTGCACCTGCCCCATGGTACCGGCATAGAAATAGGGCCAGATGGCCTCTGCCCCGTGCTTGGCTTCCGCCTTGACGAATGCCTCGGCAATTTCGTCCAGCGCCGCATCCCAGCCGATTTCTTGCCAATCGCCCGCGCCCTTAGCACCCTTGCGGCGCTTAGGCGTCAACAACCGGCCCGGATGGTAGATCCGCTCCGAATACCGCGCCACCTTGGCGCAGATAACGCCAGCGGTGTAAGTGTTGGCATTGGCACCGCGCACGCGGCCAATCCGGCCATCGGCGTTGATATCCACCTCCAGCGCGCAGGCGCTCGGGCAGTCATGGGGACAGACGGTATGGCCGATGCTGACAGCACCAGTCACGGCTTTCGTGGAAATCGGGGTCGCATCATTCATGACTTTTGTATATTGCAAAGGCAATGCGGCCAAAAGGCCCAAGTGACGACCATCAAGATTATTCATAAAAGGCATCGGCGCGCATGAACTATCGGCACATATACCACGCAGGCAATTTCGCCGATGTTCTCAAACATGCGGTCATGGCGCGGCTCGTTCGCTATTTGCAGAACAAGGACAAAGCATTTCGCGTGCTGGATACTCATGCGGGCATTGGCCTTTACGACCTGTCTTCGGTTGAGGCACAAAAGACCGGCGAATGGCAAACAGGCATCGGCAAATTGCTGGAAGCAGACCTGCCGCCAGCGGTGGCGGAGCTGTTGGAGCCATATCTCACAGCCGTGAGAGAGCTCAATCCTGAAGGCGGGCTTCAGTTCTATCCCGGCTCGCCAAAGCTTGCGCGCATGCTGTTTCGCCCGCAGGACCGCTTGTCTGCCATGGAACTGCATCCCGAAGATTTTCGCGCCTTGTCGCGGCTGTTCGAAGGCGATTACCAATCGCGTGTAACGGAACTTGATGGCTGGCTGTCGCTGGGCGCGCATCTGCCGCCGAAGGAAAAACGCGGGCTTGTGCTGGTCGATCCGCCATTCGAAAAAGAGAATGAATATGAGCGGTTGGCGGAAGGCTTTCACAAGGCTTATCGCCGGTTTTCAACCGGCACCTATTGCCTGTGGTATCCGCTGAAAAAGAGCGCGCCGATCAAGGATTTCCACGAACAGCTTCAGTCCTATGATATCCCCAAAATGCTGTGCGCCGAGCTTTCGGTGCGCAGCGACCGTGTGGAAGGGTTGAGTGGCTCCGGCCTTATCATCGTCAATCCTCCCTTCACTTTGAAGGAAGAGCTGCACACCATGCTGCCAGTGCTGAGGGCAACCATGGCGCAGGATCGTTATGCCTCGCACCGCGCATTCTGGCTGCGCGGCGAATAGTTATCTCAGCTCTGTCTCTCGCTCTTCCCGCTCTGCCGCTGCCAGTTGTGACCTCTCGAAAAAGAGGATGATGAACAGGCCGATCACGAAGGGAATGATGAGGTAGAACAGGCGAAATACAAGCAGCGCCGCAATCACATCTGCCGGGTCCATATCCGGCAGACCGGTGACGAAAACGAGCTCCAGCACGCCGAGGCCACCCGGCGCATGGGAAATCAGCGCTGCGGAAAACGATATCAGGAAAATACCCAGAACCACCATGAAGCCGGGATTTCCCGCGTCCGGCAGGGCGAAATAGATGATGCCTGCGGCGCCAAGAAGTTCGATGGGGCCAATGACGAGTTGCTGTATGACCAGGTGCGGGGCCGGATAAAACAGCGTGAATGACCCGATCTTCAGCGGACGTAGCTTCAAGAGGCTGCCGAGCAGGTAAAGCCCCGCAATACCCAGCAGAAGAACGCCCGTCGTGGCCGATGCCTCGACCGGAAGCACGCCGACAAAACGTTCTGTGATTTCAGGTTCATACACCAGAATAAAGCCCATCAGCATGATGGTGCCGATGGCAAAGGTGAAGGAACACAGGGCGACGAGGACGCCGATTTCCGAGACGCTCAGCCCTTTTGAGGTATAGGCCCGGTAGCGCACGACAGCGCCTGAAAACACCGACGCGCCGACATTGTGCGATAGCGCATAGGTGGTGAACGATGTCAGCGTTATGAAAATCCAGCCGACTTTGCGTTTGAGATGCTGAAGCGCAATCCGGTCATATCCCGCCAGCGCCGAATAAGCCACCAGCGTGCACAAGCCCGACATCAGCCAGTGATGGGGATCGATAGCAGCCAGACTGCCCCAGACATCATCAAGCGAGAGATGGCGCAACTCCTTATAGAGCAGCCATACGGAGAACCCGATCGTCGCCACGCCCACCATGGGCCAGATGTATTTTTTCAATTTCATACGGACATGCCTGGATTCCCTCCCCACCCGACAGTTTGGCCTTTTGCCGGATTCGCTGAGCTTATTCTTTATGCAAGCCCCGTTTCAACCATCACTATCATGGATGGTTGATTTTTCGGTCGCCTGTTTGCCACAGGGTTGGGATGGTATAAAAGCCGATAGCGATCAAGTCTTCGTCATCACGGCTCTGGGGCATCAAGTGAACCCGATAAAACAATATGCCGGCATCATTGCCATGGGTGTCCTTGCTCTGGCAGCAGCGGGGTGGTCTATATTCTATCCGCACGGAACGGAAACTGCGCGCGAACCTACAACGACCGCAGCCACCGCAGCATCCCCGCGCCAGACTTTGCAGCCGCCCGTTGGTTCGGGATTCGATTTCTATGTCCTGTCCTTGTCGTGGTCCCCGGCCTTTTGCGCCAGTGATGCGGGCAAGAACAGCAGGCAGCAATGCGGAAGCGATCGCAAATATGGCTTCGTGGTGCACGGTCTGTGGCCTCAGAACGAAACCGGCTATCCCGAATTTTGCGGCGAGGACAAGAAAGAGCGCGTGCCGCAAGAGCTAGGGCGCGGCATGTTCGACATCATGCCATCCATGGGCCTCATCGGCCACCAATGGCGCAAGCATGGATCATGCAGCGGCCTTTCGCAGAAAGATTATTTCGACACTATTCGCGCCGCGCATCAGCGCGTGACCGTGCCGCAAGACCTGTCATCGGGCAACAGCAGCAAGACACTTTCCGCAGATGCTGTGGAAACCGCCTTCATTGGGGCCAATCCTGGCATGGTGAAACAGGGTGTCGCCATAAGCTGCGAAGGACCGCTACTCGAAGAAGTTCGCATCTGCATGAACAAGGATCTCAGCTTTCGCACCTGCCCGGAGGTAGACCGCAGGGGCTGCCGATCAAACACCACCGCAATCATCCCCATCCGCTAAAACCTTAAAGGTAGACCAAACATGGAACTCCTCTATTCGCCGGCATCCCCCTACTCTGCCAAAGTCCGCATGGCGTCACGCTATCTCGATATCGGCATCACCGACATCAAAGTCGACACAAGCGCAGAACCATCCACATTGCTGGACAACAATCCGCTGGGCAAAATACCCGTTCTGCTGCTGGACGATGGCGGATCGATCTATGACAGCGTTGCCATCATGCATTATCTGGATCGGGTCTCTGGCGGAAAACTTTATCCGAAGAAGCATGACAAGCGCACGGACGCGGAAGTGCTGGAAGCTTTGTGCGACGGCATCATGGATTGCCTGATTGCGATCGTTTACGAGCGGCGCTCACGCCCGGAAAACCTCGTACACCAGCCTTGGATCGACAAGCAGTGGTCGAAGGTTGTCAGAGGTCTCGATTACCTGAATGCAAACCTGCCCAAGACAGGAAAGAAGCTGCATGGCGGCCATTTCGCGCTGGCAGCAACAATCGGATATCTGGATCTGCGCTTTGCTGGCGAGTGGACGAGCGGTCGCAAGACATTGGCCGACTGGCCAGAAAAGTTCGGAAAACGCTTCACCGCCTATGCCGAAATGAAAGCTCCGGCCTGAAGCCCATAAACGAAAAAAGCCGGGGCGAACCCCGGCTTTCAACATCAATCCCGGATGGGATTAGAACTTTACGCCGATACCAGCCTTAACGCTGTGATCGTCGAAGCCGCGAGATACGCTACCGGTATCCAGCGAGAAGTCCTTGTCCTGGTAATCGCTGTAGCGGTATTCAACGCGAGCCGTGATGTTGTTGGTAACCATGGCTTCAACACCGGCACCGACTGTGTAGCCGAGCGCTGTTGCGTTGTCGCTGGATGTGGAATTGCTGACCTTGTTGTCAGAAATTGCCAAACCACCTGTACCGTAGAGCAGGAACGGGTTCATGTCATAACCAACGCGAGCGCGCAGCGAGCCGTTAACGCCCTGCTTGCCACGAAGTGCTTCGCCTGCACCGCCCGTGCCAGCAGAACCCTTCTCGTCGCCAAGGTTTACGTCTGCTTCAGCACCGTAAACGATCTGGCCGCTCTGCATGTTGTAACCGCCATAGAGACCGCCACCGAAGCCGTCGGCATCACGATCGCCGCCGTTACCTGTGAAACGACCCCAGTCGTAATTGCCGGTCGCACCGAGGTACGCGCCAGACCAGTTGCTGATCGGAGCTGGCTGCTCGTAGGCAACAGGTGCCTGCGGCACTTCGTTCACCGCGTCGGCTGCCTTCGCTGCCGAAAACGCCGCAGCTGCCATAGTGGTGGCCAGTAGTGTTGCAACGATAGTACGCATGCTATTCTCCTTCTATACCCGCGGGGTGCTCAAACACATATTCCCAAAACGCGGTGTAAAACAGTTTGTTCCCTTGCCCGACTGATGATCAAAATGATGGGTGAATGAGGAGATCACACAGCCAAAATGTGAATTGATTGGGGCACCGGCGTGACGGAAATGGGACGTTGCTAAAATGACACAAAAATCTATTAAGGATAACGAGTGGTTAACTTCAAAAATCCCCATTTTACATGTATTTAAATCAAATTACTTCGGACGTAACGTGAAGGCATAAATCTGTATAATCAGCGCATTCGCTGTTCAAAACTCGATGTTTCGACTTATATTCGCATGTAGAACACACAGCAGCAGGGCGTGAATCAGCTTTGAACGAGACTATACCAAAGACGGTCCTTATTACCGGTGCCGCACGCCGCATGGGGCGCGCAATAGCAGAGTATCTTGCTTCACAGGGGTTCGCGGTGGGCATCCATGCCCGCTCCTCACTGGATGAAGCCGAGGCCTTCGCTAACACAATAAGGCAAAATGGTGGTCGGGCTGCTGTTGTGCAGGCAGACCTTGAAGATTCCGCCTCGACAGAAACATTGATGAACTCGGCGCGATCAGCGCTTGGACCTATCGGAATTCTGGTCAACAACGCCTCGGTTTTTCAGCACGATTCCGCAGATGAATTCGACAGCGCCGCTTTCGATTCCCATTTCGCCGTCCACGTTCGGGCACCATCGATCCTCGGAGCCGCGCTTGTTCGGCAATTGCCTGACGACATGTCGGGCCTGATCGTCAACATCATAGACCAGCGGGTTCTGGCGCTCACACCGCGCTTCTATTCCTACACGCTCTCGAAATCCGCCATGTGGACCGCCACGAAAACCATGGCGCAGAGCTTCGCGCCACGCGTGCGGGTCAACGCCATCGGGCCCGGCCCATCGTTTAAAAGTGAAAGACAGGAGCCTGAGGACTTTCAGGCGCAGATCGACGCCCTTATATTAAAGCGTGGGCCGCAGCCGGATGAGTTCGGTCGCACCATTCGCTTTCTATATGACTCCCCGTCGATCACCGGCCAGATGATCGCGCTCGACGGGGGCCAGCACCTTGGCTGGGAAACCCCTGACGTGGCGGAGATACCTGAATGAACGGAAAGAAGCTGCCCGATGGCGGCGTTCTCTTCGATGATAATGACGATGATGAAGATGACGTAGCCTCCGCCACCAATGAAGTGGTGTCGGAATACGCTCCTGCATCCATGGACTGGAATGCGGGATGGAAAAACGAGTCCGGCCTCAAGGGCATGGATCTCATCGGCGAATTCGTCAAACACCTGCCCAACAATCCCGGCGTCTACCGCATGTTCAACGATGCGGGCGATGTTCTCTATGTCGGCAAGGCGCGCTCGTTGAAGAAGCGCGTCAGCAACTATGCGCAGGGTCGCTTTCACTCCAACCGTATCGGCCAGATGGTGCGGCTGACCACGCATATGGAATTCGTGACGACGCGCACGGAAATCGAAGCGCTGTTGCTGGAAGCCAACCTGATCAAGCGATTGCGGCCGCGCTACAATGTTTTGCTGCGCGACGACAAATCCTTTCCCTATATTCTCATTACAGCCGATAACCGCGCGCCGGCCATTTTCAAACATCGGGGCGCTCGAGCCCGCAAGGGTGATTATTTCGGGCCTTTCGCATCAGCGGGTGCAGTCGGCAGAACCATCAATTCCCTGCAGCGCGCCTTTCTCATTCGCACCTGCACGGACAGCGTTTTTGAGAGCCGGACGCGTCCCTGTCTTCTGCATCAGATCAAGCGCTGTTCCGCCCCCTGCACCCATGAAATCAGTGACGAAGGCTATGCTGAACTGGTGAAGGAGGCGAAAGACTTCCTTTCAGGTAAGAGCCAGAGCGTGAAGGCAACCATCGCATCCCAAATGAATGAGGCCTCTGACGATCTCGATTTCGAGCGCGCAGCCGTCTACCGCGACCGGCTTGCGGCGCTGTCGCATGTGCAGAGCCATCAGGGCATCAATCCGGCGGGCATCGATGAGGCAGACGTTTTCGGCATTCACCACGAGGGTGGCGTGTCCTGCATTCAGGTGTTCTTTTTCCGCACCGGCCAGAACTGGGGCAACCGCGCCTATTTTCCAAAGGCAGACCCCTCGCTTCCCGGCGCTGAAATTCTGAGCGCGTTTCTGGCGCAGTTTTACGATGACAAGCCCGTGCCGAGGCAGATCCTGCTTTCGGAAGCCGTGGAGGAGCAAGAGTTGCTCTCTGCCGCCCTTGCGGAAAAAGCCAACCACAAGGTCACCATCTCCGTGCCGCAGCGTGGAGAGAAGAAAGATGTGGTCGATCACGTGCTTGGAAACGCGCGCGAAGCACACGGGCGCAAGCTTGCCGAGACATCATCGCAGGCGCGGTTGTTGAAAGGCTTCGCTGAAACCTTCGCCCTGCCCTATGTGCCGCGCCGCATCGAAATTTACGATAACTCGCACATGATGGGCACCAATGCCGTGGGCGGCATGGTGGTTGCGGGGCCGGATGGCTTCACCAAAAGCCACTATCGAAAATTCAACATCAAATCGACCGACATAACCCCCGGCGACGACTTCGGCATGATGCGCGAAGTGATGACGCGCCGCTTTTCGCGGTTGCTGAAGGAAGAAGGCAGACCGGACCGCACCCAGGTCACAGCGCCGGAAGACGCCGCTGACGCGCCCTTCCCCGCATGGCCTGATGTTATCCTCATCGATGGTGGCCAAGGGCAGATGACCGCCGTGCGCACCATTCTGGATGAACTCGGCATCCGCGATTGCGTGACCGCTATAGGCGTGGCGAAGGGCGTTGACCGTGATGCGGGCCGGGAACGGTTCTTCACCGATACGCGCAGTGATTTTTCGCTCCCGCCGCGTGATCCCGTGCTGTATTTCGTTCAGCGCATGCGTGATGAGGCGCACCGTTTCGCCATTGGCTCTCACCGCGCTCGCCGCAAGAAAGAGCTGGTCAAGAACCCGCTGGATGAAATCGGCGGCATCGGCCCCGGTCGAAAACGCGCCCTTTTGCAGCATTTCGGCACTGCAAAGGCGGTATCGCGGGCGGCACTGAGCGATCTGATGGCGGTTGGCGGTATTTCTGAAACGGTAGCGCGACAGGTTTACAATCACTTCCACGAGAGTGGTCGAGACTAAGTGCATGGTTTTGAGCGGTACCCGCAAAAAAACATAATAGGGTGTTGACGCTTGCTGCTTAGGGCTGCATCAACGCTGTATCTCGAATGACAGGTTCCCCCCATGGCTTCGCGCGCATACAACATCCCCAATCTCCTGACCTATGGCCGCATTCTGGCGGTTCCGGTTATCGTTCTGTGTTTCTTCATAGAGGGGAAGCTTGAAAGTTCGGATTTTGCTCGATGGACGGCGTTGTGGCTTTTCATCATTGCCTCGCTCACCGACTTTCTGGATGGTTATCTGGCGCGTATCTGGAACCAGACATCGAATATAGGCCGCATGCTGGACCCGATCGCAGATAAACTGCTGATTGCATCCGTACTGCTCTTGCTGGCGGCGGATGGAACAATTGCTGGCTGGTCGCTCTGGGCTGCTATCACGATATTGTGCCGCGAAATTCTAGTCTCTGGCCTGCGCGAATATCTGGCGGCGCTGAAGGTTTCCGTGCCTGTCACGCAGATCGCAAAGTGGAAGACGACGATCCAGATGGTCTCAATCGCATTCCTCCTTGCGGGCCCGGCAGGCGACAAGGTTCTGCCCTACACGACCGAAATCGGCATTACCCTGCTTTGGGTCGCAGCCGCGCTGACCATCTACACCGGCTATGATTATTTCAGGGCTGGCATCAAGCACATCGTGGACGCAGATTAATGGTTCACATTGTCTATTTTGCCTGGGTACGCGAGAGAATCGGCAAATCCGAGGAGGATCTCGATCTTCCTGCCAGCGTGAAGACGGCGGGCGACCTGATCCAGCATCTGATGACGCTGGGCGACGAGTACGAAGCCGCCTTCGAATTTCCTGATGTGATCCGCGTCGCGGTCAATCAGGAACACATCGAGCATGATGAGAGCTTAGCAGGCGCGCGCGAAATCGGTATCTTCCCACCGATGACGGGTGGCTAGTTATGACGGTCGAGCCGACCATTCGTGTGCAGCAACAGGATTTCGATGCGTCCGCTGAAGCTCGGCTGTTAACGCAGGGCGACAGAAACATCGGCGCCGTCGTGACCTTCACCGGACTTTGCCGCGATGATGGCGGCACGCTATCAGCCCTTGAGCTTGAGCATTATCCCGGCATGGCGGAAGCCGAAATGCTGCGCATCGCCAAGCTTGCCATCGAGCGCTTCGAACTTCTGGGCCTCACAGCAATCCATCGTTATGGTCGCATAGAGACAGGCGAAAACATCGTCCTCGTCATCGCCGCCTCCCGCCATCGGCAGGCCGCCTTCGATGGCGCGAACTTCGTGATGGACTATCTGAAGACTGCCGCCCCCTTCTGGAAGAAGGAGCATGGCAAAGACGGCACCGCAGGCGACTGGGTATCGGCCAAGGATACCGATGACGCTGCGAAGGATAAATGGCGCCAGTAGTCTGGCGCCTCTAAGATGCTAATATCTGATAGCGGTAACATGTAGCCAGTCCGTCGGCATCTTATCATACCCGCTGCCGGCTTCGGCTTTGATATCGATCTCACGCCACTCAAGGGCGCCATAGACATTGGCCAACCACTCTTGCGATGGATAATTGTAGTACCGATCAAGCTGGTCTCGGCCTTCGGATTGCCCAGCCTTGAAACTGGCATAAAACACTCCGCCCGGTTTCATCGCCCTATGGATCAAGCTCAATATGCTGGGTAACTCCGCCTTGGGCACATGCAAAAGAGACGCATTGGCCCATACACCATCATAGGCCGCCGTTTCATCCAGATCGCTGAACAACATAGTATCGACTGGAATATTCAGGCGCTGTGATGCTGCTTTTGCCATTTCTGGCGTGCCGTCTGTCGGGCGAACGTTAAATCCTTGGGCGAGCATAAATTCGCTGTCTTGCCCCGCCCCGCACCCCAGTTCGATAATAGCGGCCTTGGGTGGCAGGCGTTTAAGGAAAGCCTCGATATGCGGGCTGTGTGGCTGACCTCTTGAGGTGTAGGCCTCGGATTCCTGCGCGTAAAAGCGAAGAGTTGTCTGGTCCAAAGTCAATATCGATCCCCCTGTCTACTGACCAAAATCCAATTGCTTTCAACCCTACATAGTTTTTAACAAACAAAAAGCCCGCACATTTCGATCCCTTCAAAGATCGTAAACGCGCGGGCTTTTTCGTTTCAGTTCAATCGCTTAAGACAATCGCCTTAGAGACTGATTCCGATACCTGGCAGATTGATTCAGCCGACGATTTCGGTTTCTGCGAACCAGTAAGCGATTTCCTGAGCTGCTGTTTCAGGAGCGTCAGAACCGTGCACGGAGTTTTCACCGATGGACAGAGCGAACTGCTTGCGGATCGTGCCTTCGTCAGCGTTTGCTGGGTTGGTCGCGCCCATGATTTCGCGGTTCTTGAGGATTGCGTTTTCGCCTTCCAGAACCTGAACGATGGTTGGGCCGGATGTCATGCCTTCAACCAGTTCACCGAAGAAAGGACGCTCTTTGTGAACAGCGTAGAAGCCTTCTGCTTCGCGCTTGCTCATCCAGACGCGCTTGGACGCGATGATGCGCAGACCGTTGTCTTCGAATACCTTGGTGATGGCACCAGTCAGGTTACGCTTGGTTGCGTCCGGCTTGATCATCGAAAAAGTGCGTTCAATCGCCATATCTCTATTCCTTATTCTTGGAGAAAGTGGCCGGTGTTTACCCGCCCAATGGGCCGAAAACAAGGGGTATGGCGGGATTTGCCCACGTCTCCATCACATTTCACGCCGCTGTCACACTTCTTCCGCGCGCGCCGTGCAGATCAAGGCAACGTTCGAACCAGTCGCGGACTGCATCGTTCTTTCCGAACAGATCCACGCCCGATGTGACACGCGCCCATTGGAGTGCGCCGAAAACAATATAATCGGCAAACAGCGCGGTATCTCCACCCAGGAATGGTTGCGATGCCAGCATCCGACGAATGGGCGCCAGCTTCTCCGGGAAGACCGCGATCTCGGCGTCGCGATCCGAGATCACCTCTTCCAGAGTTTTTCCCAGCGCTTTGGTGCGGGTTTCACGGAAATATGCGCGGTCCGCCTCATCCAGCATGTCGTGAATATCGAGAACGGCAATCTTGACGATGGCCGGGTGCAATTGCGTTTGCGACCAGCTTTCGACGAAACGTGACAGGGCCTTGCCGCCCTCGCCGTTAAACAGCGATGGCGCGTTGGGGTATGCCTCATCCAGATAGACCGCGATCTCGAAGCTATCTTTCACCAGTTCGTCGCCATCGCGAAGAATGGGGACCGTTTTGGAAAAGCCGTTCTCCACGCCCGGTATCGCGGTGAAGGCCAATGGCCTTTCCTCGAAATCCAGCCCCTTATGGGCCAGAGACATGACAGCTTTCCAGCAATGGGGAGAAAACGGGCGGGCATCGTCACTGCCGCAGAGCGAGTACAGGGTTCTGGAAGTCATCGCAGGTCCTTCTCATGAGGTTTCGTCGCCATCAAATCACTGAAGGGGATCATGATCAAATGACTAGATGTCATGGAACCCATCACGCGCGAAAATATGCATTCATGAACAATGATGCCTGCCATTTATGGTATTTTAAAGCGTCGCGAACAATAGAATGCTGAACAAGCAACGTGCCGCGCCAATCGGCAGTTCATATTCATGGAGATGCGGGGGCATGGCTTCACAAACCGTCAGCACGATCAGGGACACATCCAAAGGCAGCCTTGTTGTGACGAAGGTGACGCAGTTCATCTCGAAAATGAACCTTGCGCCGCTGCCGCGTAATTACGAACTATTCTTTGAGGTGCTGAGCGGGCACAATGCAGCCATGGGCCAGGATGTGCTGGCGCTGGGCAATGCGCCACAGCAGCATGACATCGACATGATCGGCCAGAAACACAATCTGCCCAGCTTTTCGCGCCTTGCGGCGTCGGAGGCGGCATCGGAAGCGGCGATCATGATCGCCCAGATCGCGGCGAGGCTCACGGCCGCTCTGGAGCGCTCCGATGCGCTTTTGACAAATCTAACCGACCGACCGCGGGAGCATGTCACGCCGGAATATCTGGCCGAGCTGCTTCTCGACGTTCATCACGAGCAGGCAAGTCTGCATAATTTCGTGCGACAGGGTCTGGAAAAAATCATTGATCAGGAAGAGCGCAGCACGCAGCTTAGGGCAGCATCACTCAAAGACGCCCTGACAGCATTGCCGAACCGCCCAGCCTTTCTGGGCAAGCTCGCAGACATTTTCCAGGCCGAGACCAACACATCCGTCTGCCTTGCGCTCGTGAATATCGACCACTTCAGGGACATCAATGAGAAATACGGCACCGTTGCTGGTAACAAGGCCTTGCGGCGACTGGCCGCCCTGTTTCGCAAATCGATCAAGAAAGACGATTTCGCAGCGCGGATCGAAGGCAATGAGTTTGCCTTCCTGTTTTCTGGCGTGTCACAAAACACGGCTCTCAGCATCGCCGAACGCCTGCGCCACACTGTGGAAAATCTTCGTTTCGCCACCAGGGAAGGCGATGGCGAACGCCTCACAGTGTCCATCGGGGTGGCCGCTTCGGAAGGCACGATCAGCGCGGCGGAACTGTACGGAAATGCCGAGCTGGCACTTCTGGCAGCCCGCAGCGGAGCTCGAAACTGCGTTGTTCCCTACGGCCGTGAAGTAGCCCAACGCTCCCGCAACAGTTACCTGCTACAGATCGGCGGATAAAAGCGGTTGATACTGTGGCTTTCGCGCTCTTGCGTTCGGAGTTGAGTTCGGCCAAAACGGCGGCATGATTACCATTTCAGACGTTTCCGCCCGTATTGCCGGGCGCTTGCTCCTCGACCACGCCAGCGTTTCGCTGCCCACTGGCACCAAGGCTGGCCTCGTTGGCCGCAATGGTGCGGGTAAATCGACGCTGTTTCGCGTCATTACCGGCGATCTGGGGGCAGAGACAGGCTCTGTCTTCATTCCCAAGAATGCGCGCCTCGGCCAGGTGGCTCAGGAAGCCCCTGCGACGGAAGAAAGCCTGATCGACATCGTGCTGGCTGCCGACAAGGAGCGTGCTGCACTGATGCTGGAAGCGGAAACCGCAACAGATCCGGGCCGCATTGCAGATATCCAGATGCGCCTTGTCGATATCGATGCGCACTCCGCCGAAGCCCGCGCATCCAGCATTCTGGCCGGTCTCGGTTTTGATCAGGAAGCCCAGCTTCGCCCCGCATCTTCCTTTTCCGGCGGCTGGCGCATGCGCGTGGCGCTGGCTTCCGTTCTGTTTGCCGAGCCAGACCTTCTGCTGCTCGATGAGCCTACCAACTATCTCGACCTTGAAGGCACGCTGTGGCTGGAAGATTACATCCGCCGCTATCCCTACACGGTCATCATCATCAGCCATGACCGCGACCTGTTGAACAATGCCGTCAACGCCATCGTGCATCTGGACCAGAAGAAGCTGACCTTCTATCGCGGCGGTTACGACCAGTTCGAGCGCCAGAAGGCCGAAGCTGACGAGTTGCAAACCAAGGCGAAGGTCAAGAACGATGCCGCCCGCAAGCATTTGCAGAGCTTCATCGATCGCTTCAAGGCCAAAGCCTCCAAGGCGAAGCAGGCTCAGAGCCGTGTGAAGGCGCTGGAGCGTATGGGAACCGTGTCTTCGGTTATCGAAGACCACGTTCAGCCTATTACCTTCCCTGAACCGGAAAAGCAGCCCGCCTCTCCTATTGTTGCCATCAATGGCGGCGCGGTGGGTTATGAGCCGGGAAAACCAATTCTCAAGGGCTTGAACCTGCGCATCGACAATGATGACCGTATCGCGCTGCTGGGTTCCAACGGTAACGGTAAATCCACCTTCGCCAAGTTCATTTCTGGCCGTCTCGCGCCTGACAGCGGCGACCTGCGACTGGCACCAGCGCTGAAGATCGGCTTTTTTGCCCAGCACCAGTTGGACGATCTCGTGCCGGAAGAAAACCCGGTCGAGCATGTGCGCAAGCTGATGCCGCAGGCACCGGAAGCCAAGGTTCGTGCCCGCGTGGCGCAGATGGGGCTGGCAACGGAAAAAATGGCGACACCCGCCAAGGATCTGTCGGGTGGCGAAAAGGCACGCCTTCTGATGGGCCTTGCGGCATTTCACGCGCCGAACCTGCTCATTCTCGATGAGCCGACCAACCACCTTGATATCGACAGCCGCCGCGCACTGATCGAGGCGCTCAATGACTATAATGGTGCCGTCATCCTAATCTCGCACGATCGCCACCTGATCGAAGCCACCGTAGACCGCCTCTGGCTCGTCAACAATGGCACCGTCACGACGTTCGAAGGTGATATGGATGAATACCGAGATCTGATTGTCTCTTCGGGTAAAAAAAAAGACGAAAAAATTGAAGTCGTCCTAGACGGCGCTTCAAAAGCAGAACAGCGCAAGGCGAATGCTGAAAAGCGCGCCTCGCTGGCTCCGCTGAAGAAAAAGATCAACGATATCGAATCCTTGACGGCAAAGCTTGAGAAGCTGATTCAAGCGCTCGATAAGGAACTCGGCGACCCGAGCCTTTACGAAAAGGCGCCTGCCAAAGCCGCGTTGAAAGTGAAGGAACGGGGCGAAGCTGCCAGCAAACTCGCGGACGCGGAAGAGCAGTGGTTGATGCTCTCAAGCGAATATGAAGAAGCAATGGCTGGATAATCGGCTCTTAGATGCTGTCGTTCATCGGCGTTATTCTAAGACTGCCCGTAAGTAACCAGTCATTAACCATAATCATGGAAACCATGCTGTAACACTTCAGTGATTCCAGCCTCGAGTTTTTCATGTCATTTCAAACCGTACTGGCCAATATTGCACTGGCCACATGCCTTGTTGCCTGCGCGGGAAAGCCGCCGGTTGATGGCTCCATGAAAACGTCCTTTGCGGCATCTGCGCCGGTGGGCTCATCACTCAAGGCAGATGATCCGGTTGCTCTGTCTCCCGTGGCGTGGATGCGTCCGCGAAACCCAGCCGGGCTTGCAGGACGTGATATTTACGTTTCCTCCGCTGACGATATCGCCCTTGCCAACAAGGAGGTTGTGCTGAGCTTCGATGATGGCCCGGTGCCCGGAAAAACCGAGAGCATTTTGGCAACTCTGGAGGAGTTCGGCGTCAAGGCCACCTTCCTCATGGTGGGAGAAATGGCGCAGGCTCACCCCGACATTGCCAAAAAGGTCATTGCAGACGGCCACAGCGTTGGTAGCCACACTTATAGCCACCCCAATTTGCGCGCCCTGTCTTTTGATCGCGCACTGGCGGAAGTCTCCCGTGGTGCCAGCGTGGTTTCAAAGGCGACGGATAACGGCGCGTCATTCTTCCGCTTCCCTTATCTGTCGGATAACAGCCGTCTGCGCCATATGGTATCGGACCGTGGCATGGTCATCATGGATGTGCAGATCGATTCGAAAGACTATTTCAAGGATGCGCCCGCCGTCGTCGCATCGCGCACCATGGCGGCGCTTCGCCATCGCGGCAGCGGCATCATATTGATGCATGATATTCACAGACGCACCGCCGCCATGTTGCCGGCGCTGCTGACCCAGTTAAAGGCAGAGGGCTACAAGGTCGTGCACCTTGTCTACAAGAAAAACAGCCACAAGCCGATGGTTGTCGCCTCTTTGAACTGATGGACATCTCGGAGCCTTGCCGACTCCGATGTTTCTGATAGAACTGCATAAAGTACTATTTTTCGAGTGAAACATTCAAACGGGTTTTTCTTTCATGTCAGCCACCAAACTTGCCATCGTCGGCGTCGGCAAAATCGTTCGCGATCAACACCTTCCAGCCATTGCCGCCAATCCGGATTTTGATCTGGTCGCCACTGCCAGCCGTCATGGTACGGTTGAAGGTGTGCCTTCCTATGGCACCATCGAGGCTCTGCTGGAATCAGTTCCAGATGTGCAGGCCGTATCTCTCTGCATGCCGCCGCAATATCGTTACACCGCTGCCTATGCCGCGCTCAACGCTGGCAAGCATGTGTTTCTGGAAAAGCCACCAGGTGCGACACTGTCCGAAGTGCAGGATCTTTCGCGACTGGCTGATGCCAAGGGCGTTTCACTGTTTGCAAGCTGGCATTCGCGCTACGCGCCTGCTGTAGAAGCCGCCAAAAGCTTCCTGTCCTCCACGAAGATCAACAGCGTGCACGTCATCTGGAAGGAAGACGTTCGCCACTGGCATCCTAATCAGGAATGGATATGGCAGGCTGGTGGCCTCGGCGTTTTTGATCCCGGCATCAATGCTTTGTCGATCATCACCCACATTCTGCCGCGCGCTCTCTTCATTACCAAAGCGACGCTCGAGTTCCCGGAAAACCGCGACGCGCCAATCGCTGCCGACATCCGCTTTTCCGACGTGACGAAGATGCCGGTTCACGCAGAATTTGACTGGCGCCAGACGGGCAAGCAAAGCTGGGATATCGTGGCGGAAACCGAGGCTGGTCAGATGGTTCTGTCCGAAGGTGGCGCAAAACTTTCGATCAATGGCGAGCAGGCAATGGCCGCGCCGGAGCGCGAATATCCTGCCCTCTACGAACGCTTCGCTGAAATCATCAAATCGGGCACATCGGACGTCGATCTTGCACCGCTCATGCACGTCGCTGATGCGTTTCTGCTCGGCCGCCACAAATTCGTGGATTCCTTCTTCGACTAAGCGAAGACGTCGATAAACACTACGACTGGGCGCGGCTGATGAATCGGTTGCGCCCTTCTTTTTTGGCCTGATAAAGCGCTTCATCCACGCGCCGTAATAGCGCCACCCTGTCATTGCCCGCCTGCGGGGCCATCGCACCACCGATGCTCAGATTGGCAACAACGCTTCTGCCGTTGATGACAAAAGGTTCGCGGAATGCATTCAGCAGCCGCTCAGCAATTTTTTCCAGAGTTTCCGGTGCCTGCGGGCGTGGCAGAAAGACGGCGAACTCATCGCCTCCCATGCGCACAACCGTGTCCTGTGAGCGCACGCAGCGCCTGATACGCGCAGCAGATTCCTGCAGCACAGCATCACCCGCATCGTGGCCATGTTCATCATTGATGGATTTGAAACCATCCATATCCAGATAAAGCGCGCCGAATGTTCCGTTATCCCGCAGCACCTCGCTCATCTGTTCATCGACAACCAGCTCCAAGGCATTACGGTTGAAAAAGCCAGTCAGCGGATCTGTCATGGCTGCATTCCGCAACTCGCGTTGCGCAAGGCTCATGGTGAAATTAGCCCGCTGCAATCGAAGCAGCGCACCTGCAATCGTCGCAAACCGTTTCAGATTGGCCTGCTCATCCGGGCTGAACTGGCGCGGTTTCGGATCGGTGACGCAAAACGAACCGACCACCAGCCCCGACTCCAGCTCGATGGGCGCTCCAGCGTAGAAACGGATGTGCGGAGTTTCGACAACATAGGGCATGGACTGCCATTCCTGTTCTGCAGAAAGATCGGGAATGACGACCAATTCATTGGTCAAAACGACCACGTTGCAGGTGGTGATATCCCGCGCGCATTCACTGACCTCTTCGCCAGACTGGTGAACAATATGCAGCCAGTTATCATCGAGAATGTGAACCGCTGCACGCGAGGTGCCAAACATTTCCCTCGCCAGCCTTGAAAGCGATTTCAGCTCCTGCGCAGCACCGGACAGAGGCAATATTTCGCGCACGGCCATGAGCCGCGCAGCATCCTGGTCCGAAGGTGGTGTTGTTTTCGCCATGGAAGTATCCTCCTCGCGATGCTTGATCAGCTTCAAGCCTTCTTCTGCCAGCGACCTTCCGGTGATTGCTGCCAATAGGTCAATGTGTGCCCTTCGCCTTTAAGCTTTTTCCACTGGGTGCGAGCACCTTCCAGTTGAGCCGCATCATAGCCATCGAACATAAACACGATGCGGTCATAGACATCCAGCGCCGGAGGCTCTGCACCATCGACGATGAAGCGGACATTGGCCGCATTGGCATTATCAGACGTTGCCGTCAGCAAGATCGGCTGATCGGCGGCCTTGTCTGATGCGTCGGTGGCATGGGGCGTGAAACTGTCATCCCGAAATGTCCAAAGGTGCACATCGAGCGCATCACGGCGCTCCACAGCAGCAGTCTGGACCGCGACCTTCCAGCCGCGCTCCAGAGACTTTTCAAGAAGGGGCGGCAGAGCATCTTCCAGCTTCGATTCCGTCAAATGGTAAAACAGTATCTCTGTCATCAAAACGCCCGTAGCCACTTCCTCATCAACATTCAATCCTCATAATGCGCGCGAACAAGCTCATTGAGGAGACGAACGCCGTAACCGGAGCCCCAGGACTGGTTGATCTCGGTGAGCGGCGAGCCCATGGCGGTTCCTGCAATATCCAGATGTGCCCAAGGCGTCTCACCCACGAAACGCTTGAGGAACTGGGCCGCTGTGACCGACCCGGCAAGACGGCCAGAGCTGTTCTTCATATCTGCAAACTTCGAATCGATGATCTTGTCGTAATCCTTGCCCAGCGGCATGCGCCACAAGCGTTCCTGGGTGGTGTCACCTGCCGTCGTCAGTCGATCTGCAAGCTCATCGTCATTCGAGAACAGGCCAGCCTGAAGATTGCCGAGCGCAACGGTGATAGCGCCGGTCAAGGTGGCCAGGTTGATCATGAACTTCGGCTTGAAGCGATCATTGGTGTACCAAAGCGCATCCGCCAAAACGAGGCGACCTTCCGCATCGGTATTGATGATTTCGATGGTCTGGCCAGACATAGACGTAACGATATCACCCGGACGCTGCGCGTTGCCATCAGGCATGTTTTCCACAAGGCCGATAACGCCGATGACATTGGCCTTTGCCTTGCGAGCAGCCAGCGTGTGCATCAAGCCTGTAACAGCCGCCGCGCCGCCCATGTCGCCCTTCATGTCTTCCATTCCGGCGCCGGGTTTCAGGGAGATACCGCCGGTATCAAACACCACGCCCTTGCCGACAAAGGCAATCGGCTCATCTTTCTTGGAGCCACCTTTCCACTGCATGATGGCCAGGCGTGGCGGCCGCACGGACCCTTGAGCAACGCCCAAAAGCGCGCCCATGCCAAGCTTCTTCATTTCCTTTTCCCCAAGGATTTCAACGTCCACGCCGAGTTTCTTCAACTCCTCTGCCTTTTCGGCAAACTCCACAGGTCCGAGAACATTCGGGGGAAGGTTTACGAGATCGCGCGCGAGGATGACGCCCTCAGCCTCCGCCTCAGCCGTTTCGAACGCGGCTTTCGCCTGCGCGTGGGCGGCTGTTACAATCGTCACCTCCACGCTTTTCGGCGTCTTTTCATCGTCGGACTTCTTTTTTGTCTTGTAGGTATCGAAGCTGTAGGCCCGCAGCATCAAACCGAGCGCAAAATCAGCCGCCGCCTTGCCATCGACCTCAACGCCGAACGCATCGAGAAAGATGACCACTTTTTCGGCTTTCTTGAAGTTGGCAGCCGCTGTTCCACCGGCACGCAACCAGTCATGCGCCGTGAGTTTCGCGGCTTTGCCGAGACCGATCACAACGATTCTGTCGGCTTCGGAACCCTGAGGCGCCAACACATCCAGAACGCTCATGGATTTGGCGGCAAAACCGGCAACTTTGACCGCTTTCTCAAGCACACCGGCAGGGTCTACTTGCACCTGGCCGGCTGGCGCGTTGTCACCGGATACCTGCAAAAGAAATGCACTGGCACCTTCGAGAGTGGCGGAATTGGCAAAGGATATATCAAATTTAGCGGACATGTTCTCGCTCATCATCGTATTTCAGGATGCGACCGATCATGGCCTTTTCCCAGCCCGGCGCAACCCTGCCATCGTATCTGTCAGTGTCAATTTTGTGAATCAGTGGAAGGACATGGCGAAAAACCCTCATCAAGAAAAAGACACAGAGGTCATAAAAATGATCTTACAAATGAGATTTGTGAGCCGGGCGGAATAGCCATCCGCAATTGTTGCGGCTAGATAGGAGCCGTTCCCGCGGGGGGAACAGGCATGAAGACACCTCATCAGGGACCGAATGACGCTTCTTGAACGATACATATTGCGACGTGCGACGCAGATGTTTCTGGTCGCGCTGCTGCCTGTTCTGGCGATTATCTGGACGATTCAGGTTCTTCAGCGAATCAATCTCGTCACGGATACCGGCCAGTCCATGGGTTCGTTCGCCACCCTGGCGACCATGCTGCTGCCGACGCTGATCCCCGTTGTTCTGCCATTTGCGCTCGTCATTGCCATCACGCAGACGCTGACCGCGATGAACACGGATTCGGAGCTGGCGATCATCGATGCAGCCGGTGCACCGCGCTCGATCATCGTTCGGCCCATCCTCATCCTAGGTGCGGTTCTGAGCCTTGTCTCATTCGGCATTACCAACTTCGCAGAGCCGCCTGCCCGCACCGCTGCGCGCCAAATGGTGGCCGCAGCCTATGCCGACCTTCTGTCCTCCGTCATCGAGGAAAAGACCTTCCGCACCATTCAGGACGGCCTCTATGTCCAGATCGGCGAACGGCAGGGCCGTATTCTGCGCGGGCTGTTCGTGGCGGACAGGCGCGATCCAAATTACGACCTGATCTATTATGCCAAGGAAGGTATGATCGATGAGGGCGGTACGTCGCTGACAATGCGCGATGGCGAAGTCCAGCAGAAGACGCCAGATGGCAAGGTATCCGTCGTCAAGTTCCTGTCCTACGCATTCGATCTCTCCACTATGTCTGAGAAGGCCGACGCCGAGCCTTCGATCTCATCGAGCGATGCGCGCCTCGCCTTTCTTTTGTCCCCGGATGAGACCGTAGACAGCTACAAGAAGTCGCCCGGTGGCTTCCGCTCAGAACTGCATCGTCGTTTGGCGGATTGGCTGTTTCCCTTTGTTTTCGCCTTGATTTCGCTGGTCGTCGCTGGTGATGCGCGCTCCCACCGCGAAGCACGGCTGCATCCGATGGTGGCTGCGCTCATCACAGCCTTCATGCTGCGCTGGCTTGGTTTCTACGTCACCAATCAGGTGAAGCAGAGCGCCGCGTTCATTCCGCTTGTATACGCTGTTCCTGTCGTCAGCGGCACAATCGCTGCCTTCCTCTTGCTGACCGGCAAGAAGCTCCATTTGCCAAAGGCATTTGGCAACGCGATCCAGAACATTCAGAAGCGGTTCTCGCCGTCCAGGGCAGCAGGCACCGGAGGTAACGGCGCATGATGTTTGGCACCCTCGCCCGCTATTTCCTCAAGCGCTATGCCATGACGACGTTCTGGTTCCTGCTTGGCGTATCCTCGATTATCTTTCTTGCCGATTTCAGCGAGACAGCCCGACGCATGTCCGGTCTGCCGGGATATTCCGTCCCAGCGGCCCTTGGTCTGACTGCGCTACGGCTTCCGCTTATTCTTCAGCAGACGGTGCCGTTCATTGCCCTGTTCGTTGGCATGACGACGCTGATCTCGCTCAACCGTCGATATGAGCTGGTTGTCACACGGGCTGCCGGAATTTCTGCATGGCAGTTCATTCTGCCGTTTGTCGGCGGGGCGGTGCTGCTCGGTATTCTCTCGGTAACGGTGCTCAATCCCATCGCGGCATGGGGCGAAAGCAAGTCGCTCGCCGTTGAGTCGGGTTGGCGCAATGAAGGCGACGCAGGCCGTCAGCAGCAAACCCTTCCCTGGCTGCGTCAGAGCAGCGGTGGCCAAGACACGATCATTGGCGCCAAGAGCTTTGAAGATAACGGAACGCTTCTGAAGGATGTGGTGCTCGTACACCTCGATCAGGACGGCAATATCCTTTTTCGGCAGGACGCGATGTCCGCGAAGTTGGAAGATGGTTACTGGCTTCTTAACGATGTATCAGAGATCCGACCCGGTCATGTGCCGACCCGGCAAGCGGCGGCGAGAATCAGTACCAATCTGAGACAGGAATTCGTTCAGGAGCGCCTGACGCAGCCTGAAACTGTTGCTTTTTTTGATCTTTCGCACAAAATCGAGGTAGCGCAGTCTTTCGGGATTTCTTCGAAGGCGCTGGAGACACAGTACCACTTCCTGTTGTCCATGCCTTTTCTTCTCGTGGCGATGACGTTCATTGCCGCGACTGTTTCATTAAAGTTCAGCCGTTTTGCACAGTCTCGCTCAGTGATTCTGGGTGGAATCGTTTCCGGCTTCGTGCTTTATGTAGTAACCGTGCTCGTAAGGGCATTCGGGAGTAGCGGTGTCGTTCCTCCCTTCGTTGCGGTCTGGGTTCCAGTCGTCGTAGCGTTGGCATTGGGGGCGACAATTCTGCTTCATCAGGAGGACGGCTAGTGGCGGCATTTGACCGCGGGAATATCAGACGGCTTACAACAGCCCTTCTGACTGGTGCTGCTGTGTGCGCATACGTGGCGACTGCCTCAAGCTCATTTGCTGAGGACGGCGTTATTGTTGGCGATCCACAAGACCAATCAAAACTCCTGCTAACAGCAAACGAACTGACCTATAATAAAGATGCGGAACGCGTCGTCGCGACCGGCGGCGTGCGCCTGCATTACACCGGTTACCGCATGGTGGCGCAGCGCGTCGAATACGATCAGGGAACTGGTCGCGTGCTGGCACGTGGCAATATCGAATTGATCGAACCAGGCGGCAACCGCATCTATGCGGATGAGCTGGATGTGACCGACGATTTCGGCCAGGGCTTCGTCAACGCGCTTCGCGTGGAAACGACTGATAACACCCGCATCGCCGGTGAAAGCGCTGAGCGTCTTTCGCAAGACGTCATGGTTCTGAACAACGGCGTTTACACCGCATGCCTTCCCTGCTCTGAGCGGCCTGACAAGGCGCCTTTGTGGCAGGTCAAGGCTGAACGGGTCATTCAAGACGGCAAGACGCACACTGTGCGGCTGGAAAAAGCTCGTTTTGAGCTCTTCGGCAAATCCATTGCCTATCTTCCGTTCATCACGGTCCCGGACAACACCGTCAAGCGTAAGTCGGGCTTCCTGTTCCCGCGCATGAGCGTGACGGATAATCTCGGCTTCGGCATCGGCGTTCCCTATTATCAGGTCCTGTCCGATTCAGCTGACGTCACCGTCACCCCGACCTATTACACCTCGCAAGGTTTGTTGCTGGAAGGTGAATTGCGTCAGCGGTTCGAGATGGGAACGCACACGGTGCGTGCCGCTGGTATCAACCAGATGAATCCTCAGGATTTTGACGTCAACACCAGCGACTCGTTGAACGATACGCGTGCGATGATTGCGTCCAAGGGTGAGTTCACGATCAATCCACGCTGGACTTTCGGTTGGGATGCCATGGTGCAGACCGACAATAACTTCTCGCGAACCTACGGTTTGAAGGATTACAAGAACTCCGTTCAGACCAACAAGATCTACCTCTCCGGCCTTGGGGAGCGTAACAGCTTTGACGTGAACGCCTATTATTTCAACGTTCAGGACACCGATGATTCGGAGGCCAAGGAACGCCAGCAGGCTATCGTTCACCCGGCTCTCGACTACCGGTACTTCTTCCCGGATCCGGTCTATGGTGGCGAACTTTCGTTGACGACGAACTTCACCAGCATAACCCGCCAAAGCCAGGATGCGTATAATCTGGGGTCATCATCCCGCTTCAACGGGCTGGAAGGGTCTTACACCCGTTTCACCACCGAAGCTGAATGGAAGCGCACCTATACATTTGATAGCGGCCTTTTGCTGACCCCTCTGGTCGCAGCCCGTGGAGATGCGCTGTGGACCGATATGGCGACGAACAGCTTCAGCGTAGGCGTGCCATCCTATGATGGCACGATCAATGATGACGCATCGTTCCGCGGTATGGCGACATTCGGCCTCGAAGCCCGCTATCCCGTTCTCTTCACTGCTCTGCACAGCAACCACGTAATCGAGCCGATTGCGCAGATCTTTGTGCGGCCTAACGAATCCTACGCCGGTGAACTTCCAAACGAAGACAGCCAGGCCTTTGTATTCGATGCGACCAATCTTTTCGAGCGTGACAAGTTCTCGGGCTTTGACCGTATCGAAGGTGGCACACGCGCCAATCTTGGTGTCCGCTACAACGGCACCTTTGACAATGGCTATGGCATTCGCGGAATTGCTGGCCAGTCGTTCCATCTCGGCGGCACCAACTCGTTCGCATCCAATGACCTCGTGAATGCCGGCGCTGACTCTGGTCTCGAAACGGATCGTTCCGACTATGTCGCCATGGCCGCGATCGATGCTCCCATCGGCTTGTCGCTCTCGTCTAGCTTCCGCTTTGACAAGGACAACTTCGACGTCAATCGCTCCGAGACGGCTGTCGCCTATACGGATAATCGTATTTCGGGCAAAGTCAGCTACACTCAGGTCAAGGCACAGCCTGAATATGGTTATGACCGCAAGCGCGACATCATCCAGACATCTGGCAAGCTGCGTCTTGACGATAACTGGGCCTTGTTCGGCGCTATCAACTACGATTTGAACAACAAGTTCTCCAGCGAACGACGCATCGGTATTCTCTATCAGGATGAATGCACGATCTTCACCGTCAGCTATTCGGACGAAGGCAGTATCAATTCGGTTCGCGAATCCGCCAATGACTGGTCAGTCAATGCGCGTCTGGCCTTCAGAACGCTGGGTGATATCAGTGTTGGTTCTGCAGGCACGGATTGGGATGACGCCGACATCGGCTGGAAGCCAAACAATTTCTGATGACGGTTGCGGCGGAGTGAAAGCTCCGCCGTTGCTTATTTTGGCAGATGTGATTGACGACCCGGCCTCGCGCCACCGTTTTGCCGCAAGATAACTGCAGTGGTGGCAGGTCTGCGCGATTGCTGTTCGGCCCGCTACGGTGATATAGACAGTCGCGTTCACGGTTAAACTTAACAGCCGCCCAAGATATTGGTTGACGAACGGATGTATCCGTTTCATCCGATAAGCAGGATACTTGAAAAAGCCGTGACGCTGGTCAGTGGCTTATCGACAGGGAGAGAACAGGATGAAACTCGGAAAGACGGCGTTGCGCAGTGTAGCATTCGCCTTTGCGATTTTCGCAGTTCCCATGATCGTTACCTTGCCCACTCAGGATGCTTTCGCAGCCAATACGGTCAAGGTCGTTGTCAACAAGACACCGATCACCAGTGATGACATTGCCAGACGCGTTGCCTTTCTCAAATTGCAGCGCCAGTCTGGAAATCTCGCTGAAAAAGCGCGTGAGCAGCTGATCGATGAAGCGCTGAAGCGTGAAGAAATTGGACGCGTCAAAATGTCGGTCAGCACGGCTGATGTCGACGCGTCATTTGCCCGCTTCGCCTCCACCAACAAGATGACGACGGATCAGTTGACCAAGGTTCTGGCGCAGGCTGGTGTTGGCGCTGAACACTTCAAATCGTTCATCGCGGTTCAGATGAGCTGGCCTCGTCTGGTCAATGCGCGCTATGGCGGCAGAAACAAAATGTCGACGCAGGATTTCGTGACGCGCCTGAAAGAGCGTGGCGACAAGCCTGTGACCAACGAGTATTTTCTGCAGCAGATCATTTTTGTGATTCCAGAAGCGAAGCGCAGTGCCATCACAGGCAAGCGTAAGTCCGAAGCTGAAGCCTCTCGCAAACGGTATCCCGGCTGCGAACAGGGCAAGACATTTGCGGCAACGATGCTTGATGTCTCCATCAAGGACCTTGGACGCATGCTCGAGCCGGAATTGCCGCCGGATTGGAAGCCACTGGTGGAAAAGACACCGGAAGGTGGCACCACCGGAACCCGCGTTACCGAAAAGGGTGTCGAATATCTGGCAATCTGCAAGAAGCAGCAGGTATCTGACGACTACGCAGCCGAGGTCGTTTTCCGTGCGGAAGACCTGACAAAGGCTGAAAAAGGCGAAAACCCGAACGAGAAGAAATATCTCGACGAGCTCCGCAAGAAAGCCCAGATTACCAGCACCTGACGAGAAAGTGTCTTTCTTGACCCTGCAAAACATCACCCTTGCTGTTACCCAAGGCGACCCGGCCGGGATCGGTCCCGATATCACGATTGTGGCTTGGTCAAAGCGCAAAGAGCTTGGGCTGCCGCCATTCATATTGGTTGGCGATCCTGACGTCATCATTAGCCGCGCCCATCTTCTTGGCATCGATTGCCCTGTAGAAATATGCGAGCCCGAGCAGGCGGCGGCGATTTTCCCCAATGCCTTGCCGGTGTTTGCAATTCCGGTCGGATTTGATGTTCTTGCCGGTCAACCGCATGTTGGTGCGGCACTTGCCACCATCAAGGCGATTGAGACTGCAGTGCAGTTTACCGTCGACAAGCGCGTCTCGGCTGTTGTCACCAATCCCATTGCGAAGTCTGTGCTTTACGAAGCTGGCTTTGGCTATCCCGGCCATACCGAGTTTCTGGCAGAGCTTGCCAAAAAACTGACAGGACAGGCCACCACGCCGGTTATGATGATTGCCGGACCGAAACTGCGTGTTGTCCCTGTGACGATCCACATCCCGATTGCCGAAGTTCCAGGCGCACTCACAGAAGAGTTGATCGTCAAGACCTGCCGCATCATTGCTGCTGATCTCAAGGAAAAGTTTGGCATCCAAACCCCTCGCCTTGCCGTTGCTGGATTAAACCCACATGCGGGCGAAGATGGCGCGATTGGCACTGAGGATGGTGACATCATCCACCCCGCGACAGTCCAGCTGCGCAAGGATGGTATCGACGCCTTTGGTCCTTTACCAGCCGATACCATGTTCCATGATGCCGCACGCAGACGCTATGACGTTGCCGTGTGCATGTATCACGATCAGGCGCTCATTCCGGCCAAGGCGCTCGGCTTCGACGATTCCGTGAATGTCACGCTCGGCCTGCCCTTCATCCGCACATCGCCCGATCATGGCACCGCCTTTGGCATTGCCGGGCAAGGCATCGCCAACGAATCGAGCCTCGTTGCCGCTTTGAAAATGGCATCTGAAATTGCGGCGCGGCGGGCGAACGCATAATGGCAGGCATTGATGGTCTGCCTCCACTTCGCGACGTCATTGAGCGGCACGGACTGGATGCGAAAAAATCGCTCGGGCAAAACTTCCTGCTCGATTTGAACCTGACGCAGAAAATCGCCAGGACGGCCGGGCCGCTTGAGGGCGTAACCGTCTTTGAGGTTGGTCCTGGTCCAGGTGGTCTCACACGCGCGATCCTTTCACTGGGCGCGAAGAAAGTCATCGCGGTCGAGCGCGACAGTCGCTGCATTCCTGCACTTGCAGAAATCGCCGATCATTATCCCGGGCGTCTGGAGGTCATTGAGGGCGATGCGCTGAAGACGGATTTCGAGACCATGGTCGCGCATGGCGAACCGGTGCGCATTATCGCGAACCTGCCATATAATGTCGGTACGCAGTTGCTTATCAATTGGCTTACGCCGCGTCAGTGGCCACCTTTCTGGCTGTCACTTACGCTGATGTTTCAGAAAGAGGTTGGGCAGCGGATCGTAGCGGAAGAAGGTGACAACCATTATGGCCGTCTCGGCGTTCTCACCGGTTGGCGCACGGTCCCAGAAATGGCATTCGACGTGCCGCCACAGGCCTTCAGCCCGCCCCCGAAGGTAACATCGACGGTTGTGCATCTTCTGCCCAGAGAAAAGCCTCTGCCCTGCGAAGTGACCAATCTGGAAAAGGTGACAGAAGCTGCCTTCGGCCAGCGCCGCAAGATGCTGCGCCAGAGCGTCAAATCCATTGGTGGTGAAGCGCTGCTGGAAAAAGCCGGTATCGATCCGACCCGCCGCGCTGAGACGTTGTCTGTGGAAGAATTCGTGCGACTGGCGAATATGATGGGCGACGCACGCTAAAAAAATCTCGCGGCTTGTAGACCGCGAGATGTGTCAATCTGACAGGAACTTTGCCTGCCTCAGCGGCTTGGCAGCGCCGGCACTTCTTCCAGCAATTCACGCACGAAATCGAACATGCCATGGCGCCGGTCGCGGCGAACGCGCTCAGCTTTGACGATGGCTTCAATGGCTTCGAAAGCGGCCTGCAGATCGTCGTTGAGAATGACGTAATCGTAATCGCGCCAATGCTCGATCTCAGAGCGAGAATTGGCCAGACGTGTCTGTATGACCTCTTCTGTATCCTCTGCCCGGCGGTGCAGGCGCGATTGCAGCTCGGTCATAGTGGGCGGCAGAATGAAGATGGAGACGATATCTGCCTTCATCTTGTCCTGAAGCTGCTCAGCTCCCTGCCAATCGATATCGAACAGCATATCCTTGCCTTCGGCCATGGCCATTTCAACAGGCTCACGCGGTGTGCCGTAGAAATTGCCATGCACTTCGGCCCATTCCAGCAATTCTTCGCCATCCCGCATGCGCTCGAAATCACGCTTTGTGATGAAATTGTAATGGATGCCATCAATTTCACTCTGGCGGCGCGGTCTCGTCGTTACACTGACGGACAGGCTGATATTCTTGTCTTTTTCCAGCAAATTGCGGGCGATGGTGGATTTGCCTGCGCCCGATGGCGAGGAGATGACCAGCATCAAGCCCCTGCGGGCGATATGGACGGGAGGATTGCTGGCGGACGCCATGGGGTCTACTCCAGATTTTGGACCTGTTCGCGGAATTGATCGATCACGACTTTCAATTCTATACCAGCAGCGGTTACAGCACTGGCATTGGATTTGGAACAGATAGTATTGGACTCGCGGTTAAATTCTTGTGCAAGAAAATCGAGCTTGCGCCCAACTGGCACACCGCTGTTCAAAAGGTCCCTTGCCGCCGCAACATGGCCGTTCAAACGGTCAATTTCTTCCCGCAAATCCGCCTTGGTGGCAAGCAGTACTGCCTCAGCATGCAGACGGTCGCTGTCCAGCCCACTGGTGCCGCCAGCAATCAACGCAATCTGCGCCGCAAGGCGCGCGCGGATCTGCTCCGGCTGACGCGATGGATCGGCTTCGATGGTTGCTGTCAGCTGCTCTATTCGGTCGATATGGCCGGACAATATCGTAAAGAGAGCTGCCCCTTCCCGCTCGCGCATGGTGGTCAAGGCCGAGATTGCGGCCGCGAAACCTTCGATGATGTCGCGGTTGCGCGTCTCTTGCGCGTCGGCGCTTTCCTCCGGCTCCTTGAACTCCACAAGACCACGAATGGACAGCAAGGTGTCGAGGCTGAGTGGCGCATCACTGACGACGGTCCCGAGATCCCGTTTCAATGCGAGAACGGCATCCAGCGCATCACGGTTGATAACAGCCTCCTGCCTTGCCTCTGTCGTGGCAATGCTGAGCCCCGCCTGGATATTACCGCGCGAAAGACTTTTCGATGCAATGTCCCGCAAATCGGCTTCGAGCGCTTCCATGCCGGTTGGCAGCCTTAGACGCAGGTCAAGGCCCTTGCCGTTTACGGAGCGGAGTTCCCATGTCCAACGGTACCGGCCGCACGAGCCTTCGCTCCGCGCAAAGCCCGTCATGGATTGCAATGCCATCAAATATACCCCTCGAACAACCGCCGCAGCCATGGGGCTGCAGCGGTGTATCATATCAATTGTTTGTCGCGGGACGCTCCGCCTGTGATCCGGCTGGTTGACCGTCCACCACGCCTTCTGGCGTGCCCCCGGCCGCTGCCTTCTCGGCCTCAATCTTGCGCCAGCGGCGAACATTGGCATTGTGCTCGTCCAATGTCTTGGCAAAGGCGTGGCCACCCGAGCCATCCGCCACGAAATAGAGATCGTCGGTGCGCCAAGGATTGGCAGTCGCCTCCAGCGCAGCACGACCCGGATTGGCAATCGGGTGCGGTGGCAGACCGCGGATAATGTAGGTGTTGAACGGCGTCTCTTTCTGGAGGTCCGACTGATAGATCGGGCGGTCAGAAGGCTTTCCTTCGCCACCGAACAATCCGTAGATAATCGTCGGGTCAGATTGAAGGCGCATGTTCTTTTTCATGCGGTTGTAGAACACCGATGCAACATGGCCGCGCTCATCATCCTTGCCGGTTTCCTTCTCCACGATTGATGCGAGTGTGACGAATTCCTCGATCGTCTTGAGCGGAAGATCAGGGTCGCGACGTTCCCAGATGGCCTGCACCAGACGCGATTGGGCAACGCGCATCTGATCAACCACTTCTTCGCGCCTTGTGCCGCGGGTGAAGGGGTATGTATCGGGGCGCAAGGAACCTTCCGCTGGCAATTCGGCAGGCAGGTTGCCCTCCAGCACCGGTTCTGCCGCAAGACGCGCAAACATCTGCTTGACCGTCAACCCTTCCGGCATCGCGACGGAATAAAGAATGGATTTGCCCGATTCCAGCAGAGCCAGAATATCTTTCATTGAGGTACGGGCTTTGATTTCGTATTCGCCAGGCTTCGGAGTTTGGCCCCCCGCGAGATACTTGTCGGCCATCAGGCGGAAAATGCGCGCATTGGAAATCGCACCGCTCCGCTCCAGATTGCTGGCAATTTCCGCAAGTCCGGCACCGTTGCGCACCGTAATCGTCGTATTCGTCTCCAGAGGCCCTGCCTCGTGAAACGAATTCAGCATGTAATAAAAGCCAGCGATGGCAATGATGCAGACAGCGACAACCAGCGTCATAAGGAAATTGAGGAAGATAACCAACTGGCTATGAGCCTTGCGGGAACGCTTTGGCGGAGACGGAACCTTTTCCGGTCTTAGAGCTTCAGTCGGTGATTTCGGAATGATCGGGCCACCCTTGCTCTCAGTGAAGCCTTCGCGTCCTTGAGGGGCCTGATTGTTCTCTCTCGTATCGCTCACCGGCGGTCCTTTTCAGTTCAGCATTACAGCGGCTTAATGAGCAGTCAATGCGGCAAAAACAGGTTCGGCAGGCCATTCTGCACAGTTAGATCAACATCCGGAACATATACGAAGCAGCGAAAAATCAAGCCCTCGACCAATCAGGCGAGATCGCTTGTAACAGCGCAAGCTTGATCGATACTGACGTACACGATCGACTGAACGTGAGACAAGGTCGCATTCAGGATGCGACCCTCCAGAAGCCTTGTCAGCCTTCGTAACGACGCAACACCAGGGAGGCGTTGGTGCCGCCGAAACCGAAGGAGTTAGACAAGGCGACATCGACCTGACGCTTGCGCGCTGTGTGGGGCACGAGATCGATGGCCGTCTCGACATCGGGATTATCGAGATTGAGCGTTGGTGGCACGATGTTATCGCGGATGGCCAGTACAGCGAAGATCGCCTCGATTGCACCAGCAGCACCCAACAGGTGGCCCGTAGCCGACTTGGTGGACGACATAGAGATCTTCGATGCAGCATCACCCACAAGACGCTCGACCGCGCCAAGCTCGATAGTATCAGCCATGGTCGATGTACCATGGGCGTTGATATAGTCGATATCGGAAGGCGCGAGACCAGCACGCTTCAGCGCCATGGCCATGCAGCGATAAGCGCCCTCACCGTCTTCGGATGGTGCCGTGATATGGAACGCATCGCCGGACAGGCCATAACCTACGACTTCCGCATAGATCTTTGCGCCACGTGCCTTCGCGTGTTCCAGCTCTTCCAGAACCACGATGCCGGAACCCTCGCCCATGACGAAACCATCGCGGTCACGGTCATAAGGGCGCGAAGCCTTTTGCGGATCGTCATTGTTCTGGGTGGAAAGCGCCTTGCAGGCGGCAAAACCGGCAAGCGAGATGCGGCAAACGGGCGATTCGGCGCCACCGGCCACCATCACGTCCGCGTCGCCCAGCATGATCAGCCGTGCAGCATCGCCAATGGCGTGCGCGCCGGTCGAGCAGGCTGTTACGACGGAGTGGTTGGGGCCACGCAACTTGTGGCGAATGGAAACCTGGCCGGAAATGAGATTGATCAGACGGCCGGGAATGAAAAATGGAGAGATACGACGTGGGCCCTTGTCGCGCAGCGTATAGCCAGCCTCGACAATACCTTCCAGACCGCCGATGCCGGAGCCAATCAGAACGCCTGTCATGATCTGGTCTTCGTCAGTGCCGGTGGATGGGTGCCAGTTGGCGTCTCTCAACGCCATTTCAGCGGCAGCCATGCCATAAACGATGAAGGGATCGACCTTGCGCTGCTCTTTAGGCTCCATCCAGTCGTCAGCGTTGAAGGTGCCTTCGGTGCCGTCACCAACAGGGATACGGCAAGCGATTTTAGCAGGAAGATCCTCGACTTCGAACTCGGTAACGAGACGAGCACCATTATGGCCCGCGAGAAGGCGCTGCCAGCTGATCTCTGTTCCACAGCCAAGAGGAGATACCATGCCGGTACCGGTGATAACGACACGTCTCATCGTCAATGCTCCGCCCCTAACCCTATCATCGCTAGCGCATCGGCCCGAAAACCGGAAGCGATTTTCGCGAGGGCAATGCGTATATTTCAAGTCTATAACACGCTGTAGACCCGACGGTTACGCGCGCGTAAGGCATTTAGGATGCCATTCTGATGACGCAAGTCATCAGAGAATAAAATATTGGCCCGGACTGGCCGGGCCATATCGGGAAGGCGCAGGCCTCCCCTTAGCATTTCAAACGATCAGGCCTGAGCCTTTTCGATGAACTTTACAGCGTCGCCGACTGTAAGGATCGAGTCCGCTGCGTCGTCTGGAATTTCAACGCCGAATTCTTCTTCGAAAGCCATGACCAGTTCAACGGTGTCGAGCGAGTCAGCGCCCAGATCGTCGATAAAGCTTGCGCCTTCGACGACTTTTTCGGCGTCAACGCCAAGATGATCAACTACAATTTTCTTTACGCGTTCTGCGATATCGCTCATGTCGGTTTCCTCGACCTTTACTTTGAAAGGAATGCCCTCTTTAGGCATCCTGCCCTGTTAAAACCCCCAGGCGCCTTTTCAGCAGACGCCTTGGGCAAACCCGTTCAACCCGTCTCAAGCTAAACATCGCGCTAAGAAATCGCAACGGTCGCTTTTGTTTCCGGGACGACTGTTCACAGTCTTCGCCCGCTTAACACGGTTTCCAGCGGGAAAAAAGCCTTAAAATAATGCTAAGCATCTTGCTCTACAGGCATTTTTCCCTCTGCGCCCCGTTTGGGGCAGATATTAAATCATCGCCATGCCGCCATTCACATGCAGGGTCTGACCCGTCATGTAGCTGGCTTCGTTGGATGCGAGATAGAGAACCGCAGACGCAATTTCCGTCGCCGTGCCCATCCGCTTCATGGGAATAGCGCCCATGATAGCATCTTTCTGCTTGTCATTGAGCTTTCCTGTCATGGCGCTTTCAATGAAGCCCGGAGCCACGCAGTTAACGGTGACGTTGCGGGTGGCAATTTCCTGCGCCAGCGACTTGGAAAAGCCGATCATACCGGCCTTGGAGGCGCAGTAGTTGGCCTGACCGGGATTGCCCGTCACGCCGACAATGGAGGTGATGTTGATGATGCGGCCAAAGCGGCGGCGCATCATGGGATGCGTCAGCTCACGCGTCAGGCGGAATGTGGAGGTCAGGTTGACCTCGATGACATTGTCCCAGTCTTCATCGCTCATGCGAACGAACAGCCCGTCCTTGGTGATGCCGGCATTGTTGACGAGAATATCGACGCCACCAAGCTCAGCCTCAGCCTTTTCGCCTAGCGCCTTCACCTCAGCGCGGTCTGAAAGATTTGCCGGGAAGACCATGACGCGATCGCCAAGTTCCGTGGCCAGGGCTTCCAGCTTTTCAACGCGGGTGCCGTGAAGACCCACAATCGCGCCCTGGGCGTGAAGCGTACGGGCGATCTCTTCGCCGATGCCGCCTGTAGCGCCTGTGATAAGAGCCTTGCGGCCCGTCAGATCAAACATCGTGTTCGTCCTTTCTGTGTCTCTTGGATCAGCCGAGAAGGGTCTGAAGTGCAGCGTCGATATCAGCTGGCGTGTTGAGCGAAATGCCGGTCACGGACTTGTCTATACGGCGGGCAAGCCCAGTCAGCACTTTGCCTGATCCGATTTCGTAAAGTGTGGTTACATCATTGGCAGCAAACCATTCCACTGTCTCGCGCCAACGCACCTGGCCGGTGACCTGCTCCACCAGAAGATCTGTGATCTCATTTGCGTCAGAAACCGGGGCTGCCCGAACATTGGCAACGACAGGCACGACTGGGTTATGCTTGCCGACACTGGAAAGCGCCTCGCGCATGGCCTGCGCCGCAGGTGCCATCAGTGCGGAATGGAAAGGCGCAGAAACAGGCAGCATGATGGCGCGCTTGGCACCTTTTTCCGTCGCAAGCGCTGCGGCTTTCTCAACGGGCGCCTTGGCACCGGAAATGACGAGCTGACCGCCGCCATTATCATTGGCGATCTGGCAGACGCCATCGGCAGCAGCCTGCGCGCAGATTGCCTCGACATCGCTGTGCTCGAGACCAATGATGGCAGCCATGGCGCCCTCACCGGCTGGAACAGCCGCCTGCATGGCATTGCCGCGAATGCGCAGCAAGCGAGCAGTATCGGAAAGCGAGAATGTTCCGGCAGCGCACAAGGCCGAATATTCGCCAAGCGAATGGCCGGCAACGTAGGAAACCTTATTGGCCAGCGAAAGGCCCTTGGCTTCCAGCAAGCGCATGACGGCGACCGAAACGGCCATGAGCGCAGGCTGGGCATTGGCGGTCAGCGTCAGCGTTTCCTCTGGGCCGCTCCAGATAATGTCTGAAAGCTTCTGTCCGAGGGCCTCATCGACCTCTTCGAAAACAGCACGCGCTTCTGCAAAGTTGTCGGCGAGCTCCTTGCCCATACCAACAGCCTGACTGCCCTGACCTGGAAATGTGAATGCAATAGCCATGGGATATTGTCCTTCTTATCTGGCCAAAAGTCCGGCCTTGCCTGCAAATCGTGAATTTCCATTCACATTCCAGCTTCGGAAGTCAAGGCTTTCAACTTTTTAAGGGCATTTTGGACGGATTTCCACGATCTCATCCACAGGGACCGATCGGAATATTTTTTCTTGCGCCGCCGCATTTCGATACTACGTTCTAGCCACCTTCCAAGTGAGCGAGATGTTTCATGAAACAAAATATGTTGGGTCGCACGGGCATTTCCGTGTCTGAGATTTGCCTGGGCACAATGACCTGGGGTACTCAGAACACAGAAGCGGAAGCGCACGAGCAAATGGATTACGCTCTTGAGAAGGGCGTGAATTTCTTCGACACCGCCGAGCTTTACCCCACAACGCCGGTTTCGGCTGAAACGCAGGGTCGCACAGAAGACTATATCGGAACGTGGTTTGAAAAGACCGGCAGGCGCAAGGACGTTGTTCTGGCCACCAAGGTTGCAGGCTCCGGGCGCGATTATATCAGAGGCGGTCGCGAGATTGATGCGGCCTCTATCCGCGAGGCCGTCGAAACGAGCCTCAAACGCCTCAAGACCGATTACATCGACCTCTACCAGATCCATTGGCCAAACCGCGGCACCTACCATTTCCGTGGCGTTTGGAGCTTTGACGCCTCCACCCAGAACACCGAAAAGACGCTGTCTGAAATCACCGAAAAGCTGGAAACCTTGGATGAACTGGTCAAGGCCGGAAAAATCCGGGCCATCGGCCTTTCCAATGAGAGCGCCTGGGGCACGCAGAAATATATCGACATTGCAAAGGCCCATGGCCTGCCACGCATTGCCTCCATCCAAAATGAGTACAATCTGCTCTATCGCCCCTTCGATCTGGATCTGGCCGAAGTCGCGCATCATGAGAATGTCGGCCTTCTGGCCTACTCGCCGCTGGCTGGTGGCATTCTGACCGGCAAATACCAGAGCGGTGCACGCCCGGAAGGCTCTCGCGCTTCCATCAATCAGGATATTGGTGGCCGCTTGCAGCCTTTGCAGGAAGCGCCTGTGAAAGCCTATCTTGAGCTTGCATACGCACACGACCTCGATCCTGCACAGCTTGCCATCGCCTTCACGCTATCGCGTCCCTTCATGGCCTCATCCATCATTGGCGCGACCACGATGGAGCAATTGAAGACGAATATAGCAGCAGCCGACATCAAGCTGTCGGAAGAGGTATTGAAGGGCATCGCCGAGATCCATCGCCAATATCCAATGCCGATCTGATTCTCTGCCCTTTGCACATCCAAGACCCAACCCGCCATACCGCTTTTCCGGGCAGCATGGCGGGTCATATTTGTGAATAGCCTTGCATTCCGGTCAAAAATCCGTATAAGCGCGCTGTTCACAACACCCGGTCATATGGCTGGTGGCTGAACGGAGGGCTGGTTTCGAATTTCGAAACAGCAGGAACCATAAGGTTTTTCCGGCCTCCCGTGTCTCCGCTCTCGACCGTCTCGAACAACGCTTTTCTTGCACTTGGCTTTTGCCAATCAGGAGCAGTCGTTGAGGCTTAGCGCCGTTGCCGGGTGATGAATGAAACGCAAGAAAGGCAAAGCTTAAATGGCTCTTTACGAACACATCTTCCTTGCCCGGCAGGATATCACTGCCCAGCAGGTCGACGCACTTGTCGAGCAGTACAAGGGCGTTATCGAATCGTACGGCGGTAAGGTCGGACGCGTCGAAAACTGGGGCCTGAAGTCCCTGACATACCGCATCAAGAAGAACCGCAAGGCTCACTACGCTCTGATGGACATCGATGCTCCTGCACCGGCGATCCACGAAATCGAGCGTCAGATGCGCATCAACGAAGACGTTCTTCGTTACATGACCATCGCTGTTGAAGCGCACGAAGAAGGCCCATCTGCAATGATGCAGAAGCGCGATCGTGACGACCGTCCTCGCCGCGATGGCGACCGTCCAGACCGTGGCCCGCGTGAAGGCGGCTTCGATCGTGGTCCTCGTCCGCCTCGCGAAGGTGGCTTCGGTGACCGTGAAGACCGTCCGCGCCGTCCGCGCGAAGACCGTGCATAAGGAGAATTGACTATGGCTGACGCATCCTCTTCCCAGGCACGCCGTCCTTTCCACCGCCGTCGCAAGACGTGCCCGTTCTCCGGCGCAAACGCTCCGAAGATCGATTACAAGGACGTACGTCTTCTGCAGCGCTACATTTCTGAGCGTGGCAAGATCGTTCCTTCCCGTATCACAGCTGTTTCGCAGAAGAAGCAGCGCGAACTCGCTCAGGCGATCAAGCGCGCTCGTTTCCTCGGCCTGCTGCCTTACGTTCTGTCTTAATAAGCTATCCGAGGCTGCGCTCCGGCGCGGCCTCGTTCCTTGAATGACATCCTTCCACGTTGGGCGTGGATCGATCTTGAAATGAAATCCCATGTTGGGGATCGGGTTCATCTGAACCATCCTCTAACTGCTACAGAATTCCAGCAGGACAGCGAAGTGCCAAAACTGAACCAGACAGTGCTGATTCCCGGCATCCTAGCCGGCATATGCGCAGCGTTTCTCACGCTCGGCGCAACCGCACAGTCGTCCATGTCTTTCCTGCTTGACGCTGCATCCGCCATGCCCGTGCTTGTTGCCGGTTTCGGCTGGGGCAATGCTTCGGCCATCGTTGCCGTGCTGACAGCCGCAGCCCTTGGCGCGCTTGCCGTTTCTCCCATTTTTGCTGTGACGATTTCGATTTTCACGCTCGTTCCAGCCGCATGGCTCTCCCACCTGGCCAATCTGGCGCGTCCCGCGTCGGAGCTTGGTGGTCCTGAAGACCTGCTGGCATGGTATCCGCTTTCTGGCATCATTCTGCATCTGTGTGGCCTCATCACGCTTTCCGTCATCATTCTCGGCACGATGATCGGCTACGGCCCTGAACTCGTTTCGCAGCTTGTCGACGTGATGATGAGCTTGGTGCAGGCGCGTGAATCCGGTTTCACGCCTGACGCGACAGCCCTTGGGCAAACCAAGACACTGCTGGTTCTCATGCTGCCCATGATTCAGGGCGGCCTTTGGGTCATCATGCTGTTTGCCGCTTATTATTTCGCAAGCCGCATGGTGCGCTCCTTCGGCAAGGGACTTCGCCCGCGGGAAGACATTGCAGCCGCGTTGCGCATGCATCGCAATGCGATCTTCATCTTCCTCGGCGGCATTGTCATGACCTTTGTCGGCGGCACCGTTGCCATGCTTGGCGCCGTTGTTTGCGGCACCTTCGGCGCGGGCTTCCTGATGGCAGGCTATGCTTCGCTGCATCACAGATCCAAGGGCAAGGACTGGCGCTGGCCGGTTCTGGTTCTCAGCTACATCTCAGCGGTTTTCGTCTTTCCGCTGCTCATCATTCTCGTCTTGGGTCTGAGCGACGTGCGCAGCACGATCTCTCTCACTCCACCACGGAAAACCGACAACAACAACGAAACCAAAAACTAGAAAGGATCAAGAAGATGGAAGTCATTCTTCTCGAACGTATCGCCAAGCTTGGCCAGATGGGCGAAACCGTAAAGGTTCGCGATGGCTACGCACGTAACTTCCTGCTGCCACAGGGCAAGGCACTTCGCGCCAACGCAAACAACAAGACACGTTTCGAGTCTGAGCGCGCTACACTTGAAGCCCGCAACCTCGAGCGCAAGACTGAAGCACAGACAGTTGCAGACGCGCTGGCTGGCAAGAGCTTCATCGTTGTTCGTTCCGCTGGCGAAACCGGCCAGCTGTACGGCTCTGTTGCTGCCCGTGACGTTGTCGAAATCCTCGGCGCAGAAGGCTTCAACATCGGCCGCAACCAGGTCGAGCTCAACACACCGATCAAGACCATTGGTCTGCACAATGTTACGCTTCACCTGCATGCCGAAGTCGAGCTTCAGGTTGAACTGAACGTTGCCCGTTCTGCCGAAGAAGCCGAGCGTCAGTCCAAGGGCGAAAGCCTCACATCTGCTGACGCCATCTACGGCGTTGACGAAGACGCTCTTCGCCCAGAAGACTTCTTTGATCCAGACGCAGACCGCGACGGCGACGACGAGTAATCGTTCTTAGCTCTCGGGCTAAAGCAAAACCCCGGATGGAAACATCCGGGGTTTTGCGTGTCTGAGCTCCGCTTTGCCGCGCTAGCTATCATCGGCGGTCATGAAGCTAGAGTGCGATGCGAACCAAACCAACCTCAATTCCCAGCTCTCGCCACTCCCGTCGGCGCGCTGCTCTTATCTACCCGCACGACAACGGACATGCCTGGTGAGAGCTCTGAGGCCAGAGGCTGATCAGGATCAATGGAGATCCGCACGCCCAGGCGTTGGGCAATCTTCACGAAATTGCCCGTGGCATTGTCCGGCTTGATGACCGCAAATTCCGAACCGGCGGCGGGCGCGAAGCGTTCGACCTTGCCGGTCAGCTTCCTGCGGTGAAGCGCGTCCACAGAAATCGAAACCGCCTGCCCCACTTCCATCCCGGCAAGCTGGGTTTCCTTGTAATTGGCGACCACCCATATGTCGTTCGGTACAACGGCCATGAGTTGTGTTCCCGCTGCCACATATTGACCGACGCGAACACCGACCTCGCCCAGCTTGCCATCTCTTGGCGCATGGATCTCGGTATTTTGCAGATCGATCTTGGCAAGTTCGACGGCTGCTTCCGCATTGGCGACTGCCGCCTGCAGCGAACCCCTGTTGATGATGATGGTCTGGAGATCCTGCCGGGTTACCTCAAGCGCCGCCTTGGACTGGGATAGACCGGCGCGGGCCTTTTCGAGGCTGGCTTGCGCTTCTTCCTGCACGCTTGATGTACCGACCCCGCTGCGAACGAGATTATCCTGACGGTCAGCGGCAAGCTGGGCCTGCTTCAATGAAGCTTCGGCGCTATCGACGGCAGCCTCGCCGGAGGCAATATTGGCCTTGGCGGCAATTTCCAGCTGACGGGAGTTGTCAAAGGCGGCCTTCTGGCTGTCCAGAGACGCTTCGGCTTGTGCAAGCTTCTGGCGGAAAATGCGGTCATCCACCTTGGCCAAGAGGTCTCCCTGCTTGACCTGCTGGTAATCCTTGACCGGCACATCGACAATGTATCCGCTGACCTGCGGGCTCATGGTCGTCACATATCCGCGCACATAGGCATTATCAGTCATTTCGACCGAGGTGGAAAATGGTGGCAAGCGCCATGCGTAAAGCACAAGCGCCACACCGGCCACGCCGCCCAGGAGAACAATGAGAGTAAGAGGAGTCAGTATTTTCTTCAGCATTTTATTTTCCCGGACAATCAGGATTGAGACGTGGCAACAGTGACTTGCCCGCTTTTCAGCGCAGGCTTGATCCGTAACCAGGCAAGGTGCAGCAGAAGCATGACAAGAGCAGCAGCCGCACACACAGAAATCAACAGAAACGTGTCGTTATAGGCCAGAATATAAGCCTCGCGTGTGACCTGCTGCCCGAGCAGCGATAGGCCTTCCGCTTTCAGAAGTGCAGGGTCGGTGATGACATGGGCATAGCCACCGGACAGTTGAGTGATGCGTTGCACCACCTGCGGGTTCTGCAAGAGAATGCTTTCCACGAGAATATTGGAGTGGAATTTTTCCCGAAGCGTGACGAAAGACCCCAGAAGACCCGTCGTCAGCATCGATCCTGTGATCTGCGTGAACAGAAAAATGGTGATGAAGTTGACGAGGTAAGGGGGGCCTTTCGCCAATGCAGCACCGAAGCCATTGGCCATGACGGGCGGCAGGAACATGGCAGCGCCAAACGCAATCATGGCCTGGCTTAGATACATCTGCTCCGGCCTCACAACATTGGTCAGCCCACTGTCCATGAACGCGCCTGCAGCAATCAATGTCAGCGCGATGACGTGGGCGGTGTCGACATATTTCGTCAACATCAGCAGCGCGCAGAAGGCTCCACCCAGCACTGTTGCAAGGATAATCAAGGCATAGAGTTCGGTCGTCTGCTCGTTCAACAGGCCCAGTTGCTGGTAAAGGCTGACTGCTGTTGACGATTGCTCTGAAGACACGGCGCGATAGATCAGCAGCACCGCAATCAGATGCAGATTGGTGCGTGAGAATATCCAGCGTAAATCCAGCATCGGATTTTTGCGCGGTAGCTCGATCATCACCATCAGCGCCAGCAGGCCGATGGAGGTTGCCAGTAACACGCCCAGCCACCACGTTTCGAACCACCAGTAGAAACGGCCTAGGGTGAGAAACACGGCAAGACAGCCAAGCCCACCGGCAAAGAGCAGATAGCTCAATATATCGACACGCTCGATGACCTTCACGCGCGGCGGCGCTGTAAGCGGCAGCAGGTAGATGATGGGCAGAACGGCAAGAGCAAGCCCCACTTCCATGGTATACAACGCCTGCCAGCCACCAATATCCAGCAGATCTGGCGAAACGATGCGGGCAAGCGGTGAAGACAGAAGCGTGCCCGTGAGCGCAATACTCAGGCCCAGCGTCAGCTTACGTTGCGCGGGAAAGGCTTCGAGAATGTAGAGAAAGCCGAGCGAAGACAGCGGAGCCGCCGCCATGCCACTAACGAAGCGCACGACAATTGCCGAGTGGATATCCGTCACGAAGAGGTTGAGACAGGATGCCAGCACAAAACAGATGATGCTGATCTCGGCGAAGGGCCGCAATCCATATTGCTGGCGAACCTTGAACAGCGCAATCGAGAAGGTGGCATAAGGCGCCATGTAGGCCGCCGAAAGCCATGCGACTTCTGCCACAGTCGCGGAAAACTCACCCTGCAACTGGTAGATATTGGCCATGACGATGTTCATGCCCATGCCCTGGGTCACGAAGAAGGACAGGCCAGCAGCGACATAAAGCAGCTTCTGGAAAAAGGATTTTTCCGGAGGCTGAACGGGTGCAGCAGGCACTTCTGGTGCCTGCTTTGCAGCGTCATCGGTCACGTCATGGATGTTTGAAACGGCGTTGCTCACGACTGCCCCTTTTCACCGCCAAGGTTTTGCAGATTGGCCGACAGACGGCGAACGACATGCAAAGCGGCACTGATATCATCCGTCGCGATATCGGCAGCGATATCAGCCCGCATGGATTTCGCCTGCATATGCACATCCTCAAATGTCGTGATGCCCTCGGGCGTCATATGTATGCGCTTTGCCCGGCGGTCGTTTTCATCAGAACGCCGCTCTATGAGGTTTTGTTTCTCCATGGCATCCAGCACGCGCACAAGCGTTGGCGTTTCGATTTCCAACTCCTCGGCCAGCTCTTTTTGCGTCAGCGGACCACGGCGAGACAATGCGAAAAGCGCACGCGCCCGGGCAAGCGTCAGCCCCTGCTCTGCCACCCTTGCATCGAAGAATGACCGGAGCTTGCGGTTGAATGCCGCCATCTCATCAAAAAGCTGTTCTTTTTCTGTCGCACGGGACAAGTCAATAGACCTTATAATTAGCAAGCTACCTATTGCCATCCTATGTATTTTTGAGATTGGGGATTTGCAAGTCTCTTTGTTGAAATAGCTGCCATGCCGTAAACTCATGGCAGACTGGGAACGATTCGGCGCGGCTGTGGGCCAGCCTGTGGATTAGTGTTGAAAACATCTGGCATGCGGTCGCCTGTTACCAATCCGGCAAGCTCTCACTCACTGTTGCCGCATTGTCCTTGACTGCTGCGGCCGCTGCCTTCAAACCGGCAGGCTTGCAAGAAACGAAGGCTCCGAACCAGCCTCAAGGGAGATCACAGAAAACCATGAACGACCCTGTGAGAAAGATCACCCCCGCCCCGGCTGCCGAACCGCTCTACCGCGAGGCGCCCAACAACATTGAAGCGGAACAGGCGCTGCTGGGTGCCATCCTCGTCAACAACGACGCCTATTACCGCGTATCCGACTTTCTGAAGCCCGTGCATCTGTATGAGCCGCTTCACCGCAAGATTTTCGAAGTGGCGGGCGATATCATCCGCATGGGCAAGACCGCCAACCCGGTCACGATCAAGACGTTTCTGCCCGCTGACGGCAAGATTGGCGACCTCACGGTTGCGCAATATCTCGCGCGCCTCGCATCAGACGCCGTGTCGATCATCAACGCCGAAGACTATGGCCGCGCCATCTACGATCTTGCCCTTCGCCGCGCCCTGATCCAGATCGGTGAGGATGTCGTCAATATCGCCTATGACGCGCCGCTGGACATGCCGCCGCAGACGCAGATCGAAGACACCGAGCGACGTCTGTTCGAGCTTGCGGAAACGGGCCGTTACGACGGCGGCTTCCAGTCCTTCAACGACGCAGTCTCACTCGCCATCGACATGGCGGGGGCGGCCTTCGAGCGTGACGGCAACCTGTCGGGCATTTCCACCGGTATCCACTCGCTGGATGCCCGCATGGGTGGCTTGCAGCGCTCTGACTTGATCGTGCTCGCCGGACGCCCGGGCATGGGCAAGACCTCGCTTGCTACCAACATCGCCTATAATATTGCCGCATCTTACGAGCAGGAAATTCAGCCGGATGGTACCTACAAGGCCAAGAATGGCGGCGTTGTAGGTTTCTACTCGCTCGAAATGTCGTCCGAGCAGCTGGCAACCCGTATCATCTCCGAGCAGACCGAAGTGTCATCCTCGAAAATCCGCCGTGGTGAAATCACCGAGGCCGACTTCGAAAAGCTCGTTGCCTGCAGCCAGATGATGCAGAAAGTGCCGCTCTATATCGACCAGACCGGTGGTATTTCCATCGCCCAGCTTTCCGCCCGCGCGCGTCGATTGAAGCGCCAGCGCGGCCTTGATTGCTTGGTGGTGGACTATATTCAGCTGATGACTGGTTCCGGCAAATCCGGTGAAAACCGCGTGCAGGAAATCACCCAGATCACCACGGGTTTGAAGGCGCTTGGCAAGGAACTCAATGTTCCAATCATCGCGCTCTCACAGCTCTCCCGTCAGGTGGAAAGCCGCGAAGACAAGCGCCCGCAACTGTCAGACCTTCGCGAATCGGGTTCCATCGAGCAGGACGCCGACGTGGTGCTGTTCGTGTTCCGTGAAGAATACTACGTCAAGAACATGGAACCCCGCGATATTTCCGATCCGAAATATGGCGAATGGGAAGCCCTGTTCGATAAGGTCAAAGGCACGGCGGACGTTATCATCGCCAAGCAGCGTCACGGACCGACCGGCACGGTGAAGCTGCAGTTCCAGTCGGAGTTCACCCGCTTCGCAGACCTTGCAGACCCTTCCTTCACGCAATACGAAGAGACATAACGCCCCGGATTTCGCCCCGCCCTTACCGAAAGCGCGGGGCGCAGTTTTTTCACGGTATGGAAATCATGACAGACGAGTTCGACGACAGCTTTTCCGACACTGAGAACGATGCTTTCGACATCGCGCCGTTGCGCGTTACCATCGATCTTGCAGCACTTGCGGATAATTGGCGGGACATGGCGAGGCGTTCCGGCAAGGCGCGAGCCAGCGCTGTTGTCAAAGCCGACGCCTATGGAATGGGGATCGAGGATTGCGGCGCCACGCTGTACCATGCTGGCGCGCGTGATTTCTTTGTGGCTTCGGTTGCCGAAGGCGTGACCCTGCGCCCGCATGCACCAGAAGCCCGCATTTTCGTGCTGTCCGGTCTATGGCCAGGGCAGGAAGGCCATGTGTTTAACAATGACCTTGTGCCGGTCATCGCCTCGGAAGAACAGCTATCCTTCTGGATGGGAGCCTTGGCAGAGCGCGGCGACCATCCGTTTGCGCTGCATGTCGATACGGGTTTCAACCGGCTTGGGCTGCCGCTGGAGGACGCGCTGTTTCTGGCTGAAGATTCGACACGCCCGGCGAGCTTCGATCCGGTCCTTGTGCTCTCCCACCTTGCTTGCGCCGATACGCCATCCTCGCCCATGAATGCGTGGCAACTTGAATCATTCCGGCAGGTTAGCCAAGCATTCGAAGGTATCGAATCAAGCCTTTCAGCTTCTGCTGGAATTTTCCTTGGCCCTGATTACCATTTCGATCTCACCCGCCCCGGCATCGCTCTTTATGGCGGCGAAGCGGTCAATGACATGACAAATCCCATGCGCCCGGTTGCCAAGGCCGAGGCACGGATTATCCAGATCCGCGATGCTGGTGAAGGCCAGACGGTAAGCTACGGGGGAACACATCGCCTGAAACGCGCCAGTCGGCTGGCGATTGCCTCGGTTGGTTATGCAGATGGCTATCATCGCTCGCTTTCCGGCTCAGGCATCCCGCTGCGAGACATGGGCAATGGCGGCGCTCATGGCTTCATCAATGGCCACAAGGTGCCGGTCGCTGGCCGCGTGACCATGGACCTCACGATTTTCGACGTGACGGACGTACCGCCCAACGCCATCCGCGCTGGCGACTACATCGAGCTTTTTGGTCCGAACGTCGCGGTCGATGACGTGGCGCGCGCCGCAGGCACCATCGGTTACGAAATGCTGACCGGGCTTGGGCTGCGCTATGAGCGGCAATATCTTGTCGAAGACGAGTGAGCCATTGATTGCCTCTTGGAAAGCTTTGGCAAACTGTGCTAACGAGAACAAAAGGTGATCGAAAGCCTCTCCAATTCAGATTCCTAACGCAAAGAAAATAGGCATTCATGGCCAAAGCCAAGACACAATTCATCTGCCAGAACTGCGGCACGGTCCACACCCGTTGGGCAGGCAAATGCGAAGGCTGCGGCGAGTGGAACACGATTGTTGAAGAAGACCCGATGGGTGGCATCGGCTCTGGGCCCGGCAAAACGCCGAAAAAGGGCCGACCCGTCACCCTCACCTCGCTCTCTGGCGAAATCGAGGAAGCACCACGCATTCCCACCGGCATGGGCGAGCTTGACCGCGCAACCGGTGGCGGCTTCGTGCGCGGATCGGCAGTCCTGATCGGCGGTGATCCGGGCATCGGCAAATCCACCCTTCTGATGCAAGCCGCCGCCGCGCTTTCGCGTCGCGGCCATCGCATTGTCTACGTCTCGGGTGAAGAAGCGGTGGCGCAGGTCCGGCTACGCGCCCAGCGTCTTGGGGCGGCAGATACGGATGTGCTTCTGGCAGCGGAAACCAATGTCGAGGATATTCTGGCGACGATATCGGAAGGCAAGCGGCCGGATCTCATCATCATCGATTCGATCCAGACGCTGTGGAGCGATACCGCTGATTCCGCACCCGGCACGGTCACGCAGGTCCGCACGGGCGTTCAGGCGATGATCCGCTTTGCCAAGCAGACGGGCGCAACCATGGTGCTTGTCGGCCACGTCACGAAGGACGGCCAGATCGCCGGTCCGCGTGTTGTCGAGCATATGGTCGATGCGGTGCTGTATTTCGAAGGCGATCGCGGCCATCACTACCGCATTCTGCGCACGGTGAAGAACCGCTTTGGTCCAACCGACGAAATCGGCGTCTTTGAAATGTCGGACAAGGGCCTGCGGGAAGTCTCCAACCCATCGGAGTTGTTTCTGGGCGAGCGCAACGAGAAATCTCCCGGCGCTGCGGTCTTTGCTGGCATGGAGGGAACGCGCCCCGTTCTTGTGGAAGTACAGGCGCTTGTGGCCCCCACATCGCTTGGAACGCCGCGCAGAGCCGTCGTGGGCTGGGATTCGTCGCGCCTCGCCATGATCCTTGCCGTTCTGGAGGCCCACTGTGGCGTGAAGCTGGGCAGCCATGACGTTTACCTCAATATTGCCGGTGGCTATCGTATCTCCGAGCCCGCAGCAGATATGGCGATTGCCTCTGCACTGGTTTCATCCCTTGCCGGTCTTGCCCTGCCCGCCGATTGCGTCTATTTCGGCGAGGTCAGCCTGTCGGGCGCGGTCAGGCCTGTTTCGCAAACAGGTCAACGGTTAAAAGAGGCTGAAAAACTCGGCTTTTCCAGCGCATTCCTGCCTTCAGCCTCAGCTGAGTTACCGAAGGGCAGCAAGGGGCGCTGGACGGAAATCGAAAGCCTGCCGGATCTCGTCGCACGTATTGCGGGGTCGGGCAGCCGGTTCAGACAGGTTGAGGAAGACTAAAAGAGCACCGGAGGCTCTTTCGTGTGCAAGCGTCTCGCCTCCCGGCATTCAAAGGATTTTCCGTATAAATTTGCTAACCTGCCTTGGCGCGACACACGATCAATCCATTTCTAAATTAGATTACGCAATCCAATTAATAAGTAATATTCGGAAAAATCGCGTGCCTTCGCTCGGTTATACTGCGCATTTCCGAGATAATCTCTCAGCATGACGTGCAACAAAGCGCCACCGATGCCGAAAGGTCGGGCGGGTTTGTTTCTTCAAAGACAATTCTTCCTCACCTAAACGCGCTACAGTGACAAATATAACGCATTATCAATAATATTACTCAATTATTGATTGAAGTCCCGGCCGTTTCTTAATCGGTATTGTCGCGAATCTACTACTTTGTTAGCTCAGCATAGGGGCAATTTTGACCGCGATTCCTAGTACATAGGTTTTTAGGAAGAATGGTTCGCCAAGGGGTTAAAGGTGGTACATATGCTTGAGAAAATGAAGAAGAGCCGTTTGAGTGCAGTATCTGTGCTTGCATTGACACTGACGTGGGCGGCAGCGCGCTCGCCTCAGCTTACGAGGGTCACCAGCTGCAGGGTATGAGCAGCGACGGCACAGTTTACCTGGAATATTCGCAGGGCACGTCGAAAGGCTCGAGCGCTGCGGCTGATCTTGCCGTGCGTCTAGTTTCCACCATTACCGGTAGCATCACAACAATTCCTATTCCATCCACGGCCAGTGCCGGCAGTGCCATCCTGAGCGCCGACGGCAAGACCGTTGTCGGCACTTATTACAACGATGCTGATAATAAGCAGTACAGCTACCGCTGGACTGCGGGGGGTGGATTTGTCACATTCGGTACCCCGGAAGAGGCCAATGTAGTTGCTGTCAGCGAAACCGGCGTCAGTGCTGGCTATTATTATGATTCGGAAACTGAATCGTATGTTGCTGCCATCTGGGATGCTGATGGAAGAACGGATGCACCGACCGACACAAGGTTCGTCGCAACACGTGCCAGTAACATCAGCCGGGACGCTTCAACCGTGGTTGGTTCATTGTACGTCACGAATGACGACGCTAACACGCATGCTATGGTTTGGGATCGGGAAAACAACACGATTCGGGATATCCATACATCTACATATGTGGCCTCTAACGCCACGCACGTCAGCGCTGATGGTTCCGTTGTCGCAGGGCGCTGGGATGATGCCAATGGGAAGAGCCGTGTCTTCCGCTGGACATCTGACAACGAAACAATGCAGGATATCGGCTCGCTAGTGGACGATGGCTACATGTACCTAACCGCCATGTCTGATGATGGTGATGTTCTGGTCGGCTATGGCCTATCCGAAAATACTTTA
>NZ_JXQV01000014.1 GCF_000834635.1 Agrobacterium tumefaciens
CCGCCGCACCAGACAGGCCCATCTCGAAAGACTGATCAAGGAGATTGTCGAAACGAGAGTGCAGTAAGGCTATGCCAGCAACGTCACCCCGGACTTCTGACGGCCTGGCAAGGCGACCGATACGGCTTCATCGAAGCGTTCAAAAGCAAGATCAGATTGGAATGCCTAAACGCCCATTGGTTCCTGACCCTTGCGGTTCCGCCCTAAAAGTGGGAAACTTGGCGTCGATAGTACAATGAGGAACGTCCTCGGCGATCGGATATAACGACCCAATTCTGGAGGATCATCAGGGTCTCAGGTCAGATGGCATCGGCTGGCTGTTGATCCATTTAGGCTTGCGCAATGTTGACTCCGAGGAGACCTGTATGGACTTGCTACGCGACGAAACTGGGAAGGTCCAGAACACACCACTGATAGGTTTTCAGGTGGTCAATATTCTTGGCGTCTTGGCTGTCGTGAAGCTCGACTTTCAGCAGGAAGACGGGATCCCGGTCTCAGTCCAGGTCTCGGTTACGGCGCAACAATGCCGGGAACTTGCCCGACAGCTGCTACATCAAGCCGAGGTGTTGGAGCTGGAGCGACCGACGCTGCCGCAATGATAGATTGTCAACGAAAAGGCAGGATACGATGTCACATTCGAAGCACGTTGAGATTTGCGTCGGCCTGACCAAGATATGGCTAACGAACTGTAAGCTGTGGTTTTGATGCTTGGGAAGATGAACTACGTTGACCGGGTCAGCAAGGTGTGCGGTGATCACTCCAGGGTAGCCGAAGAGGAAGCCCTGCAACAGGTCTGGTGCCTTGAAGGCTAGCCGTGCGTGTTGTTGTTCGGTCCCGATGCCATCGACAACCACAGTCATTCCAAGGCTTTTCTCCAATGCCAAGGCGCACTCTATAATGACCTCCACCACCGGATCTTCTCCAATTGCCGCGACAAAACTGGGGTCTATCTTATCTTGTCAAACGGATAGCGCCTGAGGTTAGACATCGAAGAGTAACCGGTGCCATAGTCGTCCATAGCCATAGGTGACTGGGTCATTAGTCGACGACCCGTTTCTTGCGCAAAAACAAATTGTTCGTCGCGCCGCGTTGGAGGTTATGAGCCCAGCCGGCTGGTCAGCCGTGCTCTTTATTAAAGTGGCCTACTTGCAGAAGCGCGATGATGTCGTCCCTAGCTATTGGGCGCGACATCAAAAACCCTTGGATGTTATCGCAGCCCAACGACTTCAGTGCATCTCTCTGCTCCTGGGTTTCGACCCCTTCAGCCGTTGTCTGTAGCCCTTGCGCCCGAGCCAGGTTGATGATCGCTGCGACAATCGCGCTTTTCTGGCCTTCTCCCATCCCCGCGATAAACGACTTGTCGATCTTGAGCCTATCGACAGTGACATTCTGAACCCTTGAGAAAGAAGAGTATCCGGTGCCAAAGTCGTCGATTGCAAACCTTACGCCGGCCGCTCTCAGCATGGTGACGTTTCGCTCAGTCTCCTCACCGCTGATGGCCAAGCTCTCTGTAATCTCGATTTCCAATCGTGCTGGTTCAATCCCCCATTTGGCCAGCGTGGTAAGAACCCGTAGCGGGTAGCCAGCGGAAGCGAGTTCGGACGCTGAAGCATTCACGGCGACACTTATGGAAGGCAACCCGGCGATCAGGCTGCACGCGTCTTCCAGAACATGCGCTCCAATCCTGTTAATGACGCCGATCTCTTCCGCGAGCGGGATGAACATATCTGGACCAATAGAGCCTAGCTCCGGGTGCTTCCACCGCGCCAAAGCCTCGAGCGAGCACGGGACCGCGCTGTCAGCAAAGTAGACCGGCTGGTAGACAACCTCGATCTGCGTCCCCGTTGCCAAGGCCTCGCGCAGGTCATGCTCTAGTTTCCGGCGGGTGCGGAGGAGTTCGTCCATGTGATTGCCAAACACCGCATATGCATTCCGTCCCGCAGCTTTTGCGTGATATAGGGCGATATCCGCCTGCCTCGTCAGTTCGACAGCATCTGCATTCGCACCTGATGCAATCGCCACACCGATGCTCGCACCAATAGCGCCATATGCCCCGTCAATCTCAAAAGGCTCGCGCAGGCCCAGGACGATTTTTTCTGCAATGGCGACGACGTCGTCCGGGTTCATCCTTTCAACCAAGACCGTAAACTCATCACCCCCGATACGCCCAATGAGAGCGTCCGGAAGAATGTCCCGCATCCGCGCAGCAACTAAGGCGATGAGTTTGTCCCCTGTTGGATGTCCATAGGTATCGTTGACACCCTTGAACCGGTCGAGGTCAATTAAAAGTACACTGAATAGATCCTCAGGCAATGCCTCCCTGAGCCGTGCCGCGAGCTCACTGTTAAAATGAGCCCTGTTAGCCAGACCCGTCAGACTGTCGCGCAGTGCCAGATGTTGAAGCTCCTGGCGATTGGAATTGAGCTTGACGGAGCGTTGCCAGATCGCATGCCCGGCCAAGCTTGCGGCGATGAATATGCCAATGATGGACAGTCCGACGACGGGGATTGTTGCGTGCAACACGCTCGTTCCCGGTTCGAACGGATGCCAATTTAGGTAACCAATTGTCTGTCCGGACTTCGAGGTAAGAGCGATATGGGAGTGGCGCTGGTCGCGAGGCATCTCAGTCGTGAACTGCATCTCGGCGAATTGGTATTCACTACCTATTTCGGCCGGAAAATCTTGATCTAGAAACCGTACCGCCACATGCTGATTTTCTTCTCCCGCCTGCTGCTCAATCTCGCCCGTGTCAGACATAATCGGTTTGACACTGACCACAGCAGGTCGTTTCCCTACATAGGTCAGATCACTCTCACCGATTGAGAGGACCTTGTCCGAGATGCCTTCCTGGTCTCCAGCGACAAGCCGTTCACGCAGACGTTTCGCAAGCGGACTATATGCCAGACGAAGGTCCTGAGGTGACACCCCGCTAGATGATTTTGCTAGAAACTGGTAAATCGGCAGTCCATCTGGCGATAAAACGACAGCGGCATCATGGCCGAAGTAGGTGTTCATCCAGCGGCCGAGGTTCACGTCAAGCCAATCGTGATCATCGTCCTTGGTTTTGGTGACCGCGTCATCCCACACGGTGGCGCTCTCTTGATCATGAGCAACGGATGATTGAATTTTGGCTACGATCAGGGTGGCGAGACCCTTCTGCCGCTCCGCGGCAACCTCGTCGGCTTTGGCTGCAGCCCAGTAAAGAGTACTGAGTAGCATCGCTCCAACCAGAGCCGCCACGCTTGCCGGAATGAGCCATTTCAAGAACCACTGTGACTGCCTAATCATGCGACATCTGCCTTTTCATCAGAGGGAACCTAGATCATCTGGGTTAAGCCTCAAGGAATGGAGACGGTTAAGTTTTGGTTGTTATCCTCATCAACTAACCCAAGCGTCTTGACCTGCAATCAGCGTCGATACCTCGGCTCGTCCGCGGAAGACGATCTTAAAAGGCGAGAGGTTGTTGCCGTTTGTTGTTTACATCATAATCCGCCGATCAAGAGCGAACCGTTGGCCGGCGGCACCACTTAAAACTGTGAAACACGGGTCTTGGTGGCTTCTGGGCTGCCTTAAATGACTGAAATGAAGGCGCAAAGCTACAGTGGCAATACACGCCTTCGCCTTGAATGGAATCGAACCGCAAACACCTTGATCCGAAAACTATCAGACTAGGCTAACTGGTTGAAAAGGCTTCAGGCCATTCCTGAGCCCCGTGCAAGACACGCAGTACTCGAACCGTAGCTTCTGTGATTGTGTACGCTGCGACGTAAGGCGTTCCGCTGATTACAAGCTCACGTGTCCCAGCGATTCTCCCGACTCTGCCACTTGCCGGAAAATCAATCAGGCGACGGACTGCAACGACGATGCGTTCGTCGACCAAAATGGCGGCGGCCGGGTTCTCCAACTCGATAAAAGTAAAAATTGCATCGCGATCCGATAAGGCAAACGCAGACCAGGTTAGTCTCAAGACGTTATACCCGCCGCGTTATTGCGCGCAGTCTGCCGACGCTTTTCGAAATGAGCCTCGACTTCATCGTCGGAAATATCCGGCCTTGTATCATTCAGCGCCTCAAGCACCTTGGCACGAAACCACGTATCGTGAGTCTCGCTGCCTGAAAAAAGTTCAAGCGGCAATACGCCCTCGTTGGCGGTTCTCGTCAGCAATATGCGAACCGCGTCTGACACCGTAAGTCCCATACCTTCAAGAACTAGGGACGCCCGGTCACGAACGTCAGCATCGATACGAGTTTGGACGAGCGCATTTGCAGCCATAGCTATCTCCAGATTGATATCTAATAGTAATGCAATTGAATTACAAAATCTAGCGTTCGTCTTTGGCCAATCTACTTTTTAAGTGCGATACCAAACTGCGATGATAGCTGCTCAGAAATATAAGCGACAGCAACCGCCTTCGCGATCTCGAAGGTGCCTCCTCCCGCCTTTTTCAAAATAGCGTTGGTATGGTCCCAAACGTCTTTGCGTCGGACACTGTCTAGGAACTCGTGGCCGCTCCAACTCAGTCCACGAAAGGTTACTGAAATCGAAGGCTGCTTTTTGATCCTCAACGGCATAAGGAAACCGGCATCATCCAGCAGGTGTAGATGATAATGGATAACGTCATCACGGTACCCCTCAACGGCAACCTCAGGACTACTCCCCGTTAATAATAGACCTCCGGGGCCATCAATTTCTGTGGTTTCTAACCTAAGCAAAAGCTCTCGGACCAGCGCCATATCGCGCGTCATGATTTCTTATCTCCTGCCCACAATGTTGAAGCTAGCACATCCGAAAATCTACTTAAACGGAAGTGCCTTCGATCAAAATTGCGCCCCCCATATATTCTGTGGAGCAATCTTAGGCTGTTGAGATCTCATTAACCTCATTCCCTTAGCAAGCCGCCCCTGGGCTGGACTGTAATCTGCAAGGGAAACCTGAATGAGCATAGATCAATCGGCAATCGTCTTTCGGCGCAAGATATCCAGCTTCTGCGACATGAAGTTGGCACCGCTCACAGACGCAAGACAATTTCGCGCACTTTCAGAATACATGACCCGTCTCATTGACGACCGGATGCCTCCTCCAATGCTCGGCAGGCACGTCAATTGGGAAGAGATCTCGTTCGCGTGCGGTTGTGGGCAAGCATCGGCAGAACTTAGGAGAATTGCCCAGTACGGCTTCGATGCCATTTCTCGTTGGCTCGCTGAAACGGGGCCAGGCCGTGGAAAGCCCTCGATCAACTCCAAAGGAGCAAAAACACGCAGCCGCGCAAAAAGTCTTTCAACCAAGCGCACTTCCGAGGCGGGCAAAACCTGTCATCGATCAAAACCTGGCCCGAAGCCCAAACCCATTGAAGAATTCCCAGAGCCGTTCTTCGATACTTATGAGGAACCGGTGTCTTTTCAGGCAGCTCTCCAATTCCATATCGACCGCTTCGGGGAGAGCTATTACCATTTGCATCGCGCCATATTCCGGGACGGCGATGCTCTTGAAGCCACGACATTGCTGAGCTGGCTGAAGGGAACGAAAGTGCCACGTAGTGTGGCAAACTTGGAAATCCTCAATCGAATAGAAAGCCGTTACCGATTGCCACTCGGTTATTTCAAGGAAAAGCTTCCGTATCAGTCTCGCGCCGGGGTCGGATATGACGTTGGTGACGATGTCTCGCCCGCAGAGCGTCGACGTCTGGCGTGGCATTTGCCGGATGATTTCAACTCCTTGCCGGAAGAAAAACGTGCGGAAATCCTCGAATGGGTAAGGCGCGTGATCATAACCGGTGCGACGGACTACCGTCGTTATCAGGCGTTGGCGACGAAGCAACGTTATGCGATCCGCTTCCCCGGCGTAACCTATGGCGGCTCTCACCGGCCTATGGCATCGCCCCGCAAAGTGGTCGAAGAATGTAAACACGAACTGGAAGACCCAGATATGCTTTCCGGGGTAATCGACGCCCCTACCCACTTGGCGCTTGAAATGGCCAATCTGATGTCGTTCAAGACCGCGACCCTGACTGAGGTCGGATACAAGCGGAATGGAGTGTGGGGTGAAGAGACGGCATCGCAGAAGCTCGAACATCTTGGCTTGATGTTCGGTGCCCTCGCCGCTTCACCTCAAGGCGAAGTCGCTGGCAGAGGCGTGCCCCTGAGCGCGTTGACCTTCGGCCTCCTGGTTTTTCCAGGTGTATGGGATTGGTATCTACAATGGCGTGAGCGGCGACGCGGCTTCTACACGGCCTGGGAAGCGGACATGCTGAGCATCTCACTGTCGCTGACCCGTGAGGAAACAGGTTGGATCAGGCAACATCCCGAACTCATCGAGCGCGTAGTACCGGTGAATGGCTTGGTTACGAAAGAGGAGATTACCTTCGCCCGGCGCGATTGGCATGCCTGTTGCGATGCGTTTCATTCCCACGCACAGAACCGCATCAGGGAAATCCAGCGAGTGATGCGGGTTCACCGAGACCCGTTCGAGCCGATCATGTGCGTGCTGGAGGCACCGAGCCCTCTGGCAGAATATCGCAAGATTACGGACGAAATCCTTCTCCGTATGCCTGATAGAGACCGATACCCAAGAGCTGCTGCAGAATCCGTACGCTCGTTTCTGATGTTGAGGCTAGGACTTCATCTAGGCTTGCGACAAAAGAATCTGCGACAACTGCTGTTTTGCCCACGCGGCCATTTCCCCACGTCCGAAAGGCGTCTGGAAGAAATGCGGCGCGGAGAAATTCGATGGAGTGAGAGAGAGAATGGCTGGGAGGTGCTGATCCCATCGGTCGCATTTAAAAATGCCAACTCGTCGTTCTTCGGATCGAAGCCATTCAGGCTGATCCTGCCTGACCTGCTGGATCTCTATTACTACATCAATGCCTACATCGAGCGTCATCGAAAGGTTCTGCTCGGCAATGCAGATGATCCGGGTACGTTCTTCGTCAAGACAGTCAAGCTATCGAGCGCTGACGCGGCCTATAATCAGACAACGTTCTATGAAGCTTGGCGTCTCATCATCCAACGCTACGGCATCTATAACCCGTATACGGGTCGCGGAGCGATCAGTGGCTTGCTGCCGCACGGACCTCATAATGTTCGGGACGTATTGGCAACGCACATTCTGAAACTCACCGGCTCATATGAGCAGGCGAGCTACGCCATTCAGGATACGCCGGAGATGGTTCAGCAGCATTACGGACGTTTCCTTCCACAGGACAAGGCAGCACTTGCAGCCAAAATACTGAACCAAGTATGGGAAGCGGCTTGAAGACAAGTAGGCTGGCGATGCTGCAAACATCGCCAGCGTTTCAGTGATTAGATCCAATGATCCAGCGAAAACTGTTTTGCCGTTGATTGCACTGCGAGCTGTGGATTCGAAAGAGGCATGTGCGGGGGTCAGCTTTTGAGGGGAATCGAACCCGAGCTATAAAATGGCTAAAGGGATTACAAGTGCTGTGACTTGTTTGGCGAATGGCTTACTGTAGCGGGACGCAACTGTTCGATATGAGAGGATTAAAAAATGGCCGAAGATGCGGGCGTGATAGCTGTGGACCATACGGGGTTCTCGGTCGCCTCGTTGGAGGAGGCGATCCAGTTCTGGACTGAGGCGATGGGTTTCGACCTTACTCGGCGAGGAGAGATGGGTGGGGAGTTCCTACGGGAGGCCACGGGGGTTGACGATCCGCGTTGCCGAATGGCGCTGGTGACGGCTCCAAATGGCTACCCTATCGAGCTTCTCGAGTATTCGACAGGCCGTACGTTGGGCCAGACACCTCGTAGCGCGGGTGCGATCGGCGCCGCGCACATCGCCTTCACGGTTACGGATATCCGCACGGCCATCGCGCGGGTTGAGACGGCGGGGTGGGCAGTGAAGGGTTCGCCGCAGCCGATACCAGCCGGCCCCCGATGCGGAACAATGGTCGCGTACATCTCCGGCCCGGATGGTATCACCATAGAGCTGATGCAGCCGCCTGTTGAACATTCCCGCGTCGTGTAACGCGACTTCGGTCAGGGAAAGCTGAACCTTGTGAGGGTTTTCCGTTCCATTGCTAGGAGCCCTCTACGCCTACTGGGTTTTTCGCAGCAAGATCGATCCTGACGAAGGATATCACGAATGGTGCCCTTGCGTTCAAAGCGACTATTACGGTTCGTCAGCATCTGGCTGGCGAACTTGTTTTTTCTCATTCGCGATCAGAGTAACGATCTCGGAAGAAGGCGTTATACAAACGCCTTGAGAGGATTCGAACCATCGGGCCGCGCTTCTTTCTTACCATGCACGCGCTCTGTGGGTGGCGGTGTGGAGGTCGACTTCATGATAGCCAGCGCTGGTGGTTTTCCCGAATAAATACGTCCGCTGATTTCGGTGCCTGTCTCGTTAGCACAAACACACAGTCGGTGACGCGGTCTTCATTCCCGTCCTCTATCCACTTATCCATTGAAGCGAGCGTCTGCGCATAATCCTTATCCAGACCACCCGCGTGATATCGCTCGGCAAGTTGATCGACGTCGAGATTCACATGTCGGATGTTACGGCCAAGAATGCTGCTCAGCTTGGACGCAACATCCGCGTAGGACAACGTTTCGTGGCCCGTCAGAATGAAATACCTGTTCCAGGATTTGTCTTCAAGCAGAGTGCTGACAGCCGCTCTGGCGATATCGGTTGCGTCAATGAAGCCAACCCGGCCCGATCCAGTTGCCGAGTAAATGGCATTCTCTTGCCGGATGGTGATCTGGTGCTGTTGGTGAGAAAAGTTCTGTAGGAACCAGGTGGGGCGCAAAACTGTCCACTCTGGAACGTTGTCGGTAAGATAAGCGTGGATCTGCCCCATCATCGGCCCACCGGCTTCCAACGATGACGCGCTGAGCAGGACAAAGCGCCGGACACCGCAGGAGCGCGCAATATCGAGGACGGGCGGGACGACTGCACCATGGTCGCTCGTATTTGTCGGAGCGACAATGTAGACCGCATCTACCCTATCAAAAGCTCTCCGCGCAGTTTCCGGCTGCTGCCAGTCAAATAGAACCTCGCTTTCGCGATACGGATTGCGCGTGCCTATCTCTGGAATAATCCTCCGCTCTCTCAAGCCTTCCACAACCAATCGTCCGGTGATTCCGGTTCCGCCTGTCACGAGAATCTTTGTTGACTTATCGTCTCCATTATTGAGCCTCCGTCGTGACAGTTGAAGGTTTCGTTGCCGAGAGAAGGATAAGCGGGTTCCAATAATCGCGGTAGCGCGTGATGAGCCCGCCCTTCAAATCGAACACCGAGACATAGATTTGATCGTAGCGTGCGCCAGTTTCGTTGGAATATCCCTTGCAGCTAAATTCGATCGTGGCTGCCTCAGAACCGGCGGCAATGATAACCCGTTTTAGGCTCATCGTTTCAATTGTCAGCAAATCGGCAACAGTTGGAAGATAGGCCTCGAGCGCTGCTTTGCCGACAAGTCGATCAGTCAATCCCTCCGGTGCGTAAGGAAATTCGAAGACGATGTTGTCATCACACATAGCGAGAAACGATGTCGCTTCAGACGAAACTAGATCGCCCAGAGCCTGCCTCAAAAGAGACGACAGACTTGGGAATTGGTGAGCTTTGTTGGTCACAGTGCTTTACTACTAATGAATGGAACGCGATCGTTCCATCCGGCATATGGAGCACCTTCGATGGAACGCAAGAGTATCGATGAAGAAATTCGACGTAAGCCCAGCGGTGCCGTCATGCGCACTGATCTGACACAAGCCTTGGTTCGGGCCTTCTTTGAAGATTGGGCCCTCTAAGGCTATGGCGGAATAAGCCTTGAGCGGCTCGCTACGCGGGCAGGTGCCGGCAAAGCCGCAACCTACCGTCGCTGGCCATCGAAGCTTGCAATGACCTCAGAAGCGATAGAGGAGCTTGGTCTGAAGCTAACTGATGTTTCTACTAGAGGCAGTCTCATCGAAGAGCTTGAAGCAACACCTGATGATGATGAGACGCGCGCTTCGTCATCGGCTCGTGCGCAGGATTTTGCCTGACATTTATGCGGAATCCGCTCGCAAAAGCGAACTCGTTGTCGCATTGACGAGGCTTGCGCAGGCTCGTCGAGCTGCGGGAACTGCCTTGATCGAGCGCGCTCTTGCACGCGGCGAGCTCAACGCAAACATCGACGTCAAAATAGCGCTGGATATGATCCCATCAGCCCTCTATTGGCGCATCATTGTGACGAACCGCTCGATGAGCAAGGCTCAAATCGAGTGACAAGCGAAAGCGCTTAGCGCTGCGATGAAATGTCTTTGACGTTGTACAAGGTGAGAGGGCTATCAAGTATTCTGACAATGAATTCGCCGCACTCACAATTCGAGTTGCAAACCCTCCTCCCCTTGTGCAGGAACCGAACAGCAAATCAGCGCCTCGCCATCTGCGACCGCATAGCCAGGCTCGGAGAGATAACTGACGTCTCCCTTGACGATCTTCGTCCGGCAATCCCCGCAATTGCCAGCTCGGCAGCCATAGGGCGGGTTGAGGCCACTTTGCTCTGCAAGTTCCAGCAAGGAGCCGCTGTCCGGCCTCCACTGCGCCTGTTTTGACGATTGCGTGAAGACGACTGGCGTCGGAACCGACGCGGCAGGCTTGCGCGGCTTCGCCGATACGTCAACGGCGTAGTCGCGCTTCAGGCCGGAGGGGCCGAACGCCTCCGCATGGATGCGACCGTCTGCGATGTTCAGCCCGCGGAGCCCGTCATACATCGACTGCATGAAGGACGACGGTCCGCAGATGTAGAAGTCATAGTCGCCGAACGGCAAGTGTGCCTTCAACAGCGTCATGTCGATGCGGCCGACTGCATCAAAAAGGCCGTCGCCGTCGGCATCGGGCGCACCGAGCACCTTTATGTCCCGGACGGTCCCTTCGCTACGCGCAACCAATTCGCCGATTTCGCGGTCGAATGCTCTTTCGGCAGAGGTTCGCGACGACCTGAACAACCATACCTGACGGCGATAACGCGTTCTGTCACCTGTATGGACGACATGACGCAGCATCGACAGCAAGGGCGTAATGCCGATGCCAGCTGCAAGGAGCACCGCCGGACGTGTGCGTCCCATCGCATCGATGGTGAACGCTCCGGCTGGGGATAGCGCTTCGATCTCGTCGCCTTCCCGCATTTTATGCAGGAGTGTGGATGCCCGGCCTTCGCGCTTTACACTCAGCCTGTAGAAGCCGTCCGAAGGAGCACTGGATATTGTATAGCTGCGGCGGATTGTTTCCGTCCCATCCGTGATGCTGATCGGAAGATGCTGGCCTGCCAGATGCGGGATGACAGCCTCGTCATCGGCCGGCGCAAGGTGCAGCGAACGGATCGTCGAGCTTTCCTCGATGGTTCGCTCAACGCGAAAGCGCCTCCAGGTTTTTGCCAGGGCTGCGACCTTCAACCGGCTTGCGGCCTCGCGCCAGTCTCCCGTCATCAAGCCGCTTGGCGACATGCCATCTTGGAGAAAGCTCCAGCGCAGCGGCAGTGCATCTTTGCGCAGCACCACCTTTTCCGGCATGACGCGCCAAAGACGCTCGGCGCCCTCGAAGGCCGCGATCTCGGGCGAGTCCAGTATGATCTCGACGCTGCCAGCGATCTGCAGCATGTCGCCCGTCTCATGATCGACAAATAGTAGTCCGGCACGCGGGTTGACGGCGAAATTGCCAAGTGTGTTGAAGAACCGATTGCCGTTGAAATCCGGCACAGTCAGGCCACCATCGGCATCGACACGAACGAAACCGCGCCGACCGCCACGATGGGAGACATCCACCTGCCGTCCTTCACCCTCTAGGTCCACATAGGACGCCACGAAGAAAGTGTCGGCGGCTTCGATAAGGCCACACTGATGTGCGTCGAGCCGATCTGAAACAATCACTTCGGAAGACTGTCGCGTTGCCGGATCGCGCACGAAGCTGAACTGACGATGCTGGATGTAGCGCGGACAGTTGCCGAAGCTTTGTCCGACAGCAACGGAAAAACGGTCGCTGCTGCTGCGCACGACCGTACCGTTCATCCGGTTGCGTCGACGCGTGATGAGATCGACGCCGACCAGACCGATCGGGTCGCCGTCGTTCATCCCGGCTTCGGCGGGATCATCGGGATCACTGGCGGCATCGATGCTGAGAGTCAGGGGATCGGGCGCCTGCAGAAAGCCCGGCCGTCCGCTGCGGATCGTCGCCCATGGAGTGCCCTCGCCATCGACAGTTCCGATGACGATGAACGGCAGCATCGGATAGAACTCCCTATGCTGATCAAGCATGAACCTGCGCAAAACCTGACGCCCGACGGGGTCCATTTGTTCCAGCACCCCGGCGTGGCGCTGTATTTGCAGTTCCCCCGCATGCCAAGGTGACGATGGTGAGAGTTCTTCAACAGGCATTCGAACCTCCTATGGGAACGACGGCCGGGCCAGCACTCGGCCGCAAAGCTATGTCAGACTGCGAGGCCAATGGCCGTTTTAGGGAGGGCGACGAAGCCGGGCAAAGCTTCGATCCGGGCCAACCAGTGACGGACCTCCGGGTACGGCGTCAGATCGACATTGCCCTCAGGTGCGCCAGCGATGTAGCTGTAGAGCGCGATATCCGCGATGGTCGGTGTATTGCCGATGATAAAACGGTGATTTTCGAGTTCGGCATTAATGAGGCCGAGAACCCGGTGAGCGCGGGCAATCACTTCGTCGGCGCGGAAGTCTGCTCCGAATACCGTGATCAGGCGGGCCGCGCATGGGCCATACGAAATTTCTCCGGCGGCCACGGAAAGCCACTTCTGTATCTTTGCGACAGAGGCGAGATCATCGGGCATCCAGTCCTTGCGGCCAAGCTTCGTGGCAACATAGGCCAGGATAGCATTGGAATCGTTGACGATGATATCCCCATCGACGAGTACCGGCACTTGGCCGAATGGGTTGAGCTTCAGGAATTCCGGCGTCTTGTGCTCGCCGTTCGCCAGATCGAGGTCGATGATCTCAGCTTTGACGTTCAGCAAAGAAAGAAAAAGACGGGCGCGATGCGCATGGCCCGAAAGCGGGAAGTGATAGAGTTTCATGGTTTGCTCCCTTGAGGTTCGGACACATTCATCCAGTAACGTGAGAAACCTAGCGGGAACCATATTTTTAGAGTAGACGGTTATATATGTAACCACCCTCTCGATTCATGGAAGGCAAAGATGGATCGTCTCGACGCCATGGGTGTTCTCTTGTCAGTGGTGGAACATGGTAGCCTTTCCGCCGCGTCGCGCGCATTGCACTCGCCGCTACCGACAGTCAGCCGCAAGATCTCAGAGTTGGAGAGCCTTCTCGGCGTTCGCCTGTTCACCCGCACCAGCCGCAGGATCCTGCTCACAGAGGCCGGAGAGAGTTATGTCGTTGCGGCTCGTGAAATTCTGGGACGGGTGGAGGAAGCCGAACGCCGCGCTACCGGAGAATACGTTGCCCCAAAGGGCGATCTGACAATGACGGCGCCAATCGTCTTCGGCCGCCTGCATGTCCTGCCAGTCGTCACGGATTTTCTGAAAGCCTTTCCGGACATCAACATTAACCTGATTATGAGCGACCGGCCGATCAGCCTTGCCGACGAACATATCGATGTCGCGCTGCGCATCAGCCGCCTTTCGGACAGCAGCCTGATGGCTATCCGCCTCGGCTCCACCCGCACCACCGTCTATGCCAATCCCGACTATCTAAAGCGGCATTCCCATCCATCCCATCCTGACGAACTCAAGCAACACGATTGCATCGCGTTCGACGGCGTGCTTTCGACGCGGTTCTGGACATTCCACGACGGCGCAAGAGATATCGCGGTGCCGATCCGGACACGCCTTTCCGTCAACACGGCGGAAGCTGCGGTCGATGCTGGGGCATCCGGTCTCGGCATCACGCGGGTCATGGCCTATCAAGCAAAGCGCGCGGTCGATGCCGGCTTGCTGGTGCCGCTGCTGGAAGATTTCGAGCAAGAGGCATCGCCGGTCCATCTCGTCCATCTATCGGACGGCCTTATGCCGCTGAAGCTCAGGACGTTTCTGGACTTTGCCACGCCGCGGCTGAGGGTATTGTTGAAGTAAATAAAAGCCGTGTTGGTTCGTCCCGAGGTTACATTCCCGGGACGCAAAAAGATCAGGCGCTATAACCAGGGTCCAGCCTATCGAGAACACGGCGCAGGCTTTCCAGATGCAGTCTGGCGCTTTAGGCGTCGCCTTCCGATGCAGCTATTAGCGGCACAAACTTCAGCTCCCGTCCTGGCATCCAGCGCCTGATGGCGCATGTAAAGCGCGAGCACATCGACGTCGTTCTATTCGTCACGGTTGATCGCCTTTCCCGCGACATGGAACACAGCGCCAAGATCCTGAAGGAGCTTCGCTACCGCGACGTTGATCTATGGACAGTCCATGCCGGCACCCCTGTCACTGACCTGGAACTGGCGATGCGCGCAGCACTCAGCCACGAGATGGTCGAGAATATCCGTTACCGAACACGCGAAAGTATGAAGACGGCGGTACGCAAGAGCAAAGCGCGACGTGCTTGTCCTAAGGCGACAAGCTCTCCCAGCAGCGCGATGCCAATGGTGACCGCATCAGGGGCCTTCGCGACATTGACCCGGCCAAGGCCGAGATCGTGCGGGGGATCTTCAAAGACTATGTCGATGGCGTCTCACCGGCAGCCATCGCACAGAAGCTGAATGACTTGCAGATCCCGGGCGCACGTACCAAATACTGGCGCGACACTACCATCCGGGGCAGTGTCACTGACGGGACCGGAATCCTAAACAACTCCCTCTATGTCGGGAAAGTCTTCTGGAACAAACAGAAGTTCCGCAAGGACCCGACGACAAAACGGCGAACCTCACGTGCGACCGACAGGGACGAATGGGAGTTCATGGACAAACCTGAGCTGGGCATTGTTTCGGATGAGCTATGGGAACGGGCGAAGCAACGCCAGGCCGAAAGCCGGGAAGAGTTCGACCGGCACTCGACAAACCGTCTCAACGCGACGCACCGTCCGGAATATCTTCTCAGCCGGATGCTCCAATGTGCCGAATGCGGCGGCCCCTACGCAATCAGCGGAAAGGATCGCTATAGCTGCACCAACCGCAAGAAGCGTCTACCGATCGACGAGCTTGGCGGCGAATGCTGTAGCAACAGCAAAACCATCACACACCAAGAACTCGAAGAGCGCGTCCTCAATTGCATTCCGGTAGCATTCTACTCAATCGATATCTTCGACCGGATTGCGCACAAGATCATCGCCCATGAGGTGACCAAACTGAAGAGCGTCCCCTCCCGCAAAGATCAGATTGCTACAGAGCTTGCAAAAATCAAATCGACACAGGCAGGTCTGATGCAACAGATCCAGGACCGGCATGCCGAAAGCCGACCGCGCCTTGCGATCCTCGACGACCAACTGGATGGACTGGAAGTCACGCGTGAGCAGCTCGCCTTGGAGCTTGCCGCTACCGAGCGCCGAAATTGCGACGGTGAAGCATCAGTTCAATCCTGATAATGTCGAGGTTGCCATCCGCAAGCTGCTATTCCTTGCCCGTAACAATGCCGACGAAGACGCCAAGCAGCGTCTGATGCCGATCGTGCGGGATCTGATCCAGACCGTGGTGATCGGCACGACACCGGGGCATCAGCCAGCGAGCCTACAGGTGCATGGCGACATCGCCACCATCATCGCATCCATGGAAGTTCTCGATCTCATGGAGCAGCAGTTCCTTGCCGCGGCAGGCAACGATTTGATGGCGCGGATTGCGTCTGGCGAGATCGACACGGATGCCAAACGCAAAAAACTCCTCGACCAGTATGGTGAGGAGCTTAAGAGCAAATATTCTGAATGAAAGCGGTTACCAATATTTTTGGTTGCGGGGGCAGGATTTGAACCTGCGGCCTTCAGGTTATGAGCCTGACGAGCTACCGGGCTGCTCCACC
>NZ_JXQV01000015.1 GCF_000834635.1 Agrobacterium tumefaciens
CGCAAACCTCCCCCCAGATCAATCGCAAAATCTATATAAAACTATAAGCTATCTATATAAATGCGAGATCTTCCTAAATTCATTGCTGATTGCCCATCGAGTTTACGCACTCCTCCATCCAAAAAACCGCCCCGATCAAAGATATTATATATAAAAGCACCTCTCCAGGATAATGATTGTATACTTTTTAGTTCACATCTTCATCCGACCCGAGAGTGAAAAAATATTCTTTATTTGGAGTATAAATATCGTCACTTATGTATAAATTAACAATCATATAGAAAATATACCCAAAAACGCGTGGAGCACTGCACCTCCCAAAGGTTGCAAAATCGATTGACTCTCACAATCGACTAGCCGAACATCGCTCGATATTACAGGGACAATGAAAATCACCATGTCGCCAGACCGCTTTAATCAATGCCTGCGGGTCATCCGCTGGACGCCAATCAATATCGCGTCCGCTCTGCAATGTGAACTTTCCTGTATCGAGGCCCCGGAAGCGGGCAATGAAGCCGTCCCTGCCGGTCTGGCCGAATGGCTCGAAACGCTTGCACAAGCCCATGAGGCTCTTCCGCCACCAATCACCTACAGAGGTAAACGGTCGACCCTCTGATCGCCAACGCCGCCATCTTAACAATCACCGGATCACACATCAGGAAACATGTCACCGCAACTCTGTGCCTCATCGCTTTTGATCAGCCAGCCGATTGCCATTCAGGAATTTGTCGAGTTCAACAGTACGGGATCTGGGTAGCCGAACGTCTTCAGCAAATTGCGGCCACCGGTCTACGGCCGCTCGAACCTGCTCTATAACCTCCCTGACACCTTGATCCGGGATCGACGCCCCTCTGGAGACCACCAAAAGGTGAGAAATGCCGGGGGTTCTACCTTCCCAGGCTATTGCCGCGCTGTGCTCACCGCCTGGTCCGGACGAAAAAGTAAGATCGTATGCGGGTGCGGCGCTTTTTACCGCCGCAGTGGCAAAGAGTGCCACCGGGACCGCTCAAGAAAACGCATAGAAATTTAGTATCAAAGAGCCCCTTAAGCCACCCGGATCAAACAGAATGGTTTTTTTGTACGTACGATAATTCTTGCAACGTCCAGTTCATTATTGTACGTACAGTATATGAAAATCACTTACGACGAAACAAAGCGGCTGGCCAACATCGAGAAACACAATCTCGATTTCGCGGACCTGACAATCGAGTTCTTCGCGACCTCTATCGTCCTTCCAACCAAGGCCGAACGCTTCATGGCAATAGGTGAGTTTCAGGGCCGCACCATCATCGCGGTCGTTTTCCGCCCCCTGGGATCGCAAGCTCTTTCTGTCATCTCAATGCGCCCAGCCAGCAACAAGGAAAGGAAGCTGTCATGACAGTCAAATTCGCGTCAAAACGTCCGCTATCAAACGAAGAAGAAGCCGAAGTGCAACGGATGATCGCCGCCGATCCTGACGCACCGGAAGCCACCGACGAGGAGATCGCGCAGGCAAAGCCTTTTCGCGAAGCTTTTCCCGAACTAGCCAAAAGCATCAACCGGGAAATGTCCCGTCGAGGCAGACCGCCAGCAGATAGCACCAAAACGCCCGTGACGATCCGCCTCGACCCCGATCTCGTCAAGCACTACAAGGAAACGGGCAGGGGTTGGCAATCGCGCCTCAACGACGATTTGAGGAAAGTGAACGGTTTATAGTTGAAAAGTATCACGACGACCCCGGCCCGCCGCCGCGCTACCGTTGGCGCGAAACGTGGCCGGGAAAAAACCACGAAGACTATCCTACTCTCATCAGATGCGCGCAGCACTCATCCAAACTGGACAGAGCTTAACACTTGAAAGCCAATTATATTGACGCTATATTGCGTCATAATTAACGTTATTATCGATGGGTATCTCAAATGGCTCTTGCTCAATATGCTGACAATGGCCTGTTTGCGCCAAGAAAAATCGCTGACGTTTTTCACACGACAAGCGACGACATCGCCCGTAGTGCTGGCCTCGGCAAGGATGCAGTCCAGCGCAAGGAGCGTATCAGATCCGACAAAACACAGCGGCGTCTGCGCGAAATGATCGAAGTCGTCAATAAAGTTGAGACCCGCTTCGGATCCGCGCTCATGGCATACGCCTGGTATCGCTCAGAACCTCTCTCTGGCTTTTCCGGGCACACCGCAATGCAGCTTGTTCGAGATGGACGCGCTGACGAAGTGCTCGACTATATCGATGCCATCGATGCTGGCGTGCATGCCTGACATTACCGATGCAGTACAAAGGTAAGCTCTATCGAGCACTCAACCCCGTCTACGCTCGCGAACCGCTCTCCGGACGAGGTGCAGAGCTTTACGGCGGCAGATTTAACCCTAAGGGCACGCCCGCGCTTTATACGTCATTGACCATCATGACGGCACTGAGGGAAGCAAATCAGGCAGGAAGCCTACAGCCAACCACTCTTGTCTCCTATGAGGCCGATCTCGAGCCTTTGTTCGATACCCGTGACGCGAACGCGCTGCAGGACCATGGCATCAACCCTCAAGATCTTGGCGCGACAACTTGGCGCGACGATATGAAAGTTCTCGGTCAAGCCCCGACACAGCGGCTGGCGCGCGATTTGAAGAGCGCAGGCTTCTGCGGCCTGGTCGTCAGGAGCTTTGCTCCAGGCGCCACCGATGCCGACCTCAATATCGTCCTCTGGACATGGCGTGGATCAGTTCCACCTCGCCTGACGTTGATCGACGACGAACGGCGATTGTCGCAATAGCAACATTCCATCTTGATAATCACAGGATCACCGGAGCCACGCTTGAGCCGGACCTTGCTAACATCAGGGAAGTGGAAGCAGCCTGACACGGCAACCCGTACCCACAGGCGCGAACTGTGACGCTTTTCTCAAGCTTGAGCCAAGTTCTGCGGCACTCGAAAGCGGCTTAACCCGTGACGTCAGGAATGTTGGCCACTTTGGCACGGGCGACTTACAGGTCACGCTGAAGTCGATGGCGGACTTTGAGAAGGCACAGCCGTTGTTGCTAAGGGCGTATGAGGGTGGATGGCTTGTTTTCGTCTTGGCAGCAACGAACAGTTATGCACAATGACCGGTTGTCAGTTCAAGAGCGAGTGCCGTATGAACCAGCTCTCTATAAAAGACCGATTGCTTGCAGCGCGCCGCGTGCTCTTCGGCCAAGGCGACAACGCTGTAATATGTAGTTTCTGCGGAAAATCCCGGCAGGACGGCGTCGGCAATATCATTGCCGGGCCAGGAGTGGCGATCTGTGCCTCATGCGCGCGGATCGCCGTAGATTGGGACCTCACCAGCTATTTTCAAGAGATGACCGGCACCACGATCGACACATTTTCGATCTTTTATCAACATCAGGCATGCCTGCTCCCACAACATAGGCGCCAGATTGATGATGACCTCCAGTGGTGCGCTGGGGAATTAAACGCGGAGCTCATAGGCTGGAATTATGGATGGGCAAAAAGTGATTCAGTTGACGGGTTGACCGTTTACGTGCGAACCAGAGACAATGTGAATATCGCTATTTTCAGAGAGACATTCACCCAGACCTACCTCCGTCTGGCGTCAACCGATGTGCCTTCACCACGCTCCGCCACACTGGCGGCACCTTGGCCCAGTGAAATCCTCTAACCGGCGCACGTATCACTGCAACCACCCTGATTGCTGGTTATGAGAACGCCCGCACGAACCTCACAGTTCGTGCCCGCGGAGAGGTGGCAGAGTGGTCGAATGCACCGCACTCGAAATGCGGCATACCTGCAAGGGTATCGTGGGTTCAAATCCCACCCTCTCCGCCATAGCGAGCCATGGGTAGTAAGGTTTTTCCGTAATCGATTGGATGCCTTGATTGCTGGTTGTCTAATGCGCGCAGATAATTTTGCACGAATGGGCCACACTTGCGGCACGTCCTCGTCGGCATTCGATCTTCTGATAATCCCTCAGACTTTACCATAGCGATACCGGCAACCATCGAAAATACGCACCCACTAACCTTCAAGAGATACTACCAGCCACTCGCGCTCCATTAGGAATGCGCACACGACGACGATTTTTCGACATCAGCGAGCATGACCCTATTGAACTGTCACTTCGAGCAAAGGGAGGATCCGCGGCTTGCCGCGTGCGGCATCCTGCAACAAAGAGGGAATGATGAGGCAATTTCGACCAAACTCGTAAACCTTGGCTAGGAAAGCCGGTGTCGTGAGATAATCGCGAACATTATACCTTTCGATATATCTAACATCATTAATCATTCGATCGACTGCCGGTTGGATGTTTTTGGTATCGTAATCACTTGCGAAAATCGTAAATCTTACCAGCGATGTCTGGAGATCAGCCAATTTGCCCGTCGCGCTTGTTGCCGCTTTCTGAGCGGCTGGGCCATCGGCTCCGAGATCGTTCGCGCTGATATTACTCTTGCCGCTTATCGTTTCTTTTTTAAAAATCACGTCATAAGCTTGGCGATCGCGAGAACGCAGCCGTTCAATCGAAGATACATATGGGAGAGAGTCCTTGCAGACATCGGAGACAGCCATCACCATACCTTCAATGGTGCGATTGCGGTCGGCGGCGGTCAGCTGCTGGCGCATCAGAGAGTATTGACAGAGGTAGACGACGACCGCAAGACCAGTAAAGACTGCAGCGATAATAGAGGCTACAGCGCCAATTTTCGTGAGGGTGGACTCGGGTGTCGTGATGACAACTTGCCGAGGCTGCTGAAGTGCACTGGAATCCGACTGTTTATCTGCCATGCATATCTCCTGGTTGGCCGCGGTCGCGATTACCATGGCGCGCTGATGTAGGCTAGGATGCGTTATCTTTAAAGGCGGGGCTAGATCGCTGTCTGACCATTTCTGAGACTTTTCTTGGCATCTCCAGGGGGACGTCTTTCGCATGGTCTCCAACACAATGGAAATCCAACATGGCAACGATCCGGAAACTGAGAGGATGCTGGCAAGCACAGGTTCGGTCTTTTTCCCGCACGTTGTTAAAAATTACAGCTGTCCAGCTCTTTAAGGCTTGCAAAGATCAGCAGTGTCCCAGGTGGCATTGAATTCGATCCTTCCAGTAACGCCAAAGCCTGCGGAGACGTCGACTACAGTTCCAAACTCTTTAGGACGGGCGGGCATTCCACAAACAGCCGTCTTCGCGTTTGTCATCAGCTCACTCATCACCTCGGTCATGCTTTCGGTGCTGGGCATGTAACCCTCAAGTGCGCTGATGCCCTTAATTTTTGAGACCGTCTCGCCCTCACCTACATTATCAAGCATAGTCTCGGGAGGATTTACGCCGCGTGGAACAACGTAGACCGAAGAGATCGCCCCGCCTGGCTCAGACTTCACCCAAAATTCCTGTTCTTTGAGCTGCTCAAGCAACTGCTGCCGGTTCAGGTTTAAATTCAGTGCCTCCGCCGTCAGTGTTTGCTGCTTATCCGTCGGTGATTGTTCGGATCGGGTGGGGATTGTTGGTTCTGTGCCAGGCACGACCTTGAGCGACCCATCACGCTGCTTTTCAACACTAAAGCGCTGGTGCTCCTTGGCTTCCTGCGTAAAAGCGGCTGATGGGACAACCACACATGTAAACAGGCACACTACGCATTTCAGCATCAGACTCTCCTTCAGCGAGTTGTTACGAAGCTTAGAATGCCGTGGTTGCTGCTGATTAGTCAGCGAAGGCCACGTTGAGCTAATTTCTGGGAAAATCATCATTTTCACTGAAGCTTCGCCCATTTCACACGCGCATTTTGGTTGTGCTTTACCAAGTATTCGAAATGCTCGTCTTTCAGACCGATCACCTTCTGATCCTCAAGATTACCAAGGCCCGCCTGATTAAGTTCCTCAGGTTTCAGTCCCGCAACATTTTCCCACTCACCCCCGGCATTTAAAGTGATAAGATGAGCGTCGAAGGCTGCGTCGTATGCAGCAGACAGCAGTAACCCGTTAAACGGCGACAGACGTTCGTGATCAGTTGCGGCTGACCATGCAACGATGTGGGATGCTCGCAGGAGGTTCTTATGCTCCAAGCCGGTCGCACAGCATTTGCTTGCCCACATCGTCATCAGAGATTCACGAAATTGCCCCTGTCCTACACGCGCTTGAATTATTGCTTCTCGCGTGGTTGCCTTTACGCCGTGCGGTTGACTTTCAGGGGTCTCGGCCGTTGTAGCTAGGGCGTCATCGAGCCCGCCGGGTCGTTGCATCTCTAAGGCTATGCGAATCCGCTCAAAAAACTCTGGCGCATCTGCGCCTGGAAGTTCGGCAAAGTAAACCTGATTGCCCTCTATTTTTCCATCTTCATCTATACGGAATGGGCTTCTGGGGGCAGCATAACGAAAGAGTCCGTTCGACATTGACTCACGAGAGATACGCTTGTCGAAAGTGATTAACTCAACGGGCAACAGCCAACCTTCAGAATTCCAGCTGTCCTGATCCGGAAACGTATGCGGTTTGGGCCGATTTGGCAGGGCCGTCGTCTTTGCCACCGCCACGCCCTCAATAAATCCGTCCCGTGCCACCACGACAAACTCACCAGCTCTTACTTCCTGGATGATGGACCAATGCCACTGGGGAGGACCTAGTGATTTATCTTTGCGGACACTGCGATTAGGGCACCACAGGGCACCTGCTTCCTTTTGCTCTCGAAACCGTGCGCCTGTATTGACCCACCAAATGCTCATCGTTAGTAACCCTAGCTGAAATGCGTATGTTTTTGTTCGTGATGCCTAGACAGACGTTAGTCCAAACTAATGATTTTAGTCGGCAAGAATTTCTCCAGTTTTTTCAATCCAGAGACCATGCCTTTGCCTGACTTCGGCGTTCCAATCGTGCTCTTTAACCAGCACTCCTTCTTTTGCTTTATGTAGGTAAAAGCAACGCACTGCTTCTCATCGATGCAAGCCAGACGGCATTCAAGAGGTGTCCTTGCAGAACCTTCTGGCCGCCGAGACAGATCACCGCCGGTCAAATCTACATCATCATAGAGGGCTGATTGCGGATCGATCGTTCCAAGCGTGATAGCCGATGGATCTGGCTCTGCTCCGCTAAGGAATCGTCCGGAAAACGCAACGCTATTTCCGTCGGCTCGTCCCGCGCTTGATTTTAGGAAACAGTTCGGACCTCTCTTAATTTTCGGATTAGCATTGTATGTGAAGGCCTTGCATTGTCCGTTCAAAGCTAAGCAGCTCTGGGCACATTCGCCAGCATCAGACGCCCGCATAGCTGAAATATCGTCCCCAAAAAGGTCAAGGCCGGTGTAGACAGCGATACGGTTGGGGCGTCGTGTAAACTCTTCAAGCGTTGATAGCTTCGCGTGCTGATTTGCATCAGCTGTTGACGAAGCGGCGGCTGTGTCTCCTAACGTCTTCGTCTTTCTCGTTATGTTATCGGAATTTGTTCCAGAGACTGCGGCTGGTGTTTCAGCCAAAGTTGGCGTAGGCGATTGCTCTCCGGTTTTGCGGTTGAGCTTGTATTTCTCGACTTCTTCCAAACTGAATATATGCATATCGCCAGGTGGTGTTTTGAACATGACATGCATAACATCGACTGGCGTGCCAAACCGATTAAGAACTTCGATGATATCGGAGATTGCTAGCTGCGCGCCAACAAGGTCGGGTGCGTCCGACGAAATCTGATGAACGCCTAAAGCACCGTCGACCTTCCGTTCATCTCCTGCGAGGAACACGAAAGAACACGCGGACAGGCATTTGCTCTCTTTCGAAATGTAGGTCGCCAGCTTGCGTTGATGGATATCGTCAGCGATGAGCAAACCCATCTGCACATTGCCACCGGGGCTATTCAGAGTCACGAGCTTGGCATTCGGTGTCGCCTGAAGCGCACGGCGGAAATTCAGACCTGAGTTCACATCAATGTCGCCATTCAAGGCAATGACGCCCGGATTTTCGTCATCAATTTTGAACGGACCAAAGGACTTTTCACCGGCGACTGCGCCAGAGAGCGGTGCCAATGAAATAAAGATAGCCGCAATGAAGCGAAGAAATCCGCGCATATATGACACCCTGTTACCCGGCCCCATCAAACTATACTGAAGCCCCGCGCGCAAGATGCACAATCACTAATGGTCTGCAACTTTTGATCGCGGTTAATGTGCATCGCCCCGTGCCGGGATAATCCTTGGCACCCCTTTAGGGGCATCCTACGCATGAGCTCGAATACCAATTGGAGGCTGCATGGCAACGCTTAGAAAACTCAGAGGACGCTGGCAAGCACAGGTGCGCAGGCGCGGGATGAAGCCACGTTGCAAATCATTCGACACGAAGATCGAAGCCGAGAAGTGGGCGCGCGATCTGGAAGCCCAGGTCGATCGCTTCGGCGCCGCCCCGGATACGAAGATCCTCGAAAGCACAACGCTCGGACAACTTCTCGAACGCTACCAGCAAGAGGTATCGCCTCTCAAACGCGGTTCCGTCCAGGAGATACAACGCATCGACGTTTTGCGTCGCCACGATCTAGCTTACCGGACAATGATCGGTCTGAGCCAGCAGGACATTGCGTCATTCAGGGATGAACGCCTGCAATCCGTAGCTCCATCTACGACCGTCAGAGAGCTTGCCATTCTCAGCCATGTGCTCGAGGTCGCTATGCGTGATTGGGGTCTGCCGCTTGCAAAGAATGTCGTGAAGCTTGTGCGCCGTCCGGTCATCCGTAACGAACGGAGCCGACGTCTGACCGGCAACGAAGAGCAGCGTCTTCTCGACGCATGCGACAGCGGCAAGATCCCATTCCTGAATACGCTTTTGATCCTCGCCATTGAGACAGGGATGCGTCGTGGAGAGCTTCTTGGATTAAAGTGGACGGATTTCTCACACAATCGCCGAGTGCTGTCGCTTGCTCTCACCAAAAACGGTTCTGGTCGTGACGTGCCGCTTTCACAACGAGCATTCGATGCGCTGATGGCTTGGAGACAGCATACTGATATAGATCCATCTACCATCTTTCCAATGCGTGCCGGGACGCTAGAACAGGCGTGGAGAAGGCTGCTTACACGCTCCGGTGTGACAGCGTTGCGTTTCCATGATCTGCGTCACGAGGGCGTCAGCCGCTTATTCGAACGTGGTCTCAACGTGATTGAGGTAAGCAGCATCAGCGGTCACAAGGAGATGCGCATGCTAAAGCGCTACACTCATTTGAGCGCCGACGATCTCGTGGCTCGCCTAGGGTAGATCGATCTACCAGAAAATCGCAATATCGGTTCGGGCGCTTTCGCCCGGACGGCAAGTGAAGTCCTAGGAAAAATCGTCTCGTTCGAAGGGGATGCCTTGGGTTGCCACACAGGGTCCGAAATCCTATCCACCTCTCCTGTTGATAGCTTCAGACCTTTACATTCTGACAACTTAGCCGCCTGTTTGCTGCTAAAACAGGTGTCGTCAGGTGAGAAGTGGCTTGGGCAGAAGGCATCGACTTTCTTATGCAAGATAAGGCATTTATTGGCCCTATCTTTACGTCAGATTGACGCAGAAGTCTGGATTTTGGGATTTATCTCTCAGTTACGGCTTATTTTCCCGCGTAGACTATTGCGATGCGCGTGAGAACGCTCTTTTCATTCTTCACGTTCAGCAAAAAAAACCCTCGCTACCACCTGGTCCTTCAAGAACATCTTATGGCATCGATCACCGTCCCGGAATTTTTAGAACGCTTTTCTTCTATTGCTTTCAATCAAAAAACATAATGCTAAATCTATTTCTGTAATAACTGCGGAATAGAGCTATCCCCCCTCCCTTGAAACTTAAGCATAAAGCTAAGGCTAGAAGCCTAAGTCGAACATGAATATTGGTCGACCGTTTCAAGGGAGGGAGGATACATTGTAAATCTGCGTTTACAGAGAGCTAAAGCAAATAGCGTAATCTACGCGGAAGGCGGATGCCGTTTTCCTTCCATAGTGCCGTATCCGAGACACTTTCGTATCTCCATCGGTTAGTCACAGCACAAAGTGCCGAGACTGCATTCCTTGCAAGCATACGTCTCAACCGGCAAGGAATTTCGGGATGTGGTCCACGCCGGAGAGGCGACCACACAGGGCCCGAATCTTTTCGTGTCCATTCGTGCAAGTGCACAGGCGACGAAGCATATAGGCTGTCCATGACATCTGGTCACGGGGGCGCGCTACATGCTTACTTCCCTTCATGTCTCGAACCATGACGTTGCCATCGCAACAAAGGATGGCTTGGACGCTGATTATGTGGCTGTGGGGATCGGACCCAAGGCCTCCGAGAAATTCATCTCCGAAGTGATTGGCTTCAGAGAAGATCGAAATAGAGTTCGACTAGTATTACTATAGCAGTTTTTTCGAGCGATTATGATTAAATTTCGCAATTTTCGTATTCAAATTGCAATATTCGTCGGTCGCGGAAATAAACGTCATACCGACTCACCTGCGAGCGTTCGCTTGATGCCACATAATTCATCATCCGAAGCGACCCAGCCAGCCAGCGCCCATCCCTGAGTCAAAGAGAGCCATTCAGACGCTGAGCGTCGACCTTAAGAGTTCGAAGCAATGTCCGGGGATGGATACCGTGCTTCTTGGCGATGGCTTCGACGGTAGCGGAGCCGCTGGCAAGAGCCTGTCGAGCATCCTGGCGCTGAGCACCGGTCATTGCAGGACGGCGACCAATCTGGCTACCGCGTGACCGAGCGGCAGCCATTCCGGCCTTGGTTCTTTCGCTGATGAGCGATCTCTCAAATTCCGCCATGCTCGCAAGAACATGCAGGAGAAGACGACCTCCGGGTGTGCTGGTGTCCAAGCTCTCGCTCAACGACCGGAACTCGACACCACGTTCATTGAGATTGCGGATGAGTTTCAATAGTTCGAAAAGCGAGCGCCCCAGACGGTCGAGGCGCCAGACGACGATGGTATCTCCGCGACGGAGCTTTCGAAGCAGGCGTGTCAGACCCGGTCTCGTGAAATCAGCGCCGGAATATCCTTCATCGGTAAGGACATCGGTGCATCCCGCCGCACTCAGCGCCGACATTTGCAGGTCAAGACTTTGCTCTACGGTGCTGACACGGGCATATCCGAAAGTGATCATTTGATCTGTCTCCTGACTTAACCGGTGCAATTAATCCGTGCATCTTACGCGCCAAACCATTGAAATAAAGGAACCTTTTTGTGCAGCGTGGCTTTTCTGTTGACCAAGTAGGCGGCTCAGAAGGATTTCAACACTTTAACTTCGCTCGCCATATCGTCGGTTCGTTATGACGGAACCCTTCCCTTTCGTGCGGTTCATCACGACGAACTCACCGGAGGCTCTATGCGGCTTTGGATCCAGTTTTACAGCATTCAGAACGCCAGAAGCCTCTTGCGACCGGTAGTTATCGCTAGCCTAATGATGAGCGGCGCGCCAGCATTCGCCGGTCCACTAGACACAGCTTACGCGAATGCAATGGTCCCATACGTTGTCCTAAAGCGTGGCACGGTAGAGTGCGGGAAACCAGCTGGTGAGCACCTTGCCTATAAGGCTCGCCTTCTCAACATCCTGGGTCGCATCCCCAACATTGATCTGGTTGCCGCTGACCGAGAGATTGAGCGCGCCTTCGAGCGTGAAGCGCCGAGACCGCGTTACTCAGAGTGTTCAGAAACACTGTTGGACCTATACAAAATCATGTCAGGCAAAAGTGCAGAAATGGCTCTTCAGCATCTGTCCGAAACAGTGCGGGATCATTGATGGGACCGTAGATCGATCTACTAATAATCAAACATGTTTGTTCTTATCCAGCCAGATTTCAATCTGTGCTAACACGTTTGGCTGTAATCGGTGATTGCTTCTCAAAGCACTTCCTAGAGAAGCGTTCAGCCGCTTTAAACCCATCTCAGCCATCACATCACCCATCTTCAAATTTCGTTTTGCGATGATCGTAGTGATACGCAGCTTTGCCCACGGCTGAAGCCGTCGATTTACTGCCATTGAATGTATCGTCCCAGACGGAACAAGAGCTGCACCTACTGAACCGGCTTGCGACGCAACCCACTGTTCAAATTCGTTTCGCTCGTTCGCACCGGCTTTCAACCATGCATTCTGGAGTTCATGCAGACGAGTCCTTGGCGTTTTCAGTCCCGCTGCTAATGCGGCTTCTGTGACCGTCCGGTATATTCCATCCACCAAATCAGCGTAGATTCCCGGATGATCTCGGATCAAACGCTCTTCGTAGTAGGCTTTATCGCGTTTCTGTTTTTTCGGCATGTTTAATAAGGTCCGGAGCTAATCGCAGCAACTGGTAATCGCAACCTCGGGAAAACGCCAGAGCGACTCACAGACGCGCTCCGCATATCCAGAGCGACAAAGGCGACGTCCAGCTGCACCAAGCCAGCCAGCAAGCTCTCCTGAGTCAAATAGCGCTACGCTAGAGCGAGCTTGTTCTTCTCAAGGGCGTCCCGCGCCCACCCCGCCCATTGATCCTGGGGTGGAAGCCAAAAACCAGCCGCCTATATCGTTGCCCACGACCTTAGCTTCGCCAGTTGCGGCGCATCCCGCGGTGAGTAAGCAGATCCATGCAGCCCGCTTTTCGTGGTCGCGCTCGCCAAGAACTACGGTCAACAGCTGAGGATTATGCCAGCCAATCTTTTGAAATAGGTCTGAAAGAACGCCGCTATCGACGGCACGCCGCCAAACCGGTGCACGAGAATCTGGCACCTAGTCAATAAGATCCTGCAGGAATTCCGAAGGAGTTCCGCTCGCGGAAATCCATAGACGTTCGCGTGCCCGAGTCGCTGCGACGTAGAGCAAGTGACGCTCGGTATCGTAGATTTCTTTCAATGCTCTTTCGTCAATTGCCTCAAGCAATCTCCGCTCACTCGGCAGCACGTCGGCGTCGCAAGCTATGACCGCAACGGCGCGGAATTCCCGGCCCTTTGCATCATGCATGAGCATAACCTTAATGTTATGGTCGCTCGACGCGGCTATGGCGGTGTGAGCGCGCGCTAGCTCGGCTTCGGACCGAACAAGGAGGACGATAGTTTCAGGAACAATTCCTTGCTGCAGCCCCTCATCGATCCAGGTCGCGACAGCCGCGATTTCCTCGTCAGGCGTGTTGAACAGATGCAGGTCTGGCGGGGGACCATGAAACACGGAAGAGACACCTAATCTGCTATCCTCGCCACCGTCAGCTTCCAATAGGCGGGATGGTAACAGCAGGTCCGACTTCGAGCGGATCTGATGTGAAGTCCGGTAGTTCACCTTGAGGCTACGAGAACGCCCTTGGATGTCCACGCCTGCTGCCTTCCAGGGGAAAGGCGAGCGGAAGATGCGCTGGCCGATGTCTCCCGCGAAGAACAGGCCATTCGGGCGGCCGCCTGCGATTGCCGCGATCAGGTGGAGTTCAGGAACAGAGATGTCCTGCGCTTCGTCCACCACGACGTGCGTGAATGGAGCCTCGCCCAGCTCTCTCGCCAGCCGGTGCATCAGACCAGCCTCTGTTTCCACACCGCGTTCATCCAGCGCTGCACGCACTCTGGCAAATACCTGCCACAACTCGTCACGGCGTGATGTAGCCATTCGCACCTTCCTGCCCAATCGCGGCAGATCACGATAGGTGTCCGCATCGCGGACTTCCCAGGCATCGACAATCAAACGCCATTCCTCGGCAAGAAAGGTTGGCGGGATATCTGTATTCTCTGCCGCCGCTGCCTGCTTCAGGAGGCCTGCCACGTCGGTATCGGAGGCGATCGTCATGTCTCCAAGGCGCTCCGCAGCCAGCCTGTGTGCAATATCAGAAAGAGTGCCAACGGTTATGCGCGGGGCGATTTCGGGATGATTGGCAGATAGACGGTCCAGCTTCCTGGCCAGCCCGTCCGCGAGTTGTGGTGAGAAGGTCGTTAGTAGAATGCGGTGCGTGGCGTTTTCTCCGGCCAGCCTCACCGACCGATGGAGCGCTACGACCGTCTTACCGGTGCCTGCAGACCCAATGACCCGGGCAGGTCCATTGAAGTTGCGCTCCACAAATTCGCGCTGGGCAGGATGGAGGAAGATCGCCCAATCCTCCCAAGGCGCATTGAGTGCAGCGGCGAGCTCCGCCTCGTCGCCCACAACCATGAAGCGCCTGCGGGCATCTGGGTGCGCGTAGCCTGTCTGGTCGCCTATGGCAATCCGGATGATTGGGACCTCACCTACGGCGGCAGCAAGCAAAGCCTCTTGCGCTTCGTCCGGCAGGTGACCAGCGATATCAAGCACCGTGTCTTCGGTCGCTTGCCTTACCGTGTTCAGCCAGTCCTGTGGCACGCCCCAGGTCAGGAGCGTGTCGTCGGCGACCTCAGCGAATATCTTCGGTTTACCAACTGCTTCTTCGACATATCGCCGAATAACCACTTCTTCGATGGTCTCACGCACCTCGACGATCTGTGCCGCCCCGGTTGTCGGATGCTCATCGACGCGCCGGCGCTGAGCCCAAATGTAGGCGTCATCGTGATGGTCGACATAGGCAAGGAGCGTGTTCCCTCCGCGTTTATGAAGGACGATGCGAATGTCCTTGTTGACACGAGCGGACCAGAAGTCAGGATCCTGGCAGCGATCAATCCGATGAAGCGACAGACCGCGGCTTTCCGGATTCTGCTGGATGTCGAAAGCAGTGACTTTTACTGCCGCCTGCTCCTGTCCAGTCAGTTTGTCGAGGGCTTTGGTGAAGCTGGTCGCGATGAGGACAGTCATCAGCTAGTCCGTCGGCTTAGCGTCATAGACGCGGTTTATGAGATTGGATCTTATCGGATCATAGAGGTTCTTCAATCGTTTCGATGGCTCAACGGTGTCGATAAAACCAAAATGATCGCATATGAGGATCAAGTCAGGAGGATTCCGGTTGAGCAACATTTTCAGACATCCCGCGTCCAGCGACCGGATCAAGCCATCTGGCGTCCGAAATGCATAAGGCACAGGCTTTCCTGTTACCCAGAAGAGCGCAACGACAAGCTTCTCGAAGGCGTCGACCCAAACCGTTTTACCCTCTCCCTTATCCCGCAGATCCTCCGGCCGATAGAATGTCGGAGACTGTCCTTGGGAGATGACATGGTGCCTGCCTTTGTCTTTCATCGGAGGTATGTGGTAACCGATGTCAACCAGATCGTTGAGGTCGTGCATCGCCTCACACCCCCAGCACCTTCATCACTTCGTCGCCGAGGTGATTGATAACTTTGACTGCAATACGCCCGCTCTTCGGCTTGGCAAATGGCCGGGATACGGTGAGCTTCAGGCTGTCCCAAGCCTCCTTGTCGATCTCTGCGTTCAGCGTCGAGCGAAGTGCCTTATAGGGCACGTCGGCCCCAGGGAAATAGGCTTGGCGCACAAAGAAGCTTTCGCCGGAGTAATCAGTATCGATGAACCAGCAGGCGATATCGTCGGGCTCAGAGCTCACCACCTCGCCAGTCGCTGGCTTGAAAATGTCGACTCCCTTAAGTTCGACACGGTAGCGATCGCCATCCTTCTGCAGTTCGATTTCTGGTTCGCCAAAGACAACAAACAAGTTACCCCCACCGGCCTTCAGGTCACCGGCCATGTGCAAGTCCGCGTTCATACGTGCATGGAGGATCGGAACGCGGCCGAGTTTGTGGAGCTCCTGCGCATGAGCCTCGAAGTTAAAGGCGCAAGCGATGACAATGTCGAAGCCGGCATCGGCTGCCTCACGGGCGCAGGCGACTAGATCCGGACGACTTACAGTGCCGTATTCGGGGCCTATCAGGATAGCCGCCCTACGCTCGACCTCTCCCTCCATGTAGCGCCCTTCGGCGCCGATCCATTCCCCGGGCCAGGGTGTCAATGCGTCGAAGCGTATCGCGTCGGATTTGCCGGATTGATGCACACCCGCCTTTGCCAAGTTTTCCATTATGGCTTTGCGGAAGTTCTCAGCCTCGCGTTCTTCGCGGGTGCGTAGGCCATCTGCAGCATTCACCTCATCAATCAGTTCACCATACTCGTCGACCGGAGAGATGGCATGAGGCGATAGGCTCTCTACTGTAAATGGGCCGGCCACGCGGATGCGCTTACTATCTACGTAGGGCTTATCATAAAGGTTTTCGAAATCGGCTTTGGCAGCTATCGATTTCTCGATTTCCTTCTGACGTGCGGTTCTTGCCGTCCAGAAATTATCGAGCCCCCCCTTGGCGGCCTGCGGCCAATGCTCAGGTGCGTCTCGCGGGATTTCCCATTCCATAAAACCGTTCGCGGGAGCCTTTTCACCGGAGGGCAGCGTGACCTCTCCAGAGGCGGTAAAATCAATCATATTGCCGTCGCGGCCACCACCATCGACTTTATAGGGCACCTTGTGACCGACAAGCGCTCTGTTAAGCGCCAGACGGGCATTCTCCACCGCAGGCTGCAGAAGATCCCAGATTGCGTCAATTTCTGCATTGTTGGCAATTGCCTTCAGTGCAACGCGCGGCACTCTTTCGTAGACAAAACCGTGACGCACGTCGCTATAAGTCGGCTGAGCCGATGGCGGCGATCGAGTTATCTCAGCGAGCTTCCTCTGTCCCTCAGCACTGTCAGCCAGGAGATACCATGGATACTTCGCTCCCATTATTCGAGCTCTTGCCAGGGCCAGCGCAACCCGAGAAGTATCGATGGTGATCCAGCGACGTCCCCATTGCTCGGCAACATACGCGGTCGTCCCAGAGCCACATGTTGGGTCCAAAACCAAATCACCTGGATCAGTTACCATTAACAAGCATCGTTCAACAACGCGCTCGTTGGTCTGAACCACATAGACCTTTCCCTGTGCGCCAGCCAAATTCTCGGTCCAGATATTTGCATTGTTCGTCGATGGCGTGTCGTCATATCCCTCGATAAAGAACGGTCTGTTAGCGCTAGGATTCACACGGTCAGCGAATACAAGTCGGTTGCGTCCACGCGCATGAGTCCGCCAATGGCGCCCAATTCCCGGGACGTAATTCTTTCCGGCGACGGACCAGACTACCTGCCCTTCACTTGCTTCGCCGTCCTGAGTTAAGGTGATATCGCTACGGAATGGGCGCCAGCCACTCTCAAATAGTTTGACGTTTTCACGCCATTCCTTCGGAATCGACTTCACGCCATCCGCGGTAAAAGCCTTTGTATATTTACCGAAGTCTACACGCTCAAGTCCCGCAGGCTTAAATAATTTTCTGTGCTTATTCTGATCAATGTTCTTTGCGTAAAGTAGCAAAAAATCAGATATATTTGATACATTATCAGATTCCTGATAATGAGTTTTTTTGAATGTAATCTGGGATATGAAATTTTTGTCACCAAACACTTCATCCATCAACGCTCGCACTCGATGCACGTTCTCGTCTCCAATTTGGACGAAGCAGCTTCCACTTTCCTTCAGAAGCTCGCGTGCTACAGTAAGTCTATCACGCAAGTAGGAGAGATAAGAATGGATTCCATCACGCCACGTGTCGCGAAAAGCTCTTACTTGCTCGGGCTCACGCGTGAGGTGGTCGAACTTGCCGTCCTTCACCTCCTTGGAAGTAGTGGACCACTGAAAGTTTGAGTTGAACCGAATGCCATAAGGGGGATCCAAGAATATGGCCTGCACCTGACCCTTGAGTCCCTCGCGCTCAGCCAGAGAGGCCATCACCTGCAACGAATCGCCAAGTATCATCCGATTCGACCACTTTCGTGTGTGGCGGTAGAACTCGATTTCAGCCTCGCGATCCTCCTCGGTCAGGCCAAAATGCCCGAACAAGTCATCAGCCTTGCCGCGGCCGTTCCTCAGGTCGTCAATCAGCGCTTTAGGGTGGACCTGCTCCTGGAGAAAGATAGGCGGCGCATCGACCGTCAGCTCGGCCTGATCCGGATTCTTGCCTCGCCAGACAAGCTGCGGATCGAGATCGCGGTTGCGCCGGTCCCAAGCCTTTCGAATTGGCTTCTTGTCGTCGTCTGTTAGAACGGGCTCCAGTTCAGCCGGCGGGATGTTGGCGCGGGTCTCGCCATGGGTGATGATGTCCACCGGCGTCTTCTTCTCATTTGCCATCAGTCGGCTCCCTCAATCTCGCTTCTAGCGCTGCGGTGTAGCGACGCCTTTGTTCTTCAAACCAGTCAACCAAAGCCGGCCACTCTTCTCTCATGCCGAAGCCTGGCGTGCGTTTCCTGACGAGAAAATGATCTTTGGACCCATCAAACACAGTGTCCAGATGACTCTCCAGCTCATTGCGGAGCGGCAGCAGAAGGGCCGCCGCCGCATCTCTGTCTCCTGACCAGGGAGAACGGACATAGACGCCGCAGTTTTTGCGCGCGATGTAAGCGGAAAAAAGCAGTCGACCGTCAGCCACCGGCATCCAATAGTTCCAACCGGATCTGGGCTTGACGGCAGCGATCTCGGGGTAACGTTCGGCGTATAGGTTCCAAAATTGAGATCTTAACTGGGACTCAGGATCATTCGAAACCGCAGGCTTGGCCGCCTCTTTCAGTTTTCTCTCCCAATGGCTGGGCTTCTCCAACACTTCGAAGATCGGAGCGAATGGACTGTCTCCAATGCGGACAACACGCAGACGCACTGCAAAGAAAGCCAAATCGTCGGACGTGTTCTGATTGAGCCATCTGAGCGCAGAAAGGTGCGGCTCGCGGAACTTCGGCGCTATCCAGATCACTGTGTGTGCTTCCAGACCGGAAAGGTAAGTCATGATCTGACCGAGATGCGTGTGGTCGGTCTGTTCAAGCTGGTTCTCAATCAGCACGACTGTGCCGTCGCTTGGATTTCGCGCCAAGATATCGGCTGCGAAAGTGTCAACAGCGATTTCGGTTCCGGTTATCTCAAGCGGGATGCCGACAGCTTCTGACAGTTGGTCTATGTTCTCAGCTAGCCATGGCGTGAAAGACAGCGCCTCATGTGGCCAGGCATCACGCGGTATCAGATCCATGAGTCGTCCAAAGGTGACATCGGTCATGATGAAACCTCGATGCCTAGGCCCCCATCCGCTGCGTCCGTTGTTTGCTCTCCCAAAGAAATCACGGACTGCTGCAATGCATCGGGCAGGCTATTGGCAAAGGCCATCGCCATTTTGCGTCGTTCAGCCAACGCAGGAGCATCCCCCAGCATCATCAGAAGAACGTCAAAGACACGGGTTCCAGATAAGGGAGGTAGGCCATGGTCTCCTATGGAGCGATCCAACGCTGCGGAAACTTGTAAAAAACCAATCCCATCAAGACGACGATAGAAATGCATCATCTGATCGATGGGCCGCTGACCTCCCGTTCGGAGCCCTGCTCTTGCCAAACGGTCACAAGGTGTCCATCCCTCAGGACGCACGAACCAGAAGAGCTTGGTAGTGCCAGACATCAGGCGGAAACGCGTCGCGTGCTGCGTGTGCAAACGATCGATGATGCCCGACAGTTGCTCGGCACGCGCCTCCAGTGTTGCAAAATCTTCTCGGGCGGCGAGCGACAAGCTCTTGATGAGTTCCTCGATGCTATCATTGTGCAGATTGCGGGCGAAGCGGTAATATCCTGCTATCTGATGCACGTCATTTAGCACGAGCCCGCTGTGTGCTTCAATCAGCCGCTGTTGAGGGGCATCGAACCACAGCCACCATCGCAGCCGCTCGCAAAGAGCGACGAACAGGTTCTTCTTAGCCATGCACTCAGGGATCATGCTGATACAGTTCCGCGCAGTTCCGCAATCACCCTATCAAGCTCTGGACCGAAATCGTAAACGCTGCGCAATTCTTTAAATCCCCACCGCCCGTAAGCGCCTAGCCGGTTCACGGCCGGGATCCACTTGTTCCTCATCGTCTCGGCTTTGAGCATCGCATCGTGGCCGCGGAAACCCTTTACCTCAAGAACGAGGGTCAGCGGCGGCTCCCCATCAGGCACTCTCAAGCGCACAAGGTAGTCGGGTCGATAGCGGTGCGGCTCGCCTTCCTTCGAGTATGGCACTTCGAAGTGTAGGTTGTGATTTTTGGCATATGCCTCGACGTCAGGATGCATGTCGAGAAGTTCGGCGAGTTTGTTTTCCCAATCCTGGTCCGTCACGATCCAGTTAATGTGGCTGCGTTCCGGATTTGGCCAGTGCCGGCTGGCGCTTGAGGTGTTGAAATTGACGGATGCAGTTGAGCCCTCAGGTGCGTAGGGATCAAGCACGGCACGGATGATAGGTTCGCCGCCGGGTTGGTCGATCAAAACGCCCATCAACAAGTCGCAAACCTCGTCAGCGAGCTGGCGGTAGCGCAGCTGTGCTGGCCGCGTATCCCCCTTACAGACAAAGCGATCAGAGCTGAGCCACTGCAGCACAATGCGCTTTGCGTGCGGGAACAAATGGGTTTTCGGAGCGCCATTCGGATCGCGGAGCTTCTCTGAGACCCAGTAGCTTGCGATATCGAAAGCAATGGTCGACAGGCGCTTATCGTCTAGATGAGTGAGGCCGATTTGGTGCTTCTCACCGACAATACCGGACATTTGCACCACCGTGGCGCCGACCTTGTCGGGTGTAAGCACATAAGGTTCCATCCGCGACAGGTCAACGTCAATACGCTCTCGGGGGAAGTCCGTGCGGAAACCTTCGACCCGTGGGAAGGCAATTTCGAGGTGGTCGCGCTCCGGGCTCATCGCCTGCACGTGCACGACGGGTCTCGGGGGCTGCGGAGGCGCAGGGCGCGCTTGGTCCGAGAAGTTCAGCCCATCGATGCCCATGATGTCGGCATATTCCGTGCGGAAAAGGCCAGTATCGGGATCAGCCTCGTATGATAGGCGCCGAAGCGCACGGCCGATCACTTGCTCACAGATCAACCTTGAGCCAAACGCGCGCAATCCCATGATGTGCGTGACATTGTTAGCGTCCCATCCCTCCGTCAGCATCGAGACCGAGACAACGCAGCGGATCTGTTCTCCAAGACGTCCCTTTCGGCCGACAGTGTTCATCACCTCGCGGAGGATCTCCGCATCGCTGAGCTCGCCGGCGCCGGGATCTCGACGTATACGCTCTCGCTTGAAAGCTTCGATCTCTATCGCGTGGGCATCACGGAAACCCTTATCGATCTCCCCACCGCTTTCGAGCGCCGCGGAGTCGATCAGGATTGTTCGGGGTTTCTCGAGCCGCTGATCGTGATCGTCATAGTTTCGAAAAAGATCCAGCTCGCCCTGGCGGACGCGCTCCTGATCCTGCTCGTCGGTGTAGGTGTAGCCCGCGATGTAGTCCCGAACCATCTCCGAATTGGTCGTGTTGTTGCACACCACGATAAAAACGGGCGGTATTCCGACCTGGTTCTGTTCCCAGAGCCTAAACGTTTTCTCGTAGTGCCCGTATAGAGCATCGAGCGCTACCTTCAGCTCAATCGGCAGCTTATGTGGATCAGGCTTGCCTTCACCCTTCTTGCGCTTGTCAGGCATGCGCTGGCGAATTTGCGGCCAAAGGTTACGATACATCACTTGCTGACCATCCGCCCGATTGTCAGCGATCGGCACGCGCGGAAGTTTCACGATCCCGCACTCTATGGCATCCATCAGCGAAAAGTCTGTCACGACCCAAGGGAACAGCGTGCCCTCTGGCCAATTGGAGCCACTGAGAAAGAAGGGCGTCGCAGACAGATCGTAAACTGCGCGGACGCCTAATTGTCGGTTGAGCGCTTCGAGGCCAGACATCCAAAGGTGCGCAGCCTCGGCATTCTCTTCCGCTTCCTTACGCTCCTCACCCGTGAGCTTTATCACCTCTGCTACGGGACGAGCCCGATAACAGTGATGCGCCTCGTCATTTATCACGACGACGTTCTTATGACCCATAAGGTCGCCCATAACCCGCCGGATCATCTCTCCTTCGGTTTCCAGTGTCTGTAGGGCGTCTCCGTGCCCTTGAAGCACTTGGCGAGTTCCATTCGCAGCATCAAAGCCGTCCTGCAGCTTGAACTTATGGAAGTTAGTTATAACGATGTCCGCGCGCTGGAGGTCTGGCAAAAGATCATGCGGCACGAGGTTCAGCTTGTCATAATATCCCTGCTCGTCGTTCGGCATCAGCACTCGCAGACGGTCGCGAATCGTGATGCCAGGCGTCACAATCAGGAAAGCCTTAGAGAACCGCTTGCTTGTGGGCGAGCGCACCGCATTCAAGGCCTGCCATGCGATCAGCATCGCCATGACGGTGGTCTTTCCGGCGCCAGTCGCTAGCTTGAACGCAAAGCGCATCAGATCAGGCGCAGCCTCGGATGGAGCTTCGCCCTCAGCCTGTAACGCGAAGTTATTAGCTGTGGATATCCAATTAAGGTATCTGCGTCCTCGCGCGCCCATATCTGGCGCAACTTCCGAAAGCCAGATGGCTGCCTCGACGGCTTCCAGCTGACAGAAGAATGGACGTATGATCTGGCTATCGTCCAATTGCAGGGAGCGCCAGTGCTGCAATAGCCTTTGGGTAACTGGTGTAACCTTCCACTGAGAAGGGTTCTTCAGTGAGCGCCAGGTATCTAGATCCTGCCGCAGCTGGTTGATCATCGGCGACGGGTTGAACTCGGTCGCATCCGTCGACAAGTCATCATTAAACACAAGACTCGACTGGGTAGATTTCGCGCTCGTCGATGCAGCACCTGGAAGCGCCGTCCACAGTGCAGACCCACGACGCTGCTCAATGATTCGATCCGTAGGATGACCATTTAAATCGAGTTCCCAATGCCTGGTCGGCAGCGCATACGGCGTGTTGATGATCGGCTTGTCAAAGAAACTCATGCTGTCTCCGCCCCCTTACGGAATCATGGAGGAATGGAGCAAAAAAGTCACTGCATATCAATACCAATAATTGAAAAAGGGAGCCGCTCTTCGTGAAGGTTGCGGCACACTGTCGGCGCGAGATGAACGGCGTCTACCGCGCACCGACACACTTTGGTGAGCAAGCACCCCGATTGCTGGTTATGAGAACGCCCGCACGAACCTCACAGTTCGTGCCCGCGGAGAGGTGGCAGAGTGGTCGAATGCACCGCACTCGAAATGCGGCATACCTGCAAGGGTATCGTGGGTTCAAATCCCACCCTCTCCGCCATAATGGCCTTGGGCGGCAAGGTTTCGGTCGAAGACATGGCCTTTATCAGTGCTTGATCATTCGGCTGCCATTTGTCAACGCCACAGCCACGGCACTTCCCACTCAGCGCCAGCCTTCCCGTGATGTCGACCCGCGCGTTTTCCTTTCTGCCAACTTCACAGCCGATCAAGCAGCTCCGTCTTTTTGGCTGCAAACTCTTCGTCCGAAATTATCCCCTTCGAACGCAGACCAGCGAGCCGCTCGATTTTGCTGATGATATCGTCTTGATGAAAAACCGCCTGGTCTGGAACGACGCTCGCGCCTGGAGGCGTAATAGGCGAGACTGGTATTGGCTGCACTGGATTCGGTGCCGCGCTCTGCGTGACTTGAGGCGTCTCAGGGCTGCCGACGGTCGGGACGATATCGAGATCAACCACCCGGATAAGACCATGCTGAGACGTGAAGGTTAATGACTGGTCCCCGCTCTGCTGCTGGGAAAAGCCGCCTATGTTGTGGTCTTGAGTATCGTAAACAGTGATCTGTCCATTGACATCGATGGCCAACCGGCGGCTTGCCGGAAAGAACGCGTAGCGAAGGTTGTTCTGGGCACCAGTTGACGAAGCCTGCCCGAGATGTTGCGGCCAAGAACTGTTTTGCGAACTTGACTGGTAGAAAAAGCTGTTTCCGTTTCCCTGGCTTTGAGACTGATGAGGCCGATCTAGTTTCGGGCCAGATAGCTTACCCGACCTTATATAATCGGCGATTTCGGAGCATAGCATATCAACCCGGTGCTTCAGACCATTGTTGAACATGTCACCGACCATGATCATGCCGCCATTCGACCACTGTCCCATCCCGCCGAGTTCGGAGTGATTGAACTGCGCCTGATTGGTGTTGCCTGCAATCAACGCCATTGTGAGATGCTCGATGACACCTTGGCTGACGCCGTGTCGCTGGGATAAGCCATCGACAATGCTTTGTTCCTGAGTATCTCTGATCACAAGCGGCGCTCCATTTGTTCGAAGTTTTCTTATTACATTTGCGAAGCCATGAAGATAGGCTTTGCACAACTCCGGGCAACATCGACAGACATAGTTGGTGCAAGACTCTTGAGTTTCAAAATCCGCCGGGATCATAGTCGGACCTCCATTCGGTGGCATCCTGTGCGTGATCTTCGAAGTCGATTGGAGATCAGAATGGAGACTAGCCGAAAACTCAGAGGACACTGGCAATCGCAGGTTGGGACCACTCCGCCAGGCTCCAGAAACCCGACTTCCGTCCGTGCTCTCGTTTCAGGCAAGCTACATAAGCATCATTCGACTGTATGCTCCCAAAGTCCTTTATCTGGCTCGCCAGCGATCGGCATTCTGCAAGGTGTCGTGCTGCGTGCTTGTATCGGCTCGACCGGCCACTCCTCAGAGTGAAGTCGATCATGGATCGAAGGACAACGGTCGCTGGTAGCGGGTATTTCGCGGAAAGCGCGTCTGCAACTGCCGTCATCAGTCCGTAGAGATCGCCATCCAGCTCCGCCTCTCGCTTCATTACCAGGTTTGCCGCCTCTGCTGGCGACGGCCATCGCAGGAAGAAGTGCAGAGCACGATGGACGTTCGGGAATGCCTGAGCGTAGCTGAACGCCTTCGCCTCTGCCTCAAGATCATCGAAGTCGGGCAGGCGTCGGACATAGGCGCGCAGATGCTCATCGTTCAACGACTGCTCGAAGCACCTCCACCGGAATGCCTGAGCTTCTTCACCACGTCCGAGTGCTTCCAGAACCTCGATGCGGGCCAACTCCCACTCGAATGGGACGTCCGTTCGTCCGCTCGTATCGACTTTGTCGAGCGCCTTCAGAGCTTCTTCGGCTCGTCCCGCTGACACGAGGCGGTGGGCGATGTCTGCTGCAACCATAGGCGCTGCGTGTGTCTTTTCAGGCTGTTGTGCGATATAGGCATCCACGTCACCCAAGGCGTCAGCGATTTCCTGGAGAGCGATACGGATCGTGAGGTCGTTGTGGTTGCCGTAAAGCTCGTCCTCGTAGATCGCGCCAGCACTGCTCCAGCCCATGACTGTCCGGTCCGTCTTGCGAGCCTTCTCTTTTGGTTCTTTCGACCAGGTCACAAAGAGCGCTCTGAGGCGCCTAAGGCCATCATTCTCCAGCGTTGGGATCATGGCAGTGATCAGCCGGTCAAACTGACCATAGCCGTTGTCCTGCAATGCCTTGAATATCTTTTCGGCCAGCACGTCGATGTCGATGTTCGCAGCCTTCGCGATCGCCCCGGCATCAATGCATGCCTGATGGAAGCTTTGGATCAACGAACCACTCCCGTCGTCCGACCGCCCAAACAGCGGATCGGCGACCGCCAGGAACTGCCAGATCAGTTCGAAAGCTTCAACAGGATCATGCGGCGCAACGGTAGCGACGATCGTCTTGCGCTGGGTCTCAAGGTCAGTCTTCATTGCCTTGACCTTGCGCCAATCGATGAATGTGCGAGCGCGCATGATACTGGAAAGCCTCTTACGAACCTCTCTGGAAACATCAGCACTGCTATGGGTGCCAGCGATCTCCATTCGCAGACGACGCTTGTGTGCGGCGCTGCCGGTGCTGATCTCAATGAGAAGCTCGGCAAGCCTTTGTGCGCCGAGTGCCTCGAGGTTCTTCGCGTTGAGTGTGGTCTTGGCTGCCATGCGTCATCTTCGATTTGTTTCGCTCAACGTTAACCTGTCTGGTTCTTCTGGCAAAGGCGGGCGTGCTGGAATTATCCTTGGCCTCCTTAACGGGGCATCCTACGCGTCATGTCGATCGCAAACGGAGATTGAGATGGCAACGACCAGGAAGCTTAGAGGACGCTGGCAAGCACCGGCGCGTCGTCAGGGATTGCCATTTCTGCAAAGCAACTGACGCGTTTAGAGCGCGAATGACTAACCACCCGTTTGAGACCCCTTTTCATTCGCATTCTCTGCGAGTTTTGTCAGGTGCTCTTCGCAAACCTGTTTGACCCGTTCAAGCAGATGCGCGGTCCGTTCTCCAAGCCAGACAAGCGCATCTTAGCTGATCTCGAAATGCTTCGAGTACCGGGCCTTCACATAGGCCTCGTTGATCGTGTTGAACCAAGCCCGCTCCCGATGTTGGTCGCGCAGAAAAGCTTCGACCAAACGCAGGTCCTGCTCCTCAGCAAGCGAACACAAAACTTGATGTTATGGGAAGCCGGTCCGTAGTTGGTCAGCGTTAGACTAGGCCATAGACTCATAACGATCTGATCCAAATTCTTGCTGCTGCCAATTTGACGGCGGCGAGAAAGTTCATCGGGTCTTTGTCGTAACGGGTGGCAATGCCTCTGAACTGCTTGAGTGTGCTGAAGAAGCGCTCGACAAGATTGCGCTGCCGGTAAACCCATCGGCTGAAGGGGAAGCTTCCTTTCCGATTGCTCTTGGCAGGAATATTGGCCCATGCCTGCCGTTGTTTTGCGAATGCTCTGATGGCACTGGTATCGTAGGCGTTGTCAGCGAGCAGGATCGTGCCCTTGGTAATCGTCTGCAGCATCGGCTCGGCCATTCGGCCATCATGGGCTTGGCCGGCGCTGAGTGCCAGGCGGATCGGTCTGCCATCGGCATCGACAACGGCGTGGATTTTTGTCGTCAGGCCGCCACGGGAACGTCCCATGCAGCCATCGTCTTGATCCCCCTTTTTCCGGTGGCCGCATGTTGGTGAACACGGACACAGGAACTGTCGATCATGACGAAATCGCCATCGAATGCCTTTGAAATCTCGCCAAGAACATGATCCCAGACACCCGCCTTGCGCCATCGAACGAAGCGGTTGTAGCAGGTTGTATACGGGCCATATCGATCCGGAACGTCTGCCCAGGGCGAGCCCGTCCGGAAGCGCCACAAGATGCCGTTGATCACCCGCCGGTCGTCAACACGGGGCACGCCACGCGGCTACAACGGCATGAGGCATCAGGAATGCAGCGATCTCCGTGATGACATCCATCAATTCACCCGGATCATGGGCAACGTCTTCAACAAACGCTCGCCATTGCCGTTGCTTTTGCTGATCCTTGGCAAATGCTGCTGTTAACGCATCCGGTAGGGCCGTGGGGATCGGCGTCTCACGCCGTTCGAAAGTGGCGGCAATTGCCTGTGCTAACCTGTCATTGCTGAAATCGAACGACCTGCTGAGAATCCAGATGTCGTAGAAATCTTTCATCCGGGTGTTGGAACGCCCCAGCGCCACCATCGCCTGGAACTTCTCGGCGATGACAGTTTCCCGCGCGTAGCCCCGTAGTCGGGGCATTGGGAAATCGAGCATTGAAGGATAGTCCAGTTCTTCGGCACCAGGCTCCAATGCATCGCCAAAGCCGATGTCGATCGTCAGACTGATCCGGGCACCGCTGATCGAGGCCGTCGTCCTCAGCCTCAGCCCGCCATACTCCAGTTCCTCGCGAATACGGTCGACGCGAAGTGCGTCAGCGTCGAATTCCACGCCATCGCTGGCTTCCTGCGTCAGGATCTCCCGAAACGTCGCCAGCATCGGCTCAGCACTCGGATCGCCAAAACCCAGCAGATCAAGGTCGCGCGTGCCGCGGTGCGGATCGTCGAACCAACTCATCATCAGCATCGCGCCCTTCAGCACGAAGCGCTTGGCATGTCGTGACTGGCTGAGCCGGAAGAGCAGCCGCTCGAGGGCGAAGCGTGTCAGAACTAGGTCGAAGCTCTGGTCATTTGCCTTGGCGAGTTGCAGCAGGCGGGCGCGCACCGAGGCGCCGATATTCCTAATCTCCTTAACCATTGGCAGTCAGCGCCTCGAGATACGGCCGGATCACAGTGGCAACCCCTCCTCGCTCGGCCTGCCTAGCAATTTCGCCGGGAGTGACCTTGCTCTGGCGGAGCGCCTCTTGGAGGCCCTCGATCGCCACCGACAGACCGATCTTGTTGCGATATCGGAAACAGTCCGCGATTGTTTTGACGATCCCAAAGACCTTTACGGGCACACCCTCGACAATATGGGTCTCGACGCTTTCATTGAGCAGTCTTTCGGTAAACCGCACGATACGAATGGGTGTACCGTCAGATTTGGGAGGCCAGTCCTTCTGGCCGATGGCCAGCCATATCTGTCTCGGAAGCTGATCGGTCAGGCCGTGAAATGCAAGGGCCGACACAAGGCAGACGACGCCCTTAGGTGCGCGCTTGGCGGCCTCAGCTAGGCTGTGATTGGCGTCGAGCGCTGCGTCGGAGAGCTGGTAAAGGCCGCGTGCAAGTCGGAGCACCTCTCCATCCCGCTCCATGCGGCTCATAGTGGCAGCCGTTACGCCAGCGTCGCGCAGCTCGACAAGGCGCGCGATCCCACGCGCCGTAAGTAATGCGTGGGCGATCTGGCGCTGGGGGAGAGATGGAGACATTGATACAATAGCTCTGAACTAAGGATGTACTATCCGAGGTTTCATATCAAATTTCGACGTTGAAGGAAAGCTCTAGCGAGCAGTTTTCAACCGAGCGCTCCTACTCTACATCCAATGCGACATCTGAAGCCAGAAAACGCAAAAAGCCCCACGAGGGGGCTTTAATGGGATCGCAGGATCGTTGTCTACGGGGGCAGGATTTGAACCTGCGAAGCTCGGCGTTGATCACCGCGCGCCCTTATCCTTCAACCGGTAGCACGTCCCGCTCCAGCGTTGCGATATGCTCGTCACAGACGATCTTTACCCGTTCAAGCAGATGCGCGGTCCGCTCCCCAAGCCAGACAAGCGCCTCCTCACTGATCTCGAAATGCTTGGAATACCTTGCCTTCACATAGGCCTCATTGATCGTGTTGAACCAGGCCCGCTCGCGGTGTTGGTCGCGCGGAAAGGCTTCAACCAAACGCAGGTCCTGCTCCTCAGTCAGCGAGCGCAAGAACTTAATATTGTGCGATGGCGGACCATAATTTGTCAGAGTGAGCAGAACGGAGGAGTAGGCCTGCTCGAGAGTTTGATGAAGCGCGAACGCAGCATCTTTTCGCCACTTAATGTCAGTCGCCGAATTGGCCAGCTGAAACGCGGCAGTTTGCTGGGACCGCTGAGCGTTTGGAAGCCGCTCCTCAAAATGCTCCCGCGCAACTCTCAACCGCTCTTCCGCCGTGAGCGGTTTGGGCTCAGCCAGAGGCTCGTCATCCAACTCGTAGAGAACAATGCCTTCCTTGCGGATATCCGAGAAGAAGTAATGGCCTTCCTTCAGCTGCGTGTTTACCTCGCGACGTGAGTGCACGATGAACTGCGTCGGCGTTTCGATAAAGCTGTCGCGGATCAGACGGTCGGCTGCCTTGTACCAGTATTCGGCAAAGTCGGTCAGCTTGCGATTGTTGACGATCACCAGAAGATCAAAGTCAGAGCGATAGCCCTTCATCGTATGCGGTTCGTCAACGAAGGTGCCGCGGGCGTAAGAGCCGAACAGGATAATTTTGAGAATGCGCCCGCGCTTCTTGAAGTCAGATGTTCCTTCGCCCAGCGCATCCTCGAATTCCTCGTGCAGGATTTCCAGCGCACGGGCGAGTTCACGTTGCTTGCGCGGCGGGATATGATTGAGGGAGGACTTCATCATGGTAGCGGCTTCTTGGCGTTGGCGGTATCGACGTCGACTCTCTGAATGGTGGCTCTAAAAATCTGACACAGTTAAACCGAAACAACAACTGCAGGAAATCCCACCAGGCCTTTGACACACATTGCACAAAGGCTCTCAGAGGCATTGACCAATCTGCGTCTTCGACCCTGTTTTTCAGATCTGGTCTAGTGGTCATCAACGTGATTGGTTACTCATCAGTCTGGGCCCTGGCCAACCTTCCCACCATCCGTCCAAGCGTTTGGTCATTCAACGCAAACCGGTGAATGAGCGCCATGGTGACATGGCCTGCGATCAGAACCGACAAAACCCATGCCAGCAAACTATGAAGAAGATCAGCCGGCTTTATCATCCACATGACCTCTATCCCGCTTGAAGGAACCCACGGTGCCCACCCCTTGCCACTGCCATAGGCCCGCAACAGCGCCAGTGCCGGAATGCTAAACATCAGAAGATAAAAGCTGGCGTGAACAACAGCGGCTGCACGACCGGTAACGGTTGCCGATTGAACCGGGCGACGGTTGCGATTGACGGTCCACCAGATAGCGCGAATGAAGACAAGCACGATCACCAAAAGGCCAACGGTGCCATGGCCAGGACCAAGCGAGGTGACCGTCCTGACCAACTCCGTATCCCCGAACAATCGCCAGGTCAAAATGACGACAAACTGCCAGATCAAAAGATAGGCCATTGTCCAATGCAAGGTCCGGCTGATCAGACCATAATGCTTCGGCGTATCCAGCCACATGCGAAAATTCCTCTTTATCATTGCCTGCCTCTAGCTGCCGATGGCGCAGAGCGCAACGCTGGGATCCGATCGGGATCGTTCGTTAGATCCTGGGCTGCGTTCCCTCACCCGATGGCGCCAGACGCACGCCCGTCCTGCCGCTCACTACGGCGCTATGGAAAGCGCGTTCCCGTCAGGACAGGCTCATCCCGCAATCCCTCTTGAGCGTCCAGTCATCCGTTATTGTCAAATGCTGCACTTCTCAGCCCTGCCTCTAATTGCGTTCGATGGTGACGGCAACAGCGCCAGTGGGTTCGCAATGGTCCAACGTCGTGTCATGTCAAACATCCTCTTTGCCGTAGCCCCAGACGCCCGCCCGTCTGCTGGTCACTACAGCGCTATGGAAAGCGCGTTCCCGTCATCACGAGGTCCCTCTCGATCCTCAAAGCATCGTCTGGCTTTGGATGGTTATTTGCGTTCTGGCTATCGCCCACTCTGCCGCGCGCATCGGCTGCATCATCCCCATTAGTTGTTTCCTCTTGCCAGAGCAGATCTCGAAACAAGACGCGATCGGCATCGCGACCAAGGAAGGCAGCAAGCTCGCGTTTCAGCCATGGCTTGAGGCCATCGTGATCAGTCGTATCGTCAGACTGCGCGACCCTTCCGATCCGCTCGGCTTCTCTCGTCTCGGCAAGTTTGAGCTGTTCCTGCAGCTTTGCGATTTCATCGCGGATTTTCGAGGATGGCTTCTTCATGTCCGATCGTCTCCTGGGTGACAAAGCTTGTCTTTCAAACCCAGTTTTTCGGAATGGAGCGCCGGACGCACTACTGTGAATCCTACAATCGCCAACGGCGATGCTTTCGGGAATGATCCCTGCCGTTCGCAAGGACGGCTTCAAAGGGCGCAATTATACGTCGCTGGCGCGACGTGTTGCTGACAGAGCCTGGTGGCCCGCCGCTCCCGACGAACCCTTTGATGTCGTTCGCAACCGGGAGAGAACTCCGCCGTGGCCGTCCCTCACTTCTCCGTCAGCATCGTCGCCCGTGGCTCCGGCCGTAGCGCCGTGCTGTCGGCGGCCTACCGACATTGCGCCAGGATGGAGTTCGAGCGGGAAGCCCGGACGATCGACTACACCCGCAAGCAGGGGCTCCTGCATGAGGCATTCGTGATCCCTGTCGATGCACCGGAATGGGTGCGCAGCATGATGGCCGATCGCTCGGTCGCCGGCGCATCCGAGGCGTTCTGGAACAAGGTGGAGGACTTCGAGAAGCGATCCGACGCACAACTCGCCAAGGACGTCACCATAGCCTTGCCGCTCGAGTTGACGGCTGACCAGAACATCGCGCTCATGCGCGACTTTGTGACAAGCCACATCACCGCGAAGGGCATGGTCGCCGACTGGGTCTACCACGATGCTCCCGGCAATCCCCACGTCCATCTCATGACCACATTGCGCCCGCTGACCGAAGACGGTTTCGGTTCAAAGAAGGTCGCGGTAACAGCCCCGGATGGCACGCCAATCCGCAATGATGCCGGCAAGATCGTCTATCAGCTATGGGCCGGTGACACGCAGGACTTCAACGCGTTTCGCGACGGCTGGTTTGCCTGCCAGAACAGACATCTGGCGCTTGCCGGTCTCGATATCCGCATCGATGGCCGTTCCTTCGAAAAGCAGGGGATCGAGCTCGAGCCAACCCTTCACCTCGGCGTCGGCACCAAAGCCATCGAGCGCAAGGCCGAGGAGACCGATCGGAAGCAGCAAAGGCCGGCTATCAACCTCGAGCGCATCGAGATCCAGGAGCAGCGTCGCAGCGAAAACGCCCGTCGTATCCAGCGCCGTCCGGAGATCGTGCTCGACCTGATCACACGCGAGAAGAGCGTTTTCGACGAACGCGATGTTGCTAAAGTTCTGCACCGCTATATCGACGATGTCGCTCTGTTCCAAAGTCTGATGGTCCGCATTCTGCAAAACCCTGAAGCGCTCCGGCTGGAACGCGAGCGGATCAACTTTACGACTGGCATTCGTTCTCCAGCAAAGTACACCACGCGCGAGATGATCCGGCTTGAAGCCGGGATGGCCCATCGTGCAACCTGGCTGTCCGGCAGCACCTCTCATAGCGTCCGAAAGGCTGTGCTGCAGGCGACCTTTGTGCGCCATTCCCGTCTGTCGGATGAGCAGCGAACGGCGATCAGCCATGTCGCTGCGCCCACGCGGATTGCCGCTGTCATCGGCCGCGCTGGCGCTGGCAAGACGACGATGATGAAGGCGGCGCGTGAAGCCTGGGAAGCGGCGGGCTATCGTGTGGTCGGCGGTGCCCTGGCTGGCAAAGCCGCCGAAGGTTTGGAGAAGGAAGCGGGCATCGTTTCCCGCACGCTGTCGTCGTGGGAGCTTCGCTGGAACCAGGGCCGCAACCAGCTCGATGACAGATGCGTCTTCGTGCTGGACGAGGCCGGCATGGTGTCGTCACGGCAAATGGCGCTGTTGGTCGAAACCGTTACCAAGACCGGCGCCAAGCTCGTCCTTGTCGGCGATCCGCAACAGCTTCAACCGATCGAAGCGGGTGCCGCCTTCCGTGCGATCGCCGATCGCATCGGCTATGCCGAACTCGAGACGATCTATCGTCAGCGCCAGCAGTGGATGCGCGACGCTTCGCTCGACCTGGCGCGCGGTAACGTCAGCCAGGCGGTCGATGCCTACACCGCCCAAGGTCGAATGATTGGTTTGAGGCTGAAGGACGAGGCCGTCGAAAGCCTGATCGCCGATTGGGATCGCGATTACGATTCTTCCAAAATCAGCCTGATCCTCGCACACCTTCGTCGTGACGTGCGAAAGCTCAACGACATGGCCCGCGCCAGACTTGTCGAGCGCGGTGTTCTCGAAGACGGCTTTGTGTTCAGGACAGAGGACGGATTTCGCATGTTCGCAACAGGCGACCAGATCGTGTTCCTCAAGAACGAGGGCAGCCTTGGCGTCAAGAACGGCATGCTCGCAAAGGTGCGTGAGGCTGCACCCGGCCGGATCGTTGCCGAGGTTGGAGACGGCGAGCATCGTCGCCAGGTCACGGTCGAGCAGCGCGTCTACAACACTCTCGATCATGGTTATGCGACGACGATCCACAAAGCCCAGGGTGCCACTGTCGACCGGGTGAAAGTCCTGGCATCCCTCTCGTTGGACCGGCATCTCACCTATGTGGCCATGACCCGCCATCGTGAGGACCTCGCGGTCTACTATGGCAGTCGCTCCTTTGCCAAGGCGGGCGGCCTCATTCCAATCCTGTCGCGCCAAAACGCCAAGGAGACGACCCTCGACTACGAGAAGGCATCGTTCTACGGCCACGCCTTGCGATTTGCCGAGGCCCGCGGCCTGCACCTCATGAACGTCGCTCGCACGATCGTACATGATCGTCTTCAATGGGCCGTCCGGCAGAAAGACAAACTCGCCGACCTCGGTACCCGTCTTGCCGCCATCGGCACAGCGCTTGGGCTTGCCCGCGGCAGCAACAAACACGCCATCACCGATACAATCAAGGAGGCCAGGCCCATGGTATCAGGCATCACCATCTTCCCGACATCGCTCGACCAGGCTGTCGAAGACAAACTCGCCGCGGACCCCGGTCTCAAGACGCAATGGGACGATGTCTCGACCCGCTTCCATTTCGTTTATGCGAACCCGCAAGCAGCCTTCAAGGCCATCGATGTCGACACCATGGTGAAGGACCATTCGGTCGCACAGGCCACCCTGGCAAAAATCGCGCACGAGCCAGAAAGCTTCGGCACCCTCAAGGGAAAGACCGGTCTTTTCGCCAGCCGTGTCGACAGGCAGGACCGGGAAAAGGCGCTCGCCAATGTGCCGGCGCTCTCCAGAAATCTTCAACGTTACCTTCGTGAGCGGGCCGAGGCCGAAGTCAAACATGAGAAGGAAGAGCGCGCGGTCCGGCTGAAGGTTTCTGTCGACATTCCGGCACTCTCTCCAGCCGCTAAGCAAACGCTTGAACGCGTGCGTGACGCGATCGATCGCAACGATTTGCCGGCTGGCCTCGAGTATGCCCTTGCCGACAAAATGGTGAAGGCCGAACTCGAAGGCTTCGCCCGGGCTGTGTCCGAGCGTTTCGGGGAGCGGACCTTCCTGCCCTTGGCCGCGAAAGACACTGACGGCAAGACGTTCGAGACCGTCACAGCAGGCATGACGACCGGCCAGAAGGCGGAGGTCCAGTCCGCCTGGAATTTCATGCGGACGGTGCAGCAACTTGGCGCGCATGAACGAACGACCGAAGCTCTCAAACAGGCCGAGACGCTACGGCAAACCAAGAGCCAAGGGCTCTCGCTCAAATGACCGGGGAAGCAATCATCCAGTCAACGACCACACATACTCTTTGGACTGGCGCGAACAGTGTGTGTGACTGAACATCGTTTAAAAAACCTCCCGCCAAACCAGCCGTCCGGCACAGACCAATGGAACTGCTCGCAGGCCGCAGACGACGAATACCTCTCCTGACCAAAGCTTCTGGTGTTTCAATGCACTCCAAAAGCCAACCCTGGCCCCGATGTGCATGATCAACGTCGACATCAGCTATTCACCGCTGCCGGCTCACCATCCAGCAGCAGCTTCGAGACCCGCGGCCGAATAATTTCCTTCAGCATCATGCGCAAATGTGGCCATGGGTCTTGTTCCAGTTTCAGATCAGGATCTTTCATGACCAACAGGCAATGGAGTTTGGCAGCCATCTCAACGAGATGGTACGGTTGCATGACGAGTAACACTCGGCCCGAAATCCCTTCTGACGTTTTGATGTGCTCTTCATCATGCAGTGCCGCAGTATAGCCAATGCGCTGGTTGGCTCTCTTCCATTGCCGCCGCCGCTGCCGCAACAACGCCCTTGCCTGCGAAACGCGCTCTTCTCCGATCACGCTTGTCAGAGCGGTGATCTCCTTCAAAGACGCGGCAATTCGCGGCTCCCCCTCCCCGCCAATATCGATCCGGACCTCGGGTCGTCCGCCAATCTCGTCAAGCAATTGCTGTTCGAGACTTTCACGCAAAGCAGTGGCCTTCAGGCGCTGTTGATGAAGGTCCCACCATTTTGGCCAAAGCTCGTTCACGCGTGTTGGACCACTCACTGTGCGGCGGGGGATTTCGGCGAGGCGCTCTTCCAAAACGCGTGCAGCAACAGGCAAAAGGTTTCGCCGGTTAATCACATACGGCATTTTTTTCGATGCGCTGCTCGTTGAACGCTTTTTTCCACGCGAACTTATAGACAAAGTTCTGCTATTCTCAGAATCAGCCATGATCTAAGCTCCAGACAGCTAGGTTGTGGTCAGGCTGGAGGACGTGGGCAAACACATCCTTTAGCCGCCTTGGGGACCGAGAATAAACGGGCCCATTTTATTTGTCAATAAACGGGGACCTTTATGTCGATTATTTTCTCTTTGCCAGTGCTAAATGTGGAATGGTGCTTAATCTAAATGGGACGTCCACCACTTAATTTTTTAGAAACTAAGGTACGCCTGTCCTCCGAGACTCGAGAGCGCATCACGTCGTTGGTCGGTAATTACCAGATCTCGGCATTCATCCGAGAAGCTGTCGAAAACGAACTAGAGCGCCGCGAGGCGACTATCAATAAGGACAATATTTCGGGTGCCAAGCCCAAGGACTGACAGTATGATACCTCTTTCACAGAGCTTTCATACTGGCGGCTCGTGTTAATTACAGAGCGACACTCAGGGACGCGACGCATTTTAATATGACAATCGAGAACGGCAAAGGCTCGACGGGAAATCCTTCGTAGCTTGCTCTTCCGTTGCTACCCCAGACCCCGGATAGGGAAAAGTTGTCATCGCCTTGAAGGGATCTGAACCATCGACAACTCGTTAAAAAGATCAACATTCTAAATCGAACGCTTTTTAGCAAAAGTTATTTTGCCACTGTCGCTGCACGACCCAGAGCGCTAACATGTCAGAACCTCGATGCTTTCGCCCGTCGAGGTCGAAAAGCAACAGAAAACGGAACCCGAGAATGTCTACGAAACGCGGGGCTATTCAAACCGCGTAGGAGCAGGCGGCTTATTCTCGGTCATTGACGTTCTCGACGTGAATGAGAACAAGATCACGGGCGCCTTAGAACTCAACGACAGGTTCTTCGCCCTTGAGAGCCTTCGAGGTCAAATCGCTAAACAGCTTCGAGTTTCAGCGCTTGATCTGGACCTAGATATCGAAGAGCAGCTTGCGAAAAAGCCAAGAAGCCGCCCGGAGAGGGTGGCTCGCAACCTGTTCGGCCAGCTACAGAAGCGCCGACAGCAGGCATTGACGCGCGTCAACGCAACTGCGTCAATCAAATCTTGGCGCGGTCCATTCGTTCTTTTCGTGCCCTGGATAGCGCAACCAATTTTCATTGCCCAGCCCATAAAGCGATTGTAGGTCGATACAGGCGGTCTGATATTAAGTGGAGGCCGTCGAGCCGAACGCAATACAGATTCGGCTCGACGGATCAGGGGACCGGGTTAGGGACACCGGTATTGTCTCAATACCAGTCAAAGATTACCAATCCTTTGACCATGGTTACGCCACCACCATTCACAAGGCACAAGGCGCCACCGTCGACCGGGCCTTCGTCATGGCATCCTCAACCATGGACCGGCATCTCACCTATGTCGCCATGACCCGTCATCGTCATGAGGCAAGGCTCTATGCCGGTCGCGATGAGCTGACCGACATGAAAGAGATCGTCGCCAGCATGAGCCGGTCCGGCGCCAAGGAAACGACGCTTGATTATACCAACGTCTTTGCCGAGCGGCGCGGGTTGACATCAAAGGTGAACGACACAGATGAGATAAAACTTGAAGTCGCGACAGCTGTGGCGCACGACGTTCAGCGCCTCACCGGGCGGCCGGTGGGCCAGACGCAGGATCGGCCACACGAACGCAGGCAGGCTGACGAGGAGCCAGTTTACGATCTGGTCGGTCCTGCTCTCAACGCCCTCGACGCCGCGTACGGTCTAGAACACGTTCAAGCCGATCAGGGTGCGCGTCTCGTTGCCCCCGCAGACGTTCCTGCCCCGCTCATTCCCGCCGTTCGTTTCTACGATCGCACTGTCGAAGACATCGCCCGTGAAAAGGCTCTGCCCAATCTGGTCAGCGCTATGGAAGACGTGCGCTCCGTCAGTCGAGAGGTCTACGTCAATCCTGAACAGGCGGCAGCAACGCTGAGTGCCGCAATCGTAGACAAGGGGATTGAGGCGAGCGTCCTGGCAAGATCGCTCATCGAGACCCCCGAGCAGTTCGGACCCCTGCGCGGTAAAGTCGGGCTTCTCGGCGAAAACAAGGAGCGCAAGCTTGCCCGCCATCACACACAGGCCCTTGGCAACCACGTGCTATCCGCGGCCAACACCTGGCAGCGTCGTCTTGAAGCCGAGCGCAAGTCAGAAACCTGGAAACGTGAGCGCCAGGACATCGTTGAAATCCCAGGGCTGACACTCCGCAGCCAAGCCCTTCTGCACCAGTTTGACAGCCTGGCACTTGAAGACAGACCGACATTCCTCAAGCATCTTCTGACAACGCCAGAGGGACAAACGGCTCTTGCCGAAGCCCGCACAATTACAGCCGCGCTCGAGCAGCGCTTTGGCAGCGCCGATCCGCGCACCCTGAAACCGGACCCGTTACGCCTGGAGCCAGACATTGCCAATAAACTCGATCAGATCAAATACGTTGCCCGCATCGTTGAACGGGTCCATAGGGTCGAGCTTACACAACAATACGAGCTCAAACAGTCCCTGAGGAAAGGTCTGGGGTTGAAGATGTGAGACGGTAAGGCGGGGCATATTTGAGACCGCGCCAGCATCGGATGGAACTGCCTACCGCGAGTACGTCCTTACTGCAAAGGGGCGCGGTCTGTTCCCTGTCATCGTTGCACTTCGCCAGTGGGGCGAAGATTTCCTGTTCACCGAGGGCGAGGAACGCTCATCACTGGTGGATCAAGACCGGAATACCAATCGCACGGCTCGTTATCCGATCCGCCGACGGTCGATCCCTCGACTGGACCGACACGCGCATGACAGCCTGAGCATCTAAAGGTCGGTTGGTTGCCATCGCTCAAAGGTCCACTTCGGCTGGAGAGCGGAAGACACCACCTGGCCCATTGCCGTCATTTCACAGCTCTCGTAAGCCGAGATATTCTAGTTCATCGTTGCACGAGCGACGACAAACATATTCGGCCGGAGATAGCGCTCCATGGAAAGGGTATTCATCGTAGGTAATGACGGGAGCGGCAAGTCGTGGCTGGCGAAAGAGTTGGCGGCCAAGTTCGGGTTTCCGGTCACGCATCTGGATGATTTGCATTGGTTACTCGGTTTCTCAGGTGAGCGTCCACGCAATTAGCGTAGTCAACTCTTCGCTGAAGCCGCAGGCAACGCCTCGTGGGTCATGGAAGGGATATACGGTTCAATTCTCAAGCAGGTCTTCCCCGCGTGACAACATTGATCTCGCTCGATTTAGCGACGACGAATGCGCATCAAATTTGATGAGACAGGGGCAAACCGATGGAGGACCATGGGAGCAATTCAAAGACCTGCTGGCGTATACTCGTGGCTGCCGTCTCCGAAAGAACCACTTGAATTCCTTTGAGGCTCACCACTGGTTCGACGAGCAACATAATGAGCAAAAATATAGGCTCACGAACCGATCTGAAGTCGCCAATTTTTTGGTCGGCCTCAGATAGGCACTTTACATTCGCCGATGACCGCAAATGACACCTCTGCGCCAAGAAGGCCATTGCCCCGAAGCTGTCATTGCAGGACTGGGCCGGATTGGCTGAGATGGGGTGGCTAGCAGACTGTGGGGTTTTGATTTCGCATTGGCCAAACTGGCAGTCGGGCGGCGGCTCTTGCCGCCCGACGAACTACTAACCGATCAAACGCAGACGCGCATTTTCAAAAGGGTAGCCTTCATCATCGCGGGAACGGCGTGACAGCTCTTGGAAACCGAGCCTTATGTAGAAAGCCATGGCCTGCCGGTTGTCGGTGTATACCTCAAGTTCTAGCTCCCCTTTACGGTTCAGGGCGTGAGCGATAAGCCGACGTCCGATGCCAAGCCCCTGCCGGTCAGGAGAAACAAAAATCCCCCCAACGAAAGTATCGAGCAGACTGATGAACCCACAGGGTAGATTGTCTATGCACGCTACCCACGTCTCGGCATCAGGCAGATATTGATCTTCGATCAGCACTCGCTGCATCTGCAAGCGCTGTTCACCGATAAAAGGATGGGCCAACCGAGACGCATCGAGCCAGATGCGCGACAGCTTTCTCAAATCGCTGTCCGGCGTATAGGGTCGGATTACGACGTTATGATTCTTCATGGGAACTCCGAAGAATAGATATGCAAAAGGTCTGGCAACCATGTCCTGGTGCCAGGTGAAACGGCTATCTGCCGTCGGAATCACAAGCCTCTGCGCATAAATCTCCTACTGCTTTTCGGTTTTTAGGACGCCGCCTGCACGCGGTCAATGACCACATTGATTCAGGAATGGACCTAATAAACCCTTCAATGAATGTCCGCACTTGGAGGATACAGTTGAAAAACTCCGTTGAGCATCGGTAAAGGTGTTCCTCGCCTAGATCTTCAGGTCTAGTTCTCTGACGATCCGAGGGAGGTGAAATCACTTTGCGTGTGACGTACAGAGAAACATGGCAAGCGCAATATTATTTCAGTGATCCCATGAGAAAAGCCGCCTAGTGGGGTTATTCAACAGTATCGGATCAAAGCGGACGCTCTATGCCCAACCCATCCGAAGACCCGATCCAATCTTCCGTGCCGACTACAAAACAGCAAAATGATGTCTACGATCGGATTCGAATCAGATGTGAGCTTTTCATGGCTTACTCATAACTCTCCACCCTCATAGAAGGTGAAGCCTCCGGAAAAACTCGGATCCGTTCGGTTCCCCCCAAATAGCCAAGTCGGAAATTAGAAGTTGGATTTTGGCGTTGCGCTCAAATATCTCCTATGATTGAAGAGGGACTAGCTGAGAAGAAAGGCACGTGATGCAATTCGAACCCCTGGACATTCCGGACGTAGTGCTCCTAAGGCCGACACGTTTCGGTGATACGCGTGGCTACTTCATGGAAACTTTCCGGACAGAGTGGTTCCAAGTCAATATTGGGAACTTCGTGTTTGTTCAGGAAAACCGTTCGTTTTCCGCGGAAGTAGGGACGATACGGGGCCTTCATTATCAACTTGAGCCGCGTGCACAGGGAAAGCTGGTTACTTGCACGGCGGGAGCGTTGTTGGACGTTGCAGTTGATATAAGGGCGAATTCTCCGACGTATGGCCGATATGTGTCTGCGGAACTGACAGACGAAAACGCCCATCAGCTATGGGTACCGCCTGGATTCGCGCATGGATTTTGCACGTTAAAACCAGATACCGTCATCAGCTACAAGGTAACTGACTATTACGCGCCCGATTGTGACCGGGGCTTGCTGTGGAATGATCCCGCGCTCAACATTCACTGGCCCGTCACAGGTGGCGTCGTTCTTTCTGACAAAGATAAAAAGCAACCCTTGCTGGCCGAACTAGAAACCAATTTCGTCTACGAGAAAATGAACCGGGAGATTGAATAAATGCGCGTACTCGTTACCGGCGGGGCAGGTTTTATAGGGTCTGCTGTCGTAAGACATCTCATCAACGACAAGCACTACGACGTCCTGAATATCGACAAGTTGACCTATGCCGGGACGCTGACCTCTTTGATATCGGTGAAAGATAATCCGCTATATCGATTCGAAAATGCGGATATCTGCGACAAGACAGCGATAACGCAGGCGATTTCAAGTTTCAGGCCTGATCGCATCATGCACCTGGCAGCTGAAAGCCACGTCGACCGGTCTATCACGGGAGCCAAGGATTTTGTTGAAACGAATGTTCTTGGAACATTCAATATGCTCGAATGCGCGCGTGCTTATTGGCAGTCTTTAGACAGCGCCGCCAAAGAGACATTTCGTTTCCTCCACATTTCAACTGATGAAGTCTATGGTTCGTTGGGAGAAGAAGGCCTGTTTACCGAAGCCACGGCATATGATCCCAGTTCCCCCTACTCTGCCACGAAGGCAGCGTCTGACCATCTCGCCAAGGCCTGGGAGCGGACGTATGGCTTGCCGGTTGTGGTATCCAACTGCTCGAATAATTACGGACCATTCCATTTCCCAGAAAAGCTCATTCCGCTTATGATCATCAGTGCGCTGGAGGGCAAATCCTTGCCCGTTTATGGCAGCGGCAACAATGTACGAGATTGGCTGTTCGTTGAAGATCATGCCAGAGCGCTGGACATGATCGCCGAGCGCGGACGTGTTGGCGAAACCTATAACGTGGGTGGCCGAAATGAGCAGCGAAACATCGATGTCGTCAATCGCATTTGCGGCCTGATGGATGGGTTTCGTCCTGAACATGGCCCTCATTCCAGACTGATCACATATGTTCAGGATCGACCGGGACATGACGCCCGCTACGCAATCGATGCAACAAAGCTCGAGCAAGAACTGGGCTGGAAAGCGGTCGAAAACTTCGATACTGGGATCGAGAAGACAGTAAAATGGTATCTCGAAAACGAGTGGTGGTGGGCCCCCTTGCGGAAGGGATACAAGGGTGACCGGCTGGGTCTTATACCTGCAGGATCTGCGGAATGACGAAAGTCAGACGCTATCTTGTCACCGGCTTGGATGGTCAGGTCGTACAGTCGCTCATTCAACAAGCGGCAAACGATGCTTCGGTGGAGATTATCGCTGTTGGCAGACCAAAGCTTGATCTTGCCAGACCGGAGACCATCACCGCTCCGGTGATGGAGTTAAAACCTGATCTCATAATATCTGCTGCGGCTTATACCGCTGTGGATCAGGCGGAAAGCGAGAGTGCGTTGGCGCACGCGGTCAACGGAGATGGACCATCTGCGCTTGCAGCGGCTGCGGCCAAGCTCGACATACCGATCGTTCATATCTCGACAGACTACGTCTTCGATGGTGCCAAAAAAACACCTTATGGCGAATCCGATGCCGTGGCACCTCTGGGCATTTATGGTGCGAGCAAACTGGCAGGAGAAAAGACCGTAGCGGCGGCGACAGCCAATTATGCGATACTGCGCACCGCGTGGGTCTACAGCCCTTTTGGGAAAAATTTCTTGAAGACGATGCTCCGAGTTGCCGATGGCCGTGATGTCGTCAATGTCGTTGATGACCAGTTTGGAAACCCCACATCTGCACTTGATATTGCCGACGCAGTTCTTGCTGTATCCCGCGGTCTACTTGCGTCACCCGACCCTGAATTACGAGGGATATTCCATATGACGGCTACGGGGGAAGCAAGTTGGGCGGATTTTGCCGAAGAGATTTTTCGAGCGTCCTCTGAGATCGGAGGGCCGTCTGCGCATGTGAACAGAATTCCTTCCAGCGCGTACCCGACGCCCGCCCAAAGACCAGCCAACTCGCGACTGAACTGCGGAAAGCTTCTCGCCACTCATGGCGTCTCGCTTCCACATTGGCAAAGCTCTACGCAGAAAACCGTTGCCCAAATTACTCAATCGGCGCGTACTAACGAAATTCCAGGAGAGAATAAATGAAGGGTATCATACTTGCAGGTGGCAGCGGTACGCGGCTCCATCCAGCGACACTGGCTGTCAACAAGCAGCTCATTCCCGTTTACGACAAGCCGATGATTTACTATCCGCTGTCCGTTTTGATGCTGGCAGGTATCCGCGATATATTGATCATATCGTCGCCTGAATATATCGACAGCTACACCCGTTTGTTCAGCGATGGATCCGGTTGGGGACTGAATATCTCCTATGTTATACAACCCAAACCAGATGGTCTCGCGCAAGCGTTTACATTGGGCGCCGAATTTATCGGTGACGACAATGTCGCATTGGTTCTTGGCGATAATATCTTTTTTGGCGCCGGTCTTCAGGACCTGCTCGCACAGGCACGCGACCGCAAGACAGGTGCGACGGTCTTTGCATATGAAGTGGACGATCCCGAGAGATATGGTGTGGTCGAACTTGATAAGGACGGACGGGCTTTGTCGCTCGAAGAAAAGCCAACGTCTCCCAAGTCTCGTATGGCTGTGACTGGTTTGTATTTCTACGACAGCAAGGTCGTTGAATATGCGCGCACGATGCAGCCGTCCGCCCGCGGCGAGTATGAAATCACCGACTTGAACCGTATCTATATGGAACAGGGAGAGCTGTTTGTAGAACGCATGTCACGTGGCTATGCATGGCTCGACACTGGCACTCACGACAGCCTGCTGGAAGCATCGGAATTCGTTCGGACTATCCAGCACCGACAAGGCACGAGCGTCGCGTGTATTGAGGAAATAGCGTATACGAACGGCTGGATAACGCTAGAGCAAGTCCGTGAATATGGAAACATGTTCTCGAAAACCGCGTATGGCCGCTCTCTGCTCAAACTCATTGACGAGTGATGACCTGAAGAGGTGTGAACCGCACCGCGTTTGCCGAAGGCTCCAACCTCTGACAAATAGGAGCCTTCATGGCATGCGCCGTTTTGAGAGCACGTAGTTCACGCTTGACGGAATGGAACAACGTTGTTGCCGCGCATGGACGCGATCGTACCCCTCTTACTTTTCCCAAGACCACTAGATTGGGTTCGTCGTCTTCGATCATTTAACACGTCCAGCCTCTGTATCACACGACGTCTATGCCAGTGGAGCTGAACCCATCAAGCGGCTGGCTAGACGCTCGCTTTGAATGCCCACGGCATCAACTCATCGATCCGCGCCTGTCTGTGGCCATTTACGATGACGGCGAGCATGCTGGTCGAGTAGATCAACGGATCGACGGCATCGAGCTTATACGCAGCCGAGCCAATTTTGACTCTTTGGCCATCCCAAAATGCGGTGATTCTCACTCTCCCAAACAGGAGTTACGATGCGATCAGGGATTTCGTTACGTGAAAATTCTGATGGTTAAGGTCTCCGGCGCCTTGCGCGGCAGACGAGGATGCAGCCTAGGTACGACGCCTGTTGGCACTCGACTCATTCTACGACAAGGGCTCACGCTCAGATGCGGTCCGTCTCGGCCATGTGCTCGGGCGTCTCCAGACCATGGCAAAACTTCGAAGCTGTGCAGTTTGCCACAATCGAACGGGTTGATTGGCCCAACGCCCGCCGTCTTCTACAGCCCATAGGTAAATACCGCCAGCCAAAGCCACGCAGTAGTATGACGCCAAGCATAGTTGCTTAACCTAAACGAAATGGACTCCGCCAGACCAGACGCAGTTCCAAAAATTTCGGTTTTGAGTTTTATGAAGCCTCCCGATTAGTAAGGTGCCCTATCCCAACCATGTAACGCAAACGCTAGGGGACTGTGGGTTGCGAAACTTATTTGCGGGTGATCATTTTGAAATTGCTTAGAGGAGAAATCGCTATTTGGATCAAACAAACCTGACTCTCCAAACTTTAAATAGTGACTGAGTGGATCAGCAGCATCACTCCTAAACTGCGGATATTTCTCAACGTACCATCCCGTGTCGAAAAGCTTATTTGGTTTACGAAATTCGGACGCGCCAAACTTAATGTAGTGAACCAGTGGGTTTATGCCTTCTCGCAAGACATCTGTGTTGTTTTTAAAATAATACCGCGTGTCGAAAAGCGCGCACGGCCAGCGACCTTCAGCGTAGCCATGATTTACATAATGGCGGATCGGATCAAGTCCTGCCAAACCAACATCGGGGTATCGATATCTGTACCAATTAGAGTCGAACAAGCTAGAATTACGAAGCAACCTCATGTCGGGATCTTCTCGTCCGAAGACCATCCTCAAGAAATATGAGCTTTTCTTAATTATTTTGCTTCGCTTGAGATCCCGGTACGCCGCAGCGGCTAAATCTAAATGTCTTTCCGATTCGATCATATAAACCGACGGCTCCGACCGAAACGCCTCGAAATCGCATAGTTTCTTTTCAAGGCTCAGAACTAGCTTTTCAGCCTTTTCATACGCACGGCAGTAAGAATTAGCTTTATCCGATAGGTAAGCTATTAGGATATCGCGATTTTCATCTTCTTTAGTCATACCTTATCACACAACGTTTCCGCGCTTTTCCACTCGAATACACATTCCATATGATTAGAACTGGTCGATGGCCGCTGCAACATACTCAACCTCTTCATGTGAAAGATATTCCCCAATTGGAAGACTAACGCCGTGCTTGGCGAAGTAGTCAGAAGTTGGCAGATCTGAGTTCCCATAGGTCCCTAGGTAGCATTCTTGTTTAGACGGAATAATGGGGTAATGAAGGGCAGTGCCGACACCCAAGTCGGACATGTGCCTAACAAACCGATCCCGCTCATTCACACAAACGACGAAATTGTGCCACACACAGTCTCCCTCCGAGACTAATAAACGGCGAATGGTATCAGGTTTTTTTGACGCCAGTGCGGAAGTGTACCGCTCAGCTATTGCTTTCCTCTGAGCTATTATTGTCTCAATATTTTTCAGCTTTAGAGTCAAGAACGCGGCTTGTATAGGATCCATACGCGAATTCATGCCCGTCTCGCGATGAATATACTTTTCCACAGAACCATAATTTGCCAGCAGCCTGACTCTTTCAGCCAAGCTCTCGTCATTTGTAATTATCGCCCCAGCGTCGCCAAGCGCGCCCAAATTCTTACTGGGATAGAAACTGAAACAACCAATATGACCAACTGAACCTGCAGTCATCTCTTGGTACTTGGCACCGTGTGCCTGAGCGGAGTCTTCAACGACGTAGAGAGAATGTCTTTGCGCGATATCGATGATCTCACGCATGCTCGCCATCTCCCCATATAAATGAACGGGAATAATCGCCTTTGTGTGAGGCGTTATCGCTGCCTCAATTAACGATACGTCAATATTCGCACTGCCGAGCTCTACATCAACGGGAACAGGCGTTGCACCAACAGCGGAGACTGCTAGCCATGTAGCTACAAAAGTTTGACCCGGGACAATAACCTCGTCGCCTCTCCCAACGTTTAACGCTCTAAGCGCAATAATCAGCGCGTCTAATCCGTTTGCCAAACTCACGCAATGATTGCTGCCGCAAAAGCTCGCGAAAGCAGCCTCAAATCCGGTTACATATTCCCCGCCGATATAGGTACCAGAGCGAAAAACATCAGACGCAACCGAAGAGAACTCATCCATGTAGCGGGCATTCAAACGGCCCAATTCTAGGAACTTGACATTCATCATTTCAGCTCTCTTGCATAACTTAAGAATTCGTTATGATCGCGAATGTAATCGCTGTCGTCGTAAAGTTCACTGGCGAGCACCGCACATACCGCTCCAGAGGTAAATTGGTCAACCACGCGCCAAATATTCGGCTTGACGACAAAAGGCCGATTCGGTTGGTCAATCCGGACAGTTCTCTGCTCAAATCCATCATCTAAAACGAGATTATAGGCACCACTGAATGCAAAAAAGAGCTGCCTTAGGTTCCGATGTGCATGCCCTGCTCTTTGGCCTCCAAAAGGGACATCAAACAGGAAATACATCCGTGCGAAATCAAAATCGACAAGCTTTCGATCGTTCTGCACAAACGACAATTTCCCCCTGTGGTCCGGATATGTCGGTAAATCAATGAAGTGACAATCATCTACTGAGTGATGCATATATTTTCTCCACAACTTGCTCTAGGCTTGTGTAAATCGGTTTGACCCCATAGGCGTTCAGGAACTCATAAGAACGTTGTCCCGTCGACAATATATACCCGGTAGAATTGATCGCTGAAACGGCGTCCCAATCGACCTCAGTATCACCAATATACAGGCCGATCTGCAGCTTCCGAAATACTGCAGATTTGCCCTCAGCAACATCCGCTTCATTAACACTTTGCACGCTGTCGAACCACGAAAAAATCCCGAGATTCATAATCTGTTTCAAAAAGTTCTCCTGATTCCGACGTGCAGATATCAAGTGAATCGGACCTAAAAGTCGAAGTTTCTGAAGTGCCTCTGCTGCGCCAGCTGTTACCTGATCATACTTCTGATAGGCTTCTGTCTCGATGTGAGCCGCCCAATAAGCCTTCGCCGTTAACACGTCATCTTCGGTCGCTCCATTAGCACGTAGAGCGATAACATTATTTGCCCCGTCTCTCTTGCTGTTCCACACAGCCTCCCAGTCAATGGCACTTTCTCTGTTTTTCAGTGCATCGCGCAAGCAATACATCTGCTTCTCAGCACAGGAAATCAGAGTTCCGTCGAGGTCAACGCCGATGTTCATCGTCTAGCCCTGACTTACGTGTTCTTGGTAGTATCTGGTTACTACCGATTCCCGCATGACTAAAACTCGATCGCGTAAAGCGGAGAACCTTCCCAAATCGAAACCTGACATTTGTATCTCAAAATACTCACGGTAGAGATTAATGCCGACAGCGAGAGTCATGGCAGTCGCACCACCTGGCCGAGGATTTATGTCAGTCACGACCCACCGCCCATCTCGCTTCATAACTTGAAAACAAAATAAACCCTGCAGGCCAAATACCCGGACAATTTCCTTAGCCAGTGTTTCAAGTTCAAACGAGTGCCACACTCTGCACTTCGTTGACACTCCTGCCTTAGTTTCAATCCGCTCCCTCGCAACAGTCACAATTTCGTCGTGAGCGGAAAGTACATCGACGGTGACCTCCGGTTTTTCGCAAACCTCTTGAAATACCAATTCCACGGTTTGCGATGGGACGGTTTTCAATCCGCTTTCGTCAAGTACCAGACTTACATTAGCACTACCAACTCCGCGCCTAGGCTTACTGAACGCGGGAAAAAATCTACTCGCCGTAAATTCCTGGGAACTAAATGTTGCGGGAGATGGTATGCCATTTGACGCGCACATTCTCCCCATCTCAAGCTTATCGGTGCAAACATCAACGCTGGAAACCAGCGATTGAGGCAGCTTTGTGATCAATGCGACCGCGTCCGCACTCGCAAGCGCTCGGATTTCTTCGTCATGAATCGGGTAGATGAAATCAATCGACTTCTCCGCCACCAGGCCAGAGATAAAGTCTATGTATTCTGCTCGTTGGCTGGCAAGCGGGCCCGTTGAATGGGACGCGGTTGGGAACGCACCCACTGCAAGCATGTTAAGCGGATTAATATCTGCCGTGTGGACCTCGAAGTGCGGCGCCGAGGCAAGACCTTTTATCACGCCCAGAGCTGTGGACGTTCCTGCAGATGTGAGCAGTATTCTATATTTTCGTTGCGTCATTTCTTTATCCCAACATTCGCGCGTCTTCTGCCCACCGCAGCATCTTATCGAGCTCTTGGTGCCCGATGAAACGGTATTCGCTTGGGACCCTGCACACGCTGCCCAACGTCACATCGACTTGATTGGAGAACACATAAACTCTGCGCTTTTCGTGTGCCTGATAGAATTGAGCATGACTAAGTGAACTCTCGAGGTCATCTTCATCGACAAAAAAGAAAAAGTCGCTTATTCCTCTAGAAACAAGATCAACACCTCGACCGTCAGTGAACCATCCAGTCTCAATTAGAAATTGAAAAGACTGATTGTCAGCGCGAGTGTTTGCCGGCACTAAAATGGGAGCACCCTCTTTGCCGCACGGTCCAAGGGAGGGATCCACCTTCGAAATTAGAAGGGCCTTCCTCATCACGCCCATTCTGCTAAGGAAATTCACTCTCAACCGCCTAACGGACCAGTTGGCTGGAAATTCCTCCTGCAGACGCTCTAGAAAAACCAGAAAATTAAGTTGCAAAGGCGGATAGTAGTTTGCAACCTTAACTATATTTTGATTGAGCTTATTTATAAAGTTGTCAAAAATCATCTCATCAGAAGCAATCTCACGGAGCCAGTCAAAAAGGCGTTCAGACGTGAGTATTTTTTGCTGCACTTCAAATAGCTCAAACTGGCTTTGGAGTAACAATGTATTACCAGCACTCAAATTTGAGCCATGAACGCGGTACAACATAGTAACTTCTTCGACGGCTGTAAATTTACCAACTAGTAGAAGAGATAACCAGAGTTGATAATCTTGGAGCCGCTCATTATGCAAGCCCCAAAATCTGGTTTCGAAAGCTTCTTTCCTAAAGAGTGACGCGGGTGCGCAAAGCAAGTTGCCAGAGAACAACCGAGCGAACAGATCAGCACGGTCGTTTGAACGCACGAGGGAATGATCGAAGATCTTCAGGTCTAGTTGGGTATCGTTCTCATCTATATATTTAACCTCACCGAACGCTGCTACCGCTTTTGAAGAGTCTAAAGCTTCCGCCAAGCTTTCCAGATGGGTTGGGAGCCAGACGTCGTCATGTCCAATTTGCGCGATGTAGCTTCCGCTTGCGCAATCACATGCTGTACGGAGGGCATTGCAAACTCCGAGATTCAATGCGTTTTCGATAACCGTCACTTGGATGCCCGGGTTTTCTTCGATCCATTGATTATAAATGTCTCTACTTGCGTCCGTTGATCCATCGTCAACAATGACGACTTCGATGCTTGGGTACTGTTGCCTCGCAATTCCATCAAGCGTAGCTCTGAGGAATTTGACAGCATTATAGACAGGAAGGACAACCGAGATGAGAGCCATGTGACTTTTTAATTTTTGGGTCATGATAGTACCACTTCGACCTTATCCGAAATGCGGTCTTCTCCGTTCTTGCTGATCAAACGAATGAACGTGCCCGTCGCGGCTGGGTGAAGTGGTGTAAAGAACGGAACGCCTGGGATATGGCCTTTGGTATCTGGGTCGCTGGCGCTGGTATCTATGTAAATCACGGAGCCGTGGGATACCTGCGATATATAACCAAAAGGCAGAACTCTCAGCCGAGACTGCAATGCGGGAGATATGTCTTTCAGTTGGGTTTCGACGATTACGTGCCCCTGATTTAGTTCCACCTCTTCGCAGTAGTAGTATTTACCCATGTAATCCAATATATTTTTGAATTCGGAGCCAAAATATCCAGTTATCGCATATGGCACATCGGAGCGATTGTATATTTCAAAGTTCTCAACCTCAAAGTGCTGAGCATATTCGTGCGAAATCCTCACCCGTTCTGATAGATGTTTGGGCTTCTGGTCAATATGACTTGCAGTGCTCTGTCCATGAACACGCCAACCATATGATGTACAAGGAATTGCTAACGTGACCATTTTCTTTGCTTTGTGGCTGATCATGTAGGCGTACCAGAACGCTATATCGAAGGCAGTCTCGCTGACATTCAATATTTCGTTGCGCCTCACAATATCACGTGCAGTATCGGCTTTGAAAAAAGTCAGATGGTGCGGGTAATAATAATAAAAAGAGCTTAGCGCGTCATATACGGGCTTGGAGTATAACTCAAAATAGCCATGATTAAACTTCGCCTCATTGGTGTAAATCAGATCGATACCCTTGAAAACTTCGGACGTAGCCAACCTAACTATATCTCTTAAGTCTACTTCATCATCGTGATCAAGTATTCCAACGTAGGCACCTGTAGCAGCGAGTATGCCATCTGCGTATGATGAACTAATACCAAGGTTTCTATCGTGAGATATTAACTTAAAATTTGGCATCAATCGCTCGATTCGCTTGGCAAATTGCTTTACCTCAACAGACATTGGTGTATCGTCAACAAGGATCCACTCGATTCGATCGCGAAACGGAAAGAGCGATACAAAGAGGCGCTCCAAAAAATACTTTGGCGTCTTATAGCACGGTGTTATCAGCGTCAGGGTGACATCGAATTTCATTTTGATTTCTCATATCTTTCGAACGCTTTGGTAGTTTATAGGAAAGCGGACCGCAACCCGCTATTGTTAAATATGCATAAATTCACATTTGGAGGCGGAGTCAGCGTGGCAGTTTTGCCTGGCAGGCGTTGCCCTACTCCTTCAGATGCTGGCCGATGCGCAGAGACGCGAGGCAGGCAAAGACCCACAGATGGCCCGGAATCTTCGATTCTTGAGACCACGTCGTGGGTTTTGACAGTTGTTGAATGTCATTAGTGCCGTGCATCAACGGATCGTGATAAAACTGTTCAGCACCAATGCTCATCAAAGCAAATGACCCGGACATCCTTCGGATCATTTTTGTCCCAAGAGTTGTGCAACTTTTCGCTGGCGAGACCGACGAGATCAGTCTCATCACGAGCCGACCATGCGGAGTTGGATATGCTAGGGCCGAGGTTCCCCGCTGTCTCGAAACTCGGGCTCACATGACGGCGTCGCTCCTTGCCTCGCAACTGGATTTGCACCTCCTGACGTCCCTTCGAAGGATCTGTGGACGAATAAATATGTCAGAAACATGACAGGGCTCTTGCGCTTCTCCATTAGTGCTGCTTGATATATTCTTTCTATCTAGGGGAGAAATATTTTGCCGTATCAATCAATAACGACCAGCGCAGATTCAGATTCAGCAGGCAAGCTGGCTGCTCTTAAGATGCCCGAAATCGAGGGCAAGAAGTTTCTTGATCTTGGGTGCAACGAAGGCTTCTTCTGTGGCGCTTCTCTGGTCGGCGGTGCGGTAAAAGCGGTGGGCGTCGATACGGGAGAAGAATTTATTCGGGACGCTCGCGGCCATTTCCCGGGTGCTGAATTTCATCTTCAGAGCTGGGACGATTTCCTTCCGGCTAATGACGAGAAGTTCGATGTGATTCTGTTTGCCTCTGCTATCCACTATTCGGCAGATCAGGTGAATTCACTCGACCTTGCTTTGCGTGCATTGACGGAGGATGGTACCCTCCTCCTAGAATGCGGCATTGGTGATCCCGACAAGGCTGAAGGCATTTACGTTCGGCAGGTACGATATGATGGCATCGAGCGACTTTACTTCACGATGGATTCCCTGAGAAACATCCTCAAGGAGCGCGGATATTACATTTTCCAGACATTCCCGTCCGTTGCTCAAGGCGGTGACGCTTTTCCCCGGTGGGTTTTCCACATCCGCAAGACCAAAAGCGTGATCCTGTACAACTTCGATATGCCTAACTCAGGCAAGACCTACATCAGCAACTTCTTCAAAGCTGAGGTGGCCTACCTTTCCATTGACCAGTTGGCACATCGGCTGATGAACGAAACCCCATTCAGTCTCATCTCTGTGGGAGAGGCGAATGTCGACTTCTTCTGGAGAACGGTAGACGCCCTCTCTATGACCAAGCTCGCAGTAGAGCGCATATGCGCAATGATATCTGAGACAAACGCGGAGGCGGCATACGTCGAAGGATGGCTACCTCAGTCGATCAAACAGGGGGTTCTGGACTGGCTACAGGACACCGGCCGGCCTTCGTTCAACGTTTCCCTCACTCACGGCACCCTTGTGCCTAAAACCGTCACCCCGGTGACGTGCTCCCTCAGATCATCTGGCGTCTGGTTCAGGAAAGAACTCGAGCGCTCGTATGTCGACAAGGTGACTGCATTCACGACTGGCGATGTGGTCGAGTTTGTTGTGAACGGATGGTACGATTTGCGCATTCCCGCGACCAATAAATTTCTCATGCTCCACAATGGCTATGAGATCCCTGGCCAACTTCTACTGGAGCCTCACCGAACAGACCTTGGCGATTTCGGTCGTCCTTTCCTCGCTACATTTAAGGCCCCGGCCGATTCTCTGGACCGCATCAGCTTGAGAGACTACCCTGAGTTCGCGATTGAGGGTGACAATCGAGCACTTTATTTCCTCAACTCCAACCAATTTGGTGAACTCTTCACCCGCCTGGAAATACCTCCATCAGGCTCGCTTCAGGAATTCGGTATCTGGAACAACAATGTACCCACCGTATTCACGACCTAAGCCAGAACGGTAGCAGACGTCTTCGGCGACATCGGAGGCGTCTACACTCCCAGCAGAACCTTTACTGCTTTACTTCGAAGGTGAGCGTCCTGCGAACTCATTTTCGGGTTTAGAGAGATGGGAGCTGTAAGCCGCGTTCATCGTAAGCGGTGTTCTAATTACACCTTGACCATCTGAGATAGATGGAAACGTTTAGTCTCATGTGACGAAAAATTACGCCACTTTTAGGCGTCGCGGCTAAGGATTCGAGCGTGTCGATACCCAGCGTCGAATTTGACAAACTACTCCTTGCCAATCGTGGCGGAGGGCCTTGGCCATATCAGAGCTTCGCGTCAGCAATGTTTGCAACTCCTCATTCGCGGTAGTACGCAGTTGATCATTGCAGTGGAGAATTAGATCGTTCAACGAACCCATACCACCGAAGAGCCCATAGAAGCGCTCCACGCCGTAGTAATCAGACTGTTCAATTGAGGCAGCGCATTTTGCTATCTGATTGGCCCAGTGAGGCTCATCATGTTTGTGTAGATGCGTCTCAAGTTCACGAAGTGCGATGGCGAATCTGAGGATGTCTGGATGGAGCGGCATGTGGTGATCTTAGCGTTGGTGATAACTCATGTCATCTTTATAAATTGCCTGCGGCTTCGCTACATGTCGCATAGGGCAGACTGCAGTCTTCGAGGCCGAGTTACCCCCTTTTATAATTCCACGGCAGAAGCTCATCGATCTTGCTCTGTTTGTGGCCGTTGACGATGGCGGTGAGTGTTGTGGTCAGATAGGCCAAGGGATCGACGGCGTTGAGTTTGCAAGTCTCGATGAGCGAGGCAATGGTTACCCAGTTCTCGGCCCCTGTATCATGCCCCGCAAAGAGCGCGTTCTTGGGATTGAGTGCAATTGGCCGGATGGTTCGCTCGACGCTGCTGTTGTCAATCTCGATGCGACCGTCGGTGAGGAAGAGCTTCAGACCATCCCAGTATTTGGTGATGTACGCCAGGGCTTCGCCGAGCGGCGACTTGGTCGCAATACGGGCACGGTGATGGGCAAGCCAGGCCTGCATGTCATCGATGAGCGGCGCAGATCGTTCGCGCCAACCTGCAAGTGAGCCTCGGGATCAAGGCCTCGCAATTCGGCCTCGATGCGATACAGTTCACCAATCCGTTTGACGCCGTCCTCGGCAATGGGTGCTGTTGCGCTGCGCGTGATCTCCACCAGCTTGCGCCGCGCGTGCGCCCGTGCGCCCAGCAATAGGCGAGCTGAATGTTCCGTCCTATGCGGTCGGGTCCGATCAGCCTATTGTATCCGGCATAGCCATCCATCTGCAGAATGCCTTCAAACCCCTGCAATATCCGTCCCGCATGAATGCCCCGCGACCAGGCGAATAGGTGAAGGCTACGCCCGGTGGAGAGCCACCGCCCCATGGGCGATCATCCCGCGCCAGCGCCCAGAAGTATCCGGTCTTGGTTTTGCGCGATCCGGGATCGAGAACCGGAGCACAGGTCTCGTCCATGAGCAGCTTGGTCGAGCACCAAGATGAGAGCTGGGATCGTTGCAGGAGCCGCCAACGCTATCGAGGCCGAGCCGAGTCTAGTGGTGATTGCAAGGGAATGCACGCCCCTGCCAAGGGTGGCGGAACTTGATGATGTTGGGGAAATGAGGAACAGCGACATACTGTGGTAGCTCATCTGAAAGCGCCAGGACCTCTTGGATGGCTTCTTTCTCAATAGGCGTCGGATAATATTCGGCTCGTGGTCCTGCCTTGATTTGCTCGATGGTCTCACCGGCGGCGAGACGCTCAATCGCATTTGCCGCAAGTCCCACTTTCTTGTCGCGAGAATTCCCGTTGTCGCTAGTGATGTCCGAGATTTGCTGGTACGCCATTGTCTGCCTCTTGATAATGAGGCTTCACTTTACCAATGCAAAATTTCGCGCATGCCCTCAATTGTCTGGAAGCGTTTGGCAGTAATATCAGTCGGTAAATTTGCCGTTTGATTTCTACGAATCATAGGCGATAACATCCCCTGATTTCTGGGGGATATTATGAAGAACATTGCGGCTTGCTGATCTGCGCTTAAGCGCGCACTCCGACAATCATCGTTCTCTGACTGTTCCGGTAGCCACCGTCAACCTCCATCTTGGCTTCAATTCTACCACCAAGCCAGTCCATCTGTTCATAGACCAATGAAAACCCGTTGGCTCTCAGCATATCGAACAACCCGCCCTTCATATTCCAAAAGGAACGATGGTTCCCCCAAGACGCCCACTTGTGCTTCTCGCGGCCCTCGTCGTCGTTCTCTTCGTGCTCTCCGAACCACCGTCCTTGCATGCCTTCATTTGTTTCAACCTCGGAAAGGTTGGCATGTATGCTTGGTTCGTGGGTGGCGTAGTGAGTGTGCAGAATAATCATTTTTGCGGCACATCGGGCCATTACCTCAATGAAGGCCTTTGGGTTATCTAAGTGGTAGAGAAGCCCCGAGCAAAAAACCACGTCGAAACTGCCGTACTTTTCCAAATTGAGGACATCGTCTTTCACAAAGTAAAGGTTTTGGTAAGGCTAAGCCCTGCCGCACGATCTCGCAGTTATCAAGATTGGATTGTCTTACCTCGATGCCTTTAGAGATCATGCCTAGCCGTGCAAAGCCTGCAGCATAGCCGCCTTCGAGGCAGCCCAGATCGACAACGCGAAGGCCGGTGAGATTTGCGCCGAAAGAATTGCGCATTGATCGAACTGCGGCTTGGAAAGTCGTTGTATCTTCAACAAACTCTTCTTTTCCGGGGATCGTCTGTGATCCATCATTAAGCAGAACATTATGCGCAGTAAAAGCCACTGATATACTCCCCCATGTCCATGTTCGGACATGACACGCGTATTACAGACTCGACCTCGTGGCAATGATCGTCTTCGCCGCGGCTATTTTATTCTATCGACGCTTACCAAGTTGACAGCGCAGCGCGCTTCCATGTGTTTGTTGCCACGCAAACATAGTGGAAGTTAGCATCGTTCATGAATTGACCAACTTGGCATGCTGCGGTCGATGATGTGGGGGTCTGAAGCGGGGCTTGAAGCCGTCCATCATTCCAGGCTGCGAAAATTGAATTCCCAATGCCGTTGTTCACGAAAAAACCGTTGTCGGTAAACGCGACACGAGGACCAGCGGACGTTGCGGTGCTTGCGATGCTGCCGCCCTGTTTGTTGTTGCCCCATGTGAGGTTATTGTTCGTTGAATTAACCGGCAGTGCGATGGCCGCACTATTAAAGCCCGAGGTAGACCCTTTCAGGTCGAGACCGTAGTCGAGCCTGACGTTCGGATTGTTGCCTTGGATCAGCGTCCCGTTTTCGCGAATGGGCCAGTTTTGCGGATATCCTTGATCCGCCTCGCCAAACTGAATGCCGATATTATAGCCAAGGTTGTGGTCTGGGAGCCCATAGAAATTGCTTGTGACGATGGCGATCGCCGCATCCTCAACGCTACCGGCGAGAGACGGCTGATTGTACATGTTTTCATCAGCAATTCGCAGGCCGTTCTTAATGCCTACGGGACTGTGGGTCTGTGTATCTACCTCCAGTCCAACGGCCGCGCTCGCTGGCCCGGTTAAACCAGGCGGAACTTTCACGATGCTGTTGCCGCCTGTATAGCCGCCGACGCCCGCGCCTCCCGCGACAGACACGCTCGCAGTACCAACGCAAGATTTTCCGGCAAGCGTCGCATCGCAGGTCTGATAAAAGCCTCCGCCGATGCGGTCGCCTTTGCCGGTAGCGGTCATTCGCCGGTTGACTATGAGGCCATAGTTAGTGACGTAGGAGGGATATCCTACACCCTCGGTCGATGTGATATCCATCGCCGGTGAGTTGTCCGTCTGGCTTGTCCTTCCTGCGTCGAGAACGCGTAAATTCCTTCCTGTCACGGTAGTTTTGCCAGTCGCATTGTTAATCGCTAGCGGATTATCCATCGGGACGCCGCCAACATAACGCTCCACTTGGAAGAAGCCGCTACTGCCTCCGAGGCCCAGGCGCCACTGATTAGCCCCCTGTCGCTGACCGAAAATACTGTTGATGCTAGTATCGGTCGTAGCGGAGTCGAGCATTATCGAAGGCGTGGTCGCTTTCTTGACCGTAGCGCCCCTAAAAGTCGGAGAAGGCAGCGTCTGCGCAGCCACTGTGGTTGCGAACATGACCGCGGACATCGTGACCAACCATTTTCTCATGGTGTTTTCCTCCTAGCCAGGTGTTTAGTCGCTCATGCCGCTTCAACACAAGCGATCAACGATGCCAAAGTCTCTCGCTCGACGTTTGCCGGTACCTTCAGGCTGCGACCGTTGCGCAACGAGATCCGTACAAACGTTTCCAAGGACTAAGTGGATGGCACCTACTGGGAAGGGTCGTTGTCAACAAGACGGACCGGCAAGAAGGAAGGCGAGTCATCTCGACCGTAGAGAGTTCTGCGCCAGACACGAATTTGCGATGGATGAACGTCATGCCGACATGCCACATCGCAGACGCGCGCGCTAGGCTGAGCTGATTCCGCCAGAATGGTCAGCTCTTCTCTAATGGCCAGCGCCGCCTGCGTTCAATGCCTCATATAATCTCATGCGAGCCATGCCAACCTCTAAGATCCCCATCTAATCCCAGCATTAATGATGGTATTAACGCCGGATCATCGCCTAGATAGCTAAGTTCGCGGAATGTGTTGGCCGGACGCATGCGGCTTCCCGAATTCTGCACCGGTATTGATTTGCACATTGTCGGCTTTCCCACCTTGGCGCTGACAATGATATCCGTCGCGGGTAAGGCGCTGTCCGTCGATTGTAAGTTTATCCTGCAGGTGCATGTCCTGTCTTTCAAGTTGGTGATTGGCGGGAAGGTTACGACCAGTCGAGCGGAGCTAGCTGTTACCATAGAAGGCGGTCGCGCAGACCTGTCATATCTGGTTGATGGATGATTACTCGGTCGCTATGGCGGCGATCCGGACTCTTCTTTCAGGTGATGCATCCGATTCTCCCTTGAGGCAGTCAAAGGTCCATTTCTCGGCGCCGCGGCTGAGAGATAGCCTTATTCGCGTAGGCCCAGGTTGTTTGATCGCCATAAACCGTTCGTTTAGAAACAACGGAACAGAGGTAAAGATCAATTTCCCCTCCTGGCAATCGCAGTGGATTGTCGCAAATTCGAATGTCTGCCCATTGATTTCAAGCGACAGGTCAGTGTGTAAAATGTCAGACGCAATGTAGAGGCACACAGGCCATCCAGGCAGCTCAATAAGAGCGGACGTATCATGACCAACTACAATGCAATCAAGCTGCAAATGTCTGTTAGCAGCTCTCTCAATAGTTAGCCCTGCAGAATTAGGAAGCGCAGCGGCGTGTGTAATAGCCAGTGCGTTGTCTGACGAACTTTGATAGACATTTGTGTCCTTAGGCATAGAAAGGATGCGTTGCGCCGACTGAGCAAGCGGTCGGCCAATCAAAGCACTGGCGAATCCACGATGGAAATGAGCCAAATCCGAATACAGGAATGATGGCTTCTGCCCACCAAAATACTCATGAAACTCAACGCGCATGTCTTGATGGATTAGCCCATGTCGCTCGTAGAAATCCTTCTCTGCTTTGTAGACGTTGTTGACAACGTCGATATCGTAGAACGGATCGGACGCCAGCAACAATGGCAACACCGGTACGTCCTTAAACTTGACGGCCATGAACCCATAGAGTTTTTCCAGCATCTCCCATTTTTTCTGGTAGGCGTCAGCAAGGTGGTTGATATGCCCCGTGTCGTTGAGGGAATACTCCAGAATAATCAAGTCAGGTCGGGATTCCAGCGTGTCTAGCAAAGCGAGAGAGGTAAGCGATGTCGTGCCGCCTACTGATCGGTTCACGATTTCCACTTCCCCATACTCGTCGGTCATTTTCCGCGCGAAATGGTAAATATAGCCGTCCTTTAGAAGTGAATTCGATCCTCCGACTACTAATATCTGCATGCAACCCCGCCCACGGCATTAAATGTCAGACAGGGTTACAGCGATTGATGTGCCTGCGCAATCATCATCCGCTTGATTTCTGACGATCACCAAGTCGTAAGCGCCGTGACGTTGCCCCGTGGAAATAAACCATTGTGAAGTAAGCTCTGGCCCATTGAGAGGGCCAAGGAATGAAGCGCACCCGTTTCACATACGAACAAATGATCGGAGCCTCTGGCTCATTGCAACAACTAAGGTTGACCCTCATACTTAAGGCAAGTGCATTGAGGCTAAGATCGAAGCACCAAAATTTAATTTAGCCTCGACAAGCATTATCCGTTCAAAATTTGCCGACGTAATATTCTTTCCATCAATAAGCCGATCGCCAAACTACCGCAAACCCACCCGAGAAGATAAGTTTTGCTGAGATATTGTTCGGAATAGCCGAGGTAATAGGCTGATCTGACCCATTCTACAGCCTGGAACGCCGGATTGAACGAGCAATAATAAATCACGATGTCAGGAAATGAGTGCAAGTAGATCGGCGCGCCTGAGCTTAAATAAATTATCGCTGTGAACAGCGAATAAAACATCGCAAAGAAAGGAAATATTGCCGAAATAACACTTACGATTATCCCAACGCCGATCGAAAGGATCGCTACGCAAAGTATAGCCAATGCGGCGTCCTCCATTGAGCGAGGCACAGGATTGGATCCTACCGAAATGAGAATAATAAAAACAATCAATATTGAGATCACAATCGCCACAAGTTCCAACAAGCAGCGTCCGAGAACGATATCCAACAGGCGAACTGCAGGAAACGCTAGCATTGACTTATTGGACAGCACGGAAACTGACATAAACCTAGACACATAGTTAAACGTAAGCACGGGAATTAGCCCCGTCGCAAAAAAAAGCACCAGATCGTCACCAAATACTGCTTGGCGATCGACAATCTTGTAGATGACGAGCAATAAAAGCATGTGGGCGACAGGAAAAAGGGGGACGATCAAAAATCCCAAGCCGTGGTCGAAGTAGCGACTACGGATGTCACGCAGGATAACGGCGTGCATTACATTCAGCTTTCGCGCGATGGCGACCTTCACCGTCGATTTGTTTTCGCTTCTTCGAATATCGAACTGTTGATCAGTCATCAAAACCATCCATCTGAGAAGTTCGAAAGCAGATTAAACGAAAAGTTACGGTCTTCGCGTCGCAGTGAGGAATCTGGTTGTGCCGCGATCAGTCGAAGAAAGGGATCAATCGAGCTTCTTACGAATTAGCATGATTGAACCGCAGACGAACAACGCCAATGCTGCGAAAGCTAAAAACCGTAAAAACAGCTGCAGCAAAGTTCTAGGATAAGCGGCATCATCCGGTAACGTAGGATTAGTGAAATTATCGACATAAACCAGTTGAAGTGAACTCACCAACCTCACCTTTTCCAGATCGGTAATAGCCGACTGAAGACGTTCCTCACCCAGCCTAAGGTCAAGCTTCACATTCTCAAAAGCGGTCGAGTATGCCGCAAGGCTGTCTTTACCTACACCAGCCGTTTTTGCCTGCAGTTCCTTTGCCTGAGCCTCCAATCCCTGCAATCGTCTGTCGATTTCAGACACCTGTGGAGCATCCGCGCCCACCGTCTCACCCAAGGCCGCCTTGCGACTTCTTAGATCAGCTATGGTGGTTTCAACGCCGGTCAATACCGAGCTGAAGCGCTCCGCTGACATATCGATGTCAAAGACGCCCGTTGTATTCTGTATATCTCTAAGCCGGCCTCTGAGATCACTTACATTTTTTGTAGCATTTTCAACGTCGTGCTGCGTTGTGACCAGAAGGTCATTCCACATGCCTGAACTCAGCTTGTTGACCTGAGCCTCTGATAATTTCAGAACCAACTGCAGCAAATCTTTCGCTTCTTGCGGGGTATATGCCGTAACCTGAAGCTCAACGATACCACTTTTAGGGTTTACCGAAGCGGAATAGTGTTTACGCCAATACTTCAGCGTCTTATCCTGGTTTGCCTCGGGATTGAGCCTTGAAAAGTAGTCGATTTCGTCACGCCCGAAATACTTCTCAAGCGAGATATTTTTTGAAACATCCTCGATCAAAGCGGGGCTGTCGAGATAGTTCAATAATACGGCGGTGTCCTGAACGATCTTTGCTTTAGGCTCTACGGTTGAACTCGCGTAGCGGTCTCTTGAGAGCATGGGAGCAGAAGACCGAAGGACGAAACGAACCTCAGACACATAACCTGGGCTGGCAACCATCGTGTAATAAATCACACTCATCAACAGCGGTATGACGAATGTCAGCGCAAAGCAGACCGCAATCAAGATGGAGAATATTTTGTCGCGCGTTCGCGGCGCCAACCCTGCCAAACGGTAGAGGTTACGTCGACTACGGTTTTCGAACGTAAGCATACGCGCGTAGGAACTAAGCGCCGATGCTAGTTTTTGGCTCCGTTCCGATGCAGATAACGCGCCCTGTTGAACAAGCTTATTGTTTTCTTTCACACCGAGTCTCCGAACGAAAAGGCCATTAACGGTTCAAGCGCATGTAAGTCGCTATCCCTTCCTCGACGCTCTCGAATTGCACCATATGCCCATCTATAAGGACAAGGGCGACGTCACAATAATCTTTGATCGTATCCATGTCATGAGAGATCATAATGACATCAGATCTCTCTCTGCGTTGACGAAACGCTTCCCGGCATCTGCGCTGGAAGTTCGAGTCTCCAACAGCCGTGATTTCGTCAACGAGGTAGCAATCAAACTCGATTGCCATCGAAAGTCCAAACGCGAAGCGTGCCATCATACCTGACGAGTAGGTTCGTATTGGTTCGTTGAGATAGCTGCCAATCTCGGCAAAATCAGCGACGAACCGCAGAACACGGTAAAAATCTTCACCATAGGCGCGCGCAACGAATTTTAAGTTCTCTTTGCCGCTTAGCTGATGGTTCAAGCCATTTGCAAAGCCAAGTGGCCAGGAGACCCGCACTTGTCGCGTTATGCGACCGGAATTCGGCAATTCGGCACCCGAGATCAGCCGCATCGTTGTAGACTTACCCGCACCATTGACGCCCAGCAGTCCATAGGACCTTCCGGAGGCAAAATGCATCGTCTGATCTCGCAGGATGTAGCGCCGGTGCGCAGCTGTCTTGTAGTATTTGGTAACACGGTCCAAAAAAATCATGATTAAACTCTATGATCCTCAATGGACATCCAGATCAGAGTGCCCGTCATCCACAGCGTCAAGAGCCCCCCGAGCAGAATAATCCACTGCGAAAAACGATCCGGGTAACGCGATTCTTCCGGAACATGAGCGTCCGAAAAAACGGAAATGAAAGTCGTTCTCTTCAATGCCGTCGATTTTGCTGTGTCCAAATTCCTCACGGTCGATTCGTACAACGCTTGCGTGACGACGCGTTGCGTTTCAAGTCGAGAGAATTCCGCCATGCTTGACGAGATTTGCACACCACTGCTGGGCGTCGCACCCGCAACACTGTCTTGGCGCAAGCGTATCTGGTCCTCGATCGCTTGGATCGACCGTTTCAGTTCGCGGCCTCTGGCAGTATTGTCGGCTCCGGCCGCCACGAGTGAGTTCAAGCTTACAGTCAATGTCAGTTTTTGCTCAGTTAACTTGGCTATAATCGAATTCGACATTTTTGCTGAAGCTAAAGGATCGAGGATACCGGTCTTATTTTGGTATTCTCTCAAATTGTCGAGAGCCTTTCGATATTCCGCCAGAGCCAGGGTAACGTCATTCTCGCCGCGCTGTATGAGATCGTGTTTTGCTTTTTCTGAAATGGTATCAATCATCTCATCGGCCGCTTGCAGCGAAGCCTCGGAAATTTTCACCGCGTCTTCCGGTGAAAACGCACGAATGGTGAGAATGATAATTCCCGACGGACCATCAACATAGGTGTCAACCTGCCTTGTCCAAAATTTATGAAGGTCTTCGAACCTGGCGTCTTTGGGCAAGCGCGAAAAATAATCCACGTCGGCACGCGAAAACATGTCGTGTAATTGAATACGCTCATTGAGGAGCCGTACGATCTGTGGCGACTGGATATAATTGGCGACGATGTAGGAATCCTGAGTCAGTGAATCGCCACCGATAATTGACCGACCGTCACGCTTTTCAGACGTGTCGAACTGCTCACTCACTCCGATCGTGCGAACAACCATGCGGGATTCAGAAATGTACTGGCCGCTCGCAAAAAGGAAGTAATATATTCCAGCGATGATTCCCGGGATAATCACGAACATAAACAATGAGTTCGTTTTATTAAACCATCTGCTGCCGCGCTCATAGCTATCACTATTTGCGTCTGCATCGTCTGCCGGCGCGATACTAACCGCCTTGTCGAGATGACCGACCTCAAGATTCATGGTTTATCCCTGGAATCGCTATTCAATGGTGCTGTGACAGCATACCAGCCTGTTGGGCCGAGTTGTATCTTGCCGAGATATAATAATCTCGGGGAGAAACCTCAGCCGTGTTAACCTCGCTTATTCATCAGCAAATGGTGTCATGAGCGTGACGCAGGATAATTCTGTTGTTGTTTGAATTGGCCGAGAAGCCCCATTTTTTTGCGCCCCAAAAAGGCCGTTGCGTGTTATGAATTTCTTGCCAAACTGGGGTGGCCGCCATCAACCGCTTTTCACTCTCACTCGCAGCGCCAGATAGTCCGTTACGCCAGTCCGTCGAATGCCCTTTTCTCGGCTTTCTCGATAAAGTGATAGAGTACCAGATCAACCTCAAGGATATGCTCTATCCTGCCTATTTTCCTTATCACGTCGGACAGATCTAAGATTGCGTCCAATGGGGGCCTAACACTGATTGCAGTCGGCGCCAGATCCAACGCCGCCGCAATGCTCCTTGAATAGCCCGAATTGTCACGGCCACTGTCAAACACTGTGAATTGTGAGAGTACGTCCAGCGCCTGAGATACATCTTCCAATCTTACTGTGTCCGCAGGCGAAGCGGCGACTAATTGGTGAGTAAAAGGAGAGGAGAGTAAACTTAATGTATCTGCAGGAGCATTCAGAATTGCTTTTACAACGGCGGACTCATCTTTCATATCAATGCCATCAAACCAATCAATGACTGATTTGAAGATGATCATATCACGTGGTGATACAAAAGAAAATTTGGTCGCTTTTATTCGACTAAAAACCGCCAAGCGCGTTGCTAGCTCGACAAACGGATCTCTTAGAGAAATCAACGTCGTATCGATATTGTAGTCAATGTAAACCCTGAAATTCTTCAACGGAATACGGCCCGAAACGTATACAGAAGGCTGATGTATAATTTCCAACATTTGCCTTATAGTTTCAAATCCGTGGTGTTCTATTTGTTGTTCGAAAAACTGGAAGTGATCTTTTACACTTGTATCTATTTCGCGCTGCGGCACCAATCCAGTCTCAATACGTAGAACTTTTTTTGGAATATATTGCCCAACCTGAGCCCTGCGATAGAAGACGAGACCAGTTTCAGGGTCTGACAATTGTAAAGACAAGGCGTTTGTCAGCCCCGGAACGTTCGCTTCTGAAAGCACGAACCCAACATTACCCGTTTCATGCGCGCCCTGCGCACGAGCTCCTTCGATGAACACCCAAGTGTATATTTCTTGGACGTCGCTTTCACTGTCTAATCTGACATGGATTTTTGGGACAGTAGAATATCCGTCAGGCACAAAATAACCATGGACCTCTGATCCGGTATCGATGTGCACACAAAAGTTCATTTTCTATATCTTCTCAATTTTCCCAAACATATTGATGCGATGACAAACCTAGAATTTTTTCCCACTGATTACTCTACGTTACCATCGGTCATGCGCCCGACGAAATCTTGAAGGATAAGTCGATGGTATTTCGATTTCCTCCCGCTTACAGCCATCAGACTTTTTAGCAAAACCGAAAATTCGGCGGCTCTTTGGTATACTATCGAGTGATTTGAAGAGACTGAAAGAAATTTATCTATCGAAGTTATATTTACCAGTTTCGCCATGTGTAAATGGTCTAGCCAAAAATGACTTTGATATGGATTTTTGTATTCCGATGCAGAGAAAATTGCTGATGCGTAACCGCTTCGACGAATGCGAGTGTATAGATCAGCAATATCCATTAAATAGTCTGGGGTCCGTTGCACTGCCAGATGGCCTGATACATATATATGTTCTTTTATATTAATATCCGAAAATGTCTGAGGAGAACACGCAAGAACATCTATGTGCGGCACTAAGCCACCTAATGCCAATGCTGCATACCCCCCTGAGGACTGCCCAAAGGCGAGGCAAGGCCGCTTTTGTATCATATCACGGACAAAAACCGCTATACCCTCAATATCAGGCAGAAGATCCGATCCGCCATACCACCAGCTAGCCGTGTCTTGGAAATAAATCACCCTTGAGGCATTTTCTCGAGCTGCGGAAAGCATCGAAAAGCGCTCAAGATTACCCGCAAAAATAACCAGATCAGTAAGTCGTCGGCTCTCACCCTCGAAAACCACACACCCGCAATCGCCGGAGATTAGATTCAACTCACTAATCGTCAAACGCAGTTCATCTTCTGATAGACGAGAAAGGGGTACAGGGGAGTATTTCAGCTTAACGCCACACCGCACAACATCTTGAAAAATCACACCCACGTAAAGTGTACCTCATCGATTCGTTTGATAGTGGTAATTTGGACAATCATTCCACTCTAGGCAAATTTGCTCAACCTGCGGCGACCGGGCACTTTGACGACCGCCGAAGCAAATTCACCGTAACAAAGACTACAACCAGTAAGGCGAATTACTCTTGTAATCTAACGGGCTCGAGTGCCTCCGTAACGCTAGGCCGGTCAAGATATCAAGACTCCAATGGCTGGGAGAGTTCAAAACGGACGGTGTCGGCTGGCTGCTTACGATCTAAAAAGCTTCTGATCAAGTGACATTCTGGCAGAAAGCCATTCTGGTAAAGCTTCATGGTTTGCACCCGCGCAATGACCCGCCACCAAAGCAGATCGCCTGAGTGCTCTCCCGACGCGATCACTAAAACCAACCTTACCGTATCGCTCATCCACCTTTTGCCTGAAAGCCTGGATGCTCAACCTCACGACCGCCTCACACATGTGCAGAAAACTTGGCGTCAGTTTGTAACCAAAGTGCTTTTTAAAATTGCGTGATTCATCAAATGCTCGCTGAAATTGTTCTCTCACGCCGTAGTCATGCGAATGATACACGACAGCATTTTCCGCGTAGCCCTTTCGGTATCCTGCCTCGATAATCGCGCGTGCCCAGAGTTGGTCTTCTGCGAACTCCACATCCGGGTAAGGTATTTTTTCCCAAACGGATTTCCTCAAAAGGGAATTATTGTCTGAATAAAAGTGCAAAAGCTGGCGCCAGCCTTGATCGGTCTCATAGCGATTTGGGTCGGTATTGCGTCCTAGAATTTTTGGATGGGCGCGAAAACCTTCAAAATGCTGATCCAGATCGCTCTTGATAAAGGGGGACGCATGTTCATGAGCGATATGTCGGCCAAAGACCCCCGCTATAGAGGCATCCTCGGTCGCAATCGCCACCAGATTAGCAAGCCAGTATTCGTCAAGAGGGACAGCATCATGCGTCAGAAACGCAACAAACTCGGCGTCTGCTGCCTGAACTCCGAGGTTCCTTGTTTTGCCGTGACCAAACTCTCCGGATGGAATTTCAATAAGCCGTATCGTGTCAAGCTTGCGTAGATACTCGACCGTTCCGTCTGTTGATCCAGAGTCGATGACAATGACCTCATAAGGCCATTCGGTCTTCTGAGATACCACTTGAGACAGAACACGTGGCAATATGCTGATTGCGTTTTTTGCGGGTATGACCACAGCGCATCTGTATGTGTGCATCATGCCACCGCCCCGCTGGCGGCATAAGCAACCCTCTCTTGGATGGCCGCTTCAACCAGTCTCGCAGATTTCTCCCAGGACAAATCCCTCACATGCTCGTGGCCGCGCGAGCGAAGAAGAGCTCCCTCTTCCTCGTTACAAAGCAATCGCTCCATCACATCTGCAATACCTTCAGGCGTCGGGTCCGCCAGCGCTATCGTTCCGGCAGGGAAAATAGATCTCACCGTATCGAGATTCAGATCTATTACCGGCAATCCACATGCCATCATTTCCCTGTTAACCAATGAGTGATTGGTAGCGGAGAAGACAACACCGATAGTGCTCTCCCGGTATAGCTTCGCAAGTTCCGCGCTTTCCAATATTCCGAGATCTCTGTATGGGAAATCAACATCAAGTTTACCGAGTTTCCAGCCAAAAAAATCGACCTCAAAGTCGACGTCACGGCTTTTCAAAATCTCAAGGGCCATGAATGCCAGTTCGACCGCTCGTCGAGGCGTGACGTAACGAGCGTATAGTGCAATTCTATTCTTGCGACGAATGCCCTCGCCTTGCCCGAGGTTGTATACGGCACCATCGAAGGCCAAAGGCCAGGACATTGACCAGCGCCCGAATTGATCAGACATTTTTCTGTGCAGCCACTCACCCGCGCAAAGGCAGTCAAAATCATAATGATAGGTCGCTTCACTCAGAAGTGCTTCGGTACCGGCGGGATAGAAAGAGGGCTCAAAGTCCTGGACGAAATAGAATTTTCTTGTAAATCGGTTCATGGCGTTCACCGGGTAACAGGTAAACCGGTCCGTTGCGATCAAAGCATCACCTTCGGCTTCTGGCGTCCTTTCCTGAAACAATTCGACCGGCCCTGAGAAGGGCTGGAAGTGCTTATTTATCGTTTCGAGGGCGGCAGCACCGGACTTATGCACGCTCGGATTTTGTACGAGTAACCGAACATTGTGCCCGAATTTTTCGAGGTGACTGGCAATACGGAAGATCGTCATATGTCCGCCAGCGCCGGGCATAAAGTCAGGTATGACCCAGGTAATATCAAGCCGGTTCATATCCGCGGGGCGGACGGGCGGCATTCCGCCAGATGGCTGGTAGCTCACGAACTTCTTGAGGTGCGCGACCTGTCGCTCAATCTGAGATTTTCTTTTTTTGCGAATCCGAAAAACATCGCTTAAACGCCGTATTGCGGCCGAAAGAAACAAGTCTGCCCACTCCCATTGTTCGGCACCGACGCCAGGGTCTACACATCGAACTGCTCACCAATCAAAGCTGATTGGTATCCCTTAAGCGCACTTTTGCGCCCTCACAATGTTTGCTATGTCCACGCTAAAGCTTGTCACCAGCTAACTTAATTGGCCGCGACCGAGGAACGCACTCTGCATCGCCGCCGGGTCGATTGACCGTATTGCTCAGTAGCCTCCTCGAAATACCAAGCGCCGCAGCAGCAGAGCCGTCCTGGGAGTAGAAATTCCCTCGCTCCTGGATCGAGGCAGCCACGAGGCGGAAGAAAGCAGTTCTCAATTCTGCGTCAGGAACTGTTGGCGAACGCCAAAAATCATCGAGCGGCGCCTGCTCCGTCAGTCCTTCGATATCAAAAAGAGCCGTCCCCAGCGTTTTTGTCGGAATGGCCTGGCTGACCGCAGAAAGTGCGGCTGTGGAGTTCACGGTCACAACGCCGCGACAGCCTGTGATGAGGGCGTTGAAATCACCGCCATCGAAATAGAGAACTCGTTCAGTAACGCCGAGACTCTGAGCCATGGACTGGATAACCCGCCTCCACGCTATCAATCCGTTGTCCAAAGGGTGAACCTTGATTGCCAATCTTGCCAACCCATCCGCAGACTTTGCGAAAGATGAGATAACATGGGCAATCGCGTCACGCTGGCTGTTGTATGGGGAATGGGCACGTAGCTGATAGTCTGTCTCAAGCTGCAAAGGGTACACAAACCATGGGCAGCCACTGTTCAGCAATTGATCTGTTAACAAGCGAGCTGTTTTCTGGCGACGCCGCTCGGTCGCGAGCCGTCCTATCCAACCCGTATATTCCGCCAGCGGATGGAATATACCGTGGAACCGATATCGCGGATAAAGAAAACCAAAAAATACTGACGGCAGGTAATAGGCAAGATCACACAGCGCCTCTGCCAGAAATGTCTGCGAGTAGCTCCGTGTCCAGTCCGGCTCGGGTAAATTCTCTGCGGCTTCCATGATGACATCAGGATCATTCGGAAACCGTGAGTTGGATGACATGCCATCCAGTTCCACGGTCACCCAGTCAGGCCGGAGATAGCCCATCTCGATAACGACGACTTCGACACCACGTTCCTTGGCTGCGCGTACCGCCTCCTTATGGTAGGGGCGCTCTTCGCCCAGAAGGATAATGGTGCCGATGTTACGATCGTCCATGAACGACCGGATATAGCCGCCCCACTTCTCGATGCTGCCGCGGTAATTGAACGCCCCGCCGCGCCTCCAGAAAATCTGGTCTCCAACGTTGAGATTGATGCGATAGCACGCCCGTCCAGCGCGGGTGAGATGCTCGGCGAGCTTGGCAAAGAGAGGCGAGGAAGGGCCTTGTAAAAATAAGAACGCCTTTTCGCCACTCACTTGAACCGCTCCTTGTAAAGATGAGCGTGCCATAGGAGCGTTTCGAACAAGGTCCAAGGGGCTTCGATGCGGGACGGTGTGGACTTGTGTTTGTCTTGCCGTGCCTTTGCGAGTGGCACGATGAAGTAATCGGTCCTGGGATCGGGAAACGGATCGGCGTAGCGTTTCAAAAGCGGGGCATGATCCCCGTAAAAAGCAAGCCAGACGGGCCTGTCGTATTTGTCCAGTTCATCAATGAGATAAGCCAAAGCCTCGTCTGCCTTGCGCAAAAGTTCTTTGTAGATGTCGACGGGGTCGGTCATACCTTCGCAGCGGCCGGGCTCCCAAGGGCCGTGATTGGCCATGGATGCCACGAAAAGCAGTGCAGACTGCTGTCTGTCGACTTTGTCTGCGATGTGCAGAACTTTTTGGGTCAGACGCATGTCGGAAACATAGGCCCCGTCCCTCTCCGGCACATGATCGAAATCGTCCAGCATCGTCATTTCGCTGAAGCCGAGGATCGGCATAGCCTTGTGCCGAAGAAAAAATGTCCTGTCATAGGGGTGAATGAAATGGGTGAGCCAACCGGACTTTCGCAGTTTGTTGGGCCAAACAACGTCGGCATAGTGCGATGCCCTGAGATAGGGGTAACTTGCATCGGCGTGAACATCATTGGGCTGGAGGCCACTGAGCACGGCAAATTCCGTGCGAAGCGTGTAGCCGCCCTCAAACACTGTCGTCATGCGCCCCCACTGCGCCGCACGTTCCTTCAAAATGTCGATTGTTGGCAATGCGAGATCCTGATCGCCGCAATTTCTGAGGTCCATGAAGGATTCGGATTGCCAGACGATCAGCAACGGCGCGTCGTGGTTCGGCTCGCCAAGCATGTCATGGATGACACTTTGCAGCCCTTGCGCGATTTCCTCGATAATAGTGTCACGCTTCATGCCGAGCCACATCATGAAGTGATAGCTGACCGAGGTGAACGTCCCGAAGCGGGTCGTGTTGGATTTGACATCCAGCGTTGTTAAGAGCCGCTGGGAGATCGTGGCCGCCAGTTGGCCGATCGGCTTTACAAACAACAACAGCACAGACAGCGTTGGCACGAGAATACCAACGAGTATCCAGACTGGCGTCAAAGTCTGTGGAATTATGGCCGGTTCAAAGACCATGAAAAGTGCCGTCACGCCAAAGACATAGCCGAGCGCGATGATCCAGAAGACGATGTTGAGATTTGTGGCATAAAAAATAGACTTGTATTTGAAGACGTCGACCACCAGCGCGATATCTGAAAAGACGAGTGGTTCGCGAATGAAAATGTATTTTGCGCGCGAGATGCCCGTAAAGATCACGAAGAAGCTGATCGTTCCCAAGCAGCAATAAAGTGGCCGCCAGGAGATTGCGAAAAATATAGAGAACACGAAGAGAATGATCGGCAGCCGCATGACATGCTCGACAAGAATGCGTCCCCAGCCATGCGGCAGTCGGCTCTTCCTTCTAGCAGATTGCGGCATGGCAAATGGATCTGTCAAATAGACGACGACCGCAGCGACCACAAATGAAGCGGCTGTCAGCGCGATCGGATGATCCTCATGTATCAACATATCCATGAAGCCCTGTTAACCTATGCTGGCACGCGTGCAAGTCGCCAGAACATGACTGGCTTTATGAAGGCCGAAAACCACGAAAAAAGTTTCAGGGTGAGGCCAAAATGGACCTGCCGCTTTCCTCTTTCCGTTCCATCTACTAGCAACTGCGCCACGGTTTGGGGCCTCCAGGGTCGCACAGCCCCCATCAACACTTGAGCGGCTTTTGGGCGAAGACCGATTTCGCGCTCATATTGTGGCGTCAACGTATCAGGCGGATAGCAGATCGAAACGGAGACGCCATAAGCTTGCGCTTCCGACCTCAATGCCTCCGCAAAACCCGTGAGAGCTGACTTCGAGGCGCAGTAAGCGGCATAGGCCGGAATTCCAATAAGTGCTGCGCCAGACGAGATCAACATAATGCGGCCGCTTCGCCTTTGTTTCATTCCGGCAAGGACTGCGCGAACGGCATAGACCGTACCGAAGAAGTTGACGGCCAGTTGCGCGTCAAAAATGTCAGAAGGCTGCTCGTCAAAAAACTGCGGATCGACCCGACCTGCTGAGGTAACCAGCACATCGCAGAGACCATGTTTGGCTTCCGCAGCTATAATGGCTGCGCGCATTTCAGTCTCGTTGCAGACGTCGACGGTGACAAGGAAGATGGCATCTGGCGCGACCGGATTGGCTTTGAGCAGTCCGTCCCGCGCGGCGGCCAGAATATCGGCTCTGCGTGCCATCAAGGAAACGCGGTACCCTTTGGCAAGATAGATGCGAGCAACTTCAAGCCCGATCCCGCTCGATCCGCCTGTTATGATAATGTGAGCCATACGTCGTTTCCAAAGCAGTCGCGCACTTACGTGAACAGTTTCGCGACCTGCTGCATATCGAGAGAACCAAGGCCGACATTTCGTTGCGTCAGATCCTGCAATATTTCGTCCGTCAGTTTGACAGCCTGCGCAATTTGCTCGGGCGTGTGGTCGCTGGTCAAGAAAAACCGCAAGCGTGCCATGCCTTCCTGCACAGCAGGATAAATGATGGGCAGCGCGTTGATCCCTGCTTTCAGCAGGTCGTTCGACAGTTGAACGGCGCGAAGTGAGTCACCAACGATAACAGGAACGACGGAATAGCCTTCGCTCGGCCCAGTATCGAGGCCGGCCTGTTGCGCAAGCTGGAGAAACAGTTGTCCGTTTCGACGCAGTAATGATACGCGCTCCGGTTCATTTTCCAGAACAAGGAGGCTTGCATGAGCAGCACTTGCCAAAGCCGGGGCAAGCCCAACGCTGTAGACGAAGCCGCCAGCCTGCGCCTTCAATATCTCGATGAGCGGCTGACTTCCCGCGACATAGCCGCCACAACTGGACGCCGTTTTGGACAATGTACCCATCCAGATATCGACACTGGCTGAGTCGATGCCGAAATGCTCGAACGTGCCTCGACCTGTTTTCCCAAGTACGCCCAGCGCGTGGGCTTCATCAACCATGAGCCAGAAACCGTACTTCGAACGTAAGCGGACGAGCTCTGGAAGATCAGCGACATCGCCGTCCATCGAATAGACGCCCTCGACGATGACGAGAATGCGGTCAAAATCACCTTCGATGCTCGATAGGATTTTTTCGAGATCAGCGGGGTCGTTATGCCGGAAGAAACGACGCGAAGCACCCGACAGTTTGACGCCTGACAGAACGCTGTTGTGTATCAGCTCATCGTGGATAACAAGGTCCTTGGGACCGACGACACAGCTGATGATTGTCGCATTTGTTAGGTAGCCACTCACGAAACAGACAGCCGCCTCAGTGCCATAAACGGATGCAAGCTTCTGCTCTAAAATGGCATGCATAGGCCGCTCGCCGGCCACAAGGCGACTGGCCGACGCGGAAACTCCATAAACCCCGATCGCGTCCGTGGCTGCCTTAAGGACTTCCGGGTGCGTATTTGCACTAATATAGTCGTAGGACGCGAAATTGATAAGTTCGCGACCATCGATACACGTCGTCGCTCCCGCGGCGCCTTCATGCGAGCGGTAAAAGGGATTATCGACCCCTGCCAGACCGCTGATCGCCTTTTGAGCAACAATTTTCTTATATTCTGGCAACTCGTCAAAGCGTTTAGGCAGTTTTACACGCTCGGGTGCACGCCTGTTAATGCGTGTCACACGGTTCTGGCCCGCCTCTCCCTGACGCTGCCGAAG
>NZ_JXQV01000016.1:2500-61987 GCF_000834635.1 Agrobacterium tumefaciens
CTAAAGGAGTATTTTCGGTTGATCGGCTTCGAATCTCTTCGAAAGCCAAAATTCGACTGCTCGCGCTATTATTCCTGCGTCGTGGCGACGTCATCGTTTAGTAATGCACGCGTCTGTCCGCTACCAAATGATGCGTTCACGACTGAAATGCCTCACGATCATATCGGTTGCCAGTCTCGGGTCAGCGCAACTGTTGGCGTCCCGTGAAAGACGCGAAGGCACTCGCACATCATGCATCTTGAAAAGTAGTGACGTAATCGTTGGGCATTGTCCGACAGATCCTTCCCTGGGCCGAGCTATATGGCCAAATACCTTCTTGAGCTGCCGGAAGCTTCAACCGTTCCTGTCATCGATCATGTATGTAGTGAAGCATTGTCCATGAGTGATTTTCGGCTCGTCGCGCTTAACAATAACATTGCTGGTATCAAATTCGCCTTTGAAGAATGTGCGCCCGTATTTCGTTCCATTGTGCCCAGGGTTTTATGCCTAGCCTGTAATGTCTTTCCCCCGAACTATCCCGCGATATCCACCGGGCTTTGAAAACAGGAAAATACGAGACCGCACGCAGCTTAATCGATGATATTGCTGGGAACAGACTTGGGTCCAGTGCGGGTACCCGGCGTGGAAGCACTTAATGCTGACGAACGGTCCGAACTCAAGGAGATCATCGAGTGCGTGAGAGCCAGCTCACTTAGCTAGCTCGCATCAGTCATTGCCTAGAATCAGCCACATCTGGAGGGGACGAGAGCCGTCGTTTAAGAAATGTTGCGTCCCATGCATTTTTCGTCTTGCATCGCTAAGCAAATCATTTATATGACGCACCAACGGAGCGCTTAGGCATCTCCCGATGGCGTTGGGGAATAGTTCAACGGTAGAACGACGGACTCTGACTCCGTTAATCTTGGTTCGAATCCAGGTTCCCCAGCCAACTCTTTTCTCATGTATAAAACCAATAACCTGCGTTAGACGTGCTTCCTAGCGCGTCTGCATTCCAACGGTAATCGCCGATAATTTGGGACTAGCCGGTTTGGTGGACAGCCTTTTCTTGATGTGTCAATTTTCACGCTTTGGAAACCTGTAGCACCCTCGTGCTGGCTCAGGCGTTTGCCTAAACCGTCCGAAAGAACTGAATTTGCTTTCCTGACTGTCGTGTGGCTGGTGACGAACAAGCTCGTTATCGCTTGGGCTGCCGAAGGGACGCGAAGAGCAATACGTCGATAGCTGCTCACAGTCAGAGGTGACGGTCAGGTTCACGTTTTGAGCGTGAACCCTCTCCACACAAATGCCAACAAATGAAGCTTGGGCCTTCTATTCAGCCTTCGTCTGGATATCCACCTTATCGAGCAGGCCCATGGGATTTTCCGAGGCTGCAACTAGGTCAAGAAGGCCAAGGCCATTTGCGCCATTGGATTTGACGGTTACAGTCAGCGTTCCTGGCGAGCTGATGAATTTGAGCAATGCTTCGACAGTTGCTTGCAGTTTTGGCTGCTCAGCCGCGACCCGTTGCAACATCATGCTGGACACAAATGTCAGGGCACCACGAACCTGATCCTCTGTCATTTCATTCTGCAGAGCATAAAGCTTGATTGCCTTCGCCATCATGCCTTCATCCCTGATCACAAGTTCCATCTCGCGACCCGCGAGCCCGAACATGGCGGCCTGAGCGCGGCCAGTGTCGAACGTGAAGAACTCTTCCGTGAACCCGCTGACCAAGCCGGAAAGATTGATACTGCCAAAATCCTGGCTACGGAGCGAGATTTCGCGAATGAGCAGGTTTTTGTTTGGCTCATCCCATCCGGCAGAGATGGCATAGGAAAAGGCGATAGCTTCAAGACCTAATTTACGCGCTTCAACGAAAACCTCCTCCGGCGAATCCGCGGGAATGGGAACAGAAAGCTCGTCCTGCCTGATGTCGATATCCGTTGGGATGCCATTATAGGGCTTCGTCAAGCCCATCTCGAAATTCTTCAGCTTGAACTGCACGCGCTCAGGCATCTCAGCTGTTGTTTCATTCGTCTTTTCTGGCGCTGCAACATCGACATTGATTCCAGCCAGGCGCATCCTGCCCAGCTCTGGAATCAAGCGCGTGAACGTCAACGCCTCGATCGGTCTGTCTTCAAGCCCGATAATCTCAGAAAGACCATCAATTGTGGCGCTCCAGTCAAAGCCTTTAAGGCTTGCCTCGCCCACTTCAAACGTGTCGTCACCACTTTTCAAGGACATGCCATTCAAGCCGAAGCTGACCTTACGGCCATCCATCTGCATATCCATACGATCAATGCCGACCATGACACGTTTGCTAGACAGCCCCTCGCTCTCGTTGGGCATATCTGCCTTAAAGCCCAGCAATTGCATGTTGCTCTTGCCAATCATGTCAAGGACAGACACAGCCTTGGCGAAAATTGCCTTCATTTCCTGTGGCGAAGGTTCAGCATTCGCATCGAGCGTCGTGAGTGTTTTCAGCGTGTCCAGAAGCGGCTCGGCCTGCATGCGGGCGGTAAACCCATCGCTGCGTATTTCATCATAGCTGAAACGACCTTCGCCCTCAGAGAACGAAATCTTTTGAACGGATACAGGGCCGTAGACAGGCTTTGCCTCCTTATCCTCAGGGCCCGCTTTTTCAGTGTAGAGCCTTGCCATGTAAGCCGCATCAAAGGCCTGACCAACGATGGCGCCGGTCGCGACGACCGTGCGCTTCTTCTGAACTTGGCCGGTACTATCAGGCAATTGCATCTGTATATCGTAGTCGGCAGCGTCGACGGTGTATTGAGCGATCCGTCCACCGGCGATGTCCGATAGCGCGACGTTTTTGTAAACGACCTTTTGTTCTGCACTGGCAATCGACTGTGTAACGGTCATCTCAGGCGTGAAGATACGAACCGCAGCAAATTGCTCGAGCCGCTTGGCAAGAGATTTGGCGCTGCCGTCGCTTGGTATGTCAGAGCGCAGGGCTTCCTCAAAGGCGGCGTTTTCGACGCGTGCATGCGCCATCGAAATCGTTCCTGTCGGCACATCGATATTGACGTCGCTGAACTCAAGCGCGCCGTCCAGAAAGCGAAATTTGGGACGCCCATCGATAGCCGCAATTTTCAGATTTTTGCCATCAGCAAAAGGCAATGTCACGTCGCGAACATGAACCTGTCCAAGAAAATCGACCTCCACGGAGCGGGCCGTTGCACCGCTGCGCGCCAGGAGCTCGCTGACCTTTGCCTCGTAATAGGTTTTGCCTCCGACGACACCGGCAACAAGAACCGCGATAATCGCTGCACTCGCCCATAATGCTGTACGTCGGCCATTGCCGGCTCCGGTGTTGACCTTGTCCACGAGCTTGACCCTCTCCGCGCAAACTGAATCTGTTCGCCTTCTAGCACGCCAAAGTTGGTTCGCAACTACTCCCTTGCGGGAAATGACAGCGTCCGTCACCGTGGCCGCACAGACGCCAGCAGGAGCGCTTGACTCCAAACTCAAATGGAACATAATGAGAACATAGGATGAAGTTGAGCCCTTCATCCATCATGTCAGTTGTCAATCAAGGGAGATCGGATCATTGCGTCAAAGGGCAAATGAAGCGGATGTCGCAGACTACATACTGGATTGCCATGACGGTGACGCTAAGTCTGCTATCAAGGCCATGCAGGACGAGATAGAGCACCTGCAACATCAGTTGAATCTTGCCGTTATCGCGATGGGACGAGGCAATACGGACGCGGGTGCTTTGAGCAAAAGAAATGGTGGTCGATAAGATCGTCCACCCGTGCTTTTTGTCAGGCTTGGCGCTTTTTCTCGTTGCGCTCTGCCGCAAGTAACGTTTCCAAAAGCCTGTTCATTCCACCGTCATTGCACGGCACTTCCGTGACACGACTTTGTTTTATGGCCTGCCTTATCATGCCGTCGCTTAGATAACGCGACAGTTGATGCGATTGCTCTGTCATTGAGATATATCCCTGTTCCCCGCACCCGAAACTATAATCATCAATTTAGGTTCCGCTTATTCTAGGAATTCATCAAATAAAGTGAATTCGTTTCCGCTGAGCCGCTGACCTGTCTACCGCGTGGTCCAATCAAAAAACCGGTCAATGGGCTAAGCACGACGGTCATGACAACGCGATCCAAAGGCCCGAATAGGTAGTGTGCACCATACTCTCGTCATTGGGTGGACATATCCAACCCCTTCCCCCTATGGTTTGCAGGGGATGGCTGGCATCTTCCAGACCGCGAGGTCATCGAGGATATTTATTGCGATTTTGGTGTCGAACATGCGGTTGAACTCCGTCCAGGGTGTCGAGAAAAACGAAGACTTGAAAGCAAGCGAGGCGGGCAGTCGTGTTCCTTCGCGCAACGTCATCTTTGCTGACGGCATGCGCATCGCGGCTCCATCACATGGTGTGGAACGGATCGAGGCACGTTTCCACGGCAATGCGTTTTCGCCGCATCGGCACGACACTTATGCGCTCGGTTTGACGCTGCACGGCGTACAGACCTTTCGCTACCGCGGCAGCGACCGATTCAGTAGCCCGGGAAATGTCATCGTGCTGCACCCGGACGAGCTACATGATGGTGCGGCTGGCACCGAAGATGGCTTGATCTATCGCATCATCTATCTGCCGCCTGATCTGATCGGCGCTGTGGATGGCTATCGAAGTGCCATGCCATTCGTCGCCAACCCTGTTATCGCCGATGATGAGTTGCAGCAGGCGCTGGCAGAGATTCTTGCCGATCTTAGCGAAGAACCAAGTGACCTGATGATGGATGATGTCGTGATGCGGCTAGCATCGGGGCTTTCGCGCCACGCTGGTGCGCCACCCAAGACAATCGCCAAGTCTGCAAGGTCTGCCGTGCTGCTTGCCCGCGACTTCATAGAAAGCCACCGCAGCGAAACCGTACGTTCCGAAGCGCTGGAGGCGGCGTCTGGACTGGATCGTTACGAACTGGCCCGGCAGTTCCGCAGGTTGCTGGGGACCAGCCCGCATCGATATCTCATCATGCGCAAGCTGGAACTGGCGAAACGGTCTATGGCGGACGGGAAAGGTTTGGCTCAATCAGCGGCAGAGGCAGGCTTTGCTGACCAAGCCCATTTTACCCGCCATTTTCGAAAAACCTTCGGCATGACGCCGGGGCGATGGCTTTCCATGCGCGTGGCAAGCCAGTCCTAGAGACGGGGCTTGAGCGCTGGCGCCAGTCCGGAATCGCCCGAGTTCGGCTCCCCCTTCGGCTCTATCAGAAGCACCTTTACCTCTTTCTCAGCCCGTGGGCGGTGAACCACGCCCTTGGGCACGACGATCATTTCGCCAGCCTTCACGGTTCGAGATGGCTCCCCCTCGATGTCGAGTTCCATCTCTCCCTCCAACACGAGGAAAAAATCATCCGTCGTGTCATGTTTATGGAACGGGTATTCACCCTTGAAACGGACGACCATCACGTCGTTTTCATTATAGTCTGCAACCACATGCGGGTCCCAGTGCGTTGAGAACAGACCGAGTTTCTCATAAAGATTGATGGCTTTCATTTCAGTATCCTATTTTGTGTTTCACTGCGGCCGCAAAGAAGACAAGTCTTCGGTCAAGGCCCGTCTACACACCGCTACACAAGGCATCGCGCCGGGTATTGAACGTTCGTGTAACGGGCGACCCGGATCGCGCATCAACATCACAACGATGCACGTTGACTTGAGAGCGCTAAATCACCATCTGTGCGGCATGCCGAAGCGTGAAAAAAATGGTATAGAGCTGATCAGGACATGGACCTTGCCGGCCGCCGTAACGATGGGATCGGCTGTTCGCGCAAAGGGCGTTCTTCAGGAAATACAGGCAAGGCTGACTTCCAGCTTGAAAAAATCGATATCGCTGGAAGGCGTCGATCTGACACTCGCGATGGCGGCGGCTGAAAAGACTGCCTTCAACGCAGCTGCAGCCGTTGCTGCGAGGGTGGTGACCGAGGCCGTCGCGATGCCTGTCATCCCTCGCGAAATCGAGGATATCTTGACCATCAAGACCAGCGAACGCCATCGCTGGCTTGCCGATGGTCGTCTTCCAAGCGCTGGCACGCGCACCGTGAGACTGAACGGACGCGCCCGCCAGATCACATTCCACGTCTTCGACCCCAAGGTGGTGGACGACCTTCTCGACTGCGGCGCCGTGGAAGAGTGGCGGGTGGAGGATGCAGAGGCGAAAGCTGAAAAGCGGCAGCGGGCTGCCTATCAGGCCAAGCTGACCCGCTCCCTCAAAAAGAAAAATGAAAAACGTCCCGCGAAATCAAAAGAGAATCCCAAAGACACCGCCCCGAAGCTTGGCGGCTGGGACGAGTTCGACATCGACGGATTGCTTCGATGAGCCGCCGCTGTAACTGTCCGTCTGCATTGTACAAAATGTGGCTAGTGCGGCCCGTGCACTTAATGACGTAACGACGGTGCTGGGGCTGTTTCGCTGACACTCAAATCTGGAAAAAAGAGCGCGGCGAGCCAATGGTATCGGGCCGCTTTTTTCACAGACAAGGCCATGCCCAAACTCTGTCGATATTATTGTCTGTAAGAGGCTGTGTTGTATCCTTGCCGCCGTGAAGATCACTACCTATAAGGAGCGCATGTCATCTGATTCAAAGATATTCGTAGGGCTGCGGTCGCCCCGCAAAAAACCTGTTCCGCAAAGTGAACCCAATGGGCCGAAATGCCAGTGGGATGGCTGCGACAAGGGTGGCACGTTGCGTGCGCCCGTTGGCCGCGACGGTGAAGGCCTGTACCTGCTGTTTTGTACCGAGCACGTTCGGGAATATAACAAGGGTTATAATTTCTCGCCGAACCTCTCCGACCCCGTCACGGCGCGCTATCAGCGTGAAGCGGCAGAAGGCCGCCGCCAAACGGCCGGCGTTGGTGCGCCCAAGGCGACCGAAGTTCCACTCCCCCGCACGGAGCGGTCCGGTTCCGCAAAGGCCATGAACGCCCGCAAGAGCGCTGCGGCCCGACAGGCGCAGACTGCGGATTTGCAGCGTCGCAAACTCAAAGTCCTTGAAGCCAAGGCGTTTGAGACGCTTGGTCTGCCGGAAGATGCAACGCCGGAGGAAATCAGGGCCCGCTATAAGCAGTGTCTCAAGATGCACCATCCGGATGCAAACGACGGCGATCGCAACTCTGAGGACAAGCTTCGCGCCGCGATTGATGCGCACAAAATCCTCAAACTGAACGGTTTCTGTTAAAGGTGAGCCGCCAAACCGCTGGCGGCTTTTTCCAGCTGACTTGAAGCCGGCGCTGATCGTCTGGGCTCCGGGCGACACACTGCGCGTTGCGTGCGAAAAACAGTCCGCTCAATCCGGTTTCGAGATCGGCAGCGCTGATGATCTTTGTCCGATCGACGAAGTCTTCCATTAAACCCCTCCATAACACCATCAGGTCGGCGTTCATCACCCGCATCGAGAGCGGTAAGCGCGGTGCTGATCGTAGACCAGACGGGAGCGTCAGAACGCCACGTGTGATATTTTGGCACGCGGTAATTTGGCATGGGGTCACCCAGCACAAACAGGAGTAGAACGGAAATCAAGATCATGCCTTGATGGAGGTCAAATTGTTTGATGGTTTCAGTGCGGAGCTTCTGGCGCGCATTCAGTTTGCGTTTACAGTCTCATTCCACTTCATCTTCCCGGCCTTCTCAATTGGCACAGCGAGTTACCTCGCCGTTCTGAATGCGCTCTGGCTGTGGAAGCGCGATCCCGTTTACTTGAAGCTTTTCGAGTTCTGGAAACCAATATTTGCCATCACCTTCGGCATGGGCGTCGTCTCCGGTATCGTCATGAGCTACCAGTTCGGTACCAACTGGGCCGTGTTTTCCGACAAGGTCGGACCGGTCATCGGGCCGCTCATGGGCTATGAAGTTCTGACCGCCTTTTTCCTCGAGGCCGGATTTCTGGGTATCGCCTTGTTTGGGCGCAAACGTGTAGGCGATCGCCTTCACATGTTTGCCGTCGGCATGGTGGCGGTCGGCACTCTCATTTCCGCAACGTGGATATTGTCCGCCAACAGCTGGATGCAGACGCCTCAGGGCTTCACCATTGGTGAAAACGGACAATTCATGCCAGCCGACTGGTGGAAGATCATCTTCAACCCGTCATTTCCATATCGCCTCGTTCACACCGTGCTGGCCGCCTTTTTGACGACGGCTTTCGGGGTTGGCGCTGTCGGCGCCTATCACCTGTTGCGAGACAAGAGCAATCGGCAGGCACGCGTCATGTTTTCCATGGCCATGTGGATGGCAGCTCTCGTCACCCCCATCCAGATATTCGTCGGCGATCTGCACGGCATCAACACACTGGAACATCAGCCAGCGAAAATCGCCGCGATGGAAGGGCATTACGAAACCCACAGTGGTGCACCGCTCATTCTCTTCGGAATTCCTGATGATGAGGCCGAAGTCACCAAATACGCGCTTGAGATACCAAAGCTCGGCTCATTGATCCTCACCCATTCGCTGGACGGCGAGATCAAGGGTTTGAAAGAGTGGAATAAAAATGATCGCCCCAAGGCACTGATCCCCTTCATCACCTTCCGGGTCATGGTGGGGCTTGGAATGCTGATGCTCCTTGTCGGCCTCTGGTCGCTCTGGGCGCGGTGGAAAGACTGTCTTTATAACAATCGTCTGCTTCACAGAGCCTCCCTTCTCATGGGTCCATCAGGTTTCATCGCCGTGCTCGCAGGCTGGTACACGACGGAGGTGGGTCGCCAACCATACACGGTCTATGGCCTGTTGCGGACATCCGACAGCTTGTCGCCCATCGATGCACCGGCGGTTGGCGCATCGCTTCTTGCATTCATTATCGTCTATTTCCTGGTGTTCGGTGCAGGCGTATTTTACCTGCTGCGACTGATGCGACGCACACCTGTGCTGGATGAGGATCACGAACTGGATCACGCCCCGACCCGTACGGCCGGGATAACGCCCGGTCCCGCGCAGAGCCTTTCAGGAGGGCATCATGATGTTTGATCTTGCATTTATTTGGGCTGCCATCATCGCATTTGCGGTGCTGGCCTATGTCATCCTCGATGGCTTCGATCTCGGCATCGGCATCCTGTTCCCGTTTTTCCGCAAGAGGCATGACCGGGACGTCATGACGAATTCCATCGCCCCGGTGTGGGATGGAAACGAAACGTGGCTGGTGTTGGGCGGCGGCGGGTTGATGGCGGTCTTTCCCGTTGCCTATGCAACGGTATTACCTGCCCTCTATATGCCCATCATCCTCATGTTGCTGGGGCTTATCTTTCGTGGTGTGGCCTTCGAATTCCGCTGGCGCACGACACGTGGAAGCATTTGGTGGGATTGGGGCTTCTGCATCGGCTCCACGATTGCGGCCATGATGCAGGGCATCGCTCTGGGCGCGCTGGTTCAGGGCATCCAGATCACCAACCGCGCCTATTCCGGCGGGTGGTGGGACTGGCTGACACCTTTCAGTCTTACAACAGGCCTGGCTGTGGTCATCGGCTATGCATTGCTTGGCGCGACATGGCTCAACCTCAAAACAGTGGGCGAGTTGCAGGCGAAAGCTCGCACAATTTCCAAGGTGGCGGCTGTGGCAACGCTTGCCATCATCGGCGTGGTCAGTCTCTGGACGCCCTTTATCGACCGCGTTTATTTCGAGCGTTGGTTCGTCTGGCCCACCGCGTTTTTCTCAGCCTTCGTGCCGCTTTTGGTCCTGCTCTGCGCGGCCGCTCTGTGGAATGGATTGGCGCGTGACAAACATCTTCAGCCATTTCTCGCCGCCCTTGGCATTTTCGTCATCTGTTTTGCGGGACTTGGGATCAGCTTTTATCCCTATATCGTACCCGGCGCGCTGACGATCTGGGAAGCAGCGGCGCCGGAAAGCTCTCTGGCGTTCCTGCTTGTGGGTGCAAGCGTGCTGATACCGATCATCCTTGCTTATACGGGTTACGCCTATTGGGTCTTTCGCGGCAAGATCGATCCCGAGGAAGGATATCACTGATGCAGCAGTCTCTCTCCAGGCGGTTGTTGTGGTTCGTCGGCATCTGGATTGCGAGCGTGCTTGCTCTTTCGATCGTCGCATATGCAATCCGCCTGATGATTTTGGGATAGAGCCCGTAATGCTTACGCCTTCGGCGGAGTTGCAATGTCGACCACGAGAGCGACGAGCAAACTCCGCCGACCCGCACAATCGGCGCTTCAACGTTTCAAATGACGACGCTGCACTTAAGCAGTTTTTTATTCATTTCCCCTAGCGTCATTGCAATGCTTGGGCGGCGTTACGCTGCGGGGGGAGAATTGGAAAGTGAAATTATCTCAGAAACTGAAATCCATCGGTTTCAGAACATCGATCGGGATGGCTTTGTTGCTCATTTCGGTCGTGCTTGTTGCAAGCGTCGGCATCCGTGGAATTGGTAGTCTGACGGGTGCCGTGTCTCAAACTGTGGATACTTCAAAAGTCCTGATTGGCGCCAACAAGGCTGAAGGTGCCATTATCCAATATCTCATCAGCAAAGAGCCTCAGCGCATTGATCAAGCCGCCAGCGCCCTCCAGATGGCGCAAGCGACACTCAATTCCCTGAAATTGTCAAAAGACGAAAGTGCAGAGCTCTCAAATGGCATCTCGATGATGTCGAATGCCGTCAGATCTCTCGCAACCTCCCAGGATGCTGTCCAGAAAGCCGGCGCCGCTCTGCGTGAAGCCACCGGCAGCATGGTGACCCTGGCTGATCAGGCTGAAAAAAGCGCCCTTGACGTCGCCAACCAGGCCGAGACCAATTCCAACAACGCCCTGATTAGCCTGAACACGATCCGTATCCTCATCCAGAACACTGGCAGTTTCAGGGAAGGTATCAATGCCGTCGAACTCGCGCTGGTAAAAGCATCCGCCCAAGGTGGAGTGATATCGGCCGATCAGATCGCAGAGCCGATGGCTCGTGCGCAGGCTGGCTTGACTGAAGTGGTCAAGCTGGGCGGAACGCCTGACATCCAGCCAATCGTCAGCAGCCTGGAAAATACCTTCACGGAGATTGAGGCCGCCATTTCCAAAGACAATGGCGCAGCTCTCTCCGCGACACAGGAACTCGGGCTTTTCGCGCAGATTTCAACCACCTCTCAGAAGCTGGAAGAGGTGTTGCGGATGTCGGCAGAAAAAGAACTTGCTGCCAAAAGCGAAAAAGATACGGCTCGCTCCAAGGCGCGTATCATTTCAGGCACTGCACGCAACTTCAGCAATGTCTTGAAAGATATTCTTGTTCAAGTCGAACGATATCATCTCCAACCCTCCGCTGAAGCTGATGCCATCGTCACCGCAAATCTGAAGAAGGCAGCGGGCTTGGGTGCCATGCTGGCCAAGATCTCCGGAAATGACATGACCGCCAGTCTCGCCCAACTGGGCCAGACATTCGAAGCGATGAAGACGAACCTCGCATCCTTCGATCAGCAGGCCTCGCTGGTCGTTTCGACATCACAGAGCGTCACGGACGGTATTGTCGCGATTGCAGGCGAAATTGCATCCAAATCAGAACTCCAGGGTAGTCAGGGCACGTCCTGGATGTGGAGCGCGGGTCTGTTCAGCTTCGTTCTGGCTATGGCCATTGCATTCTTTATGGTCCGCTCCGTTGCCCGGCCTATGGTGAAGGTTGCGCAGGCAATGGCGCGTCTGGCGAAGGGAGAAACGGATACGCATCTGGAGCTTGCAAAAACGGACAACGAAATCGGTGAAATGATCGGTGCATTGCAGGTGTTTCAGCAGAACGACCGTGCACGCCTCAATGCCGAAGCAGAGGCGGATCGCGGAAGGCAGCAGGCGGAAATTCTGCGGCATGAACGTGAAGCCGAGCGTATGACGGAAGCGCAGGCGATGGAGCATGCCTTCGGACAAATTTCCACCGGTCTGGACGCACTGTCCAATGGTGATCTGACGGCGCGCATCGGAGCGGTCGATTCCCGCTACGAGCGCATCAGAACGCACTTCAACAGCGCCGTTTCCACCCTGGAAGAGGCAATTGACGCGGTTATCGTCAGCGTCGGAACGATCCGGTCTGGCTTGTCCGAAATATCAAGCGCATCCAACGATCTTGCGCGCCGCACAGAACAGCAGGCCGCCTCTCTCGAAGAAACAGTTGCCGCCTTGGGCGAGGTCTCCAACGGCATCACGAGCACTGCGGATGGCGCAGACCACGCCCAGAAGACTGTTGCACTGGCCAAGACAAACGCGGAAGGCGGCGGAGCCGTTGTCGAACGCGCCATCAGCGCGATGAGCGAAATTCAGGATTCATCGGCAAAGATCGGCAACATCATCGGCGTTATCGACGAAATAGCATTTCAGACCAATTTGCTTGCGCTCAATGCAGGTGTTGAGGCGGCGCGTGCCGGGGATGCCGGAAAGGGCTTTGCTGTCGTTGCACAGGAAGTGCGCGAGCTTGCCCAAAGATCTGCCAATGCCGCTCGCGAAATCAAGGGGCTGATTTCAACATCGACAACGCAGGTCGCTGCAGGCGTAAAGCTCGTTGACGAAACCGGCACCTCACTCAAGGACATTTGTGAGCAGGTGGGCGGCATTAGTTCCATCATCGACAAGATTGCGATGGCGGCCAGAGAACAGTCCGTAAGTCTACGGGAAGTTTCCAATGCCGGCGACGAGATGGACAAGGTGACGCAACAGAACGCAGCCATGGTCGAGGAGACGACAGCCGCATCTCAAACACTGGTCCATGAAACTGAAATGCTTGCCCAGATGGTAGGTCAGTTCGCGACCAGACGCTCAAGCGGCGCCAGGATGCGGGCGGCTGCATAAGGCCCGGCTATAAGGACCATATTTTGACACCAGCTTTATAAGACGCTGGTCAGAGAAAGCGCAGGTCTCTATGGCCTGCGCTTCTAATGACGGTGTTAGATTGCGCTGTCCGCGCCTCCCCTAGCGATGGTGGCCGCTCACGTCTGAGTTTCAGGTAACGGCGCCCCACCGGCTAAAGCTTCCCATTCCCACCGCAGGATCGCGTATTGCATGGTGTTCTCATAAATCGGAGTGCCATCGTCGCTTTTTGTGAAGGACACGAACTCCTTGAACAGCCCCTCCTGCCTCATTCCCATGCGTTCGCACAGGCGCTGTGACGGGATATTGTGATCCTCCACATAAGCATAAAGCCTGCGCGCATTTTTGACCGTGAAGAGAAAACTGAACAAAGCGCGCGCTGCCTCGCTCGCAAAACCAGCGCCGCCGAAACGCGGATTGAAGTTCCACCCGACAGAATACGTATCGTCTTCCGGCACGGCAAAGAGGTCGCCGACAAGCTTGTCAGTGTCTCTCAAGCAAACGGCAATATATTCATCGCTTCCACAGCGTTTTTCCGTCTCCGCCTCTGCGGCGGCCATATCATCAAGTTTAAGAGACAGAAAACAACTGGCAGTCGGTTCGTTCAGATAGGCGAACAGATCGGCGGCGTCTTCCTGCCGGAAATTTCTCAAAATGAGGCGGGGCGTTTTTATCATATCCATTCGGATGTCTTACCTGCGTTGACGCTTTCGCGAAAGCGCCATCCTGACATCAATGGCGTGACTTTGCCGTGCCCATTTGCGCCGGCACTGCATGCTGCCCGCAGTCTGCAAGACCTTCATGTTCCGTATCTTCGACAATACTGATAAAGTGGGGTTTCAGTTTCTCTTTCGCAGAGTCTGTCCTGCTACGGAACTATCGGGCACCGTCCAGCTTTTCCTGTTCGTTTACAGGAGTTCAGCATGCCGATCTCAGCGCCAATCCGTTACTCGCCCGATCTCGAAACAATACAGCCCGATGAGGAGGAAACCATCCAGGGTCTGAACGATACCTTTGACAAGATTCTCGACACGACCGCGAATGACTATGGTCACGCGGTTCGCTCTGTGCATGCCAAGGCACACGGCATTCTTCAGGGCAAATTGCAGGTCAAAGATGGCCTGCCTCCTGAGCTTGCCCAGGGGCTGTTCGCGCAACCCGGCACCTACACCGTGTTCATGCGCCTTTCGACAAATGCGGGCGACATTCTTCCCGATGCGATCGCCCTGCCCCGTGGCCTCGCCATGAAGGTAGTGGGCGTAGACGGCGAACGCCTGCCGGATGCGGCTGGGCGAACGCAGGACTTCGTCATGGTCAATGGCCCAGTGTTTCAGGCCAAGACCGCTGATAAATTTCTCGGAAGCCTGAAATTGCTGGCAAAGACGACGGACAAGATGGAGGGAACGAAGACGGTGATGTCGAGCGTTCTGCAGACCGTCAACAACGCGCTTGAGGCCGTTGGCGTCACAAGTTCAACAGTCCAGTCCCTCGGCGGCGCACCCAATATCGATCCTCTCGGCGAGACCTATTTCAGCGTCACGCCATTTCGCTATGGGGAATACGTTGCGAAATTCAGCCTCAAGCCGGTCTCTCGAGACCTGACCGAACTCACCGGCAGGGAGATCGATACGAGTGTGCGGGAAGATGCGATCAGAGAGACCGTGCAAGGGGAGATGCAGACGATACAAGGCGAGTGGGAGTTTCAGGTCCAGCTCTGTCGCGACGTCAAGGCACAGCCCATCGAAGATCCAACCGTGGAATGGGATCAGGATGACGCTCCTTTCGTAACCGTGGCAACGATAACGGCGGCGCCGCAAGACAGCTGGAGCGACGAGCAGGTGCAAAAGGTCAATGAAGAGATGCGGTTCAGTGTCTGGACCGGGCTCGCGGCGCATCAGCCGCTCGGCAATATCAACCGCGCCCGCAAAGCCCCATATGAGCATTCAGCGAATTTTCGCGCTGGCTTCAACAAATGCCCAATCCACGAGCCGCAACAATAGCTCCTGCTTACATCCGGTTGCCGGGCACCACTCAACGCAGTGGTGCCCGGTTTTTCCTGAAATCTCAGAGCCCGAACCGAGTATGGCCGCCCGAGAGCCACTCTCAGGCTTGATTGAAATCAATCCAGCAGGCTGGAGCGCATGCTAGCTGAGGATAAACCTCAGGAGCTAGCCGATGACAAAATTGATGAAAGCTGCCGTTCTCCGCGAGTTTGGCAAACCTCTCATGATCGAGCAAATACCGGTGCCGGAACCGCGCCCTGACCAGATATTGGTCAAGATGGCCGCAACCGGCGTCTGCCACACGGATCTCCATGCCATCAAAGGAGATTGGCCGGTCAAGCCGACTGTGCCTTTCATTCCCGGTCATGAGGGCGTCGGCACCGTCGTCGGTGTCGGGCGTGACGTGAAACGCATCAAGGAAGGTGACAGGGTCGGCGTGCCTTGGCTGCATACGGCCTGTGGCTATTGCCCGCATTGCGGAACCGGTTGGGAAACGCTTTGCGGATCTCAGCAAAACACCGGCTATTCGGTCAATGGAAGTTTTGCTGAATATGCGCTTGCTGACCCAAACTACGTTGGCCGCCTGCCGGATAGTCTGGAATGGGGTCCGGCAGCGCCCATCCTGTGCGCGGGCGTAACAGTCTACAAGGGGCTGAAGGAAACCGAAGTCAAACCGGGCGAATGGGTCGCCATATCGGGCGTCGGCGGGCTCGGCCACATGGCGGTGCAGTACGCAAAGGCGATGGGCATGCATGTTGCGGCCATTGATGTTCACGCCGACAAGCTAGCCCTTGCCACAAAACTCGGCGCCGAAATAGTCATCAATGCCCGCGAGACCGATCCGGCGGCGGAGTTGCAGAAACTGATCGGCGGCGTCCATGGCGTTCTGGTCACGGCGGTCTCTCCGACTGCGTTCGAGCAGGCTTTCGGAGCGATGCGCTCGCATGGCACCATGGCACTGGTCGGCCTGCCACCGGGCAAGTTCGCCATGCCAATCTTCGATACGGTTCTGAAACGGATCACCGTCCGAGGCTCGATCGTCGGCACCCGGCAGGATCTTGAGGAAGCGCTCGGCTTTGCCGGTGACGGTGCCGTTGCGGCCCATTTCTCCTGGGACAAGCTTGAAAACATCAATGCAATCTTCTCCCGCATGGAAGAAGGCGGCATTGATGGCCGGATCGTGCTTGACCTGCAATAGGCCGGATTAACCAACCTTATCATCATGGAGCCAACATGATCGAGACGCGCATCCGTCGACCATCATTGATCGATAAAATCACGACACCTCAGGCCGCCGCGGCACTCATCAAGGATGGCATGGTCATCGGCATGAGCGGTTTCACCAAGGCAGGCGACGCCAAAGCCGTTCCAATCGCGATGGTCGAACGGGCAAAGACCAACCCGTTCCAGATCACGTTGATTACGGGTGCGTCTCTGGGCCACGGTATTGACCGGATGCTGACCGAGGCCAAGATTCTTGCCCGCCGAATGCCTTTTCAAGTCGACACGACCCTTCGCGCCGCCATCAATCGTGGTGAGGTGATGTTCGTCGATCAGCATCTGTCTGAAACCGTCGAACACCTTAGATCAAACCAGCTCGGCCCAATCGATTACGCGGTAATCGAGGCCACGGCGATCACCGAGGATGGCGGCATCGTGCCCTCCACGTCAATCGGCAACTCGGCGAGCTTCGCCATTCTTGCCAAGAAGATCATTGTCGAAATCAATCTCAGCCAACCCCTTGAACTTGAAGGGTTGCATGATGTCTATATTCCGACCAAACGGCCCATGCGCGAGCCGATTCCTGTTCTCGACTGCAACAGTCGCTTCGGCCTGCCCTATATACCGATCGATCCAGACAAGATTGCCGCAATCGTGGTCACCGAGCAGAAGGACAGCTTCTCCACGGTCGAAGCCCCGGATGCAGACACGGCGGCGATTGCCAGCCATCTGATCCGCTTTCTGGAGAACGAGGTATCCGTCGGGCGCCTGAATCTTGGTCTGCAACCGCTACAGGCGGGTATCGGCACAATTGCCAACTCTGTTCTTTCAGGACTGAAGAACAGTCCCTTCAATGGCCTCAAAATGTACAGCGAGGTTTTGCAGGACAGTACATTCGATCTGTTTGATGCTGGCAAACTCGATTTTGCCTCCGGCTCCTCCATCACACTTTCGGCAGAGTGCGCAGAGCGCGTTTTTGGATCATTTGACAGGTATAAGCACAAGCTTGTGCTGCGCCCTCAGGAGATTTCCAATCACCCCGAGGTCATTCGTCGCCTCGGCATCATCGGCATCAACACGGCGCTGGAAGTGGACATCTATGGCAATGTGAACTCCAGCCACGTCAATGGCACGCACATGATGAACGGCATTGGCGGCTCAGGCGATTTTGCGCGAAATGCCTACCTTTCCATCTTCGTCACCAAGTCGCTGGCCAAGGGCGGAAGAATTTCCTCTGTGGTTCCCATGGTCAGCCATGTCGATCATACCGAGCACGATGTCGATATCATCGTGACGGAGAACGGCCTTGCAGATTTGCGCGAATTGGCACCCCGCGAAAGAGCGGCGGTGATCATTGCCAACTGCGTGCATCCATCCTTCAGAGATATGCTTGAAGACTATCTGGCGCGCGCGACACAGCGCGGCGGTCATACGCCGCACCTTCTGGAAGAAGCTCTTTCGTGGCACATCAGAAGTCTGGCAACGGGCAATATGAAGACCTGACGGTATAGCGCGCCAGCTTCATAGTCCTCATCTCGCAATGCTTCTGTTTACTTAATGATACCGAATCAATTTTGGGTTATTCTTAAAAGGACTCAGGACTAAACCATTTTTTTGGACGCTGAACACAGCCACAAAACTGACGATTGGCAATTTTGGTCGCAAATGAGCAATATTTGACTACGGACGTAAGAATATTCACATATTATAAATGACTCCGGCCTCTTATTAACCAACATAACGATTCAGTCATGCTGGCCAAACAATAGATTGGCCTGGACTGGATCGACATAGTCGGCCCGGTGAATGATTTGCTTTCGGCGACGCAGGATCAACAGTCGATTCCTTGGAGTGGCACGTGAAGCATATCTCTATCATTGGAAAATTCCTCATCATCATGGTCGCATTCGGCCTGTTTTCTCTGGGCATGGCACTCTATTCTGGCCAACAGATCAAAAAAATCGACGCTAACTACAGCGATCTGCTTGGGAGTGAGTCAAAAGCGGCTCTTTACATGGCACGCTCCAACCGCGCCTTGCAGGCATTTCGCGCATCCTTCGCCGAATTGTTGCTGTCCCGGACACCGGATCACAACGCCGCTGCCCAGAAGAATCTGAAAGATGCAGAAGGAAGCTTCGTCAAATCCATGGACACGGCCATCGCCGCGCTTCCGGGAAAAGCTGAACTGCCCGTCATCAAGGCAGACGTGTTGAAAGTGTTCAAGGATGTTTGCGGACCATCCATCGCTGCTGCCGCCGCAGCAACGAACGATCAGGAGGTTGCGGCTTCTCAGAAAGGCGCTCTCCCTTGCGAGCAGAGCTTCGCAGCCCTTTCGCCCCGTTTTACTGAGCTTACGACTGCTATCGTTGATGCCTCAGATAAAGAAAGCGGTGAATTGACCGACGCCTCTAACCAGACCTTCCTCGTGACACTTAGCGCGGTTGTTCTGGGTCTGCTCGCCGTACTGGTCCTGGGCTTCGTTGCCATCCGCGCTTGGCTGGTCAAGCCTATCCAGAGCATGGTCGCCACCATGGGTACGCTTGCAAATGGCGACTTTACGGCCACCGTCGAGGGCACGGATCGCCGTGATGAAGTCGGCACGATGGCCAAGGCCGTGCAGATCTTCAAGGACAATGGCTTGCGTGCATTGCAGCTTGAGCAGGAAGCAGAATCCGGCCGCAGCGCCAGTGAAGCGGAACGTGCCCGTGTTGCCGAGGCTGATCGTCAGCGCGCACAGCAGATGGCACAGGCTACCTCCGGTCTTGGAGAAGGCCTGAAGCACCTCTCCAGCGGCGACCTCACATTCCGCCTGAGCGAGCCTTTCGCCAGTGATTTCGAAACGTTGCGGTCCGACTTCAATGATGCCGTCGGTCAGCTTGCAGATAGCTTGCGGTCTGTTTCCCAGGCCACCGGTTCTATCGACAGCGGTGCCCGCGAAATCAGCCGCAGCGCGGAAGACCTTTCCAAGCGCACGGAACAGCAGGCAGCATCTCTGGAAGAAACCGCTGCTGCACTGGATCAGATCACCACCAATGTGGCGAACTCTTCCCAGCGCACGCAGGAAGCCCGCCATGTGGCCATCGAAGCCAACAAATCCGCTAGCCGCTCCGGTGAAGTTGTATCGAATGCCGTAACCGCGATGCAGCGCATCGAACAGTCTTCGAACCAGATCTCCAACATCATCGGTGTGATTGACGAAATCGCGTTCCAGACCAACCTGCTGGCTCTGAATGCGGGCGTGGAAGCTGCACGTGCCGGTGAAGCCGGTAAGGGCTTTGCGGTTGTTGCGCAGGAAGTGCGTGAACTTGCACAACGATCTGCCCAGGCCGCCAAGGAGATCAAGGAACTGATCCGCAACTCCAGCGAAGAGGTCAGCACCGGCGTGAAACTGGTTCAGGAAACCGGCCTTGCATTGAAGGTGATCGAAGAACAGGTCGTCACCATCAACACCCAGCTGGATGCCATCGCAACCTCTGCCAAGGAGCAGTCGGTTGGCTTGCATGAGGTCAATACTGCTGTCAACCAGATGGACCAAGTCACCCAACAGAACGCCGCGATGGTGGAAGAATCCACTGCCGCCAGCGCAACGCTTGCCAGCGAAGTTCAAAGGCTGCGGGAAATCATTGCGGGCTTCCGCGTCGGCTCGGATGGACCTGTCGCACAGGGCAGACCGGTTGCTGCGAAAGCTGACCACAAGCCTGTGGCATCGCCAGCGCGCCGCATGATGGCCAAGGTGGCCGGTGCAGTAGGCCTCGGCGGTGGCGGTGCAGCCGCAGCCGAAAGCTGGGAGGAGTTTTGATACTCGCCTCCAGCATTTGAACCCTTAAAACAGGGGGACCGGTTTCAACCGGTCCCTTTTTTTGTTATCCCTCAGCATCTTGAGACGGGCCTGACCCATCACGATGTCAACGGAGCTTACCATGGCCGATATTCCCGCAGCCTCAATCGATTTCATCCGCCAGCCGGATCTGGATGCCCTTCGGCCAGCCTTTTCACAACACAAGCCACGCATTCTCATTCTGTATGGGTCACTGCGTAAGGTCTCGTTCAGCCGTCTGCTGGCCGAAGAATCCGCACGCCTGCTCGAACATTTCGGCTGCGAGGTCAGGATCTTCAACCCAGAGGGACTTCCCCTTCCCGATGGCGCGCCCGACACCGATGCAAAGGTTCAGGAATTGCGGGAGCTGTCTTTGTGGTCGGAGGGCCATCTCTGGGTCAGCCCCGAACGCCACGGCGCAATGACCGGCATCATGAAAGCGCAGATCGACTGGTTTCCGCTAACAACCGGCTCCGTCCGCCCGACACAGGGCAAGACACTGGCTGTTATGCAGGTCTGTGGCGGCTCTCAGTCCTTCAATGCGGTCAATCAGTTGCGCATTCTCGGCCGCTGGATGAGGATGATCACCATTCCAAACCAGTCTTCTGTCGCAAAGGCATGGCAGGAATTCGACGAGGCCGGTCGCATGAAGCCGTCGACCTATTATGATCGCGTCGTTGATGTCTGCGAGGAGCTTGTCAAGTTCACCCTGCTGACCCGCGATGCGTCCGACTATCTGACGGATCGTTACAGTGAGCGGAAAGAAGATGCCGCAAAGCTGGAGCAGCGCGTGGACCTGAAATCGATATAGAGGGCGGCGAGCGGCGCCACCGCGCCTCCTTACACTTTTTACTCAGCCGGTTTTCCGGCTGACTTTGCAAAATACTTGCGGCCCATCCAGAGCGCCATCTGCACCAGCAAGATCAGCACGGGAACCTCGACCAGAGGCCCAATAACCGCTGCAAATGCGACCGGGGATGCCAGTCCAAAGGCAGCAATGGCAACCGCAATGGCAAGTTCGAAATTGTTGCCAGCCGCTGTGAAAGCCACCGCCGTGGTGCGAGGATAGTCGGTTCCAACGGACTTCGCCATCCAGAAGCTGACAAGGAACATGATGAGGAAGTAGATCGTCAGCGGAATGGCGATCATCACCACATCACCCGGCAGGCGCACCACATCCCCGCCCTTGAGGCTGAACATGGCGACAATGGTGAACAGCAGTGCGGCGAGTGTGATCGGGCTGATTTTCGGCAGGAAGACAGTCTCGTACCAGTCACGTCCCTTGGTGGCAGTCAGAACACGGCGCGACAGATAGCCCGCAAGAAACGGAATGCCGAGATAGATCAATACAGCTTCCGCAATCGTCCAGAAAGAAACATCGATGACGCTGCCTTCCAGCCCAAACAGTGGCGGCAGAAAGCTCAGGAAAAACCAGGCATAGACGCTGAAAAACAGAATCTGGAAGATGGAGTTGAACGCAACGAGGCCCGCGACGTATTGGTTATCACCCTTAGCGAGCTGGTTCCAGACCAGAACCATGGCAATGCAGCGCGCAAGGCCGATGAGGATGAGGCCCGTCATATATTCCGGGTAATCCCGCAGAAAAATGATCGCCAGCACAAACATCAGCACGGGGCCGATGATCCAGTTCTGCAGCAGCGAAATCATCAAAACGCGCTTATCAGCAAAGACCTGCGGCAGTTCTTCGAAACGGACTTTCGCCAGTGGCGGATACATCATCAGGATCAGGCCGATGGCGATCGGAATGTTGGTTGTGCCAACAGCCATGCCTTCAAGTGCGGTTGGCAGGCCGGTGAAGACAGAGCCGAGCAACACGCCCAGCGCCATGGCGGCAAAGATCCAGACCGTAAGGTACCGATCGAGGAAGGACAGACGTAATATTGGTTCTGCGGGACGCATTCGCGTTCTCCTTGGCAAAGAAACACTCCCCGGCCTTGGGCGAAGACCGGGGTGATAGGAATGAGGATTTGGCAGGTTCAGGTCAGATGACGCGACGACCCGCATCATCGACAACGACTTCGCCGTCTTCCTTGGTAAACGCCGCCCTCTGCTCAACCAGCAAAATATCCAGCACGGCCTCAGAAGGACGGCACAGCCTGACGCCAACAGGCGTGACAACGATAGGCCGGTTGATGAGAATGGGGTGCTCCATCATGGCATCGACCAGCTGCGCATCAGACAAAGCCGGATCTTCAAGGCCCAACTCTTGAAAAGGCGTTCCCTTTTCGCGCAGCAGCTCGCGGGCAGAGATGCCCATGCGGGCAATCAATTGTTCCAGAAGTGAACGAGAAGGAGGGGTTTTCAGATACTCGATGACGTGGGGCTCAATACCCGCATTGCGGATCATGGCCAGCGTATTGCGCGACGTGCCGCATTCCGGGTTGTGGTAGATGACGATATCAATGGTCTTTTTCATGCGACGTCGAGCCTCTTATTCTCAATCATGAAGGCACCTTTTCCTTAGGGCAGCATGGGGTCAATTCAGCAATCAATGGTGCGCAAAGCTCTGCATTTCCGCCGCAGCAATCTTTCAGAAGAAACAATGTCAGTGTCCGCAACGTTTCCATCTCCGCGCGATAAACTATGACGCGACTTTTACGCTGCGATGACACGAGACCAGCCCGTGACAAGATGTTCAGATGGGCCGACATCGTGTTTTGTGGAACGACGAGGGTACGGGCAATATCCCCGGCGGCCATGCCTTCCGGTTCATGGGCAACGAGAAGGCGAAACGTCTCAAGCCGGGTCGGCTGAGCAAGCGCTGCGAGGGTGAGTATAGCGTATTCCTGATCCATATATCCAGATTATTGGAATTATGGATAAAGTCAACCGTCAGGGTGAGTGGGCCTCGAAATAGCGAAGATGCAATACAAGGACATTCTTCATGCCGATGCCACATTGCGCACCATCAGTAAGGCCAGCGAGACGCGCCTCCCGTTCTAAATATTTTAGCTTTATGCGCATGACATTCTACGCTAATAGTATTACTTAGAAATCCATTCTGATTTTCAACTATTAAAGAGATGAAACAACGTGGCAGGCATTCATCAGATCAGTGATACCCATACAGTCCAGCACCAAGAGATTTCTCAAGTGAATGATGGGCCGACGCCGCAGTGCCTATCCGCTCCGCCCCTCACGCCATTGCCAGCCTGCGAGAACCGCGACTGGGCACGTCGTGCCATTGGTATTCTTGAGGGCGATGGGCGTCGCTCGGCAGATACACACCTCGTCAAGCCTGCTTTCAAGGGCCTGCGCGGCATCTCGATTTATCTGAAGGACGAGTCCACGCATCCGACAGGCAGCCTGAAGCACCGCCTGGCGCGGTCCCTGTTTCTTTACGGCATTTGCAACGGCAAGATTGCGCAGGGAACGACGCTGGTCGAGGCGTCCTCAGGCTCTACCGCCGTCAGCGAGGCGTATTTCGCGCATCTTCTGGATCTGCCGTTCATCGCGGTCATGCCGCACTCGACAAGTCCGCAGAAGGTCGAGGCTATCCAGCGTTTTGGCGGGAAGTGCCACTTTGTCGACAAGCCGTCAGAAGTTTATACCGTGGCCGAAAGGCTGGCTGCCGAGACGGGCGGGCATTATCTCGATCAGTTCACCAATGCAGAAAGGGCGACCGATTGGCGCGGCAACAACAACATTGCCGATTCCATTTTCGAGCAGATGAAAAGCGAAGAGCACCCGGAGCCTGAATGGGTGGTCGTGAATGCGGGAACGGGCGGCACTTCAGCCACGATCGGCCGCTTCATTCGCTACCGCAATCTGCGCACGCGCCTGTGCGTTGTCGATGTGGAACATTCTGCCTTTTACGCGTCTTATATGTCGGGCGACCGTGACGTTACCTGCTCAACACCATCGCGCATCGAAGGTGTTGGACGCCCCCGGGTGGAGCCATCCTTCATTCCCGGCGTCATTGACCACATGATCAAGATACCGGACGCGGCCTCCATCGCCGCCATGCACGTGCTGTCGGACCGGCTGTTTCGCCGCGTCGGTGGCTCGACCGGCACCAATTTCTTTGGCACCTGCTGGATTGCAGCGGCGATGATGAAAGAAGGCCGAGAAGGCTCACTGGTATCGCTGATCTGCGACAGCGGCGACCGCTACGCCGCCACCTATTATAATCCCGAATGGTTGGCGAAAAACGAGATCGACATCACTCCCTATCGCGACATTCTGGAAACCTTCATCGACAGCGGTGAGTTCAAAGGCTTCGAGGCTGGAATCATAGCGAATGCCACAAGGCCTTGAAGCCTAAACACGGCGACCATCCGCACCGAAAACGTGAGCATTGGCGAGACTGAAAGAGAGCGGAACGGTTTGCCCCATGCGCAACTGTTTCTGCCCTTCGAGCAAGACTGTCACCGGCTGCCCATCTGCCGTGGTTGTGTAAAGAACCGTCGAACCACCCAGATGCTCAACGAGTTGGATGCTCCCCTGCCCGAGGCTTGCTGATTGCTCCTGCGCCTGAATATGTTCTGGGCGGATACCAAGCGTCAGCGCTTCGCCATCTGCCGCGTCCAGCGGGCGATCAAGCGTAATCTGCTGTCCGGCGATCTCGACCGTGCGGCGTGAGGTGTCCGATGCGACCATTTTCGCCGCCAGAAAATTCATCTTTGGCGAACCGATAAAGCCGGCAACGAACTGGTTTGCAGGATGGTTATAAAGATCGAGCGGCCGCCCGACCTGCATGATGCGGCCTTCTTTCAACACAACGATCTTGTCGGCCATGGTCATGGCTTCAACCTGATCATGGGTCACATAGATCATGGTGCTGCCAAGCGTCTGGTGAAGCTTGGCGATTTCGACACGCATCTGAACGCGCAGTTCCGCATCCAGGTTGGACAAGGGTTCATCGAACAGGAAGATCTTTGGCTCACGCACAATGGCGCGTCCAATAGCAACGCGCTGACGCTGCCCGCCCGACAGGGCCTTGGGCTTGCGCTGTAGCAGCGGGTTGATTTGCAGAATATCCGCTGCCTTTTTCACCCGCGCCTCGATCTCGGGCTTCTTGTAGCCCGCCGTTTCCAATCCGAAAGCAAGGTTCTTGTAAACGCTCATATGCGGATAGAGCGCGTAGGACTGAAACACCATGGCGATGCCGCGCTTGGAAGCGGCGGTCTCATTGACCCGCTCTCCATCAATGCTGAGATCGCCTTCGGATATTTCTTCCAGCCCAGCAATCATGCGCAACAATGTCGATTTTCCGCAACCGGACGGGCCGACGAAAACCGTGAACTCGCCAGGCTCTATCTGAAGGTCGATGCCGTGCACGACAGGGAAAGCGCCAAAGCGTTTGACGATTTTTTCAAGTGTGATGCTGCTTGCCATATCATTCCTCCCGACAGACCTAAGGTCGCCAGCTGATGTATTTCGGGTGGCCCTTTGTGATCGGCAGGGCAACGTCAGAATTGGTGTCATTGGAGTGATAGATCGCTGCGATCAGCTCCAGCGAACCACGCGCATCATCAGTTGTCACCGGCGGCTTTTCGCCCTTTTCCAGGCTTTCGTAGAAAGCGGCCATCTGCCCATCGAACCTGCGGCCAACAGGCGGCAGGCCGCGGAGCAGCGCCTCGATCTTGGCCCCGACCTCCTCATTGGCAGGAATGATCCGCCAAGGGCCGTCTCCCGGTGAATAGGCCGAGTGGTTGCTCTCAAACGTCACATGTTCGAATGCAAGACGCAAACGGCTGATTTCTTCCTGGGAGCCGAGCGTCGTAGTCAGAGACACCAGCGCGCCATTCTTCATCAACAGGCTGGCGGATACGCAATCCTCAACCTCAATGGGGTTGACGCGGGTCGCCGCGCGGGCAAACACACGATCAATCGGACCCATGAGATAGGTCAGCATATCGTGCAAATGTATGGCGTGTGTCATCAGCACACCGCCCAATTCCGTTGCCCAACGCCCGCGCCATGGGTTGTCATAATAGTCGGCGCCACGGTTCCACAGGGTTTCTGCGGTTCCGACATAGGGCTTGCCCGCCAGACCGCTGTCAATGATGCGCCGCGCCTGTTGAACGCCATCCCCATATCGATATTGGTAGATCGGCATCAACATGCCCTTAGCCGTTTTTTCTGCTGATACGACCTCATCCAGTTCGGCGAGTGAGCCGGTCAACGGCTTTTCGCAAACGACATGTTTGCCGCAGGAAAGCGCCTGAAGAACAAGCTTGGTATGGATGGCGGGCGGCGTGCAGATATCGATGATGTCAATATCCGGCATGGCCATCAGCTCATCCGAGGACGTTGTGCGACCGACTACATTGAACTCATCCGCCACCGCATTCAGCCGCGCCTCATCCAGATCGCATAAGACGGCAACCTCATATTTATCCGGGTGCATGGCATAGCCCTCGGAGATATGGGAGCGGCCAATGCCGCAGCCGATGATACCGACCTTGTATCGCTTAGCCATGCTTGTGGCCCTCCGCAATCTGTTGGGCTTTCAGTGCAATTTCCATGGCCGCGAAGCATCGGGCCTGCGGCATGGCGGTTTCGGTGCGGTTGCGAATATCGGACAGAAGCTGCGCGCCATATGGAAGCGGCACGTCGGCGCAATCGATATGTGTCACGCCCGCCTTGTCGGTGAGGAAGAGGTGATCGCCACCTGCCCGCCCGGCAATATCGACATTCTTTCGAATCTCGATTGCGCCTTCCGTACCCGTGATAAAAAGCCGCCCGTCTCCCCAACTGGGCAGACCATCCGGCGTAAACCAGTCGACGCGGATGAAACCGTCGGCATCATCAGTGCAAAGATGAATATCGCCGCTATCCTGCAATCCAGGCCATTGCGGGTTGGCGCGGTTTGAGACTTTCGCCGAGAGAATATCCGCCGTCATGGAATTGGTGAAAAACAGAAACTGCTCGCACTGGTGCGAGGCAATATCCACCAGAATGCCGCCATAACGCGCCCGCTCGAAAAACCACTTCGGTCGCGTCGGCGTACGCAGGCGGTGCGGCCCGAAGCCGGCCGTCGAAACTACCTTGCCGATAGCGCCTGCGGCAATCAATTCCCCCGCCTTCACTGTCGCCCGGTTTTCGAAATGTTCGGAATAGAGCACCGAAAAAATGCGGCCCGTTTCGGCCTGGACGCGTTTGACCTCGTCCAACTGGGCAAGTGTCACCATGCCCGGCTTGTCCGTCATCACATCCTTGCCCGCACGCATGGCCTCGATGGCAAGCGGCGCGCGCTCATCGGGAATGGCAGCGGTGATGATGAGATCGATGGAGGGATCATCCAGCAAGCGGCGCTTGTCATCAACGCGCGGTACGCCTGCGAAAGCTTCCGAGTATTCCTTGGCCAGATCGTCTTCGATGGCGTGAAAGCCGACATGCTCTGCGCCCGCAGCCAGCAGGCATTGTGTCTGGCCGAAAATGTGATTGTGATTGATACCGATAGTCGCAAATCGAACGGGTTTCATTATCCAAGCCTTGATGTTTCAGCGTTTCATGCCGGTTGTGGCGATGCCTTCGATCAGAAGGCGCTGGAAGAATAAGAAGAAGAGAAAAACGGGAACGAGCGAGAGGTTCGACATGGCAAACAGCGCCGTCCAATCCGAGCTTCCGGTACTGTCCACGAAAGAGCGAAGACCGAGCTGCACGGTATAGGTGTTGATATCGTTGAGGTAGATCAGAGGACCGAAGAAATCATCCCAGGTCCAGATGAAGGAGAAGATCGCGGCGGTTGCCAGCACAGGTGAAGAGAGCGGCAGCATGATCTTCCAATAGATGCGGAAAGGGCTGCACCCATCCATAACCGCCGCCTCATCCAGTTCTCGAGGAATACCCCGAAAGAACTGCACCATCAGGAAAATGAAGAACGCATCTGTCGCCAGATATTTCGGCACGATCAGCGGCAGAGACGTGTTCACCCAGCCCATTTCCAGAAACAGGATATATTGCGGTATGAGGACCACATGGTAGGGCAGCATCAAGGTGCCCAGCATCAGCGCGAACCAAAAATTCCGACCGCCAAAACGGAGACGCGCAAAGGCAAAAGCCGCCAGCGAGCACCCCGCCACGTTGCCGATGGTGGCAAGCACCGAAATGAAGAAGGAATTCCAGAAGAACTTTCCGAAGGACACCTGAAGGCCGGTCCAGCCTCTGACATAACCGCCCAGATCCACTGCGGAGGGTATGAGCGACGACGAACCGAAAAGCTCATCTTGCGGGCGGAACGAACCAGATATCATCCACAGGATCGGGTACATCATGGCGATGGATGCGGCGATCAGCACCATGTGCAGCAGTGCCGATTTCCATAGCGGACGGTTCACCCCTTGGCCGGGACGTAATGATGAGACGGCATCAGTCATCGTAATGCACCCAATATCGTGCGCTCAGAAACGAGAAGGCGGTAAAGAGCGAAATGATGATAACCAGTATCCACGCCAGTGCGGAGGCATAGCCCATGCGGAAGAAACCGAAGGCTTCCTGATAGAGATAGAGCGTGTAAAACAGCGTCGAGTTGATGGGACCGCCGGAGCCATCCGATATGATGAAGGCTGGCGTGAAAGCCTTGAAGGCATCGATGGTCTGAATCACCGCATTGAAGAAGATGACCGGCGTCAACAACGGCAGGGTGATGCGGAAGAACTGACGCGCCTTGCCAGCCCCATCCATATCCGCTGCCTCATACATATCCTGCGGTATCTGACGAAGACCGGCAAGGAAGATGATCATTGGCGAGCCGAACTGCCAGACAGAGAGAATGACCAGCGTGTAGATGGAGTAGTTCGGGTTCGAGATCCAGCTTGGCCCTTCAAAGCCGAAAAGCTGCCACAGCACCATGTTCACAAGGCCATCGGACGCGAAAAGCTGGCGCCACAGAACGGCTATGGCCACGCTCGATCCCAGCAGCGATGGCAGATAGAACACCGCGCGATACATCGTCAGGCCTTTGATGCCGCGATTGAAGGCCATCGCAACCATCAGCGCGAAAATGAGCTTCAGCGGCACCGAAAGAATGACGTAAGTAAAGGTCACCGTCATTGCGGCGGCAAATTTCGGGTCCGCTGTGGCAATCCGCACATAGTTGGCCGCACCGACCCAGTCGGGCGATTGCAGCAGATCGTAATTCGTAAAAGACAGGTAGAGCGAAGCCAGCGCCGGACCGAGTGTCAGCCCGAAAAAGCCGATCAACCACGGCAGAAGAAAGACATAGGCGTGAACATTCCGGTCGAACATCTTGCGCACACGGCCTTGCCTTGGGAGAGCCGCAGCGCGGCCCTCCCTCTGGATCGTATCGGATTGGAACGTCATGAGTGTTTACTTCCGCTTGATAACGGTTTCCGCTTCCTTGACGAGCTTCTCCCCGCCCTGTTCCGGCGTTATCTTGCCGAATGCGACCTCTTCCGAGGTGCGCTTGAGAACAAAAGCAAACTCACCGGCGCCCGGAGGCGGTGCTGGCGGCAGCGGCCCAACATTTGGCGTGACTTCGGCGATATATTCCACCATCGCCTTGCTGACATCGTTGAGCTTCGGGCTCAGTTGCTCGCGCATGGATGCAGAGGCTGGAACACCACGCTCGACGCCCAGAATATCAACGCCTTGAGGCGCAGCCACGAGGAAGTTGATGAAATCAACCGCCGCCGCAATGCCAGCGCTGCCATTGGCCACACTCATCAACATGGAAGGTTTGAGGTAGTGGCCTGATGGCGTATCCTTGGAAACCTTCGGGTATGATGTGATCGACAGTTTCGCTTTATTGACCGTCTGGTAGCCAACGAACTGGTTGGAATGCGCAAATGCAGTTGCCGCCTTGCCAGTCGTCAACGGATTGCTTTCAATGTTCAACTGGTCGAGTGCCTGAATATCGGCAGGAACGCAGGCACCGGCCTCACGCATATCGGCCCACATGGCAAACCATTGCGTTGCATCCTTGGCATTATAGCCAATGCCGCCCTCTTCGCTGAAAAGAGATTTCTTATTCTGTCTCAGCCAGTTCTCAAAGCTGGGCTCAACGCCACTCGCATCAGCCGTGGCATAATAGCCGGGCTTGGGCTTGTTTTTGCCGAACTCAACCGCATTCTTTGCAAACTCTTCCCAGGTCTGCCCCGCTGATGGCGGCTTGGCACCGGTTTTCTCCCAGCCTGCGGCATCAAAAAACACCGCGCTTGAATTCACACCGAGATTGATGCCGTAAAGCTTGCCATCGACCCGGCCTGAATCAATGTTTGGCGCACCGAAATCATCGATCTTCAAACCTTTGCCGAGATACTCATCGAGCGGCGCCAGAGCACCGCGCCGCGCATATTCGAAAATATAGCGGTAATCCATCTGAATGAGGTCAGGCGCATTGCGACCGGCGACCTGCGTAGCCAGCCGCGGCCAGTAATCCGACCAGCCCGCAAACTCACCGGCAATATCGAGATCGGGTTTGACCTGTTTAAAGGCGGCTATCGCCTTGTTCGTGCGGTCCGCACGCTCCTGCGATCCCCACCAGAGCAGGCGAATGCGCGCCGCCTGCGCAAATGCAGATCCCCCACCCACTGTCGCGAGCGACAGTGCGGCCAGACCCGCGGTCAAAACCGCACGTCTTTGAATCATCATGGACATTGGCAACTCCTCCCTAATTGACTGCCAAATTAAATGATGTTGATAAACAGCGCTTGCCGTTTTATAACTATCTGGTTACATGGGAACACTGTTCAACAGCGTTGTCAAGCGGTCACTAAAAATGGATGAAGGCAAAAAAATCGTTTCAGAAAACGTGACCGACGCGGCGGAAAAGAAGAAGCGTGTGACCACACGAAAACCGGCCGTTCAATCACGAAACCCGGAACGCACCCGTGCGGCCATTCTCGAAGCCGCCCGCCGCGAGGTTGCCGCCAAGGGCCTTGCCGGGGCGCGGATTGACGTGGTGGCCAGACGTGCTGGCACCAACAAACGCATGATCTACCACTATTTCGGTGACAAGGACGCGCTCTATCTGGCGGTACTCGAAGACGCCTATCAACACATTCGCAATGCCGAGCACCGGCTGGACCTTGCGCGCAAACAGCCGGTTGATGGCCTGCGCGAGCTTGCCCTCTTCACCTGGCATTATTTTCTCGATCACCCGGAATTTCTGAGCATTCTGGCAACAGAAAATCTCAATCAGGCCAGATACTTGCGCCAATCCACCAGCATCCCTGAAATGCACTCCAATTTCATTTCCGAGCTGAAGGACGTGCTGTTGCGCGGTGAAAAGACAGGCGATTTTCGCGCTGGGCTGGACCCGGTCGATGTCTATCTGACAATTGCCTCGCTCGGCTTTTTCTACCTTTCCAACCGGTTCACGCTGTCTACGATCTTTCAGCGCGATCTGGCAGCACCTGCCGAGCTGGAACGTTGGGGACAGCATATCGTCAATACGGTCATTGCTGCACTGCGGCCATTTTGAACGGCCAGCCAAATTTTCCTAACAAGAACAAACGCTCCATACTTCGCACGTGCGAAATGGGGATTAGGTAGACGGTGCTGGCAGCCATCGGGCGAAGCGCTCGGATGATTTAAGCCGTGATTTTTCGCATGAAAATCTTCTTGACAGAAATACCGTTTCCCAACCACAAATAACCAACTGGTTACAAATTTTCGAAAACGGAAGATTGCGCCTTAACGGGAGTGAGGCGCCTTGGGAGGAAAATTTCATGCAGCGTATCGGCGTCATCATGCACGGCATTACTGGCCGTATGGGATATAACCAGCACCTTGTTCGCTCTGTCCTAGCTATTCGCGACCAGGGTGGCGTGACATTGAAGAGCGGCGAAAAAGTCATGCTGGATCCCATCCTTGTGGGTCGCAATGGCTCGAAGATCGAAGAGATTGCCCGCAAACACAATGTCGAGCGCTGGACGACGGACATTGATGCCGCTCTCGCCAACCCCGATGACACATTGTTTTTTGATGCAGGCACGACGCAGATGCGCGGAAGCCTGCTGACCAAGGCCATCAAGGCTGGTAAGAATGTCTATTGCGAGAAGCCCATTTCCGACAACATGGATGAGGCACTTGCCGTCGCAAGACTGGCGGAAAGCGCTGGTATCAAGCACGGGGTGGTTCAGGACAAGCTGTTTCTGCCGGGCCTGCGCAAGCTTGCCATGCTGCGCCACAGCGGCTTCTTTGGTAAAATTCTGTCGGTGCGCGGCGAGTTTGGCTATTGGGTTTTCGAAGGTGACTGGCAACCAGCCCAGCGCCCATCCTGGAACTATCGCCAGAAGGATGGGGGCGGCATTATTCTCGATATGCTCTGCCACTGGCGTTATGTGCTCGACAATCTTTTTGGCGAGGTCAAAGCCGTCAGCTGCCTTGGTGCTACCCACATTCCCCAACGCTTTGACGAGCAGGGCAACGCCTATGTGGCCGATGCGGATGACGCCGCTTACGCCACGTTCGAGCTGGAAGGCGGGGTAATTGCCCATATCAACTCATCCTGGGCAGTGCGCGTTCGCCGTGATGATCTTGTCACATTTCAGGTGGATGGCACGCATGGCTCGGCAGTTGCGGGCCTCACCAAATGCTGGACGCAGCATCGCACCAACACGCCAAAGCCGGTCTGGAACCCGGACCAACCGCAAACAATCGATTTCTACAAGACCTGGCAGGAAGTGCCAGACAATGTGGTTTACGATAACGGCTTCAAGGCGCAGTGGGAAATGTTCGTCCGGCATCTGGCCGAGGATGCGCCTTGGCCTTACGGGTTGATGGAGGGTGTCAAGGGCGTGCAGCTAGCCGAGCTTGGCCTGAAATCCTGGAAGGAGCGCCGCTGGCTCGACGTTCCCGCAATCGTTTGAGGAGGCAGACATGACCGAGCTCAAACTGCCGAAAGACGACCGCTCAATTGAAACCTACAGGCTCAGCGGCACACCGATTGCACTCGAAAAGCGCCAGCCATCCGACTTCAACCGCGTGGCCTATGCCGCCGCTCATGTCGTCGCCGACCCTTTTGCGGATAATGATCCGTGGCTGACACCGGCTATCGATTGGGAGGGAACCTTACGCTTTCGACATAGGCTCTGGGATCTGGGCCTTGGCGTGGCGGAAGCCATGGATACAGCGCAGCGCGGCATGGGGCTTGGCTGGCCGCAGGCGCAGGAACTCATTTCACGATCGCTGAAAGAAGCCTCGACCCGCAAGGATGCGCTGATTGCCTGCGGCGTTGGAACGGATCATCTGACTGGCACGGAGTACAGTCTGAACCAGATCGTTGATGCCTATCTGGAGCAACTGGATTTTGTTCAGGGCGAAGGTGGGCGTGTCATCTTGATGGCAAGCCGTGCACTTGCCGCCAACGCAACATCGCCGGATGATTATCTGGAAACATATGCCCGTGTTCTGGCCCATGCCAACGACAAGGTCATCATTCACTGGCTCGGTGAAATGTTTGACCCGGCGCTTGAGGGCTATTGGGGCGCAAGCGACCATATGGCGGCCATGGATACCTGCCTTGATATGTTGGCCGCAAACGCCGACAAGATCGATGGCATCAAGATTTCGCTTCTTTCCAAAGAAAAAGAAATCGCCATGCGTCGCCGCCTGCCCGCCGGTGTGCGGATGTACACCGGCGATGACTTCAACTACGCCGAACTGATCGCGGGTGATGAGCACGGCCATTCCGATGCGCTGCTCGGCATTTTCGATGCGATTGCGCCTGCCGCATCCAAGGCTCTGGCAAGTTTAAAGCAGGGCGACACTGCCGAATTCTACAAGGTTCTCGAACCGACCGTCGCACTGTCCCGCCACATCTTCAAAGCCCCTACCCGCTTTTATAAAACAGGCGTAGTGTTTCTGGCCTATCTGAACGGCCTGCAGGATCATTTCACCATGATCGGCGGGCAGGAAAGCACGCGCTCCACGCAGCATCTCGCCGAGCTTTTCCGCCTGGCAGACAAGGCCAATGTTTTGGCAGACCCGGATGATGCGACGATACGCATGAAAAACCTGCTGGCCGTCAGGGGCGTGCATTGAGATGGCCAGCGCACCCGTTTTGAAGGTAAAAGACGTCGCAATCTTCGAGCGGCGTCTCAGCATGCGCATGCCATTTCGCTTTGGCGCAGCAACGGTCACGGAGGCGGCGCAGATATTCCTTTCCGTCATCATAGAGGATGAAGGCGGGAAAACGGCCACAGGATATGCAGCCGAGTTGATGGTGCCGAAATGGTTCGATAAGAACGCGGATCTCAGCAACGCCGACAATGAGCAGCAGTTGCGCCGATCCGTGCATATGGCGGCACAGTTGGCGAAAGAGGCAGCACTCGCCACCGCCTTCGGCCTTCACGCCGCGCTTGAGCCACAGCAGCACGAGCAGGCATCGGCCGAAGGGCTGAACGGGTTGATTGCATCCTTCGGCCTGGCATTGGTAGACCGCGCCATTCTGGATGGTCTCTGCCGTTTGCACGGTCTGACGGTCGCGGATGCCATCCGCATCAATCTGCCCGATATCGACACATCGACAACGCCGGATCTCGCTGGCTTCGATATAACAGGATTCCTCAGCCGGTTGCAGCCGAAAAAGACGATCCATCTTCGCCACACGGTGGGCTATGTCGATGCGTTGACGCCGTCAGACGTAAACTCCGCCCGTCGCAATGATGGCTTGCCGGAATGCCTGAGCGAAGAAATCGAGACCTATGGCATCCGCTATTTCAAGCTGAAACTATCCGGCAGGCCAGTGGAAGACACACAACGCCTGATCCAGATCGCAGGCGTTCTCGACCGCCTATCGACCTACAAGGTCACATTGGATGGTAACGAGCAGTTTGCGGATGAGGCAGCCGTCATCGAACTGAAGGACCGCATCGAAGCGGAACCGGGACTTCAGCGATTGCGTCAATCGCTTCTGTTCATCGAGCAGCCGATCACTCGAACCGTTGCACTGTCAAAACAGGTCAAGACATTGGCCAGACGCGTTGCGCTTGAGATCGACGAGTCCGATGGCACCAAGGATGCGTTTCTTGAGGCCAAGGCACAAGGTTATCTCGGCGTATCCTCTAAATCCTGCAAGGGTTTTTACCGTTCTCTTCTCAACAGAATGCGGGTGGAACAATGGAATGCGGAGACGGCGGGCGGTTACTTCATGTCTGCGGAGGACCTGACGACACAGGCGGGCGTCGCGGTGCAGCAGGATCTGGCGCTGGCGGCGCTGATCGGCCTTGGCCACATCGAGCGCAATGGGCACCATTATGTCGATGGCATGCAGGGTGCCTCGGACACTGAAAATGCCGCATGGCTTTGCGCGCATGGTGATCTCTATGCAAATCATGCCGGGCGCGCGCGGCTGCACATCGCAAAGGGTGAGCTTTCGCTTGAAACAGTGCTTGCCACCAAGGGCCTCGGCGTAGCGCAATCCGCAGCACAGGCAACATTTCAATCGCTTCAATCGGGGGAGAAGACCATATGAGCCTTGAAGGTCTTTCAATCAATTTCGCGACCATCAAACAGGGCGGTGCGTTCGGCACATTGGTGGACGCCTGCATTGCCCGTGGCATTACCACCATTTCACCCTGGAGAGATCAGGTCCACGGCGTGGGCCTTGCGGAAGCAGCGCGCATCGTTGAGCAAAACGGACTTCGCCTGAGTGGCCTTTGCCGAGGTGGCTTTTTCCCGGCAACGGATGCAAAAGGGCGCCGAGACGCTATTGACGACAACAAACGCGCCGTCGATGAAGCAGCAGCCCTCAAGGCCGATTGCCTCGTTCTTGTTGTCGGCGGATTGCCCGCAGGCTCCAAGGACATTGCGGGCGCGCGTCAAATGGTGGAAGACGGCATGGCAGAGCTCTTGCCCTATGCGCGGCAAGCGGGCATTCCACTGGCCATAGAGCCGCTGCACCCGTTCTATGCTGCCGACCGCGCCTGCTTCAACACGCTGAAACAATCGCTCGATCTCTGTGACAGATTAGGCGCCGGCACGGGTGTTGCCATTGATGTCTACCACGTGTGGTGGGACCCGGAGCTTGCCGAGCAGGTGGCACGCGCTGGCCGCAACGGCCAAATCCTTGCGCACCACATTTGCGACTGGCTGGTGCCAACCACCGATCCTCTCAATGATCGTGGCATGATGGGCGACGGCGTCATCGATCTCAAGGGCTTTCGCCGCATGATTGAGCAGGCCGGGTTCTTCGGCCCGCAAGAGGTGGAAATTTTCTCCTACAATTGGAACGCCCGGCCCGTTGACGAGGTGCTCTCGACGGTGGTCGAGCGATACGGGTCAGTGTGTCAGTCCTGAAGCATCGCATTGGAACGTCATCCCCCGCGAAAGCAGGGGATGAGGCATATGCCGGTCAGCGTTCTTTGCTAACGCCTTCAAAACGCGAATACCAGGGGCTGACGATCATGCCTTTGACATCACTGCGATAGGCGGCTGTATCCACCACTTCGGAAAATGGCTGGATCGAGAGCACCGCGTCATTCATATAGGCCTGGATATCTTCATAGGCCTTGGCCTGCTTGGCGGGGTCGCGCTCCACCAGCGCCGCCTCGATCATCGCGTTCAGCTTCTCATCGAAGAAACTCGTGCGCCAGCTCTGGTAGTTGGTGAGCTTGGCCTCATCGGCATTGTTGGGATTATAGGCAAGGGAGCGCAGATTGTTGTCCGGGTGCGGTTGCTGGCCACCGCCGCCACGACCGACCAGAAGCTCGAATTTACGTTCGCGCATCGCGCCATAAATCTGGTCGCCGGAACCGCTGATCAGCTCGGCCTGAATGCCCGCCTGCGCCAATGTGTTCTGGATTGCAGTCGCGGCCTTCATAAACGGATCCTCGGATAGAACGCGCAGGGTGGTTTTGAAACCCTCGGGATAGCCAGCCTCTGCCAGCAACGCCTTTGCCTTGGGAATATCCAGCTTGAAACCCTGATCCGGCAGCGAGCCGAGAACGCCGGTGCTGATGGGGCGTTGGTGCAACTTTCCATAGAATGGCATGACTGCCTTATCGAGCCCCTCGTAATCGATCAGATAACGCAGCGCTTCCCGTACCTTCTTGTTGGCATATCGCTCGTCTTTCATCGAAACGCCGAGATAGTAAAAGCCTGAACCGGGCGTGGATTCAATGGCAATTGCCTTGTCTGCCTGAAGCGAGGTCAGGTCCGGTGCCTGCAAGGAATAGGCAACATCAATGTCGCCTTTTTCAAGCATCAGGCGCTGCGATTGTGATTCCGGCAGATGGCGCATCAGAACCCGCTTCATCGCGGGCTTTTCGCCCCAGAAATCATCGTTGCGGGTCAGGATGATGAATTCATTGGACTTCCACTGACCGAGCTTGAACGGGCCGGAACCCGCCGAGTTCAGAGTCAGCCATGCGGCACCCATATCACCGTCTTTTTCATGCTCCATCGCTGTCTTGCTATCGATGATGGTGCCGGGACCATTCTGCCCAAGGATCATCAAAAGTAGATTTGGATCATCCGGCTTTGGCAGATTGAGAACGAAGGTTTGCTCATCCTTGGCCACAAAAAGCGTGTCCGCCTGCTCGACCTTGTAGCCGCGTGTCTTCAGGAAGGATGACTGCGCCAGATTGCGGACCAGAAGGCGCTTCAGGCTCCAGACCACATCCTGCGCGGTTACCGGATTGCCGGATGCGAAGCTGGCATCTTTTCGCAGATGGAAGGTGATGGATTTGCGGTCTTCAGCAACCTCCCAACGCTCTGCTAGGCGGGGCTGAATGCTTCTATCCTTATCCGAAAGTGTCACCAGCGTGTCGTAAACATTGTTCAAGACCTGCACGGTCTCACGGCCGGTAATAGCTGCGGGGTCGAGCGTCAGAATGTTGCTCATCGTGGTCGCGACCACCAGTTGGTCTTTCGGTGTTTCGGCGAAAGCATCAAGCGGTATGGCGCCGATTAACAAAGCACCCACCGCTACTGTTGCAAAGAAATGTCTCATCTTTCCTCCCATTGGCCGCTCATCCATCACGGCATTAACTCAAGACCAGATCGGCACTCCTCTGCGACGACGCTGATCAATTAAAGAATGGCTAAAACGGGCGCCACCAGCGCACGTCCAATATTGGCAGTCGCCTCGCCCTCCAGGTGTACGCCATCGATGGATGACGCGCTGGCAACGGTGCCGGCATCAAAGAATGCACAATTCACCTCTTCCGCCAGCTTTTCGTAGAGGGGCGACAGGCGCTGAGACTCTGCGATCCGCCGACCTGCGGCGGGTGCACCCGTTGGCCCCGCCACACAGGCAGGCGGCGCGACAATCAAGAGGCTCGGTCGGCATGACCGAGGTTTATAGGGAAATGTCTCGACGATCTGCGCCAGACGTCGCATGCCAGACACCGCCGTTTCAGCCACACCCCCATGAACGGGCTTGAGATCATTTGTCCCCAGCATGATGATGGCGAGATCAAGCGGCATGTGGGAAGCAAGCGCCACCTCCAGCGCCTTGGCGCCATTTCGGCAGGCAGGTCCGGCATGGTCATCGTAACAGGTTGTGCGCCCGCCAAGCCCCTCGGCAATGACATGCGCCTTGCCTTCAAGACCCGCCTCCAGCACCTCCGGCCAGCGGAACTCACGCGGATGGCGCAATCCGGTCGCCGGGTCTGCACCCCAGGTCAGGCTATCGCCGAAGGCAAGGATCGTCTTCATCTCTGGCCTCACCGGACGCGATTGTTTTCGATGAAGTTAAAATCGATGTCCTCTCCCAGACCCGGACGATCAGGCACATGCACGTAGCCATCTGCGTCCATCGGGTCGGATAGGGATTTCAGATAATCGAAGCCATCATCATATTCGAGGAAAGGATGCAGCAGCCCACGCTCATACCAGCGGCAATTCTTCGTTGCTGCCACCACATGCAAATTCATGGCCGTGTTGCCATGCACTTCACATTCCACGCCAAAGGCTTCCGCAAGGTGCATGGTTTTCAGCGCAGGCGTAATGCCGCCAACATCATTCACGCCGGTTCTCAGGATATCGCAAGCACCGGCCTTCAACCACTCCGCCCGGTGCCAGTGCTTTCCAGCGGCACTTTCAGGTCCGACAACCGGAATATCGAGATTATCCGCCAGCCATTTGTAGGATGACATGGACTGCTCATCCATCGGCTCCTCAATCCAATCGAAATCCAGCTTTTCGAGACCACGCCCCAAAGCCAGCGCATCCGTGCGGGAATACCAATGGAAGGCATCGATCATCAGGTGGATATCGGGACCCACCGCTTCGCGAACGGCAGAACAGGCCTTGAGATCCATCTTGACATCTGGTGCCCAACTGACAGGTGGCATCCACGTGTGCAGCTTGATGCCCTTATAACCGCGCTTTACCAGCGTTTCAGCGAAGCGACCGTAGTCCTCAGGGGTCGCGAGACCGCCTTCAAGCTCATCCCCGCACATGATCGAGCCATAGGCGAGCACCTTGTCACGATAGCCACCGATCAACTTGTATACAGGTTGGTTAAGCGAACGGCCTGCCAGATCCCACAGGGCGCAGTCAACAACAGCCAGCGTGCGGTCAGTCAATTGCGCAGCAGATCCCCTTTGCCAATGCGCGAGGTCTTGCCACAGCCGTTCGCGATCGCGGTGATCGGCGCCGATAAGAACCTTTTTGACAAATTTCTCGATGAGATGGGGGCGAACAATTTCCGGTGCGGTAAAGGAATGCCCTTCCTGACCATCTTCCGTGCGGATTGTCAGCATGGCCTGCTCAACCTGATGCGCCGGACCCGGATGCGCGTGGCCGGCACTATCGGAATGGCGACGCGTAGTGGTTTTGAACACCCGCACGTCCACGTCGGTAATAATCATCTGTCCTCCCTCTGCAGCCCGGCGGCCAACGACACTATATCTGCATCCTATTAGACAGATATGCGACTATTTGTCAAACATGTATGACATGTTGTCTTTTTCGCATGAGGACAGCAGCGCGCAATCCACGAAAGGATCGATCCTTTGCCTTGCGCGTTTGTGTCGGGAGAGAAATTTTAGTATCTCTTGTGTCTTTCCAGCAGTCACCTGCACAATCACAGAGCCCTCCATGCCCTCCCAATCTGCCGGTTATTTATACGCGCTTGCGGCCTTCACCATCTTTGCCGCACAGGATGGCATTTCAAAGCACCTCGGCTCGGCCTATCCGCCCGTCCTCGTCGCCATGCTGCGCTATTGGGCTTTTGCGATCTTCGTCATCATCCTCGCGCTGAGATCACAGGCGGGGCTTCGCAGAACGGCCACCACTCAGCGGTTCTGGCTTCAATCCAGTCGCGGTGTTTTGCTTGCGGTGCAGATTGTTCTCGCGATTTTCTCGTTTTCCATCGTGGGGCTGGCGCATACCCACTCCATTTTCGCGGCAGCCCCTCTCTTTGTCGCGGCATTGTCTGTCCCTATTCTGGGTGAACAGGTCGGCTGGCGGCGATGGTCGGCCATTCTGGTTGGTTTTCTCGGCGTGCTCATCATCCTCAAACCAGATGAGAGCGGGTTTGACCCGGCTTTGCTGATAACCTTTGCTGCCGCATTACTGTCAGCGCTTTACAGCGTGTTGACACGCCTTGCCAGCCGCACTGACACGGCCATGACCAGCTTCTTTTACACCGGCGTGCCGGGCGCATTGGCGCTGACACTTATTGGGCCGTTTTATTGGGTTACGATGGCGCCAGCCGATTGGGTCTGGATGCTGGCCCTATGCATCACAGGCATGAGCGGGCACTATCTTCTCATTAAAGCCTTCGAGCTGGCCGATGCTGCGACAGTGCAGCCATTTTCCTATTACCAGCTGGTGCTGGTCTCCATCATGGGCGTGAGCCTCTACGGAGAGGTGTTGAACGCCCACATGATTGTGGGCGCAATCATCGTCATCGCAGCCGGCCTCTTCACCATCTGGCGGGAACAAATGGTTGCCCGCCGCAATAGAAGACTGTCGCTATAGCACCTGGGCGGCTTTCGCCTCACAGCGCAACAGCATACCGAAAAGGTCCTTCGGCTCATCCGGGTCTGCCAGCAGGTCCAGCTCGTCGAAAAACCCTGTGGAGGCGAGTTTGGACCTGACATAGCGCAGGGCCGAGAAGTCTTCGATTGCAAAGCCCACACTATCGAAGAGGGTGATCTGTCCGTCGCCTTCGCGCCCCGGTTTGCTGCCCGCAATCACTTCCCAAAGTTCTGTGACGGGGTAATCCTCAGGCAGTTGCTGAATTTCGCCCTCGATGCGGGTTTGCGGCGGGTACTCCACGAAAATTCCTGAGCGAAGCAGAATATCCCTATGCAATTCGGTCTTGCCGGGACAGTCACCGCCCACCGCATTGATGTGAACGCCGGGGCCAACCATGTTGTCCGTCAGGATGGTTGCATATTGCTTGTCGGCGGTAACGGTCGTGATGATGTCGGCGCCCTCAACCGCTTCCTCCGCGCTCTCGCAGATCGTAATCGTGAAGCCGGAGCCCTGAAGATTACGCTGGCATTTGAGGCTCGCCTCCATATCCACGTCATAAAGCCGTAGATGATCCACGCCCATGATGGCCTTGAAGGCGCGCGCCTGAAACTCGCTCTGCGCACCATTGCCGATGATGGCCATTGAGCGGGCGTTTTTGCGCGCAAGGTATTTCGCCGCAAGCGCCGATGTCGCGGCAGTCCGCAGAGCTGTCAAAATCGTCATTTCAGAAATCAGCATCGGATAGCCGTTGCCAACGTCAGACAGAACACCGAATGCCGTCACGGTCTGGCGGCCTTGCTTCGTGTTCTTGGGATGTCCGTTGACGTATTTGAACCCGTAGAGCTGTCCGTCGCTGGTCGGCATCAACTCGATCACGCCTTCCATGGAATGGGACGCGATGCGGGGCGTTTTGTCGAACTGCTCCCAGCGCCTGAAATCCTCTTCCAGCATATCGGCAAGCTCAGACAGAAATCTGTCGATGCCGACGTTCAGGACCAGCTTCATCATGTTATCGATACTGATGAAGGGGACGATATTGAGGTTTGGTAACACCATGATCCGGCCCTCCTCAGCCAGCTCTCGTCGGTCGGTCCAGAACACGCTTGCCCATCAGGCTTGCGGTCAGATCCACCATAAGGCGCGCCGTGCGGCCGCGTTCATCCAGAAACGGGTTGAGCTCGACAAGATCGAGGCTCGAAACCAGGCCGCTATCGCACAGCATTTCCATGACCAGATGTGCTTCACGGAACGTGGCACCTCCCGGCACTGTCGTGCCCACCGCAGGCGCAATCGATGGATCAAGAAAATCGACATCCAGGCTGACATGCAGCAAACCATTCGCCGCTTCAACGCGCTGCAAAAACGAGCGCAGCAACACGCCAACCCCATGCTCATCGATCATGCGCATGTCGTAAATGGTCACACCGGTTTCACCGAGTGCGGCGCTTTCAGCCGGATCGACACTGCGAATGCCGATCATGCAGATGTTATCCGGGCTGACGGGATGCGTAACCTCGGGGAAATAACCTTCGAAGCCTTCGCGTCCGCTATAATATGCCACCGGGGTTCCGTGCAGGTTTCCACTGCGGGTGGTTTGCAAGGTGTGGTAATCCGTGTGGGCATCCAGCCACAGCACGAAGAGGGGCCTGCCAACCTCTGCCGCACGCCGGGCCACACCTGTCACGCTGCCTGCTGAAATAGCATGATCGCCGCCAAGGAAGATCGGCATCGCGTTTTCGCTTTCGCGGTAGGCGATTTCCGTCAATGCCTCAGTCCAGGCAACCGTTTCCGACAAATGATGAACGGCGCTGTTGGGATGGGCAAACTCACGAAGCGGTGCGGGCGTGATGTTGCCCAGATCAACCACGCCATGGCCAAGATCTTCCAATGCAGTTTTCAGGCCCGCTATGCGCAGCGCGCTTGGTCCCATCTCGCACCCCAGATGTCCGGCACCGATCTGCAAGGGTACCCCGATCAACCTGCATTCCATGAGCGTCTCCCTCGCTTTGAACTCATGAAATTGAACCATTTGACGATGGCAATATGAACAATGCATATTGGCAAAACTGATTTCACTTCTTACCAATTCGATCAATCACGTTTGCAAAGTGGCACAATGGATCAACTGGACACGAAACTGATCACGCTTCTGCGCCACAACGGGCGACGCAGCATCTCCGATCTTGCGCTGGAAACAGAGACATCCCGCGCTACGGTGCGGGCACGCATAGAACGGCTGGAGGCGAACGGCACGATTGTCGGCTACACCGTCGTCCTGCGGGCCGATGCGGCAGCGGCAACGGTGCGCGGCATCATGATGATCGAGATCGAGGGGCATGTGACCGACAGGGTGATCCGTGCCCTTGGCGGTTTCCCTGAGATATCCGAGATCCATTCGACCAATGGTAGGTGGGACCTCATCGTTGAACTGAGCGCGCCGACGCTCAGCGATTTCGACTCCATTCTGCGCCGCATCCGTCTGGTACCGGGCATTACCGGCAGCGAAACCAGCCTTCTTCTGTCCACCTCACGCTCGACAAAGGCGCGGCTGTAGCAAAGCCATAAGCGCGCCCTTCGTCCTCTCTTTCGGACTTTGGCTCCATCAACTTATGATGCTGGATTCACTCATTTAACCGATACCATCGAGACGTCAGGATGCCTGAAAAGTATAAGGGTTGAAAGCGCTACCAGCGGGCGCGATCATCGCATAAAACCTCAACCTTTGGCTTAATTGTTCGGATCAGCGCCAATTTGCTGCGCTGCGGCGCGAAAATATGCCAAACTTGTGAAGTCTCCTTCCTGTACAAGTATAGCCTCATACAACACCCCATGGCGCGACGACAAAAAAGTATCAGCAATTTCTCCGCAATGATGTGGAATGATCCGGCTGAACACTGGATGCTCCGGCCAACGTTCGAGGTCAGTTGGAGAGGAGCCAATGGCCAGCCCTTAAGGGGATGTAGCGTTTGAGGGAGAGAGTATCCATGCAACCCGATCTTGAACTGGTCCATATCCGCAAGGGCGAATCTTTCGCAGCCTGGACGCATGGCTACCCGTTCCGCACGGTGCGCTGGCATTACCATCCCGAATATGAAATCCACCTTGTGGTAGCGACATCCGGCACGTTTTATCTGGGCGATTTCGTCGGCACATTCAGCCCGGGTCAGCTCATCATGACCGGTCCCAACCTTCCACAAAACTGGATCAGCGATATTGAAGAGGGCGAGATCGTCCCGGCCCGTTCGCTCGTCATCCAGTTCCCTGAAGCCTTCATCGAAGGCGCCTGCGCATCCATGCCGGAGATGGAAGCGGTGCGCCCGCTTCTGGATCGCAGCCGCCGCGGATTGCTTTTTGACGATGCAACCAGCGCGGCCGTGCGCCCTATTATCGAAAAACTGCTGGAAGCGCAGGGCCTGAAACGCCTTGCATTGTTCTGGGAAATTCTCGACCGTCTCGCGGGGGGCGATCACGAGGTGCTTGCAAGCCTCAGCTTCCAACTTGATCTGACAAGCACTGAAGACAGCGGCATCAACCGCGCCTTGTCTCACTTGCGCGAGAACCTAACCGATCAGGTCGAGGAAAGTGAGCTTGCGGAAATGTTCGGCCAAAGCCCGAGCACGTTTTCGCGGGCCTTCAAGCGCCACACCGGCACGACGCTGGTGCGCTACCGCAACCAGATGCGCATCGACCTTGCCTGCAAGATGCTTTTGGCGGACCTTGACGTCAATGTCGCAGAAGTTTGCTACGAAGTCGGGTTTTCGAACCTGTCCAATTTCAACAGGCATTTCCTGAAGTTGAAGGGAATGTCTCCATCGCAGTTCCGTACGACATTCACGGCGCAAAAGGCGTTCATGATGGCGGACTGATCGAGCCTGACAATCTGACTTTCAACCATTCGGGCAGCGGTCTGCTGTCTGGAAACGCGCAGCTATGCCTGCATTCATCCATAAGGGAGGAACCTAGATGAAAAAGATGCTTCTTTCGGCCACCGCCGCACTGACTTTGTGCATCACACCCGCACTCGCCCAGGAAAAACTCAAGATTGGAATGACATTCCAGGAATTGAACAATCCTTACTTCGTCTCGATGCAAGAAGCCTTGAAAGAGGCCGCAGCCAGCATCGGCGCAGACGTGATCGTGACCGACGCGGCTCATGATGTTGCAAAGCAGGTTTCCGATGTTGAAGACATGCTTCAGCAGAAAATCGATATCCTGCTGTTGAACCCAACGGATTCCGCCGGCATCGAAGCCGCCGTTCACGCTGCCAAGGCGGCAGGCGTCATCGTGGTTGCCATTGATGCCAACGCCAATGGCCCGGTCGATACCTTCGTCGGCTCCAAGAACCGCGATGCCGGTTATCTTTCCTGCAAGCATCTGGGCGAAGCCCTCGGCGGCAAGGGTGAAGTTGCCATTCTGGACGGCATTCCCGTTGTGCCTATCCTGCAGCGCGTCGAGGGTTGCAAGGCAGCTCTTGGTGAATTCAAGGAGATCAAGCTGGTGGACACACAGAATGGTCGGCAGGACCGCTCCGTTGCACTCGGCGTCGTCGAAAACATGATCCAGTCTCATCCGAATCTGGCTGGCATCTTCTCAGTGAATGATGGCGGGGCAATGGGTGCACTCGCTGCCATTCAGGGTTCCGGTCGGGATATCAAGCTGACCTCTGTCGATGGTGCGCCTGAAGCGGTCAAGGCCATTGCCGATGGCACAAACTTCATCGAGACGACGGCCCAGTTCCCGCGTGATCAGGTTCGCGTTGGCCTTGCCATGGCGCTTGCCCAGAAGTGGGGAGCCGTTGTCGTGCCGAAGGAAGTCCCAATCGACGTGCGCGTTGTGGACAGCAAGAACGCCGCTGACTTCAGCTGGTAAATAGCAGCTAGCCAAGCCTGCACCCACAGCCATGTGGGTGCAGGATTTTTCAACGACCGAGGAGAGCAGAATGCTTGAACTCAAAGGGATCAGAAAAAGCTTTGGCCAGATCGAAGTCCTGCGTGGCGTCGATCTGACAGCGCGCGCAGGAGAAGTTCACGCACTTCTAGGCGAAAACGGCGCTGGCAAGTCGACGCTGATGAAAATTCTCTGCGGCATCATAAAGCCGACGGACGGCGCGATCCTGATTGAAGGAAAAGAGCATCAGTTTGCCAATTACGATGAGGCCATCGCGGCTGGAATAGGCATCGTCTTTCAGGAATTCAGCCTGATACCCTATCTCAATGCTGTCGAAAACATGTTCCTCGCCAGAGAGTTGCGCGGACCAGTCGGCCTTCTGGACAGAAAAGCGATGCGCATTCGCGCAGCCGAAATCATGCGCCAATTGGCAGTCGATGTGCCTCTTGATGTGCCGGTCCACCGCCTGTCTGTCGCAGAGCAGCAGTTTGTCGAGATTGCCAAGGCACTCTCCCTCAATGCCCGCATTCTGGTTCTGGATGAACCGACAGCAACGCTGACACCGTCAGAGACCGAACACCTGTTCAATGTGATGCGCACCTTGCGCAGTCAGGGCGTCGCGATCATTTTCATCTCGCACCATCTGGAAGAGATCTTTGAAATTTGCGACCGCATCACCGTGCTTCGCGACGGAGAATTCATTGCATCCTGCCTCGTGTCCGATGTGGATAATGACCGCCTTGTCGAGATGATGGTGGGGCGACGGATAGAGAATAATTTTCCGCCCAAGACCGGCACGACAAGTAGCGCGCCCATCGTGATCGAAGTGGAAGAGCTGCAACTCAAGAAGGGCGGCCCGATCTCGCGGTTCTCCTTGAGAAAAGGCGAGATATTGGGCTTTGCCGGTCTTGTTGGCTCGGGGCGGACGGAGACTGTGCTCGCCATGCTTGGGGCACATTCTTTCGCACGCCGCAAGCTCAAGATGGATGGCATCGAAAAGCGATTTTCCGGCCCCGATGATGGCCTCGCAAACGGCGTGGGCCTGCTGCCGGAGAGCCGCAAGGATGAGGGTCTGATCACCAGCTTTTCCATCCTGCAGAACATTTCGCTCAACAACTACAAGAAGTATCGCAAGAACCATTGGTTCATCGATCTGAAAAAAGAACGTCGCGATACGCAGGAGGCCATGGATCAGGTCCGCGTCAAGGCCCAAGGCCCAGACGCCCGGGTCGATACCTTGTCGGGCGGCAACCAGCAAAAGGTCGTGATTGCACGGTGGCTCAACCACGACATGCGGGTGCTGATCTTCGATGAGCCAACGCGTGGCATCGATGTAGGCGCCAAAGCTGAAATCTACGCCCTGATGCGCCAGTTCACCGAACAGGGATACTCGATCATCATGATCTCATCCGAACTGCCCGAAATCATCGGCATGTCCGACCGGGTCTGCGTCTTCCGCTCAGGCGGCATCGTGGCGACGGTCGAGGGTGACCTTGTGAATTCCGAAACAATCATGACCCATGCGACCACCGGGAGAGTTGAACATGTTGCCTGACGCAAACACCGACACAGCAACGAGATCCAACGGCCTGACCCTTGGACGCCTGCTGCAAACGCCTCTCGCTCTGCCCCTTGTCGGGCTCATCGTTGTCTCCATCATCATGGGGCTGGCGAGCGATAATTTCTTCACCCTGAACAATATCATGAACGTCCTGCGACAGGTGTCCATCGTCGGCATCCTCGCGGTCGGCATGACCTTTGTGATCCTCACCGGCGGCATCGATCTTTCGGTCGGAGCGGTCATGGCCCTTGTGGGCACGCTGTGTGCGGGCATGATGGTAAAAATGGGCATTCCGGCCATCGCGGCACTGGGGATTGGCCTCTCCACCGGCATCGCAATCGGTCTGCTGAATGGCGCGCTCGTCGCCTGGGGCAAGATGCCCGCCATCATCGTCACACTGGCAACCATGGGCATGGCGCGCGGGCTTGGGCTGATCTATTCGGGCGGCTACCCGATCAGCGGCATTCCGAGCTGGATTTCATGGTTCGGCGTCGGACGCGCAGGTTTTGTGCCAGTGCCCGTCATCATCATGGTTGTGACATATGCTCTCGCCTGGGTACTTCTCCAGCGCACCGCCTTCGGTCGCCATGTCTACGCACTGGGTGGCAACGAAAACGCCGCACGCCTTTCCGGCGTGAAGACGCAGCGGGTGAAACTCGCCGTCTACGGCATTGCCGGTTTCACATCGGCGCTTGCAGCCATCATTCTCATCGGTCGATTGATGAGCGGCCAGCCAAATGCCGGTGTGGGTTTTGAGCTGGATGCCATTGCAGCCGTGGTCCTTGGTGGCACAGCGATTGCAGGCGGACGCGGCCTCATCCTTGGCACTCTGATCGGCGCGATCCTGCTCGGCATTCTCAATAACGGGCTCAATCTCATGGGCATCAACCCGTATCTGCAAGATGTGATCAAGGGGGGCATCATCTTGCTGGCCATCTATATCGGGCGCGAATGGCGCTGAAATCATTGAACTTTTTCAATAGAATAGGAAAATACCATGTCTCAATCACTGCAAGGCAAGATCGCCGTCATCACCGGAGCGGCATCGGGAATTGGCCTCGCAACCACCGAAGCATTGCTGGAACAGGGTGCCACCGTTGTGATGGTGGACTGGAATGAAAAAGCTCTGACTGAACTGGCCGCAAAACTGGGCGAAAAAGCCATTCCGCAGGTCACCAACCTTCTGGATGCCGATAGCTGCAATGCGATGATCCCTGAAATCCTGCAGAAGGTCGACCACATCGACATCCTGTATTGCAATGCCGGGACCTATATCGGCGGCGACCTCACGGAAACCAACCCCGAAGCCATCGACAAGATGCTCAACCTCAACGTCAACGCAGTCATGAAAAACGTGCATGCCGTTGTTCCCCATATGAGTGAGCGCAAAACCGGCGATATCATCGTCACATGCTCCATCGCGGGCCACTATCCAACCTATTGGGAGCCGGTTTACGCAGCATCCAAATGGGCCGTTACGTGCTTTGTCCAGACAATGCGCCGCCAGATGATCCCGCACGGCGTGCGTGTTGGCCAGGTATCGCCCGGCCCCGTCGTATCAGCGCTTCTGGCAGATTGGCCGGAAGAAAACCTGCGTAAGGCAAAAGAGGCCGGTGCCTTGATTGACCCGAGCGAAGTTGCCGACGCCATCGTCTACATGCTGACACGCAAACGCACCGTCACCATCCGCGACATGCTGGTCTTGCCGACAAGCTTCGACCGCGTTTAAGACTAAGGGCAGGCAGGAGAAAATAGATGGCTCAGTATCTGATCGGCGTTGATGTTGGAACCGGCTCTGCACGAGCGGGTGTCTTTGATACCTCAGGTCAGCTACTGGCCGTCGCAAAGCGGCCCATCTCCATGCATCGCGAAGATGGTGGCATTGTCGAGCAATGCAGCGGGCAGGTTTGGCATGCAGTCTGTGACGCCGTGCGGGAAAGCGTTGTGCACGCGGGTATCGACCCGGCCCATGTGGCAGGCATAGGTTTTGACGCGACCTGTTCACTCGTCGTGCGTGGCGCTGGCGAAGAGACCTTGCCCGTGGGTGATCCCACCCACCCTGAACGGGATATCATCGTGTGGATGGATCACCGCGCGGTCGAACAGGCTGACCGGATCAACAAACAGGGACATGACGTCCTGAAATATGTTGGGGGTCGTATCTCTCCGGAAATGCAGACGCCAAAACTGCTCTGGCTGAAGGAAAACAGGCCGGAAATCTATGCGCGCGCTCAACATTTCTTCGATCTCGCAGATTTTCTGACCTGGAAAGCCACCGGCGCATTGAATCGTTCCAGTTGCACCGTGACCTGCAAGTGGACCTATCTCGCCCACGAGGCGCGGTGGGACGCTGATTATTTCCGCCAGATCGGGTTGGGAGATCTGGCGGATCAGAACTTCTCGAGGATCGGCCAAAATGTGGTCGAGCCGGGCACCGCACTGGGAGCCGGGCTGACTGAGTTGGCAGCGCAAGCCATGGGCTTAGCAGCAGGCACCGCCGTTGCTGCCGGCCTGATCGATGCACATGCCGGTGGTGTCGGCACGGTTGCATCAGGTGGAGACGCACGAAACTGCCTCGGCTATGTTTTCGGTACGTCATCCTGCACCATGACAACGACGGAAAAACCTGTTTTCGTGCCTGGCGTATGGGGTCCATACTATTCTGCCATGGTGCCGGGTGCATGGCTGAACGAGGGTGGCCAGTCTGCGGCCGGAGCCGCCATCGACCAGCTCGTGCAGCTGCACCCATCGACCGAGCAGGCAGCGCAGCTTGCCGCCACCGCCGGAAAATCACTGCCGCAATGGCTTGCGGACCGGGCGCTGGAGCACGCTTCGACATCAGCAAAAGCGGCTCGCCTTGCCGATCATCTTCATGTCGTCCCTGAATTTCTGGGCAATCGTGCGCCCTTCGCAGATCCCCATGCCCGCGCCGTCATCATGGGACACGGAATGGAAACCGGCCCGGAATCGCTTATTGCGCTTTATATCGCCGGAATATGCAGCCTGGGATACGGGCTGAGGCAGATCATCGAAACACAGGCGACGCATGGCGCGCCGATATCAACCATCAGCGTCAGCGGCGGTGCAGGCTCTCACCCGCTCACGCGTCAATTGCTGGCAGATACCACCGGCTACCCTGTCGAAATCACGGAATGCGAAGAGCCGGTTCTGCTGGGTTCTGCCATCCTCGCATCTGTCGCGGCAGGGCTTTACGACGATCTTCAAACCGCCATGCCCGCAATGTCGCGTGTGGCGATGCGCTGCGATCCGGATCAGACAGTCGCAGCTTTGCATGACACACGTTACGCGGCCTTCATGTCGCTCCAGACAGTGGCACGCCAGATCCGCCATTCCATGGACGAAATAGCCTAACCGCAAAGGCTGCATTTCGCATCACCATCACCGGCTCCACGCCAGATATATGAGGCTATCATGCAATTCTCAGGAAAATCCGTCATCATCACTGGCGCGGGTAAAGGCATCGGGCGCGCCTGCGCGCTTTTGATGGCTGAGCGCGGCGCAGAGGTTGTGGCGCTCAGCCGCACCCAATCCGATCTCGACGCGTTGCGAGCAGAGATCGGCGGGCGCTCCATCCGCGTGGATCTTGCAGATGCTGCCAGCGCACGTTCGGCCATGCGGGAGGCCGGAACCTGTGACTACCTGATCAACAGTGCCGGAACGAACGTTCTCGAAAGCGTGCTGGATATGACAGAAGATGGCTATGAGGCGGTCCTCGCCATCAATCTACGCGCAGCACTCATTACATCGCAGGAATTCGCACGCGCACGCATCGCCGCCGGTGGTGGTGGCGCCATCGTCAACATCACCTCCATTGCAGGGCATCGCGGTTTTCAGGATCATCTCTGCTACGCAGCCTCAAAGGCCGGACTTGAGGGCGCAACGCGAGTTCTTGCCAAGGAACTCGGCCCTCACGGCATCAGGGTCAATGCCATCGCACCGACGATCACTCTGACGGAACTGGCCGCAGCAGCATGGAGCAATGCTGAAAAAAGCGCACCCATGATGGTTCGCCACCCTCTCAACCGCTTTGCTGAGGCCGAGGAAGTGGCGCAAAGCATCGCCCTGCTTTTGTCGGATGACAGTAAAATGATCTCAGGCGCTGTGTTGCCTGTGGATGGCGGCTTTCTGGCGGTCTAACCACCTTGATGTGGTGTAGTGGGACAGCGGAAGGGACGGTTTTCGGGGAACAGATCAGGCCACCAGTTGTTAGCGAAGGGAATCCATTTCCCGCAAGCAACAGATTGGACGTATCATGGCCGACACAAATTACCCAACACCGCCCTACGCTGACCAGAAGCAGGAGCCACCCGGCACAACCGCGCAAATGAGCCCGAAGCCCGATCACGGTGAAGAGTCGTATCGTGGTAACGGGCTCCTCGCAGGCAAGGTCGCGTTGATCACAGGCGCGGACTCAGGGATCGGCAAAGCCGTTGCTATTGCATTTGCCCGCGAAGGCGCAAACGTTCTGGTTTCTTATCTTAATGAGCACGAGGACGCCGAAGATACAGCCAAGTGGATTGAAGAAGCTGGCCGCAAGGCAATCCTCGTTCCTGGCGACATAAAGACTGAAGCACACTGCAAATCACTGGTCGCCGAAGCCGTCGAAAAGCTCGGTGCCATCGATATTCTTGTCAACAATGCAGCCTTCCAGCGCACTTATGCCTCGATTGAAGATATCAGCGCCGAAGAATGGGATGAGACATACCGCACCAATATCTATGCTCCCTTTTTCCTCGCGAAGGCAGCCGTGCCCTTGATGAGAGCAGGCAGCGCGATCATTAACACAACGTCGATCCAGTCGCGTCAGCCATCCCCTAATCTACTCGCCTATGCCTCCACGAAAGGTGCAATCTCTAATTTTACCGCTGGTCTCGCGGCTATGGTTGCAGATAAGGGTATTCGCGTGAACGCAGTGGCTCCGGGACCGATCTGGACGCCGCTCATCCCATCCACCATGCCGGCGGAAAAAACGGCAAAATTTGGCGCAAACACGCTGATGGAGCGGGCGGGGCAACCGGCTGAACTTGCTGGCGCCTATGTTCTGCTGGCATCCAATCTGGGTAGCTACATGACCGGGGCTGTCATTCCGGTAACTGGCGGCGAGATCATGATCTAACGGGAGAACAATGAGCTTTTGTTGGTCTGTCAGAAATCTGGCAGCGACGCAAAGTACTTGTTATATTGAGGATTTAGGAAGTCTAGATCGAATTTTTCACCTGCAGACTTGCCTCGATATCTCTGACTGAGCCTGACAAAAATACGCCTGCCCTCTGGTGGGCGGGCGTATTGCCTAAACTGGCGAACGATCCTACAAGGGTTAAAGCCGCTTCGCTAATGTAATAGGATTTTCTCAGCTTCGAGATTACGAGTAATCGTCACCGTGATCAGCTTTGATTATTGCATGTCCGCGACTTGGCCGCCTCGCAATTTACCCCCGCTCTACGTTGATAAAAGCGTGTACCGAAAACAAATCATTATACTTCAAAAGCCGCCATTTCGGAAATCAGTTCAGATGCTACGAAGTCCCTTAAACAGCTGCTCGTCCCTGCAACCCTCCCGATAAAATACCGGCGGGCTTCCTAGTGGTGCTGAGATCTGCACCTCTGCGCCACCCTCAAAGCATTCACCGGTCCAGACATGCACCCACCGGTCAGCCTGCGGCAAATAAATGGAACGAGCGTCTTTAGAGGCCTCCCAAACCGGGGCAACAAGCATGTCGGCGCCATAGAGATACGCGTCCTGAATCGTATAGGTCCGCCGATCGTTCTGATAGTGCAGGAAGAGGGGCCGCTGGACGGGTAATCCTCGATCAACAGCCTGCGCTGACAAAGACTTCAGGTAGGGCGCGAGATGTCGATAGACCCGGGTCATGCGGGCAAAATGCGACAGGACTTCAGCGTTCTGGTCGATCTGAATATTCTCACGCGGGCGGTTTCCCTCATGCGTGCGCATGACAGGCGTGAACGCCGCCATTTCGGCCCAACGCATCATAAGCTCCGGTGTCCGCACATTCCCGAACAGGCTGGTGTAACCGCCAATATCCGAGTGGTGATAGGCATTGCCGAGAAGGCCTGAAGACAGCGCGCCACATATCACCGTGACGAGGCCATCGTGCCGGGAAAAATCCACTGATTGGTCACCGCCCCATAGAAGCGGGCAATGTTGCTGCACGCCCGTGAACCCTGCCCGCATGAAGAACAGGGCATCGCCCGTCTTGCCGCGCGAGGCAACCGCCTTTGCATTCACCTGCGCCCACAATGTCGGCCAGGCGTTGTGCATCAGCTTGGCGTCGATACCATTCGATAGCGTGATATCGATCGGCAGATATTCGCCAAAATCCGCCATCCATCCGGATAGGCCGTAGTCCAGCATGTTCCTGCCAATGATCTCTTCAGCAAACCACTCGGCTGCCGCCTCATTGGTAAAATCAACCACGCCGCAATCAAACTCGCCGAAGTCAACAAGCGCAGTCTTCCCGGCACTATCAGTGGCGAAGTAACCGGCATCGTCAGCGATTTTGAAGAGCGGACCATCGACGCAAAGATAGGGATTGACGTAGCCCAAGAAGCGGATGCCGCTCTTGTCCAATTCAGCGATCTTTTCTTTCAGACCCGGATATCTCGCCTCATTGGCCTGCCAGTCCCAGAACAATCTGGCGCCAAAGCTGGTCTGCCGCAGGCCGACCCAGTCTTCGCACCATAGAGCGGACAACTCTACCCCTGCGCTGCGAATTGTCTCAAGACGGGAGAAAGAATTCGCACCGTCCTTGAGACCGATAATCGCACCATTGTAGACCCAGTCCGGCAGCGGAGGCTGGCGCCCGAAGCGCGATGAGAGAACTTCGACCAATTCCACGAATGTTGGGGCAGCGAAAAGCTCGAGCCTTTCGGGAATGGCCCAAACCTCGATCTCGTGGAAAGCCTTTTGTCGAAAATCGAAAACGGAATAAGCCGTTGTCTCAACATGCAGCGCGTACAGCGCAGACGAGACATAGGTCGGCTGCGGATAATTGGTGTTGTAGTAATCGCCGCCAGCCTTGTCTTTGACATTGGCCTTGAATGTGATTTCGCTTGTCGGGTCGCGCCCCACGCCGGGTTCCGATGTCCATAGCGGAAAACGGCGGCCACGCATGTCGAAATAGGACATCTGCTCGCCACCGCCCCAGACATGCTCGTCGTCATCGGCTTTGATGCGGACCCAGAGGCGATTGAGCTTAGGATCAGTCGCGTCGAGCTTTATAGTATCTTCGGCAACGGTCAGAATGAGACGCGGCGGCTGTCCTGCTACGTCGGAGAGCGAAATCCTGTCACCATCGATCTGAGCGTGGGAGAGCGGGCGGCGCTCGATCACATAGTCTTCGATCTTGAAATTGCCGCGATACATGTCCATGCGCTCTTGGCCGTAGCCGACAAAGATGGCTGGCGATGCATCACTGTGCTCCAGAATGACCCGCCCGTTCAGCGAGAGCGTGAAGCCAGTTTGTGTCTGTTCGAGTTTCATCGTGATACCTTGAAAATCTTGCGATCCCGCGTTTCTGCCGCGCTCAACCCTTGATGCCACCTGCCGTCAGGCCAGATACGACACGTTCCTGGAAGATGACGATGAGAATGGCGACCGGCACGATGCCGACAACGAGGGCAGCGGAAATGACGGGCCAGGGGAAAGCAAATTCGCCCTGATAAAGCTGGATGCCCACCGGCAATGTGCGCAGGGATGGGTTGGAGTTGAACGACAGGGCCAGCAAAAACTCATCCCAGGCGTTGACAAAAGCAAGAATGCCAGCGGTGAAGACGCCAGGCGCGCAAAGCGGGACCACCACTTTGAACAACGCCCCCATCCGCGTGCATCCGTCAATCATGGCGGCATTTTCAAGATCGCGCGGAATGCCTTCAAAGAATGAGACCAGCATCAACGTGCAGACCGGGAGGCTCAGCACCGTGTATGGCAAAACCAGAGCGGTCCAGCTGTTGAGAAGGTTGAGCGCACGCATGATTTCAAAAAGCGGAACCAGAAGCGTCACGAGCGGAAAGGTGGAGACGGCAATGATCAGCGAGAGGATCAATCCGCGATAGGCGAGGTTCAGACGCGCCAGCGCATAGGCCGCCAGAACAGAAACGAGCAAGGTCAGCGCTGTGGATAGCAGCGCCACCATGAAGCTGTTGAACAGGAAAATATGCAGCGGCTGGTCCGAAAATGCCTGCATGTAATTTTGCAGCGTGGGGGCGTGCGGTATCCAGGTAATCGGTTTTGCCGTCAGCTCCGCTTCCGTCTTCAAGGATGTGAAGAGAATCCACAGTGCCGGAAACAGGCCGTTGATCAACAATATGCCAGCGGCGATGAAGCGCAGCGGTTTTCCAGACAGAAACGACATTGGACCTGATGGAGTTGTGGCACTCATGAGGATGACTCCTTGGTCCGGATCATGCGCAGATAAACGGCTGTCACGCACATGGACAGCGCGAACATGACAACGGCGAGCGCCGAGCCGTAACCCAGATCAAGAAACGATACGGTGTTCTGGTGGATGTACATGGCAAGCGTTGCGGTGGACGTGCCCGGCCCGCCGCCTGTCATCATGTAGGGAATGTCGAAGGTCTGCAGGGCGGTGATGGTGCGGAAGATGAGTGCCACGACAATTGAAGGCTTGAGCAGCGGCAGGGTAATCTCGAAGAACTGTCGCAACCGGCCCGCGCCATCCACATCGGCAGCTTCGTAAAGCGAGCGCGGAATGGTTTGCAGACCCGCCAGAATAATCAGCGCCATGAAGGACGATGTCTTCCAGATGATGGTCAGGCAAATGGCCGCGAAAGCCCAATTGGGCGAATTGAACCAGATGATGCCTTCGAAGCCAAACCTGTTGAGCACATCGTTGACGACACCATATTCGGAATGGAAGAACCACGCGAAGATCAGGCCAGCAAAGGAAAGCGGCAGCGCCCAAGGTATCAGCAGGGAGAGACGCACTGGCCACTGCATGGCAAATGGCAGGTTTGCCATGAGTGCCAGACCAAGACCGACTAGCAGAGCGCCCGGCACGGTGATGAGCGTGATGAGAACGGTGTTCCAGGTTGTTTCCCAAAACACCGGATCTTCAATCATCAATTCGTAGTTCTCAAAACCCACGAAGACGGCTGGCAGGCCTGACGTCAGGGACAGGCTGAAAAAGCTCGTATAGATCAAGCGACATACGGGATAGACAATGATCAGCGCCAGCAGCAATGCAGCCGGTACCAGAAGCAAGACGGCAAGAGACCGATCGCTGAGGTCGAGCAACCGCGTCCAGCCGGGCGGTGGCGCGGTGCCATGATCTGCCGTTTTGGTTGATGATGTCGTTGCCATGGCTTTGTTCCGAGACATTGTGTGGCCTGGTGGCGAGATAAAGCGTCGCCAGCGGCGGTCGCACCATTCTTTTAAAAAACGTCCCCCTGCCGAAACTGGAAAGGGGGACGTCAGACATTGCGCGGTCTCTTATCGCAAAATGCGCTTCAAACGTGCTTCAATCTGGTCCGCGCCCTGCTCTGGTGTGGATACGCCCGCCAGAACCGAGTTGACTGTCGTGCGAATGACTTCGCTGACCTCGTTATAACGTGGGGTCACAGGGCGTGGCTTGGCGGTTTCGACCACCTGAAGGGCATCTCCAAACCATGGTGCGCTTTTCAGAACATCCGCGTCCTTGTAGAGACCGGCATAGGTTGGCAGCAGCGAGCCATTGATGGCCATGAACTTGGAAACATCCTGAGATGAAAGATATTCCACTAGCTTCTTGGCTTCATCCTGGTTCTTGGAATAGGCGGAAACGCCCCATTCCCAGCCACCAAGGCATGTTGCCTGCTCGCCACCGGTAACCGCTGGCAGACGCGCAACGCCGACCTTGCCGACGACAGCGGATTCCTTGCCTTGAGCCTGCGCCCAGGCATAGGACCAGTTGACCGCGAAGATAGCATTTCCGGCCTGGAATTCCTTGCGGGTATCATCCGTGCCAACTTCGGCAATATTCTTCTTTGAAACGCCTTCATCGACAAAACTCTTCCAGAGGCTCAGCGACTTGATCGCAGCGTCCCGGTCAAAGGTCAGGCGACCATTCTCCGTGAGGTTCTTGCCCTGGCTCCAGTAGGGCAGAAGGAAGGTGCAGACCGCGCCTTCGATTGCCTTGCCCTGGAAGGAAAGGCCCTGAAGATTGGCATTGCCCTCGACCTCGGAAATTTTCTTGGTCGCAGCCTTCAACTCATCCCAAGTCTTGGGCGGCTGAATGCCGTATTTATCCAGCAAATCCTTGCGATAATAGAGGAACTGCGAGTCAGCAAAGGCTGGCAACGCAATGACTTTTCCATCCACCGTGTTGGCACCTGCATAGGCGGGCAGATATGAGGACATGTCCTTCTTGGCAAAATCGCTTGTCCAGCCAGCCGCTGCAAATTGAGCAGGACGGACAACGTCAAGGATCAGCACGTCCAGCGACGTATCCTTTGCCGACATGACCGTATTCAGATACTGAGCCTGCGCTTCCGATGTATTGCCGCCGGTTTCAATCTTGACCTTCACGTCAGGATTGGACGCTTCATATTTGTCGAGCGCCTGGCGCCACACCTGTGGCTGGTGCTGGCTCGATATGTAGACGCTCAATGTCGTCTCAGCTGCAGCTGGCATCGCGAAAGCCAGCATCGTGCCACAGAACAAGGCGCCGGTCAGTTTTGTCAAAGTCATTCTACCCTCCCGTTTGATGTTTTTGATCATGCGGTCCTCCCCGCATGGTATTCAAGCTTAGACTGCGCGTTCCGTTTCCGCGTCGAAAAGATGAATTTTTGTGGGATCGACCCCGATTTTCAGCGTTTCGCCAGCACGGATTTGCGTCTCCGGCGGCATACGCGCCGTCAAGGTTTCCTCGCCTACGGCAAAATGGATCAGCGTATCGGAACCGAGTGGTTCAACGACCTGAACCTGACAGGTCAGCGATATATCCGATGCGTCCACCCGGAAATGTTCGGGGCGAATGCCGACAATAACGTTTCGTCCTTCGACCGCGCCCGCGTGACCTGAGGCCCGGAGCGCTGAAACTGGAATGTGGTCACCATTCACAAATACCAAGTTGCCACCATCCACGCGCGCCTTGGCGAAATTCATGGCAGGCGAACCGACGAAGCCACCGACGAACACGCTGGCGGGGTGATTGTACACCTCATCCGGCGTTCCGACCTGCTCGATCTCCCCGCCCTTCAAGATGACGATACGATCCGCCAGCGTCATCGCCTCAACCTGATCATGCGTCACATAGATGATCGTCGTTCCAAGCTGCTGATGCAGCTTCTTGATTTCGGTGCGCACTTGGCCACGCAATTTGGCATCGAGGTTCGATAGCGGCTCATCGAACAAAAACACCTGCGGACGACGCACAATCGCGCGACCCATCGCCACACGCTGGCGCTGGCCGCCAGACAACTGACCGGGACGCCGATCCAGCAAATGGGAAATACCGAGCATTTCGGCGGCTTCATTGACCCGCGCCGCGGCCTCACCGGCTGCAATGCCACGGACTTTCAGGCTGAAACCCATATTTTCGCGCACAGTCTTGTGCGGATAAAGCGCATAATCCTGGAAAACCATCGCAATGTCGCGTTCACGCGGAGCCAAACGGTTCACAACTCGATCACCGATCTTCACCTCGCCGCCGGTGATTGTTTCCAGACCTGCGACCATGCGCAAGGTCGTGGATTTACCACAGCCGGAAGGCCCAACAAAAACAACGAACTCCCCGTCATTGATATTGAGATCAATACCTTTGACGATGCGCAATGCGCCATAACTCTTCTCGAGCTTGGTAAGCGTAACTGATGCCATTCCTAATCACCCAACCCTCGCCGGGGCTCCTCTTGCGAAGAAGCATACGTCAGGATTGACGGAAATCAATAGTGTATCAATTTAATTTATTTCATTTGAAATTAAAATTTAAGCTCTGATTTTCCACAATAATTTTCGACTAATTTAAATCCCCGAATGAGGCAAATTGATTTCCGTTTTCTTTCATAAGAAATTTCGAAACCTATCTCAGCCGATTGACATAGCGCGCGACAGAGGGGTCATACCATGTGTGCGAGACCTCCGCCGTCACCCCCTCATGAGATGAACTGACCCTGAGAACATGCGGAACCGGCGCGCCGGATTTTGGGCCGAAGGCATCGGGCGACCAGTCGGGCACGAAGCCAAGATCGATATGATCTTCGGCTTTCGCAATCCACAATCCAAGACGTGTGCGATAGTAGAGATAAAGAGACTCAGACAGATCGTCGGCAGCGACGGTGTCGGTAAAGGAGCCATCGAGCCATATCTCCTCGATGGCAGCC
>NZ_JXQV01000017.1 GCF_000834635.1 Agrobacterium tumefaciens
CATCGAAATCTACAACCCAGAGACCCTGCTTATCTGCTACGCCAAGTACAACAACATTTGCCATTTCAATAACTTCCTTTTTTCCAATAACTAAAAACCGGCTTTCTTTAAACCTTCCCGGTAAATATCCTTTTGCCATTGTTCCTTGAAGGGAACGATGGCCAGCCAGTTATCAATATCGAATTGGGGGTTCGATTCAAGAGCCCGCCGAACGAAGAAACGAGACTTTTTTTCGTCGCCAAGCATGGCCCAACTTGCGGCAGAAAGCCGATCGGCAAGGTCGCCGTCCACCATCTTTTCGATGTAGCCGAGGGCATCATTGAACTTGCCGAGGCTATAGCTGGCTCCTGCTGCGGTCCATAAGTAAGAGTCAGGGCCAAGGGGGTTCAGTTCCATCGCACGTTCAAGCTTTTGCAACGCAAGATCTGGCTGTGAAAAATGGTTCAACGTGTCGGCATGGTCTGCGATAATGTCAGCGTAATGGGGGCTAAGCGTCTCCGCCACTTCCAGGGTCCTTACGCTTTCCTCAAGCTCACCCATGAGAAGCTTTGTAACGCCCAGTTCCCGGTATCCATCTGCAAAGTCACGCCGCGCGTCGATCGCACGCGTCGCGTATTCCGAAGCGGTCTCCAGCAGGTCCATATCTCCACGCGCGGTTAGAAGCCATTCCTTCGAATAGGTGCGTGCAATGGCACTCAAGGCCGGCGCGAAGTTTGAGTCTTCCTGTAGGGCGCCCCTCAACTCCTTTCGCGCACGGCGCAGATTTGGAAGCGTCAGGCGGTTGAGATAGTGGCGGCCGATAAGATATCGATGATAGGCAGCCGCGCTTCGCTCAAAATATGGACGGGTGATCTGATGGCTTTCAATTCGTCCAGATACCGAAAGTGTAATTTGCCGCAACAGGTCGCGACGGCGGTCTATCAGGTTGAGGCTTTCGAGGTTGTAGCGCTCAGCCCAGACGATTTCGGAGCTGTTGACATATGTGAGCTGAACAAACAGCGATAGGCCACCAGTCTCCAGACTGCTCAGCCGGGTGTCCAGCACATAGGTTATGTCATAGCGTTCAAACACGCTCGGCTTGTCTTCTGATGTTTTGCCGATCCGAACTGCGGTATGAGGAGCAATGATCTCAAGGCTATTCAGGGCGCAGAACCCGATTGTGATATCCTCGATCAATGACGATGCGACCACTGCGACCATCGGATCAAGATGGTGGTGCGTGGGAGGTAACAAGGCGAGGCGAGGAACGGCGCTTTTCAGGGCCTCTTCGGGCTTGAAGAGATCGTCGGGCGTGGTTCTGGTCGATGCAGAAAGCGGCTCGGTCCAATCCTTTGGGGCAACGGTCTCTGCAGGATTTGCATCGGAGCTGGCGCCTAGATAACCGAGGCCTCGGGAAAGTGACTGTTTCCGCTGCTCAAGATGCTTCCGAAAATACTCAACTTCCTCCTCTGCATTGAATATCTGCACAAGGAATTTAAGCGTATCTGGATTTTCCGGCTCCGTATGAAAGATGAGAATCGCGGCATTTTTAATGATCTCCTCTTCCTTGGGTGTTCTTGCTGAGTTCGACGTTTCCTTCAACAGCCCCTTAAGAAGGGCGCTGTGGTAAATTTTGCGCTGTATCAGCCAAACATCATACTCGCGACTCTGGCAGTTCACGGCTGCAAGGAACGTCCGGTTGAAAAGCGCAACAAGCCGTCCCAGCCAGGTGAGGGGGTCTTCAGAATCCGTCTTGTGAAGCGAGAGCAGATCGCAAGCGACCGAAGTTTGGCCAAGAGAGATCGTGCTTCCCGTAAAGGAGAGAAAATCCGCCCCAAGCTCTTCCTGCTGGGATTTGATTCTTGAAATGGTTGAGCGCAGATTGACGAGCGAAACTTCCCTGTTTTCATCGCCCCATAAAAACTGGGCCATCGTCGTGCGATGAGCCGAACCCTCTGGCGCCGTCAGCAGATAGGCAAGGATCAAAAGACCCTTCTCCGGGAAAGAAACAGCTTCGTCCTGCGAGTCGAAGAGCTGCAATTGGCCAAATGTTTGCAGAGAAAACGTCATATGAAATGCGCCCAGGCAACACCGATTAACTATCAATGCTGTATATAAGGGTTTTTCCAACAACTGGAAGCATCTTGTGCGTCAAGCGTAGCACGGAGTTGTCCTGCATCGACTTGCAGCTGGCGATGTTAAGCAGTCGACCCTCTGGGTCGCAAACAAGCTTCATGGGCTTCACCGGCGCTGGTCGTGCCGGCCGGACTCGGTTCCAAGAAGTTTCTAAAACACTATCGTGATGACAGAGCTCGGCCAACATCGCGTATAAATAAGAGATCAACGGGAGGCCCGTCACATGAAGCGAATTTTCGTAGCGTCTCTCATCGCACTCTCCTCATCACAGGTGTTCGCAATGGATAGCCTTAAGGAATTCGCCTGGAAGAACCGCGTGGTTCTGGTGTTCGGCAGCGCAGCTGATCAAACGTTGCTCCAACAGATTGAAATACTCAACCGGCAGAAGGCCGAGCTTGAGGAAAGAGACATGGTCGTCATCAGGGTTTCCGAAGGCGAGGCCCGCGCAGTCTATGGTAACGCCCCCGCCCTGAAATCAGTGGATTTGAGGACGGATGCCGATATCAAAAGTGAAGCGTTTCAGGTTGTCCTCGTCGGCATGGATGGTGGCATCAAGCTTCGTAGCGAGAAGGTCGTCAGTGATGTCGAAATGTTCGACCTCATAGACCGTATGCCAATGAGACGCGCTAAGCAAAACTGAAGCCACAGATGCATAGCTTTGATAGATTTGTCGCGCATTTCAACAATTTGAAGTGGCAAGCTCCCCATTCTCCGACGCCTCGATGACATATGAATAACCCCTAGTCATCATATATCTTATACTTAGAGATATGTTGACACGATATCTGAACAACAGTATGAAATTTCCCAGCCGATGGAGGATTGGCTGACTGCTCCAAATAGAAGCTCTTTGCCGGCGATTTCGCCGGTGCTTTTCGATGGGGAAATCGCAGCACCGGCGAACCTGTTTTCGCCATGGGAGGGGAAATGTCTTATATCACCAAACTGCTCACGGGCGCCGCGCTGGTGTCCACACTCGCACTCAGCTCGGCGTGGGCGCAAACAGTTCTGAAGTCGTCAGACACCCACCCAGACGGGTATCCAACCGTAGAAGGTGTTAAATACTTCAGCCAACTGGTAAAAGAACGCACTAGCGGTCGCTACTCAGTTGAAATCTACCATTCCGCACAATTGGGCGAAGAGAAAGATACAATCGAACAGGTCAGATCGGGCGTTATCGAGCTCAATCGCGTTTCGATGGCACCGTTCAACGGAACTGTGAAAGAATCCATCATTCCGGCTCTGCCCTATATTTTCCGTTCAGAAGACCATATGCACAAGGTCATGGACGGCCCTATCGGGGACCAGATCAAGGCTGCTTTCGAGCCTGCTGGCTTGGTGGCATTGGCATTCTACGACTCCGGCTCACGCTCGTTCTATAATTCCAAAAAGGCGATCAAAACGGTTGCAGACATGAAGGGCCTGAAATTCCGGGTCATTCAGTCTGACATTTTTGTCGATATGGCCACTGCTCTCGGCGCTAACGCAACGCCGATGCCCTATGGTGAGGTCTATTCGTCTGTCGAGACTGGTGTTATCGACGGCGCGGAAAACAACTTCCCAAGTTACGATACCGCAAAGCACTATGAAGTTGCCAAGTTCTACTCGCTCGATCAGCACACGATCCTCCCAGAGGTCTTCGTCATGAATAAGGCGGCGTTCGACAAGCTTACGCTAGAGGATCAGGCAATTTTCAAACAGGCTGCGAAGGACAGCGTAGCCAAGCAGCGTGAGCTGTGGGCAGCGAAGACTGCGCAGTCGCGCGCGACCATCGAAAAGGCGGGCGTGGCTGTCAATGAAGTCGAAAAGCAGGGCTTCATCGATGCAATGAAACCCGTTTACGAAAAGCACGTAAAAGGCGACGTACTAAAGAAACTCGTCGCGGACGTGCAGGCGGCCAAGTAAGCCGCAACAACACCCTGCCTGGTTCAGCAGGCAGGGTGTTTGTCTAACCCAAACGCCATCATTCCAGACATTTTAGTCGGGCCCTTTCTCAGCAGCAGAAGGGTCAGGAGGCATCCTCATGTCTACCCATCTCAAATCGAGCCTCCCAATTCTCACAAGATTGAACACGCTGGTTCTTTACATCGCGGGTATCGGCCTTGTGTTCATGACTGCAATCGTCGCGTGGCAGGTCTTTTGCCGATACGTCCTGAACGACTCCCCAAGCTGGAGCGAGCCGGGTGCCGTCATTCTGATGAGCTGGTTCATCTTTCTCGGTGCCGCCGTGGGTGTGCGTGAGAACAACCATATGGGCTTTGACGTCCTTTTATATGTCCTGCCAAAGGCCGGAAAGAAATGGCTGCGGATGATTTCGGATGTCGTCATATTTGCCTTCGGGATTGGTATGATCTGGTACGGCATCAGCCTGGTTATGTTGACCTGGAACACCATCATGCCAGCGCTCGGTATCTCAGGCGCGTGGGATTATGCGCCCCTTGTGGGCGGCGGGGTATTGATCTGCATTTTCGCCTTGGAGCGCATCATCGCTCGGGCGTTGAACCTGCCGGTCGACGAAGCGCTTGATGAGATGGCGCCGACGGAAATCGCAGTCGAACTCGAAAATATCGCAGATGTTCGCAAAGACGCGGCCGATCTTGCCCACAAAAACTCATCCAACGTCGTGAAGGGGAAATAACACGATGGAACTCTGGATCCTGTTTGGCAGCTTTACGCTGCTTATGTTGATCGGCACGCCAATCGCATTTTGCCTTGGCATTTCCAGCCTGGCGACAGTCGCATATATGGGCCTACCGCCGTTGGTGGTTTTCCAGCGGATGAATTCCGGCATGAGTGTCTTTTCCATGCTGGCCATCCCTTTCTTCATCTATTCGGGCGACCTCATGGTTCGCGGTGGCATTGCCGGGCGCATCGTGGCCTTTGCGGCATCGCTCGTCGGGCACCTGCGCGGTGGGCTCGGCCAGGTGAACATTGTCACATCTACATTGTTCGGGGGCATTTCGGGATCTGCCGTGGCTGAAGCCGCAGCGGTCGGTGGCTTGATGATTCCGCAGATGAAGGCGCGCGGTTATGGTGCCGATTACGCCGTCAACGTGACCTCGATGGCAGCATTGATTGCACTGCTGCTGCCGCCATCCCACAATATGATCATCTACTCGATTTCTGCGGGTGGCAAGATTTCCATCGCCGACCTGTTTACCGCAGGCGTCATTCCCGGTCTGTTGTTTGCAGGCGTGCTGATGATCACGGCCTATATTGTCGCCAGCAAGCGGGGCTATCCAACCGAGCCCTTTCCAGGCTTCATGGTCGCGCTGCATCTTCTGGCTGCCGCCATTCCCGGTCTGCTGCTCATCGCCATCATCTTTGGCGGCGTGCGTTCGGGAATATTCACTGCGACGGAAAGCTCCTGCGTCGCGGTCATCTACGCCCTGCTTGTCACGACTCTCATCTATCGTCAGCTTAGCTGGAAGGACTTCGTTCACGCCACCATGGGCGCTGTGCGCACAACTGCTATGGTTCTGCTCATCATCGGCTGTGCCGCGGCATTTTCCTGGCTGATGGCGTTTTTGCGGGTGCCAACCACGCTCGTTATCTGGATGCAGACGCTTTCTGACAACCCTATCGTGATCCTGTTGCTTCTCAATGTCATCATGCTGGTTCTGGGCACCTTCATGGACATGGGCCCGACGATCATCATCACGACGCCGATTTTCCTCCCCATCGCCACGGCCTATGGTGTCGACCCGGTCCATTTCGGCGTGATCATGATCCTTAACTACGGCCTTGGCCTTAATACGCCCCCGGTCGGTGGTGTGCAGTTCGTGGCATGTGCTGTCGGCAAGATTACAGTCTGGGAGGCAATGCGGTCCATCTGGCCATTCTATGGTGCGGGCATCGTCGTGTTGTTACTGGTGACGTATATTCCCGCCCTATCACTCTGGCTTCCGGCTGCGTTTAAATAGGGCATACGTCACGGATGAGACCATGACGGACTGCAACGTTGGGCAAGCAGACAACTGCGCTGGTCTGAAAGCAAAGCAAATACACCTGCGGCTGGCATATCATCGTGCCAGCTTGATGCGACTATATTTCTCTCCTCGACCTGACGTCGCTTAGATAACCCCCTTGCTGAAAATGAAGCAGCCATAGGGTCCGGGATCGGATGTTCGCACAATCGCGAAGGATTTCTTGGCCGCCTCGTAAAATGCGAAACGCTCCAATGGCTCAATCGTAACAGGCCGATTTTCAGCCCGATCAACGACATTCTGTATGGCTGCAAAAATCGGAACCTGGCCCTCTGGGTCGCCAACGACCTGCATGCGCTTCACTGGTGCGTCGACGAAAGTGTCCAGCGGGAAAAGCTTTAAGATCGCTTCGGCAGTGCGCTCGAGGCCGCAGCCGGAAACATCGATCAGGCGGCCAAATGTCGTCTGCCGGGCTATGGTCTGGGCCGGGTGGTTGATGTCGCATAAAACCAGCTGATCGCCATGTCCCATCAGCATGAGGGCATGGATCAGCTCAGCGTTGATAATAGGGTCTATCCCTTTGAGCACTGCTTTCTCCTCCCGGGATTGGCAAACGTCTTCTTCACGATTTAGCGCGATTTTGTAATGCTGACAATCAGCTCAGAAGAAGAATGCCCCGAACTGCCGCCCCAATCACATGTTTTATCAATCATTGCTGATATGCGCATCAGTTTGTCCGGTCTAAATTGATGCTTTCAGAAATATCTGGGGCTTTAATGGCGCGCTAGTTTACAACGGTATAGATATATGTGAAGTCTCATGAACGGATGACGTCCTTCCAAGGATATACGTTTGGCAGTTCAGCGAGGAGCCGCACCCGCCGGCGGACGAGGAAGACGCAATGTCGCGAGGAGTGCGCGACACCGTGGGAGGAGAAACGCTTTTGGCATCGATGAATATCGTCAATGTCGGAAAAGCCTATGGTAGCCTGACGGTTATCCATGGCGTTTCCGTTGAAATACCCGACGGCGAGTTCGTCGTTCTGGTGGGGCCGTCCGGTTGCGGAAAATCGACGCTTCTGCGCATGGTCGCGGGGCTGGAGCCGATTACGTTCGGAGATATCCAGATCGACGGCAAGGTGGTCAACGACCTGCCACCCAAAGACCGAGACATCGCGATGGTGTTTCAAAGCTACGCGCTTTATCCGCACAAGACCGTGGCCGAGAATATGGGTTTCGCACTCAAGATGCGGGGTGAGACCAAAGCCGATATCGATGGTCGCGTCCGCAGAGCAGCCGAGATTCTCGACCTTGTACCCTATCTCGCTCGCTACCCCCGCCAGCTTTCCGGTGGTCAGCGCCAGCGTGTGGCCATGGGCCGGGCAATCGTTCGCGATCCCAAGGTGTTCCTGTTCGATGAGCCGCTGTCCAACCTCGATGCCAAGCTGCGCGTGCAGATGCGCGCCGAGATCAAGGAGTTGCAGCGGCGCTTAGCCACGACCATGATTTACGTGACGCATGACCAGGTGGAAGCCATGACCATGGCAGACCGCATCGTCGTGCTGCGTGATGGCCGTGTCGAGCAGATCGGTTCACCCCTGACGCTCTATGATAAGCCCGCCAACACCTTCGTTGCCGGGTTCATCGGGTCTCCGTCCATGAACCTCATCAAGGGCCACATCCGCAGCGCCGCAGAACCCTGTTTCGAGACGGACGACGGGATCCGCCTGCCGCTCTCGCGTGTGCCTGATGGTGCCGACGGCAAATCTGCCTTTTACGGTATCAGGCCTGAGCATTTCACGCTGGGTGGCGTTGTTGAGGCACAGGTTACGGTGGTGGAATCAACCGGCTCGGAGACGCAGATCTTCGCCAAAATCGGCCAGCAGAAGATCATTGGTGTGTTTCGCGACCGGGTGGATGAGCCCGCAGGCGGCACGATTGCGATGACGCCAAATGTTGCGCTGGTCCATCTCTTCGATGGAGAAAGCGGGTTGAGGCTGGACTAGAATTTCTGGTCGCCACCGTGAGGAGACGGTGACGACGCCAAATCAACGGGAGGATAACCGCATGAAAGTCAGCGATTTCGAGAGAATGATGGCGATCGGCCTGAGCCGCCGCGCCATGTTGAAGACAGGCGCAAGCCTTGGTGCCGTAGCGGCTGCGGGCAGTATGCTCGGCCCGTTCGGTGCGGCTTACGCGCAGGACGCATCCTTGCGCACCCAGATTTTGCAGGTGCCGGGTGTCGGCAAGGGCTCCCCAACCGATGCCGATTGGCAAAAAGTCGGCGAGATGTGCCTTGAAGCCACCAAGAAAACCGTCAAGCAAGGCGAATTCGCCGGTGTCGAGCTTTCCTTCATGGGGCTGAACAACCAGAACCTCCACAACGTTCTGTTCCGTGGCTTTCTCAAGCCCTGGGAAGATTACACCGGTGCCAAGATCACATGGATCGATCTGGCGCAGGCCGATTATAACCCACGTCTTCAGCAGGCCATTGCCACCGGCACTGTCGATTTCGACCTTCTTGAAATGGGCGCGCCGTTCGAAGGCGATGTCTGTGGCAGGGGGCTGGCTTCTGAAATGCCGGACTGGGTCAAAACCCAGATCGACATGGATGATTACGTCGATTACCTGAAGGCGCCCGTCGGAACCTGGGATGGCAAGACCTACCGCGTTTCTGTCGATGGCGATTGCCACAACTTCAACTATCGCACCGATTATTTCACCGACCCAGATTTGGCAAAGGCCTGGAAAGACGAGGGCCACAAGGGCGAGTGGGGCGTGCCGAAGACATGGCAGAAGGTCCAGGAGGTTACCAAGTTCCTTAAGGGCAAGAAGATTGGCGGAACCGATGCCATTGGCTATCTCGATTCGCCAAAGGCATGGGGCGGTTTTGGCTTCTACTTCCTCGGCAGCCGCGCAACGGCTTATGCCAAGCACCCGGATGACAAGGCCTGGTTGTTCGACACCGATACGATGAAGCCACGCATCAACAATCCTGCCTGGGTGCGCGCCATTCAGGACGTGATCGACGCATTGCCATCGGAAGCGGGCGATCAGCTCAATGCCGATCCAGGCACGGCGGCATTCCAGCAGTTTCTGGCTGGCACCGGTTCCATGGTTTCTTGGTGGGGTGACGTCGGTGCGGCTGCACGTACCAGCGATACATCCGTTATCGGCGAGACCATCGGCTTCGATATCCTGCCGGGTTCTGATGATGTCTATAATGCCAAGACAGGCAAATGGGACACGCTGGCCAGCGGCCCCAACTATGCGCCGAACATGGCCTATCTCGGCTGGGGCGTCTATGTCATGGCCCGGGTCGATAGCGACGAGAAAAAGAAAAAGGCGGCCTGGAGTGCGGCGGCGCATCTTGGCGGTAAGGATATCGCGCTGTGGACGGCGGCCTATCCATCCGGTTTCCAGTGTTATCGCAAGAGTCAGTTCAACATCAAGGAATGGGTTGCCGCGGGCTACGACGAGGCGTTCATCTCGAGCTATCTCGCGTCACAGTCCAATTCCTACAACCATCCCAACGCCGCCATCGAGCCACGCATACCGGGCATTTTCCAGTATTACAGCGTGGCGGAGGATGAACTTGCCAAGGTGTTTGCCGGACAGGCCACCGCACAGGCAGGCGCAGATGCCATCGCCGCTGCCTGGGAAAAAATCACCGACCAGTTGGGCCGAGAAAAGCAGATCGCTCTTTATAAGGCGTCTCTCGGCGTGTGATTCCTGAAACCATTGTCTCAGGCGGCACAATCACGTGCCGCCTGAGCAAAGACCGATTGAAGACGGCTTTCCAGCCTTGAGGTTTGCCCATGTCGCATACGATAACGCCAGCTTTACAGCCCGTGGGGCAGGCGCCTGTTCAGGCAAGTGCTGCCAAACGCGGCAAGCTCTTGCTGGTGGCTGCTACTATCCTCCTGTTCACCGTGCTCGCGCTGCAGATATCCGATGCTGCAGGCTGGACCGCGTTCGGTTTTGTGAGCTGGCAGCCGCTGCTCTATGCTTACATAATTTGGGCAACATCGCTTTGCGCCGCACAGATATTGATCCGCGGCGAGGCGGGCCAGCGGGCCGCCTTCGTGCTTCCGGCGGTCCTGTTCACCGTCGCCATGGTCGTGTTTCCGACTGTGTTCGGCCTTTACATCGCCTTTACGGACTGGAACCTCAGTGCCGCTGCCGGTCGCCGTTTTAATGGTCTCGACAATCTGCGCACCCTGTTTGCAGACCGGTATTTCTGGAATGCCATGCTGAACATGGTCTTCTATGTTCTGTCGGTTCTGGTGCAATATGCCATCGCGTTTGGTTTGGCGCTGCTGCTTAACGCTGAAATCAAGGCGCGCAAATTCTTCCGCGTCGCTTTCCTGCTGCCGCTGATGCTGAGCCCCGTTGCTGTCAGCTGGATGATCGGCAAGTCGTTGATGGAATACCGGTTTGGCCCAGCCGCCACGCTTGCGCGCCATCTGGGCTGGGATAATCCGGCTTTTTTCTCCACGCCGTGGCTCGCGCGTTCTTCGATCATGGCCATGGATGCCTGGGTGTCCATTCCCTTCATGATGATCCTGCTGCTTGCTGGCCTTCAGGCGCTGCCATCTGAAATCAAGGAAGCCGCGAAGGTAGACGGCGCGTCCGGCTGGCAGAGTTTCAAGGAAATTACCTTTCCGCTCATGCTGCCGGTCAGCATCACCGTCATCATTCTGCGCATCATCTTCCAGCTCAAGCTTGCCGATATCGTCATCAACGTTACTGCTGGTGGGCCAGGTGGGGCGACGGATACCGTGTCGAGCTTTATCTTCCGCGAATATAGAGACCGCTCGAATGTTGGCTATGGCACGATGCTTGCGGAATTCTATCTCGTCATCATCATCATTTTCGTTTCGCTCATCCTCAAAGGGGCGAGCCGGTGGATGCAACGCGACAATTGAGGCTGAAGCTTATGGCAACACATGTTGAACCATCCACGACACGCCCAAGCCTCTGGTCGCGCCGTCCGCAGTTTTTGACCAGCAGTCTGTTGATCTATGCGGCGCTGGTGTTCTGGGCGTTCGTCTCGCTGTTTCCGATCTACTGGACGATCACGACGTCCTTCAAGACGGCTGTGAATGTGACGCAGGGGCATCTCATTCCCTTCGTGGATTTTACACCGGACTGGAAAGGCTGGCGCTCCCTAGGGCTTTCACCGGATACGATTTTTGCCCAATCCACTGTTCGGGATGAATTTATCCGCCGCTTTTACAACAGCATTGTCGCTTCCGCCGGGGCGTCGTTCCTTGCAGTGGTCATCGGCTCACTGGCAGCGTACGGCCTCAGCCGTTTTTCTTACAAGTTCCTCTGGATGAAGAACAAGGACATTTCCTTCTTCTTCCTGTCGCAGCTCATCCTGCCCCCGGTCGTTCTGGCCATGCCGTTTCTGGTTCTTTACAAGCACCTGATGCTGCTCGATACGCTGGTCGGATTGATCCTCGTCTACACGTTGATGGTGCTGCCGATCGTCATCTGGATCATGCGCGACCAGTTTGACACGATACCGGTGGAGCTTGAGCAGGCTGCGCTCGTGGATGGCTGCTCCATCTGGGGTGCCTTCATGCGCATAGTCCTGCCCATTGCGCTTCCAGGCATGGTCGCGGCCTTCATTCTGTCCGTCATCCTGTGCTGGAATGAGTATTTCTTCGCGGCACTCCTGACGAGTTCGAATGCCAAAACATTGCCGGTCATGGTTGCGAGCCAGACGGGTTCACAGGGCATTAACTGGTGGTCCATGGCAGCTATTGCCACAGCGGCCATCATGCCGCTAATCCTTGTTGGCGTTTTCCTTGAGCGTTACATTGTGAAGGGCCTCACCGCAGGCGCCGTAAAATGAGGTCTGGTATGAAGTCTGGCGTTTCCATCCTTGGCATTTTTGTTGCTGATACGGCCTATCTCGCGCCGCGTATGCCAGCCATAGGCGAAACCATCACCGGCAGCGGCTTTTCTGTCGGTCCGGGCGGAAAGGGCTCCAATCAAGCGGTGGCCGCAGCACAGGCGGGTGCCGAGGTGACGTTCATCTCGAAGATCGGTGATGATACCTTTGGCGATCTCGCGCTAAAAACCTATGAAAAGGCTGGCGTCCGCACAAAAATTACTGTTCTCGACCACCAGCCTACCGGTGCTGCCTTCATCTACGTCAACGACAAGACGGGTGAAAACGCGATCATCGTTTATCCGGGAGCGGCGGGCCTGATTGATGTCCATGACGTCGAAGAGGCGCGGGACACGATCACGCAGTCGGCAGTCTTCGTCACGCAGTTGGAGCAACCCGCCAGTGCCGCGCAGCTTGCGCTGGAGATTGCCCGTACCGCGGGCGTAACAACCATTTTCAACCCGGCACCGGCTGAAGCGTTTCCAGACGAGATCTACCGCGTGTGCGATTTTATTGTCCCCAACGAAACGGAAGCTGCAACGCTCGTCGGTTTTCCAATCGATACGCTTGATGATGCCAAACGGGCGGGAGACATTTTCTTGTCCCGAGGCGTCGGCGCGGCCATCATCACGCTCGGTGCGCGTGGCGTGTTGTTTCATTCTCCGGAACAGTCCGTGCATGTCCCAGCCATTTCATGCGGCCCTGCCATCGATACGACCGGAGCCGGAGACGCCTTCGTTGGCGGTTTCGCTGCCGCGCTTTCGCGGGGTACAGACCGGCTAGAGGCCGTGCGGTTCGGATGCGCAACAGCCGGTATTGCCGTAACACGGCGCGGAACGGCCCCTGCAATGCCGACGCTTTCTGAAATCGAGGCCGCAATGGCGCGCTGACGTCACCGAGAAACGGTGGCTTACTACTGAGTAGATTGTATTTGCCTGATCATGCGTTGTTGCCGCACACCCGGCGGCACGCTTTCGCGCGTCTGAATATTACGCGACGCTTTCGAAAAAAAAAGCATCTTCAAGCCAAATTAATGCGATGCGCGTCACATTGAGCTTTACAAAAACATTTTAATTTGTGAAGTTACATCAACAACGATCGAAGTGAGCAAGACCGTGACCCCATTGAAATTCGCCACCCGACTGAATTCCTTTGCCTCCAAGCCTGCTGCCGAGTGGCCAGATCTTTCCGGCAAGCCGACCATGTTGCAGATGGCAAAACGCGCTGCGAAGGTTGAGGGTCTGACGGATCTCGACCTCAACTATCCTGACCATGTGGCGGATGATCCGGCACTTCTTGCGCGTCAGATTGGTGATCTCGGCCTGTCGATCAACGGTTTTGCCATGCGCTATTACACCAATCCCGCTTTCAAGATTGGCGCTTTCACCAATCCCGACGCTGCCGTGCGACGTGAAGCAATCGATCTGACGAAGAAGGGCATCGACGCCGCCCGCGCCGCTGGCAGCAATCTGATGACCTTGTGGCTGGGTCAGGATGGTTTCGATTATGCCTTCCAGGCCGATTACCATACACTTTGGCAACACGAGATCGATGGAATTCGTGAAGTATGCGAGCATGACCGGGATTGCTTGGTCAGCATTGAATACAAGCCCAACGAGCCGCGTTCCTACAGCTTGATGCCCGATTGTGCGACAACGCTTCTGGCCATCAAGGATGTGGACATGCCCAATCTGGGCGTGACGCTGGACTTCGCCCATGTTCTCTATGCCGACGAGCAGCCTGCTTTCGCCGCCGCCCTGATTGCCCGCTACAGCCGTGTTCTCGGTGTGCACCTGAATGATGGTTACGCTAAACGTGACGATGGCCTGATGGTTGGCGCTGTTCATACTCAGCAGACGATCGAGCTGCTGCGGCAAATCCGCAAGGACGGCTATGATGGCGCAATCTATTTCGACACTTTCCCTGACATGACGGGCCTCGACCCAGTTCACGAATGCGAAGTGAACATACAGACCGTGAAGCGGATGCTGAAAATCGTTGATCGTATCGAGCAGGATAATCGCCTGTCCGGTGCGGTAGAGCGTCAGGACGCCGTCTCAGCACAGGCGGTCATTCAGGAGCTCATGCTCGGCTGAACCAATACCGCTGACATTCCCCAAATTTGAACCTTTCACCAAAGGCAGGCCGAAGGCTTGCCGAAAATCACACCATCCGGGAGGAAACCGATGAAGACCTTTTTGAAAACGACAATGGCTGCCGGCCTTGCCGCCAGCTTCCTGTTCAGCGCCGCTTTTGCGCAGGAGCTTGCGCCGCTCAATTCCGATACGGAAAAGGATCGCATGGACTGGTCGCAGCTTGAAGCCAAGCTTGGCCCATTCCCCAAGCTGCCCGAGGGCACCAAGGCCGGTGCGGTTTCCAAGACGCTCACCAATGAATACTGGCGCTCGCTGGGTCTCGGATATGAAGCATTCGGCAAGAAGGTCAGCGTTCCCGTTGCCTATCAGGCCGCCCAGAGCGAGGGCGACCAACTGGGTCAGTTGACGATTGCCGAAGGTATGATCACACAGGGCTATAACGTGCTGCTTGTATCACCGCAGACGGATGCGAACCTCCAGCCGGTCATCGAACAGGCGAAGGCTGCCAAGATTCCCGTGGTCAACGTCAATGACGCCGTCATTCCCCAAGCCGAGCATTATGTCGGTAACGTGCAGCGAGACAATGGCGTACGTGTCGCCAAGTGGTTCATCCAGAACCGTCCAGAAGGCGGCAAAGTGGCCATCGTTGAAGGCCAGGCTGGTGTCTACGCCGCCGTGCAGCGCACCGATGGCTTCAAGTCTGCCATCAGCGAAGGCGGCAAGTTTCAGGTCGTGGCCAGCGTTCCCGGCAACTGGGATCGTCAGACATCGTATGATGCTGCGACCAACATTTTGAACCAGCACCCTGATCTGATTGGCTTCTACGCCAATAATGACGGCATGGCGCTTGGCATCGTCGAAGCCGTCAAGGCAGCCGGACTTGCAGGCAAGGTCGCGGTTTTCGGCACCGATGGTATCTCCGATGCCTATGCCTCGATCAAGGCAGGCGAACTCACCGGCACCGTGGATAGCTTTCCTGTTCTGACAGGCGAAGTCGCACTCGAAACTGCGTTGCGTCTCGTTGCCGGTCAAAAGCTGCCACGCGTTGTTGCCACACCACAGGCGCTCATCACCGCAGATAATCTCAGCCGCTATCAGGGCGAGGGCGTCGATGTGCGCGCCGTGCTGATGGAAGATGCCAAGACTGCCAAGTAATGCGTGCTCAGGGGAGGCCGGTTCGCCGTCCTCCCCGCCAGCCTGAGAGGTGGAACGATGATGCCACGACTGAGATTCGAGACGATTTCCAAGAGTTTTCCCGGCGTCAACGCGCTGACGGATGTCTCCTTTGACGTTGCCCCCGGCGAGATCCACGGACTTCTCGGCGAAAACGGTGCAGGCAAATCCACGCTGTTGCGCATCCTGTCTGGCGTATTTCGCCCCACATCCGGCACCGTCTTTGTGGATGGTGAGGCGGTTGCCTTCAAGAAGCCGATGGATGCACGCGCTGCCGGTATCGCGATGATCCATCAGGAGCTTCAGCAGGTGCCGCATTTGAGCGTCGCCCAGAATATGTTTCTCGGCCATTCGCTGACCCATATGGGCGGCATGTTCGTTTCCCGTCGTGAACAGGAAGCCCGCGCAGCCGAGGCCCTCTCGATGATTGACAAAACCATTGACCCTTCCGCGCCGATATCGTCGCTGAAAGTCGCGCAGCGTCAGATCGTGGAAATCGGTCGCGCGCTTCTCGATAAGGCGAAGGTCATCGCCATGGACGAGCCGACATCGAGCCTGACGCCCAGCGAGTTTGATCGTCTGGCAGAGGTCATCGCCAGCCTGTCGCAAAGCGGCGTTTCCATCATCTATGTTTCGCACAAGATGGATGAGGTGTTCCGCATCTGCCAACGTTCCAGCATCATGCGCGATGGCAAGCTGGTTGATATCGTCGATCTTGCCAAGGTCTCGGAAAAGGACGTGATCGCCAAGATGGTCGGTCGGGAATTGATGCAGGAAGAGCATAACTCCTTCGTCACTGGCACCGTCAAACTTGAAGCCAGAAACCTTTCCTCGGCCACCAGAATTCGCGATGTGTCCTTCACCTTGCACAAGGGTGAAGTTCTCGGCATTGCCGGGCTTGTCGGCTCCGGTCGCACGGAACTGTTGCGCCTGCTGGCGGGAGCCGACCGCTTAAGTGCAGGCACGATCAGCATTGACGGCAAGGAGCAAAGCTTCGCCAATCCGCGTGATGCCATTGCCGCCGGCATTGGGCTTGTGCCGGAAGAGCGAAAGCGTGAGGGCATCATACCCCTTCGCCCCGTTGCCACCAATATGGCGCTGGCGTCTCTCGGCAGCTTTTCGTCTGGCGGAATGATCAGCAATTCCAGGCTGCGTGCCACGGCGAAGGACCTGTTGAAGCGCGTCAATCTTCGCCCATTCCAGCTGGATCGCCCGATCCGCCTCTTCAGCGGCGGCAACCAGCAGAAGGCCATCATCGCGCGCTGGCTGGCGGCCAAGTCACAAATTCTGCTGTTTGATGAGCCCACACGCGGGATTGATGTCGGTGCCAAGTCTGAAATTTATCACCTCATTGAAGACCTCGCCCGCGAGGGCCATTCGATCATCGTCGTCTCTTCCGAACTTCCGGAGGTCATACGCCTTTCAGATCGCGTGCTGGTCATGCGCGAAGGGCGGATTGCCGCCAACCTTGAACGCGAACAACTGAGCGAGAGCGCGATTGTCGCGCATGCCATTCCAGGGGCGAATGCCGACGCGGATGACGCGCGCATTGCGCGACCCGTGTAAACTGACAGGACAACCCATGACCAGCACTTCCAACGCACCCGCCAACTCCGCCCCGGCCTTCCGCCGTTTCTCGTTTTCGCTGCGCGATGCCGGAACGCTGATCGGCCTTATCGTCATCATGGCGGTGTTTGCCGCTCTTGTTCCGGGCTTCCTGTCAGAGCGAAACCTCGTCAACATCCTCCAGCAATCCAGCATCAATGCGTGTCTGGCGCTTGGCATGACGCTGGTCATCATATCAGGCGGCATCGATCTGTCGGTCGGCCCGACGGCTGCAATCTCCGCCGTTGTCACGGCCAGCCTGCTCGTGGCTGGCACGCCGATCCCGCTCGCCATTCTCGCAGGTCTGGGTGTCGGCGTTCTCTGCGGATTTATCAATGGCGGTCTCGTTGCCTATGTCGGCCTTCAACCCTTCATCGTCACGCTCGGAACGCTCAGCACCTACCGCGCCATCGCGCTGATCTATACGGGCGGTAACCCGGTTCTCGGTATTCCCACGGGGTTCCGGTCGCTCTTCAACGGCAATCTGTTTGGCATTCCGACGCCTGTTCTCATTGTCGCCGTCGTTGCCATCGCCGCCTGGATTTTGCTCAAGAAGACACCGATTGGCGAATATCTGATGGCTGTTGGTGGCAATGAGGAAGCTGCCTATGTTGCAGGCGTTCCGATAGCACGCACCAAGATCACCGCCTATGTTATTTCGGGCGGTCTGGCCGCTCTTGCCTCGCTCATCCTCATCGGTCGCCTCGGTGCCGCAGAACCCATCCTCGGCAACCTGTGGGAGCTGGATGCCATCGCAGCAGCGGCCATCGGCGGCGCGTCTTTGATGGGCGGCAAGGGCAGCATTCTCGGTACGATCCTCGGTGCCATCATTCTGGGTGCCATGCGCAATGGTTTGACGTTGATGAATGTTCAGGCCTTCTATCAACTGCTCGCCACTGGCCTTATAATCCTTATCGCCATGATGATTGATCGTGCGACAAGGGGAAGAGAATGAATTCCGAAAGCTTCGACACAAAGGCAGTTGGCCCGCGCATTCGCATGATGATGCCCTTGCTGACGCCCCTCGAAGCGAAGGTCGTGGATACCGTGTTTGCCATGCGCGATTTCAGCGATGAGACATCGCTGAAACAGATCGCGGATGACGCTGGCGTCTCGGAAGCCATGGTGGTCAAGATCACCAAAAAGCTCGGCTTTTCAGGCTACCGAGATTTTCGCACAGCCGTCTGCCAGTATAATCGTCAGCCGACTGCGGAAATGCACCAGGACCTGTCCGTCAACGATACGTCGCTAGAGATCGTCCAGAAGGTTTTTCGCACGTCTATCAATGCCTTGGAGGAAACGCTTTCTATTCTGGATATGGAAGCATTCGACAAGGCAGCCGACCTCATTCACAGCGCAAAGCATCGGGATTTCTACGGCGTCGGCGGATCGGCGCAGATCGCGCGCGATGTGTCCCACAAGTTTCTGCGCATCGGCGTGCGCGCATCCGTGTTCGATGATGTGCACATGATGCTGATGTCCGCAGCGCTTCTGACGGAGGGTGATATTGCCATCGGCTTTTCCCACTCCGGCAACACCACTGCCATCATCGAAGCGCTCCAGATTGCAAGGCGCAACGGCGCGCAGACGATTGCTGTTACCAATTACAACTCGTCTGCTCTGGCGCAGGCTGCCGATGTCGTTCTTTGCTCCACAGCGCAGGGTTCACCCTTGATGGGAGAAAATGCCGCTGCCCGTATCGCTCAACTGAATATTCTCGACGCCGTCTTCATGGCGGTCGCGCAGCGCGACTATGAAGCGGCGGAACGCAATCTTGATCGCACCATGGCCGCCGTCAAATCCAAACGGAAAGATAGACTTTCATGACATCCCCCGCCCACGTCACCGTCTTTGGCAGTCTCCATTACGATATCGCCGTCATGGGCCCATCCCGCCCCCGCAAGGGCGAGACGGTCACCGGCACATCCTGGCATCCCAAAAGCGGCGGCAAAGGCGGAAATCAGGCAGTCTCTGCGGCCCGCACCGGCATGCCGACTTCAATGATCGGTGCCGTCGCAGACGATGATTTCGGGCGGTTTTTGCTGGGCAATCTGGAACGCAAGGGCGTTGACCACACTTTCGTCCGGCGCGATGCAGCCCGATCCACCGGCATGAGCGTCGCCATCTTTGATGATGAAGGCGATTACGGCGCCGTTATCGTCTCCGGCAGCAATCTCACGCTCGGCGAAGAGGATGTCGTAGCGGCTTCTGATCTCCTCGCCAAAACGTCGCTGCTTGTTCTCCAGAATGAGATACCCGATGCCGCAAACGTTATTGGCGCAAAGGTCGTGAAGCAGTCCGGTGGCCGCGTTCTCATCAACGCCGCACCAGCCAGAATGCTCTCCAACGATCTTCAACCTCTCATCGATATCCTCGTCGTTAACGCCATCGAAGCGGAAATGCTTGCAGGCGTTGCCGTGGTAGAAACTCTCGATGGCGCGCTGGAAGCGGCCCGCAAACTTGCGAAACTGTTTCCAGAGGTGGTCGTCACCGCTGGCGGTTCCGGCCTTGCCTACGCCCATCATGATGGAGAGGAAATCGCGATAGGCGCCGTCAAGGTGAAAGTTGAAAGCACGCATGGCGCAGGAGATGAGTTCATCGGTGTGCTCGCGGCCGAACTTGCATCCGGTAAAGCCATTAAGGACGCTCTTCTCGCGGCCAATTTCGCCGCCGCCACGCTCGTCAGCACGCCCGAGGTCGACCGGACCTGACTAATCCGTCACGCAGCATCATCCTCGCAAATCCTCCGATAACAGCACTTTGTCTCTCAGCTTCTTGACCCCAAGTAAGGTCGAGTGGCTGGGCGATGTAGACATTTTTGTAAAAAACTCAATCTTTTCAAATAATTTGAACTGTGGTCTGTTTTGATAGTAAAATCAGATGTTTAGCAGATGATGCAATCCTCTACGTCACCACATTTGCTTGCTTGCATTGAATTTACGGCGGCAGCAAAACAATCCTAAGGTACGAGGCGGGAACCTCATCAACTCACCGCAACTTCTCGCAGGAGACCGCTTGACGCTGTGGAATGTTAACGATAACAATTTCCGACATGTGAGTGGAGTCACTGCTGCTGTCCAAGGATGACGCGGCTGGGAAAAATGTGGGAGGAGTGCCATGGGCCGGCTATTGTCGTTTCTCTGGACCTGGATTGATATATTGATGGCAGTCCTGATGCTATCAATGATCACGCTGGTCTTTACCAATGTGGTCATGCGTTATGGCTTTTCATCCGGCCTGCGGGTCTCGGTTGAGCTGTCCCGGCTGGCATTTGTCTGGATCGTCATGATCGGTGCCGTGTCTGCATTGAAGCGGGGCGAACATCTGGGCATGCCGGAAGTCGCCGAGAAGTATTTTCCCCGCTGGCTGCCCTGGCTGAACAGGCTGAGCTGGTTGGTGGTGCTGGGCACCTCCATGATGCTCGTCATTGGTTCGTGGCGGGTTACGGTATCCAATTGGGTCAATATATCGCCCCTGACCGGTTTGCCGCTGGGTCTCTTCTATCTTTCAGGTGTGGTTTGCGGGGTCGCAATGGTGGTGATTGCACTCGTGCGTCTCGTCAATCCGGCCTCCGGCCATTTGGCTCGCCATGACGGAGACGTGGCATGACGCTTTTCATTTTCATTACGGTTCTGATCGTCGCCATTCTGCTCGGCATCCCGGTCGCATTTGCGCTGCTTCTGTCGGCTGTGGCGATGATGCTTCAGATGAATCTGTTCAGCGTGGACATCCTGGCGCAGTCGCTCATCAATGGTGTCGACAGTTTCACCCTACTTGCCATTCCTTTCTTTCTTGTCGCAGGCGAAGTCATGTCGCGGGGCGGCCTGTCCGCCCGTATTGTCGGGCTCGCCATGACACTGGTCGGCCATCGCAAGGGGGGGCTTGGCTATGTTGCCATCTTCACCTCCATCGTGCTGGCTGGCCTGTCGGGTTCGGCGGTGGCAGATGCGGCGGCACTTGTTTCCATCCTCTATCCGATGATGAAGAAGGCGGGTTACCCGCAGGAAACCAGTTTGGGCCTGCTTGCGTCTGGCGGCCTTATTGCGCCTGTCATTCCGCCCTCACTGCCGCTTATCCTCATCGGCGTCGCTGGCAACATATCCATTGGCAAGCTGTTGATCGGTGGCATCGTACCCGGCCTGATGATGGGTCTGACGCTGGTTGTCGTGTGGTGGTTCATCGTGCGCAAGGACAAGCTCGTTGTGATGGAAAAGGCCTCCTGGCCTGCGCGGGGCAAAGCGCTCAAGGAGAGTTTCTGGGCCCTGCTCTTGCCGGTCATCATCATCGGTGGCATTCGCAGCGGTGTCTTTACTGCCACGGAAGCGGCGGTGGTTGCAGCCGTCTATGCCATCATCGTGTCGATGTTCATTTATCGCGAGATGAAGTGGATCGATCTCTACCATACGCTGGTCGCTGCAGTTGGCACGACGGCCATGGTGATGTTCTTGGTAGGGGCTGCGATGGTCGTCTCCTGGCTGATCACGGTCGCGCAATTGCCGCAACAGCTCGCCGGGCTGCTGGAACCCTTCCTCGACAGCCCCCGCACATTGATGGCGATTATCATGATCATCGTCTTCATCGTGGGCACGGCCATGGATCTCAGCCCGACTGTGCTGATCCTCGTGCCGCTGTTCATGCCGGTCATCAAGATGGCCGGTATCGATCCGGTCTATTTCGGCCTGATGTTCGTCATCAACTGCTCTATCGGGCTCATCACGCCGCCGGTCGGCACTGTCTTGAACGTGATATGCGGGGTTGGCGGCACCACGATGTCGGCTGCCATGCGGGGGCTCACGCCCTTCCTGATTGCCTATACCGTGCTGCTGGCCCTGTTCGTGATCTTTCCCGAACTCATAACCTATCCGCTTCAGTTCACGTTGAAGTGAAGCATGCGACTTCAAACCTGGGAGGAACCAACATGCAGACATTCTTCAAATCTTTCGGGCTGTGCGCTGCGCTTCTCGTTAGCACCGCGCTGTCAGCCTCTGCCGAGACGCAGCTGAAGCTTGCCCATGCCGCACCGGAGGGCGATCTCCAGCAGACCATGTCGATCTATTTCAAGGAGCAGGTGGAGGCCCGCTCCAAGGGTGCGATCAAGGTCACCATTTTCCCGCAGGGTCAGCTGGGCAACGATGCCCAGATGATTGATGGCGCGCGGTCCGGCATTGTCGACATCACGATTTCCGGCTTGAACAATTTCACAGGGCTGGTGCCACAGGCCGGCGTGTTCGAACTGCCCTTCATTTTCCCGACGCGCCAGGTGGCCTACAAGGTGCTGGATGGCGAGATTGGTCAGGGGATTTCCGGCCAGTTTACCAAGCATGGCCTGACCGTGCTCGGCTATCCGGAAAATGGCTATCGCAACATCACAAACAATAAGGGCCCGATCCGCCAGCCGGACGATCTGAAGGGCCTGCAGATGCGCGTGAACAATTCGCGCGCGTTGAACGACATGTTCGCGCTGCTGGATGCCAATCCGCAGCAGATCCCCGTAGCCGAGCTGTATACCGCGCTTGAAACGGGCGTTGTCGATGCGCAGGATCATCCTATCGGCATCGTCGTATCGTTCAAGTTCAACGAGGTGCAGAAATATCTGTCGCTCACGCAGCACGCCTATTCGCCGCTTGCCATGGTGATGAATAGCGAGAACCTGAAGGGCATGAGTGCCGACGAGCAGAAGATCATCACCGAGGTGGCGAAAGAAGCCGTGGCCAAGCAGCGCTAGATGAATATTGCCAAGGAAGAAGGCATGATCGCGGCGCTTGAGAAGGAAGGTATGAAGGTCAATCGCGATGTCGATGCAGCAGCCTTCCAGGCCGCAGTTCTCCCCGTCTGGGATGGCTTCATTTCGGCAAATGGCGATGCGCTCGTCAACCAGATCGTTTCTGCTTCCAAGTAAGCGCAGCAATTGAACACATAACAGGGCGGGGAGGAGATATCCTTCCCGCCTTTTCCGTTATTCAGCCTTTAAGGCGATCTGCGGTTCTCAAAGGCGCGGCATGCAACGAATGGAGTATCGCGTCGTCAGGCATTCGCCAGCAGTAAAAGCCCAGCTCGTTTCAATTCCGGCCTGCCGAAGCGGATTGTTCGCCGCAGAAACCTGCTCGCCAAGATCAAAAGCAGCGCGAACGGGCTCCATGCCGAGCGCAAGATGTCGCCCGGACCACGGCGCATGCGTGCGGCCGCGATTGGAGATCCAGAGCATCAGGTTGGGAAACACATGCTGATCCCATTCGAGTTCCGTAACATAGCCTTCGGCGGTATTCGTCAATGCTGCCTTGCCACTTGCGCCGCTCAGCAACAACAGGATTTCCGAAGGAGACGCGAGGGGCAGCCTGCATGCATCGATAAAGCTGCCATCCCGTGCCGGGAGCTTCGAAAGATCAGCGAATATAGAACCACTTTCAAACGGCGTGATACCCGCAGATTCTTCCAGGGGATGACTGTGAACGGCGGCATAATTGCCGGGGTCAAGGTGCATGGATCCCGTCTCTGAGGAAAGGGCAAATACCGGGTGAAGGCCGATTGGCATACGGCAATCGCGGCGTGCGCTGATACTGAGCTCGAATGTCAGTTCGGCTTTCCCGGGTGTTGCAGTGATGCGGCGGTGCATATGGGAGATGGCGCTGGCTGGCGGATACTCGATTTCGGCTGTCATTTGCGAAACGCCGTCAGAAGCCAAGCGCCAATAATGGTTCGAACCGAAACCATGGGGATATGCGCCCGCAACATCCGGTGCGTGGCTTGCCGATCCGGCCTCCAGTTGCCAGCGCTCTGGAAGCGGAGCTTCGGGCGGCATGCCGAACGGCACACACGGCCACTCGCCCCGCAGCCGGCGAAGGATGGGTGGATGATCGCTCAGATCCTCGTTTTCCCAAGGCGCGACATGCAGCGGCTGGACCGGTCTTCCATCTGGCAGACGGAAGGTGACCGGGCCAAGCATCCCGCCGAGGCTCTGTAGCGAGGCTTCGCCGCAATCCCAAACCATATGGACGGACGAGTTGTCCGGGTCTGTCACGTCACGCATGGCCAAGGTGAGGGCGCTCGATGACCAGATTGATGAAGACTGCACCGAGGATCAGTATTCCGCGAACCACCTGTTGGGCATAGGGGTTGAAGCCCCAAAGCGTCATGGCGTTCAGCAGAACACCGAGAAAGAGGACGCCAACGAAAGCGCCCCAGATCGACCCTTTGCCGCCAAACAGGCTGACGCCGCCAATGATCGCAGCCGAGATGACTTCCAGTTCCATGCCCTTGGCAATCGTCGGGTTGCCGGAGTTGAGGAGCGACGAATAAACGATGCCACCCATGACGGCGAAGAGGCTCGTGATAACGAGGCAGGTCATACGCGTCCGGTTAACGGCAAGGCCAGACAGGCGTGCCGCTTCCGCATTGCCGCCGATGGCATAGACTGCTCGACCGAAGCTGGTGAAGTTTGCCAGAACATATGAGATGGCAAAGGACAGCAGCAGCAGATAGACGGGCATGGGAATGTTAAAAATCCGACCGCTGCCGATGAAATAATACCAGGACGGGAAGGATTCGATGGGCGTACCATCGGTGATCATGTTGGCAAGGCCCGCAAGCGTCGCCATCATCGCTAGCGAGGAAATGAAGGTCGGTACCATGTATCGGTTCCGCAGCCAGCCATTGAAGATACCCACTGCGGCACCAAAGGCAAAAGTGAGGGTCATGGCGACGATGACCACAAAAACGCTTGGTTCGAAGTCTCCGCCAGAGATCGCATTGACGAGCCAGGCCAGAATACAGGCCGAAGCGGCCACCATGGACCCGACGGAAAGGTCGATTTCGCCAACAATGATCAACAGGGTCATCCCGAAAGCGATCATGCCCGGCACGGCGATAGTTCGCAGAATATTCAACTGGTTATCGAGCGTGAAGAAGCCGCGAGCAGTGACCGCGACCAGAATATACAGGGCGATGAGGATGAGAAGCATCGAGTTGCGCCGCACGAATGCGCCGACTGTCCCGTCGGAGGTTGTCATCGTTGGTATCCTCTTTGTCAGCTTGTGGCCTGACGCACCATGCAGCTTGCATAGAGCGCCTTCGGGTCGAGCTGATCGTTGATGAATTCGTCTGCAATCACGCCGTCGCGCAAAATCAAAATGCGGTCACAGCATTTCACCAGATCTTCGAGTTCTGTTGAAACGACGATGCTGGAAAGGCCACGCGTCGCCTGTTCCCAGATGATCTGATAGATTTGCTGCTTGGCCAGAACATCGACGCCGCGCCCGGGTTCGTCAAAAAGCAGGATGCGTGGATCATTGTTCATCCAGTTGCCAACGACGATCTTCTGCTGATTGCCGCCTGACAGGCTCGAAACGGGAAGCGACGGGTTGCCAACCTTGATCAGCAGGTCTCTGATCTGGCGATCAACGAAGGGTTTTTCGCGCGCTGCGGTCACAAAGCCCATCTTGCTGATCGAATGCATCGCCGCCAGACACAGGTTGGCGTGGCTCGACAGGATTTGCGCCAGTCCGCCGTGCTTGCGGTCTTCCGATGTGTAGCCCAACCCCAGCGCTTTCATCGTCGCGATGGATACATCTTTGATGGTCTTGCCATCGACGATGACTTCGCCGCCGTCCATCGGACCTGCGCCATAGATGGCGCGCAGCAACTCGGTGCGCCCAGAGCCAAGCATGCCCGCAATGCCAAGCACTTCGCCGGGGTGGAGATCGAAGGAGACATCAGCCAGTTTTGGTGCAAGCGACAGGTTGCGCACCTGCAGAACGGGCCGCCCCCTGTCCTTTTTGTGCAGCGGTCTGTTAACCGGCTGGATTTCGCCGAACATCAATTCGAGGATCACATCCGGCGTCGCCTCCGCAATGGGCCGGGAGCCGGTGAGGACGCCATCGCGAAGAGCGGTCACCGTATCAGCAATCTCGGTGAGTTCGGCCAGCCTGTGCGAAATATAAATGATGGTCACACCGCGATCGCGCAGCCGCTTGATCAGCGTGAAAAGTTGCTTCACTTCGGCCTGCGCCAGCGCAGAAGTGGGCTCATCAAGCTGCAGGATCGATGGGTTGAACGACATCGCCTTGGCAATCTCGATAACCTGCTGGCGGCCAATCGAAAGGGACCCGGCTGCCGCATCCGGATCGATATCTCCGGCGCCCATATCATCGAGCAGCGTACGCGCTTTGCGGCGCAGCGCCTTCCAGTCGATGATCGGCGTGCCAGCAATCTTGGGCAGGCGACCGATGAAGATGTTTTCGGCAACGCTTAAGTGCGGAACAAGGCTGAGTTCCTGATAGACGGTAACGATACCGGCTTCCAGCGCTTCGGCTGGACGGGCAAATTGACAGGGCTTGCCATTGACGATCACCTCGCCTGAGCTCGGTTCCGTCGCGCCAGACATGATCTTGATGAACGTGCTCTTGCCTGAGCCGTTTTTACCCAGAAGAGCGTGAACCTGCCCGCGTGAAAAATTGTGGGTGAAGTCGCTCAGCGCGGTCACGGCGCCGTAACGCTTCGTAAGCCCGCGCAGTTGAAGAACCGCCGACATGCCTGCTCCCATCAAGTCAGTAACATCTGGCAGCGGACGCCGATTGCGCCGCGCCGCCAGACGCTTGGGTTTTGGAGACCTACTTCTTCAAGGACTCGACGAAGGTCTTGATGCCCTCAGGCTCGGCACGAGACAGAAGAATGGCCGGAACCGTCGTCTGTTTCTCAACCTTTTCACCCTTGAGGATAGAAAGCGCAGCATTCACGCCCGCAGCACCCATATCAAACGGCGACTGGGCGGTAACGGCCTGTAGAACATTGTCTTTCGCCATCAAACCCTTGGCGAGTTGTTCTGAGCCGTCGATGCCGAACACATAGACCGATCCTGCTTTGCCAGCATTGCGCACAGCCTGCATGGCGCCAACGGTGCCGCCTTCGTTGGCTGCATAGATAACGTTGACGTCAGGATTGGCGGTGAGAATGTCGGTTGCGACCGACACGGCTTTTTCCGGTAGCCAGGCGTCCTGCTCAGTCACGATCTTGACCTGGTTGCCGGCTTCAGCGGCGGTCTTGAATCCACCTGTCCGGTCGCCGCTCTGTTCAGGCAACAGCGACTTGAAGCCGAGTATGGCAACGTTGGCTTTGCCCGCGAGTGTCGTCTTGATGAAGGCACCGGCAGCCTTGCCTGTCGACATGCCGAGATCCTTGTTGGATGTTGAGAAGGTTGCCTGGGCAATCGTGTCGTCGGTCAGGCCACCATTCACGGCAACAACGGTGATGCCAGCATCACGTGCACGCTTGAGAGCGGCAGCCGAGTTCTTGGCGGAAACGGGTGCAATGACGATCGCGTTCACCTTGCGGGCGATGTAGGTGTCGATTGCCTGCGATTCCTTGGCTTGGTCGCCATCGATGTTTGTTTCGAGTATTTCGGCTCCGGCCTTTTCGGCTGCGCTGCGCATGCCGGCCTGAAGCGACTTCATGAACTGGTCACCCTGGAAAACGATGCTGGCGACAACCGGCTTGTCTGCTGCGTTGACAAAGCTCGTCCCGGCCATCAGGCCCAGAGCCGTCATGGTAATAAAGGTCTTCATAGTATCTCCTCCCTTTGAGTTTCTGTCGGACTGACGGTTGGGTCTCCTACACCCCAATCGTCAGAATTGAACCGCTGACCCATCAACACGAGATGTGGGATGGGCAGGATATCGGACGTTCAGCTAAGCTGCGTCACGCGCCGATGCCATGCTCGAGCTGGTCGACTGCGGCGATGACACCGCGAAGTTCCGCCAGCCCTTTCAGCCTGCCAATGCAGGAATAGCCCGGGTTGACGGTTTTATTCTGGTCATCGATCAGCAGATGCCCATGATCCGGTCGAAACGGAATGACGCTGTCAGCCCGCCCTTCGGCGTCGCGGCGCTTTTCTTCCCCGCGCAGCACCGAGATCAGCGACACCATGTTCACGTCGCCATCCAGATGGTCGGATTCGATGAAGGAGCCGTCAGCCTCTTTCTTCACATTGCGAAGGTGAGCGAAGTGAACCCGGCTTGCAAAGCGCTTCGCCATCTCCGTCAGATCGTTGCCCACGCGAGAGCCATAGGAACCGGCGCAAAGCGTAATGCCGTTCGCCTGATGATCGACGGAACCGAGGATCGTTTCGATATCCTGCGCTTGCGAAACGACGCGCGGCAGACCAAACAGCGAAAAAGGCGGATCATCGGGGTGGATGCCGAGGCGAACACCGTATTCCACCGCCACCGGCACAATTTCCTTGAGGAACTCGACCAGATTGGCGCGCATGTCGTCGGACGATATCTCATCGAAACTGGCGATCTGCTCGCGAATTGTTTCGCGCGTGTGGGTATCTTCCTTTCCGGGAAGACCGGCAATGATGTTGGTCTCCATGGTTAGAAGCTCGTCCTCGGTCATCGCCTCGAAGCGCTGGCGCGCTACCTCGATCAGCTCAGGCGCGTAGCTTTCCTCAGCGGCACGACGTTTCAGCACGAACAGGTCATAGGCGGCAAAATCAGCCATATCGAACCGAAGCGCCAGACCGCCTGCTTCTGTGGGGTAGCGCAGGTTCGTGCGCGTCCAATCAACCACCGGCATGAAATTGTAGCAGACAACGGGAACTCCAGAGCGCCCGAGATTGGCCAGACTGTCCTTCCAGCTATCGACATATTGGCGCCATTTCGCATTGCGCAGCTTGATTGCCGAGTTGACAGGAATGGACTCGCAAACAGACCACACCATGCCTGCGCGCTCTATCATCGCCTTGTGGGCAAGTATGTCATCCACACTCCACGTGCGCCCATCATAGATATGATGCAGCGCCGTGACGACACCGCGAGCACCTGCCTGGCGGGCATGTGACAAGGTGACCGGATCATTGTTCCCGAACCACCGCCAACTCTCCAACATTGACGTCTCCATTCCTTAATGTTGGACAATAAAGGCATTGTGGGAGAAAATTGGCAAGAGAAAAATGAATTTGCAATAATAAGGCCAACATATTATGGCTAGCTGAGTGATAGAGGAGGTTCCCGTTGAAAGTGCCTGATCAGGACAGCAAGCCGTCAGCTGTCGATGAAGTCGTCGGTCAGATCAGAGCCTTGATACGCGAACGCGGCCTTGGTGTTGGCGATGTTTTGCCCAGCGAGGTGGAGCTTGCGGAAATGTTTGCGTCCAGTCGCAACACTGTTCGCGAAGCGTTTCGCACGCTGAAAGCCTATGGCATTGCCGAATCTCGCCAGAAGCTCGGCGCTGTGCTGACAGACCAGCATCACAACGCCATGCGTGATCTCTTCGCTTTTGCAATGGATGTATCGGCGGATGCGTTTCAGGACATTCAGGGCTATCGCCGCCTGACGGAAATGAACCTCTTCGATCTGCTGTACGAACACCTGACGCCCGAAAAGCTTGAGGAGATTGAGGCTGTGAATGCTGCGATCCTGACGGCTGGCAGTGCCGAAGAAGCCTCCGAACTCGACTTCAAGTTCCATATGCTTCTGGTGACTGCGGCTGGAAACCGGACGCTGACGGAAACCTATGGCATGTTGAAGCCGGTGATCCAGCGGCTGATGATGGCTGGCAAGTCGAAACGCTCCACCTTGAAAGGCGTCTTCGGTGAACATCAGTCGATCATCGAAGCCCTGCGCAGCAAGGACAAGATCGCTTTTTCCTATCATATGGACCGGCATTTGAGCGCAGGTCTGGTGTTTATTCCAAATGCGACCGTTTCGCGGGATTCCAAGAGCAAATAAGGGACCGATATCGTGGGTGAATTCGCTGACAAGATTGCTGTCGTAACCGGCACCACGGGCATTGGCCGCGCCGTGACGCTCAATTTGGCGCGCAGCGGTGCGCGTGTCGTAGCCCTTGGCATTGATGTCGCGGCCAACAAAGAGCTGGCCAGCCTTGCAAAAGCTGAAGATCTTGATGTTCTGGTGCTGGAAACCGATGTTTCCGATCCACAGGCCGTCCGCGTTGCGCTTGAAAAGGCCGCCGCACTCGGCGGCGGCATTGACGTCATCGTCAATTCTGCGGCTGTGCACCCCTATGGCGACGCGACCGAGACCCCGTTCGATACGTTCATGCGCTGCATGGCCGTCAATGTCGGCTCGATCCATCTGACGGCGCAGTTCGGCGTTCCAGAAATGCGGAAGCGCGGAAAAGGCGTGATTGTCAATATTTCCAGTGTTCAGGGGCACGCCTGCCAGAGTGGCGTTTCGGCCTATGTTGCGTCGAAAGGCGCGATCCATTCCATGACCCGCGCCATGGCGCTCGATTTTGCGGCGGATCAAATCCGCGTCGTCTCAGTCAGTCCGGGTTCTGTCCGCACCCCCATCCTCGAATTGGCTGCACGAACATTCGAGGGGCCGGATGCGGATATCGATGCGGTATTCCAACGCTTCGGCGCGGCCCATCCACTCGGGCGCATTGGAGAGCCGGAAGAGGTCGCCGTTCTCGTGGCATTCCTCGCCTCCGACAAGGCGGCCTTCATCACCGGCACCGATCATCGCATCGATGGTGGCCTGACGGCTGGTATTGGCGTGCGCTGAGGAGGAGCTATCCTCCGCAGGTGCTTATTGTTGCAGCGCTGCCAGCACGGCTGCCGTAATCGTTTCAGTCTTGTCCTTGCCGGGCACGGTGCCGATCCCCGTTGCCGTTGCCGCTTCGATGGCCGTGATGATATCTGCGGCGGCCTGTTTTTCGCCCAGATGATTCAGCATCATCGCACCGGACCAGATGGCTGCGATGGGATTGGCAATGCCGAGATGCGCGATATCGGGGGCCGAGCCATGGACGGGCTCAAACATGGATGGTGCTGAACGATCCGGGTTGATGTTTGCCGAGGCCGCAAAGCCAAGCCCACCCTGAATGGCGGCACCCAGATCAGTCAGAATATCTCCGAACAGATTGGAAGCCACTACGACGTCAAGCGATTCCGGTGCCATAACCATGCGCGCCGCCATGGCATCGATATGATAATTCGTCACCTCGACATCGGGATATTCAGACGCGATTTGTGCCGTCATCTCATCCCAGAACACCATGGAATATTTCTGGGCATTCGATTTAGTAACCGATGCCAGTTTCTTGCGGCGAGAACGTGCCTGCTCAAAACCGAAGCGAAGAATACGCTCGACGCCCGTGCGGGTGAAGATCGAGGTTTCGACCGCCACTTCATCCGGCGTGCCTACATGAACCCGGCCACCCGCGCCAGAATATTCCCCTTCTGTGTTTTCGCGAATGCAGAGAATATCGAAACCGTCTTTCTTCAGCGGCCCCTCGACACCCGGCAGCAGGCGGTGGGGGCGAATGTTTGCGTATTGAACGAAGGCTTTGCGGATGGGCAGCAGCAGGCCGTGCAGCGAAACGGAATCAGGCACTTCAGCTGGCCAGCCCACGGCACCCAATAGAACCGCGTCATGTCCACGCAGAATATTGATCCCATCTGCCGGCATCATTGCGCCGGTTTCCTTGTAGAAGGCGCAGGACCACGGAAATCTCGTTCCGCTCAGCGTGAAGCCACCATGCTTTTTCGCCGCTGCCTGCAAGATGGTCCAGGCGGCATCGATCACGGCAGTGCCGATGCCGTCACCGGGAATGATAGCGATGGAATGGTTTTTCATGGGTTTCATCCGCTTTGAAGATCAAATGGGTTATGGTTTGCCGCACCGTTGCCGTTCAATAGCCACGGCTACGGTCGATGAGGCCGATGGGATCAAGGCCGTTTTCATGCCGACGGATATTGTCGATGACGGCTTTCGCTGCCGTTTCCGGCTGGGTCACGGACGCAATGTGCGGGGTAATCATGGTGCCGGGGTGCTGCCACAATGGATGGTCCGCAGGCAGCGGTTCCGGGTCGGTCACATCAAGCATCGCGCCAGACAGATGGCCGCTGTTCAGCGCATCTTTCAGGGCAGTCTGATCGAGCTGCGGCCCACGCCCGGCATGGATGAGCGCTGCGCCAGCAGGCAGTTTCGCAAAAAGCTCCGCGTTCAAAAGTCCACGCGTTTCTGGCGTCAGCGGCAGCAGGCAGATGAGAATATCGGTTCGCGTCAGAAAGCTGTCCAGCTGATCTGCGCCATGGTAGCAGGTAACGCCATCAATGCTATGTTCGCTGCGGCTCCAGCCTGAGAGCGCAAAGCCAAAAGGTGCCAGCCTCTCCAGAACCGCCTTGCCAAGATGACCAAGGCCCAGCACGCCGACGCCTCGCTCATGCGCCTGCTTTACCGGCAATGCCTTCCATTCAGCTTTGGCCTGCTGTGCCAGATAGTCTGGCAGGCGGCGGTGAAGCGCCAGAACACCAAGCGTCACATATTCCTGCATCATTCTTGTGATGCCATCTTCCACCATCCGCACCAGTTTCACATGGCCGGGCAGGGCCGATGTATCGAACTGGTCGATACCGGCACCAATGGAAAACAGAATTTCCAGATTTCTGTAGCGCGCAAGGTCTGTCGGCGCTGTCCATGTCATCAAATAGCGAACGCTTTCAGGGTCGACGGTGGCCGGGTCGGATGCAAACGGCACATCCGGCAGGTCCTGCGCAAATTGCTGCGCGAAGATTTTTGCGCGGGCTGCGTCGGAATTGAATAGGAATGTCATGCACCGGTCCTCGTCTTTCAGTCGCCCAACGTGGCGTATTTCCAACCGCAGTATGCGCTGACGCAAGGGTGACGCTCAGCACATCTGACCGTTTTTAAAAGCATCAGGCACTCAATCCCGTTCCAAGCGCAACCAGCATGCGGTGGCAGGCGGTTAGCTCGTCTTGGGTAATGAACTCGTTTGCCTTGTGCGCACGCCCGATATCTCCCGGACCGCAGATGATGCTGTCGATGCCGGCTGCCTGATAGAGCCCGGCTTCGGTGCCGTAACTAACGGCGGCCAGCGGCTCGATGCCCGTCAATTCGCGCAGAAGTGCGGTGAGGGGTGCGTCGGCTGAAAGTGACAGCGCCGGATACTCGCTCAATGTCTCGAAGCTGACATCGAAACCTTTGGTTCGCAGCACCTCGGTCGTATCGCGCAAAGGTTGGAGCAGGCCCGCAGGCGAGACGCCTGAAATTGCCCGTGCCTCAATGTCCGCAATGCAAAGGTCAGGAATGATGTTGACCGCCTGTCCCCCGCTGATCTTGCCAACCTGAAGCGAGGAGTAGGGCGGTTCAAAATTCAGATCGAACGGACCGTACGTGAACGCATCTGCCGCATTCACGGCGCTCGTCAGTATTTCGCTCATCGCATGGATGGCGTTCAGACCCAGATCAGGCCGTGAGGAATGGCCAGAACGCCCACGGACGGTGATCCGCGCCGCCGCCTTGCCCTTATGGGCTTGGATGGCGCGCAGGCCACTCGGCTCGCCGACGATGCACATGTCTGGAAGCGCGCATAGCGTGGGGATCAGTTTGATAAGATGCGGCACACCCTTGCAACCGGCTTCCTCATCATAGGAAAATGCAAGATGGATGGGCCGCTTCAACGGCATTTTTGAAAATTCCGGCAGGGCCGCGAGGGCGCAGGCCAGAAAGCCTTTCATGTCGCTGGTGCCGCGCCCAAAGAGAGTGTCGCCATCGGCACGCAGTGAAAACGGGTCGCTGGACCATTCCGCTTCGCCCGCCGGAACCACATCCATGTGGCCAGACAGTATGACGCCTGGCACATCGCGTGGGCCAATAGTTGCGAAGAGGTTGGAGCGATCCCCTTCAGGGCCGAGGGCTGTCGTCACATGCGCGCCGTGGCTCCGGGCGTAATCCGCAATCCAGTCAACGATATCGCCATTGGGTTGGCCGACAACCGAAGGAAATGACACCAGTTTCTGCAATATGTCGAATAGCGTCATTCAGCCTCGTGCCTTTTCTGACAGATGGAGTAATGCAAGGTCATCAACCCAGTGCGTGCCCGGCCAGACCATAAACCCAGGGAGCATTTTGAGTTTTGTTCAGGAACCTTCGTCCTTTAGACATGGTCGTGGTGACTTCAGTTGGATGAAGGCCGCACGCCACCAGAAATTCTGCGAAGGCCCCTTCCTCTCTGGTATCGATCCGCGTGTACTTGCCCTCAAGCGACGCCAAATGCCACGCGACCATCTCCATTGCATCCGCCTCGTTCGAGGCGACCACAGGGCCGATGACCTGACCCGCCCCGAAATTGCGGCGCATCGCATAGCCCGCAATCTCACCATGCCTTCGCAGCACGCATGTCACCGCAGCCTCTGAAAGCACGTCAAGCAATTGTGTGCGCTCGGTCCCGAATGCCGCCTTGTCCAATGCGCTCAATTCGTGGACAGATTGGGCTGGTAGCTCGCTCAAAATGCCGTCTGGCTTTGGCAAGGTCGGCACCGCCGATACGACGCCGTCATGCATGGAGACCTTTCCCTCAGCGTCGAACCCAAGCGACATATAGAGCGGATAGGCGGCTCTGGTCGAATTCAGAGCGAGACTCCGGCCACGACACTTGTCCATCACCTGTTCCATCAACCAGCGACCTGCACCATTCGCTTGGGCGCGCGGGGTTGTGATAATCAATCCCACGGTCGCAAAATCCTCGCCATGTGGAAACCACATGGCGCTGCCGAAAATCCTGCCGATGTCATCAACCGCAACGATGCCTTGTCCGACACGCCGCAGCAATTCCCAGTCCGCTGGCCGGTGGGGCCAACCGACGCCGAGGGACAGCGCATGGAGCGCCTGCACATCCGCCTCGCTGATATCTTGCGCGACCAGATCAAAAGATTTCACGCGGACCGATACTGCCACTGGAACCCCCTCCCATGAGATAAACCGGCGATACGATTTGAGCACTCCGGTCGGCTATCGGGATAGCCGCACTTTGAAAGATATGCCTTTTTCGCAGCAGGATTGACCGCATTTGAGCAGCCGTTCGGTGTTTTTTGCCGAAACCATTGGCTACTCGGCAGTGAAATCTTTCTCAAGCGTGCTTTCAGGCATGGGCCATGTCATCGCTTTGCGCGGGAGAGGGCAATGCGGTCCTGCATTCGATAGCCTTGAATAATGGCTGGCATGAACCACGGGTCTCCATTGTAAAACGGTACGGATGCCGGTGGTCGAAACTCGAATGGGCTGCGTGCCGCGTCCTTGCTACCAAGCAGCTTATGAGCCGCCTGCATGCCCACCCACGGAGCCCAGACCACGCCCGATCCGCAGAAACCTGTCGCGTAGACCACACCGTCCTTTTCAAAAATACGGGGCAGCATGTCACGGTTCATGGCCACATTGCCGAACCAGCTGTGCGAAAGGCTGACATGTTTGAGGTCCGGGAAAATGTCCACCATGCCACGGCGCAAAAGCAATTTTGGCGCGTCGGGATCGCCTGTGCGGGAACTGTCTCGACCGCCAAGCAGAACGCGCTTTCCGTCCGGCGTTGGGCGGTAATAGAAGCCGAGTTGCTTGCCTTCAACCAGCATCATCTGTTTGGGCATTAGCCTTGCCATCAGTTCTGGCGGCAGTTCCTCGGTAACGATGATACGACTCCGAACCGGCACAAGGCGGCGCTGCAAGTCAGGAAGAGCCTTGTCGGTATAGCCGTTTGTGCAAGCCAGAACCTGACACGCACGAACGGTTCCAGCCTCGGTGACGACCTCGAAACCTGCGCCGGTCTTGTTCACCGAGAGAACGCGGGTATTTGCATGAACCCCAACGCCAGAAGCCAGAGCCACCCGCAGCAACTCCGCATGGAATTTTGCCGGGTGCAGCCCGCCAATGTCCATGCGTGCCATTCCACCACGATACGAATCGGTGCCCACATACTGCTGCTGCTCGGCATAGGGCACCGCATAGGCTTCAATGCCCAGGCGCTTTGCCAGCGTTTCCGCAGACCGGGCAGTCTTCTCATACTCGTCGTGACCGATGACGCCCTTGAACTGGCCGGTCAGTTTGAAGTCGCAGTCCAGACCTTCGGTTTCTATGAAGTCATACAGGAACTGGCGGGCTATCTTGCCCTCTTTTTCGATAGCGATCGCAACGTCTTCGCCGAAGCGTTTCGTCAGCGTGGCGTAGTCAGGACGAATACTGCCGCTGGTGATGCCGCCATTGCGCGTGGAGGCCCCTTCGCCCGGGTTCATCGCGTCGAATGCAACAACGCTGCGACCTGCGCGGGCCAGAACGAGACCAGCCGCCAACCCGGCATATCCCGCGCCGATAATGACGACATCAACGTGTTTGGCTAGTGGCTGCTGCGGCAAAGGTTTTACCGGTGCCGCTTCCCACCAGTAGGATGTGTTCTTGGCTGCGATTGGTGTCTGGGTCATCAATGAAATCGTTCTCTTTTGGGCTGACAAACCGGCGTCCGCCGTGGCTATTATCGAGGTGATGTGGATCGGCTGTCTGAGCAACCGATCCATTGTGGCGGCCTCAGCTATCTCCGCGAACATCGAAGGCGTCGCGAAGACCATCACCGATGAAGTTGAAGCTGGTCACGGCAATCGTGATGGCGGCACCGGGAATGATGGCCAGCCAAGGTGCGCTGCTCAAATATTGCTGCGCACCGTTCAGCATGTTGCCCCAGCTTGGCAAGGGCGGCTGAATGCCGTAGCCGAGGAAACTGATATAGGCTTCCATCAGGATTGCGCGTGCCACCGTCAGCGTTGCGGCAACGATGATGGGACCAATCGTGTTCGGCAGGATTTCGCGGAACATGATGTGCATCCCGCTCAAGCCGAGCATACGACCGGCCTGCACGAACTCCCGTTCACGCAGCGAGCGAACCTCTGCTTCCACAATTCGTGCCACTTCCATCCAGCTGGACACAGCAATCACGACCGTAATCATCATCGGGCTTGGCTTCAATGCTGCGGCAAGAGCCAGCACCAGAAAAATCGAGGGGAATGACAGGAAGCCATCGACGGTGCGCATCAGCACCTTGCCCAGCCAACCGCCCTTATATCCGGCGATGACGCCAACGACGGTGCCGACGAATATCGACAACACCATAGCCGAAAAGCCGACAAGGAGCGAAATCCGCCCTGCCATCAAAAGACGCGCTGCGAGGTCTCGTCCCAAGGGGTCGGTGCCAAGATAGTGGCTGCCGGTAAAGGGTGGCGCGAAACGCGCGCGCAGATCGATATAAAGGCTATCATAGGGCAGCAGGTATGGGCCGATGAAACACGCCACCGTCAAGGCAACGATCATCACCGTGCCAATCAGGGCGAGAGGATGGTTCCTGAAGCGGCGCGCAGTGCGGCTGTTCCACCAATGATCTCCGGCAGGATTTACAGCTATGGCGGTCATGAACATGACTCCTTCTTCAGCGTCACGAGACGCAACTTAACTCAGACGGATCCGGGGATCGATGATGGCGACCGCAACGTCAGCGATGAGATTGCCCAGGATCACAAGAATGGCCGAGAACATCAGCAACCCCATGACCACCGGGTAGTCGCTATAGCCCAGACTATCCAGAAACAGTCGGCCCATGCCCGGCCAAGTGAACACGGTTTCTGTCACCAGCGCACCCGTCAGAACGCTGGGCAATTGAACGCCTGCAAGTGTGATCATGGGCAGCAAGGCATTGCCAACAACGTGCTTCATCAGGATTCGCCGTTCGCTCAATCCTTTGGCGCGTGCCGTTGTAACAAACTCCTGGCTGATGACATCAAGCGTTGCGGAGCGCATATAGCGGCTCCAGATCGCGACATGCACCAAGGCGAGCACGATGCTTGGCAAGATCAGGTGATGGATGAAATTCAGCGCCGAACCATCGCCGATGGTGTACATGTTGCCAGCGGGAAGCCAGCCCAGCTTCAGCGAAAAGATATAAATGCCGACAAGACCGAACCAGAAGGTCGGAATGGAAAGCGCCACCATCGAACCAATTGTCGCTGCATAGTCGAACACCGAATAGCGATGTGTTGCACCCCGAATGCCGATCCACGTGCCGAGTGCAATCGCGATGATGGTTGAGGAGCCCATCAAAAGCAGGGTCGCGAAGATATGGCGATAAATCACGTCCAGAACCGGCGCGCCATCGCGGAAGGAGTGACCCCAGTCGCCTTGCAACAGGCGCCATCCCCAGTCGAAATACTGGATCCATAAGGGGCGATTGAGCCCGAGTTGCTCTTTCAGGCGATCAAGGTCGTCCTGCGTCATACTCGGGTCAAGCCCGAATTGGGCCAATGGTCCGCCCGGAATGAGGTTCAGAACAACAAAGCCAATGACCGAAACAATCAAAAGCAGGATAAGGCTCTGGGAAAGCCGATTTAATAGGTAGCCGCGCATTCAGCTCTCCTCATGACAGCGTCAGGTATGGGCCGCCGCCGCAATATGCGACGGCGGGGGAGAAGGTCAGCCTTTCCAGTTCCAGCTGGCCGCATGCCAGGATGCCGTGCGGGTGTTGGAATTCTGCACGAAGCCGTCGAGGCGTCCCTTGCGGCCAACAACATAGGTCGCAGCGAAGAGGGGCAGGAATGGCAGATCCTGACGGACGATTTCCTGCACTTCGAAGTAAATGGCCTTGCGTGCTTCCGGATCGAATGTGCGCGCGCCCTTCTCAAGCAGGGCATCGACCTTGGGGTTGGAATATTGCCCGGTGTTGGAGCCTTTTCCACCCTTGGCGACGATTGCCTTGGTGTGCAGACGGTTGGTCACATCTGGGTCGGCCGCAATGAGATAGCTCACGGCAGAGATGGCAGAGTCGAACTGTGATTTGAGCCAGAAATCACCAAACATGACCGCAGATGGCAGGTTGGAGATTTTCATCTCGACACCGATCTCGGCAAATGTCTGCTGCAGAAACTGCTGCACCTGTTCGCGCAGATTGTTGCCCGATGTCGTTGAGTTGTTGAATGACAACCGCACGCCGTCCTTTGCGCGAATACCATCTGAACCCGGCGCCCAGCCTGCGTCATCAAGCAGTTTGCGCGCCTTGTCGAGATTGTAGCTCTGCTTTGGCAGGTTGGGGTTATAATAACGCGATTGCTGCGGCATGAAGGTTTCGGTCAGCGTGCCGACACCGTAATAGATCTGGTTGATGATGGCATCACGATCCATGGCCGCATAGAGAGCCTGCCGCACCGCCGGATCTTTGAACTGGGGTCTTTCGAGGTTGAGAAAGATCGACTCCACCGATCCGCCAAGCTCAAGTGTGACGGTCCGATCCGGCAGCGTCTTGGCTTCTTCGTAATGGTCGGCGTTGATATAGGCCTGGTCGACAAGGTCGATATCGCCGCTTTTGAACTGCGTGTATAGCACGGTCATGTCGGGAATGTACTTGAAGACCAACCGCTCAATATATGGGCCTTCACCCACATAGTCTGTGTTTGCAACCAGCTCGATATGGTCGCCCGCCGTGCGTTTTTCCCATTTGAATGCGCCCGTTCCAACAGGTGCCTGATTGAACGCTGCAGTATTCGGATCAGCTTCCTTCTCCAGAATATGCTTCGGCACCATGAATGTTTCTGCAAGGAACGACAGGTATGGGGCAAAAACGCTCTCCATCCGCCATGTCAGCTCTGTCGGAGAAACGACTTTGATATCGCGGACCAGAGAATGCCCGCCGGTGCGCCATGCGCGGAAGCCGGGCTTGGTGATGAGTTCGATGGTGAACTTCACATCTTCGGCGGTGAAAGGCTTGCCGTCGTGCCAGCGAACGTCGTCACGCAGGCGAATGCGCCACTCCAGACCGTCTTTCGAAATGCCGCCATTGGCCTCCGTCGGTACTTCGGCGGCGAGATTTGGCGTGAGTACGCCCTTGGGATCGATACGGAAAAGCGCATCGAAGAGAGAGAAATGGAGCGCGTCGTCAACTTCAATGTGCGGCATCAGCGGATTGAAGACGGTCGGTTCCTGGGAAAGACCCACGACCACACGGCCAGCCGGCTTCTTGTCGCTCCCCGCAGCAAAGGCTGGTTTGCCGAGCAGGTTCGGCGCAACCAACGTTGCGAGACCGCCCGCGGCCATCAATCGCAAGGCGTCGCGGCGTGAAAAGCTCGATGTATTTGCAAGATCCTCGGTCATTATTATTCCCCTTCTGGCGATTTTTCGCCGTTGCTTAATGGCTTGCAGCATTCGTCCGGACGTCTGGACGTTCTCCTGGAATTGCGGCCACGAGTTCGCGCGTGTAGGCCGATTGCGGGTTCAGGAAAATTTGAGATGGCGGGCCGTGTTCAACGATCCGTCCTTTTTGCATCACGGCAATCTCGTCACAGATCTGACTTGCCACGCGAAGATCATGCGTGATGAAAATCATGGAGACGCCCGTCTCGCGTTGAATCTGGTCCAGCAGTTTGAGAATTTGTGCCTGGATGGACACGTCCAGAGCTGAAACAGCCTCGTCGGCAATCAGCAATTTCGGTTTGAACATCAAAGCGCGGGCAATGCCGACACGTTGGCGCTGACCACCGGAAAATTCGTGCGGATAACGGTCGAAGGCACCGGCATCGAGGCCCACATGCGATAGCAGCGCCCGCGCTTCTGCGCTCGCCTGTTTGTAAGATGTGCCATGGGCAACGGGCCCGACGGTCAGAATTTGCCCAATCGTCGAGCGTGGGTTGAGCGACGCGAAAGGGTCCTGGAAGATCATCTGGATATGGGGCCGCAGCGGCCGAAAGCTCGTCTCTGAAAGCTTGGCAATGTCATTGCCTTCAAACAGGATGCGACCGGCATCACTGTCCTGTAGCTTTATCAGCAGCTTTCCGACTGAGGACTTTCCAGAACCACTTTCCCCGACAATGCCGAGTGTGCGTCTCTGTATCAGGTTAAACGAAACGTCGGCGACGGCAGGCACGATACGCTGGCTGCCAAACAGCGCGCTGCCGCTCCGGTAGGTTTTGACCAGCCCTTCGATTTTCAAGATCGTGTTTTGGCTGACCTTGGCACCAGGATTTCTATCTTCGCCCGTCAAACGCGGAACGGCTGCAATCAGGCGCTTTGTGTAGGGATGAGCAGGCGATTTCAGAACCTGTTCGGCGCTTCCCTGTTCAACGATGCGCCCTTTTTCCATCACAACGACGCTGTCTGCGATTTCCGCGACCACGCCAAAATCATGGGTAATGAACATCACACTCATGCCCTTGCGGCGTTGTATGTCATTGATGAGTTTGAGGATTTGCGCTTGCGTCGTCACATCAAGCGCTGTTGTCGGCTCATCCGCGATCAGCACTTTCGGCTCAAGCGCCAGCGCCATGGCAATCATCACGCGCTGGCGCTGGCCGCCGGACAATCGGAACGGATACTGGAAATACATAAGCTGTGGATCGGGCAGGCCGACCTCATTCAACAATTCGATGGCCCGCTCGCGCCGGGATGCCTTGCTGCCTACACCATGGGCCGCCATCGCTTCGATGATCTGATCGCCCACCGTCATCAGCGGGTTGAGTGCAGAGAGCGGATCCTGAAAGATCATCGATACGGCCCGGCCGCGCATATCCTGAAGCGTTTTGAGCGAGGCGCCCACCAGTGATGTGTCTTCAAGGTGGATCGAACCCGATGAAACCTGAAAGACCTTGGGCAGGAGGCCCATGATCGTGTTTGCGGTTACAGACTTGCCGGAGCCGGATTCTCCAATGATGCAGAGAATTTGTCCTCGCTGAAGATCAAACGATATGTCTTCCACCGCATGTGTTCGCTCCATGCCGCTTGGCAAAGCCACAGTCAAACCGCGCACTGAAAGTACCGCTTCGTTTAATGTCGCAGGTTCAAGTCTTGCGGCCATGGAGATACCTCTCTTCAACAGTCTCTGGTTCGGCAGCGGATTGGATTACTGTTTGACGGCACGTCTTTTTCGACGCTTTCCTGGAAGTCGCGCTACTTCGCACTTCCATTTCGCAATCACGGTCGCTCTAAACCAATTTGCATTCTTTCGCTGTCCAATATAGGATTGGTCTTTGAGATTGGTGTCAATCCAGATCAAATTGGTTGTCAAAATATTTTGTGAGAAGCCATGACAGTGGTGTTGAAAGATTTCATCGAGGCCGAAGGTCTGGAGCCGGGAGACCGGCTACCCCCGGAACGGGATCTGGCAGTCAAGCTGGGCATTCCACGCACCGCGTTGCGGCGGATGCTTGCCGACCTGGAAAAAGACGGACGCCTTATCCGGCATGTCGGAAGAGGCACGTTCATCGCTGGCAATGGCGTAAGCTCGTCTGCACTGCGCCAGCCTCATGGTGGTGCGATTGACGGTTTGAGGACCTATCCAGCTGAGGTTTTCGAAGCGCGGCTCATATTGGAGCCCCGGATCGCAGGTCTGGCGGCGCTGAGAGCGACGCGGCAGGAGATTGACGAGCTGCAGAAGTCGATTGACCGGACCAGAACGGCCCAAACCCATGCAGAATTTGAGAAATGGGACGCTGTCTTCCACCGAATCATCGTCCAATGCGCCCGAAACGGGCTGCTGGAATCGCTCTATGAGAGCATCCACGCCGTCAGGTCGGGCAAACTCTGGGGCAAGATGAAGGAGCAGTCACTCAGCCCTGAACGCATCGCCGCCTATACGGCCAAGCATGTTGCGATCCTCGATGCGATCAAGGATCGCAACAGCAAGGAAGCAGAAACGCACATGTATGACCACATCGTCGATGCGCGCACAAACACGCTCGGCCCGAGTTAAGAACGACAAGGCAGCGCTTGGGGAACCGAACGCTTTGGTTGCTCGCACTGGTTGGGGATGCGGAACGCTGCCTTAAAAAGCATCGGGCGAGTGTGGCGAGGTCCGTTTTTATCCCTTGCATTTGGCCATGCTCACTTAGCGATGCATATAAATCTATCCCTCTGCCAAAATTTATATCGCAACCAATTTGATCTCCATTGACACCAATGACGTTACCAATCCAGTATTGATCTCATGTCAATTAATGTTGGTAACCAGCCATGCCGAGTGTAAAAATCAATCCTGCAGATGAACAAAATCCCGGTGCCGATTTGGGCGCTGCGGCCATTGTCAGCCGTGCACCCACCCAACTCTTTATCGGCGGTGAATGGGTCTCCGCTGCAAATCGCCAGACCTTCGATGTGATTGATCCTTCCACCGAAGCTGTCATCGCCACGGTTTGCGATGGTGAGGTTCAGGATGCTATAGCGGCTGTCGATGCCGCGCATGCTGCATCCAAAGGCTGGAAAGCCACATCTGCGCGGCAGCGCTCAGATATTTTGATGAAATGCTTCCACCTCATGCTCGAACATGCGGACTGGCTGGCAAAACTGATCACGATAGAGAACGGCAAGGCCCTTCCGGATGCAAAGTCCGAGGTCACTTACGCTGCCGAATTCTTCAGATGGTATGCCGAGGAGGCCGTGAGGTCATCCGGCGAGTTCGGTGCCGCCCCATCGGGTAGCAATCATATCATCGTCAGCCATGAGCCGATGGGTATTGCCGTGCTGGTCACGCCCTGGAACTTCCCGGCAGCCATGGCCACCCGCAAAATGGCCCCAGCTCTGGCGGCCGGTTGCACCTGCATCCTCAAGCCAGCAGCAGAGACACCTCTGACCGCGCTGGCAATCGGGGAGATCATGAAGCAGGCTGGCGCTCCGGCCGGCGTGGTGAATATCGTCACGACAAAGAATGCAGGGCCTGTTGTCAGCGCCATGTTGCATGATGAGCGCGTGCGCAAGCTTTCCTTCACGGGCTCGACCGGTGTCGGCAGAACCCTTCTGCGAGAGGCGGCAGATCAGGTTATCAGTTGTTCGATGGAGTTGGGCGGCAACGCGCCATTCATCGTTTTCGATGATGCCGATCTGGAAGCCGCGGTTGCGGGCGCAATGGTCGCCAAGATGCGAAATGGCGGCGAAGCCTGCACGGCTGCCAACCGTTTCTATGTGCAAAAAGGAATTGCAGCCGACTTTACCCGGCGGCTTGCCGAGGAAATGAGTGCGCTCACAGTCGGCCCCGGCTTGGAGCCCGGCACTCAACTTGGGCCGCTCATCACACGCGCCGCCGTCGAAAAGGTCGGACGACTGGTCGATGACGCTCTTGCCAAGGGTGCATCGCTCATGACGGGCGGCAACAGGCTGAACGGCGATGGCTTCTACTATCCGCCAACTGTCCTTTCCAACGTCTCGGCAGATGCAGACATGCTTTCCGAAGAAATTTTTGGCCCTGTCGCGCCGGTCATCCAGTTTGAAACGGAAGATGATGTCGTCGCACTGGCAAACAACACCGAATACGGGCTGGTTTCCTACGTATTTAGCGGAAATCTCAAGCGCGCCCTCGCTGTCGCCGGTCGCCTTGAAAGTGGCATGGTGGGCATCAACCGTGGCGTCGTGTCCGATGCTGCAGCACCATTCGGCGGCGCAAAGCAGAGCGGGCTGGGCCGTGAAGGCAGCCACCATGGCATGCTGGAATATCTCGAGACCAAATACGTCGCCGTCAGCTGGTAGGCGAGGCGCTTCGCCTCCCAAGCCAAAATATTTTCACATGACCGGAGAGTTACATGTCACTTCTGAAAACAATCGATCCCAACCCAACATTTGAACCCAGACACTCGAACCCGGCGCCAGAGCGTCTGATTTCCGGCAACCCAGCCCTCAAGACCTGGGCGCAGGACAGCGCGAAAGATGGCAAGGTCGATACCGGCGTCTGGGAAGCAACGCCCGGCGAAACCCATTCCATCAAAGGCGAAACCTTCGAATTCTGCCACATCCTTCAGGGCGTTATCGAGTTGACGGAAAACGGCAAGGAGCCTGTGGTTTACAAGGCTGGCGACAGCTTTGTCATGAAGCCAGGCTATGTCGGCGTCTGGAAGACGATCGAAACAGTTCGCAAAATCTATGTGACAGTTGCCTGATCAGGTGCAAAAACGATGGTTCAAGACGGCGCATGCCGTCCTGAACGCTCGATACAGGGCGGTGCATAAAGGGGGCGGACGTGAAGCTTGATCGTATCGACATCCGGATACTGCATGAGCTGCAACAAAATGGTCGCTTGACCAATGTGGAACTGTCCGAGCTTGTGCATCTCTCGCCCAGCCCATGCCTGATCCGGGTCAAAAAGCTGCAGCAACTGGGTTATATTTCCGGCTATTCGGCTCATATCAATCTGGCGAAGCTTGGTCCAACCGTGACGATTTTCGCAGAGATCACGCTCAGCAGCCATCGCCACAGCGACTTTTCCCGCTTCCAGCAGGCAATCGAGAAAATCGAGGAAGCCATCGAGTGTCATCTGATTTCCGGTGGCTATGACTATTTGATAAAATTCGTGACAGCCACGATTGGCGATTATCAGGAATTGATGGAAGGGCTGCTTCAAGCCGATATCGGGATCGACAAATATTTCAGCTTCGTGGTCATGAAGTCACCCTTCGTGAAGCGCCATGTGCCGATCAACACGCTCTTCAAAGAGTAGTCCCTGCCAAGCCAGAACGCGCCTATGGTAGCGGGTTGCATGAAATGCTGACGAGGTGTTGAAAACGAGGCAAATAACCTCTTTTGCCACGGTATATAGCGGCTGAGCCTCGCCCTCTTCCTGCATATTGGGCCGTACTTTCAAACCTTCGAACACAGAGACGTCCAACAATGACGAACAATCATAGTGCTCAACTCCCAGACAGCAGCGACATCAGTCTTTCCAGACTGGAGGCGAGGCATCTCGAAGGCGCGCTGAAGCTCTCTCAGGAATTTTCATGGCCATACCGTCTGGAAGACTGGCAATTTGCCGCCAATCTGGGTGAGGGGCTGGTGCTGGAGCGGGCAGGCGAGGTTGTCGGCACAGCGCTCTGGTGGAATTACGGTGCGGAACACGCGACCGCCGGTATGATTATCGTGACGGCAAAGGTTCAAGGCACCGGCCAAGGCTCACGGCTTTTCAATGCCCTTCTGGACGCAACACAGGGCCGGATTATACTTCTCAATGCAACAGCAGAGGGCTTGCCGCTTTATGAGCGCAGAGGTTTCACGCCTTGGGGCAAGATCCAGCAACATCAAGCGGTTTTGACTGTTGCGCCCGAGGTTGCGCCCCACAGCCAGATCCGTCCTGCAACTGAAAATGACCTTGACGCCATCATAGCTTTCGATGAGCACGCAATCGGAATGAACCGGGAGCGTGTCGTCACCGCGCTTGCAGATATCGGCGATACGCTGGTGATCGCGGAAGGTGGAACTCTGCTCGGCTATGCCATTGCCCGCAAATTCGGTCGCGGCCACGTCATTGGCCCAGTCGCTGCCAACAATACTGACGACGCGAAGCACCTGATCCGCGCGCATCTGGCCAAGCTCGGCGGCCAATTTGTCCGAATGGATGTCTACGCCGAGGATGGGTTGAGCCCGTTTCTGCAAAGCTTCGGCCTGCCACTCGTCAGTGAAGTGGTGTCGATGGTTCGGGGCGATTTACCCAGACCTGTGGCGCCAGCGCATATGTACGCCGTCTCAAACCAGTCATTGAGCTAGCGCGTCTCGGCTGCCCCTACCATACAAAGGAATTCATGCGATGACCGCTCCTCTCCAGCATCTTGTCCAAAACAACAGGCTGGGCCAGTTTTTTATCAATGGCGAATGGACACCCGCCCTGGCAAGCGAGACGGTCGCCGTTACCAATCCGGCGACGGAAGAGGTCGTTGCGCATATCGCAATGGGAGGCGTGGCGGATGTCGATGCAGCCGTCACAGCAGCCAGAGATGCTTTTTCCTCATGGTCGCTGACAACGCCGGAACACCGCGCTGATCTGCTTGAGAAACTCCGCATCGCGCTGGAAAAGCGCAGCGAGCTCATAGCGCAGTGCCTCACACTGGAAATGGGCGCAGCCATTGGATATGCGCGCAGCGCGCAGGTGCCACTTGCCATCGCCCATGTCGCCACAGCGCGAGAGGTCCTTCTCTCCTTTCCATTCATCAGGCAGCGCGGGCATACCGCAATCGCCCATGAGCCGATTGGCGTCTGCGCCTTGATCACGCCCTGGAATTGGCCGCTCTACCAGATCACGGCCAAGGTTGCGCCTGCCTTGGCCGCAGGCTGCACCGTGGTTCTGAAACCCAGCGAACTTGCACCGCTGAGCGCACTGCTGTTTGCCGAAGCGATTGTGGAGGCAGGTTTCCCCGCAGGCGTTTTCAATCTGGTCAATGGTGATGGCCCCGTTGTCGGCCAGCGCATGGCGAGCCATCCCGATGTCGATATGGTGTCCATCACCGGTTCCACACGCGCCGGTGTTCTGGTCGCGCAAGCCGCCGCCCCAACCGTCAAGCGCGTTGCTCAGGAGCTTGGTGGAAAATCACCAAACATTATCCTGCCCGATGCAGGCCTTGATCGCGCCGTCCCGCTCGGCATCGCTGCAGCATTTCGCAATCTCGGGCAATCCTGCAGCGCACCCACGCGCATGATCGTGCCGCGCAGCTTGTTGTCGAGGGTTGAAGAAATCGCATTGAAAGCCTTGGGCGATATCGTTGTCGGTGAACCACTCGCGCCCGCAACCACACATGGCGCCATGGCGAACCGGGCGCAGTTCGACCGCGTCCAGGCGATGATTAAAGTCGGCATGGACGAAGGCGCAAAACTTCTGGCCGGTGGGCCGGGCCGCACGGAAGGGCATGAAACGGGGCTTTTTGTGAAGCCCACGATTTTCTCTGAGGTGCAGACGGATATGAGTATCGCCAGAGAGGAAATTTTCGGCCCGGTCCTCTGCATCATTCCCTATGACAGTGTCGATGAGGCCATCGAAATTGCCAATGACACGGTTTATGGCCTCGGTGCCCATGTTCAGGGTCAGGATATGGCGGCGGTGAAACACGTCGCATCCCGCATCCGCTCCGGGCAGGTTCATCTCAATTACCCGGCGTGGGATCCGCATGCACCCTTCGGCGGCTTCAAGCAATCCGGCAATGGCCGCGAATACGGCGTCGAAGGCATGGCTGAATATCTGGAAGTAAAATCGATTCTTGGCTATTTCGCTGAGTGAAAACGGCTTGATCTTTGCCAACAAAAAAGCGCATCAACCTATTGAGGTGATGCGCTTTTTCTTTCGCCAGTGCTAATGATTACCTTTGATCCCACCGGTCCAACATGCCGTAATACCAAACGGCCAAAGGCAAAAACCACGGCTTGCCGTTGAAATAGGGGCGGGTTTCGAAGCTGAGGTCGCTATAGACGGTTTTGCCCTCATCATTTCCAAGCATTGTGTTGGCAATTTTCGCACCCAGCCAGCTTGAACGCGCCACGCCGGTGCCGTTGTAACCGCCCGCGAAATACATGCCTTTAATCGTGTCGACATGCGGAAAATGATCGAAGGTGAAACCCAGCTGGCCGTGCCAGTAATGGCTGATCTTATATGCGTTCAATTCCGGAAATATCTTCAAAAGCAGCCCGCGAACAAAAGCGGCATTGGCCGTGTTGCTCTTCACCGTGCCGCTCATATCCAGAACGCGCCCACCCAGAATGATACGCGTTCCGTCTGGCGAAGGACGGTAATAGGTTACCACGCGCTGGCTTCCTGCAAGCATTTGCTGCTTCGGCATCAGCGTGCGCATCAACTCTGGTGGCAATTGTTCCGTGGCCACAAGGCCGCTGCCCACCGGGATGATGCGTCGCTTGAGGTAAGGCAGTAAAGCGCCACTATATCCGTTGGTTGCGATCAAAACCTGATGTGCCGTCACATCACGGCCCTGCACTTTAAACGCAAACCCGCCGGCCTTCTGTTGAAGATCGGTCACGCGGGCATTGCTGAACACGCGCACACCAAGGCGCTGCGCGGCCTCTGAAAGACCCTTGACGTATTTTGCCGGATGCAGACCTGCATAGCCGGGCATCGAAACACCGCCATGGTAGAGATCGGAGCCCACTTCCTTGCGCTGTTCTGAACGCGGAACCAGATAGGCATCGCATGGCATGACTTTGCTGATACGGTCGAGGTTAGCGCCGAGGCTGTCATAGATGCGCGGCGTCATCGCACCTTTGAAATATCCGACGACCTTCAGGTCGCAATCGATCTGTTCCGCAGCAACGACGTCTTTGACATATTGCAGAGACTGGAAGCTTTCCTCGACCACGCGTTTCGCCATATCCGTGCCGTAGCGCATGGCGGAATCGTAAAACGCCCAGCCTGGCCCTAGAAATCCGCCATTGCGCGATGATGCTCCCCAGCCCGGTGCGTCGGCATCATAGACGGTGACCTGTTTGCCTGCCCGGGCAAGCACAAGAGCCGCATTGAGGCCGGTAAAGCCACCGCCAATGATGGCAACTTCGGTAGAAGGTGAGATATCGTCAGCCTTGGCACCATCGGGGCGGGCCTCATCCCACCAAAATGGACTTGCGACAGCATCATCGGTAAAAAAGGGCGCATTCAAACTGGACATGGTCGTCACTCACATTTGCGGGCACGGCGCAGACATCTCTGCGCGAAGACTTGCGACAACAAGACGAATTCCGACCGTCGTCATCGCGTGTCATAAGACCGTAAAATCCAGCATATTTGGTATCGGATATGGCTGCGACGCAGAACAAAATGGCGCGGCAAGCGGGTTAGAGCGCATCTGCTGCCGTGCGGGCGACCGGCAACCTTTTTCTGACTAGGCTCCACCTTGACGGCGTCACCCGATTGCCCTTACGCCCCGCTTACTCGGGATAGCTCGATGCTGCTGGCGGCCAGCGGTTCACGGCAATCCATGTCTTCTCCGGTTGGCTGAATAACCGGGTTTCCACGCCGGTCGCGCAGCACCTCAACGGCAATGCCATAGGTCTCGGAAATCAGCTCTGGCGTCACGATGTCTCGCGGTGCGCCGCTTTGCTTCAGCGTGCCGTCCGATATGACGAGAAGATTATCGGCATATTGGCATGCAAGGTTGAGATCGTGCAAAACCACCACGGTCACCCAGTTGTTTGTCCGGGTTTCGCTTCGCACCAAATCCAGAAGACCGACCTGGTGTCTGAGATCGAGAGCGCTGACGGGCTCATCCAGCAACATCGTCTGCGGCTCACGCATCAGCACCTGCGCAAAAAGTGCCATCTGCCGTTGGCCGCCACTCAGCGAAGATATATCGCGGTTTGCGAGATGCCCAACGCCCGCTTGATGCAGCCGTGTCATCGCGGCATCCAGCGTTTCATCATCAATATGCAGAGACAGGTGGCCCGACCGGCCCAGAGCAACCACTTCGAGCACGCTCAGCGCAATATCGACTGTCGTATCCTGTGGCATGTAGGCGAAGGTGTCGCGCCAGTTTTTCAGATGCTTGCCGCGCTTTTCACCGGCGCGCAACGTCCGCTCGCCATCCCTTATGCAGCCTTCGGACAGCGGCAGCTCTCCGAACATGGCGCGCAGCAGCGTGGTCTTGCCAGTGCCATTGGGGCCGATCACGGCGTGGACCTGTCCCGCCGCAAGCTGCGCACTCAGCCGTTTGACGACCGTCTGCCCGCCGCGCTCTATCGAGATGTCGTCAAGTATCATCATCGGTTTCGCCTCTTCGGAGCGAAGATGAGCCACAGCAGGAACGGCACACCAACAATCGCGGTTACGATCCCGACCGGAAACAGGGCTCCCGGAATGATCGATTTCGACAGAATGGATGCAATCGACAACATCAACGCGCCGCACAGGATAGACATGGGCAAGAAGAACCGCTGGTCCTCACCAACCGCCATGCGTGCGATGTGCGGGGCAACCAGCCCGATGAAGCCAATGACACCAACGAAGCTTGTCGCTGTTGCCGTCATCACAGCCACGATGATGAGCACTTTCATGCGCAGCAAACGAACATTGATGCCAAGGCTTGCAGCCCGCATTTCGCCCATTCTGAGCGCCGTCAGTTTCCAGCAGTCTGCCATCAACAGGATGCAGCAGACCGCCGTGACAGCGGCTGTGAGTGTCACCGTTGGCCATGTCGCCTTGCTAAGGCTGCCGAACAGCCAGAACAGAATTTGCTGAGACAGTTCCGGCGAAGACAGGAACTGGATGAGCGACAAGAGCGATTGGAACAGAAACAGCAGCGCAATGCCGCCGAGGATAATCGTTTCCGTTGCCACCTGGCGCATCGAGGCAAGGAAGAACAGGAAGAGTGCAGCCAGCATGGCAAAGACAAATGCACCCAGAGGCACCGCAAACATCGCATCCAGCCCAAGCCCGCCCAAAGCCAGAACCAGCGCCGCGCCAAAGCCCGCCGCCGCCGCCATGCCCAGCGTATAGGGGCTTGCCATCGGGTTGTTGAGCAGCGTCTGCATTTGCGCGCCACCTGCACCCAGCGCCGCACCCACACACAATGCCATCAGCGCCATGGGCAAGCGCAGGCCGCGCACGATGGAGTCGGTCATGGTTTCGCGTATGCCGATGCCGGTCAGGGATCGTACGACTTCGGAAGGCGAGAGCATCGATGGGCCGGTCGCGATATCGAGCACCAGACTGATCGCCATAAGGACAAAAAAGATCAGAATGACGCGCCAGCGGCGACGCTCGCGCAGCCGGTGCGTCCCGATAGCTTCAGCGTTGCGGTCAGCAATGGACATGAGTAACCTGTGGTGCCGTAAGTGTCATAAAGGCTGACGCCCCAAAGGGCGTCAGCACATTGGCGCCTCTGCACGCTCGCCCCTATCGAGCTGTTCGTGCAGAAAAATCTCGCCGTCACCTTATTCGTTGACGGAAATGGCGAAGGTGCCTTCAGGCGTCACAGGCAGGTATTTCTTGTAGTAGCCCAGGTAGTTGGCGATGGGGTCTACATCCTTGAACTGCTCGGGATAGAGCTGCTTGGCAATGTACTGAACCAAGGCGAAATCCGAAACCGTGCGCGAAGCGCCCTGATAAACGCCAAAGAGCTTGCCGTTCTTGATGGCGGGCAATTCGCTCCAGCCCTGACGGGTCTCAAAGGCTTTCAGGTTCTTGCGCGCATCCGCTTCTTTCACGCCCGGGCCCATCGGCATCGCTGCCGGGTTTTTGTTGTCTTCACGTCCAGAAATGAAAATAACGTCCGGCTTTGCCACCAGAACCTGCTCTGGATTGATCGGACCCCACCATTCAACAAAGGGTGCGGCAATGTTATCGCCACCGGCCAGCGTCGACATCGCGCCCCACATGTTCTTGCCGTAGGTAAAGGAATATTCCGCCGGGCCCTTGTTGCCGAATTCGACATAGACTTTTGGCTTTGGCTTGCCGGACTTGGCAACCCGGTCCGCAATGTCCTTCATCGCGCCCTGATAAAGATCGGCGATCTCGTTGCCGCGCTGGTCCTGTCCGGTCACCTGGCCGAGAAGCCGCGTTGATGCAACGTGACGCTCAACGGTCTGCGCATTGTAATCGACGACGACGACTGGAATGCCCTGCTGTACCAATCTATCAGCATCAAGCCCCAAGGCCTTGAATTGCCAGTCGGCAAGGATCACGAGATCAGGGTTCAGGCTCATGACTTTTTCGACGGAGAAGGTCTGCGTGTCGACTTCGCCAACATCGGTTATGTCAGCAAGCGATGGCCGGTGCGCCACGTGCATCTTCCAGTTGGCTGGAATTTTGCCGACCCATGCTTCTCTGGAAATGCCGACGACGGAATCATAGGCCTTCTCGCCACCAACAGCCATGTAGTCTTCAAAATAGAAGCCTAGCACGACACGCTTTGCAGGCAGGTCAACCTTCACCTCGCGCCCGATAACATCGGTAATCGTCTTCACTTCTGCCATTGCAGGCGCAGCAAATACGAAGACTGACAGCACTGCAGCGAGACCGCTAATTATTGATTTCATGATAATGATCCAGAGGTTGAGATGCCGCTGATTTAGTAAATATGATATTTTAAGTCAATTTAATTGATGTCGGTTGAAAGCAATTACCAACGGAATCATGTTTGGTCTGGCTGATAAGGCTTGATTCAAAAAACCTGAAATAAGCGCCCGGCGCACAATCTGTCGAAGCCTGCTTTGGATATAAGAGAATGTGCTTTGGCAATCCTGATTTCAGTTCGGTTTATGCCACGCAATGCCCCTAGGATGGTCTCAGACGAAAACCAATAAGTCAGGACCGAACAATGGCTCACTTTCGCCCGAAATACATTACCTTCGATTGCTATGGCACGCTGATCAACTTCCAGACGGCGGAAGCAACGCGTGACATCTACGCTGATCAACTCGATGAGCCGCGCATGGTGGAGTTCATCAAGAACTTCTCGGCCTATCGCCTTGATGAAGTTCTGGGCGACTGGAAGCCGTACAATGAAATTCTCCACAACGCGCTCGAAAGAACCTGCAAGCGCAATGGCGTAACCTTCGATCCGAAAGCCGCGCAGACCGTCTACGAGCGCGTACCGTCCTGGGGCCCGCACCCGGACGTTCCAGCCGGACTTGCCAAGGTTGCCAAAGAAATTCCCCTGGTCATTCTGTCCAACGCCATGAATTCGCAGATCATGTCGAATGTCGAAAAGCTGGGCGCACCGTTCCACGCGGTTTACACGGCTGAACAGGCGCAGTCCTACAAGCCCAACCTCAAGGCATTCGAATATATGCTGGATATGCTTGGCTGCGGCCCGGAGGAGATCCTGCATTGCTCCTCCTCATTCCGCTACGATCTGATGTCGGCGCACGATATGGGCATTAAAAACAAGGTCTGGGTCAATCGTGGCCACGAACCCGCAAACCCTTACTATGGCTATACCGAAATCTCGGACATTTCAGGCCTTGCCGGTGTCGTGGGGCTTTGACATCAAAAGGATTGCTGCCATGGGCGGCAGTCCAACGCCTGCTCTCGGTCAACTTATGCCGAGAGCAACGACCTTCATCAGGTGAGGACCGCAATTGCCTATCGATCCCGGCATAGACACTATCCACCCTGATGCGGTGGGGTCAAAGGCTTCAAGAGAAGCCAATTATCATGCTGCAAAGACCACACTGGCTGCGCATCCCATGCCTGCTGACGTCGAACAGTCCGCGAAACTTCTCAACCGTCACTACGGCTTGTCGGGAGTTGTCGCCACCCTGTCGTCAGAGGTTGAATGCACGGAAGAGGTCACCCTGCCAGACGGGCGGCGGCTCATTCTCAAAACATCGACACGACCGCAGACATCAAGCAGTTTTCGTTTTCAGGCCGAAGCCATCAGCGGGGTGGAGGGTGCTGCGGGCTTCGTTTCACCGCAGATCATGCGCACGAATGGCGGTGAGGTGATGTTTAAGGAAGACGGCGCGTGCGGATATCTGCAAACGTTGATCGATGGCACTCCATTACACAAGCTTGCGATGACGTCCGACCTGCTGTTCCAGATCGGATGTTCGCTTGCCGGGCTGGATCTGGCGCTTGATGGCGTTCGCGCATCCGGAAGCCAGAGGCCTGTTCTCTTGCATGTTGAGTGCTGGTCGCGGTTGATGGAATTCAGCCAATATCTGCCATCGCAACATATCGCCGAACAGGTCCGTACAGCGATGGATAACTATGCCGAATGTGTTGAACCGCACCTTGCCGAGGTGGCATGGCAGATCACCCATAACGACCCGAGCCCCCACAATATGCTGTTGACCGATCGCGGTATCGGCTTCATCGATTTTGGCGATGGTTGCTGGGGTCCAAGGATACAAGACCTTGCCGTGGCAGCCAGCCACATGGTCCAGAACGCGACGGTCGCCTTGGGCGGCGCGGACTATGTGATTGCGGGTTACCATTCCGTCATCCCGCTGTCGCCGGTAGAGGCAAAAATCCTTGTGGGATTGATGCGGGCACGGCAAAGCGCACTTCTGCTGGTCAACGCCTGGCGAACGCATCTTTTCCCAGAGCAAGCCGAATACATCAACAAGAACGTTCCGCGTGCCGAACGCGGACTTTCTATTCTAAACACTCTGAGTGCCGATGAGGCGGAAGCGGCAGTTCTGGCTGCGACGGCGTTGCCCCATCCATCGCCGGTATAAACGGAACATTGCTGCTCTTGCTTACGGTCCTCTTTTAAACAGGTTGAAGAACATGTCGACAGACCTCATGCCCAATCGCTACGTCCCCGGCGAAGTTGCTCTTCCTGCCCGCGAGGCCGAGCTTATCGAGCGTCGAAACAAGGTCCTTGGTGCATCATACCGCCTTCAGTATCGCAAACCCGTCCATTTCGTCCGGGGTGAAGGCATGTGGCTCTACGATCCAGACGGGCGCGCCTATCTCGATTTTTACAACAATGTGCCGTCTCTCGGGCATTGCAACGCCGAAGTGAACGCGGCAATGGCAGAGCAGGCGGGGCGGATTAACGCCAACACGCGCTATCTGGAGCCGAACCTCGTCGAATTTGCCGAACGTCTGGTCGAAACCTTTCCGCCGGAATTGGACCGTGTCGTCTTCACCTGCACGGGCAGTGAATCCAATGATTTGGCGTTGCGTATCGCGCGTCTGGCAAGCGGCAATGATGGCGTGATTGTCTCGTCCTATGCCTATCACGGCACCAGTGCCGCAACCGCCGCCGTATCACCAAACCTCGGCGCTGCGGTCAAGCTCAGCCCCTCCGTGCGCATGGTCTCCCTGCATGGCCCGGAAGGCATACCAGAATCGCAGGCAGCGGACTTTTTCGAGGCGCAGGTTCGTGCTGCCATCACAGATTTGAACCGTCGCGGCACCGGCGTCGCGGCACTGCTCATCGACAGCATCTTCTCCAGCGATGGTGTCTGGGTTGATCCTCCCGGGTTCATCGCAAAAGGCGTGGCTGCCGTTCGTGAGGCCGGTGGCCTTGTTATCGCCGATGAAGTCCAGCCGGGCTTTGGCCGAACCGGCGCGCATATGTGGGGCTTTGAGCGACACGGTATCGTCCCTGACCTCGCAACCCTCGGCAAACCCATGGGCAATGGCTTCCCAATCGGTGCCGTGGTGGGGCGCAAAGCACCCGTAGACCAATTCGGCGCAACCGCTCGCTATTCCAATACATTCGCGGGCAACACGATCGGAATAGCAACCGCAGATGCCGTGCTGACAATCATTCAGCGCGACCATAGTGCCCAGAACGCGCTTGCCATGGGTCAGCGGCTGAGAACTGGGCTGGAGAAAATCGCACTTCAGACGCCAGGAATTTGCGGCATTAGAAACGCAGGCCTCTTCTTCGGCGTCGATCTGGGGTTTGAGGGCGACACTGCAATGCGCAGACGTGCGCTCGCTCTGGATGTGGTCAATACCATGCGAGATGATGGCGTCCTTGTCAGCACCACGGGTGCCAATGAAGATTCCCTCAAAATCCGCCCACCGCTGATCTGTGAGGACGTTCACGTTGACCAGTTCCTCGCAAGCATTGAGCGCGCTCTTGTTCAGGTTTGAAGCGCCTAAAGCGTAAGGCTAACGATCTTGCGAACCGCATGTTTCGGATTCCTTGGTCAACCAGGCCATCAAAGCCTGAACGCCTGTCGATAGGAACATGGATTTGGGATGAATAAGCCCGTAATGGGTCCCGTCTGGCGCAAAGCCGAGCGGGGCTTCCAATCGTTTATTGGTAACATCGTCAGCAGCGATCGCCTGCGGCGCAAGTGCAACCCCAAGGCCACCAAGGGCAGCTTCTGCCATCAGAAAATGGTGATCCAGAAGCTGGCTTGCGCGGGGGCGCGGCGTTTCGGGGTGCTGCGCAAACCAGCTTTCCCAGGCATGCGGACGTGTTCTGGAGCCGAGCGCAACATAATTCCCTGCATCGAACCCCTTGCGCAGAGATGGCACCATAACAGGCCCGACACGCTCCGGCATCAGCTTGATGATCGTCCAGTCCGGATCGATCAAAAAATCGAGGCGGCGGATGGCAAGCGTGACACGGTCACGCGCAAAATCGATGCCGCCACCGCCTGTGGAGAGATGCACTTCAACATCCGGGTGCCGATCCTGAAACCCCGATAGGCGCGGTATCAGCCAACGCATCGCCAAGGAGCGCTCACAGGACAGAATGATCGGCCCCGGCGCAGAACTCGATCTTATCTCTGCCAGCGTATCGGTGATGGTTGCAAACGCCCGCCCTGTCGCCTCGGCCAGCCGCTCGCCAACCGGCGTCAGGCGAACCCCACGCCCATCCGCTTCAAGCAATTGCAGGCCAAGATCTGCGGATAGCTTGGAAACGCGCCTGCTGATCGCCCCATGCGTCAAGACGAGTTCCGCTGCCGCTGCACGCACGGAACCGAGCCTGGCAACGGTTTGAAAGGCCCGCAAATCATCCAGAGATGGGAGTTCTGATCTTTTCATTGGTGATCCTATATCACCAATACTCGTCAGATCATATGCATTATCTCCGGTGGCCGATCTGATAATGTTTCCGTCATGGACAACAATATTTCACCGCTAGTCGGCATCATCGCAGACGACCTCACCAGCGCCACCGATGGTGCCGGTGCCTTTCTGTTGAAGGGATATGTTCCCCTCATCAAAGCCCTCGATGCAGCTGAGGACACTGCGCCTGTTATCTCCATAGACACGAACAGCCGCGCCTTGTCCGCTTCAGAGTCTAGTCGTGTGACCGGTGATGCAGCCGCGTCGCTGGCGAGTGCACACTTTCTGTTCAAGACAATAGATTCAACATTGCGCGGCCACATATGTCAGGAAATCGCTGCGGCGTTTCGTGCCAGTGGCCGCAGCAGACTTGTCATTGCACCAGCCTTTGCCGAGGCAGGTCGCCTGACCATTGGCGGCATTCAAACGGTCTACGGCATCCCCGTCAGTGAAAGTTCCTACGGTCGAGATCCCGTTCATCCCGCAAGGTCATCGAACATCGCCGATCTGGTCGATCCATCGTTGGGTAAAGCGGTCGTCGTTGCTTCAGATTGTGAACCGCCATCGAACGAGACCATCCTCATTCTCGATGCCGATAGCCAGAACGCACTCAACCGACAGGTCGCTCGCATCCCGGATCCGCAATCCGTTCTGTGGGTGGGGTCTCCGGGAATGGCCATCGCCTTATCATCGCTTGTTCCTCCCGTGCCGACCCAACACCCGGCAGCAGGCGAAGCTTCCAGCCGGGTGTTGATTGTGGCTGGAAGCGCCAATCCCGTAACGCATAAGCAGTGCGATGTTTTGCAGGAGCATGGCGTGCCTGTCGTTACAAAGCTTGCCGATGCTCCCATAGGCGCACGCGTGGTTTGCCTTCGCGCGCCGTCTCGGCTGCAGGCCAGCGCAGAAGCCGTGGTGTCAGACCTTGCCGCGCAGGCTTCGTCTGCCGTTGCCCGGCGGGATTTTGACGTCGTGATTGCCACCGGTGGTGAAACCATGGCTGCAATTCTCGACCGTCTCGAAATCAACCGCTTCTTCCTCTCGCGTGAGCTGGAGCCCGGCTTTCCCGTCGGCAAAACCCGCTTGCCGGATGGCGCAGCGCTCAGCATTGCCATGAAGGCTGGCGGGTTCGGTTCACCATCCACTCTGCTCGATGCCGCCAAAACGTTTTTGGCCAATCCGCTTTCACAAGGGTTATGATCCATGACGCTCCATCAAATGCCGCTCGCCGTCACCATGGGAGATCCTTCGGGCATCGGTCCCGAAATCGTGGCAAAGATGTTTCTGAGCCGTCCCGACAATCGCCACTGGGTCGTTATTGGCGATGCCTTGGTGATGCGCCGCGCTTTTGAAGTTCTGGGTGCCCAAGTGCAGGTCAGGCCCATCGCAACGCTGGATCAGGCCGTGTTTGATGATGGCACCATCAACGTCTTTTGCTCCTCAAATCTTTCAGCCTTGCCCCTTGTCAGCGAAGTGTCGGCCATCAGCGGCAAGGCGGCTTTCGATGCGATTGTGGCTGCGATTGGCCTCGCGAAAGACGGGCAGGTGAGTGGCATCGTCACCGCGCCCATCCATAAGGAGGCGCTCTCTGCCGCTGGTGTGAAATATCCTGGGCATACGGAAATATTGGCCGATTACGGTGGTGCGCCAAAGGTCGCCATGATGCTGGCAAATGAAGATATCCGCACAGTTCTCGTCACCATCCATTGCTCGCTGTCGCAAGCGATCGCCAAGGGTGACTTTGCAGCACAGATGGACGCGATCAGGCTCGCTCATACCGGCGCTCAAGCGCTCGGCATTGCCAAACCACGCGTCGCCGTTGCCGGACTGAACCCCCATGCTGGCGAGGGAGGGCTGTTTGGAGATGAGGAAATCAATATTATCCGGCCTGCGGTTGAAGCAGCGCGTGCCGAAGGTATCGACGCATCCGGCCCATGGCCGGGTGATACGGTCTTTATGCAGGCTCGAACAGGCCGTTTCGATGTCGTAGTCGCCCAGTACCATGATCAGGGTCTCATTCCGGTTAAATATATGGGGCTTGATCGCGGTGTGAACATCACGCTCGGTCTGCCATTCGTGCGTACCAGCCCTGATCATGGCACTGCCTTTGATATTGCAGGGTCCGGCAAAGCCGACCCGACCAGTCTTGAGACCGCATTCGACTACGCTGTCACGCTGAAGGCCGCTCTCTCCAACTCGAAAGCTCAACCGCTATGACTGATTTCGACTTCATTTTCATGCTGACACGCAACGACCGGACCGTTGCCGACGCTGCCGTTCACGTCGAAACCGCACTTCAGGCCGGCATCCGCCACATCGGCTTTAAAGATATCGGTTTGCCGTTCGAAGAGCTTCTTGGCCTCAAACAGCAGATCAGCAAGGGCGGAGCCAGCACCTATCTCGAAGTCGTATCGCTTGACCGGGAAAGCGAAATTCGCTCCGTCAAGTCGGCAGTCGAGCTTGGGGTGGATTATCTCCTTGGCGGCACGCATGTGGACGATGTGCTCCCGCTTCTGGAAGGAACAGTCATTCGCTATTATCCTTTCCCCGGTCGTATCGTCGGGTATCCCAGCATTCTTGAAGGCTCGCAGGAAGACATCGTTGCAAGCGCCGTGAAACTGGCCAGCCGTGATGGTGTCGCAGGTCTTGATCTTCTGGCCTACCGCTCGAAGGGTGACGTGCCGGCGCTGATGCAGGCCGTGTGTCACGCCGTATCCAAGCCGGTCATCGTTGCAGGATCAGTCGATAGGCCAGAGCAAATCGAGATAATCCGCAAATCCGGCGCAGCCGGTTTCACGGTCGGCACCTCCGCTCTGGACGGCAAGTTTCCCGCACAAGGCGCAGACCTAACATCTCAGCTTCTGGCGATATCCGCTTGCGAAAGCTCGGTTAAACCATAACGAGGTTTTTCAGTTCCCACCTTGGCAAGTCGTGCCTTAAGTAAAGGCCTCGACATCAATCGGAACAGAGAAACCGGTTTTGACACGGTCCATGATCACCATGGTTTTGAACCCTTTGATGTCAGGGTTCTCGTAAAAAAACTTCCGGGTGAAGGCTTCGTAATCTTCCATACTCTCGGCCGTTACGATGAGAACGAAGTCTGAATCGCCCGTGACATAGTAGCCATTCATCACCTCCGGCGTCTGGCGAATGGATTGTTTGAAGCGATCAACGATGTCGACTCTTTCCCGCTCGAGCGAAACCAGAACAAGCATCGCGATAGGGCGTCCAACCGCTTTCGGCGTGACAATGGAGACATCGGCCTCGATGACCCCTTTTTCGCGTAATCGCTTTAACCGCCGTTGGACGGCGGTGGCCGAGAGGCCGACAATGGCGCCCAACTCTTCGCTGCTTTGGCGGTTGTTGTTTTGCAACAGGCTGAGAAGTCGAGCGTCGAAGCGATCCAGGTCCATTCAGTTATCCGCATAATTTCATCGTTGAGTGCTGCCATAAAGCAGGATTGCTGCGTGTTGACTAGATCAGAAGATAAAATCCTGCGTAGGAACCAGCCTAGACTTCGTCATGTGCAGAGTTAAGGGATCGTTAAATGTTACACATGGAGAAGACAGCGCGACGCGCTCTCAATGATCTGAACGATCCGAACCTCTTGCGCTTCAAGCCTTACATTAACGGGCTTTGGCACGAAACGACTGCCTCAACTGGTGTCTCAGACCCTGCCACAGGGGATGAGATCGCCCGCGTTGGCGACTGTGATCTGGGCATGCTCGATCAAGCCATTGATGCAGCACAAATCGCCTTCAAGACATGGCGGGCTCTTCTTGCCCGCGAGCGCAGCCAGTTTCTCCTGTCCTGGGCTGGGCTCATTCGTCAGCATGCTGGAGACCTCGCCACGATCTTGACCGCAGAGCAGGGAAAACCGCTTGCCGAATCCGAGGCGGAAATCCTCTACGGTGTCGGTTTCATCGAGTGGTTTGCGGCTGAGGGTGAGCGTGCCTATGGCGAAACGATCCCCAGCCACAAGGCCGCCAGCCGCCTGTTCGTGTCCATGCAGCCTGTCGGTGTCAGCGCGGCGGTAACGCCGTGGAATTTCCCAAGCGCCATGATCGCCAGAAAGGCGGCTGCCGCACTGGCTGCGGGATGTCCTGTCATCGTCAAGCCTGCGCCCGAAACGCCTTTGTCGGCATTGGCGCTGGCGGAGCTTGCTCATCGCGCCGGTTTTCCACGCGGCGTTTTTCAGGTCGTTACCGGCGAGCCCGCGCTATTGACGGGCGGACTGCTCGCTGACGAGCGTGTCAGGGCGTTTTCGTTTACAGGATCAACCGAAGTCGGTCGCCTGCTCCTTGCAAAAGCAGCCTCCACCGTCAAAAAAGTCTCGATGGAACTAGGTGGCCATGCGCCCTTCATTCTCTTCGATGACGCCGATCTTGATGCCGCTGTCGATGGATGCGTCGGCGCGAAATTCGCAACATCCGGTCAGGATTGCCTCGCAGCCAACCGCATCTACGTGCAGGACGGTGTCTATGATGCCTTTCTCGACAAGTTTCAGAGGCGCGTCGCCCGCCTGAGAATGGGGCAGGGGTTTGAGGCTGGTGTCGATATCGGGCCAATGACGAAAAAGTCAGTTGTTGAGAAATGCCGCCTCCACATTCAGGACGCAGTCGATAAAGGCGCACGGATGCTCGTTGGTGAAATCCCTGATCCGGCAGGCGGTAACTTCGTTGCACCGACCCTGTTGGCCGATGTCACGCACGACATGCTGATTGCCTCGCAGGAGACCTTCGGGCCGGTTGCCCCGGTCATTCGCTTCACATCCGAAGATGAGGTGCTGGCCCGGGCCAATGACAGCGAGATGGGGCTGGCGGCCTATGTCTACACCCGCGATCTCAACCGCGCGATGCGCCTTTCAGACACGCTCGAATACGGAATGGTCGCCATCAACACGCCGTCCTTCACCGGCGCTCCTATTCCGTTTGGCGGCTGGAAACAATCGGGTCTGGGGCGAGAGGGTTCGCGCCACGGCCTGCAGGAATTCATGGAACTCAAATATGTGTGCTTCGGCGGTCTCGCCGCGTAAGGAAATGACAATGACAAATATTGCTGAAATTGCAGAAATGGACCGCAGAACGGTTCTCCATCCTTTCACATACCTGAAAGACTACGCATCCGGTGAAACCGATCCGACCATCATGGAAACCGGCAAGGGTGTGCGCATCAAGGATGCCACCGGCCGGGAATTCATCGACGGCTTTGCGGGCCTTTATTGCGTCAATATCGGCTATGGCCGCACCGAGGTGGCAGAAGCCATTGCCCGTCAGGCCTACAAGCTCGCCTATTACCATTCCTACGCGGCCCATACGACGGAAGAGCTGGCGCGACTGTCAGACCGGCTCGTCAGAATGGCGCCGGGCAATATGTCCAAAGTCTTTTACGGCCTGTCAGGATCCGACGCGAACGAGACACAGGCGAAAATCGTCTGGTATTACAACAACCTGCGGGGCCTGCCGAAGAAGAAGAAGATCATCGCACGCGAGCGTGGCTATCACGGCTGCTCCGTTGTTGCCGGTTCCATGACCGGTTTGAGCTTCTATCACGAGCATATGGACCTCCCGGTTTCCGGAATTCTGCGCACCGGTGTCCCGCATTTTTACCGTGGTGCCGTTCCCGGCGAAACCGAAGACGCTTTCTCGCAGCGTCGTGCAGACGAGCTGGAAGCCCTCATCCTGGCGGAATGCCCTGAAACGGTCGGTGCTTTTATCGCAGAACCGGTCCTCGGAACCGGTGGCATTACGCCACCTCCGGCAGGTTACTGGGCAAAAATCCAGGCCGTCCTGAACAAATACGATGTGCTTCTCATCGCCGATGAAGTGGTTTGCGGGTTCGGCCGCACCGGCGCGATGTTCGGATCTGATCTTTATGGCATGGAGCCGGATCTGGTCACTGTCGCCAAGGGTCTGACGTCAGCCTATTTCCCGCTGTCTGCCGCCATCGTTTCCCAGAAAGTCTATGATGTGATGGAAGAAGCGACACCGCGCGTTGGCTCCTTCTCCCATGGTTATACCTATTCCGGCCACCCCATCGGCGCTGCGGCCGCAAATGCTGTTCTCGATATCGTCGAGCGCGAGGATCTGGCAGGCCAGGCTGCAACCAAGGGCGCCTACTTGATGAAGCGGCTGAGAGCGGAATTCGAGCAGAACCCGATCGTCGGTGAAATACGTGGTGTGGGAATGCTTGCGGCGATAGAGTTCGTATCTGACCGTGGCACCAAGGCAGCGTTCGATCCTTCCCACAAGGTTGGAGCGCGCATCTCGCAGGCGGCTCGCAACCGCAATCTCATTGCCCGTGCGATGCCTCACGGCGACATCCTTGGCTTCGCTCCGCCATTGGTCATGACAGAAGGGGAGATTGACGAGATGGTTTCGATCGCAAAAGCTGCGGTTGACGAGGTCTTGCTTGAACTGGATGCGAAAGGTGCCATTGCTGGCTAAGTGTTCAGCTCCTCGAAAGGGTGTCATGCATGAACGAGGTTCTAAAGGTCCATGGACTGACAAAGGCTTTCGGCCCCACGAAGGTTCTTGATGGCATCAGCTTTTCCATGAGTGAAGGCGAGGTCATCTCCCTGATCGGATCGTCGGGATGCGGCAAGAGCACGGCCTTGCGCTGCATCAACTTTCTGGAAACGCCGACGTCAGGGCAAATCGAGTTTATGGGGCAGGCAGTCTCGGTCAGCTGTAACAAGCACGGTGAGAGCGAAATCGCCAACGCCGCCCTTGTCAGGATGTTTCGGCAGAAGATCGGAATGGTGTTCCAGAGTTTCAACCTCTGGCCCCACCGAACCGTCATCGGCAATGTTACCGAGGCGCTTGTCTATGTGCTGGGCATGGACAAGAAGGAAGCCGAAGACACGGCCCTTTCTGCCTTGGCAAAGGTCGGCATGGCAAGCTTGCGTGATCGGTATCCGCACCAACTCTCGGGCGGGCAGCAGCAACGGGTCGCCTTTGCACGCGTATTGGCGATGCGGCCGAAACTGATGCTGTGTGATGAACCGACATCGGCACTCGATCCTGAACTCGTCGGTGAAGTGCTCAAAGTTATCAGAACACTGGCTGAGGAGGGTGCCACAATTCTCCTCGTCACACATGAAATGCGGTTCGCACGCGATGTGTCGAACCGGATGATATTCCTGCAAGAGGGTCGCCTCGTGCAGGATGACGCACCGGAAGAACTGCTGAAAAACCCCGCAACAGATGGGGTACGGCGGTTTCTATCGAGTGTCATGCCGGCCGACGCTTGAAAAGCGTCACGTCAAGACAACAACCATAAAAGGGAAACAGACATGATCATCAGCAAACTCATCAAATCAACTTTGACAGCCACCCTACTTGTCTCCGCACTGGCCACAGCCGCATCGGCCAAGGATGGCGTTCTTCGTATCGGCACGGAAGGCGATGCGCCAAAATTCAGCATGGCCGATGCCAGTGGCAATGTGACCGGCTTCGATGCCGATATCGCCAACGGCATCTGCGCCGAACTGAAATTGAAATGCGAGTTCGTGGTGCAGGCCTTCAGCTCGCTGGTACCATCCATGGATAGCGACCGGTTCGACGTCATCATTTCCGGCCTTAGCATTACGGATGAGCGCGCAAAGAAGATCGATTATTCCATTCCATATGCCACAACGCCGCAATATTTCGTGGTTGCAAAGGATTCACCCATCGCCAAGCTCACAACACTGGCAGAAGTGCAAAAAGCGCTTGCCGGAAAGAGCGTTGGCGTTGTCAACGGCACCACCTATGCCAAGTTCGTCCAGAAGACGGTTCCCTCGGCAGACCTGAAGACCTACGACGCCACGACGCAGCAACTGGCAGATTTGTCCAGCGGCCGCATCGATGCCGCCTATAGCGACTCGCCGACCGTCATGGATTTCTTGGCAACGTCCGATGGCGCAAACTTCGCAAAAGTCGAGGTGAAGGTCATGGCCATGGATGACCCTGCCACCCTCGGCAAGGGCATGGGCGTTGGCATGAAGAAGGGCAACACGGAACTGAAGACGAAAATCGATACGGCACTCTGCAAGATGATCAACGATGGCCAGGTGAAGAAGGCCTCCATGCAGTGGTTCCAGGACGACTACACCATTCCCTGCAAGAAGTAATATTTGAAGGCAAGACCTGCCTTGGCGTGTCCCGGGCAGGTCGTGGGATGGTGAAGAATGCTGGCTGATTTCTGGGTTTTAATGGCGCAACAGGGCTGGGCGCTCGCTCTGCTGCGCGGAAGTGCGGTTACGATTGCGATCGGGCTGCTAGGCATGTCATTGGGATTTATCATCGCAACGCCATTGGCGGTCTTGCGTTGGCAAAAGGTCATCGTGATTTCGCAGCTGGTCGATGCCTACAGCATCGTCGTGCGCGGCGTTCCCGGCCTGATGGTGATCTATCTGTTGTTTTTCGGGTCCGTCGATACGGTAAAAGCCGTGGCGACGGTGTTTGGCTATCAGGATGCGGTCGATAGCGCCTATCCATATATTGTCGGGGTCATCGCCATCGCAGCGATCTCCTGCGCCTATTCCATCGAGGTCATCAGAGGCGCACTCCAATCGGTGCCACCGGGTCTGCTGGAGGCGGCAAAATCGCTCGCCCTGCCGCGCCACATCACCTTTTATCGCATTACTTTTCCGCTGGCATTGCGCTTGGCGCTGGGCGGTATCAATAACGTCTGGCAGATGACCATCAAGGACACATCTCTGATTTCAGTGGTTGGGCTACAGGAATTGATGAGAACGGCAGCCATCGGTGCCGGCATCACGCGCTCTCCCTTGCTGTTTTATTGCATCGCTGCGGCCTTGTTCTTCCTCATGACTGCGGTCAGCCAGACGCTTTTCTCCAAAGCGGAACGCGCGCTCAATCGCGGTTTCGGAGGGCGGTGATATGGACCTTGATATCTTGAGCTATGCCCTTCCATTTCTCCTCACCGGCGCCAAGACGACCCTGCTCATTGCCGTCTTCGGCATTGTCCTCGGTTTTCCGTTGGGCATCCTGACGGGGCTGGGACGCGGATCAAAGAACCGTGCCTTGCGAAAAATCTGCGATGCCTATTGCGCCGTCTTTCGCGGTACGCCGATGCTGGTGCAGATCTTCGTCATCTATTACGGCTTGGCGCAGGTGGATTTCATCCGTCACAATCCCGTTTTGTGGTGGATGATTGGCGATGGGTTGCACGCAGCCATTCTTGCTGTGGTGCTGAACACCGGTGCCTATACGGCTGAAATTTTCCGCACCGGTTTCCTGTCACTTCCCAAGGGCCTTATCGAGGCTGCCGAAGCCTGCGGCATGTCCCCCTGGATTGTGTTCAGAAGGGTGAAGTTTCCGTTGGCCCTGCGTCAGGCTCTGCCAGCCTATAGCAGCGAGGCTGCCATCATCGTCAAGGAATCCAGCCTTGCCTCCACGATCACCGTTCTGGAAATCACCGGATATTCCAAGCGCCTGATGAGCGAGACCTTCGCCATCATGGACATCTTCATCCTCACCGCCGTTCTCTACCTCGCCATGAATGTCATCGCCCTCACGGCCATCAAGCTCCTTGAACGTCGCTTGTCCTTCGTTCGCTAATCATCACCAGAAAGGCTACACCATGTCCAAACTCACCTTTTTCGATGAGAAAAATTCCCGAAGCACGAAAAGGTCAGCCAGCCGCTGACAGGCTTGTGGAGGGCGATCCCCAGTTCCTGACTTGGGACATTGCGCAAACCGAGGATGGGGTTGTTCGTTCCGGCATCTGGGAAGTCAAGCCAGGCGCATACCGCTCCATCAAGGGCACGACATTCGAGGTCTGCGTTATTCTCTCAGGCGTATCGGAATTGATTGAAGACGGCTGCGAGCCGCGCCGTATCGTCGCCGGTGACAGTTTCGTGATGCACCCAGGCTTTACCGGCGTCTGGAAGGTCATTGAGACCACACGCAAATTGTGGGTTTGCCGCGATTGAATAACGGCTGGTCCTGGGCGCAGATCACCTTTTCTGCGCCCGGCACTTCTTAGCCTGTCTGATATGGCTCAGAAATCGCCAACATTGATCTTAGAGCTGTCGGAGAAGCGTGACAGGCGGAACGGCGTGGGATCGACAGTTGGTTGATCGCCCGCCACCAGTTCAGCCGCGAGGTGACCAATGCCCGGACCGACCCCGAAGCCATGTCCGGAGCAACCCGCCGCCAGATAGACGCCATCGATGCTGCCAACCGGCGATATGACCGGCACCGCATCCGGCGTCGAGTCAATGTAGCCTGCCCATGAAGAGGCGATACCCGCGCTGGCAATCGTCGGAAACATGGCTGTCACCCGCTTCATGATGAGAGCGATTGTTTTTGCATTTGGGGCCGGATCCAGCACGCGCATGCGCTCAAACGGCGTTGGCTTGTCGAGGCTCCAACTGCCCAGCGCTTCCGGGCCTTCGAAAAACGAGCGTCCGATGCCGATCTCAACCGCCTTCAGGCGTTTGATGAACATCGGCATGAATGGACGCGCGTAACGGATACCCTGTGGCGTGATTTCGAGCGTTGCCTTGCCGCTGATGGCAATCGTGTAGGTGCCATCGATGCGGCGGGTCATGGCAAAATCGGATGTGTAAACAGCGTCGCCGAGATCCGGTGCCGGACCTGTCCTCATGGATGTCTGACGAACGCTGGCCTGCGGCATCGAAACGGCATATTTACGCATGAAAGTGGACGCCCAGGCCCCCGCAGCGCACAGAACTGCATTGGTGCGGATGAGGCCGTGTTCCGTAACGACGCCGGTAACCTGTCCATTGGTCACATCAAGACCGCGCGCCGCGCAGTTTTGATGAATGGTCGCGCCCAGCTTACGCGCGCCTTCCGCAATCTGCGGGGCCGCAAGCCATGGTTCTGCCTTGCCGTCTTCGAAAGCATGCACACCGCCAACCCATTTGCGACCGCTGGCCGATACGACCGTCGACGTTGCCTCGTCACCCGTCAGCATGCGTGTGTTGACGCCGAATTGCTGACCAATCTTGCGCCAGGATTCCCAGTCAGCCAGTTGCTTTGGATCGGATGTCACATAGGTCAGCCCGCAACGACGAAAGCCGAGATCAAGCCCTATGTCCTGGGTCATCTCGTCCCAAAGCCTGAGGGAGAGATTAGCGATAGGCATTTCCCGCGCATCGCGGTTCTGGCGGCGGCACCAGCCCCAGTTTCGGCTGGATTGCTCGCAGCCAACATAACCCTTTTCGATCAACGCGACAGACAGGCCGCGTTTCGCCAGAAAATATGCTGCACTGGCACCAACAATTCCACCACCGATAACGACGGCATCGACGGACTGGGGAAGCTTTTCATCGCTGCGGATCTTGTGAATAAAAGGTGCCATCTATGCCTCTGCTGAGTACGCGCACCATTATCCCAAAACCATACCGCAGAATACGCTTCTAAAAGCACCGCTTCAGCGTTTTGTGTCAAAGAAGCCTGCCGAACCAGAAGAAATCATGCGCCGTGGTTCGCGTAATATATGCCGAAATTGACAGCCAGCATGATCAGCAACATAGCAGCGGTGGCAGCAATAAAATAAACCATCCGCTTCAGAAAGCTACCCGGCTTGTTCTTGCGGCTGAATGCTGCAAATCCGGCAGCGCCGATTGAAATGCCGATGATGGCAGGCAGTGACATCATTTTATTGTGCCTTCTGGTTGTTGCTTTCCATTGCGGATTAAACATCCGTGTTTTAGCTCTTTCCAAAATTGATCGCATAAGTCAAGATTCGGAGCATGGGGCGTAAGCGGGTAGCCGAACCGTCGCCGCTCATTGGCCAGATTGCGCAACTTCGCTCTCAACTCGACCTCCGGCGGTCGAGAGGGCCGATAGCGTATCGTCTTTCCATCGGCAGATATGATCTGGCAGGCCCGCCATTCCGAAAGCCCCATCATGGGCTTCAGATGCGCCACGGCTTCACGCTTCGCGGCAGTCCCTATCATTTTTTTCGAGAAGCTCACGAAGAGCGGCAACGTCCAGCATCTACTCTGCCAGCTGCTGCTTCAGCCTGGCGCTAGGCTGGCGCGGTTCGCGGCTATGATCGGGCTTGAGTACGAAAGCGTAACGCACGTTCTCAAAATCATCAGCCGGCCCAAAGGCCGGCTGAACTCGAAACGCTTACACTGTCGCCGGACTGCAATCTGGACCATCTCGTCAGGTTTCAGAACCGCTTGCTGATCCGACCGCGCGCGCCTCCAGACTTATCGCCATCGCCTTCGATATTGAACAGAAGGCTGAAGTCGATGGCCCACTCATTCGCGGTCGCAAGAGAAACACCTGTTGAGACTGAGCCGAACTCGCCGGAACCATCGATGCCTGAGAAGCCGCCGGTCAACCCGATTTTTGGCTTCAGTTTAGTGTCGTTGCTCAGCGTGTATTCCCGGGCAATTTCTCCGCCAAAACTGACCCTGAATTGTTCCGATGTGAAGCCACCGAGGGTCAGCGCATCACCGTTGGCATTGGATACCGTATAATCTTCAATATCTTCAGAGAAGTAGACGGCCCGCAGCTTAGGCGTGAGCACCGTTGTGCTGTCCAGATACCATTGCCCCTTGATCGAGGTTTCGGCCATCCAGCGTCGGCTATCAAATTCACCATCCCAGAACTCGGTGTCGATATCGTTGGCCGATCCGCCGTAGAGCAGGCTGGTATCCCAGAACACACCCTTGCCAATCTCAAACGAGGTATAAGGACCCGCCAGCCAGCCGTTGCCCGTAAGCTCTGAACCGTCAGCGGTCGGGTCGGTCATTCTGTCCAAGTGGAACGACATGCCGACGAGGGCCTTGTCAGTGATGAGATAATCAGCCCCGGCGGAAAGCATGGCGAAGCTTCCCCATTCGTTGTCGTTTGCGGGGCGGTTATGCAACATCAGCGTTCCATTGAGCCAAATGTTGAACGGCGACGGAGCAATTTCACCGGGTCCATTGATTGACGGGCTGTCAGCATTGTTTCGAGCTGCCTCCAATTGCGCAAGGCTGGTCGAGAAGCCGAGTGTCATGCCGTTGGAGGATGGCGAAATCCGTGTTGTGACTGGTTCCTTGGCGCTCTCGGCGTTTCTCCGTTCCAGAAGGCCGGGAACGTTGATCGCCGATGAAATCATGCTTTGGCGTGACTTCACAAAATCCCTTACCTCACCGTCGATCTGCGTCACCACTTTGGCTGGATCGTAGCTGAGATTATAGGTTACCGTACCGGTGCTGCTGCCGAGACCGCTTGTGAGGCTGAAGGTGATGACGACAGAGCCGGAATAACCCGTTGTTGGCGTAAACTTCAGATACCAGCCAACAGGCGCGACAGGTCCGACCTGTGCATAGTCACCCATTGTCAGTGTGGCCGTGCCTGCATTTGGCGGCTGAACTGAAACAAGCTGTCCGCTGTTGAACGGTCCCCCGGTCGCGCGCTTGTCCAAACGTGTGTCAGGAGGCGCGGAGCCGCTTGGCACGTCGACCACTTGATCGGAAACGCTAACAGCCCGTTGCTTCACTTTCAGCGTGTAGATGGCCGTTGCTTCTGCACCGTTTGTATCCATGACTTTGACCGTAAAGGTGTAGTCATTCTGCGTATTGGCCGCCAGCGTACCCGAGAGTTCCCCCGATTGGCTGAGAACCAGTCCGTTGGGCAGGGTGCCGGTGCCAGGCAGCACGCTAAAGGTCAGCGGGGGTGTGCCTCCCGATACATTAATCTGCTGCTCGTATTCTTCGCCTGCCATTGCGTCTGGCAAAGCACCTGCCGCTGGTGAAAAGCTGAATGTTGGGGCTGGCGCGGTTACCGTGATGGATACAGTTGCCGGAGTGGACGTGCCGCCGTTGTTTGTGGCGGTATAGGTAAAGCTGTCCGAGCCGGAGTATCCCGTTGTGGGAGCATAGGTGATGCTGGTGCCGGAAGCGGTCGCTGTGCCGTGCGATGCCTGAGATGCAACCGCAACGCCTGTGGCAGTTCCACCCGTGATGTTGAGTGTGATGTTATTGGACGAGCTGTTAGCAGCAACGGGCGCAGTTACGGGATTGGCGATAGGGGCTGGAATTGCAGCTGCAATGGCGAGGTTATAGGTCACCGTGCTTGTTACATTGTTTGCATCGGTTGCCGCGATGGTGAAGCTGTAATTCCTAGCCGTCGTTGGTGTGCCGCTCAGTAAACCTGTTGTTGGATCGACGGTGAAACCTGTGGGCAGTGTGCCTGATGTTACGGCATAGGTATACGTTCCTGAGCCACCGGATGCCGTGATGGTTTGGGTATAGCTCGTTCCCACAGTGCCTGGTGTTAGTGTACCTGCCGCTGGTGAAAAGGTGAATGTTGGGGCTGGCGCGGTTATCGTGATGGATACAGTTGCCGGAGTGGAGGTGCCGCCGTCGTTTGTGGCGGTATAGGTAAAGCTGTCCGAGCCGGAGTATCCCGTTGTGGGAGTATAGGTGATGCTGGTGCCGGAAGCGGTCGCAGTGCCATGAGATGCCTGAGATGCAACCGCAACGCCTGTGGCAGTTCCACCCATGATGTTGAGCGTGATGATATTGGACGAGCTGTTAGCAGCAACGTTCACGTTTACTGGATTGGCAGTAAGGGCTGGAATTGCAGCTGCAATGGCGAGGTTATAGGTCCCCGTGCTTGTTACATTGTTTGCATCGGTTGCCGCTATGGTGAAGCTGTAATTCTTAGACGTCGTTGGTGTGCCGCTCAGTAAACCCGTTGTTGGATCGAAGGTGAAACCTTTTGGCAGTGTGCCCCATGTTACGGCATAGGTATACGTTCCTGAGCCACCGGATGCCGTGATGGTTTGGGTATAGCTCGTTCCCACAGTGCCTGGTGTTAGTGTACCGGCCGCTGGTGAAAAGGTGAATGTTGGGGCTGGCGCGGTTACCGTGATGGATACAGTTGCCGGACTGGAGGTGCCGCCGTCGTTTGTGGCGGTATAGGTAAAGCTGTCCGAGCCGGAGTATCCCGTTGTGGGAGTATAGGTGATGCTGGTGCCGGAAGCGGTCGCAGTGCCATGAGATGCCTGAGATGCAACCGCAACGCCTGTGGCAGTTCCACCCATGATGTTGAGCGTGATGATATTGGACGAGCTGTTAGCAGCAACGGGCGCAGTTACGGGATTGGCGATAGGGGCCTGAGGCTTCACGTTCAGGGTATAGGCCGCAGAGGCTGTGGCTTGGTTTGCATCAGTGACAGTGACGCTGAAGCTGAAATTTCCTTGAGTGCTCGGGGTGCCTTCAATGATGCCTGTTTGCGGGTCGATACTAAGGGTTGCTGGCAAGGTGCCACTGACGCCATAGGAATAAGGTTCTGTGCCGCCTGACGTCGTGATGGTTTGTCTGTAGTTCGCGCCCACGTTGGTTGCAGTGAGCGTGCCCGCCGCAGGACTGAAGGACAAAGCTGGCTCATAGGTAAAGGCATTTGATAGCGTAGAGGTATTTGTGCCGTCGGAGACGACAACGTCGACTGCACCTACGGTATGGGCGGGCGTTGTTGCAGTGATCGACGTCGCGCTGATGACGGCGAAGCTCGATGCAGCTGTGGTGCCAAACTTTATGCTTGTGACGTTGGAAAGGTCTGCGCCGGTGATGGTGACAGCTGTTCCGCCACTGCTGCTGCCACTGTTGGGCGAGATGGACGCGATGGCTGGCGGCTGAGGAGCCGCGCGCGTGACCGTGATGGTATAGGTTTTCGTGGCACCATATTCCGGGGTGACAATAACCGTAATTGTTTTGCTGCCAACAGCCAGCGAAACTGGGGATGTTGCCGACGTTCCGTTCACCGTGATGGTTGAATTAGGATCGGTCGCACTTGGTGTGACGGTAATAGAGCTTACACTATTGGCTACTGATGTCGTGTAGTCGGTTATGTTTGAGGAAAAGGCAGGCGATAAACTGCCGCTGGAGACGGAAAGCGAGGACAAGGTGGCAGTCGAAGATGCCGCTGTGCAGGTAACTTGCAGTGTAACCTTATTATAGTCCGTAACGTTGCCGTCGGTTGCGTTGATGTTGATTTCAGCCTGTTTAGCGGATCCAAAAATGACAATACTTGACGATATTGGCGTGTTTCCATTCTCATTGCTTTTATTTAAAACAAAATTGCCATCCACTGCAATTGATGCCGCCGCATTATTGTTGATCGTACCATTGCCTTCATAAGTCGCTGTCCAGCTCAATTTTTCGCCGACAAAAAGAGTGTAGGTATCTCCGGATGCCTGCTGATTTGTTGCGGTTACGCCGTTGCCCCACATCGAATTTACATCCGTACATCCTTGAGACAATGCTACCGCCTGTCCCGCGAAAAAGCAGGAAAAGAAAAACCCCAGCAACAAGTTTGCAATGCTGCGGAATTCGAAGACTGCTGAAATGCCATTAGCCGTATGCTTTAAATTTCTTAGCTGCACAGAACTGACCCAATATAAAGACAAAATTAAAAACCATGAGTCGCACATATTGATGCAACGCGAAAAATCACTAACAGTTTTATTTGCAACCTCTAGCCGCAATGGGGTGTCCATTGGAGTGGTGTCCAAATTAAAATGTACTGTTGTATTTGAGATACAATCCGAACGAAGAGCCGCAGTTGGGGGGGGCTGATCGAGTGTGCAGGCAGAGGCGAGTTTGATATCGTCATCATGGAGGCCCTGGACGGGCTGATGTCACAGCATTGCTTAAGCGCTTGACTTCATGGGGGTTTCCCGATCGTCACGCTTTCTGAAGATCACATACTTTGTTGAAAGGCGGTGTCTCCGATGCTTCAATAGGTCTTCGTCTGCAAGCGAGCATTTTTGAAATGCGCGCTGTCTCCAATCATCATCTAGTTTGCGCAAAGTCTGCCTTGTCTGCGTGTAAGTCATGCACCGCCTTGCAGGGCAATTGCATCAGTCGCTCAGGCCAGGAACGTCCTCCAGACGATAGTAGACGGGAATGCCACGCTCTTGCGCCAGTCTCACATCATTATCCGCACCATTTGAATCGCCGGGCATTCTGAGAACTGCGTCGCAGAGCTTCAAAAGGCGATCTGCCGTGGGGTAAAATATCTGATCATAAAGCTCATCTCCGAGTTTTACCCCACCTGCTACATGCCATACCGGTAACGCGACCCATTCTCCGATCATCGGAATGTGCCCGGCTTCGAATAGTGGCCAAGATGCCTCTTCAAGCTTCCTGAGGTTGCGTTCCATTTTTTCAGGATCGTCCCCGGTTCCTGAGCGATAAGGGCCAGCAATCAAAATAAGCATTATCGTGCATCCTTGTTCGTTGGGTCACTGCTAAAAAGGTAAAGGGCTGCGTGCTGCAAAAGCATGATCGTCTTTCCGTCCCTGATCTCGCCAGCTTTGACCATTTTCATTGCTTCATCTATGGTCACTTCGAGGACCGAAATGTCCTCGCCCTCATCGATATTTCCGCCACCTTCCGATACGCGGTCACAGCCATCATATTGTCCCACAACGAAAAACAAGCGTTCGGTCACGGAGCCGGGGCTCATGAACGCATCAAAAACCTGCCGAACGTCGCGAATACGGAAGCCGGTTTCTTCCTCAGCTTCCGCGCGGATTCTTGCTTCGGGGTCGGCATTATCAAGAAGGCCTGCAGGTGCTTCTATCAATAGGTCGTCATGCCCGTTAACGAATGCTGGAAAGCGAAACTGGCGTGTCAGGATGACGTTTCTACTGTCGAGCGAATAGAGCAGGATGACCGCGCCATTGCCCCTGTCGTAAGTTTCACGCGACTGCTTCTGCCAGGTGCCGTCCGAGCGTCTGAACGAAAAAACAGTCTTTTTGAGTGTGTACCAGTCGTCGGATAGCAAGGTCTCGTTTTCTACGCGAACGCGGTCGGCAATACTCACTGGAAGCTCCTAGGCACAGATAGAGAATAATTTGACACGGCTATGTCTGAGTGCTTAGATTTGCGCATTATCGTGCAGAGTCAAGTAATTTCGTGCAAGGGTGAACAGATGCTGACGACAGAGCGAAGATCTCTTATTCAAAAAGTTCTGCGGGAAACCGGGCGGATAGTTGCAAAGGATTTCAGCCAGGAATTGGGCGTCTCTGAAGACACTATACGAAGAGACCTGCGAGAGCTTGCAAGCGAAGGACTTCTGCAACGGGTGCACGGTGGAGCCCTCCCGGCATCAGCGGCGACGGCGGATTTTTCAGCTCGAGAACGAATGGGAATTTTGGCCAAGGTGTCGTTAGCGAAGGCCGCCGTCAAATTGATCAGTGCCGGACAGATTATCTTTCTTGACGGCGGAACGACCAACGTGCAGTTGGCTCGGCACCTCCCTCATGAAATCGCTCTCACGGTCGTCACACACAGCCCAAGTATCGCAGTGGAATTAGCGAACCATCCTTTGGTCCAAGTTGAAATAATTGGCGGGAGGCTGTTCAAGCATTCTGTTGTTGCGATGGGTGCGACGACATTAGACGCAATCGAGAACGTTCGTATTGACGCGTATTTCATGGGCGTGACCGGTCTGCATCCAGATACGGGCGCCACCACCGGGGATCACGAAGAAGCCGCACTGAAGCGGCGGATTTGCCGCCAATCGAGCGAAACCTTTATCATGGCGACAAAGGAAAAGTTGGGAGCAGCCTCCGCCTACAGAATTGTGCCGCTTTCTGCTGTTTCGTCGGTGATAACGGAAACTGACATCCCGGATGAGCTAGCGAAAGGTTTCGAGACGAGCCAGGTAAACATTATCAAACCGTGAAGCTCGGCCTTTTGGGCTGTAAACGGGCAGCGGTCTATTCATCTTCGATTTTCTTCAGTCTTGCCGCTTTGAGAAGTTTGGTTTTCTCTCTGTCTCCGCTCACCCGCTTTTCCTCAAGGCCGGTTGCGATCAGCTTCAGTGTATCGAAGTCATTTTTGGCTGGAGGGCGTTTGGTTTTGTTGGAATCTTGATCAGTCATTCTCAGCACCATGGATTTAGAGAAGTTGAATAGACTGTCTTTAGCATAGCGGGCAGGGCAGCGTTGCCACCATTCGTGGTCGATTGTCATCCAGTTGGAATGAGCGGGAATATTTCTAAAATAATGAGCCCTGCGCCAATGGCTCATTAACGGGCAATGACGTTGCCCCCTTGAAATAATCCATTTTGAGTAAAGTCTGGCCCATTGAGAGGACCAGGGAACGAAGAGCAACCGTTTTACAGACAAACAGATCATCGGCAATTTGAAGGAGCACGAGGCGGGCACGGTCACGAGATGAGATGAGATGCTGCGAAGCCAAATTGGCTCCGCACCGCAGCCCGCCGCTACCGCCCCGAATACAGCAACCCAAAACCGCTTAAGAAAACTCAAAATTGGATAAAAATCGGGCGAGACGTCAGCCTCACTTGTCCAGGTTCCAAGCCGATCCGCGCATTTGCGGAAATCGGCATTCTTGCACAACGAAACCAGTAGGTCTTACAGATATTCATTGTCTTGGATTTGGGGGACGCGTCGGCTTATTTGTCTTGGGGAAGATCGAACTATGATGATTGGCTGTCAATCTGCCGAAGATATTTCAAGGCCTTAAGCAATCGACATATCTCGATTGATGGTTTCGAAAAAACGGAGCAATTCGGTCGAAAACTCCCGTCTTGCTGTCGTATTGGAATGGTCAGCGCCTTCGATCCGTTTGACCTCAAGTTTCGGCATGATCTGCTCCAGCTCATGGAAATCGTCTGTGTAAGGATCGTCAGTACCAACGATGCCCAAAACCGGCACCTGCACGGACTTCATCTGCTCGGGCTGGACAACCAGACGCCCGCCGCCCAGCCGGGATGCGGCCAGCGCACGAACATCCTGGCCAGCAAGCGATAGCCTTGAATGTTCAGCGATGTAGTCTTCGTCGGGAAGATCACGGCCTTCTGGCCAAAGGCGCAGAATCTGGGATCGTTGCGATCCGTCAGCCAGTTCGGACGCCTCCAGCTCCAACTGCCTTTGCTTTGCCTCGCTCCAGTTGAAGCGTCCGGTGGCGCCGCCGAGAACGCAGGACAGGAAACGCTCTGGCCGGTGGCAAACGAGATTGGCCAGCACCATAGCCCCAAGGGAATAACCGACCATATGGCTGCGCGTGACACCGATATGGTCCTGCAACCGCAGCAAATCCTGGCCCATTTCCGGACCATAAACGGCGGGGTCGTAGGGTTTGTCGCTTTGCCCATGGCCCCGTCCATCAATCGCCAACACACGATAATTCGCAGCCAGAGCACGGATCACGCCCGGCGTCCCGAACTGTCGCTCGGCGGTGCCTGAAAAGCCATGCATCATCAGCACCGGCACGCCTTCTCCCGCCTCAAGATAGTGGATACGAACGCCGTTGGAGTTGAAGAATTTCGATTGAGGCTCAGAGGTCATTTTAAACGGTCCGTTTGTTAAGGGGCTGCTGCGACGGCGCATTGGGGATATCGTTGAGGTGACAGGCGCCCAGATGGCCCGGTGCAATCTCGCGCAGTGGCGGCACGCTGCGGCGGCAAATATCCATGGCGTGAACGCAGCGAGGATGGAAATGGCAGCCTGGGGGCGGTGCCAGCGGTGAGGGTATCTCGCCCTTGATGGAAGGGAATTTGGTCGAGCGGCGATCCATGCGCGGGATTTGCGACAGCAAGGCCTGTGTATAGGGATGATTGGCCCGCTCAAAGATGTCGGTTTTCGTGCCCTGCTCGACAATGCGGCCGAGATACATGATCGCCACCCGATCAGACAGATGGCGCACGACGCCAAGGTCATGGCTGATAAAGAGATAGGTCAGACCCAGTTCCGACTGGAGATCCACGAACAGATTGATGATCTGGGCCTGGATTGAGACATCAAGCGCGGCGACCGCCTCGTCGCAAATGACCACCTCCGGGTTGACGGCCAGAGCACGGGCGATGCCGACGCGTTGGCGCTGGCCACCGCTGAACTGGTGGGGAAAGCGACGTTTGAAGGCGGTATCGAGGCCGCAGCGCTTCATCTGCAGATCAACATAATCTTCCAGCTCCGACCGCCGGACAAGACCATGCAGATGCGGTGCCTGACCGATAATCTGCGCAACGCGTTGGCGCGGATTGAGGCTGGCATAGGGGTTCTGAAAAATCATCTGCACCCGTAAAAGCGCACTGCGTGCCTTTTTCGCCGAAAGAGCGTAAGGGTTTTCACCGTTGAGGTGAATTTCACCGCTTGAGGGCGGCGTAATACCGGCGAGCATCCGGCCCAAGGTCGACTTTCCGCATCCGCTTTCGCCAACAAGTCCAAGCACTTCGCCTCGCCGGATCTGCAGGTTGACGCCATCCACTGCATGAACAACGGAAGGCTGCTTCAGTGGGATACCAAGGCGGCGACCGGTCTTTAAAAGCAGCGACTGGTGGCCGCCGAACGTCTTGCTCAGGTTTTTCGCTTCAATAACGATAGGCGCTTGGGTCATGTGTCAGCCTCGATCGGATGCAGGCAGCGGACGCTTCTAGCCGGAGCCATATGGGTCAAAGGCGGTGTCGTGCGACAGAGCTCCTCAGCGCGTTCACACCTCTCCCGAAAGGCGCAGCCTTCGGGAAGATTCAAGAGATTTGGCGTCATGCCGGGAATCTGTGCCAGATGTCGCCCGGTGACATGCGCGCCAGGCACGCTGCCGATCAAGCCGTGCGTATAGGGATGGCGCGGCGCACCAAGCACCTTATCTACGGGCCCGCTCTCGATGATCTTTCCGGCATACATGACCGCAACGGTATCCGCGAGTTCCGAAACCACCGACAGATCATGCGTGATCCAAATGATCGAGGTGCCGTAGGTCTGTCCCAGACGTTGCACTTCAGAAAGGATCTGGCCCTGGATGGTCACATCCAAAGCGGTCGTGGGTTCGTCTGCGATAATCAGGTCAGGCCGGTGCAGCATAGCGATAGCTATCGCCACACGCTGCCGCATCCCCCCGGAAAACTCATGGGGATAGGCCGATATACGCTCAGCGGGGCTGGGAATGCCAACGCTGCCAAGCGCATCGCGCGACCGTTCCCAAGCTTCCTTTCGCGACACCTTTTCATGCGCAAGGACAGTTTCGATCATCTGCTCGGAGATCCGCAGAACGGGGTTCAGCGTCATCATCGGATCCTGGAAAATCATCGCGATGCGGTTGCCGCGCAGATGTCGCATCTCTGGCTCAGAAAGGCCGATCAGGTTGCGCCCCTGAAACAGGATTTCGCCGCCGGTGATGCGGCCGGGTGGATCAACCAGACCCATGATCGAGAAGCCAGTGACAGTTTTGCCGGAGCCGCTTTCACCGACCAGCCCCATGATTTCGCCGCGGCGGATATCGAAAGAGATCTTGTTAACAGGAACCAGCGTACCGGCACGAGTGATGAACCGCGTCTCAAGATCGCGGACGGAGAGTGTGATATCAGTCATTTTTGGTTCTGCGGGTTAAGGACATCGCGGAGATGGTCACCGACGAGATTGATCGAGACAATCGTGACCAGGAGGGCAATGCCGGGAAAGAAACTGATCCAGTAAGCCCCTGACAGCATGAAGCTGTAGCCGTTCGAAATCAGGAGACCCAGGGATGGTTCGGTCAAGGGTACACCGAGACCAAGGAACGAAAGGGTGGCCTCTAGGCCGATCGCACCGGCGATCTGGATGGTACAGATGACGATCAGCGGTGGCATACAGTTCGGCAAAAGGTGCTGCATGACTTGCCGCCACTTCGGGATGCCGAGGCAGGCGGCGGCTTCCATGTATTCTTTCTTTTTTTCGACAAGCGCAGCGCTTCGGGCAACGCGCGCATAGATGGTCCATTCCACCAGAACCAAGGCTAGTGTGACATTGAAGATGCCTTTGCCAAGCACACTGAGCAACATCAGGGCTATGAGGATGGACGGAAACGACAATTGCAGATCAACCAGCCGCATCAGGAATGCATCGACACGCCCGCCTGCATAGGCAGCAATCAACCCGATGGTGCTGCCTATGATGCCGGCGATGATGGCGGAGCCCACCCCAACCAACAGGGAAATACGCAGGCCATAGATGATGGCTGAGAGCATGTCTCGACCCTGCTCGTCCGTGCCCAGCAGGTAGGTCATGCCGTCGGGGGAAACGGTGCCCGGCGGCAAGCGAGAGTCGAAGAAGTTGATCGTCATCAGATCATAGGGGTTCTGAGGGGAAACCAAGGGGGCGGCGATGGCCAGAAACACGATGGTCAGAAAGACCGCGGCACCCACGGCAGCAACCGGGTTTGATAGGAAGTCACGCATGAACATCGAAAGTCGCCCAGGTTCTGCGCCGATTGAGTGCGGCTCGCTCTGCGCTAAGGGAGTGTCAGTCATTGCGGTTCTCCACGCGGATCCGGGGATCAAGGATCGTATAAAGAACGTCCACGATCAGATTGATGATGACGAAGAGGATGACGATCATCACGAGGTAGGACACGATGACCGGGCGATCGAGCACCGTGATACTATCGATGATCAGCTTGCCCATGCCGGGCCAGGCGAAGATGCTCTCGGTGATAATGGCAAAGGCGATCAGACGCCCGAAATCCAGTCCGGTGACGGTGACAATCGGGATCAGCAAATTGCGAAGGATATGAACAAACACGATCCTGCGGGGTGCCAAGCCTTTTGCGCGGGCAAACTTGACGTAGTCCATCGAGATGTTTTCGCGCACACCCGATCGGGTCAATCGCAAGACAAGGGCTATGTTGCCGATGGCCAAATTGAGCGTTGGTAGTGCCATGTGCGCCAGGCCATTGAGGGTCAGAAAGCTCCACTCGATGCCCAACACATTAACGGTCTCGCCACGTCCCGATGACGGTAGCCAACCCAGACTGACCGAAAATACCATGATCAGCATGACGCCGACCCAGAAGGACGGGAGAGAAAAACCCAGCACACTTCCAGACATGATCACGCGACCCGAGATGGTGTCGGGATAGAACCCTGCGTAAAGGCCTAGGGGAATTCCGATGATGATCGATAAAAAGACGGCACCGAAAGCCAGTTCGAATGTTGCCGGTGCGCGTTCCAGAATGATCTGTAGGGCGGGCGCGTTGTAAACGAAGCTGCGGCCCATGTCGCCGTGCAACGCCCCACCCAGGAAGTCGAGATACTGTTTCCAAAGTGGCTGATCCAGCCCCAATTGGATAAGCTGACGCTCGCGGTCCTGCTGATCGGCCAGTGGGCTGATCAGAATGTCCACTGGGTTTCCGATTAGATGCAGGCCGACGAAAACAATAATTGTCATCACAAGCACGACAAGCAATGCCTGGCTCAGACGCTGGATGAACCAACTCAGCGACATCTCGATTTCCTTTTAAGTGGCCGAAGGGGCGACGGACGTCTGGTGCGCCCCGTGCGTAGGGAAGGCTCGAACGGTGTTCGTCTATTTCACTATGTTGACGAAACGGATCAGGCTGCGATCCATGAGATTAGCGTCATAGGTCAGGTCCGACTTGCTCGCCCACGCGTGGGACTGCCAGTAAAGAGGGATCAGGTGACCACGTCCCTCTTTCATCACAAGCGCTGTCGCTTCCGCGAGTTTGGCGTTTCGCTTGGTCTCATCCATTTCCTGCAAGCCGGAGATGAACAACTCATCAAATTGCGGATTGCTGAACATGGTTCTGTTCGATGCGCCTAAACCGGCTTCGGGGTTGTTCGTCGCCATCATGTTGCGCAGAAAAGCTGACGCATTCGGGCAGCAGCCGTTATACGCATATTGGAAGAGGCTCAGCTGGCGGTCCCTTTGCATTTGCAGGATCACACTAAATGGTACCGAGTCGACCGAGTTGATCTTCACGCCCCCACGCGAAAAGAACTGCGCGATGGCTTGAAGCGATGCGGAATCTTCAGGGAAACGGTCGTTGGTGGAATGGATCGTCAATCCAAATCCTTGGGGATACCCCGCCTCGATCAGCAATTGCTTGGCACGCGCTGGATCGTATGGATCGGGTGTCAGATCGGGATTGTAGCCGCCGAGGCCAGGCGGCACGACCTGGCCTGCTGGTGCGCCCAAGCCGTTGGCAATCCGTTTCACAAGAAGATTGCGATCGATCATCAGCGAAAGTGCCTGGCGCACCCGCGGGTCTTTCAGCGGATTGACCGTCATCGGCTTGCCGTTATGGTCGGTCACCCAGGGTGAAACGTCGCGCGCCGTATCCAGTTGAAGATGGGTGAGGCGCGTGGTCAGGCCCTGGCTTATGTTGAGATTGCCGCGTGCTCGAATGGTATCAAGATCGGTCGGGGGTACATTTTCGATAATGTCGACTTCGCCTGATAACAACGCTGCGATACGCGCCGGATTGTTCGAGATGAACCGGTATGTGACATTGTCGAACCTCGGCTTTTCACCCCAGTAGTTCTCGTTGGCCGTCAGCATCAGCCGGTCGCCGCGCAGCCAACGTACGAACTTATACTGGCCGGTGCCGATGGCCGCCTTGCCGGTATTGTAGTCCTCCGTGTTCATGCCTGCCCCTGCAATATGCGATATGATCGGCACTTCGCCGAGCTGATCAATCAGCAAGGGGGAGGGTTCGTTTGTCTGCACCCGGATCTTGTGTGGGCCGATCGCCTCGACCAACTTCACCTCTTTGAGATTGCGGGCAAAATTGGCTGTCGAAGTCGTGGTTGCCTCGGCTCGCTTAAACGAAAAAATGATGTCCTCAGCGGTGAACGGACTGCCGTCGTGAAACGTCACGCCCTCTCGCAGGTCGAACTCCCAGGTTGTCGGATCGACGATGCGCCAGGATGTTGCCAGCAATGGCTGGATCTGGAAGCCCTTGTCATAGGTCACAAGAGACTCAAACATATTGGGCGTCGTGGATGCTTCTGGCCCGGCCGCATTGAAGAGCGGGTCAATGGCCGCGTGTTCAGTGGTTCGCGCAAACACAAGATCGCGTGCCGATACCGATGTTGCTCCAGCAAGGCACAAGGCCGATGCCAACACGATCCTCAAATAACTCTGCATCTCAGGTCTCCCCCCTGTTCCGTTTCGAATGTTGCAAATGGAACTAATTAATTGCTTTCAGCAACTAATTAATTGTTAGGCAAGGAAGACCAAATTGTTAGGCATGGCTGCACGGAGCGTGCAGAGGGCGTTTGAGACATTAACGAGAAAAAGCTTCGGACGTGTCTGCCGAACGCTGGTCGGTACGTTCAATCCAACTCCAAAGGGAGGGGTGCCACAACTTTGACGATTGAACCACGTGGGCCGTCTCTACAACCAAATGGTTGACATTGTGAAAGAGTTGGGAAACATTTGGATTTATTCAGTTTCTCTGCATCCACCTATAAGCGCGAGCAAAAACCATATGTATGCCCCCCAACCCACAGCCCCGCTTGACGGTATTGGCGACGACACGTCCGATGTGCGCTATCTGTTTTCCTATAATCTTCAACGTCTTGCGTCAGTATCTTCGCAGGCCACGATGTTATATATGTTGGAAGACGCTGGGCTGACGAGCCAGGAATGGAGGGCATTGGCCATTCTGGACTTTCTTGGAAGCGCTCCGATGAACTTGCTTGCCCAACGTGCCGGGATCCAGAAAAGCCAGACCAGTCGATTGATTGCCAGCCTTGAGCGCCGCAAGTTAATTATCCGCAAGACAGATACCTATGACAAACGCATCAATTTGTTATCGCTGACGCCATCCGGCCGCGATCTGGTCAATAGCCTGATGATACGCTCACGCGACCGCAACCGGCGGATGCTGGAGGCACTGGATGAATCCGAACGCCTGACGCTGATGCACCTCATCAGCAAGGTGACGAAATCGTCTCTTGGCTTTCTGCAAGAGCTGAAAGGCAATTCATCAAGAGCGGCAGCAGTGGAACCAGAACCTGCAAGTATCTTTGAAAACTATGGAGCCTAGCCGCTCAGACAAAGGTTTGCGGTCGCTTAATTTGGTCTGACCGGCGTGTTGATCGCTGAAGGCGGATTTCCTGTGTTGACAGGTGCCGATCTCTGACACCGAAGGAATTGTTGAGATAAGGGCGCGGTTTGCGATTGTGCTGTAGGAGGGAAAATAGAGAAACCTCGCGGCATTGAAGTTCGTTGCTGGACATCAACATCTGCATTTTTACGATCAAGAACCGACCGCAGGTGAGAGATAGCTTTAAGCATTCAACCACCGGCTCGGCGGTTCTGATCCTATCAAATGCTGCGGTCCCCGCTAGGCTGAGTTTTTGAGCGCTGAAAGCTAGATCAGGTATTTTGACGGGCTTGGGCTCAAACTCCTACCGCAATCTCGTCCGTAGCCGTCGTCAGATAAAGATGTCTAAAGTCGCTCGCCTTCATCGGGCGGCCGTATAGATAGCCCTGTCCCTCATCGCATGCGTAGTGCTGCATGAGACGTTCCTGCTCGACGGTCTCAATACCTTCAGCAATAACTTCGAGATCAAATCCCGCCGCAAGTTTTGCGACCGCTTCAACGATCGCCTCGTCTTTTTTATTGCGCTCGCTGCCGCTGACGAATGAACGATCGATCTTCAGGCGGGTGACAGGATAGTCTTTTAAAAGGCTCAGGGATGCGAAGCCGGTTCCGAAGTCATCAAAAGCAATGCCCACGCCGAGTAAGCGAAGGTGGTGAAGCGGCTCCATGATCCGTTGTTCATTCCGCAGAATGATGTTCTCTGTTATCTCTAACTCGAGCGAAGTTGCCGGTAAGTTGCTGTCCGAGAGCGCTGCCTCGACCGATTTGGCAAAATCCCGTGTTCGGAATTGTGCTGCAAACAGATTGACTCCAATCCTGAAATTCTCGCAACCAGCTTTGCGCCATTGCGCGGCCTGCGCGCAGGCTGTTCGCAATATCCATTCGCCCACCGGGACAGCAAGAAGGCTTGTTTCCAGTACGGGCAAAAAAGCAGCAGGCGAGACGACGCCGAGCTGCGGATGGTTCCACCTTATCAGTGCTTCTGCACCGGAAAGGCTTCCATCGCTCAGTTTGATCTGAGGCTGGTAATAGAGCTCAAACTCCTGATTTTCCCAGGCTTGACGGATCGAGGAACTCAGAGATCCTTTTTTCAAAGCCGTTTGGCGAAGCTCAGGGGTGAATATGCGGACGAGGTGGCGACCGTCTGCCTTTGCCTGATAAAGGGCCAAATCCGCGTTTCCGAGCATCTGCTCACTGTCATCTTCAGAGCCCGATTTGAGGGAGATGCCGATACTGGCCCCGATGTGAATTGGCTCGTTGTCGAACTCTATAGGTTCCTCGATAGCAGCGATGAGCGCTGAAGCAAGTGCACTGGCTTTTAGAGGATCCACCGTTTCAGACATCACGATGACGAATTCGTCCCCGCCCAGGCGGGCTACCATTTGGTCGGCAGGAACGCTTTCTCGCAGACGGCTTGCGACAATCTTGAGGACGAAATCCCCCGCAGAGTGTCCCAGCGTGTCATTGACATCCTTGAAACCGTCCAGATCAAGAAGGAGGAGCGCCAATGGCTGATTGCTTTCGCAAGCCTGCCGGAGACGCAGCTTCAAACTCGCCCTGTTTGCAAGGCCGGTAAGATCGTCGTATTCGGCAGCATGTTTTAGCTTCTTAACAGCTTCCAAACGGCTCGTTATATCGCGAATGATAGCGCCGAACTGCGTTTCTCCTGCCTCGCTCCAATGCGAGAGGGACAGCTCTATTGGAACGTCGGAGCCGTCACGACGCTTTCCCGTCAAATTGACTGAAGTCCCTATGATATGAGGCGGACCGCCGGAAGCCACTCTGGCGAGACCCGCGCCATGTCTGGCCCGCATAGCGTCGGGCATGATAATGTCGAGAGGTTTACCCAGCGCTTCTTCTCTAGAATAGCCAAAAATCTCTTCTGCGGCCGCATTCCATGACGTGATCTGGTTTTTTCCATTTGCGCAGATGATGGCGTCTGGAGATGTGGATGTAATGTTGATGAATTTGTTACGGCTAGTCTCGCTCTCCCGTTCTAACCGTCGCAATTCCATTCGTTCGAGGACCATAGCTGCCAGATCCCGAAGTACTCGCTGGTCACGATCCGAGAATGTCTCTCTCGGTTTCGGATCAATCAAGCATAAGCTACCAAGCGCATGCCCCTCAGACGTGGTGAGTGGGGCACCAGCGTAGAATCGAATGTTCGGATACCCCGTAACCAACGCATTTGATCGGAAGCGCTCATCTTTGGACGCGTCGGGGATAACAAAGACGCCGGATTCCATGATTGCGTAGGTGCAAAATGAAACATCTCGTCCTGTCTGGCACACATCCAGGCCAACACGAGCTTTGAAAAATTGCCGGTCACGATGAACCAACGAAACCAAAACCGTTTGGACATCGAAAATCCGTGACGCCATCTGTATGATATGGTCGTATTCACGCTCGGGCGCGGTATCCATCAGCGCGAAACTATCCAGCACCTCAATCCGTTTTTCGTCATCGTCTGGAATCGGGTATAGGGTCATCACAATCGCTCGCTCGATTTATATTGAAATTTAGAAATATCGAAAAAGCTTAATGCACAATGATTCTGAAGCAATAATTTCGGCCAGCACGTCAAACCATGCCATTAGCCTTTATGAGTTCTAAATAAATCGAGCTGGTTCTAAGTGAAGTACAGAGTGATAGCTGTCTAAATACATTTGGACTGTCCGCATCGGCCGCCCAAAATCTAAGCTATTGGTAAACTTCACGTCGTCTCAGTCCGTTCATCCTCCCAGGGACTTTGAAACCGACACTCTATCTGCCAGCTTACCACCGTTGCTGCCATATGAAGCAGACGCAGTGATGATGACCTTGATCTCTTTTGCCGCGGTCGCTGAACGCTGCGTCGCATCTCGGGGCGTCTGGAAGGACATTTAAACGCCAGTTCCGCACGTCGGGATTATGGACGATGTATCAGGATGCTTGCGCAACTTTCCGTTCGGTGCGCGTATCTGCAGCTTACTCCTGCGGATCAAGGCCACGTGGCTTGCCGTACAGTCCAATATTGACATCACCCCAAATCTTAAGGGCCAGCAGGATTGGCTCCATGCTGCGTCCAAGCTCGGAAAGGCTGTATTCCACCTTGGGCGGAACCTGGGCATAGACCTTGCGTGTGATCAGCCCATCGTCCTCGAGTTCTCGCAACTGGTTGGTCAGCATCCGCGGCGTGACGTTGACGATATGCTTCCGCAGCTCGTTGAACCGCAACGTCCCGGAGAGGAGGTGAAAGAGCACAACCGATTTCCATTTTCCGTCGATGAGGCCAATGGCTGCCTCTACCGAACAGCCGGGAGAACAATCGAAGCGCGAATGGCGGGCTTTTGCCATGACAGTATCCTTTTTGATACTACGTGTGTTTTTTGTGCGTATTGCGTCTTTATGATAATACCTCATCTTACCTACATATCAATTGCCGAGGCAGTTGATCATTAAAGGAGCAGAACATGAAGGCTATTGGTTACAAGGCGCCAGGCACAATTGAACGCGAAGACGCACTGCAGGACATCGAACTTCCCCAGCCGGTGCCAGTGGGCCGGGACGTTCTGGTTGAGGTGAAGGCCATTTCGGTCAATCCGGTAGATACCAAGGTTCGTAAGGGTGCCAGTCCGGAAGCTGGACAGTGGAAGGTGCTTGGCTGGGATGCCGTCGGCACTGTTGTGGAAGCTGGCCCCGCAGCGAAAGATTTCAATATTGGCGACGAGGTGTTTTATGCAGGCTCTCTTATCCGTCCCGGTGCCAACAGCGAGTTTCACCTCGTTGACGAACGGATTGTCGGCAAGAAGCCAACCACTTTGTCCAACGCCCAGGCTGCGGCTCTGCCTTTGACGGCTATCACCGCCTGGGAAATGCTGTTCGACCGGCTGGATATTCGCAAGCGCGTTCCGGGTGCAGCAAATGCCATCGTCATCATTGGCGGTGCAGGTGGAGTTGGCTCCATTGCCATCCAGCTTGCACGAGCCCTGACGGATGTCACCGTCATTGCCACGGCATCGCGGCCGGAAACGCAAGATTGGGTAAAGACGCTCGGTGCTCATCACGTGATCGACCATTCCAAGCCCATTGCAGAACAGGTGGCGGCGCTCGGTATCGGTGCGCCAGCCTTTGTCTTCTCGACAACGGAAACACAACCGCATCTGAAGGAAATCGTCGAACTCATCGCGCCGCAGGGCAGGTTCGGACTGATCGATGACCCCGATAGCCTCGATGTACTCGGCTTCAAGCGGAAATCTGTATCCGTCCATTGGGAATTGATGTTCACCCGGTCGATCTTCGAGACCGCCGACATGGCAGAGCAGGGCAAGTTGCTGAACGACCTGTCTCGTCTGATTGACGAGGGCAAGATCCGTACGACCGTGACCGAGGTCTTGTCTCCCATCAACGCGGCCAATCTCCGCCGAGCCCATTCCGCCATTGAGAGCGGCAAGACCAGAGGCAAGGTCGTGCTCGAGGGTTTTGTAAAGTGAGGCAGTGATGCTTCGAGGCAGGAGAGGTTCGACCCCTCTTTTGCTTCAGCCATTTTCAGCAAGTTTGAAGGATGGCCGCCATCACAGTGTTGCTCACTGATCCCCTGTAAGACCTGTGTGATCATCACGTCCTAGTCGGTGATGTTCTCCTTTCAATAAGTTGCTCATCACCGCAGGCACATTGCACTGACAGGCGATTGACCCTAACGGGCCGCCAGGCCAACGGCCAAGATATGCGAGGGGGGCATCGCATGACCTGCTTACCTCGACGGTCTGAGACAGCATGAGAAAAACCTGCGCCGTTCAGAAACTTCCCCCGGAGAAGCGGTGTAGCTTCATGCGACCGCAATGCTCCAAAACACAAGCTAAGAATTATCAGGCAAACCTTATTTAAGAGGTGCAACATGTTAGGCCTTCATTGACGGCTGGGTGCTATGGCCTCACCAGAGACGTCAACAAGGGAACAGGGAATGTCTATACTCTATCGGATGGGTGTGCGGTCGCGCATGGTCACGCTGATCTCTACGGCCATCCTTCCCTTTCTGGCTTTGATTGCTGCAGGCATCATCTTTTCCTACGATGAGGCGGACAGAGCTGCCAGGAGAAATGTCGCCTCCGATGCACAGCTAAGCGCGGCGAAGTTCTCCCGCATTTTTCTCGATGCCAAAGTCGTTTTGGGGACCTTGCGGGGTATGCCGCCTCTCCAGACCGCGGATCGCCCGCGTTGTGACAGCTTTGTCCAAAAAGTTCTCGCAAACCAACCGGTCTTTGTGACCATGGGCATTGTGGATGAACAAGGGAACATCGTTTGCCACAACAAGCCTGACGCGACGGGAAAATTCGGTGATGCAGAGCTTGCACGTCGCATGGCGCAAGCGGCGCCAGATGATCTCGTAGTCGGCCGTTTCATGATTGGTCCAGTCAGTAAAAAACCGACCGTTGCGGTCATGATGCGATTGCCTTCGGCAAAGAACGGCGAGCGACTCTCCCTGTTTGGCTCGCTGAATCTCGACATTTTCAGTCACCTGGCAAAGTCGATCGCAGCTGGCACCAATCATACCGTCGCACTCATCGAGCCTGCCAATCAGCGTGTGTTGGTCAGTTGGCCAGCCATAGGCTCCTTCGGAGCAGCGTTTCCTGATCATCCCCTCATCCAAGCGATCGCCCAGAACCCGCAAGGCGGTACGTCCTTTTCGATAGGGTTCGACAGCATCCACCGATTTTTCGGATACGCTCCCGTGATCGATGCGACGGGCAGCTCATTGGCCGTCTCGCTCGGGCTTCCCGAGAATGAGGCATTTGCAGACGTTCAGGTGCGATCAAATTACGCCATAGTCTTGTCCGCGCTCGCTTTCGTCATCGCCACTCTGCTGTCGGCGACGATTGCCTATTGGACACAACTGAGGCCACTTGTTCGGCTGGTGCAAAAATCTGAGCGCATTGGTGACGGCGAATTTTCCGACCAAGTCGTTATTGAACCCTGGCAGGCTCATGAATTTCGAGGTCTCGCCAGTAGCCTCAACAAAACGGCTCACAAGCTCCTCGTTGCCCAGGAAATCGAGAGGCGGACGATCGAATCTGACCGCCGTTTCCGCCTCGTGGCGGACAATACGGCGGACATGATTACAGTGATCGATCCTACGGGTACGCGTACCTTCGTATCCGGCGCCTGCCGCGAAATTCTGGGTTTCGAACCCGAGGAGCTCATTGGCAAGAATGCACTCCAGCTCGTGGTTGCGGAGGATCGCGACCGGGTGAAAGAGCTTTTTGGGAAGACGAGTAGATCTGAGGATGGTGGCAGTGAGCGATATCGTGTCGCCCGCAAAGATGGCTCTCTTTTGTGGGTTGAGGTGAGTGGTCGGCGCATGCCTGGCAGCGGCGACTTCGTTTTCACCATGCGCGATATATCAAAACGAAAAGCGGTCGAAGCAGAGCTTGAGGCCGCAAATATCCGGCTCTCTAGACTTGCGACGATTGATGAGCTCACAGGGATCAACAATCGACGCGAGCTGAACAGACGTCTTGATCTCGAAGCAAGACGCGCCGCGAGGGAAGGGCCGCCACTTTCTGTATTGCTCATAGATGTCGATCATTTCAAATCGTTCAACGATACATATGGTCACCTTGAAGGAGATCGCTGCTTGCAGGAGGTCGCCGGTGCAATTTCGAATGCAATAGGTCGACCGTCGGATAGTTGTGCCCGGTACGGCGGTGAAGAGTTTGCCGTGCTTCTTCCCAACACATCCGAGGAGGAAGCATGGGCTCGTGCCGAGATTATTAGAGACGCTGTTGCTTCGTTAAACCGCAAGCATTCTGGCAACGAAGTCGGACATGTCACGATCAGCATTGGTGTCGTTACGAGCAACGGGCAATTGGAACAGCGTGAGCTTCTGAAACTTGCCGACGATGCTCTTTATTCTGCAAAGCGGAGTGGTCGGAACAAAGTGGTCGCGTCGACTGGAGCTCAGACATCGGCAGTTCATGCGTTTCGCAAACGTTAGTAACCCTTTCAACGCGGCAGCAGATGGAGCGCAGCGAATTCGCGAGTGCGGCTGTAATCTGCGGCCTTGAACCCATAGCCAAAACTACTCGTGATAACGCGATTCCCGACCATCTCGTGGTTGCGGACATCGAAATTGAGGATCAAGAGTCTCACCAATATACGACCACGGGCATTCCGAATGGGTTGGTGACAGGTAAGTGCAGGTCACTGCGTTCGAATCCACACTGGTGTCTGACCGTTCAAGATTTCGAATGGAACGTGCCGAAGAACCGCCGCCCTGCCTCCGGCATGCGGTTTGCCGTTATCAACCAGCTTACCCGCGCACTTCTGATATCTATGAACAGAGACCAAAGTCCGTCTCAGTCATACTGCTTAATGCGAAGCTCACTCGCGTTGCTTTGGTCTTAGGCTAGATGGTCCAGCGCGATCCATGCAACGCGAGTGGCTGGTGATTTAGCTCGCCTTACGCAGTTGCAAGCGCGACACACCCGCGGCGACATTCAGACCCGATCCCACTTCCGCGCTGAGCGGCTGGAGGCCAAAATTCTTTGCGTTTCCACCGATCAGGGCGTTGGCACCAAGACCCACACCGAGCGAAGCGCCTGCCGATGCGCCGACATACGTTCCGGCAAGACTGCCTTCGCCGACGGTGCTTGGCGTCGTATTGACAACGATCCAGCTCAGATAGGATTTTCCCGTGACGCCAACATCGATTCCGAGTTTGCCGATCGTTCCGGTGTAGCGTTCAACCTTGCCTGTGCGCTGTTTAAATTGGCATTCCACAGTACGACTGGAGCCGAGCAATAGGCCGATACCACCTGCGACTTCGCAGGACAGGGTGCCGACGCGTTGCTTGGTCTGCGACGCAACTGGCTGACTATTCTGCTTCTTGTTATGATGCGTGCTTGCTGCCGAAGCGACGGAACTGATAGCGATGGTGCTGACCAGTGCGAGTAAGAGCGTCTTTTTCACATTACGTTCCTTTTCTGATTGCTTGATCGAGCCTTTTCTTGACGGTCTCAAGCTGGGTGGCCAATCACTAGGATGCTGCATGTCACCCGCCCCGACCTGAAATCGGCGGCGAGGGCGGTGGCCGCGTGTGCGGCCTCCTGGGACGGAGCTGTGCCGGTGAGCTTGATGGTGCCGTCAATGACTTCAACATCGATCTGGCAGTCTTCGAGGCCACTGGTGTAAGCCAACAGGCATTTTATCGCTGCGCTGGTGGCGCCAAAGTCTGCAGCGGGCGTGACCACGCTCGAGAACAGCGGAAATAGCATAGTGATTGACCTTGGATGGGAGATATGGCTCGCCAGCCGTGGCGAGCCCGGTTTAAGCGCTTCTGTTACTTCAGCGCGTCCCTGACCGAGTCCTTGCTTTTACCGACTGTGCTCTGCACTTCACCGGCTGCCTTGTCGATCTTGCCTTCCGCTTCGAGCTTCTTGTTGCCGGTGAGTTTGCCAGCAGCTTCCTTAATTGTGCCCTTCAGTTCTTTTGCGGCACCCTCGATACGGTTCTTATCCATGATACATCCTTTCTACAGACAGCGTTTCGATCATCTGACCCCGGATGTGCCGGCGTCATGATGAAGCAGATAGAACGACTGGCGGCGGAATTTCAGATTGGAAAGTACTATTGCAATTAGTATCAAATGACCTTTTTACGGGGTAAACGTCATTTTCAGCGTTATTTTTTCCCGTTGCGTGCCTTCGACTTCGCTTCCGTTCCGCCCGTAAAGCCACGCTCGCGTGCCCATATGACTGCTGCAGCGCGCCGATTTACCCCGATTTTTCCGTAAAGGGATGCGATATGGTTGCGAATGGTATTCTTGGATAGGTGCAGGCTTTCTCCCATCTCCGCGTCGCTTTGGCCGTTGCAGATCAGCCCGAGTATTTCCCGTTCCCGATCGCTCAGCTCCATCAGTTGCGCAGTTGGGGGAACCGCTGAACCCTGCTTGAGCGTCGCGAGGCGATCAACGATAGAGCGGCTAAACCAGGAAGTATCGGCCATGACGCTCTCGATGGCCTCAACCAGTTGCGCTTCGCTGCGCCTGCGCTCGGTCACGTCCTGAAGAGCCCAGATCACGCATTGCTCATCATTGATCTCGACCCGCTCTGCGGAAACGAGGCAATCGGCCATGCCGCCATCCTTCTGCTTCATGCGCAGCGGCTCGTTTCGGATAAAAGTGTTGTCGCGCAGCTTCTGCTCCAGCGCCCGCCGTGCGGCTATATCTTCCCATAGGTGAAGTTCGCCGGCGGTCCGGCTTACGACCTCCGTCAGGCCGTAGCCTGAGATCTGCAGGAAAGCGTCGTTCGCCTCCGTGAACACAAAATCGTCTAGCCTTGATATGGCGGCGGGTGCTGGCGAAAGCCGGAACGACTTGGAGAACCGCTCCTCGCTCTGCCGCAATGCATTCTGTGCTTTTCGACGGGCGTCGAGGTCAGCGAAGGTGAACAGCATGCATGGCTCTTCGACCACAGCAATGGGCTCACCGGCGACGATAACAAGCCGATCCCCACCGTCCGGAAGCGGAACAAGCGCCTCTCGGTGGCGGATCACCCGACCCTCGCTGAGCTTGTGCAACGCGTCCTCGCCCGTCTCGCAGTTTGAGAACAAACAAATGGACTGCACGGTTTTCCCGACGACATCTTCCTTGGCGAATCCCGTCATCTCAAGAAAACCCTGGTTAACGCGAATGAAACGGTGGTCTTCCAGGCGGCAAATGAGGCCAGGTGCGGGATTTGCATTGAACGAACGTTCGAACCGCTCCTCTGCTTCGAAGCGAGGCGTTTCATCGCGCATGATCAGAGCTAGCACATCCGGTTTGTCGCTGGAATCGGCGATGACCATGCTGCGAATGGTGTGAACCCATACCAAATCAAGATCGACTGACGGCGATACCTCGACCGTGACATCATCGACCGTTTCGCCGGACAAGAGTCGCTCAATCGGATACTGGCCTTCCTCAAGTGGATGATTGTTGCGATACCGCAGCGTGAAGTTCCGCCGATAGCCCGCAGCGTCCCCGCCAAGATCATCGATCCCGTCCACGCGGTGCATTTCGATTGCGGCAGTATTGGCCCACGCAATGCGCCCATCTTGTTCGACAAGTATGATGCCGTCACTCAGCCCACCTATGAGCTCCTGCAGGCTAACGCGGTTAATTCGGGGTCGATTGGCAGCTTCACTCATGTCTCTTCTCAATTGTTTTTTCTCGACAAATACGTCGCATCCTTCCTTGAAATGGAAAAGAAGAAACTGCTAATGGTCAATGCCGAACTCAATTTTGTAATCTCTCGAACATCAAGATGTACGCCCGTATCTCAATACAAAGATGCCTAGGAGCGCCCGATAAGGTTTTGAGCATCAGCTATGTCCTGTGATTGACACCAAGTCAGATCAAGGGGATTCAAAATGCCCCGGATTGAGCGCTGCTAGCGAGGTTGGATAATGAATTTTCGTCCTGCTAGGCTTTTACCGAACATTTGCAATCTTTTGCGAACGGAGTACGAGAGCGTGATAAGCCTTTAGAAAGATCCTGACAGCCAGAGGCTGGGCCTCTGACGCAAATCGACCTGGGGTATCGCACTGGTATCTACTTGGCGGAGATCCACTTTAACCGTGTTAGAGAGCTGCATGTAAACGAGTTACCCGAGCCGCGCCGGTCCACGCTTGTCGTGGAACGCGCCTCCCTAGTGGCTATGGTCTCGCAGCCACAGACGGCCGCCGACCTTATAGAAGAAGCAGCGCAACAAGCCTCATTTTTCGCTGAAGTCCGGTCTCTGCGACGAGTCTTCTATCATTAAAAAGCCAAAGCGAAGGAAGCCTGTCAACTAAGGGCCCCTGGTTCGATACGGTTCAAACCGAATGCACTGGTGTTCCATTAATAACCCCATCACGCCAAGACCGTGTGCCCCGGTGAAATGATACGGTAAACTCTTTCCGGGCTGTTGTATCCCAACGGACGAATTGGGCTTTTCAGTTCATCGATCGCAGCATTGCGGCGCAAGCCTCGCCGTGCGGGATCAGGTACTGGCACTGCGGCCATCAGTTTCTTGGTATAGGGGTGTTGTGGATTGGCGAAAATCGATGCTCGTGGGCCGATTTCTACGATCTCACCAAGATACATGACCGCGACGCGGTGGCTGACGCGTTCCACGACTGCCATATCATGGCTGATGAAAAGGAAGGCGATCTTAAATTGCTCCTGAAGATCGAGCATTAGGTTGCACACCTGGGCCTTGATCGACACGTCGAGAGCAGAGACGCTTTCATCCGCGATGATGACCTTGGGGTTCAATGCCAGTGCACGCGCAATAGCGATACGTTGACGCTGCCCGCCGGAAAATTCATGCGGATAACGATCCATCATTGAAGCGGAGAGACCGACGCGTTCCAGCAGATCCGCAGCCATCTCTTTGGCTTGGGAATATGGGGCGATGTTGTGTTTGATCATCGGTTCGGCCACCGCATAGCCCACCGTCATTCGCGGATTGAGGCTTGAGAAGGGGTCCTGAAAGATCATCTGTACGCTTCGGCGCATGTTGCGCAGCGCGACCTGATCGAGCTTTAGAACATCGAAACCATCTAGAGTGACCTCACCACTGCGCGGTTCCACCAAGCGGGCAATCGAGCGCCCGGTCGTTGATTTGCCGCAGCCGGACTCGCCCACCAGAGATAGGGTTTCGCCCTGAAACAGGTCAAAGGAGACATTTTCCACAGCGTGCACAGCACCCGTTGGCCGGCCCAACAACCCTGAACGTATATCAAAACGTGTCACGAGGTTTTTGACCGAAAGAACGGGCGTCATGCCGCCCTCTACGGTATTGGGTACTTCTTTGGCTTCCGAGATTTCGCCGCTTTCCATGTCCACACGGGGAAAGCGCAAAGGCCACTCATGCCCCTCCATGGAGCCGAGCTTAGGAACTGCTGCCAGCAAGGCGCGGGTATAGGGATGCTGGCCACGGCGAAAGACATCGGCAGTTTCGCCGGCTTCGACCTGATCGCCGCGAAACATTACGATCGTGCGGTCCGCAATTTCGGCAACGACACCCATGTCATGGGTGATGAAGAGAACGGCCATGCCTTCCTCTTCCTGCAGCTGTTTGATGAGATCGAGGATTTGGCCTTGAATCGTGACATCGAGTGCGGTCGTCGGCTCGTCGGCGATCAGCAGCTTGGGTCTTGATGCCAGCGCCATGGCGATCATCACCCGCTGCCGCATACCGCCTGAGAATTGGTGCGGGTACTCTTCGAAGCGGCTTTGCGCATTTGGAATGCGAACCTTTTCCAGAAGCCGGATGGTTTCTGCCCGCGCTTGCGCCTTGTTCATGCCCTTGTGACGGGTCAGCACTTCCGAAATCTGGCGACCAATCGTGAAGACAGGATTGAGCGATGTCATGGGTTCCTGAAAAATCATCGCCACATCATTGCCACGCACCCCGCGCATTTCTTTTTCGGGAATTGCGAGAATATCTCGTCCACCAAGCAGGACCTTGCCTTC
>NZ_JXQV01000018.1 GCF_000834635.1 Agrobacterium tumefaciens
GGTTTCCAAGCATTATGATAAGGTATCTGCATCTGAATACATAGGGTGTAAGAAGCGAACTCAGGGAACTGAAACATCTAAGTACCTGAAGGAAAGGACATCAACCGAGACTCCGTAAGTAGTGGCGAGCGAACGCGGACCAGGCCAGTGGCAATAAGGAATAAAGTGGAACACTTTGGAAAAGGTGGCCATAGCGGGTGATAGCCCCGTACACGTAGAACACTTATTGTCCTTGAGTAGGGCGGGACACGTGAAATCCTGTCTGAACATGGGGAGACCACTCTCCAAGCCTAAGTACTCGTGCATGACCGATAGCGAACAAGTACCGTGAGGGAAAGGTGAAAAGCACCCCGACGAGGGGAGTGAAATAGAACCTGAAACCGGATGCCTACAAGCAGTCGGAGCTCGAAAGAGTGACGGCGTACCTTTTGTATAATGGGTCAACGACTTAGTGTAGCAAGCAAGCTTAAGCCGGTAGGTGTAGGCGTAGCGAAAGCGAGTCTGAATAGGGCGTTTAGTTTGTTGCATTAGACCCGAAACCGAGTGATCTAGCCATGAGCAGGCTGAAGGTTGGGTAACACCAACTGGAGGGCCGAACCCATATCTGTTGCAATAGATTGGGATGACTTGTGGCTAGGGGTGAAAGGCCAATCAAACTCGGAAATAGCTGGTTCTCCGCGAAAACTATTTAGGTAGTGCGTCGATCGAATACCCTCGGGGGTAGAGCACTGGATGGGCTATGGGGACTCACCGTCTTACTGATCCTAACCAAACTCCGAATACCGAGGAGTACTAATCGGCAGACACACGGCGGGTGCTAACGTCCGTCGTGAAGAGGGCAACAACCCTGACCTCCAGCTAAGGTCCCCAAGTCATGGCTAAGTGGGAAAGGATGTGAGGATCCCAAAACAACCAGGATGTTGGCTTAGAAGCAGCCATCATTTAAAGAAAGCGTAACAGCTCACTGGTCTAAATAAGGGTCTTTGCGCCGAAAATGTAACGGGGCTAAAGCCATGCACCGAAGCTGAGGATAGTACAGTTATAGTGACTGTGCTGTGGTAGCGGAGCGTTCCGTAAGTCTGTGAAGGGGGACCCGTGAGGGCCCCTGGAGATATCGGAAGTGCGAATGTTGACATGAGTAACGATAAAGGGAGTGAGAGACTCCCTCGCCGAAAGACCAAGGGTTCCTGCTTAAAGTTAATCTGAGCAGGGTTAGCCGGCCCCTAAGACGAGGCGGACACGCGTAGTCGATGGGAACCACGTTAATATTCGTGGGCCTGGTGGTAGTGACGGATCTCGTGTGTTGTACATTCTTACTGGATTGAATGTGCGGCGAAGAGGTTCCAGGAAATAGCTCCACCGTATAGACCGTACCCGAAACCGACACAGGTGGTCAGGTAGAGTATACCAAGGCGCTTGAGAGAACTATGTTGAAGGAACTCGGCAAATTGCACGCGTAACTTCGGAAGAAGCGTGACCCTGTTGTACGCAAGTATGTCAGGGTGGCACAGACCAGGGGGTAGCGACTGTTTATCAAAAACACAGGGCTCTGCGAAGTAGCAATACGACGTATAGGGTCTGACGCCTGCCCGGTGCTGGAAGGTTAAAGGGAGGGGTGCAAGCTCTGAACTGAAGCCCCAGTAAACGGCGGCCGTAACTATAACGGTCCTAAGGTAGCGAAATTCCTTGTCGGGTAAGTTCCGACCTGCACGAATGGCGTAACGACTTCCCCGCTGTCTCCAACATAGACTCAGTGAAATTGAATTCCCCGTGAAGATGCGGGGTTCCTGCGGTCAGACGGAAAGACCCCGTGCACCTTTACTATAGCTTTACACTGGCATTCGCCAAGGCATGTGTAGGATAGGTGGTAGGCTTTGAAGCGGGGACGCCAGTTCCCGTGGAGCCATCCTTGAAATACCACCCTTATCTTCGTGGATGTCTAACCGCGGTCCGTTATCCGGATCCGGGACAGTGTATGGTGGGTAGTTTGACTGGGGCGGTCGCCTCCGAAAGAGTAACGGAGGCGCGCGATGGTGGGCTCAGACCGGTCGGAAATCGGTCGTCGAGTGCAATGGCATAAGCCCGCCTGACTGCGAGACTGACAAGTCGAGCAGAGACGAAAGTCGGTCATAGTGATCCGGTGGTCCCGTGTGGAAGGGCCATCGCTCAACGGATAAAAGGTACGCCGGGGATAACAGGCTGATGACCCCCAAGAGTCCATATCGACGGGGTTGTTTGGCACCTCGATGTCGACTCATCGCATCCTGGGGCTGGAGCAGGTCCCAAGGGTATGGCTGTTCGCCATTTAAAGCGGTACGTGAGTTGGGTTCAGAACGTCGTGAGACAGTTCGGTCCCTATCTGCCGTGGGTGTAGGAATATTGACAGGATCTGTCCCTAGTACGAGAGGACCGGGATGGACGTATCTCTGGTGGATCTGTTGTCCTGCCAAGGGCATAGCAGAGTAGCTATATACGGAATGGATAACCGCTGAAGGCATCTAAGCGGGAAACCAACCTGAAAACGAGTGTTCCCTATCAGAGCCGTGGAAGACGACCACGTTGATAGGACGGGTGTGGAAGTGCAGTAATGCATGAAGCTTACCGTTACTAATAGCTCGATCGACTTCTTCGTTCCCATTGATTATGTTCATCGAACGCAGTTCGATGATGACTTCTGT
>NZ_JXQV01000019.1 GCF_000834635.1 Agrobacterium tumefaciens
AGATAGTCGGGATTGGCATAGACGGTGGTGCGGGTGGAGCCGAGGCGGATAGCCATCAGGCTGCTGTCCGAAAGGCGGCTGATGCGCAGCGCGACATCGATATGTTCGTCGGCAAGGCTGATCGGCCGGTCGCTCATAATCAGGTTAATGTTGATGTCCGGAAAGGCTTTCAGAAAATCCGTGACGACTGGCAGGACATGCAGGCGGCCGAAGACGATTGGCGCCGTCATTGTCAGATCGCCCTTTGGGGCAACGTATTCTCCGGTAGCGCGGCGTTCGGCTTCCTCCACCCGTCCCAGAATTTCACGAGCCGCAACGACATAACTCTCTCCGGCCTCTGTGAGCAGGATCCTGCGGCTGGTGCGGGTGAACAGGCGAACGCCGAGAAGGCTCTCCAACTCTGAGATCTTGCGGCTGACTGTCGGTAGCGGCGAGTGCAATGCGCGCGACGCGGCGGAAAGGCTACCATGTTCCACCACTGACAAGAGAACACCCATGGCGTCGAGACGATCCATCTTTGCCTTCCATGAATCGAGAGGGTGGTTACATATATAACCGTCTACTCTAAAAATATGGTTCCCGCTAGGTTTCTCACGTTACTGGATGAATGTGTCCGAACCTCAAGGGAGCAAACCATGAAACTCTATCACTTCCCGCTTTCGGGCCATGCGCATCGCGCCCGTCTTTTTCTTTCTTTGCTGAACGTCAAAGCTGAGATCATCGACCTCGATCTGGCGAACGGCGAGCACAAGACGCCGGAATTCCTGAAGCTCAACCCATTCGGCCAAGTGCCGGTACTCGTCGATGGGGATATCATCGTCAACGATTCCAATGCTATCCTGGCCTATGTTGCCACGAAGCTTGGCCGCAAGGACTGGATGCCCGATGATCTCGCCTCTGTCGCAAAGATACAGAAGTGGCTTTCCGTGGCCGCCGGAGAAATTTCGTATGGCCCATGCGCGGCCCGCCTGATCACGGTATTCGGAGCAGACTTCCGCGCCGACGAAGTGATTGCCCGCGCTCACCGGGTTCTCGGCCTCATTAATGCCGAACTCGAAAATCACCGTTTTATCATCGGCAATACACCGACCATCGCGGATATCGCGCTCTACAGCTACATCGCTGGCGCACCTGAGGGCAATGTCGATCTGACGCCGTACCCGGAGGTCCGTCACTGGTTGGCCCGGATCGAAGCTTTGCCCGGCTTCGTCGCCCTCCCTAAAACGGCCATTGGCCTCGCAGTCTGACATAGCTTTGCGGCCGAGTGCTGGCCCGGCCGTCGTTCCCATAGGAGGTTCGAATGCCTGTTGAAGAACTCTCACCATCGTCACCTTGGCATGCGGGGGAACTGCAAATACAGCGCCACGCCGGGGTGCTGGAACAAATGGACCCCGTCGGGCGTCAGGTTTTGCGCAGGTTCATGCTTGATCAGCATAGGGAGTTCTATCCGATGCTGCCGTTCATCGTCATCGGAACTGTCGATGGCGAGGGCACTCCATGGGCGACGATCCGCAGCGGACGGCCGGGCTTTCTGCAGGCGCCCGATCCCCTGACTCTCAGCATCGATGCCGCCAGTGATCCCGATGATCCCGCCGAAGCCGGGATGAACGACGGCGACCCGATCGGTCTGGTCGGCGTCGATCTCATCACGCGTCGACGCAACCGGATGAACGGTACGGTCGTGCGCAGCAGCAGCGACCGTTTTTCCGTTGCTGTCGGACAAAGCTTCGGCAACTGTCCGCGCTACATCCAGCATCGTCAGTTCAGCTTCGTGCGCGATCCGGCAACGCGACAGTCTTCCGAAGTGATTGTTTCAGATCGGCTCGACGCACATCAGTGTGGCCTTATCGAAGCCGCCGACACTTTCTTCGTGGCGTCCTATGTGGACCTAGAGGGTGAAGGACGGCAGGTGGATGTCTCCCATCGTGG
>NZ_JXQV01000002.1:5000-239322 GCF_000834635.1 Agrobacterium tumefaciens
TCTAATCTCCAAAAAACCGGCTAGAATTGACGGGCGAAACGGGCGTATAATCGCGTCTCACACGCTGACTTCGCATGTTGATGTCGGATCGATGATTGCGATCCCTGATACCTCTCGGACTAAGGTCAAAGACGTGTACGAGAGACGAACTTCGATCACTGTCGATCGAGGGATGCCTGCAAGGGCAAGATAGATCCGCATCGAAAACAGTGAGCCAGATTCCAACGCAATCATGCGCTGGCCTATCAGATCATACGGTTCAAGAAATCCTTTGCGATAACAGATGGTCAATGGGTAAAGCCGCGACGGCGTCCGACGGGCAGTTGCGGATAATGAGACCCGACCTATCCAGCGGGCCCTCCGCATAGCCAATATCGGCCTGCCCCGGCATCACTGCTTCCATCACCATCGCCGATGGCACGCTTTGCAGAGAGGCCTGTACATCTACCCTATCACTTATAAAGCACTGCGATGCTATCCGAAAAGACGGACATGCGACATTTGGTTCATTCTGGAGATGTTGCGCTCAACAGCGTCGTCAACGGGCGCATTCTCCAGGAAGGACATGCACGTTATGCCGGGAGCGGTGATAGCGGCACATCTATCGGCGGCGCAGTCTTTGTCTACAAGCAGGTTCTGAAGCAGCCAGGCAAGATACACCACGCCGATCCTTTCATTGCTGATGCCTATTCCAATCAAGAGATCGAAGAACTGCTGAAAACGGGCAAAGATTGGCTATGCCACAGTTCCGATGTTTGCGCCGAGGCTGCCAGAGCCCTCCATAAGGAAGATGTTATCGGCTTGTTCCAGGGCAAAATGGCGTTAGGCCCTCTTCCCCTCGGCGGCAGAAGTATCCTCGTCGACCCGACCAAAGCCGGAGTGAAGGATAAGATCAACGCAGAGGTGAAGCACCGGTAGGCATTCCAACCCTTCGCCTCGTCGCTGCTGGAGGAGTACACCACAGACTACTTAGACTCGACTGTGGCAGTTCCGTTCATGCTGACCGTTTTCCCGGTCATTGAAACAGCACGAAGAGTTATCCCTGCTGTTGTACAGGGCGACAACACGGCGCGACTCCACACGGTAAGGAAAAGAGTAATCCCCTCTATCACCGTTTGATCAATGAGTTCTCCAAATCGTCAGGCCATCCGGTCGTGCTCAACACCAGCTTCAACGTGATGGATGGACCGAGAGTGGCAAGCCCCTAAGATGCCATAAGGTGTTTCTATTCGACACGCATTGACACATTGTTCATCGGGGATTTAGTTGTCGAGAAAGCTCCTTTGAAAGAGCGAGCGACCACCAACATCAGCCAACTGGCGAGTAGAGAGTAGCGAGCATTTCGTCTGATATTTCAGGGTTACGGTTGAACCACCGTCGACCGAACCAATCCTCAAATTTATTTCAGCCGCTGCTGAGGCTTCTCTATCTTTAACGTTGCCTCTGGGAGAGAAATTCGCTTGTTTGATTCGATTTGAGCCGGCCACTGCGGTTGCGGTTGCGGTTGCGGTTGCGGTTGCGGTTGCGCGGATGATACGTTTTCTCGTGGCTTGGAACCCCCAATCTACGCCCATCCGGACAATTCACGGAATGTCCATGACTTGGCGCAACAAGGCTACGTAAGCTCACCCATGGAGATCGAAGGCCGATATAAACTAAGGCTGACGCAGAGCATCGCGGAAGCTGTGAAGCTCTTGGGAAGCATATCCTGCGTTAGCAAAACGATCACGCGCCAAGAACTCGAAGAGCGCGTCCTCAACTGCCTTCCGGTCGCATTCTATTCCAACGATATCTTCGACCGGATTTCGCAAAAGATGATCGCTCATGAGGTGACCAAGCTGAAGAGCGTCCCCTCCCGCAAAGATCAGATTGCTACAGAGCTTGCCTATTTTTAAAAATACTTGCAGGTTCTGGTTCCACCCCAGCCGCTCTTGATGAGTTGCCTTTCGCTCTTGCAAAAAGGTACGAGGTCAAGTCAACCATGTTTGCGCAAAACGTTACCACATCTGCGTTGGGAAATGCTTATCGTGCAGGCCAACTCCATGCAGGTGAATTGATCCCTTCAGCCACCGTTTCGCCGAGTACCTTGGAGAGCCGCACCATCAAAGCCTTTCCCTCAGCGTCAAGTTGCGAAACCAGCTCCTCCGCATGGGACACGACGAGCAGTTGAGACCGGTCACACGCCCGGATGATCAAACGAGACAGGGGCGCAAGGAGGCTGGGATGCAGACTGGTTTCAGGCTCGTTGAGCACCATCAGGGATGGAGGGCGCGGCGTGGTGAGAGCTGCCACCAAAAGCAGATAACGCAAAGTGCCATCGGAGAGTTCTGGCGTCGAAAGCGGCCGCAGCAAACCCTTCTGGCGCATCAGCAGTTCGAAGCGCCCTCGCTCCGTCTTGATCTCGATTGTGCTGCCGGGAAAAGCATCTTCGATAGCGGCATCAAAGCCCGCCGCATCGCCAATCTCCCGGATCGTCGCGATAGCTGCAGCCAGATCGGCGCCGTCGGATGACAGGGCCAATGTTCGGGTTCCAATCTGCATCTGTCGCACAGGCGAAGAGGGATCAGTTCGAAAGTGATCGTAAAAACGCCACCCACTCATTTGAGCACGCAAATACAGAAGTTCAGGTAAATTCTTGGGGTCCGCGGACTGCGTCATCATGCTTTCGAATGATGCGAGATCGTGCAGCAACACCTGACGTTGACCGCTTTCGGAAAGAGCGGTCACAACTGGCCCTGCACGTTCTGCGAACACATTTCGGCGGCTCAACGCTTCACCTGCCCACACCGCTTCTGCCTTGATGACGGGATCAAGCGCAAAATAGCTCGGCTGGGGTGGAGCCACAGGCAATCCCAGATCGATCGCGTAGCCGTAGTCATCCGATGCGAACCCAAGCTTGAGTGCGACCGGATGTTTCCGCACCGTCCCCTGCACCGGCACTGTGCCGTCTTTCATGCTGCGCGAAAAAGCCTCCGGTCCAGCCCATATCGTTGATTGCAGGCCACCCTCTGCCGCCAATGATGCAATAGCCCGTCCCTGCGCGACATCTGCGAGAAGTCGTAGCGCGCGATAGAAACTCGATTTTCCTGCCCCGTTCCCACCGGTGACGACGGTAAGGTGTTCAAGCGGCAGGACGAGGTTACGAAGGGACCGATAACCCGAAATGGCGACCGTCAGGATCATGCGCTATCCTTGTTTCTCTCTTCTCTCACCAGATCAACGAACGCTCTGAGGGGTGCCGACATGAGCCTGCTCGAGAAGTATAGCCGGGGGCCATCGAACGTGCTCCACCATTGTGGCAAGACTGGCTTGAGATCGCTGGTCTTCAAGGCTGGATCAAGCCAATTCTCAAAAGTACAGATGATGCCATGTCCACCGCGCGCCAGCTCAATTGCAGCAGGTGCCGCATCGACACCGATGATGACACGACTTGGAGGATCGACTATCAAGGACTGGTCCCCGCACTCCAACTCCCAGGCCGTGAGTGCGCCGCTCGAGAACCGTAGCCGGATGCAGTCGTGAGCGAAAAGATCGCTTGGATGCGAAGGCGCCCCCCGCGCATCAAGGTAGCCAGGTGATGCTGCGAGAGCCAAACGCTGAAACTTCGGGCCGATGGGAACAGCGATCATGTCCCGCGCCAGATGCTCACCGTAGCGGATACCAGCGTCGCATCCCGCCGCCGTGATGTCGACAAGTCTGTCTTCAACGACGATCTCAATTCGTACATCTGGAAAACGGATCAGGAAACGATCAATGAGCGGAGGCAGTATATCGACCATGACGGCCCCGGTGACATTCAGCTTGAGTTGACCCCTCACCTCGTCCTGAGAGCTCATGGCATCCTGAAGTGCCGCTCGCGTTTCGCGCATAAGCGGCGACAGACGTTCCGCAAGCGTCCGCCCTACCTCCGTCAGGCTTACACTCCGCGTGGTTCTTATGAGGAGAGGAGCCCCCAAACGGGTCTCCAGCAAAGCAACCTTCTCGCTGACCGTTGATGGCGATAACCCAAGGCGCTTAGCGGTTTTACGAAAACCACCGGTCTCGCACACCGAAAGAAAGATGGACAGATCGTCCATAGGAAGTTGATCGCTGTTCGCCATGGCGATCAGACTAGCCGGTTTCGGGTATCTTATCAAACAATCGATCAATGCTAGATTTGACTGCATCGGCTTCAGGCCGATTGTTGAAAGTCAAAACCTTCAACCACATTCAAACCAGGAGAATGACATGACGGCTAAGTCTGTATTGATTACGGGCGCTAACAAGAGCATCGGCTACGAGACGGCCCGGCAGCTTGGCCGGCTCGGTTATCGCGTATGGCTAGGTAGCCGAGACGCAGCGCGGGGTGCAAGTGCGGCCCAAAAGCTTTCCTCAGAGGGTCTTAACGTGCGAGTGATTGCTATCGATGTAGCGGATGACGATAGCGTCAAGAACGCAGCGGCAACCGTGTCCGCTACCGATGGGAAGCTCGACGTGTTAATCAACAATGCTGGTATTCCAGGCAGTTATATCGCTCCGGGGGCACAGGAAATCAGTGAAATCGAAACTGTGTACCAGACCAACGTTTTCGGCCCGATCCGAACGATGCAGGCGTTTTTGCCTGTGCTTCGTATGTCTGGCCAAGCCAATGTCATCATGGTCAGCAGTGGTCTTGGATCGCTGACATGGCTTTCTGATCCCACACACCCCTACCACGCCGTGAACATTCTGGCGTATAACAGCTCCAAGACGGCGCTGAATGCGATCACCCTGTCTTTGGCCAAGGACCTTGCGAAGGACGGGATCAAGGTCAATGCCGCCGACCCTGGCTACACGAAGACGGATTTCAACAACCACACCGGATATCGGACAGTCGAGCAGGCCGCAGATACAATTGTCTGGCTGGCGTGCCAAGATGCCTCCGGGCCAACGGGCGGGTTCTTCTTCGAAAGAAGCCAAGCGCCATGGTAATGGTGCGGTCGCTCACTCGCACCAACTGTGCGCGGGTTAGCTCTAAACATTGACGCAGAGAGTAGCCAGTTTTGTACTGAGCCTGTGCGCCATGGTTGCGGTGACCAATTCTGAGATCGCGAGCAGACATCCATAACCGGTTGATCATTTTAAGCGCAAGATGGACCGTAAATGCCAACCTCAAGCTGATCGACAATTAAAAGAAATCCACGGACCGAACAAAGTCTCAGCCCGTGGCGTCTTTTCAAAGCGGAATGGTCTGGACTACGACTGATCGCTTCCTGCCATTGTATTATGAATGTCGAAAAGCTCGTCATAGGCGGTTGGGTTGCAGGCGAGGACAGGGCTGCCGAGCGTCAGATTTTCACTGTCGCAAGGAAACGGCATGTATCTTCCACCGGCTTGTTTGACGAGGCAGAACCCCGCCATACAATCCCAGGCCCGCATGTGCGGTTCGTAATAACCGACCAGGCGCCCAGCCGCCACGTAGGCCAGCATCAGTGCGCCGGAGCCGTTTCGGATGAAGTTTCCGCCGATGGACAGCAGGGATGAGATGATGCCGCCGACCCGATCTGGTGTGACGTAATTGTTGCTGCCGATGCCCGTCAGCGCATTTTGGATCGTGCGAGCGGGATCGAGCCGGAGCACCTTGCCGTTGAGCGTCGCGCCTAAACCCTCGGCCGATGCATAAAGTTCGTCCTCACAGGGTACTTTGATGACGCCGACAACCGGAATGCCGTCATAAACCACAGCGATGGAAACGCACCATGTCGGCATGCCGTTGACGAAGGGGGCAGTACCGTCAATCGGATCCACGACCCAAGTGAAGCCGGATTTACCCTCGGTGTAACCGAATTCCTCACCCAGAAATCCGTCTTCCGGCAACGCTTCGGCAACGTGTTCGCGCAGAAGAGTTTCGACGTTGCGGTCTGCGATGGAAACCACATCGTGAAGATCGCGTTTGGTCTCGATCACCAGTGTTTCACGCCTGTTGAAATAATCCAGGGCCAGAGCGCCAGCTTTTTCGGCCATTGTCTTGGCCAGCGAAAAGCGCAGTTCGATAGCGCTTTCATGTGTCATCATTGTCATGTCCTTTGATTGCAGTTCCAACGTTTCAGCCGTTGATCAGCGCAATACCACGGCTTTTAAACCCGAGCGTGACATCGCTTGTAGTCGGCATGCTTGCCTCCATGGCGTGGTCTATGATGAAGAGCGTGCCGACATCCGTCTCGACTTCATATTCGATGTGGCCGCCAAGATAGGCGCTATGGAGCACGCGCCCTGCCAGCCCATTGCCACCCCCCGCACCGATGATGATAGAGCCGGGTCTGACGGCGAGCTTAGCGGAGCCCGGCTTCGCGCCACGGCCTTTCACGGAATAATCGACACCTGCCAAGCGGATGACCGCCTGCTCGCCTTCGACGCGGATAACCTCGCAGGGAATCACATTCGCTTCGCCCATGAAGTCAGCTATGAAGGGGGATGCGGGGGCCTCGTAAAGCTCACGCGGCGCACCTGATTGGGCAATCTCGCCATCCTTCATCACGATGATGCGGTCCGAGACAGCCAGAGCTTCGTCCTGATCATGGGTTACGTAGACGGCTGTAAAGCCGAGACGCTGCTGCAACTCCCTGATTTCGGTGCGCACGCGGCGCCGCAGGCGCGCATCGAGGTTGGACAGGGGTTCGTCCAGCAACAGAACCTGCGGCTCGAGAACCAGCGCGCGGGCGACCGCCACACGCTGCTGCTGCCCACCGGAAAGTTCTGCTGGAAGACGTTGGCCCATGCCCGCGAGACCGACGAGTTTCAGGCCTTCCTCAGCCTTTTCCCGCGCGTCGTTTTTGCGAAGGCCGGAGGATTGCAAACCGTAGGCAACATTGTCGAGGGCCGTCATATGCGGGAAAAGTGCATAGGATTGAAATACCATCGAGACGTCACGCTCGTTTGCTGGCAGCATCGTCACATCCGTATCGCCGATCAGAATGCGGCCGGAAGTTGGATGCTCTAGCCCTGCCAGCATTCGAAGCGTCGTGGTTTTGCCGCAGCCTGAAGGCCCAAGCAATGTTACCAGTGTTCCCGGCTCGATAGTCAGGGAGAGGTCGGGGATGGCTGTGAATGCACCGAAAGTCTTGCGAACATTTTGAAAGGTGACGGAGCCGGGTTTTACCTTGATCATGCGGCTTTCTCCTGAGCGAGAGGAACGGTGGGATCGGTCGTGACACCGGCGACGCGGTTCTCGCGTCTGAGGCGTCGTTCGCCGACAATGAGCTGGAAGCCCGTAATAACGGTGATCATCACGACGATGAGCATGGATGAGTAAGCAATCGCCACGCCATATTCTCCGTTTTCAACGAGGCCGACGATGTAGGAGGTGGCCATGTTGTATTCTGCACTGACGAGAAAAATGACGGCGCTGATCGACGTGATGGCCCTTACGAAGGAATAGACGAGAGCAGCGGTGATCGCTGGACGCAGCAGCGGCAGGATCACCTTGCGAATGGTACGGAAACTGTCCGCCCGTAATGTTAGCGATGCCTCGTCGAGACTTTTGTCCAACTGGCTCATGGCCGCGATACCACCGCGCACGCCGACGGGCATGTTGCGGAAAACGAAACAGGCGATCAGGATGAGAGCAGACCCCGTCATTTCGATGGGCGGAAGATTGAACGCCATGATATAGCTGACACCAATGACCGTTCCGGGAATGGCAAAACTCATCATCAGCGCGAATTCGAATACGTTCTTCCCGGTAAACTTCTGGCGGACGATGATATAGGCCGTCAAAAGCCCGACAGCAGCCGTCAGAGGAGCAGAAATCAGAGCGATTTCCATGGTCGTCCAGAACGAATTCCAGGCGACGCCCGTCCAGGCAATGCTGCCATTTTTGAAGCCGACGGAGAAGGCTCTGATATAATGGTCCAGTGTCAGCGAATTATCGAGACCCCAGGTTTTGACGAAGCCGCCGATCAGGATCATGCCGTAGACGACTATCGTGAACAGCATCCACGGCACGACGACGGCATGCACACCGATGGACAGTCCGCGAGGAAGAGCAATATGTGCTCCGCTATCGCCCTTGCCGGTTACCGTCGCAAAATTCTTGCCCGACAACCAGAAACGCTGTGCCATAAAGGCGGAAAGCGTGAAGCAGAGCAAAACCATGGCAAGTACCGCCGCACGGGATGGGTCGTTCTGCGAGCCGACGACGGCAAAGAAGATTTCCGTCGAGAGCACGCCGTGGCTACCGCCCAGTACGAGCGGGTTGCCGAAGTCAGCCATGCTTTCGATGAAGCCGATCAGGAACGCGTTGGCGAGGCCGGGTTTCATCAAGGGCAGCGAGACACGCCAGAAGGTGCGCCAGCGATCTGCACGCAAGGTCTGCGATGCCTCTTCCATCGAGGGGCTGACACCTTCCACGACGCCGATGAGAACGAGGAAGGAAATGGGCGTGAACGACAGGACTTGCGCAATCCAGATGCCGGTCAGGCCATAAAGCCAGCGTCCCGGCTCAATGCCAAACAGGTTCGAAAGGCCTTCGGTAACAACGCCCGCCCGGCCGAACAGTAAAGTGAGTGCAAGGCCAATGACGAAAGGCGGCGTGATGATCGGCAGGACAGTCAGCAGGCGCAGGCCTTTTTTGAAGGGAAAGCGTGTACGTGTCGCGACCAGCGCGAAACCGAGGCCGAGCAGGGTGGACGCAGAGGCCGTCATCAGCGCAAGTGCAAGGGTGCGCCACGCCACGCCGCAACGCTCTTCGCCGAAAACACAGCCGAGGCTCCAGATGCCCGGGTCCTGCAGGTTGCGAATGAAGCCATCAGGATTGAAGGAGCCATCGAAGTCCTGCACCGACGCCGTAAACATGCTGCCAATGGGGTAAAAGACGAAGATCGCGACCAAAAATATCAGCAGTGATATCGAGGCGACGATGAATGCATCGCCCTTCATGACGCCCCGTTCTGCAAGGCCGAATGCAAAGAGCAGGACGCAAACCACGGCCATTACCACCGCACCCGCGCCCATGGCGGGTTGACCGTTTGCGAGCTGCCCGAACAGCGTTTCACTGATGGTCCAAGTCCAGCCCGTAAAGCCGATGGCAAATCCTTGAAGCGAGAGAAACAGCAGGCCGAGGATGCCTGTGAGGGACAAGAGCCCCCCGCGCTTCATCGGGTCGTTGATCGGTCTGACCAGACACGCCGTCAGAAACATCACGAGGACGCCGATCAGCCAGAGCTTGCCATGGGAGGCGATCTGTAAAAGTGCCGGTGCAGAGGTGTCGGAAGAAAAGAAGTCCGAGATCCAGCCGAAGCCGAAAAAGCCCCGTTCAATTCTGTACCAGGGAAGAAGAAGGAGGGCCGCTGCCCCAAGCGCCAGAACGATGTCCAGCCTGCGATTGCCACGTTTCATGGCCTACCTCGCTCGTTTTACGATAGGAAATGGGAGTGCATCAGCGGCACCGGAGAAGTTGGCCGGGTGTTGTCTACCCGGCCCAGACGCGTTGGATCAGTTGGCGACAGCGCCAACCTCACGGTCCCAGCGCTCTAGCAGAGCCTTGCGCTTGACCGGATCGCCATATGTCTTGAAGTCGTAGTCGATCAGCTTGATGTCTTCAAACTTTGGTGCTTCCTTCGGCACTTCAGCCTTTTTGTTGGATGGCAGTTGGAAGGACTTAGCATCCTTCATTCGCGACTGCACTTCCGGCGTCAACGCCCAGTCATACCAGACTTTGGCATCGTCCAGATTGCGCGCGCCCTTGATGATCGACATGGAGCCGATTTCGTAGCCAGTGCCTTCGCAGGGGGCGATAGATTTTATTGGGAAGCCTTCGGCAGTCTGGGCAACGGCGTCATGCATGAAGACAATGCCCAGCGCCGTCTCACCGCGTGCGGCAGCCTTCACCGGTGCCGAGCCCGATTTGGTGTATTGAGAAATATTGGCGTTCAGTTTCTTGAGATAGTCGATCGCTTGATCTTCACCCATGATCTGCGCGAGGGAGGCCAGTGCGGTATATGCCGTACCGGAGGAGTTGGGGTTGGCAATCTGAATTTCACCCTTTAATTCCGGGGCAAGCAGATCAGCCCAGCACAATGGCTCCTTGTAACCCTTGTCCTTGAAGATCGTCGTGTTGTAGCCCCAGCCGAGTGCGCCCGCGTAGACACCAACCGTGCGGTAGCCTGTGCTTTCGGCCTGCTTCTGGGCCCAGTCCTGTAACTGGTCCAGCATGGGTGATTTGTATTCCATCGTCAGGTTTTCGGATGCCGCTTGCACATGGGGGTCACCAGTGCCTGCCCACCATAGATCGGTTTTTGGATTTCGGGCTTCGGCCCGAATTTTCGCGTAGGTTTCGCCGGATGACAGGCGCACCATATTCACCTTTATGTCGTGGGACTTTTCGAAGTCGCCCTTCATCTGTTCGCAAATCACCACATCTGCAGAACAAATGACGTTGAGTTCACCGGCGGCCTGTGCCGAAACCGCCCCGAGGGATACCCCGGAAAAAAGTAGAATGGAAAGTGCTGAAAGTCGCATGCGATATCCTCCTGTTGCTTGCGATAAAGTATGTCCAAAAGGCGCAGTTTCGCCTTCACGGCATTGACGTCCATGCCGCTTGATCTTGGGTAAGTGTCTGAAAAGTCGGGGTGCGGTTACTGCGTCGCTGTTATTTCCGCATCGAACCGCCTGAGAAGCCGACTTCGTTCGCCGGGTTGGCCGAAGGTCGCGAAGTCGTAGTCCACCATCTTGATCAGCGAGATATCCGGGGCTGCCGGGGGGAGCGCAGCTCTGGCATTCGAAGGTACCTGGTTCTGGCCTGCTGCTGCGCCTGTCGCTTGCCCCTCCGGGCTCAGGGCAAATTCGACAAAGCGTTGCGCTGCCTCGATGTGCGTGGTGCCTTTGACGATGCTGACCGCGCCGATTTCGTAGCCCGTGCCCTCGCAAGGTGCGACGATCACAAGCGGAAAGCCCTCTTCCTTCTGGGTCACAGCATCATGCATGAACGATATGCCGATCAAGGTCTCCCCTCTTGCCGCAGCTTTGACCGGTGCCGAGCCGGATTTTGTATATTCAACAACGTTGCGGTTCAGCGCGCCGATATCCCGAAAGGCCTCGTCTTCCCCGAAAAGCTGAATCAGTGTCGCGAGCATGGTAAAAGCAGTGCCGGATGAATTCGGGTTGCCAGCCTGAATGAGTCCCCTGTAAGCGTCGTTCGCCAGATCTTTCCAGCAGGTCGGGGCCGGAAGACCCTTTTGTGCCAAAACTTGCACGTTATAAGCAAAACCAAGGGCGCCTGCATAAATGCCAGAGGAGTGCTGCCCGGACATTTTGAAGAAATTTTGCGCCCACGGCAAAATGTCGACCTGATGTTTCGGCACGTAGATCTCAAGCAGGTCTTCGGATGCCGCCTGAAGATGGGTGTCGCCGGTGCCGCCCCACCAGACATCGACTGTCGGTGCGGATTTTTCCGACCTGATCTGGTCGAGTATTTCGCCGGTACTCTTCCGGGTTATGGAAATGGATATGCCCGACTGGGCCTCGAAGGATTGCTTCATTTGAGCACACCACGCCTCGTCGGTGCCACACAGCACGTTGAGACTGGTGTCGGCCAAGCCGGGGGCCACAGCGCAAAGCCATGCCGTCAATCCCGTTACTGTAGCCAGTCGTGCTTTCAACAGAGCCTCCCTCTTGGAACCTCCCCGTTCCAATCTCCGCAGTGAGCATGTCAGATTTGCGGGTCGGTGCAATCGAAGAATGATTACCAATTTTGCACCGCAGTGCCGAAGAATATTACATTCATTACATTTATGTCGAAGTGCATCATCAGCTAGTCTTTGAACATCGATGGCCAAAAACGTATGGTGTAATCGGGAGGACTACACATTGCTGAACCAGAAGGTGCGAATTCTGATCGTCGAGGACGATCCTGATATGGCGGAACTGATATCCGATCTCGTGGAGGCCGAGGATTGGATACCGATTTGTGCGGGGTCGGCGGAAGAAGCGACGGCGATATTGGCGCAGGTACAGGTTCATCTGGTTCTGGTCGATCATAATCTGCCCGGCACTTCAGGGCGAACATTCGCCCAGCGACTGCGGCTTCAATCCGATATCGGTATCGTCATGGTCACCGCCGCCGGTAGTGCTGCAGATCGTGTGCTGGGGCTGGAAACCGCAGCCGATGACTATGTGGTAAAACCTTTCGAGCCGATTGAGCTGACGGCGCGCATGAAGGCCGTACTGCGCCGGACGATCCCCGCATTGAAGCACGACAAGGAGATCGAAAAGGATCACACGCGGTCATCACTGCGGCTTGGCGATTGGGCTATCGATTTGGATGGGCGGCAGGCGACATGCCTGACGGACCGCAGCCGCACGCTGACAACGGCGGAGTTTGCGCTGCTCGAGATACTCGCGGGCACCCCCAACCAGCCAGTCAGTAGGGCTCAGATTCTAGATTGCCTTGGCACTGAGAGCGAGCGCTACATCGATCGCAACGTCGATGTGCTGGTTCTGCGCCTGCGCAGAAAGATAGAGCTCAATCCAGACTTGCCCCGCCACATCAAGACACGGCGCGGCAAAGGTTATGTGCTGCACACAGATGAGGCAGAGCTTTTACCGTGATCAGCCGTTCGTTTCTCTCATCGATTGCTTTCCGCCTGCCATTCGCAATCGTATTTATCTGCTGTCTGGTGTTCAGCCTGTCTGCAACGGCAATCTTCGGCTTGCAACGCGCGCGCAACGAGATGGCGGCCTATGGGCTGCAAGCCTTTTCCAGCCTGGCAAAAGCGTCTCTCATTTCGAGACAGGTTTCAGATTTGGTATCAAGCGCACCGTTTCTCATGAACGCCGCATCCCCCTACCGGGTATCCAGCGAAAGCCGCGCTGTCGTTGCGCAGGTCGATGGTTTGCTGAGCATGATCGATCGTGACGGTGAAGACTCCGTTATCCGAGGTTTTGCCAGTGGCCAGATCGTGGAACTGCTTAACCTCATTCACACCCAGACCAGAGAGTTGGCAAGGAATGCTGATGCCGCGCAGGATCATAAAGCGAAGGCCGCAGCGGCGCTGAGTGAAATCGCCACGGGTGACGGTGTCGAAGACGCCGCACTCAGACGCCAGTTGAACGGCATCGTGCAGGCGGCCGCAACGTCCGATAGCCTTTTTCAACTGGGTGAACTTCGCCGCCGCTATGTTGCCGAGACAGAGGCACGTCAGAACAGATCAGCGCCGGATGTCAGAGTTTCAGCCGAGCGGCTTCTACCCTATGAGCGTGTCTTCGAGGCGCAAACCAAGTACCTCCTCGGCATGCTAACCATCCGCGCGTCCGTATCGAAGCTACACGATGTGTCCCGCGATCTGTCGCATGCCACCGAAACCCAGAGCGATGCCGTGGCGCAGGGGCTGAACGACGACCTGCTTTCGACATCCAACGCGCTTTACCAGCTGTTGATCACCGTTGCCCTGGCTTCTTTGCTGGTGCTCGTCGTCGCTATTTTCTCGATCCACTCTGTCATGCGCGTGTCGCGCGGCATCGTTTCTCTGTCGAAGGGAATGAATGCGCTTGCAAAGGGTGACAAGAACGTCGGTCCTCCATCCTATAGCGGTAACGAGACGGAGCTCATCCGGCTTCTCGATGCTTTCAAGGCTTTCAACGACAGCGTAGAGCGCGTTACACGCCTGCGCCGCACCGCCGAGGCCGCCGCGCGCACAATCCGGTCCACATTTCGCAACATGAACGAAGGCATCGCCCTGTTTGACGCGGCAGGTGAACCGATCACGATGAACCGCCGCGTCATCGATCTTATCGGAAAGTCAGCAGCATCGCGCAAATCGCCGCTGCGAAAATTCGCGCAGGCCATTCCAGAAATTGATCCTGATCTTTTGCCGTGCAACGTGCATTCCGGGACATTGCAAGAGCGTGCTGTTGTTCGCCACCGCGCAGACGATCAGCAGGTCATCGAAATCTCGCTGTCGCGCCAGCCTGATAAAGGAATCGTGCTTCTGGCGCGTGACGTGACAGCAATGGACCGGCAGGAAGCAGAAGCGTCCAAGGCCCAGCGTCTCGATGGCATCATGCGCATGACACATCAGGTCAGTCATGAGGTCGGCAACATGATTGGCATCATCACCGGCAGCCTTGGCCTGCTGGATCGAGAAGCTGGCTTCAATGACCGTCAGAAGCGACACTTGGCACGCATTCGCAAGGCCGCAGACCGTGGGCGTGCGCTTGCCAGCAGCATGCTTTCAGTCGGTAGCCAGCATCCCATTCATCCGAGTGCAATGGACGTTTCAATCCTGTTGCGCGCAATGGCGGATATTCTGGAAATTGCTGTCGGGGCGAAATGCCAGGTCAGGCTCGATCTTGAGGAGGGCTTGCCTAAAATTCCTCTTGACCCAGCGCTGTTTGAACAATCGATCCTCAACCTGTGCCTCAACTCGGCAGCCGCGATGCCCGACGGTGGATTGATCGTTATCCGCGCTAGACGAACGGAAAATCTGTTGCTGGTGCAAGTGGATGACAACGGAACGGGCATGAGGCCGGATGCGGTGGACAAGGCTTTCGAACCCTACTTCACCACGCGAAGCGATCAGGGCGGAGCGGGCCTAGGTCTGGCGATGGTCTATGGTTTTGTCCGACAAAGCGGCGGCGAGGCGCAGATATTTTCGCGACAAGGCGAAGGAACAACTGTGCAATTATCTTTTCCGCTGAAAACCGATGCCAAGTGATGTCATCTCCTCCAGTTACAGTGCCAAGCAAAGAGAAACCCGCGCGGATGGCAGGTTTCAGCGACCGACAGACTGGCGAAGAACGCTTTGTATGCCGGCGCGGTTAGTGCCGAGGTCCTAAAGTTCCCGAGAGCTCCTCCAGCCAAGTTCGGAAACGGTCTGACGGTACTTGCGCCTCGAGACACTCTTGTCCGTCAACATTCTCTGGCTAAACACTTGGTAGCGGTTCAACGTCCACCGCCTTGAACGGATTCGAACTCTCGGCATTTCTTCGTTTTTGAAATCTCGAGGTTATTCAACTCCTTGGCTCTCTAAACCGTAAGCGCTGTTTCTGGGCCACACTCTGATGTTATCGGCCCTACTTTGTTGCATTGAATTGAAACGCGCGTATAGGCTTTGCCTGTATATCGCAGGAGGCCATTGATGGACGGAAGCTCGCAAGCGATCAGGCGTATTCAGGCAGACCAAGTGGACGCATTTCGACGCATTCGCCTGGAAGCGCTTCGCTCTGAACCGACCTTTTATGCAAGCAGCTATGAGGACTGGGTTTCACTTTCTGTCGATGAATGGCAGCAGCGTCTGCATGATCCGGTTTTTGTCGCGTTTCGGGATGACGAACCTGTGGGCATGACCGGTTTGCTCCGCCAACGTGCGAGCAAGATGGCTCATCGTGCCACGATTATCATGGTTTATGTGCGCAAGAACCTACGCGGAACGGGCCTTGCCCGCAATCTCCTGGGGACAGTTGCGGACTATGCCCGTGACATCGGGATTCTGCAGTTGGAACTGGCTGTGAGTGCGGAGAACCCGGCTGCAATACGTTTCTACCTGCGGGAAGGCTTCTCTGAGGTCGGTCGGATTCCTGCTGGCTTTCTACATGACGGCAGGGAGATCGATGACGTCATGATGGTGCGTCGCCTGCTCGATTAGCGTTTTCGGATATCAAGCAGCAGCTTCGCTATTGCGATTGGGGACAAAGCTCCAAGGCAGCAGCTCATCAATCCGGCTCTGCTTGTGACCGTTGACGATGGCGGTGAGCGTGGCGGTCAGGTAGGCGAAAGGATCGATGGCATTCAGTTTGCAGGTCTCAACGAGCGAGGCGATGGTCGCCCAGTTCTCAGCTCCCGCGTCATGTCCAGCAAAAAGTGCATTCTTGCGATTGAGAGCAATCGGCCGGATGGTCCGCTCTACGGTATTGTTGTCGATCTCGATGCGCCCGTCGGTCAGGAAGAGTTTCAGGCCATCCCAGTATTTGGCGATGTAGGCCAAGGCCTCGCCGAGTGGGGACTTCGTTGCGACGCGGGCGCGGTGAAGGACAAGCCAGGTTTGCATGTCGGCGACGAGTGGCGCTGACCGCTCCTGCCGTCCAGCGAGACGGGCGGATCAAGGCCGCGCAGCTCGGCTTCGATGCAATACAGCGCTCCGATCCGCTTGACTCCTTCCTCGGCAATCGGTGCTGAGCCATTGCGAGTGATTTCCATCAGCTTGCGCCGTGCGTGAGCCCAGCAATAGGCGAGCTGAATGTCTGGCCAAATGCCTGATCTGGCGCACTCTGGCACGATCAGCCTGTTGTATCCGGCATAGCCGTCGACCTGCAGGATGCCTTCGAACCCCTGCAATATCCGTTCCGCATGAATGCCTCCGCGACCGGGCGCGTAGGTGAAAGCGACACCTGGCGGAGCACTGCCGCTCCAAGGGCGATCATCCCGCGCCAGTGCCCAGAAGTATCCGGTCTTGGTTTTGCGCGATCCGGGATCGAGAACCGGAGCACGGGTCTCGTCCATGAACAACTTGGTCGAGCGCTTGAGATTGGCAATCAGTGCATCGAAGACGGGCCGCAGTTCAAAGGCTGCCCGACCGACCCAGTCGGCGAGCGTGGAGCGGTCGAGATCAATGCCTTGGCGGCTCATGATCTGGGCCTGCCGATAGAGCGGAAGGTGATCGGCATATTTGGAGACCAGCACATGGGCGACGGTCGCTTCCGTCGGCAGCCCTGCCTGGATCAGCCGTGCTGGTGCCGCAGCCTGAACAACACCGTCAGTGCAGGCACGGCAAGCATATTTCGGGCGACGGGTGACGATGACGCGGAACTGTGCAGGGACGACGTCCAACCGCTCGGAGACATCCTCGCCAATGCAATGCAGGCAACCGCCGCAGGCGCAGATCAGGCTTTCTGGCTCGATCACCTCTTCGATACGAAGAAGATGCTTTGGTAGGGAGCCGCGGTTGATCGCACGTGGCTTGCTAATCCTGTTTCCTGCAGGAGCGTCCGCCTCATCCTCAGCATGGATTACGGCGATAGCCGTCTCCAGGTCTTCCAGCGCCAGGTCGAATTGGTCAGGATCGGTCTTTTCGGATTTGCGTCCGAAGGCTGCCTGCTTGAAGGCCGCGACCAGTTTCTCGAGCCGTTCGATCCGCTCATCCTTGCGGGCGATATGCTCGTCTTTGCTGGCTATCGCTACGTCCTTCGCCGCCTCGCGTGCCTGTGCCGCGATCAGCATCGCCTTCAGGGCAGCAACATCATCGGGAAGCTCAGTGGCATCAAGCATGGCCGGAGGCTACCAAATCCTGAGCTGATTTGTCTCTCGAATTTGCAGTGCTGAGTCATCGTGCCGCAGCTATTCGATGGCCGCCGGAGTCCTCGTCTGGACGGCATGAACCCGCCGCCAATCCAGGCCCGCAAACAGGGCCTCGAACTGAGCGTGGGTGAGCGTCATCAATCCATCCTTGATACCGGGCCATGTGAACGTGTGCTCTTCCAGCCGTTTGTAGGCCATGACGATCCCGGAGCCATCCCAGTAGATCAGCTTCAACCGGTCCGCCTTGCGGGACCGGAACACGAAGACCGTTCCCGTAAACGGGTCCTTATGAAGCTCGTTCTTCACCAGCGCCGCCAAGCCATCATGACCCTTGCGGAAATCCACGGGTTTGGTCGCCACCATGATCCTGACGCGGTTCGATGGGAAAATCATCTCGCCGTAGCCAGGGCACGCGCAATGGCAGCGATCCGGGCGGCAGACGCTCCTTCCTCAAGACGGATCGTAACAGAGCCAACGACGATCTCAGGGCGACCAAACGCTTTCGGCGGCGGTTCCGAAACAGGTGGATCGACGATCACCGACGCGAACTCTACCGCATCCTCCGGTGCTGGCAGGATCAACTTGCCCTGCCGCGCCATCGTCCGCCAGGTGGAAAGGCTGTTCGCTCGCAATCCATAGCGCTGCGCAACTTCATTGACCGTGATACCCGGACGCAAGCTCTCCGACACGATCCGCGCCTTGACCTCATCAGGCCAGTGTCGGTGAACCTCACGTCCAGGCTTACCCGTTGTGAGAAACTCAAATGAGGTCTCCATGGAGAAACTCCTGTTCTTCATCCATGGAAAGGCGATCACAGATCAGACGGCAGCAAGCAATGTGGGGGCAGAACACCGGTTACTCTAAACCGAGATGATGGACTACTGTGTGAGCTAAAACCGCAGACATTTGCCGGTAGGTGACGAGTGTTGCGTGAAGGCAAATATGCCGTCGATGTAACAGGGAACGGGCTCCGAATTCACCTTTGTCTTCAGTCGTATTCTCGGGTGCCCCGCGTCACGCGTTCTCGCCTTCCTACGCACTAGCTAGATATATCTCTTCAATGTTTTGAGAGAGATTTCGGTCGAATTCAGCGTCTCGCATGGAAACGCGTAAATTCTCAACCAGAGCCCGCGAGAAGCTTCCGATTACGCCGGTGTTCTCTCTGAGTTTTTCGCAAGCGACCTTTAGACTGTAGCCTCCGGACAAGGCAAAAACTCGAGCAACTTTGGGATGCTCGACAAGTGCTGCGTAGAGATCCGGCTGAGTTGGCAGGGTAAGCTTCAATATGACCTGCGTTCCATGCGCAAGCTCCGAAAGATTCTTCAGGATTTCTTTGACCAATATCGCTTCGGCAATCGCCTTATCCGGGCTATCGACGAGAACCTCAGGCTCGATAATCGGGATCAATCCGTTCTTTAGGATCGTCGAGGCCACCTCAAATTGTTGCCTCACAGCTGCAGAAATCCCTCTTTCGGACGCTGAACGCACGACCGAGCGCATTTTCGTCCCAAGGATTCCTTTTTCAAATGCGCGCTCAAGCAAATTGCCAAGATTTGGCATGGGCTTCATCAACTGAACGCCGTCATGCTCCGCTTCACGACCACTGTCGACCTTCAAAAACGATAGGATCCCTCTATCTTCCCAAAGATATGCCGGGACCGATTTGGCGCCGATGAAGTTCTCCATGGTGTGTTCGAATAAGATGGCGCCAATCACACGCTCGCTCGAAAATCCGGGTGCAGTTATTATCCTCACGCGCATTTCATGGATAAGCTTCAACATTTCCGCGTCGCCCTGATAAGCGGTGTCGGATATACCGTATGAGCGTAAGGCGTCTGGGGTGGACCCTCCGCTTTGATCTAGTGCTGCAATGATTCCCGATGCTGAAGTCAGCCGGGCGGCCATTTCTATGCGGGTTTCCGTATTCATTCGTACTGTCCCTTCTTCAGATCGTACAGAAATTTGAGGAGTAACGCAGCGAGGAGGCACCGTACGTCCTTCCACCAGTGCTCACCCGCCGGGGGCAGATCGCTATCTTACAACTTAAAATTCTTGCGGTGATATGCGTGCCGGAAGCCTACTTTCCTAAGGTTATCAAAGGAAATATTGGGTTCTCCCTCTGCAGGTGCCAATGTCTCAACGGCAAATGTCGACACGCCGTTGCAGAGCCCATGTTCGATACGACTTTTGATGAGCGCCTTTTGAATGCCGCGATTTCGAAACTCCGGAAGTGTGGTGCCGCCGCCTAGCCATGCGTAGGTTCCGGACTGGTACATGGTGGCAGTGCCGACTGGATTGTCACCATCCAAGGCGAAAAAACACGACCAGCCTACCTTTCCGACGATTGCTGACCACAACCTCGTCAGGGTCGATGGAAAGTTGAAGCCTTTGCACACCATCGATCCAAAGAGCACGGCTTCCTCAATATGAACGTGTCGCGTTCGGATCGAGTTGGGCTCCGAAAGGTTCGCTGATGAGCCGTCGTAGACAAGCTTCGCCCAGCCGACACCATATTCAAGCAGACCCTTGGCGAGGATCCAGTCTTTAGTTCGGGCTGGAGCGCGGTCCATATTTACCTGAAGAAACCGGTTTCCGCTCTTCCCATTCATCCACCCATAGGCTTCCTCAAGATCATTCACGGAGTTTAGCCCGAGTACACGGTTCAGACCCATGGCTGGCGCGCTTGGCAGCGATATTGCGCATCCACCGTTGATGGGCAGGCATTCAAAATGCTCTTCGGATTTGAGCGTTGCCGGTGAGACATTGTACAGATCGACGAAGGCTTTGACCTCGATAGCCTCTTCTTCTGTCGGAGACGAACGTTGTGAAAAGTGCGAATTCAAAATGACCATGTGGCTGTCTTCGACTGATGGAAATGGAAATGAGGTCGATCAGAAACCAAGCTCGCTGAGCCCCGGGTGATCATCGGGCCGACGACCGAGGGGCCAGTGAAAGCGACGGTCTTCCACGCGGATTGGCAGGTCGTTGATGCAGGCGTATCGCTTGCGCATCAGGCCACTATCATTGAACTCCCAGTTCTCGTTGCCGAAAGATCGGAACCAATTGCCGCTGTCGTCATGCCACTCATATGCAAACCTGACGGCAATCCTGTCGCCGCCGAACGTCCACAGCTCCTTGATCAGACGGTAGTCGAGCTCCCGGCGCCACTTTCCTGCAAGGAAAGCGATGATAGCCTCCCGGCCACTAACGAACTCGGCGCGGTTACGCCACTGACTATCAGCCGTGTACGCCAACGCAACCTTGCCCGGGTCCCTGCTATTCCAGCCATCTTCGGCAAGCCGCACCTTGTCGGCAGCAGTCTGCGATGTAAACGGCGGTAGAGGCGGTCTTTGAGCGTTGGTCATTCGGATTTACCTTCTAATCTTGCCCGCAACACTGCATTTTCAGCTTCGAGCTGTTGCAGCTTCTGACGTAGTGGTGCGACTGCTTGCTCAACTTGCTGTTCGGTGTAGCGGGGGATGATGTGCTGGGGGCAGTTCCAGTCGTATGCTTCGAGCCGAAGCTTGAATATCCGCTCTGCACGGCCCCTATACGTCGGATCGGATACGAGGTCCGTTAGCGATGGATCGGCGTCGAGCGTCAGCCGCTCGACGTGGGCATAGACTTTGAGCCGGGTCCGTCGGACATAGTCCATGAGAAACAGACAGGCGCGGTCGTTGGCTGCGAAATTCCCTGCGCTGATGTATTGGCGGTTTCCGCGATAGTCGGCAAATGCCATTGTTTGGGGATCAACGACCTTGAGGAAACCGGTTTTCCCTCCGCGATGTTGAACATATGGCCAACCCGTCTCTGACACAGATGCGATATAGAAGCTGTCGCGCGTGGCGATGAAAGCGATCTCGTTCTCCGTCAAAGTATCCGATGGCCGATCGTTCTCGCCCAGCCATATCTGGTCCACCCCCATATCCGCCTGCGCGGCTCGGACGCTTGGCGTGACGGCGACTTCCAGAAAGTGGTACGGCATACCTCGTCTCCATACTTGAGTAGGCCCGCATCAGCGAACAATGCGGGCCTTGATCTATCTCAGCTACCTAAATCCCCGGCTACAGCATCAGTCTTGCAAAGCCCAGTCGGCGACTTCCCAGCGCATCTGACCACGATCTGAGACCACACGACCAAGACCTGGGAACGGCATGTGTGTCGCAGCAATCAGGGCGCCTTCCGAGGCAGCTTGTGGGAAGAAGCGATCGCGCATCGCTTTCGCAGCAGCCTGATCCTGTTCGAACAGGAAGAAGACGTCCGTTGCAGCAGGATGGACGACCGGGAAAATCATGTCGGATACCATGATCAGGCTCTTGCCGCCGTCCTCGATTCGGACCCCGATATGGCCAGGCGTATGGCCGGTTAGGTCGATAATCGAGACGCCAGGAACGATTTCACGCTCTCCGTCGATGGCTTGTAGCTTCGGATAAAGACGCACCACCTCTTCCGCCATCTTGAAGCTAGGCTGCAGGAAATCAGGCGCGCCATTGCTCTTGGCCCGGTCAGTCCAGTGCTTGACGTCGCGACGGTCTACATAGACCTCGGCATTCGGATAATTGTTCTTACCGCCGAGAACCAGACCGCCCATATGGTCCTGGTGCATATGCGTCACGATAACCGCATCGATATCGCTCGGCTTCAGACCGAGCGTGGCCAGCGCCTGCGGGAGATGTCCGGTTTCCCCGATAGAACCTGCAGCGCCGGCATCGATCAGGATGCGTTGCTTACCGTCTTCAACGAGGTATTGATTAAACAGAAAACGAACCCCGCCGGATCTGCCCGTAAACTGGGCGTTTGCGGCCTTTTCCACTTCGGGGGCCGAGCGTCCCGGGAAGTAGTTGTAGGGCATATCGGCATATCCATCCGTCAGGGCAGTTACCGTGAAACGGCCGATATGTATCTGTGCAAACGGTGTTGTTACGACCGGTGTCCCGGTAGCTTTGGATGTAGCAGCCTGGGCGGTCAAGTCGCCGAGCAGGCTTCCGCCGAAAAGAGTTCCTCCAACGAGACCAAGAGGCAGAGCGCTCGCGAAAGCGCGGCGTGACAGCTGAGGCATGCCATTCTCCTCGGGTTTAGTCAGTGTTTGCGATGTCTGTGAGCGTTTCGGCATAAGAAAGTTGCGCATGGTATTCCCCCAGTCGGTGATTGATGTTGGACAGCAGCTGACGCTCAGCGTCAGTTTTGCTGGTTCGGCTTAGCTGCTGTTCTAATGAGCGCTACGACTTCTTTAGGCTGGGACAGCATTACTGCATGGCTGCTGCTGACCTCTACGACCGTGGCTCCTGCGCGCGCGGCCATCGCGGCCTGCGCTTGTGCTGGTATCATTCGATCTTCCCTCGCGAGCAGGTAAAAGGATGGTTTGGCTTTCCATGCCGCAGAGGTGATCTTGCCCTGGACGGCTTCAAGGCCCCAAGGCCTCTGGGCGGCAGCCATGAATTGCGCTTCGGCGAGATCTATGTCGGCCGAGAATGCGGCTGCAAACTTCTGCGGATCGATTTTGATGAAGCCGTCGTTCGGCGCAAGGAGTGGGGCTTTCTCCGCGCCAGGAACCTCTTGCGAAGCAAGGTCGAAGACGGATTCCCCAACGTCGGGGACGAAGGCGGCCAGATAAACGAGACCGAGGACCTGCTCTTCGCTCCCGGCTTCTGTAATCACGGCGCCACCATACGAATGCCCGACGAGCACGACTGGATGTTTCGCCTCGGCGATAACGCTTTTGGTGCGCTCTACATCCTGATCGAAGGTTACGGCAGAGTTCTGAACAACGAGAACCTCATAGCCTTCCTCCGACAAGGTGTCATACACCTGCCGCCAACCGGAGGCATCAACGAACGCGCCGTGCACGAGCACTACTGAAACGGATACGGCTGGATGACGAGAAGTATCTAGGGTCATTTCGCGAGCTCCCGGGTGACACCATTTGACTGAACTGCCCGCTTACGCTCAACGGCACTGATTTTTTGCGGGTATAGCATTGCCTTCGATTAGGGTGATATCGCACTAAATGTCGGCGTCCCCACTCGCTTGATGGCCATTTGTAGGGCTGATGTGGCCAACTCTCAATTGAGACATTGGTCCCCACTGCCTAGACGAAGGGACTGCAAAAATAGACCTTGGTCTATAAATCTCAGCTAACCTAATATCGCGGAACAGCGTATTTTCAGCCCCGCACCAGCGTTACAAGGAGCCAGGGGATCGACTTGGAACACCCAACACACACTGACGCGATCATTGACATGATCCCGGCAATGGCTTGGTCGACAACATCGGATGGAATGCTGGATTTTGCCAATCAGCATTTCCTCGAATACGTCGGCCTGTCGCTTGCTGACATTGCCGGCGAGAATTTCTACCGTCTCTTCCATCCTGATGATCTCGAGCATCTCGCCACTGAGTGGCGCAACATTATGACTGCCAAGACTGCCAAGGAAGTCGAGGGGCGGATCAAGCGTGCAGACGGCGTGTTCCGGTGGTGTAGTCTTCGGCAAAAGCCGCGGCATGATCCAGAAGGAAACGTCGTCAGATGGTACGGCGTGGTGCTTGATATCGAAGACCGTAAGCAAGCTGAGGATGCGCTCAAGGAAACCGAGGCCGCGCTTGCAGCGAGCGAGCAGAATCTCCGGCTCATCATCGACTCGCTTCCAGTTCTCGTCTGGTCGGCGCGACCAGACGGCAGCGCGGACTTCGTCAATAAAAGTTGGCTGGATTATGCTGGGCTACCGCCTGAGCGAATCCTAGAGTGGGGCTTCTTGGACCTCTACCACCCCGATGACATCGCCGAGATGGTCGAGATCTGGAAGAGAGATCTTGAGAACTCGGACCACACTCAGCTGAAAGGGCGCATTCGTGGCGCGGACGGCACTTACCGATGGTTCTATTTCTCTGGCAGGAAACTGACTGATGCCACCGGTACTGTGCGTTGGTTCGGAGTAAATATCGACATTGAAAATCTGCAGTACGCAGAAGACGCGCTTCGTTACAGCGAGACAGCACTCAGGGAGAGCGAGCAAAAGCTCAACCTCGTCATAAATACGATACCAGCTATGGCGTGGTCATGCACGCCGGACGGACAACTTGAGTACTGGAACAAGATCTTTATAGATTTTGTTGGCCTGACAATCGAGGACCTCCAGGGTTATGGTTTCTACAGGGTCTTTCATCCTGACGATGTCGAGCGCATGCGCACAAGTTGGGAGGAAATCGTAGCCACTAAACGGCCTGATCCAGTAGATGCTCGCATCAGACGTTCCGACGGGGAATACAGGTGGTTCAATCTACGACAAAATCCACTTCTCGATTCGGAAGGAAACGTCGTGCGTTGGTATGGTGTTGTCGTCGATATCGAAGACCGCAGACGGGCAGAGGAATCACTTCGTCAGAGCCAGGCGGACCTGGCACACGTTACTCGCCTGACCACGATCGGCGAACTGGCTGTCTCTATCGCACACGAGATTAATCAACCCCTTATGGCGATCGTGACTAACGCAGGCACATGTTTACGTTGGCTGCAGGACGGGCATACGGATCTCGAACAGGCACGTCGCGCGGCGGAACGGGTTGTGCAGGACGGACACCGGGCGGGAGAGATTGTCGCTAGCATACGCGCTATGGCGCAGAGAACTCCTCTGCGCATGAAAAAAACTGACTTCAATACAGCATTGCGCGAGGTGCTGTTTCTCTTGCAAGAGGAGTTACAGTCTAGGGGTTTGCAAGTGGTCACGGACATAACGACCGGTCCCGTTCATGTGCTGGGTGATTGTACGCAGCTACAGCAAGTTCTCCTCAACCTGATCATGAATAGTGCTGAAGCCATGCATTCTCATGATAGTGCGGTCATCACTGTCAGGTGTGTGAAAAGAACCGGCGGCGACATCGAAGTCAGTGTTTCCGACACAGGACACGGAATATCCCCTGACCAGCTCGACCGGATATTCGAGGCGTTCTACACCACAAAATCGGACGGGATTGGAATGGGCCTTTCTATCTGCCGATCTATCGTCGAAGCGCATGGTGGCCGCATCTGGGCTACTAACAACCACCCCAGGGGCGCGTCATTTACCTTCACGCTGTCCAGCTTCGAGGAGACAGCCGTTGATTGATGATAAGAAGAACAGGCGCCCCACGGTTATCGTCATCGACGACGATCACAGTGTCCGCGAAGCTCTGAAGGGACTGTTTGAGTCTGTAGGACTCAGCGCCGAGACACATGCCTCCGTGAAGGAGTTTGTCAACGCAGACGATCCCGAAAAGGCTGGATGCATCGTCCTCGACATCCGCCTTCCCGGCCAGAGCGGACTTGAGTTTCAGGAAACGTTGGCGCAAAGCGACCATCCCAGATCCGTCGTCTTAATTAGCGCTCACGTCGATGTACCCATGGCCGTGCGAGCAATGAAGGCTGGTGCCATCGATGTACTGACCAAACCTGTTCGTGAACAGGATTTGCTCGAAGCCGTAAACCGGGCCATTGCAAATGATGCAGCTCGCCGAGAGGAAAAAACCTCGAAGACTGCTGCCCATTTGAGGTATACGTCGCTTACCGAACGTGAACGCCAGATTCTAACCCTAGTCATCGCGGGCAAGCTAAACAAACAAATCGCGGCTGAACTACAGCTCGCAGAGCCAACCGTGAAACTGCACAGGGGTCACTTGATGCGGAAGATGAAGGCGACCACAGTCGCCGATCTGGTCAGGATCGCTGGGGGTCTATCGTAAACCAGGGACTCAGTGGAATTGCTGAGCTTAGGTGGTGGAAAAGCTGTTCTCCGCGGTGAGCTCTTTGGCTTCAACTCTGACGCCTTGATGGGAATCGAACCTTTGCACTCGATCTCTGAAACTTGAGAGAGCCACGAGTTAAAGCGATAATTTCCTTACGTTTTTATTGCCATTTCGTTCTCCCGGCGGGACCAGCGTGCCGAGACTGGGTGTTCTTGCAGCGACATTGTACCTGAGCATCCATGTTATCATTCGTCCAAGGAGCCAAATGGCGCCATTAGAACGCACGATGTGGTGAAACCGCTCTGACCCAACAACCTTCAACACAAGGCACAGATCACAGGAGCTGATACGCAAGCCTGTTCTCGAGGGCCGATCTACGCGCTCATGGATATGTTTTCAAACGCCTGGCTGCAATGTCGGCCAGGATCGAAAGTCCGAGGGTAGCTGCGTCTCGAGCTGGCCCGAATATGCCAATAGGCGCAGTAATGCGATCAATCTCACTGGCAATGTATCCAGATCTTGAAAGGCCCTCGATGCGTCGGCGATGTGTATTCAGGCTGCCCAAGGTGCCGATGTAAAACGCTGAAGATTGAAGGGCGATATCTAGAACTTTCCTCTCTTGATCGAGGTCGTGATGGAGGAGAATCACTGCGGTGTATGCATCTATCTGCTCATTCAGCTCAGTCGAGCATTCACTTTGCTCAGGTGGAATTACATCATAGCCAGAAGCGACCGCGAGTTTCCGAACGCTTTCCGTCTCGTTCTCTTGCCCAGAAATAATGACGCGGGTGACTGGTCGATAGACAAGATAGACGTTCCCATCTTTCACTCCTGCACGTTCAGGCGGTTCAATGGAGGTCAGTGTCTGTCGTTCGGGCTCGTATTTCAATCCCGCAGATTTGCGCTGCGCCAGGCTTTGAAGCACATGCTCGATAATATCGACCGATCGTAACACATGAATGGCGACCGTGATGCCACCACCGCACGGCAGCACGATATCGAGGAACGGGGAACCGTCGCCGAAGGACACCATGCGGTCAGATTGCGTCTCCATGGCTAAAAATGCTTCGGCGGCAACTGCCGCTTCGACACAGCCGCCTGACACATAACCGGAGAAACGACCATCTGCCGTCACCACCACTTGCGATCCAAGCGCGCGAGCTGCTCCCCCTCGAATGTCAACGAGTGTGACAAGCGCAACGGGACCTTCCCGGTACGCTTTGACGGCGAACTGAAGAATGTCGCGAGGATCGTCACTCGACATGGCCCTCACGGGGGTTGGAAGCAATTTCCTGAAAACATCGATCACCGAAAATATCCTCTTCAGGGAAGACGGCAGGCCCTCGAGACCTGCCGTAAGATGCGTTACGCGACATCCGGAAGGCCATCGAGCAGCTTGTCGAGCGTGATCGGATAATGGCGAACCCTGACGCCACTTGCATTATAGATGGCGTTTGCAATCGCTGCCGAGACGCCACACAGGCCGAGTTCGCCGATACCCTTCGCCTTCATCGGCGAGGACATCGGATCGGTCTCGTCCATGAAGATCACCTCCTGGTGAGGTACGTCGGCGTGAACAGCGACTTCGTAACCGGCAAGATCATGGTTGACGAAGAAGCCGCAGCGCGTATCAACTGCAAGCTCTTCCGACAGCGCTCCGCCCACGCCCATGGTCATCGCACCGATGACCTGGCTGCGGGCAGTGACCGGATTGAGGATTCGCCCGGCAGCACAGACCGCCAGCATACGGCGGATCCTGGTCTCGCCCGTTGCGACATCCACGCCTACTTCGACAAAATGCGCGCCAAATGTCGATTGCTGATGCGTCTCGGTAAGATTGCCCCACTGCATCGTATCCTCTGCCACAAGGCCCTCGGAACCAGCAGCCTCGGCAAGCGACACTGACCGGCTGGCTGACCAAACCTGACCATTTTCGAAGACCACGTCTTTAGCGTTCAAACCGAGTTTCTGCACAATGGCGTCGCGCAGCTTCACGCATGCGGCGTAGACACCGGACGTCGAAGAGTTGGCACCAAACTGTCCACCAGAACCAGCCGACACGGGAAAGCGGGAGTCACCCAGTTGCACACCGACCTTGTCGATGGTGACGCCCATCATCTCGGCTGCGGTCTGTGCAATGATGGTGTAACTGCCCGTTCCAATATCGGTCATATCGGTTTCGACCGTCACAATACCCCTGTTGTCCAGCCGGACTCTTGCACCAGACGGCAGTACCATATTGTTGCGAAAGGCAGCGGCAACACCCATACCAATCAGCCAGTTGCCTTCACGCCTCGATCCGGATGCGCGCCGTCTATCCCAGCCAAACCGCTCGGCACCAAGCTTGAGACAGCCGACAAGATCGCGATGGGAAAAAGGCCGCTCGGGATTTTCCGGATCGACCTGCGTGTCATTGATGATCCTGAACTCGATCGGATCGATACCGAGCTTTTCCGCCATTTCATCCATCGCAACCTCAAGAGCCATAAGACCTGGCGCTTCACCTGGTGCTCGCATGGCATTGCCCTCCGGCAGATCGAGGGTTGCCAACCGCATCGCGGTCATTCGGTTTTCGCCGGCATAAAGCAGCCGTGTCTGCAGCACGGCCGCCTCTAGCTGCCCGCCAGCCTGATCACCAGACCAGCTCTCATGCCCGATGGCTGTTATTCGTCCATCGCTCTGTGCACCGATGCGGACGCGCTGGATGGTAGCCGGACGATGGGTCGTATTGTTGATGACGAACGGGCGCGGCAATGCAACCTTGACCGGCCGTCTGGCAGCCTTTGCACCAAAGGCTGCGAGTACCGCATCTGCGCGCAGGAACAGCTTGCCGCCAAAACCGCCGCCAATGAATGGCGACATCAGGTGGATCCTCTCCTTATCGATATTGAGCGTCGTCGCAAGGTCGGAGCGCCACCAGTCGATCATCTGGCTCGACGTCCAAAGCGACAGATCTTCACCATCCCAGGCAGCGATGGACGCATGTGGCTCCATCATGGCGTGGGACTGATCAGGCGTGGTGTAGGTCTCTTCGCAGGTCACAGCCGCCGCCCTGAAAGCAACGTCGAAGTCGCCGGCAGTGGAATCGGGATCCCCTGTTTCTGGTTTGATCGCCGAGTCCATGACCTTGCCCAGCTCGAAGCTTCCTTGTTCCTCGCTGTAATCGACCTTAACGAGGGCCGCTGCCGCACGAGCCTGCTCGAACGTTTCGGCTACGACGATCGCGATCGCCTGATGATAATGCTGTATCTGACGACCGCCAAAGAGCCTCACCGTGTTGAACTTACCCTTCGTTCGCTCACCGACATCAAGGGCAGTGACCACTGCGATGACGCCCAGCGCCTTTTGAGCAATGGTCGTATCGATGGACTTGATCGAACCCTTGGCTATCGCCGAACCGACAGGATAGCCGTATGCGTAGCGCGTTTCCGGATCGTGCCATTCATATGCGTATATGGCCTTACCGGTCGTTTTCAGTTGCCCATCGATACGAAGAATTGGCTTGCCGACAACCTTCAACTGGTCAATCGGATTGGTGCCTGCTGGTTTATCGAACTGCATGGTTAGCTCCTTGCTTGGGCAATGACCGCACTCAAAGCGCGTTCGACCAGTTTAACCTTGAAGCGATTATGTTCGGTCGGTTTTGCATCCGCAAAAAGCACGGACGATGTTGGCGAAGCTCCCTTCGGCAGCTCGGCATCTGCCTCGTCGATGCGCCATGGCTTGTGGGCAACGCCCCCAATTGCAACACGCCCTGTACCGTCTGGCTGGATTACGGCGCCAACCGAAATGATGGCAAAAGCGTATGATGCTCGGTCGCGGACCTTGCGGTAGATATGTTGTCCACCAAGCGGCTTGGGAAGGATGACGGCGGTGATGAATTCGCCCCGCTCCAGACTGGTCTCTATATGCGGCGTTTCGTCAGGTAGTCGGTGGAGTTCAGCGATGGGTATGACATTTTGACTGCCATCCGGCTTGACGGTTTCCACGACCGCGTCGAGAACCCGCATGGCGATTGCCATGTCGCTTGGATGGGTCGCGATGCAGGTATCACTGGTGCCAACGATGGCATGGAGGCGACTAAAACCGCCCATGGCTGAACAACCGCTGCCCGGCTGGCGCTTGTTGCATGGCTGGTTGGTATCGTAAAAATATGGACAGCGGGTGCGTTGTAGCAGATTGCCGGCAGTGGTTGCCTTGTTGCGTAGTTGTCCTGATGCCCCGGCCAGAAGAGCCCGCGACAGAACCCCGTAATCGCGACGGACCGTTTCGTGCGCAGCAAGCTCGGTGTTGCGTACCAGCGCACCGATGCGCAGGCCGCCTTCAGGCGTGGCTTCGATCTTGTCGAGGCCGAGACCGTTGACGTCGATTAGATGCGTTGGTGCCTCGATCTCAAGCTTCATCAGATCGAGCAGGTTCGTACCACCTGCGATGAACTTGGCGTCTGGATTTGAGACCGCGGCCTTGACGGCGATGTCGATGGATGTTGCGCGCTCGTATGTAAAGGCTCTCATACTTTTATCCCCGCAGCTTCGGCAATCGCGTCGATGATGTTGGAATAGGCGCCGCACCGACAGATGTTACCGCTCATTCGCTCGCGGATTTCTTCAGGTGTGATGCTCGCCTGGGCGGTCAGATTACTCGTGACGTGGCTTGGAATATTGGCCTTAAACTCTTCGAGCAGGGCTACGGAGGAACAGATCTGCCCAGGGGTGCAATACCCGCACTGGAAACCGTCATGCTTGATGAATGCTGCCTGCATGGGATGCAGCTCATCGGGTTTTCCGAGCCCCTCGATCGTGACGACGTTGTCACCCTCATGCATGACAGTCAGCGTCAGGCACGCGTTGATACGGCGGCCGTCTACCATGACGGTGCAAGCACCGCATTGCCCATGGTCGCACCCCTTCTTCGTTCCTGTGAGATGAAGGTGCTCGCGCAGCGCGTCGAGCAGCGTCTTCCGGTTGTCGACGTCGAGTGTCCTGCTCTCACCATTGACGGTCAGGGAAACCTTAGATGCCAGTTTTCCTTCCTCATGTGGCGACTGTGCAATCGCGTCCCCGGCCACACCTGTCACTGCAACTGTTGCGGCTGAGGATATGAGCAGGTTTCGACGTGAAATTTCAAGTTGAATAGGGCTTTGCATCGTCGGCTCCGCTTCGCTTTATGTTGTGTCGGGCGCGGAGAAACCACGCCAGAGTACAAAGTAATGGCGCATCGGAAAATGATTAGGTGACTTTATCCACTTGGACTTATCGGCTCTGGACATAAATGTCCGACCTGATCGGTGCACCATTGATGTTGGAAATCCATAAGTGCATGCCGCGTTCTCGGACTAATCCTGGATGATCGGCTGACATATAGTGCGATACGGTTCGACAAGCCTGAAAATTAATCCTGTCCTATCCCAGCTTGTCGCCCGCCTCGGTTTGAGACAGGAATGGCCCACTGGAAGAAAATGATTGAAAAAGCCGCATTAGACCTATCCAAAACGACCGCAGATGCGCTGCGAAAGGCCGAACGTGCGGGCTTCAGGATCGCCGTGTTAGGCCGCACCGTGGCCGTTATGGCGCTCGCGATCAGTTTCTTGCTCAGCTACTATTACCCCATCAATCTGGGAATCTTCGGCATAACCACGCTCTTTGCCCTCGCAGGCCTGACGTCGCTTGCGGCGATCCACACGCGATACGAGAAGCCCGCCAGATTTGCGCTCTTCGCCTTCGATGCGTCATCCGTGACCGTCTTGCTCACATTCGTACCCTTGAGCAGCGGCGGCGACATACCCCAGAACCTTGTCTTCCTGACAAGCTCGGTGCAGCACTACTATCTCGTCGTTGCCGCCGCCGTTCTTACGCTTTCACCTCCGCTCGTTCTGTGGACGGGAGCGTGGGCAGCAGGCGGACTTCTCTTCGCAACATGGTGGATCATGTCCGGAATGGCGCAAGTTATCACCTACGCCAGCCTTCCCATTTCCCCAACGCGGGATGTTTATCTAAACACCGTGCTCAACCCAGATTTTCTTGGCCTAGCGTCAAGGGTTCAGGAAATGCTGATTGTCCTTCTGGTCACCGCCATTGCGGCGCTGGCGGTTCACAGAGCAAGACGGGTTGTAAGCGATCACGCCGAGGCCAGAGCGAGTGAGCGGCGCGTTCAAAAGATCTTTGGCCGGTACGTTCCAGCGTCCGTCCTTCGCGAGCTCCTCGATGAAGGACATTTGGTTCCCCAGACCAGGCTGGCAACGCTTCTTTTCGTCGACATCAAGGGATTTACCAGCCTTTCCGAGGGGTTGCCGCCTCTGAGACTCGTCAGTTGTCTGAACGCTTTCTTCAGCGCCGTCACTGATATCACCGACCAAAATGGTGGGGTCGTGGTGAATTACATCGGGGATGCGGTGCTAATATCCTTTAATGCGCCGCTTCCCGTTTCAGATCACGCCGAGCGCGCACTCGCCGCATCCCGGAACATTTTGAAAGCTACGCGAGATCAGCAGTTCGACGGGCTTGAGATCAGCATTCGGATCGGAATTGCCACAGGGCTGGTAGCTGCCGGAACAATAGGCGCTGACGATCGTCAGACGTACACGGTATACGGAGATGCGGTAAATCTGGCACAGAGGCTTCAAGAGTTGAACAAAACGACAAAAACCGATTGTCTGATTTGTGAAGCGACGGCACGTCAGGCAGGCCGTCACCTCGCCCTGACGAGCCTTGGGGTCCATCCGATTCGCAATCTGCTTTCACCTGTCGAAGTCTTTACATTCACAGACGGCAACTCGAGGTAAACGGCACGGCATTTTGGGCTCGACAATTCGGGGTGATTGAAAATTCAAGCCCTCAAAGCATCAACGACAACCTTGAATGCAGGCGAGTTTTGCCGTCTGCTTGGATAAAACAGATAGTAGCCTGTAAACATCGGAGACCAGTCATCGAGGATCTGTATCAATTGCCCCGATGCCCGCTCTTTTTCAACGAGACTTTCCGGCACATAGGCAATGCCATATCCGGCAACTGCTGCATCAATCATCGCGTATGACGAGTTGAACGTCAGTTGCCCCTCGACACGAACCCGGACTTCTCTGCCGTCCTTTTCGAACTCCCATGCATAAAGCCCACCCGCTCGCGATTGCCGGTGATTGATGCAGTCGTGACCCACCAGTTCTTGCGGCGTCGAGGGCGTTGTCCGGGTCTCCAGATACCGGGGAGACGCGACTGCGACCAACCGCCAGTCTGGGCCGATGCGAACAGCGATCATGTCCTTGTCCAGGCTTTCACCCAAGCGGACACCTGCATCGAACTTCTCTTCAACGATATTTCGAAACCCATTATCACTGTTCAGCTCAACCTTGATATCGGGAAACTCGTGCAGCACCGATCGCAGTTTAGGCCACACGACGCTTTCAAGCGCGTGATCGGAGAGTGTTATCCTGACCGAACCGGATGGTTTGTCCCTGATTTCCATGAGCGCGTCGATCTCGGTTTCGATTTCCTGGATTCGCGGTGCCAGTGATCTAATCAATCTCTCACCCGCTTCCGTTGGAGCGACATTGCGCGTTGTCCGCGTCAGCAGGCGAAGACCCATCCGAGCTTCAAGTTTTTTGATTGTGTGGCTGATGGTTGATTGCGAGGTGCCAAGTTTCGCCGCAGCCTTGGTAAAGCTTCGCTCCTCTGCGACTGCCAGAAACCACAGCATGTCATTGAGATCTTCCCGTTTCATGGTCGCCTCCGCCATCGTTGATTGATGTCATAGATCGATAAGTCCAAGCGAATTGCAATGGCTAATCATAATATTGAGCCCGACATATAGTGGCGCCATGACACATCAAGCTTTAACATCATCCGACCTCGACAACGGTGACAATAACGCTGCAACCCCGTTGGCACAGACGTCGCATGGACCCAGGGCAGCCTGGGGAGCCGTCTTTTCAATGGCCTTGTGCGTGGCCGTTTTGATTGCGTCTGAGTTCATGCCGGTGAGCCTCCTCTCACCGATTGCAACCGAGCTGGGCGTGACGGAAGGTCGTGCCGGCCAGGCAATCTCGATCTCCGGGGTCTTTGCTGTCTTGACCAGCATTTTCGTTGCGGCACTGGTGCGCAGGTTCGACAGGCGGATCGTGCTCGCGACATTTTCGTTGATGCTGGTGCTCTCGGGAGCGATCGTCACGTTCGCCCCTGACTATACCGTCCTGATGGTTGGGCGGGCTATGCTCGGTGTCGCTATCGGCGGGTTCTGGTCCATGTCGACCTCGATCGTCATGCGGCTGGTACCGGAGGATTCCGTTCCCAAGGGCCTTGCCATGCTAAACGCAGGCAATGCCATTGCAGCGACGATATCCGCGCCGCTGGGAAGTCTGCTCGGGAGCTATATCGGCTGGCGCGGCGCATTCTTCACCGTCGTCCCTCTGGCCCTTGTCGCACTGGTTTGGCAGTGGATGAGCCTGCCGTCGCTTCCACCCCGCCGCCACGAGGGTTCGTCGAATGTCTTCAGGCTGCTCGCCCGGCCTCAGGTTGCCATTGGCATGGCCGCGATCATGCTGCTTTTCATGGGTCAATTCGCCCTGTTTACATATCTGCGCCCATTTCTGGAAACCGTCACCGCGGTCTCGATATCGACGCTCTCGCTCCTGCTTCTTTTGATGGGTCTGGCAGGCGTCGCGGGCACCACAATCGTCAGCCAACTGCTGCACAAACACCTCTTCCTCATTCTGGGCACGATCCCTCTCATCATGGCGATCCTTGCCGTGGGATTGATCGCGTTCGGATCGTCTCCCGTCGTGACGGCCATTCTACTCATCGGCTGGGGCCTGTTCAGCACGGCCGCTCCCGTCGGCTGGGGCACGTGGCTCAGCCGCACCATGCCTGACGATGCGGAGGCCGGCGGCGGGCTGCAAGTCGCAACCATCCAGCTTGCCATCACGCTGGGCGCTTCGATCGGCGGCGTGCTGTTTGATGGCTACGGCTGGTGGACCGCTTTCCTCTTCGCTGCAGGGCTGCTTGTTGGCTCGTTCCTGCTCTCCATCACCGCATCGCGTTTCTCGACACGCCCATGAACCGTCACGGCGGTCCTTCCAGGCAATGCACCCAAGTGAATTCCAGCTCATCACCATTCACGGAAACATGCAGATGTTCAATCAAGATCAAGACGACACGACAACACAGAAAACCGCCATGGACCGTCGCAGCCTGCTCAAGATGACAGGCGCTGGCGTCGCTGCCCTAGGGGCGATGTCTATTTTCGACGCAAAAATTGCAAAGGCTCAAGACATGTCCAACGGCGCCTCCAATTTCTACACCAGCGATAAGGTGACGCTGCAGAAGGTCGCATTCAAAACCCAGTATCAGACAAATGTCGCCGGCAATCTTTTCCTGCCCAAGAACCTCGACCAGGCGTCGAGGAACCCGGCGATCATCGTTGGCCACCCAATGGGTGCGGTCAAGGAACAGAGCGCCAATCTTTACGCCACCAAGATGGCCGAACAGGGTTTTGTCGCGATGTCCATCGATCTGCCTTTCTGGGGCGAAAGCGAAGGACAATCGCGCAATCTGGTTTCTCCGGAAGCCTATGCCGAAGCCTTCAGCGCCGGCGTCGATTTCCTCGGCTCGCATGCCTTCGTTGACCGCACCAATATCGGTGCCATCGGCGTCTGCGGCAGTGGCAGCTTCGTTATCAGTGCGGCCAAGATCGATCCGCGCATCAAGGCGGTCGCAACCGTCAGCATGTACGACATGGGCGCTGCTTTTCGCGATGCATTGAACAAATCGCAGACGGTCGAGCAGCGCAAGAAGTTCATCGCCACTGCCGCAGAACAGCGCTGGGCCGAGGCAGATGGCTCCAATATTCAGTACATCGGTGGCACCACACTGGAACTGACGGCTGATACGGATCCAATCCAGCGTGAGTTCTATGACTTTTACCGGACGCCTCGCGGTGAATTCACGCCTGCAGGCGTGGCAAGGGAGACGACGACCAAGCCGACCCTGAGCAGCAGTGTCAAATTCATGAATTTCTATCCGTTCAACGACATCGAGACGATCTCGCGCCCGATGCTGTTCATTTCCGGAGACCAAGCCCATTCGAAGGAATTCAGCCAGGATGCTTACAACCGGGCGTCCGAGCCAAAGGAACTGGTCTGGGTCAAGGGAGCCGGCCACGTCGATCTATATGACCGTGTCGACCTCATCCCGTTCGACCGGATTGCCCAATTCTTTGAACAGCATCTGGCGTAGGCAAATCCATCGCAGGAAGTGGCTATTTGCAGCGGGGCTTGCCGCTGCCACTGCCCCGTATCTGCCTCCCTCTCTAAAGGAGACCTGAAATGACCGACAACATCGCCGGCAAAACCATTGTCATCACCGGAGCCTCAAGCGGGATGGGAGCGGCGGCCGCCCTTCACCTAGCCGCCAAGGGCGCAAATGTTGTCCTCGGTGCGCGTCGTGCCGACCGCATCAATGCACTTGCCGCCGAAATCATCGATGCTGGTGGCCACGCCACTTCTGTCACGACCGATGTGACGAGGAAGGATGACCTGCGGACGCTGGTGGACACTGGCGTGGAAATCTACGGACCGATCGACGTGCTCATCAATAATGCGGGCATCATGCCACTCTCTCCGCTGGATAGGTTGAGGGTTGATGAGTGGGACCAGATGATCGACGTCAATCTCAAGGGTGTTCTCTACGGCATTGCCGCAGCACTACCGCACATGACAGCCCAGAAATCCGGCCACATCATAAACGTGTCCTCCGTTGCAGGCCACAAGCTTTTCGGCGGCTCGGCTGTGTATTCAGCGACCAAGTTCGCCGTGCGGGCGGTGTCCGAGGGACTAAGGCAGGAAATGGCTCCGTACAACATTCGCACCACGATCATATCTCCGGGCGCTGTCAAAACGGAACTCCTCGAACATATCACTGAGAAAGATGTGCAGAAAGCGAACCAAGACTATGTTGGCCAAGTCGGCGTGCCAGCCGAAACCTTCGCCCGGATGGTCGCCTTCGCGATCAAAGAGCCTGAGGATGTTGCGATCAATGAGATCCTTTTCCGTCCCACAGCTCAGGAACTTTAAACCTTGAGCCGCAGACCGTCCTAAGGGCCGCATTCACGACGGCCCCGAAGTTCATGACAGTAATTGAAGGATACCCAGATGAAGAACATTGCCGCAAGCATTGCCATCTCGGCTCTCGCCGCAACAGGAGTGGAAGCCCAGGAAGAGCGAAGAAGGGTTGCTCCTCCAGCCGTCTACACGGTCGCACCGGGGCTTGGCCATTTCACGGATGACGTACTGTTCGGTGAGGTTTGGGAGCGAACCGAACTTGCGCCTCGCGACCGCAGCCTGGTTACCCTTTCGGCGATTGTGTCTACCGGTAAAACCGAGCAGATCGCTGCTCATGTGAGCCGTGCTCTAGATAACGACGTGAAGCCCGGCGAGATCGGTGAGCTCATCACGCATCTAGCGTTCTACTCGGGCTGGCCGAATGCAATCTCTGCCGTCACAGAAACAAAGAAGGTCTTCGATGAGCGCCAGATTGCACCTTTGAGCAACAGCGAAGCGACACGCATTGAATTGGAAGTCGCAGCCGAGGCCACTCGAAAAGCGACGGTCGATGCCGCCGTTGCGCCGACAGCGGCGGCGCTGGCCGACCTTACCAACCGTGTGCTGTTCGGAGACTTGTGGCAGCGACCAGATCTTTCAGCGCGAGACCGGAGCCTCGTGACGATGGCCGCGCTGATCGCGGTTGGTCAGCCGGAGCAATTGCCGTTCCATGCCAACCGCGCGATGGATAACGGCTTAACGCAGTCAGAAGCTTCCGAAATACTGACACATGTTGCATTCTACTCTGGCTGGCCCAGAGCCATGTCCGCGGTACCTGTCCTAAAACAGGTTTTTGAAAACAGGAATGGAATTGAAATGAGCGCTCCACAGGCAAACATTACGATCACTCCCGCAGGAAGCAGTGCTGCGCCAGCGCCTGCTGAGTACTTCACAGGCAGCGTCCATATCTCAGGCCGTTATCACGCCGACGCTCCTGCGCGCATTGGCGGCGCCACGGTTTCCTTCTCGGCTGGTGCTCGCACTGCTTGGCATACACATCCTCTCGGGCAAACTCTGTTCATCGTGAGCGGGCACGGCTGGGTGCAGAAGGAAGGTGAGCCAGTTCAGCAGGTCGGCCCAGGAGACGTTGTCTGGATTCCCCCGCTGATCCGGCATTGGCATGGCGCCTCGGCTAGTGAGCCGATGAGCCATTTCGCCGTGGCCGAGGCGCTCGACGGAAGCGCTGTCACCTGGATGGAGAAGGTCTCCGACGAGGACTACGCCAAGGGCGCCGCAGAGTAGAACCAAAACTATCGCCTGCGGGGTGGATGTCCACTCCGAGCTTACATGCAAAATCGAAACGGAGACGAACACGTGCCTAAGACAATATTGGCCTCTGCTGTCGTCGCACTAGGATTGACAGGACCTGTCATGGCTCAAGGAAGCATCCGGATTTCCTCAGCGTGGGGAGAAGTCACCGCTACCCTCGCCGACAACGAAGCCGCCAGATCGCTGGCGCGGATGCTGCCATTGACAATCGAGATGTCCGACCATCTCCGCCAAGAAAAGACGGGAAACCTGCCCTCTGCCCTGCCTGAGCTTACACGACAGCGAGACTTCTCGGTCGGCACGCTTGGTCTGTGGAGTGCCGATCATTTCGTGATCTATTATCGCAGTGGACGTGTTCCCGCTCCGGGCATTATCATCCTCGGGCAGACCACCGGCGATGTTTCGATATTCGACCGCCCAGGGCCCATCACTGTAAACCTGGAAAAGACTGATTAGGATATCTCAAGCATCGGACCCGTTTGAAGCAGCTTACCTCAAGCAGCAGGCAAAACGACAGCTGTTGTAGTGTCAATTTCATTTGCGCAAAATGACTGAAGCCATCGTTGCCTAGCTCTTGATTGGATGTGAACCTACGGCCGGCGAACGAGATCGGGCTAAGCCACTGATAACATTGATCCATACCGCAATCTCGAGTAAATTCGGTCGAGAAGCTTGCGTTTACCCTTAGGGGTGATTACAGGATCGCACCACCGATAGGCTCCGGAGCCGACAGCATCCTGCCCATCTTCGTTTTCAACATCTGGGTCGCCATCAGCCACGTTCTGCGACTCTATCCGGACATCTCATTGCTGGAGATATTTAGGAGAGAATGGAAATGGGTCGTGGGGCAAGGCGACATGGTTAGTAAATCTTGCGAGTTTGGAGATCAGGCGGATGTTGCTCTACCGTTGAAATCCCGGTCGAGAACTCGCTGAGCGTGAACGTTGTAAGTTGGTGGGTCGTATAGAACCCCGCTTTCCGAGGGGGCTGTTAGAAAGACGGTCGTACAAGGGAGTCCGGCTGCGTCAAACTTCCGGGAGATGAATTCGGTTTCGGCCCGGTCATGACTGGACATCATCAGCTGATAGCCCTCAAGTTCCACGAGATTTCTCATAACGTCAACGAAGGCCGCGGCATGTATGATGTCATTGTGCTGTAGAGGGTCATCCAGTAGAAGGGCACTCCATCTTGACCAGCGATATGCTGTGCTCGCGGCGCACAGAATGCTGAAGCCATTTGCTGCAAGCTGTCCTTCGCTCAAGACCACCTGCGGCGGCACCTTTCTCGGAGCGGAGGGAATGTTTTCCAGCTCGTCCCCGTAGTCTAGTTGCATCTCGAAATCAGTCCGGTCGACACGCTTGTTGGCCTTGAATTGAACAGACGCACCCGGCGTTGAAAGCATGGCGGCGTTAAATTCCAGGATGCGGTCATTGAGAGGTTGGAGCACTTCTCTATTATAGGCTTCCGCCCTCTCGCCAAGCTTTACTGTGTATCTGTTGACGGCATCTTGAGCGTCTTGCGAAAGCTTAAGGGCAGCTCGTGCGGACACAAGCCTTTCTTGAAGCCGACCGAGGTGCGCGGAGGGATCTTTCAACCCCTCCTCGTCGGCGGCAATCAGCATCTGCTGAACTACGGCCGCCAGCTCTTCATCGAGCAATAGGTCTTCATTGTCCCTGGAAAGGTGCCTAAGCCGATCGGCAAGAACCGAAAGTCCACCGGAGGCTCTGTTCGCGTCAGCGACTGCCGTCTCCAAGACAGCCCGATCAGGATTGCTAGCGAACCCAAGATCTCCCCATTGTTTCACCAGCTCTTGAGCCGCGGCGACGGCATTTTTCCGGGAAAGTTCTGCAGTCGCATATTCCGCCTCCCGTATGCCCAGTTGTTCTTGTTCAGATGATGCGGCAGCTTGAGCATTTGTGGATATACCTTCAAGTCCGGTCAGCGTTCGTTGGGCCTCGTCGAGCTCCTTCCGCCTGACATCCAGAAGACCACCAACTTCTTCGAGAGACGGTTCAGGCAGCCCGCGCGCCGCGATGCGCTCAGAACAGTCTCTGTGGTCGTTAATCATTGCTGTCAGGCGAGTATTTTTGGTCGAAATGAGTGTCTCTATCCGTTCGATCTCTGCTGATAGCGTCACGCGTTGCTGCCCAGCTGTCAAAACGGCTGGCTGTTTGTCAGCGAGCGCCAATTGCGAGACTCGAGCAGCGGCAGTCGCCTCGGCATTGCGCAGCTCTGCAAGTCTTGCAAGGTCATCATCTTCCGTGGCCTTCAAACGCTGGCGGAGGGTCTCTGCGAGCGTTGTGAAGCTCTCTCGCGCCACCACAACATTCGGCTCGAGCAAGGCGGGGCGTCCAACAATTGCCGCGAGATCTGCGATTTGCCCATCAATCACAGCGATTTCAGTCGTCAATTTCTCGACGCGTTCTGCCATGAAGGCGACACGAGCATCGCCAGACTTTGCAGCCTCGCTTGCTAGGATTTTGAGTTGTCCAGGAGCAAAGTGTGTATGGCAGACCGGGCACGCTTCGTCGGTTTCGTGAATATGGTTTGCAACTGACGCAACGGCGCTTGCGATCGCGCTCGCATGACGTTCGGCCTCGGCGCGTTCGCGTTCGGCGGTGGTCTGCTCCGCAAATCGCGTGTCACGAAGCGAGATCGTCGCATCAAGCGTGCTTTGCACTTCAGCCGCGTTCGAAGTCGCGGTGGCAAGCTCGGCTTCCTGAAGACGCAGGTTGGCAAAGAGGTTCGTGAGCTGTCGAGCTGTTTCTAGGTCAGCTGCCACCTGAGTGACGGTCGTTGAGAGCTGAGCGAATTCGTTTGTTGCCGTTGCATTTGCAGATATAATGGAATCCGCATCAGCAAGCTGCTTCTGACTCTCGGCGAGCGCGGTGGTATGTAATTCGAGTTCACCGCGCAGCGTTTCAATCTGAGTTGCCAGCTCGGCGCGGCGAAGCAGGTCGACACGTGTGGATTCCAAGAGACCGATCGCGCCGCCAAGGGCAACTATGACAGCGGCCTGCGCTGTCGCGGCATCTCTTGCAGCGGTCGACCGCTCCTGCGCGTCAGCAGTCGCTTTGCTGGCTTCGGCCAATTGCTGCCTGGCGCGCAGTAACGTTGGATGATCCTCGGAAGTGAGTGCCTGCTGGACCTCATAACGAGCTATCAGATCGTCACATTCTGCTAATTTTGCCGTACGGTCCCGAATTCGCTCGCGGGCTGTTTCCAGGAGTGCAGCGAGCCTGGCCAGCAACTGAACGCCCGTCTCACCCACCACAACGGTTGGAGCAAGGCCGGCTACGTTCAATAGTTCCGTCTCTAGCAGGAGCGACCGCGCCCGAACGTCCTCTTCTGTAAGTCGACCAGACGCACGAATCGAAGAACGCAAGCGATCGAGACGAGCTTGCCACCCTTGCCAGTCAGCAATATTTTTCTCGATTGCTGTGACCGCCGCCTGTTCAACTTTGATCCGGTTGCCAAAGGCGTAGGTGGTTGATCGACCACGCAGGCGGGTTCGAATAAGTTCCAGCCGCTCAACACCACTCGGACCCTTAAGAGCGGCCCATTGATCGTCTGCATCACGACTTGTGAATCTTTGTCTTTCTGCCTGACCAAGGAAATGGGTCATCGCCAAATGCGTACCGAGATCCGTAACCTGACCTCTTCCTTGGCTAGATAGAAGAGCCGAAACGTCCGACTCCGACGGGATCTCAATGGCGCTGCGCTGCACCGCCTCTCCCTCAGAAAATTGAAGGGTCACAGCGTGGCTATCGGCTTTCGCGCCGTTTCGAGTGAGATAGTCAGCATCTGGTATAATGACTTTGCCTGACTTGGATACGTAAGGGGTAAACCGGCGGATTTTGCCGGTCAAAGCCCACTCTATCGCATCAAAAAAGCTGCTCTTTCCGAGCCCATTGGTGCCGGACAACAGCAAGAGGCCAGGGGCTGGTGGCAGAACTACCTGGAAATCTCCAAACGTTCGGAAATTATGAATGCCGACACTGGAAAGGTAGACGTCACTCATGATTTGCCCCTTTGTTCCCATGCACGGACGAGCGCCTCTACAATTTCCTCACCCGAGCGTTCTTCATCCCCCCCGAGGGCGATACTATCAAATTCCTCGGCCGTGTTTCGCGGCAGTCCCGCCGGCGACGGTTCTTCTAGGTCAAGGGTGCGATCACTTCTCGCGGCATCATCGCCTTCCCAAGGTCGAGCGATAAACGTTCGCCGAACAAATTCTGCAAAGCTTTCATCATCTCGCTGGGGATCACGCGGTCTCAGCCAAGCCAACTTCCGCGCAACGCGGTCATCTCGCTCAAGAAAAAGCCCGAGTGATTTCCATTGGCGCTCCCATTCCGACCCTCTTGGCCCTATAAGATAAAGTTGTAGATCGAGACTCTCGTTCGTGCTGAGAAAGGAACGGGCGATAACACACTGATTTCTATATCGGCGCAGAGTTTCCCTGACCGCAGGTAGTGTGGGCGTTTCCGGGAGCGAGCCAAATATTACCGTGTAGCGGCCAATCTTACATGCCCGGACTTCCGATGGCAGTTCATTCTGGTTGATCGTTGCTGCTTCGCTATCCGATCCACTGAAGCGATATCCCGTTAGCTTTGGTTGTGCGATCACTGGCAAGCCCTGTCGTTCCGCATCCTTCGAAAAGCGAGTAACGAAGTCTTCTAAAGCGTCCGAACTATGTGTTTCGCTCATGAGATTTCCTTCCGTCGTTCGATCGCTGTCGAAAGCAATGCGAAATGTTGCTGCTCGATTGTGTCGAGAAGTGCTCTAACGGCATCGGCTCCATCAGACAGAGCCTGGATAAGTTCATGCGTAAGCCACATCATCATCGGCCCAGCGCCAGATGTGTCAGTCAGGGATGGCTGACCAGCTTCAATAACGCCAAAAGGCTCCTCCGCCTTTTTCGCGAGATCAAAACGGCCTTCCAAGGCGAGAAGCACGAAGTTTGTCTGCCAATCGTGGGTGCTTGCGCATGTGCCTGGGCGCTTTCCCAGAATGCGATCGGGGGCGCAGCCATACCCCGTACGCTCAATATCCGCGATGCGCCGCAAAAGGTTTCCAGGACGTGCGCCACGCGGCGCAGTTTCCCCCCATACCGCAGCGATCGAAAGCGCTAAGGCTGTCCCGCCGATGATCGCCGGAAGTTTAAGAGGACCGACAAGCACCTGTACGTCGTCCCCATCATCATCCGTTGCGCTGACTAGGAGTCGGAGAAACCTGGCGAGCAAGTCGCGGTCATCCATAAACGCCTCGCGCCAGGTTCTCCACGTTTCCCGCATGAGAGCTCGAATGTCTGGGGCGATTTCCAAACCTATATGCCCGCCTGGATCGTCCTCATTGACAAAAAAACCACTGACATGATTGCCGAGCTGCGTCAGGATCCAGCTGTCCAGGTTGCGATGGACAATGCCGGCCAGCCGCGCAGACGAGGTGGACTCTCGCACCTGCCAAGCCCCACCTGGATTGCCACCGATCAATTTGGGCATGACAATGCCGCGCGCATGAGGCGATTTCGTTGTTAAGAGGGTCCATGGATCGGCCCACTCAAGCGGGTTTGCATGCACGGTGGCGTGTGATGCGTGTACCGCGACGCGCAATATGGCGCCCGCAATTGGTCCGATCTCCGTCGGGCCATCTGACAATGTTACAACGAAACCCCGTCCGTCGTGCCAGGCCTCCGCTATGCGCTCTGGCCCGAGCTCCCCTGACCATTTGATGGCGGCACCATCGACGCTCAGGTGGACGGACATCGGGATGGCAGCGGCTGCTATCTCGATCCGACGCCGCGAGCCACCTAAATGCAGCTGGCGCGCCTTAATTCGAAAGAAATCCTGCGCGTCATTCGAAAGGACTGGGACGAGCGCTTCCTCGCCAAGGCGTCTCCGCCAAGCATCGTGGCGCTGAGCATAGTCGCCCAGGAGTGGAACAAACGGATTGCGAACGGTCAGTCTATCCGTGCCCCGTCGAATAATCACCTCGTCCGCGTCGATGATCTGACCTTCGCAGTCGAGCCGGTAGGCCGGCTCCCCTGCATTCGCCACATATCCATTAACCCTCGATACTGTTTGGCATGCGACGTGTTGGAAACCATGACCGGCTGTCGTATCGCACGCTTTAATGGTTGCGAATGCCGCAAGGCGGTTCAGGATCGCAGAGCCCAAAGTGAAGATTGATTTGTCTACCGTCTGCAGGGTCATGTGCACACCGGGCCGCAGTTTTCGGCGGATATGTTCAATCAGTCCATTATCTTCAAGAAGTGGCGCAATCCTGTCAGTATAAAGTTGGAATAGATCAAACGAACGGCCTGCAGCTTGGTCGAGACGCGCGCCTGCCTCGATCACGAGGAGTTCCCGCTCAAGGTCCTTGCGATTCGGATAGTTCGTGATCGTATGGATCAGCTCGGCATGGTCAAAGTTCGCCAACGCTGCCGCAACAAAGTCGATCAGTCCCCCATCACCGCTGCCGCTCACGAAGTAGTGGGGATTGGCACGCCCTCTGAACTCCACGCCCGGGATCCCGGCGTTGTCCCAGTAACTCTTATCACCGATTCCATGAACCGTTTCAGTTGCTTCCAGGCCGAAGCCAAAGGCGAGTATAATAATTTGGAAGGCTTCACTGATTTGGCGATTCGCTTGAATGTCCAACGCGGTTATCTGATAGCCGCCGCCGATGACTTCATCGACAGCATTCACCCTGTGGCGCTTCCGAAGTGAAAGTCGGGCGGTCCGGTTCGAGAGTTCATCGAATTGCCGTAGAACATCCTCGCGCACATCTGTCGAGAACCCTGCATTCCAGCCGAGTACCGGCAGATCGGCCACAGGGTCGTCAGAGTTGCCGAGAGGCCAATTGTAGATGTGAGGATCAAGTTTCCTTCGATCTGTTCCCATCTGCAACTTCAAAAGAACGTCAGCTTCCTCGAACAGTACGACCTCTCCGTCCGAGGCGAGCAGCGCTGCCGCAGCAGCTGCGACACCTGCTGCGCCACCTCCTATGACAGCAATCCTGGGACCACCGCGGAGAATTTCCTGCTCGTGTAAGGCATGGACAAGCGCCATCCCTCTGACCTGCTGGGAGTAGAAGGTAATTCTTTGATCGAAGCAGCCCAGAACGTAGGCACCCTTGCGCCCGTGGATTGCAGCCCCTTCGAGGACGTTAAGGGGATTAAGTGGGTTTATAGCCAAGTGTCCCCCACCGCTTTAAAGCCAACCTCTGCCGGATCGCTAGGCATGGACCCAATTCCCCCACGAATTTCCGTTCCCGACCAAAAGACGAAACCCCCTCGACCCTTTAGGGCATACTACTACATTTACGTGTACATGAGTTATCTAGGGCGTCCACTTTTTTCAAACATTTCAGACACTCAGAGTTTCCTGCGCTAATTTTTACGTGCTGCCATGACAGAGGGATGTGGGTGGGATTTCCTGTTAGGAGCGGTTTGCCAGTCTCAAGATGAACTTCGTGTAAAGCACACCTCCGCGGGCAACATTCTATCGGGAGAGCCAGTCGAACAGGACAGCGCTTTTTAGAACTGGGGTTGTCGCGCGGATGACTAAAGCTTGGATGACCAAGCAGTCAGCCTTGAATATTCCTTCCGAATAAGCGCTATTTAAAGACCGCCATTGGGACATAAAGGGTGTTTGGCCGGCTGAAGAGGTGGTCTATTGTCTACTACCGGATTTTCGACTTTTTACAGACGCGAGCTAGACGTCCAACAGCTTATTACGCTGCTGCGGCAGGGGCAGCATTTCGTCCAAGACTGGGACGTTGTAACGCACTACGCGGAGTTCTTAAAAAATGATGTAGTGTGCCCGTCATGTGGTCGAGGCGGCGCGAACCCGGTACGGCCTGCTTTAAGCAGCAAAGGAGATCGGATTGTCCGCCAAGGACATTTTAGATTTCTCTCTACCACTGGCGACGACGCACACCATCCCTTTTGTGAATTCTACTCTGGTGGAGACACGATCGCCCCGACCGGCGAAACAGTGCCCCTTGGATCCGATAACTCGAGTGATACCGCGATGGTACGCCGCCTCGTTTGTCGCGGCATTGCGACCCATGTATTTGATCAGTCGAATATTCGACATATGCGGCAATGGTTCTTTGACCTGAAGGGCCAAAGCAGTTTCCGTATTGACGTGTCTGAAAATGATATCGAATGGGCTCGCTGTTTGCGTCGCCACCAAAACTATATTCGGCAACAGTTCGATCCGCGCCACGCGGATATGCCGGGTTTCGATTGGCGGCAAGCGACGCATCATGAGTTCACCGAGCAATATCTCCATCTCTTCGACTTGGTGCGGGACAGCTCCCACGAACAATCCCATTGGAAACGTGCCGCCCAGTTCGCCTCGAAACACCAAGGACAGATCACCTTTGACAGAGGAACGCTCAGACCGTTTTATGAGGCAACGATAGCCGTCGCGAAATTTGTCGCCAAGAATTCTGGTATACAATGGCGCAAGGGAAAGCCGGATACCTACCGCTACGACAATGCTCCGCCCGCCCTGTTGGCGCTGTGCGCTTTATGTTTGTTTATCAAGGACTGGTCGACGAACGAAGCAATTGCCACGTTCGCTCGGTTGCTCAATATTCCTGATCCGGCGGACCAGACCCTCGGCAACGTATTAGGATTAAATCCCTTTCACGACTTTGATGCTTGGCGGATTGTGAGGGTTGCGAAAGATGTGTCCTCAGCCTCAGGTGGCGCGAAGTCCTACGCTCATTTACTTGCGGACACAGAAAAAGGCTTGAGGGAACGCTATCGAGTATGGAAACAACAGGCTCAAATTTAACCATCCGGTGACCTAATGCGACATATACCGCGTCTCTCAGAGACAGACGCCGGGCAGCAATGGACTCTGCAATTTGAAGAAGGGCCGGATCGAACTGCGGCGACCGAGCTGTTGGACGCAATGCTATTGCTTGATAGCGAGCAAGTTGCCCACTCCCAGAGGCTTGGCATCGAGCAGCTCTTTTCACAGAGGCACACAGGTTTCTCTTCACGGAGAAAACCTATCGCGCTTTACGCGGAGAGAGAGTTTGCCGAACGAACAGTCTTTTCATCGACGGTAAAGGCCGACAAAGGTGGCCGGCCGCGATTGAGAGCTGACGGCCCGAAATCGGTCAAGGCAGTTAGTCCACGCCGCGGTGCTGCGCGAGTTGGCAGCGAAGGGCCGACTGCTTTCGTCATTTCGCAGATGGTTGAACGACATCCCAGTCGTTATCTCAATCATCCCGGACCATCGTCTATCAGGAAACGCAACGCGAGCGTGATAGCTATTGTCACCGACCTCATTGGGTCAGGGACCCGTATCTCAAACCTGCTCGAGAAATTTTGGCGTGTTCCGACAATCCGCGCGTGGTGGTCCTTGGGATGGATACGATTTGCCGTCATCGGATGCGCTGCCACGAAAGTGGGACTGCAGCTTGTTCGCAATCACAGAAGCCAGCCGGTGGTCATTACGCAATACACTGTTCCGACGATCGAGGATTTCGAACCCGCCCAGGCGAAACGGTGGGAGGAATTGATCCAAAACTATGGCCCCGAAGAGGGCCGCGGAGCTGAAGCAGTCGGCTTCGCCGGGGTAAGCGCCTTGGTCGCTTTTACCTACCGCATTCCAAATAATACGCCCGCAATTGTGCACGCCACAGGTGGCGGATGGAGGCCGCTTTACCACGGCCCCGTGCCCCAAACCACAAAGAGCGCTTTCCTCCCACTTTCAGATGAGCAAAAGCTCGAAAACTCTGTCGAAGCATCTGGGCTCCGATTGCGATCGGCTCAAAGCGCAAAAGAAACTAAGCTCTTGCTCGTGCTGGCGGCGGTGCGTGGGCGAGTCACACACCATTCACTGACTGAACTCTCTGAACGCAGCTTTCTGGCTACAAAGGAGGTCGACGATGCTCTTCTGTTGGCAAGGAAGCTTAATCTGCTGTCCGACACTGGACGGCTGACAGATAACGGTCACGCCTTCTTACAGGCGTCAATCAAAAGACAGGTTCGCGGAAAAGAAGTTCCCACGAACGAAAAACCATATTATCCATGGTCTTTGAGAGAACCAAGGGTGCTCACATCTAGTGTTCGCCGCTCTTCGGAGCGGCCAAGATGATGCGTCCATGCGTATCGTCATGGGTGGTCGGGTTTCCGGCCGCCGTTGAAAGAGCTGATGATTGTAGTCTGTTGCCTGTCGATTCCAGTCGCAAGCGACATCACTCGGTCACCGGCTCGTTTGGAACCGACAGGCATCACCCCATCCGGGGCGGAAGGTAGATGCTGCATCCTTGGGACTCTCAGCAATTTCGTCGCGGTGCAAAAGACGCTGGCCGGCCGGATCAGGTAATCGATCGCGCGATAGCTACTGCGAGAAGGATTAAAAGGAAAAATCGCGACCTGCCCGTGATTTTTTCGATATTCCACCTCGCACATCTTACTGACATTGATGTCGACAGCCTGCTTTCTGTTGTCGACAGGACAGAAGATCACTATCGGATTTTTCGAGTTAAGAAGCGATCAGTCCCTGGCAGGGTTGCACCGTCAAGAAGATATAGAACTATCTGTGTGCCTTCGCCGGCGCTGAAGCGAATACAACGATGGATAGCCCAGAACATCCTGAACGTCACCGAAACACACCCGGCGAGTCATGCTTTCGCTCCTGAGAGTGACCTAGTCGAGGCTGCGAACGAACACTTGAGAAGTAGCTGGATAGTTAAGCTCGATATTATCAATTTCTTCGAAACTGTCACAGAGCGTCAGGTTTATTATGTTTTCCGCTCTCTCGGTTATGCGGCTCTTTTATCGTTCCAACTTGCAAGAATATGCACGAGAACTTTGAAGTTGACACCGAAGGGTCGCGCTGGCTCCGAAGGACGGGTTCCGCATGAGCGATACATTGCAGGTCACCTCCCCCAGGGAGCTCCAACGAGTCCAATGCTCGCAAACCTTGCGGTCCGGCAATTAGATGACGAGCTGGATAATTTGGCAAAGAGGCTCGGCTGGAAATACACGCGTTACGCGGATGATCTCACATTCTCCCTTGAAGGAAAAAGCTCGCGAGGGAAGGCTGCTGAACTGATGTCGCTTGCGAGCCAGACACTGAGCCGAGCCGGCTTCACCAGCAACAAGCTCAAGGCTAAGATCATTCCGCCGGGTGCTCGCAAGGTCGTTCTAGGAGTCCTGGTAGATACGGATCGCGCCAGGCTTTCAAAAAAGTTCCGCAACAACTTGGAGACACACCTATACGCGCTCACCAGTCATAAGATCGGCGTTCGGTCGCACATGCAGAACCGGGGTTTCGATTCAGTCATCGGTATGCGCCAACATATAGAAGGCCTTCTGGCATTCGCGCATCACGTCGATGAAAAATACGCTGCGGGACTCTACAGGCAATTCAACAGCATCGACTGGCTTGCCTAGGGCACGCGCGATTGCACCCAGTCGCGATCTGATCGGTAGGGGCAATATTGTCCACCCCGGCATAGTGCTATCGACCATTTCGATCTGTACGCGCGATGCTGCGTCAGCCTACTGGCCACGCGACGCCGAGCGTTGAGCCCCGTTCGCGCTCCTTTGATAGCCGATCGCATTGGGTCGAAAATCCCAATTCTCAGGTCTCCAGTTCTATTCAGGCTTTCCGGTTTCACCGCTATCCCGCCGATCGCCGCCCCGAAATTCACAAAATACCCCATGCCCGAAACCTCCCCCTCCCGGTCATCTCGCGCAGGCCCAGCTCCAAAACAATCCGCCGCGCCGCCTGCGGCGTCACCTCGAGCGTCTTCGCCACCATTTTTGCCGACACCAATGGCTTCGCCATCACCAGGTCGACGAGCTCGGGCAATTTTGAAGACGTTCGGCGTCCCTCCAGCTTTCGTTCGAACAGTGCTCGGGCCAGCGCCAGCCTGTCATGCTCCTTGAGTCCGCTCTCCGCGGCGGCGATCAATCCGTGGGCGATGGCTAGCAACCGGGTCTCCCGGTCAGGATGCCGGCGCCGATCGACCGAAATGGTTTTCAGCCCGAGATTGATGGCGGCAAGATGGGCGCCGGTGGTGATGCCGGCCTGTCGCAGGATCGATGCGGCAAACAGCCGGCCGAGCCAGGGCGCATGCTGCAGCACGGACAATTCGTTCCAGGCATCGAGGGCGATGATCGCCTGCAGCACCGCCGGCAGGTTTTCGGCCTGCCGCAGCACCGTGCGCCATTCCTCCAGGCGCTCGTCCTCGTCCCAGTCGAGATCATAGATCATCGGATTTTGTTCGGCAGCCCGGCCGGGCTTCTTGGCTTGTTTAATGGCCGCCTCCGATCGGGCGAGCACCGCGTCGATGGCAGCATAGTCGATGCCCGGAAGATTTTCGACGCCTTCATCACCGTCCTCCGCCTCCCCTACCGGCACGGCCATGACGGCACGGCTGGCGCCGACCGCCTTCGCCTCATCAGCCTCGGGCGACGTGATATCCGCGGTTTTCCTCAGCGTCCGCAAGCCGTCGGCGGACAGCGCCCATTCCGGTGACTGGGCCGCAACGCGTCGGCGGGTTCGCAGCACGTCGCGGGCGATTGTCAGTTCGTGGGTGGGTGTGCGAATATCTCTGATATCGTCGTGGAGGACGAGATCTTCGAGATGGACCAGCTCACCGTCGATCCACAGGGAGGCGCAGGCATCGGCGAAGTGGGATCGTTCGATGAAGCCGGCGCCGACCGGTGAACGCGCTATGCGCTCGTCGAGACGGGCCAGGGCGACAGCGGCGTCAAACGCCGGCCGCATCAGGGCTGTCATGCTGATTTTCGAGACATCGTAAGCCATTGAAATCATGGTAAATGATTTCTTAAAAGAACTCTATCTGAATATTAAGGTTCTTCACATAGTATGATTGGTGGTTGGCGCTCTAACCATCGATAAGTACCTCTTATCAAGTCTTATGCGTACGTTCTGATTGTACGCTTTGATATCCCATGATATGGTCGCTCCCATCACGAACTCGGAGGTCGCCATGCCCCAGACCAGCTACAAAATCAGTGAGGCTCGCAAGAACTTTGCAGAAGTCCTCGATCGTGCCAATCAGGGCGAGGAAATTGTCATCATGCGCGGCAACGAGGTCTATGCCCGCATTGGACCCGCCATCGATGGCAACAAGCGTCCTTTTGGCCTTTTGCGCCATCGTGGCCTTCCCGACGACCTGTTCGATACTGTTGACGCCGAGCAGGCTGCGATCGATGCGGGCGACTGGAATGACGAGACCGGTGTCTGGCAAGACAAGCCTGGCGAAACCGGGCAATGAAGGTTCTGCTCGATAGTCATGCGATCTATTGGTGGGCAATCGGTAGCGAAAGGCTTTCTGCACGGGCACGCGCACTGATCGAGGACAAGACGAATGTCGTTCTGGTCAGTGCCGTTTCGTTCTATGAGCTGGATAACAAGATGCGGCTGAAGAAGCTCGACCTGAAGCCACAGGAGTTGCGAGCAGCCGTGACAGCCAGTGGCCTGCAAACTCTTGCCATAACCGATCTGCACGCCGAGCTTGCTGCAAGCTTCGACTGGGACCATCGCGATCCCTGGGATCGCATTCTTGCAGCACAGACGAGACTGGAACATTGCGTGCTGATCTCAACCGATGTTGTGTTCGATACAGTGCTGCACGAACGGATCTGGTGAGGCAGGGATGAAAGTGTTTGTCGAGATAGCAGAGGCGGCTGAACGGCTTGAGGATCTGATTGAGCTAGCGCTTCTTGGTGATGAGATCGTGATCTGTAGAGACGGGACGCCGACTGCCTCCTTGTCTCCGATCGATGAAAAAGAAAAGGCGATGGACCGGTTTATGGCTCTTGCAGCTGAAGGTCGCAAGAACGTCCCAGTCGGGGCCACATCCAACCACGACGACTTTTATGATGAGCATGGATTGCCGATATGAGTGGTCTTGATCGCCGTTCCCATGAACTTGACACGATTGCTGCAGTCCTGCCGATTGAGCGGCGTGATGAACTTGCGGAGCTTTTGACCGATCAAGATATCGAGACGCTTCGACATCTGGTCAACGAGGGGATGGGTGCCAACACGCTGCGCGCGTTGACATCAGACCTTGCCTATCTGCAGGCCTGGTCCATTGCAGCAACCGGAGCCTCCCTCCCCTGGCCGGCACCTGAAGCTCTCCTGCTCAAATTCGTTGCCCATCATCTGTGGGATCCCGAAAAGCGTATCAGTGATATGGGTCACGGCATGCCACAGAACGTTGACCGGCTCTTGCGGGACCAGGGGTTTCTCAAATCCATCGGTCCTCATGCACCTGATACGGTCCGCAGACGGTTGGCAAATTGGTCGACGCTGACGAAATGGCGCGGCCACCAAGGCGTATTTTCCTCCCCTGCCCTCAAGCAGGCGATCCGACTGGCAGTCCGGGCCACACCGCGTCCGCGAAAACGCAAAAGCGCCAAGGCTGTGACCGGTGACGTCCTGGCAAAGCTCCTTGCGACCTGCGGGTCAGACAGCCTGCGCGATCTGCGCGACCGGGCGATCCTGATGGTGGCCTTTGCGTCCGGCGGACGGCGTCGCAGCGAGATCGCCGGCCTTCGTGTGGAGCAACTCACCGTTGAGGCCCCGATTGCGGTCGACAACGCCCCTACCCTCCCCTCGCTTTCGATTCATCTCGGCCGAACAAAAACGTCCGGAAGTGAAAACGATGACGTTGTTTATCTAACGGGTCGGCCCGTCGATGCATTGAATGCATGGATGACGGCCGCGCGCATCGATAGCGGAAGCATTTTCCGCAAGATCGATCGCTGGGGAAACCTGTCGAAACATGCGTTGGAACCGGGCGCCATCAATGCGATCCTGAAACAGCGTGTGGTTATGGCCGGGCTGGAGCCGGGGGAGTTTTCCGCACACGGGCTGAGGTCTGGATATCTGACAGAGGCAGCGAACCGTGGCATTCCCCTCCCCGAAGCGATGGAGCAATCACGGCATCGCTCTGTTCAGCAGGCATCCAGCTACTATAACAATGCCACACGGCGCAGCGGTCGCGCTGCAAGAATGCTGTGATCGAGAGGCTCGGAACTTAGTAAATGACAATCTTGTTCAAAACGACGATCACTGAAGACCAGGCATTTGCAAAGATCGATGCAGCGCTGAACACCGGCCGCGAATACGACGGCTATTTCAGTGTCGCGGACGATGATGGCGAGACGCCTCTGTCGTGGGGGCCCTCAATGAGCGGTGAAGAATTTCTCGCAAACGTCCGAGAAATGCTGGAAGTGACGTGGAAAGCAGCCCGGTTTTGGGTTGTCTATGACCGGCGAGAGGATCGTGGAGATTCTGATGCCATCGCGATGCGCAATGCAGCATTTCGTATCACACGCGGCTATAAAGGCGTCATCGTAGCTTCGTTAAGCCTCCTGGGACGGAAAGATGCTCTCCAAGACCTCGAACTGATTTTCGTCTGTTTCAAAGAAGATTTCCAACGTCGCAACTTTAGAATTCGCTTCGAGAACAAACCCATTACACCCCAGTGATGGCCAATCAATTTTGCGCCAATACCGGACATCGCGGCTGGCGCAAAATTTCTCTATCCTGCGACGTTGCAAAAGTCAGGAAGACAAGTGTCGCTTTAATTGGGCAGAGCGTCCAGCTTTCCCATCTGTCGTGTGTTGATCTGCTGTAACTTGCGTTGACTGGCTTGCCTGCATCCGACTCGAACACCGAAAGACTGCCACATCATTCCGTGAATGCATGGGAAGAAGATCAGGCAGGCTGAGATTGCAATCACCCTTCGTCGCTACCGCTCGACGATCTGCCGGACCTGCGAATGAACTTCTGGCAAGATTTCGACGATGTGATCGTCGAAGCCCAATGACTTCATAGTTACCTGATCTGCCGATATCGGACCAATTGCGCCGCCGATGGCTTCAACGTCATGCCTCCCTTCTTCCCGGAAGGGCTTGAGGACTTCACGCAGCTGGTCGTCCCGATCCTTCAGGAAAGGGGCCTGTTCCGCACGGAATATGAGGGCTCAACGCTGCGCGATCATCTCGGTCTGGCGCGCCCTCCGCTGTAACCACGGCTGGCGCCGCCAATTCAGTCGATACGGTCGCCCTTCACGTCGAAGACATGCAGTTTCTCCGGCGGAAGACCCACCGTGATTGACTTGCCCGGCTGCAAAAGGGCGCGGTCTGACGAAAACAACTTGAAGGGCATTCCGTGGACTGCCAGATGCAGGATGATGCCAAGGCCCGTTGGCTCGACAAGGTCAACCTTGGCCTCAATGCCTTCCGCATCAGGAGCGACGATCACGTGTTCGGGTCGAATTCCGAGCGTTATCGCCTCGCCCTCTTGGACGGAAATCCGTCGTCGAAATGGCAAAACGCTGCCATCCGGCAGTGCCATTGCGCTTTCATCTGGCCCGTGGACGCAGCGCCCTTCAATGAAATTCATTCCCGGTGAACCGATGAAGCCTGCGACGAACAGATTGGCCGGACGGTCATAAAGATCGAGCGGCGCGCCGATCTGCTGAACGTAGCCGTCATTCATGGCAACGATACGGGATGCGAGCGTCATGGCTTCGATCTGATCGTGGGTCACATAAACGGAGGTGGCGCGCAGATCTGCCTGCATGCGCTTGATTTCTGCCCGCATCTGCTCCCGCAGGCGCGCATCCAGGTTCGAGAGCGGCTCGTCGAAAAGGAATGCCTTTGGCTGGCGCACGATTGCGCGACCCATCGCGACGCGCTGGCGCTGTCCGCCGGAAAGCGCCTTTGGACGCCGGGCCAGATAAGGGTCCAGCCCAAGCTTGCCGGATGCCGCGGCGACGGCTGACGCGATCACCTCCTTTGGGCTTTTGCGCAAACGCAGACTATAGCTCATATTGTCTGCCACGCTCATATGCGGGTAGAGCGCGTAGGACTGAAAGACCATGGCGATATCCCGGTCCTTCGGCTTGAGATCGTTGACCAGTTGTCCGTCGATGGTGAGCGTACCTGAAGTGATCTCTTCAAGACCCGCGATCATGCGCAGAAGCGTAGACTTTCCGCAGCCGGATGGGCCGACGAGGACGACGAATTCACCATCGGCAATGGTAAGATCGACACCGTGCAGGACGGGATGGTCACCATAGGATTTGGCGACGCGATTAAGCTCGATGGAAGCCATGGATTATCCTTTCACCGCACCGGCCGTCAGGCCCTGCACGAGGTATCGTTGAATGAGCAGGAAGAAGAGGCATGCGGGGATCAACGCCAGCACGCCTGCGGCCATCATCTGTCCAAAATCGACCGAGAATTTCGAGACGAAGGTCAGCAAACCAACCGGGAATGTGGCGCTTTCGTTTCCGGAAATCAGCATCAGGGCAAAGAGCAGCTCGCTCCACGCCGCCGTGAAGACAAAGCCGAGGGTTGCGGCGATACCAGGCAGGGTCAGCGGTAGGATGATCTGCCGGAACGCCGTGAAGCGACTGGCACCGTCAATCATCGCCGCTTCCTCTAGGTCTTTTGGAATACCATCGAAAAACGACTGCATGAGAAACGTCGCGAAAGGCACGTTGAACGCCGTGTAGACTATGACGAGGCCCGTCAGGCTGTTCGTCAAACCCAAAGGCGAAAGCATCTTGAATATGGGCGCGACCAGCATGACGAGCGGAAACATCTGGGTGACCAGCATCAGCCCGATGATCCAGAATTTGCCGCGAAAGCGGAAACGCGACAGTGCATAACCGGCAAGCGAAGACAGGATGGTCACCGCAAACGCTGTCGAGCCGGCAACGATGACGCTGTTTTTAAAGAAGGTGGGAAACGCGCTGTTTTCGATGACATAACGATAGTGATCGAGCGTCGCATGCGACGGCCACATCCGCACGCCTTCACTGTAAAGAAGATCGTTGGGAGTGACCGACACCTTGAGGAGCCAGAAAAGCGGGAAGAGCGCGAAGATGACGTAGAGAAGAAGCGCGAAGCGATGCGCGATGGTGAGAAAAACCCTGCCGGTCATAGGTCAATCCTTCTCGATGAGGCGCTGGCGCATGATGACGATGACCATGGAATAGGCGAGCAGAAGCACGAGCAAAGCCAACGCGATGGCGGATGCATAACCGAAATCCAGCCTCTTGAACGCCTGCGTGAAGATGTAGCTTGCAACGATCTGCGTTCGGTCAGCCGGTCCGCCATTGGTCATGACGATGATGAGGTCGGCGAAATTAGCAATCCAGACCGTGCGCAGCAAAACGGTGATCGCGATGGTGGGTGCAAGAAACGGCAGCGTAATGGATGTGAAGCGCTGGAGCGGCGTTGCGCCATCGATCGATGCGGCTTCATAGAGATCACGTGGAATGGCCTGAAGGGCGGCGAGCAGCGTGATGGCAAAAAACGGAATGCCCCACCAGACATTGGCGATGATCGGACCCCACATGGCCAGATGCGGATCCGCAAGAATATTGTTGGGCGCAGAGAGCAGCCCGAGCGACGTCATCCAATGCGGCAGCGGACCGATGACCGGATTGAACAGCCATGCCCAGTTGAGCCCGGCCAGAAACGTCGGCACGGCCCATGGCAGGAAGACAAGCGCCTGCACCACGCCACGGCCCGCGAACGGCTTGTCGAGAAGAAGCGCCAGAATAAGCCCGAAAAAGAATTGCAGAAAGACCGAAGCCCCGGTCCACCAGAGCGTGTTCTTCAGCGCGCGATAAAAAGCGACGTCCTGGGACAGCTCTCTGAAATGGTCGAGCCCGATGAACCCGCCAGAGAACGGGTTGAGCAGTTGAACGTCGCGAAAGGCGTAAGACAAGCCCAAAACCAGCGGCACCATCATGACCGTGATGATAAGGAGCAGGACTGGTGCACTGTAGAGCCACGGCTCGGCGGCTCTCGCTAGGCGCTGCAATGCGGGTCTACGCGGAGCCACAGGCCCGGCGCTCTGGATATAGGACATCAGATGCTCCCCAGCGAAAGACGGCGAACGGGCGCGCCACGCGCTGATCTCGTTTGTTTATCAATCGAAGCGGTGATCAGGCAGCGCGCGGATCGTCACGCGCTGCCTGTCTCGTTTATTTCGATTGCAGGAACTTCTGCTGAGCCTTGGTCATGTAGTCAGCCCACTGCTTGGCGAGTTCTTCCGGCGTGATGTCACCCAGAAGAGCCTCCTGCGATGACTTGATGACGAGCGAGTCCTTGAAGAACGCGAATTCCTCGAGATAGGTCGGCATGGTCGTTGGTACGGCATTCTTGTCTGCCAGTTCCTCGAACCAACCCTTGAACTGCTCGCTGGCATAGAACGGATCTTTCTCTGCCGAGGTGTGGACGGGTAGCGCACCGGTTTTCTTGTTCCACTCGATGTTGCCTTCCGGCCCTTCCAGCGTCTCGATCAACTTCCAGGACAAGTCCTTGCTCTTGGACGACGCCATCATGGACCAGCCCGCAAAGCCGATTGTTGGGAAGGTCTTGCCATCAGGGCCCTTCGGCATCGTCATCACGCCAAAATCTTCGGCCTTCATGCGCTGGGCGATGGCAATCAGAGCATCCGGGTCCTGATCCAGGAACGCGCATGTACCGGAATAGAAACCGGCCACGATCTCATTGAAGCCCCAGTTGACGCTGTCCTTCGGCGCATAGCCGTTCTTGTAGAGATCGACCACATAGGTCAGACCCTTTACCCAGCCGGGGCTGTCAAAGGTGGACTGTCCGTCCTTGGTGAAAAACTCGTTGGAGCCGGCCATGGACGCGCCGAACATGACCCAGCCATTCAAGCCGCCCGGACCGCCGCGCAGGCAATATCCGTATTTTCCGGGGATGGCGGCAACCTTCTTGGAAGCATCGGCAAATTCTTCCAACGTTTTGGGCAGTTCCTTCACGCCTGCCTGCTCGAGCAGCTTCTTGTTGTAGAACATGGCACGCAGATAAAAACCGTAGGGCAGCATATAGGCTGTGTTCTTGACGTCGCGGCCAAGCTCCAGCGTGCGTGCGCTCAAACCGGCGGTATGCTCCCACTTTGCCAGATAGGGCTCAAGGCTTTCGAGCATGCCGTTATTGGCATAGAGCGACAGCCAGGTATCGGGCATTTCAATCACATCGGGAACGTCGCCAGCCGAAACCATGGTGGCGAATTTCTGGAATGCTTCGCTCCATGGAAGGGAGACGATCTCGACCTTTGTGCCGGGATTGGCGGCTTCGAATTTGGAGACGAGGTCCTTGAGGGTCTCGGTGCGTTCAGGGCTCGTGATGACTTCCACGATCTTCAAAGTCGTGTCCGCCAGTGCCGTTCCGGCCATCAAGACGGTAAAGAGTGTTGCTGCTACCAGTTTTTTCATTGCGTTCTCCCGTTTTTTTGTCGTCGTTCGTCAATGCGTCAGGCGGCGGCAGATGCCTCCTTGATCGCAGGTTCAAGATCGTTCCAGAGCGCTTCAGTACCCTCAAGACCGACATGCAGGCGCACGGAGCGCGGGCTGATACCGAACGTATGCGCTGAATTGGGCTGCGCCTTCTGTTCGAGCACCACTTCGCCAGGGACGATCAGGCTTTCATGTCCTCCCCAGGAAACACCAAGTTTGAAAAGTTCGAGACGGTCGGCAAATGCCCTGACATCCACGCCTTCGCGGAAGATGAAGGAAAACAGGCCGGATGTGCCGTTAAGACCGGGCGGTAGGCGGTTGACCAGACCGGGATGGCAAACGGTTTCGACGGCATCGAGCGCCTGCAAACGCGAGGCGATTTCGAGCGCCGATTCCTGATGCGCTTTCATGCGAATGGGCAGGGTGCGCAATCCCCGGATCAAAAGCCAAGCATCGAAAGGAGACATCTTGCCGCCCAGATACGGATAGGCTTCGGCACGAATGGTATCGATCATGGCTTTCGAGCCCGCAACGATGCCCGCTACCACATCGCTATGGCCGCCGAGATATTTCGAGGCGGAATGCACGACCAGATCAACGCCCAGCGACAGGGGCTTTTGGAAGATCGGGCTCGCCCAGGAGTTATCGATGACCGAAACCGCGCCGTGACGGCGCGCAATCGCGGCAAGCGCTCCGACATCATGCGCTTCCATGACCCAGCTCGTCGGGCTTTCCATATAGAAAAGCTTTGCGCCCGGCATCGCCATTTCGACGGCAGCTTCATCCCGCCCGTCGACATAGGTGACGCCGATGTTCATGCGCTTCATCAAGGTGCCGAAAAGACGGAAGGCATCCGGATAGACATGGCGCACGGCGACGATACGGTCTCCCGGCGAAACGAAAGACAGAACCGTCGATGAAATCGCCGCCATACCACTGGCAAAGCCAAGCGCATCCTCCGCACCCTCGAGCTTCGCTAGCATTTCCTCAAACATCCGAACCGTAGGGTTCAATCCGCGCGTATAGACTGGGCGATTTCTTTCGCCGCGGTAGGTGGCGACCATTTCGTCATAGCTTGAGAAGGTGAAAAGCGAGGTCTGGACGATGGGCGGCACCACAGCCTCGAAGGCATGCGTTGCATCATGGGCAACGATGAGCGATGCGGGATCATAGAGATCATTGCCGTGATTCATTTGGACATGTCCTTGATATCTTCCTCGACAATGGCGAGGATTTTCAGCGTTTCTTCACGCGCAGAGACGGCATCCGCTGCGACTATCGCGTTAAAAAGCGTGCGGTGGAACGGAAAGGAGCGTGATGCAAAATCCGGTCTATCGAAGGGTTTCAACCAGAAGCGCTCGAAGCCTTCACGCATCTGCTCCAGAAGCTGCTTGAACAGCGAATTGTGGGTGGCTTCATAAATGGAGAGGTGAAAGGCGAGATCTGCCTTGCCTGACGTGCCCTCGGCAAGATGGACGCGCTCCATCTCCTCCAGCCGCAGGCGCATGGTTTCGATATCCTCTTCCGTTCTGCGACGGGCTGCAGCCATGGAGGCCTCGACCTCTATTCCGCGGCGCACCTCCAGCGTCATCAGCAAGGCATCGCGCAGGCTTTCCGCTTCAATGGAAATGGGCATGTGCACGGTTGCGCTGGAAATCGGCTTAAGCAGGTAGTTGCCGCTACCCTTGCGGCTATCGATAACGCCAAGCGCCTGAAACTTGCGGATGACCTCACGGATGGTGGAACGGCCGACGCCCAGAGCAGCCATGAGTTCGCGCTCGGCAGGCAGGCGACTACCAGCTTTCAGCCCTGCCCTGTCCACGAACTCGGCAAGTGCCGCCTCGACCTGGCGCACCCTGTCCACCGCTGGCAAAGGCGTCATCAGGTGATTGTCTGCCGATTTGTTCATTCCGAAATCCCGACCGCCCAGTCAATAATTGGTCTGACATCTTACCGATTATCAGATGGTGAAAAATATTCAAGATGGATTTCAATTTTGTAAAGCGATCAGTCACGACCCGTGTGCACCTCGAATTCCAGGATCGAAGACATACAAAGTTGCGAATATCCTGATTGAAAGCCAGACGATTTGCCTATAGATTGGCGGAATGCTTGATCATTCGTCCCAAAAAACTCCATCGACAGATTTGCCCATGGATGCTCTCAGCGAAGTCTTGCGAGACTTTCGGCTGAGCGGGGTGAATTATGGGCGCTGCGAACTGCGGCATCCGTGGAACATCGCGTTTCCTGAGCAGCCGCTTTTGCGCTTTCACTTTGTGAGCCAGGGGCCTTGCTGGATTTACACCGACGCAAAGGGTTGGGAAGCGTTGAACGAGGGCGATCTGGTGCTGTTGCCACAGGGCATTGCGCATCGCCTGGCGAGTGCGCCGGATGTTAAGGGCGATTGTCGCGAATCTTGCCAGATTACGAAATTGGAAAGCAGCGTTTGTGAAGTTGTGCGGGAGGGAACGGGGGCCACCGCCACCCTGTTCTGCGGTTCCATGGCTTTGGGCGAGCACGCGCTTCATCCTTTGATTTCCTTGATGCCGCCCATCATCCGGGGCTGTGATGTGGCGGGGAATGACCCACTCATCGGGCCTTTGCTGGCCGCCATGTCAGTGGAGGCATCTCAGCCGCAAATGGGCAGCGCGACGGTTCTTTCGCGGATGGCGGATTTGTTGACGGCCCGGCTTATTCGCTGCTGGGTCAATTGCAGTGGCGCTTCGACCACCGGCTGGCTTGCCGCCATTCGTGACCCGCATATTGGGCGCGTGCTATCAGCCATTCACCGGGAGCCCGGCCAGCACTGGACACTGGAGAGCCTCGCTGTCGTAGCGGGTCAGTCACGGTCGATCTTTGCCGAGCGGTTCAGCGCAGTTCTCGGCGAAGGCCCGGCGCGTTATCTCGCGCGCCTGCGCATGGAACTTGCTCGAGAAATGCTGTCTCGCAACGGAATGTCGGTAGCGGAAGTGGCCACCCGGTTGGGGTATGAGTCGGAAGCCTCATTCGCGCGGGCGTTCAAGCGGGTGACGAACTCATCGCCCGGCATTGTGCGCCGCAGCAATTCCAGACGAATGGACATGAATTTAGGATTTTAAGGTACATATCATCCTGAGAAGTACGTCTATAGATGTCTGCGATGTAGGAGACACAGAGATGACGGACACAACTTTACAGCTCGATGAGCCCATCAACGATGCTGAAGTGGCAGAAGACACCGCGTGGACAGCCGCGACCTGGCTTGCCGTGCTTTCCATGGCCGCAACCAGCTTTGCTCTGGTGTCAGCCGAGTTTTTGCCAGCCGGGCTTTTGACGCCCATGGCGCGCGATCTGGGGATCAGTGAGGGCACTGCGGGACAGGTCGTGACGGCCACAGCTTCCGTTGGTGCCATAACGGCTTTGTTCAGTAACGTGCTGATCGGAAAGCTGAACCGCAAGACGGTGCTTGTTGCTCTGACTGCGCTGGCCGTCGGCTCCAACATTCTTGCCGCCACGGCCAGCGAATTCTGGTTGTTGCTCGTCGGCCGCGCCGGATTGGGCATTGCACTCAGCGGTTTCTGGGCACTTTCCGTTGCCGTCGTCGCAAGGCTGGTTGGTACCAATGCAACCGGGCGCGGCATGGCCATTGTGACCCTTGGCGTCTCGCTGGCAACGATTGCCGCACCATCCATGGGCGCATTGATCAGCGATTGGCTGGGATGGCGCACGGCCATGGCGATGACGGCCGGGCTTGCGCTGATCGCCATGCTGATGCAGGCCATCAGCCTGCCCACTCTGCCTGCAAGCACCAGCAACAGCCTGACCGACGTGTTCAAGCTGACACGGCGCAGGGGCATTCAGCTCGGCATGCTGGCCATTCTCTTGCTGATGACCGGACATTTCGCGGGTTCGATTTACGTACGCCCCTTTCTGGAGCAGGTGACGTTGCTTGATACGCAGTCGATCGCTCTTGCCCTGCTTGGTTTCGGCATTGCCTCCGTCATCGGCAATGTCGCTGGCGGACGGATGGCCGACGCGAGTGTTACGATGGCTCTTGCCGTGACCGCTGGCCTGATGGCATCTGCGGCGCTTATTCTGGTTCTCGGCGGAGCTTATGCGGCCATTGCATTCACGCTGGTCGCGCTCTGGGGCTTCGCCTTTGGCATGGCACCGGTCGTGCTTCCAACCAATCTTTCCCGCAGCGCGCCGGACGCCCTCGAAGCTACCGGCAGCCTGATGGTGGTCTCTTTCCAGGTCGCCATCAGCATTGGTGCCGTTGTCGGCGGCTACGTTGTGGACAACTATGGTGCCGCAGGGCCGCTGACCCTGACGGCCATACTGGCCGCCACAACCCTTGCACTGGCGCTCATCCAGCCTCGCAATTGAAGGCTTGAACCAAGGCAATCAATCCCATCAGGACGCGTGTGCTGATGGGGATCATGCATAAGCTACCCACCCTCTGAAGCTCAAGGCCTGGTAGAATTGCGCAATTGCGGTGAACCCCGCTTGTCGCAGATGGGCCTCATCTTCTTCTGGTGAGCATATGGAGAGGCGCTCTTTCATCCCCACTCTTGCCGCATCCCGCCTTTCACTATCGAATTGCGTCATCGCGCCAAAGTCGATGTGTCGGTCAATCCAGAGCGAGCGGTCCGGTTCGTGCTCGGGGATGCTGATATGGGCAAGCACGAAGGGTGATCCCTGGTGCAGACGTTGGCGGATACCTCGGAGCGTTGCTGCGCGTTCGTCAAATGAGATGTGATGGAAGACCAGAAGGCAAACAGCACCGTTGAAGGGACCATCGGGGGCAGCTGAAATATCGCCAAGGTGAAAACGGATACGATCTGCTGCACGGGCTGCCGTTTTCCTTGCCAGGATGAGCATACTGGTTGAAGGATCGACCCCATCAAACAACCATCCCGGATGGTGCTCAGCCAGCGCATTCAGTTCAAGGCCACCACCTGCTCCAACAACAAGCACCTGTCCATTCGCCGGAACACGTTCTGCCAGAAGCAGCCCCGTCATGCGGTGGAGGTCATCAAGACCCGGAACGTTACGCCGTGCAGACTCTGCATACCCCGCCTGATCTCCATCGAATTTACCCATGAAAGCGCGCCCCTGACATCAACGTCCTGTGTGCATTGACGCCAGCCAGACTGCCATCACCGACAGCAAGCGCAACGGAGGCCATAGCACGTGCCGCGTCTCCACAGGCAAAGACACCGGGGATGGAGGTTTCCTTCATGGCATCGGTCTTGATCGTTGCGCCAAGTGGTCCCTGCTCCATTTCAAGGCCGAGCTGCTGCGGGATCGGCGTTGCAATCTCAATGGGAGCCAGTGCAAACAAGCCTGAGAAGGATAACGCCCGGCCGCCAGCAAGCTGGACATCAGCGTGCCCGGTGATCCCCTCGACAAGGCCTTTCTCGACGATCACGCCACGAGCTGCCAGAGCTCCAAGCTGGTCCGGGCTGGGCTCGAATGCATCGTTGAAGAGCAGGGTTGTTGGCCCCCAATCAGGCAACATCAACGCATGGTGCATGGAAAGCGCAGAGCCCGCGATAACCCCAATTCTGCCCTGATTCAGCTCATAACCATGGCAATATGGGCAGTGAAACACAGACTTGCCCCAGCGCTCCGCCAGGCCATCGATGTCAGGAAGCTTGTCTTTCACACCGAGAGCCAGGATCAGAAGCCGGGACAGATGACGGGTCTTTCCAACCGTGACAGCAAAGGAAAAGGCTTGCGAACCCGCCTCCCCTTTTCGTTCGACAGAATCGGCACGCGCAGCCAGCCATTCAACCGTACTATACTTCATCAGTTGCGCGCGCGCGTCTGCGGCAATGGCCGCGGGATCAGCACCATCTTGCGTGATGAAGCCGTGCGAGTGCGACGCGAAACGGTTGCGTCTCAAGCCTTCATCGATGATCAGAACCTTGCGCCTGGCACGACCAAGCTGCATCGCAGCCGACAGTCCGGCATAGCTTCCGCCGATGATGATCACGTCGTGAATGATGTTGCTCATAAATTATCTCCCAATTCATGTAACAACATAAGTGCCATGACGGAAGCATGTCAACACTCATGATACTCCGATTGTATCGTGAGACTGCTTCGTGCTAGTACTGGCACGGCCATTGAGTGGGGACAGGACATGAGGCAAGACAGTCGACTTTCGCGGATGCTCCACGTTTTGATCCATATGGGACGCCATGATGGAGCCATGACATCCGAGATGATTGCGCAAATGCTGGACGCCAATCCTGTTGTCATCCGTCGCACCATGGCGGGCCTGCGCGACGAGGGATATGTCAGCTCAGTCAAGGGTCATGGTGGTGGCTGGACGCTGGCACGACCGCTTGAGGAACTGACACTTCTTGACATCTACCGTGCAGTTGGAGAACCATCCCTCTTTGCGATTGGCCCCGCCTATGACATGCCTGGATGCCACATTGAGCAGGCGGTCAATGGGGTTTTGAAAGACGTCTTCAGCGAAGCCGAGGAGCTTCTGCGCAAGAGGCTCAGCGGCGTGACACTTGCTGACGTGGCCAAGGATTTTCCCATCGCTACCCGGCATGATGGCGGCGAAGGTTGCGCGTCTTATTAGTGGTGATTTTCACGCCGAACTGGGGCGGGGTTTGCGTGAGGTTCCGCTACCGGCTTTCTGTCAGGTGAGAAACATCGGCCAGACTGATCATCCCGCGATTGCGAAAGAAATTGTCCTGACGAAGGTGCGTGATGCTGCCACTGGGTGCAGCGAAATACATAAAGCCACACGATCACGCCATCGTTCTCTCCAGCAAGCTTCCAGCTATTATAACAATGCCACACGTCGAAGCGGTCGAGCGGCCAGAATGTTGTGATGGAGTAAAGTGGAAGGAGCCGAGGACAGGAATTGAGCAGTGTATCAGTCGGAAGACGGTGGTTTGGCTTTGTCGGCCATAACGAGGATGTTGAAGCCCTCCCGGACATCAAACCTGTCTTCATCGAGCAGTGGATTACCATGCGCTGTCATAAACCAGTGAGCAGTCTCTGCGTCGTAGAACTCGGTGATAGAAGCCCAGACCTTTGATTTCGCCTCTCTCGAAACCTCCGGCTTTCCCAGCTTTCGTGTGTTGATCTGCACAAGCCTGCGTTTTGCAGGCTTGCCAGCATCAGAGACGAACACTGAGAGCTTGTCGGTGTAATAGCTTTTGACGCGGACCCGCAGTCGCTTGGGACGCGTTCCGTCGAAATCATCATTGATCGACTGGATGCGGGCTTCGATCTCGTCATCCTTGAGATGGGTTTCGGGCATCACGTCGCTGACGGGGATGAGATCATCGGCAAAATGCTCCTGCGCCACTTCGGCGGCGTGATGGGCATAGGCGAGATGTGTGACGGGCAAGGTCGCAAGCCATTTGCGCCGCTGGGCGATGGCCATGGTTTTGGCTTCAAGTTCTCCGAACTTCGACACGGTAAAGTTCTCGCGCTTCTGGCCATCATTGGTCATCAATGTCGCCTGCCAGGCATCACCTTCGCGGGTTTCAACCCGGCGCACCCCGGAAATGCCGCTCTGGTTGTTTTTGCGCAGGAGGACGGCCTGCTCGTGATTGGTGGCGGGCGGTATGGCTTCGATGATCGCATCGCGATAGGCACGCGCCGCCTTGTAGGCCGCCTCATCACAGCCATAGACGCTGTCCTTGAACAGGCGCACAATTTTGTGGCCGCGTCGTCTCAGGCTAACCCACCAGCCGGCACCGCGACGCTCATTGGCCTCTTCTCGGTTCAGTCCATAACCGTTGGCATCGTGCTTCGTCTGCGGACTGTGAGCCTTCCTGCGGCTCTTCCCTACCCCACTGTCCATATCCACCGGCGCCATGATGTGTCCTTGGTCTCACCTACCTCTCGGTCAGTTTGGTTTGCAAATTACGGCGGGTTTGGGACTGCGGAACCATTTTATACCGAGATGGTTGTACAAATGACCGCCGCTCCATCCTTTCGCCACAATGATTGATTGCATTCCGTTCAGATTTTGACAGCTGATTGATAATTTACCCAATCCGATCACCGGGGTCCCCCATGACCGACCAGCCTTCCTCGTCCGAGTTCATCCAGGCCAGCCGTGTTTTGAAGGTCAAGTCGCCGCTTGGCGAAGACCAGTTGCTGCCAGAGCGGATGGTGATCACCGAGGGCGTCTCACAACTCTTCGAGATACAGTTGAATGTCCGGGCCAAGAAGGAAGCAGTCAAGCCGGAAGAGCTGATCGGTCGATTGGTGGATGTGTCAATCGAGGTGCAACAGGGTGATGGCGAAGAGGGAAGCGGCATTCGCCGCCCCTTCAATGGGCTTGTCACGGACCTGCATGAAGGACCGCCGATCACCCGTGGGCTGCGCTCCTACGCCATGACCATCCGCCCACAGATGTGGTTGCTATCCCGCCGCTCCGATTGCCGTATCTGGATGGACAAGACCTCAGTGGATGTTGTCGAAACGCTGTTTTCCGAGCACGGAATCCCAGCGCCGGATACTTCGGGCATCATATCTCCGCCGCCGGTGCAGCACTACAGCACCCAGTTCAACGAAACGGACCTAGACTATCTCTTGCGTCGCTTAGAGGAAGACGGGCTGTTCTACTGGTTCAGCCACGAAGACGGCTCTCACAAGCTGCATGTGGCTGATACCGCCAATGGATGGCTTGGACCATCGCCTTCCGCTCAGGGTGAAGGCAGAGTGAGATTGGCACAGGGCTCCTCAGATCGCAACCACATCAACGACTGGGCTCGCCGCTTTTCTTACGTGTCCGGCCAGCGCGCAGGCGCTGACTGGAATTTTGAGACACCCGGTATGGTGCCAGGCAATATGACACCATCACTGGTACAGATGCCGGATGCGACCAAGCGCGAGCTCTACGAATACCCCGCCCGCATCAAGACCGTGGAAGAGGCAGAACGGGCCCAAAAGCTGCGGGCACAATCCATCGAGGCCGACCATGACCGCGTCTTCGGCGGATCGACGTCTCGCATTCTAGAAGCCGGCCGTCGCTTCACACCATACGAAGTTGCCCATCCCGAGCATGAATATGAAGAGCATGTGATCATCAGAGCGAGCCACACCATCGTGGACCGCTCCTATGAGACCAACAGCAACGAACCGGAATACCGCAACACCTTCGAAGCCATCCCCGCCCGTGTTCCGTTGACTCCACACCGCACGACCAAGTGCCCGAAGATCGAGGGCACGCAGGTCGCCATCGTCGCTGGTCCCGAGGGTGAAGAAATCCACCCCGATCAATATGGCCGTATCAAGTTGTGGTTCCCATGGGACCGCAAGGCGAAGAAAGACGGGACAGATACGTGCTGGGTGCGGGTCAGTCAGGCATGGGGCGGCGTAACATGGGGTGCGCAGGTCATTCCGCGTATCGGCATGGAGGTGATGGTCGCCTTTGTGGACGGTGATCCAGATCGTCCGCTGGTGACAGGTGTCGTCAACAACCCGAAAAATTCGGTGCCCTACGATCTCCCCGCCAACAAGACCCGCATGGTCCTGCGCTCCAATACCCACAAAGGCGATGGCTTCAACGAAATCACCTTCGAGGATGAAGCAGGCAAGGAAAACCAGTTCTTCCATGCCCAGAAGGACCAAACAACACGCGTTCTTAACGACCGCACAAAGCGCATCGACCGCCATGAAGTCGCGTCAGTCGGTGGCAACCGCGCTGTTGAGGTCTCGGGCAATCAGAAGCATGAGATCGGTGGATCGGTAAACACCGTGGTCGGCGGCACTGGACCGATGGCGATGATGGCAATGGCGGGTGTTCAGGCACTCTCCGGCCAGACGGCTGGGCTCCTCAGTCAAGCTGCCCAGATTGCCGGTGGAGGAGGTCCAGTCGTGGCAGCCTTTGCCACGTCACTTGCGTCATCAGCACTTGGGTTCCTCGGCGCTGGTGGCATGTCCTCACGCGAGGGTGTTGTATCAGGCCCCAGTCCGCGGTCCGATGCAGGCACGGCACTTGCTGGATCTGGAACCGGTGTTGGATCGGATGCATCGAGCCTGTTCCCCCTTCCCGGTATCATGAACACCATTATTGGTGCGTTTCAATCTACGTCGGTTGGAGTGGCCAAGGCCGAGCAGATCGGCGTCAGCAAGGTCACCAATGTTGGACGGACCTCTCTCGAAAGGGTGGGGAAGACAAAAAAGCTATCTGTCGGCGAGCGGTATGAGGTCACAGTTGGTAAAGCTATACTCAGCCAAACAGCAAACCACACAATGATTGCAAGCGATAAGATAGTACTCGCAGCGCCAGGTGGAGTTATTGAAATCAATAAACAAGGCGTTTTTATCAAAGCCAATAAGTTCGAAGTGAAGTCGGATTCGATAAATTTCAAGCGCGGTAGTGGGGGTAAAAATACCAACAAGCCCTTTGCGGAAGATTGCTCAAAGAAATAGGAGTTCACTTTGGGTCTGAGCAGAGACAAGCGTAGAGTGATCATTGAAGCACTGCAGGAGGCGCAACAGGCAAAGGATTTTGCCCGCCTTTACGCGGTCGTCGATGCAGCACGCGGACCAATGACGATCCCACCGACCCTCCAGGCGATGACGGATCAAGTCGCTTGTCTCTACCGCGGCCAGGCACTGGAGGAATTTGGCGACGACACCGCTTGGGTCGTTGGCATAGCGTCAGATGAAAGCGCTCTTGACTGGCTACTGGACAATGGTTTCGGAAAGCGATGGTCAATTTTCTTGCATTCGCCGCTTCAACTGGCCGATGTCATTCGCCACTTGCGCAAGTTCACCGTTATTGAGGATGAGGAAGGTACCGCGCACTTCTTCCGCTTCTACGATCCCCGTACGTTGCGGCAATATCTTCCCATCTTTACGCCTGAACAGAACACAGCCTTCTTCACAGGTGTTAACGCTTGGTTTTGCGAGAACGATCTCAGGCCTGACGAGCTTCTGAAATTTACGGCGAATGCGGGTACGCTTCATCGTGAGGTAATTTCGCTCGCATCTACGCAAGATGCGAAGGGCACAGACGACGAGTTCCAAAGGATAGCATGATGATCATCAAGTTTGACCCCAACCAGATGAATGCGATGCTCCACGATGACGACGATTTTGTCGATTATTTCACTAAGGAGATAATTCCCAAACATTTGCCTAGCTTCGCCGGCATGGCGCCATCACCACAGGCCGCCGAAATGACACGCTGGGGTCGGCGCTACGCCGAGCATTTTGGTTTTTCGGATCCGATTTATCAAATCCAATTCGTCGCGCTGATGTGGAGGATCGGCCCGGATTTCTTTTTGTTCGAACCGTACCGTAGCATTTTGCAAGACCGTGACCAGTCCGAGGAGCAACGCATGGAGCGCTGCAATCTCGAACCGACGATGAAACAAGAAGGCGACGCGATTGCGCGCAGCAAAAATGACTACTGGTTTCCGCAGTATATGAAAAATAATATGCTCGGCGTCCCGTATGATGATGTCGAAGAGCAGTACCTCAAAGAGCTGGGGACCAATAAGGGCGGGCCTCTATGACTCAGCACCTTGATGATCTTGTCAATGTTCCCAACTCGCGCGAGCTGGAACTTGCCCGCGCTGATGTGGATATGCTCAATCAGCGCTACACGGCCATTGCAAAGGAAGCCGGTTGGTTGGCGGCTTCGTCGGTGCCAGTCGTAGGCGGCGTGGTAGATGTGGCCAGCGCGATCGGCAACGCTTGGTCTGGCAATTGGGGTGATGCAGGCCTTGATCTTGTTGGCCTCGTGCCAGGATGGGGTGATGCTGCGAAAGCCGGTGTAAAAGGCACCAAAATTGCTCGTTACGCTGAGAAGTTGGTCAGTCAGGTGGCGGCCGCGCAACGCAAGGTCAAGGCTCTGGAGGAGCATGTAAGGAAGAGCGCAGCGGCTTCAAAATACTGGGCGTCTAAGCGTGGTCAGGCTTATAAAAAGCTCCAGGAAGACCTTAAAAAATGCAAGACGAAAGAATGCCGTCGTAAAAAAGTCGACGAGTACAAGGATGGTGGCAAATACAAGAATATTCCCCGCGGAGGAACATGGTCAGGTGAACCGGGCAACAGCAAGTGGACGCCCGAGCCGGGAACGAAAGCGGAAAAGTCGTTAAAAGACTATGGTCAGGACGGCATAAGTTACAAGAACGGAAAGCCGGATTTCTCACCTTTCATGAAGCATGGTCCTGATGGTCAGCCGATTCAGACCCGCATATCCAACATGAAGGGAGATCTTGCGCGAGGACCAGACGGCGACGTGGGGCAAGCCGTTGCCCCACTGAAGGAAAAGTACGGCAACTGGAGCAAGACTACGGACGAAAAAGGGTTTACGTGGCACCATAACGAAGACACATCAACGATGCAGTTGGTCGATTCAAGAATCCATAATACCGCTCAAGGAGGAGGTGCCCATAGTGGTGGTGCCTCTGCAGTAAACGACCCCGCATACTAGGATTGGACTCCATGATGCCTAACCTAAACGAAGCGATTAAGTTTTTACAGGACAACTGTGACTTCCAGGTTGTGCCGAATACCACCTGGAACGAGCAGGACTTCGAACACTTTACCGAGCGTACTGGACTCACCATACCGAGCGACTTGGCTGATGTGTTGAGGCAGTATGGTCACTGCGGAACCGAATATAATGATTCATTCCTGGTGCAGTCTGAGGACGGCAGCCGCTCAGTTCATGATGTGCAGGTATTGGTTTCAGACTTCGACAATATTGTTTCGCTCCATGAAACCTTTATCTCTGGATCGGTATGGCCTGACCAATTTACACTGCCCATGGTGTTTTTCGGTTCTGCGGATGCCGGCCATTCATACCTCCTGATGGACGGGAAGAATCCGGATAACGGTGCTGTATATTTCTGGGAAAGGGGCACAGATCCCTTCGGCACAGGCAACAACGCCAAGGGCGCTGTCAAAGTCGCTGACAGCCTCCCCGAATTCTTCAACAATCTTACTTCTGCAGAAAATCTCTGAAGGTGCGCAGGATTTGACATGCTAGGTCTACACGAGAAGTGGCGATCAACGTTCATGGAACACTGGCCGGACGAGGTAATTGCGCTCGGCCTTCCGATGGAGCAGATCATGTTGTCCGAGCAGGATCGACTAGCAATCGGTGCACGTACCGCGGCCTTCCGAGAAATCTTCGAGATTGACGAAATTCCACCGTTCACAGACGGTTTGTACGCCGCCATTGATGAGAAGATCGGGATCTTTTCCTCAGGTGGACACGCCCGTCTCGGTGGCTGCAGCTTTAAGAAGCCAGGACAGTTTCAGAAGTCGCCAGTGTTCAACAGTCGAGAGCTTGCGCCGCATATACTGCAAGAGAACCAGCGGGTAGCTGGCCTTCTTGCAAGTTCGCTGCAGCACAAGTTCGATGTAGGTCTGTTCATACGGCCATGGCGAGAGATCCCGCATTGGGCAGAGTTCAGGTTATTTATGAGCGACCGTGCATTTATCGGCGCATCGCAGTATTTTCACACGATGGTTTTTCCCGAGATCGAGTTGAGTGCGAAGCCTATTGCCGCTGCCCTGATCGACTTCTCCGATAAGTTCCTATCCGTTTCTCATCTCGACAATGCGATTGTTGACGTCTTCGTTCAACACGATACCGAAACTGTGTGGCGTGCAGTACTTATCGATATCAACCCCCTGATCCGGCGGGCGGATGCCTGCCTGTTTCGCTGGCAAAATGATGGAGATTTTGATCACGGCTTACGTTTTCGCGGGCGCGACGGACGTGTGCTTTCCATGGCGCCTTTGCCTTTTGCCAAAGCGTCTCGATAACAAGCGAGGTGAATCGGATGACTGGACGACCTGTTACTCTTAAAGGCCATATGCATATCTGCCCCATGGTCGATCCAGGACCAAAACCGCATATCGGTGGCCCCGTAGTGTCAACACAGCAGGCTTTCGTGACTGTGGAAGGCGTGCCCGTCGCTACCGTTGGGGATAGCCTGCTTTGCACAGGCGTTCCAACAACGTCGGATAGAATCACGAGCGGTTCATCAGTCGCGAGCATTCAGGGCAAGAAGATTGCCCGGTTGGGTGATGCCTGTGCACATGGCGGAAAATTGGTCGACGGCGTTTCTTGGATTACCTTTGAATAAGTGAATCCATAGCCGACTTAAAGCAACCTCTGTTTTTCTGCGTGCACGGGCGGCTGTAAGGTCTCTGCACACGTGGCAGCAGAAAACCGCATTTCTCTGAGTGATCTCGGGTCGTTGCTCTTCCATCGTCATGCTCGCTTTAGGCCTTGGAAGGAACACCCAGAGATCTGACTCTATCGTGCCATCTCTAGCAGATATTTGCGATCGCTGTTGGTAACGATGGACGACATATTGATTATGACGGAACCCAAACCCAGAGGCGCAAATGTTTAGGCCCAGCCTACTTCCTCTAATTGCAGCCATCAGCTTTCTCGTCGCACCCCCGGCAAGCGCCACCGACCAAGTGATCACTGAGGCGTTCGGCCGGGCTGTGCAGCCTTGCTGGCGGCCGCCGCTTGATCCTGAAAGCACGGCGGTTGTGCGGCTTAGGATTGCCCCGGATGGCGCGCTCTCGGGCGAGGCGATGCTGGACAAGGGCGGCCAGGACGCGGGCATCTTTGCAGAGAGCACGCTGCGCGCCGTGCGGGATTGCGCGCCTTATCCAACTATTGGTAAACTGATCGACGATGACACCGTCGAGATCCGCGCGACCTTCTCCCTCGGCGGCTTTTCTGCGGTCACGGAAGAGGGAGGTGCACCAAAAACTGTCGAGGGTGTCACGATCCGCGCAAGCGAGGATATCCTGCTTCGGGTCCCAGAGCCGAAGGGGTTATGTTATGTCGACCCGGCGGGCGGTGGGCTGCAATTGCAATATTTTAAGCGGATGAGTTCTTTGTTAGACGGCAACCATGTCCACGGTTTCTTTCTTGACTGTGGGACGGTGCGCCAGCTGGAGGCGGGTCAGGCCGACTTCACATTGCCCAAGCACACGATGACGCTGTTCTCTCCGCTGGAACGGAGTGGCAAATTGCAGCGCCTGCCCCAACGCTCGCAGGCGCAAGCTGTCGCCTACTACGAGGCTCTGTTCGAGCGAGAGGGCGCGCTGGAAAGCCATTCGAGGGCGATGGAGAAACGCCTACACGAGGCGTGGGACGTCGCGGTAAAGAGCGGACACCAAGTCGTCGCAGCAGTTGACGAACGGGCGGTCTATACTGCCATGGTTTCAACCGCCGAGACTGAGACTGAAACGCTTCGGAAGATGTCGATTGGTTCCTATGGACAAGTGTTCGACTTGCCCATCACACTCAGCCTCTATGCTCCCTACGAGGAAGGCGGCACAGACGAGCTACTTGCCAAAGCGCAAAAGGTGATGGCAGCAATGTACTCAAACTCTGTGCGAGTGGATTGAAGCATGGAGCTTCTTTAGGCCCCTCACCTGGTCAATGTCGACATGGGCGCCAACATGCCCATGCTTAAGTTCGTCGCGCATCATCTCTGGGACCCTGAAAAAACAGGCTGCCGATCCCGCTCATGCGATGCCAGTCGAGGTGGATGGCAAACTCTGAAAGCAGTGTTTCTCAAAGCCATCGGCCCGCACGCGCCAGCCACCGTAAGTCGCCTTCTGACCGACTGGTCGACATTAACGAAATGGCGCAGCCTCGATGGTGCATTCAGCTCCCCTGCCCTCAAATCGATCATTCGCCACTCCGTCCAGGCAGTCCCGCGTACGCTGCGCCGCAAGAGCGCCAAGGCGGTTACCGGAACTTGACGTCTCATGCTCAGCAAAGACCGAGGCAGTCACTTCCCTCAGTGGGTGGAACGTATCGCTTTCCGATCTCTTGGCACGTCGCGACTGAGAATAAGGAGATCCTAGCAAACCAATCTCACCTCGATCTCATCGAGACGCTCGATTATTGCAACGCATCACATGGCGTCGAACCAATGGTTCGGGCTTTAGTTTGGCCGCAACTGTTACGCTGGCCGGTCCCGACCTGCGTAAGTTTGATGGGGTTCTTCACGCCCGATGGTTTGGAATATGCCGCAAGAAGCTCTGCCGCATGCTCCTTCTTCAAAGATTGCCAACGTTCCGCTTCTTTCCCTTCTAGTTCCTCGACTAAGGCAGAAGTTCCATCGTCACAGCGGCGCTAAAGAACCAAAACAACGAAACACGATCTATCGACAAGAAACCGTTCAAGGAGTGTGTTGCGCGCGACCTTGCTGCCCGGGTGGCCGAGATACTCAGCGAGCTCCTTGATGCAAAATTTCCCGCTGGCGTCCTTCACTTGGATTTCAGCAAACTTCCAATCTGGAGAATTTCGCAGTCTTCGCGACCCTCTTGGCTCGATCAACAATTCGGTTCCCGGCTGAGCAAGTGCCTGCAAGTCGCTTGGCGCGCGAGCGATGTCTTGGAAGTCTCACTTCTTAGGGGCAGGGATATTGATCGTCATTTTGCGCCCAGTCTCCCTGATGCATTTCGTACATCTCAACTCAGATAACTTGCTGTAATGATTATGATAATCCCGAAAAAAGACGGCTGACAACTTAAGGCTATGCTGCCCACCATCTACCTACGAACCTGCTTCTCATGAGGGCGCTTGCGGTCACATCTCCCGGTACAGGTGCCACAAGCCGACAACCGCTCTCTGGGCGGAGCGTTCAGTCTTATGATTATTCTCCAACGAACAAAGCGGTCGCGGAATTTGCTCTGTTACTAATTTTATGAACCCATCGAAGGCCCTATAACGAAGACCTCTTTCTATTTTGAGCAATCCAGTGACATTCGGCTAATTGCCACCAACTCATACCTAAGCCTTTCTATCCTTGACAGTGCGTAGGACAATGCTGGTGATGCCCAGAAGAAATCGAGAAAAGTAAGGATGATTATGGGCGTTCTAAGAGTCATCAGGCTCAGCTTTGAAGACCGAGCCTCCGATCCGTCGCCACTCGAATCTTCAAAGTACTGAACTTCCACAAACCAGCGCCACTAGGTTGATATTGTTGAGGTAGAGGTTCTTTTCGGGAAAGTCGTCCAACTTCGATTGCCGAGCCTGTTTGCCTGATGACACAGATGACCGGACGCGAAATCAAAGCGTGACTTAACTGCGGAGGGCTGAACAAGCGCGAGCGTGCTCAATGTGTCCAGGAAATCGTGACTGACCGCAAGCCTGTCGTCGCTGACGAGCTCTGAAATGATTTCATACCAAGCACGCAAGCGGTGCATGTGGTTAGTCAAGCCGTTTACGATGCTTGCCAGCTCAGTCGCGTATTCGCCGAGCATGGAACTGTGGGGCCTCCAACTGGCCCCGAGTGGTTCAGACAGCCTCCACCAGTGGTATAGCATCCATTTGCCTCTATGCGGCATCGAGCCAATTGCGTCCCAAAAGCGTCGATATAACGAAACAATTCTATCATATCGGTTCTGCGTAAATCGTTGGTCACGCCACAGCACTATTTTCGCCGCTGGACCTCAAGAGCGACATCAACATTGGCCCAAGCGAAAACTCCCCCTGCTCCGATCGCTTCGTCAAGCCTCTGAGATAACCACCGGCGGAATTGATGAAGTTCGATCGTTCCAAAATGCACGCCATCGCCACCGCCGCGTTTTCGGGCCCCATCGCATTGCAGGCCTCTTCATAGGCTGACGGGCTGACGCCCGAAATCGAGCGAACCACGACAGCTGCGGTCATGAGCTCACGCCAGTGTGAAATGCCGCCGCCCGGCCCGTAGTCAGCAATCTGGGGGCAAGCACGAAGAACCATTCCCAGCGGGAACGCCTTGATTCGTTCGAGCTTTGCTTTTGTGGCTGCTGGCTTCACATTCCTCGCGTGCGGCTCTTCCGGCAGGCTTTCGCCCAGCTCCTTTCTAGAGCTAGGTTCAAGTTCATTTATAGATTCAGTTTTTGAATTCTGTATGTGGCGGTCATTTTGGTTGGCATTGCCATTCATATTTTTGGTTTCTGCCTGCATTCCCAGAAGGTTGAGTACCTCTGTACGTAAGAGTTCCAACTCATCAAGTGTCGCTTCGACTTGGGCTCTGTCTGGATAGCGGGGATGTCGTTCAAGAATGCCAATATATATCGTTTCAGTATGCGCCCAATCTCCCGGAGCGCCTTCCTCGACCGCGGCTGTAATCAGCTTACGGATATCTCGTCGGCAGATCGTAAGTGCTTCTTTCGCTCGGCGAAAGCGCATACGGTCCGCCGCTACGTCCTGAGCCAGCAAGGCAAGCTCGGCGGCACGCGCAAGCAACGGACTCAGATCGAAGCCGTAAGCCTGCTCGATTTCCCCGTCTCGATTGCGATATACGTATCGCTTCCCGTTCGGGCTATCACGATGCTGGATAAGTCCTGCATCCACTAGTGCGCTGAGCTGGCGGCGCAGTGTACTTTCAGTGATCCCGTGAGCGCGAACGGATAGCTGCGCATTAGATGGAAATACAACAAGCCCGCTATCAGCGTCGAGCTGTGTATCGGGGTAGAATGTCAAAAGGGCATCGAGAACGGCAAGCGCTCTATCTTGCAAACCGAGTCGTTCCCTCGTTTCGCATACATCGCGAAATACTTTCCACTTTTCGACACGCGTGCCTGGTGCTGGTGCTGTGATCGCCAATTGCCCGTTCACCAAGGCAAGCGTCGCCGGCCGCCGCCCAAAGGGCGTCGTCACCTGTCCCGTCTGCATTTTTCTCTCACCTTTCTTCAGGCAAAGGAAATACGCTCACCAAATCGGTGCCAAGACTCTTGACTGTGATTCCGGGAAATGCGATTCTCAATCCTGCGAGAGATACGAGAGAGGCTTCCACGGTTTACCGTTTGGGGGCCTTTTTCTTTTGCGGTTTAGTCTCCGTTGTTTTCCTGCTTCGACCCTCTGTACTCGACGTACAAACGATCCATGTGGGCTGAAAGCCACTCACTGAAAGGCTTCGCTTCGACATTCGAGAGTTCGATCGCAACTTTCTTCGACTTGGCGTTCATCACGAATTTCAGCGAAGAGTCAGTTGACGTCCAATCCTTCACGGACGAACTGGTCTTTGGCTTCTTGGCAGCTGATTTGACTTTGTATCGCTTTAAAAAATCATGTAGTTCATCGAACCGCTCATCCTCGGTCAACTCCATGAAGTCGGCGGTTTCCGTATGCTCTGTGGCTACCTTCGAGAGGGCAGGGGAGAGGAGCAATTGACGGAGACTCAGCCACCTATCGCGTCCGATCTTTTTGGACGCTCCTAGCACCCTGAGGATAGAAGCCGGGACAGTTTCCACGACCCCCAGCATTTTCGAAAGCATCGCCTCATCAATCGCGAGCGACGACCGAACCACCTCCTTCGTCATTCCCGACTCAAGCAGGTTCTGTGCGAAATATGCACGCTCTATGAACGACAGGTTGGAGCGAGCGGAATTCTCCTGTCCCTGTGCAATAGCGGAAGTAACATCGTCCAGTTTCTTGACGACGGCCTTGACCGAAATTCCAAGCTCTCTGGCGACTTTGAGACGGCGATGACCGAAGACAACCATGAAGCGTTGGCCGTCTGATGAGCTGGGGCGAACCAGAATCGGCGTTATCTGGCCGGATTCCTTTATCGCCTGCTTAAGCTCCTGATATTCGTCGCCATCGTCGGAAAGGCGATCGGCGACAAAGGAACCGTCAATTAACTGCGGGTCCAGATCGACGATCACCTCGCCCTGCATCAATTTCTTGCTGTTCTCCGCCATATCCTCGATCGACCGAACGACGGTCTTAGCGGCCCCTGTCATGCCGTATCCAGGTTTTGTCGGCGTCTGGTTTGACGCGATTGACGCCATGTCCAGTTTTGCAAAAGGATTTTCACGCGCCATAGCCAGCCTCCGAACTCGCTTTCATCTTCGACAGGGAATTGATATCGTTCACAAATACCGCTGAAAAAACGGCTGACAAGTACGTCATTTGCGCCCCCATGCGCCGTGGATCAAGTCCTGGATTTCACCATTGGCCGCGTTCAGGCTCTCCATTGCCCGATCATAGGTAGACCGGACGAAATCGCCTCGCTCCACCTCGTACAGTGTTTGCTTTTTTATCGACGCGTCAGAAATGGCCGTTGATTTGAGCACATGATTTCGCAACATCTGTTGGGCGAACATGGATTGCATGAACCCGACCATCTGTGCCTGGGGGATGTCGGTCGGTTCGAAGCGCGTCACGAGATAGCGGAACCACTCGACACGCATCTCGGCGCCCGCCTCTGCGACCGGACCCATGATGCCGCCCAGCATCATCAGGAATTGGCTCATCGACATGATGTCCAGCATCTGAGGGTGGATCGTGATCAGAATGCCTGTCGAGGCCATGAGCGCCGTGATAGTCAGGTATCCAAGTTGTGGCGGGCAATCAATGACCACCACATCATACCTGTCGTCCACCTGCTTCAGCGCATTGAAAATGCGCATATAAAAAAGCCGGCCGTCCTCACCTTTCTTGGAGGATATTGCCAGGGGGACATCATACTCGTACTCCTGCAGCACCAGATTTGCAGGCACCACGTCAAGACCAGGGATATTGGTTGGCTGTATAACGTCTGCAATAGATTTCCGCTCCTCATCGAAACGAAGAGCCTCATACAGGGACGCCGTATCATCGAGTTCGGGCTGGATCCCGAAAAGGGAGGTGAGGGACGCCTGAGGATCAAGGTCGACCGCCAACACGCGATGGCCAGTAAGAGCAAGGTATTGCGCGAGGTGTGCGGCAGTAGTTGTCTTGCCGCTCCCGCCTTTGAAATTTACGACCGAGACGACCTGCATCGGTTCGCCTTCGCGTCGCCGAGGAACGTAATACCTTTTGTCAGATTTCTTATTGGCCTCAAGATAGTCCCGGAGTTCCAACATTTGATCAGCCGTATAGTAGCGGCGTCCGCTGACCGACTCTATCTCCGGGCCCTTTCCGTCAGAATGAAGTTGTCGGAGGTGGGTCTGGGTAACCCCCATAAAATCCGCGACTTCCCCAAGTTGGAATTTACGAAGCCCTTTGCGAGCATCAGGAGGATACTGCTGGCTGCGTAACATATGCAACGCGTTGGAGATCTTGGCACCCTGCTGGGCAATCTCAATATCAAATCGGTTGGGCAGCGAGTTGCTCATTTTGCGAACTATTTCCAGTAGGGCATCACTTTCGAAAAAGTGGCCGCGAAGCCGTCATTTGAGAAACTATCTCGCGATTCCCATAATGCCGCAAGGGATTTAAAGTTAACGAAGAATTAAGACGCGGAAATCATTTTCTCTCTGTATTTACAAAATAGCTTGCAGAATCAGCTTTTTAACCCAATTTCGGATGAGTTCGTTCACTCTCCGTTTTACTGTGAATCCTACAAAGTCTCCTGTGCAAAGCGACCTCAAAATAAAGACACGGCGCGACAACGTCTGTGAGAGGCGTCCGACTCACGCTTCGACTTGTAGGATTATACAACTGCCGAGCCCTTCGAATCTGTGCTGATTTCCAAACCGTCCAACAATGACGGAGGAAATTTATGCAGGTAATCGCGTTCTCAACACCCCGAACGATTCACGAAGCTAGCCTCCTTCACCTCCAATACCAGCTTCGCGCGCGGGTGTTTTCCGATCGCCTTGGTTGGGAGGTCGATGTAACGGCAGGTTGCGAGTCGGACGGATTCGATGCCCTTCGACCGACCTACGTTCTCGCGATTACCGAGACCGACCAACTGGCGGGATGCGCGAGACTTCTCCCGGCGCTTGGTCCGACGATGGTGTCCGACGTTTTCCCCTCGCTTCTCCCAGACGGTCAACTCATCGGTCATGCAGCGATGATCGAGAGTTCTCGGTTTTGCGTCGATACCACCCTCGCGGAGGGGAGGGGAAAAGGCTCGGTCCACCAGGCGACGCTGACCATGTTCGCGGGCATCGTCGAATGGTGCATGACCAATGGGTACACCGAGATCGTCACGGTAACCGATCTTCGGTTTGAGAGAATCCTCGCTCGCGTCGGATGGCCTTTGCGGCGTTTGGGCGAGCCGAAGAAAATCGGCGTGACAATCGCGGTCGCTGGCACACTTCCCGCCGACGCGGACACATTCGCGAGGCTTCGACCCTCCGACTACTGTTCTGAACTCGACCCTTCTCGGTCAGGTAGCCTAAGGAGACATTCGTGAACCAGCTTCGCTCTCATCCCAGACTTGTCCGCAAACTTCAGGAAGCGCTGGGCGATCAGCTTTGTGTTGCCCTGGATGACGCGACTGTCGTCGAGATCATGCTCAATCCGGACGGAAGACTGTTCATCGAAAGAATTGGCCATGGCGTTGCGCTGGCTGGCGAGATGTCATCTGCAGCAGCGGAAATGGTGATCGGGACTGTGGCGCATGCACTTCAGTCCGAAGTGGACACCGAGCAGCCGATCATCTCAGGCGAACTGCCAATCGGCGGCCACCGGTTCGAGGGGTTGTTGCCTCCAGTTGTCGCAAATCCCGCATTCACCATCCGGCGTCGCGCATCACGCCTCATTCCACTCGAAGACTACGTTCGCACAGGTGTGATGACCGAATATCAGGCCGCCACGATCCGTAGCGCGATTTCAGCGAGGCTGAACATCATCATTTCCGGTGGGACGGGCTCTGGTAAGACGACGCTTGCGAACGCGGTGATCGACGGAATCGTCAAATCGGCCCCCGAGGATCGTCTGGTTATTCTCGAGGACACTGCGGAAATACAATGCGCCGCCGATAACGCCGTCCTCCTGCATACCAGTGATAAGATCGACATGGGGCGATTGCTCAAGAGCACCATGCGGCTGCGTCCCGACAGGATTGTCGTCGGCGAGGTCCGCGACGGCGCAGCTCTTACACTGCTTAAAGCCTGGAACACTGGTCATCCGGGGGGCGTAGCGACCATTCATTCGAACACCGCCATGTCAGCGCTGCGGCGTCTCGAGCAGCTGACCGCTGAGGCGAGCCAGCAGCCGATGCACGAGATTATCGGAGAAGCGGTAGACCTGGTCATCTCCATCGAGCGAACACCGCGCGGGCGGATCGTACGCGACATCATCCAGGTCGAGCGTTTCATCAACGGACAGTACGAAATCGAATCCGATCAGCTTACGGAAGAACAGGAGGCGCGCGATGTCGCGTAACCATACCCTCATCGCGGCCGCGCTGGTGGCGGCACCCATCGTTTTTGCCTCGGTTGCGCCAGCGCTGGCCAGTTCCGGAGGCGGGCTTCCCTGGGAAGGTCCTTTGCAGCAGATTCAGGAGTCGATCACCGGGCCTGTCGCGGGTGCGATCGCGCTTGCAGCCGTGGCGATCGCCGGGGGGATGCTCATCTTTGGTGGTGAGCTAAACGATTTCGCGCGGCGACTTGTCTACGTCGTCCTCGTTGCCGGCATTCTTCTCGGCGCTACCAACATCGTCGGCTTGTTCGGCGCGACCGGTGCGTCGATCGGGCTGACCGGCGTGGAGATGATGCCGATTGTTCCGGACGTAGGAGGGGAGGGGGATCATGGCTGAGTCCCTGTCCGGCCTGCGGCGTAACCGCATCCATCGGGCGCTGTCTCGCCCAAATCTGCTGATGGGTGCCGACAGGGAGCTGGTGCTGATCACCGGCCTTGCGGCCGTGATCCTGATCTTTGTCGTAATGACAGTTTACTCGGCACTTTTCGGTGTTGCTGTCTGGGTCGTGATCGTTGGCGCGCTGAGGATAATGGCCAAATCCGACCCGCTCATGCGCCAGGTCTATATCAGACACGTTTCTTACAAGCCCACCTACAAGGCGACCACTTCGCCCTGGCGACGGTATTGAGGTGGCGGCCATGGTAGCTCTCAAGCGCTTCCGGGTAACCGGGCCCTCCTTTGCCGATCTCGTTCCTTATGCTGGTCTCGTCGACAATGGTGTCCTGCTCCTGAAGGATGGGAGCCTGATGGCCGGATGGTACTTCGCGGGGCCAGATTCCGAAAGCGCTACCGATCTGGAGCGCAACGAACTTTCGCGGCAGATAAATGCGGTCCTGTCGCGACTTGGAAGCGGGTGGATGATCCAGGTAGAGGCTATCCGTATTCCAACAGTCGACTATCCGTCAGAAGACCGCTGCCATTTTCCCGACCCGGTGACCCGCGCGATCGACGCCGAGCGACGGGCACATTTCGAGCGTGAGCAGGGACACTTTGAGAGCAAGCACGCAATCGTCCTGACCTACCGACCACTCGCGTCCAAGAGAACCTCTCTGAGCAAATATATCTATTCAGACGAAGAGAGCCGGAAGAAGTCTTACGCGGACACGGTGCTCTTTGTCTTCAAGAGCGCCATACGAGAGGTTGAGCAGTATTTCGCCAACACCCTTTCAATCCGGCGAATGGAAACCAGTGAAACGATCGAGAGGGGAGGGGAGAGGATTGCTCGCTATGACGAGCTTCTTCAGTTCGCAAGGTTCTGCATCACTGGCGAAAGCCATCCGGTCCGGCTTCCCGATGTCCCCATGTATCTCGACTGGATCGCAACCGCCGAGCTTGAGCACGGGCTGACGCCAAAAGTTGAGAACCGTTTCCTCGGCATCGTTGCGATCGACGGTTTGCCGGCCGAAAGCTGGCCGGGTATCCTGAACAGCCTTGATCTTATGCCGCTGACCTATCGGTGGTCGTCACGTTTCATATTTCTCGACGCAGAGGAAGCTCGGCAAAAGCTCGAACGCACCCGCAAGAAATGGCAACAGAAGGTCCGGCCGTTCTTCGACCAGATCTTCCAGACACAAAGCCGCTCGGTCGATCAGGACGCGATGACAATGGTCGCTGAAACAGAGGACGCGATCGCGCAGGCTTCATCGAAGCTTGTCGCATACGGCTACTATACGCCCGTCGTCGTGTTGTTCGACAGCGATCGCGAAGCACTGCAGGAGAAGGCCGAAGCGATCCGACGACTGATCCAGGCAGAAGGTTTCGGGGCAAGGATTGAAACGCTCAACGCTACCGACGCCTATCTCGGCAGTCTGCCTGGTAACTGGTACTGCAACATCCGTGAGCCGCTGATTAACACCAACAATCTCGCCGACTTGATCCCGCTTAACTCGGTGTGGTCCGGAAGCCCGATCTCCCCAAGCCCGTTTTACCCAAGGAATTCCCCGCCCTTGATGCAAGTTGCGAGCGGTTCGACTGCGTTCCGCCTGAACCTGCATGTCGATGATGTCGGCCACACGCTGATCTTCGGTCCGACAGGGTCAGGCAAGTCGACACTTCTTGCCTTGATCGCCGCGCAGTTTCGCCGCTACGAAAATGCGCAGATTTTCGCATTTGATAAAAGTAGCTCGCTGCTTCCGCTGACACTCGCTGCTGGCGGCGATCACTACGAGATCGGTGGTGACATTGCGGAAGAGGGGAGGGGCCTGGCTTTCTGCCCATTGTCCGAACTCCAGACTGATGCCGACCGCGCCTGGGCGACGGAGTGGATCGAAATGTTGGTCGGTCTGCAGGGCATTACGATCACCCCGGATCATCGCAACGCCATCTCTCGGCAGGTCGGCCTCATGGCGAAAGCATCTGGCCGCTCACTCTCGGATTTTGTCAGCGGCGTTCAGTTGCGCGAAATCAAGGACGCCTTGCACCACTATACCGTCGATGGCCCCATGGGTCAGCTTCTCGATGCGGAGGAGGACGGTCTCACGCTCGGAACCTTCCAAACCTTCGAGATAGAGCAGTTGATGAATATGGGAGAGCGCAATCTCGTGCCCGTGCTGACCTACCTGTTCCGGCGGATCGAGAAGCGTCTGGATGGTTCGCCGAGCCTGATCGTACTCGACGAAGCCTGGCTCATGCTCGGTCACCCGGTCTTCCGCGACAAAATCCGGGAATGGCTCAAGGTGTTGCGCAAGGCGAATTGCGCTGTCGTCCTTGCGACCCAGTCGATCTCGGACGCCGAACGGTCCGGTATCATCGACGTCTTAAAAGAATCCTGCCCGACCAAGATTTGCCTTCCAAACGGCGCCGCCCGCGAGTCCGGGACGCGGGAATTCTACGAGCGTATCGGTTTTAATGAGCGGCAGATCGAGATCGTCGCAAAGTCGATACCAAAGCGCGAGTACTACGTCGCCACGCCGGAAGGCCGGCGGCTCTTCAACATGTCGCTTGGGCCGGTCGCCCTGAGCTTTGTCGGTGCGGCGGGCAAAGAGGATCTCAAACGGGTCCGCATCCTTAAATCCGAGCACGGTCGTGAATGGCCGATCCGCTGGCTTGAAACGAGAGGAGTTCACGATGCCGCATCGCTACTCAAGTACGAATAGAAGGGTTGCCTGCCTGGCGGCGGCGCTTGCCATCACGGTTGTCAATCAAGGTTCGGTGCAAGCCGGTTCAGCCGCCGGCGCCGCAACGGAATGGACGCAGCTCGCCAACAACGCGCAACTCGTAGACCTTATGAAAAGCTCCGGCATCCAGGTCGACAATCAGTTGACCCAGATCAGCCAGCTTGCGGAGCAGATCCAGAACCAGCTGAAAATCTACGAGAACATGCTGCAAAACACTGCGCAGCTTCCCAGTTATGTCTGGGGAAAGGTCGAAAGCGATCTCAACCAGCTACGCAGCATTGTCGCACAGGGTCAGAGCATCTCATTTTCTATGGGCAATGCCGATGATGTTCTTCATCAGCGCTTTGAGAGTTACGCTGATCTCAGGACGAGTTTACCCGACAACGCAACGTTCTCCTCGACTTACCAGTCCTGGTCGGACACCAACCGCGACACGATCGCCAGTTCGCTGAGGGCGGCTAGTCTTACGGCCGACCAATTCGATAGCGAAGAAGATACGATGTCGTCACTACGGTCGATGTCCGAGACGGCAGATGGGCAGGTGAAAGCTCTGCAGGTCGGGCATGAGATCGCGGCTCAGCAAGTCGCACAAATGCAGAAGCTTCGCGGTCTCGTCTCTCAACAGATGACGATGATGGGGACGTGGCTGCAGACAGAACAAACCGACAAGGACCTTGCACAGGCACGGCGGGAGAAATTCTTCAGTGCAACGGCTCCTTCCACCTCAGGCGGCGAGAAGATGAGGGTGGAGTGGTGAGGACGAAAGCAATTTTGATTGCGATCGCGACGATCCTGGCCGCGTCAAGCGCTGGCATTTGGTTGCTGATCCGCGAAAAGTATGGAGCTCAGGAACGCAGGGAGAAGTTCTCCGGCTTGTCGGGAGACCGCCCGAAAACCGGCGGCGAAAAGATGAAAGTCGAATGGTGACAGGATGACCGCGACGACGACACTTCATCGGCTACGGGCCGCCATGCTCCTTACCGCCTTTGCAGCGGTCGCGGTCCAGCCGGCCCTTGCGCAGGAAGGGTCCGTATTGACGTCGCTGCAGAGCCAGATCACGACGGCAGCGAAAGGGTGGGAAACCACGGTCATGGACGCTGCGAGATCTCTGTTCTGGATCCTCGCAACAATCGAGGTCGGAATTGCCGCCGTTTGGCTGGCAATTCAGTCCGCCTCACTGGATAGTTGGTTCGCCGAACTTGTCCGGCGGATCATGTTTGTTGGATTCTTTGCCTTCGTGCTCGCGCAGGGACCGAGTTTCGCCAAAGCGGTCGTGGATAGCCTCTTCCAGATCGGCGCAGGGGGAGGGACGGCGTCACCAGCAGACGTTTTCAACGCCGGTCTCGCGGTGGCAACGAAAATGTCGGAGAAGGTACAGTTCGGTCTCTTCGAAGATAACGCGCTAGCAATCTCCGCGTCGTTCGCGATGGTCGTGACGGTTATCGCGTTTTCTCTTGTCGCTGCGATTTTCGTGTCGGTCATGGTCGAAATGTATATTGGGCTTCTCGCTGGCATGATCATGCTCGGCCTTGGTGGATCGTCCTTCACCAAGGATTTTGCGGTCCGCTACGTGGTCTATGCTTTCTCCGTCGGAATGAAGCTCATGGCACTTGTCATGATCTCCCGCATCGGCTCCGAAGTGCTGATCGGCCTCGCCAATCAGCCCGATATCGGTGACCAGTTTCAGACCGCTCTCGCCATCGCTGGGATCGCTGTCGTCGTTTTCATTATCGCCATGTACGTCCCGAACATCATGCAGGGCGTTGTGCAGGGCGCATCGGTGTCCGGAGGAATGGAAGCGATTCGCCACGGCGGCCAAGCGGCGTCTTTCGCCGCAGGCGCTGGTTTTCTCGCCGCCGGCGCGGCAGGCGCGGGATTTGCGGCGGCACAAGCCGCACGCGCTGGGGGCTCATCGGTCGCTGGAGCTGCCATGCGCGGCATGGGCGCAAGCTTCGGCTCCGGCGCGCAGGCTGCGGGTTCCGCCGCGAAGGAAAAAGCGATCGGTTCGCCCGGTGCCTATGCGGGGTCGATTCTCGGCTTGGCCAACGCCAAGCTCGACGAACAGCGTGGGGCTCACAGCGGGCCCAAACCTCTTCCCGACCGCAACGCCAAACCATAATCGAAACAAGGGAAGAACAAATGGCCGCAAACCGTGCCCCGGAAAACCCGTATCTTGCCGCTCGCCAGGAATGGACGGAACGCTATGGCTCCTATGTGAAGGCGGCTGCCGCATGGCGCATCGTCGGAGTCCTTGGGCTGGCCATGGCGGTGATCGGCTTTGGCTATGCGATGTATCTGAGCACGCAAGTTCGGCTGGTGCCGTATATCGTCGAGGTGGACAAGCTTGGGACCGCCGTCACGGCAGGCTTTCCACAGCAGATCGATTATGCCGACGTGCGCGTGGTGCGCGCCACGCTCGGAACCTTCGTGACAAGTTTTCGCTCGATCACCCCGGACGCAGTTGTTCAGAAACAATATATCGACCGCACCTATGCCCTTCTGCGTACGTCCGATCCATCGACTGAGAAGGTCAACGCCTGGTTCCGAGGCAATTCACCATTCGAAAAGGCAAAAGCTTCGACGGTTGCAATCGAGGTCAACAACATCGTTGCTCTCTCCAACCAGACCTATCAGATCGACTGGACCGAATATGAGCGTGACCGCAAGGGCAAGGAAACCGGCACGCGGCGGTTTCGCGGGATCGCGACTGTAACAATCACCGCGCCTCAGGATGAGGCGACGATCCGCCTCAATCCAATCGGTCTTTACGTCCGGGATTTCGATTGGACAGCACAGCTTTAAGGGCAGGGGATTTTCAATGCACAGAACACGACTACGATTGGCAGCCGCCGTCTGCATGACCGCCCTTGCGGGGGTCGCATATGCTCAGAGCATGACGAGTAACGAACTGAAAGGTACAAATCTTTCACGGAAATGGCGCGGCACACCGGGACTGGTGACGACAGGTCCGGACGGGAAGGTCACATTTCTGTTCGGCCAGACCCAGCCGTCCGTTATCTGCTCTCCACTGCAGGTCTGCGACATCGAACTTCAGGGTGGGGAGATTGTCCGCGACGTACTTGTCGGCGACACGGTGAGGTGGAAGGTGGAACCTGCTACTTCGGGGGCGACAAGCGGACAGGCGATCCATCTCATTGTCAAACCGTCGGAACCAGGCCTTCTCACCTCAATGGTCGTCACAACCTCCCGTCGCACCTATCATATTCAGCTCAAATCCCATCAAAGCCAGTACATGGCGCGGGTCGGGTTCGAGTATCCGGAAGATGTTTCCACCAAACTCGCCGACATCAATTCCCGTCTCGAAACGGCCGGTATTCCGGGCACTGCGCCGGAGAAACTGAACTTCTCCTATTCGGTGAGCGGCGGCGCATCGTGGAAACCGAAGCGGGTATATTCCGACGGGATGAAGACCTATATCCAGTTCCCGAAGTCTATTTCGGGACAGGACGCACCTGTGCTCTTCGTCGTTTCAGCCGGTCAAAACCGTATCGTCAACTACCGGATGAAGAACGACATGATGACGGTCGACTATGCGATCGACAAGGCGATCCTCGTATCAGGCGTTGGTTGGCGGCAACAGAAGATTACCATCCGGCGGGGAGGCTGACCATGCGCAAGCTCTTCGCATATTGTGTTGCGAGTGCGTTTCTCTCTGGTTGCCAGACGGCAGACGACACCTTGATAACCAGCTCTGCCCCCGTTTCCATAAGCGGACTAGCCGCGAGCGCGGTCGCAGGCGACATGGCAAGCCGCTTGGCTGAGCAGATCGGCTCGGCTGGCGGAACCACGACGATTGTTATGCACAACGATAAGTCGGAATTCGGGACTGCCCTCGAAGCAGCCCTGAAGGGCTGGGGTTACAGGGTCGTCCCGGACGGCAAGGTATCTAAGACCGCCACGCTCATCGAGCTTGCTTATGCAATCGAGGGCTTCGACGGACAAATTCTGGCCCGCGTATCAACTCCATCGATCGCACTGAGCCGTGCATATGCGCCGAGTGCGGCCGGCGCGGCGCCTACCAGTCCGCTTTCGATCATGCAGCGCAACTGACGGAGATTTACAATGGTTCAGTCGCTCCAGCTCGGCACGTCCAGCCAGGCAGACGAACAGAATGGCATGCGCCGACTCAACCGCTTGCCGATCATCATAGCAATCATTGTCGTCGTGATTTTTATCGGCGTTGTTGTCATTGGCCTGTCACTGCGCGGACTTTCTTTCAATCGTGGGAACTTCGATGACGTTTCGAACAGCCCCGCGACTAGTTTCGGGGATCAACTCAAGCGCGGTATATCCGATGGAATTATTGGTGAGCCGGACAAACAGGAGGTTTTCCAACCGGCACCTGTCGAAATTGAAAAATCGGAGAAGCAGCAACCGATCGTCGAGCGCCAGTCAGTTGAGCGAGAAGAAAGTGGGCAAAGTCTCGAACCGGAAGAGGTCTGGAAGGCTCGCCTGAAGCGAGAGCAGGATGAACAGTACATGCGAGAGGCGCAGCGCCAACGTATGGCCCGCATTCAGGCTGGTGCCACAGCGCTCGATTCGCCGCTTAAGGTCGACGTTTCGGATATCGATAGTACCGGGAATACCAAAAGTGACATTGGCCGACAGCCAGCCACCAGCGCTGCGAACAGGACATCCGATCTATATGCTGCGGCACTACAATCTGGCTTGATGGGACAGAACGCAGATCAGAACGGGCAAGCATCGAAGGAGGATTTTTTCAACCAGGACATCAAGGATCTCGGCTATCTGCCAAACCAGGTCGTGCCGCAGATGTCGCCCAATGAATTGAAGCGCGGATCGGTCGTTCCCGCCACATTGATCACTGGGCTCAATTCTGACCTACCCGGCCGCATAACTGCCCAGGTCAGCCAGAATGTCTACGATAGCGCCACCGGACGCCGGCTTCTCATCCCCCAGGGTGCAAAACTGTTCGGTCGCTACGATTCCGAGGTATCGTTTGGCCAGGAGCGCGTTCTCGTGGTCTGGACCGACCTTATATTCCCAAACGGATCTACTCTGCAAATTGGCGGCATGGCCGGCACGGACGCCGAAGGATATGGCGGCTTCCGGGACAAGGTAGATCGCCATCTGTGGAGGACCTTCGGTTCGGCAGCGCTGGTGGCAATAATTGGAAGCGGGATAGATATGTCTATGCCTCAAAGTTCGACGCTGGCAACGCAGAATACAGCTTCAGATGCCGCACGACGAAATTTTGCAGAGAGCTTCGGCCGGGTCGCGGAACAGACGATCTCGAAAAACCTGAACGTCCAGCCGACGATCCACATCCGTCCAGGGTACAAGTTTAATGTCCTCGTCGATCAGGACATTATTTTCCCGTCAAACTATCGCGGCTAAATCTCGCGATCAGCGGCTCCCCAGCGTCGAGCAGAGCAGAAACCATTCCGTGAGAAAACGTCATATTTCACACGTTTAGGACTTGGAATACCCGCAAAAGCTGAGTAAATTCAACAAACGCATCGATCCTGATCATGCTTTGCAATCAAGGCGCGCGGGGCTGCCATGGGGCAGACCAGTCGCCTGACCGCCCATGGCACCTCGATCTTTGCAACGCGAACAGGGCCATCGGGGCTCGCAGCTGCTCAGGAGGAGACAAGCCATTGGACGGTGACCTTCGCTCACTCATCGATATGACAGAAGCCGCGCATGACGAGCGGATGATCAAAAGTGCTTTGAAGACATTCACGCACGCTTGTGGCTTCGAACGGTTTGCATATTTGCAAACCGAGGGGCCGGAAATCCACACATTCAACTCTTATCCGGAGGAGTGGCAAGGCGTTTATATCGAAAGCCACTATTCCCGCATCGACCCGGTGGTCTGGAAAGCGAAGACCCGCATGGAGATCTTTCCTTGGACAGCAGACGAGTGGCCTGCTCGTGGAACGTCCGAACTCAGACGGTTTCGCGACCGGGCTATCAATCATGGTATTCGCAGCGGGGTGACGATACCGGTCGAAGGCAGTTTCGGCTCGACGATGATGTTGACGTTTGCATCTTCAGCGCAGGCGGCTGATATCTCGAAACTTCAAGATTGGCAGAAAGCGATCCGTGCCGTTCTGGCAATCCATTATCGCCTGAAAATGATTGCTGCGACCACGATCGTGCCACCGAAGCGCATGCTTTCACCAAGAGAAGCAATGTGCCTGAAATGGGCGGCGAAAGGAAAAACCGCGCCGGAAACCGCGATCCTGACGGGGATCAATCCAAGAACAGTGCAGCATTATCTGGATAAGGCGCGAGAGAAGCTCGAAGCGGCGACCGTTCCCCACCTCGTCGCGATCGCCAAGGATCACGGCCTGCTCTAGCGTCAACCAGCGACATCAGGGGCTACGTCCGGTACGTAGCCGAGTGCATCGATGATCTCCGAAAGTTCTTCCTGCTGGGCTGCGGACTTCTCTTGGCGCGCGGTATATTCTCGCTGCAGGCTCTCGACGACCGTTCTCGACAGCGTAGGATCAGATGAAGCGCGGGTCCACTCGTCATAAACAGCTTCGTCGGCAACGATAAGCCGGCGGTGCTCTTTGATCGCAGCAATCGCCAAAGCCTCCAGTTCTGATTTCTTCATAGAACCATAGCAGGATCGGCGTTTTTTTGTTTCGTCGTTGGTCTCAGACGAGTTCACGTCGTTCACCGATTCCCTCCCTCTTCAACACCTGACGCTTAAAACGAAATCCCTGTGAGCAACAGTCGTCTAGGCGATATTGCTTGATCTGTCTCTCATAAGTTTCTTTGTCAGTGCCGTTGTGTTGGCAAAATGCCGGACGAGTAATATCACGTGCAAAGTCGAATCGGAACTATAGTTCCTAGAATAATAGTTCCGTTTCAGGCTCCGCTCTCGTCATGGATCTCAATGAGGTCATGGCGATGAATTTGCGTCGAATACGTCATGGCAAACAACTGACGCAGGAGGAATTGGCGCACCGTACGGGCCTTAGTACGCGCCATATCGGTGCGATCGAGCGAGCCGAAATGTCTGCGACCCTCACCGTCGTTGGTCAGATCGCGGAGGTACTGGGTGTCGACCCTGCCGAGCTTGTGACGAAATGAAAGCCGTGCGCGTCGGATCTTAGTGCGTGTCATGGCCGGCCATGAGACCAATGGCAAAACGCAGCCGGGTTTGCCTGCTCTAGTTTTCTGTGCGGCCAGCAGTGGCTTGCGTGGCTGGTGCTGGCGCTTTAACCAGCTCGGAGACAAACTTCGTGAGGGGCACGATGTTTTCGTGCCCGCTCGCCTCTTCCAGGGCGTTCATATACTCGTCACGGCGCGCGACAGGAATAACTGTCCACGGCGCTCCGCACTCGGCAAGAAGTGCGTTCATGATAAACCTCGCCGTTCGCCCGTTTCCATCTGGAAAAGGATGGATGTAGGTGAAGAGAAACGGAGCGACGATTGCCTTCACGCGCGCGTCGGGTTCCTCCGAAATGCTTTCAAACAGTGCATCCATGGCGTCCGCGATTGCGTGCGGCGGCAGGGGAACGTGAGAAGAACCTCTCAAATAGACGTTGTGCGACCGGTAGCCCGCAAGCTGGTGTGCCTTGACGATGCCGGCGGTGACGGAAGGGCTAAACATGGCTCGGAACCAGTCTTGATGCCTGGCCTCCAGCAATTCGCCGGACGGCGTCCCATCAAGTATCTTTTTGATGTCGTCGCGAACCTCCTCGAAGGCCAACCTGTATCCTTTGGCGGCAAGTGCGTTCTTTGTTTCGTAATCACGCGCATCCGCATCCGGCTCCCACTGACCGTCTTGCACCCTCCGTATCAGCTCTTCAGAAACCTCGTAGCCCTCGATTGAAAGGGAATTGAGGGCGTCTGCCACATAGCGCTCATCGATGGTGGCGATATAATCGTCCCGGTCGTTGATACGGACTTGCTCGAATCCGATGTAATTGAGGGCGTCTTTCCGCATTCTCGCCCAGAGGTTCTTGATCCGGGTAGCCGACGGTGCCTGAGTTCGTCGTGCATCCAGCGTGATCAGATCCACTGCCGGGTCGAAAGGGTCATCCTCGTGCGGATTGTAGCCCGCCGCTTCCAGCGTCTTGATGATGGTGTCCGCGTCCCTTGTTCGGCCAAGATGGCGCAGTGCTCCCGCAACGCGTCCGCCGACGTGACTCCTGCCGCCGTCCAGGAGGTATTGAAGCAACGTGCTTGTTCCGCGGATTGAGCCAATGACCGCGATGACATCGGTCGCCGAGTTTTTCCATGACTCGGGAGACAAGTTGCAGGTCGCCTCTTCCATAGGCATCAATCTCAATCGTTCTCTCGTCTCGGCGGGTTCGTTTCCCTTTGAGCGCAGCAGGTAGAGCGACGTGTTGCTCGGTAGTTTCACAAGCTGATTGTTGGCTTTCGGGCTTCTGACAATGACCTGCGCCGGAATGGAATGGTTTTCGGACCATACAGCCACGGATGCCTCCGCAGAGAGCCGCCATTCATCTGCGAAGCGGTCGTCGAGATACTTTGCAACAAATTCCCAATAGACGGTGCTCCAGGCAGCATCTATCCTGTTGTTAGCGGACGGCCGCGAGTTCACGGCGAGCCAGCCCTTCATGATTTCCTCAAGGAACCCGTTGTCTTGCAGTCGTTCCCGGTGGACACGGCTGAGCTCTTCGGATTTCACCACCGATCGGGTGCCGTTCTGCGTCACTCCCCTCAGTTCAGCCAGGGATGCCGCGAGCAGTTCGTTGGGTTTCGCCATGTGGGCCTCCGGCGACGCCGTGTGAGGAGTGGACCATGTCTTGTAGTTGCACTAATTTGACGCTTTTTACAAACACTAATAACATGCTTTGGAATTTCACTACTTTCATGTTCTTGAATTGCACTATTTTGATGCTTTTGATTCGCACTAATTTTGCGCCTTGGACTCAAACTAGCATTTCATCTCGGCGCGAACCGTCTCGAAAGGCGCGACGAACTCGATGCTATTGCTGACCACCAATGCGCGACAGATCGATGCGTATCCCTGCCCGCCCAGCATCCTGCTCCGCCTCTGGCTTTTCCTCTCTTGATTCCGCGTCAGCGTCCTCCTCCTCGGCGGGGATCTTCTCTCTACTTTGCTGCGAAACACCAACCGGCGTTCCCGGATCCTCCGCCTGGAACACCCTCACGCCCTCGAACTCACCAGTCTTCCATGCGTAAATCGCATCCTCGAAAATCTGCGAGAAGACGTCTTTGCTCGTGGGGTTGCCATACCATTTCGCAACGATCCTGAGGACCTTGGCGAACATCGCCGTGCCTTTGCGAAGGTTCTGGCAGGGGTCGACTAGATCGGGCTTCAAATCGGTAGCTTCCTTGACCCCAACGCCTGCGGGAAACTGCGTCAGGCCAACGCGGACGACAGCTTGGCCAGCATACCGCCGCACGATCGCAATCGCCTCCTCGGCCGATGCGGCTTTAGGAACGAGGATCAACCGGCCGCCAGTTTTCACGGTGACGGCGAGGGGATCGCTGGAGCCGGCGTCGGCTACGAACTGCTCCACGATCGCGAGATCGAGGGAAGGGTCTGCGCATTCTTTTATCAGGTCGGCGTCGAGCATGGGGCCTCCTTGGCGCTCAGGTGTTGAAGGCAATAACAAGCGGCTTTGCGAAGAGCTTTGCCCAGGCTGTGGCAGCTGCGCGCTGGATCGCGACGATTGATGTCCCTCCGGTCCACCAGCCGTTTCCCACGGCAACGACAAAATCAGGGTCGTGCAGCATGGAATGGAGGATCGGCCAAACGATCAGTTGCTCGTAGCAGATCAGCGGCGCTGCCCGATTGGCACCGATCAGGATTACGGGGTTCGCAAAGAAATCCGCCCGTGCTCCACCGCTCTGCCCGAACAAGGATCGCCATGGTTGCCACATCGCGCCAGGAACCGGCATGCGTTCCCGATAAACGATCCGGCCACCGCGGCTGTCGATCGCGACCAGGACATTGTTATACCCGGTAGCGTCAAGCAGCGCGGCACCAGCAATGGCCGTCGCCCCGCTTGCACGGAATGCGCCTGCCCAAAGCCGCTTGACTGTCGGTGTCCAGAAGCCAAGCGTACTTTCGGGAAGCACCACGTAGCTTGCTCCATCGCTGGCCGCATTCTGAAACGTTGCTCTCAAGTCACGTTGGCGTTGAAGACCGGCGTCCCGACCAAGTGAAGCGCCCATTTGCAGATCGACGCCGCGCCAACCCTCAGGTAGGGTCGGATCGGTCCAGATCGCGGCGGACCAAAGCCACAAGCCTGTCAAGGCAGTGGCAACAGCTGGCCAAGTGCGGGTTACGAGGCCCGCAAGGCCAGCTGTCATGAACGCAAGTCCCCACCATCCCCATCCCGGAAACACAACACCTGCGGCTGTGACGGGATGCGCCCAGCCCGTGATGCCGAATGGTGGGATGGCCATGACGCCTGCTGCCACAAGATAGCGAAACGGACGGACTCCGCTTTTCCTTGTCCAAAGCACAGTATGCACGGCAACGAAGCCCAACGACGCGCACAGCCAGAGCAACAAGCCCGGCCAGATATCAGACGAATAGAAAGCGGCGACGCCCTGTGGCAAACCTCGCGAGGCGGCCAGGAAATATCCGGCGGAGACAAATGCCGCCACCAATCTCGTTCGCGCGATTGACCAAAGAACGGGAAATCCCAGCGCGACCGGCAAAGGCAACGCGTGACCGCTCCAGCCAACCACGCCGATCGCGACGGAAGCGAAAACGAGTGTCATCGCCCGAAGGTACTCACGGCGCATAGGTGAGAACCTCCTGCGCTAGACCGAGAACGCCGGAGGCGGGCACCGGACCGAAGTAGCGTGCGTCGTAAGAACCTGGAAACGAGGAGTAAAGGAAGACATGTCCTGGCGGAATGGTGCCACTCGGAAAGGGCGTCAACGACCGACCTTTTCCATCGCGCAGTGCGATATCTGAGGAGGGGGCCCTCCTTCCATCCACGCTCACGCTGTCGCCGATTTCAACATGTTGTCCTGCAACGGCGATCACTGTCTTAATCAACGGTGCGAAACCGCCTGGGCAGGAACCTGAGTGGAAATAACCTCGTGCCCTAGCTGCCCGCATCGCCACTGTTTCCGGTGGGCAGATGAACAAGAGGTCGTCGACTGCTGCCGGTCGATGAAGCGGGATGATACGCCACAGGCCGAGTGGCGCGCTCGGGGTCAGATTGATACGATAGCCGCCGGAGACGGCGGTCACCACCAGCAGGATGGCAGCTACGGCCATTATCGCCAGACCGACTATGGCTCGTCGCTGCTGAGCGGTCATGGCCCGGCGCGTTCCAGTTCCCGCCGTCATTTGAGCGAGAGCCCCTGGCTTTTCGTCTGTCGCAGGGTTTCTGCCTGTTTGAGCGCTTCGGTCGTTCGTTCATGCGCGCCAAGCTGCTGCACTGTCCGCATGGAATTCCAGGCGGACTGGACCTCCGCCTTCTGGCCGGTCGTCATGCCTGCTGTGACGGTCTCGAACGTCTTGCCGTCAGTGTCTTTCGCGGCCAAAGGCAGGAAGGTCCGTTCCCCGAAACGCTCGGACACAGCCCGGGCGAAGCCTTCGAGTTCGGCCTTCACCATTTTGTCGGCGAGCGCGAATTCGAGACCTGCGGGCAAATCGTTGCAATCGATGGCATCGCGCACGCGTTCAAGCGTTTGCCTGGCGGCTGGAGAGAGCGCCGGGATGTCGACAGAAACTTTCAGCCGGACCGCGCGCTCCTCGGCCTCATGTTTGACTTCGGCCTCGGCCCGCTCACGAAGGTAACGTTGAAGATTTCTGGCGAGCGCCGGCACATTGGCGATGGCCTTTTCCCGGTCGTGCCTGTCGCCACGGCTGGCAAAAAGACCGGTCTTTCTCTTGAGGGCGCCGAAACTTTCTGGCTCGTGCGCGATTTTTGCCAGGGTGGACTGCGCGATCGATTGGTCCTTGATCATAGCATCGACATCGATAGCCTTGAAGGCTGCTTGCGGGTTCGCATAAACGAGATGAAAGCGGGTCGAGACGTCGTCCCATTGCGTCTTGAGGCCGGGGTCAGTGGTGAGCTTGTCCTCGACAGCCCGGTCGAGAGATTTGGGGAAGATGGTGATGCCTGATACCATGGGCCTGGCCTCCTTGATTGTATCGCTGATGGCGTGTTTGTTGCTGCCGCTGACCAATCCGAGCGCTGTGCCGATGGCGGCAAGACGGGCGCCGAGATCGGCGAGTTTGTGTTTCTGCCGGACGGCCCATTGGAGGCGATCCTGTGCGATTGTGCGGGCGACGTTCATGAGGTGCAGGCCGCGGGCCTCGGCAAATCGCAACGCGTGGCCGTAGAGCGCGCTCTGCTCGTAATCGAGGCTTGTTTCCTTGGCGTTTTGGCGCGACAGCATCGCGATGAGGCCGCCCGCCTTGGCAAAGGAGCGACTGCCGTAGTAGACGGCGAGATCCTCACGGTGGCGGGTCATGGCCACATAGGTGAGATGCCGGTCCAACGAGAGGGATGCCAGGACTTTCACCCGGTCGACAGTGGCACCCTGGGCTTTGTGGATCGTCGTCGCATAACCATGATCGAGAGTGTTGTAGACGCGCTGCTCGACCGTGACCTGGCGACGATGCTCGCCGTCTCCAACCTCGGCAACGATCCGGCCGGGTGCAGCCTCACGCACCTTTGCGAGCATGCCGTTCTTGACGCCAAGGCTGCCATCGTTCTTGAGGAACACGATCTGGTCGCCTGTGGCGAACATGCGAGATCCGTCCTCTGTCCTGAACACAAAGCCGTCTTCGAGAACACCGCGCTCGACCAGTCTGGCGCGGGCCATGTCGTTGAGCTTTCGCACGTCACGACGAAGGTGTGCGAGGATCAGGCTGATTTTGGAAGGATCGTAATCGCGATCCCAATCGGCGATCAGGCGCTCGACCGCCTGTGCCTTGAGGTCCGATCCCCTGACATGTCCATGTGCGCCATAGGCATCGACCGCCTGGCCGACGTTACCGCGCGCCAGGTCGAGCGAAGCGTCGCGCATCCACTGCTGGCGCTGACGATAGATCGTCTCGAGTTCGGCATAGCCGATGCGATCGGCGATCGCACGGAAGGCGGCACCCGCTTCGATCGGTTGAAGCTGTTGCGGATCGCCGACAAGGACGAGCTTGGCGCCGGTCTTGGTAACGGTTTCGACCAACAGCGCCATTTGCCGTGACGACACCATGCCGGCCTCGTCCAGCACGAAGACGCATCTGTCATCGAGCTGGTTGCGGCCCTGGTTCCAGCGAAGCTCCCACGACGACAGCGTGCGGGAAACGATGCCCGCTTCCTTCTCCAAACCTTCGGCGGCTTTGCCAGCCAGGGCACCGCCGACCACACGATAGCCCGCCGCTTCCCAGGCTTCACGCGCCGCCTTCATCATCGTCGTCTTGCCAGCGCCGGCGCGGCCGATGACAGCGGCAATCCGCGCGGGCGCAGCGACATGGCTGATCGCCGTTCGCTGCTCATCCGACAGACGGGAATGGCGCACAAAGGTCGCCTGCAGCACAGCCTCACGAACGCCATGAGAGGGGCTGCCGGACAGCCAGATCGCACGATTGGCCATCCCGGCTTCAAGCCGGATCATCTCGCGCGTGGTGTACTTTGCTGGAGAACGAATGCCAGTCTTAAAGTTGATCCGCTCGCGTTCCAGCCGGAGCGCTTCAGGGTTTTGCAGAATGCGGACCATCAGACTTTGGAACAGAGCGACATCGTCGATATAGCGGTGCAGAACTTTAGCAACATCGCGTTCGTCGAAAACGCTCTTCTCGCGTGTGATCAGGTCGAGCACGATCTCCGGACGGCGCTGGATACGGCGGGCATTCTCGCTGCGACGCTGCTCCTGGATCTCGATGCGCTCGAGCTTGCTCGCAGGCCTTTGCTGCTTCCGATCGGTCTCCTCGGCCTTGCGCTCGATGGCTTTGGTGCCGACGCCGAGGTGAAGGGTTGGCTCGAGCTCGATCCCCTGCTTTTCGAAGGAACGGCCATCGATGCGGATATCGAGACCGGCAAGCGCCAGATGTCTGTTCTGGCAGGCAAACCAGCCGTCGCGAAACGCGTTGAAGTCCTGCGTGTCACCGGCCCATAGCTGATAGACGATCTTGCCGGCATCATTGCGGATTGGCGTGCCATCCGGGGCTGTTACCGCAACCTTCTTTGAACCGAAACCGTCTTCGGTCAGCGGACGCAATGTGGTCATGAGATGGACGTGGGGATTGCCGGGAGCGTCGTGATAGACCCAGTCCGCGACCATGCCCTTCGCGGTAATGTGGCTTGTCACAAAGTCGCGCATGAGCGCGATGTTCTGCTCGGCCGTCAACTCGAGCGGCAAGGCTATGGTGACGTCTTTGGCGAGTTGTGCGTCGGATCGCTTTTCGAAGTCCTCCACCTTGTTCCAGAACGCCTCGGATGCATCAGCTACCGAGCGATCGGCCATCATGCTGCGCACCCATTCCGGCACGCCATCAGGGATCACGAACGCCTCATGCAGGAGCCCCTGCTTGCGGGTGTAGTCGATCGTCCGGGCTTCCCGCTCAAACTCCATCTTTGCGCAATGCCGGTAGGCCGCCGACAGCACGGCGCTGCGGCCGGAGCCACGGGCGACGATGCTGACGGAGAAGTGAGGGACGGCCACGGCGGAGTTCTCCCTGGTTGCGAACGACATCAAAGGGTTCGTCGGGAGCGGCGGCATTATCAGGCTCTGTCAGCAACACGTCGCGCCAGCGACGTATAATTGCGCCCTTGGAAGCCGTCCTTCGAACGGCCGGGATCATTGACGAAAGCATCGCCGTTGGCGATTGTAGGATTCACAGTAGTGCGTTCCGCACTCCATTCCGAAAAACTGGGTTCGAAAGACAAGCTTTCTCACCCAGGAGACGATCGGACATGAAGAAGCCATCCTCAAAAATCCGCGATGAAATCGCAAAGCTGCAGGAACAGCTCAAACTTGCCGAGACGAGAGAAGCCGAGCGGATCGGAAGGGTCGCGCTCAAGGCGGGTCTTGGCGAGATCGAAATCGACGAGGTGGAACTTCAGGCAGCGTTTGAGCAACTGGCGAAACGATTTCGCGCAGGCAATAGGGCAGACAAGGGCGGCACGAGCGGAGGGAAGAAGAGCACCGGCGACAGCAGCGGAGAAGCGTCGAGCGAGGCGGACGCATCTGGCGCGGGCCCGGGCAGCGGTGGTGAGGCTTGAGCGTATGGCGAGAACGATGACATCTGACGCCCGCAAGAAGGACACGCGCGACAAGATCGAGCTCGGCGGACTGATCGTCAAAGCCGGGCTGCGTTATGAGAAGCGTGCGCTGTTGCTGGGCGCGCTTCTCGATGCTGCCCGCAGGATGAAAGGCGACGAGGAGGAGCGCTCCAGGCTTACGGCAATCGGTGTGGAGGCCTTCGGCGATGACCATCAGTAGGGTTGCGCTCGTGGTCGCACCAGGGACGTTGATGATCCTGACTGTCATCGGAATGACGGGGATCGAGCAATGGCTTTCCGGTCTGGGTAAGAGCGAGGCCGTGCGACAGGCTTGGGGGCGGGCGGGGATCGCATTGCCCTATGTGGCAAGTGCGGTAACCGGAGTTCTGTTCCTGTTCGCGAGCGCCGGCTCGATCAATATAAAGCAGGCAGGTTGGGGCGTCCTTGCGGGATGCGGTGGGACGATTCTGATTGCGGCCACGCGCGAGACGGTGCGCCTTGCTGCCTTTACGAAGACGCTTGGCGCCGACAAGTCTGTCTTTGTCTATCTTGATCCGGCAACAGCGATCGGAGCGGGCATAGCACTGATGTGCGCCTGCTTGGCAATCCGCGTTATACTGACGGGCAACGCCGCTTTCGCACGGCCCGAGCCGAAACGCATTCATGGCAAGCGCGCGCTACATGGGGAAGCTGATTGGATGAAACTGACGGAAGCCGCCAAATTGTTTGCGCAAAATGGTGGTATCGTCATCGGCGAGCACTATCGGGTAGACAAGGACAGTGTCGGAGCCCAAGCGTTTCGAGCCGACAGCGTTGAGACCTGGGGCACCGGTGGCAAGTCGCCATTGCTGTGCTTCGACGGCTCGTTCGGCTCGTCGCACGGGATCGTTTTTGCCGGGTCCGGCGGCTTTAAAACGACGTCCGTAACAATTCCGACGGCACTGAAATGGGGTGGCACGCTGATCGTGCTCGACCCCTCCAACGAGGTCGCACCGATGGTCTCTGCGCATCGCGGGAGAGCGGGGAGGGACGTGTTTGTCCTCGATCCAAAGACGCCCGACGTCGGTTTCAACGCCCTCGACTGGGTTGGACGTTTCGGCGGAACCAAGGAAGAGGACATTGCCTCCGTTGCCTCATGGATCATGAGTGATAGCAGCGGCGCGCGCGGGGTCCGTGACGACTTTTTCCGCGCATCGGCACTGCAACTGCTCACAGCGCTGATTGCCGATGTTTGCCTGTCCGGTCATACGGACGAAAAGAACCAGACGCTTCGACAGGTGCGCATGAACCTCTCTGAGCCGGAGCCGACGTTGCGCAAGCGGCTTCAGGATGTCTATGACAATTCGGCCTCCGATTTCGTGAAGGAAAATGTCGCAGCCTTTGTCAACATGACGCCGGAAACCTTCTCGGGTGTCTATGCAAATGCGGTCAAGGAAACACACTGGCTTTCCTATCCGAACTATGCCGGCCTCGTTTCGGGAAAGAAGTTTTCGACCAGCGACATCGCGGCAGGAAACACCGACGTCTTCATCAATATTGACCTCAAGACCTTGGAGACCCATTCCGGTCTCGCCCGGGTCATTATCGGCTCGTTTCTCAATGCCATCTACAATCGTGACGGTCAGATGAAGGGGCGTGCGCTGTTTCTTCTCGACGAGGTGGCCCGCCTCGGTTACATGCGGATCATCGAAACCGCGCGCGACGCCGGACGCAAATACGGCATCACTCTGACGATGATCTACCAATCCATTGGCCAGATGCGCGAAACCTATGGCGGTCGCGACGCAGCGAGCAAGTGGTTCGAGAGTGCCAGCTGGATTTCGTTTGCCGGTATCAACGATCCCGAGACAGCCGATTACATCTCCAGACGCTGCGGTATGACCACGGTGGAAATAGATCAGATTAGCCTCAGTTCGCAGGCAAAGGTATCATCGCGAACGCGCTCGAAGCAACTCGCTGCCAGGCCACTCATCCAGCCTCATGAAGTGTTACGCATGCGTGCGGACGACCAGATCGTCTTTACCGCAGGAAATGCACCACTCCGATGCGGACGAGCTATCTGGTTCCGGCGAGATGACATGAGGGCTTGCGTCGACGGGAACCGTTTCCATTCCAACGCATCTGTGCCACCAACAAAAACAAAATGAAGTGGAAAGTGACATGACACACAGGATGGGGTGGCGGGTAGGTGCGAAAGATGCCGGTGTGGCGCTGCTGGTCGCAATCGTAGCCGGTGCTGCATACACGGCGTTGGGCGTCGATCTTGGGATTTCTGCTTCGACTGCGATGGCCTCTCCGCTGTCGCTTGACACACAGTCGGCCGATTTTTCTATCTGCGGGAACAGTCGCCGCGTAAACTGCGTCGTTGACGGCGATACATTTTGGTTTCACGCCAAGAAAATCCGGATCGCCGATATCGACGCGCCTGAACTCAGCCCGCCCCGATGCGAGGTCGAGCGTGCGAAAGGGGAAGCGGCAAAGCAGCGGCTGCTTGCGCTTCTCAACGGCGGAAAGTTCTCAATTACCGCCACTGGCAGAGACCAGGACCGCTTCGGTCGCGATCTGAGGATCATCACCAGGAATGGCCGCTCGATTGGTACTGTGCTCGTGGAGGAAAACCTCGCACGCCAGTGGGACGGTCGTAGACGACCTTGGTGCAATTGATTTGATTAGTTCTATCGTACCCACTCGCGGCATGGTCTTTCTGCAGCCCGGTCCGCTCTAGCAAGTCGTGCCTTATGCGACGTCTGACGGCGAGAGGATCTTTACCGAACGGCCGAAACCGCATAGCCGGGTTCCGGGAGCAAAGCGAGTAGAGCCGTAGGAGGAAGCCGTCTCGCCCGATTATTCGGCGGGCTGTTTCATCACAATAATGAATCGAATGGTGTCAACCGATTCATAACTCTCGTTGGACGAGAAAGGCAGGATCGGCGAATCTGTCCGTATGATCTACCAGCCCTACCACATCTATACAGAACGAACGGACCCGACGAAAAACATGGCCCGGTTCTATGCCATGGAAATCTCCCGAAGCTTGTTCGGAGAGCCTTGCCTCATCCGGCGCTGGGGCCGCATTGGAGCGTCCGGGCAGAGCATTGTGCATCATTTCGAAAACGAGCACGATGCTGTGGTGCTCTTTCTTGACCTTGCTCGGCACAAAAAAGCGCGCGGCTATGTGCCGAGATCGGCGTACGTTGAAATGCGATAGATACGACACAGCGGGTACAACATTCTAGAAGTGTAACCAACACAGCCACCGCTATCGTCACAACGTGGTCGAAGATTCTACTTCGTCAGCCTCGCGCTTGTCGCCGATGTCGACGCCAAGGGTGACTTGATGATACAAACGGACGAACTCATCAACGAATGGAACGTCGCTCGGTTGGACGATGATCGGCATTCTAGGTGGCGACGGGTGATAGAACGAATCTCCTATCGCTCCAACCTGACACGCAGTCTGCGAGCACGCTCTTGGAATGCATCTTCCCCGCCCTCTAGAATGTTGCACACCGCCTCTCTGATCGGGGCGCTTTCCAGGCCACCGGACGTGTAGGTGATCGGGGGCAATGCGCCGTGGGGATGTGGTCCAGACTCAGCGATGATGATCTGGTCTGCGTCGGTGTTAATCACCAAGTTGGCGTTATGCGTCACCATGATCACCTGACGATGTGCTTTGGCCTCCACAAACAGACGGAACAACTCGTCGAACACTGACTTTGGGTCGAGATTTTCCTGTGGTTGATCAATCACGAGTGGTCGATCGTCGCTGTCGTCAAGGGCAAGGTACAGCAGCAACAGAACGATCCCTCGCGTGCCGGGGGACAACTTCCGGATGTCGACGCCATCATAGGCAATGCCATACCGGATCGAAATATGATCGGTGCCGAAAAGCCAGTGCGCAAAGCGCTTCGACCATGCCCGAAACTCGACCTGATCGGTATGTGCGACTGGCGAATGGTCGAGTAGATCTTTTTGGTAGAGTTTGCGGAACTCCGCCATTGCGGCGCGGACGGCGGTGGAGTCGCCGGTTTCCCAAGCGCCCTTCAGAACTTCGTTCGCCTTTTGAAGCAGCGTGCCTTTACCTCGGAATGATCCGGCCTTGCGCAGATCGATGAGCCCATCTTCGGCTTCCGACGCCCACTGCTCGACATTTGCGACCCGGGCGACTGAGAATGACAGCTTCTTCAGCGTGCCGGAAGACGCGGCTACAGGGTGCGCGATCGCGTACTGATGCGCTTAGCGAACTCCTCGATCAAGGGGTGCGATATCTGTAGGGTTTCTGGACAGAAGGGACTCATCGGTGATGTCGACGAAAAACGGTTCTCTGCTGATTAAGCCTATCAGCCAACGGCAGTTCGAGCTGTATGCCCTTTCACTCGAACGTGGTCCAAATTTCGGGCGGCGACAATATTCGCAGCTTACCAGGTCGGCCACTGCGGACCGCTCGTCGTTGACGCGTCGTCTCGGGCTGACACCTCTTTCATCTGAGCATCTGTCTCCTGGTTCCGTTTGGCGCCAAGAAAGCCGGGGTTGGAAGACGCCCGTTCCCGGCTCCATAATCCGAGGGAAGAGGCCCGCCCGATGGGCGGAGCCTCAATGCCTCAATCGCGGTTCTGTCGGGACCAGATCAGCTGGTAACCATCCTCGCCTTCGACTTCTGTCAGGGTTGCGTAGATCGGAGCCGGGAAACTCGGGTCGTCCAGCTTGACCGAGAGGTAGTCGCGATCGCTCTCAGTGGATCGCTTCTGCCAGGCCGCACCCAGCTCGACAGCGCCGGCGTATATGCGGAACTGCGGGCCTTTGTCCGAGGGGTTTTCGACTCGAGAGATACGGGCCTTGACGTTGAGGGCGAGGGTGCGGATGGAGCCTGTGAAGCCAGTTTCGGTGGAGTTGAAAGTGCCGATGGTTGCCATGGCGGTGTTCCTTTGCTTGTTCGGGCCGCACCATTGCGGCCTCGATGGCAGTCGCAAAGACCGGGGACGATCGGACCGCACCCGCTGGGGTCCCCATCGCGCCTTACGCGATGGGGTGGCACAGGGCCGCAATGCAATGAAGGGCGGCCGGAGGAAACTTTGTTGTGCGCGAGGAATGCGAACGCAGTTCGTTGGGGAAGAAAGTTACAGACGGTCGTTGCGGGAAAACGATCGAGGCGGAGCCGGTCTCCGGTCAGACATGCCCCATCGAGCCCGCAGATGGAGCCCCGGAAACAGGGGTAGGGATATCGCTATGGCGATCTCGGGACTCGGACTCTTCGAGAAGGGCAATATTGGAATAATCACCTCGAACAATCCGTCGATCATCACTCATCCCCAGCGAAAGCCCATTTCATAAAAGGAGCCGGTTAGATGGAAGTATTCGCACGCTCTCGTTCGTCGGTGACGTCGCCATGAGGATCCATTCGTCAGGACACAAAGCCAATAACTGTTGAACGAGAGCCATCCCGTGGACTCACGTCCGATACTGGCCAGCCCTCGGTCTGTGGGAAGCTGGATCTTCGCCGCAACAGGTCCCGCACTTGAACGGTGTCGGGTCGTGGCAAAGACGGCCGGCGATGATTACCTTCGTTGCTGACAGAATGGTTGGCTTCAAGCCGCCTTGGTTCCCGCCTCGGCTACCCGCTGCAGATCATGAAGATAACTCACAGCGCGCTGCGCATGTGCCGCTGCCTGAAAAATGGCGCGCTTGTCGCCTAACAGCACGCGCAGCCAGGACTGCAGGTAGGAGGCGTGATCGGGTCGCGGCTCCAGTTCCGGAACAATGCCAAGATCAGCACACAGGAAGCAACTCCCGAGTTCTGCAATCAACTCTTCGCGGGCGCGCTCGCTTTTGTCCTTCGCGTAGCGGCTGAGATTGCGGCCGACACGGGAAGGATGCGCCGTCCAGTGCGTGGCTTCATGGCTGAGCGTCGCCACATAGGCCGCAGCATCGCGAAACGTCTCGAACGGCGGCATCTGAATATGATCCGTCACCGGCGAATAATAGGCCTGACCGCCGCCATGTCGGATCAGGGCACCTGTATTGAGGAAAAAGCGATCGGCCTGCTCGATCCGCTCTAGGGGATCAAGGTTCTCATCAGGCTGCCCGTAGTAGTGATCGGGAAGTCCATCGATCTGTTCGATGTTGAACACCGAGTATGCTTTGAGAAAAGGAATCTCACGGTCGATCTCGTTGCCTAAACCGTCGCTTCCGGATTTTGTGAAGCGGCTGGCGAAGACGACCGTTGAGCCTGTTTCGCCCTTGCGCACACAAGCCCCGACTTCGAGCGCCTGCTTGAATGTCATCCACATCGGTGAGGAGAAAACCCGCGCTACACCCTCCGACCAGAGAAGCAGCACGTTCATTCCTGAATAGGGCAGGCCATTATGCCTCAACGGTCGGGTGATGCGCCCCTGTGTGTGGCCAACACTCCAAGGCTTTATCCATGGTCGAACGCCTTGTTCGAGATCGGTCACGATTCGATCGGTAATGCGGGAATAGATGTCACTGCGGTCGCCTGCCGATTTCCTGGTCATCTTCATTTCTCCTTCTTGTCCGACCGCGCCGATCGCGGTTCGTCACGGAGGTCCTGAAGCAGGAGGCAAAGGATCTCGTGCGCACCCAAGGGGCAGGAACGAAGAGGAGGACGGCAAAGCCGTTGCGCGCGAAAACCGTCTCCTGCAGGACCACCGGCCGGGACGGACCGCGATCAATCGGGCGCTCTCCGGGTTCAAATCTCAACATGGAAAGGGCCGACCCCGACAAGGCCCGCCCGATTTGAAAGAAAGGAAATGAGCGGGGCCGGAGCCCCGCCGGTTGGGATCAGCCGAGAGCATCCATCTGAGCTTCCGCCGCCTTGCGGTCGAGACTGGCACCCGAATTTTCGACCGGGCGTTCGAAGGGCTTCCAAGTCTCACCGATGACCTGTTCGTAGGCGGCAACTGTCCCCTCTGCCGCCATCCTGAGGGAATGGGCCTGGATGCCCATGTCGGCCGCGAATTCCCGCTTGCGCTGGGCGGCGCTGTCGTAGCCGACTGGACCATCGAGGTCCTCGTCACGGGCGTCGTTCGACGCCTTGGCGGTTGCGTCGCGCGCTTCCGTGACTGCGCGGGAGTAGAACTGCCCGGCGCCATGCGCCGATCCGACGAAGGCTCCGACGATGCGCTGCAGGTGTATATGCATGGCCTTCTCGCCCAAACCTTCGGAGAGGGCGTCGGCGGTCTCGACGATCAACCGCTCGTGGAGGCTGCGGATGCCAGCGCTGTCGACGACCGCAGTGGCGAAACTCTCGGCGATCTTGAGTGCCTGGGTGGCGTCGGGGCAGGAGAGGCGGACCATTTCGAGGGTGGTGCCGCGGCGAGGTTGCGAAAACCTGGCGTTGGAGCGGTTGGGAGTGGCTGACTTGGCCATGTCTGTTCCTTCCTTGACTGCTGAAGCGGTTCCGGCCCGTGCCGGTCTGCCCTTCGATGCGGACGACCAAGAACCGGCAAGGGACGGGCGGTTTCACAGGTCCGGTCCGACTGAGCCAGCAGGGCTGGGTTGCGGGCCAGCAGGTTTTGACCTGAGCAGACCGCGAGCCTGACCTCGCGCAGTGAGGTCGGATCGGCCGCTACGCGGCGCGGCAGCGGCCTTGAAACGGCTGGCCGCCGGTTCAGACCGCAACGAGAAGAAGGGCAGTCCGGCACGGTTCCGACGCCAACCCCCAGCAACGAGAAGGAACCATGGCCAAGCCCGCCCTGCCGATGACATCGAAGCCAGGCGAGTCCAGCACCAGCGCCTTCGTTTCGGGTCCGCCTATATCGGCGGATGATGCACAGGCTCATGATCGCGACGTTGGCATTCACCTATGACCAGCTCATTCATCGCCATTCTGCGAGCGATCATGTCGAGTTCGGCCCAATGCTCGAAGGTGAGGCAGTCCACGAGCTCCTGACAGTAAATACGAGGATCCGATCGGCGCCGCGCCCGGCTCCAGACCCTCACCGTCGTCGCCTGTCTTCCGGCGCGCGCCGCAATCTGCCGCGTCAAACAATCGAGATGCAGCTAGGTCTCGCGCCGAGCGCCGATTGCTTTCGCCACGTTCAAAGTGCGGAGGTCGATCATGGTCCACCCCCCCGGCTTTCCCAACCAACGAAAGAGGATGGCCCGTCATATTCGACGTGACGCGCGTGATCGATGACAAAGCCGAACCGGCCGCGACCAGCATACTCTTCACTGGGGACAAGGAAGCGACGCCGATGGTTGCCTGGCTTTCGGCCACTAACAACGACCGCCACGACCTCGGTCATGCCAGCGTGTTCGCCAGATAGGATCGCAGAGGTGACAACGAAGTCGTTCCTGTGGCGTTGATCGAACGCCCGACGGTTCTTGGCCCAGCTCTCGCCCTCGGCTAGCACGCAGCCGTGGATCATCTCCCAGGCGTCGGGCCAGATATTGCGAACGGTCTTCTCGGCCATGGACCGCTCATAGGCGGTGAACAGGTCCGGGAAGGTAACAGCCACGATCGCCCACTCACAATCTTCCTCGTACCACGGCGTGTCCTTGCGTAACAAAGGATGGACTTTGGTGTAACGATCAGCTGAGAGATGGGACCACCGTGGCCGGAGGTCATGTGGAAGACGATGCCATCGGCATAAATGACCGCCATCTGCGATCCACCCCATGGGGTACTCGCTGACATGCGGGTCCGCACACGATCGAGGCTAGCGAGATCGCGTTTATGCCCGGTAGCCTCAGCGACGCGCGCTAGGAATTCCGCTTCGTCAGCAATTCGACCGTCATGCCCGATGAAGTCGGCCCGTGTTAGTTCTGCAAGCGGCCGACGGACGGCGCCGGCATGGCCAAGATAAGAAAATCCACTGGGTGAAAAGACCATAGCAAGGACCAGATCACCAATGCGGGCGACGGGCAGGCCGTCCGCGCTGGTAGCAAACTCCACCCCCGAAAGATCGGGGGTGGATGCAGCCATGTTCGACTGGACAGCGGCGATCATGCTGCTGCCCTCTGGTCGTCGTGGTCGTCGTGGTCGTCGTGGTCCGGCAGATCCGCCTTCTGCGGCACGCTATCGACCACATCGTTGGCTTCCTGCTCGGTCTCATCGTCCGATGGGTCATCGAGATCGCTATCCCTGTCATCCTGGGACCCAGCGCCGACGACATCCGTGGCAGCGCCTGCGCGGATCCATTCGAGCAGCTCGTCTGCCGCTGGCGCGAAGCGGCCGGACGGATGGACAAAATGCTCATTTGCGAAATGCTCCACGAGCGCTGCGCGGGTTTCGCGGACCTTCTGCCGCGGCTGAACGGCCGCTTCGGCGCAAGACGCTTCCAGTGCCTGGCGAGACAGGCACGAGAGGAACTCCTCCGAACCCATGTTCGGCATGAATTCGTCCGCGCCGATCGCGACGCCGGCGATGCGCGAGACCATGCCGCTGTTCGACATGCCGCGGCGGCAAGAGAGAACATCGATCAGCATGGAGCGGACCGCGACCCGGAGCTGTTCCTGATCGAAGGCGAGCTTGCCATGCTCGTCAAACAGTCCCACCGCATGGCGTGAGAAGCGCTTGCCCCCGTAGATGGTGCCATCAGCGCCGGAGTCGACGCGAACATTCTGCCCGGCGAAGGCGAGCACCGTCAGCGCCATCAGCATGTCGTCCTCGATCGGCGCGCGACCGAGTGCGTCATGTAGGGCGTCGGTGCGGAAATCACCGATCATGTCATGACCCTTCTGCGTGACGTCAGGCCGGGCCTTCGACATGGTAATTGCATCGGCATCATCGCCACTAGCGACCGATCCGTCACCAGCAGCCCCCTTCGGCTTCGCCTCCTCCGGCATGCGGTAATGCACGGACTGCACCTTGCCGTCACGATCCAGATAGAGCGCCGTGTGATCGGACTTGGAAAGCTTGCCATACACTTGGGAGGCCTTCTTCGGCAGCTCTGGCTGGCCCCAACTGTCGACCTCGACAATTCCGCCGCGCTTCGGAAGGTTGCTCGTCATCCATTCGTGCTGAGCGCCAAGGAACCCCTCGACATTGGTGGTGTAGCGCCCGTCCTGGTCGGCCGGCGCGAAAAGGTCCTCCACCCACTCGATGCCGTAGGCTTGGGCCAGATCGTCACCAAAGCTCGCATCGCGGGCGTACATGCGCTTCTTGGTGAGCGCATTGGCGATCTGCCACCACGGAGCGGTGTCTCCCTTCTTCGGCTTGTGCGCCTTCCAGACTTCCTTCTGGTCCACCTGTCCTGCTGCCGCGATAATCCGCAGCTGCGGCTCAGACGGCATGTCGCCCAGGGCCATCTGCTCGAGCATTGCCGGCAGGACATTGGCAAGCAGACGCAGCTTGCGGATCTGGCGAACGGGGAGGGCGAGAGCGAGGGCGATCGCTTCCTCGGTCCAGCCGAGAGCAACGAGACGTTCGATGCCGCGCCACTGATCCACGGGGTTGAGCGCCTCGCGAACCGAGTTTTCGACCATCGAGCGCATGGCGCCATTATCGTTGGCGGCATCCACAACAAGGATTTCGATTTCTTCCAGGCCGGCGGCGATGGCAAGGCGCACGCGGCGATGGCCGGCATCGATGATATAGCCATTTCCGCCATCGGGTTCTGGTGCGACGACGGGAGGCTGGACGATGCCGACGGCCTTGATCGTGGCCAGTATCAGCGCGTCGGCCTGCGGCGACGACTTCGACTGGCGCATACGGTTGGGATTTTCCTTCAGCGCGCGCGGGTCAACCTTCATGATTTGCATGGGAGCAGTCCTTTCGAGAGGTTACCGACCGGCACCTTGCCGGCCCTTCCTGTCTTCTTTTTTTCGAAGACACCTCCCGGACCGCCGAGCGGCCGGACTGCCGCAACTGCGGCCGAGCATCCCTGCTGTGCGGGACGAGCGGGGCTAGAAGCCCTGCGCAGGACAAGCGGCCGGGATCGCGCAGGCAGCGGTTGAGCGACAGCGTCGGGAGGAGGACCGGTCTGCGATCGGTTCATCCTCCCTGCTTTTCTTTTTCCATTTTTCACGTCTCAATTCGAGCCGACGCTTGAAGACGATCAATGCTGGCGGCGGCGATGCCTGGAGGGCGCGACTAGGTTCGGCGCCCTAGAAGGGCCAGCGCGTCAGCCATCATACGCTTCAAGATGAATTTCCGGGTTTCCGGTGTGACAATGGCAGCTTCCGGGATAGCAACAGCAGCAGGCGACGGAATGGCGGTTTCGGAGGGCGGGACCGGAAGGGGCGCTCCGACCATTGCGGGGACAACGATGTACGTGATCGTTGTTTCATCGGATTTTACCGAAACGGTGACCTGTGCTCCAGAGCGGAAACGGTCGACCCCCGTTTGAGCGGCCTCTCGCTCATCTTGAGCTTCTACCAGCGATGACTGCGTTACAAGAAAAAAAGGCATGTTTTTCCACGGCGTGTTTTGATTGAGGTCTCGTCTGCAAATCGGTCTCGGTCAAGGTGGAGGACCACATTTGCGGTCGCCTCCGACGCAAAAAAGGCGCTCGACCCGTTGGGGGAGCGCCTTTTTATTGATCCCGGGACAACATCAAACGCCACTGCGATTGCAGTGAGCAGGACATCGTGTCATCGGGAGGTGATGCTCGGATGTTGTTGACGAAGGAGAATTTCAAGTCGCGATCTGAACTACCCCCTGATAGATCTTCGCGTCCATCCCAACGTCAGGCGAGGCAGCATGAGCACAAATCCCGAGACCCGCAGAGCCGTCGCGCAGCGTGTGATTGATCGCGCGGCGGCGCGTGGTATGCCGATCGACAAGGATCCTGCCTTCGTTGCTTTGCTGGAGGAATGGACCCGCGGAGATATCGACATGAAGGCTATGCGCGAACGGTACCTTGATATAATCGCTCTTCAAACTGCCGAGCGGAGGGTAAAGCGCAAAAGCCCCCTAGTTATAAACCTCTCGAAATGGTCGGACGAGGCGGACGAAGAATAAAAAAAATGGGCCTGCGGAATCCGCGGCCCATGAAGTACGGAGATTTAAAACCTCCAGAGGGGAACAGCTGCTGCGACGGAACTGGGAGGAAACCTGCCAAATGCATCAACTGAAGGCAGTATGGCGACATTCTGAGCATATTGAAAGTCATTTATTGTGCAGTGCAGCTATGCGTTTGCCGCCGCATCAGGCTTCCCGTCATCATTGATGCGCTCCTTGATCTCCTTGCCAGCGCGAAAGAACGGCACCCATTTCTCCTCGACGAAGACCGCTGTGCCGTTCTTAGGGTTTCGTCCAGACCGTGACGGCCGGTGTCGCACGACAAAAGTCCCGAAACCTCTGAGTTCAACCCGTTCTCCGCGTTCCATGGCACCTGCTATGTCGTCAAGGATAGTATCGACGATCCGCCCCGCGTCCTGACGATAGAGGTGCGGATTGCGTGCGGCGATAATATCGATGAGTTCGGATCTGATCATGGAGCTTTTGTAAAGCATCTGTCGGGTTTTGGAAGATCGGCCCTGACCTTGATCGAACCGATCATGAACGAAGCGAGCGCAAGCCGGGGTTCAAGCGGCGATATCTTCCGTGTCGGAGCTGTCGCGAGCGGAACCGGCGAGCGCTTCTTCAACCTGGCGCACCTCGCGACGTTTGTCCGCCAGTTCCTCAGCGAACGCGAACGTGCCGCCCTCGCGAGAGCGATAGGATGCAAGCCGCCGGTGGGCGTTGCCAAGACGATGGCGATAACGCTGCTGCTCGCCCTCGAAATCACCCAGTGCATGTTCGAGACGCGAGATGGCGCCAAGCGGCGTGACCGTGACATCAAGATCAATGTCGTAGTCGGCGCCGGTGCGCTGGAGCACGGTCTGGAAACGATAGCCATCGCTTTTGCCAAACCTCTCACCATCATAAATGAGATCGAATCCGCCGATGTTGCCAAGGACGGTCTCGCCCTCGGTCCTGAGCTGCAACAGCGTGAGGATTTCCTTCATCACTGCTCGGCCGGCCGACTTGCGATCATTGTAGGCCTTATCTGTCACGGTCATTGCGAAGGCATCACCTGATGTCGGAACCAGTCGCTCAATGTCCTGACCAATCTCGTCGATGCGCCGGGCCGCGACCTCGATGTCGCGTTCGGCATCCCTGATCTGGCGACGAACGGCGTACTGGTCGTCCTCGTGGGCAGCACGCAGCCGCTCAAGCCGGGCGATATCGGCTTCAAGTCCAGCCTTCTGCATCAGGCGCTCATCGCCACTGGCAATCGCCTTTGCCATGGCGAACTGATTGGCCTGGCCTTCGTCCATGTCTTCCAGCCGACGGATGGAGGTGTCGCCCGACAATGCCGCGGCGATAAACCGGGCCTTTCGCTCATTGTTCTGCCACATGCTAGCGTCGAGCGAGCCTTGGGTGGCATAGGCGAAGATATCCACTTCGTCATGCTGATTGCCCTGGCGAACAATCCGACCCTCACGCTGTTCAATCTGGGAGGGAAGCCACGGCACGTCGAGATGGTGGAGCGCCTTCAAGCGAAGCTGGGCGTTGACGCCAGTGCCCATCGTTTCCGATGAACCGATAAGGAAGCGGACTTTTCCGGCCCGCACATCGCCAAACAGCCGCTGCTTGGCCTCGGTCTTCTTGTAATCCTGCATAAAGGCGATCTCGGAAGGTAGTACGCCCATGCGGATCAGCTTATCGCGGATCCAGCGATAGGCTGAAAACCCCCGGCTCCTCTCGCCATTGATGGTGCCGAGATCGGAAAAGATCATCTGTGCAGCGCCGCGCAACTCGAAAGGCTTGCCGTCGGGCCGGACATACTCTCGCCCTGCGGTCTCCGCCCAGATACGGTGAGCGTTCTCAACGAGCAGATTGAGCTTGTTGTCGGGCTCGTTGTCATTGTCGGGGTCGACCAGGCGCAGGTCGATTGCCGCATGACGGCCATCGGTGATGACCGAGAGCAGGATATCGTCGCCGGGCTTGGCCGATCCTTCGCGCTGTTCGATCGCCTTGATGCGGGCATCCAGAATGGCCTGATAGTTCTTAAACGCCCGGGTCGGCGCGGCCGTCAAGATTTGTCGCCGACCCGTCGAGATCGCTGGCACCTTCACATATTGGCGCAGATCCTCTGGCAACACGACATCCGCAAAGCTGCGGAACATCGCGATCAGCTCGGGGACGTTGACGAAGCTGGCAAAACGGCTGACAGGCTTGTATTTGCCGGACGGCTGGATTTCGAGCGCGGTCGTGGTGTCGCCGAAGGTGCTCGCCCACGCGTCGAACTCGTGCAGGCCTCGCTCGGCAAGAGCGGCATGCCCGAGCAGGCGATGGATCGAGAACATCTCGCCCAGCGTATTGGTGATCGGCGTTCCCGAGGCGAGCACCAGCGCACGGCCCGGGTTCTTGGTCTCGATGTAGCGAGATTTCACATAGAGATCCCATGCACGTTGCGACCCGTTCGGATCTATGCCTTTGAGCGTCGACATGTTGGTGGCGAACGACAACTTGCGGAATTCCTGCGCCTCGTCGACGACGATCTGGTCGACTCCGATTTCGGAGATCGTCAATAGGTCATCCTTGCGGGTGGCGAGGCCTTCAAGCCGTTCCTGCAACCCTTCCTTCAGCCGCTCAAGGCGCTTTCGCGAAACGCGGTCCTCGCCATCGACCTTGGTCAACAGATCCTCGTAAAGCTGCAGTTCGTCCTGGATCATTTGGCTCTCGAAGGCCGAGGGAACAGCGATGAAGCGGAATGCCGAATGCGTAATGATGATCGCATCCCAGTTGGCGGTTGCCGCTCGCGACAGGAAGCGAGCGCGCTTGTCCTTGGTGAAATTAGTCTCGTCGGCCACGAGAATGCGGGCATTCGGATAAAGCGCCAGGAATTCGCGCGCGGCCTGCGCCAGGCAATGGCCGGGCACCACGAGCATCGCCTTGGCGATCAGGCCGAGACGGCGCTGCTCCATGATGGCAGCGGCCATCGTTATCGTCTTGCCGGCGCCGACGGCATGGGCGAGATAGGTCGAGCCATCCGCAATGATCCGCCAGATCCCGCGCTTCTGATGACCGTACAAAATAAAGGCTGCAGAGGCACCGGGAAGTTTCAGATGGGAGCCGTCGAATTTGCGCGGGGCGATATTGTTGAAATGATCGTTATAATCGCGCGCGAGCCGGTCGGTGCGATCCGTATCGGTCCAGACCCAGTCCTGAAACGCTTGCTTGATCCTCTGTAGCTTGTCGCGAGCGGCTTCGGTGTCGACGACATTGAGCACCCGGCGCTCGCCGTCGGCATCTTTGAACGTATCGAAGATTTGTGGGACGCGGCTGTTCAAAGCATCCGTGAGCAGATCCCCGGCATGCCGACGGCTGGTTCCCCATTCCGATGTGCCAGCGGCACTATAGCCGAGCTGTCGAGCGTCGACCGTCCATGAACCGAGTTCCGGCATATGGTGAATGCGGATATCGGCTTCCATCTTCTCTTTTACGAAAGCGGCGACATCAGCGGCCGGGATCCATGGTGCGCCAAGACGAGCGGTGATGTCGGAGGGCCGGAGGTCGGTCGGCTGAACCTCCAGGAGGGCGCGTACATTCCGCTGGTAAGCCGGATCGAGTTCGGCTGCGGCCTGCGCGGTTGAGAGTTTGGTCCGGACAGCCCCGGAAAGATAGCCGTCGGCAGTTTGCCACGATCCGTTGACAGGATCCTTGAAAATGGCCTCGGCGAGTCCATCCACCACGGTCGCAATATCGCTATGGAGCAGTTCGGCGATATGGTCGAGATCGACGTATCCACGTTCATTCAACACTACAGCGAGCGCATCCGCAGGTGAGCTGATGGTTGGTACAGACGGCGGCGCGATCACCCGTTCCGAAAAAATCGGCCCCGGTCTGGCTGTATCGGTTTCCAGATCGTAATCCTCGATCGAGGCGACTAGCCAGCAATCGCGATCATCACGGAAGGGCGCAAGGTTCGGTTGGCGATGGGTTTCTTTGACGTCACCGGTCTCCACATCTTCCTGGATCGAGATAGTCGTGTGATTGATTGGTCCGAAATCTCGCACGAAGCTCGACCAGGCAATACGCAGCCGGACCTGGAGATCGTGCCAGGGCCGGTCCTCCTCCTGCGCCTTCAGCACGTCGCGCACAGCATCACGGATGGGGACCAGCTTGCTGATGATCCTGATGTGCTTTTCCGGGATGCCATCGCCAAAGCGACCCTTTCGAACGGTGACCTGCATGGCAGCTCCATCGAGCATCTGCATCAGACCTTTCGACCGATCAAGGAAGAAGCTTCCCTCGCGAACACGACCATCCTTCGGCTGCACATCGACGATATCGCCAAGTTCTGTCTCAAACTCGACGTCGATCGGTGTCGGTTCACCGTCGTAACGCCCTGTGGGCAGGCGGGCGATGGCAGCGCCGAGCACGGCCTCGAGATCCTGATCGGCGGGCGCTATGCAGGTGTAGGTTTCGCCGAACGGACCGGAGACTGTTGAGTTGCTGCCCAGAACAAACTCCGGATTGCGCGCAAGCCAGCGATTGATCCGGATCGGCTCCGCGTCGGAGCTGGCAGGTCGAACCTCTTCCAGTTCCAACCACGAGAGATCGCCTGCCTCTTCGCCACCCATGCGTTTACGAAAAAAGACAACGTCCACGACGACATTTGTGCCGGCGTCGCGACGGAAACTGCCTTCGGGCAAACGGATGGCTGCGATCAAGTCGGCCGACGTGGCGATGTACTCGCGCGCGGTGCCGTCCAGCTTGTCGAGTGTGCCGTGCGTCGTGACGAAGACAGCGAGGCCGCCGGGCTTTAGGAGATCGACCGACCGGGCGATGAAATAGTCATGCAGGCGCAGTCCAAGCTTCCGATAGGCGCGGTCTGACCGAACAATTCGATCGGAGAAAGGTGGATTGCCGATCACCAGATCGAAGATCGGTGAGAGCTCGGTCCGCGCGAAGTCGGCATTGATGATTCTGGCCTTCGGCTGCAGCAAGCGTACGGTTCTTGCTGTGACCGCATCGAGTTCGATGCCGGTGAAGAAGCTATCCCGCCGCAACGGCTGTGGAGTCAGCGCCGGGAACAGGCCGGTCCCGATCCCAGGCTCGAGCACGCGCCCTCCGCGCCAGCCAAGACGCAGTAATCCGGCCCAGATCGCGCGGATGATCGCTTCCGGCGTAAAGTGGGCATATTGAGTGCAGCGCGCAAGTGATGCGTAGTCGGCCTGCGAGACGGCACTTTCCAGCGAAACCGCAACCTCGTCCCAACCCTTTCGGAATTCGACCGCACTTGGGCGGCGGAACATCCCGTTGGCCAGTTCACTGGCACCAAAGCCGGTGAAGCGGATCAATTGTGCCTGTTCATTTGGCGTAGCCGGCCGGTCGTGTTTTTCGATCGTATCCGCGATCAGGATGGCCGCGACATTGGCGCGGGCACGATCCCGCCAGGATGCGGCAAGGCCTCGGTCGCTATCGAGGTAGAAGTTGGAACGCTCGCCACACGGGCGGGGGTGTAAATTTGTCGGGGCTACCAAGGCAGGGGTGGGCGCAGGTGGCGTCGGATCCGGCTCGTCATCGTTTGCCGCATCAGGTGCGGTGCCCGCGAAACCTGTGATGCCAAGATCGAGAGTGGTGGACAGTTCGGTGTTACCGAACATGTCGAGTGAAAAGGAATTGCTGCTCATGCGATGATACTCCTGCTGAAGGCGCAATTTTGCGATCTGCCGGCGCGGGCAGCTCGAAGTGCGCAGAGGATGGGAATCCGGCCGGGCCGATTGTTCGAGAGGTCGGCCGCTCGTCGCGACCGGTTGTAACGACTGTTGTGCCGCTCAGGCAGCGACGGAGAGGGGGAGGTTCCTTAATTGCACCGGAAGCTTGGCGGAGATTTCGTCGTCCGTCAGATCATCAAGCAGTTTCAAGAACGTGCCCTCCTTGCCACTGTAGAGGAGAAGCGTGCGATGCCCCCGGTTGCTTTGCGGCCATCGATCGCCCGCATAGCCGCGATAGTCGTCAGCCGTGCTGCTCCAGATGTGCTCGAGCCGCTCTTGCCGAGACATCGACCGGACCGGACGACTTTCCCGCTCGACGATGGCCAGGCGCATATGCTCGGCCATGGAACGTTCGGACAGGTCGCAATATCCATGGAAGTGACGGATGACCCCATCGATGCGCAGGCTGAAGAACACTGACGTCACGGAGTCGGTCAGGAACTCACGCATGGCAAACATCGATCCGCGGATCCAAAGCGGCGGGAGGATCTCGAACATATAATCGTGCTCCGCTTCGGCGATCTCAAACCATTCACCGGCATAAAGGGATGAAGCATCGCCATCCCATCGGCCCGGTCGCTGGGCATGACGGTCGAACATGCGGTACATTTGCTGGCGTGTTGCCACGCCCTGGAAAACCTTGCGGATTGCGGCAGAGGGGTTCATTTGCGGCTCCGTGGGATATGTCCGGACCGAAGAGAACACCGTCGTCACGACCATGCTTATCTCTTCAATCCTCCATGACCTCTCCCGGGCCGCCGGCATCGTGTCCGCCAGGGTCAAGGGCCGGCGCAGCCGGGCGAAGCCTCCCTTGACGCGGGAGGCGCGAATGTGGCAGGCCGTTTATTTCTCCTTCCTTTTCGTGCTTCTCCCTTTCCTGACATTTCAGGACCTCGTTCCAGTCGTCCGTCGACGGTCGCAGACGCAAGCAATCGCATCCAGCCTGATCGGCCACTTGACGAAGGCGATATGCAAAGGCCTCGCCCTGGCGATTGGCGTCGGTCGCCGCAACAAGTTGCACATCCGGGTGCCGAGCCAGTTGTCGTAACGCTGCGGCAGTGTTCGGCGACCACCCGCCGCCGGTGCTGAGATAGAGGGTGTCTTCTCGCATCCCCTCGATTGCTGCGAGGCTCATTGCATCGATCGCAGCTTCCGTCACACAAAGCCGATGGGCTCCGGATGGGCCGAGCCGGAACAGCACCTTCGCGCCGCCCGTCGCAAAGCCCCGCCAGTCCGGGCCGCGTTCTTCCCAGCCACAGATGTTACCGTCCTCGTCAACATGGCCAGCCCACATGCTTCCGTAAGGGCCTTCACGAAGTACACCCTGTTTGATGGCACTCTTCAGAATCCGTCCCGGTACGAAGCGCGTAAACCGCAGGTAGCGCCAGGCTTCAGATGACGGCCGAGGCTTGCGACGCGATATCCATCGATCATGGATCGTCGCAATCGCTGGTTTTGTTGGCGCTGCCGCAATCCACGCCGGTTCTGCCGACTGAAAGCCGATGAGACCGGCTACACGGTCCACCGCCTCCAGAAAGCCGCCTCCGTCGAGGCGTGCAACAAGTGAGAACACGTCGCCCTTGTCATCGCCTAGCGGATCGAACCAACCCTGGCCACCATGGGTGACGATAACGATCTCACCGCCGCGGCGGTATTTCAAAGCCCGGCAGGTGCTTTCCTTCACGTCGATCGCGAAGCCCGATGTCTCCAGAACGGCTCCGCACCCGACCCGTTCGCGAATTTCCTCAATATCGCTTCGCTTCATCATCTTTTCGATCGCCTGGCGATCGTCCCTTGTTAATTTCCTTTCCGCGTTCTTCGCGGCCCCCTTCACGTCCGGCGCGAAGAGCAAAGGCGGCAAGGGCGGGGTTGGCAATTGGTGAATCCTGCAAGGGATTCGCCAGCCCCGGCGTCGCTTCCCTTGCCACCGCTCGCTCGCAAGCGGCAGCCGGAACGGCAAAAGGCGGCTCAATGAGCCGCCCAGGGAAAAAACTCGTGCACGATTTCGAGGTCGTCGCCGTCGTCGATCTCGTCGGAGGGTAGGACGCCGTATTCGCCGTCGACTGCAAAGGCGGTGACCGGGACCATCAGGTCACGGGAGAGTTGGAAGGCGTGGGACTGTGCGAGAGAAAGATCGTGCGACATCGTGATCGGCTCCAGTTGGGGAGCGGGCCAATTCCCGCTCGATGGTTCCGAAAAGGCCCTGAGACGGGCGCGATCACCTCGCAGGCAAAGCCAAGAGGCCGCAGCGTGGCTGCGGACCCTTCACGGGTTGATCGTGGAAGATCCGGATCTGGGCCAGGAAGCCATCGACAGAGAGCGGGATTGGCCGTGGTTCATGCTGGCGATCACGAGGTGATGCGGCGTGTTGTCCCGTACCTATGCGGGCCAAACTTAAGACAGTTCTGATGGGGCTCATTCGATAAGGGACGAGACCTATGTGAGCGGAGATGACGCGATCGTTCGCATTCCGGCCTGACCTCCCGACCTGTTGTCATCCTGTCAATTTCGCCAGGTATCGGCGGTTCGAGAAAGCCATTTTACTGATGACCGACGGTTCTGATGAGCGAAATGGTTATGAACCTGATAGCGATGCCTGAAGAAACGCGGGAGTGGATAGGACATGCTTGGCCGTGACGAATTTTCGGTGTTGATCGAACGGGCAGGGCTGAAACTTGACGACGACCAATTTGAAGCTGCCCGCGCATCATACGCAAATCTCCGGGTCCTGACTGATTGGGTGCGAATACCGCGTGATCGCCGGGTGGAATCTCCCCACGTGTTTCGTGTCGATGGACCAGCAATTCCAAGGCCCTGCACCACGGACGATCGACCTTCGACGGACGAGGTGTGACAGATGTCGGAGCTCTGGGAACTTGGGATAGCTGAAACCGCACGAATGATTGCTCGAAAACAAATCTCACCCGTCGAGGTGGTTGATCACTTTCTTGCACGTGCTACGGCACTCAATTCCACACTCCATTGTTTCCTGACGATCGAGGAGGATCTCGCACGCGTTGCAGCCCGCAAGGCTGAGGCTGAAATCATGGAAGGCCAGTACAAAGGACCTCTGCATGGCATTCCGTACTCGGTGAAAGACATCATTGATGTCTCGGGCCTTCCGACCACCAACAATTCTCGCCTCACACTGGGTGACGTCGCAACCTCAGACGCCTCAGTCGTCGCAAGGCTTCGCGCGGCTGGCGCTATTTTGCTGGGTAAGACCGAAACACAGGAGTTCGCCATGGGTGGGCCGGATTTCAGCCTGCCCTTTGGGCCAGCACGCAATCCGTGGGCTCTCGATCGCTTCACCGGGGGCTCATCAAGTGGGTCGGCGGCAGCCGTCGCTGCGGGAACGGTCCCGCTTGCGATCGGAACGGACACGGGCGGATCGATAAGGACGCCGTCAGCCTATTGCGGCATTGCGGGGATGAAGCCGACATATGGTCGTGTGAGCCGCCGGGGAATGACACCGCAAGCCTATTCCATGGAGACAGCCGGCCCAATGACGTGGTCCGTTGAGGACAATGCGATAGCACTCCAGGCTCTTGCAGGTCATGACCCCGGTGACCCGTCTTCAGTCGACATTCCGTCTCAACCTTGGACGGAGGCTACGTCTTTAGGCGTGTGTGGCATGAGGATAGGTCTCCTGCGCAGTTTCCATGAAGAGGAGCCCAGTTCCTTTTCAGACGAATGTGTCGCCGTTTTCGAAGAGGCTGCCAGACTTTTTGAAGACGCTGGTGCCACCACCACGGATGTATCATTATCACCTCTGCGTCACTATTTTGCCGCCCAGCGCGTCATCATGTATAGCGAGGCGGCAGCCGTCCACGAAGACGATTTCAGGCGCAATCTTCATCTCTATGGTGCGTATTCGGTCGAGCGCTTTTTACCAGGCTTCTTGCTGACCGCGACCGATTACCTCCAGGCATGCCGCCGGCGTGGGGAACTGACCACAGAGCTCGCCGAGGCCTTTTCATCTGTCGATCTGCTTTTGGTGATCGGTGCGCTTGGCGTCGCACCTCTCATCCGTGACGTGGCAAAAAACTCCCTTGTGAATGGGACCCCGTCCGTCAATGCCGCTTTTAACCTGACGGGCTCGCCAGCCATGAGTGTACCTGCGGGTTTCGGTGCTGACGGCCTGCCGCTTTCGGTCCAGATCGTCGGGCGCAATTTCGACGAGTTCAGTATCTATCGCGCGGCTCAAGTCATCGAAGACGGAATGGGCTGTAGAGCAATCCGCTCACAAGCCAGTCGTCAAGGGCTAGGAAGACCTGACGGGGATGAGATCGGCCCATGGCTCCGTGATATCCGTCCACCCAACAAGAGCTCGGAAGCCGCCGGCTCATTGAGCGATGGGGCGAGATCGTTCTGATCGTCGTCGGTGCATGCCTGTGGGTGCCTTCTCAGCAATCGCAGCACCTGTCTTGTTTTGATCGCCGTCGCCACCGCAACAGGGAAGCGCGACTGATGGCCATCGCCCATGTTTTTTTGGCCGCTGCAGAGTTTGGCTGAACATCAACGACTGGCACTGGCGCGAACCATGACGGTGCGCAAACCGGTCGGGGGGCGGACGTCGTCAAAACTGCCGGGGCTGATAGAGCTGGTGATGGCGAGGCCATTGGTGTCGGCCGCGATAATCGCCACGGAACCTGGTGTCACGCCGCGTGCGGCGCTGCGGATCGTCGACGCAAGTTTGGTGACCGCTTCGTTGATTGTCTCGTCCTTCTTGTTGCGCTCCGCCGCTGACGAACGATCGGTCGATTTGAGGGGGTGACAGGATGTTCTTTCAAAAGTCTCAGAGACGCGGGCTCTGTCCCGAAGCCTCGGCGCAGTCGCAAATGCCAAGGGAGTGACTGCTCACGACTCACGAGGCCCCTTGGGCCACCGGATATTTCCCGCTCAACCCATTGACGGATTCATCAAAGAGCATCTGGGAATAGGGATGATGCGTCACACCGCGTTGCAGGTCTTCCTTCGTCAGTTCATCGACAAAACTGCCGTCCTTCATAACCAGCACGCGGTCGCACATGTGGGCGATCACGGAAAGATCGTGGCTGACGAGCACATAGGTCAATGTTCGCTCATCTCTCAAATCGCACAATAAGTTGAGAACTTCAGCCTGTACCGAAACGTCCAGTGCTGACGTCGGCTCATCCAGAAGCAAAATGTCTGGCTCCAACATCAGCGCCCGGGCGATTGCAACGCGCTGGCGCTGCCCTCCAGAGAGCTGATGCGGGAAGCGATCAGCAAAGCTGGTTGGCAGGCCAACCTGCTCCAACGCACCGGCAACTCTGTCCCAGCCAGCGCCCTTTTTCATGGCGCGAATGGGTTCTGCCAACACTCTTTCTATGCGGTGGCGAGGATGGATGGAGCCGTAGGGGTCCTGAAACACCATTTGCGCCAGCAGCAATTGTTCCTTGCTACGTTCCCGATCGACCGGCGTCCCCGCAAGGGAGATCGTTCCCTGCCAGTGCCTGTCCAGCCCCGCTAGAGAGCGAAGTACTGTGGATTTTCCGCAGCCCGATTCTCCAACGATTCCCAGTGTCTCACCCTTTTTCACGGAGAAGGACACCGATTTAACAACTTGCTTGCGAGCTTCGCCCTGAGCGAAAGACACCGACAGGTCCTTGACCTCAATCATGATAGGCTCCCTGCTGCATTGATGGCTTGGCGATCCAGAACCTGCAAGCGGGAAACAGGATGTTTGGGATCTGGCATGGCGGCAATCAGCCCACGCGTGTAGGGATGTTTCGCTTCCTCAATGCTGCTCAGCGTTTCGATAACCTGTCCCTGATACATGACGAGTATTCTTTCGCAAAAGGATGCGACCATGCGAATGTCGTGGCTGATGAGCAGAAGTGCCGAATTGTTTTCTCGCACCAGTTCGTCGAGAAGCCTCAGGACATCGCCTCTGACGCTGACATCCAACGCCGATGTTGGCTCATCGGCGATGACAAGACGCGGCTTGGCCAGCAGCATCATTGCAATCATGACCCGTTGACCCATGCCACCGGAAATCTGGTGCGGGTAGAGTTCCATCGTACGTTCAACATCTGCGATACGGACTTTTCCAAGCATTTCAGCAGCAAGCTCAAAAGCGCGTTTCTTGCCAATTTTCCGGTGCAAAAGAGCCGCCTCAGCTACCTGTTTGCCAACTTTGAGCACGGGGTTGAGGGAGTACCGCGGGTCCTGCATAATCAGTGCTATGCGGTTGCCACGAAGGCCGCGCATTGCTTTTTCACTGCGGCTCAGAAGTGGCGCAGCTTCGAAATCGAGCGTTGTTGCCTCTACTCGGGCAGAGGGCGGCAAAAGCCGCATGATTGCGCGCCCAAGCGTAGATTTGCCCGAGCCAGATTCGCCAACAATGCCGACCCGCTCTGCGCCGAGATCAAAACTCACATTTCGGACGGCCGGAATTTCCGCCCGCCCGAAACGGACTGACAAATCCCTGACTTTGAGAATAGTTTCATTATCGGGCATGGCGTGGATCCAGAATATCGCGAAGCGTATCTCCAACAAGGTTGAACGCAAGGCTGGTGACGAGAATGGCGATGCCCGGCATGACGGCAACCCACCAGTTATCGAGCATAAATTTGCGTCCGTTGGAAATCATCGCGCCCCATTCCGGTTCCGGGGGTTGTGCTCCCAAACCGAGAAAACCAAGCGCTGCCGCCGTAAGAATGACGCCCGCCATGCTGAGAGTTAGCCGTACGACAACAGAGGGAATGCACATCGGTGCGATGTAGAGCAGCAGTAATCTGGTCCCTGAGGCCCCGTAAAGTCTGGCAGCAGCCACGTAGTCTGTGTTGCGTACAATCAGGGTTTCGGCGCGAGCCAATCGCGCAATCGGAGGCCATCCCGTCAAGGAAATGGCGATTATGGCGGTGTTGAGGCCAGCGCCAAGGGCTGCGGCGAAGGCCAGTGCGAGGATCAATGAGGGAAAGCTAAGGACAATGTCTGTCGCTCTCATCAAGAATGCATCGGTTCGTCCCCCCACGAAGCCAGCCACAATGCCAATCAACAGGCCAATAGGGCCGACGATCAGCGAAACGGCGAGGACCGTTTGGATGGTAATGCGAGTGCCAAAGATGAGGCGAGAAAGAATATCGCGTCCGAACTCATCCGTTCCAGCCCAATGGGCAAAACTCGGCGGTTGCAGCGCCTGCGAAAGATTTTGCGAGGTCGCACTGTAAGGCGCAATCCACGGGGCAAGAATGGCAACGATGACCAGCAAGAGCAGGACGGCAAAACCGAACATTCCCAGAGGTTCATCTGCCAGCTTTTTGAAAAAGCTCTTGAAGCTGCCAGTGGCCCGGCCAAGAGCACCCGATGCTTGGGGACGGGCGGCCAGTGTTTGACTCGTGTTCATGTCGTGGCCTCTCTCGTGCGGGGATCGAAAACAAGATATGCCAGATCGGAAAGGAAATTCAGCATCATGAAGATCAATCCAATGATAAGTGTGCCTGCCAAAACGGCATTCATGTCGCCGTTCATCAAGGCGTTGGTCATGTATTGACCGATGCCGGGCCATGAAAACACGATCTCGGTCACAACCGCACCTTCAAGCAAGCCGCCATAGGAAATCGCCAAAACTGTTATGAGCTGCACGGCGATGTTTGGCAGAAGATGGCGCGTTACGATGCGCATACTCGATGCGCCTTTGGCGCGTGCGGCCACGACATAGTCCTGGTTTAACTGCTCCAGAGTGAAGCTGCGCGTCATGCGAGTGATGTACGCCATCGCCGAATAAGCAAGAATACAGGCGGGGAGAATGATATGGTGAACTGCATTCCAGAACACCTCCGTGTCGCCAGCCATGAGGCTGTCGATCAAAAGTAGACCGGTTTTGGGCTCGACAAGGCCTTCCAGATAGACATCCACGCGTCCCGGACTGCCAGCCCATTGAAGACCTGCATAAAAAATCACCAAACCCACGATGCCGAACCAGAAAACTGGAATGGAATGGCCAACGAGCGAGATGACCCGCGTAAATTTGTCGAACCAGCTATCGCGAAAGAAAGCTGCTGTCATACCTAGCGGGACGCCCAACAGCGTCGATATGACAACCGCCAAAGTTGCGAGTTCCAAGGTTGCTGGAAACGCATTCTTGAGATCTTCAGTGACAGGGTTGCCCGTGAGGATCGCTGTACCGAGATCTCCTTGAAACAGGGAGGTCATGTACAACCAGAACTGATGATAAAGCGGTAGATCCAGGCCCAGCCGCTCCCGCATTGCCTGATAGGCCGTGGGATCGGCCAGTTCGCCAACGATCGCACCGACCGGATCGGTCGGCAAGATGCGACCGATCACGAAGGTGACGACGAGCAAGACGAACAGGCTCAAAAGCAGATGCCCAATCCGTCTAGCAAGCTCTATGAGTGTAAACTCTTTCATGTGCGCAATGGCCTGATTATGGAGCGTCGGATTTCGTAACGCCTTCAATGCGGGTCAAAGACCATGGATGGCCGCTGTACCCCTTCAATCGGTTGCTCAAGACGATAGGCTCGAACCGTTCGAACATCGGTAAGACGGCAGGCTTGAGTTCAAGGAACTTTTCTTGAATCTGTTTGACGAGCGCCATGCGCTTGACGTCATCCCGTTCGCTGTTTGCCTGCTCGCGTAGTGCATTCAGCTCAGGAATGTCCCAGGCAGAGCGCCAGACAAAGTTGCCAGCGTTGTTGGCTTCTTTGGAGTTGTTGGGATTAGACGCAAAGTTATCCAGGGAACCCAGTGCAGTCGGCATGAACGAACCGGTTTGAGGAATAAGCAGATCGAAATTGCGCGCGCGGTGTGCGGCAACGATGTCTGCGCCATTGCCCTGTTGGATATTTACCTTGATGCCGATGTCGGCAAGGTTGGCCTGAATAGCCGTTGCCATATCCACCCGAGGCGTTTGCGAAATGGTTTTGAGCGTCACTGTGAAGCCATCCGGGTATCCGGCATCTGCCAGAAGCTTCTTGGCCTTCTCGGGCTGGAACGACCAGTCGGGGTTTGCAATGGCACCTGCCCAGTCCTCTGGCACTGGAACGTTGCGGACGCGGCCGTATGAGCCCAGGATCGTATCCGCTATGCCTTTGTAATCGATGCCGTAGGCAAGCGCTTCACGCACTTCTGGCTTGGAAAAAGGCTCTGTGCCTGCATTCATAGCAAGGACGTAATAGCCACCCGTCTTGACCTTATCGATGACAAAGCTTGCGTTGGTTTCAAAGGTTTTGACATCTGCTGCGGTCAAGGCGCTTGCGATATCGATATCGCCGCGCTCAAGCATCAAACGGGCTGCCTGACTTTCGGGAACGTGGCGCATGATGATACGACGCATGGTCGGTTTCCCGTCGCGATAATCGTCATTTGCTTCCAGAAGAACGATGTCATTGGGTGTCCAGCGACGCAGGACGTATGGACCTGAACCCGCGGTCTTGGTGCGTAGCCACTCATTGCCATAATCGTTGTTGGTGATGTGCTTTTGGACTTCCACGCTGTCAACGACGGATGATACACCCATCGCGAGACGGTACAGGAGCGCTTCAGGAATAACTTTGTCGGTCAGCTCGATCCGAAACGTCTTTTCGTCGGGAGCGGAGACAAGGCTTTCAATGTTGGCGGCGGTATAACCAGCCGTCTTGTAGTTGGTTGCTGCAGATTGATCGAGCTTCAAAAGCCGGACGATGGAAAACAGGACGTCCTTGGATGTTACCGGATTGCCCGACGAGAATTTTGCGTCCTTCAGCTTGAAGGTGATACCCTTGTCGTCAACCTGCCAGCTTTCCGCAAGTTGCGGTTTGATTTTGTTGCCGTCCGTTTGATCGGCGAAGACAAGCCGGTCGTAGGTATTCGCCAATATTTCCTGGGTCTTCACTTCGGTGCCTTGCTGGGGGTCAAGTGAAAGCACTTGCGCCAGTGAGGTGCCGATAACCAACTGATCGTTTGGTGTTGCTGCAACGGCCGCAGTGGAACTGGCAAGCGCGGCCAATAACGTTGCTGCAAAAACACGATTTGAACAAACTACATTCATGGGGCTTCTCCTCCAAGATAAACCATTTCGGTACGGGACAAGTCATACGATGATTGCGTTGTTTTTGTGAGCTTTGCCGTACATCTGGTATGATGTCTTAGATTATTCGCCCCGTCTTTAAACCGAAGTGAACCTCAATATTGCTCGGCGCGCAAGTCGCGTTTGCATGTATTCGGCATCCTCTTTGCGCTTTGCGAGCCGTCAAACGTCGGCTCTCTGAAGAGATGATGCAATCAAAGAGATAATTCAGTATCTCTTCATAAACCCAAGGTAACATTCGTCAATTACCGAATAATGAGCGTTTTCAATGAGAAGACGACATGTCTTGAATGATCATCAACACCGTGCATAAACCAGTGATTGATTGCAGCAATAAGGCGGGACCTACCTATGGGAGAAGTTCCCATACTCAAATTTTTTGAACCTCGACAAGGGACAGAAGAGGTATTATCTCTTTAAGCCAATCAGGAGGAATGACATGTATGTTGGAACGCAGCTAGCTGCCCGCGATGATGATGATTATCGGATTTGGTCGCAGCTTGGAGTTAATAACATCTGCGCGGACCCAGACGGCCCATTGGACAGTTGGGGTCTCGACGATCTTAGACGTTTACGCGAAAAAGTAGAAAGCTTTGGTCTTACGCTGGATATGATCCAGCTTCCTTTGCCTTCAAGTCCGATCGAAACGGCCACATATCCAGATATTTTGCTGGCCGGTCCAGACCGTGATCGCCAGATCGATGCGATCTGCAAACTTATTGAAAACCTTTCCGAAGCGGGTATTCCTGCAGCCAAATACAATCTCAACCTTATCGGTATCCCCCGAACCCCCGATGAGTTGGGAAGAGGGGGCTCAAAAAACGCCTCCTTCCGATGGGACAAGACCGACCAGAACGCGGCGCCCGGCCAAGCTGGCATTCTTTCGGAAGATGAAAACTGGGAACGGATCGACTATTTCCTTGAGCGGGTCGTGCCTGTCGCGGAAGCGAACCGCATTCGCCTAGCCTGCCATCCGCACGATCCCTACACGCCACCGGGTTATAAGGGCGTAACCCGAGTCCTGGGAACCGTGGATGGGCTGAAGAAATTCGTCACGATGCGAGAAAGCGCCTATCACGGACTGAATTTCTGCCAGGGAACGGTCGGTGAAATGCTCGATAATCCCCGTGAAGAGATCGATGACGTCATTCGCTGGTTCGGCAACCGGAACAAAATTTTTAATCTTCATTTCCGCAACATTCGCGGCAAGAAGCTGTCGTTCATGGAAACCTTTCCCGATGAAGGCGACATGGATATGGCCCGGTCGCTGAAGGTTTATCGTGAGGTGGGTTACAAATACATGATAATGCCGGACCACGTACCCACCATCTCCGGTCGTGATCCACAAGGTGTCGCATTTGCTTATTGCTATGGTTACACAGCGGCCCTGCTTCAAGCGCTCGATGCCTACGGGGCTTAAATTGTGCTGAATCCCGCACATATTCCTGTGCGGGAAGAGACCCCCGGAGCATTTAGTAAGGCGTGACCCGGGCGTGACGATCAACATATAACGGGCCGCACCTGGCCTTCAGGAATGACGCAATGTTCTCACACAAACGTGCCGATTTAGGACCAGACTTTGTTTTTGGCGTTGCGATGGCTGCCCATCAGATTGAGGGCGGGCAGACAGACGGACGCGGCTCGTCGATCTGGGATACATTTTCTGCAACACCCGGAAATATCAAAAATACGGATAACGGAACAATCGCCTGTAACCACTATAGTCGCTGGGCCGAAGATCTCGATCTAATCCGGGATGGCGGATTTGATGCCTATCGCTTCTCCTTTGCTTGGTCTCGTCTCATTCCCGAAGGAGCGGGTGCGCTCAACCACGCCGGGTTCGATTTTTATGATCGTCTGATCGATGGCATGCTGGAACGTGGCATCAAGCCCTTCGCCACGCTGTACCACTGGGATTTACCCAGCGCATTGCAGGATCGTGGTGGATGGATGAACCGCGATACCACCAAGGCTTTTGCCGACTATGCCGCGCAGGTCAGCCGCCATTTCGGCGACAGGCTGGAGAGTATCGCGACGTTCAATGAGCCGTGGTGCATCACTGTTTTAAGCCATTTTCTTGGCATTCATGCGCCAGGCTATCGCGACGTGCGGGCGACCGCCAGAGCGATGCACCATGTTTTGCTCGCTCACGGCCTTGGCATCACCGCAATGCGTGAAGAGGGCATCAAGGACAAGCTAGGAATCGTCGTCAATATGGAGAAGGCCGAGCCCTTCAGCCAAAGCCCTCAAGACATCGAAGCAGCTGCTTTGGGAGACGACATTTTCAATCGCTTCTTCCTTGATGGTGCTGTGAAGGGGACCTACCCCGAACGTGTTACGAATATTCTTGAGCCCTATCTTCCTGCCAAGTGGCAAGACGACATGAGAGCAATGTGCCCGACAATCGATTGGATCGGCATAAATTATTACACGCGCTCGCTCTACAAGCATGATGATAGCGTGCCGGTGTTCCCATTCACGCAGTCGCGTGGCGACCTCGAAAAGAGCAATGTGGGTTGGGAAGTTTACCCGCAGGCGCTCACCGAGTTTCTTGTGCGCGCCTCCAAGGATTATCCGGGTCTGCCGATCTATGTGACCGAAAACGGCATGTCGGAAACAAACGAGAGCAAACGTATTGCCTTCTTCGACAAGCATTTTGGCGCCATCCGCGATGCGCAGGCTCAAGGTGCAGACGTACGTGGCCATATCGCATGGACCCTGATCGACAATTTTGAATGGGCTGAAGGCTATGAGCCCAAATTCGGTATTGTAGGCATGGACCCCGCGACCTTGGATCGGTTGCCCAAGGAGAGTTACCACGCATTCCAGAACATGCTGAAGGACGGGCCCCAATAGAGACGAGACACTCCAGCTTCGTCACAGCCCATCCGAAGTACGGAGCAAAGCATGCGCGCGACAGGAACAGTGCATAACGCCTATGCGATTGGCACCGTCCATGGCCGCATTTATGGGTCGTTCATTGAACATCTGGGTCGCGCCGTCTACACGGGCATCTATGAGCCCGTGCATCCGACCGCAAAGGGTAACGGCATGCGGCAGGACGTTATCGATCTGGTGCGCGAACTGGATGCACCAGTCGTCTGTTATCCCGGCGGTAATTTCGTCGTCGGTGGAGCATTCGAAAAGTGGAGGATGATGCAAATGCAAAAAGTTATGCTGATAGCTGCAGCCTGCCTGACTTTCGCAGGTGCTATGTTTACGACGACGTCGACATCGTTGGCGAAAACAATGGTTTACGTGTCTGCCGCAACCGATGGTCAGATCAATACCTACAGCATGAACGAGGAAACAGGTGCCTTGACGCCAGAGGGGAATGTCGAAGCCGGTGCCTCTGTTATGCCAATGACCGTAAGTCCCGACGGCAAGCATCTTTACGCGGTTGTTCGTTCGCAGCCTTACCGTGTGCTTTCGTACGAAATCGACCCCAAAACGGGTGGCTTGACAGAAAAAGCTACGGCCGCGCTTCCCGATAGTATGCCCTATGTGTCGGTTGAAAAATTAGGTCGTCTTTTGTTCTTCACGTCCTATAGCGGCAACAAGATAGCATCCTTGCCGGTGGACGCTGATGGCCTCGTTAAGGACGGTGCCACGCAAGTCATCCTGACAGGCCGAAATGCCCACTCGATCGTCAGTGACAAAACCGGAAAGTACGTGTTCGTTTCCAACCTCGGTTCCGATGTGGTCCTACAATATATTTTTAATGCCAAAACTGGTTTGTTAGAGCCCAATTCTCCCGCGAGTGTCGCAACAGGGGCTGGGCAGGGTCCACGTCACATCATCGTTTCACCCGACAACAAGTCGGTCTATGTCATCACCGAACTCAGCGGTGAAGTCATCCACTACGCACTCGAAGCAAACGGGACACTCACAGAAAAAGACGTCGTGGCAATTCTCCCGCCGGATGCCGGTCTCGAAAAGGGCGTCGCACCTCCGGTGCCGCCTGCATTCAATGCGCCGTCAAAACCAGTAACGGCGCCCGCCGCTGCCGCTGTCGCGCCGCCAGCAAAGATCTGGGCTGCTGATATCGGTATCACGCCGGATGGACGGTTTCTCTATGCGTCGGAGCGCTCCACAAGCACGATTGCGATCTTCACCGTGTCTCTGAAGACCGGCACACTGACGCGTGTGGGCTCCATCGAAACCGAAAAGCAGCCGCGCGGCTTTCGCATTGATCCGACAGGTCGGTTCCTGATTGCATCCGGTGAGAAGTCGGAACAGCTTTCCGTTTATGGCATTGACCAGAAAAACGGATCTCTGAAAAACGTTGGGCGATACCGGGTTGGCAAGGGCGCAAATTGGGTCGAGATTGTTCGTTCCCCATAAAAACCGCGACGGCGCGCAAACTCTCAAACCACCCTGTGCCGATTGAGCTAGTTTGTCCAATCCTCAAAGATGCGTTCATTCCATGTCCGGCTGAGGTGACGAGCGATATGCCGAGACCGCATCGCGAGGCAAGTCCGCCTCGGATAAAAAAGAGAATTGAAGGTTTTCGCACGGTTTCTGAGGTGAAAGCGTGTTCCGAAACGATTACCTACATGCTCAACACAGTTTCGGCGCGAGGTGATTTGTCAATAGACGCGCACGACATCGCAGCGTCCGTCGGCCTAGTCTCATCAAGGCGTGTAACAGCCAGAAGCATATGTAAAATATGAAAAATCTGAGCACATAGCTTGTCCACTGGTGTCATTGGCCGCCATTCCTACGAATGCACCGGTGAAATTGGCATGTTCACCTTCTCCTCCTTCATCAGAAAGAGCGGAATGGTCCAGCAGCGGTCCGATCCGTATCCAGGCATCGTTTTTCCAATAAAAGAAGCGCGCCAGGGCTCCCCGGACTTCGATCCTCATTTTGACGGCCCCGGGCGGTACAGCAACAGCATCATCTAGAGCGAGTGTCGTTTTGCCTACAGGCCAAGCACCATTGCAATATAGGATCTGAAGTGAACGTCCGACGTTTTCGTCATGAGTTAGGCACAGATAATGGTAGGCAAAGCTGTTGTAGTAGGCAATCAGTCCTGCCATCTGATGATAGCTCTGTGGATCAGCGTAAACTTCGGTTTCGGCATCGAAGTCAAAATGCGTCTGGCGCCGTGCGACAAGTGACTGCTCGTACCAAGAGCCGACAGATTCACGCCCGAACAGCCGCAAATAGCCTGGTCGCGCCGTGAGCGAAAACAGTCGGTTCGGATTGGGTGTCCGCAGCCATTGGAATGCGTCCGGAAGGCCGGTGTGCACATCAAACGTATAACGTTCACTCTCGGACAAAGACTTCTGCTGCGGGTTGCTGGACATCAAAACCGTATCCTGCGGAGCGAAGGGTTCGCCTTGCAGCCGTAACCAGCCATCGTCGCCCCATATGCATTTCTGTATCGCGGTCTCGCGCCCCAACACCGAACGGCCTATACCTGGAAGCGGTCGACTGCAAAGATGAACGAGATAGGTGGCGCCATCCGGCGTTTCCACCAGATCGCCATGACCGGCCCGCTGGAGGTTGGCATCGGGGTGGAACCGGCTGGTGACGACATGGGTGTCCGGGTGAAGCTCGTATGGACCCGCAATCTCACCTGAGCGCGCCATTGTCACGGCATGTCGCATACCGGTGCCGCCTTCGGCGACCAGAAGATGATACCGCCCATCACGCCTGTAAAGGTGAGGGCCTTCCGCGAGACCATGTGGCGAGCCGGCGAAAATATTGCTGATCGGACCGATCAGTCGACCCTGCTCATGGTCGTACTCCTGCAGTAATATGCCGCCGAACTTCGAGGGCCGGGCCCGGTAGTCCCAGGTGAGGTTCAACAGCCATTTGCGGCCATCTTCGTCATGGAACAGCGAGGGGTCGAAGCCGGAGGAATTCAGATAGGTAGGCGACGACCATGGACCGTCGATGGTTTCCGACGTTACCAGGTAATTATGGCAGTCCTTGAATGAACCACTCTTGCGCTTGACGTCTGTGTAGATCAACCAGAAGCGACCATCTGCGTGGGTGAGGCACGGCGCCCAGACGCCACAAGAATCCGGCGCCCCGCGGAGATCCAGTTGCTCGGCTCGGTCGAGCGGCCTCTTCACCAGTCGCCAGTCGCGAAGATCGGTTGAATGATAGATCTGGACGCCTGGATACCATTCGAATGTCGAGACGGCTATGTAGTAGTCGTTCCCAACCCGGCAAATCGAGGGATCCGGGTGGAAACCGGGCAAGATAGGGTTCTGGATCATAGTCTCACTCTAATCGCCATTGACGCATGTAGCGCCTGTTTAAAACCAGCTGACCTCTTTCCAGATCAGCCTTTCCATGTCTGCACAGATTGAGCCCGGCGCCATTTTGTATTCTGGGCGACGATCAGACGGTAGCGTCATTCATGTCCGCGGAGCCTGCGGTCAAACCGGCAGTCGCCTCTCGCTGTCTGGATCGAGCTACATAGCCGCGACTGCCATCCATCAGCGTGCGGGTGTAAGGATGCTGCACCGTATTTTCGAGCAACTGCTGCCTTGTGGCAATCTCGACGAAGCCGCCGCTTTGCATCACTGCAACCCGGTCGCACAGATGGGCAACGACCGCGAGGTCGTGGCTGACGAGGATATAGGTGAGGTTTTCACGCTCCCTCAGATCCTTGAGCAAGTTGAGGATTTCCGCCTGTATCGAGACGTCGAGCGCGGAAGTCGGCTCGTCGAGAAGCAGGATACTCGGTTCGAGGATCAATGCGCGGGCAATCGCGACGCGTTGACGTTGTCCTCCCGACAACTGGTGCGGATATCGGTAGCGGAAACTGAGCGGCAGGCCGACATCTGTCAGGACCTTTTCGATGCGGTCTTGACGTCGGTCCTTGCCGTGGATTTCCAGTGGCTCGAGCAAGGTGCGACCAATCGTGTGCCGCGGGTGGATCGAACCAAACGGATCCTGGAAAACCAGTTGCTGCTTGGCAAGCTGTCCGTGGGTTCGCTTTTGGGTAATCGTCTCTCCATCGATCTCTATGATACCCGTCCACTGTTTGTTGCGACCCGCGATCGCACCGAGCACGGTGGATTTACCGCAGCCGCTCTCGCCAACAAGTCCGAAAGTCTCACCTTTTGCGACCTCGAACGAAACGTCCTTCACCACTTTGATGAGGGTGTCGCCGCTGCCATATGATACGGCGAGTTGGTCAATTTTGATCATGGGCATATCAGTTCTCCAGCCAGGCGGGATCGCGACGCAGCACTTCCAGCCTGTCACGTGGATGATCGAGGCTCGGCAATGCGTTGAGAAGGCCACGGGTGTAAGGGTGCTTGGCCTGATCCAAATCGGCGGCGGCGATCGTTTCCACGATACGGCCCGCATACATGATGATCACCCTATCGCAGAAACTTCGGACAAGATTGAGGTCATGCGAGATGAAAATCAGACCTATGTTTCTTTCCGTTACGAGATCATCGAGGATCGATAGCACCTGCTGGCGAACCGTGACGTCCAACGCCGAGGTCGGTTCGTCGGCGATGATCAGGGAAGGGGAGGCGATCAGCATCATGGAGATCATGATGCGCTGTCCCATGCCGCCAGAGACTTCATGCGGAAAGAGATCAAAGACACGCTGCGGATCACGGATCTGAACACGTTCCAGCATGGAAAGTGTACGTTCGCGGGCTTCCTTTTTCGAGGCTCCCTCGTGCAGGATGACCGTTTCGGATATCTGCTCGCCGATGCTCATGACCGGATTGAGCGAATATTTCGGATCCTGAAGGATCATCGCGATGCGGCGACCGCGGATCGACAGCATCTCGTCTTCGGTGGCGCGAAGTAAGTCGATGTCCTCAAACTGGAGGCGATCCGCCTTGACCGAGGCATTCGGTGGTTGCAGTCGCATTATGGCGCGGCCTGTCGTGCTCTTGCCAGATCCGGATTCGCCAATAATGCCGATTTTCTCGCGACCGACCGTGAAGGAGACGTCCTGGACAGCTCTGACTGAACCTGAAAGCGATGGAAATTCGACCGACATCTTCTCGACAGTCAGGATAGTTTCTGTGAGTTTATGCATTGCGGGGATCCATGATGTCACGCAGCCCGTCGCCGAGCAGATTGAAGGCGAGGCTAACAACGAGGATGGCAATCCCCGGAACAGTCGTCAGCCACCAGGCATCCAGCAGATACTGGCGACCGGAAGCGGCCATCGAGCCCCATTCCGGTAGCGGCGGCTGCGCGCCGAGCCCCAGGAAGCCGAGGCCGGCGGCGGTGAGGATGATGCTCGACATGTTGAGGGTCAGGCGCACAATAACTGACGGTGCACAGAGTGGCACGATGTGACGCAGCAGGATGCGGGCCATGCTGGCGCCCTGCAATTCCGCCGCAACAACGAAGTCCGCATGGCGAAACGTCAGGGTCTCTGCGCGGGCAAGGCGGGCAATTGGCGGCCAGACCGTCAGAGCGATGGCGATCACCGCATTCTCAATGCCAGGACCAAGCGCTGCAGAGAATGCAAGTGCGAGAACGAGACTTGGGAAAGAGAGGAAGATGTCGGTAATGCGCATAAGCACGACATCCACCCAGCCACCGAGATAGCCAGCGGTCGCACCGATCGCGAAACCGATTGGCCCGACGATCACGGTCACGAGAATGGCGATGTAAAGCGTGGTACGACCGCCATAGACGAGCCGTGCGAAAACGTCGCGCCCAAATTCGTCGGTGCCGAACCAGTGCGCCGCAGACGGAGCCTGCAGTGCCTTCATGAAGTCCTGAGCGATTGGATCCTGAAGCGGCATGAAAGGTGCCAGCGATGCCATGATGATTAGGAAGATGATAACGACGAACCCTGCCAGAGCAAGCGGATTGGCAACCAAGCTAAGCCAGGCGATATAGATGTTGTGTAGGCGGGCCTGGCGCGAGGAGCTGAATTCCTCATTGATCAGCCAGGTGTGGAGATTTGAGAACTGTCCTGATTTTGTCATGGTCTCACCGGGTCCTTGGATCAATAAAGCGATAGGCGATGTCTGATAGGAAGTTGATGGCGATCGAAATCAGCCCGATCAAGAACACGCTTCCGAGGACAGCATTCATGTCAGCAAAAAACAGGGCGGAGGTCAGGTATTGTCCGAGCCCCGGCCATGCGAACACGGTCTCGATCAGCACGGTTCCGTCGAGCAAGCCGCAATAGGCGAGTGCGACGACGGTCAGAAGCTGCACACGGATGTTGCGGAAGGCGTGCCGCCAGATAATCGGTCGTTTGCCAAGACCCTTGGCGCGGGCCGTGAGGATATATTCCTGATGAAGCTGTTCCAGCATGAAGCTGCGTGTCATGCGGCTGAGATAGGCCATCGCCGCGTAACCAAGGATCAGGGCCGGTGCGATGAGGTGGTGCAGCGCGCTCCAGAACACATCCCAATGCCCCCCCAACAGGCTGTCGATCAGTACGGAATTCGTCCGCGCCTCGACAATACCCTCGTTATAAACATAGATCCGGCCACCGGGCGGGATAACGCCAAGTTGCGCATAAAACAGCAGGATGACAATCGTGCCGAGCCAGAAGATGGGCGTCGAATATCCGAGCAGTCCCACGACGCGGGCAACATGGTCGACCCATGTTCCCTTGCGGACCGCAGCGATCACGCCGAGCGGAACACCAAGACCCGCGCCGATCAATGTCGCAAGTGTCGCCAGTTCTAGCGTGGCGGGAAACACTCGGGCAAGATCGTTAACCACGGGCTGCTTGGTGATATTCGACTGACCAAAATCGAGCTGTACGGCATTGCCGAGATAGTTCGCGAACTGCACGTATATCGGTCGGTCAAGGCCCATTTCCTTGTAGACGCGGTCATATGTCGCTTGGTCCGCTTGATCGCCAATGGCAGCGATCACGGGATCGGCAGGCACCATGCGTCCGACGACGAAGGTAATGACGAGCAGACCGAGCAATGTCGTCAAGATCACGATCGCCGAAGTGGCGACTTTGCGTGCTGCCTTGAAAAGCGAATGGCTCGGAACTGGAGTAGATGTGGTCTGTGAAATACTCATTGCACTGTCCTTGGTTCGCAAATCATTCGCTTTTGGAAACGGTGTCCCAGCGTGTCAGCCATGTCGGATGTCCGACGTAACCTTTCACTTCCGTGCGGACGGCTTTGGGATCGGTACGTTGGAATGACGTGACAAGAGCTGGTGAGGCGCGCAGATAGGCGTCGTTAATCCGTACATACAATTCTTTGCGCTTTTCCGGATCGATCTCGTGGGCAGCCGCAATTACCATGTCCTGTATGTCTTTTGGGACGTCCCAGGCGGTGCGCCACGCGACGAGCCCGGCGAGTTTCGCCGCATCTGAATTGTCGGCATTCGTGGCATAAGATTGAAGAACCGCATGCGGGTCGGGAAGACGATCGCCAGTGCGTGATGAAAACAACTCGAATTTGCGTGACCTGAATTTTCCGATCTGGTCACCGATCTGCAGATCGAGTTTGATCCCAGCCTTGGCGGCATTGTTCTGAAGCGATATTCCGACTTCGGATTCCGGCGTTCCGGGTTGGGCGAAATAGACTTTTGAAAAGCCGTTGGGATAGCCCGCTTCGGTGAGTAGTTGTTTTGCCTTGTCGATGTCCAGTTTGTAAGGATTGTCACTCCTTGCGCCCGGCAGGCCAGCCGGGATGATCGATTGCTGCTTGGTACCGTAGTATTTCATGACGGTGCTGCTGAGGCCGTCATAATCGATGAGATAGCGAAAAGCCTCGCGGACCTTCGGGTTGGAAAGGATCTCGTCCTTCTGGTTCAAAGCCAGATAGTAAAAGCCGAATCCGGGTACCTTCTGGACCGACACCTTGCCATCGGCCTCAAGCCCTGAAAGGTCTGTCGAGGACAATCTTGTCGCGACGTCGACGTCACCCGCATCGATCTGAAGCCGCTGGGCTGAGGATTCAGGGATATGGCTCATGAACACCCGCCGCATGGCAGGCATGCCTTTCCAGTAGTCCTTAAATGCATCGGCGATCAGAAGCTGATTGGAGCGCCAAGTGGTCAGGGAATACGGGCCTGAGCCCGCGTCCTGGGTCTGGAGGTAGTTGCGCGCCCAGTCACCGTTTTTTTCCCTGCTTGCCAGAAAGGCACTATCGACGATCGAGGTTGAGAAACTGGCCAGAGAATAGAGAATGAGGTTGGGGTTCCAGACCTCCGGTGTCTGCAGCACGAGCGTTTGGCCATCCGTCGCACGGATCAGAGCGTCGACGTTTTTTGCCGAAAACCCCCATTGGCGAAGGTCGGTCGACGGTGCGAGCCCCAGTTTCACTAGCCGGTGCAGAGACCACTCAACATCTTTCGCGGTCAGCGGATTGCCGGAGTGGAACCGCACTCCCTGCCGGATCTTGAAGGTGAATGTCTTCCCATCTTCAGACACCGTCCAGCTCTCGGCGAGCGACGGCTTTGGTACTGTAATGTTATCGACCGGCAGCTCGATAAGCCGATCGTAGAGATTGGCGACGACCTCGGCAGCCTCGAGCTGGTTGATTTCATGCGGATCAAGACCGCGCATCGTCGTCATCATGATAGCGATGACAAGTTGATCCGGTGGGGTTTTGGCAAATGCGGGCATACCGCTGGATGCGATCATCGCAGAGCTTACGATCGCAACAAAATTACGTTTCAACATGGTTTTCTCCCAAGGCTCCTCAACCCCGTTTTTCGAAATTTGTTATCGACAAGGTCGTCAAATCTGATATACCAGATCTCATATTAACCTCGGCACGTCAACGGATTTTGGAAAATGATTAATCGCTCGGACACACCCGCCGGTGGCGCGGGATTTGAAAAGATCGACGCCAGCTTCAATGTGACCGTGCGGGATCACGTCCATCGGATGATGCGTGCAGCCATAATTTCCGGGCGTTTTGCAACTGGCGAAAAAGTCAACGAGCGAAGCCTTGCTGAACAGTTCGGAGTCAGTACGACACCCATCAAGGAAGCCCTTCGGCAGTTGGAGACCGAAGGGTTGGTTGAAGCCCTGCCACGGCGCGGCGTGATTATTCGGTTTGCAAGCAGTTGGGCAGAGGAAATGATCCTCGCGCGCGCTGCGCTGGAATCGATGATTGCCCATCTGGCTGCAAAGCGGATCGACAAGAAGGGGGGGATCGAACTCGTGGCGACCGCCAATCTGATGCGAGAGGCAACGACATCGGGCGACGCCGACGGTCTGATCGCGCTCAACGAGACCTTCCACGATCTTATCCATAGGAGTTCGCGGTGCAGCTATCTATCAAAGCTGATCGAACGTCAGCAATTTTATGATGCGAGCATCCGTCGCGTCATTCACCTCGATCCGTCGGAGCGCCAGAAGGCGCTCGAGGAGCATGTCGCCATCACCGACGCAATCGTCGCCGGGGATGCGGACAGGGCGGAGCGCTTAATGCGCGATCATGTCGTACGTTCGGGCGAAACCTACCAGTCCATCGTATTTGGAAAGCAGAAGGAGAGTGAGCGTGACTGACAAACTACAGGCCGTAAGAATGGCTCTTTCCGGGATCTCAGGCGTTCCCGTGACACCATACGCGAGCGACGGCTCGGTTGATGTGCAGAAGCTTGAGAAGCTTATCAAGGGGCTTGCCGCGGCCAAGGTCCACAACCTTATGGCGGCCGGCAATACCGGTGAGTTTTTTACGCTTACGATGGACGAGATCCGCCTCGTGCACCAGACGACGATCAGGGCTGCTGACGGCAAGGCTCTTGTCAGTGCGGCCGTCGGTCGTTCGCTGACCGATGCAAAGGCGCTGGCACGCGACGCCATTGCCGCAGGTGCCGATGCGATCATGGGGCATCATCCCATGGATCCCTTTGCCGGACCAGCTTATCAGGCTGCCTATTTTCTCGAGCTGGCGGAATCTTGCACGGTTCCAGTCATCGCCTATGTGCGCAGCGACGGCTTCTCCGTAGACGATTTCCGCAAACTAGCGCTACACCCCAATATTGCCGGTATCAAATTCGCCTCGCCCAATCTCATGCTACTGGCCGAAGTCATCCGCGCGACCCATGACGCACCGGCGATCTGGGTTTGCGGACTTGCGGAAGGTTGGGCACCGGCATTTTACGCGATGGGCGCACGCGGGTTCACCTCGGGTCTCGTCAACGTTTTTCCCGGGCGCTCGCACGCTATCCATACGGCGCTCGAGTCAGGAGATTATGCGGCGGCGCGCGGCCTGATCGATGGAATTGCTCAGTTCGAGGCGTTGCGCACGAAATACAATAATGGTGCCAACGTCACCGTCGTCAAGGAGGCGCTCGGCATGCTCGGGACAGACGTCGGCCCTGTGCGCGTACCAGGCGTGGTCGAACTGAACGCCGCTGAGCGTGAGATCCTGCGCGAAGTCGTGGACCGCGTTCGCTCCGACGCAAAAGGTGCTTGAGGGAGAATTATTAGTGCATATCACTGGCATCAAGACTTACATGCAGCGCGTAGACGAGCGTCCGCGACTGCTTCTCAAGATCGAGACGAGCGAGGGCATCAGCGGCTGGGGCGAATGTTACAATCACGGCCCTGACTGGTCGCTGCCGCCGCTTCTCGACTACCTGTTTCACCAGATCGAAGGCGAAGATCCGCGCCGGGTCGAATATCTCGTCCTCAAGCTCAATCAACAATGCCGGTTTCCTCCCGGAGCTCTGGGCCTTGCCGCGATTTCCGCGATCGACCATGCGTTGTGGGACATCGCTGGCAAGGCTGCGGGTCTGCCGGTATACATGTTGTTGGGTGGCAGCGTCCGTGACCGCGTACGCGTCTACTGTGGCGTCTATACTGCGCCGGATGCAGAACACGCGCTCGATCAGACGCTGAAGCTCAATGAAGATTACGGTTACACGGCGTTCAAACTCAGCCCGTATCGCCGTGATCTGCATACGGGCAGGTGGGGTGAATTGGTCAAGGAGACCGGCGACTGGTTTGGCAGGATCCGCGAGATCACCCCCGCGCATTTCGAATTTGCCTTCGACGCGCATGCCAAGATCTTTGAACCTTACAAAGCCGTTCAGCTTGCCGCGGCGATCGCCCCGAACGACCCACTTTTCTACGAGGAGCCTATTCGCCCGGAGCACATTCCGGCATGGCGAGAATTGAAGTCGAAGGTCAACGTGCCGCTGGCCACAGGTGAGTCTCTCTACAACCGCTTCGAATTCCTGTCGCTGCTGTCGGCACAGGGTGCCGATATCATCCAACCAGACATCTGCGTCGTGGGAGGCGTTTGCGAAATGCGACGAATCGCGACACTTGCTGAAGCGCATTATGTCACCGTCGCACCGCACAATCCGATGGGTCCGCTGGCAACCGCAGTCAATATTCATTTCTGTGCAGCCCAACCTAATTTCCAGATCCTTGAGTTCAAGCCGCATGTCCACGCGCCGTGGGCGCTTGATCCATATATGCCGGTCGATGGACACATGGAGTTGCGGCCCGACCGTCCAGGCTGGGGGATCGAGATCGACGAAAAAGCTTTGCTGACGGACGACTACATTCATTGGCAACGCAAAATCACCAACAAACCGGATGGGTCTACAGCCTATCCGTGAATATGACATGTGCGATATGCCATCGCTGGTACTAATCAAACAATCATGAGGTGCGAGCCGCATGATTGTTAGAAACCTCGCAACTTGCATGAGGAAGGGCGCGTCACCCATTTTGGGATGTTCCGAACGTACGGGCCTGGACACCAAAAATCCCGCAGGAATTCGCCAGTTTAAGGTTGGGTCCGTCTGGAGGTTCTCGCTCGATTTCGTTCAAGGCGACTGGCGTTCAGGTAAATGACTCCATGTATCGTCATATATCGTGTTGAGGTTGTCTATGAGCGTCTATTAATTCAATCTTTGTCTCTTGAGGCTAGTGTGGGGAAAATCTCACCCCGCGTGACTACGGCAGGAACGCCTTGGTCAGGTTGCAAAGTCTTGAGGACCGTCGAATGAGAATCTCCATCAAACAGATCTTGATTCTCGCCTTCGCAGGTTTGAGCTTGTCTGTTATCGGCCTTGTTGGCAAATTGTTGCAGCAAGAAGTGGCCATCTACCGCAGTTCCACCGAGCTCTCAAAGCTTTCGCAACTAGACGCGCGGCTGTTCGACGTGCTTCTAGGTCTTCGCGGCGAGCGCGGTGCTATTTCCTCGGCGGCTAAGCTGGAACCCGCTGATGTCCAGTCGAGCCTTGCAAACCTGGAGGAGGGCCGTAGGGCGGTCGATCCCGCCGTCGCCTCTGCAAAGATCCTGGCGGATGAAATCGGTTTGGCTACGCTCGACCAATCCATGGCACCGCTCATGAACGGCTATACGCAGTGGCTTTCCACTCGCCCGCAAATCGACGCCGCTTTGAAACTGGCCGTCGCACAACGGGATCCGGCGCTTGCCAAGAACGCTCAGACACAAGCCGATCAGATGTTGGCGGATCTCGAAAAGGCTGCCAGCGCGGTCGAACTTGTCATCAATGATCGCAATCCCCAACTGACGATGTTCACACAGCTACGGTCTCTGGGATGGTCGATGCGCACCTACGGCGGCGCGGCAAATTCGACCTTGGTCGGCGCGATTATCGCCAAGGAAGCCCTGAGCCCCGCCAAGATGACCGAGATCGCCGTGCAGGACGGTAAAACGTTGTTTGCCTGGAACCTGGTCAAGCAGATCGTCGCCAGCCCTGCAATTCCTGCGGATATCATCACGCAGTACAAGGTTGCCGAAGCCACTTATTTTGGCGGAGCTTATGCGGAGCGAAAGGCCGCGGCGCTGAAAGCGTTTGCAGCCGGCCTGCCTATGGAAATGGCCGTCGACGAATGGCGCAAACTTGCGGCTCCGGCGCAGGCGTCACTCGCCGATATCGCGGTTGCTTCGCTGAAGCAGATGACCGCGGTGACCGCAGAAAACGTTTCCACCGCGTCACTCTCCATCGTCATCTACGGCTTCGCTATGGCTCTGACCTTGGCCCTGTCGATCGCCGGCATTCTGATGGTGATCTTCCGCATCGCAAATCCAATCGGCCAATTGACCTCCGTCATGCGCAAGCTGGCGGGCGGCGACCTGTCGGTGGTGATTGCCGGCTCCGACCGAAGCGACGAAATCGGCGAGATGGCCAAGGCCGTCGAGATCTTCAAGGATGCCGCCTTGCACAATAAGGCGATGGAAGCCGAAACCGAAGCGTCGCGCAAGACGGCCGAAATCGAGCGCATCGCCTTCCAGGAACGCGCCGAGCGGGAAGCGGAAACGCGCCTGACACAGGCAACGTCGGGTCTCGCCCGCGGTCTCCAAGCGTTGGCATCCGGTAACCTTGCCTGCGAGATAGACGAAGTCTTCGCCGCACAGTTCGAAAGCCTGCGTCACGACTTCAACAGCTCCGTCCAGCAGCTTCGCTCCACGCTGGAAAGCGTTAGTCACAGCGCGCTGAGAGTGCGCGGCGGCAGCGGTGAGATATCCTCCGCATCCGACCAGCTTGCCAAGCGCACCGAACAGCAGGCCGCCTCGCTGGAAGAGACGGCCGCTGCCCTGGAAGAAGTCACCACCAATGTCCGCCAGACCGCGGACCGCGCCAGCGAAGCGCGCGAAATGGTCCATCATGCCAGCACCCGCGCCGGATCGTCCGGCACGGTGGTGTCCAATGCCATTGATGCGATGAAAAAGATTGAGGCGGCGTCCAACCAGATAACCAGCATCATCAGCGTGATCGACGAAATTGCCTTCCAGACCAACCTTCTGGCGCTGAATGCCGGCGTCGAGGCCGCCCGGGCCGGGGATGCCGGCAGAGGCTTTGCAGTGGTCGCCCAAGAAGTTCGCGAGCTTGCCCAGCGCTCTGCCAAGGCCGCCAAGGAGATCAAGGGTCTGATCAGCAACTCCGAGACCGCTGTCACCCAGGGCGTCACCTTGGTCAGCGACACCGGCGCTGGCCTGAAGGAGATCGCAGATTTGGTCAACGCCATCCATCAGCACATGGAGGCGATTGCTACCGCCGCCAAGGAACAGGCTCTGGGCCTGTCGGAGATCAACACCTCCGTCAACCACATGGACCAGGTCACGCAGCAGAACGCGGCGATGGTCGAGGAAATGAACGCCGCTGGTGCCGGCCTGGCCGAGGAGAGCGTCCAGCTTTTGGAGCTTCTCAATAGGTTCGAAATGGGAACCGCCATGTCTGCAGACCGCCAACCACCCCAGGCAAGAAAACGCAACGCCGCTTGATACCCGCTCAGAGGCCCGCAATCGCGGGCCCGCCGCGTGCTGGAAATGGCACCATTCGCCTCACCGTTGACAACGCCTTTCTGATGACCGCCCGGCTTTCCGGCAGCAGACATCGGCGGCGCCTCCTGCCCGCCGGTCCGCGCCGACCTGAACAGAACGACGTCCCTTTTCAGGTAGTTTTGTTTTCGCGTTTCCCGCAGAAGGAGAGACGGCACGTCCAGCCCGCCGGGAGAACTCCCCAAAGCTGGAGAACGAATGCCGTCTCACACTTGAGGAAGCCTCGACTTCTGCGTTGTAACGCACCGGTTGTGCGCTGCTGTGGGCCAGGGCCGCTCTTTAAGCACTGCTCTCATAGGTCTCCGTCGGCTCACGATGTAATCGCCATTATACGCGTTGGGCGTTCGTAATGCGAGCTGACCTTTCCAAAGCCTCCAGTCTTTTTGACAAAGCGCAACGTCGCCACAGACTGCGTTCGCATTCGTGCTCAGTTCCAACCACCCCGCCAGAAGTCCCGGTTTGGCCGGACCAACCCAATTCATCTCTCGGCGCCAGCATGGATGCTTCTTAATTGACCCTCATATCATCATGACGTGGTTGCTGGCAGTCCAGTGAGATCAATTACGGCCTGACAAGGGCGTCGGTTCAGGCGGAGAGGTCGCTGACTGCAGAGCCTGCGATAACGTCGCGGATCTCGGGTAAGGCCGGATTGGTATTCTCAGGGCTCCAGATGGCATGCAGCTCTGCAACGCATTGCTGCCTGAGGTCGAGCGGGCGGAATACGACATTGTCAAAACAGGCGTTGCGGGTTGCCGCAGGCACGATCGCGAGGCCTATACCGGCGCTGACCAGAGACAGGATGGCCTGAGAATGGGTGATGCTCTGGACGATGCGAGGCATGATGCCATGTTCTGCCATCAATGCGGTGACCTTATCGTGCAAATAGCGCGCTTGAGGTGAGAACATAATTATCGGCATGTTGTTCAAGTCGTCCAGTCCAGGCCTGCGCCTCGCCGCAAGCGGGTGCGCTCTTGGTATGGCTAACATCATGAGTTCACGCACAACGCTGAGACTTTCCAGATGATGTGCGCCGGAAAGCGGGCGCGATAGGCCCATGTCGATATCCCCCTGATTGATCGCCTGCAGCTGTTCCGCAGTTTCCATCTGCACCAGTTCGAGCTCGATACGGGGCGCAAGTGCTCGCGCTGCGCTGATGAAGTTTGGCAGGAAGCCGTAGGTCGCGGCTCCGACGAAGGCGATACGGATCGAGCCTGCGCTGCCGCGGGAGGCACGGCGAGCAGCTGTCTTCGCTGCATCACCCTGAGCTAGAAGTTTTTGAGCTTCAACGAGAAAGGCATGCCCCGCAGCCGTGAGCGTGACACGTCGACTGGTCCGCTCAAAAAGTGCAACATCCAGCTCTTGTTCGAGCAGTCTGATCTGACGGCTAAGGGGCGGCTGGGTGATGTTCAGACGCCGTGCCGCTTGGCTGAAATTCAGTTCGGATGCCACCATAACGAAGGATCTGACCTGTCCCATATCCAGCATCAATTCAATTCCTGTATCGATATCCGTCAATATTCGATTTGGACTTAAATCGATCGGGCGGATATTGGTCAAGAGAAACGCACTCTGTGGAGGGTGAAGGCTAAAATAGGGTGGAGACATGAACGCGCAACAGGCACCAACGAACCTATCCCCAAATGTGATGAATGCCGACAGCATTGCCTGGATCAGGCTTTCGTCGATCTTCTTGCCGCTGAAGACGCCGATCAGCGACGCCAAGGTTTTAACCGGGCGGCAGAAGCCCCTTACCGAGGTGGCGTTCCTGTTTGCGGAGATCGAGACCAAAGATGGACACAGCGGCATTGGCTTTAGCTATTCCAAGCGCGCGGGCGGGCCAGGTCAATACGAACACGCCAAGGAAATAGCCCATGTTCTTATCGGCGAAGATCCGAACGATATTGGGAAGCTTTGGAACAAGTTGTGCTGGGCTGGTGCGTCCGTTGGGCGTAGCGGACTTGCAGTGCAGGCGATCGCAGCCTTCGACGTCGCGCTTTGGGACCTCAAAGCCAAACGCGCCGGTCTGCCGCTTGCAAAGCTGCTTGGAGCCCATCGTGACAGCGTCCGGTGCTACAACACATCAGGCGGGTTTCTTTCCTCGCCAATCGAAGAAGTTCTCGACAATGTCGAGCAGTCAATTGCGGCAGGCATTGGCGGCATCAAGATCAAGGTCGGGCAGCCAGACATGAATGTTGACCTCAAGCGTGTTGCGGCGGTTCACGAGCAAATTGGCGACCGCTCGGCGATGATGGTCGATGCAAACCAGCAATGGGATCGTCCAACTGCAATGCGCTTTGGGCGGCTGATGGAGCCTTATCATCTGACGTGGATCGAAGAGCCGCTGGATGCCTACGATATCGAGGGACATGCCGCGCTCGCAGCCCAGCTTGATACACCGATTGCAACCGGCGAAATGCTGGCGAGCGTGCTGGAGCATGTGGCCCTCATTCAAAACAATTCCGTTGACTTCATTCAGCCAGACGCGCCGCGCGTCGGCGGCATCACGCAGTTTCTGAAAATCTGTGCGCTTGCAGAAGCGAAAAAGCTGCAGCTAGCTCCGCATTTTGCAATGGAAATCCACCTGCATCTTGCCGCCGCTTATGAGCTTGAGCCCTGGGTAGAGCATTTCGATTGGCTTGATCCTTTGTTCAACGAGCGTTTGGAAATCAAAGACGGCAGGATGCTGGTGCCGAACCGGCCGGGTCTGGGTATCACGCTGTCGCAACAGGCCGGACAGTGGACGCGTGGAGTGGCAGAGTTCGGCAAGCGACCATAAGCTAACCATACTTCAGGCTGTCCCTCGGGCGACGATGTGGAAATCGATGGTAATCATCGTTTCGACATTTGGGTCACCTTCGATTTTCCTGAGGATAGACCGTGCCGCCTGGGTGCCGATATCGCGGCGGTCGATCCGTATTGTGGTGAGCGGCGGATGGGTATGGGGTGCAAAGTCGAAGTCACCGAAGCCGATAATGGCGAGCTTATCGGGCATGCGGCATCCTCGTGCGTGCGCTTCTGCAAGGGCACCCTGGGCAACCACATCCGACGAGCAAAAGACGCCCAGCGTATCTTCGCCGCGAGTGAGGAGTTGCGCCATCGCAAGGCGTCCATCACGGAAGGTCGACGGGGAGCTCATGTCCAGCTCCGGAAGCTCGACATTTGCAATGCCCTTGAGGCGATTGACGAAGCCATCGCGACGTTGGACTGCGCGTGGGTCGTTGGCGCCGATCTGTGCATAGCGATCATAGCCACGGATGAGCAGATGCTCGGCGGCCATTGCGCCGACGCCATCGTGTGAAAAGCCGACCGCGGTATCGAGTGGCGAGGGTGTTGAATCCCAAATTTCGACGATCGGGAGGCCAGCACCTGTGAGCATGGCTCGGGTTTCCTTGAGATGGGTGATGCCGGTCAGGATAATGCCGTCGGGACGCCGGGCAAGGATGGCGCGGGTTAGCTCCAGCTCACGCTTGGCATCGTACCCGGATAAACCGAGTAGAAGCTGGTAACCAGCAGAGACCAGTTCGGCATTAAGGCCTTCAATGGTTTCGGCAAAGATAGTGCTGGCGACGGACGGAACAATTGCTGCGATCAGTCGGGTCTTTCTGGAGGCAAGGCCGCCAGCCAGAAGGTTCGGCACATACCCTGTTCGAGCGATGACCTTCTCGATCGCTTCCAAGGTTCGCGGTTTGACCAGTGCCGGGGTATTAATGGCGCGCGATACGGTAACGGGCGAGACGCCGGCTAGTTTGGCGATATCAGCCAGCGTTACCGGGCCACTGGTCGTGATGTGCCTTCGCTTGTCATAGTCAGCCATGATCATCGCTCCTGTTAAAAATGAGTTACGCTTTCATTTATAGCGTATTCAAGGGCTTCGATTATCAGAATGCCGCCAAACAGAATAACATATTGAATTTTAATTATAATAATTTTTCGCATCAAGGTTGCAGGCGAGGATTTTCACAGTAGAATGAAAGCGCTTCCATTTTACCGGTAGGAGGATACCGGGAGTGGACTAGCGGGGCCGGCCAGACGCCGGACAAGTGGAGGAATTGCTATGAACCTCAAACGTTTAACGACGTTTGCGGCCGCTATGGCCGTAATATGTGCATCCGGCCTCCAGCCGAGCCATGCGCAGGACTATCCAACCAAGACCGTAACCGTGGTCGTTCCATTCGCGGCGGGTGGCAATACGGACACTTTCGGCCGCCTCGTTGCGGAAGAACTCGACAAGCGGCTGGGACAGCGTTTCATCGTTGAAAACAAGCCGGGCGCTGGTGGGAACATCGGTCTTGGCGATCTCGCCCGTTCCAAGCCCGATGGCTATACCATCGGCATGGGCACGGTGAGCTCGAATGCCATCAACCAGACTCTTTACAAAAAACTGCCTTATGACAAGGAAAAGGGCTTCGCGCCAATTTCTCTGATCGCCAGCCTGCCGAACGTTCTGGTCGTCAACCCCGACAAGATCAAGGCCAACAATGTCGAGGAATTGATTGCGTTCCTGAAGACGGAGCCGGGTAAGCACACATACGCATCTTCGGGCGTGGGCACGTCGATCCACCTGGCGGGCGAGTTGCTAGCGACGAAGGCCGACATCAAGATCACTCATGTACCCTACAAGGGCAGCAGCCAGGCCATCCTCGATGTCGTCGCGGGACACGTTGATATGATGTTCGACAACATTCCCACGGCCGCCCAGCAGGTGAAAGCCGGCAAGGTCAAGGCCTTGGCCGTCACCAGCCTGGAAAAGGCCGCTCTCTTGCCCGACGTACCAACCATGGCGAGCGTCATTCCCGGCTTCGACGCGACCTCCTGGCACGGCCTCTTCGCGCCTCCCGGCACGCCACCGGAAATCGTCGAAAAGCTCAGCAAGGAAGTGCAGGCGATCATCGCCGAGCCGGCAATGCAGGAAAAGCTCAAGGCGATGGGCGTGACGCCGGTTGGCAATACGTCTGCCGAATTCCAGGTCTTCATCGACAAGGAAACAGCAAAGTGGGCCGACGTCATCAAGGCGGCCAACGTGCCGCTGCAGTGAGGTAATCTGTCGGCTGGGGACTAGTTGTCGGCCGACACGTCTTTCACACGCGAGTAACATGCCATGCTGAAAATTAGAAACGGCCGCGACTTCGTTGGCGGTGTGACAATGATCTGCGTCGGACTGCTTTTTTTATGGTTCGGTCGGGAACTGGAAGTCGGAGACTCTTTTCGGATGGGTCCGGGCTATTTCCCGACGATGCTGAGCCTCATTCTGTTGATGATCGGCGCTATGATCATCGTTCAGTCGCTTATGGTTGATGCTGAAGACAGCGAGCCGGAGGTGTGGAACTGGAAGGCGTACAGCCTGGTAATCGCAGCGCCGATAGGCTTCGGGCTGCTATTGTCCGGTCTCGGTCTCGCTCCTACCATCGTGCTGCTGATAGCCGGGGTGGGGGCGGCGAGCCGTTATGCCAACTGGCGTCATTCGATCCTGCTCGGCCTCTTTCTGGCCGTCTGTTCTGTGCTGGTGTTCACGAAACTTCTGTCGCTTCCTGTTAGCGCCTTCGGCCCTTGGGTGCCCTTCATCGGCGACCTCACTTAACGCTCGCCAGCCAGCCGACGAAACCGGATTGGATTGCTTATGGATATCTTCTCTAACCTCTGGCTGGGTGCCTCGACAGCATTCATGCCGATGAACCTGTTCTACGGCTTTGTCGGCTGTCTTTTGGGTACCGCGATCGGCGTTCTGCCGGGGCTCGGACCGACCGCGACCATCGCCATGCTTTTACCGATCACCTTCGGTCTGCCGCCGGAATCCGCACTCATCATGCTGGCCGGCATCTTCTATGGGGCCCAGTATGGAGGCTCGACCACAGCCATTCTCATCAACCTGCCGGGTGAGAGCTCATCCGTCGTCACTGCGATCGACGGTTACCAGATGGCGCGCAATGGCCGAGCGGGCGCGGCGCTTGCGACAGCGGCTCTCGGCTCCTTCTTCGCCGGAACGGTGGCGACCATCCTGCTCGCCGTCGCAGCCCCGCCACTTGCCGCGGTGGCACTTAATTTTGGGCCGGCGGAATATTTCTCGCTGATGGTCCTCGGCCTTGTGGCGTCGGTGGCGCTTGCCAGCGGATCGTTGCTGAAAGCGTTTGCGATGATTGTTTTCGGACTTGTGCTGGGGACGATTGGGACGGATGTCGAAAGCGGTACGCCCCGTTATGTGTTCGACATCCCGGAACTCTACGATGGTTTAAACTTCGTCGCAGTCAGCATGGGCATATTCGGGATATGCGAGATCCTGCGCAATTTGGAGAACGAGCAGGAGCGTTCGGTCGGGGTCAAGAAGGTAACCGGCTTGATGCTGACGAAAGAGGATTTGAAGCGGATCATCGCGCCCGTCCTGCGCGGCACTGCGCTTGGCTCGTTCCTCGGCGTATTGCCGGGGGGCGGGGCGATGCTTGCCTCGTTCGCCTCCTATGCGATGGAAAAGCGGATATCCCCGAACCGGGCCGAATTCGGCAAGGGCGCTATAGAGGGCGTTGCCGCACCGGAATCAGCGAACAATGCTGGAGCGCAGACGTCGTTCATTCCGATGCTGACACTTGGTATTCCTGGCAATCCTGTCATGGCACTGATGGTGGGGGCGATGATCATCCAGGGTATCACACCCGGACCAAACGTTATTTCCGACGAGCCTGAACTGTTCTGGGGCATGATCGTCTCGATGTGGTCGGGCAATCTGATGCTCGTGATCCTCAACCTCCCGCTTATCGGGCTTTGGGTGCGCATGCTGACCGTACCCTATCATTTGCTGTTTCCGGCGATCATCGCCTTCTGCTGCATCGGTGCCTACAGCATCAACAACAGCGTCTTTGACGTCTTTGTCATGGCAGGCTTCAGCATCGTTGGTTTCGCGCTCACCAAGATGCGCTTCGAGCCCGCGCCGCTTTTGCTTGGGTTTATTCTCGGGCCGATGCTGGAAGAGAACCTGCGCCGCGCGATGCTCATTAGCCAGGGCGATCCGTCAATCTTTCTGCATAGCCCCCTCAGTCTGTCATTGCTGGTGTTCGCCGTCGTGGTGCTAGCACTCGTGCTGGCGCCGAGTATCCGCCGGAAACGTGAGGAGGCTTTCACAGAATAACCGATTTTGGCACTGTCAACTTAAATCAGTGACGCCATTCTAAGCGCGTGAGGTCTGGCTTATGCGGCGTCAAGACGTGCGGTTTGGCGCAATGCTAGCATAGCTGCTGATCAAAGTTCGCGGTGGTGCGCAGATTGAATATCATGGCGGGAAAGTTAAAGCCTCAAAATCGATACCTCTCACAACTCTGCCCAACTGGGCCATCATGGGAAGTGGGCGCACTCGAATTTCAAGGTACAAGGCAGATGCATGCGAAAATGAAGGGTATACTCTGTAGATGAATGCGCTGCAAAACGCATGAATCATTTGATGGGTATCAGAGAAACTTTCGCTTCCAATCTGCGGGAAATTCGCTTGAAACGAGGTCTTTCGCAGGAAGAGCTCGCGCACCGCGCGGACATTCACCGCACTTATGTTAGCTCACTGGAACGATGCCAGTATTCTGCGACAATCGATATGGTCGAGACACTCGCGCGGATCCTCGAGGTCGAGCCCGCCGATTTGCTGAAAGCGAGATCGGCCATCTAGCGATGAAAGCCGATCTTACGTCCGCTGTGAAACGAGGGAGCTCGATAAACCCTTTGCCATCAGTTGGTGTCGTAATAGCCGACATCTTCCGAAATCCTGATGGCCGTGCCGAATTGCGCGCACTGTTGCTGAAACCTCTGCAGGATCCGTTGCCCGTCCTCGCCAGTGGCAATCTCTGGCGCGAGGCGCTGGTCGAGCGCTTCGTTCTTCAATCCTTCGGGACCGCCTATGACAACCGGATGAAAGGCAATTCCAGTCAATGAGCCGGTGTCGTTGAATGTGCATAAGCCAATCACACTTTCCCAAACCTCACGGGCGGTCCATTTGGATTTGCCCGGGCGAATGTGAAAGACGAAATTTCCAAGACTGTAGAAGATCGGTTTCCCCTGGTAAATCTCCAGCGGCTGCAGAACGGGAGCGCCGTGGCTAACAAACATGTTGGCACCCGCATCTATGCACTGTCTGGCTACAGAACCGACCCATCCCGGGACCTGATACCAGTCGGACGCCCAATGATGATGGTGGAGATAAGCCACGACAAGGCAATCGCTGGTGGCCGCAACTGTGATCGCGGCAAGATTTCTGGCCAAGTCGTCCGGATCGATTTTCACATTCCGGCCGAACGTCTCCGAGCGTCTGAAAAGCCCACGAGCAAGTGCGAACTCCGAGAGTTCGTCGACCACTGGCTTGTCGTCGGGCTGACTGTCATTACCGAGATCCATGCTCGTGTAGCCGACCTTATCCCGGATCGCGGCCAGCTGTTCGAAAGCCTGAGAATCCACGTCGATGATCTGGGTCAGTTTCAGTCGGTTGATTCCGGGTCGCTCAGGTCGGCCCGGAGCTGCATCTGCTGCGTACATGAAATCTGGGCCCGGCCCACCATCCATGGCGACTAAGGCGATCTTTCGACCAGCGACGGACCCAAGCCCGGATCGTGCCGCAGCCGTCCGGTTGCGACCGATACCGGCATGGAGAAAGCCGCGCCTCTCGACCTCCTCAAGCGTCGACAGGATGCCGGGCGAGCCGAGATCGTACGCATGGTTGTTCGACAGGGATAGTCCATGGAACCCGAGCGACTGGAGAGTGTCGAGGACGACGGGTTGGCTGCTGCCAAAAAACGAGCCCTTCATCGGCCATCCGCCATGGCTACCGAAGATCGTGCTCTCGAAATTGGTGAATGCAAAATCCGATTTGCTAAGTGTCTTGCGCACTGCCTCGAAGCCGGGGGTTTCGAGAGTGCGAATGTCGTGTTTGATCAGCGACTGGCCGGTTACTGCGACCGTGAAGGCATTCGTCATGTCATGTGTTCCTGCATGATGGAAAGGAGTGAAGTTTTGGTTGGCACAGAACTCGAATTCGAGGTCCGGCCGGTCTGGGGGTCAGTGCGTGAACCGCAAGGGGCGGGCGTCAATGAGCCGCCGCGTGTAGGGATTGTCCGACTGGGAGAATATGAAATCCGTGGGGCCGGAATCTTCCACGATGCCATCCTTGAAAATATAGATCGCATGGCAGAGGTCCTGAACGAGGGCCAGGTCGTGAGAGATGAACAGCATCGACAACCCGCGCTCGCGAACGGTTTCCTTGAGAAGGGTGACGATCTCGGCTTGAACCGAGACGTCGAGCGCCGAGGTCGGCTCGTCAGCAACGATAATGCTGGGTCTTGCGAGAAGGGCGCGTGCGATGCAGACCCTCTGCTTCTGGCCACCGGACAATTGATGCGGAAAACTCTTCAATAGGATTCTCGGCAGGCCCAGCCGGTCCATGAGATCGCCGACCTCGTGAGCATATGACTTCGATTCCCGGTTGCCGGATCGAACGCTTTCTTCAAGCGCGGAGCCGACCGACATGCGAGGATTGAGTGACATTGCGGGGTCCTGGAATATCATCTGAACCTGGCCCAAAAGACCGCTTTTGCGACCTGATCGGGAAATATCGAAACCTGCACCATCGATTTCGAGTGTTCCCTGATTGGCTGTCTCAAGACCCGCGACAATGCGTCCGATCGTGCTCTTGCCACTGCCGCTTTCACCGACGATCCCGGTGATGGCACCGCGCTCGATTTCGATGGTAACGTCCTGGAGCGCAAATGACTGCCGATCGCTTCGGAGCCATGGCAGGCTGCGGTGAGCGAATGTCTTGGTCACGCCTTTGACTGACAGGACGGAGCGAGGACCAACCAAACCGGCTGGATCAATGCCGTCTCCAGCCGGCTCCGCACTATGCGAAAGCACAGGCGGCTGGTGGACGCCCGAAAGGCGCAAGCGCGGAACGGCGGCGAGGAGATCGCGGGTGTAAGGTTCGGCTGGCGCGTCGAGGATCGAGGATGTCGCGCCCTGTTCGACAACCTTGCCATGGCGCATGACGACGACTCTGTCTGCGATCTCCGAGATCACGCCCATGTCATGCGTGACAAGAATGATCGAGACACCCGTCTCCTCAGTCAGCTTGCGTAACAAGGCGAGGATCTGTTTCTGGACGGTCGCATCGAGAGCAGAGGTCGGTTCGTCCGCAACGATAATGTCCGGCTTGCCAGCCAATGCGATCGCGATCACAATTCTTTGGCGCTGTCCGCCAGAGAACTGGTGCGGATATTGACTGTATCGGCCCGCCGGATCCTGGATCCCCACACGCTCCATGAGGTCAAGCGCGTGGGCTCTGGCCTGTCGAGCGGTGAGACTACGATCCAGAGCTTGGATCGTTTCGACGATCTGGGAACCAATGCACATCAGAGGGTCGAGTGAGGCCGTGTGATCCTGAAATATCGCCGAGATCCGGCGTCCTCTGACCATCATTCGGTCCTTGTCACTCATTTCATCGAAGGCTTGTCCCCGAAAAAGAATTTGACCACCGGTCTGGCTGAAGCCAGGCGCAAGCAAACCAAGCACCGCATTGCCGAGCGTCGATTTGCCTGCGCCGGATTCGCCGATCAGGCCGAGGATTTCACCTGCACGAAGCTCGAAAGAGACGTCCCGCAGGATTGTCGTTGAGGTCTCGGCCCGTTGATGCTTCAAGGTAAGATTGCTAACCACGAGCAGGGGAGATTGCTTCTGATCCTGTTCCATTCATCAGCTCCTTGGATCGAGCCGCCGGCGCATGTCTTCGCCGACGAAATTGATGCTTGCGATGAGGCCGAAGAGGGCCAGCCCCGGAAAAAGGCTGATCCAGTATTGGCCGGTGAGGAGATACTGAAATCCGTTCGCAACGGCCGAGCCGAGGGAAGGTTTGTCGATGGGAACACCAAGGCCGAGGAAGGATAGCGTCGCTTCAAGGGCTACCGCGTGGCCGAGCTCGATCGGGATCAGTGTGATTGCCGGCGCAATGCTATTCGGGAGAAGATGACGCAGCACGATCCGGGGCGGAGACAGGCGCAGAAGGCGCGCAGCATCCAGATATGCCTTGCTCGCTTCGGTCATTGCCACAGCGCGTGTGACGCGCGCATAGGTCGCCCATTGAACGATGACCAGTGCGAGAATGATGCGATCGATGCCAGGCCCGAGGGTCACGATAGCGATCAACGCGACAAGGATTGTTGGAAGACTGAGTTGCAGATCGACAACCCGCATGATGAGCGCATCGATCCACCGGTTGGAATATGCCGCGGTGACGCCCGCGGTTACTCCAATTAAGGCCGCAAGAGCCGTGCTGGTAACGGCGACGAACAGGCTGATCTGCAGTCCGTAGAGAACGGTGCTGAAAATGTCGCGGCCGAGCCCGTCTGTCCCCAGAAGATAGGTGTAGCCAACACTGCTGGCGGTACCTGGAGGTGAAGACGACTCCCACGCGAAAATCTGCAAAGGGTCATAGGGGTTTTGAGGTGCGATAAGCGATGCCGCAAGCGCCAGTAAAATATAAGCGGCGAGGAGCGCAAGCGGGAAGCTGATACGGGATAGAGCGGGGCGCTTCCACAAAGCGCGCAGCGTGTCGGTTTTCATGGGGTTCCCTTTCATGCGCTGCGGCGTGTGCGCGGATCGAGCACGACGTAGAAGAGGTCGACGAGCGCGTTGAGCCCGACGAAAGCAATCGAGATGAAGGTGAGGGTGGCCATGACGACTGGCCGGTCGAGAAGCTGGATTGAGTCGATCAATAGTTTTCCAACACCCGGCCAGTTGAATATGGACTCGACCACGACGGCAAAGGCCAGCATCCCGCCAAACTGCATGCCAATGATCGTCACGATCGGAACGCTGATATTTGGTAGCGTGTGTCGGAACAGGATCCGTCGGGACGACAGGCCCTTCGCTTGGCAAAACCGCGTGAAATCCTGTGTCTCGACTTCGATCGTTCCGGACCGCGTTAGCCTAGCGATCAACGCGATGTTGGGGAGCGCGAGCGCAAGTGCTGGTAATGTCAGCTTCCAAAGACCATCGAACGTCAAGAAACTCCACTCCGCGCCGAACAAAGCGGCTGTGGAGCCGCGGCCACCGGACGGGAACCAGCCCGTCAGAATGGCACCAACCAGAATGAGCATCATGCTCAGCCAGAAGGATGGAACGCTCAGAGCAACGACGCTCCCGTGGAGGATCGCACGGTCGATTGGCTTTCCTTTGCGGCGGCCTGCAAGCAATCCCAGAAGCACTCCGCCGGGCGCTGCAATCGACATTGCGACGATTGCAAGCTCAAGGGTTGCGGGCAGCTTACTCATCACCAGTTCGAACGCCGGGAGATGATAGATATAAGATGTCCCGAAATTGCCGCTCAGAACGTTTCCGATGAACAGGAAATACTGATGCCAAAGCGGCTGATCCAGTCCCAGCGCGATCGTCGCCATTTCGATGTCCTTGGCTGTCGCGGTCTCGATGTTGACGAGATTGAAGACAGGATTGCCGACACTGTGAATGCCGATGAAGCCAATGAGCGACATGACGAGCAGGAGAAGCAAGGCTTGTGACAGCCTTCCAATAATTGTCGATACCATCTGCACTGCCCTCACTCGGTTCGTGAGGCGGCCTGCATGGCCATTGTCCAGCCACGCGGATGCACAGTGTAGGACCCGACTTTCGGCCCGTGTCCGACGATCAGATGGTAGTGGTAAAGCGGAATGGTCGGATAGTCGGTCATGACGAATTCCGTCGCGCGTGCCAGAGCCTCGTGACGACCCGGCCCTTCTTCCATCGCCTTTGCTTTGGCGAGCATTTTGTCGAAGGCCTTGTTCTCATAGTGGCCGTAATTGAGCGATCCTGTGCCGCGTGCTTCATCTGACGATGCAAGAACGCCGTCGAGGCAAAGTGTGACCGCCTCACCGGAGCAACCGCCATACCAGACCGGGTACTCGCCGTTGGACCGCTTCGTCATGAAAACGGAGAAGGGTGAGACGACAGGCTGGACCGCGACACCGACACGAGCCCAGTTCTGGGCAATCGACTGGAGCGACTCCGCATCGCCGGGATAACGGCCACCGGGACCTGCCAGCACGACGTTGAAACCGTCAGGATATCCGGCCTCTGTCAAAAGAGCCTTCGCCCCGGCATAGTCGGGCGGGGTGACTTTCAGCCTATCCGACGTTCCCGCCAAGCCCGGTGGAAAAAGCTGTGCAGCAGCGGTGCCGTAGCCGGACAGGATCCGATCGGTGATGAATGACCGATCCGTCGCCATTGTCAGCGCCTGACGAACGCGCTTGTCGCGGAAGGGATTACCGATAGGCTTTCCGTCCTTGCTCGTTACACCTGGAGGCTGATCGCTCCCGATATCGAACTGGACGAAATTCGACCGGGACGCGGCTGTGCTGCCGATTTCGATCTTGCGTGCCTTGAGACCCTCGACATCTCGTGCCGGAATGAAGTCTGCGAGATCAACATCACCGGTCGTGAGTGCAGCCACGCGCGCAGCCGGGCTCTCGATAACTCGGAACGCAACATCGGACCACGCCGGAGCACCGCCCCAATACTCGGGATTGCTTGATAGCGTCAGACGTTCACCGGATTGCCACGCCTTGAATTTATAGGGGCCGGTTCCATTGGGCTGCGCACCTGCATTCAGTTCCTCGGTGGTGGCAAAACCGTTCGCCTTATGCGGGAGGACGAACAACGTGGTCATCTGCAAGGGAAGGGTGGGGGCCTCACCATTTGTTTCGATGACGACGGTCATGGGATCCGGTGCGGTTACGGACTTGATCGGCTTGGTGTAGCCTTGGAACCCACCACTTGGAGGCTTCAGGAAATCACGTACGCGCTCGATCGAATAAATGACGTCCTGAGCGCTAAAGGCCGAGCCATCATGGAAACGAACACCGTCGCGCAGTTTGAACTCCCACTGGGTCGGAGATAGGCGCTTCCATGACACAGCAAGGGCAGGCTGGGGATTGAGATGCTCATCCTGCCGCACGAGGCGCTCGTAGATATGAGCCAGCAACGCGTTGTTTTCAATGAGATCCGCATAGTGGGGATCGAGAGTCATCAGTTTAAGCTGCGTGCCGACCCGCAATTCCTCCGCTAATGCAGCGGTGATCCCGACAAATCCAGCGGAGGTAGCGGTGGCGATTGCCAAAGCCAGAATAGGTGGGCGGAATCCTTCTAAAAATTGCATTAGGTCGTTCCCTTCTTTTGATTTCTTCGACTTCGTTGCTGGCAGCGAGTTTTCACGGCGCAGGTCCTCCTTCCCATGGTGCGCCTTGCGCCTCGCAGGTCAGAAACTTCATAAATTGCATTGTATGCTATGTCGTTGTATACTCTACATTACACAACGTATTGCTCATGAAAAGTGCAAATTCCGAAAAAATTGCACGAACGTTTTAAAATCGGCAGTTGATCAGGTGTAGGGAACTGCCCCGTCTCGTTAGACCCCCAATTAAACAGAGATTAGCGAGCGTTGAGACTTACCAGGCACAGGTCTCCTTTGAGAAAACACCGTGCATTGCGAGAATATCGATCAGGACTGACCTGATTTGAGGCCAAGGAAACTCGTCACTGTCTGGTCGGGGGGAGCCGCGTTCCAAAATACAGTGGAGCTTTGCGGCGACGGCGACGGTTGTCATCCCTGGTGCTTGCGAGAGATCGAGGGCCAAACACTCCTCTACGAGAGATGCCTCGTCCTCCGCGCGCTTTGCGCGGCTGTAGCCGAGAGACTCGTCCACAGCCTCCCACTGCTTCTGCTTGGCAAGCAAATCTGCCTCTGCTTTTGCTCGGGCTACCTTAAACTCATTTCCTCTCAATCGGTCCTGAATTTCCGAGATCGAGGAGGTCGTGAAAGGCGCAGCGCTATCCGGCAAGATAACCTCCACCTGCAGCGCTGGTGCCGTGCACATCAATTGGCTCTCGAGCTTCTGCTGAGTTCGTCCAAAAGCAGCGAGTTCCTGAAAAGCACAGTTCCAGGCATGCCATTTTGTCAGGACGCCATCGCGTAAGCACGGCGACCAATGCTCTTGATCAGAAAAATTGTTGAACAGGAACCATTCCGCGGTCTGCAGAGAGTTTCTGCACGTGATTGCGGGCAAAGTTCTGCTATTCTCAGAATCAGCCATGATCCGAGCTCCATACAGCTAGGTGTGGTTAGACTGCATCCCATGCGTCCAACATGGAGTGCAGTCGCCTTAAAAAACTAAAGCAAAGATGAGTTAGCAGATTATGCGCGAATGATCAATTTGAAATCAGATGATAATGATGAAATCACTGGGGCGCAGATTAGGGCTGCTCGCGGTTTACTGCGTTGGAGCGCTAAAGAGCTGGCAATGGCTGCCAGCATTGGTGTCGCCACAATTAGTCGGGCGGAAGTTCAAGACGGGCGCCCACCACTCACCTCGGCGAACTTAAAGGCGATCCGAAAGGCCTTCGAGGACAGAGGCATTGAGTTCATCCCAACCAATGGTGGTGGTGTCGGCGTAAGGTTCAAGAACCCGTAACACCCGAAGTGTGAAGCGTTTGTTTGCCAATCCTTTGGCCGAGCCCCCCAGGCGATCTAACTCTCGGTCGTCCGCGTTTGCGATGGCTATCAAACAAAGAAGCTTTCGCTGTCGTATGACCTGCGCGTACTAGCCACTGTCAGCCAACGATGACCTGCTGCAGGGTGATTGCAATCGCCATCATAGCAACAGGCTTTCGCACGGCCGGGACGCCGGCGAATCGATCAGGAATGCTCACGCTTTTTTTGTGGTTCGGCCATCTTCGTACCCTCCATCCGATCATGATTGCTACTTGAAGACTGCCAGAATGTCCGGTTATTTGCGACCGGCGAATCCAAAATAGAAGCAAGTGCAACGTGATCCCGAAGAAACTCCCATGATTTCCTCATTGCCAAGCCTGTCGCGAATGTTAGGGCTTCACGGCTATTACTCCAGCGGGCGAATGACCAGTTTGGCCACAAGGGGACATCAGGCGGCGACCGCTCGATCCCCTAGTCGGCCTATAACTCGGATGTAAAAAAGCTCACTGACAAGCTCGACAAGTGTCTGCGTGACGATAATCGCTGGAAGAAGCGGCATCGCATTGGGGATCGCAAATGCAAGTGGAAGTACCACCAGTGAATTGCGTGTCCCTGCACTGAAAGCGATAGCGCGTGCTGCTGGAATATCGAGACGATTCAATCGTGCAATGAACCATCCGATGGCAGGAGCCAGGACGACGAATGCTAGGTAGACCGGGAGTGCCCGCACCGCTCCTTCCAAAGCAAGACCCAATTGCGGGACGACACCAGCGACGACAACAAACAGAACAAGTGCTGTCGCTGGCACGGGCAGGAGCCCAAGCCCGGCGCTCAGCCGCGCTGCGCTTGCGTTTCGCCCGGCGATCAGTTGCAAAACACCTGCGCCAATCAGTGGAACCGCAATCAGCCATACGAACGCATGAACGAATGGTCCCATTTGCACCAGTCCGTGAGCGTCATCACCGAGAAACAATCTGAGATACACAGGCAACAGTGCCATCTGCGCGATCAGCAAGGCAGGAGTTGCCGCTAACAGCAACTTCGCGTCGGCTCGCCCCAGGTGAGAGAATGTCACCACGTAGTCGATGCACGGGGTCAACAAGACCAGAAGCACGCCGATGCGAATCATCGGGTCGGTCGGCAAGAACTGGATTAGGCCAAGCACCAGAACGGGAATTGCCACGAAATTTACCGCCATCAACGTTCCAAGGAAACGAACACGGAGGAACGCTCGCCCGAGTTCCGCGATAGGAACTTGAAGGAAGGTAACGAAAAGCATGAAGGCAAGCGCTGGGTTAATCGCAGCCTCCAAAACCGTTGCGCTCGGAATTGCGTAAGCGATGAGACCTGCCGCGACGGCAGTCGCGAAATAGATTTTGATCTGCTGGTTCTCCAGCGTTTCTCGCAAATTATGCATGCATCTCACTCACAAACGAACTGGTTTGGTTCGGCAACTTTCTGCGGACGCCCAGTGCACTTGGCGAATAAAGCGATAGCCCGGTCACAGACTTCACAGTGACCGGAACAGCAATCCTTCATCAGGAAGGCCACAAGGTCAGACAGTGCGGGAAAGACGGCTGAGTAGATGATGCTCCTGCCATCCCGGCGGCTTTCAATCAGGCCAGCATGCTCAAGATGGGTGAGGTGGAAGGAGACCCGTGGCGCAGAAGCAGTTGCTAATGCCTCTGTGATCGCACCCGCTGCCATTCCATTTGCCCCTGCCGTAACAAGAAGCCGAATGATCTTCAGGCGCGTCTCTTGAGCAATTGCGGCGAACCCGCTGAGTGCGTTCTTCTCGTCCATCATTTAAACCATTCTGGAAATGTTTAAATGATTCTTAGAGGTGAGACGTGGGATGGTCAAGGGAGGGGCGTGAACCGCTTAGGGCCGACTGCTGCCTCGACAGTGTTGCGCCAACGGCGGTCACCTAGCTGTGTCGCCACACTTTGACCGCTGAGATCAGCAGGATCGCGGCAAGGCCTGGCAGCAGGAACGCGTTGGGAACTACGCCAAGTAAAAGGCCGCCGATGAATGTACCGACGATTGAGCCCGCTGACATGACCAGCAGGAAGGCCTAGTTGCGACCAAGAACTGAGAAGCTCTGATCGCGGCTGTAACGGGTGAACCCGACCAGCATCGTAGGTAGACTAACGGCCAAGGACAGACTTCCGGCCAGTTTGATATCTGCCCCAAAAAGAAGGACGAGCGTCGGAATCAACAGCTCGCCACCTGCCACCCCGAGAAGCGATGCTATGATCCCAATGATGAATGGCACTGTTGCAGCACGGAATGGAAGTGCTGTGGCAACGACAACCAGGCTCATAGCCTTGCTCAGGATCACTGCCTCAAGGGCAGCAAAATTGAACAGGCCAATCAGGAGCGGCAAACGGAATTCTGCTCCTCCAAGGCCAATCAACCCACCCAGAGCCCCGATAATCCCGCCACTCGTAAAGGCCATAGGAAGGTTCTGAGCAGCAGGCGACGAGGAAGGCAGGTTCTGAGACATCGATTATTCCGCTGAAGATATTGATCTTTATAGCAGATAGCGAAATCCACCAAGATAAACTGGCCAGCCTGTCAGCTTTGGGCCAAATGCAGCCTTGGCGGCAATGCGCCAAAAGCCGACATGGTGAGGGTTGCTCTCAATCAGGAGCGAGCGACACGGTGCAAGTCATGGTGATCGTGGATCGTTCGCATTACCCGGAATAACGGTTGGTTACCGCATGTGATTCCACAGGCTCGCCAAAGCTGTACGACGCGATCACAAGCGACTGCACCTATCGTCACCGGGTCTTTTCCCCTAAGCGGGCGGAGCATTGCAGAAGCCGCCGACGCTCTGTCCGCCCGGTTGGCAACTGGGCGGTTGATTCTCTCGGTCGCTCCAGCGAATTAGCTTCGACCTATGCCGTCCCGTTGGCTCTTAAATCAGCTTCAGCTCAAAAAGCTGATAGGAGTCAATTCGTTCCGCAGCGCTTGCCACTCCACAAGCACGGCTACCGTCAGGGCTTTGTTATCGAGGTCATCGTCATGGAAGCCTGTTAGGGAAACGCCCAGCTTGAGAAAAACTATAAATCCGTAATTTTCGAACGCTTCACCATCTTCAGCCTCCATCACTTTCAAAACTGACAAAGGTTCGGCTGCGAAAATATCGATACCCTTGAATGTGATGCCTGAAGAATACCGCGTCGCCCCAATGCGATACAAAGCATCGTTGCAAAACGCTAGGTTTAAGTAATTTTCGAAGTAAATCTCTGTGACATCATCGCGGACAGAGCGGTGCTCCTCCTGATCAATGAAGGCTTTTACCTCACTGATAGTCATTCCGAACTTCAGATTTCCGAGTCCCTGACCGGGGTGGATTTCTAACGTCATATCTGTTCCTTATGATACTGGTGCGTCGAAGCGGCTAGGTTTCGTGGTGAATAACTTTGAGCAGTTTGTCGCGGTTTTAACGCCAGATTATCTTTGAACACACTTGTCAGCTTTGGGCCAACTGCTGCTTGGCAGCGTTGCGCGAACAGCGGTCATCTGGCGAGCTGACGGTTTAACGGTCTCTAGCGATTGATCTACAGACGAGGATGAGAATGGGCATGCCCAGCATAATCAAGCTCCAGGGGAAGAGCGCGATTATGAAACCGAAAAGGCTTCCGACAAACGCGATGGAAGCAATGATGACTAGATATGGGACTGCCCACCGCATCTAACGTTCAGCCCACGACTTGAGAACAAGAGGATCTGACAGCTCTTGGCCAGGCCAAAGCTGCACGAGGTACTGGTCGCGTCCGTCAAGGCCGTCTTCGCTGATCGTATCCAAGCCCGACGTGTTCACTCGAATACCAAGGGGTCCAGCTTTCACCGAGAACTTTTGTGCCGTCGGCTCATAGTCTGTCATGCCAGCCAAGACAAGAACTCCGGAGGGGCAGTTGAAACCGCCCTCCACCACAAGCTGATACCGCTCGATCTGTAATCGAGGTCGCACATCATACCATTCCACGATGACCGGCACAGTCATGTTGCGTGCGGTGTGTACAACGGCGGCGTGTGGACCCATTAACAGGCGAGCGGAGTTCGGGCTTCCATAGCGACGATCTGTTGCCCAACCTTATTTGTTGATGGCATCTTTAAGCGCCTTAGCAGGGGTGAAAGTGAGCTTTCTAGCGGCGGCGACCTTGATCGTCGCGCCAGTCGCGGGATTCCGAGCCTCGCGCTCTGGTGTTGCTTTAACTTTAAACTTGCCGAAGCCGGGCAAACTTGTTTCGTTACCGGCAACGGCTGCTTCGCTAATCGAGGAAATCACGGCCTCAACGATCGTTTTGGCCCGCGCTTTGGTGAGATTGTGATCGGCGGCAATCTTGTCCGCAATTTCGTTCGTTGTGGTCACTGTTCAATTCCCTCGTTAAACTCGAAAATTCCTCTCATAGTTTTGCGCGGCTGTCATCCTTGAGCTGGTTTGCAATGGCATTAGGATCCGCGTTTCTACAAGTTGTCCTCATCGACACGAAGCTGCGAAACAGCCAAACGCGCAATAAAATCGAATTCGCCGATGCAAATCAGGAGAGGAGTTGTGCGGCCTGCCCTTGCTGCATCACCAATTCGACCGCCTGTTTATCGAACGAGACGAAGGTTTCGCCGCCGAGCCAATTGCCTTCATAGGCCATGATGCCGTCCGCAAAATCGCCGCCCGCTTCGAGGATCGCAAGCCCCGCTTCAACAGCGGGCCTGTTCATCACGACATTTCCTGCATCCAGCAAATCGCGGATGGTCACCGCTACGTCTTCCTTCGACAGTTTCGCCCCCCGACGCAATATCCAAACCAACTCGCACAGGCAGGGCAAAGAAACTGCGATCAGCGAAGCCTCTTTCAAGAGTGTGCTTGCGGCGCGGCCTTGATTTGCATCGTCCTGTAAGACAGCGCGAGCCAGCACGTTCGTATCGGCCGAAATTTTCATTCCTCGCCCGCCCACCCAGAGGCGGCAATCTCGTTCATTTCCTCAATCGTCATCGGCTTCTTGACTTTGGATGCGTGCCTGCCAATGAAGCTGTCAATCGTGCCGACAGGTTTTGCGGCCTTCACCCGAAGCTCGCCACCCGGTAGCTTGTCGAAGTCGATCCGCTCACCTGGCTTGATACCGAGATGCTGCAGGAGATCTCGCTTTAGCGTGACCTGCCCTTTCATTGTTACCGCCAATGAAGTCATAGGAGTTCCTTTCGCTGACCAGATCACTATAGTAATTGAATTTTTCATTACAAACAAGTTTCATGATCTACGGTGCTTGGCTTGTTTCTCAGTTTTGCTCCTGAATGTCAGAGATGCGGCAGCGCTTGCAAGCCGGACTGGGGAGAAGAGGCATCAAGTCGCGCCTTCTTAGAATGTGCGACTTGCCGCAAAGATCCAGCACTGGACCGTGCAGGAAATCATTCGTCAAAAAAGTTTTGGCACATCCGCCGGACTGGTGCGGCGAGTATAGTGGCGCTCTAAAGCCTCCTGTGCGCCCGGAACCGAGCGAATGCTTCGCCACCTCCGACTACACTCCGGACCATTTCCACTCAGCCGCCGAGACTTTGATCTCCCCGGAAGCAAGATGCTTGCTCATCTCTGACCAGAGGGTGTCTCCCGTAAAGCTCGTTAGATCACCGCTTGCTTCGAATAATGGCAGCGAGCCGTAATCTTCTATGAGTGCTGAAATACCTCCAGAGCCATTGATGTCATGGAATGGATCACCGGCGCTGGGCCGCAACACCCGATGTCCCCACATCCCTGGGTAATCATCCTGCCGTAGATCGTTGAGAAGATCACCATCACCAGATCGTTCGGCACAGAGAGCGGCAAGGTATCTCAGAAGGGGTAGGTAAACCGGCTGCCTACACCCACCAAGCGCTCTGATACCGGGCACGATCGATAGAACAAGGAACGCGAGGAAGAGGGTGGGGAGGAGCTTACGGTCTCGGATTGCGCTTGCGATGCTATCAGGAGCGAATTTCACCATGACGTCTGAAGATGCCACGCCCCTAAGATATCCTCCATCGAGCACGACCGGCAGCACCTTTTCGGGTCCGACGTACCAAAAGTAGTCAGTTGTCCTGCGCACCCACCCACGCCAAAGTCCTGCGTTAAGCCGATCAATCCCGTTCGGCAAAAGCGCTGCGTGTCTTTCAGCGACGAAAAATTCATACAGCCAGGAAGTCGGATCTTCGAGGTGCTCAGCGATCAGACCGGCAACGTCAAAATCGTCGAGTTGAAGCAGGTTTACTGAACGACCGAAATGCGAACTCCAGAGCTTTTTATTGGCAGCCTTGATCGCTTCAGACGCAGAAGGAAACAGGGTAGGGGGCAATTCTTCAAGTAAGCGCTTGGCGGCGTTGTTTGGCGTCTCAACCCCAGCTGAATTGGAAAGTAAAAAACGATAGGTGCCATTAAAACAGCAGATGCTGCGCCCATCCATTTGGCTACGCGGCAAGCCGAAAAGATTTAGCGGCTCCCCCTCCAGCCTTAGCCAGCCCGGGCCCTTCTTTGCGGACTCTTTAAACGACATGGTAGATCCGGCATAGGTGACGTGCCACCGTCGTCCGCTCGACTGCAATCCCATCAGGCTGAAAAGATGGGTGTAAAAAGCGTCTGGCTCGAAGAGCAAAAGGGTGTGTGGGCCCGTCTGCAGGACAGGGGAAGCGGTCAACTCAAAGCTGGCACTTCTGGCATCATCAAGACCAAAACCTGCCTTTTGCGCAACCCGCTCCACCATGGATCGAACCAGCAGCATCGCTTGGCCTCGGGCAACACTCGAAGCCGGTTGCCGCTGGAGATCGTAAGCCGCAACGGCGTAGTCCTTCAACGGCTTTTGCCAGTATGGCTCGATCGGCGGCATCAGTATAGTCAATGCGCGTCGAATGTCGTCAGGACTGCAATTGTGAGGAGGTGTCGGAGACATGACACTTCCGATTCACGAGGCGAGAGGTCGGGGCAGGGCCTCGGCTATCGAATGGGGAGATCGCCATTTCAGTGCCGTTCCGAGGGGTTGCGCCTCAGTCTCGTTCAGCACAACAGGCAAAACATGATGACAATACGCCGGGGGAATAGCAGGCTGGATCATGAGAGAAGTAAAATCAAGGATTACCTGGCGCGCATTGGACGAAACGATCGTGTAGAAATTTCCGCTGTTCCAGAGTGCAACCGAGTAGCGAAAGAAGGCACCGAGCGCCGCAGCTGTCGTCTCCAGATCGACCTGCAGATTGTCCATTGTATTGAGGACTTCATCTCTTTTGTCTAAGATTCTCGCAGGCGAGAAATACCTGGATTTGAATAGGTCGTCCTTCTGCCGTTCGCGTTCTTGATAGAGCTCGACATCGCGATTAGCGAGCTTCTGTATCTGGACGAGGAGACCACCAGGCCGCAGGCGCGGGGTTATAAAATCGAGTTGGGTTAGACGGTCACGATCGTACATCTGAAAGGTGGTATCCTCCATGAGGATGTCGAACCCGTCGCGGAACTGCTGCAGTTGCGGTTCGGCAGCGTATCGTTCATCATCAAGTTCGAAGAACGGTCCATGAAAAAAATGTGCATGCGGGCTGCTACGTTTTGCGTAGAATGCTGTTCGGTTGGCTTCGGTCGGGCTACAGCACAACGTCTCGATGCGACCACCCCCAAGCGTCGCGAGCGTGCGGGCAAGGCAGCCCGTGCCGGTGCCAAGAGTATAAATGTTAGTCGGCGCTCGCGTCCTGGCCCAATTTCGTAAGCCGAACGTTAAAAGTGACGATCCGATCCGACATTCCTCTTCCAACCGATAGGGGATGCTTGCGAAGTAGTGTTTGTCGAACGGGCCCCACAAGCTGCGGTGAGTGTCGGAAAAGACGGCGCATTCGAAATCAAGGTCCAGAAGTCCCAGGTCGACGGTTGGCACAGCGCGATCAGGAGCACCCCCCAATCCGCTTGCTGTCCGCTCGAAAAATTCAGCAAGCGACGTCAGCCGCGGTGCACTTCTCCACTGCTCGATAACATGCATGTCAACCATGAGATGTTCCTTTTCGTCTGCGTGGCACGAAGCCCTTGTGGAAGGCTAAACATGTGGCACTACACCGCGACGTCCTACTTGCCGCCAGACTATGATCCGATCCCACGCAGCAGGTAGCAATCTATCGATTTCACTAGGTTGACGGGAGGCTCGCAGGGATTAGCGCTGTGTCTCTCGCTAGATTTTGATCATCTCGCAAAAGCTCGCCCTCGCCACCGCCTGATGACTTGTCTTCGCATCAAGCTTTCGTCGCGCAGAGCGCAGGTAGAGCCGCACCGAACTTTCCGAAATCGAGAGTTTTGCAGCGATCTGTTTTGGAATGAGGCCGACGGCGATATGTTCAAGACATTGTCTTTCTCGCGGCGAGAGTGCCCGCCAAGGCCGAAGAGTTGCAAGATCGAGTGCCGGAAGCACTTTTTCATGCAGCAAATGGGAAATAATAAAGAGCTCATGGGTGCTATGGGTTTTTAAAAACGACCAGTCGGCACGAGAATGATCAGACGACACTGAGAAGAGACAGCGTTCCCCGTTAGGCCCCCGTAGCGGTATAGTCATCCCATGAGAGCCGACGTCGTTAAGGCGAGCACAATCAAAAAACTGGCGGTGCCGCCCTGAGTCCAGCGCCGACCAATCAACAGGCAGCCTGCTCCATCTCAAAATATCAATAACCGGATCTATGTCGAAGAATTTGTCTGCAACATAGATTTCTGCCCAAGGTTTAGGGTACGTGGTGCAATAGTACGGATATTGCTTCGACGCAGTACCTGCTCGAACGACCAAGAATGTCATGTGCTTGAGGCTGAAGAGCCTGCAGATTTGCCTTAATGCAGTTTCCATGTGATCAAAGTGTTCGATCGATTGCAGCAGGGTCATCGAAGATGAAAGACGTATGGTATCGTTCATGGTAGGTTCTCAATGCTTTTCGCCACTGGCCGTCTCTTCAACGCCTGAGTGCAGTGGGTGCCGCTATTCGCTTGAGATTTCTCCCAAGGACGTGAATGCGATCGCTTTGACCAAACTGACAACACGCATTCGGACGGTCGGTGATTTCACCTTAGAAAACGCGGCATTCAATTCCTCGGCTTCCGTCGTTTGGAGAAATGCTGTGAGCTGGTCGACGGCGAGCAGGTCAGTGTGCGTTGATGACCCACTCTTTTGTCCTGCGTTGCCCCCAAAAAAATATTCAATCGGAACTCCAAGTACGCTTGCGATGACTTGAAGACGGCTAGCTCCAACCCTGTTTGTACCCTTTTCATATTTTTGGATTTGCTGAAATGTTACACCAAGCGCTTTGCCGAGTTTCTCCTGACTGAGCCCAATTATGCGGCGTCGCGAACGGATCCGAGCACCAACTTCAACGTCGACAGGTTTGGGGACGTTCGCCCCGCGCTGGTGTTTGCCTTTAAGAGTTTCATGCAACAATTTGCTTTTACTGACTGCATCGATTAACGAAACTTTCCCAAGTGAAGCCCAGGCGTTGGATAGATGTAATGCAACTTCCGCCACGGTTCGACCGGAAAGCAACGCGATATCGTTTACATTTTTTCCTTGCAAACTCCAGCGCAGGCAAGCTTTCTCAATAGGTGACAACATTGCCCCTCCGTGATGGTATAACGTATCGCATAATCTATCTTATGGAACTTTGAAGCAACCTGCGCTGACAAGGTGTTGTCGAAAAGCATCAAAACCGCCAACGGCACCTATTTTACCCAGCTCTTTTCACTTCCCAGTTCTCGTGGTTTTACTCAGATACCAAAGAGATGGCGCGATTAACCAGCGGTGACGTGGCAGACTTGGGTTTGACCTCTAGGGGTTCGGCCGTGCCGTCGCTCTCCGCCGTAAGATGTAGCTGGAGCTTCTCAAGATAGTTTGTGACAACCGCCATATGAGCCCGCAACTGCTCGGTTGACTGTTCAAGCCCAGCTATTTTCTTTTCATGTTCTGATATAGCAAACGATGCTGGCCTCGGCTGGAATGGATTAAGTTGCGGAAACAGAATGATGTTCGACATCATCACTCCTTTCTTGAGGAATTTATACTTAGGCTCAAAATGGCTTTGATTGACGAACGATTTAATTGGCCTGCCATTCAAGTAAGAGAATTGTTCTAAGAAATAAACAAATCCTTTAATTTGGCAGCGCCGGCCCTTCCCTCCCAACCTTGCAGAGAGGTTATTGCGTTAGACGTATATTTTTGCGCAATTTTAATATAAGAATACTCCAAATCCACGGATGGATATCGACATGCAAGTCTGTAAGTGAGTTAATTCTAATACACTCGCGGCATCTTGCAAGGCAAACAAGGCAACAAATTGCGACTTTGAAGTGATTGCAGTTGTCCCTCGGACCCACAGCGTCCACGCCATATCTGGCTCGATCTTCTCACGCCCTACCTGCGCCCAAAATTCCGTCGGTGTTGTCCTGGACTGACTCCGAACGTGTTTGAAAACCGGCGACTGAATGTTTCCTCGCTAGAAAACCCACACTTTGCAGCGATGTCCTTGATTGATAACAACGTATCGAGCAAAAGATCACGTGAGGCTTCAAGTCGTAGGGACTCCACAACCTTACTGGGCGTGTTTCCTAGTTGGGCCCGATAGTGTCTCATGAAAGTCCTTTCAGTCATGTTCATACGCCTAGCCAAAACAGGGACTGACAGATCGTGGGCTAAGTTTTCAGACATCCAAGCATGTAGGTCCGAAAAGCGATGGCTCTTGGACTGTAGGTTCAAAGGGGCGCTGAATTGTGATTGGTCACCAGGGCGACTGAGGAACATGACGAGGTGCCGCGCGACTGCGAGTGAGATCGACCTACCCATGTCCTCTTCTACCAAAGCGAGAGCCAGGTCTATCCCTGCGGTCACACCCGCAGACGTCCAAACATGACCATCATTGATAAAGATCGGTCCACGTTCGAGGATAATGTCGGGAAAACAACGCTCCAGTTCACTGTAGTGTTCCCAATGTGTCGTCGCGCGGCGACCACAAAGATGGCCGGTCACTGCGAGGGCAAACGTACCGCTGCATACGGCGGCCAACCGTTCCGCTTCTTCGCACTGTCGGGAAAGGCAGGATCCCAGATCTTTGTCGTCCAGAAAGACCCTGTGGTTCGGCCCTCCGGGCACAATCAAGGTGTGCTGTGACGGCGCGACATCGTCTATCGCTGAAGTTTGCAGCGTGAGCCCGCCAGGCAGATCGACCTGTCCGTCACGCGAGACAACAGTAACATCGTAAAAATGTTTTCCGCTTTTGTTTAAATAGTTAGCCATGAGGAACACTTCAAAAGGCCCGGAGAAATCAATGAGATTCATTCCCGTGTAAGCAAATATCTGCACAGCGATCGCCTTAGCCACGAAGCCCTCCCAGAAAAACTCGACGCGCATTTGGCAGAATTCGTCAACTATGTGACCTTTTCGTCTACCCATATTCGCATATTATAAATTTCTCAGAGAGTCGATCAAAGCTTATTCTCACTTGATGTGTTTTTCGCATGCCGAATTCAGAGTGCCACGTAAAGTTCATTGAATTTTCTAGTGATGAACCTAAGATGCTGAATAGAGCAATATCGAACATTTCGATGCATGCTCGATACTCTGCGCTCGATCTTGATGCATCCTTTCAGATGGCGGTCCGGCTTTCCCTCGTGGGCGAACTAAGTGTGTGGGAAGCATCTTCATCCACCGGATACCTCATGACTACCGAAACTTCGCGCCATCCTAGGATTGAGCTGCATTTTGTAGAACAAGGGCGCATTTTGTCGACAACTAACAATTCGACAATTGATGCGAGTGCTGGAACTGCGTTTTTGCTCCGCGACGTCTTGAAACACGACTCGATCAGCGAACCAGGCACGTCTCAAATCTGTGTCGCCATGCCCTCTGCCAGCTATACAGGTTTGCTTGCAAGTGAATTTGGTGATCCGCTTATACATATCTCCAGCATGCACGCCACGGCGAATAGCAGTCAACCAAATTTACAATGTTTGAAGGAGGCCGCCAAACTCCTGATTTCCGTGAGCAGCCGTGAGCTACCAGATGGCAGGAAATCGCTTGGGCCATGTGTTTTGAGGGAAGCATTTTTGGCTATGTTCGTTGAAAGTTGGCCTCGGCAAGACAGTTGTAGAAAGCACCAAGCTCCAAGGCCATTTTATGTGAAGCGCGCCATAGAATGGATGCACGCCAATGCTACACAGAAGGTCAACCTCGAGGATCTCGCCGCAGCGTCAGGTGTTAGCGTTCGGACGCTGCAACTCGGGTTTCAGAATTTCATCGGACTGAGCCCAATGGCATACTTACTCAATTTTCGGCTTCAACGCGCATACAGCGATCTTTTAAAAGGCCCTTCAACAACGACAATCGACGATATCGCAAGACTTTGGGGATTTACTAACCCTGGCAAATTTTCAGCGCAAATTCGACAAAAATACGGACAAAACCCACTCGCGATCCGAAAGGCTAAGCAACAGTTGGCGTCAAGTGGAGTGTTGACCGACAGGCATTCATAGAAAGAGATTTATGGTGTCGGATAACATATCGGTCTATCATCGATCCCAGGTGCTTCACGCTTTGGCACAGACCAACTGTCGGGTGCGCCAATCTTATCAGCACGAGAAGACCTACTCTTAGCCATTCTTCTGGACGGTCGATCAGGGTTCCTGATTAGGACGAATGTCGGTAATCGCATTCAACGATGTGGGAAGCTTGATCTTAGGCGGCTGTCTCTTTGACGCGAAGTCCGGAAAGTTCAATCGAACCCAGCATCGTCCGCCTGGTAGTTTTGACCGGCTCAATCCACAAGCATTTAGAAATGCCGAACTTTATCGGCGGTTAGTTCTAATGAATTATGGTCATTTAAAGAACAATTCTGCCGTTTGCACCGAATTGCTTCACAGCGTCGCGGACGACGTTTGGAACATTTTACGAGACCAAATGATCTCACAAACGCTCCGCTGCCCGTTCAAATATGGCCATCGCCGGTTCATCGTCAAACACTGCCGAAACTACAAATCATGTTGAGCAAAAGCCTGTAATTAATCCGTGAGGCTCCAAGGGATGTCACGGCTCGATGTTCTCAAGAGAGGAGAAGAGAATTTGCTTGCACCTCAAGTTCCTCTGATTCCTCGTCTCGATGCGTTGCGAGAAGTTTATATTCTGTTCAAATAGAATTCCGCATTTGCCGCAGCGGCTCCTAGTTCAAATCGACAGCGCTCAAACTACGAAAGAAACAACGGAGGAGTGTTTGATCGAACTGCCCTTCCTGCTTAACCATGAATTCGGCTGCATCGCGCGGCGCCCAGGCTTTTTTGTAAGGCCGCCTTGATGTTAGCGCATCATACACGTCGCAGATGGATGCGATACGCACCGGCAACGTAATCTCAGATCCTGACAGGCCTTTCGGGTAGCCTTTGCCATCCAGTCTCTCGTGATGGTGCATGCAGATATCCAGGACGGCGTCAGGCATATCTCCCTGGCGTGACAACAAGTCATAGCCTTGGGCTGGATGCTGACGAACCAGACCCATCTCCCATTCAGTCAGACGACCGGTTTTGTTCAAAATTTTGAGTGGCGTCTTTATCTTCCCAACGTCATGCAATAACCCACCCAATCCCAAAACCTGGATTGTATCGTCGTCGGCCTCGATAGAACGACCCAGATGGACCATCAACGCAGTCACGGCGATCGAATGAAGGAACGAGTGTTCGTCTCGCGTTTTGAGGCGACTTATGGCGACCAAAGCACGCGCGCTATCCTTCATGCATCCAGCTATTTCGTCGACGACATGTATGGCTTTGCCAACAGGTACGCATTCTCCCATTCTCGCATCTTCGAACATCGTCCTGATAAGTGGTTTCGAGCGTTCCAGCGTTTGAAGAGCCCGCGCGAGTTGGACACCGTATGCCGTGCGACGCGCGCTATCTCTGCGGGGTTGGGCACTGACATCAGCGCCCACATTGATGTTTATGACAATGTCGTCAGCATCACTGCTTCGTAGAGCTTCCGTATCTTTGGGGCAGTCTAGCAGAAAGCGGCTCCTCCAGAACCGCTGACCGTTCCAGTCGCCATTGACCGATTCAATGAACATCCCCAAGCGAACCTGCTGTGGTTTGATATGCTTGAGCATATTTTTGGTACTTTCATCTTGAATGAGGAAGTCGATAACCGACCGCTCGACGCCATAGTGTCGAGGGATCCGGGGTAACCAAACAGTGGCTCCCCCTCTGTGTGTGACCTCTACGCCGCGATCATGTCCATGGATTCAACGATGTCGAACATCCGCTCCAAATTGAGGAAGCAGATCATCCCATCAGACTGTGCGATGATACCGTCTGCGTAGTGCATTCCTGGGGACACGCTGATCTCCGGAATCGGCTGAAGCAGGCTTTCCGAAACTGTCAGTATGTCGGAGACCCTGTCAACAACGAGACCCATCGCCATACCGTGAACTTCTGCAACGACGATGGCGCTGCGCTCGTTAGGGTCAGTGCTGCTCATGCCTAGCTTATTGGCAAGGTCGATGATCGGGATCACCGTGCCGCGCAGGTTCATGACGCCGATGACGTCTGTTGGTGCGTGCGGAATTGGCGTGGCCGGCCCCCATCCGCGAATTTCGCGGATGGTTGTCGTGCGCACGCAAAACTCCTGATCGTGCAGTCTGAACGCGATTATCTCCAGCATCTCGCCAGTGCCGCTTGTGGAGTGTCGTGGACCTGCCATCAAAAGTCCTCCCACGTTTCCTTGAACGCTGCATTGCCGGAGAACGCTCTAGAAACCTTGCTCGCCAGTTTGCGGACCGGGGACTGTGGCGGTCGATGAGCAGGACCCGCAGCCATAACAGTAGCTGTCTGGCGCAGAACGTCGCCTAGCTGGAATTGCGAGATCAGTTCGCGCAACCTGCCGCTCTCATTTGCAAGTGTGGCGCCGGCCGCGCTGGTCTCCTCGACCATGGCGGCGTTCTGCTGGGTAACCTGGTCCATCTGGTTGACTGCGGTATTGACTTCGACGAGCCCCACGGACTGTTCTTTCGCCGATGTGGCAATCGAGTCCATGTGCTGATTGACCGTCACAATATAGCCTTCGATTGTCTTCAACGCCTCGCCGGTTTCGCTCACCAGCTTCACGCCACTTTGTACCTCAACCGAAGAGTTGCGAATAAGATCCTTGATCTCTTTAGCAGCCTGAGCCGAGCGCTGCGCCAGTTCGCGCACTTCCTGGGCAACAACAGCGAAGCCCTTACCGGCATCTCCGGCACGTGCAGCCTCCACACCAGCGTTCAGCGCAAGAAGGTTGGTCTGGAAAGCGATCTCGTCGATGACGCCAATGATGTTTGAGACTTGGTTGGAGGACGCCTCGATCTTCTGCATGGCATCGACAGCGTTGGCAACCACCCGACCGGACTGGGCCGCACTTTCATTGGCCTGCACCGCAACCTTGCGGGCCTCATCTGCACGCTTGGATGAATTGGCGACATTGACGGTGATCTGGTCAAGGGCGGCAGCCGTTTCTTCGAGCGCTGCTGCCTGCTGTTCGGTGCGCTTGGAGAGATCATCTGCACTGGCGCTGACCTCGCGGCTGCCATTGTCGATGGCACTGGTCGCGTTGGCCACAGCCCGCAGGGTCTCAGATAGCTGCGCCACGGCAGCGTTGAAGTCGGAACGCAAAGTCTCAAAGTCGGGAGCGAATGGGTCGGCCAGCTGGAAGGTCAGGTCGCCGCTTGCCAGATGCTTCAAGCCTTCGCCCAACCCGCGTGTTGCCTGCGCCATTTCCTCGGCACGAACGCGGTCGGCCTCCGCTTTGCGCTGACGCTCCTCCTCCGACAGGTTCCGGTTGGCCTCTGCCTCTTGCTCGAGCCGAAGATTGGCGACAGCGTTGGCGCGGAAGACCTCGACGGCGGCCGCCATATCACCGATCTCGTCTGAGCGGCCTTCATAAGGGACAGCAGTCGCACTGTCACCATCGGCAAGGCGCTTCATAGCCGCTGTGATCGTCTGAATTGGCTTGGCAATACCGGAAACCGCGAACCAGATCGAGGCCAGGATAATGGCAAGGCATAGTGTGACAATAAGATAAGTGAGCGTCATTGTCGAATTGTACGTTGCCTGACTTGCCACCTGAGCGGACGTTGCGCCATCGGTGTTAAATACAACGATTTCATCAAGCAGTTGACTGATCTGGTTTGCTTTTGGTCGCATCATCTCCTGCTGAAATTCTGTAGCCTCTGCATTTTTTTGAGCGCGCGATAATTCGATCATCGCAGTTCCAAGTTTGGCGAGTTCCTCAAATGAGGCTTTCACCTTGGCAATACGTTGGCGTCCGAAATCATCGACGATATGAGTTTCGTACTTCGCAACCGCGTCGAAAAACGCCGAGTTTGCGGCCAAAATGCTCTCCTCGGCAGACTTGATCGCAGCGACGTCGAGAGCGACGATATGGTTAAGATAGCCGCGCCGCGCAGAGGACAGCTCAATACTCATCTCTTTTGATAGGCTGACCTTAGGCAGCCATGTCGATGTAATCACCTGAGTGCTTAGATTGAGGGCACCCATGCTGACAATTGCCATAGCGGCAAATCCAAGAACGGAAACAGCAATCAGGGCAAGGGCAGAAATAAGTGCAGTCTTGATTTGAGGTCGTTTCATCTGTAGCTCCCAGCAGGAACCCCTGCTTCAAATGGATGCAATGACCGGAAGCAAAATCATTCTGCCGAAGGTGCGAGAGTTTGCGGTTTCATTCCGCGAAGTCATCGTCTCAACAACGCCATCTGATCCATGCTGGCTAAAGCCACCACTTTTTCAGAGACCTATCATTTTTGACGGATCACTTTTTGTGAGTGAAGCTCTGCATTGGTTTACAAAATATAACCAAATTCGTGGCGCTCCCATTGTCTTGCGCCAGCAGTATGGACTTGCGTGATTCGTATAATTAAAGACCTGCGGCCGCGCGCTAATCTCTGAATTAGCCACTGTGCTCGTTTGGAGCATCGCATCACTTTGCTTTGGTATCTTCATCTGATCACGAGGGGGGTTCTCCGTTAGTACAGCGAATATGGGCAGCAAATTTTCCTGGATTGGCGAAGCCAAACGTCGCGAAATTTCGTCGGTAGTGACTGGCGTGTCTGGAGAACGCCGAGGCGCTGGTCAGCATATGCAAAGCCGCGGCAGTAGGGCAGTGCAGCGCGGTTTTGCCAGAGCGTTCGAGCGTTCGGCGAGACCAGGAAGCTCTGGCAGCAGGTCGGATATGCCGAAAGCTCATACCAAACTGACCGCTTTAATCGTCGCGCCAGGGCTAGCTCGACCTCGAATCCGCCGGGAATGGCTAACACATCAATCGCCGCCTCCGATACGGTGCGCCGGATGTCTAAGAGAAGAAGCTGCGGTTGCCGGTACAAAGCCCTCGCAGAGAGCACGCGTTGACGTTGTCCTCACGAGAGCGAATATCCCATATCTTCTATAAGTGCTCAATATTGCAGCGGCATCCTAATGAGATCGTCGTGAACACTTGCTAGATGTACCTTCAGGAGCCTGAACTGAACGATCTCGCCGATGAGCGAAGCGATCTTCTCGCTTAAGGTTCGCCACGAGGAAAGAAACGCATCAGCATGCCAATCGAGAATCCACTGCCGGTGAGGATGAGTCGAGCCCCAACTTAGATACGCTAGGTCCAAATCTGACACCTACCAAAAGTAGACGAGGAAAGGCGGGAGTTTACTCTTGCCGAAAAGCTCGGTTTGCATGATCTCGGATGGGTTTCAGAAAATACGATGCGACGGTTCTGTCGCCGGTGGTGATGAATGCCTCAACCGGCATGCCTGGCATCAGCGTCAGATTGGGAGTTTTCGCCAGTTCCGCCTCCGGCAACACGATCGATGCCAGATAGAAAGTGACACCATTGCGCTCGTCCGTTTCCAGATCGGCTGAGATTCTGTTTACAATCCCAGACAATTCAGGGGTTGTGTTTCGGTTGAAGGCCGTCAAATGCAGCGTTGCGGTTTGGCCAAGTGCAATTTGGTCGATATCCTGGGGCGATATCCTAGCCTCGACGGTGAGTGCATTGTCCTGCGGCACGATCTGCATCAGCACCTCGGCCGGCGTGATCACCCCGCCAATTGTATGGACGGCGAGTTGATGGATGGCGCCGGAGACGGGGGCTTTGATCTCCACATGCTTCAACTTATCGAGCGCTGTGATTTCCTGCTCCACCAGTTCGGTCTGCTTGTTCTGGACATCTCGCATCTCGGCGGCAACCTCGGATCGCATGGCGTGATCGACATCAAGAAGTTGCAGTTCGGTTTCTGCGATTTTTCCCTGGTAGGCTGCGATGCTTGCGATCAGCTGGCCACGTTCGCCGCGCAACCGGGCAGCATTGCGTTCCAGACTATTGACCTGCGACATAGTAATCAAACCCTGCTCATAGAGCCTGGTTTTGCCCTCCAGCTCCTTGGCAATCAGTGCGATCTCGTCGTCCTTGGCCTTCTGCTGAACATTCTGGCCCATGATCTGGTCGCGCAATTGTTTGATCTGCTCCCGCAACTGCGCCTTGTTTCCTTCCCGAGACACCAGCCTGCCCTGGAACAGGCGCCGTTCGGTTACCATGGCGGCGTCGATCTCGGCCGGCCTCAGGCGTCTTGGAAGTTCCGCCGGAACGGCTACCGTCGCCGCGCCATTAAGCTCGGCCTCCAGCCGCGCTTGGCGGGCATAGAGCTGGTTCAGTCCCTTGGTCACCGCCGCGAGACTGGCGCGGGTACCGGTGGCGTCCAGCTTGGCGAGGATGTCGCCGCTTGCGATCCTTTGTCCTTCCTTGACAAACAGCTCAGAAACGACGCCGCCGGTGGGATGTTGCACCTTCTTGGCATTGCCATCGATCACGAGGGTACCCGATGCGATCACGGCGCTCGACAGCTGCGACGTAGCGGCCCAACCGCCAACCCCGCCAAACAGCATAAGGATCGCGGCGGTCCCGGCCAGCAGATTGCGCCGCAACGAGATCGTAAGGTACTTTGTGCGGTTGATAGTCATGGTTGGGCTCCGTCGCCACCGATGACGGTCAAGGACGGGCCAAGCGTTGCGCGGCCCTGGCTTTGCCGCTGCTGCAGCGATTTCAACACGGCATCGCGCGGCCCGAATGCCTTGGCCACGCCGTTCTCCATCACGAGGAGAAGGTCGAGCTGTGAAAGCACGCTGTTGCGGTGGGCGACGACCAGCACGATGCCACCGCGCTGGCGCACGCCCGCCATGGCCTGTGACAGGGCCGCGTCGCCGTCCGCATCAAGATTGGCATTGGGCTCGTCGAGGACCACAAGAAAGGGCTCGCCGTAGAGCGCACGGGCCAGCGCCACACGTTGACGCTGGCCCGCCGACAGGTTGGCGCCGCCATCACCGACCTGGGTTTCATAGCCATCGGGTAAGGCAAGGATCATGTCATGGGCGCCGGCGGCCTGAGCGGCGGCGATGATATCGGCATGAGCGGCATTCCGGTCGAGTCGAGCGATATTCTCAGCCACCGTGCCAGGAAACAGGTCCGAGTTTTGTGGCATGTAGCCGATGTGACGTCCCCGATCGGCGGCAGGCCACTGGTCCAGGCTTGCGCCGTCCAACCGCACCTTGCCGCGCGCCAACGGCCACACGCCAGTTAAGGCTCGCACCAGCGACGACTTGCCCGATGCGCTGGGGCCGATGATGCCGACGACACTACCGGCTTCCACGCGCAGGCTGATATTTTGCACTGTCATCCGCTTTTCTGCGGGAGGACCAGCAAAAATGGCTTCGACGGCCAATGCCCTGACGGGTGCGGGGATCGTGATTCTTTCGCGATCGTCCCGATAGAGCTTGGCCATGTCCTTTAAGCGCCGCCAAGCCTGGCTGGCAGCAGTCATGCTGCGCCAGTTGGCAATAACCAGCTCGATCGGCTGCAAGGCCCGGGCGACGATGATGGATGCCGCAATGATGGCTCCGCCGGTCAACTCGCCTTCGATTACCAGCCAGGCGCCAAGAGCCAGCGATCCTGACTGCACCATTTGACGCACCACCTTGGAAATGCCGCCAAGCAGTCCGGCGATGTCATTGGTCTGCCGCTGCAGATGGGCGGCGGCGTGATAGGCCTCGCACCAACGCTGGTTTGCTCGGTCCTGCAAACCCATGGCCGCGATGGATTCGGCATTGCGGTGGGCCGCTTCACCGAAACGATTGCGAGTGGCAAGCGCGGAGGCGGTGCGAACGGTCCGGCCGCGAGTCAATAAGTCAGTCAGGATGGTGAGGCCGACGAGGATCGTCATGGCCCCCGCCGCCATCCAGCCGATCAGGTGGTTCAGGAAGAAGCAGATCGCCAGATAGACCGGCATCCACGGCAGATCAAACAACGCCGAAGGGCCGGGGCCGGACAGAAAGGCCGTTATCTGGTCGGCATCCTGGGCGGGCCTAAGGATGTCTCGGCCGCCGCCTTTAGATCTCAACGGCGCGCCAGCGATCATCGTCAGAAGTTTTGCCGAAAGGGCATCGCCATAGATGGCGGCGATCCGCGCCATCACCCGGCCCCGGATAATGTCCAGGATCCCTGAAAAGGCATAGAGGCCGACGATAAGGATCAGCAGCACCACCAGCGTCGGCACGTTGCGGCTCGGGATGACTCGGTCGTAGACTTCCAGCATGAACAGCGGCCCCGACAGGGCTAGGATGTTCACGACCCCTGAAAATAGGCCCGACACCATGAGCGATCGGAACAAAGTTCCGCTTGTCCCGCCTTTGTTCAAATCAAGCAAAGTATGTCCTCTAAGGATTATCAATAAAATATCGACCTTCGCGCGAGGGTATTTGGCTTGCTACAACCGCCGCGATCTAGAGTAAATGACAGGACATCCCTTCTAAAATTCCTGCTTGAGGCAGGGCTCAGCCGCCTTTGCGCCAGACTCCTGCTCACGCGGGAAAACGATGATCCTGCTCTTTCGCAAATACCGCTTCTTCATTCACCCGTCCTAGATGGGAGGAAGTTCGCAGTGGCAGCCCATTATGTTAAAAGCCAATTACTGACTGGATCGATGACACCGCTTTCCTGTGCCCACACCAATTCGCCGAGAAAGTCGTCATCGAATACATTCGTGAGGGAATCGAGTTCATGACGTTCAGACGGCATCAAGTCGTCCTCCTGTGTCTGCATCGCGGCTGTTCCATCGACGAGATCGAAAGACATGCTTGCATTGTCTGGATTGTAGGCAAATATGAACCTGTCGCTGATGGCGTCGTTGCCAGCGTCGAAGACGCGCTGCACTGAGCTGTCGTCGATTTCGGGCATGGCTTTGTGCGGGGTGACAACAAGGTCGCTGACCTTGCCGACCAATGGCGCGTCTGCGGTCCAGTTCGACTTGCTTATGAACTCATTGGCCCGGTCCACGTCCCGAGGAACCACACCCTGTCCTTCGGCCAGCACCTTGCCGTCCTTGTAGAGGCGCATCCAACCGGTATCGCTGACGCTGGTGGTCCAAGACGCTTCCTCGCCTTCCAAGATCGCGTCGCGCGCGATCACTGTTCCGGTCGTAGCGCCGTTCACGATGCTGAACTGCATGTCGCCGGAGGTGCCGATCTGACCAAGCCAGACGTTGTCGGCGTTTGGCCCGTTGCCGAGGTCGAAGACGCGCTGGAAGCGGCCGGCGTCGAGGTCGTCGAAGCGGGCCGTGACGGTGGCAGTGAAGGCGCCGTCGATGTCGGCGGCAAAATCGGCTTTGAAGGCGAGATCGCGCACCGAGCCGACCATTCTGGTGTCGTCGATCCAGTTGGAGCCCTTCACGAAGTCGTTGGCGCGTTCGACGTCGCGAGGCACGACACCCTGGCCTTCAGCCAGGAGCACGCCGTCCTTGAAGAGCTTCATGACGCCGTTCGGATCGACCGAGGCGGTCCAGCGCGCCTCGACGCCCTCCACGATCGCGTTCTTGGCGACAATGCGGTGAGGTTCGGAGCCGGAAAAGATCTCGAAGGCCATGTCGTTGCCGTTGCCGATCTGGCCGAGCCAGATGTTGTCGCTACGCGCGCCGTTGCCGGTGTCGAAGACGCGCTGGTGCGAACCTGCGTCGAGATCATCGAATCGCACGAGGGCGGTCGCAGAGAAGGCGCCGTCGATCTCCGGAACGGGCTTTTGCGGGCTTACTACGAGATCGGAGACCTTGCCGACTAGCGGCGCATCGGAGGCCCAGTTGGACTTGCCGACTAGCTCGTAGAAGCGGTCCACGTCCTTGGGCACGACGCCCTGTCCTTCGGCCAGCATCTTGCCGTCCTTGTAGAGGCGCATCCATCCGGTGTCGCTAACGCTGGTGGTCCAGGAGGCCTCCTGGCCCTCAACGATCGCGTTGCGCGCAATCACGGTTCCAATCTTGCCGCCGTTCAGGATGCTGAACTGCATGTCGCCGGAGGTGCCGATCTGGCCAAGCCAGACGTTGTCGGCGTTTGGTCCGTTGCCGAAATCGTAGACACGTTGAAATGAGCCGGCCTCGAGATCATCGAATCGGGCCTTAAGGGTGGCAGAGAAGGCGCCGTCGATGTCTGCCACGACATCGGCCTTGAAAGAGAGATCTCGGACGAGGCCAGAGAGATTGGTGTCCGTGGTCCAGTTGGAGCCGCCTACGACGTCGGCAGCGCGCTCGATGTCGCGAGGCACCACACCCTGGCCTTCGGCCATGAGCGCGCCATCTTTGAAGAGTTTCATGAGACCGTTCGGATCAACCGAGACGTCCCACCGCGCTTCTACGCCCTCCACAATCGCGTTCTTGGCGACGATGCGATAGGGGGTTGAGCCCGAGAGTATTTCGAAGGCCATGTCGCGGCCGTTCCCGACCTGACCGAGCCAGATGTTGTCGCTCCGCTCGCCGTTGCCGGTGTCGAAGACACGCTGGAAGGAGCCGCCGGCAAGGTTGTCGAATCGCACGAGGGCGCTGGCAACGAAGGCGCCGTCGATCTCGGGTATGGCATTAACGTAGGGCTCGTCGGAGGTTTCGGCAAGGGACATGCTGAAGCTCGCGGTGGAGCCTTGGACGATGGAACCGAAGCGTCCCTGAAGGTGTTCAAACAGGCCTTTCACGTCGAGGACGACGTCGCCGAAGCCAATCGTCTCAACGCCGCTGAGGCTGTCGATCTCGCCGGAGGCGATGTGTTTGACGGAGAAGGCGCCGGTCGTGCTGGACACGTCGTATACCATCGCGTAGTCGGAGCTCTTGCCGGTAAAGGTCGCGCGGTCGACGCCTTGTCCGCCGATGAGCGCATCCTTGCCGTCCCCGCCGGAGAGCAGGTCGTCGCCGTCGCCCCCGAACAGCGTGTCGTCGCCGACGCCGCCTGACAGCGTGTCGTTGCCCGTGCCGCCGTCGAGCTTATCGCTGCCAATTCCGCCGTCAATCTTGTCATTGCCGCCATAGGCGAAGAATTCGTCATTCGCCTTGCCAAGCCAAAGCGTGTCCGCCCTCTCGGTGGCGATCGGCAATCCGATGTCCTGCAACACGGCAATGTCGATCGCACTAAGCACGTCACGCTCTCCCCTGCCGAGATAGGGATCCATCGTGTGCCTGCCTTCGCCCGGATGAACATGGGATCCAGACCAGTCGAGAACGACCGTCCGACCTGCGTTGGCTTCCAGAACGTTCGGGCCATAGGCGATGAAGTTGCCCCAAGCATCCTTTTTGTCAGAGACGGCGAGCCAGCCCAGAGCATGACCGAACTCGTGCAGCATGAGCGAGTAGGCGTCGGTCTGAAACCACGGAACAGGCGCGCTGGCTGTTGGGTCCCAGAAGTAGTCGTTGAAGAACCGGACGTTCAGTCCGACGCCACCATCCTTCCAACCCGGACTGTAATCGACGCCGTCACGCAGATTGGCGACGGTCGCGCGGCCCCAACCGCCGCCTGCCCAGGCCCATTCCGCGCCGCCGTCCCCGAGCGAGATGCCTCCGATGTCCTTGACGCCGATGTTGAGGTCGATCGCTTGCTTTGACTGGATCAGTTTCCCCCAGACATCCGCAGCAGCCCGCGCCGTGGCCATGATCAGGTCAGCCTTGTCGCCGGCATTCGTTCGGGCCCAATCACTGTCCCACCAAAGATTGATCGTCGCCATGTCATGGATCTCCTAAAAGCACTCTCTCAAACACGGTACTAATATTAATTAGAACTTGAAAAATATAACCAAATTCGGGGTGATCCCATTGTCTTGCGTTAGCAGTATTAACTTGCGTGATTCGTATGATCAAAGACCTGTGGCGCGCGCTAATTTCTGATTTAGCCGCTCTGCTTTTTGAAAAATCGCATCACTTTGCTTTGTACCTTCGTCTGATCACGAGGGGGTTTTCCCCGTACGAATCGCGAATATCGGCAGCAAATTTTCCTGGATTAGAGAAGCCCCATCGTCGCGAAATCTCGTCGATAGTGACCGACGGGGGTTCTGTGACGAGGTCTCTATAAGCCTTCTGCAATCTCACCTTCAGCAGAAAGGCCATGGGGCTAAGGCCACAGAAATTTTGAAAACCAAGTTGGAGTGTCCGTCGGCTAACACCTGATACGGTCGCGAGTTGTTCCAGAGTTATTTTCTCTGCGGCATGCGACTGCATCCATTCCATGGCTCTCTTAATGTAAAATGGCCTTACCGAATAATTTGTTGGATGGGCAACTGACCTTGGCCAACTTTCTGCAAACAAGATTAGAAGTCCCTTGAATAACAAAAGAGCGGCTGTGGATGCGTTTTCCTGAGAAGGAGCAGCGCGACCCAGCGACAACACTAAGTTGGCAATCTGCTTTAAGGATTGAATGTTAGCGTTGTGCGAGTTCGCGACAGGACGCATCCCCGACAAGTCGGCGAGTGGATCTGCGAACTCTGCCGCCATTATCTTAGAATAGCGCGCCGCCGGAACCACAATGCAGACTAACTGCGTATCAGGCTCACAAAACATTTCATGCTTGTTAAAATCTTTAAGTAAAAGAGCCTCACCAGGATTGGTTTCTATTGCGACGTCATTCGTGATGGTCGAGCACCTTCCTGTTTTCAGGAAATTCAACTCGAAAATATTACTCCGATTCATTTGTTTAGTTACGGAAAATCCAGTCGACGATGTTGAATGCCACAAGATGATGTCGTCGATCTGCACGATCTGGATCGAGTGCTGGAAAGCACCATCGGGCCCGAGGGGCGAAAACTGCATTGGGGACAAAACATTCGAGATAACTGAACTCGCGACCTCGCTATCCTGGTTATGAAATTGCCAAAAGCTCGCTGGCTTCGTGAGATCCGTCATCCTACCAGCGCCCTTCCCGCCGGTTGGACGTTGAATGCGGCGCTATGCTCGGCCGAAAATGTCAACAAATTTCGCCTGGCTCCGCTTGATGTGGTCGAGCGGATCGGGACGCATGCCTCAGCTTCCTCTTGGATACTCCACGACGCCTCTGCCGAACACATCTCGTCCTTGCAGCGAACAACCAGCGCGCGGTCCGAATTCGTTCCATAGTCCACGCCTAAAGCGAACATTCTCATGACTCCATGGCTTGATCGCGCCCCTCTCTTGGAGCCCGACCTGCGTACAAGTGCGTTTTCACGGGCAAGCGTCATCTCCATCGCGGGCATGCCTGGGGCAACCCGATGGTCCTGTGACAATTGTCTCCGCTTATATGGATCGAATTTATCCAAGCGCGCCGCGGCTAGCAGTTATGTTCGCATCGCGCACAAATCCCCACCTCTCGCGGCACGATCAGGGCTTCACAGAGTGTGCAGCCTTGTGAAAAAATTTACTTGCCTTTGCTGAGACAGCGCTCGTCATTCAATTGCGCGCTAGAGGACGTCCCGAATACTGCGCCCGGTGGCGTCAAATATGTGCGTGTGTTGTGGGGACCAGGAGAGGTAGACGCGATCGCCGGGCTTTATGGTGATGCAAGAACGGTACTCGACCGTCACCGATTGGCCGTCCGCAAGTTGGCAATACAAATACTCGGTGCCGCCCAAAAACTCGAGAAAATCTACTTTAGCTGGAATTTGGCCAACATCTGACAACTCGGTCTGAACTGTAATGTGTTCAGGTCGAATTCCCATCGAAATCTCGCCGCCCTTGTCACCATCTTCAAACAAAGGGAACGGTGTAGCGAAAGACGTGTCCGATAACACGACGGTTTGGCGACCTGAATGTCCGGCCTTCAGAAGGTTCATGCGCGGTGAGCCGATGAAGCCCGCAACGAAGCTGTTGGCCGGATTCTCGTAGACTTCGCGAGGGCTTCCAATCTGTTCGATACGACCGTCACGAAGGACGACGATCATGTCTGCCAGCGTCATAGCTTCTGTCTGGTCGTGGGTGACGTAAATCATTGTATTGCCAAGCTCCCGGTGGAGACGGGCGATCTCGATGCGCATTGAGACCCGCAATTCGGCATCGAGATTGGAGAGCGGTTCATCGAACAAGAAGACGTCGGGCTTGCGGACAATCGCCCGGCCTATAGCCACACGTTGCCGCTGACCGCCGGAAAGCTGGCCCGGGCGACGGTCGAGCAGGTGATCGGTCTTCAGAATAGCGGACGCAGCGTTGACGCGACGGTCGATCTCCTCCTGGGGAGTTTTCGACATCTTCAGCCCAAAGCCGAGGTTGTCTCGCACACTCATATGCGGATAGAGCGCATATGACTGGAATACCATAGCGATGCCGCGCTCTGACGGATCGAGGTCTGTGACGTCCCGGCCCTTGATTTCGATCCGACCGTCGCTCACCTCTTCAAGTCCAGCAATCATCCGCAGAAGTGTCGACTTTCCGCAGCCAGAGGGGCCAACGAAAACAGTAAAAGCACCTTCTGGAATTGCAAGATCAATCCCATGGATGATGTCAAGGGCACCGAACGATTTGCGTATGCCGGAGAGTTGCACGCCACCGCTATTTGCTGCGGCGCCGCTATCCCTCACCCGTGTGGTGTGTGTGCTCGCGCTCATACGGCGCCTCCTCGGCCATCCCGAATCCAGACGAGCATCTCGCCGGGCTCCCGGTTGTCCCAGAGATGGTACGGAACAAAGCGCGCCTTGACTTTTGTGGTTTCCGGCGGCGCCTCGCGATAGAGCGTTTCACCCCAGTCAGGCTCGTCTCGGTCGGCCGCTATGTCCAGCGCTACGGCATCGTTCAGACCGGGGATGGTGCTCTCCGTCGCGTCCCCTGGACGTCCGGTGATCGCCAACCGGTTAAGGCCGGAGCCATTGTCGGTTTCCTCAGTGCAGTAGATAAGCGGTCCACGTGCCAGCGCAACCCGACCGGCGTCTTGGCGGATCAACGGATTTGCGCTGAGTAACCGCGCGGCAAGCGGCAGGTTTAGCGTGATCTCGTCCTTGTCGGACCATTCGCGTTCGATCCGCGCATAGCCGTCGACCATGACCTGATCCAGATCAACGCTTGAGCCATTTATCGACAGCTTCGCGCCGTCGCACCACGAGGGGATCCGAAGCGAAACCGTGAACTGCGTCGGTCTCGCGATCCCCACCTCGAAGCGGATTGCACCATTCCAAGGGTAGCGCGTCTCCTGCGCCAAAATTACCTCTTCTTCCGATATCTTGAACCGGGCCTTGCCTTCACCATAAAGATGAACCGCAACCTCGTCGTCAGACACGGCATACATGTAGGAGCCGATGGAGGCGAGGAGCCGGGCGATGTTCGGCGGGCAGCACGGGCACGGATGCCAGATCCAACGGTGGTGCTTGCCGGCGCTCTCCAGCGGATTATCGTAGAAGAAGCGCGTTCCGTCGAGCGAGAGACCCACCATTGCGCCGTTGTAGAGCGCCTGCTCCATAATGTCTGCATATCGGCGGTCGGGACCGCGACCGAGCATGCGCGCAGCCCAGAAGACAAGGCCAACCGATGCGCATGTCTCGTTATAGGCACTGTCGTTTGGCATGTCGTAATAGTCGGTGAAGCCCTCGTTCGCTGCCGACGGGCCAATCCCTCCTGTGACGTACATCTGTTTGGTGACGAGGTCACTCCACAGAGTTTCCAACGCCCCCGTGAGACTGTCGTCACTATACTCTGTCGCGATGTCAGCCATGCCGGAATAGAGGTACATTGCCCGCACGGCGTGACCGACGACCTTGGTCTGCTCCCGCACCGGCTGATGAGACTGGTTGTATTCGAAGCTGTGGAAGACGAACTTCCTTGCCTCGCGACCGTCGCGTTTCGCTTCCTCGATGAAGAAGTGCGGCTCCCTGCCCCGTTCGTCGATAAAATATTTGGAAAGATCGAGGTATTTCTGCTCGCCGGTCACGCGTGCAAGGCGCACGAGAGCGAGTTCGATTTCCTCATGGCCGTCATAGCCGGCAAGCTGGCCTTCGCCATGACCGAAAACCTTGATCATATAGTCCGCGAAGCGGGCCATAACGTCGAGAAGTTTACGCTTCCCCGTTGCCTGATAATAAGCAACTGCGCCCTCTATCAAGTGGCCGGCACAGTAAAGTTCGTGAAAATCCCTAAGGTTCGTCCATCGGCGACCGGGCTGCACGCGCTGGAACCATGCGTTCACATAGCCGTCTTCGTCCTGCAGCGTCTCATAGAGATCGGCGATCTGGTCAACACGGTTCTCAAGCTCTGGGTTAGGCGATCGGAAGAGCGAATAGGCGACCGTCTCGATCGACTTGCCGAAATCGCTGTCCCAGAACATCTGGGTCGAACCGTCCCAGGGCTGTATTGGCAGAACGACGCCCGGACTTGGTTGTTTGATGTCAATGGCTTTGAGCATTCCGGCCTCGACGCAGCGGTCGAGTAACGTCTTTGCCGTCGTTGCGCAAATGGCATCCTGCCGCTCTCCAAAAAGGCCGCCGAGGGTGACACTCGGGACCGGCAGCGGCCGGAACTTGCGATCCTTTCCGATCTGCTTCTGGTTCTGGTTTTGGGTTTGCATGTTATCCATGGCTTTCACTTTCGTAATGAGTAGACATCACTTGACGGCGCCGGCCATGAGGCCGCGCATGTAGTAGCGTTGGAGAAGAAGGAAGACGATCAGGCATGGGATCGTCATGACGGCGACGCCGGCTTGCACCGCACCCCAGTTGACGGCACCGAGACGGCCGGCGCGCACAGCCATCATCAAGACAGGAAGTGTATATTTCTCGTTGCTTGACAGCAGGATCAACGCGGCCAGAAACTCATTCCACGCGTTTAAAAATGCAAAGATTGCGACGGTTGCGGCACCGGGAAGGACTAGAGGCAAAAGAACCCGCACAAGAAGCTTCAGATCGCGCGCTCCATCGATCCGGGCCGCCTCCTCGATCTCCTTCGGTACCGCGTCAAAGGCATTGCGCATCATGAAGACGGAAAATGGCAATTGCAGAGTCACGTAGATCAGCGTCAGCCCGAACAGCGAGTTGTTGAGGCCAAGCTTTGCCAGAATAATGAACAGCGGCGTCAGGATTGACTGGAACGGGATCATCAACGTGGCGATGATCAAGACGAACAGAACGTTTTTCAGAGGAAATTGATAGCGCGAAAAGCCGTAGCCCGCCAGCAGGCTGACAATGACTGTCAAAACTACTGTCGCAAGCGAAACCAGCAGCGAGTTGAGCATATGCTGCCAGATCCCGGCCCCGAAACTATCCAGCGATCGATAGGCGTCAAGACTGAACCCCTCTGTTGGCCATGGTGGCAGGGGCGGAAGACCAGCCTCCGCTCCATGGCGGAAGGAGGAAAGAAATGCGATGATGAAGGGCGCTGTGAAAAACAAAGAAATGGCTATGCCGGTGGCGTGATAGGCGCCGTTCGACCAAGCGGCTTTTCGGGCGCGGCGTTGCTTTGCATTTGTAATGGGCGTCATGATTTTTCCTCCCGAACGCGCAGAAGCGAAAGCTGGACGATGCTTATGGCGACAAGAATGGCGAGCAGAACGATCGAAAGCGCTGCGCCGTAGCCGAGGTTGAACGACACAAAGGACTGATTGAAGATATAATAGACCACCGAAATCATCTTGTTTTGTGGGCCACCTGACGTCATGATGTAGAACTGATCGAAGGCCAGGATCGAGCCGGTGACTGAGATGATCAGAGCCAGCGCGATCGTCTTACGCATCAAGGGGAGCGTCAGGTGCCGAAAGCGCTGCCAACGTCCTGCGCCGTCAATCCGGGCGGCTTCTGTCAGTTCAGTGGGAATGGCTTGTAAACCAGTCAGGAGAATGATCATGGTGAAGCCGGCGATTTTCCAGACCACCATGATGACGATGGTGAGAAAGGCACTGTCAAAGGTGGCGAGCAGGTTCGGACTCTTTTTCACCCAACCCAGCATCCTGAGAGCCGGTCCGATGAAGCCGCTGTCGACATTTGCCAACCAGACCCATAGCAGCGAGGCCGTGGCAAGGCCAACGACGACCGGCAGGAAAATGACAGTGCGGTACGCGCTCACGAAGCGCCGCTGGTTCTCGACGAAGATCGCCAAGGGAAAGGCGACGGCGAAGATCGCGATCGTAACGACGATAGTATAGTAGGCGGTAAACTGGAGTGCAGTCAGAAAGCGCGCGTCGTTGAGCATGCGGGTGTAATTTTTCAAGCCAATCCAGCGAGTTCCACCCATCAGAGGCCAGTTGTGCAGACTCATCCACCCCGTAAAGACGACCGGGATGACGAAGAATGCAATGACGAGCACCATGGCCGGCGCGATATAGGCCAGTCCGTGCCAGCTCGTCTTTCGGGAGCGGCGGCGTTTGGGCGCTAGATTGTTTGGACCGGATATCGTCATCCAGATTCTCCGCTGACGTGGGATGAGTGGTGGCCGGAAGGCGGGCTTTGCCTTCCGGCCACGGCGGTACAGTCGGGAGGATTACTGGCCGTTATCGATGATGGACTGCATCTCGCTCTGCGCCGATGCAAACGCGCCGTCCACATCATCACCGAAGATTGCTGCGCTGACGAATGTTGCCCAAGGACCGTTGGCGCTGTTGATCAGATCGTTGAACTGCAACGTGTACGGCGTCTTGGCGACTGCAATTGCGGCAAGGCCGACCTGCATACGTGGATCGAGGCCTTGCAGAACCGTATCTGCGATATCACCACGCGTCGGCAGGCTTCCATACTTTGCCATGATCCTCTGGCCATCCTCGGAGTATATATATTCGAGGAATTCCTTGACCGCGGCTATTTTCGGCGTGTCCTTGGTGACTACGAAATTATCTCCTCCGGCAAAAGAGGACGCTCCACCGGTGGCGCCGGGGATCAGCGTTACCCCAAAATTGATCTCGGGATGTTCCGTGACCAGCGACCCGATGGCAAAGGCTCCGAGACTTTGCTGTCCAATGTTTCCGTTGGTAAATGAGAGGAAGTTCGTCCCGGTGTCCGTGGCGGCGCTGGCTGACACCAGATCCTTTTTTACCATATTTCGGTAGATATCGACGGCTTTGCGCATCTCCGGCGTATCAAGTGTCGCCGTTTTGCTATCGGCGGAGACAATGTCGGCCCCGGAACCCCAGACGAGCGGGGTGAAGGTGAAAATCATGCAGCCGCCGCAACCACCGCCAGAAAAATAGAAGCCGTAGATGTCGTCGCCAAGGGCTCTGATCTTCTCAGCATTCGCGGTGATCTCGTCCCAGTTCGTCGGCGCCTTTTCCGGGTCAAGACCGGCTTTTTTGTAGAGGTCTTTGTTCCAGGCGAAGACCGACGTCTCGACAGAGAGCGGCAAGCCGTAGATACGGTCCTCGTAAGTGCCCAGCTTGACGTGCGACGGTGACAACGAGTTGAAGTAGGGCAAGGACTTTGCCCAGTCGGTGAGGTCCTCGAGTTGTCCCGCGGCTGCAAATGCAGGATTGTAGATCAAGTCCATAGACAGCGCATCGGGCGCCTGGCCGCCAGCGACTGCAGTTGCGTATTTCTGTACAAGTTCCGAGAACGGCACTTCAGTCATCGCGACCTGATGTTTGTGGCTTGAATTATAGGATTCGACGGTTTTCTTGAAAGCCTCTCCGACGCCAGTGCGGACCCACATATTGATGGTGTCGGCCGAGGCAAGACCAGGGCTCAGCGAAAGCGAGAGCAGGCTCGTAGCAGCAAGAAGTTGTTTTATCATGATTTCTCCTCCAATTAGGCGCTCCTCGCACCGTTTTTTTAGTCTTCGAGGTTCCCCGCCCCGCATGATTGCCGCACGACCAACCGGCACGGCAAAGTCCTGACACCAGGCTCCACATGCTTGCCCTCAGCAAGCGCCAGAATCGTTCGACCTGCCTGACGCCCGAGTTCCTTCAATTCCATATCCACGGAGGTTAACGGCGGCCGCGTCTGGCTCGCGACAATCTCCCAGTTGTCAAAACCAACGACAGCCACGTCTTGTGGGACGTTGAGGCCACGCTCGCGTAGCGCATCCACGACGCCGCGCGCAATCTGGTCATTGCCGCAGAACACCGCATCCGGCATTTCGCCATTCGACGACCAGATTCGGTCGACTGCCTCCCGGCCCCAGGATTCGGACCACTCACCGAAAAGAACAACCGCATTCTCTCCGGCCACGGCTCGAAAGGCACTGCAGCGCTCGCGCACCGAGAAGAAATCCTTCGGGCCGGTGATATGAGCAATTCGGCGACGCCCGTGCTCCATCAACCACTCAACCGCCAGTGTTGCACCTTGGGCATCGTCCGACCGGAAGGAAACGCTGCCCGGTCCGCCCTCGGTAAAGGCATAAACAACAGGCACGGGAACACTCGATAGGTCGATCGGCAGGCTGCGGTCGACGCGCTTGCCCGTGGCTATGATTCCATCGACCTGTTTGTCGAGCATCGCATCCACATGGATCTGCCCCAACGCTGGATTGTCCTCAATGGCGCACAGAAAAACCGAGACCCCACGATCGACCAGAGCTTCTGAAACCCCCGCCATGACCGGCAAGGTAAATCGTCCATATGTATCGTTCGTAAGAAGACCAATCGTAAAACTACGTTTGGAAAGCAGACCTTGTGCCAAAGCGTTTGGCCGAAAACCAATTTCACGCGCGACACGTTTTACGCGCTGGCGCGTCTCCTCACCCATTCGACCTGTATCGTTGAGCGCCTTTGATGCGGTTGAGATACTGACACCCGCCATTGCCGCCAAGTCACGGATCGTTTGCCGACCGCTATTTCCACTCATTCGTTCCAGATCTCCCACCTTGCGATGAGAAAACGTTTTGTCAAAACGAATGTCAAATGAGAAAACGTTTTCTCATTAATTTTTCTTAGAAGGGGTGCCGGGATGTGAATTACGCAAGAGTGCTCTTGGAGGATGCTTGGTTCGCGGGATACGGCATTCGCCGTGTCTATCGATGGCTCGCGAAGCTGCAGTGGTCTGCAATGTGCAATCCGGGGCCGCCGGACAGCAATCCTCGCGACGCGCTCGGAGTTTAAAACACTGAAAATCCTAGCCGCAAAATTCAGCGCATTTTCTCGCGGCGCGCTGGTGTGAAGCCGGCGCGCCGCCGGATTGCTAGTTACAAGACAAGCGTCTCGCCATCGCTGGGAGTACGGAGCTTCTCAAAGAACCCATTGGCGCGTGCGAAGGCTCGAAGATCGCTACGGCTAACGGTGCAATGGTTTACCGCTTCCATGTGGCTGCAGAACAAAAGGGCGTCTGGCGCGGCCTTATGAACCGAAAGCACATCCTGGGTTCCCATGATAATACCACCCTCGATCCCGACAGTCATCGCATAGCCCGTGTTCAGGACTGCAACGTCCGGGCGATGTGTTTCTAAAGCTCTCGCAACATCGTCCTGCCAAATTGTGTCGCCTGCAAGGTAGACGGTCTTTGTCCCGGCTTTCTTGAACACAACTCCGCATGCCTCACCCAATAGCTCGCCGATCGCGGCATAGTGTGCTTCGGTCCCGTGACGGCCGCCCGTTTTGATGAGTTGCACACCTTCGAAGCTTGAAGTCGCCGACAACACGCGTACATCGGTAAATCCTTGGCTGCGAATTGTTTCGGCATCCGCCTCATTCTGCGTGAAGACCGGCAGGGCTTTCGGCACGACCTTTTGCGCTTCCTTGTCCCAATGATCTTCGTGCAAATGTGTGACGATAACCGCGTCCACTTCGAGGATTTCCTCTTTCGTCATGGGAAGATGAACGAGCGGATTGCGCTCATCGCTGTTTATGGTTCCCTCGAAGCCGGGCCACGCGTGACGGTCTGAAAGCATCGGATCGACTAGGAAGCGAACACCGCCATAGATGATGTGAAGCGTTGCGTTGCGTATCTGGGTGATTGACACACTGCTTTGGGGCGGGGATGTGTCCAGCGCGCGTGCAGGAAGCGCAGTTGCAGCAAGCGCCGCGCCAGATAATACGAATAGCTCTCTGCGTGTGGTCATGGGTATTTGTCTCCTAATTACGCGTTAGCGTGCAAGCAATCCATCTGTCGAAATCACTTCGCCGTAGGAGAAGGCGAGTGCCGACATCAACGTGGCATGGACCTGCGCCGCTGTAGCGGTGACACCGTCGAAGTCCAGATCACGGGTGGCACAAGCGTCGTGGATCGTGGTGGTTTTATAGCCCAAGTCATTAGCGGCACGTACAGTCGCATCGACGCACATATGGCTCATCGCACCCACGACGATGACTTCTTCAATGCTTTTATCCTTGAGTAGTCCGTGCAACCCGGTTTCGCGAAATGAATTCGGGAAGTTCTTGGTGATGACCGGCTCTCCGGGTGCGGGGCACACGGCATCATTTATCTTGGCCCCGTCGCTGCCCGGCACGAAGAGGGGTCCATCCGGCATTTCGTGCCGGATATTCACAACCAGGTCTCCCTTGGCACGGGCATGACTTATTACGCGTGCGGCATTGGCAGCGGCAGCCTCGATCCCTTCCAGCGAAAAATTGCCAGATGGCCAGTATTCGTTCTGTAGATCGATGACGAGAATGGCGCGGTTGGACATAAGCGTTCCTTTCATGTTTTCTTGAACGGTAATGAGTATCCCCTTCCGCAAAGGTTCACGCCACTGGCGCAATCGACAGAACTGAGGGCAAAATCGTCAAATGACGGCTATCCAGATCAGCATTATCCTTTACCCAGGCGCACAGCTTTCAGCCGCTATGGGCCTCACCGACCTGTTTAAGGTCGCCGGACGGATCGCAGACGAAGTGGAACACGATTTCACGCGATTGCGGATTCGACATGTGCGGATCGAAAGCGAAGCGGACCCTCTTGTCGTGTTCGACAGCGATCCCAACACGGTCGAAGAAGGCATAAGCCCCTGTGATGTTCTGATCCTGCCACCATCACTGGAACTGCCGATGTCGACTGATGCGGCCGCACCGCTTGCGAGTTGGCTAAGGGCACGCCATAACGAGGGTTCAGTATTGGCTTCGGTTTGCGCTGGCGCCTTCCTTTTGGCGGAAACCGGGCTTCTTGCGGGACGCACGGTTACGACACACTGGGGATCTGCCGAGGCCTTCCGCAACCGCTTCCCCGAAGTGACGCTCGACGTCGATCGATTGATGATAGACGGCGGAGACGTTATCTCGGTGGGCGGGCTGATGGCGTGGACCGACTTGGGATTAAAGCTGGTGGAGCGTTTCCTCGGGCCTGTCGTGATGGCACAGACAGCGCGCATGTTGCTGATCGATCCTCCCGGACGTGAGCAACGTTATTACAGCGGGTTTGCTCCAAGGCTAACCCATGGGGACGCGGCCATCGTGAGGGCGCAACATTTCCTTCAAGCAAATGGCGGAAGAGACGCTCGGCTCACGATCCTGGCCGAACAGGCAGGCTTGGAAGAACGAACCTTTCTGCGCAGATTTCAGAATGCGACTGGCATGACCGCGACTGACTATGCCCAACGGCTTCGGGTCGCAAAGGCACAGGAATTGCTGCAGTTCGGCCATCTTCCAATCGAACGTATCTCTTGGGAGGCCGGTTACTCCGACGCGGGCTCGTTCCGCAAGATCTTCTTTCGGATTGTCGGTTTAACGCCTGGAGAGTACCGGCGGCGGTTTCGGAGCTAGACGATGATCTGAATTGAGTATGCTCGGCGCTGATCTGTAAACTAGCAGCGCCAGAGGCGTCAGTATTGAAAAACCAAAAAAAATGATATCAGCAGAGAGATCATCATCAGGCAAAGCTGGAATGATCGGCGCCGGGGAAATTATCTCGGTTTCCCCAAAAATAGAGCGGACCAAACTCGGTTCGCTAGCAGGTCGCTTTACGCACTCTCCAGTCGGATATTCAACAGACACCTCATTGCTTACCCGTAGGACTTCTAAAACCAAGTTGGAGCGTTCAAACACTGACACCAGATTCAGGTAAAGATGCGTCCTAGACTAATCGTTCGTGCTGCATGGGCATGCATCCTGTTGGTGTCGAAGCAGAAATGGGTCGATGATCGAATGAGAGCTTTGCGGAATTGTGTGATGGACAGACGTGTGAGAAAGCAAATTTCACTCATCAAAAGTATCAAACGGGCGAAAAGCATGACCCTCGGATAGCGCAGCAGACGTATTATTCAACTGAGAGCCGCATTGTTAGGCCCCGGCTCCGCCACTTTTTTCCATTAGTGCACATGAGAAACGTTTTCGGCGGTTCCGCTTGAGACACACGTCGACCGCTCGGTTCAGTACTAGATAGCGGCAAATCTGGCGCTCCAAGGAGGTCTAGGATGTAAATATAACGCAAATATATTCAAAAAATGCATAAATAAAAGCTGAGTTTGCGCTCCTTACTTGCCAACGCGACAACAAGGAAGGATCCCTGTTCGCCAGGGTGTTCCCACAGCAAACAAAACTCATCTTATCGAAGGATTGAAATTTTGGATCGCGGCTTATTCAAAATCGGCCTAAAAAAGACATTTCGCAGATACTCTACTGGTAGCAGACGGATGGGTCTATGAAAACGACTAGACAAAGGTTTGACTTCGATACAGCAGCGGATTTTCTGTCGGTCTTGGCAAACCGTAAGCGGTTACTGGTGTTGAGAATGATCTCGGAGAACGAGTTGAAAGTCGGTGAACTTGCAGTTTCGACTGGTCTTAGTCAGTCCGCATTGTCCCAACATTTGGCTGTGCTACGCGCCAATGGTTTGGTTACAACACGGCGTGTGGCTCAAACGATCTATTACTCTTGCTCCTCGGCAGTCGTCATAACAATGCTAGAAACGATAGATAGTTTGAACGCCACGCCATCTGGATCAATAAAAGATCACGCAGCTCGGTTAGACGAGACCCTAAAAAACCAATAGCCACGCGAACTTTCATCGTCCCCTTGAACCACCCTACCATCGAACGCGATCCGAGGCGACGGGTCGCATTAGCCCGCATCCCCTTGGAAGGAAGCGAACCAGCGACCTTTGGAGAATCAGTTACGGAGTTCCGATTGTAGGACAGAGAGCAACGTCCAATTGATACAAAGCACGTCAGCCTTTTGAAAGGGTGTAGCATTCTCTGCCTCCGTTGAAACGAATGCAATCTGCGCTACCGAAAATTTTGCGGCTTCAAAGAATTCTAATTTTTTCACAACAGGGTTCATAAGTATAAACTTCAATGTGGCCCAAATTACTTGGGGGGCACAACACAAACCGCAACGCAAACGTTGCACGTCCTCCATCCAAAGCCAAATCGACAAGAGCCTTGAGGTCGTCCGCGGCACCGGTAACGGCAATGTGGCAACCGATGCTGCGCAAACACTGCAATAGTGGCGACACGATTGGTTAGATAGTCTCCGCAATCAGTCGCTTCAGCGCCCGTTGAAGCGTTATATCTTTAAATGGCTTTTGGAGCCACGCAGTAGCGCCAGCCGCCCGTGCGCGTTCCTTGAAGGGGCTTTCGTCCTCTGTCGTTAGAACCAATATGGGAAGAGCTTTGAGACGCGGATCCGAACGGACTGATGTGATGAATGAAATTCCATCAACCTCCGGCATGTGGATATCAGAAATGACGATATCTGGAATGAGGGCTTGGATGATAATGAGGGCTTCACGTCCGTCTGATGCCTCAACGATCGCGTAATGCTCATCTTTTAGAGCCTCGCGAAGCATCTGCCGTATTGTTTTAGAGTCGTCGACAATCAATATTGTTCTCACAACCTGCACCTTTGTCCTGGAATTCGATTGCTTCTGGCCTCGCAAATAGAGTCAGATTCAGACTTGTAAAACGCCAAACACCGCCTCTATAGCCGCTTTTATTTTTTCGCTGGAGAAAGGCTTGGCAAGGACATTGTTGGCGCCCAAAGCAGCTGCCTTTTGCACGAGTGCCCGATCGCCTTGGGCTGTTAGAATGATAAAGGCTGCCTTCCTGGTCGCTGCGTTTTCTCGAACGGCCTGGAGCAATTGCAGCCCATCCATTTTGGGCATGTTGTAATCCGAGATAACGAGATGATGGGGCTGTCGAATCAGAATCCCCAGTGCTTCTTCTCCATCCTTCGCCACGTTGATTTGCTGGAACCCTAATTTCTGCAAGGCCTCGGTTAAGAGCAGTCGGCTCGTGACCTGATCGTCGACGACCATCACTTTTATTCTTTCAGCAATACCCATAATACCTCTTCTCATGAATGAGTGGATAACCCGGCAGTGCACCAAAAACCGCAGCGCCACGCCGCTGCGGCCCATGGGCAACGGCTCTTTGGGAACCAATGTCATGCGGAAATTTTGCAAACGCTATGCGCGGATCAATCTACCGCAACAGACTCACCAAAATCGGCGTGGCTGGGTTGCATAACACCCATGTTAAGTAAGAGACCAATCCATTTCGTTCCTTCTACAGCCTTTGATGGAAAGGAGCCAACGTGTAAATCTCACAATCGTCGTCATGTGCACCGCTCGGGCTAACCTCATCCATCCTGTGTTTTATCGCCAGCGCATAGATGACATCCAAAACGTTGCGATCCTTCACCTGTGGATCAGTCAAAGCGAGAAGTGCCGCGCGAACGATCTTCTTTCCTGAGGTGTTAGGGCAGCGGTTTTGCAGAAAATCATAAAGTTTACTGCCACAGTAACCTTCCGTTGCGCCATCAACGAGCGCCTCATAAATTTTTTGCCTCTTCTCACCCATACGAATGCCCTTCCAATTCGTGTCGTCACACCATTTTAACCGGCCTTAATATGAGTAAGCCCGCGGAATTCAGGTGTCCGCTAGATCGATCATCTATGCAAAGACCATGCGGCGCTAATTCGATGCCGCATCCTTGATTTCTCATAAATCGGCCTGTGATCTGCAAAGACTCTCCAGATCATGGCGACACGTCGCTCGTACCTACCATCGTAGATGAAAATTCCCGTCCGCCCCCACTCCGACAATTCAATTCTTTTCGCCTATAGGTCAATTTGTCGTTGGCTCACCATTGTACGTAAGACTGATATGCCGTCTTGTTTGACAAACAAAGCGTGAGAGCCGAACGCCCAAAATATTACTGCGCAATACGTATAGGCTTGCGTTATGTCGATGTTCACTCACCCATTTTACTTGTTCGGCACAGCTCATTCAAAAGGTTTTGACATCAAACGATACCCCGAATCAGATTTTATGGAACGGACCAACCCCAGCGGGACAGAGCCATGTCTTTTAACGGAGTTCAAAAAGACATCGTTCGGCTAGAGAAATCGTCAGAAATGCGATGCGAGACTCTTTTGCGAACATCATTCTGTGTGAGAGAGGATCTTGGGATCAATGGCAGCGCGGTGACCCAACCAAACTAAGCGCGCCAATTACGGTCACAACCAAAACTTTATCGATGGAGCTACCCGACTGGCCAAGGTTGATTTGAGCAGTCTCTAATCTCCCTGGCCGGTAGGAAAACCCGATCGGGCTGGGTCAACAAGATTGGACGGACAGATATTCGACAGTTGCAGATTTTGCCGACGCGCATGCGGAAACGCAATGTACCCGCAGCGATTTCGACAGAAATTTGACTGGACCTGTCATATAATTTCTTACATGTCGTTGATGCGATTTAGGGATGATCAGCCCCCTGCCTACAATCTTTTTAACTTTGACATTGATGCGACTTTCTTGCCGATCACATCACCTGGCGCTGCAGTGCACCATGCAGCAAAAAACCGGTGTGAGCACTGCACGATGACGCAGCGCCTTGAAATCCTGCTTTGCTAGGACGGTCTTGAAGCCGGGAGTTGGCCTGGGCGAGCCTATACGTACGGGTTTTCGGTCGGGAACTTAACCAGCTCGCCATTGGCTTCCACCTATTCCGTCGAAAACCATTCCGAACCGAGCGCTTTAAGCGCCATCCTATTTTGCTTCACGCTGGGGACATGGACAACGATTCCGGGCGTAATCGCCTTTATGCAGATGAAGAAAGGCGCCTTTGCGGATTCAACTACATCCCGGCGGTCATATCTCACTCTAAAAGTAAACTAACTGTCAGCTTTAGCAGAGGTCGAGCTTCGATGTGTTGTTTCATCGGGAAGCGCATCACCCCAATCTTTCATGGCATAGAGAATATCGTGCAATGACATTCCGAGTTTGGTTAGTTCGTAGACCACACGTGGTGGCGTTTCTGCGTATGCCATCCGGGTCACGAGACCATGTTCTTCAAAGCGCCTGAGACGATGGGTGAGCGTGTGAGCGCTGATACCGGGCAGCATTCCTCGCAGCTCAGTGAAGCGGCGCGGTCCGCCCAGCAACTCACGGACGATCAAGGTGGCCCAGGGGCCATCAAGAAGACGCAGAAATCGCTCCACCCCGCAACACGGCATATTTTTCGAAACCATCGAACATTCTTTCATTAGTGCATTTGACGTAACTGATGCAATTAGTGCACCAATTAGCCCCAATCTTCAACGAAAAGGAGCAGTTAATGTCTTTCATCATCCACGGAGCGAATGGAGCTCAGGGAGGTCCACTTTTTGACCTGCTGCTGTCTGAAGGCGAATCCGTATTTGCGGCGGCTCGCAATCCGACCAACTTGAAGGGAAAACCGTTCATCGCCGTCAACAACAGTGCAGTGAATTCCCTTGTATCCGCATATAAAGATTCGGACGGGGTCTTCTTCCACTTACCGCAGGCTCCGGAACCTCTACGTCTTGAGTACGCGCGCAACTTTCTGGAAGCGATCAACGTCGCCAAGCCCAGACGGGTTGTCATTTCGACCAGTGGCACCGTCATTGATCAACCAGGGTCGGCCATTCAGGTGCCTGCAGAGAGCGCCATGGAAATCCTTGTACGCGGCATCGACAGCACCAACATATCCCACGCTATCGTAGCTCCTCGCCTCTATCTGGAAAATTTGCTGTTGCCGATGGTGGTCGGCAGGGTCAAACAAGCCGGCATTCTCTCCTACCCTATTCGCTCGGATCTTCTGGTATCCTGGAGTTCCCATCTGGATGTGGCACAAGTCGCTCAGAGATTGCTTACAGACCATACGGTCACAGGTATCGTCGGTCTAGGGCATCTGCCCGGATTGAATGGTGCTGGGTTGGCTGATGGTTTCTCAGAGCGGTTTAATCGAACAATCCGGTTCGAAGCACAGTCGCCGGAAGACTTCCGCACATTGCTGGAACCAGTGCTTGGTCCCGCTGCTTTCAATGTTGCGGCCTTTTATCAAGCTCTCTTACCGCTCGATAAAAATGTGATTGCTGAAGAAACGAGCGCGCAGAAGCTTCTCGGAATGGCGCCACGTAGTGTTACAGAATGGCTCAATGAAATTTCCATCTGACAAGCGGCTAGCAAGTCGATTCCTCCCGATGTAACCAGCGGCGGCCTGTAATTTTGGTACTTGCACGGTGAAGGCCCCGCATTCCATGATCCCGAAATAAGGAGTGCCGACCACACCGGCTTTGCCGGAGGCGAGTTCGTTTAAATTGAGCGCTCCTGCCTGCTGCTTGCAGCAGGGCTTAATCCGCTCCGCTTCGTCGGCATTACCGTCTGGTTCGAGAAGTCATCGGTGTTGAACCATTCAAACCTTGCAAGGCGGCCGGATTCCACTGTTTCGCAGCCCCTCATGGCACACGCCCATGGATGAGATGCCCACCATTGGTGGCTCCTCTCGCTACAGCACCGCGCCTGCGAAAGTAAAACAAAAAACGCCGGGCCAAGAAAAGCTCTACACTCTTACCACAACAGTAAATCAATTCTCATGCGCCACCACTAGCGCATGAGCGAAGTTACATTCGCATGTTACAACGGAGAACCTGCTAATTTCACAGTTCGACGCCCTGAACTCACATATCGACAACGAGACCTTTGGCTTTCAGCACGGGCTCAAGATTGCTAACTTCGATCACTGACTTTCCCTGCTTATACGCTTCGATGAAACCGGCTTCGGCATCTTCGCGTGCTTGTGAAAGCCGGGCGGCCTCCTGTGCTTCGGCACGGCGCACGACGACCAGCCCGTCTGCGTCACCGACGATGATATCGCCTGGATTGATGATTTCGTCGCCTATGACGATGGAATCATTCACAGCGGCAATGGTCTCCTTGACAGTGCCTTTGATGCAGACGCTGAGAGAGAAAACCGGAAAGCCGAGGTCTCGAAGCTGGAGCGTGTCGCGGACGCCGGTGTCCGTCACAAGTCCGCCGATGCCTTTCGCAAGGCAGGCATTTGCCAACACGTCGCCGAACGAGCCTGCTTCTTCATATTCGCCTGCGGAGACGACAATGATGTCACCGGGCTTGGCGTAGTTAATGGCGAGCTGCAACATGATGTTATCACGCGGTGCACATTTGACGGTGAAGGCCGGACCACACAGTTTCATGCGGTAATCGACAGGCTTCAAGCGCGAGGAAAGAGCGCCCTTCCGGCCCTGTGCCTCATGGATGGTAGCCGGGGAGAACTTTGCCAGTGCCTCGATGTCGGCTTTGGTTGGCCGTTCTGCAATATCTTTAATGTGGATCATAAAAAACCTCCCACGGTAAGGCCGACGGCGGGGCGCACCCGCCGCTGGCGTCAATTGACGTTATGTCTTTGTGTTTGTGAATGAATTCCCGCAGGAATTATGGGATTGGATCGAACTTCAGTTCAGATAGCGGCACCACCTTGTCGGTGCGTGTCATCTTGTATTCCGTGTCCGGGCCAAGCCATTTGTTCCAGATTTTGTTGATCTCACCATCGGCATCTAGCTTGCGCAGAACTTCGTTGATCTTTGCGGTCAGGTGCGGATTGTCCTTCGCCATGCCGATGCCGATTGGCTGATACAACATCGGCTCCTCGATCATGCGCATTGGCTTGCCCTTGGTCTTGGATTCATTGACGAACTTTGTTGTCGTCATGGTGTTGGCCACCATGCCGCGGGCTTTGCCCTGCTGCACGGCGAGGTAAGCGGAAGCCGTATCCTGGAATGTCAGCGGATCGGACTTGTTGAGCTTGATCGACATTTCAGAGGTCGAACCCTTGGTGGAGGCAACCCGCTGTCCTTCGAAGTCGGACTTCTTTGTGCCGGCATCATCCACCGGCACGATCAACATTTCCTTGGCCAGATAATAGGGGTCGCTGAACTGGATCTGTTCGGCGCGGCTTTGCGTATAGGCAAGGTTCGCAACGGTGATGTCGACGCGGCCGAGCTTGACTTCAGGCACACGGGCTTCGACCGAAACTGGCTTCACCTCTGCCTTGACGCCCAGTTCCTTGGCGATTGCGCTGCAGAGATCGACATCGAAACCAGCCATTTCGCGGGTTTTCGGATCTGGTGCTGCAAATGGCACGACGTCTGCGAAGGTCGCGCAGCGCAGCGTCTTGTTGGCCATGATGGTGTCGAGCTGATCCGCCATTGCTGGCGAAGCAGCAGCAGTACCGGCAAGCACGGCAGTCAGTGTCAGACATTTCCAGTTCATTGCTGTTCTCCTTTTATATTATTGTTTGGTATCAGTGGCGCAGATCGGCAAGGAACCGTTGCGCGCGCGGATGGCGGGGTGTCTTGAAAAACTCTTCCGGGGGTGCTTTTTCCAGGATTTCACCGGCGTCGATAAACCAGATGCGATCAGCGACCTCACGGGCAAAGCCCATTTCGTGGGTCACGCACAGCATGGTCATGCCTTCCGCCGCCAGTCCTTTCATCACGGCCAGCACTTCGCCAACCATTTCCGGGTCAAGCGCGCTAGTCGGCTCATCGAAGAGCATGACGGGAGGCTCCATGGCCAGCGCGCGGGCAATTGCCACACGCTGTTGCTGGCCACCGGATAGTTGGCCCGGATAAGCTCCGGCCTTGTCGGCAAGGCCAACGCGATCCAGCAATGCAAGAGCCTTTCGTTTGGCGACATCAGGCTCCTCGCCTTTGACACGAATGGGGGAAATCGTAACGTTTTCAACGACGGAAAGATGCGGGAAAAGATTGAAACTTTGAAATACGAAGCCAACCCTGCTGCGCAGGAGGTTGAGCTCCCGTGTTCGCGTCGCGGCATGGATATCCTGGCCATCCAGCGTGATCGAGCCACTGTTGATTTCTTCCAGACGATTGACGGTGCGGATCAGGGTTGATTTGCCAGAACCGGAGGGGCCGCAGATGACAATCACTTCGCCACGCGTCACCTCGGCATCGATGTTCTTCAACACCTGAAAATCGCCATAGCTCTTGCAGACCTTGGAGATAAGGATCGTCTGTTGGGGCGTCGATGATGCTGTCGTGGTCATGGCTGCTCCGTTAAGATTTTTGCCTGCGTCAGCGCAGCCTGTTGGGCTCGGCTGACAACACCGGCGCGGCGACGGGAAATGCGACGCTCGATGGAATTGGCGAGATAGGTCAGGCTCCAGCAAATGGCGTAGTAGACGATTGCCAGAATGAGAAACACCTGGAAGGGCTGCGTCAGAAGCTGGTTGTTCACCTGGCTCGCCGCAAAGGTCAGATCAGGCACGTTGATGACATAACCGAGCGTCGTATCCTTGATGGTCGCGACAAAGGTGGAGATCATGCTGGGGATCATGTTGTAGAGCGCCTGCGGCAGAATGATGAACCGCATCGCACCCATGTAGCCATGGCCGAGCGCCCGTGCGGCATCCATCTGTCCTGCACCCAGTGCAACGATACCGCCTCTGACCACTTCGCTAAGGAACGCGCCCTGATAGACAACAAGAGTTGCCAGCATGATGGCAAAGCTTGGCACGTCTGCGCCAGTCCAGAGCGGTATCAGGAAATAGGCCCAGAGAATGAGCATCAGCAGCGGAACACCGCGCGTGACATAGACAAGGACGGTCGCTGGCACGCGCAGAAGCCGCCACTTGGACAGGCGTGCTAGCGCCATGAGAATGCTCATGGGGAAGGCGAGCACGATGGCAAGCGCTGAAAGAATAATGGTGTTTGCCAGACCGCCGAGCGGGCCATTCGGATACTGACCGATCAACAGCAGCAGCCAGTTGTCCTGAACGATAGTGATCATTTCGCCAATCATGCGCGCGCCCTCCACACCGGATCGAGGCGCATCGAAAGATAGGAACCGGCTCCCATGATCAAGAGGGAGAAGAAGAGGTAAAGAACGGTGCCGACCAGATAGATTTCAAACGTCTGGAAGCTCAGATTCTCGATTTCCTTGATTGCATGGGTCAATTCTGACGCGCCGATAACGAGAGCAAGGCTACTGTTCTTGAACAGGGAAACGCTGTGATTGATGAGCGGTGGCAGCGCGTTACGCACGCCTTGCGGCATGATGATGAAGCGCATTGCCGAGGTATAGCCATGCCCCAGCGCCTTGGCGGCTTCCATCTGGCCCGCGCTGACAGAGCGGAGGCCCGAACGCAAATCCTCGCTGAAATAGGCGGCCTGACAAAGACCCAGGCCCACGATGGCGAAAATGGGTTCGGCGTTATGGTCGGTCAGCCAGTTCGTGAGACCGGACGGCAATAGGGTGAAAATGCCGAAGTACCAGAGCATCAATTGCACCAGCGTCGGCACGTTACGATGATAGGAAACATAGGCAGCGACTAGACGGTCGCCGAAGCGGGATGGTGAGAAGCGGATGCAGAGCAGGACGAGTGCCAACGACATTGCTAGCGACCATGAACCAAGGAAGATGATGAACGTCATCTCGATGCCATGGATAAGCATCGCAATATATTCCTGATTGCTCAGGATGGCCCAAAGGTCGAAGCCCTTCACGGCTTTTGCTCCTTCGATGCGCCAGCCTCGTTGCCATCCTGCGGCCTGGCCGTTTGCAGACCACCCATCACCTGAAGCGTCGGCGTAATCTCCATGTGTCCGATATTGACGGCAACCGGTGCGGCAATGGCGAAGGCGATGGCTTCGGCGATATCCTCTGCCTTGGGCAACTCGAAGCCATCGATAAAGCGTTCACGCACGCTCGGATCATTACCATGAACGTGGCTGAAGATATCCGTTGCCACGCGGCCGGGGCAGATTTCCGTCACACGAACACGCTTGCCGAACGCATCAAGGCGCAGCTGGTTGGACAGCATGGCAACGCCAGCCTTGACGGCGTGGTAGGTTGAGTTGCCGCCGAAATTGTAATTCCCGGCAATCGAGGAAATATTGACGACATGTCCGCGGTCTCTTTCCACCATGCCAGGCACGATGAGGCGGCAAATGTGGAGGACAGCGCGCAGGTTCACATCAACCAGAAGATCAATGTCCTCTTCATCGGCTTGCAGAAATTTCTTCGGGCGATCCACACCGGCATTGTTGACCAGAATGTCGAACTGCACGCGGCTGGCCAGATCGGCAATGGCGGCGCGATCCGTCACGTCGATAACGTGGGCAATGCAGCCCGTGCGCTGTGCCAACTGCTTCAAGGCTTCGGCGTTGCGTGCAATGGCGTGGACTTCGATGTTTTCGCGGCGAAACCGCTCAACAATTGCGGCGCCGATGCCGGACGATGCGCCGGTGACCAATGCGGTGTTGTAATCGGAGAATGACATTCTGATCCCCTTATTGTTGTCATGGAGCTTAACGAAGCTTTTCCTGCTTGCCTAAGACCGATTACTTTTGGAGTAATAAGGAAGTTTTATGGAGGCCCTCTGCAAAGGGTTTTGGTAGTGAGACCAGCGAAATCCTAAGTGCACACGCTTGCATGATTGCGGTGCCGGCTCTAACCTTTACCGGTAGAAGATGTGAATAATCACGCCTTCCAAATATGAAGTCATTATTGCTGCAATGGATATCAGACGTCTTAGATCTTTCATCGTTATCGTTGATAGCGGCAGCATCACCCGTGCGGCCGATATTCTGCATCTGGCCCAACCAGCGCTGAGCCAGCAACTGGCGGCTCTTGAAGAGCATTTCGGCCAGAAACTTCTGATTCGCAGTCAGCAGGGCGTAACGATGACGGATGCGGGCCATGCCGTGTATCGGCATTCGCAAATCATTCTTCGCCAGATGGAGCAGGCGCAGGTGGATGCGGCAGCGGCTGGCAACTCCCTGGCTGGACGCGTGTCGGTCGGCCTCGTACCCTTCAGCAGCGCAGCTACGCTCTCTGTCGATCTGCTTGCAGAAACACGAAAGCGACATCCGGGGATTTTGATCCATCTGACGGAAAGTGTGGGGCAGACCTATAGCCAGATGATCATGAACGGTAGGCTGGAAATGGCGCTGATCCACGGGGTCGGCCCGATCAAGGGCGTACGTTTTGAGCCTGTCCTCAGCGAGGAATTCTATCTGGTCGCCCATCGCAACTTCGCAATCGAAGCAGACATGAAACCGGTGCCAATCGGCGCGCTGGACGGGCTGCCGATGCTTTTGCCGCCCACCTATAACTTTGTGCGAAGGGCCGTGGAGACCGCATTCACCCGCAGCCGCATCAATCTGAAGGTGGTAGCGGAAGTCGAAATCGTCAGAACCCTGGCACGGGCAGTCGCAACTGGCCTGGGCGCGACCATCATGCCAAAGGCCATTGCCGACCGTATCGTTTCGGAATCGAGTGAGCCGCTTGTTTGCAGACTTCTGTCTCCGCGGATTGAAGAGACCTTGTCGCTATGCACTTCGGATCAGAATACGCTTTCGGAACCGGCTTTCGCGGTAAAGGATATTCTGGTGGAGCTGACTGAGACGCTGAAGCTGTAACCGGCCCGAAAACCGGGCCGGTCAGAAACCATGCTTACCGCATTGTTTTGCAGAACTCAGAAATGCGGGCGCAGCCTTCATTGAGCATTTCCATGCTGGTGGCATAGGAAATGCGGAAATAGGGGCTCATGCCATAGGCGGAACCCTGTACGGTTGCGACGTGGTGTTCTTCTACAAGTGCCATGACGAAATCGACATCGCTTTCGATTTTGCGACCGCCCTTCGTCGTCTTGCCAATCAATCCTGAAATATTTGGGTAGATATAGAAGGCACCTTCCGGCTTGTGGCACCGCAGGCCATCAATCTGTGCCAGCTTGTCTAGCACGAAATCGCGTCTTTCCCGATAGATCGCTGCGCGCTCCTTAAGCAGGTCCTGCGGGCCATCAAGGGCTGCAATGGCTGCTGCCTGTGTGACGGTGGCGATACCGCCGCCATTCTGGCCATTGACATTGCTGATCGCAGAAATCAATTCTTTCGATCCGCTGGCGCAATAGCCTAGACGCCAACCCGTCATTGCATAGGCCTTGGAAACACCATTCATGGTGAGCACTCGGTCGTAAAGGCGCGGCTCGACATCAGCAATCGTGCCGAATTCAAACCCGTCATAGACAAGATGCTCATAGATATCGTCGGTCAATATCCACACATGGGGATGGCGCAACATGACCTCGGCGATTGCCGCCATCTCCGCGCGCGAGCAGGCCGCACCGGTCGGATTGCTCGGGAAGTTGAGGAAAAGCCACTTGGTGCGTGGGGTAATCGCCGCCTCAAGATCCTCCGGGCGCAGTTTGAAGCCAGCCTGCTCAAAGCACGGCACAGAAACCGGAACGCCACCGGCAAATTTGACGATATCGGCATAGCTGACCCATGATGGCGTCGGGATGACAACTTCGTCACCCGGATTGCAGGTGGCCAGCATGGCGTTGAAAATGACCTGCTTGCCACCAGCGGAGACCACGACCTGGCTGGCATCATAATCGAGATTATTGTCGCGCTTGAACTTGCGGATGATTGCCGCCTTCAGCGCAGGCGTGCCGTCCATCGGCGGATATTTCGTTTCACCATTCAGTGCTGCCGCGTGTGCGGCCTCGACGGCATGTGCAGGTGTGGGAAAATCCGGTTCGCCGGACGAAAGGCTGACAACCTTCTCACCTTTGGCGGCCAGTTCTCTGGCGCGCTGCGTCATGGCAGCGGAAGCCGAGATGGAGACATTTTTCAGACGATCGGCTGTGGAGGGCATGAGATGTTCTTTCGATGATATTGGACAAACAACAAACAGCAATTCGCTCAGGATGCGAGTTCCGCCGCAGGGGTGAGCGTTGCGCCAGTGGCTTCGATTTCACTGCGAATGATGCGAGCGAGCTCCAGAGAGCCCGGCGTATCGCTGTGCACGAGAATAGACCGCGCCGGCATGGTGAGGATCTCACCATCGATGGCCTCTACGGTGCCGTCGGTCAGGAAGCGGCGAACGCGGGCGCGCACCGAAGCTTCATCCTTGACGAGCGCGCCTTCAAGCCCGCGTGCCACCAGCTTTCCTTCACCGTCATAGGCGCGGTCGGCCAGAAACAGCGCAAGCGTCTTGAGGCCTGCTCGCTTTGCCGCCTTTTCGATTTCGCTGTCTGGCGTCACGAACACGACAAGCTTTGGATCGACAAGGGAGATGGCGTTCATCATCAGGTCGGCCAGTCTGGGATCGCGATTGACCATATTGCCCATGGCCGCATGAAAGCTGAAATGGCCGACCGTCATGCCTTCGGTTTTGGCAATCGCCATCAATGCACCCAGTTGATAGAGCATCTGCTGGCGCAGCTCGTCAGGCTGAAACGGCATTTCACGCCGCCCGAAACCAGTTCTGTCCGGCAGACCGGGATGCGCGCCGATACCAACACCGTTGGATTTTGCCAGACGCACCATTCTCGCCATCGTATCGGGATCGCCACCGTGAAAGCCGCAGGCAATATTGGCCGATGACACGATCTTCATCATCGCCTCGTCGTCACACAGCCGGTAAGGACCGAACCCTTCGCCCATGTCGGAATTCAGATCGATTTTCATCGCGTCCTCCTTTTCGCCCCAGTGCCGTCAGGCCATTGCTTTTAGCGCCCGCTTGACCATTTGTGATGTCTGCCGGACGTCCTCGACATAGCCAGCGACGGCCTGCTCGACCGCGCGCGCCTCAGCGTGGTCGCAGCGCACAAATTTCAGACGGCTGCCGATACGGGCTTGGCCCAGCCGCCACAGGTCGCCTTCGATGACACCGGCAATTTTGGGATAGCCGCCTGCGGTATTGGCGTCGCTCATCTGGATAATTGGCTCCCCACCCGGCGGCACCTGCACGACACCCGGAACGACCCCGTGGGAGCGCATTTCGATGGTTTCCGTCGGTTTGATAGGGTCACCGGACAGGCGATATCCCGTTCGGTCGCTACGAGACGATATCCGCCATGTCTGGCTCCAGAATGCTTCGCCGTCTTGCGCAAACAAACCGTGTTCACCAGCGGCAATGGCGCGGATCGGCAAAACACCATCAATCGGCGCGACAAAGACATCCCGTAGGGCTGTGGCAGGCTCAACAACTGCAATGCCGCTTTGGGGTAGCGGCAGGGCATCCGGCAATGAACCAATCGCGAGCTTGTCACCCTTCACAAGAGGCCGCCCGGCATGCCCGCCAAAGCCACCGCGCAGCGCTGTGCTTCTCGAGTCCATCAGCACCGGCACATTGATGCCGCCCGCCAACACGATATAGGCGCGTGCCAGTTTTGGTGGCTGTGCGAGCTCCAGCACCTGGCCTTCGGTTGCGATCTGCGCGCACCACCCGAGAATGTCCCTGCCATCCAGCAGGGGGCTGCCATCGGAGCCCGTGACCGCAAAAGCCGTCTTCGCGTCAAACCGCAGTTTAAAGGGAAATGTCTGAACCTCGATCACAGCCGCATCAGCAGCGTTGCCGACGAGAATATTGCCGATTTTGACGGCGAGGGGGTCCATGGCTCCACCGGCGGATACGCCAATGTCTCGATAGCCGGGCCGACCAAGGTCCTGAACTGTGTTGAAGGGACCTGTTTCGATGATCTCGATCATAGCTCGATCCTCTCCGGCACGAAGCGGACGATATCGCCCGGTGCCATCAGCGCCGGTGTTGAGGACGCGGGATCAAACATCTGCATGTCCGCATAACCAATGGAGTTCCAGCCGTTCGGGCCCGTCAGCATGGCCACGCCAGTCTGCATTCCGCCAATCGTTACGCAGCCTTTTTCCATTCTTATTGATGGAACGGTCTTTCTTGGCATGTAGATCCGCTGATCGAGACCATGGAGATAACCAAAGCCGGGCGCGCTGCCGAGCGCAAAAACCCGGTAGGTGGCTTCATGGTGAATACGCACCACATCGCGGTCACTTAATCCCGAGCGATCACAAAGCGCCGCAAGATCTGTTGCGTGTTCGCCGCCGTACTGAACGGGGATCTCTATCGTCTTGCCCGCCAGCTCAAGGCTCTGAGCATCGTTCCAGGCGTCAAGCAATCGCGTGACCATCATTTCTGGATCGTCAGGCGTTTCATGCAGAATCGTCAGCATATTGGTCATGCCGGGAATAACTTCCGCGACATCTGCCCAAGCACTCACAGTCTGTGCCAAAGCCCAAATCCAGCGTTGCGCGGGCAGATCGAATTCGCCCGGCGCTTCCAGAAGAAAAGATCGAGATCCAATGAACGATATACGAGCCTTCCCCTTGGCGGCGGGTATGATTTCGCGCGACTGCGCCATGAGGTTTGAGTTGGCAATCATGATGTGGGCTCTATTTCAAACAGAGGATCGCCGAAGCCTACCAGCGCATTGGTCTCGGCAAGCTGTTTCGTTAATAAGCCAAGGCGGCCAGCAGCAACGGGCAGCAGCACGGGACCTATACGCAAGAAGCCGATGACATCCATGGCTGAAACCTTTCGCGGGATGGGCGCAGGCTCGTTCGCGGAACTATTCGATGGGCAGAAAATGCCTGCCATCGGTGCTTTGACCAGAACAGCGGAATGGCCATTCTGCACGGGTGCCCGATCAAGCTGTACGCTTTTGTTCGTGGCGATGACGATACGCAAATGCCCGTCGCGGCCTGTGATTTCCAGGCCGTCCACACCCGCTGCCGTCAGCGCATCCGTCAGCGCGGCAATGGTAGCCGGATCGCTTAAGTCAAGCGTGCTCATGCCGTCATCCGCTGTTTGAGCCATTGTTCAAGATAGTGAATATCCGTTTCGCCCGTGGCGAAATTCCCGTCCTCGAATAGCGTCCGCAGAAGCGGCACATTGGTCGAGATGCCCTCGATGCGCGTCGCGGAAAGCGCGTCCCTCATCTTCGCCATCGCCCCCGTGCGGGTCGGCGCATGGACTATGAGCTTGGCGATCAGGGAGTCGTAAAAGGGAGAAATGCGGTACCCCGCATGAATATGGGTATCGACACGAATGCCAACTCCTTGCGGCAGCGCGAGAGCAGTCACAGTCCCGGCTGACGGCATGAAACTCTCCGGGTCTTCGGCATTTATACGGCATTCAAAGGAATGTCCGTCGCACTGGATGTCTTCCTGCGCGAGTTCCAGAACTTCGCCCAGTGCGGCCCTGATCTGAGCCTGGACGATATCGACGCCGCTGGTCATTTCCGTTACGGGATGTTCCACCTGAAGGCGGGTATTCATCTCTATGAAATAGAAACTACCATTCTCATAAAGAAACTCGAACGTACCCACGCCGCGATAACCGATCAGCTGACATGCCTCGACGCAAGCCCTGCCAACGGCATTGATGACGTCATCCGGGATTCCCGATGCTGGCGCTTCTTCCACCACCTTTTGGTGGCGGCGCTGCATCGAGCAATCGCGATGCCCAAGCCAAACGGCGTTGCCATGCGTATCACATAGCAACTGAATTTCGATGTGCCGAGGATGCTGAAGAAACTTTTCCATATACAGCGCTGCCGACCCGAAAGCCTGACGCGCTTCCTCGCGGGTTGTCGCAATCGCTTCGTGCAGCGAGGTTGCATCCTGCACCACCCGCATTCCCCGCCCGCCGCCGCCGCCGGCTGCCTTGATGATAACGGGATATCCGATCTCCTGCGCTATACGCTCGACAATCTCTGGCTCTTCGGGAAGGGCTGTATCCGGTCCCGGAACGCAGGGAACGCCCGCCGCGATCATCGCGCGTTTTGCGGCTATCTTGTCGCCCATGGTCGCGATAGAAGATGCATCAGGCCCGATGAAAACAAGCCCAGCCTTTTCGATTGCTTCCGAAAACTCAGCATTTTCAGATAAAAAGCCATAACCGGGATGGATTGCGCCAGCATTGGTCAACTTTGCGGCAAGCAGGATCGCGTCCTTGTTAAGATAGCTCTTGGCGGCGTTGGATGGTCCGATGCACAGGAAACGGTCCGCAGTTTCGCCGCGAGATGTCTGTATGTCGGCTTCAGAGCAGATCGCCACCGTTCTCAGTCCGAGTTCACGACAGCCACGCACAATACGTGTGGCGATCTCTCCCCGATTGGCAATCAACACCGTGTCGAAGCGTCTTTTACCAAAGGCATGATCGTTCGAGCGTTCCGTCATCACGCGATCTCCGCCAGAAGAGCACCCGTCTCTATTTCACCGCCATCGATATCGGTGAGATAGGCAATACGCCCACCCTTGGGTGCCGCAATCTTGTTGAAAACCTTCATCGCCTCGATGATGAACAGAGTCTGCCCCTGTTCAACGATGTCCCCGGTTCGGACGAAAGGCGCCTGTCCGGGCGCGGAGGCGCGATGCAGAACTCCGAACACCGGAGCTTTTATAGCAACTGTCAAAGCGGTTGTTGGGTCGTTGAATGTATCGTTTGCTACACCTGTATTCGGCACATCTATTTCTGCGCGTGCCTTTTCTGTAGTTTGGAAAATACGGACCGAGACGTCCTTTTCCGAAACATTCAGCTCGGTGACATTCGTCCGTCCAACGAATTCTATCAGCATTTTGATCTTTGACAGGTCCATGCGCACACTCAGCATTTCAGCAAGGCCTCCGCAGACCTCCAATTCGGACTACTTTGTACCTGTTATCTGCCTACACGATGCCGGCCGCGATGGGGTCAAAAGAACTTTTGATGGGGGGTGGCTTTGCTGAAGGAGCAAGCCAAATATAGGATTGGCTGACCTTGGGTCTTGCAGCCTGATCGGGTACGCACTCACGACCAGTGTGTTATGAATTCAGCAGTTAGACAGAATCTCCCGCCCAATCGTCATGGCAGTGCCGTATACTGATCACGAATATGCTCCCGTCTTTAGTGATGCGATACACGACAAGGTGAGCCTTGTACGGAGGAATCCTGATAGGATGAGAAATATCACGTTCGCGCGCCATTTTTGGGTAACGACTGCGCTCCACCGCAAAATCAATAGCTTAGTCCGTCGTATCAGCCAATACTCAACGCATCGGCCCATACCTTGATCAACACCATCAGGGCCTCGACAACCGTACCCGATCGGCCTGCAGCCGCGGGGGATACTCCACCTGCGGCACGCAACGGCCTTTCGGGCGACAGAATTAATTCGCAACACAACTGGTTTATGTCAATCAGCACTAGCCGGTCTCTACGCAAACACGGTGATCAGATTAGTGCAGGCCCAACGTCTTGCGTAGCCCCTTTTCTACCGCGCCAGCGGGCATAAAGCGTCGCAACTTGGCGAGCAGAGAGGCTTCGCCTTTCGGCGTATGGCGCATCTTCCAGCCGCCCAGCGCTGCCTTGACGATCGTCTGAGCCACCCCCTCGGGCTCGGGGGCTGTATGAACATTTTGCTGAATTGCCCGAGAAACGATGCCGCGTTCTTTCGCGTAGTCGGAAATATTGGATGTGGTCTGGGGAGCGTTCAGATCCAGATTGGTCTTGGTGAATGAGGGCTCGACGAGCGAAACGCGGATCCCGAACTGCCGTACTTCATGATCCAGTGTCTCTGATAGACCTTCGACGGCATGCTTGGACGCTGAATAGAGCCCCATATAGGGCGCGGGTAGAAAACCCAGAACCGAGCTGACATTGACGATGCGGCCCGATCGTCGCGCACGCATATGCGGCAGCACCGCCTTAATCGTGCGTAAAAGTCCGAAAAGGTTGGTATCGAAGAGTGTCCAGGCTTCCGCGATCGAGCTTTCTTCTGTTGCGCCAAGCAAGGTCACACCCGCACTGTTGATCAATACGTCGATGTGCTTGTCTTGAGTGATGATGGTTTGAATTCCATGCTCGATCGATGCTCCGTCAAGGATATCCATCTTGATGAGCTTCACCCCGGGGATTTCCTTGGCCTTTGTCTTGTCGCGCACGGTTCCGTAGACTTGGCAGCCTTGTTCGGCGAACTTAACCGCCGTAGCGCGTCCGATGCCGGATGATACGCCGGTGATGAGGATGACCTTGGAATTAGACACTGGATTTCCTTTCGTGAGTGTTGTGGGATGAGGGCGAGCCCTGCGACGCTGGGGCGACTTTCTGCGGATGGCGCTTGCGATCGTCTAGGCGCCAGACCCATAGTTGCTACACACCGTTATGGCTGGAACGCTGCGGTCGCCTGTGTCGTGGATTGGTCGACGCTATGCCGTACGGATCAGATCGGATGACATCGTTAGCGCGCGTTGAAATGCTGGCCGCGCTTCAGCGCGCGCGATGTAGTCCTGGAGGTTCGGAATTTCCTGCAAGACGTCATTGCCACGCAGCGGCCCAAGCACCGACATCATCAACAGATCGCCGACACTGAACTCTCCATCAAGCCACTCGCAAATCCCAAGCACTGCGGACAGTTCGTGAAGCCGCTTGGCTAAATAGTCTTTGCTTCCGGCGCTCACGAACGGCTCAACGCTAGTTAACGCCGCGAACATCTACATGACGGCACGAGACTTCGCATTTTGATCCGGCGGTAGCAGGCCGGGGTAGGAATGGACGACATGATGAACGATCGCTCCGGACCCGAAAAGCACCAGGCTCCCATCCTCGTATGTCGGCATTTGACCAAAGGGATGAAGCTTACGGTATTCGGGACGGCGCATTTCGGAAAATGAAAGCAACCGCAATTGGTAGGGTTTCTCAACCTCCTCAAGTACCCAACGTACGCGCATATCCCTATGATAGCCTCTGCCTTGGTTAGGAGGATTTTTAAAAATCGATACGATGGGGTTCATGTCGTTCATTCATTCTTTGAAAGGGTCAGACAGTTGGTCCGATTGTCGAGCGAGATTTAGTGACATGCTGGTTGATGACGGATGACCGAGGACAAGCACGTCACCTCGTCTATTTTAGATTGTGGACAAAATCTATATCGCAGATTTTGGATTTCGAGCCAAATGAAACGGTGATGGATAGCGAAGCGAACTGCGATTGCGCAGCTAGGCGTCGAGCTCGCTGAGGCATTGAACACGGCTCTCCACTCAAGCAATCGAAGAACCATAGACCGAGGCATTTAAAGCCCTTTTGGAGTGGAAAAAGCGTTAGACATTTGCGGCGCTCATTCCCATGCATTCGGAAATGTCGGCCACTGTCGTCTCTTGGAAGCCGATATGGCCAAAGTGCTCTTCCGCCATATCAAAGGATACGTTTGCGCGTCTCGACTTAAAGTTCCGCCGCGTTACGGCGGCTCTTGCCTTTTCGTTCAGAATTTTCACCCATCCAGCGTTTCAACATAAATCCTTATTCGGCAGCCATTGGCCGCACATGCGCCGGTTCGTCATGCTCGACCGATTGTCTTTGGTCTGCCGCCTTGGGTGGCTTGATCCGAAACCAAACGGCGTAGAGTGCCGGGAGAAAGAGCAGTATCATTGCCGTTCCTGCAGCCGTTCCACCGATCAATGTGTAGGCCATCGATCCCCAAAACACCGAGTGCGTTAGTGGAATGAACGCGAGGATGGCGGCAAGTGCGGTCAGGATCACAGGTCGTGTCCGCTGCACCGTCGCTTCGATGACTGCGTGATAATCATCGAGACCTGCGGCCTGGTTCTCCTTGATTTGCTCCGTGAGGATCAGCGTGTTGCGCATCAAGATACCTGCCAGCCCAATGAGGCCGAGAATGGCGTTGAACCCGAATGGTTGATTGAAGAGGAGCAAGGTTGGAACAACACCGGCAAGACCCAGCGGCGCCGTCAGCATCACCATCGTCATCGTTGATAGACTGCGGACCTGCAGGATGATCACGATCAAGGTGGCAGCGATCATCAACGGAAAGACCTGAACCAATGCCACATTCGCTTTGAGAGATTCCTCGATATTGCCGCCCATCTCGATGCGGTACCCAACTGGCAGCGATGCGATCAGCGGCTGCAGCGCCTCCATGACCTGTTGCGAAACCTCAGGCGGCTGGGTCGTCTCATCGATATCGGACCTGATCGTAATGACTGGTGTGCGATCACGGCGTTTCAGCATGGGCTCCTCGAACCGGATCTCCGAATGTCCGAGCTGATCAAGCGGAACCTGACGGCCATCCCTGCTCATCAGAGAGAAGTCGGCAAGCCGTGATGGATCGAGGCGGTTCTCGCCAGCACTTCGTGCAACGACAGGCACATTGCGGATGTTGTCGCGTACCTGCGTGACAGGAATGCCATTGAGCAGCAGTTGCATTTGCTGGGCTGCTTCCGAGGGTGATAGCCCAATCAGATTGAGCCGTTCCTGGTCAGGGACGAACCGAAGAACAGGAGTGCGGTTACCCCAGTCGCGATTGGCCTGACGAACACCGGGAACGGTCTTCATGATAGCCAGCGCCTGCTCGGAAATCCTATACAGTTCATCCTGATCCTGTCCCATTATCCGAAACTCGACCGGGAACGGCGTAAAGGGACCGAATACGAGCTGCGTGACGCGTACTGACGCTTCTGGAACAAGCCCTTCCGATATGGCGGCACGAAGACGGTGCTTCAATTCTTCGCGTGCGTGGGCATCGGGAGTCAGCACGACGACCTTGGCGAAGGCGGGATCTGGTAACTCCGGTGACATGGCGAAGAAGAATCTGGGAGCGCCCTGCCCGACATAACTGGTGACGATCTTCGTTTCCGGCTGGGTTTTTAGCCAGTCTTCAACTTTAGTCACTGCGTTTGTCGTGCTCTCAATGCTCGTGCCTTCGGGCATGCGAACTTCGACGAGAACCTCAGGCCTGTCCGATGTCGGGAAAAACTGCTGTTTCACGCCGCCCATGCCGATGACCGAGACAGCCATCGTGATGCCGACGACCGCGCACGTCACGAATTTATGGCGAACCGCAAATTCAATCAATGAGCGCAGGCGGCGATAGTTTGGCGTATCGTAGATGGCGTGATGCCCACCTTCAACGGGCTTGATGTCCGGGAGCATTTTCACGCCAAGATAGGGTGTGAAAGTCACGGCGACGATCCAGGATACGATCAGCGCGAAGCCCACGACCCAAAAGATATTGCCCGCATATTCACCCGCAGCCGATTTGGCAAATCCCACAGGCATCAATCCGATAATTGTGACCAGTGTACCTGACAGCATCGGCGCGGCGGTGTGGCTCCAGGCATAGGCAGCCGCCTTGATGCGGTCCATGCCCTCTTCCATCTTCACGACCATCACCTCGATCGCGATGATGGCATCGTCCACGAGAAGCCCCAGCGCAAGAATGAGGGCCCCGAGTGTAATGCGGTCGAAGAACCGTCCAGTTTCCAGCATGATCAAGAAGACGACGGCGAGTGTGAGTGGCACGGCAAGCGCCACGACGATGCCAACCCGCCAGCCGAGCGCGACAAGACTGACGAACAGAACCACACCCAACGCCATGGCGAACTTGAGCATGAACTCCCCGACAGCCTCATCAATGTTGACAGCCTGATCACTGACCTTGGTCAGCGTCATGCCCAGCGGCAATGTCTGCTCAATTGCGGCAGATCGCGCTTCAAGCGCCTTGCCAAGATCAAGCCCGTTCCAGCCCGCCTGCATCACGGCACCCAGCATGATCGTTGGTTCGCCCTCGTGGCGAATGACATAAGTTGCCGGATCCTCGTAGCCGCGCCGTATATCCGCCAGATCGGACAGCTTTAGTGTGCGTCCACCAACTGCAATTGGCGTATCGGCAATAGCCTGCACGCTGTTGTAAGCTCCATCAAAGCGGATAAAGACCTGCGGGCCCTTTGTATCGATAGAGCCGGCCGGCGTGAGCGTGTTCTGCCGCTGCAAAGTAGCAGCGATATCCTGCGCCGGTATGCCGAGCGTCGCGAGCTTTGCGTAGGAAAACTCGACAAAGATCTGTTCGGGACGCTCCCCGACAATGTTGATTTTCTTGATCCCGGGAACATGAAGGAGATCCTGACGGATAACTTCCGCTTGGCGAACAAGATCGCGCATCGGCATTCCCTTTGCCTTCAAAGCATATAGACCGAAGCTGACGTCAGAGTATTCATCGTTGATGAACGGACCCATGACGCCCGGAGGAAGATTGCGGGCTTCGTCACCGAGCTTCTTGCGCGCCTGATAAAACTCTTCTGCAACGGCACTTGCCGGGGTGTTGTCCTTAAGGGTGACTGTTAGGAAGGCGTAGCCTGGTCGGGTTGTGGTCTCGACGCGGTCGTACCAGGTGAGTTCCTGAATGCGCTTTTCGAGCGGCTCGGCGACAAGGTCCTGCATTTCACGTGCGGTGGCGCCTGGCCAGACTGACGTCACCGTCAGTGTCTTAATGGTGAATGACGGGTCTTCTGCGCGTCCCAGCTTGATAAAGGCGTAGGCGCCCGCGGTCGCTAGAAGAACGATGAAGAACAAGGTGACCGCGCGTTCACGAACGGCGATAGCGGAGAGATTGAAGTTCATTACTTGGTCACCTCCGCCTGCGCGGCAATCCTGACAATCGCGCCATCGTCGAGGAGATGCGCGCCCAGAGCAACGACCTGCTCTCCAGTGCCAATCCCTGTGACAAATGCCATCTCCTCACCAATCTGCTGAACTTTGACTTGGGTGAACTTCACGGTGGATGGGGTGCCGTTGATTACCCAGACACCTGTGCGATTTCCGTCGTCCAGGATCGCCCCGACGGGTACGGCGACTTCCGCCTGGCGGTCGGCATCCAGGATTTTGATTGTCACAGTCGAGCCTAGCGGGGCCGAGGCGGCATGGCCCTCGAGAATATAACGCGCCTCGTAAGTGCGTGTTTGCGGATCGGCAGAATCCGAAATCTGCCGAAGTCTGGCTTTTCCACTGAGCCCTTTGCCACCATAGATGCTAGCCTGCGCCGCGGTGCCGGGTCGCGGCCGCAGGGTCTCCGGAAGCCATACGAGCGCTTCGCGCGGCCCTGCCTGCGCGAGTTGAACAACCGTCTGGCCGGCTGCTACGACTTGCCCGGGATCCCCGAGTGTCTGGACGATGGTTCCATCAGCGTCTGCGAGCAACACCGTATATGCTGCTTCATTCTCTGCGACCTTGGCATCTGCTTCAGCGGCGGCAAGCTGTGCAGTCGCGGTATCAAGTACAGCTTTGGCTTGTTCATACCGCTGCGGTGATGCTGCCAGGCCATTTCTCACCAGCGCCGCATAGCGCTTTTCGTCTGCTTGAGCCTGGACCAGGACAGCGCGTGCCGCGGTGACTGTATTGCGCTTGGCTGCTAGAGCGAGTTTAAGATCGGTTTCGTCTATGCGCATCAAAGGCTGGCCTTGCTGGACCTGCTGTCCCACATCAATCATTCGCTCGACGATCTTGCCGGGCACTCGAAAGCCAAGGTTGCTTTGGACACGGGGCGCGACAGTGCCTGTGAAGGAGCGCTCGGCTGCTCCGGTGGCCGTCGCTTCTGCTACTCTAACCAGTGGTAAAGCGATCCTCGGGTCTGCAGCCAGAGCTTCCTGCCTGGTGGGTTCGAAAACCAGGAAAAGGGCCCCTGCTGCCCCTGCCGCGGCCAGCAGACCTACAAAAGTCAGGACATGTTTGCGTTTCATTTTTACGTTCTCTTCTTGACCAGCGATCCAAACGAGTTAGATTGCGATCTAACTCTATTTGTATTATAGATGTCAAATGGAATCTAAAGGAGGTCGACATGAGAGTTAGCCGCGTACAAGCCGAAGAAAATCGTGCCAGAGTGATCGACGTGGCAAGCCGCCTGTTTCGAGAGCATGGCTTCGATGGCATCGGTCTCAAGGATCTGATGAAGGGTGCCGGCCTTACACAAGGTGGCTTCTACAAGCAGTTTACGTCGAAAGACGATCTTGCGGCACTGGCATCACGGCGAGCGATGGAAAGCGCGACCCGGAGATGGACGACTGCTACAACCAGCGACAACCCGCTTGAAGCGGTAATGGAATTCTACCTTTCTCCGGGACATCTCGGCGAAACGGCCGACGGATGCCCGTTGGTGGCGCTCGGGGCTGATGCGGCTCGGCAGAGTGAAGAGGTTCGGCGTCCATTTGAAGACGGTATCCGCGCCCACTTCGAGGTGCTGGATGAACTGATCGATGCCAAGAGCGCTGACCCCAGCGGCAAAGCGATGGCGATACTGTCTCTCATGGTGGGTGCCGTTACGCTGTCGCGAATTATGGAAGACGAGAAGTTGTCGCAGGGGATTCTCGACGCTGCCGCTGTCGAAGTCAGACGCATTGCGAATGGTGACCGTGATGCCTGATGGCTAGTCAGATTCGCTGACTTAGCGTGGATAAGGGCCGGAGTTTCGCTCCCGCCCGGAAACGTGAGAACCTCTTAGGCTAGGCTTACACCGCGTGACTGGACAACGCCCCTGACCGCATCGTCTGACGGGATGCTGGATGGGTGCCTCTATAGTGAAGACAGGTGGAAATCAAATGCGTCGTATCGTTGTTACAGGAATGGGAGCCGTTAGCCCCCTTGGTGCAAATGTTGCTCAGCCGAGCTGTCCTCGTAGATCGAATCTGTGCGGTGAATGAAAACCCCGAATCCCATACTCGATCTCTACCATGGTGACCGTGATTTAAACCAGAGAGATCGATCATTCGCAGATCGCAATCGTGTAGAGACATTCTGAACAACCAGGCCTATATCGGGCTACTCGCCTTCAACCGCCTTGCCTCTCGGAAAAATCCCACGAAAGAACGTCGGGTCTGACGGGAGAATGCGGCTGAGCACCATGTCGTGCAGGAGGTGCCTTCGCTCAGAATCCTTGAAGATACCCTTTGGCAACGGGTGAAGGTGCGCCAGGAGAACTGGCGCACTGGCTAGGATAGAGAGTTTAGTCACCGTTCGGCCAGACGGCTTCAATCCGCACAGGTGCTAAGGATCGGTGTCATCAGCCTGACATGCGTATCGACACGTTCGAGAACTTTCTGCGGAACGACTTGCCGTTCCGGCAATGACCACCAAAGTTCGTTGACACGCTCGACCGTGTCGGTAACTGCGCTGAGGACGGCTGCTTCCGGCAGGCGGGCGCGATTGGAGAAGGCTTTCCAACGCTGTACCGTCATCGCCTTGAAGGGGCGCTCGCCGGCAAGCGACAGTGCCATGGCATCCGCTGGGATGTAAGGCACTGTGGATAGTACGTCGTAGACAGGCGCGAGTTGCGGCTTGTCGCCAGTTTCGCGATATATGAGCGACCAGTTCTTGAGGTGCATATCTCCATTGCCGGTGATCGCAGCGAGAGCCAGCCTGCGGACGAATTCGAGTGCGGCCGCAGACGAAACGGCAACGTTTAAGGCTGCAGCGATATCATGATAAGCGGCACCTTCGTATTTCCGCGAAGGATTGACGCCGAACACCTGCGCGAAATCCTCGATATGGATCCGCTCGCCGTTTGCGCCGCGATCGAAACGTTTGACGAGCAGGACTTTTCCGTCCGACAGCGTCTCGAACTCCTTTGGAATACCTTCGAACTCCGATTGCTCGACTAGTTCGCGTTCCGGAACCTCCATTCCGATCGCTTCGGCCAATGCGAGATTGGCATATTCATTTTCCGACACGCCAGGAAACGATGTCGATGGAAACTTGGCTATGTATGATCCCTGGTCGTCACCGAGCGGCAGCGTCAGTCCACCCCCCTTCCCAGTGTTCTTGATCACTGAAAGCTTCATCTGGACGCCGGCGAGCGAAAACCGTGCTTTCGGCTTGGGAGCAGACAGGTTGTCGAGACGCGCAATCGTTCCGTCACTTGGCACGACGCGGACAGCCCCCGGCAGATCCGAGCCGAGTGCGACGAGCAGGTCGAAGTCGTTGCCCGCACGAACACCCCCCGCGTGGTGTTTTTCCATCGCCTCACGCAGTTTGTCTTCGGGGAGCAGATTGGCAAAGAACGCCGGCAACGCTCTGGCAACGGGTTTCGGGTCCATGCGCAAGCCGCCGGTGGCTGCGCGAAAAGAGAGGCTGAGCACCGGGAAGCCGCCGGTCGCGCGATAGCTGCCTTCGAAGCTCAAGGCGTTGAAGTCGCCAGGCGTCCGAACGATTGTGCCGACCCTCACATCGTTCAGCAGCACGTCGAGGGACGAAATCGATCGCGGATCGGAGGATGCCTCAGTCATTCTCATTCCCATCTGGATGAGCCATGAATGCTGGAAGATCATCGAGATCGTCATGCGGCCGCATCAGCGCATCGACGGCCGGAACCATGGCTTGTGGTATGAGCATCAACTCAAGGCCGAGCGCGCGGGCGATGTTGATGAGGGTCGTGGTGCGCGCAGCACTATTTCCAGCTTCTATCTCACGATAACGGGGACGCGATATACCGGCCATGTCGGCAACCTGCTCCTGCGTCAGTCGCCGGACTTTTCGCGTAGACTTCAGCAACTGCCCGATTTCCAACAGGGCATCTGACTCAGACCGTGCCATCTTACCTACCCAAACGTTTTCCTTGAATGAGACAAGCCATCTCAAACATCTTGAGCTCGGTCAACATAAAAAAAACATATACGGCTCATTTTTTGTAAATTGATCCATTTACGTATCATCTGTCAGTTTCGAAATGGACGCCCTCAGTTGGCAAGCCGTATCCCAACATAAATGCTGTGTTAAAAGCAGGCCCCCTATTCCGGCTCGCCCTCGACACTAGTGCCAGAGAGAACGGAGTGAAAATGCCCAAACACGTTCTTTCTCACGTCATGTTCAGCGAAAGTTCGGAATTCTGCGACGTGCGTCGGAGACGTGTCGGCCGAGACGACGAGACGCTACCAGCGCTGGCCGGATACGTCCGGGCCAACCTCACCAAGGCTGCAGTGCTGTAGCGCACTGGCCCGGTAGATGACGGCTCTCGACCCAACTCAGCCATAAAAAAGCGCGAAGACCACCTCAAACGGTCATGACACGCAGTATGGCAGTGGCGAAGCGTGTAACGTCCACTACGGAACAGCACTTTCTGCGTGATCGGCTTTTCGAAAACGCACGCCTGTTCCCGGACGACATTCGACTCAATTTCAGTCTACCCCTAGGCCGAATAGAAGGTACGTGTGACGCTAAGGTGTTTTCCAAGTCTTCAACAGCATCGCGATAAATTTTTCGGCCGCAGGGGATAAGGCGCTGCTTCTTCTTTGGACAATTCCTATGGTTCTCGATACAACCGGCTCCACGATTGGACGTGACACCAGAAAAGGGTGATCCTCTTGCGGCGTCGCAAGTCGTGGCAGCACCGATATTCCTAGTCCCGCCTCTACAAGTCCAAGAGATGTATTGAGATGCGTTACTTCGTAGGACCAGTTCAGCTTCAGATTGTGTCTCGCGAGAGCGCCATCGAGAAGCGTTCTGTTCCCGCTAGATCGATCTACGACCACAAGAGGATATTCTTCCAACTGGTTCCACTGGATCGTTTCAAATTGAGCGAGTGGGTGATCTTTCCTCATCGCGAGAACAAATGGGTCATCGATGAGTGGTTCAAAGGATAGATCCGGGTCCGAGTTACCCATGAGGTTAATACCAAATTCCACCTCACCCCGTGCCACTGCTTGGAGGCCCTCGTTCGCGGTAAGGTCGCGGATTCGAAGGCGAATATGAGGGTACTGTTCGCTGAATGTCCGTATGACAATTGGAAGAAAATAGAAAGCTGCAGTTGGGACACAGGCCATGGTGATCAGCCCGCGCCTTTGCGTGCCATCCTTCATAGCGAACAACGAGCCATCGAACTCTTCGAGCATTCGCCGGACGAGCGGCATGACTTCCTGACCCATAGCTGTCGGAGCGACATGACGCGTGGTCCGCTCCAGCAAGGGTGCACCAATGGATTGCTCAAGTTTTTGGATGCGTCGGGTCAGTGCCGGCTGTGAGATGTTTAAAGCATCAGCGGCTCTGTGAAAACTCTGAAACTCAACCACTGCTTGAAACGCGCGTAAATCTAGAATTTCGCAATTGATGCTCATATCGCAATAAACCTCCAAAACATTGCATTTAACAAATAACGGCGCCTTGCCCATATTGCAACAACCCGATGGATTGATCCATCAAATGCAAGATTGAGGCGAATATGAACGACCTTCAAAAGATACCTTGTGTGCTGATGCGCGGCGGAACATCTCGCGGGCCGTTTTTTTTGGCATCGGACCTTCCACGCGACCAAGCTGAGAAGGATGCCGCCCTTTTATCGATCATGGGTTCCGGACATCCCCTCCAAATCGATGGCATAGGCGGCGGAAATCCAGTCACTTCGAAGGTCGCGATCATTGGCCCCTCTAAGGTAAAGGGAGCAGATATCGACTACCTTTTTGCCCAGGTTCGCACAGATCGGCAATATGTCGACTACTCGCCCAATTGTGGCAACATGCTGGCTGCCGTAGGACCCTTTGCAATCGAGGCCGGGCTCGTTCAGGGACAGGGCACAGATACACTTGTTCGCATCCACAACGTGAATACCGGCAAGTTGATCGAGGCCAAGGTACCTACCCACGGCAATGAAGTCATCTATCTCGGTGATGCCTCAATTGATGGTGTTCCTGGTTTGGCTGCTCCGATCGCGCTGACTTTTATGGATGCCGCAGGCGCCAAAACCGGCAAACTGTTGCCCACGGGTAAAGCCGTCGACATGATCGATGGCATCGCTGTGACGGCAATAGACTGCGCGATGCCCATGGTGCTCATGCGCGCTGCAGATGTGGGCTTGACGGGCTATGAAGATCCTAAAGCGCTGACCGCAAACCATGAATTGATCGAACGGTTAACCCGCATACGCATCAAGGCCGGTGAACTCATGGGCATGGGTGACGTAACCGACATGGTCATCCCTAAGCCAGTTTTGATATCCCCTGCCCGTAGAGGTGGAACTCTGTCGGTGCGGTATTTCATGCCCAATGAATGCCACCCTGCACTGGCGACGACCGGCGCGGTCGGCATTGCCACGGCGGCGGTGACGGATGGAACCGTCGTTTTTGAAGACACGGGTAAACTGGCTGTACCGACCCAGATTCAGATCGAGCACCCCGCAGGCCGTCTCGATGTTCAACTGGAGATGAGACACGGTGCGATAACGGCTGGTCTCGTGAGGACGGCCCGCCGACTTTTCGAAGGATACGTTTTCGCAAAGCCGAATACGGCGATTGAAAACGCAGCTTAAACGACGCCAGATAGGCGAATTACTTAGATAACCGGGAGGAGAACCCTATGCGTAAATACCTGTTAGCAACAGCAGCGCTCTGTGCGCTTGCAGCATCTGCAAACGCAGAATCCGTAAGAATGAGTGTCGGATCTTATAATCTCAACAACCTGCCCTTCCCCGTGGCTGCGAGCCTTGGTTACTACAAGGATGAGGGGCTTGATGTAACGACGGAGAACTTTGCGCAAGGTGGTTCCAAGGTCCTACAGGCACTTGTTGCCGGTTCAACGGATGTCGCCGTCGGCTTCTACGACCATACGATCCAGATGCAGTCGCAAAACAAGCACGTTGTTGGCTTCGTGATGTTGGCGCGAAATTCTGGATTGGTTCTTGCTGGAACCAATGATACGGACTTTGACCCTGCAAAGCCTGAGACGATCAAAGGCAAGAAAGTCGGCATCACCTCACCCGGCTCCTCGTCGGACTTTTTTATTCGCTATTATCTGAAGCAGCACAATTTGAGTGAAGACGATGTTTCCATCATTGGCGTCGGTTCTGGCGCAGCAGCCGTGGCCGCTTTGCAGCAGGGGAAAATCGACCTGCTGGTCAACTATGATCCAGCGGCTACGATTGTTGCTGAGCGTGGACTGGGCAAAATTCTGATCGACGCACGCAGCGACCAGGGAGCGAAGGACGTCTATGGCGGCATCTATCCCACGTCCGTTCTTTACGCGACGCAAGAATACATCGACGCACATCCCGAGGTAATTCAGAAAGTGACCAACGCCACCGTCAAGGCTTTACACTGGATGAAGGCGCATTCAGCCGAAGAGATTGTCGAGAAGCTCCCTGACGATTTCGTATCCGGCGACAAGCAAACTTACATCAAGGCTGTGGAAGCTGCGAAAGCCATCTTCTCGGAAGATGGAAAATTCGTTCCAGGTGATCTCGAAACACCTTTGATGGTTCTGAAAAGCTTCAACGAGGCGGTCGCGAAGGCCACGATCGATCTCAACACAACCTACACCAACAAGTTCGTCGAGGCCACGGCTTCGAAGCCGGCAAACTGAGGGTATGTCAATGCCTTCGACAATCAGAAAGTCAACGCCCGTGGCAGATGTTCAAGCCAAGCCGATGGTAACAATTGATGACGTCACGATGGCGTTTGGTTCGTTCATTGCTGTTCAGGACGTCAATCTTAACGTTGGCGATGGAGAGTTTCTCTCCATTGTCGGGCCGACGGGTTGCGGTAAATCGACGATCCTCAACGCTATAGCCGGTTTGTTGAAGCCAGCGAAGGGTGCCGTTGCAATCGACGGTGCAGCTGTCAACGGCGTTCAAAACAACATCGGCTACCTGTTCCAGCAGGACGCCCTTCTTCCGTGGAAAACCGCGTATCAGAATGTCGAGCTTGGCCTCATGTTCAGAGGCATGCCAGAGGCAGAGCGGCGCGGCAAGGTGCTGACATGGCTTGAAAAAGTTGGCCTGAAAGGTTTCGAAGCGCGCTTTCCTCACCAACTTTCCGGTGGTCAGCGCAAGCGTGTGCAGATGGCACAGGCTCTCATCACTGAGCCCAAGGTCATCTTAATGGACGAGCCGTTCTCGGCGCTCGACATCCACACCAGACACCTCATGCAAAACGAGCTTTTGAGGCTTTGGCAGGAAGACCGCAGAGCAGTCGTGATGATCACGCATGATCTCGAAGAGGCCATTGCTCTGGGCGATCGTGTCGTCGTGCTCGCAGCTGGTCCGAAGAGCCGTGTTATCGAGAGCTTCCCGGTCGATCTAGAGCGTCCGCGCAACGTGGCGGAAATCAAACTCGATCCGAAATTCATGACTCTATACCGCGATATTTGGGCATCCCTGCGCGGCGAAGTGGAGAAAAGCTATGCACAGCATTAATATTCGCCTCATTCAGGTCGCGCTTCTCGTTGTCATCCTCGGTGGCTGGCAGCTCGGCGTTTCCACCGGCGTGATCGATCGCTTTTTCTTCCCCGCGCCGTTCGACATCGTCAAACAGGTCATCACCTGGATAGCAGACGCTGGTTTCTACAAGCACGTCGGTATTACACTGAGCGAGACGGTTCTTGGCTATCTCATTGGCACGGGCCTTGGTGTCGCGGCTGGCGTATGGCTTGGACTAAGCCCATTCGTTGCACGAGTGCTTGATCCCTTCATCAAGGCTGTCAATGCAATTCCACGCGTTGTTCTGGCTCCGATCTTCGTTCTCTGGTTGGGATTGGGGCTTTGGTCAAAGGTGGCACTTGCGGTGACGCTCGTATTTTTTGTCACCTTCTTCAATGCGATGCAGGGCGTAAAAGAAGTGAACCCGGTGGTTCTATCGAACGCTCGCATCCTCGGCGCGAAACGTTCCGACCTTCTGCGTCACGTCTACTTCCCTGCTGCCGCAAGCTGGATCTTGTCTTCGCTTCGCACCTCGGTCGGCTTTGCAGTTGTCGGCGCAATCATCGGCGAATATCTCGGCGCATCGGCAGGCCTCGGCTACCTGATTGCTCGCTCTGAAGGCAACTTCGATGCGGTCGGCGTATTTGCAGGCATCATTATCCTGGCAATGTTTGTCCTCGTCATTGATCTCGTGCTCGACTTTGTTGAAAAGAAATTGATCACCTGGCGACCCAATGCGGGCGAAGAACGGCCTGCATAAGCAAGCGACATTGACATCTAGAAAAGGGCGGTCGATTGATTGCCCCTTTTTCATATTCGCGTTCTTGTTGTACCTCGAGAACGATATTCAGCACCCTGCCGCACTTACAAGAACCGCAACAGCGGTCATGCGCCGATCGCAATAATTGGTCTATTATTTGCATTTCACATAGTGGCGTTTGTTTCGCTACTTGCTGAAAGAGGAGATCATGCCTGTTTTAGAGTGGCTGAGCAGTTCCCTCTTTTTGGCTGACAGAAGGCCGCCATGCGTTTTGTTTCATTATCAACGGTCGATGAAATTTAACAAATGAATGTTTTTAGTCATTATTATCCTCCAGATGGATAACTCTACTTACCATCTGATCGTTGACAATCTCCGCACGGAGTCGTTTGTCCGGCAGGCAGCCACAGAGGCAGGGACAACTCTCAACAAGATTTCAAGCGGGAACTTTTTTCCTAAAAAGGCAATCGCAGCAGAGCGAGATTTTTGATCGACTTCCATCAGATCGGCACTAAAGCGCCCCGATCTAAAGATGACTTCTCCGAGTTGAAAGGTATCAAACCGACAACCAGCCCTCGCTACCCACTGGCCGGGTGGATTGGCACACCGTTTTCAAGTCACCTGTAGAAGACTGGAATCCCCGAAATCTACGAAAGGATTTCTTGGTTGAAAAGCAGGGCCATGGCGAGAGTGATGATCTCGACCGCTGTCAGGATAAGCGCGGGCTTTAACGAAGCCGGATCTCGATACAACAAGGCGGCCGCGCAGTGTAGAGGTCGTGTCTATTTTAGCTTCGATCAGGTGTCGTTCTTCAATGAGACTCGAACCAGCGACCCGAAATTCTAAAAGTCTTAGGCGGCACAAGGATTGATAACTCTCAATCCGGCGGCTTCAAATGGGCTTGTATCTCGCGTCGCGACCGCCAGATGGTTTTCTGCAGCCATAGCACCAATGTATCCATCAGCCTTTCCGGATGTTCGGCCGGGTGCCATCAAGTCCACATAGAATTGGGAGGTACCTACGTTAAAGTGCAGAATACGCCCGTCAAAAATCGGTAGAATTTCACCTTTAAGGCAATGGCGGTTCAGAAACTCGTCAACCTCTATCCATCTTAACCTGCTATAGCATAAACACGGTGGCTGGTCTGCTGACCTTGTGACGCCTTGGCAACCTTGAAACGGCTGATCATTTCTGCCAGTGCGTCGGTTTCCTGTGTCAGGCTCTGTGCAGCGGCCGTCGTTTCCTCAACCATCGCGGCATTCTGCTGCGTCACCTTGTCCATCTGGTCGGCGGCGGATGACACTTCACGCAAGCTAATAGCCTGTTCGCTAGCACTTGAGGCAATCTGTGCAATCGTTTGGCTCATCCCAAGAACCTGTTCTACGATTTTGCCGAGAGAGCTACCCGTGTCTTGAACAAGCTGTACGCCCGATTCGACTTTGGTTGAGGACATTGAGATCAGCGTCTTGATCTCTTTGGCAGCTTGAGCGGAGCGCTGTGCAAGTTCTCGGACCTCTTGCGCGACGACTGCAAACCCCTTCCCTGCTTCACCTGCTCGCGCGGCTTCTACACCAGCATTGAGGGCCAGCAAGTTGGTCTGGAAGGCGATCTCATCGATGACGCTAATGATATTGCCAATCTTCAACGATGAATCCTGGATTTCAGTCATGGCAGAAATTGCCCGGGCTACCACCTGCCCGCCCATTTCAGCATCGCCACGCGCAACCTTCATAGTTGTTTGTGCCGTATTGGCACCGTCAGCGGTATCGTTTACGCCGCGGGCCACTTCACCCAGAGCCGCTACGGTTTCCTCTAGCGAGGCTGCTTGCTGTTCAGTCCGTCGGGCAAGGTCGTTTGAAGCGGTGGAAATCTCTCCGAGGCCGGAGCGGATGGCGTACACTGCTTGAACGACATTGCCTATAGTATCTTCGAGGGCCTGTACCGAGGTGTTGAAGTTATGACGGATTGTCTCAAATTCAGGTGCTAGCTTCTCGTCCATGCGGACTGTCAGATCGCCTGAGGCCAAAACATCGAAGCTCTTCTGCACCACGTCTACGAAACGCTTAAGGTCTTCCGCTTTCGCTTTTTCAAGACTGCTGCGCGTCTTTCGGTCTGCCTCCACCTGTTCCTGCATTGCCTCCTGTTCTGCCTTCAAGGTTTCACCTCGCGCCAGTTGATGGCGGAATTTCTCAAGGGCCGATGTCAGACTGCCGAGTTCATCCTTGCTCCCGCTTTCGGCGATCGGATCACGATAATTTCCGTCCGACATCTTCTGAACAGCCAACAGCACGCTTTTCATAGGCTTGCCGATGAGAGTGCGACTGGCGACCAGAATGACGCCGACCGTGACGATAACGATAAGCAGTCCGCCAATAGCTGTGCTGTAGATCTGGTTCCATACCGGTGCGGTGAAAACCGCAGCAGGCACATCCAGAACTGCTGCCCAAGTGGTGTTCATACCGGGAGCAGAGAACGGATAGATCAAGCGGGTCCCACCATCCGGCATGCCGGATAAGACCTTGATCTTGCCGTCAGCCAGTGCTTGCTTGACCGTTTCAGCACCTTGATCCGCATAGTCGGTCATAAGTTTTGCCTGATCAGGATGTGTCAGCCACTTGCCATTGCTGGCCAAGAGCATGACGTTGCCACCCTCAAACGGCTTCATTTGGCTGACCGCTGCAGTGAGATCATCAAGTTTGATATCGACGCCGGCCATGCCAAACAACGCACCGTTCACCATTACCGGTACGGATACAGATGTCACGAGTTTCTTCATATTGGTGAGATAGGGCGCTGTTATCACAGACTTCTGTGATTTCAGTACGGCGGAGTAATACTCATCCTCAGGCTTTATCGACCAAGTGGAAAATTCCATTTGACCACTGTCGCCTTTCGTCCAATAGGGCGTGAAAACACCTTCATTGTTTGATCCCTCAGCTCCAACGGTTTTCACCGGGCTTTTTGCCTCGAGGAGCTCGCACATCCAGGCGCCAAAAACACTCGGGTATTGCGGAGCGACGGTTTTGATCATTGCAATAATGTCGGCCCGGCTTTTTGAGCCTTCGGTAATGATGCCGGAAAGGCTTGCCGCAAGGGTCACTCCAGCAGATGTCGCTTGGGTAATATCAGTTGCAACGCGTTGGCTGACGAGGGCGGCCTTTTCGGTTGCGAGCGCCATAACATCGTTCTCCGTCTTCGCCGTGATGCGAGCGATATTGAAAGCGGTATAGGCAATAAGGATGCTTGTTACTGCTACGCCTGTCGCCAAAATAAGCTTGCCCGACACAGTCCTGAGAAGAGAATTCATAGTTAGACCCCCAGATTTCCATGGAGAATAATCGGTATTTGTGAATAAACTTTCAATCTGTGAATATCATCGGCCATTGATGTGCAAAGAAACGTAACGATGAACATCAGCATTCAAAAGTTTATATCGAAGCTCGGTCATACCTTCAAAAAGGCATCAACTGAGACTTTAAGACGTCAACCTGCGCGAAGGCTGTGAAGAATTTACTGGTGAGCAAGCCCTCCGTTTCAAGTTCGCCAATCACTAGAGTGGAAATTCGACTATTAAGACCTGATAGGTCAGTTTTCGGATGATGATTGTTTTAGTTTTTTATTTCGCTGTGATCCAAAAGGCTTGGGGAAATCGTTTACTTGCAGCTCTTTACGTCGGTCAAAGCGGATCCCAGCCAGTTAGAAAAAGGCCTCAAATCTTGAGGCGCTTCCAAAAACTTGGATGCCTCATTGAATTCTCCCTCTGCTCCCCCACAGGTATCATAGGTAGAAAATTACAGCTCAAAATGGCCTAATTTATTGAGGGTATGTCAGCCGGACTCTCATCCAATCTGGAGGAATTCTCAGTGGCGGGTCAGAACCGATGGAGGCCAATGTGAGTAAATGCGAAAACGTAACCCGGTTCTACTGATACGGGGAGCTGGTAAGACAAACCTACGAATTTCCGCAGTGCAGCAGCAACTGATTGGCCATCAGCACCGTTAGAGACTTCACCCACGCGTCATTGGAGGAAAGCACATGATGAGCATTCCCAGTATTGCATGCAGTCTATCATTTCTGTTTCTATCAGCATTCGTTATATTGGCATGACTAATACGGTCAGCGGGTGTGCTAATAACAGACAGGCTGCGATCCGACGGCGCAGCTAAACCCAGGATCCGGGTGTTGAACATAGACTCGATATAGGAACAAACTCGGGCGGAGAATTTCACCAACGAGCAGGCGACGAGAGCGAATAAGAAGCGCTGCAAATCACAGCGACCTTTATAATGCCTTGTCTTTAACTAAGACCCAATCGTCAAATATTCTACGTACAGAGCAACGAGATCCATTCCAACCTCCATCGAAAACTGCGTTCTGACGCGACGAGCATGAGGGCGAAAATCACCGGCGCATGATCGGTGAAACTGGCCGGTGCCTTGACCGGCCTGCGTTGCCGTTGGGTTTACGATGCCTGTTGGAGGAAAGATCGATTAATCTCGTCCGAGCATTAACAGCTACACCATATCTGACACCGGCTCCGAACGTGTGAATTGGACGATCGGCAAGTGCAGGTTTAGGCGAAGAGCAGGGATCAGACAGGCCTCAGAACTCTTCCCAACTTTCGGCGGCAGCTCCACCGCCTACTCGACCAGCAATCTTGCTGGGCATTTGCTTTGCTGGGGAGGGTACTGGTCTATGACCCGGGTTCGCCGTCTCAAACCTCCTGTTCGTTGTCTTGTCTCCTGGGTGCCTGGTGTCCACAGAATTGTGGCGACCTGCAACGCCACCCAATTTGAACCCTTCTATCAATCCCCTCAATCGTGTCGTCTCCTGGGCAAGTGTCGCGGCGGCCGCGTTGGTCTCCTCAACCATGGCGGCGTTTTGCTGCGTTACCTGGTCCATCTGAT
>NZ_JXQV01000021.1 GCF_000834635.1 Agrobacterium tumefaciens
CCGGTAGCTCGTCAGGCTCATAACCTGAAGGCCGCAGGTTCAAATCCTGCCCCCGCAACCAAATTTATTGGTAAGCTCCCACTCGGCAAACCTCCTCAATAGTTCCTCTGCATACGCCTTGAGAAAGTTCGTGCGTCTGGCCTCAGAGGCAATGCGCTACGTCTTTTATGTCCATCGACGACATGATGGTCGCAATGTGCCGTGGACTTGCAGAGATGCCAGCTAATCGTCAGGTCCTTGGCCGATGATGCCCCTCTGGGTGAGGTCGCGCACGATTGGCATCAGGCGCTGTTTGGTGTGCTCATCGCCCTACGGGCGAGATAAAGGAACTTGCGGTTAGCAATCTCGGTCCTGGCGGTGACCTTGGACCCAATTTTCCTTCTGATTAGGTAGAGAGACAGAAAGAAAGGTGGCGACCCTCTCAGATCTGATTTGGGTGTGCGACGTTCAACAGCCTTCAAGACCTAGGCTTGGTCGAGCTCTTTCTGGGGATGAGCGTCGGAGCCGAGATGCGGATGCGATCCTCGCTTGCGGTTGTTCCGCTCGCGAGCAGATCCAGAGCGTTCGATCCGATCTGATCAAAAGGTACACGCAGCGTAGTTAGTGGTGTCGGAAGGTGGTTGACGATCGGAATGTCATTGTATCCCACAACGGAAACATCGCCAGGCACGGATAGCCCCATGCGTGACAGACCGGACAGGGCTCCGATGGCGGTGTTATCGTTGACGGCGAAGATTGCTGTCGGACGATCATGCAGGCCCATGAGTTGTTGAGCAGCATCGGCGCCAGCATCAATACCAAACGTAGAGGGGACGATGTACTCCATGCAGACAGATATGCCTGCCTCTTCTAGGGCCTGACGATAACCTTCTACACGTCCGATTGAGCTTGAAGCATATGACGGACCGGCAATCACTCCGATGCGTCGATGCCCCAGATCCAGCAGATGTCGTGTTGCAAGATATCCACCCAATCGATCATCACCAACAGAGGAGAGGCTTCGACCATCACCGCGCAGAGCCAGAACAAAAGGTATCCCTCGAGCCGTGAGGACCTCTGGGAAATCGTCGTCTTCACGCGCCGTCGACAAGATCAATCCATCGACGCCTCTTTTGAGAAGAGACTCTGCCGCAAGCCGGTCAGCTTTAGGCTTGTCGTCGGTCGTAGCGACAATGGCGAAGCGTCCTGTTTTGCTGCACGCCTTGGCCAACGATTCATAAAGCATCGCCATGACCGTATCCGTCAACCGAGGCACGATCACGCCAATTGTCATGGTGTTGCCGCGTCTCAAGCTCGCTGCCGAGACATCGCGCATATATCCCATTTCCTCCGCGATCTCTCGCACACGCCGGGACGTGGCATTGTCAGAACGGGGGAGGCGTTCATCGAGAATTCGCGACACCGTCGACTTGGACACCCCTGCGGCTGAGGCGACATCGAGGATGGTTACTCGTGGTTGACGGCCTGCCTCTTTAGACGCTGCTTCCATTTCTGTTTTTTTCGCCACGGTTATCCTCACATTCGCTAATGCGGACCATGCATTAAAAAAACTATTGACACCAGTAAAATCCAGATCGATATTGGGAACGTTCCCATTACCGATCCCACCACTGATCGCAAGGCGGACAGTGGCTATCTGAGGAGGAGATATCCCATGCAAGCAATGGACATGAGAGGCCTCAGCCCCGCGCCGGTCACGGCATTTACCCGTGAAGGTGAAGTTGACTACGCGGCCAACGCCCGTATCGCGAAATGGCTTGCCGGAATGGATGGCGTAAAGAGCCTGGTCATTCTGGGCCACGCCGGCGAAGGAACATTCCTGACGGAAGAAGAGCGGCTCAAGCTTATTCGCACCTATGTCGAGGCTGTGGACGGCTGCATCCCGATCATCGCCGGTATCACTGGCGAAGGAACAAGGGTCGCCGCGCAAGAGGCAAAGAAGTGCAAGGCTGCTGGTGCGACAGGTGCGCTCGTCTATCCGAACCATGGCTGGCTGCGGTTTGGCTTTCAAAAAGGCGCGCCTCAGGATCGTTACAAGGCGATCTGGGAGGAATCCGGGCTTCAGTGCATCCTGTTCCAGTACCCTGATGTGACCAAAGCGTCCTATGACCTCGATACCCAGCTGGCGATCGCGACCCAGGAAGGCGTCGTTGCGACCAAGAACGGCGTGCGCAATATGAAGCGCTGGTACGTCGAAATTCCTGAGTTGAAAAAGGCCAACCCTAAACTTCAAATCCTCAGCTGCCATGATGAGTGGCTGTTGCCGACCATGTTTGATGTTGACGGCTTGCTGGTTGGTTACGGCAATATCGCTCCGGAATTGCTGATTGAGCTCATTAATGCAGGCAAGGCACAAAACTATCCTGAAGCGCGAAAGATTTTCGAGCGTTTGCTGCCGGTCACTCGCGCCGTCTATCACAGAGGCTCCCACATGGAGGGCACAGTTGCGCTCAAGCTCGGCCTCGTTCACCGAGGTGTGCTGGACCATGCAACCATTCGTGAGCCGCTGAAGAACCTCGGCGAAAAGGCCGAAGCTGAAATCTTTGCCGCCTTTGAAGCCGCAGGTATCGGCCGTGTCGAGCAATTGATGGCGGCTGAATAATGTTCGAAAGCCCCCGTTGAACAGGCGGGGGCTATTGAATGACGGGGAAGAAAATCTTGCCGCACATCAGGGAGTGATGTGATGCACCTGCGCAATCCGTGAAAGAGCGTGCCTGCCTGGTCGATTTCGGAATTTGAGACGATTGGTGCGGAAGGTTCGAGGCTAGGCCGGGAGTGGGCCAGCAAAGGGAGGAAATCATGAATATGGAACAAAGGATGACGGCGGCAACGCCGCTCGTTGATCCTCAAGCTGAAATCAGTGCACGCCTTGAACGATTGCCGGTAACCCGGGAGGTTTTCTGGGCTCGTAACATCGTCGGCGCCGCGACGTTTTTTGATGGCTATACCGTTATTGCCATTGCATATGCCATGCCTGTTCTGGTTCGTGAATGGAACCTCACCCCGGGACAAACCGGCATGATCCTTTCCATGGGCTATCTGGGGCAGCTCATCGGTGCGGTGTGCTTTGGCTGGATGGCCGAAAAGATCGGACGTCTCAAGGTCCTGCTGTTTACGATCCTGCTTTTCGTCAGCATGGACGTCGCTTGCCTCTTCGCCGCAGGCGCAGGAATGATGATGGCGTTTCGGTTTATTCAGGGAATTGGAACGGGTGGTGAAGTTCCTGTGGCCAGCGCCTACATCAACGAACTGATTGGCTCCAAAGGCCGCGGTCGTTTCTTTCTTCTGTACGAAGTGATGTTTTTGCTCGGACTCGTTGGTGCTGGCTTCATCGGATATTTCATGGTGCCGGTTTATGGCTGGAAAGCCATGTTTGTGGTCGGCCTCGTTCCTGCGATTTTGATGATACCGCTGCGTTGGTGCCTGCACGAATCTCCCCGGTGGCTGGTTGCCAATGGGCGCTATGAGGAAGCAGACAAGATCGTGACCAAATTTGAAAATAGCGCACGCTCGTCTGGCCACGAACTGCCCGAACCCAAGCTCTTAGCCGCTCCCTTGCGCCGTAAATCCGACTGGCGCGAACTGTTTCAAGGCATTTACCTCAAGCGCACACTCTCTATCTGGGCTATGTGGTTTTGTGCCTATATGGTTGCAAATGGCACGATTACCTGGCTTCCGACACTGTATCGACAGACCTTTAACCTGCCGCTCGAAACCAGCATCCTATACGGCTTCATGACGTCAGTCGGCGGGGTGATCGCAGCCATCATATGCGCACTGCTGATTGATCGGGTTGGACGCAAGCGCTGGTATGTAGGCGCACTGCTGCTCGCACCCATTCCGCTTGTCATTCTTGCCTGGTTGGGGGCAACATCGGCAACACAGGTTCTTATCCTCGCCGGGCTGGCATATGCCATTCTACAGACTGTGACGTTTTCGCTGTACCTCTATTCGGCGGAAATCTATCCAACCCGTTTGCGTGCCATTGGCACCGGGACGGGCAGCGCGTGGCTGCGCCTTGGATCGTCAGCGGGTCCGATTGCTGTTGGCTGGGTGATGTCTTCGATGGGTATCCAGTATGTGTTCGGCGCATTCGCGGTGATACTTCTTGTGGGTGCTCTCGTGACTGCGGTGTTTGCAGTGGAAACGAAGGGCAAGGTTCTGGAAGAGCTGTCTCCATAAACACTCGACACTAACCGCCTGTCCTTGACTGATCCTGCATGAAGTGCAGGGTCAATCATCGTTTCCAACACTGCGGCGTCGCCTACAACGAATTCCACGAATCGGTCTCACCAAATCACTTTGTTGCCATCTGCCACCATTTTCCCGCCTTTGAAGACCTTGCGATTTCTGGGAAATGCGACGACCGCTTGCGGGATGCACGTGGCCGAGAGCGTCACAAAATCAGCTTTTGCACCGACCTGAATTCCGTAATTATCGAGCCGAAGAGCTTTTGCGCTTTCGGTTGTGACGATGTCGAATGCAGCTTGCAGCTCCTCGTCGGTGTAGAAGCCGGAGCGGTAGCCGATGATTTCTGCGCGATGCAGCATGTCGCCGTCACCATAGGGCCACCAGGAATCGCGGATGTTGTCGCTACCGCTGAAGACGGTCACGCCTTCTTGGCGCAGCAGAGCAACGGGCGGAAAAGTGTGATTGCCGGGTGCATTTGTCATGATCGATACGCCACTTTTGGCGATGGTCGCAGCAATTTTGCGCGCCGCGTCCATGGGCAGGTCCCCAAGCCCATAGGCGTGGCTGATGGCGACAAGGCCCTGCATGCCAAGCGCCACCGTGCGCGCACAAATTTCCTCGATTGTAAAAGCACCCATGCTTCCGGCATCGTGGAGATGGATATCCACGTCCACCCCGTGTTTTTCGGCAACGCCGAAGACCACATCGAGATGGCCGTTGACGTCTCGGTCGAAGCTCGCGGGGTCAAGACCGCCGACAAGGTTTGCGCCGAGTTTGATCGCTTCGTCGAGGAGTTCCGGTGTACCCGGGCTTTTCAAAATGCCGCTTTGGGGAAAAGCGACGAGCTGGATGTCGATGATGTCCTTATAGTCTTCACGAACCGCCAGAATGGTTTCCAGTGATTTCAGGCCGACGGAGCCATCCACCATGACGTGGCTGCGCATATGCAGCGTTCCATTGCCGATGCATAGATCGAGCTGGTCGCGTGCGCGTTTGTCCATCGGTGCAGCGATGGCCATGTTTTCCGCCTGGAATGCCACGCGCTCATGCACGTCGAAGCCGTTGGTGCAGGGGCGATGAGGCATCCATGTGTCGCCGTAGAAGCTGGTGTCCAGATGGATATGTCCTTCGACGAACCCCGGTACGAGCATGTCTCCGGCAATGTCGACAATGGAAGCTGAAGCGGCATTTGATCCGGCAGGTTCGATGGACGTAATCCGTCCCTGCTCGACAGTGACATCATGCAGCAGGCCGCAAGCCAGTTTGGCATTGGTGAAGACAGTCTTTGTCATGCTTATTAAACTCCTGAAGCAATCTATAACGTGTTCGACGTCGAAATGACGGCGCCTCCTAAAGCGGCGCCATGTGGCAGGCGACGACACCACCGCCGTGGCGCTCGCGTGAAATCGGGGCCTCCCGGCTGCAAATATCTGCGGCAAGGGGACAGCGTGGGTGAAAGGCGCAGCCTTTCGGTGGGTCGAGCGGGCTGGGTGGTTCTCCGCCCATCAATGCACGGTCGCGATTGGGGGAGCCGACATCCGGGATCGTCTGGAGCAGCAGCTTCGTGTAGGGATGCTGCGGATTGGCGAAGAGTGCTTCCGTATCCGCTTCTTCTACAATTCTCCCGAGATACATGACGGCAATCCGGTCTGCCATGTGACGCACGACGGCCAGGTTGTGGCTGATAAACAGGTAGGTTAGTCCAAGCTCGTCCTGAAGCTCTCGCATCAAATTGAGGATTTGCGCCTGCACGGAAACATCCAGCGCCGATGTCGGCTCGTCGCAGACAAGGAATTCCGGCTCGCTTGCCAGCGCCCGCGCAATGGAAATGCGCTGCCGCTGACCGCCGGAAAACTCATGCGGATACCGCCTGATGTCATCGGGCGAAAGACCCACGATCGTCAGCAGATCGGCAACACGCTCGGTAACGGCCTCTGGACTGTCACGAAGGCCGAATTCGCGGATGGGTTCGGCAATGATATCGCCAACGCGCCAGCGCGGGTTAAGGCTCGCATGCGGGTCCTGAAAGATCATCTGCGCTTCCATAGGCTTGCCGTCATTGGCAGGCGCAAAGACGATGGCACCCTCGGTTGGCGCGTATAGACCCGTCACCAGCCGCGCTACCGTCGATTTTCCGCATCCAGATTCCCCCACCAGTGCCAGGCACTTGCCTTTCTGGACAATGAAGGTGACATCCTGCACGGCGTGCAGATACCGTTTCGGCTTGCGCTCGATCATCCGGTTGAGCCAGGGCGTCGAGACATCGAACACCCGCGTCAATTGGTCAACTTCAAGCGCGTTCCGAGAGCTTCTCATGCGACACCTCCATCATGAAGCAGGCAGGCAACGGCACCGTTGGCTTGCGGAACCAGTGCCGGGCGGATTTTGTGACAGCGTGGACCGACCGAGCGACAGCGCGGATTGAAGGCGCAGCCATTGGGAATGGCATTAAGCCGTGGCATCGCGCCGTCGATCTGGGTAAGACGCTCGACACGCGCACCAAGCGCTGGAATGGAACCCATCAGGCCCTGCGTATAAGGATGCTTGGGGCGGGCGATGACATCTTCGACCGCGCCGATCTCAATGATGCGACCGGCATACATGACCGCCACACGGTCTGCGGTCTCAGCAATCACGCCCATGTCGTGCGTGACAAGCATCACGCCGGCACCCTGTTCCCGGCATAGCTTGCGCAGGAGGCTGGTGATCTGCGCCTGTATCGACACATCAAGCGCTGTCGTTGGCTCATCTGCGATAATCAGCTGCGGATTTCCTGCCAATGCCAAGGCGATGACAACGCGCTGACGCATGCCGCCGGAAAACTGGTGCGGATAATGGTCGATGCGCTCTTCAGCACCGGGAATGCCCACCTGTTGCAAAAGGTGAATACCGTGAAGACGTGCCTGCGCGCGGTTTCGGTCTGAATGCAGCCGGATGGTTTCTATAAGCTGCTGCCCGACGGAGAATAGGGGGTTGAGCGATGTCAGCGGGTCCTGAAATATAGCACCCACCATGCGACCCCGCACGTTCTCCATTTCCTCATTGCTCAGATTGTCTGTTCGTTTTCCACCAATATGGATTTCGCCGGATGCAACGCGCCCTGGCGGTTCGAGAAGGCCGAGAACGGCCATGCCGGTCATGGATTTCCCGGCACCGGATTCACCGACGACACCGAGAATCTCTCCTTTCGCGATCGTCAAAGATACATCGGACAATGCAGTCAGAACGCCACTGCGGGTCGGAAACTCGACAGACAGGCTTTTGACCTCAAGGGCGGGCGATGGGCTGGCAGTGTTCATGAAGACACCTCGCTTTGATGGGAGGGGTAGCTTGGCGGGAAAATGTCTTCCACCGGTGGATGGCCGAAGGTGCGCTCGGGATAGCGTTCGATCAGGCGGTCGAATTGCTGCTGCGCCTGGCCCCTCGCTGCTGCCAGATCGATCCCGGCGACTTGTCCATCACGCATGGAAAGCCGCCCATCGACGATTGTTGCGCGGGTTACGCGACCGGTTGCGCCATAGACGAGGGTCTGGATCGGATCAATGCGCGGCGCGATCATACGGTCTGCCATGTCGAACACGGCGATGTCAGCTTTGGCACCGGGCGCGAGACGTCCGAGATCAGATCGTTTCAGGGCATCTGCTCCGGCAAGGGTGGCTGCATCGTAGAAATCGGCTGCCGATCCGGCATCGCCACGTCCCTCCGCTATCCTGTTTGCCATCAAGCCAACGGCCATGTTCAACACCATGTCTGGCGGCGCCGTATCAGTCCCCATGCCGATGCGAATCCCTTTCTCCTTCAGTCGGGAGAAGGATTTCAGAGACGAGCCATGCCGCGCAGACACAAGCGGACAGTGGGCAACGGTCACGCCGTTTGCAGCATAGCGAGCCAGATCGTCGTCCGTCGCCACAGTCGCATGCGGTGCGATCAGGCGCGAAGAAAGCAAGCCCAGATTATCGAGCCACTGCGGGGCTGTGGTGCCATACAGCCGCTGAACGGTTTGCAACTCCATTTCTCCCTGCGCCATATGCAGGCGTACGGGCATGTCGAGATCATCGGCATAGGCAAATGTGAGGCGCAGGAGTTCCTGCGTGCAGGTTTCCACGCGGTCCGGTGCGAACATGCCGGAAATCAGACCATTGCCTTTGCCGTGAAGCGTTTTGGCAAAGGCTGCCGCATCAGAAAGCTCTCTAAGTCCCCGCTCTTCATCGAAGACCGGCTGCATGGCACCCGCTGGGTCAAGGATGACGCCGCCGCTGCGATAGGCCGGGCCGAGCCAGACACGGATGCCGAGGTCTTCTGCAGCGATGGCGGCAACCTCGAATTCGGAGACCGTTTCACCCCATGCGCGGTAGAAAAGCGATGCGATCGGCAGTGCCGATGTGATGCCGTTGAGCAGCAATTGCGCAAACGCGTAACGCTTCTGGAAAGCCAGCTCCTCTGGCGAATACATCTCATAGGCCCGAGCGGCGTAATCCGAAGGCCAGACGCGTCCTTTTTTCCAGCCCGGCTGGTTGTCCATGGCAAGCACGGTCGTGTCGAGATCGGACAGGGCATCGAGATCGACAAAGCCCGGACCGATAAGGGCTTCGCCCATGTCATAACGTGCGGACAATTCGCCTTCGAAGCGGGAGCCGACCCAGAGGATGCGGTCATTCTCGATGACGACTTCGCCGCTGGTGATGAGGCGTCTGCCTTCAGGCAGATCGGCAATGACGTAACGCGCAGCAAGCGCCCACCGACCGGGCGGACGTTTGCCGAGGGGCAGAGTGGACCAGTTTTCTTCCATCATGGTCGTGCTCTCAAGCTTGCGCCATCGCGTGCAACGATATTGCCAGCGGTGACAACCAGTTTGCGCGGCTGATGCGTGACAATCGCTTCGCCGACGCTCTCACCTTCGACTAGAACGACGTCGCCCCGACCGCCCACCTCAAGCGCGTGTGCCGGGCGGTCCATCGCCAAAGCACCGCCGGTGGTGCAAACATCGAGCGCCATGGCAAGCTCATCATCACGGCGCAGATTGTTCTTCATGCCCAGCAGCATGGCGCGTTCCAGCATGTCTCCGTTGCCATACGGCCCCCATGTGTCGCGAAAGCCGTCGACGCCGGCACCGAAGCGCACGCCCGCAGCATGCAGGCGTTTCAGAGACGGCACTTCTCGGGAAGGCGGGGCGGTGGTAAAAATAGGGACGTCGAGCTCGGCGCATGTGGCGATCAGTGCTTGAGACACGTTCCAGTCGGGAAGACCAAGGCAGAAGGCATGGCTGACCGCGACCTTGCCCTGCATGCCCATGGCGCGGATGCGCTCGAAGATCATCTCCATGGAGAAAGCGCCAAGCTCTCCGCCTTCATGCAGATGGATATCGATGCCTTTTCCGTATTTGTCGGCAATCGCGAAGATCGTATCGAGATGGCCTTTCGGATCGCGATCCATGCCGCACGGATCGAGCCCGCCGACCAGATCGGCACCCATTTCCATGGCCTTGTCCAGCAGTTCGGCGGTGCCGGGTCTGCGCATCAGTCCGGATTGTGGGAAAGCGACGATTTCGATTTCAACAACGCCGGCAAGCTGACGCCGCGTTTCCATGACACCTTCCAGTGCGACCAGGCCCTGGTCGGTATCGATATCGACATGAGTGCGGATCAGCGTCGTGCCGTAACCGACCGACTGCAATGACTGCCGCATTGACTGAACGTGTGCGTCGAGACCGTATTCACGCTTTACTGCGCGCTCATTGTCGATCTTGTCGATCAAACGCGGGCCAACAGTGTTGACGTACCATGGATAGCCCAGCAGCGATTTGTCGAGATGGGTGTGGGCATCGACAAGACCGGGAATGGCGATGCGACCACCTGCATCCTCGACAGCGACGCCATCGGCGGTGAGATTTTCACCCATATCGGCAATGCGCCCATCCTTGATCAGGATATCGGCCTTTGCGCCGCCCATGGGTCTAGCATTGGTAATCAAAAGATCAGTCATCAGATGCCTCAGCGTAATTTCGGGTTAAGGGCGTCGCGCAACCAGTCACCGAGCACGTTGATGGAGACAACGAGCAGACAGAGCTGGAGGCCGGGGAAAAGGACGATCCACCACAGACCTGAAAACAGATATTGATTGCCGATACGGATCAGCGTCCCCAGCGATGGCTGTTCCGGCGGCATGCCAACGCCCAGGAAAGACAGCGTCGCCTCGATCAGTATGCCAAGACCGAAGTTCAGCGTTGCTGTGACCAGCAGGGGTGTCGTGGTGTTGGGAAGGATGTGCTTCAGCATGATGCGCCATGTCGGCACGCGGATCAGTCTCGCCGCCTGCACATATTCCTTGTTGCGCTCGACCATGGTCTGCGCCCGCACTGTCCGTGCATATTGCACCCACGCAGACAGCGAGATCGCAAAGACGATGACGCCTGATGCCCCTGCTTCACGCAGATAGGGCGGCAGCATCTGCCGGGCGAGTGCGGAGACGAGAATGGCGATGAGCATTGTCGGCATGGATAAAAGTACATCGCCTGCGCGCATCAAAAGACTGTCGGCCCATTTGCCGTGGTAGCCGGCAATCAAGCCGAGCGTCGAGCCGACGATCAGCGATACGGCTACAGAGGCCGCACCGATGATGATGGATGCCCGCGATCCATAAAGGATGGCCGACAACAGATCGCGGCCCTGAACGTCGGTACCGAGAATGTATGGCCACTGGCCGTCTTCCATCCATATCGGTGGGATCTCGGCGTTCAGAAGATCGAGAGAGGCCAGATCATAGGGGTTCTGCACCGTAAATAACGGGGCCAGAAAGGCTGACGCGATCAGCACCAAAAGCATGAGGGCGGCAATGATCGCGGATGGGTGATGGGTAAAGCTCCACCCCAGATCGGATTGCAGTAATCGTGAAAAGCGCGATGGTCTGGTCGTTGTTTGTGTTGGCTCGATGGCGGTCATGGGTTGGCTCCTGTCACGCGGCGCGTAGACGCGGGTCGATGACCGCATAGGCGATGTCGACGAAGGTATTCAGCGTAACGAAAATGAAGGATACGATGCACAGATAGGCCGCCATGACCGGGATGTCGACGAAGGTGACAGCCTGCATGAACAGCATTCCCATGCCAGGCCACTGGAAAACCGTTTCAGTAACGAGCGCAAAAGCAATGAGATTGCCGACCTGCATGGCGGTCAGGGTAACAACAGGCATCAGGCAGTTCTTGAGCGCGTGGCGAAACCAGAGCGCTCGCCTTTTCACGCCGCGTGCACGGGCAAATTTGATGAAGTCTGCTCTTAAAGTTTCCAGCATTTCCGCCCGAACCAGCCGCATGACGAGCGTGATCTGGAAAAGGGAGAGCGACAGCGACGGAAGGATGACAGCGGCGCGGCCAGAAGGCGTCAACAGCCCCGTGGACCACCAGCCGATGCGCACCACATCGCCCCGCCCATAGCCGGGCAACCAGCCAAGCGTGACGGAAAAGACGAGGATGAGGAGAATGCCGACGAGAAAGCTGGGCAGGGAAACGCCTATGATAGAGCTGAACTGAAGGCTTTCCGCCCACCATTTTCCACGGCCGATTGCGGTGAAAACACCCAGCGGTATGCCGATAACGAGGGACAGGATGGTGGCAATGATGACCAGTTCGAAGGTGGCTGGAAATCGCTCTGCAATAAGACCCAGAACGGACTGCTGGTTGCGCCAGGACAGGCCGAATTCACCCTGCGCAGCGTTTGCGACAAAGCGAACATATTGGACGAGGAAGCCATCGTTCAGGCCAAGGCGTCCGCGCAATTCATCGCGGTCAACCTGGGTGGCGCTTTCGTTCACCATCATCTCGACGGGATCTCCGAGGAACCGGAAGATGAGAAAGGCAAAGAAAGCAACCGTCAGCATCACGAGAACGGCATTGCCGATCCGCTTGATGAGGAAAGCAAGCATGGTGAAATGTCCTTGATCTGGCCCACGCGAAGGAAGGTCCCCGCCACAATATTGGCGGGGATCGGCTTACATTTTCACCAGCCACAAACGGGGCAGGTTATCCGAAAACAGCGGGAAGTCGGCAATCTTGGCGCTTGTGGCCCAGGCCAGCGGTTGCTGGTGAAGCGGGATCATCAGTGCATGATCCTTTGCGATCTTCAGTGATTGTGCTTCCAGTGCAAGGCGTTTGGTCGTGTCGAGTTCGACTGCTGAGGCCTCCGTCACCTTGTCGAATTCCTTATGCGACCAGCCACCCCAGTTGAAAATGCCGAACGAACCTTCCTTGGTGTGCAGAACCTGCGATGTCAGGCTGTAGGCATCCAGCATGGGCAACGTGGCCCAGCCGAGTGTATAGACGTCCACCTTGCCCGCAGATCGTTTCGGGGTCTGAACGGCGCGCGTGCCTTGGTCCAGTTTCGGCTTGAGACCAACACGCGACCACATGGACGCGACGGCCTGGCACATCTGTTCTTCGTTGACCAAAGTGTCAGCGCAGTTGATTTCAAACTCGAAACCTTCAGCACCTGCTTCTTTGAGAAGTGCTTTCGCCTTTTCGGGATCGGCCTTGACCGGTTGGTCGAGTGCGGCATCATATCCTGGTATCTGTGGCGCCACGAGAGCGCCGGCATTGCGGGACTTGCCGCGCATCACGCGTTTCTGGATCAGATCCAGATCAATAGCGAGCTGCATGGCCTGACGAACGCGCAGATCCTTCATCGGGTTGGGCGCACCCGATAGTAACTGGTCACGCTGGCTGAACCCGATCATGACGGTGCGCAGATCGGTTCCTTCAAGAAGCTTCACCTGCCCGGAGGCTGCTTCAAGCCGCGGCAAGTCCTGCACCGGTGCCTGATCGGTAAAGTCGATATCACCGGACAGAAGTGCGGCTACGCGCGTGGCGCTGGAGGCAATCGGCGTCAGCTCGATGCGGTCGATGTTGTGCTGTGGCTTGTCCCACCAGCCGTCATATTTCACGAAAACGGTTTTTGCGTCCGGCTGGCGGCTTTCCACCTTGAAGGGGCCGGTGCCGTTCTCATTATAGGTGGCGTAACCTTCGGTGCCAGAGCCAACATCGGTCGGCGCTTCAGCATTATTGTCCTTCAGCCAGCCCGCATCAAAAATGTAGATCGTGGTCAAATCGTTGAGAAGCAACGGATAGTTGGCCGATACGTCGATCTCGATTGTGTGGGCATCGATGACGCGGGAGCCCTTATAGGCGGGTATGTTACCGCGAAGGGGTGATTTCGGGTTTGTCGCACGCACGAGCGATGCCTGCACATCGTCTGCCGTGAAATCGGCTCCATTGTGGAATTTCACACCTTCTCGGAGTTTGAAGCGCCACGTGGTGGGTGAGATGATTTCATAGGATGTTGCAAGTGCAGGTTCGATCTTCAGGTTTCGGTCATAGCGCATCAATCCTTCGTAGGAGTGGTTGAGCACGCCAAGAGCAAAACTGTCGCCGTAGGAATATGGGTCGAGCGAACTGATATCGCGGGATGCGCCCCATTTTAAGGTAGCCGCAGACGATGGCATGGCGAGCGCCAGCAGTGCCGCCCCGGCCATCAAAGTTCTGGAAAATTGCATTTATAGATCCCCTCGGATTGCATTCAATCCTGTCGGCAATTTGCCGCGTTTCGGACTGAATGCTGTTGAAACCCGTAGCTGCAAACGGCCTAGTAGCTCTTTTTTGCAAACTATGATCAACGCTAATTCAGCAAGAATGCAAAAGCAATAGAAAATTGCATGCAATTTATGGGTATGGATTTTCCGATTTACCCATGCGATATGGAGAGAAATTGCATCCAGACAAAGAGCGCATTTTATGTCGACAAATCTCAGCAGAAGCGACGCGATCTACGCCTCTCTTCGCCGCGCCATTCTTGAGCAGGCGTTGAAGCCGGGAACAAAGTTGCCAGAGGATTCCATCGGCGACACATTCGGTGTCAGCCGAACCAGCGCCCGAAACGCTTTGTTGCGCCTTGCCTCGGATGGTTTGGTGGAGATCAAACCCAATCGCGGTGCAGCGGTTGCCATGCCAACATTGGAAGAGGCGGAAGAGGTCTTTGCGTTGAGGCGCTGCCTTGAGCGGGAAGTGATAGGCCGCCTGTGCAAGCGCATGCCAAGAGACGGCATCGATGCTTTGATCAGTCATGTGCATGAAGAGGAGCGCGCTCTACAGGCATCGTCTCCACGGTCTATCCGGCTTGCTGGTGAGTTCCACATTCTGCTCGCCGAACTGACGGGCTCCAAGCTACTGATCGATTTCATCAGCCAGATTGTTTCGCGCTCCTCGCTCATTCTCGCGCGTTTCGGACGCCCGCACTCTGCCGAATGCGGCATCGATGAGCATGTCCAGTTGATCGAGGCATTGAAAAACCTCGATGCCGAGACGGCAACCCGGATCATGGATCATCACCTTCATGCCGTCGAAGACCGTGCCAAGGTGGACGACAAGGACGATGGTCCCGACATCACCGAGATTCTCAGCCGTTACATTTCCGTATCCGATTAGGAGCATCATGCGGCAGTCGGAAAACACGTTGGCCCGCTCGAATAAGGGCATGATCACAACGCCGCATCACACCGCGAGTGAAGCGGGTGCGAAGGTCTTGCGGCGGGGAGGAACGGCGATCGAGGCTGTGATTGCCGCCGGTGCCGCGCTGACCGTCCTCTACCCGCATTTTTGCGGGTTAGGCGGAGATGCGGTGTGGATCGTGGCGGATGGTTCCGGTCGTCGGCAGACGATCATGGGCATCGGTCAGGCTGCGGAGCATCTGCCTGTGCTGGATACCATTCCGAGCCGCGGCCCGCTCTCGGCGCTGACAACAGCAGCACTTGTCGATAGTTGGGGCGAGGCATTGCGGTACTCCTGCGAAAATTGGCAGGGAACCGAGAGCATGGGCACATTGCTGGCGGACGCGATTGAATTGGCCGCAGAGGGGTTTCCTGTCAGCCAATCGCAAAAGCACTGGCATGAATTTCGTGCAGCCGAAATTTCCACATGGCCTGGCGTCGCCACCCATTTCCCGGCTGAAGGTGTTCAGCGGCAACCGCAACTGGCTGCCGTTCTGGAACGGATCGCTCTTTATGGCCACCGGGAGTTTTACGAGGGCGAACTTGCCAGACGCATCGTCAGCGGTCTTGAGGCAGCAGGCAGCCCTATTCGCCTCAGCGACATGCGAAAGACTGCTGCGCAAACGGTCGAACCCATCTCCATGACCTATCGTGGCGTCGAACTTCTCGCACCGCCGCCGCCAACGCAAGGCATAACCACGCTCGCCATCATGGGAATCCTCGCGCATTTTGAGATGGGCAATGTCGAGCCGTCCTCAGCCGAGTTTTATCATCTGTGCGTCGAGGCAGTGAAGCAGGCCTTCCTTGACCGTGGTGCCATTGCCGACCCCGATTTCGTGGCGCAGGCGTGCGCTGACGTGTTGAGTGACACAGCACTCTCGCGCAAGGCGGCAGCCATTGACCGGCATGTCGCCAAGCCATGGCCCGCAGTTCATCAGACCGGTGACACGGTCTACCTCGCTGCAGTGGATCATGAGGGTCGTTGCGCCAGCGTTCTTCAAAGCACCTATTACGATTGGGGAAGCGGCGTGCTGGTGGGCGACACCGGCATTCTCTGGCAAAATCGCGGTGCAGCCTTCAGCACGGATCCGACAAGCCTCAACAAGCTCGCCCCGGGTAAAAGACCATTCTACACGCTCAATCCGGGCATCGGTCTGAAACATGGCAAGCCACATCTTCTCTACGGAACGCAAGGGGCCGATGGGCAACCTCAGACGCTGGCACTGCTGCTGAGTCTTCTGATCGACCATGGTTTCGACCCGCTTTCGGCACTTTCTGCGCCCCGGTTTCTGCTTGGGCGAACCTTTTCCGATAGCCGGGATAATCTCAAGATCGAGTCATCGATTGGTGAAGAGGTTATCGGGGCACTGCATTCCATGGGCCACGAAACCATTGCGATTCCCGCACTCAGCGCGCTTGCCGGGCAAGCGGGGATTATCCGAATGAACAGTGAAGGTGGGATCGACGGTGCGCATGATCCGCGCAGCGATGGCATCGCCATCGGTATTTGAGGGCAGATATGCACGTCGATCTGGTCATTCGAAACGCGCAACTGGCAGATCAGCGAGGGCCGGTGGATATCGCCGTCAAGGACGGTCGCATTGCTGCGATTGGCTCAGACATCCGCTGCGATGCCATTATCGAGGACGATGTGGAGGGCAATTTTGCTTTTCCCGGCTTCGTGGATTGTCATGTCCATCTGGATAAGGCCTGCATTATGGATCGCTGTTCGATCTGCGCTGGTACTCTGGAAGAAGCCGTACGCGAAACGGCAAAAGCCAAGACTGGATTTTCTGAAGAAGACGTTTTTGAACGTGCGTCTGCTGTCGTTCGACAGGCCATCATTCATGGCACCACGCGCATGCGCACCTTTGTGGAGATAGATCCCCGCGCTGGCATGCGCTCGTTCGAAGCCATCAAGCGTGTTCGTGAGCGGTTCAAATTTGCTATAGACATCCAGATTTGCGCCTTTGCGCAGGAAGGGCTGACGCAGGAGCCAGAAACAGAGGAGATGCTGGACGAGGCGTTGCGCACCGGGGCCGATCTCATCGGCGGTTGCCCCTATACCGACCCTCGACCGGAAGAGCACATCAAGCGGATATTCGCGCTAGCTCGAAAGCATGATGTCGATGTGGATTTCCATCTGGACTTCAGCCTCGATCCGAAAAAGACAGACCTGCCAGCGGTCATCGAGGCCACATATGCAAACGGCTACGGGGGCCGGGTCACTATCGGCCACGTCACCAACCTCTCCGCGCTTGATCCGCCAGTACGTTCAATGATCGCACGCAAGATTGCCGCTGCCGGAATTGCCTTCACGGTTCTGCCGGCCACGGATCTTTTTCTGATGGGACGCGATCAGCAGTTCAACATCCCGCGCGGCGTTACGCCTGCGCATCTCTTGCTGAAAGAGGGAGTGGAGGCTGCCATTGCCACCAACAACATCCTCAATCCCTTCACCCCATTCGGAGATGCCTCGTTGGGGCGGATGGCCAATCTCTATGCCAACGTCATGCAGCTTTCCCGCGATGAGGATATAGACGCCGTTTTCCAAATGGTCGGCGCGTATGCGGCGAAGATTAAGCGAATACCCTACGGATTGTCTGTCGGCGCGGTGGCCGACGTCGTCATCCTTGACGCCCGGGACCACCGCAGCGCCATCCGATCAGGGGCGCAGACCTTGGCTGGCTGGAAAGCCGGACGCAAAACCTTCGTCCGTCCAAGGCCGCAACTTTTTGAAAAGAATGCCGGGTAGCAGAATTGCTTGCATCGACTTGATGCCGGGCAATTCGCGATCCTCGGACCACGTGCTTTTTCGAACTCAGATCAGTGCTTGAGAACGCTGGCGAGTTAGCGATGATCGCTCCCGCGGCAGATAGTTCCCCTTTGGGGTCGGGCCAATAAAATTCCCGTCATCCACGATCGTCTTGCCGCGCAACAGCATGCGTATCGGCCAGCCACGGATATCGAGCCCTTCATACGGCGTATAATCTGCGCCATGGTGCAGCATGTCGTTGGTGAGGGTGACGCGTTTGTTCGGGTCCCACAATGCGATATCGGCATCTGCACCGACAGCGATGGTGCCCTTGCGTGGATAGAGGCCGTAAAGTTTGGCGTGATTGGTGGAGGTGATCGCAACGAACTGGTTGAGGTCGATCCGGCCTTTCATAACGCCTTCGGAAAACAGGATTGGCAAGCGTGTGGCAACGCCGGGAATGCCATTCGGAATCCAGCGGAAATGGCGCTTGCCCTTCTCGTTCAGTTTTCCTTCCGGGTCATCGAAACGAAACGGGCAATGATCGGATGAGAACAGATCGAACACACCCTGTTCGATGCCTTCCCAGCAGGCGTCCTGGCTGGCCTTGTCGCGCGGGGGAGGTGAGCAGACATATTTTGCGCCTTCCATCTCGCTCTGGTCGAGATCGTCCGCGGTCAGCATCAGATATTGTGGGCAGGTTTCTCCGACAATTTTCTGGCCGCGTTGGCGTGCTCGACGGATTTCTTCCATGGCCTCGCGGTTGGAGATGTGAACAATGACGATAGGCACATCGACGATTTCGGCAAGCGACAGTGCTCTGTGCGTTGCCTCCCGTTCGGCGGCGATGGGGCGTGTCGTGGCGTGGTATTTCGGTTCGAACTTGCCGTCTTCCTCGTGACGCCCGATGAGGTAGCGAATGGCATCCTCGTTTTCGCAATGGACCATCACCAGAGCGCCGGTGCGCCGAGCCGTATCCAGCGTCGCGAGAATCTCGTCATCGCGAAGCCGCAAGCCTTCGTAGGTCATAAAAACCTTCAGCGAGGTGTAGCCATCCTCCACCAGTGCTGGAAGTTCCTGTCCCAGCACTTCTGCAGTCGGATCTGTAATGACAAGGTGGAAGGACACGTCGACATGGCAGTTGCCATCAGCTTTTGCATGATAGACCTTCAGCGCTTCGCGCAGAGACTGCCCCTTTTCCTGCATGCAGAAGGCAAGAACGGTACTGTTTCCGCCGATGGCCGCCGAGCGGGTGCCGCGGTCGAAATCATCTGCCATGACGATGCCGTCGCCAGACGGCTGGTCGAGATGGACATGGCTATCTATGCCGCCGGGCAGGACGAAAAGACCAGTGGCATCGATCACCTCGTCGGCATCGGTCAGCTCAGCGGCGAGCGCTGCAATCCGCCCATCCTTGATACCGACATCGCTGACGAAGGTGTCGCTTGCCGTCACCACGGTTCCGTGCTTGATTACCGTATCGAAACGCATCATTCCATGTTCCCTATGCTTTTCACCGCTCAACTTGCTTTCGCAAATCCCGCATCGCTTGCCAGAATATGGTCGAGTGCAGCCGTAAAGCGATCAACCTCTTCCAGCGTGTTGTAATGCACCATCGACACCCGTAGCATACCGCCATGGTCGGTAAGTTCGAGATATTCGGCAAGCCGTCTCGAATGAAAATCGCCAAAGCGCATGGCGATGTGCTCGCCGTCCATCGCCTTGCAAAGCTCACCTGCCTCGCGACCATCGATACGGAACGCAATCGTCGGCACACGGGTATCACCAAGGTTAGATATTTGACCGACGATCCGGCAATCGTTGCGGGAGCGCAGATAGCTCAGCAGCCGCTCGGTCAACAGATTTTCCTGTGCCGTAATGGCTGAAAAGGCGGCTTCAATTTTTTGGCGCACCGTGCCGGTCTCCCCCGCCTGCTCACCCAGTGCAGTCAGGTAATCGACGATACCGCAGGTGGAATAGGCTAGCTCATAATTGGGGTTGCCCGGTTCCAGCTTGCCCGGGACTTTGTCCTTGCCGTAAAAATAATGGTAGAGCGTATCAAGCTCGAGCAGCAGGTCGTACCTGCCATACATCAGCGCGTAATGCGGACCGTAGGTCTTGTAGAGACTGAAGACATAATAATCGACGTCAAAGGCCTGCACATCCACGGCGCGGTGGGGCGCATAGGCCACGGCATCGACGCAAATCTTTGCCCCGCGCGCATGCACGAAATCGGCTATCTCGCGGATTGGATTGATAGAGCCAAGAATGTTTGAGACATGGGTAACGCAAACCATCCTGGTCCGTTCGCTCATCAGGGGCTGAAGGTCAGCGAGATCAAGCGTCAGGGTTTCCTTGTTCAGTGGCCAGAATTTCAGCACTATGCCCGCATCCTGCAACCGGTCCCAGGGTCCGATGTTGGATTCGTGGTCGCTGACGGTGACGATGATTTCGTCGCCTGCTGACAATTGGCTCTGCATGGCGCGGGCAAGATTTTGCAGCAAGGCGGTGGTTGAGTTGCCAAACACGATCTCTTCTGGTCTCGATGCATTGACCAGATGCATGGCGGCTGTGCGCGCCTCATAAAGCGCGCTGGCTGCACTTTGTGAGACCTCATAAGAGCCGCCGATCTGAACGTTCTTTTCGATGAGAAACGTATTGATGCGCTCCAGCGCGCCCTTGAGAATTTGCGATCCGCCCGCATTGTCGAAAAAGGTCCAGCCGCGTGAAAGCCCTGGAAACTGGCTTCGCACATAATCGAGGTTAAGCGGTGAAGTGGTGGTCATTCCTGGTGTCTCCCGAATGTTTTTTATTCAATGATTGAGGACGGCGCGAAGGAAGCCGCGCGTTCTCGCCTCTTGTGGGTTATCGAAAATCTCCGCCGGCGTGCCTTCCTCCACCAACCTGCCGCCATCCATGAAAATGACGCGGTCGGCGACCTGACGGGCAAAACCCATTTCGTGGGTCACGATCACCATGGTGACGCCTGTGCCAGCCAGCTTGCGCATGACATCCAGCACCTCGCCCACCATCTCCGGGTCAAGCGCCGATGTTGGCTCATCGAACAGGAGAACGCGTGGTTCCATGGCAAGAGCGCGGGCAATTGCGACACGTTGCTGCTGACCACCTGAGAGATGGCCGGGAAACTTCCCTGCCTGCTCTGAAATGCCGACGCGGGCCAGTAGCTCACGTGCCTTGCGCTCTGCTTCGGCTTCAGGAGTTTTGCGTACCCGCATGGGCGCAATCATGACGTTTTTCAGAACAGTCATATGCGGGAAGAGGTTGAAGGATTGGAAAACCATGCCGACCTCTGCGCGCACCTTTGCGAGCGCTGGTCCGGGAGCAACGCGAGTACCATCCACGGTGATCGTACTTTCAGGCGCAAAGGCTTCAAGATGGTTGATGCAGCGTATGAGCGTCGACTTGCCGGAACCGGAGGGGCCGATGACGCAGACGACTTCCCCTTCTGCCACATCGAGATCGATGCCGTGCAGCACGGTGAATGTGCCATAGGCCTTTGTCAGCCCGCGGATGGAAATGAGGGGGACACTTTGTTTTTCCATCAACGCTTCCCCCGGCTGAAGTGCTTTTCAAGACGTGCCACGATGGCAACCATGGGCCAGAGAAGCGCTATATAAATGAGTGCAGCGCCGATCAGCGGGGTTGGGTTTGCGTTGAGTGCCTGCGCTTGCGTTGCCTGTTTCAACAGGTCCGGCATGGCAACCACCGAGGCAAGGGCTGTGTCCTTCATGACGTTGATGCAGTTGTTGGTCAGCGGAGGGATGACGATGCGGATAGCCTGCGGCAGAATGATATCCACCATGGTGTTGCGGTTGGAGAGGCCAAGGGCTGCGGATGCCTCGAATTGCCCATGGGGTACCGCCTCGATGCCCGCGCGAAAGATTTCTGCCGTATAGGCCGCAGAAACAAGCGACAATGCGGTAACCGCTGACAGAAATGGTGACAGCCTGATGCCGACAAAGGGCAGCGCATAGTAAACGACAATCAACAGCACCAGCAGCGGGATCGACCGGAAAATGTCGATGTAGATGCGGATCAGCAGTTTAAAGAACGCTGGAGCATAAAGCCGTGCCACCGCCAGGAACAGGCCGCCGATAAGGCCGCAAAGGATGCTGGTGACGCCGATCTGGATTGTGACAAGCAGACCCCAAAGCAGCTGCGGCAGGCTGTTGAGAAATACGGGAACATTGAAGAAGGTATTGATGAGGTTCATGCCAAGGAGGCTCCCTTTCAAATCTGGCGGGACGCGATGGGTCCCGCCAGATGCGGTTCAAGCCTTACTTGGCTTTCGGCATGTCAAGAACAGCGACGGTCGATGTCGTATCCTCGGCCTTTGCGCCAAACCATGTCTCATGCAGCTTGGCGATGAAGCCTTCGCCCTTCAGCGTGGTGATGACCTTGTTGACTTCGGTGGCTAAAGGATCGCCCTTGTTGAACATGATCGAGTACTTTTCGCCGGTCGGAATGCGCTCGACAACCTTCAGCTCCGGCTTGTCCTTGGCGTAGTAGAGAAGGGCGGGAATATCAGAAATATAGCCATCGACGCGTCCGGCGACGAGATCGAGCATGGCGGGCTGCAAGCCTTCGAACTTGCGGATTTCACCCAGCTTGTATTCGGCTTTATGGGCTTCGGCCCACATGTCACCGGTCGATCCCGTATCGACGCCGACGACCTTGCCGCTCATGCCCTTGAGACCCGTGATGCCGGAGGCGGCTGTGACAGTCAAAGACTGGTCGCTGTCATAATAGGGCTGCGCGAAGGTAACGGATGCGAGGCGTTTTTCGGTGATGGTGATCGATGAAATGGCCATGTTGATCCGGCCGGACTGGACAGCGGGAAACAGACCGTTGAACGGTGTGTTGACGAACTCAACCGACTTTCCGAGGCGCTTGGCGATCTCGTTGACCAGATCGACTTCGAAGCCGGTGACCTTGCCACTGGCATCTTCGAATTCCCATGGAACGTTGCCGATATTGGCCCCGACGGTCAAATCGGCGGCCTGAACGTTGAACACGCCAAGCGCTGATACCAGCCCGGCTAGAAGTGTGCTTTTGATGCGCGAAACGTGATGCATTGGAGAACCCCTTGTTTTATGTTTTAAGCCAATCTACGTTGGTCTAACTGGTCAGACCAGTCCGACCAAACAAGCATGTGCTTTTATGCTTTGCAAGATGCGTCTTGAAAAATATATCGAAAGGCCGAGGTGGCTTTAGGGAAACAGGGATCGAATGCTCAACAAGACGCTAGTGCCGCAATCGGTAGCCCGCGAAATCCAGGCCATGATACAGGCTGGGCAACTGAAGGCTGGGGAAAAGATCCCGTCACAGCGCGAGTTCTCCCAAAAATTTGGCATTAGCCGGGCGTCTCTGAGAGAAGCGCTGCTCACCCTGGAAACTTTAGGCCTGCTGAAAACGGAAGCCGGACGCGGGACATTCGTTGCTGCGGCTGATGGAACCGCAGGACAGGCGGGGCACATGGCGCCATGGCGTTATTCTGAAAGCTATTCCGTGTTCGATGTTTTCCAGACCCGTATCCTGCTGGAGGGTGAGATCGCGCGTCTCTCCGCTGGACGTCTTTCACAAACGCAATTGGAAAAGATGGAAAAGGCAACCAAGACCATGGAGGATTGCTGGGCCAATCAAGACCTGCTCGCCAATGTCGATGCCGATCTGGAGTTTCATGGCACCATCGTCTCGGCCTGCTCCAACACCATGCTGAAAGCGCTTTACCAGACCGTACGGGATCAGGTTACCGAAACCCAGCGCCAGCCAATCCCGATCACTGATCCGGAAAGAATGCGCCAATCCATTGCAGAACACCGCCGTATCATCGCTGCCCTGAGAGCAAATGATGGCGCTTTGGCCCGCAGTGAAATGGAAGCGCATATCCAAAACACGGCGCGCTGTGCTGGATTGCAGCCCTAGGCTGCTCATCTACAGTGGCGGCGATCAAAGGGATCACGAACGGTTTGGGTCCTGCTGCCAAATCGCAAAGGCCAGTCGCGCCTGGGCGAGCTCCGATGCTACCCTGCGCTCACTATCTTATACCGGTCTATCCGACCTCCAAGTGCGCCAATAACGGCTTGCAAGAATTCGTGCCGCCGGGGGTTGGATGTTGCCGCCAGTGTTATTTCCAGCCGCTCATGAATCTTGCTCATGAACCCAACATGGTCAAAACTGTGAGCGGCAATGTTCACCTCGACCTCCTCCATGTAATGAGAAAGGTGCGGGCCTAGCTCAAGGTTTGAATCCGTTTGGAAATGAGCCGCCATTCGCTCTGCAAGTGTTGCCATTTGGGCGTGGGGACCATACGTTTCGCTCATTCCATCTCCTTTTCTAACCTGACCAGATTACATAGGCACGGTTAGTTTTAAGCACGAGATGTTTTCTCTTCTATCGCGAAAACGTTATCTTTGCCCGGCCAGATGCCAGCACTTTTTTACCGGGCAATAAGATACCTTTTCGTTCAGGCGACACGCATTCCCTCCCGCCAGACGCCAGCGATGAACGGTGGCAGTCCTGTTGTTGTCCGCACCCTGACCAAATCAGCGCGGCGTCCAATCTCTATCCGCCCACGGTCATGCAGCTTTGCCGCATCGGCCGGGTTGGCCGAGATGAGCCGGATGGCGTGAGGAAGGGCGATGATCTGTTTCTCTGCGAGCAGAAATGCCGCCTGAACCAGGCTGAACGGGACGTAGTCGGAGGAGAGGATATCCAGCGCACCATGGCTGAGAAGATCGAGGGCCGAGACGTTGCCGGAGTGAGAGCCGCCGCGAACAACATTTGGGGCACCCATCAGGATCTGAAGCCCAGCCTGACGGGAAAGTTCGGCAGCAATGACCGTGGTTGGAAATTCTGCCATCGATATGCCGAGTTCAATACCCTCGGCAACGTGCTCGGCGGTCGCGTCGTCATGCGAGGCGATAGAAATGCCGGCCGCGTGGCAACGATCTGCGATCAGTTTCCGGTTTTTTACGGAATTGGCCTCGGATTCTGCAATTCGCCTTTCACTAAAGGCTTTGAAGGCTTCGTCAGAAAGCTTCTTCTTGCCCTGATAATAGATGCGATACGCGTCAAGGCTGACAAACTGGCGCTGGCCGGGTGCGTGGTCCATCAAAGAGGCGAGGCGTATGCGGTTGTTTCCGCTCATCTCATCAAAATGTTCGACCACATCTGGCACCGAGACTTCACAACGCAGGTGGATGAAATGTTCGGCACGCAGCCTGTTGGCAGCGCTGGCGGTGGAAATGGTCCGCGCCATCGCTGACATTTCGGGTGCCCCAAGTTCAGTATCGCCATCCATTCCGACGCGCAGCGCATCGAAAACGGTGGTGATGCCGGATGTGGCGATCTGCCCGTCATGAGCCTGAAGAGCCGCATCCATGTTCCACCGCACTTTCGGGCGTGGTTGGAAATGGGTTTCAAGATGGTCGGTATGAAGTTCCACGCAACCAGGCATGATGGTGTCGCCGCCAAGATCGATGCCGGAAACCGAGGAGCCGGTGGCGATGTCTGCAATCTTGCCATCACGGACAACAAGCGTGCCCTGTACTATCTCGTCATGAAGAATGATGGAGCCGTTTGTGAAGGTGAGTTCAGATGTCATTGGTGGGATCATTCTTGTTTTGGAAGGGGTTCGTCTTGGCCAACAGGGTCAGATAACGAGCTTGCGGAGTTGCTGCGAAATGAGGTCCATCACCGTCACTGTCAGCACGATGATAATGATGATTGCCGAGGCCTGCGGGTAATAGAAACCACGGATCGTTTCGAACAGGATCTGGCCAATGCCACCGGCGCCGATGAGGCCGAGGACGGTGGCTGATCGAATGTTGGATTCAAGCCGGTACAATGAAAACGAGATCCAGAGCGGCAGCACCTGCGGAATGACGCCAAAGATGACCTGCTGAATGCGGGATGCGCCCGTCGTGCGGATAGCCTCGACCGGACGTGGGTCAATCGCTTCCACCGCTTCGGAAAACAGTTTGGCGAGAATGCCAGTTGTGTGGATGAACAGGGCCATCACGCCTGCAAACGGTCCAAGACCGACAGCGACGACGAAGAGGACGGCGAACACGACTTCATGGATGGCGCGGAACATGTCCATCAGTCGGCGGACGGGCTGATTGACCCACCATGGCGCCATGTTATGCGCTGAGAGAATACCAAGTGGGACAGACAGGATGACCGAGAGGAACGTACCCCAAAGCGCGATCTGGACGGTGACGAGCATTTCCTCGAGATAATATTGCCATGTCTTGAAATCTGGCCTGAGAAAATCCTTGGCGTAGTCCGCCATGTTGCCGCTGTCAGTAAACAGGTAAGTCCAGCGGCTCATCTCTGCGGGTCCCCAGCTGAAAGCCAGCGCCGCCAGGATACCAAGCGTCAGTAACCCGTTCCGCATGCCGCCCTGCCGCTTCGCATGGGACATGGCTGGTTTGGCGGTGGTGTTCGCCGAAAGGATTGTTTCGCTCATCGTTACGGTCCAAGTTTCGGAAAAAGGGGCGGATACAAGATCCGCCCGTCAATGATCGGTGCAATCAGCTCTTGGAAGCCAATGCGAGTTCGGCTTCGAACTTGGTCTTCTGCTCGGTCAAGGCCTTGATTTTGGTGGCCTTGGCATCAGCGGAAAGGGTGGCATCGGCGTCAACCTGCGAGATCGACTTCGAGAGTTCCATGACGCGGACTGGCAGAAGCTGCTTGTCGCTAGAGGCACGGAACGGTGCCCATTTCAGGCCTGCGAGGATTTTCTTTTCTGCAGCGACATCGCCTGTCGATTTGTCGGTGCCGTAGGTCATGAAGAAGTCGCGGATCTTTGTCTTGGAAGCTTCCGGAAGGTTCTTGCGCCATACAATCGGGTCAGACGGGATCAGAGGCGAGCGCCAGATTTCGCGGATTTTTGCGAAAGCTTCAGGCTTGTTTTGCTTGATCAGCGCCATATTCTCGGTGTTGTTGGCAGCAGCGTCGACCTGCTTGTTGGCAACAGCCATGGCATTGGTTTCATGGTTGGCATTGGTGACGTTCTTGAAGCACGTCTTTGGATCTATGCCCTTGGCGCCAAATACGAACGTCATTGGAACAAGGTAGCCAGACGTTGAATTGGGGTCGCCAAGGCCGAAGTTGATCGACTTGTCGCATTTCAGCAGGTCATCGATGTTCTTCAGCGGGCTGTCTGTTGGCACGGTAACAACCGACCAGTAACCCGGCTCACCACTTGCGGGAACGCTCTGTACGAAAATTTCGCCATCGGCGCGGTCCACGGCTTCCATTGCAGACTTGTTGCCGTACCAGGCGATCTGAACCTTGTCGAAGCGCATGCCTTCGATGATGCCGGCGTAGTCCGAAGCAAAGAATGCCTTCACATCAAGGCCGGTCTTCTTCTTCATGTCGGCAAGAAGTGGATCCCAGTTTGTTTTGAGGTTCTGCTGGGATTCGGTGGAAATGATGCCGAAGTTGATCGTGCTTTCCTGCGCAAAGGCCGCGGAGGTCATCGTAAAGGCGACAGACATCGCCGCCATGCTTTTCAGTATCGCGTTCATGTTTGGTCTCCGGTGCTGTGTTGATCAGGCAGTCGTTAGGACCGGCTGACGTTTGACTGACCCGGTGGCGACCACCGGTGTCGATTGCTCCGCCGGGGCATCCGGCAGGACGAGTTCTTCCGAGGCCGACCCATAGAGTTCGGCAAGGAAAGCGTTGGAAAGGGCTGTTGATGGGCCATCGAAGACAATCACGCCGTCGCGCATTGCGATTGTCCGCTTGCAGTAGCGCCGGGCGTATTCGACCTGATGCAGTGACACGAGAATCGTGATGTCGTCCTGCGTGTTGATATCGGCAAGAACGTCCATGACGCGGCGTGCGGAAGATGGGTCGAGCGCCGAAATCGGCTCATCGGCAATCAGGATCTTTGCTCCCTGGACCAGGGTTCGTGCGATTGCCGCGCGCTGCTGCTGGCCGCCGGAAAGGGTCGATGAGCGTTGCGCAGCGACCTGCGGAATGCCGACGCGGGCAAGGGCCGCACGCGCCTTGTCCTTTTCGTCGCGGTTAAACAGACCAAGCGTTCCGCGCCAACGTGGAACATGGCCGAGATGGCCGACCAAGACATTGGTCAGCACCGACAACCGGCCAACAAGGTTGAACTGCTGGAAGATCACCGACACTGCGCCACGCTTGACCCGACCGGTCATGCGGCCAGCCTTTTGCGATACCGTGCCGAGAATGTCGATCTGCCCGCTCTGACCATCCGCCGTTTCAAGACCCGCTAGATGCCGGATCAGCGTGCTCTTGCCGGAACCAGATGCACCAATCAGTGCGACCATTTCACCGCGTTCCAGTGTCAGGCTAACGCCCGCAAGCGCACGAGTTGCGCCGTAATTTTTAGAAAGATTGGAAACCGTAATCGCAGTCATTGCTCGTCTCCATGGCTCGGTCGGTTCGAAGAGATTGGATGGCTTTCGATGATCGTGCAGTGACGCTTTGATGAAGTTTTTGCGTCAACCGCCGTAACGGGAAAGAAAATCTTCAGCGGAGAGTCTGCGGAAGTCTTCAAGCGCTTCGAACAGCTGGTCATGTGGCCAATCCCACCATGCAAGGTGGTCCATGCGCTCACCTACACCATCAGCAAATCTGGCTCTGATCAGCCGGGCCGGGACACCGCCGACGACGGTGTAGGGCGCGACATTACGAGACACCACGGCGCCTGCGCCAACAACGGCCCCATTGCCAATTGTGACGCCGGGAAGAAGCGTCACGCCGTGGCCGAGCCAGACATCGTGACCGATGAACACACGCTTTGCCCGCCGTTGCGCGAAGAAGTCCGTCTCGTCACCGGCACCCGGCCAGTAGTCTCCGGCCCGATAGGTAAAGTGATGAAGGCTGGCGCGATCCATCGGATGGTTGGTGGCATTGATGCGCACGCAAGCGGCAATGTTGACGAACTTGCCGATTGTCGCGCACCAAATCTGGCCGCCACGTTCGATGTAGGAATAGTCGCCAATATCGGTCTCGGAGATGCGGCATAATTCGGCGATCTCGGTGTAGATACCGAGAGTGGAGTCACTGACCTCAGCCGTGGGATGGATCAATGGCTGGATTGAGAGCTTGGTCATGCTGCGACCTTTCGGGCGGAGAATGCAGACACATCTAGAATCCGTGTCGCGACTGCGTCACGAACGGGCTGGTCGTGGAATATCCCAAGGATCGCTGTGCCCTTGGCACGCTTTTCCGCGATCATTGCCAAGACCACGTCGCGGTTTTCCGCATCCAGCGACGCTGTCGGTTCATCGAGAAGCAGGATCGGATGATCTGTTATAAACCCACGGGCGATGTTGACGCGCTGCTTCTCGCCGCCCGAAAAGGTGGCGGGCGGCAAGCCGAACAGGGTTTCGGGCAAGTTTAGCCGTGAGAGCAATGCCCCGGCTGTTTCAAGCGCCTCGTCACGCGCCACACCGCGAGACGTTAACGGTTCGGCGACGACTTCTCGCGCTGAAACACGTGGAACGGCACGCAGGAACTGGCTGACATAGCCAATGCTGCGTTTTCGCAATTCCAGCACCAGTCTCGGATCGCCGCTGCCGAGATCCTGTACTGCTAGAGACGCGCCATCCCGAACCACTATCTGGCCCTGGTCGATGGCGTAGTTGCCGTAGACCATGCGCAGGATCGAGGATTTTCCCACCCCTGACGGACCGCCGAGGACGACGCATTCGCCGCGGTGCAGATCGAAACTCACATTCCTGACGACCGGCAAGATGAGACCGTCGCGCAGATGCATGGTGAAGGATTTTGCGACGTCACGCACTGAGAGCAGCACGTTATCGTCGAGGGTTGTGGGCGGGGCGTAAAGTGTCATCTCAGCTCTCCGGGATCGAAGCGACAAGTAGCTGGGTGTAGGCATGTTGCGGATCGTCCAGCACCCTGTCGGTCAGTCCCTGTTCCACAATCCGGCCACGCTTCATGACGATCATCCGTTGCGACAGCAGACGGGCGACAGCCAGATCATGGGTAACAAGCACGACGGACAGACCGAGGTCGTTGACCAAGCCCCGCAAAAGATCGAGTACGCGGGCCTGAACCGAGACATCCAGGCCGCCGGTTGGCTCATCCATGAAGATCAGTCGGGGATGCGTGACCAGATTGCGGGCAATCTGCAGCCGCTGCCGCATGCCGCCGGAAAACTCTATTGGCTGGTCGTCGATACGGTCGGTGGCGATCTCGACGCGGGACAGCCATTCGCCAGCGGTGCGGCGAATATCGCCATAGTGCCGTTCGCCGACTGCCATCAGCCTCTCGCCGACATTGGCACCGGCGGAAACCCGCATCCGCAATCCATCAGCCGGATTCTGGTGAACGAAGCCCCAGTCGGTGCGCATCAGGAACCGGCGTTCTGCTTCGGAGAGATCGGCGAGGTCGGGGAACTCTCCGTCACGCATGCGGTATCGTACGCTTCCGGACGATCGGTCGAGACGAGCGGAGATGCAGTTCAGCAACGTGGTTTTCCCGGAACCGGATTCGCCAACGATGGCAACGACTTCTCCGGGCCAGACGTCGAACGAGATATCCGTGCAGCCGATGAAACTACCATAGCGCCGTTCGAGGTCGCGGACGGAAAGGATGGGGCCGGTCATGGCTGATCTCCGATGGATGACTGCGGCAATCCGGGTCCGTGATGACCTTCGGTCTGCCGTGTCTCGCAATGATCGGTATCGGAGCAGACGAACATACGACCACCGCGGTCGTCCGTGACCACTTCATCGAGGTACACATCGCTGGCATTGCAAAGCGCACAGGACGACGTGAATGTCTGCACGGCAAATGGATGGTCTTCAAAATCCAGGCTGACGACCTTGGTGAATGGCGGCAAAGCGTAGATACGTTTTTCACGGCCTGCACCGAACAGCTGCAATGCCGGGGAATTGTGCATTTTCGGATTGTCGAATTTCGGGATAGGCGAGGGGTCCATCACATAACGGCCTTCGACCTTGACCGGGTAGGCATAGGTCGTTGCGATATGGCCATGCTGGGCGATGTCCTCGTAAAGCTTAACCTGGATCAGACCGTATTCTTCCAGCCCATGCATGATGCGGGTTTCGGTCTCACGCGGTTCGAGAAACCGCAGCGGCTCAGGAATAGGCACCTGATAGACAAGGATCTGACCTGCCTTGAGAGGCGTTTCCGGGATGCGATGGCGGGTCTGGATAACGCTTGCCTCGGTCGTCTTTGTCGTGGTCGCAACATTTGCGGTCTTGGCGAAGAATGCGCGGATGGAGACCGCGTTGGTGGTGTCGTCCGCACCCTGGTCGATGACTTTCAGCACGTCGTCAGGCCCCAGAATGGCGGCGGTGACTTGAACGCCGCCGGTTCCCCAGCCATAGGGCATCGGCATTTCGCGCGAGGCAAAAGGGACCTGATAACCGGGAATGGCGATCGCTTTCAAAATTGCACGGCGGATCATTCGCTTGGTTTGTTCGTCGAGATAAGCAAAATTGTAAGCGGGAAGGCTCATTCCGCCGCCTCCTTCTGATGCAAGGCGTCAGCGCTTTCCTGCCGCAACATGCGCAGCAGGCCGAGTTCGGCCTGGAAATCCACGTAGTGTGGGAGCTTCAGATGCTCGACAAAGCCTGTTGCTTCGACATTATCGCAATGGGCGAGGACGAATTCCTCGTCCTGCGCAGGTGCCACGCGCTGTTCATCGAACTCGTCGGCGCGAAGGGCGCGGTCCAACAGGCTCATCGCCATTGCTTTTCGCTCAGACTGGCCGAAGACAAGGCCGTAGCCGCGGGTAAAGCGCTGGCCGTCCTCAGCCGATCCCTTGAATTGGGAGACCATTTGGCATTCCGTCACACGGATCGAGCCGATCGCCACCGCGAAACCAAGCTCTGGAATATCGATCTCGATCTCCACCAGCCCGATGCGCACTTCGCCGACGAAAGGATGGGTTCGGCCATAGCCACGCTGTGTCGAATAACCGAGCGAAAGCAGGAAACCTTCGTCGCCGCGCGCCAGCGCCTGCAGGCGCAGATCGCGACTGACTGGAAAAGCTGTCGGATCGCGTGTCAGGTCGGCGGGCTCTTTATCCGAGGGTACATCTGGTTCGATCAGGCCTTCGTCATTGAGGATGTCGGTGACGCGGGGATAGGCAACGTCACTATCGAGCGGTCGTCTGGCAGGCCGTTCCACCGGTTCGTCGCCTGCCATGGCCGGATCGATCAGGCGGTGTGTGTAGTCAAAGGTGGGGCCGAGCAACTGGCCTCCGGGGACATCTTTGTAGGTTGCAGACACACGCCGTTCGATCTGCATTGCGCCGGTATCGAGTGGTTTGGAATAGCCAAAACGGGGCAGAGTTGTACGATAGGCGCGTAGAAGGAAGATCGCCTCAATCAGATCACCACGCGATTGGCGCACGGCCATGGCGGCAAGATCAGGATCGTAGAGAGAGCCTTCGGCCATGACCCGGTCGACAGTGAGCGACAATTGTCCGGCTATCTGCTCGAGGGTCAGGGCCGGGATGTCGCGTTCTCCGCGGCGGCGGTCGGCCAGCAGCTTATGAGCCTTATCGATTGCGGCTTCGCCGCCCTTTACGGCTACATACATGCCTCAAGCCTCCCGGATGCGCGTCGTGCGCGGCAAGGCGACTGCCTTTGCATCGCAGACAAGAATGACGTCGAAGCCGAGCGGATATGACGCTGCATTGGTCTTCATCACCTCGGTGAACCTTTCCGGCAAACCACTCGGTGCGATTTCGCAGATGGTTTCGATGCCGGGGCCGGAGAGTTGGAGAGTTGCCCCGCCGACAAGAGATTGGACGGGTAGCAGCAACGTTGCAGAGCGGTCGGGATAAGCCATCGTTCCACGGGGAAAAGCCTGCCACCGCGTCGTGTCGCTCATCTCCGACAGGACGACGAAACTGGCTTTTCCGGCGTCCGGAGCAATCACCGCGCCGGTCTGAAAAGTCAGCCAGGCTGCAGCTTCCCGCACATCACTCGAGGCCTCGAACCAGACCGGCGTATCATAATCGGCAAGCGTCAGCAGAATTGCCGATGCGGCAGAATTCAGCGGGTAAGGTCCAGTAGCACGTAAGCCGAGATCGACCATCGTGCCCGGACGAGACATTGCATCCATCACGGCGCGGAAAATATCCTGTGAGGCAAACACCGGATCGGCAAAGCCGCCGTCGAAAACTGCATCCTGCATCAATCTTCTCCTCGTGCGACGGTGAAGAAGTCGACTCTGGTGGCCTCGGTTTCTTCGGCGCGGCGAAGCTTTTCAGCGTTCATCGCATCGAGTGCGGGGCGGACGATCTTGCTGTCGATCTGCTCAACCCAATCCGGTATCTGCCGCAATGCATCTAGATGAGCGACGATGCGAGCTTTGCGCTCGTCCCTGCCAAGGATGATCGAATGCCCAATCTCTCCGCTTGCAAGCTTGACCGTTGCACGGGTGACGCTGGCCTCGCCAAGGTTAAATGCAGCGCCTCCGCCACCAACCTTGCCGCGGATCATGACGGCACCGATTTCCGGGCCGCGAACTGGAACTGCAGCCGGCAGCGTCGGCTCCAGCGCCTCATACTGTTCGGCAAGAATGTCTGCCGATGCCGCGGCCAGCATGCCCAGCGCGTTCTTTCTGGAGAAGATATCGACATTATTATCGCTGATCATTGTCGCTCCGTATTTGTCTATTTGTGTAGACAACTAGTCTTGTTGACTTTATATACTGAGAACGATGACGGTCGAATGACAGCTGGAAGATATTGCGATGAACGGAACAGATGATGGCATTTCGCGCTGGCGAAGGGTTGCAGACGGGTTACGCAGCGCCATCGGCGAAGGGGCAATCAACGATCAACTGCCTCCGGAAACCGAACTTGCGGCGCAATATGGCGTCAACCGCCATACGGTGCGGCGTGCGATCGCTGCACTTTCGAGCGAGGGTTTGCTGCGCGCCGAGCGCGGACGCGGCACTTTTGTCAACGCGGTCCAGAAGCGGATCGTCTACCCGATTGGAGCCAGAGCGCGCTTTTCCGAGAACATGATGCGCCAGTCGCTGGAACCATCGGGCCGACTTATCAACGCGCAAAGAGTATCTGCGGATGCAGTTCAGGCGCGGCTTCTGGACTGTAGTGTCGGCATACCTCTGCATCGCCTCGAACATCTGGCGGTGGTCGATGGAGTGCCGATGTCGCGTTCGACTTCGTTCTTCTCAGCCGACCGTTTTCCCGGAATTATCGCGGCCTATGCAGAGACAGGTTCGATCACCAAAGCTTTGCTGCGTGAAGGGCTGGCCGATTACCGGCGACGCGAAACACGACTAACCGCTGAGCGCGCCTCTGCGCGGGACGAGGATTTTCTAAACTGCGCATCGGATAGCATCATCCTCGTCAGTCAGGCCGTGGATGTCGATCTGGAGGACAGGCCGGTGCAGAGCATTGTGACGCGGTTTCTCGCTGACCGAATGGAACTGGTTTTCTCGAATACGCCAGTGCTGTCGTGATCCTTGGATCAGGCTGCCTCAGTTCAGCATGACCATATGCGAGGCCACCTGTTCTTCGAAGAATTTTGAGAACGAGGCGATGCGGGGCGGCAGGGCCTGGTATGGCGGATAGTAGAGTGTCAGCCAGAGATCTGGTGGCGACCATCCCGGGAGAATGTGCACCAGGCGTCCGGTCTTCAGATGTTCCGAGATGTGAAAGCCCGGCAGCAATGCAACACCGGCACCATCGGCGGCCATATCGGCCAGAACTTCACCACTATTGGCGCTGAATGCCTGTCCGGCAGGGATTGTCATACTTGCCCCGCCATCTGACAAAACCCAGTTTTCCCGGCGGCTTTCGCCACTATAGGCAAGGCAATCGTCGGGCGTCAGTTCGCTCGGATGCTGCATATCGACGAACCGGCTTCCCGGTGCTGCGACCAGAATGCGTTGCACAACTCGGATCTTGCGCCAGATCGTGAACTTGTCCGACGGTTGGGATGAGATACGGATGGCCAGATCATAATCGTCATCGACGATATCCACGAGCCCATCGGACAGCGATATCTCGAAACTGATTTTCGGATGAAGCTCCCTGAAACCGGATAGGATCGGTTGCAACACAGCTTTGCCGAACCAGGTCGGCGCGCTGATCCGCAGGCGGCCCTGATCAGCCTTGTGGGCATTGCGGATATCCTTGCGGGCGCTTTCAAGCGCCTCTACCGCCGGCTGAATCTGCGCGGCGAAAACCGCGCCATCCGTTGTCAGCGATACCTGCCGGGTCGTTCGCACGAAAAGCTGGACGCCAAGGTCGTCCTCAAGGGCTGCAATTGCCCGCGTTACGGCGGCAGCCGTCATGTTGAGCTCGCGAGCGACCTGCGCAAAATTACGCTTCTCGGCAGCCAGCAGAAACGTCTTCAGAACCTTGTAATCATTCATCTCGATTATTTCAAAAAGAGCAATTCATTCGACAGCAATATTGCAATTCCGTGTCGCGATCAAGCCGGGTAGATCTTTGTTCACTGGAACAGACAGTCATCATGCAGAAGGACAAGGGCGATGATCAAGGATATCAAAGGGCTGCATCACATCACTTCCATGGCATCTGATACGCGGCAAAATAACAGGTTTTTCACCGATACGCTCGGACTTCGCCGAGTGAAAAAGACAGTCAATTTCGACGATCCAAGTGTCTATCACCTCTACTATGGCGATGAAAACGGTACGCCTGGTACGGTCATGACCTATTTTCCCTTTCCGAACATGATGCCCAAACGTCCGGGTGTCGGCGAAGTTGGTGAAACGCAATTCGCCGTTCCTAAAGGTGCTCTCGCCTTCTGGAAGGATCGCTTTGTTTCCCAGGGTGTCAGCGGGCTTTCTACCGACAGCGTGTTTGGAGCGAACCGCTTGCGGTTCAACGGTCCTGATGGTGACGGCTTCGCCTTGGTCGAAACGACAGATGACGACCGTACTGCCTGGGTCGGCGAGGGCGTGCCCGACGATGTTGCTATCAGAGGCTTTTCCGGAGCGCGCTTCAACCTCCACGAAACGGCAGCCACCCAAGAGCTTCTAGGCTTTATGGGGTATGAGCGGGCCGAGACTGAAGGCAATGTTACCCGGTTCATCATTCCCGGCGGTAATGGGGCGAATACGATCGATCTCGCCGGACTTGGGAAGACGCCATTTGCTCGGCAGGGTGCTGGCTCTGTCCATCACATCGCCTTTGCCGTTGATAACAGGGAAAAGCAGCTCCAGGTGCGCAAGGCGCTGATGGATACCGGTTATCAGGTGACCCCGGTCATCGACCGCGATTACTTCTGGGCAATCTATTTCCGAACTCCGGGCGGCATCCTCTTCGAGATCGCCACCAACGAACCGGGATTCAATCGGGATGAAGACACGGCTCACCTCGGTGAGGCACTGAAACTGCCCAGCCGCTATGAGGACTTCCGCCATGAGATCGAGGCTAATCTCGCGCCACTCGCGGCATAAACAGCGCATCTGCCCAAGCTGTCAGGAGCTTGCTCCCAGGCTTAGGGGACGAGACACACCGCATTCAAACGATCAAGTGGACGCGCATGAAGCACCTCCAGGTTTGAGCGGTGTGACCGACATTGGAAACGGCAAGCTTATAATGAGTGTGGAAAGCTGGATCGGCAACGTCGCCCAAGATCTTCCTGAGAGCGAGGCAAGGCTCCTTGCCGCTGTGCAGACGCCGCTTGGAGTTTCAACGTTCAGTGACACAGTGAGCCAAGCGGCGTGGTTAGACAGACCCACCTACTACGTCGTTTCCAGTGAAGACCGTGCAGTAAACGTTGAGTTGCAACGTGCACTCGCCGTGAAAATGGAAGCAAAGACAATCGAGCTTGAGGCTAGCCACATGTCTTTGCTGTCAGCACCTGCGGATGTGGCCGAGGTCATTTACGACGCGGTGATTACCGCGTCCGTTTAGCGGCAATGTGCGCGTCAACGTTGCCTGATGGTTTTACCAGACAGAGATCACATCAGGACGGCCCCTCTGCACCGTCGCGCACGTTTAGTCGTATGCGGCGGTCGCGGTGGGGTAAAACTTCATTGTAGGAAAAAATCAAATACTGCGTCGCCAAGTGCCGGGCGTTGTCCCGACAAGAGCCGAGAACACGCGTGTGAAGTGGCTCTGATCCGCAAATCCACAGGCCACGGCAATCTCTGCGAGAGGCGCACTGGACGTTTTTATCAGGTGCCGGGCGCGATCGACGCGTTGGTTCAGGAGCCATTGATAGGGCGTCACGCCTGTGGCTTCGCGGAAAGCACGGATGAAATAGCCGCGCGACAGGTTGCAGGCCTGCGCAACGTCAGCAATCGAAACATCTCCTTCAAGATGCTCAAGCAGAATGGATTTTGCCAGTTGCTCTTGCGCGCGGGAAAGCACCGGCGTTCGCACAGGAGCGGGTACAGGCCGTCCGCCGTAACGCTGAACCAGATAGGTGCCGATCGCCGTCGTCATCTGATCAACGAAAAGAGCGTTGGCCTCTTCGGGTCGCTGGAGGGCAGGAACCAGCGCGCGCGCCAGATTTGTCAGAACGATATCCTTGCCAGCCGTCGCCGGTAGCAGCATATTCACCCCGCCCACGTCAGCATCATCAGCGATCTTTGCCAGTGAAGAAGGCGATATCTGAAACAGCATGAAATCGAACGGCGTGCAAAGATCAGCTTTGTAGTCATCCGCCAGGTTACGGATATAAAATGCGTTTTCGAAAAAGTCGTGGCTGGTCGCGTGGTGCTCTTGAAAAATACGCCGCTGATGACCTGCGCGTAACGACACGCCGACCAGAAACCCCTGATCGCTTCCAGATGTGCTGACCTGATCGAGTTGGGAGGAGCGCGTTGCCTTGCGGAAAATATCCATGTCCGGCGATGACAGGTTTTGGTTCGTCGCCAATTGGGTCAACGTGCAGCCGAATTTGTCCGCAGCTTTGACTGGGGTATAAAGGCTTGCATTTCCGGGGCCAGTCATCATGAAACCTAGCTCCCTTATCTGCGACGAACGCAGTTTACCCATAAATTATGCTGGTCGCTTGACGTAAAGTTTAGCGACCAATCGATCTTGAAAAAGCGCTTTTGTACAATATAGCGTGAAAATTAGCGTGTAGGAAACTGCAATATATGGCCCCCGATTACGGCTACAGCGCAATTCATGCCAGCACTATACAGATGTGAGTAAATGGTTGAAAGTCAATGAAAAAATCGCGGCCAGCTTTGGTGTCGATGCAGCAAGGGCATTCGTAGTCAAGCCGCTGGGGGGAGCGCAACTCACCATCGTGCATATTGTGAGTTGCTACGAACACGGCAACAGCCGGGTTGTCCTCGCACCTGATGATGCGTTTATGGTTATGCTCTATCTTGGAGATGCCCGACATTGCGACATTGCGTCTGATGGTAGCTTGGGTGCGATCAAGACCTATTCAAACGGCTCGATCTGTCTGGTGAGTTTGGCGAAGGGTGCGGCCATTTCCATAGACGGCACACTTGATGTGCTCGTTTTTCACATCCCTGCGTCGCATCTTGCCGAGCTTGCAGAGGAAGCGGGTGAACCACGGATCGATGATTTTATGATCTGTCGGGGTCTGCACGATCAGGTCATCCGCAACATGGGTGCGGCGTTGATGCCATTGTTTGACATGCCGGATCAGGCACGAGACATGCTTGTTCCCCACATTGGCCTCGCATTTATGGCTCACCTTGCCCACAGATACGGACTGTCGCCTGCGCAAAACCTGTCTGCGTCCGGTCGGCTTACACCCCTGCAGGAAAAACGTATCAAGACCTATATCAACACCAACCTGTCCCGCGAGATCAGCCTCGCGGACATATCGATGGCAAGCGGCTTTTCGGTAGAGGATTTGGCATACGGTTTTGAACAAACGACTGGTTACCGTGTTAGCGAATGGTTGCTCGAAACCCGGATCGCAAGGGCCAAGTCCTATCTTGTCAAAACGGCAGAAACCATTGGCGCGGTGGCGCAGGTTTGCGGTTTTAAAGATCAGATTGCATTTGTTGAAAGCTTCACGCGGGTCACCGGTGTTGCGCCAAGCGAATGGCGCTTGCGTAACCGGCACTAGCCGGCGTGATGCCGACAGCGGGTTGGCCATCGGCATCAGCATTTTTTAGTCGGTCAACGGGGGCGTCTCAGCCCTTGATGAAGGCCAGGAGATCAGCGTTCAGCACATCGGCATTCACGGTCAGCATGCCGTGGGAGAAGCCGGGGTAGGTCTTGATCGTGCCGTTCTTCAAAAGCTTGATGGCCTTGTGGGCCGCGTCGGCAATCGGAACGATCTGGTCGTCTTCGCCATGGAGAACCAGCGTTGGAACGCTGATGGCCTTCAGATCCTCGGTCTGGTCGGTTTCCGAAAACGCCTTGATGCCATCATAATGGGCTTTCGCGCTGCCCATCATGCCCTGACGCCACCAATTCTGGATGACACCTTCGTGCACGGTCGCGCCATCCCGGTTGAAGCCATAGAACGGACCTGAGGGAACATCACGGAAGAACTGGGCGCGGTTGGCGGCAAGTGCCGAGCGGAAACCGTCAAAGACTTCCATGGGCAGACCTTCGGGGTTGCTTTCTGTCTTCAGCATCAGCGGTGGAACAGCAGAGACGAGAACAGCCTTGGCAACGCGGCCAGCGGGTTCGCCATGCTTGGCAACATAACGCGCAACTTCACCGCCACCTGTGGAATGGCCGATATGGACGGCATTTTTCAGGTCCAGATGTTCGGCCACCGCAAAGGCATCAGCGGCATAATGGTCCATATCATGCCCTTCGGATACCTGGGCTGAGCGTCCATGGCCACGGCGGTCATGGGCAACCACCCGGTAACCCTTGGAAACGAAGAACAGCATCTGCGCATCCCAATCGTCTGACGACAGCGGCCAGCCATGGTGGAATACGATTGGCTGAGCGTCCTTCGGACCCCAATCCTTGTAGAAAATGTCGACGCCGTCTGTGGTTTTAACGAAGCTCATTGTATCGTCTCCTGTCGTTGGGTTTGGATGGTTGGTAGCCTGTGCGGCATGAACTGGGCGGGTTGGAAGCAGCATCCCTGCGGTCAACACAGCGCCCGCAAGAAGGGCATCACGGCGGCTGAGGGAAAGATTGTGGTTGGCCATGACGGCTCCTTGTTCGTTCGAGGTATTTTCGTGGTCATGCGTACGTCTGTGTGAAGAGAATGCACCGAGAGAAACCGGCCAACAATTGCAACAAAAGTCTCGAATGAGTTTCGATTATTGCAATAATTCTTTTACCTCACCTTGCCGGGTTTGTTGATTGTCAGGAGGTGCCGAACCACGGGCTTGTTTGGACCGGTATGGAAGGCGATGACCTTGCTCTGCATATCCGCATCCGCATTGGACACGCGCTTATGCTGGCGCAAATGTTCCGCCCAGGATTCCACCATGAACCACTCGGTGATTTTCTGCGGATCGGAGGAGTCCTCGGTAACACCCCAACCATAGGCGCCATCGCGGCGTCGTTCGGACGACATATCATTGAGCGCGTGCAGGAACTTGGCGCGGTTGTGCTTCTCGACATGGTAGTCGATCAGGATCAATACAGGGCCACGATCATGCGCGACGGGCTCTGCGACCAGCGGCTCAGGCCAATGGTTGGACGAGACCAGATCGGCATCGCCTGCTGGAAGCTTGACGCGGTGCATGATGAAGCCCGCGACCAGCAATCCTGCCGCTCCGATGAGCAGCGTTGCTGGTACGCCCACAGCTTCGCCCACCGCGCCCCAACCAAGGCTGCCCGCCGTCATCGCGCCATTGAACACCGTCAGATAAACTGCAAGCCCGCGTCCTCTGACCCAATTGGGTAGAACAGCCTGCGCCGCGCCATTCAATGTCGTTAGTGCGGTTATCCACGATGCTCCAAGAAACAGCAGGATGATGATGGCCAGCCATTGTGGTGGGGCAAAGGAGAGTGCGCCCATAACCAGGGCTGTGACGATGGCAGAGCCCAGCAAAAGAGCATCCGAATCGAAACGCTCTCTCAATTTCGGCATGACCAGCGCCCCACCGATGGCGCCCGCGCCGACCGAGCCGAGCAAAAGTCCATAGAAGCTGGCGTCACCGCCAAGAAGCTGGCGGGCGACGAGGGGCAGCAGCGCCCAGACGGCGCTGGCAAAGGCAAAGAAAATGGCCGCTCGCAACAGCACGACATGCAATGGCTTGCTGGCGCGGGTATATCTCAGCCCAGCACGAAACGCGCCGAGGAAATTTTCGGACAAGGCGTCGTCGGCATTTTTGGCGCGAGGCCACCAGATGAGTGCCGCTATGACGAGAATGTAGCTGGCAACATCAGCCCCGTAGGTGACAGCCGCTCCGAAGGCCGCGAGCAAAAGCCCGCCTGCCGCAGGGCCAATCGAGCGGGCGATGTTTATACCCAGCGAGTTCAGCGCGACCGCGCCTTTCACATCTTCGCGCGGCACCAGTTCCGGCACGATGGCCTGCCATGTCGGCCCCATCAGAGCAGCTCCTATGCCGCCTAGAAATGTCAGGCCAATCAAGGCGCTGACGGACAGCATGCCGAAATAGGACAGGGTCATCAGCGATATGCTGACGCTGGCCAGCAGAAGCTGAATGGCGATCAGAAACTTCCGACGGTCGAGAATGTCAGAGAGAACGCCCGCCGGGATCGCCAGAAGGAAGATCGGTAATGTACCTGCGGCTTGCACAAGGGCAACGGCTGCCGGTGCTGCGGAAAGATCGGTCATCAACCAGGAACTGGCGACATCGCGCATGAAGCTGCCGGTGTTGCCCAGAACCGTTGCCGCCCACAGGACCGCAAAGACTGGCTGGCGCAGCGGGGCAAAGCTTCCGCTTGTGGATGTGCGGGCGCTCATCACTTCGCTCCCTTGGTCAGATCAAAGGCTGCAACAAAGACGAATGCCCCGGCAAGGCCAAGATGTTCGAAGAAAGCGTTGGTCGCCATCATGCGGTCCATGCCGGGAGCCATTTCCCAGAACCGCAGAGCGATGAGCGTCGCCATCACAGTGAAGCCTGCCAAGGCGAGTGCACCCGCCCAGCGAAGAAACCCTGAAATCACCATGGCAGACGCCGTCAGCTCAAAAACAATGACGATGACCGCAAAGACGGCCGCTGGATGCAGGCCGAAATGGTCCATCTCTCCCATGGCACCATTGAAATCGACAATCTTGGTCAAAGGTCCCTGGATATAGGCTGCGCATAGCGCAAGCAGTCCAATGGTCCGGACCGCTGGGGTTGCAATAATGCCCGCCAGACCTGTTTTCAGTTTAGTGGTGGTCGATGAATGATAGGTCATGGCTGCTCCTGCAGGTTTGCCCATGTTGATGAGCTGTTGCGATGGAGTGATCTTGAGCCGAAACGTTGCTGCCAGCAATTGCATCAATAGTTTCGATTTAATTGCATTTTTTACAATAGTGAGATGCGGACGGGCTATGAGGCCCGTCCCTCAGAGTAGGAACAATCACACCGCCCAGCACGAGCAACCCAGCGCCCCGAAGAAGCCCTTGAGGTCGGCGATCGGCAGCTTCGACGTCCATGCGCCCGCATGATCGTGACCGTGAACGCCGCAATCGCTGGCACAGCCGCAGTTGGAAATCGCGGTGCGGCGCAAGGAACGTGCACCTGCACCCTCAGGCTCGCCCCATGCAGCGTAACCGCCGAACTTTCGAACGGGAGACCAATCCGGCATGGCGGGCGGCACGTCGTTTTCATCCAGCGCCTTGAAGTCACCCGAACCATAGACGATCTTGCCACCGACCATGGTGAGATCCGAGGTCAGGAACGAGATTTCGTCTTCGGAGCAGGAGAAAAAGTCCTTGTCCGGCACAATGAGGTCCGCGAACTGGCCCTTTTCGATGCGACCCTTCTTGCCCTCCTCGTTGGAGAACCACGTGACCTTTTCCGTCCACATGCGCAGAGCGGTTTCACGGTCAAGGCAGTTGGCACGGGGATAAAGCTGCATGCCGCCAACGGTCTTGCCGGTCACCATCCATGATAGTGACACCCAAGGATTATAGGAGGCGACACGGGTTGCATCGGTACCGGCTGAAACATGGACGCCCTTCTCCAGCATCTTGGCGATGGGCGGAGTGGCTTCGGCTACACCGTGACCGTAGCGTTCCACGAAATATTCGCCCTGATAGGCCATGCGGTGCTGGGTGGCGATGCCACCACCAAGCGCCGCGATACGGTCTATGGAGCGATCCGAAATCGTCTCGGCATGGTCGAAGAACCAGTTGAGACCTTCGAGCGGAATGTCGTTGTTGACCTTTTCGAACACGTCGAGCGCACGGGTGATCGTCTCGTCATAGGTGGCGTGCAGACGCCATGGCCAGCGGTTCTCGGCCAGAACCCGCACCACTTCCTCCAGTTCACCTTCCATTTCCGGTGCCATTTCGGGCCTTGGTTGGCGGAAGTCCTCGAAATCGGCGGCGGAGAAGACGAGCATCTCGCCAGCGCCATTGTGCCGGAAGTAGTCATTGCCCTGCTTGTATTTGACCGACTGCGTCCATTTGAGAAAGTCTTCTTTCTCTTCCTTCGGCTTTTGCGTGAACAGATTGTAGGCGAGACGAACCGTCATCTGGTTTTCGTCAGAAAGTTTCTGGATGACTTCGTAATCGTCCGGGTAATTCTGAAAACCGCCGCCGGCATCAATCACGCCGGTAACGCCCAACCGGTTCAGTTCCCGCATGAAATGACGGGTCGAATTGACCTGATAATCCAGCGGCAGTTTCGGCCCCTTGGCAAGGGTGGAATAGAGAATGGCTGCATTCGGCTTGGCCAGCAGCAACCCGGTCGGATTGCCATTGAGATCGCGCGTAATCTTACCACCATGCGGCTCAGGTGTATCCTTGGTGTAGCCAACGGCACGAAGGGCCGCGCCATTCAGAAGTGCCCTGTCATAGAGGTGGAGCAGGAAGACGGGTGTATCGGGCGCGACAGCGTTGATTTCTTCGATTGTCGGCAGGCGTTTTTCTGCAAACTGGTGCTCGGTGAAGCCGCCAACGACACGCACCCACTGCGGAGCGGGGGTTATCGCCACCTGCCGTTTGAGCATATCCATGGCATCGGCGAGCGAGCGGACGCCGTCCCAGCGCAGTTCCATGTTGAAGTTCAACCCACCGCGCACAACGTGGGTATGATTGTCGATCAGGCCGGGCAGAACGCGCTTACCCCTGAGATTGATGATCTTCGTGTCCGGTCCGGCCAGCGCCATCACATCGGCCTCGCTGCCCACGTCAGTGAAAATGCCGTCCTTGATGGCGATGGCCCCTGCCTCGGGGTTGGCGCGGTCAAGCGTTGTGACGCGTCCGTTGTGCAGGATGATATCGGGATGCATCGTGTCTGCTCCGGTCTTGTTTGGATCTGCGGCTTTGGCCGTGGAGAAGAGATTGGACAGAGCGAGGCTTGACGCCCCGCCGAGGAACGTGCGGCGCGTCGCCATCAGGCTTGCCCATCCGTCGCGTCATCTCGGGATACGACCGCAACTGGGCCTTGCCCGCCCTTCGGCATATGGCCAAACATATGTGGCTTGATATGGGTGAGCCACGAAACGGCAGCGGGCTCCTTTGCCCATATGGTCTTTGCCAGCGGCACGATCTGTTCGCCGACGAGAATGCCAAGCAAGCCGACCAAAGCGATGACAGGTGGTGCCGGTGACCGCACATTGAGAAGCCCGTAAATCATCCCGACGAGAAGTCCGACGGCGAGCGAAAGGAGGTAGATTTTCATTGAAGCGATCCTTTTCCAAAATGATTGCCCCGCCCGGCAATTCAGGCGGGGCTGCTTCAGATCAGATGGCGGCCGGGTTAGGGCCGATGCGCTTGCCGTGACTGACGCGCTCGGAACCGCCGTGAACGTGCGTAACGGCATAATCAATGCCCATGCCGTAAGCGCCGGAATGCTCTTTGACCAAGGTGGTAACGGCGTCGTAGGTTTCCTTGCGCGCCCAATCGCGCTGCCATTCCAGAAGAACCTGCTGCCAGGTGACGGGAACCACACCAGCCTGAACCATACGGTCCATGGCATATTTGTGCGCATCCACGGACGTGCCGCCGGAGGCGTCGGCAACCATGTAGATTTCATAATCTGTGTCATGCATGCAAGACAGCGCGAAGGTCGTGTTGCAGACTTCGGTCCACAGGCCGGAAACAACGATCTTCTTGCGGCCTTCGGCTGCGTGTTTGCCAAGCGCATCGCGAACGTTCTGGTCGTCCCAGGAGTTCATTGATGTACGCTCGAGGATGTCATTGTTGGGAACGGCGGCCAGCAATTCAGGGAAGGTGTTGCCCGAGAAGCTGTCTGTTTCGACGGTGGTGATGGTGGTCGGAATGTTGAAAATGCTGGCAGCCTTGGCAAGACCGACGACATTATTCTTCAACACCTGACGGTCGATGGACTGAACGCCGAAGGCCATCTGCGGCTGTTGGTCGATGAAGATGATCTGGCTGTTCTGGGGTGTGAGAACCTGAAGCTTGTTGGACATGTCGTATTTCCTTTGATGGGTTGCGTAAGGGAATGGAGGAGGGGAGGCGGCAAGTCTTGAAGGTTATGCCGAACGATTGTCTGAAAGTGACATCATGTTGCTTGCCTTGCCTCTGTGCGTTCATCTCTTGGTTACAGTTGAGAACTTAAGCCAGCGGATGATGCTGAAGAATTGCAATAAAAATTGAGAGTGAATTGCTTTAAATGAAATAATAGAGGTGTGTTGATAGGCGCCTAGCTATATGACGCCGCAGTCTGCGGTCAGACCCATGCTTTGAACGCATAGCGGGCCTGAGACCTTGTGCCTTATCGGCCAACGGCGAGGCGCCTATATCAAGCCCATCGAAACGACGTTGGAACCGAAGCAAGGTTGCTGGCGTCAAGAGACCTCACGAAAGGGGATCATCATGAACGTAGCACGCACTTTCAACAACTGGCGCAAGTACCGTCAGACCGTTAGCGAACTTGGCCGTATGAGCTCGCGCGAACTCGAAGATCTGGGTATCAATCGCGCTGACATCCAGAGCGTTGCCCGCCAGTCGCTCGCACGTTAAGCAGGCGTTTGCCTGCACATCCCAACGGCCACCACGCCCGCCGATAACGCGGGCGTCTCTATGTCGGCAACAGCGGCATCACTCCTGCTGTGTTACATCTTTTTTTGAAGTGACGGCTACCGGGTCACAGCCCAAGCGCGAGCTGTTGTTTATGGCCGTTTTCTTGGGTGTTCAGTGATGACAGGGTTACCCCAAGTAGTCGCACAGGGCCTTTAAACGGAAAAACCGAAGAGAGCAGGGGCTCCGCTATGTCCAGGATCATGTCGATGCCTGAGACATCTACCCCTACGGTCTTGCTTCGTGTCGCCTGGGTGAAATCTGAATATTTGATTTTGACCGTCACTGTTTTTCCGGTGATGTCGTGTGCCTCGCAGTACCGCCAGACCTTTTCGGCCAAGGGTCTCAATTCGGCCTTGGCGACGTCGAGATGCTCGATGTCCTCGACAAACGTGTCTTCCGCGCCGACGGATTTACGGATGCGATTGGGCTTGACCTGCCGCTCATCGATGCCGCGCGCAATGCCATAAAAATATGGGCCTGATTTGCCAAAGTGCTGTTGCAGGAAGGCAAGCGGTTTGGTTTTCAGATCCAGACCCGTTTCGATCCCGTGTCGTTTCATACGCTCGGCTGTGGCGGGACCCACGCCATGGAATTTCTTGACGGGGAGGGCCTCGACAAAGGCCGGCCCGTTTTTCGGTGTTATCACCGCTTGGCCATTTGGCTTGTTCAGGTCACTCGCCATCTTCGCCAGAAACTTGTTGTATGAGATTCCCGCAGATGCGTTGAGGCCCGTGACATCCTTTATCTTTGCGCGGATTTCGAGCGCTATATCAGTTGCAATCTCCATGCCTTTCAGGTTCTCGGTAACATCGAGATACGCCTCATCAAGTGAAAGCGGTTCGATAACGGGTGTGTACTGGGCAAAGATCTCGCGGATTTGCTGGGAGACTTGACGATAGACCTCGAAACGAGGCGGCACGAATATCAGGTCCGGGCATTTCCGTTTGGCGGTGATCGACGGCATTGCCGAATAGACGCCGAAGGCTCTTGCCTCATAACTGGCGGCAGCCACAACCCCTCGGGCAGCCGATCCCCCAACCGCCAGCGGCTTGCCCCGGAGCTTAGGGTTGTCACGTTGCTCGACAGAAGCGTAGAACGCATCCATATCCACGTGAATGATTTTGCGAACCGGGTGCATGTCTGGTCCTTACCGATTGCCCTTGTGCTTGCTGGATCGGTCTGTATGCCCATCCTCTGCAATGCGACCGCTCCTATTTCCACATGCCGCGCATGCGTGCGCCGACATCTATGCGGATCTGCTGCGCACTGCGTTCAGATGCTGCGGCTGAGACTTTCGGCCAGGCAACCGCCTCGAAATATTGCAGCAGGGTCGCCGGGATGAACCGAGAACGCGAAGCGTAAACATGCCGATCACCCTGCGAGTTCTGGCCGTGCGTGAAAAACCGTTGCGGTGTGATCAGCGCCAGACTGTCTTTTGCGCGCGTCATGCCGACATAGAGAAGTCGCCGCTCCTCCTCGATTTCCTGCGTCGTACCTGTCCCGAGGTCTGACGGTATGCAGCCATCGACAACATTGAGCATGAAGACCGAGCGCCATTCCTGGCCCTTGGCCGAATGGATGGTCGACAGGATGAGATAGTCCTCATCAAGCAACGGCACGCCCGCCTGATCGCTCGTGGCATCTGGTGGATCAAGCGTCAGCTCTGTGAGGAACCGTTCGCGTGAGGGGTAGCCGCTGGCAATCTGTTCGAGTTGCAGCAGGTCGGCCTTGCGGGTGTCAGCATCTTCGTGGATGCGATCCAGATGTGGTTCGTACCATTGCCTGGCCTGCGCGATATCCGACGGCCAGCCATCATGGTTTTTCCGAAGGCCGCCCAGCAGTTGAACGAAGGAGGTCCAGTCCGCACCCGTTTTGGGCGGCGGTGGGATTTCGGCAAGCGCCAGTAGCGGCTCAGGGTCGGTGGCGATCGTGTCTAGAATGGTGCCGGCTTTCTTGGGGCCGATGCCTGGCAGCATTTGCAGGAGCCGAAACCCCGCAACCCGATCACGCGGGTTCTGGGCGAAACGCAGCACCGCCAGCATGTCCTTAACATGTGCACTGTCGAGAAACTTTAAGCCGCCAAATTTGACGAAGGGAATGTTTCTGCGCGTCAGTTCGACCTCGAGCGTGCCACTGTGGCTCGATGTGCGAAACAAGACGGCCTGCTGTTTCAACGTCATCCCGGTTTCGCGGTTTGCCAGCACCTGCTCGACAATGAAATTCGCCTGTTCGGTCTCATCCTTGACAGTCACGAGTTTGGGTCGCTCAAGCGATTCCCGTTCGGTCCAAAGGTTCTTGGTGAAACGCTCGCGCGCCAGTTCGATCACGCCATTGGCTGCTGCGAGAATAGGCTGGGTCGAACGGTAGTTCCGGTCCAATGTGATAACGTCTGCCGCCGGACTGAAAGATGCCGGGAAGTCTAGAATGTTGCGAACCGTCGCGGCCCGGAACGAATAGATCGATTGCGCATCATCACCGACAACGGTCAAACCACGTCCGCCGGGCTTGAGCGCCATAAGGACAGACGCTTGCAGCTTGTTCGTGTCCTGATATTCATCGACCATGACATGGTCGAAGCGATTGCCGATATCGTCGGCGAGATCGGGATCGCTGACCATTTGCGCCCAGTAAAGCAGGAGATCGTCATAATCGAGCACGTTCTGCGCCTGCTTGGCCTCCACATAAGCTCCGAACAATTCCTTCAACTGTTCTTCCCAGGTGGCCACCCATGGGTAGTGCAGCCGCAGGATTTCGCTCAGCGGCATCTGCGAGTTCACCACCCGTGAATAGATCGCGAGACAGGTGCCCTTGGTCGGAAAGCGGCTCTCCGTCTTGGAAAATCCAAGCTCGTGGCGCACGAGGTTGATGAGGTCCGCGCTGTCCTCACGATCATGAATGGTGAAGTCAAGGTTGAGACCGATCTGCTCGGCATACATCCGCAACAGTCTCGCACCGATCCCATGAAACGTACCGGACCACGCAAGCGCGTCTGTGAGGATACCAGCATTGGCACCCAGCACATTGCGGCAGATGCGCTCCACGCGGCGAGCCATTTCCGAGGCGGCTCTGCGCGAAAAGGTCATCAGCAGAATGCGGCGCGGGTCCGCACCATTGACGATGAGGTGAGCCACACGATGCGCCAGCGTATTGGTTTTGCCAGAGCCAGCGCCAGCGATGATCAGCAGCGGCCCCGCCGTGTTGCCCTCCGCCAACCCCACGCCATGCTCGACGGCTCGGCGCTGCTGCTCGTTCAATTTTTCCAGATACGCAACTGCCATAAGAGCTCACTTGATGCCGAGAGTGAAGTTGGATGGCCTCACGAACAAATGCGGAACATACATGGTCGCTGGACGATTTGGAAGGTTGTTTTTTATATCTCTAAACAATCATCCATCTCGTGCCAAAGGCGTGGCGGAATTTCATGCCACCTTAAGGGCAGCGATCAGAGCCCTCAAAGCTGGTGGCGATTGCCTGCGGCTGGGGTGATACAGGAAAAAGCCAGGATAGCTTGGACACCAGTCCTTCAGCACCTGAACAAGGGTTCCCGCTGCGATCTCGTCAGCCACATCATGCTCATTGATGTAACCGAGCCCGGCGCCGGCACGAACGGCAGCCGCCGGTAGATCGCCATCATTGGCCACCAGGGGGCCGCTGGTGCGGATATTGATCTCTTTGCCGTCTTTCTCGAATTCCCAAGGGAGTAATCCGCCTGATGTCGTCAGTCGGTAGCCGATACAGGCATGACGTTCGAGGTCATATGGGGTCAACGGTGCAGGGTAGCGCTCGAAATAGGACGGCGTTCCAACCACCACCGTCCTTAAATCCGGGCCCACCTTCACCGCGACCATATCCTTGGCGACGGCCTCTCCCAGCCGAATACCGGCATCGAAACCTGCGGCCACGATATCCGTCAGTCCATCATCGATATTCACCTCAACCCGCACATCCGGATTGGCCAGTAGAAACGCTGGCAGTTTCGGCAGAAGCACCATGCGGGATGCATAGGCGAAAGTGGTGATCCGGACCGTACCAGAAGGGTTGTCGCGCCACTCCGCCAACGCTTCTAGTCCGCTCTCAATATTGGCAAGTGCCGGATTGAGCGATTGCAGCAGCCGTTCACCCGGTTCAGTCGGTGCCACGCTGCGCGTGGTGCGCGAAAGAAGCCGGACGCCCAACCGCTCCTCCAGTCCGCGCATCGCATGGCTCAGCGCCGAGGGTGACATGCCGAGAATGGCGGCAGCACGGGTAAAGCTGCGTTCGCGGGCAACGGCAGCAAAGGCGAGGAGATCATTGAGTTCGTTTCGTTCCATTCATGCACTGTGCTCATAAGTTCATGCCGCTAACAATGGCTTATCTTCTCAGACACCGGTCGTTACACCTCTACACAACAATGATGGAGAACACCGATGGATCTCACCAGTTACCGCACGCTTGGCAAGTCCGGCCTTATCGTCAGCCCGCTGGCGCTTGGCACCATGACATTCGGGGCAGAGCGCTGGGGCGCTGGCGACAAAACCGCGCGCGCAATTTTCGATGCCTATGTCGAAGCCGGTGGCAATTTCATCGATACTGCGGATGTTTATTCCGCCGGCCGCAGCGAGGACATGCTCGGGACTTTTGTTTCCGACAGCGGCATGCGTGATCGGTTGGTGATCGCGACCAAATCCGGTTTTCCGCGCGGGCAGGGCACACCTTTGTGGGGTGGCAACGGTGCCAAGAATATTCGTATGGGGATGGAAGGCTCGCTAAAGCGGCTGAAAACCGATTACATCGACATGTACTGGATGCATGTGTGGGACCGCACGACGCCAGCAGAAGAGGTTTTGCAAACGCTGTCCGATGCGGTTCGCGCTGGCAAGATCCTGCATTATGGTTTTTCCAACACACCTGCCTGGTATGTGGCAAAGGTCGCGACACTTGCAGAAGCGCATGGTCTGCCAAAGCCGATCGGCTTGCAATATGCCTATTCGCTGATCGACCGTGGCGTGGAGCTGGATCTCATTCCGGCTGGTGCCGAATTTGGTTTGGGAATGGTGCCATGGAGCCCACTTGCGGCTGGTCTGCTGACAGGAAAATACGGTCTCGACAAGATCAGCGACGCCAACCGGGCAGCCGCCCTGCCAGACAAGGCCGGAACCGTGAGTGAAGGCCAAAGCGATGGGCGCCTCAATGGTGACAACCCGTTTGGTGGCATGCTGTTTACGGATCGCAACTTCGATATTGTTGATGTTCTGAAAGCGGTAGCAATGGAGGTTGGCCGTTCGCCTGCGGAAGTGGCGCTGGCCTGGGTAGCGAAACGCCCTGGCGTCTCCTCAGTGCTGATCGGCGCAAGCCGGGTAGAGCAACTCACCCAAAACATTGCCTCTCTCGACATTGTACTGGAGGATGAACATCTGCAACGACTGGAAGTGGCAAGCGCGCTGCCGATGCTCAATCCTTATTTCATCTTCCAGATGCCGACTGAAATGATATTCGGTGGGCAGCAGGTGCGTGGATGGAGTGTCAACTGAACGGCCGATTGAGGCAGACTTGTTTACATCCCCAAAGGCAGCCCTAATATCGTCACGGAAACCGCCGATGGCCGCCAAGCTGACCGCGCGCACGTTGTCGCCAAACTGCTCTCGCCATCCTAGGCGAAGGTTGTTTTAACGATAGAAGATTCTGGAATAACGGATGGCAAAACATCGCGAAAAATCAAACCTGCCTACAAAGATTTGCCCGGTTTGCGGCAGGCCGTTTTCATGGCGAAAGAAGTGGGAGAAGAACTGGGATAGCGTCAAGTTTTGTTCGCAACGATGTCGGGAGACGAAAGGAAGATCGTGAGGCGATTGTGATGACGGGGAGAAGGGGAGCACCTATCCGGCCGCCAATTTCACCGTTGTCAGCCTGTCTGATCGAGGTTCCGGATACAACAGTAGGCGCCATAGTCCGTTCCGAAGCTGTAACATTCATGGCTGGACTGCGCTGATTTCGTTGAAAAACGAGAGGCACTGTCCGCGCGTCCGCCGTTTGGGTCTTTTGGACGCCGTCAGTGGTGCGTTTGGCCCTGCACATGGGCGAAGGGTATAACCCCATGCCTCTCTCATGCGGCAATGATGCCACGAAAAGCCGCGCCATGCGGCGACATCTCGGCGTCGCAGACTAAAAACCTAATCATTTTTTTGCAGCCAGAGTCCCAAACCGGATGGATCAATCGTCTATCCCTCGAGCACAATGTGGAGTTGCTCCTAGCGGTAGGCCGCAAAGCCTTGAATACCGGAGAGTTTGGGGATTCTATGATAAATACTTATTCCGCTACAGGCGAGGCGCGAGCGAGCCTCAGAGCTGTCCTTTTTGCAGGATCAGCGCTTATAATGTTGACACCAACGCTGCCTGCAATGGCGCGAGAGGTTCAGGCAGCACAGCAGGCGATCTCAGTACCAGCAGGTCCGCTTACCCCGGCGCTTAACAGCCTTGCCGCCCAGACCGGCTTGCAGATTCTGTTCGACGCGTCGGTTGCCCAAAGCAAATCAACCCGCGGCTTGAATGGGATGCTGACACCCGAACAGGCATTGAAGGCCCTACTCGCCGGAACCGGCGTTGATGCGCGCTTTGCCGGAGAAAATCGGGTCACGTTGCAGAGTACGCCTTCTTCCCCAGGAAACCCGGAGCAGGTCGGGACCGTGCTCGAACCCATCGTGATCTACGGTGCCCGCAATGCGACCACCCTCGCCAGCACGACAAGTGGTGTCGCCGTTCTCAGTGCTCAAAGCTTGGAAAATAGCCAGATTCGCACCACCCAGGAAGCATATCGCCGCATGGCGAACGTGATGGATAGCGCAACCGTCAATTCTGGTTTCGTTATCCGTGGCATGAGTTCCGAAGGTCTTGTGGCTTCCGGTAACGCTGCCGGCTCCATCTATGTCGATGGCATCCTGCAAACACGCTACAACGCCCGTTTTGGCGCACGCAATCTCTGGGACGTCGAGCAGGTCGAGGTTTATCGCGGGCCGCAATCCACGCTTTCCGGCCGCGCAGCCATGACCGGTGCCGTCTACATCAAATCAAAGGACCCAACCTTCGAAAAGGAACTGGAGCTTTCCAGCACCGTGGGCACCGACCATCTTGTCGGTAGCGCCTTCATGTACAATACGCCTGTTGTCGACGATCAGGTCGCACTCAGAATTTCCGGCGCTTTCGAGCGTTCGCGCGCCCAACCGGATTACTCGAACTTAAGCACGTACAACTATTACGACGATCTCATCACTGACATGAGCGGCGTGCTGCGTGGCAAGCTGCTGCTGACCCCATCGGAAATGCCAGATACTCGCGCGGTACTGACCTACTCATATTCGAAAGATCGACCCAACGATGCGCTGGTGGGGCTTTATTCGGGGCGCGGCGATTTCAACAACAAACCCATCACATATACTGAACTCCGCTGGACGGAGACCCACAATCTCGGGCTGGAAGTCACGCATGACATTTCTGACACCCTGCGCTTCACTTCGCAAACGGGTTTCCAATATGGCATCAACAACAGACGTTCTGTCGATTACGGCACGCCTGGCATTACAGATGGCAGCACGGGCGAAGATGACAACTCGATCTTTACGCACGAGTTTCGCCTGAATTACGAAGGTGACCGCTGGAAATGGGTCTCCGGCGTTTACGGCAGCTACGAAAAATGGGACGGGGCAACCGACTTTTTTATCGCTCCCTATCAGCAGAGCGACACTCAGCACCGCCGCACATCCAACCTCGCCGTTTTTGGTGAAGCCACCTACGAGTTTGCACCGACGTGGTTTGCCACCGCTGGCGGACGTCTGGACTATGTAAAGGACAAGGATCACCAGAAAAACTACCTGGGAGTCATTGATCCGGCGGCGGTTCTGACCGGCGATCCCTCATCGCTCAACGAAATCAACTTCATACCGAAAGTGGGTATTTCGAATGAGTTCGCAGACAATCAGACTGTCGGTCTTACCTATACGCAGGGGTTCCGCTCGGGCGCATCCTATTACGATCGGGTGAAAGATACCCTCGGCAAATATGACCCCGAATACTCGCAGAACGTGGAACTGTCATACAAGGGTACGCTTCTCGACGGACGCATGACACTGAATGCCAATCTTTTCTATACCAAGTATGATGATCAGCAGGTGGAAATCCGTCCTGACCCCAATAATGCGGGCTACCGCGTCATTTCGAACGCCGCCAATTCACGCGCATGGGGCTTCGAAATCGAGCCCAGCATGGAGGTGACGGATCAATTCACTGCATTTGCTTCGCTCGGTTATCTCAACACAAAGTTCATAGAATTCAACCTTGCATCGCTGGCTGAATCGCAGAACGGAAAATCCTTCCCAGAGGCACCCGAATGGAGCCTGGGCTTTGGCGGACGCTACGAATTCGAAAGTGGGATATTCGTGGGGGCCGATGCGAAATATACCAGCGAGTACAATTCCCGTTTCGGCTCAAAAGGCATGTACGACATCGACTCGCGCTTCATCCTGAACACGCAGGTCGGTTTCAAAGTCGACAACTGGCAGGTCACTCTCCTGGCGGAAAATCTGACGGATGAAAAATACTTCACACAGATCGATCCAAACGCTTCGCTTCCCTACGGACAGGCTGGAAAGGGCCGCTCCTTCGGCCTCAATGTGCGAGCGAAGTTCTAGCGTATGGTCGCACATCTGCGCTGCGTGACACTATGCTCCGCAGCGCGCTTTAACCCCATCGGTTGCGGGGCTTATCTCCGCAATCGCTCTTCAATTTCCAGCAATGAAGTGGTTCTCCCTTGCGCTTCTCTCTCTGTCTCCTAGCATTTTTGTTGGCTGGCTCGCTGGCGCAGGCCGCCTGTCAGGGCGATATGCTGGTCGACGAGGTCTACAATCCGCCATTCTGCATTCCGCAAGCCCCCAAGAGAGTCGTCACGCTTGATCCATTGATCACGCTTGGAATGCTGATCGAATTGGAGGCGCCTGTTGTAGCCACGCCTTATATGGCGATCACCGATGAGGCTGTTCTCGATGTGGTGAAGGCCAAAAAGATGGTCGATCTCGGCAATCCGAAGGAGCCCAGCCTCGAGCGGGTTGCCGCTCTCAAACCAGATCTCATCATCGGGTCGGCGGAAGTTCATTCCGGCATTTATGAACAGGTTGCAAAAATTGCACCCACGGTGCTGTTCAAGCATATGGACTGGAAAATCTACCTGGAGCGCCTTTCTCAGGTGACCGGTCGAGAAGGCGTCGCGAAGACTTCGCTGGATGCCTACCATATCCGCGTCGCTGAGATCCGCGAACGAATGAAGGGCAAGAAGCTCACGGTATCATCCGTTCGGTTGGCGCCTGATCAATTTGTCGTTTTCGTCGATGGACCCAAAGCCTACGCCCCTTTCGCCGTGCTGCATGAGGCAGGTGTTAAGCGATCGCCTTACGAGACCGTGACCGACGACACCATCGTCAAGCGGCCGGACTGGGAGGAGCTTGGCAATCTCGACGGAGACGTGCTGCTCTACGTTTCCGCCAGCGGCTTCGAGAGCGGTCCAGACGACGCGTTGGAAAAGCAGGTAACTGAAAACCCGCTATGGCAATTGCTGCCTGCCGTCCAGGCTGGACGTACCCACCGGGTCAACAGGGGGCCGTGGCAGAGCTTCCACGGCATCGGTTCGGCAAATCGCATTCTCGACGACGTCGAGCGCTATATTCTGGTGGACCGATGACAGGTCGAAGAGGCGCTCGTCTTGCTGCTGCCGATGGCGCGCGGATGCTTGCGCTCTCAGCACTCCTCTGTCTCCTCGTATTTGCGGCAATGAACTCCGTCGCGACCGGTTCGGTACCCATAGCGTTTTCCCGAATTACATCCGCGATCTTTCAGTTCGATGGCTCACGCGACCACTTGCTGGTGATGACTATCCGGCTGCCTCGCGCCATCGCGGCACTCCTTGCCGGTAGCGCGCTCGCCGTCTCCGGCTCCATCATGCAGGCCGTTACGAACAACCCACTTGCCTCGCCCGACCTTCTCGGCATCAACGCCGGGGCAGCATTTGCAGTCGTCACGCTGATAAGCCTCTTTGGCGCCAGCGTCGGGGATATCTATGTCTGGTTCTCATTTCTCGGTGCCGCAACCGCGGCGATCACCGTATACGCCGTAAGCTCCCTGGGTGGGGTTAGGCACTCAACACTCGGGCTTGTGCTCGCGGGTGTCGTCGTCGCCACCTTTCTCACGTCGCTCACCACCGCCGTGCTGATTTTTGACGAGAGCACGCTCGATGCGGTACGGCTCTGGACCGCTGGCTCGGTGACGGGGCGAACCATGGCGCAGGCTCGAATGGTCGCACCTTCCATCCTCGCCGGCCTTGTCGCAGCACTCCTTCTTGGCCGTCATCTGACGACGCTTAGCCTTGGGGCGGATGCTTCGCGATCCCTCGGACAGAACCAGATCGTCTGGCGCGGTGTTTCGATTGCCATCGTCATCTTGCTTGCGGGCGGCGCTGTCGCGCTTACCGGACCGATTGGCTTTGTTGGCCTTGTTGTCCCGCATATCGTGCGGATGTGCATTGGTGTCGATTACCGTTGGATTATTCCTTTCGCAGCGGTTGGTGGTGCACTGCTCGTCCTCCTCGCAGATATGTTCGGGAGGCTCGTTTTCGGAAGCCAGAGTTTTCCGGTTGGCGTGACGATCGCGCTCATTGGTACACCGTTCTTCCTCTACCTCGCCGTCACGCGGTTGAGGAACGAGGCATGATCCGAACTTGCTGCGCTCTTACGCTTCTGCTCGCCTTTCTCGTTGCCGCGAGCCTCGCCTTTGGCGACGTGTCGCTGACATGGAAGGATCTTTTCCAGGCGCTAACGGGCACAGGCGACCCCGATCCGCAGAGTGCTATGATTGTCTTCGACCTTCGGCTGCCGCGGGTCCTTCTCGCGCTCCTCGTCGGAGTTGCGCTCGCGATGGCTGGCACGATAACGCTTGCCATCATGCGTAACCCGCTTGCGGAGCCAGGTGTTCTCGGCATCAACAGTGGTGCGGCGGCAGCGGCGATGGCAGTTATTGTTCTGGTCCAGGATCCGCCCGTTTTACTCTTGCAAGCGGCTGGCTTTTTGGGTGCAGCGGCCATGGCGCTGGCGGTTTACGCGCTCGCCTGGCGCAACGGGTCATCCTCGCTTCGCATCATCCTGATTGGCATCGGCCTTTCCGCGATCGCGACGGCCTTCACCACCTTTCTCTCAACTTTTGGCGACATTGGCGATGTGCAGCGGGCGATGATCTGGCTGGCAGGCAGTGTCTACGATGCCAGCATGATCAAGGTTCGCCTGCTCGCTCTCTGGCTCATTGTGCCCGTTACGCTTGCTTTCCTTGCCGCCCGAGAACTCGATCTTATTCGCTTTGGAGACGACTCCGCAAAGAGCCTCGGGCAGCCGGTTGATCTCGTGCGGGGCCTAATGATCGTCATTGTCATCTTGCTTTCGGGCGCTGCTGTTGCTGTCTCTGGCCTCATCGGCTTCGTTGGCCTGATCGCGCCCCACATTGCACGTCGGCTGGTAGGGGGCTCGCATGGCCGGATAATTCCTGTTGCCGCTCTCACCGGCGCCTGCCTTGTTGTCGCCGCAGACCTTGCAGGCCGCACCATCCTGCCACCAGCGCAGCTTCCGGCAGGCATCATCACCGGGCTCCTGGGAGCTCCATTTTTCGCCTATCTCCTTTGGGTACGCCGCCATGACCAAGGATAAGAAGCGCTATGGCAAGATCGAAGGCGTGGCCGTCAACATCGACTATGGGCAACGCCGCATCGTAAGGGATCTGGATCTCGTTATCCCAGAACGGTGCTTCACTGCGCTCATCGGCCCGAATGGCAGCGGAAAGTCCACGATCCTTCGCACCTTTGCGGCACTCATGAAGCCTTCTGGCGGCAGCATACGACTGGATGGCCGCGACTTGAGGGAGCTATCGACCCGAGACATCGCGCGAAAGGTAGGCGTCCTGTTACAGGGTCCCGTCGCGCCGGAGGGTCTAACGGTTGCCGATCTCGTGCGACAGGGCCGCTATCCGCATCAACAGTTCTTTAGCCGGTGGTCTGGTCATGACCAGCAAGCCTGTGACGAGGCTCTCACGCTGACAGGCATGAGCGACCTTTCCAACCGCGGGCTCGACAGCCTGTCTGGCGGTCAACGCCAGCGCGCCTGGATTGCTATGACGCTTGCGCAGCAGGGTGAGGCAATCCTGCTCGACGAACCCACCACCTATCTCGATCTTGAGCATCAGATAGAACTGATGAAGCTCATCACAATGCTCGTTGAACAGCACGGGAAGACCGTTGTCGCAGTTTTGCACGACATCAATCAGGCGGCACGCTTTGCGCAGCACATCGTCATGTTGAAAGGCGGAAGGATTACGGCGGCCGGAACGCCCGATGAGGTTATTTCCGCCGATACCATTTTTGATGTGTTCAATGTGAGAACAGTGGTTATCCGCGATCCGGTTGCAGGAACGCCGCTCTGCATCCCGCTGTGAGGCCGCGAACGCACGTCACAAAAATACCACAGCTCTCACCTTTCGAATAAGACGCTGGCGCGTCCCAATTTTTCCAGCGCAAACATGCAAACCAGAATCTGGCAAAGAAATCATACATAAAGGTGAGTTTTTTTGTCTTGATTTATGAAAAGCACGAATAATCGTTTGGAATTATTCTAACCTATTGCACTTGCGAGACTTTTCGAGATTGGCTAGCCATTTTTCACGATGGTTCAACGTCTCGCCTTGAACCTGATTTTGGTTTGGGAACCGTGTGCCAATGTCGAGCTCCTCCCCCGCGCCCCTTGTCTGGGATACTGTTGACAGCAGCGAGCTGCTGAACCGTGCTATGGAGGCGCACTATGCTGAGATTACCAGCGCGGTACGTCGGCGGGGTCATCCGAGCTCGACCGCTCGCGATGTGGTGCACGATCTTTACGTAAAGCTCGCCTCCAGGCCTGAGGTTCTCCAGAACAAGCGTTCCATCAAGGCTTTTCTTTGTCGCGCTGCCATCAATCTTGGCATCGACCACCAACGCCGGGAAACGAAGGAAGCGCGACTTTTCTCCGGCTCTGAGCGGGAAGCCCTTTTGGTGGCAAGCGGCGGGGCCGCTCCGGACCACGCTTTGGAAATAGAAGCCCGGATTGCGACACTGCGCGAGGCTATCGGGGAATTGCCGGAAAGGCGCCGTGTTGTTTTCATTCTGCACCGACTTCACCATATGACGCCGGACCAGATCAGCGAGAAGCTCAAAATTTCAAGGAACATGGTGGACCGGCACCTGCGCCGTGCTTTCGCCCATTGCCTTGACCGTATTCTCTAGAGCGCCAAGGAAACCTCCGTGCGGGCGTAAAATGCTCCATATACGGGCTTAAATTGATATAAGAGTCCCAAACCGACGACGCAGAACGTTTAGAGGTCAAAGGATGCGTCTGGAGATGCCTATGCCGATCAAAGGAGCGAATAAGGCTCAAAGAACGCGGAACCGCGAGGCGGCCGACTGGATCTTGCGCAATAGCAACCCAAACCAGTCACCGACGGATCGAGCGCGCTTCAAGGAATGGCTTGAACAAGATCCGGATAACTGTCGGACCTACACCGCGGCCGAACGTCTGATGGGTGAAGCAAGGCAGGCGATTCAATCCGATCCTGCCCTGACCAGCATCGACATCAGGCCCCGGAGCAAGGCAAAGCCAATTGCTATTACCCTGTTCATGATCGCGATTGCGACCGGCACCTTCTTTGCGCTGGATGGTCCGTTGCGTCTGAAGGCGGACATGATCGCCGGGACAGATGAGATGCCTTCTCGCACATTGGATGACGGCTCGGTGGTGCAGCTCAATGCATCATCCGCGATCGCCGTGGATTTCACCTCGGAGCGACGCGTCATCCACCTTCTCAAAGGGCAGGCATTCTTCCAGGTCGCTCATGCGAAGGAGCGACCCTTCACAGTCATGGCAGGTGAAACAAGCGTGACTGCTTTGGGCACAGCATTCGACGTTCGGTACGGGGATGATGATACGGAGGTGACCGTTACCGAAAACGCGGTCCAGCTTGAATTCGACGGCGGCCACACCAAATCTGTCCGCGTCCAGCAGGGCGAGCAGGCGATTTATGACAATGAGAAAAAGGAGACTGCCGTCTTAGCGGTTGATGATAGGGTCGCGCTTGCCTGGAAGCGCGGCCAGATTGCGCTGGACAATGCGCCGCTTTCCCACGTGGTCGAAGAGATGAACCGGCATTTCCATGGCCGGATCGTAATTGCTGGTTCGACACTGGCCGATCGCCGTGTCAGCGGCACGATGAAGGTTAGCGAGACCCAAGGAGCACTCGCATACCTGACTAAGGCTATCGGCGTGAAAGCGACACAGCTCGGGCCGCTGATCGTCATCCACCAATAACGGCGCTAGCACTTAGAGTCTGCGGTCAGAATTTGCCCTATGCAGGGTGGGACATCGGATTGTCATCATGGGTCTGGTGACGGCTCGACGGATAGCGGACAAGGTCAGGCGACCCCTTGCGTCCTGCAGGCATCGCCTTCACATCCCGTCAACGGCTGGTTCCGGTAAAAGCGTTGAAAGCGCTGCTGATGTCTCGTTATCGAGCGCCGCCAACCACCGGCGCGGGATCTTTAATGTCGTCCAAGGGGCCTTCCAGGGCTGTGCGTGGAGGCACTAGTTGCGGGTCGATGATCGTGACTGTCGGGTGTGCCGGGGCTTCTTTCAGCAGGTCAAATCCTCGCTCGAGCATTTTGGATATGTCGGGTTTAATCATGTAGACCGGGAAGGGCAGAAACGAGGCGAAGGGATCGTAGTCAAAACAGCCGACGACGATGTCGCCAAATGTCTTTCCGTCATGGCGTCCCATGAAGCGAAGCAAGCCTTCGAAATTGATAGAGGAGTTGACGAAAAAGCAGCGTGGCAAACGGCCTTTGCGATCGAAGAAACGTTCGAAGGCCAGTTCCGTCATGCGTGGCGAATAACCTGTGATCTCGATATCGCCACTGCTGTCCATTCCGAAATATCTGTTTTTCGCCGCATGGAAGCCGGCGATGCGGTCTCGGCTGGCATGGTCGTCATGGCCGCCGAAAAGAATGACATCTTCCGGGCTCAAAGCATCGTTGCGTGCAGCATGGGCGAGGATTGCAGATGTCAGAACTTCTGCGCCATGCCTGTTGTCTGAAATGACCGACGACGCCAGTTTGCCGGGCAAGTCAATGTTGACATGCGGTAACGCGGCGCGGGCACAGACGTGATGGACCCCATCAGGGTCGGTCGCACCAGCGATGAACAAGGCGTCGATGGAGTAGGAGATCAGCGTCTCCACGGTCCGACGTTCCTCTTCGGGATCGCGCCGACCGGATACAACCATGGGGGAGAGCCCACGCAGACGCGCCTGAGCCTCGAAAGTTTGCGCCATGGAGGAAAAGAACCTGTTGTCATAAATCGGTAGCAGCAAACCGACGAGGCCTGATTTAGAGCTTCTCAGACCCCGCGCCTGAAGGTTGGTGGTGTAGCGGTGCGCCTTGGCCAACGAAAGTATCTTGTCGGCGGTTTCTTCCGAAATTCGCCGTTTGCGCCACGAGCCGTTCAAGACAGCGCTCACAGTTGACGCCGATGCGCCTGATAGAACCGACAGGTCGTAGATGGTGGCTTTCTTGGAAATCGGCTGCGTCAATTTTATTCCCCCTACTGATTCCCACTATAGATGCAGTTGTCCTCTTGACGAAAGAGCGTGTCATGTTATGTTTATTGCACCATCGATTGTGCATTTGTGCAATATCGATTGTGCTACGGTGGTTGCTATGGGAGTGGCAGGGGAGCATCTCGAATAAGCGAGATGAAAGATTTTGCGCGCGGGGTATAGAGAACCGCTGCGACAGAACCGATTGCCGAGTGTTTGGAGGAGGTACATCCATGAATAAAATAATTGCAGCCCTTGGTCTGTCGCTTGTGTTGCTTTCATCTACGGCATTTGCCGAGGGGCCGAAGGTGGGCGTCGTTGTTAAGATTGGTGGTATTCCCTGGTTCAATGCCATGGAAGCGGGCATCAAGGAGCAGAGCGCCAAGCTCGGCGTCAATGGCTTCATGGTCGGTCCGACGAGCGCAGACCCTGCGTTACAGGTGCGCGCCATCGAAGATCTGATCGCGCAGAAAGTCGATTTCATCGGTGTCGTGCCGAACGACGCGAAAGTGCTGGAGCCAGTTTTGAAGAAGGCGCAAGCCGCTGGCATCAAGGTCATTACCCATGAATCGCCCAAGCAACTCGGCGCAGACTGGGATTTCGAGCTGGCATCCGCAAAGGGTTTTGGTGAGGCCCACGGCAAGCTTTTGGGTGAGAAGATGGGCGGCAAGGGCTCGTATGCTGTATTTGTCGGCTCTCTGACCGTGCCACTTCACAACGCCTGGGCCGATGCAGCCATCGCCTACATCAAGGCAAATTATCCGGATATGAAACTCGTCGGCGACCGCTACGGCGTTGCAGAAGATCTCGACAAGAGCCGCTCCACGGCTCTGGATCTGATGTCGGCAAACCCTGATCTGCATGGCTTTCTTGCCTTTGGTTCGCAAGGACCGATTGGCGCTGGACGCGCAGTCGAGGAACGCCGCAAGGACGGCAAGGTCTTCGTCATTGGGCCTTTCTCTCCGGGACAGGGCGCCAAGCTGATCAAATCCGGCGCGCTGACAGGCGGGTTCATGTGGAACCCGAAGCTGGCAGGCGAGGTCTTCATCACGCTTGCAGACCACATCGCCAAGGGTCAGGTTCCGAAAGCCGGTGATACGATCGAAGGTCTCGGCACCATCACACCCGAAGGAAACACAATTGTCGTCGACCAACTCCTGAAGATCGACAAGGACAGCATCGACAAGCTCGTCTCCATGGGCCTCTAATCCTCCCCAAGGCCGCGGCGTCGCGTGTTCGCCAATGTCACGCGACGCCATTCACACTTGAAATGCTAGTTTTATGGCGTCCGCAATCCAGGCGTGGCGACCGGAGAGATGTGCGATTATGAGCGAAAAACCGCTCCTGTCCCTCAAGAATATCAAAGTCACTTTCGGCGGCGTACGCGCACTGAAAGGCGTGTCCTTTGAGGTTAACCCCGGAGAGGTGCATTGCCTTGCTGGAGAAAACGGCTGTGGCAAAAGCACGCTGATCAAAGTGATCACGGGTGTATATACACCTGAAGCCGGTGCCGAACTTTCCTTTGCTGGCGAGCCGATTGCTGCGATGACGCCAGCTCTTGCCCAATCGCTTGGCATTCAGGTGATCTGGCAGGATCTGGCGCTGTTCGACGAAATGACGGTCGCCGAGAACATTGGCTTCCAGCATGCCGTGAAAGGCAAATATGGGCTAGTCGATAAGCGCGCCATCGAGAAGTCCGCCGAGGCCGCACTGGCGCGCCTTGGTGTCGAGATCGACATTCACAGGCCGCTGAAGGAATTGCCCATCGCGCAACGCCAGATCGTGGCCATTGCCCGCGCTCTGGTTGGGGATGCCCGCATCGTTTTCATGGACGAACCGACCGCTTCCTTGACGCAATCGGAAGCAGATTACCTGATAGATATCGTTCGCAATCTCTCGGCCTCTGGCATCGCCGTGGTGTTCGTGTCGCATCGACTGGCCGAAGTGCTGGAAATTTCACACCGCATTACCGTGCTGCGCGACGGCGCGCTGGTCGGTGTTTTTCCCGTTGAAGGCATGACCCAATCGCGCGTGACTGAACTGATGACTGGCCGCAATTTCGATAACGCCGTCATCGCGGGTGATCACGACGATCAGCCTGTCGTGCTGTCTGTCCGTGGGCTGACCCGCGAAGGTGAGTTTCAGGATGTCTCGTTTGATCTGCGTCGAGGCGAGACGCTTGGCATAACCGGCCTTCTGGGCGCAGGCCGCACTGAGCTTGCCCTGACGCTGTTCGGCATGCTCCAGCCGCAGTCGGGTGAGATACGCATCGAAGGGGAAAAAACGCATTTCAGGTCGAACCGGGACGCGATCCGTGCAGGGGTTGCCTATCTGTCCGAAGACCGCCTGTCGCTCGGTTTGAACCAGCCGCAATCCATTGCCGATAATCTGGTCATGGCGTCGCTCGACCGGTTGCTGAACAACGGGCTTATCTCGCCGTCAAAAAAGGAAAGCGTCGTCTCGAACTGGATTTCTGCGCTCGGCGTCAAGATCGGCCTGCCGGAAGATCCCATTAGAACGCTATCAGGCGGAAACCAGCAGCGCATTGCCATTGCCAAATGGCTCGCGATTGGACCGAAGATCCTCATCCTCGATGCGCCGACAGTGGGGGTCGATGTCGGCGCCCGCGCCGGTATTTTCGAGATCGTTCGAAAACTTGCAGCAGATGGCCTTTCCATCATCGTAATTTCCGATGAGCCGCCGGAAGTCTATTTCAACACCGACCGGGTCATCCACATGGTGGAGGGCCGGTTCCACGCGACATACGATCCGCGTGAGGTGTCGCTGACCAACTTGGAGTCTGCCATCTATGCGTAGGCTAATTCTTGGAAATACCACCGAATTCACACTTCTCATGGTGATGATCCTTCTATGCGCCGGGCTTTCGCTCGGCACTGACCGGTTCTTGACGGTAGCGAACGCGTTCGACGTGCTGAACGTCTCGGCAGTCAACATCATCTTTGCTGTCGGGCTACTGGTCGTGCTCATATCCGGTGGTATCGACATCTCCTTTGCGGTTGCGGCTTCCGTTGTGCAGTATGTCACGGTTCTGGCGCTCACTGCTTTGGGCGGCGGTAACTGGGCAGAGGGCTTCATCATTGCCGGTGCCGTTGGCATCGGGCTGGGGCTGATCAACGCTCTCCTGGTGTGGCGTTTCCGCATTATCTCGATCGTCGCCACCATCTCGACATTCAACATCTTCTTCGGCCTGTTGATGTTTTTCACCAAGGGGGTGTCGATCTACAATCTCCCGGACTGGCTTTCCAATCGTGTCGTCTTCTATGAGCGCGAGATGCCGGACGGCTCCTGGGTGGAGCTAACCTTGCCCGTCGTGGTGATGATCCTCTGCTGCTTGGCCACATGGTTCATGATCTCGCGCACCACCATCGGGCGACAACTTTACGCTTTTGGCGATAATCCGGAGGGTGCGCGCCGCTTCGGTATCAATATCGGTGCCATGCACTACATTTCCTTTGGCTGGCTGGGGTTGATGGCCGGAATTGCGGGCCTGATGCAGGCGCATTACGCTCAGGAAGTGGTGCCCAACGCTCTGTATGGACGTGAACTTGATGTCCTTGCGGCAACCGTGCTTGGCGGCGCGCGGCTGGGCGGTGGCAAGGGCTCTGTCCTGGGCTGCGTTCTCGGCGTGCTGATGGTCTCGATCACGCAAAACGGTCTCAACCTGATGGGTGTTTCGCCCTTCGCCTTCAAGATGATTGTCGGCGCGATCATTCTGGTTGCAATTACGCTTTCTTCCACACGGTTGGACAAGCTTTTACCAGCCAGCTTGAAGGGTTCTTCCAGAAAAGGGAGCAAGCGTTGATGAAGTCTTTCGTTCAAAAATTCAACGCCATTTTCGGGGCCGATATGGCAGGCCCTTGCATCGCTTTCGTTGCGGTCATGCTTATTTTCGGTTTGCTGGCGGATAACTTTTTATCGCTTGGCACGTTTGGTTCGGTTGCCTTCCAACTTCCCGAGCTTGGCCTTTTAACGCTGGCCATGCTGTTGCCGCTGTTGACCGGCGGTATCAACCTGTCCGTCACCTTTGCCGCCAATCTCTCCGGGCTTGCTGCCGCATGGGTGTTGCAAGCCTATGGCGGCGTCGATGCTCCGCCAGCAACGTTTTTTCTGGCCTGCGTGGCGGCGCTCGCCACTGGCGGTGCAGCGGGTGCGTTGACCGGTGCGGCGATTGCCTACACGCGCGCCCATCCCATTCTGATCACGCTGTCGATGATGATTTTTCTGCGTGGTCTTGGCGAATTTCTCACGCGTGGCGGCGATGTCTCCGGCTTTCCGGGCTATGTCGCACCCATTGGCCATGGCTCCGTTTTCGGCCTGCCGATACCGCTTCTGATTTTCATCGTCTGCGTCGCTCTATGGCATGTGCTGTTGACGCGCACCAAGCTTGGTTTCGGCCTGTTGATGATCGGTTCCAACATGGAATCGGCGAGATATTCCGGCCTCAACACCCGCAAGATCGTTGTGCTCGTCTACACGTTGTCTGGGCTCATGTGCGCGGTTGCAAGCATTATCATGCTGGCGCGCTTCAACTCCGTGCGTGTCGGTCACGGCGAATCTTATCTGTTGATCACGGTGCTGGCAGCGTTTCTGGGCGGCATCAACCCGTTCGGTGGTTTTGGTCGGGTCCTGCCCGTGTTCGTCGCGCTGATCGTGTTGCAGCTTCTGTCTTCCGGGCTGAACCTGATGGGCGCCAACCAGCATCTTGCGACAGCGCTCTGGGGTGTGCTGATGATTGTCGTCATGGCGGCACGCACACTGTTTTCCACCTATTTCGCATCGCGCAGAAAGAAGGCATGACGTGCAAGGTTTTGGTGTTCACGCAATGATGTGGTCCACAGTTTGGGACCACGCTGGTGCAGAGCGGGCAATTGCTTGCGCTGCACGCTACAAGCAGGACTTCATCGAGATACCGCTGATCGACATTGCCTCGGTTGATACGAAACACAGTCGTGCATTGCTGGAAAAGCATGATCTGCGCGCCACCTGCTCTCTGGTGCTGCCGGAACCGGCATGGGCATCGGTTCGTCCCGATGCTGCGGTAGAGCATCTCAGATCTGCGCTCGACAAGGCGTCCGAGATGGGTGCCGAGGCGCTGACAGGAGTAACCTTCGGTGGCACGAACGAACGCACCGGCGTGCGGCCGACCCAAGGTGAATATGACAACCTTACCCGCGCGCTGGCTGCTGCTGCGAAACATGCCAAAACGCTGGGCCTGCAATTCGGCATCGAAGCGGTGAACCGCTATGAAAGCCACCTGATCAATTCCGCAGAGCAGGCCGTCGCTCTGGTGGAGCGCATTGGAATGGACAACGTCTTCATTCATCTCGACACGTTTCACATGAACATGGAAGAGAAGGGTATTGGCAACGGCATCATCGCCGCCCGTGATCACCTGAAATACATGCATATGTCGGAGAGCGACCGGGGCACGCCAGGCTTTGGCAATGTGGCCTGGAATGAAGTCTTTGCAGCCCTGTCAGTTATCGGCTTCAAAGGGCTCCTGGTGCTTGAAAGCTTTGCGGGCATGCCGGTCGAGATGGCAGGCGCAATCTCGACATGGCGCACTGTCGCCCGCAGCGCCGAAGAGGTGCTGGAAAAGGGACTGCCGTTCCTGCGCGACAAGGCAGACCAGTATCGGCTGTTCTGAACCCCTTTCACTTGTCCAGACGTCCACGTCTTCATTCATTCAACGAGATGCACCTTGAGTACAATTGACGACAATGCGCACCAGATTGCCGCAAGAACCCTCCAGCGTTTCAAGCAGGAAAAAGGGCCACGCCTGATGATCGCGATTGCCGGTGCGCCCGGTTCCGGCAAATCGACCATTGCCGAGCGTGTGGTGGAAGTACTGAACGAAGAAGCCGGTGTGTGTGCGGCTCTATTCCCAATGGACGGCTACCACTACGATGATGCCGTCCTCAACGAGATGAGGCGCCGGGAGTTCAAAGGCGCCATCGATACGTTCGACGTGCATGGTCTGCGACACATGCTGGAGCGGCTGAAACGTAACGAGGACGATGTCGTTGCCGTGCCAGTGTTTGATCGCGCCATCGAAATTGCCCGGGCAGGCGGGCGTCTGATTCCGCAATCCGTCAACATCATCGTATGCGAAGGAAATTATCTCCTCGCAAGCCAGTCGCCCTGGAATCTTCTTAAGCCGATCTTCGATGTCACCGTATTCGTCGATGTCGATGAAGATGACTTGCGCCAACGCCTTCGTGCGCGATGGCAGAATTTCAATATGGATGACGCCGAAATTACCCGCAAGGTCGAGGAAAACGATCTTCCAAACGGGCTTCTGGTCGCGTCAACGAGCCTGGAGCCCGATCTTCGGGTGAAAAATCCGGGCAAATCCCCAACCTTCACCAAGACACACGTCGATTGAGAGAGGCACAGATGAAACACGGAATCTATTACTCCTACTGGGAACATGAGTGGAGCGCCAAATTCGGCCCTTACATCGAGAAGGTTGCAAAGCTTGGGTTCGATGTCATCGAAGTCGCTGCTCATCACATCAACGACTATAGCGACGCTGAACTCGCCGCAATCAAGCAGAGCGCAAAGGACAATGGCATCATCCTGACGGCCGGAATTGGTCCGTCCAAGTCAAAGAACCTGTCATCGCCTGATGTCGCCGTGCGCCAGGCAGGCAAGGCATTCTTCGAAAAGACGCTGACGAACGTCGCTAAACTCGACATCAAGACCATCGGCGGTGCGCTTCATTCCTACTGGCCGGTGGACTATTCGCAGCCTGTGGACAAGGAAGGGGATCGCGCGCGCGGCGTGGAGGGTATTCACGGCATCGCAGATTTCGCCAATGATCTCGGCATCAATCTCTGCATCGAAGTTCTCAACCGCTTCGAGAACCACGTGCTCAACACAGCAGCCGAAGGCGTCGCATTCGTGACCGAGGTTGGCAAGCCGAATGTGAAAGTGATGCTCGACACGTTCCACATGAATATCGAGGAAGACAGCTTCGGCGACGCGATCCGCACCGCCGGCCCGTTACTCGGCCACTTCCACACAGGCGAAAGCAATCGCCGGGTACCCGGAAAAGGCAGGATGCCGTGGCACGAGATCGGCGCAGCCCTGCGCGAAATCAACTACAACGGTGTCGTCGTCATGGAGCCCTTTGTGAAAACCGGCGGAACGATCGGCTCTGATATCAGGGTCTGGAGAGATCTGACCGAAGGCGCGGACGTGGCGAAAATGGATGAGGATGCGCGAGATTCTCTCGCATTCTCCCGCTTTGTTCTGGGTTGATAACCCCACGGCACTGTCGTGCTCGCAGCCGGATAGGGTTGCGAGCACGCGCTGGGGGAAAACTGTGTTGACCTGCTTTTGGCATGTTTTGCAGCGAAACAATGTGTGGTATCGGTCCCGTCCAAAGATTGAAGGATGAATACCGTGAGCGAACATACCGTGGCCGAGTTGACTGGCAAGATTTACGAATCGCTCAATGCAGATAATGCAGGGCTCGATGAGCATATTGCGGCCCTAAAACTCGCATTGGCGGCTGAAGGCGTCAAAGAGGCCGTGTTCGATCCATCCAGATTGCCGCATGGAAACCGGTCAGGGCGTAAGCTGATGCAGGCCTATTTTCGTCAGCGCGGTGTCAGCGTCAAATTTTCGGCCTGAAGCAGGCTAGGCCGTGTCCCCACAAACCGGGTTCATCTTGGTGATGTTGTGTGATTCGATCTCTTTGGAAGGAGATTGGTATGCGCAGTCATGAATTAAGCGACGAAGAATGGGCGGTCATTGAGCCGCTTTTGCCGCACAAGAGCCGTGGAATTGAACGCGTTGACGATCGTCAAGTGATCAACGGCATTTTTGCCGTTTCAGGACGGTTTCGTCTTCGCGAGATGTGCCGGAACGCTATCTGGAACTTACCGCCGGTCAGGCCGCCGATGCACCCATGGCCGAAAAGCTGCTGAGTGACGTGAAGCCTAGAGCAACCCTGCTGGCCGATAAGGCTTACGACACCGACGCTATCCGGAACTTCGTCAAGCAAAGAAAATGTTGGGCGCATATCCCTGCTAAGGCCAATCGAAAGCAAACCTTCAGCTTCAGCCGATGGGTAGACCGACAGCGCAATCTCGTGGAGCGTTTCTTCAACCGCATCAGACAGATGCGCGGCCTAGCCACACGATTTGACAGACGCGCAGACAACTACCTGGCAGCACTCAAGCTTGCAGCTGTAAGAATATGGATCGCCTCACTTAATGAGTCCGTGTCATAGCTGGATATCGTTACATCCAGTGCCAACTGCTGTCTCAAGCCGGCGTTAAGTGCTTTGCGGACAGCCATAGAGAGCTTCAAGCTCTTCTTCTTGGTGAACCACCTCTGGAGTGATCCAAGAGGGGAATGTCTGAGCTGCAGTAGCTGATTTGAGCAGGGGCAGTTTCTGTTGCTCACAGACCTCAAGGCGAGACGTGCGAATCGATCGATCCTTGGTCCGTGCATTCTGACAGATGTGCCGTAGCTCTGGTCGTGGCGATTTCTGATCTGTCTGTTGGAAACTCGTCGCCGCGGTAGCTGATTAACAGCGTGAAAAGGTCGTTGCGCAGAACTTTTCGAGGTTGGAGCGTGGCGTTGATCTGCTCGGTCAATGTCTCCTGCAAGGCAGCAAGCGATTGAACGGATTCGCCTTCGGCGATGATCACAACGTTCATGGTGTCCGGGTCAGTCCCCTCATCCTGCGAAAAAACCTCGTAAATCTGGTTCGGTTCGGCAAGAGCTACTCTGAAGCCGGCGAGGTGGGACTGCGTGATCAAGTGTCGCAACATCGTCTCGAGTGCGAGCACCCATGTTTGCGCTTCGCGACGATCTACGGAGTAAGCCTGCACGTTAGCGGCTCCACCAATTCCATGTCCGCCAGTTGCCGCTATCTTGCCTGGAATTCTAAGGACCTTTGAGAAATGTCGGCGCATCTTGAGCGACCAGGGGGTCGGGTTGCGGACGAGGTCGATATAGGCGGGTTGTTCGATCACGCTCAGATCCTCAAGATCGTAGAGCGTGAAATAGGTTTCGATTTCACTGGCCGATACGTAGCGGCGCGCGGCCTGCATGCCCGGTACTGTCAAACGTTCCGGCACATGCTCGAACGTGTGCCATGAGGTGTATTCTTCGGCGAATTCTGCCGGATAGTCGTTCCAGATCGCGAGAATCGCTCCGGCCATCAAGCCTCTCCCATGCGTAAAATAACTTTAGAGGCGGTATGGTCTTGCGCAGCCTGAAAGCCATCGAGAGCGTCAGTTAAAGGCAGGGTGTGCGAAATCAGATTCCGCATTAAATCCTGATGGCCATCGAGGAAGCTGATGACACTATCCCAACTTGCGATCGGCGCTCTGTAAGAACCGCGTATTTGTTGGTGCATGCGCACGAGTGAGGTGAGATTGATTTCGGCGGGTTCAGGATGGATGCCGACGATGGTGAAAATTCCACGCTTCTTCAGGAATGGCATCGTAGCGGCAACGAGCGTTGGCACGCCCGCCGCTTCGATAATTGCATCGAACGGCGCAAATTCCGAAAGTGCGGTTTCCATTTCAACATCGCTCGTATCGATCAGATGTTCGAAACCAGCGGCTCGCAGCCGGTCGAGGCGAGGCCTATCATCGCGGCCCATAACCACAACATTCGCCCCACGAGAACGAGCAAGGATTGCGATGCCCTGGCCGATAAAGCCTGGCCCGATGACGAGAATGGTCTGGTCTGCCGCAACCTCGGCGGTCTCGACAGCTTCTGCGCAAACCGTCATCGGTTCCGTCAGTGCCGCGACATCCATATCGAGACTGTTCGGTAGCAGGTGGCAATTGCTATAGGGAACGCAAACGTAAGATGTGAAGGCACCGTTTCTGCCAATGCCAATGCCTTTGCGCGCCGTGCAATTGTCCTCATCGCCTTTCAGGCACGGGTCACACTGGCCGCAGGTGGTGGAGGGTCTTGCGGTGACGCGGGTTCCGATGGCCTCAACTGGAACATTCAGGCCGACACGTTCGATTGTGCCGGAAAACTCGTGACCGAGGGTGATGGGCATAGCATTTTCCATCGACTCGTAGCCCGGCGTCCACTGTGCGATATGCAGGTCAGTGCCGCAAATGCCAGCGGAATGCACACGGATCAGCACCTCGCCTGTGGCTACGTTGTCGGGCTGTTCAATCCTGTTGAACCGCACGCCGGTACCGGGCCGGACCTTTTGCAATGCCAGCATTTTGAAATCTCCGTTCGTAAATTCTGGTGTCAGCCGCGCCAGCTCAGGAAGTGCTTCTCGACCTGTCCGATAGCGAAATTCACAATCAGGCCCATGACCGAGAGGATCGTGACGCCGGCGAAAAGCTTTTCAAGATCATAGAGCGAGCCGGCCTCAAGGATGTAGGAACCGACACCATATTGCGCACCCAGCATTTCGGCTGCGACGAGCAGGATGATGGCAATCGAGATGGACACACGCAGCCCGGAAAGGATGGCCGGAAAAGCTCCGGGCAGAACAATCTTGCGGATGATCGACCACCAGCTCAGCCCGAAACTCTGTCCCATGCGGATTAGCGTGCGATCGACATTGTCGACTGCGCCGTAGGTTGCCACCACCGTTGGCGTGAATGTGCCAAAGGCAATGAGAGCGTATTTCGATGTTTCATCGATGCCGAACCATATGACGAAGAGTGGCAGAAGCGCGATCTTTGGAATCGGAAACAGCGCGGCAACCAGCGGCACCAAACCAGCGCGAACATAGCTGAACAGGCCAATCATGACGCCGACGGAGATGCCGACCGCAATGCCCATGAACGCACCGACGAACAACCGCTGTAGTGACGGCAGCAGGTGTTTCCACAAAAGACCGGTCTGCCAGAGTTGCACGAAGGTATCGAGTACGGCGGAGGGCCGTGGCAAAGTCAGGTTGGAAATGAAGCCACTGCGGGTTCCAATTTCGGCAAGCGCGATCAAGACGATGAAGACGGCGATGCCCATGCCACGGACCGGGATAGGTGCAAAGCCGCCGCCTCGAAATGCTACGGGGCGCACGGGCACGGACTTGCTGACCGGTTTAGGAGCATTGGCACTCAGAATGACATCAGACATTGACCAACTCCTTGTCGGCAGCCATGGCCTCATCGCGCATCAGGTCCCAGAGCTGTTTCTGTTTTTCTTCCAGCACGGGATCGCCGAGATGGCGGTCGGATAAGGGAATGTCGATATCGACGATTTCCCTGATCTGGCCGGGGCGGCGGGATAGCACCACAACACGGTGGCCGAGCCGCACGGCTTCGTTGAGGTTATGGGTAACATAGACGGAGGTAAATGGCTGCCGTGTCCACAGCGAGACCAGATCATCCATCAATAGCTCGCGCGTCTGGCTATCAAGCGCCGAGAGGGGCTCGTCCATCAGCATGACGGCTGGCCGAACGGCCAGCGCGCGACTGATTGCGACGCGCTGGCGCATGCCACCGGAAAGCTGCTTCGGCAAAGCCTTTCGGAAATCCGACAGGCGGGTTCGGTCTAGAACGTCTGTGACGATCTCATCCATCTCGCGCCCACTGATGCCATGATCTTCAAGCACAAGGCGTATGTTGCCTTCGACTGTACGCCACGGCAGCAGGGCAAAATGCTGAAAGACATAAGTGAGAGGATTGAGGGATCCGGGCGGAGGATTTCCGACCTGCAACACCTCGCCTGCACTTGGGCGCTCCAGGCCACCGAGAAACCGAAGCAAGGTTGATTTGCCACAGCCGGATGGTCCGATCAGGCAGATGATCTGCCCTTGTGGAATATCGAGCGATATGTCTTTCAGAACCTCTACGGCTCCATAGGAGTGGCTGATGTTGTTCAGCTTCAGGTCCATAGGTCCTCCATGCGAACGCCTTGAGGCTTGCGCGAAAATAGCAGTCTGATCAGATCGTCTTGACGTAGGACGTGTCGAAGAGCTGTTCGTGGGTAATCGCGTCCTTGACCATGCCTTCCGCCTTGAACCAATCAAGCTGTTCAACGCAACTGCCGAGCGACAGCGCCAGATCCGCATTGATGCGCATGGCGCCATCGACGAGATTCTGCTTGGCGGTTTCGAACGGGCTGTCGCTTTCGACGTATTTATGGACGATTTTAGCCAGAGCATCCCGCTCGGCGTCGTCAGCCTTGTTGTCTACGAACGCAGCATTGTAATCCGCAATCGCCCGCGAATAGGCTTTGACGAAGGCTGTCGTCATCTCGCGTTCACTGGCCGCATTCTTTGTGGAGGTAAAGGCTGTCGTGACCTGATAATCCGGTGCGTAGTCGGAGACCAGACCGATCTGTTTGGCAGCGCCTTCGCGGATCATTTTCTTGGCAACGTTCGGCTGGATTGCCCAGGCGTCGATCTGGCCTGTGGTCAATGCGCCAACGATGACGCCCAGCTTCTGCAGCGGACGCAACTGCATGTCAGACAGCTTGATGTTGTTGGCGACCGCAATCTTGTGGGCCATGAAGTGGAAGGAGGAGCCTGCCGTGGTGATGCCGAAGCTTTTGCCGGAAAGCTTGGAAGGGTCCGTGAGGCCAGCCTCATAGGCCTTGTTGGATGCCAGGATGATCGCGCCGGTAACGCCCTTCTCCTCGGTCAGCGCGCCTCCGATAACTTTGATCGCGTCTTTCTGGGCGAGGCTGATGAGGCCACCGCTCATCGAGGTCACGCCGAAATCGGCATCGCCGGAAGCGATGGCTACGGCCATCGGCTGGGCGGCCTCGAAGAATTTCAGATCGATATCCAGTCCGGCTTCCTTGTAGTAGCCGCGCTCGTAAGCGATGAAGCTTGGCGCATGGCTGGCAAGGTGAAGCACGGCGAGGTTTCGGGTCGCAGCGCGTGCAGGCAAGCCGAAGGTTGCAGCAGTGCCGAGTGCGCCCATGCCGATAAGTGCCTGACGGCGGCTCAAAAATACGTTCATTCCAATTCTCCTCCCAAAGATGACGTCTCTAAAGCGTCCTAGGCTTTCATTGCCACCGACTGAATAGGAAGACAACGAACAAAGATTATGTCTCCCATGCCTTTGAGGCATGTCGATGGCCTCGTTTCGTCAGACGAAAGGCGGCAGGTCGGCTAATCGCCGCGACAGAATCTCAATCAGTTTGCGCAAATTGGCCGAATGCGAGCGGCGACGGTTCCACAGAACCGATATCGAAAATTGCGGTGCATTCTCTATGGGCCTGACAACGAGATTGCTGCCGACTGGCCCAAGCGTCGTGACGTAGTCGACAAGCACGATGCCCATCGCCTCGTTCGCCAGCGCCAATGCGGTATCGGAAAATCGCGCGACTGCGCGTGTGTTGACCTTCAGTTTTTCCCGGCTGAGAAAGAGATCAACGACGGTTTGGTGCGCGCCACCTGCGGCAAAAGCAATGAAATCCATATCCGCCAGATCAGCAGCACGAATGATGGGTTTGTCAGCAAGGCTATGGCTCTTGTGAATAACGGCCACCAGATCGACCCGCCCCACATGCTCCACGGCAATCAACGGATGGTCGGGCGAAGCAATCGTCACCACCGCTTCGCCGCGTCCGGTAATCAGATATTCCTCGATTTGATCGACAGGCAAGACGTCGAAGAACAGCTCTATTCCCGGAACCTCGACGGATAATGTTCGCAAAGCCTGAGGTACGAGGGCACGCGCAACGCTTGCCGTCGAACCGACGCGAAAAACCGCTGTTTCGCCGCGGGCTATGCGGCCGATCTGCGTGCCGACACCGGTCATTTGCCGGATCAAAGGATCGATCTCGGCATATATCTCAAGTGCTTCGGACGTTGGTACCAAGCCATTTCGGTCGCGCGTGAAGAGTGCGATGGCCAAGAGGTCCTCGATGCGACGGATCGTGCGGCTAAGGGCAGGCTGAGAAACGTTGAGAACCTTGGATGCACCGGTGATTGAGCGTGCCTGCATGACCGCATGAAACACTTCCATTTGCCGCAGGCTCAGCAACCCATCGCCAGAACCCTGCGCAACCGGTTCTTTGTCATCTTCAGCATGGGGCATTGGTGGTCTTCTCAAGGAATGGCAGGAGTTGGTCTAGCACTTCGGCAGCAGCGGTTTCGGGCAGCAGATGGCCGCCGCCAATGCCTTTTCCTTCGATCCTGTTTGCCCAATCAGCCCATATGTCGAGCGGCTTGCGGCCTCCGCCATAGAGCCTGTCTTTTTCCCACAGCACCAAAACCGGCACCTGGATTTTACGGCCTGAGGTGCGGTCGGTCAGATCGTCTGCTTCGTCAACTGTGGCGCCAGCCCGATAGTCCTCACACATGGCATGGCGAACATCGGGGTTGTCGAATGCGAGCCTGTAGTCTTCCAGCGCCAGGGGATGGATGAGTTGGATATTCTCGGCCATCTTACCAAGCGTCACGTTGATGAGAAAACGCGGATCTGCCGCCATCAGCGTTTCAGGCAGCGGTGCGGGTTGGGCCATCATGAACCAGTGCCAGGCACCCATGCCGAAAGCCTTGCTGGCACCTTCCCACATTTCCGGCGTCGGAACGACGGTGACAGACACGAGAGCCGTGACGGATTGGGTAAAGTCGAGCGCCATCCGATAGGCAACCCGGCCACCGCGATCATGACCGATGACGACGAAGCGCTGATGTCCCAGTGCGAGCATCATCTCGTGCAGGTTTTTTGCCATCTGGCGTTTGGAACCCATGCCATGTGAGTTGGCACGCATGCGGCTGTCGCCATAGCCCGGCAAGTCCGGAACGACCACGGTATGGGTGTCAGCAAGTACTGGCGCTATCCGATGCCATGCCGTGCGGGTCTCGGGATAGCCGTGGAGTAGGAGGATTGCGGGACCACTTCCTTTCGTCAGAACGGCAAAGTCAACGTCTGACGTCTCGATACGCGTCTCTCTAAAGCCCGGAAACAGGTCGTTTGCGCGTCTATGCATCGGTTTTCAGTCCAGCTTGTGAGTTGATCGCAACTGCGGCGATATCCCGCAACGCGTTGATCAGGCTGTCGACGCCACTTTGTCGCGGGCGAAGACGGCAGATATGAACATAGGCGGAAACGGTGACGCTATTTTCGACAGGTATTGCCACGAGCCCATTTGTTTCGCAATCGATCGCAGAGAATGCGTCAAGAATGGTGATGCCGATCCGCTCGGTCACAAAAGACAGCGCAGCCTCGACGAAATGGACATAGACCGCCGTTGTCCGTGACACGCCCCAGCGTTGGTAGGTCTCATCGATCAGAGCGCCATGCGTGGTGGTGGGGCCGAAGGAGATGAGCTGTTCCTTTGCCAGTTCCGGCGGCGTCAATGATCTGCGGCCAGCGAGAGGATGGTCAACTGGTACCACGCAGACAAGGCCGGCACTGGCGATCCGCGCCGTCTCGATGACGGGATCGTTGACCTCCGCTATCGTCGCGACACAGGCACCCTGACCGAAGAGCAGGTAATCGCGGACGTCCCGCTGGGATAGAGAGTCGCTGTAATAGGTGGCAGCCGCTCCCTCCTGTTGCAGACGTCTCAGCGCTTTGGGGATCAGCCGCATACCAAGGCTTGGCGTCGAACCGAAGCGAAAAATCGAGCTGTCACCTCGGGCGATCGAGTAGATCACATCCGACAGCATCATTGATTGCTGGTGAACACGTTCGACTTCGGCAAGAATGAGATCCGCCTCGCGCGTCGGCACAAGCCTGCCGGAAATACGGGCAAACAATGCGATGCCAAGCTGATCTTCCAGCCGCTTGATGGCGGTTGACAGGCTGGGCTGGGACACGCCGAGATGGCGGGCCGCTGCCGTGAGCGAATTGGTGGCCATGATCGTCCGAAAAATCTCGATCTGCCGCTCTTTGAGCTTGGGATTGTCCATCCGTGCGATCGCCTCCATCCTATAAATTCGGGTTATGTCATCGGCCGAAATTTATATTGGCGTCAATAGTCTTTGCTTCCTATCCTTTTTGCGAAACGGGGAGAGATAGTTATGATTGGTAGCGAAACACGCCTGGTGGCAATTATCGGATCACCTATCGCCCAAGTGAAGTCACCGGATAATTTCAACCGCTACTTTGCCGATGCGCGAGCGCAGAGGGCAATGATCGCCATTGATCTAGTTCCCGACAGTGTGGCAGATTTTGTCTCAACTGTGCGTGGCTGGCAGAATCTTGATGGTTTCGTTGTTACCATTCCCCACAAGCGGGCAGTGGCAGGCCTTGTCGATGACCTCAGCCCAACAGCGCAATTTCTGGACGCCGCAAATGTGGTGAGACGACATGCCGACGGCCAGCTTTACGGCGACATGACCGATGGGCTGGGGTTTCTGAAGGCCTCTGAAGCGCATGGTTTTGAACCAGCAGGCAAAGCCATATTACTGGTCGGGGCAGGGGCTGCGGGTAGCGCCATTGGTTATGCGCTGGCTGCCGCTGGCGCTTCGCATCTGGTTATTTCCGATCGCCACGAAGACTGCGCCGCCAATCTTTCCACTCGGCTGGCCACAGCTTTCCCATCCGTCATGATATCTGGCGGGACGATACCCCAGCGTGCTTTTGATCTCGTCATCAACGCTTCGTCTTCCGGCATGCAGGCGGACGATCCTCTGCCGGTGCCGGATAGCATCCTATCATTGATGCCATCGCACGGGCTGGTGGCAGATGTCGTGACAAGTCCAAAAATCACACCTCTGCTGATGTTGGCGAGGCAGCGAGGCCTCGATATCCAGACCGGAGAAGAAATGGCCAAGGCACAGCTCTTTGCGCTCGCAAAGGCGATGGGCGTCATCGAAGGAGAGCCATCGGATGTGTAACACGCGTGGTGGTCGATACGATGTCGTGGTCGTCGGAGGTGGTGCGGCTGGCATGAGTGCGGCGGTGGCCGCTGCCCGGCTGGGTGCGAAAGTCGCGCTGATAGAACGCTACGGTTTCCTAGGTGGCGCGGCTGCTCACTCGCTTGTGCTTGCCTATTGCGGGTTCTTTGTCAAAGGCTCCAATCCTGTTTTTGCGGTAGGCGGTATCGGCAGCGAGTTGCTGGATAGTCTTAAAAAAATTGGCCAGAATGTTGCGCCCATCAAATCGAGCAGCGGCAACTGGATCGTCATGCTGGATCCAGAGGCGGTCAAATTTGCCTTCGACCTGATGACCGATGTTTCTGGTCTGGATGTCCTGCTGCACAGTCGCGTCACCGCTCTGGCTCGACAATCGAACGGCATTGCCGCCATTACGGTAACCGATCATGCGGGTAGCTATGACATTAACGCGGAAGCATTTGTCGACGCCAGCGGCGAGGCGACGATAGCGTCCTTGGCAGGGCTGGAGATGACGACCGATAGCCTTTCCGGCGACCACGTCCAGCCGGCCTCGATGCCGGTTCGCATTGGTGGGGTTGCGGCCGGCGTGCCGTTTGACCGTGTACGAATGGCGCAACTGATTGCGCAGCACAATGCCAGCTCCGTTAGCCCAATCCACCGTTTGGACGGCGGTGTGATGCTGCGGCTGCCAATCTCGAACGATTATTGGTGGATGACGATCGATCTTGAGACCGACGGTCTAAGCGGTGCCAGTCTAGGCGCGGCTGAGCGCCAGGCGCGTCTGGAAGCCTGGAGGAACCTGCAATTGCTGCGACAGATGCCGGGCTTCGAAAATGCATTCATAGCAGCTACGGGACCGCAAATTGGTATTCGTGAAACACGTCGCCCACGTTCGCGCCAGGATATGACCGGTCGAGCGCTTGAAACAGGTGAGCGGCGCGAAGATGGCATTGGTCGTGCCGCTTGGCCGATTGAGGTTCACGAAGCGCCTGGACGGGCGCGCTTCATCGATCTCGGTGGCGAGGGCTTTGCCGATATACCAATGGGCGCAATCGAGGTGTCTGGCGCGGATAATCTCTTTCTTGCAGGCAGAGTTGTCGGCGCAGATACCGCCGCTTATGGCTCTCTAAGAGTCATGGGTACAGCATTCGTCACCGGTCAGGCAGCTGGTATTGCCGCCGCTTTGAGAGCTTCATCAGCTTCGGTTTCAGCTTGCAATGTCAGGAAGAACCTTTCTTCTCAAAACGCGATCATTTGATAGCGCGTTGAACCGGCGTCAGGGGCATCTAAGTTTTAGCTGCCGACCCCCGTCGTACCAAGGATGTCGCGAATGATATGCCGCAGCCAGGCGTTCGCAGCGTCATCGTCGGCGTGGCTCGCCCAGACCATTTTCACGGGCGGAAAGGAAAGGCTGACGGGTAACGGGCTGACCTTGAGGCCGAGAAGTGCCGCGTAACGATCAGCGATGCGGCTCGGCACCGTGGCAATGACAGGTGCGATCTGCGCCGCCGATAGAACCGACATATAGCCGGGTGCTGCGGCTATCACGTTCAACTCAACGCCTGCCAATTCCAGCGCATCCTTGATGCAGCCCTGCAATGTCTCGTTCTGGGAGATCGTCGCATGGTCAGCGGAAAGATAGTTCGAGAGTTCCACCGGGTTCGACAAAGGCAGCAGAGCTGGATTGTAGCAGCATGCCATTTCCGGCTCGTACAATGTCTCGAAGGATCGGCGGCTCGTCTTTGTGTATGTGCAGCCGACCGCGATATCGATGCTGCCATCTTCCAGTGAAGGTTCCATTGCCTCGTATGGGAACACTCTGGCCAAAACCTTGATGCCGGGTGCGTCGCGGCGCAGGCGCATCGTTAGTTCGGGGATCAGCAACAGCTCGATTTCGGGAGACATGGCGATGCGGAACGTTCGTTCTTCCGTTGCCGGATCAAACCCGAAGTTGCCGGTCAGCGCCATCTGCGCCTGACGGAGAGCATGGCGGACAGGGGCTGCCAGGCTGCGCGCCCGCGCTGTCGGCTGCATCACCTGTCCTACGCGAATAAACAATTCGTCCTGCAAGAGGACCCGAAGCGTTGAAAGGGAATGGCTCATCGCAGGTTGCTGAATCTTCAGCCGTCGAGCCGCCTTGGTGACGTTTCCTTCCGCCATGAGGGCGTCGAAAGCAACCAGAAGATTGAGATCGAAAGATCGCAAATTGAAATGATCGATAGTTGTCATGAGCCGCATCGATTTTATTACTAATGCGTCCATGCATACGTGCTAAAAAGGTCAGTTCCAAGACCTTGTCGTCAACGGGCCGCCGAGTGCCCAGGAGTTTCCCATGCAAACCCGTCGTTCCCTACTTATCAGCACAGCAGGCGCTGCCCTTGCTGCAAGTGCCATGACAACCTTGCCCGCCGCCGCCTTTGCGAAGGCGCCCGTGGTTGGCAAGCAAGCGGCCAGCTTCTACCGCATGAAACTCGGTAACTATGAAATCACCGCGGTATCCGATGGCACGGTGAAACTGCCAATGTCGAAAATATACAAGGGCATCACCGAAGGTGACGCAGAAACCTATCTTGTCGATCATTTTCAGGCGGGTTCGGAAATTTCGGTCAACGCCTTTCTGGTCAATACCGGCGAGAAGCTTGTTCTCATCGACGCCGGTACGGGCGATCTGATGGGACCGGCGCTTGGCAAACTCGTTTCCAATATCGAGGCTGCGGGTTACAAAGCGGACCAGATCGATGACGTCATCCTCACGCACATCCATGCTGACCATTCCGGCGGTCTCGTTGCCAATGGCAAGCGCGTGTTTAAAAACGCGATCCTGCATGTCAACCATCGCGAAGCCGAGTTCTGGTTGAAAGCGGATGCCAAAGCCAAGGCTGACAAGGTTCTGGGTCCCCAGATTACGCAGGCCGAGCAATGCGTCAGCCCGTATGTCGATGCGAAAAAGTTCGAAACCTTTGAGGACAATGCCGCGCCTTTGCCCGGTTTTGGCTCGGTGCTGCGCGCTGGCCATACGCCCGGACACAGTGGCATCATCGTCGAAAGCCAGGGAAAAAAGATCGTGTTCTGGGGCGATATCGCGCATGGCGACGTGCTGCAATATGACCATCCGGAGGTCACGGTCGATTTTGACGTGGACCAGACGACGGCTGCCGCCACACGCGCTGTTGCTTTCGCCGAGGCAGCCGATCAAAAATATCTGGTTGCAGGCGCCCATCACGCCTTTCCGGGCATCGGCCATATCAGGCGGGACGAGACGAACTATGATTGGGTTCCGCTGGTCTATAGCGCCAATTACTGATGTCTGATGAGGCTCCACCTGCGGGATGGAGCCTCGTCTCTGCACTTTAAGCCTGGTTCAGCGGCGACACTTATAATGAAGCCGGTGCCATCGCCCTGCGCTCAATGCCGATGGTGTCGCGCAGTCGCTCGGGGTCAAAGTTGTTGAACATGAACAGGATGTATCTGACTGCACGTCTTTTCAGCGCAAGCAGCACGGCATCCACCTGATGTGCGAGCAATGTGACGACCACAAGATCATAGCGGCACAGCTTCGTCCAACGCGTCGGTGACGCCGACAGCCGCATGCTCACCCGTGATGCTGATGATTCCGGTGTCGGTCAACAATCGCCCAAGGCGGGCGGAACCCGGCCTTGCGATGACGGTGACCTCATGCCCGCCGGCACGGGCCAGATGAAATGCGAATGTGCTTCCGATTCCGCCAACACCAATGACTGCGATGCGAAGCGCACTCGGGGTGGAAAACTCTGTAACGCGTTTTCTTTCTCGGCAAAGGCATGTAGGATCTGGGCCGGTGGGATATCGCGGGCGTCTTTGATCATCCGACTTGCCTGCCGCGTGATTGCCATGCCCGGTGCACCTCGTCCCAATCGGGAATGCTGTCGCAGTAGAAGCCGAGTGTCTTGCCTGTCGCGATAGAGCCGAAGGCCTTCATCGCTTTCAGGTGCGCGCCAGCGATCAGATATCGACGCATTGCGCCCTCATCCTTCCACACGGTTCTTGTGTGATGCACGCCATTGATGAGGCGCGCATCTGTGGCGATGTTGCCCTCGGCCTGCTTGGCTTGAGCCATTGACCTGATCGCATGCCACCAGAAACGGAAAAAATGGCGCCTGCCTTTCAGCTGGAGGCCGGTGATCGATACATAGACCTTCTCCATCGCAGTCCTCCTGGCCGTCTGGCACCACCCGAAAGGGGGCTCAGTGGCATTGAAATGTCCTTATTTAGACGCTGTCTAAATCAATGTCAGGATCATTTTCTCTGGTCAAGCGCAATCTAGTCAGTGTAAAGATTAGGCATGAAACCTTATCATCACGGATCGCTGCACCAGGCTTTGCTGGAGGCGGCGGAAACAATCCTCGACCGCGACGGTATTGCCGGGCTGACCTTGCGGGCGGCGGCACGCGAGGCGGGCGTTTCGCACGGCGCTCCTGCCCATCACTTCGGCGATCTCTCCGGTCTGTTGACGGAGTTGGCTGCTTCAGGCTTCGTGCGATTGCGCGAGACTGTCCTGGCCGAGGTGGAAGAGGCTGCCGCTCAGGCCGATTCCCCTGTTTACGCCACGGCGCTGGGACGCGGTTACATCCGCTTTGCCAGGGCACATCCAGGTGTCTTTCTACTGATGTTCCGCTCAGAGCGCCTGAACTGGTCGTCGCCCTCCTTATCCGTTGCGGGTCCTGCGGCATTCGCACTTCTTTCGAGTGAAGCTTCCGGTAAAGCGACAGACAGGAGCGATTTCGAAACGCTGGTTGTCGCAAGCACGCGCTGGTCCCTGATGCATGGATTGGCGACGCTGATCATCGATGGCAGGCTTGAAGCGATGGCGCAGAATGTGCCTGGCGCCAATCTGGATGAACTGATTGGGCAGATAATCTCCCGTGGTCTGATCGACGGAACCGGCATCGATACGGCCAGATCGTAACGCGTCAGTCCCGTAAACCGTAGAGGTCGCTTAGTGGACGTTGAAGCGTGGCAAGAGCTTCAACATCGCTATGATCGTGGCCAGAAGAATTGCATAAGCGAGAAAAGCCGATGGGCTACCTGACGGTATTCCCTGCAGGACCAGACTGTCATTGCCTCCGGGTATCAAGGTGCTGCCCGCTCCCATCAGCAAACCTCCTGTAAATCTGTCGCGGAGCGCAGCGAGCCCCGGCACTCCAAGCCGGAACCGTCCCTGGAATATTCCGCTCGCGATGCTTCCCGCAATCAGTCCTGTGAGGCCGATGGCCGTCAGCCAATCCGAGGTTCCGATATATCTCAATGCAGGCATCCACGGCCATGGCTGGTGGAGGGCTCCGACAAAAGCGCCGACCAATCCGATCACGCCCATCAAAAATGACAGCTTGAGAATGACGCGCAGCGGCCGTCTCCACAGCGCAAAGCGCAGCAGGATGAAGCCGGGCAGACCGAGCGCGACGATAAGCAGGGCATGTTCGGGAAGAGGGGTTTGTTCCGGTGCCGCGATGGCGCCGGCTCCCATCGCGTCAAGAAGGCGAAAGGCAATGTACGCCCCCGCTCCAGTCAGCAGAAACTCGGACCTGCCTTCGCCAAGGCGTGCAATGGAGCCGAAGGCGCAGCCGCCGTTGATGGTGGCCCCAGCCCCGAACAGAACGGCCCCGAGGCCGAGAGACCCCAAAGGCCCCCACTGCGGAACAGCTATGTCTGGTGTCAATAGCCATGCGACAAGCAATGCCCACAGCCCACATTCGAAAAAACCGAGCAAGCCGTCTGCCCTTCGATCCCTTATGAGTTCGGACATGGCACGAACGGCGCAGGTGGTACCATGCTGAATGGCGACCCCAAGTGCGAACGCTCCCGCTATCAGGAGCGCCGCCAGAGTGGGAATGGAAATGCCGTCGAGATATGTCATCATCGATCCAGTATAGGGGCTGCGATAAGCGACAAGGTTCTGTAAAGGGCGCAGCGGTTGGTGACCTGAGGATGCTGCCCTGTTTTCGATGCGGTCTCAGGTCAGCGATGTCTGAGCTCTGACGCGCGCGATGCTTTCGCCGAGAATGAAAATACTGACGCCGAGCAACGAGACGTCTTTTAGCAGAAACTGGCCGACCGGATTGATCCAGGGGAAGCCACCAAGGTCCGCGTACCAGATCGGCAGTGCGAACATGACCGAGACCGTGGTCAGAAACGTCATCGAGCCGATTGCGCCACCAAGGACGCCAGCGCGTGCCGACCAGATGGAGGCGATCAGCAGGATGGCTGTGAAAATCTCTGCAGTACCGAGCAGAGCGGTTGCGCCCACCTCGCCAAATACTGGATAGAGCCACGATAGCCACGGTGTGTTTGTTATGAGGGGTTTGAGGGCATCGACCTCGATCTGCGTGTATTTAAGGACGCCTATCAGCAGGAGCGGAAGGACCACGCCTGCAAGGGCAACGCCGCGACCGATTTTTGTGATTGTGCCGGCGGGGATGATGCGATCAACGCCAAGGATGGCGCGGTCGGCGGCGGATGTGATTGTCCGGGTCATTTTTATTATCGTTTCTATTTATATGCATGAAGCATACATTAATTCCGCTTGATGTCTATGCGTGGCGCATATATTAATTCGTCATGACTGAGAAAAAGACAGAAAACGTAATCGGCGCACTGGTTCTGGGTTTGGCGGATGCGGTGTTGCGCGAAACAGAAAACCAGGCTCCGGAGAAGGGTCAGGCTGCGGCGGCCATAACGCTGTTGCGGCACGAACCGGGCATGCCCATTGAGCAAATGCGGCGCGCGCTTGGCCTTTCTCATTCCGCCACGGTGCGGTTGGTGGATCGGCTCGTGGCCGATGGCCTTTTCATGAGGCAGCCGAGCGCAAGCGATCGCAGGGCGGTCGCCCTTCACTTGACGGAAGCCGGAGACACGCGCTGCGATGCTATCTTGTCCTCACGCTTTAAACGCATCGCAGGCGCCTTGGATGTTCTTACGTCAGTTGAGAAAGAGACCTATCGCCTGCTGACGGAAAAACTGCTCACCAACTTTGTTGAAGACCTCGATCATGCCTATTCAGTTTGCAGGCTTTGCGATTTGAGTTCCTGCCCGAACTGTCCTGTCGTTTGCAGCCTCCAGGCAAAAAATGAGGCATGACAGGGCATGAGAATGCAGCATGGATTTCGCAGGCTTCGAGCGTCAGTGCTTCAAGGAGCGGATCAGCGATTGGAGAGAGGCTGACGTGCCATCATGGCCGCCAACAAGATGCGCCATGTTTTCGTCTGCCAGCACGCCACGCTGAAGCAATCCTTCGACGACACCGCGCCTGTCTTCCGGTACGTCGCCATGTGAAAGCTTTGCGGTCAAATCGAAGCTGGTGATTTCAAGCCGATATCCCTGGATCAGCTTTCGCCAGCCCTGCCAGAGATCGGCAGCCAGTTCCTCCGTTTGCCATCCGCCCTGCGGTTCGCTGGCATTCACAAGGTCTTTGATCTGGCGCTGCAGGGCAACATCGTCCATGAATGCAAGCCGCCCATGCATGATCAGGCTGATGTAATTATAGGTCGGGGCCGTTCTGCTGCGATCCGAATCTGGATCAGGAAAGCTCGACGTGAACCAACTGGGCGATATTGCCGCCCCGGGTCCCTGAACCAGAATGGTGACGGGCACGCCCACCGTCATGTCGCTTGAAATCGGATTTGCCTTGGCCAAATGGAATTCAAGTGCGCCTGCTGGTGCGTTTCTAGGCCGGAAGGTCAATGGCGCATGGGCAATACGCGGCCCTTCTGGTCCGTTAATGGATATGGCAGCAAATGGAAATGTTTCGACCAAGGCGCGAAGGAGTGCGGGATCGGTGTGCTTGTATTCTGAATAGTGCATGGTGGGTCCTCTTCTGGTTTTCGGTGCCGAATTGGATTCTGTAAATCGGTTTGGTCGAGCGCCCGACGATCTCAGTGGCCAGCGGTGACGTTCTTGAGGAGGCTCTCTCCCAGGATCGCAAGGCTGACACCCAGCAAGGCGACATCCTTGATCAGGAATGTTCCGATGAAGTTCAGGAACGGAAAGCCGCCTGAAGAGGCATCCCAGATCGGGAGCGCGAATAGGGTCGAAACGGTTGTCAGAAATATGAGAGCGCCTAGCGCTCCAGCGACGATCCCGGCACTGACCGACCAGAGAGACGCAATGAACAGGACGGCTGTGATCATTTCCACGACGCCGAGCAAGTAGCTGGTCCCGGCAAAACCGAAAACCTGATAGAGCCAGGCCAGCCATGGCGTGCCGCTGATCAGCGGCTTCAGCGCCTCTACCTCGACCTGAGTAAACTTCAAGAGCCCGATGAGGAGCAGCGGAAGAACGACACCTGCGAGGGAAATGGCCCGACCCGCGGTGAGAGTGAAATGATGTGCTTTTTGGGAATTCAGGAGCTTGGCCGCTGCAGCGGTTGGGGAAAGCAGGGTCATTGTTCACCGTCCATTTTTGAGTGAGCCTGCAAAAATGCATGCATGGCGCATATAAACATGAAATCACTCTAATGTCTATGCGTCACGCATATAAACTGTGATGCTTCGTGCTTTGGCCCCAAAGCGCTAGCGCTGTGGCAGACTGCTGGATGGCCGGTTGCTTATGTCAAAGTTCCTCGGTTGGTAGCTCGAGGCCGGCATCCATCTTCACGTTTGAGAGCTGCAGCCAGATGGGATTGGAGGCATACATTTCGCGGATGATCTGTTTGATTTCATCAATCCGGTTGCCCGCATCTTCGCGCCGGTAGCTCATGATGATGGGAGAGGTCGCATTCTCGTCCTTGATCATTCGGTAGCAGACATCGTCCGGTCGCTGCCGCTGCGAAGCCGCCGGAATGATGCAGAGGCTGACACCCGCCGCGACGATACCGAGCGCCGTTTGGATTTCGCGCACCTCATCGAGATGTGATGGGGAGACGCCCACTTCCTCCAGCATGTTGAGAACCTCGTCGGCAAAGCTGGGTCGGGGTTGCGAGGGATAGACAACCAGCGGCTCGTTTTGCAATTCGGTCAGTGCAATCGGTTCATGGGAGAAGGACTTCGGGTGCCCCTTGGGCAGGGCCACAACCAGTCGTTCTTCGCGCAATGTCAGTCTTTCTACTTCCCGGTCGTTGAAGCGCACCCGGCCGAAGCCGAGGTCGATCCGGTGTTCCTTTAGCGCGGTGACCTGCTCGGTTGAGGCCATTTCGCGGATTTCGAAGTCAAGATTTGGCCAGCGTATGCGCATCCGGCGGACGAGGTCCGGCATTCCGCCATAGAGCGTCGAGCCAACGCAGCCAATAATATATCGCTCCCGCTGCGAAAGGCCGATGCGCCTTGTCTGTTCACGAACATGTTCTGTTCTGGCGATGATTTGCCCGGCTTGCTGGTAGAAGAAACGCCCGGCCTCAGTCAGCGTCAGGGGACGATGGCTGCGGTCGATGAGAAGAACGCCAAGTTCTTCCTCCAACTGCTGGATCTGCCGACTAAGGGGCGGCTGGGCAATATGCAGGATTTCCGCAGCACGGGAAAAGTTTCTCTCGCGTGCAACCGCAATGAAGTATCGTAGCTGTCTCAGTTCCATCTTCATACCTTTTGAGTATCGAATGCCACTTTTATAGTTTTGGACGGACACCCTGCAGAGCGCTAGTTTCCCTAACACACAGGGAGGAAACGTGGTGTCTGTAGAAAGTCGCATTGTCGAGATCGAAACGATTATACTCGATTTGCCTACCATCAGGCCGCACCGTCTGTCGATGGTGACCATGAGTGGCCAGAGCATGATGATCGTGCGGGTTCGTTGCGCCGACGGCTTTGAGGGTTTTGGCGAAGGCACCACGATTGGCGGTTTGGCCTATGGTCCCGAAAGCCCCGAAGGTATGAAGCTGACCATTGATACCTATGTGGCGCCGCTTCTGATCGGTCAGGATGCAGCGCGCATCCAGTTGTTGATGGACCGCGTCGCGCTTGCGGTGAAGGGCAATCATTTCGCCAAATGTGCAGTAGAAACCGCGTTGCTGGATTGCCATGGGCGTCGTTTGGGCCTGCCGCTATCGGAACTTCTCGGGGGTCGTCGCCGTGACAGTCTGCCGGTTGCCTGGACCCTTGCGTCGGGCGATACGTCCAAGGATATCGATGAGGCGCAGACCATGCTGGATCTGCGCCGCCACAAGGATTTCAAGCTGAAGATCGGTCGTCGCGCACTTGCCGATGATGTTCGCCATGTGGCGGAAATCCGCAAAGCGCTGCCCGATCATGCTTCCATCCGCGTGGATGTGAACATGGCCTGGCGCGAACGCGAAGCTCGCTTGGGCATTGATGCCCTAGCTGATGCGGGCTGCGTGCTGGTCGAACAGCCGGTGGCTTGCATCGCACCGCTCGCGAGGCTGACGCGCACATCTTCGATCGCCATCATGGCTGATGAGGTGCTTGTCGGCCCTGAAACTGCGCTGGAAGCGGCCACGGCGCGCGCGGGTGACGTGTTCTCCATCAAGATCGAACAGGCTGGTGGCCTCTTTGCTGCAGCCAAGGTGGTTGCCATTGCCGAGACGGCGGGTATCGGCATCTATGGCGGGACCATGCTCGAAGGCCCCATCGGCACGATTGCTGCGGCCCAGCTCATGGCTGGCGTGAAGGATCTGCACTGGGGAACGGAGTTTTTTGGACCCCTGCTGCTGACGGAAGAGATTCTGCAGGAACCGCTGAACTACTCTGATTTCGAACTGAAGCTGCCGACAGGCCCCGGTCTCGGGATCGATCTCAATGAAGCCGCTGTCGCACGGTTCCGGCGCGATGGCAAACCGGCCAATTCCTTACGTGTGGTGGGGTAAATCATGCTTTTTCATGTCGAAATGACCGTCAATATTCCGCACGACATTCCTGCAGACGAAGTCGCACGCCTGAAGGCAAACGAAAAAGCGCAGGCGCATGAACTGCAGCGGTCGGGTGAGTGGCGGCACCTGTGGCGCATTGCCGGTCGCTTTGCCAATGTGAGTATTTTCGATGTCGCAAGCCCGCAGGCCTTGCATGACATCCTGTTCAATCTGCCGCTTTTTCCGTTCATGGAAATCAAGGTGACGCCGCTGTGCAGGCATCCCTCGTCAATCCGCGACGACGACAGCTGAAATACGTGAACCGTTCGGGAGGGACGGTTTTCTAACCCATCAATCGCGACCTCCCGAGGTCGCACATGCCAAAGGAGGATGTCATGGCAAAGGGTCTAATCGAAAGGGAAGTCATCGCGGCGCTCGCACGACGGGCAAGCGGAATTGACGAGGAAGGCGGCGATGGCCGTTTGAAGGAAATCATGAACCGCCTGTTGGCGGATCTCTTCCAGGCAATCGATGATCTGGATATCAGCATGAACGAGGTGTGGAGCGCGGTCGCCTATATCGGAGCAGCCGGTCGCAGCAACGAACTTGGCCTGATTGCGCCCGGCATCGGTCTTGAACATTTCCTCGACTTGCGTCTGGACGAGGAAGAGCGTCGCGCCGGTCTGGCGGGCGGCACGCCCCGCACCATCGAAGGCCCGCTCTATATCGCCGGTGCGCCTCTGTGTCAGCACTTTGCGCGTCTCGACGACGGTTCGGACAAGGGCGAAGTCCTGTTCATGAACGGTCAGGTGCGCGACCAGAACGGTAAGCCGGTGGCCGGTGCCGTGGTCGATGTCTGGCACGCCGACACGCGTGGCAACTATTCGCACTTCGATCCACAGCAGGCACCATACAACCTGCGCCGCCGGATCGTCACTGATGACGAGGGACGATATCGCTTCCGCTCCATCATGCCAAGCGGTTATTCGACGCCTCCGGGCGGCAACACCGAAAAGCTGCTGTTCGCCATCGGGCGCCACGGCAACCGGCCGGCCCACATCCACTTCTTCGTGGAAGCGCCCGGTCACCGTCACCTCACGACACAGATCAACATCGAGGGCGACCCCTATCTGTTCGACGATTTCGCCTTCGGCACGCGTGACGATCTGATCCCGCCGGTTGAGCGGGTAAGCGATCCCAAGGCGATGGCCGACAACCAGGTTCAGGAGCCATTCGCCACGATTGAATTCGACTTCGTGCTGATGCCCGCCGTCGAAGGTGTCGTCGGCACCATCGTTGATCGCGAACGGGCGCAGGCTGCGTAAGCGTCCTGTCTGTCTGGTCACTGGAAGGGGTGGGGGCTTTGCCGCACCCCGTTTAGGAGGAGAAAAGCATGCTTGACGTGACAGTCGATCCCTACATCGAGAACAAGCTTGAAGCAGCCGTGGTCGATGATGCTGAGACCGGTACCTATCGCTGCCGCCGCGATATCTTCACCGATCCGGAACTCTTCGAGCTGGAGATGAAGCATATCTGGGAGGGCAACTGGGTCTATCTGGCGCATGAGAGCCAGATCCCCAACCCGAATGATTACCTCACCGGCTATATCGGGCGTCAGCCAATTGTCATCTCACGCGACAAGAACGGCGAGATGCACTGTTTCCTCAATGCCTGCTCCCATCGCGGCGCGATGGTTTGCCGCCACAAGCGTGGCAACAAGTCCACCTATACCTGCCCCTTCCACGGCTGGTCCTTCTCCAATGCGGGCAAGCTGCTGAAGGCCAAGGATCCGAATGGCGCTGGTTATCCCGAGCAGTTCAACAAGAACGGTTCGCACGATCTGACCAAGGTCGCCCGGTTTGAAAGCTATCGCGGTTTTCTGTTCGGCAGCCTCAACGCCGACGTGCTGTCGCTGGAAGACCATCTGGGCGAGGCGCGCAAGATCATCGACATGGTGGTGGACCAGTCGCCCGATGGATTGGAAATCCTGCGCGGCAGCTCAACCTATGTCTATGACGGCAACTGGAAACTGCAGACGGAAAACGGTGCCGATGGCTATCACGTTTCCTCCGTGCACTGGAACTATGCTGCGACCACGCAACACCGCAAGGAAGCGATTGCCGCGGCCAATGGCCAGGATGTGACCCGCGCCATGGATGCCGGTGGCTGGGCCAAGCAGGGCGGCGGTTTCTATTCCTTTGAGCACGGACATCTGTTGCTCTGGACCCGCTGGGCAAACCCGGAAGACCGGCCGCTGGCGGAAAAGCGCGGAGCACTGACGGATCAGTTCGGTCAGGCCTGGGCTGACTGGATGATCGACCGTTCACGCAATCTCTGCCTTTACCCCAATGTCTACCTGATGGACCAGTTCTCCTCGCAGATCCGTATGTACCGGCCGATTGCCGTGGATAAAACCGAGGTGACAATCTACTGCATTGCACCGAAGGGCGAGAGCGCTGAGGCACGCGCACGCCGCATTCGTCAGTATGAGGATTTCTTCAATGCCAGCGGCATGGCGACACCCGATGATCTGGAGGAATTCCGCTCCTGCCAGATCGGCTATCAGGCGCGCCATGCGGAATGGAACGACCTGAGCCGTGGTGCCGCGCACTGGATCGAAGGCCCGGATGAGGGCGCTGCCGCCATCGGGCTGCAGCCGCTGCTTTCTGGCGTAAAGACCGAGGATGAAGGCTTATTCGTCGTTCAGCACAGCTATTGGAAACAGGCGCTGCAAAAGGCGATCGGGCGCGACCCGACACTCTGAGCATCGCATAGGCAATTCAAGACATGATGAGGTGCGGGCGGGCCGGGAGGGCGCTGCCCGCCTCAACGGGAAAGGCTGCCTTGGTGCAGCCTGAGGAGGAACAATGACGATATCCCGCCAAGAGGTGGAAGATTTCCTGTATCGCGAGGCGCGTTATCTCGACGACCGTGACTGGGACAGCTGGCTTGCGCTCTATGCGCCGCATGTCGATTTCTGGATGCCGGCCTGGGATGATGACGACCGGTTGACAGAAAATCCGCAGACCGAAATCTCGCTGATGTACTATCCGAGCAAGCAGGGGCTGGAAGATCGCATCTTCCGCATCCGCACCGACAGATCCAGCGCCACCAGCCTGCCGGAGCCGCGCACGCTGCACCACATTTCCAATGTCGAGATCCTGTCGCAGACGCCGGAAAAGCTCGAGATCCGCTTCAACTGGATGACGCAGAACTTCCGCTACAAGACCACCGACACCCACTACGGGACGAATTTCTACACGCTCGACGTATCTGGTGGCCAGATGCTGATCGCATCCAAGAAAATCGTTCTCGTCAACGATTACATCCACCACGTCATCGACATCTACCACGTCTGAGCGGAGGAACAGATCATGCCGAGAGTGGCTTTGAACTTCGAGGACGGTGTCACCCGTTTCATCGAATGCGGCGCAAACGAGGTTCTGGTGGATGCCGCCTACCGCGCCCGTTTGAACATTCCGATGGACTGTCGCGATGGTGTTTGCGGCACGTGCAAGTGCAAGGTGGAGGCCGGTTCCTTCGAGCTTGGTGATTACATCGAGGATGCGCTGTCGGATGATGAGCGTGGTCAGGGCTTTGCCCTAAGCTGCCAGATGCGCCCCAGCAGCGATTGCGTCGTCTCGGTGCCAGCCACCTCTGCCATGTGCAAGAGCGGTCCGGCGGAATATGGTGCAAGCCTCATCGAAGTGCGCCCGCTGTCTCAAACGACCCTCGGCTTTTCGCTCGCGCTGGATGATCCTGATGCGCTGGGCTTCCTGCCCGGCCAATATGTGCAGGTCTCGGTGCCGGGTTCTGATGCACGTCGCGCCTATTCCTTCTCGTCCATGGTCAATGACGGTCGCGTCGACTTTCTGGTGCGCAACATTCCAGGCGGGCTGATGTCCACCTATCTCTCCACGAAGGCGAAACCCGGCGATAGGCTGACGTTGAAGGGGCCATCAGGTGCTTTCTACCTGCGTGAACTGCGGCGTCCTTCGCTGTTTCTGGCAGGTGGAACCGGGCTTGCACCGTTCCTTGCCATGCTCGAACATCTTTCAGAGCGTAACGAGCAGCCGCAAGCCGTCCGGCTGATCTATGGCGTCACGCGCGATGTGGATCTGGTCGAGGTGCCACGCCTGGAAGCGCTGCGGGCCAAGCTCCCGAGTTTCACCTATGATGTCTGCATTTCCGATCCGGAAAGCCAGGCCCCGCTCAAGGGCTTCGTCACCGACCATTTCGGGGCCGCCGATCTCAATGGTGGTGAATGCGACGTCTATCTCTGCGGCCCGCCGCCAATGGTGGAAGCGGTACGCAGGCACTTCAGCACCATCGGGGTAACGCCCGCTGTCTTCCACTACGAGAAGTTCAATCCTGCGGAGGCAGTGCAATGAGCCGCGAACGCTTTACCGGCAAAGTATTGGCGGTGACTGGCGCCGCCCAGGGTATCGGGCGTGAGGTTGCGCTGCGTGCCGCAGTTGAGGGGGCAACGGTCGCTATTATCGATCGCTCGGAACTGGTCAACGAGGTTGCGGCAGAGATCGTGGCACAGGGCGGCTTGGCCCATGCCATCACGGCGGATCTGGAAAGCTGGGAAGGCGCGAGCCACGCCATTGCCACGGCTCTTGAGCAGGCGGGCCGCATCGACATCCTGGTCAACAATGTCGGTGGCGCCATCTGGATGCAGCCCTTTGAAGTCTTCGGGGCCGAACAGATCATGGCCGAGATCAACCGGTCGCTCTTTCCGACACTCTGGTGCTGCCGCGCTGTGCTGCCATCCATGATTGCCGCTCAGCAGGGCGTTATCGTCAACGTGTCGTCGATTGCCACGCGTGGCATCAATCGCGTGCCCTATTCGGCGGCGAAAGGTGCCGTCAACGCGATGACCGTCGCGCTTGCCATGGAAAATGCCACCCGCGGAATTCGTGTCAATGCGGTCGCGCCCGGTGGCACGGAAGCGCCGCCGCGCAAAATCCCGCGCAACGCGAATGAACAGAGCGAGGACGAACGCCGCTGGATGGCCGATGTGGTGGCACAGACCAAGCAAAGCAGTTTCATGAAGCGATACGGGACGCTGGAGGAGCAGGCGAATGCCATCCTGTTCATGGCGTCAGACGAATCCTCCTATCTCACGGGCACGGTGTTGCCCGTTGGCGGCGGGGATAGTGGCTAAAACCTGATGCGACCGGCGTGAAACGGCGGTCGAGACGTCAAGACTTCAGAAAACAGGACTGACAGTGCCAATCAGCAATGCCGCCGGGGTGTCTTGAGGAGAAGACCCCCGTTGATAACCCATAAGAGGAGGAGCAGAAATGATTCATGATAAGGGCGTTCCCAAATTCGAAATCAGCCGCCGCAGTCTGTTGACCGCATCCGCTGCCGGTGCCGCAAGCCTTGCCTTCGGCCTGCCGAGGCCAGCCATTGCCCAGGCCACGCCGATCAGGATCGGCCTGATGCTGCCATCAAGTGGCACCTTCGCCAAGCTCGGCCAATTCGTCGACAACGGCTTCAGCCTTTATGTCGAGCAAAAGGGTGGCATGCTGGGCGGCAGGCCGGTCGAATTCATTCGTCTGGACGATGAATCGAAGCCGGAAACAGCCACTGACAACATGAACCGGCTGGTGGGACGCGACAAGGTGGATTTCGTTGTCGGCACTGTGCATTCCGGCGTTGCGATGGCCATGGTGAAGGTGGCGCGTGATACGGGTGTTCCGCTCATCATCCCCAATGCAGGTGCCGATGAAGCAACCGGCCCGCTCTGCGCTGCCAACATATTCCGCACCTCCTTCTCCAGCTGGCAGGTGTCCCATCCCATGGGCAAGGTCATGTTTGATGCAGGCCATCGCAATGTGGTCAGTATCACCTGGCGCTATGCTGCGGGCATGCAGATGGCCAAGGGCTTTGCCGAGGGTTTCACCAGTGCTGGCGGCAAGGTGGTGGAGGAACTGACGCTGCCCTTCCCGGAAGTGGAATTCCAGGCGCTGATCACGCGCATCGCACAGCTGAAGCCGGATGCCGTCTACGCCTTTTTTGCCGGTGGCGGCGCGGTGAAGTTCGTGACCGATTACGCAGCCGCCGGTTTGCAGGGCAAGATCCCGCTTTATGGAACCGGGTTCCTGACCGACGGTACATTGCCAGCGCAAGGGGCGGCAGCCGAGGGCATTCGCACGACGCTGCATTATGCCGACAATCTCGATAATCCCGCAAACAAGACGTTCCTAGACGATTTTGCGAAGAAAACCGGCCAGACCGGCGACATCTATGCGGTGCAGGGCTTTGATGCGGGGGCGCTGCTGGATGTGGGGCTTGCCGCCACCAAGGGCGACACTGGCGCACGCGACGCGATGTTCGCCGCAATGCAGGGCGCAAAGCTCAACAGTCCGCGCGGCCCGATGAGCTTTTCGGCGGCCCATAACCCGATCCAGAACATCTATCTGCGCGAAGTGCGCGGGGGCAAGAACGTGCTGGTGTCGGTGGCGGGCGAAGCGGTCAAGGACCCGGCTCGCGGATGCAAGATGACCTGATTTTTGCCGCGGGGCAGTTCACTGCCCCGCTTTCCCGAACGTTCGGAGACGATCATGGATATCGCGACTTTCGCCATCCAGCTTTTAAATGCCGTGCAATACGGGCTTGTGCTGTTTCTGGTTGCCAGCGGGCTGACGCTGGTTTTCGGCATTCTCGGTGTCATCAATCTCGCCCATGGTGCATTCTACATGCTGGGTGCCTATCTGGCCTGGTGGTTCACCATGACGACCGGCAATCTGTTCCTCGGCATTGTCGCGGCTTTCGTAATCAGCTTTCTTGTCGGTATGGTGCTGGAAAGCCTGTTCATCAAGCGGCTCTATGGGCGTGACCATCTTTCACAGGTTCTCCTGAGCTTTGGTCTCATCCTTGTGCTGGACAAGGTGCGCCAGATCCTGTTCGGTCGCGATGTGCAATCTGTCGCCTTGCCGGAGTGGCTATCCGGGGCAGTTCAGGTGACGGACATGCAATCCTATCCGCATTACCGTTTGGCCCTGATCGGCTTTTGCCTTGTGGTGGCCGCCGCGATCTTCTTCGTCATCAACCGCACGCGGATCGGCATGATCGTTCGCGCGGGGGCGGAAAACCGGGACATGACGCGGGCGCTCGGTATTCCCTTCGACAAGGTCAACCGGCTGGTGTTTGCCGTTGGCATCGCGCTGGCGGCGCTTGCCGGTGCTGTGATTGCGCCAGTCTCTACCGTCTTTCCGGGCATGGGTGACAGTATGCTGATCCTGTCCTTCGTGGTGGTCGTGCTGGGTGGCGTGGGGTCCGTTCCCGGTGCCGCCATCGGGGCGCTATTGATCGGCCTTATCGACACCTTCGGGAAAGTCTTCCTGCCGGAATTTGCCGGCGTCCTCATCTATCTGCTCATGGCTCTTGTGCTGCTCTGGCGGCCCACCGGCATCATGGGCAAGCGGGAGATCTGATCATGATGCCCTTATTTTCGAAAAACAGCGCGCCGATGGCGGCGATGTTTGCTGCAGCTCTGTTTCTGCCGCTGATGGTCGGTGACTATTATTTGCAGTTTACCGCCAAGGTGATGCTGCTCGGCATCCTCGCAATGTCGCTCAACCTAAATGTCGGTTTCGGCGGCATGGTCAGCCTCTGTCATGCGGCCTTCTTCGGGCTGGCAGGCTATGTGCTCGTGCTGGTAACGCCGGAATATGAGGCGCCCAACCTTGTCTGGACGCTTTTCATTGCGCTTGTCGTGGTTGCCGTTGTGGCGGCTGTCATCGGTGCGCTTTCGCTGCGCACGCGCGGGATCTACTTTATTATGGTCACGCTGGCCTTCGGGGAAATGTTGTTTTTCCTGTTTCATGACACCTCCATCGGCGGCGGTTCGGACGGTATATTCCTTTATGTAAAGCCGCTGCTGACGCTGGGCGGTCTTTCCATTGATCTGGAAAACCCGCTCACTTTCTACATAGTGGCGCTTGTCTGCTGCGCCTTGTCCTGGGCGTTGATCACTCATCTGCTTGCGAGCCCTTTTGGAGATTCGCTGACGGCTGCCCGTGACAATGAGCGGCGGGCCATGTCACTCGGCATTCCGGTGTTTGCCGTCCGTCTCGTCGCCTTCATCATCTCGGCAGTCATGGCCGGGCTTGCCGGTTACATGTCCACCGCACAGTTCGGCTTTGTCGCGCCGCAGATGCTGGGATGGCACATGTCGGCTGTTGCACTGGTCATGGTGGTTCTCGGCGGTAGCCGCAAGGTGACTGGCCCGCTCTTCGGTGCCGTCGGCCTGGTCATGCTGGAGGACATTCTGAAGGTCTATCTGGGAGAGCAATGGAAGCTGGTCTATGGAGGCGTGATCGTGGCGCTCGTCCTGTTCCTGCCGGGCGGTCTTCAGGACATTCTGCGCATGATGTGGCCGCAGGGCTTGTTTCGTCGCGCAGAGCCTGTGACGCAGCCAATTGTTGTGGGAGGCAAGCAATGACCAAAGATCTGCTCGTTGTTGAGGGATTGAGCAAACGCTTCGGCGGCCTGCTCGCCGTCTGTGATGTTTCACTCAGCCTGCGTCAAGATGAAATACATGCCGTTATCGGACCCAACGGGGCTGGCAAGTCGTCGCTGATCAACCTGTTGTCGGGCGATCTTTCGGTCAGCGCTGGACGCGTTCTTCTCGAGGGAAAGGACGTGACAGGGGAGGCCCCCCACCGCCGCTGCCGCGCCGGTATCGGGCGCTCCTATCAGAAGACGACCATCTTTCATGAACGCACCGTTCTCGACAATGTTCGCCTCGCCGCACAAAGCGCAAGGCACAACACGCTCGCGATGCGGCGCGTCACGTTGGTCGAGATGGAGACGGAAGAAGCGGCACTGGCTGCCCTGCAGGAAACCGGTCTGACGGACCGGGCCGCGACTGTTGCGCGCCAGATGAGCCATGGCGAACAACGGCAGCTGGAGGTCGCGATGGTGCTTGCGACGAAGCCCAGAGTGCTGCTTGTCGATGAGCCTTTGGCCGGTATGGGGCATTCCGAGGCCAAGCGTATGGCAGACGTGATCCGTGGACTGGCTGTCGGGCGGGGCATTCTTCTCGTCGAGCACGACATGGATATCGTTTTTGCCATCGCCGACAGGCTGACCGTGATGGCGGACGGGAAGGTTATCGCATCCGGTGCGGTTGAAGAGGTGCGCCGCGATGCCAGAGTGCGCGCCGCCTATCTGGGAGAAACGGAGGACGCCGCATGACACTTCTGACAGTCGAGGGCCTTCAAGGCTTTTATGGTGCAAGCCAGGTGCTGCATGGGATTGACCTGCAGATCAGCCCGGGCGAGCAGATCGCTCTTCTCGGGCGAAACGGCATGGGCAAGACCTCTTTCCTGCGGTCGCTGGTGGGTGCCTTGCCGAAAGTGGCGGGGGAGGTCGCTCTCAACGGCAAGAGCATCCGTGGGCGATTGCCGGAGCATATCGCGCAGGCGGGCGTTGCCATCGTGCCTGAAGGGCGGGGCGTTTTCGGCTCGCTTTCGGTTATCGAAAATCTTGTCATGGCAGCGCGGCCGGGTCCCACGGGCAAGCGCCAATGGACGTTAGACCGGGTCCTTTCCGTGTTTCCGAGGCTCGCACAGCGGCGTGGGCATGGCGGTCATCAATTGTCCGGCGGCGAGCAGCAGATGCTGACCATCGGGCGCGCTCTGATGACAAATCCTGATCTGTTGCTCATCGATGAGGCAACTGAAGGCCTTGCGCCGCTCGTTGCACAGGAAATCTGGAAGACGCTGGGGATCATCCGATCCGAAGGGATCGCGACCGTTGTGGTCGACAAAGATGTGAAAAACCTCAGCCGGGTTGCCGACCGAATGATCATCATGTCCAAGGGTAAGCTGGTATTTGCCGGAACTCCTGCGGAACTGGCCGGGCAGGGCGACCTGCTGGAGCGTCACCTGGGAGTTCAATGATGCCATTTCTCTATTCTTCCGGCGTCACACTGCATTACCGGATCGGTGGGCGCGCTGGCAAACCTCGGATTGCCTTTACGAACTCGCTCGGTTCAGACATGCGCATCTGGGGTACGGTCGAGCAGATCCTGCGCTATGATTTCGAGATGCTGTTTTTTGACCAACGCGGCCATGGCCTCTCACAAAACGTTGTCGCTCCCTACAGGCTTGACGATCTCTCCGGCGATCTCCTGATGTTGCTGGACGTGCTCGGTTGGGAAAAAACAGCACTTTGCGGCGTCTCTGTCGGCGGCCTTATTGCCATGGATGCGGCGCTGAAAGATGCGGCGCGCGTCTCGTATCTCATGCTGTTCGATACCGCTCCCCGCATCGGCAACGCCGACCTCTGGGCTGCACGCATTGAAACTGTCGAGGCAGACGGGCTTGAGGCGCATGCCGACAGTTTCCTGGCCCGCTGGTTCCCGCCATCCTTCGCTGAAGAGTGGCCGGAGGCCTGGCAGGGCTGGAAGCGGATGCTTCAGGCGACGCCGAAAGAAGGCTATATGGCCACTTGCGCGGCGTTGCGCGATGCTGACCTGACGGCATCGATCCACCGACTGGATCTGCCGGTGCTTCTGCTGGCTGGAACGGAGGATATTTCAACGCCGCCTTCACTCGTGCAGCAAATGACGCATGATATCCGAGACAGCCGCTTCGTAACGGTCCCAAAGGCGGGGCATCTTCCCATGATCGACGCAAGTGAGGCTGTGGCGAGCGAAATCCGAAGCTTTCTGGTTGCATGAAAGCGTAAGGCGCAACAGATGCGGGGAGGCAACACTCACCCTGAGTCGCGGATCAGGTTGGCCAGCACGTCTACAGGCGTTGGTCGCAGGGAGGATATGCCCATCACCAGCCCGAGTGGAACGAGCCTTTCGCCCCCTTCAGCCAAATGCAGGCGCACGATGGTGCCCTTCTCCAATTCATCCTTGATGAGGTGATAGGGCAGCAGGCCATGGCAAAGGCCACTCTTGACCGCGCCGATGGGGCCGGCGCGGTATCGCCTAGCGTGCCGAAACGCACAAAAATTGTTGCGTCTTGGGGCATAAATGGGCATTCTGTTGGGGATGGTATGCACTAAAGTCAACAGCCCAGCTTCGCGCGCGGGTCGCCCTCTTGTTTTGACGCCACATGAGCGTCGCGCACGCATTCTCACTTGCGCTGAAGCATTGTTTATAGAACTGGGATACGAAAACACGTCGATGGTGCGCATTGCGCAGTGCGCCGGCATGTCGAAGCGCACACTTTATGAGGCTTTTCCCGACAAGCGCGAAATTTTTACCGCCGTGGTCAATTTTCGCGACGGCGTGCCTGACCTGCCGCCGATCGCTGATGACGATGACCCCCGTCGCATCTTGTGTGACACTTTGACCTTTATCGCGCATTTCATTCTTGAACCGCGACGGATCGCCTTGGCGCGGCTTGCCATAGCGGAAGCTCGAAGCTTGCCAGACGTGACCCACGATTTTTTTGAGAACGCCTATGACGTGATGACAGATCTGGTTGCGGGCCGCCTCGAACTTCTGATCGGGCGCAAGCAGATATCGATCACTGGCACGCCGCACTCTGTTGCGGACCTGCTCTTGGGAGCAACGCTGGGCGATGCTCTCGTTCGCTATCTGGGTTTCCCGGACAAGGCTGCGGACTTGCAGAGAGAAGAAACCGCGCGGAGAGCGGCGGCCGCTGTCGCCATGATGGCCGGTGGTTTGGGGCTGCGAGACACTTGATCGCAAGTCGGGTAACGCCCGATGCTAGCTTTGAAAGCGGCTTCCGCAGCCGCACTGCTTCTCGTTATTCGAGAATAGCGTTCGGCCCCCGCCACTTGGCAGGGGCCGTTATTGCGATGGCACGGTTTAGTTAGACGAGCCAGCGACACCGAGCTTCTTGACGAGCCATTTGATGCAACGGTCCATGATTTCGGGATAATGCTCCACAAGAATGCCGTAGTGCTGGCCGGGATACTCCACGAGTTCCTTGTCGGAGGTTACCATTTCGTACAGCTTGCGCGCATCATCGACCGGCGCGACCGTGTCTTCAGACGCCAGAATGAGCAATAGCGGTGCTGTGATGCGCGCGGCATAGGCCGGTGTTTCCATTTCGAACAGGCAATCGAAAGAGGCGATGGCCAGTTCATTCTGGAAACTTGGGATATCCTGATAGTGCTTGGTGAATTTGATGCCTTCAGGATTGGTGAACATGACGGGAGGACCGTCAGGAGTCTGTTCGCCGGACACCGTGATTCTGACGGGCGCCGCACCTCGGAATTGCGCTTCGCGGTCAGCATAGACAGCATCTTCCAGTTGCTTCAGCTCATCTGCAGCAAAAAGTGTGCGTGCTGAATAGCCTGAAACCGGCGGAACAAGAGAAACGACAGCACTGACACGACGATCCGTTCCCGCAACGAACAGGGAAATCTGACCGCCAAGGCTTATTCCCCACAGTCCGATGCGAGTTTCATCGATATCGGCGCGTGCTGAAAGGTGAGTGATGACGTGGCGCAGATCGCGACCGAACTGCCATGGATCAGCGAGCTGACGGGGTTCGCCGCCGCTGAGGCCGTAGTGGCGGTGATCGTAGAACAGAACGGCAAGCCCGGCATCGGTATAATATGGGGCCTCGCGGTAAATACCTTCCGCCACGCTGCCAATTCCCGAATGCGCGATAACGACCGGAAGAGGGCCTTTTGCATTTTCTGGCAGGTAAAGGCGGCCACGCAAGGTGACATCGGCTAATTCAAACTCAAGATCTTCGTACATGGTCTTCTCCCGTTGTGAATGTCTGCCCCCTGGGCGATCTCCTCACCGCACGACTGGCACAAGCAATTAGAAAACACCTTGGTTTCCAAATGTCAACGGGCGGTTTTTAAAACGTCAAAAAGTCGCGTCACCCACCATCGGCGGGCGATACGGTGAGGTATTCGGTTCACAGTTGAGGATTGTCTGGCAATTTCAGCGTTTGCGTTCAGACCGCTGGCTCTGCGACAGCTACGTAGATTCGACGTGGTCTGAGGTCGTGTGGTGCGCGAGGTTACTCAGTGCGTCTTGGGTCGCAATCCGGGCACGAAAGGCGACATTGCCAGGTTGGCCTCATCGATCACGATGTTGCGCACCCATTCGGCAGCCGGGTCGTTTGTCCCGCTCCCCGACCACTGGATTGACTCCGTAAACCGTTGAAGGGGTATCGGAAATTCCAGTATCTTCAACGGCAATGTTTCGGCCGCTTGCACCGCCAGGCGCTCGCACATTGTGCCGATACGGTTCGTTCCCACAACGAAGTGCGGAATCAGCGCGAAATTTGGCACCGCCACCTCGATCCGCCGCTGCAAGCCATGTTCGAGCATCAGGAAGGCTTCGATAGAACGCTTGTGCGATCTTCCGAATTGCGTTGCGACATGACCCATGGACATGAACTGGTCAAAGGACAGAGAATCGTCAATTTCCGTGTTGGTCTGGCAGGCGACGGCCACCAATCGATCTTCAAAAAGCGGTGACTTCGGAGAGGCAGAGGAGAGGAAAACATCCGGAAAGATCAGGAAGTCGACATCGCCGCGGCGGAGGAGTTCATCAGGATTGTCATCGAATGAAACCAGATCGAAGGTGATGCGTGGCGCGATCTTGCTGATGCGCGCCACAACGCGGCAAAACAGCATGAGCATCGCATAATCGGACACAGCAACGCGGAAACATCTTTCCGATAGCGAGGGATCGAATAGCTCACGGGATGCCAGCATATCCCTTATCTGCATCAAGGCGCCGCGAATAGGTGTTGCGATGGTTTCGGAAAAAGGTGTGGGAACCATGCGGCGCCCCTGCATGGTGAATAACTCATCCCCAAAATAGGCGCGCAGCCGTGACAGTGCCGCACTCATGGCGGGCTGGCTGAGGTTGAGTTTTTTCGCTGCGACCGTGAGATTGCGTTCCGTGAGAAGTTCATCGAGTGCGACCAGCAGGTTCAGATCAAGACCTTGGAACCGCATTCTCCTCCTCCCCAGTCGGTGCAATTCCATCCATAGTATGGATGGCTCCCATAAAAACAATCGATTTCTATCATGTCATAAAACCTGCTTAGCTCTTCGAGGAGTAGGAAAAAGACCCGGGAAACACGTGGGAGGACGGCACACAGGCTGCGATTTCAGCATGTTGATCGAAACATTTTTCGAAGTGCCTGATTTGGGTGGAGGCCACCCATTTCCAAGAAAAAGACGCGCTTGGAAAGAGGGCGGAGGTGGATCGAGATGATCCGCATGCGCTGAGCCGCGCGTTCGACGAAACCCGTTTCAAAGCCTTCGGGCTGCTTTACCGATCCGATGCACTGCCTGGAGGGGTGGGGGCTTCTGCGTTGCTGCACGCTGCATAAAGCGTGGTTCCGAAATCGATCTGAGATGAGGTTGGGTTTTCTAGGGGAATATTGGCCCATCGCTGGGAGGCGGTGGTTTATCATTTGGAGGAGGAAAAATTGGTGAGAAAAGACAGCTTTCGCGGCATTGCCGCTCTCTACGTAGGGCATGCTGCCGGAACGATCGATCTGGCGGCTCTGCCGCTATGGCTCGGGGCCTTGATGGCGCTCTATCATCTTGCGCCTGAGCAGGCAGGTATGACCGTGTCCCTGTTCCTCGCGGGGATCGTTGTTGCAAGCGCGATTCTGGCACCGAGGTTTCATCAGTTGCCGCAGCGCTGGATAGCCGTCGGGGGCTTTGGCGCCTCTGCGATCTGCTTCATCTATGCCTCGCGCCTTTCCGTCGCCCCGGATAGTTTGAACGCTCTGCTTTTCATCCATGCGATAGCCGGTTTATGCACGGGATCCGGGCTGTCGATGGTCCATGGCAGTATGGGCCGCACGAGCAATCCACACCGGCATTTTGGCCTTGCCAACGCGGTCATCGGCTTTCTGGTGATCTTCATGTTTGCCGTCATGCCGGGCCAGATCGCGCAGCACGGCGGGCAAACCGTCTTCGTAGGCTTCGCGAGTGTTATGGCGGTGGCGGCTGTTGCAGCGCTGTTCTTCTTTCCGCAGAGCGTAGCCCAGACGGAACCGGTCGACAGCATCCACAAAGCTGACCGCGCACCCACACCCACAATCGTGTTTCTGATTATGGGGTCGGTCATGTGCCTCATGCTCAACCAGTCAATGGTCTTTGCCTTTGCTGAGCGTGTCGGTGCCATGCGCTCCTTTGATGCCGGACAGGTCCAGATGGTTTTCGTCGTGCTCGGCTTCGTCAATCTTCTCCCGGGTGTTTTGTCTGCTCTCCTGCAAAAACGCCTGCCGGCGATTGCGGTTGTCATGATTGGTCCGTTTCTTCAGGCGATTGTCGCTCTGGTCATGACGAATTCGCCCGCCTTCCTGCCTTTCGGTGCAGCCGTACTGCTTTTTCCCGCAGTCACCATCTTCACACACACTTTCTTTTTTGGTCTGCTGTCACAGATCGATCCCTCGGGGCGTTCCGTTGCCGCAACGCCTGCCATGATGATGACAGGTTCAGCCATCGGTCCAGCCTTGGGCGGGAGCATCGTGGCGACGATAGGGTTTGGGGCCATCGGTTGGGCAGCGCTTGGTGTCTCGACCGTATCAATCATATTGATGCTGTTGGTGCAGCGCGAGCTGTCCCGGCAGAAGCAGACACAACGAACGGTCGCAGCAGTCTAGCAGGTTCCGAGGTGGCCATCAGAATGCAAACAGCAGCCAACATGACCGATTGCCACATTCCATTGACCTACCCCAAAAAACAGCTCTTGTTTCCTGGGGTAGGTGAGGACATGCGGTCTTATCAGACGGTGCTGACCTAAGATGGAAAAGCAAGGCGTAAAATCCATCCGGGCTTTGGCGCGCGGAATCGAGGTTCTCCAACTGCTTCAGGCATCGGGCGGTATGAGCCTTGGCGATATTCATCGGGAGACCGGTCTGGCGAAAGCGACGCTGCTGCGTATTCTTCTCACGTTTCAGGAAGAAGGTCTGGTTTGGCAGCGAATCATCGATAAGGCCTATCTCGCCAGTTATTCATTGCAGCAGCGGGCGCGGTATCTCGATGATGTGTCGCATCTGGTCGAGGTTTCCTCGCCCGTTCTGGCTGATTTGACCAGCCGGATCGACTGGCCCTCCATTCTGGCTGTTGCCCGACTCGACCATATGGAGGTCATCGAAACCAACTCGCCCAAGTCCTACTTTCACCATATCCCGCTGGGACCCGTTGGGTTTCAGGTCAATATGCTGATGTCGGCGACTGGCAAGGCCTATCTTGCCCATTGTCCCGAGACCGAAAAGGCTGCGATCCTGACCCGTCTTCGTCACAGCCAACGGATTGGAAACATAAACGCGCGGAATACGGCATGGGTCGACAAGGTTCTGGCAGAGACGAAAGCCCTGGGATACGGAATCAGAGATCCACGCTTCGGCGGAGACTTCGATATTCCCCGGCGACAAAGCGATGACGGCCGCGATTCCATTGCCGTGCCGATCATGTCTGGCGAGCGCGTGTTCGGCTGCATCAATCTGACATGGATTCAAAAGGTCGCGAACCGCAGACAGATCGTCGATGCACACTTGCCCGCGCTGCAGGAGGCAGCCCGGACTGTTGCGCTCAAGCTACAGGGCTGAATTGTGCCAGGCTGATAGCCCTCAGGTTTCACCTGGTGAAACCTTCGCTTGTCGCGATTGATCGCATTTTATTGCCTGCGTAGATTACCAACGCAAACGAAAACCGCTCGATCAACAAGCGGACTGATTTGTAAGCAATTGACCCAAAAGGGATTTTGGAGACTACCGGTAGAGCGAGGAGGCTCGTACCGGCCTGCACTTCAGGCTGCGCGCAAGGAGTTGCGCCGCCCGGAACCGAAAGAGAGGTTTCGCAAAACTCCGCCGTCAGATTGGGAGGATTTCTGACACATGAACCCGACTTCATCTATTTTTCCATTACCGTCGCAGATCGGAAGCGCCAAGGGCGCTGAGAAGGTGGACGGCATGTATCCGTATTTCACCAGCTTCCGTGCCGGTGATGACGAACGCTTCTGGTTCTACAACAAGATGCATTTCCCAGAGCCGATGCCCGCCTTTGATGCGATCACCGCTGAAGGAGCCTATTCGGGTCTTGGCGCGATGACAACGCGCATGTTTGCCATTCCCACGTCCAAGGGCATCGAGCACCGCATCGTCAATGGCCGTATTTACATATCGGCGAACTCTGTCACCGATCCGGAAGAAATTGGTCGACGCGTTGGTGAGTTTGAAAAGCGTGCCTTCTTTTATTTCGGTAACTGGGAACGACTGTACGGCGAATGGCATACGCGGATGAAAGACCTGATCGCGGCCATGGCGGCGATTGAGGTTCCGGGGCTTTATGAATTCGACGATGCAGAGTCCGTGCTTGGCGGCCGAGGCTATTCCGACGGCGCTTTGCTGCTGAAGAGTTACGACAAGGCGCTCGAAGACTATTTCATGATGTGGCAGTACCATTCGGAATTCCTGATCCTCGGATATGGCGCCTATCTGACCTTTTTCGAATTCTGCAAGAAGGCCTTCCCCGAGATCGAAGACCGGACGATTGCAAACATGGTCGCCGGCGTCGATTCCCTCATGTTCAAGCCTGACGATGAACTCAAGGTACTGGCCCGGCTCAGCGTCCAGTTGGGCCTTGATGATGTGCTCGCATCCGGCTGCACGCCGGAAGAAGTCCTGGCTGCCATGAAACAGCGCGGCGATGCTGGTGCACAATGGCTGACGAAATATGACGAGATCCGCGATCCCTGGTTCAACACCTCAAGCGGCGATGGCTTCTATCATCATCATCGAAGCTGGAATGATGACCTGCGCATTCCTTTCTCCGCACTGGCAAATTATGTCGCCCAATTAAAGGCGGGCCATTCTCTGGAGCGGCCAACCGAGCAGCTGAAAGCGCAGCGTGAGCAAATCATCGGCGAGTACCGAAGCTATCTCGATACGGATCAGGATCGCGGCACCTTCGATCAGATGCTCGGGCTTGCACATATGGTTTTCCCCTATGTGGAAGATCACAAATTCTATTGCGAGCATTGGCTCACCAACGTGTTCTTTAACAAGATCCGCGAATTCGGTGCCTTGCTCTGCAAGAACGATCTGATCCAGGATCAGGAGGATATCTTCCACCTCAATCGGGGAGAAATCCGTGAAGTGCTGTCCGACCTGCGTCTTACCTGGAGCGTCGGCGGCAAGCCTGCAGCCGGGGAGCGTTGGTCCGATATCATCGCAACCCGCAAGCAAGGCATGCTTGAGCTGGTTGACTGGGACGCGCCAGAAGCTCTCGGCCCCATTCCCGAGGCGATCAATGACCCGATGGTGGTGATGCTCTGGGGTGTAACCACCAAGACAGTTCAGGCATGGCTGTCACGCACAGACTCCGACATGGAACTTTGCGGATTTGGTGCCTCGCCCGGCGTTGTCGAGGGCACGGCAAGAGTCATCCAGTCGGTCGCGGATATCAACAAACTGCAGGATGGCGACATCCTCGTATGTCCCGTCACAACGCCGAGTTGGGCGCCGATCTTCGGGCGCATCAAGGCAGCCGTGTCCGATATTGGCGGAACCATGTCTCATGCCGCCATCGTCGCGCGTGAATACGGTTTGCCTGCTGTTGTCGGCACGGGGAGTGGAACACGGCGGATCAAGGACGGCCAACGCATTCGCGTCGATGGCAGCACCGGTCGCGTGACCATTCTCAATTAAGGAAGAGTGCAATGTCAGTCCATTCTGAACCCTTGACGCGATGGTTTGCCGATCTCGGCGTTGAAGATCGCCCGACAGTCGGCGGTAAGGGCGCCAGCCTTGGCGAACTTGTGAAAGCCGGAGCCAAGGTTCCACCCGGGTTTGTCGTCACCACAGGTGCCTTTGAAGCCTTTCTGGAAAGCTTCGACCCTGACCGGAAGGTCAGGCAAGGGATCAGCGAGTTGAAGAACAAGAGCCACGATGAAATCGATGCCGCGACCCATGCGATCCGGGCGGCAATGCTGAGAGCACCTTTGCCTGCGGCCCTGCAGGAAGCAATCGGCACAGCCTATCATCAGCTGTCGCCAAAGGATGGTCTCACTCCCGTAGCCGTTCGCTCCAGCGCAACGTCTGAAGACAATGCGGATGCAAGCTTTGCCGGTCTTCAGGATACCTATCTGTGGATCAAAGGAGCCGATTTCGTCATTGACCACGTCAAGCGCTGTTGGACGAGCCTCTACAGCGTGGAATCCGTGACCTACCGGCTGCGCCTTGATTTGCCTGAGGATGACGTCGCCATGGCTGTCGTGGTGCAGGACATGGTGGATGCCCGCACCGCAGGCGTCATGTTCACGCGCAGCCCGACGACCGGAGACAAGACCGTTATTGTTCTCGAAGCGGCTTGGGGTGTGTCCTCTTCCGTCGTCAGCGGTGAGGTTACGCCGGACCGTATCGTCATCAGCAAGATCACTGGCGAAATCACGCAGCGCAACATCTCGCGCAAACTCGTCAAGCATGTGCCTGACTACGACCGGCAGGAAATGACGGAAGTGGCCGTTGCCGAGGCTGAGCAAACGGCTGCAAGCGTCAGCGATGAAGAGCTCCACGCGCTGGCGCGTACAGGACGTTTGCTGGAAAAGCACTACGGGCACTCGCTGGATATCGAATGGGCCATCAGCCGGAACACCGGTGAAATCATGCTGCTGCAATCCCGCCCGGAAACGGTCTGGAGCGGACGCGACAGGCAAAAGGGCCCAATCGTGGCCGCAGCCAACCCACTTGCGCACGTCCTTCGTGCATTGACAGATCGAGGTTGAAATGGCCGAAAAGCTTACAAAGGCGGATGTCCAGGAGATATTCGCGATACTCGACAGTTCGGATTTTGACGAGCTGCATATCGAGGCCGAAGGGCTGAAGCTCACGGCAAGGCGCAAAGGCGCGGTGCCCTCCCAGCCACCCGCAGAGAGCCAGAAGCCTGTCGCCGTTACCACTCCCGACAGCAAGGCCGAACAAACCCAGGCGGCGATTGCGGCTCCGGTGAGTTTGGCTTCGGGCGACGTGATCAACGTGCCCGCGCCGATGCTCGGCATATTCTACAGTGCGCCGAAGCCCGGTGCCGAACCGTTCGTCACACCGGGAATGAAGATCGGACCTGAGACGGTGGTGGGGATCATCGAGGTCATGAAACTGATGAACCCGGTGACATCAGGAATGTCGGGTATTGCGGTCGAAATCGCAGTTGCCGATGGCACCATGGTGGAATTTGGACAGACAATTCTCCGCTTGCGGCCGGAGTGAGCCATGACCATTCAACGCATTCTTATCGCGAACCGCGGGGAAATCGCTGTTCGCATCATACAGACTTGCCGAAAGCTGGGTATCGAGACGGTCATTGCGGTTTCTGAAGCGGATCGCGACAGCTTGGGCGCGCGGCTGGCAACAAGAACCGTCTGCATCGGTCCTGCACCATCATCTCTGAGCTATCTCAAAATCGAAGCCATCGTAAGCGCAGCAACCGGTACGGGTTGTGACGCGGTGCATCCGGGCTACGGATTCCTGTCGGAAAATGCGAGGCTCGCTGAGGCCTGTGCCGACAATGGGATCATCTTTATCGGGCCAACTGCAGATCAGATCCTTGCTGTCGGCGATAAGTTGAAGGCACGCGCTCACGCGCAAGCGGCTGGTGTGCCCGTCGTTCCGGGTGGGCCTGTCGAAACGCTTGACGAGGCAAAGGCTATGGCCATTGCGACCGGCTATCCTTTGCTCATCAAGGCCGTGGCAGGCGGCGGTGGCCGTGGGATGAAGCGTGTCAACACGCCCGACGAGCTCAGCGCCATGGTCGATATGGCGATGGCCGAAGCCTCAGCAGCCTTTGGGGATGGGCGCGTTTATCTGGAACGCTATGTCGCGGCAGGGCGCCATGTGGAAGTCCAGGTGCTGGGCGATGGCGAAAATGTCATTCATCTCGGCGAGCGCGATTGCTCGGTCCAGCGGCGTTATCAGAAAGTCATAGAGGAAGCGCCTGCTCCTGATCTCAGCGATGAGTTCCGCCACGCGATCCACGAAGCCGCTGTGAAGTTCAGCCGACATCTCGGCTACAAGAGCCTGGGAACCGTTGAATTCCTGGTCGATTGCGAACGCGAAGAATTCTATTTCCTAGAGATGAATGCACGCATTCAGGTGGAGCATCCGGTGACTGAAGCCATTACCGGGCTTGATCTGGTAGAAGAGCAGATCCGGGTTGCAGACGGAAACGCGCTGAGATTCGGTCAAGAGGACATCACGTTCGACGGGTATGCCATCGAATGCCGGTTGAACGCAGAATCCATCGACCGGGATTTTCAGCCCAGTCCCGGACGGATCACTGAGGTCTGGTTTCCTGCTGGTCTTGACATCCGCGTCGATACCTTCGTTCAGGCGGGGTCTTTCGTTGTGCCCTACTACGACTCGATGATTGCCAAGGTGATCGCGAAGGGGCGCACGAGGCAGGAGGCGATTGCCACCCTGAAAGACGTCATGAAGTCGGCGGTGGTGAACGGCGTCGACACAAACCGGGAACTCCATCAGGTTGTTCTGGCCCATCCGGCCTTCGCCGCAGGTGCCATCGATACCAACTTCCTCACAAACCTTGTCAATGCCGGCGAGCTCGCACAGGCACTTGAAACAATGAGACGGGATTGCTGACATGAGCAAAGTTGAACTCGTCGATACGACCGTGCGGGACGGCAATCAGAGCCTTTGGGGCGCGACGGTGCTCAAGACCGGCATGCAGGCGGCCATAGCACCCGTGATGGAGCGCGTGGGTTTCGCTGCTGTCGATCTCACCACATCCACCCATATGGCCGTTGCCGTTCGCTTCCAGAAGGAAAATCCCTGGGAACGCATCAGGGTGATGCGAGAGCTGATGCCAAGCACAAAACTCAGCTTCCTGACCACCGGCATGCGCTTCATTTCGTGGGAAAGTGCCAGCCAGGAACTGATGCAGCTGGCGTTCAAGTTGCTGGTCAATTGCGGCATAGACCGCTTTGCGATCATGGACCCGATGAATGACACGTCCGCAATGATCGCCATGGCAAAGCTTGTCGGCAAGTCCGGCATCGATGACTGCAATGCGGCCCTTACCTATACGGTCAGCCCCTTTCACGACGATGCTTACTATGGGAGAAAAACCAGTGAACTGGCAGCCTCCGGGTTATTCTCGCGCATGTATCTGAAGGATCCTGGCGGTCTTTTAACGCCGGAGCGCGCGAGAACCCTGTTGCCCGCCATCCAGGCGGGGAAGGGGCAAATGCCGCTGGAGCTGCACTCGCATTGCACAATCGGCTTGGCACCGTTTTCCTATCTGGCGGCTGCGGAAATGGGTATCGATGCACTCCATGTCGCGGCAGGCCCGGCAGCCAACGGCACATCCCAGCCTGCGGCGGAACGTCTGGTCGCGAACCTTCGGCACATGGGCCATTCTGTGGATGTGGATGACGAGGCGCTGGCGCAAATGAGTGCCTACTTTCAGGCGCTCGCCGATGCCGAAGGTCTTGAATGCGGCGTGCCGCAGGAATTTGATGCCAGCTATTTCAAGCATCAGATGCCGGGTGGAATGCTTGGGACCATGAAGAGGCAGCTGAGTGAAATGAAGCGCTTGCACCTGCTGCCGCAGGTGCTCGAAGAGACCGAGCGGGTGCGTGCAGAACTTGGTTATCCCATCATGGTAACACCCTTCTCGCAAGTCGTCGGTACCCAGGCGGTCATGAATGTCCTGTCCGGCAAACGCTATGAAAATGTGCCGGATGAAGTCATCCGCTATGTGAGCGGCCGTTTCGGCAAGCCCGGCAGCCCGCTCGATCCTGAGGTTGAAGATCGCATCAAGTCCAGCCGACGTGCGAAGGAACTGGAGGCTGAAGCGCAAATGGCCTCACTGCCAGAGCTTCGCGCCCGTTTTGGCAAAGACCTCAGCGACGAGGAATTTCTGCTGCGCGCAGTGATGCCCGGCGAGCAGGTGGATGCCATGATTGCGGCAGGCCCTGCGGCGCGTTCCTACGATCCCGCAAGCAACACACAGCTCGAACTTTTGCGGGGTCTGGCAAAGCGCAAGAACTACAGGCAGATCGTGGTCGAGACCAAGGGTGTTCGTCTGGAGTTGCAGGGGGCGCAAAAATGAGCAGCTCAAGCTCGGGTCCGGTGCCGACATCTGTGCAGTCTGTAAAGGGATTCATCCTCGATATTGATGGCACGCTCGCCCTGATGGACAAAAAGAAGGGCCGCTTCAACCCGTTCGATGGCGCGGTTGCCGTCGTGGATCGGTTGAACAGGCTTGGTATTCCCATGGTGCCTTTTACCAATGGCACCTTCCAGACGCCCCAGGAATACCGCGATCTGCTCGCAGCGGCAGGTTTCAACTTTGCCGAAGGCAGCATTCTGACGCCATCTGTGGTCGCTGCGGATTACTTCGTCAAAAAGAAAATAGGAAAAGTCCTTGTTCTGGGCGGGCATAGCGTATCGCATTCCCTCACCGAGAGAGGGATAGACGTCGTGCGCCGGGGAGATGATTTAAGCGGGGTTCAGGCCGTTCTCATCGGCTGGTATCCCGAGTTCACGATGCCCGATCTTCAAGCAGCCTGCGATGCGGTCTGGAGCGGGGCAAAGCTGTTCACCGTTTCCGATGCGCCATTCTTTGCTGGTGCCAATGGTCGCATTCTGGGCGTGTCCGGGGCCATCGCCGCTATGATCACCTCCACGACCAAGGCAAGGGCAACCGTTCTTGGCAAGCCGTCGCTCCATGGCCTTCGCCTTGCATGTTTGCAGATGGGTATCGAACCCGGTGAAGTTGCAGTTGTTGGTGATGACCCAAGCCTTGAGATTGCCATGGCGCGAAAAGCCGGTGCCATCGGTATCGGTGTCACCACGGGTATTGCCAAGCACGATGCCTTCGCCGCGCTGCCTGAAAAACAGGCCGCACATTTTGTACTCGATTCAATCGCCGACCTGTTTGCGACCGGTCTTGTGAACGCGGCCTAGGCCAGAACCGGCGATGCCGGCTTGAAAGGGAGATCGGTTATGGTTGCTGAGGGGCAATTACTCTGGACGCCTTCCGCAGATTTCGCGGATGGATCCAATATCGCGGCCTATATGCATTGGCTGAAATCAGAGCGTGGGCTCGATTTTGCCGATTATGCGGCACTCTGGGCATGGTCGGTCGAAGACCTGCCCGGCTTTTGGAAATCGATCTGGGACTATTTCGAGATCCATTCACCCAGCCCCATCGAGACCGTGCTGAGTTCACTTGAAATGCCCGGTGCCGAATGGTTTCGCGGTGCCACCGTCAATTACGCCGAGCATGTGTTGCGGCATGAAAATTCCGGGGATTCATCCCGACCGTTTTTGTACCACTGCTCGGAAATACGTGATTACGCCTCCGTTTCCTGGCAGGAAGTGGGTAGCAAGGTGCGTATCCTTGCCCAACAGCTACGCGCAATGGGCATAGGGGCTGGCGATCGTGTGGTCGCCTATATGCCGAACATTCCCGAAGCCGTCATCGCCATGTTGGCGACAACGGCGATAGGGGCGGTCTGGTCCGCTGCCGCACCGGAGTTTGGCACGCAAACCGTCGTTGACCGTTTCGGGCAGATCGCGCCGAAACTGCTTTTCGCAGCCGATGGCTATCGTTACGCGGGCAAGGATTTTGACCGCCGGACGCAGATACGCGAGATCGTACAGTCCGTGCCGAGCATCGAGAAAATTGTCTGGTTCAATTACCTGAATGAAGACGCGCCGCCCGCTGATCTCAGCGCCGAGGTCGTCCATCTCGATGATCTGCTGGACAGCCCGCCTATCAATCCTGCCAACTTCCGATATGAATATGTGGACGGTCGTCACCCTCTCTGGATACTTTTCTCGTCCGGCACAACGGGTCTGCCGAAGCCGATTGTTCACGGGCATATTGGCATTCTTCTAGAGCACTACAAATCCGCAGCCTTTCACCTCAATCTGAAGCCGGGAAGGACGATGTATTTCTATTCCACCACCGGGTGGATGATGTGGAATACGTTGATGTGGGCACCGCTGATGAATGCCGCCGCCGTGCTTTATGATGGTCACCCCGCTCATCCCGAGCCGGATTTTCTCTGGAAGCTCGCGGAGAAGGCCAATGTTCAGTCATTCGGCACAAGCCCGACGTTCATCGACAATACGCGTAAACTTGGCATCGTTCCCAAGGAGAAATACCATCTTCCGGGGCTGGAAAACATCTTCCTTGTCGGCTCGCCTGCCACGCCCGAGACATTTGCCTGGCTTTACGAAACGCTGGACGAGGATTTGTGGGTGACATCGCAATCGGGCGGAACGGAATTCTGCAGTGGGTTGGTGGGTGGCAGCCCGACGCTGCCCGTTTATGCCGGTGAGATTCAGGCACGAACGCTAGGTGCCGATATCAAGTCCTTCGATCAGGATGGGCGCGAAATCATTGGCGAGGCTGGTGAACTGGTCATCACCAAACCCATGCCATCCATGCCGCTGTTTCTGTGGGGTGACGAGGATTTCAAGCGTTATCGTGAGTCCTATTTCGACCACTTCCCCGGTGTCTGGCGCCATGGTGACTCCCTCACCATCAATGCGCGTGGCGGCTGCCACCTGCACGGCCGCTCCGACGCGACCCTCAATCGCTTCGGCGTTCGCATCGGTTCCGCCGAAATTTACCGTACGCTCGATGGTGTGGCCGAGATTACTGACAGTGTCATCGTCTGCGTGGAAACGAAGGATGGTGGCTATTATATGCCGTTATTCGTGGCTCTTGCGCCGGGGATCACGCTCGACGCAGATTTGACACGTGCCATCAACACGCGGCTGAGAAGCGAGCGCAGCCCCCGGCATGTTCCAGACAAAATCATTGCCGTACCAACCATTCCCTACACGCTGACAAACAAGAAAATGGAAGTTCCGATCAGAAAGCTCCTTCTGGGAGAAAGCATCGAAAAGGCCGTCAGCCAAGGCGCGATGCGCGATCCATCTGCGATTCTGTGGTTTGCAGAATTCGCAGAGCGATATCTGGGTAAGTCTTAAACTGAGATGGATAAGGTTGTTGATGCGGAGCGTTCGCGGGAAGAGCATTCTAAGGAAGTATTATCCAAATAATAATTCCGCAATCGGGAAGGCTGTTCGTTTCAAAAAATGTGTTGGACTTACATTGCCAGTAATGGGAGATGATGACCTTGCATCAGAACCGTTCAGGATCGAATAATCATGTTCAACGCAAGATTACATTTTCTCGCCATTGCACTTACTGCCGTTGGCGTGAGCACATCTGCTAAGGCTGAGGAATATTCTTTTACAGCCAGCAATACAACCGCATCGACCATCACGAAGATTTTCGTGTCGGAAAATAAAAAGGACTGGGGTTATTTCGAGATTGGCTCCGGGATCAAACCTGGCAAGACCGTTAATCTGGAATGGGACCAGAGCACAAATAGCGAAAACTGCAGTCAATGGGTAAAGGCGACCTACGCGGACGGCAGTGAATCTGAGCCTGCCAAGTTCGATTTCTGCGAAGATGGGCTTGAGCTCAATTTCTGAGAGCTCTGAGAGTAAAATCTAAGAGTCACGCAAAAAACCCGCGCATCGGAATGCGCGGGCATGCGTTAGGGTCAGGTGAGTGGCTTGATCAGAGATCGCCCAGCAACTCGTTGATGCGTGTTTCAGCAGAAGACAGCGCCTCATCGACTGGCTTGTCGCCATTGACTGCTGCTCCGACCTCTTCACCGATAATATCCTGGATCGGGAACTGGCGTTGAACTTCTGCCGGTAGCGAGCGGCCGGTCTGAGCGATCTTTGCGATGTTATCGCGATGCGGCAGAGCCTTAAATTGCGGCATGTCGAAGACCGCCTTGACCGCCGGGAGGTGGCCGGTACGGGCCCACTGGAAATCATTATCCGCCAGAAACTTGAAGAGTTTGCCGACAGCAGCAACTTGTTCCGGCGAGCGATCCTTCTTCGGCATGACCCAGCTGTGGCCGTCCGCATAGGTGCTGTCCTGTGCGGGGAAGAGCTGCGGGACCGGATAGACAGTGTAGCCTTTCGAAAGTGCCGTGCCATCCTTTTCCGATTGCGCAGCATAATCGCCGATCAGCCATGTGCCGTTGACCGAGATGCCGCCATCACCATTGGCGAAGGCGGAAACGGCGGCGGCATAGTCGAGGCCGGTCGTCGAAATGCCCTCGTCCTTCGTTGCCTTCATCAATTCGACGGCGGCCTTGGCTTCAGGCGTATTCAGCTTGATGGCCGTCGGATCTGCAAAGAAATCAGCATTCTGCTGCTGCAGCAGGGTGTAGAGGACACGGGTGTAGGACGCGGTCTCGTTGGCCATAATCTGGATGAGATAGGGCTTGCCGGTCTTTTCCTTGAACTGCTTGCCCTGGGCGATCAGTTCCGCACCTGATTTTGGCAGCACCGGCGTGCCGTCGGCGTTGACCAGACCTGCTTTCTTCATCAGGTTCAGGTTGACGTGAAAAAGCATGGTCCAGTTATCGAATGGCAGGCCATAGAGCTGACCATCTTTGGTAACGCCGGCGCGGCTGGCATCGGTAAAGCTTTCAGGTGTGACACCCTGTGTGGCCAACACTTTATCGATAGGCTCGATCAGTCCACGGCTTTGATAGTCGGAAATGGCCGAATAATGCATGGAAACCACATCGGGGGCAGCGCCGGAGGCGAGCTGTGCATTGAGCTGGTCATAGCCCGGCCATTCGACCGTGGTTACGTTGACGTCGATATCCGGATTGTCGGCCTCGAACTTGTTGATGAGCGCGGTGACAATGCCGCATTCGCCGACAGCGGCGGATACGTCAGTAACCTTGCCATAGTCTGCTTCACAGGCGCCGAAGAAGCGCTGCAGCTCAATTTTGGTCTGTGCCTGCGCCGAGGTGCCAACCCCAAGCGCAATCATCGCAACTGTGGTCCATAGAATGCGTTTCATGATGTCTCACTCCCTTTGTCGGGCATTTCGCCCCGTTCAACGAATCCGGCCAGCTCCTCCCCGGCCGGGTAGGCTTTATTTCACCGCGCCGCCGGAGACGGCGGTGACAATGTGTTTCTGGAAGATCAGATAAACGATGAGCGCTGGCAGGCTGGCAAAGACCGCCTGCGCGGCGAGGAAGCCGAGGCCTTCGCTCTGGGCAAAGTTCGATTGCGACGAGGCGATGCCGATTGTCAGCGTGTACATTTCCTTCTTCGTCGCCGAAATCAGCGGCCACCAATAGTCGTTCCAGGCATGCAGGAAGGTGAAGATTCCGAGCGTCGCTTGCGCCGGTAGCGTCAGTGGCAGCATGATCTTCCAGAAGATGCGAAACTGGGAGGCATTGTCGAGCAGGGCCGCTTCGTCAATGTCCTTCGGGATGGCGCGAAAGAACTGCGTCATCAGAAATACGCCGAAGGCAGAGGACAGGCCGGGCAACATCAATCCGAGATGGGTGTTGTGCAGGCCCACCCAGTTGAACATCTGGTGACGGGCGATGATGACAGCCTGTTCCGGCACCGCAAGGCCGAATAGGACGAGGATGAACAGCGTGCGACGAAACGGAAATTCCAGACGGGCAAAACCGTAGCCTGCGAGTGACGACAGAACGAGCACCATCAGGGTCTGGCCGGTTGCAACCACGAAACTGTTGAAGAACCAGCCGAAGACCTGCGACGAATGCAGGATATTCAGGAAGTTGGCGATGGTATAGGGAGCCCGAAAGACCGAGTCCGTGCCGAGCATCAGTTCCTGATTGTTCTTGATCGATAGGCCCACCAGCCACGCGACAGGCGCCATCATGATGACCGAAAGGAAGGCCGCACCCCAGAGAAGCGGGCGGTTTGCGGTCAGCACATCTGGCTTGTAAGTCTCGTCTTTGCGGGTCATGCGCCGTCCTCCGTCTTGCGTGCGGACACGAAATACTGGGCCATTGCCGCAACGAGGATGATCAGAAACAGAACCTGCGAGGCGGCGGCGGCGCGGCCCACATCCCAGCGAATGAAACCGACCTCATAGATATACATGACGAGCGGACGTGAACTGCCGTTCGGCCCTCCATTGGTCATCTGCTGCGCCTGACCGAAAAGCTGGAACTGCATGACGATCTGGATGATCGTGACCAGCATGATGGTGCGCGCGATTGACGGCAGCGTGATCCGCGTCAGCACGCGGCGCGGACTGGCGTTGTCGAGGGCGGCGGCCTCATAGAGATCCTGCGGCACCTGCTGGAGCGCTGCAAGGAACAGCATCATGGGCAGGCCAATGCACCACCAGACAGTTGCAACGCCGACCGAAAAGAGGGACCAGCCCTTGGTCGAGAGAAAGTTGATCTGGTCGATGCCGGATTGCTCGAACAGAACCGACAGAAGACCATCGCCCGGAATGAACACGAAGCGCCAGATCAAGGTGACGATGGTGACCGACAGGACAGAGGACGAGAAGAACAGGCCCCGGAAGAAGCTGGTTGTGCGTGTCGTGCGGTTAAGCGCCAGCGCGAGAAACAGCCCGAGTGCGACCAGCGAGGGAACGCTGACCAGCACGAAGATGACAGTGTTCCAGAGTGCTTGGCGAAAGATGGGATCGGCCAGAACCCTTACATAATTGGTGATGCCGACGAAGCGTCCGGGGCCGAAAAGGTCAACCTTGTGCAGGCTGAGCCAGATGCCCCAGAAGAGCGGAAAAACCAGCAGGGCTATAAAGACGAGAAGATAGGGCAGGATGAAAAGCCCGTGGCTCCATTGGCTGCGGCGATAGCTCTCTGCCATGTCAGCAGCCCTCCCTTTGCAGGGAATGTCCGTCCGCGTCGAAAAGATGGAATGCCTGCGGGTCTGCCTTGATGTTGACCACGTCCCCCGCTTTAGCGAGAGACCGGCCATCCGCTTCGACGGTGAGCTTTGTGCCATCGCCGAGTACGCCGTAGATCAGGGTCCGATCCCCGAGGCGCTCGATGACTTCGGCTTTAAGCGGGACGCCAGCCTCACTATTATGGCAGACAGAGACGTCTTCGGCGCGGATTCCGAGAACGGCACCATTGGGGCTGAGGTTGTTTGGGGCGGTGAAGCCTGTCTGCGCTTGCCCGAGAGCTGCAGTCGTAACAATCAGACCTGCCTGGCCGTGCTCCCAACCCTGAACGGGCAGGAAGTTCATGGCGGGAGACCCAATGAAGGAGGCGACGAAACGGGTTGCCGGTCGCTGATAGACCTCCATCGGCGTGCCGATCTGTTCGATCTTGCGCGCATTCATGATGACGATCCGGTCAGCGAGCGTCATCGCCTCGACCTGGTCATGGGTGACGAAGACCATTGTCGAACCCAGCCGACCATGAAGCTGCGCAAGCTCCAGCCGCGTTCTGCCGCGCAAGGCCGCATCCAGGTTTGAAAGCGGTTCATCGAACAGGAAGGCTTTGGGCTCCTTGACGATGGCGCGGCCGATTGCGACGCGCTGACGCTGTCCGCCTGAAAGCTTCTGCGGCTTGCGATCCAGAAGATGTCCGATCTCCAGCGTGTCTGCAGCAGACAAGACACGACGCTCGATCTCCTCCTTCGGCATCTGAATGTTTTCAAGCCCAAACGCCATGTTCTGTTTCACAGTCATATGCGGATAAAGTGCATAGGACTGGAAGACCATCGCCACCCCGCGCTTGCCGGGTGGAAGCGTGTCCACCCGCTCTCCGGCGACCCGGATCGTACCTTCTGTGACATCCTCCAGCCCCGCGATCATGCGCAGCAATGTCGATTTTCCGCAGCCCGAGGGGCCCAGAAATACGACGAATTCGCCCGCACCAATCGAGAGCGAGATTTCGTCCAGAACAGTCAGCGCGCCATAACGCTTGGTGACATTATCGATCTCAATCGAAGCCGACATGGTTTCTCCTCCCCGTCGTCTATCGGTTTACTGGCCGAGCCGGATGACCCGGTAGCTAAGCGGCGCGATCTCGCCCTTCAGGCGTCCACCCTCCACGGTGATGCCGCTGCCATCCTGCGGTACGATCGTCTGAGCCTCCGGGCCGTTCACGACCTTCAGCCCATGGCCTGAAAGGACCTGATCCAGGATGACCTTGCGGTTGCCAAAGCCTTCGAGCGCGAGGTCAAGACTAATCGCATCGGTCTGGTGGCGGTTGACGATGAAGAGTGTCAGCGCGCCGTCCGTGTCGCTCTCGACGGCAGAGACATCGAGATAGGGTACGTCCTTGGCAAAGTCAGTCGAATAAACAGGGCAATCGATCGACAGCTGGTAGGACGTGCCGCGGCCATAGCGAGATGCAAAGAGATAGGGATAGAAGGTCGTCTGACGCCAAGCCGGACCGCCGGGCACGGTCATGATCGGGGCGATGACGTTGACGAGCTGGGCCAGGCAGCCAATCTTGACGACGTCTGCATGGCGAATGAAGGTGTTGAGGATGCAGCCGACCTGAAGAGCATCTTCGAAATTGTAGATGTCTTCCAGAAGGGCAGGGGCGTGGGGCCAGCCGTCACGACCTTCGAGTACTGTCCGGTCTGCTTCTTTGGAATGATACCAGACGTTCCATTCGTCAAAGCTGATATAGACGTCCTTCTTGGAGCGCTTCTTCGACTTCGTCACGCGGATGACGGAGGCAATCGTTTCGATGTAGTCGTCAAGGCGCGCGTTCTGGGCAAGATAGGCTGCGGTGTCGCCGGCGTCATTTTCGAAATACATATGCAGGCTGATATAATCCACGCTCTCATAGGTGTAATCGAGAACCGTGGATTCCCAGGCTGGATAA
>NZ_JXQV01000022.1 GCF_000834635.1 Agrobacterium tumefaciens
CCGCTCCAGTTCTCATTCATCTGCCAATTCCCCTCGATTTTAACGGTTTTCAGCCGGTTTCTGCACTTGCTTGAGTTGATTCATATAAAATCGTACACGGCTGCAGGCTGGCCAAAAATCAAATTGTCGGTCAATAATATATTTTTCCACGCCAAATCGCTCCGCAAATATATTTTTATACATGCGGTAAAACGAATTCAGCTTTTATACATATTTGTTGCTTGCTTCCCCGGCGAAACCACCTTTCTCCTTGAAGATACAAATTCGCGTTCGCGGACTCAAAGAGCCCACGCTGTAACAATATTTGCGCATCAAGCATGAAGCCGACGAGCCATTTTAACGGGGCGCTGGAAGCTGCCTCGAAAATTGTATTCTATGTGGCACCTTTCAGCGCCCCGATCATTCCATCATCCGCTATGGCCGACACACGGGCCCTGTGCGTCGGCTTAACTCCTGCCTGCTATCAATGCCTTTTGCTCACATTCCCCTTAGTGCCAACTCAACCCCATTCACCTGCCACCTCGCTCTCACCTGATCGAACGTCATGGCTTGCGTCTTTCCATCACGATCATTCCTGCTTCACCTCCCACCTGGAGTACCAGCGTGGAAATTGATCGCAAAAAGACCATAGCGGAATAATGTCTCTCGGTAAAGGCTTATGTGATTATTTTCCTATTTTGGATGTGGACAATAAAAGGGGTGTCATATGCGTCACGACCAAATGATACAGCCGACTTTCGGCTTAAGGCTACTATTGGCCCATTGTGGACATATGAGTTGTTTCAAGCAAAAGTTGAGCTAAGCTCTTCAAGGTCAACTGGAATTTAAATTTGGAGATCAAATGAAAAAACATCTGCCAAGTGTTTTAGGCGGCATCGCCGCTGGCCTATCATCGTCGTTTGCAGGTGCTTTCGACGCACCATTTTGGGTGTTATGCATTGCGGCGGGATGCGGAGCTTTCGCGGGAACCTACCTCGGGCAGAAGCTCGCTGGCTAAAGGAACCCATCAAGGGCACAATGTCCGCAGTTGGCCCAAAGCGGTCATGGTGTCCACAGACCAGGTGCTTGTGCTAGCATTGAAAAAGATAGATACCGATTGTCATGAGAGCACGAAAAGCACTGGCACTATTCTGCGTCATCGTTAGTGCGATCTCGGGGCACGAATCGGCATTCGGAGATGTGGTGACAAGAAGTGAAATTATCCGACAAATTAAGGCATCTGCGCTTGAGGTCGAGATAAATACAATTTTTGAATTGGAGTTGGGCGAGCCGCCGCAAATCGATGGTGACCAATATGAAGTCAGCCCTGAAGGCTCTCAGCAATTCGCAATGGATGGTAGTGGCGGAACGTTCAACCTGATGCCGGACGGCAAAATTCTTCTAATCGACTCTGAGGGATCATTCGGGATCGTCGCGTCCGACTTTAACGAGTTTGTCGCTATAGCCACGGGATTACCAAGCTGGCGTGACGCGTTGAGATTCGTAGGCGAGCCAGATTTACGGGAAGCGCGTGCCGCCTGGGCTGCATATATTCAAAAATGGGGCTTGGACGACGCATTAAACAAGCCGTGGCCATATGAGCCCTTAGGCTATTCTGTCGCGACGCCCGGCGAGGCAAGGGAAGCTATCCGGAAACGGCTAGGTGTTGGTGCTTCCGCTGATCCCTTCGCTGCGCTCTACCGCGCAGTGAACGAGCTTAACGACGGGGTGGCTGTTTCTTGGCAGGGCGAACCACTCATTCTTTTTGGGCGTCAACCCTAGATGCGCCCATACTTGCTGCCGGTGAGCGTCCCATGATGAAAACCGCCTACCGGTCAACGTCCGCTTCTGGCGCGTTTGAGCTATGACGGCAGTCGGCCCAGAAGGGGCATGGTTATGGAGTCTGAGATCAAGGTGAAAATAGCACGCAAAATCCGCCTCCTTACAATGGGGTTGCTACTTTCGACATCGACCGTCTACGGAGGCTTAGTTGCTGTAGCGTCAAAACAACAGGCGAAGGGCGTAATTTCGGACGTAACAATATATTTGGATCATCCGATCCTTTCGAGCGGAGGGACAGTGATGGTGCTGCCCACTGAGGTCGGGAAGGAAGTCTGGGCGCAGCAGCAGGGGCTAGAGAACCCGGCTGAGGGAGATCGCGTGCTTGACAATGTAAGGCCGACCCAGAGTTCGGATCGCCGACTGGGCGTAATCGTCTTTGCGCCGGTGAGCGTTGTGCGTTTCCATTTTCCACGTGGCGGCAACTACAAGTTCGCCTTCGCGCCGCTGGATCGAAGCAAGGCATCCGACCTAGAAGGCCGCACCAAGCTCTTACGACACGGTGAAGGCACGGATGTCGATCCGAGGACCGGCAAGGATGTGCATCAGCCGCGTATTATAACCGTCCACGTCATGGGGACGGAAGCAAATGAAGAGAAAAGCCTCGACGCCGATACAGGGACGAAGTTCGTGGCGCTGGAGCACTACTACACGTGCCGAAAGTTCGAGCAGGCGGTTGCGTGTGATGCGTCTTCTGATCGAGATGAGAGACCTTAAACATGGACCGTATTGGCATAGGAGCACCACGCATGTCGATCCTACGGTCGTCCGCTTGTGGCGCGAGGCTGACGCCAACGCAACTCCCTGCATCTAGGGTGATTTAGGTTCGCATTTATGCGGAGGCCTGTCGCCGTCTTCTATACTACGTCAGCAGCCGGGGGTGCGCTTCTCTTCTTTTTGACAACTGCTAAATCGCCAGCTAAGCCTACACGCATGGGGCGACTACCAAAGAGCGCGAAGAGAAGAAAGTCTGTCTCACTGAAGAAATGCTCGAACACATTGAAGGGATCGTTGCTAAGAACCGCATGGCTGCGTTCATTCTTGAGGTGATTGAAAACGAGTTGGCAGATCGAATAGGCAGGGGAACGGATAATGGCCAATGAGAATGACGCGCACGGGGTGTTCGCAGAACTTGAAGATGTCATTCGCACGGTGCCAGATATCTATTTTTCATGGGGAGCTCCTGAACACTTCGAATGGTTAGGCAGAGCGAGGGCGATCCTATCTCACAGGTTGGTCGACAAGGAGATCGAAGCGAGGGTGCTCACGCCTCAAGCTCTCAGCAATCAATCTAGCAGCACGGCTAGAGGCCAAATATTAGTGCTTCTTCAAAACGCCAGACATCAACTTCGGATGGCCACTGTCGGCCCGATTGGTGTAGCTGTCGGCAAAGGTATGTCATTCGAATATTTCGATCACCTCCGCCGGCTCATCGAACAAGCGCAGAGCGACCTTTTTTTCGTAGACCCTTACCTCGATGCGGATTTTGTCAGTAAGTATCTTCCGTTTACGCGACCGGGTGTGACTATTCGTCTACTAGCCCGGGAAAGGATTAAGACGCTAACCCCCGCCGTAAAAGCGTTCGTTGCCCAGCACGGCAACTCGATTGAAGTTCGTATCGGGTCAGGTTTCCACGATAGATATCTTTTTGTCGATCAAAGAAATGGAATTGCGTCCGGGGCTTCTTTTAAGGACGGGGGCTTCAAGACCCCAACCGTCCTACTAGAACTCTCGGATACGCTTTCAAGCGTGATGGACATCTACGAGAAACTATGGGGCGAAAGCCCCATAACATCATAGCCGTCCGCGCTTTTTAGCTACGGGAGCGGGGTCCGCTTTTTTTCCAAAGCCGTCATTGATGCGCTCATCGTCAAAACTATAAGCGCAGGGTCTCAGTTGGTTATGGGGATGCCGTAGTTGAAAGCAAGGATGAGAGGAGCATATATGGAATTTTTGAAGACGCTTCTCTCCCATTGCGTCGCCTTAGGTATTCTTTTCGGAGGAATGATTCTGCTATTTACGAATATGAGGTTCGATTGGGCGACCTATGTATTCTGCGCATGCATTGGCGCTTTTGCCGTATTCGTTTACTGGCCTAGAAGCAAACGATAGTTCACCTTCAGGGCCGCCACTATGCTGGACGTGCCAGCAATGGCCGCCTAACTTAAACTAAGCCGTCTCCTACAAAGTCGGGGCGGTTCAAGCCACCTTGCCGAGAGGCACCCGCCGGACGATACTAGCAAAAACGCAACCGCCTGTGACTCGCTGGCTTGCGTATACACCAACCGTCAGAAAGCACCCCATGGCACCCCGCAGACCGCTAAACCCACGAGACGCAGCTGAAGCGTTGTTTTCTGCGCCCAAGAAGGTCGCGGCTCCTGCCGTGGAAAAACGGGCTATTCCCGGGACCAAGGAACTGGTGAGCCTGAAGATTGACAGCGATGTTCTGGCGCATTTTCAGGAAGATGGCCCCGGCTGGCAGGAGCGTATGAACGATGTTCTGCGGGCCACTATGTTGGCGGAAGACGACAAGGAGGCTTGAGGCGGCGGCAGGTCGTTTCTGGTTTTAAACGAGGGACACCTTTGTGCCGCTATCCAGGACGATGTGCAGGTCTCGGATCATTCCGGCGGCTAGCAGGAACGTTTCTTGTAGCTTGGCATCATCAGCCGAGCCCTGATCTGCCGCTGATGCGGTTGTCTTGATATCTGCAAGGGTATCATGGCCGGGGCCTTTGGGTATGCCAGCGGCCTCGCGCAAATCTTCTATCTTTGCCACGGCGCGCTGCAGCATGTGGCGCTTATGGGACGCATCAAGGCGCTCCATGCGGTTGGCATCTCGAACAAGTTCGCCAATGATATCTGTCGTCAGGCTCATGCTTCATGAAAATGCCAGTCGCGCCTGATACGTCAACCCTGGGTGGGGCGGAAATTCGCGATGGCTTTCATTTCATTTTGCATGTGATCGAACCGCATCACGCTTTGATGGTTATCTGAAGCAGGAGATGCCGTTGCGAAGGCCGATGGGGTGAGAATGCGACATGCGGACTGAACATTTTATGCTGCCCGAAAGCGACTGGGTGCCGAACAACCCGAACTTTCCCGTGATCATCTACCGGCAGATTGATTTGGCCGGTGGTTGTGCTGACTTTGAGGCTGTCTTTGCTGCCTGCGGGTGGACGGGCATTTGGCGCAACGGCGTATTCGATTATCACCACTATCACAGCCATGCGCATGAGGTTCTGGGCATTGGGCGTGGGGGTGCCAAGCTTCAAATTGGCGGGCCGGATGGGCCTGTGCTGGATGTGACCCAGGGGGACTGCCTGATACTGCCTGCCGGAACGGGGCATCGCAACATTGAGAGCTCGCCAGAGTTTCAAGTCGTTGGCGCCTATCCGCCCGGACAAAGTGCCGATATTCAGCGCGCTGCGCCGACAGCGGCGATGCTGGCCACGATTGCGGCGCTGCCCAAGCCAGACAGCGATCCTGCTCTGGCTTCATCTGGTGGGTTGAACGCGCTGTGGCGGGAGACGGCTGGTAGCGCGATGCGGCGCTGATTGGCTTGCAAATAAAGGGTTTGCACGGTGCTATCACGAAGATGGGTGATGGGCTGACGGAACAAACGGCGATCAGGCTTGTTGTTTTCGACTAGCTTAGTTTCTCATATGCGGTGCAAAATGGATTCTCGCGTTGATAACGCTGCTCTTCCCCTGCTTTCTTCTCAAGACCTTGAAGAAATTGACCGTTTTCACACCGCCTGGTGTGAGGAAAACGACGTGAGCAAAACCGACGAAAGAGCGGTGGAAGTGGCATCTGCCCTGATCGACTGGTATGTGAAAAGCCCGTCCTACCGCCAGCGCGCCAAGCTGGACCGCCCGCCTGATGTGCCTGTTTCGCAGGAAATTGAGGCTTTGCTGAAAGACCTTGGACAGGCGACGTAAGGCAAGCGATGCAGTGTTTCCGGGCTGGATTTTAGTTTCAGGCCTGTGCAGGCATATAACCTTCAACAGCTGATTCAATTTTTGAACTTAGAATGGATGATCACCGCCAAGTCATGCAATAAATAGGAATGCCGCATTAGCAGAATATTAAACACACTTTGATCGCGGTGTTAGGCATTATAGATCTGCAAGGAATAACTGATATTGTCTCATGTTGTCGAACTGAGGCCTTTCCATGCAAAATCGCCGTCAATTTATGCTCTATTCCGCCCTTGCTCTTAGCGGGCTTTCTACAACGAGAGAGGCCTATTCTGGCCAGCCCATACTCAAGATAAACGGGTCCATATCGGGAGCGAATAGATCCTTTGTGCTTGACCTCGCCGCGATGGACGCGATGCCAAAGACGTCTTTTGCTACATCGACGCCTTGGCATAAGGGTGTGACTGAATTTAGCGGTGTAACTTTGCGGGATTGTCTTGCTGGTCTGAAACTCAGCGGCACAAAGCTACAACTCATTGCTCTTAACGACTACGTCGTTGAGGCAAGCTTTTCAGAGCTTCAGGCAGCTGACGCGCTTCTCGCTACCCGCCAGAACGGAAACATCATGCCCGTTAGCGACAAGGGTCCGATTTTCCTTATCTTTCCTTTCGATAGCCGCCCTGAATTGCAACATCAGAGCTATTACAGCCGTGCTGTCTGGCAACTAGCCGAAATCAATATCCTATGAAGCGAATGCGTGAGACGATTGAACTTCCGATTCGACATCGACGTCTCAAGGTGGGCCTGACACTTGTAACAGCGATACTTGCACTGATCGCGGTGGTCGGCTCTATCCTTGCTTTCAGCTATCAGCGACATATCATTGAAGCGTCGCGATACAACAGCACCTTCGATCTCGGCCAGACCGCTGTTGAATTGTTGCGACTTCAATTGGCTTTAGAACAGAGTGATGAATCTGGAGATATTAGCGACGTATCGTTTCGCCTGAGTATTCTCACCAACCGTCTTGGCGTTTTGACAGCCGGGTCGTCTGGTAACAAGCTCAAGCAAGAAACCATGATTAAGCAGCTTCACGACGTGGTCGTTTCGCTTAAACCTTTGGCTGCTGAGCCTTTCTCAGCATCAGCAATGCGCAACGGCGTTTCGCAGCTTCAGCCGTTCATCGCTCCCGTCTTGCGCTTGGGGTCTCTGTCGCATGCTAGCGTTGGTGATGAGATTCAGAGGAATCAAAGTCAGCTCGGCATCATATTTGCGACGATCTGCTTCGTGACAATGACATTTGCGGCTTTTGGCGCGGGTCTTCTGGCTTTCGTTTTCCGCCAAAACGGAAAATTGGACCGGGTCCTACGGAGAGATTCGCTCACTGGAATTACAAATCGAAGAGGTTTCAGCATTTCGATCTCGAAGAAGTCGGATGCCGTTCAGGCGATGATCGTGCTCGACGTCGATCACTTCAAGATTGTGAACGACACACTAGGCCATGGCTCTGGAGATCAATTGCTCGTCGAACTGTCCCGCCGCCTAAGCACGGCCTGCGCAGGCGCTGCTGTTGTCGCACGTATTGGCGGCGACGAATTTGCAATCCTGTATGATGGATCCGACGCTTTGAGTGAAGCTGTGAAATGCTGCGAACGCATTTTGCTTGAAGTTCACGCGCCTTTTGAAATCGATGGAAGGGTTATACGTTCGACGGTTAGCCTTGGTGTCAGTTCCACATCGATGAACCATGATGAAGGCTCGGCGCTGTTCAGCCAAGCCGACATTGCGCTCTATGAGGCTAAAAATGCTGGGCGCAACCAATTCATGGTCTTCCATCCAGATATGAACAAGAAGCTCACACGCTGGCGATGCCTCCAAAACGATTTGGGCACTGCCATTGAAAAAAACGAGCTGTTTCTGCTCTTTCAACCCATTGTCGATCTTGCCACAAACGAAACCCGCGGATTTGAGGCGCTGTTGCGCTGGCAACATGCTGGTCTTGGTTTGATCTCTCCTTCAGAATTTATCCCAATAGCTGAAGAAAGTGGTCAGATTGGCCCAATCGGATCATGGGTTATAGAGGCTGCCTGCCAGCAGGCAGCTCTTCTGCCGAACGATACCTTTATTGCCGTCAACGTATCTGCGTCACAGCTTACAGACCCTTCGCTCGTGCTACAAACACGTGCATGCCTAACCAGATATGATGTTCTACCGCATAGACTTGAAATCGAAATCACGGAGAGCACCTTAATCGAGAATGACGAACGTGCCCTTTCAGTCCTCCATCAACTCAGGCTGATGGGCTGTCGTATTTCTTTGGACGATTTTGGTACCGGTTATGCTTCACTCAGCTATTTGCGTCGCTTCCCATTTGACAAAATCAAGATCGACCAATCCTTCCTTCGGGGTGCTACCCAACGCGAGGAAGGCATCGCGATTATTGCTGGCACATGCGATCTTGCCCACCGACTGAAGCTTACAATTGTTGCAGAAGGCATTGAAACAACGGAGCACCGCGAAATTGTCCTGTCTGCAGGAAGTCATCAGGGCCAAGGCTATCTCTTTGATAGGCCGCTCACGGGGACAGCCAGTCTGTCACGTATAGCGCGTGAAAAATTAGCTCTAGAGACCGTGATGCGTGGCGCTTAGGTTCAGCCAGTAAGATGGCTGAATTTTTATGCTATGTTTTCTCGGTCAGTTTTCGGCTTGGCAAACGTTCAGGATGAGCTCTGATCAGCCGCAAAACGAAAAAGCCTGCCGCGGGAGGAGGTGCGGCAGGCTTTTCGAAAAGAACCGAACAGCGACTGGGAGGAGGAGTGCCGCTGTTCCGACAGACGTGCCCTGGGAGGAGGAGTGGGCCGTCTGAATTCGAAGCGCTGCGGGAGGAGGTGCATTGCTTCGATGAACACAAGATACCCGTTTTCCTCGCACATTAAATAGACGTTGTCGCACTGCAGCCATGCGACAAATGCACGGCGCCCTCATGACGAAAAAAATCTTCAACGTGGACCTTCGTGGCAGTCCAGGTACAGAAACGCCCGCGTCATCAGCGGGCGTAGTCTTATTCAGGATGGCCGAGAGGCGGCGCTTAGCGACCGACCGACTGGCGGGCAACGCTTTGGATGTCGGCGCGGTTGATTCCGAGGTCCTGCAGTTCGCGTGAGCTCATGCGGCCAAGTTCGGAAACGGTCTGACGGTACTTGCGCCAGTTGCTAAAAGAGCGTGCTACGTTCATGATGATCCCCTTTCGTGAGGTCTCTTGACGCCAGCAACCTTGCTTCGGTTCCAACGTCGTTTCGATGATTGGAATATAGACCTTTGCCAATCCACCGATAAGGCACAAGCTCTCAGGTCGGCCATGCGCTGAAGGCATAGGTTCAAATCCGGGATGAGTTCAAGGGGCTATCAGGCCCGGAACCGGTCGAAGGCAGTGAGGCGTCTGGTTGGTGGATCAGCGTCGGGATAGCGGTAGATTTCGTTTCTGAGATAGCGAAGCTCTTCATCGATTGCCTCTTCTCCAACCTCAATCCACCAGGATTTGGGACGGCCGTCGCTTCCGTCGGACCAGCGATAACCTCGCGCTTTCAAGTGATCCTTCATATCGAAGGGACTGTTCTCGGCAAAGATCCGGACACGCGACCTCTGGCTTGCCTCATAGAGCTCGGCGAAAGCAGTGGATACCGACCCCGCCGCCTCGCGAGCCAGAACCTCCAAGAGTGCAAAGCAATCATCTACAGCCCGATGACCCTCATGGAAGTAACCCGCCTGCCCGATGAGATAGCCGAGCTTGGTGCCCTCATATCCGCGTGAAGTCCAGTCGATTTCGGAGTTGGAGCAAGCCCAAGCCTTACCGGAGAACAAATCAGAAAACGCCTCGCAGAATGGCCGGTCAAAACCGGCATTGTGGGCGATCAACAGATCCGCTGGTTCGATCAGCGCCTGCAACGCAGCCATATCGATTGACTGGCCGGCCACCATATCATCGGTGATACCGGTAAGCCTTGTGATTTCGGCGGGGATGGAGACGGACGGCTGCCGAAGCCCTCCATAGATTCCAGTCACGTCACCGATGCCTCCTGTCGCATCGAATGTGAAAGCGATCACGCCAATCTCGATGATCTCATCCTTGCGCGAGCTAAGGCCCGTGGTCTCAGTGTCGAGAATGATGCCCTTGAGCGGGTATTCCGGACGCAGGACTGGTGAAATTGCACGTGGCATCAGTTTTTGCAGGATTCGGTAGCGGCCTGTCTCCGACAGATGACGGACCATGTCTTCTTCGCTCATCGGGATGGCATGTTTTCCGACCTTGGCGGATTTGAAGGCGTCACGCCTCACTACCTGCTCTCGCGGAGCCTGCTCCGAAAACATGTCAAACTGTTCTGCCATTCTCGTCCCAAAGCCCGCCGCTAATTTACCATCTTCAAACACGGCACGCTCTGCAGATCAACCTTCTTGGTGATTTGCGATGTCAGCCATCCTGGCTGGCAAGGCTCACAACTTAGCAGTTTCACTGCAGTGACAGTTCTTGGGGCGTTCCGACGCAAACAGTCCAGCCATTGAAGGTTTCCTTTTCGGACGAAAAGGCTGGTATATCGAGGTATCCGCTCCGGCGACGTTGAGTTGCTTTCCGCTAACTTCCGGTATGGTGGACATCGCGCCTCACCCTGGCGCAGCGGCAATGCTTTTGGCATCAAGAGTGATCAGCAGTGCAATAACGAAGGCTGCGATTGTGGCAAATAGAAATGCGCCGAAGAAGACGAAGACTGCTCTTGCCCGGCCCATTCCCAGATCGTGAATAAACCACCGAACCTGAGCCTGCGCATACCATATCATGGCGACGATGATCGTAATGAGACCAGCGAGCGCACCCTCCTCTCGGGGCATGCTGACGAAATCGAAACCGAGGACAAGGACGAATGCGAAGGGAGCGGCAACATAGCATTGGCTGAAGAATGGCGGACGAAGCGAGTTGCGTGTGATCCTGATGTTCTTAGACCGCAGCAGCGTCACGGCCATGCACAAGGGAAAAATCCCAAAAATCACTCCTCGCGCAATCAGAAGGTTAGATGCAGAACCCAGTTCCTTGGCTGCGGCTGCAGAATCGTAGATCGACGGCAGCGCACTCGAGAGCCCTTGCGAAAGAAGCAGAGTGATCAACAGGAACAACGGTGGACTGAGGGTGTCATCGTACTGGTCTTCCGGATTGTCTGCCAATTCGGTGTCCGCGTAGCGCATCATCTCCAGCGGCCTGACGATGGAGCGCCACATGGTCACAGGATAGAACACCAGCCATGACACCAGCTCGTAGAGTAGTTCTTCGAGCGACTTCAACAGTTTCATGAAGTCCAAAGGCCGTTTCCTCCCATCAGTCGCAGACGTGTAAGTCCGCTCTCTTAACAGCGAGAGCCGCCTACGTCACGGTGGCAGTGCTTCCAGTTCTTACCGTTTATAAGTTCGCAGGCATACTCTTGACTGATTCTATTGTCGATCAAAGTAACGGCGGGAATGCCCCTGGGACGGGACCGGAGTTTGAGGGACAATGAACCCTCGCAACGAATTCGGGATGCATGCGTTGAAGATCACCTGCTGCTAACATAAGATCTGAGGAGCCCATCGATGAGGATCATGCAAAGCCTGATACTGAGTGCAGCCCTTCTAACTGCCGTGCCATCTTTCGCGGATGATACGAGACGCGAAGTTGTCCATTTCGCCCCGGGATCGTCCAGCTCCACCATCAAGTCTTCCGTGAGGGGCTATCAGACCGTCCAATACTCGCTGTCTGTCACGGCTGGCCAGAAAATGAGCGTCCAGCTCGATTCCAAAAATTCCAGCCTGTATTTTAATGTGACCGCACCGGGTGCGGATGCGGCAATGTACAACAGTTCGATCGACGGCAACGGGACAACCATCACGATCCCTTCAAGTGGCAAATATCTCATCGATGTTTATCTCATGCGCAATGCGGCCCGCAGAAGCGAGTCTGCCAGCTACGACCTGACACTCTACGTCGAATAGGCGATCCAGACGTCGAGGGGCGATAATGGGGGGTACAGCATGAAAGCTTCAATGGCTTTATCCAAGGAGGATTTCCCCTTCTACGACGGCGCGCCCGTCGAGATTGAAGGGACGGGCTGGCTAATTATTATTGCTTCGGTTCTGGTCGCACTTCTGGCGCTCACCCTTATTCCGCTGCGCAGTTTCCCTTATAATCTAGTGCCGACGCTGCTTTTCGTCGGCATTCCACTCCTGGCTCTGAGGGTCGTGGCCGGACAACACTGGAGCTGTCTTTTCCGTCCGCTGCATCTTCGATCTTTTGCACTCATGCTGCTATTCGGCTTAGCCACACTTGTGGGGTCAATGGCGGTCGGGTGGGTTTTGCAACGGTTTTTCGAGCTGCACTCCAATCCGGTCGCAGACGAGATTGCAGTTATGTCGGCGGTGCAGATCGGTGAGGCATTCATTGCCACCGGCATTCAACTGCTAGGTGAGGAGCTTTTCGGGATATTGCCCTTCCTTGCGGTGCTCTGGCTTTGCGTGAAGCATCTGCACTTGTCACGGAAGTTGGGGATCCTGATCGCCCTCGTTGTCTCGGGACTACTCTTTGGAGCAGCGCACCTGCCGACCTACGAATGGCATTGGGCGCAGTCCCTAATCGGGGTCGGGTCTGCTCGCATCATCCTCACGCTCGCTTACATCACCACCAGAAACCTCTGGGTCTCGGCGGGCGCCCATATCATCAACGACTGGGCAGGCTTCATCTTCGTGCTCGAACTCGGCCATGTGCCGATCAATCCGGAGGCGTAGGAGCAATCTGACGGCTGTCATCTCACACCAGATCTTCGCTTACTGGCATTCAAAAGGAGGAATAGGAAATGCGAAAAGTTGCGATATCTCTCACTGGTATGGTCTTGCTATCCGCCCTGCCCGCTCAGGCGAACGATGTCCACCAGACGAAGTGCAAGGGCAACAGCGGTGCATGCATCGAAGAAGCCCAGCGTGTCTGCGGAGGTGACTACCATGTCCTCTTTAGTGAAAGCCACGCGGGCGGTTTACTGGGTGACAGTATTCCGGGGCCGGTGACTTGGTTCTCTCTAAGCTACGAATGCCCGAACTCTCGCGGCGAGCGACCGGATTTTCCATTCCGAGGCAATACCTACTCGCCGCCGCCCGAACGGTCTGTCGAGACGACATCAAGGCAGCGAGTCTCTGTTGGAAACATGGGCAAGTTCTGCCAGGGTGAGGCTTCTTCTACCTTCGGCCGCAGACCTCAGGACATACTGACCCTTCCGGTCGAAAGAACAGGCGGCGGCTTCACCGTCTATGGGCAGTTCCCTCCAGAAGGTTCGAGGGTCACCACATTCGAGTGCAGGTTCGACTCGTCGGGAGCGTTCAGGCGTGTGGTTCGCGACTAGCGTTGCGGACAGGGCCTGCGGCTCGCTTCAATGAGACTTCTGCTCTAGGGAAATTGCGGCATAGGCAGCATGCCTTGAATCAGCATTCCGCATCATGACAAGCCCGGTGCATTGTTATAACTGGAAATAGAAAGCAGCAAACGGGAGGTCCGCCTGCGACGCTCGAAAATTATCGCCGTTTCGTTCCTACTTGGGATACTGGGTGCCGGCGTTCCGATCTTTGGCATGCTCTGGATCACATGGGCTCTCGCCCAAAGTGACGAGCAGACAATGCTCAACACCGTTGCAGAGCGTATCTTGGTTCGGGCAACGCGCGCCGCATCGGAAGCGGAAGCTGCTATCGCCATGCTATCCAACAGCGATGACGAACCTTGCTCAACCGCAAATATCGCCCTGATGCAGCGTGAAGTCTTCAATACACTGACGATTGAGGAAATGGGATATCTTCAGGACGGAACTCTACGATGCACGTCCTGGAACACGCTTCTCAACCTTCCGGAGACTACTGCGGACTTTCGAACGGAAAGTGGCTTGGACGTGACCTTTGCCCTGAGGCCAGCCCTCAAGGGTGGCACTCCCAAGCTGGCCTACAGAAAGGACAACTATAACGTCCTTGTCGATCCTGCTCGATTTGTCGATGTGATCACAGAACAGAAAGTACATATGGCATTGGCCGCAAGGGACGGTCGCATCTTTGCGCATACCGAAGCTGCCGATCTAGCGGCAATCCGACGGATTGTCGCCCAGCCTCAATACCCCCCTGATGAAACCTACGCTTACGGGGTCGTTAAATCCGACGACTGGATCGCTATCGCCCTTGAACCGCATCCAGCGCTATTGAGCACGTTGCGACGAGAGCAACTCCTCATGCTTCCGCTTGCTCTCATGCTCGCGGGCGTGATGGTGGCGACCGTAGTCTGGTTTTCAAGACAGAGGCTGTCCATGCGCCGCGAGCTTGAGATCGCGATCCGCAAGCAAGAGTTCACAGTCCACTACCAGCCACTTATCGACTTGAAGAGAGAGCAGTGTATTGGCGCGGAGGCTCTGTTACGGTGGAAGCGCCCGGACGGCAGTTGGGTTCGCCCGGATCTGTTCATCCCTGTCGCGGAACAGTCAGGGCTTATCCAGAAGATTACTGCACAGGTCATTGGCAGGATTGGGCAGGACATCGGTCAGATTTTGTCCCAGAATCCGTCCTTGCATATCGCCATCAACCTGTCGGCTGAGGACCTCGCCGACGGTGGCTTTCTCCAGCTCATCGACGGACTTGTTCGTGACCATCGCCTCGAACCGAACCAGATCTGGCTAGAGGCAACGGAGCGTGGCTTCCTCGACTATGCCGCAGTCAGGGAGACAATCTTGCGGGCACACCAGTCAGGCTATGTTGTCTGCATTGATGACTTTGGAACCGGCTACTCAAGCCTCCAGCATCTTGAACAGCTTTCGTTTGATGTCCTGAAGATCGACAAATCCTTCGTTGACAGTATTGGTATCTCATCGCCAAAAAGTATGGTGATCCACCATATCATTGAAATGGCGAAATCGCTCGGAGCCCGCACCGTAGCGGAGGGTGTGGAGCGGTCTGAACAAGCGGAATACCTCAAGGCAAAGGAAGTAGAATTCGGACAGGGATGGTTGTTCGGTCGTGCATTGCCGAACGACGAATTTGCCGCTTATCTCCAAGAGCGCTCCACCATCGCTCAAGGAAAATCCCTAGTCTGAGCAGCAGGCACGGCTGTACCAAACAACGCCTTCAGGCGGCAGAACCGCCGACCCTCAGTTCAGTGGGTCGGTCTGTCTCAATTTTTCAGTAGCCAAATACTTTCTCTTCCGAATTGCCGGCGCGCTATCGCTCCGAATCTAGATCGAAAAGAAAAGCGCAGCCACAGACCGCGCTTCCTCGAATTCGGCTTAGCAACTTCAATGCAATCCAAACAACCCGAGCAGTTCCTCTCGCTGGCGCACGAAACTTGAAGCACTACGATCGCGGGGCCGGGGCAAGTCGATGTTGATCAGCCGCGGTTCACCGCCCTTCTCTCGCGGCAGGATCAGGATGCGGTCGGCAAGGAAAATAGCTTCTTCAAGATCGTGGGTCACGAGCACCGTCGTCACGTCCTCCTCCTTCCAGATCCGCGCCAGTTCCTGCTGCATGCCAATCTTGGTCATGGCATCAAGCGCACCCAGTGGTTCGTCGAGAAGCAGGATTTCCGGCTGGACGGCGAGCGCACGAGCGATGCCGACTCTTTGCGCCATTCCGCCTGAGAGCTGGCGCGGATAGGCGGTTTCGAAGCCCTTCAGCCCGACCAGGTCGACATAGCGCTGGGAGACAAAGCGCGATTCCTCGCGGGAAACACCCCTCGTTTCCAAGCCAAAGCCGATGTTGTCGATGACCGTCAGCCACGGGAGAAGACGCGGCTCCTGGAAGATGACGGCCCGCTCGGTTCCGACACCGCGAATGCGGCGACCGTCGATCAGTACGTCGCCGCTGTCCGCCTCCTCAAGCCCCGCGAGAATGCGCAGAAGCGTCGTCTTGCCGGAGCCGCTGGCACCGACGATGGCGAGGCTTTCGCCGGAGCGGATGGTAAGGTTCAGGTCTTTCAGGATCGGCAGCGGCTGTCCGTTTAGGGTGAAGGTCTTGGAGAGGTGACGGATCGTCACCTCTCCGTGGATGGTGTTGAACTGAGCGAGGGCCATGGATCAGTTGCTCGCAGTTTCGGAGGTGTAGAGAAGATCGTTGGCCGATAGCTGGCCTTGTTTCAGTTTGCCTTCGCGAACCAGAACGTCGATCCAGAACTGCAGGTCGCGCTCGACCGCCTTGCCGCCTGGACGCACACCATAACCACGGAAATACTGGGCAATGTCGGCATTTTCACCTCGCTCGGCCAGAGCCTTGGCGAAGATTACCTTGGTTTCCTTAGGGTTCTCACGGGCATAGTCGAGGGCGCGCTCGGACTGTTCAACGAAGACCTTGGCGGCTTCCGGGTGTTTTTCGATGAAGTCCCGGCGCAGGACGATGAAGCCACCGGCGATTTCGCCAAGCACATCGGTGTCGTCGAAGATCGCACGTAGCCCGCCCTTCTGCTTCGCCATGCCTTCAAAAGTCGTCTGCCAGTAACCGAAGGCCGAGATATCGACCTGCCCCGAACGGAGGACCTGTTCAAGTTGCGGTCCTGGAACCACGATCTGGTTGGCGGCGTCGGTCGGCAAACCGACGGAGTGCAAGGCTTCCCGGATCGTGTAGTCGAGATGGGCACCGAGCGTGTTCACCGCAATGCTTTTTCCGGCAATGTCCTTGATATCGCGAATGGGACTGTCTTCCAGCACGTAAAAGATCGACTGGACCTCGTTATTGATGCCATTCGACGGATAGGCAGCGACAAAATCGTTGCCGCCGACGATCGAATTCAAGACGGCGGAGGTTGCGGCACTGCCGATTTCAACATCGCCCGAGGCGAGCGCAATGAGCGATGCAGGGCCACCTGTGGCGTAACCGACATTCTCGATGGTGATGCCGGTGCCATCGAAATAGCCGAGTTCGGCGGCGAGTTCATGCGCGGACAAGCCGCCTTGGCTCGCGAGATAGCGGAACTTTACCTCTTCTGCGGCGTAGGCTGAGCCTGAGAGGGCGAAGGTAATGGCAGCGGAGAGAAGGAACTTGCGGGAATGGAAAGTCATGGGAGAATCCTTCGGATCACGAATTTGTGGATGAACTTTGATACCTGGTCAGGCCCAGCGGCACAGCCGCCGCTGCATAAGGACGAGGGCGGCATTGGCGGCGAGGCCAAGCAGCGCGAGAAGCAGGATCGCCGCGAACATAAGAGGGATCTGGAAATTGTATTGGGCGTTCATCACCTGGAAGCCGATGCCCTTGTTGGCACCGATCATCTCGGCGGCGATGAGGAGAAGCAGTGCTGTCGTAGCGGAAAGGCGCAGGCCGACGAAAATCGCGGGGACCGAGGCCGGCAGAACCACGCGGCGGAAGATCTGCAGCGATCCGGCCCCGTAGGTGCGGGCCATCTCGATAAGTTTCTGATCCACCTCCTTCACGCCGCCAATCGTCGACAACAGGACCGGGAAGAGCGTCGCCCAGAAGATGACGAATATCTTCGACGTTTCCCCGAGGCCTAGAAGAAGGATGAAAACTGGATAGAGTGCGAGTGCCGAGGTCTGGCGAAAGAACTGCAAGAGAGGATCGAGCGCTCGTTCAATGGCTCTCACTTGCCCCATGAACAGGCCAAGCGGGACGCCGAGCCCGACGGCAGCGATGAAGGCGATGCCTGATCGCTGTAAACTGATGGCTATATCGTCGACGAAGGCACCAGTTGCGATCGCGTTCCACAAGGCCCTGATAATCTGGTCCAACGGCGGAAAGACGGATGCGTTAACCCAGCCCAAGGTAGACGACGCCTGCCAGAGAACCAGGAACGCAATCACAACTCCATAGCGCGCTAGGAAGGGTGTAATTGCCGACATCGCGTGGCTTAGCCAGCGTGGCGGGCGCGCCGCATCTGGGGCAAGGTCTAGGCCATAGGCCCTTCCATGGCGGATATCTTCATAGGACATGGCGGACCTCACTCGGCTGCCTGCACGACCGAGCGGTCGGCTGCGTAGCGGTTGATTGGGAACGGCAAGCCGAGGTTTTCGCGGAGCGTTTGCCCCTCATAGGCGGTGCGGAACAGACCACGGCGCTGCAGCTCTGGGATGACGAGATCGACGAAGTCGTTAAGGCCCGTCGGCAGCCATGGCGGCAGGATGTTGAAGCCATCAGCCGCTTCGTTCTCGAACCATTCCTGCAGCGTGTCGGCGATCTGACCGGCGGTACCGACAATGGTGAAGTGACCGCGTGCCGAGGCGACCCATTGATAGAGCTGACGGATCGAGAAATTGTTCTCGTCGGCAATCTGGCGGATCAGCGCCTGGCGGCTCTTCATGCCTTCCGTTGGCGGGGCGGGAGGAAGCGGCCCATCAAGATCGTAACCCTTCAGATCGAGCGTGCCACCTGTCAGGCCGTTGAGAAGACCAATACCGTCCTCTTCCAGGATGAGCGAGGTTAGGCGGTCATACTTCTCCCGCGCCTCAGCTTCAGTGCGACCGACAAAGGGCGAGACGCCGGGCATGACCAGAACGTGATCCGGATAGCGACCGAGGCCACGGGCCCGGTTCTTGATGTCACGGTAGAACTCCTGGGCGGTCTCGATGTGCTGATGGGCGGTGAAGATCACTTCCGCTGTTGCTGCGGCTAGCCCCCGCCCGTCATCGGACTGGCCCGCCTGAACAATGACGGGATGCCCTTGGCGCGACCGGAAAACGTTCAGCGGGCCCTTCACACTGAAATACTCGCCCTTGTGAGCGGCATCATGTAGCTTCGCGGGATCAAAGAAGACGCCCGTTTGCTTGTCGCGAATGAAGGCATCGTCTTCAAAACTATCCCAGAGCTTCTTGACGACATCGACATGCTCGGCGGCGCGCTTGTAGCGGTCGGCATGCGGTAGTTGTGTCTCGCGATTGAAGTTCTGCGCCGTGACATCGCCTGTCGTTGTCACGACGTTCCACCCTGCCCGGCCGTCAGAGATGAGGTCGAGCGAGGCGAATTTGCGCGCAGTGTTATACGGCTCCTCGTAGGTCGTCGAGGCCGTCGCGATGAAACCGAGATGGGTGGTGAACGGGGCCAGCGCCGAAAATAGTGTGACGGGCTCGAACCCGGCGACGCGTGCGTTGCCGCCTTCGCGCGCACCGCCGAAGCCAACTGCGAGGCCGTCGGCCAGGAAATAGGCGTCGAACAAGCCCCTCTCTGCCGTCAGAGCCAATTGCTTGTGAAACTCGAAGCTGACGGCGCCGTCGACCGGTTGATCAGGGTGCCTCCAAGAAGCGATATGCTGTCCGCCACCTGGAAGAAATGCTCCTAGTTTGATCTTGCGTTTCATGGCTGGTCCTCTCTCAGTCGATGATCGAATATGAGCAGCCTATATTGTCTATCGTTTTTATAGAGAAATGAGATTTCGAAGATTGAGCCGGATGGCAAATGGATTTGCGGGCCAAGCAATCGATGCGAACAAGCCTGCCGCAGATTTCGAAACGGTGCGAAGAAGGGATACGGTCGCGACAATCAGGGCTTGAACGGATAATTTATAAAAACTATGTAATTTGGACAAATTCAATCGCGGTGGCCATTGGCCGGATGTCTCAACAATGCTCACTAAAAAAGGCAAATATGGCCTGAAAGCGCTGGTCGACCTCGCCGGTCTGGAACCAGGGCAGACTGCCTTCGTGACCGACATCGCCACGCGAAACAATATTTCGAAGAAATTCCTCGACACGATCCTGCTGGAACTGCGCAACAACGGCTTCCTGCGCTCGAAAAAAGGACCGAATGGCGGCTACGCCCTGTCAAAGCCAGCCGACGAGATCATGATTGGACAGGTCATCCGCGCCCTCGACGGGCCGCTTGCGCCAATTCGCTGCGCCAGCCGCACCGCATTCGAAGCCTGTGACGACTGTCGGGATCCCGCCTCGTGCCAGATCCGTATTTCCATGACGCAGGTCCGGGATGCGATGGCAGCCGTTCTCGACACGATGACGCTGACCCAATTCGTGGCGTCAGGACAGCCGGATCAGGATTTGATCGCTGGCGAATGATCACCAGAACAGCGTAATCGTGCTGTGTCCAGCGCGCGGCAAAATCGATCTATTTGTTCAAGGTCGATCGGGGGATCATCCACCTGAATGACATCGATCAGGGATGCGGCCTTTTGGATCATCCCGTCCAAGAGTTCGACTTCAACTGCCATGGCGGGTTCCGGCGGATTTGTACGCGTCTGGGCGTTGACGTGTCCGCGTGTGTAAGCAGCCTTTAGAAATGCCGTCATCAGACGCGCGAGACAGTCTGCGTTTTCACCAAGTGAAAGAACGTAGTCCGGGTGAACGGTCAAATCCGATGATGCGTTATTGCGCACCGACACGTGCTTGTGGTCCAGAATAGCGACCACCGGCTCAGAGCCGGCGCCCGATGCCCCTATGATTTGCCAGTCAACCGCGCTGTTCGCTAAAACCGATCCACCATGCTCCAGAGCGAAAGCCAGACCCGACCGCACCAGCCTTGGTGGCACGGCGCCCTCGCGACGACTGCTAAGTTCGAAGACATCACCCAGCACGACGCGTGCGTAAATCGCCTTGCGCTGTTCTGTCGATCCGCTGGTCCGGATCATTTCCAGGGCGACAAGATGTCCGAGAAGCCGCTCGGCCACGGTGGTGCTCCATGTCACGATCCGGCTGACGGCCTCTGCAACGATGAGGTTCGAAATATCCGCGCCTCCGAAGCTTGCCGGAATGGACATAGCGAGAAGCCCGCTTGGGGGGAGAAGAGAGGACTGGTCCGGACTGCCGCTGGTCGCCAACGCTTCCAACCGATCGAGCGCGGCCACGACATCGCCCTCCCTTGTCAGGGCAAGCGGCACTGGTCGCAATCGGTCAGAAGTCGGTACCATCATTCAGGCCATCCTTCACTCAGACTGATGTCACGTCAACGCGTGGTATTTGCCATTCTGATAGAGCAGTGAACTGCCACCACCGATGCGTATGGACAGAACCCGGCCGATGAGGATGACATGGCTGTGTCGCTCGATCGCCTCCTCGACCTCGCAATCGAGCGCGGCAACCGCATCTTCCAGAATTGGCGCTCCGCTGGCAAGCCTCGTCCATTCTGACCCGACATAGCGCTCGGCGCCTTTCAAGCCGCCGACGCCTGAAAACCGGTTTGCTACGTCCTGATGATCGGCGCCAATCACATTGACCGCGAAATGGCGGTAACGCTCAACGACGGGCCAGGTGGAGGAGGATCTGTTGAGGGATACCAACATGCGCGGTGGATCGACGGACAATGCCGTCGCAGAGGTGATTGTCGCGCCTGTGCGGTCCGCGCCGTCACCTGCCGTGATCACACTGACGCCGCCACCCAGCGTTCTCAACGCCTCCTTCAAACCAGCCGAATCTGCCGGGCGATCCGACACTGAGCGCGTCCGGGGCTCCTGAAATTCACTTCTGGTAAAAATGTTCATCTGACCTCTCCGTGCACGCTTCATCTGGACCATGGGTAACAGCCGCGGAACCCAAGCAGTAGACAAGCGTTTTTAATCTCCATATATTTTATAGAAAATATGCCCAGATCTAACCCCGCGAACCGCAAGGAAGACTGCCATGTTAAGGATCAGGATGTCATCGCCGAGACTGCAGGCGCAACCGACACGCCCGGCCTCTCGCGTCGTCATCATCGGCGGCGGATACACCGGTGCGATCATTGCCAAACTTATGGTCGAGCGCGGATTGCGCGACATTGAAGAGGTGACTGTTTTCGAGCCTCGCGAGCAGCTCGGTTGTGGCCTGGCCTATGATGTCCAGAACATCGATGTCCGCCTCAACGTCGCTGCGCACAGAATGCGCGCCATCCCCGGCTCGCCCACAGCCTTTCTCGACTGGCTGCAGACCAGCGGAACTCTGACTGTCGATCCCGAGGCCTTGACCCCCGAAGGCATCTTTGCCCGCCGCAGTGATTTCGGGCGCTTTATGCAGGCACAACTTGCGCCACATCTGGACAGCGGCGCGATCAGGCACCTTCGCCAAACCGTTCGGAGCGTTGATCGCCAGAACGAGCATTGGCGGATCACGGACTCCAGCGGCACCGCGATCTTGGCCGATATTCTGATCATCGCTACAGGGCATCCTCCACTATCGAGACCGCCCGTGATCGACAATCTCGATCCTGTCACGGCGTCTCATATCGCCGATGTCTTCGCGCCGAACGTATTTGATGGCATCGGCAAATCTGACCCGATCCTCATCCTAGGTTCGGGGCTTACAGCCCTAGACGCACTCAGCCGCCTGGATGCCCTTGGCCACAACGGGCAGATCACACTTCTTTCCCGCTCCGGCCTGATGCCAAGGCCACATGCAGGCGGAGGCTTCTCGCCCTTCGGTGACTTTAGAGGCGCTGACCTCATCTCCGCCAGAAAGCTACTGGCAAAGGTGCGGGCGACGATCGCCGATGCGGAAATACAGGGTATTCCATGGCAATCCGTTTTCGATGCGCTACGACAGGATGCGCAGGAGTTATGGCAAGGTCTACCGATGCCCGAGCGGCAGAAGTTTCTGCGACGGCTTCGCCGCTGGTACGACGTCCACCGCTACCGAATGCCGCCACAGGCTACCCATGCTTTGGAAAAGAGCCTCGACACAGGTCGCCTCACAGCAGAGCGCGGCACTCTCGCATCCATCACCCGAGATGGGCAAAGCCTTCTCGCAGCGATCCAAACCCGCGCCGGCATGACCAAGGTTCGCTGTCGCCACATCCTTATGGCTACGGGCCCGGATTTCCGAGACTATGCGGCCAACCAGAGGTTTCTGCTCGACATGCACCGGGATGGCTTCATCCAGTCGGATCCTCTCGGTCTCGGCCTTGCCTGCGACACGGCAGGGCGCGCACTCACGGTTACCGGTACTCCAAACACCAGTGTCTTTATTGGCGGCCCGCCCGCCCGCGCGGCGTACGGGGAGCTTACTGGCGTTCCTGAAATTGCTACCCAGTCTGCGAATATGGTGGACAGGATTATTCGCAGTTGCGCACGAGAAACAAGGACAATGGTCATCTGCCAATCGGGTTGAGTTGCACGCCTCTGCCTTGGGTGAACGATTGTTTGTGCAAACGACAACACCGCCACAGCTTGTATCAGCGCTGGAGGCGATACCGCTGCCATAAGCGTTGATGGCGGCGGCTGCGTCGTATTCGTTACAGCGGCGGGCGCGCCAGACCGAGATGATCGCGCAGCGTTGATCCTTCATATTCCGTGCGGAACAGGCCCCTTTCCTGAAGGATCGGGACGACCAGCTGCGTGAAATCCTCAAGCCCTTCGGGGAAGAAGGGAGGCATGACGTTGAAGCCATCGGCGGCGCGTCCGTCAAACCATTCCTGCATACGGTCGGCAATTTCGACTGGTGTACCAATGACGATATGATGACCGCGACCGGCGGCCACACGCAGAGCCAGCTGACGGATCGTCAGGCTTTCACGGCGTGCAAGAGCCGTCAGCAGTTCAGCTCGGCTGCGCAATTGGTCCGATATCGGCAGATCCGGCAACGGACCATCGGGATCGTAGTCGGTAAGGCTGTGGCCAATGCGCTCTTCGAGAAGCGGCATAGCGCTTTTCAGCTCGGTCCACTGGTCGAGCTCGGCAAGTTTCTCCGCCGCTTCCTTGGAGGTGCGCCCGACGACCGGCAAGAAGCCGGGCATGACGGCAACATCATCGGGCTTGCGACCAAATTTCTCGACGCGGGATTTCAGGCTTTTGTAGAAAGCCTGCGCTTCGGCGAGGCTCTGTTGTGCCGTAAACACCACGTCAGCCGTGCGGGCGGCTAGATCCTGTCCGGGGCCTGATGAACCGGCCTGAATGAGGATCGGATGGCCCTGTGGAGAACGGGGAATGTTGAGCGGTCCTTTGACGGAGTAATATCTACCCGCGTGGTCAAGCATGTGCACCTTGTTTGGGTCGGCATAGACGCCGTTCTGCTTGTCCTTGATAAAGGCGTCGTCATCCCAGCTGTCCCACAGGCCGCGCACAACATCGACGAATTCTTCTGCCACCGCGTAACGTTCATCATGCTCGGGATGAGACTTGGAGAAATTATTCGCCGTGCGGGCATAGGATGTCGTCACGATGTTCCAGGCGGCGCGGCCATGGCTCAAATGGTCGATGGAGGAGAAGGAACGCGCCGTGTGGTAAGGTTCGCCATACGTTGTCGAGGAGGTCGCGGCCAGACCGATCTTCTCAGTCACCAGCGCAAGTGCGGCAAGCAATGTCAGCGGTTCGAAGCGGGCAATTGTCGAAGGATGGGCATCCACGCCGCTGGTCAGGCCGTCCGCCAGGAAAACCATGTCGAACTTCGCCTGCTCGGCCATTTGCGAAACGCGGCGCAGCAGATCGAAGTTTTCGCTGCCTGCTTCCGCCTTCGGGTGGCGCCATCCGGAAACGTGGTGGCCAGCACCCTGAAGGAAAAGACCCAGATGGATTTGTCTCTTGGCACTCATGGTAAAATCTCTCGTCAAACGAAGTTCTGATTAAGCAGTTCAAGAAGCCGGGCAAAATCTGCCTCACTCCTCATGCTGCGGACAAGGTCGGGAATTTCTGCAAAGGCCGGTTTACCTGCCGTCGCGTCCTGAAATTTTTGCGTTGGATCGGTCACGCCCGGCAGGCCATCGAAGCGGCGCTGGATGGCGCTTCCATCTTTGAGCGCAATATCCAGCACGACGAAACGCGTGGTCGGATCACTCGTCATCCGTAGTGCCGTTTCATCATGTTGGCGGCCGGCAAGGCTGGCGAGCGCCATGATGCGGCTCTCGACCGGACGTTCATCGAAATGGTCGAGCCGCAATGCGCCATCAAGCAATGCTGCAGAGAACACATATTCCGGGCTGAACCGTGCTTCGATGCCATTGGCTGGCTTTGTCACGACCAAAGCCGCATCCGCACCGGGCGGATAGGTGAAGGTGATCCTGTCAATCTGCTCGGCTTTCAGCCCCTCACCGTGAAGTTCGATGCCGAGTGAAGCGACGGGATGGCTGGCCGTGCAGCAGGGATAGGCCTTGAGCGTGAGACCGGGCGACAGGATCTGCCATGGCTCACCCCAGTTTTTGCTCGTCAGTTCCGGCTGTCCTGCGTCAAATGCATAGGCGGCGTAGAAACTGACCGGATTGTCCAGAAAATCAGGCGCGCCACCAAAGCCAGCCGCTGCCAATCGCGCGGCAAGAAGGCCAGACCGTGCGGCCATGCCGGCATGATATGGCTTAGCATCAAACCCGAACTGCAACCGCAGCCCGGCGGCCTGCGTTGCGGCCAGGCCAATCGCAATGGCAGTTTCTTCCACTGATGCGCCGCTCAGATGGCAGATCGCGGCTGCGACACCAACGGGGCCAAGCGTTGCAGTGGCGTGAAATCCGTTCTCGTAATGCTTGGAGCCTACAGAAAGCCCCAGCCGCGCCATGGCTTCCAGCCCCACAATGTAAGATGCGATGAAATCATCTGCACTGAAGGTTCGTTCTGCGGCCAGCGCCAGAAGTGCTGGCGCAATCACCGTTGTCGGGTGCCCACGCACGCTTGCATGAACATCGTCATAATCCAGCACATGGCCCGAATAGGCATTCAACACTGCCGCGACCAACGGATCTGTTTGTCTGGCCTGACCGACCAGGATCGCCTTTCCCGGCAAATCGCCGCCGATGGCACCAGCCAGAACACCCGCCGTGCGGTCATTGGCTCCGGCAATCATGCAGGCCAGCAAATCTGTTATCGCTGTGCGCGCCGCATCCATTGCAGCTTGATCCACGCTCGGATCGGACTGGACGATTGCCTTGGCAAAGGCAGTCGTGAATTTGGCATTCTCCATGGTCAGATACCTTCGCCGTCGCGCACCGAGGCACGGGCACCGGACAAGCCGCTGACAAATTGCCGGATACGGGAATTGTCGGAGTCGTGAAAAATCTCCTTCGGCGAACCATGAGCAACGACGCGGCCGTTTTCAGTAAACACCACCGTGTCGCTGATCTCCTCTGCAAAACGCATTTCATGGGTAACGAGGATGCTGGTCATGCCATCGCGTATCAGGTCGCGGATGACCCACAGAACCTCGCCCACCGTTTCAGGGTCGAGCGCCGATGTCACCTCGTCAAACAGAACGAGTTCCGGCTTCATGGCCAGTGCGCGTGCAATTGCCACGCGCTGCTGTTGGCCGCCGGAAAGCTGGCCGGGATAGGCATCAGCCTTTTCAGACAGCCGGACTTTCTCCAGCAATTCACGCGCAAGTTTCTCGGTCGCTGTACGGTCGGCACCCAAAATGCGTGTCGGCGCAAGCACGATGTTGTCGAGAACGGTCAAATGCGGAAAGAGATTATACTGCTGGAACACAATGCCGACCCGCTTGCGCAGTTCGATGCGCTCGCTTTCTTTCGTCAGCGTGTCCACACGTGTCCCCGCGACTGTGATCCTGCCGCTTTGCGGCATGGCCAGCGCGTTGATACAGCGCAGCAGGGTTGATTTGCCTGAGCCGGAGGGGCCGATGATAGAAACGGCGTCACCTTTATTGACGGTGAGATCAATGCCCTTGAGCACCTGCGTATTGCCGAAAGACAGGTGGACGTCTTCCAGTTTTACGATTGCGGTATCTGTGGATGTAGTCATCGTCAAAATCCTTCAGCCCGCGTTGAAACGCTCTTCGAGGCGGCGAGTAAGCCGGGATATCGGGTAGCAGAGCGTGAAAAACGCAGCCATGACAACAACATAGGCGATGATGGTGAAATCAAGTCTGCGCACCGCTGTGCTGGCATCCGTCGCGGCATGCATCAATTCATGAACGCCCACAAGCGAAGCAAGCGAAGTGCCCATGGCAATCGAAGACGCGACATTCATCCATGGCGGCAGAGAGCGGCGCACACATTGCGGCAGGATGACAAAGCGCAGCGATTGCATGCGGGAAAAGCCAAGTCCCTTGGCCGCTTCCCACTGCGTTGTCGGTATGGAGAGCACGGCACCCCGGGTGATTTCGGCTATGTAAGCGCTGGCAAGAATAGCAAGGCCGATCACCGCTTTGATCCAGTCGGGAAACGCCAGGTAGTTGCCGAACAGCACGATCTCAAAGGGAAAGATATAGGTGGTGGCAAAGATCAGAACGAGTGCCGGTGCGTTGCGAAAAATCTGGACGTAGATGGCCGCTGGCCAGCGAATGAACCAGTAAGGCGCCAGTTGCATGAGGCCGAGCAAAACACCTGCCGTCGTGCCGATCGTGATCGCACAGAGCGTAATCACGATGTTCATCGAAAAGCCGGACGCAAGATAGGGTACCCACGTCACCAGTTCCTTGCCCAGTGTCAGGTCAACAAGCGACCAGACGACGACCAGAAGCGGCATGGCAACAAAGCCGGCATAGCGCAAAATACGGCTGCTTTTCTTGGGTGCATGGGTCTGTGTCATGCTGATAACCCATATCCCGGGACGGCCAGCTTTCGCTCCACCCACGAACCGGCGCGAGCGATCAGAAAATTGATCAGGCTGAAAAAGGCGAGAAGAACAATCATCAGCTCAACGACATTGTCGCGCTGTGTCCATACCATAATCGATGCATAGGTGATTTCACTGACGGCAATGGCATTGCCCACGGTTGTCGATTTGACCAGGCTGATAAGCCCATTGACGATAGCCGGCAGGCAAGCGCGAAACGCCAGCGGTACCTGCACATAACGCAGGATTTCGAACTGGCTGAAGCCCATGCCTCGCGCCGCCTCGATCATCGATGATGGTACAGCCTCAATGCCGCCACGGATGGCTTCCGCATGCAACGCCGCGACATGCAGCCCAACCACGGCAACGACCCAGAAAAAGGGAGACAGCGGATTGTGTTGCGCCCCGCCAAACAGGTTGGAGACAAATGTGTTCAGCACCAGAAAGCTGAACATGAGCTGCACGAGTGTCGGCGTGTTGCGGGTCAGCTCCACAAAGGCACGCACGGGCGCAGACAGCCAAAGTCTGCCTGAGGTCAGGCAGCCTGCAAAAATCAATCCAAAAATCAGACTGACGGGAATGGTGATGGCGACAAGATAAAGCGTGGTTATGAAACCATCGCGCCATATCTGCGCCTCGTAACCCGTTGCCAGGAATTCATAATTGAGACCAAGCCTGCTCGTCAGATCGACGAACAGGCTTGTGAAATTCACATCATTCATCAGGATTTACCGCTGGCTTCCGCTCATTGTACAGCAGAAAGCTTCTTGTTCTCTTCCTCGAGGTACTTGGTGTTGAGCAAGCGGTTTTCCTTCGCCATCTCAAGCAGTTTGCCTGATTTGTGAAGCTTTTTCACAGCGGCATCAAGAGCAGTCTTGGTGTCACTTTCGTCCTTGCGAAGCCAGATTACGGAATCGGAAGGGATCAGCTCCGTTGGAAACGGAATGGCATAATCTTTCCACTCGTCGGCGCGGTCAACAAGCAGCAAGCCTACCGTCGCACCCACGTGGACGGCTGCAACGCAGTTGCCACCCTGCAGAGCCAGCAGCGATTCTGGCTGGCTTGGCAGCGCCTTCACGATGGCTCCATATTCTTCCGCCAGTGGCTGTGCGTAATTCGAACCCTGCGAGATGCACACAGGCTTGCCCTTGAGATCAGCCCAGTCCTTCAGGCCGCTATCTTTGCGCACAACGGCAGCGCCACCGGCGCGGTCATAAGCTGTTGGAACGTAATCGAGAATTTTTGCGCGCTCGTCGGTATATTGCATGTTGGCGATGAGGATATCGACTTTGCCCTGCTGCAGAAACTGCACACGGTTTGGCGGCGTAACGGTCACTGCTTCCAGCTCGACGCCGAGATCCGCGGCCAGCGCTTTCGCGAGGTCAACATTGTAGCCTTTCTGCTCCTGCGACTTTGGATCGATAAATCCAAACGGCGCACCTGAGAGAATAACGCCAACAGTCAGCTTGCCCCGGCCCTTGATCCGCTCCAGCGTTGCGTCTGCAAAAGCTTGAGTGCTCACCAGTGTTGCAAGCGAAATGGAAACCCCGAAAATAACTTTAGTAGTGGCTTTGGCAAACATCAATGACTCCTCGTTTGCGGCGAAGATAGACAAAGGCGTTGCTTGCAGCGAGGAGGAATTTTCCAAGAGTGCGGCAAACAATGAAATAATTTTACATCGAAAAGAATTGTCCCCACTTGGTCGCGGGGAGATCGCGAAAAGGATGAGCAGGGCGACCTATCACGAAGAATTCGTGAAACACTTGCGTGTTTTTAGGTTTGCAGCTCAACCTGCGAGAGGGAGCGATGGGCGATATGACGGTAAGACGTGGATTGGAGCCGCTATTTTGGTCAATTGCATCTGGCTCTTCTCCTGTTATCGGCATAGCCATTCACGATGTGGACGGCACATATGAAGAAGTCGGCGGGCTGATGGCGCTTTCAGATATGTAAAAAGACTGCGTTGGGAGACTCTTTACGGCGGGGATGATCCCATCGGTCGCATGTAAAAACGTCAACTCGTCTTTCTTCGGATCTAAGCCATTAAGGCTGATCCTGCCTGACCTGCTGGACCTCTAACTACATCAACGCCTACATCGTACGTCATCGGGTCGCGGAGCGATCGGTGGCTTGCTGCCGCACTGACCTCATAATGTTGGGGCCGTGTTGGCGAGGCATATTCTGAAAGTCACGGGTTCATATGAACAGGCGGGCTACGCCATTCAGGATACGCCGCAGATGGTTCAGCAGCATTACTCGCGTTTCCTAGTGAGGTGTAAACCCGTGGAAAAAGGCGATCGATTGATCGACTTTGTTCGCCTGATCATACTGCGTGCTACCCAAAGCCAAATCCTTCTCGCGTTCGTTCATCGCAGGACCAATTGCGCGCGGACCGCACAAATCGGCTGATTCTTAAGCGCATCTATCCCGATAGGATATCGCAGACGTTAATTCCAAGTCGTTGATTATTGTTTGACCTCTTCACTCCGCGACCTAACGATCGATGCCTAATTTTCAATCAATTTCCACATAGCCAAAAAAAGTGGCTTGACGAAACGCATGTTAACAGCTTCATTGAACCAATTAGCAATTGGTGCGGACCATTGAACGAAAAAACAGGCAACATTTCTGTTGAGAATTCTAACTACGCTTTGGAGCGTATGCGTGAACTGTTGCGCGTCACGACGCTGGTCGCTGACGGAAAGTTGCCGACCGAGCGCGCGCTTTCAGAGCGTTTTGGGGTGGGAAGGCGAGAAATCCGGCGGGCGTTGGAGGTTCTGGAGGCTGAAGGGCTGATCTGGCGCAAACAGGGTGCCGGCACATTCCTCGGCCAGAGACCAGACAGCTGGAGTGACCACGCTGCCAGTTTGGTAACTGGAACCAATTTCATGGAAATTATGGAAGTGCGCCTGAGACTTGAGCCGCAATTGGCCCAACTGGCCGCGCTGCGTGCCAAGGACGCCGATATAGAGCGCATGCGGGCTCTGCGCGACAAGATCTATGAGCGCACCGATGCGGATTGGCGCGAGCTTTGGGATGGTTCTCTGCACCGGTTGATCGCGCAGTCGGCTGGCAATCAACTTTTCCTCTCGCTCTTCGATGTCATCAACCGTGTTCGTCAGGACCCGGTTTGGCAGTCGGTTCGTGAACGAGCGCGCAAGCAGCATAAAACGTTGCGTGAATCACGCGATCAGCACACCGAAATCATCGAGGCCATCGCTTCGCGGGACCCTGCTCGAGCGGGAGAAGCCATGCGCACGCACCTGCTGACACTTCAGGAAAGGTTGATCCGCCAGACATCGATGGAGCTGAGTGATCAGGCCACACCCGTGGAGGAGACCAAGTTTTAAACTGCCCAAACGTCGAAAACAAAAGACCGGAAAACCGGCGTGTTGAAAAATCACCAGAGGAACAGAGATCATGAAACGACTGAAAAAACTTTCCGGACTTCTTTTTGTAAGCTCTCTTATGGCGACATCGGCACTATCAGCCGACTTGCGGATCGGCCTGATGGACGATGCCGATGTGCTCGATCCCGCACAGTCGCGCACATTCGTCGGCCGCATCGTCTATACCAGCCTTTGCGACAAGCTGGTCGATCTCGACAATAATCTCTCCATTATTCCGCAACTGGCCACCAAATGGGCGTGGGGTGACAATGGCGGCACGTTGACGATGGACTTGCGCGAAGGCGTGATCTTCCACGATGGCACGCCGTTTAATGCTGAAGCCGTCGTCTACAACATCGATCGCAACATGACGATGCCGGAATCGCGCCGCAAGAGTGAATTGGCATCCGTCGCTAAGGTCGAAGCCACCGGCGACTATCAGGTCAAGTTCACGCTGAAGAGCCCCGACGCCAGCCTTCTGGCGCAGCTTTCCGACCGTGCGGGCATGATGATTTCTCCGACTGCAGGCAAGGAACTGGGTGCAAAGTTCAGCACGAAACCTGTGTGCTCCGGTGCTTTCAAATTTGTAGAGCGCATCCAGCAGGACCGGATCGTTCTGGAGAAGTTCGCTGACTATTGGAACAAGGACAATATCTTTATCGATAAGGTCACGTTCCTACCAATTCCCGATACCACAGTTCGTCTCGCCAACCTGCAATCAGGCGATCTCGATCTTGCAGAGCGCATTTCCGCATCTGACGTCGCCTCCGTTAAGGCAGACAACAAACTGAACTACGGCGAGATCGTAGGACCCGGTTACATGGCGCTGTATGTGAATATCGGCAATGGTGCCAAAGCCGACAATCCTTTCGGCAAAGACAAGCGCCTGCGTCAGGCCTTCTCCCTCTCGATTGACCGCGAAGCAATCAACCAGGTGGTGTTCGAGGGCACGGCGATGGCCGGCAACCAGCCATGGCCACCATCCAGCCCATGGTACAACAAGGACATCCCCGTGCCGGCCCGTGACGTCGAAAAGGCCAAGGCGCTGATGAAGGAAGCCGGTTTCGACAAGTACGAAATCGAACTTCAGCACGCTAACAACACCACGCAGACTCAAGCGATGCAGGTCATCCAGTCCATGGCTGCCGAAGCCGGGTTTGACGTGAAGCTGAAGGCCACAGAGTTCGCTACTTTGCTGTCGGAGCAAACTGCAGGCAACTATGTCTTGTCGCGCTCAGACTGGTCTGGCCGTTCCGATCCGGATGGCAACATCCACCAGTTCGTGACCTGCAAGGGCGGCATCAACGACACCAAATATTGCAACCCCGAGGTCGACAAGCTGCTGAACGAGGCCCGCGCCTCAACGGACAACGCGGTCCGCAAGGAAAAATACGATGCGGCGACCAAAATCCTCGATGAGGATTTGCCGCTGATCTATCTCGGTCATCAGGCCTATCTCTACGCCTCCTCCAAGAAAGTCACCGGTTTCACGCCATCCGGTGATGGCATGATCCGCCTGACCGGCGTCAAGAAGACCGACTGAGCCTGTCTTGCGTACTGGCGGGATGCGTCTTTCGGCGCATCCCGCAGCCCTACTCCAAAGCCTTGCCCGTATAAGGATTTGCTTTCATGCATATCTACATCGCCAAGCGGCTGCTGGTAGCGATACCGACGCTGCTGATCATCTCCGTTTTTGTCTTTTCGTTGCAGAAACTTCTGCCCGGCGACCCAATTCTCGCCATGGCGGGAGAAGAGCGCGACCCCGTGGTGATTGAACTGCTGCGCGAGAAATACCGAATGAACGATCCTGTCGTGTATCAGTATTTTTATTGGTTAGGGTCTGTGGTGCAGGGCGATTTCGGCGTATCGTTGCGCACCAACCAGCCGGTTCTGGAGCTCGTGGCTGAAAAGTTGCCGGTCACCATTCAGCTAGCACTGATGTCTATGTTTTTTGCCTTCGTCATAGGCGTACCGATGGGCATTCTAGCGGCTGTGAAGCAGAACACGTGGATTGATTATCTTGCCAATATCGTTGCTTTGTCGGGGCTTTCCATTCCAAATTTCTGGCTCGGTATCATGTTGATCCTCCTGGTTTCGGTTCAACTTGGCTGGTTACCGGCCTCGGGTTACGAGTCCATTTTCGTTGATCCAGTGCGGTCACTGCAAACAATGATCATGCCGTCCTTCGTTCTAGGCACGGGTCTTGCTGCAACTCTCATGCGACACACGCGCTCATCCATGCTGTCAGTGATGAAGTCCGATTATATCCGCACGGCTCGTGCCAAGGGATTGTCCACCCGTGAAGTGGTGCTCAGCCATTCGTTCCGCAACGCGCTTTTGCCCGTGATAACGCTGACGGCACTGCTGTTCGGCGAGCTTCTGGCAGGCGCCGTCCTTACGGAGCAGATTTTTACCATTCCCGGATTTGGCAAGCTGATCGTTGATGCAGTGTTCAACCGTGACTACGCGGTGGTGCAAGGCGTGGTGCTGTGCACGGCCGTTGGCTTCATCTTCATGAACCTGCTCGCGGATGTCGTAACCGTCCTTCTCAATCCACGCATGAGGGCCGCCATATGAGTGTGTCCGCACAGACCTTCCCAGCCGCAAAGACAAAACCCCGCGAAAACCGGGCGTGGAAGAAAATGAAGCGTAATCGCAGTGCGATTGCCGGTCTCATCATCATTGCGTTCTTCACTTTGCTTGCAATCACCGCCCCCCTTCTTCAGCTGGCAGATCCGCTTGCCACGAGTTGGGGTACCATCCGCAAAGCACCTTCGGCAGCGCACTGGCTCGGTACCGACGATATTGGTCGCGACGTTCTTTCCAGAATGATCTGGGGTGCTCAGGCCTCGTTGATGGCGGGCGTTATATCGGTCGCAATCGCCGTCCTGACCGGCGTTCCCTTCGGACTCATCTCCGGTTATTTCGGCGGCTGGGTCGATCAGGTGATTTCGCGCATCACAGAAGCATTTCTCGCAATGCCATTTCTGATCATGGCAATTGCGCTCGCCGCGTTCCTCGGGCCCAGCCTGATGAATGCGATGATTGCCATCGGCCTGTCCGCCATGCCGATCTTCGTGCGGCTTACACGCTCGCAGGTGCTCGCAGTCAAGACGGAAGACTACATTGAGGGTGCGCGCTCCATCGGGCTTGGCCACGGCGATATCATGCTGCGTTATATCCTTCCCAACATCGTGCCACCGATCATCGTGCAAGCGACATTGACAGTCGCCACGGCCATCATCGCCGAGGCAAGCCTTTCCTTCCTCGGCCTTGGCCAACAGGCTCCGGCCCCAAGCTGGGGTTCCATGCTCAACGTCGCCAAGAACTTCCTGACTCAGGCACCGTGGATGGCAATGTGGCCGGGGGCTGCAATCTTCTGCGTCGTGATCGGCTTCAATCTGCTTGGCGATGGTCTGCGCGATGCGCTCGACCCACGCGAAAACTAAGAATTCCAAAGGATACTGCAATGACCACATTCACCACCCGTCCTGAAATTCTGGGTACGTTCGGCGTCGTCACATCGACGCACTGGATTGCCTCTGCTGTCGGCATGAGCATTCTGGAAAAAGGTGGCAATGCCTTTGACGCCGCCGTTGCCACCGGTTTCGTCTTGCAGGTTCTGGAGCCGCATCTGAATGGTCCAGGCGGCGATATGCCCGCCATCATCTATTCGAAAAAGAAAGACAAGGTCGAAGTCATCTGCGCGCAGGGCACGGCACCTGCAGCGGCCACCATCGAGCATTATACCGCCGAAGGCATAGACCTCATCCCCGGCGATGGCCTGCTGGCGACCGTCATTCCCGGTGCCTTCGATGGTTGGATGCTGATGCTGCGCGATTACGGCACCATGACCGTTCGCGAAGTGCTGGAGCCGTCCATCTACTACCTCGAAAACGGTCATCCTATGCTGCCGCGCGTGGCAGCCACCATCAAGGGACTAGCCGATTTCTTCCAGAAGGAATGGCCTACCTCCTATGAGACGTGGTTGCCGAGCGGGTTTGCACCCGAGCCGTATTCCAGCTTCAAGAACCCGGTTCTCGCTGAGACGTGGAAGCGCATCATCTCGGAATCTGAAGCCAGGCCCGGTCGCGAGGCTGGCATAGAAGCTGCACGTGACGCGTTCTATCGCGGTTTCGTCGCGGAGGCGATCAGCGACTATCTCAAGACTGCGGAAGTCATGGATGCCAGCGGCAATCGCCACAAGGGTGTGCTGACCGCCGAGGACATGGCCAACTGGACGGCGACCATCGAAGAACCCACGACCTATGATTATCACGGCTGGACAATTGCCAAGACAGGTCCATGGGGGCAAGGCCCGGTGCTACTCCAGTCACTGGCAATCCTGAAGGGCATCGATATCGCGTCAATGGATCCGGCGGGCGCGGACTTCGTCCACACGGTGGTCGAAGCCATGAAACTGTCCTATGCCGACCGCGAAGTTTATTACGGCGACCCGGACTTCGGGCAAATCCCAACCCAGACGCTGCTGTCGGACGGATATAATGACGAGCGACGCAAGCTGATCACTGACAAAGCGTCGATGGACCTGCGCCCCGGTCGCATTCCCGGTTTCGATGCGCAGCATGATCTCACCATGGGCATGCTCAATTCGATGGCTGGCATCGGCGCGGTCTACGAGCCGACCATGTCGCACCTGACCGAAAAACGCGGTGATACAGTGCATATCGATGTGATCGACCGTGACGGCAACATGGTGTCGGTCACACCATCCGGTGGCTGGTTGCAGTCGTCGCCTATCATTCCCGGTCTTGGCTTCTGTCTCAATTCCCGCGCACAGATGTTCTGGATGAAGCCGGGTCTGCCGACATCTCTGGCACCCGGCAAGCGTCCGCGTACCACACTGACGCCATCACTGGCCCTGTTTGAGGGAAGGCCGACGCTCGCCTTCGGAACACCAGGCGGTGATCAACAGGACCAGTGGCAGCTGTCTTTCTTCCTGCGTTACGCCCATTTCGGAATGAATTTGCAGCAGGCAATCGACCTGCCGCTGTTCCATACCACCCACTTCCCAGGCTCATTCTATCCGCGTACGCGCCAGCCGGGCAATGTCATGATCGAGCGCAGCATTGGCGAGGCAGCACTTTCCGATCTCAAGACGCGTGGCCATGATATTTCCGCAGCCGACCCCTGGACCGTTGGTCGCCTGACCGCGGCGCGACGAGACGCCGACGGTTTGTTGAGGGCTGCCGCCACGCCACGTCTGATGCAAGCCTACGCAGTGGGACGGTAATCGCATGACCTGGTCCATCGTTGCGCGCGAACCCGAAACAGGCCACCTGGGAATTGCCGTTGCCACCCGCTTCTTTGCGGTTGGCGCGCTCGTTCCGCATATTCGCGGGAAGATCGGCGCGATTGCGACGCAGGCCTTTATCAACCCCACCTATGGCACGGATGGATTGACCCAACTTGCCGAAGGCAAGATGCCGCAAGAGATCATCGATGCCCTCATATCGAGGGATGAAGGCAGCGCCCAGCGGCAGTTACATATGACCGATGCCGAAGGTCACAACGCAGCTTTCACCGGACAAAGCTGCATTGATTGGGCGGGACAATTGGTGGATCACAACGTGTCCGTCGCAGGCAACATGCTGGCCGGGCCTCAGGTGATCGAAGAGACGATGAGGGTCTACAAGGACACTGTGGGCCTGCCATTTGCCGAACGTCTGCTTCTTGCCATTGAGGCAGGCGAAGCCGCAGGTGGAGACAAACGCGGCAAGCAATCGGCAGCGCTGGTGATCTACCGGGATCAGGATTATCCGTGGCTGGACATTCGCACCGATGACCACGCCGACCCTCTGGCGGAACTCCGCCGCCTCTATGCGGTGGCGCAGGAACGTTATCTGTACGTGGCCGAGACCATGCCGACGCGCGCCAATCCGCATGCAATGCGCGACCGAGCTGAAATCGATGACAAAATAGCAGCTGTGGAAGCGGCGCGAGCAGCGAAGGGCGTGCCTTCTTCGTCCTTCGCGACGCCGCTGAAACCAGCATGATGCCGGGGAAAACGATATGACCGAAGCCGTTAAAACATCGCCGCGCGAAACCGTCCTTTCGGTCCAAAACCTCACCACCTCATTTATGGTGGACGGGGAATGGAAGAGCGTCG
>NZ_JXQV01000023.1 GCF_000834635.1 Agrobacterium tumefaciens
ACAAACAAATCCGAACCACTACTCGCGATATACCGGCGACGATCGTGTCAACGTGCGGAGAAAATCGCGTTTACCATGTTTCCGTCCCCCGCCAATTTCATTTGTTCTTGCCTTATTGAGGCAAAGGTACATTCACTTTGATAATCGGCCAATCACCTGCGAAATTAAGATAGCCTTCCAGATCGGGAAGCTTCTGGATCTCGGACGGCAGCACAAGCCGCTCCATCACAATGTTGGTCGAGTAGGTGAGGGAGCCGCCCCCGCCAGTGCCGAAGCTGGTATGATCCTCTTGCATCTCCCTGTCGCCAAGCTGCTTTGACAGGTACTCAGCCGCGTTGCCTTCGGTGGTGCGCAGCACCAGCTTATTGCTGAAATTGTTCATCAGCGTTTCGGCCCGGTTGTCGCTGTAGGTCTCGCGGAGCTGGGCGAAGTCCTGCACGGCGACGACGATGGCGACCCCGGCTTTGCGCAGGCGCGTAGCGCCGACGAGCAGCGCCGGGATTTCGCCAAGGGAGTTCAGCTCGTCCACAATGATCCATGTGGTGCGGAGAGGGGAGGGGCCTTCTCTCCGGTTGAGCGCCGATGTTACCATGATATCGACCCATGCGGCCAGCAGGTCGCGGGCAAGGGTCATTTCATAGTCGGAGTAGGGGAGGAACATCCATTCGGATGTGTCCGAGGCGATCCAGTCGCGTAGGGAGAAATCGCCGTCCTTGACGTAGCGCCACGCCTTCAGGTTGGCGATGAAGCTCATACGGACAGACTGAAGCCGACGCGCGTTGTAGTCGTCGGACGCGGCCAGAACCTCGGCGGTGGTGCCGCTGACAAGCGGGGCCAGCTCGTCGGCTTCAGCCGCAATCAAGACGCGCTGTAGCTCGGCATTGGTGAACTTGCCGTCATAGACCTCGAACAGGCCAGCGCCGACCGCTCCAAAGAGCGACTTCGCCATGTCGTGCCATTCGGCGGAATTGCCGTTTCCTTCCGGCACGAAGCCGGAGGCGAGGCGGTCCCAATCGTAAAGGTCGCGCGCCTCGTTCGATAGCCGCCAGCCCACCGTTTCCTCGTGGAATGGCGACAGGATAAAATCGCCATCCTGACGAAAGGCGCGCATGAACTCGCTGTTGTTATCGAGCACGATTGCCCGGTCCCCACGTGCCCGGATCGTTTCGAGTAGACCGCGCAGCGCCGTGGTCTTTCCCGCACCTGTCGAGGCGGCGATTGCGGTGTGCATTCGCTCGTGTCCGGGCGGGAAAGGAACACCGGCAATTTCTGCCGCTGGCGGTCGCTCTGGATAGCGTTGTTTCAGCTCCGCTAGGTAGCTTTGCTTTGAGGCGAAATCAGCCCCTCGCATGTGCTCGCGACTGACCCCATCCGGCGTACTCAGAGCGGATCGTCCGAGCAGGAAGAAGACCAGCAGAAGCCCCCCGGTTGCGATGAGGAATGCGACCACGGGGGCGCCCGCGACGTATGTGTTATAGCCGGGGTCATAGACAGTGCGGTCGCGCATCATGTTGACGACGAAGCGTGCGACATAAGCCGATGTTACTACCGTCGCCCATAGTACGCACATGAAGACGAGAACGCGGCGAACGCCGTGGATTCCTTGAACGTACCGAGAGACAATACGGGCACCTTCTCGCCGCGAAGCGGTGACCGCAAAAAATCCGAAACCGGAAATTCCGATCATCCACGCAATGCCGCTCAACGGAGCTTCTGTGTAGTTCGCGCCTTGGCCTACAATCGAGTAAACCGATAGGCCAGCCATCAACACAAACGCCCATTTCATGCGCGTCAGGCTTTCGGCCTGTTCACCCGTTAGCCACCGGGGAAGGCGCGGGCTAGCCATCGTTGCTACGGCTGATTTTCGTCAGCAGCTCCGCAAAAATTTCCCGGTCGCGATCACGCGTCAGCTTTTCCGGCAGCTCCTTCGCAAGCCATGAGCGCAGCGCCTTGGATGCCTCTGTGTCTTTGTCGATCTCTTGCAGGACTAGCGAGCCAAGCACAACGGTACGGCGGGTATCGTTGGCCCTTTCTGTTGCAGCCTTTCGCGCTTTCAGCGCTTTGGCCTGTTCTTCCAGTTCTGCAATTCGCTGATCGATATCCCGTCTCGCCATCCCGTCGCACATCCTTTCGTCACATCGATTTTTATAGTTTGACCGACACCAGCACTTTTTTCAACGGACATTTGCGATACTGGTCGAGGTAGTGATGCAGAGAACGTGTTCGTTTAAGTTAAAGGCGCACATACGAGTTGCTGCGCAACTCTGCCTATGGCATGTTCGAAGAATGGCGATTTATCATTGTCAAGTGAAGGTGGTTTCCAGAGCAACGGGGCGCAGCTCCGTGGCTGCGTCCGCTTATCGTTCTGGCACTTCTCTGCACAATGATAAGGAAGGTCGAACCTATGACTTTTCGCGACGTTCTGGCGTCATTCAAACTGATATCGTCATTCCGAAAGGTTCGGACGCAGAGTGGGCGCTGGACCGGAACACACTCTGGAATTCGGTCGAGGCAAAAGAGAAGCGCAAGGACTCTCGTGTGGCACGGGAGTTTGAAGTCGCGTTGCCTCACGAGCTTGACGAAGAAGAGCGGGAAGAGCTGACGCGCCACTTTGCGCAGCGGCTTGCAGACCGCTTCGGGACAGCGGTTGATTTCGCTATTCACAAGCCAGATCCGCGCGGTAGTGAGAAGAACCACCACGCGCATTTGATGATGACGACACGCCAAGTTGGCGCAGATGGGCTTGGCGAAAAGTCGGTCATGGAATGGGAAAACAAGAAGCTCTTGAAGGAGCGTCTGCCAACGACGATGTTGCAGATGAAGGAGGTTCGTCTTGCGTGGGAGCTGGTCGCGAACGAGGCTTTAGAGCGGGCTGGAGTTGATGCCCGGATCGATCACCGGTCGAACGCTGCGCGCGGTCTTGAGCTAGAACCAACCCGACATGTCGGCGTGCATGCGACCGCCGTTCAGCGACAAGGTGGGGTGATCGAACGCGAGCGCATGGACGCGGAAACAGCACGTCTGAATGCTGATATTGTTCAGGAGAAGCCGGAGCAGATTATCACGCTCGTTAGCGGTGAGCGGAGCGTGTTCACCCGTGAGGATTTGGCCCGCGCTTTGCACCGTTATGTGCATGACGATAACGAGGCATTTCAGGCGGCATTTACCCGTATCATGGCATCGCCGGAGCTGGTCGCTCTACGGGGTGATAAGGCTGACGGAATAGAGCGTTTCACCACACGCGAAATGTTCGATCTTGAGGCGGGCATGATCGCGAGGGCGGAGCGGTTGGCGGGTGATAGTTCGCATGTCGTTTCCCCCTACAATGTCGCGTCCGCCCTCGATGCGCAGGACAGGAAAATTCGTGCCAGCGTAGCAGAGGCGACAGCGGCCAAGGTTGCGCGGGGCGAGATGACGGCGACAGAGCGGAGCGCGGCGATTGCGTCCGCTGGTCTTTCGGATGAGCAGCGCCGGGCCATCGAGCATGTGACCACCGGGAGCCGAATGGCTCAGGTCGTCGGTGTCGCTGGTGCGGGCAAATCCACAATGCTCGAAGCGGCCCGGCAAGCTTGGGAGGCGCAAGGCTATCGCGTCAATGGTGCGGCCCTATCCGGTAAGGCGACCTTCGGCCTACAGGAATCATCAGGGATAGAGAGTCGCACACTTGCTTCGTGGTCGCAGCGCTGGACGCGAGAGCGGGACCAGATAGGGCGAGGCGACGTGTTTGTGATCGATGAAGCCGGGATGATCGGCAGTCGGCAGATGGCGCGCTTTATCGAAGAGATCGAGGCTCGCGGCGCAAAGATCGTTCTGGTTGGCGATCATGAGCAGCTTCAATCCATCGGCGCTGGCGCGGCCTTCAGGGCGATTGGACAACGAACCGGGTTTGCGGAGCTGAACGGGGTGCGTCGCCAGCGCGAGGGCTGGCAGGCAGAGGCCACGCAGCAGTTTTCCAAACAGCGGACGCCGGAGGCGCTGCGAGCCTACCGGAGTCATGGCGATATCGTCATGGAGGCGACCCGCGACACGACGCGTAGCCGCATCGTTGCCGACTACCTGGCTGACCGGGGCGACCGGCCCGAGGGGTCGCGCGTCATTCTTGCGCATCAACGGGCAGACGTGGCCGCGATGAATGCGGAGGTGCGATCCGTGTTGCAGGAGCGCGGCGAGCTGGCACAGGGTGGCGAACGTGTCTTCCAGACCGACGCCGGAAAACGGTCCTTCGCCGCGGGCGACCGGATGGTGTTCCTAGAGAACAACAAGAGCCTTGGCGTGATGAACGGCACGCTCGGGACCGTGGAGCGCGTCTCGCGGAACCGCATCAGCGTGGCGCTCGACAACGGCAACCGCATCGAGGTGCCGGCTGATCATTACACGGCCTTTGACCATGGTTATGCGACCACCATCCATAAGTCGCAGGGCGACACGGTAGACCGGGCGTTTGTTCTCGCTAGCAAGAGCATGGACCGCCACATGACCTATGTGGCGATGACCCGCCACAGGGACGGCGCGAAGCTCTACGCGGCGACAGAGGATTTTCAGCGGGGCGGCGGGCGACTGGTCGCCCATGGCCGCGCGCCGTTCGAAAACCAGCCCGGCAAGCGGGAGAGCTATTTCGTTACGCTGGCCGACGAGAAGGGCGAGCGCCGCACGGTGTGGGGCGTTGATCTAGAGCGCGTCATGAAGGACGCCGCGCCGGAGATCGGAGACCGGATCGCGCTTGAGGTGACAGGCCAAGAGGCTGTCACCCTGCCAGACGGAACCACGGCGCACCGGAACACCTGGGCGACGATCAGCGCTGACGATCTGGCCTATAAGCAGCTTGAGCGACAGCTCAGCCGCGACGGCTCGAAGGAAATCAGTCTCGACTATATGCCGATGACCCGCGAAGAGCGGGAAGAGGCAAGGGCCGAGCAGGAGCGGCCAACGCCAGAGGAAGAGGCAGCGCCAGCGCCGCCGCCCAACCTTGCACCCCATGCGGGCGGAATTGACCGCATGGCCTATTTCGCGGCCCGCGATAAAGCCCTTGCCGAGCGTGCGGCGCGTTTCGACAGTACCGAGGCTCGCACTCTCGCCCCGGCATCACCGGAGAAAGCGCACTCGACCGTTCCGGCCGGGCCTCGTCCGGAGCCGCAGGAAAAGCCTGCCGATCGCGCAGAAGCCTATGAGGCCGCAAAGCCCAAGGGCATGCGTGTTATCGGGAACCGGCGAGCCGCAGTCGATGAAGCTCAGCAACGGAAAGACGACCAAAGGGCAGCGAATGAATTCAAGAAGGGCATTGATGAGCGGTTTGACCGCTAACTATTCCGCGCAGGAGGCGGCTTGATGAGCAGGACATTCCAGAGCTTCGAAGAGTCGAAGCAAGATCACGAGGCCGTCACCCGTGAACAGAACGATGCGTATCGTCAAAAGGAGAAATCCAATCAGGAGAAGCTAACCGGCGAGAACCGCTCGGCGATGCAGGATGGGATTGCCGAGAGCGATAGCGCGGCCTCTTCAGCCGTCAGCGAGGCGGAGAGTGCCTGGCAGGCTAAGTTTGTGAGTGTCGAGGCAGAGCATCAGCGGGAAACCAGCGCTGGGGAAGCTACGCCACCGCCCATGGATCGGAAGGCAGCATATCTGGCTGTGCGGGAACGGCAGGAGAAATCTGTCTCGCAGGAGAAGGGTTTCGACCGCGCTGAAGCGTACCGAACAGCCCGAGACAGCGAACGCTCGGCCGACGGGCAGGAACGCGGCACGGGTGACCGCGATGACCGGTTTGATCGATAACAGGAGGGTTTTGCCATGCAGTTGTCTTTTGATCACCTGAAACTGCCCATGGAGCTGGATTTTGGCGAGCATGATATTGTGACACTCAGAGTGCAGGACAACGGAATGTATTCGGTCCGCCTCGATCTAATGAGCAAGCCAAGTGTGGAGAGCATAGAGCGGGCGTATCACGCGATCTGGGTATCTTATGGAAGAAAGCCAGGCGGTGCCCTTCGTCTAGAACGATCGTTCGTTTACCCAAAGGAACTTCCAAACCTGCTGGAGATCTTTTTCGAGAAAGGGGTCGTAGAGAAAGCAATGCGCGCCCTGATGTCGCGGGCCGATATCGCGGCTCCACAAACACATGCAGGTCGCCTGGTATTTATCGATATCGATGGCGTGCTTTTGTCCTTTCGGAGCTGGACCACCGCGCATAACACACCCCTGTGGCGGTTGCCGGTAGCGCAACGCATGAAGCACTTGGAGCTCGATCAAACCAGCATCGGCCTGCTGGTCAGGCTGTGCGATCTGGCGAAAGCGAAGCTGGTGCTGACATCCACATGGCGTAAGACATGGCCGCATGATCTGACAGCGCTGCATGAGCGTCTGATTGAGCAGGGTTTGCGCCGGGATCTCTGGCATCAGGAGTGGATGGTGCCGGTTGTTGCTGACCGCAGCAAGTGGCAGGAGCTTGCGACGTGGGGCGACTGGTCGAAAGATGCGGTCGCGCTCATTATCGATGATGAATTGCCGCCCGAGGATGTGCCGCCGGTCATCGCGGAGCAGGCTGTCCTTCTGCAAGCTGATAAGTTCGAGGGGTTCGGGGCTTATAACTATTTCGACGCGCTGGAATTTTTCGGGGTCGAAGACAAAGCCGTAAAACCTCCGACAGGTCTGCCACCGGACAGGGGTTGCCAGCCTTACTCTACTGTGAAGCCAACGGCTCCGCGTCCCGCACCGTCAATGTATCGACCATGAGGTACCCATGCGATCCTGTAACCCGCCCCCTTCGGCCCTACAGCCCTATGTGAGAGAGCGGGCCTGCGGGGGCTAATCGGCAGCATCAAGATACAGGAAACAACAAGGATTGACATAAGGTTTCATTGAAACTACATTGGTTTCAATGAAACCTTATAGGTGAAGCGTGGACAGAGCGAGCATTGATTTAAGAGTTCAAGCACTCAATCATTTGAAAGATCATTGGCATGTTGGGATGCCGGCCATAACTAGCGTAGCTGACCTTCTCGGTATTAACCGCAACACCTTTAAGACGCGCATCGCCCGAGGTCAGGCCCTAACCCTCCGCGAGGCGAGCGGGCATATCCGTCCCACTCTCATCTTCACCGGTTATCATCTGATATACAATCTTCTCTCCGACCGCCTGCTTCGGTACGGTTTCCCTGTAGAGCATAATGAAAGGACGCTGGCCGCTGAACCTGACTCCTATGCGAGATGGGTTTACGAGCATGTGCTATCCGCACCCTATTGCATCGATGCCGTTCTGAAATTCAGCAAGGATACCGAAGGTCAAGTGTTGGGTTTGGTGTATGACGATGGTGATACGAGGCTCCCTTATAGCGATGGAGCGCTGATCCTTCCTATTGGGCACATGGTGCTCAGGGTCGCCGCAACAGTTCATATGTTAGCAAACCCTGCCCGTTACCACGTGGCAGACGCTGCCTTGAAGGCACCGGCAGATGAAGTCCTAGATACTCGCTAAATGAGGGGACGAATGATGGCTAGCCCCTTGGCAATCCCGTACCCGACACCGCGATACCCCGATACCAACGATACACCGAAACCGTGATACCGAAAAAAGCATAAAATACCTTTAAATCTCAATGACATACAAGTGGCTCTTGGAGTTTAAAAGCCAACTTAATGTCTATAACTGCGTATATATGCCGACTCAACACTTGAGTTGGCCCAATTTCATGTCTATTTGCAGCCAGATATCTACAACTACGCATTCGACTTAGCCAGAAACATGGCATATATCTGTTACATCGTGAAGGTCACGGGAATAGTTGGCTTCCAAACCCAACCGAATCCCGAAAAGCCCTCGGTCGTCACGGTTCCTTGGGCAGATCAACAGCGAAGGGCTCGGCGTCCAAACCCGAGCCCGCCCATTTTTATGGAAATGGTCAAGGGTTGGCTTCCAAACCTAACCCGATCTCGAAAACCCACGGTCTTCACGGTTCCTTGGGTCAATCAATAGCGAAGGGCTCGGCGTCCAAACCCGAGCCCACCCTTATTCACGGATAGGAACCTCATGGCCCGCAGTCGCAAACGATCTATTCAGGCAAGACAACTCGACGCCCGGCAAAAGCTGTGGCCAGACCTTTCTAACGATATGGTGTGGAGCATGGATAACGACGGCTGGGTGGCATTGCCGCGTTTGATGCCGTTGATGATGAGTATAATGGATGACTTGGCTGGAAAAGGAGTGCCGGTTAGCCGAACCTATCTTGAGCTATGGTCGAGAGTTCGTATCGAAGAGAGTTTTATTGCGCTTAATCGCCCTGAGGAAATGGCGTTTCACGCGGGTTTCGAAGGACAGCGTGCACTTCGAACGTGGAAGGACCGCATGCGGAGCCTAGCCGATCTGGGCTTCATCGGTGTGATGCCTGGGCCGCTGGGTGAACTTTCTTATGCGGTGATCTATAACCCTTATCATGTTATCAAGCGTGCCTATGTGGATAAAAAAGTCCATGAAAACAAATGGCAGGCTTTGACGATCCGCGCCAACGAGGTAAGCGCGTTCGATCTCGATGACCTTGATGATGAGGGTAATATCATCACCGACGATGATGAAGACGAAATAGAGGAAGAAAAGTCCCCAGTCGCGCCGGCAGCAAAACCAACGCCAAGTTTTCTTCAAAAGAAGCCTGTACCTCCATCGAAGCCTGCGCAAGCTAATCGTCAGCGTGCCAAATCAGATAAATAACGGCCTTCCCCAGAGTGGTCGCACTGCCAAGAGAACGATTCAAGGAATGGCAACTAGATACTGCCAGGCGGATGTGTCGTTTTACCGAAGGAATGGTAAGAACTGCCCAAGCGCGAAGGACTAAACGAAGTTCAATACGGCGGCTAACTCTATGATTACTATGACATATATTCAGCACCGCCTACATTCCCTGTTGGCAATGCCGAATTAAATAGACAAACGAGTTAGCTGTTTGTTAATTTTGGTCATCAGCTGCTTTTTGGAGATTGACAACCGTCGCATCGCGCAGCAAGCTAAATACACAAAAGGGCCGCCGTGGATCAGGGCAGCCCTTGAGAAATTGATCGTGTCTGAGTTGCCGCTCATGCACGGTTGATAGTCTGCCGCCGACTATTGGCGGTATACGCAACGGAGGAAACCGTGCGAAATCCTGATCCGAAACCGAGCTGGAAACGGCTCATAGTACCAGCGATAATGATCCTACTGAAGATAATTGACCATCTTCTGAAGTGATCATCGGGGTGATACGTTCACAGCGTGTCACCCCTTATTATCTGAATAATCCATTTCGTATCGCCGTTGTCAACAATTAGTTGACTGAAGAAAATTATCGCATTGAATTTCCAATTACAATTATTGTGATAATCCCTACGAAACCCGTTTTCAAAACGTCTACATGAACTGTAGCCAATTTTGCGGTCGTTTCGAAATCCAATGTCTCATTGAATTTCTAATCGGAAAATTGCAAATGTTTGCAAAGCCGGACGTTCAATGATCATTCAAGCAATCTACCCGCCCCAAACGAGAGATGGTTATAATCCATAGACGGGATTTTCTCATGCAGATGCTAGATGCAGCGCCCAGATCCGTTTGACCTGGCTGGCGCTGCATGAAGCCAGCTTTGCTGTCCGCGCTATGCTATTGCCGCGTGTTCTCAGTTCGATGATGAGTTCGTTCTTCTTTTCGTCGGCCTGACGGCCGGCATATCTTCCTTTCGATTTTGCGATTGCGATACCTTGCGCCTGACGTAACCGGCGATCTTCAAAATCGTCGTGCGCCATTTGAAGGGCAAGCTTGAGAAGCATGTCTTGCACAGATTGAAGAACGATCTTTGCAACGCCATCGGTGGCGATGTCAGAGAGATCGACGACGCCTGGTATTGCAAGACGAGCGCCTTTGTCGCGGATCGTCGCGATCAATTTTTCAGCTTCTTCCAATGGAAGACGGCTGATGCGATCGATCTTTTCTGCAATGACGACTTCATCAGGTTGGAGATCTGATATCAGTCGCATCAGCTCCGGCCTGTCGGTCCGTGCTCCAGATGCTTTTTCACGATAGACACCGCCTATATAATAGCCGGCGTCCTTGGACTGTTGGATTATAGCCTCTTGGCGTTCGAGGTCCTGCCCTTGTGTGCTGACCCGTAAATAGACACGTGCAATCTGCATGACCTGACCTGACCCGACCGTGTGAGGTTATTCGGTGTTCGAATTATCTTTGAAAGTGACGTGCTGACCGTTTTCTTGACGGGATACAATTTCATGAACCACAGCCCGGTAGAACGAAGCCTTATCTTCATTGGAAAAAAGCGGCCCATCTAGGTCACGATACATGCGCGTTCCATCATCACGCTCTTTTAATGTTCGCCTGCCTGACCCGGACTGGTCAACGACAAGCTCAATTTTCGATGGCAAGTTCAGATAGGAACTGACGAGCATCTGCTTGTCATCAGGCGTCATCGCCACGATTGCTGGATGCAGTTTTTCATCCAGCATCGTCCATGTTGGAAGGCCTCGGCTTTGCGGGTTTCCGAGTGGATTTGTATCCGTACCATTCCATCTCATTCCAACCCTTCGTTCGCCTTCCCAAGTTGAGGGCGTAGCGTTGGAAGTACGCTAAACAACGGCAAGGGCGAACAGCGGGGGAACATCCTATGCGGCCTGTGTCCCTCTCGGCAGGATGAGGGATTTTCGAGCCTTTGCTTGCGCGGCCCGATCCCACAGGAAGTCGCCCGAGAACGCGATGTGCTCCCAGCCGACCGGAGCCGCAAGACATCATGCGCGACAACCCGAGATTCGTAGCATCCGCCAAGATCGCCGCCAGAAGAGCGCTTTCATTCGGGCATGTTCCGCCGGTTCTTAGATTGGTGAATGCCCCGAGGAAACCAGAGTGCTCGGCAACCTCGTTGAGTAATTCGGTGATACGAATTCTCGGCATCATGGCGTCGAGTTGATTGGCCAGCCCTTCGCCTTCGCTGGAAACAATGGCCTTGACGGGTGTGATGCTCAGACGGCTTCCGTCGAAGCTGACGCCTTCGAGCTGGTTTTTCATCAACCGTTTCGAGAACCGCTTCAATCGCCAATCGAGTTCCCGGCCGCGTTGTTCCAGCCAGTCGTCAGCGGATATCGGCGGAGACTGCCGCAGGCTGGCTCCGTGGCAAAGCCATAGAGCGCGGTCGCACGAAGGGCGATGGCCTATTGTCGTGCGAAAATGATCAAATTTAAATCGACAAAATACGCTGCATCTCGGTAAGAACGATTAGTTTTCAACCAGAGGTAAAAATATGCCATTCACACGTCTTCAAGCTCAAGCGTCTACTATCTTAGGATATACGCAAAAACATGATGACACCGGATTCTTCCTTCAAGAAGTTCTAAGGTTCTTGTCGATCGGAGGATTTCTTAAATCGTCGGGTGTGAATCTGAGCCATACGGCAACTGTAGATGAACGCAATCTAACACATCCACTCATGCGCAGTTTGCTTGAAAACTATTTTACCATCATCTGGTTATATGACGATCCAACCGCGACATCCGCTCGATATGATATGGTCATCAGCAAGTTTGCGGCAGATTACACCAAGATGTGGAACGAACTCACAGGTGATCCCTCATTCAAATCATTTCTAGCGGGGACGGGTTCAGCACTTCATCCAGCAACTTCACTCAAGGTGACCGCAGGAAGTTGTCATGACGTCAGAGCCATGCTCTATGCCTGCACTCGACCAACCGGCACGCATTTGACTGATTTGTATGCGCTCTATCGAATTTCAAGTTTCGACGTCCACGGTAAGTCATTGGCGACGATAATCGAAAAGGCGTTTTCATCGTCTCCTGTCAATTTCCCAATTCTGGACGTTGACACAGCGTTAGACCAGATCGCGACGAATTATGAAAACCTTCTCACCTTATTAGTTGGTCAGGGCCGAATTTAACGACGCGAGACTATCCCACGAGGCTCCGGAAAACCCTTCGGCGCTATTTGGCAGCGCGGGTTGCCATTCTGCAGCAGGCGATCACAGCTCACGCGACAAGGGCTGCGGAAAAGCTACGGAAGCACGGCCTTGTCGCCAGCCACATGCAGGTGTTCTTTCACACCAACCCGCACAACAACACGCCACGGGATAGCACGTCTAGGACGGCCCGACTTTCCCCGCCGTCCAATGCTACAACGGCCCTCGTCGGCACGGCTTTAGCCTGTGCGACGCGGGCGTGGAAAGGCGACCCTGAAGGCAATGGCTATGCCTACACGAAAGCGGGCGTGATCCTGGACGACTTAATTCCTCAGGAGCTGGCCCCTGTTGATCTGTTCGCGCACGAACAGGCAGCGGCGGGTAGGCTTTCGGCGGCGCTTGATGCTGTGAATGACAGGTGGGGCAAGAAAACGCTGATCCTCGCCAGTGAGGGCCTTAAACAGCCCTTCGTGACAAAAGCGGATATGAGGTCGCCGCGTTACACGACGCGACTTTCCGATTTGCCCGTTGTTCGAGCGTGAGGCGCACTATCGCGTCAGGTGGGGAGTATCAAATACAACACACTGCGTCTGCTTTAGTTATAAACAGCAAAATGGAAGGCTAGCCGTGGGGACACTGACAACGGCAGACATTCGCCTTAGCCAAACGATAGATTCGGCTAAACATTTCAGGATCTAAGTACATGAATTTGTTTGTTTTATTCTGCCGCCATCAGTTTAAGCGGGAAAACATCAAGAAATATGGATAATGTCAAGCACTCTTGGTGTATTTTTCTTGCGTCGCGGTTCGTGATTGACAATCGCCGTTCTGCACACCAAGCTTAACAAACAAAAGGGATCGCCTTGGGTTAGGGCGACCCCTCTAGAAATTGAGCGTGTTCGCAGTGCAATGCAACACACTTGATACCAAGCCGCCGGTTAGTGCGGTTCACAGTAGCTGGAGTAAAACATGCTACCTAACCCAAACCCGAGCTGGAAACAGCTCATCGTGCCTGTACTACAGATCATCATCCAGATTATTCTTAATCTGACGAAGTGATCAGAGAGGGTGATACGTTAGCGCGTGTCACCCTTTCGTTTTCTCATAATCCACTTCGTATCGTTATTGTCAACATTGTAGCTAATTGAAAACGCTAATGGCTTTGAAATCGCTGCTACAAATATTGTTTAATTCCTGCGGCGCCAGTTTTAAAAACGTCTCCAACTCCTGTAGCGAAGAGTTGTAATTGAAGCGTCATTGATTGCTTAATTGCGTGCTGACGAAAAGTTGCAAACGATTGCAACGGAGCGCGTCCAAATTCAGGAAGCGGAATTTTCTTCAGCGGATGCTCGATGCAATGCCCATATCCGTTTAACCTGACTGGTGCTGCAAGAAGCCAGCTTCGCGGTTCGTGCGATGCTATTGCCGCCTGTTTTCAGTTCAATGATGAGTTCGTTCTTCTTTTCGTCGGCCTGACGGCCGGCATATCTTCCTTTTGATTTTGCAATGGCGATGCCTTGAGACTGACGTAAGCGGCGATCTTCGAAATCGTCGTGCGCCAGTTGAAGCGCAAGCTTCAGCAGCATGTCTTGCACGGATTGGAGGACGATCTTTGCAACACCATCGGACGCGCTGGCTATCTCGGACAGATCGACCACACCTGGTATCGCAAGACGTGCGCCCTTATCGCGGATGGATGCAATCAGCTTTTCCGCATCGTCCAAAGGTAGGCGGCTGATACGGTCGATCTTTTCAGCGATGACGACTTCGCCTGCTTGAAGATCGGATATCAGTCGCAAAAGCTCGGGCCGGTCGGCACGGGCACCAGAGGCTTTTTCGCGATAGACACCTGCTACATAATAGCCAGTCGCCTTGGCCTGATCGATTATGCTCTCTTGGCGCTCTAGCTCCTGCCCTTGCGTGCTGACCCGAAGATAGATGCGAGCGATTTGCATTTGCGTCATTTGCCGTCCCCGACCATTAGGCTAATTTGGGTATACTTCAATAGGCCAGGATAAAATCAATGGCCAATTATGGTCACACGCAATCCTATTTGGCTAGGTCTAAAAAGACCATCCTATAAAGCCAGTCCGCCCATCGTTTAGCCGATTGCCAAACACCGTGGGATTGCTCGACGAGGTAAACGGGGACAACTACCGCCGCATTGAGGCTATCGCGGAGATTGGCGGCACATTCAGGGTCCTGGACCTTACAGAGCCAGCGGCGCGAGCGGCTGTTATGGAAGCCCAGACCGCCAAGGAAGCCTACGAAAGTTCAGCGGCAAACGATTATATGCTGTGACATTACCCTACCCCATTTGGCACAAAATTTTGCCTTTCTATGCACCGGGAACGGCGCCCACCTGCAAGCTATAGAGGTCCCTGAACATTAAAGGGGCACGGATATACAGTAGGCGGATCAGACGGAGAACGTTGGGACAGTCCGAAACGAAGGTGGCCGATCTTTGCGCTGACTCGGTATAACGTGCAGACGCTTTATCGATGTGTCGGACCGAAAGGTGAGTTGCGAGCAGATGGCGAACGCCTGAGCGCCAAGACGAGCAAGAAATAGGGGTCGGTTCAGGCTGAGGGCGAAATGACACTCTAGGGGTCAGTTCCAGCACGAGGCGGAACGACACTATAAGCGCCCTGACTGTTGTCCCAATTGAACCCTTGTTCATCTGGGACGGAATGCGCCAAGTTTCAGCCACTTCATAAGCATCGGAAATCATTAATTTATTTCACTAGAGTGGTTTTTTGGCTCCAGCCGGAACCGACCTTAGAACAAGAAGAGCGTTGCGCGCCATCTCGTAGAATTCGTTGGATTAAAAGGTGTGAAACCGCTATATCTTAGCTAAGTGGCTAACTTAGAGAGTGTCTGAAATGGAAGTGACCATCCACGCAGCTAAGACGAATCTGTCGAAATTGATCGAAGCAGTTCTGTCGGGCGAAGAGGTCATCATCGCTAAAGGCAAACGGCCTGTGGTGAAGATCGTGCCTATCGAAGCCCGAAAAACAGGCTTCACAATCGGCATTTTGAAAAAAGAACTTGCAGGGACCGTTCCCGATTTTCTTGAACCGATGAGCGACGATGAACTGGCGCTTTGGGAAGGTGCCGAGTGAAGCATCTTCTCCTTGATACCCATGCCTGGGCATGGTCGATGACGGGAGACCCCCGCCTTTCGGCGAAAGCGAAAAGTGCTCTCAAAGGTGCCGAGAATGTGTTTATCAGTCCCATAAGCCTGTTCGAAATCGGTCAGAAAGTCAGGATCGGCAAATGGCCGGAGATGGAACCCCTGCTTGGGCGGCTTCTCGGTCTTGTCGAGGAACAAGGCGGCAAATATGCCCGCCTCACACCGGGGATATTTCTAGAAGCTGCAGTACAGGATTGGTCTCACCGTGACCTTTTCGACAGGATTTTAGGGCTAACGGCTATTGATATGGGGTTGGTCATGATCTCGGCCGACGCGGTTTTTGACGATCTGGCAGGCCAAGTCGGCTGGCGCGGGAGGGTCTGGTGAGTAACGGTGATCGAGAGAAGCCAGCCCTTTCGGCTGGTGATGTTGCGAGCGAATCCGCAGGCGGATCGCTGCTGGCGCAACGAAAGCCGCCGTTGCTCGTGACCTGAACATTTCCAGGATGACTGTCTACCGCGCCTTGGAAGGTCAAGGTTCGCAGCCCGCTTCAGCGTGATTGCACGTTCGCCATCAGTTCTTTGAGTTGGCCAAAATCGCAGCTTCGGGCCGACTGGGGCCAGTAGGCGCGGATGATACTTTCTGCTGCCCGCATAAGTGCCAAATTTGCGCCCTTAGAAAATAAAGGTTGCAGAATCGAGCAAAACGTATCTTACATGTAAGAATGAAGCAAAGTACGGAACGGATTCGGAAGGACGTCGCTGCGCACCGTGCGCGGCAGGCCGCTGCTGGACGTACATCGCTCACCACTTTTGTTTCTAATGAGCTAATCGAGGCTATCGACAAACTCAAGGAACAACGGGGCGTGCAATCGCGCGCGCCGATAATCGAAGAAGCTTTGAGGTTCTATATCGAGAACGCACCGAGGGCATAAAACGAAAAACCCCTGACCGTTGGCGCGGTAAGGGGTTTTTGGATATCGGAACGACCGTGTTTGGAGGCCCGTAAGAATGCCTCCAACATAGTCGAGAGACCGTCAACCTGCAAGACATGAGTCTTGTGGGAACGTAGATTCTTTGTCCGCTGTACGTGCCCTCCTAATGGAGGACGAAGGACGATGTTTGCACAAATTGGGGCGGTGCTCGCAGGGGCACCCGCCGAACGGGAACGTACGCCCGTTCGAAGGCAATCCCGCGCGAAAGGGAGATGCGAAGGCGTATTCTGGCGAAGGACGAACCGGCAGGAAGTCCGTCAGATCGTGTTGGCAGCACGACGCTATGAACTGGCATGCAGAGAACCTGGCTCTCGCAACGGCCCTCTTGGAGGGGTGGCGATTGAGGTATTGGAGCTGTTTGCAAATCTCGTTGATTTTCGCACTGGCAGGCTCGAACCAGCCATAGAAACACTTATGCGCATGCTCAGGCGATCACGTGATGCCATCGTGCGCGCCCTGAAGGCGTTGCGCTCACATGGCTTCCTAGACTGGCTCCGGCGCTACGTGCCGACCGGCAACGAGGGGCGCGGACCACAAGTCAAGCAGACCAGCAACGCTTACCGGCTCTCTCTTCCTGTCCGTGCCAAGCAGTTCCTTGGCCGGTTTGGCGCGACCCCTCCCCCGCCTGACGATCATGTACATGCCGAGGCCGAGCGTCAGGCCGAGACCCAGGCACATCGGGCAAGCCTCCCGCTGGACGAGCTGGCTTTGTTCGACGTGGGCGACAATCCCTTGGGACAGGCGCTCGCTCGCCTTGCTAGATCGATGAAACAACGTGAGTCCGCCAGACGGACTGAATCCCCATCTGGTTTTATAAAAGATAGGGAAGAATAAGCGGTCGCCGCTAATCGGGCCGCTAACGCGTCCCTGCGGCGGTTCCGACCCGCGTAAGTGCGGGCCGGTCCAGCACCCTTATCACCAAAAATCGCAGCGTTCGCGTTTAAGGCTGCCGTCGCATGGGCTTTCGAGGAAAGCGTGTGGAGAGGGTGGTGTCATTATCCGATAGCAGCTTGTTATCTGCTAGATATTTATAAGCTGATTGTATGCAGCTATTTAACGGTTTATAAATTGCGTGCAGCTAACATGCTGCTTGGTATCTAATCATCGGAGGACGCATGGCAGTAATATCTTTTGTTTCCAGCAAAGGCGGGGTGGGCAAAACCACTTCAGCCGTTGTCCTGGCTGGGGAGTTGGTTACGGCCGGGCGCAAGGTCGCCTTGATTGATGCAGACCCCAACAAGCCCCTTGAAGCTTGGTCGCGGCTTCGGCCGTTTCCCGAAAACCTGCGTCTCATAGTCGATGACTCGGCCGAGACCATTATCGACACTATTGAGGATGCCCGCGCCGAAGCGGATTTCGTCATTGTCGATCTCGAAGGAACTGCGACTGATCGCATCGGCTTCGCCATCGCGCGGTCAGATTTGGTGCTGATCCCGCTGCAAAGCTCTGTTCTAGACGCGGCCGAGGCAGCAAAGTCAGTCAAGCTGGTGCGTCAAATGTGGAAAGTGGCAAACCGGGAAATCCCCTATCGAGTGTTCTTTACGCGCGTGCCGCCCGCAATCCGCGAGCGAACTGCACGCGACATAGAACAACAGTTTTCCGGTGCTGCGGTCCCAGTGCTCCGAGCAACTTTGATCGACCGTGCGGCTTATAGAGCCCTATTTTCTTTGGGTGGCACTCTGCACGAGCTAGAAAAGGCCGATGTGTCTGGGCTGGAAACTGCCAAGGAAAACGCGCGAGAATTTGCCCAAGCCGTCATCAATGCGACAAGGGGAGGGGAGGCATGACCGGCGACGAGAAGAAACGCGCCACGCTCGATTTTGGTGACGAACTAGAAACGCCGCCGCCAGCCCCGCCGGTCGATCCAAACGCAGTCAAGGCGGCAACGCGGGCGGCTGGATTTCGTGAAACTCCAAGAGCCCCGGAACAATCACCGCCATCGGGGGCTAAGTCTTTGCGCCGCACCCGGCGCAAGACAGGCCGAACAGAACAATTCGCGACACGCCTGCGCGCGGATACCATCGAAGCGATTTACGGTTATGCAGATCGCCATGAGATCACGCTTGCTGAGACCATTGAAAGGGCAATAGCGGCGCTTGCGGACGATAAGCGATAGCGGCTCGCTTGTCAGATTATACAGGTTTTGATATAAAGGTGCAGACGGCATGAAGGATCTGGTTTTCCTTGGGGATTCTCTTGAGCAATTGAGGGATTTTCCAGAGCAGGCGCGGAAAGAGGCTGGAGTGCAGTTGCACAAGGTTCAGCAGGGCATTGAGCCTAGCGACTGGAAGCCGATGACGAGCGTCGGGCAGGGAGTGCGGGAAATCCGCATCCGAGACGAAGCCGGAGCTTTCCGGGTGCTCTACGTCACTAAGATAGAAGATGCCGTTTATGTGCTGCACATCTTCCAAAAGAAAACGCAGCAGACCGCGAAACGCGATTTGGACCTAGCCGCAGCCCGGTTGCGGCAAATCTAACGGAGGTGAGCTGATGGAACGTCAGAGTTTTGCGAATGTATGGGACGCCTTAGAGAACACGCCGCAAGAAGCTGCCAGCATGTCGATGCGGTCTAATCTCCTGATCGCTGTAGAGCAGAGAGTGCGGAGTTGGAATCTTACTCAGGCGGAGGCGGCCAAGCGTCTCGGAATCACACAGCCCCGGCTCAACGATCTGCTGCGCGGCCGGATCACAAATTTCAGCTTAGATACCCTGATCAACCTTGCGACCCAGGCAGGGCTGTCGGTTCGGCTTGATATTGCTGAGGCTGCTTGAGCTGCGAAGCAGTTCTCGGCCCGGAGGCGAACGCGCTTCCACATTGCGCCGTAGAGAGCCGAAGGGCTGCACTAAGAAAGCCCCGGCGCGCAGCGCCGGGACCGCTTAACGACTGGATTCGCCTTTAGCCAGAAAAGCTAGCCGTTTTGCGTCGGAAACCCTATTAGCCATCTAGCGTAACTCGAAGGCGTCGCGCCCTCTCTAAAAACGCTCTCTCTCCCCCCTCAAGTATGTTGCAGACCGACTCCCGAATTGCCGCTTCGTGTAGGCCGCCCGAGACATACGTTATCGGAGGTAGAGCGCCGGAGGGGTGCGGTCCTACGTTAGCGATGATGATCTGGTCTGCATCGGCATTTACCACCAAGTTCGCGTTATGCGTCACAATGATTACCTGCCGATTGCTCTTCGCGGCTTGGAAGAGCCCTACAAGTTCATCAAAGATTGATTTAGGGTCCAGATTTTCCTCTGGCTGATCGATGATCAAAGGACGGTCATCCGCATCATCGAGTGCAAGATACAGTAATAGAAGTACGATACCGCGCGTCCCCGGAGATAGCTTGGTAATGTCAATTCCGTCGTAATCGATACTGTACCGCAGAGAAATGTGATCGGTGCTAAACAGCCACTGAGCGAAGTTACGCGACCACACCCGGTACGACTGGTCGCCTTTGGGCACTTTGGACGCTGCTAGCAGGTCGTCCTGATATTTGGTTCGGAACGCCGACATTGCTGCTGAAACTTCTGTAGAACCGCCTTTTTCCCAAGCATCGACAAAATAGGGAGTGGCAGCAGTCTGGAGTGTTCCCTGCCCCATGAAAGGAGGTTTGCGACCATCGAGCAATTCTTCACCGCGCCTCGCCCATGCCCCTACATCAGCGGCGCGATCAACAGAAAAAGTCAATTTTTGAACAGTGCCGCCCACTTTGGCAAGTTTCGCCATGAGGGGAGCATATAATGTTTTGAGCACTGTCTCTTCGCCAAGAATAGCGTCGAACACACGTTGATAACCCTGCTCCCTCTCCGTTGTGAGTGCCGTCGCTCGTGTTCTTGCTCCCTCACAATCAACCAGCCGCTCGGAAAGCGTCTGCAACAGTTGGGTCTCTTCGGCAATTCTCTTGGAGATGGCCCCAAGTTTGTTGGCCGTTTCGCGATCAGCAGCAATCAGCTTTTCCAGACGCTTAATCTCTGCTTCTAGCGGCGCAAGCGCAGTCTGGTCGAGGTTCGCTGTTTCCGCCACATAAGGCACTTCGACGGGACCAAGCGTTGGTACACTACCTTTCCAACTCGCCATGCTCTTTTCGGCGGCAAGTTGGCGGTCTGCTAGCACCGTGTCCACGTCACCATCATAATTGAGAAGAAAGGGCTTCCATTGATCGTCGTTGAGGTGGGCTGCCTTGTGCCGCTCCTTGAGGCTCCGCAAGCCCTCTGGCGCTTGGTTGGTCCGTAGGTCCGATACTTCGTCCCGAATAGACGTGAGGGACGCCTGCTGGTTTGCAAAATAACGGATATTAGAACGGGCCTTCTCAGCGGCCGCAGTTAGTGCTGAAAGGCGAGCTGCCTCCTTGTCAGACCCTTTAGGAATAAGCTTGGCCCGATCAGCCGCGTACCTCTCGATAAGCTTCTTCTTCTCCTCAACCTGAGATTTGAGGACGGCCACAAGCTTGGTTTTTTCCATCTCGACGCCAATTCGTTCGGAGAGGACCTCAAGTGCAGCTTCTTCCCGTTCCCGGGCGTTCCGAAAGCGAGAGGCTTTCAAATCGAGTAAGCCAGTGAATGACACAGTCCCATCACGTTCATGGGTGGGATGGGCTTCAAAGATGACGCGCTCAATCTCCCCAAGCAGTGCATCGGTCATGCCAGAGGAAGAACAGAGTTCATCGACAAATTGCTGTGATAGATATCGGGCGCGGGCGGACCCGTCCCACGCATTATGGCCAAGCTGATCCAGCGGCCTTACCTCTGGATCGCCCCCATTCTCCCAGGTAAGGGCGACTGTCGTTCCAGCCAGGTATCCATCGGCATTGGCCCGACTTAGGAAGGATTGCCCGTTATAGGTATCTGGAAAGGCATCACAGCCGGCAGCTATCATATCGGCAAGAGCTGTCTTGCCAGAACCACGCGCGCCGATAATGGCAACTAGCCCAGAGTTCAAGCCAATGTCAGGGGTAAGCGCCCATGGCGCGCCCTTGATCTCAATTCTGGAAATCACTTGAGAGGGTGTCGCGCCAGCAGTTGGGGATACACCTACGTACGCTCTTCTTGGTTCGATACAGGCTTGCCTCAGGGCGTCGAAAGATGCGTCACCCTTAATCCAGCAGAAGCGGTCTAAATCTGGTTTGCCAATCTTGGCTATGTCATGCGCGTCACAGCCCCACAAGGTGGGCTTGAGCGCTCCATACTGTGTCCGGACAAAATCCGCATCGAACCCTTCCTTAAGCCCAAGCCAGAAGTCTCGATCATTCGGACTCCCAGAAAATATGATGCGAGCAAATCGCTCGATACCTCGTCTTAGAGTAGCATCGGCAGCATCCTTGATGCCGCTGATGCCATCAGCGCCCGCAGCAACCGCAACCAAAACGTTATTCTTCGCCCAAGTGTTATTGAGGGCCTTTTGCAGGTCATCCAATGACACCTTGTACTGCTGAGATCCGTGTTCAAGCGCCGCGCGGTCTTCGGATAGCAAAGGGTTCAGATGCCGACCGAGGCGAGTGAGTTGTGCGGCAGTGCAGCCATAGTCTTGCTCGTCAACGCGGAAAGTCAGCCGCCCGAGAAGGGTATTAATCTGCTCTACGTGATCAGAAGCTGAAGGATCAATAAGGAGGTGAACGTTGACAAAATTTCCGCGCACCGTGCCGATAGCGAGGCGCATTTCGATATTTGGGAAAAGGAGATGGCAGTCAGGAAGGCGGCCCTCCTGCTTTTTAGCGCGCACCTTCTCGTAGGTGTCGATACCATAATAATCGGTGATGCCGATTGCTCTGAGGGTAGGAGTAACTTCTTCAAGTGCAGTTAGGTATGCATCCAAAGAATCCTTTCCAAATTGATCGTTGATAATCGTTCCCGGGGCATGAATATGTGGCTCCCACCGAAGCCATTGTGATCCCCGCTCAAGCATGTTTCGTAAGCGCGAGTTTCTATACGCCTTCCTCTCTTAAATGCTGTCAGGCATGGAGGTTTCCACTTAACATAGGTGGACACCTTGATGGACAAAGACACTCTTAAATTCCCCTCTTCAAAACAAGATCGCGACCGCCGGCGCCGCTATGATCCCGCATGGAAGCAGCGGCTGGTCGAGGTGTGTTCAGAGCCGGGGGTTTCGGTATCACGGCTGGCGCTTCAACACGGGGTCAACGCAAACCTTGTGAGAAAAT
>NZ_JXQV01000024.1 GCF_000834635.1 Agrobacterium tumefaciens
CCCCCCCCCCCCCAAAAAAAAAAAGGCCAACTGGCAATAGTGTTTTGTTAATCATGAACCAAAAATGTGGAGCGCCACAATGGAAATGGCTGCAAGTGTGTTTCGGCAAGGCTTGCAACTTTCTTGTGTGAGATGTCAAAAAGACCAGCAAATCGGGTAAAGGGCAAGCAGATGACGAGCATCGGGATTTCAGAAGAGACAACTACAATCCAAGAGCTCCCGAAAAAGCCTTGGTGGATGAAGATACCGAGCGGGACGATTGTAATCCTCGTCTTCTTAGTAGGAATCGCCTACGTCGCTTATTATCTTCACATTTTGAGCTTGACAGAAGCATGCAAAGACACAGCGGGACTGACGTTCTTTGGGGATTGCGTATCGAAATTAAAAGTAAACGAGATTGGCGATTCGCTTGGTGGCGCGTTCGCTCCACTTGCCTTCATTTTTTTGGCAGGCGCTCTTATCATCCAAGCGTTCGAACTCGCGTCGCAGCGTCATGAAATCAACGAAACTCAAGCTGTTATGACAGCTCAACTCGCGGTCGCGAGGGAGCAAGTTAAAGAGACTATTGCTTCTACCGCTCTTCTTACAGCTCAAACAAATCTCTTTACTCAGCAGCACAATCTCCGTCTCGCGGACGATGAATTCGACAAGACGCTTTACCGCGCACGGCTCGAGCTGATGAATTACGAACAAGAGTTTGGTGTTTTTTTGACCCTTTCACACGACAATGGCTACGACCTGCTAATATCAGGGCAGCATTCTCAAAAAGCCGACGATTATGATTTTTTCAACATGATCGCTGGTAAGGTCAAGAAAATCGCAGACACTATCGATGAGGAGCCATTCGAGCGCGTCTCATTTGTAAACGTGCGAAGCTGGGATTATTTTCGGAAGCTGTTTGCACGCTTGTCCGCGCTCACTCAGTCGTGTTCTCCCGCCTATGAGAGCTTGGCGATTACCTACCGAACGCATGACATACATCAAGCCCTTGAGGAGCTGTATGGGACTGTAGCAAAGGCCGAACAAAATCAAGCGGGCGCACCTGATGCCCCACCACCTAGTGGATCGGCGAAGTAAATTTGAGTTGCGACCTGAACTCAGTTACCGCAGATCAGGTTGCCCGGACAGTTCTGATCTTCGCCTAAAAACACCAAACCCCGCCACTAACCACGGCGGGGTTTTCTCTTTTGCAAAAGGCGCCGTTGCAATCGCTGGCTGAATACCGTTATAGTATTTTCACAGTCGTACTACCGACACCCCAGTTTGCAAACCAAATATAACGCTTTGATTCTTAATGGGCGTTTTTAGAGCCGGTTTGCAATCAACTTAACATTTCCACTGGAAAAACGTCTATCTTCTAAGCAGGTTGTCGCAGGTTCGATTCCTGCAGGGGTCGCCACCTTTCCAAACCTGGTCAGATAATCCATTCACAGTTTGATCTGGTTTCAGCCATCTAAAACGCTGTTGCCAATTCCATTGGCTAGTTTTTCACATCTGAAAATTACAGCTTAGTCGACTTGCCGCGCTGACGGGCTGCCGATCAGCAGTGCCTCCGACAATTCTCCCAAGACATTGTGAACTTCCATGCTCCGATCGCCGAGCATGGAATTGCCGTTTCTAAAGGCAATGCGATTCGCCATGGATTGAATAGCGCCCATGGCGATCACTGTTATTTTTTAGGAGGAGCCTGCTTTGCCGGGGCGGACGAGAACTTCAGGCCGCAGCCTTTTCTTCTGGAGGCATCTTCCACGGCTTGCATTTCGCCCTTTAATCTGGCGACTTCAGCGGCGGACGCTCCATCGCCGCTGTTGAAGAACAGGGCAGGCCAGAAGAGCACGATGCCGACGGTTGTCAGGGCAGCATCTTGCCCAGCCTTCTTGTTTTGCACACCAGCTGCCATGGCGGCACGGCTGGATACCGCTTGAGCCTCATCAGCCAACTGAGCGCAAGACAGGTTGTTGTAAAGTGTCGGAGACACGTAGGACGCTGATATTGTTTCAGCCTTTGAAGCGCACGACGCTGCTTAGACGGCAATCAAGCCGACCGCTATTATATTTTTCATAAAAACCCCCATTTAACGGGAGCTATCAATCAGAACTTCAATCATGAGTAGAGCCAACGCGCGCCGATTGCACCAGAAAACCGCTGAGTTTTCAGGCAGGCTGAACGCAATGTTAATCCGCCGTAAGCGGGAAGTTTCCAGCTGCGTCGTTCACATCGGTGGTCTGGCTTAGTTCACGCTCAGCACATGCGCGTGGCTGCTGGCAAGCATAAAGGATTCACGCGCTGTTTCGAGTTCGCCTTGGCCGGAGATGGCTGCCAGACATGTGCGCCGTGCCTCTTCATATTCCGGGCCATGATCGTCGGGCCACCGGTACATCAGCATATCAAGCGCGATGAGGGGGCTGTAGATTTCCATTGCGACACAGCGGGGCAGGTGCACGTGAACGGGCGTTGCCCACTGCGCATGGTGGCAGGGTTCTGTTCGTTGGATGAGCATTTAGGTAGTCCTCCCTAATATACTCTCACGAACAGCTATTTCACATATTAGTTCCTGTTCACGAAAAAAGTGAACGCGACAGGGGTATCTTTTTTTCAGTATGAATGGAAAATGAATGAACTGAAGATGAACGAAATCACCACACGGGCGTTATAGACCATATGCCCACATGAAGGAGGCCCGATCATGTTCAACCTATCTGGAATGCAGGAAAGCTTTTTCGGCGAACGTATGGCCGGTGTCTGCCAGGCAATTACATCCGCGCTGGCATTCGAGTCCGGGCTGGAGAAATCCAATATCTCCGCTTCTGCCGATAATGATATGATTTATCTTGAAGGCACGGCTGACTCGGTCGAAGCAATCGATATTGCGATCAATCTCGCATCTTCGATTTCGAATTGCCGGATCCTGAGCCACATCGAGCCTTGCTACTAAGCTAAGCGGATGCGCCGGGCGGTCACGCCCGGCATCGCATGCATTTATCGCACGCTGCCAATCTGTTTGCTGCGAACAGTATCGCCGCGATCAATTCCTAGCTGTCCGGCGGTTCCGCCGTTCAGCTCCAGTACGAAGCGCACCGGGCCGCGTGAGCTGATGATATCTTCCGAGTGAGGAACGGCGTTCGCGTGAACATGCGTGACCTTCCCATCCTTTGAGATGAACACCATGTCGAGTGGGATCAGCGTATTACGCATCCACATCGTCACTTCGCGATCAATCCCAAAATCGAACAGCATTCCATCTGCGGGCGCCATGCTCTTGCGGAACATGAGACCCTGCTGTCGTTGTCCGTCAGTGGTCGCCAGTTCAGCCGAAAATTCCAGTTTTTTTCCGCTCGATGTCTCGATCGTCAGAGGCTCTTTGGAGAAGCTCTCCTGAGCTTTCGATGAAGCGGTCATCAAAACGAAAAAAGTGAGTATCGCCACGATACCCACTTTGTATTTCGAAAAAGATAGTCTTGATATCAATGCGACATTCCCACAGGCGCCGGATTATCCGGGTGAATTTCTGCAGCCATCAGGCCCTTGTCTCCGTCACCGAAGCGTACGAGAACGACCTGGCCGGGCCGAAGTTCCGCAAGACCATAGCGGCGCAGCGTTTCCATGTGCACGAAAATGTCCTCAGTGCCTTCGCCGCGCGTCAAAAAGCCGAAACCCTTGGTGCGGTTGAACCACTTGACGATAGCGCGTTCCAGGCCGCTTGAGGCTGTTACCTGCACATGAGTGCGAACTGGGGGAAGCTGTGAAGGGTGTACGGCTGTCGATTGATCCATCGAGAGAATGCGGAATGTCTGATAGCCGCGATCTCTGCGCTGAATGAGGGCAACAATGCGTGTTCCCTCGAGAATTGTCTGATATCCATCGCGTCTCAGGCAGGAAACGTGTAGAAGAACATCCTGCATGCCGTTATCCGGCACGATGAAGCCGAATCCCTTGGCAACATCGAACCATTTGACAACGCCGGTGATCTCGACCAGGTCTACCGCCTCGCTCGAGAGGTCTTCGAAATCGATTACATTTTTCGTCGATATCCTGTCAGCCATTTCCACCCAGCCCCTCTACGCACTTACCACTACCGGTTACTGATTCCCTAAAGATAGATTAACATCTTGGTAACCGTGTCGCGCAAGCCCTAGTTTTTGATTTATCCACCTGCTTTTATGTCTCTGGGCTTGCTCAGGGCTGACTTACCTGCCGTTACGGCAAGTTTAAAATGTGAAGGAGAAGTACATGCGCTATCTGCACACAATGGTTCGGGTAAAAGACCTCGAAAAATCCCTTAATTTTTATGGTTCTGTCTTCGGTCTGGAAGAAGTCCGCCGAATCGAGAACGAGAAGGGGCGCTTTACACTCGTGTTTCTCGCCGCACCTGAAGACGTTGCCGCCGCGCGGGACAATAAAGCTCCATGCCTGGAGCTGACTTACAACTGGGATGCTGAGGACTACACGGGCGGGCGCAATTTCGGCCATCTCGCCTATGAGGTGGATGATATCTATGAGACCTGTGCCAAGCTTCAGGCCAGTGGCGTTACGATAAACCGCCCACCGCGCGATGGTCACATGGCGTTTGTGCGCTCGCCCGACGGTATCTCGATTGAAATATTGCAGAAAGGCGCAAGCCTTGCACCAGCAGAGCCATGGATATCAATGGAGAATACCGGCGCCTGGTGATGTGATTCCTTTTTAAGGGCATCGCAAACATCACGCTTGCGTTTCCGGGGCAGGGCATGCTCGTCATCGTACGGCGTGCCCGCTCATCCCGGATGCGCTGCGACAGTGGGTCGGTCACGTTGAAACGTATCTGCGGAGGCTTTGCCTTGAAAATCATCAACCGCAAGCCGGTCTCTCTGGCTCAAAGCTGTCTTGCCGCCGTTTTTATTCTGGCGCTGTCTGGCTGTGTCTCTGCGGTTCCTGAACAGAAAGACGCGTCTGCGACACCGACACCGGCGGCAAACTCGCCGCTGGCTGCCGGTCCGGCCACCGCGCAGGGCACTGCTGCGGCGCAAGGTACTGTGGGCGGCTACGTTGATCCGGCGATGGTATCTGCGACATCGAGGTCCGCTTCCCCAGTCCAATCGAATCAGCCCGTCATGGCGCAGCAGGCGCAGGTCGCCGACCCTGTTTACGGGCAGGCTCCGCAAATTTCGGGTCTTTCCACCCAGCCAACCGGCATTTCCGCCAGCTCTCTCAGCATCTATGCCAACTCGGCGCCGGGAATGGTGAACGCAGTCCCTGGCGCTTCGGCTTCGACAGCGCAGCCTGCCGCAGCGCCAACAAGCATTCCGGCCTATGCACCGCTGCCGAAGGTCTCACCGGCTTTGAACAGCGTTTACTCTGCGCCTGCGGCAGTGCAGCCCATGCCTGCCGCCCCCGCGCCATCGGGCCAGCAGCACTCGGCTACAACCGTACCAATGAGCGCCGCCGAGCCCACGCAGGCTCTGGTAGCACTTGGCGGGTCGCCGAAGGGAACTGTCCCGGGTGAACAGACGGGTGTCCCTGCCGCAGCTTTCTTGGCGGGTTTGCCTAAGAAGCGCGGTTCGGGTGCCGCAGGCGGCACTCAAGTCGCCGCTCTGCCGCTATCGGCGACGGCAAGGCAAGGCATGGCACTGCCAGGTCGCACGTCTATGACGGATGAGTTTGATGACACGCATACTGGTGACGATACCAAGCCAGCGGGCCTGATGAAGCTTGCTTCGCTGTCGGGCCTCAGCCGCGTTGCGCCAAACGGTTTGCTGCTGCAGACTCAAGACGTGAATGTCGGCTGTTTCAAGCCAGAGATGATCCGGAGAATCAAAGAGGTCGAAGCGCATTTTGGTCGGCCCGCAATGGTGACTTCAGGTTACAGGCCAGCAAAGTCAACGACGCAGGGCTCCAAGCATTATACATGTGATGCTGCCGATATTCAGGTGAACGGCGTTTCGAGATGGGAACTGGCCAACTATCTGCGTTCTATTCCAGATCGAGGTGGCGTCGGCACATACTGTCACACCGAATCCGTCCACATGGATCTTGGAGAGCCACGTGACTGGAACTGGCGCTGCCGCCGCACGCAGAGCAGCCTGTAGACCCCGCTTTATTCTCGAAATACCCTTTCAAACGCTCAACGCCCCGACACTGTGTGACGGGGCGTTGAGTTTTAACGCTATGTTACCAGGCAGCCTCTGCTAAGCCCGGTAATCAAGCAGCATTATGGTGCTGTTGGTGTTGCTGGAGCCGGTGTTGCAGGGGCTGGTGCCGGTGTGGATGGCGCTGTATCCGGTGTCGCCGGGGCAGGGGTTGCCGGTGCAGGCGCCGGGGTGCTTGGCTGCGATGTTGTCGCTGCTGGCGGCGTTGCGGGTGCGGTGGCCGGTGTGTTTGATCCCATCATAAAGAAAGCGAGCGCCAAAACGACGACGATACCTGCGATGACAATTGTCAAAGTACGATTGTTCATGAATTTTTCCTCCAAATCACCAATGTGCCGCTAATCGGCATGCCGGATGACCACATAACAATGTGGTATCAGCGTGATTGGTTGCAATTGGAGGGTATATTCGCCAACAAAACTGTCGCCCGCCGAATCAACATCGGCCAGCAATCAAAGCTCGGATTTTTGTTTCGGAGAAAACTGGGATTTTGGAAAAGTGGTGAGAGGCGTGGGACTCGAACCCACGACCCGCGCATTAAAAGTGCGCTGCTCTACCAGCTGAGCTAGCCTCTCTCACCATTTGGTCTTACGCATTTCAATGACATATCAACACGAACAATGTGTTAAAGTTCAATCGCTTCGAAAGCGGAATTGCGCTCCCCGGTGGCGGCGAAGCGCCCCTCGGAAGTGGGCGGAACATAGGTAGAGGCGGGTCTGCGGTCAACCCATAAAAACACAAATCATTCGCCTTCCCGCGTTTTTTTGTCACTGGCGCAAAAAGGTGATTGGTCGTAAGGGGTTGGCGGCGTTACAAGCAGCTCCAGATCTGTTGGAGTTCTTCCTTGTTCATTGCCGATATTTCCCTTTTGACAGCGCTTCTTGCCGGTGCTCTCTCTTTTTTATCACCCTGTGTGCTGCCATTGGTGCCGCCCTATCTGTGCTACATGGCGGGCATTTCGGTCGAGCAATTCCGCGATGAGCGCTATGAGGCCAAGCCGCAGGTGCGCAAAGCCGTGCTTCTGGCAGCCCTGTTCTTCACGCTGGGGTTCGCCACCGTCTTCGTCGCATTGGGTGCGGGTGCATCCAGCATCGGCATGGTGTTGAGGCAGAACCTGGATATTCTCGCCAAGATCGGCGGTTTCATTATCATTCTCATGGGGCTTAACTTCCTTGGAGTGTTCCGAATCGGTGTCTTCTCCCGTGAAGCGCGGTTCCAGAGCGGCGGCAAACCCGCGACGCTCTCCGGTGCCTACATTATGGGGCTTGCCTTTGCTTTCGGCTGGACCCCCTGCATCGGCCCGGTGCTGGGCGCGATCCTGGGAGTCGCCGCTTCGCGGGAAACGGTGGGTGAGGGCGCGGTGCTGCTCGCCGTCTATTCCGCTGGTCTCGCCATTCCTTTCTGGATTGCGGCAGCCTTTTCCGGCACCTTCATGCGTTTTCTGGCCCGCTTCCGCCGTCACCTGGGCATTGTTGAAAAGGCCATGGGGGTGCTTCTCGTCCTCACGGGCATCGCCTTCATGTCGGGCTTCATCACCGATGTTGCGATCTGGTTTCAGGAGAGCTTTCCAATCCTGATGCAAATCGGCTAGACCCTTTCGGGCATCATAGACGGCGAGGGGTTGCCATGGCTGATATCGCCGGACTGCTGTTTCCGTTTTTCGGATTGATCTTCATCGGCTATCTGGCCGGACGCATAACGAAACAGCCAGCGGAGACGCTGGGTTGGCTCAACACCTTCATTATTTATGCGGCCCTGCCTGCGCTGTTTTTCAAGCTTGTTGCCAAGACGCCTATCGATCAACTGGCGCGCATGGATTTCGTCGGTCTAAGCCTTCTTGCGACCTATAGCGTGTTCGCGCTGCTGTTTGTGATTGGCTACGTCATCAGGCGCAACAGCCTGTCTGAATCCACCATTCAGAGCTTTGCGGGCAGCTATGGCAATATAGGCTATATGGGCCCAGGTCTGGCTTTGCTGGCCTTTGGAGACCGGGCGGCGGTGCCTGTGGCACTGATTGTGTGTCTGGAAAATGCCATGCACTTTATCACGGCACCGGCGCTTATGGCGGTGGCGGGGGGAGACAAGCGCTCACCCTTGAAGCTTGCCGCAGACGTGGCAAAAAAGGTGCTGACGCATCCCTTCATTCTGTCGGTTATCGCAGGCTTTATTGCCGCCTTCATCGGCTGGCATCCGCCGCAGCCTGTACAGCAACTGGTCGATTATCTGGCGCAATCGGCTGCACCCTGCGCGCTGTTTGCCATGGGCGTCACGCTTGCGCTCCGTCCCTTGAAACGGGTTCCCGTGGAAATCAGCTACATCGTGCCAGCCAAACTTTTGCTGCACCCGCTGCTGGCTTACGTCATTCTCTCATCGTTTGGGTCATTCGATCCGGTGTGGGTATCGACTGCCGTGCTGTTGGCAGCCTTACCAACGGCAACCAATGTCTTTGTCATCGGCCAACAATATCGGGTCTGGCAGGAGCGGGCTTCCGCCACGATCCTGATTTCAACCGTGCTGTCCGTTTTCACCGTAACGCTGGTGCTGTATTTCATCCGTTCCGTGAGCGTTTGAAGCTGCTGGCCAGAAGCGAGGGCAGGGCCTTCAGTCCACGTCCGGGTTCAATGCCTTCCCGCATGACAAGGCCGCGCAATGGGCCGACATTGGACAGAATGTGAAGACCTGCGGCGCGCGCCACCTGCATGTGCAGGAAGCTTGATAGCAGCGAGCGGTTGAGCAGATCGACGCTCAAGGTGCGGCTGACGACATCGCCGCGGCGGCGACGGTCGAAGGTTGAACCGGCATCGGCAGGAATTGGCCCGCCGGTCAGAGTGCCCAAAAGGTCTGTCAGCACGATAATATCCCGGAGACTGAGGTTCAGGCCTTGCGCGCCAATGGGCGGAAAGCCGTGGCCTGCCTCACCAACCAGCGCCACCCGGCCCTTACCAAAGCGGCTGGCGGTCATGCTGGATAGCGGCCATGTCTGGACATTGTCTTCCACCGTAACCGTGCCGAGCATGGAGTGCATGCGCTCTTCAACGCGGCGGCTGATATCCTCCAATGAAAGCGCTGAGAGCTCCCGCGCCTGTTCCGGGGTAACGACCCAGACGAGGCTCGAGCGATCACCCATCAGCGGGACCTGCGTGAATGGCCCGGTCGGCGTGTGAAATTCGGTTGAGACATTGCCGTGGGGCCGCGTGTGCGAAAAGTTCAGAACCATGGCTGTCTGCGGATATGTCCATGAGCGCGCACGAATGCCTGCACTTTCGCGCACCTTTGATTGCCGTCCGTCCGCGCCAATCAGGAAGCTGGCCGCGATCTGCTCGCCATCCTGAAGCGTTATCCTGGCTTCTGTTTCGTCAATCTCGATGTCTCGCACAGAGGCGTCGATAAGCTCGATGTTGCTCTCTTTGGAAATCGCCTCACCGAGCGCGTGATTGAGCGTCTCGTTGGACATATTCCACCCAAAGGCGGAAAGGCCGATTTCGGACGAGCGAAAGGCAACGGTCGGCGCGCGCAAAAGCCGATCCGTGCCATCGATGATCTGCATGGTGGATAATTTGGCGGCTGACGGCTCTATCTGTGACCAGAGGCCAAGACGGCTCAGGAAGCGGATGGATTGATCCATCAACGCTGTGGTGCGCTTGTCCACCCTGTCGGTTTTCGGCGCAATCAAAGCTACGCTGCGGCCTGCGCGAGCAAGCGCAAGCGCGGTGATCTGTCCTGCAAGGCCTGCCCCAACAACGGCGATCTCAACGTTCTTCATTTTTCCGCTCCAATTCAGCGCGCGCAACTAACTTCAACATAGTGAGTTTACATGGCCAAATCCAGAAGACTGACATGGCATCGATGTCATGCTACCCATGGAAAAAGAACTTTAGTCCCCGGATAAGAATTGGGGAATGGTTGCAAACAGCGATGAATGGTCGCATACCGGACTTGACAAAGCGAACGGAAACGAGGCCACTGCGCTGATATGAAGATATTCAAATATAAGCGCGTCCCCTATGCAGAGATGCGGGCGTTTTCGGTCCACATTCTCACCGCTTCCGGTTCATTCCTCGCATTTCTGGGCGTTGTCGCCGCAGCAGAGCACCGTTTCGTCGATATGTTCTGGTGGCTTGGTCTAGCTCTTGCCGTCGATGGTATCGATGGACCTATCGCCCGCAAGGTTAGGGTCAAGGAAGTGCTGCCGAACTGGTCTGGCGATACGCTCGATAATATCATCGATTATGTGACCTATGTCCTGTTGCCGGCCTTTGCACTTTATCAGAGCGGGATGATTGGGGAGCCATGGTCCTTTGTGGCTGCAGGCATGATCGTGGTTTCCAGCGCGATTTATTATGCCGATATGGGCATGAAGACCGACGAATACTTCTTCTCGGGCTTTCCCGTGGTGTGGAACATGGTGGTGTTCACCCTGTTCGTGATCGACGCCAGCGCGACAACCGCGATGATTGTCGTCACCATCTCCGTCATTCTCACATTCCTGAACATCAACTTCCTGCATCCGGTGCGGGTCAAGCGTTTGCGCCCGTTTAATCTGGCCGTGTTTTTTGTCTGGTGTGCGCTGGGCGGCTACTCGCTTCTGTCGCATTTCGCCACGCCGGACTGGGTGGTGGCAGGTGTGGTGATCACCGGCATCTACCTCTATTGCATCGGCGCAGTCATGCAAGTTTTCCCCTCGCTCGGCGCGCGGTAAATTCAGTCGTTCAAAACCTTAGTCTATTCGTCATTTTGAGTTGTGCACGGCAATAAAACCGGTATTTAGTACCGATAACGGGCAGTGCCCAATTTTCGTGCATGATCATCGATCCGCTCGTTCAACACTTCGAAGAAAGTGCGGCGGCGGATTGGAAAAGGGGAACAGGTGACGGGATCGGTGACGTCTGAGGCTCTGCTTCTATCCGTTCGCCAGCTGACCAAGCTGTTTGGAACATTCGGCGCTTGCAATGCGATCGATCTGGATATTGCACCCGGTGAAATTCACGCTCTTCTGGGCGAGAATGGCGCTGGCAAATCCACGCTGGTCAAAATGCTGTTCGGTGTGCTGGCGCCATCGGCGGGCGAGATTATCTGGAACGGTGAGGCTGTTCGTATTGGCTCGCCCAGCGAAGCGCGCAAGCTTGGCATCGGCATGGTCTTCCAGCATTTTTCGCTGTTTGAAGCGTTGACGGTTGCCGAGAATATCGCTCTTTCACTCGACCCCAAGATTTCCCTCAAGGAAATCGCACGTGAAGCCGAGGCCTTATCCAAGGCCTATGGCTTGCCGCTCGATCCCTATGCGCATGTAGCCGATCTTTCGGTGGGCGAGCGCCAGCGCATCGAGATTGTGCGGGCACTGTTGCAGAACCCCAAACTCATTATTCTAGACGAGCCGACATCGGTCTTGACACCGCAGGAAGCGGACCGGCTGTTTGAAACGCTGGCGAAACTCAAGGCCGAGGGACGATCCGTCCTTTATATCAGCCACAGGCTGGAAGAGGTTCAGCGCATTTGCGACCGAGCAACCGTTCTGCGCCATGGCGCGGTGACGGGGTCATGTGACCCGCGGGCTGAAACCACAGCATCGCTGGCGCGCATGATGGTGGGTTCGGATGTCGCCGGTATTCAGCGCGATGATGGATGCACCATCGGTGATATGAGCGTGGAAATCAGCGCTCTTTCCGTTCCCGCGCGCACACCCTTCGCTGTGTCTCTCAAGAACATTTCCATGCAGGTTAGTTCCGGCGAGGTTCTGGCCATTGCCGGTGTAGCCGGTAACGGGCAGGGCGAACTGTTCGACGCCCTTTCCGGCGAATATCCTGTAGAACAGGACAAAACGATTGTTCTGCGCGGCAAGCCTGTCGGGCGAATGGGCATCAATGGCCGCCGCCTGCTTGGTGCCGGTTTCGTGCCGGAAGAGCGCCATGGCCATGCCGCCGTGCCTTCAATGACGCTTTCTGAAAACCTTCTCCTTGCCCGCTATCGCTCCGACGCCAAGGCTTTCCTTGCCGGTGGCTTTCTGAATGTCATCCGCAACGCGACCGTGAAGAACGCCGCCAAGCGGATTTCGGACGCTATGGATGTGCGCAAAAGTGGTGATGATCCGCTTGCCGGATCGCTTTCCGGCGGCAATCTGCAAAAATTCATCGTCGGGCGGGAGCTTGACCGTCAGCCCTCCATTCTCGTCGTCAACCAGCCGACATGGGGTGTGGATGCCGGTGCCGCCCGCAGAATCCGTCAGGCGCTGGTCGATCTGGCCAAGGCTGGCGGCGCAGTCATCGTCATCTCGCAGGATCTGGATGAGATATTTGAAGTTGCTTCCAGCATCGCGGTCATTTCCGATGGTCGCCTGTCGCAAGCCTATCCGGCAAGCAGCATGACACGAGAGAAAATCGGCCTGTTGATGGGCGGCATCCATGGCGAACCCACGGAGGCCTCTGCCCATGCGCATTGAGCTTGAAAAACGCACCGGCGTCTCTAATATCTTTGCTGTTCTTTCCCCCTTGCTGGCGCTTGTGCTGACGTTGATGTCAGGCGCGATCATGTTTGCGTTGCTTGGCAAAAATCCGGTCGATGCGCTCTACAGCTTCTTCATCGATCCGCTGCTGGAAGTCTGGTCGCTGCATGAGCTGGCGATCAAGGCCGCACCGCTCATTCTCATCGCGGTTGGCCTGTCGGTCTGTTACCGCTCCAACACATGGAATATCGGCGCGGAGGGGCAGTTCACCATTGGCGCGATTACCGGCTCCATCCTGCCGGTGCTTTACCCGCAATGGCAGTCGCCCATGATCCTGCCGCTGATGCTGGTCATGGGTGCCGTGGGCGGTGCGCTTTATGCCGGTATTCCGGCATTGCTGAAGACACGCTTCAACACCAACGAAATCCTCACCAGCCTGATGCTGGTCTATGTGGCGCAACTGTTTCTGGACTGGCTGGTGCGCGGTATGTGGCGCGACCCTGCGGGCTATAATTTTCCACAGAGCACGCCTTTCAATGAAAGCGCCGTGCTGCCGGAAATTCTGGAATCGGGCCGGGCGCATTGGGGCATTGTTTTTGCCATCATCGCCGCTGTCGCGCTGTGGTTCATGATGCGCTACATGTTGAAGGGTTTTCAGGTCACCGTGCTGGGCCAATCACCACGGGCAGGGCGCTTTGCCGGGTTTTCCTCGCGCGGCATGGTCTGGTTCTCGCTGCTGGTATCGGGTGGATTGGCGGGATTGGCGGGAATTTCCGAAGTCTCCGGCTCCATCGGCCATTTGCAACCGTCCATTTCGCCCGGTTACGGTTTCACCGCCATCATCGTTGCATTTCTGGGGCGGCTCAATCCGCTTGGCATCATCGCCTCCGGTTTCGTGCTGGCGCTCACCTATCTCGGTGGCGAAGCGGCACAGCTTTCCATCGGCGTTTCGGACAAGGTCACCCGCGTGTTTCAGGGGCTGATGCTGTTCTTCGTGCTGTCATGCGATACACTCATCATCTATAAAATCCGCGTCAGCTTCGGTCGCGGCACCGGCGCTGAAGGAGCTGCATGATGGATATGTTTCAGGCCATCCTTCTGACGGTCATCACGGCTGCCACCCCTCTGGTGATTGCAGCCCTTGGCGAGTTGGTGACCGAGCGCGCTGGCGTTCTCAACCTTGGTGTCGAGGGCATGATGATCATTGGCGCGGTCTGCGCCTTCGCAGTGGCGCATATGAGCGGCAATCCCTATCTTGGCATCGTCGCTGGCATCGTGTCGGGCGCGGCTTTCTCCTTGCTGTTCGGTTTTTTGACGCTGACGCTGGTCACGAACCAGGTTGCGACGGGCCTTGCCTTGACGATCCTCGGGCTTGGCGTGTCCGGCATGCTGGGTGAAAGCTTCGTCGGCCTTCCCGGCGTGAAGCTGCCACAGATCGTCTTTCCGGTTCTCTCCGATATTCCGGTGATTGGACCGGCCCTGTTCAAGCAGGATCTGATTTTCTACATGTCGATTGCGCTCGTCGTCGGTATCGGCTGGTTCCTGTTCAAAAGCCGCACGGGCCTGAAGCTGCGCGCCATTGGGGATAATCATGGCTCGGCCCATGCGCTGGGCATCAACGTCATCCGTACGCGCTACCTGGCCGTCATGTTTGGCGGCGCCTGTGCTGGCCTTGCCGGTGCGCAACTGTCGCTGGTCTATACGCCGCAATGGGTGGAAAACATGTCTGCCGGGCGCGGCTGGATTGCGCTGGCGCTGGTTGTCTTTGCATCCTGGCGGCCGTTGCGGGTGCTGGCGGGCGGTTACCTGTTCGGCGCTGTCACCATCGGCCAGTTGCACGCGCAGGCTTTCGGCATCGGTGTGCCGTCCCAGCTTCTCTCCGCAATGCCTTACATAGCGACGATTGTGGTCCTCATCATCATCTCCCATAATCGCCGCACAACGCTCATCAACACGCCGGCTTCGCTCGGAAAATCCTTCGTGCCGGATCGTTAACGCCACCACCAGAACCAAGATCAAGCCTAACCAACAGGGGTAACAATGAGAAAACTCATCATCGCACTGGCCGCATCTGCCGCCGCAGTTGTCGGTATTGTTCCGTCCGCGCAAGCCGCAGATGCCAAGAAGGTCTGCTTCGTTTACGTCGGCACCAAGACCGATGGCGGCTGGACACAGGCCCACGATATTGGCCGTCAGGAACTGCAGAAGCATTTCGGCGACAAGATTGAAACGCCTTTCCTCGAAAGCGTTCCTGAAGGCCCGGATGCCGAGCGCGCAATCGAGCGCATGGCCCGTTCCGGCTGTGAACTGATCTACACGACATCGTTTGGCTTCATGGACGCGACCGTAAAGGTCGCGCAGAAATTCCCGAAGGTGAAGTTCGAACACGCGACTGGCTTCAAGGGTGCAGCAAACCTCGCGACCTACAATTCGCGTTTCTATGAAGGCCGTTACATTCAGGGCCAGATCGCTGCCAAGATGTCCCAGAAGGGTCTTGCCGGTTACATCGCTTCCTTCCCAATTCCTGAAGTTGTGATGGGCATCGACGCCTTCGTTCTGGGCGCGCAGTCCGTCAACCCAGAATTCAAGGTCAAGGTCGTATGGGCCAACACATGGTTTGACCCCGGCAAGGAAGCCGATGCCGCCAAGGCGCTGATCGATCAGGGCGTTGATATTCTGACCCAGCACACAGACACCACAGCACCGATGCAGGTTGCAGCAGAGCGTGGCATCAAGGCTTTCGGTCAGGCATCCGACATGATCAAGGCTGGTCCAAACACGCAGCTGACGGCCATCGTCGATACTTGGGGCGCTTACTACATCAAGCGCACACAGGCCCTTCTCGATGGCACATGGAAGTCCGAATCGGTCTGGGATGGCCTGAAAGACGGCATCCTGACCATGGCGCCTTACACCAACATGCCTGACGACGTGAAGAAAATGGCTGAGGAAACCGAAGCCAAGATCAAGTCCGGCGAATTGCACCCCTTCACCGGCCCAATCAAGAAGCAGGACGGTTCCGAGTGGCTGAAGGCTGGCGAAAAGGCTGAAGACAAGGTTCTTCTCGGCCTGAACTTCTACGTCGCAGGCGTAGACGACAAGCTGCCGCAATAAGCATTGCGTCTGGAATTCGCTAATTCTATCGTGCCGCGCATAGGCTCTATGCGCGGCATTTCTTTGAGGAGAAAGCGATGAAGATACTGCGAACCACCGAGATTCTTGAGGTCAATGACAGTGATCTTTCTGGCTCCACCTTCAATGACTCCAACCTTTCAGGCACGTCGTTTAATCAGATCAATTTCTCAGGTGCATCGTTCAACGACAGCAATATGAGCGGTTGGTCCATCAATGATGTCAACCTGTCCGGCTTGGTCATGACCGCCGTGAACCTGTCTGGTGGCGTTATCAAGAATGCCAACCTGACAGGCGTCCAGATTAGCGCCAGCCGCCTGGTCGGCGCGACCATTGACGGGATCGAGATCAGCGAGCTGCTGGCGGTCTACAAGGCGAACCGACCCTGAAGTGATTCCGGTTCGATCTTGCTTTGATCTTTAGGGCACAACTGCTAAATGACCCGCGCGTGGCTGGCCGCGCGCCGCTTGTTTATTATGGAGATTTCAATGGAACGCAGTTGCCTTGCCGTCATTCTCGCCGCTGGTGAAAGCACACGCATGAAGTCATCCATGTCCAAGGTGCTGCATCCCGTTGCTGGCCGGGCGATGATTGCGCATGTGATGCAGGCTGTGGCCGGTGCGGGCGTGAGTGCGGCAGCACTCGTGGTCGGGCGCGATGCGGAAAAGGTTGCGGAAGCTGCGCGCGGTGCGGGTGTGAGCGTTGAGCCCTATCTCCAGAAAGAGCGGCTGGGCACCGGCAATGCGGTTCTAGCTGCACGGGACGCCATCGAAGCTGGCTACGACGATATTCTGATCGCCTATGGCGATGTACCGCTTCTCACATCCGAGACATTGAACAAGGCGCGTCAGGCGCTAGCTGAGAACGTCGATGTGGTGGTCATCGGTTTTCATACGGACAAGCCAACCGGCTATGGCCGTCTATTGGTGGAAAATGGCGAGCTTGTCGCCATCCGCGAAGAAAAGGATGCGACCGAGGAAGAGCGCAAGGTTACTAGGTGCAATAGCGGCCTGATGGCGGTCAATGGCCGTCGCGCGCTTGATCTTCTAACCCGCATCGGCAACCAAAATGCCAAAGGCGAATATTATCTGACTGACATTGTTGAGATCGCCCGCTCGCTTGGTGGCAAGGCCATCACCATTGATGCGCCGGAAAGCGAACTAACCGGCTGCAACAACCGCGCCGAACTGGCCATCATCGAAAAGCTCTGGCAGGAGCGTGCGCGCCACCAGTTCATGATCGATGGCGTGTCGATGATTGCACCGGAAACGGTGTTCCTCTCCTGGGATACCAAGATCGGTCAGGATGCGTTGATTGAGCCCAATGTCGTCATCGGGCCCGGCGTCACAATCGAATCGGGAGCTATCATCCACGCATTTTCCCATCTGGAAGGCGCGCATGTCAGCGGCGGCGCCACTGTAGGCCCCTATGCGCGGCTGCGTCCCGGTGCCAATCTGGCTGCAAATTCCAAGGTCGGGAATTTCTGCGAGGTCAAGAAGGCCGAGATCGGTGAGGGTGCCAAGGTCAATCACCTCACCTATATTGGCGATGCTTTCGTAGGCGCTGGCAGCAACATAGGGGCAGGGACCATCACCTGCAATTATGATGGCATCAACAAGCACGAGACGCGAATCGGCAAGAACGCCTTTGTCGGCTCCAACTCCTCGCTGGTTGCGCCCGTCACCATCGGTGACGATGCTTATGTGGCCTCCGGCAGCGTGATTACCGATGATGTGCCTGCCGATGCGCTGGCCTTCGGTCGGGCGCGTCAGGAGATCAAGGAAGGCCGCGCCAACGCCCTTCGTGCCCGCGCCCAGGCCATCAAGGACGCCAAGAAAAAGACCTGAATTCCGTTCTCCACATCGTAACGGATAGACATTGAAAGTGACCGCGGCCGCGATTGCGGATTTCGCGGAAATCGCTAGGACTTCGGCTAGCGAGAACGTTTTGGAGAAGTGCATGTGCGGCATAGTTGGAATTGTTGGAACGCAACCGGTTGCGGGGCGCCTTGTGGAAGCGCTGAAGCGTCTGGAATATCGGGGTTATGACTCCGCTGGCGTTGCGACGATCCATGAGGGCGCGCTTGCCCGCCGCCGTGCCGAAGGCAAGCTGTTCAATCTCGAAAAGAAGCTTTTCGATGAGCCGCTGGCGGGTCTGACAGGCATCGCCCACACCCGCTGGGCCACCCATGGCGTTCCCAACGAAACCAACGCGCATCCCCATTTTGTGGATGGCGTCGCGGTGGTCCATAACGGCATCATCGAGAACTTTTCCGAATTGCGTGATGAGTTGGCGGCTGAAGGTGCTGTGTTCACCACGCAGACGGATACGGAAGTCGTCGCCCAGCTTCTGGCGAAGTTCACCCGCGACGGGCTTGATCACCGTGCGGCCATGCTGGCGATGCTCAACCGGGTCACGGGTGCCTATGCGCTGGGCGTGATCTTTCAGGATGACCCCGACACACTTCTGTCGGCCCGTTCCGGCCCGCCGCTCGCCATCGGTTACGGGCGCGGCGAAATGTTCTTAGGGTCTGACGCCATCGCGCTTTCGCCCTTCACCAATGAAATCACCTATCTGGTGGATGGCGATTGCGCCATTCTGACCCGCGATGGCGTTGAGATCATCGATTTTTCCGGCAAGCCGGTGCAACGTCCGCGCCAAATTTCGCAGGCCACCGCCTATGTCGTGGATAAGGGCAACCACCGCCACTTCATGGAAAAGGAAATCTACGAGCAGCCAGAGGTCATCTCCCACGCGCTCAGCCACTACGTAGATTTTGCTGAAAAGCGCGTGAAGCCAGCCGATCCCGCCATTGATTTTTCCAAGCTCACGGGCCTTGCAATTTCTGCCTGCGGCACTGCTTACCTCTCCGGCCTCATAGGCAAATACTGGTTCGAGCGTTATGCGCGCTTGCCCGTTGAAATCGATGTCGCATCCGAATTCCGCTACCGGGAAATGCCGCTGCTGCCGACGCAGGCCGCTCTGTTCATTTCGCAGTCTGGTGAAACGGCAGATACGCTGGCCTCGCTGCGCTATTGCCAGGAAAACGGTCTGAAGATCGGCACTGTGGTCAATGTCCGCGAATCGACCATGGCGCGTGAGTCCGATGCGGTGTTTCCGATTCTGGCCGGCCCTGAAATCGGCGTGGCCTCCACCAAGGCCTTCACCTGCCAGCTTGCTGTTCTCGCATCGCTTGCCATTTCGGCAGGCAAGGCTCGCGGCACTCTGGATGCTGCGCAGGAAACCGAGCTTGTTCGTCACCTGATCGAAATGCCGCGGGTGATGAGCGAAGTCTTGAACGCCATCCAGCCGCAAATCGAAACCCTGTCGCGGGATCTCTCGCGCTTCAAGGATGTGCTCTATCTCGGTCGTGGCACTAGCTATCCGCTGGCGCTGGAAGGCGCGTTGAAGCTCAAGGAAATCTCCTACATTCACGCCGAAGGTTACGCCGCTGGCGAGCTGAAGCATGGGCCTATCGCGCTGATCGATGAGAACATGCCTGTCATCGTCATCGCTCCGCATGACCGGTTCTTTGAAAAGACGGTCTCTAACATGCAGGAAGTCGCGGCACGCGGCGGCAAGATTATTTTCATCACCGATGAGAAGGGCGCTGCCGCCTCCAAGCTGGAAACCATGGCAACCATCGTTCTGCCGAACGTGGATGAAATCATCGCGCCAATGGTCTTCTCGCTGCCCATCCAGCTTCTGGCCTATCACACGGCTGTCTTCATGGGGACGGACGTGGACCAGCCGCGCAATCTGGCGAAGTCGGTGACAGTGGAGTAATCGGCATACAGGGGACGCCGTCGGCTCGGCTGGCGTCTCCCTAACAAAGATTTCACAATCCTTTGCTTGCAGCAGGGAACAGCGTCCGGCATGATCCGTTATCATCTTGGCCGGAGGGTTTCCATGGAAACGCTCTAGCTTGGTGATGCCGAATAACAGCCCTGCGGATTGTATGACAGATCACCCCCTCAAAGTTTCGTTTGCGACGCGTTTGCGCAACAATTTCCTGACTGGCATCCTCATTCTTGCGCCGGTCACGATCACCATGTGGCTGGTCTGGACGTTTCTGCAATGGGTGGACAGTTGGGTCAAACCCTATATTCCGGCGCGCTACGACCCGGAGCAATATTTCGATGTTGCCATTCCTGGCTTCGGCCTTCTGGTGGCTGTCATCGGCATCACGCTCATCGGCTTTCTCGGCAACAATCTCATCGGCAAATGGATCGTCGGCGTGGGCGAGTCGATCCTCAACCACATGCCCTTTGTGCGGCCCATCTACAAAAGCATAAAACAGCTGTTTGAATCAGTTTTGAAGGAGCATTCCAGCTCGTTCAAGAAGGTTGGCCTGATCGAGTTTCCGTCGCCCGGCACATGGGCCATGGTTTTCGTGGCATCAGATGCGACAGGCGAAATGGCGCACCGCTTCAACGAGATGGGGCAGGAGATGGTCGCGGTCTTTCTGCCGCCAACGCCGGTACCAACAGCGGGCTTTCTGCTGTTTGTGCCGAAAGACAAGATCATCATGCTGGATATGTCGCCGGAAGATGGGGCGAAGCTGCTGATTTCGGGCGGTCTCGTCGCTCCGGATTTCATTGCCAAGACGGCTGACCAGCCCGTCGTGGATCAATCGTCGTCGTAAACTTCGTTAGACGTCGCGGTCGAATGAAAGACGGGCACGAAGACGCGCATGTAAACGAATATCACGCTCCAGCCTTCCTCCTGCGCCTTGGCCCATGCTTTCTTGCGTCCAGGCTTCTTGAAGGTCTTGGCTATGGCTTTCTTCTCGGTCTTTGCGAAGGTTTCCGGCTGAATGAGGTTGGCCGGAGAGCAAAGCGCGTAGCCCTTGGAAAAGGCTGGCGGCGGAAGGGGCATGTCATTCATGGCGGTCAGCCTGCATGGAGGAAACGGATCGCTTCGTCGCGGCGATGGAGATAGAGCAGGGTTCTCAAGTTGCGGCCACGGTCGCTCATCAATTCCGCGTCGCGTTCTATGATGTAGGCAGCATCCTTGCGGGCAATTTCCAGAAGATCGGCATGTGCCTCAAGGCTTGCGATGCGGAAGCCCGGCGTGCCGGACTGGCGGGTGCCCAGAAGCTCACCTTCACCGCGCAGCTTCAGATCCTCTTCGGCAATCAGAAAGCCATCCTCACTGTCGCGCAGAATGGAAAGTCGCGCTTTGCCAGTCTCGCTGAGGGGCCCTTTGTAGAGCAGGATGCAGGTAGAAGCCTCATCGCCACGCCCTACGCGGCCACGCAACTGGTGAAGCTGGGCAAGGCCGAAATTCTCCGCGTGCTCGATGACCATGATCGTGGCATCGGGAACATCCACGCCCACTTCAACAACCGTCGTTGCCACCAGCAAGCGCGTTTCACCGCTCTTGAAGGCAAGCATGGCCGCATCTTTTTCCGGCCCGGTCATACGGCCATGAATGAGGCCGATGTCTGCGCCCAGTGACTTCGAGAGGACGGCGTGGCGTTCTTCCGCTGACATGAGATCGGATTCCTCCGATTCCTCCACCAGCGGGCAGATCCAGTAGGCTTTCTTGCCGTCGGCAATCGCGCTTTTCAGCCGTGCAACAATGTCGCCAATGCGCTCGGTGGAAATCGTCACGGTCTGGATCGGTTTGCGGCCAGCCGGTTTTTCCGTCAGCTTGGAAACATCCATGTCTCCGAAAGCGGCCAGAACCAGCGTGCGGGGAATGGGTGTCGCCGTCATGACAAGCATGTGCGGCGATATCCCCTTGGCGGTCAACCGCAGGCGCTGATGCACGCCAAAGCGATGCTGCTCATCCACCACCGCCAGCACGAGGCTCTTGTAGGTCACGCTATCCTGAAACAGCGCATGGGTGCCGATCACGATCTGGGCCTCACCGGAGGCAATCTTTTCTTCTATTTCCCGGCGCTCTTTGCCCTTCGTGCGCCCTGTCAGCACCACGCAGGAAATGCCAGCGGTGGCGGCAAATTTCGAGATGGTCGCAAAGTGCTGGCGGGCGAGAATTTCGGTCGGTGCCATCAGCACGGCCTGTCCGCCAGCCTCGACGGCGGTGGCCATCGCCATCAGTGCAACCAGCGTCTTGCCCGCGCCGACATCACCTTGCAACAGCCGCAACATGCGGTCTTCGCCCGCCATGTCGGTCAGAATGTCCTTCACCGCTGCGCTCTGGCTTGCTGTCAGCGAAAATGGCAGATTGGCCAGAATCTTGGCAGCAAATTCTCCCTTGGCACGAATGGGCTGGCCGGTAACCTTACGAAGCCTTTGGCGCACCAGCGCTAGAGATAGCTGACCGGCCAGAAACTCGTCATAGGCCAGCCTGCGCCGCGCGGGCGCTTGCGGGTCGATATCCGTTTCGTCGCGGGGGTCGTGCAGATCGCAAAAGGCGGTTGCCACATCGGGAAAGCTCTCACGCCGCGCCAGCGCCTCGTCGATCCATTCCGGAAATACCGGCATTTTGGACAGCGCGCCATCGATTGCCCGTCTCAAAACCTTTGGCGAAAGCCCTGCCGTCAAGGGGTAGACCGGTTCCACCAAGGGCAGGTTCTCGGCTTCAGAAACCTTCACCATGAAGTCCGGGTGGACCATGGAGGCGCGGCCGTTGAACCAGTCGATCTTGCCGCTGACCATGACCTCTTCATCGACAGGCAGAGCCTTGGAGAGCCAATCGCCCTTGGCGCGGAAGAAGGTCAGTGCCAGTTCACCGGTCTCGTCATGCAGAAACACGCGGTAGGGGGCGGCGCGGTTGCCAGGCGGTGCTGGCTGGTGGCGGTCAATGCGGCCTTGAATGGTTACGATTGCGCCCTGGGGTGCGTGCGCGATGCCGGGGCGGTTGCGCCGGTCAATGATGTTGTAGGGCGCGTGGAAGATGAGGTCGATGACCCGGCTTTCCAAAGCATTTTCCCGGCCTAAAAGCTTGGCCAGCAAATCGGCAAGTTTCGGCCCTACGCCTGCAAGCGTGGCGACAGTAGCAAACAGCGGATCGAGGAGGGCGGGGCGCATGGCGAGCAAAATCATGGAAGGGCGGGCGCAATGCAAGGGCGACTTGCGGATAAACTCAGTTTATCACCGGCAGTTTTGCGAGGTCCGGCAATATTTCCCTAAAAAACCGGTTCCCAACCGTTCCTGTCCTGTTCTATAGGAAAGGCTACGTCAACAAACGGGTGAATGCCATGACAGGACTGGTGCGCACAAGCGCTGACCTCGATCCGAGGCGCAGGCGAATTCTTTATCGGTGCTGGCACCGCGGCATCCGGGAAATGGACCTGGTTCTCGGCCAGTTCGCGGAAGAAAACATCTCCGATCTTTCCGAAGAGCAACTGGACGAGCTGGAAATCATCATGGATGAGGAAGATCAGGACCTCGTGCAGTTCGTGACGGGCGCGCAAGCCATTCCAGAGAAGTTCCAGACGCCTCTGTTCATGAAAATCATTTCCTACCGCCCGGATTTTGATCTGGTCACCGCCCAGAACGGAAATAGCCCTCAATGATAGCTGGATTCGATGTCAGGCTGGTGGCATCGGCCAACACGCCGTTGACCATTGGCAATGTGCCATCAGGCACGGAAGCCTTTCTGCTGGCCGATATGGCCCGCCAAGGCACGCCCGTCGCCTATGTTCTCTCCGATGGCCAGCGCGTGGCTGATCTGGAGCAGATGCTTGGCTTCATTGCGCCTGATATCCCCGTTCTGTCATTGCCCGCCTGGGATTGCCTGCCCTATGACCGCGTTTCGCCCAGTGCGCACGTGTCTGCGCGGCGACTGGCTACGCTGTCTGGTCTGATCCACCACCAGAAGAAGCCCCACCCGGCCATCGTTCTCGTCACCGTCAATGCCATGTTGCAGAAGATGGCGCCGCGCGACGTCATCGAGAGCCTGGCTTTCTCGGCCAAGCCCGGCAACCAGATCCGCATGGAAGAGATTGCGGCGCGGCTGGAGCGCAACGGTTTTGACCGTGTGGCAACGGTGCGCGAAGTGGGTGAATTCGCCGTGCGTGGCGGCATTCTCGATGTTTTCGTGCCCGGCACGGAAGAGCCGGTGCGTTTGGATTTCTTCGGCGATACGCTGGAAAGCATCCGTAGTTTCGATCCAGCCAGCCAACGCACCATCGGCCAGGCCCGCTCGCTTGACCTCAACCCCATGAGCGAAGTGACGCTGACGCCGGATACGATTGGTCGTTTCCGCAAGAATTATCTGACGATGTTTGGCGCTGCCACCCGGGATGACGCGCTGTATCAGGCCGTTTCCGAAGGCCGCCGTTACGCGGGCATGGAGCATTGGCTGCCCCTGTTTTACGAAGAGCTGGAGACAGCCTTCGACTATCTCAAGGGCTTCCGCATCGTAACCGACCACACCGCCCGTGAAGCCGCTGTCGAGCGTGCCAAGCTGGTGAATGACTATTATGATGCGCGCCAGACCTCTGGCGAGAAAAAGGGCTCCACGCAGGGCGCACCCTATAAGCCGGTCGCGCCAAGCCAGATTTATCTGGGCGCGAAAAGCTTTGAAACCGCTCTGGATGCCGTCAATGCCGTTCGCCTGACGCCGTTTAACGAGCAGGACACCAAAGACAAGCCGGTCGCCTTGCTGGACGCCCATGTTGGGCCGCGCTGGGCAAAGTCGCAGACGGAGAGCGAAAGCGAAGACCGCGTCAACGTTTTCACCCTTGCCGTCAAACACATTGCCGAACGCCGGTCCAAGGGCTGGAAGGTTCTTATCACCGGCTGGTCGGAAGGCTCGCTGGACCGCATGTTGCAGGTGCTGAACGAGCATGGTCTTGAAAACATCAAGACAGTGCAGTCGTTCAAAGAGGTCGATAAACTCGGCAAGGGCGAGGCCGCTGCTGCGGTTCTAAGCCTTGAGGCGGGTTTCGAGACCGGCAATCTTGCCGTCATCGGCGAGCAGGATATTCTGGGTGACCGCATGGTGCGGCGCTCCAAGCGCCGCAAGCGCGGTGCCGATTTCATCTCGGAAGTTGCCGGGCTGGACGAGGGCTCTCTGGTCGTTCACGCCGAACACGGCATTGGCCGCTTTGTCGGCCTGCGCACCATCGAGGCGGCGGGTTCACCGCGTGATTGCCTTGAGCTGCATTATGCCGATGAGGCCAAGCTTTTCCTGCCGGTCGAAAACATCGATCTTCTCTCGCGCTACGGGTCTGATTCGGCAGAAGCCAGCCTCGACAAGCTGGGTGGTGGCGCATGGCAAATGCGCAAGGCCAAGCTCAAGAAGCGCCTGCTGGATATGGCGGGCGATCTGATCCGCATTGCCGCAGCCCGCATGGTGCGCCACGCGCCGGTGCTGGCCGCGCCCGATGGTCTCTATGACGAATTCGCCGCCCGCTTCCCCTATGATGAAACGGAAGACCAGCTCAACGCCATCGAATCGGTGCGTGAAGATCTGGGCGCCGGTCGCCCGATGGATCGCCTGATCTGCGGCGATGTCGGCTTCGGCAAGACGGAAGTGGCGCTGCGCGCCGCCTTCCTTGCGGCCATGAATGGCGTGCAGGTTGCTGTCGTCGTGCCAACCACGCTTCTCGCGCGCCAACATTTCCGCACCTTCACGGAGCGTTTCCGTGGGCTGCCCATCCGCATCCAGCAGGCGTCCCGCCTTGTCGGTTCCAAGGAACTGACGCTGACGAAAAAGGAAGTGGCCGAGGGCAAGACGGATATCGTCGTTGGCACTCACGCGCTTCTGGGCGCTGGCATCAACTTCGCCAATCTCGGCCTTCTCATCATCGATGAGGAGCAGCATTTCGGCGTGAAGCATAAGGAACGGCTGAAAGAGCTGAAAAGCGATGTGCATGTGCTCACGCTCTCGGCAACTCCCATTCCGCGCACGCTGCAACTGGCCATGACCGGCGTGCGGGAGCTGTCGCTGATTACCACGGCACCCGTGGACCGCATGGCGGTGCGCACCTTCATCTCGCCATTCGATGCGCTGGTCATCCGCGAAACGCTGATGCGCGAGCATTACCGTGGCGGCCAGAGCTTCTATGTCTGCCCGCGTCTGGCGGACCTTGCCGATATGCACGCCTTCCTGCAATCTGACGTGCCGGAACTGAAGGTTGCCGTCGCGCACGGGCAGATGGGGGCGGGCGAGCTGGAAGACATCATGAATGCCTTCTATGACGGCAAATATGATGTGCTTCTGTCTACCACCATCGTCGAGTCGGGTCTCGACGTGCCGACAGCCAATACGCTGATCGTTCACCGTGCGGATATGTTTGGCCTTGCGCAGCTGTACCAGCTTCGTGGCCGCGTGGGTCGCTCCAAGGTTCGCGCCTTTGCCCTGTTTACCCTGCCGGTCAACAAGGTGTTGACGACCATGGCGGAGCGTCGCCTCAAGGTCCTGCAATCGCTGGATACGCTCGGTGCAGGCTTCCAGCTTGCCAGCCACGATCTGGATATTCGCGGCGCGGGTAATCTGCTTGGCGAAGAACAGTCCGGCCACATCAAGGAAGTCGGTTTCGAGCTTTACCAGCAGATGCTGGAAGAGGCCGTGGCCGAGGTGAAGGGTGAGGACGAGGTTCTTGATACCGGCTGGTCGCCGCAAATCTCGGTTGGCACATCTGTCATGATCCCGGAAGCCTATGTTCCGGATCTGCATCTGCGCATGGGTCTCTATCGCCGCCTTGGCGAGTTGACCGACCTCAACGAGATCGATGGCTTCGGTGCCGAGATGATCGACCGCTTCGGCCCGCTCCCGAAGGAAGTGCAGCACCTGCTCAAGATCGTCTACGTCAAGTCGCTGTGCCGCACGGCCAATGTCGAAAAGCTGGATGCGGGTCCAAAGGGCGTCGTCGTCCAGTTCCGCAACAAGCAATTCCCGAACCCCGCAGCGCTGGTCGGCTATATCGCCAAGCAGGGCTCCATGGCCAAAATCAGGCCAGACCACAGCGTGTTCCTGACCCGCGATCTGCCAACGCCAGAAAAGCGTCTGTCCGGCGCAGCCATGGTCATGACGCAGCTGGCCGAACTGGCCAAATCCTGAGCGTATTAAATCGCCGTTCCTTACGGCGATTTAATCAAACGGACATGAAGCGGTATGGTCTGGAGGCATAGTCTCAGCTCATCGGCACGGCATTTTTCGCCACACGCCGTCAGATGAAGGAGCAAGACTATGTTGACCACCATGAACAGGTTTGTCACCGCTGGTCTGGTTGCCTTGACAATTGCGGGCACCACAATTGCCACCGCCAGCCAGGCAGAAGCACATAACAATTTCGGACGTGGATTGCTCGCCGGTATCGCCGGCACGGTTGTCGGGGGTGCGTTGATCAACAGCGCATCGCACAATTATAATAGTGGTCCGGTCTATGCCGCCACTCCGGTCTACAGCCAGCCTGTCTATGGCCCACCGGTCGTCTATCAGCCCGTTTACCCCCGCTGCCATGTTGCATGGAGACAAGATGGCTACGGCGATATGTACCGTGCCAGGGTCTGTGACTGATCAGGATCAGTCCGGTCGCGACTGCTCTGCCGGACCATCATCATCGGGCGTCATGGCGACGTTCACATTCTGATCTGCCGCCGCAACGGATGTGGGCAGGGGCACATGCCTCTGCCGCTCACGGATCAGCGTAATCAGTCCTGAGCCAATGATAAGCGCAATGCCCACCAGCATCCAGCCATCCACATGGTCACCGAAAATCAGGTAGCCGAACAGGATTGCCCACAGCATCTGGCTGTATTGCGTGGGCCCGATCATGGCCGCAGGCGCGTATTGGGCGGCATACATCACGAGCACATTGGCGAGAGCGCCGAGAAGGCCATAACTGGCCAGATACATCCATTGCTCGGCATTGGGGGGTGTGAAGGTCGATATCATCGAGATGCCGCAAATGACCAACGTACCGATCAGCCCCGCCCCATAAAGCGAGATGTTCTTTTCCGATGGCCCCATGGCGCGGAGAACCACGATGGAAATCGCTCCGCAGAGACCGGCGACGATCGCCGCGATATGCCCGGTCGAAAGCTCGCGGAAACCGGGCCTCAAAATAACCAGCACTCCGGCAAAGCCGATGATGACGGCCGACCAGCGTTTGAACCCGACCTGTTCTTTCAGGAACAGCACAGACATGATGGTGACGAAGGCAGGCAGCAGGAAGATCAGCGCAAAGGCTTCCGCCATCGACAGATGGGTGAAGGCCGTGACCGAGGTGATGGCGCCGACGCCTGATGACAGAAACCGCAACAGCCACAGGGGCCGGTTGGTGGTGCGGACGATATCGCGCCAGTCATCATGTCTTTTTCGGATGAAGGGCAGGGCGCAGAGCCCGAACAATGCGCCGAAGAAGGCGGACTGAATGGGCGATAATTGCCCTTCGATGAGCTTCACGCTCGCATCGCTCCAAGCGTAGGCTGCGAAGGCTGCAAATGCGAGCAGAATGCCCTTCAGCGTGTTATCGGACACGGAGACACCAGAAAAAGGGAGGGGCCAGGAATCGCTAGCGAGGCGCTGACGATCAGTTCATTGCCCTATGCTCTTCCAGCTTCATTCTGGCAATATCCCGCAGTGCATTAATCAGCACTTCCTTGCTCTGCGCGCCGCTGACCGCATATTTCTGGTCAAGAATGAAGAAGGGAACTCCCGATACACCCATCTGCTGGGCAGCGTCGATTTCGGCCACGATGGTGTCCTTGTCGGCATCGGAGGCCAGCAACTTGGTCACGACCTCGCGATTCATCCCAGCCTTTTCACCAATGTCGGCCAGCACGGTGTGGTCGCCAATGTTGAGGCCCTGTTCGAAATTCGCGCGGAACAGTTCGTTGACGACCTTGTCCTGAAACTCGCGTCCTTCGGCATGCGCCCAAAGCGAAAGGCGATGGGCGTCGAGCGTGTTGGGGCCAATCTTGATCGCATCGAAATCAAAGGCAATGCCGACTTCCTTGCCAAGCTGTGTCAGCATCTCGTGGGCCTGCTCAACCTTGTCCTTGCCGCCTAGCTTCTTCTCCAGCTCGGCCTTCTGGTCCACACCTTCAGGCGGGTAATCCGGGTTAAGACGGTAAGGGCGCCAATTGATGTCGACGCTCACCTCGTCCAGAACCTCAGCGATGGCGAGATCAAGCCGGGCCTTGCCGACATAGCACCAGGGGCAGACCATGTCCGAGACGACGTCGATAACAATGCGTTGCATGGTGCTTCCCTTTCGGACTTGAAAAATATCCGCTCCATCTAGGAGCGTTGAGAGGCGTGCGCAAGGCGTTACCTCAAGAGAACCATGTCACGGGCTCTTCTTGGCGCGGGCATCCCACCAAGTCGTTTTCTGTGCGCCGAGAAGCGGTATGCCGTCTGGCCGCTCGATATATTTCCAGCGCGCCACCCATTGCGCACCGATGTAATAGAGCGGGATGACGTAATGCCCTGCCGTTAAAAGCCGGTCGTAGGCGCGGACAGCTGCCTGGAAATCCTCGGTTGAACGCGCCTGCAAAAGCGCCTCCAGCATCCGGTCCACATCGGGGTCAGCCACACCAGCATAATTGAAGCTGCCATTGGCATCGCGAGAGGCGGAGCCCCAACGGTTCAGCTGCTCAGCCCCCGGCGAAAGCGAGGAGGGAAGCGAGCGGATAATCATGTCGTAATCGAAACTGTTCGAGCGCGCCTGATACTGCCCGTCATCGACAGAACGAATCGCCATATCGACACCGATGAGGCGAAGCGAGCGCTGATAGGCCAGTGCGATGCGCTCCTGCGCCGGATTTTGCGTCATGAGTTCAAAGCTGAGCTGGCGGCCCGAGGTGTCAGACATCCTGCCGTTTTTGATGGTGTAACCGGCCGCCTTCAGCCTGTCGACAGCGAGTTTCAGCACGGTACGGTCAGCGCCCGATCCATCCGTTTCCGGCATGGCGTAAGTACCGGCAAGAAGTGCTGGCGGCAGTTTTTTGGCGGCGTCGCCCAGCAGCGCCAGTTCACGCGCATCTGCCGCGTTGCCGAATGCGCCGAGGGTGGAATTTTGCCAGTAGCTCTGCGTTCGCTTGAACGCCCCGCCGAGAATATTGCGGTTCATCCACTCGAAATCGAGGACATAGGACAGGCCTTCGCGGACATTTTGATCGGCAAACAGCGGGCGGCGGGTGTTGAAGACCAAACCGAACATGCCCGATGGCATCCGGGTTTCGAAAACGTCTCTGGCAATCTCGCCGCGTTGAACCGCCGGGAAGTTGTATGCCTGCCCCCAATGGGAGGTGTCGGACGTGCCATTGATCGCATCGCCTTCCGGGTAGATGTCGATATCACCCTTTTTGAAGGCTTCGAACATGGTCGTAACCTGCAGGAAGTAGAGAATGCTGATTTCGTCGTAATTGTCGAAGCCTACTTTCGAGGGAATATCCTTGCCCCAGTAATTGGGGTCACGCTGCCAGACCACGCGTTCGCCGGGCTTCAAGGTCTTGATGGTGTAGGGGCCAGAACCAACCACCGGGCCAAGGCCGCCCTGCTCGAATGTCGCCTGGTCGATCGCGTGTTTTGGCAGGATGGGGGTGGATGAGGCGAGAATCAGCGGCGTTTCGCGGTTCGCGTTCTCGTTGAAGGTGAAGCGCACGCCGTGCTCTCCAACCTTTTCCATCTTTGCCACGCCATTGAGGCGGCTGTTGAAGGGCGGGCGGCCTTTTTCCTTCAACAGATTAAAGGTGAAGATAACGTCATCTGGCGTAACCGGCTGGCCATCCTGCCACTTTGCCTTCGGGTTCATGTTGAACTGTATGTAGGTTCTATCGTCATCCCACTCTGCACTTTCGGCCAACAGGCCGTATAGCGAAAACGGCTCGTCGCCGGAGCGCTGCATCAGCGGCTCATACAGAAGATTGCCGAATTCCGGGTCCCACACGCCGCGCGCTGTCGTGCGCATACCCTTCAGCACAAAGGGGTTGAGGCTGTCGAAGGTGCCGACGACGCCATAGGACATTCGGCCGCCTTTTTTGACGTCTGGGTTCACATAGGGAAGGTGCTTGTAGTCTGCGGGCAGAGCAACGGTGCCATGCATCGAAATCCCGTGGAGTGGTTCCGCCAGCGCCAGACCTGAAAAAAGAAGGGCGGGGATGAACGCCAAAAGGCTTCGCATATTAATGTCCTGTCGCATTCCGGCTGTCTGATCCCTGCGTTGATGCGGGCAACCCGTCTTGTATTGATTCCCGCGCAAATGTATCACAGACGACGCAACGGCGCGAAAATCGGTTTTGATTTTCGTAAAGCATGATGCGTAACTAAAATATGTTCGAGCGTTCTGAGTGTGTCGAATAGACACACAACGCTCGCGGGCAGGCATCCGGCGAGAGAAAACTTGTCGGGCTTCTTTAAAAACTCAAAGAAGTGCTGGATATCGTCCTCAACGGGATGTAACAGGTTTGCCGAAACACTCGGGTCACGCATTTGCCTCATTTAAACGACAGTTGAACGGGCAGACGGTTACCGGCGATGCCAAGCAGTTCGTACCGTTCTGCTTCGTCTAAGAAAATTCAGGAGACGGAACTCTTATGATGCATAACGCAAACACATTCAGCCGCGCAGCCCTGTCTGCCCTCGTTCTTTCGCTGGGTGCAGTGGCCGCACCGGCTGTGTCGCAGGCGCAGCAGGCTGCCGCTCCGGCCGGCGCACCGCCACTTGGCTGGTTCAAGACATGCAGCAAGCAGGAAGACAATGATGTTTGCGTTGTTCAGAACGTTGTTCTGGCGCAGAACGGCCAGATGATCACGGCTGTCGGCCTCATCAGCGTTGAAGGCAAGGTCAACCGCAAGCTGCTTCAGGTTTCCGTGCCAACGGCACGTCTGTTGCCTCCCGGCGTCATGATGCAGATCGATGGTGGCAAGGGCCAGAAGCTGGATTACGCAGTCTGCCTTCCAGACAAGTGCACTGCAGAAGTGCCTTTGACGGATGCGATGATTGCCAGCATGAAGAAGGGCACGGAAATCGTCTTTACGTCGATCAACTTCCGCCGCGCGCCGAACCCTATCAAGATCGCTCTGAACGGCTTCACCGGCGCTTACGACGGCCAGCCAATCACGCAGTCTCAGCTTGCTGAAAGCCAGCGTTCGCTGCAGGAAGGCATGCAGAAGAAGGCTGAAGAAGCGCGCAAGAAGCTCGAAGCCGCTCAGGACGCTGCCAAGACCAAGCCTGCGAACTAAGATATCGAATCATAAAAAACCGGCCTGAGATTTCAGGCCGGTTTTTTGTTGCTCAGATTTTTGTGAGAATATTCAGTGCGTCATGGCTGACTTCGCCCGCAGCTCACCATTGGGAGTGGTGTCGAATATGCGGGAGATATTCGGGTTGCGAAGTGGCTGGTCGCTCTCATCGTGCACCAGGTTCTGCTCCGATACGTATGCTACATATTCTGTCTCATCGTTCTCAGCTAGAAGGTGATAGAAGGGCTGGTCGCGCTCCGGGCGTATCTCAGCGGGAATTGCGTTCCACCATTCCTCGGTATTCGCATATTCTGGATCAACATCGAATACCACGCCGCGGAACGGAAACATCTTGTGGCGAACAATCTCACCAATCGTAAACTTAGCGTCTCTTTGTTTCATGGCATGCACATCCTTTCCCAATACAATTTGGGGTTAGAATGCAAAATATCAAGTTAATGTTTGGCTGATCTTCAAATTGTTACCGGCGTCCGAAGGGTGCCGTTGCCAGCACCACTCCGCCTGTGACCAGCACGATGCCGAGCGCATGATAGGTCTCAAAGCTCTCGCCAAGAAACACCACGGCCATCACGATCGAGACAGGCGGCATCATATAGAGCGTGATTCCCGCCGTGGAAGCACCGAATACACGCACTGTGTGGGTGAAGCAGTAAAATGCGAAGATCGAGGCGAACAGGATGATTCCACCGATCTTGGCCCATGCCATGGCCGTGTGGGGCAGCATGCCGCCCTGGGCTAGTTCAATCGCAGCCGGTGGTAAAAGAACGAGCGCGCCTGAGAACGCAATCAACCCGAAAAGGCTGAGAGATGCCATGTCCCGCGCCGCCGGATCTCGCAATAGCAACGAGTAGACCGCAAACGAGACCGCCGCGATGAGAATGGCGATATCGCCAAGATTGAATTTCAGGTGCAGAAGCGCATTCGCATCGCCCTTCAGGACAATGGCTGAGACGCCCGCAAAGGCGATGGCCATGCCCACAACTTCCAGCCGTCTGATGGCCCGGCCATAAAGCACGCGCTGAAACAGGATGATGAACAGAGATGACGTCGTGTAGATCAGCGTGCCATTGGCAGCCGAGGTCATGGTCAGGCCCCAATAGACAACGCCGCCGCATATGCCCATGCCCAGAATGCCGAGAATGAGCCAGAGCGCGGTTTTCTGGCGGATAAAGCGTGCGCAGGCCCGCCAGTCGCTTGCAATGAAGGGCGCCACGCAGAGCAAGGATAGAGACCAGCGCAGAAAGGCCGTCACGAAGGGTGAGACTTCGCCAATCACGCCACGCCCGAAAATCACATTGCTGGAAAAGAAGAAGGGCACCGCGAGGAAAATCAGCCAGTCACGCAGGCGAGGGGTCTTGTCTGTCGGTGTCATGCTTATGTCAGCTTGGAGAAATTGGCCGGTGCGCTCGCAACGCGCTTGTTGCTGGGCTTAGTGGGCAATGGCATGAAAAGAAAAAGGCGCCCCGGGAGGCGCCTTTCCGATCGGCTGATTAAGCCGAGTAGTACATGTCGAATTCGACCGGGTGAGGGGTCATTTCGAAACGCATGACTTCGTGCATCTTCAGTTCGATGAACGCATCGATCTGGTCGTCATCGAACACGCCGCCGGCTGTCAGGAACTTGCGATCCTTGTCGAGGCTGTCGAGAGCTTCACGCAGCGAGCCGCAAACCGTTGGAATCTTCTTCAGTTCCTTGGCTGGCAGGTCGTAGAGGTCCTTGTCCATAGGCTTGCCGGGATGGATCTTGTTCTTTATGCCATCGAGACCAGCCATCAGCATCGCGGCAAAGCCGAGATACGGGTTCTGGGCAGGGTCAGGGAATCGAACTTCGACGCGCTTTGCCTTCGGGTTGGAGCCGAATGGAATGCGGCAGGATGCAGAGCGGTTGCGGGCGGAGTAGGCCAGCAACACAGGTGCTTCATAACCGGGAACCAGACGCTTATAGGAGTTGGTCGTCGGGTTGGTGAAGGCGTTGATTGCCTTGGCATGCTTGATGATACCGCCGATGTAGTACAGGCAGGTTTCAGACAGGCCCGCATATTCGTCGCCAGCGAAGGTTGGCTTGCCACCCTTCCAGATGGACTGGTGAACGTGCATGCCGGAACCGTTATCGCCGAAGATTGGCTTTGGCATGAAGGTTGCGGTCTTGCCGTAAGCATTGGCGACCTGATGCACGACATACTTGTAGATCTGCATCTTGTCGGCGCTGGAAACCATGGTGTCGAACTTCACGCCCAGCTCGTGCTGCGCGGACGCCACTTCGTGGTGGTGCTTTTCAACAACCACGCCCATTTCGCCGAGAACCGTCAGCATTTCAGAACGCATGTCCTGAAGGCTGTCGACTGGAGGAACCGGGAAGTAGCCGCCCTTGACGCGCGGACGGTGACCCAGGTTGCCTGTCTCATAGTCCGTATCGTCGTTGGAAGGCAGCTCGGACGAATCAAGCTTGAAGCCTGTATTGTATGGGTCGGCCTTGTACTTCACGTCGTCGAACACGAAGAATTCAGGCTCAGGACCCACGAAAACCGTGTCGCCGATACCGGATGCCTTGAGGTAGGCTTCGGCCTTCTTGGCTGTGCCGCGTGGGTCGCGGTTATAGGATTCGCCAGAGACCGGGTCGAGAATGTCGCAGATGATGACCATGGTGGACTGCGCGAAGAACGGGTCCATATGAACCGTTCCCGTGTCAGGCATCAACACCATGTCTGACTCGTTGATGGCCTTCCAGCCACCGATCGAGGAGCCGTCGAACATGACGCCATCGGCAAACATGTCTTCGTCTACACAGGCGATGTCCATGGTAACATGGTGCAACTTCCCCTTGGGGTCGGTGAAGCGCAAGTCCACGAACTTGACGTCGTTGTCCTTGATTTGCTTAAGAATATCGTTTGGGGTCGTCATTGAAAACTTTTCCTTGAGTGTTTGGATAACAAGGTGAAGCCCCGGCTTTCCCGGGTTCAGTCTTTTTATATGGCGTCTACGCCTGTCTCACCCGTACGGATACGGATGACCTCTTCAACATTGGACACGAAAATCTTTCCATCGCCAATGCGTCCGGTCTGCGCGGCGTTGCGAATGGCCTCAATCACGGCATCCGCATTTTCATCCGCAAGCACAACTTCGACCTTCACCTTCGGCAAAAAGTCGACGACATACTCTGCCCCGCGATAAAGTTCCGTATGGCCTTTTTGACGACCAAAGCCCTTGGCTTCTGTAACCGTTATTCCCTGAAGTCCGACTTCCTGAAGGGCTTCCTTCACTTCGTCGAGCTTGAAAGGCTTAATGATCGCTTCGATCTTTTTCATGAGAAAATATCTCTCCGCTTCTTCCGTTAAAGCGGTCTTTCCGCTCTTCGATAAGAATGCACGTATCGTGCCAGATCGGAAGTCGGTTTGAATAAAAAATCTTCAAAAAATGCTTGTCCAAGGTCAAAATCTGCCCTTCCTCACTGTTTTCTTGGGTGAAAATGGCGTTGTCTCGCAGAAATTTCGAGATTTTTTCACGTTTTTGTCAAAATTCGCACCTGTTACTTATGGGTAAATGCACCATGTGCAACGCTTAAATAATAGTCGTTTGCTTAATATTTGTGCGACTGAGTGTGCTTATTTTTGCGCCGGTTGCCTTTTGCGGATTTTTAAAGCGAATATGCGGGCATGACGTCTTCACCCACCCATATTTTGATCGACCCAGCCGCCATGTCGCAGATCGATGCGAGCGCGATAGACAGCGGCATTCCCATCTATGCGCTGATGAAGCGGGCCGGGCAGGCCGTTGCCGCTTGCGCCTTGAAACACTACCCGCAAGCGCAGCGTTTCATTGCGCTTTGTGGCACCGGCAACAATGGCGGTGACGGGTTTGTGGCCGCACGCGCTCTGAAGGCCTCAGGCGCCGAGGTCGTGCTTCACCTCTTGGGTGATGTTGGCAAGCTGAAGGGGGCGGCGAGGACAGCATTTGATGCGCTGGATATGTCGCCACTGCCGCTTCACGCTTACCAGCCCATTGCAGGCGATGTGCTGATCGATGCGATCTTCGGTGCTGGCCTGTCGCGGGATGTGCCTGCCGAGGTCGCTTCCGTCATTGATGCTGTCGCGCAGGCATCCATTCCCGTCATTGCGGTTGATCTTCCCTCCGGCCTGTGTGGGCGGCGCGGCGTTGCGCTTGGTCGGGCGTTTCAGGCAGCGCGCACAATCACCTTCGTGGCACGCAAGCCGGGTCATGTTCTGATGCCCGGTCGGTCGCTCTGCGGAGATGTCGAGGTCTTCGACATTGGCATTCCCCACCGCATCGTCGAGGCGCATTCCCCATCCGTCGTTGAAAACCACCCGGCATTATGGGCCAGCGCCCTGACGAGGTCCGATGATGATACGCACAAGTTCAAGCGCGGGCATTTGACCGTCTTCTCCGGCCCGGCCCATGCCACAGGTGCCGCCCGCATGTCGGCCATGGCAGGCTTTCGGGCCGGTGCGGGCATCGTCAGTATCGCCGCACCACACGATGCGCTTGGCGTTCTCTCCGCGACACTGACCGCCGTGATGCTATCACCCGTCGAGACCGACGAGGAGCTTGAGGCGTGGATGAGCGACAAGCGCCATGCCACCTATATTCTGGGCCCCGGCTTTGGCGATCTGGAGCGCGCGCGCCGCTTCGTTGCTGAGTTGAAACACAAGGCGCTGGTGCTGGATGCGGATGGCATCACAGCCTTCAAACAAGCGCCGGGAGAACTCTTCGAGCTCTTTGCGACAGATGCGCCGCGCATTCTGACGCCGCATGAAGGTGAGTTTGGGCGGTTGTTTCCCTCTATTGCCGCTGATGCGGCGTTGAGCAAGATCGAGAAGGCGCAGGCAGCAGCAGCGCTCAGCAACGCCGTTATTATCTATAAGGGTGCGGATACGGTCATCGCAGCGCCGGATGGCCGTGCTGCCGTCAATACCAACGCGCCGTTCTATCTTGCGACAGCCGGGTCAGGGGATGTGCTGGCCGGAATTGCGGGTGGCTTGCTGGCACAGCAGGTTCCGGCGTTTGAAGCTGCGGCAGCGGCGGTGTGGCTGCACGGCGAGGCCGCGCAGCGTCTGGGTCCGGGCCTGACGGCGGAAGATCTGGCTTCCGCCGTGCGTCCGTTTCAGCCTCAGTGAACCGGCTTGCTGTGGCTTCCAACGGTTGCCATGCGTGATGCGCTGACCACCAGCTTGCGCTCGGCGCGCTCCTGTTGCGGCGTGCGATTGTAGATTTCGCGATAACACTTGGAAAAATGTGATGCGGAGACGAAGCCGCACGCAACCGCAACTTCCACCACCGGCATGGCCGATTGCACGAGCAGATGGCGCGCGCGGTCCAGCCGTATCTCCAGATAGTAGCGGGCAGGGGATCGCCCCATTTCCTGCCGGAACAGCCGCTCGACCTGCCTGCGGGAAAGGTCGGCATCCTCTGCGATATCCAAGAGCGACAGCGGCTCTGACAGGTTGCTTTCCATGAGTTCGATGATCGATAGGACCTTGTCGTTCTGCACGCCCAGACGCGCGCGCAGCGGCAGGCGCTGGCGGTCATGCGGGTTGCGCACCCGGTCGGTCAGTTGCTGCTCACAAACCCGGTTCACAAGGTTCTCACCGAAATCCTGACCGATGAGGTTCAGCATCATGTCCAGAGACGCGGTGCCGCCCGCACAGGTGTAGATATTGCCATCCACCTCATAGAGATCGGCATAGACCTCCACCTGCGGAAAGGCTTCGGAAAAGCCCGGAAGGTTTTCCCAGTGGATCGCGCATCGCTTGCCATTCAGCAACCCTGCCTGGGCAAGCACATGCGCGCCGGTACAGAGACTGCCCACCGCAATGCCGCGATTATGGGCCTCGCGCAGCCAGGCATTCACCGACTTGTTGGAATATTGCTCGATATCGATGCCGGAACAGATCAGCACCATGTTCGGGCGGTTCTCACCGCTCACGGATTTGCGCTCTTCGGCCAGCGAGGTGTTCGCTTCCAGCGCAATGCCGCTGGAGGAGGCGACCTTTAATCCGTCGCTGGATGCGAGCCGCCACTCATAGGCCGCATAGCCCAGCATGCGATTGGCGATGCGCAACGTTTCCACCGCAGCCGTAAACGGCAGCATGGTAAATTGAGGCACCATAAAAAAGACGACCGTGCGCTTCTTTGGAGGCGTTTTGCTCATCAAACCAATGCTCCATTGCGGAAACGCAATTCCTCGCTGGGAATTGGTCTAGTGTATATCGCATTTGCGACACTCTCAGCGCAAGATGCGACGCGCATGTTTTGACGTTAAAAAAAGCTTCGCGCAGGGGGGCTTGGAGGGTCGCAGAAGGCAAAAGCTGCCAATGCAAATTAACGATCACTTAAAAAGTAATTTCGCATTTTATTAATATTGTTTTCAATTTTAGAGCGCAGCCTCTCACCACTATCTCCACGTCGCGCGTTCTGGTGATGTGACAAGGATGATCATGGGCAGCGGTGCTGCTGCTCCCATCCGGTGCTTTGAGCGGAGTATTGCGTATGTCTGAAGCTGGCTTGACCATTCTGGTCGTAGACGACGAACCGATCATTCGTTTGACCCTTGCTGATGCGCTGGAAGAAGCGGGCTACAGGGTTCTTGAAGCCTCAAACGTGTTGGAGGCCGTCGCCACGATTGGCAAGGTCACGGATATCTGCGCCATCGTGACCGATATCGATATGCCGGGCGGCCTTACAGGCATTGATCTGTTGCAGATGGTCAACAACTGTCAGAACCAGATTCCTGTTATTGTCACCTCTGGGGGACATGCGCTGGATACGCTTGACCTGCCTGAAAACACGCAATTTTTCAGCAAGCCTTACAATCTCGAAGACATTGTTCTTGCGCTACGAGCAACCATTGCTGCGAAGGCAAAGAGCAGAACCAACCTCGGCGTTCGCTGGAGCGGATTGCAGTTCGGCCAGCCGTAAAAAAGACGCCGCTGTTTCCAGCGGCGTCTTCGTATCTTGGGTCTAAATATCAGGCGGCGCGCAAGAGCACGATGCTGCGGGCTTCGATCGTGTAGCTCTGCCCGTTGGCGATGCTGTTGGTGTCTGCATCCGGGTCCGCTGTTGTCAGCTCCGTCATCCAGCCATGTTCCGCGTCCGGCAGGTTGAACTCAACCGAGCCATCATGCGGGTTGAAGAGAACCAGCACATCGTCCCATTCATCCTGTGTCTCAACCGCGTCGCGGGATAGGCGCAGACCAAGAGTGGTTGAACCTGCGTCGTTCCACTGCTCTTCCGTCTGTTCGCCGCCGACCGGGTTCAGCCACGTCACGATCATGCCATCCCGCCAGTTTTCGCGGCGCAGGATCGAGTGGGTCTGACGAAGCTCGATCAATCGGGCCGTGAACTTGCGCAGCGCCTCGGCGCTATCGGGCAGATTTTCCCAACGCACCCAGCTCAGTTCGCTGTCCTGGCAATAGCCATTGTTGTTGCCCATCTGGCTGCGGCCAAACTCGTCACCAGCCAGAAGCATGGGGGTGCCGTGGGACAGGAACAGCGTGGCGAGGAAGTTGCGCTTCTGGCGGTCACGCACAGCGATGATGTTCTCATCATCCGTCGGGCCTTCAACGCCATAGTTGAAGCTTCTGTTGTGGTCGTGGCCGTCCTTGTTGTCTTCGCCATTCGCATCATTGTGCTTCTCATTGTACGAAACAACATCGTTCAACGTAAAGCCATCATGCGCGGTAATGAAGTTGACGCTGGACCACGGTCTGCGGCCACGCAGGTCGTAGACATCACCCGAACCCATGACGCGGGCTGCGAAATCACCAGCGGTGCCGTCCTCGTCCTTCCAGTATTCACGAACAGTGTCGCGGTACTTGTCGTTCCATTCCGCCCAGCCGGGTGGGAAGCCACCGACCTGATAGCCGCCGGGGCCGATGTCCCAGGGCTCGCCAACCAGTTTCAGACGCGACAGGACAGGGTCCTGGCCCACCGCATCGAAGAAGCCGCTGCGCTGGTCGAATCCCTCAGGCTCGCGGCCGAGAATGGTGCCGAGATCGAAGCGGAAGCCATCGATGTGCATGTCGTCTGCCCAATAGCGCAGCGAGTCGGTCACCATCTGCAACACGCGGGGATGCGAGGTGTTAACGGTGTTTCCGGTGCCGGTATCGTTGATGTAATAGCGCGGCTGGTCCGGCATGGTGCGGTAGTAGGAGAAGTTGTCGATGCCCTTGAAGGACAAGGTCGGCCCAAGCTCGTTGCCTTCGGCGGTGTGATTATAGACCACGTCCAGAATGACCTCGATGCCGCCATCGTGGAATGCACGCACCATATCGCGGAAGCCAGCCATGCCCTTGGGGCCGTAATAGCGGGATGCGGGAGAGAAGAAGCCGAGCGAGTTATAGCCCCAGAAGTTCTTCAGGCCCTTGTCCAGCAGGTGGGAATCATCGGGGAAGGAATGGATCGGCAAAAGTTCTACCGACGTGATGCCGAGGCTCTTGATGTAGTCAACGATCTGCTTGTCGCCCAGCCCCTCATAGGTGCCGCGTAGCTTCTCGGAGATACCGGGGTGAAGCTGGGTAAAGCCTTTGACGTGGGTCTCGTAGAAAATCGTCTTCGACCACGGCACATTTGGCTTCGTGTCACCTGCCCAATCATAATCCGAGGGATCGATGACGCGGCACTTCGGCATTTTCGATGCGCTGTCGCTGTCGTTGAAGGACAGGTCCTTGTCTTCCGCATCGAGAATGTAGCCGAACTGCTCTGAGCCCCACTCGATATCGCCAACGAGTTCACGCGCATAAGGGTCAACCAGAAGCTTGTTGGCGTTGAAGCGGTGGCCGTTCTCCGGGTCATAAGGGCCATGCACACGGTAGCCATAGAGCGCGCCGGGCTTCAGGCCGGGAATGTAGCCGTGCCAGATTTCGTTTGTGAATTCCGGAAGCGTAATGCGCTCAATCTCGTTTTTGCCATCGGCGTCGAAGAGGCAAAGCTCTACTCGTTCAGCGTGGGCGCTGAAAATTGCGAAATTGACACCATCGCCGTCGAAATTCGCGCCAAGGCGGGTAAAATCGCCAGGCAAAATGGTGGAGCCGAACTGTGCCATTGATATCCTCGTGCTTGTTTGGGGCCGAGGAGAATGTGGTGGTCTGGTATTTGTTCCGCACCGCAAAAAAATGGCTCGCCGAGATCATTCCCGCGAGCCATTCATTCATCGTTGAAAACGGATGTTATCGGCTTATAATCCGCGTCTGCTTGGCGTCTGTGGCTGGCCATCCAATATCCTTGAGTGTGTCTGCGGGCAGGGCTTCCAGGGCGCGGCGCGACTGCACGCGGCTCCATGTGTTGTCCAGTTCCCGAACAAGCTCAGTCAGGCGTGCCAGCCTGCTGCGTATGAACAGCCTTGCCCTTGATGGGCCTGGGCCGTGGTCTATGATCATGGTCATTTCAAAATCCTTTCGTGCTCCATGTATGTTTCGACATCATCGATATGCGCTGCAATTCCACATCAATCAATTGAATGATTATGATGTGATTGATCGTAAATCGTGATGCTTCCACGTTGCGAAGCGGTTGTTGTTTCCGCCCCTGTTTTTGACAATCCGAATTTATTGACATTCAATCAAACGAAATGATATCGATCTATCGATCAGAAAAATTGAAGGCGTATGTCATGACAGTTTCCTTCCGCCAGCCATTGCCACTGCTCGACAACGACATTTTGCGAACATTCGTCGCCATCGCGGAAACCGGCAATTTTTCAACTGCTGCCGAAGCTGTGTTTCGAACGCCCTCTGCCGTGTCCATGCAGATCAAGAAACTGGAAGAGCAACTCAAGACCACGCTGTTCCTGCGCGATGCGCGCTCCGTCACCCTCACGGCCCATGGCGAAACATTGCTGACCTATGCCCGGCGCATGATTGCCCTGTCCAACGAGGCCGTTGCCCGTTTCGTCATGCCGGAACTGTCAGGCGTTGTGCGCCTCGGCGCGCCGGAGGATATCGGAGAGCGCGGGTTGTTGCCCGGCATTCTCAAGCGTTTCGCCGAAGCCTTTCCCGCTATCATGGTCGATGTGGTGATCGATTCCAGTTCCCAGCTTTATCGGCGCATGGATGAGCAGCGGCTGGATATCGCGCTCGTCAACTGCGCGTCGCTGCCACTTCGCGATACCGGCGAAGTCCTGATGCGCGAGCGGCTTGTCTGGGCGGGTGCCAAGTGCGGTACGGCGCATCTGCGCGAACCGATCCCGATTTCAATCTGGGAAGATGGCTGCATCTGGCGGTCCGAGGCAACATCATCGCTTGAGCGGCAAAACCGTGCCTACCGCATCGCCTATCTCAGCGGGCACACGATGGCTCAGAAAGCGGCGATTGAAGCTGATCTTGCGGTCGCGCCTTTGCCGCGCTCCTATGTGCAGAACAACATGGTCATTCTGGGTGAGAAGGACGGCATGCCCGAGCTTGGCTGTTTCGATATCCGCCTGATTGTTGCCGACAAACCAACGCGTCCAGTGCAGGCCGTGGCGGATAGCATCCGCAATGCTTTCAAGGATCTCGCACAGCCTCTCTAATTGTTGAAATATTTTTATCGGCGCGTTGGAACCAGATTGTCTACGTCGCGTTATCTGCCCGCTAATTCAATCGTTTTGTCGCTCATGCGCAGACATCCAGGGGAGTTTTAATATGTTCACACGTTTCGCCGCCACCACTGCCGCCGTCTTTGTAGCCCTCATCGCGCTGAGCTCTTGTGGCAACACCATCCGCGGCGTTGGCCAGGATGTTGCCGGCACTGTTGATGGCACACAGGCCGCAGGCCGCAGCGTTGATCGCGCAGCCAAGCGTTAATCCAATACTGCATATTATTTTTGAAAAGGCTGGCGCATTTGCCAGCCTTTTTTGTTTCGGCAGCACGTCGCGGCTGCGGCGCCATACTCTGGTCTTCCTCCCTCTGCTAAGCAAGCAAATGAAGATTCTTGATGAGGACCTATGAGGAAGCTTGCGCGATATATCCTGCCGTTTCTGTTTTCGGCATCGGCCAATGCTGCGGATCTTCCCGCCAACTGCAAGGCCGTGGAGCATATGGGCGGGCGCTACACCGTCTGCACTTTCGATCCCGCGCAAAGCAATATCCGGCTCTATCAATGGGATCACGTTGCGGGAAAGCCCTATGGCTCCTTTGAAGCACTCTCATCGGCACTTTGGCGTCAGCACAGCTTCGTCACCTTCGCAATGAATGGCGGCATGTACCACCGGGATCTGTCGCCGGTGGGGCTGCATATTGAAAACAGCGTGGAAGTATCTCAAATCAGCACGGCAGGTGGGTGGGGCAATTTCCACATGCAGCCCAATGGCGTGTTCTTTATGGATGGGAAGAGGGCAGGCGTGCTGGAAACCAGCGCCTACCTCAACGCCAACAGAAAGCCTGAATTCGCGACACAATCAGGTCCGATGCTGGTCATCGATGGGAAGCTTCATCCGCGCTTTCTGCCGGAAAGCGACAGCCTGAACACCCGCAACGGCGTTGGCGTTTCCAGCGATGGCATGGTGCATTTTGCCATCTCGGAAACTGCGGTGCGTTTCTACGATTTTGCCACCCTGTTTCGTGACAGGCTGAATGCAGCCAACGCGCTCTACCTTGATGGCAGCATATCCAGCGTGGATATACCCGCCGCACAGCGGCGTGACCGGTGGTACCCGATGGGACCGATCATCGCCGTGGTGGAGCGGGTGCCGGATTAACGGCGAGGTCTCAGACGGGGGCTTTGGGGTAGGACTTTTCCAGACCACCTGATTTTGTCAGGCCTGCACGGAATGCAGTGAACGCGGCATGCTGGCTGCTCTTAGCGAGCTCATGAAGGCGGATCTGTAAGCGGGCCGGTGCATTGTTACCGAACCATTCTCCGCATTTTTCCAGCTTCAGCGAGTTGAGAAAGCGTGCCTGAGATTGCTGGTCAATGAAAAGGCGGAGGCCTTCCAGCAGGTTTTCGTCCTGCAGCGCGTTTTCCAACAGCAATTTGAGCCAGGCTTCGTCTTCCGTGCTCATGGATGCGATTTTGGATGCGACCGTCTCACGATCGGGAAATGAAGAAGGAGTGGCCTGCATGATCTGTCACCGCTTTCTGAAATGTTCGCACTATACTTTGCCCGATAATCCAGATGCAGCATAGGTTCAAGCTGGCTGACACGTCTCATGTGGAGAAAGTCTTGTGGAGAGCGGGTTTATACACATCTG
>NZ_JXQV01000025.1 GCF_000834635.1 Agrobacterium tumefaciens
CGCAGGGCTTCCTGCTCATGGGTGGGTGGGCTGGGCATGATGACGAGATGGAAGCCGTTGCGCGCCGACACCTCTCCCAGACCATTCAGAAATTCCGCGAAATGCACGTCGGACTGATGCTCCGCCCCGGTTGGCATGACCAGCCCGATGGAGCCCATCTTGCCCGTGGCCAGACGTTGTGCCGCAGCGTTTGGTCTATAGCCCGTGGCCTGCGCCGCTTCGATGATCTTGCGTCGTGTCTCGGCTTTCACTTCAGGATAACCGTTCAGCGCACGGCTGATGGTCGTTTGCGAAATGCCGAGCATTTGCGAAAGCTGTTTTAGGTTCATTTCATCCAGCCTCCGCTTTCCCAAACCGCTTTGAACCCTACCAACTGTTGCTTCCAGCCACAATTGCAAACTGCGAAAATGCACTGGTTTTCGCTTATTCTGCAGCGCAAGATGGTTATTGAAACCTAATCGTCGTAGCAGGGACTTGACTCATCTTCCATCTCAGTGAGATGAATGGTTAGCCAAAGCGCTTTGAGTATCTTTTCAGGCTATTGCGCCTGACAATGTGATGGGAGGTAGATCACATGAAAAAGACTTTCTGGACGACCGTGGCCGTGGCCACGTTTCTGTCGGGGGCAGCTTTCGCTGCGGAGCTGAAGTTCCAGCCCGGTGGCGATGCCAAATTCAACTGGAAAAGCTATGAGGATTTCAAGGCCGCCAACGCCAGCCTGAAGGGCGAAACGCTGACGATCTTCGGACCATGGCGCGGCGAGGACGAGGCGCTGTTCCAATCGGTCCTGGCCTATTTCACCGAGGCGACCGGCGTGAATGTGCGCTACTCCTCATCGGAAAATTACGAGCAGCAGATCGTTATCGATACGCAAGCCGGTTCTCCTCCCAATGTCGCCATTCTGCCGCAGCCCGGCCTGCTGGCCGACCTTGCTGCTAAAGGTCTGCTGACGCCGCTTGGCGATGAGACAGCCAACTGGGTGAAGGAAAACTACGGCGCGGGCCAGTCCTGGGTTGATCTGGGTATTTATCCCGGCAAAGACGGACAGAAAGCTTATTTCGCATTTCCATTCAAGGCCGACCTGAAATCGCTCGTGTGGTATGTGCCTGAAAACTTTGAAGAAGCTGGCTACGAAGTTCCGAAAAGCGTGGAAGACCTCGTCAAGCTCAGCGACAAGATCGTAGCCGATGGCGGCACGCCATGGTGCATCGGTCTCGGTTCCGGCGGTGCGACCGGCTGGCCAGCGACAGACTGGGTTGAAGACTTCATGCTGCGCACGCAGCCGCTCGACGTCTACCAGAAGTGGACAACCAACGAGGTCAAGTTTAACGATCCGCGCGTTGTTGCCGCCATCGAGGAATTCGGCAAATTTGCCAAGAACGACAAATATGTGAGCGGTGGCGCTGCTGCCGTTGCCTCCACCGATTTCCGCGATAGCCCCAAGGGCCTGTTCGACATTCCACCGAAGTGCTACTTGCATCGCCAGGCATCGTTCATTCCATCCTTCTTTCCGGAAGGCACCAAGGTCGGAACGGATGTGGACTTCTTCTACATGCCGACATTTGCTTCCAAGCCTGATCTCGGCACGCCGGTTCTGGGCGCTGGAACGCTCTTCACCATCACCAAGGACTCCAAGGCTTCCCGCGCTTTCGTGGAATTCCTGAAGACACCGATTGCCCATGAAGTCTGGATGGCGCAGTCCGGCTTCCTCACACCTTACAAGGGCGTGAACCTCGACACCTATGCCAGCGAGCAGACCAAGCGTCAGGGCGAAATCCTGACCACAGCCACAAGCTTCGGCTTTGATGGCTCGGACCTGATGCCCGGCAAGATCGGTGCTGGCGCATTCTGGACGGGCATGGTCGATTATGTCGGTGGCAAGTCTGCCCAGCAGGTTGCTGATGATATCCAGAAGGCCTGGGACGGCCTCAAGTAATCGAAAACTCCACCCGGCGGCGCTCACCCGCTGCCGGGTCGTTTCTCTCGCATGTCTCTGCCGCAACGGGGTAACGCTGTCAGGCCGGGTATGAACACGAAATAACGGGGAGGGAATATGATTACCCAGATCGTTTCGGCGCTCGGCGTGATGATTGTCGGCGTCTTTGCCTGTGCGGCCTATTACTGGCTGTCCGACAAGGCGCTACAGTTCATTTTTCCGGTGAAAGACGGCGATGTGATCCATGCGTCGCGCAACCTCAACCGGCGCGCGGCAGTTCGCCCCTGGCTCTTCGTCGGCCCCGCTCTGCTTTTGCTCATCGTCTATCTGGTCTACCCCGTGGTCGCCACCTTCATCCTGTCTTTCTACGACCGGACCGGTGACAATTTCGTTGGCCTCAACAATTACCGCTGGGCCATCTATGATGATGGTTTCCGCCAATCCATTTTCAACAATATCCTGTGGCTGGCTGTCGTGCCCGCCGCCTGCACCTTCTTCGGCCTTGTCATCGCCGTTATGACAGACCGCATCTGGTGGGGCAATATCGCCAAATCCATCGTCTTCATGCCGATGGCGATCTCTTTCGTCGGTGCATCCGTCATCTGGAAGTTCGTCTATGAGTATCGGGGCGAGGGGCAGACGCAGATCGGCTTGCTCAACGCCATCGTCGAATACTTCGGCGGCTCTCCGGAGGTGTGGATTTCCATGCCATTCTGGAACAACTTCTTCCTCATGGTCATCCTCATCTGGATCCAGACCGGCTTTGCCATGGTCATTCTCTCGGCAGCGCTTCGCGGCATTTCCGAAGAAACCGTGGAAGCCGCTGTGATCGATGGGGCCAATGGCTGGCAGATTTTCTGGAAAATTCTCGTTCCACAGATATGGGGCACCATCGCCGTTGTCTGGACGACGATCACTATCCTCGTTCTCAAGGTCTTCGATATCGTTCTGACCATGACCAACGGCCAATGGAACACCATGGTTCTGGCCAACCTCATGTTTGACTGGATGTTCAGAGGCGGTGGAGACAGCGGGCGCAGTGCCGTCATCGCGCTCATCATCATGGCAGCGGTCACGCCGATCATGATCTGGAACATTCGCCAGGCAAACCGTGAGATGGAGGGTCGCTGAGATGAGCATAACAACGCGTATTCGCCGCATCGGCCTGCCACGCCTGATCGTTCACATCAGCGTCCTCTTCGTCGTGCTGCTCTGGCTTTTGCCAACGCTCGGCATTCTGGTCAGCTCGCTGCGAGACAAGGACCAGCTCGTTGTATCAGGTTGGTGGACGGCCTTTTCCAGCTCAAGTCAAACGCAGGCGCTTCGCCTTGCCGACCCTGCAACGCAACGCCAAGAGGGTGATCGCTTCATCATCTCGGGCAACGTGTTTGAGAATGGCGCGGGCGGCAAGATTTCCGCTTTTGGCGTGCGTGTGCAAGAGCCTGAAGCCTTCCCGGCAGGGGAGGCGGCCGATCTGGGTGAGGGCGAAAGCCTCGTTATCAACGAAGACGGCACCTACCAGTACAGCAAGAACGCGACCTTCGAGGGTTCGCGCGCCAAGCGTGTCTATCTGGCCGTTTCGACACCGCCCATCTTCACACTCGATAATTATCGCACCGTGCTTGCCTCTGAGGGCATCGGCCAGGCCTTCGTCAATTCGCTGACGGTTGCCATTCCGGCCACGGTCATCCCCATTCTCATCGCGGCTTTCGCAGCCTATGCCCTGTCCTGGATGAAGTTTTCGGGCCGCTCCCTCATCATTGCCATGGTCGTCGGCCTCATCGTGGTGCCGTTGCAGATGTCGCTCATCCCGCTGTTGCAGCTCTATAACTGGATTGGCAACGTCTTCGGCGTGCCATCCAAGACCTATGCGGGCATCTGGCTGGCGCACACGGCCTTTGGTCTGCCGCTCGCCATCTATCTGTTGCGCAATTACATTTCCGGCCTGCCGAAAGAGATCATCGAGAGTGCGCGTGTGGACGGGGCCAGTGATTTTGAAATCTTCGTCAAGATCATCCTGCCGCTGTCTTTCCCGGCGCTTGCATCCTTCTCCATCTTCCAGTTCCTCTGGACATGGAACGACCTTCTGGTCGCCATGGTGTTTCTGGGAACGCAGAAGGATGAGCTGGTGCTGACGGGGGCGCTCAACGCGCTTCTGGGTTCACGCGGCGGCAACTGGGAAATCCTGACCGCATCGGCCTTCGTCACCATCGTCGTGCCGCTCTGCGTTTTCTTCGCTCTCCAACGCTACCTTGTGCGCGGGCTGCTTTCCGGCTCGGTCAAGGGAGGCTGATCAACATGAATGCCCATACCAAACAGGATACTGAAATGACGACTTCTACTCTCGTGCGCGACAAGGATTGGTGGCGCGGTGCCGTGATCTATCAGATCTACCCGCGCTCCTATCAGGACAGCAACGGCGATGGCATTGGCGATCTCAAGGGCATCACCTCGCGCCTGGAGCATATTTCAAAGCTTGGCGCAGACGCGATCTGGATTTCTCCCTTCTTCACCTCTCCGATGAAGGATTTCGGCTACGACGTGTCCAACTATGTCGATGTCGACCCGATGTTCGGCACACTGGCGGACTTCGACGGCTTGATTACCGAGGCGCACCGTCTTGGTATCCGCGTCATGATCGACCTCGTCCTGTCGCACACGTCGGATCAGCATCCGTGGTTTGTGCAGAGCCGTTCCAGCCGCCAGAATCCGAAGGCTGACTGGTATGTCTGGAGCGATGGCAAGCCGGATGGCACACCGCCCAACAATTGGCTCTCCATTTTCGGCGGCTCCGGCTGGCAGTGGGACCCGACGCGCATGCAATATTACATGCACAACTTCCTCACCTCGCAGCCTGATCTTAATCTGCACAATGAAGAGGTGCAGCAGGAGTTGCTCAACATTACCCGCTTCTGGCTGGAGCGCGGCGTCGATGGTTTCCGTCTGGATACGATCAACTTCTATTTCCACGACAAGGAATTGCGCAACAACCCGGCGCTTGCTCCGGAACGCCGCAACGCTTCCACCGCACCAGCCGTGAACCCCTATAATTTCCAGGAACACATCTACGACAAGAACCGCCCCGAAAACATCGCATTCCTGAAGCGCTTCCGCGCCGTTCTCGATGAGTTCCCGGATATCGCAGCCGTGGGCGAGGTGGGGGATAGCCAGCGCGGGCTTGAGATCGTCGGTGAATACACATCCGGCGATGACAAGATGCAGATGTGCTACGCATTCGAGTTTCTGGCGCCGGATGCGCTGACGCCGCAGCGTGTGGCCGATGTGCAGGCAGATTTTGCCCGCGCTGCCCCCGAGGGCTGGGCATGCTGGGCCTTTTCCAATCATGACGTCGTGCGCCATGTCAGCCGCTGGGGCGATGTGGTGGAAGACAAGGATGCTTTCGCCAAGGTGCTTGCCGCACTGTTGATGACGCAGCGCGGATCAGTCTGCATTTACGAGGGCGAAGAGCTTGGCCTAACCGAGGCCGATATCGCATTCGATGATTTGCAGGACCCCTACGGCATTCAGTTCTGGCCGGAGTTCAAGGGGCGTGACGGTTGCCGCACGCCGATGGTCTGGGATGCGGGCCATGCGCTGGCAGGTTTCTCGACAGCCGATAAGGGCTGGCTTCCGATTCCCCCTGAACACAAGCAGCGTGCTGTCAGCGCCCAGCAGGGTGATGAGGCATCCGTGCTGGAGCATTACCGCCGCTTCCTTGCCTTCCGCAAACAGCACCCGGCCTTTGCCAAAGGCAGCATTGCGTTTCAGCCGGTTGAGGGCACCGTTTCCAGCTACACCCGCACGCTGGGCAACGAGACCGTGCTCTGCCTGTTCAACCTTTCCGCAGAACCATCCACAGCACAGCTGCCGGATGGCAACTGGGAGGTTCTCGAGGGCCATGGTTTTTCGGCTGAGCTGAACGGCAGCAGCGTTGCATTACCGGCATGGGGCGCATTCTTCGCCCGTTACGCCTGACATCATACGAGGGAGGAACACCGCATGACTGGTCTCGTTCTCAAGGATATCCGCAAGGCCTATGGCCAGGTCAAGGTCCTGCACGGCATTGATCTGGAGATCAAACAAGGCGAATTCATTGTTTTCGTCGGCCCATCTGGCTGCGGTAAATCCACGCTGCTGCGCATGATTGCCGGGTTGGAGGAGATCACTGGCGGCGAGATGTATATTGACGGGCAACTGGTCAACGAAATCCCGCCTTCGCGGCGCGGCATCGCTATGGTGTTCCAGTCCTATGCTCTTTATCCGCACATGACGGTCTACGACAACATGGCCTTCGGCATGCGGATCGCCAAAGAGAACAAGCAGGAAATCGACCGCCGTGTGCGCGCTGCGGCCGACATTCTGCAACTGACGCAATATCTTGAGCGTCTGCCCAAAGCCCTGTCCGGTGGCCAGCGCCAGCGCGTTGCCATTGGTCGCGCCATCTGCCGCAACCCCAAGGTCTTCCTGTTCGATGAGCCGCTATCCAACCTCGATGCGGCGCTTCGTGTGGCCACCCGTATCGAAATCGCCAAGCTTGGCGAGCAGATGGCGGATACGACCATGATCTACGTCACTCATGACCAGGTGGAAGCCATGACGCTGGCTGACCGTATTGTTGTCCTCAACGGCGGTCGTGTGGAGCAGGTGGGTGCACCGCTGGAGCTCTACGAAAACCCCGGCAATCTCTTTGTGGCGAAGTTCATCGGCTCTCCAGCCATGAATATCATTCCCGCAACGATCAAACGTTCCGGCGCGCAGACTGATATTGAGCTTGCCGGTGGGAAGACCCTGTCCGTCGATATTGCGACCCCCGCCGGAGAGGACGGCAAAGCCGCGTCCTTCGGCGTGCGCCCGGAGGATTTGTCTGTTGTCACGGGCGACGACTATCTGTTTGAGGGCAAGGTTTCCATTGTCGAGGCGCTCGGGGAAGTCACCTTGCTCTACCTCGAAGCCCCTGATGGTCAGGAGCCGATTATCGTGAAAATTCCGGGCATCGCCCAGGCCAAAAAAGGTCAGGTTCTGCGCTTCTCAGCACCGCGTGAAAAGCTGCATCTGTTTGATGCGGAGGGCCAGACTTATCGCCGCTGAAACGGCTTTTGAAACGCCGCCTTAACTATTTTTGAAAGGCGTTTCGTGGCGTCGTTTTCTTATCATATTAGAGAATATGATAAGATATCAGCGGCTTAACCATGGCTGTCTCATGCCTGCGCGCAGTGGTGGATCTTATCCACAGTCAGATCTGGCATGTGTTTCATATCGAAACGGGGAGATAAATTCTTAAGACCTTCTGGCTAGTCTTTTTTCTCAAATAATGAAAAGGGATGACGAAATTGAACGCCCGGGCAGACATCGGCAAACCCAGCTATCTCAGCAAGGAAGAATCTTTCATGTACGACCGCGAGGGGCGGTTCAAACTGGAAGATACGATGAATGCCGCACGCATCGAATATACCGAGAAAGCCGTGATGAATATGGCTTCACGCCGGTGCGATGTCGTCAAGATTTCCCACTCCGAAGCCGTGCTGGCGCTTTTGACCCAGTACAATCTGCCCCAGCAATTCTATCTCGATATTCCCGACGCCCGCATCACCAAGATCGGTTGCGTCTTGTTGAAGGTCAATCCCAACAACACGATCCACGTTCGCTTCCTGCATATTCTGAGCAAGAAGGATATGGAGCGGATTTTCGTGTTCAGCACGCATCCGCAGCACCGCGACCGCAAGCTCGATATCCGGGCCTGGTAACGCTAATATCAGCCGTATAGGCGAGGCGTGCCGATTTTGAACCACGCCTTGGCAATCTTGCCGTCCGAAATTTCATAGATACAGATGACGTCAAGCTCTCCGGGACCATCGGGGAAGGTGCGTGTCACTGTTTCATGGTCGATAACCGTGTTGCCGAGCACCATGCGGTGGAGCAACCTGCCATGCAGGTTCGGCTCCTTGAACCGCTCCACATGTCGTTCACGGATCTCGTCAGCCGTTTTCGCCAAAAGCATATCGGGAAACAGGTAGTAGTGGCAATCACCTGCCCACCACGGCATGAAGGCGTCAATGTCGCGTGCATTATACGCCTCCAGCTGCATCTGGACCGGGTAGGCGACCTCTGTCGGGTCCACCATCGTCAGCTCGCGAACACGCTAGCACCCTGATCTGCCGGACCGACACTGCGACGGAATGGCGCGAACAGCTCGCGGCCCATGCCCCATTCATTCTCTGAAAGGTCAGCGGTTGCAGGCTCACGCGCCGCAAGCTCCGTATCCGATACCAGAACCTGAATAGTGCCGGTGATGGCGTCGAGCCGGATGATGTCGCCATCCTTGATACGGGAGATCGGTCCGCAATCGACAGCCTCAGGGGTCATGTGAATGGCGGCGGGCACCTTGCCTGACGCGCCGGACATGCGACCGTCTGTGACCAAGGCCACCTTGAAGCCGCGGTCCTGCAACACGCCGAGTGGCGGCGTCAGTTGGTGCAGCTCGGGCATGCCATTGGCCTTCGGTCCCTGGAAGCGAACCACAGCCACGAAATCGCGGTTCAGCTTGCCTTCCTTGAAGGCGGTCTGAAGGCTCTGCTGATCATGGAAGATGATCGCCGGTGCTTCGATGATATGCCGTTCCGGCTTGACCGCCGAGATCTTGATGACGGCCTTACCGAGATTGCCGGTCAGCATTTTCAGGCCACCGCTTGGCTGGAAAGGCGTTTCGACGCTGGCGAGAACCTTCGGGTCATGGCTGACATCAGGTGATGGGCTGCGCGTGACGCCGCCCTTCTCATCCAGCGTCGGCTCAATGGTGTAGGCTTCAAGCCCCTGACCAAAGACTGTGCGGACATCATCATGCACCAGGCCCTGCTTCAGCAGCTGCTTGATGAGGAAGCCCATGCCACCGGCTGCGTGGAAGTGGTTCACATCCGCCAGACCATTGGGGTAAACGCGGGCCAGAAGTGGCACCACGTCGGAGAGATCGGAAATATCCTGCCATGTCAGCACGATGCCAGCGGCACGGGCCATGGCGATGAGGTGCAGCGTGTGGTTGGTGGAGCCGCCCGTGGCGTGCAGACCGACAACGCCGTTGACCACGGAACGCTCATCGATCATTTCGCCTGCTGGCGTGAACTCGTTGCCCTGCGCTGTGATTGCCAGCGCCCGCTTGGTCGCTTCACGCGTCAACGCGTCGCGCAGCGGCGTGTTGGGGTTGATGAAGGATGATCCGGGCATGTGGAAGCCCATGATTTCCATCAGCATCTGGTTGGAATTGGCGGTGCCGTAGAAGGTGCAGGTGCCGGGGCCGTGATAGGATTTGGACTCTGCCTCCAGCAGTTCAGCGCGCCCGACCTTGCCTTCGGCATAAAGCTGGCGAATGCGGGATTTCTCGTCATTCGGCAGACCAGATGTCATTGGTCCAGCTGGAATGAAGATGGAGGGCAGATGGCCGAAAGACAGGGCCGCAATCACCAGACCGGGGACGATCTTGTCGCAGACTCCGAGAAACACGGCTGCATCGAACATGTTGTGCGAGAGGCCGATGCCCGCTGACATGGCAATTGCATCGCGCGAAAACAGCGACAGTTCCATGCCCGGCTGACCTTGCGTCACGCCATCGCACATGGCTGGCACCGCACCGGCAACCTGCGCAATGCCACCCGCTTCCTTGGCCGCATCGCGGATGATGGACGGGTAGATCTCGAAGGGCTGATGCGCCGAAAGCATGTCGTTATAGGCAGTGATGATGCCCAGATTGCCAACCCGGTCGCCGGCAAGGATGTCCTTGTCGGCGGGGGAACAGACCGCAAATCCATGCGCAAGATTGGCGCAGGACAGAACAGAACGATGCACACCCTTGGTTAGCTGGAGACGAAGCCTTTCGAGATAAATCTCGCGGTAAGGTTTCGAGCGCTCGACGATACGGGCTGTAATAGCCTGAATACGCGGGTCGGCAGCCATGGGCGTGTATCCTGTCCTTTAGTGGAACATCGGCCAGGCACCTGGGAATGCCAGCCGGTGTTCATGTTGCTGTTTCAAGCGTGGGGCTTATGGCGCCCAGTAGATCTGAACGGGCGATTCCGCGCGGTTGAGCACGGCCCGCACAGGCATGTCTTCCTCGTCCAGATCGGACTTTGCCTTGTCGAGCGTTTCCTTCTTGGCCGCACCTTCGATGTGCAGCACGAGGAAACGGGCATCGTGAAGTGCCGAGAGATTGAACGTCAGGCGCTCTTCACCGGCAGTTTCCGCACTCATCGGCAGGACTGAACGTTCTTCATCGAGATCGAGCGCCTCTTCGAGATTGTCGCCGCCGGGGAAGAACGATGCCGTGTGGCCATCCGTACCCATGCCAAGAATGACGACGTCGAATGGATCGCAGATCGCTTCCGTTTTCACGGTTGCAAGCGTCGCAGCGTCTTCCGGCGTGGCGAAGAATTGATAGAGCGGCACGAAATAGGCGTAGGTCGCGGCGTTCTGCAGAAGGTGGTCGGCTACCAGCTTGTGGTTGGAACGGTCGCTTTCCGGTGGCACGAACCGCTCGTCCACCAGCGTTACGCTGATGTTCTTCCAGTCCAGCTCATGCTTGGACAGTTCCTGAAAGAACAGCTTGGGTGTCGAGCCACCGGAGAGGGCAATGCTTGCCGTCCCACGCTCGGAAAGCCCGCGCTCCAGACGCTCGGCCACGTCCTTTGCCAGCGTTTGCGCCAGTTCACGGCCGTTTGCGAAGATATGCTCCTGTCCGATCATTGCATATCCCCTTAATCGGCTTCGTGCCATGTGCGGCCGTCACGCTCGATCAGCGCGATGGAACCGCTTGGTCCCCATGTGCCTGACGTGTAGCCCTGTACGCCCTGATTGACGGCTTCCCAGCTTTTCAGAATTGGATCGACCCATTTCCATGCCGCTTCCACTTCGTCGCGGCGCATGAACAGAGCCTGATTGGAGCGGATCGTATCCATCAACAGGCGCTCATAGGCGTCTGGGCTGCGCACGTTAAACGCCTGGGCAAAGCTCATATCCAGCGAAACCTGACGCAGGCGCATGCCGCCCGGACCTGGATCCTTGATGAGCAGAGACTGCTTGACGCCTTCATCCGGCTGCAGACGAATGACCAGCTTGTTGGCCTCGATCTTGCCTGCCGCATCATCGAAAATCGAATGCGGGATCTGCTTGAATGTGACGACGATTTCAGATACGCGCGAGGCAAGCCGCTTGCCGGTGCGGATGTAGAAAGGCACGCCCGCCCAACGCCAATTTGCAATTTCAGCCTTGATGGCCACGAAAGTTTCGGTGTTGGAAACACCGCCTTCAAGCTCTTCCAGATAGCCCTTGACCGCACCACCGGCAGAAGCGCCAGCGCGGTACTGTCCGCGCACTGTCAGCTTCTCAACATTCGACTGGTCGATCATCTTGAGCGAGCGAAGAACTTTCACCTTCTCGTCACGAACGGCTTCCGCGTCCATGGAGGAGGGGGGCTCCATTGCCACAAGGCACAAAAGCTGGAGAATATGGTTCTGCACCATATCGCGCAGCGCGCCAGCCTTGTCGTAATATCCGGCACGACCTTCAAGCCCGACGGACTCGGCAACGGTGATCTGCACATGGTCGATATGGGCGGAGTTCCACAGCGGTTCAAACAGCGCGTTTGCAAAGCGCAGCACCATCAGGTTCTGCACGGTTTCCTTGCCGAGATAGTGGTCGATACGGAAGATCTGTTCTTCCTTAAAGACGTTGCCCAGCGTGTCGTTGAGTTCAAGCGCCGACGCCAGATCGCGGCCAATCGGCTTTTCCACGACGATGCGCGTGGACTTGGTAATCAGCTTGTGGTCACGGATCTTGAAGGCGATATCGCCGAAAATTCCGGGAGCGACGGCCAGATAGAAAGCGCGAATGCGGTCCTTGCCTTCATCGAGAAGCTTCTTCAGCTTATCCCAGCCGCCGTCAGACTTGGCATCGACAGGAACATAGAAGATGCGGGCGCAGAATTTCGCGACCTGCTCGTCATCATATTCGCCCTTCTTCAAATGCTCTTTGAGAGCATCCTGAGCGAATTTACGGTACTCGTCATGGGTCATTACCGAACGGGAAGCGCCAATGATGCGTGTTGGCTCAGACAGCTGGTTTTCCACCTGCCGGTGGTAGAGAGCTGGCAAAAGCTTACGCTCGGCCAGGTCGCCAGTGCCGCCAAAAACGACGCAATCGAAGGGCTCTACTGGAATGATTTGACTGCTCATACCGATTCTCTCGATCTCTCATGTGTTGGAGGCATCCATAATCTAATCGATTTAAAAATGCCAGATGTGTTGGAAAAAAATATGGGTTTTGCTTTTAAGACGTTGTTTATGCTGCATTATGCTTGGCAGCGCCGATATTTCCCGCTTGTTGCATCAGAACCTGTCTCGTAATGCGTACCACGAAAGCGCAAGAAACAGCAGCGGTGCCCGCAATGATGTTCCGCCCGGAAATGACGGCACGTCGAGCGACGAGAACTGGTCCAGCGCCCGGTCCTTGGCAATCACCATATCCGCATAAAGCTTGCCGCAATAATTCGACAGCATCACACCATGGCCCGAATAGCCGCCGATGGACATCACGTTAGGCATGACTTCACGCACGAAAGGCTGGCGGTTGAGCGTGATACCAACGGACCCACCCCAGGCATGCGTCATCTCGATGGTGTCGAGCGCCGGATAGATTTCGGCGATCTGCTTGCGAATATGCCTGGAGATGTCGCGCGGAGAGTCCGCCGTATAGGCTTCGCGCCCGCCAAACAGCAGGCGATTATCCGGCGTCTTGCGGAAATAGCGCACCACGAAACGACTATCCGCGACCGCTTCCTTTCCGGGAATAATCTCTGGAAACTTATCAAGCGGCACCGTCGCGCCAATGAAGGAGCGGATAGGCATGACATGGGCTGCCGTCACAGGTTCCAGATTGCCGATATGGGCATTGGTCGCGATGAGAACACGGCTTGCGGTGATGGTGCCGGCTGGGGTGTCGATCAACGTCTTGCCGCCCGTCTGCTTGATGGATGTGGCAGGCGTCATCTCGAAAATCTGCGCGTCCGCAGCATGAGCTGCCTTGGCCAGACCCGCGATGAGCTTCAGCGGATTGATGTGGCCGGTGCCGGTGTCACGAACGCCGAAATGGTAATGATCGGAACCCAGCCTCTGCTCTGTCTCGGCCTTTTCCATGAAGGAAACATGGGCGTAGCCATAGCGGCTGCGCATCGCCTCGACGCTGTCGCGATAGGTCTTCTCATAGCTTTTCTTGTGCAGAACATTCAGCTGTCCCGGCAGAAACTCCATGTCGATGCCATGGTCGCGGGCAAAATCCAGCACATAGTGTTTTGCACCTTCGGCAATGGCGAACAGCGCCTTCGAACGCTCGAAGCCGATCTGCTTTTCCATCTCGTCCGGCCAGGCCCGCTGCCCGCTGCCGAACTGGCCGCCATTGCGCCCGGAAGCGCCATCACCAAAGCGGCACCCTTCCACAAGCACTACGGAAATGCCTGCCTTGGCCAGATTATAGGCGGCCTGCAGACCGGTGAAGCCGCCGCCGATGACGGCGCAATCCACCGTCCGGGAACCATCCATGGCTGGATATCGCGGCCTCTCGCCGAGGCTATCCTGATACCAGGATAGGCCGGGCGCTATCGGGCTTTGCCATGTCATGCGCAAACCCTCATACGTTCAGCAGCAGGAATTCCCGCTCCCAAGGGCTGATAACCTGCATGAAGGTTTCAAACTCGCCACGCTTCAGACCGGCATAAAGACCCACGAACTCATGCCCGAAGACCCGTTCCAGCTGAGGCTCGCCTTCCAGCAGCGCCACCGCTTCCAAAAGGCCGCGTGGCAGCTCGATGGAGCCTTCATTTGCTGTCTCATAGGTCGGCTCGGTCGGCTCGATGTTGTTCATGATGCCAAGCCAGCCACAGGCAAGCGATGCCGCGATGGCCAGATAGGGGTTGGCATCGGAGCTGGGCAGACGGTTTTCCACGCGCCGTGCAGAAGGGCCTGAGATCGGCACGCGGAAGGCGGTCGTCCGGTTATCGTAACCCCAGGCATTGTTGACCGGGCAGGCCATGTCTGGCGTCAGGCGACGGTACGAGTTCACGTAAGGCGCCAGCATGACCAGCGCGTTTGGCACATAACGCTGCATGCCGCCGACGAAGGAGAAGAATTCCTTGGATGGGCTGCCATCCTTGTTGGAAAACACATTGTCACCAGTCTCGATATCCACCACCGACTGGTGAATGTGCATGGCGGAGCCGGGCATGCCCTGCATGGGCTTTGCCATGAAGGTGGCATAGATGCCGTGTTTCAACGCCGCTTCACGAATGGTGCGCTTGAACAGGAAAACCTGATCAGCAAGCTCGATGGGGTCGCCATGGCGAAGGTTGATTTCCAGCTGCGCCGGACCTTCTTCATGGATCAGCGTATCGATCTCCAGCCCCTGCTTTTCCGAGAAGTGATAGATATCGTCGATCAATTCGTCGAATTCGTTGATGCCGGCAATCGAATAGCTCTGGCCGCCGACGATGGAACGGCCCGAGCGACCCTTTGGCGGATGCAGCGGATAATCCGGGTCGTCATTCATGGCGACCAGATAAAACTCGATTTCCGGAGCGACGACTGGCTTCCAGCCTTTTTCCTTGTAAAGGTCGAGTACGTTTCTCAGCACGTTGCGGGGCGTGTAGGGAACGAAATTGCCTTCCTGATCCACGACATCGCAGATGACCTGCGCGGTCGGGTCACTTTCCCACGGCACGACGCAGAGCGTGGAAAGATCGGGCACCAGCTTCAGGTCGCTATCGCGCGGCTCATAGCGGAAGTTTGCCGTTTCGTCAGGATATTCGCCAGAAATCGTGTGGCGGTAAAGGGCGGATGGCAGCGCCAGCGATGTATCGCCCGTAAACTTGGATGTCGGCATCATCTTGCCACGGGGAACGCCGGCAAGGTCAGGTGTGATGCACTCGATGTCCTCGATGCCGCGGGCCTTCAGCCATTGCGCGGCTTCCCGCCATGTGGCGCAACCGCGTGTGGGCGAGACGTCAACGGGTATCTTCTTTGCCATGGTTGCCGGTTTTTTGGGACGGAGCATGGTTTTCTTGGAAGGCATAAATCACCGGCTTTGTGTTTCGATTGGCACTATCATAGCCAGACTTTGGCAATTGGCAAAAGGGGAAAGCGCCATTGACAACGGACCTGACTTCGAAAAGAGGAAGTACACCGAAACTAGGGAAACTCCATGACGGAAAAATGTAACGTGCTGATATTGGGTGCGGGGGCAGCTGGCATGATGTGTGCCATCCGTGCAGGTCAGCGTGGCCGTTCCGTCATTCTCATCGATCACGCCAAGGCGCCGGGCGAGAAAATCCGCATTTCCGGTGGGGGCCGCTGCAACTTCACCAACGTCCACGCCAGCCCGAAGAACTATCTTTCCAGCAATCCGCACTTTGCCAAATCGGCACTTGCCCGTTACACGCCGCGCGATTTCATAGGCCTTGTGGAAAAGCACCGCATTGCCTTCCATGAAAAGGCGCTCGGCCAATTGTTCTGCGATGATAGCGCCAAGGATGTTATCCGCATGCTGCTTGGCGAAATGCAGGCGGTTGGCGCAAAGCTTAGGTTGCAAACGGATATCTCATCGGTGGAAGCCATCGGCACCGGTGGCTTCAGGGTTTCCACATCGGCGGGAATGATCGAAGCGGACAGTCTGGTCATCGCCACCGGTGGAAAATCCATCCCGAAAATGGGCGCGACCGGCTTTGCCTACCGCGTGGCCGAGCAGTTCGGGTTGCCGATCATCGAAACACGGCCCGGCCTTGTGCCGCTCACGCTCGATCCGGTGGTGCTGGAAAAGCTCTCACCGCTGTCGGGCATTGCTGTTCCTGCGGAGCTTTCGCATGGAAAGACATCGTTCAAAGAGGCGCTGCTGTTTACCCACCGAGGCCTGAGCGGCCCCGCAATCCTGCAAATCTCATCCTTCTGGCGCGAGGGTGACGAGATCAGCCTCAAGATGGAGCCGGAACTTGATGTCATCGGCCATCTGAAGGCTGCCAAAAAGACGAATGGCCGACAGTCCGCTCAGACGGCGCTGGGAGATATTCTGCCCAAGCGTCTGGCGCAGCACGTCGTCGAGCGGGCAGGGGTTACCGGCAATCTGGGCGATATGTCGGACAGGACTTTGGGCGCGCTTGCTTCCGCCATGCAGGAATGGACCATAAAGCCGTCGGGGTCTGAAGGATACCGCACCGCTGAGGTCACCTTGGGCGGCGTCGATACCACCCATCTCGATTCCAAGACGATGCATACGAAAGCCATGCCGGGCCTCTATTTCATTGGCGAATGTGTTGACGTCACGGGCTGGCTGGGCGGCTATAATTTCCAGTGGGCATGGGCATCCGGCCACGCCGCTGGAGAATCTGTGTGAAGCTTCGCCATCTTAAGGCCTTATTAAGAGACGCGGAGTCATGCTGATCGAATGCCAGCACAACGCAAGTTGATACATGATGTCCCGCTGGACGCCGGAACCCGGCATCGATCGGTTATGTTTCTCGTTCAGGAAGCCGCTCATGATGACGTCCAGAAAACCTGCCCGCGCTATCGCGATTGCTCGCACCGCCAATGAAAACGCAGTTTACGCCTTCCGTCTCAGCCTGATCTCGGCTGGAGCGATTGCGGCGTTTCTCGTTCTGCTGTTCTAAATATCTCCGTTGCGCCATACCGGGCTAAGCCCGGCATGACGAACATTTGATGGGCAGCGCTCAAGCCGCAGCCTTGCCCTGCGCAACGATGACGGGGATGAGCAGGTCTCCCCAGTTGCCGTCGCCGCCATGGTGGCGGGCGGAGCGAACGAGCTCTACCGAAACACCAGCTTCAACTGCATTCATGACGGCCTGATTGAGGCGGTGCAGATCGTTGGCCAGCATGCGGATGGCGCTCTGCTGATCCTGGCTCATGGATGAGGACTGCTCCTCGCTGCGTTCCTTAACTCTCGAAATCGAAGCCATTGTTTTTCCTCCGTTCAATGGGGTTGAAGCCTGTTTGTTATTCCGCAGCAGGGCGGAACTGGTCGTGTTCGGTCGATTCCTTCATCGCCGTGGTGGATGATGTGCCGCCCGTAATGGCGACCGAGACCGCATCGAAATAGCCGGTGCCAACCTCGCGCTGGTGCTTGGTGGCGGTATAGCCGTTGATTTCGGCTGCGAATTCCGCTTCCTGAAGCTCCGAATAGGCGGCCATCTGCCGGTCCTTGTAGCCGCGTGCCAGTTCAAACATGCCGTAATTGAGTTGGTGGAAACCGGCAAGTGTGATGAACTGGAACTTGTAGCCCATTGCCCCCAATTCCCGCTGGAACTTTGCAATCGTCGCATCATCGAGATGTTTCTTCCAGTTGAAGGACGGCGAGCAATTATAGGCTAGCTTCTTGCCCGGATGCACCTTGTGGACGCCTTCGGCAAAGCGCTTCGCCTGCTCCAGATCCGGCTTGGATGTTTCGCACCAGATGAGATCGCAATAGGGCGCATAGGCATTGGCGCGGGCGATGCAGGGTTCCAGTCCGTTTTTGACCTGATAGAAGCCTTCGACGGTGCGACCGGCATCATAATCCACGAAGGGGCGGTCACGCTCATCGATATCGGAAGTCAAAAGCTTGGCGGCTTCCGCATCCGTGCGGGCAATGACCAGCGTTGGTGTGCCCATGACGTCTGCTGCCAGACGCGCCGCCGTCAGGTTGCGGATATGCGCGGCAGTCGGGATGAGAACCTTGCCGCCCAGATGGCCGCACTTCTTTTCCGATGCCAGCTGGTCTTCATAGTGAACCCCCGCAGCACCCGCCTCGATGAAGGCCTTCATGATTTCGAACGCATTCAGCGGGCCACCGAACCCTGCCTCGGCATCGGCAACGATGGGCGCAAACCACGTATCGACAGACAGGCCCTTGCCTTCGGCGGTATCGATCTGGTCGGCGCGCTGCAAGGTCTTGTTGATGCGCTTTGCCAGTTCCGGGGCGGCATTGGCCGGGTATAGGGACTGGTCGGGATACATCGAAGAGGCCGTGTTGGCGTCCGCTGCAACCTGCCAGCCGGACAGGTAGATAGCCTTCAATCCAGCGCGAACCATCTGCATGGCCTGATTGCCGGAGAGCGCGCCGAGCGCGTTGATGTAGCTTTCCTCATTGATGAGCTGCCACAACCGGTTCGCACCCATTTCCGCCAGCGAATAACGGATCTCGACAGAGCCGCGCAGCTTCTCCACATCCGCTGCCGTATAGGTACGCTCGATGCCATCAAAACGACCCTTCGGGGCGCTCGGTACAAGCTTGTAAAAATCCGTCATATCTCTCTCCCTTTGTGACTATCTCGTTGACTGATCCACTCCCGATCAGATCAACATTCGATGTGAAACTATTTACAATTTCCTGCCCTCAGTCGCCAGTTCAAAAGCAATATCAGTGACTTGAAAGAGGTCACGCTGTGGGGAATTTGACAGCAAGATTTGTAAAATTGTAAATCTTGTAAAAATGACCGGCTGCGTTATTCTGTCTGCATCACTTGCTGGGAGGCGTTGGTGGAAGCAAAGATTTTCGCAGGCGCGCGCGTGCGCCGTGTGCGTAATGGACTGGGCTTGACGCAGACGGCGATGGCGGAGGCACTGTCGATTTCGCCGTCCTATCTCAACCTCATCGAACGCAACCAACGCCCGCTGACCGTTCAGCTTCTGCTGAAACTCTCATCTGTCTACAAGGTGGATCTGGATGATCTGCAGGGCGAGAGTGGCGGCATGTCCAGCCAGCTGCGGGAAGTGTTTGCCGATCCGCTTTTGGCGGGGGAGGTGCCGTCGGGACAGGAACTGGTTGAGGTGGCGGAAGCGGCCCCCAATGTGGCGGCTGGTATCAACAAGCTCTACCGTGCCTATCGCGAGCAGGCGCAGCGCCTCAGCGACCTCTCCGATCTTCTGGCGCGGGAAGGGCACCAGACCACGCTTTCGGCAACGCGCCTGCCCATTGACGAAGTGCGGGAAATCTTTGAACGGCGGCCCGCTTTTTTTGCGCAGCTGGATGCGGCGGCGGAAGCGTTTCACGCTGCGCTGAAGCCGGGAGACGATCTGGCGCAGGCGCTGAAACTCTGGCTTCAGAAAAACCACGGCATCGTTGTGCGCACCATGCCGGTGCACGCCATGCCGAATTTGCGAAGGCGTTATGACCGCCACTCCATGCGGCTGTTTCTCTCCGAGCGCCTTTCGCCGCAGGATCAGCTGCGTGAGATGGCCATGGAAGCCTGTCTTTTGGCGCTGACGACGGAGATTGGTGTTGAGCTTGCAGACCTGCCGCTTTCCAGTGAAGAGGCGAAACGTATCGCCCGTTTCGAGCTTGCGCGTTACGCCGCCAATGCGCTGATGATGCCCTATGGCGCATATCTCGCCGCCGCACAGCGGGCGCGTTACGATATCGACATCTTGCGCGGGCGCTTCAACGTATCGTTCGAGCAGGCGGCAAGCCGCCTCGTTACTCTGGTACGGCCGGGTGCCAACGGTATTGCCTTCTTCCTCATGGAAATCGACAGTGCCGGAAACCGTTTTCGCAAGGCGGGCGCGCTTGGCTTTCCGCAGGCCCGCTTTGGTGGGCTCTGTCCCAAGCTCAATGTGCATGCCGCTTTTTCACAGCCCGGTCAGGTTCTGGCCGAGCAGGTGGAGATGCCGGATGGCGGTGCCTATCTGACCATTGCACGCACGTTGGAGGGGCCGCAGGCAGGCTTTGGAGAAAGGCTTCGCCGCACCACGGTCATGATCGCCTGCGATGCCGCACTGGCCAGGGAAACGGTTTATGGTGAGGCGGTGGGAAGCGCGGCCTTGAGGGTTGCCATCGGCCCGTCCTGTCGTCTGTGCGAGAGGCAAGGCTGCCTGTCGCGTGCCGAAGCGCCGTTGACGCGGCCATTGGGGCTGGATGAGATGGTCACGGGTCTCAGCGTTTTCGATTTTCAGTGACGCATTTGAAGACAATTGTTTGAAAATGCCGCGCTGCACATTTCCCGCTTGCGGCGGCAAGTTTTCCTTTCTAGTCTCTGACAAAACAAGGGGATCACGCGCTTCCCACGGCGCGCTCAAACAGGAGTTACCATGAAACACCGTTCGCTTCGTTTCAGCCTTGCTGTTGTGGCCGCGGCGCTGGCCGCCGGCACGGCCTATGCGCAGGAAAAGGTCGTCCACGTTTACAACTGGTCCGACTATATCGAGCCTTCTCTGCTGGAAGAATTCACCAAGGAAACCGGCATCAAGGTCGTTTACGACGTATATGATGGCAACGAGGTTCTGGAAACCAAGCTTCTGGCTGGCAATTCCGGTTATGACGTGGTTGCGCCGACATCGCCGTTCCTTGCCCGTCAGATCAAGGCTGGCGTGTACCAGAAGCTGGACAAGTCCAAGCTGCCGAACCTCAAGAACATGTGGCCTGAGATCACCACCCGTCTGGCGCAGTACGATCCCGGCAACGAATATGCCGTTAACTACATGTGGGGCACCACCGGCATCGGTTACAACGTGGCCAAGGTCAAGGCCGCCTTGGGCGACGTGAAGATCGATAGCTGGGATGTTATCTTCAAGCCTGAAAATGCTGCAAAGCTGAAGTCCTGCGGCATCAACATTCTGGATGCATCCGACGAAACCTTCGCCATTGCCATGAACTACATCGGCAAGAACCCTGACAGCAAGGAAACTGCCGATCTGGAAGCAGGCGGCGATGTTTACAAGGCCATCCGTCCTTCGGTGAAGACCTTCAATTCCTCGGCCTATATCGATGAGTTGGCCAACGGTGACAGCTGCATTACCATCGGTTGGTCTGGCGACATTCTTCAGGCCAAGGCGCGCGCTGAAGAAGCCAAGAATGGCGTGGAAGTGAACTACGTCATTCCCAAGGAAGGCACCTATATCTGGATGGATTCCTTCGTCATTCCGGCAGATGCCAAAAATGTCGATGCAGCCCACGCCTTCATCAATTTCATGATGAAGCCCGATGTTGCCGCTAAGGCATCCGACTATGTGCAATATGCCAACGGCAATCTGGCATCGCAGGCATTGATGGATGAGGCTGTTTCGAAGAACCCCGGTGTTTACCCGGACGCAGAAACAATGAAGAAGCTCTTCACCATCTCGCCTTACGGGCCAAAAGAACAGCGCGTTCTCAACCGCGTCTGGACACAGATAAAAACCGGCAGCTGACCGGGATTGGAAAAAGGGGCGGGCGCATTCCTGCCCCTTTCTCGTTCAGGCTTATAAAACAGATGGGATAATACATGGCTAAATCTCTTGGTCCGGTGAAGCGCAAATTCTCTCCATGGACAGACCCGGCCTCCGTGCCGTTCATTCGGTTTGAGAATGTGACCAAGAGATTTGGCGATTTCGTTGCCGTCGATAATTTGACGCTGGATATTTACGAGCGCGAATTCTTCTCTCTGCTGGGGCCATCGGGCTGCGGCAAGACGACATTGATGCGCATGCTGGCCGGTTTCGAAGAGCCGACCGAGGGCCGTATTCTTCTGCAGGGAAAGGATATTTCCGGTGTTCCGCCGTATAAGCGTCCCACCAATATGATGTTCCAGTCCTACGCGCTTTTCCCGCATATGTCGGTTGAGAAGAACATCGCTTTCGGGCTTGAACAGGATAATCTGCCACGGGCCGAGATCAACACCCGTGTCCAGGAAATGCTGCGCCTCGTCAAGCTCACCGAGTTTGCCAAGCGCAAGCCGAGCCAGCTTTCCGGCGGCCAGCGCCAGCGTGTGGCGCTTGCCCGCTCTCTGGCAAAGCGCCCGAAGGTCCTTCTGCTGGATGAGCCATTGGGTGCGCTGGATCGAAAGCTGCGCGAAGAAACCCAGTTCGAAATCATGGATTTGCAGCAGACGCTGGGCCTGACCTTTCTCATCGTAACGCACGATCAGGAAGAGGCCATGACCGTCTCGGACCGCATTGCCGTGATGGACAAGGGCACCGTCGTGCAGGTGGCGACGCCCGCCGAAATCTACGAAGCGCCCAACAGCCGCTACGTCGCGGATTTCATTGGTGATATCAATATTTTCGAAGCCGAGGTCAAGGATATCGCCCCGCGTGAGGGTGCGCCGGCCCATATCCGTCTGGACTGCGAAGGTCTGCCCGTTGTGGTGGAGCAGGACTGCGCAGTCGCGGTCGGCGGCAAGGTTGCCTTTGCCATTCGCCCGGAAAAGGTAGGCATCTCGCTCGATCCGCCTGCGGACACGACAGTCAATGTCGGTCACGGCGAAGTCTGGGATATCGGTTATCTCGGCGATTTCTCGATATTCATCGTAAAATTGAGTGATGGCCGCATCATGCGGGCGGCGCAAGCCAATGTGTCACGCCTCGTTGATCGACCCATCACCTTCGGGGATATGGTCTGGTTGAAGTGGAAAGCCGATTCCGGTCTGGTTCTCACCCGCTAAAGGAGGTGTCATATGGCTATCTCGTCTCCTGAAAATCGGCAGAGCCCTCTGCGTTGGCTCATCGTTGCCGTTCCCTATATCTGGCTTGCGCTGTTTTTCACCGCGCCGTTTCTGATCATCGTCAAGATATCGCTGTCCGATACGGCCATCGCCATGCCGCCCTATGTGCCGGTGTTTGATGGCTTCAGCGCCATTGGCGATTTCCTGTCGCAGCTGGATTTCGAGAATTATCTGTTCCTCACGCAGGACCCGCTTTACGTTGAAGCCTATCTGTCGTCGCTGCGGATCGCGCTGATTTCAACACTTCTCCTGCTGTTGATCGGCTACCCCATGGCGCTGGCCATGGCGCGCGCGCCTACGACCATCAGGCCAACTCTGGTCATGCTGGTCATTCTGCCGTTCTGGACATCATTCCTTATCCGTGTTTACGCATGGATCGGCATTTTGAAGCCAGAGGGGCTGTTGACGGTTCTCTTCCAGACCATCGGCATTCTGGGCCCAGACGAGCAGGTCAATATTTTCCGAACGGATACATCGGTCTTTATCGGCATCGTCTATTCCTACCTGCCTTTCATGGTGCTGCCGCTTTATGCAGCCCTTGAAAAGCTCGACAATACACTGCTGGAAGCCGCAGCCGATCTGGGTTGCCCGCCATGGAAAGCATTCTGGAAAATCACCTTCCCGCTGTCTCTGCCCGGCGTGATTGCCGGATCGATGATCTGCTTCATTCCCATAACAGGTGAATTTGTCATCCCCGATCTCCTGGGTGGTGCGGAAACGCTGATGATTGGCAAGACGTTGTGGACGGAGTTCTTCGGCAACAGAGACTGGCCGCTGGCCTCGGCCGTTGCCGTGTTGTTGCTGCTGGTGCTTGTGGTGCCTATCGCCATCTTTCAGAACCAGCAGAAGAAGGTGAGCTGAGCCATGAAGCGCGGTAAATTTGACACCACCATCCTCACGCTCTGCTTTGCGTTCCTTTATATTCCGATCCTCATTCTGGTGATCTATTCCTTCAATGCCTCCAAGCTCGTCACGGTTTGGGGCGGGTTCTCCCTGCACTGGTATCAGTCCATGTGGAGCAATGAGAGCCTGATGGATGCGGCATGGATCACGCTGCGCGTGGCGCTTTTGAGCGCGACCATCGGCACGATCCTGGGAACGCTGGCAGCTCTGTCACTCACTCGCTTTACCCGGTTTCCGGGGCGGATGCTGTTTTCCGGCATGATCTACGCGCCACTCGTCATGCCAGAGGTTATCACCGGCCTATCCTTGCTGCTGCTGTTCGTCTCCATCGGAGTGGATCGCGGTTTCTGGACCGTCATCATCGCGCACACGACCTTCACCATGTGCTATGTGGCAATCGTGGTGCAATCGCGTCTGCTGACCTTCGACCGTAGCCTGGAAGAGGCAGCGCTCGATCTTGGCTGCCCGCCCGTCAAAACCTTCTTCCGCATCACGCTTCCGTTGATCTTGCCGGGTGTCGTTGCGGGCTGGATGCTGGCATTTTCACTGTCGCTGGACGATCTGGTCATTGCGAGCTTTACCACGGGGCCGGGCGCAACAACGCTGCCGATCAAGATCTACTCGCAGGTGCGGTTGGGTGTGACGCCTGAAATCAACGCCATCTGCACGATCCTGATCGCCTTCGTCACCGTTGGCGTCATCTGCGCCTCGCTTGCCACCAAGCGTTCGGAATTGCAGCGGATGCGGGATCAGCACGCGGCGGCCAAAGGCTGATAGGCTTGTTTGTGGCGGTTTAATGCAAATGAGCCGATTAGGATTTTGTTGTCCCTAAATGGTGTAGTGCGCTTTTAACACTTTGTTAAAGGGCAATGTCTCAAATGGTGTTTAACGTGGGTGCACTCAATGAGAGGGTGGCCGGGTCGGTGACCCAAAGACATGATGTTTGTTTATTCCTACTCTCGTTATTAGCACAAACTTTTAAAGGCAGCATTCGCTGCCTTTTTTTTCGCTAATGCGCATCTGATCCGTGGTCGAGCGACCGGGAAACGAAGAGTACGGGAATAAGCCCTGCAGCGATGATGATGAGAGCCGGTATAGAGGCATCCTGCACTTTGGAGCGCGATGCATTCTCATAGACCAATGTGGCGAGCGTGTTGAAGTTGAACGGTCGCAGCATGATGGTGGCGGGCAGTTCTTTCAGGGATTCGATGAAAACCAACAGGGCGGCGGTCACGGCGGCTGGGCGAATGTTGGGTAACAGCACATCCACCAGCGTGCGAGAGCGCGTGCGTCCGAGCGTTCTGGCGGCCATATCGACATGCGGCGAGAGCTTTTGAAAGCCCGCATCGATCGTGCCTTCCGAAAGCGTCACGAACCGCACACTATGGGCGTAAATGATGGCAAATGCCGTTCCCGAAAGCAGAAGTCCGGTCGAAATGTTGAGGTGAGCCCGCAGGAGGCCGTCCAGCGCATTGTCAAAGGCTGAAAGCGGCAACAACACCCCGATGGCGAGCACCGTTCCTGGGATGCCATAACCCAGCGAGCCTGCGCGACTGGCAATACGCGCAAAGGGCGATGCGTTGATGCGCTGGACATAGGCAAAAAGAAAGCCAAAGACGAGGGTGATGACAGCGGCACAGATGGATACTTCCAGACTGTGGGCCAGCGCCTTGATGAGTTTCGGATCGGCAAGCGCACCTAGCCGCTTGAGGGCATAGCCGCCCAGCACCAGAACCGGGATCGCAAAACCACAGAGAACCGGCAGCAGGCAGAACGCGGCTGCCGCCCAGCCGGGTGCTGGCGGAAGTGCCTTCAAGGCAAAGCGCTGCTTCATGGCCGTGGATTTGGCAGCGGTGAACCGCTGGCGACTGCGCGCTTTTCTCTCGGTGATGATGAGCGCCACGACAATGAGGATGAGCACCGAGGCAATCTGCGTTGCGCCAGCCAGATTTCCGCGATTGAGCCATGTCTCATAAATGGCGAATGTCAGGGTACGAACGCCCAGATACTCGACCGCTCCGATATCGTTGAGCGTCTCCATCATCACAAGTGCAAGACCGATGATGATGGCGGGTCTGGCCATGGGCAGTTGCACGGTGAGGAATATTCGCAAAGGGCTTGCGCCGAGCGTTCTGGCGGCCTCCGTGGCCAGCCTGCCTTGCAGGCCAAAAGCGGCGCGCACAGATAGGTACACATAAGGGTAAAGCACCGAACTCAGCACCAGAACCGCGCCACCGAGCGATCGCACATCCGGGAACCAGTAGTCCTTGATGGATTGATAACCCAAGAGAGAGCGCAGAGCCGTCTGCACAGGGCCTGTGAAATCCAGGAACTCGCCAAATGCATAGGCAGCCAGATAAGACGGGATGGCAAGCGGCAGCACCAGCGCAAAGGATACCAGACGGCGCAGCGGAAACTCAAAGCTGCTGACGAGCCATGCGGCGATGATGCCAAAGACGGCGCAAGTAAGCCCGGTCATCACGAGAAGCGCCAGCGTTTGCACACCCACACGCGGCAGAACATTGACCAGCAGATGATGCCAGCCATCGGTGCCGCCTGTGGCCGCAATAGAAAAGATGGCAATCAAAGGCATGGAGACCATTGCCGCCAGCACCAGTGTGGCGATGGACAGGCCTGAGACGCCCGCTCTTGGCCGAAACATGCGGGAAGAGAACATCCGTGATGACGCCAATGCCTTTATCCCTTCCGACATCGGCTAAAGCCGATGCGTCGATCTAAAAATGTCTGGAGGAACGAGCCTCGTAGACATTGCTAATCCCGGAAGGGTTCAGTTCGCAAGCACGCGCTGCGAGGGAAAGCTGATTTCCACCAGCGTTCCCTCGTTGGGAGCCGATGTAATCGAGAAGTTGGCGCGGTTTGCATCCACCATTGCCTTTGTCAGCGGCAGGCCAAGGCCAGTGCCATCGCCGCGAACGCGGTTGCTGGAGGCCGAAACCTGACGGAATGGTTTCATGGCATGTTCCAGTTCCGTGCGGGTCATGCCGATGCCGGTATCACGAATGCGCAGAACAACGCTGCCATTGGCTTCGTAGGCCGTCGACACAACGATCTGGCCGCCCGATGGCGTGAACTTGATGGCATTCGACAGCACGTTGAGCATGATCTGCTTGATCGAGCGAAGATCGGCAACGATCTGCGGCACAGACTGCGACAGCGCAGTGCGAATGATGACCCGCTGGTTGTTCGCCTGCGGCTGAACGATGGACACGGCTTCGGCAATCGTGTCGTTCAGGGCGACCGCCTTGAAATCGACATCCATCTGGCCCGCCTCGATCTTGGAAATATCCAGCAGATCGTTCACGATATCCAGCACATGCCTGCCGGAGCGGCCGATGTCGTTGGAGTATTCCACATAACGTGGGTGGCCAACCGGGCCGAAACGCTCCGTTGCCATCAATTCGGCAAAGCCGATAATGGCATTCAGGGGTGTGCGGATTTCATGGCTGACGCGGGCGAGGAAATCCGTCTTGTGCGCATTTGCGGTCTCTGCGGCGCGCTTGGCGTTACGCAGATCTTCTTCCGTGCGTTTCCACTGGGTAATGTCGCGGATGACAGCGCAATAGCCGTTGGATGATTTCAGCCTGCCAATCGTCATGAATAGCGGCAGGAAACCGCCAGATGCCTCACGGCCAATGACTTCACGGCCATCGTTCAGCACGCTTGCCACGCCATTGTTGGCAAGGCCCGAGAGATAATCAAGAACCGCACGCTGGCTCTCATGAGCAAACAGCATGACGAAGGGTTTGCCGGAGATTTCATCATTATCGTAATTGAACAAGGCATTGGCGGAACGGTTCAGCGACCTGATCGTGCCACCTTCGTCCAGCAGTACGACGCCATCCGTCGCCGTTTCCAGTATCGAATGCAGTTCCTCGACCTGGCCTTTCAGCGCAGAAACCTCGGCATCCGTGGCATCGGTTGTAGGTTGTTGAACGTCATTCTCGTTGGCGGGCAGGGGATTGGCCGCAGGCTCCTGCATCGGGATGAGAGACAGCATCAAAGCGCCCGCTTCGTCCCAGCTTACGGATTGCAGGCGTGCCTTGACCGGAATGAGTTCGTTCTCTGCGCTGACGGCCACCAAGCCGCCCGAGCGCTGCGACACGGCGTCGAGATCATCACGCTGCAACAGCGCATCAAGACCGCCAACCTCGGCCAGTTCCTCGATGGAGCCGTAGCCTGTCAGGCGCAGAAATTCCGGATTGGCATGGATCAGCCGGTCACCGCTGTGAACCAGAAGCGCGACCGGCATCTGGTCGATTGTGTCAGCATTCAGCGTAGCGATCGTGCGCGGCGCATTGTGGGTCTCAACGGGCGCATCCGCTTCAGAGGGGCGGGCTACGCTCTGTGGAGCGATGAAGGTAACGTTTTCATCACCACGCGTGTAGGCAGCGAAATCGTCGTCATCATCAGAGGACACGTCGGCAGACTGTTCACTGTTTGCAGTGAACAGCTCCTGCTGCAATGCTTCGTCTGTATTGACGGGTTCGACATCCGATGCCGCATCATGGATAGGCTCGGGCGAAACCGCTTCATCGTGTTCCGTCTTCCTCTCGTCGGCAACAACCGGCGTGAGGGCGCGGCCGATTTCCTGGAAGGCAGCCTGCTCGCTCGCGCTCAAGCCCTCGCGGTTCTTGGCGCGGTGATTTTCAAACTGAACGACCTTGTCGGAAGAACGGCGGTTCGGCGTCTCGGTGATCTCAAGAACAGGGACTTCGGTTTTTGGCGGATTGAAGTCGCGCGGCACCTGCGGGCGTTCGTCCTCGGCAATATTCTCGTTCACAGCCTGCAATGGAGCGGGCGCGTCTTCTGCCGCGTCATCCTCAGCGTCTGCTGGCGAAACCGTCATAACGGCGACATCATCCGCGGCTGTTTCGGCCAAATCGTCATCTGCTGGTTGCTCTTCACCCGCAAGGGAAAGGCCGACAGCATCAGGATCTTCTACCGCGTCTGTGATGCGGACAATGCCGAAACCACGGAAGCCATCAAACTCACGCGACCGCGTATAGGTTGGCAGGGCTGCAAGATCGATGGGAACCATCAATGATGTGCCTTCGACAGGCCAATAGATCGTCTTGCCGGACCACGTGTCGCGTCGGTTCAAAAGCTCGGTAATCTTGCCATCCGGGTCAAGGTTGAACAAAGCGGCCAGATCGGCAAAGCTCATGCCTTCAACATTGGCAGCCTTTGGCCCCACAGCATCCGCGAATTCATGCGATACGGAGCTGAACCGCCCGGCGGCATCAATCTTCCAGACGAAGCGGGATGCGCGCCGACTTGGATCGAATGTGAATCCTTCCTCATCCTCAACAGGCGATGTCGCGGTATCTTCCAGCTCGACTGTATCGGCAACGGCAATCGGTTCCGGCTCAACGTCGGCTGTCTCTGTTTCAGCCTCGTCCTCGTCCAAGACAGTGGTTTCAGTCTGGACGGCTTCTACAGGTGTGATTTCCTTGTCGGAGGGCGTGACATCGACGTCGGCTTCAGCTTCAACGATGACCGTGTCCGGGATCGTGGTGCCAGCCTCCTCAAGCAGTTGCGGCTCTAGCGCTGGCTCAATGTCAGTCAGCTCGGGCGCAACGTCGTCAACTGAGTTGACTGCATCGGCGGAGATAGGCTCCTCCACGACGTCTTCCTTCAAGGCAACTGCCGGAAGGCTGTCATTCGTTTGGGTCGCCGGCTCTACCTTGGTCTGGGTGAATTCGGTGGAAGGATCAAGCGTGCCGATGACGGTTTCAACCACGAACAGAAGGTTGAGCTGCGGCTCTTGTGACAGTTGCCCGGCGGCGGCAGGGAGATAACCCTTGCCCGCCGGCACCGGTCTCTTGACCAGCTTGCCGGGTTGGCCAGAGGCCATGGCCACAAGCGTGCGTGTCGTTACAGTCGTGATGCCTAGCGCAGAAAAGCCTTGCGACGCAGCAAGGACCTTGCTGTCGGCATCCAGCACCGCCAAGTGAATGTCAGGGTCATCGAAACCCTCAATCATCCGGCGTGCCCGCTCCTGCAGCGAAGGAACGACGGAGTCGATCGGCGCGGTAAAGAGGATTGCAGGCTGGCCGGGTTCCGGTTCGATGATCTGGGCCGTCGCCATAACCGAAACGCTTTTGAAGCCGGAATGAATGCGGATATTGAACTGCCCGCTGTCTCCGGTTTTTGCAAGGCGCGCCGCCGTTGCGGCAAATTGCCGGAACGTCACATCCTGCTGCTTCGGCCCGTGCTCCAGAAAATCATAGATCATGGGCGTGCCGAACAAGGCTGCACCACGGCCGTTTGCCCAGAGCGCCGTCTGCAAATCCATCGAGAAAAGGGCCATGGCTTCGCCGCGACCGAAATGGTCACGAACGCGCTCATGGACGGCAATGTCAATAAATGGATATTGTACGGCGGGCATGTGGATACCTATTCTGGCACGACCTGACCTCACGCAACCGCAAAACCTCATCATGAGGGGTATACGGCCTGCATCGGCCCGATGTTAACAGAATCTTAAATAACTTGACAGGGTCTTTTGGTCCATCATCTGTAAGGGGAATTGCCAATTACAGTTAATGCGCCAGACTTTTAGGATCAGAACTGTACATCACATCCAATGTGTGTCGGCGCAGGCCCAAATGCAATCGACAATCGGTGTTTGCGGCCTTTCTTCCATAGGCTTTTTGCAGCTCTTGCCGACGCCTATTCGAAACATGCTTGTTTTATGACCCTTTTTTCGTAAAAATCACCGAAGGACTTGCAAAACGGAAAAACTCCCCGTATGTGAGCCCCCGTGACGCCAACACGGCGTCCGTGATGTGCGGTTGTAGCTCAGTTGGTTAGAGCGCAGGTTTGTGGCACCTGAGGTCGGAGGTTCAATTCCCCCCAACCGTACCATTTTTCCACAATATATCCAGATGCTTACGGCAAGCCGGTAGATTGTGGTGCGCTGAGTTTCTAGCACTTACTATAAGCCGACAGAGTTTTCTTAATCTTGGTTGGGCGCTTCGTCGCGAACGATCATACACTCTGGCGTCAGAGTTCGGCTGAAACCGCCAGCGTCTCGACCCCTTTTTCACCTCCCTGTCTTCTATCCACGCAGCCCGTTTTGCGCGCATGTCGTCTGTGGCTTCTGATTGTGACAATCCGTTTTCACCTCGACAGAATGTGGTGATGAAAAGTCAACAAATGTTGACAGGCTGCCTTCCTTCCTAAAACCATAGGGCGAGTTAGCTTCAAAAATATTAGTTAGCCTCAAGCAAGCTTATCCTCATATTTCTACTCTGGGGAATGCAACCAATGGTAATCGATTCGGCCATTGGGGATCATAGGGGAGAAAATGATAATGGCAGAAACGTAAATCACCGTCATCAGCATAAGCCGTCATTAGCGGCTTTTCGTCTATTGCGGCGCACAATTTTTATGAAAAGCAAAGCACGTGTGGCCCGATTCCTGTTCAGGTTTCGGTCGCATCGTTGCGCGTATATCTGAAACTTATAACACGCAGGGGTGTATTATGATTATGGTACCTATACTTGCATTGGGAGTACGAGAGTATGAGCCTGACCGGTTGAAATCTGGCGCCATCGGCGGTCGTGACAGATCGCAGCGGCGCTCCATTTCGCTTGTGCACATTCTGGCTGGCGCCTGTGTTGCCGGTGTGAGTGGCATGGCTTCCTCCGCCATGGCGGCAGAGCCGGGGGCAATGAACTGGGGGCCTGGCGCCCCGGGCACTTATTTTGGCGCGTTGCCACCTGTTCCCGGCATATTTCTGCTGAACAAGACCGGCTATCTGACGGCCAGCGAGTACAATGGTCCAGATGGAAACAGAGACCCTCTGTTTGATCTCGACCAGAAGGCGGCGGTCAGCGTGTCGAGAATTATGGGTGTGTGGCCGGTTGATCTGGATGGCTGGCGTTTCGCAACCCAGGTAGTGATCCCTTATGCTTACAATAACACCGACTTTGACAATATTCCGGTATCCGGCGAGGTCGATGGCTTCGGCAATCTGGGGGCCGTTCAAATCGCGAACTACACGTTCGGGCACTATCATAATATTGGCGGAGCGATTGGCTATGCTGCGCATACGTCGAGCTACAAAACGTCACGGCAGATTAATGTCCAGAATGGGTACTCTACCGCGGATGTCTCCGTGCATTACAACTACTTTGATCCAACCGGCCTGGATTTCGGTGTCATGGCTGGTTATCACCGCAACAATCGCAACGAAGATACTGATTATCTTTCCGGTGATCTGTTCGCCACGGACTTCAAGCTCACCTATGCCGTTACGGATAAACTGAAAATTGGTGGCTATGGTGGTTTTCTCGTTCAGATCGAGGACGACAAGATCGGCTCGACTACCATCGCGAACAGGCGTTTCAGGGGCTTAAATCTTGGCCCGACCGTGATGTATGATTTTGGCCACTCCACGGTTTCTCTCAGCTACCAGTTCTCGGTGCTGGCGGAGAACGCACCGAAGGCCAATGCGGTGTGGCTATCGCTCTCCACGCCACTCTATGTGCCCAAGCCGAAAATCTGACGGCTGGATGCTTCTCTCCCCCACAGGCCGCGCTCTAAAAGCAGCAAAGCCTGTGGGGAAGAAAATCGTGTCATTCAAGCCGCAGCATACATGCTGGATCTGTTGCTGCCGCGGCCCGTATGTGCGCCGGTGGCCTCGGTTTTGAACTGGCTGAGAAGATCGGCAAGTTTCGTGGCTTCCTGGGCAAGGCCAGCACTGGCAGCGTTCATCTCCTCCACCATCGCGGCACCCTGCTGGGTTGCCTGATCCATGTGGTTGACAGCGGTGCTGACCTGCGTCAGTCCCGATGACTGATCCTGTGCCGCAGCGGAAATGGCATCCATGTGCTGATTGATGGATTGTACCACTTCGGCAATCGCATTGAGGCCCTGGCCCGTATCTCCCACCAGCTTGACGCCTTCAGTGACGGCACTGTTGGAGTTGCTGATCAAGGCCTTGATTTCCCGAGCGGCATGCGCCGAGCGTTGGGCAAGTTCGCGGACTTCCTGTGCCACGACAGCAAATCCCTTGCCTGCCTCGCCAGCGCGGGCGGCTTCAACACCAGCATTCAGCGCCAGAAGATTGGTCTGGAAGGCGATTTCGTCGATCACGCCGATGATCTGGCCAATCTGACCGGACGCCTGTTCAATCCGCTCCATGGCCGAAACCGCGTTGCCCACCACCTCGCTGGAATGTCCGGCATTGCCACGCGCCTCGCGAACAAGGTCGCGGGCTTCGTTGGTGCGTGTCGATGTTGACTTGACGTTGGTGGTGATTTCTTCCAGCGCGGCCGCTGTTTCTTCGAGAGATGCGGCCTGTTGTTCTGTCCGGCGCGCCAGATTGTCGGCGGCATGGGAAATTTCACCGCTACCGGCTTTCACGGCACTTGCCGACTGACCCACAGCCACCAGAACATCACGCAGCTGGTTGACGGACACGTTAAAGTCCTGGCGAAGAGCTTCAAACTGTGGCGCAAACTGCTCGCGGATTTCGCAATTCATGTCACCGCTTGCCAATTGGCGCAGACCAGCTGCCAGCGAGCCCGTGGCCCTGTTGAGGCGATCTTCCGCTTCCGCTTCGGCGCGTCGCTGCACCTCCTCGCGCTCTGCTTCATTGCGCTTGCGGGTTTCTTCGGCTTCGGCTTCCAGTTGGCGCGTTCGAATGGCGCCCTGGCGGAACACTTCAACGCTGCGTGCAATGCTGCCGAACTGATCTTGACGGGTGGAGAAGGGAATGGGGGCTTCAGTTTTGCCCTCAGCCAGTTCTCCCATGCGCAGTTCGATCACCCGGATAATTCCGGACACGGTGCGCATGACGACGATACAGAGAATGATAACCAGAACCGTGACGAGCAAAGCAATAACGCTGCCCTCAATGAAATCGGAGTAAAGTGCGTCCTTGCGGGCTTGCGCGGCGGCATTCAATGCTATCCCGGTTTTTGCAATCATCTCGAAGCGTGTGCGAGTGGCTGCATTGGCAGCTTCGCCGAACTGAGCCATCGAAATTGTCGTCGGGCCTTTGGGCGCGTTCACCGCCATATCTTTGGCGAGGGCGTCCAGCATTTTGCCCTGATCGCTTTTTTGAAAAGCTTCGAACGAAGCAATAATATCGGCTGGAAGAAACGCCCGCATCGTGACGCCATAGATCTGTTTCAATTCGCGGGCATGAGACAGAAGATTGACCAACGGTCCGCCGATGCCTTCCTCACCGAGATAGCTCCTTGCTACGACACCCTCGATCAGGCTGCCGTCGTTCACCTGCATCAGGGCATGGTAGCCATCAATGAAGCGAGCGAGATCAAGGTCGCCGATGGTCGCGCTGGACCGCGCAATCAGAGAGATGCTGTTTCCAACGATTGGCTGAAGGACCGCCACCTCTTCCGAGAGGTTGGGTGCGTTATTGTCAAGCTTCGCCCGAAATCCGTTGATACGATCCTTCCGTTCCATAACAAAACTAACGGCGGCATCAATGGCAGGGTCGACTTTGCCAAGCGTCTTCCAGTCGTCATATGCCTGTTTCAACGCAACCAAAGCATCGTCTGTTTCCTTGCGTTTCTGCGCCAGCTTATCAGGTGGCGCGACGCCCTCGGAAGGCAGAACGACCGCAATGGCGGCCCCGGCATTGGCCAGTCGTTGCACGACCAGCTGCTTTTCCAGGTTCACATATCGGTTATAGCTAGTCCACACTGAGGAAATGCTCAGGAAAAGGAAAGCAGCCAGTGGCGCAAATGCAATTAAATAAAGAAGGCTACGAAGGCTGAAGTTTTTCACGGTTTTCTCCAGTGCGACACCCGGGGAGGAAAATCTCCCCATGAACGGGTGAAAGAAATTTGAACCTACATGCAATAAAGTTGAGGCAGACCGTTTCATCGTGGTGAAACTGGCGCTTCCGGCTCGTCCAATCCACCAGCTTGATCTCTCAAAACTGGACGACGGCGGCCTGTTGCAAGCCTGATGGCTTTCCCAATCTCAAACAGCACATTGAAAGTGCGTAGGCTGTCCCACAGGTCGCAAAGCCACCTGCCGACTCAACAGCGCACACGAATTAATCCTTCTCAACTATGAGTATATACGATGTCAGGTTAAAGAAAATCTAATGTAGTTTTAAGTAGAGTTTGATTTTAAGGGAAATCTCGAAGTTCGGCACAATGCAGTCTCGGCCTTGAACTGATATGGGGCAGGGGCGGCAGATCGGAGAGGCGCCCCTATTTTCTGTCGTATTTTTAAATTACCGTGGGTTGAGTAAATATAAGCCGTCTTAAAGAACACTGCGTCGACAGGCGTCAAACAGGCACATTTATATCCGTAAATATGGATTATTGTCCGATGATGATCGTCGATATACAGCTTGAAAGAGTTAAGGTTCGCTTTCCAATATATGGCAGATCTTGCATGGCCGTGAGACAAGGCGGTATCCCAAGTGGGATATTCATGAAAATGTTAGAAATAAATAAAAATTGATTTTTGTTAGAATTGTAATATATTTCGACATAATATTATATTCAGATAGAACAAAATATTCATTAAATTCAAAATTTAGATGTATTAATTTTATTAAAGATTATTATGAATATTGATTGTTATTTTTTTTGATGTTTTAATATTTAAGTTTACTGACGTGAATGGTCAATGTGATTAATTTTATTAAAGCTCTGTTCGTTGTATCCTAATGTTTTGAGACTACGACATCGTTTTGATGTTTCCGCAGGTGCGGACATTTTGTGCGGACTTGAGCCTTGTTCGAGTCTGGCACTATACTGCGGTTTACCTCAGTGCCGGAAATGCGTTTCAGATATTCAACTCAGGCTGGGATTGGCCTGTGCGCACAACTGAAATAAGCGGAGGCCATGCGCTGGTTCGGCGCCGATGGGTGAGCTTTGACCCGTGGCGCTAAGTGCTACTGGCAAAAATCGGTTGGCTAAAATGTCCGGCACTGTTATGATTGCGGCAACGTAACTTTATGAACGCCAGCAGCATCGCAATAAGCTTTCGCGCGGCGGAATGGATAAAACAGTGACTGACCCCGGTAACGGCATAAAGCCGTCGGAATCGGGGGCGTCGGCGGTGGAAAAAGGGAATGCGAAGCGTTCCCGTCGTGGCAAAAGCAGGCGTAGCGGGAAACCCCGTGACGCTTCTGCTTTGGCGCAGCCTCATATTGCCGATTCCCGCGCGGATTCCCCAAACAATGGCCAGGCGGAGCGTGACTCCGAACCTCGAAAGCGCAAGCGCCGCAGGCGTTCCCGCGGCCAAGGCGGCGGACAGCCATCTCAAACCGTGGAACACGGAGACACAGTTGGCGCTTCGGCAGGCGATGTTGCAAGCCCCGCCAAGCCGCAATCTCCGCATGAAAAGCGCAGGGCCCGGGGTGGCAAACACACACATCGTGGACCGCAGGGCAGGCCCTTGGTGCCCACCCATGCGCCCAAGCCCTCCGCACGTCAAAACGGTGGGGCATCTCCTTCCCATGCTCCGTCTACGGCAGATCATCAGGGGCGCTCGCACGGCCGGTCGCAAGGCCATTACCGGGATGCTGGGCATGACATCGGCGCCGACATGTATGCGGCGCTTGATCTCGGCACCAACAATTGCCGCTTGCTGATTGCGCAGCCGACCCGCCCCGGCCAGTTTCGTGTTGTCGATGCATTTTCCCGCATCGTTCGGCTCGGCGAAGGTCTGGTCTCGACGGGACGCCTCTCCGATGACGCGATGGACAGGGCTGTCGAGGCCTTGCGTGTCTGCGCCTCCAAGCTTTCGGGCCGACCTATCCGGCGCATGCGGCTGATCGCGACCGAGGCCTGCCGTGCTGCGGTGAACGGCGAACAGTTTCTTGAGCGCGTGACCCGCGAAACGGGGCTGACGCTGGAGATCATCAGCCGCGAGACCGAGGCCCGCCTTGCCGTTTCAGGCTGCTCGTCGCTTGTCGGTCGTGAAGCGCGCTCTGTCGTGCTGTTCGATATTGGTGGCGGCTCGTCCGAAATTGCCGTCATCAAGGTTGGCGAAAACCGTTCCAGCCGCTTGGCAAACCACATCACGCATTGGACCTCGCTGCCGGTGGGTGTTGTGACGCTGTCCGAGCGCCATGGCGGACGCGACGTGTCGCCAGAGGTTTTCGCGGCGATGGTGGCGGAAGTCGAAGGCTTGCTGAATGGGTTTGACTGCCCGGCACCCGGCGAAGACATGCCGAATGATGACTTCCACCTGATCGGAACATCCGGAACGGTCACCACGCTGGCGGGCGTGCATCTTGACCTGCCGCGCTATGATCGTAGAAAAGTGGATGGGCTTTGGCTGTCTGACGATGAAGTGACGGCCATGCAGGATAAGTTGCTCGCCTGGGACTTTGCCGGACGCGCAGCCAATGCCTGCATTGGGCCTGACCGGGCTGATCTCGTTCTGGCAGGCTGTGCCATTCTCGAGGCCATCCGCAAACGTTGGCCGTCCCGGCGCATGCGTGTTGCCGATAGAGGGCTTCGCGAAGGAATTTTGACGGATATGATGGCAGACGATGGCGCATGGCGCCGCAACAAGATCCGCCGTGCGGCTACGCAGGGCAAACCGGAACGGAAGGCTTGATATGAGCAAAGCGCCCACGAGTACAACCCGTACCGGACGCAAGATTGGCCAGAAGGTGAAGAAGGCAAAGCTGAAGCCTTCTTCCCGCGCCTGGATCGAACGTCACATCAATGACCCCTATGTGCAGCGCGCGAAGCTCGAAGGCTACCGCGCCCGCGCGGCATTCAAGCTGCTGGAAATCAACGACAAGCATCAGATTTTGAAAGATGCGCGCCGGATCATCGACCTTGGTGCCGCACCGGGAAGCTGGTCGCAGATTGCCGCCAAGGTCACGGACTCGACCGAGGACGATATCCGCGTTGCGGCCATCGATTTTCTAGAAATCGACCCCATTCCCGGCGTCAAGATCCTGCATCTCGACTTTCTGGATCCCAGTGCGCCCGATCTGTTGATCGAGTCTGTGGGCGGAACGCCGGATCTGGTTCTGTCGGATATGGCAGCACCTACGACGGGCCACCAGAAGACAGACCATATACGCACGATGCATCTGTGCGAAGTGGCCGCGGACTTTGCCGTGCAGGTTCTGGCCGAAGGCGGCCACTTCCTTGCCAAGACCTTCCAGGGCGGCACGGAGCGGGCACTGCTGGATATGCTCAAGAAGAACTTCAAGCAGGTCATTCACATCAAGCCCGCATCGTCGCGGTCTGAATCGGTGGAAATGTTCCTGTTGGCCAAGCACTTCAAGGGAAGAAAGCCCGGCGACCGCACGAGCCGGGAAGAGGATCTCGAGCGCAACACGCGTGAACTTGCGTTCGACCCACGCGAAGATGACTATGATGACATGGATATGCGCTAAACCCAGCGCATATCGTCTATTCCGCTGGCTGTGACGCCTTGTCCCGATGCCCTGAAACGGCAGAGCCAGCACTTCGGTCCATGGCAAACAGCGGCACGATGGCAAGCAGCGAAACGACAGCCACGATTGTGAAGGCCGTGTGGAAATCCGCGAGCTGCAAGTGCTCGCCCGATAGATAGCTGCTGGCTTCCAGAATGGTGGCGGCAAAGGCCACTCCAAGCGCAAGGCTGATCTGCTGCAAGACCGATGACATCGACGTTGCCTGGCTTGCCTGCGCATCCTCTATATCGGCATAGCCGAGCGCGTTGGTGCCGGTGAAGAAGAACGACCGGGCAAAGCCAGCGGTTACCAGGAAAATCATGATCAGCGGATAGGGCGTTAACGGCGTGAAGAACGCATTGGCGGCGGTGGTGAACGCACCGACAATGCCCGCCCCGATCAGGATCGTTCGAAAGCCCGTTGCTGCGAACACGCGCCGTGCCACGAACTTGGTGGTGATGGCGCCGATGGCACCGGCAAAGGTAATCATGCCGGATTGAAACGGATTGAGCCCGAAGCCGATCTGCAGCATCAGCGGCATGAGGAAGGGTATGGCGCCCGTCGAAATGCGGAACAGGGTTCCGCTGACCGAAGCAGCTCGAAACGTGGCATTGCGGAAAATCTTGAAATCGAGGATCGGGGCGGGGTGAGACTTGGCATGCCGGACATACCAGAAGCCACAGATGAAACCAATGATCATCGTCGCAATGCCGACCGAAGGCGGAAGCGCGGGCAGGCTGACAACCGAGACACCGAAGACGACGCCCGATGCTGCAATGCCCGAGAGGATGAAGCCCTTGGTATCCATGGGCGGTGGATTGGTGGTTTCGATTTCAGGCAGATAGATCGTCGCGAGCCAGATGCCGATGACGCCAATCGGAACATTGATCAGAAAAATCCAGTGCCACGAGAAATAGGTGGTGATGAAACCGCCAATGGGTGGGCCGGTGAGCGGACCCACAAGGCCGGGGATGGTCAGCAGCGCCATGGCGGAGACGAGTTCGGAGCGTTTTGTGGTGCGCAGCAGAACCAGCCGACCAACCGGAGTCATCATCGCGCCACCCATGCCTTGCAGAAAGCGGGAAACGACGAATTCGATGACCGAGGACGACACTGCGCAACAGATCGAGCCGATGACGAAGATGGCAATGGCGATGCGGAAGATTTTCTTCGCGCCAAATTTATCCGCCATCCAGCCGCTGATGGGAATGAAGATGGCGAGCGCGACCATGTAGGACGTCAGCGCCAGCTTGAGCGTGATCGGCCCGACATTGAGATCAGCGGCAATCGCGGGCAGGGATGTCGCGATGACTGTGGAATCCATCTGCTCCATGAAAAGAGCAACGGCGAGTATAAGCGGAATGACGCGATTCATGGGGTGATTGCGGGAAAACCGCATCCTGATAGGGTCGTTGCCTGTTACCTACGCCTGCGCGCAGGATTTGCCAACTAAACATTCCTTCATTCGGAAATTCCATCACGTCTGTGTGAGACGGATCTTTCTACTCAATCCTGACGTTTAGCAATGTTAAAGCTATCGCGCTGAGGCGAATATATCTGGAGGATTTCATGAGAAATTTATTGACGATGAACAGACGCAACCTATTTGCCACCGCAGGACTCGGCGTACTCGCTGCTCCCTTCGTTCTGCGTGGCACTGCCTTTGCGCAGGCAAACCAACCGCAAACGTCCATGAAGGTCGATCACGCCATGCCACCTGAAACAAATCGCTTCAAACTTGGAAATTTCGAAGTTCTCGTCGTGAAAGACGGAGCAAGACCATCCGGCAAGCCCGGTGAGACCTTTGGCACCAACCAGAGCGCCGAAACCGTCGGTGCACTGCTGCAGGAAAACTTCCTGCCCACGGACCAGTTCGTCAACAGCTTCTCACCTGCGCTCATCAATACCGGTTCCGACCTCGTTCTGTTCGACACCGGGTTTGGTGAGAGCGGTCGTGGCGCAGGCAATGGCCGCTTGATGGAGGGCCTCGCTGCCGCAGGCTTCAAGCCGGAAGACGTGACTGTCGTAGTGCTGACCCATATGCATGGTGACCACATTGGCGGCCTTATGGAAAAGGGTGCTCCTGCATTCCCGAACGCCAGATATGTCATGGGCCAGGCCGAGTACGACTTCTGGACCGACACCAAGCGCGTGGGATCACCGGCAGAAGGCGGCCATAAGGCGGTGCTCGCCAACGTCAAGCCGCTTGCGGAAAAGGCCACCTTCATCGGTGATGGCGCAACGGTCGTATCCGGCATCACCAGTGCCGCTGCATTTGGGCATTCGCCCGGCCATATGATCTTCCACGTCGAGTCGGAAGGAAAGCACCTCGTCTTGACGGCGGATACGGCCAACCACTTCGTTCTGTCGCTTCAGCGGCCAGAATGGGAAGTGCGCTTCGACATGGACAAAGCAGCCGCTGCCGCCAGCCGCAAGAAGGTGTTCGACATGATCGCGACCGACCGGTTGCCGTTCCTTGGCTACCACATGCCGTTCCCTTCCGTGGGTTATGCAGAGCGCCAGGATGTCGGCTATCGCTTCGTTCCGAAGTCCTACCAGTTCGACATCTGATACCTGCTGCATAGGTGCAACACCAAGACCCGGAACGTGTTTCCGGGTTTTTTCTATTCCCTTCCTGTCATGAACGTGTTACCAGCCCTCGCCAACTTCCAAGCAATCCTTTGCAGGGCGCCGGGGTGAACATTCGTTCCGGGACGGCCATGCATTTTCAAATTAGGAATTTGGCCATGGCTCGCATTATTCAAACCCCCACCGGTCTCGATGCTCTCACATTCGATGACGTGCTGCTTCAGCCGGGGCACTCCGAAGTCATGCCCGGCCAGACGAATATCTCCACGCGTATTGCCCGTGATATCGAACTCAACCTGCCGATCCTGTCCTCTGCGATGGATACGGTGACCGAAGGTCGTCTGGCCATTGCCATGGCGCAGGCTGGCGGCATCGGCGTTATTCACCGCAACCTTTCCCCGGTCGAACAGGCCGAAGAGGTCCGTCAGGTGAAGAAGTTCGAAAGCGGCATGGTGGTCAACCCTGTCACGATCGGCCCGGATGCGACGCTTGCCGAAGCGCAGGCGCTGATGAAGACCTACAGCATTTCCGGTATTCCCGTTGTTGAAAATGGTGGTTCCGGCGGTCACAAGACGGGTCGCCTCGTTGGCATTCTGACCAACCGCGATGTGCGTTTTGCGTCTGATCCAAGCCAGAAGATCTACGAATTGATGACCCGTGAAAACCTGATCACGGTCAAGGAAAGCAGCGTCGATCAGCAGGAAGCGCGCCGCCTTCTGCACAAGCATCGCATCGAAAAGCTGCTGGTTGTGGATAGCGCCGGCAACTGCGTGGGCCTCATCACCGTCAAGGACATCGAGAAGTCGCAGCTCAACCCTAACGCCACCAAGGATGCGCAGGGCCGTCTTCGCGCTGCCGCTGCCATCAGCGTGGGTGCCGATGCCATCGAGCGGGCCGAGCGCCTGATCGCGGCAGGTGTCGACCTTCTGGTTGTCGACACGGCGCATGGTCACTCCCAGCGCGTTCTGGATGCGGTCACGCAGGTCAAGAAGATGTCGAATGCCATTCGCATCATTGCTGGCAATGTGGCGACGGCAGATGGCACCAAGGCGCTGATCGATGCGGGCGCGGATGCCGTCAAGGTCGGTATTGGCCCGGGCTCCATTTGCACCACACGCATCGTGGCGGGCGTTGGCGTTCCACAGCTGGCTGCCATCATGTCTGCCGTTGAGGCGGCACAGGCTGAGGACATTCCTGTGATCGCCGATGGCGGCATCAAATTCTCTGGCGACTTTGCCAAGGCCATTGCCGCCGGTGCGTCTGCGGTCATGATCGGCTCGCTGTTGGCTGGCACGGATGAAAGCCCAGGCGAGGTGTTCCTCTATCAGGGCCGCTCCTTCAAGGCCTATCGCGGCATGGGCTCTGTCGGTGCCATGGCCCGTGGCTCCGCAGACCGTTATTTCCAGGCGGAAGTGCGTGATACGCTGAAGCTGGTGCCGGAAGGCATCGAAGGCCAGGTGCCATACAAGGGTCCGGTCTCAGGCGTGCTGCACCAGCTTGCTGGCGGCCTGAAGGCTGCCATGGGTTACGTCGGCGGCGGCACCATCAAGGACTTCCAGGAGCGCGCAACCTTCGTTCGCATTTCCGGTGCGGGTCTTCGTGAAAGCCACGCCCATGATGTGACGATCACCCGCGAAAGCCCGAACTACCCCGGCGCAGTCTGATCCGTCTCACAATGCACGCTCTCCGAACTCACATCGTTCGGGGAGCGTTTTTCTATAAAAGGAAGCCCGACAATGTCACCAACGACTGCCATGTTCTGGCCCATGATCGCGCATGCGGTTCTGGTCTTCGGTCTTTATGTGCTTCTTTTTACTCGTAGAAAAAAATATACATTCTCCAACAAGGAATCTTTCAAGCGCTTTCGGGATGCTGGTGAAGAGGCGGATCAAAGCCGGGTGGTGAACAAGAACCTCGCCAACCAGTTCGAACTGCCGATGCTGTTTCATGCGGCGTGTCTTTTGCTTTACATCACCGATGCAGACAACATCGCAACCATTATCCTCGCCTGGATTTTTATCGCTGCCCGTTACGTTCATTCCTATGTGCACGTAACAAGCAATCGCCTGCGTTACCGCGCACCGGCCTTTGCCATCAGTTTTCTCGCGTTGATCCTCATGTGGGGCTGGCTCGGCATCTGGCTTGCGCTGGAATAGGCTTGAGACTCCTGCCTCGCAGATCGCGAAAAGTTGTTTTTCTGACCGCCCTGAGACTGCATCATTCGTCGCGTATTTTCGTTAAGTGTCATGCTCCAGCAAAGCTAGATTGGAGCATACGATGACCGATGGCCCGAAGATTTCGCAGGCGATGATCGATGCATACGACGAGTACACGCATCTCAGCCTCGACCGACGCAAGTTCATGGAAAAGCTGACGCTTCTAGCAGGCTCTGGTGCAGCCGCCGCAGCCATCGCGCCCATGCTGGCCGCCTCAGGCGCTCAGGCTGCCATGATCGCTGAGACAGACGACCGCATCGTAGCCGAAGATGTTACCTATCCCGGTGCTGATGGCGAGATGAAGGGCTATCTGGTCACGCCGAAAGATGTCTCTAAGCCACTCGGCTCGGTCATCGTCATTCACGAAAACCGGGGGCTGAATGCCCATATCCGCGATGTTGCCCGCCGCATGGCGCTAGAAGGGTTTGTTGCTCTCTCGCCAGACTTTCTGTCATCGCAGGGCGGAACGCCTGCGGATGAGGAAAAGGCGCGGGCAATGTTTTCGGGCATGGATATGAACGCGACGGTCGCCAATGCAGAAGCGACCCGGCTGTGGCTGACGAAGCGCACAGGCTCCAACGGCAAAACGGGCGCCATGGGCTTTTGCTGGGGCGGTGGCCTCGTCAACCGCCTCGCCACGAAATCACAGGGTTTGAATGCAGGCGTTGCCTATTATGGTTCGCAGCCACCGGTGGAAGACGTGCCCGCTATCACCGCACCGCTGCTTTTGCACTATGCGGGGATGGATGAGCGGATCAATGCCGGGATTGACGCTTACCGCAAGGCGCTGGAAGCCAATGGCAAGACGTTCGAGATCTTTGTCTATGACGGCGTGAACCACGCCTTCAACAACGATACCTCGTCCGCCCGCTACGACAAGGCGGCAGCCGATCTTGCCTGGAGCCGGACGGTCGCGTTTTTCACCAAGACGCTGGCCTGATTAAAGTGTTGGCCGGTGACGCTACCAGCCGGGCATGAGTTGGGCGGTGCGCAGGCGTGGCGTAGCGCGGCCAAAGGCCTTGCCATCACTGTCCAGATCCTCAGCGGCGCTGGCTGGCGAGATGTTGTCCAGGCAGGCCGTAATGTGATCTGTGATGGCATTGATGAGGGAAGGCGAAAGGCCAGGGCGCTTCATCAGGCCGATTTGAACGGGTGGTAGTGGCGGGAAGCCATCTGCTGCCGTCAGCACCTTCATGCCGGTTCTAAGCGTGGATTCCGGCAGCACCGAAACGGCCATGCCCGCAAGCACGGCTGACGCTATGACGGTGGATGACCAGCTGGTAAACAGCACCTGATAATCACGACCATCGGCATCCAGTGCCGAAGCAGCCAATTGCCGCCAATGGCAATCGCGGCGTCCTACCGCAAGCGGCACAGGCACGTCATCACGCAGAGGGTGGTTGGCGGACGCGACCCAGCACAACGGCTCGGTGCGCACAATATCAGATGTGCGGGCGCGGGGGTTATGGGTCACCAGCGCGATATCCAATTCACCACGCGCCATCTTTTCCGCAAGGCTGACCGATGGCTCGCAGACAATATAAAGCTCGACATTGGGATGCGTCTTGGCAAAGCGACCGATAATTTCCGGCATATAACGGTCTGCATAGTCGTCCGGTGTGCCGATGCGCAGCGTGCCTTCGAGACGGTTGTCGTCAAAGGCAGCGACGGCCTCGTTGTTGAGGCGGATGATACGGCGGGCATAATGCATCAGCTTTTCACCCTCTGCCGTCAGCCGGTTGCCGCGTCCATCCTTGGCGAAAAGCTGCTTGCCAAGCCGCTCCTCAAGCCGCCGCATCTGCATCGAGACCGCTGACTGAGTTTTGAAAACCCGGTCTGCCGCTTTGGTGAAGCTGCCCGCGTCGATGATGGCGATGAATGTGTGCAGCTGGTCAATATCGAGGGGTGCGGACATCGCGTGCCATCCATAAGAATGATTGATGTCTGACATTAGAAACATTCGTTGGACTGATCAATAGTCTTGCGACATTTTGACGCCAGAAACATCAATCAACCAAATGGTCATCCAAGGATGATCGAACCGGCGGCCTCCACACATGGGTGTGCAGGCTTTGTCTCATCGTGCCTGAATGAAGGATAGTGTTATGCGCACGGCAGTACGGAAGATGGAACTGGGCTTATTCGCACCACGGGCCGCGACCCTTGAAGTGGTCGTCGCCAGCGTAGCCAAAGGATTCCGCACGTTTCTGCGCCGCATTTCCAACCGCATCGCCGCTAATAGGCTCAATGAGATGGATGACCATCAACTGGCCGATATTGGGCTGACGCGCAATGATTTGAAAAACGCATTCGACGCGGGCCTTACTTCGGACCCCACCACGCGGCTGGCGCATTGCGCCAGAACGGCGGCCGCAAAGGCCCTTTAGCAGCGGCCTTTACAGTTTCCCCGCAGGGTGATTGCCAATAACCCTGCCTTTGCCCGGTGTCTGCGCTTGCGCTGCACCGGGCTTTTTTGTGCGTCTATCTTAGTATTGATACTCGTCAAAGACCGGCAGGACTGACTGGTTCCAGCGACCATTATAGGCTACCAGCAGGTCCTCGGCCAGAGTTGCCTTCTTGGCCAGAACCTCATCCAGTGGGTTGAGGAAGACGCTTTCATCCTGCCCTTCGTCGTTCAGACGCTTGCGGTTGCGCAGTCCGTCGCGGGAGATCGACACGGTTTCGCGCGCCACATCCATCACGGAGCGACCAGCAACAGTGGCTTTGAGGCCTTGGACCGGCACCGTGTCGCGCATGGCAACAACGTCTTCAACTGTCCAGTCCGCCGTCAGTTCATCAGCAGCGGTAAGTGCGCTGTCATCATAGAGGAGGCCGACCCAATAGGCAGGCAGCGCACAGATACGACGCCATGGGCCACCGTCTGCACCGCGCATTTCCAGGAAGCGCTTCAGGCGCACATCCGGGAACAGGGTCGAGAGGTGGTTGGTCCAGTCACCCAGGTTCGGTTCCCACTCGGCAATCTGGCCCTTCAACGCGCCGTTCATGAACTGGCGGAAGGTCATGTCGGTACAGTCACGGTATTTGCCATCACGCACGATGAAATACATCGGCACATCCAGCGCCCATTCAACATAATGATGGAAGCCAAAATCAGGCTGGAAGGCGAATGGCAGCACGCCGGAGCGGCCATTATCGGTATCGCGCCAGATATCGCCGCGCCAGGACAGCAGACCGTTGGGCTTGCCTTCGGTAAACGGAGAGGAGGCGAACAGCGCCGTTGCAAGCGATTGCAGCTTCATGGAAACGCGCATCTTGCGGCGCATATCTTCTTCCGAAGAGAAGTCGAGGTTAACCTGGATGGTACAGGTGCGGTACATCATATCTAGGCCGTGGCTGCCGACCTTGGGCATATAGCGCGTCATGATCGCATAGCGGGATTTCGGCATTTGCGGCGTTTCGTCATAGGTCCAGAGCGGGCTGCCGCCTATCCCAAGAAAGCGAATGCCCATAGGCTCGGCAATCTCGCGCAACATCGCCAGATGCCGGTTGGATTCCTTGCAGGTCTCATGCAGGGTTTCGAGCGGCGCGCCTGAAAGTTCGAACTGTCCACCCGGCTCGATGGAAATGGCACCCATACCGCTCTGCTCGCTCAGGCCAATGATGTTGCCTTCGTCGATGATGGGTTCCCAGCCGAGCTTTTCCTGCATGCCTTTCAGAAGCGCTGAAATGCTGGCGTCGCCAAAATAGGGAACAGGCTTGTTGCCATCGCGGAAGAAGGCAAACTTCTCATGCTCGGTGCCGATGCGGAATTTCTCAACCGGCTTGCAGCCTTGCGCCAGATAATCGATCAATTCCTGTGTCGAGGAAATGGGGGTCTGGTCGGTCGTGTCGCGGGCCATGAAATTACCTTGTGGTCGATGTTGCCAATCTGGCTTTAATTCGCTGATAGGGTGCTGCACCGTGGCGCGCAAATGAATTTCTTTCAAGCATGGATTTACGGCTTATGTTGTGCGCCGTGACCAGCCTGACAAGTCGTTATTTCCAGTCGCCTAGCGTTGCCTGAATGACAGCAAGCGCTGCAACTGCTGCCGTATCGGCTCGCAAAATACGCGGTCCAAGTGGAATGGGTGTCACGGATGGATGATCGCGAAGCATGTGCTGCTCCTCCTTCGAAAAACCGCCTTCGGGACCGACCAGCAAAGCGAGCTGTTTTTCCTCGATTGCGGTGAGGATCGGCAAAGGGTTTTGCCCTTCGTCGCCCTCATCGCAATAGATGATGCGGCGGGAGCCGGGCCATGTTTCCAGAAGGTCTTTGAGCTTTACCGGTTCTTCAACCTGCGGCACGGCCAGAATGCCGCACTGTTCAGCAGCTTCGATCACATTGGCGCGAAGCTTATCGAGACTGGTTATCTTGCCCTGAACATGCTGCGTCATGACGGGTTGAAGCACGCCCGCGCCCATCTCCACGGCCTTTTGCACCAGATAATCCATGCGACCCGTCTTCAGCGGCGCAAAGAGATAGTGAAGATCGGGTTTGGTCGGCTGCGGCCGTGTCTGCTCAATCGGCGTTAGCAGAATTTTCTTGCGGGTGGGGTATGAGATTTGAGCCTTCCACTCGCCATCCCGGCCGTTGAACAACAGAATGTCCGCGCCATCCGTCATCCGCAGCACATTGGCCAGATAGTTGAACTGATCGCTGTCGGCCTCGATGGCATCAACCGCGCTTAATGGCTGGCTGACATAAAGACGTTGCATTCTGAAGTTGGCGCGCATGTTTCTCGTGAATCTCAACCGGATTGGAAGCTCTAGAGCCTGATAAACAGAATATACATGATTCCATAACAGGTTGCCGACAAGGCTGCGCTGACCGGAACGGTGATGATCCAGGCGGCGATGATCGTCATGAAATGCGAGCGGCGGACCAGATAGCGGCGGCTGACCTCGGATGAGTTTTCCGTGTCTTCAACCTGTCTGTCGCTGCCTGTTTCCAGCCGCTGGCGTGCCCTTTCCATGTACCATTCACGGAAAAAGCCGACCCCGAACACAGCGCCGATGGCTGTGTGGGTGGTGCTGACAGGCATGCCGAAGCGAGAGGCGACGAGAACTGTCAGCGCAGTCGAAACCGATATGCAAAAAGCCCGCATTGGATTGAGCTTGGTGATCTGCTCACCCACCAGACGGATCAGCCGTGGTCCAAAGAGCAGAATACCGCAGGACAGGCCAAACGCGCCAATCAGCATCACCCATTCAGGCGCCCGATCCGTCTCACTAACGACAACGCCCTGCGTTGCCCGCACGATGGCAACCACGGGGCCGATGGCGTTCGATACGTCATTGGCTCCATGCGCAAAAGACATCAGGCCAGCGGCCAGAATAAGCGGCCATTGAAACATCTTGCGCAGCGACTGATTGCGGTTCTCAAGTCCCTGGGACTGCTTAGCGATCAGCGGTATGCAAAGACGCCAGCTGATGACACCAACTGCAAGCCCCGACAATATTGCCGTTTGGTAGGAGACGGTGACCACATGGTGAAACCCGACCCAGATCAGATAGGCGGTGAAAACGCCGCTCATGATGCCGATTAGTACCGGCACCCAGGTCCGAGCAGCGGCAATCTTGTCGGTGCGGTAGATGATATATTTGTTGATGAAAGCAAGTAGAAGAATTGCAAAAAAGGCACTGATGAAGGGCGTTGCGACCCAGGTCATGGCAATGCGGCTCAACGAAAACCAGTCCACCGCTGCAAAGCCATAGGCAGCGGTCCCCGCGCCTGCCACGCCGCCGACAACGGTGTGCGTGGTGGAAATGGGAGCCTTGAGATAATTGGAAAGATTGACCAGCAATGCAGCGGTCATGAGTGCCGAGAGCATGGCCCAGGCAAAGATGGAGCTTTCGGGAATGGACCGGGTGTTGATGATTCCGCTTGAAATCGTTTCCACCACGTTGCCGCCGGTGATAACAGCGCCCATCACTTCGCAAATGGCACCGATGATGAGCGCTGCCGCCAGAGGCAACGCCTTGGCGCCAACCGCAGGGCCAACATTGTTGGCCACATCTTTCGCGCCAATATTCATGGCCATGTAGGCGCCGATAATGACCGCCGCAAAGACTATTCCCGCGCCGGGCTGGTCCATGACAAACACGCTGGCAACAAGCGCTGAAAGCATGAGGAACAGCAGACCAAGACCAACGGCCGTTAGCCCACGGGTCAAGTGAAACCCGGCCTCCTCGACAAGCGTCAGCTTATCCAGATCCTTGTCCAGCGTTGGTTTCATGCGGTTGTTGGGTGGTTGCGCCATGGGTCTGCTTTCGGCTGCGGCATTCACCGCATATGCAGGCGCAAGCGGTCGGTAGAGATTATAGGTTTACGATTTTCAGCGGCGGTTGCTGTTGCGTTTGCGCCATTTGCTTGTCGAATGAAAGGAAAAGTTCTTTCAGTTCCGGTTCGTTCACACGCAGCGCAGCTTCCTGCGGACTGACCCACTCCAGCGTGCGGCTTTCCTTCTCGGGAAAGTTTTTTAAGAGCTCGGCAACTTCCAGTAGATGCACCTGAACGCGGCACAGAACATTCATTCCGTTGCGCATCTTCTTGTCATAGGTGAAAAATCCGAAATGGTCTTTCTCGACACGACCGCGCACACCGGCTTCTTCATAGGCTTCACGCTCAGCAACGGCATGCGCCTTCTTGCCTTCCATCGGCCAACCCTTGGGAATGACCCAGCGGCCCGTGTCGCGGCTGGTCAAAAGAAGAACCTCCACACAGCAACTCTTCTTGGCGCGACGATAGCAAAGCGCCGCATATTGCTGCCGCGGTGGGCGGCGCAAAATCAAGCGAACATCATTTGCCAGTCGGTTCAGAAGATTCAATTCATGAGATCCTTTTTTCGATTTATCTTATATAAAATATCCGGCCCGATTTAGCCAGTTGCTCACGGCCATATCTTCGCATGGAATGTGAAACGATTCGCTAAATTGTCAGGTTGTTACAACCTGAGGTCAAGGCTATAGCAGCAAATGCTCAAGCATATTTCATGTTGAGCACATATTTTTTGTGATCAAAATGACATCCGTCAAGACAACCAGTGCTGCAAGCCGGATATAACGCCATCGGCTTCATTTTCAAGGGCCGAGAAGATATTACCCTTTTGCGCGGCCAATGCTTTCAGTTCCGGCAAGGCATTGGCAACGGCAATACCGCGCACGCCGGGAAGTTCAAACATTGCCCGGTCGTTGCCTGTATCTCCAGCCACCACAACCTCATCAAGGCCAATTGCCAGATGGCGGCACAGCCATGTGAGGGCGGCCCCCTTGTCTGCTGCTTTCGGCAAGATATCGAGATCCCGCTTGCTGGAATAGACGATGCGTGCCTCTACGCCATTGTCCGCCATGAGGTTTTCGATGCTGGCAATGTCTTCGGCCTTTGCGTCGTGCAGGTACCAGCTGGATTTCAAGCCGTGCTGGTAACGTTCGGGCTGAATGCTGACGCTTGGGAGATCCGAAACAAGCGATTTGATCTTCTCAATATCGAAAGCCTGACCAAGCGATGCCGTGTAGGCCGTTTCCAAAGAGGGCTGGTCACGGCATGACAGCATCGTTCCAACACCGCCAATGACGTAGTCCGGTGAGGGCAGCGGAACCTGTTTCATCAGGTCGAACTGATCATCAAGAAGGCGCCCGCTGTTGAAAACAAGCAACGGACGGTTATCTTCCGGCAGTGACTGCCAGAAATCCCGGAAACGGGCCGTTGCGGCATTATCGCCAACAACGGTGCCGTCGAGATCTGTCGAGAAAATGCGAAGCTTTTTCAATCGCCATCATTCCATGGTTCAGCCCAGTCCGATTCCTCCAGAACAGGCATCATCGGTCGTCCCTCGACAACGGCGAGCAGCTGCTGTGCAATTCCGGTCCAAGTGAAAAGGCTGCGGGCCTTGTGCGCGCCCATGCGCGACAGGCGGCCATAGAGGCGCTCATGCTTGAGCGGCTTCATCATGGTAATGCCGAGATCTTCCTTATCGAAAGGATCGGCAAACAGCGCGTGACGCCCGTAGCTGACTGCTCGGAACAGGCCGCCATGAATAGTGACCACCGTCGGCGTGCCACTTGCCATGGCTTCGATGGCGGTCATGCCAAAGGGTTCGTACCGGCTGGATAGCACGAACATGTCGGCGGCACGGTAGATGTCGGGCAGGTCCTCATCGGCAACATAACCGGAAAAAATCACCTTATCCTCGAGGTTTAGCGACTTTACCCGTTCCTTGAGATGATTGAGGATTGTCGTTTCCTGCTCGTCCATATTCTCGCCGCCGACGGCCAGATGGAGCCGCGCTTCCGGCTCGCGTTCGATGAGAACGGAGAAGCCGTCGATCAGAAGGTCGTAGCCCTTGTTGGTCGCAAGACGCCCAAGCGCCAGGACCGTCTTGCCCTCGAAGCCAAAACGCTGACGCAGCATCTGCCGCGAGCCTTCCGACACCGGAAAGAACCTGTTGTCGTCATAACCCGGCGGGATCATGTGGATGTGCTTGCGCTTCAGGCCGTAATCTTCGATCAGAACGTCCAGCTGCACCGGTGTCGTGGCAATAACCATGTCGCAGCTGCGATAGACGATCAGCTCATGCTGGATGCGTTCCTTGAAATTGAATTCCAGTTCGAACGTATCCGCCTTTTCCGGGTAATCGGTTTCCATCTGGCGTTTCTTCCAGATGCCGATCGAGTGCGGTGTGTGAAGGTGCGACACCTTCAGGGCCTCAGAGAGACGCTGACCGGCAACGCCTGCATCCCAGTAATGGCTGTTGATGAAGGTGTAATTCAGATTGTTTTTCTTGATGAAGCGCAGCGCGTTTTCGCACCATTCCATCATGTGGCGGTGTAGATATTCCTTCGGAATAAAATCCTTGCCGCCGCAGGGAATGCGAACCACGCGAACGCGCTCATCAACTTCGTCGAACTCAGGCTGGTCTTCAAATTGGCGGGTGTACAGATCGACCGTATATCCAAGCTGCCCGAGTTTTCGAGCCAGCTCCAAGACATACACGACCTGTCCTCCGGTATCGGCAGCGCCTAGCGGCGGGTGCGCGGCGACATAGCCATGTGTCGATATGAGTGCTATCCGGGGATAGCGTTTAGTTTCGCTCAAGGTCATCAATAGCGTCCCATCGTAGTAAAAAATTCCATTAACCACATGAAAATGGCTCCTTTCCGAAAAGGTTCCATCAAAAAGTGATAAAATCTGTCAATCTCGGTTGGTTCGGCAAGATTTTAAGGCGCTGTCAGGGACTGGCTCGCTTGCCCACAGTGCCGAGATGCAAGGCGTATACAGATGCTCCATATGGCGCCAATCCACGGCTTGCTTCTCCCCTGTAAAGCCCGATAACATGGGGCATGCATCGCAAGGAGGAGGCCTGTGGAGCAACCATGTCGCAAACCATAGAATTCCTGAAGCCCAGCGCCTCGGTGCTGGATAACAGAGCCAGAATTGTAGCGGACCTGAGCGATCTTCTGCCGCCTGAATGTCTTGTGCATGAGCAGCGAGAGCTTGTGCCGTTCGAGACGGATGCCTTCGTGTCATATTGCAAGGTTCCGCTGGCGGTTGCCCTGCCAAAGACGACAGCGCAGGTTGCTGCGGTGATGAAATATTGCCACCGCTATGGCATTCCCATCGTGCCACGCGGTGCAGGCACATCGCTGTCCGGCGGCGCTATTCCGCAGGAAGATGCTGTGGTGATTGGCCTGTCGAAAATGTCGCAAATTTTGGAGCTGGATTTTTTCAACCGGGTTGCCACGGTGCAGGCAGGCGTCACAAACCTTTCGATTTCCGATGCCGCCGGTCCGCAGGGATTTTTCTATGCGCCAGACCCCAGTTCGCAGCTGGCCTGTACCATCGGCGGCAATATCGGCATGAATTCCGGCGGCGCGCATTGCCTGAAATATGGCGTCACCACCAACAATCTGCTGGGCGTCAAGATGGTGCTGGTGGATGGAACGGTGCTGGAACTTGGTGGAAAGCATCTGGATGCCAGCGGTTACGATCTGCTCGGCCTTGTCTGCGGTTCGGAGGGCCAACTCGGCATCGTCACTGAAGCTACGGTGCGGTTGATTGCGAAGCCGGAAGGTGCACGGCCAGTTCTCTTCGGCTTCGATACGTCCGAGCAGGCCGGTTCCTGCGTGGCGGATATTATCGGCTCCGGCATCATTCCGGTTGCCATAGAATTCATGGACAAGCCGGCCATCGAAATTTGCGAGGCCTTTGCCAAGGCGGGCTATCCGACGGATGTCGGCGCGCTGCTGATCGTGGAAGTCGAGGGCTCGGAAGACGAAATGGATGCCATGTTGGCCGATATCGTCGCTATCGCCCGCCAGCATGCGGTAAAAACCGTGCGCGAATGTCAGTCCGCCATGGAGGCCGCCGCCATCTGGAAAGGCCGCAAATCCGCCTTTGGTGCAACGGGCCGCATTTCAGATTACATCTGTATGGATGGGACTGTGCCACTCAGCCAGCTTTCCTATGTGCTTCAGAAAACCAGCGAGATTACTGATCATTTCGGTCTTCGCGTCGCCAATGTTTTCCATGCTGGCGATGGCAACATGCATCCCCTCATTCTGTTCAACGCCAATGATCCCGTTGAGGCGGCCAAGGCGGAAGAGGCTGGAAACCAGATTTTGCGGCTGTGCGTGGATGCCGGTGGGTGCCTCACGGGCGAGCACGGCGTCGGCATCGAAAAGCGCGATCTGATGCGTCATCAATTTTCCGATGCCGATCTGGCCCAGCAGATGGCCGTGCGGTTCGCCTTCGATGACGGCTGGCTTCTCAACCCCTCCAAGGTCTTCCCGCTGGAAGGGCGCCCCGCCTCATGAGTGACATGCTGCTACCCGCAACCGAAATCGAAGCTGCCGATATTATTCGTGGCCACGCCGACGCCCGGCAAGCACTGGCGATAACAGGCGGCAACACCCGCTCCGGCTTCGGAAACCAGATTGAGGCCGAGGCGTGTCTCTCATCACGCGCTTTGAGCGGCATCGTCGCCTATAATCCGGCGGAAATGGTCATGACGGTGCAAGCCGGTACGCCGGTCGCCGAGGTTGAGGCGGCACTTTCCGCCGCCAATCAGATGATGGCGTTTGAGCCGGTGGATCATCGTGCGGTGATGGGAACGGTGGGCGAACCTTCGATTGGCGGTGTGTTTGCAGCCAATATTTCCGGCCCCCGTCGTTACGTGGCGGGTGCGGCACGAGACAGCCTGCTCGGCATTCGCTTCATCAATGGCAAGGGCGAGGCCATCAAGGCCGGTGGCCGGGTGATGAAGAACGTGACCGGGCTTGATCTGGTCAAGCTGTTGGCCGGGTCCTATGGCACGCTCGGTTTTCTCACAGAGGTCACATTCCGCGTTCTGCCGGTGCCGCCTGCGCAGACAACACTTGTCCTTTCGGGCCTTGAAGATGAAGCGGCGACCCATGTCATGGCCGCAGCCATGGCGACCAGCATGGAGGTTTCGGGAGCGGCGCATCTGCCGGAAAGCGTCAGGTCGCGTTTTCTGGGCGGGGCATTGCCCGATGGTGCGGCAACGGTGCTGCGGCTGGAAGGGCTGAAGGCCTCTGTTCAGGTACGGGCGCAGAATTTGCAGACTGTGCTGGGCAAGGTGGCCCCCTCAATATTGCTGTCGAGGGACGAGAGCCAATCGCTCTGGCGCGACATCCGCGATATCGCGCCCTATGCTGGCAACGCCGCCAAGCCCCTCTGGCGTGTGTCCGTTGCGCCTTCTCAAGGCCATAAGCTGGTGGCGGCGCTGCGTCTGGAAACAGGCATTGATGCTTTCTACGATTGGCAGGGCGGTCTCGTTTGGATGCAGATGGAGGCTGACCCCGAGGCGATGTTGCTGCGCAAATACGTGAAAGCGCTGGGCGGCGGCCATGCGACATTGGTGCGGGCGCCTGTGCGCAGCGGCGTGGCCGCGTTCGAGCCGCTGTCGGCGGCAGAGATGATGCTTTCTGCCCGCATCAGGGAAAAGCTCGATCCGGCGGGAATTTTCAACCCCGGCAAGATGGGTGCCGTGACCCGAACCCACGCTGAAAAAGGCTCCGCCTGATGCAAACCTCCTTCACGCCACAGCAACTCGCTGATCCAGACGTCGCTCAGTCCGAAAAGATTCTGCGCAAATGCGTGCATTGTGGTTTCTGCACGGCGACCTGTCCGACCTATGTGACGCTGGGAAACGAGCTGGATAGCCCGCGCGGTCGCATTTATCTCATCAAGGACATGCTGGAAAACGACCGCCCGGCTGACGCTCAGGTGGTGACGCATATTGATCGCTGTCTTTCCTGCCTGTCCTGCGTGAGCACCTGTCCATCGGGCGTCGATTATATGCATCTGATCGATCACGCCCGCGCTCACATCGAAAAGACATATAAGAGACCCTTCTGGGACAGGCTGGTGCGCAATGTGCTCACCCGCGTGCTGCCCTATCCCAATCGGTTTCGCGCAGCACTCACGCTCGCCCGTCTTGGCCAGCCTTTCGCGCCATTGTTTCGCAAGAGCAAAGCGTTGAGGCCCTTGGCATCAATGCTCGATCTGGCCCCGAAAGCCGCCCCACCCATGTCTGCCTTCGCAAATCCCGGCATTCATCCAGCGCAAATCGCAAAGCGTGGGCGGGTGGCGATGTTGACCGGTTGCGCCCAGCCGGTGCTGGACCCCGGCATCAACGATGCCGCCATTCGGCTTTTGACACGGCTCGGCATTGAGATTGTGTTGCCGCAGGGCGAGAGTTGCTGTGGCGCGCTGGTTCACCATATGGGCCGGGAGGAGCAGGCGCTTGCTTCGGCACGCCACAATGTCGATGTCTGGACGCGTGAAATCGAGCAGGGCGGGATTGACGCTATCATTATCACCGCATCGGGCTGCGGCACTACCATCAAGGATTATGGGCACATGCTGCGGCTCGATCCCGCCTATGCCGAAAAAGCCCAGCGCGTGTCTGCTCTGGCAAAGGATATTACCGAATATCTCTCCACGCTCGACCTGCCGCCTCTGGAGCGGAACGGCCTGACTGTGGCCTATCACTCGGCATGCTCCATGCAGCATGGACAGAAGATCACGGCTCAACCAAAACTCTTGCTTAAAGCAGCGGGATTTGTGGTTCGTGATCCGGCCGAAGGGCATCTCTGTTGTGGCTCGGCAGGCACCTACAATATCTTGCAGCCGGAAATTTCCGCGCAGCTGAAGGCCCGCAAGGTCAGGAATATTGAGGCAACAAAGGCTGATATCATCGCCACAGGCAATATTGGTTGCATGACGCAGATTGCCAGCGCGGCTTTTATGCCCATTCTCCACACGGTTGAACTGCTGGACTGGGCCTATGGCGGCAAAAAACCCGGAAAAATCGAGGGAATCAACGAAAAACGGGCGGTTTGACCCGCCCGTTCTCCTCGCTGGCATGCTGCTTGAAGCGCTTCCAGCCCTCTGCGTCCCCCGCCAGAGTACATATTAAGCAATAACGAATGTTTCTTTTTTTGGCAACGTGTTCTTTGTTAAAATGCAACCTTTCAGCGCACGGTTTGTGGGCAGCGTTGCATTCAGATCACGATCACCCGGGTGCCGACATTCACGCGCTCGTAGAGATCGGTCACGTCCTCATTGCGCATGCGAATGCAGCCGGATGAGTTGTTGCTGCCAATCGTCCATGGCTGGTTGGTGCCGTGGATGCGATAAAGCGTGGAGCCCAGATACATGGCGCGTGCACCCATGGGGTTTTGCGGCCCGCCTTCCATGAAGGCTGGCAAATAATGACCCTTGGCGGCTTCGCGGGTAATCATCTCCTGCGGCGGCGTCCAGCTTGGCCATTCATTCTTGCGCGTAATCTTGTGCGTACCGGCCCATTCGAAGCCAGGCTTGCCGACGCCAACGCCATAGCGCCGCGCCTTGCCATCGGCCATGACAAGATAGAGAAAGCGGTTTGGCGTATCGATGACGATCGTGCCGGCTGCTTCCTTGCCCTGATACTGCACCATTTGCGGCAAGAACTGCGGCGCGATCTGAAGGCGCGGTGCGTTGGGGCGTGCCGCCACAGCCTGTGGGCGGGGCTGAACGGTCTGGCGCTGAAACAGCGATGGACGCGCAGGCTGCTGCGGATAAACGACGGGACGGACCTTTGCGCCACCAAGCTGCATGACCCAAGGGGCTGTCAGGTCAGGGCTTACGACCACTGGCGGGCGCTCTCGGTAACGGTCATTGGCAAGAGCTGGCATGGTGATGGCGCAGCTGAGGCTCAGCGCCAAAAGAACAGATTTCATCGACATCGGGTGGACTCTCTACATGGCACCGGAAGATAATCGTCACGTTCGCACTTCGGCGACAGCGAATGGTAAATGGCAGTTGATGAAAAGCCGCGATTTCGTCGAAAGCTTTTAATAAGGTTAGCGGGCGGTTTTGAAACAGAGTGAATCAATGGTAATCACCGGCACACGACAAGAAGGGCAGCAGCGCCATGAGTGAAACCGGGCTTTTGACGGGTGAAGACGGCAAGATTCGCTGCTTCTGGCAGCAGGGATTGGCCGATTATGCGCACTATCACGACGAGGAATGGGGCCGTCCCGTCAAAGACGATATCAGGCTGTTTGAAAAAATATGTCTGGAAGGCTTTCAGTCCGGGCTTTCCTGGCTGACGGTTTTGCGGAAGCGCGAGGCGTTTCGTGCCGCTTTCTGCGGGTTCGATTTCGAGAAGGTCGCGCAATTTCAGGACGCGGATATCGAGCGCTGCGTCGCAGATGCAGGCATCATCCGCCATCGCGGCAAGATCGTCTCGACCATCAACAACGCCCGCCGCGCAATCGAAATGCGAGATGAATTCGGTTCCCTTGCCCGTTTTTTCTGGAGCTATGAGCCTCAGCCACATGAGCGCCCTGACGTTTTTGATTACGCCACCCTGCGGGCCAATCCGATCACGCCCGCATCCACAAGGTTATCTAAAGACCTGAAAAAGCGCGGCTGGACATTTGTCGGCCCCACCACCGTTTACGCGTTCATGCAGGCCATGGGCATGGTCAATGACCATATTGAAGGTTGCCATTGCCGCCCGCGCATTGAAGCGCAAAGGCTGGAGTTTGTACGCCCGTGACCAGATTTGCACCTATGTTTTTCGCTGCTGTGCTGGCAGTCACATCTGCAGCTTCCGCTCATGCCGAGCCGCGCAATGTAGATGGCATCTGGCTTGACGATGGAGAGGCCCTTAAAACAGCGGCCATGCCCGCAACCGGCCCGTTGGTGCTGAATGGCTGGACGCGGCAGGGCAAAGGCGATGTCTATCGCATCAAGGTCAAGGCTGGAGAGACCCTCAAGGTCACACTGGCCAGCCGCAGCGAATATGTTGTCATGGCAATCTTCGATTTTGCCAAGCCGGAAGATGATGCAATCTTCTTCAGCGATGCTGGCAAGAACGAGGCGGTGCTGACCCCCAAGGCCGATACGGACTGGCTCATCCGTCCCATCCTCGTTCTCAGTTCATCGCGCCGCGGACTGGGCGCGAATTATACTGTTACTGTGGAGAAGCAGCCTTAGGCCGCTTCTCCACCTGAGCGGTTAGTACCCTTTGGATACCAGCCACGCTTTCATGGAGGCAATCTCGGCCTCCTGCGCTTTGATCACCTCTTCGGCAAGCTTGCGGATTTCAGGGTCCTTGCCATACTGCAACTGCACCCTTGCCATATCGATGGCGCCCTGGTGATGTGGGATCATGCCGCGCACGAAATCGACATCGGCGTTGCCGGTGTAATTTACCGACATATCTTCATGCATCTTGTTGCTGACCTCCTTGAAAGCCTCAGTTGAAGCATTCTTGGACGTCGTTTTCGCGGACATGTCGTGGCCCGCATGGCCACCGGCTTCCTGCGCAAGGGCAGGCAGGGAAACGGCAGCGATAAACATTGCGGCCAGTGAAATGGTTCTCATGGACATGGATTATCCTTCCTGTGTCTGACGGAATTGTACGTTGATAGTCACGTGTCGGTCAGGCGCGGGGAGGGGGTAATGGCGGTGCGGGAACGGTGCCGATGAAGGCGTGCAGCACATGGTGCTTCGGGTGCGCATGCAGCAATCGTTCCATTTGTGCAAAACGGAACTGCGGTATCAACACGATGCAGGACGCACAAAAAGGCGCATGGCTCATGCTTCCACGGTGCGGGCAGGGATCGCCTTTTCCGGCGTGGTGAGCTTCACTTTCCGAAGCGGCGTGGTCTGCATGCTGTGCGTGAGACATCTGCCTAGTTGCGTCGCTCGTCGGGACTGAAAGCCCAAACGCCGCCTGCGCCGGCATCGCCCCGTAGAGCAGCCAGGCCAGAAACATCAGCATGTGAAAGACAGGACGCATGACATAGATGTAGCGACGGAAAAACGTCAGTACAATGGCTGTCAGGTCAGCTCGCTGGCGACAACCTTGTGAATGATCTGGTAATCCCGGCTCTCTTCGCCAAAGGGCACCACCGGCCAGTCCCATCCGCGCATGATTTTGGGAACCGCAACGCCATGCAGCAAATCCTCCTGCTGGCGGACGCTGCCGTTTCTGTCGATGACCTCAAACGCGGTATCGGTGATGAGACATGCCTTGCAGGGAAGGCCCGACAGACCATCCAGATGCGCTTGAATGAGTTGCGGTAAAGTATCCGCAGGCATTGCATGATCGGGGTGTTTTTCCAGCCGATTGCGAACGCCGGTGCCGATCTGCGACAGAAGGTTGGCGGAGATGACGAGATCGAGATAGGGCACCAGCCGCAGGAAGGCTAAAGGTTCTGCCGGTTTCCCCGCTTGCAGATCGGCATAGCCTGAAAGATCGCGGTGGTTCAGGACTACGGTTCGGCTGTGGCGCGTGTAAAGCCTGGCGCGGAGGCTGGCCAGATGCACCAGATCGACCAGAACCACGGTATCGAATGCCGCTGCCAACTGTTGCAGCGGGACATCCCGCAACAGGCCGGAACCCAGCACGACGGCGGTGCGTCTCTGCTTCAGCTTGGCTGCGGTGGAGAGGATGAAGCGCTTGCTGTTCTCCTCATGCTCTGCCCATGCCTTTTGGCAGCGATTGGCCCGCGCCCAGAGATTGACGGAATAACGAACATGAGGTCGGAATTCAGCGGGCGTCTTGTAATAGGTCGCAGCGTAATGGAGGGCTTCGAGGATCATGTTTCAGCGATAGACTTCCCGGCGATGGCCGATTTCAATGACGAGAACGACCAACCTGTTGTCCTGGATGTCGCATAGGATGCGATAATCGCCGGTTCGGTAGCGCCAGTAATTGCCGAGTTCGGAGCCTTGCAGGGCTTCGCCGATCTTGCGTGGATTATCGAGTTGCGCCAGTCTCTCATGAAGGAAAGAGCGGATGCGGTCGCGTGTTTGCGGATCAAGCTTCTTGATCTGTTTCTGGACGAGAGTGTGGTACTCAATTGTCCAGATCACGCCAGAACTCCTCAGCGCTTACGACTTTCGATTCACCACGCTGAATGCGCCGCGTCGCCTCTTCAGCCAGATACAAATCCTCCATATCCTCGATATGCTTTTCGATGGCCTCGCGGATATAATAGGCGGATGTGCGGCCGGTGCGCTCGGATAGAGCTTTGAGGCGCTCATAGGTTTCATCGGGCAGTCGGATGGCGGTTTGTTTGCTCATGGTCTCTTCTCCCGGCGACAGAGTGGGATGCGTGTATCCCACCTAGCATGATTTCCGTCCTCACGCCAGTAAAACTGCGCCGCCGCGCCTTGCCGCACAGGGCTTCATCCTCTAATAGACCGGCTTGATTTCAAGAGACAATTGGACCGGCATCATGAGCGAAAAAGCAAAAAAGCCTCAGAAACTGAAAGCCCGCCTGCCGCGCGGCTTCACGGATCGCTCGGCTGCCGATATCCATGCCACCAATGAGATGATCGAGAAAATTCGTGGGGTCTATGAACTCTACGGCTTCGACCCCATCGAAACGCCGCTGTTTGAATATACCGATGCGCTTGGCAAGTTCCTGCCTGATAGCGACCGCCCCAATGAAGGCGTGTTCTCGCTGACCGATGATGACGACCAGTGGATGAGCCTGCGCTATGATCTCACAGCGCCGCTTGCCCGCCATGTCGCTGAAAACTTCAACGAAATACAGCTGCCGTTCCGCACCTACCGCGCTGGCTATGTTTTCCGCAACGAAAAGCCCGGCCCCGGCCGCTTCCGCCAGTTCATGCAGTTCGATGCCGATACGATCGGTGCCTTCGGCGTTCAGGCCGATGCCGAAATGTGCATGATGATGGCCGAAACGCTGGAAGCTCTCGGCATCAAGCGCGGCGATTACGTGATCCGCGTCAACAACCGCAAGGTTCTGGATGGCGTGATGGAAGCCATTGGACTTGGCGGTGAGGAAAATGCAGGCCGACGTCTGAACGTGCTTCGGGCGATCGATAAGCTCGACAAGTTTGGTGTTGAGGGCGTGAAGCTGCTGCTGGGTCCCGGTCGCAAGGATGAGTCCGGTGATTTCACCAAGGGTGCGGGCCTGGATGAAGCGCAGATCGAAAAGGTTCTGTTCTTTGTCGGGATCAAAGACTACGCGGCAAGCGCTGAGGATCTAGCAAACCTCGTTGCTGGAACATCCAAGGGCACAGAAGGCGTTGAAGAGCTGAACGTGATTGGTGCCCTGGTTTCCGGTGCTGGTTATGATGCTGACCGCATCAAGATCGATCCCTCCGTCGTGCGTGGCCTCGAATACTATACCGGCCCGGTTTACGAAGCCGAACTCACCTTCGACGTAACCAACGAGAAGGGCGAGAAGGTCGTCTTCGGTTCTGTTGGCGGCGGTGGCCGTTACGATGGTCTGGTATCGCGCTTCATGGGCCAGCCGGTCCCGGCAACGGGCTTTTCCATCGGCGTTTCTCGCCTGATGACGGCGTTGAAGAACCTTGGCAAGCTGGGCCAGACCAAGCCACTGGCCCCCGTTCTTATCACCGTCATGGATGGCGATGTGGAGAGCCTTGGCCGTTACCAGCGCTTCACGAAGGCGCTGCGCGATGAAGGCATTCGCGCGGAAATGTATCAGGGCAACTGGAAGAAATTCGGCAACCAGCTGAAATATGCCGACAGAATGGACGCACCGCTGGCCATTATTCAGGGCAGCGACGAGCGTGCCGCCGGTATGGTGCAGATCAAGGACCTCATCGAGGGCAAGCGCCTGTCTGGAGAGATCGAGGACAACGCCACGTGGCGCGAGGCCCGCGTGGCACAGGAAACCGTGCCGGAAGCGGAACTGGTTGCCAAGGTCAAGGACATGCTGGCGGCTCAGGCCGAAGACCGGCGCTGGGCGGGCTGAACCATGCCGATGATCGACATGCCGGATTTCTCCGCAGAGCTTCTCGATGAATTTGCGGCCCGCAAGACGGCGCGGGTGAACACGCCTGTCATCCAGCCCGCCGAGCCGTTTCTCGATATGGCCGGGGAAGACCTGCGCCGCCGAATTTTCATGACGGAGAGCGAAACGGGGACAAGCCTGTGCCTGCGCCCGGAATTTACCATTCCCGTCTGTCTGCGCCACATCGAAACCGCGACCGGAACGCCCAAGCGTTACTCCTATCTCGGCGAGGTTTTTCGCCAGCGCCGTGATGGGGCAAACGAGTTCTATCAGGCCGGTATCGAGGATCTGGGCGACAAGGATATCGCCGCCGCCGACGCCCGCACGATCAATGATGCTGCAGCCATTTTGAAACGGCTTTTGCCGGGTCGTCCGCTTGTTGTCACGCTGGGCGATCAGCAGATGTTTGAGGCTGTTATCGCAGCCCTCGGCTTGCCCACAGGCTGGCAAAAGCGGCTGGTGCAGACCTTTGGCAACACCGCACAGCTGGAAACCCTGCTGGAAAGTCTGGTCAGCCCCAAGCCGATGACGGGGCTCGATGCCCGCGTTGCCGGTCTGCTGGCTACAGGCGATGAAAAGGTGCTGGTGGATTATATCGACACCGTCATGCAGGACACCGGCTATTCCACCAATGCCAGCCGTGCCCCGCAGGAAATCGCCCGTCGCCTGCGCGAAAAGCTGGCGCTCGCCGCCACGCGCCTGCCGGATGAGAGTTTCGAGCTCTTGAAGCAGTTCCTGAGCCTTCAGGCACCGCTCTCACAGGCCTCGAAGACCCTGTCCGAGTTTGCCGATAAGGCGAAGCTGAAGCTGGAAGCAGCTCTTTCTGCCTTCGATGCGCGTGTCGCAGCACTTGCCAATGGCGGTATTGATCTCGATACGATCACCTATGGCGCAGCCTTCGGGCGACCGCTCGATTACTATACCGGCCTTGTGTTTGAGGTCAGCGTGAAGGGCGAAACAGCCGTGCTGGCGGGCGGTGGCCGGTTTGACCGGTTGATGACGCTTCTCGGCGCAAAAGACAAAATCCCGGCGGTCGGCTTCTCGCTCTGGCTGGACCGTATCGAAGCCGTGAGGGCCAGACCATGACCATCACCATTGCCTTGCCCTCCAAGGGGCGGATGAAGGATGATTCCTCGGCCATTCTGGAACGCGCAGGCTTGAAAATTGTCGCCATCGGCAATGACCGCTCCTATCGCGGTCGCGTCGAAGGCCGGGACGATATCGAGATTGCCTATCTCTCAGCGTCGGAAATCGCGCGCGAGATCGGCAACGGCGCGGTGGATTTCGGCGTGACCGGCGAAGACCTGGTTCGCGAAGACTTGAGCGACGTTGAAAAGCGTGTGGAATTCTGCGCCCGCCTCGGCTTTGGCCATGCCGATGTCGTCGTTGCCGTGCCAGAGATCTGGCTTGATGTTGACAGCATGGCGGATCTGGGCGATGTCGCCTCCGAATTCCGCGCTCGCCATGGCCGCCGTCTCGCCATTGCCACCAAATACTGGCGCCTGACGCAGCAGTTCTTCTCACGCCAGCACGGCATCCAGCTTTACCGGATCGTGGAAAGCCTGGGCGCGACGGAAGGTGCACCGGCGGCAGGGCAGGCGGATATCATCGTCGATATCACCTCCACCGGCTCGACGCTGAAAGCAAACCATCTGAAAATTCTGACCGACGGCATTATCTTGCGCTCGGAGGCTTGCTTCGTGCGGGCACGGAAAGCCGAGCATGAGGGCGATGCCGTGGTGGCGGACATCATCGCGCGCGTCCAATCTGCGCTCTAGCAAATCTCTACTGAATGAAAAAAGGCCGCTGGATTTCTCCAGCGGCCTTTTGATTTGCACCTGATGCAATCAGGCGTGCGCGACTGCTCCGCCACGGCGGGCGTCCAGCGAATAGGCGCCAGCACCTGATGTTGCGAGCAGGATGTAAGCGCCAGCCAGCGTGATGTTCTTCATCATCATGATGCCGTTGAGTGTGTTGATCCAGCCGAGAGCCGCATCCGGCCAGCCAGGAACGGCAACCGTGCCGCTGTGGAAAACGAGGCCGGTGAACACGCAGAAGACGG
>NZ_JXQV01000026.1 GCF_000834635.1 Agrobacterium tumefaciens
TCCCGACGGACCAGCCGGTCGGCCGAAGACGACATTGTCGTCAGAGCGACCTGAAGGTGCCGGGCAACATCCCCCAGGTTACACGCGGGATGCTCATCGATAAAAAGAAGCGCCTGAATGTCGAGGGGGTTGAGCGAGTTTTGCATGACTGCAGCTGCCTCCGCGACCTTGAAACGACGGGTAAAGCGCTCAAAGGCGGTAGCAAGTTTTTCGATTTGTTCGGGCGTAGGGTCTGTCATTCCTGGTATTAAGCATTTCTGCTCGGCAGACGTAAGCCATATGCCCTAGAATAGGCATTCCTCCAATTATGCGATGATGGCGCATTGCCGCCAAGGCTGCATTTGGCCCAAAGCTGACAAGCGTGTTCAAAGATAATCCGGCGTCAGGCCTGCGACAAACTGTTCAAAGGTATCGGCCACGAAACCTACCTGATCCCAACCGTATCCTGCAGAGCCAAAAGTTTCAGCCTTAATCTTAAGGTAGAGAATTCGACCATAGGTGTTTTCGTTGAGATCGATCAGGCAATGTCCGTAACCGTCATCGAATGTCAGAGGATAAAGCCGCTCAGGAAGCCTCACCCCTGAGTTATTGTAAAGCGGATCGATATAACGTTGCCTTGCCTCGTTCATTTTAGCAGGGCTCGCAATGAAACCAACATCCGCCTTCTTCTTCTTGCCGTTTGGAAATTCCACCCTTGTTTTGAACCCAAAGATAGTCCTGTTGCCGAGCGCCCTTGAACCGTACCTTCCCCAGAAGAACTTTAGAGAATCAGGCAAAAGAACGTTTTGCGCTCGTTCGAATTCTTCAATGTCCTGCGGGGAAATCGGCTTCTGAGGTCGGTCCATCTCATCCGCCTTCTCAAGAAGCGATAGGAGGCTTTCCGGCAAAATCAGCATTCGGTTCTCCGATTGATTTCGGTTTGAGGTAGGTCATGCTATGCCATAGTGCAACGTCCGCTATTGGCGCAAAGCTGACCCGGCCTCATGGAGATGTAATGGGTTTGTTCTCAAAACGAATTCTAAAGTTGCGACGTTGGAAATCTTCTTTGAAACAGACGAAAATCAGTTCGAGATCTTGGAGAGCGTCTTTCCGTTCCAGGAGGCTTAACGAAGCGACGATGACGCCGTTATAACCGCGGGTGATCCGAAATGCCGCATTGCGCATCGCGATGGCGTCAGGATCTCCACGATCCTCTCGACGGTCATAGACAACCCAAAACCGGGCTGCTTTCCACGTCACTTCCAGCATTTCTCGGACGTTTGCGAGAAATTCTTCACCGCTCATTGAGGGACCCCACGACAAAGGCGTCTCGCCATCATCGTCCGCGACACTAAAATAGCCGTCGTATTCGCGGCCGGTGTTCAGCGCTGCCTCGATTTTTGCAAATGCCTGGTCTTCAGTGATCGTCGTTTTGAACAAGATTGCCATGGACTAAATTCCGAGCCTTTCCATCACAGCATTCTGGCCGCACGACCGCTGCGCCGTGTGGCATTGTTATAATAGCTGGATGCCTGCTGAACCGAGCGGTGGCGTGATTGCTCCATAGCCTCGGGCAGCGGAATGCCACGGTTCGCAGCCTCTGTCAGATATCCGGATCGCAACCCGTGGGCAGAAAATTCCCCCGGCTCCAGCCCGGCCATAACCACACGTTGTTTCAGGATCGCGTTGATGGCGCCCGGTTCCAGCGCATGTTTGGACAGATTTCCCCAGCGATCGATCTTGCGGAAAATGCTTCCGCTATCGATGCGCGCGGCCGTCATCCACGCATTCAATGCATCGACGGGCCGCCCCGTTAGATAAACAACGTCGTCGTTTTCACTTCCGGACGTCTTTGTCCGCCCGAGGTGAATGGAGAGCGAGGAGAGGGGAGGGGCGTTTTCAACCCCAATCGGCGCCTCGATGGTCAATTGCTCCCTGCGCAGCCCAGCGATTTCGCTGCGTCGACGACCACCGGAGGCAAACGCCACCATCAAAATTGCCCGGTCACGGACGTCTCGCAGGCTATCGGTGCTACAGGTCGCAAGGAGCTTTGCCAGGATGTCACCGGTCACAGCCTTGGCGCTTTTGCGTTTTCGCGGACGAGGGGTGGCGCGGACAGCCAGGCGTATCGCCTGCTTGAGAGCAGGTGAGGTAAACGCTCCCTGCTGGCCGCGCCATTTCGTCAGCGTCGACCACGAGGCAAGCCTGCGCCTCACTGTGTCGGGCGCGTGGGGACCAATGGATTTGAGAAACCCCTGGTCCCGCAAGAGCCGGTCAACGTTCTGTGGCATGCCGTGACCCAGATCACTGATACGCTTTTCGGGATCCCACAAATGATGGGCAACGAATTTGAGCAGGAGAGCTTCAGGTGCCGGCCAGGGGAGGGAGGCTCCGGTTGCTGCAATGGACCAGGCCTGCAGATAGGCAAGGTCTGATGTCAACGCGCGTAGCGTGTTGGCACCCATCCCCTCGTTGACCAGATGTCGAAGCGTTTCGATATCTTGATCGGTCAAAAGCTCCGCAAGTTCATCCCGGCGTTCGAGCGGCAGGACCGCTGCAATCGTGTCGAGCTCACGCAAGCGGCGATCAAGACCACTCATATCGGCAATCCATGCTCATCATAAAAGTCGTCGTGGTTGGATGTGACCCCTTCAGCTGCAAGAGCCATAAACCGGTCCATCGCCTTTTCTTTTTCATCGATCGGAGCCAAGGAGGCAGTCGGCGTCCCGTCTCTACAGATAACGATCTCATCACCAAGAAGCGCTAGCTCAATCAGATCCTCAAGCCGTTCAGCCGCCTCTGCTATCTCGACAAACACTTTCATCCCTGCCTCACCAGATCCGCTCATTCAGCACTGTGTCGAACACAACATCGGTTGAGATCAGCACGCAATGTTCCAGTCTCGTCTGTGCTGCAAGAATGCGATCCCAGGGGTCTCGATGGTCCCAGTCAAAGCTTGCAGCAAGCTCGGCGTGCAGATCCGTTATGGCAAGAGTTTGCAGGCCACTGGCTGTCACGGCTGCTCGCAACTCCTGTGGCTTCAGGTCGAGCTTGTTCAGCCGCATCTTGTTATCCAGCTCATAGAACGAAACGGCACTGACCAGAACGACATTCGTCTTGTCCTCGATCAGTGCGCGTGCTCGCGCAGAAAGCCTTTCGCTACCGATTGCCCACCAATAGATCGCATGACTATCGAGCAGAACCTTCATTGCCCAGTTTCGCCAGGCTTGTCTTGCCAGACACCGGTCTCGTCGTTCCTGTCGCCCGCATCGATCGCAGCCTGCTCGGCGTCAATAGTATCGAACAGGTCGTCGGGAAGGCCACGATGGCGCAAAAGGCCAAAAGGACGCTTGTTGCCATCGATAGCGGGTCCAATCCGGGCATAGACCTCGTTGCCGCGCATAATGACAATTTCCTCGCCCTGATTGGCACGATCGAGGACTTCTGCAAAGTTCTTGCGAGCCTCACTGATTTTGTAGCTGGTCTGGGGCATGGCGACCTCCGAGTTCGTGATGGGAGCGACTATATCATGGGATATAAAAGCGTACAATCAGAACGTACGCATAAGACTCGATAAGAGGTACTTATCGATGGTTATAGGCGTAACTCTAGACGATACCATGTGGTGAATCTTAAGCCCTATATAGCTTTCATTATACAATTATTAACCGTAAAATCAATAACTTATCGAGACGTCAGTCTGTCGAGATCGAGTAGAATCGGGTGATGCGGCCGGCCTTTTATGCCGGGGTCGTTCTGGCCCGAATCGACCAGCGCATCGCCCGTCAGCCCGGGCTTCCTAGAACGCTCCCATTTCGCCGATGCGTGTGCCTCCCTCTGGCTCGACGGCGAATTGGTCCACCTCGAAGACCTCGTCCTCCACGACGCGCCACGCGCGATATTCGCACACCCACCCATGAGCTGACCATCGCCCGTGACGTGCTGCGCACCCGCCGGCGGATCTCTGGCCATCCACCGACTTGGGCCTTGTCGGTCGACGGGTTGCGGACGCTGCACCAGACCTCGGAGACCTCGGAGATCGCCGCGGTCGGCACGGACGAGGCGGGAACGACCGGCGTAAACGCCGCGGACGCCATCGATCCGGAAGGGGAGGGGGAGAATGGTGACGACGTCGAAAATCTCCCCGGCGTCGACTATGCCGCTATCGATGCGGTGCTCGCCCGGTCGGTGGCCGCAATCGAGAACGCAACACGGCCCGGTCGCGCCGGCGCGGTGGAAAGAGATCCGCTGGTCTATGATCTCGACTGGGACGAGGACGCACGGTTGGACGATTGGCGGGGTGTGTTAAGACAGACCCAGGACTTGCCGGCGGTGTTGCGGGCGATCGTCACCCTCGATGCCTGGAACGAGCTTTCCGTCCTTCAGTACGCGCCGTGGCTCGGCCGGTTGTTCTCCGCTTCCATCCTGCGCCAGGCCAGTGTCACCACTGGTACCCACCTCGCGGCGATCAACCTCGGGCCCAAACCATTCCGGTTGATCGGCGCCTTTGTCGGTTTGCGTGAAAAAGCAGCCGCTAAACTAAATGTTGTAATTGCTGAGGGCCGCTATACGGTTCGTGCATACAACAGGATTCTATTTTGGGGGAAACATGTTTTCAGTTCTGCATATTTCCGACCTTCATCAGAACCTTCAAGACGAAATCCCTCCGGAGTGGCTACTCGACACGCTGGACAGTGATTTTAAGCGATATTCACGCAACGAGCCGCATATTCCTTTCCCCGACCTTTGCGTCGTCAGCGGCGATCTGGTCTATGGGATGGGGCCAGGCGCTACAAACGCAGCCGATGAACTCGAACGCCAATACGATCAGGCACACGAGTTTCTCGTCGGACTTTGTGATCGCTTCTTCGAGGGCAAGCGTGATCGCGTGGTGATTTTGCCCGGAAATCACGATGTCGACTATTCGGCCGTGGTTCAGTCGGGAAGCTATCTGGCAATACCCAAAGCGGCAAAGGACAAAGGTGATCTCGTCAAAGAACTGTTCTCGGCCAATTCGTCTTTGAGATGGTCATGGTCGAAACTGCAATTCTTTCGCGTCGACGACCAGAGCGTCTACAACAATCGCCTCCACCAGTTCGCACGCCTTTATGACCGCTTCTACAAGGGAGAGCGCACTTATTCTCTCGACCCGGCGGAACAGTTCGACGTTTTCGATTTTGCCGACCTGAGATTTTGCCTCGTTGCACTTAATAGTTGCCATAGAAATGACCCAATGAACCGCGTCGGGACCATTCAACCGGCTGCTCTTGCCGCCGCTTGCCGAGCGCTTCGAAGTCCCTCACGCGCAGGTTGGTGCCTTGGGGCGAGTTGGCATCACGATATAGCCGGGGGCGTCGGTCACGAAGACTTCCTCGACGCCGGTTTCATTCAACTGCTGATCGACGCCGGCGTCACAATCGGGTTTCACGGTCATCGCCATCGGTCGGACTGCTTCGAACAAAAGAACAGGCTGGGTGACGATCCCCGCAAGATGACGGTCGTTGCTGCCGGTACGCTGTGCGCAGGACCAACCAACCTCAGTCCTGGCATCCCGCGAGGCTACAATGTCGTAGAGGTCGATAACGACAGATTGGCCGGACGGGTTCATATGCGTCAGATGGTCAATCAACTTCAGAACCTTCCGACCTGGGGACCTGGCCAATTCATCGATACCAGCAAATCTTACATCGAGTTCGATCTAAGCCCACCGATTCAACACCGATCGCCTTCTCTTGATATTCAACTCACGCTCGAACGTGTATCGGATCTTTTTGGCCAGAAGAAATGGCTGGAAGTGATTGAGGCGTTGGACGGTGCAGCGGCGGAACCAATGGCACGCCGGTTTTTCGTTGGAGCCCTGGCGGAACTCGGCGATGACGCCCTGACAATGCGCGGTTTGAGCAATCCTCATAACCTTGTTGAGGCTGTCATACTCGGAACGGCAATCATTGAAAGCGGTGAGGCAAGTGACGCCCGTCGCTTTCTCGATCTCGAAATCGTCATCGGCCAGACTGATGCCAGTCTGCAGGAAATCAAAACCCGTTTGAAGAGGAAGATCGCGAAATGAGTGGGATCGTCTTCCAGGTAGATACGTCGCGTGTTTTGGCAATTTTGGCGAATGAAATCTATGACTCTCCCCTGGCGATGCTGCGGGAGAACCTTCAGAACGCCTATGACGCGGTTCGCCAGAGATTTGCGATGGATGGAACCCTCTCCGACGGCGGCGAGATCCGAGTAACTCTCACCGATCGATCCATTTCGATCGTCGACAACGGCATCGGTATGTCGGAAGAGACCCTACGGGAGAACTTCTGGAAGGCTGGATCAAGCGGAAAGCGGTCCGATCACGCCCGTAAGGCCGGTGTGGTCGGTACTTTCGGGATCGGCGCGATGGCGAACTTTGGCGTTTGCAGCCGGTTGGTCGTCGAAACTCGGGCATTCGACCAGGATAAGGTTTTGCGTAGTGTCGCTGACCTCGAGACGCTGAAGATCGGGGAAGAATGCATCACTTTTGATATTGTCGCGACCGAACGCGATTTCGGCACGACGGTCACGGCAACGCTGGACGATCGCAGCACGATCACGCTTTCGCAAGCAAGCGACTATCTCAAGCCCTATGTGCGGATGTTGCCGGTTCCGGTCTACATCAATGACCAGCTCATCAGCGGAGAAAAGATTGAAGAGCTATACCAGCAGGGCCGCAGTTTTTCAAAGCTCGGGACGAAGGCGCTGGACGACGGAACGCTGTCAGCTGATTTCAGTGTTCATGTCGATTCCAATTCCCAGGTTCTGGTACTGGTCGACAATGTAAAGATCGAGGCAACAGAAATCCAGGGCTCAATGGCGCTGCTGCAAAGCGGCGGTCAGTTGATGGGCCTGAGGTCGTTCTTCGGCTTGGCGCCAGTTCCGGCTAGCGGCCATTATCAATTCGGCGGCTACGCCAACCTCGGTTTCCTCCATCCGACGGCAGGTCGCGAAGCGCTCAGCCGTGATAGTATCGAGCAGGTCAATCGCCTCATCAACTTCGCTGAAGAAGCAGCGTCTGAGACCATTGCCCCTCTTGCTATAGCCGATCGCAGCAATGCTTTTCTCGGGTGGCTGGTCGCCCACAATCGTTACGATCTCGCCGAAAACATCACAATTTCAGTCCATCCCGGGCAAGACAGTGTCGCGCTAGGAAAGCTGAGGGAGACGATCGGGCAACACCAATATCTCTATTACACCGGGACAACCGGACAGGTTATCAATACGTTTGCCAATGAGAGTTGCAGCATACTGCAAATCTCCCAGAACAATCCCCGGCGACGCGTGCAACTGCACTATGTGATGGAAATATTGAAGGTGTCGCAAGTTCCGACGTCTGCGCAGATCCTCAAGATCTACGCGGCGAGCGATCTCGCGTTCGCAGAGGCTTCGGTGCTGTTGAGGATCGCCTCGATTCTTCGGGACGATTATCTTATCCCCGAAGTCGAAGTTCAATTCGCCGATATCTCTCATAGCGTTACAGTGCTGCCCGAAAAGGTCGGCGAGCAGCTGAAAATCTCGATCGCGCGATCAAGCCCGTCGATCGTACCGTTGCTTGGTGTTTACGAAACGGCTTACACGCTGTTTTCGCAGTTCATGAAAGATTATGTCCGGGTCGCAATCTATCCATCAGTGCAGCAATATGTCCCGAGCTCGACCAAAGGCGGCGTCGATGCGCTGCGCAGGTTGCTGCTGAAAAGTAAGGAGCTTTATCGTTACGAGGAGGCAGACCGCGGAGATATCGAGGGCATCCTCGGCGATTACCTTTCGGGGGAGTCGAGTTTCGCGAAGGTCCTGAATGTGGCTCGGTCCAAGACGCGGCCTCAAACCCAGCGGGTCTCGGCAGAGCAGGTTGGACGGATCGAAACCGAGCTGCCGGGAATTGTCGATTCACCCGTGCTCGATGCAGCCCCCAATCCCTCACCGGCAGGCGAGGGGTTCAACGCCAGCCCCCCGATCGTGCGCGACAATGTCGTCTCGGAGATGAAGATCCTGACGACGAACGCCCACTATCCTCTGCTGAACAACTTCACCATGTTTCTCGGTGTGTCCGAAAAGCTCATGAAGAGCGAAGCCGAGTTTTTCAACCGGCCACACACGACTCGGATCATTTGGGGTGGCCACCGCGTCGTCTACATTTTTACGGAAGAGACGGAGACGTTGAGCCTATATTACGACATAGAGTTGAAAGGTCAGATTCAGAAATCGAAAACCGGCGGAGCAATGTTTCCGACGACCACACTTATCACCAAAGGTCGTATTTTCATTCCTATCCCGGAGATCCTTGGTGAAGATTTCCAAGTGGGGACGGCACCAAAGGAATTCTTCGTTCGTTTTGACATTCTGAGCACCGAACTTTGAATTCAATGAAGTGTAGGGATCGTCGCGGATATTCGGTCTTAATTTCAAGCTGGAAAACAACTCTGGGTAAATCATCAGGTTAGACTTGACCAGCCGGCAGCGTAGCCTCTTATGCTGTGGCAATGATCTATAATTTTGCGAATCTCTCCCACGGCGATTTCGAGAACTTGGTTAGAGACCTTGTCGGGCGCGCTATCGGTTTACGCTTCGAGGCTTTTGCTGCCGGGCCAGACGGCGGGATCGATGGCCGCAACATCGACGCGTCCGGCAAGACCATCCTCCAAGCCAAACATTATCACGCTTCAAAATTTTCGGATTTGAAGCGTGCGATGGTCAAGGAGAGGGCCACGATCGATCGCTTGGAGGCAGAGCGTTACATTCTCGCCACGTCACAACCGCTGACGCCTGCAAACAAGACGGCGCTACGCGAGGTAATCGGTCCGTCGCTCCGAGGTGAGGCTGACATCTTCGGTATCGATGATCTCGTCGCATTATTGCGTCAGAATCCCGACCTCGTGAAAGCTCACGAAAAACTCTGGATGCAGAGCGCGCCGGTGATTGAGACCATCCTGACCTCCGCACTCGACAAGTATCACGCTCGACCACGGTCGATGCCTCAGCCGCTTGCAGATCTGTTGGAAGGGACGGCCGGGCAGCCGAAAAGCCCTTTGACCGAACGCGTTGCGGAAAGTGCTCGACCGCGCGATGTAATTTTCTTCAGCAAGGCTTCTCCGCACGATGACGAGTTTGCCCTCTGGCTGGCGCCAAAGCTCGAGGCAGAAGGCTACAAGGTATTTACAGACCTTTTGACACTGGAGCCCGGTGATCGGTGGCGAAAGGAGATAGGCTCAGCACTTCAACATCGCGCCGTAAAGGTTCTGGTTTTCTGCAGGGACGCTTCCCTCTCTAACGAAACTGTCCAAGAGGATATTCTGATTGCAGGCGATCTGGGAAAAGCGTTAGGGGACAAGCGTTTTTTGATCCCGCTAAGGCTTCAACCCTATCGCAAGGTACCGGGGCTGGCCGACGCCGTCTATGTGGATTTCGTTCGCGGATGGGGTGACGGCCTTGCCGCCTTGCTGGAGACGTTGCGAAGGCAAAATGTGCCTTTCGACAAATCCAGATTTGAGATGCAGCCCAACTGGGAGACCTTCCGCCGACGCGGTGCGATCCCACTAAAGGACGAGCCGGAAAGGCTGACATCGAACTGGTTGCGTATCACTGAGGTGCCGGACGCGATCCGGTTCTACGAGCCCAGCGGTGTGGTGGAGCGCGGACTGCTCCAACGGGCCCTCGATGGGTTTGAATACTTCGCAGTTCCACAAGGTTCCGGCTTTTTCACCTTTGCCGGGACAGACGAGGTGGAGCGCGAATTCGCCGCGGCTGGCCGTTTTAAGCTCAAACACGAGCTTCCAGTCATCGACTTTGTGGAACACGGTCTGAAACAGGAGAACGTCCCCCGGCAGGTCGCCTCTAACATCGTTCACAACGCGTTCAAAAAGGCATGGTTCGCCTATTGTCGTGATCAGGGATTGGTTGAGTATCACTACTCAAACGCAGTCGGATTTCATGCATCTTCCAACAAAGTCGCAATTCGGCAACGCGTTCCGTGGGGCCGGCAAGGCGAAGGCCGTCGCTGGTCAATGCTTCGCAACGTGGCAAAAGGTCATATCTGGAACTACGGTGTCACGGCGATTCCATCCTTCCAGCCATTTTACCATTTCAAGCTGAAGTCGCGCGTCCTGTTCTCGGTCGCCAACAACACGGAAGAGGGCCTGTCACTGGATGATGCCAGAAAACAGCACCGGCTCCGTCGAACGATCTGCAAAGGCTGGCGTAACAAACAGTGGTATGGCCGCATGCTGGCGTTCCTCGAAATGTTATCCGGGGAGTCTGCATTCATACGTCTGCGACTTGCGGAGGATTCTTTCGTTGTCCTTGAGGCTGCACCAATGCTTTTCACGTCGCCGGTGAGCACGGATCTCCCAGATTCCCTGACCGACGATGACGACGAAGCTGATGTGAGCACTTTGGGCAGACCCGAACCCGAAGAGGTTGATGAATGAGACTTCCCGAGAAGCAGTTGCGTGTCGCGCATTTCCATGAGCCGCAGCTCGAATTTGCCGCCGGGCAGATGACACCACACCCCAAGGACGGACTCTTCCTGTACGGCCCTCATGAGAAGGCCCGGAAAGTGCAGCCCGTTCGCGTCGGCGTTGTTGGAACGACAGAGGGAATTGCGTTCTTCAAAACATGGGGAGCCAAACTCAAGCACATGATCGCGGTTCCATTGCCAGGCAAGGGTGAAAAAGCTGACCGTCTGCATTTGGCAAACTTTCCCGGGTTGGAAGAGACGTTCGGGATAACGTTCGATCCAGAGGACTGTAGCAGCCTCGCCATTCCGCTTGCTGAGATTGATCGCGCGAGCCGCATCGTCAACCTGAACGAAGCAGTGAGCAAGGTTGCCACGCTCTATGTCGAAAGGGTGCGAAAGCATCTCAAAAATGACGAACGTGTTGTAGACGTTTGGGTCTTGGTGCTACCGGAAATTGTCTATGATCGCTGTCGCCCAGGTGCGAAGCGAACTGGTCTGCCGATGGTGAAAGGCGATTTTAGCAGACGGCAAAAGAAAAAAGCCGATCTTCCCTTGTTGTCATCTGTGCTTGATCTCCAAGCAGAGGAGGTTTTCGATGACGTTCCCGATTTTCATCGGCGCATCAAAGCCGAATTTCTCAAAATCGCGCCGACGCAGTTGCTTCGTGAAACCACGATCGCTCCCGAGGCCTTTATCAACAAGGCTGGATATCCGGTCCGCAAAACACAGGATGCCGCGACTGTCGCCTGGAACTTGGCGACCGGTCTCTACTACAAGACCCAACCGCGCCCTCCCTGGAAGTTAGCTGGTGGTCGGCCCGGTGTCTGTTACCTCGGTTTGGTCTACAAGAGTCTTCCGAACGATCCGGAAGGACATTCCTGTTGTGCGGCACAGATGTTCCTCAACGAAGGCGATGGCGTAGTGTTTCGGGGGGCCAACGGACCTTGGAAAACCGGCGACTACGAATACCATCTGAAACCGGACGCTGCGAGAAACCTCCTCTCGATGGTCCTTGAGACATATCAAGAGAATTATGGTGCGCCCCCCCGTGAACTCTTCATTCACGGGCAGACCTACTTTAACGATGAGGAATGGGCGGCGTTTTCGGAAGCCGCTCCGAGCGAGACCAACGTTGTGGGTGTTCGTATCCGAACCACTGGCGGAGAAACCAAGCTCTTCCGCGATGGCGACTACCCGGTGTTGCGGGGAACCGCACTGATCCTGGACGATAAAACGGCCTACTTGTGGACTAACGGTTACGTGCCGCAGCTCGACACATATATCGGCCCTGAGACTCCGAACCCTCTTCACATCACCGTATTGCGCAGCAAGAATCTCATGCCCAGTGTAGACGACGTTCTTGCTGACATAATGGGACTGACCAAAATTAACTACAACTCTTGCAACTTCAACGATGGCTTGCCAGTGACTGTCCGCTTCGCGAAGATGGTTGGGGACGTTCTGACCATGGGGTCGGCGAAGGGCGAGGAGCGGCAGCCTTTTAAGTTCTATGTGTGAGGGTCAGCTAGGGTTGTGAGACCAGTATAGCAGCCGGATAATTTGGAACTTGGTCACAGAGTTCCACTGATCGTGCCTGCAGGCATTGATGGAGAGGGACGTCGAGGAGGGTCACATGGGTCAAATGAAAGAGCTTCAGATCGAAACCCACAATCTCGCACGGGATTGGGATGCGCTAGTTGAAAGCATCTTGAGCCAGAAGGAAATCGGCAAGGCAGTTCTGTTGAAACCGGATGAAGGCCCGTCCTCACAGGAAGAGTGGGAATCCTATCGTTTAGTTCCCGATCTCAGATTTCAGCCGAAAGGCACAAACCTCGAGACTGCGATAGAGATCAAGATGTTCCGTTGGCAAAGCGATTGGCGCCATCGGGTCGCCGACGCCATCTCCCATATGCAGGAAATTCTGGCCACGAGGGATTTTGAACGCGGCGTTGTCGTTCTTACGCTTGATCTCCCTGACAACATTCTTACGCAGCTCGGTTCAACTCCAAGTTCCAGCATTGAAATCTGGGGCATCGGCAAGCTGCGTGAGCTTGCGGAGGGAAACGACGAGCTTGCCGACGTGCTGGAAGAGCTGATTGCGGAGACGATCCTTGACGATAGTATCCGAGGTCCTATCAGGGTCGAGGCGGAATTGCGGCAAGGTAGTTTGCTCGCGAGTAAAATGCGGCGGAGTGCACCTGGAACAGCCGGATGGCGGGAATTTGAGTTACTGAGTGAGGAGGCGGTGCGGCTCTTGTTTGGTCGGGAGCTGTTAAATCTCACCGCGCAACAGCGCACCGATGATGGATTGAATCGCATGGATTTGGTAGGTCGGATCAAGAGCGAGAGTAACTCCTTCTGGTCCATGATCGCGTCCGACTTTTCGACACGCTACATTGTGTTCGACGCTAAGAACGCAAAAGAGCCGATCACCCAGTCCGAGATACAGATCACTGAAAAATACCTGTTTTCGAAGGGGTTGAGGACGGTAGCGGTCGTAATTGCCCGCAACGGCGCGGACAAGAATGCCTCGAAACTTGCCGAAACTCAGCTACGCGAGAACGGGAAATTCATCATGGTCATAACGCTTTCTGATTTGTGCGCCATGCTTGAAGGGGTGGATGCAGGTGATCCCCCTGAAAACCTGTTGTTCCAGAGAATGGACGAAATGCTGATGAGGATGGGCCGCTAGACAGTCGCTTAGTCTGTGCGGAACGGTATAGTAACGGATTGGTTGTTATCTATGCGGGAATTGCGTTGCAAATTGCGCTGCAGCTGATACTCCAAAATCAGAACGAAACGGCAAATTACGATGACCACCGCTCGCCACATTGTGACTCTTCTGAAAAGCCACATCGCCGGCGATGAGGACCGTTTCCTGTCGACTGCTCTCCAGTTGGCCGCTCACGAGGCACGGCAGGGACATGGTAAGCTGGCGCAGGAAGTTAAAGATCTCGTTGATACTGCAAAGACGCGAGAGCCAAGCATGCGCCGGTCGGGTGGAGCGATCGCACTGGTGCAGCCGAAGGGTGAACTTGCCGGTCTGCTAAGCGCCCGTTACCCTGACATTCGTCTAGCAGACATGGTTCTGTCCCAACCGCTTCGCCAACGCCTCGATCGGATTTTGGCCGAACAGCGGCAGCAGGCAAACCTGCTTAGCCACGGATTGCAGCCCCGCCGCAAGATATTGCTCGTCGGTCCTCCAGGCGCCGGCAAGACGATGACGGCGAGCGCCTTGGCAGGAGAACTGCACCTTCCCCTGTTCACCATTCTCCTTGATGGCCTGATCACAAAGTTTATGGGCGAGACCGCTTCGAAGTTGCGCTTGGTTTTCGATGCCATGAGTGCGACCCGCGGCGTATATCTCTTCGACGAGTTTGACGCAATTGGAGCGAAGAGGGGAGACCGGCAGGACGTCGGAGAAATTCGGCGTGTGCTCAATTCATTCCTTCAATTCGTAGAACAGGATGAAAGCCAAGCCTTAATCGTCGCTGCGACGAACCATCCCGAACTGCTGGACCGGGCGCTTCTCCGTCGTTTCGACGACGTTATCGAATACGCGCTTCCGGATGTATCACTTATCGAAGCGATCCTTCGTAACAGGCTCGATCGCTTCGCAACACCCGAACTGTCGTGGGCGGATGTTGCGACCGCGGCACGCGGGCTTTCGCCGGCAGATATTACACGCGTGGCTGACGACGCCGCCAAGTCGGTCATTTTGGATAACACCGGCGCTGTCACAGCTGAGAGCATCCTTGAAGCGCTCGCCGAGCGCCGATATGCTGCTCAATCCATGGATGCGAGCAACAGGCCATAATGGCAATCGGACCTCGCACGCGCCCGCATTTCCTGCTCAAAGATAACGGCGCGGTAGAGCCCTACCGGCGCCCGAACCGGAAAATCGACCCACCTGTGCTACCCCAACGTAATAGACAGGCCCACGCCGAGGCGTTGGCTTTGGCAGTCGGAGGAGCTATCGCGGCGGCAGAGCAACAGCTTGCCGCGGCCGTGGTGACAGCCTTCGAGACGCGCGGATTCTATCTCGAGTTCGATCTTCCTGCCTCCGAGGGGGCGGCAATCGACCAGCTCGCGAATAGACAACAAAAAATGGAGGTTGTTGCTGTCCGGGGTTCGGAAGGCGACGGCGGTATTCTCAAGGCCTCGGTATTTGTGCCCGAGCGCGCAAAAAACTACTTCCTGAATAAGATTGAGCAATATCGATCGACGGACACCGACAAAGGGCGCCCTCGAAATGAGCCTCTAATTTCCAGGATCGAAACCGCCCAGCTGGCATCGGCACGTTCTCTCTTCACCGACGATGCAGCGCTATTTCCGCCCGACCAGCACCTCGCGGTATGGTGGGAAATCTGGTTGCGCGAAGGCAGGCGTGAGAAGTTTGAGGCCATAGCGGCGGCCTTGGAAATACAGATGCGCCAGCACGCCATCCGGTTCCCTGAGCGGGAAGTCGTCTTGGCACTGGCGAGCACCGTCACCATGGATCGTGTCGTTGCCCGCAGCGATACCATTGCCGAGTTGCGTCGGTCAAAAGATACGCCGGCGTTTTTCATAGGTCTTGGAGGCGCCGAGCAACGAGCGTGGACCGACGATCTCACTGATCGCATTCAGGTCTCGGAAGCTGCCAGTGATGTTGCGATATGCCTTCTGGACAGCGGGGTCCGTCGCACCCATCCGCTAATCGAGCCCGCATTGTCCATCGATGATTGGCATACGGTCAATCCGGTCTGGGGTGCCGACGACACACCCGCTTGGCAAGGTCACGGCACGCGAATGGCCGGTGTCGCACTTTATAACGATCTGATTGATCCGCTCGCCACTCAGGATGCTATTGAGCTACGATATCGGCTGGAGAGTGTTAGAATTCTACCGCCTGGCGACGCCGATGAAAACCAACCGGAACTCTATGGCGCGATTGCCGGTGAGGCGATCGCCCGAGCCGAAATTCAGGCGCCGCACAGAAGCCGGGTCATTGCGACTGCCATAACCAGCACTACGCCTTCACGTGGACGGGCTTCGTCCTGGTCATCATCGATCGACCAGCTCTGCTTCGAGACCGATGCGCAGCGGTTGATCTTGATATCGGCAGGAAACATACGGGTTGATCTAAGTCCGGCGGATCTGCTCGTTCGTAATGATATCGAGCCGCTCGACGATCCGGCGCAAGCCTGGAATGCAATCACCATCGGGGCCTTCACCAATAAGGTTGACGTTATAGATGCAGCTTTTGCCGGCTACGCCCCGATCGCGCCAGCTGGAGAATTGTCGCCGGCGAGCAAGACCTCTGTCAGCTGGGATCGGCAGTGGCCGGTCAAGCCGGATGTCGTCATGGAGGGCGGAAACCTCGCGCATGACGGTGTCAATCCCGGCGAGCCGATCGATGATCTGCGCATTCTGACTACGCACTTCCGGCCCGAAAACCGCTACTTTTCTACGATTGGCGACACCAGTTCCGCAACCGCTCAAGCTGCGAAGCTCGCGGCAGAGATCATGGTCGGCCGGCCTGGGCTTTGGCCTGAAACTGTCCGTGCTTTGCTGGTTCATTCTGCCGAATGGACGCCTGCAATGGCTGCCCGCATCATGAACTGCCATGGCAATAAAACGCAATTGCAGGCGATTCTGCGGCGTTACGGTTACGGCGTTCCTGATGTCGGCCGGGCGCTGCTTTCCGCCAATAACGACCTGACGTTGATGATCGAGGACGATATCCGTCCATTCCAGCGGGAAGGGAGTGGATCAGTCAAGACGAGGGACATGAAACTCCATCTGCTTCCTTGGCCAAAGGAGGAGTTGCTGGCCTTAGGCGCTGAGCCTGTCGAGGTCCGGGTCACGCTGTCTTATTTCGTTGAGCCAAATCCCGGCGAGCGTGGCTGGACCAGGCGTCACAGATACGCCTCGCACGGGTTGCGCTTCCAGATGAAAACAGCCACGGAATCCGTCGACGAGTTCCGGGCCCGCATCAACCAGGCTGCCCGAAACGAGGAAGAAGGTGCACCCGTCAATGTCGGCGAAAGCTGGCTGTTGGGTACATTCCGCGACAGCGGATCGCTGCATTCGGATTTTTGGCGGGGAACGGCGGCTGATCTTGCCGAGCGTGACGCCATCGGTATCTTTCCAGTTGGCGGTTGGTGGAAGGAAAAACCTTACTTGGAGCGATACAACGAGCAGGCGCGCTACTCGCTGATCGTGACCATTCGCGCTCCTAGTGCCGCGATTGATCTCTATGCGGCGGTCGAGTCGATTCTGACTAACGAAATCGTCGCACAGGTATAAGATCCCGTGGAGTAAATGGTGGCCCACACACTAAGGCTCGAACCTATTCAGTATTGGTGCGAGAACTTTATCGAATTGTTTGAGGAAGATGGCCGTTAGGCTCCGGTGATAATAGCGGGGTCGGCGGTTCATTCCCCTTCAAGGCGGAGGGCATGGCCCGCTTATGACAAGCCGCCGTGGGAGATACATCAATTTCATGGAAAGCGGCGCGGGTGCACCGAGCCAGCCGAGATGCGAAGAGATGGCGGCCCTGATCGATGGTTGATTCTCACCTAATCCGGCCGTGAACACGAAGGCGTCCATTCCGCCCAAGGTGTTTACGATCCGTGCGGTCTCACCAGCGGTGCGAAACGCAAACAGGTCGATGGCCTCCGTTGCCTCACGGAGATCACTTTCAAGAAGGACGCGGCTGTCCGAACTGATGCCTGAAACGCCCAAAAGACCGCTTTCGTGATATAAGAGATGTTCAAGTTCTGCCGGGCTGCGGTTCTTCTCTGTGAGCAAATAAAGCAAGACGCCGGGATCCAGAGCGCCACAGCGCGTTGCCATCGGTATTCCGTCGAGCGTCGAAAATCCCATGCTGACATCTCGACTCACGCCACCATCCATACCGCAGAGGCTGGAGCCGCTCCCAAGATGTGCGACCACGACTTTTGCATGCGCAATCTCGGGAGCTATACGGCCTAGCTCCTGAGCAACGAACGAATAGGATAAGCCGTGAAATCCGAAACGCTTTATGCCCTGGTCATGCAGGGCACGGGGCAGGGCGTATCGTCTCACCAGCCCAGAATTGGTGTTGTGGAACGATGTATCGAACGACGCCGTCTGGACCATGTGTGGGTGTAGTCTCAAAACCGCGTCAATCAGTTCAAGACTGTGCTGCTGGTGGAGAGGAGCCTGAGGAAGCAGGCTTTCCACTGATGTCCGCGCTGAGTCGTCCATCGCCACTGCACAGTGGAACAGGTCACCGCCATGCACCACGCGGTGGCCAACGGCGGCGATGTGTGAGATGTCGATATGCGTGGCCAAACTTGTGAAAACGGCGTCAACAGTCGCATCGGGATGCGTCTCACCACTATGCGCAAGCGCGATCTCGGATGTTCCAGAACCTCCGATCTGGAGGCTCAAACACTTTCGCTGAAAATCAATTGTGCCTTTGCCGATTCTCTCTGGAGCACCCGTTTCCAGGCTAAAGACACCCATTTTGATCGACGACGAACCAGCGTTGAATGTAAGGATTTTTCCGTCGTTCGATCGCAGACTTTGATGACGGTGATCAGACGGCTCAAGCATCTGATCATCCTAATCGTTTCTCGCGCGGCGGCCAGACAGGGTCTCAATCTCTACGCTGAAAAAGACCGGCAAAGATGCAGGTTTGGGAGGCTCTATTCCCGCTGGTTTATATGCACCGGGTTCCCACCAATCGTTCTTCTTTTGTAGAAGCGACCAGGCATACATATGCTCCCCATGCCATTTTTCGTCATCAGGCAACTCCTGGTAACGCCCTTCGACCAGAACGCTTTGCCACTCCTGTTTTGTCTCCACATGATCGAGTTGCAGACAGACATGCGGGTCGGCGCGCATGCTCTCGATCTTCTTGCCCGGCATCGAGAAAGCGTAAATCATACCACCGTGATAAATGTACTGGAGTGGCACGATATAGGGTTTGCCGGCTGCTATGCAGCCCAAATGGCATATACTGTTGGCTTCGAGCATGGCCCGGCATTCAGGCGTCGTCATCTCTTGCACGTTCATGTGGCAATCCTGACGAAAGCTACGAGCAACGTCCGGAGGAGAGCTGCTGAGCGAAGTCCGGTATGCGCCTTTTAATTGTAGTTCGCAATCATAAGTTTGCATTGGAGGAGGCGCAATCGATGCTCGATCAATGGGACGCAATGCTGACATCCCAGCCGTTTAAGAGGAAACGCCGAAACCGGACGAAGCGCCATGGCGGCATTCCAGAGGAATACAGTGTCCCGCGACACCACTGAGACGCACCATCATGGAACTGCCGATGGCTGCTTCGAGCCGGTCTCGATCTCGGACATTCATCGGCGATATGCCAGCTTCTCGTTTGAAGTACCAGTTGCACTGCCAGTCAGCGATCGGCCCCACTCCAGCCTTCCCAGAGGCTCAGTAGTTGCCTGGACTGAAAATTTAAAGCCGGTATGATTTATAGAACAAAGGGATCGACGGTTCCTATTTCTTCAGGGCGGTCGGGTTGAACACCACACCGAAACGCAATCACCGAGACCGAATACTTATCAATGGAAGGACGGTGCCAACAGCGTAGGCACCAAAATGCACTTGCGGATCAGGCGGGTGCCTCCCACCCGCCTGATTTGCGAAGAGATGGCGTTGCGAAGATGATGCACTCCACGTCTGCATCAAGGCTGCGCTGTCGCTTTGCTTGCTTGGTCAAGCCTTACATCCTGTGCTCACTCCCTCGTTTTCAGCATTTGGGAAACCCTGCGCGATATCAGCGAGCGTCACTCCAGCAAACCTTTCCATCAGGCGACGTTCCGCATCCGCGAAAACATCTTTGAGCGTCGCATTCACTGCTTTTTCGATAACGCATCCCGGCATATCGTAGGCTGGCCCAACAGCGAAAAGCGATGGTCGCCAACAGCACGGTAGATGTCTAAGAGTGTGAGATCGCCAATAGGTCGAGCCAGCGTCCATCCGCCACCGTGTCCCTTTACGGAACGAACGTAGCCCTGATCTCGCAAGCCCGCCATCGTCCGGCGGATCACAACCGGGTTGGCATCCAGCATGGACGCAATCATGTCGGACGTCATAGGGCCATCGTGACGACCCATATGGATCAGCACGTGCAACATACGAGATAACCGACTGTCCTGTCTCATGCAGCAAATCCTTCCTGCAAAAAGTCAAATATATCCCATCGCAGTGATCTTGTCACATCGAATGTGTCGTGAGAGTTGACATCGCTGCCTCATGATACTTATGATGTGGCGAGAATAGGAGAGTTGATGTATGGAAAATGAAATTCATGACGTCATCATCGTTGGCGGAAGTTACGCCGGTCTGTCTGCCGCAATGCAGCTTGGTCGTGCCCGACGCAAGGTGTTGATCATCGACGAAGGACTGAGGCGTAATCGGTTCGCCAGCCATTCGCATGGGTTCCTAACCCAGGACGGTGTCGATCCAGCAATGATCGCGGCCAATGCCCGAGCCCAGGTCTTGAAGTATCCGACCGTCCAATGGGTTTCAGCCAGGGCCGACTCCGCTGGCAAAATAGGCTATACCGGTTCGACGCATGCAGCTTTCGAGGTTGCGGTTGGAGACACCTGTTACCTCTCTCTCCGACTGCTGCTCGCCACGGGCGTCAGAGACATCTTGCCAAACGTTGTAGGGCTTTCGGAGCGTTGGGGGAAAAGCGTTTTCCATTGCCCATACTGCCATGGCTACGAGTTAGATCAGGGCCTGATTGGGGTTATCGCAGGATCGGAGCTTTCCATGCATCATGCGTTGATGCTACCCGACTGGGGGCCGACAACTCTCTTGCTCAACGGGACTTTTGAGCCGGATGCAGAGCAACTCGCTGCCCTTGAGGCTCGCAGAGTGACTGTGGAGCGCACCGCGGTAGCAGCGATCACGGGCCATGCCGACGTCCGTCTTAACGATGGGCGTACGCTCAGTTTTGCGGGCATCTTCGCCCTTGCGCCCCTGGAACTGGCTAGCCCCATGGCAGAACAGCTTGGATTGGAGATGGACCGAGGCCCGCTCGGAGCTGTCATCAAAACCGATCCGATGAAGGAAACCAGCATGCAAGGCGTATTTGCCTGTGGGGATGCGGCACGCATGATGGCTTCCGTAGCCCTGGCTGTAGGGGATGGAAACCTTGCCGGGGCAGGGGTGCACAGATCGTTGATGTTCGGATTGATCTGATCCTGACCCTCTTTTGGAGCGGCTGTCAAACACTGGATATCGTCAAGGAGAGAATGAATGCCGCCCAGACATGATCCGTTTGCTAACGCTGCGTTAGTCGAGACCTATATCACGGAAACACCGCGAAAGGTGCCGGGGCTGGCTGATGTGCATCGGATGGCCATGCTCCTGCTCAGCGAGTGCGCCCAGAAGGATGCTGATATCCTTGTGGTTGGTGCGGGTGGAGGAATGGAACTCATGGCGCTAGCCGAAGCTCGGCCTAGATGGAGTTTCGTTGGCGTCGATCCATCCGGCCCTATGCTGGAACTGGCTCGCCGCAACGTCCAAGCCATAGTTCAAAGAGTTGAGCTTATCGAGGGCACCATCGACGCGGTGCCGGCAGACCGGTTCGATGGCGCAACATGCCTGCTCGTCCTACACTTTCTTGACAGAAGCGAACGGCTCAATACGCTAATGCAAATACACCGGCGGCTGAAACCGGGCGCACGACTGGTTGTGGCACATCATAGCGCAGGAACCGGAGATGCAGCACTTTGGCTAGCGCGCTCGGCTGCGTTTGCTGACCGGGAAACCCTTTCGTGGGAAATAGCCTCTGCTACCGGCACCGCCATGGTTGCAGCTTTGCCGCTCCTTTTTGCGTCCGAGGAAGAGGCGTTGATGCGCGAGGCCGGGTTTGGGAGTATTGAGCTTTTCTACTCCGCATTTTCGTTCAAGGGGTGGGTTGCCACAGCGTAGTGTCGAGAGGGGGACCAGACATTCTTGAGCGACGACTACTTTGCGATCGATCCCGTATAGATGGGGTAGCAGCAAGGATAGGTTATTGCGTAGCAGTCGCTCAGGGCTATGGTTGCAGCAGAGATTGCTGTACGAGGTGTTTCCCTCTTCCGCTTGCTTCGAGATACCGGGATGGTGTCGTCCCAAGAGCTTTCTTGAACATGGTGATAAAGGCGGTCACAGAGCCGTATCCAAGACTTTCTGAAACGTTCTGCACAGACGTCCCTTCTGCCAGAAATCTCAGGGCGACCAGCAGGTGGAGCTGTTGCCGCCAACGTCCAAATGTCATGCCTGTCTCTCGGTTGATCAAGCGCGCGAGTGTCCGTTCGCTCATCGCCACCCGAGATGCCCAATCCGATAATGTACTGCGTTCAGCAGGATTGATGACGAGAGCATCCATAATGATTTTCAGCTTTGAGCTGGTCGGCATAGGGAGCCGAAACGTGGTTAGCTGCATGATTTCCAACTGCCCCAGCAATACCTGCTTGAGCTGCAATTGATTGTGGTCGACCAGAGATGGAGTTTGCTCTGTCGCCGCCAGATGCAAAATAATCTCTCTTACCATTGGTGAAATTTCTATCGTGCACGGATGTTCAGGTAGACGTGCGACGTCGCGTTTCACGAATACGAAGCAGACGCTCGCGTTTGCAGTCATGCGACTATTGTGTCGTATTCCACCAGGAATCCAGACGGCACATCCCGGCGGTACGATCCAGATATACCCAGGCACCTGACAGGTCACTGCGCCTTTAAGCGCCAAAATAAGCTGCCCTGATTCATGAGTGTGCTCCGGCGTCTCTGTTTGGCATGAATCCACCGATACCCTCAAGGCAACTAGTGGGCCATCTTTTAGATCAGGCTGGAATTCGGTAAATGAAACCGACATGGAGCGCTTTGTCCGTTTTTAGAGATAAGATGTCATAAGCACACGGATACAGCCAACACTTACTCCCGTAAAGAGGTAGGAAAGCCGAAAGGCAAAGTTCTTCAACACCAAACGGAGAACGGGCGTCTTTACCAGCGACCGTTGACGACATCATGCAAAAGCACGTTTCTGCCACCCTGCCCAAAGCTGTTTCAATAATCGCGCTCATCATGCTCGCGGCTAACCTTCGCCCTGCGCTTACCACAATCGGCCTCCTTATCGAACCGATCCGGGCAACGACGGGTATCTCGTTGACTGCTGCTGGTCTGTTGAACAGCCTTCCATTGGTGGCGTTGGGTCTGTTCGCGCCTCTCGGTCACCTCGGTCGCCGTTTTGGCGTTGAACGGATGGTCGTTGCGGCGTTGTGTCTTCTCATGATCGGAATTTTGGTTCGCTCGCAAGGGACCGCAACAACTCTATTTTTGGGATCTGTATGTCTGGCGGCTGGGATCGCAATCGGCAACGTTATGGTTCCTGGTATCATCAAGCGCGATTTTCCCACACGTTCGAAAGGTCTCACAACCACCTACGCGGTCACGCTCGGGCTGACTGCCGCTTTGGCTTCGGGGCTTGCCGTTCCACTTGCTGAAGTGTTGCCTGGTGGATGGCAGGCATCTCTTGGGTTTTGGGCAATTCCGGCCGCAGTCACGGCCTTGATCTGGGTGCCTTATACCCGCAGTGCCGAACAAAGCGCTCATCGATCAGAAAACGATAGTGTTCACGTTTCTCCATGGCAATCTGCTTTGGCGTGGCTTGTCACCCTGTTCATGGGACTGCAATCTCTTCTTTTTTACGTTGCTGTGAGCTGGCTTCCCACCGTCTTTCAGCAAAGCGGCTTTTCTCCAAAGGAGTCAGGCCTTCTTATCGTCATCTTTCAGGTTGTCGCCCTCATCGTGGCAATGGCAATGCCTCTTTTATTGAAGAAAGCCAAAAATCAGTCCGCTATCGCCGTTGTAGCTGCGCTGCTGGCAACATTCTCGGTCTGCGGATTCATAATGTTTCCCGGTGCTGCTTTGTTATGGATGACCACACTGGGGATGGGCGGCGGAGCGATGATGATTCTGGCACTTGCCTTTATAAGCCTAAGGTCGTCCAATCATCACCAAACCGCGTCCCTATCGGTGATGTCGCAGTCTGTTGGATATCTTATCGCCGCAGCCGGGCCATTTTGCTTCGGCCTGCTTCATGACATGACTGGTGAATGGAAAATACCATTGGCAACGCTCGCAGCGCTCACCATTCTTGCTGCTTTTGCAGGGTTTGCCGCGGGACGTGACCACACCTATTCGTAAGTGGCTATGCGTCGGCTGACACCTCAACAATAATCTTAGGAGCCGCATCCGTCACTTCAAAAAACAGAGGTCTAGGCGAGCCGACTGAGTATGTCTGCCTAATTTCAGGAAATACTTCTTTAGGCGTGACCACCATCCTAGAGAGGTGGTCACGCAGTGATCGGCTGGCATGTAAACTAGAGTGGATTGGTTACTTTGCGAAAAGGCTAGCTATGTTAGCAAATGCCTTCAACTCTACGGCATTGCCGCTTGGGTCTTTGAAGAACATAGTGGCCTGCTCGCCCGCTTCGCCCTTGAAGCGAATATAGGGCTTGATGACGAAATCAACGCCTGCGTTGGTGAGCTTTTCAGCAGCGGCATTCCATTCGTCCATCGACAAGACGACACCGAAGTGACGGACTGGCACACCGTGACCATCGACGGCATTTGTAGTGGCGTCGCCAGTTTCCGCTGGCGACAGATGGGCCACAACCTGATGGCCGTAAAAATTGAAATCGATCCAGTCTGGTGAGCTACGACCTTCCAAACATCCAAGGAGACCACCGTAGAATCCGCGAGCCGCTTCAAGATCGTTGACGGGGAAAGCCAGGTGGAAGGGGCAAAGAGGGGCAGTGGTCATTCAAGTTCTCCGTAGGTTTTCTGTGATCTATCCCTTTTAAGCAATGAGAAAATTTATTTAAAACTGTATATTGTTAGGCTGAGCAACAGGAAATTTTATGAATCATGATTTCGGAATTGAAAACTCTCGTAGCTGTATCGAGGTTCGGGACGTTCTCAGCGGCCGGTGATCGCGTAGGCCTCACCCAAGCTGCGGTTAGCGGTCAGATTAAGCGTCTAGAAGATCACATCGGCGTCGCCCTGTTCACGCGCACCGGCAGGTCGGCTGTCATGAATGCCGAAGGTTTGCGGGTGCTGGAGCAGGCCAAAGCAATTATATCCATGTTCGAAGATCTGACACATGCAGGAGAAGTTGATCCCGTCGGTTCCCTTAAAGTTGGCACTATCGCTTCGGTTCAGTCGACCCTGCTTGCACGAGCACTCGTATCTTTCCGATCCCGTTTCGCTAAACATCGTCTGCATATTGCGCCAGGGATATCGCTCAATCTGTTTGACCAAGTCGACGCAGGCGAGCTTGACCTCGCTGTGGTCATCAAGCCATCTCACGGCGTGCCGAAAGAGCTGTCATGGACGCCGCTGGTTGAAGAGCCTTACGAGTTGGCCGTACATGCGGAGCTTGATTCCAGGGACTGGATGTCCATCCTCCGACAACAGCCCTTCATCCGCTATGAACGAACGTCTTTCGGTGGCAGACAGGTCGACCGATTTTTAAAATCCCAGTCTTTGGCCGTGCAGGACTCAATGGAGCTTGACGATTTGCAAGCAATTTTGGCTCTTGTCGGGGAGGGTCTAGGAGTGGCGATTTTACCGATCACCGAATCCAATATGCCATTGCCGCTTGGCGTACAGACAATTCCTTTGGGTCAACACAGACTGGTCCGCGAAATCGGCATCGTGAGCAAAATGCAGACTGATGAGGCGATTAACACGCTTAAACTTTGCCTAGTTGAAGCATGTCAATAAGCCTACCACTTGAAAATCGCCCTTTCCGAGTCGGCCTGATAAGTGGCAAGGCAGACACCGGAAGGGATGGTGAAATGGACGAGCCAAACGATCGATCTGGTTAGGATCGTAAAGCGCGCGAAACAAGTCTCGACAGAGCCACGCCGACCTTCTCTGAACCTGCCGTCAGTTCAAGAATGACGTTTCGTATGGCCGGCTCGGCAATAATTTGCATAAGGCAGGTCGCGACGTCTTCCCTGGGCACATCGCCGTACCGGATGGCAACATCAAGATTGACTTCACCTGTGCCTGGAGCATCCGACAATGTACCAGGACGGACGATAACCCACTCTAGATCCGAGGCGACAAGGTAGGCGTCCGAACGTTTCTTGACGCGAATGTAGTTCTCAAAACCTTCTTTGCGGTCTCCATCGCGCAGGGCATCCGGGAACGCAGAAACGAGTAAAAAACGCGGAACTCCCGCCTTCTGCGCTGCGTCTACGGAAATCTCGAGCCCCCGGCCGTCAATTGCATTGGTAACCTCTGTTCCGGCTCCGCCCGCACCCGCAGTAAATACCACGACGTCGCACCCTTTCATCTTCAGCGCCAACTCGTCGGCGGTAAGCTGGGTGAGATCGCCCATGATTGCTGTTGCGCCGAGAGCTTCCAGTTCACGCGTTTGTTCAGGCTTGCGATGGAGCGCCAGAGCGTCGTAGCTTGCCTGTTCAAGCTGCATGATCAGATGTTTCGCAACTTTTCCTGCGCCGCCAACGATAAATACACGTTTCATACCGTTTCCCTTATTAAATTAGAGTGGATCAATGCCGATGCCGCAGATCCGATGCCTCGTAGGTCTTTTCGGCTCGCACCGTCGAACGCTTGCACCGACATTACCGCCGAAAGCATGTTCAGCGCCGTTATAGCCTCCCGCTGCTAAGGTCACGGAAAGACGGCTTACGATCCCCGCTGGCTATCTTCCACTAAGGTCGCGCCGCATTAGCATTGAGCATGAAATCAACGAAAGCGCGGAGCTTCCTCGGCATGTATTTGCGATGTGGATAATACAGATGAAAAGCGTCATCCATCCCACTGTTCTGCTTCAGAATTTGCCGCAATTGACCGCTTATCAGCTCCTGCTTTGCAAACTGCTCAAACACGAAACCGATGCCTTGCCCCCTCATTGCCGCGTCCAGGACAGACTTCATTTCGTCGAACAACAGACGCCCCTGCACTTCGATCTGAATTATCTGGCCCTCGAAATCGAACTTCCATCCAAACCAACGGCCTCCTATGGAATAGCGTTGCCGAATGCAATTGTGGTGCAGCAGATCATCGACGGTCTCGGGCTCCTTTCGATTTTGAAAATAGTCCGGGGCGGCTACCACTATTCTTTTCTGTACTGGTCCTAGTTGCAAAGCAACCATATCGTTCTGTACCCTTTTTCCCATCCGTATGCCGATATCAAAGCCGGCGTTGACGATGTCGCCGAGCGCGTTATCCAAAGATATCTCGACATTGATCGACGGAAAACTCGCAAGAAAGGCTTCGAGATGCGGTTCGATCAACATCCGGTATGCGACGTATGACGAGTTGACGCGCACGGTGCCAGACGGCTGATCTGTTGCCAGTAGAGCTTCCGATAGGGAGTCTCTGATCAGTGCAAGCGCGGGTGCCATTTTTGAATTCAGTGACGAACCCGCTTCAGTCAGGCTGACGCTGCGTGTGGTGCGGTTGAATAGCCTAACATTAAGTTGCGCTTCCATGGCTTTGATGGTGCGCGACACTGCGGTGGGCGCAACGCCCAACTCTGCTGCTGCCTTGGCGAAGTTCAAGTGCCGGGCCGCCGCCTCGAACGTTAGAAGCCCCGGAAGATGCACCGGTATCGAGGCGGTCGCTATTCCAGAAAGATCGGCATGGCCCGCATCCCGGATTATGATCTTTTTGTTCATACGATATGTCCGCTTATGACTATTCACGTCATTATCACCGCTCTCTATATTGCAGGCTAGAAACAAATTCATCATGAAACTTTGTTGCCGAAGGGAATAAAAAATGACGCTAAGCAATTCTGATAGCGATCTTTTTTCGCCAGTTGATATGGGTGCGTTAAGGCTTACAAACCGCATCGTCATGGCACCGCTCACACGCAGTCGCATGGGTACGGATGGCGTGCCCAATGAAATGCACGCCGACTACTACGCACAGCGGGCCAGCGCAGGCTTGATCATCAGCGAAGCGACCAACATCTCCGCGCAGGGACGGGGCTATGCCTTGACGCCGGGAATCTGGACGGAAGAACAGGTGGCAGGCTGGAAAAAGGTAACAGATGCGGTGCATACAGCCGGTGGCCTGATTGTATGCCAGTTGTGGCATGTGGGCCGCTTCTCGCATGTGGACCTGCAGCCGGACGGTGGTGCACCGGTGGCACCCTCCGCTGTCCGGGCGGAAGGGCAGACCTATACCGAAAAGGGGATGTTGGATGTCTCGATGCCGCGTGCACTGGAAACGTCCGAGATTTCAGGCATCATCCAGCAATACCGCCATGCTGCCGAATGTGCAAAACGTGCAGGTTTCGATGGCGTGGAGGTGCATTCCGCCAATAGCTATCTGCTGGACCAGTTCCTGCGTGATTCGACCAACCAGCGCAGCGACGAATACGGTGGCTCCATTGATAATCGCACCCGGCTGACGTTGGAAGTCACTGAGGCGGTCGTCAAAATCTGGGGACACGACCGCGTCGGCATTCGCCTTTCCCCCGTGACGCCGGACGCTGGCAACACGCCGCTCGACAGCCAGGTCATGCAGACATATGGCCATTTGATCGAGCAGCTAAATCGCTTCAATCTGGCGTATATGCACTTTGTGGAAGGTGCAACGGCTACCTCTCGGACAGTACCCGACGGTTTGGATCTCGATGCGTTGCGCGCACTGTTCAAAGGCCCCTACATCGGCAACAACAACTACGACCTAGACCTCGCGGTGAAGCGACACGCTGAAGGCAAGGTCGATGCAGTCGCCTTTGGTCGTCCATTCATCGCCAATCCCGATCTGGTCCGTCGCTTGAAAGTGGGCGCTGAGCTGGCTGTTGCCCCCCGTGAAACCTATTATGGCAACGGTTCCAAGGGCTACACCGATTGGCCTGTGCTGGCAGATTGAACAGGTTGGTTGCCCACACAGCATCGACATGGAATCCAAGGGTCATGGAGACTCTTACCAGGAGTAATCGAGTGAAGACGACTTTCATCAAAACTTTGATTTTTGCGGCGGTCGCTATTGGCATGTTCACAACCGCCAAAGCCGCAGATTCGCAAAACAGCCCAACATCCAACCAAGGAACAACTATGATGAGCAAACCCACATATGTGCATGATTACCAGGCCATTTCCGAAGTGCTGAACAAGTACATCGAAGGCTGCAAGCAGGCCGAAAGCAGCATCATGAAGTCGGCTTTCCACCCCCAGGCGACGATGTACAGCGTTGACACGGATGGCAAGCTCACTGGCGGCGCGATTCCGATCCTCTTCGAAGGGATCGACAAGGGTTTCCGCCCGTCTCCCGAAGCGACTGCTGCGATAACGCGCATTGAGATCGTGGGTACGGCGGCGAGCGCCCGCATCGATGCCAACGACATGTCCGGCATCTCGTTCACCGACTTCTTCCATCTGCTGAAGGTCGATGGCCAGTGGACGGTGATCAGCAAGATTTTCCATACACACGTGGCATCTTAACTGCACATCTGATCCAAGACCTGCGACTGGACTGGCTTATCTGTTGACCCAGTCCAGTGGGAATAGAACTCTGATCTCCAGTGGTGATGTGCGCCACCTTGTTGCGCACCACCATCGGCGTCTTTTTGGGCGCATTCACAGCGCGTCTTATCAAAGATCGTACCGACAGATATGCCAGTAGCTTCTAAAATCGCATACGTCTGCCGCCAAACATCGCTCACAATCGCTCTGGAATTCTGCCGAAGGATGGACCGCATGAGCTGCGTTTAGCAAAACTGCCCTCATGTTAAACGTTTACGCCGACGGAAGCTTTTGGCCAAGCATACACAATCTGTTTGACGTCACAGACGCTGATGTTTGTCCAATGCCTCAAAATCACGGTGCCATTCTCCGCTCCGAGATCAGCTTCGCCGCAAGCGCCCGCATCGACACCGACTGCGCCTCAAAAATTTTTGCTTCACATTCAATCCCTCTATTAAAAGAAAATATCATGAAAACCATCACCTCTGCGGTCGCCCTTTCCGCACTGAGCCTAGCTGTTGGAAACGCTTCTGCAGCTGAACGGCCGGGCTTAGAACACAACGTTGCAAAATTCTTGCAATCGCTTGAAGGCGGCAAGACGCTTGACACCATGACGCCTGTCGAGGCCCGCGCTGCGCTGGCGGGTGCCCAGGCTGCGCCCGGAGTGGCCTTGCCGGCGGCTGACGTCAGCGAGAAGACGATCCAAGTCAATGGCAGTGATCTGAAGCTGACGATCGTTCGCCCCGCAGGCAGCAAACAGGAGACCCTGCCTGCATTCATGTACTTCCACGGCGGCGGCTGGGTGCTGGGCGACTTCCCGACCCACGAACGGCTGGTGCGTGACCTGGTGGCAGGCTCGGGTGCGGCGGCAGTCTTCGTCAACTACTCCCTGTCGCCTGAGGCTGGATACGGCGTTGCCATTGAACAAGGTTATGCCGCTACGAAATGGGTGGCCGAACATGGCGAGGAAATCAAGGTCGACGGCAAGCGTCTCGCCGTGGCCGGGAACAGCGCAGGTGGCAACATCGCCGCCGCGGTTGCCTTGATGGCGAACGAAAAGGGCGCACCTGCACTGCGTTCGCAAGTGCTGCTATGTCCGGTGACGGATGCAAACTTCGACACGCCGTCATACAAGGAGTTTGCCAACGGCTACTTCCTGACGAAGGACTTGATGGTGTGGTTCTGGGACCATTACATGACCGATGTCGATGCCCGCAAGCAGATCTACGCTTCGCCACTTCAGGCGACGTCCGAGCAGCTCAAAGGCTTGCCGCCGACGCTCATCCAGACCGCCGAGTACGACGTCCTGCGCGATGAAGCCGAGGCTTATGGCCGTAAGCTCGACGCTGCGGGTGTGCATGTGAAGTCTGTGCGCTACAACGGCATGATCCACGATTTTGGATTGTCGAACGCGTTCAGCCATCTGCCCGCACCACGCAGCGCGATCGCGCAGGCGTCGCAAGAACTCAAGACCAACCTGGGAGAATAAGGTTATCGGGTGCATGGGAAGTTTTATGGACGAATGTCCACGACACTCTGACGTATCTGGCGGCAGCCGTTGTCTTTCTTCATATCGCTGCTGCGCTGTGGCATCACGTCATCCGCAAGGATGTCATGCTACAGCTGATGATGCCGCTTGTCTCAGATCGGAAATCAGCAAAATAAATCGGGTTTTGTTCGGCGATATCGAGCATTGAGATGTCGGATTTTGGTGCTTCGCCAGTTTGTGGCGAGCACATCAAATCGTAATCATTGTTCAAATTTACTCGCTTTAATCACAAAACGGGGTGGCAGTCTCAATGCTTTACTCTTATCTTCACCGCTGAGGAAGTTGGTTTGATGCCTGAAGACAAGAACGACGAAGACAGTCCAGACAGTCGCCGAACAACCGCGGCCCGACTTTTCTCGGTGCTGCATTTCACCCTACTTCTATCAGCTTCTTCAACCGCCCGGCTCGTCCGCGGCGGCTTTTTTCGTATTCCTGTCAACAAAAGAAGGATCGGCTGACCCCCACTGTCAGCCTTTTTTACCAATGATATTTGAATGGATGTCCGACCCAGCCGCTTGGGCGGGCCTTGCCACCCTGATCGTCCTCGAAATCGTATTGGGGATCGACAACCTCGTCTTCATTGCCATCCTCGCAGATAAGCTACCGGAACATCAGCGCGAGAAAGCGCGCCTCATCGGTCTCGGGCTCGCACTTGGCATGCGGCTCATCCTGCTGGCGTCAATCGCCTGGATCGTCACGCTGACCGCGCCTTTGTTTACCGTGCTAAGCGTCGAACTCTCAGGACGTGACCTCATTCTGATCTTCGGCGGTTTGTTCCTGCTGTTCAAGGGAACGATGGAACTGCACGAGCGTCTCGAAGGGCACACCGAGCGCAAGAACGGTCCGGTCGAGCATGCCATCTTCTGGCAGGTCCTCGTGCAGATCGTGGTTCTCGACGCCGTGTTTTCGCTCGACAGCGTCATCACCGCCGTCGGCATGGTCCAGCATCTCTCCGTCATGATGATCGGCGTCATCATTGCCATGGGTGTCATGATGGCAGCCTCCAAGCCCTTAATGGCATTCGTATCGAAACACCCGACCGTCGTCATCCTGTGCCTGGGCTTCCTCATGATGATCGGCTTCTCGCTGATCGTTGAAGGCCTCGGGTTCCATATTTCGAAGGGCTACCTCTACGCGGCCATCGGCTTCTCGGTCCTGATCGAGGCGTTCAACCAAGTCGGGCGTCGCAACCGCGAGCGGTTCGTCACGACTGGAGACATGAGGGAGCGTACGGCAAATGCGGTGCTGTCGTTACTGGGTCGCCGACGGGGCGAGCCGCAACTCGGCGAGACGGCAGACCTGATTGCCGAGCGTGCGACCGAGGGCGAGCTCTTTACCACGGTCGAACACGAGATGATCGAAAGCGTTCTCACGCTGGCCGACCGCCCCGCCAAGTCGGTCATGACACCGCGACTGGATATCGACTGGCTTGACATAGACGACAGCGACGAAGAGCTTCGGCGCAAGGTGATCGAGATGGGGCATTCCCGTTTTCCTGTGGCCCGTGGCAGTCTTGACGAATTCCTCGGAATTGCTCTAACAAAGGACCTCCTCCGCGACTTTATCGAGGACGGAAGGTTCGACTTCACCAAGTCCCTTCGCCAGCCTCTGGTCGTGCATGAGAGCATCAGTGCTCTTAGGCTTCTAGAGCAACTCCGCAAATCTCCAGTGCAGGTGGCAATGGTCCTCGACGAGTTCGGCTCACTGGAAGGCATGGTGACGCCGACCGATCTGCTTGAGGCGATCGCTGGTGACTTCGCTGATGAGGATGGGGATCAGTTGGCCGTGGAGCGCGGTGAGGATGGGTCACTTCTGGTCGATGGCTGGATTGACATCCGGCATGTATCGAAGCTGCTCGATATCGATCTTGTCGATGACGCGGACCGGTATTCCACCCTTGCAGGTCTAATTCTTTGGAGACTCGGACATATGCCCGTGGTTGGAGAGACGGTGCTTTTCGGGGATATGATTTATGAAGTTGTGTCGCTTGATGTGCACATGATCGAAAAGGTGAAAATCAGCAAAGCTACTCGCGTGGTCGAAGTACGTTAAGACAGGCGTTCTCCAAAGGTCGCAGTCGCTGCATGAAGGGCCTCATATCAAGGGAGACGACAACGAAGAAGCTCCACCCCCGTGTTCGAAATGATAGGGCGGGGGTTCCGTAGAACAATATACATGGACAATATCGTTCGACAAAAACAATCTGAGATGATTGTGTTCACTCATCGGCTGGCAGAAAACCTGCATGAAATGAGATGACGTTGTTGCGAGGTGGGGATGAAACGACCAACTATCACGGATGTTGCCAAAGCTGCCGGTGTAAGCGTCGCGACAGTGGACCGCGTCTTGAATGGCCGCCTGCCCGTTCGCGAGGAGACGTCAAAGAAGGTGTTCGCTGCCGCGGAGCGGCTAAGCTTTCATGCAACCAATATAATTCGTCAAAGGATGCTGGCTGACCTACCGGTATATTCCTTCGGCATTATCCTCAGGAAGGAACGGCAGGAATTCTATCAGTCGTTTGCTTCTGAACTCCAGATGGCGGCATCCACCGTAAAGGACCGCCATATCCAACTCACCATACAGTATTTGAAAACAGGCGAGCCAACGGAGTTGTCGGAGATGATGTTGGGCATGTCAGGAAAAGTATCAGCCATTGCAGCGACAGGCCCAGACCATCACGACGTTACCGCTGCTGTTTCGGCCTTAAGATCCAAAGGTATTCCCACATTTTCTTTGTTGACAGATCTCGCCCAAGGAGTTCGAGAAGCCTATTTAGGAACAAACAATATGAAAGTCGGCCGCAGTGCCGCATGGATGATATCGAAACTTTCGCCGAACCCCGGCAAAGTTCTACTGTTTCTAGGAGGTCACCGTTTTCACGGGCATTCTCTAAGAGAAATGGGGTTTCGGGCTTACATGCGTGAATTTGCCCCGGAATTTCAGGTGTTGGACGCACTCATCAATCTAGAGACGCGACAACTCACCTACGAGATGATGATGGATACGCTTTCACGTCATCCTGATCTCGTCGGAGTTTATTGCATTGGCGGCGGTATGGAAGGTGTTATTGAAGCACTTAATCAAAGTCCGCGGTCCGACCAGATAGCGTGTTTGGTCAATGAGCTGACCCCGCAATCAAGGCAAGCCTTGCTTGAGCGCAGGATTTCCGGTGTTTTCCAAACTCCGCTGCGCGAATTATGCGGTGATTTGATCTCCACTATGATCCACACAATCGAACACGGTATGGCGGAAAGCCCAGGACAGAGGTTTTTTCCCGCTCATTTGTGGGTTCCTGAAAGCCTATGATAGTTTGATAGATAATATCAAGCATTATTGGTCTATTTCTATCATGGCTGAAAGGTAAAGCCGTTACGGAACGGTTGACCATATCCGCTCTCTCAGACAATTGTGCCTTGCGACGGTGGAGACAGGAGGCCGTCGCCCAGAACTCAATAAGTAATGCATCGCTCTCGTTCCCGATTTTCATCTGGTCCACCGGTTGAGAGGAGGATGAGTGCTGCCTTTCTGAAGAGCCATGGTGACCGTTGGTATTTTTGAGGAGGAACTTAAATTGAAAAAACATCTCATGCTCGTGGCATTTGCAACACTGCTGGCGACATCTGCTTCTGCGCAAACAATCGGCGTCTCCATGGCGCTTTTCGACGATAACTTTCTCACCGTGCTGCGAAATGGCATGACGGATTACGCAAAGACAAAGCAGGGTGTTACCCTTCAGGTCGAAGATGCGCAAAACGACGTTGGCAAACAGCTCAGCCAGGTCCAGAATTTTGTAGCCTCCGGTGTAGACGCAATCATCGTCAACCCCGTCGACACGGATGGAACCGCTGCGATTTCGCAGGCCGCCGCCGCCGCTGGAATTCCACTGGTCTACGTCAACCGTCAGCCAGCCAACGTCGACCAGCTTCCCGAAAAGCAGGCATTCGTCGCTTCCGACGAAAAGGAATCTGGAACACTTCAAACCAAGGAAGTCTGCCGCATTCTCAAGGAAGCCGGCAAGCAAGAAGCCAAAGCCGTCGTGATGATGGGTGAACTGTCCAACCAGGCAGCGCGCATGAGAACCCAGGACATCAAGGACGTGATTGCGACGCCGGATTGCAACTTTATCAAGATCGTCGAAGAACAGACAGCTAACTGGTCGCGCACCCAAGGTGCCGATCTTATGACCAACTGGCTATCCGCTGGCGTTCAGTTCGATGCGGTCATCGCCAACAACGACGAGATGGCAATTGGCGCTATCCAGTCGCTGAAAGCAGCGGGCAAGGATATGAAGTCCGTCGTCGTGGCAGGCATTGACGCGACACAGGATGCCCTCGCTTCCGTGGCTGCAGGCGATCTTGATGTGACCGTCTTCCAGAACGCTGCCGGGCAGGGCAAGGGCGCGGTGGATGCTGCGCTTAAGCTTGCAGGCGGCGAGACGATCGAGAAGAAGGGCTATGTGCCTTTTGAACTCGTCACTCCGGCAAACCTCAAGACCTACCAGGCCAAGAACTAAAATAACTCTGCGTAGCGGAGGGAAGGCTGTGCCTTCTCTTCCTTGCCAGAGCGACGGAGGATAAGCCATGGTCAGTCCCACAACAGCGGCGGCTATCAAGCAAGTGCTCGATGCCACCGAAGCCGACGGTCTGCTTTCGATCGAAGGAATTCGCAAAGAGTTTCCAGGCGTAGTTGCACTCGATAACGTCAAGCTGCGTGTTAGACCCGGAACGGTGCATGCACTCATGGGCGAAAACGGTGCGGGCAAATCGACGCTCATGAAAATCATTGCTGGAATATACCAGCCTGACGCAGGTGAAATCCGCATTCGAGGCGTCCCGACAGTGTTGCAGTCGCCTCTCGATGCGCTCGAGCAGGGGATCGCGATGATCCACCAGGAACTTCAGTTGATGAACTGGATGACCGTGGCGGAAAACATCTGGATAAGGCGAGAGCCCAAAAACCGCTTCGGTCTCATTGACCATTCAAAAATGGTAAAGATGACGGAGGAGCTTTTCGCTCGCCTGAACATCTCGCTCGATCCGCGTTCGCAAGTGTCGGAGTTGACGGTGGCTCAAAAGCAGATGGTCGAGATTGCTCGCGCCGTCAGCTACGAGTCGTCTGTCCTCATCATGGATGAACCGACCTCGGCCTTGACCGATCGCGAAGTACAGCATCTCTTTTCCATCATCCGCAGCTTGCGCGAGCGCGGTATTGGTATCGTTTACATCACACACAAAATGAATGAACTCTTCGAGATTGCCGATGAGTTTACGGTTTTCCGCGATGGCAAATACGTCGGCACACATTTTTCGAAGGATGTTAACCGCGACGATATCATTCGCATGATGGTTGGCCGAGACATTACCGATATGTTCCCCAAGATCGATTGCCCTATTGGCGATGTGATCCTTGAAGTGAAGAACCTCACGATCCCTGGCGTTTTCCACGATATTTCCTTCACGCTGAGGCGAGGCGAAATACTGGGTCTGGCGGGCTTGGTGGGTTCCAAGCGATCGAACGTCGCCGAAGCCATTTTTGGTGTCACGCCCGCAAAAACGGGTGAAATCCTGATTGAAGGCAAGCCGGTCAGCATCGGCAGTCCTAGCGCTGCGATGGCACAGGGACTTGCTTTCCTGACAGAGGATCGCAAGGAAACGGGTTGTTTTCTTATCCTGAATTGCCTTGAAAACATCCAGTCCGCTTTGATAACGCGTTCCCATGTGAAGGCGGGATTCGTCGACCAGTCGACGGTCACCAAGTTAGCCGAGGATATGGCGGCAACGCTTCGAGTAAAAACCCCAAACCTCTATGAGGCGGTCGAGAACCTTTCAGGCGGCAACCAGCAGAAGTTGCTGATTGCACGATGGCTGCTGACCAAGCCGCGCATCCTCATTCTCGACGAGCCGACGCGCGGCATCGATGTGGGAGCGAAAGCGGAAATACATCGACTGATCACCGGTTTGGCGGCTGAGGGGGTCGCCGTGCTTATGATCTCGTCGGAACTTCCGGAGGTCTTGGGAATGAGTGACCGGATAGTCGTCATGCATGAAGGTCGGGTTGCTGGTGTTCTCGATCGCGCCGAAGCAACTCAAGTCAAGATAATGGACCTAGCTGCGCGCTAATCGTGCACCGTGGGAGGAATATTGCATTATGAATACGACGACACAGATCAGTACCCAAGACGCGCCAGCACGGCGTCGCTTACCGTCCGAGTTGACAATCCTTCTTGTCCTTGTCGGCATCTCGTTGACGTTCGAACTTCTTGGCTGGATCCTGCAGGGACAGAGCTTTCTAGGGAACACGCAGCGCCTGTCGATTATGATTTTGCAGGTCTCGGTTATCGGGATCATTGCAATCGGGGTAACGCAAGTCATCATTTCAGACGGCATTGATCTAAGCTCCGGTTCCATCGTCGGCGCAACCGCGATGATCTCCATGAGTTTGGCGCAGGTCGGTACTTATGAAAGAGCGCTTTATCCAGGCCTGACCGACCTACCGGTCGTCGTGCCGGTTGCTGCCGGTTTGCTCGTCGGCCTCATTTGCGGTGCGATCAATGGCCTGCTGATCGCCTATACCAAAATTCCTGCGTTTATTGCGACACTGGGCATGATGGTGACGGCGCGGGGCTTTGCCAAGTGGTACACCAAGGGCCAGCCCATCAGCTTTCCGACCGATAGCTTTGCGGCGATCGGCAAGGGTCTCGCGCCCGTGCTGATATTTCTGGCAGTGGCAGCGGTCATGCATGTTGTCTTGCGCTACACGCGGTATGGCAAATTTACCTATGCGATCGGAGCCAATTCGCACGCCGCGCGCGTATCCGGTATTAACGTCGAGCGTCATACGGTGAAAGTCTATGCTGTCGCTGGTCTGTTATCCGGTCTGGCCGGGATCGTCGTGGCTTCACGCGGTCTAACTGCCCAGGCAGGCATGGGCATCAGCTACGAACTCGATGCAATCGCAATGGCCGTCATCGGGGGTGTGTCGCTGTCGGGCGGACGGGGATCGGTCGTGGGAACATTGATCGGGATGGTCATCTTCGGTGTCATCATCTCCGGTTTTACATTCCTGCGCCTCGATGCCTACTACCAGGAAATGCTCAAGGGCGTGATCATTGTCGCAGCCGTCGTGGCTGACATGTACAGGCAACGCAAGCGGGTGAAATCCTGAATCTGTAACTTGCACCAATCCACGTTGCTGTGATGCCGCGTGGGAATCGAAGACCAGATATGTGAGTAAATTCAATGAAAAAGCTTTTCATGACGGCAGCGCTTTGCCTGTTCGGTCTGCCTGCCATGGCCGAGACCCGTGTCGCGGTTAGCATGACATCGTTCGACAACCCGTTCCTCACGATCCTGTTGAACGGCATCCGCTCTGGAGCGGAGCACGCCGGGAGCATCGATCTGGTAGCGGAAGATGCACAGTTGGACCCTGCAAAGCAGCTAAGCCAAGTGCAGAATTTCATAGCAAACGGGGTCGACGCGATCATCGTCAATGCCGTTGACGGTGACTCGACAGCGGCGATTACGCGGGCGGCGGCTGACGCCAAGATTCCGCTCGTCTATGTGAACCACCCGCCGGCCGAACTTGATTCCGGTCTGCCCGCGGGCGCTGCCTTTGTCGGATCCAATGAGACGGATTCCGGCACCATGCAGGCACAGGCCGCCTGTAAGTTGATGGGCGGCAAGGGCCGGGCCGTTATCCTGATGGGACCACTCGAAAATCATGCGGCTCTGGTTCGTACCAAGGATGTAGAGGACGTTTTTGCCGCTCCCCACTGCAAGATCGAAGTCGCCGAAAAGCAGACCGCCAACTGGAACAGAACGCAGGCGCAGGATCTGGTTTCTTCCTGGCTCACGGCTGGCGTGAAATTCGACGCGGTGATTGCAAACAATGACGAGATGGCCATTGGCGCGGTTCAGGCCTTGAAGACTGCAGGTGTAGATATGAAGGACGTCGTCATAGCCGGTATCGATGCGACGCCAGATGGGCTGGCGGCGATGAAGGCAGGCGATATCGACATTACCGTCTACCAGAATGCCACAAAACAGGGCGAGGTGGCAGTTCAGGCTGCCGCCAAAATGGCGTCCGGAGAAAATGTCGAGAAGACGCTCTGGGTGCCATTCGAACTCGTCACGCCCGACAACATGTCGACCTACAAGTAATGCGGCAGGGTTCAGACCTATCGTCTATCTACGGGAGTTTGCAATGAAACATACACTTGACCCACACATGTTCCGGCACCTGTCGCTTGAAGACACCTGCCGGAAGGTCGCAGATCTTGGATATGATTACGTCGAGCTGTCACCGCGTCCCGATTTTCTGTCCTGGTGGACGAGACCAAAGGTCTATCCGTCGCGCATTGCCTCCTTCAAAAAGGCTTTGAAAGACCATGGCGTCGGTCTCGCAACGCTCCAGCCGATGTACCGTTGGGCCAGCCCCTATCAGGATGAATGGGACAACGCGATCGACAACTGGAAGCGTGTCATCGAAATCGCGGTTGAGATGGATTGCCCGATGCTCGTTTCGGAGTTCGGACGCGGCGGTTCGCCTGAGCGCAGCCTGAACGATCGTTCCGGTTTGCACCGGCCGGAAACCTGCGAAGCACAGTTCTTCCGCGCCATGGACGTCCTCGTGCCGCTTCTCGAAAAGGAGGGGCTGATCCTTTCGCTCGAGGCACATCCTGAGGACTGGATAGAACAGATCGCGCCTGCCATCGATATCATCAAGACGATCGATTCGCCGTCCGTGAAAGCGTCGTTCATCGCGCCACATACGTTCTTCTACGGGCCAGACATGGTCGCCAATCTGCGCGCCACCGAAGGTCATCTGGTGCATGTGAGGTTGGCTGACACTTACGACCACAACAAGTCGTCTGAGCTCCGCTACATCGTCAATCCGCCAGGCTCGAAGGTACGTGTCCATCAGCACACCGATTTTGGCCAGGGTGAGATCGACTTCGACACGTTGTTCGCGTTTCTCGCGGACATGAAATTCGACGGCGTTCTCTCAAACTGCGTTTTCGCATGGGAAGACCGCGTCGATGAAAGCGCGCGCTTTATGCTTGGTGAAACTCGGCGCTACGTCGCCAAATATTGGAATGAGGCTTGAAATGACTGTCAGAATCGGTGTCATCGGCACGGGCGCCATCGGGCGCGACCACGCTCGCCGCATCAATAACGTCCTTAGCGGCGCAAACATCGTTGCTCTCAGCGACGTCAACAAAGCCTCGGCCGAGGCGGTCAAGAACGACGTAGCCCCAGACGCAACGGTCTTCGAAACAGGGGAGGCTCTCATCGCTTCGCCTGATGTCGACGCGGTTCTCGTCACCTCGTGGGGCGCGACGCACGAACAGTATGTTCTTGCCGCGATTGAAGCTGGCAAGCCATGCTTTTGCGAAAAGCCCTTAGCGACGACCGCCGAGGGTGCAAAACGTATCGTCGATGCGGAAGTTGCTCATGGAAAACGGCTTGTGCAGGTTGGCTTCATGCGCCGCTATGATGCGGGATATGTTGCCCTCAAGCATGCAGTCGAGACCCAGATCGGTGCACCGATCATGGTTCACGCTGCGCACCGTAATCCCGCCGTGCCGGAGCAATACGTCACGCCGATGGCCATCCATGACACGATGATCCACGAAATCGACGTGCTGCGCTGGTTGCTTGATGATGACTACGTCTCGGCAAGAGTGCTTTTTCCGCGGTCTTCCGCGCGTAGCCACGCCAAACTGCGCGACCCGCAAATTGTGATCCTGGAAACCGCTAAGGGAACGATCATCGACGTCGAGATTTTCGTGAACTGCCATTATGGCTATGACATCCAGTGCCAAGTCGTCGGCGAAGACGGTATTGCGAACCTTCCCGATCCGATGGCGATCCCGCTGCGTCTCGGTGCCAAGAAGCAGAGCGAAATTCTAACCGACTGGAAAGATCGCTTCATCGCCAGCTATGACGTGGAACTGCAAGATTTCATCAAGGCTGCTGCCAAGGGTACGGCGTCCGGACCAAACTCCTGGGACGGTTATGTCGCGGCCATCACATCCGATGCCTGCGTAACGGCACAGGAGTCCGAAGGCGCGGCGATTGCCATCAACCTTCCCGCTCGTCCAGCTCTTTATAACTGAGGTCCGCCATGCGTTTCGCCATCAACCACATCACAGCGCCAAAGCTCTCGCTTGTGGACTTCTTCGCGGCAGCCCGTAATCTCGGGCTGACCGAGGTCGAGATCCGCAACGATCTTCCCGATATCGTCAACACAATACCGGCTGCCGAAGTCAAGGCTGCGGCGCAGAAGGCAGGGGTGGACATCATTTCCATCAATGCTCTCTATCCCTTCAACGTCTGGTCCGGCGAACTGCCGAACAAGGCGACCGCCCTTGCGGACTACGCGGCTGCGAGCGGTGCAAAAGCGTTGGTCATGTGCCCCTTGAACGATGGCACCAAGATCTCGTTCGATGATCTCGTTGCCGCGCTAAAGGCCATGAAGCCCATCCTGCAGGAGCGCGGCCTGATCGGTCTCGTTGAGCCTCTCGGCTTCCCGATCTCCTCGCTTCGGACCAAGAAGGAGGCACTGCGTGCCATCGATGCTGCGGACGGCGGCGATGTCTACAAGCTGATGCACGATACGTTTCACCATCATCTGGCTGGCGAAACCGAGTTTTTCCCCGACCGTACTGGTCTGGTTCATATTTCGGGTGTCGTGGACTCGGATGTCTACGTCAACGATATGCTCGATGCGCATCGCGTCCTTGTAGATTCGAAAGACCGATTGGAAAATATTGCTCAGATAAGGGCGATGAACGCTGGTGGTTACCAAGGCCCCTATAGCTTCGAGCCGTTTGCCGATGAGGTCCACGACCTTTCCGATCCCGAAGCGTCCGTTCGCGAGAGCATGGATTACGTGTCGTCCAGGCTTTGATCCAACACCAAACCGTGCCTGCGCAAGACGTGCAGGCACTGAAACACTCACGAACTGCCGCGATGCCGGAGAATGCTATGAACAAGTCACTGGATGTCATTACGATCGGACGATCCTCCGTTGACCTTTACGGGGCTCAAATCGGCGGCCGTTTGGAGGACATGGGATCTTTCAACAAATATATCGGCGGATCTCCGACGAATATGGCTGCAGGCACCGCCCGCCTTGGTCTGCGTTCTGCTTTAATTACACGCGTCGGCGACGAGCATATGGGGCGCTTTATCCGCGAGGAACTCGCGCGCGAAGGCGTCGATGTGACGGGTGTGAAGACTGACCCTGAGCGACTGACGGCGCTGGTTCTTCTCGGTATTCGTGACGAAGAGAAATTCCCTCTTATTTTCTACCGCGAAAATTGTGCCGATATGGCGCTTTGCGAAGACGATATTGACGAGACGCTGATAGCCCGTTCGCTATCGGTTGTCGCGACTGGCACACATCTCAGCCACCCGCGCACCGAAAAGGCTGTGCGGAAGGCTCTGGAGCTGGCGCGCAAGCACGGCGCACGGACCGCGCTCGATATCGACTACCGACCGAACCTCTGGGGTCTGGCGGGCCACGGCGATGGCGAAAGCCGTTTTGTTGAAAGCGGCTCGGTCACGGCCAAGCTACAGGCGACGCTTCACCTGTTTGACCTCATTGTTGGCACCGAAGAAGAGTTTCACATCGCAGGCGGCTCGACAGACACGATCGAGGCTCTGCGCGCAGTACGCAATGTTTCGAAAGCAACGCTCGTTTGCAAACGCGGTCCTGACGGAGCCGTCGCGTTTAGTGGCGCTATTCCCGATACGCTGGACGAAGGCGAAAGCGGTCCGGGTTATCCCATCGAAGTTTTTAACGTGCTGGGCGCGGGCGACGGTTTCATGTCTGGCCTTATCAAGGGCTGGCTGGAAAACGCACCATGGCCACGGGCGCTGCAATACGCCAATGCTTGCGGCGCATTTGCGGTCAGCCGCCATGGCTGCACGCCAGCCTATCCCTCGCTGGAGGAACTCGATTTCTTCCTGAAGCGCGGCGTCAAAAACAAGGCGCTGCGTCACGATGCAGAACTAGAGCAGATCCACTGGGCAACGAACCGTCATAATGACTGGTCGACGATGCGGGTCTTCGCATTCGATCACCGTGTCCAACTGGAAGTCATGGAGGGTGCCACGCCGCAGAAAATCGGCCGTTTCAAAGAATTGTGCCTTCAGGCTGCGCTCAAGGTTCAGAACGGACAGCCCGGCTACGGCATTTTGTGCGACAACCGGCTGGGACGCCGTGCTTTGCATGCAGCATCTGGCACCGGCCTGTGGATCGGTCGGCCCGTCGAATGGCCAGGCTCCCGTCCGCTGACGCTTGAGCCCGAAATTGGTCCTGACTTCGGGGGATTGGATGAATGGCCGCTGGAAAATGTCGTCAAGGTTCTGTGCTTCTGCCATCCTGACGATTCGCCTGAAATGTTTGACGCCCATGAGGAAACAATCAAGAGGCTGTTTGCTGCTGCAAGGCGCAACCGTCTGGAGTTCCTGCTGGAAATCATCCCGTCGAAGGTTGGCGCTGTTGATGACGACACCAACGCCACGCTGATCCGTTGGTTCTATGACATCGGCATCTACCCGGATTGGTGGAAGCTGGAACCGATGGCAAGCAAAGCGGCATGGGAGAATGCATGCAACGCAATCACTGACAATGATCCCAACACACGAGGTATCGTCGTTCTGGGGCTAGAGGCACCAGAAGCCGATCTCGCTGCCAGTTTCAGGGTCGCTGCTGGTTTTCCCCTTGTGAAGGGTTTTGCCGTGGGGCGCACTATCTTCGCTCAGGCCGCCCGCGACTGGCTGGCCGGAACGATGTCCGACGAAGAGGCAATCAAAGACATGCAGGGCCGTTACCAGCGGCTGTGCACCGTATGGCAAGAAGCGCGCATAGCGAGCCAAGACAATGACGCGGCGTTGCTGTCGCAGGGAAGGGTATGATATGACGGAGACCACTCGCCTCACCGCCGCGCAAGCCATGTTCCGCTGGCTTTCCGTGCAGATGACCGAAGATGGAGAGCGTTTCATCGAGGGTGTATGGGCCATTTTCGGCCATGGCAACGTTGCCGGCATCGGAGAAGCGCTGCATGGCATTGGTGATGCCCTGCCGACCTGGCGCGGACAAAACGAACAGACGATGGCGCACGCGGCAATCGCCTATGCCAAGACAAAACGCCGCCAGAAAACGATGGCGGTAACGTCGTCCATCGGACCCGGCTCGACCAACCTATTGACCGCCGCAGCCTTGGCCCATGTCAATCGCTTGCCGGTTCTCTTCATTCCCGGAGACGTCTTCGCCAATCGCAGGCCGGATCCGGTTCTTCAGCAGATCGAGGATTTCGACGATGGCACCATAAGCGTGACAGACTGCTTCAAACCAGTCAGCCGCTATTTTGATCGGATTACGCGCGCCGAACATCTTCTGACTGCGCTGCCTCGGGCCATGCAGGTGATGACGGACCCGGCTAATTGCGGCCCGGTGACGCTCGCTTTTTGCCAAGACGTACAGGCTGAAGCCTATGATTATCCGCAATCTTTCTTCGAACCGAAAGTATGGCGCATTCGCCGACCGGAGCCTGACCCGCGTGAAGTGGATGATGTCGTCGCGGCACTCAAGGCGTCCACCAATCCTGTGATTATTGCAGGCGGCGGCGTTCTTTATTCCAGCGCTGAGGACGATCTACTCGCATTTGCGAAAAAGCATAATATTCCCGTCGTGGAAACGCAGGCAGGCAAAGGTGCTATAGACTGGCAGGAAACGCTGAACTTCGGCTCGCCTGGCGTCACCGGTACGGATTGCGGCAACCAGATTGCGGCAAAGGCCGATCTCGTGCTCGGCGTCGGCACGCGTTTTCAGGACTTCACCACCGGCAGTTGGGCGATCTTCGGCAATCCGGCGCGCAAGCTCGTCTCGGTCAATCTCACCGGCTATGACGCCGCCAAACATGGCGCTCTTCCTTTGGTTAGCGACGCCAAGGTAGCGTTGTCGCGAATTTCCGGAGGACTTGGTTCTCACCGCTTTGGGGACCCGGACTTCCCGGCGCGGGAAGCCTGGTTCAAGGCCACCGATGCTGTCACTGCCGCACCAGGTCCGCTGGCATCCAACGTCCTTCCATCCGACGCTCAAGTAATCGGGGCCGTCCAGAGGGTTGCTGGGCCTAACACTGTTGCCATGTGTGCGGCAGGAACCATGCCGGGTGCTTTGCAGATACTCTGGCGGGCTGCCGCTGGCGGATATCATATGGAATATGGCTATTCCTGCATGGGCTACGAAGTCGCAGGTGCCTTTGGCATCAAGCTCGCGGCACCAGAGAAGGAGGTCGTGTGCTTCGTTGGCGACGGATCCTACATGCTGGCGAACTCGGAAATCGCGACAGCCGTGATGATGCGCGTTCCCTTCACCATCGTGCTCACGGACAACCGTGGTTATGGCTGCATCAACCGCCTTCAGCAGGAATGCGGCGGTGCCGAGTTCAACAACATGTACATAGACAGCAACATTGAAACCCAGCCGGACATCGATTTCGTGGCACATGCGGCTTCGATGGGTGCCTATGCGGTCAAAGCGAGCGATATCGGCCAGCTTGAAGCAGAGATTGTGCTGGCACGGGACCGCTCCATCCCATCGGTGATCGTCATTGATACGGAAGCGGAAACAGGAGCCGGGATCGGTGGCGCCTGGTGGGACGTTGCCGTGCCGGAAGTGGGTGATACCGAAAAACTTAAACTGGCGCGCAAGCACTACGAGGCGAATGCCGCTCGACAGCGCATCAACTGATACCCTTCGACTGCCCGAAAGGATTGACCATGATACTCTACGGAACAAACCCCATTGCCTGGTCCAATGATGACGATCAGACGATCGGCGCGCATCTATCACTCGAGGATTGCCTGTCGGATTGCCGCAAGATCGGCTTCGACGGCATCGAGAAGGGCCACAAGATGCCAAGCGAAGGCACGGCGCTGAAGGCCAAGCTTGGCGAATTCGGCCTGCGTTTTGTCGGCGGTTGGCATTCCACCAACCTTCTCGTGAATGATATCGAGACCGAGAAGGCCGCGTTGCAGACGTTCATCGACATGACGAAGGCTGCCGGCGGCGATCATATCAATGCCTGCGAATGCTCCAACACCGTTCACGGAAGCGAGGGCACGCCCGTCAACGACCGGCCGATCATGACCGAGGAACAGTGGACGCGCTTTTCGGAAGGCTACGAGGTGCTCTCGAAGTTCGCTTTCGATCAGGGCGTCAAGATGGGCTACCACCATCACATGGGAACGATTATCGAAAGTGATGAAGACATCGACCGTTTCATGCGTATGGCCGGGCCTTACACCCGCCTTCTGCTGGATACGGGCCACTGCACGTTCGGCGGCGCAAACCCTGAAAGCGTCGCTGCGAAATACATGGACCGCGTGACGCATATCCATGCCAAGAATATTCGGCCAGACATTATGAAGCGTGTGCGCGCGGAGAACCTGTCGTTCCTCGACGGCGTGCGTCGGGGCGTATTCACCGTCCCGGGCGACCCGGAAGGCTGCGTGGATTTTGCGCCGGTACTTAAGATTGCGGCCGAGCATCGCTATTCCGGTTGGCTGGTGATCGAGGCCGAGCAGGACAGTGCAGTGCGCGAACCTTTCTATTATCAAAATATGGGTCTGAAAGCGCTGAAGTCTGGCGCGCGCGATGTCGGGCTTGACACATCAACCGCAAAAACAACCGCATAGGAAGTCGTCATGAGCATTCTCAAGCGCAGTCCCTTCGGCACGCACGGCAAGGTTCACGAAATCACGCCGCAATCCGCCGGCTGGCGTTATGTCGGCTTCAGCCTCTACCGCTTGCGTGAAGGCGAGGCCATTGGCGAGGCGACGGGGAACTCGGAAGTCATCATCGTCATGGTCGAGGGTAAAGCCCGCTTCAATGCCGCTGGCAAGGACTGGGGCGAACTGGGCGACCGGATGAACGTCTTCGAGAAAACCCCTCCGCATTGCCTCTATGTGCCCAACGGTGAGAAGTGGGAAGCTTCTGCGACGACCGATTGCACCATCGGTGTGTGCCTCGCTCCAGGTATCAGTGGGCATGAGGCAAGACGTATCGGCCCGGACGGTATTACGCTGACTCCACGAGGTGTCGGTGCCAATCAGCGGTTCATCAATAATATCGCTATGGAGAACGAGGATTATTGCGACAGCCTGCTGGTTACGGAGGTGTTCACACCCGCAGGCAACTGGTCTTCATATCCAAGCCACCGTCATGACGAGGACGATTTCCCCCGGATCACCTATCTGGAGGAAACCTATTATCATCGCATCAATCCCGAGCAGGGTTTTGGCTTGCAACGGGTCTATACGGACGACGGCTCACTCGATGAGACGATTGCCGTGAAGAACCACGATGTGGTGTTGGTTCCGCGTGGTCATCATCCGTGTGGTGCACCGCATGGGTTCGAGCTTTATTACCTCAACGTCATGGCAGGTCCCTTGCGCAAATGGCGTTTCGTGGCCGATCCAGCCGTCCAGTGGATCATGGACCGCGATGCTCGCTAGATGAAGAGCCAGGATGCCAATATGGCCATCCTGCTACAAAAGGAGGCTGTCTATGCCGCTGATCAAAGTAAATCTGAGGAAAGGTCGTTCGAAAGCCGAGCTAAGATCGCTGCTCGACAAGATACACGATGTCATGGTGGCTGCTTTCAATGTTCCAGAGCGTGATCGATATCAGATCGTCTATGAACATAAGTCTTCACACATGCATGCTCTGGACACGGGTCTCGGTTTCGAGCGAACGGATAAATTTGTGCTCATCGAGGTCGTCTCGCGCCCCAGGAAGCAAAGCGAGAAGTTGGCTTTTTATCGAAACCTTGCGGCGGGTTTGGAGTCGGAGTGTTCAATCGCAGCGTCTGATATCATGGTGTCGTTCGTGGAAAACACGGACGATGATTGGTCTTTTGGGGGAGGGGTCGCCCAGTTCGTTACGGGTGAGCTTTGAACCGGAGGCTCAACGCGAATGAACGTGCCTGCCGATAAAATGGACCACCAACAGCCAGATCCTCCAGTCGATTTCGACAGCCTGCGCGTGCTGATAAAGGCGAAAAACAGGACGTTTCCCAAACGCCTGTCCCAGGTGGCACGCTATCTGATCGATAATCCGGACGAAACTGCCCTCGGCTCAGTCGGTTCTATAGCCGAAGCTGCGCAAGTGACCCCGTCGACCGTGATGCGGTTCGCGCAGCTTCTAGGCTATGACGGCTTCACTGCGCTGCAGGAAATATTCCGACGAAACATTCGGGCAAAACTCTCTTTAAACCAAGACGCGACAGGCTGGAAATCTCTTGAGAAGGAAAGGTCATCGCCAAGTCACCCGCTAAGTCAGACAATTGACGCCTGCTGCACCGCTCTGTCTGGGCTCACCAACATGGTTACAACGATAGAGATCGACGGCGCTGTCGAAATCCTTTCACGGTCCCGCTGCGTGTTTATCCAGGGATCACGTTCGACCTTTCCGATGACGGTTGCGCTTCAGCAAGCACTGACGCGAAAAGGTATTCGATGCACGTTATCGATGGACCTCACTGGCGGAGATGACGTTCTCGCGCTAGCAACGAATGACGATGCCGTAATCTTCATCTCACGATCCGCTGATGCCGAACGTGTGTTTCATGCCTTACCTCTGGCGGCAAAGGGCGTTCCGATCATCGCCATCGTGGATTCCAGTCTCAGCCCATATACGGATGTCGCATCGATCAGCTTCAAGCTTGGTAGGCCGGATGATACGAATTTCCTAATGCCGACACTGGCGATCGCACTCACCGAGGTATTGGTAAAACGGTTGAAGCAGAGGCACGCATGAATGCCGCCTAATTGACAGCATGCCCACGTTCATTCGACTAGCCCTGCTTGTGCAAACGAAATATCGATCGCAGTGCGGATGGAGTCAAGCGTCTCCATCGTGGCAAGCGTCTCCTGTAGCGGCCGACATGTGCTTTCCAATCGTCCTTCGAAAATCGCCCAGGCTACGTCCGCCGCCTCATAGAACAGTCCCTCGAAATGCGCGCCTCTCGGTTCTTCGTAGCGAAGCCGGACTAACCCATTCAGTGACCAGACCTCAAACGCACCGGGCAGGTGGAATTCCGTCTCGAAACGGATCGACCCCTTCGTTCCTACGATGGCGGCATTTGTGGAGGTGAAACCGTAGAGCGTTGTCGACATGGTGCCAAGCGCTCCGCTGGCGTTGGCGAGAACGACAGATAGCTGGCCATTCACGCCAGCAGGATCAGTTTCACCGAGACCGACAACCTTATCCGGCACGCCGAGAAGTTTTGCCAGGAGGGAAACCGGATAAGTGCCTAGATCGAGCAACGGGCCACCGGCAAGACTGGCGTCGAAAATTCGGTGACCGCGTGGCAGATATTCGCCATATTCTGTGTAGACAGACCGTACTTCACCTATACTGCCCGCATCCAGAACCTGCTGGAGCACATCGAATTTCGGCAGAAAATAGGTCCACAGCGCTTCCGCGAGAAAGACGCCCTTGCGGCGGGCAGCCGTCACCATGGACTGCGCTTGCGCGAGGTTGAGTGCCATCGGCTTTTCGACAAGCACATGTTTGCCCGCCTCGATGGCGAGCAATGCGTGATCGCAATGCATGTTGTGCGGCGATGCGACATAGATGATGTCGATGTCGTCTGCTGTTACAAGCGCTTCATAGCTATCGTAGACGCCCGAAATATTCCAACGTGCAGCAAAGGCGTGTGCCGATGCGCGCGATCTAGACCCCACGGCAGCGATGTCCTGCCGTGTGTGCGCCTTGACGGATTCCACGAACTTGTCAGCAATCCAGCCTGAACCCAGTATGCCCCACCGCAGGGGCGGAGCTTCCATTGCGGGGCGGATTCGCGCGGCGGGCAGGGTTTGGGGAAACGACATCAGTTTTTATCCTTCCATGATGGGCGAATGCCCGTCGCTTAACGGGCGATCGTCTGCCATGTCTTTGTTTCCAGAGACAGTTCCATGGCATCGATGATGCGCTCGTTGGCAAGGCCGAATTCGAAATTTGGAAAGCAGTCTTCGTCGTTGACGATGCCTTCGATCAGATCTCGCACCTCAATCACCTTGACGTCGAAGTAACCAAGGCCACCACCCGCGAAATCGAAGCCGAAGAAAGCGGAGAACTGCGAGACCTGACTTCCGGCATAGATTGTCTTGAAGCCACGGTCCGGCTTGGGATCGTTGAAGCGAGAGATTTTCAGTTCGTTGAAACGCTCTCCGTCCATCAGGATGGTGCCTTCCGTGCCAGACACCTCCCAGTAAATGCCGAAGACCTTTCCGGCGGCAACGCGTGATGCTTCGATTGTTCCGCCAGCGCCGTTTGCGAAGCGAACAAGCGTCTGTATTTGGTCCTCGTTTTCGACCACCGCACGCGGAGCTTCACTGCCAGCCTTTGCACCATAACCCGATCCGCCCTGTGGAACGGGCCGTGTTGGGAAAAACGTCTGCGTTTGAGCGATGACGCTTTCAAAATCGCCCATCAAATATTGTGCGACGGAGATCACATGGCTGCCGAGATCGCCAAGAGCGCCGGAGCCTGCGTCTTTGCGTGTGCAACGCCAGGAAAACGGCAGCTCAGGATCGGAGAAGAAGCCCTGGTCGAACCAACCACGGAAGCGCATCGGCGTGCCGATGTCACCCTTGTCGATCAACTGCTTGGCCAGCATAGCGGCAGGCGTCTTGATGTTGTTGAAGGCCACCATGGTCTTGACGCCCTTGCTTCTGGCGGCGGCGGCCATTTCCTCCGCCTCCTCCAGCGTCACAGACAGGGGCTTTTCGCAATAGACGTGTTTGCCGGCAGCGATTGCTGCCATTGCCATTTCATGGTGCATGGAGTTCGGCGAGGTAATGTCGACAACGTCGATTTCAGGGTCTTCGACCAGCTTGCGCCAGTCTCCCGTGCTTCTCTCGAAGCCGAAGCGAGCTGCTGCATCGGCGGCAAGCTCGTCCGTCGCATCCGCCAGAAGGCATAGGCGGGGAACGGCAGGCAGATCGCGATACAGCATCCCCGCACGGCGATAGGCATCCGAGTGTGCCTGACCCATGAAGCCGGATCCGATCAGGCCAATATTGAGAGTTTTCTTATTCATGATTTTCATCCTGATGAACGGGGGTATTGGCAAGAGTGTCAAGGACGTGGTTGAAGGCAGCGGTGACGGCGGGGAGTGGCGGGGTAAGTGCCGGATCCTGTTCCGCTTCGACGACCAGCCAGCCACGATAGCCGCTTTGCCGAACGAAGGTGGCCAGTGGGGCAAAATCGATGATCCCGTCGCCCGGCACAGTGAACATGCCTTTCCGCACGCCGGTATTAAAACTCAGATCTCCGCTGCGGACTTCGGCCATCACTGGCCCACGCACATCTTTCAGGTGAATATGAGCGATGCGGTCGTCAAACCGTTCAATCAGACGGGTGTAGTCGAACCCTGCGGCAGTGGCGTGGCCAGTGTCGAGAAGAAGTCCGACGGACGCGCCCGAATTGTCAAACACGGAGGAAATCTCGTCAAATGTTTCGGCCACCATCATCAGGTGATGGTGATAGGCCAGCGCCAGACCATATTCCCCCCTCAGTCGCATACCGAAATCTGTCAGCCGCGCTCCATAGGCGGCAAAATCTTCTTTCGGCATCAGACGTCGCGCGGACATCTGTGCATCCAGCGGGGCACCGGGCGTCATCATGGCCACTTCGCCATAGACCATGACCGACGAGCCCATGTCGCGCAGCAACTTGGCGTGATCTGCCACGGCTGCCATCTCTGCATCGACATCGTATTCCGCCAGGCTTCCAGAGTGCCAGCCGGAGGCCAAAGCCAGTCCGCGGTCACTCAGAAGAGGTGCCAATGTCTTGAAGTCGCGGGGCAGCTTGCGTCCGAGTTCGACGCCCTGATAACCGACACTCGCTGCATCATCCAGGCAGGTTTTAAGCGATATGTCGGCACCCAAATCTTCCAGCACGTCGTTGGCCCATGAAAGCGGGCTTACCGCGAGACGAACGCCGCTCGGCAGGTTCGATAGTTTTTCGTTCATGATAATCTCCTGCGGAAAACGCTGCAACTAAGGTCGCCAGTCTGGTCCGATGTGAATGGGCATGCCGGTCTGCATGGAAACAATCGCCGCCTCTGCAATCCTCTGCGCTTCAAGTCCGTCTCGAATGCCGGCAAGAGGTTCTTGTCCCGTCTCGATCATATCAACGAAGGCCACCATCTCGTCGCGGTAGGCAGCCGCAAAACGTTCGATGAAATAATTCATCGGTGGCGAGGCGCGAAAGCCGCTGACGTCTGCAATCGTGACGCCACGCTGCGGGCGGTTCTCCACATACAGCACCTCTTTCGAGCAAAGCACCTCTAGCCGCTGATCGTAGCCAAAGGGTGCGCGGCGGCAGTTTATCATCTGCACGAACCGGCCGGATGCAGATGTCAGCGTCACCATGGCCGTATCGATATCTCCGGTATCGCCGATTTCCTTGTCGATCAGGCAATTGCCGACCGCATAAACGGTCGCGATTTCCTCGCCGAGAAGATAACGTGCCATGTCGAAATCGTGGATGGCTTGATCACGAAACATGCCGCCGGACTGGCTGATATACGCAAGGGAAGGTGGTGACGGATCGCGGGTATGCATGACGATATGCTCGAGTGTGCCCGCGTCGCCGCTCAAAACGTGATCGCGCACGAACCGAAAGTCCGGGTCATAACGGCGCTGGAAAGCAAGAAGGCAGGCAACGCCTGATGCCTCTACAGCATTGGTGACCGTCTCCACTGTCGCAAAATTGAGGCTGACAGGCTTTTCGCAAAAGATGGCCTTGCCGGAATTAGCCGCTTTCAGTAGCAGTTCGGCATGTGTATCGGTCGAACTGGCGATGATGACACCGCCGATTGAAGAGTCTGAGAACACCGTGTCTGCCAAAACGCTTTCTGCACCGAGCCGAGCCGCAAGAAGTGCCTGATGCTCACCAGCAATCGGGTCGACAAGATATTTGATCTGCACCGAGCCCAGGCCGCTCGCATTTATCGCGTGCACATGCCCGATACGACCCGCGCCGAAGACAGCGAGATTGATCATTGATAGCCTCCCATTCCTTCCCGGTGCTGTTATGGCTTCATCCGGGTTGTGGGTAGACTAGCCTGGTGTTACTGATGGAAAACGTCAATTTTTGAAGAGATATCTTCAAATGGAGATGAACAATGAGCAAACCTACTGCTCAGGATCTAGCATCTGCAGCAGGCGTGTCGCTGTCGACCGTCGACCGTGTTCTTAATAATCGTGGCGGCGTGAGCGAGGACAGAGAACGCCGTGTGCTCGAGCATGCGCGCAAGCTCAAGATCGACAGGGCGCTGAACCAGCGGGCAGCACGCACCCTTCGTATCGCGGTTCTGCTTCAGCCGAGATCAAACCCTTTTCATGCCTTGGTTCAAGATCATTTTGAGGCAGCAAACCGGAATTTCGCTTTCTATAATCTCCAGTTCCAAGTGCATCACATCAACCCCCTGCGTCCTGCTGTAACGGCACAGTTGATAAATTCCCTATCTTCACGCTGCGATGCTCTTGCCATAATCAGTCCGCAAAATGCGGCAGTCGCGGCGGCGTTGAGGGCATTTGGTCAAGGTGGAAAGCCCGTCGTCACCATGGTAACCGATCTTCGCGATGCTGAAAGATATGCCTATGTCGGACCAGACAACAGGAAAGCGGGCCGTGTCGCGGGCGATTTAATGGGACGTTTGCTCGGCCGGGACGGCGGAGAAATTGTCGTCATCGCGGGTCTGATCAGCATGATAGGCCATGAGGAGCGCGAGATGGGGTTCCGGACCGTTCTGCGTGAGCGCTATCCCCAGTGCAAGGTGACCGAGGTGCTCGAAAGCATGGAGCGCGGAGATGTGGCAGGTGACCTCGTTTTCAACGCGTTGAGAAAAAATCCAGCTATACGAGGCATCTATAATGCGTCTGCGGGCGCTCAAACGGTGGTCAACGCCATGACGAAGCTTGGCAAGAACAAAGACGTGATTTTCATCACCCATGAGCTCACGAAAGACCGTCGTCATTTGATGCGAGATGGAATGATTGACGCAATCATCGATCAGGATCCAGAGACTGAGGTGCGGACTGCGGTAGAAGCGCTCGCCGCTTATTTTGGAAGATCGGAAAAGTGCCTTCTGTCCCTTGTCACTCCCATACAGATACATATGATTGAGAACAGCTAGAGGCATTCGTTTAGGGTAAGAACCTTGACTTAGGTGCAGATCAACACCGCTAAGAGCTCTCTTCTACCTCGCCAAAATGACGGTCTGCTCGGCCGATTTTTCTAAATGAGAGCAAACAGAAAATCGTTAAAGTTCGGTTTTCGTCGTTTATCAATGTGCGTCACAATTCTCCAAATCCCTGTAGATGTTGCTGGACAGTAGACCGTGCTTGTCGTCCGAGCAGATTAGAACTTCATTACTTGTCACCAAAATATATTATTGGGCACTTCGGCGGAATAAGAATTCTCCAAAATAAAATATCGGCATTATTATTCCGAAATATCATGATATATTCAGTTTATCGTTCCTGGTAATGATTATATCCGTGAAGTGATAAGAGGAAATTAACCAAGCATAGCCTAAATTAACCTTGAATAAAGGGGGCTTACATAAATGCGATTATCTGTAGTTGTTACATCAATCCTGTTGTTGGGGACGAGCAGTGTTGAGGCAAAGACACTCGGAGTGTCGATCGCCAACGCGAATGACGCTTTTCTTCACAGCCTGCTAGGTGGCATCAAGAATGCCGCCGATAAGATGCCAGACATGAAATTGCATGTCGAAGACGCTGGTGGCGATCCTTCGCGTCAAATGGAGCAGATCAGTAAGCTGGCGGCCGACCGCGTCGATGCAATGATCGTAATCCTTTCGGACGGCGACCTTGGAGCAAAGATTTCGCAGATTGGCACCACCGCCAACATACCCGTTGTCTATGTCAACAACGTTCCGGTCAATTCCGCCGAGCTTCCCGCTCATCAAACCGTTGTCGCCTCAGATGAAGTTGAAAGCGGAACGATGGAAACCCAGGAGGTTTGTCGCCTTCTAGGAGGCAAAGGCAAGGCTGTCGTTTTGATCGGAGAGTATTTCCATCCTGCGGCACGCACACGCACGAAGGACATCGATAGCGTTTTGTCCACCGATGCATGCAAGGGAATTTCCATACTAGAGAGGCAATCGGCGAACTGGTCACGTGACCAGGCTGACAATCTGATGCAAGAATGGCTGACCGCTGGCGTGAAGTTCGATGCCGTCATCGCGAATAACGATGAAATGGCTCTTGGTGCGATCCGGGCCATGAAGCGAAACAACATGCAAATGGATAAGGTTTTGGTGAGCGGCATCGATGCGACGTCGGATGCGCTTGACGCGATGGCTGCGGGCGACCTCGATATCAGTGTCCTTCAAAATGCCCCTGAACAGGGTTCCAAGGGCGTCGAGGCGGCCATCAAGCTTATGGATGGTGGAACCGTGCCTGCTTTTATTAAGGTGCCTTTCGAGCTGGTTACTCCGGTCAATCTGAAATCCTACCTGGTTAAAAGCCAGTGATCCGCGCAAACAAAGATATTGGAAGGGACTAAGATGTCTTTCTGGAAAAAATCGGGTATCAGGACGCAAATCACCCTTGGCTTTCTGCCGCTCATCTTGCTCATGAGCGCACTCACCTTCGTGGGCAATGATGGACTGGGACGCTTGTCGAACGTGTTCTCCAGCTTCCGTTACACAGCTGCCCAGAGCCTCGCCATTTTTGACTATAGCGTACAGTTGCAACGCATCCGTCTCGCGGCGGAGGCTTACCGCTCCAATCCGTCCGACTCAATCGCATCACAGCTTCAGGACGCCGTGAAGGCGTTCGCGGTGGACGATCCGCGCATGGCGTCTGATGCTGACCTTCAGGCTGGTTTGAATGTCGTGCGTCGCGATGTCGCAGATTACAACACTGCCTTCGGAAAGCTAGTCGATCTCCAGAAGAAGAAAGAAGTTCTTCTTGGCAAGGTCACCGAATTCGGCCCATGGACCATCATCGCGCTGAAAGATATCCAGCGTTCGGCCTGGCGCAAGAACGACACGAACGCGCTTTATAAAACCGGCGAGGTCATCAACCTGATGAACCAAAGTCTGTATTATTCCGAACGATTTGTTCACTCCGGTGATCTCTCGGCATATGACTCGGCTCAGACTACCCTGAATGACGCGCTCAAGGGCGCAGATGCCGTGGTGGCGGCCAGCTCCGACAAGTCTCAGGCGGGGCGTGCCGACGCTGCGCGACGTTTGATGCGCAACTACACCAATCGCCTCGACGAAGTTCGCGATGCCTGGCTTCAGAGCAACGAGATTCGATCGACCCAGCTAGACCTTCTGGGGCCGAAGATTGCGTCAGCGTTTGATGCCCTGCTTGCAAAGGTTACGGGTAATCAGAACAGGCTCGGTGAAACGGCAAAGGCGACGGCAAGCGACACTGCGTCGAAGACATTCATGATATCGGCAGTGCTCATCGTTATCGGTCTGGTGCTGGCGTATATTATCGGCCGCCTCATATCCGCCGCCGTAAGCCGCATGGCCGCAACGATGGAACAACTGGCCCATGGCAACGACAATGTGACGATCGAGGGAACCGAATACCGGCATGAGCTTGGTGCCATGGCGCGTTCATTGCTCGTGTTCCAGGATACTGGACGGGGCAAGGTTGCAGCCGAGCTGGCAGCTGAAAGAACGCGGCTTGCTGCTGAAAACGAGCGATTGGCGCAGGAGCGTGAGAAGGCAGAAGAGGCTGTGCGAATGGCACATGCGTTCGAACAGCTATCGTTCGGTCTCGATGCCCTCTCGCACGGTGACCTCACAGCGCGCATCGGAACCGTTGACGCACGGTACGAGAAAATACGCGACCATTTCAATACGTCAGTTGGCTCATTGGAAGAAACAATCGGTACGGTCACGACGGCCGTAAGCACGATCCGTTCCGGTCTTGAAGAAATCTCGTCAGCATCCAACGATCTGGCTCGTCGTACAGAGCAACAGGCAGCTTCTCTGGAAGAAACCGTCGCGGCGCTGGGTGACGTCTCTCACCGCGTCCACGGAACAGCAGAGGGGGCTGGACTGGCGCAACAAACCGTCGCAGCTGCCCGGAACAACGCGACTAGAGGAGGTGAAATCGTGGCTAGTGCCGTGCAGGCGATGACTGCTATTCAGGACTCCTCGACGAAGATCGGGAACATCATCGGTGTCATCGATGAAATCGCCTTCCAGACCAACCTTCTGGCTTTGAACGCAGGTGTCGAGGCGGCGCGTGCAGGTGAGGCGGGCAAGGGCTTCGCCGTTGTCGCGCAGGAAGTGCGCGAACTCGCGCAACGCTCTGCAAACGCAGCCAAGGAGATCAAAACACTAATCTCCACGTCAAGTGCCCAAGTGCAGACAGGTGTTGATCTCGTCAGCGCCACAGGCTCCTCATTGAGTGACATCGTTGACCAAGTCGTAAAGATGAGCTCAACCATTACCGAAATCGCCGACTCCGCCCGCGAGCAGGCCATGAGCCTTAAAGAGGTGACAGGTGCGGCTGACCAGATGGACAAAGTAACTCAGCAAAACGCTGCGATGGTGGAAGAGACAACAGCCGCCGCGCAAAACTTAACTCAGGAAACGGAGAGCCTCGCTGAGTTGATGCGGCGGTTTCGCACTAGCGCAAAGACTCACACAGGTAAACAGGGCCTAAGATACGCAGCTTAACTATGGTATTGTGGTGGGTCGGCAGCGCTGCAGGTGCCGACCCATTACAAGTTCCATAGTAAGGGCGAATGTTCGATCCTGCCGGACGGAAAGCAAGCGCTTGGTGACAGGTAAGGCGAGAGTGTATTTGCATTTCGGATGTTCAAATCCTATCAAGGCGATGGGAACTCGGTCGGGGGCCACGTCGGCGCCCTCTATATCAGCTTTGGCATGAACATGGAGACTGCAGGGCTCCATGACCCGGATGCACGATTATCCCGCCGACGTCTCAACAAGTCTTTGCACCGTCATTTGCCACGATAAAAGTCTGAGCCGAACGGCTGTGTCGTATCCTGCGGAGGGGACAAATTGTTCGAGACGGGCGACGTTGCTGATCCAACGAAACTCGCCAGACGTGCGTCACCGTACAAATCACCAATCGGAACTGGCAGGTTAGCAATTATCAAAATACACGGGCTAATTTTCGCTCAGCAGTTGTTTTATAAATTTTAATAAAGGTTGAGTTAGCATCTGCTAATGGGCGTCATGAGGAATGCCTGACAACAACAGGTGAACCCTATGAAGCTAACATCCTCCATGTTTAACTTGGCATTCTCTGCTGCCATCGTCACGGCTCAGCCGGCTTTGTCGCAAACGGCGACATCTCAGTTCAACGTCCAGATGACGATCACATCCGATTGCCAAGTCACTTCCGCCGGCAATCTAGACTTTGGCTCTACTGGCGTCATCAGCGCGAACCGCGATTCGACAAGCTCTATTGTCGTACAGTGCACCAGCGGCACCGCTTACAATCTTGGTTTGGATGAGGGGCATGGATCGGGCGCAACCGTCGCATCGCGCGTCATGACAGGTCCAAGTTCGGCCAAGATCAACTACTCACTCTACACGGATGCGGGGCGGACTACACCTTGGGGCAATACGATCAACACCAACACGATGGCCGCCAGCGGCAATGGCTCTACGCAAACCTATACGGTGTATGGCCGCGTACCTCCGCAGACCACACCGGCGGCAGGGACCTATACAGATACCGTCACCGTCACCCTTACCTACTGAACGGATGTAAGCAATGCGATTGAACCACTTCGCTGTCACGCTGACGGCCGCACTTTGCCTTACACAACCTGCCTCTGCCGCTTCTTTGCGGGTGGCACCGGTCCTCATTGATCTCAAGGCTCCCACCGCAACGTCTCATATCAACCTATGGAATGATGCGCAGAAACCGATGAACGTGCAGGTCAGAGTTTTCCGCTGGAGCCAGGAGAACGGCAGCGATGTTCTCACCCCCGCCACAGACGTTGTTGCAAGTCCGCCAATCACAAGTGTCAAACCTGGCGGGCAGACCTTGGTGCGGATTGTCCGAACGGCCAAAGCACCCGTTGCACGTGAGGAAAGCTACAGGCTGGTTGTTGACGAACTTCCCGCTGCAGGTCGGCAAGCATCGACAGTCGTCATGGTGGTGCGTCACTCAATCCCGATCTTTTTCGAGCAGAACTCCACCTCCGACGCCTCGGTCGAATGGTCGGTTGCTCCGGCTGTAGGTGGTTATCGCGTCACGGCAATTAACAAAGGTGACAAACGGTTAAAGGTTGCCAACCTTTCGGTCAAAGCCGGCAACGCCTTGCTGGCACGGCGAAACGGCCTCGTCGGTTACGTGCTGGGACGGTCCAGCGTAAACTGGTTTGTTGAGGGTAAGAAGTTTTCTGGCGGTGCCATCACTGTCCAAGGCGAGAAAGAGGGCGGAAGCTTCCATGCCACGGCGAAACTCAAAGGCGGCTAGTGTTCGCCTTGCTTCTACTGTGGGCCTTGTATTGCTTTCCTTCAGTGGCCAAGGTTTTGGACACGACAACACCACATCAATCCCAAGTGTCACAACCAGAGAGACACAGAGAGACCTTCAGCTCGAGGTATTCGTCAACGGAACGTCGACTGGACTGATTGCCGCTCTACGGCAAGGGCCGGATGGACGGCTGACAATTGAGCCTGAACAACTACGCAACTGCGGCTTATCGCCCGCAGATGATGCGCTCGTCGGCGATGGATGGGTTGATGTTTCAAAACTCCCAGGAGTCTCGTTCGAATATGACGAAGCGAACCAGACAATTGCCTTTACAGCCGCACTGACGTCTCTAGCTGCTCACAAAATCAGGTCCGGTGCACAAGCGGAGAAGGAAAACCCGATCGCTGCGGTCAGCAATACGGGCGGGCTGATCAACTTTTCCGTTTACGCATCGTCGGAGTCTCAGGAGTTCCGTGACCCTTGGTCGTTTAGTGGGGCCTCCGGCTCGTTTGAGGGCCGGCTCTTCTCTCCACTGGGTCTTGTTACATCGTCGCAGATCGTCAGTCTTTCACCAAACGAGCTCTACACGGCGGCTAGGCTGGATACAGCCTGGTCTTATAATAATCCGGACAACATGATGAGCTACCGTATCGGCGACACCATCACTGGCGGACTGAACTGGACGAGGCCGGTTCGGCTCGCAGGAGTGCAGATCCAACGCAATTTTGGTTTACGTCCAGACCTGGTCACAATGCCGCTTCCAGAGCTTTCCGGAACCGCGGCCGTTCCGTCGACGGTCGATATCTACGTCGACAATGCGCGCCGCCTTTCTCAGGAAGTTCCGGCAGGGCCATTCTCAATATCGGATGTTCCGGTGTTTACCGGAAACGCTACAGCCCGGCTCGTGGTTCGAGATGGGCTTGGGCGCGAGACTATCACAGAGACGCCGCTCTACGCATCGTCTTCATTGCTGGCAGAGGGCTTGTTCGACTATTCGGTCGAGATGGGATACGCCCGCCGAGCCTTTGGTATCGAATCCTTCTCCTATGACGAGCGTTTGATGGGAACCGCCACGGGCCGCTATGGTGTTGCCGATTGGCTCACATTGGAATCTCATGGAGAGGCGGGTTCCGGGTTCTGGAATGCTGGCTTTGGTTCGACAATTGGTCTTGGCAGCTTTGGTATAGGAACAGCCTCAGGTGCGATAAGCCAGGACAAGGGTACGGGCTTTCTTGCATCAGCAAGCCTGGAGACGGAGTTTTGGGGAATGCAATGGCGGGTGAGTACGCAACGCACCTTCGGCGACTATAGCGATATCGCGACTGTCACGGCTAATCCGAGCGGACGCCCTTCACAAACCTCTCTGCGCGGTGCCGCGCCGCCGCGTGCACTCGATCAGATCAGCGTGTCGATGCCACTCGGCTTCGATCCGACCACGCTCAATCTCAACTTCACCCAGATCGAGACCGTGGATCAAGAGAGGTCGCGTATTGTTGGAGTTACTGCCAGCCGGTCGATGGGAGAAAGAGGTAACGCATTCATCTCCGCTTATGCCGATCTTGAGCAGAAGGATGCTTTCGGGATCTTCGCTGGGATAAGCTGGTCCTTCGGAAACGGCACAACCGCATCATCAGGAGTTACCCATGACGCCAACGGGTCTTCGCTAGTTTCTGAATTCGGCAGCCGGAGACAATTAACGGAGGGAGATCTCGACGTTCGGCTGAGCGACACAGAGGGTGCAAAACGCAGCCGCGCCGCCAGTGCTGCTTATCGCGGCTCTACAGGAAGGATCGAAGGTCGGATCGAGCAGGTGGAGAAAGCGATCTATGCCCACGCTCAGGTTGATGGGTCACTGGTGATCGCTGGCGGCGACATTTTCCTCAGCGACACGATAGACGATGCTTTCGCGATCATCGACACGGGTGCACCCCAGGTGGGCATTGAGTTCGAGAACAGGCCGATCGGTAAGACGAACCGCAACGGTAAGCTGCTTGTTTCAGACCTCCGCTCTTATGAAACAAACGCGATCAGCATCGATCCGGCAACGATACCCATGGATGCTTCGATCGATGCGACCGCTCAAAAAATCGTGCCGCATTTCAACAGCGGTGTCGTCGTCCGCTTCAAGGTCGAAGCGCAGGAAGCAGCGGTTGCTCTCGTCCTGTATCGTATGGATGGGTCCTTCGTTGAACCGGGCGCACTGGTCAAGTCTCAAAACGCAGAGTTCGTCGTCGGTTATGATGGACTTACCTACATCACCGGGCTGCGAGGTCGTCAAACGCTGATTGTGGAAGTGCCAGGGAGAGCCGCATGCGAAATGACGGTGGAGCTGGGGTCAACGACGTCTACCCCAAGGAAGACTCAAGATGTCATATGCGGAGATAGCCCATGATCAGGACGAGCATCGTTGTCACCGTTATGGTTCTTTGGAGCTATTTTCTCGTCGCGCCTGCGCAAGCACAGGTCTGCAATGTCAGCATGTCGAATATTAACTTCGGCGCCGTCAACCTCCTGAGTGGAGCGGCTGTCGATAACACAGGTACGGCGAGCATCAACTGCGCCAATCTTCTCAATATCAGCACAAATGTCAGAATTTGCCTCAGTATCGACAGCGGCGCGGGAGGAATGACTGGTGGCGTTCGAACCATGGCTGGTGGCTCTAACATGCTTCAGTATCAGCTTTATCAGGATGCATCGCGAACCATACCTTGGGGCACAGCCAATCATAACTTGCTCGGAGCGCCTCGGCCACTTGACTTCCTGTTGCTACCATTGACAACGCTGGCGACGACTAGGACCGTTTACGCTCGCGTCCTTCCTAACCAGCAGACGGTTCCCGGGGGAGCTTACTCTTCCGCCTTTTCTAGCGCCCATGCCCGGGTCACCTGGGCACCTTACACTTTGATCGCCCCGTCCTGCGCATCGATCACTCAAAATCCAAGCAGTGCCGCGTTCAATATACTGAGCTTCGTGGATCGGACATGCAGTGTCTCAGCTCAGACCCTGAGCTTTGGGAGCCACGGCTTGCTTAAAAGCCAGATCGACTCTGCCAGCCAAATCGCCGTTAACTGCACAGCAGGTCTTCCTTTTTCCATCAGTCTCAATGGGGGCTTGGCCAACGCTGCCCCAGTTGCACGCAAGATGACCAATGGTAGCCATTCGATTACCTATGGTTTGTTCAGAGATGCCGCCAGATCTCAACTCTGGGGCGCCGTCTCGAACCTCCTGGCGGGGGGAACGGGTAACGGGCTCATCCAAAACCTGACGGTCTACGGTCGCGTGCCACCACAGACTACCCCTCCGGCTGGAACCTACACAGATACCGTTGTCGTCACGGTGACGTATTGAGATTTTGGCTTATGGCGGGGGTGTCAGTTACCGGGTAAACGGTTCATATCACATCAAGGCGTTTGACCTTCTCAGTCAATCAGCGCCAATCCACCCTTACGCCCGATCGCCCTCTCGATTTCCGCGACCAGGCTATCGAGAGCCGGATTTCTTGCCTTGCGTGCCCGTCTGACCACGTATGCCAGGGATGGCGGAACAGGCACACGATCGGTCATTATCTGCATCTCACCACGGATATGGCGATCGCTCAGCAACGCGACACCCATTGCCGCGTTGACGGCCGAGACAATTCCAGCGGCGCTTGAACACTCGAAGACGGTTTCGAGAACCGAATCTTCGCGGCCGATGTCGAGCGCCCATTGTCGATAGAAACATTCGTCGTCAAACGACAAAAACGGAATTGGTTCCCCCTGCCGGATCACCAGTTCGGGGTGCTTCACCCAGTGAATGAATGAGGCGCTGAGCCAGATGCGCAACACGCTCAGTGATGTGGCGGGCTCAACAAATCAGATCGATACGGGCACCCGCGAGATCAGTCAAAGTGCGGAAGACCTGTCTAAACGAACCGAACAGCAGGCGGCTTCACTGGAAGAGACCGCTGCAGCCCTTGATCAAATCACTGTCAATGTCAGCAACGCGTCAAAGCGGGCCGAAGAGGCCCGGCTTGCTGCCGCTACGGCAAGCGAAAATGCAGAGCGCTCCGGCAAAGTCGTTGCCGATGCAGTTGGCGCGATGTCCCGGATCGAGAACTCCTCGAACCAGATTTCAAATATCATCGGCGTTATCGATGAGATTGCCTTCCAGACCAATCTCCTGGCACTCAACGCAGGTGTCGAGGCCGCTCGTGCTGGTGAAGCCGGAAAGGGTTTTGCAGTCGTCGCGCAAGAAGTACGCGAGCTTGCGCAACGTTCCGCACAGGCAGCCAAGGAAATTAAGGGCCTGATACGCAACTCGTCTGACGAAGTCAGCACCGGCGTGAAACTGGTAAGCGAGACCGGTGAATCTCTGCGTACTATCCAGAATAACATCGTGGTGGTGAATGATCACATGCAGGCGATCACGAGTTCGGCGAAGGAACAAGCGACCGGTCTGTCCGAAGTGAACGCTGCCGTCAATCAGATGGACCAGGTAACGCAGCAAAACGCCGCCATGGTTGAGGAGACCAACGCGGCCGCCGCGACACTTGCCAAGGAGACGACACGCCTGAGGGGACTGATAGAAGGGTTCAAATTGGGTGGCGTTGCAGGTCGCCACAATTCTGTGGACACCAGGCACCCAGGAGACAAG
>NZ_JXQV01000027.1 GCF_000834635.1 Agrobacterium tumefaciens
ATCGTCGCAGCTGAGCCAGAAGCACTCGAATACGTTCGCGTTTGCGACGCTTTCGGCACAGGCTTCTTCTACATTCCTGGCACAGAAACCTGCCTGAAGTTCGGCGGTTACGTTCGTTTCCAGACAGACTTCAAAAACGGTAATGGTACAAGCGCTGGCACCAACAATGGTGGCACGTCTGACTGGGATTCGTTCACACGCGCTCAGTTCGAAGTTGACACACGCACAGACACCGAGCTCGGCGCTCTGCGCGGCTTCATCGGCTTCCGTGGCAATGCTGACAACGGTGCTTCTTCTTCTTCTTCCGTATTCGTTGACCAGGCGTTCATCGAACTCGGCGGCCTGAAGGTTGGTAAGTTCTACAACTGGTGGGACGATGGTCTCTCTGGCGAATCTGACGTTCTCTCCACGAACGCGCTCTTCAACTCCGTTCGTTACACATACGACGCTGGCTCGTTCACGCTTGGCGTTTCTGCTGACGAACTCGAAGGCATCGGCTACTTCGGCGACAACGAAGACAACAACGTCGGTATTTCTGCTGGCGCAACAGCCGCACTCGGTGCTGCTAAGCTTCAGCTGATCGGTGGCTACGACATCGACCGCGAAGAAGGCGCTGTTCGTCTTATCGCGACTGCTGAAATCGGTCCTGGCACTCTCGGCCTTGCTGGCGTTTACGCATCTGGCCTGAACGCTTACTACGCTGCTTCTGAGTGGGCTGTTGCTGCCGAATACGCAATCAAGGCAACTGACAAGCTGACAATCACTCCAGGCGCACAGTGGTTCGGCAATGTTGATGCTTCGCGTGTTGCTCTCGGCGGCACAGGCGTTGGTGGCGATTGGTCCAACAACGACGCTTGGCAGGCTGGCCTGACTGTTGATTACAAAATCACAAGCGGCCTCTCTGCTAAGATCGCTGCAAACTACTACGACGAAGATGGCCAGGACGACCAGGTTAACGGTTTCGTTCGCCTTCAGCGTTCGTTCTAATCTGATCTGACTTCGGTTAGTGAAGGAAAAACCCGGCTCTTGAGCCGGGTTTTTTCGTTGCGCTGGTTGCGTTCAGACGAAGTGAGGTTTCGAAAAAAATAACCTTCGCTGTAATTTCAGAATGACAGTCAGTGCGGATTTATGTAATGGTTTTACCGAGTGAAACGCTCGATCCACAGGGGGCTCCCCTGAGCATACACTCCAGTCAAGTTCCCCAGCATTCTCCATGCTGGGTAATAATCTCCTCGGTTAAAAGCCGGGGAGATTTTTTTTGGTCTGGTCTTAGATGAACGCGAGAAAAACTGCGTGTTAAACTCTAATGAAAGGACTATGCCCTGAACTCATACGTTGGACAGATCGCTCCCAAGGGCTCCAGAAAGAACCCGTAAAGATCGAACTTTTATATGATGCTAAAGATTCAGGTTGCAAACATTGGGTAGTTGAAGCAGTCTTCACAAGTCAGTGTTAACAACTTGAATAGGTGACAACATGAGTGATCTTTCGACTACGCATTCATCTTCATCTTATTATTCAATCCCCCTTGACGGCGAACTCGATGATTATAGCGGTGCAGGCTCCTGGAGAGGTCACGCTGATCGCGGCGCGATCGGCGGAGCAGTCGCGTTTAGTGGGTCGATGGCTAACGGTAATGGCATCGGTCAGTCAGCAGCTCTGGGCGGTATCGGATTCGCAGGCGGCGCGGCAGCCAGCATGTATAATGGTGGTTTTTCAGGCCGTGGGAACTCTTCTGGTCGTGTGATCTGCACGCATTTTTATCGTCGTGGCATGCTAGACCGTGAGGTTTGGCTCGCAGACATGGAGTTCACGTACAAAAATCTTTCCGCACAAACCGCGCGCGGATATCATCACTGGGCAATTCCCTACGTCCGGCTGATGAGACGTTCGCCACTGGCTGAACGCGTAATGTTGCCTCTTGCAAAAGCGCGTGCCCTTGAATTGGCGTATCAGATGGGTCAGCGTGACTCCGGCTCTTACTTCGGTAAGCTCCTGAGATTGATCGGGGAGCCAATTTGCTATGTCATCGGCTACTTCGTTGAGCAGAAGGAATGGGAATCTTTGTGGGCTGATGCTGCCGCTAAATAATTCCCTACCAAAAGGAGACGGATATGAAAAACTTTTTCACGCTGCTCTTTCGAGCAGTTATGTCTGCGCTGATGGTTGCGGGTGCCTTGGCACTCTGCATGCCGCTCATTGGCATCGCACAGCCGACTAGCGTGCTGCTTTACACGTTCCTTGGTGCCGCGGTGCTTTTGACTGTATACGAGATAAGCTTGGCACCGAAGATTTAGGTGTAATTCTGGGTAAGATCGCAGAGATTACGTCGATTTTCGACAAGATTAATATTGGCCCAGGCAAAGCTTGGGCCAATATTTGCTGGTTGTTCAGTGTGGTCGTTTTGTTGATTGTGGTCTTTTTGATGACAGCAAGCTTTTCTCGGAGGGAAAAGGCTGTCGGATTTCTCGTTGCGCAGCCTCAAATCATTCGGATAGTCGCGCCAAGATCAGGCAAAATTCAAAAAATAATGGTTACTGAGGGACAGCAGGTCAAGCGCGGCGATGTTCTTCTTATTGTGGATCCAGATCCATCAATGGTCAACGGAAGACCATCGGCTCAAGTCGAAATAGAAAACATAAAGAAGGCGCGAGCTGAAATCTCGGACCGCATCGGAATTATTAGAGCTCAATCTGAGGCCAAACAAAAAGAAATATCAGCCCGTACCGAAGCCATTATGTCCCAAATGGCGGCCCTGAATAACGGGCTTGTTCTGCAAAAAAGAACAATCGAACTGATCAGTGATCAATTGACGACAGGCTCTAAGTTGGTCAACTCAGGTTCTATCAGCACGGCGGAATTGCAGAGGCGCGAGACGTCTCTTCAAGATGCGCGTCTCAATGAGCAAACCTTGCTCTACACCGTAGGTCAGAACGAGGCGATGCTCGCTGAGCTTCGAGGGCAACTCCAACAGATTCCAATAGAAGCGCGCCTGAAGATCTCTGAACTGAAGCAAGGTCAACTGGAGCTAACACAGCGGGAGGCTGACGCGAACGGCAAGTTAGCTTCGCAGGTGATAGCTGCCAACGACGGGTTTGTTGATACCCTTCTCACTAGCGAAGATCAGAATGTAGAGGGCGGATCGCCGATAATCTCCATCCTCCCTGAGACAACAACCCTTTTGGCCGAGATGTATGTGCCGAGCAAGGCAATCGTATTCGTTGAAGCAAAGCAGAATGTCAGGATTGCTTACGACGCATTCCCTTATGCCAAATATGGTTTTGCAGGAGGAAAGGTGACAAGCGTCGCAAACACAGTCCTTAGGCCGGACGAAATACGTAAACCGGTCACCCCGAGCGGTCCCACTTTTCGGGTCATGGTGGAGCTTGATCGGCAAGACATGATTTCCGACGGAAAAACCCTAAGACTACGTCCCGGCTTGACGCTTAACGCTGATATAGTAACTGATCGCCAGCCTCTCGCACATTGGATAATACGGTCAGTTGCTCAACTGTGGGCAAGAATATGAGCGACCTCTTTCGGTTTCGTTGGCTGCACCATGGCAAGACACGTGTGCCGGTCGTTCGTCAGGCGAGTATGGCGGAATGCGGTTTGGCATGCTTGGCTATGATTGCAGGATATTGGGGTTGGCGTATCGATCTGGGTACGCTGCGATCAATAGCGCCTCCATCTATGAGAGGCGCGACCTTGGGTACTCTTCTAAAACTGGCATCTGAACACGGACTGGACGGTAGAGCTGTCCGTTTGAACGAAGTCGAAGAGGTAAGAAATCTGTCGACACCCGCCCTTCTTCATTTCGATCGGGACCATTTCGTAGTTCTGGTGCGAGCTAAGAGATCGGGTGTGATCGTTCATGACCCCGCATCAGGCAAGCAAAAAATAACATGGAAGGAACTTAGGCAGCGATTTGAAGGTGTCGCAGCCGAATTTGTGCCCACGGGCAAATTTGTAAACCGTGATGTTAGAAACACACTACATCTCTCCTCAATCTGGAGTCACCTGTCAGGCGTCGGGCCAACAGTCGCGCAGATCGTGATTTTATCCTTGATGCTGCAAGCCGCTGCTGTTGTCGCCCCTTTATACGTACAGCTCGTGGTGGACGAAACCGTAACTCGGGTAGACGCTGATCTTCTTAATGTTCTTTTCGCCGGTTTTTTGGGCTTGGCCGTTATCAACTGTACCGCATTTTTCCTCCGTCGCATCACCACTTTGCGCGTTGGCCAAATCCTGTCGATTGGACTGATGAGCAGTCTGTTTCGGCATATGCTAAAACTGCCATCATCATTTTTTGAACAAAGGCACTTGGGAGATGTCAGTTCACGTTTCAACTCAACTTTGGCAATACAGTCGTTTCTGACCGGCCCCGCATTGGACGCCTTGGTCGACGCAGCCGCGGCCGCGATTGCTCTAGTTATACTCTTTCTCTACGGACCGATGTTCGCCCTAGTGGTGCTGGGAATTGTTGTATTGGAAGGGACGTTGCACTTCTCCACAATTGGCATTCGCAAAGCCCTGAGCGAGGATAAGCTTGCCACTGAGGCCCGAGAAGAGACCATCTTTCTCGAAACAATTCGTGCGATAAGGAGTATCAAACTTTTTGGTCGAGAGTCCCAGAGATTTGATCATTGGCGGTCGCGCTTGATCGATATGACAAGTTCGAACTTTCGATATGGGGCAGCAGATTCGGCAATTGGCTCAACCAGCAACCTGATTGAGACGGCTGGTGCTGCATTAGTCGTTTTCATCACCGCCAAAGCAGCGATGGGCGGGGATTTTACAATCGGTATGATGATGTCCTTCATCGCTTATCAGGTCTACTTCGGGAGAACTGCTAAAAATGCCGTCGACGCGTTCGTGTCGTGGCGAACGCTTTCCGTACATCTTGACCGAATTTCCGATTTGGCTCTAGCGCCGGCTCAAGATGGTGAGAAAGGGATGAGACCACCCTTGTCGGGCACGATTGAACTTCGCGATCTCAGTTTCCGATATCATCCGGATGAGCCGATGCTGTTCACCGGCGTTTCACTGAGGATCGAAAGCGGGGAAACAATCGCCATAACTGGTCGGTCAGGAGAAGGCAAAACCACGATCTTAAAGATCATGCTGTGCTTGGAAAAAGCAACAGCAGGCGAGGTTTTTTATGACGGCATCAATATAAACGCGATTTCCCGACCTCATTTTGTAGATCAGATTGCGACTGTGATGCAGGACGATACTCTGCTGTCTGGAACGCTTGCTGAGAATATAGCGTTTTTTGACGCCCCGTTTGATCATGAGAGGATCCGTGAGTGCGCGAGAATTGCTTGTATCCACGATGATATTGCTGCAACCCCAATGGGATACGCGAGCCTCATTGGGGATATGGGGAGCGCCCTCTCAGGTGGGCAAAAGCAACGCATTATGATTGCCAGGGCTCTTTATAAGCGACCCAGAATACTCTTTATCGACGAGGGCACGTCGCAGCTAGACACGGTTGTAGAGAAACGGATCAATTCCAATATTGCTCAGCTCAAGATCACTAGAGTGATTGTAGCCCACCGGCCTGACACACTAAGAATCGCTGATAGGGTATTTTCTTTGTCTGGAGGAAGTCTCATCGAGGTAGACCGGCAAGACCTCCTGGCGAAAGCGGATAGCGCTTTGACGACTAATCAATAGGCCCATGCAATGCGGCTATGCGTGAGCATGCTCTCTTATTAAGTGACCGCTAAGCGGTCTCGTCCATATGGCGCATCCGCTGCGCTTGATGCCGTTTCTTTCTGTCTACCTTTCCCGTTTGCGATGGTCGGCTGCGCTCGCCAATGGGCAAGCAGGCTGGCGCCTGTCCGTCCGTCAGAAAACCGGCTTTCACCGCAAGCGGCGAACCTTCCGATTTTCAGACGGCCAGACCCATGACTACCGCATCCAACCACCGGGGAGCGGGCTTCGCCCTTTCCCCTTCGTTCCGGAGGATGTGAGAGCACATCCACCGGAACGGTGGCAAAAGGCTTCGCCCACTGCGGGGCTTGCTCTCGATATCGGGAACCGTTGGAGAACTATTATGACCGTTTACACAAGCACCGCACGTTTCGACACAGGCAGAGCAATGACAGAGGACGAAATGTGAAAGATTGCCCCATCGATCTTTGCAACGTCTGCCCATGAAAGCCGGTCTGACCGTTTCCAGCCAATCCCGACAATTGAGATCCTGCGCGGTCTGACCAAAGAGGGTTTTATGCCCGTTGGCGTCAAACAGTCCGCCTCTCGTATCGAGGGCAAGGCCGATTTTACAAAGCACCTGATCCGTTTGCGCCGTGTCGATGATGGCAAGACATACAATGTTGGCGATACCGTTTGCGAAATTCTGCTGAAGAACGCGAACGATGGCACCAGCGCCTATGAATTGATGGCGGGCCTGTTTCGTGTCCGTTGCCTGAATTCATTGGTGGCGCAGACTGGCAAACTCGAAGAAATCAAGGTTCGGCATTCTGGCGATGTCAGAGGCAAAGTCATTGACGGAACTTATAAGGTGCTGGAGGCCGCCGAGGATGCGCTTACAGCACCTCAAGACTGGTCAACAATGCGCCTTAACGCGGACGAAAAAGCGATTTTGGCTGAAGCCGCGCACGTTCTGCGATTTGGTGATGCAGATGGCGAAACGTCCACCCCTATCCAGCCCTTGCAAATGCTCACACAGCGCCGCACAGGCGATATGGGCGACGATCTGTGGACCACATGGAATGTGGTTCAGGAAAACGCGATTAAGGGCGGCATCCGTGCCGTTGGCCGTGACGATCTCGGCCGCCGGCGTCGTGTGAAGTCACGCGCCGTCAATGGCATCGATCAGGATATCAAACTCAACAAAGCCCTTTGGATTTTGGGAGACAAAATGGCTGAATTGAAGGGCGCACGCTGATGCGCCCGTTCTCCCTATATCTGTCACGCGAGGAACCGATATTCACAGCGCGGCAGCTTTACAACTGCTGCCCCGGAGAGCTCGAACCCGATTGGACGAGGTTCACCAATCTTGAGCTTGGTGGTTGTATTGACGCCGCCGAACCGGGATCAACGGATACGGCCATTGAGGGCGGCATAAGCAGAGACAAGGCGCAATTTTTTACGATTTACGGAAGACTTCTCGAAGGCGGATGCAATGCTGTTACGGATTGCGTCGGTTTTGAAGACGCTGAAATCATCGCGTTGCATTTGTGCGAAGTCAGCAAATTGACACTGCATATTGTTTGCTGAATATAACACCAGTCCCGCAGGGGGCTTGAAAAGGTCGGGCTTACGAGGATCCCGGCTTTTTCTTTAAGGATGAGGGGAGCCCCTTATGGCCCCTCCCACCCTTCGTCTCAACGAGCAAACCAAAGCGGGACCTTTTTGAGCCGGTCATCGTTGTCCAAACTATCCCGATGATTTTCAAACATGTAAATACAAAAGTCGTCTGCGGCATCTGCGGCGTCCATGTTCGCCGGTATCCTATTGGCCGCTCTGACGGTCCCACGCATCGTTATGCGCACACCGGTACTCGAATAGTTGGCTTTGTATTTGGTCCTTGTGTCTTCCTCACCAGAAAGATTGATTCCGTTGGCTAGGATCGCTGTTTGAACGATCCAAAGAAACTGTTCTTCTTTCGAAAGCATCGGTTTTCCTTTCATTGTGGCACAACAATAGAAAACCGTGTGATTCCTACAAGTCGGAATTGAACGCTGGCGCGGGTGTAGTCGGTCCCGGTTTCCGCTTCGCGTCGCTATGCTAAACCTCCTGCGGCTGCACTTCGTCCGCGCCAGCGTACGAGAATTCCCGAAATCCCGCCCTTCAGGCGGCGCTATGCTGATTTCTCCGATACTCGCTTTGTTCGGTTCAAAGAGGGGAATGGGGAGCGCCGCTACCCCCTCCCCCACAAGCGCAAAATTGGGTCTCCCCATCCTTCCGCGCTGCGCTTGTGCAGGACAGTTCAAGGATCCTGCCCACGTCTACAACGCCGCGCACAAGGTGCGCTTGCACAGGATCTTTGAACAGCCCTTCGGGTAGTTGATCCCACTCCCAATTTTCCCCTTGTCCCCCGCCCCCACGCTCTTCCGCACGAGCTCAGGAGCAGCAGCAGAGCTTCTGCCCTTCGGGACAGAAATTTTGCAGATCAGGGGAAATGCAGATGACCACCACAAACCGCGTTCAAGCCATCGCGAAGCTGTTTCAGGGTTGCCGATATAAGCACGATCTTTACACCGTCTTTTCTGACTTTGCGAGTGCGCGGCCATTTCGCTGCGCAACGCAGCAGACTTAAACGGTCGTGAGGATCGCGAAGGACGATATCTTGAAATCGTGCGCAAGTACGACAAGACGACAATCGAAATGTTTCCGCAGATATTGGGCGAAGTCATCCTGGCACTGGAGGAAGCGCCGCAGGATATTTTAGGGCAGGTGTTTCATGCCTTGGAACTTCACAACACAGCGCGTGGGCAGTTCTTTACCCCCTATCCACTCTGCAAAATGATGGCCGCGATGTTTTCCGGTTCACTGTAGGAAATGAAATCCATCATCGGCAAACGCGGCTATATGCTTGCTCAAGAGCCAGCGTGTGGATCGGGAGTTATGATAATCGCGCTGGCCGAGGCAGTGAGAGACGCCGGTTTCAATTATCAAAAATGCCTTCATGTGACCGCCGTCGATATTGATAGTCGTGCGGTCCACATGGCCTATATTCAGTTTACCCTCTTGCATATTCCAGCCGTCGTCATCGTTGGCGATTGCCTTGCGATGAAGTTTCGAGAGGAATGGCCGACGCTTGCCCACATCATGGATGGATGGCGGTTTAAACTCCAGACACCTGCCAGTGAAGCGAAACAGATCGATGAGATTTCACCGGCAGCATTGAATTTCTCGGTCGCGTTGCCGCACGTTGTTCCAGCAACAGCGTTCGACAAAAAAGACCAATTATCCCTTTTCTGATGTCTTGCGCTTCAATGTGAGGATATACCGGATCTACAAGTTTTGACGGCGAAAGCAGCAGCACCGATCCAGCAGGTGCAATTGGGGAGATTGGCTCCCCCGGCTGTGGCACGTAGCCCTGCCGTCAAACCGGAGGTAACGCAATGTGGTTTATCCCACTTAGCATTACCCTAGAATTGAAAAGAACCCGGAGCAGCTGGACACTGAAATTCCGGGTTCAATTCATTAGCTAGGAAGCGGGGGGCAGGCGTAAGCCTGTCCCCTACTCCGGCTTCAATGTAATGCTTTTTCTCGTAAATTCCAACCCCAGAAGCTGCAAACGCAAGAGGTCACATCGGCGGGGGCTATTTGCGGGCGATGACAGATCGGGCGGCCGCACGGCGATTGCACCTGTCACGCTCCGTCTACGCGCTGGTTAGTAGAAATGCGTCAGGGGAACGATGAAGATTAACCATCCTTTGCCCTCATTTTCCGCCATGATATCGATCTCCTTGGCAACAAGGAAGCAAATGTCAATGATGTTACTTAGTCAGAGTGACCGATGTTAGAGATGCTGCGATATCAGAGAAGGCTTTGAGCAGTTCTTTTGGGTTTTTCGCATCAAAACTATGTCTTGGAGAGGTTGCACAGCTGAGCAATCCCGCGTTGCTACTGTCATTCTCGACTTGAAACGATACGGTGTAAACTTCAATCTTTTTTGATTTTGCGTACTGGCAAATAGACTGCATGTCGCTGTCTGTCTGCTTAAGCTCATCGGCATTACTTGTGTCGAGATGTGTTCCGGTTTGCTGGTCAAACCGCATGGTGTTCGCACCATCCGTCATGAGAATAATTGCTTTGAGAGGTTTTTTGTTCTCCTCATCATACGCCGCTCCTTCGGAAAACGGACGTGTTGGCGACAAGATATTCACCCCCCATATAAGACCGGCCGGAATATAGGTCGACGGCTTATATGATCCTATTTGAACGATCATGTGGTTGATGCGCGTACGTACTTCGGTGAGGTCGGCTGTGAGTGGGACTATGGGATTTAAACAGTTTTTCGTCGCGCTCAACAGACCTGGATAAGGGACGTTTGGCGATAAGTCGTTGAGCCGGAGTTTGTTGGAAGTGCGAGAGCCGACACATCCATGCCAACTAAACCCTTGCCCGCCTGTACAACGTTCGTAACTTCTTACCGGTTTTGTCGTGCACTGATTGGGTGTGCAGTCGTATTTCTCTGCCATTCCGTCCACTAATTTCGTGCACGTCCTCGTATTTCCACGTTCGCAAACAGTTTCAGTGTTTACAGTCTCGCAGAAGCGTTGGGTGGTATACTCGTCAGGAACAGCAATCCAAGACCGAAATCGATTGTACAATCCGACGTTCACATAGTCTGCATAAGGCACCAGCCCCACTTTCAGGCTGCCCCTAGCATCTTTGTTTTCTTCAAGTGTATTAACAAGATCCGTCGCGGCATTTTTTAGTGCCGTTAGCTTTTCGCCATTCATTGACCAAGTATTGTCGAGCACGAGTGCGACCTCGATTGTTTGTTCTGTTGCCCACTTGGCCTCGGCGAACACAACTATGCTGATCTCATCAATGTTTGCGAACGACATAAAGGTAGTCGGCACTCGACCTCGCGCTGATGCGGAGACTATATTGGGCCCCCGCGTGCGAACAAACCGTTCCAGCTTCAGCTTTTCGGACATCGTAACATTCGCACCGTTGAGAAACTCACTGGCGATTTTCTCTAGTTGATGATCCTCTGGCTTGCCTGACGATGCAGCGGCAAGAACTGCTGCATCAAGCGCAGCCTGAGCTTCGCTTTTTGCTGCTACCAACCTGGCGACATCTAATGCACACCCCGCTATCACGATAAGGCACGGCAAAAGGATTGCGCTGATCACGGCAAAAGAGCCCTGCCTGTTCTTGATAAATTCTCTGCGCGGCAAAGCAATGTCGCTAGTTGTGTTGCGACACGCTGAAATGACAGCACGAAACATTTCAATCCTCGACTATAAAGAATGGGGATGGAGCTGACGCCGCCAATTGACAGCAGCGCGTGGGGATCCGCCGCCCGGACTGGGGGCAGTGTTACTTAAAGCGGAGCCCTTTTTTTGTTAGTCCAATATGGGGAGGTGAAAAGCTACGTAAAGAGCTCATCGACGTCCATCGATATCCGCTCTCGATCATTAGTGAAGTCGGTCAAGTTTCGAACTGACTAAAATTCACCTGGGTCCATGTGCTCTGTAGTCACATCTGAGACGCAGGGCGCAAGCAGGTCAAACCCTAGGCGACTTTAATGCCGCCGCTGGCTCCTCTTACATGCCAGCAACCAGCCTGACATGGCTCACCTTTGGTCTATCGGTGTCGTCGCCCAACTGGAACTCGTTCACCAAAGCAAACAACGCTTTTGCCTCATCTGCAAGCAGACGAGCTTCAGCCTTGTATTGCTCAACCGTCCCGGTGTTTTGTTGCGTTTGTTTATCCATCATGTGCATCGCTGAATTGATTTCTTTGAGACCCAACGACTGTTCATGAGCTGAAACGACGATGGCTTTAACATGAAGGTCGATCTCTTCTACTTCTCCGACGATATTAGCGAGGGCGGAGCCGGTTTCGCCAACAAGCTCAACGCCACTTTCAACCTGTCGAATGGATGTCTGAACGAGGCTCTTTATTTCCTTAGCTGCTTTGGCTGATCGTTGAGCCAATTCGCGCACTTCGTGAGCAACCACCGCGAAGCCCTTCCCTGCCTCTCCTGCTCTTGCAGCTTCGACACCGGCGTTGAGTGCAAGCAGGTTTGTCTGGAATGCAATCTCGTCGATCACACCGATAATATTGGCGATCTCGCCGGACGACTTTGAAATGTTGTCCATCGCAGTAATTGCCCGTTGAACAATATCGCCGGAGTCAGTCGCGTTCCGACGTGCTTCCGAAACTAATTGACCTGCGCCCTGCGCTCGTCGGTGGGAATCAGAAAGGTTGGTCGATATCTGTTCAACCGCAGACGCTGTCGCTTCTAACGACGCGACTTGCTGTTCCGTACGTGCCGACAAACTATCGGCTCCCAACCGAATTTTATCCGATCCAGATGAAATCATACCCGCATTGCGGGATAATGTTTGAATGACAACGCGCAACTTCTGAAGGGAATCATTAAAGCTTGCACGCAACGGTTCCAGCGACGGAATAAACGGCGATGAGATCGACTGGCGTAAATCTCCATCAGCAACACGATTCAATCCATTGGCTAGCGCTTCCACATTCCTAACACGCGCAGTCACATCCGTTGCGAACTTCACAATCTTGAAAACACTACCATTCACGTCCCGAATGGGATTATACGACGCCTGAATAAATACCCTGCGCCCGTCTTTGCCGACACGAAGAAACTCTTCGCTGTAGTAGTCTCCAGATCGCAGGCAGGACCAGAATGTTTGGTATGCTGCACTCTGAGCGTAGGACGGCTCACAGAACATCGCGTGATGTTTGTTCACGATTTCATGAAGTTCGTAGCCAAGGGCTGCCAAAAAATTTTCGTTCGCCGTTAGCACATTGCCCTCGGTATCAAATTCAATGACGGCCTGAGAGTGCGACAATGCGGCGATTTTGCCAGCGTCTTCCGCAGCTTGAATTTTTTGGGCCGTGATATCAGTCGCGATCTTCAAGATTTTGTATGGACGCCCGCGCGAGAATACCGGATTGTAAGTTGCTTCAACCCAGATTTCGCGTCCGTTTTTACCGAAGCGTTTAAACTGCGCCTGTTGAAACTCACCCGAAGTCAATTTGGCCCAGAACTCTCTGTATGAGGTACGCTGCGCTTCGTCGCATCCTACGAACAGTCGATGGTGCTTATATTTGATTTCCGAGAGTTCGTAGCCGAAGCATTCGCAAAACTTTGCGTTAGCATCGAGAATTCGTCCCTCAAGGTCGAATTCGATGAACGCGAGAGAGTTTTTCAGGGCCGACATCATGTTCTCAGCATTCGAGCTTGACCGCATAAACATATATGCCTCTTTCAGGTATTTTTGATTTTCCGGGAATGGCGGACCAGACTGTAGTTTTAAAGAGCACAGCAATCTGATTACCTGAGAGTAATTCTTCGGCGATAACGCCGTGTTGATTAATAGGAGTGTTAAAAAAAATTCTCTGGACAAAAGATGCTCGCACGGTTCTTTTTTGGTCAAAAAAAGCGTGTTTGTGAGCCAATTCGCGCAAATATTGCTGCGAGAGAACAAGATTCCGATAACTACCCTCGACGAGGAGGAGGGCTTAGTCTTCTCGATTTTTCAGACTGGAACTGCGGCGACTTACACAAAAGTCTGCGGCCAACACCGCGAGAAAATTTCACAGCTGTTCGTGTTTCACATCCGCGAGCCCTATTAGTAGGCCGGCTTTTCTGTCTTGGAAGAAGTTTACGCCCGCGCGTTTCAACGTATCACGGACGCGAGACAACGCCTCTTTACGAACAGTTTCGGCGGAAATTTCCATGCGCCGTATCGTGGAAAACGATACGCCCGAGTGCTCTGCCAACTCTGCGGCTGACCAGCCGAGGAGAGCTCGGGCCCCGCGGATTTGCGCGGGGCCGAGAATAAAATTTTCGTCGCGAGCGGCGGGTGCTTCGTCGTATTTCGTATATCCAAGCCACTCTTCTACAGTCCCATCTCCGTCAAGAATTGGTACGGCATGGCCATGAATCCGAACGTAGCGGCCTTCAAGATTTCTGACACGCATCGTGACGTCAAAACGGTCTTTATTTTCGATCGCTAACGACCACGCATCAAGGAAAATCTGTCGATCGTCCGGATGAATTGCGTCAAGCCTTTCCCAGTCTCGCGCCTCCGCAGGGGTCTGGCCAGTCAGTTTCGACCAGTCCGTCGTCTCGACCAGCTTCCCATCAGGATGAGCTCGCCAGACCTGCCCTCCTAGAAGCATAATAAGGGCTGCTCGTAGAGCAGCGTCACGCGCTGAGCTACCTTGCATGATCTGAAACTCAGTCACGTCAGCGATAACGCCAAACATCGAGATCGCAGTGCCTGTGCGATCAAAGTAAGGCTGCCCCTTACTTCTGACCCACCGCATGCTGCCATCTGGTCGAATGATCCGAAATGTCCGATCTTGCAGAACCTTGCCCGTGGCCAAGCCGATGGCATTACTGAAATCCAGCTGATCGTCGGGATGCACAAGTGATTGGTAAACGTCTACAGACGGTACAACTGTCAAAGGGTCCATACCAACGATTCTGAACATGCCCTGCGACCACGTAACTTCCGATGTTTTGAGGTCCCAGCTCCAAGTGCCGATGCTGAATTTCTCTTCTATGGTTCGCAGTTTAGTATCCGCCGACATGGAAGCTCGTTTTGAGTTGGGCATTTCAATCCTTTGCCTTTTTCAGGCACACTGGCCGATCACTCACGCTTCACGGCTGCGTGGAAGAGTCCCAAGGTTGGCGGTGTCAGAACGTATAGTAACTCGGAGCTCGCCGACTCGTTCCAATAGCAAACCACGCGACACCTTTAGGATATCTCATCGTATCGAGAAAAATAATTGTGTCGTTGAAAAACGCACAAGACTTACATTCTCCAACTGACGTAGGAGGCCTTTTTTAGCGGTTGATCCAACACCACTTTTGTTGGGCGTGTGAATAATGAAAAACATGTTCACTTAGAACCTCATCGTCAACGACGCTTTAAATGTCCGACCTGGACCAGGCATCATGCTGAGTGCCAGTGGATCGAGATAATAACGGTCAAACACGTTTTCTACAGTGAAACCGGCGGTCGCGTGTTCATTAATTTTGTAGTTCGTGGATATGTCGAACAGCGTCACGGGCTGGTATGTGAGCTGGGTTGCAACCCCACCAAACCGGTTCCAAAGCTGGTCAAGTTTCTTTGTCGGAGCGCTCGTGTGGGTTATCCTGGTTGCGATCTCCAAAGTGTCGTCCATGAAGCGAGCACCGAACGTGCCGCTTAATGTATATTGCGGTGGATTTTGAGCATTTGTATATGCGCCCGAGAACCCGCCATCGACGCAATTTGGCACCGATCCAAGCTGGCCTTGTGACATGGTAACCATTAATTGTGCCACATCCGGTGCGCAGGTTTTTGTGGAGAGATTATAGTTCGCAGACATATCGGTGAAGAAAGTCCCATTGTCGTATGCAACCTGGAGTTCTAGGCCCTTCACGGAAAAAGAGTCGACGTTGTAGAAAGAGAAGCTTTTCTCCCGCGCCAGTTTTCTCCTCGCCTGGTCAGTATAAGAAGCTTCGTTATAAGCGTCGTGTCGGGTGATGTAATCTTTCGTCTTGTTATCGAAATAAGACAGGCGAGCCATAAGACTGTCACCGCCGTTGACGATGTTTTCCATTCTTGTTGATACGCCAAGTTCCAGATTACGGGCCTGTTCCGGAAGCAAATTAGCTGGTGCGGAAGCAGATGCTCCTCCGACACTAGATTCTGTAATACTGGGCATACGAATACCGTTGGTGTAGGCAGCATGCAGTTTCCACCCCTCGAAAACCTCATAACTCCCGTTGATGCTGGGTGCAAATCCAGCATCTCGCCGCCGCAAGTTATCGTAATACACGGTACGTGTTCGCTCGGTAACCAGTTTGTCCTGTGTGAACGTGGTGAAATTGTCATCGTAGTCTATCGTGGAGACGGGTACCATTGGTGTCACGTCTTCTTGGAATCCGCCCGAAGGATACGCCTTGCCGTCCGGCGTTTTTCTCGGGTCTGTAGCATCGGTATAGTTTCCGTCGGCGTCCGTGTACCAATAAGCGGTGCCACGTGGGACGGCCCAAAAGCCTGTCGGTTTTGAGTAGTCATATTTGTACCAACCATTGCCATCTGGAACCAGTTCAAAGTTTTCGTCTTCCAGGAGCTCATATTGCATGACGTTCTTGCTTAAATTGATCTGCTTGCGGTTGACGCTATAGGTCTCAGATCCAAGTCCCCTGTTATGGTCATAAGTTTTGAACTTGGTGAACCGTCCGCCGAGACTGAGCGTCAAACGGTCGTTGGGCTCCCAGGTTGCTGTTCCGAAGGTGTCAAACTGCTGCCGATCGGCTTGCTGGTGGAAACCTCCACTGATCTGCCTCCCATTGGCTTCGCTGGGTGCATCTTCTGGCGGGAAAAGTTTTTCGAAACGAAGTGAGGTACCGTAATTTGCTTTGAACTGGCCTATTTCCGTGTCAATCTTGGATGTATTTGATATATCGAACGACGTGGTTTCGATGATCCGAGAAGCACCGTAGAAGCGCTTGTAGCATCGCTCGGAAAAAGGATCATCGTTGCATGCGGGTTTGTCACTCGGCGTCTGGCTACCAAGCGTAAGATAGCCGTCATATTCGAGATGAGAATATGCAAAGTTGGCGGTCAGGTCGATCAGGTCGTTGTCTTCAGGGTTCCACTTGTATCGCGCTGTCAGGCTATCGCTGTTGACTGTCGAAGGATCCCACTGTGGAATATAACCTGTCGAGTTTCGTAAGATGTTAGAGCTCATGATTTCGCCGGCGCGCGCATCGAAATATCGATATCCAAGATCAAGCGTTTGATCATCGAAAGGGCGCAGCGTCAGCTTCAAGAGAGCAGATTCAGTTTCGTTCGAAGAGTTGAATACTTCACCGCTTTCCGGGTAAAGCGAGGCGACGGATAGTTGCTCTTGTCCATTCCTGAATACTCTGTATTTGTCGCGTCCTTTGCTACCAGCAAAGTAGTTTCCGTTGTCACGTTTGGCGTAAGCTGCAACAACGTCGAAGTTATCTTGTGTCACCGCGAAAGCGGCGCTGCCATTTCCCGTTTGTGGCTCAAAAATAGAATTTCTGTCAGTATTTTGCGGTGCTTGGAAGCTGCCTGGCATTGACGCACTATTGGAAGCGACACTCCCCCTTATACGCACACCGATTTCTTGGCCATCTATGAGAATGTCCTCTGGACGGATTGTCGACATTGCGATTGTGCCGCCGATCGCGTCAAGAGATGGGGCCGGCCCTTTTGACACGCTGACTGAGCTTATGAAATCTGGATCAATGTAGTTTCTGTCTTGGCGCCCGGCGTAACCTCGATAGACGTCAATGCTATTTTCAGCGCCGTCCACGGTCATCTTGACACGCTTCTGTCCTTGCAGGCCTCGAATATTAGGGTCGATGCCGCCCCCGGTGCGTGCTTCACCAGTATAGACGCCAGGAATACCCTTCAAGATGTCGGAAGGGCTGGATCCTGTCATTCTGCTGATCGTTTCTTCATCGACAAAATATTCGCTTTGAGCCTGATCATAAGAGTCAGACTTCTCACCGTTAAATCGACCAAATCCACGACCAGCGACAATGATAGTTTCAAGAACTGTGGTGCCGTCTGCTTGTGACGAAGTCGGTGACATTGCGCTGATCGTGACCATATCCTTACTGACAAAACGGTACTCAAGGTTCGTGCCTTGCAACAGACGGCTTAGTCCTTCAGCTGGCGTGAAATTACCTGACAAACCAGCGGTGTTAAGATCTCTCACGAGCGATGTGTCTACGCCGATCTGAACGCCGAAGCGTGCGGCGAAAATATTGAGTGCCGTTGATAGTTTTCCAGCTGGAATAGTAACCGTTGAACTTTCACCCGGCTGAACCTGTGCCGTAGCGTTCAGCGTTGAGCAAAAACTTAGGCCCGTGTAGAAGCTCGCAGCCAACAAGCTACGCATTGCGATACTCTTCGTCATGTCTCACGTCCCCGTCTCTGAAAGACTCTGTTGATGAGTAGACGAATGAACGACTTGGTTGCTGCAGTCCGAATGAGAAAAACTAGAAAATAATAGTCAAGAAATTTCCTGTCCGTTTGATCTTCAACCCAAAAGCCTCGGCAAACTGATCGAGAGCGAGAGGGCCATCAGATAGGTTGAAGGACCCCGTTATTCGCCTTGTTTTCGAACCGGAATTCAGTGTGACAACGCGACCGGGCACGTAACGCACAATTTGATCTATCACCTCCAAAAGGGGGCGATCGTCAAAAACAAGTCGCCCATCACGCCATGGTGTCCGCACTTCTTCAGGAACTAGCTCAGATGAGCCAATTCCCGCATCATCAAGTAAGACCCGGTTTCCCGTTTCAATGACGCGTGTATTTCCAGACGCATTTGACATAACGACCACCTTACTTTCGGTCACTGTCACCTCAATTGCTCGCTCCAGGAGGTTGACATCAAATGCTGTCCCGACTGCAGTCACCGTACCTTGGGGGGTCAAGACTTCAAATGCTCGGAGAGTATCGGAAGGAGTTACCTCGAAAAATGCTTCGCCTTTCAACACTTCAATCTGTCTTTTGTCCTGGGAAAAATGAATAGCAACGGCCGTATCAGAATTGAGGTGGACTGTTGAGCCATCCGGTAACCGCTGCGTTGCGGTCTCACCTTTCGCGGTAACCCAATCTGCCTTCAACCTGATCGGTAGATCGCTCAACGCGACCACGCCACCTGAGAGCAAAACAAGAAACAAAATTACCACAGTTTTGGCTGGGCTGCCGCCTCGGCGAAACGCCTTCTTTGTGAACTCTGGCGAAGTTGCAAGCGCGACATGTGTTTGCTCAAGAACGGCTGAAAACCTGTCGTAAGCCTGCCGATGGGCAGGATCGGCGTTTATCCATCGATGAAACTGCTCAATCTCGGCTTTGTTGGGTGTCTCAGATAGACAGATTGCCCAATCGATGGCCTCCTTTTGGATGCGCTTGCTACTGGTTGTCATGAGTTCGATTTTTCCGCAGGTATGGTTTGGGCGAAGAGGATCCACTAAGTTTCTCTATTCAAACTTGTCTAATGCTTCCACGCACCGCAAGAGAGCATGATGCAGATGCCGGTCTACGGAACCTCTTGTGATACGCAAGGCCGTTGCGATTTCGTCACGTGACATGCCCCCTACCCGGTGTGCGATAAAAACTCTGCGGCGCACTGGCGGCAGTGCCAAGATAGCCTTGCGCAGGACGCCGAGTCGCTTGCGAATATCAAGATCGTACCCAAACTCAGGATGTGCTGGAATTGCCTGCGCGAATTGATCCAACTGAGCGAACAGGCGCCCCTCGAAGGCCGCGCGTTTCATTCGGTCAAAGCCAAGATTAACAGCTGCTTTGATCAAAAAGCCTTTAATGGTTCTCTTGTCACAAAGGACTTCAGGTTTACAAGCGAGCTTGATGTAGAGGTCATGGACAACATCGTGCGAGGAGCTTGCGTCTACCCCCTTCCGCGCGACAGCTTGGACGACATCTTTGTAAAAGTCCTCAATCGACGTGTCCAACAGCAACTTGTCATCCGTTGGTTCCGAGGAAGCGTTCGGTGCAGGGTGCGCGCTCATCTAAGTTCTCAGCAAAAAATTCAAAGATCTGCTCAATCAGCGAACGCCGCTACCTTAGTAAAGACAACTGACGCCGCATATGAGTTTCGAGGTGCTTGAAGAGCTGGCGCCGAATTTGGCGAACGAGAACCTCGGCACAGGCATTGCTACTTGCGAGCACAAAGTGGAGCTGCAGCGCCAAACCAGTTGAAAATCTCATCGCAATGGCTTTCTCGATATTAAGAATTTTCCGTTCATTAGTGCTGTAATACCGAATTTATCCAGCTTAAAAAGAGGAATTTTGCGTATGGGTCCGGCGCAATATAGCGGTGAACAGTATTGATTCATCCAATGTATTCCGATGGCGCGAAACACGCATTTTCTCTTGTTGATGAGCAAAAAATGCTCACCAATATTTAGTTGATTAATCTCAGGCTCAACGGTCTTTTTATTCAAAAGGTTGAGATTGGGGGCCATGAGGTAAGTCGCGACTTCCAACTGATTCGGAAATACGCGGCTGATTTCACTGCTGATGGGGACATGACGCCCCACCCGTTTCTGCCTGGTGCCAAACTGGCGTTTTCCCAGAGCTGACCTCACCAGGCACGACCTCCCAATCGTCCTAAGCAGAATGATTTTGCTAACCGGCTCGTCATTTATCTCCGAACGCGACCACTTTTGCCGGTGGTGCGACAGAAAGGTTCGTCGTGCAGAATATATCTATCACTGGAAAATTCTTTGCTGTTTTTGCGATTTTTGGCGTCTTTGCTTTGGGCGTCGCGAGCTACTCAGCCTTTCAAATGAAGGCGATTACCAGCTCATATAGCGACTTAATAACGATCGATAACGAAGGCGCACTGTCGGTTCAAGGAGCGAACAGGTCGCTACAGGTTGGCCGTGCAGCCATGGCAGACCTGATGATTGCATTCACTGAGGAGGCAATTGCTCGAGCCACCGCCGAGGTAAACACCAGCCGAAACACTTTTGTCGATTACATGGACAGGGCGATCAGCTTGATGCCGTCAAACCTTCGTCTGGCTCAGTTAAAAAGTGAAGGCCTTTCTGCATACGACAAAGCGTGTACGCGGGCCATTGCTCTTGGGAGTATCGCTTCAAATGTTGAGCAGGCACTGGCATCCCAAAAGGTATTTGGAGAACAATGCCAGCCAGTCTTCGCGGTCGTCGGCGAGAAATTTGTAGCCGAAGCTCGTGCTATCGCAGATCATAATGAATCAGAAAGCGTAAGGCTCACAGCGACTAGCAATTTCACAGCGATATGGTCTTTGGTCGGTGTCATTGGCGGCTTCATCTTAGTGATGGGTGTTGGTTTTTTTGCAATCCGTTCGTGGCTCGTGAGCCCAATCCGACAACTCGCAGAAACAATGGTGACTTTGGCAAGTGGTAATTTCTCATCAAGTGTGATGGGGACCTCGCGTCGTGACGAGGTCGGCACCATGGCGAAAGCCGTTCAGGTTTTCAAAGAGAAAGGCATTGAAGCTCAAGCTCTGGCAACTGAAGCGGAAACCATGAGAAATGCAGCCGAGTCGCTACGACAGGACAACGCGATGGCAGAAGCTATAAGAGCCAGAGCCATGTCTGACGCAACCTCCGGACTTGGCAAGGGCTTGAAACGCCTTGCGAGCGGAGATCTTAGTTTTCAGCTTACCGAACCTTTTGCTTCAGAATTCGAAATACTACGGGCGGATTACAATGCCGCCGTCGAACAGCTGTCTGAAACTTTGAGAGCTGTTACCGCTGCCACCGGTGCCATTGATAATGGTAGCCGTGAAATTAGTGCCAGTGCCGACGATTTGTCCAAGCGAACTGAGCAACAAGCAGCATCGCTTGAAGAAACTGCCGCCGCACTTGATCAGATTACGGCTAATGTCGCGAATTCATCCAAGCGAGCCGATGAGGCCCGTCAGATCGCCATACTAGCGAATGAAAGTGCCGTTCAATCTGGAATGGTTGTTGCCAGCGCTGTCGATGCTATGGGAAAAATCGAGCGCTCGTCGAACGAGGTTGCCAACATCATTGGGGTGATCGACGAAATCGCCTTTCAAACAAACCTTCTCGCGCTTAACGCAGGAGTAGAGGCCGCTCGTGCTGGCGACGCAGGTAAGGGCTTTGCCGTTGTTGCACAGGAAGTGAGGGAGCTTGCACAGCGTTCTGCTCAGGCGGCAAAGGAAATCAAGGATTTGATCCGGACTTCTTCGGTGGAAGTACAATCTGGTGTCAAGCTTGTCAGTGATACCGGGGCGGCCCTTACGGCAATTGAAAGCTATATTGTAACCGTCAACCAGCATATGGACGCGATTGCGATATCAGCAAAAGAACAGGCTGTCGGTCTTGGCGAGGTCAATACTGCCGTAAACCAAATGGACCAAGTCACTCAAAAGAACGCCGCTATGGTTGAAGAGACAAATGCCGCTGGTGCAAGCCTTGCAAGTGAGAGTGGCAAACTACGTCAGCTTGTTTCTCAGTTTCAACTTGATTCACCCCAGCATGTCGACACAATCGCGGTGACTCAAACTCTAAGTCGTTCAGCGGAGTCTTCAGTGCGTCACTTGACCGGCACACTTGCTAAAGCCTTTACAGGCAACGCTGCGGTCAAAGAGAGCTGGGAGGGCTTTTGATGTATGGCTCAGCCAACACAGTCAAATCAGTTGAGATGCTCGAAATAATCGCCTTTTGTCTAGACGATCTTGAGTTCTGCTTCCGCACGACAGCCATCCGCGAAATTCGCGGATGGGGCCCGGCGACGCCAATTCCCCATGTCCCCGCGGCGATCTCGGGCGTAATGAACCTTCGTGGCACAGTGATACCAATTATTGATCTCGCTAGAAAACTGGGAATGAAAAGCAACAAGCCCAACGAGCGTAGCGCGATCGTGGTGGCGGAAGTGCATGGAGTGGCATTTGGCCTAGTGGTCGATCGTGTCTCTGATATCTTGACGGTGCGTGTTGACCAAATTCAACCTGTTCCAACGCTCAGTGTCTCCGACAGCGACGAATATGCGGAAGGTATTATTGTTTCACCCCAGGGCATGATCTGTTTTCTTAACTTGGAGCGAATGTTCAGAAATACCGACGTGAACGCAGTGAGCATGCTCGTAAATTAACGCCATCGCCTACTATACGCGCTGACAAGGATGTCGCAACTTGACGAAAATTAAAAGCCGCGCTGACCAGGAAGCTGATATTCGGAGGATGTTGCACAGCCAGATTATCTTTGGGGTTGGCATTTGTGCCCTGATCACCAGTTCCCTCCTGAACCCCTACCTAGTGTCGTGGCCTACTGTATCATTTGTGGCAATTGCAGTTCTAATCACTTTAGTTTGGGCCGCAATGTTCCTACTGAGTGACCTCGTTTTGCTGAGGGTGTTAAGTTTTGCCTATATAGCACTCGCTAGCTTGGGCTTTCGTTTGCAGACCGACGCGATGGGAGATATCGGCTATTTCTGGGTGGCCCTAGTGTTGGCCGAGATTATCTTCGCGACCATTTTTGCTTTCAACCGCAAGAGGGAATATTTGTTTGGTTGTTTGATCGCGATTTGCTGCATGTTGATTGGGCAGCCTCCATCTTATTTCACCGCAGTATCAAGCTTACTTTTGAGTCTTGGTATTATAGCAGCGGTGGTGATTGGACTATGCCTCAATCAGGGTGCTATGAAATGCATCCGAGAGATTTACGCAACGCGCGAGCGGTTCCGCGTGATGTCGAATACGGATCCTTTAACGGGACTAAGGAATAGACGCTCATTTTTGGAGTGCTTGGACACAGCCTTGCAAAAAACAGCTTCTCGATCGGTCTATTTTGCAATGATCGATATCGATGATTTTAAACAAGTGAACGACGAGTTTGGGCACGACACGGGCGACAGTCTACTCTGTAAATTTGCTTCGCTTGCAATAGAATGTCTGCCTGACGGCACAGAGATTGGTCGGCTTGGGGGAGAGGAATTTGGCATCTTGCTCGAGTGCAAATCAGTCACTGAAGCTTATTCCAGGCTCCAATCTCTTTTATTCCTAAGCCAACAAACGGAAGATGGCTCCCTATCTTTTAGTTTCAGCGCCGGGCTGGTTGGCGTGTCAGTGACAGATAACGTCTCTACGGTTTTGAAGCGGGCCGACGTCGGGTTGTATTCGGCCAAACGAAGCGGCAAGAGCAAAATTGATTGGTGTGAATGATGCCTGTGGTATGTGGTGAACTTTCGCGTCAACGGTTCTAGCCACACAAACCGCTGACGTATTGACTAGGCACATAAACGCGGGCAGTACATCGCTCCGATGCGCATTTACTGGCCTTGCACGGTTGAACCGTGGTCGGAGGGGATGAAGGCAGTCGAGGTCACGGCTCCGGCAAGCCGCATGGTGCGCCCTCCGCATTGGCTAGTTTGCTGGGGAAGTCCGTGCGGGCAAGGGCACCGCGCGATTCCTTACCCAGCGACGTGAAGACGGCGATCAGTAAGGCAACAATGGCAGGATCGGAGGACGGCCCGTTGCCTTCGACAAAGGGCAGCAGGCTGGCATCGCGCAGCACGCCGAGATGGCGGGATACGATTGGCCGAACGGCGGATATGTCGGCAGCCGGCGGAAGTGCTGCATTTGACCTCGTCACGGAAGCACCAGCCGGAGCCTCGGGAATATTCTGTGCCGCCAAAACTTGCGAACCCGCTCCTCCTTACCGACACCGAGACACTACCTCCGCTTGAGCAAGTAGAAAGTTTCCCCGTAGACGCCACCAGGCCTTCCTGCACGTGGTTGAGGAGATGATCATCAACATAGCTGGCGACACATGCATTCGTAAGGGCAGACGAAGGCGCGCTTTGGGTACGACAAGCCTCGTGGGCAAAGTGAGTCCCCAGGGACTGCGGTATAGATTATAAGATACAGTCAGTAATTTAGAAGACATTGTCTGAGACGTGGTGGGTTCAGACTCGTTCAATGCAAAAACGTTTGTCCGGTCAGCCCCCTGTAACCCAACGGGGAAATGGTCCCGTTAAGCCGCTTGACAAGCCTGATGTAAAGCTCAACGGCTTGAAGTCTGTCTGGGTAGGATACATGAATTACCTCCTAGTCGTCCAAGTCTTCGTCCGCATCCCCTTAACTCATTTACCGGCTGGGTTCTACGTGGGAACCAACAGTTTGTGATTTTACGGGTTGCCGGCCTAACCCTTCTCGTTTTCGCAATATTTGCGTCTACGCAGCTGAATTTATATTCTTTCTGCTCACGGCGAAGCCTTATGAGCACTTTGTACCCATTTCTTTTTTTCAAGATTAGGTTCGGGTCAATCATAGATTATTTTTGCAGGGATAATCTTCTGCCTGAAGAGAATGCAATCCGCGAAGAACGAGAGCTGAGAAGGATCTGCTGTGCTGATCTGCGCTGCGAACCTGCAGGGTTTGAAGTGACGTAAGCCTAGTGGCTCTTTGGGGTCGACCCTCAAGTCAATCATTATTCACGTCAACAACTACACAGGGACCGGTTAGATGACGAGTAGAGTAGTTGAAAAAACATTGAACGAACTGCTGAACGGTGAACTGCGCGCGCACCACGCGTATCTTCAGGCGGCCGCTTGGGCAGCCGAACGGAATCTCGATGGATGCTACAAGTTCCTTATTCGCCATGCCGCAGAGGAACTGGAGCACATGCACAGAATATTTGGCTTCCTAAATGATCTTGGCGCACCTGTAATCTTCTCTGAGTTGCCCGCGCCAAAAATCAATGCCAACGACCTACATGGCCTCTTTACAATCGTTGCGAAACACGAGGCTCAAGTAACTGCAGCTATCAGTGCAGCTATGAACGTGGTCACGATCGAAAAAGATTATGCGACAATTTCGTTCCTTCAGTGGTTTGTTGACGAACAACACGAAGAAGACAGCCTGTGCCGCGCAATTCTGAGCAAGATCGAGCTTATTGGCGATACTCCAGGCGCCGCTTATCTGATCGATAAAGAAATTCAACAGCTCGCCGTGACGAGCTGAGAAAAGATACGCGGAAACGCTGGATTGTAATGCTTGCCTTGCTCTCTACTAAAAGAGGAGAGAAAGTGAGGTAAAGTGTCGTGAAAACAATCATGTAACCGGTTGCGCATCAGCAAACAGTTCGCCTCCCGCCTTGAGCTCAAAGGTTTAGGCTAGATCAAAAATATTCTTCATTTTCACGCTGAGTTGCAGAGGCTTACAGCTCGGCGAGGCAGTAGCAACTAAGTAAAATGCCGTCATAGCTACGACTAACGTCGCCGCTTTTGCCTGTCCTAGATCTCACAGGGCTCTGAGAACAGCAACTCCGGAAAGAGAACACGGGACAGCTGCCTGATTAGGCTTCCCGACGAAAGAGGCAATATGTCATACAAACCCGCTCGTAACAGCCACTGCTCTTGGATGACGTCAGCAATCTGCTTAGCTGCCATTCTTTTCCCTGTAACAACTTTTGCGGATGCTTTGCCTGTCCGATCGCAAAGAGAATGTCAGGATCCAGAGCCAGCAGAAACATTGGACGAAATGTTTGCAGCAATCTTCGGCTGCTGGACACCACCAGAAGGTAGCGCGGGCATGGGTGTTACACTCCAGTTCATTCTGCTTCGGGATGGAAATCTCAAGGGCAAGGTATTCGTCGCCTGGATCAAGCCGCAGGCCGATAGCCCGGCGCGTCAGGCGTTTGTCGAGTCAGCCATCGATGCCGTTCAACGGGCAACTCCTGTCCCACTGGGTGAAGCGCTACAAAAAACGGTTCCTGGCAGGGTGTTGAAACCGAAATTCAGCGTGGAAGATGCTCTGCAGCCCGTGCAGTCGCAATGATCGATCAGCTTTTGCGGCCAACAGAGAACATGCACTGTATCGACAATCGCTTTCTCGTCCATTCCATCAGTATATTATTATTCACCTTCGACAGCCTTTGTTGAGTGTGTATCAAGAGAACGACCATGGCGAAAAACATTTCCTACATTCTAATGGCGCTTATCGGATTGGCATTTATCGTTTGGCAACTCGTGATGTTGTTCGGCTAAATCTTCGCGAGGTTCAAAACAGCCAACACGCTTATCGATAGTGCTGTTTCACCAGATTGTTCGAACGCTGCGGCTACCGTCACAAGTTACGGGTAAAAAATATTCACGGATATCCTTCATTCGCGATGAACGACTTGCTGAATTTTTCCCATAACCGCACAATTTTTCGGTTTTTTAACTTGACTCTAAATATCATGTTATTTAACGATTAAGCTCACTCAAATGCAGGATATGCAATGTATTTCAATAACTTAGGTTCTCGAATCGTTACGCTAACGATCGCACTTTCCGCTGCAATCGTATCAACAAGTGCGTTCGCTGCGGAAAAAACAATCACTGACGTAATCGGCAGACAGATTAAGGTCGATCTTCCGGCGAAACGTGTCGTCCTCGGGTTCTATTTCGAAGATTATATGGCCGTGGGCGGTGAGACAGTCTTCGATCAAGTCGTGGGGATTTCACGAGAAGCATGGGAGAGTTGGGTTCCGGCCAACTGGAAAATGCACACTGCCCACCGCCCCTCCCTGAAGGATATCCCGGATGTAGGTGAAGTCGAAGCTCAAACATTCTCGGTTGAAAAACTGTTAAGTCTGAACCCGGATCTCGTGATCCTCGCCGATTGGCAGTATAAAGCGCTCGGCCTAGATGCTGACCGCATCGAGGAAGAAGGCATTCCGATCGTGGTCGTAGATTACAATGCACAAACCGTGGAACGCCACGTTGCATCGACGCTGGTTCTAGGCACGCTGACCGGCAAAGAAGCGCGAGCTAAGGAAATCGCCGACTTCTATTCAGGCTCTTTGAAAGACGTTTCTGACCGCGTCGCGAAAGCTGGCCCTGTAAAACCGAAGGTGTATGTTGAGTTCGGCAACAAAGGACCTGGTGAATATTCCTTCACCTATGGCAAGAACATGTGGGGCGCTATGACAACCGCTGCTGGCGGTGAAAATATCGCTGCACCATTTGTCGAGTGGTGGGGACCGATTAATCCGGAGCAGGTTCTGGCGTCCGCACCCGATGCAATTTTCATTTCCGGCCGTGAGAAAAACAAAAGCGAGACCGCCCTGCCAATGGGTCAGGGCGTCAATGCCGCGGAAGCGCGCGCAAAGTTGGTTGCCTTCCAGAGCCGTCAGGGTTGGGATAAGCTCCCGGCTGTCAAGAACGGGAAGGTCTTTGGCGTCTATCAGGGTGCGTCGCGAACACTCTCTGACTTTGCCATGGTACAATACATTGCCAAACAGCTCTATCCCGAGCAGTTCGTTGATGTTGATCCGATAGCCAACTATCTTGGCTATTACACGAAGTATCTTCCGGTGAAGCCAGAAGGCACCTTTGCGATCTCCGCAACAGAATAATATCACGTTTTATGGCTCGTCCTCCCAAGACGACTCTGAGGCGTCGGCTGTCGCCGGCGCCTCCTCCTAGTTCAGCCGCTGGTTCATTCTAATGACAATTTCTGTAAGCAAAACCGAAGCTATCGGCGTTCACCGCGAGCGCGAGCGACGTCGTTGGCGAACCTTGTCAGCATTCTTGGCACTTACGACGGCGAGTCTCGTTCTGGATATAGCTACCGGACCATCGTTGCTGTCGCCGATGGAAGTAGTGCGCTCATTGATAGATATCGGGGCGCGAGCTCCGATGACGGATTCTATCGTTCGCGATTTGCGACTTCCGATGGCACTCATGGCGCTCATCGTTGGTGCGGCGCTGGGTGCTGGTGGCGCGCAAATGCAGACCATACTCAATAATCCGATGGCAAGCCCATACACGCTCGGCATGGCGGCAGCGGCCGGGTTTGGAGCCGCCTTGGTTCTGGCAATCGGAGGGCTTGGCCTTCCGTCCATGGTTGCAGTTCCGCTTGGAGCCTTTGTGTTCTCGATGTTTGCCGCGTTGTTCTTGTTCGCACTTGCATCAATGCGCCGCATGAGCTCCGAAACCATTATCCTGGGCGGTATCGCGCTGCTATTTCTCTTCCAGTCGCTTCTATCGATGATTCAGTTCATTTCTTCGCCGGAGTTGTCGCAGCAGATACTGTTTTGGTTGTTCGGTAGCCTTACAAAGGCAACATGGCCAACGCTGTTGCTTACAACGGTTGTCACTCTTGTCTGCTTCATTTTACTTATGGCGGACTCCTGGAGGCTTTCGGCTTTGCGGATGGGGGAAGCGCGTGCGGTTAGCCTTGGCGTAGATGTACGGTTTCTGCGCATGAAAGTTCTGATAATCGTTGCGATCATGACAGCGACTGCCACCAGTTTTGTTGGTGTTATTGGTTTCATAGGACTAATTGCACCACATATAGCCCGCATGAGCGTCGGCGAAGACCAACGCTACTTCTTTCCGATGTCAGTGCTTGCGGGAGCATTGATGCTGTCTGCAGCCTCAGTCATTTCTAAATCGATCATCCCTGGCGCACTGTTTCCGGTTGGCATCGTCACCGCCGTTGTCGGGGTGCCCTTTCTGCTATGGCTGATCTTCGCGCCACGGAGGCGCACATGATCGAGCTTGAAAATGTCGGGGTCAGGCGGGGAAACCGGACTATCGTGAGCGGCGTCAGCAGCCGGCTGGATTCGGGGCAAATTCACGTAATAATTGGACCGAATGGCTCGGGGAAAACTACGCTTTTGCGCGCCGTATTTGGCGACATTCCTCTGGATGCCGGAACAATCCGGCTTGGCAATCATGTTCTTTCCCCAGGTAGTAGGCGTCGGCCGGCGTCGTGGCAGGAACGCGTAGCTTACATGCCACAGGATACCGCTGCAGATGTTGCATTGACCGTGCTTGAAGTCGTTTTGCTGGGAAGACTCGATAAGCTTTCACTCCATATCGGTCATGAAATATTAGAGATGGCAATAGATCGACTAGCGCAAGTGGGCATTGCTCATCTCGCCAATCGCGACATTTCATCGCTAAGCGGTGGCCAGCGGCAGTTAGCTCTCTTTGCACAAGTTTTGATGCGCGAACCAGAGATTATGTTGCTCGACGAACCAGTGAGCGCTCTCGACCTAAAGCATCAGGTATCTCTTCTTGATGTGCTGAAGCGACAAACTCTGGCAAACGGATGGATAACGTTGGTCGTGCTGCACGATCTCAATCTAGCTTGTCAGTATGCCGACAATCTTCTCGTTATCGCTGACGGTTCCGTGAAGGCGTCAGGTGCACCGATGCAGATCGTCACGCCAGCACTAATTCGCGAGACTTACGGTTTGGAAGTCGATGTCTTGCAGGATCGACGTGGCAACCCGGTTATCCAGCCGCTTGTCGGTCTCAATCAAACTACTCCCAAAAGAGAAGGAATTTCTGTATGAGAGCCCATTATTTGGCGCTGGCCGCTACTCTGTTCACCTCTGAACTTATGGCGGCAGATCACACTGTGAAGATGCTAAATTTCGGTGAGGAAGGCAGCATGGTGTTCGAGCCAGCCTATGTCAAAGCGGAGGTGGGCGACACGATCACCTTTGTCCCTCAAAATTCCAGCCATTATGTCCAGAGCTACGTTACTCCCGATAGGGTCACCCCGTGGAAAAGCAAGCTTGACCAGGAGTTCGAGGTTATCGTCGAAAAGGAAGGGATTTATCTATATTATTGCCCACCGCACCTCATGATGGCGATGATAGGGGTAGTTCAGGTTGGGGCACCAACAAACCTCGACGTGGCGAAGGAAAAAGCCGCTAAACTCCGACCCAAGCTAGTCATGAAAAAAGAGCGGCTCGACAGTTATCTTAATCAGATAACCCGATGACCCGGTTATTTCGTGCTCTCCACAGTAATAAACTACAGCCTGTTTCCGCAAGGATCCGATGGAAGGAACGGGGTACGAACAACTTTGTTTGCCATAAGTGGGGTTTGGTCTGATGCAACATTGGTTCAAACCAGTACCACGATCGACAACACTCATCATTTTGATTTTCGTTACCACTACAAACCTGATTATGATGCGAGTTGACGTCAGCATTCACATCAAAGCGCTTGCGTCTGGCGGCGCAGCGCTTGTCGCCAGCGCACTGGCCAGCTATTTCCAACGCCGAATACCCAGGCAGCCACCAAACGACTCCGATCGGTCCGAAGATAGACCCTGAAGTCAGTTTCTAGGAACATTCATGATCGATTGGCCATGTAAGCCGACGTAGGTCACAATCCGACTTGCACGCTTCAGAGCAAAAATGCATCGCGCTCAATTTGCATTTTCCAGCCGTAATATGACGCTTCTATCTTCAGAGGCGATACCTGAGCCTGATGCAGAGAACTTCGAGCAAACCGCATGCGGCAAAATACTCAGATCATTCCGACGGGGAATGTCCGGCAGAGCGAATATAAACCCTGTACGTGCAGGTCCTGGAATGACCGTGGCGGCGAAATACAGGGCAGCGACTATTTATGGGTGATCTGCTCTCATCAATTGTTCAAGTCAGTTCTGAGGCAATGCCTGAGCGATGATATTCCTCAATAATCGGATTAGCATAATGCCAGTCGCAATTATAAATGTTACAGAAAATCGGGCTTCGTTTGTTAATGAAGACTTTTCCGCACTCTTCGAGGAAGCATCAGTACCTGTTGATGCTCTTGTTGCCGCAGTGTCTGCATCTTTGGCCGATCGCTCGACTATCGCCAGAGGCCTGGCCACAGAGGTCATAGAACGGCTCGGCGCTACCTTCCACCCGATCAGCGATCGTATAAAGAACCTACTATATCTTCCGCTCGGGCGAGACGTGAACTCAGAATGTTACATGGTTGTCGAGGCACAGGGCGCGGTGTTTAGTGCGCTGGAGCCACGCTCGATCAGCCAGAGCTATCTAGCAATGGCGCTGCAGTCTAGCGGCATAGGTGCCTGGTCCCTAAATATCCGAACACGTCAAGCTGACCGGACATTCAGCCATGATGCAATTTTCGGCTATAATGGTTTAGCACCGCATTGGGATCTCGATGCGTTTCTTTCCCACGTCGTCGAAGAAGACAGGTCTCAGGTCAGAGAAGCATTTGAAAAAGCGCTGCTCGACAAACTCGCTTGGCAGTTCAAATGTAAGATCCGCCGCCTCGATGGTGAACTGCGATGGATCGAAGCTTCCGGTTATCCGCGCGGCCCAGGTAACACTCTTATTACGCACTTTACTGGCCTGGTTAAAGACATAACCAACGAGATCAATGCCGCTGAGCAACGGCGGCTTCTGTTTGCAGAATTACATCATCGCGTGAGAAACAATCTCGCAGTCGTCCACTCTTTGGCTTCAGGTACGTTGCGTATGGCAACCGATACCGCAACTGCTGCCGAAGCTTTGAGACGGCGCATCACTGCCATGTCCGACGCGCACAATCTTATGTTAGACGTGTCTGACGCACCAGTCAGCGTTAAGCAAGCGCTTGAAAGCATTACAAGCAGGGTCGCGCCTCTTCTGCGCCTGCAGATCGAGGGAACTGACGCTAAGCTCTCACTCAGTCACGTGGTCCCGCTCTCAATGTGGATCATGGAACTTCTATCACGTTTGCATATAGGACAACAATCAGTAGTAAAGCTCCATCCCAGCAATGAGATGTTGTCGCTAACTTGGACCACAAAGTGGCATGCAGACTCCGGTTGGAGCGATATGTTGAGTGAGCCACTTGTCCTACATATCTTGCCAGCGCAGATGGGAGGTAAGGCGCGCGTGGAAGAGTGCAGCGGGGAATTCAGTGTTGTGCTAACGATCAAGCCAGTTGCTTTGAATGTAAGAGCTCCACTGCAGCACACTTTGACGGCAACTGCGATGCTTATATAGGTAATAAGACGTCTGGAAGACGTTAGGTATGTTCAGGCGGCGATCGTTGCGGGGCTGATTATTTCGCATAGCTTTCTCATGCGGTAGATGGAGAAGAAGCTTTCCCTCTCGGCATTGTCCCAACCCGCAGCGCAGCCTATCTGACGAATTCTTATCCGCACTAACGCTCTGCCATGGCCTCTGATGTCACCTGAGCAATCGGCGAGAATAGATACTCCAAGATTCTTCGTTGCCCCGTTTGTATCTCTACCTGAACTGTCATGCCGGCACTAACACGAATAGTGTTAGCGTCTTCTTGCTCTTCCAGACGTCCGAACTCGATAACAATCGGGAAAACGAGGTTTTGAACCCGCTGCACATTTCCCGTCGGAATCCCCTGGCTTTGCTGGCGAGAGGCGGTTCGCTCCAAATTCTCCGCATCGGGCTCCGGAATGGCATCCAATGAGATGCTTCTAACCCTTCCTTTAAGCACGCCGAACCTGGTAAAAGGGTATGCATCGACCTTGATGATCGACGACTGGCCAACAGAAACGAAGCCGATGTCCTTGTTTGTCAAAAAAGCCTCTATTTCAAGCGTGGCGCCGTCTGGAAGAACTCGCATGAGTTCCGTATTTGCGGCGACCACCTGACCAATCGTGGTGATAGACGATAACTGGACCGTTCCAGAAATCGGAGATTTAATGGTCAGAAGGTCTTTGCGAACTTCAGCCTTCACCACTTCCTGAGCAACTTCGTCGGCCTGACGCTGTGCCTCGATTCTCCTGTTGGCATTGTCGGAGAACGCAGATCTGAGAAGTTTCAACTCTTCTGCTGTGATAACTTGCAGCGCTGCTTCCGAAGACTTCATCTGCGCAATTTTGTCCGAGAGATCGGCCGCTGACTTTTGATATTCCCGCGTCGCGTCTAAAACCGCCATTTGGGAGCCGACCCGGCTGTTCAACAGTTGCGACCTGATCTGTATCTGTTCACCTAGCGTTTTAACTAGTGAACGCTGTGACTCGACCGCATCGGCCATGCCGATGATCTCGGCTCGTCGCTGCGTTCGCTGTGCGGAAAGGCTACCGAGGTTTGCGATGATCTCCGTAATCTCTGCGTCGAAAACATCTCGCTCCCTCGCGGCAATGCGATTTTTCTCCAGATCGGATTGGGTGAATACATCCGACACTGCGTTCCTGTCTGGGCTCATGATCTCCTTGTTCAATCTCAGGAGAACAGCAGCCTTTGCGTCTCTTCGATAGATTTCGTCCTCTAGGTTTTTCAAGATGGTACGCTTTGCCATGAGCTCCGCGGTGACGTCCGTATCGTCGAGCTGGACAATCACGTCTCCTTCCGCAACGCGCTCACCATCCCTCACTGCGACTGATTTTGTTTTGCCGGGCTGTAAAGACTGGATGATTTTGACGCGTCCCGTCGGTTGAACTTTTCCTTGGGCAGTCGCGACGATATCGAATTTTCCGTACCACCCCCAAAGCAGACTGAAAATCGCCAACATGCAGATGAGCCAAAGAAACGCAATGCGAATGGGTGACGCGGGTGTTTCGAGTATTTCGAGATGTGAAGGGAGAAACTCCATATCTTCACGATCCCGCTCGGGACGCTTGGTATCCGAACGAGAAGCCCTCATCTCACACGTCTCCATTCTGGAGGTTCCAGAGATGAGCATACAGCCCGTCCTTCTTGAGGAGCAGTTCGTGATGCGAACCCTGCTCAACGATTTTCCCGTCCTGCATCCCGACGATACGATTGCAGTGCCTCACGGTCGCCAAGCGGTGCGCAATAATTAAGACCGTCCTTCCTCGGACGATGTGCCTCATATTGGATAATATAAGCCTCTCGCTCTCATAATCGAGCGCGCTGGTCGCCTCGTCGAGAATGAGGATAGGCGGATCACTGGCGAGCGCACGCGCCAACGCTATTCTCTGTCGCTGGCCACCCGATAGATTCGCGCCGCGCTCTTCAATGACCGTGTCGTATCCGCGAGGCAGTTTGGTGATGAACTCCTCAGCACCCGACATCCGCGCCATCCTTATAACCGCGTCGCGCGACATGGCGGCATTCCCGATGGCGATATTTTCGTGAACGGACCGATTGAAAAGCATGTTCTCCTGAAGAACCACGCCTATTTGGCCACGCAACCATGAAGGATCGACCTGCGAGATGTCTTGGCCATCAAGAAAAATCTGTCCCGAGTCAGGCATGTAGAAACGCTGGACGAGCTTGGTGAGCGTGGATTTTCCCGAGCCGGAGGGGCCGACGATCCCGATCACCTCGCCCGGACGGATAGAAAGATTCGTATCGCTCAGAACGTTGGGTGTGTCAGCGCGATATCGAAAGTTCACATGTTTGAAATCCAGTGCCCCTTTCGGTGTCGGCAGATTAACAGCTTTCTCAGGCCGAGGTTCTGTCGGTGCATTCAGGATATCTGCAAGCCTGGAGACAGATATCTGAACCTGTTGGAAATCCTGCCATAGTTGTGAAAGACGCAAGATCGGCTGCGCCACCTGACCCGCGATCATGTTGAATGCGACGAGTGCACCGACTGACAACTCCCCGTTTATCACGGCCTGCGCACCGAACAGGAGGAGCGCGGCGTTGGTAATTTTGCTGATGTACTGGACGATGTTCTGGCCCTTGGCGGCGAGCATCGCAGCCGCGAAAGATGATTTCACGTAAGCTGCAAGCCGTTCTTCCCACTGGGCCGCGACAATCGGTTCGACGGCTGTGGCCTTCAATGTTTGAATACCGACGACGGTCTCCACAAGCAGTTGCTGACTGTACGCTCCCCGTTCGAACTTCTCGTCAATTCGGTCTTTCAAGAACGGTCGTATGATCACGCCGACAGCGATGTAGAAAGGTATGGATGCCACCACGATCCAAGCTAGGGTCGAGGAGTAGGCAAACAGCACGGCTATGAACACGACCGTGAAAACCAGGTCCAGACCGGAGAAAAGTCCCTGGCCCGTCAGGAAATTCCGTATCGTTTCCAGCTCTCGTACGCGCGCGACCGTTTGACCAGTTGCTCTGGTCTCGAAGTAACTCAACGGGAGCCGCATCATATGCCGAAACAGGCGTTGCCCCAATTCGACGTCGATACGATTTGTCGTGTGCGACAGCGCATATGATCTCAGATATTGTAGCACGACATCGAAAAGACCGATGGCCGCCAACCCCACTACCAAGACGATAAGTGTGGAATAACTTCGGTTCGAAAGCACCTTATCGACAACGACCTGAAAGAAAAGCGGCGTCACGAGCGCAAACAACTGCACGAAAAGAGATGCTATAAGGACGTGGCCGAATGCTTTTCTATAACGAAACAGCGAGGGGAGAAACCAACGGAAGCCAAAAGCACTGGGAGAGACACCGGGTCCCGCTAAACGCTTTTGGAGCAAAAGCATTTTGCCCTCGGTACGTTCGAGAATTTGTTTAAAGCTCAGATGTGTTACGGCAAGAGTCACGGGATCAGCAACTCGATGTTGTCCGCTGTCAAACTCCCCAAGATAAACGCTGAATTGACCGTCAGTGTGACACAGTATGGACGGCGTGAAGATATTTTTAAGCCGATCTTCGTTGACAGTCGAGATCAGGCGGGACTTCAAGCCAATATGGCGCGCCGCCCTCAAGAGGTCTGTCGGCTGCAAATGAGAGGTAAGGGCAAGCTCCCTGCACAAATGCCTCCCATTCGTATTAATGCGGTAGGTTGCAGCTACCGCGACGAGAGCGGCTATCCCAGAATTAACTTCGTTGCCGTCGACCTTAGTGCTGATGTCATAGACCTCGGTGTCCGCATTGATGTTCGTGTCCATAGCGTCGGAAATCCGTAGAAATTCACTTCAGCGGACGGCCCCGTATGGACCACGTTGAAAATGGTATGGTTTAAGTCGGGACTAGAAACGCGATCTGATACCAAGCCGAAGATACCCGCGGTGGTGCTGGCATTGCCGATGTGGCTAGGAGCGCCAGTGCCGCCGCGAGCTTGGTTACAGGACCTTGTAAGAAAGGGCGACGTCGCCGACGAGCATGGCGGTACCGTCCTTCAACTGTGCCACCGTCGTTCCGAGGATCGTTGATCCATCGGCAAAAGTTTTACTTCCGTGTTCCGTTGGAAGAAGGTTGATCAGTTTAATGCCAGCCTGCTCCATGGTGAGGAGCTCACCTTCGTCGGATATAGCGTTCTGGTTGATGTCTTGCCAAATTCTGAACTCGTCCCAACGTGCATCGTTTTGGTCCAGGACATTATCCCTGTTGATATCAAAGGCGAAACGTAACCCTTCGATATCGGTCACAGGCCGCCCCGTATCGTCTATTCCCAATTCCTTTAGCTCTGCTTGGCGCTCTTCCTCTGTTTTCCAAAGAGCGAATGCGATCTCTTCCCGTTGGTCTATCTTGCCGTCAGGGCCACTGCTGCCATCACTCGGAAGTTCGATAGTCAGCAAACCGTCTTGAGGGGCCACCCAAGCGGTCTGTTCACGGACGCTATCTCCGTCCCAATCAAACGTGGGTCCGACGCTTTCTTTTGCCGTTCCATCAAACTCAGATTTACCGAAAGCGGGTGCGTCTTCATCCAGCTGGATTATGTCAAGTCGACCGTCTCCATTCAGATCGAGCACAACGGGAAACCCAATAAATGGTCCCCGGCCGCCGCCTCGTGGAGGGGAAACGACTGGACGAGGTCTCGGCGTTGGCACTCCTGGGGCTGGGCGCGTTGTATTGCCTGAACCCGGAATGCGAATATTCGCAGCCTCCTGTCGTAAGCGCTCCTGTTCGGCTGCTCGCTTCGCTTGCTCCGCTTCTCTCTGTCTTCGCTGCTCCTCCATCTCGCGTTGCGCTTTTTCCCGCATCGCCTTCTGTCGTTCCTGGACTTCCCGAAGCTCGCGCTCACGCCGCGCACGATCTTCGATCGCTTTCTGACGCTGCAGTTCAGCCTGTCGGAGAGCTTCTATACCAGCCAGATGATCTCGTTTCGCTTTTTCAGCTGCCGCCTTTTCAGCCGCTGCTTTCTTGGCGGCCTCTGCAACCGAATCAAAGGTTAGGCGTCCGTTGGGATCGAAACGCTTTTCCTGCTTCACGCCTCCTGAGGCAGGATCCAGTGTTTTTTCTGAGCGAGACTTGTCGGCGTTAATTCGAATGTCACTGGTGGCGCGACCCTGCGAATCCTTGTTGACAAGGTGGTTCGGGACGCCGGTTTTTGGGTCGAAACCGAATTGCTTGCGTGTGCCATCCTGTTGCCTGACCGTCACACTGTTGTCGTCGGCGGCAATGATTTCGTTCAGTTCTGCTCCGCCAGCGGGTTTCACTCCCAACACTTCATTGAACGCGTAGCCTAACGCATCGGCAATACGACGACCCGTTTCCTTAAGGGAAGTCCACTGACTTGGGTTCTGATCTGATGGGTTTGCTCCGGGTGACAGTAGTTCCGTGTGTGAGCCTGGAGAGCGATTGTAATTTCCGCGGTCGTCCACTTCCTTTGCGGGCGGCAGGCCAACATCCTTGATAACTTTGTCCACAATGCTGTTGCTGTTTTGCGAAAGGGGTCGATACTCATAATTCTTATTCAGATTCTCCGCCATCGCGCTGCGCATCCGGTCGAACAGCCCGCGTAGATCATCGCCCTTTATCAAAGTCTCCTCAGGGAGGCCGGCATAGGGATCGGTTCCTGGATTGCCGACGAATCCGGGTGCGATTTCCGCACCCCGCATCAGGAGGCGACCAAACTCAGAATCATTGTTCTTCTTTCCGTTCGAGAGGACCTCTTCGTTCAAAAGGCGCAGCGCCTTTCCGAGAGACTGCTCGGCTTTATGTTCCGGAGCACCTTCGATCACATAACGCCTTCCACTCTTATCGATGTAGTTAAGCGCTTTGTGATGACCCAGGATAATCTTCTGGCCGGTCATTTGCTCCGATTTGGGAACTGCAGTCGCATTCGAGTATGTAAGAAATATTCGCTCTTGTGCCATGCGGACACCTCCTGACAGCTGTCATCGGATCTTAGAATTAGAACTTGTCCCGGCGTCCCCAGTGCCCCTCTACGATACCTTCTTCAAAGGGGAGAGGGGCGTTCATATTTGTGTCGGGGTCATACATGCCGACGAAGTCTCTGCTTCCTTTGTGCACCCACGTGAAAAAGGAACTGGCGCCGCGTTCATGACTGAATCGCGCAATCATTACAGGCTTCAACTCGCCCAGAGGCGTGAAACTATCTATAGCGGTAAAATATCGCGACTTTCGCGCGACCTGCTCGTATGTTTCAGCACTGCAGGCGAAAGGAAGGTTCTTTAAGTAAAACTTCTCGAGGTCTGTGACGTTTCCGATCGGGCTTTCATCGAAGCGCTTTTCCATATGTGCCAGGATAGCGGAAAAGCGCTTCTCGCAGTCGGCGTCGTCTTTACTGTCCGACGGTCTTTGTTCAACCGCATCGCTTGTTTGAACAGTCAGCAGCGCCATGATGACCGTCATCAAAAGCCCAAAACAGCTCTTAATAGCTGTGTTTGTTATTGACGGGGCAATACGCGAGCGCATTACGCCACCTTTCGACCTAATCCAAATAAATACAAAATTCGTCTGCTCCTTTCGTGAGCGTCGTTCATGTGCATGGACACCGCCAAAAAGTGGACTTCAACGTCGCTTATCCACCTTCACTTCGGTTTCACCGTCGCACGTCGCAGATCGAACATGGAGCTTCAGAATTTCTCTACTGCGCACAATAATCCATTTTATTGCTCTCAGTCAATAACAACGCGATAAAAATTCTGCTTTAGATAGTATCTAACAATATACATTTCTGTTAGGACAGTATTTTCTCAGTTACGTCTCAAGAAACGGAAAAATATCCTTTCCATAATACTTTTGGACAAAAATTGCTCAAATGTTTTCCGTACATCTATAGAAGCTACAAGCGCGCCGGCTGAAATTAGGAACTTCGCTAGTATCCACCACTTTCATATACTGTTGGCGATGTCGAAGGGTTGAACCCGAAGTCACATCTCATCGTCATCCGTTCTATGGTTTTAGTCGTCAGTTGGTCGATTGGAACGTAACCAGACGCGGAGCTGGTAAACACCATGCGGATGCAGCCATTGAGACCGTGACCGAAGCAGAAGACG
>NZ_JXQV01000028.1 GCF_000834635.1 Agrobacterium tumefaciens
GGTACGCTGGGGGGGGGGTCGCCTCTCGTGCCAGTGACGTGAGTGCTGATGGTAAATATATCGTGGGCCAATCGATGGACGCGGATGGTGAATGGTACGGCTTCCGCTGGTCCAAAGAAACCAACATGCAATCCATTGAGGATTGGCTTGCCGACGCTGGCGTAACGGTCGATTATGCCACGGACACGGCCGAATACATTTCCGACGACGGCAAGGTTGTCATCGGCAAGACGGATGATGATGCGGTCTATGTGGCGCGCTCTGGAGGCATCATCAAGCAAGAGGAATTCTACCCCACCCTCGTTCAGGTCGGCAGCAGCACGGTTCAGAACAGCGTTTCCAGCGCAAATACGATCATGTTTGGTGCGCAGGGCAACCCGATGCGCAACCTGATGGGCGTTGGTGAACGCTCGGTCTGGGGCACGGTCGATGGCGGTTATGACAATAGCGATATCTCAAAGGGCGGACTTGCGCTGGGTGAATTCGGTTATGGCTATGGCCTCGCCGATGGCATCACTGCTCGCTTCTCGGTCGGCGGCAGCTATAGCAAGCAGGACCTGGATGCAGGTGGATTTGTAAAGCAGACGGGCTATTACCTTTCGCCGGAAGTCTCTGCCAATGTGGCTTCCGATCTCTATGTCACCGTCGGCGGTTACTTCAGCCGGACCAACATCGATACCTCGCGCGGGTATTTGAACGGCTCGACCCAGGATTACTCGAACGGCAGCACAGGTGCCGACACCTGGGGCGGCAAGATCCGCTTCGACTGGTTGAACGCTGCGAATCTGGCAAACACGGATATCACCCCCTATGCGGGCCTGTCCTATGCGCGCACGACGGTGGATGCATATACGGAAACCGGCGGCGCATTCCCTGTTCGCTATGACGAGACGAGCGATCATTCCACGATTGCCCGCCTCGGTGCGGATTTCGTTCGCCCCATGAACGATACGGTTCGTCTTCTGGCCAAAACTGAAGTGAGCTATCAGTTTGAGGATCAGTCGGCTGCCACCAGCGGCACCCTCACCGGCATCAGCGATTTCAACGTCGACGGCCACGAACTCAAGCAATTCTGGGTTCGCGGCGGCATCGGCGCGGAATTCGACGTTGGCGGCGGAACGGCCTCGTTCATGGTCAACGCCACCACACAGGGACAGGATCCAACCGTGTGGCTACGCTCGAACTACACCGTCAAGTTCTGAGAACATAAGCTATTGGTCCTTTCACTGGCTAAACGGCTAGTGTAAGAGGGACCAAATTAGGCGACACTGGCGATTCATCCAGTGTCGCATTCTCCGGAGTTGGTAGATGCCCATTACGATTTTCGACGGCATAGTTATTGCCGTTGTGCTTTTCTCCGCTATCCTCGCCATGGTGCGCGGCTTTTCGCGTGAAATCCTGTCCATCGCCAGCTGGGGTGGCTCGGTTGCGGCCGCCTATTATCTCTATCCGGTGCTGTTGCCCTATGCGCGCAATTATACCGATGACGACAAGATTGCGATTGCCGGTTCGGCTGGCGTCATCTTCCTTGTCGCGCTGATCGTCATTTCCTTCATCACATCCCGCATCGCGGACTTCATTATCGATAGCCGCATCGGCGCGCTGGATCGCACCCTCGGATTCCTGTTCGGTGCGGCACGCGGCATTCTTCTGCTGGTCGTTGCCGTTGCCTTCTGGAACTGGCTGGTAGACGTGCGCACGCAGCCCGAATGGGTCACGCAGGCCAAGTCCAAGCCATTCCTGGATGGTCTGGTGGCCAAGCTCGAGGCTGCGCTTCCCGATAATATCGAGCCGCAAATCCGGGCGCGCATTCTGGGCAAGCCGCCAGAAGGTGCTACCGAACAGACACCTGTGGACGATGCTCCGGCAGCGACCACGCCCGCACCAGCCAATTGACGTTCATGTGCGCCTTGCAATCCCCGCAGGGCGCGCTATTTTTGCTAGACACTCAATATAGGCAGCAGACAGACCAAACTGGCACACCACCCTGCCGGAGCGGTTATTGTTTTTGGCACTTCAGCAAAGGCACGCCAGATGAATGAGCCGCTTTCGCATTCCACACTCAACGACATTCTTGATGGCGATACTCTGCATGAAGAATGCGGTGTCTTCGGCGTTCTGGGACACCCGGATGCGGCGGCACTGACCGCGCTCGGCCTGCATGCGCTTCAGCATCGCGGCCAGGAAGCAGCCGGCATGGTGTCGTTCGATGGCAAGCGTTTCTATCAGGAACGCCATATGGGTCTGGTGGGTGACCACTACACAAACCCCGCCACGCTGGCGCGCCTGCCCGGCTCGATCTGCATCGGCCACACACGCTACTCGACGACAGGCGAAGTGGCGATGCGCAACGTTCAGCCGCTGTTTGCCGAGCTTGAAGAAGGCGGCATCGCCGTTGCCCATAATGGTAACTTCACCAACGGCCTGACCCTTCGCCGTCAGATCATCGCAACCGGTGCCATCTGTCAGTCCACATCCGATACGGAAGTTGTTCTGCATCTCATCGCCCGCTCGCGCCACTCCTCCACGGCCGATCGCTTCATCGATGCCATCCGCCAGATGGAAGGCGGATATTCGATGCTGGCGATGACGCGCACCAAGCTGATCGCCGCCCGCGACCCCACGGGCATTCGTCCGCTGGTTATGGGTGATCTGGATGGAAAGCCGATCTTCTGCTCGGAAACCTGTGCACTGGATATTATCGGCGCGAAGTTCGTGCGCGACGTGGAAAATGGCGAAGTCATCATCTGCGAGATCCAGCCGGATGGTTCCGTTACCATCGATGCGCGCAAGCCGGTAAAGCCGCAGCCAGAGCGCCTCTGCCTGTTCGAATATGTCTATTTCGCCCGTCCCGACTCCGTCGTCGGCGGCCGCAATGTCTATACGACCCGCAAGAACATGGGCAGCATTCTCGCCAAGGAAGCGCCGCTTGAGGCTGATGTTGTCGTGCCTGTGCCGGATGGCGGCACCCCTGCCGCTCTCGGCTTTGCGCAGGAAAGCGGCATCCCGTTTGAATACGGCATTATCCGCAATCACTATGTCGGGCGAACCTTCATCGAGCCAACCCAGTCCATTCGTGCATTGGGCGTAAAGCTCAAGCATTCCGCCAACCGGGCGATGATCGAAGGCAAGCGCGTGGTTCTGGTGGATGATTCCATCGTGCGCGGCACCACATCGGTCAAGATCGTGCAGATGATCCGCGAAGCTGGCGCCAAAGAGGTCCATATCCGCGTGGCAAGCCCAATGATTTTCCACCCGGATTTCTACGGCATCGATACGCCGGACGCCGACAAGCTGCTGGCCAACCAGTATGCAGATGTTCAGGACATGGCGAAATTCATCGGCGTGGACTCCCTGGCATTTCTTTCCATCAACGGGCTCTATCAGGCCGTTGGCGGGGTAGACCGCAACCCTGCCCGCCCGCAGTTCACCGATCATTATTTCACCGGTGAATACCCGACCCGCCTTCTGGACAAGAATGGCGAAGCGATGGGCAACAAGATTTCCATGCTGGCCAGCAACGGCTGATTTCAACATGCCCGCGCCCTCAGCGCGGGCTTTCGGCTGCTTGCCGCATGCACCTATCGATCTCGGGGGAGACAATGACGACAGACCTAAAAGGGCGCATCGCGCTCGTGACCGGCGCCTCCCGTGGTATCGGATATTTCACCGCGCTTGAACTTGCCAAGGCCGGTGCTCATGTCATCGCCTGCGCCCGCACAGTCGGCGGCCTTGAAGACCTTGACGATGCAATCAAGGCGGCGGGCGGCACGGCAACGCTTGTGCCATTCGATCTTGCGGACATGAACGCCATCGATGCGCTTGGCGCATCCATCCATGAACGTTGGGGCAAGCTGGATATTCTGGTCGCCAATGCCGGTGTTCTCGGCGTCATTTCTCCTGTCGGGCATATCGAAGCGAAAGTCTTCGAAAAGGTGATGACCATCAACGTGACGGCCACGTGGCGTCTGATACGCTCTGTAGAGCCGTTGCTGTTGAGATCGGATGCCGGTCGCGCCCTCATTCTGTCGTCCGGCGCACCGCATTCCTGCCGTCCTTTCTGGGGTGCCTATTCCACATCCAAGGCGGCTGTCGAAGCTCTGGCCCGGACGTGGGCGGCTGAGACGGAAAGTACCGCCCTTCGCGTCAACAGCATCAATCCGGGTGCCACGCGCACCGCCATGCGGGCGCAGGCCATGCCCGGCGAAGACCCTGATACGCTGCCACACCCGTCCGAAATTGCCGCTGCTCTGCTGCCGCTCACATCGCCTGAGATGGTCGAGACAGGCAAGATCTACGTCGTGCGTGACCGCAAATTCGTGAGCTACCGCGCGCCTGAGTGACGTACTTTCGGTTGTGGGACAGGCCTTGACCAAATCCGCTTGCCGTTTCATAAGGCAAGATATGGAAACGATGATCTGCACCTGTTGCTGACATATTTTTTGCTGGTCTAACGCCGGCCAGATCGTTTTCGTCTATCCCGTTTCAAAAGACAAACGCTCCGGCTGGGAACAACTGCTTGCTCCCAAGGGAAAACCCTCATGTCCTTGCGCCTGAAATTTCACAATACGCTGACCCGCGAGAAGGCTGACTTCCAGCCAATCGATGCCAACACTGTGCGCATGTATGTTTGCGGACCGACCGTCTATGATTTCGCGCATATCGGCAACGCCCGCCCCGTCATTGTTTTCGACGTGCTTTTCCGCTTGCTGCGCCATGTCTATGGCGAGGCCCATGTGACCTATGCCCGCAACATCACTGACGTGGATGACAAGATCAACGCACGTGCGCTGCGCGATTATCCGCATTTGCCGCTGAATGACGCTATCCATGCCGTCACGGAAAAGACGGCAAAGCAGTTTCATGATGACGTCGCGCTGCTGGGTTGCCTTGAGCCGAGCATCGAGCCTCGCGCCACCGACAATATTGCGCAGATGATCGACATCATCGAAAAGCTGATTGCGCGTGGCCATGCCTATGTGGAAAGCGGCGAAGTCCTGTTCGACACCAAATCCATGGGCGACTACGGCCAGCTTTCCAAGCGCCCGCTGGATGAGCAGCAGGCGGGAGCGCGTGTTGCCGTGGAGGTGCACAAGAAGAACCCGGGCGATTTCGTGCTGTGGAAGCTTTCAAGCCACAATGAACCCGGCTGGGAAAGCCCCTGGGGTCGCGGTCGTCCCGGTTGGCATATTGAATGCTCGGCCATGTCCGGTCGCTATCTGGGCGAGACCTTCGATATTCACGGCGGCGGGTTGGACCTCATCTTCCCGCACCACGAAAACGAGATTGCCCAATCCCGCTGCGCCCATGGCACGGAGGTCATGGCGAATGTGTGGATGCATAATGGTTTCGTGCAGGTCGAAGGCCGCAAAATGTCGAAATCCGACGGCAACTTCATCACCATCCACGAGCTTCTGCACACAGAGACCTTCGGTGGCCGCAAATGGCCGGGCGAGGTGTTGCGCCTGGCCATGCTGATGACCCATTACCGCGAACCCATTGACTTCTCGGTGAAGCGGCTTGAGGAAGCAGAACGCTTGCTGGCAAAGTGGCCCGCAGCCGACTTGGACGACACGGCACCTGACCAGACCGTGCTGGATGCGCTGGCAAATGACCTCAACACCGTCGCTGTCGTGCAGGCCTTGCATGCACTGGCGCAGGCTGCCAATGCCGACCCGGAGAAACTGGCCTCTTTCGCAGCCAGCGCGGCGCTGCTGGGCGTCTTGCCGAAAAAAGCCGAGATGGACGAAGCCATACTCGCCGCCGTTGATACGCTGGTGGACATGCGGCTCGAGATGCTGAAAGCCAAGAACTTCGCAGAAGCCGACCGCATCCGCGATGAACTCCTGACCAAGGGCATTCAGCTGAAGGACGGCAAGGATAAGGAAACTGGTGAGCGTGTGACGACGTGGGAGTTAAAGCGCTAGGGCGCAGATTAGGCTTGCCTACCCTGTCTTGCTTTCGCTGGTCCTTTACTTAAGCTGCAGCAGGGACTGTCTGACTCAGTATCCTTGGAACCATAAAAGGAGAGCGGCCATGACAGTTCACACAGGCGGATGCCAATGTGGCGCGATCCGGTTTCGCGTTGACGCGGATTTGAATGACAGTTCAATCTGCCATTGCCGCATGTGTCAGAAAGCCTTCGGGGCTTATTACGCGCCTCTGGTCTCAGTGCGCGGCACCGACTTCATCTGGACGCGGGGCGAGCCGAAGCGCTTTCAGTCTTCCGATGTCGTCAAGCGCGGCTTTTGTGCTGATTGCGGAACGCCGCTGACCTATGAAGCGCCCGACGGTCTAGCCATCGCGGCTGGTGCATTTGATGATCCCTCGGCGTTCCCGCCATCCATGCAATGGGGCGTGGAGCGAAAGATCGGCTTCGTGGACCAGCTTCACACCCTGGCCTCGGTGCCAACGGAAGACGACCTGACATCTGTTGACTATCTGAGCGGGCTGATATCCCATCAGCACCCGGACCACGATACGGAAATATGGCCGCAGGAGGCAAGACATGACTGATACAGGACATTCCGGCGGCTGCCAGTGCGGTGCCGTCAGGTTTCACGCGGGCAAGCTCGGGCGTCCCTCCATCTGCCACTGCCGCATGTGCCAGAAGCAGTTCGGAAATTTCTTCGGCGCGCTGGTCACAGCCGATCAGGCGCATTTGACGTGGACGCGCGGGCAACCCACCCTCTTCCGCTCATCCGCCAAGATCCATCGCGGCTTCTGCAACAAATGCGGCACGCCGCTGACCTATCATCATCCCGGCGGGGTGGAGATCGCCATTGGCGCTTTTGATGCTCCGCAGAACATCGAACCGCAGGTTCAGGTGAATGTCCACATGCAGATGCCGTGGATAAAGACCCTGTTCGACAAGCCTGTCACAGAGCAGAGCCTGGACGAGAGCACAATGGTCTCATACCAGCATCCGGACCATGATACGGCTGTATGGCCGCCCGAAGACAGCGTGAATTGAGGACACCAGAATGAGCGATGCCTTGCGCAGTTTCTATCCAGAGATCGAGCCCTTCGAGACGGGCATGCTGGATGTGGGCGATGGTCATGTGATCTATTGGGAACGGGTCGGAACGAAGGGTGCAAAACCCGCCGTCTTTCTGCATGGCGGCCCAGGCGGCGGCGTGACCCCAACCCATCGGCGGGTGTTTGACCCTTATCTTTACGATATCATCCTTTTCGACCAGCGCGGCTGCGGGCGCTCCACGCCGCATGCATGCCTTGAGGCCAACACGACCTGGCATCTGGTCGCTGACATGGAGGCGTTGCGGGAGAAATTCGGCTTCGAGACATGGCAGGTTTTCGGCGGCTCTTGGGGTTCAACGCTCGCGCTCGCCTATGCGCAAACCCACCCGCATAGGGTCAGCGAACTCGTACTGCGCGGCATCTACACACTGACCAAGGCTGAGCTGGACTGGTACTATCAGTTCGGCGTATCTGAGATGTATCCGGACCGTTTTGAAACCTTTCTCGCGCCGATTCCTGACGCTGAGCGCCATGAGATGATGGTGGCCTATAACCGCTATCTGACTGGCACGGATGAGCAGAAAAAGCTCGAATGCGCCAAAGCGTGGAGCCAGTGGGAAGGTGCGACGATTTCGCTGGTTACGGATCAGGCCCGCGTGGACGATTTCGGCCAAGCCCAATATGCCATCGCATTTGCGCGCATCGAAACGCATTACTTCGTCAATGCAGGCTGGTTTGAAGAAGGTCAGTTGCTTCGTGATGCTAGCAAGCTCAAGGATATTCCGGGCGTCATCGTTCACGGACGCTACGATATGCCATGCCCGCTGAAATATGCATGGCAGCTTTCGAAAGCCTGGCCCAAAGCGGATCTGCATATCGTTGAAGCCGCAGGCCATGCCTTGAGCGAACCCGGCATTCTCGATCAGCTCATTCGCGCAACGGATCGGTTTGCTGGCAAATAAGCCAAGTATCCCAGTGCTGTAGAAGCGTCGGCTCCTGTATCGAGTGAGCCGACGCAGCGATTATTTCGGCAAATGAGGCTTTTTTCACCACACGCTTCACGCAAATGAATTGGAATACAACGGCAAATGAGAATAGGCCGGTGCTTTCAGATTAACGTTGGTAGCATCCATGGCCGTGAATCAGACAATCGACACTTCTAAGTCCGGCGATGCCGCGCGTGGATTTGTCTATGCATTAGCTGCCTATATCTTCTGGGGCTTCCTGCCGTTTTACATGAAGGCTGTTGCGCATGTGTCGCCTTTCGAGGTCATCGCGCACCGCGTCGTATGGTCTGTTCCGATTGCCGCTGTCGTGCTCATCGCGCTTGGCAGAACCACTGAACTCAAGAAAGCGCTGACGACGCCGCGCATGCTGGGCATGGCGTGCCTCACGGCAGCTCTGATCAGCATCAACTGGGGTGTCTATATCTGGGCCATAGCCGCGGGCCACGCGCTGGATGCGGCGCTCGGATATTTTATCAACCCGCTCTTCAGCATCTTTCTGGGTGCTGTCCTCTTGAAGGAAAAGCTCAGCCGCATACAGATGCTTGCCATCGCGCTCTCGGCCTCGGCTGTCGCACTGTTGACCTGGCATGCGGGCAATCTGCCATGGGTTTCGGTGGCGCTCATGGTAACATGGGGTTTTTACGCATTCTTTCGCAAGACGCTGCCCATTGGTCCCACACAAGGGTTTTTGCTGGAAGTTTTGCTTCTCACGCCGCCAGCCCTTGCCTACATCATTTATCTCATGAGCACCGGTCAGGCGCACTTCATGGCGGGTGTGCCGACAGATACGTGGCTACTGATCGCCAGCGGTCTCGTCACCGCAACACCGCTGATCCTGTTCGGGAATGGCGCAAAACTGCTGAAATTGTCCACCATCGGCATCATGCAATATATTGCTCCATCGATGATCTTCCTCATCGCGGTTTTCGTGTTCAAGGAACCCTTCGATACGGTCAGGCTGATTGCTTTCATCATGATCTGGTCCGCTCTGGTCATCTACACCCTGCCGGGATTGATCCGCAGCAGATCCGGCAAGTAGTGTCAGACTGTGACGCTGAGCGGCATCACAGTTGCGAGATAACCGACGGATCACCCTCAGGGTTTTGCTGAGCGGTAGCGCGTTCGATGATTGCAGGCACGATGTTATCAACAGCGTCGATGACGAGCGGGTTCAACAGATGCGCCCGGTGGATAAAGCCCTGATCGCGCATATGGCGGATCAGTTCCAGCATCGGGTCCCAGAAGCCGTTGATATTGGCAAACACCATCGGCTTTGCGTGGCGACCGAGTTGCGCCCAGGTCATGATCTCAACAATCTCTTCCAGTGTGCCGATACCGCCCGGCAGGGTCACGAATGCATCGGAACGCTCAAACATCATGTGCTTGCGCTCATGCATGTCCTTGGTGATGATCAGTTCATTCAGCTGGCCCAGCGAATGTCGCGTCGCCTCCATATCGACCAGAAAATCCGGAATGATGCCGGTGACCTCACCGCCATTTGAGAGGACACCGCTTGCAACAGCGCCCATGATGCCTTTCGTGCCGCCACCATAGACGAGACGGATACCATGTTTGGCGATGGACTTTCCGAGCAGGCGGCCTGCTTCCATATAGGCAGGATCGCGCCCTGGCTGAGAACCGCAATAGACGCAGATGGATCGAATCGTTGTATTTTCTTCAGTCATGGGACGAAGGAACTATGGGGCAGCCGATCCGTCAAGAAAATTTGGGGACTGATCGGCAGGAAATACCGGTTTTACAGGGCCACCGCTTGTGCGAGCACGACTTAAACGCTAGCTATCGCAACGTGAAGACAAGAACGTTACCCGGAGACAGATAATGAACAACAAAAGGGCCGGACTGCTGGCACTTATCGTGCTCGGCGCTGCGACACTGCTCATGGTCTTCTTCGTTCTTCCCCGCATGTCGACGGATGACAAGCCGATTGGTGACGCTATCAATCAGGCTGGCAACGACGTTAAGAACAGCGTGGAGATGGGTAGCGAAAAGGCGGGCGACCTCTTGTCGGATGCAGCCAAGGACACCGCAACCATTGCCGACAAAGTTGGTCGATTGGCAGAATCCGCCAACCAGTCCATCAGAGACATGACGGGTCGATTTGCCGACAACAAGGTTCCCTCTAATGAAGAGTTTGCTGGTGCCCGCAAGGCTGTAGAAGATTCCCTCAAGGAACTCGGAAATGTCGAAATTCCCGAGGCCATTGACGAGACGACATCGCGCCTGATCACCACAGCACGCTCGGCGGCTGAAAGAACCATCGCCTTCCTGCGCAGCCTGCCAGCAGATGCTACTACGGCTGCCGCGCAGGTGCGCCGTCTACCGGGTATTTTTGCCGGAACCGACGATGGCGCTCCTGCGCCAGTGGCACCGGCTGCTCCTGCTGCACCTGCGCCAGCTTCCACACCAGCCCCGACAACGGGCGATGCGGCAAAGGCGCCAACTTTCGATGTGCTGCGCGTTGAGCCAGATGGTTCCGCCGTCATTGCGGGCAAGGCCACGCCGGGCTCGAAGCTTGAAATCATCAACAACGGTCAGGTCATTGCGCAGACCACGGTCGAAGGAAGCGGCGATTTCGTTGCCGTTCTCGAAAACCCGCTGAAGCCCGGTGACCACCAGATCATTCTGCGTGCCACCGGCAAGGATGGCGTCGTCGTCCAATCGCAGGAAACTGCCACGGTCTCCGTTCCGGCACAGAAGAATGGCGAGTTGCTTGCCATGGTAACGACTCCTGGCAAGGCCAGCCGCCTGATGAGCGTTCCTGAAGCAGCACCAGCCACAACCCCTGCGCAGGTCCCTGCCCCTCCAGCGGGTCAGCCACAGACAGACACTGCAACCGCGCCTCAGAATGCCAATGGCTCTGTACCGGCTGCCGCTCCATCAGAAACCGCAAGCATCCGCGTCCTTGCCGTGGAATTTGAAGGATCCAGAATTTTCGTCGCCGGCTCCGCGCCTGAAGCAACATCCGTGCGCGTGCTGGTGGATGACAAGCCGATTGGCACCAACAAGGCCGAAGCGTCTGGAAGTTTCGTTGTCGAAGGCGATGTCGAACTTTCCGTTGGTAACCATGTCATCACGGCGGAAGCCCTTGATGCGGCTGGCAATGTCACCGTTCGTGTGCGCGTGCCGTTCCTTCGCCCTGAGATGAATCAGGCCACCGTCGCCATGCAGCAGACGCCACCAACCTCGAATGCGACCAACCCAGCACCCGGCGTTGTCAGCGACCGCACGGCATTTGATGCTCTTCGCATGGATGTGACGAAGGCCTTTGGCATTCTTTCCGGCCTGTATCAGGACGGCAAGGTGCCAGCGCTGGATCAGGTCGCGGCGGCGAAATCGGCGACGTCGATTGCGTTGCGCTCCCTTTCGGAGTTCCGCACTGCAGCAACGGCAGATGCAGCCTTCACCGCATTTGCAGCCGACATCTCGGCAAAGGCTCGCGCGCTTCTTTCCACCATCGATGGATTGCCAAATGACGTGGCCGCCATCGGACGCCAGATCGCAAGCCTTACGGACCGGTTTGCTGAACTGAACGCAACGCTGCCCGCAGCCGTTGCAGCGCCCGCTTCCAATCCGCCATCCACGGCACCGCAGACTTTCGAGCAGGCGCCGCTTGCCCAGAGCAACACGGCTGTCATCATTCGTCGCGGCGATACGCTGTGGCAGATTTCGCGCCGGGTCTATGGTCAGGGCGTGCGCTACACGACAATCTATCTTGCCAATCAGGACCAGATCAAAAATCCTGACCTGATCGAACCCGGACAGATTTTTGGCGTGCCGCAGAATGCCCTGCCCAATGCTGAGGAAATTCATCGCAAGCGGCTCCTGGGCAGATAACCCACTGCCTTAGCAGCATTGCAAATACAGTGCTGGGCGTTTAATCACTGTCACCACGGCGGCTCGGATCAACGGGCCGCCGTCTTGCTGTCTGCCCTCGCGCAGATACCGGAGCAGAGCATGGCAGATCAGAAGAAGACGATTTCAGCGGATTCGAGCAATCCGTTCCAGACCCTCATCAACCTATGGCCCTATATGTGGCCGCAGGGCAGACCAGACCTGAAGTTGCGCGTCATCTGGGCCAGCATCTTTCTCGTCCTTGCGAAATTCGTGCTGATCTCCGTTCCCTATTTCTTCAAATGGGCAACGGATGCGCTGAACGGCAAGCTGGATATGTCCGGTCTCGTGCCGGTCTTTCTGCTGGGCGCCGTGGCGCTGGTGGTTGCCTATAATCTCACACGGCTGATCCAGGTTGGTCTGAACCAGTTGCGTGACTCTCTTATTGCCAGTGTCGGTCAGCACGCGGTTCGTCAGCTCGCCTACAAGACATTCGTCCACATGCACCGCCTTTCCCTGCGCTTTCATCTGGAGCGGAAGACGGGCGGGCTTTCTCGCGTCATCGAGCGTGGCACCAAGGGCATCGAGACGATTGTCCGCTTCACCATTCTCAACACCGCGCCAACCTTCATCGAGTTCCTGCTGACCGCTATCATCTTCTGGCTGTCCTATGGCTTCTGGTATGTGGCCGTTACGGTCATCACCGTGTGGGCCTATATCTGGTTCACCGTTCGGGCCAGCAACTGGCGCATCGGCATTCGTCGTTCCATGAATGACAGCGACACAGCAGCAAACACCAAGGCCATCGATTCGCTGCTGAACTTCGAAACCGTCAAATATTTCGGCAACGAGCAGATGGAAGCCAGTCGCTTTGACGCTTCCATGGCGAAATACGAAAAGTCCGCGACTGCCATCTGGACATCGCTTGGCTGGCTCAACTTCGGCCAGGGCGTCATTTTCGGCCTTGGCTCGATGGTCATGATGATCATGTCGGCATTGGCGGTGCAGCGTGGCGAACAGAGCATCGGTGATTTCGTCTTCATCAACGCGCTGCTGCTGCAGCTTTCCGTACCGCTTAATTTCATCGGCTTCGTCTACCGCGAGATACGACAGGGTCTGACAGACATCGAGGAGATGTTCGATCTTCTTGAGGTACAGGCCGAGGTTGTCGATGCGCCGGGAGCGAAAGATCTTAATATCGGCGCGGGTGCCCTCTGTTTTCGCGACGTACACTTCGCCTATGATGCGGAGCGCCCGATCCTGAAGGGCATTTCGTTCGATGTTCCGGCTGGAAAAACGATCGCCATCGTCGGGCCATCCGGTGCGGGCAAATCCACGCTGTCGCGCCTGCTCTACCGCTTCTACGATATTCAAAGCGGATCGATCACCATCGACGGGCAAGATATTCGGGAGGTTACCCAGAAAAGCCTGCGCGCCGTTATCGGAATGGTGCCGCAGGATACGGTCCTGTTCAATGATACGCTGGCCTACAATATTCGCTATGGCCGACCTGACGCCGCCGAGGAGGATGTGACGGCGGCCGCAAATGCAGCCCAGATCAGCGGCTTCATTAGCAAGTTGCCACAGGGCTTCTCCACCATGGTGGGAGAGCGCGGCCTCAAACTCTCCGGTGGAGAGAAGCAGCGTGTGGCGATTGCCCGCACAATCTTGAAGGCACCACCCATTCTCATCCTCGATGAGGCAACGTCTGCACTGGATACGCACACCGAGCAGGAAATTCAAAGCGCGCTCGATCTGGTATCGCAAAACCGCACCACCCTCGTCATCGCGCACCGCCTCTCAACGGTGATCAGTGCCGATGAAATCATCGTGTTGAAGGATGGTACCATTGCGGAGCGGGGCACCCATCAGTCTCTCATCGAGGCCAACGGGCTCTATGCCTCCATGTGGAGCCGCCAGCGCGAGGCCATTCAGGCAGAGGAGCGGCTGCGTGAAGTTCGCGAAATGGATGATCTGGGCGTGGTGGATCGCGGCAACCCTGCCCGTTGACCGTTATAAGGCGGGTCAAACACCGGAAGACATTGCCGTAAAGGCCAATTGCCTGTAGTCACCAATGCGTGTTTTGTCGCGTCCGGGTATAAAATCGGTCGCCAAATGACTATATGCAGCATGATACGCCCGAGACGGTTCCCCGTTTTGGCGCAAGGAACTGTAAAATGGCTGGGGCGCGACACGCTGATCACAGGATCGCGACGCCCTCAGGCAGTCTGAAAAGATAAACTCGGAGACGAAAGAGCAATGAACCTGTTCGACACCATTCGCAACACCATCGTGCCGGTCCACAAGGAAGGCTATGTTTTCGTAGCAGCTTTCTTCGTGGCATCCTTGGTGCTTGGCTGGATAGCCGAACCTCTCTTCTGGGTCGGCATGGTTCTCACCGCCTGGTGCGCCTACTTCTTCCGTGATCCGGAGCGGGTCACGCCACAGGATGATGACCTCGTTATCAGCCCTGCCGATGGCAAGGTTTCCGCCATCCAGACAGTCGTTCCGCCGCTGGAACTGGAACTCGGCAAGGAGCCGATGGTCCGCATCTCTGTTTTCATGAATGTCTTCAACTGCCACGTCAACCGCGCACCCGTGCGTGGCCGTGTCATCAATGTCGCTTACCGCCCCGGCCTTTTCCTGAACGCTGAAGTGGACAAGGCATCCGAGGATAATGAGCGCAACGGTCTCGTCATCGAAACTGCCCATGGCAAGGTCGGCGTTGTGCAGATCGCTGGCATGGTTGCCCGCCGCATCGTATGCTGGGTCAAGCCAAACGAGCCTGTCGATGCCGGTGAGCGTTTCGGCCTCATTCGCTTCGGCTCGCGTCTGGACATCTTCCTGCCCGAAGGCTTCCAACCTCGCGTTTCCGTTGGCCAGACAGCTATTGCCGGTGAGACCGTTCTGGCGGAATTCGGCTCTGCCAAGGGTCCGGTTATCAGCCGTCGCGGTTGAGCCTGAACAGGAGAGCGGACCATGGATACGCCCAAGCCCGAGACAACAACGAGTGCAAAGCACGAGATGACGAATGACAGCGGAAGAGGTCCTCGCCTGCGGGAAATTCCGCTGCGGCTCGTCATTCCCAATCTTGTCACCGTTCTTGCAATTTGTGCGGGCTTGAGCGGCGTTCGGCTGGCCTTTGAAGGCCGGTTTGAACTGGCCGTTGCCATGGTTTTGCTGGCCGCCTTCCTGGATGGCGTCGATGGTCGCCTGGCACGCATGATGAAAGCGACATCGAAATTCGGTGCGCAGATGGATTCTCTCGCCGATATCGTCAATTTCGGCGTCGCCCCTGCCCTCGTGGTCTATGCCTATCTTCTGGATCAGGCGCGGTCTCTGGGCTGGATTGCCGCTCTTATTTACGTCATCGCTGCAGGCCTTCGTCTGGCGCGCTTCAACGTGATGGTGGAGCGTGAGGTCAAAGCACCATGGCAGAACGAATTCTTCGTCGGTGTTCCCGCACCGATGGGCGCTATGCTCGTTCTCCTGCCTGTCTATATCGGCTTCATCGGCATCGAGTCCGGCAAGACATTCGCTTATGTTTCAGCAGCTTACACGGTCTTGATCGCCTATCTTCTCATCAGCCGTCTTCCGGTCTGGTCTGGCAAGTCAGAAAGCCGCATCCGCCGCGACCTCGTTCTTCCCGCGATCCTCATCGTCGTGCTCTATGTGGCCATGCTGATGAGCTTCACATGGGAAGTGCTGGTCGTAACGGTCCTCGCCTACCTGATATTCCTGCCATTCAGCGCCCGCATCTGGCACAAGCGTTACGGCACGTTGACGATAGAAGATGTGCATGACGACCATGGCGGCGGGATGGATCGCGGCCTTTAGGGGCGAAGGACCGCCCTCTTCATTGTGGCGGTGTGATGTCTGCGCGCGAACACGAAATGTCGCAAGCGGCAAATTTTAATTGATTAAAATCGCCTCGAATTTGTCACGATTTCCTTCGAGAGAGGCTTCCAGGAATGCATCACATCGATGCTTCCAAGGGGAACTCCGGAGACAGACATGAGCGAGACGAAAAAGACCGAAGCGGCCACGAAGCCCGACCTGAAAAGCCATTACAGACCTCTCGGTCTGAAGGCAGTTGCGGCAGCGGCGATGATGCTGGCACGCAAGCCCGAGAAGCCGAAAGCCGCCTGATTGGCTACTGCGGTTCACGGTTGAACATCCGACCGTTTTGTTTCGCTCGTTACAGTATGGCACCCTTGCGGGTGCCATTTTTGCTAATGGGAGTTCTGACTTTATTAAGGTGTATCTCACCTAATGTTCTCGTCACACCTGTGCTTCTCGCCAAAAAGCAAAAACACGAGAAGCATCTCACATATTAGATTTAGCGATTCTTTTTCGGATCATTGTCTCTGCTCCCGTTTGCATTCAAAGCAATGCCCACGTCGATATTGAAAAAGCAATTTTGCGACGATGCGTTTTTAAAGGTTGAAACCGAACCATGCAGGACAAAATTCTTCTCGTCGAAGATTCCATCGCTTTATCCATCCTGCTGAAAAACAAGCTGACAGACGATACGACGGCAGAGGTCTTTCATTGCGATAGCATGAGCCAGGCCATTGAGCTTCTTGCCCAGCATCAGTTTACCCTGGCCCTCACAGGCCTCACCCTGCCGGATGCCCCTGATGGTGAGATTCTCAACGTGCTTGAGGAATACAAGGTACCGACCATCGTCTTTACCAGCAAAGTCGACGAGCAGGCGAGACAGCATTACGCTGAAAAGAAGATCATTGATTACATTATCAAGGATGGAAGACGCACGGTGGAAACCGTGGTCAAAACCGTCGAGCGCATTCTGACCAACCGGCAGTTCACGATTCTTGTCGTGGATGACGCCAAGGCGGCACGCTCCACATTGGTGGAAATCCTGTCGCGCCAGAATTTCAGCGTGCTGGAGGCTCATTCAGGCGATGAAGCTTTGGAAGCGCTGAACAGCAACCCATCGGTTCAGCTCGTTATTACAGATTA
>NZ_JXQV01000029.1 GCF_000834635.1 Agrobacterium tumefaciens
ATATCCATATCTAGTGCGTTAATTGTGGATATTAACTATAAAATCAATATCTGTAGTGTTCAGCCTTGAATGGGCCGGTCTTGGAGACGCCGATATAATCTGCCTGGACGTCAGAAAGTTCTGTCAGCTTTACGCCGAGCTTGGCGAGATGCAGGCGCGCAACCTTCTCGTCGAGGTGCTTTGGCAGTACGTAGACCTCGTTCTTGTACTCGCCCTGCTTGGTGAAGAGCTCGATCTGGCCCAGAACCTGGTTGGTGAAGGAGGCGGACATGACGAAGGATGGATGGCCTGTGGCATTGCCGAGGTTGAGCAGACGACCTTCCGAAAGAAGGATCATGCGGTTGCCCTTGGCGAACTCGATCATGTCGACCTGTGGCTTGATGTTGGTCCACTTGAGGTTCTTGAGCGCAACAACCTGAATTTCGTTGTCGAAGTGGCCGATATTGCCGACGATGGCCATATCTTTCATTTCGCGCATGTGCTCGATGCGGATAACGTCCTTGTTGCCGGTTGTGGTGATGAAGATGTCAGCCGAGGCAACAACGTCTTCGAGCAGAACGACTTCAAAACCGTCCATGGCAGCCTGCAGCGCGCAGATCGGGTCAACTTCGGTGACCTTGACGCGTGCGCCAGCGCCCTGCAGCGAAGCGGCAGAACCCTTGCCCACATCGCCGTAACCGCAGACGACGGCAACCTTGCCGGCCATCATCACGTCCGTTGCACGGCGAATACCGTCAACCAGCGATTCCTTGCAGCCGTACTTGTTGTCGAACTTCGACTTGGTCACGCTGTCATTGACGTTGATGGCAGGGAAGGGGAGAAGGCCCTTCTTGGCCAGTTCATAAAGGCGGTGAACGCCTGTGGTGGTTTCTTCGGTAACGCCCTTGATGGCATCGCGCTGCTTGGTGAACCAGCCCGGAGAAGCAGCAAGACGCTTCTTGATCTGGGCGATGAGGATTTCTTCTTCCTCGGATTCTGGCTTGGAAAGAACGTCTTCGCCAGCTTCTGCGCGTGCGCCGAGCAGGATGTACATGGTGGCATCGCCGCCATCATCCAGGATCATGTTGGAAACGCCGCCATCGGCCCACTGGAAAATCTTGTCCGTGTATTCCCAGTACTGCGTCAGGCTTTCACCCTTGACGGCGAAAACCGGAATACCGCTGGCAGCGATAGCTGCTGCCGCGTGGTCCTGGGTGGAGAAAATGTTGCAGGATGCCCAGCGGATGTCTGCGCCCAGTTCCTTCAGCGTCTCGATGAGAACAGCTGTCTGGATGGTCATGTGCAGCGAGCCGGAAATCCGTGCGCCCTTCAGCGGCTTGGATGTACCAAACTCTTCGCGGCAGGACATAAGGCCCGGCATTTCTGTTTCGGCAATGTCCAGTTCCTTGCGACCGTAATCGGCAAGGGTAATGTCGGCGACGATATAATCTTGGTCGGCACTCATATGTGTCTCCTGCTTCAAAGATGGCAGGGGCCAGCCGCTGCCTGAAAATTCAGATTGCGGTTTAACAGGCTGAGACGTTTCTGGCAATAACGATATAAAGAAGTCTTTATGTCTTTATATGACGTGGTTATCAAACTTCTTCGCCGAAGCGATCCGCGACAAGATTTTCGAGTGCAGTGAGCGCTTCCTGCGCCTGGTTACCACTGGCCTCAACCAGAACGGTGCAGCCGGGGCTTGCAGCCAGCATCATCAAACCCATGATGGATGTGCCGCCAACGGTCATGCCGTCCTTGGACACCTTGATGTCAGCATCGAAGCTATCGACCATCTGCACGAACTTGGCGGAGGCGCGGGCGTGAAGGCCACGTTTGTTGACGATCAGCAATTCCCGCGAGAGAGACGACATCCGGTAATCTTCTTCTTATTTGCCGCTGAGGACGCGGCTGGCAACGTTGATGTATTTTCTGCCAGCATCGGAGGCCTCCTGCAAGGCCTTCTCCATGTTATCTTCGACGCGAATACTCGCCAGTTTGATGAGCATGGGAAGATTTACGCCGGCGATAACCTCGACATTGCCGCTGTTCATCACGGAAATCGCAAGATTGGATGGCGTTCCGCCAAACATATCGGTGAGGATGATGACGCCATTGCCATCATTGGCACGCGTTACGGCGTCGATAATATCCTGACGGCGCTGGTCCATGTCATCTTCGGGACCGATACACACTGTCTCGATCAATTTCTGAGGGCCGACCACATGCTCTACAGCGTGGCGAAACTCCTCAGCCAGCTTGCCATGAGTGACAAGCACCAGTCCGATCATGAAACGCTCCCTTGCACACGTATTCTGATTGCGCACTATCGCAATGCCGCAATCATGTCTATCGGTGGGGCCACATCTTGATGAGGAAAAGACGAAGCGCAAGCCCCAAATTGCTGGTTTTGTGTTCACATTCCCTTGGTAACGAAAAGATTCTGAGCAAGTGCAGCAAATTTTCCATAGGGCATGATGCTGTCGCGCGGTATCCGCAGAAGCGGGAGAGACAGGCTGGCCCCGAGATCAACCCGCTCATCCTCAGGCGGAAGCCGGGGGCTGACCGGCGATGGAACCGAGGTGATCGCGTAATGCATCGAGGCTGATGCCACGCTTTTGACCGAGATTATGCCGCTGCCGCGCAGCTCCAGAAGTCCTGCGATGGCCTCCGGCCGCTCGGCCATAACCACCCCGTCACGGCCTGTGATGAAGACCTGATCATCGCCCACGAGAAAGGCGTCGCGCCCGCAACGCTCGGCTTCGGTCATGAAGCTGAATGCCATTTCGCTTTTTCCGCTGCCGGATGGTCCGACAAACAGCATGCCGGTCTGGCCGATGACGATGGCCGTTGCGTGGAGATTGAAACGCTCAGCGCTCATGATGGGCGGCGGGAAGCGACAGGCTGAAACGCGCGCCTGATATGACGCCGTATTTATCGAGAATATTGTCCGCTTTCAGTGTGCCGCCATGGGCCTCGGCAATCTGGCGGCTGATGGAAAGCCCCAGACCGGAATTCTGGCCAAAGCCTTCGCTGGCCGGGCGATCGGTGTAGAAACGTTCGAAGATGCGGTCGATATCTTCCGCCTGAATGCCGGGACCATTGTCCTCGACGCGCACAATGCAGCGGTCTTTCTGACGCACGAGATGCACCACGATCCGTCCGCCATCCTGCGACACGAAGGAGCGTGCGTTCTCGATGAGGTTCGTGATGATCTGGCCGATGCGCAGATCATGGCCGTTGACGACATAGCTGACCTTGGCACCCGGCTTCCGATCCACCACGAAATCGATGGTGACGCTTTTCTTCTTCGCACTGATCTGGCGCGAAATCTCGACTAGGTTGCCCAGCACCACTTCCAGATCGACAGGCGAGGCATCAACGCGGGCAAGCTCCGCATCCAGCCGCGAGGCATCGGAAATATCGCTGATCAGCCGGTCCAGACGGCGCACATCATGGAAGATGATTTCGGTCAGACGCTGCTTGGATTCTTCCGTCTTGGCACGGGGCAGGGTCTCCACTGCGCTACGTAGCGATGTCAGCGGGTTCTTCAGCTCATGGCTCACATCGGCTGCGAAACTTTCAATCGCGTCGATGCGGTCATAGAGCGCATTGGTCATTTCACGCAGCGCTATGGAAAGGTTACCGATTTCGTCCTGACGCGCCGAGAAATCCGGAATTTCCTCACGCGCCTTGGCGCCGCGTCGCACGCGAATGGCCGCAGCCGAGAGACGGCGCAGCGGCGTTGCGATAGTGGAAGACAAGAGCAGCGACAGCACGATGTTGACCAGCGTCGCAATGCCGAACACGCGCATGATGGCGAGCCGTTCGGCATGGACGATCTTGTCGATATCACCCGCCTGCGTGGACAAGAGCAGAACGCCCAGCACCGCACGGAAACGCTGTACCGGGACGGCGACGGACACGATCAGCTCACCCTTTTCCGTCACACGCACGACAGCGCCGCGAACGCCCGTCAGTGCATTCATCACTTCGGGATAGATGGAGCCATCGCCACCCGGCGTTTCCTTGTAAAGCGGCAGGCTGCTGGGTTGCAGCATGCGGTTGAAGACGCTGGCCACCCAATCGCCCCAGGTCTGCGTTTCGGGCGTGATCTGCGGCAGATCATAGCGCAGCACCTGACCACGCGAATAAAGGTGGCGCGAATCCAGCAGGATGTTTGCGTCCGCATCAAACAGGCGCGCACGCGTTCTCGTGGGCGAGATCAGGCGGCGCAGCACCGGCGCAACGCGCTCGGGATTGATCGGGAAGGACAGGTCTTCATCATTGGGCACCGGCGTAATGCTCTGGCCCGCCTGCAATTCCAGAAGCTTTTCGGGATTGATGGTGATGGAATTGGTATCGACCGAGGCGGATGCCGAAATCGCGCCTGCGATGACTTCACCCTGCGTCAGCAGACTTTCTACGCGCGCATCGATCAGCCCTTCGCGGAACTGGTTGAGGTAGAGAATACCCCCCACCAGCACCACGGTGGCGGCCACGTTGAAAAACAGGATGCGCCGCGTGAGGCTGGAAAACACCGCATTGCCGAAAATGCGCCGGACAATCGTCAGCGGATGAATACGATGCCGCCGACCGCTCTCACGGTCTTCGGCATCGGCTTGATCCGATACGTTGTCCTGCATCTTGTTCAGCAACGTCGTCCCTCAGCGCCGGATGTTGCGGCGTCATATCGTCTTTGCCTGTCTCAGGCTGCTTCGCGGAAGCGATATCCTACGCCGTAGAGCGTTTCAATCATGTCGAAGTCGTTATCGACGAGTTTGAACTTTTTGCGCAGGCGCTTGATGTGGCTGTCGATGGTGCGGTCATCCACATAGACCTGCTCGTCATAGGCCGCATCCATCAGCGCATCGCGGCTTTTGACGACGCCGGGGCGCTGCGCCAGCGAATGCAGGATGAGGAATTCGGTGACCGTCAGCGTCACAGGTTCGCCCTTCCATGTGCAGGTGTGGCGTTCCTGGTCCATGGCCAGCTGGCCGCGCTCCAATGTGCGGGCCTGCTGATCTGCTGTCGGCTTCAGCGGGCTTGCACCGGGAACGGCTGCATCGCGGCTGCTGGCGCGGCGAAGGATCGCCTTGACGCGCTCGACCAGAAGACGCTGGGAGAAGGGCTTGGTGATGAAATCATCCGCGCCCATTTTCAGGCCGAACAACTCGTCGATTTCCTCATCCTTGGAGGTGAGGAAGATGACCGGAAGATCCGATTTCTGACGCAGGCGTCGAAGAAGCTCCATGCCATCCATGCGCGGCATCTTGATGTCGAAGATCGCGAGCTGCGGTGGGCGAGCAATCAATCCATCCAGAGCGGACGCGCCATCGGTGTAGGTTTCGACCTTGTACCCTTCTGCTTCGAGTGCAATCGAAACGGATGTCAGAATATTCCGGTCATCGTCCACAAGCGCAATTGTCTGCATAAAATTGGTCTCCATCGTCATAATATTTTTAACTCCCGACATCCCATCCCAGCCAAGGTTGTGCGCCGCGAGCATTTCTCATGAGTATAAAGGTGGAACAAATTGTGGCAAAGAAAATCGGCCGTTTCTTTTACCGAATTGTGAGCAGTAATTTTCGTCAATCGGAAATTTGACGGTTCGGCCTTCGAGCTAAACCGATTTAAACTGAAATAAAATCTTTTAAATCGATTAATATATTGAATTTATTCAATTATTTAAATTCACGCCTTGTCTTTTTAAATTGAGCGGATTAATTTCCAAGCACGTTTTAACGCTCTCGTCTTTTGAAAAAGGAATGCGCCCGTGAAGGAACTTGGAGTATATAATCCTGAGAATGGCGTGTCGGCGCTTGGCCTGTCAGCTGCCGCAACCGTGCATTACAACCTCATCGAGAGCGAATTGTATGAGCATGCCATCCGCAATGGCGAAGCGGATATAACCGCTGACGGCGCGTTGCGTGCGGTTACTGGCCAGCACACGGGCCGTTCGCCCAAGGACAAATTCGTCGTTCGCGATGCATCCACGGAAGACAATATCTGGTGGGATAACAACAAGCGTCTCTCGCCTGAGCATTTCGAAATCCTCCACAAGGACATGCTGGCCCATGCCGCTGGCAAGACGCTTTATGTGCAGGACCTGATCGGTGGCGCAGACGAGGACAACGCGCTTGCGACCCGCGTCGTGACCGAGTTCGCCTGGCACGGCCTGTTCATTCGCAACCTGTTGATCCGCCCGGCGCGTGAGACGCTGTCGTCTTTCAAGCAGAAGCTGACGATCATCAACCTGCCAAGCTTCAAGGCTGATCCTGAGCGCCATGGTGTGCGCACCGAAACCGTTATCGCCTGCGACCTGACGAAGGGCATCGTTCTGATTGGCGGCACCTCTTACGCTGGTGAAAACAAGAAATCCGTCTTCACGGTTCTCAACTACCTGCTGCCTGCCAAGGGCGTCATGCCCATGCACTGCTCGGCCAATGTCGGTCCTGATGGAGATGCGGCGGTGTTCTTCGGTCTGTCCGGCACCGGCAAGACCACGCTCTCTGCCGATCCATCGCGCACACTCATCGGCGATGACGAGCACGGCTGGGGCGAAGACGGCATCTTCAACTTCGAAGGGGGTTGCTATGCCAAGGCCATCAAGCTTTCTGCAGAAGCCGAGCCTGAAATCTATGCCGCGACCCGCCGTTTCGGCACCGTGCTGGAAAACGTCGTTCTCGATGAGAACCGCGTTCCGGATTTCAACGATACCTCGCTGACGGAAAACACCCGCAGTGCCTATCCGCTGCACTTCATTCCGAATGCGTCGGAAACGGGCCTTGCCGGTCATCCCAAGACCATCATCATGCTGACGGCGGATGCTTTCGGCGTGCTGCCGCCAATCGCCCGGTTGACGCCGGAACAGGCCATGTACCACTTCCTCTCTGGCTACACCGCAAAGGTTGCCGGTACGGAAAAGGGCGTGACAGAGCCGGAAGCCACTTTCTCCACCTGCTTTGGCGCACCCTTCATGCCGCGCCACCCTGCAGAATACGGCAACCTGCTGCGCGATCTGATCGGCAAGCACGGCGTGGATTGCTGGCTGGTCAATACCGGCTGGACCGGTGGTGCCTATGGCATCGGCAAGCGCATGCCCATCAAGGCAACCCGCGCACTTCTCAGCGCAGCCCTGACCGGCGAGCTGAAAAACGCGCAGTTCCGCACCGATGCGAACTTCGGCTTTGCAGTACCGACGGCGCTTGAAGGCATCGATAGCGGCATTCTCGACCCGCGCTCCACATGGGCAGACGGTGCTGCTTACGACGCACAGGCCAAGAAGCTGGTATCCATGTTCGTCACGAACTTCACCAAGTTCGAAAACCATGTCGATGGCAAGGTTCGCGACGCTGCCCCCGGCCTTCGCGCCGCTGCCGAGTAAATATCCGCAAAGGATTCACGTGAAACCCGGCCTCGCGCCGGGTTTTTTCGTGGTGGGGACGCGTTTCCACGCTCGCCAAACGTCATCCTAGGGCTTGTCCCTAGGATCTAACCACGTTTGACGTTGGGGTCCGTTAGATCCTAGGGACAAGCCCTAGGATGACGTCAAATGCGGGGTCGGCGCTTGTGAATAGTTTTCATTCGCGTCGATCTGTGGCATCACCGCCGCCGGAGAACGAATATGGCCAGCGCCGCATTATTTATCAGCAACAGAATAACGATTGCCGGATGGGAACTGACGGAGCAATTCGTGCTGGCTGGCGGGCCGGGCGGGCAGAATGTCAACAAGGTCTCGACCGCCGTTCAACTGTTCTATGATGTTGCCAATTCCCCGTCTCTGTCGGATCGCGTCAAGACCAACCTTCTTCACCTGGGCGGCAGGCGTGTCTCCAAGGATGGCGTCCTGATGATCGAGGCTAACCGGTTTCGCACACAGGAGCGCAACCGCGAAGATGCCCGCGAGCGGTTGAAGGAACTGGTTCTGAAAGCCGCAGAACCGCCGCCACCGGTGCGCCGTGCGACAAAGCCCACCAAGGGTTCAGTGGAAAGACGCCTGAAGGCAAAGTCCGGGCGATCGGACGTCAAGAAGATGCGCGGCAGACCCGACAATGATTAGCGGACAGAGCACCTCCAGCTAGGGCTAGAGCTTGCGCAGCGCCACCGTGTCGATCAGGTGATTCTTTCCTTTGCGCAGAATCAGATCGGCGCGCGGGCGCGTCGGCACGATATTGCGGCGCAGGTTTTTCAGGTTGATGTTTTCCCAGAGACCTTCAGCGATTGCCAGCGCGGCCTCTTCTGAAATCGAGGCATAGCGGTTGAAATAGGATGATGGGTCACGAAACGCTGTCTGGCGCAGGTTCATGAAGCGGTTCACATACCACTGGTGGATCAGGTCTTCGTCAGCATCGATATAGATCGAGAAGTCGAAGAAATCCGAAACGATCGGCACGATCCGCCCGCCCTCAGGCAAGTCCCGCGATTGCAGGACGTTGATTCCCTCGAAAATGAGAATATCGGGCCGGTCGATGGTGGTGAACTCGTTGGGCAGGACATCGTAGATCAGGTGAGAATAGCTTGGCGCCTGCACATCCGGCTGCCCGGCCTTGATGGCAGACAGGAACCGCAGGAGCGAGCCGATATCGTAGCTTTCGGGGAAACCCTTGCGCTCCATCAGCTTTTCCCGCCGCAACACCTCGTTGGGGTAAAGAAAACCGTCCGTCGTGATCAAATCGACCTTGGGGCTGGAAGGCCAGCGCGCCAGAAGTTCTTTCAGAATACGCGCCGTCGTCGATTTGCCGACCGCGACCGATCCGGCAATGCCGATGACGAAAGGCGTCTTGTTGACACCTTCCATATTGAGAAACCGGTTGCGCTGGTCAAACAGCACCTGCGATGCCTCGACATGGGTCGAGAGAAGGCGCGACAGCGACAGATAGATGCGCTTGACCTCATCCATGTCGATAGGGTCGTTCAGCGAGCGCAGCCGCTTCAGCTCGTCGGCTGAAAGCGTCATCGGCGTGTCGGCGCGAAATTTCGACCACTCTTCCGAGCTGAAGAAATTATAGGGTGAATATTCGTCGGGGCGGAAATGATCGAGCGTGTTTGGCATGCCTTGTCCTCCCATGCGTGCCACGGTCGTCATGTGTTTGGTCTCGATTCCTTTTCCTGCAAGCCGGATTGGCCGGTGCGGCGCTCCAGCTCATCAAGCACATCGGACAACGGAATATCGGCAATCTTCAGCACCACCAGCAGATGGTAGAGCAGATCGGCGGCCTCATCCGTCAGGTTTTTGCGATCATTGGAAATGGCGGCGATGACGGCTTCCACCGCCTCTTCGCCCAGCTTCTTGGCCGCGCGGGGCTGGCCCGCCGCCACAAGCTTGGCCGTCCAGGATTGCTCGGGCGAGGCGCTGGCGCGTTCAGCGACGATGCGCTCCAGATCGGAAAGGGAAAATTCGGTCATCTCTCGCTACCTTGGCTTAATCGAGACGCATGGCGATGCCGTGCTCGGCCATATAGGCCTTGGCTTCACCGATGGAATAGGTGCCGAAATGGAAGATGGATGCGGCAAGAACAGCCGTTGCGTGGCCATCTCTCACACCCGCAACGAGGTCGTCTAGCGTGCCGACACCGCCGGATGCGACAACGGGCACGCGGACCTGATCGGCAATGGTGCGGGTCAGCGCAATGTCATAACCGCTTTTGGTGCCATCGCGGTCCATGGAGGTGATGAGCAATTCGCCCGCACCGCGCTCCACCATCTTGATAGCGAATTCCACGGCGTCGATACCGGTTGGCTGGCGGCCGCCATGGGTGAAGATTTCCCAGCGGTCCGTTTCGCCAATGCTCGACACCTTCTTGGCATCGATGGACACGACGATGCACTGATTGCCGAACTTATCGGCGGCCTGCGCCACGAAGTCAGGGTCTTTCACGGCAGCGGAATTGATCGAGACCTTGTCGGCACCGCACAGCAAAAGCTTGCGAATATCTGAAACGGCACGAACGCCACCGCCGACCGTGACCGGCATGAAGCAATGATCCGCCGTGCGGGACACGACGTCGAAAATCGTATCACGATTGTCGGAAGAGGCGGTGATATCGAGAAAGCAAAGCTCGTCGGCACCGGCAGCATCATAGGCTTTCGCCGCTTCCACCGGATCACCGGCATCGATGAGATCAACGAAGTTGACGCCCTTGACGACGCGACCGTCTTTCACGTCGAGGCAGGGAATAATGCGGGCTTTCAGCGTCATGCGCGTGCCTCCTTGATCAAGGCCAGCGCGTTGGCCGGGTCGATGCGGCCATCATAGAGCGCGCGACCGGAAATGGCACCTTCCAGCTTGGCGGCATCCGGCTCCAGCATGCGCTTGATGTCTTCGATGGAGGCCAAGCCACCCGAAGCGATCACGGGAATGGAAACGGCATTGGCCAGCTCCAGCGTGGACGCCCAGTTGATACCGGCCAGAATGCCATCGCGGTCAATATCGGTGTAGATGATGGCGGCAACGCCCGCACCCTCGAAACGCCGGGCAAGTTCGATCACGCCCAGCTCAGACGCCTCCGCCCAGCCTTCCACGGCCACCTTGCCACCCTTGGCATCGATGCCGACGGCGATCTGTCCGGGAAAACGCTTGCAGGCTTCGATCACCAGAACCGGATCGCGCACGGCAACGGTGCCGAGAATGACGCGGGCAAGGCCACGGGAAAGCCACGCCTCGATATGGTCAAGCGTTCTGATACCGCCACCCAGCTGCACCGGGTTGCTGGTGGCTTTCAGGATCGCATCGACGGCATCGCCATTGACGCTCTGCCCGGCAAATGCGCCGTTCAGATCCACCACATGCAGCCACTCGAAACCCTGATCTTCAAAGGCCTTGGCCTGTGCACCGGGGTCTTCGTTGTAAACGGTTGCCTGGTCCATATCGCCAAGCTTGAGGCGAACGCACTGGCCGTCTTTAAGGTCGATTGCAGGAAATAGGATCATGTCAGGGCTTCCAGCGCAGGAAATTCGAAATGAGGGCGAGGCCGAGTGTCTGGCTTTTTTCCGGGTGGAATTGCGCCCCGACCTTGTTGTCACGACCGACGAAGGCCGTCATCGCGCCACCGTAATTGGTGGTGGCAATGACATCGTCTGCGTGCTTGGCGGCAAGGTGGTAGGAGTGCACGAAATATGCGTGCAACCCGTCCGGGCCGGTCTTGATGCCGTCAAACAGCGGGTGAGGGCGGTGCAGGTCCAGCGTGTTCCAGCCGATCTGCGGGATCTTGAGGGCAGGGTCGGAGGGCGTCATCTCCACCACATCGCCATCGATCCAGCTCAATCCGTGGCTTGTCGTCTTTTCAAGACCACGGGAGGACATGAGCTGCATGCCAACGCAGATGCCGATAAAGGGGCGGCCTCTGGTTTCCACAGCCTCGACCAGCGCTTCGTGCATGCCGGTCACGGCATCCAGACCAGCGCGGCAATCGGCATAGGCACCGACGCCGGGCAGCACGATGCGGTCTGCGGATGCAACGGCCTCGGGGCTATCGGTCAGGTCAATGGTTGCATCGATACCGGCTTCACGGGCCGCACGCTCGAAGGCTTTCGTTGCCGAGCGCAGATTGCCGGAGCCATAATCAATAATTGCCACACGCATGTCAGCGCCTTCCATTCAAATCGAACTGAAACGAGCCTGCCGGATCGTTCATGAATCCATTGCCGTTGGTGCGGTCCCCTTTCCACTCCGGCTGCGGAATGGCGGAGACCTGCGCTGTGTCATCTTCCGGCAGGTTGGAAAAATAGGTCTCTTCGGCGGTCGAGAGATCGTGAGCGGGAATGACGGCCTTCAGCGTCCAGCCTTTCAAGACCAGATGTCGCGCCACGATATTGCGTCCTTCCAAGCCGGCTATCAAACCCACTGTCAGTGCAAACAGCGCACCGATGATGCCATAGCCTTCAAGGCCTGACATCTGGCTGGCTGCCACCTGAAGCACGATGATGGCGATGGACAGCCACCAGAGACGGTGGATGGCAAACCACGCCCAGGGAAACAGCAGTGCAAGCCAAGAAAAGCGGTCGGCGATGAACCGCGTGGAACGGTGATCGCGATCTGCGCCGCCGGGTGCTTCCAGAACGAAATAAGATGTCATCGGCTTTCCTGACAACGTTCACAGCAACGGCTAAAAGCATCCATGCCCTTGAGCCGCTCTGGCTGTTTCATCCGGTTCAGGCCAGCATGCCCTTTGTCGAGGGAACGCGGTCTGCCTGGCGTGGGTCGATCTCGGTTGCCACACGCAGAACACGGGCAACCGCCTTGAAGCATGTCTCGGCAATATGGTGGTTGTTGGCACCGTAATGGTTGAGAATATGCAGGGTGATGCCTGCATTCTGGGCCAGTGCCTGGAAGAATTCGCGCACCAGTTCCGTGTCGAATGTGCCGATCTTCGGCGCAGAAAACGCAACATTCCAGACCAGAAACGGACGACCTGAAATATCGACGGCGGCCTTGGTCATGGTTTCATCCATGGCCAGATCAAGCGAGGCATAGCGGGCAATGCCGCGACGGTCGCCGAGCGCCTTGGAGATGGCCTGACCGATTGCAATGCCGGTGTCTTCAACGGTGTGATGGTCATCGATGTGCAGGTCGCCTGTCACGTCGATTTCCATGTCGATCAGGGAATGGCGGCTGAGCTGGTCGAGCATATGATCGAAAAAGCCCACGCCGGTGGAAATTTTCGATGTGCCTGTCCCGTCAATATTCACGCGCACGGAAACACTTGTTTCGTTCGTCTTGCGGGAAATCTCGGCTCTACGCTCTGCCATTGGGCTTCTCCGTATCAATATCGGCGTTCCTTATCAGCACAGGCAGTAAATATCCAGCCATTACATTGTCTTGCCGCATCGCAAACAGGTCAGCTGCGGTCGCGTCATTTGCAATCGCAAAAACGGGACTTACATAGGTTTTGAAACGGATCGACGACGGATCCCGTGTAACGCCCGCTCAAGGGCAAACAGGTGTTTGATGACAACAATTATTACGGTGAGAAAAGCCGGCAAGGTTGTGATGGCTGGTGATGGTCAGGTCAGCCTCGGCCAGACGGTGATGAAGGGCAATGCCCGCAAGGTGCGCCGCATCGGCAAGGACGGTGATGTGATTGCAGGTTTCGCCGGTGCAACAGCCGATGCGTTTACGCTGCTCGACCGTCTCGAAAAGAAGCTGGAGCAATATCAGGGGCAGCTGATGCGTGCAGCCGTGGAGCTTGCCAAGGACTGGCGCACGGACAAATATCTGCGCAATCTCGAAGCTATGATGCTGGTGGCCGATAAGTCGATCACGCTGGCCATTACCGGCAATGGCGATGTGCTGGAGCCGGAACATGGCACAATCGCCATCGGGTCTGGCGGAAATTACGCCTATGCCGCTGCCCGCGCCCTGATGGACTCGGATAAGTCAGCGGAAGAGGTTGCTCGGCAATCACTCGATATTGCCGCCGATATCTGCGTCTACACCAACCATAATCTCGTGATTGAAACGCTCGACGCAGAGTAGACTGCGCCTTCTAGAACTCATGGGTCTTGTGGGCCGGGCCGCAACGGCTGGCCGCAATGGGACGCCGAAAGGAACAAGATGACGACTTTTTCTCCCCGCGAGATTGTCTCTGAACTCGACCGCCACATTATCGGCCAGAATGATGCCAAGCGCGCCGTGGCCATTGCGCTGCGCAACCGCTGGCGCCGCCAGCAACTGGCTGACGATCTGCGCGATGAGGTGATGCCGAAGAACATTCTGATGATCGGACCGACCGGTGTCGGCAAGACCGAGATTTCCCGCCGTCTGGCAAAGCTCGCCGGTGCGCCCTTCATCAAGGTCGAGGCCACCAAATTCACCGAGGTCGGCTATGTCGGTCGTGATGTCGAACAGATCATCCGTGATCTGGTGGAAATCGGCATCGGGCTAATCCGCGAAAAGAAGCGGGTCGAAGTACAGGCGAAGGCCCATGCAAGTGCTGAGGAGCGCGTGCTGGACGCGCTGGTCGGTTCGACCGCATCGCCAGCCACCCGCGACAGTTTCCGCAAGAAGCTGCGCGATGGCGAGCTGGACAAGAAGGAGATCGATATCGAGATTGCCGATACAAGCTCCGGCATGCCCGGCTTCGATATTCCCGGCATGCCGGGCGCCAATATCGGCGTGCTCAATCTTTCCGACATGTTCGGCAAGGCCATGGGTGGACGCACCAAGAAGGTGCGCACGACGGTTGAAAAATCCTACGCCGATCTTATTCAGGATGAATCCGACAAATTGCTGGATAATGACCTCATCCAACGCGAAGCGGTGAAGTCGGTGGAAAATGACGGCATCGTCTTCCTCGATGAAATCGACAAGATCGCTGCCCGCGATGGCGGCATGGGTGCCGGTGTGTCACGCGAAGGCGTGCAGCGCGATCTGCTGCCGCTGGTGGAAGGCACGACGGTCTCCACGAAATATGGACCTGTGAAGACAGACCATATTCTCTTCATCGCATCCGGCGCATTCCATGTGTCGAAACCATCGGATCTTCTGCCGGAACTTCAGGGCCGTTTGCCCATTCGCGTGGAACTGAAGCCGCTGACGAAGGAAGATTTCCGCCGAATCCTGACGGAAACCGAAGCAAGCCTCATCCGCCAATATATCGCACTGATGGCGACGGAAGAGCTGAGCCTCGAATTTACCGATGACGCGATCGACGCTCTGGCCGACGTGGCGGTTCACCTCAATGCCTCGGTCGAAAATATCGGTGCGCGGCGTTTGCAGACGGTGATGGAGCGGGTGCTGGATGAAATTTCCTTCAACGCACCTGACAGAGGCGGCTCTGCGGTGAAGATCGATCAGGCCTATGTGAAGGAACATGTGGGCGATATCGCTGCGGATACCGACCTTTCGCGCTATATCCTTTAAACCATAAGAGTGCGGCAGACCCTGCCGCACTCTTATTTTACTGGACTTCTCTCGACATCAGGCCACGGATTTCGCTAATGAAAGCGTTAACGGCTCTGGAATGAAATGGTCCGGTCATCGCACCGGTCGAGAAAAAGGCGTCTGCTCGTGCGTAAAACTCTTCTGGCATTGGCTGCTGTCGTGGCTTTCGGTTCGCTCTCGCAGTCTTATGCGCAGGCGGCAACAACGGTCCCGCCCGGCAACCGCAATGCCGAACAACCCGGCGTTCCCGGCTCGTCCGCGCGGCGCACCAAGGGCTCGAACTCGACCTTCGATCGCAAATACCAGAAGGTGGTGGAGCTTCTGTCCACAGACAAGCAGCTCATTTCCAAGATCAAATCCACAGCCAGCCGTTATGGCATCGATCCCATCCACATGGTCGGCGCCATCGTTGGCGAGCATACCTATAATGTCGATGCCTATGACCGGCTGCAATCCTATTACGTCAAGGCGGCTGCCTATGCGGGCAACAGCTTCCGCTTCGGTTACAAGGATGAGAGCATCGCGCAATTTCTGGCGCATTCGCAATTTGCAAAATGTGATGCCAAGCGTGATTCCGTCAGCCTCTGGACCTGCCGGGAAGACGTCTGGGATGACAGTTTTCGCGGCAAGACGGTGGATGGCGTCAGCTATCCCGACAATCGCTTCAGCGCAGTTTTCTTCCAGCCGTTCTATGCGGGCCAGACATTTGGCCTTGGCCAGATCAACCCGCTGACGGCGCTCATGCTGTCGGATATGGTCGCACGCATATCAGGCTATGAAAAACTGGATGAGAACGATGCGGCAGCCGTCTACACCGCCATCATGGACCCGGATCGCTCGCTGGCCTATATGGCCGCCGCCATCCGCAAGTCTATCGATGACTATAAATCGATTGCCGATCTGGATATTTCAAAGAACCCCGGCGTCACGTCCACCCTCTATAATCTGGGTGGCAGTCAGCAGCGCGCAGCGTCGCTCGCCAGAAAGAACCGCGAGCGCGCTTCAAGCGGACAGGGTCCCTTGATGCCCGAGGAAAATTATTACGGCTGGCTGGTGAACGAGAAACTGCCGGAACTTGAAGGTCTTCTCTAGTTTCAGGGTGGATCAGAACGATTTGCTGAAAGAAAAAATTATTCGGCACGCGGCTGCGATTGACGAGACGGGCGTTCAGCGTCCACTCTCGGCACAAAGACAACAGACATGGGAGATATAACGGTGAGCCGCATTGAACAGCATGGTCTTTCGTTTGACGAAACACTCTATCGTTTCCTGACAGACGAGGTGCTTCCGGAAACCGGTCTGGAGCGACAAGCATTCTTTGCGGGCTTTGCGCAGATCGTTGATGATCTCTCGCCGAAAAACCGTGAGCTGCTGCAAAAGCGCGATGGTTTTCAGGAAAAGCTGGATGCGTGGTACCGCGAAAATGGCGCGCCGGTCGATCTTGCCGCCTACGAAACCTTCCTGCGCGATATCGGCTATCTGCTGCCGGAAGGCTCTGCCTTCCAGGTGAACACGCGAAATGTCGATCCTGAGATCGCAGGTCTTGCCGGTCCACAGCTGGTCGTGCCGGTTATGAATGCACGCTATGCACTGAACGCTGCCAACGCCCGTTGGGGTTCGCTCTATGATGCGCTCTACGGCACGGATGCGATTTCCGATGACGACGGTGCCGAAAAGGGCAGGGGATATAACCCCAAGCGCGGCGCAAAGGTCATCGCCTGGGCACGGAATTTTCTGGATCGCTCTGCACCTCTGGCAAGCGGCAGCTGGAGCGATATTTCCGGTTTCAGGATTGCTGACGGCGTTCTGGAAATCGGCCTTGGTGCGGACTGGGTCGGCCTTGGCGATCCAGCGCAATTTGCAGGCCACAATGGCGAAGCATCCGCGCTGTCATCCATCCTTCTGACCAAGAACGGTCTCCACGTCGAAATCGTCATCGACCCATCGACCGATATCGGCAAGAGCGATGCCGCAGGCATTTCCGATGTCATCCTCGAATCGGCGCTGACGACGATCATGGATTGCGAGGATTCGGTTGCCGCTGTGGATGCGGAAGACAAGGTCGTGGCCTATCGCAACTGGCTTGGCCTGATGCGCGGCGATCTGACCGAGGAAGTGGCCAAGGGCGACAAGACATTCACCCGCCGCCTCAACCCGGACCGCCACTATACCGCACCAAACGGTTCGGCGCTGACCGTGCCGGGTCGCTCGCTGATGCTGGTGCGCAATGTCGGCCACCTCATGACCAACCCCGCCGTGCTGGATCGTGATGGAAGAGAAATCCCCGAAGGCATTATGGATGCCATCGTCACCGGCCTTATCGCGCTTTACGATGTCGGCCCTGGAGGTCGCCACCAGAATTCCCGCGCAGGCTCCATGTATGTGGTGAAGCCGAAGATGCACGGCCCGGAAGAGGTGGCCTTTGCGTCTGAGATTTTCGGTCGCGTTGAGGCGCTGATCGGCATGGCACCCAATACCATCAAAATGGGCATTATGGATGAGGAGCGCCGCACCACCGTCAACCTCAAGGAGTGCATTCGCGCCGCCAAGGATCGCGTCGTGTTCATCAATACGGGCTTCCTGGATCGCACCGGCGATGAAATCCACACCTCGATGGAAGCGGGCCCGATGATTCGCAAGGGCGACATGAAGCAGGCGGCATGGATCGCGGCTTATGAAAACTGGAATGTCGATATTGGCCTCGCCTGCGGTCTTTCCGGCCACGCCCAGATCGGCAAGGGCATGTGGGCCATGCCTGATCTGATGGCAGCCATGCTGGAACAGAAGATCGCCCATCCCAAAGCCGGTGCCAACACCGCCTGGGTGCCTTCGCCAACTGCCGCCACGCTTCACGCCACCCATTACCACAGTGTGGATGTGTCAGAGATTCAGGAGACCTTGAAGGATCGCGACCGCGCCAAACTCGCGGATATCCTTTCTGTGCCTGTCGCGGTTCGCCCGAACTGGAGTGCGCAGGAAATCCAGCTGGAGCTGGATAACAATGCCCAAGGCATTCTGGGCTATGTCGTACGCTGGGTCGATCAGGGCGTCGGTTGCTCGAAAGTGCCAGACATCAACAATATCGGCCTGATGGAAGACCGCGCCACCTTGCGCATCTCCGCCCAGCACATGGCCAACTGGCTGCGCCACGGTGTGGTCTCGCAAGAGCAGATTGTCGAGACGATGAAGCGCATGGCGAAGGTGGTTGATGGGCAGAATGCCGGAGATGCCGTCTATCGTCCGATGGCCGAGAATTACGAAGGCTCGATTGCCTTTCAGGCGGCTCTGGAACTGGTCCTCAAGGGTAGGGAACAGCCCAACGGTTACACCGAACCGGTCCTGCACCGCCGCCGTCTGGAGCTGAAGGCCAACCAGACAGCATAATAACTGAAGCAATAAAAAAGCCGCCGGAAATGATGTTTCCGGCGGCTTTTTCGTTTTCGATTGCGGATGATCTTACTGGATCACGACAACCTTGGAGCTGCGGCCCGGACGGACACGGCTGTAAAGGTCGATCACGTCCTGGTTGATCATGCGGATGCAGCCGGAGGAAGCAGCGGTGCCGATGGATGCCCATTCCGGCGAACCGTGGATGCGGAACAGCGTATCCTGACCCTTTTCGTTGAAGAGATACATGGCGCGTGCGCCGAGCGGGTTGGTCAGGCCTGGGCCCATGCCACCTTCGACATAGCGGGCGACTTCAGGCTTGCGCTCTGCCATTTCCTTTGGCGGGTGCCACATTGGCCATTCCTGCTTCCACGCAACATAGGCTTCGCCAGCCCATGCAAAGCCCTGCTTGCCAACGCCGATACCGTAGCGCACAGCCTTGCCGCCTGGCAGGATGTAATAGAGGAAGCGCTCGCGGGTGTTGACGATCACGGTGCCTGCTTTTTCCTGCGTCGAATATTCCACGATCTGACGGTGGAAACGCTTGTCCACGCGGTTGATAGGAATGGCTGGCAAGGCATAACCGGCATCGGTCGTTGCGCCATAGACTTCGTCGCCGAAAATCTGTGTCGTTTCAACATAGGCCGGTGCCGGGGCGCTTGCAGTTGCGGTCTGCGTCGACGTCGATGTCGAGGCGCAACCGCCCAGAGCAAAAGCCGACGACAGGCCGAGGGCAGTCAAAAAATTGCGGAGGCGCATTGTGATCTCGCGGGAAAATATCGCCATCATCAGGCGATGGAGGAAGCTCTATTGAATAAAGGGGTTATTTTCGATTAATCTTGTGTTGGCAAGCCGTGGCCTCGCAGCAGAAGAATATGACGCTCGAAATTCTGGCCGGATGGCCTTTTTGCAACATCAGAGGGGCTTCTGGCCCGGATTAATCCATGACTATTCTTTCCATCATCAATACCAACCCGTTAATCGACGGACGGCAATCGCCCAATGCGATGCTGGTTCGGCGCGGCGTGCAGGTGTTGCTGAACGAGATGAGGCACTCGGTGCTGCCGGAATTGTCGCTTTCCAGCGGGCGTCGGGCAGATCTCATCAGCTTGTCGGTAAAGGGGGAGATATGGATCATCGAGATCAAATCCTCCATCGAGGATTTCAAGGTGGATCGCAAATGGCCTGACTATCGCCAGCATTGCGACCGGCTGTTCTTCGCCACCCATAGCGGCGTGCCGCTGGATATCTTTCCGGAAGACTGCGGCCTGTTCGTTTCCGATGGCTACGGCGCGCACATGGTTCGCGAAGCGCCGGAACACAAGATGCCGCCTGCCGCCCGCAAATCGCTGATGCTCGACTTTGCCCGCACCGCTGCCCGCCGCCTGATGATGGCTGAGTGGTCTACCGGCAAGGATTACGCCGACTAAACCTTACTTCGGTGCGCGCTTGGCCAGAATGCGCTGCAAGGTGCGCCGGTGCATGTTCAGCCGCCGCGCCGTTTCAGACACATTCCGCTCGCACATTTCATAGACGCGCTGAATATGCTCCCAACGCACCCGGTCTGCAGACATCGGGTTTTCCGGCAGGTCCACCTTGTCGCCTTCGCGCTGGGTCAGCGCGTTGAACACATCATCTGCGTCCGCAGGTTTGGCCAGATAATCCAGCGCGCCGAGCTTCACCGCCGTCACGGCTGTGGCGATGTTGCCGTAACCGGTCAGAACCACGATCTGCGTGTCGTCCCGGTGCTGGCGAATGGCCTCGATCACCTCAAGACCATTGCCATCGCCCAGCCGCAAATCCACGACAGCATATTTCGGTGGCGCAAGCCTTGATTTGGCGATGCCTTCGCTGACTGATTCGGCAGTGTCGACGGTAAAGCCGCGTGTTTCCATGGCGCGTGCCAGGCGGCGCAGGAACGGACCGTCATCATCCACGATCAGAAGGGATGCGTCTGGCCCTATCGGGTTTGCCGCGTCCACGGTTGCCTCAGCTGCCTCAGCTGCCTCAGCTGCCTGATTGTTCTGCTGCTCGTCACTCATGCCTGATCTCCCGGCCTGATCTCGCGGCCATTTCGTCTTATATAGGACTGTGGCCGTCTTGCCGCCAGCCACGCCTCACAAAGTTACTTAGCCCTGGTATCGTCCATAATGTCGCGGGGCCAGACAACGGTCACCCGCGCGCCCACGGCTTCCGGGCCACGGTTTGCAAAGGTCAGTGTCGCACCGGAACGTTCCAGCAGCGTCTTGGCAATGAAGAGCCCGAGGCCCAAGCCGCCCGCCCGTGTCACATCCTGCCGTCTCGTCACATAGGGCTCGCCGATCCGCGCCAGAATGTCAGGCGCATAACCCTGTCCGTCATCCTCGACCGTCACCTTGACCTGCTGTGCATCGTGCTCGACGGTTACAGTCACCGCCTCCTTTGCGTAATCGACCGCATTTTCCAGCAGATTGCCAAGGCCGTAGATGATCCCGGCATTGCGCGCGCCCACCGGCTCGCCGCTTCGCCCGCTTTTTTCGACCAGCCGAAGCTTGATGCCGAATTCTCGGTGCGGTGCCATCACCTCTTCAATCAGCGAGGATAGCGGCAGCTTGCGCAGATGTTCCTCACCCTCAGCCGAAAGAGAGGTCAACCTGCGCAGAATATCGCGGCATCTTTGACTCTGGCTGCGCAGCAAGGCCACGTCTTCGCGAAAGCGGTCATCCTTACCCAGTTCCCGCTCCATCTCCTTGGCCACGACGCTGATGGTAGCAAGTGGTGTGCCCAGTTCGTGGGCAGCAGCGGCAGCAAGCCCATCCAGCTGCGAAAGATGCTTTTCCCGTTCCAGCACCAGCTCCGTTGCCGCCAGCGCATCCGCCAGCTGGTTTGCCTCATGCGACACGCGATAGGCGTAGAAAGCCGCAAACAGCATCATCGCCACAATGGAGCACCAGATGCCGATATGGATGATGATCTGGATCGGCAATGTCTCATCCGGGTACCAGGGAACCGGAAAGGGCGAGAAGGCAATGGTGGTGACGCAGACAATCGCAAACACCAGCAGCATCAGCGAATGTTTCAGGGGCTGCGAGGCGAAGGCTATGATGACCTGAACGCAGATCAGCGGCGCAAAGGGGTTGGAAAGCCCGCCGGTAATATAGATGAGCGCCGTCAGTTGCAGCAGGTCGAACGCCAGAAGCATCGTCGCTTCCCACGGCTCAAGCCGGTAGGTCGAGGGAAAGCGTGCGGACAGGAAAATATTGGCCATTGCAAGTGCGCCGATCAACACGGCACAGGTCAGCAGAGGCAGCGGAAAATTCAAGCCGAATGCCACGATCAGGATCGTCGCGCTTTGTCCCACCACGGCCACCCAGCGCAGCCAGACAATCGTTTGCAGGCGAATGTGGCGGCTGGCCCGGCCAAGCCGCGTGTTTTCTTCTGCCTGGGCTGCCATCAACCCTTCTCCTCTCAGGCATGTCTCGCAAAGCGTTCAGCACGTTTGCGATTGGGACATGCGAAAATGATATCTCTATGTGCCGCGCGGCTTCACGCGGTTGGTCGGTTGCGCCGAAGCGGGATCTTCCGGCCACGGGTGGCGCGGGTAACGTCCCCGCATGTCCGCGCGCACATCCTTCCACGAGCCCGCCCAGAAACCGGGCAAATCCCGTGTGGTCTGTATCGGCCTGTGCGCGGGTGACGTCAATTCCAGAAGCAGTGGCAATTTGCCGCCTGCCACGGCAGGGTGCTGCTTCAGCCCGAAAAGCTCCTGCACGCGAATGGTCAGCGTTGGTTCCTCGCCATCATAACTGATGGGATGCTTCTGCCCGGTGGGTGCCTCGAAATGCGTCGGTAGCAATTTGCCCATTTCGCGCTGGGCCGAATGCGGCACCAGCGACAGAAGACCATCCATGATGCCACCGGACTTTACGTCCTGAATGCTCTTTGCATCATGCTGAAACGGCACGAACCACTCGTCCAGACGCGCAACAAGCGCCTCTGCGGATGTATCCGGCCACGGATCTCCAATCGTGCGGTGCAGAAAGCCGAGGCGCTGACGCAACTGTTGCGCCTCTTTCGAAAAGGCGAGAATAGCCAGCCCATGCTCCCGAATGCCGTTTGCCAGAGCAGACGCGGCTTTTTCACCCGTCGGTTTTCCAAGCGGGGTTTCTTCTAAAATGATGGCACCGATGCGGGTCACGCGGCGGGCGCGGACCTGGCCGCTCGCCTTGTCGAAAAACAGCTGATCCTCTTTGGTGATTGCGTCAGGCAGATGCTCTTCCACATCCATGCGGCGGATGGAGGCTGCGGCCAGAATGCGCGGCTGTGCGGCACGCCCGGTCACATCGGCCACGACGAGCATCTTCTCTGTCGCCAGCCGTTCCGTCTCGGCAAGCTCGGCACCCCGGCCATTCGCCATCACATAACGTCCCCGCCCACCGCGCTGGAAGGCGATGCGATCGGGATAGGCATGCAGCAGCAGTTCCCCTGATGTGATAGGCTCGTCGGATCGGGCAGCATTGCCAAGAGATGTCGCTATGCGTTTGGCCAGACCCTTCGCAGCCACGGCGCGCTCGCCTTTCTCATGTCTGAAACGGCGCAGCCTTTCCTCAAGATCGATATCGCTGCCGCCAAGCCCCTGTTCGGTCAACAGCACCGCCAGCATGGCCGCCTCTGTGCCATGTCCAATATCTCCGGCGGCAATGACCATGGCGGACAGGCGAGGGGGCATGGCCAACTCACGCATCTTTCGTCCACGCGGGGTGATGGCACCAACGGTATCCAGCGCGCCAAGGCTGGTCAGAAGCGCACGGGCCTCGCCAAGCGCCGTCTGCGGCGGCTGATCCAGAAAGGCAAGGGAGGCGGGATCGCTGACGCCCCAATGGGCCAGATCGAGCGCAAGGCCTGAGAGATCGCTCGCCAATATCTGTGGCGGGGTAAAGGCCGGCAAGGCAGCGGTCTGACCCGCATGCCACAGCCGGATGGCGATGCCCGGCTCGGTTCGCCCTGCACGCCCCGCCCGCTGATCGGCAGAGGCACGGGAGACTTTCACGGTTTCAAGCCTTGTCATGCCGGTGGAGGGTTCAAACACCGGCAAACGCTGCAATCCGCTATCGATCACAACCCGCACGCCATCAATGGTAATGGAGGTCTCGGCAATCGATGTGGCCAGCACGATCTTGCGCCTGCCGGGCTCTGTCGGCTTGATCGCCGCATCCTGTTCCTTCTGGGAAAGATTGCCGAACAGCGGCGTGACACTCGTTTCCGGCCCAAACCGGCCTTCGAGCCTCTCGACGGTGCGCAGGATTTCGCCCTGTCCCGGCAGAAAGGCGAGAATGGACCCTGTTTCGCTGTTATGGGCGTCGATGATGGCCCGCGCCACCTTGTCTTCAATCCGCTCCTGTCCCGGCCTGTCATCATGGCGGATGTCGATGGGAAAGCTGCGGCCAAGGCTTTTGATCACAGGCGCATCCTTCAGCATGGCGCTGATTCTCTCGACATCGAGCGTCGCAGACATCACGAGGATGCGCAGGTCGTCGCGAAGCCCGGCCTGCACATCGAGCGCCAGCGCAAGGCCGAAATCGCCATCGAGAGAGCGTTCGTGGAATTCATCGAAAATGACGACAGAGATGCCTGAAAGCTCGGGGTCATCGAGAACCATCCGCGCAAACACACCCTCGGTCACCACCTCGATGCGGGTCTTGCCGGAAATGCGGTTGTCCAGCCGCATGCGGTAGCCAACGGTTTCACCCACGCTTTCGCCAAGCAAGGATGCCATGCGGCTGGCCGCTGCCCGTGCCGCAAGCCTGCGCGGCTCCAGCAGAATGATCTTGCCATCGCCGCGCCAAGGCTGATCGAGCAGGTAAAGCGGCACCAGCGTCGTCTTGCCAGCGCCGGGTGGCGCGCAAAGCACGGCCTGTGCGCGGGCGGTCAAAGCCGCGCCAATCTCTCCCAGCACCTCTGTCACCGGCAGGGTTGGCAGGTTTTGTTCTCTCATATTGGTCATGCTACTCACGAATTGACTTCACGCTCTCATAGGCAAGGATTGCGCCCGCAAGATCCTCCAGCGCGGCACCCACCGATTTGAAGAGCGTGATCTCGTCCGCGCTGTTGCGTCCCGCATGGCGTCCGGAGACCAGATCCGCCAACTCGGCGCGGATATCGTTGCGCTGGATGATGCCCGCCTCCAAAGGCTGGACAATGTCTCCACCTTCCTTCAGCGCACCGGCAAATGTATCGACAAAGACAGACGCCCGCTGCACCGCCGCATCATCACTCTCACGCATGGTCGGTTTGAACGCCCCAACCAGATCGAGATGCGCACCGGGCTTCAGCCATTCACCCTTGATAAGCGGTTCATTCGACAATGTGGCGCAGGAGATGATATCGGCCGAGCGCGCCGCTTCCTCAAGATTGCTACAGGCCTTGGCATTGAAGCCGAGCTGGCGCGCCTCTTCAGCGGCCTTCTCAGCAGTAGCGGCATTACGTCCCCATATATGGATGGTACCAAGCGGGCGGATGGTCGCATGCGCCTCAATCAGATTAAGCGACAATCGACCGGTGCCGACCATCAGCATAGACGTCGCGTCTTCGCGTGCCAGATACTTCGCAGCCAGTGCGGAGGTGGCCGCGGTGCGCCGTGCCGTCAGCTCTCCACCTTCTATTGCCGCTAACATCTCCCCAGTCTTGCCGGAGGAGAGGAGATAGGTGCCGAATATGGCGGGCAGTGAACGCTGGCTGTTGTCAGGAAAGACGGAGAGGATTTTCACACCTATATAAGAGCCCGGCACCCAGGCTGGCATCATCAGCAGCGTCGCATCATTCTCACCGGGAACCTCCACCTCATGATGATGCCGCACAGGCATGACGCAGCCACCGAGAAACATCATTTCGATGGCATCTATAAGAGCTGGCCATTGCAGGGCGTTGCGGGTTTCTTCAGTGTTGAGAACAAGCATGGGACGGCTCCGGTCTGATGAACAGAGGGAACCTTAGCAATCTCATGAGACCGGGTGAAGCGAAGCAAGCGCAATGCCGTGCGAAACGGATGGAATTTGGGTGCCAAAACTATCAACAGCGGCCGGAAACGAAAATACCCCAACAGAACCAGCGACTTACCACTTTTCTGAATTTTCTCTCAAACCTGCTGTTGACTTGTTTCGGGTGTGTCCTCTATAAGTCCGCTCACTGACGAGGGCGGCGGCGCTGCTAGCGACGATGTCCTTCGTTCTTGGAAAAC
>NZ_JXQV01000003.1 GCF_000834635.1 Agrobacterium tumefaciens
GATTTGTCGAGCAATTGTTGCAAACGATCAATGCCACTAATGTTGTGGATCTCCATATCAGCCTCCCCGCACCCCGCCTCGCTCTCGTGTGCGCCGGCAATGCCGCCGCGCCCCAAAATCTTCCAGACCACACCGCCAAGCTTGCGCACCTCTGCCGCCTCATTCGGGAATCGGCAGTCATCGACGACAATGCGGCCGCCCGCTGCGATGATCTGATTGACGCGCCATACCCATAGCTCAATCCAGAACGATGGCCCTATGCAGGCGCGGCCCCATTGCGTGCCCAAGGTCTGCATAGCGTGACGCGGCGTTGCGCCCTGAAGCCACTCGCATGGCTCCTCCTTTAGCTCCCCTTCAATCTGCGCTTCGCTCAGCCCAATCGCCCGCAGCATATCCTTAAGTGGGCCTGCGAACTTCACCAGCTGATAGCCGTGCTTTTCGACAAGATACTTGCTGGCCGTGGACTTGCCGCTGCCAGCAAGGCCGGTGAGCGCAATGACGGGTGGCAGCATAGCTGTGCTGCCCTTCCCTATCGCTGCGCCTAGTGCGCGCAGCTCGACAGGAACGTTATCATTCGCCGGTACGGCTGTGAGGCAGCCGGTGTCTTTGGATGTGATTTCAGCGTTCATCTATCAACTCCTCAATGTGGTCTAAAAATCTGCAACGGGCTAATTCGGCAATAATCTCAGCATCGAAGTTTGCACCTGCTTGATGAAGAGCCCTGAGGGAAGCGATCGACCTTTCGATGTAGCGGCGACGTTCGTGCCTACCCAGCGCAGAAAATGTCCGACCATCAAAAGCAGCGTCGCTGGCCGCCATTATCAGTATCGGGCTCATGCCTTCTCCTCGATCTTCTTGCCGATCAGGCCTTTCCTTGTAAGCGAAGCTTTGATCTCTTCGTGTCGCTTCGGCTTCACGACCGGCTTGAACCGGCGCAGCGCAAACGGTGGATCCTCTTCGCCAAAATGCGGGCAAACACCGCGGCTGACGCCAGCCAGCCTTATGCCAACATATTCGCCGCCGAGATACGTGCGGCACATGCCCACCCACGTCGCTCGGTACACCTCCCCGGCACGAATGCCGAGGTATTGCTCTGGAAGGGTGGTGTCGTCGATGCAGACGACTTCGTCGCCGGGCTTGATGGTCATGTGGCCTCCGTGCCAAATTCAAAGCTGACAACAGCATGAGGTTCGCCCGTTGCCCGTCGCAACCGGTATTGCATCTCCACGCGCAAGGCTTCCCACAAACGAGGTTCAAGACGCTTACCTGTATGGAGGTAGGCTGGGCCAGCCGCTATCTGGACGCTGGCGTTCTCGCCCATCTCCAGGAGTTTCTGCATTGGCAGTGTCAAGCCGCCCTCCCCGCCATCAACGCCTCAAACGTCGCCATGAACTCTTGCTCCGCCTTCTCCGGTGACCAATATCGAAGCGTAACGCCGAGCGGATTGTTATGCCGCGCATGCCAAGGCATCGGCACCAGATTGACGAGCTCGTCGGCAATGATGCGGTTGTCTGCATTGTGGACTTGGACCGGCAACTCGGCCGGCAGGCCAAACCGCGCCGCAATAGCCAGCCAGTTCTTTTGCTCGATGCCCTTGTAGTTCGTCAGGTAGGGCTTGAGCGGGCGCGGAATGTCCACGCAATACGCTTCTGGCGCATCGTGCAGAAGACCAGCCAAGGCCACCTCCGGCGCGCGTGTTGCGGCAAGGCTGCGAGCAATGAGGACGGAATGTTCTGCGACTGAGTAGAATCGCAGGCAGTGGCCCGCATATCGGCATTGCAGGCTGAGCGAATGCGCAATGTCATCGATGTAGACTTCGTGCGGCTGGGGGTCGCAAGGCCAGTATTGGCGGCCGGTGTATGTCTGCATAAACGAGCCGACGCGGGGCAGACCCGCGTTCCAGTCTCGCTTTGGTGCCGGTTGCTTTGAGCCTAGCTCGTTGTCGTTTGCAGCAACGTACTTTTCGAGCGTGCCGAAGGTGGTGGTAGCAATGTCTGGCGCGATAAAGGTGTCTTCTGGCGGGTGGGCATCCCGATAGGTCTTGCCCGCGCAGTCTCTGGTGCTCATACAAGTCTCCTCACAAGGTGTGGTGGTTGACCGCCAGTTGGTGGCTGGCGGGGTGGGGATTAGTGGGTATAACTCCTGTATTAGCCCATATATGAGGCCAATGGGCCATATGTTCACGGTAAGTTCACGGGGTGAGATTGACCGTCAACCCGTAGGGTGTGCATATTGCCATTGTGGTGCCAGCGATTCTATTTCTGGAGCACCGAATGAAGACCTTCCTTAAGTTCAGACACGGTAAGACCGAGGGTGAAGCAAATAACACTCTTGGTATGTTGCTGCTGACCGTCATCGCCGTGACGTACCGGCTAGCGCCATTGATTGCGCTCGGCGCAGGTGGCTACTGGTATGTCCACTAACGGCTCATGCCACAGCCCTCACCGGCTCATTGTCATTCGCAGCATCCATCATCGCCACGCGGACGCGAGAAACCTCCCCATACTCCTTGTGGTAGCTGATCGACTGCATCGACCGGCCTGACAGGAAGCCAGAGCCAAAGTGCCACGCATCCTGCGGCGTTGGTGTTTGGTGCGATTCCGAAATAACCCCGCCACCCTCAGACGCAAACTTGCTCGAGTGGTGGATATGGAAGCCATGGATGAAGCGGTGACGAGTAGCACCCCAGTCCTCGGCGCGGCGATGAGCCATAATGCTGGCCATGTCCTTGAGTTTGACGGTGTGGCCATGCGTAGCGCCGATCATCACTTTGCCGAAGCGGAACCAGAAGAACAGCGACGGATCGACGTCGACTGTTACGCGCGGTTCGTTGCGATACCAGGCCAGCAGGAAATACGCGACAGCGACAGATGCGTGCTCATCGTGGTTGCCGGGAAGAATCCGAACCGTCACCTGCCCGTGTCGGCGGAGGCTGGCGTCGATAGCTCTCACGACAAGACGACAAGCGGTCATCAATACCTTCTGATACCTGCCATCGACCTGCAAAGCGTTACCAGACCGCGCCGTCTTGTTCTCGTTATTATCCGAGTGGAGCAGATCCCCACCACCTAAAACAATCGCATTGGCCGAAGGTGGTGTGCGCGCAATCAGATCTTCAATCGCCGAACCAATGACGCTCTCCGCAATCTTCAAATCCCAGTTGGTGTCGGTTTCGCGATGCCATGAAAAAAGGCCGATGTGCCAGTCGGCGAGCGGCGTCAGCGTCAGCAGGTCATCGTAAACCTGCGCCGGTGCGGCGACAGGTTCGGCAGGGGCGACGTCATTGAACGCTTCTTTCAGGATGGCGGCGATATCCACCGGGGAATGCTCCACAGCCGTTTTCTGCCATTGCTGAATAACGCGCCCCTCAGCATCGACGAGGGCCGACACGCCTTTGACCACATGACCAGCCGGGACTTTGAAACGATCACCGCGCTCAGGCGCTTGCTGGATAAACGTGCCACTCGGCGTGTTGCTGATGCGGCTGATGCGAAATCCAGGCAGCACTGGTTCAGTGCCAAGCAGGCCAGCCTCGGCCGCGCGCTTGATGCTCTCAGCAAGAGCGGACTTGCCGATACCAAGCGCGGCGGCAGCCTTCACGAGCGTGCCGTGCTCTCGGTAGGCGTCGGATCTTCGACGTAGTTCTTCGGTGGGCAGTTTCATGTAGTCCCCTCGTGGTGGTGAAGCCTTGGTAAGGCAGGCTGGTGAGGCAAGATATGACGCTATAATTCTTTTACAAATTTGTCAAGGTTTTTGGATTTTTCAGAATCCAGATTGACTCTTTCCACACCCAGAACATAATAGGAACATGCTGAGAAGAGAGATAAACAAAAAGTTTGATGAATGGTGGGAAACGCAAAGCGAATTCGCTGCAGGAGACCGCCATAAAGCGCGGCTTGTGTTCGCCGCTGCATGCTCTCATGTCGTGAAGCCGCAGAGCTATAGATTTCAAGCCGGACGCTGGATCGTTACCGTTCAAGCACGAACAGAAGACGACGCCAAAGCCATGGCACTCGCGAAGCTTAACGAGCGTGCGCGAAAGTTTATGGCCAAGACGCCACCGGGCGGTTGGGGACTTCGAAGGATAGATGGAGATGGAATTGCGCCCTCAACTTGAAAAGCCAGAAGCCGACCCAGTCGAGCACATTATAGAGTGGCACGACGGCAATGAGCGCAATGCGATAAGGACGTTGCTGGACGACGTGCAGTTCCTGCGCGGGCAGCTTGCTATGGCGACGCTCGCAATGGGCAAGGGATATACGAGGGGGTGGGTTCCGAGCGAGGACCGCGATGCCGTCTGAAAGCTTCCCTACGCTTACGTCGCTCAAGGATGACTTGATCTACGTGATGTGTCTTGATTGCGAGCTGCTGAAACGGCTGGACTACGACGGTCTGTTTGGCATGTACGAGGACGCAGAACTATTCTCGCTGCCTGGCCGCATTGCCAAGGACATCATTCAATGCGGGAAAAACGTCAAAGGATATCACGACAGGTGCAGGCTTAGAATTTATCAAGGCCATGAGACAAAGAAGATCAAGTTTGAAAAGCAAGCCTCACCGCGCCTGGAATATCTTTGCAGCTGGGAAATCGTGGTCGGCAAATGCCGTTATTGCGGACACGTCTCCAATTTGGAACGTTGGCGCGTCAGCAAGGTTACAAAGCCGGGAATGACCCTGGACGACCTGAAGAAGCTTCTTCGCTGCAAAAAGTGCAATCGCAAGGGTGATGTCGAATTGACACTAGCCAAACTGCCGAGGTGACGCATGTGTAATCTGTACCAGGTCCGCACCAATCAGGAAGCCATGCGCGACATCGCAGGCATAATGAGCGAGCGGCTCAACCTTCAGCCTGACATCGAGGTCTATCCTGACCGGCCTGCCCCCGTCGTGCGAAACAAAGATGGTGCCCGCGAGCTCGTGGAGTTGACATGGGGCATGCCGACGCCACCCAACATTCTTGGCGACAAGCCAGACACCGGCGTCACCAATATCCGAAACGTCACCTCGCCGCATTGGCGCCGGTGGCTAAAGGTGGAGAACAGGTGCGTCGTACCTTGGACGCGATTTTGCGAATGGGAGGATACCAAGCCCCGAAAAACCAAACGCTGGTTCGCCATCAACGAGGCAGAGCCCCTCGCATTTTTCGCCGGCGTCTGGACCGAATGGAGTGGCACAAGGGGATCGATGAAGAACCCACGCGAAGGCCAGCACGAGCTGTTTGCGTTTCTGACGACAGAGCCGAACTCCGTCGTGAAGCCGATCCACCCAAAGGCGATGCCGGTCCTGCTGACGACGAAGGAAGAAGTCGATGTCTGGATGAGCGCGCCTTGGGATGAGGCGAAAGAGCTCCAGCGACCACTGCCAGATGAAAAGATGATCCTGCTGCCGATCGAAGATCAACAGTCGCAAGGTTCGCTTCTGTGAGCGACACCACCAAAACCAGCGACGGCATCCACGTGAACCACTATTGCTGCCTGCCTGACTGCAAAAAGTGGGGCGGTTTTGGATTTGCTCAAAACAAGGTAGATCCGGTGAAATGGTGGTGCTGGGAGCACTATCCGTATAAGGAGCCTACCCGGAAATGAAAACTCTCCATGATCGTCAGAAACATTATGAGGAACAACTCAGCGCAGCCCTTCGCCAGTTCAATGACGCCATCCGCGACGCACACAAGTCTTACCTCGATGTCGACATCAGCTTCCTGACGATGCACACGCAGCGCGGGCCGATGGTGCAGGTCAACCTACGGACCTTTCCCCTAGATGGCCCGCCGCCTGTGCTGAAGGTGGTGAAATGAAAAACCCCGCCCACCTTTCGGCAAGCGGGGCTTTGGTGTCTCAAGCCACGGCACGCGCAATCAAGTGCAGGGGTGCGCCACAGAGCCGCCTTGATTGTTGGTTGTTGCGATTTATAGATGCCGATGCGTTTCTCGGATTGATTGAGTTCGAGGTGCGTATAAAACAACTAAATTAATTGCCGCGAATATAATTCTAATGATATGCCTCCGACGTTCAAAGGGGGCAAGAATGGACCGTTCGGATACGCAGCGCCACTGGTTAGAATACTTGGACGGCTGGAGAGGTTTAGCCGTTATCTTCGTCATTTTTTCCCACTTTGGGGGCATATTTCTAATTAACTCGGGCCGTCTCGGGGTCGAATTATTCTTTGTTTTAAGTGGTCGCCTGATGGGTGAAATTCTATTCGAGAAAAAACAAGAATTCATACCGTTCATAAAGCGCCGAATTTTTCGTGTCTGGCCCGCACTCGTCGTGTTTCTGTTGGTTTCGACCGCAGTTCTTTGGTTCTTCCCGGAGAAGAGCGTTACTACCCCACAGGTACTGGGAGCTATAACATTTACCTCCAATTACGTTTCGATTTACTTCGACAGGGTCAGAGCTTGGGATCACCTCTGGTCCCTCGCCATTGAGGAATGGACCTATCTCCTACTGGGCGCAATTGCAGTTTTCACGTCGAGAATTTTCACCAAGGCGATTCCTTTTCTCGTAGTCGTGATGGTCGGATGCATGGTGAATGGCGCATTGCAATCGTACTCCGGTTTTGACTACTACGAAGTATATTGGCGCACCGACGTGCGAATGGCATCGATCCCTGCGGGAACGATTGCATACCTCACTCTGTCCAAACTTACCGTTTCGCCGTACGTCCCGTTGGCGCTGGGGGTAGCTGGCGTTTTGCTGAATTTCATGGTGTTCCCTGACCCAGTCAAATACTCGGTTGGCACATTGTGCCTGGCTGGATGCATCGCTACCCTTCCGAGGGCGCCAGAATGGGCGAGATCTATTCTCTCGTGGATGCCTCTCCGGTTTGTTGGGTTCATTTCCTTCTCGCTATATCTTTGGCAACAGCTGTTTTATGCATTCTTGGGCGACGCACCTCGATTGGTGTTAGTCGGAGCCGCATTCGTCGTCGCTGCCGCCAGCTATTATTGGATAGAGCAACCCGCGCGTCGGTACTTGAACACTCGCTGGGGCAAACGCACAACTTTCGCCCCAGCGTAGCTATGGTAAAATTCCGAGCATAAGATCACCAGGTCAAGAACGAGCCAAGCTGGGATTGTAGCGCCACGCCAGCTTCTTGATGCCTAACAGTCGTTGGGTGCGTGCCGTCTGATGTGGACCAGTTGGCGGTTCCGTTGACTTTCCAGTAGCCTAGGTTGCTGGCGTCTTCCCATGAAGAAGATGTATCTACGACAGTCATCCCCAATGAGGCAGCACCGGCATGGAACGCGGTTCTGAAGGCTGCGAACCCGGAACGAGGTGTTTGATTGGCGATAGTGGCATAAGCGTCTGTGGTGTCAGTCTTAACTACCATGCCAAGCAAGGCACGGCGCTCGACACCCGCCGCAATAATGAGATCATTCACCGTGCTTAGTGACGCCAAGGCAGTGTTGACAGGAACGCCGTTTGTAAAGTCGTTGCCACCAAACCCTAGAAGAATGCTGTTCGCGTATTTGAGATATGTCAGGCGCTTTGAGCCCGAAGCAAGGAAGGTGCTGAGAGATTCCCCGCGCTTCGCCCCTATGAGGAACGCGTGCTTGGTCCCACCGGAAGGGTTTAGACCCCGACGAATGTACCCGCCGCCTGCTGTGCCGTCACCAGAACTGTCCTGCTGACCACGCTCGACACTTGCGCCGATGCAATAGATTGCAGTTGCCGCGTTGAGTTGCTGACCCACCAAGACAAACGGTAGATCGAAAACACTCGATTGCGCAGTCCAGCCGCCGGTTGCTGTTTTTACACCCGGCACTCCGATCCCAGCATTCGTTCCAGCAACTGCAAAATGTGCGCTGTCTCCAGTCGTTCCCGTGCCGGGGGCAGAGTCAAACACTGGAAGTGCGCCAACAGCGTACTCGCGGGCAATGACCAAATAACATGTTGTCCCAGCCGCAACGTCAGGATGACCAGTAGCAACCCCGCTTTCCACGCTAGCCGATCCGCTTGGGATTGCTCCAGATGCTGCGCCGCCCCAATTGAATGGATAGGCTACACCGCCCACCTCGAAGTGAGATTCGGCTGTGTATCCGTCCGTGACAGTTTCTACACCGCTGTCAGGAACGCCGTAAGCCCCAAGCACAAGCTTGAGAGTTCCTGCCTTGATGCCGCCCTGTCCGGCGAACACCTGCTTTCGGAATCGTTGCTTCACATTCGCAGATGTGCGGGCCACACCAATTGTGTTTGAAGCAGTTTCGCCTCTTGTGGTTACAACAACGTCTTTTGCGGGGGCTCCACCCCCCGGAGTGACCAGCCCCGCCACCCCGCGCGTCATCAGCGGCGAAAACAGCCCACTGCTAATTTTCTGACGATTAAGCACGGAACACTCCGCATGTGGTTCCGACAACCCTACTAAAACGGTAGGTGCCTGGAGCGGTAATGCAAACCGCGGGCGATAGTGGCGACAGAGACCCAACATTGGTATAGCCGCCCGCGTCGTCTTTCAGTTTGATAAGGACTTCGGCAAGGTATTTGTCAGAGCCCTTCAAACAGACAGTAACCGGCGTCCCGGCTGCCACAACGACATCGGCGGAATCGGCTGCAGTGCTGCCTGTAGCGAGAATTTGAGTTGGCATGATCCACCTTTCTTTAGGACGACCTAGTCGGCCTCGGCTTGGAAGCTTGATTTTCAACAATGCGATCGACGCGAACAGTCATGTGATCGACGGCAGCTTTCACGCCACTGACCGCATCCATGATCTGGACTGTCATCTCGCGCATTCCGGCCTTGGTGATGTATGTTTCGGCCACATGCAGGCGGTGTGAGGCAAGCTCGTCTCGAGCAAGTGCGGCAAGCGCGTGGGCGGCAGAAGCCGTGCCCGTGGCGTCGGAACGGGCCGAGCTGATTTTCGCGTCCACGTACTTCCAGATGCCAAAGAAGAAGCCAAACAGCAGCACGAAGAAGCCGCCGACGGCCATGATCTCTGCGCCGGTCAAGGCTTCACCCCGCAAAGCTTTTGCAGCTTCTGGTTCTCGGCCAGAATCTGGCGCTTGGTTTCGATCGACAAGTTGTCCTCAATAGAGGGGCGCACCGCTTTCGCGATGTCGCAGTAGCTACCGCTTGTCGCGCATCCACTTGCCAAGAGCGTCATCAACGCCAGCGTCATCCAGATTTTTGACTTCATTTTCGACTTCCCCAGCCCCCTTGATGGCCTTTGCATTGGCCTGTGCTTCCCTCGCCGCCGAACCGCCTGTTCGCTGGCCGTAAAAAAAGACGCCCGCGAGAATCGCGAGCGCTGTGCCGATGGTGGATAGGTAGCTTTTGAGTTTGGCGAGCAGGATCAAACCTTCGCCTCCTTGCCGCGCCAGCTATTCCAGCGGCGGATGACGACGTCTCGGTTGCGGTAGGCAACATAGCCGACAACAACGATAAGCACGCCTGTGGCAATCCAGCCCCATGGAAGGCCAGCGGTAAATGCCAGCAGTCCAGAGCCAGCCGCAGAGCTTGCGCCCTTCGTGACCACGTCCTTGGCCGCGCCTGCGTCACGGCGAAGCTGTGCAATGGTTGCTGGACCGATGATGCCGTCGGCGATCAAGTGCGGGTGAGCTTTCTGGTAGGCAATCACAGCCGCCTTCGTCTTGGCACCCATCCAGCCGTCCACCGCGCCGGGATTAAGGCCAGCGGCCGTAAGCAGTTCTTGCGCTTCTTTGACTTCTGGATCCGGCAACACTGGCGGCTCGGCGGTGGCTTCTTTGGTTACGCCGACGACACCGGTATAGATGCCGGCCTCAAACAGCAGAGCCTCTTCCTTGCGGCGTCGCACGAGGCCTGGCAGCTTCTTGCCCTTGGCGGTGTTGTAGTTGCGAGATAGATGGTCGGCGGCCTGCTTAATCTTGCCTGCGCGCCAAAGGTCGGCCCACATCCACCTCATGGCGCCGACGCCGAGATTGAAAGTCACAGACGACGCGGCATCTAGCTCGTGCTGCTTGCGGTCGATTGGCGAGCCAGCCACAACGGCAGGTACGTATTCCGCAGCAAGGACCGCATCGAGAATGACATCGCTCTGCGCCGCCGTAATTTTGGTCTTGCCTGGCACCAGTTTCGTGATGCCGATCTTGGCCAGTTCGCGGCGAACGGAATCGCTGCCCAGTGTGAAGCCCGTACCGATTGTAGGAATGCCGACGGGGTCGAGATAGCATGTTAGTGGATTGCCCTCGTGCAAGCGCACGAAAGCCCTCCCCTGTGTGGAGATTTTGGTGATTAGCATTGGTTTTCCTTTTTGGGCGAGCGACCTACGCAGGTGGAACTTGGTCCACCAGAGAGCGTTAGGATCGGTCAATTGGAGATTGAGCCATGAAAATTCTCACAGCAGCTATTTGCGTCGTGTCAGTGGGCGTCCTGAGCGGTTGCGTAGACGGCCCCGCCTACCGTGGCGGTCCAGCAGCCGCACAAGACCAATCATGCGGTAGCGGCCAAGATGACGTGTCTCACCCTTACGCGGGTCGTTGCGACTGGCGGCGCATGAACGGTAGGGACTGGGCTGACAGCGGCGGGAGTTCCATCTACCGACGCGGCAGATAGCGCCGGTCGGTGACGAGTGCGTAAGCCTTGAGCAATCTCCCACCGGCATTAACACGTGTCTGTGAGGGCGCATGATTAATACCGAAATAGATTACCCTGAAGATTTGAAATTGATGGCTTGGTCGATTACAGCCAAGCATCTTTGCCGGGGGGAAGAAGATGTCACGAAGATCGTGGCTGATGCCATCTGGCAGGAGCGGCAGAAATGGGCTCCCAAGGTAGTGCCGGATATTGAAACAGAGTCCACCAGTTCGGACTTGCCAGACACGTTATCTACTTGATCCAGAAAGCCCGCCTTCACCTGACGCTGGTGGGCTTACTTTGGTCGCTGTACGTCGCGAACAGTCGCCATGGTGATTTCCTGAGTTTGTGGTCGTGGCCGCGAAAGCGAGATGGCCGGCCTTGACACATTGAATGGGCAAGCCAATTATGCCTGCTGTCGCGCCGCGAGCAGCGCGGCATCTAGGCCCGCCGTTTACGAGGAACGGCGGGTTTTTGTCTTAAGGCCAGACGATTTCCGGCAGCTCTGCCAGAAACGCATCTACAGTCGGGATATCCCGCTCACCAGCCATCACCTTGTCCAGTTCGGCGGTTGAGTAAGTCCACACAGCAGACCTCCATGCGAACAGCGTAGCGGCTTCCGAGGCAAACACAGGGTTCTCATCACCCCGATATGAAATCGCCGTGTGGATGCTGTCATAGCGGCGCTGGCTAGCGGTTGTGTCGAGGTGGGTCTGGATGGCAGATGAAAACATCGCCTCAAGCGCCGCCCGTTGTTCTGCCGCCTCTTGTTCTGCCGTGATGATAATCGAGGTGTCAGGCGTCCACATGGTCGGCCTCCTCTTCTGGCAGCTCTGGCATGACGGGCGGTTCCGGCTCTGGATCAAATGGCAATGCCACAACGCCGTCTTGCACGTCCTCAAGCGCCGCTGGAAAGGCGACGGCCTGCGATGGATTGGCCCCATGCGGCAAGATGAGGGTTAGCTCGATCTCGCCGTTGATCCGAGTGACATCACCGCAAATCCAGTCGCAAGGAATGTCGCTAGCCTTGATGGTTGCACCTTCAGGAACGGGATTGAAGTTGAACAGCTCGCCGTTGATGCGGAGCCGGTCGCCGGTCTTTTCAACGGTCAACTTGTCATCGCGGCGGGAGGGGGAAAGATTGATTTTCATTAGTACCACCTACCCATTGCCATTGCATGGGTAACTACTGACGTGTAGTTGCTCCACGCTATTCCAGTCGTCATATTCAGCTCAACACCTGTCGAGTTTAGGTTGAGTAATGAAGGCGCGAATATTGCTGTTCTTTGCGTTGTGTTATTCCCTGCATCAATAAGGGTGTTCTGGTTTACAGTATGACTGACAACAGGTCTGAATGATGGGGCGAACGCGGCGGGAAAAGTCCACAACGCAATATAGCGGATAGTGCTATCGTCTCCGGTAAATTTCCTGTCTGCCCAACAAATTTGTGTCCCATCTGCAAAGCGGGTGTATTGCCCATTGGCATTTGCACCCTTTTCTACAATCGGTAGATTGTTAATTCTTGGAAACAGGGGGCCGTCAAAATTCCAGTAATTTCCGCTCTCAGCCGCTAGGTAAAGTGATTTCGTGGCCGCATCTGGATAGCCAATATATCCCGCTCTCGAACCATCTTTTTGATACATGGCGACATAGCCAGCGTGAGTTGCATCACCTGAGAATAAATTTAGATAACCATTTGCACCTGCTGCACCTTGCCTGACTACTAAGTTAGAAATTTCCTTTGCTGACATTTTTGTTGGTATTTGCGCATCAGGTAACACTCCTGTTCCTGACAGCAACGCCCGCGCCGCCGCAGTAAAATCAAACAGCGCACCAGCGCCGCCCGCCCCGAAGTAGGGAAGCTTATCAGCGGCAGGAACCAGAGATGCCAATGCAGCCAGCGCGGGCTTGTCCAGCCGTGCGATGTACTCAGCCAGCCGCATCGCATTGGCTACTGTCTGTTGCCCCGGCGTGGTGTCGTAGCTAATCCAGTACGCCTTGCCGGAGGCAGTTGCCCCCGGCCAAGGTTGTGCAAGCGTAATTTTGGTGTTGCTGTCGATAGACAACACGGGAACCGACAGGCCATCAACGCCGAATTCACCAGCGATGAGGCCGGACGTTTGCCAGCCCGTTCCTGTCCCGGTCACAACAGCGCTGCCAGCGGTCACGGATACCGTGCCCGTTACATAGGGTGTGGTCATGTTGGGTTTGCCTTTAAACGTTGTCAGGAACGTTCTTGAAGATGAAGACGCCGAATGTTTGGATTGAGAAACTCACGGGGCCGCCGATGAAGGATATGCGATAGGTTGTTGATGTCCTTGGACCAGTGGGTATTGAGTAGTACTCAAACACCCCCCAACTAGCGTTTTGCTGGCCTGATGGGTGACTGGGGCCGCGAACCCCACCGCCCGTAGAAAGGATTCGCTGCCCAGTATCTAAATCATCTATGGTCACGACGACGCTTGTGCTTGTAGAGCCGCCAACGGTGGCACTGCCCCTGATCTCAATCCTAGATTCATGGTGCGCGTCCGCTAAGTTAACGCCGTGGTTTACGGTTACATCCACTGTTCGCCCGGCACCCCCAGCTGGTATCTGCTGGTTTTTCGCGATGCTCATAGCACCCGGCTCCATCTGATCCCCTCGTACAAAGAGGTTCTCGATATCCGCCATGCTGATTTTGGCATTGACGATCTTGACGACCCCGTCTTCAATCGCAAAGACCGAGTAGGTGTTCGCCCCATCCACAACAACGAACTTGTCGGCAAGGAATCCAATCTCGGATCTCAAGACGCCATCGACAGTTCTGATCTGGATGTACATGCCGCTTTCGATGAACGCTTGCGACAAGTTGGCACGCAGCATAATTGAAAATCGAACCGAGACGCCCGCAGGCGCGGCAGTGGCCTGAAACATAACCAGACCATCGGCAAACATGCCGTTGAACGTGGCAGACACTCCTTGGACAGTCTGCGCAAGCGCGCCATCACCGTTAATACGAGCCGTCTCTTCGATCCCGATCTTCGCCGTGTTGCCAGCCACGCCCGCTGAAATCACAGTCACCTGCTTGGCAAGGGCTTCCGTCGCATTCGCTGCTACGGTTTTTGCCGTTTCGATCTCAGCGTAAGCTTTCCCCACCTCGACGCGCATCACATCGCGCTGATCCTGAGAAACAGCGCCTTCCAAAGTGACAGCCTGTCCGATTTGTTCAAGGCGCTGCATGAACTCGTTACGAGCCGTGGATATGACCTTGAACACGTCCTTCACGTCTTGGCCAAGATGCTCAAGATCAGCGATGAAATCACCGCCAGCATCGAGGGTGCGGAAGTTCGTCACGCCAGAGGGCGCAACAGAACGGCCATTGTCCACCACAAAGTTGGTGCGCACTCGCCAGTCGGTTTCAGAGGTCAGGCCTTCAACGATCTGCACAACGCTGGTGTCGGAATCTACCAGCTTGGTGAACACTTGGGCGGGGTTAGCAACCGGCCAATATTCCACCAGAACGCCAGACACGCTGATATCTTCGATCGCATCCCAACTTAACCGGACACCAGGCATCCGCCCGCCGCCTTCGGCCTGCACCACGTTAGGAGTTGCGATGAAGTTTTGCACTTCAGCGAGGTAGTCGGGCGGTGGCACGACAACAATCACGGGAGGATTGGTCGCGTATGCCGTTGGATCAAAGACGCCGTTGCTGATTTCCTGCAAGGCAATCGTGATGTCGCGAACGCCATCACTGTTATGTGGGCCAAGCGTGCGCGTCAGAACCTGATATGTGCGCGTTCCATGCTTGGCGCTTGCCCACGTGATCCAGCAGCCTTCCTTCACGACATCCAGAAAGCGCGGATGAATGGTGATCTCGGCAGATGCCTGGAAGCGCGCACCACGAATTGCGATATCTGCCAGCCGGTCAACCTGCTTGACGTTCGTCACAGCGCTATAAGGAATGCTGCTCGCAAGCGTTTCGCGATCTTCAGCAAGTGCGGACTGATCAATGCGGGTCGATGCATCCTTGGTCTCGTAGAAATCGTCTGGCGAGACGTAGGAAGCCGCAACGGTGTTGATCAGTTCTGTGCGCTTGCGCTTTGCCGTAAACCGTTTTGGAGCGCCAACCTTGATGTCGTCATCGGTGATGGTGGCGACAATAGCCTGTGGAGCGCCAGCGATCGGAAACTCGCCGTCCACACGCTCTACCCAGGAGGCGCAAGCGGCTTCCAGCAAAGGCTGAAGGTTGGCATCATGATTGGATCCCGGTCCGTCCTTTGCGATCATGTGCGAACGGTATCGATAATAACCGTCCACGATCTCGTCAGCAATGTTTGCTGCCAGCGCCCATTCGGCCAAAGGAAGGCGAGACGGGCGAACGCCCTTGCCGACCATCAACTGGTTGCCGTTGAAGAAACCACGTTCCAGATTGTAGGCCTGGACGAAGTTGTTATCGCTGTATGTCCATGTGGACTGATCATTCCACCGATGAGGACCAGACCCGCCAACGGTACTGTCCTTGCGCCAGTCGTAGAGCGGAGCGCCCTGGACTTCGAACAAAAGTTGCGGAGGAGCGGTCAAGCCTCTGCCCTTCTTATGCAGCTCACACCAGACCACAGCGTAAGCAACGCCCGCGCCTCGGTGATTTGCTGTCCATCGTCCTGCCGGGCGGGAATAAGCAATCAGTTCAGGCTCTGCCTGTTGATCCATCGTTCCCTTGTAGAACTTGACGCGGATGGCGTCGTAGTTGTCGCCAGACGAGCCTTCGTTCGGCACCCAATACCAGCCATTGGCATCTGGATTGGTAAGCGTGCGCCACTGGCCATTGTACTTGACGCGTGGCACGGCAGTGATGCGAAAGCTCGACAGGACGAACACGTCCTGAAAGTTCCGGCCGCCAGCGCCATAGTTGTTCCGGTAAATGTGGTGGCCAGCAATGCCGCATGTGCCGAGAACAACCGTGCGCGGAATATTAGCACCGAACTCGGTTTCGATCTGGGCAGACGTGCTCGGCGTCTTTGGCTTGAACAGCGCGTTGACGGCGTACGACGCAGCTATGGCGAAGGCCGACTGTGCGAGGCCTGCGAGGATCGAGGTGCTCGATAGCCACGTCGAAACCGCCGTGATGGCGGCGCCAATCCCGGTGAACAGAGGTGCTAGAAATGGCATGGGGCTATGCGCCTACCTTGTAAGCTTGCGCGATCTCTGAGACCGGCAGAAAGATCGTGCCCTGCGGCTGCTTGATCGCAAAGCCGAGGCTGCAAACGAAACCGGCGACAAACTCGCCATTGATGATAGTCACGCCGACATCGCCACGGCGGGCCGAAAACCGATTGACCAGCTCAAGCTTGATGTGAATTTCGAACAGGTCTTTGACGTGATTGCAGCCAAGCCCACGCAGCTTCTTGGCGGCGCCAGCTTCCGTCTTGTATCGCCCGCAAAACTCTTCCAGCGGATCCACGCCAACCACGGCCTTGATCGCCTCGCATGTGGACATCACGCAATCGGATGTTCCCCACTCCGGCAGGATGGGAACCTGCGCAGAGGCAACGTCTTCCAGCGCGCGATCCCAGCCATCACTTCTGGCTAAACTCGAAATTGAAGAACTCATTTTTTAGCCTCGCAGCGTGTTCGAAGAACATGTCGCCGGCCGAGACCAGTTGTTGGTCTTCATGGCTGGCATACCGATAGCCTTCACGGAAATTGTCGATGGACTCGGTTTCGATGTTGGCTTCCAGCCAGGCATCGCCGTTCTCTTCGCGGTGATCGATCGTGTCGACGTAGCCGTAGAAGGTCGGCTCCGCGTGCAGGAAAGCGTTGTCATCCGGATCGAAATAGAAGTCGTACAGCGTGACCGGACGGCCTTTGTATTCCTCCTCTTCGATCAGAAGCAGCTTATCGGGCGTCAGGCCGAAGTCTGATCGTGCCGGCAACCGCATCGTGACCGGATTGGCCGACGTGCCGAGCGCAAAGGCGGGCTCGTCAATTTCGATGATCGAATTGCCCTTGTAGGTCAGCCCGTTGTAATCGAGCGTGCCTTTGCCAGAGAAAAAACCGTACGTTCCCGTACCAAACTCAAACTTGACGCCAGACCCGATCTTCACTCTGCCCTCATTGAGCAGCTGCTGCAGCCGTGTTGGGAAAGCCATTACTTCGGCACCTCGATGAGAGTGAATGTAGCAGTCGGGCGAAAGTCGTCAGGGCAGTCGTAACTGTCCGGCACCAGGCGCATATTCATGACCGGGTTCTTGAAGACGACAGTCGCGCCGGCAGTGATGTAGGATGGCAGGAACGGCTCGGCCTTGATGGCGATAGCGCCGCCAGCGGCAGTGGCATCCTGTACGACACGAACGATTGTGTGATAATCGCCCTGGCTGAAACCAATGAGGTCGCCTTCCATCAGCTTCAGACCATTCGTGACCCCGTTGACCGTCAACTGGTTTCCAGCGATTGCCGACAGTACGCCTGTATCGAGGATCTCTGGCGCGGTTGGATTGCCCCAGTACGCTCGCGGCAAACACACATGCTTCGGCGTATAGAGCACCGTCACCATGCCGTCCCGGCAACGCGAGATGAAGGCCTCAAGCCTTTGCCGGTCGGCATTGCTCAGAGCCACCACTCGCATCGACACCTGCCAGACCGGATCGCTGGTTTCCATGAAGGAAATGGCCCGTTTGCCGTATCTCGACACGCTGTTTGAGCGCATGAGCTTAGGATAGGTCGGCCCGTATCTCAGGCCGACCGGTAATGTTTCTGCCATGTGGATTGGGCTCCATTCATCGACCAGACATACGCGTGCCCATCTGCCGCACGTTGTTCGCGGTGCGTCCGAGTGAGCCCTTATCGTATCGCTTCAATCCCGCATCTGTGACCTTGGCCGATTCCCGCTGGACGTAAGCTTGCAGGTTGCCATTGTCATCAACGGACACGCGGACATCGACAGCCTGCTGTTGTGCTGCAGGGTTTACAGACCGAATGCTCGGCAATGTCGGAACCGAGACGCCGACAGCGCCCCCATTAGCGTAGCCTTTGAGACCGCGCCGCATAGCTTCCATGGCGGCAGGACCGCCAGCAGCCGCAACCGCCGCCTTGTCGAACACATATTCGCCTTTGTGCACAACGCCGGCGGGCTGGTATTTGCCACCGTCGCCGGTGTAGCCGCCGTCGTCGTACATAGGCACGCCAGAGCCGCCAGGCGCTGCTGGGAACTTACCCCCACCAAACAAACCGCTAAAGATTGACGAAAGGAAGCCACCGCCACCTGATCCCGCTTTGTTGACCTTGAAGATGCTGTCGAGCACGTCATTCAAAAGCGTGTCGGCGATCTGCTTCAGGCTGTCCTTAAGCAAGTCCGCAGCGCTGGCACCTTCGATAAACCCATCAATCAGGCCACGCGTCACGTCCTTGGCTGTCGCCATTGCCTCTTCGGCCCGTTGACGAATTTGGTCCTGCTTTTCGGCAAGCTGCTCAGAGGCAACGACCGCATTGGCATAACCAGATGCTAAGCCTTCTATCGACTTCGTCAGCTCTGGCGTGATCTTGATGCCAGCCTCTTGCGCAGCATTGAGAAGATCCTGTTTTGCCCTCACAAACTCGAGGGTATAGCCGAAGTCGTTTACGAGGGGATCAAGGAGCTTTTGCGCCTCAGTCTCTTCCCCAAGCGCCTTGGTTCGTGACCTGATTTGCTCAACTTCACGCTTGTATTCATCAACGGTTTTAGAACTGGATCCGCCACCGCCTTTTGTCTTTTTGGTGTTGCTGTCCGTCACTTGATATTGCGGATCAGCAAGGGAGATCGGCTTCACAGCGGCCGAGCTCTTTGGCGGTGGAAACCTGTTGTAATCCAAAGGGCCGCCGGTGATGCTGCCAGCCAGCTTTGACGATTGCTCATTCACGGATGCAAGCTGCGCTTCGAGCTGACGCAACTCTGCTTGCCCGAGGGCGTTCGCCGGGTTGCTTTTCACTTCCGCAATCTGGCTTTCGATCTTGAGGCGGCGACCAGCCAGATCGGTAAGTTTTTCCTCGCCGCTGATAGAGGATTGGATACTGAGCGCGCCACCTAAAAACTCTACCTTGCCATTCTTGCCGCCGAGCGCGCCGACGATGCTGTCGCCTATACCGGCTAGGCCGCTCAATTTCCCGACCTGCTCCGCGAACCCCTGCACCGCAACGGCACCATAATTGAACTCAGCCACAACCCTTTGAATTTCGCCGATAAGCGTTTCAAAATTGATGTTGCTGACGAACTGCGAAACGCGATCGATTTCTGTGCCAAACACTTCGGCAGCCTTCGACGAGTTGTTAAACTCTCGGGCCGCGTCAATGAGTGATGTCTTCAAGTTCTCCATTCGCTGATCAATGGTGAGCGTCGCATTGGCCAGCTTTTCCCCGAGAATGGGAGCGCCAGCATTGATGCCATCGAAAAACGCTTTGGACGAAAGACCACCATCAAGCATGATGGTGCGCAGTTTGGAAACTGACCCGCCTGCTTCTTTGATACCAGCAGCAGCGGCCTGGAGAATTGTCGGCGCACCCTCAACAATCGAATTGAATTCTTCGGCCCTCACAACACCACTGCCAAGCGCCTGCGCAAGCTGCAACAATGCGCCGGACGCTTCTTGGCTGGACTGACCTGATACGCGAAGCGCCATGGCAACATTATTGGAGAACCCGACCAGCTGATCCGATGTTATCCCAAGTTCGCCCTGAACAAGAGAAACGCGGCCGTAGAGCTGGACCAGCGTTTCCAGAGGTGCGGCATTTGCCTGGGCGCTGTTTCGCAGCTTGGTATATGTTCGCTCTAGCTCTTCACCAGACAGACCCGAAACCTTTAGCGCGTTATCAATCTTGGTCGCGCTGTCGGAAAGCGTTCTGAAGCCCTGCACGCCGCCGATGAGCGCGAACGCCTTGGTGGCGCTGGTCACCAGTCCGCCATACGAGGCCGATATTGCAGAGTTCATTTTCTTAAAGCGATTTTCGATTGATCGCGCGCGTTGGTTTGTCTGATTCAGCGCCTTATTCAATGCGTTCTGATAGCCCTTCACGTCAGCCGAAAGCTGAACGACAAGACGCTCGAGGTCTGTTGCCATTTTGGTGATTATCCTGATACGAAAATTCGCTATGTGGAAACATGGGAGAAAGACATGACTGAGCGCACGTCGTCTAAGCCGGGGTTTGGCCGAGTTGCCATAGCCATCGTTGCAATTTGTGCAGCGATTTTCGCTATTAGCAAAACATCGACGACAGAGCAGGTGGCATCACAGAACACAACGGAAACAGAGACCTACCGTCTCCTCCAAGCTTTAGGGAACAGTGAAAACGAGGCGGCACGTGGTCTCTCGAAATCTGAGTGCGAGCGGAGGAAGCAGGATTTGAAAGTCGTGTCGACTTCCTTGGGTACGTACAATGAAGCCACTGGTTACGGATCAATCACCTGCCTCCCAGAATCTTCTCTCTAGTTACCCCTGAACCCAGTCCCAGAGCTCGTCTATCTCTTGCGTAGTCAGCGACCCATCGTCTGGCGTGTTCGCCTCGACGTAACCATCCACTGCAGCCATGAACTGCCACACAGACATTTCGTTGACCTGCTGGGGCGTGAAGCCGATCACAGCGCCGGTCCCGTAGAGCGCAGCAAATCTCAGCTTTCCGTTTGGGAGTTCGTCGAGCTGTTTTCCGTTTGACTTGCTGCGTCGTCCTCCCCCACTTTCTCCTCCGGTGCGCCGGTGAGACCAGCAGACAGGATGACCTGCGCTGGGATGAGGTTTTCCATCGGAGGGCGCGCCTCGACATAGCGTCGCGCCAGTTTCAAGGCTGGTGCTGGCTCCATACCGCCACCAATCAAGCCTAGCCTAATAATGTTGGTAATGTCCTCGATGCGCCACGCGCCGCTATGCAATCGTTGCAGCACGACATATGGGCCTGCGTCGCATTTCTCCTGAAGTTCTTCCAACTGCCCCCAGGCAAGACGGAACGAATAAGTCCCGTCTGCCCAGTCGAACGAAACGCGCGCGTCCCGCATTATGGCGTGATCGGCGTAGTGACGCGGACCATTTCGCCATCGCTCTCGAGCGATACGTTGTTGGTTGCGCGCTGGCCGTTGTTGGCACCGACTTCCATGCTCTCGATATGCATGCGACCGGTCCAAGTTATGGTCTTTGCCGGGAATTCCCATTCGACCTTTACAGGGATACTGTCGATGCTCTCGAAGCCTTCGAGCCAGGCATCCACACTTTCGGAGGCTAGAACGCCTTCGCCAGAGATCGCCATGGACAGAGACGTCGCGTCGCGACCCACCCAGTCTACTTTGTCGGGATCCGTGCAATCGGGGATCTGAACTTCTTCGAGACCCTTGTTGAGCGTGATCGAGCGCTGCGTGAATCCGCACGGCGAATTATAGATGATAGGATCGGCATCGTCGCCGAGGAGCACGCGAATCTTGCCCCCCTTGATGGTGGTTGCTTGAGCCATAAAGGCCTCCTGAAATGTTGGGTAAAAGGTGCCGGTTACGGCTCTTCAACGATGGCCGTGTAGCGCAGGGCAGCCTGCTTGAGATTGCCGTCGGTGATGAAGTCTGTGCGCCAAGGTTCGAATGACACCAGTGCATTAATCGCCAATGTTGGCTCCCAGTTTCGCAGCGCGCGGCGCACCGCGTCAGCGACCTGTCTTACCTGAGACAGGACAGTGGCGTCTGACCAGCAATCGATTTGGATCATCACCTCCCCGCCGTCGATGCAATCAACAAGTTCGGCAACGTAATTCGATGGACCGATGCTGATGTATGGCTTGGCCCACGTCGATTGGGGAATGTCTGCGATGCGCGTTCCGACCAGCGCTGTGACCTCTGAGTTGGCCTTTAAACGGGCAATGATGGCGCCCTGTATCTCGAGAACGGGATCAGCCACCGGACACCTCTTTCGCAGACTTATTGATGGCTCGGGTAATGCGTGATTTCGTGCGTCGGCGCAGTGCGCGATATGAGACGAAGAAGAAAGGTTGCGCCGCAGTTCCAGGATTCATAGTTCCCGCGAACTGGCCACCGTTCTCGTGCGCCTTCGTCGCGAACTCGACGAGGTGGGCATAGCGCACCTTGCTGTTGCCGGCGTAGATCGTGATAACCAGCTTGCCGTCGGATGATTTCACCGTGGCGATTTTCTGGCTGTATTTTGGAGCGTCTCCCCAAGTCCAGCCGATGCTGTCACGCAGCTCGCCGCTATCAACAGCGACAAGCGACTTCATGAGCGCGACGATTTCGTCAGCACCCTGCGCCATCGCTTCCTTGATGCGCTTCTCAGCAGCCGCAGGAAGCTGTTTCAGTTTGCGATTGAGTTTAGCCAGACCAAGTATTGTCATGTGCCCCCCCCTGCACCACAAGCAGTTCAATCCACTCATTACGCTCATCGATGTTGACCGCAGTCTTGATCGCATAGAGCACACCGGTGCGCTTGTTCCGCGCCCGCCATGCTGGCGTTATTGTGCGCGTGCGCTCGTTGCTGCGAACAGTCATGGTGAATGGCTGCAAACCTTGCAGGCGGCTGGCTATGACCGTTTCCGAGCCAACGCGCGGCTCTAGTCTGGCTACCTCGAAAAATTGCTCCGAAAATCCGACCACCACGCCGCCATACCCATCCTCGCCCTCGACCTCAGCCTCAAAGCCGATACGCTCACTTAGTGAGCCCGCTCCGGCTCTTTTGCGTTTTGGCATTCGGGCGATCCTTCGTGGGTTCGGCAGTCTTGGCCGCTATCGCAGCCGCTGCGCATTTGCGCGTGACGTTGTAGAGCCCGACAGGGTAGGCGATGGTCGCGCCGGGGTGCGGCTTCCAATCAAAAGGTGCAAGGAAACGTAGCCACATCATCGTCCACCGGTGTGCGCCAGACGCGCCAAGGAGCCAGAAGCATTCGGACAGCGCGCGGCAGAACCGCGTCACCTGTCGCCTTTGAATCGGGTTCGCGAACTTCGTAAAGGTCACCAGTCACGAGCAATATTGCCGAAACAATGGATGCCGTAGCAGCGATACCGTCGTCTTGCGCAGGAGTGGCGCCGATGGCGACAACTTCGCGATCCAGGTACTCGGTGACAATGCTTTCGGCCGCATCGCGGTAAATCTCGATCTCCGCGTCCTCATCGGTATGGAAGACGCGAATATGTTTCTTGACTGTTTCTAGATCGACGATCGCCATATCAGGCCGCCACAACTGCGCCCGTCGGCGCGCTCAGAACGCTAACCTTACCGGCCAAGCTTTGAGCTCGCGTGCGAACGCGGACTGTTTTTCCAACGTCCTGCGATCGGGGAACGAACGTCAGGCCAAAGGCACCAGGCACCTCAAATCCGCCAACAATCCACTGCCTGTCGATAGTCGGGGTCGGCGTGCCGGTGAACGTGCCAGCACTGGCCGTCAAGGTTTGCCCTACCTGCGCCGTGCCTGTGATGGCTGGGGCTACGGTGTCGGCTGGCGCAGCGGGGTTTGTCACCCCGCCGATGTAGCTGGCAAAACGCCTTTTACGCTGTTTCGTTGTCAGCATCTGTCTTGTCCTTTTTCTTCGTCGAACGAACGGAAGAGATAGGCTCGACAGGTTCTGGCTCGGCTGGCGCTTCAACCTTCTTTGCATCGTCCTCAAACGACACAAGGCCGAGCGCTTTCAGTGCATTAGCCTCGCCGCGCTCGACCGGGAAAGGGGCGCTGTCAGCGGTCTTGAGACCAGAGCCGTTGTCAAAAGTCTTGAGCGGCTTAACTTCGATGTAATCAGTCATGTTCGCCTCCTAGCGAAAGCGGGGCGCCCTAAGACGCCCCAGATCAATTAGGCAGCGGCAACAGGACCGGTTACGAAGGCTTCGGGACGATACACGGCCAGAGCCAGACGCTCTTCAGCGCGGATCGTGAACATGTTCTTCTCGAAGTCGTCCACGTTCTCGCTGGAGAGCAGCACCTCGATATCCATGCGGTCGAAGATCTGCGCAGCGTAGGAGAACGCGCCGGTCAGGAACTGGCCAGAAGCCATCGCCTGCGTTGAAACGACAGGCAGGTTCCAAAGCGTCGGCGTGAGCGAGCCCTGTGGATTACCGATGATGTAGTTTTCACCAGCATCCTTGGTCAGTTCAATCTTCGCCCAGTCGATAGGGTTCAGAACGAACGCGGTCGCAGGATACTCAGCGAGAACCACCTGAAGGATAGCCAGGCGAAGTCGGTCGATGCCGGTCACAGCTTCTGGCGTGAAGGCTGGTGCAAAAGCGGTCGCCTGCGGAACCAGACCAGCGATATTCTGACCAGTGCCGGAACCGTTCAGGAGCTGATTTTCTTCGACGAAGCGAAGACCGTAGCGAGCGCGACCGTCGATGTAAGAACGAAGCGCAGGCGCGTCATCCAGAATCTGACGGCTGGCCTTGAACAGATGAGCCAGCGTACGAACGGGCGCGGATGCCATATCGAACGTGATATCCGAATACGGCTTGGCAGTCGTTTCGGCAACGGGCGCAGAGTTGTTCGTGTAGCCAGTTTCCTTGACGTACTCGACGTTGTTGGAAGAAGTCTGGCCAGGGAGCAGCAGGTCGCGAATCGTCATCTGGCGTTCAGGAAGGCCAAAGATGCCAGGTACGCGAGCGCCCGGTACCAGCGAGGTGCCAGGAGAACGACCCGCACCAACAGTGGTGTTGGCGGTCGTGATCGCGGCGCGGTCGGCGGAGACCTTGATCGATGCCCGGCTGGATCCAGTCAGATTGCCAGCCTTATAGGCGTCGGAATCGATAACCAGCTGGCCGAGCGACTTCTGCTCTTCCTCGCCGTTTTCCTTCTCGCGAGCGGCGCGCTTCTCCATGTCGGAAAGGCGGGTCGTGACGTCGCCGAGTTCGGAAAGTGCCTTGTCGGTCTTCTCCTTCAGCTCTGCGGAGACTTCGCCGTTCGCGGCAAGCTTCGAGGTGAAGTCCGTGGCGAGATTGCCAACCTGCTCCTTGATGGATGCGAGGGAGGCGCCAAGTTCGCCAATTTTTTCTGCAAGTTCGGCCATGAAAGGCTCCTATAGAATGAGGGGTGTTTTTGCTTCGGCCAAAAGCCGTTCAATGGCTGCCAAAGCAGCAGCATCCGTCTCGACGTCAGGAGCCCCCTGACCATCTTTGAGGTAGAGCCGAGCGGCCCGCTCTGCCTCAGAGCCCGACAACCCCATCAGTCCCCTGATGCCGTTTTCGAACTCGCGTTTTGTGATTTGCTCGCCGGCCGTCATCTTTGCGACCAGCGTTTGTGCGGCCTCCGCCTTTGCGGCGTTCGCAGCCTTGATGCGCTTTACCGGCGCAGGCTCTGCGTCCGCGCCGTAGCGGGCCAAGGTTTCATCAAGTGTGGCAACACGGTCGACCATGCCGCGGTCCATGAGAGCTTCCGCGTAAAACACGCGCCCCTGACCGTAGCCGTCCTCAACCTTGCTGACCGTCACACCGCGACCTTCGGCGACTGACGCGACGAAGCGATTGTAGGAGCGGTTCACACCGTCTTGCACATGTGCCAAGGTGTCCTTGCCAAGCGGCTCGGTCTCGTTGCCCTCAACCTTGTGCTTTCCAGCTGAAATATACGTGCGTTTGATGCCGCGCTGCTCAAGGGCAGACGACAGGTCATCGTGCGCAGTGTAGACGCCGATCGAACCGGCACGGCCGGATGGCGTGACGACGATTTCGTCTGTCGATGCCGCGATCCAGTAAGCAGCGCTTGCCGCAAGGCTGTTCACCTGCGCGATGATCGGCTTTTCGCCACCACGCAGCTTGCGAATCTCCGTTGCGAGCTCGTCTGTTCCTGGCACCGTGCCGCCAGGGCTGTCGATGTCGAGCACGACAGCCTTGATGTCTGCATTGGACAGCGCCTTGTGCAGCGCTCTCTTGATACCAGCATAGGAAGTGCCGCCGCTCATCGCGGAAAACAGGTCCATTTTGTCGGCCAAGACTCCGTAGACTGGGATAATGGCCACGCTGCCGCTGGATTCTGCGATCTCCTTGGCCCGCGCTTCATCAATAGAGGCGGCGAACTCAGTCGAAAACAGCTTTTCACCTTCGGCTCGAGCGACCAAAACATCAGCCAAAACGCCCAGTTTTTCGCGCTGAATAGCCCAAGGCTCGGCCAGAAAGGCCGAAATCAGGTGTTCAAACTTCATGATTTTCCCTTATGCAGCGCGTGCTGCTGGCGTTTGTGGCGCGTTATTGTTGGCCTGACCGACCTTATCGAGCGGGGTCATAGTGCCGTTGACGATTGCCTTCTCGCCGCCGTCGACTGGAGCCTTGTTCTCGTAGGAACGGGCCTCGTTTGGCGTGTAGATGCCGTTTGTGACCATCTTTGACAGGAATTCTGCCCTCGCCGTGCTGTCGCCTCGAAGCAGGCCTTCCATGTTGAATTTCACGATGGTGGTCTTGCGCGTTTTCTCGTCGAGAAGGTCGCGGTAGACGGCAGATTCAATGTTTTTGACCAAAGGTCCAAGGCAAGTCTTGATAAACTGCAGGATCAACTGCTCGATGCCGCTGCCCCAGGTCGTGGTGCCGTTCGAAGCATGGCCTATCATGACTGGCGGAACGCCAAAGATGCGGCAAATCTGCTCGACGTTGAACTGGCGCACCTCAAGCATCTGCGCATCTTTTGGATTGATCGTCAGTTGCTGATATTTGAGGCCAGCTTCCAGAACTGCGATCTTGCCGGCTTTATCCGAGCCAGCAAACTGGCCAAGAATTTCGCTTAGCTGCTTTCGCTGTGGTTCTTTCAGTATCTGGTCAGACGAAAGAACGCCTGCGACCTGCATCCCATTGGCAAACATCTTACCCGCGGTCTTTTCACCCGCCAGGGCATTGCCAACCGTATTGCGAACCACGCCGATCGGAGACATGCCTCGATCACAGCCAGGCAAAACAGCCCCGCGAACGTGGAACATCTTGTCTTCTGCGATCCTCCGCTTTTTGCCGTTCTCCGTGACCTCGTAGTATCGCGCGTTGCGACTATCGCGGCAAACGTTGACAGCGAGTGGCGGCAGCGGATTGAGCGCCACCAACTTGCCGCCGTTCAGCTTCTTCTCAGCGAAGAAGTTTCCATCCAGGCACAAGCACAAAACGACCATGGCCCAGAAGTCTGAAGCCGTGTCGTCCATATTCGGCATGTCGTGCAGCAGATCGTAAAGCGGAGATGCCTTGTCGACCGTAACGCCGTCATCTTTGTAAACATTGCACGGCAGCATGATCACTGCATTCCGGATAAGATTGACGCACGCCCACACAGCATCAAGCTGGAGCGCCGTTTCAATCGTCACACTCTCACCGGAGGTCGTGCCCAAGCCGAAGAACCCGCGCCAGAACTCACCATCGGTGAGCTTGATGGGTACTCCGCGCCATCTATCGAAGAGACCCATTAGATCACCATAACCATGTTGTTGATGAAGTCGTCCATGTCGCCGGTGTCACTGGCCTCATATGTGCCGGCCATCGCAGTTGCCATGGTCAGTGCCACAGCGCCGTCGATGCGACGCTCGCGATTGTGCTTCACCAGTTTTCTGTTGCCTGAAGGGTCTGCCTTGACGGTCGCATTCATCACGCACATCGTCAGAACCGGATGATCGCCGTGAGCAAGGTTGCCGTTGAGGATGGTGCTCTCCAATTCTCGGAGAGCAGGCGACATCGATTGGAACCCCTGCCCGAAAGGCTGGAACACTGCATCGTCGCCTTCAAGCTGTTCGTCTGTAAAGCCAGCCTTTTGCAGCCATGGCTTCAGATGTCGGAAGTTCCACCGGTCGAACGCAATCTTGCGAATGTCCATCTCTTCGAACTGGTCGCGCAGGTAGTGCGCAACGAACTCGTAGTCGACTGTCTTTCCCGGTGCGGCTTCGAGGTGTCCTTCCTTGTGCCAGATGTCATAAGGCACGCGGTCAGCTTTTGCCTTGGCGCGTATACCATCCCCTGGAAGCCAGAACGTTGGCTTCACTTGCCAGATGGTCTTGCCGTCCTGCTGCTTCGGAGCCATCAGCACCAAAGCAGTCAAGTCGCTCACCTCAGAAAGGTCGAGCCCACCAAAGACAGGGAGACCATCAAAGTCCACAACTCGAGCGTTACACGCTCGCCAAATAGCCGGAGACACAAACGGTGCATTGGCGTCAATCCTCTGATTCAGATGGAGCCAGCGAAAACTGGCTTCTTCGGTCGGCATGCGTGAAGCGCGCTCGGCGTCGTCACGAACCGATGAAACTGATTTGAATATTCCCAGCGCCGGGTTGGCAGCTTTCCACGCTTCCTCATCGAGGACATCGCAATCTGGATCCGCTGTGTAGAGATGCGATACCGTGCGCGGTGCTTTCGAGGTCTCGGCATCGTCCAGCCATCGCGAGAACAAGTCGCCGTCGGTAGCCGCCTGCGTCGAGATAGCGAAGATCATCGCCTTATCGCCGTACGCGCCCTGCGAGGTTACAATCGCCTCGACGAAATCGTCGTGCGGGCCTTTGATCTGGCCAACCTCATCGAGGATTGCGACCAGCGGCGAACCACCGTGTGCACTCTTGGCTTCAGCCGAGCTGGCGCGGTAGACAACGTTCTTCCGCAGCCCGACAATCATCTTGCCCGACGGCACAATGCGATACAGCCCTTTGAGCTGCGGCGACATCATCAGCATCTTGCTGGCGTAGTTAAATACTTCCGCAGCCTGGTCGCGGGATCGCGCGCCGGACATGATGCGGCTGTTTGGGAACGCCTCTGGACCAATGACGTGGCCAAGCAGAAGACATGCGATGGTGGCGGTCTTTGAATTCTTACGTGCAATCGAAAGGTATGCGCGCGATGTGCCGTTCGGGTTGTCGTAAACCGACAAAATGAAGGCCACCTGAAAGTCCAGCAGCTTGATTGGCTGACCGACTAGCGCCCCCTCTGGCACGACGAGATAGGTTTCGATAAAGCGGCACATCTTCTCGCCGCGGGTCAAATCCGACGTCGGCAGCGTGCGCCAATCGCGCAGAACCGGAATCGGGCCGCACTTGATGGCGCCGACCACGGCATCTGAAAGCATTATAACCTCGATTAGGCTAGCAGGTCATCGTCCGTGCTCGCACCCGCCTCAATCTCTTTTGCCGTGTCTCTCCGCTTGGCTGTGTCCCTCGCCTCGCCTTGGATGGCTCGGGCGTGAAGCGCCAGTGATCGACGAAAAGAAAGGATGGACGATGCGTGCATCTGCACGATGGATTTGCGCGGATTTGCCAGCGGCGTGCCTTTCTCGCTGTATGCGACGGCACCTTCGCTGCGCAGAAGGTCTTGCTCGCGCACCAAGTCTGCCATCGTGCGAGCCAGCATCGCTGCTATCTCAAGCTGGTGGGCAGACCATTCGGCGCGGGCATATTCTGCAATGACGTTCTTGAAAAACGGCACGTCGCCATCCTCGAGAGGGACGTTTTCGGGGAAGGTAATTTCCTCAGCGGCCGCAGAGGCAATCCTCACGGCCTCAGACACGCTATCGACGCGGCTTTTCTTTTCAGACATGTCTAAATCCCCTCGCACGCGCGCTCTTGCGCGCACGCACGCGAGACCGCCACGAAATCATCACGTTTCATTCAGCAGGCATTCACGAAAGCGAGAGCTAAGTGAGCTCATCACAAAGGAGTCGTTGAAATGCGCAAGTTAATTTTAGGAGCGGGGATTATTCTTGCCTCGCTCGTCGGCGGCGGTGCGAACGCCATGCCTGTTGGCAATCCCTCTGCACCGGTTGCATCAGTCGTGCATGACGTAGACTATGCATGTGGACGCGGGTTTCGTCTGTCACCACGCGGGTATTGCCGCCCCGCCGGACCGCCGAGACACGTCGAACAACGTTGGGATCGTCGCGACCGCTGGCATGACCGCAGAGAGTGGCGAGATCGTCGAGATCACAGAGAATGGCGTGGCCATCGTGATCGTCGCGATCGCTGGTAAACGTTTTAGGCCCGCTTTAAAGGCGGGCCTTTTCGTTCGTCCTCATGGAAAAAACTGTGTTTGGATTAACGTTGCATTCCCCCGACGGTCCCTGGCCGGGTCGATCGTCGACTTTGCGACCATCCCCGGTGGGTCACCCAACCTCCACAGGATACCCATCAAAGCCGATGACCACGGCCTGCTGGCCTCGCTCAATGCGAGCCTTCAACTTGTCGTGGCATGGAGCGCACAACGATTGCAGATTGTCTGGGTCGTAGAACAAGTCTTCGTCACCCTTGTGCGGCTTCACGTGGTCGCACGTGGTGGCCTCGGTGACTTCCTCAATAGCCAGGCAGAAGCGACACAGCGGCTCAGCAGTAAGCTGGGCCTCACGCAGTCGCTGCCACCGTGCTGTCTTGTACATACGGCGGTAGAGAGCGGCTTCGGCTGATCGGCCATAGGGTTTGGGCATATGAAACCCACCGTGGTTGCGTGAGGCCGCTGTGATAACTACATACAGTGCAATGACCGACAGCCCGCAATGAGCGGCAGCAAGTCCCGTCGGCCACCTCAAGGAGAAAAACCATGGCACAACCTCAAGGCGCTTCTGCGCCCGAACAGCCCTATGACGCCAAGACATTGGCCAAGAAGCATCGCATTTCCGTCGACGAGGCAGCGAATATTATCTCGGAACACGGGGCTGACCGCAAAACTTGCGACAAGGCAGCACGACGTATCGCTGCTTGATATTCTCGTTGCGCCCATTGAAACTCAAAGCGGCCCGCTCAACCCAATCCGGTTACAGATCAAGGGGAACGGGCCGCACGATCACCATGCAAGCGGAGGAGAACGCGCATGGGATTTGAAAGCAGGTGTTGATATTGCAAACAATATGCCCCCGTATTGTCAGGTACGATTCGGGAGGCGAAGTTGCTAAGAAGCAGTACCATTGACCAGTACTATGACACCGTGTGGTGTATTGCGGCGTCCAAGTACGTTGCTGAGTACATGATTGGTTACACAAGAAGGCCGTTAAAAAACAGGCTGTCGGAATACGGCAGAATGCACGGCTATCAGTATCTCGTCATTTTATCGAACGGACTGAAGCTAGATGAGGCTATGCAGTTGGAGCGTATGCTTCAGGAGCGTGTAAAGCAGGATCGTAAGCACACGCTTTTTAAAAAGTATTGCTCGCACCGGAGGGAACAGCGATACTTCCCAAGTCAGGGGCCGACCAGTGTTTCACCCCATGAGCCAGTGCATTCGGTATATATGGCATGGTGGGACCAGTATACGTAATCTTCACACGATGCCCTGCCCGACAGGAAATATCTCTACTCTACGTGATAGTTACCCAAAGCTCAGAGGCTGCAACGAATGCAGCATGGCGATGGGCCCGACGCATAGCGCTCGGAGTGTGGTGGGGTTCGCAACTACGTTGCGCCACCCCTTCACATTACTCTCCCCGAGTTCGCGGAAAGCGGCGGTCAGGCTGAAAGTTTTTTGATCGCAGCCATCAGGTTGTCATTAGCTGCAATCAACTTTCTTTGCCCGCGCCTCTCGGCGGTGCGTCTGTGCCCGTGCCCGCCAACATCGGCAAACGTCTTCGCGCTCCTTGCCGATTCCAGCGCTTCGCGGTCATCAGCCTTTAACCCATCAACCGCATCGAACCATTCTTTGCGATCGGCCATTGCGGTTACGATGTCCTGCCACATCATCGATCCACCGCCAGCGGATGTCGTCTTTTGCATCCCAAGGAAGCTATCAGCAATCTTGGCTGATCCACACGGTAGACCTGCTGGGCAGCGCGTGAATGTGACTTTGCTCATATCGGTAGTGGCGTAAGCCTTTGCCAATTCCGCCTTGGCTTCATCGTGACTAAGGTTTATGCGAGGACCCTTGTGCCTACGGCCTGTGATGTATCGAGGCCTCTTGGTGTCCAGCATCTCTGCGAAGTAGTTGTTACTCTCGATCACTTCACGTGGGTTTTCGTCGCCGCCAAGCGCAACATCAACCTTGTCCCGCGAACCAAGCATCGAACCCGCTGGCATCCTTGCAGCATATTCCTCGACGGCCCCGTCGATCGTAAGCCTGAATGCCCTTTCTGTCTGCTTACCATCACTGAAACGAAGTCGACCGATGCGGATGATCTGCCCCGCTTCGTTTTTCTCGACTTCGCCGGACGCAACGTTTTTCATTATTTCCGACACCGACGGCGTGACCAGCCTTTTACGGTCATGCTTGAGATCCTCGACCTCGTCCGAATTGTTGTCGTTCGCAGCGACGACTGACCAGTTCGTCTGGAGTGGCTCGGGTTCGTGGTCTGGTGTCGTTGCATATCGACGCACTGCCGCGAGCTGCTCTGCAAGTGATCCATGTCTGGTCATGGTTATTCTCCCCTGTGGTGCTGGCGCTTGGTAGGCGCCGACTACTGCTGCTTGGTGTTGTCGTTATCAGCGAGCCACTGACGCACCAGCGTCACCGCCTTGCTCGCTGCCTCACCGGTGGATGTGAACCGCACTACCTCGACAGCGTGCCCCAGCTTGGCCAACGAAGCGTGGCGCTCTACCTGCGCCGGAGACAGCCGACCTTTGCCAACCTTGTTTTCGATCATCCGCAGCGCGCCGCCCTTGAGATAGATCCGAAGGTCAGCTTCGCCTGGGGTCATGCCTGTTGCGATAGCGTCGGCTTGAGCACGCGGGCCGCGCTTGGCGCTGTTCATGTCGCCAGCCAAAAGGAACTGCCTGTCGAACTCTGGCAAGGCTCGCAGCGCACGAACCTGGGCAGCCTGCCCATCGCTTTCCTTGATGGGGGCGTCAGTTACCTTCACGGCACCTTTGGCCGAAGTTCGGATCACGACGCGCTTGCCATTGATGCGTGTCGTTTGGCTGGTGGCTTTCTTGTTGGGGTTCATACTGGCCTCCGTTTGGTCTCAGAGGTATTTTAGGTTTTTCGTTGGGAAATGCCGTGGGGTGATGTGAAATAAATTTGGAACACCCAAGATCAACGGGGGTTCGATCTCCGAAAGGAGAACATCATGCGAGACATCGATAAACGCACTAACGGAGCATCCAACGATCCCAAAGCCACTCGAGCATCAACTTGGCGGCCAAGAGCGAAGGATGAGGACATCATCACCAACAATGATGAAGGCGCGCCACCCGTTCCGGTCGGTCAGCCCGGCGACCGTCAGCAAGGAACTGAGAGTGATGGACCGGTGCATGGTCAGTAGGTTGTATCGCAAACGCCCGTCTGCACGGTGCACGTTGCCCGAATAAATCTCTTCATCAACCGTGCGGCCAGCACACCGCCCTGCACGGTTGCACGAGTGGGGGTATATATAAATATATACTCCCCTAAACGTGCAAGAACCGGGCAGAGCTGTGCAGGTGTGAACGCCCAGCAAGTGCACAGATAATGCACGGATGAAATTTCGCTATCCGGGCGGTATCAGGAGTTGCAATCACACTTCTGAACAGGTTGTATCAATATCAGACTTTTCCAAGCACAACGTCTCTGAAGAACTGTGTTCTCGTTGCCAAAGCTACATCCTTTGAGACGTTTTTGCGCCGGTATTTTGAGATTTTTGTTTCCCGGTCGGAAGACTTTGACAGTTTGAAACATTCAAACGAACTGTTACCGGCGCCCAACGCCTGGCACGAAAACTTATATAGATACCTGCTATCCTCTCCGACGAAGTCACCTGCGTCGTCAACCGTCCAGCTACCGCAGAATGACAACTTTTCAAGGTCGCGACGCATTGCCAGAGCGGACTGGTATCTCTTTGACGGATTGGGATCTATCGACTTCAAAATGGCGGACCTCAACGCAAGCGGCACGTAGTCTGGAAAATCCGCCTTGGTAACTAATTTTCCGCTCGCCACCGCACCTTCATAGCCAGCTTCCCCTAAGTCGCACATTTTGCTCTCGAGAACTCCGAGGCCAACAAGAAGCCGAAAAAAAGTCATGCCAGCTTGGAAAATGTCGGTCTTAGCTTCGATACCTAGTCCCTGGCCGATCTCTGGAGCAGCGTGGAGTTTGTACCAAGCGGATGGCGCTACCGCTTCGCCATTTTTCGATGATCCAACAATACCGTAGTCGCTCAACTTTGCCTGGCCTTGGTCACCGAGCAGTATGTTTTGCGGCTTGATGTCGTTGTGGTAGAAATTGTGAATATGCAGGTGCTCTAGGCCGCGAAGGAAATCGATTGTTGCCCGCAGCGCGAGATTAAGCGGAATGAAATTAGCGCAGTTGGCCAAGTTGGTTACCGAGCCTTTTTGGTAATAATCCATAGCGATCAGAACCATCCCGTCTGATGTTACATCGGCCTGATGGACCCGAACGAGATTGTTATGCGCGAATTTGTGCCCAACACGCGCCTCAATTAGTTTTGCGTCGATTGAGGCGCTAGGCATCAGTATCTTAAGTGCAAATTCATGACTAAGCGCCATGTCATGAGCCAACCAAACTTCACCAAACGACCCGTTGCCGATCTTTTCTTTAAGGACGTATTTGTTGAGGTAGGTAGTGCCATTGGTGAGGGGAGATATGGCCAGATTATTTGGCATTATCTCTTCTCCGACCACCAAGCCGCGATCACGGCGTCTGCTATCTTGGCATCCCAATATTTTGCTGTTTTCCCGACGCGAGCTTCGGCATGTTGCTTAACTTGCGAGGAGTTTGTTGAGAGAGATGCGTAAATCTTATTCGCTACGGGTATACCTTTGAGAGCGCAGAATAGAAGTACTGTCGCTTCCTGATACGAGGCTAGCCGCTTTGCATTGTTATCGCCGGCAGTGAACTCACCCTTCTTTACGACGACCTTCGTGATTTCGGGATGCTTGTGCAGTAGCCTATCGAGTTCATTGTACAACCATGAAATTTTCTGCTCATCGGCTTCGGCGCCCGCTGGGAACACAAGCTTTGTTTCGTCGTCTGCATTAACGAACACGAGTGCGTCGTCTTTTGTCCGAGAGACAATGGCAAATCTCGGATTTTTTGGGTCGCTCCTAAAGCCCAGCGTTGTCATTGCAATCTATCCCCTGTGGTTGATTTAGCGAATCATATTCAACTACTATTCGCCCGCTAAATCTACTATGGATAAGCATATCAACAATTGGGAGTGGTGAATCCAGTGTTCAAACTTCGTAAGCCAAGCATCAAAAAAAGTATTGCGGCCCGCACGTCCGGTAAACGAATAGTGAAAAACGCCGTTGGACTTAAAGCTCCCAAAGGTGCGGGTTGGATCAAAAACCCGAAGAAGGCGGCCTATAACCGCGCGTATAACAGAAACACCGTTAGTTTTTGGACTTTGCTTCGGAAGCTCTTTAAATAACAAAAAAGGCCGGGGCGAAACCGCACCGACCTTCCTGTCGCTTGTCATCTTCTGCCAGTACATCCGTGGTCAGTGCGCAAGCTACTTGGCTGTAGGAACGCGCGGAGGCAGAGTTGGTTCCGCCTCCGTACTTATATCACTTACGGTACGACAAGCCGCCCCAGACACGACCTTCATCGCGGTGACGTCCACCGTGCACGGCGCCAATATAGGCTGCTGCCGCGGCTACGAGCGAAGATGCCGCAAGAAGGAAAGCCGTGAGAATGCCGGTAATACGGGCTTTCTCAGCCGCGTCCGCAGCGGCGGTCTTGGCGTCCTGCATTGTCTTTTCGGCTTGGGCTGCCAGTTCGTCGATCTTCTTCTGAGCTTCATCGACGCGCTGTTGCGCTGCTGTGCGAACTGCCTGAACACGTTCCACAGCCTGATTTACGCGGTTCTGCGCATCTGCCTGGGGTACGCCTGTGCGAGCAGCGATCTGGTTAGCCATCCACGCCTTGTCGGCGTCGGAAATTTCACCAGTCGAAAGCAGGTTGCTCAGGATGCCGCTTGCTTGGCGCTGGAAGTCACCACTATTGGGGTCGGAATTTAAAGCAGGCGTATCAGTGCGCAGCAAAGTGTCTGTGAAGTAGTCGATCGGATTGGATTTAAGTCCCTGTGGCAAGGACTGTTCAATGCTTGGAGCGGTGGCCTGACCGGCACCCTGCGCGATGCCTCCAACAGCATTACCCGCTCCTGACACAACGCCGCCAGCCAACTGACCCACTCCTTGCGCGGCACCACCCACAGCGGAGCCAGTCGCTTCAACTGCTGTTTGAGCAACACTTCCGACAGCCTTGACGCCGCCAGAAACAACGCTGAGCGCCAGGAAAGCGGATACGACCGTACCGATGCCCCAAACGACAAGACCGTTAACACCGTCTCGAGTCGTCCGTTCGTCACTGGTCGCCGTTTCACTTGCTGGACGTCGCATGCGGCCAGAGATGTACCCGCCGAGCATATAGGATGCGACCATCGACACTACCACGAAAAGTCCCGTCACGACGAGCCAAGTGACGCTGATTTCGCCACCGTTGTCAGCCGAAATAGCGTTTAGTCCGAGCCCACCTGCGAACGCTGTGAATACAGCCATTGTACCAGACGCGATAGCCGTTCCAGCAAAAATTGCCGGCCAGTCGACGTAGCTGCGGTTCGGGTTATCGACCAATGAAGATTCTACCATCAACGTAACCCCAGCAGAGAGAGAACAAACAGGACAACTACGACTAGTCCCACGAGATAAATGATCGAGTTCATGAGGGTCTCCTCTAAAGAAATCAGTCCTAATGGCGCAGCTGATCAGAAGCTTATTTGATGCTTCCTGCACGCAAAGGGCTACGCAGCGTGGCCGACTGCGTTTGAGCAGAACCTAAACTCTCATAGGGGAACATCGTTCCGCCTAAAAAATGACCAGCCATTTCCTCTCAAGCCGCCCTCACAAACACCGTCATCTCCCGGCGCACCGGATCCCGCTCCTCCTTCTCGACAAGTGCGCCTTCTTTCATCAACGCCGTGACCAAGCTGGCCGCCCGCTTCCGCTGCGAACCGTCGTCCAGGTCTAGCCCCACGGCATAGGCCACGGCGTTGCCTACCCAGTTCTTGGCCTTCGGCGATTTCTTGTAATCTGACGATTCGACGGCCGCTAGAATGGCCATTCGCTGGTCGTTTGTAAGCTCGCCGGCAACCTCTTCGGCGCTTGGCCACTGCCACTCCGTCACAACTGGCGCGAAATCCTGCGGCTTTGCCATCCCTACGCCATTGCCCAGCGGCACGCCTTCCAGCTTGCGCCAGTCCAGCTTCGATGACAGCGGAGTCAGGTTCGACTTGCCGTAGGTCACGCTAAAGAAGCCATGCCTATCATTCTGGTGAAGGCCAGCCTGATCAGCTTGCTCGGTGGACATACGGTTAAGCACTCGCACCGAGCGCGCAGCGCCAATCAAGGAAACGGCACCTCGGGCATCTTCAACCGTTGCTTCACGATCGGCCACCTTGCGGAGGTGGTGGACAATGTCGATTGCGCTGTTGGTATAGTCGGCGATCTGAGCCCATAGCTTGGCAACCTTGTCGATGGCGCCGTTGTCGTTCTCGTTGACGCTGTGCGTGGATACGAACGGGTCGACGATCATGACGTCGATCTTGTTGCGCTCAATCTGCTCGACCACGGCCTCAACGATCGGCTGCTGGATGCGCGTTCCGGTCTTCTTATCGTCCACCGCTACGACCAGCTCCTGCTCACGACCGCTGTCGAGGAATAAGTGCCCTTCGATATCCTCTGGCTTCAGATTGTAGTGAATGCAGGCCGCCATGATGCGCCGCTCCATTTCATCGCGCGGATCTTCGGCGTTGAACACCCAAACCCTGAGACGATTAGGCGGCTGTGTGCCCAGGAGTGCCCTACCCGATGACATGGCGAGGCTCTCCGCAAGTGAAAGGCTGGTCTTGCCCAGCCCACCCGGCGACACGGTCACCGATACATACTTGCGGATCAGGTGAGTGCCATACGCAAACTCACGGCGTGGCAGCGTCTTTGGGTCGATCCACTTGAACGCTGTAGCGACGATCGGGCTTTGGGGCTCGTTATCGTTGGCGGGCTCCACGTCACCAGCTGGTGACTCAACGGGGATAACGTTCTTTTGCCCCACCTCCTCCGCCACGACATCAGCATCCACTGCAGCCGTTCGATCTCGCACCCGTCCCTTCTCCAGCCCACGCTGGATCATGCGCGTTATATCGACGAGTCGCGTGTTGTCGTGCGCAGTGAAATCGGGCTCCGGAATATGGCGCGGATTCTGGATGCCAGCCTTCAGGCCGTTCTCGATTGTCTTGCAGCAGCGTGACCAGTCCCTGCCCCAGCCGCGCGCGACGTCCTGTAACAAGGCACGCGCCTCGGCTTCGCCCAACGCACCTGCGCCGACGATTGTGCCGATCGAGAAAGCCGCATCATTCAGCGCGTTGTTTCGCGTGCCCATAGACGCGCCTGCAAGGTCCGCCAGCTCACGATCGACGGCAGCATCCACATAGGCATTGTTTGTCGCGGACGACGCACTGTACTGCGTGTGTGTCGGCGCTGATTTCGGCAGCAGCATGTCAAGCAACCACCCCGGCGCGTCCGCGATCTCGCGCGTATCGCCAACCCACCGATAGGACCGCCCGTCAGCCATCACGCTGTCGGCTGCAATGACGTACCCGCCCTCCGAGCGAATGTCGACGCCAGCGCCCAAAGCGCCGCGGTTACGCGTTCCGACGACATATTTGAAGTACACGTGCATGCCGCCGTTCGGGCTTGTCACGCGCGCTGTGTCGGGCATCGGGCCGTGCTCGGCTTCCATCTCGCTCAGCCAGTCAAAACCGTTTGCGCCGCCAGGTTTGTTGTCGATGTCCAGCGCGAAGAAACCCGTCTTCTCGCCGGTCGGCAAGCCCACGGCTGCGTCTGACCAGTCCGACCACCATCTTTCGATGACGCGCGGAAAGCGCGTTGCGCCCTTGAAGCCATTAGGCGTCAAAGGCGTTTTCTCACCAAGCGTGATGATCTCGCCGGTTGCTTGGTCGACGTGCTCCTCTGCGTGAGATCGGCATGGAAATACCGGCCAGCCTTGGGCGACGTAGTGTTGCGCTAGTTCAAGCGGCGTTTGCAATGGGTGTCTCCTCGGCTTGATAGGCCCAGCCTCTCGCTGTTACAGACAAAAGCAGCAGTGTGCATTGGGGGTGAACATGTCTTGGGGATTTGAAAAGGGCCGCGTCTACAACAGGCGAGCCAGCATCCATGCGCCTTTCGGAGGACAACAGCAGGGCGGCATTATTACGCCTGCGAAGCACAACCTGGTCATAATAGTCACCGGCGAAGAAGGCCTCGAACACGGATATCACGACAAATGGACCGTCGACGGAAGTTTCGAGTACTTCGGCGAAGGCCAGGTTGGCGACATGAAGATGGATAAAGGTAACCTGAGCATTGCGAGCCACTCTGTGCGTGGGAAAAGCCTCTTGCTCTTCACAAAGCTGAAGTCCGGTCTGCGCTTTGACAGTGAGATGATCTACGAGGATCACAAGATCGTCCGCGCTCCCGACCGGCTTGAAAATATCCGCGATGCCATCGTGTTCATCCTTCGTCCAATTGAAGCGGTGTTCGAACATGTTGAAGGCGTGCCCGTCGGATCTCCGCAGACAGCAAAGTCGCTTGATGATCTCAGAAAGCGCGCGTTCGCGGCTTCTGTGCAAAAGCCCTCCAAGAATCAGGTGACCACCAGCGTCTTCGAAAGAAGTCGGGATGTGCGAGACTATGTCGTCGCTCGATCTCTGGGCAAATGCGAGGGCTGCGGGAACGACGCGCCTTTCGCCAGACCAAATGGAGTCCCCTACCTTGAGCCGCACCATATTCGCCGCCTTACGGACGGTGGACCTGACGACCCGCGTTACGTGATAGCGCTTTGCCCGAATTGCCATCGACGCGTACATTCCGGAAGCGACGGCGCCGACTACAACGGGACGCTTCTTGAGAAGATGAAAGTTATAGAGCCCGCCGCACCGAATTGAGTTCATCAAAACGGCACCTCACTCAGCGCCGCCCTCAGCCCCCGCGCCGCGCCCTCCCACGCCGCCTTCACCATCATGCGCTGCATAAGCTCGTCGAAGTGGGCCAGGTCTGTCACGCCATGCGACGCGATATACTCGCCGACAGCATCAACGCCCGCATCCAAGGCACGCAGCTCGTAGTCATCAAGCCGCTCGATCTTCTTGTAATTGTCGATTCCCACGGCGCACCTCCGGCAGATATAGTGGGGGTCATGTTTTGGATTGGGATTCACACCGATACCGAAGGCGTGCATTCCGCAGACAAAGCAGGTGGTGGGGTTATTATCGGCGTCGACCGTGGGTGTGTGCTGGCGTGGGGTTGTTGGGATTTTGGTCATGCTTCTTCACCTTGCGCCGAGCAAACAAAATCAGTTAAAAGTTGTGCGTTCGGATTTAGGGAGGGACTATGGGTTTTTTCGTTAGAGACTGCGTGAGATGCGGCGTTAAAGGATCGCAGCACTTCCAGGTTGGTGAGAGCCATGATTCGAGAAAAGATCTCTGGGAAATCGCGGCGCGATGCTCTGTCTGCTCTCTCATTTCCATCTACGAAGTTGACGTGCGAGGTACGGGTAATAAACCGAGTTCGTATGGCGACAGGCTGCCTGATCGGTACATTGGAAGAACAGCAGTTCGCATTGCAACCACAGCACTGGAGCTCAGTGAACACATTCCAGAACGCATTGCAGGCCTGTTCCGAGAGGCTAACGAATGCCGCCAGATGACTTGGTACGAAGCAGCTGGCGCCATGTATCGGAAGACGCTCGATGTCGCCACCAAGCACATCTACGCTCATGACATTAGGTTGGCGGAGAAGCAGCCAGCTCAAGCTCTTCGTGTTCGCATCAAGTCGCTGGGCGAGATGAATATTCTTGATCAAGACATAGTAGAGTTGGCAGATGTTGCGGCGTTGGATGGGAATGATGCCACCCATGACGTCGATCCATACACGAAAGATGAGGCCGAGGCCCTTGAGGACCTTACCCTCGATTTGCTTGACCGTCTTTTCGTTCGCCCGGCTAAGATTGCTGCAGTCAAGGCAAAACAAATTGCTGCAGGTGTTCGCAAAGCGTAACCCTCTCATGCTGCCACCTTGGCAAGAGCATGATTGTCGTTGGCGGCAGAGAACAGATCGGCCACCGGCTGCTCTTTCGTGCCAAGCGACGCGATGTTCTTCACTGCCTGACGGAAGTAGGAAGGCTTAAGCTCGAAGCCGACGCCCTTGCGGCACATCTCGACGGCAGAATAAACCTCGCTTCCGATCCCGAGAAACGGTGTCAGCACCGTCTCACCGGGCAGGCTCCAGAGATCAATGCAACGCTCGATCACGTCCAGTTGCAAAGGCGAGATGTGCTGTTCGTCTTGTTTGTCGCGCGCTGATCGGTATTGCAGCGTGCGTGTCTGGCGAATGTCGCTCCAAACCGGCGACGCGTAGCGCTGCCAGACAAAAACGGAACGCCACTGCTCGAAGCTCCACGGCGTGCGTCCATCCGCAACTGTCTCTGCGGCGTGGCGGTCATAGGCCTCGCGGCTGATGTCGAGACTGCCGTCACCTACCCACATGTCAAACATGCCATCAACCGGCTCCGGATTTTCGCCGGGCTTGCGGAAAGAGACGATGTAGTCGGCAAGCCCTTGCCCGCTAATGCAGCTGTCCTTCGTGATCTGCTTGTGCAGAAGGCGAATGGATTTGGTGCGCTGCTGGGCAACTACCGGGTCTTTCCAGATGCACACCTCGGAGTGAAAGATCCAACCGGCGTCCTCATACGCGCGGATGATATCTCCGCGGAAGTCACGCATACCGATGAAGCCGTTGCGTCTCTTGCTCGTGGGCAACTGCATGCAATGAACCGAATGCATGCGCCCCGGCTTCGTCACGCGCAGAAGCTCCTGAATGAGGAAAGAATAATGCTCCCAGAACGTGCCGCCCTCGTTGTTGCTGATGTCGCGGTCAAAGCTTGAGAACTTGTAGAGGCCTTCGAACGGAGGAGAGTGGATGCCGAAATGCACGCTGTCACCAGGGATCGCGCGGATAAGCTCGCACGAGTCGCCTTCATAGATGGCGTATTTGTCGGTGATAACTTGGTTCACGGCGTTGATGCCGTCTGTCACGATATTTGTCATTATGCGGCATCTCCTAGCCAAGTTGGTATCTGCATCGGCATTTTCGGATCGTAGCTTGCCTTCTCTCGCGCCTGCGCATTGATCGCCTGCTTAGTGATGTTGGCGGTGTGCAGCACCATGGCCGCGGCCATACGGTCTGCGTCGGCCTCCTTGCGCTTGAGGTTCGCGACGACCGCACCCTCCGTCTCAGCAGCGATAAAATGAGCCGTGACTTCGTTCTGCTGGCCGAAGCGGTAAAAGCGGCGAACTGCCTGATAGATTTGCTCGAAGCTATCGTTGAGGCCGACGAAGCCAGTATCGGCGCAATGCTGCCAGTTCATGCCGAATCCAGCGATCGACGGTTTGGTCACGAGCACGCGGATCCGGCCTTCGCTGAAGTCGATGAGCTTGCGCTCCTTCACATCTTCCTTGTCTGATCCACGGACCTCGACTGCGCCGGAAATTGCTTTGGTCAGCCCTTCGCTCTCTGCGTTGAGGTTGCACCACCACACGAAAGGCCGGTCGGTCGGCGTCATCGCGGCAGCGAAGGCCACGCGATCGTCCACGCTTTCCCGGCGTGCTTTAATGCGCTCCTGCATGGTTGATGCTCGACCGCCAACGAGATCGTCAGTCGATACAGGAGCTGTAACCGTGTGGTGGATCTGATGCAGGGCGGGCAGCAAATAGGCGCCATCGTCATATCCAAGATCGGAAGGCTTGCGCAGCATGACGGCCCAGGACGCCATCCAGCGCCAGAAGTCGTTCTCAGCGTGACCTTTAAGCCGCCATTTCTGCGTCTCTCCACCGTCGTGCGTGAAGAACGTCGCGAGCATGTCAGAGTAGGACATGATGCCGAGAAACTCGGCGTGGTTTCCGAGCTCCATAAAATCGTTAGGCGCTGGCGTAGCAGTCGCCGCTAGCCGGAATGGTATGCCGTGGCACGCCTCGACAAGCTCGTTGCGGTAGTGACCGGTCTCGGACTTAAGAATACTGCTTTCATCCAAGATGACGCCGGAGAACTGATGGAGATCGAACGCTTCAATCTTCTGATAGTTCGTGATGTTGATGCCTGGGCCAATGTCTGACTGTGATCGCACGTGTCTTGCGGCGATTCCAAACTTCTCGGCCTCGCGCACCATCTGCGCCGCTACGGCGAGCGGCGCGAAGTGAAGGATATCTCCTTGTGTCGCCGAATTGACGGCCTGCCCCCAGGCGAGCTCCATAAAGCTCTTGCCGAGGCCAGTGCCGGCGAAGAGAGCGGCGCGGCCACGCTTGAGAGCCCAGATCACGATGTCGCGCTGAAACGGGAATAGCACCAGTGGAAGATCTGGAATCTCGGATAGACCCGTCGGCGGGTCTAGAATGGCTTTTCTCGCCAAGAACGCAGCATATGCGTTCGCTTGCGCACTGGGCGCAACGTTCATGTTCATATTGTCTCCTCAGACTGTGGTGTCCCGCCGAAGCGGAAGCCGCGTTGGTGGCGCGGCGGGTGGTGTGGTAGTGTCGCCGAAGGGAATCGGGGCGACAATTCGTGGAAATATTCAGACGTTACTGGTGGGTCGTTTTATCCGCATGGATCCTGTTGGGTTTCGTGTCGTGGCATTATGAGAACACCTGTGGAGTATTCTTCTATTCCGAATGCTTCTCCCTTTATTGGGATGGGATTCGATGGCTTACGCTACTCAAGTGGGTGTCTCCGTACCAGACGTTGATTGCTGGTGCGCTTGCTGTGGTTGCAGGTCTTTTCGTGTTGCAGTCAACAAGAGAGACGCTTGAAGAAAATCGAAGACTGAAGTCGATAGAGTACGAGTTAATGTTGGGTCAGCAGGACGCTCATACCCAGAAAATACTGCAGCTAATTTCGGTCGAGTTCTATATCCTCAGTGGAAAATTCAGGAGTCAGTTCTTGATTGCAACCAACTCGACAATCGACTGCCTCAACGACGTTGCGAAAGATCTTGCAGAGTATGATCCAGAGCTTCTCGCCATCGCCAGGATAACTGAGACGTTGATAAGTCATCAAAAGGGTGAAGCAAAAGGCGGACCTCTGCCAGACCATTTGATGCGTCAATGTAGCCTTCTGGCTTATGCTGCGTACGATATTTTTTTACAGGCAAGTGACGAAGATTTCGAACAAGACGTGCCTCAGAGAGGCTCCTACTTCGACCCAACTGAAACGAAAAAGTTCCTTGCAGATCATTTATTAGGGACAGATCAACTACTTGATCTCAAGCAATATTTCGATTGGGAATGACCATTCGAACCGATCGTTACGCCACCCTCACCGACAACTGCTCACCCGCCTCGCCCATCTTCGCACCACGGACCTTCTTGCCAGCCTGCAACGCTTCCTTGATGGCGGTCTTGTCCGGCGACGTCGAAACGCGCACGTAGGCCTTCGGCAGCAAAGCTTCGTCGATAATCTCGACCGATCCAGCCTTCTTGCCGATGGATATTGTCGCCTCGGCCAGCGGCACACGCGGCACGCCGGCGGCCTTCAGTAGCTTGAACATCAGGCTGCGCATTGCTTCTTTTCGGCGCTCGGCTCGCGACTTGCGTGCCTGCAGATCGGAGATGCGACCGGCCACGGCTTTGGCCAAGCTGTCGGCATCGCGTTCACTGTTGACGATGCGCGTCAGGACGGCATGGAAGTTGGTCTCGCCTTCAAGAACGTCTGCCCTGAGCGTGTCGTCGTCTGCAAGCTCTGGGAACGACGTCAACAAGGAAGCAAAGTCCGCTTCTAGGTTGGCTACGTTTGCGGCTAGAAAGTTATCGTTTGCTGGCTTGATCATGCTGACCTCGCGAATTCACCGTAGTGCTTGTTGGCAGCCAAATCGTAAGCTGACTTAGCCTCTTCAGGGCTTTTGAATGCGCCTAGGTGCTTATATTTCCCATCAATCTTGATTGACGCCTGCCACGTACCGCGCATTTTGTTGAATGCGACCCCCTTCATGCCCGTCACGTTGCTGACGCGCATTCTTGAATTCATGTTATTCTGTGAACGAGTTGCGGCGCGTAGGTTTTCCCATCGATTGTCGTCACGATTGCCGTTGATGTGATCGACGTCGTTATCAGGCCAAGAGCCAGTCATCACTAGCCATGCCAACCGATGCGCCCTTCGATGACGAACATTGATGGAGATAGTCCTATACCCTCGATCATTGATCGATCCCGCCACTGCTCCAGCCCTGACTTTGGGATTGAGGGTGTGCTTCCAGGTAAATAGACCTGTCTCTGGATCGTAATCCAAGTTTCCTTGAACGAATTTCAAGGTTTCCGCCGTGCTCTCCGCGGTTTCATTTTTTGCAGGCCTATAAGGCGGGTCATTGTCGTTTGTGGATCTTCTCTCGCTCATTCTCAACTCCTCAATGTGGTGACGCCATTGGTGTGGCGTGGATTCAAACGCTAAACCGCTTTTACAAATTTGTCAAGATTTTAGATTTTCAGTTCTGGTAATTTGGGCTGGCAGGAAAAGACAGCTCAACGCTTTCGAAGGCGGTAATCGCAACCGAACTCATTATTCTGCCCCATGCCTCGCCCTGAGAAGACAAGTACGACTTGCCGCCCCTCAATCTGCATCTGGACAGAATCGCCGGGCTTCAGATCGCTTGACGCCACAATCTCAGCCTTTGCGCGCTTTCCGTCCGCGGGGCTAGTGCGCTGCAGTTCGAAGGAGCAACTGCCGTAGTCTTGCGGGTCCGACCCTTGATAAGAGCGAAAAATATACTTGCCTTCAAACAGAGTAACGTAATTACCCCAATCAAGGTATCTCACTTTGTCCAGTTCAGTCTGCAAATTATCTGTCGCGTTTTTGGGAGTGGAAGGCCGAATTTTTGCTTTCTGTAGGTCTGAGGCAATCGCGTCGCGTTCTTGTTTAAGGTGTGAAATCTGCTCTGAACGTTCTATAAGCTGCCGAGTTAGCTCAGAAATTTTTTCTTGAGAGCTCGAGATCTCAGCGGTTGAGCTGGCTGCCAGATTCGATAATTCTCTTTTTGCTACGCGTAGATCCTCGCTTGATTCATTTAGTTTGGCTGCCAAGTCTGACAAATCTTTTTTTGCATCAAGTATTCTTGCAGCACTGTCGCTTTCTTTGCTGCTATTACGAATCTCACTAAGAAAATATCCCGCACCGAAACCTGAGACGAGAAGGAAAGATGACGCCGTCAAGACTGCACCGTAACCAAACCGTCGGCCGAACCGAAAAAACGTTTCCGCCTTCGTTCCAAGCTCGTTGATGGACATCTAAACCTCGTGCTGACTACCGTTTCTGATCCTGTTATACTATAAACGCTAAATCAAAAAGGCACGTCGTCGTCCATCAGCACGCGCCAATCTTCATCATCATTCGCAGCTGCTTGCCGGTTGTTATTCGCGGCCCCCACGACATGCCCCACGACATCCCAGTATTTCTGGCGAGGCTTCACCGTGATCTCTACCGTGTCGCGAAGCTCCGCCTGACGCTCGATCCATTCCATCACTGTCTTCGGAGACGGCCGAGCTCCGCCGTGAGCAAGCCAGTAGCGATCGGCCTTTGACTTCGGAAAGCCCTGGTGTTGCGGGCAAAGCCATTCGCTGATGGCGGTCATGCCGACCATGTAGCTCACCTTCACCGATGGCGGCTTATCAGCCTTGCCTTCGTGGTAATAAAAGCTGCGCGACGTGACTGTGCGGGGTTCTGGTGGTGCGACGCTGAGCACAGGCACGTCAGCGGCCTGCGCAGTGATCTTGACCTCATCACTTGGCGGGAAGATGTAGCCGCAGCAATGGCAGGTCATCCGCGAGATCGGGATCTGCTCACCGCAACCCGTCTTGCCTTCAATGTCGGTTTCTTCCTGCGGGCAGACCTTCTTGGGTTGCTCTCCGTCTCCTTTGTTCGGCGCGCGCGGGCTGATCTGGTCGATAGGTCCGTGGTAAGCCAGGTTACGGCCATGGTCTGCAATCAGGCAGTCGTCCTTACCATCGCAATTGCGCGTGCCTCGCCCTAGGATCTGAACCAGCTTGCCTGGGCTCTTCGTCGACAGGATCAGACTGATGAAATCAACAAAAGGAAAGTTGGTGCCGGTCGTGATCATGCTGACCGAGCTGATCGCCCAGTATTTGCCAGACTTGAAGCCCTCGAAGATTTCCTTTGTCTGGTGCGCGTTGTCGCTTGTGAGCACAGCGCATGTCCGGCCATGCCGATGGATAGCGTCGGCGACGTGCTTCGCGTTCTCCTTGCTGGCGCTGAAGAACAACCCAGCACGGCGGTCGGCAGAAATCGCCATGTCTTCTGCGACTGCCGCCTCGATAATCATTTCCGCAGCTGCCGACACCTGACCGGGATTGTATTCACCGCCTCGCGTGCCGACGCCCTTCAGATCGATCTTCGACGTGGTCTTGGTGCTGGTGAGGCGCGTTAGATAGCCTTTCTCAATCAGCTCGCCGATACCGATTTCATAGACCACGTCGTCGAACAGCTTAAAGCGGACAGGCAGGATTTCAGCATCCTGCGCGCCTTCAGTTACGTCGACGTTGTCATTGTCAGCCAAAGGCGCGTCATCGTCGAGATCGTCAGTGAGGCGGCCCGAATCCATACGGTAGTCGGTGGCTGTCGTGCCGCATGTCCGGCTGTCAGGATTGTGCTTGCGCACGTCATTGAAGAACTTGCCGTACTGGGTGTTGCCGTTGCGGCTGATAGCGTGCGCCTCGTCAACGATGACGAGGTCTATGTTGCCGAGCAGCTCAACCTTGTTCCATACCGACTGGATCCCGCAGAAAAGAACCTGCGCGCGAGCGTCACGGCGCTTGAGGCCAGCCGAATAGATCCCAGCAGGTGCGAACGGCAGAAGGCCGATAAATTCCTTGAAGTTTTGCTCCACTAGATTCGCACTATGAGTGACATTGAGGATGCGCATGTCGGGGTAGTCGGCCAGCAACTCCTCAATCAGCTTGGCGATGACCAGCGCCTTTCCTGCTCCCGTCGGCAGCACGATGAGCCCGTTACCGCCGCCGTTGCGCCAGTATTCGTAGAGGGCGTCGAGCGAGTCGCGCTGATAATATCTAAGCTCAAGCATTGCCGACCTCCAACAACGCCGATACCCTCGCCCGCTCACGCTCAACCAGTTGTCGGACGCGCTCCCGACCCAGACCGTAGTCGCGGCCGATCTCCTCAAGAGTTTCACCCATGGCGACGCGCAAGGTCATGTCGCCTTCCCGGCCTCTCAACAGTCCAAGGACAGAGGATAGCTCGGCGCTTTCATGCTGGCTGGATTTTGCGCTGCCTGGAAGTTCGCTGAAGGCGGATGTACTCACGACGTTAGCGGTGCGCTTTTGAGTAGTGCGGGCCTTAGCCATCGTTGAGAAGACGCCGTAGACCGCCCAGTTCGACCACGTCTTGAACGTCTCCATTCGGCAGGTGTGAGCTCGGCGCAGGATATCTGCGACAGCCTCATGCAGAAGCTCCTCGGCGGCATCGCTGGTCTTGGCAAGTCGTCTGGCGTAGCGACGCAGGACGGGCAGCTGCTTTTCCAACGCAGCGTCGAATCCGTCTGGTCGCGGGTGATTATCGTTCGCCGCAATGGGTGGCATACTGGTCTCCTTGTGGTGTGGTCAGGCGGTGGTAGCGCCGTCGACGTAAATAGTGCCGTCTGGTCTTCGGTAGGTAATGGTCTCGTTCTCCTCGTCGCAATCGACCTGTTCGTAGCCGACAAGAATGGCCGGGATATTAAGGTGGGCTGGACAGGAATCCTTCTGCTCATTAAAAGAGATGGGCTTGCTAAACCGCGCGCAGGACCAGTGCCCCTGGCCACCCATTTCGGGAGTGCTGTGAACGCAAGTTCGGCATGTCACGCGTGGCAATTCTTCGCCCCAACAAACGGCCGCCTGACGACAGAACATGCCTCGGAAGTCGTCACGCTTGGTGCAAAGACGCGTTGGCGGCTCATCAGAAGCGATAATGCGCTCCAAACGTGCCAGCAGCCTGATACAGTATTCCACATCGTACTCGATGCGCTCAGCGTACCGCTCGTCGGTGTTCTTGTTCACCACGAGATACAAGCCGCGCGTCAGGCCGAAGGCATGCATCCCGAGTTGAACTTGGGCGAAATGGAGCGGCTTGCTAACCTTGCAGCCCTTAGCGACGATGTCCTTGAAACTTTTGTCGTTCGAGCTCTTGAATTCGCACAAATGCTCGGTCTTTGGCGCTTCAGGAACGCCCATGGCGCGTCCGTCGATCTTGCCGCGCACATGTCCAGAAACAAGCCTAATGCGGTCCTGCTGGCCTGTGACTTCGCAGCCGATCGCCTCCAGGTCAGCAACGAGACGATCCTCCCACATATCGCCGGTGCGGAAGATGCTGACCTTCTTACCGTCCACTGCCTTCGGTGCTGAGCACCAGCGAAAGATGAACCACAAAGCGCGGTTGCACTCCGTCGCCGCCACGCCAACGCTGATGCCCAAGCTATCGTAGTGTTCGTTGGTGGCCTCATAGGCGCGGTAGATGGCGGCCACGATGGACGAAGTTGGCTTGGGTAACGGGGCCATTAGAATGCAGATCCTGCAAGATTTGCGCGCTTCATAATCTCATCAAGCATGTCTGGATGCACATACATCACGCCGCCGATAACTATCGCTTTGGGTGTGGGCGCATCGTAGTATCGAACGTTCTGTCGGAAACCTCGATGCATGCGGCGGCGCGCGCGGCTGGGCGATCTAACGCGTGACCAATCCTCTGCCGGAACAGTGAGGAGTCGGTTCGTGACGATGGGCATTCCCATAAACGATTTCATACATCCATCTCCTTAGTAAACAGGCAGCGCGCTGGCTTGTCGGGATCCTGCGTGAAGGCCAGGCACCAAGGCATGCCATCACGGCGCACCCACTCATCTGGCTGGCCGCCCCATAAGGCTTGCGCTCGAATTACACAGACGCCGGGTACGTCGCTGCCAAACTCGTCTTCCCAGTTTTCGCCTTCATCGCTGCGGCAGTGGCGGCACCAACGTTGTTCGAAATCGGCGCCTTCGGTGGAATTGGCCGGCCTCCATAGCCCGCCTTTCTGGATATCGGCGCGCATCAGACACGCATAGGCATGCAAACGAGCGTAAGCCCCTCAAAGCCATCGGACGTGATCAGCCCCGGCGTGCCGCCATCCTGCAAGGCCAGCTTGACCGGCCCAGACGGCAAAACGTTCAGCACGTCGCGGACATAGGCGGCGTTGAAACCGATATCCATTGGCTCGCCGCTATATTCCGCCTCGACTTCGTCATTTGCCGACGCCTCGCCAGCGGCCACAGCAAGTGCGATGCTGCCAGATGCAATGCTGAACTTCACCGCGCGGCCGCGCTCGGATGACACCGTCGACACACGGTCAGACGCCTTCATCAGCGCGTCGCGGTCAACGATCACAACGCGCTCGTTGTTCTTAGGGATGACACGATCATAGTCAGGGAACGTGCCGTCGATCAGCTTCGAAGTGATGCGCACGTCGTCGGACACGATGCGGATTTTCTGCGGGCTGACCGATACGTGTACCTTTCCCTTCGGCAGCAGGCCTACGGTCTTGCGCGGCACGATAACGCCCTCGAAGGCAGGTAGCTCGGGACCGTAATGGCGGCCGAGACGGTGGCCATCGGTTGCGACAGCTTCTGACTTGCCCCCCTTGAAGAACACGCCGTTTAGATAATAGCGCGTCTCCTCGGTCGAAATCGCGAACGACACCGGCGCAAACAGGGTAGCGAGGTCGATCTCGAATTCAGCGTCAAACTTGTCGTCGCCGAGCGTTGGGAAATCCTCAGCAGACAGTGTTGCGAGCGAAAAGCGCGAACGTCCGGACTTCACCAGAAGCTTGTCGTTGTCGAGCGTCATGGTGATGTCGCCGGTTGCCTTGCGGGCGATGTCGTTCAGCAACTTCGCGCTCACACAGATGTTGCCTGGCTTGGTGACCTCGGCTGGCACTCCTGCGGTGGCGATGATGTCGAGGTCGGTGGCCGTGATCGCAAGGCCTTCGCCAGCTGCGGCAAGCTGGACGCTCGATAGGATGGGAATGCTAACTCTGCTCTCGACGACTTTCGTCGTGGCGGCAAGCGCACGCGTCAGGTCTTCCTTGTGGACGACAAGGTGCATGGGTGTCTCCTCGGTAATGGGTGGTGGTGCCTGCCGTGGTGAGCGGCAGGCAGGCGGTTTTAGGCGGTTGCGCCGTTGAAAAACTCCGTGGTGCGGAAGTGATCAACGCAAAATGTTTTTGGCGGAACGTCGGTCAACCAATCCGCGACAGCTTTTTCTATCGCGCGCTCCAGCGAAGAGGTGTCGCCCCACGCTCCTTCATCACCATCGTCACCCCAACAATCAGAGTTATTCTCAGCCAGTTCTTCGATGATTTCAGAGACGATATTGTCCGCGTCGAAATTTGGCTTCACGACTGACTTATCAGCTTCGATCAGGACGAACGGATCGTCGCCGTATTCTGATTTCGCCTGCGCCAGCGCATCTTCGCGCGTGTCGCTTTGGCTTGTGAATATTTCAGCATCAACGCTACCTGCGACATACCATTTGTAGTTTCTGTCACCCATGCTTCTTAGCCCCCAACTGCGTATCGATAACCTTGACGAGATCGCCGACGGTGAAGCTGGCCTCAATCTGCTCGTCGCTGACTTCAATCTCAAAATCGTTCTCGATTTCAATCGCCAGCTCGACTTCGTCGAGGCTGTCGAGATTGAGGTCGGCGTAGATGCTGGCCTCCGGTGTGATGCGATCCGCATCCACGCCGAAGTTTTCGACGATGATGCCTTTCAGTTTTTTGAAAGTGGTCATGCTGTCTCCTCTTGTGGTGAAGTAGCGGGCCGCTGGTCACGGCCCGCATGGATGAAGTTATTTGCTACCCCAGGGCCGGCGTGTCGTACCGGCAGCTGCAGCGGCAGGCTTGTTGTCGTTGCTGGCGGCAGTGCGGCGGTTGTCGTTGGCTGCGGCTGGTGCAGCTTCGACCTTTGGCTCCGGCAGGTTGCCTTCATCAGGGTAGTAGTACTTCTTCAGCTCGTTGCGAGCGGCGTACTTCGGCGTGCCGTCGGCGTTCTTATCCTTGCTGTCCTTGCCCATGCCGATGCGGGCGAAGAATGAGATGAAGTGCAATTCATCGGAGTCTTCTGGTGCCTCTGTAAGGCCGAGCGCGCGCAGAAGGCAGGCAAACTGGCGCTGTCCTATTTCCTGGGTCTGGGGATTCGGATGCTGGAGATTGTAGTTGTTGAAGATCTTGCGGCCCTTCAACTCTTCCGGTGCAAGCACGTCGATCGAGACGCTGAGGTTGATCGCGTGATCGCGAGTGCCTTCGTTCTTCTCCTTGATTTCGGAACCGCTGATTTCCAGCTGATAGTCGCCGTTCGGCAGGTTCGTGAAATCGCGCTGCTGGGTGTTCTCTTCGGTCGCTTCGACTCTGATGCCAATCTTGGCCATGCGTAGTCTCCTGTGGTGTTGTGTGGTGTGGTTAGCGGAGGTAGTGGCGGAAAGGCCCGCTACCGAATGGTGTCGATGCCTGATCGCGCCAGACATGTGTGAGCCAGACCCAAATCAGCTGGCCTGAGCGCGTGCGTGCTTTGACTGGGTGCCACGCAAACCACGATTCGCCGCGGAACATGGTCATGGCTGGTTAGCCTCCCTGACTGTGGCGCACACACCCGCCAGAATGGCCAGAGTGAACGCCGCGCCGCGCATGTCAGCCTCGCCAGCGCCCATGCAGATGGCGAGAATTGCACAGGTAACGGCAAGGCCGGTGAATACCTCCCTCATGCCGCAACTCCCGTAGGCGCAGGAAAGTGCTTCGCCAGTTCGGCATAGCCCTGCCCTTTTCGGTACGGCACGGTGTCGGGCATCGAGTAGCGGTTCTTCGCATTGAAGCCTGCGCCCTCGGAAAGGTGAACCTGACGCTCTTTGCCGCCCTCAGCGTGCGCCACTTTGGTCTGGCGCGCGACTTCCTTTTCCTTGATGGAGATGCGGTAGTTCATGAAGGCGACAATGTCAGACTTCTCACGAACCAGCGCATTGGCGCGCTTGTGCAGCTTCGGCTGATAGCGGCTGTAAGGATCGGTGACAGGGCTGTCGAATCGGATGATTTCAGGGTGCGCGAGCATGACCACGCAGATGCCGCGTTGAGCGAGGGCAGAGACCGCCGCCATAAGCTCATTCCATTCGCTGTCGGCTTCTACGTAACCCTTCCCGAAGCCAGCATCCTCGATTGACGCCACGCCGATGCGGCGGCAGGTCGCTGCCCATACAAGCGGCTCCAGACCGTCGAGGCTGTCGATGATAACCGTCTTGCGGTCATGTTCTTCGGTCAGCAGTTCGCCGAATACGTCCAGCAGTTCGTCGAAGCTCTCGATGGTGCCAGGCGTGACGAGTTCAACGTCAGACGGAGTGCGCTCGCCTTCGGTCGGCAAATAGATCGCGTCGGGGAATTCGGCAGCAAGGCTGGTTTTGCCGATGCCGTCGACGCCATAGAGCAAGATGACCGGAGGGTCTGCTCTCTTGGTCGACTTCAGGCTGCTAAGTGAAATAGCCATAAGGCCTCCTCAGTGGTGTGTGGTGAAAATGATTGCTGCGATGTAGGCAGCAGCTGCAAAGACGATCAGCCACTGCCAGTTTGCGATCAGCGAGCGTAGAGGAGGCAAAACAGCCACCAGAATACGCCAAGGACGGCGATAGCTACGATGGCCAACGGGAACAGCATGATGAGGCCAATCGCTACCACCGCTGTGAGGGCGGCAACTGCGCCGCGCTTCAATCCACGCAGAACGTACTTGCGCGGCGTTGGTGTGGCTGGAGTGACCGGCGCGTAGTCGATGGGCGGGATTGTGGATTCTGTGTACCAGGGGGAGGTCATCAGAATGCCCCCAGCCAAACGCCGAAGCCGTGGATGATGCCGACGGGTGCGACGATGCAGCCGAAGGCCAGTAGGATCCACGCGCTCGCCTGAATGCAGACGTAGACGTGCGTGACCCACGCAGCAAGGGCCGCAAAGATAGCGCCAATCGGAATGAGCGCAGCAAGGGCCGCAAACAGGATTGCCAAAGCATCCTTCATCAGAAATCTCCTCGTTGTGGTGAAGTGCGGCTGGTTGGTGGCCAGCCGCTTTGGTGGTCAGGCTGCGTCGACGAAGTACTCGACTGCATCCTTGGCAGGCTTCAGGCCCATGCCGGTGATGCTGCGCAGCTCCTTGATCGCGTCGATCTTGAGACCCAGCACCGCAAGGTTCTGCCATTTGTGGTCATAGACCGGCGCGGCTTCCTCATGCGTCGTGGTCAGCGTGAACACGCCGAACTGCTTGCCCTTGAACTTCGCCGCAAGACGCTTGGCTTCCTTCTCGGCTGCGCCGGTGGAGGCGTGAACATGCGGCGTTGAGGATGGCTTGGGTTTGCCGTTTTCGATGAGGGCGACGATGGTGGCGGTGGAGAGGATTGGTTCGAGCGAGCTGACGTTGAATCCGCCCTCGATGCCAGCGCACTCCCCGGTTTTCATCAATACTACGGCCGACACTCCGAAGAAACGAACGACTTCGCCTTCACCATTCCAGCCGTGCCCGTATTTCACATTAACCCGCTCGCCAACGCGCGGCTGCCAGGGTTCATAGTTCTGCGCGATACCCTCGTGACCATTCGTGAAAATTATGTCGTTGGTCCCGCCGCGAAACTTCACATCTGAAACCTGACCTACAAAGCCAGCCTCATGGCGTCCAGCGCTCGTATAAAGCGAACTGCCTGACGTTCTGCGAACAAAATCACCCTTCTTAAACTCACCCATCACGCTACTCCCTCTGTTGGTGTTTCGGCGGTCAAAACCTGCCCTTTGTTGAAGTCCACACGCACGACGTTGGTCTCGTCGTCTTCCTTCGCGGGTGGCTCGGGTTCGCCGCTAGCGACGTGACGAAGCTCCCATTCGTGGAAGTTCATGACGGCAAGTGTCGGAGATGTGCGGATGGAGCGGATCGAACCAGCCTCCGCGATAACAATGCCGAAGACATTGGTGTTCATCTTGTGCTCGACGATGTCGCCGATACGGATGTAATCACAGCACTCGCAGCTCATGCCGCCACCCCACGCAGCGCATATTCGTTAACAGCAAGACCGGCCTGCAGGTCGGCATCGTTGTCGTTGACCGCAGTGACGACGCGCAGCAGAGAAACTGGCATGAGGCCAGACAGAGTGGAGCAACCGCCGTTGCGGGCCACCATGTGTGTTGTGCGGTTAGAGTTGTTGTCGTTCGCCGGTCCTGGCAATCTTGCGGACAAGCCGTAAGCGCGGCGCAGGCGCTGGTATGCAGCCATTGGCTTTACGTTGTATCTGGCAGCGATATCTGCGACGCTTTCCCCGTTTTCACGGCGTGCATGCATAGCCGCCAGCATGGTGCTGGTGATCATTGTCATGTAGTCTCCTCGTGTGGTGTCTTCTGGGTCGTGACCGGCTTGCGGTTGACAAGGCGGCTGGACTGTGAAACTAAACTCTTTTTACAAATTTGTCAAGGTTTTGCAGGATGCCTGAGAAGAAGTCGCGCCTAAGCCAGATGATTGTCGCTGAGCAGAAGAAGCGGGAATTCAAAGACAAGCAGGCGTACGAAGCCCTTGACGTGAAGCAGCAGACCTACAGCAGCTGGAAGCGTGGCGTTGTCCCTCGCCCTGGGATGTATCCGAGCATTGCAGCGTTCCTCGGTGTCGACGAGAGCGTTGTCGCTGAGCTTGCGCAGCAAGCTGCCCAGGTTGAGAACGCCAATAAGCTTTCGGCTTTCGTGACCGCCCGCGTCTACGGCACGATGTCGGACCGCAAGGAAGGCAAGTGGAAGTTTCAGCCGATCAACGACGGACGCAAGCGAATCCCTGAAGGACGTTATGCGTTGATCGTCGACACAAAGATCATGGAGCCGGTCTTCCGCGTCGGCACCAAGATCTGGTTGGATCCTTCCCGCTGGCCGCAACAAGGTGACGACGTCATCGTGCACACTGGCGGCATGGGTTGGATTGGCACCTTCGACTCGCTGGAAGGCAAGAAGGCCAGCCTTACGAGATACGGTGGCGGCTCGCTTTCGGTCGATAACGTTGAAGCTATCCATGTGATCGTCCTTTCCGAGCGAGTAGTCTGGTCATAGCGGGACGGTGGCCAGCTATAGCCATTGACTATCCCTACAAATTTGTGTAGATAGCAATCGTCCGATGTGGTGTCGGATATGGAACGCATGCTTTGATCCCGCCTTACGGCGAAGGTCTCCTCGGCGCGTTAGTACGGAGAAAGGGCGGATTACGGGTGGTGCCGGGTCATTACGCCCTTTTTCGTTTTCCCGGGAACGACAAAAACGCCACAGGCCTTAGCCGGTGACGTTGGAGTATCCCGAATGTTGTTTTCAATAGCTCTCATCTCGGCCTCCCATTTTTGTGTTCCTGTAAAATGCAAAATGGCCCGCATCACTGCGAGCCTCTCAAGGCGGCCCGGTCATAGGCCGCCATCTTCTTCTTGACGCGGGAGCCTCATGCCCCCGTCTTCTTCTTGCGATCATCGCTTGGGTCGACGGTCTTCTTCTTTCGTAGTCCATTTCGTGGGTATTTTCGAAAAGGTCTTGCGTCATGTCATTCCTCATTATGATCGCTCGGCCGGCGGGAGGCCTCAGTCACCGCTAATCGCCGCTGACAATCACAAACTACCGTTTTACCGGTTTAGTGTCAACTCTAAACCGGTTTTATTTTTGTAATTATTTCCGTTATACCGGTACGCATGGAAAAGCTAAGCGACATCATACGCATGAAACGAAAAGAGATGGGCCTAACGCAGAAGGCGTTCGGCAACCTTTTCGGCGTGCAGCAGACAACCATATCCGATTGGGAAAATGGCAAAATCAGTATGATGCGCAACTGGCAGAAGCTGGCCATTGCGTTGGGGCTATCAGAATCGAGCTTCCTCGACCTTATGGCCGAAGCGACTGCGGAAGCAGAAAAGCAGGAGCGCATGATACCTGCGCTTCGGCAGGCGATGGCTCCCATGGCCAACGCTACCGCAAACATTATTGCCGCTCCTAAACCGCCATCTGGGGAGCGTGACGTGCCTATATTGGGCAGGTCAAAGGGAGGGTCAGAGGGTGAGTTTGAGTTCAATGGACAAGTCATGGGTTGGGAATGGAGGCCGCCTCACTTAGTTGGAGTGAGCGAAGCATACGCGACATACGTGGACGGCGAGAGCATGTATCCACGGTACAAACCGGGCGAAACGGTCTGGACAAACCCGCCGAAGAGCTACGCTCGTGGTGATGACGTAATTGTTCAGCTCGCACCGAAGGAGGAGGATGGCGTTCCGCGCGGATTCATAAAAGAGTTTGTACGCTGGGAGCCGAGCTTCCTGGTCGTGTTTCAGTTCAATCCTCCTGAGGAGATAAAGTACCCTCGGGATCAGATCGTCTCAGTCCATAAAATCGACTACGCTCAAAAATAACGGTTTAACGCTTTAACGGTTGACGCAAGCCCGATACCGGTCTATATCTCCTCTTGTACCCAGCAACCAGCTGGCCACCACAAGAGGAGACTACCATGTACAGACCAAGACCTGATGAGTTCGACGACGTCGCTGTTGCTGCCCAGTCCGACGAGCGCATGCTGCGTCCGGACCACAAAGCCAAGAAGCACGGACGCCCCAAGACGAAATATGAATACATGCGCCGCTTTCCCAAGAAGCCGCGCAACGGTGAGGAAGTCGGCGGTGGCCACTTCGTATTCCGCCGTGGCGATAGCACTGGACGCATTCGTCCCTGCATGTGGCCCTTTGAACATCCCTCCTATGACTCCGCGCTGACAGAAGCCGCTCGCCTGTTTCATGAGTACGGCGGCACTTACGACATTCTCTCGGTCTGCGGTCAGGTTGCGCCTATGCCGCTGGAGGCTGGCGAATGAGCGTAGCTACGGCGCAGGCTCCACTAACCGTCGAGCAGATCATTCTCGCCCACCATGCAGACCTGATGAAAGACATTGCCGGTTTTCTGGCGATATCGCTTTTCATCACGGCCGTGCTGATCTGGGCCTACTAACATCACCACCACACCACAGGAGACCACCATGAGAAGAGCACCATACAAGGCCACGTCCTACGCTCCTCCTCCGTACACCGGCGACGGTTTGGAAGTAATTGCCAGCCTTCCAGCCAGCCTTCATCCAACCGTTGCCGACGCCGTCGCGCGCTGGCATGAGCGTCGTCACACCAGCCGCAATCGCGTGATCGCATCGGCGCTGCGTGCGCTGGTGCCGGCCAATGATAATGCAGGGAGAAGATGATGGTGGAGGATGAAAGTAGCCTTGCACTCACAGGCCACCCCATGACCAGAAGAGCGGACAACGACAACACGCCTCGCCTTCTCAGTCGAAAGCAGGCCGCCGAATATCTAGGCATCGGCGAATCAACATTCTCCTTGTGGGTTTCTACCCACAAGGTTCCAGCGTCCTTTGCCGGCACAAGAAGGTGGGACAAGCGAGCGATCGACGCGAAACTCGATGCGATCAGCGGCCTGGACGCAGCAAACGATAACGTCGAAGATGAATTCGAGAAATGGGAGCGCGAGCAAAGTGCGAGAGAGGCTCAAGGGATTAGCGAAGGTAAAAAAGCGCCTCGCAAGCGGTAGGACCGTAATATACTGCTATGCTTGGCGCGGCGGCCCGCTTCTCAAGGACAAAGCGGGCAATCCGCTACAGCCTGGTGACCCTCTACTGATGCGTGCGTTTGTCGAGGCGACAAAAGACCGGTTTGTTGACCCCACGGAAAATCTCAACAAGCTTATCACCGAGTACAAATCTTCCACAGACTTCACAAAGCTGTCCCTGAAGTCGCAGAAGGAATACAATCGGTACCTCGACAAAATTCGCGACAAATTCGGTTTGATGAGTTTGGTTGCTATCCAAGACAAGCGGTCTCGCGGAAAGTTTAAAGAATGGCGAGACGGAATGTCCGACAAGCCCCGTGCCGCCGATTTCGCATGGATGGTCCTCGCCCGCGTCTTGTCTGTGGCAAAGGATCGCGGGCGGATCTCGACCAATCAAGCGGAACGTGGTGGCCGTATCTACTCAGCAGACCGCACCGAAAACATTTGGACGGAAGACCATCTGGCAGCTTTGTTCGCTGTGGCGTCAGAAGAAATCAAAGCGGCGGTCGTTATGGCCCTGTGGACAGGCCAGCGAAAGGGCGATCTGTTGAGGGCGCCGTGGAGCGACTACGATGGTCACCACATAAAAGTGAAGCAGGGCAAGACCGGCGCTCGCGTGAAAATACCAGCGAGTGCAGAGCTTCGCGAGTTGCTCGACAACATGCCGCGGATCTCGCCTGTGATTCTCACGAACAAACGGGACAAAACACCGTGGACGTCTGACGGGTTTAATTCCAGCTGGTCGAAAACGAAAATCAAGGCAAACATCACCGACCTCACCTTCCACGATCTACGCGGAACGGCTGTCACGCGGCTGGCTCTTGCAGATTGCTCGGTTGCACAGATCGCGTCCATTACCGGCCACAGCCTCAAAGACGTCGAGGGAATTCTGGATGCTCACTATCTTGGGGGGAAGTCGGCTCTAGCTGACGAAGCCATCAGGAAGCTCGAGAGGTTTCGGCTTAAATCAAATGAAAAAGAGAAGCCCGCTTGAAGCGGGCTTTCTTGTAGTGGTTGCATAGGCAGAACAGGTCTAGAACGAATTTTGCAAACTGCGTCAGAATTTTGCAAACTGCTAACTACCGTTAACCACCTAAGTCCTTGTAATTAGTGGCGACCCCTGTTGGACTCGAACCAACGACAACCTGCTTAGAAGGCAGGTGCTCTATCCAGCTGAGCTAAGGGGCCTTTATCTCTATAGTTCAGTGCGTCCAGGGCTGGGTGCGGCTGTACTTGAAATTGTCGGTGTAGGAAACGACCTTGCGGGTTGCCTCCTGGGGTTGGATCACGCGGTACTCAATGCCCTTGCGCTGAGCGTAGGCTTCGGCCTGTTCCTGCGTTCCGAACGAAAGCTTGACCTGCTGCTGCATATCAGACGTGGACGTGTATCCCATGATCGGATCAATTCTGCGTGGAACCTCGGCTTCAAATTCCAACACCCACAGGTTCGTCTTTGCCTTGCCAGATTGCATGGCCGTCTTGGCTGGGCGATAAATTTTTGCAGACATTCCAAACTGCTCCGGTATTGCGATCAAGCGGTCTACCGCTCTTTCTGGCCACAACGCATCATATCTCGATAACAATGCGCGTGCAAAACTCAATTGAACCGACTCATCCGTGAAGTCAAGCCGCTCGCTACACCCTTGTTGCGGAAACCATAAAAACCACAAGTCTTGAAATTTTTCAGCCCAGTCTTGCGCCCTGCCCGAGAAGCATATTCTATCGGCACGCACTGAAAAGGATATGATAGATGAACGAAAACGTTATTAAATTTCGCAAGCCGGAGCCACCAAAGCAGCCGCGCAAGCCAAATCCTCAAATGCGCAAACTGGCGGTCGTTGCCGCTGTCATCGCATTCTTCGTTGCCACATGGGGCTACTTCCAATATCTGGCGTAAAGCCAGATATTAATGCGCAAGAGCCGATCTTCATCGACATTCATTTTAAACTGAAACTTTGTGGGATTTTTGCAAGCCATTGAAATCATGACTTTTAAGAAAGTGGTCGGAGTGGAGAGATTCGAACTCCCGACCCTCTGGTCCCAAACCAGATGCGCTACCAGACTGCGCTACACTCCGTCTTTCGATGCTGGGGAGATACACGGTTCACCCATGGCCTGCAATAGGAAAATCAAAAATTTTTCATTTTTTTGCATCGCAATATATTTCAGCAGAAATAAAATTAGCCGGACAAGTATCAGATGTCTGTCCAAAGCTGGATATCTGTTCAGGGCAATAACTAGCAGCTCACATTTTAGAGCTTTTTAACGGTTGAGCCAATAAGTCTGCGTAATCGATGCGGTTCAGAGCCGACAGCATGATGCATTCGTCGAAGCCATCGCGGCATTCCATTCAATTACACTGTATTTTACTGGGCGGTTAACTGATCCCGGCTGTTGTCAGGCGTCGGTTACGGGGGGACTCAATGCTTGAGAATTTCGGAATCAAAACAAAAATCCTGTCTTTGCTCGTCCTTCTGGGCGTCTTTTCGTTATCTGGCATAGCTTACATGTCCGTCCGCTTCAGTCAGGCCAATGATGCCTATCGTGGCTTCATTACAAATGAGAGTCAGGCTGCGGTGCTCGGCGCACGAGCATCGGCAGGGGTCTGGACGGCCGTTGCAATTTCGTTTCGTCTGATCGAGCAAGATGCAACCTCGACCACCTACAAAGAGATCAAAGAGAAATACGAAAAGGATATGCAGGTCGCCGCTGAACGGTTCCAGTCGATCGGCGTTATGGTGCCGAGCCGCCAGGAGACGATGCAGAAGATTGTTGCTCTTCTTCGTTCGGTCAAAGCCAACACGGATAAGACCATTGCCCTTGCCGCAGCTGGCAACCGCTCCGAAATTCCAGCTATTCTAAAAGAAAACGACTCGCTGATGAAGCAGCTTTCCGCCGAAACTGGCGGCAACAACACGGCCATGATGGAAATTCTGACCTCTGGCGGTGACCGGATGTCTGCATCCGTCGAATCGACCATCAAATGGAGCATCATCTGCCTCAGCATTGGCGTGCTGGTTGCATTTGCGCTGGCGGTTTACGTCACGAATGCCGGAATCACGACCCCGATGGCGCGCCTGCGTGAACGCATGACGAGCCTTGCCAATGGCGAAACTGCCGTCGATGTTGTTGGAACGTCGCGCAAGGATGAGATCGGCGAGATGGCAAAAACCGTCGCTGTATTCCGCGACAATGCCATTGAGCGCGCCAAGCTTTCTCAACAGGCCGATGAAGCACAGTTCGCAACCGAAGCAGAGCGTGCCGAAAGAGACAGCCAGAAGGCCCGCGAATCGCAGGAACTGCAGCTCGCTGTTACCGAACTGGAAACAGCCCTTGGTCGTCTGGCCGATGGTGATCTGGCATTCCGCATCGAAAATGAATTCGTTCCGCATCTGGATGGACTGCGCCGCAACTTCAACAGCTCCATCGCAAAGCTGAATGCCGCGATGAATACGGTTGGCGGCAACGCGCATGCCATCAGCGCCGGTGCAAACGAGCTTCTTGGCTCGGCAGACAATCTTTCCCGCCGCACGGAGCAGCAGGCTGCATCAGTCGAGGAGACCGCAGCCGCGCTGGAAGAAATCACTACGACGGTGAAGGACGCGGCAAAGCGCGCCGATGAGGCCAGCAAACTGGTTGTCCGCACCCGCGACGGCGCCGAAAACTCCAGCAAGATCGTTCGCAATGCCATCCAGGCGATGAACCAGATCGAAACGTCCTCGAAAGAGATCGCAAACATCATTGGCGTCATCGATGATATCGCGTTTCAGACCAACCTTCTCGCACTCAACGCGGGCGTCGAGGCCGCACGTGCCGGTGACGCGGGCAAGGGCTTTGCCGTCGTTGCTCAGGAAGTCCGTGAATTGGCGTCCCGCTCTGCAAATGCAGCCAAAGAAATCAAGGCGCTGATCAACACATCGGGTGAACAGGTGCGCACCGGCGTCAACTTGGTTGGTGAAACCGGCAAGTCTCTGGAAACGATTGCTGCGGAAGTGCAGGAAATCAACAAGCACGTCCACGCGATTGCCGAAGCCTCCCGTGAACAGTCGCTGGGTCTTCAGGAAATCAACACGGCCGTGAACACGATGGACCAGGGTACGCAGCAGAATGCGGCCATGGTGGAAGAATCGACAGCTGCCAGCCACGCGCTTGCACAGGAAGCCAAGAGCCTGACGGAAATGCTCGGCCAATTCCGTCTTGGTGAATCCGGCATTGCACAGCGCCCCCCCGTTACTGCCACAAAGCCACGTGTGGCGAGCAAAGCCTCGACACCTGCGCCCTCGCCTGCCCGCAGCCTCGGCCGCAAGCTGGCCAGCGCATTTGGCGGCGGCGCGGCTGCCGTCAAGCATGAGCCGGAGTGGTCTGAATTCTGATAACCGACAAGAAGCCGGGCGATACCATCGCCCGGCTTTCCGTTTCGCGACATATGCGAATGGGATAAAGTGCCGGAATTGTGTTCCGCGTCACGCTGCGAACCGGGGGTTGCGCAGCTTCATTACCAAGATTTCACTTCCTCCTGCCTTAAAGCTGTGCGACTTCCCATCAATGGAAATCGTATCGCCGACATCATATGCGACATTGTTCTCAGGCATCGCCCTTGGAAATCGCTGGAACTCGGCCAAGTCTTGCAGGTACCCCACATGACCACGCCCGATGACGCTGGCAAAAGCAAAAATACCGCAGCACCCCAGCCGGACCTGAGGGACATTCTCAGCACGTCACGGACCGGCAAGAAAAAGTCACGCCGCGCACTTTATATAACGGTTGCGCTGTTGGTGCTGGCGGGTGCCGGGGGTTATTATTATGTCGCTGGCGGCGCCAGTGTCGCCTATACCTACACAACGCTGGACGCCAAGAAAGGTGATCTGGCGGTTATCGTGACCTCCACAGGATCCGTTCAGCCCACCGATCAGGTGGACATATCCAGCGAGCTTTCCGGCACCATCCGCAAGGTCAACGTGACCTATAACAGCGAGGTGAAGTCGGGCGCTATTCTGGCGGAGCTGGATACGAACAAACTGGAAGCCGATGTGCAAAGCGCGCGCGCCAAGCTCTCCTCCGCCAAGGCCAGCGTCCTGAAGGCAAAGGCCGATCTGGGCTCTGCGAAATCCTCAATGGACCGGCTGCGATCGCTAGTGCAGAGCCGTGTTTCCAGCCAGCAGGACCTTGAAGTCGCACAGTTCACCTATGACGCAGCCGCCGCCACGCTTGAGGTCAACAGCGCATCGGTTCTTTCGGCTGAGGCAGATCTGCGGCTTGCGGAACTCAATCTCGGCAAGGCGAAAATCGTCTCACCCATCAACGGCGTGGTGCTGACGCGCGATGTGGACCCCGGTGCCACAGTGGCATCTTCGCTGAACGCGCCCGTTCTGTTCACCATTGCGGGCGACCTGCGACAGATGGAGCTTCAGGTGGCTATCGATGAGGCAGATGTCGGCAAGGTGCAGACTGGGCAGACCGCGACTTTCAATGTGGACGCCTATCCCGAGCGAAGCTTCCCGGCGAAGATACAAACTGTGCGCTTTGCCTCGGAAACCGTTTCCAACGTCGTTACGTACAAAGGCATATTGACGGTCGATAACGCAGAGCTGCTTTTGCGCCCAGGCATGACGGCAACTGCCAATATTGTGGTGGAACAGGTCAAGGATGCCATCCTCATTCCCAACGCTGCTCTTCGATATACACCACCGCGCGAATCGGCCTCGCGTGGCGGCGGCATGATGGGGCTTTTCCGCCCTCCCCGCATGGGGCGCCAGCGCGGCGGCAATGGGGCTGAAGAAACGACGAAACGCAGCGTATGGGTGTTGCGCAACAACGCGCCGGTTTCTGTGCCTGTTGAGACTGGCGCGACAGATGGCCAGTTTACGGCCATCAAATCCGGCGACATCAAGCCAGATGATCAGGTCATCACCGACGCAACCCAACGCAGCAGTTGAGGTGAGATGACCATGACGGAAAGTCCCCTCATCGAATTTCGAAATGTCGTCAAACAATATGGTGTTGGCGAGGCGACGATCCGGGCTCTCGATGGCGTCAACCTGTCGATTCGCGAACGCGAATTTGTCGCCATCATGGGGCCATCAGGCTCCGGCAAATCGACATCGATGAACATCATCGGCTGTCTCGATACGCCAAGTGCCGGGGAATATCTGTTTCAGGGCGTGCCGACGAGTGGGTTTGAAAGCGAACAGTTGACGCTGCTGCGGCGACACATGCTGGGCTTCGTCTTCCAGGGCTTCAACCTCTTGCCGCGCACATCCGCCGTCGAGAATGTGGAACTGCCCCTGATCTATCGTGGTATGAAAGCAGCCGAGCGACGCCCCCGCGCTATGGAGGCATTGGCGCAGGTCGGCCTCGCTGGTCGTGAACATCACACCACGCAGGAGCTTTCCGGTGGCCAGCAACAGCGCGTTGCCATTGCGCGCGCGATCGTGACCCGCCCTGCCCTTCTCCTGGCCGATGAACCGACCGGCAATCTCGACACGAAAACCAGCACCGAAATCATGGAGCTGATCACCTCCCTCAACCGCGACAAGGGCATCACCGTCGTCATGGTCACGCACGAAGAAGACATCGCGGCCTATGCCAATCGGTTGCTGCGCTTCGTGGATGGGACGCTGGCATCCGATAGCGCCACCGAACGGCAGGAGGCTCTTGATGTTTCTTGAAACCGCACGCCTTGCGCTACGCGCCATCAGCCGCAACATCTTGCGCTCGTTTCTCACCGTGCTTGGCGTTGTCATCGGCGTGGCTGCGGTCATTGCCATGGTCACGATTGGCAACGGCACGACGGCGCAGGTGAAATCCGAACTCTCGCGCCTTGGCACGAACATGCTTTTCGTGCGCCCCGGCCAGTTCGGGCCCGGCCGCGCCAGCACCGAGGCCAAGCGCTTCAACGATCATGACATCGTTGCCATGCGGGACCAGCTCAGCGGCATCAGAGCTGTCGCACCAGTCAACCGCAGCTCGGCTGCGACGGTCATTTACGGAGGCAAAAACCACGCCACCAGCGTTGTCGGCACCACGAATGATTATCTCGTGACGCAAGACTGGACACTGGCACTGGGCCGGGACTTTCTGCCCGCGGAAGATCGTGGTGGCCAGATTGGCTGTATCATGGGTGAAACCGTGCGTCAGGAACTGTTCGGCTCAGCCAACCCGGTGGGCCAGACGATCAGGGTCAGCAATATCTCCTGCCCCGTCATCGGCGTGCTTGCCCGCAAGGGGCAGTCGGGTCTGGGCGACGATCAAGACGACACGATCATCATGCCGCTGAAAATCCATCAACGGCGCATCGGTGGCACCACCACCATTTCCAGCGTCATGGTATCCGCGCAGGACGGCGTCTCAACGGCCAAGGTGCAATCAGACATCGAAAACCTGCTGCGCGAGCGCCGCCGGATAGCGATTGGCCGGGATGACGACTTCACGGTGAACGACATGGCGCAGATCGCCTCCGCAATGACCGGCACGACGACGCTGTTGACGGGTCTTCTCGGCGCGGTCGCCGCTGTCAGCCTGCTTGTTGGCGGCATCGGCATCATGAACATCATGCTGGTTTCCGTGACGGAACGAACGCGCGAAATCGGCATTCGCCTTGCTATCGGCGCACTGGAAAAGCAGGTTTTGACCCAGTTTCTGGTGGAAGCGGTCATGCTGTCTGCCTTCGGCGGCGTCGCCGGTATTCTCACAGGCCTTGGTCTTGCCTACACCGTCGTCAGTTTTCTCGGCGTTCCCTTCGTCACCAGCCCTGCCATTATCGCGCTTGCCTTTGGCTTTTCGGCAGCCATCGGGGTCGTCTTCGGTTACTTCCCGGCACGGCGGGCAGCAAGCCTCAGCCCCATAGAGGCGCTGCGGCACGAATGATGCCGCTGGTTGTCATTCTCCGGCCAATCTCCATATAGAGGAGAGTTGATCGAAGGAGTTTTGCAAGTGAGCGTCGCGTTTGTCAAAGAAGAGAGTGCTGAAACGGCTGCCGAAACGCAGCTGCCGGATCGTCCCGTTTCAACGCATCCCAACCTGGTAACCGAAGAGGGTTTGAAAGCGCTGCACCGGCAGGTGGAAGAGGCGCGCAAGGCTTTTGACGAAGCAAATGCCATTGAAGATATCAATGAGCGCCGCCGCGTGGCTGGTCCGCACATGCGCGATCTGCGCTATTTTTCCGAGCGCCTTCACACGGCACAGCCCATGCCGGAGCCTGAAACCAACGACGTCGTTGCCTTTGGTAGCACGGTCACCTTTGAGCGCGATGACGGGCGGGTGCAGACTTACCGCATCGTTGGCGAAGACGAAGCCGACCCCAAGGTCGGTTCGATCTCACACGTATCTCCCGTTGCCCGCGCCTTGCTGGGCAAAGCGGTGGGAGACCCTGTGTATGTTGGCGATCAGGAGCTTGAAATCACCGCAATCTCCTAATGGCGTATTGCGGGGCTGGCGGACAAACGGTATCTGATCGGAAAATTAATCTCTTTTCAATCGATAGGCCGACCCATGCTCGTGGATTTTCTCGTTACCCATTCGGGTGGCTTTCATGCTGATGAATTGCTCTCAAGCGTTGTCCTCACACGGCTGTTTCCGCAGGCGAAAATCGTCCGCAGCCGCGCGCCGGAATGGATCACGCCAGCCGAAGACCGGATTATCTACGACGTCGGCGGTGCCTATGATGCGCAGACGCGCATTTTCGACCACCACCAGCGTGGCGCGCCTCTTCGCGAAGATGGCCAGCCCTACAGCTCATTCGGCCTGATCTGGAAACATTACGGGCATCTTTACCTTGCCGCGTCCGGCATACCGGAAGCGCATATCGAGACCATCCACGCATCATTTGACGCGGGCTTCGTTCTGCCTATCGACCTCATGGACAATGGTGCGCTGAGCCCAGCGACCGCGGGGTCGCTGGCTGGCCTGACATTGCCGGTGCTGCTCGAAACCCTGAAACCAAATTTCGACAACACCGACCCCGAGGCCGACGATCTGGCATTCCACGCCGCGCTTTCGATTGCTCGCAGCTTCGTTGAAGCAAGCATTGGCAAGAAGGCCGCTAAACTTCGTGCTGAAACGCTGGTGCTGGACGCCATTGCTAAAACAGGTGAAAACCGCGTTCTGGAACTTCCCATCGGCATGCCATTCCGCCCGGCAGTGGTGAAAGCGGGCGCCGATCACCTTCTCTTCGTCGTCCATCCCCGTGACAAGGACTGGTGTGTGACCGGTATCCGTCGTGCCGATGAGGGTTTTGAACTGCGCGCCGATCTTCCCGCCTCATGGGCCGGTTTGACGAACGGCGAGCTGGAAACGGCATCCGGCGTTGAGGGTGCCACCTTCTGTCACAACGGCCGATTCATCGCTGCTGCAAAAACACGGGAAGCCGCACTGACCATGGCAGAGATTGCTGTGCGGGAAGCTGTTTAAAACAGGCAGGGGACGATCTCTTCGCCAAACACCTGCACCACCGTCATCCTCGGGCTTGTCCCGAGGATCTAACCACGTTTCTGGAAATGAGACGTGTGACACGCTCAAGCAGCAAAAAATGCGGCTTCAAGCGCCGACTGATTCCTGGCGCTGCTTGGCAAGTGCTGCCAGATCGGCAGGCTTCAACTCAACCGATTCACCACAGCCGCAGGCCGATGTCTGGTTGGGATTGGTGAACGCAAAGCCCGAACGCATCTTGGTCGATTCGAAATCCATCTGAGTACCGAGCAAATAAAGCACGGCGGATGGCTCGATCCAGACTTTCGCATCCTGAAATTCGATGAAATCATCCTTGGCGGATGGCTCCGTTACGAGGTCGATGGTGTATTCCATGCCCGCGCAGCCACCCTTTTTGATGCCCACACGAAGGCCCTTGGCGTCAGGACCGGAATTTTCGACAATTGCCTTGACCCGCAAGGCCGCAGCCTCGGTCATCGTCATTACTGCAAAGCCCATAGGCCCATTCTCCTTCAACAATCGGGTTCAAGGCCCGATGCTTTCATGGAATTGAATCTAGTCTCATAAGCCGTCGGTATCAAGTGCCGGATCAGTACCAGCCGACTGCGACCTGCGCTTCTTCAGACATGCGGTCCGGTGTCCATGGCGGATCGAAGGTCATTTCAACCGTCACACCTGATACGCCTTCAACGGCTCCCACGGCGTTTTCCACCCAGCCCGGCATTTCACCCGCAACAGGGCAACCCGGCGCGGTCAGCGTCATCATAATCTTGACCATACGGTCATCTTCGACGTCGATCTTGTAGATAAGACCCAGTTCGAAAATATCCGCCGGAATTTCCGGGTCATAAACGGTCTTCAGAGCCGCAATCACATCATCGCTGATGCGCGCCAACTCGTCCGGCGCGATGGAGGACACCTTGGCGGGTGCGTCTATCACGGCGGGGGTCTGCTCTGTTGTTTCAGTTGTCATGGTCCTGATCCTCAGGCGAAAAAATTGCGGGCGTATTCGAGGGCTTCGGCTAAGGCGTCCACCTCCGCGCGCGTATTGTAAAGGCCGAACGATGCACGGCATGTGGAGGTCACGCCGAAGCGTTTCAAGAGCGGCATGGCGCAATGGGTGCCGGCACGAACCGCCACACCTCGCCTGTCGATGACCATCGAGACGTCATGGGCGTGAATGCCTTCAAGCTCGAACGAGAAAATCCCGCCCTTGCCCGGTGCATTGCCGATGATGCGCAAAGAGTTGATATCGCGCAGTCTTTCAGCCGCATAGGCAGCAAGATCGGCCTCATGAGCAGCAATTGCAGCACGTCCTACGCCTTCCATATAATCCAGCGCATAACCAAGACCGATGGCCTGGACGATGGGCGGTGTACCTGCCTCGAAACGATGTGGTGGCTCATTGTAGGTGATCACGTCTTCACCGACGTCGAGGATCATCTCCCCACCGCCCTGAAACGGGATCATCTCCTTCAAACGGTCAGCCTTACCATAGAGCACGCCGATACCGGATGGGCCGTAAAGCTTGTGGCCGGTCATCACATACCAGTCGCAATCGATATCGCGGACATCGACCGGCATGTGAACCGCACCTTGACTACCATCGACCAGCACGGGAATGCCGCGCTCATGCGCGATGCGGCAGATTTCCTTGACGGGAACGACAGTGCCCAAGGCGTTCGACATATGGGTAATGGCAACCAGCTTGGTCTTTTCGGTCAGGCTCTTTTCGAAGTCTTCGATGTGGAACGCGCCATCATCGTCAACCGGCACCCAGACGAGCTTTGCACCCTGCCGTTCCCGGATGAAGTGCCACGGAACAATGTTGGAATGGTGCTCCATGATCGAAAGCACGATCTCGTCGCCCTCCCCGATCTTGGGCATTCCATAACCATAGGCGACCGTGTTGATGGCCTCGGTCGAGGATTTGGTGAACACGATCTCGTCCACCGATCCAGCATTCAGGAAGCGGCGAACCTTTTCGCGCGACGCTTCATAAGCATCCGTGGCCGCATTGGAGAGAAAATGCAGGCCGCGATGGACGTTCGCGTATTCATTGGCGTAAGCGTGCGAGATGGCATCAATCACCAACTGCGGCTTTTGTGCGGACGCGCCGTTGTCCAGATAGACCAGCGGCTTGCCATAGACCTCGCGCGAAAGGATCGGAAAATCCTTCCGCACGGCTTCGACGTCATAAGGGGCGGCCACTGCGGCGCGTTCGCGATCAGGCATGTTGTTCCAGCCAGTTGGCGATGATCTCTTCCAGCGCCGCTACGAGGTTTTCGTCTTCAAGCTCTTCGACGATCTCATCAACGAAAGCGTTGACCAGCATGGCCCGTGCTCTCGCCCGTGGAACGCCACGCGCCATCAGATAATAGAGATGGGTGTCGCTGATATCGGCAACGGTCGCACCATGGCCGCACTGAACGTCGTCTGCAAAGATTTCAAGTTCCGGCTTGGCCGAAAACTCGCCATCATCAGACATCAGCAACGTGTTGCAGGCCATCTTGGCATCGGTTTTCTGCGCATCCGGGGCAACCCGGATCATGCCCTGGAAAATGCCCTTGGCGCGATCAAACACCACATTGCGGAACACCTCAGTCGAGCTGGTGTTCGGTACATTGTGGCCCAGAACCATGGTCACGTCAGTATGGGTCTCGCCACCCAGCAGGTTGACGCCGCGAATGGAAAGCTCGGAGCCCTCACCCTCAACATCGACACGCAGTTCCTGGCGAACCAGCTTACCACCGGCATTGATGACAAACAGCGCAAGCTTGGCATCTGCACCCATCACAATGCGCAACTGGCCAAGATGCGTATCGGCAGCGCCTTGGCGCTGCAACAGCACGTATGTGGCCTCAGCGCCGTCCTGAACCTCGATCTCGCTGACCGAAGACACGAATGCGGCATCCGATGTCACCGACAGGTGATGCTCGATGACGGTTGCCTTGGAGCCCTTGCCAAAACGGACCGGAAAACGGCTATGGACCTGCCCGGCGCCATGAGCGACGTGAAGCTCCAACGGATTGACCAAGATGGCATCGTCGGGAACGACGACCGAAAGGCCATCGCGCACGAAGCTGCCATTGATGCGGCCAATCGCGTCATCCTTGCTGGCCGCAACGAGTGCAGCAGCAGCCGTGCCATCGCTCAGGCTTTCCGCGTAGTTTCCGACCTTGAAACCTTCGATCTCGGAATCGGCTGCCTTGCCCTGCAACACATAGGCAATGTGCGAGCCTTCAACGAGTGCTGCAGCCTTTTCGATCAAAGGTGCCGGAGCGTCTTCGGGAATGCCGCGCAGCAGTGTTTTCAGGTCCGTATAGTGCCAGGCCTCAACCCGACGCGTCGGCAAGCCGCCGGTCTTCAGATCGTCAAACAGCACATCGCGTGCGGCCACGACGTTTCCATCACCGGGAAGCGCGCTGAACTTGGCGGTAAAGGCTTCGATCAGCGCGGTTTCCGCTGGCGTCTGCCGGTTTGTTGTTTGCATATTCATGACATCGCTCTCCTCAGCCAATCAGGCTGCTTCACCGATGATGTCGGCATAACCGTTGGATTCCAGATCAAGAGCAAGGCTCTTGTCGCCGGACCGGATGATCTTGCCCTTGTAGAGAACGTGAACGCTATCCGGGACGATGTAATCCAGCAGGCGCTGATAGTGGGTGATGACGATCGTTGCACGGTCAGGAGACTTCAGCGCGTTGACGCCATCGGCCACGATCTTCAGCGCGTCGATATCGAGACCAGAGTCTGTCTCATCGAGAACGCAAAGCTTTGGCTCAAGCAAAGCCATCTGCAGAATTTCAGCGCGCTTCTTTTCACCACCGGAGAAACCGACGTTCAGCGGACGCTTCAGCATGTCCATGTCGATCTTCAGATCGCCCGCAGCTTCCTTCACCTTCTTGATGAAGTCAGGTGTCGTCAGCTCAGCTTCGCCACGTGCCTTGCGCTGCTCGTTCATGGCAACCTTCAGGAACTGCATGGTGGCAACGCCGGGAATTTCGACAGGGTACTGGAAGGCAAGAAAGATGCCCTTGGCCGCACGCTCGGCAGCGTCCAGTTCCAGAATGCTTTCGCCGTTATAAAGGATGTCACCGGAAGTGACTTCATAATCTTCACGGCCCGACAGAATGTAGGACAGCGTGGACTTGCCCGAGCCATTCGGCCCCATGATGGCCGCCACTTCGCCAGCAGCAACCTTCAGGTTCAAGCCCTTGATGATCTGCGTGTCGGTATCGGCGATCTTTGCGTGCAGGTCGATGATTTCAAGCATGTTTGTTTCCTATCCGTACAGCGGTTTCAAAGGCCGCCTCGTAAGCCCTGTTAAAGGCCGGTCTCAATTCTCACATCCGTCATCCCCGGGGCTGGTCCCGAGGATCAAACGGTCAATCCTATGTGCTTCGTCAACAGATCCTCGGGACAAGCCCGAGGATGACGACAAAATCAGCCCACGCTACCTTCCAGCGAAATTCCGATCAGCTTCTGCGCTTCAACCGCAAATTCCATCGGGAGCTGCTGGATCACGTCCTTCACGAAGCCGTTGACGATCAGCGCGATGGCTGACTCCTCTGGAATGCCGCGCTGCAGGCAATAGAACAGCTGGTCCTCGGAAATCTTGGACGTGGTCGCTTCATGCTCGAACTGGCAGGACGAGTTCTTCGCTTCGATGTAAGGCACGGTGTGCGCGCCGCACTTGTCGCCGATCAGCAAGCTGTCGCACTGCGTGAAGTTGCGCGTGTTCGTTGCCTTGCGGTGAGCCGAAACCTGGCCGCGATAGACGTTTTCCGAGAAGCCGGCAGCGATGCCCTTGGCGATGATGCGGCTCGACGTGTTCTTGCCGAGGTGGATCATCTTGGTGCCGCTATCGATCTGCTGGTGACCGTTGGACACCGCAATCGAATAGAACTCACCACGGCTGTCATCACCGCGCAGAATGCAGGATGGGTATTTCCAGGTGATGGCAGAGCCGGTTTCGACCTGCGTCCACGAGATCTTCGAACGGTGGCCACGGCAATCGCCGCGCTTGGTCACGAAGTTGTAGATGCCGCCCTTGCCGTCCTTATCGCCCGGATACCAGTTCTGGACCGTCGAATATTTGATTTCGGCATCATCCAGAGCCACAAGCTCGACCACGGCAGCATGAAGCTGGTTCTCGTCGCGCTGCGGTGCTGTGCAGCCTTCGAGATAGGACACGTAAGCGCCCTCTTCCGCAATAATCAGTGTGCGCTCGAACTGGCCCGTGTTCTTCTCGTTGATGCGGAAATAGGTGGACAGTTCCATCGGGCAACGAACACCCTTCGGCACGAACACGAAAGAGCCATCCGTGAAGACGGCGGAGTTCAGCGTCGCGTAATAATTGTCCGTCGTCGGAACGACCGAGCCGATGTATTTTTTGATCAGGTCAGGATATTCGCGAATGGCTTCCGAGATCGACATGAAAATCACGCCGGCCTTCATCAGCTCTTTCTTGAAGGTGGTCACGACCGATACGCTGTCGAACACGGCATCCACGGCCACGCGGCGGTTTTCAACGCCGGCCAGAATTTCCTGTTCCATCAGCGGAATGCCGAGCTTCTCGTAAACCTTCAACAGCTCGGGATCGACGTCCTCAAGCGACTTAGGGCCCGGCGTGCTCTTCGGCGCCGCGTAATAATAGAGATCGTTGAAATCGATCTTCGGGTAATTGACGCGAGCCCATGTGGGCTCTTCCATCGTCAGCCAACGCTGGTAAGCCTCAAGACGCCAAGCAAGCATCCATTCCGGCTCTTCCTTCTTGGCGGAAATGAAACGGATAACCTCTTCGGAAAGGCCTTTCGGGGCCTTGTCCACTTCGATTTCGGTTTCAAAACCGTATTTATACTGGTCCACATCGATCTGGCGGACCTGATCGATCGTTTCCTGAACCGCAGCCATATTCGTTCTCCAATCTCGCCGGATCCAAGGTCCGGTGGCTTGTCAACGTATCAAGACGGATGACCCGCCTTCATTCGTGTCGAGCATAACTTTCTTTGCTATGCCTTATTTAGTGTTCGGATCGCGCTTTTCACACTCTCCAGCAAGCGAAAAATTGCTTTTCCGCAATTGTTTTGGCTCTACGCCGCCTGTACGGACAGCTTTCGTCGCCCGGATATCTTCGCGAAAGCGGCAATTGCCTTCTCAACGTCATCCTGGGTCGATGCCACTCCCAAAGAAATACGGAGAGCGCCCAGCTTTGGATCGCGCCCCATGGCCGTCAAAACATGGCTTTCGCCCACCTTGCCAGACGAGCAGGCAGCACCAGCCGAAAGCGCAATGCCTTCAATATCGAAAGCGATCTGTCCGGTCTCGGATTTAAGGCCCGGCAGGGTAAAGAATGTGGTGTTGCAAACCCGCGCCGCCTCTGCGCCATGAATGATCACATCCGGTGCTGCCGCGCGCATCGCATCTTCCAGCATGGCGCGCAATGCACCCAAGCGCGGCACATCCGTGTCCACAATCCGCAGCGCCTCAACGGCTGCCGTTCCGAAGCCGATGATGGCAGATGTGTTTTCCGTGCCGGAGCGATGACCTTTTTCCTGGCCACCACCATGGATCAAAGGCTTCGGCATCATAACCTCACCCCTTGAAATCAGCGCGCCCATGCCCTTGGGGCCGCCAATCTTATGGGAAGAGACGATGAGAAAATCCGCGCCCAACGCTTCAATATCGACCGGGATTCGGCCAACCGCCTGAACCGCATCAACCACCAGCAATCCGCCAGCCGCATGCACCAGCTGCGCGGCTTCCGCGATGGGCTGAATAATGCCGGTCTCGTTATTCACAAGCATCAGCGCAACCATCGCCATGCCACTGGCCTTGTCATGAGATGCCAGCGCGGCCTCAAGCGCAGCCAGGTCGATCACACCATCGGGCGTCACGGCCAGTTCGGTAACATCAGCCTTATCGAATCGCCCACCTTCGCGAATGGCGGGATGCTCGATTGCCGAAACATAGAGATGACTGATGGAAAGCGGTGCACGCCCCATCTTGAAAACTGGCGACAGAACCAGATTGGACGCTTCCGTCGCACCACTGGTGAAAACCACATGCGAAGCCTGGGCTCCGACGAGTGTTGCCACGTCCCGGCGCGCCGCTTCAACAGCTGCGCGAACCGCACGACCCTCCCCGTGAACGGAAGACGGGTTACCGGAAAGATCGAGCGCTGAGACAAGCGCATCCCGGACGGCGGGCAGCAAGGGCGCTGTCGCGTTCCAGTCCAGATATGTGCGCGTTGTCGTGCTCATGGGGAAACTGCTCTGTCTAACCTATGATTGATGCGCCAAAGCGCATTTTTCTTGAAATTTCCGTCGTGCTTGCCTTATGACACGTCCAACAGTGCAAACCGCACACGAAGTTTCGAATAGTTCTAAACTAGGTTTTAGAAAAGCTGACCATCCGCGTCAAGTCTTCTTGCGTATGGAAAAGGTTCAGAAACAGAAAAACACGACCGGAGTACAAATGCCCGAAGTCATTTTTAACGGCCCTGCAGGTCGCCTCGAAGGCCGTTACCAGCCATCCAAGGAAAAAAGCGCACCGATTGCCATCATCCTGCACCCACACCCGCAGTTTGGTGGCACGATGAACAACCAGATCGTTTATCAGCTGTTCTACCTGTTCCAGAAGCGTGGCTTCACCACATTGCGCTTCAATTTCCGCTCCATCGGTCGCAGCCAGGGCGAGTTTGACCACGGCGCTGGCGAACTCTCGGATGCCGCATCGGCACTGGACTGGGTGCAGAGCCTGCATCCGGACTCAAAGAGCTGTTGGGTGGCCGGTTACTCCTTCGGCGCCTGGATCGGCATGCAGCTTCTGATGCGCCGGCCAGAGATCGAAGGCTTCATGTCCATTGCTCCACAGCCCAACACCTACGACTTCTCCTTCCTCGCACCCTGCCCGTCATCGGGCCTCATCATCAATGGTGATGCGGATAAGGTTGCGCCGGAAAAGGACGTCAATGTTCTTGTCGAAAAGCTGAAGACGCAAAAGGGCATCCTCATCACCCACCGCACCGTTCCCGGCGCCAACCACTTCTTCAATGGCCAAGTGGATACGCTGATGGGCGAATGCGAAGACTATCTGGACCGTCGCCTCAACGGCGAACTGGTGCCGGAGCCAGCGGCGAAGCGGATTCGTTGAGATAATTCTCTTTCGTCATCCTCGGGCTTGTCCCGAGGATCGACCCCGCTTCCAAAATTTTGACGGTGCAGATGCTCGGGACAAGCCCGAGCATGACAGACTTATTAAGTGGTGCGCGACGCTTTCGCCAAAACCCCACCCGTCACCGGCTCCCCCACCCCCGTGGTCCCGGGATATGTCAGCGGCAAGCCTCTGAGCGACCGAACGGCCAGATAGGCCCAGGCCTCCGCCTCCATCGCACCACCATCAAAGCCCGCTTCCTCCGCCGCGATCACCTTTGCGCCGAGCTTCGCTGCCTGCTCAGAAAATTCGGCCATGATGACGGGGTTCAGCCGACCGCCGCCACAGATAACGTATGTCTTGGCCGCCTGCGGCAGATAGCTTGCAGATTTGAGGATAGCCGCGCCGGTTAGATGCGCCAATGTCCGCGCGCCGTCTTCCAGCGAAACCTCACCCTTTGCGGGCGGCGTAAAATCTGACCGATCCAGCGAACGCCGGATATTGGCCGAAAAGAACGGGCTTTCCATATATCGCGCAACAAGCGAAGGAACGACAGCACCCCGCGCCGCCGTTGCGCCACCCTTGTCATAGGCCTTGCCGGTATGCGCTTCGATCCACTGGTCAATCAGCATATTGCCCGGGCCGCTATCGAAGGCTGCCAGTTCGCCGCTTTTGCCGATATAGGTCAGGTTCGAAATGCCGCCGATATTAACAAACACCGCAGGCGTATCAAACTGCGTCGGCAGATTAGCCGCAAGTGCTGCGTGATAGACCGGAATGAGCGGCGCGCCCTGCCCGCCATGGACCATGTCATTGGCACGCATGTCATAGACCACATCGATGGCGGTTTCCTCAGCCAGCAGAGGACCATCACCAATCTGCACCGTCAGCGCATCATCCGGGCGGTGCAGCACGGTCTGTCCGTGAAAGCCGATGACACCAATCGCATCGGCGCTTAGGCCATGACGCGAGAGGAAGGATTTGACCGTTGCTGCATGGGCAAGCGTCAGCATTCGCTCCGCCTCACCCAAATCCTGCGGCCGCTCGTTGCGCTTAACGATCGCTTTTGCCGTAACGAGCGCCTTCTGCCATGTGGCGCGCAGTGTGGCGTCATAGGGAAAATAGCCGCTGGGGCCGTGCCGGACGACGCTGTCGCCATCGGTGCGCAGCAATGCGATATCGATGCCATCCATGGACGTGCCGCTCATCAGCCCTATCGCTGTTTTGACCTCGCCCATGCCGCTTCTCCTGCCTGATGGAATCATCTCGTTACCGATTGCCGATATTCATGGCGCAAACGGGTGCATTTATCAAAAAACAATGCTAATGGCGCGGCATTCACCGGCTTTTCGGTGATGCAATAGACCCAACCAGAAAGAAAAAGGTTATGTCCAGGTTCAAGTCCGATTTCCTCCGCACGCTTGATGAGCGCGGCTTCATTCACCAGGTCTCCGATGAGGCAGGTCTCGATGAACTCTTTGCCAAGGAAACCGTGACTGCCTATATCGGCTTTGACCCGACCGCGCCCAGCCTCCACGCTGGCGGTCTGATCCAGATCATGATGCTGCACTGGATGCAGAAGACAGGCCACCAGCCAATTTCCCTCATGGGTGGCGGCACCGGCATGGTCGGCGACCCCTCCTTCAAGGATGAGGCGCGGCAGTTGATGACGGTCGATACGATCGAAAGCAACATTGCCTCCATCAAGCGCGTATTCTCGAATTACCTCGATTACGACCGTGTGACCACGCCTGCTATGATGATCAACAATGGCGACTGGCTGCGGGATATCAACTACCTCGAGTTCCTGCGCGATGTCGGCCGTCACTTCTCGGTCAACCGCATGCTGTCCTTCGAGAGCGTCAAGACGCGTCTGGATCGCGAGCAATCGCTGTCCTTCCTCGAATTCAACTACATGATCCTTCAGGCCTACGACTTCGTGGAACTGAACAAGCGCACTGGCTGCCGTTTGCAGATGGGCGGCTCGGACCAGTGGGGCAACATCATCAACGGCATCGACCTCGGCCACCGCATGGGCACGCCGCAGCTTTACGCGCTCACCTCGCCACTTCTGACCACCTCGTCTGGTGCCAAGATGGGCAAGTCCATGAATGGTGCCGTGTGGCTGAACCCGGATATGCTCTCGGCCTATGATTTCTGGCAGTACTGGCGCAACACGGAAGATGCGGATGTTTCGCGCTTCCTGAAGCTCTACACCACGCTGCCCATGGACGAGATTGCACGCCTTTCGGCGCTCGGCGGCTCTGAAATCAACGAGGTGAAGAAGATCCTTGCGACCGAAATCACCGCGATGCTGCATGGCCGTGAGAATGCCGAGCAGGCTGCCGAAACCGCCCGCAAGACCTTCGAAGAAGGCGCGTTGGCCGACAATCTGCCCTCCATCGAGGTGCCAAGGGCCGAGCTTGAGGCCGGTCTTGGCCTGCTGTCTCTGATCGTGCGGGCTGGCCTTGCCACCTCCAACGGCGAAGCTCGTCGCCATGTTCAGGGCGGTGCGGTCAAGATCAACGACCAGAGCATGTCGGACGAGCGTCAGGTCATCGGCGCTGGCGAAATCATGGCAGATGGCGTCATTAAGCTGTCGCTGGGCAAGAAGAAGCACATTCTCGTTCGGCCTGCCTAAGGTTTCGAACGTCCACACAATGCAAAAGGCAGCCTTCGCGCTGCCTTTTTTCGTTTCGATATGCGATTGAACGATCAGTTTCTGAGCTTGTAGCCAGTCTTGAACATCCAGCTGATGATGCCCAGGCAGACCGCCAGAAAGACGGTAATCATGACAAGGCTCAAGACCGGATTGACGTCCGATATCTCGTAGAAGCTCCAGCGAAAGCCGCTGATGAGATAGAGAACCGGATTGAAGTGACTGACCGTCTGCCAGAAAGGCGGCAGCATGCTGATGGAATAGAAGCTACCGCCGAGGAATGTCAGCGGCGGAACGACCAGCATGGGGATGAGGTTCAACTGCTCGAAATTCGACGCCCACATGCCGATGATGAAGCCGAACAGGCTGAAGCTGATGGCGGTGAGCACGAAGAAGAGCAGCATCACAAATGGGTGCGCGATCGAGACATCCACAAAGAATGAGGCGGTGATCAGAATGATCGTGCCGATCAGCAGCCCCTTGGTTGCCGCCGCGCCGACATAACCGGCCAGAATTTCCGTCATGGCCACCGGGGCGGAGAGGATCTCGTAAATCGTGCCGGTAAACTTCGGAAAATAGATGCCAAATGAACCGTTGCTGATGCACTGCGTGAGCAATGTCAGCATGATCAGGCCGGGCGTGATGAACGCGCCGTAGGAAACGCCATCGACTTCCTGAATGCGCGAGCCGATGGCCGTGCCGAAGACGATGAAGTAAAGCGAGGTGGAAATGACCGGCGAGACCACGCTCTGCAACAATGTGCGCCGCGTGCGCGCCATTTCGAACAGATAGATGGATTTGATGGCTTCGAAATTCATTTTTGACCTCCCACCAGTGCCACGAAAATATCTTCCAGTGAGCTCTGGCGTGTCGAAATATCCTTGAAGTGAATGCCGGCGGCGGAAAGCGCAGCCAACAGGTCGGCGATGCGGCCTTGCTCGCCATTGCCTTCATATTCGTAGGTCAGGCACGTTCCGTCTTCGGAGAGCGAAAGCTGGAACCCGGAAAGACTTTCCGGCAAGGCCTGTAGTGGCTCGATCAGCTCCAGCGAAAGCTGCTTGCGGCCCAGCTTCTGCATCAAGGCGGTCTTGTCTTCCACCAGAAGCAACTCGCCGCCGCTGATGACGCCAACGCGGTCGGCAATCTCTTCGGCTTCTTCAATGTAGTGCGTCGTCAGAATGATCGTGACCCCGGTGGCGCGAAGCCCCTCCACGACCTTCCACATATCGCGGCGCAGTGCCACGTCAACGCCCGCCGTCGGCTCATCCAGAAACAGGATTTGTGGCTCATGTGCCAGCGCCTTGGCAATCAACACACGCCGCTTCATGCCGCCGGAAAGCTCCCGCAGCATATTGTCCTTCTTGTCGAAGAGCGAGAGGGATTTGAGAATGCTCTCGATGAGTTCAGGGTTTTTCTTCTGGCCGTGAAGACCTCGGGAAAAGCTCACGGTGTTCCAGACCGTTTCGAACTGGTCCGTTGTCAATTCCTGCGGCACAAGGCCGATCAAGGCCCGGGTCTTGCGAAAGTCGCTGACGACATCATGCCCGTCCACCAGCACCCTGCCCTCGCCGGGGTTAACGAGGCCGCAGATGATGGAAATGAGGGTGGTCTTGCCCGCGCCGTTCGGCCCGAGAAGCGCCAGAATTTCACCCTTGTAAATATCGAGCGTAACGCCCTTGAGTGCCTGAAATCCATTGGCGTAGGATTTGGTCAGGTTCTGGATGGAAACGATTGGCTTTTGGGGGGAGTTCATAAGACATCTTTCAACACAATCCTGCTGGATATCATATAGGTTCCAGCTTGCGCGAAAACCATCCCTGCCGCGAAATCATACTCCATTTAACCCGGCTGTTGGCCGTTTATTCTCAGTCGCAATGGCGATAGCCGGATTTGCGCGTGCGAAGATCGAAGTGGAAATGGTTCCAGTGGTTTGGGTCGCTGCCGGGGCCAAGCACTGTCGAGAAATACTTGCAGCTATCACTGCGAACCGCTTTCAAAAGACCCTTTTCCCGGAAGGCAAACAGGCTCTTTTTACGGACATCGATTTCCTTGCCATTTTTCAAGGTGATGGTGCCGATATCGATGGCGTTACCGCGTGCGTGCTCGGACCATGGATTGCTGGAGCGCGAATTCATCTTGCGGCATGAATAGCCACCCATCGGCGTAATGCGCTCCACGCCGGAGAGATAACGGAAGCGCGACGATGGCACGAGCTCGAACTTGACCCATTTGGCAAAGGCAAGCGTAACCTGGCAATTAAGTTTCACCGCAGGACGGATCGCCACGCCGCTGGCAAGGCCGGAAAGCTCGATGGGATAATCGATACCGCAAGTCGGTCCATCCGACACACGTCCCACATCCCGAAACGCAACGCCGAGCCTGCGCAGTTCAGAACGGCAAGACACCTCCGCCTGTGGCATCATGCCTGGTGGAGCAGACATGCGGCGTTCCTGCATCGGGTTTTGCGGCATCAGCATTGCCACATCCTGCACCGGCTGGCGTTGCTGGCCCTCACCGGGTGGCGGCAGAAGACGCGATTGGCTGGCCGTCTGGCGGCGCGGGGGCGCAGTGGGCGGCTGGCTGTCCATCTGATCCATCGTCGCAGGACTGGATCGGCCGGATACTTCCATATCCTGCTCTTCCGCCAAACCGCGCACGGGTGCAACGCCAAGGCCATCATCCATATTCACCCCGCCCTGCCCCTCGGCCATGTCGGCGGAGGGCTGCGGTGCGACATCAGCACCACCAAGGCGTTGTTGCTGCGAATCGAGCGTCGAATATTGCTGCCCCGGTCCTGCCTGAAGAAGCGGATCACGCGACGGTTGCTGTTCCGGCATGGGTTGAGACATGGCCAAGTCATCGCTCATCGGCTGGCTTGGAACGCCGGCTGCGGGCGGCGCGCTGTAATTCTGCTGTTGCGCGGAACGGATGGAACTGACCCGTGTGGCACCGTCCACCTCAGCCGGCGGCACCAGCCCTTCGGCAGAGCAGGAGGCAATCACCGTGGAGATCGTCAGCAACGTCACAAAACGACGCGGAAGGGAAACATACGCCATACAAGAACCCGTACCCTCAGCGGCCACGAAGAGTGGCAATCGAATCAAATCATAAAGAAATTTGGTAAACGAACTCTTTGCGAGCGTGAGGTTCTTTTTGGCTTTGCTTAAACAACGAAAACGGGCGCCGCAAAGCAGCGCCCGTGAAGAGAGTATCGGGTTTGACGATCAGGCAGCGCGTGAAAGGCCCTGACGTGCCGCATCGCCGGAAAGCTGAAAGCGCGACAAAAGCGAACGGAGCTGTTGGCTTTCTTCCGCCAGTGTCTGGCTGGCAGCCGTCGTTTCCTCAACCATCGCCGCATTTTGCTGTGTCATCTGGTCCATGTGGTTCACGGACGCATTGATCTCGTGGAGGCCAGTCGCCTGCTCACGGGCAGCGGTGGCGATGGTGTTGACGTGACCATCAACGCGGTTGACCAGAACCATGATTTCGTCGAGCGCATCTCCCGTGGAACGAACGAGCGAGACACCGCCGCCCACATGTTCAGCAGAGCTGTTGATGAGCGACTTGATCTGCTTGGCGGCATTGGCGGAACGCTGCGCAAGCTCACGCACCTCCTGCGCAACAACGGCAAAGCCCCGACCGGCCTCGCCCGCGCGTGCAGCCTCGACACCGGCATTCAGCGCAAGAAGATTGGTCTGGAAGGCGATCTCATCGATGACGCCGATGATCTGGCCGATCTTCTGGGATGAATCTTCGATCCGGTTCATCGCATCCACTGCGTTGCGGACGATCTGGCCGGAACGGTCTGCGCTGCTCTTCGTCTCCGTCACCATCTGGCGCGCTTCGTTGGCGCGTTCAGATGATGTGCGAACGGTCGATGTGATCTCATCCAGCGCCGCTGCGGTCTCTTCCAGTGCTGCCGCCTGCTGTTCGGTGCGCTTGGAAAGATTGCCGGTCGCCTGGCTGATATCGGAAGCACTATCGTTGACGACATGGCTGGTGCGGGCAATGGCGCCGATGACATTGTGCAACTCGCCAACCGCGCTGTTAAAATCATGCCGCAGCTTTTCATACTCCTGGCCAATGGCACTGACCTGAACGGTCAGATCGCCGCCAGCCAGACGCTCGAGTGCCCGAGCGAGTTCGGCCATTGCATGGGATTGCTGCTGGGTCGTCGCGTTGATGATCTTCTCATTATTGATCCGGGCTTCTTCCAGAGCACGCTGCTGCTCGGCTTCCCGTAACTGGGATTGGCTGCGCTGATTGACGGAGTCGCGCAGGATCAGCAACGTCTTGGCCATAGCGCCGATTTCATTGCGGCGATCAGTATAGGACACATCGGCGTTGCCATCACCATCGGCGATACGGGCCATGCTTTCCTTCAGCGATGCGACGGGCCGGGTAACCCCACCGACGACGAAAGCCGCAGCACCCATGACGAGGATGGCGCTGCCTGCACAGATGCCACCAACCCAAAGCGCCTCATCCCAGAAGGCGGCTTTGAGGTCGTCCACATAGACGCCTGTGCCGACAATCCAGCCCCAGGGCGCAAATCCTGCCACATGGGAAAACTTCTCGACGGGATCAGGCGAACCGGGCTTTGGCCAATAATAATCGACAAAGCCCTTGCCATTTGCCTTGACGGTGCTGACAAACTCCATGAACAGAAATTTGCCGTTCGGATCTTTGTTGCCCGAGAGGTCTGTGCCATTCAGTTCCGGCTTGACCGGGTGCATGACCATTTTCGGACCCATATCATTGATCCAGAAATATCCGCTGCCATTGTCGTAACGCATGGCAGAGAGCGTCGCTTTTGCCTGCTGCTGAGCAGCCTCGCGCGTCAACGCCCCGCTTTGCTCCAGGCGGTAATAGTTATCAAGAATAGCGACGCCTGTCTGGGTCATGGATGCAAGTCCGGCTTTGCGCTCCTCTTCCATCCCCTGGTATCCGCCAAACAAACTGAAGGTGAGAGCTGCCACCATGATACTCAGGAATAAAGCGACAAGCGCATATAAGCGCATCGAAATGGTCATGTGTTTCATGCCGTTACAGTCCCCCAATTTTATATGAGGAGAGACTATAGTTATTAAAAATTCATTATTAATAATTCAGGCAGTCTTAACGAATACAGCCCGGATCTCTTGCAGAAGTGCGCGAAATTCTCAGAACGCTGTTATCAGTGTATAAATTTTATATTTCTTCGAATATACTAATTTTTTACAGTAAAATAAATCTGATTTATTTTTTATAGTTGAAAAATGACAGAATTCACGCGCCGATAAAGAAGCGTTAATCATCCCTGCGTATCGTTATGGCATGCAACTAAACATGAGGGGGCTCGAAGATGGCCGTGCCAAGCTTCCGCTTTACACACTACGATCTCAAGGAATTACGCGCCGGTGCGGTCATTGAGGTATCACTGAACGCCGTCAACAACGTGCGGCTGATGACCTCGGGCAACTATCAGCGCTTCACCGAAATGCTGGATTTCAAATTCATGGGCGGTGTTGCGAAGAAGTCGCCGCTGCGTTTGACCATTCCCGAAACGTCGCACTGGCACCTCATTGTTGACTGCGAAGGTCATCATGCGCTTGCGGAATCGTCTGTAAAAATGCTGCCGCCACGCAATGTGACTCTGCCTCGTGAAAAAGTCGCGGCGGTGCGTTAGCTCCAGAAGCTTATTTGGCGTTTCGCTCACGCCTAAGCTTCGCCCACCAGTCCAGACGTTTGCGAATATCGCGCTCGAAACCACGATCCGGCGGATCATAAAACGTGGTCCGCCCCATTTTCTCCGGGAAATAATCCTGCCCTGAAAAGGCGTCCGGCTCATCGTGGTCATAACGATACCCATCGCCATAGGCTTCGCTTTTCATCAGCTTCGTTGGCGCATTGAGAATATGCTTGGGTGGCAGCAGCGACCCGTTTTCCTTGGCTGCACGCATGGCCGCCTTATAAGCGGTATAGACTGCGTTGGATTTGGGTGCTGTGGCCAGATAGATGCAGGCCTGCGCCAGAGCGAGTTCACCCTCCGGCGAACCGAGATAGTCATAGGCATCTTTGGCGGCATTGCAGATGACCAGCGCCTGCGGATCGGCAAGTCCGATATCCTCCACCGCCATGCGCACCAGACGACGACCGAGATAGAGCGGGTCTTCGCCCGCATCCAGCATGCGAGACAGGTAGTACAGTGCAGCATCTGGATCGGACCCCCGCACGGATTTATGCAGCGCTGAGATCAGATTGTAGTGACCATCCTGCGCCTTGTCGTAAACTGGCGCACGCCGTTGCACGATATGCGTCAGGCCTTCGGTGTCGAATATCTCGTCCTTGCGCACGGCGCGCCAGACCTCTTCCGCCAGCGTCAGCACCGCACGTCCATCACCATCTGCCATGCGAATGAGAGATGAACGGGCATCATCCGTCAGCGGTAGCGGCTTTTCTTCGACGCTTTCGGCGCGTGTGAGAAGCTCGCCAAGGCTTTCCTCATCATGGGACTTGAAGGTCAGCACGCGGGCGCGTGACAAAAGAGCGGCGTTAAGCTCGAAGGATGGGTTTTCTGTGGTGGCACCCACCAGAATGATCGTGCCATCCTCCATGACAGGCAGGAAACTATCCTGCTGGGCGCGATTGAAGCGATGAATTTCGTCCACGAACAGCAGCGTCTGGCGCCCGTTCATGCGCCGCGCACGCGCACCTTCAAAGACCTTCTTCAGATCGGCAACGCCCGAAAAGATGGCGGAGATCTGCTCGAAGGCCAGTTGCGCCTCGCCCGAAAGCAGGCGCGCAACCGTTGTCTTGCCAGTACCGGGCGGTCCCCAGAAAATCATGGAGCCCAGGGAGCCGCTCTCTATCATTCGGCGCAGAACGCCCTCTTCGCCCGTCAGATGCGACTGGCCCGTTACCTCGGCAAGCGTGGTCGGGCGCAGCCTGTCAGCGAGAGGCCGCCGGTTGGCGACATCAGCCGGTATCTGTGGCGCGAAGAGATCGCCGCTCATCGCAGAAATTGCCGGATGCGCTGGCCGTCACGGATAAGTTCCAGCCGCCAGAAGCCGGGATTGTCTTCCAAAGCCTTCTCGACATCCGCAGAGGTCGCCATGTCAGCGCCGTTGAGAGACACAATGATGTCCTTGGGCTGGAAACCGACCCGGGCCGCTGGCGAACCGCGTTTCACATCCATGATGACAACACCGGCAGCGCCTGTCGGCAACCGCAGCTCGTCTGCAAGCTTGGGCGAAAGATTGGCGACAGTCGCTCCCGCAAACGGATTACGCCCTTCCAGCAGACGTTCGTCACGTGGCGCGGTTTCCGGTGCGGAATCCAGCGCGATGTTGAGGTTCTTTTCCTTGCCCTTGTCGATCACGGTGATGGTCGCGGATTTGCCGATACCAGCGGTGGTCAGGCGGTAGCCCAGCGCATCGGGATGCTCCACATCGAGACCATTGACGGCTGTCACCACCTGACCCGGCTCGATGCCCGCCTTTTCCGCAGGCCCGTCCTTGACGACCCCCACGACAAGCGCGCCGCGTGCGCGTTTCAGCCCCAGCGCTTCGGCCACTTCTGATGTCACAGGATCAAATGTTGCGCCGACATAAGGACGCTGGAAGGTCGTATCGCCCTTTTCAGCCGCAGCCAGGAATACGCGCACGAGATTGGCCGGAATGGCAAAGCCGATACCGTTCGAGCCGCCACCGCGCGAGAAGATGGCGGTGTTGATGCCGATCAACTCGCCCGCCATGTTCATGAGCGCGCCACCGGAGTTACCGGGATTGATGGAGGCGTCCGTCTGGATGAAGAAACCGAAATCACCCTGCGTGACCTGATTGCGCGCCAGTGCCGAGACGATACCGCTCGTCACCGTCTGACCCACACCAAAGGGGTTGCCGATGGCGAGAACGAGATCGCCGACTTCCGTCGCATCGGAATTGCCAAGCGCTAGGACCGGGAAATTCTCTTTCGCATCGATCTGCAAGACGGCGAGATCGATACGGTCATCCTTCATCAGAACCTTCGACGAGAACTCACGACCATCCGCCAACGCGACTTTGATATCGTCGGCACCATCGATGACGTGGTTGTTCGTCACCACAAGACCACCGGCGGTCACGATCACGCCCGAGCCGAGCGACGACTGTTTTTCCGTGCGGTTTGGCAGTTGCTGGCCAAAAAACTGCTCGAAGAAAGGGTCGCCAGCGAAAGGCGAACCGCGTTTCTGCACCATGCGCTCGGCATAGACGTTCACGACCGCTCCCGAGGTGCGCTTTACCAGTGGCGCAAAGGAGAGCTGCATTTCCGCGGTGCTGGAGGGCACGGTCTTGTTATCCTGCGCCCGCACCGAAACCGGCAAAACGAGCATTGTCGCCAAAAGGCCGGTGGTCAAATACTTCAACATGCTTGGCATGTGATTCCTCATCCTCATCAATATGATGGAGTTATAACGCTTGAGCCTATAAATCAAAGGGCGGCAAGATAATGACGGGCTGCGCCATAAGACTAGAATGGAACAACTTATGCTCTTCCAGACTTATGACCGCATATAAAGTCCGCTTTTGGAAAAGAGATCCACATGAGTTTTAAAAAGCACGTTCTTGCTGGTTTGCTTGTTATCGCATCCTACTCCCACGGCTCGCCTGTTGGCGCGGCAAGCTTCGATTGCACGAAGACAGACCTGAAAGCGGACGAAAAGACCATTTGCGAAAACCGCGCCTTAAACGACCAAGACGTGAGAATGGCGACCACATTCGACATCCTCACGCAATTGATGGCAATGGGCGCGCGCGACACGCTGAAGACAGAACAAAGCGAGTGGCTGAAAACCCGTGAAACCTGTGCTGCCGACACGGAATGCCTGACCAAATCCTACGATGACCGTATGAAAAAGCTTGGCGAAGCCTTCCAGAATATCAACCGTCCGCTTTAAGCCGCAGAAATGATACTCGCCATCAGCCCGTGCAACTGGTCCCTATAGCCGGTGCGGGCGGATGGCACGTCTTCGCGTGAGGTCATCACCACGGAGAGCTTTCTGGACGGCACGATATACAGCATCTGCCCGCCATAGCCCCAGGCATAATAGACCGTCTCCCCTGCCATTTCCTTGATGAACCAGCAGTAGCCGTAGCCATCGCCATTGAACACGGAATTGGTGCGCTGAACCCATGACTGATCCACCCAAGCCTGCGAAACGAGACGCTCACCATCCGGTGTCACGCCTCCGCGTCGGTACAGCTCACCAAACGCCAGCAGAGATCGCGCCGTCATCGCCATCTGGTTTCCACCGAGATAGACGCCCTGCGGGTCTCGCTCCCATGATCCAATGGAAAAGCCTTCGAGAGGTGAGAACCAGTCACGGGCCAGCGCCAGCGTGGACTTGCCGGAAGCCTTGGTGAGAATGGCTGAGAGAAGATGCGTGGACCCGGTGGAATAGAGCATACCGCCGCCCGGCTCGCCCGCAAATCCTGAACCGAGCGCCATGCGCACCCAGTTCCGGCTGGAAACCCAGCGGCCATAATTAGGACCAGACATCCGCTCCAGACCCGATTGCATGGAAAGCAGGTTGCCAATGGTCACCCGCTCGATACGCGGATCAGGCTTGGCCGGAAAGTCGGGCCGAAGCACCGACGAGATCGGTTGATCGGCACCCTCAAGAATCTTGCGATCGATCGCCATACCAACCAGCGCGGACACGATGGATTTGGACGCCGACTTGATGTTGGTGGAGCCGTTCAACGACGCACCGTGATACGCGCGGCTTGCAACCTCCTTGCCGTCAAGACTGACGATGACTGCCTTCAGGCTTGGCAGCGCGTCTGCATCTTCCAGAAGCTTCGGTAAGCCGGCACTCGGCGTCTGGGCACGAACGACCGAGGCCAAGGGGAGCGAAGCGATGAGGGCAAGTGCTGTGCGTCTTTTCATAGAGATTATTTAGTGAACATTAAAACAAGCAGAAGGCCTGTCACCGCTTTGTGAATAGCCCTCACCCCGAGCTCACCCAGCGGTGACAAAGCCAAAACAAACAATGACTTCCGCAGCTTTGGAGACTCAAATTGCCAACGCCTTGAATCATCGCATGAAGAGATCATTCCTCGTAGATCATCTTCTTCGTCATCCCGCCATCCAGCACCATGACCTGTCCGGTCATGAAGCCAGCCCCGGCAAGATACACCACCGCATCCGCAATATCTTTCGGCCTGCCCACCCGCCCAACCGGATGCTGAGAATGATCCTGCTCACGCAGATCCGTGTCTTCGGTAATCCAGCCCGGCGCAATTGCATTCACCCGGATTTTCGGCCCAAGACTCACCGCAAGCGCGTGGGTCAACGCCACCAGTCCACCCTTGGATGCGGCATAGGCTTCCGTTTCCGGCTCGGACATGAAGGCACGCGTGGAAACCATATTGATGATTCTGGCACCCTCCCCCATCAGCGGCACGGCAGACCGCGTCATCAGGAACGCCCCGGTCAGATGACTGTCCGTCACCTTGCGCCAATCGGCCAGCGATAACTCATGGATAGGCCCAGTGTTGGGCGACGCAATGCCTGCATTGTTGACGAGAAGCTCAAGACCATCCCAGCCAAGCTTCTCAAATGCGGCGGCGACAGAAGCTTCATCTCCCACATCGCAATGGCAATGCTGTGCCGTCGTCTTGCTGCTCCTGATATCAAAGGACGCAACGGTCCAGCCGTCCTCCAGCAGAGTCTCGATAATCCCGGTCCCGATGACACCGGCACCGCCGGTTACGATAGCGCGTTTCATGAATTCAGGTCCTCATTTTTCACATTCGGCCAACGTGCTGAAGCAAAACCAGTTCCGATTCAAAATCACGGTTGGCAGCCACGCCCAAATTGCGCATGCTGAATGCCATGCGATCTGCCGACAAAACAATGCCGAGATTGGTTTCGAATCGCCTGACCCTTCGGCGCTTCAAGATTACGGACGCGCCAGCGCTGGCACGCATCACCAATGATCAGCTGGTGCTTTGCAACCTCTTACGAACATCTTGTCCCTTCACAGTGGATGATGCCCGAACGAAGATACTGCGCTTTCAAAGGAAAAATCTGCCCGTATGGGCAAATAACGGCCAGTTAATCGGCCTCATCGGTCTTGCAGGTGAGTTTGGGCTGTGGCTAGGGCGAAGCGCATGGGCGAGAGGCTACGGAGAAGAAGCAGCCCGGCTCGTCATCGATCATGCATTTACGCACATGAACATGCCTGTTCTTCACGCTAACCCAATCAGCGACAATAAATCATCTCACCGTCTCATGCAGAAGCTTGGGTTCAGGAAAATTGGTAGAGCGCAATCTCTCTGCGCACAGCGAAACAGAATGGTTTCGATTGTCAGGTACGAGTTGAGAAACCCATTTCACTTGGTCTCACTCACCCCGTCATTCTCGGACGTGGTCAAATCCTCGGGACAAGCCCGAGGATGACGCAGAATGTGTCTCACTGCCGAACGATGGCTTACTCCGGCAGTATCCGAACGGCACCCTTATCCGCGCTGGATGCAAATGCCGCATAGGCCTTCAACGCCGTGGTGACATTGCGCTTGCGGTGCTCTGCTGGCTTCCAGCCAAGCTGGTCCTGTTCGGCGCGGCGGGATGCGAGTTCGGCATCCGAGACCTTCAGATTAATGGTGCGGTTGGGGATGTCGATCTCGATCGGATCGCCCTGGCGCACGAGGCCGATGGCGCCGCCCTGGGCTGCTTCAGGCGAGGCATGGCCGATGGAAAGGCCAGACGTGCCGCCGGAGAAGCGGCCATCGGTGATGAGCGCGCAGGCCTTACCGAGACCCTTGGATTTCAGATAGCTGGTTGGATACAGCATTTCCTGCATGCCTGGGCCGCCCTTGGGGCCTTCGTAACGGATGACAACAACGTCGCCAGCCTTGACTTCGTTGGACAGGATGCCCTTCACGGCAGAGTCCTGGCTTTCGTAAACCACGGCGACACCGTTGAATTTCAGGATCGATTCGTCCACGCCAGCGGTCTTTACGATGCAACCATCCTGCGCGATGTTGCCGTACAGAACAGCCAGACCACCATCCTTGGAAAACGGCTTTTCGACAGAGCGGATGACACCATTTTCGCTATCGGTATCCAGCTCATCCCAGCGCGAGGACTGGCTGAAAGCCACCTGCGTCGGCACGCCACCGGGCGCAGCCTTGAAGAAGTCGCGCACGCTTTCGCTGTTGGTACGTGTGATATCCCAACGGTTGATGGCATCACCCAGCGTTTTCTCATGAACGGTGTAGCAATCCGTATTGAGAAGACCGCCGCGTTCCAGTTCACCCAGAATACGCATGATGCCGCCGGCACGGTGGACGTCTTCCATGTGCACGTCCTGCTTGGCAGGCGCGACCTTGGACAGGCACGGGACGCGGCGCGACATGCGGTCGATGTCTTCCATGGTAAAGTCGACGCCGCCCTCATGGGCCGCGGCCAGAATGTGCAGCACGGTATTGGTGGAGCCGCCCATGGCGATATCCAGCGCAATCGCATTTTCGAATGCAGCCTTGGTCGCAATCGAACGCGGCAGAACCGTATAGTCATCCTGCTCGTAGTGACGGCGCGCCAGATCAACGATCAGGTGGCCCGCCTCAACGAACAGGCGCTTGCGATCCGAATGCGTGGCCAGCGTGGAGCCATTGCCGGGCAAGGCAAGGCCCAGCGCTTCGGTCAAACAGTTCATGGAATTGGCCGTGAACATGCCAGAGCATGAGCCACAGGTTGGACATGCAGCACGCTCGATGGTGTCGACTTCCTCATCGGTCATCTTGTCATCGGCAGCAGCAACCATCGCATCTACGAGGTCGAGCGCAACGGTCTTGCCATGCAGCACAGCCTTGCCCGCTTCCATTGGTCCACCGGACACGAAGACAACGGGAATGTTGAGACGCATGGCGGCATTCAGCATGCCGGGCGTGATCTTGTCGCAGTTGGAAATGCAGACCATGGCATCGGCACAGTGGGCGTTGACCATGTACTCAACGGAATCGGCGATGATCTCACGCGATGGCAGCGAATACAGCATCCCATCGTGACCCATGGCGATGCCATCATCCACGGCAATCGTGTTGAATTCCTTGGCAACGCCACCGGCTGCTTCGATTTCCCGCGCAACCAGCTGGCCGAGGTCTTTCAGGTGGACGTGGCCCGGCACGAACTGCGTGAACGAGTTGACGACAGCGATAATCGGCTTGCCGAAATCGCCATCTTTCATGCCGGTGGCGCGCCAAAGGCCACGCGCACCGGCCATGTTGCGGCCGTGGGTTGTCGTTCTGGAGCGATAAACTGGCATGTGCTTATTCCTCGATTTTTCTCATACAAGAGCTGTTTTGCACAGCACCGCTGCGCCCTGCCCTTGCTTTTGAGTGGGTTTTACTCGAAAGCCGCCCGCCTGTCACTGCCACCTTCAGGCAAAACAGTACGGTTCGGTACGGTACGGTTTATTCCGCTGCATCCTTCAGGCTACTCTCGCGGGCCAACGTCATTCTGCGGAGAAAGCCGTCGTGGTTGGGGCACTGCGACAGACGCTCCTGAAATGCCTCGATTAGCCATGTCGCTGCGGGTCCGCAGGGCGAATCCGCCTTGTGCAGGGCATAAAGCGGGTATTCGCCACCCTCATAGGAATCAAGCTCAAGAGCTTTGAGACTGCCGTTGATGATATCGTTGCGCACCACAGATACGGGAAGGCCACCCCAGCCGAGACCGCCTTTGATAAGTTGGTATTTGGTGGCGATGTCGCTGACGCGCCATTTTTTATAGGACAGCACGTTGAAATCCTTGCCCTTTGTCAGGCCGGACGCATCGGTAACCACAAGCTGCACCTCTTCGCGCACATCTGCCAGCGTCAGCGGGCGGTTCAGCAGCACCAGCGGATGGTCGGCGGCCGCCACCGGCACCATGAAAGAGTGGCCGACCTTGTCAATAACAAGCCCATCATCCTGATGGAACATGGCGCCGCCAATGCCGATATTGGCCTTCCGGTTCAAAACCATATCCATGACCATGCCAAGCTCGCCAACGCTGAGGTTCAGCGTGACGGTGGGGAACTGAACGCGAAAGTCCCTCAGCGCATCAACCACCGCTTCGGCGGGCACCATGGTGCTGATGGCAAGCGAAACTTCGGCCTCAAGGCCCTGCTTCAAGCCTTTGGCGCGGGCGCGCAAATCCTGAAGGCCGGAAACGATGCGGCGCGCATGCTCCAGCATCGCCGCACCTTCATCCGTCAATTTGGGCTGGCGAACGCCGTTGCGCTCAAACAGCGTGACTTCCAGCTGGGCTTCAAGATTGGCAATCGTATAGCTGACAACCGATTGCGCCCGGTTCAGCGCGCGTGAGGCGGCGGAAAAGCTGCCGGTCTCTGCCACGGAGAGAAAGACCTGCAATTGGTCCAGTGTCGGATTTGCTTCCATGGTCCATCCAGTTTCTCGATAGGTGACTTCCAGATTATCACAGTTTTCTAGATGACAACATTGAACGATACAAGCACCAACGATTGGGCTGCTGTGCCCCGTCCAACCTCTATATTGACCCAAGGATATTGCACATGTCGAAAATTCTTCTCGTAACGTCCAGCCCACGCGGCGACCAGTCCATGTCCAACAAGTTTGCTGGCGAACTTGCTGCTAAAATTCAGGCACAGACAAACGGCTCGATCACGCATCTCGACGTCGGCCAGAACCCGATCAACCACCTCGACACGACAACGATTTCCGCCATTCGTTCGGCACCTGCTGATCGCAACGGCGAAGAAGCAGAGGCCATCAAGTATTCTGACGAGCGCGTTGCAGAACTGCTTGCAGCCGACACGGTCATCATCGGCACCGGCCTTATCAACTTCAGCATCTATTCCGGCCTGAAGGCTTGGATCGACCTTATCGCCCGTGCTGGCCAGACGTTCCGTTACACAGAAACAGGTCCTGTTGGCCTCGCAACCGGCAAGAGGGTTTACATCGTATTGGCTTCTTCCGGCATCTACTCGGAAGGCCCAGCAGCACCTCTGGAGCTTGCTGTTCCTTACCTCAAGACCGTTCTCGGCTTCATGGGCATGACCAACGTTGAAGTCATTCGCGTTGAAGGCCTGGCCTTCGGTCCAGAAGCTGCTGAAAAGGCAATTGCCGCAGCAACTGCCAAGATTGAAGATCTGGCCAAGGCTGCCTGATATGAAAAAAAGCGGCGCTATAAACGCCGCTTTCCATAAACTACCCAACGGCTGCGAGCCTCTCGCGGCCGTTTTTTATTTGAACAGCGACGCGCCGCTCTGATCGATAATCAGCTGACCCTTGCGCACGGTGAATTCGACGGCATCTTCAAGGCTGGAGAACATATCCGCCCGCACGAATTCATGCACAAGCGTCTCTTCCCCCACGATCTTCTCAATGCGTCCGGCCAGACGGTATTGGCCGCCCTCTTTCATCGGCGTCGCGATGATCACGCAATCCTTGTAGGGATGCGGCTCTGCCGATTCGGCCTTCTTCGGTGCAGCATCTGATGAGGCCGAGCCGAAAGCGGAAAAAAGTTTCGAAAAGAACGAGGCCATGATCTACCTTCCTTTGTAGAATTGGCAGGGCGTTGCATCACCCTGCCCGTTTTGCGACCACATCAGATGATGAGGTTGGCAAGGATTTCGTTTTCGGTGATGTCCTCATATCCGAGGCCCGCATCTTCAAAACGCTGGAACAGACCGCTGAAATTCTCCCGGTCGGTCGTCTCGATGCCAATCAGGATCGAGCCGAAATTGCGGGCCGATTTCTTCAGATATTCGAAGCGCGCAACGTCATCATCCGGGCCGAGAAGATTGAGGAAATCACGCAGCGCGCCCGGGCGCTGCGGCAGGCGCAGAATGAAGTATTTCTTCACGCCGGTGTAGCGCATGGCGCGTTCTTTTACGTCAGGCAGGCGGTCGAAATCGAAGTTACCGCCGGAAACGACGCAAACGACGCGCTTGCCCTCGAGCTTTTCTCGGTCAAGCTGCTCCAGCGCAGCAATGGCCAAAGCACCGGCAGGCTCCAGCACAACGCCTTCCAGATTGAGCATATCGATGATTGTAACGCAGATAGCGTTTTCAGGGACGAGCTCCACCTGCTCCGGCGAAAAGTGCTGCAAAGCCTCGAAGTTGAGTTCGCCAATGCGCGCAACGGCCGCACCATCAACGAAATTGTCGACCTTGTTCAGCGTCACCCCTTCGCCCGCCGTAAGGCTGGTCTTCAGGCTCGGCGCGCCAACGGGTTCGCAGAAAACGAAACTGCTCTTGGCGAGATCGTCAGCAAAGTAGCCGGTCAACCCGGCAGAGAGACCACCGCCACCGACAGGCATGACCAAAATATCCGGCAGTTGGCCTTCCGGCAACTGATCAGCAATCTCGGCGGCAACAGTCGCCTGTCCTTCGATGATGTCCTTATGATCGAAGGGGGGCACCATATAGCCCGATGTTTCCTCGACGAAGGTGCGGGCAGCGGCATAGCACTGGTCGAAGATATCGCCGACGAGGCGGATCTTGATGAATTCACCACCGAAAATGCGGGTCTTGTCGATCTTCTGCTGCGGCGTCGTCACCGGCATGAAAACCACGCCATGAACGCCGAAATGACGGCAAGCAAAGGCGAATCCCTGCGCGTGGTTTCCGGCAGATGCGCAAACGAAAATCTTGTCTTTTCCCGTCGTGGCAACGGCTTTGCGCAGAAAATTGAAGGCGCCTCTAATCTTGTAGGAACGAACAGGCGTCAGGTCTTCACGCTTCAGCCAGATCTCCGCGCCATAGCGTCGGCTGAGATGTTCATTCAACTGCAAAGGCGTTTCAGGAAACAATTCCCGAACTTCTCGCCTTGCGGCTTCTACAAGCAATTTATCCACGATTTTCAATCCATTGAATTTCAGGTTGGCTCCCGCTATGCCATAGGAAAACGCTTGAGACAAAGACTCTTTGCGCAACTTCGGTACGCCTCACTCAATCAAGGTTTCATTTCTTGAACAGCAACCTTCTGCGCGCGGTCCTCTATATCGCTTCCATCTTCGGGCTTTACATGGCAACGGCGATGTTTATCCCGGCCATGGCCGACCTTTATTATGGAAACAGTGATTGGGCAGTGTTTGCCACATCCGGCTTCATGTGTGGCGGGCTGGCACTTGCCGGTGCGCTCGCCACCCGCGCGCCCATGCCCACCTTCAACAAAAGGTTCGGCTTTCTGCTGGTCAATGTCCTCTGGCTCGTCTTCTCGCTCGTCGGCGCTGTGCCGCTGTATTTGTCTGAACTCAATCTCAGCTTTGGCCAGGCTCTGTTTGAATCCATTTCGGCAATCACCACCACGGGCTCCACAGTTATTGCCGGGCTGGACAACACTCCACAAGGCATCCTGCTCTGGCGCTCATTGCTGTGCTGGCTGGGCGGCATCGGTATTGTTGCGCTCGGCCTGTTCATCCTGCCGCTGCTGCGCGTTGGCGGTATGACCTTTTTCCGCATGGAATCGTCAGACACGTCTAGCGACCGCCCTTTCGCGCGCCTTGCGAGCTTCACCAAAGCCTTTGTTGCAATCTACATAGTCATGACGCTGGCCTGCACCATCGCCTTCGATTTCGCAGGCATGACCCATTTCGATGCGCTGAACCACGCCATGTCCACAATCGCGACAGGCGGCTTTTCCACGCATGATGCCTCCTTTGCGTTTTTCGGAAACAATATCGCGCTTCTGTGGATCGCCACATTCTTCCTGATCCTCGGAAGCTTGCCCTTCTCTGTGATGATCCTGCTGGCCGTGCGCGGACGCCTGGATATTCTGCATGATCCGCAGATACGCGTCTTCATCGGCTATCTCTGCGCCATATCGCTGGCGGTCGCCATCTACCACCACATCACAAATGGCGTGCGGCTCGATCATGCACTCAGCCATTCCTTCTTCAACATGGCATCGATTCTGTCGACAGGCGGCTTCGCCAGCGATGACTACACGCTCTGGGGTCCATTCGTAGTGGTTGTTGCCTTCCTCGCCACCTTCATGGGCGGCTGTTCTGGCTCGACAGCGGGCGGCATCAAGGCATACCGCTTCATCATCGTCTTCAGCGTCGTGAAAACCGGCCTGAAAAAACTGCTCTATCCGGATGCCGTCTATTCCGTGCGCTATGGCAAGCAAGTTGTGGACGCAGAAACGATCCGCAACGTCTTTCTCTTCATCAGCTGCTATATCGCCCTGTGGATCGGCGGCAGCCTTGTCATGAGCGCCATGAACTATGACTTCCTGACCGCAACGTCAGCAGTCGCCACCGCACTCGCCAATGTCGGCCCCGGCGTCGGCCCCATCATCGGCCCCGCAGGTAATTTCTCAACCATCAAGGACCCGGCACTCTATCTTCTATCGCTGATGATGCTGCTGGGCCGCCTCGAAATACTGACCGTACTCGTGCTGCTGATGCCGCTGTTCTGGAAGGCTTGAGAGCAATTTGAGGCATTGGTGCGGACGGCGGGACTTGAACCCGCAAGACCGTGGGTCGGCAGATTTTAAGTCTGCTGCGTATACCGATTCCGCCACGTCCGCTTGCGGGTTTTATCTACACAGTGCAACCGGCTGTGGTCAACCGGGCGTCGTAGTTGTGATGTGATTTAACCACACCAGGATTGGGCAAGCGAGCCGGTGCGGCGGGCGAGGCCTTCGCGCACAAGCTGATCGGCGAAGGAGACGCCTCCCCGCGACAGGGTGGAGGAACTGCCGGTGGATGCGACCTGAAAACCGCCCGCGTTCAACATGTCGCGCAGACGAACCTTGGCGGTGAAGCCCTTCTGGCGTTCTTCCAGGCAGCGAGCCTGCTCAGTATTTGGCACCTCGATACCCGAGAGATGCATTTTCACGCCCTTCATCCAGAAAGTATTGCCATCGGCCACGCAATTGTTGAGGCCCGAACGGCCACAAAAGGCAAAGGCAGCGGGCTTTTCACCGAGCGATACATTTTGCACAGTTGGGCGCGGCGCAGGCAGGGTGGCGGATGTCGTTTGCATCGCAGCCGCTCCTGCTGGCATGGCGATGGAGCGCGGCGGCACTGGAGCGCCGTTAGAAGGCAGGCCGGCAGTCTGTGTGGGTGCGGGCTTTGGCCGCTCGGTCGAAACCTCGCGTGTGGCAGTTTTTGGGGGCGATGAGGCTGGTTTCGAAACAGAGGCGACCGTGCTTTTCAGCTGGGGCAGCAAACTATCGCGATGCTCGTAAACCTGAATGCCACCAACGGCCACTCCCAGCAGCAGCAACCATGACCACAGCCCGGAACCGCCCGATTTGGCGGATGAACGGCGGCGGGCGGCGGGCTTTTTCTTGCTCACGGCGAAACTCCTTGTCTACGGCGCGCTGCTATAGGAACTGGCAACGGCAGCAAATTCGCTTTTCGAGGCGCTGATTGAGCAAACGGAGACGATGCTCGCTCTATCGGCACGCAGGCGCATTATCTGCGCAAGGAGTTTCCGAAAGGTTGGCATTTGAGATAAATGCCCATCAAAAAATGAAGTTATCCCAAGCTTTTCTTGGGATCAGCGGACCTGATCCAGCAGGCGCTTGCATTCAAGAAGATCGAAAAGGGCTTCCTGCAACAGCGCACGGTCGTCCTTGTTGATGCTGGATTTTCCGAGAGAGATCTCCGGCGTGTCGTCTGCAGCACCGCCGAAGCCGAAAAAGCGGCCACTCGGCTTTGCCTTGGGGCGGCCAACGACTTCGTCCTCTTCCGCACTGGCAACGCGTGGCTCGGCGGTCTCGCCGCTGGCCGCCATGATGGCTTCCATCGTTGCCATATCGCCTGACGCAATGGCGGACACGAAGCGGTTGCCATTGGTCTTGAGCAGTTTCTGCACGCCTTTGATCGTATAGCCGTGATCATAAAGCAGGTGCCGGATGCCTTTTAGCAGATCGACATCATCGGGACGATAATAGCGGCGGCCACCGCCACGCTTCATGGGCTTGATTTGCGGAAAGCGGGTTTCCCAAAAGCGCAGCACGTGCTGCGGCAGGTCCAGATCCTCAGCCACTTCACTGATGGTTCGAAAGGCGTCGGGGCTCTTATCCAAGTTCAACTCCCATCCACACCATAGGCAGGATTCCAAAACAAGGCTCAAGGTACGATGCGAATCGTATAGATATCAACGGCTAGGCGGTTGAAATTCAATCATGTTCACAGGAAGAAACGGCACCCTGCGTGCAGAAACATGTGAACCGGAGATGTCACGCCAAACTCAGGCGCTGGTCTTCTGGGTTTTCTGCTTGGCTTTCCGGGCAGAGTGAGCCTTGAGAATGCGCTGCTTGAGAACGTTCGATGCCTTGAAGGTCATTACACGCCGCGGCGAAATCGGCACTTCCTCACCGGTCTTTGGATTGCGACCGATGCGCTCGTTCTTCTCGCGGATTTGAAATGTTGCGAATGAGGAAAGTTTGACAACTTCCCCGCGCGTGATCGCATTGCAGATCTCGTCAATCACGGTTTCGACCAGTTCGGCGGATTCGGTTCGGGACAACCCCACTTTACGAAACACAGACTCGGCTAGATCCGCACGTGTCACTGTTTTCCCGGCCATATTTCCCCGCACCGCTCTCTTTTTATCTTGCTGAACAGCGCGGAGATTATTGCCCTTGTTGCAACCGGTCAAGCAGAGTTTCCGGATTAGTTAAGTCATTTCCATTAATAGTGGCAATGGCTTACAAGGTATTATCCATAAAACTTTACCAGCGCAGTAGAACGGCACCCCATGTGAAGCCCCCGCCCATGGCTTCCAGCATGACCAGATCGCCCTTTTTGATGCGACCATCGGCAGCAGCAGCAGCCAGCGCGAGCGGAATGGAGGCAGCCGATGTGTTGCCGTGCTGATCCACGGTGATCACGACCTTCTCAGTCGGAATGCCAAGCTTTTTAGCAGAACCATCGATGATACGGCGGTTTGCCTGGTGCGGAACGAGCCAGTCCAGATCATCCGCAGTCGTGCCGGTGGCCTCGAACGCTGCCTCGATAACATCGGTGATCATGCCAACTGCGTGTTTGAAAACCTCACGGCCTTCCATTCGCAGATGCCCCACTGTGCCGGTCGTGGACGGTCCACCATCCACGTACAGCTTATCCTTGTGGGAACCGTCGGAGCGCAGGTTCGATGTCAAGATACCGCGATCTGAGGTCTTGCCCTCGCCCTCGCCCGCCTCAAGCACCACCGCACCAGCACCATCGCCAAACAGCACGCAGGTCGTGCGGTCGGTCCAGTCGAGAATACGAGAGAAGGTCTCGGCACCGATAACCAGAACCCGCTTGGCCATGCCGCCACGGATATAGAGGTCAGCCGTGGCCATGGCGTAAACGAAGCCCGAACAGACAGCCTGAACATCGAACGCGAAGCCGCTCGTAATGCCAAGGCGGCTCTGGATGTTGACCGCCGTTGCCGGAAACGTGTTGTCAGGCGTGGAGGTCGCCACGATGATGAGATCGATTTCATCCGGCTTGATACCGGCATTCTCCAGCGCAGCACGTGCGGCCAGCTCACCAAGCGAAGAGGTCGTTTCACCCTCACCGGCAATATAACGCTGCTTGATGCCCGTGCGCTGGACGATCCATTCATCCGTGGTATCGACGATCGCCTCAATGTCCTGGTTCGTCATGACGCGCTTTGGCAAAGCGGCACCGTAACCTCTTACGATTGAGCGTATCATCTATTCTTCCTCATCAACCACGAGCGCTTCAGGGCCCGGAGGCGGAAGGCGTCTTGCGTGGTATGCTTTCAAATCGTTTTCTATTTTCGCGGTCAAACCGTTATGTGCCATGTCGTAACCAACATCGACAGCCGATGCGAAACCAAGCGCATCCGTGCTGCCGTGGCTCTTGATAACAATGCCGTTCAAGCCGAGAAATACACCGCCATTGACCTTGCGGGGGTCCATTTTCTCGCGCAGCACATCAAACGCACTTTTCGCCAGGATATAACCGATCTTGGCAATGAAGCTGCGGGAAATCGCCTCGCGTAACAGGGTATTGATCTGTCGTGCCGTACCCTCGGCCGTTTTCAGGGCGATATTGCCGGTAAAACCTTCGGTCACGACCACATCGACCGTTCCCTTGCCAATATCATTGCCTTCAACGAAGCCGCGATAATCGATGGTTCCGAGATCGGCCTCGCGGATGAGGCGACCGGCTTCACGAACTTCATCCTGACCTTTGACCTCTTCCACGCCAACATTCAGCAGGCCAACCGTCGGGCGATCAATGTCGAACAGGGCGCGCGCCATGGCGCCGCCCATGATGGCAAAATCGAGAAGCTGTTGGGAATCGGCGCCGATGGTTGCGCCGACGTCCAGAACGATGCTTTCGCCCTTCAGCGTGGGCCAGATACCGGCAATGGCAGGACGCTCGATGCGCGCCATGGTGCGCAGGCAGAACTTCGCCATGGCCATCAGCGCGCCTGTGTTGCCAGCGGACACGATGACGTCTGCCTCGCCAACCTTTACGGCTTCGATTGCGCGCCACATGCTGGAAACGTAGCGGCCACGGCGCAAGGCCTGGCTCGGCTTTTCGTCCATGGTGACGGACACTTCACAATCGAAAAACTCCGATCTGTTCCGAAGTGTTGGATACTGCGCCAGAATAGGTTCACATATGGCCTTCTGCCCGTAGAGCAGAAAGGTTACATCGGTATGCCGCTCGAGTGCCTTGGCAGCACCTGCGATGGCAACATCAGGGCCAAAGTCTCCGCCCATGACGTCAATTGCTATTCTGATCACTCGTCCCTGATCCTTCTTACCGCCGTGCGGTTGGAATTTTGCGCGAAAATAACGTTTCCGCGCTCTCTTACAACTGAATTATTGGCAATGACCAACGGGATTCAGTCTTTTTTCCAGTCCTTCAACGCCGCAAAAGGCGATGGCTTCTTCTCTACCTCGGCGTTTTCATCACCAAAGCCGGTGAAGTCGACGTCCGGCTTGCGTGGATAGGGATCGATTGCAAGTGCTGCAAATTCCGCAACGACCACACCAACATCAATCGTGTCACCGCTGAATTGATCGGGACTATCAGGACCATCAGGATCGAGCACGATCTCGCCCTGCTCGTTGGTCATCAAGCGTGCAAGTTTGGAGCCTTCCGGCACAAAAATCTGCTCGATCTTTTCATCAATCACGCTTGAGACCGGCTCTAAAGACACAACGCAAGCCTGAGTCAGTGCGGCCCGCACATCGCCGGTAATCTTCAGCCCATCCTTTTTCCAGCGTGTGACCTGCAATTCGCTTTTCAGATACTCCACAGACAAGACGTCCCACAACTTTGCCAGCCCTGCCAGTTCTTCCGGGCTTGCGGTGAGACCAATCCTGACGGGATTGGCAGAAATGTGACCTACCTTCACGAGATAGGAAAAAGGAACGTCATCATTGGCCGCGTGTTGCGAATTCATTAAAACCTCTTCAAATCCGGGATGGGCATGCTAACGCGCCCCGTCGCGATCAATTCTTCCGACTGCGCAGCCAGGGCATCGGCAGCCCCCATCATCCAATCGGCAAAGCCACGCATATCGGGCGCGGTCGTGTCTGGCTCTGGGTATATATTGCGGGCAAGGGCTGCCGCAAGGGCCTCGCCATCCTGAGTATCGAGTGCTGAAGCATAGGCCTCAAGCCGCCCGTAAAACATTCCGGCGAATTTTTTCATGCGCTTGGGCACACCCTGGTCGCCAATACCAAGCTCACGCATGGAGTGATCGAGGTCCTGAAAAAAAGCGTCGATAATCTCTTGTGCAATTTCCTGCCCGCTGGTTGCGGCGGACTTCATGCGGCGAAAATACAGAATCATCACAATGGACAGCAGCTCGAAACGCCCCATCACGGTATCGGGCACACCGAGGTGCAGATAGAAATCCGGGTGGCGCGCAACAGTCGTCAGCGCTGTATATTGCCTGTCAACGATGGCGCGATTGTTGTTTTTCTTCTTGAAAAGGCCAAACACCATCGAAATTTCCGAATATTGATCGGCGAAATCGCGTCTCGCCCCTAGCACTTGTTGCATGATTGCCAAAGCTGGTTTACCGAAGCATCCGAGAATTGCAATGCCGTTGAGGTCACGTTGATGATCGGACAGCCATTGCTTTCCTTTGTGAAACGGGGAACTCCTGTCCCCGGATTGACATAATCGTGTGTACAGAAGCGGTACAACACGCAATGCCGGAAGGTGCCATTCATGATCGCAGTCGGGGAAACGCAGGTGAGCAAGCAGAAATCCGCAACGCAGACCAAATTTCTCAGCAAGACCGCCCTTGCGATCGTCGTCGCATCCAGCCTGCTGACGGCCTGCTCCAGCACCACCGACGTTTTCCACAACGGTTACGTGGCCGACGAACAGTCCCTCCAGCTCATCCCTGTCGGCTCCAGCCGTGAACAGGTCCTGCTGACCATGGGCACCCCCTCCACCACCGCGACCTTTGGTAACGAGGTGTTCTATTACATCTCCCAGAAGCGCGTTCGCAAAGCGGCCTTCATGAAGCCGACGCTGGTCGAGCAAAATATTCTCGCGATCTATTTCGACAAGAACGGCGTTGTCTCCCAGAAGGCCAACTACACGCTTCAGGACGGCAAAGTCTTCGATACGATTTCTCGCACCACACCAACGGGCGGCAAGGATCTTACCTTCCTGCAGCAGCTTCTGTCAGGCGGAACCGCCGGTGCCGGCATTGCGAAAAGCATTCTGGGCCAGAGCGCCGGCGGCGGCAGCGGCTTCTGATCCAACACCCATCCATGCAAAAGGCCCGCGACATGTGTCGCGGGCCTTTCTGTTTGTAGCGAAGGTTCAGTGGGCCAGAACGGCCAGTAGAAGAAGCGCCACGATATTGGTGATCTTGATGGCCGGGTTGACCGCAGGACCAGCCGTATCCTTGTAGGGATCGCCCACCGTATCGCCCGTGACAGAGGCTTTGTGTGCGTCGGAGCCCTTCAGATGCGTCACGCCATCCTTGTCGATGAAGCCGTCTTCAAAGCTCTTCTTCGCATTGTCCCAGGCGCCACCGCCTGATGTCATGGAGATGGCGACGAACAGGCCGTTGATGATGACGCCCAGCAGGGAGGCGCCGAGGGCCGCAAAAGCCGATGCCTTGGAGCCCGAAATCAGCAGCACGCCGAAATAGACGACGAGCGGAGCCAGAACTGGCAACAGCGATGGAATGACCATTTCGCGGATTGCCGCCTTGGTCAGAATATCGACCGCCCTGCCATAGTCAGGCTTCTCCGTGCCCTGCATGATGCCTGGCTTTTCACGGAACTGGCGGCGCACCTCTTCCACGATGGAGCCTGCGGCCTTGCCCACAGCCGTCATGGCGATGCCGCCAAAGAGATAGGGGATCATGCCGCCGAATATCAGACCGGCCACCACATAGGGGTTGGAGAGGCTGAAGGAGATGTCGCCAATATCCTTGAAGTAGGGATAGAGATCGCCATTCGCCGCAAAGTAGGACAGGTCATTGGAATAGGCCGCAAACAGCACCAGCGCGCCAAGGCCAGCCGAGCCGATGGCATAGCCTTTGGTCACAGCCTTGGTGGTGTTGCCAACCGCATCCAGCGCATCGGTCGCCTTACGCACATCAGGATCAAGCCCCGCCATTTCCGCGATACCGCCCGCATTATCGGTCACGGGACCGAACGCATCGAGTGCGACGATCATGCCCGCAATGCCGATCATGGCCGTCACCGCAATGCCGGTGCCGAAAAGGCCTGCAAGCTGATAGGTGGAGAGAATGCCGCCAACGATGACGATGGCGGGCAGTGCTGTCGACTCCAGCGAGATCGCCAGGCCTTGAATGACGTTGGTGCCGTGGCCGGTGACCGATGCCTGCGCGATCGAATTCACCGGCCGCTTGTTGGTGCCGGTATAGTATTCGGTGATGACGACGATGAGCGCCGTCACCAGAAGGCCAACAATGCCGCACAGAAACAGGTTGGTGCCAGTAATATCCATGCCCGCCACGGTGCCGATGGAGCCCCAGCCGATGGTGAGCGATGTCGCGACGGCCAAGCCCGCGATAGAAAAGACGCCCGTTGCGATCAGCCCCTTATAGAGCGCGCCCATAATGGAATTGTTGGTGCCGAGCTTCACAAAGAATGTTCCGGCAATCGACGTCAGAACGCAGACACCGCAAATAGCCAGCGGATAGAGCATGGCGCTTTCCAGCACCGGCGCACCGGCAAAGAAGATTGCAGCCAGAACCATGGTTGCCACGACAGAGACGGCATAGGTTTCAAACAGGTCAGCCGCCATACCGGCGCAATCGCCAACATTGTCGCCCACATTATCGGCAATAGTTGCGGGGTTGCGTGGATCGTCTTCAGGAATACCAGCCTCGACCTTGCCCACCAGATCACCACCGACATCAGCGCCCTTGGTGAAAATGCCGCCGCCTAGACGAGCGAAGATGGAAATCAGCGATGCGCCGAAGCCCAGTGAAACCAGCGCGTCGATCACCTCGCGCGATCCCGTGGCGTGGCCCATGCCTGCCGTCAGCACGAGGTAATAGATGGAAACACCCAAAAGCGCGAGGCCAGCCACCAGCATGCCGGTGATGGCACCGGACTTGAAGGCGATATCGAGACCGGCGGCCAGACTGTGGGATGCGGCCTGCGCGGTGCGCAGATTGGCACGAACAGAAACATACATGCCGATAAAGCCTGCGGCACCGGACAGAACGGCACCAATGATGAACCCAATGGAGGCTTCCGGCGACAGGAAGTACCAGACGGCAGCTGCGACGATGATACCGACAATTGCGATGGTGAAGTACTGACGGCTGAGATAGGCCTGCGCGCCCTCACGAATATAGCCTGCGATCTCCTGCATGCGCTCGCTGCCCTGATCGGCATCCAGAACGCTTTTCGTTGCCCAGACCGCGTACACCACGGACAGGACACCGCATAAAATTACCAATGCAATGACAGTCATTCGCACTTACCTCCAATGTGCCGGGCTCACTCCCTGCCCGGTGGGCGAAACCATGCGGGGCGTGAGGGTGCAACGACCCTTACGCCGAGGTAAGCCGCCTTTCCCCTCCCGGGAGCAACGGCTTGCGCGCGGAGGATGCGTTGCCGAAACCCGCTGCGTCAAGCCCGAAACATGTCAGCTGAAAATCTTAAGCCTCTGATACAGAGCGGTTCTGCTTTTGTTTTAGCAAAAGAAAAAGAACCAGGAGAAAACAGGTCCCGGCCACGGGCCAGATGATGAGATTCATGAACGACCAGCCCAAGGCGGAAAACACCTGACCCGAGGCGAACGACGAGATGGCCACGGTTCCAAACAGCACGATATCGTGGAAGCCCTGCACCTTGTCGGCCTCATGCGGGCGGTAGCTGGACGAAACAATCGACGTTGCGCCGATGAATCCGAAGTTCCAGCCCACACCGAGAAGGATGAGTGCCGCCCAGAAATTCCAGAGTTCGATTCCCATATGCGCAACAACCGCACAAGCCATCAGAATAACCAGCCCAGCAGCCACTACCTTTTCTGCGCCAAAGCGGGCAATCAGCATGCCCGTGAAAAAGCTGGGCGCGAACATGGCCAGCACGTGCCACTGGATGCCAAGTGTCGCCAGCTCGGTTGGGAATCCGCAGCCGATGACCATGGCAAGCGGCGCGCCCACCATCATGAACGTCATCAGCGCGTAAGAACCGATGCCACAGATCATGCCCGTGACGAAGCGATGGGTGCTCACGATGGCCATCAGCGGCCGTGCCGGTTCATCCGTCGCAGATGCACTGTGCAGTTCCGGCAGTTTCAGAAAAGAGAATATGGCGGCAGCAACAAGACCGAGCGGGATGAGCGCTACGAAAGCACCGGCAAAGGTAACCGGCTCCAGCAGATCCTTACCGAATATCGCCAGTTGCGGGCCAATGATGGCAGATCCGATGCCACCCGCAAGAATCCAGGAGATGGCTTTTGGCTTGTAGAAGGAAGGTGAGGCATCCGCCGCAGCGAAACGAATTTTCTGGGTGAAGCCACTCGAAATGCCGATCAGCATCAAGCCGGCGGCAAACAGCCAGAATTCGGAGCGCAAAAGTGCGACAGCCGCGATGCCACCACCCGTGGCGCACAAAAGTGCACCGAAGATGAAACCCGCTTTGCGTCCCATATAGCGTGACGCTATGGCAACGGCGATGGCGCCAAGCGCCACGCCGATGTTGAAGCCGGTCAGCGGTGCTGTGGCCAAAGCCTTGTCGGTGTCCAGAAGCTGATAGCCCGCAAGCGCGCCAACGGAAAAGCTGAGCGGCCCGGCAGAGCCCATGATGGCTTGCGCCGCCATGAGGAGGAAGACATTGCGCTTGGCCTGCGCCAGTTGATATTCAAGACCGACAACAGAAACAGCGCTCATATCTTCCTCAATATCCTAGATCAGCGTTTTGCCTCGCCGCGCACCTGCTTGGCGATCCGGTCCAAAACCGCGTTCACCAGCTTTGGCTCTTCATGTTCGAAGAACGCACGAGCGATCTCGACATATTCGGTAACGATGACCGCAACTGGAACGTCCTTGCGCTCCAGAATTTCAAAAGTTCCAGCACGAAGAATTGCGCGAACCGTGGTGTCCAGGCGCGACAAAGGCCAGTCTTCCTGCAGCGCAGAGCGCACCAGCGGATCGATCTTTGTCTGATCCCGGACAACGCCCGCAACGATGGAGCGGAACCAGGATGGATCCGCCTTCAGATAGGTCTCGCCATCCACTTCCTGGCCAAGCCGATGCGCCTCGTATTCGGCAACGACTTCCATCACACCGGTGCCGCCTACATCCATCTGGTAAAGGGCCTGCACGGCAGCAAGCCGCGCCGCACCGCGTTGGTTGACGGGCTTTATGGATGGCTGGCGGGGCTCGGAACCGTTTTCAGTGTTGCTCATGGTCTCAGCCACCCAGTTTTTTCTTCAATTCAATCATGGTCAGTGCTGCACGGGCCGCAAAACCACCCTTGTCCTTGTCGGACCGGCGAACGCGCGCCCAGGCCTGCTCTTCGTTTTCAACGGTCATGATGCCGTTGCCGATGGCCAGCGATTCACTGACAGCCAGATCCATCAGCGCACGCGAGGATTCGTTGGAAACGATATCGAAGTGATATGTTTCACCGCGAATGACCATGCCGAGCGCAACGAAACCATCATATTCCGCGCCGTCATTGTCTGCACCGTCGAGTGCCATCGCGATAGCAGGAGGGATCTCCAGCGCGCCGGGTACGGTGATGATGTCATAGGTGGCGCCAGCTTCATCGAGCGCAAATTTCGCGCCATCGAGAAGTGCATCGGCCATATCGTCATAAAAACGTGCTTCCACGATGAGAAGATGGGGCTTGGACATAAGATTTTCCTGAAAGGCTGCGCCGGATCATCCCGGCTTTTGGCGCGGTCAAACCATGGCTAGCCCCGATTGGCAAGCATTTTTCGCACATGGCAGCCGCGTCTGGCTGTCTGAGAGGCGTCGTAGATCAGCTTTTCTGAAAAGCAAGATGGACACCCAACCCCATCAGAACAGTGCCCGCCCCGCGCCGGACCATGGTCTGGACACCGCTGGAACGCTTCAATCTTCCGACCATTGCTCCCGCCAGAAGTGCACCGACCAGATCAGCCGACGAGAAAATGATGTTGACCACAATGCCAAGGATCAGAAACTGCAGCCAGATTGGAAATGATGCTGCCGGGTCAACGAACTGCGGCAGGAAGGCTAGAAAGAACAGTGCGGTTTTCGGGTTGAGCACATCAACGATAATGCTGTCGATGAACGCTCGCCTCGCCGATTTCGGTTGAAACGTCATCTCAACGTCCTTGCCCTCCATCTTGCTGCGCAGCATGGAAAAGCCGAGCCAGATCAGGTAGAGCGCGCCGCAAAGCTTGACCGCAAAATAAAGCCACGGCACGGCCTGAAACAGCACGGATAAACCCGCTGCCGCTGCAATAATGTGAAAATAGCAGCCCACATGGATGCCAAGCACGGCCATCAGCCCCGCAAAACGCCCTCGTGCCATAGTCTGCGCCGCTGCATAAAGCATGGCCGGGCCGGGAATATAGGCAAACAGTGCCGTCGTTATAAAAAAGGCAGTCAGCAACTCATAAGACGGCATATCGATCCCCCAACTGCCCCACCGCATTTGCAGCACTATGACAGTTACATCAGGTCCGACATTTATGCAGCAGGAAACTCAGCAAGTCTGGCCGCATAGCGCGCCATCGTATCGACCTCGAAATTCACGAAATCTCCCGGCTGGCGGTCGCCCCATGTTGTGACTGAGAGCGTGTGGCGGATCAGGAGCACGTCGAAGTCCGTGCCATTGACGGCGTTGACGGTGAGAGACGTTCCATCAAGCGCGATGGAGCCTTTGGGCGCCACGAACTTTGCAAGGTGGGCAGGGGCACGCAGGCGGATGCGCACCGCTTCGCCTTCAGGCTCGATGGACAGGATTTCGGCCTTGTCATCCACATGGCCGGAGACGATGTGGCCACCGAGTTCGTCACCGATCTTTAGCGCTCGCTCGAGGTTGACGCGCGTGTCCTTTTTCCAGCCCGAGATGGTGGTGAGGCGCAAAGCTTCTTCCCAGGCTTCGACCTCGAACCAGCGCTCGTTGCTGCCAGCGTCTGGCAGCTTCGTTACCGTCAGGCACACGCCGCCATGGGAAATCGATGCGCCGATATCGATGGTTTTCGGGTCGTATGCAGTGGCAACGCGCAGGCGGACGCCTTCTGGCAGCGCTTCGACTTCAGCGACGGTTCCGACATCGGTGACAATTCCGGTGAACATCAAAGCGGCCTTTCAAATTCAAAACAGCGATCCGGCCCGTAAGCGGTCTCGCCGACAAAGGTATATTCCTGCGGGATATCGGCACGCTGGAGCGGGCTTTCAACCCCACCCTCACCAACAACGACACGGCTTTCAAACAAAAGGATGCGATCCACCAGACCAGCCTCAAGGAAGGCTTTCGCAACGCGTGCGCCGCCCTCAACCAGAAGCTCCGACATTCCCCGCTCCGCGAGAACGGCAAGGAGGTCGGCGAGTGTAGAGGTTTCCAGAACGTCGACACCCGCAGCCATCAGCGCTTCGCGTCTCGATACGAGATCTGTCTCAATCCCTGCCACCGCCACGACGGGCACATCGCGCGCCGTGCGCACAAGCTTTGAACTCAGCGGCAGTTCCAAACGTCGATCCATCACGATCCGCACAGGCGAGCGATGCTCAAGTCCTGAAATGCGCACGGTGAGTTCGGGGTCGTCAGCTGCGGCAGTCCCAAGACCGACAAGGATTGCATCACAACGCGCGCGCAAAAGATGTACAGCATGACGCGCCTCAGGACCGGTGATTGCCACCTGCCCTCCACCGAGCCTGCCGATCATGCCGTCAGCAGAAACCGCAATCTTTACGATCACATGCGGCCGTTTCTTCAGCTTTCGCGTGAGGTATCCTGCCAGTGCCCGCTTGCTTTCCTGGCGCAGCACTCCGGTCTCGACCTCTATCCCGGCGTCGCGCAAAATCTGGTTGCCGCGCCCGGAAACCCGTTCATCTGGATCATCGACAGCAACGACAACGCGGGCAATGCCGAAGTCGACAAGGGCGTTTGCGCAGGGCGGGGTTCTGCCAAAATGCGCGCACGGCTCAAGCGTCACATAGGCCGTTGCGCCCCTCGCCGCTTCGCCCGCGATTTCGAGCGCCTGTCTTTCCGCATGGGGACGACCGCCAATGGCAGTCACGGCTTCGGCGATGATCTCACCGTTCTTGACGATGATGCAGCCGACGGAGGGATTGGTATCGGTGAGGCCCGCATGGAGGCGCGAAACCTCGAGAGCACGCGTCATAAACTTCTCATCATCGGCGCGAGACGTCATGACTTACGCACCGGCGTCCGTGTCACGCGCAATCTTGGCGTTGATCTCCGAGATGACCTTTTCGAAATCTTCAGCGTGGCTGAAATCGCGATAGACGGATGCGTAGCGCACGAACGCCACGTCATCGAGACCCTTCAGCGCCTCAAGCACCTGCAAGCCAATTTCTTCGGATGGAATTTCCGTCTCGCCGGAACTTTCCAGACGACGCGCAATGCCTGAAACGGCACGCTCTATGCGATCGCGGTCGACAGGACGTTTGCGCAGTGCGATCTCGAAAGACCGCACCAGCTTTTCACGATCAAACGGCAGCTTGCGGCCGCTCTTCTTGATGACCATAAGCTCGCGCAACTGCACGCGCTCATAGGTCGTGAAGCGACCGCCGCAATCCGGGCAAATGCGCCGCCGGCGGATGGAGGTATTATCCTCCGCCGGTCGTGAGTCCTTGACCTGCGTATCTTCCGAGCCGCAAAAAGGGCAGCGCATTACTTAATCCTCATCTCACTGTCTGTTCAAGAATTGCTGCTGGTGTGGCGAAAATGGTGATTTCGAGAACCGGAGCGCAGCGTACTTAAAGTACGTGAGCACCGGAAGCGCAGAAATTGCCATTTGCAGCCCACCAGCGGCAATTATGGAATAGACGGTTACAGGTACGGGTACATCGGGAACCTGTCCGTCAGCGCGACGACCTTTTCACGAACGGCAGCTTCAACGGCTGCATTGCCTTCATCGGAATTGGCAGCCTTGAGGCCGTCAAGCGTCTCGACGATCAGATTGCCGATCTCACGGAATTCCGCTTCCTTGAAGCCGCGTGTCGTACCAGCAGGCGTACCCAGACGGATGCCGGAGGTCACGAAAGGCTTTTCAGGGTCGAACGGAATGCCGTTCTTGTTGCAGGTAATGTATGCGCGACCAAGAGCGGCTTCCGCACGCTTGCCGGTGGCGTTCTTCTTGCGAAGATCGACCAGCATCAAGTGGTTGTCAGTGCCGCCGGAGACGACATCCAGACCGCCTTCGATCAGCGTTTCAGCCAGAACCTTGGCGTTTTTCACGACCTGCGCGGCGTAATCCTTGAATTCAGGCTTCAAAGCTTCACCGAATGCAACAGCCTTGCCAGCGATCACGTGCATCAACGGGCCGCCCTGCAGACCGGGGAATACGGCGGAGTTGAACTTCTTCGCCAGAGCCTCGTCATTGGTCAGGATCATGCCGCCGCGTGGGCCGCGAAGCGACTTATGCGTTGTCGTTGTGGCAACGTGGCAGTGCGGGAATGGCGATGGGTGCTGACCACCGGCGACCAAACCGGCAATATGCGCCATGTCGACCATCAGGTACGCGCCGACTTCATCAGCGATGTCACGGAAGCGCTTCCAGTCCCAAACGCGGGAGTAAGCCGTGCCGCCAGCGACGATGAGCTTCGGCTTGGTTTCCCGTGCCTTGCGCTCCACATCTTCCATATCGAGAAGGTTGTCGCCTTCACGAACGCCGTAGGACACAACGTTGAACCACTTGCCGGACATGTTGACCGGGGAACCATGCGTCAGGTGACCACCGGAATTCAGGTCCAGACCCATGAAAGTATCGCCCGGCTGAAGCAGCGCGAGAAACACGGCCTGGTTCATCTGCGAACCGGAGTTAGGCTGAACGTTGGCGAAGTTGACGCCAAAGAGCTTCTTGGCGCGCTCAATAGCCAGCTCCTCGGCAATGTCAACGAACTGACATCCACCGTAGTAGCGCTTGCCAGGATAGCCCTCAGCGTACTTATTGGTCATGATCGAGCCCTGCGCTTCAAGCACAGCGCGGGAAACGATGTTTTCCGAGGCGATCAGCTCGATCTCGTGGCGCTGACGACCGAGCTCCTTCTCGATCGCGCCAAAAATATCTGGATCGACGTCGGCGAGCGGACTGGAGAAGAAGGCATCTGTGTTCGTCATGATGAAAGCTCCTGAAACAGTAATGCGATGGCGTCTTAGCGCCCTGCCCTTTCAAGAGCAAGACAGCCTGCGAGATTTGCCCGTCAAACTGCGACTTTGTCAGAATAATTCAATCTTTCCGACGCCGCCGCCCCCCAAAAGATAAAGCCGCGTTCAAAGAAAACGCGGCTTTAGATGTCATCAGCACGATGGATCAGTTGCGAGGAATAAGGTCGTCCTCGATCGAACCCGATGGCTGCTCCATGGTGTTGGTCGTGTTCAGTGCCAGTTCGGCGTTGCCGTCCTTGCTGTAGATGTCGTCGCGGAACTGCACGACGCCGTCACGGGTAGACCACGCCGTGATGTAAACGAAGTACACGGGAATTTCCTGCGCCAGCTTGATCGGCGTATTGACGCGGCTGGCAATGACCCGCTCGATTTCCTGGCGCGACCAGCCCGGCGTATCGCGAAGCATCCAGGATGTGAGGTCGCGCACATTCTGCACGCGCACACAGCCAGACGATTCAAAGCGCATCAGCTTGTTGAACAGGCCCTGCTGCGGCGTGTCGTGCATGTATTCGTTGTTCGGATTGTGGAAGTTGATCTTGGTCGAAGACATGGCGTTGTTCTTGCCCGGATCCTGACGGAACATCAGGTTCGGAGCCTTCGGCGCATTCCAGTCGATTGTCGTTGGAGACACTTCCTGTCCCCTGCCATCCAGAAGGCGGATGTTGTTCCGCTCCAGATAGGTCGGGTCCTTCCGCATCAGCGGCACGATGTCCTTTTCGATAATCGAGCGGGGCGCAGTCCAGTAAGGGTTGAGAATGATCTCGTAAATCTTGGAATTAATGATGTGCGTAGGACGCGTATCGCGACCAACAACGGCAGTGTTGCGCAACACGACGCGGTTGTTCTCAACAGCTTCGATGGAAGCGGCCGGAATGTTGACCATGATATGCCGCGGGCCAAGATCGCCCGACATCGTGTTGATGCGAACAAGGTTGGTCTGAAGCTGTGCGAGGCGAATCTGGGCCGAAACATTCAGCGCCTTCAGCGTATACTCACCGATCACACCATCGGCAGGAAGGCCGTGACGTGCCTGGAAACGCTTTAGCGCACCATCCACATAGGAATCGAACGAGCTGGAAATGCCGGCTTCACGTGGCAGGTCGCCTGAGATCATCAAACGCTGACGCAGTGCCTGAACGGATGGATCACTGACGCCGATCTGAAGCTTCTGCTGGCTTGCAGGAACCTCTGGCCAACCGCCATTGGAAACGATCTGCTGATATTGCAGCATGGCCTGCTGCACATAGGCTGGTGATTCCGGGCTGAGAACAGGTGTGTTGGATGCAACACCGGCGGTGGAGCGCGATGAGTTTGCATCAAACTGGTCGTCCCAGTTACCACGACGCGAAGATCCGATGAGATCGTTGAACGCATCCTGCGCGAATGCGGGCGCGGCAAGAGCCACAGCACCGAGAGAAACGGCAGAGCGCAGCATGGCGCGCCGGGATAATACTTCAGAGACGATTTTCTTTGTCATTTCACCTACCAGCCACTTCATCAGGCATCTTTTACAACGCCTAAAACAACATCGTTAACAAACACGTATAGCGTGCCTGCCGGCAGGATGAACTCGATGCGAAACTTTTGGATGACGCATGACGCGAACACGGGAGACACCGCCGGCTCCTAGCATGTGGCGGTCCCATACCAATATGGCCAATTCGTGTCACCTAAAGCGCACTCACGAAGCTGTGTCAGCCTGTGATTTTGCAACGAGGACACGTAATAATGCAACAAGCCGGACGCGAGACGCGTCCGGCTTTGCTTGAAGGCTGTTTTAAGGCCAGCGATTACAGGCGGTAAGCAATCGAGTCGTTCCAGAAACGGTCCAAACGCTGGAGCATCTTGTTCATTTCGGCGAACTCGCCAGTGCCGATGCCGCCAACCTTTTCGATGGAGCCGATGTGGCGCTCATAGAGGCCTGCAACGGTTTCTGCGATGGCCTGGCCCTTTTCGGTCAGGCTGATGCGAACCGAGCGGCGGTCGATGCGGGAGCGCTGGTGATTGATGAAACCGAGGTCTACCAGCTTCTTGACGTTGTAGGAAACGTTGGAGCCAAGGTAGTAGCCACGCGAACGAAGCTCGCCGGCGGTCAGTTCGGATGTGCCGATGTTGAAAAGCAGGAGCGCCTGAACTGCGTTGACATCATCGCGACCCTGACGGTCGAATTCGTCCTTGATGACATCGAGCAGGCGGCGGTGGAGGCGCTCAACCAAGTGGAGCGATTCCATGTAAAGAGAGCGGATGGTTTCGTCCTGAGTGTCGGAAACTGCGGCCTGTGGCTTTGCTTTGCTATTGATCATGACTGCCTCACTGTTTTGTTTGGCGGTGTTTGTTTGTTTCCCGCCTTGAGAGGAAATCTAAGCAATGCGCATAAAATTCTACTTAAAATGCAGGATTAACAAAACGTTACTTGCATGATCGGCATTTGGTGCGACCCGGCACCTGTCCAAATAAGACACAATCGTCCCTATATATTTCAATAGGTTAGGTCGAATTTTCGGGGGAAATCAGGGCTGAATTGCTTTAATTTTATGGTAAATCAATTCTTGAGCGCTCGTCATTTTGGCGCGCATCCAGCCAAAAAGCGACCTGGAATAGTATATAAACCGTTGACACGATGCCGTGCATGACAGGCACTATGGTGTTGTTTCCGTAAATATCCGGCCAGACCTTGTACATGGCAATCTGGGTGCCCGCGCCGATGACCCACATGACCGCCCCCCAGGATGCGCCAAGCCAAAGTCCGAGCGCTGCGACAGGAAAAACGACGGCAAGGCTGGTACCGGCAACACGCCATGGCATGTTGAGCATATCGAAGCGCGCAAGCCCGCTTAGGGAGTAGCCCGTCAACATGGCCCAATATTGCAGGCCGAACCAGAAACACGAAAGCGCCACCAGCCTCAGAAAGGTGATGTAGAGAATTTCGGCAAGCGACATCTTGGGATGCGGTAGAGAATCAGGTTCCATGCTGTCAGGATAGTGGCCTGTGGCGGGCGCGACCAGCAGATATTGATCTGCGGGAATTCGCCTGCCAAAACCCCGCAACGATCTGCCGCATTCGCATGTCGTTTTCCCTGTGTTATGTGCAGGGTATATTTGGAAAGGCAGATATGTATGACCGACAAGACACATCTCGTGGACCATATCACCGGCCACCGCCGCATGCGCAGAAACCGCAAGGCAGACTGGACCCGCCGACTGGTGCGCGAAAACATGCTGACGGTGGATGATTTCATCTGGCCTGTGTTCATCGTGCCGGGCACCAACATTCTGGAGCCGATCCCGTCCATGCCGGGCGTCAATCGTATGAGTGTGGACAGGGCGGTGGAGGCAATCAAGGAAGCTGCCGATCTCGGCATTCCCGCCATTACTACGTTCCCCAATATCGAGATGGGCCTGCGCGATGAAACCGGCTCTCAGGTGCTGGAAGCCAACAACCTGATCAACGTGGCCACGCAGGCCATCAAGAAAGCGGTCCCCAACATCGGCATCATCACCGATGTGGCGCTCGATCCTTTCACAAGCCACGGCCACGACGGCATTCTGCGCGACGGTGAGATCATCAACGACGAGACCGTGGATCAGGTCGTCAAAGCCGCAATCATGCAGGCGAATGCGGGTTCCGACATTATCTCTCCATCCGAAATGATGGATGGTCGCATCGGCGCTATCAGGCGTGGGCTGGATGCGAGCGGCCACCAGAATGTGGGCATCATGTCCTACGCCACGAAATTCTCCTCAGGCTATTACGGCCCTTACCGGGATGCGATTTCCACCAGCGGCCTGCTGAAGGGTGACAAGAACAGCTATTATATCAGCCCTGCCAACGGCACTGAGGCGGTGCGCGATGCCGCGCTGGATGTGGACGAAGGGGCCGACATGCTCATGGTCAAGCCCGGCCTGCCCTATCTGGATATCTGCTGGCGCCTGAAACAGGAGTTTGGCCTGCCGACCTTCGCCTATCAGGTCTCAGGCGAATATACCCAGATCAAAGCTGCCGCCATGAATGGCTGGATCGACGGGGATCGCGTGATGATGGAGACGCTGTTGTGCTTCAAACGGGCTGGCTGTGACGGCATTCTGACCTATTTCGCGATCGAGGCCGCCAAAAAACTCGCAAGGGGATGACAAGGGGCGATTGGCTCATCATTGCATTATGCGGTTTCAACACCATATAATTTTCCGAACAGGAGACACCGTCGATGAGCCTCGACCCGAACACAACATACGTTCCCACCGATGACTGGCGGACCTATAGCGGCGTGCTGAGCCGTCGCGTCTTCGCCTTCATCATTGACTATATGATAGTGCTGCTGCTCTGCATTCCTGCAGCGGTTATCATCTTCTTCCTTGGAGTCCTTACCCTTGGCCTCGGCTTCGTGCTGTTCCCTGCCATGTTCTTCATCGTCGCAATCCTGTATTTCGGCATGACGCTCGGCAGTTCCGCACAGGCAACACCCGGCATGCGCGCCGCGGGCATCGCCATGGCACGGGTCGATGGCAGGCGAATCGATTTTCTGTTGTCGACCGTACACATCGCCCTGTTCTGGATTCTCAACTCGGTTCTGACGCCGCTGATTCTGCTGGCTGGCCTGTTTACCGAACGCTCGCGTCTGCTTCATGACTTTCTGCTGGGTACGGTTATCGTCAGAACAACCTGAACTCAGGGGAAAGCCGCGTGGGTTGTGTCAAAATGATGTGCAACCCACATCTGCCAGTTGACGTTTCGGAGCTTTTTGCCATTCTAATGCAAGAGGCATGGCTGGCGAAGGGAGCGATCAGGGTTCGATGAACACGCAGGCGACGCCTTCACCACAATTCTACCTGACAGCTCCGGCAACGTGTCCCTATCTGCCCGGCCAGTTGGAGCGCAAGGTCTTCACGCATCTGGTCGGCCCTCGCGCGCCGGAAATGAATGATCTGCTGACTCAGGGCGGCTTTCGCCGATCTCAAAACATTGCTTACCGCCCGGCTTGCGAAACCTGTCGCGCCTGCGTTTCCGTTCGCATTCTGGTGGATGGATTTGTGCCTACAAAGTCCATGCGCCGGGTTTTGAGCCACAACAGCGATCTTGTCTCGACAGTCCACCAGGCCGAACCCTCCACCGAGCAATTTTCCCTTTTCCGGCGATATATTGACCATCGCCATCAGTCTGGCGGCATGTCCGATATGTCGGCTCTCGATTATGCCGTCATGGTGGAAGACTCGCACGTCAACACCCGCGTTATCGAATACCGCAAGCGCGAACCGGGTGCGGGTATCGATGACAGCAAACGCGGTGAATTGGTGGCTGTCGCGCTGACCGACACGATGAGTGACGGCCTATCCATGGTCTATTCATTCTTCAACCCGAATTATGAGAAGCGCTCCCTTGGCACATTTCTCATTCTTGATCATGTAGCCCGCACGCAAAAGCTTGGCCTGCCCCATGTGTATCTCGGCTATTGGGTGAACGGCTCTGAAAAAATGGGCTACAAGATCCGCTACCATCCGCAAGAACATCTAACCCCGCGTGGCTGGGAGCTTTATGTGCCGGACGACAGTTCGGGCACGACATGATGACCACAAGCAGGAAATAGCGTGCCGATACGATTTAAGACCAATCTTTCCGCCGGCGCGCTGATCGCCCTTATGGCTTCAGGCGCGAATGCCCAGATAGGCTGGAGCCCAAGCGAACAGATCAAGACCTATCCCATCACCGGCCAGACCGGCTTTGAACTCTACCAGTCCATTGGTGAGCGCGGCCCACAGATAGGCGTTCAGGCGGTGGCGCACACCACCTTCAAGCTAACCTGGAGACGAGACTACCGCCCTCAGCCGGATGGCGCCTGCGTGCTGGCAACAGCGCGGCCCAACCTTGTTATCATCTACACATGGCCCAAGGCACCTGCGAACCTGCCCTCACCCGTCGCTGCCAGCTGGCAGCGCTTCATATCCGGCGTTGAGACGCATGAGCGTGTGCACGGCACGCATATTCTGGATATGGTCAAAAAAATCGAGGCCTTCAGCGTGGGCCTTCGCGCCGAAAATGATCCCAAATGCCAGAAGGTGCGCGAGGTGCTGCAAAAGCGTCTCGGTGAACTGTCCAATGAGCAACGCCAGCGTGGCCGCGATTTTGACCGTGACGAGCTTTCAAATGGCGGTGCCGTGCATCAACTCATTCTCACGCTGGTCAACGGCCCCTGAACGGCGCAGACTATTCCGCGGCCTCGCCCTTCAGCACCGGCTCTGACAGAATCACCATCTCAAGCTCATAGGAATAGCCTTCCAGCATCGTGTAGGCCTGCTCTATGACCTCGATCTGGGTCTCGGCATTCTTGATGGCATCGGCAATGGACTGGCTGCGCGCACGCAGCATGGAGCCCAGAACATCCGTTTCCGGCTTACGGCCGAGACGGTCCATATGCTTGCGCACCCGGGCGCGGTGGCGCTCCAGTTCCAGAATGTGAAACCGGCTTTTGAGAATGTCGTCCGTCAGCTTGCGGCGCATGGCGGCCACGGGGTCGAAGCTGCCGGGTTCGCGCTCATCCAGAATGAACTCGTTGACCAGCGTTTCCAACATCAGCAGACCTTTGAGATCCTTGGCATCAGCCAGTTGCGGATCATAGCCGGTATCATCGAAGACCCGGCGTCGCACGGGATCCTTCAAAAGGTCATAGGCCAATTGCAGCTTGGCAAACTGTTCGGCTTCGCCACCGCTGTCGGGATGGGCGCTCTTGGCCACTTTGCGATAGGCAGCTTTGATCGCCGCATCATCCGCATTGCGCTCAACACCCAGCAAAACATAAGGATCGATCACCGAAACACCTGTACCCGCATTCACAAAAATCGGCCTGACCCGCAACGAACGGGTGAGATCGTAAACAGATCATACGAAATTTTCTCTGCCCTAGGCACCCCTTTGTTGCGGTTTTGAACGCAAAACGACTTATCGGTCCCCGCACCCGCAGCAATGCTGCCATCGCCCTCAATTTTGTTCACCGCATGGCAATGGAAAAAACGCAGCCGACAAACATGTGGATTGCCTGTCGGCGTGGACCGTCCCGGCACAGGCAAAACACGGCTAAATCGGAGCGTTAACCACTGGTTTTAAAGGATTCTGGCCTATTCCAAAAACGTGCTGTAGTCTCATTTATAACTCTGGCGAAAGGCACCACCATGTCGGAAACAATCACTCAGACAATCACAGACTATGTGCAAGCAGTGACTGATGCCAATGCAAGCCTCCTGCGCGAAGTCTTTGACCCACGTGCCTCAATCGTCGGAAATTACGAAGGCGCCACGGATTGGCTGTCCCTTGAAGATTTCATCCACCAGATACACCCGGCTGACGCGAGCGCGACAGAGAACGCACCGAACTTCCAGATCCACGGCATAGACCAGACCGGCGACACCGCCTCCGTCAAACTCACCACACGTCTGGCAGGCGTAGAATTCGGCGAATATCTGTCCCTCCTCCAGCGTGACAAAAACTGGACCATCATCCACCGCCTCTATTACCTCCAGGGCTAACCAGACGCCCCGAAATCACCCTCCAACAACTTTTTCCGCATCAAATTCATTTTTTCACTTTACACGACCAGAGAATCTGATAATTCCACCCGCACTGGAATGCCCTTGTAGCTCAGTTGGTAGAGCACCTGATTTGTAATCAGGGGGTCACGAGTTCGAACCTTGTCGGGGGCACCAGTATTTTCAAGCACTTAAGTGCTTACCTCCTCACAAACATTTATCTCTGCGTTTGAAACCGCAATGGCGGTTTGTAGGCGTCTTCACTGACGATCGGCAATCCGACGCGACATTGTTTGCAACATCCAACACGCTCTGGCAGGTTGCTGCCTTGAGCATGGAGGTTGCAAATGGATAAGTTTCTTCAAGTGGTCGGCTGGGTTGGTATAGGCATTGTTACCCTGGTCTTGCTTGCAGTCATGGCGAAAGCGGGACGAGGCGATTATGCAATACTTGCCTTGTTGGGGGCAATGACATGGGCTTTGCCGGCAGTCATCGGCTTCGTGATCATTGCCGCTTTTGGCAATATGCTTTCCCAACTCAAAGCCATCCGAGCCGCTTCCGAGCGCCAAGCTGATATGTTTCAGTCGATCATCGCTGGGCGGAGAACTGCCGAATAATGAATTTGCCTCCGTTTGCGCCGATCGAGCGCTCCTCGGTCTCACCGAGCAGGCGTTACTTTTAAACAGCGACTTTTTTCCTCTTTGATGAACTTGCAGCTGCGGGCAGCCAGCAGTTGCTTGTTCTCCCCTCGCACATTTCATCCCAAATCCAGCGTCACGACCACGGGGCAATGGTCTGAGGCCTTTGGTCTGTCCCAGCCTGTGCGGGGGTAGCGCTCTATGTCTTGGCCGGGCGGGAAGACGGTTCGGTAGGGCTGACCGGCGCGCACGATCTCCGGGATGCTTGCGGCGTTGCGTTCGGCAAGGTGGGGTGACAGCCAGATATAGTCGAGTTGGCAGAGATGCTGCTCCTGCGGACCACGGGAGTGGTACAGCGTCCAGCGGTCCATCGCATCGCGCCGCGTCATGGGGTTCACCGCGAAATCATCATGGGTGAAAATGTCGAGCGCGCTGCGTTCCTCACTGACAGGCGCGAAGGTATAGCCCGTGCGGCGGTTTCCAGAGATGATGACGCGCTCCTGATAGTCGTTCATGTCGCCACATATGGCGAACTTTCTGGCGTCCCGCGGCAGGTCCTTGAAGCGGCTTTCAACGATGTGGCGGATGGCGCGCGTTTCGGCTTCGCGCACGGGCATCGTACCGAGCCGGCCATCGCCAGCTTCCCGGGCGTTGCTCATGGATTTCAGGTGGCAGACATAAAGGCTGAATGGCTTGCCGCCGATCCGCAGGTCGAGCTCCAGACAATCCCGCTTGAAGATCTTGTCATCGATACGGTTGGTCAGCGACAGGGCTTGGTTAAACAGGTCAAGCTCGCGGTAGGTCAGCGCGGCGTGGCTCTTGATGTCGACAAGCTCGATTTTTTCTCCGTCCAGCGTTTCCTCGCGCATGATGACGGCCACATCGATGCCGCGGCTATCATTGCCTTCAACAAGGTATTTCTGCCGGTATCCATTCCCCACCATGCGGTAGAGATAGCCATATTCGAAGGCCTGAAGGGCGGCCATGTTGTCGACTTCCTGCAGGCAGAGAATATCAGCATCCGCATCCGCAATGGCCAGCGCAGAGAGCTGGCGCGTATCATCTGTGGAAGCAAGCATGCGCGCGCTTTCCAGCGCCTGATAGGCCGCCTCGTCCCGAACATCGAAAAGCTGCATGGCGCGGTCGCGCCGCGTTTGGTTTCGAAAGCCGCTATAATCAAAACGGGTGAGAAGGTTTTCGATGTTGAAGGTGGCAAGCCGCAGCGACATACTTCATTCCCTGTTGGCCCCCACCATATCCACAATAGATCAGACTTGCCAAGGCAGCTTCAAAGCCGCCAGGCAGAGCGGATGCTGACCGGATAGAGGGAGCCGACAGCAGCGGGTTCGCGGGAGTAGGCACGCAGCACCTGCCCATCCGGCAGGGTCAGCCGCAGGGCGTAACGCTCGCCCTCGTAAAGAACATTCATGACCCTGCACGCAATGCCCTCCCCATCCTGCAAGACATCCTGCGGGCGAACCAGAATGTCACTAGTGAGTGATTCAAATCGATTATCCGTCAGAAGAGGTCGCAACGCAGTCCAGTCGAGGGTGCGGGCCGCACCTTCCACTCTGGAAACCGAGAGGATGGCACCCTGCCCCACCAGCCCGCCCACCAGCCTGCCTTCGGGCCGGGCGTAGAGGTCGGCGGGCGCCGCCATTTGCAAAAGCTTGCCCTCGGACATGACGGCAACATCGGTTGCAAGCGCCATGGCTTCGGCCTGATCATGCGTGACATAGACCATCGTCGCGCCTGATGTGGCGTGAAACTCGCGGAATGTTTCTTCCATTTCCTGCCGCAGATGCCGGTCCAGATTGGCGAGAGGCTCATCCAGCAGCACCACATCGGGCTCGGTCACCAGGCAACGGGCCAACGCTACGCGTTGCCGTTGCCCGCCGGAGAGTTCGGATGGGCGCCGCTGCGCATAGGCCTCAAGCCGAACAGTAGCAAGCGCATGCGCCACCTTCTGCCGGTAGCGTTCGCCCGAAATGCCCCGGACCTTGAGAGGATAGCCAGCATTGTCGGCCACCGTCATGTGCGGCCAGAGCGCGTAGGATTGAAACACCATGGCCATGTTGCGCCGCTCTGGCGGTACCATGCTGCCAGCATCGGCCAAAACTCGATCGCCCAGCAATATGGCACCGTCCGTCGGTTGCTCGAAGCCTGCAATCATACGCAACACGGTGGTCTTGCCGCAGCCGGAAGGGCCGAGCAGTGCCAGAAACCCGCCATCGCGCACGGTGATCGAGACATCGTTGACCGCAGGTTTGCCTGCCCCGAAAGTCTTGGAAAGACGGTTGAGTATCAGTTTCGCCAAGGCACAACTCCCTTCGGCAATTTTCGCCCGAGGATTTCCAGCAGCAGCATGACAACAATGACCATCGCGACCACCAGCACTGACAGCGCCGAGGCCAGATCGAAACTGCCGCTGTCATCGAGATTGTAGATGACGACGCCCAGCGTCTGGGTGCCTGCAGACCACAACAGCGCAGAAACGGTGAGTTCGTTGCAGGCAATGAGAAAGACGAGGATGACTGATGCACCGGCGGCAGGCCCGACCAGTGGAAGAATGATATCGAACATGCGCCGCCAGAAACCCGCACCGGCCAGTCTTGCTGCCTCCTCCAGCGCAGGATCGAACTGCGTGAAGGCCGACACCATGGGCTTCAGGCTGACGGCAAAGAACGATGAGAAATAGGCCAGCAGGATGATCCACAACGTGCCGTACAGAGTGACGCCCAGCAGCGGAATGGGGGCGGCAAACAGCAGCACATAGGAAACGGAAATAACGACGCCCGGCAGCGCATAGGGAATATCGACCAGCGCCGAAAGCAGGAACATGAAGCGGCTTTTGCCCCGCACCAGAAAATAGGCCGTCAACACAGTCACCGCCAGGAGACATAGGGATGTGGCCGTGGCCAGAAACAGCGAATTGGCAAAGGCCGTGCGCGTTACCGCTTGGCGCAGCAGAATTTCTTCATAGGCATGGAGCGTCGCGGTTTTGAAGGTGAGCGGCACGCCATAGGCCGGCGCAAGCGAACTGACGATCAGCGCCGTCAGCGGCGCAACCAGCATGAAGAAAATGCCGAGCCAAAGCGCAAATTCGGCAGCCAAGCGAAAGCCGCCAAGCCGGAAGGTGGCAGCCTTGCCGGAAAGCCCGATGATGCGGTAATCGCGCCCCTTCATAGCCCGCTCCTGAATAGCAAGGCCGATGACGGAGATGATGGCAATCATGCCGGATAGCATGGCGATATCGCCGAATGTGCTGGTGCCGAAGCTGGAAAAGCGGCTGTAGATCAGCGTCGGCAGCGTATAGATCGAAGCGGGAATGCCGAGAATGGCGGGAATCCCGAAATTGCCGACACCCGACACGAAGGAGATCGCGGCCCCCGCTATCAGCCCCGGCATGGCAAGCGGCAGAATGATGTCTTTCAGTACCCGCCAGGAGGACGCGCCGGAAAGTTTGGCAGCCTCTATGCCATCCTGCGGTAGCGCCAGCAGGCCAGAGCGCAGCGAAAGATAAACCAGCGGCGCGTGCTGCACACCCAGCAGCAGAGCAATGCCACCCATGGAATAGAGGGGCTGAGGCGAGCCGAGTGGCGGGGCAAGGCCGATGGCTTTCAACAATGTGCTGGAAGGCCCTGTCATGCCGATCCATGCCAGCGCAGTCACCTGCGGCGGTATCATCATCGGCAGCATGAACAGAAAGCTGAGGGCAGATTTGCCCCGGATATCGCATAATGTCAGCGCCAGAGCGAAGGCGCCGCCAATGACAAGCGAAATGACCATTCCAAAAAACGATGTGGACAGCGTGTTCAACGCTGCCTGCCACAGAGCCGGATCACTCAGCAGCGGCCACATATCACCCTTCAGGGATGATAGTATGCCCGTATAGGCAAGCCGTCCCAGCGGCAGTGCGCTGAGGAGGAAAACCACTGTGATGACAAAGGGAAACAGCCAGCGCGGCTGGCTGTTCTGTGAGATTGATGACAAGCGTCCCACTCCATTTCGACGTTATCCCCGGGTCGGCCCCGGGAATAAAATGACGTCGATGTACTCCTATCAGCCCTTTGAATCGAAGATGTCAGAGAAGGACTTCAGGTCCTTTTCGGAGTTTTTCAAAGCTTCAGGCGCATTGATGGGCAGAACCTTGATCTTATCACGCGCTGGGAAGCCTGCTGGCAGGGCAACATCGTTGCGGGCTGGAATGTAGCCCAGCTTGACGAAACCTTCCTGGCCCTTGGCAGAGAGAACGTAATCCACGAACTTCTTGGCCGCATCAGCATGCTTGGTGTGCGCCAAAATGCCGACAGGCTCGGTCACAGCCGAAACGCCTTCTTCCGGGAATACGAATTCCACCGGCGCGCCCTTGGCCTTTTCACGAATTGGCATGTAGTCGACAACCACGCCATAGGCCTTTTCGCCTGATGCAACGGACTTCAACACCGCGCCGTTACCACCTGCGGCAATCGCCCCATTGGCCTTGAGCGCCTTGTAATAATCCCAGCCGAGTGTGCTGACACCGGCGAGTGTCTGCGCGTGAATGAGGGCTGCACCTGAGGTCAGCGGGCTTGGCATGGTCACCAGTCCTTTGGCTTCCGGCTTTTCCAGATCTTTCCAGCTGGTCGGCTTCATGGCGGCCTGCGTGTTGTACATGATGCCAGTGGTGATCAGCTTCGTGGAGTAATAATAACCTTCCGCATCATAAAGCGCCGCATCGTAATGGGCCGCTTCCGGCGATTTGTAGGCCAGCAGTTGCTTGTTCTGCTTCATGCGCTCCAGCGTTACCGTATCGGCAATCAACAGAACGTCCGCCGCGGCATTGCCCGCCTCGATCTCGGCCATCAGCTTGGCCATGATCTTCGGCGTTCCATCGCGAACCCATTCGATATCGATGCCGGGGTTTGCGGCCTTGAAGCCATCGACCGTGGCCTGCGCATCTTCATTCGGCTGGCTGGTATAAAGCACCAGATCAGCAGCCTGCGCGCTGCCTACCAGAATACCCAGCGAAACGATGGCAGTGAAAGTGGAGAGGAGCGTTTTCATGAATGCGGTTCCTGTTGATAGCTGGCACCGCTAAAACACATATCCATAACACGTATGTGACAGACAAGTTTTAGCGGCGACGCTGACAGGTCGTCATTTCAGGAAATAGCCCAAGGACTTCACCGTCACAACGTGACAGTGCCCTCGATCAAGGTCGTCACCGCACCACCAATCCAGATATCGTCGCCAACCTTATCGACACTCACGCGCCCTGCCCGGCCAAGCGCCGTGCCTTGGCTTGCGACGTAATTGCTGGCTGCGATACCGCTACCGATGAGCCATTGGGCAATGCCCGCATTCAGGCTGCCCGTAACAGGATCTTCATAGCCATCGGTAAAGGCACGCACTTCAAAGTCAGCATCGATTTCACCGCCACAGGGCGCCACGACACCAACGTGGAACCCCGCGTAAAGAGCGCTATAATCTGGCTTTATATCAAGCACATCCTGACGACTGCGCAGCAGCAGAGAAAGCCAGCCGGGACCATTATCCGTCCAATTCGCGCCGACGATGGTCTCGGGCGACAATGCGAGCGCCGCCCTCACCTTCTCCAGCGTTTCAGCATCCACCGGGCCGGATTTGCGCAAGGGTGGCGCGGCAAAAGCCAGCTTGCCATTATCAACCCTGACACGAACGAGACCCGCCTCGCATTGCTGCAATACCTCCTGCACACCGGCTTTGTGGTTGTGGCACAGCCAGACATGGCACGTGCCAAGCGTCGGGTGGCCGGCAAAAGGCAACTCCTTGTTCGGGGTGAAGATGCGCACGCGATAATCCGCGCCAGGCTCGCTTGGTTTCAGAATGAATGTCGTTTCGCTGAGGTTGGTCCAGTTGGCAAAGGCCGCCATCTGCTCATCCGTCAGCCCATCCGCATCGCACACCACGGCAAGCGGGTTACCCTTCATAGGCTGCTCGGAAAAGACGTCTACCTGCTGAAATGCGTGCTGACTGGACATGGAGAATCCTCTCGTTGGGATGGCGCAGAACAAGACTAGTCGTCACCCTCGGGCTTGTCCCGAGGGTCTAACTACGTTTGATTTTGGGGTGCGTTAGATCCTCGGGACAAGCCCGAGGATGACGTAAAAAACGACCGCTTAGACCAGCGGCATGGTCGCAGATGTTGTCGCTTCCGCGCTGGCAATCAGGCGACCAAGGCGCTTGATGCCTTCATCAATCATCTCCTCATTGGCGCAGGAAAAGCTGATGCGCAGCGTGTTGGAACCGGAGCCATCTGCGAAGAAGGCCTTGCCCGGCACGAAAGCCACGCGCTCTGTCGAAAGAGACTTTGCCAGAAGCTCTGCTCCATCAAGGCCTTCCGGCAACGTCACCCAGATGAACATGCCGCCTTCGGGCCGAACCCAGCGGGCGGATTTGGGCATATACTTGTCCAGCGCCACCAGCATCGCATCACGCCGCGCACTATAAGCAGCCTTGATCTTGGCGACTTGCTCGTCGAAACCACGCGAAGCCACATGTTCGACAGCCATCTGGTTGATGGTCGAGGAATGCAGATCGGCAGCCTGTTTCATCAGCACCAGCTTGCGGATGACAGGCATGGCAGCAACCACGAAACCAACACGCAAGCCAGGCGCCAGCGTCTTGGAGAAGCTACCGGAATAGATGGTGCGCGTCTGCTCGATACCGCCGCTGCGGGCAATATCCAGCGCGAGAATTGGCGTGACCGGCTCACCATCAAAACGCAGGTTCTGATAGGCACCGTCCTCGATAACGGCGATGTCCAGCTCGTCAGCCAGCTCCAGAACCCGGTTGCGGCCTGCAAGATCGACAGTCTCGCCTGTGGGGTTGGAAAAGTCAGCAGAAAGATATGCAAACTTCACGGCACCACCGGCCTTCGTCGCGTTGTCGCGGTAGGTCTGCGGCGTGCGGTTGCCAGAAGGGTTCAGCTGGTCATAGGTCGGCTCATAGGCATTGAAGGCCGAGAGCGCGCCGAGATAGGTCGGCCACGTCACCAGTGCTGTATCATTGGGCGAAATGAACAGCTTGCCCAGATAATCCAGCGCCTGCTGCGAGCCTGATGTGATGAAAACGTTATCGACAGCGCATTCGATGCCGATCTTGGCCATGTCCTGCACAATCCATTCGCGCAGCGGTTTGTAGCCTTCGCTGACGGAATATTGCAGAGCGGAGCTCACCTTCGGACCGGAAAAGATATCTTCATAGGCCTGACGGAATTCCTCATCCGGAAACAGGGCAGGATCGGGAATGCCACCGGCAAACGAGATGATGTCGGGCTGCTCCAGAAGCTTCAGCAGTTCGCGAATTTCGGATGCCTTCATGCGCGATGAGCGCGTGGCGAAAATCTGTTCCCAGTCAAGCATGGGTTCGTTTCCTCTTATGTGTTCTTCTGCGCATAGATGTATAGAAACATCGATAGGTCAGCAATGCTGACTTATCGAGTTTCGGTACGGTTTCACGATATTTCTGAGCATGCTCCCGGACGCAGCACAGGCATACATGCTTGCAAAAGAGTCTTCAATCGACGCTAAGACGGATTGACGCCGAAGGCTTTTCCGGGTTCGAGTGCGCCAACTTGATTTCCGCATGGAGGAGAAGAAATGCTCAAGAATATCGACCCCGCGCTGAACGCCGATGTGCTGCACGCGCTGCGCGCCATGGGCCACGCAGACACGCTCGTCATTACGGACACCAATTTTCCGTCAGACAGCATTGCGCAACACACGACCGTCGGTCAGGTTCTGCGCATGGAGAACATCTCCGCCGCCCGCGCCATGAAGGCCATTCTTTCCGTCTTCCCTCTCGACACCCCCATCCAGCCCTCCGTCGGGCGTATGGAAGTCATGGGCGCACCAGACCAGATCGAACCGGTTCAGGCAGAAGTCCAGGCGGAAATCGATGCTGCGGAAGGCCAGTCAGCGCCGATGTATGGCATCGAACGTTTTGCTTTCTATGAGCAGGCCAAGAACGCCTATTGCGTCATCACCACAGGCGAAACCCGTTTTTACGGCTGCTTCATTCTGACCAAGGGTGTCATTGCGCCGAAGGGCTGATCCCGGCCGCAGCACATGCTTTAATAAACAAAAGGCCGGAGCTTTCGCTCCGGCCTTCTTTCATTCAGTCTTGAACTGACGCTTAGTTGACAGCCTTGTCGACCAGCTTGTTCTTGCCGATCCATGGCATCATGCCGCGCAGCTTGGCGCCGACTTCTTCGATCTGGTGGGTGTCGTTCATGCGGCGGATGCCCTTGAAGCGCGAGCCACCGGCGCGGTATTCCTGCATCCAGTCCGATGTGAACTTGCCGGTCTGAATGTCGGTCAGAACGCGCTTCATTTCAGCCTTTGTTTCGGCAGTGATGATGCGAGGACCGGTAACGTATTCGCCCCACTCGGCTGTGTTGGAGATCGAGTAGTTCATGTTGGCGATGCCGCCTTCGTAGATCAGGTCTACGATCAGCTTCACTTCGTGCAGGCACTCGAAATAGGCCATTTCAGGCGCGTAGCCAGCTTCGGTCAGGGTTTCGAAACCAGCGCGGATCAGTTCAACGAGGCCGCCGCACAGAACCACCTGTTCGCCGAAGAGGTCTGTTTCGCACTCTTCGCGGAAGTTGGTTTCGATGATACCGGAGCGACCGCCGCCAACGCCGCAAGCGTAGGAAAGCGCAACTTCAAGGGCGTTGCCCGAAGCATTCTGGTGAACGGCAACGAGGCAAGGAACGCCGCCGCCCTTCTGGTATTCGCCGCGAACCGTGTGGCCAGGGCCCTTGGGTGCGATCATGACGACGTCGAGCGAAGCCTTAGGCTCGATAAGGCCGAAGTGAACGTTAAGGCCGTGCGCAAATGCAATCGCTGCGCCGTCACGAATGTTGTCGGCAATCTCAGCCTTGTAGATGTCGGCCTGAAGTTCGTCAGGCGTTGCCATCATCAAAAGGTCTGCCCACTTGGCAGCTTCAGCAACGGTCATGACCTTGAAGCCATCGGCTTCGGCCTTCTTGATGGTTGGCGAACCGGCCTTCAGCGCGATGACGACGCCGGTCGCGCCGCTGTCCTTCAGGTTCAGCGCGTGGGCGCGGCCCTGCGAACCATAACCGACGATGGCGACATTCTTCGCCTTGATGAGATTGAGATCGGCATCACGATCGTAATAGACGCGCATTTCGGTAGTCCTTCCTTGAAATATGTGACGTTGTTTAGACCGGAACTCAGGCGGCCTTTCCGCCGGATTCCGAATGTACCTTCTCCGTGCCGTAAAGCGTTAGAAAGGCCGATACGGCCTTGCGCGCCCGGGCGGAGAAATCCTTGGCCTGCTGCGCTTCCCCGAGCAGCATGCGCACATGCAGATCGGAGACGATCAGGCCGTAAAAACTGCGATAAGCATCTTCGAGATCATCGAAGCGAAGATAACCGGAACGGCGTCCAGCTTCGATGAGGCCGCGTGCTCGCTTGTCGATCTGGCGACGACCACGCTCCAGCAAAAGGTTACCGAGCTTGGAGCCATCGCGGCTGGCCTGGCCGATGGCAAGACGGTTCAACGCAAGCGAAACATCGCCCGCCAGAACGTCCAGCAGATCATGGGCGAAAACCTCGAGATGCTCCGTCAATTGCTGTGCAGAAACGCGGTCGCCAGCCTTCTCGAAGGTGCGAACCTTGCTCTGCTGAAAGGTGATCATCGCGGCCAGTAGGCCATCGCGATCGCCAAACCATTTGTAGAGGCTTTCCTTCGAACAGTTGGCAGCGCGCGCGAGACCAGACGTCGTCAGCGCTTTTTCTCCGCCCTCGACCAGAAGACGCAAAGCCTGCTCCAGAACAGCGTTCTGACGTGGCGAAAACTCCTGCGCGGTGATCGGATCGGTCCCCACCTTACCCACTCCATTTGCTCAATATGTACCGTACCGTACGGTTCGAGTGGTTTTAAGCGGAGCGTCGTGAAGGGTCAAGCATTTTTTTGAACGGAGAAGACGAATTGACGCGTCGCAATATGAGCGCCATCGAATGAGCCGTATTTCTTGATGAAATATTCAAGCCAGCAATCAGGCCTGATCTTCAAACCTCTTACGCGCAGCCACAACAGCATCGTGGTTCTCAAGCGCCCAATTGATGACCTCCGAGAGCGGGCGATAAAGCGAGCGGCCCAGCGGGGTCATGCTATATTCCACACTCGGCGGCTTGGTGGGGAAAACCTCGCGGTGAATGTATCCATCGCGCTGAAGGTCGCGCAATGTCTGCGTCAACATGCGCTGGGAAATATCCGGCACCATGCGGCGAAGCTCACCGAAGCGATAGGGACGCTCAGCAAGAGCCTGCAACAGCAGCGTCGACCACTTGCCGCCAATGTGACTCAGAAGGTCACGCACCGGGCAATTGTCAAAATCCAGATTGGTGAAGTCCGGCAGGGGCGCGGAGGCCGTGGGTTTCAGTCTGGAAATTGTCGCACTCATGCTGGTTCCCTTTTGGTAACGTAGGGCTTAAAAAATGCCTTCTTTACACAAAGCGGTCAATTCCTATTTTAGACTTACTCTCTTTTTGAGACCAGCAATCCGCACCACCGTCAAATTGCAAAAAAGGAATATCATATGAGCAAAATTCTTGTGACCGGCGCATCTGGCCAACTGGGTCAGGCCGTTATACGCCACCTTCTGGAAACCTATGGCGTCAACGCATCCAACATCGTTGCTGCGAGCCGCGATACATCCAAGCTTTCTGCGCTGGCAGCAAAGGGTGTAGAAACCCGCACAGCCGATTTTGATGACGCAGCCTCCCTCGACGCAGCCTTTGCAGGTATCGATACAGCCCTGCTTATTTCCACAGATGCTCTTGCTGTTCCCGGCCAGCGCCTGACGCAGCACAAGGCGGCCGTGGCAGCGGCGGCAAAGGCTGGCATCAAGCATATTGCCTACACATCCATGCAGAAGCCGGACACATCGCTGGTCACCTTCGCGCCGGACCATCTGGGCACCGAAGAGGCCATCAAGGCAAGCGGCGTACCTTACACCATCCTGCGCAACGCATGGTACCATGAGAACTACATGCATGGCATGCCGCACAATGTGCAGGCCGGTCAGTGGTTCACCGCAACGGCTGACGGCAAGGTGCCGAACATTGCCCGCGACGACTGCGCCCGCGCGGCGGCAGCGGTTTTGGCCAAGGGCAAGGCTGAAAACAAGACCTACGACATCACCGGCCCGCAATCACTCGACGCCGATCAGATTGGAGACATCATCTCGAAGATCACCGGCAAACCGCTGGCCGTCATCAAGGTTTCCCCTGCCGATTTGCAAAAAGGTATAGAAGGCGCAGGCCTTCCCTCCTTCGTGGCACAGATGCTCGCATCAGCCGATGCCAACATTGCTGCCGGTAACTTTGATATCGTGACCGATGATTACGAAACGCTCACGGGGCAAAAGCCACAGACGCTTGAGGCTTTCTTTGAAGCGCACAAGGCTGCATTGCTGTCAGCCTGAGATTTGCGATAGTGGCTCTGGAAATGGGCCATCATCGGGCATGTTTGCTACCTACATTCGTCACACGCAACGTCATCCTCGGGCCTGTCCCGAGGATCTAACGCACCCCAACAGCAAACGTGGTTAGACCCTCGGGACAAGCCCGAGGGTGACGGCGGGAAAGGTTTCAACCAAAATCGAAGTCAGTCATCATCGGCTCGAATAGATTGGCGAACCCGCTAATCACCCCTCGTCCTTGAGGGTCTCTTTCTGCGTAATCAACCGCGCGCTGTGCTGCCCGCTGAGATAGATCCACAGCCAGCTCCAGGCTACCGCAAGACGCGAGCGGGTGCCGATGAGGAAGTAGATATGGGCAAGACCCCATATCCACCAAGCCACCACGCCGGTCAGCTTGATCTTGCCGAAATCGGCCACAGCCGCGCTCTTGCCGATGGTGGCGAGATTGCCCTGATGGCGGTAGCTAAACACAGGTTGCTCCGCCTTGCCCGCAAGCCGTGCCTTGATCACCTCGGCCACATAGGCGCCCTGTTGCTTTGCGGCGGGCGCGACGCCTGGAACCGGCTTGCCATTCTCCTGCATGACGGATGCGGTATCTCCGATGACGAAAATATTCGGATCGCTGGCTATGTTCAGATGCGGACCAACCTCCGCACGCCCTGCCCTGTCGGCTTCCGAACCAAGCCATTTAGCCGCTGGTGAGGCCTGCACCCCTGCGGCCCAGATCATGGTGCGGGCGGGCGTAAACACGTCGCCAATCGTCACGCCATCTTCAGTGCAAGCCGAAACAGGCGTGCCGAGCAGAACCTCCACCCCAAGCCGTTCCAGCGCGCGCTTTGTGTAGGCCGAAAGGTCTTCGGTAAAGGCAGGCAGAACCCGCGGCCCCGCCTCAACCAGCAAAACCCGGGTGTTGCGCGTATCCACATTGCGAAACTCTGGTGGCAAGACCCGGTGGGCAAGCTCTGCGATCATGCCCGCCATCTCGACGCCGGTTGGCCCGGCGCCAATCACCACGAATGTCAGGTGTGCCTGTATCTCTTCAGCGGTCTTGGCCAACTCGGCGCGCTCGAATGCCAGCAACAGACGGCGGCGGATGGTCGTCGCATCCTCCAGCGTTTTGAGACCCGGAGCATGCTTTTCCCAGGCGTCATTGCCGAAATAGGCATGGCGAGCACCGGTGGCCAGAACCAGCGTATCGAAAGGCACGGCCTCGCCCGATTTCAGGATGACGCTGCGGTTTTCACGATCAATGCCGCCCACTTCCGCCAGCAGCGTGGTCACCTCGGCCCGGTCACGATAGAGCCGCCGGATGGGCCAGGCGATTTCAGATGTCGCAAGCGCCGTGGTCGCAACCTGGTAGAGCAGCGGCTGAAACAGATGGTGGTTGCGACGGTCGATCAGGGTGATGCGAACCGGGGCACCTTTAAGCCCGTGAACGACTTGCAGGCCGCCAAAACCACCTCCGACAACGACCACGTGATGATTTTGCATGATATCCGCCTTCCAAAACAAACAAGCCGTGCAAACGGTGCACGGCTTGGCAGTATAGGCGCTAAAATTGACGATAGTTATGAAATAGACTGACCGCAGGCGCGGCAAAAACGCCGTACCGTTTCCGCCATGCCATATTCCAGGGCATCCGCCGTCAGCCCATGGCCAATGGAAACCTCCGCCAGATAGGGAATTCTCCCCATCAGGGCTGGCAGATTGACAACCGTCAGATCGTGACCTGCATTCACACCAAGTCCCAGGGCTTTGGCGTGATCGGCAGTCGCGCCCAATTTCTCCAGCCACATCTGCGCTTCCTCGGGCTTATCGTAACCGCCGCCATAGGGGCCGGTGTAAAGCTCGATCCGCGCGGCACGCGTATCGGCGGCCAGTTGCACCGCGTCCTTGTCGCCATCGCCATCTGCAAAGAGGGAAACGCGCATTCCGCCTGCGGTCAGGCGCGCAACTGTTTCCTTCAAGAAAGTAGAGTGCTTTCGAAAATCCCAGCCGTGATCGGATGTCGCCTGCGATGGGTCATCAGGCACAAGCGTCACCTGCTCGGGCTGCGCTTCCTCACACAGCAGCAGAAAGTCTTCGGACGGATAGCCCTCGATGTTGAATTCGGCGTCCGGATATTCGTCGTCGATCAATGCGCGCAAAACCGGCAGATCGGAAAAACGGATATGGCGCTGGTCAGGCCGAGGGTGAACCGTCAGCCCGCTGGCCCCAGCCGCCAGCGCGATGCGGCCGAAATTCGCGACGTCAGGCCAAGGCAGATCCCGGCGGTTTCGAAGCATTGCGATGGCGTTGAGATTGACGGAGAGTTTGGCTGGCATGGTCGGACCGCTTTTTACAATGTGTGAGCCCACTGTTTCCCCCACTCTGCCGTTTGCCGCAAGCGACTTGCCGAAAATAATTGAAAACTTCGGAACCAAGTTCGGCTGCCCGCATTGTAGAGGCAGTTGGGGCTGGGAATGTATTATGTCTAACGAATATTTTGACGCGGTCATAGATCGCGAAAAACATATCCAATTTGGTGTCGTCATCGAAGCGGGGAAAAATGCCGGCTGGAAAGCGACGCCCATAAGCGATGCAGGAAAGCCCAGACAAATGCCAAACAGGGATGTATCTGCTGTCAGCGCGAAGAATTTTCTGCCTGACATTCGTATGCCTTCAAATATGCCGCCGGAGCCTGTCGGCATTGCCGATATGGCGAAAATGTTCGACGTTACCCATAGAACGCTGCATTTTTACGAAGAAAAAGGCATCATTGCCTCGCGCCGTTCCGGCATCATGCGTGTGTATTCTCATGCCGATATACGCCGCATGGCGGTCGTGAACTTCTGCCGCGATATCGGCATCCCGATCGCAACAGTGCAGCTCATCATGCAGGACCTTTCTACAGCTGCAACGCAAGCTGAAGCGGATGACCTCTTTCAGGCCGCCCTTGCAGCGCGCAAAAAAGAAGTGAATGCCGAGCTTTCGAAGCTCAGTGTGCAAATGCAGAAGATCAACGATGCGCTTTTGCCCGAAGAGCACCACGCGGTTGGTGCAACGCAAGCCAAGACAGCAACAGACGTCAGATTGACGACGCGTGAGCGCCAATGCCTAGAGCTGATGGCGGAAGGCTATGCGCCTGCAAGGCTTGCGCGCACCTTGGGTGTTCCCGTTGAAGAGCATGAGCGCCTGGAAGCTGTGATTCTAGAAAAAGTCGGCGCTAGTGACAGATATCAGGCAGTCGCAAAAAGCCTGCAGCTTGGCCTGATCAGCCAGAACGAGGAATAGCACTCACGGAAGTGAGTGCGCTTCCGCCGGTCAGCGCACTATCGTCAGTGTTTCAGCGGCCCGGGTGATGGCGGTGTAAAGCCATCTTTCGCGGGAATCACGAAACGCAAAGCTTTCATCGAACAGAACAACATTGTTCCATTGCGATCCCTGCGATTTGTGGACGGTCAGCGCATAGCCATAATCGAACTCGTCATAGCGCTTGCGCGTGGTCCAGGGTATCTCGGTCTCGCTTTCTTCGAAAGCAGCTTTGAGCAACTTAATCTTGGCCGCGCCGCGATCCATATCATCGTCTTCGGGACGGATCATCAGGTTGATGCCGGGCTTCACCGTCTCGCGTGATGAACTCATGACCTGCCAAAGGGAGCCGTTGAGCAGACCCTTTGCGGGATCATTTCGCAGGCACACCAGCTTGTCACCCGATTGCGGATAATCGGCACTGAAACCCTTGAGCTCACGCAAACGCTGGTTATACCGCTTGCGGGTCCGGTTGGTGCCGACCAGAACCTGATCTGCATCCAGCACAAGCCCCTGCGTCACCTCATCCTTGGAAATGACCTGGGCTGCACCATAGTCGCCGCGCATGATTTCCTTGCCTTCGCGCACATCCATGGCAAGCTGGATGATGGGATTATCCTTCGCTTGGCGATGGATTTCAGACAGCAAGAAATCCGGCTCCTGCTCGGTAAAGAACCCGCCACCGGATATCGGCGGCAACTGGCCCGGATCACCCAGCACCAGAATAGGTGTGCTGAAGCTCATCAGGTCGCGGCCAAGCGCCTCATCCACCATCGAGCATTCATCGATGATAATAAGAGCTGCCTTGGCAAGCGGGCTCTGGCGGTTGATGGAGAACATCGGCGAGATGGATGTCTTGCCTGTCTCTTCATCCTCCACCGCTTCCTCGCCCCGGGGACGATAGATCAGGGAATGGATCGTGCGGGCATTTGTTGCCCCGCGGGAGCGCAAAACCTGCGCCGCCTTGCCGGTAAAGGCTGCAAAAAGGACTTCACCATCCACATGTTCGGCAAAGTGCTTTGCAAGCGTCGTCTTGCCCGTTCCGGCATAACCGAACAGCCGAAAAACCGGCGTCCGGCCTTCCTTCAGCCAGCGCGAAACAGCCTTCAGGGCTTCATCCTGTTGTGGAGATAATTGCATGCGCTCTCTTCGCAGGATTCGAGCGTGAGGCGCAACAAAAAAAGAACGAATGACGGAAATGGCAGGGTCACTGACGATCACACACCTACAAGTCAAAGCAACAATATAGCGCCATATAAGTAATTCCTCATTCGTTAAAATACAATAATTGACCATTAACGAACGATAAATTTGTTTAATATACTACCGATTATAAGGATGAACTATTAGGGATAGTTTATTCACGCCATTCCAAAGATCAAAATCGCGCGACTGAATACGCGCATCAAACGAGATTTCTGGACAGATCTTGTTCGGTATGACGCCGTTTTGATTGAAATGACATAACGTGAATTAGGGGTCGACGAACTATGTTTTCTTTCCAAAATCTTTCGACAAAGTCGAAAGTCGTCTTAGGCACAGCTGCACCTGTTATACTGGCGATTGCCATTGGCGCTATTTCGCTGAACAATATCGCTTCAATGGACAAAAGCACGCACTGGGTTGAACACACTTATAAAGTCTTGCAGACAACGGACGACATCACCGCTGCAGCCGTTGACATGGAAACGGGCATGCGCGGCTTCATCATCACCGGGAAGCAGGACTTTCTGGCCCCTTACCGCCAGGGCGAACAGGCCATTTACAAGACAATCAGCGATCTGAAAAAGACGGTCAGCGATAATCCAACTCAGGTTGGTCGCCTCGACAAGATCGAGAAGGCAATCGGTGACTGGCAAAAGATGTTCGCCGAACCTCAGATCAAGGCGCGCGGCGCATTGGCTGACACGACAACCCTCGGCGATATGAACAAGCAATTGGACGCATCCCAGGGCAAGACCTATTTTGATGGCCTCCGCGGCTTCATCAAGGAGTTTCAGGGCGAAGAAAGCGCACTGCTGGCCAAACGCAACGCCGCCAACGAAGCGTCCATATCCTCAGCCAAGACCATGATCTGGGGCAGCATTGTCGGCGCAATCGTCATCGCGCTCATGGCAGGTCTTGCGATTGGCAGCGGCATTTCCAGACCATTGTTGGCAATGACTGCAGCCATGAAGCGCCTTGCCAATGGCGAGACGCAGGTGGAAATTCCCGGCGTTGGACGCAAGGACGAAATCGGCGTGATGGCGGAAACCGTGCAGGTCTTCAAGGACAACGCAATCGCCAAGATCAACATGGAGCGTGAGGCGCAGGCAAACCGCTCCATGAGCGAAAAGCAGCGGCAGGAACAGGAAGCCCAAAAGGCGCAGGAAGCGGCAGAAATCCAGCTGGCTGTCGATGAACTGGCAAAGGGTCTTGGCCAGCTGTCCGATGGCAATGTCGCATATCGCATCACCGCTCCGTTCGCCGCCCATCTCGACAGGCTGAGAGGCGACTTCAACAACTCGCTCGCAAAGCTGAATGAAGCACTCGTTTCCGTCGGCAAAAACGCTCGCGGCATCGACGCCGGTGCAAACGAAATCCGTTCCGCCGCCGATGATCTTTCCAAGCGCACCGAGCAGCAGGCTGCCTCCGTTGAACAAACAGCTGCCGCGCTGGAAGAAATCACCACGACGGTGAAGGACAGCAGCAACCGCGCAGAAGAAGTCGGTCACCTCGTTTCAAAGGCCCGTCAGGGCGCTGAAAAGTCCGGCGACGTCGTTCGTCAGGCCGTAACCGCCATGAATGAGATCGAACGCTCGTCCGGTGAGATCACCAACATCATCAGCGTTATCGATGAGATCGCGTTCCAGACCAACCTTCTGGCCCTAAACGCCGGTGTCGAAGCCGCGCGTGCCGGTGACGCAGGCAAGGGCTTTGCCGTTGTTGCGCAGGAAGTGCGTGAACTGGCGCAGCGTTCTGCCAAGGCCGCCAAGGAAATCAAGGCGCTGATCACAACATCTGGCGAGCATGTCCGCTCTGGCGTCAACCTTGTTGGCGAAACCGGTCGTGCGCTTGAGGTGATTGTCAGCGAAGTTCAGGAAATCAACCGTCACATCACCGCGATTGTTGAATCCTCGCGTGAACAGTCTGTTGGACTTCAGGAAATCAACACCGCCGTCAACACGATGGATCAGGGTACGCAGCAGAACGCAGCCATGGTCGAGCAGTCCACAGCGGCCAGCCACAGCCTTGCGAAGGAAGCCGCATCTCTCAACCAACTGATATCGCGCTTCAACCTGGCTTCGTCTGATAGCAACAGCTGGACGGCACCGACACAGGGCGCCCCGGTCAGAGCAGCCTCAACCGCGTCGAGACCCGCACCATCCCCTGCCCGTGCACTTGGCCGCAAAATAGCCGGCGCTTTCGGCGGCGGCGCGTCGGCTGCCGCAGCTCAGAGCAACTGGGAAGAGTTTTGATCCATCAAAATCCACAAAAGGCCCAGGGGAAACCCTGGGCTTTTTTTATGTCGCGCTGAGATAAAGCACCCAATTTTTATGGATCGACCTCGTTGCTCGTGGGTTTAAGATGCAGATGACATCAACCCGGAGCGCTCACATGTATGACGACATCCCAACCATCACCCTTCCATCCGGCAGAACGGTTCCGGCTTTGGGCATAGGCACATGGAATATGGGCGACGACAGCGCAAAAGCCGCAAACGAGATCGCAAGCATCCGCAAATCTGTGGAGCTTGGTATGTCCGTTATCGATACTGCTGAAATGTACGGAGACGGCAAGTCAGAGGAAATCGTCGGCAAGGCGATTGAAAATCTGCGTGACGATGTGTTTCTCGTCAGCAAGGTTTACCCGTTCAATGCCAGCGCCAAGGGCACGATCGAAGCCTGCGAGCGCAGCCTGAAACGTCTGGGAACCGAGCGCCTCGACCTCTATCTGCTACACTGGCGCGGCTCCTACCCGCTGGAAGAAACGGTCGACGCCTTCGAAAGATTGAAAGCCGACGGCAAGATTGCCGATTGGGGCGTTTCCAACTTCGATACCGACGACATGGAAGAACTCTTCTCGATTGCCGAAGGCAAAAACTGCGCCGCCAATCAGGTGCTCTACAACCTCTCTCGACGTGGCCCGGAATTCGACCTGCTGCCTTGGTGCCAGAGCCATGGCGTGGCTGTGATGGCCTATTCGCCCATCGAGCAGGGCCGCATCTTGCCCGACCACGAACTCATTCGCATCGCCAAAGCCTATCAGGCAACCCCTGCGCAGGTGGCGCTCGCATTCCTGCTAGAGCGCGATGGCGTCATGGCCATCCCGAAATCCTCCAACGCACAGCGCGTGGAAGAAAACCGGGGCGCAACTGATCTGGAGATCAGCGAAGAAGACTGGGAAGCGCTCGACGCGGTGTTTCCGCCGCCGGTAAAAAAGACCGCACTGGAGATGCTATGATTATTCAGCTCCTTGGACCGTTTTCCAGACTCAAAGTCACAACGACTTGAAACGAAACATCTCTCCCGGGCATTGCGGCCTAACGCGGGCGATAAAAAAGCTTTAGGATCAGATACACCGGATAGCTGATAACGACGAGAATGATGGCTGCTTCGTGCGTAGAGGCAACATCGGCCCAACCTGCCATTTTGGAATTACGGCCAAATATTCCGAAACCGAAGAGCAAAGCACCGCCGAGAATAATAGCGGAGGTCACCAGCACACCCCACCACTCTAACTCAAGTGATCCGTTCCAAGCCGCATAACCCACGACGCTAGCGCCGGAGAACATCAAGAAGCCGACGGTCAAAAGGTAGCTTCGCCAGAACAGCGCTTGGTCTAATTGCCGGAGACGTTTTGACATGGCTAAAACCTTCGAAGGCATTTTAATTTCATTTTGCAATCTATCCACACTTAAAAAAAATGCGCGCATGGAGGTGCAGGATTGCGATGCTGTTCTACAATAGTAGCAGTCCTGCAATAAACATCTTATCCGCCTGACCAACGAAAAAAGCCCGCAGCAAAGCCGCGGGCTTTCTCCCAATCAATCGATCAAAGAGATTACATTCCCTGCGGGCCACGGTTCATCGCAGCGATGCCCGTGCGGCAAACCTCGATGAGACCCAGTGGCTTGATGATGGTCAGGAACTGGTCGATCTTGGACGACTTGCCGGTGATTTCGAAGATGAAATGCTCCAGCGTGGCATCGACAACCTTGGCGTGGAAGGCATCGGCCAGACGCAGCGTCTCGGCGCGGTCTTCGCCCTTGGCGGCCACCTTGATGAGCGCAACTTCGCGCTCGATGGGGCGATCCTGCCCGTTCTGGCGTGCGCGCACCGTCAGGTCCACGACGCGGTGAACAGGCACGATGCGCTCGAGCTGCGACTTGATCTGCTCGAGAACACCCGGTGTGCCGCGCGTGACGATGGTGATGCGCGACAGGTGCGCCTCATGTTCCGTTTCCGAAACCGTCAGGCTTTCAATGTTGTAACCGCGACCGGAAAACAGGCCGATCACGCGGGCAAGAACACCCGGCTCGTTGGAAACGAGAACCGATAGCGTGTGGTTTTCAACCGTTTCGGTTTCCTTCTGAATGAAGTAGGCCGAACCGGTGGGCTGTAGATGTGCGTTCATATCCGTGTTCCTCTCCCGATCAGACTAGCTGACGGCCCTTTGCGTCAATGGCGTTGGCAACGGCTTCGTCGGTGGCTTCATCCGGCAACAGCATCTCGTTATGCGCCTTGCCCGATGGGATCATCGGGAAGCAGTTGGCGAGATTGGCCACGCGGCAATCGAAGATGACAGGCTTGTCGACGGCAATCATCTCGGCAATCTTGCCATCCAGTTCAGCCGGGTCATCGCAATACATGCCAACGCCGCCATAAGCTTCCGCCAGTTTGACGAAATCAGGCATGGCTTCCGTGTAGGAGTTGGACAGGCGGTTGCCGTGCAGCAATTGCTGCCACTGGCGCACCATGCCCATATACTGGTTGTTCAGGATGAAGATCTTGACCGGCAGATTGTACTGGATCGCGCAAGACATTTCCTGAATGCACATCTGGATGGATGCGTCTCCGGCAATATCGATAACGAGTGCGTCCGGGTGCGCAACCTGCACACCGATGGCGGCGGGCAGACCATAACCCATGGTGCCCAGACCACCCGATGTCATCCAGCGGTTAGGTTCTTCAAAGCCGAAGAACTGCGCCGCCCACATCTGGTGCTGGCCCACTTCCGTGGTGATGTAGGTTTCGCGGCCCTTGGATGCCTCGTAAAGACGCTGGATCGCATATTGCGGCATGATAACGTCTTTGGACTGGGTGTAGGCAAAGGACTTGCGCGCACGCCAGCGCTCGATCTGCTCGTGCCAATCCTGCGTCTGCGCCTTGTCTGGGCGCTGCGGCAGCGCACGCCACAGGCGAACCATATCTTCCAGAACATGGGCAATATCGCCAACAACAGGAATATCCACGCGGACGTTCTTGTTGATGGAAGATGGATCGATATCGATATGGATCTTCTTGGAATTGGGCGAAAACGCATTCAGACGACCGGTAATACGGTCATCAAAGCGCGCACCGACGCAGATCATGACATCGCAATCATGCATGGCCATGTTGGCTTCGTAGGAACCGTGCATGCCCAACATGCCCAGCCACTTCTCACCCGATGCCGGATAGCAGCCGAGGCCCATCAGGGTCGAGGTGATCGGGAAACCGGTGAGTTGAACCAGTTCGCGCAACAGGCGCGTCGCGTCAGGACCGGAGTTGATGACGCCGCCACCGGTGTAGAGAACGGGCCGACGGGCCTTAGACATCAGCTCAACGGCTGCGTGAATGGCGTTGATATCACCCTGAACACGGGGCTTGTAGCTCTTCTGCTGGACGGCAGCGGATGGCGGCGTATAGGTACCGGTCGCAAACTGAATGTCCTTGGGAACATCGACAACAACGGGGCCGGGACGACCCGTCTGGGCAATGCGGAACGCTTCATGGATGACGCCAGCCAGTTCATTAACGTCCTTGACCAGCCAGTTGTGCTTGGTGCAAGGGCGCGTAATGCCAACGGTATCGCATTCCTGGAAGGCATCCGAGCCAATCAGCGAAGTCGGAACCTGACCGGAGATACAGACAAGCGGGATGCTGTCCATCAACGCATCCTGCAACGGCGTAACGGCATTGGTGGCACCGGGGCCGGAGGTTACGAGCATGACGCCAACCTTGCCGGTTGAACGGGCGTAACCTTCAGCGGCATGGCCTGCACCCTGTTCGTGGCGCACCAGAATGTGCTGGATATCGTCCTGCTGGAAAATCTCGTCATAGATCGGAAGAACTGCACCACCGGGGTAGCCGAAAATATGCTCGACGCCGTTGTCTTTCAACGCGCGAAGAACGATTTCCGCGCCCGTCATGGTGTTGCTGTTTTCCGTATTGTCCTTATCCGTCATTGCCTGTTCCATCCCGATTGGCTTTGGATATCGTTGGGCCATCTGGCCCGAGTGAAAGACATAAAAAAAGGCCCCTGGAGGAGCCTCGTTCAGCGCATGGGTGCTTTCGCCGGATGGTTACACCATCCTGCCCATGCGCCGTCCCACCACGATAAGTACGTTAAGATTTTTCATGGGTCGGAGTGTTAGCCACAAAGTTAACGTCCGTCAACGCACGCTACGGAAAAAATTTCATTTATTGCGGGAATCGATCCGTAAGCGAAACAAAATTTCGCCCTTCCTATACAAGTTGTTAAAGGCAACCATCTAAATTCAGGGGGAATGGCTGGACGAACCCGGAACGTCCAGACGATAAAAACCGACAAGACCTATGACAGGGGCGAAACGTGTTCAACGACGACCTTCGCAAATCGGCACATGCGGGCGAGCATGATCGCCGCGACGAGCTGATGGCTGCCAATCGCCTGCTCGGGCGCGTCATTTCCTGCACCGGTTCCCGTGCCACCATTTCAGCCACCACCGAACCCGGCAAGACCGACCTTGCGGAACTCTGGTCTGTGGGCCGGCTCATTTCCATTGATCTGGGCGAAACACGGGTCGCCGCCCTCACCTATGCCATGCGAACCGATCAGGTTGAATGGTCGAACGAGCGGCACAATACGCTCCTGATAGAGGTGGAGCTTCTCGGCGAAATCCGTCCAACGGCGGAGGGTATCGAACGCTTCTCGACCGGCATCTCGCGCTACCCTTATCTCGGCGCCGTCGCCCATCGCATCCGATCCAGCGATCTGATGCGGATTTACGAAACGCAGGAAGCGGGCGCATGTGTCGTCGGGCGCCTGACGCAGGATGACACGATCGATGCGACGATCAGCATTCCGCAGATGCTGTCCAAGCACTTCGCCGTCCTCGGCTCCACCGGCGTCGGCAAATCGACCGCCGTGTCGCTGCTGCTGAGCAAGGCGATTTCCAAAGACCCGAAGCTGCGCGTCCTTATTCTCGATCCGCACAATGAATATGCCGCAGCCTTCCCGATGACCTCAGTCGTCATCGATACGGATACGCTGGACCTGCCCTTCTGGCTGATGAAGCTGGAGGAGTTCACCGAAGTTCTCTATCGCGGCCGCAAACCCGTGGCCGAAGAGCTGGACGTTTTGCGCGATCTGATACCGGAAGCCAAACGCGCCTTTCGCGGCGCAGATAACTCCGTCATGCGCCGCGCCTCGGAAAAGTCCTCGCTCACGGCAGATACGCCGGTGCCTTACCGAATAGCCGATCTTCTGGCGCTGATCGATGAACGGATCGGGCGGCTGGAAGGCCGGGATGAGAAGCCTGCGCTGCGAACCCTGAAGATGCGCATCATGGCCGCCATCAATGATCCGCGCTACCACTTCATGTTCTCCAACAGCACGATTACCGATACGATCATGGAAACCGTTGCGCATATCTTCCGCGTGCCGGGAGAAGGCAAACCGATTTCCGTGTTCCAGCTCGCAGGCATTCCGTCCGAAGTGGTGAACTCGGTCGCGTCGGTTCTATGCCGCATGGCGTTTGAGCTGGCCTTGTGGAGCCAGGGCGCCATCCACACGCTAGTCGTCTGCGAAGAAGCCCACCGATACGTCCCGGCAGATCCCGCTCTCGGCTTCTTCCCAACCCGTCAGGCCATTGCCCGTATTGCCAAGGAAGGCCGCAAATACGGCGTGTCGCTCGGCATCATCACCCAGCGTCCCGGTGAACTGGACCAGACGATCCTGTCGCAGTGTTCCACCGTGTTTGCCATGCGGCTTTCCAACGAAAACGACCAGGAAATCATCCGCTCGGCCATTCCCAACTCGTCCGTTTCCACCACCAGCTTTCTGTCGTCCATCGGCAATGGTGAGGCCATCGCCTTTGGTGAGGCGATCAGCGTGCCGATGCGCATCAAGTTTGACCGCGTCGCCGCACACAGCCTGCCCAAGGCCAATGGCATCATGCCGCACATTGCCGAAGATACGCCTGATACGGTTGACCTTCGCTCCATCGTCAAACGCATGCGCGCCGTCACCGGTCCCGATATTTCCGGCTTCCGCCAGAGCTATGACGCAACAATGGCTCAGGATGCTGAGGAAGAAGAGTTCGATAGCTGGAAAAGCACGTTGAACGAAGAGAGCAGCGGAAACGAACCCTATCGGCCCGAAATGCTGCCGCGCAGTTCGGGGTTTGCCCCAAAGCCGCAGATGCCACAGCGACCGGCTGCAACCGAACCACAGTCTCGGCTTGGTCCGGTTGCGCCGCAGCCGTATAGTCAGGAGCAGCGGCCTTCTTTGCGTGACAGCTTGCTTAAGACGCCTCTCGGCAGTCTCTATAAGAAAGACTGAGACGGCAGGTTTCCTATTTACCTGCGCAGCGTCACGCCGCCGCTGCGCAACGGGTCCACCCGCTCCCAGTCCTCGCCCATCTGGTTGCGGAACCACGTCATCTGTCTCTTGGCGTATTGGCGCGTCGCGGCAGCGGATTTCTCAATCACCTCTGCCTGCGTCATCCTTCCTGCCAGCATCTCGGCAATCTGCGAAACGCCAATGGCTTTCATGGCGGTTGCGTCGGGAGAAAGCTCCTGCGCCAGAAGCGCCTTTACCTCTTCCACCGCCCCGCTCTGCATCATCAAACCGAATCGATGATTGATTCGGTCATGCAGCACGCCTCTTTCCGGCAACACCACGAATTTTCTAGCCCGGTCGGGATCGATGATCACAGGCCCACGCGCCTGCTGGAACGTGCGGATGGATTGGCCCGTTGCTTCCATAACCTCCAGCGCACGCACAATGCGCTGCCCGTCGGTGGGTCGCAGGCTGGCGGTGGTTTCCGGGTCGCGCTGGGTAAGCTCTTCGTAAAGCCCAGCCGGTCCATTATCCACCAGACGCGCCCGATAGTTCTCGCGGATCTCTGCCGGAATGGCGGGCATATCGGACAGGCCGCCCGTCAAAGCCTTGAAATACAGCCCGGTGCCGCCAACAATTACCGGAAGGCGCTTCTCGCCCCGCAGCGTTTCGACAAGCGCCTGCACCTCGCGCAGCCACTGGCCGGTAGAATAAAGCTGCGCGGCAGGGACATGGCCATAAAGATGGTGCGTTACGTCCTCCATCTCATTTGGCGACGGACGTGCGGTGAGCACCTGCAATGTGTCATAAACCTGCATGCTGTCGGCATTGATAACGGCACCATTGTTCTCCCGCGCCCATTGAAGCGCAAGCGCGGACTTGCCGCTTGCCGTCGGGCCGGTTATCAGGATCGCATCGAAGTCGTCATCAAGGTTTCTCATCATGGCTCTCGTTGCCACGCTTATCGCCAATCCGTCAAATCCTGTTCTGAATTCTACCATTGCGGAAAGCGCGGCCAGTGCACTGAACGCATCCGGGCTTTATTGGCTGGCGGATGGAATTGCGTGTGACCTGGTGTTGCGCGATGGCACGGATGTGGCAGCAGCCGAACGCGTGCTGCGCATGGCCATCGTCGACAGACCCATCGACATCGCCATTCAGGAGCAGGACCAACGCCGCAAGAAAATCCTGATCGCCGATATGGACTCGACCATGATCGGGCAGGAATGCATTGATGAGCTAGCCGCAGAAGTCGGCTTGAAAGAACAGGTCTCCATCATCACGGCCCGCGCCATGAATGGCGAGATCGCCTTTGAGCCCGCGCTGCGTGAGCGCGTCGCCCTGCTCAAAGGCCTGCCGATCTCTGTCGTGGATGAGGTTATCGAAAAACGCATCACGCTGACACCAGGCGGTTTGGAGCTGATCGCGACCATGAAGGCCAAGGGGCATTACACAGCTCTGGTGTCCGGCGGCTTCACCGTCTTCACCAGCCGCATCGCCGCCACGCTGGGCTTCGATGAAAACCGCGCCAATATTCTGGGCGAGGAAGACGGGCTACTGGATGGCACCGTTGCCGAACCCATTCTCGGCAAGCAGGCCAAGGTCGATGCCCTGAACGATATCGCCACGAAGCTTGGCATTTCACCTGAGGACGCGATGGCGGTGGGCGATGGCGCCAATGATCTGGGCATGCTGCATCTGGCAGGTGCCGGCGTTGCGCTTCATGCCAAACCGGCTGTTGCAGCTGAGGCCAAGATCCGCATTGGTCACAGCGATCTCACCGCACTTCTTTATCTTCAGGGCTACAGAAAGTCAGACTTCGTTACTCCATGATTATATGTGGAACACCGAGGCTCATTCTGCGCGACTGGAAGCCAGTTGATCGCCATCTTTTTCGACTCATCAATGCCGATCCCAAGGTGATGGAATTTTTCCCCACCAGTCGCAGCCATGCCGAGTCAGACGCCACAATGGCGCGCACCAACGAGATGATCCACGCCACCGGCTATGGTTTCTATGCCGTCCAATTGCGTGAAACGGGCGAAGCCATAGGCTTTTGCGGCATAGCGCCCGCCAATCTGGATGGCATATTTGCCGATAGCGCGCTCGAAATAGGCTGGCGTCTCGCACCGCGCTTCTGGGGCCATGGCTATGTCACGGAAGCAGCGAAATCATTGCTCGCCATGGCGTTCGATGAAAAGAGGATACCGGAAATCGTCTCTTTCGCGGTTCAGGACAATCACCGCTCGATTGCCGTGATGAAGCGCATCGGCCTCATCCGTGATGTATCGCGGGACTTCATCCATCCCCGCGTGCCGGAAACGCACCCTCACCTCATGCCGCACGTCACTTACGCGCAGACCATGGACGGGTGGAACGGGAAATAGATGGTCGGCTGGCTTCAGCCCTTATTGTCGTGGTCGCCCTCTGCATCGCCCTTATCGAGCTTGCCCTGATCCAGCGCACGGATTGCCTTGTCATTCAAGGCAGATGTCAGATTTTTTTCGGCTTTGGTACGACCGAAAGTCAGGCGGTTCTGCTCCGCCTGCTTTTCTTTTTCAGACCTAGTCTTTTGTTTGCGAAACTGGCGCAGATTGACGATATCGCCTGTCAAAACAATCTCCTGATCCGCGCCGTGCAATCACTTGTTCTTGCGGAAGGCGTCCAGCGAAACAACAGAACCGGCCTTCTTTTCCTCGTCCGGCTTCGCCTCGTCAGAAGGTGCCGCCTTGGCTTCTGCTGAAACGGGATAAGCAGTGATTTCCGCTTCCACGACCTCTTCCTCGTCAGCAAGCGGAACATCGAATTCAAGCTCGAAGTTCACGGAAGGATCGTAAAAACCCCTGATGGCATTGAAAGGAATGACCAGCTTTTCAGGCGTATCGGAGAAGGACAGGCCAATCTCGAACTGTGTTTCAGTAACCTTCATGTCCCAGAACTGGTGCTGGATAACGATAGTCATCTGCTCGGCATATTTGGACTTCAAATGCTGTGAAATCCGAACGCCCGGCGCGCCAGTCAGGAAGGTGATGAAAAAGTGATGGTCGCCCGGCAGCCTCGTCGTCGCCGCAACTTCGCTCAATACCTTGCGAATAACGCCGCGAAGGGCATCCTGTGCGAGAATGTCGTAACGGATATGATCCTGCCCCATACGGTCCTGTCTTTCCTATTCGAACGTCTTTTAACCAAGTATACGCAATGTCTTACATCGCAGCAACGGAAAAGCCCCGCGCTGGCCGAGTCATTTCACCACATAAGCAATTCTGGTTATCTTATAAACAAGTCTGGCGAAATGGAGAAGGTGGAGGTTTCTGTTGCCAGGTACCTCCGAACCCCGCCTTACGGGGCTAACCGTAAGGGCTTAAGTCGGAATTCCCACACCGCCATTAGGCAGCGAGAGCGTATTCCTTAGCGTTGTTGTCATTTGCAACTACACTTGTGACCCGATAACGGCGGTATCATGCCGAGCAAAAGTTCGATCTTTACACCCTTGTCGATCCTATTTCGCCCCCATCAAAAGCGGGCCACCCAAAGCGGGGGCCAGTTTTTGGTGGAGGCGCCGGGTACCGCCCCCGGGTCCAATAGGCTTATTCCATCGACCGTTTATCGCCATAGCCGGATTTGCACCCGGCAAGGCTCATATAGGCGCATAACGCGCCCGAGAAAAGGGGCTTCGTGACATTTCCATGAAGCGAGGAGGGCAAATCCCGACACGCCATGCGTTTCATCACTCTCTGATGCCAGCATTTGCGAAACCAGAATCCGGGGGAAGAGGCTTTCTAAGTCTGGTTCCGCCGCTGCAAAAGCTTATAATGGGCACATATATGGAATCGGTGGCGGACTGTTATGAAGCAATATCTCGATCTTCTTGCGCATGTGATGGACGCTGGCAGCGACCGTGGCGACCGTACCGGCACCGGCACGCGCTCCGTTTTCGGATACCAGATGCGGTTTGATCTGTCGGAAGGCTTTCCGGTTCTGACCACCAAGAAGCTGCATCTTCGCTCCATCATTCACGAGCTGCTGTGGTTCCTAAAGGGCGACACAAACATCGCCTATCTCAAGGAAAATGGCGTTTCCATCTGGGATGAATGGGCGGATGAAAACGGCAATCTCGGCCCTGTCTATGGCGCGCAATGGCGCTCCTGGCCAGCACCCGATGGCCGCCACATCGATCAGATCGCGCTTTTGATGGAGAGCCTGAAGGTCAATCCGAACTCACGACGCCACATCGTCTCCGCCTGGAACCCGGCGCTGGTCGATGACATGGCGCTGCCGCCCTGCCATTGCCTGTTCCAGTTCTACGTGGCCGATGGCAAACTGTCCTGCCAACTCTACCAGCGCTCGGCAGATATTTTCCTCGGCGTCCCCTTTAACATCGCGTCCTATGCCCTGCTGACGATGATGGTGGCGCAGGTGACGGGCCTAAAAGCCGGCGATTTCGTGCACACGCTGGGGGATGCGCATATTTACGCAAACCACTTCGAGCAGGCCAAGCTGCAAATGACGCGTACGCCAAAGCCGCTACCCACCATGCGCCTTAACCCAGATGTGACGAGCCTGTTCGATTTCAAGTTCGGGGATTTTACGCTGGAAAATTATGAGGCCGATGCCTCCATCAAGGCACCGATCGCCGTATGAGCAAGCCGCGCATCACGCTCATCGCCGCTGTTGCAGAAAACGGGGTTATTGGTCGCGATCTCGACATGCCCTGGAAGCTGTCCTCAGATCTCAAGCGCTTCAAGGCGCTGACCATGGGCAAGCCGATGATCATGGGTCGCAAGACATTCCTGTCCGTAGGCGAGCGGCCCCTGCCCGGTCGTCCACACATCATCATCAGCCGCAACCCGGATTATCGCCCCGCAGGTGTTGACGTGGTGTGGTCGCTCGAAGCTGCGCTTTCGTTTGCCGCAGACAAGGCCGCAGAGCTTGGTGTCGATGAGGTTTTTGTGGCCGGTGGTGGCGAAATCTACCGTCAGGCCATGCCCTTCGCCGATCAACTTTCCGTCACCCATGTTGAGGTCTCTCTGGAAGGCGATACATTTTTCCCAGAAATCGATCCCGCGCTTTTTGAAAAAATCGATGAAATACCCTTGTCTGCCGGGGAAAAAGACAATTATCCGGTCAGATTCACGACGTACCGCAGATATCACGCATATCAGTGAAGTATTTACCGTGATTGGGTATTAAGTTACCGCGTCTGCGTTGAAACGCACCCTTCTCCTTCTTATAACTGAGAGCACAGTCCCGTCTGGCATGCGATAGCGTGTTGGAGAGGGAGCGGGAGAGTTTTTTTAGCATAAGAGGTATGGATGCCCTGGAGCAATCAGAATGGCGGCGGCGGCGGTGGCGGCGGCCCGTGGGGTGGCGGCGGTAACGGCGGCAGCGGCGGCGGTGGTGGAAACAACCAGGGCGGCCCCTGGGGTCAGGGACCAAACCGTCCGCGTGGCGGCGGTGGTGGCGGCGGCAATGGCGGCCCACCCGACCTAGAAGAGATCATCCGTCGCAGTCAGGACCGTTTCAGAAACGTGCTTCCGGGCGGCATCAACGGTGGCGTCATCGCCATCCTCGCACTTGTGGTCCTCGCCTTTGTCGGCATCCAGTCCGTCTATACGGTTCAGCCGGATGAGCGCGGCGTAGAACTTCGCTTCGGCAAGCCGAAGGACGAAGTCTCGATGCCAGGCCTGCATTTCCACTTCTGGCCGATTGAAACTGTCGAGATCGTCAAGGTCACGGAACAGCAGCAAAACATTGGTGCGCGTGCAACATCGACAACAGCAGCAACCGGCGTGATGCTGACAGGCGACCAGAACATCGTCAACGTTCAGTTCTCCGTGCTTTATACGGTGTCTGATCCGAAGTCCTATCTCTTCAACGTCGATACACCTGCCCAGACCCTTCAGCAGGTCTCGGAAAGCGCGATGCGTGAAGTCGTTGGCCGTCGTCCGGCTCAGGACATCTTCCGTGATAACCGTCAGGCCATTGCGGCTGACGTTCGTGCCATTATTCAGGCTACGATGGACGGTTATGGCGCAGGCCTTTCGATCAATGCCGTGGCGATTGAAGATGCAGCCCCACCACGTGAAGTGGCGGATGCCTTCGACGAAGTTCAGCGTGCCGAACAGGATGAGGATCGTTTCGTTCAGGAAGCCAACCAGTACGCCAACCAGAAACTGGGTGCCGCACGTGGTCAGGCAGCACAGATCGTTGAAGAAGCCACTGCCTATAAGGGCCGTGTCGTCAACGAAGCCAAGGGTGAAGCCCAGCGTTTCATCTCGATTTACGACCAGTACCGGACTGCACCTGAGGTCACACGTGAGCGCATGTTCATCGAGACGATGGAGCAGGTTCTCAAGAATTCCAACAAGATCATCATTGATGAAAAGCAGGGAGTGGTGCCGTATCTGCCTCTGAACGAGATCATGCGCGGCAATACCGGCGCGGCGCAGCAGGGAGGCAACTGATATGAGTAATCGTCTAACCGCAATTCTCGTCGGCCTCGCCGTTGTCATGTTCTTCGTCTACTCGTCCTTCTTCGTGGTCAACGAACGCCAGCAGGCAATCGTCGTTCGCTTCGGTCAGATCCAGGACGTGAAGACCGATCCGGGCCTCTACTTCAAGCTGCCATTCGCGTTCATGGATGCGGACCGCGTACAATATGTCGAAAACCGCGCACTGCGTTTCGATCATGACAACATCCGCGTTCAGGTGTCCGGTGGTAAGTTCTATGAAGTCGATGCCTTCGTAGTCTACCGCATCACCGATGCCCGCCGCTTCCGTCAGACGGTATCCGGCGATCAGCTGTCTGCCGAAATGCGTCTGCGCACACGTCTCGACGCATCTCTGCGCCGCGTCTACGGTCTTCGTGGCTTCGAAGCTGCCCTTTCGGATGCTCGCGCCTCGATGATGCAGGAAGTGCGTGACGACCTGCGTTCAGACGCAGAGTCACTTGGCCTCAGCATCGTGGATGTTCGCATCCGCCGCACGGACCTCACACAGGAAGTCTCGCAACAGACCTTCGAACGTATGAAATCCGAGCGTCTGGCTGAAGCCGAACTGATCCGCGCTCGTGGTAACGAAGAAGGCCAGCGCCGCCGCGCCATCGCGGATCGTCAGGTCGTCGAATTCGAATCCGACGCCAATCGTCAGTCCGAAGTGCTTCGGGGTGAAGGCGATGCCGAACGTAACCGTATCTTCGGTGACGCCTTCCAGCGCGATCCAAGCTTCTTCGAGTTCTATCGCTCGATGGCAGCCTATACGAGCGCGCTGAACGGCAACGGCACGACGCTGGTTCTTTCGCCAGACTCAACCTTCTTCCGTTATTTCAATAACATTGAAGGTACGCCAACCGCGCAACCGGCACAGCCCGCAGCCCCTGCGGCACCTGCTGCGCCCGCGAACTGACCTTTATGAATGACGCGAAAGGGCCGGTGGAAACATCGGCCCTTTTGCTGTTTTGTGGCATCATTCTGCAAGCCCTGCCGGGTTTGACCAAGAGATGAAAAAGCGGTCTGACGCCATCCACGCTTTAATCGTGGATGAAAGCCTGATTTTCTGCTTATTCACGAAAAGGTATTTTTACACTTCATCATTCCGCCTTATGCTTGGCTATTAAGCAGAGACCCGGTTAGCAATATGCGAGGACGCTGTATGCCCGTTACCACTCTTTCGCCTTTCCGCAGCAGCATCGCGGCGGTCGCGGGATTTGCAGTTTTAGCAGGCGGGCTGGCCATGCCGTTGAGCGCCAGCGCCCAGAGCGCCGGGCCAGCTTCGGTTGCTGATCTTGCAGCGCCTCTCATGGACGCAGTCGTTAACATCTCCACATCCCAGAGCGTGAAGGCGGAAGGCAAAGGCCCTACCCCGCCCAATATTCCCGAGGGTTCTCCGTTTCAGGAATTCTTCAAGGATTATTTCGACAACCAGAGCCCCGATAGCGGCGGCAAGGTCAGCTCGCTCGGTTCGGGCTTCGTCATCGATCCAACCGGCTATGTGGTGACGAACAACCACGTCATCGAAGGCGCTGATGATATTGAAGTGATTTTTCCCAATGGCAACAAGCTGAAAGCAAAGCTCGTTGGCACCGACACCAAGACCGATCTTTCCGTACTGAAAGTCGAGCCTAAGACGCCACTCAAGGCCGTCAAATTCGGGGATTCCCGCGCCATGCGCATTGGCGATTGGGTTATGGCGGTCGGTAACCCGTTTGGCCTTGGCGGCTCGCTCAGCGTCGGTGTCGTTTCGGCACGCGGACGCAATATCAACGCCGGTCCCTATGACAACTTCATCCAGACGGATGCGGCCATCAACAAGGGCAATTCTGGCGGTCCGCTCTTCAACATGAAGGGTGAGGTTATCGGCATCAACACCGCCATCATTTCCCCCAGCGGCGGCTCCATCGGCATCGGCTTTTCCGTGCCGACAGAACTGGCGCAGAATATCGTCCAGCAGCTCATCGAGTTTGGCGAAACCCGCCGCGGCTGGCTCGGCGTGCGCGTTCAGCCTGTCACAGACGATATCGCCTCGAGCCTTGGCATGGACGCGGCCCGCGGCGCGCTGATCTCCGGCGTGGTCAAAGGCGGACCCGTCGAGAACGGCCCCATTCAGCCGGGCGACGTCGTTCTGACATTTGACGGCAAGAAAATTCAGGAAATGCGGGATCTGCCCCGCGTTGTCGCAGAAAGCCCCGTCGGCAAGGAAGTGGATGTTGCCATTCTTCGCGATGGCAAGGAGCAGACCGTCAAGGTCAAGCTCGGCCAGTTGCAAGATACCGCCGAAGAAAAGCAGCCCGGCGCCAGCAGCGATGACGCCATGCCTGATGATGGCGAAAACGGCGAAATGGCTGAACCGCAGGACAATAACGACAATCCGACAGAGCAGCAGGCACCAGACCAGCGCGCAGCTGCGCAAACGGTTCTGGGAATGAACCTTGTCGTGCTCACGGACGAGTTGCGCGCAGAAAAGAGCATTGCGGAAAGCGTCGAAGGCGTGCTTGTTGCGGGCGTCGAGCCCGGCTCCATCGCCGAGCAGAAGGGCGTCAAGGCTGGCGATGTCATCGTCGAGGTTGCGCAGGACTTCATGGAAGTGCCAGGCGATGTTGCAGTGCGCGTCAACGGCCTGAAATCATCCGGGCGTAAGAATGCCCATATGATGGTGGCAGACGCGCAGGGCAATCTGCGTTTCGTCGCAGTTCCGCTGGAATAGTGCTGGTTGGCGGGAGCGCCTTATCCTGACGCTCCCCGACCGCTTGTCTGCCTCGCATTTCTGAGCAACCAGGCGAGGCGTCAGGAGATTTCCGCACCTGCGGAACCTCGCAGGCTTAACCGGAGTTACTCGACGTCACCGGAATGAAACCGATTCAATATCATGAGCTTACGCGCAACAAATGAATCCGGATGGCAGCGCGTTGAATCAGTTTGGAAAGCCGCAAATTTGATCCGCAAGCACTCCACCACACTCCACGGCCACCGCACCAGCATCTCGCTTGAAGACGCTTTCTGGGACGAGCTGCGCATTATAGCAGACAAGCGGAAGATGAGCTTTGCGGCGCTACTTGCCGAGATTGATGACAACCGCCCGGAAGACAGCAATCTTTCCTCTTCCCTGCGCGTCTATGTGCTGAACTGGCTGAAGAGCCAGTAGCTCCCACAGGTCCCACTTAGCACTAGCTGTGCCGCATCACGGCACAGAGCGAACAAGTCATCAATGCGCGTCCAGGGCCTTACCGCGCGGGAGCGTTTTGTGCCGGAGGCTGGCTGAAGATGTCGCCCGTTGGGGGTACGGAGAACACCGGAGGAGTCGCGGGCTTTGGCTGGGCTTCCTGCTCCCGCTTCAAACGCTCCTGCGAGGCTTTCTCGGCCTCAAGCCGTTCCTGCGCCATCGCACGCATGCGCTCTTCCTCAGCCTTGCGCAAACGCTCTTCCTCTGCCTTGCGCACCTTTTCGGCTTCCTCGGCCCGCTTGATCGCGGCCTGTCGCTCGGCGGCCTGGAAGCGGTAAAGCGCCACTTCACGCCGCAGTCTCTGCTTCTCCATAACGCTGGCCTGCAAGGCTTCCACCCGCCTGCGTTCGCGCTCGAAGGCCCGCAGGGACAGATATCCGGTTAGACCCGACACATCGGTCGTCAGTGCTGGCTCGGCCAGTGGTCCAGTAAAGTTGAGGCGAAGGGACGGCTCGGCGCCCGCCAACGCCTCGTTGCCGGCATTATAAGCAAGGCCCAAACCACCGGTCAGCGTCTTGTCGCCAATATCGAGCATGAGGTCACCATCAAAGGCGAGCTGTGGCGTGGAAGTCGTGACATTCTGCATGCGCAGGTTTCCATCGCCGAGCGTGAACGGCATGGACACATCACCCAGCGGAATTTCTCCCTGCCAGAGATGTGCATCCACCAGCGGACGCACTTTCGCTGCATCTATATTGCCCTGAAGATCATTGGCAGCCTGAAGCCACTGCTGGAAAGCGGATGCGTTCAACCCGCGCAGAACAAGATTACCGGCACGTATTTCGCCGGATCCGCCCGCCGAAGAAAGAAGCTCCGCCACGCTCTTTCCGGTGGATTCAGCAGTCAAATCCAGACCGAAAAGGCCACTGGCAACAGGCTTCTCTCCGCTTTTCCACATCACGGCGTCAGGGTTGGCACCCGAGACAGCAATCTTGGTTCGGAAAATGCCAGCACCGTCTCCCGTTGCCATGGCAAGACGGCCGGAAACCTTTCCGCCCATCCAGTCACCCGCCATATTATCAAGCGAAAGCGTACCATTGGCGTGGTTGAGCGCAAAAGACAGGCCTGTCACCGTACCGAACGAACCCGTGTCAAAATTGGCGGCCTTAACGGACAGCGAGGCATCAAGTTTGGGAAAAGCTGGAAGAGAAACCGGCTTTGCGCTGAGTGCGCCCGTTTCAGGATCAATGACCGGCCCATACATCGTATCGCCAAGCCACGTCAGATCGACACTGTTCAGTGCCAGATCGCCGGTCAGCTTGTAAGGTGCAGCCTTCGCAACAGCCAGATTGCCGGAAAACGCATTGCCACCAGCCTGCCCGGAGAGAGCCGAAAGGGTCGTCTTGTCCTTGTCCGAGCTTAGTTTCGCCGTTGCCTTGGTGGACATACCCCCACCCAGTTGCGGCAAGCCAACCGCATTCATGATGAGGTAAGGCTCGATATCAGCGCTTTCCAGCGATACATCAGCACTGCCTTGCGCAAAGTTTTCCGGCTTCAAGCCAAAGCTGCCATTGGCAGAAAAATGCGTGCGCTCGGTCGAGAAGCGGAATTCCGTCTGAACCGGAGAGCCCAGAGACCCGTTGAGCTTCAAGGACAAAAGTCCCTCGCCATCAGCGTCGAAAGGCAGGGGATCAAGCCCCGCCTGCCCAAACAGAATGGCCGTGGACTGGTTCTTGAGAACAGCCTCAAGCGTCAGCGCCGTCTCGTCAGTGTCCGTGAGAACGTCAGGCAGCTTCACCACGGCAGACACGCGGCTGCCGTTGATGGTGCCCGAAACGGCTGCGTTTGCCCCGCCATTGTTCTTATCGACCGCGAGATCAACGGCAATGTCGGAATTCGCATACCATGGCGCGCTTCGCACAAGCCGCTCCACCAGTGGATGGCTTGGAACTTTCTGCCGCAAGAGATCAAGCAAAGGCTGCATATCGGCAGCGTGAAGATTGACTGTTCCCTTGCCGGAAAAATCATTGGCAGAGCCCTTCAACTGGCCCTTTGCCCTAACCTCGGCACCGGCAATATTGCCGGCATTCATGGTTTCCAGCGAAAGAACGCCACCCGCCGATGTAAACGCCGTTTCCACCTGATTGGCTGTCACGCCCGCCATATTGATACGATCAGCCTTAAATTTGGCGGTGATCCGGTGATCGAGAACCGAACTGCCGACCTGATCGCCCAGAATAAGGCCACCAAGCGCCTTCAGGGCATCGAGATCGATCTCGTCACCCGCCAGCTCAACGTCGATGCTCGCGCCATTGGCCTCCGCTTGCCGCGCAAGGCGACCCTTGAGCGATGCCTGGCCGATGGCAAGTTCGAGGTTTTCAAACCGCTGCGCCTGCGTCGTCAGCGACACGGTGGACGAGAACCCCGCAGCATTCAGCTGGCGAATGGCCGGATCAACCGTGCCGGAGAGCCAATTGGCAAGCCCCGAGGGCTGATTGGAGGCAACGAGCATATCACCGTTGAAGGCAGGACCACCCGTCAGCGTCAGAGAACCCTTGGCCTCCAGCTGGGTGCGACCGGGCAGCACGGCAACCGCATTTTCCACCTGCCAGCCGGAACCGTTGGGCCTGATATCAAGGCGGATATCGCGGATGGTCGTGTCATCGGAAACGAGTGCGGGAAGCCGGATGCTGGCTTTTCCCGGAACCTGCGGCACGGGTATGCGCGCAATCAGGCTAGCAAATGCCTCGATGCGCTGGCGCACCGGTACAGTCGGAACGCGCGATGTTTTGCCGGTCTGCACGGGTGCTGGCGCAAAGCGGTTGAAATCGATCTGCTGACCATCAGCCGTCAGCAGGAATTCCGGTGCGGTCCCGGTGTCCAGCGTCGCCTCACCCGTCACGATATAGGGATTGGCCTCGCCGCCGAGTTCCATGCGGTAACTTGGCACACGCACACGGCCATTGGTCAGCTCAAAGCTGCCCTTCGTCCGTGGCGCCGTGAAGATGGACTGGCTGGCGTCTTTTTTCTGGTTCTCATCCTGGCGGAAATTGAAGGCAAAAGAGCCGCTGTAAACGGGACGCCCCTCAGTGGCGGCAATGGCGCCGTCCAGATCAATCTCAACCGGATGCTCATCAGGCATGAGGCGAAGGCGCAAACCCATACGGCCTGCATTGGCTTCCGGCTCACCGCTGGAAAGAGAAAACGACCCTGCGTGACCATCAACAGCGGCACGTCCTTTCGCGGTCCATGGACCGGCAAGAGACTTGGCAGACATATCGGCACTGAGGCCCGTCACCGTGCGGTTGCGACCCGATTGCTCGTCGATGAATTCGATTTGCCCGCCATCGATGCTGACATTCTCAAGAACGACGGTTTTAGCCGGGATGACGGCGCGGCTTCCGCGCGTCCAATCCAGCGTGCCGTCCTTCAACAAACGGATACGGGCCTTCGGCTCCTCGATACGCATATCGAAAATGCGCGCTTCGCCAGACAGGAAAGGCGCAAGCTCGGCATCCATGGAAAAACGTGCGACCTGAATCTGCGGCGAGCCGTCAGAATCCGTGCCGGCGCGCACATCATGCAGCGTCACGGAGGGAAATGGCAGCAGCCGCGCTTCGACACGGCCATGCACCACGACCTTCTTGCCCAGAATCCGGCTTGCCTGATCTTCAAAATCGCGCCGGAAATCCGTCCAGTCGATGAAATAGGGAATGAGCAGCGCTGAAAACAGTGCCACCACAAGCAGTCCGCCCAGAAATACCAATATGCGTCCGAGCACGACCCGATGTCTCCCTTAACTGACGATGAAACCTATCTTTTTTCCCTGCCAGAGCAAGCTGCATTTCAGGTTTCACCCATATTCCTGCACCTACTGGGCGTGAAAAAGCTTACCCGGATTAAAGATGTTATCCGGATCAAGTGACCGCTTGATGGCAATCATCACATCCAGCGCGCCACCAACCTCTTCGGCCAGAAAACTCATCTTCCCCTGCCCTATGCCATGCTCGCCCGTGCAGGTACCATCCATCTCGATCGCGCGTCGGTTCAAACGTGCCACGAAAGCTTCGGTATGGGCCACACTTGTCGGGTCCTTGCCATCAAACAAGACAAGAACATGGAAGTTCCCGTCGCCCGCGTGGCCAACAATCGGTGCCAGCATGGCGTTGTCGATGATATCCTGCTGGGTCGCGGTCACGCATTCGGCAAAGCGTGAAATCGGCACGCAGACATCAGTGGAAAGCGCATCGAGATGCGGTGCAAGCGCCTTGGATGCCCAATAGGCATCATGGCGCGCTTTCCAAAGTTTTGCGCGTTCCTGCGCATCGCTGGTCCAGCGGAAAGCACTGCCGCCGCACTCCTCGACAATCTCGGAAAACTGCGCAGATTGCAGAGCGGTTGTTTCTTCAGAACCGTGAAACTCCAGAAAAAGCGTTGGCTTCTCCTCATAGGACAAGCCCGAATAGGCATTGCAGGCGCGGATCTGCACGGCATCCAGAAGCTCGATCCGCGCGACAGGAATGCCCATCTGCACCGTCATGATGACGGCATCGCAGGCCGCCGCAATCGTATCGAAGGTGCACACGCCGCCCGCAATCTTTTCAGGAATACCCTGAAGACGCAGCGTGACCGATGTGATGACGCCCAGCGTGCCCTCGGCACCCACGTAGAGCCGCGTCAGATCATATCCGGCGGAGGATTTGCGTGCGCGTCGCCCGGTGCTGATCTCCTCACCGTCGGCCTTGACCACGGTCAGCGCCAGCACATTGTCTTTCATGGTGCCGTAGCGCACGGCATTGGTGCCGGATGCGCGTGTGGACGCCATGCCGCCGATGGACGCATTGGCACCCGGATCAATCGGGAAGAAAAGGCCGGTGTCGCGCAGATAGGTGTTCAGTTGCTCGCGCGTCACGCCGGGCTCCACCGTCACATCAAGATCTTCTGCATTGACGGAAAGAATGCGGTTCATGCGGCTGAAATCCACCGAAATTCCGCCCATGGGCGCATTGACCTGACCCTCCAGCGAAGAGCCGACGCCGAACGGGATGACAGGCACCTTGTGGGCACCGCAGGCTTTGACGACGGCCTTCACATCATCGGAATTTTCGGCAAAGACCACACCATCAGGCAATTGCGTGGTGAGATAGGTCGTCGTGTGCGCGTGCTGTTCGCGGAAAGACTGACCGGTCTGGAGCTTGTCACCGAGCTGCTGTTTCAGAGTGTCCAGCACGGCTGCAATGCCCGCCTCGTTTCTCGCGCCAGCCACCACATCCTTCAACGCCATGTTTCTCTCCCTGAAATGCAAAACCGGACTCAACCTTTTACGGCAAGTCCGGTTGATATGTGGCACGGCATTGAGATTGTCCAGCACCGCCGCTTGGCGAAACGGCGGTGCGTCAGTTCATCACTCCGCAGCAAGCAGCGGCTTGTCTTCCTCAAGGGCACGGCGACGAATGGCCGTTTCAAGCTCCCTGTGCAGACGAATGTCGGCATCCGCCTGCGGTTTCGCAAAACGTGCGATCAGCAGGTAGGAGATTGGCGTGATGTAGAGGGTAACAAGCGTCGCCAAACCCAGACCACCGACGATGACCCAGCCAAGCGCAATACGGGCCTCTGCACCAGCACCCTGCGCCATGACGAGCGGAACACCGCCCAAAATCGTGGCGATCATGGTCATCATGACGGGACGCAGGCGAATGCTGCATGACTTTTCGATAGCCTCGCGAACCGTGGCGCCCTGATCACGGAGATGATTGGCAAACTCCACGATGAGAATACCGTTCTTCGCCATGACGCCCACCAGCAGCACAAGGCCAATCTGGCTATAGACGTTGAGGCTGGAGCCGGTGACGAGCAAAGCGATGACCGCACAGGCCAGACCGAGCGGCACCGTCGACATGATGATGACGGAGCTGAGAACGCTCTCAAACTGCGCCGCCAGCACAAGGAAGATGATGGCGATGGCAAAGCCGAAGGTCAGCAACATGCCGCTGGAGTTTTCCTGCAACGTAGCCGCTTCACCCAGCGGCAGCAAACGCGCACCCGCTGGCATCACGGTCGCCGCCATCTCATTGACCCTGGCAACGGCCTCGCCCAGCGACACCCCTTCCCGAAGGTTTGCGGTGAAGCCGACCGAGGGCAATTGCTGCTCACGGTTCAGCTGCGGCGAAACGGCTGTTTCCTTCAGCGAAGCGATGGTGGACATCGGCACCATTCGCCCGTCCTTCGCCTTCATGAAGATGTTTTCAAGGTCGGTGGGGTCGTCGATGGGACGCGTGGACGACAGAAGTCGCACAGGCACGGCGTCACCATCTATAAAGACATCAACGATGGAGCGGCCCTCAAGCAGGGACTGCATGGCTGTGGAGAGGCCCGTAATGTCGATACCGAGATCGGACGCCTTCTCCCGGTCGATGGAGACCGACAATTGCGCCTGATTGGGCTCGTTTTCCAGACGCGGCGTATCGAAGAGGCCGCTTTGCTCCATGCCTGTCAGAAGCTTTTGCGTGGCTTCGTTCAGCGCCGCATAGTTGGTGCCGATCATCGCCATGCTGAGACCATTGCCCGCACCGCGAATACGAAGGCTGTTGGGCTGCGATGCCGAGGCCCGCAGGCCGGGCACAGACTGGGCCGCAGCGTTGATATCCTGCGCAATCTGGTTCTGCGTCCGCTCCCGGTCTGCCCATGGGGCCAGTGTCAGCACCACAAAGCCCGTGTTGGTTGAACCATTCATGCCTGAGATGGAATAGATATTGCGGATTTCACCACTGTCGCGCAGCGGCTGCAGATTTTCCTCGATCCGCTGCAACTGGTCGCGGGTATATTCCAGGCTCACGCCCTGTGGCGCTGTCACGCGCAGCATCACCGAGGAGCGATCCTCGCGCGGCGTCAGCTCGTTCTGCACCATGCCGAAAGCAACCCACGACGCGCCCGCGAAGGCAACAGCCACGATGACGACGATCAGCGGATTGTTGAGGCAGGCAGACAAGGTAGTCTTGTAGGTGGACGCAAAAACATTGCCGAACCACGCCAGCGGGCCCGTTGGTTCCTTCATCTCCTGTTTCAACATCCGCGATGCCAGCATCGGGCACAGCGTCAGCGCAACGATGGAAGACAGACCGACCGCGAAAGCCAGCACGAAACCAAACTCGCGGAACAGACCACCCAATTGACCGGGCAGGAACGACAAAGGAATGAACACGGCAGCCAGTGTTGCCGTGGTGGCGATGACCGCAAAGAAGACCTCTTGCGTGCCGAGAACGGCTGCAGCACGCGGCCCCATGCCCTCGGCGCGGCGGCGGACGATGTTTTCCAGCACCACGATGGCATCATCCACCACAAGGCCCGTGGCCAGAACAATGGCAAGAAGTGTGAGAATATTTATGGAAAAGCCGACCATGTAGATGGCAACGATGGTGCCGATCAGCGCGACGGGCATGGTGATGGCCGGGATCAGCGTTGCACGCCAATCTCGGAAGAAGAGGTAAAGCACCACGACGACGATGAGCGCGGAAAGGCCAAGCGCAAGCTCCACCTCATGCAGCGCACCTTCGATGAACACGGCGTCATCGCTGGTAATGACGATGCGCGTATTTTCGGGCAGATTGGGCGTCATGGCCTCAACCGCCGCCTTTACGCCGGTCGAGATGCTCAGCGTGTTGGATTGCGCCTGGCGGATGACGCCAAGGCCCACGCCCTGCACGCCATTTGAGCGAAGCGAGGTCGTCTCATCATCCGCGCCCAGCATCACACTGGCCACATCACGAAGGCGGACACGGTCTCTGACAATAAGATTTTCAAATTCGGCTGGCGTCGTCAGGTTGGCTGTCGCACGCACGACAATATCCTGCGTCGAGCTTTTCAGCGATCCTGCAGGCACATCAAGTGCGGCAGTGCCAAGCGCACTGGACACATCCGTCACCGTCAGGCCACGGCTGGCGAGCGCGTTTTGATCGAGATCGATGCGGAAGACCTTTTCCTGGTCGCCGTAAAGCTCCACATCGGCAACGCCGTCCACGGCGGCCAGCCGGTCGATGACTTCATCATCAACGAGCTTGGTCAGGTCTTCCATGCTGAGGCTGGTGGAGGTCACCGCAAGACGCATGATGGGCTGGCTGTCGGAATCCGCCTTGATAATCTGCGGCTCGTCGGCATCATCTGGCATCTGGTTGGCAATGCGGCCAATGGCATCGCGCACATCGTTCGAAGCCACCGCAATATCGACACTGTCGTTGAATTCCATCGTCACCCGGCTCGTGCCGAACTGCGATGACGAGGAAATGGATTTCACACCACTGACACGCGCAACAGCGCCTTCAATGGTCTGGGTGACCTCCTGGTCGATGGTCTGCGGAGATGCGCCGTCATAGGTCGTGCGCACGGAGATGACCGGGCGGTCGACATCCGGCAATTCGCGCACATCAACGCCAACAAGGGCCGCCAATCCGGCAACCACCAGAAGCGTGTTCACCACGGCTGCCAGAATGGGTCGGCGCACGAAAAGCGCTGTAAACGTCGCCTTGGAATCATTTGCACTGGACGTGGTCTGGTCTGTCATCGGCTAGCGACCTCCGGTGCTTTCTTCTGTCCAGCCGTTCGCACGGCGCCGCCTTCGCGCACACGCTGCAAACCTTCGGTCACAACAGGCTCATCCGCCGCAAGGTCAGCCTTGACCAGCACGGAATCCGGATTGCGCTGAACGACCTGAACGCGAACCTTATGAGACTTGTCATCCTTCACGCGCCAGACATAGGAGCCTTCGGCATCCCACTGCACGGCCAGCGGATCGACAGAGGGATAATTTTCGCCGGTAAAGCCCATGGTGACGGCAAAGGACATGCCAGCGCGCAGATCGTCTCTCGCATTCTCGAAGACAGCGCGCACGCGCACCGTCCGGCTGGCCTCATCCACCCGGTTATCGACGGCCTCAACCTTACCGGAGAATTTCTCGCCCGGGCGGGAAATCGATGTCGCCTCCACCGGCATCCCAACCTTGATGGCCGTGGTAAAACGCTCCGGCGCCCAGAAGTTGACGAGAATTTTCGAGCGGTCATCAATGCTGACAATGCTGGTCTGCGTCGTTGCGTTATCGCCGATGTTGATCGCAACAATACCGGCGATGCCATCGATGGGCGCCACGATATTGCGCCGTTTCAGATTGAGTTCGGCTGTGCTCAGCGCAAGCTTCGCCGCTTCTTCGGCAATCTGCGCATCCAGCACATCAAGCCGCGCAACCGAGCGCAAATTCGCGTAGGACGTGGACTTCTCGACTGCGCTGCGCAGCGCGACCTGCGCCTTTTCACGCTCGATGACCTGCTCATCATCATCCAGCCGCGCCAGCACATCACCTTTTTTGACGCTTTGTCCCGATGATACGAGAATTTCGGAAATAAGACCCGAAGCCTGCGGCGTGACCACGACTGACTGGATAGCCTCGCCGTTGCCAATCGCATTCAGGCGGTCATTCACGGTTCCGGACTTGACGGGTGCGAGCGCGACCAGCGTTGCGCTGTTGCCCCTTCCACCGCCCTGCCCGCGCTGCCCACCACCAGCGGCTGCCGTGCCACCGGCCTCTGCAGCAGGCTTTTCCGGGCTTGCAAGTCCAACCTTGGCCAGCAAAACTTTGCCGTCTGGTGAATTATAGGCCCAAAGACAGAACCCCGCCCCCACGACGGCCAGACCGACACCAAGCTGCTTCCAAACCCGCATACACGTCTCCGAATTGATTTCGACTGTCTCCGCATTCCATTTTAGTGCGGACGCCTTGTATTTACAGCAGTATCCTTGCTCACCTTAAACAACGCAACGCACAAATCCGTTTCTTACATAATGGTAATTTACGACGCTTTTAAACAGCCTCCGGCCACGCTCCAGACGGGTTCGATGCTCCCACGGCCTCAGTGAAAATGCCCTGAAACAGGCGCGTTGACAGTTGAAAGAGGAATAAAAGCAGAACATGGTTCTGGCCTTTCCGCCCCGAATCACTACATTGGGCCGCATGAGCAACAGTTTCGACGATATGCCGTTCTTCGATGAGGAACCTTCCGAGCCACGCCGCCAGCCCGCCGCACCTCCAGCGCCGGGCGGTTTGGGCATCGCGGCGCGTGCCATGGCAGCACGCGATCAGGGGCGCGCTGCGCCTGATTATCTCGCGGGCCTCAACCCGGAACAACGCGAAGCGGTCGAAACTCTCGAAGGACCCGTTCTGGTTCTGGCAGGTGCCGGCACCGGCAAGACTCGCGTTCTGACAACGCGCATCGCCCATATTCTGGCGACTGGCCGCGTCTATCCGAGCCAGATTCTGGCCGTGACCTTCACCAACAAGGCCGCACGCGAGATGAAGGAACGCATTGGCGTTCTCGTCGGTGGTGCGGTTGAGGGCATGCCGTGGCTCGGCACATTCCACTCCATCGGCGTCAAGCTTCTGCGCCGACACGCTGAAATGATGGGCCTGAAATCAGATTTCACCATTCTCGATACCGACGACGTGGTGCGGCTGTTAAAACAGCTCATTCAGGCCGAAGGTCTTGACGACAAGCGTTGGCCCGCAAAGCAGTTCGCAGGCATGATCGACGGCTGGAAGAACAAGGGCCTGACACCGCCGGATATTCCTGAGGGCGACAGCCGTGCCTTTGCAAATGGCAAGGGCCGCGAGCTCTATGCCGCCTATCAAGCCAGATTGAAGACGCTAAATGCCTGTGATTTCGGGGACCTGTTGCTGCACCCCATCACCATTTTCCGCAACCACCCGGACATTCTCAAAGAATACCACAGCAAGTTTCGTTACATTCTGGTGGACGAGTATCAGGACACCAACACCTGCCAATATATGTGGCTGAGGCTGCTGGCACAGCGCCCCAAGGGCGAGCCGCAAAATGTTTGCTGCGTGGGCGATGACGACCAGTCTATCTATGGCTGGCGCGGTGCCGAGGTGGACAATATTCTGCGCTTCGACAAGGATTTTCCCGGCGCGAAGGTCATCAAGCTGGAGCGCAACTATCGCTCCACAGAACATATTCTGGGCGCTGCCGGCCATCTGATCGCGCATAATGAAGGCCGCCTCGGCAAGACGCTGTTTACGGACCGCAGCGAACCTGATGACGAAAAGGTCGTTGTTCACGCGGCCTGGGATTCGGAAGAGGAAGCCCGCGCCGTTGGCGAGGAGATCGAACAGCTCCAGCGCACCAAGCACCCGCTGAACAACATGGCCATTCTGGTGCGCGCCTCCTTCCAGATGCGCGAATTCGAAGACCGGTTTGTAACCCTCGGCCTCAACTACCGCGTCATCGGTGGTCCACGCTTCTATGAACGCCTCGAAATCCGCGATGCGCTGGCCTATTTCCGTCTCGTCTGCCAGTCCGCAGACGATCTGGCATTCGAGCGCATCATCAACACGCCCAAGCGTGGCCTTGGCGATACGACCGTTCGCAACCTGCATGATTATGCCCGCGCCCGCGACATTCCCATGCTGGCGGCAGCGGCTGATATCATAGAGACGGACGAGTTGAAGCCAAAGGCTCGCAAGGCGCTGTTCGATGTCGTGCAGGATTTCCGCCGCTGGCAGACCCTGCTGGAAAACACCGAGCACACGGTGCTGGCCGAGCAGATCCTCGATGAGAGCGGCTACACGGCCATGTGGCAGGCGGACAAGACCGCTGAAGGCCCCGGCCGGTTGGAAAATCTGAAGGAACTGATCCGCTCCATGGAAGCCTATGAGAGCATGCGCAGCTTCCTTGAGCATGTGGCACTGGTCATGGACACCGAAAAGAACGCAGAGCTGGATGCCGTCTCCATCATGACGCTGCATTCCGCCAAGGGTCTGGAATTCGAAACTGTCTTCCTGCCCGGCTGGGAAGAAGGTCTGTTTCCGCACCAGCGGTCGCTGGATGAAGGTGGACGCTCAGGTCTGGAAGAAGAGCGTCGACTGGCCTATGTCGGCATTACCCGCGCCAAGCGCCGTTGCCACATCTGGTTCGTTTCCAACCGCCGCATCCACGGCCTGTGGCAAGCGACGATCCCTTCGCGATTTCTGGAAGAATTGCCGCCCAACCATGTCGAAGTCTCTGCGTCCGATAGCAATTACGGCGGCTATGGCGGGCGCGGCGGTTACGGCCAGTCCCGCTTTGATTCCGCAGACCCCTTCACCAACACCTACTCCACACCGGGATGGAAGCGGGCGCAGGCCAACAAGTCGGATGCGACGCGCGACAATTGGGGCAGCCGCTCCGGCCATGCGGTGGAACGCATCGGCTACGGCGAAAGCGGCCCGAAGACGCGCACGATCGATGGCGAACTCGTCGCCAAATCGGTGGCCGATACGCCATCGAAATTCTTCGTCGGCGACCGCGTTTTCCACCTGAAATTCGGCAATGGCAATGTCGCCAGCGTCGAGGGCAACAAACTCACCATCGACTTTGATCGCGCCGGGCAAAAACGGGTTCTCGACGGCTTTGTAGAGCGGGCAGAAAAGCCTGCCTGATCTGGCTCAGGCCTAAACAGCGAACACGCAAAAGCCGCGCCTGCAGACATGCAGAGCGCGGCTTTTGACTATTCAAAACAGATTATTGCGCGATGGGCGTTTCGCCGGGCGTAAAGCCGATCAGGTAAACGGCTGCCACGACGATGGCCAGAGCGAAGATGGAGATGACGAAAACCGTCATGCGGTTCAGAGGCTTGCGGGTCGTTTTTTTCATGCCGCGATAACGACCGAAACGCAAATTCGTTCCAGCGAAAATTCGTTCACAGCATCTGGGGCCATACATCAAGGAAAATCATTTCCGCTTCAAACCCATATCGGCTAAGCCTCGCCCATCTCCTCAGCATTCGGCGCATCATGACCAGCGACACCCCTTCCCGCCTCAACCCGCTCCACATCGCAGCTGCCTTTGCCAGCGGTTGCCTGTTGACCCTGATGGTCCATTTCAATGGCATGCTCGCCCATTATGGCAACGCGCTGTTTTCATCCTGGACGGCCCACGGCACCGGGACTGTGGCGGCGCTTATCTACCTCGCCATCCTCTCGAAAAAGCAAGTTGGCGAAAAGCCCGTCCGGCCCAAAGCCCCGGTCTGGGCCTATTTCGGCGGTGTCGTCGGCGCAGCCATCGTCATGCTGACCTCCACTGCGGTCAATTCGCCGCTTGCCCTTTCAGGCACAATCGCTCTCGGGCTCGCCGGTCAGGTTATCTTCAGCCTCATGGCAGATTTCTGGGGCATGTTCGGTCTGCCCAAACGCCGCCCGGACGCCATTGATCTTTGTGCAGTCGCCCTCATTCTCGGCGGCAGCGCGCTGATCACACTCGTGGGGAGAGCACCATGATCCTTTGGGTTTCCATGGCTTTTGCGGGCGGCGTTTTCGTGGCGCTCAGCCGCCAGATCAACGGTCGGCTGAGCCTCTCCAACTCACCTCTCATCGCATCCTTCTGGAACCACATCGTCGGCTTTATCGTGCTGACGGCACTCGGCCTTGCGCTCGGTGGCCTGTGGCCGGAAGGTGCTGCCACCGCCCCATGGTACGCCTTTATCGGCGGCCCCATCGGCGTCATCTTCATCGCTTCGGGAAGCTGGCTCATTCCACGCATCGGTGCGGTCAACACCGCCCTTCTGGTCATCAGCGGCCAGATGGTATCGAGCGTGGTGCTGGATTTGTTCAGCGAACACCCACCGAAACTATGGGCCAGCGCCGCAGGCGTTTTTCTCATCTTGTGCGGAATGGCACTGACGCAGCGCAAGCGTTAGAGCAATTCCAGCAAAAGTGGGAACCGGTTTTGCGTCCGGAACTGCGTAAAAAAATAGTCGCGTCAGCTATCGGTTTCGCGGCGTGAGAACATGCCGAAAAGCGTCTTGCTGTTGCTCTTGGAAGCACCACTCGCCGTCATGGCAGCACGCCCGGAAAGCTTCGGCACCACCACGATCCGCTTGACCTCGCCGCGCTTGAAGGCCGCCAGAAAGCGGTTGTAATCCTTGAACACAACGCAGCCATTGGACTCGCCGCGTCGGGCCAGCATGTAGGTATGTGCCAGCAGTCCGTCACGGCCATGCGGGTTGACGCCGCTTTCCGGCGTCAGGCGAATGGCCTCGACGCCATGAAACGGCGCTTCGCGCATCGTCAGGCGATAGCTGGATGGTGGCGTGGAGCCACGCATCTTCACATGCACGAAATCAGGGTTGTCCCGCATCTTGCCAATACCGGAATGCGCTTCCAGCTTCTCGCCGCTGGGCAGATGAACCACGCCTGCGGAAATATCATAGATCGCCGTTCCATTGCCGCGATCCGGCCATGGAACCGCATCCATCTTGGTTTCGCGCATCGGATTATCAGGCCGCGCAAATGCTACCATCGTATTTGTTGGCGGGCTTTTTGACGCTGGCGTCGGAACGGAAGCCGGGGCTGCAAGCTGATTGTCTACGGATGAGGATCTGGCCGGGCGCGGTGTCGGCTCTACATCCGCAGCGCGCGCAATTTCGGGGCGGAAGCTCGGCAGCGGAACGGTTTCCGGCAGCAGATCGATCTCCGCATCGGCAGTGGCTTGCGGCTTGCCGAGCGCCACTTCAAATGCCGGATGCTCCTTCGCCTGCGTTTCCAGCATGGCGAGTTCGGGCGCATCAGCCGTGCGCCCCAACGCCGAATCGACGATGGCGGAAGGCTTCAGCGCGGCAAGAGCCTGCGCGGTGGCCTGTGCATGCGCGTTCATCGCAACGGTCGCACCGTAGCGGTCGGCAAAAGCCTTGGCACCAATGTGGTGTTCGGCGGCCAGACGCACAGCCTTTTGGCTGCCATGGCCGGTTGCCGCAAGGCGGGAGAATTTGCGAATGTGAACATTGCGCTCGACCACGTCGAGCGTCGTGCGCTCCAGACCTGACACCAGCATCTTGTCGAAGCGCTGTACCCCGTGGGAGGCCTGCGCCATGCCGTGAAGCGATGCAAAGGCAGTCACGGCGCACACGCTTGCCAGCAAACCGCCGCCCAGCAGAGCCGAGAACTTGCCCAAGCCAACGGACTTACGTTTTTTGGGGAAAGCGCTGCCAACGCGCGCATCGTTACAGGCCACGGAAAATGACGCCATGATACACTTTACTCAAACCAGTTACGCAAGACCGGACAAGACCGGCCATCGAATTAGGACCATGAAGAACAGGTGCAGCGGGCACCCACTTCATGGTGGACAGGTTTTGAGCATGCCGAATTATGGTAACCAAAGTCTTTACAAATCCCCTGAAACTGAAGTCTGTGAACCTTGAATGTGTATATTCGAGGCAGCGAGTACCGGCTTACCACACCAGGTACAGTGGCTGCGGCCAGATAACGTATCGCCTTGATTTCGATGGGGACGGCAACCGATTCGCGCATCGATAATGCTCCGGCTATCTGCTGATTTGGATATTATTACGGCGGCTCAAAAGCCCGCCATGATCAATATCAACAACGATGATGTTTAGGCTTGCACCGCATCGGTTCGCTTGGCATCTTCCACGCTCCACCTCGGAGGACACGATATGAAAGCGCTGCTGTTGGTCGATATCCAGAATGGTTTCTGCCCGGGCGGAAATCTGGCCGTGGCGGATGGCGATGCCATCGTGCCCATTGCCAATGCGCTCATCGCCAATGGCGGTTACGATCTCATCGTCGCCTCGCAGGATTGGCATCCGGCCAATCACGGCTCTTTCGCCTCCCAGCATCAGGGCAGACACCCGTTTGAAATGGGCGAGCTTTCCGGCAAACCCCAAGTCCTCTGGCCCGATCATTGTGTCCAGGGCACTGACGACGCCGAGTTTCACCCGGATCTGAACACCGATGCCTTCGATTACGTTCAGCAAAAGGGTGAAAATCCCGCCGTCGATAGCTACTCCGCCTTCCGCGACAATGACCAGCTGGCCACCACCGGCCTTGCGGATTATCTGGAGCGGCAGGGGGTTGAGGTGCTCGATATCTGCGGGATAGCCACGGACTATTGCGTCAGCTTTTCAGTGCAGGATGCGCTGGAGATGCTGCCTGATGTCAAGGTGCGCTTCATCGAAGATGCCAGCCGCGGTATTGACCCCGAAGGCATTCGAAAGGCCGTGGCCGCGATGCGCGAAAAAGGCGTCGCAGTCCTGAACAGCAGCGATATTCTGAATCTCTAGCGAATAGACACGTACTTTTCCAAAACATCGATGTCCGAGGCAGCGTCTTCCATACGCCTACGGATCGCGTCATGGGCATCGCGTAGTCCCTGATTGTAGAAGACAGGTCCCAGAATTTCAGCCAGCCGGTCAATCAGCATCTCAGCCTGAAGCGCACCGATATCGAGGTCCAGTTCATCGGCCAGAAAGGCCCGCGTGGTCGAAACCATGACAACCTTGTGCTGCTTATCGATCACCACGTCTACCATCCCGGCCTTCCCGCTGCGCTGCAGCGCAAATCACGCTTCAAAGAAATCAATCTAATCATTCCTTAAATTCGTTTGTGTTGAAATATCGCGCGATGGTACGAGCGGCGACCATAGTTTCCTATCGGCATTGGACCGCACCCTCCCATGGCACATACCACGTTTCAGTCCGGCATCCGGCTCGGATTGCCCGTTGCCTTTACCGTTATTCCCTTTGGCGCGCTTTTCGGCGCCATTGCCATTGATAATGGTCTCACACTGGTTGAGGCAACGTTGATGAGTGGCGTCATCTATGCCGGTGCAAGCCAGCTTGTGGGGATCGACCTCTTCAACCAGAACTTGCCTGCCTGGCTTGTCGTGCTGTCCATCTTCGCCGTCAATTTTCGCCATATCCTCTATTCTGCGGCCATGGTGCGCATCGTGCCGGAATGGTCCATCGCCCAAAAAGCGTTCGGCTTCTTCTTTCTGGTCGATCCGCAATTTGCCGAATCGGTGCGCCTGAAGGAAACCGAGGGCCGCGTGAGCTTTCACTCCTACATGGGCTATGCGGCCATTGTTTATACGTTCTGGATGATCTCGACCGTCGTCGGCGCGTCACTCGGAAATCTGATCGGCGATCCTAAGGCCGCCGGTTTCGATGTGTTGCTTCCCATCTACTTCATGGGAACGCTGCTGGGCTTTCGCATGCGTGCCAATTTTTACCCCGTCATGCTGGCCAGTACTGTGGGCGCAATCGCCGCCTACCACTTCGTCGGCTCTCCCTGGCATGTCAGCATTGGCGCAGTCGCGGGCATTTTTCTGGCCGTCATCCTGCCACCGGCCAAGACCGATGACAGCATCGACAAGGTGGAGGCGATCTGATGGAACAGCTGTTCAACGCGCAGACATTGATCATCATCATCGCTGGCGCCATCGCCACCTATTTCACCCGCGTGGGTGGATATGTGCTGATGACGCGCATGAAAACCATCCCTCCCCGCATGGAGGCTGGCCTCAACGCCGTTCCCGTCGCCGTGCTGACCACGCTGGTCGCACCCGCCTTTTTCGAAGGCGGATACGAGGTCAAGATCGGCATCGTCTTTGCACTGATCATCGGCCTGCGCTTTCCCGGCCTGATCATGCTGGTATCAGGCTGGGCGCTTGTCGTGGCTCTGCGCTACTTCGCTATCGTGTAAGCGGCTGCGTGACTGCCTCAAGCCATTGCTGCACGTCCGCATCCTGAATCAGCGGCGTCAGCTTTTCCCGAACCTGCGCGTGATAGGCATTCAGCCAGTCCAGCTCTTCATCGGTCAGCAGTGAAATGATGATCAGGCGGCGGTCAACCGGGCACCATGTCAGCGTCTCGAACGATAGCATCGGCAACTCGCCACCCTCGATTGCCTCTGCGGGCCGCACATGGACGAGGTTTTCGATGCGAATTCCAAATGCGCCAGGACGGTAATATCCAGGCTCGTTCGAAAGGATCATGCCGGGCAGCAGCTCCTGCTGGGAAACGCGGGAAATGCGCTGCGGCCCCTCATGCACAGAAAGATAGGAGCCGACGCCGTGGCCCGTGCCATGGGCGTAATCCGCGCCCGCCTTCCAAAGCGCGATACGCGCCAACGGATCGATATCGCAACCGCGTGTGCCGACCGGGAAGCGCGCAACACTGATGGCGATGAAACCTTTGAGAACCAGCGTGAAGAAACGCTTCTGCTCTTCCGGCACAGCACCTATGGCAACTGTGCGGGTAATATCCGTGGTGCCGTTTATATATTGCGCGCCGGAATCGATGAGGAACATCTCACCCTCATTCAACGCACGGTCGCTATCCGTGGTCACGCGGTAGTGCATGATGGCGGCGTTTTCGCCAGCGCCTGAAATCGTATCGAAGGATATGTCCTTGAGCGGGTTTTGCATCATCTGCCCCACCCGTGTGCGCACCTCTTCAAGCGCTGTAACGGCCTTTGTTTCCGTCAGTGTGCCGGGCTGCTGCTTGTCCAGCCACGCCAGAAACTCCACCATTGCAACGCCGTCCTGAACATGCGCGGCCGCTGATCCGGCAATTTCCGCCTCGTTCTTGCAGGCACGCGGCAGCTTGACCGGATCGGGAGCCTCAACGACCTCACCACCGGCTTCGGTGATGGAGCGCGTCAGCGCAATGGGCGTAACATCCGCATCGGCCAGAACACGGCCTGCCGCACTGGCAATGGCGTGAAGCCGCGCTTCAATCTCTTCAGGCGGAAGAAGCGTTGCAATCGGCGCGAGGTGCGCTCTGACCTCATCACCCACCTTGCGTTCATCCAGAAACAGATCGGCACTGCCATCTGCATAGACAATGGCGCGTGCCAAGGGGTGAGGCGTGTGCGGAACATCATTGCCGCGAATGTTGAAGGCCCAGGCAATGGAGGACGGGTCGGTCATGAGAACAGCATTGGCACCGCGCACTGAGACGATCTCGCCGATGGTTGCTATTTTCATCTGCGCGTGAATGCCGGTGACGCTGTCCGGCTGGATCGTCACAGGCTCCATCGGCGCAGCGGGGCGATCTTCCCAAAGCGGATCAAGCGGATTGCTTTCCAACAGAACGACAAAGCCGCCCTTATCGGACAAGGCCTTTTCAAAACGCTTCAGCTCGGCGCCGGTGTGCAGCCACGGGTCAAGCCCGAGGCGAAAACCCTCCGGCGCCTGGTCAGCCAACCACTTGGAAGGCGGCGCGCCCACCAGATCACCACCCCGAAACGCGGATGGGTCCACCTGCGAGACAAGCTGCGTGGTGTAGCGTCCATCCACAAACACAATCGCCTCATGCCGGGTAACCAGCACCACGCCTGCGGAACCGGTGAAGCCGGTCAGCCACGCCATCCGTTCAGCGCATGCCGGTACATATTCGCCCTGATATTCATCCGCACGTGGCACCAGAAAGCCATCGATACCAAGCGCGTCAAAGGTGGCGCGAAGCGCCTCCACACGTGCCTTGCCGAATTGTGGAGTGGATTTGTTTTCGAATGACTGGAACATGCTTTGCTTTCCGAACGCCTGATATCAAGGCGGACCTTATCGCGTCACACTCGCCAACGTCCAGCCGAAAGGCATGTCTTTACAACACTCAATCCTGAGACAGATGGGTGGCCTTACGCAGATGGATGGTAACCCAGCCGTTGCGCCACAATGTGCGCACATGGGAAAGCTTCATGCCATTATAGGCCGATAGCACCTTCCAGCGTTGCGAGGCCAGAATGCCGGACAGGATGACCGTGCCGCCGGGGGCCAGATGCGTGACCAGCTGCGGCGCCATCTTGATCAGTGGGCGGGCCAGAATATTGGCAATGATGAGATCGAAAGGGCCGTGTTTGCGGAAAGCGTCGGAATGAAAACCCGGGGCCGTTTCCAGAGACATGCCAGAGACGATGCCGTTCAGCTTCGCATTTTCCTTGGCCACGCGGATGGCGATTGGGTCGATATCCGTTGCCAGCACCGGCACCGGCCGCATCTTGGCAACTGCGATGGCCAGCACGCCGCTGCCCGTACCCAGATCCAGCGCATTGCGAATGGTGCGAGACCGCAGCACCTGCTCGATCATCTCAAGGCAACCCGCCGTCGTGCCGTGATGGCCCGTGCCGAATGCCTGGCCGGCTTCGATTTCAATCGCCAGATCGTTGATGCGAACCTTGTCGCGGTCATGCGAACCGTGAACGAGGAAGCGCCCTGCCCGCACAGGCGTCAGCCCTTCGAGCGACTTGGCAATCCAGTCCACATCAGGAATGATTTCGCGCTCGACGGTCAGATCGGGAAATGCAGAGCTCAACGCTTCCGTCACGCGGGCGCGGACATCGTCTTCATCGTTGGCGTAAAGATAGACGGATGTTTCCCAGATATCGCGCTTCTCATCCACCTCGGTATTGGCGATGGCAATATCTTCCTCGCCGAACACCTCAGACAGCAAATCCAGAACTTCACCGGACTGGACTTCGGTGGTGGACACATAAAGACGGATTTCGCTCACGGCTGAGGCTCTCTCTGCAGATGTTTCAAGCGTCAGCCTTTGCCATAAAAGCGTCTATAGTCCAATGGATTTCAGGCGATATTGTTAGCCCGACATCAGCCCTTGGTCAGTTTTTCCAGCTTTTGCAGGGCAACATCGGGGTTCTCGCCGTAAGCGATGGTGCCCGCAAAGCGACCGTTACCATCCAGCAGGATCACCGATGCCGTGTGATCCATGGTGTAATCGCCATTAGGGTCTTTTTCGTCCACCGGCACTTTCTTGGCGTAAATGCGGTAACCCTTCAGCGTCTGCGCAATCTTGTCAGCATCTCCGGTAATGCCAGTAATGCGCTTGGAAACATTGGCTACATACTGGTTGAGAATATCGGGCGTATCGCGCACCGGATCGACAGACACAAAATAGGCCTGCAACTTGGTTCCTGCAGGATCCACCTTCTCCATCCAGCCGTTCAGCTCGAACAGCGTGGTCGGGCAGACCTCGGGGCAATGGGTAAAGCCGAAGAACAGAGCTGTCGGCTTGCCCTGAAAGGCTTTCTCGGTAATGGGCTGCCCGTTCTGCGCAACCAGCTGGAAGGGCACGCCATAAACTTCCTCGACCATCTGGTCGCGGCTCTTGGTCAGTTCCATGGTCAGCCAGCCCATGACGCCAAGCAGGACAGCAACAGCGCCCCAAAGCGCAATACGGATGTTTTTCATAGCATTCCTCAATCAGCGACAACCCGGCATCTGGGCCATGCTTCTATCCCAGTCGCATTGGTCTCGGCAATTGTTGAAAGGTCCGATTGGCCAAGCCGCGCTGATTTGTCTCAAACCCCGCAGGGCCTCAGAAACACCAGGCCACGCCGCTCTGCACGGCTGCGAGAAAAATGTTCGTTCCATGCCGCATCCAGCCCTGAAACGTCAGCACCAAAGCCAGCGAAACACCAACGGTGGCTACCGCTGCGTAAAGCAGTTTCATCTGTGCTGTCAGTAGAAATCTCATGAACACACTTATAGTGCCAAACAAACAGCCGCGAAACAAAAATAATGTGCTTGTATTAGCTCTTGCGGTGCGCCGTTAGGGAAAGTTTAAATGGTTTTTGTGCAATATGATCGCCAGCGGTCGGTAAAGCACTGACATGATGTCACCCGGAGTTTTTCGGACACCGCATATTCCCAGAATCGAAGCGGCCTGCCAGAGAGCCGCCAGGAAAAGTTCAGAACATGTCAAACGCCATCAAGCAATCCGGCGCATATCTTGAAATCGTTTCCTTCCATCTCGGCGATCAGGAATTCTGCATCGACATCATGGTGATCCGCGAAATTCGCGGCTGGGCGCCGGTCACACCGATGCCGCACACACCACCATATGTTCTCGGCCTCATCAACCTGCGCGGCGCAGTGATCCCGGTCATCGACATGGCTTGCCGTCTTGGCATGAAAATGACCGAGCCATCTGAGCGCTCCGCCATCATCGTCACCGATATCGGCGGCAAGCTCGTCGGCCTTCTGGTCGAGCAGGTTTCCGACATGATGACCATCAAATCCGAAGACCTGCAGCCTGCGCCGGAAATCATTCCGGAAGAGCAGCGCGATTTCTGCCGCGGCATCGTCGCGCTGGAAAAGAGCATGGTCTGCTTCCTCAACCTCGATACGGTCATTGCAGACGAACTGTCGCGCGAAGCCGCCTAAGGCCACGCTGCACCATCATTGCATTTGAAGAAACGGCGAGCCTTACGGCTTGCCGTTTTTCCATGTCACGGTCTGCCCATAAAGCGGCACCGTCGAAATCGCCATCTTAGCCGATCCATCGGTCAACTCGCGTGTGTGGACGAGGTAGACCAGCGTATCGTTGGCCTTGTCGTAAATGCGGTTCACGACCATCTTTTTCCACACCAGCGACATGCCCTGCCGGAAAACTTCCTCACCCTTTGTGCCGAGATCGATATCGCCCACTTCCACGGGGCCCGTCTGGCTGCACGAAATGGCATTGTTGGATGGATCTTCGAACCAGTTGCCGTTCTTCAGCCGGTCGATCACGCCGCGATCAAAATAGGTTACGTGGCAGGTCACACCCTTGACCTCAGGATCGGCAATTGCCTCGACAACGATGTCATTGCCCGTCCAGTCCACCCCCACCTTGCCGACAACCTCAGCATAGGCTGCGGTTGACAGCACAGCCGAAGCGGCGACACCCATTGCGCAAAGTACCTTTGAAACCATAACCCTAGCCCTCGTTGAGATGACATAGAGATAGGTGCTGCGGCGCAGACAACAAGCCCAGCTAATGGTCAGCGTTTGCGCATCGTGCAGGGCGCATAGCCCGAAGCATGCAGACGCCCGGCCACCATGCCTATCTTTTCGGGGATATGGTGGATGTGCTCCACCTCAACCGCCTTGGCCACGGCAATGGCCGCAGCGGCACACACCACGGCATCTTCCGCCGCATTGTGGTGCACGAAGCGCAGTTGAAGATGGTGGGCGATGATGTTGAGCTTGTGCGATGGCAGCGTCGGCCACACCCGCTGAGACATCTTCACGCTGCACAGATAGGAAAGCTGCGGATAGGTTTGGCGATATTTGTCGAAGCTTGCGCGCATGACGCTAAAATCGAAGGCGGCATTATGCGCGATCATCGTCGCATCCCTGAAGTCGTCGATGAACTCTTCCATCACCTCGGGAAACTCGGGCGAATCTTCCACATCGCGTGGCTTGATACCGTGAATGGCGACGTTGAAAGGCGAAAAGCGCATATCCTTCGGGCGAATCAGCCGCTCTTCCACCCGCACGATCTGACCATTCTCGATCCAAGCCAAGCCCACGGAACAGGCACTGCCCCGCTCTTCATTGGCGGTTTCAAAATCGATGGCGATGGTTTTCAAAAGGCGATTCCCGTTTGGTATTGCCATGGCATAAACGAAAACGCCGCGAAAATGAACCATGTGACAGGAAACGGGTGGTAGAGCGCACAGGGCGACACTAGAGAAATATCCGGGCTGATCATTGGGGGATAAAGAACGTGGCAGTGCACAGACACATGAACGCAACCGAATGGGCGTTGCTCGTCGCACTCTCGGTCCTGTGGGGTGGCTCCTTCTTTTTCAACGGCATCACCGTCAGGGAACTGCCGCCCGTGACCATCGTCACCCTGCGCGTCTCCATCGCCGCCGTCGCGCTTCTCATGATCTGCCGATTGATGGGCCACCGGTGGCCGACGGACAAGCGCGTCCTACCGGCCTTCTTCGGCATGGGCCTGCTCAACAACATCATCCCCTTCTGCCTGATCGTGTGGGGGCAGACCCAAATCGCGAGCGGCGTCGCCTCCATTCTCAACGCCACCACGCCCCTCTTCACCGTCATCGTCGCCCATGTGCTGACTGCAGATGAAAAGCTCACTATCAACAAGCTGGTGGGCATCATCATCGGCTTTGCAGGCGTTGCCACCATGATTGGCCCATCGGCGCTAATGGGCGAAAGCTCCAGCCTCTGGGGCCAGCTCGCCATTCTCGGCGCTGCGATCTCCTATGCCTTTGCGGGCATATTCGGCCGCCGCTTCAAGGCCATGGACGTGCCGCCACTCGTCACCGCAACAGGCCAAATTTCCGCATCGTCGTTGGTCCTCATTCCCATGGCACTTGTCATCGATCAGCCATGGTCGCTCGCCATGCCAAGCGGGGCAGCATGGGCAGCGCTGTTTGGCATCGCCCTTCTATCTACAGCGCTCGCCTATCTCATCTTCTTCCGCATCCTGTCATCCGCAGGTGCAACCAACCTGGCGCTGGTAACCTTCCTCATTCCCGTCAGCGCCATTCTTTTGGGTTCGCTGGTGTTGGGAGAGCAACTGGAAGCCAAGCACCTCATTGGCATGGCCATGATCGCGGCAGGCCTTGTCGCCATTGATGGGCGCTTGTTTCGCAGGAAAGCCCCGCAATAGAAAACGCTACCCCCCGATCAGGGCCAGCCACTCATCCTCATCCATGGTCTGCACGCCAAGCTCCCGCGCCTTATCCAGCTTGGAACCGGCGCCGGGACCGGCGACGACATAGTCTGTCTTTTTGGAAACGGACCCCGCGACCTTTGCACCAAGCCCTTCGGCGCGGGCCTTGGCCTCATCGCGGGTGAATTTCTCAAGTGAGCCGGTAAAGACCACCGTCTTGCCCGCCACGGGGCTTCCCTCGGTCGACGGCTTTTCGGCCTCCTTGGGACGCAGCTCCCTCATCAGCCTGTCGATCACATCGAGATTGCGCGGTTCACGGTAGAACTCAACGATGGCACGCGCCATCACCTCGCCAATGCCTTCGACGCTGTTCAGCTCTGACCAGGCATCGCCGCTCGTATCGGCAGCCTCTTTCATCGCGGCTTCAAAATGCTCGTAAGTGCCATAGGTTCGCGCCAGCAACTTCGCCGTCGTTTCCCCCACATGGCGGATGCCGAGCGCGAAGATGAGCCGGTGGAGGTCGATCTCGCGCCGGGCATCAATCGCGTCGAACAGCTTCTTCACGCTGGTCTTGCCAAAGCCGTCGATATTCTCCAGCTTGGCCAGCGATTTCTCCTGCCGCGCCTTCAGCGTGAAAATGTCAGGCGCGGTGCGGATCATCAGCGCCTCATCTTCACTCTCAAAGAAGAAATCGATCTGCTTCGTACCAAGCCCCTCAATATCGAAGGCATTGCGCGAAACGAAGTGCTTGAGATGCTCCTTGGCCTGGGCCGAGCAGGCAAAGCCGCCGGTGCAGCGGGTCACCGAATCTAGCTTGCCGGTTTTTTCGTTGCGCTCGCGCACCGCGTGGCTGCCACACACAGGGCATTGCTTTGGAAATTCGTAAGCCTTTGAACCGGCATCCCGCTTTTCCACCAGAACATCCAGAACCTGCGGAATAACATCGCCTGCCCGCTGCACAATCACCGTATCGCCCACGCGAATATCGTGGTCCTCAGGGCGAATGCGCTCGCCATTATTGCCGATGCCTTCAATATAATCAGCATTGTGCAGCGTCGCATTGGTCACGACGACACCGCCCACGGTGATCGGCGTCAGCCGCGCAACGGGCGTCAGCGCACCGGTGCGGCCCACCTGTATCTCGATTTTCTCAACGGTCGTGAAAGCCTGTTCCGCCGGAAACTTGTGTGCCGTTGCCCAGCGCGGGCTGCGGGAACGGAAACCGAGGCGCTCCTGCAAATCCAGCCGGTCGACCTTATAGACCACGCCATCGATATCGTAATCGAGATCGGGTCTGGCTATTCCAATTTCGTTATAATGTTCAATCAGTTCCTGGCCCGATGTGAATCGCTTCATGAAGGGGTTCACGGGGAACTTCCATTCCCGGAACGTGTCCACGATGCCGGACTGCGTATCGGCAATGCGTGTCGGCTGCCCGCTATTGGAAACCTCACCCAGCGCATAGGCGAAAAACCGAAGCTTGCGCTTTGCCGTCACGCTGGCGTCAAGCTGCCGCAGCGAGCCGGAAGCCGTGTTGCGTGGGTTGACATAGGTCTGCTTGCCCTGCGCTTCCATCTGCTCGTTCAGCGCCAGAAAGTCACTCTTGGCCATATAGACCTCACCGCGCACCTCCACCACATCAGGCACACCCTTGGGCAAGGTATTGGGGATTTCGGTGATGGTCAGAATATTGGCGGTCACATTCTCGCCCGTCGTACCATCCCCACGCGTCGCCGCCGTTTTCAGCCGCCCGTTCTCATAACGGATCGACATGGAAAGCCCGTCGATCTTCGGCTCTGCGGTAAAGGCAATCGAATCATCCGGCAGATTACCGAGGAAGCGATAGACGGAGGCTACGAAATCGCGGACGTCCTCATCGGAAAACGCATTGTCCAGCGAGAGCATGGGCCGCGCATGAACGATGGGCGCAAAGGTTGGCAGAGGAGTGAAGCCCACCTTTTTCGAAGGGCTATCGGCGCGCACCAGATCAGGAAATGCCGCCTCGATGGCATCGTTACGGCGCTTCAGCGCGTCATATTCCGCATCTGAAACCTCAGGCGCATCCTTGCCGTGATAAAGCGCATCATGCCGCGCCAGCTCCGCAGCCAGAAAGGCCAGCTCAGCAGAAGCCTCAAGCTCGGACAATTTTTCCACCGGGATTTGATCTTGCGACATCGAACGGGCCTCATGCTTGAACAGACTTCGTTTTTAACGAAGGTCACCCAGTTTTCAATGTCTCGATGATAAGTAATCGCACCGCTAGCGACAGGATGATCGGCAGTGGCAGGCAGCCGCTAGTCCTTGGCCGCCAGCAGACGCGCTGCCGCAGCCCTCGCCTCATCTGTCACGGATGCCCCGGCCAACATGCGGGCGATTTCCTCCGTGCGGTGTTCGGGCAGCATGGTTGTCACGCGGGTGGCGATGCGCTCAGAACCATCGCCGGATGGTCCCTTAGAAATCAACAGATGCGTTGCAGCGCGGGCGGCGACCTGCGGCGCGTGGGTAACAGACAGCACCTGCACGGTTTTCGAAAGCCGTCTCAACCGCTGGCCGATAGCATCCGCCACAGCACCACCAACGCCGGTGTCGATTTCATCGAAGACCAGCGTGGGCGCAGAACCGCGATCTGCCAGCGCAACTTTCAACGCCAGCAGGAAACGCGAAAGCTCGCCACCGGATGCCACTTTCATGATCGGTCCCGGGCGCGTGCCGGGGTTGGTCTGGACGTGGAACTCCACGACATCGATACCATCAGCCGTGGCAGATGCCTCGCCGCTGGTCACTTCAACGCTAAAGCGTGCGCGCTCCAGCTTCAGCGCTGGCAGCTCGGCCATCACGGCTTCAGACAAGGCCGATGCAGCGTTATGCCGCTTTTCCGAAAGCGAATTGGCTGCCCGGTCGAAGTCTGATTTCACGATGCCGAGATTCTTTTCCAGCTGGGCAAGCTTTTCCTCGCCCGCATCCAGATCGGCAAGATCTGCCACCATGCGCTCGGCCAGCGCCGGAAGCTCTGTCACGGGAACAGAATATTTGCGGGCAGCAGCGCGCAGGCCAAACAGACGCTCCTCAACGCGCTCCAGCTCGCGCGGGTCGAACTCGGTGCGGCGCAAGGCGCTCTCGACTTCCATCTGCGCGTTTGAAAGATTATCGAGCGCCGCATCCAGCAACTGCACGGTTTCTTCCAACAGGCCGGGCGCTTCGTGGCTCTTGCGCTCCAGACGTCGCATCATGGAGGCAATGACTGGCACGGGAGATGCGTTGCCGTTCAGAAAATCACTCGCCTCGGCAATGTCGCCAGCAATGCGCTCGGATTTCTGCATCACGGCACGGCGTTCGGCAAGCTCGTCCTCTTCGCCATCCAGCGGCGCCAGAACTTCCAGCTCTTCAACAGATGCGCGCAGATAATCCGCCTCGCGGGCCGCTGCTTCCACCTTGGCGCGATGAACTTTGAGGCCGCGCTCGGCGTCCTTCCAGGTGTGGTAGAGCGATTGCACGGAGCCGACTTCATCGGTCAAACCTGCAAATGCATCAAGAAGTGTGCGGTGTGCGTTGGTATCAACCAGTGCCCGGTCATCATGCTGACCGTGGATTTCCACCATATGCTGGCCAAGCTGGCGCATCAGCTGCACGGAAACGGCCTGATCGTTGACATAGGCCTTGGTGCGGCCATCGACGGATTGAACGCGCCGGAAAATCAGGTCGCCATCGTCGTCGAGGCCATTGTCGCGCATCAAAAGGCGGGCCGGATGCTCCATGCCCACTTCGAATGTTGCTGTAACCTGCCCCTTGTCTTCGCCATGGCGCACAAGGCCGCCATCGCCGCGCCCGCCAAGGGCCAGCGAAAGACTGTCGAGAAGAATGGATTTGCCCGCACCCGTTTCACCGGTGAGCACAGAAAGGCCCGCCTCGAACCCTAGGTCGAGCCGTTCGATCAGAACGATGTCGCGGATCGATAGCTGGACCAACATGTCTTATGCTCTATTCTCAGGCACCCACGATTTTCTTGCCGGCGCGGGAAATCCAGGATTCCTTGTTCTCGCGTGGCTCAAGCCCCTGCCCCTTCAACAGCTTGTAGGTATCGCCGTACCACTGACTATCCGGGTAGTTGTTGCCAAGAACGGCAGCAGCCGTCTGCGCCTCATCCGCCAAGCCCATGGCGTAATAAGCTTCCGTCAGACGCGCTAAGGCCTCTTCGATCTGGTTGGTGTTCTGATACTGCTCGACAACGATGCGGAAACGCGAAACGGCGGCAAGATATTCCTTGCGCTCGAGATAGTAACGGCCAACCTGCATTTCACGGCCAGCCAGCTGGTCGCGCGCAAAGCGGATCTTGACCTGCGCATCCGGCACATATTCAGAGGTTGGATAGTCGTTCACGACCTTGTTCATCGCATCGATCGTGCGCTGTGCAGCGCGCTGATCCTGCGTCACGTCGGCGATCTGCTTGGAATAGGCGAGACCAATCATGTATTGAACGTAGGCTGCATCCTTGGCGCGCGGATATTGCTTGAGGAAGCGCGAGCCTGATGTAATGGCAGCTTCGTTCTGATTCTGGCGGGTTGCGATGAACGTGTTCATGACAAGCGCCTTCTGGCCCCATTCGGTAAACGGGTATTGCTTGTCGATGGCGGAGAACTTGCGACCGGCTTCCGTCATGTTGCCAGCATTCATGTTGGCAAGGCCCTGCTTGTACAGCACGTCAGGAGGATCAGTCTCAACGCCAAGCTTGGTAATGTCGATATCGGGATCGGACTGGCAAGACGTTACAAGCGTTCCGGCGCCGATCAGCATTAGCGATACGAGTGCTCCCCGTACCGTTCCATTCATTGCACCAGACACTACACGCTTCATTCGTCAGTTCCCACTTCCTGCGTCAATACAGAACATCGGCTTCTACAAGGCGTTTCTAGCCATAAAAGCGTTAGTAGGGCAACGCAATGATGAAGCAATAACGCATTTTTATGGCGCGGCACCCTGTCGTTGATGATTATCTTTCACCCGGACAGAAAAAAGCCGCCCCAAAGGACGGCTCTTCTTTCAACAATTCACTGCTTACGCAGACCAGGGCGCAAATTCCAGCTGCTGCTGCACAGGAACAAACTCCCGTGCCCGAACAACGGGGCTGCGCGCGGCTGGCGCTTCCACAATTTCATAGGCCGTGGGATCGCTCAACAGCGCCTTCAGCGCGTTCGCATTGACCTTGTGGCCACCGCGATAGGAACGATAGCAGCCAATGAACTGCGCGCCTGCAAGGGCCAGATCGCCAACCGCATCCAGCGTCTTGTGGCGCACGAACTCGTCTTTCTCGTAACGCAGGCCTTCCATGTTGATGACCGTATGGTCATCGGAAATCACGACGGAATTTTCAAGCGACGAACCCAGTGCGTAACCGGCGGCCCAAAGGCGCTCAACATCACGCATGAAACCGAAGGTACGGGCGCGAGAAAGCTCGTTCTTGAAGGTCTCTGCCGTCAGATCGCCCTTCCATGTCTGCCGACCGATCAACGGCGTGTCGAAATCGATCTCGACTTCAAACCGTGTGCCGTCATAGGGGCGGAACTCGGCCCATGATGCACCGGCCTCGATCCGCACAGGCTTCACCACGCGGATGTAGCGGCGCTTCACGCCAAGATTGACGGTGCCAACTGATTCGATGGCTTCGATGAAAGGCGCAGAGCTTCCATCCATGATCGGAACTTCTGGACCATCGACTTCAACGATCAGGTTATCGATGCCCATGGCATAGATACCGGCCATGACATGCTCAACCGTCGCCACGGAATTGGCTGCAGAGCGACCGATGACGGTGCAGAGATCGGTATTGCCGACATTGGCCGACACAGCTTTCAGTTCGGTCATGTCGCCATTGTCATGCTGGCGGCTGAACACGATGCCTGTGCCCGCTTCCGCTGGCTGGAACGTCATGGAAACCGGGTTGCCGGAATGCACGCCAATGCCATTCAGTTGAACGGAGTTGGCGATTGTTGTCTGGAAACCGAGCAGTCCGATGGTCATGCGAGTAAGCCTTTTCATGTGAACCTGCGCGATATACCCGCACGATCCAAATTTCAACCGGGGACGATAACCTTAGGCTGTGCCTCGTTACCCTCTCGCCTTAGGGTCATACATACGCACTGTCAGACGCTATCTCAAATCACTGTTGATTTCGCTTTGTAACAGACCCAAACGTTTGAAAATGCTAAACTAACCGGCAGCAAAATCACCTCATTATAACGAAATACCCGGGCCTTTCGGACCCGGGTATCGCTTGAGATCAAGAATCGACAGATCAGTTCGACTGGCGGCGAAGGAATGCCGGAATTTCGAGCTGGTCGTCATCATGCTGGCTGGCAGACGATGGCGTCTGACGGCCGTGGTCATCCAGGTTGCCACGACGTGGTGCGTAGAGGCTGGCTTCCTGCGACAGCGGGCGACGCTGTGCAGCAGCGCTCGGCGCGTCGGTCATGTCGGATGGAACGGCTTCATCTTCATCACGGCGACCAAGAGAATTGGTGATCCGCTTCAAAAGACCCATTGGGCCACGCTCTTCCGGCACAGCAGAAGCTGGGTGGGCGCGATGGTCCATCTCAGCCTTTACGACCGGAGGGAAGTCCTCGACCTTTGGCATGCGAACTGGCTCAGGCGCACGGGCGACTGGAGCTGGTTCCTGGTAGACCGGAGCCGGAGCCTGCATGCGAGGAGCAGGTGCTGCGACCTGTTCTGGAGCATGGTAGGCTGGCGCAGGTGCAGTGTGCACCGGTGCTGCGGGGCGAGCAGCAACCGGTGCTTCCGCTGGAGCCGCTGCGAACAGCTTGCTCTGAGGCCGGAATTCGGCTTCTGCCTGGGCCTGACGAAGCCGCTGTTCAGCAGCTGCCAGTGCCAGTTCCCGTTCCATTTCGGCTTCGCGAATGGTCTGGGCAACAGGGTCGATGGTCGTCTTTGGTGCCTGCATCACTGGGGCAGGCTGCACTGCGGCCGGAGCAGAAGCAACGGCCGCGGAAGGACGGATAAGTGGCTTTGCAGCAGCAGCCTGGCGCAGTTCTTCTGCGTTGCGCTCCATCTGGCCAGGAACACGGTCGATGCCTGTGGCAACAACCGACACGCGGATGAGGCCTTCCAGAGCTTCGTCGAATGTCGCGCCGAGGATGATGTTTGCATCCGGATCGACTTCTTCGCGAATACGGGTCGCAGCTTCGTCGACTTCGAACAGGGTCATGTCGCGACCACCGGTGATGGAGATCAGGAGGCCCTGCGCACCCTTCATCGATGTTTCGTCCAGCAGCGGGTTTGCAATCGCTGCTTCGGCAGCCTGCATTGCACGGCCCTGGCCGGAAGCCTCGCCGGTACCCATCATTGCACGGCCCATTTCGCGCATTACGGAGCGAACGTCAGCGAAGTCGAGGTTGATAAGACCTTCCTTCACCATCAGGTCGGTAATGCAGGCAACGCCGGAGTAGAGAACCTGGTCAGCCATTGCGAAGGCATCGGCAAAGGTCGTCTTGTCGTTGGCAATACGAAAGAGGTTCTGGTTTGGAATGACGATCAGCGTATCGACGGACTTCTGCAGTTCCTCGATGCCCTGTTCAGCCAGACGCATGCGGCGACCGCCTTCGAAGTGGAAAGGCTTGGTCACGACGCCAACCGTCAGAATGCCCTTGTTGCGAGCAGCCTGTGCAACAACTGGAGCAGCACCGGTGCCGGTACCGCCGCCCATGCCGGCTGTTACGAAGCACATGTGCGTGCCGTTCAGGTGGTCGATGATTTCATCGATGCACTCTTCAGCAGCAGCGCGACCGACTTCTGGCTGCGAACCAGCGCCCAGACCTTCGGTAACATTGACGCCGAGCTGAATGACCCGGTCTGCCTTCGTCATGGTCAAGGCCTGTGCGTCCGTGTTGGCGACAACGAAGTCGACGCCCTGAAGACCTGCCGTGATCATGTTGTTGACAGCATTACCGCCGCCACCGCCAACGCCGAAAACGGTGATACGTGGCTTCAGCTCGGTGATATCAGGCTTTTGCAGCTGTATCGTCATTTTAACATTCCTTCTTTCTCTGGCCGCATCGCCCCGCAGACCAATTCATCTCAACTTTGCTCAGTCCCCTGCCTGTGGGCAGACAGAGGTCAGAAACTTTCCTTCAGCCATTGCCCGACACGGGCTATCCGGCCACTACCTGTTCCGAACGGCGAGAACATTCCGCTCTGCGCCGCATGGATTTCTATGTCCGCGATCTGCGGATAAATCATCAGCCCGCAGGCTGTGGAAAAGGCCGGGCCTTTGGCCGCGACCGGCAGGCCGGACACGCCCATGGGGCGGCCGATGCGCACGTTGCGGGCAAGAATGCGCCGCGCCGTTTCCGGCAGCCCGGTCAGCTGACTGGCACCTCCGGTCAGAACCACACGCTTTCCAACAATCGGGGAAAAACCCGATTTCTGAATACGATCGCGGATCAGTTCCAATGTCTCTTCGATACGAGCCCGCACGATACGGCTGACAAGCGCGCGAGACACCTGGGAAGGCTGGTCGCGGTCATCTTCGCCAATCGGAGGCACAGCAATCATGTCCCGGTCGTCGGAGCCGTTGGCCAGTGCCGAACCATGAACGACCTTCAACCGCTCCGCATCTTCGATACGTGTGGAAAGACCACGCGCCAGATCCGTGGTGACATGATGTCCACCAAGACCAATCGCATCCGTGTGAACCAGACGACCCTCGGCAAAAACCGAAATCGTCGTCGTACCGCCGCCCATGTCGATGGCCGCGCAACCCAGCTCGACTTCATCATCCACCAATGCCGCAAGGCCGCTGGCATAAGGTGTGGCAACAATGCCCTCGACCGACAGGTGAGCGCGGTTGATGCACAGTTCCAGGTTCTTCAGCGCGGTGCGCTCAGCCGTCACCACATGCATGTCCACGCCCAGCATATCGCCATACATGGACAATGGGTCACGAATGCCGCGCTCGCCATCCAGCGAATAGCCTGTTGGCAGCGAGTGCAGAATGGCGCGGTCCTGCCGCAGCGATTGCTGGCTGGCCGCAATCAGAACCTTGCGCAGATCGCCCGATTCCACTTCCTGGCCGCCCAGATCGATGCTGGCGGTATAGATATCGCTGGCCAGACGGCCTGCGGAAACATTGACGATCAGGCTATCGACGGTGAGGCCAGCCATACGCTCTGCTGCATCAACAGCCAGACGAATGACGCCTTCCAGCGCATCCAGATCAGCAATCACGCCGGATTTCACGCCGCGCGAACGCTGGTGGCCAATGCCGATGACTTCAACCTTGTGCGTGCGGCCGGGCAGCACTTCGGTTTCCTCACGCGGAGTGAGGCGACCAATCATGCAAACGACTTTTGTGGAGCCGATATCGAGAACCGAAACCACGTGGCTACGCTTGGAAGACAAAGGCTTCAACCGCGGAAGACCGAACTGGGAAGAACCAAAAAAGCTCATGTGTTCTTCTCCGCCAGTTTGATCGCCTTGGTGCGTGCTTCGACAGCCTTCTGGCGACGCTCAGCCGCACCCTCTGTCAGCTGCACGGTCGTGCGGTCTGAAAGACGCAGATCGACAGCGGCAACATCCCGCGAGAGAACTTTTTCTTCCATGTCCATGCGGGCCAGAAGCTGCAGCGCCTTTGGCACGTTTTCTTCCGGCAGCTTGACGACGATACCGTTGTCCAGATGCAAATCCCAGCGACGGCCGGCAATGCGAACATAGGCACGGACGCGGTTGCGAATTTCCGGCCAGTCGGCCAGTTCTTCTACAAAGCCTGCGGCACCCGTTTCTGCATCACGACCCACAAAGAGCGGCAAACCAGCATATTTGTTGTCACGCAGAGGCGCGATGACGCTGCCGCTCTTTTCGATAAGTGAAAGCTCAGAACCATGCTGCCAGATGCCGAAGGCTTCACGCTCCTTCAGGCGCACTTCGATGGTCTTGGGATAGATCTTGCGAACATCCACATCTTCCACCCAAGGCAGTTCCGTCAGCTTCTTGCGCGCAGCGTTCACATCCAGCGCGATCAGCGACGTTGCGCCATCCAGGCCCAGAAGCTGGAACACATCGATTTCCGATGTCTGGATATTGCCGGAAACCTTGACGTCTTCAATAGCGAAACCGGCGGCAGATGTCGTTGCCTGCGTGACCACGTTTGTGTGGCCACCCAGCGACATGCCGTAAAGGCCAACGCTTGCAAAGAACAAAGCCGTAGCCAGCGTGCCGGTATGTGCGGGAATGTGGACACGCCCCGTCGCCAGCGAAACGCCGAAGCGAAACGCCCTGCGCAACCGGCGTGGCAACACCATCCGTTCATCACCGGAAGCAGCAGCGAATTGCTCGCGTTTTTTAACTGACGACTTTTTGCCTGCTATCGCGAACACGAAGCGTCCTCCACCATCCAGCGGACAAACTCGCCAAAGGAGCGTCCTGCATGAGCTGCCATTTCGGGCACGAGGGAGGTCGGCGTCATGCCCGGCTGAGTGTTAATCTCAAGCCAGATCAATTCACCTTCTTCTGAGAAACGGTCGTCGTAGCGGAAGTCGGAACGGCTTACGCCACGGCAGCCAATCACCTGATGCGCCATCACCGCCAATGATTGGATTTTTTGGTAAATTTTTGGTGAAATTTCCGCAGGAATGACATGCTTTGAGCCACCCTTGGCATATTTCGCATCATAATCGTAAAATGCGTGGCCCATCGGTACCACTTCGGTAACGGCCAAAGCCTCACCATTCATCACGCCGCAGGTGAACTCGCGACCGTGAATATAGCGCTCGACCATAACGGCATCACCGTAACGCCATTCGCTGGAACCGAGGATCTGTGGCGGGTGCGACTGGTCTTCCTTGACCATCACGACGCCGAAGCTCGAACCTTCGCTGACAGGCTTGACGACATAGGGAGGCGCAAGCGGATGCTCGTTGCCGATATCAAAACGGTTCAGCACCTTCTCGACAGCGACAGGAATGCCAGCTGCGGCAGCAACCTTCTTGGCCTGCGATTTGTTCATCGCCAGAGAAGACGCCAGAACGCCGGAATGGGTATAGGGAATTTCGAGATATTCGAGAATGCCCTGAATGGTGCCATCTTCGCCGTAAGGACCATGCAGCGCATTGAACGCAACGTCAGGGCGCAGCGCAGAAAGCGTCGCGGCAATATTCCGGTCCACGTCAACACGCGTAACCTTGTAGCCCTCGCCTTCCAGAGCTGTGGCGCAAGCCTCTCCCGATGAGAGGCTGACCGGCCGCTCTGAAGAAAACCCACCCATAAGAACAGCTACGTGTTTGCCGCTCATGAAAACCTCTGACACAAAAATCACCTGAACAAAAATTGCAGATCCTTAGCTGGCTCTGCGATTCTCTCGTCCGCTTCGTCACCAATCACTAAGCGCCATTAAGGTTAATGAAGTGTTTACTTTCGTTAACCGATGGCACCGATGACGTGATTTTTGTTAAAGAATCACTAGAGGTGCGAATTCCTCCCTTGGAATCAGAGAGTTGCGGCCATTGCAAGATTCAGATTACCAGCTGGATAAAATAAAATCGCGGCATGCGCCCAAGCGATGGCCCGCAATAGCAAGGCCAAACAGTTAACGGCTGCGCGTTTTCCCCAGCCATTTCTGATGAAAATTGGGACAGAGACCGGCCCCGAAGAGCCCGGCTGACTGCGCTTGCGGCGCAAGCCAATATGAAACATTGCGGAAAATCAGGCTTTTTTTCGCAATATTGCGTCTGGATCGTTCCAAAGGACAAAAAATTGCGTTAACCCACCGCAATCCCTCCCAAGAGTGATAAGTGTTACTTAACAACGGATTCAAAAAATGACCGACGCGATATCTCCCATATCGCCGCCCGCTGACAATGCGAACGATGTAAAGACAAATTCGCCTGCACGAGTTCTTACTGCCAGCGTGGTCGGCACGACCATCGAGTTCTTCGACTTCTACGTCTACGCGACCGCCGCTGTGCTCGTGTTCCCGACATTGTTCTTCCCGAACAATGACCCGATGACAGCACTTCTGGCGTCTTTCGCCACCTTCTCCATTGCCTTCTTCGCCCGCCCGCTGGGTGCCGTGGTCTTTGGCCATTACGGCGACCGCGTTGGCCGCAAGACGACACTTGTCGCGGCCCTTCTGACCATGGGCGTTTCCACCGTCATCATCGGCCTGCTGCCTTCTTACGAAACGGCTGGCGTTCTGGCGCCGCTGCTTCTGGCACTGTGCCGCTTCGGTCAGGGCTTTGGTCTGGGTGGTGAATGGGGTGGCGCCGTGCTTCTGGCAACGGAAAACGCACCTCCCGGCAAGCGCAGCTGGTACGGCATGTTCCCGCAGCTTGGCGCTCCGCTCGGCCTCTTCCTGTCTTCAGGTGTGTTCTGGATCCTGCTTCACTTCATGTCTCAGGAAGCCCTGCTCAGCTGGGGCTGGCGCATTCCCTTCGTCGCCTCGATCATCCTGATTGCCGTTGGCCTGTGGGTTCGTCTTTCGATTACGGAAACACCCGCATTCCAGAAAGCCATCGACAAGGATGAGCGCGTGGCTGTGCCTGTGGCGGAGCTTTTCCGCAACCACAAACGCAGCCTGGCGCTTGGCACATTCGTGGCGTTGGCTACCTTCGTGCTGTTTTACATCGGCACTGCCTACCTTCTGTCCTACAACGTGAAGATCCTGAAAATCCCGTTCCTCGACGCACTCGAAGTGCAGATCGTCGGCTCGATCGTGTTCGGCATCTTCATTCCCTTTGCCGGAAAGCTTGCCGAGCGTTTCGGACGTCGTGAAATCCTTATCCTCACCACGGTGCTGATTGCAGGCTTCTCGTTCTTCCTGCCCGGCCTGATGAGCGGTGGTGAGGGCATGATCTTCCTGTTCGCAGCTCTTGCCATGGCGCTGATGGGCATGACCTATGGCCTGATCGGAACGGCACTCGCCGCTCCCTTCCCCACCACTGTGCGCTACACCGGCTCGTCCATCACCTTCAACATGGCCGGCATTTTCGGTGCGTCGCTCGCACCCTACATCGCCACATGGCTGCAGGTGAATTACGGCATGACCTATGTCGGCTACTACCTCTGTGCTGCAGCCATCATCACGCTGGCCTGCATCCTGCTGTCGCGCAAGGATGAAGTCTGAGGTTTGAATCAAACCCAAAGAAAAACCCGCGAAGTCATTGGCTTCGCGGGTTTTTTCTTGAATTTTTGTTAGCGTTCCGGGTGTTTATGATGGTCATAGACCAGCCAGCACAAACCGAACGCCGAAACCAACCAGGGGAAAACGTACCAGATGAAAATCTGAGGGGTAATCAATCGACGCGCTCCCGCCTCGTCTCACGCGCCAGACATTATTCGCCGGGATGAATTTTCTGCCGACGCGCACGGTTTGCATCGCTGACCCAAATAGCAGACCAGACACCCGCGCTGATCAACAGTGGCAGAATATAGAGAAAAAAGAATGTCGCTGAATTCATGGCCGCAGCCTTCCAAGCAAATGTCTCGCTGCCAAATGTAATATCAAAGCAGCAAAAAGCCAAGTGCCGGTCGAAACGACGATTCCCCAACTCATGCTGAGACCGGATCCATTTGCGAGCGATACGGCGGGCGCAATGAAACCCGCCGCAATACAAGC
>NZ_JXQV01000030.1 GCF_000834635.1 Agrobacterium tumefaciens
ATACACATCTGACTTTATCACGGTAAGGGAAAAGCTTCCGGCATTTACACTTTGGTCCAAATTGAGACAGGTGTTTCTCATGCGTTGTGTCGATACGAACAGGTAAGCTATTGTTATTTCATGTACCTATGCGCTGAGTGAATGGCAGATGGTCAAATGCGCCTTGCTTTAGCCGTTTTTTGCAATTGCGTTCGTCACAATTATTTAATAAATGCATCGCCACTGGGCCGCGGAAAACGCGCAGCCCGAGAGTGACACGCTGGAGTAACCATGGAAGAAACCGCACAGAAATCCTGCTGGGCCGTAACACTACGCGCACTTGCAGGCTTTGCCGCTTTTCTCGCTTTGACATATGTTTTTGGCAGCCCGTAATAATCTCTCTTAAAGAATTTCAGTTGAACAGCACGGCCTTCATCAAGGCCGTGCTGTTTGCATTTGTGCTTGGCCCATGTCGCAGTCAGCGCATTCCACGCCTATTTTGTGGTGGCGGATTGTTTCGGTTCGGATAGACTGGATCAATAAGTCTATACATAGGGCAGGTGCACATGTTTCTCTCGGTCTTCGACGTTTTCAAGATCGGTATCGGGCCGTCCAGTTCACACACCATGGGGCCGATGTCGGCTGCCAACCGTTTTCTGGAAACGGTGCTGTCGGATGAATGGCCGCGCCCATCAGGTGCTGTTGTGTCCGCCATCAAGGTCAGCCTGCACGGCTCCCTGGCCTTTACCGGCATCGGTCATGGCTCCGGTCGCGCCGTTCTGCTGGGCCTGATGGGAGAGCGCCCTGACAGGGTCGATCCAGATGCGATGGATGCCATGATTGCGCAGATCGAGACCACAGGCCGCGTGTCACCAGCCGGTCATCCCTCTTATGTTTTCCGTCCTGCGGAAGATCTAATCTTTGATAAGAAAAACCCGCTGCCCGGCCACGCCAATGGCATGACCTTCTCTGCCTTTGATAAGCAGGGACGCATGCTGCTCAAGCGCATCTATTATTCCGTCGGCGGCGGCTTTGTGGTGACCGATACCGAGCTTGAGGCCATGCGCCAGCGCGGCAAGACTGTGGATAACGGACCGAAAGTGCCTTATCCTTTCGCCACGGCCAAGCAGATGCTGGAGATGGCGCAACGTTCGGGACGCACCATCGCGCAAATGAAGCGCGCCAATGAAGAAACGGTCATCAGCCGTGAGGAACTGGACAGCCGCCTCGACCAGATTTGGGAGGCGATGAATGGCTGTATCGAGCGCGGCCTCAAGGGCGAGGGCATCATGCCGGGCGGCCTGAAGGTCAGGCGCCGGGCACGCTCCATTCACGATAAGCTCAATGCCGAATGGAGAAGCAACCGGCTCAATCCGTTGTTAGCGAATGATTGGCTCAGCGTTTACGCCATGGCCGTAAATGAAGAGAATGCGTCCGGCGGGCGTGTTGTCACAGCCCCCACCAATGGTGCGGCGGGCGTGGTGCCTGCCACGGTCAAATATTTCCGCCACTTCCATGATGACGCGACTGTCGATGATGTCAGGGACTTCCTGCTGACGGCTGCGGCCATTGGCGGTATCATCAAGCACAATGCGTCCATTTCGGGTGCAGAGGTTGGCTGTCAGGGGGAGGTGGGTTCCGCTGCCGCCATGGCCGCTGCCGGTCTTGCCGCCGTCATGGGGGGGTCTCCGGCGCAGGTCGAAAACGCTGCCGAAATTGCGCTGGAACATCACCTCGGCATGACCTGCGATCCTATCGCCGGTCTGGTTCAGATCCCCTGCATCGAGCGAAACGCCCTTGGCGCGGTCAAGGCCGTCACGGCGGCATCTCTGGCCCTGAAAGGTGATGGCGAGCATTTCGTGCCACTGGATGCCTGTATCGAAACCATGCGCCAGACTGGCAACGACATGAGCGAGAAATACAAGGAAACGTCGACAGGTGGCCTTGCCGTGAATGTCGTGGAATGTTGATACGAAGCTGCGCCCTTCGCGCAGTGGTCGCTTGACGGTGCCATAAAAACCGCATTGATAGCGTCATGGCTCTTCATCTTATCAAGCTTTGCGTCGGTGCCGACTCAATCGACGACCTGCGCCAATGGGTTTCCCACCGCGCGTTGACCGCAATTGCGGCGGGTCTGGAACCGCACAGTGTCCACACCACCCGCATGTTTCCAAAACGGGTCGAGGAATTGCTGGATGGCGGCTCGCTCTATTGGGTCATCAAGGGGCAGGTCCAGGCACGTCAGATGTTGCTGGACATCCGCTCCTTCAAGGGAGAGGACGGGATCACTCGCTGCGATCTGATCCTCGGGCCAGAGGTCATCGAAACCTCACCAGCGCCCAAAAGGCCGTTTCAGGGCTGGCGTTATCTCAAAGCCGAGGAAGCGCCGCGCGATCTGGGCGGGGCTGGCCTGTCTGAAGATATGCCGTCCGATCTTCGTCGTGAGCTTGCCGAGCTCGGCCTTCTGTAATAGTGAAAAGAAAGAGCCGGTTCCGGGGCAACAGAACCGGCTCTAGGCACGGTCTCGTCAACGGGGGTGACTTGACCGAGCCCACTCATGCGACGAGAGGGCGCCATAGCACCCCGCTCGCTTCATTCATTTGATGCCAGCAACTGCATTCACAGCGCGGCCATCCTGAATTTTTACCCACCGACCAGCATTGGTAGAGTCCTGGCGCTTGAGATAGGTATATTCCGTCTCAGACCACTCCATCACCTTGTTGCGCAGATTGTCGAGAACGAAGTCGCCCCGGTCGGTGCGCACTGTCAGCACCGCATGGCCGGAACCGTTCGGCTGCAGCACGACGGTAATCAGCAGGTCGGAAGCAGAGATGCCTTTGCCCATCAGCATCTTCCGCTTCAAAAGCACGTAGTCTTCACAGTCGCCAACCGTGGTCGGGTAAGCCCAGCGTTCTTCAACGCCGTAGATCTCCAAATCCGTCATCGGCGTGATTGTGGTGTTGACGGTATAGTTGACGTCGAGGATAGCCTTCCAGCTTTCTTCCGTCAGCTTGAGCGGGCCCCTGTCTGCCGAGGTCGACTGACATTCGCTCTGGTAAGTCTGGCAGAATTCATAGTGGCCAATTGGCGGATTGGCTTTGCCCATAACGCGCATGGCAGCGGCTGGCGATGCGTGCGCCTGTGTGGCGAATGCACCTGCGATCATAGCTGCGATCAAAATTCCGAAACGGCTGATTTTTTTCATTTCTTGTCTCCCCGTTGTGAGGAGAACAATGCCAGCTATATTTTGATTGGCTGCAAATAACGGTGCTCAAATTCGACGCTATATTTAGGAAAAGCTGATCTTTATTTGATTTATATTTGAGGAAAATTTGATTAAAATTGTTCCGATCGGCTTAGTTTTTGAGTCCGGAATCGAATGTAATCTATTGAAATATATGGGTATGTTTGGTTTTCTGGTTAATCGCTCAACGCGCCCGTTGGCGGTCATCGCAAATCTAAACTATTTCGTTACTATAGCTGAGTACTTGAGAGGGTGGTTTTCAGCCCTAAAACGTCCATTTCAGCCCCAGATTTTCATTGAAAATTGTCGTTTTCGCTTCATTTTCTGGCCAATAGTTGTGCCGATATCGGATTATTTTCGCTGGCTGTGTCGATTTTCGCAAGTTCTCGGCCTTTATCGCGCTCTTTGAAGGCCAGTCTGTCTCATCTGTTGGCACAAAAAAACCGGCTGACGCGAGGCGTAGCCGGTTGATGGGATCGGTTCGAAAGCGTGCTTAGAGAAATTCGATCAGCGCATCGCGGGACTGGACGGCATCGAACTCGATTGCGACACCTTCCATGAAATGACGCACGATACGGCCGCCCATGTTGCCGAGCCGGACATTGGTGCCCATCTGTGGCCGCACGTCGGTTTCCACGGCAGCGCCCGAAAGCGAAAGGTCGATGATGCGGCAAGCTGCGATCGTGCCATCGTTCAACATCAGGTCCGCACGCGGGTTGCGGGGTGTCAAACGGTCATGGCGTCGGTCTTCCGGTAGGCCCAGTGCGTGGCGCTTGGCAATCCATGCCAGCTGTGCCGCCAGCTTCTCGCGTTTGCGCTCGGTGCCCATGATGGCGATTGTAAAGCCATCCGCCGTCAGCGCCTTGACGATGCCTTCGATGCGACCGATGTGCTGAAGGTAGGCGATAATTCTGTCGCCGTTTCTGGGGCGCACAAAACAGGTAATGCGCGCTGTCTCAGCGGTCATCTCATGGGCGGTGCAATCGAACTCGTCCTGAGAAGGCACCATCAACCGTCCTGTCAGCGCAACAGGAAGCACTTCTGCGGAGGGCGTCTCCACAGAGCGGGCTGCAAATGCGACGGTGGTTGAGCGAGATGAGAACATGTGAGGCACGGCATTGAGGAATGATCGCCCTTAATACCAGTTGCCGAGTTAACAGAAGGTTCTGCTTCCGACCGTAACTATTTGCAAATTTCTCATAAAGAGACGGATCGGTTGATGGCGTAGCCAAAGTCCGACCGTTGCGCCATTAATTGCGATGATGAAACGTCCAGCAATCGGCTTTTCGTCAGTGACAATGGCTTGAAGGATTGTCCAAAATCCCCCAGCGGCGGTTCTGAAATCAGGCAGCCCAGCAGCCGGGCCGGGAAGTATGGCTCCACCGCCAGCGGCAGAAGCAGCATTTCAAAGCCCCGCACCGCCAAACCGGTCACGGTCTCTGACAGGATATCGAAAACGACAGGTCGCTGATGCTGAAGCACGCCGTTGGCGATGCGGCAGGCATCATGTGCCGCATCCGGTTGCCATATGCCCGAAAATGGCGTGTCGCTCAGTTCCCGGCCGAACAGATTGTACAGGCGCGTGCCCGTTAAGCGAAACACCGGCGCAGCATCGGCGGTTTCTGTCAGCACGAAGAGGTCCGGCAACAGATGGCGAATAGGCGCGGGGTCGATCTCGCTGCGCAGAGGTGCCGCGCGATCACCGCGCAGTTCATCCCAATAGGCAAAGATATCAAGGCTTGCATTTGTCTTCATGACACGGTCTCCAGGCCGCGGGGCACATGTCTCGTTTTGAGACGCATACCGCCTTCATTTGCGGTGCTGGAGATGGTGAAGCGAATTCCATGCCACGCGTGTGGCTATCACAATCCGCGAGGTCGCTGATAGTTGCAGACACCGCCCCACGGCGATGCTTCTTTTTCTCTAAACCTTCCTATATTGCTGCATAAGAGATCACACAGAACACGACGCGAAGGAAGACGGCCTGATGACGCATAATGAAGGTGGAATGCCGGAAGCGGACGAGACGGCACAGAGCGGCACACCGCCCAAAGCCCCGGTTTTCAACCTGCCCGGCGCGCTTGTTGCTATTATGGCTGTGCTGATCGTGGTCCATCTCGTCTCGTTCTATGTGCTGTCTGAAGACGGATATGGCTGGTTCATTTTCACCTTCGGCTTCATTCCCCTGCGCTACGCCACGGAACTCTCCCTACAGGGACTGGAATGGCTCTGGACACCGATTACCTATTCATTTTTGCATGGTGGCATCGAGCATATCCTTTTCAACGGTCTATGGCTCATGGCGTTTGGTGCCCCGGTCCTGCGCCGTATCGGCACAGCCCGTTTCATTCTGCTCTGGTGCATATCCGCAGCTGTTTCCGCCTTCGGCCACGCATTTCTGCATCGGGGTGATGTCACTGTGCTCATCGGGGCGTCCGGCGTGGTTTCGGCGTTGATGGGGGCCGCCTGCCGCTTTGTCTTTCCGGCCAATGGCGGGCGCTACCACCCGGCCATCGGGCATCGTTTGCCGCGCCAAAGCATCCTGCAGGCCCTGTCCAACCGCACGGTTCTCATCTTTACGCTCATGTGGCTGTTCGGCAATGTGCTGATTGCTGTCGGCATTCCCTTGATGGGAGATGCTGGCGGAGAAGTTGCATGGGATGCGCATATTTTCGGCTTCCTGCTGGGCTTCCTGTTCTTTGCCCTGTTTGATCGAAAGCCCGTCATTCGCCACGATTTGCCCTGAGACATACAATCGATTGATATGTTTCCGCCTCGTTAAACATATTGCTTTCCGTGGTGTGCTGGCGCACCATCGACGTCCAGCTTGACCGTGCGCTTGTGGAGGAGACGCACCGCGCGGTTATGAAAGCCGTTTGGACAAGGAGGGAAATATGCCTGTATTCGTGAAAGAACTTCTCGATTTGAAGGGCCGTAACGTCGTTACCGTCAGGCCTGATATGTCGTTGGGCGATGCGGCCATCACGTTGAATGAGCATCGCATCGGTGCCGTCGTGGTCACGGATGAGAAGGGCGCCATCCTTGGCATCTTTACGGAACGAGACATGGTCAAGGCCATTGCCACACAGGCGTCAGACGCACTCCAGTCACCGGTCTCCACTGTCATGACGAAGAACGTGACGCGCTGTCATGAGGGGTCAACCTCCGATGATGTCATGGAGCTCATGACCGGTGGTCGCTTCCGCCATGTTCCCGTCGAAGCCAATGGCCAGCTGGTCGGCATCATCTCGATTGGTGACGTGGTCAAAGCCCGCATGAGCGAGATCGAAGCGGAAGCCGAGCATATCAAGGCTTATATCGCCGGATAGTGCAGGGGGCATCTGCCCCCAACCATCAACGCTGGAAGACCTGCTGCATGCGTTGCAGTTCCGGTATGCGTGCGCGCGCTTCTTCATATCCACGGTCAATGGATTCCGCCGCCCGATGAAATTCCGAAAGGCCAATCGTGTTGATGCGCGGGTGCAGCGTCAGGTCCGGCGGATCGCCAGCCAGACGTGACCGGGAAATCCGATCCTGAATGATGTTGAAGGCCTGAACCATAACACCCGGCAAGCCGACAGATGGTCGCTCGGTCGATTGTTTGGCTTCAGGGTCAGCATTGCTGGGTCCGGCGCTGTGCTTGACCACCGCTGAGCGGCCGAAGATGTCATAGTTCAGGTTCACCGCAACGACCAGATTTTGCTCGTAGGCACGGCAGACGGAAACCGGCACAGGGTTGACCAGCGCGCCATCGATCAGCGTGCGGCCATTGCAGCGCACCGGCTCGAAAATACCGGGCAGGGCGTAGGATGCGCGCAGCGCTGTGATCAGATTGCCCTGATGGATCCACACTTCGTGGCCGGTCTTCAGTTCCGTCGCCACCGCGATGAACGGGTGTTCGAGATCCTCAATGTTGAGGCCGACGAGATGTTCCTGCATGCGCTTGGTCAGCCGCATGCCGCCAAACAGGCCGCCGCCGCCAATGGTCAGGTCCAGCAGTCCGGCAATCCGGCGCACCGTGAGAGACCGGGCGAAATCTTCGAGTTCGTCGAGCTTGCCGGCCAGATAGCAGCCACCGACCAGAGCGCCGATGGATGTGCCGGCAATCATGCCGATCTGTACGCCCGCTTCATCCAGCGCCCGCAACACGCCAATATGCGCCCAGCCACGTGCAGCGCCGCCACCCAAGGCCAGCGCAATTCGGTTCGTCGGAGTTTTACGCAGGGTAGGCGTTGGCGCTTGCTGCTCGACCTTGTCCAAAGCCGCCATTGCGGCTGCATTTTCGCGGTTCAGACCCCAACCCAACATCCACTAAACTCCCACGCCAGAGGCACCCGGCTACCAGTCTACTGCGCCAACTCCTATAATTCTCGTAACAAAAGCAAGGAAAGGCGAAAGAAATAAGGCTCGCCTTATCTCCGCTTCGCGTCAGAGGAGTTGCAGAATATCGGCGTACATTCTTTCCCATTCTTCCTCTGTCAGCTGACAGAAGCCGAAATAGCGAAGCGTGAACGCGCCTTCAATGGCAAGGAAGGCGAGCCGCGCATTGCCGCTTTTATCGCAGTGCGACTCAATCTGGCTTAGGCGATTGCGGTACCATTGCCGTGTCGGCTCCAGATGTTCTGGAGATTGCACCAGCGAAGCCAACATCGCCGCAGCCTTGCTGTTATCCGCATGGCCGGATTTGAAGGTAATGTCAGCATGGGCGCGCAGAAACTGCGTCACTGTCGGGTTCTCCCCGGCAATCGCGGTAACCTGCTGATCGTAAGACGTGTTCCAGCGCTCAAACAGGGCATGGATCAGCGCCTCTTTCGTCCCGAAGGCATATTGCACGCCACCCTTGGTGATGCCCAATCGCTTGGCGAGCGCATCGATGGTCAGGGCAGACGCCCCATCCTGCGCGATGATCGTCTCCGCCTCATCAAGTAGTTGCTGCCTGTCAATTTTACGTGGCCGCCCAAGTTTTCCAGAATTTGGACTCGATTTTTTATTTTCCATACGTATGTATTTAAAATAAGTCTGCGCATTGGTCAATATGGAATTCTGGAGAAGAAAATGCCCGTGGCACAAGCAGCCAATCGCTGGATCGTCCTGTCTATCCTGTCGAGTGCACTGTTTCTCATCACGATCGACGTTACGGTTCTCTACACTGCATTGCCGAGGCTGACGGCGGAACTGGGTGCCAGCGCATCTGAAAAGCTATGGATCGTGAATGCCTACCCGCTGGTCATGGCGGGGCTGCTGCTGGGTGCTGGCACTTTGGGGGATCGCGTCGGCCACAGACGTCTGTTTCTCGTCGGCCTCGTTATCTTTGGCATGGCCTCTCTCGTTGCTGCCTTCGCTCCCAACCCGGCTGTCCTCATCGCCGCCCGCGCGTTGCTGGCCGTTGGCGCGGCTGGCATGATGCCCGCGACACTGTCCCTGATCCGCCTGATTTTCGATGATGCCCATGAGCGGTCTGTTGCTATTGGCATATGGGCGGCCGTCGCCTCAGGCGGTGCTGCCTTCGGACCTGTCCTTGGCGGCGCGTTGCTCGAATATTTCTGGTGGGGATCGGTGTTTCTCATCAATGTGCCCGTGGTGGCAGTGGCGCTGCTGGCGACCATCTGGGTCATCCCGTCTGTTCCCGGCAATCGGTCAAAGCCGTGGGACTCAGTGGGTTCCGCGCAAATCCTTGTTGGTCTGGTCGCATTGACCTACGCCGTGAAGGAGCTCGCCAAACAGGCGCCCTCCTGGTCGGCGCTGGTTGTTTCAGCTCTTATCGGGCTTGTCGCACTCGCTCTCTTCAAGCGCAGACAGGATAAGCGGACCCACAAGCTGATAGACTTCAGCCTGTTTCGTGACCGCCAATTTGCGTCCGGCGTGGCGGCGGCTATGGTTACGATGCTGGCGCTTGTCGGTCTGCAACTCGTCCTTTCGCAACGCCTGCAATTGGTTCTCGATCTCACGCCACTTCAGGCGGGCCTCACGCTGCTGCCCATTCCGCTCGGCGCATTTCTTGCCGGTCCGATCGCGGGGTTGGTCGCTGCTCGTCTTGGCACCATAAATGTGCTGTGGATCGGATTGCTGCTCGCAAGCGCCGGGCTTATCCTGTCGCTTCTGGTTCAGGATGCATCCCAGTTCTCGCAGATCGGCAGCTTCTTCCTGCTCGGTTTCGGCCTCGGTGCCGCCATGACAGCCGCCTCCACGGTTATCATGGCCAATGTGCCAGCAGAGCAGGCGGGCATGGCGGCATCCATCGAAGAGGTTTCGTTTGAACTCGGCGGTGCCATTGGCATAGCGTTGCTGGGGTCCGCTCTGGCGGCTGTCTATGGCATGAGTATCGCACTGCCGCGACAGGCTGGCATCCCTGCAGAGGTATTTGACGGGCTGGATCAGGCTCTTGTCAGCGCAGCCACTGTGCCACCAGAAATGGCGCAGACCATACGTAATGGCGCACGTGCCGCGTTTGATCTGGGCTTCCTGACCGTCATGATTTTTGTAGCGGTGGTTCTGTTGCTCAGCGCTGTCAGCGTCTGGTTCGCATGCCGTTCGCCAAGTCTCAAGGCACGTGATTGAGATTGGAGACGGGCCTACTTCCCGTAGGTTTCCGCAGGGTCGAAATGGCGCGTGTCGTCGGTCACTGTCATCACCGCCTCGCCATTTTCAAGGGTAACGGTGCGGTAGAAGCAGGAGCGTCGTCCGGTGTGGCAGGTCGCGTCGTGCCCGGCGACGGAAACTTTCAGCCATACGGCATCCTGATCGCAATCGGTGCGGAATTCCTGCACGGTCTGGAGATTGCCCGACGTCTCGCCCTTCTTCCAGATTTTGTCTCTGGAGCGGCTGTAATAGTGGGCAATTCCGGTTTCGAGGGTCAGTGACAGTGCCTGCGCATTCATGTGCGCCACCATCAGTAGTTCACCGTCCTTCGCATCCGTCACAACGGCGGTGACGAGGCCATTGGCATCGAATTTCGGCGAGAACGCACCGGCAGCTTCAAGCTTCGCCTTCTCTGCGGGGGCGGGCGGAAATGTCGATGACATCAGAACCTCCATGGCACCGCATTTATCACGGAAGGGGGCAGCCTTCAGTTTGCGGGATACGCTAAGTGAATGCGAAACTTAGACGGCGAGGCGGTTGCCCGCCACGCGCCGTCCTTCACTGCCGTGTCAGCGGCTATAGACCATGGTCATGAACCGGGCCTGGTTGGTCGGTTCAGACTTGAACTCGCCGGTGAAGCTTGTCGTCAGCGTCGTGGAACCCTGCTTTTGCACACCGCGCATGGACATGCACATATGCTCGGCATCGATCATCACAGCCACGCCGCGTGGCTTCAGCGAGGTCTCGAGAGCCTGCGAGATCTGCGCGGTCATCGTTTCCTGGGTCTGCAAACGGCGACCGTAGATTTCAACGACGCGGGCAATCTTGGAAAGGCCCAGCACGCGGCCCGACGGCAGATAGGCAACATGTGCCTTGCCGATGATGGGAACCATGTGGTGTTCGCAATGGGAATGGAACGGAATGTCACGCACGAGGATCATGTCGTCGTAACCGCCGACTTCCTCAAATGTCGTACCCAGAACGTCGCTGGCATCAAGCTGATAGCCGCTGAACAGTTCGCGGTAGGATTTGGCAACACGCTTTGGCGTGTCAAGCAGGCCTTCGCGGTCTGGATTGTCACCCGCCCAGCGTAGCAGAACCCGCACGGCGTCTTCCGCTTCGGCCTGTGTTGGACGTGTATCAACCGCACCACTCTGTGTGCCAGTACCGGGAAAATTCTTCACGATAGCATCCATCTTTTGGTCTCCCGGTACGGTTGAAGGTCCGTGCCCGAATATAGCATACGGCTAAATCATTGCGATGCCGCGCCTGCTATCTGGTTGTTTTTAGTCAATTTGGCAAGTCTGCCAACATAAAATCGATGTTTGATGGTTTAAAATCAATGCACCTTGATGACGTCAGTGTCCGATAGCATATAGTGGCGATGGATGGCAGAAAAGCTTTGCCTTGAGATGACGCAGCGTTTGAAACATCAAAGCTTGCGCGATTGGACAGTGGTCATGGACGATATCTACAGCAACCGGATTCTCGAATTTGCAGGCAATATTCCGCTCGCAGGCGCCATGGCGGATGCGGATGCCAGCGCGCAGAAGCACTCCAAATTGTGCGGCTCCAAAGTCAAAGTCTATATCAAGCTGGCGGATGGCGTGGTGACGGACTTCTCCCATGAAGTGCGGGCCTGTGCACTTGGTCAGGCATCTTCATCCATCATGGCCCATCACGTCATCGGTGCCAGCAGCGCGGAAATCCGCACCGCACGCGATGAGATGGTCGCCATGCTGACAGATAGCGGCGAGGGGCCTGCGGGCCGCTTCGAAGACATGCGTGTGTTGAAGCCGGTCAAGGATTACAAAGCCCGCCACGCCTCCACCTTGCTCACCTTCGATGCCGTTTGCGACTGTCTTGACCAGATCGAGGCAGAGAACTCCGTCTCGGCCTGACCCATGTGCAACGCACCGGACTGCGACCACGCAAAGCCACGCTCGCGCAACTGGGCCGGTGCTTACCGCAAAACGCCGGGCCGCCTGCTGGGCATGGGCTTCATCCGGCTCTATCAGCTTTCCCTTTCCGGTTTCGTCGGAAACTCCTGCCGCCACATTCCTACCTGTTCTGAATATGGATATGAGGCCATCGCCCGCCACGGCTTCTGGGCTGGTGGATGGTTGACGCTGTTTCGCGTTGCCCGTTGTGGTCCCGGCGGCACAAGCGGGCTTGATCCCGTCTGCGAGAACTTGCAAAAAAGGCAGGTATGGTGGGCGCCTTGGTCCTACTGGTCGCGGGCGGGCCGCAAGACGGAGTGAGGGGGATAGCGAAATGCCAATGCCGATGGAATATCGTCAGGCGTCTGTTGATTTCGACCGGTTCGTGGAGGACCTGAAAGAGGTCTCCATGCTGAGCACGTCCCATCAGGCCTATACCATGTTACAAGCGGTCCTTCAGGTGTTTCGACGCCGATTGCCGGTGCAGCAGGCTCTGGAATTTGCAAATGTCCTTCCCCCGGTCCTGCGCGCCATCTTCGTCAGTGATTGGGATAGCACCGAAGAGATGCGGGAATTTGGCACGGAAGCCGAGATGATGGCTGAGGTGCGGTCCCTTCGCTACAACCACAATCTCTCGACTGATTCTGCCATTCGCGATGTCGCGGAAGCCGTGCGCCGCAACATCGATCCCGTTGTTTTTGATCGGGCGCTGTCCAGACTGCCACCGGCTGCCCGGGATTTCTGGCTGATGCCCGTTTCCGCTTAAAATCCTTTACTCACAACGCGTTCCGCATTATCACCCGCGCGTTCACACCCCGGCGGGAGCCGGCCAACACACCACCCGCATTCGTTGGCGGGACTGGTCAGGAGAATTATGATGTCTGAAGCCGTTTCCCTTACATTTCCCGATGGTTCCGTGCGCCAGTACCCGGTTGGTACAACCGGTCGCGATGTTGCCGAATCCATTTCCAAGTCGCTTGCAAAGAAGGCCGTCGCGATTGCGCTGGATGGCACTGTGCGCGACCTTTCCGACACGATTGTCGATGGCAAGATCGAGATCGTCACCCGCGACGACAAGCGTGCGCTTGAACTGATCCGCCACGATGCCGCCCACGTCATGGCTGAAGCGGTGCAGGAATTGTGGCCCGGCACACAGGTCACCATCGGCCCCGTCATCGAAAACGGCTTCTATTACGATTTCGCCAAGAACGAGCCCTTCACGCCGGAAGATCTGCCCAAGATCGAAAAGAAGATGAAGGAAATCATTGGCCGCTCCAAGTTCTTCACCCGTGAAATCTGGAGCCGCGAAAAGGCGAAGGAAGTCTTTGCTGCCAAGGGTGAGAGCTACAAGATCGAGTTGATCGATGCCATTCCCGAGGGGCAGGACCTCAAGATCTATTATCAGGGTGACTGGTTCGACCTGTGCCGTGGCCCGCACATGGCCAACACAGGACAGATCGGCACGGCTTTCAAGCTGATGAAGGTTGCCGGTGCCTATTGGCGTGGCGATAGCAACAACCCGATGCTGACACGCATCTACGGCACCGCATGGGCCACGCAGGAAGAGCTGGATCAGTATCTCCACGTCCTGGCAGAAGCTGAAAAGCGCGATCACCGTCGCCTTGGCCGCGAAATGGACCTGTTCCATTTCCAGGAAGAAGGTCCGGGCGTCGTGTTCTGGCATGGCAAGGGCTGGCGCATGTTCCAGACTTTGACGGCCTATATGCGCCGCAACCTCGAAGGCACTTATCAGGAAGTCAACGCGCCGCAGGTGCTGGACGCTTCCCTGTGGGAAACTTCGGGTCACTGGGGCTGGTATCAGGAAAACATGTTCGCCGTAAAATCGGCCTATGCCTTCACCCATCCAAAGGATGAAGCAGCCGATAACCGCGTCTTCGCCCTGAAGCCCATGAACTGCCCAGGCCACGTGCAAATCTTCAAGCATGGCTTGAAGTCTTACCGCGAACTGCCTGTTCGCCTTGCGGAATTCGGCAACGTGCACCGTTACGAAGCATCCGGCGCTTTGCATGGCCTGATGCGCGTTCGCGGCTTCACGCAGGATGACGCCCACGTTTTCTGCACGGAAGAACAGATGGCGGCTGAGTGCCTGCGCATCAACGATCTCATTCTCTCGGTCTACAAGGACTTCGGCTTTGAGGAAATCGTGGTCAAGCTCTCCACGCGCCCAGAAAAGCGCGTCGGTTCCGATGACGTCTGGGACCGCGCCGAAAGCGTGATGACCGAGGTTCTGAAATCCATCGAAGAGCAGTCCGATGGCCGCATCAAGACGGATATTCTGCCGGGCGAGGGCGCGTTCTATGGTCCCAAGTTCGAATATACGCTCAAAGATGCTATCGGTCGTGAATGGCAGTGCGGCACAACGCAGGTAGACTTCAACCTGCCGGAACGCTTCGGTGCATTCTACATCGATCAGGCGTCGGAAAAGCGTCAGCCGGTCATGATCCACCGCGCCATCTGCGGCTCGATGGAACGCTTCCTCGGCATTCTCATTGAGAACTTCGCCGGTCACATGCCGCTCTGGTTCGCGCCGCAGCAGGTCGTTGTCGCCACGATCACATCGGATGCGGATGATTACGGTCGCGAAGTTGCCGAAGCCCTGCGCGATGCCGGTCTTTCCGTCGAAACCGATTTCCGCAACGAGAAGATCAACTACAAGGTCCGCGAACACTCGGTCACTAAGGTCCCGGTCATCATCGTCTGCGGCAAAAAGGAAGCCGAAGAACGCACCGTCAACATCCGCCGCCTCGGCTCTCGGGCCCAGACATCCTACGGTCTGGAAGAAGCGATCGCGAACCTCGTGGACGAAGCAACACCACCAGACGTAAAGCGCAAGCGCGCTGCCAAGGCTGCAAAAGCTGCTATGAACGCTACTTGAGACCTTTAAAAAAACGGCGCTTTAGGGCGCCGTTTTCATTTCTACATTGGCTACAGAGGCGAGTGCTGTGTTCAGCAAAAGTGACCTATCTTCTGTGAGAAGCGGTGAGGATTTCTCGATGCTTCACGCCTTGGCAGCTGATCTTGCCGCTCCTTTGAAGCATATAGTCGTCGCTGAGCTACGGCGTGGAAACAAGATTGTTGACGTGGGTAGGGACTATCCTGAGCAAGGCTCGGTTCACATCACGCTGCGAGACAGGTTTGATGATAGATATGCCTCAAAAGACGCCGTGTTTTCGTTATGCAACGACCCGCACTACTGGCACGCAGATTACACCACGATGACATATCCGCGACATCTGCTGATTTGCTGATCTTTAAGCGGTTGGGCTCACTCGTAGTCGCCCATCGTTTCTTCCGGGGCCTGATCTTTCATCAGCACTTCCACGTCTGAATCCTGGCCCGATGCGATCTTGAAGTTGCGTTGATAGACCTTGTCCTTGTTGCGGGCGATGGCTGTGTATTCACCGTCGGCCAGCACCATGGTGGAAAAGGCGCTCACACTTTCGTTGACGATATCGCCGGAGCCTGTGAGGACGGACCATGCGGTATCGGCAATGGCTTCGCCGCCATGTTCGGATACGAGCTTCAGCGTAACCTGCGCTGCGTGGTGTTGGAGCGTCGCTTCGGTCAGCTTGCCAGCTTCCACCTGAATATCGGCGCGCACAACGGCGTTGATGCCGCCATATTCTGACACCACGTGGTAGGTTCCGGCATTCAGACGGATCACTGTGTTTGGCTTGACATCGGACATCACAAGACGCCGCTCGCCATCTTCCTGTGTGTCGGAGGAGTAGACAGAAAATTTCAGCTGGTTGGCCGAAATACGTTTGTCGGCTCCGACAACGGCGTTGAGAACGAAGCCACCGGCATCCAGAATCAGCACCTGCTTATCGATCTTGCCGCTCGTTGGCACATTCAGTTTCTTGGTCACGCCTGCGCGGCCAAAGGAAACGTTGACGAAGTAATCGCCGGGCGACAAATGAAACTGCGCCGTGCCACCATCGGAACTGGCCAGCATGGGCAGCTTTCCGTCAGGGCCGGGAATGGGGCTGAAAACGCGCCATGCCAGCCCTTCCATCATGGGTTGGCCGTCATTGGTCAGCTTTGCTTCCATGACGATGTCGCGAGATGTGGATTTTGCCGCATCGGGCGCGGTCGGGGCGGTAAATGCGTTCAGCTTGGGCATTTTCTGCGTGCCGCCCAGCTGTTTGAAGTCCTTGAAGGCATCCTGCGAGAATGCAACACCCATCGGCGCAGCGCTCAAAGCCAGCGCCACACAAAGGCCAGTCGCAATTTTGATGAACGTCATTTCTCTTGACCGCATTGACTTCTTGTTTTTCTAGGACCACTTCAAACGTAACGCGGTGGCTATTTCAAGGCTCTTAATTTTACATGTATGACAATGGAACGGTTCTGTCATGAAAGACAACATCACCCTTATCGATTACCTGAATATTCGCCGGTCAACGCCTGCACCGCAGCTGACCGAGCCCGGCCCTGAGCGTGCTGAGATCGAGGAGATCCTGCGTCTCACGGTGCGCGTGCCGGACCATGGAAAAATCGCTCCGTGGCGCTTCATCGTTTACCGGGGCGGCGAGCGTGAGCGGCTGGGTGAGGCGGTTTTGGCGCGTGCGCTGGAAAAGACGCCAGACCTCAGTGCCGATCATCAGGCCGTTGAACGCACCCGCTTTACCCGAGCACCCGTCGTCATCGCCGTTGTCAGCACCGCTGCGCCGCATGTTAAAATTCCCGAATGGGAGCAGGTCATGTCCGCCGGTGCCGTCTGCCTCAACCTGTTGTTTGCAGCCAATGCCAATGGCTATGCCGCCAATTGGCTGACCGAATGGGTCGCTTATGACGAAGCCATTTTCCCGGCGCTGGGCGTGAAGCCGGGCGAGAAGGTCGCCGGTTTCATCTATATCGGTTCCACCACTTTTCCGCCGGTCGAGCGTCCGCGCCCGCAGCTTGGCGATGTGGTCACATGGGTGGGTGAGGCCTGATGTTTTACGCGGCGGACACAAACCTGCACGGCCTGGCGCACGATCCTTTCAAGGCCATCGTTGCGCCGCGCCCCATTGGCTGGATTGGCTCGAAGGGCAGGGATGGTTCGCTCAATCTTGCGCCATATTCCTTCTTCAACGCCGTGGCGGATGCGCCAAAGCTCATCATGTTCGCATCCAGCGGCCACAAGCACAGTGTCCGCAATGTCGAGGAAACCGGCGTCTTCACCGCCAACCTCGTCAGCCGCCACCTTGTGGAGCAGATGAACACGTCGTCTGCCCCGGTTGGTTACGGTGTCGATGAATTCGAGCTTGCCGGGCTGACGTCGCAGCAGGGAACGATCGTGGATGCGCCCCGCGTCGCAGAAGCCTATGCGGCGCTGGAATGTCAGGTCACGCAAATCATGCGTCCTGTCGATGTGAACGGTCTGGAAGCGGAGACATGGATTGTCTTTGGTCAGGTCGTGGGCATCCATATCGATGAAGCGGTCATCGAAAACGGGCGCATCGATATGGCCCGCGCACGGCCCGTTGCCCGCATGGGTTACCGCGATTATTCCGATGGCGGCACGGATGTTTTCCAACTCACACGCCCCGCCGACCGGTGAGTGACGAAGCGCGTAAGTCGCTCAGAAATATGGTAAACCAAACGTAAACCATTTGCCCCTAGGTTTGGCAGTCAGAAGGCGGAATAGAGTCGCATGCGACCTCATCTGCCGGGACAGCCGGATTTGTCTGTTGGTGGGGCGCAGGGTGATCGTACAAGCATTTCTACGTTGGTCTGAAAAGGCTCGGTCTGGCGACAGATCCAAGGCGGCAACGGCTCTTGCCGAGGCTTATCTTCAGTCATCGCTGCCGCAGGATCGGCAGGAGAGCGCCTTTGATGCGATGACCTATCTGCTGGATGACCCATCGCCAAAGGTGCGGTCGGCGCTTGCAGAAACTCTGGCATATTCTCCCTTTGCACCTCGCTCCATCATTGTCTCGCTTGCCGAAGACAAACCGGAAGTCGCCTGCGTCGTCATCATTCATTCCCCTGTGCTGCGAGAAACCGATCTGGTGGATCTCATCGGCAATGGCACAGCCATCACCCGGGCAATGATTGCGGCGCGTCCATATCTCGAGCCGGGTGCTTGCGGTGCGCTTGCTGAAATCAGCGATGTTCTTGAGCTTTCCATCCTTTTGGAAAACAGCAGCGCCCGCATCACGCCGTTTACCTTGCGCCGCATTGCCGAGCGCCATGCCCATGACGCCGAAATTCGCGACCTGCTGTTAGACAGAGCCGATTTGCCAGCAGATGTGCGCTACGCCATCGTCGGTCACATTGGCGCAGCACTGGCCGCATCCAATCTGGTCTGCCACGCCGTGCAGCCAACGCACCTGTGCAACATCATTCGTGATGCCTCGGATGCCGCAACAGTCCAGATCGCCGGCGATGTCACGGCAGAAGCCATGCCAATGCTGGTGGAACATTTGCGGGAGAAGGGTGACCTGACGCCAGCCTTCCTCATGAGCCTTTTGTGTTCCGGCAAGGTCGCGTTTTTTGCGCAAGCCATTTCCAACCTCTCCGGCCTTGGCGAACGTCAGGTCCGTTCCATCCTCGGCACAGGTCGCCACCACGCATTGAAAGCGCTGTTTCAATCGACTGGGCTTTTCGGTCCGGTTCTGGACATCTTCATGGAAGCGACGCGTCTGTGGCGCGAGGCGGCTGAGGCTCCTTATGCAGACCCGGTCGCAGAGCTGTCGTCAGGGCTTCTTTCCAAATTTTCCAACGCCGATGCCGACGCCACCATGCGCGAGCTTCTGCACATGGTCGAGAAGCTGCAAATGGCCCAGCAACGCCACCGTGCCCGCTCTCTCTCAACCACCATCACAGCCGAAGCTGCTTGATAGATCGCTTTTAAGCCACCTAGTTGGACAGGCGGCGGGCGATCCAGGAATAGCTGTCTTCCACCATGCGCACCGGCTTGCCCAGAACTTCCTTCACGCCCTCGGTCGAGGGCAGAATGCGTCGCACACGGGTGATCGCCTTTTGCGTCAGCGTCTGCTCTTCCTGTGGCGCCAGTGCTGGTGCGAGGGTGGATGTATCTGGCGTTTGCGGTTCGGCCTTGGCTAGGCCGCTCTGCGGCTCTTCCGGTGTCTGGCACACGGCAACAATGACCGGATAGGACGCGTTGACGAAGTCGCCCAGCTTGGTTTCGGACTCCGCATCGCAAAGCTCGATGCTCGTCCAGCGCTGTTGAAGCGTGGCGACATGCTGGCAATCGGTCGCGCTGTCATCGCAGCCGAGAATGGTCATCAATACAAGCGCTGTTCTCATGGGGTCACGGTTGCCTCTGCCGGATAAATTATCTTACAAGCCATCCTGATCTAGCGGAATTGCAGTCTTATTGCGACGCATGATCGCGCTGTTGAAAAATAAATGGGAACCCGTATGCCAGTCGATATCAAGCTTGAACCGCCGCGCCAGCCAGAAGTCCTGCGCCTTATGGACTTGTCGAATGCCTATATGGCCTCGCTTTATCCGGCGGAAAGCAACCACATGGTGGATGTAGACACGCTGGAAAAGCCGACAGTTTCCTTCTTCGTGGCCCGCAATGAAGGCCAGATTGTCGGATGCTGCGCTGTTGTCGAGGCCGGGGACGGCACGGGCGAAATCAAACGCATGTTTGTCGATCCGCAGGCGAGGGGCCTCAAGATCGGTCTGTTAATGATGGATGCCATCATTGCGCGCGGGCAAGCTCTGCGCCTCAACGCCATCCGCCTCGAAACCGGTATCAGCCAGCCCGAGGCTATCGGCCTTTATCGCAAGGCAGGTTTCATCGAAATCGAAGCCTTCGCGCCTTATAAGCCCGATCCGCTCAGCATGTTCATGGAATTGAAGCTCTGAGCAGGAAAGGGCCTGACTGACGTCACCTCACGTCGCTGTTTTTCGCAGCGGCGGCGGCTCTACGATGTCGGGTGTGGCTTCGATTGTTTCGGCTTCGATGGCTGCGATCTCCACTTCGCGCACCCATTCACGCCACACCGCAACCAGCAGGGCCATCAGAACCGGACCGATGAAAAGGCCGAGAAAGCCCATGGTTTTCACGCCACCGACCAGACCGAAGAAGGTCGGCAGGAATGGAAGCTTTATAGGGCCGCCGACGAGGCGGGGGCGGATGGTTTTGTCGACGATGAAGAGTTCAATCGAGCCCCATGCGAAAAGGGCGATGCCTTCAGGCACAGAGCCACTGGCAACCAGATAGACCGATACCAGCGTGAAAGACAGCGGCGCGCCACCGGGGATGAGCGCCATGACGCCCGTCAGAACGCCGAGTGTAACGGGCGAGGGAACGCCTGCGATCCAATATGCCACGCCGAGAATAATGCCTTCGCCAATCGCGATCAGCGTCATGCCGGTGACGGTCGAGCTGATGGTGGCAGGCACCACGCGAGAGATTCTTTCCCAGCGGGTCGGCAGAATGCGTTCACCCACCAGATCGATCTGGCGTGCGAAGCTTGCACCGTTGCGATAGACGAAAAACAGCGCGATCAGCATGAACAGCAGTGTCAGAACCAGATGGAAGGCACCGTTACCAGCGGCCACGATGGCGCGGTAGATGTTGCCGATATTGGCACCGCTGACGAGCTGGATCACTTCACCGATGGCACCGGGTGTGCCGACATATCGGATCCACTGCTCGCTCATCCATACGCCGACGCCCGGCAGGGCAGCGATCCATTGGGGAACGGGAGCGCCGACCTTGTTGACCTCCACCGCCCAGCCGAACCATTCGCGGATTTCGCTTGCGGTATAGGATGCGGCGATGAAAATCGGCACGATAAGAAATGTGATGATGAGCAGAAGCGCGATCGTCGCCCCGACCGAAGTGTTGCCACCGACACGGCGCAGCAATTCACGATAGACAGGCCAGCTGGCAAAACCGATGACGAGTGCTGCCAGCACCGGCACGAGGAAGCCGTAGAAGAAGTAGATTCCGGCCAGAACAACCAGCACAAGAAGCCAACGGGCTGCGGAAATGGGCGGCACCAGCGCGGTACGTCCGTGTGACGCGGGACCAAGCCATCTTGGTTCGCTGGTCTTTTTGTGATTGTCTGGCTTGTTCAACAACGTCTCTTTCGCATTCCCCGGACAGATTGGGTTCTGTCGCTATATGGTGTTCGGTTCACAACATAGTCTAGCAGCATTTCGTTTTTATATTGTTCGGACGCTTTATTGAACGAATTTCGTAAAAATATCGCAACGAGACTTGGCCAGCCCATGGAAATATGAGAGTTGGGGTAAAGTTTCAGCATTGAGTGGCCATGCCACACCATAGTGGACGATATCCCATGCTTCGCCGTTTTTTCTCATTCTACCAACCATACCGGCGCTTGTTCATTGTGGATTTTTCCTGTGCCGTGCTGTCGGGCATTCTCGAACTCGGATTTCCGATGGCGGTGAAAGCGTTTGTGGATGTGCTTTTGCCAGCGGGTGACTGGCAACTTATTCTGCTCGCCTCCATCGGCCTTCTGATCATCTATGTCCTCAATACGGGCCTGATGGCGATCGTCACCTATTGGGGGCATATGCTGGGCATCAATATCGAAACCGATATGCGCCGCCGCGCCTTCGATCACCTCCAGAAATTGTCCTTCGGCTTTTTCGACAATCAGAAGACCGGGCATCTGGTGGGGCGTTTGACGAAGGACCTCGAGGAAATCGGCGAAGTGGCTCATCATGGGCCAGAAGACCTGTTCATCGCCATAATGACTTTCCTCGGCGCATTCCTGTTGATGATGTCGGTCAACGTTCCCCTGGCACTGGTTACGGCTGCCATCGTGCCGATTACGGCCTGGGTGACGAGCCGTTATGGTAGCCGCATGACCAACAATTTCCGGGCTCTCTATGGCCGCGTCGGCGCGTTCAATGCGCGCATCGAAGAAAATGTCGGCGGCATGCGCGTTGTTCAGGCCTTTGCCAATGAAGACCATGAGCGCGCTTTGTTCGAAGAGGATAACCAGCGGTATCGGCAGACCAAGCTCAACGCCTACAAGATCATGGCGGCAAGCACGTCGCTCAGCTATATGAGCATGCGCCTGACGCAGATGATCATCATGATCTGCGGCGCGTGGTTGGTATTGACGGGCGACCTCACCGCTGGCGGTTTCGTTGGTTTCCTGCTTCTCGTCAACGTGTTCTTCCGCCCGGTTGAAAAGATCAATTCCGTCATCGAAACCTATCCCAAAGGCATTGCCGGATTTCGGCGCTTTACCGAGCTTGTCGATACCGAGCCTGATATTGCCGATGCGCCTGACGCCATCGAGGCCCCAGCGCTTCGTGGCGAGATAACCTATGCCAATGTCAGCTTCGGCTATAGCGATGGTAAACAGGTGCTCGGTGGCATCGATCTCAGCATTCGTGCAGGTGAGACAGTGGCTTTCGTTGGTCCGTCGGGCGCGGGCAAGACGACACTTTGCTCTCTTCTGCCGCGTTTTTACGAGGTCACGGGTGGCGCAATCCGCATCGACGGCATTGATATCCGCAAGATGACCTTGGCGTCGCTGCGCAGCCAGATTGGCATCGTGCAGCAGGATGTTTTCCTGTTCGGTGGCACGATCCGTGAGAATATCGAATATGGCCGCTTGGGTGCCAGCGAAGCCGAGATATGGGAAGCGGCGCGCCGTGCCCGTCTGGAAAGTGTTATCGAGGGAATGCCTGACGGCATGGATACGGTCATCGGCGAACGTGGCGTGAAGCTTTCGGGTGGGCAGAAACAGCGCATGTCGATTGCGCGCATGTTCCTGAAGAACCCGCCGATCCTTATTCTGGATGAGGCGACATCGGCGCTGGATACCGAGACGGAGCGGGCCATTCAGGCTTCGCTCAGCGAACTCGCGTCGGGACGCACCACGCTGGTGATTGCTCACCGCCTCGCCACAATCAGAGATGCGACGCGCATCGTGGTGGTGGATGAGACCGGTATTGTCGAGACCGGCAATCATGAGGAGTTGCTGGCATCCAAGGGGCCATATAGCCGATTGCATGATGCACAGTTCGGCGCGCAATTACTCGTCTGACCCACCACAATCAAGGTTGAACAGACTCTTCGATGCCGACATTCGGCTCTGTTTTGCCCGGATGTGACAAGACGAGGTAGCTGACGGCCATGGCGCCCGCTGCGATGATCAGCGCCAGAATGGCGAACATGGTGAAACTCCATGGCTTGGACTTTCTGCGGGACCAGACGAAGCGGCGGCCTTTCAATCGGTCCTTATCCGGGTTGTTGTGATATTCCGGTCCGAGATTGTCGGTGTTCGTCATGGTTGCCTCCGATGTCATTTCTGGATCTATGGGCCAACGTTTGGCCCCGGCAGAAGTTCAATCCCGACGCGAACCGAACCGGCGTGGCTCTTGCGGACTTGCAGACGGCCGAGGCGCGGCCCATTCTGTGCCTGATGATTCCGAGGGGAGGACCGAGGTGATTGCTGATCCGCGTGCGTTTCTGGAGGCGCTGTTTTCCGAGGCTGTGAAGGCGGCTGATCCTTACGAAGCAATCCTGCGCCATTTGCCTGAAAAGCCGAAAGGCAGGACGGTGGTCATCGGTGCGGGCAAGGCTGCGAGCCAGATGGCGCAAGCATTCGAACGCGCTTGGCCATATGAGTTCGACGGGCTTGTCGTGGCGCGCCATGGAAGCATTGCAGCCTGCGAGCGCACGACCATCCTGCAATCTGCCCACCCGGTTCCGGATGAAGCCGGGATTGTTGCCGCGCAGGCGCTGATGGCCAAAGTCAGCGGACTGACCGCCGACGATCTGGTGATCGCGCTGATTTCCGGCGGGGGATCGGCGCTGTTGCCAGCGCCGCCTGAAGGTTTTTCCCTTGCCGATGAGATCGCGCTTAATGAAGCACTGCTGGCCTCCGGTGCCCCGATTTCGGCCATGAATGTGGTGCGCAAGCATTTTTCCCGCATCAAGGGCGGACGGCTTGCCGCACTGGCTTATCCGGCGCGCGTCGTTTCCCTCGTCGTCTCCGATGTGCCGGGTGATAACCCCGCTTTTGTTGCCTCTGGCCCGACCGTGCCGGATGAAAGCGGAGCGCAAGACGCCTTGCGGGCGATCCGCGATTACCGCATCGACCTGCCGCAGCGCATCGTTGAAAGCATCGGCAATGCGCAGGCTCCTAAACCCGATGATACCGTCTTCTCCGGTCACGAGGTTCATGTCATAGCCTCGGCCCGGGTGTCTCTGGAAGCAGCCGCCAATCTTGCCCGAAGCAACGGCGTGAGCCCTCTGATCCTTTCCGACAGCATCGAGGGTGAGGCGAGGGACATTGGCCGCATGCATGCGGCATTGGTGCGGGAATTTGCTGGCAACGCTGCGTTTGAAAAGCCGATGGTGTTGCTTTCCGGCGGTGAAACGACCGTGACGATCGGGAGCGGTGGTTATGGCAAGGGTGGGCGCAACAGTGAGTTTCTGCTGTCTGCCGCGCTCGATCTGCAAGGTTTTGAGGGCTTTACGGCGCTTGCGGCAGACACTGATGGCATTGATGGATCGCAGGATAATGCGGGCGCTTTTGCTGATGGAAAGAGCGTTGCCCGTATTCTTGCTGCGGGCGGTGATGCCAGAGCATTTCTGTCTGGCCATGACGCATGGTCTGCCTTCGATCTTGCGGGAGATTTGTTCGTGCCTGGGGCTACGGGGACGAATGTGAATGACTTCAGGGCGTTTCTGGTGAGGTGAGTGAGGGTAGGTTGCGCTTCACGGCTCATCCGGTTTCTTCATCCATACTGTCAAAAAACACGGCGACTCTCTGGCCAAGCTTCGCCGTTCACGCGGCAGCATCTGCCCGTGGCTTGATCTTTTCTTTCTGACCATCGCCTTTTGCGGCCATGGGTATTTCGGACGGGGCGCTGGAAGTTGCCTCGTTGGGTAGTTTAGTATTGGCACCTTTCAGCGCCCCGTTCAGCGGTTTATGTCCGCCCACGATCCTCTTGCCACGGCTGGCAAACCCGGATGGCAAAGGTTGAAACCTTGCCGCAGAAACGGTCGGACTTTTCAAGGCCCAACCCTTCACCCTCCGGGCGCGGCATTCCGTTGAAAGAATGCCGCCGCCAGTTCAGCCGCACCTGCCTTCGATACGCTACCGCCCCACCACCGGGAGGGCTGAAGGATCGATCTGTCCGCGCCATTGCTGGCGCGGGGCAGATGCAGCGTGTTCCTGTGTACCGCCTGACTTTCGCTTCAAGCACCTGATGGTCGCGTTCGACCGGTGCCGATGAGCTGTCGGTACACCCGGCGGCGGACAAACAGGATTGCCATGGTCTGGATCTTGAACCCCGTAAGGGCATTCAAGGCAGGCATGTCAATCCGGTTCGAACATCGGGAGGGTAACACCAGCCGGTCCGAAACCGGTGTTGCCCGCCACCCGTTGCCGCCGGGGGGATTCGCTGCCGGACCCCGACAATGAAAGGTTGCGTAGCCTTTCACCACCAGCGCCGGTTCCGCCTCGCCGCAACGCCTTGCGGTGTATCCGAGGGCGGAACGTACACAGTGTGCGCCCGGTTTTAGGAACATTGAGAAAGTGCAGATCGATTTTTTTCGGTTTTTGCAGTTTTTTATCTCAGTGCTGCGTCAGGCTTCGCCTCTTGAATAAGCAAATCACGATGAATGATGATTGGCATGGCGCGTAACACCTGCAAGATAGGTGGCCGGGTATGAGAATCACGCAGTTAAGGCGTGGCAGGAATGACGGTGCCGCTGCGCGTGAGCGAGCATGTGGTCTGTGGAGGACGAAATTGGCAGCGGAAAGCAGCGCGGATCGTGACTTCGATACGGGAAAGTTCCTCGCGGGAATAGCGCGTGGAGGCGGGGGCGCGCTGTTGTTCGCCCTGCCCATGTTCATGACGATGGAGATGTGGGAGCTGGGCTTCTACATGGATCGCACCCGTCTCTTGCTTCTGCTGCTCATCAACCTGCCTTTGTTGATTGTTCTGTCTTACCGCATAGGGTTCGAGCAGACTTCGGGCTGGCGGCAATCTGTGCGCGATGCCATTATCGCTTACGCCCTTGGCATGGTTGCCAGCGCCCTTATTCTCTCGTCCATTGGCGTGCTGCGGGCTGACCAAACCTCGCATGAAATGGCGGGGATGATTGCTTTGCTGGCGGTTCCGGCGAGCATCGGTGCCATGTTGGGCCGCAGCCAGCTGGGCGGCAAGTCTGACGATGATGAAGACACTGAAGGTGACGAGGATCCGGTTCAAAACCGTGAGACGACCTATGCCGGCGAGCTTTTTCTGATGGCGGTTGGTGCGCTGTTTTTGAATTTGAATGTGGCGCCCACCGAGGAAATGATCTTGCTATCCTTCAAGATGACGCCCTGGCATGGCCTCGCCATTATCGCGGCGTCGCTGATCGTCATGCACGGGTTCGTTTACGCGCTGTCCTTTCATGGGAGCCACGATCTCGCGGAGGGTACGCCAAGCTGGCATGCATTTGTGCGGTTCACCCTGCCGGGCTATGTGATTGCGGGATCCATCAGCGCATACTGTCTTTGGACATTTCACCGGGTTGACGATCTGGGGTCCACGCAGGTGCTGATGGCGATTGTGATCTTGAGTTTCCCCGGCGCTATCGGCGCATCCGCCGCTCGACTTATCCTCTGAGGGTTTCATGACCAAAACGATTGGCGACAAAAATCTCGAGGCAAAAAATCCGCACTGGGTGGAGTGGCTGACCGGACTGGTATCCGCCGTGATTGTGCTGACGGTGATCGGCTGGATTGCGAAAGATGCGTTGGTAGATCAGGACACATCACCAGACCTTGCCGCAACGGTTCTCATGACTGAACAGCGCAGCAACGGGTTTCAGGTCTCGTTCGAAGTGTCGAATGGGGCAAGTGCCACGGCCTCGCAGGTGACAGTGGATGGCGAAATTCTGGATGGCTCCACTGTCGTTGAGAAAGCCAGCACGGTGCTGGATTATGTTCCCGGCAAATCCAAGGCCCGGGCAGGCCTGATTTTCAAGAATGATCCCGCAGGCCGGATCACTCTGCGTGTGTCAGCCTTTAACGAGCCTTGAGCTAACACCGCTTTCCTCAAAATAACCAGCATATTTGCCTTTGGCGGTCTCAAGCGGGCCGCCGAAGGCATTTTGTTGGAAACAAACCGTGCAGAAGGGAGTTTGGTTGGCAACTGCAGCGAATGAGGAGAGACACCATGGCTGACGACAGCACCAACACCATTAAGGCGACATTCAATACGCGGGCGGCGGCTGATCTGGCGGTTGAGCATCTGGTTCAGCAGCACGGAATTCCGCGGCCTGACATCTTCATTCAGTCTGCCACGGATGAGAACACGGCAGGGTCGGTGGCGTCTGGTGGGGATGTTTCCAAAACCGGCACTGTTCGCAGCGATGCTCCGCTTGAAGGGGAGATTGAGGTATCCGCAGATATTCCGTCTTCCAAGATTGCGCTGGTGCAGCGCAGCCTGGGCGAGGCCGGGGCGCTTCGTGTGTCCGGCGCTGCCTGAGGCTGATCGCGGCGAGTAAGGAAAGATGCCATGGCCGACCATTTGAGCAAATACCGATCTAAACGCGATTTCAAGCAGACGCTTGAGCCGAGTGGAGAGGTTGAGGTCAAGGCATCCAACCGCCGCCGTTTCGTGATCCAGAAACACGACGCAACACGGCTTCATTACGATCTGCGGCTTGAGCTTGATGGCGTCTTCAAATCCTGGGCGGTGACGAAGGGTCCTTCGCTTGATCCAAACGACAAGCGGCTGGCTGTGGAGGTGGAAGACCATCCTCTGGATTATGGTGACTTTGAAGGCACGATACCCAAGGGGCAATATGGCGGTGGCACGGTTATGCTGTGGGATCGCGGTTACTGGGAGCCAGAGGGCAACAAGACGCCCGAGGAAGCGCTGAAAAAGGGTGACTTCAAGTTTACGCTGGAAGGCGAGCGTCTGCATGGAAGTTTCGTTCTGGTGCGGATGCGCAATGACCGTGATGGCGGCAAGCGGACGAACTGGCTGCTGATCAAGCATCGAGATGATGATGCCGCTGATGAGAACGGTGCCGCCGTGCTTGAAGATAACGAGACATCCGTGGCTTCCGGCCGAACCATGGAGGCCATTGCCGCCGGCAAAGGCAAGAAACCGAAGCCGTTCATGACTGAGGGCGAGACGGTAAAAGCAGATGCGGTGTGGGACAGCAATGAGGGGCTGGCGGCTGAGGAGCGTGAGGCCGGGACGAAGACCTCAGCGAAGGCAAAGGCCTCGCGAACAAAGCCAACGAAATCCGCGAGCAAGACTTCTCAGATGCCCGGTTTCATCGCGCCGCAGCTCTGTGAAAGCCTGACGCGTCCACCCGCAGGCAAGGGGTGGATTCATGAGATCAAATTCGATGGCTACCGGGTTCAGCTGCGCGTTGAGGGCGGCGAGGTAACGCTGAAGACCCGCAAGGGGCTGGACTGGACGACCAAATGGCCCGCAATCGCGGAGGCTGCGTCTGCGCTGCCCGACTGTATCATCGATGGCGAGATCTGTGCGCTTGACGAGCAGGGCGCGCCGGATTTTGCTGCCTTGCAGGCGGCATTGTCGGAGGGAACGACAGACGATCTGGTCTATTTCGCCTTTGATCTGCTGTTTGCGGATGATGAGGATTTGAGAGAGCTACCGTTGACGGAGCGCAAGTCCCGTCTGCAAGCATTGATGTCTGATGCGGGTGAGGATACGCGCCTGCGGTTTGTCGAGCACTTCGAGACCGGTGGCGACGCCGTATTGAAATCGGCCTGTCGGCTTTCGCTGGAGGGCATCGTTTCCAAAAAGGCAGATGCGCCCTATGATTCTGGCCGCAGCAAGACATGGGCGAAATCCAAATGCCGCGCTGGCCATGAGGTGGTGATCGGCGCTTATGCTACGACCAATGGCAGCTTCCGGTCTCTGCTGGTCGGCGTCTTCAGCGGCAAGCATTTCGTTTATGTCGGGCGGGTTGGCACGGGCTATGGCGCCAAGACCGTTGAAAAACTGATGCCGAAACTTGAGGAAATGGAAACGTCCAAATCTCCATTCACGGGGATTGGGGCGCCAAAGGCGTCTGATGACATTGTCTGGCTGAAGCCTGAAATCGTGGCCGAGATCGAGTTTGCCGGATGGACCGCCGACGGGCAGGTGCGTCAGGGCGCTTTCAAAGGGCTTCGGGAAGACAAGCCGGCAGCGGAGGTTGAGGCTGAGGAGCCTGCCGCGCCTGATGTTGCATATGTTCCAGACCCCGAAACGGACAAGCCGCCTGCAAAGCGCGCACGAAAGGGTGCGAAAGAAGAGGTGATGGGCGTGATGGTTTCCAGCCCTGACAAGGCGCTCTGGCCGGATGCGGGTGACGGAAAACCGGTGACCAAGGCTGACCTTGCGCATTACCACGAAGCTGTGGGACCGTGGCTGATCGAGCATATCAAGGGCCGCCCCTGTTCGATCCTTCGAAACCCCGATGGCATTGGCGGCGAGCAATTCTTTCAGCGCCACGCCATGCCGGGAACATCGAACCTTCTAGAACTGGTGAAGGTGTCTGGTGACAAGAAACCCTATCTCAAGATTGATCGCGTCGAAGGCCTTGCCGCCATTGCCCAGATTGGCGGCATCGAGCTTCACCCTTGGAACTGTGCGCCGGACCAGCCAGATGTGCCGGGCCGGTTGGTATTCGACCTTGATCCGGGCCCGGAGGTCGAGTTTTCAGCCGTTGTTACCGCAGCCCGCGAGATACGCGACCGGCTGGAGGAACTGGGTCTCGTCAGTTTCTGCAAGACAACTGGCGGTAAGGGTCTCCATGTGGTGACGCCGCTTGCCGTGCCCAAGGGGAAGAAGCTGAGCTGGGACGAGGCGAAAAGCTTCGCGCATGATGTGTGCGAGGATATGGCGCGCGATAATCCAGACCTTTACCTCATCAAAATAGCGAAGAACCAGCGGGAAGGGCGGATTTTTCTCGACTATCTCCGCAATGACCGGATGGCGACGGCGGTCGCGCCACTATCGCCACGGGCGCGTCCGGGTGCAACGGTATCCATGCCGCTGAACTGGACGCAGGTGAAGGCTGATCTCGACCCGGCGCGCTTCACCATCCGTACGGTGCCTCAGCTTTTGGAAAAAAGCACGGCTTGGCAGGATTATGATGAGTGCCACCGGCCATTGAACGAGGCTATCAAGCGGTTGAACAAGGCCCATAAGGCGGTTGGTTGAATGGAGCATCTTTGGTGAAGCTCGCGACCTATAATGTCAACGGCATCAATGGCCGCCTCGACATTCTGCTTCGCTGGCTTGAGGAGGCAAGGCCTGACGTCGTGTGCCTTCAGGAGTTGAAGGCACCCTCGAGCAAATTCCCGCGCAAGGAGCTTGAGAGAGCGGGCTATGGAGCGATCTGGCACGGCCAGAAATCATGGAATGGTGTGGCCATTCTTGCGCGGGGTCGCGAGCCGCTGGAGACGAGGCGGGGACTGCCCGGCGACGCGGATGATAGCCAGAGCCGCTACATTGAAGCGGTTGTTGATGGCATCATCATTGGCTGCCTTTATCTGCCCAATGGCAATCCGGTGCCGGGGCCGAAGTTTCAGTACAAGCTGGACTGGTTCCAACGGCTGCAATCCTATGCTGCCGAGTTGCTGGAGCTTGAGGTGTCTGTCGCGCTTGTGGGTGATTTCAACGTCATGCCGACCGAGCTTGATGTTTATAAGCCTGAGCGCTGGTTGGACGATGCGCTGTTTCGGCCTGAGGTGAGGGCGGCTTACGCTGACCTCGTTGCCCAAGGCTGGACGGATGCGCTGCGCAAGCTCCACCCGGATGAACGCATCTACACCTTTTGGGCCTATTTTCGAAACGCCTTTGCCCGAGATGCAGGCCTGAGGCTCGATCATTTTCTGCTCAGCCCTGACCTCGCAGAAAAGCTGGAGTCCTCCCATGTCGATAAGCATGTGCGCGGCTGGGAGCACACAAGCGACCACGCACCGGTGTGGATTGAACTTGGCGACAAACCCATCAAACAAAGGAGATACGCATGACTGACAATTGGAGAGGCGAACTTCAAGGCAAGCTCGAAGCGCTCATTGATGAATTTGCGGTGAGGGGCATCAGCCATGGCGATGCTTGTGACGCCGTGGTGGAGGCGGCTGGTAATCTCAAAAACACCGGTGAGCGTGATCCAGACCCGGCAGATGATGTGGCGATTGAAGAGCCTGCAAATGACTGGCCAGCGGCTGATCAGTCTCGGCCGAGTGAATGATGTAATGGCTTTACCACAAAAGAAGGGCCCGGTTTTTCAACCGGGCTCCTGCTTATTTAGTGATGATGTTCTGGCATTTCTTTGAGCTGATCTTTCGTCCAGGATGTTACGGCGTGAACATCGCCGTCCTCATCACGCATGAAATCCAGATCGCTGACGGACACTGCCACTGGCTTGGCGCCAATTCCGAGAAAGCCGCCGACATCAATGATGACCTGACCGCCAGCGCCTGTACCATGGACGTGATCCACCTTGCCAACCTTATGATCATCCGCGCCGTAAACGGTTGCACCCTCCAAAATCTCCGAGGTTAGTTCCGCTGACGACAGGCGAACATGGTTTGTATGATCCATTGGTTTTCTCCTTGTTGTATGAAGAGGTAACGGGATCAAAGGGCTTCGGGTTCCCGGCTGCTAGGCAAAAGGGTTACCAGCGATAGTCACGCGGTCCACGCCAATCGCGTTGATCATAGAAATCGCGGCGGGCGCGCCATTCACGACGTTCCTGTCTTTCGCGCCACTCACGTCTGGCTTCCCAGCGATCACGCCTGTCCCACCGATCACGATACTCGCGTGGTGGGCCGTTTGGACGGCAATAGCCGCGTGGAGACAGATGAAAACCACGTCCGCACGCGTAATCCACCTTCTGCACAAGGGATGCCGTTGGGACGGATGGCTGGGCCGATGGCATCGCATTCGCGACATTGGCGACCAGACTGGCTAGAACTATTCCCGCGCTTAGGATTATTTTGCGCATCTCACATCACTCCGTTTAGGGTGGCGTAATTTAGCGTTCCTTGTCGTGAACCGGTGCTGAATGAAGTTTGACGTTTTCGTGGCACTATGAGGCGATTGTGGCAGGTTATGTCTCATCCAATGACGCAAACCACGACGCGTAGGGCGTGTTCTTGGCGAGATATCGATTGAAATCCGGCGCACCATCATTCCACCAGGCGGCACCCCGTTCACCCAGTGCCACCTTGGCTGCATCCACTTGTTTGCGGGCTTGCGCCATCTCGGCTGACGGTGTTTTCGCTTTCCGAACAGCCCTCCGCGCGGCCATCAACTCCTGCACCAGCGCCGCTCGTGTGATCTCGTCAAGGTCTGGATTGCTACGACGCCAGAGCCTGCCCCTGACGACGAAGTACCGGCCATCGGGCGTGTTGGGATATGTGTCGCTCATTCGAACCCGAGCGTTCGTTGGGCTGGCTCAGTGGCTTCCGACGGTTTGTCCTGATGCCGGCGGGCGAGTTCTGTCTGCGCGCTGAAGCGTATGTCGACATCCCTGTCCGCGATCAACGTGTTGAGCATGTCGATGCCAAGGCGGTCCCAAGACTTGCCTCGGTCTGGTCCGGCTGGCACGCGCGGCAGGAGGCCCGGCTCTTTGCTCCACGCCAGGCAATCCTCAAGCGATGTCTCGTTCAACATATCGCGGAGGTGATGGGCGGTGACATAGGCGTCTGGCATGGCTCTGTGCGCGGGCAATCCGGTTTCATGCACCAACCCATCCGGCATTCGCTGATAGCGCAGCATCTGGTTGGAAAACCGGGGTAGTTGCGGCCAGACGCGCAGGGCGCATTTCCATGTGCAGATCCATGGCGTGCCGCCCGTAAACCGCGGCGTGCAGTACCTTTGCTCAAACGCTGCCCGGTGCGCGGCCAAGGCATCAATCTGGACGGGTGGGCGAAGAACGGTCGATGCGATTTCTTTCCAATACGGTGCATCTGCGACATGGGAATCGAGAATGTGATGAATGGCCATGGTGTCTGGTGAGATTGGGCGGCCAGGATTGACGAAGAGGGCTCCGCGCTCCTTGATGACGTCCCACTTGCCGTCCTCATTCAGAACCACATCCTGCCAGCCAATCTCGCAGACATCATTTGGGCCGTTGCCGCCCGTTTCGAGATCGATGACGCGTATTCTGCTTCTGGCCACTGGATTGCTGCCTTCCTCTGGAACTTCAGTGGTGGGGTAAGCGAGAACGATACCGGATGGTTCCGTGAGTGGAAAGCCGATCTCCGAAACGAGAAACGCCGCCCGAAAGGCTTCGGACGGCGTTGTGTTATCTGTATGTCGCTACGACATACATGTCGCGGCTTAAATCAGCTGCAACCGCTTGTCGCGCCGCAGGTGTCGCACTTCTCGCAGGTGCCGTTGCGCACCATGGTGAAGTTCTGGCACTCGCCGCACATGTTGCCGGTGTAGCCCTGAGCGATGGAGCGGATGCGGCGTTCGGCTTCCTTCTTTTTCGCTTCCGTCTTGGCAGATGCGGCGTCTGCTGCTGCCTTGTCGGAGAAGAGGGCGGTTGCGGCCTGTTCGGATTCTGTGGCCAGACCTTCTTCGACGATTTCGACGGCTTCCTTGGCACGCTCTTCATATTCGCGCTTGAAAGCGACGACTTCCGAGGTGGAGATCGCGACGGTTGGCTCTACCTTGCGGACCGTGTTGCCGGAGATCTGCGTGACCGTGCCGGAAGCACGCGCAGGGGCTGCCGTTGCTGAACCCTTCGGCTCAGACGAGGCGCGATCGGGGGTGTTGGAGACCAGAGTTGGCTTGTAACCACGTGTCCAGCCGGTGGAAACGAGGTTGGTCTTGCCTTCTTCAATGCCCTTGCCGAGTGCGGTCTGCGAGAAGTCCGACGTATCCACATGGGCCAGATCGTGACGGCCAAGGTAGGAGACGGCGAGTTCGCGGAACACGTAGTCGAGGATCGATGTCGCGTTCTTGATCGCATCGTTGCCGATGACCATGCCGGCTGGCTCGAACTTGGTGAAGGTGAATGCCTCCACATATTCTTCCAGTGGTACGCCATATTGCAGGCCGAGCGAGATGGCGATGGCGAAGTTGTTCATCATCGCACGGAAAGCGGCGCCTTCCTTGTGCATATCGATGAAGATTTCGCCGATGCGGCCATCACCGAATTCGCCAGTGCGCAGGTAAACCTTGTGGCCACCGACGGCTGCCTTCTGGGTGTAACCCTGACGACGGTTCGGAAGCTTTTCACGCTCGCGGCTGACACGCTCGACAACACGCTCGATGATCTTTTCAGTGATGGTGACGGCCTGCGCTGCCTGTGGCTGGGCGATCAGATCTTCCAGCGCATCCTCATCATTGTCGTCTTCGACGAGCGAAGCGTTGAGAGGCTGAGACAGCTTGGAACCATCGCGGTAAAGGGCGTTGGCCTTCAAAGCCAGCTTCCAGGACAGCATGTAGGCTGCGCCGCAATCTTCCACCGTTGCATCATTCGGCATGTTGATGGTCTTGGAAATCGCACCCGAGATGAAGGGCTGCGCTGCCGCCATCATGCGGATGTGGCTTTCAACCGAGAGGTAACGCTTGCCGATCTTGCCGCATGGGTTGGCGCAATCGAAGACAGGCAGATGCTCGTCCTTGAGGAACGGTGCGCCTTCCAGCGTCATCGCGCCGCAAACATGCACGTTGGCTGCTTCGATGTCCTTCTTGGCAAAGCCGAGATGCTCAAGCAGGTTGAAGCTCATGTCGGAGAGCTGCTCGTCGGAAACCTTCAGCGTTTCCTTGAGGAAGTCTGCACCGAGTGTCCACTGGTTGAAGACGAACTTGATGTCGAAGGCCGACTTCAGCGCGGCGTTGACAGTTTCGATCTTCTCATCGGTGAAGCCCTTGGCCTTCAACGTGGATGGGTTGACCGCCGGGGCCTGGTTGAGATTGCTGTGGCCGATTGCGTAAGCTTCGATTTCGGCAATCTGGCTTTCCGAATAGCCGAGCGAACGCAGCGATTCAGGAACAGCGCGGTTGATGATCTTGAAGTAGCCGCCACCGGCCAGCTTCTTGAACTTCACCAGTGCGAAGTCAGGCTCGATGCCGGTTGTGTCGCAATCCATGACGAGGCCGATTGTGCCTGTTGGCGCAATAACGGTGGTCTGGGCGTTGCGGTAGCCGTGCTTCTCGCCAAGCTCCAGAGCCTTTTCCCATGCGGCAACGGCGTGGGTAATAAGGTCCTGATCCGTGCAATCGGCATGGATGAGCGGAACAGGGTTTACCGACAGGCCTTCATAACCATAGGCCAGACCTTGGGCTGCGCGCTGATGGTTGCGCATGACGCGCAGCATGTTGTCACGGTTGGGTGCAAAGCCGGGGAAGGGGCCAAGCTCGCCAGCCATTTCAGCAGATGTTGCGTAGGAAACGCCTGTCATGATGGCGGTAAGCGCACCGGCAATCGCGCGGCCTTCATCGCTATCGTAAGGAATGCCTGACGACATCAGCAGGCCGCCGATGTTGGCATAGCCGAGGCCGAGTGTGCGGTATTCGTAAGAGCGTTCGGCAATTTCCTTGGATGGGAACTGCGCCATCATGACCGAGACTTCGAGAACGACAGTCCACAGGCGAACGGCGTGTTCGTAATCGGCAATGTCGATGTTCTTGGTCTTGGCGTCCTTGAACTGAAGCAGGTTCAGCGATGCAAGGTTGCAGGCTGTGTCATCGAGGAACATGTATTCCGAGCAAGGGTTGGATGCGCGGATGGGACCAGCGGCTGGCGATGTGTGCCAGTCGTTCATGGTGGTGTTGAAGTGCAGGCCTGGATCAGCCGATGCCCATGCGGCATGGGAAATCTTTTCCCACAGCGCGCGGGCCTTCAGTGTCTTCATGACCTTGCCGTCCTTGCGGGCGGTGAGGTTCCAGTCGCCATCATCTTCCACGGCGCGCAGGAAGTCATCCTTCAGGGACACGGAGTTGTTGGAGTTCTGGCCCGAAACCGTGAGGTAGGCTTCCGAATCCCAATCGGTGTCGTAGGTCTTGAATTCGATTTCCTTGTAGCCCTGCTGGGCGAACTGGATGACGCGCTTGACGTAGTTCTCAGGAACCATGTCCTTCTTGGCAGCGCGGATTTCACGCTTCAAAGCAGGGTTCTTGGCAGGGTCGAAGCAATCGCCGCGCGTGGCTTCAGAGCCAGCTTCGCAGTTAACGCAGGCCTTCATGATGGCCTTGAGGTGCTTGGCAACGATCTTGGAACCGGTCACGAGGGCCGCAACCTTCTGCTCTTCGTTCACCTTCCAGTCGATGTAAGCTTCGATATCGGGGTGATCGGCATCAACAACGACCATCTTGGCTGCACGACGAGTGGTGCCGCCGGACTTGATGGCGCCAGCTGCGCGGTCGCCGATCTTGAGGAAGCTCATTAGGCCGGAGGAGCGACCGCCGCCAGACAGCTTTTCGCCTTCGCCACGCAGGTAGGAGAAGTTGGAGCCGGTGCCGGAGCCGTATTTGAACAGGCGCGCTTCACGCACCCAAAGATCCATGATGCCGCCTTCATTGACCAGATCGTCTTCAACGGACTGGATGAAGCAGGCATGCGGCTGCGGGTGTTCGTAAGACGACTTGGACTTGGTCAGCTTGCCGGTGAAAGGGTCGACATAGAAGTGGCCCTGGCCGGGACCATCAATGCCATAGGCCCAATGCAGGCCGGTGTTGAACCACTGTGGAGAGTTTGGCGCAACGCGCTGGGTGGCCAGCATGTAGGAAAGCTCATCCTTGAAGGCGGATGCATCTTCCTCCGAGGAGAAATACTTGCCCTTCCAGCCCCAGTAAGCCCATGTGCCAGCCAGACGGTCGAAAACCTGACGCGCATCGATTTCAGAGCCGTAACGCTCACCTTCAGGAATGTCCTTCATGGCCTTTTCATCGGCAACAGAGCGCCAGAGGAAGGAAGGAACGTCGTTTTCCTCAACCTTCTTCAGGCGCGCTGGCACGCCGGCCTTGCGGAAATATTTCTGCGCCAGAACATCTGTCGCAACCTGGGAGAACTGCGCAGGAACGTCGATATCCGCCAGACGGAATACGATGGAGCCATCCGGGTTCTTGATCTCGCTAACCGCCTTTCGGAATTCAATCTCTGCATAGGGAGACTGGCCGGGCTTGGTGAAGCGGCGTTCGATGCGCATGTCTTAATCCTCGTCTTGGGGCGCCCTTGGCCAGGGCGCAGAAATTCTCTCCAGCGTCGCGCCTCGTACGCGCCGCCGGTTAATGGCTTCTCAGGTGAAACGTTCATCCTTGGATGCCGTTCCTCTACATCGTGGTGATTTCGGCTGCAAGCATACTATATATAGTATTAACAGTTTGCTGTCGCCACTTATCCCGCATTTTGTTTTGGCAACCGCTTCCTCTCACAAACAGCCGATTGCGCTCCACCCCCTCGTGGTAGGAACGCAAGGCAAACGCGTGAACTGAAACTGAAAAGAACCTGTGGTGAGAAACCCGATTCCATTGCCGCCGCAACATGACTTTACATTGCGGGATATGAGGTGATTCCGTCAAGGCCTAGTTTGAAGGGCTTTGTTAACCACAAGATATTGTGTGGGGCTCCTGTGGAAAACGGGGAAAGAAAAAGGCATTATAAAATTCAGTAACTTGGATCGATTTTAACCATACCCGAACCGCCTTCCTCACGTTGCGGAATGCGACTTTTTGATTTTTTTGCGCAAAATCTTGGTGTTGTGTACAAGCAACAGGGGGGTGATTTCCACATCTTCCCACTTTGGTCTTGACGGGCTGCAAATGCTGGGCAGCAGACGCAAAAAAGCCGCCCGGAGGCGGCTTTGATGGAAAAATCGGCAGAGGGGGCGGCCTTAGCCGCGCGAGCCCTTTGCAATCGGTTCCTGATAGGTGAAGCCCAGATCCCAAGGGAAATAGATCCAGGTATCCTGGCTGACTTCGGTGATGAAGGTGTCGATTGTTGGCACACCCTTGGGCTTGGCGTAAACGCAGGCGAAATGCGCCTTGGGCAACATTTCACGCACTTCGATGGCGGTCTTGCCCGTATCGGTCAGGTCGTCGACGACGAGAATGCCTTCGCCACCCTTTTCCAGCAGTTCGGGAGAGATACCCTTGAGCAGCATCGTCTCGCCCTGATTGACATAATCATGGCGCGTGGCGATGCAGACGGTATCGATGAGGCGGATGTTCAGCTCACGTGAGATGATGGCTGCCGGAACGAGGCCACCGCGGGTGATGCAGACAATGGCGCTGAACTCCTGGTTCAGACCGGCAAGACGCCAGGCCAGAGCGCGGGCATCACGGTGAAATTGATCCCACGAGACGGGAAAGGCTTTATCGGGAAGGGACATGGGGCGTCTACCATCTGGTCAAAATTGTTGATGGCTTTGGCTAATAGCGGGAAGAAAGCCTGAAATGCAAGCACATCGCATCTGCCTTCAACCGCTTTCTCTCAAAGCCGCCTGAACATAAAAGAGAATTCTCAGCCATTGCTGCCCAGAAAAGTGCCGATGACGCGGTTGCGACCGGCATCCTTGGCTCGATAAAGCGCGCTATCGGCGCGGCGGAGCAACTGTTGCAGGCGCTCGCCGGGGCCTGCTTCCACCACGCCGAAGCTGCAGGTGATGCGGCCTCGGGCCAGGGGATCGAGAAGGCACGATTCAAAGGCTGTGCGCAGCCGTTCTGCAATTGCTACGGCATCCGTGCCTGATGTGCGGGGAAGGACGATGCAGAATTCCTCGCCGCCGATGCGGGAGGCCAGATCATAGGGCCTCAGCGAATCCTTGACGATTTCCCCCACGATCATCAGCACCTTGTCTCCGACATCATGGCCGTAATCATCATTGATGAGCTTGAAGTTATCGAGGTCGAACAGAATGATGGACAGCGGATCGCCGGAACGGTCAGCCTGCGACTGCATGGCAGGTACCTGCTCGGTCAGCCAGCGCCGGTTTGCAAGCCCGGTCAGAAAATCCGTTGTGGCCTGATGCTTGAGCTGTTTGGTCAGTTCCTCGACCTGGATCAGCATGGATTGGGTGGCCTGCGTGACGATGGAAATCTCGTCCTTGCCGAGTGATTTCAGCTTCAGCAGGCTTTTATCCTGCGGATATCTCTCCAGCGCGCCCGCCAGATGATGCAGCGGACGAATGAAGCGCCAGAGCGCATAGAGGCAAAATGCGGTGCCCAGAAGGGTTGCGACGAGGATCAGGGTGAAGACCGGCACGGGGCCCGTATCCAGTCCGAACAGCAGAAAGAGGATCAAGGCAATCAGAGGAACGTGGACGCTCAGAAACGAAACGACGAAAATCTTCGCAATAAGGGATTGTCGAAAAGCTGGCATCAAGGGTCGTTTCTCAGTCGGCATTCTTCACCTTCTCTCGTTACGGGCGACGGGTACGTTATAGCAGCGCAAGCTAACACAACGAAAAGAAGCAATTCCGTGGCTTGCGGCATGTTTTTCCGGTTTGCCAGTGGTTTGCACAAGTCAAAGTGTCAAAACGCAAAGAGAACGGCGATTGGATCAGCTTTGTGTGAAAAATAGTTGAGATGATCGGCATCGTCTGATGGCGCAACCGCTCGGTCTCACCAAGGGCTAAAGCACCCTTTGAATCGGTGTTGTGGTGCGCAATCATTGTGCCTGTCGTGCAGCCATTTTCACCCGATCCGTCGCTCACGGTCTGATCAATGCCGCCATTCAGAAAAAATAAGCCCCTGTTTTGAATAGGAAATCCTTATTTTGCAGGGCTTCTGGCGCGGCCTGTCATTTTTTTGTCAAAAGACGCATTTTCTCGCTTGCGATATCGAAAACCTCTGACTATAAGGGCGCCACACGACAAGTGTACGCGCCCTTCGTCTATCGGTTAGGACGACAGATTTTCATTCTGTAAAGAGGGGTTCGACTCCCCTAGGGCGTACCACTTGTGTGTATTTACCTCCCCCAATAATTGAATATAGCTTAAACCATGCGTCAAAACACGTGTGTTTTGTGGCCGATGAACTTTTCCATCATCTCTCGGGGTTGATTGTTTGCCCCATTCGCTGAAGCTTTCTCCGTGAAGAATCGGGAGGAGCTGTCCGTGAGCGTACCATTTTCCCTTGTCGGCATAGATCACGTCGTTCTGCTGGTGGATGACATGGACAAGGCCTTGCACTTCTATCACGAGGTTATGGGGTGCAGGCCGGGATATTCCTATCCAGCACTGGGCATGGAGCAGGTCTGGTGCGGGGCATCACTCATCGTTTTATGGGATATTACCCATCCAGGCGGACATAAGGCGGCACCGCCCGTTGCGGGCGGGCGCAATGTCGACCACATCTGCATTGCCACCGGACCCTTCGAACACAAGGAACTGCGCGCGCACCTGGAAAATCACGGTGTGAAGATCGACCGCGAGGCCATGCATGGCGGCGCGCGCGGAATGGGCCACTCCTTCTATATACACGACCCATTTGGCAACATGCTGGAAATCAAGGGACCGGCGGAATATCCCGACGGAAGAAACATCGCCACATTCCGGCAATGATGGGCACGGTAATGTGAGAGATGAACGTGCAACCTGGGCAACGGCCGGGCGTTGTTCCCGAGCATCAATTTGGAGCATCGCAGCCATGAATCGTTTGTTGAGTTCGTTAAGCGCCGTCGTGGCGTTTTCCTGTCTTGGCGCAGGTCTTGTGCCTGAGGCGAAGGCGGAACCGTCAGTCGCGCAGGTAGACATGTCTCACTATCAGGGTAAATGGCTGGAAATCGGCCGGACGCCGATGTGGCTGACCGATGGCTGCGAAGCCGGTTTCACCATTTACAAAAAGGGTGCTGCGCCCAATCAGGTCATGGTTCAGGACGGTTGCCGCGAAGGCTCGCCGCAGGGCAAGCTCAAGACCATCGAGGGCCTGGGCACACTGACGGATTCGAAGACCACCAAAGCCAAGCTGAAAGTTCGCTACCCGCTGTTGATAACCTTCGATTACTGGGTGCTCTATCAATCGCCGGATCGCAGCTGGTTCATCAGTGCCGATCCCAAGATGAAGAACCTCTGGATCTATTCGCGCACTGTTCCTTCAAAGCCGCTTCTGGCACGCATGGTGAAAAAGGCCGGTGAGCTGGGATATGACACCAGCAAGCTGGAATTTCCCAAGTTCTGACATTGATCCGCTCATAATGAGAAATGCCCGCAGGTTTGCGGGCATTTTTTATTGCTCATCTGTGATTCAAGAAAATGCCCGCGGTGAAGCGGGCATCTCGTTCTTTGATGTTACATCGCTTATGCGATGACGGTTTCGCGGCGGCGTTCCGTGTGGGCAGCGCCGATGTTGCCACCGAAGAGAGCGGCGATTGCGCCAATCAGCAGGGTGCCGAAGGCAACGTAGGATGCGGCAGAAACACCTGTCGCTGTTGCCTGTGCGGCTTCAGTCGCGGTTTTCTTTGCCTGTTCCATGGCCTGTTTGTACTGGTTTTCGTAATCGGTAACCTGCGTACGGGCCTGCTCGACGGGGATGTTCTGTGCGCGTGCAAGCGCTTCGGCTGCACGGTTGCGGGCATCGGCAGCCTGAGACTGGTCACCAGTCAAAGCGGCACGCATGGCGCTGACAGCTGCGTCACGCAGGGCCTGTGGGTCATTGCCGCCGCTTGCTTCGCGAATGCTCTGCTCGATGCTGGAAACAGGATCATTTGCGTTTGCAAGGGCAGGGGCCGCAGCCGTTGCCGCTGTTGCGACCGTGGAGCCGGCACCAGAGAAGACGCTTGTGACGCCGGTGAATGCACCGCCAACTAGCGCGCCAACCGATGTGCTGAGCAGGTAAAACACAACAAGCGTTGTGACCGCCCAGGATGTGAGGCCGTGAAGTGCGCCGGTGGAGCGAACCACGCGACCGGACAGGCGGCTGGCGACATAAGCGCCGACGAAGGCTGCAATGATGCCGCTGATGATGACCCAGATGACCGAACCCATGGAGAGCGATGATGCGGTCGGCGTGTCATTTTGCGCTGGATCGATAACGCCAGCGCCGATGGCCAGACCCAGAAGGTTCAGCAAAAGGTGCAGGGAAAGTGCAATAGCAACACCGGCAAAGATGCTGCCCCAGGAAACATTGGCAATAGGTTCGCGGGATACAGGGGCGTGAACGCCTGCGGTTGTTGTTGCGTATCTGGTCTGATCAGTCATTTCGCTCTCCGGTAACGTAGCGCGGGTTTCGCGCCTGCTCAGAACGATGTCGTGATCTCTTTGTTCCTGAGTATTGTATGAAATACTAATTGAAATGGATTGGCGCTGTTGCGCGCCGGTCTTTCTTTTTACATGGGACGCGATAGTGACTGTTCATGCCAAGTCTCACTTGGCTCAAAGATCATCTGTTGAGCGGCTTTCTCAACCGTCCTGCGGCGTCCTGAATATATTGCCAGGCGACGCGGCCAGAGCGGCCACCGCGCGTCGTTGCCCATTCCAGCGCTTCGTGGTGGAGGGTGTCTTTCGGCAGCCCCAGATCGAAATGGTCGGCATAGCCATCGATCATGGCAAGGTAGTCGTCCTGGCTGCACTTGTGGAAGCCGAGCCAGAGGCCGAAGCGATCCGAAAGGGAGACTTTTTCCTCAACCGCTTCAGACGGATCGATGGCGGTGGACTGCTCATTCTCCATCATGTGGCGTGGCAGAAGGTGGCGGCGGTTGGATGTTGCGTAAAACAGCACATTGTCAGGCCTGCCTTCAATGCCGCCATCAAGGGCTGCCTTGAGCGACTTATAGGCCGTATCATCATGGTCGAAGGAAAGGTCGTCGCAGAAGAGAATAATGCGATGGTCAGCTCTTTTCAAAATGTCCATCAAGGCGGGGAGGGTGTGGATATCTTCGCGGTGGACTTCCACGAGTTTCAGCGACACCTCGCCTGCGGCCCTGACATCTTCGTGAACAGCTTTGACCAGCGATGATTTGCCCATGCCGCGTGCGCCCCACAGCAGCACATTGTTGGCGGCAAAGCCCTGAGCAAAGCGCAACGTGTTTTCGTGGAGAATATCGCGCACATGATCTACGCCGCGAATGAGTTGCAGGGCGATACGGTTTGGCCGTGCCACCGGCTGAAGCCAGCTGTTTGCGGGTATCCAGACGAAGCAATCGGCGCTGGACCAATCATTGACCGCTGGCGCGGGGCCTGCCAGACGCTCAACCGCAGCAGCCAGGCGACGCACTTCAGCCAGCAAGGCGAGGTTGGTTTCTTCCGGCGTCATCTCAACGTCTCCCGAATAATTGTTGTCGCGCAATCCACCATATGAGGACGGCATAACACTAGAATTTCTGCGGGGTAGCATGGTGTTTACCTTCTTGAAAGGTTATGAGGCGTGGAAACGGTACTGCGTATCGCCTGTGTCTGTTGCATTCCGGGCGATCACAACTATATTCCGGCGGCTTGAAAAGCCGGCCAGTGGCTAAGACTGCGCCCGAATAATCTGAGGAGTTCTTTATGTTCATTAGCCAAGCTTTTGCCCAGGATGCGGCAGGCGCACCATCTGCATTCGGGTCCGGCCTTGAAATGCTTTTCCTGTTCGCCCCACTCATGGTGGTCTGGTACTTCTTCCTGATCCGTCCACAGCGCGCGCAGTTGAAGAAGCGTCAGGAAACACTCACGGCCATTCGCCGTGGTGACCAGGTTGTTCTGGGCGGCGGCATCGTTGGCAAGGTAACCAAGGTTATCGACGACAACGAGCTGGAAGTCGAAATTGCTGAAGGCGTCAAGGTTCGCGCATCGCGCACCTACATCGCTGAAGTCCGCGTCAAGGGTGAGCCGGTCAAGACCGAAGCTCCTGCCAACGCAAAGTAAATGACAAGCAGGTTGCGGCATCCGCAACCTGGGTTCTGACACCCAAACTTGACCGAGACCTCAATGCTTCATTTTTCCCGCTGGAAAACAGCCTTCATCTGGCTGGTCGTGCTTATAAGCGTGTTTATCGCTTCTCCAAACCTGTTTACCGACAAGCAATTGGAGGGCATGCCGAACTGGTACAAGGATAATAAAGTAACTCTCGGTCTCGACCTTCAGGGTGGCTCCCACATCATGCTCAAGATCGAGCGTTCCGACATTGTGAAGGAACGTCTCGAGACCATCGTGGGTGATGTGCGTACCCAGTTGCGCGATGCCAATATTCGCTATTCGGGCCTTGCTGGCAACGGCCAGCAGGTGCAGGTTCGCATTACCGATCCAGCCCAGTACGAAGCCGCGAAAACGGCATTGCGTGACCTGACGCTGCCGGTTTCATCTGGCACGCTGGTTGGCACATCCATCACGGAAGTGACGATGACGGATGTGGGCGAAAATGTTCTGCGCCTCAATCTGACCGATGACGGCATTGCATACCGCCTGTCGTCTGCGGTTTCCCAGTCCATCGAAGTCGTTCGCCGCCGCGTGGACGAAGTCGGCACGACTGAGCCGCTGATCCAGCGTCAGGGCAGCGACCGCATCATCGTTCAGGTTCCGGGTCTGCAAGATCCACAGCGTTTGAAATCGCTGTTGAACCAGACCGCGAAACTGTCCTTCCGCATGGTCGATACGTCCATGCCGGTGCAGGAAGCGATGAATGGCCGCCCGCCAGCAACATCAGAAGTGCTTTATTCGCAGGATGACCCACCGGTTCCTTATCTGGTGGAGCGCCGTGCGCTTGTTTCGGGCGATAACCTCGTCGATTCGCAGGCCAGCTTTAACCAGCAGAACAATGAGCCGGTCGTTACCTTCCGTTTCGACAGCCGTGGTGCACAGCGTTTTGCGCAGGCCACGCAGCAAAATGTCGGCAAGCCATTCGCCATTATTCTCGACAATCAGGTGATCTCCGCGCCCGTTATCCGCGAGCCAATCATTGGTGGTTCCGGCCAGATCTCCGGTAACTTCTCGGTTGAGGGCGCTAACGACCTCGCCGTTCTCCTGCGTGCCGGTGCGCTTCCGGCAACGCTGACGGTTGTTGAAGAACGCACCGTGGGCCCAAGCCTTGGTAGCGACTCGATCAATGCCGGTCTGATGGCCAGCGCCATCGGTGCCGCCGCCGTCGTCATCTTCATGTTCATCTTCTACGGCTTCTTCGGCCTGCTGGCGAACATCGCCCTGATCGTTAACATCGTCATGCTTCTGGCTGTTTTGAGTATCATCGGTTCGACGCTGACCTTGCCGGGTATTGCCGGTATCGTGCTGACCATCGGTATGGCCGTTGACTCGAACGTTTTGATCTATGAGCGTATTCGTGAAGAGGTAAGAAGCGGCAAGCCGCTGATTTCATCGCTGGAGAGTGGCTTTACCCGCGCTTTCGCGACCATCATGGATGCCAACATCACGACGCTGATCGTGGCCAGCGTTCTGTTCTACATGGGAACAGGACCGGTCAAGGGCTTTGCCGTGACGCTTGCCGTCGGTATCGTCACCACGGTCTTTACCGCCTATACGCTGACTGCGTGGATGTTCGGCGTGTGGGTTCGCCGCACCCGTCCGAAGGCACTGCCAAAGGGCATTCGCACTGCGATTTTCGACGGCAAAGACGTTCCTTTCATGCGTTACCGCCGCTTCGTGTTCTTCCTGAGCGGCGCGCTTATGCTGGCTTGCGTCGGCGGTTTCGCAACCAAGGGTCTCAACCTGGGCATCGATTTCCAGGGCGGCTCGGTTGTCGAGGTGAAGGCCAAGCAGGGTGATGCCGATATCGCTGATATCCGTGATCGTCTCAGCCAGTTGAACCTGGGCGAAGTTCAGGCGCAGGGCTTTGGAACACCACAGGATGTGTTGATCCGCATTCAGGCGCAGGAAGGCGGCGAGAATGCTGAGCAGTCTGCGATTACGCTGGTGCGTGGCGAGCTTGAGGACAAGTATGAGTTCCGCCGCGTTGAAGTGGTTGGTCCTGCCGTTTCCGGCGATCTGACGCTGACCTCCACAATCGGTATTGCGCTCGCCATGGTCGCCATCATGGCCTATATCTGGGTGCGCTTCGAATGGCAGTTCGCGCTCGGCGCCATCATCTCGATGGTGCACGACGTGGTGTTCACCATCGGTCTGTTTGTGTTCCTCGGTATCGAGTTTAACCTGACCAGTATCGCGGCCATTTTGACGATCATCGGTTACTCGCTCAACGATACGGTCGTCATCTATGACCGTATTCGCGAAAACCTGCGGCGTTACAAGAAGATGCCGCTATCGATGATTATCGACGTTTCGCTGAACCAGACACTGTCGCGCACCATCCTGACGGGTCTGACCGTGATGCTGGCGCTGCTGTCGCTCTACCTCTTCGGTGGTGAAGTCATCAGATCCTTCACCTTCGCGATGCTCTTCGGTGTTGGTATCGGCGTCTTCTCGTCGGTCTATATTGCCGCGCCGGTTCTGATTGCCTTCAAGCTTCGTCCAGGTGGTAACGACCCTGAAGATGCGAAGGCCGAAGCCAATGCCATTGGCGGCAAGCCTGCCGTCTGATGGCCGCTGGTATCGAAATACGCCCGGCCCATTTTCCCGGCCGGGCACCCATAGACGCCTACGGCAATGGTGGATTTCGTTTCGCCGATATGTCGCATCGCGGTTCGCTTCTGTGCCTTCCCTCGGGAATTCACGGATGGGCCGTCAATGAGCCGAGCCAGCTCAGCATCGAGCATTTTTCGCAGATCATTGCCCAGGCCAGCGAGATAGAGTTTCTGCTTGTTGGTATGGGTGATACGATGCGGATGATACCCAAGGAGTTGCGAGCAGCCTTGAAGGATGCTGGCATCTCTGTCGACCCGATGAGCACTGGGGCTGCGGTCAGGACTTACAACATCATGCTTTCGGAATCGCGTGCCGTTGCGGCGGCGCTGATCGCCGTCGAGGGCTGAAAGAGCTTTATACAATGGCTGAGCGCATGACAGATACGGACGCGTGCATGAGCATGTTGCGCGATACCGATCGTGATCGGTATCTGGCATGCCTTTTGTCACCTCAGGATAAGCGCGCAGCACTCTGCGCTCTCTATGCCTTAAACGCAGAAATAGCCCGCATTCGCGACCTCGTGCGTGATCCGCTTCCCGGCGAGGTGCGCATGCAATGGTGGCGCGATCTGCTGGAAGGCAAGCCCCACGGCGAGAGCCTTGCCAATCCGGTGGCTGCCGCTCTTCTGGATGCTATCGAGACGCACAAGCTTCCGCGCCAAACGCTGATCAACATGATCGAAGCCCGGATTTTCGACCTTTATGACGATCCTTTCACCGATCGAAACGCACTGGAAGGCTATGCCGGGGAAACGGCGTCTGCCCTGATCCAGCTTGCCAGCATCGTGCTTTCGCCAGAAGATGCAACTGGCAATGCGGAGGCCGCAGGCCACGCTGGCGTGGCGCAGGCCATGGCCGGCATGCTGTTGCTGATTCCGCTGCACGCCAGCAGGGGGCAGGTCTTTATACCTCTCGATATGCTATCTGCTGCCGGTCTGGACCGCGAGACGTTTCTGGAAGGTCAGGACAAGGCGCGGATTGGCGCTGCCATCGAGATCTTCTGCGTTCATGCGCAGGGGCATCTGGACAAAGCGCGGCTTGCGCCCATTCCTAAGGCGGTTTTTCCAGCCTTTATTCCCGTTGCACTGTCAGGTGGGGTTATCGCCAGAGCGCGCAGGGCCGGGGCGGGGCTCTTGACGCAGGATATCCTGTCATCGCAGTTTCGCCGCCAGTGGCAGCTTGCCAAGGCGTCTTTCACCCGTCGCTTTTGACCATAGGTCCGCCCAGTCCATATTCGCGCAAGGCTTGACCACTATGTGATGATATTGCGAAGAACGTCTGAGCCGGGACGACGAGAGCAGCCGTATGGAGAGACATCGATGAGCCCTACAATCCTGATCGTCCTCTTTCCTTTAGCCATGTTGGGCCTTTATTTCTTGCGCCTGAAGCGTAACCCGGACGAGGATGACCTGCACGATCCGGGCCAGGCCATTCTTGATTTTGCTCGCGCCTTTCCGAACGAAGCCATCCGCAGCCTGCACATGACGGCTGATGGTAATGCGGTTTTCGTGCGCCTTCACGATAACAAGGCTGGCTTCATGCGCAACATGGGCAAACACCATGTCTGCATGTTGCTCGATCCCGAATGCATTCAGGTCGAGCATCTGGAAACCGGCGATGGGTTTGTCGTGTCGTTTCTGGACAAACCGAAATATAGCGGCGCCTACCGTTTCAAGACGGTGAAGGAGGCCGCGGAAGTATCCCTATGGCTGCTGGGAAGCATGCTGGAAGCGGTCCCGGCCACCGAGCCGGAACCTGCGGCTGATCAGGCCGCCGAGGCATCCGATACCAAGGTTTCGCCACCTGTTTCCACCTGAGCTGAGGCCGTTTCCGGTTCTGCGAAGATGGGGGCAGGCACGCCGAGCCATGAGGCGCAATCTGTGAGGGCGCGTCTGGCCATCAAGTTCCGCTTCATGATGGTCTTGTCTTTGCCACGGAAGCGTTTGACGCCCTCCGGCTTGACGATCGAACCTGGCTCCAATTCCGGGAATAGTCCGAAGTTGACATTCATCGGCTGGAAGGAACGCTTGCCAGGCTCCTCATCGCTCGACAGATGTCCACCGGTGATGTGGCTGAGCAGGGAGCCGAGTGCGGTTGTGGCCGGAGGAAGGCTGACGGGTTCGCCCTTGCGCTCTGCGCTGGCAAAACGGCCTGTTAGCAAGCCAATCGATGCGCTTTCGACATAACCTTCGCAGCCGGTGATCTGGCCTGCAAACCGCACGGATGGGCGCGATTTTAGCCGCAGGGATGGATCCAGCAGACGAGGCGAATCGATATAGGTGTTGCGGTGGAGGCCACCGAGACGTGCAAACTCTGCGTTTTCGAGGCCTGGAATCATGCGGAATATATCGGCCTGCGTGCCGTATTTCAGCTTCGTCTGGAAACCCACCATATTATAGAGCGTGCCGAGCGCATTATCCTGCCGCAGCTGGACAACGGCGTAGGCCTTGACAGTGGGGTTGTGGGAATTGGTCAAGCCCATGGGCTTCATGGGGCCATGGCGAAGCGTTTCGCGCCCGCGTTCAGCCATGATCTCGATGGGCAGGCAGCCATCGAAATAGGGCGTGCCTTCCCACTCCTTGAAACCAACCGTATCGCCCGCGATGAGAGCGTCTATGAAGGCATGGTACTGTTGTTCGTCCAGCGGGCAGTTGATGTAGTCTTTGCCATTGCCGCCGGGACCGACCTTATCGTAACGCGACTGGTACCAGCAAATATCCATGTTGATGCTATCGCGGTGAATGATGGGGGCGATGGCATCGAAGAAGGCCAGCGCATCCTCACCCGTTTCCGCCTGAATGGAGGCGGCGAGGGCTGGTGAGGTGAGCGGGCCGGTGGCGATGATGGTGTTGTCCCATTCCTGCGGTGGCAGGCCGGAGATTTCCTCGCGTATGATGGTAATCAGCGGATGGGCTTCGAGTTTAGCTGTGACGGCGTCGGCAAAGCCATCGCGATCCACCGCAAGCGCGCTGCCGGCTGGCACCTTGTGCTCATCGGCGCAGGACATGATCAGCGAGCCGGCAAGCCGCATTTCAGCATGGATGACGCCGACAGCATTGGCCGTCGCATCATCAGAGCGGAATGAATTGGAGCAGACCAGTTCAGCAAGCGCGGTGCCCCTATGGGCATCCGTGCCACGCACGCCGCGCATTTCATGCATGATGACAGGCACGCCCGACTGAGCGATCTGCCAGGCAGCTTCGGAACCTGCAAGGCCGCCACCGATGACGTGAATGGGGGAATAGGTCTTGTCTTGCATAACGCACCCGCACCGCCATGCAGCACGACGTGCGTTGTGGCAGATATGTTTGTTTGATGGATAGCCTGCCATTTTCAGGAGGCGAATTTGTCGTTGCAGTACCACGAGAGCGGAATGTCACCAAACATTTTCCGCATGTCGTTGCTATGGCGATGCTGTCTGCACGGGCTATGCAATTTAACAGAGGGTATTTATTCGCTGCCACCCTAAGGCGAAGGTCGTGGAAATACGGCCTTAGACGCGAAAACCCTGGATGTTGTCACACGGTCACAGTTGATAAGATGTAAAGCATATTGTTCTAATATGATTGGCTAATATAGCGCAGAATGAGAATAAATTTACGAGATTTTCGCCTGCCTTCGAGTTGTTCAGCATTTTACGTAAATTATTTTTGCACTGCAAAAACGCATGGCTGCCATGCGACAGATTGTCTTTTTTATCAAAGCATTGCACGGTCTTTCCATCGCATTGCCTTGATTGGGGAGAGACATGGCAAAACAACATATCATTCTAAGTGGTGCTTTGAGCTTTGCCGTCGGCTTGACATCGATGTCACCTGCATTTGCGGGCGGGTTGGAACGTGGAGGCTATAATATTGACCTGCTTTTCGACGGCTCAAGATTTGCTGCTGAATCGACTGCGACGTTCGTTGCGCCCCAGCGCGAGCTGAAGAATGCGCGGGATACGAACACATCGCTTCCTCCACCTGCTGGTACCGGTAACGGCAATAACAACAATTTGTCTTCTACGGCAGACGACAGTGAAAACTACTGGGTGCCAAGAGTGGGGCTTAAAGCCGGTTTTGGGGATGCGACAGATTGTATGGTCGATTATTCCCAACCATGGGGTGCTCACACAAAACCAGGGGCAAACTGGGCCGGTAAAAATGAAAACATCGAAACTAAGGTTGAGAGCGATAATTACGCTTTGACCTGCTCGTACAGGTTCGACGTTGGCCGTGGGCAGTTGCGCCTCATTGGTGGTGGTTTCTATCAAGAACTATCTGGCTTCAAGGAACGCCAAGTTATTCCCGCCAATTTTGGTGGTCTGGGAGGTACGGGTGTCGGTCGCCTTGATCTGAAAGGTGATGGCTGGGGCTGGCGCACCGGTGTTGCCTACGAAATCCCAGAATACGCGCTTCGCGCGAGCCTCGTTTATAACAGCGAGGTAAAGCTTGATGACATTACTGGTACGCTGAACCTGTCTCAGGTTGGCGCTTTGGGCTCCCCGGTCATTTCAGTGTACGGCGCCCAGAACATGCCAGATTCCCTTGAGTTCAAGTTCCAGAGTGGCATCGCCCCGGGCTGGCTTGCGCTGGGTTCTGTAAAGTGGACGGACTGGAGCCAGTTTTCCAAGGTGCCGTTTTACTGCCGTACTGCTACCCCGGGTGTCTGCGCTGCAGGTGGCGTTGGAACGTCGCTTGAACTTGGCTATCGTGACGGCTGGACGATTTCCGGCGGCGTAGGCCACAAGTTTAACGATCAGTGGAGCGGTGCTGTTACATTGACTTGGGATCGCGGTACGTCGCAAGGCTACGGCGCGCAGACGGATACGTGGACCATTGGCACCGGCGTGTCCTACAGCCCAACCGAGAACGTCGAGCTTCGACTTGCCGGCGCTCTTGGCGTGCTGACGAGCGGAAGCTCTGGCCCCACCACGATCAACGGTCAGAACTACGGTGCTGATGCTTCCTACAGCTTCGGCAATGACCTCGTGGCGGCCGTCTCGACATCGCTCAAGGTGAAGTTCTAATTTCACCAACTCAGTCAAAATCACCCGGTCTTTCGAGGCCGGGTTTTTTGTTGCTTGGCTGCAATATTGTGACGATTTAGCAACATATTTCTGCAACCTTCACGTTGCGTCAGAAAGCCGTCCTATTTGTCCATTTCCCGCCACAAACAAGTTGCTTGCTTGTCTTCAGGGACGCGGGAAACGGAAGAATATGCGGGCTTTTAAACAGGCTCTGCTGAAGTGGTTAATGTGAAAATGAAAGTGGATTCAGTGTCTAAGCAAGTAAACGCACGAATTGATTTCGTGGCCTTGCTGAAGGCCATGATTGCGGCGGTCAAACGCCGTTATATTGCCGGAAACGGCGCTTATATCTCATTTCGTGCACAGACCGACCTACAGACGCAGAAGCAGACCGGTAGCACCTTAAAAAGTGCGGCTGGAAAGACGCAGTGTGTTCGAAAATCGCAGCCTGGTGTGAATTGTCTTTGCAGTATTGCGTGAGTATTCGCTATACCCCGGGAAGAGTGAGAGAAGTCCGTTTAAATGCTGAAATGTGACATCAATGTTTTGAAGCCGCTATGGGCGGGTTTGTTGCTTGCAGCGCTGGCAATGCCTGCTGCAGCTTTTGATATCAATTCGGGCGTTACCAAGGAATCGGGTCCGTTTGACCTGTTCAAATTCGGCTTCAAGTCTTACAAAAGTGGTAAAAAAGACGACGCTGTCGAAGCATATCGCTACGCGGCGGAAAAGGGTCATACGGGCTCGCGCTGGGCACTCGCCAACATGTACGCCTATGGTGACGGTGTTGCGAAGAACGACTTCGAGGCTTTCAAGATTTATAGCGAGATTGCGAGCCAGGGCGTGGAGCCGGGCTCTGAAGACACCGGGTTTTTCGTCAACGCGCTGCTGTCTCTCGCCGATTATTACCGCCATGGCATTCCCGGCAGCCCTGTAAAGAGCGATCTTTCGCAGGCGCGCCAGCTCTACTTCCAGGTTGCTTCCACATTCGGCGTTGCCGAAGCTCAGTTTGAGCTAGCGCAGATGATTTTGGCAGGCGAGGGCGGACGTGCCGATGCGCAGCAGGCCAAGAAGTGGCTGAACCAGGCGCGCAAGCATGGCCATGCAGGAGCCATGTCCATTTTTGGAAATCTGCTGTTTCAGGAAGGTCAGACCGTGCGCGGCTTGGCGTTCATGACGGCTGCGCTGGACAAGTGTTCGTCGATCAACTGCAAATGGATCCAGAACCTGCAGGAACAGGCGTTTTCTGTTGCGGCGGAAGACGACCGGCGCATAGCGATCTCGCTGGCGCAGAATATCTCATCTGGAAACGCTGATTGATCTGTTGAGCTTGCTCAGGACGAAATTCTTCATTGACGATATGGATGAGCCTGCGCGCAGCGATGCCCGCAATGCTTTTGCTTGAGCCTCACGTGACCCAGCAGACTAACCCCGGCACGAGGCCGGGGTGAGGGTTTCAAAGCGTGAGGGCGGCCGTATCAGGCCCTCAAGACGGCGTTGTCGGGGTCGAACGGGCTTTCACCCACCACTTCCGCATCATAGAGATCGCCTAGAATCTTGATCTTCAGCTTTGATCCGATCTGCGCTTCGGCAGGTGACAGCATGGCAAGCGCCAGCGATTTGCCGATACGCCAGCCAAAGCCGCCCGATGTGGCGCGTCCGACGACATCGCCAGCCGCATTGTAGATGGCTTCCGACCCGCGTGCATCCACCGTGGTATTACCGGTGACGACGAGTGTGGAGAAGATCCAGCCCAAGCCCTTTTCCTTGCCCGCAACCACTGCATCGCGGCCGATGAACTGCTTTTCAGGCTTGATGAAGCGGTCGAGGCCGGACGTATAGGCATTGTATTCGACAGAGAGTTCGCGGCCCATATTACGGTAGGATTTTTCCAGAGACATGGAGACCATGGCGCGGATGCCGAAGGGCTTGATCCCGAATTCGGCTCCGGCTTCCATCAGGCGGTCGAAAATATATGCCTGCATCTCGATCGGATGGTGCAGTTCCCAGCCGAGTTCGCCGACGAAGTTGACGCGCAGTGCGTGGGCGGTTGCAACGCCGACGGAGATTTCCTTGGCGGTGAGCCATGGGAAGTCCTTGTTGTCGAGGCTGGTGCGCGTGAGCTTTTTCAGCACCTCGCGTGACTTTGGACCGGCGAGTGCCAGAACGCCGTATTTCTGGGTGATGGGCTGCAGGATGACGGAGCCATCTGATGGTGCGAGACGGCGCAGCACATCGTGGTCGTGGTTTTCCAAGCCGCCAGCGGAAACGAGGTAGAAGCGGCCGGGTGCCCATTCATAGACCGTGAACTCAGCCTTCACGCCGCCATTCTTTGTGAGAAGGTGCGTCAGCGCGATGCGGCCACGTTTCTTGGGAATAGCATTGGCGAGGATGGAATCGAGCCACTGTCGCGCTCCGGGGCCTGAAACCTCCATCTTGGCGAAGGCAGACATATCCAGCACGCCGACATGTTCGCTGACGTGTTTGACCTCGTTGCCGACATGCTCGAAATAGTTGGAGCGGCGGAACGACCATTTTTCAACGATGCGGCCATCTTCCAGCGCGGGCGCGTGGTTGTGGTTGGTGATGACATCGGCACCGACGCCGAGTTCCTCTGGCTTCAGCGCGTAACCATCCGGCACGAACCAGTTGGCGCGTTCCCAGCCATAGACGCTGCCAAAGACACCGCCGAGCTTTTTGAGGCGATCATAGATCGGCGTTGTCTTGAGCGGACGGGCGGCGGCGCGCTCTTCATCGGGGTAGTGCATGGTGAAGACGTTGGCGTAGGCTTCCTCGTTTTTCGCAATGAGGTAGCCTTCGGTCGCATAGGGGCCGAAACGGCGCGGATCGACGCCCATCAGGTCGAGGGTCGGTTCGCCATCCACAATCCATTCCGCCAGCTGCCAGCCTGCGCCACCAGCAGCGGTGATACCGAAGGAGTGACCTTCGTTCAGCCAGAAGTTTTTCAAGCCCGGGGCAGGGCCGACGATGGGGTTGCCATCGGGCGTGTAGGCGATTGCGCCATTATAGACCTTCTTGATTCCCACTTCGCCAAAGGCCGGAACGCGGGCAATGGCGGCTTCGATATGGGGCATGAGGCGGTCGAGCTCTTCCTGGAAAAGCTCATATTCGCTCTGGTCCGAGGGGCCATCGACATAACAGACGGGCGCGCCCACCTCATAAGGTCCGAGAATGAGGCCGCCCGCTTCTTCGCGCATGTACCAGGCGCTATCGGATTCGCGAAGAACACCCATTTCTGGCAGGCCCTGCTTGCGGCGCTCCTGAATGGCCGGGTGCGGCTCTGTGACGATATATTGGTGCTCAACCGGGATGACGGGAATGTTGATGCCGACCATCTCGCCGGTCTTGCGGGCAAAATTGCCGGTGCAGGAAATGACGTGCTCGGCGATGATTTCGCCCTTGTCGGTTGTCACCTGCCAGTGACCATTCTCAAGCTGTTCCAGCGCGGTGACGGTGGTGTTGCGATAGATGGTTGCGCCCTTGTCGCGGGCGCCCTTGGCCAGCGCCTGCGTCAGGTCTGCGGGCTGAATATAACCATCGTCAGGGTGCTGAATGGCGCCCAGAAGACCATCCGTTTCGCAGAGTGGCCAGATTTCCTTGACCTCTTCAGGCGTCAGCATCTTGACGTTGACGCCGATGGTTTCGGCAATGCCTGCATAATACATGTACTCGTCCCAGCGGTCCTTGGTGCGGGCGAGGCGGATGTTGGAGACCTTGGAAAAGCCGACATTCATGCCGGTTTCTTCCTGAAGCTCCTCATAGAACTTGACCGAATATTTGTGGATCTGCCCAACGGAATAGCTCATGTTGAACAGCGGCAGAAGACCGGCTGCGTGCCATGTGGAGCCTGAGGTCAGTTCCTTGCGCTCGATCAGCACAGAATCGCCCCAGCCTTTTTTGGCCAGATGATAGAGCGTCGACACACCGACAACGCCGCCACCGATTACCACCGCCCGCGCATGTGTCTTCATGATGCAAGTTCCCCTTGAGGCATAATGGCCCGCTTATGTGTGAGCCTTTTCAAACCAATATGGGCCAGACTATGCAATGTCGCATCGTTGCTCAAACGCCTGATTACGACATGCAAAAGGCTCGCCGCGACGGCGAGCCTTTTGACGATTTTCAAGCGCAGAGTGCTTCAGCCCGCTCTGTTGCGCGCAGATGGCTTGGATGCCTCGATCTTGGGCTCTTTCGCGGTGTCTGCATCGCTCTCGTCCAGTGCCTTTGGCATGTCCTGCTTGGGTGCGGCTGCCGCTGCTGTGTGGGACGCAACTGCCTTTTCGCCCTCTTCGGCCAGCAGTGCTGCGAGCATTTGCGGATTTGTCTCACCCTCGACGTGGATGTTCAAATTGCGCTGCGGCATGGGAATGGTGATTCCCTCCTGGCGGAAACGCTTGAGAATTTCCATGCGAAGATTGTTCTTCACCGTCAGGCCGTGATTGAGGTCTGACAGGTGGAAGCGCAACTCGAAATCCAGCGAGAAATCCCCGAATCGCAGAAACTCCACATGCGGTTCAGGATTGCGCAGGACCGGCGTCTGCTTCTTCACCAGTTCCAGCAGAATATCCATGACCTGCTGCGGGTCTGTTTCATAGGCCACAGAAACGGGGATTTCAGCACGCTGGATGCGGTTTCTGTGGGTCCAGTTTCCGACAGAGGAATTGATGAATTCCGAGTTCGGAACGATGATCGACTGGCCTCTGAAGGTTTCGATCTCGGTAGCGCGAACCGAAAGGCGCTTGACGGTGCCTTCCACAGTGCCGGTGACCACCCAGTCGCCCACCTTGAAAGGCCGCTCGACGAGCAGGATAAGGCCCGACACGAAGTTCGAGACGATGTTCTGCAAGCCAAAACCGATACCGACAGACAGGGCGGAGGCCACAAGTGCCAGGCTGGAAAGATCAAGGCCCGCAGACGAAATGCCGAATATGGCGGCGAAGACGATTCCGAGATAGCCAATACCGGTGCCAACCGAGTTGCGGACGCCAGCGTCCACCTGTCCGCGAGCCATAACGTTGCGGTCCAGCCAACGCTGGAACCACCGTGTTATGGCATAGCCAACGGCAAAGACCAGAATGCCGCTGAAGATGCTGATGAGGGAGATGGACGTGTTGCCGATGGTGAAGCCCGTCAGTAGACGGTAAGCCCAGTTTTCAATATCGCCCGGCTGGAAGCCCCATGAAAACAGGATGAGGGGAACGCCGAAGGAAAGCGCGATGCCGTAAATGCCGAGCCCGGCGGCAAGGCCTGCCTGATCCAGCGCGACGGGACCCAGTTTGAATCGTCTGCCGAGATGGCGACCGACGAGCGTTTCGGCAAAAGCACCCTGTTTGGCAATGGCCTTGCCCGAGAGGATGCCGATATAAACCGTTGCAAGAACGGCGCCGGTTGCGACGATCTGGGTGGCCAGGAAGCGTGCAAGGCCGACATAGCCTGTCAGACACGCGCCGATCAGCAAAAGCCCGCCCATGGCCAGCAGGATTGAAAGCCAGCGGGGAAGGCGCTGACGACCGGTTTCTGCGTCCTCATCCTTGCCGATCATCGGCTTGAGGAACGACATGGCCAGAAGAATGGTGCCGATGATGATGGAGGCGACGAAGCTTTTTGCGACCGTCAAAATCAGAGGCGAGTTCAGTGTCTCGCTGATAGTGCCGAAAAGATAATCGAGACCATTGACGAGCGACATGAACAGTACGGCGGCAGAGAGTGTGCGCGCCCCACGATTGGACACATGCAGCAGACGCCATTCCGGATGGTTCGGCGCAAAAATTGCGTAAGTTAGTCGGGACACGAAATAGCAGAAGGCAAGAACCGTCATCGCCACGAAAACGATGGGCGCAATATCCGGCCTCAGAACTCCGAAATTATCCAGCAGGAAGGCCGAAGTGACCATCAGCAGGAATACGGAGGATGACTGGATCATCGTGGACCAGAAGGCGACTGAGAGGCGGCGCAGATAGGATGGCTCGCCCGAAAAGGCGCGGCGCTCCATTCTGTGGCCCAGCAGGCGGTATCCACCAACCAGAAACAGCAGCGCTGCCACCGCAGACAGCGACACCGCGCCAAACATGGACACACGCTTGTAATTCCACACGAAAATTGCCCAGCCCGAGAGTGAGCTGCTTACGGCTGAAATTTCACCGAGAAATTCCTGGCCAGCCTCGCTGAGGACAGAGGGCGAAATTTCCGTGCGCTTGAACAAGGTAGCGGCGAAAAGGGAGCGGCGAATCGAGGTGATATTGTTGGAAAGTTGCGTTGCGTGGCCCGCAACGGCTTCGGCCTCACCCAGAACCGCATTGATCTGGGATTTTTCCGAGTTCAGGCGAGTTCGCTCATCCGTTACCACGCTTGCTTCTGGCGGCTGACCTTCCTTCGGTGGCGCGCCAAGGGAATTGATGCGCGCATTGATCTCATCGAGCCTGCTGCGCAGGCTGGCAACCGTGCTGGCTGCATTGCCGGCAAGATCATCCGCTTTGCTTTTAAGGTCGACCAGGCGAGGGTCCTCGGTGCGGGCTTCCTCGATCTGCTGGTTGATCTGCGCCATGGTCGCTCTCGACTTGTCGAGGTCGGTCTTGGACTGCTCAACGATAGGAAGCGGTTCCACGGGGGCTGTTTGAGCTGGCGCCTGCGCAAAAGCGGCGGACGATGCCACTATCGAAGTGGCTATCAGCAACATCAGCGCCGGAAACCAACGTTCCAGCCTTATCGAAAACATCATCAAGAGTGCCCTTTTAAAGTCGGCCAAATCATGCGGTCAAAATAGTCGGCATATTTGGTGTATCAAGAACCTACCGCAGAATTAGCGCGGAACTTCTTTCCAGTCTCAACCATTACCTTGCCGATCACATATCGTGCTTGAGCAAGGAGAACATCATGGAAAGTGCTGGAATTGGTTGGATCGCTGCAATCATCATCGGTGGAATAGCTGGTTGGCTCGCTGAACAGTTCATGAAGAGCAATATGGGTGTTTTCATGAACATCATATTGGGCATCGTCGGCGCGATCATCGCCAACACACTTCTTGCCGTCTTTGGCATCGTTCTGACCGGCTGGATTGGTTACCTGATCGCAGGCTTCATCGGCGCATGTATCTTGATCGCCGTCGCGAGAGCGTTTCGTCGCTAACGCAGAAAAAATGTTGCAGAGCAAAAAGCCCGGCAATGCGGGGTTTTCCAGCGTGGTCGATGTTTTTCCGAGATTAATTTCGCAAAAATGTCATTTCCACGCTGGACAAGCCGAAATATCCTCTTTATACGGCCACTCACACCGCCAGACAATGGCGGATGCGGCGGGTGATTAGCTCAGTTGGTAGAGCAGCTGACTCTTAATCAGCGGGTCGTAGGTTCGAGCCCTACATCACCCACCATTCTTTCTCAACGTTTTAAGGTATTGATTTTCTTAAACGTTGTGCGTGTGTGCAACACGTTTCAAAGCAATTTCTAAAACTTCTGGTTTTTCCCGGCAGGCTCCGCAAAGCGGTCTCATTTGGCCGCATAATACCGGCAATGAGAGTTTTTACGAACATTCTGATTCTGATGGCAGGTGTCGTCGGCAGTGGCATGGCCGCTGCCTTCTCGGTCACCATGTTTGAAGATGCCGGGGGCTTGGGCGCGTGTTTTGAAGAAAATTGCGGCTATGCAGCACTTTTCATGGCATTTCCCCTGATGTGGTTCATCCTTTTCGCTCTGGTTCTGATGGCTATGCTGATCTGGAGGCGCAAGCCGCGGCGCGACCGGGAGGGGCGATTATAGTGTGCTCTTCAAAACCTAGGCCCGACTGGCAGGGCCGCGTGGAACGCCTATCCACAGTTTCAATCTCGCTTATAACTTGACAGTGTCAGTCATATGACAGAGTCTGCGGACCGCTGGGGGATTCGTTTTACTTGTGTCGCTGGTCGTCTCTCGAGATGTCCAGCGTTCTGAGTGTGTGAATGCACGTATGTCGTGACCTTGATGTCACGGGTGTTACGTAAAATGGAGTGCTTTAATGCGCGCTATGATCAATTCTCCTTCGCTTTCGGTTGATACGATGGATTATCAGGCTGAATGCCAATTCGCTCTCGAGCCATCAATCAATGGTCTCCTGGAAAAGGCTGAGGGTGCGGGCTGGGATCGTCAGCATGCGGTGCTTGCCATCATGGCACTTGCCAGCGGCAAGGTTCCTGAGAGCAGCTTTACGGATGACCGGCTTCTATCTTAATCACGATGACATAAGCAGAGGTGGCAGGCGTTAGCCAGCCAGGCGCTTTGCGCTGTTATCTCCTTATATATAGCCATGAAAAAACCCGCCGATATTTTCGGCGGGTTTTCGTTTTTTAGCTCTTTGCCGTTTTGTTTATGCGGCCTGCTTCGGCATGCTTTGCATATCGATGACGAAACGGTAGCGCACGTCGCTCTTGATCATGCGCTCATAGGCTTCGTTGATCTGATCCATGTTGATCATTTCAATTTCGGCTGTGATGCCCTTTTCAGCGCAGAAATCGAGCATTTCCTGCGTTTCGGCGATGCCACCAATCATGGAGCCAGCGAAGGTCTTGCGGCCTGGGATGAGGCTGAAGGCATGGACCGACAGCGGCTTCTCAGGCGCGCCGACCTGCACCAAGGCACCATCGCGCTTCAGCAGAGCAAGGTACGAGTCGATATTGTGATCTGCGGCCACGGCATCGATGATGAGATCGAGGCTGGATGTTGCCTTCTTCATCTGCTCGGCGTCCTTGGAAACGATCACTTCATGCGCGCCAAGCTTCTTGGCATCATCTGCCTTGCCGGGAGAGGTGGTGATCATGACCACGGTTGCACCCATGGCGCTGGCGATCTTGACGGCCATATGGCCGAGGCCACCAAGCCCAACTACGCCGACGCGGGTGCCGGGACCGGCATTCCAGTGGCGAAGAGGAGAATAGGTGGTGATACCGGCGCATAGCAGCGGGGCTGCTGCTGCTGCGTCGAGACCCTCTGGAATATTCAGCACGTAGCGGTCATCCACGACGACGTGGGAGGAGTAACCGCCAAGTGTGTGTGCTTCGCCGCCCATGGCCTTGTCTTGCGAGTTGTAAGTACCCGTCATGCCGTTTTCGCAATATTGCTCGAGGCCTTCCGCGCAGCTTGCGCAATCGCGGCAGCTATCGACAATGCAGCCAACGCCGACGCGGTCGCCTGTCTTGAACTTGGTGACGTCAGAGCCGACGCGGCCAACACGTCCGACGATTTCGTGGCCGGGCACGCATGGGAAGAGCGAGCCTGCCCATTCTGCGCGTGCGGTGTGGATATCCGAATGGCAAACGCCACAGAATTCGATTTCGATTTCCACATCGCGCGGGCCCGGATCACGGCGCTTGATTGTGGCGAGTTTCAGCGGGGAGGAGCCATCATCGCAGGCATAGGCAGATGTTGTGAACATGAAATGGATCCTTTTTCAATTTTTCGATGAAAGCGAGAGCGGGATGATGATCCAGCTTTGCGCAATTGAGAAACGTTGATCGATACAGAAGGTTGCGGCTCGATATTAAAGTGTCTGATGAGCCGCTTCGTTTGCGGTTGCGCCGAAGACCTCTTCGAAGGACTGGCGCAGCATGACATCGACGTCACCCATCATAACCAGCAATCCAAGATCGACAAGACTGGTGACGCCATATTGAGAAATTCCGCAGGGCACGATTCCGCTGAAATGTCCCAGATCCGGATCGACATTAATGGAGAGGCCGTGGAAGCTGACCCATTTGCGCAGGCGAATGCCAAGGGCAGCGATTTTGTCTTCGCTCACGCTTCCATCCGGCAGAAGCGGCTTTTCCGGGCGGCGTACCCAAACACCAACGCGGTCTTCGCGGCGCTCGCCCCGCACATTCATCTTATCCAGGGTGCGAATGATGACATCTTCGAGTGCGGCCACATAGGCGCGCACATCCTGTCTGCGGCGCTTGAGATCCAGCATGACATAGACCACACGCTGGCCGGGGCCATGATAGGTGTATTCGCCGCCGCGACCCGTCGCAAAGACCGGGAAACGATCCGGCTCGATCAGATCGGCAGAATCGGCGCTGGTGCCTGCGGTATAGAGTGGAGGATGCTCCAGAAGCCAGATCAACTCGTCGGCTTCTCCAGCTGCAATCGCCGCCACCTCGCGCTCCATCTCATCAATTGCCACCTGATAGGGGACAAATCCGTCGGAGATTCGCCAGCGAACGGGCGCTGAGCCGGAAATTGCGAACATATCCGCCTTGATATCGGTACGTGTCAGCATAAAAAATCCTTTCCACAGCCTTCTCGCAGAATGATTTCTGAGCTGCAAGCCCTGCATTTGCGGGCTTCTTTCATATAGTGACGACGCCCGCGATTTTTAATTTCAAAAAACTGTCATGACGCTCTTGTGCACCCAAAATGCTTTTGGTACATGCACCTTCGTCGGCGCAAGTTGACATCTACCACGATGCGGTCGTGGCGGAATTGGTAGACGCGCAGCGTTGAGGTCGCTGTGGGGCAACCCGTGGAAGTTCGAGTCTTCTCGACCGCACCAAAGAAACCCGCTTCGGCGGGTTTTTTCTTTTTTATCAATCTGTACCGCGCTTTTGTTGATGTTAAAGCTTAATAGCAGCAGGTGCAAAGCACCTAACGCTGGCGGCTTCTGGCCGCGGCGGTGCGGCGTTTGCTGACCTGCTTTTTGGCGATACGCGTCTTAGGCTTTCGGGTGGTTTTCTCACCCAGCGCGGCCTTGAGGATGCTGCCGACGATGCCGCCCGCAATTGAGGTGCTGGCCTTTGCGCGGCGCTTTGTGCGTCTTGTCTGGCGGGTGCCGGATTTCTTGAGGATTTCCGCCACTGCTCCCTTGATGACGCCGCTGATCAGCTGATCGACGATTTTTGACAATTGGGCCTCTTTTGTTGGTTCCGCCTGTAAAAAGTTATTATTTTCAATATAGGTGCGCCCACCCGTATCAAGCAATCCTTTTGGGTTGCTGTTTTTTAGGATTGCTACAGATGACGAAGGTTTCGTCGCGACTGGTTTTTTATTTTCCCGGCTTTGATCCGCTGGATGCGCAGGCGCATCAGCGTCGTTATGAGCGCAGCGCTGCGCAATCGGGCAAGACGTTCGGCGTTGACTACCAAGTGGGCAGAATCGAGGAGACGCCGGTGGGTAGTCGCATGGATGTGGCTGCCCTGCACAATGGCCATGCCACGCAATCTACCATCCTGATCCACGACCATAATGACCTGATTTCACAGCTGCGCGCCGTGTCCATTTGGAAGCAGATTGCGCTCGGGTTCAAGGCAGGCGCCGGCATTATCGGTGAGGGAGGAGCTTTTGCCTACTTCCGCCATGCCTGGCGGTTCGGGCTGTTCTTTCTGTTTCCGTTTTTGCTCATTGCTCTGGGCGCTATCGCCGCCGGGTTAATCGCGGCCTTGCCATTGCTGCTGGGCGTTTCGGTTTTCCTCTGCCTCATCACCATCCCGCTCGGCTATCTCTTCTTCGTCAAAGGCGTGATGCCATTTTCGGATCGGTTTCACACACTTCATCTCTTTGCCGACTGGCGCTTTGCGCTGGCTGTTGGCCGTGACGAGCCCATGGCGCGTGACTGGATTGACGCCAAGGCGCATGCCGTGATCGCCGCGCTTGAGCAGGGGTCTGAGGAGGTGCTGTTCGTGTCCCACAGCATGGGAGCAAGCCTTGCGCTGGCGGTGGCTGGACGCGTGCTGGAGCTGAAGCCGGGCGCGTTTGACGGGCGGGCTGTTTCGTTCGTCACATTGGGCGGAGCGGCGCTTCAGTGCGGTCTGCTCAAAAGTGCCTCAAGGCTGCGCCAGAGCATTGGCGTGATGGCTCGGCATGAGCATGTGACATGGTTTGATATTCAGTGCCTCACGGACCCTATCCACCTCTACAAGTGTCATACAGCCAAGCTGACAGGTCACGGCGATGCGGCCCAGCCGAAGATTGTGCCGATCCGCTTCAAGCATTCTCTTTCTGCCGAGCGATATAAGAAGAACAAGCGCAATTTTCTGCGCATGCACCGCCAATATGTGCTGGGTTCTGACCGCCGTTCGGGCTTTGATTTCGCGTTGCTAACGGCGGGGCCGATGCCTGCGGCATCCTTTGCCAATCTGCGCTCCGAGCAGCCGCCCAAAATGTAAAAAGGCCCGCGCGAGATTTTCGCGCAGGCCCTGATTTCGAAACGAAAGATTTCGTTATTCCGGAGCGGACGTTTGCAGGGCGAGGGCATGCAATACGCCGCCCATATTGCCTTTCAACGCGTCATAAACCATCTGGTGCTGCTGCACGCGGGTTTTGCCCTTGAAGGCTTCCGCCACGACTTCTGCCGCATAGTGATCGCCGTCACCGGCGAGATCACGAATGGTGACTTTTGCTCCGGGAATTCCGGCCTTGATCATGTCCTCTATGTCGCCGGGCTTCATGGGCATGCTATCTCTCCTCGATTATTCTGCAGCGGCGAGAAACTCGCCATCCATGAACTGAGGGAACCATGATTCATGGGCCGAACGCAATTCATTAATCGCTACTGCGCGGGCGTTACCCAGCTTAACAGTTGAGCCGCCTGTCTTGCCGATAACGGCAAGCGAAACGCGTTCAGCCGCCGCACGAGCGGAGACGGTTTCAAGGTTCGCTTGGGCGACTGTGAACACATAACGACCCTGGTCTTCACCGTAGAATGTGCGCACCGGGTGGTGACCTTCGACTGCATCGACCGTCGCGCCGATGTCAGACGCCATCGCCATTTCGGCCACGGCAAGTGCCAGACCGCCGGATGAGCAATCGTGGACGGCACTTGTCAGGCCATCGGTGATGATGGCGCGGACAAAATCGCCGGTCTTCTTTTCATGGGCCAGATCCACATGCGGGGCAGGGCCATCGATGCGGTTATGGATATCGCGCATATAGACGGACTGTGCGATGTGGGAGCCAAGTCCCTCAGGCGCACCGGCAAGAAGTATGACCTCATCACTGGCCGCAAAACGGATGCGGGCCATCTTGCCCCAATCCGCCATCAAGCCAACGCCACCGATGGTGGGGGTGGGAAGAATTGCTTGGCCGTTGGTCTCGTTATAGAGCGAGACATTGCCGGAAACGATCGGGAATTCCAGCGCAAGGCAGGCTTCGCCAATGCCCTTGATGGCATGAACCAACTGGCTCATGATCTCGGGCTTCTCCGGGTTGCCGAAATTGAGGTTATCGGTGGCAGCCAGCGGCAATGCGCCGGTTGCCGTGATGTTGCGCCAGCATTCGGCAACGGCCTGCTTGCCGCCCTCGAAAGCATCGGCTTCCACGTAGCGTGGAGTCACGTCAGATGAGAAGGCAAGTGCCTTCTTGTCATGGCCTTCGACGCGCACAACACCGGCATCGCCGCCCGGCAATTGCAGGGAGTTGCCCTGGATCAGCGTATCATATTGCTCATAAACCCAGCGGCGCGAGGAGTTGTTCGCAGAACCGACGAGCTTGAGCAGAGCGTCAGCAATATCGGAGTCTGGAACATCGTTCTCAGCCAGCGGTGCAGGCACCTTGGCCGGTGTCCAAGGACGGTCATATTCAGGCGCTTCATCGCCCAGTTCCTTGATCGGCAGATTGGCGACTTCTTCGCCATTGTGCAGAACGCGGAAGCGCAGATCATCCGTTGTCTTACCGACGATGGCGAAGTCCAGACCCCATTTAACGAAGATTGCCTTGGCAACATCTTCCTTGGAAGGTTCCAGAACCATGAGCATACGCTCCTGGCTTTCAGACAGCATCATCTCATAGGCGGTCATGCGTTCTTCGCGAACCGGAACCTGATCGAGATTGAGTTCAATGCCGAGGTCACCCTTGGCACCCATTTCAACGGCAGAGCAGGTGAGGCCAGCGGCACCCATATCCTGAATGGCGATGACGGCACCCGTCTTCATCAGTTCAAGGCAGGCTTCCAGCAAGCACTTTTCAGTGAAGGGGTCTCCGACCTGAACCGTCGGGCGCTTTTCCTCGATGGATTCGTCAAATTCGGCAGATGCCATGGTCGCGCCACCGACGCCATCACGGCCCGTCTTTGCGCCAAGATAAACAACCGGCAGGCCAACGCCCTTTGCTTCCGACAGGAAGATGCCGTCGGACTTTGCAAGGCCAGCCGCAAAGGCATTGACGAGAATGTTGCCATTGTAGCGGGCATCGAATTCGACTTCGCCACCAACCGTGGGAACGCCGAAGGAATTGCCGTATCCGCCAACGCCGGCCACAACACCTGCAACGAGGTGGCGGGTTTTCGGGTGATCAGGGGAGCCGAAGCGCAGAGCGTTCATTGCGGCAATGGGGCGAGCGCCCATGGTGAAGACGTCACGCAGAATGCCGCCAACGCCGGTTGCCGCACCCTGATAGGGCTCGATGTAAGATGGGTGGTTGTGGCTCTCCATCTTGAAGACGACGACGTCACCATCATCAATATCCACGACGCCAGCGTTTTCACCGGGGCCCTGCACAACACGTGGACCTGTGGTTGGCAGGGTCTTCAGCCACTTCTTGGAGGATTTGTAAGAGCAGTGCTCGTTCCACATGGCGGAGAAGATACCAAGCTCGGTAAAGCTTAGCTCGCGTCCAATCAGGTCCAGAATGCGCTGGTATTCATCGGGCTTGAGCCCATGGGATGCAATGAGTTCCGGGGTGATCTTGATATGATTTGGAAGTGTCATAGGTCTCACGGGGTTCGAGCCGGTACGGGAGTTTCCGGTTCTTTACCGCAAGAGACAGCAAGGCGCGACAGGAAAATGTTCTGAAGCCCCCGCAAAAACCGCCTTCACCCCAGTTTTTCGCAGTGTCTGCGCTCTCAGGCCACACCCTCATAACCCGCAGAACCATTATCCAGCAGTTGCCGCAGGATGCCGAAGGCTTCGGTCAGCTCGTTGCGGGTTTTCGGTGCGGAGAAGCTGATGCGGACTCGGTGAAAGACTTTTTCCGAGCGCCCGGCTTTGAACTCATCCTCATCATCAATCAAAATGCCTTCCTTCATGGCGGCGCTGCGGAAAGTGCCGGAAAGCCATGGCTCCGGTACTTTGAGCCAAAGGAAGGGAATATCCGGCATCGAGTTGAACTCGAAATTGGCAAAGGCATGGCGGGCAATCGCTACGCGGGCATTGATTTCTGTGGTGCAGTCTCGCCTGATCTCATGCGCATCACCGCTGTTGACCATGCGGGCGCAGAGTTCGGCCAGCAAAAAGGGCAGGCCGCCGGTCATCATGGCGTGGGAAATACGAATGCGCGACGAGAAGTTTGGCGGGCATGCCACCCAGCCACCGCGAACACCAGCGGCGACTGATTTCGACAGACCTCCGATGACGAAGGTCAGGTCCGGGGCGAATTCTGCAATCATTGGCGGCTGGCTAGCAACCGTTGCGCCATAGAGATTGTCCTCGATGATCCAGACATTGTACCTGCGGGCGATATCGGAAATGGCGCGACGACGGTGTTCGGGGAGGGTGGCGCAGGTCGGGTTTTGGCCCGTGGGCATCAGGAAAATCATTTTCGGATGCTGTTGCGCGCAGACGCGCTCCAGATCCTCAGGGATAATGCCTTCCTCATCGCATTCCACCACCGCTGCGCGCCGACCAGTGAGAATTGCTGCCCGCGCAATCTGTGAATAGGTGGCGGTTTCAAACACGATCCGGTCGCCCGGCGAGGTCATGGCGGTGATGACGCTCATGATGGCGGCATGCGCGCCAAGCGTGGGGACGATGCTGTCCAGCGCAGGCGACCAGTCTCCCTGCGAAAGCCAGCGGACACCAGCCTGTGCCCATTCTTGCGGAAATGCCCTTGCATAGTCTGTGATCTCGAAGGAGCAGTCTCTGGCAATCTCTGCAATGTGCTTTTCGACAATAACACTTTGGCCGACATCCGGGGCGGCCGTGGTGTTCAGGCGGAATTTGTTGGGAGTTTCCGAAGCGGGCCTTGTGCCACCAAAGGATGCCACTGCACGTTCATGCGCTGCTGCCGGGCTCGGTGTCATGCTTGCATTCACATATGTGCCGCGGCCAACTTCGCCACTGACAAGCCCGCGTTCATGAATGAGTGCATAGGCACGGCTGATCGTTCCAATTGTCACCCCGAGATCAAAGGCGAGGTTCCGCTGCGGCGGCAGTTTCGCGCCAGCGGGCAGGGTACCATCCGCGATAGCTGCTTCGATGTGATCAGCAAGCCGGATGTAAATGGGGCCTGTGCCGCTTGAAAGGTCGGGTGTCCAATTTGTCATGGTGACAATATATGCATTGTATCTGCATTCATGTCAATTGTATCTCTGTTCAGGAATGGAAACCCAGACAATTTCTGAACGGCAGGTACAATATGCTCAAGATGGATCAATATAACAAGACAATAGATACAATGTATCCCGATGGATACGAGCGCGAGCGGATCTTTCGGGATAGCGGCGATATGCTTGACCCTAAGTCGGTCTCCGTTGCAAGGGGGTTCTTTGCGCGTTTGTTCGAGAGGATTGCGCTCAGCGCAGCTAAGCGTGCGGGTAGACTGGCCCTCCGCGAACTGTCCGAAGAGCAATTGGCAGACATCGGTCTCACGCGTCACGAGGCATTGGAGGAGGCCCGCAAGGCATCCCTCTTCTCGTGGCCATCTCGTTCTCTTTAAGTAGATTATTATATGACGATTTTAAAATTCAACTTTTAATCGGCGGTGGATAGAAGTACGCAATCTAGTTTATTAAAACTTAATAATAATTGGCGATATTGTCATGACGTTGCTAGGGGATATTGTGATGTCATCGATTCAGCAGAAAATTATTGTTGTCAGTCTGGGTATTTTTGCCTTAGCCGGGAGTGCCGCCGGAATTGGACTTTGGTCCGCTTCCGAACTAACCGGTAATGCCAATCGCATCGCAACGTCAGCGGAGGTGCTGCGCAACCACATGCAGGCAGACATGATGCATGATGCGCTTCGGTCTGATGTTTTCGCGTCGCTGCTGACCTCCAACCCATCCGCCGGAATTTCCCTGAAGGATGTGAAACAGGACCTTGCAGAACACGTAGCTTCTTTCCGAGAAATGATCGCGGCAAACGAGGCTCTCGCAACGGACCCCGAAACGCAAAAAGTCGTGAAAAGCGTTGAGCCTCCTTTGCGCGCTTATATCGACAGTGCGACCAAGCTTGTGGCCTTGGCTGAAACAGACACCAACGCCGCCATGCAGGTGCTGCCCAATTTCATGAAACAATTTTCGGAGCTGGAAACGGCTATGGAAGTTGCGGGCGATAGTATTGAAAAGGTCGCGGAGAGTATCAGCGCAGAGAGCGGCGATACCAGCGTCTATATCAATAGCATGCTGGAGGCGCTCATCGTTTTGACCGTCTTCTTCTCAGGCATCATTTTCTATATCTCTCGGCGAACGATCAGCGCACCGATCCTCGCGCTCTCGAACTCCATGTCTCAACTTGCGCAGGGTCGCACCGACGTTATCAGCGCCGGGGTCGGTCGCAAGGATGAAATTGGTTCGATGGCGGCAGCGGTGGAAGTGTTCCGTGAATCGGCCATTTCGAAAAAGCGCATGGAGTCAGAAGCCGAGGCGTTGCGCTTGCAGGCGGAAACCGATCGTCTGGCAGCTCAGGAACGGGCGGAGGCTGTTGCGGCTGAACGGTTGCGTGTGGCGACATCCGGCTTGGCGGGAGGCCTGAAACGGCTGGCATCGGGCGACTTGTCCTTCCAGCTGAACGAAGCCTTCTCGCCAGAGTTCGAGGCATTGCGGCAGGACTTCAATCTGTCCGTCAAACAGCTCGGCGATACATTGCGGTCCATTGCAGACAGCATTTCCGCCATCGGCAATGGCACGCAGGAAATTGCCTCCGGTGCGAATGATCTTTCGCGCCGCACCGAACAGCAAGCGGCTTCGCTGGAGCAGACTGCCGCTGCACTGGATGAAATAACCGTCAATGTTACCAATTCCAGCCAGAGAACCATGGAAGCACAGCGGGCTGCGACTTCTGCGACTGATAGCGCTGCCAAGTCCTCCAAGGTTGTGAACCAGGCGGAAGAGGCGATGCAGCGGATCGAGAATTCCTCGCAGCAGATTTCCAACATCATCGGCGTCATTGATGAAATTGCATTCCAGACCAACCTTCTGGCGCTGAATGCCGGTGTTGAGGCTGCGCGCGCTGGTGAAGCAGGTAAAGGCTTTGCTGTTGTTGCGCAGGAGGTGCGCGAACTTGCGCAGCGTTCTGCGAATGCGGCCAAGGAGATCAAGGCGCTCATCCAAACGTCAACGGCGGAAGTGGGAAGCGGGGTTGAGCTCGTGCGTGAAACAGGCCTTGCATTGAACGAAATTGCCGACCGGGTCGCTGGCATCAATCAGCATATGAATGCGATTGCAACATCTTCGAAGGAGCAGTCTGTCGGGCTTTCCGAAGTCAACACGGCTATCAATTCGATGGACCAGACAACACAGCAGAATGCGGCGATGGTCGAAGAATCCACCGCAGCTTCCTCGGCATTGTCGCAGGAGGTTGAGAAGCTTCGGGATCTCGTTGCTCAGTTCAGCCTGGGAACATCACAATCTGCGGCCGCTGGCGCAGCCGGCGGCAGAGCGCGCATGGTGGCTTGATTTCTCGCCCGATTGCCATGTTACAAAAGCCCGCCATGCGCCATTCTATCAGGCGCTGGCGGGTTTTCTGTCTCAGGAGCAGCCTTTGCCGCCATTGACCCAACGCTTCACGTCTGTGGTGATGCGTGCGGCGTGTGGTTCGTTCATGGCGGGGCCGAAGGCGTCAACCTTTGCTGGATTGCCTTCCGCCTGCACGACGAGCATTGGGCGTGATTCCGGGCTGTTGCGCGGCACCAGCAGAATGCGCGGGCGGCCGGAGAAAGAATTGAGTTCCGGTGCAAGGCGGTACTGCTTGAAAGCCGGGTCGCCCGATTTGAACCAGCAGGCATTGGCGCCCAGTGCAACGCGTTCCATGACCGGCAATGCTGCCCGGGATGCCGACGCGGAGGCCACGGGTGCTCTTTCCGCCTGGCAAGCGGCCAGAGAAAGGGCAGCAAGGCCGAGGCCCGCAAGATTGAGAGCGTGGGGAAGGCGCAGGCGGTTCATCGCTTTAATTCCATATCAGTGAAATACAACAAAGCCGGTTTAACCCGGCTTTGTTAATTTTTAAGCTGCGATGACGCCGAGGGCTGAGGCAAAGATACCGCGCCCATCATTGCCGCCATGGGCGGCTTCGATGAGGTTTTCCGGGTGAGGCATCATGCCCAGAACATTGCCCTTGGCATTGATGATGCCGGCGATGTCGTTGAGCGAGCCATTCGGATTGGTGCCTTCCGCATAGCGGAAAACGACCTGGCCCTTGTCTTCGATGGATTTCAGCTCTTCCGGCTCGACGAAGTAGTTGCCATCGTGGTGGGCAACGGGCGAGCGGATGATCTGGCCCTTGTCATAGGTGCGCGTGAACTCGGTGTCGTTGTTGACGACCTCAAGCTTCACTTCGCGGCAGACGAATTTCAGCGATGCATTGCGCATCAAAGCGCCCGGAAGCATGCCTGCCTCGACCAGTATCTGAAAGCCATTGCAGACGCCCAGAACCTTGACGCCTTGTTCGGCCTTTTCACGGATCGCCTGCATGACGGGCATGCGTGCGGCGATCGCGCCGCAGCGCAGATAGTCGCCGTAGGAAAATCCGCCGGGAATGACGATCAGATCGATGTCGGGAATGTCTGTTTCCGTCTGCCAGATGGTGATCGGTGCCTTGCCGGAAATCCGAGTCAAGGCCGCGATCATGTCACGGTCACGATTGAGGCCCGGAAGCTGAACGACTGCGGATTTCATGGATCGGCTCCTGAGCGTCAGAGAATAGCGATAGAGTAGTTTTCGATCACCGTGTTGGCGAGGAGCTTTTCGCACATCGCCTTCAGGTCGGCTTCAGCTTTCGCCTTGTCGCTGGTGGCCAGTTCCAGATCGAAGACCTTGCCCTGACGAACCTGGCCAACACCTTCGAAACCGAGGCTGCCGAGAGCGCCTTCGATTGCCTTACCCTGCGGATCGAGAACGCCGTTCTTGAGCGTAATAGTCACCCGTGCGTTGATCACCTGATGCTCTCCTGAATTCACTTGACCAGAACCGGGCCGGTACCACGGAGCGGTTCGTTTTCGTTGATAATTCCCAGACGGCGCGCCACTTCCGAATAGGCTTCCAGAAGCCCACCCATATCGCGGCGAAAGCGGTCCTTGTCCATCTTTTCCTGCGTCTCGATATCCCACAAGCGGCAGCTATCGGGAGAAATCTCGTCGGCCAGGATGATGCGCATCATGTCGCCTTCGTAGAGGCGACCGCATTCGATCTTGAAATCAACCAGCTGAATGCCGACGCCGAGGAAAAGTCCCGACAGGAAGTCATTCACGCGGATGGCAAGCGCCATGATATCATCAAGTTCTGCCGGGTTTGCCCAGCCGAATGCGGTGATATGCTCTTCAGACACCATCGGGTCTTCAAGCGCATCGGACTTGTAATAGAACTCGATGATCGAACGCGGCAGAACCACGCCCTCATCGATGCCGAGCCTTTTGGAAAGCGAGCCAGCGGCGACATTGCGCACGACGATCTCAAGCGGGATCATCTCCACTTCCTTGATCAACTGCTCACGCATGTTGAGGCGGCGGATGAAGTGCGTGGGAATGCCGATCTTGTTGAGATGTGTGAAGAGATACTCTGAAATACGATTGTTCAGAACACCCTTGCCGTCGATGACTGCGTGCTTTTTCTTGTTGAAGGCGGTTGCGTCGTCCTTGAAGAACTGGATGAGAGTTCCCGGCTCTGGACCTTCATAAAGGATCTTGGCCTTGCCTTCGTAAATACGGCGGCGACGGTTCATATTAACAAATCTCTTGGTTGACGCCGGATGGGTGGCGTTTGTTTCGTCTATTGAAGCGGTCCCATAAAGGAAAAGAAGCCATTCCACAATGAGGCTGGGGCCGCGTTCGCTTCAATTGTGGCCCTTGAGTGCTGCTTCTGCGAGGTGGTGGTCGACTGATGAAGCCTTTTCAACAGCTTTATTTATCAGAAAATCAACGCCTTGCTGAGGGTAAAAACACTATGGGCCAAAACGCCGATGAAATTGTGGTTGAAGCGTAGCATAATCAGACATGGGGGAGCGTAGGTTTCTCCGCCCTGCCGTGGGCTCAGCTCATTTTAACGGGGCGATGGCGGGGCTGGCCCTCGTTGATCGCTGAGTCTGAAAGGGAACGGTTCTCCACGCCTGCGCCGCCACAAAATCGGCCACGGCCTCCGCAGGCAATGGCCGGCACAGGGCGAAGCCCTGCAAGGCATCACAACCCATATCCTGCAGAATATGAATGTGCTCGGCGCTTTCCACGCCCTCAGCCACAACTCTGATACCCAGCGAGCGGCCGATATCAATGATGGAGCCCAGCAATTTCCGCTGTTCGTTGGATTGGGGAATAAGCCGAACCAATTCACGGTCGATTTTCAGTGTGTGCGGGCTGACTTTCAGCAGGCTGATGATGGAGGCATGGCCCGTGCCGAAATCGTCGATTTCAATATCGATGCCCAGCTCCCGCAGCGTCTTCAGATTGTGGAGGGTGATGTCGTCGCTATCGTCCAGAAAGATGGATTCCAGCAGCTCGAATGCCAGCGTGCCTGCTTCAATCTTGAGACCATCGAGTGACTGGCTCAGCGCCGGATCATGCAGCCGTCTGGCGGACACGTTGACGGAAAGTTTGGGAATGGAAAGGCCCGCCGCCTTCCATTTGCTGAAATCCACCAAGGCCTTTTTTAGGATGATGCTATCGATTGCGGACACGGCATCGAGATCTTCCGCGATGGCGAGAAAGCGGTCGGGGGTCAGAATGCCTTCGGCGGAGTGGTTCCAGCGCGCCAGCGTTTCGACACCGGTGATATCAAGGGTCTGTGCGCAGAACTGAAACTGGTAATAGGGAATGAACTCATCTCGCTCCAGCGCGGTCAGAATCTCATCCGAAACGCGCTTCGTGTTGATCAGCCAGTCCTGCGTATCCGATGAGAAAAATTCGAAGCGATTTCGGCCTCGCTTCTTGGCATTGTAAAGCGCGATATCGGCGTTGAGCAGCAGCTGCTTGTAGTCCATATCCGCGCCGATACCGCAGGCGATGCCAATGCTGGCACCGATGCGACATTCATGGCCTTCATGCAGAATGGGTTGCTTCAACTGCTTGATCAACCGCTTGGCCATCGACTCGATTTTGCGAGTGTCGCCGTTGAAGGGGGACAGGAACACAAATTCATCGCCACCGATGCGCGCCACGAACTCTTTCTTCTTGCTGGCCTTGCGCAACAGGTTGGCGACATATTTCAGCATGACGTCGCCGGTGCGATGGCCGAGCGTATCGTTGATCTGCTTGAAGCGATCCAGATCGATGTGAAGAATGGCAAGGCCGGGGCCGGCTTGGCCCGTAAAAAGATCTCCCCGTGTCAGCACTTCGTCCAGATACCGGCGGTTTGGCAGGTCGGTCAGATAGTCATGCAGCGCATTGTGCTCGATGTTGATCCGGGCCTGCTCCAGTTCGTGGTTGCGCGTTTCCGTCTGGGTCTTGGCGCGTTCAAGCTCGTTGCGAAGGGCAATATCTGTTGTGACATCCCAATTGACGCCGATCATCTTTCGTTTGCCGTCAATATCGATGAAGGGCAGGGAGCGCGCGCGGATGTAACGCAGTGAACCGTCCGGCAGGATGGCGCGGTATTCTTCCGTGAAGGGCTCCAGCTTTTCCATTTTGTCAGAAACGTTGACCAGAACACGGCTGAGATCATCCGGGTGAACGCGGCTTTCCCAGAGCCCGTCGACGAGGATGGGCATGCTTTTGTCGATGCCAAAAATCTCGTACAAACGGTCGTCCCATGTCGTTACGCCGGTCTCGAAATCCACTTCGAAAACACCGACCTGCGATGCCTCCAGCGCGAGTTTCAGGTGGCGGGCCATCCGCTCCATATCGCTTTCGGATGCCTTTCGCTCGGTGACATCGGTATCTGTGCCGACGATGCGCAGAGCCTTTCCGTTTTCGTCGCGCTCAATGCAGGCACCACGACACTCAATCCAGATCCAGTGACCATCCTTGTGTCGCTCGCGATACTGAAAAGCAGCATAGGCCGGATCGCCTTCCGTCTGCTTTTCGAGGCAGTGCACGGTGTGAGCGCGGTCATCAGGATGGACGAGGGTCAACCACTCTTCGAGGTTGGCTTCAATGGGATCATCCGGTGCCATGCCACGCATAGAGCGCCAGGTTTCAGAACCATACATCTCGCCCGTCGCGAAGTTCTGATCCCACACGCCAGACAGCGAACCCACCAGCGCACTGTTCCAGCGGCTTTCTCGCATGGCAATCTCGCGCTCACGCAGGCTTTGCGCTGTGATGTCGGTGAATTGGGCGAGAATGATCCCGCCTGCGCTCGCCTGCATGCGGGTCAGTGACAGAAGTGCATGGCGCTGTCTGGTCGGCTCGTCGTTCAGCCGGACCTCCAACGTTGCAGGTCCGTTTTTTGAAACATTCACTAGTGCTTCAGTCGCGGCAGCTTGGTCATCCCTATGGATGAGATCCAGAAGGTGGGTCGGGTTTGCGCAGGCGCAGGCAAAATTAGGCGGCAGATATGCAATGTTTCCGCCAGGCAAAAGCTGGATAACGGGAACAGGCAATGCGTCAAGAATTTCTTTCAGTAAAAGATCTTGGTTCACGCGACCCTGCCACCGTTCCCACTATAGACGCCCTGCAATAAGGGTCGCATCGATTGCAGGTTATTGTCGCAGACTTACGCGCTGGTTGATAGCGCGTAGGTGAATATTTAATGCCTAATCTACTATTCTTTGATTTGCTGATATATTCAGTCAAATTAAAGGTTAAAGCTGGCCGGTGTTTTCAGCTTGCTGAGGAACTGGGCAAATACCATCGTGCCTTCCGGCCACGGGCCATGACCCGATTCCGCATTGATATGGCCAGACATGCCCGCATCAATAAGCGTCGAGCCCCAGGCATTCGAAATCTCGCCCGCATGCTCATAGCTGCCGAAAGGATCGTTCTGGCTGGCGATGGTAATGGCAGGGAAAGGAAGGGGATCACGCGGGTAGGGGCCGAAGGTCATCAGGTGCTTGGGGCGGATATCCGGGTTTGCCACATCGGGTGGTGCCACAAACATGGCGCCTGCTACCTTACCGGCAATGTGCGGCAGCGCGTGCATAACAGTGGGCACGCCCAGAGAATGGGCAACCAGCACCACGGGCCGAGTGCAGGCGTTGACCTCTTCTATGAGTTTTGCGACCCAGTCTTCACGGACCGGCTTTGTCCACTCCGCTTGCTCGACACGGCGGGCGGTGGACAGCTTTTCCTGCCAACGGCTTTGCCAGTGTTCTGGGCCAGAATTGGTGTAGCCGGGAACGATGAGGATATCTGCTTCAGATGCTTTCATGCCTCTTATCTGCTAGCGCCACCGCCCGCCGTCAAGAGAGGGGCGGTAAAGGCCCGTAAAATTAATGCAACGCGCGTGTTATTTTACGGAGCGCTCTGGCACCGCGTCCGTCAGGTGTGTGTATTTCGCGAAAATGCTGAGCCGTGCAGGAGCTGAAAACGCAATCAGCCGGCGCGGTATCCCGCGCCGGCTGATTTGATTGTTCGTCAGCGTGATCGGCCGATCAGCCGAAGACGCGGGAGAAAATCGTGTCGACGTGCTTGGTGTGGTAGCCAAGATCGAACTTTTCGCGGATTTTTTCTTCCGGCAGAGCGGCACGGACTTCTTCGTCGGCCAGAAGCTCTTCCAGGAAGTCCTTGCCTTCTTCCCAGACACGCATGGCATTGCGCTGGACCAGACGGTAGGAATCTTCACGCGAGACGCCAGCCTGCGTCAGCGCCAGCAGAACGCGCTGAGAGTGGACGAGGCCACGGAACTTATTCATGTTCTTCAACATGTTGTCCGGGTAGATCACCAGCTTCTCGATAACGCCAGCCAAACGGTTCAACGCGAAATCCAGAGTGATTGTGGTGTCTGGGCCAATGGCGCGTTCAACCGAGGAGTGGCTGATATCGCGTTCGTGCCAGAGTGCCACGTTTTCCATGGCGGGCACGACGGACATGCGGACCAGACGTGCGAGGCCGGTGAGGTTTTCTGTCAGAACCGGGTTGCGCTTGTGCGGCATGGCCGACGAGCCCTTTTGGCCGGGAGAGAAGAACTCTTCGGCTTCCAGAACTTCTGTGCGCTGCATGTGACGAATTTCAATCGCGACGTTCTCAATGGAAGACGCGATGACGCCGAGCGTTGCGAAGAACATGGCGTGGCGATCGCGTGGGATAACCTGCGTGGAGACCGGCTCCGGCGCAAGGCCGAGCGCCTTGCAGACATGCTCTTCGACAGAAGGATCGATGTTGGCGAATGTGCCGACAGCGCCTGAGATCGCGCCGGTCGCGATTTCAGCGCGGGCGTTGACCAGACGGGCGCGGTTGCGATCCATCTCAGCGTAGAAACGGGCGAAGGTCAGGCCCATCGTCGTTGGCTCTGCATGGATGCCATGGCTGCGGCCGATGCGGACGGTGTCCTTGTGTTCAAAGGCGCGGGTTTTCAGAGCTGCGAGAACCCGGTCCATATCGGCCAGCAGAAGGTCGGCAGCGCGGACCAACTGAATGTTAAGCGTTGTGTCGAGAACGTCTGACGATGTCATGCCCTGGTGGATGAAGCGGCTGTCTGGGCCGACAAATTCTGCCAGATGGGTGAGGAAAGCGATGACGTCATGCTTGGTAACCGCTTCGATCTCATCGATGCGCGCAACATCAAACTGCGCCGCGCCGCCCTTTTCCCAGATCGTTTTGGCCGCTTCCTTTGGAATAACGCCAATTTCTGCGAGAGCGTCACAGGCATGCGCCTCGATTTCGAACCAGATGCGAAACTTCGTTTCCGGCGACCAGATTGCGACCATTTCCGGTCTTGAATAACGAGGTATCATGGCAATGACTTTCTCTCAGGAAGGAATATTTCTGCCCCTTTAGCAAAGTGTTCCGGCAATCTCAACGCATTCGTCGGCAAGACGAAACATCGGCGGCTGGGCAAGGCCGCCGTTCTCTTTTGGGTTCAGGCGCGACCCTGCTCGGCGGCGGCGCGAACGGCGCTGACCATCTTGCGGTAATCTTCCACACCATCTCCCTTGAAAATAGCAGAACCGGCAACCAGAACATTGGCACCCGCCGCAATGGCGCTACCAGCCGTATCGATGGTGATACCGCCATCCACTTCCAGCTCAATCGGCCTGTCACCGATCAGAGACTTGGCTGCGCGGATCTTGTCCAGCATCGCGGGAATGAATTTCTGACCGCCGAAACCGGGGTTGACGCTCATGATGAGGATGAGGTCGACATCATCAAGCACATTTTCCAGAACGCTGAGCGGTGTCGCAGGGTTGAGCGTGACGCCGACCTTCTTGCCGAGCGAGCGAATGGTTTGCAATGAGCGATGCAGATGCGCACCCGCTTCGGCATGCACGGTGATGCCATCGCAACCGGCCTTGGCAAAGGCTTCGAGGTAAGGATCGGCAGGAGCAATCATCAGATGGCAATCGAAGAAAGCCTGGCTGTGGGGGCGAAGCGCCTTGATGACATCTGGCCCGAAGGAAATATTCGGCACGAAGTGGCCGTCCATGATGTCGAGGTGAATCCAGTCAGCACCGGCAGCCGTTACATCGGCAACTTCCTGTCCAAGTTTTGCAAAGTTGGACGCAAGGATGGACGGGGCGATCCGCACGGGAAGGGACATCTGCTTAGCTCCTCAAGCAAGGTTTTTCGCGCCTTATCATTGCCGGTGAAGAGCAATGATTGCGCGGGTCTTCATTGTTTTCAGCGCTCGGTATGCTCCACAGAAACAAAGGCCGAGCCGTTCCATTGTTGCAGGCGGTAGGGGTTGTCCTGAAGCTCATGGCTTTCGTTGAACATAACGGGGCCGATGGCGGTATCAAACCGAGTGCCGATCATCAGCGCGGATGCCGGTTTGCTCTGGGCTTCGGACAATTCGACCAGCTTTGCCGCCAACTGCGTTACCGCGAAAGCGGGCAGGGCATAGCCTTCCGGCTCGACATTGGCTGCGCGCAACGTCTGAACCGCATCAACGGCAGAAGGTAGCGTGGTATAATCGGGCAGCGTAACGGCCAGCACACCAGCAGGCATCGGCACGGGGCTGTTGGCAGCCCTCATCGTATCGCCGGAGAGGATGGTCAGCGGGAATTTCTCAGTTGTCGCATCGCGGGCAATGATGGCCACATCGTTGCGCTCGGCACCGATGAAAACGTGGGTGATCCCCGTGCGGCTCAGGCGTCGCACAAGTGCGACCTGCTGTTCCTGGGATGGGCGAATTGTATCGGTAAAGGTGGGCTTCAGGCCGGATTCTTCGAGCTTGGCGCGAATGCGGTCCACCAGTTCGCGGCTGTAGATCGTCCCGTCATCGATGAGACCCAAGGAATGGCCCTTCCAGTCCCGCAAAATAGCTGCGCTCACGGCTTCCGCCTCATCGGCCTCGGATGGCGAAAGCCGGAATAACGGCCATCCGCGCTTCAGCGTATCTTCCATCAGGCCGGATGCGCGGCTGGACAGGGTGATGGCGGGAATATTTGCGTTCTTGAGGGTCGGCAGTCCCTGAGACAATGTCTCGGTGCAAAGGAAGCCGACGACGATGCTGACCTTGGCTGCGACCAGACCATCCGCGATTGCGCCACCGCTTCCTTCTTCGCAACTCTCGTGAATTTCCATGACATCAAGGCCAGCTTTTGCGGCTGCAATCTTCACGCCGTTGCGGATTTGCAGGCCGAGCGCCTCATATGGACCGCTCTGCGGCGCGACAACGCCAATGGTCGCGGCACTTGCTGTGCCTGCCATGGCGAAAGTGGCAGCGATTGCGAGCAGGCGAGTTAGGTGCATGGCGTGGCGGGTTTCCTCTTGCTGTCCTGCGATGTTTAACGACACCGGACGTTTTGCAAAAGAGGAAATGCCCGTCAAAAAGACTGTTAGGCAGGAATTTTCGCGTATTTTCAGCGATATAGGATTAACGGAGCCGTTCACTCGCCGCCATTGCGCAATTGGAGAAACGCATCCCTTGCAAAAAAGGACAGCGGCTGAGGCGGACTGTCCACGTCAAACCAGCCAAACTCTGACAGCTTATCAGGCTCGGTTAGTGAGGGTTCACCCTTGAAATCATCTGTCATGTAGATGAGCGAAAGCCAGTGTTGCCCATCGGCGGCAATGATGTGCTCGCTGGTGCACAGGAAGCTTGCATCGCCAATGCTCAGGCCGGTTTCTTCTTCGGCTTCGCGTATTGCCGCAATTCTGGAGTGCTCCATGTGGTCGACTTTGCCGCCCACGATGTTCCAGTGCCCGGCTTCGGGCGGATTGACCCGCTTATAGAGCAGAACCTTGCCATCGCGCCTGATGACAAGGCCAGCGCCAACGCCCGGAAAGTCAATGCCGGGCTTCACAATCACGCCTTCGCGGTTGCGACGATCAGCATGAAGGCTGGAATGTCATCACCGAAACCAACAGGTGTCGGGCCATCATCGTGGTCGCGGTAGTGGCGACGACGGTTGTCATCATTTGCAGGGGGCGTTGCGTTGTGGTTGCGCTCGAAATTGCGAGGTGCTCTTTCTTGCTTACGTTCTGCCTTCAACTTGTCGCCTCCATTTGCCGCGATTTCTACGATAGCGGCTGGCTGAATGATCTTTTCTTCGACGACCGGCTGTGGTGCTTCTGCCTGTGGAGCTGCATCACGACGGTTTCTGTCACGGCCACGACCGCGTTCCTTGTCTTTTTCCTTGCCACGGCGGGGACGCTCGGAAGCAAAGCTTTCCATCGGCTCCGGCAGGGCGGTCAGGTCCCCGTTCAGCCATTCGATCTTCTCGTTGATGAGCTTTTCGATAGCGTCGAGATATTTGGTGTCGCGACGGTTGACGAGCGTGAAGGCAGCGCCGGAGCGGCCTGCACGGCCCGTGCGGCCAATGCGGTGGACATAGTCTTCCGCGTGAATCGGAACGTCGAAGTTGAACACGTGGCTGACATCGGGGATATCGAGGCCACGCGCTGCAACGTCTGATGCAACAAGCAGGGTGATCTGGTTATCCTTGAAGCCCGCAAGCATCTTGGTGCGCGAGTTCTGGTCCATGTCACCATGTAGAGCGCCGACCGAGAAACCATGACGTTCCAGCGAGCGGAACAGGTCTGCGACATCTTTCTTGCGGTTGCAGAAGATGATTGCGTTCTTGAGGTCGGTCTGCGCGTTGATGAGATCACGCAGGATGGCGCGCTTCTCATAATCCTTGTCATGCGTGGCAACGATGCGCTGCGTCACGGTCTTTGCCGTCGAGGATGGCTTGGCCACTTCGATGCGAACCGGGTTCTGCAGGAAGCGGTCGGCCAGCTTCTGAATTTCCGGTGGCATGGTGGCCGAGAAGAACAGCGTCTGGCGTGTAAAAGGAATCATCTTCGCGATGCGCTCGATATCGGGAATGAAGCCCATATCCAGCATGCGGTCGGCTTCGTCGATCACGAGGATCTCGACGCCCGTCATCAAAAGCTTGCCACGTTCGCAATGGTCGAGCAGGCGGCCGGGGGTGCAGATCAAAACGTCTGCGCCACGCTCCAGCTTGCGATCCTGCTCATCAAACGACACGCCACCGATAAGCAGCGCGACATTGAGCTTGTGATTCTTGCCGTATTTTTCGAAGTTTTCCGCAACCTGTGCCGCGAGTTCGCGGGTCGGTTCAAGGATAAGGGTTCGCGGCATTCTTGCGCGCGCACGGCCTTTTTCCAGAAGGGTCAACATGGGAAGTACGAAGGACGCAGTCTTGCCCGTACCCGTCTGCGCAATGCCGCAGATGTCGCGACGTTCCAGCGCTGGCGGTATCGCGCCTTCTTGAATAGGTGTCGGTGTCGTGTAGCCGGCACTTTCAATAGCGGAAAGAACTTTTTGGCTCAGGCCAAGATCAGAGAATGTTGTCAAAGGAAAAACTGTTTCCATGTTGGTTCGAAAAGAACACTTAGCTGTCATAACGGCGGCGCCGCAGACTGTAGCGGCGGAATAGGCCGAATTAGCCAGAAAGTCAAGGAAACAGGGATTTATCTCAAAACAATACAGGTTGCCGCACCGTTTATGGTGTGCCTGACGACTGAAATGTCGTCAATAACCCGATAAGTCATGCGCCGTTTGATCTATTGAAGATAGGTTTTAAGTTCCGTTCCGGCCAGCAGAAAGCGTGCGGGATCGACGGGGTTATCGTTCAAACGCACCTCATAATGCACATGCGGGCCAGTTGAACGGCCCGTGCTGCCCGCTTTGCCGATGACCTCGCCAAGTGCGACTTTGTCGCCTTCCTTCACGAGAATTTCCGAGAGGTGGCCGTAGCGGGTGGTGATGCCATTGCCATGATCGACCTCGACCATGTTGCCGTAACCGCCTGAAAAGCCAGCGCTTGTCACCGTTCCAGCGCCTGTTGTCTGAACCGATGCACCCGTTTCGGCGACGAAATCGATTCCCGCATGCAGGGCAAGGCGGCCGAGGAACGGATCGATGCGGTTTCCGAAGCGGCTGGAAATTTCACGGCCGGGGGCAGGGTTGCCAAAGGGCAGCGATACAGCCGCGCCGCGCACTGTTTCAAGCCGGATCAGGGCGCTGTCGAGATTGCTGAGTTGCTCTTCAAATGTTGCAGAACTCGTATTCACGGGCTCCACGAAGGGGCCACCAATGTCCTGCGGGACCGAGTCGTCGATGCGGATGCCAGTTCTGCGGATGATATCGGCCATGGCGTCTGCCTTGCTTGCAGCGCCCAATGTCAACGAGGCGATCCGGCTCAACTGTTCAGACTCGACCTTGTCGAGCGAGGCGATCATCAGCGAAAGGCTGCGGTCGGAAAGTTTGTCGTGCCCGGATGCGTATCCGATGCTGCCCTTCATGCCTGTGGAAGGTGATGACAGGGCGCTGTCGATGGCTTTGGCAGCGCCCGAGAGGCTTGCCTTCTTGTTCGGCGCGTAAGCATTGGCGGGGCTGGGTTCGATTGCGGGTTCGGAAAGACCGGATTTTTCAGCGCGCTCCAGCAATTCGCTCATGCGGCCATGCCTGGAGGTGAGGGCGCTTTGTTGGGCCAGAAGTTTCTCCACCTTGCGTTCCACGGCTTGCTGATCCAGCACCTGCTTGGAGGTGACGCGGTCTACCTGGGCGCGGAGTGCGGCAATGCGATCTTCATATTCTGTCTGCATTCGGGACTGGCGGGCGATAGTCGCGCCAACGAGATCATCGCGCAGAATGAGATAGGCGGTGGAGCCGATATAGCCGATGCTGAGCAGACCGGCGACGCATAAAGCAGTCGCCGCAAGCCAGGGCCTGATCGTGATGTGACGCACTTTCTCGCCGCTGGCGAGAATAAGGACGTGCTGCTGGCGTTTTTTGCCAAACGCCAGGTCTTTACCCGCTCTCGTCAAAACGCATCCTCCAGCCAACATACTATTTGGCTGGATAGTAATTCGTTAAGGTTAACGAAGTTTTGACTTTATCAGCAAGGCAGCAACTACTGAGCGTTTACGGCCTCAAGAACCTCTTGTGCGTGGCCGTTGGCCTTGACCTTGGTCCAGATTTTGGCAATCGCGCCACCGGGCGAAATCAGATAGGTCGTGCGCTCCACGCCCATGTATTTTTTGCCATACATGCTTTTTTCTTTCCAAACGCCGTAGCTTTCCAGCACCGTGCGCTCTTCGTCCGACGCCAGCATGACGGTAAGCGAATGCTTGGCTGCGAATTTATCGTGGCTCTTGACCGAATCGGGGGAGATGCCGATCACAACAGTGTTGGCTGCTTCGAATTGCGCACCCATTGCGCTGAAATCAATGGCCTGCACGGTGCAGCCGGACGTGTCATCCTTGGGGTAGAAATAAAGGACCACTGTCTTGTCGCTGAGGCTTGAAAGAGTGACTTCACCTGAGCCATTTCGGGGCAGGGTAAAGTCCGGTGCTGTATCGCCAATTTTCAAATCAGTCATATATGACCTTTCTTTCGCCGGATTGTTGAGTAAATGGGCCGTTGTTCGATATATACCGAATAAGTGCTTCGTCCAGTCTTGTGGCGATACAGACGGTGTGATTGGTAGGACCGTCACGCCGAAAAGACCCTGATAATGATCGAGGGTCGTGGCAGTTTCGGGAGCAAGCACAGGCGGATGGCGGAAATTCGTGGCGAAAAGGTCAGCTTCAGCAAGCGCGATATAAAGCCGCTGCATGCGATGCCCTCTGCCCAGGTTGAAGACCCCATTATTGTTCACTGCCCGCGCCCGCGTTCCATGATGCGATCGCTGCTGAAGGTGTTTGGGGCGCTGGTCATTCTCGCCTTCATTTCCATTGGTGGCATTATCGTTTCGGTCGAAACCGGTTCCATCGATGCTGCATTGACGACACAAGCCAAGCAGGCGCTCGAGCGTGCGCTGGGCTCCAAATACGATGCACGAATCGGCTCCACATCCGTGCGCTTTGCCTCCGGCTTCAATCTGGCTCTGGTGGCGCAGGATGTTGACATCATTGATAAGGAAACCGGCCAGCATTTGAGCCGCGCCCGCGCCATGGGCATGGCGCTCAACCCGCTGGCATTGCTGGCGGGCCGCGTTTCGGTTCAAAGCCTCGAAGCAACGGGAATGGAGCTGGACACCGCGCTTCTGCCGAAGGGGCAGGGTATCGACTTCGCCAAGCTTCGTGTGGCTGATGTTCCTGCCTATCTCGATCTGGCATTTGTTGAGCTGGATCGCTTCGCTCAGGCCTTCAAGGCAAGCGGCACAGAGGAGATTGATCTCTCTGAAATCGCCATTCGTTTGCCGCCCCGCGATGATGGCCAGCCTCGCACCATTACGCTTCGCGAACTCTCGCTGGTGCCCGATGGGGAGGGTGGCTACACGCTGGATGGCAATGTGGCGTTCAACGGCGAGGTGGCGACCTTGTCCCTTGCCGCCAAGGGAATGGCCGACAAGATCGGCAACTTCACGGCAAGGCTGGATGGTTTCGATATCGGTCCACTTCTTGAGCAGCATGATCCCCAGGGGGTGATGCATCAGGGCCTCAACGTCAAAGCCGGAGTGAACATCATCGGCAACCGTGCGCTGGGTGACGCGGCGCCGTCGCTCACAGTCTCCGCCGGTATTGGCGATGGCAAGCTCTACATTGGTGGTGATGCGCAAGCCGTGTCCAGCGGGGTCATCAACGCCCGATACGACTTCGAAACGAGCGTTGTGGCAGTGGAAAATTCCCACCTGACGCTCGGCCAGACCGTTCTTCCGCTTCGCGCCCAAATCAAGGACAATGCCAAGGGCTATGACCTGATGATGCGTCTGGAAAGCGCGACAGCGCTTGCCGAAGCAGGTGGGGAGCCGCCTGTCGGCTTTGACCTTGTGGCGGATGGAACATTTGACCGGTCATCGCACCTGCTCGATATTCCCGGGCTCTATGTGAAGAGCGCGTTGGGCGACATGGCGGGCTCACTCAAGGTCCGCTTCTTAGGTCATGGTTCGCCCGAAATCAGCTTTGGTGGACAGATTGCCAAGATGGAGGCCAGTGCCGTCAAGCAATTGTGGCCCTTCTGGATGGCGCGCAAGGCACGTCCCTGGGTCGTTTCCAACCTGTTTGGTGGCACGGTCAGAAACGGCTCCATCTCCGTCTTCATACCAGAGGGACGGATGTGTGGCCCCGGTTGCCCGCTGGAACTGTCTGCCAGCGAATTGCAGATCAAATTCGATGTCGACAATACCCGGCTCAACGTAACGGGTGACATTCCGCCGCTGCGGGATGCGTCTGCGCATTTCGAGCTGGTAGGCGAGGCCATCAATGTCAACATCATCAAGGCAACGTCGTTCTTCCCCTCCAACCGCACGCTCGCGCTGGATAACAGCAAGTTCTCGATCAAGTCTGTCTATGCCAAGCCGTTGATGGCTGATCTTGATCTCAACGTCTCCGGCTCTGCGGATGCCGTGGCGGAGCTTGCGACATTCCAGCCCATCAACGCGTTGAGAGATTCGGACTTCAAGCCGGAGGATTTTGCCGGGCAGATCAAGGCCAACGCAAAGCTGACAGTTGGGCTGCTGACCAGCCAGAACCCACCGCAACCGACATGGAATGCCAAGCTGGACATGGATGGCGTATCGCTTACGCGCCCGTTCTTTGGCCGCCAGATTTCCGCTGTTAACGGCCCTATGACAATCGACAATGAGGCGTTGCGCCTGAAAGGCAAAGCCCGTGTCGATGATGTGCCGGTGGATATCGACATCGTCCAGCCGACGCGCAAGACCAGCACCGTGGCGCGGCAGATGCTTGTCAAGGCAACGCTTGAGCCGGGGCAGGTTGCCAAGCTTGCGCCCGAACTGACAAGCATTCTTGGCGGCACCACCTTGCTGGAGCTTGATGCGTCCGATGCGGGCCGGCAGAACGTCAAACTCGATTTGTCCAATGCTTCGATTGTTTTGCCAGGAATTGGCTGGACAAAGGGTGCAGGTATTGCCGCCGGTGCATCCTTCGTCATGGAAACCGTCGATGGTGTGACGAAGGTTGATGATTTCTCGCTGAACGGCGATGGTTTCGGTGCCTCGGGCGATCTCAAATTCGATAAATCGGGCCTGACTGCCGCCAATTTCTCCCGTTTCCAGCTTTCACCGCAGGATGATGTTGCTGTTTCGGTGACGGCATCGCGCAAGAATTACACCGTCAACGCCCACGGTAAATCTCTTGATCTGCGCCCGCTGATCGCAAGATTGCGAAGCTCATCGGCAAAGAATAGCACGACGGACAAGCCGGATAGCAATTTTGGCGCTTTCAGCATCAAGGCCCAGCTGGACAAGGTTTACGGCTTCAATGACGAGGTGATGAGCAACGTCAATGCGGACGTCAATCTGCGGGATGGAAAACTGCGCACCATTGATCTGAAAGCCGTGACCAGCCGAGGGCAGGCGCTTGTTGCCCAAACCATCAACCGTGGTGATGGCGGAACGATCAACCTGACCAGCAGCGATGCCGGTTCCTTCGCCCGCTTCACGAACCTCTATTCGCGCGTGCGCGGTGGCCTGCTGAACCTCGCTTTGACCACGGCCAATGGCAACGATTGGAGCGGCTCACTCGACATGCGCAACTTCGCCGTTCTGAATGAAGCAAAACTTCAGGATATCGTCGCAACGCCGACAGGTGACGACGGGCGGAGCCTGAACACGGCTGTGCGTCGCAACATCGATGTCAGCTCTGAGAAATTCCAGCGTGGATTTGCAAGGGTCGTCTATGTGAACGGCACTCTGGCGCTGGAAAACGGGGTGATACGCGGCGAACAGATTGGCGCGACCTTCCAGGGCATCGTGAAGGATCAGAACGGCAATATGGATATGACCGGCACCTTCATGCCTGCCTATGGCCTGAACCGCCTGTTCGCAGAATTGCCCTTCATTGGCATCTTCCTCGGCAACGGGCGTGATCGCGGTTTGCTGGGGATCACCTTCAAGCTGACGGGCCAGACGGATTCGCCGCGTCTGGCGATCAACCCTCTGTCACTGATTGCGCCCGGCGTGTTTCGCCAGATTTTCGAGTTCCAGTAGCCGCCCGGTGGGCGCTAGCGATCCCGCAGTCTCAGCTCGTCTGTCTGCATCTCAAGTGAACCGAGGGTGGAGAGGAATGTCATGCCCAGCAGGCTCTGGTCCAGTTGCCCCTCCTGCGCCACAAGTGCCGAGACATTGCGTCTGACAATGGGACCAATGGCGACTTCCGACAGGCGCACGGGGGCAACCAATGCGAGTCCGTTGGCCGTCGTAACCGTGACCGTGTAGTCAAGTGTAGCGACGTTGATCCGAGCTGCACTTGCGTCCTCTGCGGTTAGAACGATCGAACTCGCCCCGGTATCGACCATCATATACACCGGCTGACCGTTGATTTGCGCATTTGTCTCGAAGTGCCCGTTCATCGACTTGTTGAGGATGACCTCCTGCTCGCCATTTTGCGTGGTCACCATAACGGCGCGGCCCGGCATGAGGCCTGCGAGCAGTCTTTCACCAAAACGCTGGGCGTCGTAGCGATAGAGATACATTGCAATGAGACTGAGAAATATGATGAGCCAGGCGGCAACTTGGCGCAGCACCGTGCCCCAGCCGCTTCGATTGCCTGCCAGAATGCCGACTGACAACAGGGCTGCGATGGGTATCAGGTAGATGGCCTCACCGAATTGCTCGTTGCTGATGCCGAATGTCTGACCGCTTTCGTGGTTGAAGACGAGCAGTGCCAGACCAATGCCAAGCACGAGAAACACGAAAATCAGCCTGTTCATGCGGTTGCGGTCTCCTGAACGGGTGGGCGCATGCGATCCATGGCGCGTTGCGGAAGGCTCTTCATGATTGTTTGGCGCTCAAATGCCGTTAAGCGTGACCAGGCCATGATCTCTTCAATGCTGCGATGGCAACCGTCGCAAAGGCCGTCACGCGAATCGAGAGAACATATGTCGATGCAGGGTGATTCCATGATTTCCATATCTGTATTTCACACGATGAGAGCAAGTGCCGTCAGCATCACGATCTCTGTGATCTGCTGGGTGGCGCCAATGGTATCGCCCGTGTGGCCGTCTATCCTGCGGTAGCAGAAGCGGTTGAAAACATGAGTAACGCCAAACAGCGCGGCAATCACGATGGCCAAGAGATAAAGCGAGACAATCGGAAGGCAGAGCAGAACCGCAATTGCCAGGCCGCAGATGATTGCCCCCTTGCGTTCCCGCTCGCCCGGCTGGCCTGCCATAGCGGCCAGACCGCCATCGCGCGCCGGTGGCAGCGTCTGCCAGTGCCAGACCATCAATCCCCGGCTGAAGCAGGCGCTGGCAACGAGGCAGGCGGCGATTGCCAGTGGTGAGAGTTCGCGAAAGAGAACGGCGATTGCCGTTGCTCTCAGCAAAAACGAGGCGATAAGGGCAATGGCACCATAGGAGCCGATGCGGCTGTCTTTCATGATTTGTAGCGCGCGCTCTTTGGTGCTGCCACCGCCTAAGCCATCGGCAGAATCGGCAAAGCCATCCTCGTGCAAGGCTCCGGTGGTGATCGTCGCAACGATCAGCACCAAAATGGCAGACATCAGCGGGTCTGCGTCAGCCCATGCCAGCAGAGCAGCAAGACATGCTGCCGGGAGAGCAATCAGAAATCCGGCCACGGGGAAGGCTCGCACCATGTGGCCGAGGGGGCGATTATCATCTTCAAAGAAGATATCGTTCACGGGAATGCGGCTGAGAAAACTCAGCGAACGCATCATGTCCGTCACAAAATTCCCCGCCTGCAAACGTCTCTCCTTTGGTTGAGGCTCGGCATATCGTATTTGAGGTTGTTCCTCTGCGCATCCGCGATTATGAGAAGGGCCTACAAAGACCGATTTGCCGGAAAAGACAAGCGTCCGGCGTGACCAGAAAGACCTGTTACATGAGCATGAGCGGATTGCCGTTTGATGATTTTCGCACGCTGCTGCGCGACCTGCCGGGCCCACATACATTTGCGCTTGTCGCAGCCAAGGAGCGCAATGCGCAGTTGACCAAGCCTGAGGGCTCGCTGGGCCGTCTGGAAGAAATCGCCATGTGGCTGGCGGCCTGGTCCGGTCGTGCGCCTGCGGTCAACCGTCCGCTGGTGGCGATTTTCGCTGGAAACCACGGCGTTACCCGCCATGGCGTTACGCCTTATCCGTCGTCTGTCACGCAGCAGATGGTCGAAAACTTTGCTGCAGGCGGCGCCGCCATCAACCAGATCTGTGTGGCACACGATCTCGGGCTGAAGATTTTCGATCTGGCGCTGGATTATCCGACGGGCGACATCACCATGGAAGCCGCACTTTCCGAACGCGATTGCGCAGCCACGATGGCATTCGGCATGGAAGCGATTGCTGGTGGTACCGATCTTCTGTGCATCGGCGAGATGGGTATTGGCAACACGACGATTGCGGCTGCGATCAACCTGGCGCTCTACGGTGGTACGGCGGAAGAATGGACCGGCCCCGGCACGGGTTCGGAAGGCGACATCATGGCGCGCAAGATTGCTGCCGTGAAGGCTGCCGTTGAATTCCACAAGGATCATCTCTCCGATCCTCTGGAGATCATGCGTCGATTGGGCGGGCGTGAAATAGCGGCCATGGCGGGAGCCATTCTGGCTGCTCGTGTCGAAAAAATTCCCGTATTGATCGATGGTTATGTCGCAACCGCTGCTGCCGCCTTGCTCAAGGCTGCCAACCCTGCAGCACTCGACCATTGCCTGATTGGCCATGTGTCAGGTGAGCCGGGTCATCTGGCTGCGGTGGAAAAGCTGGGCAAGACACCGCTTCTGGCGTTGGGCATGCGTCTAGGCGAGGGCACCGGTGCCGCACTGGCCGCCGGTATCGTCAAAGCGGCTGCTGCCTGCCATTCCGGCATGGCAACGTTCGCCGCAGCGGGTGTCACGACCCGTACAGACCGTTGAGAGCGCCATGGATAAGCTCGACGCCGTACCGCCATCCGAACCGGTCTTTCGCAAGGAGACCGGCTTCAGACATCTGATTGCAGCGACGCGTTACTCGGCTCAAGGCCTGTTGCGTCTTTGGAAGGAAGCGGCGTTTCGGCACGAGGTTTTGGCCTTCGGAGCGGGGCTGGCACTGATGGGCGTCATCGGCGCTCCGCTGGTGCACTATCTGATATTTTCGGTGCTGATGCTTCTTCTGTTTTCTGTGGAAGCGCTGAACACGGCCATTGAGGAAATCGTAGACCGGGTATCACCGGAATTCTCCTCTGCGGCCCGCAACGCAAAGGACCTTGGTTCCTTTGCCGTGTTCTGTCTGCTGCTGGCCAATGGTGGATTCGTGCTCTACTCGCTGGTCAGCACCATCTTCGGTTCCATCGTTCTGCTTTAAGCGAATGACCGCCGGCGCGGCTCCACGAACTGCACATCTTCGACAGCCGGAATGCTTTGAAGCACCCGCTTGGCGGGCAGGATGGCAATGACCTCTGTGCCTTCGCGCAGACGCGATCTCAGCACGAACTGTCCATCATGCTTTGCCAGAATGGCCTGAACGATGGGCAAGCCAAGGCCGGTGCCTTGCTCGGCGCTTTTGATGGCAATGGAACCCTGACCAAAGGCCGAGAGAACTACCGGAATTTCTTCTTCAGGAATGCCGGGGCCATTATCCCTTATCGAGACATATTGCCCGCCACCCGCCGTCCAACCCGCCTTGATGGTGATTTCACCGCCCTGCGGCGTGAACTTCACGGCATTTGACAGGAGGTTGAGGATGACCTGCCGGATCGATTTTTCATCCGCCCAGACATGGGGCAGGGTCGTTTCAAACTGCTGAACAATGCGGATGTTCTTCGCACGTGCACGAAGCTGGATCATGCCCACGCAATCATCGGCGATTTCCAGAAGGGCAATCGCTTCCTCATGCAGATCGTAACGTCCCGCCTCGATGCGGGAAAGATCGAGAATCTCATTGATGAGATCAAGAAGGTGCTGGCCGGAGCGGTGAATATCGCCGGAATATTCCTTGTAGAGCGGGTTGTTCAGCGGCCCTAGCACCTCTTCCGCCATGACTTCGGAAAAGCCGAGAATGGCGTTCAGCGGTGTGCGCAATTCGTGAGACATGGAGGCCAGAAAACGAGATTTGGCCATATTGGCTTCTTCGGCCCTGCGCCGCGCCTCGTCGGACATGGATTTGGCGACTTCCAGCTCTGCAATCAGGTCGTCCTTTTCGGACTGGAAGGTCAAGAGCTTGATGCTGGACTGGTAGATGCGTTTCGTCACATGGTGGCAAAACAGCATGGCCAGCGAAAACATCAGCGCCAGACCTATTTCCATCGGACTTCGCGACAATATGGCGGTAACGCTGAGCGCCACCACCACGGGCAGAAACGTCATCACCATCGCCCGCCGGAGCAGGTTGTTGGAGCTTGCCGTGATCGTCAGGGCAATCAACAGAGTGCCGCCCTTGTAGAACATGACCAGCGATGGATCTTTGCTTTCAATGTGCTGGATGGTGAACAGGACCCAGACCAGACCCATGACGATCTGTGCTGCAAGGAAAATGTTCTGCCATGCGGACAGGTTGGAAGCGCTGATCTCTTGTTTTGATGCGCGCTTGGCAAATAGCAGCGTCATCGCATGCACGGTCAATGCGATAACGGCCCAACCAATGATCTGTGGATCGCGGCTGATGTAAATGCCGACGCCGGTTGTGAGAATGATGAACAGAGGCATGATCGTTGCGCCCTGCAACGTCTCGACAATGTGCATTTGTAGCAGATCACGCTCAAAGCCGTTGGTGCTCACCGGCCCATATTGCAGCCGCTCACGCGTCGCCTTGACCGTCTCGAACACCGCCTTGTTACGGCGGGTGCGGGAACGATCGACGATGTTCTTGTCAGCGGTGTTGCTAGCGCTCTTACTCATGGACACAACGCAAATGATCTAAAGGCTTGCAGCTTAAACGCAAATTCTTAAGAAGATGCTGCGCCGAAAGGATTTGTTTGCCATTTCTCAAAAGGGTTTGTTCGTACATGAGACGAAAGTCAGGCAAGATCAGCCGCTGGTTGAAGGATGGCGTCATCGCGGCACTGCTACTGGTAGCAGGAACGCTTGTCGCAGCGCGGGTGGATGGCATTCATCAGCAGACATTTTCCGGTCGTTTCAGCGTGGTGGATGGTGACACAATCGCCCGGGATGGCGAGCGGTTTCGCCTGATGGGGATTGATGCGCCAGAGCTGAACCAGAGTTGCAGTCACGAAGGAAATGACTTGCCCTGTGGCAGGCAGGCCAAGACATATGTTCAAACCTTGCTGCAAAGTGGAGATTTGGAATGTGAGGGGAGCAGCCGGGACCGGTACAAGCGCTTGCTTGTGCGGTGTCATATCGGTGCGCGCGATCTGGCGGGGGAAATCGTGGCAGCGGGTTATGCGGTGACAACGGAATACTTCCTATTTTCGCGCGAGCAGACGCTCGCCAAAAGCAAGGGGCTCGGCATCTGGTCTGGCACGTTTGAAATGCCCGCAAACTGGCGTCGGGAGCACAGAGCCGCCGATATGGATGTGCCGCTTGCCGGTGTTCTCACGCTCCTGAGGCATGTTCTGGGATGGTGATGCCGACATGAAGGATCAGGAGAGCTTGGAGGCCTTACGGTTACGGATCGCACAATGTCGTATCTGTCGTGATGCCCCTCTGAAGGGTGAGGCAGACCGCCTGCCGCACGAGCCAAGGCCCGTTGCGGTAATTTCCAGCAAAGCAAAAGTGCTTATCGCGGGACAAGCGCCGGGCCTGCGGGTTCATGAAAGCGGGCTGCCTTTCGACGATGCTTCTGGCAACCGGCTGCGCGAATGGCTGGGTGTGGACCGGGAAACGTTTTATGATGCGGACAGCTTCGCAATCGTGCCCATGGGCTTCTGTTTTCCCGGCTATGACGCCAAGGGCAGCGATCTGCCGCCACGACGCGAATGTGCGCCGTTCTGGCGTGAAGAGGTGATGAAAGCCATGCCGCAAATAGAGCTTGTTCTGGCTGTCGGCCAATATGCGCAAGCCTGGCATCTGGGCGCGCGCCGCATGAAGACAATGACGGAGACGGTTCAAAACTGGCGCAGCTCTTTCCACACCAATCAGCATACGCCTATCATACCTCTGCCGCATCCCAGCTGGCGCAACACGGCGTGGCTGAAGAAGAATCCGTGGTTCACTACGGAGTTGTTGCCGGTGCTTCGCCAGTCTGTGGAAAGGCTGCTCCGGTGAAACAAATTTCTTTTTTTATCTGTGATTTCGTATAAACAGAGGAAAATATTCTGGAGGAGCGAAAATTGGACCGTCTCGACCGAAAAATACTACGGATTTTGCAGGAAGATTCCACGCTGGCTGTCGCTGACCTTGCAAAAAAGGTCGGACTTTCCACGACGCCATGCTGGCGCCGCATCCAGAAGATGGAAGAGGACGGCGTCATTCGCCGTCGCGTTGCCATTCTCGACGCGGGCAAGGTCAACACTAAGGTTACGGTCTTCGTTTCGATCCGCACCGCCTCTCACTCCATCGAGTGGTTGAAGCGCTTTTCGGAAGTCGTTTCGGAGTTTCCCGAGGTTGTCGAATTCTACCGCATGAGCGGTGACGTCGATTACCTGCTGCGAGTCGTTGTGCCTGACATTGCGGCCTATGATGCGTTCTACAAGCGCATGATTGCCAAGATCGAGATTCGTGACGTGTCGTCTGTCTTTGCCATGGAGCAAATCAAATACACGACCGAACTGCCGCTGGATTACATGCAACTCGACAACGCGAAATCCGGCGATGATTCTTGATCACTGTTGTCAGAGCGTTTCCGCTAAGGAAACGCTCGAAGGGTCTGGGCGCGCGAGGCGCCCATGCTTCAACCTTTGTATTTCGCGATGACAAGATGACCCGGTGTTGGGTGGCCGTCCTGCATGCGAACGTTGATGTCCGTCACCTCGACAATGTCAAAGCCCGTGGCAGCCAGGCGCTCGCGGATATAGGTTTCGGAATGCGCGAAACGCTGGTGCGGACCGACCATGTAAGGGCGACCGGCCATGGTTTCTGAAGGCAGGGTTTCGGACGAGAAGACAAACAAACCACCTTCGACCATGTTCTCCGCTGCACCAAAGAAGATCGGCTCCAGCGCGCCGAGATAGGGCAGGACGTCGGTTGCCGTGATCAGGTCAAAGGCCTCGTCGTCATTGTCTTCCAGAAAATCCTCGACTTCCGCCACGTACAGCGTCTCATAGATATCCTTTTCATGGGCAATTTCGACCATGTTTTCGGAAAGATCCATGCCGGTAATATCGGTGGCCATATCGCGCAGCGCTTCGCCTGTCAGGCCTGTGCCGCAGCCCAGATCGAGCATGCGCTTGAAGGGTCCCAGTTCCAGAGTTTGCAGGCGCTGGCGAACCACCATTGGCACCGCATATCCCAACTGATCAACCAGAATATCCTCGAAAGCCTCAGCCTGCTGGTCAAACAGCGTTTCGACATAAGCGTCGGGTGCCTTGGGCGGCGTTTCGCCGCGACCCATGGAGGCGATGCGAACGGCGGCACCGCCATGGTCTTCCGGGTCAATCGCCAGAACCTCTTCATAAGCCTTGACGGCGGCGTCGATATCGCCGGCTTTTTCCAGGGAAAGAGCGCGATTATACGCCTCTGCAAGAGCTTCTTCGTCGATCTTCTGGTTGTTTGTCATGGCGCGCATCCGGACTTTGCTTAAAATTCGCAGTCTGCTTAAGCCGCAAAGCCGGATGGCGCAATCCTTGTTTTGTCAGTGAAGAATGAACTCGCCCTTCAGCGACCGCCACTCCTGCGCCGAAATAAGCTGGCGGTGAGTATAGCGAACCGAGTGCAGCGGACCGTCCAGTTTCTCCTTCCAGAATTTTAGGAAGCCGTGCATTTCGGGAAAGTCAGGCGCAAGATCATAGTTCTGCCAGAGGTAGGTTTGCAGAACGACTGGATGGTCGGGCATTCTGTAGAGTATTTCAGCAGTGGTCAGGCCGTAGCCCTTCAGCATCATTTCCATGTCTTTGTTCATGCTGGCTGCTCCCGTTCTCAATGGTCGCCGATATCGCCTTCGATACCGATAACCATGGGAACACGAGATCCTTAACCGAACCTTGCTGAAAGACCTTTCTGTCACAAAACATTTATATTTATCAGGCTGTTAGCATTCATTCCGATGGAGTGCTGCCAGGTTTTTACCTGATGAGATGGCGTGTGAGGCGTCGCTCGATCCGAGCCCATATGTTGCGCAGGATTTCAACGATCGTCAGATAGAAGATCGCGGCCCACAGATAAGTCTGGTAATCGAATGTCCTTGAGAAAGCGTAGCGGGTCTGGCCCATCAGGTCGAAGACGGTCACGATTGAGACCACGGCTGACCCCTTGATCATAAGAATGATCTCGTTGCCATAGGGCCGCAGTGCCACGATCAGTGCTTGCGGAAGAGTGATTTTCCAGAATGTCACGGCTTTTGAAATGCCGAGCGAGGCTGCGCCTTCATGCTGGCCCTTGGGAACGCTGATAATTGCGCCACGCAGGATTTCCGCCTGATAGGCTGCCGTGTTCAGCGTGAGCGACAGAAGGCCGCAATACCATGCCTCACGGAAGAACCACCACAGGTGAACACTTTCGAGTTCCGGGCGGAAACTGCCAAGGCCGTAATAGATGAGGAAGAGCTGTGCCAGCAAGGGCGTGCTGCGGAACACGTAGACATAGACATAGGCCAGAGTACCGATCACCCGGTTTTTCGACATGCGGGCAAAGGCAAGCGGCAGCGACATCAGTGCGCCGAGAACAATCGATGTTCCGACCAGCGTCAGCGTCGTGATCAGGCCATCGATATAGCGCGGGCCATAGCGGGTGAACTTGTCTAGGCTCCAGCCCGAAATCATGGAGGACAGCAGCGCGACGCCCAGCAGCAGCCACAGGCCTGTCACCCCGTAGCCCAGCACCCTTGAGGCGGACAGGGGTTTTGCCACGGCTGGCGGAGCGGGGCGGGCAGGGATCAGTTCTTGCGCATGGCTCATCGGCTTGCCTCCGAGCGACGCGACCAGCGGTTAATGTAGCCAAGCCCCAGCGACGAGATCAATGCAAGAATGAGGTAAAGAAGACAGGCGATGCCATAGAAGAAGAAAGCCTCCTTGGTCATTCGCATCGCGATGCCGGTCTGGCGCACAATATCCGATAGGCCAATGATCGACACATAGGACGTGTCTTTCAGCAGGATCATCCACAAATTCGTCATTCCCGGCAGCGCAATGCGAATGAGCTGCGGAATGATGATCAGCACCATTGTGCGGCTGCGCGAAAGGCCAAGCGCATCACCCGCTTCATATTGTCCCTTGGGAATGGCACGGAAGGCCGACAGCAGAACTTCAGAAGCGTAGGACGAAAACACGACCGACAATGCAATCATGCCAGCGACAAAGGCGTTGATTTCGATTGGACTTGTAAAGCCGAGGTAACCGCCCGCCGACTGCAACAGGATCTGAAGGCCGTAATAGACGATGAACAGCGTCAACAGTTCCGGCAGACCGCGAAAGATCGTTGTGTAGATGCCGGCAGCGAGCCGCAGAGACTTTTCCTGCGATTGCGCCGCCAGAGCGATCAGGAAGCCAAGGATGAGGCCGATTGGCAATGTTGCGAGTGCCACGGAAATGGTGATCTTGACGCCGAAAGCAATGTCATCACCCCAGCCTGCGTCTCCACAGGCCACGAGTGTGCCGTTGCCGAAGAGGGAGAAAATGCCAGCCGGGCCGCAGAATGGATCGAAGAGATACGTGAGATAGGTCCAGAAGGAACCTATGGCGGAAAATGCTCCGCTCATGCCAATTTCCCCTACGGTCTTCGCCGCTTGTTTCGTATTGTTTTATGTTTTCTGTTCTCAAACAAAAATGGCGGAAGGGCAAGCCTTCCGCCATCATATTTCAACAGAACAATCGCTTACTGGCCGTAAACGTCGAAATCGAAATACTTGTCGTTGATCTTCTTGTATTCGCCATTTGCGCGGATGGCTGCAATGGCTGCCGTCAGCTTGTCTGCCAGCGCCTTGTCGCCCTTGCGCACCGCAATGCCAGCGCCCTGACCGTTGATGACTTCATCAACAGGCATTGCGGTCAGAATTTTGCAGCATGCGCCTGCGTCAGACTTGACCCACTGCGACAGCACAACGATGTCGTCGATGACGCCATCGATACGACCGTTGGTGATGTCGAGCTTGTACTCGTCAGCGGTTGGGTAAAGTTTCAGCTCGGAATCAGCAAGGTGCTTTTCGGCGTAGTTGGCATGGGTGGTAGAACCCTGTGCGCCAATCGTCTTGCCCTTCAGGTCTGCCGGAGATTTGATCGTGCTGTCCTTTGGCACGGCAATGGCTGGTGGTGTGTTGTAGTACTTCTTGGAGAAGTCCACTTTTTCCAGACGCTCAGGCGTGATCGACATGGACGCAACAATTGCGTCGAACTTCTTGGCCTGCAGAGCAGGGATGATTCCATCCCAGTCGTTGGTCACGAATGTGCACTCGGTCTTCATTTCAACGCAGAGCGCCTTGGCGATATCGATATCGAAACCGGTCAGCGTGCCATCTGCTTGCAGAGCGTTGAACGGGGGGTAGGCGCCTTCCGTGCCGATGACCAGCTTGTCCTGCGCCATGGCGGCACCGGAGAAAAGCGACATCGCGGCAATCGATGCAGCAGCGAGCAGACGGGTGGAAATACGCATTTCGATCCTCTCTTTCGGCGTGTCTTCCGTCCAGCTTGTTATTTTTTCTGGACGGTAAATGTTTCGCGCAATTGGTTGAAGGTATCAAGTGCAATCTGCGCTTGGCGGATAGTCTTATCCCTTCATCTAAAATGCAACCCTAATCGTTTTGCATTGCGAGATACGCCACATTCAGTTCACGAAATGGCCTAAATCTGTTCATTTCCGGTACAGCCCGCCTTCGCCATGATGGGAACAAGCCTGAAGTTCAGGCGTTGTTCAGCGCCTGCATGTGCAGCCTGTTTTTAGCAAGCTGCAATACACGCGATACAAGACCATCACTAGGTGAGGAACTATAATGCTCAAGAAGAACAAGCTGCTGACCGGGGTGGTTTTTCCCCTGATGTCTTTCGCAATAGCGATTGATCCCGCAATCGCGGCATCTTTTGCTGGCGAAAGCGCTGCACACTATACATCCCGTCAGGTCGAACCTGCCACAGTTACGGGTGTGTTGATGGCGCAGGCGGAACCACCAGCTGAAGAGCTGCCGAAAAAGCGCGCACCAGCGAAAGAGGCCGAGCCAGAGCAGCCCAAGGCTGAGCAGCCAAAGGAAGAAGCGCCGCGCCGCGAGGCTGCGCCTGAAGCCGAACCAAAGCGCGAAGCCGCGCCCAAGCGTGAAGCGCCACCTGAGCCGGCAGCCGAGGCCGCTCCACCACGTCCTCGCCGCGAAGCTGCGCCAGAAGCCGGTGCCGAGCCACAGCGCCCACGCCGTGAAGCCAAGCCAGATGCCGCAGCCGAACAGGCTGCACCGGAGCAGCAGCAGGAACGTCCTCGCCGCGCCAAGCCAGACCAGCAGCCCGCTGCCGAAGGTGAAGCAAAGCCCGAGCGTCCTCGTCGTGATGCAAAGCCTGATGCAGCCGCGCCAGCTGATGCAGCCCCAGCTGAGGCAGGAGCAGAACAACAGCAGGAGCGTCCTCGTCGCCCGAAAGCTGACCAGCAGCCAGCAGCTGAAGGCGAGCGTCCACGCGCGCCGAAGGCGGAAGCCCCAGCGGCCAGTGAAGCGACACCCGAATCTGCAACCCCAGGCAAGAAGCCTGCCGCACCAGAGCCCGATGCAAAGGCCGCACCTGTGCCAAAGGAGCCGCCGACACCCGGCAGAGCGCCTGCGCCAAGTGAACAGCCGAACCCGGCCCCTGGTCAGCAGCCATCTGAGCAGCAACGCCCACCGCGTGCCCAGAGCGGTGAGCAGCCAGCGATCCCTGTAGCGCCAGCCGCACCACAGGATGGCCAGACCACCGGTCAGGCACCTGCGGGTGAGCCTGTTCCTGCACAGATTGCGACGCCTCAGCAGGAAGCCGCTCCATCGACGAAGCAGGAGCTGGACAAGGCTCGCGCCGTTGCCAAGGATCCTTCGAAGTCTGCCGACACGGTTATTCTCCCTATCGACAAGGGCGCAGCCGTTCTGGATAGCGACAAGGAAGCCGAACGCTCTGGCAACCAGCAGTCACGCGATCAGCGTCGTCAGGAGCGTGAGGCCGTTCGTGACTTCAAGGTCCCGACATCTGACGCGGAAGCACAGTCCCGTCGTGGTGACAGCAATGCGGCACAGATCGTCATTCAGGCCATCACCTCCATGCAGGGTGAGCGCGTAGAACGTCGTCCGGAATATGACCGTCCCGAAGGCGTGCGTGAATGGCAGCCGCGCGATATGCCAAGTGGTGGCCGTGATCGCGACATGGGCGACCGTGTGTTCCTGCAGTATGGCGACCGAGTCGTTGTGCGCGGCGATGATAATGACCGTTTCGTTCGTGATGGCGCCAAGCCATATTACGAGCGCCTGTCCGAAGGTCGCGTTCGTGAAACTGTCGAGCGTCGGGATGGAAGTCAGGTCGTGACGATCCGCAACCGTTACGGCGATGTCGTCCAGCGTTCGCGCATCGATGACCGTGGTCGTGAATATGTACTGTTCTATGCGCCTGAGCTCGTAGACCAGCCAGACCGCGAATATGTGTATCGTGACCCGGGTCTGGATCTTCCACCCATGCGACTGCGGATTCCGGTTGAAGACTACATCATCGACACATCAAGCGAGCCGGACCGCGACTACTATCGCTTCCTAGAGCAGCCACCGGTCGAGCCTGTAGAGCGCGTCTATTCCATGGATGAAGTGCGTTACTCTGCCCGTATCCGCGACAAGGTGCGCCGTATCGATCTGGATACCATCACCTTCGCAACAGGCAGTGCCGAAATTCCGATGAGCCAGGCGCAGTCATTGCGCAAGGTGGCGGATGCCATGAACAAGGTGCTTGAAAAGAACCCCGCCGAGACCTTCCTGATTGAAGGTCATACGGATGCTGTGGGCGATGACCAAAGCAACCTCGTTCTGTCTGATGAGCGCGCCGCCTCCGTTGCCAATGTGCTGACCGACGTCTACGGCATCCCGCCGGAAAACTTCGCAACACAGGGTTACGGCGAACGCTTCCTCAAGGTCCAGACGCTCGGCGCTTCTCAGGAAAACCGCCGCGTAACGATCCGTCGCATCACGTCGCTGGTGAAGCCTGTCGCTCAGAAGTAATCTGAGCCCGTAAATAGAAAAGCCCGGAAACCAAGAGGTTTCCGGGCTTTGTTTTTTCAAGTTCTGACGACTTAAGAAAGCGCTACAGCGATCTCTGCGGCCAGACGGGCATTGTTGCGCACCAGTGCGATATTGGTGTCCAGGCTGCGGCCTTCGGTGATCTCGAAGATTTTCGAAAGCAGATAAGGAGTAACGGACTTTCCAGCGATCTCGTCTTCCTCTGCGTGGGAAAGGGCGCGGGTGATGTAGATCTCCATCTCCTCGCGGGAAATTTCGTCCTCTTCCGGCACGGGGTTGGCAACGAGCATGCCGCCATCGATGCCGAGCTGTTCGCGCGTTGTCTGGAAGTTGGCGATAGCAGCCGGGCTGTTCAGCGAGAGCGGGCTTTTAAGGCCAGAAGCCCTCGACCAGAATGCCGGAAACTCCGTCGATCCGAAGGTCACGACAGGAACGCCATTCGTTTCCAACACCTCAAGCGTCTTTGGAATGTCGAGGATTGCCTTGGCACCGGCGCAAACAACGATAACGCCGGTTCGTGCCAGTTCGGTCAGGTCAGCGGAGATATCGAAGCTTGTCTCAGCACCGCGATGTACGCCGCCAATGCCGCCGGTTGCGAAGACCTTGATGCCTGCGTGTTCAGCGGCAATCATGGTGGCGGCAACAGTCGTTGCGCCTGTGCGACGCTCGGCGATGGCGAAAGCGATATCGGCACGCGATACTTTCATCGCATCCGTTGTCTTTGCGAGCGCTTCGAGCTCTTCTTTTTCGAGCCCGATATGCAAAGTGCCGTGAATGACGGCGATGGTTGCCGGAATGGCGCCCTGATCGCGGATGATCTGTTCCACGCTTTCAGCCATCTGGATATTGCCGGGATAAGGCATTCCGTGGGTGATGATGGTTGATTCGAGGGCGACAATAGGCGCGCCGCGCTGCTTGGCGGCGGCAACCTCAGTCGAATAAGCGATGGGCAAAAGCGGGGGAATGGATTTTGTCATTGGTTCTTCCGATCTATTTCAACGGTCTGTTCATACCATTTCAGCCGGTGGCACAAGGGCCAGCATGGCATCGAGCGTGTTCTGATTTAATTCCGGGGCTGTTGCGCTAGGGGATTGCACGGTGATGGCCGCAGCCGCAGCACCCCAGCGCAGCGCCTGTGATGGTGGGTGCCCCTGCCTGATGGCGGCTAGATAACCCGAGGCCATCGCATCTCCCGCACCGGTGACATCTAGTACTGAGGTAATAAGAGGTGGGTGCAGAATGGCCGTTTCCCTTTCGTTGAAACCCACGACGTGCCGCGCACCGCTGGTGATGACGCCGCCGCGAAGGCCGAGCGATTTCAAAAGTTCCGGCCATTCTCGCACATCGTCCACATCAGCGCCGGTCAATGCCCGCGCCTCTGCCTCATTCATAAAGAGAATGTCGATATCGGGCAAAGCGGGCTTCAGCTTCACAACCTTCGCAGGCGATATGGCGATGGCCGCGAGAGGCTTCTCACAGACACGCGCAGCCACGCTCAAAGCCAGCAAAGTGGCTTCCGGCAGGTTGGCATCGCAAAGAATCGCATCGCTTGCCATGATGGCCTCGCGCACGGCCCGCACCCGTAGGCGTCGCGGGGTGAAAAGCGTGTAGAGCTCCATATCTGCAATAGCGATAACAAGATTTCCATCGCGCTCAAGGATGGCCGTGTAGCTTGGAGTACTGCGATCAAGAAACGTGAACGGCGTATCTTCGACGCCAGCGTCTCTTGCCGCCGCGGCGACTGTCTCGCCATTCGCATCGCCACCCCGCGGCGCGATGATCCTGACCTGGAACCCGAGGCGCGACAGGTTGCGGGCTGCATTGAAACCGCCGCCGCCAGCCTCCTCCATCCATGCGCCGGGGTTGCTGGCTCCGACCACGGTTTCCGTCTGGATCATCCCTCGACGGTCAATATGTGCGCCGCCGAGAACGAGTAATTTATTCACTGCCGTTTTTCCCCATGTCAGCCGTCAAATGCATATCGATTCGGTTTTTGAGAGCCTTAGAAACCACGATGCAAGGTAATGTTTTTCCACAGCTTGAAAACAAAAACAAATGTAGAACAAAGGACTTATCCATATTTGATTTCAATATGATGATGCCCCATTGCGGGATGAGAACAAATAAAGTACAAAACGGCCATCGAGAGCTTCATTGCCTGTGCGGCTTCAATAACCTAAAGGTGGTTTCCAGATGGCACAAAATTCTTTGCGTCTTGTAGAGGACAAAGCAGTGGATAAAAGCAAGGCACTGGAGGCGGCGCTTTCCCAGATCGAACGTTCGTTCGGCAAGGGATCGATTATGAAGCTCGGTTCCAATGAAAGTATCGTCGAGGTCGAGACCGTTTCCACAGGTTCGCTCAGCCTTGATGTGGCGCTTGGTATTGGTGGTCTGCCAAAGGGCCGTATCATCGAAATTTACGGGCCGGAAAGCTCGGGTAAGACGACGCTCGCTTTGCAGACAATTGCAGAAGCGCAGAAAAAGGGCGGAATTTGCGCCTTTGTGGATGCCGAGCATGCGCTCGATCCGGTCTATGCCCGCAAGCTCGGTGTCGATCTCCACAACTTGCTGATTTCTCAGCCCGATACGGGTGAGCAGGCGCTTGAAATTACCGATACGCTGGTGCGTTCCGGCGCGGTCGACGTGCTTGTCATCGACTCCGTTGCTGCGCTAACGCCGCGTGCGGAAATTGAAGGCGAAATGGGCGACAGCCTTCCCGGTCTTCAGGCTCGTTTGATGAGCCAGGCGCTGCGCAAGCTGACCGCCTCGATTTCGAAGTCGAAGACCATGGTCATCTTCATCAACCAGATCCGCATGAAGATCGGCATTTCCTACGGTTCACCTGAGGTGACCACTGGCGGTAATGCGTTGAAGTTCTACGCATCCGTGCGTCTCGACATTCGTCGCATTGGCGCCGTCAAGGACCGCGAAGAGGTTGTGGGCAACCAGACCCGCGTTAAGGTCGTCAAGAACAAGATGGCGCCTCCCTTCAAGCAGGTCGAATTCGACATTATGTATGGCGAAGGCGTTTCCAAGACGGGCGAGCTTGTCGATCTGGGCGTGAAGGCTGGTCTGGTCGAAAAGGCCGGTGCATGGTTCTCCTACAAGAGCCAGCGTCTGGGGCAGGGGCGTGAAAACGCAAAGACGTTCCTCAAGGAAAACCCCGCCGTGGCCGAAGAGATCGAACTGGCGTTGCGCCAGAATGCTGGTCTCATCGCTGAAAAGTTCCTCCAGAACGGTGGACCTGAAGCGGATGCTGACGGGGTTGATCCCGACGCATGATGCGCTTTGCCGGACAGAATTTTCGGCAATATTCTGATGTTTGAAGATCAAAGGTCGTGCGATTGTGTCGCACGGCCTTTATTTGTGCTGTGTCCTTGCCCTGTTTGGCTGGACAGGCCGTGTGGCGGACGATAAAAGCCAGTGTTTTTTATGCTATGGCCGCGGGATCGCGTGGAAATGAAGGACTTCTGATGAGCGGTGTAAATGAAATCCGGTCGACCTTCCTCGACTACTTCAAGAAGAACGGTCACGAGATCGTGCCATCCAGCCCGCTTGTGCCGCGCAATGACCCGACATTGATGTTTACCAATGCAGGCATGGTTCAGTTCAAGAATGTCTTTACCGGATTGGAAAGTCGTCCCTATTCCACGGCAGCATCATCGCAGAAATGCGTTCGCGCCGGCGGCAAGCATAACGATCTTGATAATGTCGGCTACACCGCCCGCCATCACACCTTCTTTGAAATGCTCGGCAACTTCTCCTTTGGTGACTATTTCAAGGAAGAGGCGATTACGCACGCCTGGAACCTGATCACCAAGGAATTTGGGATCGACAAGAACCGCCTGCTGGTCACGGTCTATCATACCGACGACGAAGCTTTTGATCTGTGGAAGAAGATTGCCGGTTTCTCCGATGATCGCATCATCCGCATTCCCACAAGCGATAACTTCTGGGCGATGGGTGATACCGGTCCTTGCGGTCCCTGCTCGGAAATCTTCTATGACCACGGCGATCATATCTGGGGTGGCCCTCCCGGTTCTGCAGATGAAGACGGCGATCGTTTCATCGAGATCTGGAATCTCGTCTTCATGCAGTATGAGCAGGTAACGAAGGAAGAGCGCATCAGCCTGCCGCGTCCGTCCATCGACACCGGCATGGGTCTTGAGCGCATTTCTGCGCTTCTTCAGGGCAAGCACGACAATTACGATACGGATCTGTTCAAGGCTCTGATTGCCGCATCGGTTGAGGCCACGGGCGTTCCGGCGGAAGGCGATAACCGCGCCAGCCACCGCATCATTGCCGATCATCTTCGCTCGACGGCCTTCCTGATTGCCGATGGCGTCCTGCCGTCGAATGAAGGTCGCGGCTATGTGCTGCGCCGCATCATGCGTCGCGCTATGCGCCATGCCGAATTGCTTGGCTCACGCGAGCCGTTGATCTGGAAACTGTTGCCCGCGCTCGTTCAGCAGATGGGCCGCGCCTATCCTGAGTTGGTTCGCGCCGAGGCGCTGATTTCCGAAACGCTGAAGCTGGAAGAAACCCGGTTCCGCAAGACGCTGGAACGCGGCCTCTCGCTACTGTCTGATGCAACATCAACCTTGAATAAGGGCGATATGCTGGATGGCGAAACGGCCTTCAAGCTTTACGACACCTATGGCTTCCCGCTCGATTTGACACAGGATGCGCTGCGCGCGCGTGAAATCGGCGTGGATGTATCAGGCTTTACCGGCGCTATGGAGCGCCAGAGGGCTGAGGCACGTTCGCACTGGACGGGCTCCGGCGACAAGGCGACCGAAACCGTCTGGTTCGAGCTCAAGGAAAAGCATGGCGCGACCGAGTTCCTCGGTTACGACACCGAGACCGCAGAAGGTGTCGTCCTGGCCATCGTCAAGGATGGCAAGTCGGTGGAAAGTGCTGCCGAGGGTGAGACCGTTCAGATCGTCGTCAACCAGACACCGTTCTACGGTGAGTCCGGCGGCCAGATGGGCGATACCGGCATCATCTCGTCCGACGATGGCGCGTTCTCCGTTTCTGATACGCACAAGAAAGGCGAGGGCCTGTTTGCGCATATCGGTTCCGTTTCCAAGGGCGGGATCAAGGTTGGTGATGAAGTGCAACTGACTGTCGATCACGACAGACGGTCGCGCCTGCGCGCCAACCATTCGGCCACGCACCTTTTGCACGAAGCTTTGCGCGAGGTTCTTGGCACCCATGTGGCTCAGAAGGGCTCGCTGGTTGCGCCAGAACGCCTGCGTTTCGACGTCTCTCATCCCAAGCCCATGTCGGCTGAAGAGTTGAAGATTGTCGAAGACATGGCCAATGAAATCATTCTGCAGAACTCACCTGTCGTCACGCGCTTGATGAGCGTTGACGATGCCATTGCCGAAGGCGCTATGGCGCTGTTCGGTGAAAAATACGGTGATGAAGTGCGCGTCGTCTCGATGGGCACTGGCATCCATGGTGCCAAGGCAAACCGCCCATATTCCGTCGAGCTTTGCGGCGGCACTCACGTCTCCGCAACCGGCCAGATCGGTCTGGTGCGTGTGCTGGGCGAAAGCGCAGTGGGTGCAGGTGTGCGCCGCATCGAAGCGGTCACCGGTCCTGGCGCTCTGGCTTATCTTGCCGAGCAGGATGAGCGTGTGAAGGCTCTGGCCTCATCATTGAAGGTTCAGCCTTCCGAATTGCTGGCGCGCGTTGAAAGCCTTGTCGATGAGCGTAAGAAGATGGAGCGTGAGCTGAATGACGCCCGTCGCAAGCTCGCAATGGGTGGCGGCTCCTCTGAAGGCTCTGCTGGTGACGTGAAGGATATCTGTGGCGTCAAGTTCCTGGCCAAGACCCTGTCCGGCATTGACGCGAAGGATCTGAAGAGCCTTGCTGACGAAGCCAAGTCTGGTCTCAGCTCCGGCGTCGTCCTGCTGATTGCCGTCTCCGAAGACGGCAAGGCCAGCGCTGTCGCAGCCGTGACCGAAGACCTGACAGCGCGCTTCAGCGCGGTTGACCTCGTTCGCACAGCCTCCGCTGCACTCGGCGGCAAGGGCGGCGGCGGTCGTCCAGACATGGCTCAGGCCGGTGGCCCGGATGGTGACAAGGCAGATGCGGCGATTGAAGCTGTATCAGCGTCTCTGGCTGGCTGAGTAAAGTGGTTCTCTGACACCTCGGAAACGAGTGGCAAGATCGAATGTGGTTAGACCCTCGGGACAAGCCCGAGGGTGAGGAAGGGAGGTAAGACTTGCGTCTTAGCTCCCCCATTTCTCTTTAAATGTCGGCGGTTCAGCCAGCCGCTTGCTGTGCCTTCAGTGCATCGTCATCCATCTGCGTTGCTCGCTTGTAGGCTTCACGCTCTTTCAGATTGGCGGTATAATCCACGAAGCGCTGACGTTTCTCGATCGTCCCGAATTGCATCCCCCAGCTAAGTTGTGAGCCGATATAGACGTCGGCGGCGGTGAACTTATCACCTGCAATATAGCGGTTGGCTTCAAGCGCCTTTTCGATTGTATCCATGACATCGCTATAGGCACCGCAACCCGCCATGCGCTGCTTGTCTGGCCCGATTTCAAAACCCATGGATTTCGTGGTCACAGACATTTCCAGCGGACCTGCCGCATAGAAAAACCAGCGATAATATGTGCCGCGTTCCGCGATAGGCGGAGCAAGGTTTGCCTGCGGAAATGCATCCGCGAGATAGGCGCAGATCGCCGCAGTTTCGGTAATCACTGTGTTTCCATGCTTGATGGCCGGAACCTTGCCCATCGGGTTGATGGCCTTGTAGGCATCCGATTTCATCGCGCCTGCATAATCCAGATATTCGGTGTTGTATGTCGCGCCAACTTCTTCCAGCATCCAGCGCACGATGCGCCCGCGAGACATGGGGTTGGTGTAGAGTGTGAGGTCGCTCATGGTGTCTTCTCCCTATTCGACGTTGATGCGGCTTGGCATCTTTCTAACTCAAAAGAAAACCCGGCGCAGTGGCCGGGTTCTCAGTGTCAGTGTCTGTGCAAGGCCAATTAGGCAGCCATGGCCAGCTTGAGGTTTTCGTCGACCTTGTCGAGGAAAGCCGTTGTGGAAAGCCAAGGCTGATCTGGGCCGATGAGCAGCGCCAGATCCTTTGTCATGTAACCGGCTTCGACAGTATCGACGCAGACGGTTTCCAGCGTTGCAGCAAACTTTGCCAGTTCGGCATTGTCATCCAGCTTGGCGCGGTGAGCGAGACCACGGCTCCATGCGAAGATCGACGCGATGGAGTTGGTCGAGGTTTCCTGACCCTTCTGGTGCTGGCGGTAGTGACGGGTCACTGTGCCGTGAGCAGCTTCGGCTTCAACCGTGCGGCCATCTGGCGACAGGAGAACCGAGGTCATGAGGCCGAGAGAGCCGAAGCCCTGAGCAACCGTGTCGGACTGAACGTCGCCGTCGTAGTTCTTGCACGCCCAGACATAACCGCCGGACCACTTGAGCGCGGATGCGACCATGTCGTCGATGAGGCGGTGCTCATAGGTGATGCCGACTTCAGCGAACTTCGCCTTGAATTCAACCTGATAGATTTCTTCGAAGATATCCTTGAAGCGGCCGTCATAGGCCTTGAGGATGGTGTTCTTCGTGGACAGGTAAACAGGCCACTTGCGCATCAGGCCGTAGTTCATGGATGCGCGTGCGAATTCGCGGATCGACTCATCCAGGTTGTACATGGCCATGGCCACGCCAGCGCTTGGCGCATCGAAAACGTCTTTTTCAATAACCTGGCCGTCTTCACCAACGAACTTGATCGTCAGCTTGCCCTTACCTGGGAATTTGAAGTCAGTTGCCTTGTACTGGTCGCCGAAAGCGTGACGGCCAACAACGATTGGCTTTGTCCAGCCTGGAACGAGGCGCGGCACGTTCTTGCAGATGATGGGCTCGCGGAAAATAACGCCGCCCAGAATGTTGCGGATCGTGCCGTTCGGGCTCTTCCACATCTGCTTGAGGTTGAATTCCTTGACGCGATCTTCGTCTGGCGTGATCGTTGCGCACTTGATGCCAACGCCGTGCTTCTTGATGGCGTGAGCAGCATCAATCGTTACCTGGTCGTTGGTAGCATCGCGGTTTTCAACCGAAAGATCGTAGTATTCGATGTCGAGATCGAGGTACGGCAGGATCAGCTTGTCCTTGATGAGCTGCCAGATGATACGGGTCATTTCGTCGCCGTCTAGATCGACGACCGGATTGGCTACCTTGATCTTTGTCATATATTCCTCACCTTCGAGAATGATGCGCCGGGAGGGCGCGATATTCAAAAAATATCCCGTGGCGCTATAGCATCGCGAGCGTCGAAGGCAAAGCCATATGCATGCCTTTTTTGGGTGTGAGACAACCAAAACGCGTTGCTAAAAGTCGCGGGCGATTTAAAGTCTGCCGATTCGCTTACGTCGGGTAAGCCTTGCTCCAGGACATCATCATGCGGAAATTTCTGCTCACCACTGCTGCCATTCTCTTTTCCACCCACGCCATTGCCGCAGACCCGACAGAACCTGTGAAAAAGGTGATGGATATTACCGTCAAGAACTGGTCGGGCGAAGCGCAAGACTGGAAATACATATTCGATGAGGACCTGCTGAGCACGCTGTTCAGCAAGGCATTTGCTGAACAATACCGCGAAGCGTCGAAGAAGCCCGCCTCCGAAGTCGAGAGTGGCGAAAAGGGTGACCCGTTCGGTTACGACGTTGTCACCAACTCGCAGGATGGCTGCCCGTTGCAGGATGTTGCCATCACGCCCGCGCCCGGAAAAGACGGCGTCACAAGCGTGAACGTCAAGTTCAAGCTGTGGGCCTGCATGGATGAGGCCGAGATGAAGGCGAGCGTCGATCAGGTCGATTTCGATGTGATCGAGGAAGACGGTAAGCCTGTGATCAGCGATATCCATCGCGTGGGCGATGATGGTCGTGATTCCCTCGTTCAGGAAATGACAAATATCATCAAGGGTGAATAAGCCGCATTTCCCGGCTCGTGCCTTTGATTTGTCCTTAAATCTGTGCCAGTGAAACGCCAAAATATTGGAAGGCGACTATGGCAGGTACAAACAGCGAGCTTGAGCTTCTGGCAGAGGGTCCGGCGATCATTCTTGTCGAACCCCAGCTGGGTGAAAACATCGGCATGGTGGCACGCGCCATGGCCAATTTTGGTCTGGCCGAGTTGCGGTTGGTCAACCCGAGGGATGGCTGGCCGAATGAGAAGGCTCGCTCTGCCGCCTCGAAAGCCGACCATGTCATCGATAACACGCGGGTTTTCGATACGATTGAAGAGGCGACTGCCGACCTGCAATTCACCTATGCGACGACAGCGCGGGAGCGCTATGGTTTCAAGCCGGTGCGCGCGCCCGTGGTTGCGGCGGAAACCCTGCGCTTGAAATTTAGATCCGGCGAAAAGACCGGCATTCTGTTTGGTCGCGAGCGCTGGGGCCTGACCAATGAAGAGGTGGCGCTGGCTGATGAGATCGTAACGTTTCCGGTCAATCCAGCCTTTGCCTCGCTCAATATTGCGCAGGCCGTACTGCTCATGTCCTATGAATGGATGAAGTCCAGCATGGAGGATTTGAGCCAGACGCTGTTTGAGCCTCTGGAGCAGCAGCAGGCGACGAAGGAGCAGCTTTACGGCCTGTTCGAGCAGATGGAAGAAGCCCTGGATGCCCGCGGATATTTCCGTCCCGAAGGCAAGAGACAGCGGATGATTGAAAATCTGCGGGCAGTCTTGTCTCGCCGTGCGCTCTCTTCGCAGGAAATCAACGTTTTGCGCGGCGTCTTCGGCACATTCGATAAATATGGACGCCAGACGCCGAGGGGCAGCAATGGCCCCTATGCCGAGGAAAGCGTGAGGGAAGATGGCGCCGACGACGCGTGATCCCATGCCGCCTAGGTCAAAGCCGGTGCTCGTTCTGGATAGCGGCATTGGCGGCTTGACCGTCTTGCGCGAAGCAAGAGTTCTGATGCCGGAGCGCGGCTTCATCTATGTTGCTGATGATGCCGGTTTTCCCTATGGCGGGTGGGAAGAGGGCGCGTTGACTGAGCGGCTGCTTTCTCTGTTTGGATGGCTGATCGAGACCCACCAACCGGAAATCTGCATTGTTGCCTGCAATACGGCGTTTACGCTTGCAGGTGCGGCTCTTCGTGAAAAATTTCCCGAAATGACGTTTGTCGGCACGGTTCCCGCCATCAAGCCAGCGGCAGAGCGCACACGTTCGGGCCTCGTTTCGGTTCTGGCAACACCCGGCACAGTGAAGCGCGCCTATACGCGTGATCTCATCCAGTCTTTCGCCTCACAATGCCATGTCCGGTTGGTTGGCTCGGAAAACCTCGCCCGCATGGCGGAAGTATGGATACGCGGAGAGCCTGTTTCGGATGACGCGGTGCTGGCGGAAATATCGCCTTGCTTCGTTGAGGAGAAAGGTGCGCGCACGGATATTGTTGTGCTGGCCTGCACCCATTATCCATTCATGGCCAATGTCTTTCGCAAGTTGGCGCCATGGCCGGTGGACTGGCTGGATCCCGCCGAAGCCATTGCGCGACAGGCGCGGCGAAAAGTTGAAATGGTGCAGGGTGCCGAGCATCCCGAAGGTTTCGACTTTGCGATTTTTACATCCGGCCAACCCGACTTCACGACGCGCCGCCTTATGCAGGGCTTTGGTCTGAAGGTCGCTGCCTCGCAACAGTAACTGTTGCATATTTGCTTCAATTTTGATTTCGGTTGCAATTTTCGATTGAGGCTGTTGCCTTGTGAAAAAAGCTGTGGCAAAAATTACAAGCTCGCAACTCAAACTCAGGAGGCGTTATATGACGACATTTACGAACCATCGCCTCGCTGGCGTAGCACGTCGGATGATGCCGGTTCTTACCGCAATTACCGTGGTATCTTTCCGATAAAGGTCTGCTGACGCAGCCTTTCTCTGCCTCTGGGCATTCCAACACCTAACAACCGCAGACTTATCGTGTCGTCGCATTTTGCACGTCCGATTCCTTTTGCGCATTTTTCCCATCACGAAAGGGCCTGGTTGCTGAAACGCGCCGGGACGGATTCTTATGTCCAATGAGCAATCTATACGTGTAACTAATGTTTCGACCGCTGTTGATGAGCTGTTCAGCCATTTTGGCGTCTGGGTAACATTAAGAGCCATGCTCGTCGTTGCATGGAAGCGTCACCAGACGCGGGCTCAAGTCACGCATTTGTCTGACCATATGCGGCGTGACATCGGCCTGCCGGTTATCAAAGAACGGCAAGCGCCGCCACTGATACCCCCCTGGGCCCCGCGCTTTTGAGACGGCCACCTTCTCGGCGGCGATGCTGCCGGGAAGGTTTTCACATCGCAGCGCGGAAATAACGGAGATTGGTAATGCCCTTTGCAATACAAAAGTTGTCAGCATTTGACGCCCAAGATTATCGCGATCTTCGACTGGAGGGCCTTGCGGCGCATCCCGAAGCCTTTGGTGCGTCTTGGGAAGATGAGTCCCTGTTATCGGTAGACGACTTCGCGCACCGTTTGGAACAGCAGCATGTTTTTGCCGCCCGCCAAACGGATACGAAAATCATGCTTGGTGCCGTTGGCATCCGACTCTCAGCAGCCTCAAAAACGAAGCACAAAGGGTTGATTGTCGGGATGTATGTGCGGCCGGAAATGCGCGGATCGGGCGTCGGTGCAGCGCTTGTTCAACACGTTCTGGACTATGCACGGTCAATTGTTGAACAGGTCAACCTCGTCGTGGAGGCATCGAATGTTGGTGCATGCGGGCTCTATAGGAAGCTAGGTTTCGAGCAATATGGATACGAGCCACGTGCGCGCAAAGTCGGGCAGACCTATTATGACGACGTCCTGATGGCGCTCGCGCTGCGCGACGGGCAAGCTTGAGCTTCCCGTGATTGCAATTTTCCTTGATCTTGTTTCAGCTTGGTGGCTTGCTTTCCGTTATCATTGCCAAGGGAGACATGATTATGCCGATTGAGAACTGGCTGGCCTTTGTTGCCGCATCCGCCATTATGCTCGCCATTCCCGGACCTACAATTCTGCTGGTCATTTCCTATGCGCTGGGCCATGGGCGGAAGGCGAGTTCTGCCACCGTTGCTGGCGTGGCGCTCGGAGATTTTACGGCGATGACGGCGTCGATGCTGGGGCTGGGTGCGCTGCTTGCGACATCCGCCGCGCTGTTTACTGGTCTCAAATGGGTGGGGGCCGCCTATCTCATTTATCTTGGTATCAAGATCTGGCGGGCGCCGGTGAGCGGCGAGGGCGCAGGGGAAGAGCAGACAAAGGGAAGGGAACGTCCGCTCAAGATATTCCTGCATACCTATGTCGTAACGGCGCTCAATCCCAAGAGCATCATCTTTTTCGTGGCGTTCCTGCCGCAGTTTCTCACGCCATCTTTGCCCGTCTGGCCACAGGTCATGATCTTTGAGGTTACATTCCTTGTGCTTGCCACCTGCAACGCGGCTCTTTATGGGTTGCTGGCAAGTGCGGCCCGCAACTCCATTCGCAAGCCAAATGTTCAACGTATCGTCAACCGTACGGGCGGCAGCCTGTTGATCGGGGCTGGTGTGTTGACCATGGGTTGGAAACGGGCCGTCGGTTAAGAGCGCCGCGATTTCCTGCGGCACCGATTGGAATTCACATGGCAGTGCCGCACATATTTCTCGCCCTCATCACTGTGTTTTTGTGGGGCTTCAACTTCGTTGTCATCAAGGTCGGCGTCATGAATATGCCGCCCTTGTTTCTGACGGCGTTGCGGTACTTTTTCGCCGCTGTCCCACTCATCTTCTTTCTGCCGCGCCCCAAAGTGCCGTGGCAGCATATGGTGGTCTACGGCATGGTCATGGGCTGCGCGCAGTTCGGGCTTTTATACACGGCCATCAAATGGGGCCTGCCTGCGGGGCTGGCTTCACTGGTCATGCAGTCGCAAGCCTTTTTTACCATGGCGCTGGCGGTCACGCTGCTGGGTGAAATTTCGCTGAAATCCCATGTGGCAGGGGCCGTTATTGCGTTTAGCGGTCTGGCCGTCATCGGGCTGGAGCGGCTGAACATCAGTGCCATGGTGCCACTGTTGATGTGTGTCGGCGCGGCCTTCAGCTGGGCAATCGGCAATATTGTCAACCGCAAGGTTGGCCGGGTCAACGCGATTTCCTTCGTGGCCTGGACCAGCCTTGTGCCGGTGCTGCCCCTCATTGTCCTTTCACTTCTTCTGGAAGGTCCGCAGGCCATCGCGGCGGGCATGGCAACGGCAAATCTCATGACAGTTCTTGTCGTCGCCTATATGGCTTATGGCGCGACAATCGTTGGCGCAGGGATATGGAGCTTTCTTCTGCTTCGCTATCCAGCGGGAACCGTTGCGCCATTTTCACTTCTCGTGCCAATTGTCGGCTTCATCGGTGCGTATTATGCTTTCGACGAGGAGATCACGTTGCTGGAGATAATCGGCAGCGCGCTCGTGGTCGCAGGACTTGCGCTCAACGTGTTTGGACGCCGCATTTCATTGGGGCGTGGCTGATATGGCGTTTGCGATATTCCCTGTGCATTGTCTCGATGCGCGGGCGCATTTGTCGAAATATTTGGTAAAGAGAAGGTTCGCGCGGCGCATCGTCGGCACGTCATCCTTTCGCAGTGCAGGGAATTGTCAAATTGCAGGTCGGTATCGACATGGGAACGCTATCGGGCGGGCAGTCAGCCAAGCTCGATATTGAGGAATTGCTCGCCACACGCTTGCTGGTGCAGGGCAACTCCGGCTCAGGGAAATCCCATCTGCTCCGCCGTTTGCTGGAGCAATCCGCTCCCTGGGTGCAACAGGTCATCATCGATCCCGAAGGCGATTTCGTTACGCTGGCCGATAAGTTCGGCCATGTGGTGGTTGATGGTGAGCGCACGGAAGGCGAACTTTCCGGCATTGCGAACCGTATTCGCCAGCACCGGGTGTCCTGCGTTCTGACGCTGGAAGGCTTGGATGTCGAGCAGCAGATGCGCGCCGCCGCTGCCTTCCTGAACGGGCTTTTCGACGCTGACCGCGAGTTCTGGTATCCTGTCCTTGTGGTGGTGGATGAGGCGCAGATGTTTGCCCCCTCCGTTGCTGGTGAGGTGACGGAAGACGCCCGCAAAATGTCGCTCGGTGCTATGACGAACCTGATGTGCCGTGGCCGTAAACGTGGCCTGGCCGGCGTTATTGCCACGCAGCGTCTGGCAAAGCTTGCCAAGAACGTCGCAGCTGAAGCGTCGAACTTTCTGATGGGCCGTACGTTCCTCGATATCGATATGGCGCGTGCAGCCGATCTGCTGGGCATGGATCGCCGTCAGGCGGAAATGTTCCGCGATCTGCAGCGCGGAAATTTCGTGGCGCTCGGCCCCGCGCTGTCGCGTCGTCCCTTGCCGATCATCATTGGTGCCGTGGAAACCTCGGCGCGCTCGTCGTCGCCGAAGCTCATGCCGCTGCCCGACTCGCCGCAGGATGTGGAAGACCTGATCTTCACGCCCGACCCTGAGGAATTCACCCGCGCGCCGGTGCGCCGTACCCCGCCGGCACCGCGCCCAACGACCGATATTCTGGCAGAGCTTGCCCGTTCCACACCAGCCATTGGCGGCCCGGAGCCGCAGCAGCCGACACAGCGCAGCAGCCAGCCGGAAATGTCGCCAGAAGAGCGCGAAGATAAGATTTCTGCGGTGCTATCGGAAATCATGGACGATCCGCAATCGGCCTATCGCACCGATGCGGTTCTCTATCAGGAGTTTCTGGTGCGCGCCCGCATGCGGCGCATTCCTGGCACACCCATGGCGCTTTCCGAGTTCCGCCGTCAGGTGGCCATCACCCGCTCCGGCGTGGATGCGGAGATGGCGGCAAGCGAGGATTGGGAAAAGGCACTCGCGCTCTCCAAGAACGTTTCAGACGATTTGCAGGGTGTTTTCCTGTTGCTGGTCAAGGCCGCTCTCAACGAAGAGCCATGCCCTTCAGATGCCCGCATCGCGCGCGCCTATGGCACGCATTCCGCGCGTCGCGCCCGTATGCTGCTCGGCTATTTCGAGGAGAAGGAACTGGTTGTCGTGCATGCGGATTTCTCCGGTAAGCGCATCGTCGCCTTCCCCGACCTCGACGCAAAAACCGCACCCGGAGATGCGGATGCGGCTGATGAAATCTCGAAGCTAGCGGCTGAGTAAAGCATGAAGGCGGCTTTCGCCGCCTCCACATCTGTCATTATTCTACAGCTTTCGTTTCATTGCGGGTTGCCCACAGAGAGCCGATGATGCCGGTCGCAAGGATCGCGACTGTCACGCCGAGCGATACTGTCGGCGGGATCTTGGCAATGCCGAGCATGTCAGCCACAAAGATCTTGGAACCGACGAAGACCAGAACCGCAGCCAGCGCATATTTCAGATATGCAAAGCGGTGGATGAGGGCAGCCAGCGCGAAGTAGAGAGCGCGAAGGCCAAGGATCGCGAAGATGTTCGATGTGTAGACGATGAAGGGATCGGTGGTGATCGCGAAGATCGCCGGGATCGAATCAACCGCGAAGATAAGGTCGGCAATTTCGACCATGATCAGCGCGAGGAACAGCGGCGTTACAAAGGTCTTCAGCTTGCCCGTCTTCTCATCGACTTCCTTGACGATGAATTTTTCACCGTGCAGTGCATTGGTCACGGGCAGGTGCTTGCGCAGGAACTTCAGGATCTTGTTGTTGCCGATATCGTTCGCATCATGATCTGACGAGAACAGCATCTTGAGGCCGGTAAAGACCAGAAACGCCGCGAAGATATAAAGCACCCAGTGGAAGTTTTCGACGATGGCTGCACCAGCGGCAATCATGATACCGCGCAAAACGATCACGCCCAGAATACCCCAGAGCAACACGCGGTGCTGGTACTGGCGAGGGATGGCAAAATAGGAGAAGATCATGGCGATGATGAAGATGTTGTCCATCGCCAGGCTTTTTTCAACGACAAAGCCTGTCACATATTCCAAAGCCAGTTGCTGGCCGGATTGATACCAGATCCAGCCGCCGAAGGCCAAGCCGATACCGATATAGAAGGTGGACATCAGCATGCTTTCACGAATGCCGATTTCTTTGGAGTTCTTGTGCAAGACGCCCAGATCAAGGGCGAGAAGACCTAATACGAGAGAAATAAAGACAGCCCACATCCAGGTGGGGGTGCCGAGAAAATCAGCGAAGAGAAATTCCATCAGTCAACCTTTGGCCGGACGAGGTTGGCTTTTCAGATGGGGACGCGTGAGCAATATTTAGACGTGGCCCCACCCTCAAGAGACTCGACATCGCGTATTGTCCGGTAATACGCCAGAGGGGCCCGAGTCTTGATCACGAACGAGAAAATAATGTGGCGAAATCCTGTTTCAAGAGGGGCGTCAAACTTTTTTCTCATTGACATATTTATGAAGGAACCATAGAAGCCGCACAACACCGGGCAGCAATGCTCGGTGTTATCTGTTGATTGCCTTGCAGCTCGAAAGTTGTCGTTCGGCAATCGACATCACCGACATGTCCCGTGGCTTCTCCATTCGCAAATGTGAGAAACCTGTCAGAGGTCCTAAAACAGGACCTCAGAGGAGGGCGTGTTTCCTTGATCCGGTTTGGTAACAAACCGGTGTAACATTCTGAAAGGAAATACGATGAGCAAGCGCGAATCGTCTAAGTATAAAATTGACCGCCGCATGGGCGAAAATATCTGGGGTCGTCCTAAGTCCCCAGTAAACCGCCGCGAATACGGCCCAGGCCAGCACGGTCAGCGCCGTAAGGGCAAGATGAGCGACTTCGGCACGCAGCTGCGCGCCAAGCAGAAGCTCAAGGGCTACTACGGTGAAGTCCGTGAAAAGCAGTTCCGTGCAACCTATGACGAAGCTAACCGTCGCAAGGGTGACACATCCGAGAACCTGATCGGTCTGCTCGAGTCCCGTCTGGACGCGATCGTATACCGCGCAAAGTTCGTTCCGACTGTTTTTGCTGCTCGCCAGTTCGTAAACCATGGCCACGTCACGGTTAACGGCGTTCGCGTCAACATCGGTTCTTACCGCTGCAAGCCAGGCGACGTTATCGAAGTTCGCCAGAAGTCCAAGCAGCTGGTGACGGTTCTGGAAGCTGTTGCTCTCGCAGAGCGTGACGTTCCTGACTACGTTGAAGTTGATCACAACAAGATGGTTGCGACATTCGTTCGCGTTCCTGCTCTTGCTGATGTTCCTTACGCTGTCGTCATGGAACCACACCTAGTGGTCGAATTCTACTCGCGTTAATCTGCGTGTAGCATCCATTGAAAAAGCCGCCTTTCGAGGCGGCTTTTTTTATGCGCGGTTTTGGGAAAGTGCCGTCACCTCGCAGAATGCGGGATGACGGGCGGGGTGGCCTGCACCTTAGACTGTTGCTGCTGCCCGCTGTTTGATCAGGCGCTCGATCAGCGCCGCATCAAGTTCGCCATAGCTGTCAATGACCACGTCTGGTCCAAGCTCGGCCATTGGCACATCCGTGTAACCAAATGTGACGCCGACCGATGGTATCTGGGCGTTCTTGGCCGAGGCGATGTCGTTCAGGCTGTCGCCAACCATCACGCTGCGTGTGAGTTCTCCGCCTGCTTTTTTGATCGTACCCAGAATGTGGCGCGCATCCGGCTTGCGCCATTCAAATGTATCGCCGCAGGTCGTGGCTGCGAAATAGTGGCTAAGGCCCAGTTTCTCCAGAAGCGGTATAGCAAGCGCAGTGGTCTTGTTGGTGCAGACGGCGAGGGTGAAGCCTGCGTCTTTCAGCCTGTCGAGCGCCGCAACAATGCCGGGGTAAGGCACGCTCTGACCAGGCATCTGTTCGAGATAGTGGGAGAGAAAGCGCTCATAGAGCGGCTCCAGCTCGTTGTCGGGCAGTTCCCTGTCGCGCAGCGCAAAAGCCCGCTTGATCATGACGCGCGCGCCGTGACCAACGAGGTGCTTGAGGTCATCATAGGTCGTTGGCGCGAGACCGGCGGCGGCAATCGCGTAATTCAGGCTGTCGATGAGGTCGGGGGCGGTTTCGACAAGTGTTCCGTCGAGATCGAATATCACGAGAGTGGAAGTCAAGGCATGCCTCTTGGTGTGCGGTGTGTCGTGCCACCAAGGCTAAGCATCGTTCTTGCGTTTTGCAATGAAACCTTTGAATCGTTGCGCGTATCCCTTGCAAGGGCTTTCGTTTGTTATTCGACCCGTGTAAACAGCACGCCAGCGTGGGTATCCTGTGGCAGGTTCTCCACGTTCATCGATCCACGACATGGAGTTTGCAGCCGCATGGATGCCCGCCAAATGAAGATCAAGGCCGCAGAAGCGGCGTTGTCCTACGTCGAAGACGGTATGCGTCTTGGGATTGGAACGGGCTCCACGGCAGAAGAATTCGTGAGGCTTCTGGCCGAAAAAGTGTCCAACGGCCTGAAAGTTCAAGGCGTTCCAACATCCGAACGCACCGCACGTCTGTGTGTGGAGCTCGGCGTTCCCTTGAAATCGCTGGACGAGCTTCCAGAACTGGATCTGACCATTGATGGTGCCGACGAGGTCGATCACGGCCTGCGACTCATCAAGGGCGGCGGCGGTGCCTTGCTGCGCGAAAAAATCGTTGCGGCATCTTCATCTCGCATGATCGTGATTGCCGATCAGACAAAGGTTGTGGAGACGCTTGGCGCTTTTCCACTGCCTATCGAGATCAATATTTTCGGGCAGGTTGCGACCTGCATAGCTATTGAGAATGTGGCTTCAAAACTCGGCCTGACAGGCGATTTGAAGCTGCGTTCGCTGGAGGATGGCCCCTTCACAACAGACGGTGGCCACCTCATTTTCGACGCATCTTTTGGCCGTATTCCTGATGCAGAAGCACTGGCACGCGAGCTGAACGCCATACCGGGTGTTGTCGAGCACGGACTTTTCATTAATCTGGCATCGCTTGCCATTATCGCCGGGCCGGATGGCGCCCGCGTAATGCAGGCGAAACTATAACAGGAGCGAGAGATTTCATGATCAACCTTGCGGGACTGGGCAAAGCTGCCGCTGCTTCGATCTTCATTTCCGGCATCGTGTTCGGCACCGCCGTTCGTGCGCAGGAAATTTCCGAAGCGCATATTGCTGCTGCAAAGCAGGCAATCAGCACGCTGGGCGTAACAGACCGGTTTGACGATATTCTTCCGGGCCTTGCAGAACGCCTGAAGTCTGAGCTCATTCAGGCTTCGCCAAATGTTGAAGACGCGATTACCGCGACCGTAGACGCCAAGGCGCTTGAACTCGCATCGCGTCGTGCCGATCTGGAGCGCGAAGCAGCTTTGACTTACGCGCGCGCATTCTCGCTCGATGAGCTGAAAGCGATCTCGACTTTCTACGGCAGTGAAGCTGGCAAGAAGTTGCTGAAAGACGGCCCTATTGCCACACGCGAATTGATGAAGGCCGCTGACATCTGGGCAGCTGGTATCAACCGCGATCTCAACACGTCCAGCATGGCAGAACTTCAGAAGGTTGCTGGCGCTGATCTTCAGCCGCTTCCTGCCAATGGTGCCAATGTTGGTGGCGCACCAGGCGCAACCGCTGCGCCGGCACCAGCTGCCAAGCCAAAGCCCTGATCTTTTTCAAACAGGTTTGAGAATATTTCAAAGCCCGGATTAAACTCCGGGCTTTTCATTTATGTCATGCGCCACCTATATGACTGTATCGGGGATGACCAAGGTCGTCCTTCCCATCAGAGGCTCTGGCATGACATCTTACGATTATGATCTCTTCGTTATTGGCGGTGGTTCCGGCGGCGTGCGCAGCGCCCGTGTGGCTGCGTCCCTCGGCAAACGAGTCGGTATTGCGGAAGAGTACCGCTACGGCGGAACATGCGTCATCCGTGGTTGCGTGCCGAAGAAGCTGTTCGTTTATGCCTCGCAATTCCGAGAACATTTTGAAGATGCCGAGGGCTTTGGCTGGACTGTCGGCGAAAGCTCGTTCGACTGGAAAAAGCTGATTGCGGCCAAGGACAAGGAAATCACGCGCCTGGAAGGCCTCTATCGAAAGGGTCTTGAGAACGCCAAGGCCGAAATTTTCGACAGCCGCGCCGAGCTTGTTGATGCGCACACCGTCAAGCTGACGAAAACTGGCCACACGGTTACGGCGGAGCGTATCGTGATTGCCGTTGGTGGAACGCCGAACCCGCATGCTTCGCTACCCGGCCATGAGTTGACGATTTCCTCCAATGAGGCGTTTGATCTGGATGAGTTGCCCAAGTCCATTCTGATTGCCGGTGGTGGTTACATCGCGGTGGAGTTTGCCAATATTTTCCACGGACTCGGTGTCGAAACGACCCTGATTTATCGTGGCAAGGAAATCCTCTCGCGCTTCGATAATGACATGCGTGCTGGCCTGCATGCGGCCATGGTCGAGAAGGGCATCCGCATCATTCTGGAAGACATTATCCAGGAAGTCAGCAAGGATGAAGCCGGTGGTTTGATTGCCCGCACCAAGCAGGGCCACACATTGGCCGTTGGTCAGGTCATGCTGGCCCTTGGTCGTGATCCAAACACAAATGGCCTCGGTCTCGAAAATGCTGGTGTTGCGGTCAACGAACGAGGGGCCATTATCGTCGACGATTATTCGCGCACCAATGTCCCCAGCATCTTCGCACTTGGTGATGTCACTGACCGGGTACAGCTGACGCCTGTGGCGATCCACGAAGCCATGTGCTTCATCGAAACCGAGTTCAAGAACAACCCCACCAAGCCTGACCACCACCTCATCGCGACCGCCGTTTTCTCTCAGCCGGAAATCGGCACTGTGGGAATTTCCGAGGAAGAGGCGTCCGCCAAGTTTGAGGAAATTGAGGTTTACCGTGCCCAGTTCCGCCCCATGAAAGCGACGCTTTCTGGTCGCTCTGAAAAGATGATCATGAAGCTCATCGTCAATGCGGCAGACCGCAAGGTCGTCGGTGCCCACATCCTCGGGCATGATGCGGGCGAAATGGCGCAGCTTCTTGGCATCACGCTAAAGGCCGGTTGCACCAAGGACGACTTCGACGCGACAATGGCGGTTCACCCCACTGCTGCGGAAGAGTTGGTAACGATGTACACGCCGACCTACCGTATCAAGAACGGGGAAAGGCTATAATCGAAGCCTTGCTTCGCTCGCCATTTCCCAGTCTGCTCAAAAAAATAAAATTCTTTTCTCAATGTCCCTAACACCCATGCCTAAAATCCATCCGCGTCCCTGACGGCAGTGTATCGCGAGACATTGCGGACAGGGAGCAGGCGGTGTTGGTTTTGACCCGGAACGTGCGGGCAAGGCTCGATGCTGCCAAGACGGCAGGCCTTGGTCGCCACCTCAACCATTCACGGTGGAGCGGCGGCAGGGGCTTGATGGATGACGAGTTGGGGCAACAGCCGGGACCATTCACGGCTCGGCTGCTGGCCTAAGACGTTTCGACGCTAAGGGCCACGCAAATGCGCAGCCACAGAATGAACCATACCAGAGACACAACAGCATTTGCGTGCGCTCTCTGGGCCGAACGAACATGCCACGGGCGCCAGCGCGCCGCGTGAATGCTGACGTGTGTTCAGGGGATTTTTGAAAATCGAATCTTTGTACAAAAGCGCTGTGTGGTGGTAAGATGCCGCATGTTCACAAAACGTTGGGAGGCGTGGCCGTGAAATCATCAATATTGTTCAAGGAAGACAATTCCGTTCGCCCGGATCCCGATCATAGATTGCGTAAGGCGGGGGCGAACGACAATCTCCGCAGTCTGGAATTCGAGATGGACGGGCAGGGGCGGGACTGGCGCTTGCCGTGCTTGATCGCTGCCATTTCAGCGGCTTTTGCCGCCTTCATCTTCCTGCCGATGTGGTAAGCCGGGCGGATAAGAGATTTGTGCTTGAAAAAGCCCGGTTCGGCCTTTAGCCCCTTGGTCAGAACAATCTGGCTGGATGGGTAGCTGACGAATGGCAATGAATGAACCGGTCGATGCTGTGCCGAGAGCCTTTCTCGGGGTGGATCGGTCGGCAACGGAGCAGAAGTGGATGTCGCGGCTGGATCAGGCCGGGCAAAACCGTGCTCTGGCCATGTCGCAGGTCCACGCCATTCCCGAGTTGGTTGCCCGTGTACTGGCAGGCCGCGGCGTTGGCGTCGATGACGCGTTGGCCTTTCTGGACCCCACCATCCGCTCGCTCATGCCCGATCCGCTGACGCTGACGGATTGCGAAAAGGCAGCGACACGCATTGCCACCGCCATCAAACGACAGGAAAAGGTTGCTATATTCGGCGATTATGACGTGGACGGCGCCTCGTCGTCTGCTTTGATGTTCCGCTTCCTACACCATTTTGGGCTGGAGCCCGAAATTTACATTCCTGACCGTATCTTTGAAGGATACGGCCCCAACCCCGCTGCCATGCAGCAGCTTGCCGCCAATGGCAACTCACTCATCATTACGGTCGACTGTGGCTCCACAAGCCACGAGTCCCTCGCCGCTGCGCGCGATGCCAAAACCGATGTTGTCGTCATCGATCACCACCAGGTCGGAACCGAACTGCCGCCAGCCGTGGCGCTGGTCAATCCGAACCGGGAGGATGACCTTTCGGGGCAGGGGCATCTCTGCGCGGCGGGCGTCGTGTTTCTGGTGCTGGTCGCCACGCTGCGCGTATTGAAGGACGCGCGCGATAGCCGCGCCTATACGCTCGATCTTCTGTCGCTTCTGGATATCGTGGCGCTTGCCACCGTGTGCGATGTGGTGCCTCTCAAGGGGCTTAACCGCGCCTATGTGGTGAAAGGCCTCATCGCCGCGCGCCACATGAAGAATGCAGGCCTTGCCGCCCTGTTCAAAAAGGCTGGCCTCGGCGGGCCTGTCACGCCCTATCACTTCGGCTTTCTCGTCGGCCCGCGCATCAATGCCGGGGGCCGCATTGGCGATGCGGCGCTCGGCAGCCGTCTGCTGACGCTGGATGACGAATCGCAAGCCGAAATCATTGCGGAAAAGCTGGATGAGTTGAACCGTGAACGTCAGGCCATGGAGGCTGCCATGCTGGGCGAGGCGGAGGCTGAGGCTCTCTATGAATATGGCGACGGCACTGGCGCTGGCGTGATCGTTACGGCGCGGGAAAACTGGCACCCCGGCATCGTCGGCCTGCTGGCCTCACGGCTGAAAGACCGCTTTCGCCGCCCGGCCTTCGCCATCGCGTTTGACTCGCAGGGTAAGGGCACAGGCTCCGGGCGCTCCATCAATGGCTTCGATATGGGCAAGATGGTGCGCAACGCTGTCGATGCCGGTCTGCTGGTCAAGGGTGGTGGTCACGCCATGGCGGCTGGTCTGACGGTAGAGCGCGCCAATCTGGGTCGCCTGAGAACCTTCTTCGAAGAAGCGGCGCAAAAGACGGTCTTCCAATTGGTCGAGAACAGCGTGCTGAAGATCGATGGTGCGATCGGCGCATCCGGCGCCACGTTGGAACTGGTGGAGCAGATGGAGCAGGCAGGCCCTTTTGGCTCCGGCCACTCTCAACCCATCTTCGCCGTGCCCGCCCATCGCCTGCGCGATGTGCGTATCGTCGGCACGTCCCACGTCAAGATCACGCTTGAGGCCATGGATGGCTCCCGGCTGGATGGCATCGCATTCCGTGCCGCAGACGCACCTCTCGGCCAAATGCTGATGAACGCCCGGGGACGCCAGATCCACGTCGCGGGCACGCTGGGCGCAGATCAATGGCAGGGACAGAAGAGAGTACAGCTGCGCGTTCTGGACGCCGCTCTCGCGCCTTAAACAGCGCACGACGCAGACAAAGTCTTCAGCCGGAAGCCATTACAAACAGCTTTAACTGACGCTTCTATTGCAGTGAAATCATTGGGGAAGTGGTACGCCCTAGGGGAGTCGAACCCCTCTTTTCAGAATGAAAATCTGACGTCCTAACCGATAGACGAAGGGCGCATACCTTGTGTGGCGCCCTTATAGTCAGGCACTGGATCCTCCGCAAGCGCCTATTTTCATTTTTTTGCATTTCGATGACATTTTTTGTTCCAGCATGCAGCAAGGCTGTGGAAAACCCGCGCAACATTAAGATGATGCGGCGTAAATCGTTGTCACAATGAAATGGGAGAGGGGGAAGCGTGGGATTACATCGGGGTACAGGGGGCGTTCCCACATTGTAACCCCACGCCTCATCGGGGGACGTGGGAATAACGGGCAATCCAGAAACTGGTTCCGCGGTTTTTGCAAAATATTTGCAGCCCATTCCAAAAACAAAACCGCCCGCAGACATCTCGTCGCGGGCGGCTTGAAACTGGATATCACCGTATGGTGATAAGGGCATCGCCGGGTGGCGATTATAGATCGACGTCCAGGATAGCCATCGAGAAATTGTAAGAGCGGTCGCCGTCTTCGTCATCGATATAGACGACGCCAAGGAATTCTTCGCCAGCATAAACTTCGGCCGAATCGTCCTTGCGTGGGCGGGCCTTCACAACCATGTTTTCATTGAAGGTACGCTTGAAATAGGCGTCGAGCTTTTTGATTTCTTCGGCTTTCACCACTGTTCTCCTGTGCGGTTCACGTTGCGCCGCTTTTGGCATGGCTTAAAGGCGAAAGTAAAGTGGAGCTGTAAAAACGCACAGCTCCGAAAGCCTAGATATCCGCCCCGACGATCTGATCCATGATGCGCGATGGCTCGCTGCATCCGGCTTCGCCCACCACACGAGCAGGCACACCGGCAACGGTTGCATTGGGCGGCACTGGCTTGAGAACCACGGAGCCTGCGGCAATGCGCGAGCATGCGCCGATTTCGATATTGCCAAGGATTTTCGCCCCCGCACCAATCAGAACGCCGCTGCTGATCTTGGGGTGGCGGTCTGCGCCTTCCTTGCCGGTGCCACCAAGGGTGACGCCATGCAGAATAGAGACATTATCGCCAATGACAGCGGTTTCACCGACGACGAGGCCTGTGGCGTGGTCGAGGAACATACCCTTGCCGATGCGGGCCGCAGGGTTGATATCGGTCTGGAAAACGCTGGAGGCACGGCTTTGCAGATAGAGCGCAAAATCGCGGCGTCCCTTCTGCCACAGCCAATGCGCCAGCCGGTGCGTTTGAATGGCCTGAAAGCCCTTGAAATAAAGCACAGGCTCCAGAAAACGGGTGCAGGCGGGGTCGCGGTCATAAACCGCCTGAATATCCACGCGCAGAATGGAGCCCCATTCCGGCCAGTCTTCCAGCATTTCCTCAAATGTCTGGCGCAGCAGCACGGCCTGCATGTCGCGGTGGTCCAGCAACTCGCAAATGCGATAGGTGACGCAGGCTTCAAGGGAATGGTGGTTCAAAATTGTGGAATAGAAAAAGGCCGAGAGCAGCGGATCCTGCGCTGCTGCCGCACGTGCTTCGTTTTGTAGACTTCCCCAGATGGGATCAACCACGGAAAGGTGCTCCTGCTGGCGTGCCTCTGTGCGTGCGACCATAACTGGTCTCCCTCGATTTCGTGCCGTTCTTATACAGAAAAAACTGTTGCCTAGAAATGGTGATTTACCAACGCGGTTAAAGACGCGAAAGCATCAGTTTTTCTGACAGAGTTTTGGATGGAATTGTCTTGATCCCGCTCAGGCGTTGATCTCGCGATAAAACTCCAGCACGGCTGCCTTGAACACACGGTCGCCAACGGCCAGCATGTGGTCGCGTCCGGGAATATCGATCGCTTTCGCATTCGGCATCAATTCCGCAAGCTCCTGGCCTGAACCGGCAATATCATCCTTGGTGCCAACGGCGATCAGCGTCGGAATGTCGATCTTTGCCGCTTCTTCGCGGGTCACCAGAACGCGAGAGGTTTCGATGCAGGCGGCAAGGGCAATGCGGTCGCTTTTTGTCTGATCGGCGAATGCGCGGAACATGCGGCCACGCTCATGGGTCACGACATCGAGCGAGGGCGCACGAAGGGCATCCGCAATCGGGTCCCAATCACCAACGCCATCCACCATGCCGATGCCGAGGCCACCAAACACCAACGAAAGCACGCGCTCAGGATGGGCCATGGCGAGAAACGCGGAGATGCGCGCACCCATGGAGTAGCCCATGATATGGGCTTGGGAAATGCCCAAATGATCAAGCAGGCCGATGGCGTCTTCTGCCATGGTCGCGGGATAGTAGGCGTCGGAATCATGCGGCTTGTCGCTTGCGCCATGGCCGCGATTATCCAGCGCAATGACGCGGTATCCGGCATCGCCCAGCGTCTTCAGCCAGCCGGGATGCACCCAGTTGACGGGGGCGCTGGATGCAAAGCCATGGATGAGCAGAACAGGGACGCCTGATGGATCGCCCTCATCGAAATAGGCCAGTTGCAGACCATCGCGGGTGAACGACAAATATTGCGGCACATTGAGACTCATCAAGCACATCCTTTTTTGCGCAGCATATGTCAGGAAATCGATGCGTTGAACATATTGCGCGATGATTTCTGTGGAGGTCAAAAGCATTTGAGGTTACATATCCGCAAAAGCTGAGCTTCTGCTCAATGATGAAATCGCATTTGGAGACGATTATGGCCGGGCATACCATTCCCCACTTCCAGAACGACGGCGGACATCGCATGATCGAAATCGGCGTCAAGGAATTCATGTGCACGGGCGCATCCGTGCCATTCGATCATCCGCATATCTTCATCGATATGGGCGACGACAATGAAAAGGTCTGTTCTTACTGCTCGACGCTTTATCGCTATAATCCGGCGATCAAAGCCACGCAGACAAACCCACCCGGTTGCGTCTTTCACGTGAAGGCCGCCTAACTTCCTTTCAGACTGGCGATTTTCATGCCTGTAAAATCTGTGGCCATTGTCGGTGCCGGTATTGCCGGTCTGACCGCGGCCCTTGCCTTTGCCAGACACGGCATCCGTTGCGATATCATCGAGCGGGCCGAGCGGCTCGAAGAGGTTGGCGCGGGCCTGCAAATCTCGCCAAACGCCAGCCGCATATTGAGCGCGCTGGATGTGCTGCCGCAGATTGAACAGCAATGGCTGGAGCCCGACGCGGTTAACCTTGCGTCTGGGCATTCCCTCAAGCAGCTCGTCTCGTTGCCGATGCGGCAGGTTGCTCGGCAGAGATGGGGTGCACCATACGGCGTTATGCACAGGGCGACCTTGCAAAATGCGCTTCTGACAGCGGTGCGGCAAAACCCGCTCTGCCGTCTGCATCTGGGGAAACAGGTGGAGGTAGCCGACCCGGCTATCCTCTCCGCGATGACCCTTCAGGAGTATGACCTGATCGTGGGTAGCGATGGGGTCTGGTCCAGCGCCCGTTATGCAGTTGCAGGAAGCCCTGCCGCGACCTTTTCCGGCAATATCGCCTGGCGTTTCACCATTGCCGCTGATCAGGTTCCCGATTTTCTGCAAAAGCGTAGCGTTACGGCGTTTCTCGGGCCATCGGCGCATCTGGTGGCCTATCCGCTGGCTGAAACCGGTGGCTTCAACATCGTCGCCATTGCGACCGGCGCGAACCCCGGCGATACGTGGAAGGCAGAGGCGCAGGGCAAGCAGCATGCGTTGTTGCTGAAGCAATTTCGCAACTGGCATCCGGCCTTCGCACATGTTCTGGAAGCTGTGTCAAAGCCAACATTCTGGCCATTGTTTCAGGCCGGAGAGGGCAGGTGGCAGAACGGCCGGGACACGGTGCTGATTGGCGATGCGGCCCATGCCATGATGCCTTTTGCCGCCCAGGGTGCGGCCATGGCCATAGAGGATGCGTTCGAGCTTGCCACATTCGTTACCCGCAACGACAACCTTGGCGATGCGCTGGCTAAGTTCGAAGCGCATCGCGTTCCCAGAATTGCTAAGGCACGCAAGCGGGCGGCGCTCAACAAATTTGCCTACCACGCACGCGGGCCGATGCGGCTGGGCCGCGATCTGATGCTCTCGATCAGGCCGCCAGAAGCGTTTCTGGCGGACTTTGATTGGCTCTATGGCTACAGAGCCGAAGGGCTTTAAGCCGCCGCCGCCGCTGCGAATCCGGCTTCCAGATCACGCTTCAGGTCTGCAACATCTTCAAGGCCGATTTGCAGGCGAATGAGCGGGCCATCGCTCGGGCCTTTCGCCACTGTCCGATCCCGCACGGACACGGGCACCGCCAGCGATTCGTAACCGCCCCAGGAAAAGCCGATACCGAAAATCGACAAGGCGTTGAGGAAGGCGTGCGATGTCTCGGTAAAGCGGTCTGCTTTAGCCTTCAGGGCGAAGGAGAAGACGCCGCTGGAGCCTTTGAAGTCCCGCTTCCAGAGATCGTGGGTCGGGAAGCTTGGCAAAGCAGGGTGCAGCACCTGCAAGACGTCATCCCGCGCTTCCAGCCAGTTGGCAATCTCCAGCGCGCTTTTCTGGTGATGTTCCAGCCGCATACCCATGGTGCGCATGCCGCGCAGAACCTGATAGGCATCATCTGACGTGACGCAGAGACCCATATCGCGGTTGATATCATGCAGCTTTTTCCAATGCTTCTCATTGGCAGACACAAAGCCCATCAGCACATCGGAATGGCCAGCGGGATATTTCGTGGCGGCATGGATCGATACATCGACGCCGTGTTCCAGCGGCTTGAAATAGAGGGGGGTGGACCACGTATTGTCCATGGTGACGACGCAATCGTAACGGTGGGCGATGGACGCCATCAGCGCCACATCCTGCATCTCGAACGTGTTGGAACCGGGCGCTTCCAGATGAAGCAGTCGCGTATTGGGCCGGATGAGTGCTTCGATACCGGCACCGATAGCCGGATCATAATATTCCACCTCAACGCCGAACTGCTTGAGCATGGTGTTGCAGAAGCGGCGGGTGGGGAAATAGACGGAATCAACGATGAGCGCATGGTCGCCAGCCGAGAGATAGGCCAGGAACGGCACCGTTACGGCAGCAAGGCCGGACGACAGGAGAATGGTGCCCGCCGAACCTTCAAGCGCGTTGATCATATCGCAAAGCGCATCGGTGGTGGGGGTGCCGTGCGTGCCATAGGTATAGGCCTGATCTTCGGAAACGAGCGTCTGTGCATCTGGAAATAGCACCGTCGAGCCGCGCACGATAGGCGGATTGACGAAGCCGTGGTTGCTGGCCGGATCACTGCCGAGATGAGCAAGCCGCGTGTTGATGCCAGCGGCGTCGAGGAATCCGTCTTTGAATTTCATGCTGAATTGTCTCTCAATGATGTGTCGTTGGAAAATGAGACGCAAAGCCTGCCTTGGTCAAGACTTCGTTACATCAGGCACAATTGTTTGAGGATATTTTCAGCCCGCCTATACTCTTCCTCATATGGGCAGCAGCATGAACCGCTAAAGCGCGTATTAGGTGTGACGCACGCAAAAATTCAGTCTACCTGCCTGACAGCATGAGCAGAATTTAATCTGTTTTAGCGCATTTTATAGTCATATGCCCATAAAACGGACGGTATTTTAAAAAATCCGTTTTTTGGACACAATTATTCGGGGTGAGACTTGACCCTGACTGCGATTACGATTGTGATAGGTGCGCGCACCGGGAGGTGAGGCGGGGAGCTGACCGTAGACGACAAGATTACGGCTTTCTTCTGTGACGAATTAAGAAACAAAGGTTGGGAAAAAAATGAAAAAGGCAATTCTGTCAGCCGCCATTGGCGCAGCAGTTCTCGGAGCTGCATCGGCTGCATCTGCCGCCACGCTCGCAGACGTCAAGGCAAAGGGCTTTGTAACCTGTGGCGTGAGCTCTGGCATTCCAGGATTCTCTAACCCGGACGACAAGGGCGAATGGTCTGGTATCGACGTTGACTATTGCCGCGCGATCGCCTCTGCCGTTTTCGGAGATGCAAAGAAGGCAAAGTTCGTTCCCCTCACATCCAAGGACCGCTTCCCTGCGCTTCAGTCCGGTGAAGTCGATGTTCTGACACGTAACACCACATGGACAGCCAGCCGCGATACATCGCTCGGCTTCAACTTCCGTACCGTCAACTACTATGACGGCCAGGGCTTCGTTGTGAAGAAGGCGCTGAACGTTAAGTCTGCTCTCGAGCTTTCCGGCGCTGCCGTCTGCGTTCAGCAGGGCACAACGACCGAACTCAACCTCGCTGACTACTTCAAGACCAACAACCTTCAGTACAACCCTGTTGTATTTGAAAAGGAATCCGACGCGACTTCTGCCTACGACAGCGGCCGTTGCGACGTTTACACGACCGACCAGTCCGGTCTCTATGCCATCCGTTTGAAGATGAAGACACCGGACGAAAACGTCGTTCTGCCTGAAATCATCTCCAAGGAGCCGCTTGGACCTGCCGTTCGTCAGGGCGACGACCAGTGGTTTGACGTTGTAAGCTTTGCTCACTACGCCATGGTCAACGCTGAAGAACTCGGCATCACCTCCAAGAACGTTGATGAGCAGAAGACTGCTGCCAACCCAGACATCAAGCGTCTGCTCGGCACCGAAGAAGGCACCAAGATTGGTACCGATTTCGGCCTCACCAACGAATGGGCATACAACATCATCAAGCAGGTCGGTAACTACGGCGAAGTGTTTGATCGCAACGTTGGTGCCGGTTCTCCGCTGAAGATCGAGCGCGGTCTGAACGCATTGTGGAGCAAGGGCGGCCTGCAGTACGCACCGCCAATCCGTTAATATCCTTTAAAACGGCATTTTCGGGAGGCAGGGCCAACGCTCTGCCTCCCGGCACACAATAAGCTCGAAAAGAGCAAAGAGAGGGAAAGGTGCCGATGGCAGGCAATGCGCTCCAATCGCAACCGTCGAGCGCAAACAGCGCGACGTCCATGATCAATGATCCGCGTGTGCGGGCAATTTTTTATCAAATCATTACTGTTGTTCTTCTGGCGCTGTTCGTGTGGATGGTTGCATCCAACACAGTTCATAATCTTCAGCGTTCCAACATTTCTTCAGGCTTCGGCTTTCTCGAAGGCAGAGCTGGTTTCGACATCGGCCAGTCGCTGATCGAGTACAACAACGACAACACGTTCGGACGTGCGTTGATCGTTGGTATTCTCAACACGCTTCAGGTTGCTATCCTCGGCATCATTACCGCTTCCATCATCGGTTTCATCGTCGGTATTGCGCGCCTGTCTCGCAACTTTCTGATCTCGAAGCTGGCACAGGCCTATGTGGAACTCTTCCGCAACATTCCGCCGCTGCTCGTTATTTTCTTTTGGTACAAGGGCGTCATCACCATTCTGCCGCAGGCGCGCGACTCGCTGCAACTGCCGCTGGGTACCGTTCTGAACAACCGTGGCTTTTTCTATCCCAAGCAGGTATGGGGCGACGGTAGCTGGATGATTCCGCTGGCGTTTCTGGTGGGCATCGTCATCACCTACTTCGTCTATCGCTGGGCAAAGGCCCGCCAGATGAGAACGGGCCAACCGTTCCGCACTGGCCTTGTGGGCACAGCCATCATCATCGGCCTGCCGCTGGTGACATTTCTGGCGCTCGGCTCACCGCTGACTTTCGATTACCCCGTTGCAGGACGCTTCAACCTCTCGGGTGGATCGGTCATCGCACCGGAATTCCTGTCGCTCTATCTTGCTCTTTCGTTCTATACGGCTTCTTTCATCGCGGAAATCGTCCGTGGCGGCATCAAGGCCGTGCCGAAGGGGCAGACGGAAGCGGCTGACGCGCTGGGCTTGCGTTCCAGCACGACAACACGCCTCATCGTCGTTCCCCAAGCCATGCGGATCATCATTCCGCCGCTGACGAGCCAGTTTCTGAACCTGACCAAGAACTCGTCGCTTGCCGTCGCTGTCGGCTTTTCTGATCTGGTTTCCGTGGGTGGCACCATCCTCAACCAGACCGGACAGGCCGTCGAAGTCGTCGCAATCTGGCTGGTGGTCTACCTTTCATTGTCGCTGACAACCGCGCTGGTCATGAACTGGTTCAACGCGAAGATGGCGCTGGTGGAGAGATAAGCAATGACAACAACAACAACCTCTTACGTTCGCGCCAACATGGCCGCTGCCGAGCCTGCGCCCTCCAGCCAGGTTGGTGCCATACACTGGCTTCGCACCCGGCTGTTTGCCACGCCCAAGGACTCGATCCTGACCGTGCTGGCAATCGCGCTTCTGGTCTATATCATCCCGCCGATGGTGAACTGGCTGTTCATTGACGCGACATGGACAGGTGCTGACCGCACGGCCTGCCTGACCGTTGCCCAAGGCGGCGCTCTGCCGGATGGGCAGTCCGGCGCATGCTGGGCTTTCGTCAACGCCAAGTTCGAGCAGTTCATGTTCGGGCGTTATCCACTTGAAGAGCGCTGGAGACCGCTTCTGGTTCTGGCGAGCTTCACGGTTCTGCTGATCCCGATGCTGATTCCGAAGGCACCGCACAAGGCTCTGAACGCACTTCTACTGTTCATCATCCTGCCTTTCGTGTCGTTCTTCCTGCTGGTGGGTGGCTATTTCGGTCTGCCCGTTGTCGAAACACAGCTGTGGGGCGGGTTGATGGTGACGTTGATCCTGTCCTTCTTCGGCATCACCGTCTCCCTGCCTTTCGGCATCATTCTGGCTCTTGGACGGCGCTCCAACATGCCGGTTATCAAGACGCTCTGTGTGACCTTCATCGAGGTGATCAGAGGCATTCCGCTGATTACCGTGCTGTTCTTTGCTAGCATCATGCTGCCACTGTTCCTTCCCGATGGCTGGACCTTTGACAAGTTCCTGCGCGCGCTCGTCGGTGTCTCGCTGTTTGCCTCGGCCTATATGGCGGAAGTCATTCGCGGTGGCTTGCAGGCGATCCCGAAGGGACAGTCTGAAGGTGCGGATTCTCTGGGTCTGAACTATTGGCAGAAGACACGTTTGATCGTTCTGCCGCAGGCGTTGAAGCTCGTCATTCCCGGCATCGTCAACACCTTCATCGGCCTGTTCAAGGATACCTCTCTCGTGTCGATCATTGGCATGTTCGACCTTCTGGGTATCGTCAATCTCAACCAGTCGGATGCGAACTGGGCGACACCCGTAACACCTGTGACCGGTTACATCTTCGCCGGGTTCATATTCTGGATATTCTGCTTCGGCATGTCGCGCTACTCGCTGTTCATGGAACGGCACCTCGACACCGGACATAAGAAATAAGGGGAAAAATCATGGCAGAAGCCCAAGCACAAAAACTCGCCGTTTCATCGACTGATGTCGCGATTGAAATCACCGGCATGAACAAGTGGTATGGCGATTTTCACGTTCTGCGTGACGTCAACCTCAAGGTCATGAAGGGCGAGCGCATCGTTGTTGCCGGTCCGTCCGGATCTGGCAAATCCACGATGATCCGTTGCATCAACCGGCTGGAAGAGCACCAGTCGGGAAGCATTCAGGTTGATGGCATCGAACTGACCAACGATCTGAAGAAGATCGATGAAGTGCGCCGCGAAGTTGGCATGGTGTTCCAGCACTTCAACCTCTTCCCGCATCTGACGATTCTGGAAAACTGCACGCTGGCTCCAATCTGGGTTCGCAAGACACCCAAGAAGGAAGCCGAAGAGATCGCGATGCACTACCTGAAGCGCGTCAAGATTCCTGAGCAGGCCCACAAATATCCCGGTCAGCTTTCCGGTGGTCAGCAGCAGCGCGTGGCCATCGCCCGCTCGCTCTGCATGAAGCCTAAGATCATGCTGTTCGATGAGCCGACGTCAGCTCTCGACCCTGAAATGGTGAAAGAAGTTCTGGATACGATGGTTGGTCTTGCCGAAGATGGCATGACCATGATCTGCGTGACCCACGAAATGGGCTTTGCGCGTCAGGTCGCCAACCGCGTGATCTTCATGGATCAGGGCCAGATTGTCGAACAGAACTCGCCTGCCGAATTCTTCGACAACCCGCAGCACGAGCGCACGCGTCTGTTCCTGAGCCAGATCCTGCACTGATCGGCTGATATCATATGGAATGCAAAAAGGGGTGGTCATCGACCGCCCCTTTTTTGTTATCCAGTTGAGGTTCTACCGTGAATCAGCGCGACATCAAGGTCAGCGCTGTCATCTTGCCGAGCAGCGAGCGGGTGACGCCGCCAAACAGCATTTCCCACCAGCGGGAATGACCATAGGCACCCATGACCAGCAGGTCGATGCTGTTATCTGACAGGCGTTGCTCGATGGCTTTCTCTGGTGCCAGGGTGTGGGCACGTTGCTCCGATGTGACCACGACATTGATGCCATGGCGAGCAAGCGTTGCGGCGATCTCGGAACCCGCCAGTTCGGCTGATTGCGTGTCATTGTCTTCGGCGCCTACGGAGAAAATCTCAACACTTTCAGCGGCAAGCAGGAAAGGCATTGCATCGAATGTGGCGCGGGTGGCCTCGCGGGAGCCATTCCATGCAATCATCACCCGCCGGACAGATTTGGGCGAGCGCAGAACATGCGGCACAAGCAGAATGGGGCGACCAGTCTCGTAAAGAAAATTATCGAGATCCAAGCGGCTGTCGGAGATCGAGGACTCCGTGGACTGCCGGGCAATCACAAGATCGGCGCAGCGCGCGCTTTGGATTGCTGCACTAGACCCGTATCCGACCGATGACATGCCGGTGCGCCATTCGCTGGATATCTGTTCCGCCGCCATCTTCGCCTTGAAGATGGCTTCGACCTCAGTGGTTTCCTGATGAGCGACTTCCTGCATGGCCTGAATGGTCACCGGATCGGGGAACTCCATGGGTGCGGCCAGAGGGGCCGTCTCGGCAGTTTCCATATGAAGACCGATGACGTGGGACGCATAGGTCTGGGCGAGCGTCGCTACGAAGTCTCCCAGCCCATGCGCATTTTCCGCAGTGTCCATGACTGCCAGTATCGTCTTGTAACCCATGACCTGTCTCCTCATCGTGATAAGCGGGATTATCCCAGTGCCAGCACAAAGGTTGTGTCAGGCCTCATCATCCAGTCAGATCGGCTTGATGGCCTTGATCGCGATCAAATTCATGCGTTACTGAGTGTTTTACGCCGACTTTGCGGCCTTTTCGCGGGCGATCTCTTCGATCATCGCAGTCACGTCCTGAACTGCAGCGTTGAGAGCGGCTGCATCGCGCGCACGCACGATGATTTCCGTCGAGAACCGCTGACCATCATATTTTGGATAAGAGCCGATGCTCGTTTCCGGATGCGCCTTCTGGATGCCGGCAAGCGGTGTTCCAATATCGCCTTCCGCAAACGGAGAGTGGACAGCATTCGAGAGGATTTTCGCTCCCGTGCTCAATGTGGGGAGAACGTTATCCAGCATGGCCTGGAAAATATGCGGTACGCCCGCCATGACATAGACATTCTCCACAATGAAGCCGGGCGCTGTGGAAACCGGATTGGCAATGTGTTTCGCGCCACGCGGCATGCGCGCCATGCGCTTGCGGGCATCGGTAAATTCCAGCTCTCTCACGCGGTACATATCCCCCAGCAGACGCATAGCATCGGCGTCATGCTCGCATGGCAGGCCGAAAGCGACCGAGACAGCATCTGCGGTGATATCATCATGCGTTGGCCCAATACCGCCCGAGGTAAACACATAGTTATAGCGTGCACGCAGTGCGTTCAACGCTTCGACGATATCGGCCTCCTCATCCGCGACAATACGCACTTCCTTGAGATCGATTCCTGCCATTGTCAGCACATCTGCGAGATGGCCGATGTTCTTGTCTTTCGTGCGCCCGGACAGGAGTTCATCTCCGATGGCGAGCATGGCTGCAGATACGACTTTGGAAGCGGGGGAGGGTGCGGACATGAGGGTGCTCTTTATGGGGGAATGGCGATTGAAACCGAGGTGAGCCTAACGCCCCTGCCAGCGAATGCAATAAGCCGAATGGAATAAGATGTGCGGAAAGGCCCGTGTAATAGGCAAGGTTGGAAGGACAAAAACAAAATGCGGCCCTAAGGCCGCATTTTGTTATCGCTATACTGCATAGCGTCGCTGAATTTGAGAATCAAATGCGCTTACAGAATGGGATTAACCATCATAAGGCAAGTAATAACGACAAAACCAAGCAGTGAAAATTCAAGCAGACTGTTAAGACCGTCGCGCATCGCTTTTCTCTCCATCGTTCGTGGAAGAAGAACGTGCAATCGTTAACGGAGTTCCATGACGGGGCTGTGAATTATGCGGAAATTATGTCCATCAGCCGCGCGTCACGATCTTACATGACAGCCAGCGAGAAGACCCAGTGTCCGACAATGCTGAGAACGAGGCATGCGACGAGAAGGATAAAAACAAATTTCTTCATGGAAAGGGACGCCTCGGTCTTTTTGATTTTGGTCACATCTTATCTAGGAAAGGCTGTGACCTTAAGCGGGAAAATCCCACTGCGTCATTATGACTTTACGTCAAGCCCGGCCTCGATGGCCGCCTTCAAGAAGGCCTCACGGGCATCCTCTGGCTTTTTCTTGCCAGCATCGACAGCTGCGAACACCAGAAGCGCACGATCCAGCATTTCGCCATCTTCCGCTGGCCAGTCTTCGATCAGCGCCCATGAGGCGGCCTGGGTGGACTCGATACTGACGTAAACGCCGGGTTCTTCCAACGCGACGAGAACCGGCTTCTTCCAAGGCGTCTGCATGATGTTTCCTGTGATTTCACGATTGGAAACAGCGTTTAGAAGCTTATGCCGCCCACATCAATGGGCAATCGCGCCTAGTCATCACGACCAAAGAACGACCAGTCGCGAATGATACGTCGATCGATGATCTTCAGCGAACGGTCTGGCTGGATCTGGTAGGTTTCAATCACCCGGTCATCGAAGCGGCGGAAGTTGTGGGTGAACGTGCTGCCGATGGGCGATTTTGTCAGTTTCGAGCGTGGCTGACCCTTATAGGTGATGCTACCGGGAATAGGGTCGACGCTGTAGGACGTAATGGGTGTCGTGCACCCGGCAAGACCGAATGCCAGGCCTGCGCATAGAGTAACAGCGGATAGTTTCATGGGTTTCTCCCGATAAACACTGGCATACGCTTGAATACGCAATTGCCAATGGCGAGTAAACTGGCTGGCATTGCCGATGTTCCGCTGCGTGGGAACTTTGTAATTCCAGCCAGTATCGCGCTCAGCCTGCATGGCGAAAGCCTTGAAAACGGAAGATTCTAGAACTTGATGCCGAGGCCGATGCGCAAAGCCTGCTGGTCTATTTCAGCGTCCAGTTTGGCACCGCCAAGGGCGGGGAAAACAAAAGAGTTATTACCGAAATCGGTGTAGCGATATTCAAAATGGCCGAAAACCCGGTCCGTAAATGCGTAATCGAGACCCGCGCCAAAGGTGTAGCCAGTAAAGTTTTCTTGTTCTTCTTCCCCGCCGGCGACGGATGCATAGGCGCTTCCGACCGCCCAGCCAGCCGTGCCGTAAAACAGCGCCCGTTCTGCTGCGTAACCGATGCGGCCGCGCACGGAGCCCTGCCAATCCAGGCCATAGTTGATATCGGTGGCTGCCAGGAGAAGATACGATGTCTTGTCGCTCCGGTTCTTCTCAAGGTCTGCCTCGATGCCGAGCACCAGATTATTGTCGAACTGATAGTTGAAACCCGCAAATGCGCCGCCGACCGCGCCATTGAAGTCAGTCGCAAGGCCCGCAAGCCCACCAATCGTGCTGTCCTGACTGTTCCGGCTGTAGCCGCCTTGGACGCCGACGGTGAAGCCAGTCCATGAAAAAGCAGCTGCATCTTTAACCTTAGCCGCGCCCGGCATTTCGGTTGCGGAGTCGGCAGCAATTGCTGTTGAGGCAGCTAGGGTAAAAAGAATGGCTGTAAATGTCTTTCTCATGAATCGATTCCCCCGTTTCAATGGGGATTCAATAACTCAACGCATAAAAAGCGCCATGGCAAAAATACAACTTAGGCGCGGAAGCGTAACCCAGGATTGCGCGAGGCTGGATTCGAGAGATTTATGAACGACAAACCCTGACTGCAAAAGGGCCTGTGGAAAGATTGTCTTGAAGATTGTGATGATATTTTGGAGGCCTCGCCCGGAATTGAACCGGGGTACGAGGATTTGCAGTCCTCTGCGTCACCACTCCGCCACGAGGCCTCACATGCCTGATTGCTCAAGCATGGCGGGGATTTAGAACGAATCCATTTTCCGCGCAATAGGGTAGGATTGAAAAAAGGCAGGAGTTTTGTGGAAAACCGCGTCGCCATCATTTGGGAGACGCGGTTGTCTCGTCTGTGTCAGATCCGGCCGAGGAGGACCAGGATCAGCACAATCACTAGGACGAGGCCCAGACCGCCTGACAGACCGTATCCGTAATTGTGGAAGCCCCAGTTTGGCAGGGCGCCGATGAGGAAGAGGATAAGCAGGATAACGAGAATTGTGCCGAGCATGGTGGCCTCCAATGTTTTGTGTCGTCTCTCATTGCAAGAATGGTTAGGCAGGTAAAAAGTTCCTGAATGGGCAGTTCGCACGGGAAGGTCAGCTGGGAAGGGGTGCAAAATTGCAAGGCCGGGCGGCAAGCCGTGTTTTTAACGGTTCGGGTGTATGCTGGCGCTTGAAAGCATTCGCGCGGGCAATTAAGACGGTAGGCAACCGCAGTCAGAATTTAAGGCTGCTCTCGAGCTTGTATTGAGGCGAAACGACATGATGGACTTCGAAAACGCACGCGGCAAAATGGTCGACAGCCAGTTGCGCACGACAGACGTGACCTCGCATTCTGTACTGAAGGCATTTCTGGCCGTGCCGCGGGAAGAGTTCGTTCCTGCCGACGTGAAGAAGATCGCCTATGCAGACGAAGATCTCCAGATCTGTCCAGCAAAGGACGGTCAGGCGGCTCGTTACATCATGAAGGCATCTCCTCTGGCCAAGATGCTGCAGCTCGCAGCCATCACCAAGGATGATGTGGTGTTGGAAATTGGCGGCGGCCGCGGCTATGTGGCCGCTATTCTGTCGCAGTTGGCAGGCTCCGTCATCTCGCTTGAGCAGGATGAAGAGTTGAGCGCCAGCGCCACCGCGACGCTTTCTGCGCTGGGTTATGACAATGTTTCGACGGTAAAGGGCGAGCTTGCGCGCGGCCATGCGGCGGATGCGCCCTATGACGTGATCTTCATCAGCGGTTCTGTCGAAGAGGTGCCAGCAGCACTTCTCGAGCAACTGGGTGATGGCGGACGTCTGGTGGCCGTGGTTGGTTACGGCAATTCGGCCAAGGCGATGGTTTATCGGCGCGATGGCAAGGGCACATCGTCCACCGCATTCTTCAATGCTTCGGTCAAGCCGGTCCCGGGCTTTGTCAAGGCGCGCGAATTCGTGTTCTGATCAGTTACGCTGCATCAAAAGTCATGAAATGCCGGGCCGCAGGGTCCGGCATTTTTGTTTGATTGGCCATTCCATCGAAATAAAGCTGTGCAGTGAGCAGCTTGAGGGGGCCTGACGGGGCCTGACGGATTCATTTCTTCTTCACGGTGTCATACAGTGTTGGTGATTCGGAAGCTGACCATCTTCCGGTGTGAATATGAAAATCGAGGATGAACAATGGCTCAGTCCAGCGTCGCGCGCGAACCATCGATGGAAGAAATTCTGGCATCCATTCGCCGGATAATCGAAAGCAACGAGCCCGCTTCGGCTGATGCTCTTTCTGCGCCTCTGGCTCCTGCCTATGACGAATACGAAGACTCGGATTCGGCCTATGCGGCAGAACCTGCCAGCCCGCCTGCCCATGTGCCGCCTGCGGCCAATCAGGGCTATGGCGCGCGCCAGCAGCACGAGCCGAGCATGATGGAGCGGGTCGATATGGCCATGGCTGATTCCGGTGAAAAGACCATGTCTCTGGCTGATGTTGCCGCCCGCGTGCGTGCAGCGGCAGACCGCAATGCGGCCCTCGGCCCGCAGGGCGTTGCCGCCCAGCAGCGCGCGGCGGAAGCCGCTGCGGCCTCCCAGCCAGCGCCCGTTGCCCAATCCTATTTCCAGCAGGAGCGCCCTGCGCCAGCACCACGCCCGACGGACATGCGCCCCTTGCTGAATGCCGCACAGGCACGCCCGCAGCCACAGGCGGTGCCAGCCTACACGCCGCCGGTAGCGGAAGCGCCAGCACCGGCACCGCAGATGCCTTTGCCCGTATGGGAAACCATGGAGCTTCGCGGCGCCGTGGAGCCGGAACAGCCTTCTGCACCCGTGCCGCAGATCGTTGCCCAGCCGCCTGTCAGCGTTGCGCCAGAAAAGCCGCAGAGCGAAGATCGCCTGTCGCTCAAGCTGATTTCGGAAGCTGCAGGTGCGCAGATCGCGCAGTCCTTCGGTGAGCTTGCTGAGCTTTTCGACGGTGTGGAGCGCCCAACCATCGAAGAAATGGCGCAGGACATGTTGCGCCCTATGCTGCAGGAATGGTTGGAAGACAACCTTCCGACGCTGGTGGAGCGGTTGGTGCGCGAAGAGATCGAACGCGTGGCCCGCGGCCCGCGTCGCTAAGAGCGAATTCAAACCTGATCAGGCCGCTCCATCACCATGGGGCGGCTTTTTTGTTTGCAGCGCTTTGCCGTTGAAATGTGCAGATGCTGTTGACTCTCGACCCCCCATCCTTATTTAAAAATTCATCCCTATGGTGCGTCACGTTTGGTCAGATTCGTGAAGTGCTGTAGTTTCTTTGAATTGTCGCGTGTGATTACCGTAAAACTGCTCCATTGTTTTGCGCAACATGCTCTGGAACTCTAAAATTCAGGTCCGTAAATGCTCGAGAAGACCTACGATTCCGCATCCGTAGAACCCAAGATCGCCAAGGCTTGGGATGATGCAAACGCGTTTCGCGCTGGTGCTAATGCCAAGCCCGGCGCGCAGTCGTTCACGATTGTCATCCCGCCACCGAATGTGACCGGCTCGCTCCACATGGGGCATGCGCTGAACAACACGCTTCAGGACATCATGGTCCGCTTCGAGCGCATGCGCGGCAAGGACGTGCTGTGGCAGCCGGGCATGGACCATGCCGGCATTGCCACGCAGATGGTTGTCGAGCGCAAGCTGATGGAAAACAAGCTGCCCGGCCGTCGCGAGATGGGCCGCGAGGCTTTCGTCGAAAAGATCTGGGAGTGGAAGGAAGAATCGGGCGGGTTGATCTTCAACCAGCTGAAGCGTCTGGGCGCATCCTGCGACTGGTCGCGTGAGCGATTCACCATGGACGAGGGGCTTTCTGAGGCCGTTCTCGAAGTCTTCGTTACGCTCTACAAACAGGGCCTGATCTACAAGGACAAGCGCCTTGTGAACTGGGACCCCAAGCTGCTGACGGCGATTTCCGATCTGGAAGTCGAGCCGCAGGAGATCAAGGGCAATCTCTGGCACTTCCGCTATCCGCTTGAAAAGGGCGTAACCTACCAATACCCGTGTGCTTGGGATGACCGTGGAGAGCCGACGGAATACGAGACCCGCGACTATATCGTCGTTGCGACCACCCGGCCCGAGACGATGCTGGGCGATACCGGCATTGCGGTGAACCCGGAAGACCGGCGTTACATGGGCATCGTCGGCAAGCATGTCATTCTGCCAATCGTCGGGCGCAAGATCCCGATTGTCGCGGATGACTACGCCGATCCGGCTGCCGGCACCGGCGCGGTGAAGATTACGCCTGCGCATGACTTCAACGACTTTGAGGTCGGAAAGCGCACGGGTCTGCGCGCCATCAACATCATGAATATCGATGGTACGATCTGCATCAAGGAAAACGAAGATTTCTTGGAGGGACTTGATCATCCGGCCGCTCTGCATGGCGCATGGGACCGTCTGGAAGGGCAGGACCGTTTTGCCGCGCGCAAGATCATCGTGGAAATCTTCGAAGAAGCCGGTTTGCTCGACAAGATCGAACCGCACAAGCACATGGTGCCGCATGGCGACCGTGGCGGCGTGCCCATCGAGCCGCGCCTGACGGAACAGTGGTATGTGGACGCCAAGACGCTGGCAAAGCCCGCGATTGAGAGCGTGCGCGAAGGCCGCACCAATTTCGTCCCGAAAAACTGGGACAAGACCTATTACGAATGGATGGAAAACATCCAGCCGTGGTGTGTTTCCCGCCAGCTGTGGTGGGGACACCAGATTCCTGCATGGTACGGCCCGGATGGTCAGGTCTTCGTTGAAAAGAGCGAAGAAGACGCGCTGCAGGCGGCAATCCAGCACTATCTGTCCCATGAGGGACCATGGAAGGCATGGGTTGAGGAGAAGCTTGAGAACTTCAAGCCGGGCGAAATTCTGACCCGCGACGAAGACGTTCTCGACACATGGTTCTCATCCGCCCTGTGGCCATTCTCGACGCTGGGCTGGCCGGACAAGACGCCGGAAGTTGCGCGCTATTACCCGACCAACGTGCTCGTCACAGGCTTCGACATCATCTTCTTCTGGGTTGCCCGGATGATGATGATGGGTCTGCACTTCATGAAGGACGATGCGGGCAACCCTGTCGAGCCGTTCAACACGGTCTATGTCCACGCGCTGGTTCGGGACAAGAACGGCCAGAAGATGTCGAAGTCCAAAGGCAACGTCATTGATCCGCTGGACCTGATCGACGAGTATGGTGCGGATGCGCTGCGCTTTACGCTGGCCGTGATGGCAGCGCAGGGCCGTGACGTGAAGCTGGACCCGGCCCGCATCGCCGGTTACCGTAACTTCGGCACCAAGCTGTGGAATGCGACACGCTTTGCCGAAATGAATGGCGTGAAGCGCGACCCGCATTTCATTCCTGAAGCCACAACGCAGACGATCAACCGCTGGATTTTGACCGAGCTTGCCAATACGGCAAAGGAAGTCACCGGCTATATCGAGAACTACCGCTTCAACGATGCGGCAAGCTCGCTTTATCGCTTCGTGTGGAATCAGGTCTGCGATTGGTATCTGGAACTGTTGAAGCCTGTATTCAGCGGTGACGACGAAGACGCCAAGAGAGAAGCGCAGGCTTGCGTGGCCTATGTGCTGGAAGAAATCTACAAGCTGCTGCACCCGTTCATGCCGTTCATGACGGAAGAGCTTTGGGCGCATTCTGCGGGTGAAGGCGAAAGCCGTGCGGACCTCTTGTGCCACACGGATTGGCCCGCACCGCAGTTCCGCGACGATGCGGCTGCGGCTGAAATCAACTGGCTTGTCGATCTCGTGTCCGGCATTCGCTCGACGCGTGCAGAGATGAACGTGCCACCGGGTGCTACAGCGCCGCTGGTGATCGTTGCCGCGAACCCGACAACGGAAGCGCGTCTTGACCGCCATTCGGCTGCTATTCGCAGGCTTGCCCGTGCAGACGAGATTCGGGCCGCAGATGTGGCTCCGAAGGGTTCTGCTCAGTTGGTGCTGGGTGAGGCGACCGTGTGCATTCCGCTCGGCAATCTCATCGATGTCGCGGCTGAAAAGGCGCGCCTCGACAAGGCTATTGGCAAGGCGGAAGCCGAGCTGGAGCGGATCGACAAGAAGCTCTCGAACGAGAAGTTCGTGGCCAATGCTGACCCGGAAGTGGTGGCTGCTGACCGCGAGCGCAAGGCTGAGCTTGATATGCAGGTGGCAAGCCTGCGCACGGCGCTGCTTCGTGTGAACGAAGCCGGATAACATTCAACATTTGGCCGCCTTCGGGCGGCCAAATTGTTTGCGCGTCATTTTTGTGGTGATGGCAGAGATTTATCGCGTAACAACGCGATCAGGGTGCTGTGAAATCAAAATAGCCGCAGACCGGCACGTGGTCCGAGGGCTTTTCCCAGGCGCGGACGTGCTTTTCAATAGAGACGGACTGGAGCTTATCGGCTGCCTGCGATGACAGCATGAGGTGATCGATGCGGATGCCGTTGTTCTTGGGCCATGCGCCAGCCTGATAATCCCAGAACGTATAGAGACCAGCCTCATCGGTCGTGGCACGGGTGGCATCAACTAGGCCGAGATTTTCCAGTTGCCGGAAGGCGGCCCGGGTCTTGGGCAGGAACAGCGCATCGCCTTCCCAGGCGCGTGGGTCATAGCAATCAAACGGTTCCGGGATGACGTTGTAATCCCCGGCTAGAATGAGGGGCTCTTCAAGAAGAAGCCGGTCCTTGGCGTGAAGGCGCAGGCGCTCCATCCATGCCAGCTTGTAGGAATATTTCACAGGATCATCAGGCGGGTTGCCGTTTGGCAGATACAGTGAGCAAACGCGGATAACGCCGCCCTTGACGGAAAAGACGCCTTCGATGAAACGCGCCTGTTCGTCCGCATCATCGCCGGGCAAGCCGCGATGGATTTCATCCGGCATCATCTTGGAAAGGAGCGCGACGCCGTTGAAACCCTTCTGGCCGTGGGTTTCCACATGGTAGCCAAGCGCCTCTATTTCGAGGCGGGGGAAGTTCTCATCGACGGATTTGATTTCCTGAAGGCAGGCAATGTCAGGGCTCGAATCCTTCAGCCATTGGCAGAGGTTTTCGATGCGCGCCTTGACGCCGTTGATGTTCCAGGTGGCAATCTTCATCGGACATTCCATTTTCGCTATGGTTTGTATTTAAACCATAGCCACGCGAATGCCACCCGTTTTCACAGTTTCAACAGGGTATAAGCGAAGCCGATCAGACCGAAAAGCTGGTGCCACAGCCGCAGCTTGCCACCGCGTTGGGGTTCTTGATCTGGAAGGACTGGCCGAGGAGGTTATCGACAAAATCGATCTCCGAGCCTTCCATGTAAACGACCGACATGCTGTCGATCAGCACTTTGGCGTTGTCTCTGGAAATCACGAGGTCATCGTCTGTCGGCGCGCCATCAAGATCGAACTTGTAGGAGAAGCCCGAGCAGCCGCCGCCTTCGACGGAGACGCGCAGGGACTGCTTGCCCTCTTCGGAAGAAACGATCTGGGCGATTCGCTTTGCAGCGGATTCTGAGAGTGTAATCTGTGTGGTCATGTGGTTTCTCCAACCGGGGTCAAGAACCGGAGAGCGGTGTTTTTCTGTAGAGCGATTATAAACCAGTCAAATTAACGGTCTATAGCCGTGTTGCGCGGCGATGACGCTTTGCGGCAACCTTCGAGATAGGTATGAAGGGTAAAGGCAAAGGTCAATGGCAAGACCGCCTGATAACGTTCAGCAGGAGAACGAATGATAATCGATCAGCGTGCACTGGGTTTCGGAAGCGGAGAGCGGGCGGTTTATGCCACCGACCCATGGACGACGCGTGGACGGCTGTTTCCCGAGACATCCAGCCTGACGCGCTCCGAGTTTCAGCGTGACCGCGACCGCATCGTTCACACCACCGCCTTTAGACGCCTGAAGCATAAGACACAGGTGTTCATCAGCCCCGATGGCGACCATTACCGAACGCGCCTGACGCACACGGTGGAAGTGGCGCAGATTGCCCGCGCTCTTGCCCGCGCGCTGAAGCTGGATGAGGATTTAGCGGAAGGAGTGGCGCTGGTTCACGATTTTGGCCACACGCCCTTTGGCCACACCGGCGAGGACGCGCTGGACGAGATGCTGAAGCCCTATGGCGGCTTTGACCACAATGCCCAGTCGCTGCGCATCGTGACCAAGCTTGAGCGTCGCTACGCCGAATATGACGGCATCAACCTGACATGGGAAACGCTGGAAGGGCTGGTAAAGCACAACGGCCCGCTGGTGGGTGAAAACGCCAATGGCAGCCACGGCCCGGTCGCCTTGCCCATTCTGGAATATTGTGAACTGCAGGATCTGGAAATCGGCACATTCGCCAGCCTTGAAGCGCAGGTCGCGGCCATTGCCGATGATATCGCTTACAACACGCATGACATCGATGACGGCCTGCGGGCGGGGTATCTGACCTTCGACATGCTGGAGGAAGTGCCTTTTCTCAGTGGCCTGATGGCAGAAGTTCACGGCAAATACCCGAATCTCGAAGATGATCGCTTCGCCCATGAAATCATGCGCCGCCAGATTACCCGCATGGTGGAAGACGTGATCGGCGTTGCGCAGCAAAACCTATTGAAGCTGAAGCCAACTTGCGCCGCCGATATCAGGGGTGCCAGTTTCACGGTGGCAGCGTTTTCGCCTGAGATGGCTGAAACCGACAGGCTGATCAAGAAACTGCTGTTTAAGCATATATATCGCCATGCCGACATCATGCGCATCCGGGCAGGTGCTACGCAGATTGTGACAGACCTGTTTCATCGCTACATGGAAGTGCCCGCAGAAATGCAGAGCCACCATTGGGTGGATGTGATTTCCGGCATGAGCGTGGCGGCAAAAGCCCGGCATGTGGGGGATTATCTGGCCGGTATGACCGACAGTTATGCACTGAAAGCCCACCAGCGCCTGTTTGACCACACACCCGATTTACGATAGGCAGCGGCACCGCAGAACCGGTTTTTCAATGCCGGGACCTCAAGAGACAGCCTTCGCGCAGGTATATTATCATGAACCTTTTCGCCGATTTCGATACCAGAATCAAAAACGCGCTTGAGACGATCGACCTCGTCAAAGCCAACCGCGATGCTGTCGATTTCGGCCGAATCACCGTGGAATCGCCGCGCGATCCAAGCCATGGTGATGTCGCGACCAACGCCGCCATGGTGCTTGCAAAGCCGCTGGGCACAAATCCCCGTGCGCTGGCAGAGCTGATCGTTCCGGCACTTGAGCAGGATGAGGACATTGATAGCGTCAATGTTGCCGGTCCCGGCTTCATCAATATCCGTGTTTCCGTGGCCTACTGGCAGCGTCTGCTGGCGGGCATGATCGGGCAGGGCGACAATTATGGCCGCTCGACTGTTGGTGCAGGCAAGAGCATCAACGTTGAATATGTTTCTGCCAACCCGACCGGGCCCATGCATGTGGGCCACTGCCGTGGCGCTGTGGTGGGTGATACGCTGGCCAATATTCTGGCGTTTGCCGGATATGGCGTGACCAAGGAATATTACATCAACGATGCCGGTTCGCAGATCGATGTGCTGGGCCGCTCCGTTTTCCTGCGTTACCGCGAAGCGCTGGGCGAAGATGTGGGTGCTATCCCGCCGGGCCTCTATCCCGGTGATTACCTCGTGCCGCTTGGTGAAGCGCTTGCGCAGGAGTTTGGCACCAAGCTTCGCGCCATGCCGGAAGACCAGTGGCTGCCCATCGTCAAGGACCGCGCCATCGACGCGATGATGGTGATGATTCGTGAGGATCTGGCCGCGCTGAACGTCAAGCATGACCTGTTCTATTCGGAACGCACGCTGCATGCGGCTAATGGCGGACCAATCCAGTCTGCCATCAACGACCTGACCTTCAAGGGCCATGTATACAAGGGAACACTGCCGCCACCGAAGGGTGAGTTGCCGGACGATTGGGAAGACCGCGAACAGACGCTGTTCCGCTCCACCGAAGTGGGCGATGACATGGACCGCGCGCTGATCAAGTCAGACGGCTCCTACACCTATTTTGCTGCCGACGTTGCCTATTTCAAGGACAAGTATGATCGCGGCTTCGGCGAGATGATCTATGTTCTGGGTGCCGACCATGGCGGCTACGTGAAGCGCCTGGAAGCGGTTGCGCGGGCTGTCTCCGAAGGCAAGTCCAAGCTGACGGTTCTTCTGTGCCAGATGGTCAAACTTTTCCGTGATGGCGAACCGGTCAAAATGTCGAAACGCTCCGGCGATTTCGTGACATTGCGCGATGTCGTGGACGAGGTTGGACGCGACCCTGTGCGATTCATGATGCTCTATCGGAAGAATTCCGAGCCTCTGGACTTCGATTTTGCCAAGGTAACGGAGCAATCGAAAGATAATCCGGTATTTTATGTGCAGTATGCGCATGCCCGCTGCATGTCTGTTTTCAGGCAGGCGAAAGAGGCATTTCCGAACCTTGACGTGGCCACGGCAACGTTGGTTGATGGTGCGTCTTTGATTAGTGATATCAATGAGTTGCAGTTGATTGCTAAACTGGCAGAATACCCTCGTCTGATCGAATCTGCGGCGCTTAATCACGAGCCGCATCGTCTGGCTTTTTACCTGTATGATCTGGCCAGTTCCTTCCATGGACACTGGAATAAAGGTAAAGATCAGCCAGAATTACGTTTTGTTAACGATAAAAACCGAGAATTGAGCGTTGCCAGATTAGGGCTGGTGAATGCTGTCGCAAACGTACTGCGGTCGGGACTGACGCTTTTAGGAGCGGACGCACCTGACGAAATGCGATAACATCTCACCATTATTTGCTCACAATACGCTGGCAAGTGCTGTGATGCGTAGATGGTGGAACACGTAATGGTCGAAAAAAATGTCGCGTATAACCGGGATAACCGGGCAGATGAGTTCGCTGACAACGATCCCTTGGCGCAATTGGCTCGTTTGGTTGGTCAAGAGGATAGCCCATCCCATGTTGCTTCCCCGGCTGCGCAGCATCCGGCGCAACGTCGGGAGCCTGAATTCAATCTCGAAGACGAACTGCTTCGCGAATTCGCGATCTATGATTCGCCACGCTACGAGCCTGTAGCGCTGGATGCGGCAAACGACACCCGTGCGTCGGTTCCTGCCAACGAATTCCTGCAGCGCGTCGAATCCGTGTTTGCCCGCAAGGAGCCAGAAATGGCCCCGCCAGCGCCTGCACCTGTGGAACACTATGCGCCAGCCGAAACGGAAGAGTTTCTGGTTGCCGAGCATGGAGCTCAGCCAACTGCCGCTTCCGACCTGCGTGATGAGTTCAGCGATGACCCTGAGCAGGTAGCAGCACTGTTTGATGTTGCGCACCGCCAGACGCCAGCGCCGCAGCCGGTTTATCAGGACGCCATCGAGCAGGCACCTCAGCATGTTGAGCCAGCCGCCTATGTCGCGCCGGAGCCGCAGGTCGAGCAAGCCTATTACGCTGCGCCAGTCGCTGAGCCTGTTTACGCAGAACCGGCCTATGACATTCCAGCGCAGTCGCAGCTCGACGCATCGGTTGCGAACCAGCCGAACTGGGAGCTGATGGCTGAAACTTCTGGCGAGACGGCCATTGATCTGGCCAGCGAGCTGGAGCTTTCCGTTGCTGAAGACGCATCCGTCGCAGCACCCGTTCAGGCATCCCCCTCCATCGCCCGTCGTTCTTCGCTGGATTATTCCAGCCTCCGTCTGCCGCTCGCCAATTTCGGTGCGCCACGCGCAGCACCCGTTGCGCCTAAGGCTGAAGAGCCAGCAGCTGTAGCGGCGCAATTCGTGCAGCCGGTTGAAGCACCGGTCAGCCACGTTGAGCCTGTCTTGCCTGCCGGACAGAAACTGTCCGCAATGGATGAGCTGATCTTCGACGTTGCGAAATACGAGATCGGCACGAGGGACGCCCGCGTTGCAGAGCCTGCAGCGCGCATTGAGCCTGTGGTTTCTGTCGCCCCGCCAATCGTCGCTGCACCTGTCGCAGCGCAGCCTGTTGCGCCGCAGCCAGCACCTGTTGCCAGACGGGAAGAGTCAGCCTTCGTGGCGGCACCCGTTCAGCCCGTTGCGGCACCGGTTGCGACAGCGAAGTCCGAACCGGCATTCGAAGAGTTCAAGGACGATGACTTCGAATTGGCCCTCGATGATTTCGATTTTGATATCGACCTCTCCGAGATTGCAAACATCGATGTGGCTGTCGCCCCACCTGCAGAGCCGGTTGTTGCAGCCCGCCCTGCGCCGGTCGCGCGAGGACCCGTTCAGCCAAAGCCTGTTGCTGCTGCACCGGTGGCCGCTGCGCCAGTGGCACGTGTGGAGCCGCCGCGTCCGGTTGCGCCTGTCGTAACCGAACCGCCAGCCACACTGGACAGCCTGCCATTCGACCCATCGCAGATTGGCGAAACGGAAGACCAGACGGAAACCATCGCCGAGATGGAAGTTCCTGAGCTGCCCGTTGGCGTTTTCGAGCCAAAGCCTGCGCCACGTCGCCAAGAAGAAGATCTTGATCTTGATACCGAACTGGCAGCGCTCTTTGCACCTACAATGGCTGGTGGTCTTGATCGCCACAAGAATGCTGCCGCCGCGCGCCAGCCTCAGCCAACGCAGGATGAGGTGGACGAATTTGAACGCGCGCTGGAACAGGATTTCCGCCGCAGCATGGAAGAAGCCGCGAAATCCGGCTCCTACACAGACCGTGTGACGCCGACAGATCTGGCGCAGAACGTGCGCTACGAAGATGAGGAGCGCGGCGCTGGCCGTCGCTGGTTCGTGCCAATGGCCGCTGCCATCGGCGTGTTGCTTGTTGGCGGTGGCACCTATGCGCTGATGTTCGGCGGTTCTTCGAGCGAAGGCTCTAATGGCGCACCTGTCATCATTTCCGCCGATAGCGAACCGACAAAGGTTGTACCTGATAATCCGGGTGGTCGCGTTGTTCCGAATCAGGACAAGGCGGTTTATGACCGCGTTGCCGGAGCCGCACCTGCGGACCCCAAGCAGCCTTCGCTGATCTCCAGCAACGAGCAGCCCGTGGATGTCGTTCAGCGCACGCTGATCCCCGAGCAGTTGCCGCTTGAGGGCGAAAATGAAGACATGGAGGCACTGGCCTCGACACCGGTCGGTGAGACGGAAGATCCGCGCTTGCTGTCTCCGGAAGAAAAGGCGCGGTCTGAAGAAAATCAGGGTGGCTCGCCTGTCAACGTATCGCCGCGCAAGGTTCGCACGATGATCGTCAAGCCTGATGGCACGCTTGTTGCGCAGGACGTACCAGCTCCCGCTGCACAGGCAGCACCGCAGGCTGACAAGATCGACGAGCTTGCCGCACCGAAGGCCACGGCTGCCGCAGAAGCTGCCCCAACCGTGATTGCAGCATCGCGTGTTCCTGTCGCACCAGAACAGCCCGCTCAGCCACAGACGCCTGCTGCTACAACAGTTGCAGCAGCACCGAAGCCTGCCCAGACTGCGGCACCGCTTCCAGCATCGCGTCCGTCGGCCCAGCCTGCCAATGTAACGGCGACGGTTACCAGCCAGGGCAATGTCCGCCCGGCACCGGCTTCGCAGCCTGCGCAGGAAACCGCTGCTGCGCCAACGCCTGCCACCAACACGTCCTCGACGGGTGGTTACTATGTGCAGGTTGCCTCGCTTCCAAGCCAAGCTGAAGCACAGAAGTCCTACCAGAGCCTGTCGGCCAAGTTCGGCTCGGTCATTGGTGGTCGTGGTGTTGATATCAAGGCTGCTGAAATTGCAGGCAAGGGCACCTTCTACCGCGTCCGCATTCCAGCCGGTGACAAGAATGAAGCCGCAGCACTTTGCGAACGCTTCCGCTCTGCCGGTGGCAGCTGCCTCATCGCCCGCTGATTTGGGGTGACAAACATTGAAGCCGGGACGTTATCGCTCCCGGCTTTTTCATGCCTACCGATTTCCAAGCAGGACACATCCATGACCGAAACGAAAGCTATGATCCTTGGCTGTAGCGGCCTGACCCTGACGGATGACGAGATCGCGCTTTATAAGGCCGAGCGTCCCTGGGGCTTTATTCTGTTCGGGCGCAACATTGGCGACGCCAAGCAGGTTGCCGATCTCGTTGCCTCCATGCGCGATACGGTCGGGCGTCCCAATGCGCCTGTGTTTATCGATCAGGAAGGTGGTCGCGTTCAGCGCATTCGCCCACCGATCCTGCAATCCTATCCCAATGCACAGGCGCTGGGAGAGATCTATCTGCGAGACCGCAGCCTGGGCCTGAGAGCCGCTTGGCTGATGTCGCGCCTGCATGCCTTTGACCTGATGAAGCTTGGCATCAACGTGGATTGCCTGCCTGTGCTGGACGTTCCAGTTGAAGGGGCGAGCAATGTTATCGGCAACCGTGCCTATGGGTTCGATCCGGCGCTGGTATCGGCCATGGGGCAGGCGGCAGCGGATGGCTTGAAGGCGGGCGGCATGCTGCCTGTGATGAAGCACATGCCCGGCCATGGGCGAGGCATGGTCGATTCCCACCATGAATTGCCGGTGGTGGATGTGCCACTGGCCGAGCTGGACGCGCATGATTTCGTACCCTTCCGCGCCCTGAACAAGGAGCTGATGGCCATGAGCGCGCATCTGGTGTTTACCGCCATTGATGCCGAGCGTCCGGCCACGACCTCCCCAATCGTTATCGAAGAGATCATTCGTGGACGCATTGGCTTCGATGGTCTCCTGATCTCCGACGACAGCTCGATGAATGCGCTGAAAGGCACGTTGGGAGAGCGGGCGGCGAATATTGTTGCGGGTGGCTGCGATATAGTCTTGCATTGCAATGGCGTGATGGATGAAATGCTTCAGGTCGTGAGGGAAGTTCCTATTCTTTCCGGCAAAGCTCTGGAGCGTGTGCGCGCTGTCGAAACCGGCTTCCCGGTTGCTGATGGTGCGGAAGAGGCGGTGCTGCGAGACGAATTCAACGCCATGCTGGCGGTTGCCTGAGAGGCAGCCCGGCCGGGCGGCTTCAAGGATCAGGCCCGGTGGACGAATGAATGGCGGCAGATAAATCGCGCGGCGGTGTGCCGATGGAAAAGCTCTGGGAGGATATCAAGCCCGAGCGCGCCACAGGCGAATCCGCGTTTATGATCGATGTGGCGGGCTTTGAAGGCCCGCTCGATCTGTTGCTGCACCTTGCTCGTACACAGAAGGTCGATCTTTCGCGGATCTCCGTGCTGGCGCTTGCCGAGCAATATCTCGTCTTTGTGGAGCAAGCGCGCCGGGTGCGTATCGAGCTTGCCGCAGACTATCTTGTCATGGCGGCGTGGCTTGCCTTTCTCAAATCCAAGCTCCTCATTCCCCAGCAAAGCAAGGATGAAGGCCCGAGCGGCGAGGAAATGGCGGCGACGCTTGCCTTCCGGCTGAAGCGGCTGGAGGCCATGCGGGATGCGGCGGAACGGCTGGTGAACCGACACCATCTGGGCCGTGACGTGTTTGCCCGCGGTGCGCCGGAGCATATTCCCCACAAGAGCCGTTCATCCTTTGAGGCAAGCCTCTATGACCTCTTGAGCGCCTATGCGAACCTGCGCCAGCGTCAGGCCATCACGCAGGTCACCATCGAAAAGCGGCAGGTCTGGTCGCTGGTGGACGCGCGAGAATTGCTGACCTCCATGCTGGGCGATATTGCCGAGTGGACGGAGCTGGATGGCTATTTGCTGCAATATGTTGCCGACCCCGCCATGCGGGCAACGGCGATGGCGAGCGCCTTTGCCGCATCGCTGGAGCTGGTGCGTGAAGGTTCACTGGAAATCCGGCAGGACGGAGCCTTCCAGCCCATCTTCATGCGCAAGGGATCTGGCCGGGAAAGGACAGATGATGTCAAATGAACTGGACCTCGATGAAGACGCCCCATCGAGCGAAGCGCAGACGAGCGGCGCGAGCGTGACCGAGCGGCAGATGAAAGAGGCCGAACGCATTGCCGAAGCTCTCGTCTTCGCCTCAGCGCAACCGGTCTCCGAAGCCTTCATTGCCGAGCGTGTGCCCAAGGGAATCGATGTCGCCACGCTGATGGCAAGGCTGAAGGGCCATTATGGCGAGCGCGGCGTCAATCTCATTCAGGTTGGTGGAAACTGGGCCTTCCGCACGGCTGGCGATCTATCATTCGTGATACGAACCGATGAGAAAGAGCCGAAAAAGCTCTCGCGCGCTGCACTGGAAGTGCTGGCCATCATCGCCTATCACCAGCCGGTGACGCGGGCGGAAATCGAGGAAATCCGGGGCGTTCAGACCTCACGGGGAACACTCGATGTGTTGATGGAAGCCGGGTGGGTGCGCTTTCGCGGACGCAGAAGGACGCCGGGAAGACCTGTTACCATGGGCACGACAATCGAGTTTCTCGACCATTTCGGGCTGGAAGAATTGCGCGATTTGCCGGGGCTGGACGAGCTGAAGGGGGCAGGGCTGCTTTCTGGCCGCATTCCGTCCAACTTCGGTATTCCGTTGCCATCCATGAGCGACGAACTGACCGAGGATGAAGATCCCATCACGCAGTTGGACCTTGAAGAGCTCGGTCTGCTCTCGCCCAGTGGTGACGAGCCGGAGAGATGATCGAAGTTTCGTTGCCGGCTACATCACAAAGAGTTGCCAGCATTTGGCAATTGCTGGATTTATAGTGTCTTATCGTTTGTTGAATCGCCATTTTGGTGTTTGAAAAACCTCCGCAAACGTCTTACATCGGTGCAAAGCAAAATTCAGGGAGTTTGCGTTATGGGTTCTTTTAGTGTGTGGCACTGGCTGATCGTTCTGGTGATCGTGCTTGTCCTGTTTGGCCGTGGCAAGATTCCCGAATTGATGGGCGATGTCGCAAAAGGCATCAAGAGCTTCAAAAAGGGCATGGCCGACGAAGACGGCACGCCGCGCCCTGCTGACCGCGATACCGCGCCAGAGCAGACAACCGTTCACGCAAAGACTGTCGACCATAAGGCTGACGAGCTCAAGTAAATGATTTTACGGCGCGGCGTTGAACGCTGCGCCGTGACACTGCGCATGTCAGGAGCTTTATGATGTTGGATATCGGCTGGAGCGAGCTGCTGGTGATTGCGGTCGTCTTGATCGTCGTCGTCGGACCCAAGGACTTGCCGCCAATGATCCGCGCCTTTGGCAAGACCATGGCTGGTTTGCGCAAGATGGCGGGCGACTTTCGCTCTCAGTTCGATGAGGCCTTGAAAGAGGCCGATATGGACGATGTGCGCCAGACGATTTTGGACGTGCGCAATCTCAACCCGACAAATTCCATTCGTGATGCGATGAACCCGCTTCGCCAGCTGGGCAATGATCTTCGCAACGACCTGAACGGGGTAACAACATCGTCCACAGCCACGAGCGCCCCTGAGGGCGCACCGGCTGTCGATATTGCTGATCCTGAAATGAAGCTGCCTGACGGGCCGCCACCGATGGCAACGCCGACAGCTGTGGCTGCTACAGCCGCAGCGCCAGCAACCGTTGCCACGCCTGCTGCGGCACCTGTGACGACGGCGAATGCAACGCCTGTTGTGACGACGCCAGCAGTCGAACCAGCTGAAAAGCCTAAAACCCCTCGCAAACGTGCCGAGAAATCCGTTCAGGAAACTGAGGCCGAAAAGGTTGCCGCTAAGCCCAAGCGCGTGGCGAAGACCGTTTCTGCAAAGGACGAGGTTGCAAAGCCCGCCCGCAAGCGTGCAAGTGCCGCCGAGCCGGGCAGCGTAGCGTTGAGTAAGGATGCGCCCAAGCCCAGCAGGGCGAAAGCTGCGAAAGCGGCGGTCGAAGCAGCAGCCCCCATGGTTGAGCTGGCGAAATCGATGGTCGAACCAGCCGCTACCAGGGCATCCGCTGGCAAACCAGTGAAGAAGGCCAAGGCCAAAAAGGGTGAAGCATGACTGCCGATACCGATGATAAGCCGCAGCCGCTTATCGAACATCTCATGGAGCTGCGCACGCGGCTGATCTGGTCGCTCGGCGCATTCTTCGTCGCCTTCATTGGCTGTTTCGCAATTGCCAAACACCTCTTCAACCTGCTGGTCATTCCCTATAAATGGGCGGTGATCTGGGCCGGGCTCGACGTTGCCAAGTCTTCGCTGATCTACACCGCGCCTCAGGAATTCTTCTTCACGCAGATCAAGGTCGCGATGTTTGGCGCGCTGGTGATTTCCTTTCCGGTGATCGCTTCGCAGCTTTACAAGTTTGTAGCACCGGGCCTTTACAAGAACGAGCGTGCGGCCTTCCTGCCGTTCCTCATTGCTTCGCCGCTTCTGTTTCTTCTGGGCGGTGCGCTGGTCTATTTCTTCTTCACGCCCATGGTCATGTGGTTCTTCCTTGCCATGCAGCAGCTGCCGGAAGATGGTGAAGTCGCGATTTCGCTGATGCCGAAGGTGTCGGAATATCTCAGCCTCATCATGACGCTGGTGCTGTCCTTTGGTCTCGTGTTCCAGTTGCCCGTCGTGACAACGCTTCTGGCCCGCGTGGGCTTGCTGACCAGCCAGTGGCTGCGCGAAAAGCGCAAGTTCGCCATCGTTGCCGCCTTCGTGGTGGCGGCGGTGCTGACGCCGCCGGACCCGATGTCCCAGATCGGTCTTGCGTTGCCCGCAATCATTCTCTACGAGATTTCCATACATTTGGCACGACTCGTGGAGAAGAAGCGCGCTGAGGAAAATGCAGGCCGTGAGCTTGAAAATTCCAGTGACGACTGACGGTATTCGTCAGTATCTTCTTCAGACGCCGGGCCATGTGTCCCGGCGTTTTGTTTTTCAAAACATGATGTAAATTACGGTCTGGAACCACGATGCACGACATTAAATGGATACGCGAAAACCCTGAAGCTTTCGATGCCGGGCTTGCTCGCCGCAATGCAGAGCCGCAGTCCGCCATGCTGATCGCGCTGGATGAAAAGCGCCGCTCCGTGATCCAGACCCTGCAAGACATGCAGTCTCGCCGCAACCTTGCCTCCAAGGAAATCGGCGCTGCGATGGCGCAGAAGAACACTGAGCTGGCTGAGAAGCTGAAGGCTGAAGTGGCTGACATCAAGGACAGCATGCCACGGCTGGAAGAAGAGGACCGCCAGGTTTCGGCAGAACTCAACGATGCCCTGTCGCGCATTCCAAACATTCCATTCGATGATGTTCCCCTTGGCAAGGACGAGCACGACAACATCGTTGCCCGCGTTGTCGGCCAGAAGCCCGGCTGGAACCATCCTGCAAAGGAACATTACGAGATCGGTGAAGCGCTCGGCTACATGGATTTCGACCGCGCCGCCAAGCTCTCCGGTTCGCGGTTCACGGTGCTGACCAGCCAGATCGCTCGGCTGGAGCGCGCGCTTGGGCAATTCATGATCGATCTGCACACGTCGGAGCATGGCTATACGGAAGTGTCCTCGCCACTGATGGTGCGCGATGAGGCAATGTACGGCACAGGCCAATTGCCAAAATTCGCCGAAGATCTGTTCCGTACGACCGATGGCCGCTGGCTGATCCCGACTGCCGAGGTGACGCTGACGAACCTTGTTGCCGGTGAAATTCTCGACGCTGAGAAGCTGCCGCTGCGCTTTACGGCGCTGACTCCATCCTTCCGCTCGGAAGCCGGTTCGGCTGGCCGCGACACACGCGGCATGCTGCGCCAGCACCAGTTCTGGAAGTGCGAACTCGTGTCCATCACTGATGCGGAAAGCGCGGTTGCAGAGCATGAGCGCATGACGGCCTGTGCCGAAGAAGTGCTGAAGCGCCTCGGCCTGCATTTCCGCACCATGACGCTGTGCACCGGCGATATGGGCTTTGGTGCGCGCAAGACCTACGATCTGGAAGTGTGGCTGCCGGGTCAGGATACGTACCGCGAAATCTCGTCCTGCTCCGTCTGCGGTGATTTTCAGGGCCGTCGCATGGATGCGCGGTACCGGGGCAAGGGCGAGAAGGCGACGAAGTTCGTCCACACGCTCAATGGTTCCGGTACGGCTGTTGGTCGCTGCTTGATCGCCGTTCTAGAAAACTATCTGAATGAAGATGGTTCGGTCACAATTCCGGACGTGCTTCTGCCTTACATGGGCGGCCTGACGCGCATCGAAAAGGCTGCCTGATAAGCCTGGGAGGACAATCATGCGGATTTTGCTGACGAATGACGACGGCATTCATGCCGAAGGGTTGGCGGTACTGGAGCGCATCGCCCGCACGATCTCTGACGATGTCTGGATCGTTGCGCCGGAGACGGACCAGAGCGGCCTTGCGCATTCGCTGACGCTGTCTGAACCGCTGCGACTGCGCAAGATTTCCGACAAGCATTACGCGCTGCGTGGTACGCCGACCGATTGCGTCATCATGGGCGTGCGCGAAGTGCTGCCGGGCAAGCCGGACCTTATCCTGTCAGGCGTCAATTCCGGTGCCAACATGGCCGATGACGTAACCTATTCCGGCACCATTGCTGGCGCTATTGAAGGCACGCTACAGGGTGTGCGTTCCTTCGCGCTGAGCCAGGCCTATGCCTATACCGGCCACGCGGAACGGGTCGTGCCGTGGGAAGTTGCCGAGACCTATGCACCGGATCTGATTCGCAAGCTGATGAATGTCGAGCTGCCGAATGAAACCTTCCTCAATCTGAACTTCCCCAATTGCGCCCCTGATGATGTAAAGGGCGTGAGCGTGACGGGGCAGGGCAAGCTCGATTTCGGCATGACGGTGGAGCAGCGGCAGGATGGCCGCGGAATGCCATATTACTGGCTTCGCTTTGGTGAGCGACTGGGCACGTTCCTTGATGGCACCGATATTCATGCGGTCAAGGCCGACAGAATTTCGGTCACGCCGCTCAAGCTCGATCTGACCGATTACACGGTGAAGGATCGCGTCGCGAAGGCATTGGGCCTGGGAGTGGACGGTTGAAATCCGCCATGGTGGAAAAAGAGGGCTTTGCCGCCCTCGTCCTGCGGCTGCGGGCCGAAGGGATTTCCGACATTGACCTCCTGACCGCTGTGGAACAGACGCCACGCTCGCAATTTGTGCCTGCGCAATTTGCAGCCGACGCCTATTCCAGCCGCACCATTCCCATTGATTGCGGTGCCTTCATGGAAAGCGCCGATATGGCCGTGAAGCTGGTTCACCGCCTTCAGGTCAAGCCCGGTCAGCGCGTGCTGGAAATCGGCACTGGCAGCGGCTTCATGACCGCTGTGCTGGGCAAGCGTGCGGAGCGTGTGGTTTCCATTGACCGCTACAAGACGCTGGTGGAAATGGCGCACAACCGGATGGACGATCTCGGCATTCGCAATGTCGTGATTCGCCACGCGGATGGCACGAATGGGCTGGTCGGTGAGGGCACTTTCGACCGGATCATCTCCACGGCAGCATTTCCCACCCTTCCGCGCTTCTTTACCGAGCAGATCGTCTCGGGTGGCATGATGATTGTACCCATCACCATGGAAGACGGGCGCTGCATCATGACCCGTTTTTCCAAGACAGGCAGCCGATTCGAGCGCGAAGAAATGTTCGAGACTCCCTATCTGCCGATAGAGCCGCATATCGCCCGATATTTGTAACATATCGGCACACCGCGCCGAGCGCCGGGGTGCGGGTGGCGTGCAGGATTGATTTTATTCAAAATATTGCATGTGCGCTGCTTTGTGCGGGAACCCCCTGCCAAACAAGGCTTTGCGTTGGGCGCATGGTTATCGAATTGTCAAAAATTATCAAAACTCTATGCCGTTTTAACGACGTGGTAACACTAACACGCTTTAATCATCTCCATCGACGCATGGTTTTCCCGAGACGGGAGAGGGGCCTTGCAAAGTGTAGTTCAGCCGGATCGATCCCGATGCGGCGGTTGGCGTCAGTGTAGATCGAGTCATGCGTATGAGTAATTCGCCCAAAATCGGAAAATCAATCGCAAAGATGTTCGCAGCGGCATTGCTGGCAAGCGTCGCAACGGGTTGTAGTTCGGACGCCACGCGATTTGGGGGCTTGTTTTCCAGCGGCCCGGATCAGATGACCACGGCATCCATTCCATCTCGCAGCGGTAATGTGCCAGCGCCTGTTCCGCAGAACGACATGGGCGGTGGCGGATACGCGTCTTCCGCGCCGCAGGGCGGCTACGCAAACCAGAATTCTGGAATGAATCAGGCTTATCCGGCTTCCAACGGCGGCTACGGTTCGGTCCAGCCTTCGTCGGCGCGCGCGGCCTCGTCTTCGGCTTCGGTTCAGCGTCAGGAGCTTGCGGCTCCATCGCCTGCGACACGTCGCGAACCGGCAAACCGCAGCGAAGCCATGGCGCAGCCAATGCCAACGGGCAAATCCACAGCCGCGCCTTCCATGGCGTCGGCACGTGTCAATTCCAACACCGCAGACACGCTCTCCACCGGTTCCGTCAAGGCTGCCGATACTGGCTGGCACACCGATGGTGCGTCTTCGGTAACGCTGAAGTCCGGCGAAACGATTGCGACGCTTTCCAAGCGTTACGGCGTGCCTGAGAAGGCTCTGCTGCAGGCAAACGGCCTTTCGAGCGCCTCTGCTGCGACACCTGGCCAGTCCGTTGTCATTCCGAAGTTCGGTCAGTCTCGTAACGCCGCACGTGCTGCATCGGGCAATATTGATCTGAGCAAGGACAATAACGGCCCTGCGCCAACACGCGGACCAGAGCAGAACGTCGCTGTGCTGCCAAGCCAGAATGCCGCCCGTGACAAGGCTTCGGCCGAAGCCGGAAAGCTGACGCCTCCCGGCGGCAAGCCGCTTCCGCCAACGGGTGGATACAAGGTTCAGTCAGGCGATAGCCTTGCAAAGATTGCCCGCGCTAACGGCGTTTCGGTTGCAGACCTGAAAGCTGCAAACGGCATCACCGATGGCAATGTGCGGATCGGCCAGACCCTGAAAATTCCGGGTGCAGGCACTGACGGCATCAAGACGGCATCGGTTCAGCCACAGGCGCCAGCCGCTTCCAAGCCGGTTGAAGCCCCAGTTGCTGCGGCCAAGGTCGAGGCACCAAAGGCTCCAGCCGCCGCAGATGCGAGCGTCAGCGATGTCGAGAAGAAGTCCGACATGGCGTCACTTGCGCCTGAGTCCACAGGCATCGGCAAATATCGCTGGCCGGTTCGCGGCGCTGTGATCTCCGGCTTTGGTGAAAACGTCGATGGCAGCCGCAATGACGGTATCAACATCTCCGTGCCAGAGGGTACGCCGATCAAGGCTGCTGAAAATGGTGTGGTCATCTATTCCGGTAACGGCCTGAAGCAGCTGGGCAATACGGTTCTGATCCGCCACGACGACGGTCGTGTCACGGTTTACGGCAATGCGGCAAACCTTGAGGTCCAGCGTGGCCAGAAGGTTCAGCGCGGCCAGACTGTTGCTACTTCAGGCATGACGGGCAGCGCCAAGCGTCCACAGGTTCACTTCGAAGTCCGCAAGGACGCGACACCTGTGAACCCATCCTCTTTCCTTGAATAGGATCATCCTTTTTCCTTGATCAGGTATTGCGTCTCAAGGATAGGAAAAGCCGGGCTTGTGCCCGGCTTTTTCGCATTTCAGGGTTGGTTCAGCTTAGGTCTCGTCAGGCCGACCGTGCGCTCGATGAAGTCGGCAATGGTTGCCGTGTCATCCAGATCAAAGACCGGCAGCGTGGTGTCAGTCACGGCGTGGTCAGCGGCGATGGCGATGATATTCGCATCATTAGGTGAAAGAGGGTCGGTCTTTGCCGCGTCCCGCCTTCGGGCCTCAATCTTGGAAATGGGCTCGTATTTGTACCCCTCGATCAAGACCAGATCGCACGGGGCGATGCGGGAGAGGATTTCCTCGAAAGACGGCTCCGGCCCGCCGCGTAGTTCATGCATGATGGCATAGCGCGTGCCTGAGACGATGGTAACTTCATGCGCGCCAGCCTGCCTGTGCCGCCAGCTATCGGCACCGACCTTGTCGATATCAAAATCATGATGCGCGTGCTTGATGGTGGAGACACGATAGCCACGGGCAGTCAGCTCGGTCACGATTCGAACGGCAAGGCCGGTCTTGCCGGAGTTTTTCCAGCCGGAAATGCCAAATACCTTTGGAGTCATTCAGACAGGCTCCTCAGAAATGTCTCGGCGGTTGCGAGTTCATCCGGCGTGTTGATGTTGTAGAACGGGTCAATGGAGGCCGTTGCGCTCTCTACCGGGGGAAATGCTACGCCAAGCGTGACGTGCCGCGCGATATAGCTGCGGATACGGCGATTGTTGTCATTATCAAGCCATAGCTCAAGATCGTCAGCAATCGAGACCGGCCACAGACCGAATACTGGATGAACATGGCCGCTGGACGCGGCGATGACGATGGCATCCTCACCTGTAACGTGCTGCGTGAGTTGCGTCGAAAGATCCGCCGGAAAGAACGGGCTATCGGCAGGCACAGTCAGAAAGTGGGTGGCCTGAGGCGCGTGAGCCGCAAAATGGCGCATGCCCGCCAGAATACCGGCCAGTGGTCCGGCGTGACCGGACTTGGTATCTGGCACCAGCGGAAGCGCGAAGGCGAGAGCCCAGTTTTCCGGCGCGTTTAGCACCAGCTGCGACACCTGCGGTGTTACTCGATCAATCACATGGGACAGAAGAGGCTTTTCGCCGAGGTGGCTGAGCGCCTTGTTTGTGCCCATGCGGCGCGATAGTCCACCGGCAAGGATAAGGCCAGGCAGCGTATCTGTTTGGTTCATTTCATGCCTCGTATATGGCGATTCTCCTGCATGCCTGTATAGGCACTTGCTGCCAGCGCAAGAAGCGCGTTCACCGTCATGACCAGCAATAACGGCGTGGTGCCTGCTTCCTTTGAAAGCAGCGAAGACGCAAGGACGGCCAGAGCAGCGCCACCACCAATGGTCAAGGCACCGCCAAGGCCGGATGCAGACCCGGCCAGATGCGGCTGGACGTTGACCATGCCAGCATTGGCGCTGGGCAGGGTCACACCATTGCCAAGGCCGATCAGCGCCAGAGGCAGGAAGAATTCGTAATGGCTGTTCAGCCCCAGATAGGACAGTGCCAGTGCAACGAAAATGCCAGCGGCGGCAATGGCGTTTCCTGCCAGCATCATGCGCGAGATACCGATACGCTGCGCATAACGCCCGGACAGGAAATTGCCGAACATGTAGCCGCCCGCCATGAAGAAGAACTGCATGCCGAGCAGGGCCGGTGACAGGCCGTAAAGCACATTGCCAACGAAGGGCGCGCCACCCAGAAAGGAGAAGAACAGGCCTGACGAGAATGTGGAGGTCAGCGCGTATCCCCAGAAGCGGCTGGAGCGCAGCAATTGCGGCCAGGCATTGAACTGGGCGGAAAAGCTGGCTGATTTCTGTGTGTTCGTTTCGCCCAGGTCGAAAAAGACGAGGGTGAAAATCGCCGCGCCGCAAAAGGCGAGCAGTATGAAACTAGCATGCCAGGACGCGAATTCATTGAGGAAGCCGCCAATGGTGGGGCCGACCATTGGAACGACGGACATGCCCATGGTGACGTAACCAATCATGGAGGCGGCCTGATCTGCCGGAACCATATCCCGCACGACGGCACGCGCCAGCACGAAGCCTGATGCCACGACGGCTTGCAGCATGCGCCCGATCATGAAGACGGTAACATTGGGCGCGAACGCGCAGATGAGGGTTGCGATGACCATGACCGCAAGGGCAACAAGCATGACCGGGCGACGCCCGAACAGATCCGATAGCGGGCCGATGACGAGTTGCAGAATAGCTGTCGTTGCCAGATATCCCGAGACGGCAAACTGCATGACGGCGTAATCGGTCTCGAAGTAGATCGCCATGGCGGCAAGCGAGGGCAGGAAGATGTTCATGCTCAGCGCCGCAACGCCTGAGATCAGAACGAGCGTCGCAATATGCGGCGGCGTCGACCGCTTTAGAAAAAAGACCCCACTCATGGTATCCTCGTGGAGGTTTTGGCGATGGGTGGCTGTTTGCGCCTGCTTTCGCGATAGAAGGTGTAAAGCCCTGAGGCAACGATGATGGCCGTGCCGCTAAGGATAAAGGCGTTCAATTCCTCTCCAAACACGAAAAAGCCGATGGAGAAGGCCCAGATCATGCTGGTGTAGCGAAACGGTGCCACGAAGGCGATCTCGCCACGGCGCATGGACAGAATGACAGCCTGATAGCCGATGACAACGAGAACGGCAGAGGCGAAGAGGTGCGACCAGATATAGCCGTCCATCGGCTGCCAGCCGCCAAACGGCAGGACCAGGGCTGCGCCAAACAGCGTGTTGACGAAGGCGGTGGTCATTGTAATCGTCATGGACGGGACATCGGTATACATGCGCCGTGTGAGCAGATCGCGCCCGGCGGTAACGAAGACGGCGCCAACGACCAGCAGGGCTGCCGTGGTGAAGCCATCGGGGCCGGGCCGCAGAATGATGAGCACGCCCGCGAAGCCGACCAGAATGGCGCTCCAGCGCCGCCAGCCAACGGGTTCGCGCAGAAAAATGGCCGCGCCGAGCGTAACCGCCAGCGGGAGCGATTGCATGATCGCCGCCACATTGGCAAACCCCATGACCGCCAGCGCGCTAAGGTAAAGAATGGATGCCGCGACCTCGCACAGGCAGCGAGCGACGATGATGGGTCGCAGCATCATTTTGATAGGGCGCAGCGCGCCCATCTGACGGGCAATGACATAAACCAGCACGCAGGTGATGATGCCGCGCACGAAAAGGATCTGGCCTGTGTTGATGTAGGGCGTGACGGATTTGGTGAAGGCGTCATTTATGGTGAAGCAAGCCATCGCGAGCGTCATGAGCAACGCGCCGCGCGTATTGTCCGTCAGTGCCATTTTATTCACATTCCCAGATACAACGGTGTCCGCGATGGTGCCTGGCACATCGTACGACTCCGCCCACTCCTCTTACATTGAATGCGTGGCATGCTGCCGAGGCGAATTCAATCGAATTATATTGGAAGACGGAATAAAGCTTCGCGTCAGACGGGTCTGGATTCCGAAAATGCCATCAGCCGCCGGTCACACTCATGTGGCGGGCAACAGCGGGGCGCTTGTGGGTGCGGTCGATGATGAAATCATGTCCCTTCGGCTTGCGCAGAATGGCATCATCAATGGCCTGAGACAGAAGTGCGTTGTCATCGGAAGCGCGCAGCGCCGTGCGCAGATCTGCGGCATCATCCTGCCCCAGGCACATATATAGGGTGCCGGTGCAGGTGAGGCGTACGCGATTGCAGCTTTCGCAGAAATTATGCGTCATAGGTGTGATGAAGCCAAGGCGGCCACCGGTTTCCTTAACGCGGACATAGCGCGCCGGACCGCCAGTCTGGTAGCCGATATCATCAAGTGTGAAACGCTCTTCCAGCGAAGCCCGCACCTGCGACAGCGGCAAATAGCGATCCGTGCGGTCTTCCTCGATTTCGCCCATCGGCATGGTTTCGATGACGGTCAGATCCATGCCGCGCTCATGGGCGAATTGCATGAGGTGAGGAATTTCATGTTCGTTGAAATCCTTCAGCGCCACGGCGTTGAGCTTGATCTTGATACCGGCAGCCAGTGCGGCATCAATACCGCTCATGACCCGCGAGAAATCGCCCCAACGCGTGATCTGCCGGAATTTATCCGGATCGAGCGTATCCAGAGACACGTTGATGCGGCGAACACCGCAATCGAACAGTTCTGTCGCATGAGTTGCCAGTTGCGAGCCGTTGGTCGTCAGGGTCAGTTCGTCCAGCGTTCCGGCCTGCACGTGGCGACCGAGGTCACGGACCAGATGCATGATGTTCTTGCGAACCAGCGGCTCGCCGCCTGTCAGTCTGATCTTGCGCACACCCTTGGAAATGAAGGCGGAACAGAGCCGATTCAGCTCTTCCAGCGTCAAAAGATCCTTCTTGGGCAGGAAGGTCATGTGTTCGGACATGCAGTAAGTGCAGCGAAAATCGCAGCGATCCGTAACTGACACACGCAGGTAGGTGACGGCGCGACCGAAGGGATCGACCATCGGTGCCGTGCTTTCCGTCAGGGAATTCGCGTGGGGCAGCGAACCGAGAAAGCTGTTCAAACTGAAGTCTCCAGTCCATTCTTTGGGAGGCGGGCGAGGCTTGGGCCTTCATGTAGTGTCTTGCCCGCAGAGCGGCAAGGTCATAAGTGTGCAGTATATTATCATGTTGCGGAAATGAAAAATGAGTGATCCCTGGCCCACGGAACTGCGCGTCTCGAAAGACAAGCGACATCTCGTCGTGACATTCGACAATGGCGCCTCTCATGATCTGCCCGCCGAAATGCTGCGGGTGCTTTCGCCGTCTGCCGAGGTTCAGGGCCATGGGCCGGGACAGAAGGTTACCGTTCCGGGCAAGCGCAACGTTGGCATTCGCGCCGTTGTCGCCACGGGCAATTATGCCGTGCGCATCGCGTTCGATGACGGTCATGATAGCGGAATTTTCACCTGGAGATATCTGCTGGAGCTTGGGCAGACGGGTGACACACTGTTCTCTGAATATGAGCAGGAGCTGAAGGAAAAAGGCTTGAGCAGGGAGCCTAAACTCCGCTAGCAGACATAAACGAATTCATGCAGGGACAGGGTGACACTTGGCAGTCGAGGGAAATGCAAACGATCTGGCGCAAGTGGTCGTCCTGTTGGCGGCGGGGGTCATCGCGGCGCCTATTTTCAAACGAATAGGCCTCGGTTCGGTTCTAGGCTATCTCGCCGCCGGTCTCGTCATAGGTCCGTTCGGGTTCGGTGCCTTTTCCGATTCACAAGCCATCATCCATATAGCCGAACTTGGCGTGGTGATGTTTCTCTTCATCATCGGGCTGGAAATGCAGCCATCGCGGCTGTGGTCCATGCGCAAGGATATTTTCGGGCTCGGTGCCTTTCAGGTGCTGACCTGCATGGCGGGCTTGACGATGGTGGGCCTTGCGCTCGGCTTCTCGCTTGCGCCGTCCTTTGTCGCGGGCACCGGCTTTGTGCTGACATCGACTGCTATCGTCATGCAGATGCTGCAGGAGCGCAACAGCATGTCGACGCTGAAAGGCCAGCGCATCATTGCTATTCTTCTGTTTGAAGATCTGGCCATCGTGCCGCTTCTGGTGCTTGTCGCGTTTTTGGGTGCGGGTGGCGAAGCCGTGACGCTGACGGAGCGGATGACCTCCATTGGCATCGCGCTTGCCGCCGTCGTGGCGCTTGTCGTCGCAGGCCGCTATCTGCTCAACCCGTTCTTCCGGCTGCTGGCGGCATCTGGCGCGCGGGAAGTGATGACGGCAGCGGCTTTGCTGGTGGTTCTTGGTTCCGCACTTTTGATGCAGGTCAGCGGGCTTTCCATGGCGATGGGTGCGTTTCTGGCGGGCGTGCTGCTGTCTGAATCCTCGTTCCGGCACCAACTGGAAGCCGATATCGAACCCTTCCGCGGCATTCTTCTCGGCCTGTTTTTCCTCGGCGTCGGCATGGCGATCGATCTGACTGTGATTGCCGCCAACTGGCAACTGGTCGTGATGAGCGTGGTTGCCTACATGCTCATCAAGGCGCTGTTGATTTACTGCGTGGCGCGGATGCTGGGAACGTGCCAGCGCGAAAGCATAGAGCGGGCCGTGCTGATGGCGCAGGGTGGCGAATTTGCCTTCGTGCTTTATTCGGCAGCCGTTGCGGCTGGAATACTCGACGCTGAAGCCAATGCGGTGCTGACGGCGACCATCATCATTTCGATGATCCTGACGCCGCTGATGGTGATTGCCCATGATCGCATCATGCCCAAGCATGTTCCCGATACCGGCGATCTGGATTTGCCTGAGAATGTCGAGGGCAGCATTTTGATGATAGGCTTTGGCCGGTTCGGCCAGATTGTCAGCCAGCCGCTTCTGGCGCGTGGATACACGCTGTCGCTCATCGATAAGGACGCGGACTTCGTGCGCGACGCCGCCGGTTTCGGCTTCAAGGTCTATTATGGCGATGGATCACGGTCCGAAATTCTGCATGCGGCAGGGGCAGGGTCGGCTAGGGCCGTGCTGATCTGCGTGGACGACAAGGACGCTGCTGTTCGGATCGCCGAGATCGTGAAGCACGAATTTCCGTTGGTGCCGGTGCTGGCGCGCGCCTATGATCGAGGCCATGCGCTGGATCTGTTGAAGGCGGGTGTCGATTATCAGATCCGCGAGACCTATGAGTCGGCTCTGGATTTCAGTGGAAAGGTGCTGACCGCTGTTGGTGAGGAAACCGATCTTGCCGAGCGGTTGGTGGAAGAATTCCGCGATGTCGACAAGGAGCGGTTCGCGCTCGAGGTCGTTGGCGGTATCTATGCCGGGCGCTCGCTGGTGCGCGGCAATTCTCAGCCAGCCGACCTCGTGGCTGCCCGCACGGCCCGCGAGCGCGCAGAACGAGAGGCCCGGGAAGAGGCGCAGGAGCAAGGCTGACGCGCTATGCGAGGCAGGGAGAGGACATCATGACAATCATCCGTTCCGTCGAAGAACTGAGAGCCATCTATGGCGAGGTGAAGGAAACCTCCTACACCAAGGTCACCAAGGCGTTGACGCCGGGCTACAGGCGGATGATCGAAGCATCGCCATTTATGGCGCTGGCAACTGTGGGGCCAGAGGGATTGGACTGCTCACCGCGTGGTGACAAGGGCGGACTTGTTCGGGTTGTTGATGACAAGACGCTGATGTTGCCCGATTGGCATGGCAACAAGCGTATCGACTCGCTTACCAACATCGTGCGCGATCCTCGCGTCGCCCTTCTGTTTCTGGTTCCCGGTTCCAACACAACGATGCGTGTGAACGGAACTGCCGAGGTGTCAATCGACCCCGAATTGCTTCATAGCTTTGAGATGGATGGTAAGCATCCGCGAACGGTCGTTGTTTTCACGATCGGTGAGGTCTATTTCCAGTGCGCGCGCGCATTGCTGCGCTCAGAACTGTGGAACCCGGACAATTTCGTAGATCCCGCGTCCTTACCCACGCCGGGCGCACTGGTTAAAGATGCAAAAGCGGATTTCGATCAGGAAACCTATGATCGCGAGTGGCCGAAAATCGCTGAGAAAACCATGTGGTGAGTGAGTGAGAAACCGCTGTGGTGCGGTTTTCTACTTGTAGATAAGCCAGCTCTTGCCGCCATAATTTTTCTGCATGCCGTCCTGGAAAAGCACGGTGCGGTTCCGTCCTGTTTCCTTGGCCTGATAAAGCGCGATATCGGCGTTTGCATAGAACTCGCCGGGATTTTGCGCCTGCGATGCCATCGTGTAGCCCAGAGATATTGTGACCTGACCGTAATCGATCCCGGATTTCGAGTGGCGGAACGGGGTTTTCTCAAGCGTGGTTCTGATCCGTTCGCACATCACGTTGATTTCTTCCTGGCTGCTGCCTTCGAGAATGATGGCAAATTCTTCACCGCCACTACGGGCAACAAAGATATCCTTGCGCACGCAGGCACGGATGACCGAGGCGACGCTGGCGAGAATCTTGTCTCCCACGGGATGACCGAACGTATCGTTGATACGTTTGAAATTATCGACATCCACCAACACAAGACCAGAAAATTGCAGGCCGATGGTGCTGTCATACATGGAGGCCAGCTTTTCATCGAAAGCGCGGCGGTTGGAAAGCCGCGTCAGAGAATCGGTGTTGGCGATGCGCTTATATTCATCAAGCTCAAGGCGAACCTGCTGCATTTCCTCGGCGTGGCGATCCACGCTTTTGGATGTCGTCTCGTTTTCCGCCATCTTGTTTCCAGTTGCCTCGACAAGCATGGCGACAGCGGTGCGCAGAAGATGGGTACTTGCGTGGTTCTTATCCGCGATACCGGCGCGGGTCTCATCCAGAATGCGGTTATAATTCTCAAGGTTCGTCTGCTCATGCTGGAGCACACCCAACACGCGGCTGAGTTCCGTCGCCAGCTTTGCACGGGCCGATTCCAGCAATTGCCCTTGGTTATGATCGAAATAGCGCGAACCGAGTTCGTCCAGATCTTCCTGCGTCGCATTATTGCCCAGCGCAGCGAGATCCTTGGTCAAATCCGGATTGGAGCCGATATAGGCTTCGTAGAACAGGCTGTAATTGCGCGGAATGGGAACAACGCCCATATTGCGCATGGCAAACAGAATCTGCGCGGATATATCCAATCCCTTGGACGTCGACGGCATCTTCATCAAGTCACTCCCGGCAATATGTGCGTCTGTAATCCGCGATCATCATAAAGTTCTAATGGAAATCTCAATTAACGAAAATCGGTATTTGTCGAAAATACGAATATTCCAATATGTCCACGGCTCTGTAAGGCCTTGTTTTTAAATAATTAGATTCGCCTAACAAAATCGTGGGTAGCACCCAATATCACCATGCAGCCAAAATTATAGTGGTAATTTCTTATAGGGCCAAAATTTTTTTGTTGTCTTAACAATCGTCAAAATTATCGAAAAAAATGGAGGCGGTTCATGAGGGCCGCCTCCACAGTCTCGTGTTATTTAGGGCCGATCATGTTTTCCGGACGAACATACTGATCGAACTCTTCATTGGTGAGATACCCACCGCCGACCGCTTCTTCGCGGAGCGTCGTGCCGTTCTTGTGCGCGGTCTTGGCGATTTTGGCGCAGGCGTCATATCCCAGCTTGCCATTGAGGGCTGTGACCAGCATGAGCGAGTTTTCGACGCCCTTTTTGATGTTGTCTTCACGGGCTTCAATGCCGACGACGCAATTGTCTGTGAAGGAAACGGCTGCATCGCCCAGAAGTTGTACCGACTGCAGAAAGTTATAGGCCATCATCGGGTTGTAGACGTTGAGTTCGAAATGGCCCTGGCTGCCTGCGAATGTGATCGCCGCCTGGTTTCCGAAGATGTGTGCGCAGACCTGGGTCAGAGCTTCCGATTGGGTCGGATTGACCTTGCCCGGCATGATGGACGAGCCGGGTTCGTTTTCAGGCAATGCCAGTTCACCAAGACCGGCGCGTGGGCCGGAACCGAGGAAGCGGATGTCGTTGGCAATCTTGAACAGCGCGGCCGCAGCGGCATTGATGGCGCCATGGGCAAAGACCATCGCGTCGTGGGCAGCCAATGCTTCGAACTTGTTGGGGGCCGTTACGAAAGGAAGGCCGGTGATCTTTGCGATCTCTTCGGCAACCTGTTCTGCAAAGCCGACGGGCGCGTTGAGACCTGTACCGACGGCGGTGCCGCCCTGTGCCAGTTCATAAAGACCGGACAGAGTGAGTTCGATGCGCTTGATGGCGGAGGCGACCTGCGCTGCATAGCCGGAAAATTCCTGGCCGAGCGTGAGTGGTGTTGCGTCCTGCGTGTGGGTGCGGCCAATCTTGATGATGTGGGCAAAGCCCTTTGCCTTGGCATCCAGGCTCGCATGCAGGTGCTTGAGGCTTGGCAGCAGGTGGTGAACCATCTGCTCGGCGCAGGCAATGTGCATGGCCGTTGGGTATGTGTCGTTGGACGACTGGCTCATATTGACGTGGTCATTCGGGTGAACGGGCTTCTTGGTGCCCATCTCGCCGCCGAGCATTTCAATCGCCCGGTTGGAAATGACTTCGTTGGCATTCATGTTGGACTGCGTGCCGGAACCGGTCTGCCACACTACGAGCGGGAAGTGATCGTTGAGCTTGCCATCGATGACCTCTTGTGCGGCCTGGATGATGGTGTCGCCAATCTTCGCATCGAGACCGGCCAGTGCCATGTTTGTGCGGGCAGCGGCCTGCTTGACGATGCCGAGCGCACGTACGACCGATGCGGGTTGCTTTTCCCAGCCGATCTTGAAGTTTCCAAGCGAACGCTGTGCCTGGGCGCCCCAGTAACGGTCGCTTGCAACATCGATCGGGCCAAATGTGTCGGTTTCAGTGCGTGTGGCTGTCATCAGTCCTGCCTCTCCTGTGTATCCTCCGGCAAGCCAGCTTTTCGCTTAAGGCTTTGCGCGCGGGCCGACATATAAAGGGATAGCGCAATCATGGAAAGCCTGTCGCAGCAGCCGGACGCCATATTTCGCCACGGATTTGACGCCGCGCATGGCTTGGTTCCGAAAGTCCGGCAGCGTGGCATTTGGGTCACGTTACTGGAGGCACGGAAATGACGCTCAAAGTGCACCCGCGTGACGAAAACTTGTTTGCTCAATGATAAGAAACTAAAGAGAAATTTAACTATTCTGGCCAAACGTGGAGCCCACGCCAGCACGATTTTTGTCGGGCTGGAAACCCATGTCTGATAAAGGATTGGCCTTCTTCCGTTTCTTCCCAAAGGAAGACCAATCAGCTAGACAGACACATACTTCTCATATGCGCATCGATGAATGATGGCGCGGGACGCGGCGAGGATTACATTGAAAATCACATCAGGAAAAATATCGGCAGCATGGATTTTGGCTCTCGGTCTTTCCGTTTCGGCTGGCGTGCCAAGCACCGCCAGTGCCGTCACTCTCATGGATCTTCTGCGTGGTGGACCGGGCAAGGTTGAGCGTGAACGTGAGCGTCAGGAGCGCAGTCTTCCGGGTGTGACCCAGCCAGGCATCGCTGCCACCCGTGATGTGGACCCAGAGCCGCTGCCACGCGTGGCCGGCCCTCGCTATTATACCTACAAGGCAGACAGCACGCGCGTCATCGACAGCTCGAAGTTTTCGTCTGGTCTGGCCGGCGTCAAGGTTTCCGCAACGCCTGAAATCGCCAAGGCTGTGGAAGCCTATTACAATGCCGGTGGTGCGCCCATCTGGGTGTCGAACGGCGACATCAGCGAACGCGCAAGCGCCGTCCTCGCATTCTTTGAAACGGTCGGTGACAGCGGTCTCAACCCTGCCGACTACGCCGTTTCTGCGCCATCGCAGGATGTGACCGCCAGCATTTCGGCAGAGCCGCAGGCGCAGGTCCAGAACGTTGCCCTGACCGATGAGCAGAATATTCCGCCTGCGATGATGCAGTTTGAGTTGGCATTGTCCGTCAAGGTTCTGACCTATGTGCAGGACACGGCGCGTGGCCGCGTCGATCCCAACAAGCTCTCTGGCTATCATGATTTCAAGCGCAAGACGGTCAATCTCGCGCCGGTGCTGAAGCTTGCCAGCATGAGCCCCGATGTCGGCGCTTATCTGCGCAGCCGCGAGCCATCTAATGTCGAATACCAGGCCCTGAAGGCGGAGCTTGTGAAGCTGCGCAACGAGGACCGGGATAGCACCAGCAAGATCGCGGTTCCCACAGACCTTGTTCTGAAGCCGGGTGAAAACAACGTCGAGATGGCGATGGTCGTAAAGGCCATTGAGCATCGCTCATCTGCCGGGTTGAAGACCGAGCACGCCATGACATTGGCTGGCTATCAGCAGACGCCCGAATACACGCCTGATCTGGTTGATCTGGTAAAGTCGTTCCAGGCTGAAAATGGTTTGAAGGCCGATGGCGTGATTGGCCGCGCAACCGTGCGCGCCATGACCGGCGACAGCAACGAAGCCAAGATCGCCAAGCTTGAAGTGGCGATGGAACAGGTGCGCTGGCTGCCAGCAGATCTGGGTGACCGCTTCGTGTTCATCAACCAGCCCGCATTCATGGCTTACTACCATAATGAAGGTAAGGAAGATTTCGGCATGAAGGTGGTCATCGGCTCCAAGGCCAATCAGACCTATTTCTTCCAAGATGAAATCCAGACCGTTGAATTCAACCCTTACTGGGGCGTTCCGCAGTCCATCATCGTCAATGAAATGCTGCCAAAGCTGCGTCGTGATCCATCCTATCTGGATCGTCAGGGCTATGAAGTCTCCGTCAACGGCCGCACCGTGTCTTCGTCCAGCGTTGACTGGTACGGTTCCACAAACGCGATCTCGGTTCGCCAGCCGCCAAGCAGCGACAATGCGCTCGGTGACCTGAAGATCCTGTTCCCGAACTCCCACGCCATTTACATGCACGACACGCCAGCCAAGAGCTTCTTCAGCCGCGATATGCGGGCTCTCAGCCACGGCTGCATTCGTCTTGTCGATCCGCGCCGCATGGCTGCTGCCGTTCTGGGCACGAGCATCAACGACGTCGACAAGCAGATTGCCGCTGGCCAGAACCGCGCCGTGCAGGTGCCGGGCAAGATCCCCGTCTATGTTGCCTATTTCACGGCATGGCCAGACAAGGACGGCCACGTGCAGTATTTCGACGACGTCTATGACCGCGACAGCTACGTCATGAAGGCCTTCGACGCGACGACCAAGACGCGCTCGTCATCCATTTGATAGCGAGCGAGCAAGAACAGAAAGCGCCTTGACGGGCGCTTTTTTATTATCAAAAGGCAGGGGCCATGCGGGACATTCAGACGGTACTCGATTCCATTTGCAAGCACATGCAGACCCGTCTGGGTGAGGGCAAGGTTGCTGATTATATCCCGCAGCTGGCCAAGGTAGACCCCAAGCAATTTGGCATTGCCGTGACCACTGTCGATGGCGAAACCTATGTGGCCGGGGACGCCCGGGTTCCTTTTTCGATTCAGAGTATTTCCAAGGTCTTCATGCTGACGCTTGCGCTGGGCAAAGCAGGGGAAAGTGTGTGGAAGCGGGTGGGGCGCGAACCGTCCGGTTCGTCATTCAACTCCATCGTTCAGTTGGAGCGCGAGGCGGGCATTCCGCGAAACCCCTTCGTCAATGCTGGCGCCATCGTCATTACCGATATGGTTCTGGCGGGACATCAGCCGCGCGAGGCCATTGGCGAATTGCTGCGTTTCATTCAGTATCTGGCCAACGACGATACGATTTCCATCGACAACTCCGTCGCAAAATCCGAACAGACAACGGGCTTCAGAAATCTGGCGCTCGCCAATTTCATGCGCAGCTTCGGCAATCTCCACCACCCGGTAGAACATACGCTGGGCGTTTATTTCCACCAATGTGCCATTTCCATGAATTGCGTCCAGTTGGCGCGGGCAGGGCTGTTTCTGGCCAATCACGGCCGCAACCCGGTCACGGGCCATTCAGTGGTGTCGGACAAGCGGGCGCGACGCATCAACGCGCTGATGCTAACATGCGGCCACTATGATGGGTCCGGTGACTTTGCCTATCATGTCGGCCTGCCGGGCAAGAGCGGCGTTGGCGGCGGTATTCTGGTGGTTGCGCCCGGCAAGGCATCCATCGCCGTCTGGTCTCCGGGGCTGAACGAGGTCGGCAACTCCGCACTGGGTTCTGCAGCACTTGAAATGCTGGCCAACGAAATGGGCTGGTCCGTATTCGGGGCTTGATCTTCCGCTCATATGCGGGCATTGCCTGAGGCCGGGACGCTTCAAACGTTCAGGACCAAGCGAGATTGCCATGACCATTGCCGCAGAAATCGATGACATGCCAGAGGGCGTCGAGCTTGATGAGCAGAGTGGTGCTCATCCGCTGTTTGCGCATGTGCCGCAATCCGTCTCGTTCAACAAGCTGCGGAAGCGTCTGCTGCGCAATGTGCGCCAGGCCTTCGATGATTTCGATATGCTGAAGGGTCAGAAGCGCTGGCTGGTGGGCTTGTCAGGCGGCAAGGACAGCTATGGTCTGCTGGCGCTGCTGCTGGACCTGAAATGGCGTGGCCTGCTGCCGGTGGAACTGATCGCCTGCAATCTTGATCAGGGCCAGCCTAACTTTCCCAAGCATATATTGCCGGAATATCTGACCAAGATCGGCATGGAGCACCGCATCGAGTACCGCGACACCTATTCCATCGTGAAGGAAAAAGTGCCTGCGGGTGGCACCTATTGCTCGCTCTGTTCGCGCCTGCGCCGCGGTAATCTCTACCGTATTGCGCGCGAAGAAGGCTGTGATGCGCTGCTTCTGGGCCACCATCGCGAAGATATTCTCGAAACATTTTTCATGAACCTCTTTCACGGCGGACGGTTGGCGGCCATGCCGGCCAAGCTAATGAACGACGAAGGCAACCTGATGGTGCTGCGTCCGCTGGCCTATTGCGCCGAAGACGATATGGCGAAATTTGCCGCAGCCATGGAGTTTCCGATCATTCCCTGTGACTTGTGTGGTTCGCAGGACGGTTTGCAGCGAAATGCGATGAAGGACATGCTGGCGTATATCGAGCGCCGCATGCCTGGCCGCAAGGATGTGATGTTGCGCGCCATGGCCCACGTCAATCCGTCGCATCTGCTTGACCCAAAGCTTTTTGATTTTGCGGGCCTTGCTGTCACGGAGCCGTCACGCTTGGAGCTTACGTGAGCACAGCATTTCATCCTTAAAAGAAGCCATTGATGACCATTTCTGATTCCGATCTCGATTACCTTGTTTCCATTGTTGCCGATGCTGGCGTTACTGAGATAATGCCGCGCTTTCGCAACCTCAGTGCCTCCGATGTTTCGGAAAAGACCTCGGTCATCGATCTTGTCACTGAAGCCGATCTTCTGGCGGAAAAACGCATCACCGCCGCGCTGCTGGAGCGTTTTCCAACGGCGCATATTGTCGGTGAAGAGGCCTATGATGCCGACCGCTCGGTTGTGCCCGCTCTGGTCGATGCTCCCTTGGCCCTCGTGATCGACCCCATCGACGGTACGTTCAATTATGCCTCAGGCCTGCCAGCCTTCGGCACGTTGCTGGCCGCAACCATCAAGGGTGAGACCGTCGCAGGTATCATCCATGACCCTGTGATGGGTGATACGGTCGTCTCCGTGAAGGGCGCTGGCGCAAGGTTGATCCGCAAGAACGGCGCTGAGGCGAAACTCGATGTCGCCAAGCCGGTCGATCTTTCGCAGATGGTCGGCGTGTTTTCCTGGGGGCATAGCTTTGAGGAGCGCCGCCCGGTTATCGCGGCCAATTTGACGAAAGCCAAAATGGCGCTTTCGCTGAATTGCTCGGCTCATGAATACTGGCTGGTTTCCAGTGGCAAAATCCACTTCATCGGCCATGAAAAGCTGATGCCCTGGGACCATCTGGCCGGTGTGCTGACGCATCAGGAAGCTGGCGGATATACGGCCAAATTCGATGGCACGCCCTATCGTCCCGGAGATCTGGGAGGCGGTATCCTGTCTGCCCCCGACAAGGAAAGCTGGAAGATGCTGCGGCGCGAAATCGTCGGCCTTTGATTTGAGACCTGTTGTAATGCGTGTCGTCAACTGGTGCGACATGCCTTGAGGAAGGAACGACCCATGACCGTGGAACTCGACATCGCATCTCTTGCCAACGCCCTCCAAGAGGCGGCGGCAGTGGAAATTCTGCCAAGGTTTCGCAATCTGGGTGAGGGCGATGTGCGGATCAAGACGGAAGCGATCGACCTCGTGACGGAGGCCGATGAGGCCGCCGAACGGCTGATCCGGGCACGCGTGGCGGAGTTCATGCCGGATGCGCTGTTTGTTGGTGAAGAAGCGGTGGCCGCCGATCCGTCCCTGCTGGGTAAGCTGGGGCAGGCGGATCTGGCCGTTGTCGTCGATCCCATCGATGGCACGTTCAACTTTGCCGCCGGTCTTCCGCTTTTCGGCGTGATGCTGAGTGTGATTTCCAAAGGCGAGACGGTCGCTGGCCTGATCTACGATCCGATGGGCAATGACTGGGTGATCGCCGAGAAGGGTTCCGGTGCGTGGTTGTGCAGCGCCGATGGATCACAAACCCAGATGAGTGTCGTGCCACCGCCAGAGCTTTCGCAAATGGTGGGCATCGCCAATACCGGCTATTTCGAGGGTGAAGTGCGCCGCCGCCTGCTGAACAATCTGGCCGATGTGCGCCTGTTCACAAGCTATCGCTGCGCAGCCCATGAGTACCGCATTTTCTGCGGCGGCCACATGCACTTCCTTATGTACAACAAGTTGATGCCTTGGGACCACCTTGCTGGCACCCTGATTTCCCAGGAATCCGGCGCTTACGCAGCACGTCTTGATGGTTCGCCTTACCTGCCACACCATGTCGATGGCGGGCTTTTGCTGACGGCGAACGAGGAAACATGGGAATTGCTGCGCGAGAAGATTTTTACGGTTTGAGGCAAGGCTCTGCCGTACAAACGCAAAAGGCGCGGATGTTACCATCCGCGCCTTTTCTTTATTCCGCATGTTTAATGAGTGGGTTTGTTCTGCGGCTGGAACAGCACGCCCTTTTCGCCAAGCAGCACAAAGAGCAGCCCCACGACCGAAACGACGAAGAAGCCAGCCACCATAGGCAGTGCCGTGCCGTTATAAGCCTGACCGATGACCGCGCCGATCAGCGAGCCGCCAATCGTGCTCATGAAGCCGATGACCGATGAGGCAGTGCCAGCGACGTGGCCAAGGGGTTCCATGGCCAGCGAGTTGAAGTTGGAGCCGATGAGGCCGAACTGGAACATAGCGAGCGCAAACATCACGATGAAAAGAACGAATGGCATCGGCTGTGGCCCGTACATTTGTGCCAAGAGCCACACGAAGGTGATGACGATGAAGCCGATCAACGATCCATGCGATAGCTTGCGCATGCCAAAACGGCCAACGAGTTTGGAGTTGAGGAACGAGGACAACGCCATGAAGAGTGCGACGCCCGCAAAGGCGGCAGCGAACCAGGGCCCCAGTCCATAAATGCCCTTATAGACCTGCTCAGCCGAGTTGATGAAGCCGAAGAGCGCACCAAAAATGATCGTGCTGGCGATGGTGTAGCAAAGCGCTATCCTGTTGGTCAGCACAATCTTGAAGCCCTGCAAGACAGAGGCAACGGTGAGCGGACGCACATCTTCGGCATGCAGCGTTTCTGGCAAGCGAAGATACATCCATAGGGTCACGATGGCGGCAATGCCCGCCATGAAGCCGAAGATCAGGTGCCAATCACCGAAGAACAGAACGATCTGTCCGGTTCCGGGTGCGATAACGGGCACGACCATGAAGACCATCATGATGAGGGACATGACTTCCGCCATCTGCCGCCCGCCATAGATATCGCGAACGATGGAAATGGTGATGACGCGTGTGGCAGCCGAGCCGATGCCCTGAATGAAGCGCAGCACGAGAAGGCCTGCAAAGGACGGCACGAAAATGACGGCGATGGACGAGAGGATATAAATCGCCAAGCCGACCAGCATGGGCGTGCGGCGACCGAAACGGTCAGCGAGCGGCCCGTAGAAGAGCTGCGAAATGCCAAAGCCTATCAGATAGGCCGAGATGACATATTGACGGTGATTTTCATTATCGACGCCAAGCGAAGCGCCGATCTCCTGCAAGCCGGGCAACATGATGTCGATTGCCAGCGCATTGAGCGCCATCAACGCCGCTGCCAGCGCGATGAATTCCGTACGCCCCATGGATATGGTGCGCGCCGGATCTGATTGTGAAGGATTTGTCACAGAATTTGTCCCAATAGAACGGCAAAGGCGTTGCTTGGGGCAACGCCTAGACAGGTTTTTAAAAGTAGGGGGGCCGGTCTGCACCGGCCGGAATCATGCCGCGCCGCGGACGCTGATACCCTGTTCCTGAAGATGGTCCTGCAGTTCGCCGGACTGGAACATCTCTCTGATGATGTCACAACCGCCGAGAAACTCGCCCTTGATATAGAGCTGAGGGATGGTGGGCCAATTGGAGTAATCCTTGATACCCTGGCGCAGATCTGCATCGGCAAGCACGTTGACGCTCTTGTACTGCACGCCGAGGTAATCGAGAACCTGAACGACCTGACCGGAGAAACCACACTGTGGAAACTGTGGTGTACCCTTCATGAAAAGCACGATATCGTTGCTCTTCACTTCTCCGTCGATCATTTCGTGAATGCCGCTCATGGCCATATCCTTTCACATGCGGTTCAAGGCCGCTGCTTCGTTTGTTCTTAGATAACACGGGAGCGCACGATTTCCAGCCGGAAATGGCAAAAAATCAAATCCGCCCGAAACCGGCATTGTCAGATATCGAGATTTTCCGCAAATGCCGAGCGATCCTGAATGAAACGGAACCGCGCCTCGGGCTTTGAACCCATGAGATTATCAACGGCTTCGCGGGTTCCCTCAAAGTCCACGTCATCGATCTCCACGCGCAAAAGCGTGCGCTTAGACGGGTCCATGGTGGTTTCCTTCAACTGCGCCGGCATCATTTCGCCAAGGCCTTTGAAGCGACCGATCTCGACCTTCTTGCCCTTGAAAACGGTCTCCATCAGCTCGGCGCGGTGCGCGTCGTCGCGGGCATAGACAGTCTTGGCACCCTGGCGGATGACATAGAGCGGTGGAACGGCCAGATAGAGGTGGCTGCCGCGTATAAGCTCCGGCATTTCCTGATAGAAGAAGGTGATGAGCAGCGAGCAGATATGCGCGCCGTCCACGTCAGCATCGGTCATGATGACGATGCGCTCATAGCGCAGGTCTTCATCACGATATTTGGTGCGCGTGCCACAGCCCAGTGCCTGGATGAGATCGGCAATCTGCTGGTTGGCAGACAGCTTCTCACGGCTGGCGTTGCCAACGTTGAGGATCTTTCCGCGAAGGGGCAGAATGGCTTGGTTGGCACGGTTGCGCGCCTGCTTGGCCGATCCACCAGCCGAATCACCTTCGACGATGAACAACTCCGCACCCTCGGCAGTGTTCTGTGAACAATCCGCGAGCTTGCCGGGAAGACGCAGCTTGCGAACGGCGGTCTTGCGGTTGACTTCCTTTTCCTTGCGGCGGCGCAAACGCTCTTCGCAACGCTCGATAACCCAGTCCAGAAGCTTTGCCGCTTCATTGGGATTGCCAGCCAGATAGTGGTCGAACGGATCGCGAAGCGCGTTTTCGACGATGCGCTGTGCTTCCACCGTTGCCAGCTTATCCTTGGTCTGGCCCACGAATTCAGGCTCGCGAATGAAGACGGACAGCATGCCGACGGCCGAAATCATCACATCGTCAGTGGTGATCTCGCGGGCGCGCTTGTTCTGCGTCAACTCGGCGTAATTCTTCAAACCCTTGGTCAGCGCGATGCGCAGACCAGCCTCGTGGGTGCCGCCTTCTGGCGTGGGAATGGTGTTGCAATAGGAATGCAGCTGGGCATCGCCACCATACCATGTCACGGCCCATTCCATGGCGCCGTGGCCACCGGTCTTTTCCGTCTTTCCGGCAAAGATCTCGCGCGTGACGGTGAAGTCCTTGCCAAGCGTTGCGGCGAGATAGTCCTTCAATCCGCCGGGGAAGTGGAAAACGGCCTTTTCAGGGATGTCACCATCCGGTGGCACCATGCCGGGATCGCAGCTCCAGCGAATTTCCACGCCGCCGAACAGATAGGCCTTGGAGCGCGCCATGCGAAAAATCCGCGCGGGTTCAAACTTCGCATGATCGCCAAAAATCTGCGGATCGGGGTGAAAGCGAACGCGCGTGCCACGACGATTGTGAACATCGCCCAGCTCTTCCAGCCCGCCCATGGGAATGCCGCGAGAAAAACGCTGGCGATAAAGCTTGCGGTTTCTGGCGACTTCCACTTCGAGAAGATCCGAGAGCGCATTCACTACGGACACGCCGACGCCATGCAGACCGCCGGATGTTTCATAAGCCTTGCCATCGAACTTGCCGCCCGCATGCAGCTTGGTCATGATGACTTCGAGAGTGGATTTGCCCGGAACCTGCGGATGATTTTCAACCGGAATGCCGCGACCATTATCGCTGACCGTCAGGAAGCCTTCCGCATCCAGATGGACTTCGATGAAATTGGCGTGGCCGGCAACGGCCTCGTCCATCGAGTTATCGATGACTTCGGCAAACAGGTGGTGCAGCGCTTTTTCGTCCGTGCCGCCAATATACATGCCGGGCCGCATGCGCACTGGCTCCAGCCCTTCGAGAACCCGAATGGAGGACGCGCCATATTCCTGTTCGGAAGAGGTGGTCACAGTGGCAGGCTTCGGCGTGCTCGCAACTGCCTTCACGGCAGGCGCAGGCTTGGCCACGGCCTCCTTAGGCTCTGGTGGCGTGGCTACAGGTTGGCTTGAAAAAAGATCGTTGCTATCGTCCATTGTGCCCAGTTCAATCAGAATTTGGCCATGCGAGCAGGCTTATGATCTGCCACAAACGGCAACGCATACTTGCTGCTCAAGCACGGATGATCGGTTTTCGCGTATCCGAGGATTGCGCCGCGCACGCCCGGATGGCAAGTGTTGTGGCCGAATTGAATGGGTTCCTCAAGGCATGTCCACAGCTATTTTCACCTTTTGTACTCTTATTTGCCTCTCTGTGGCCATCGTGCCAGCCTCGGCGCAAACCTCTGGCGGGCCACTGAAACCCTTCAAGGATGATCTGTTTTCCGCTCAGACGGTGCTTTCCACAGGTGATGGCGGTGCGTCGCAGGTCATCGATTATCAGGAAATGCGCGATATCAACGGCCGGGATGAAACGCCAGAACGCCGCGTCAAACGCCAATATGTCGACCTTGCGCCGAAGAAGTTCCAGACGCTCGAAACGATTTCCGTCGAGGGCAGGGCGCTTGATGTTGGCCGGGTTGGCCCTGCATCCGGCCAGGCGTTCACGGTAATATTCATCCATGGTCGTGGTGGAGACCGGCGGTTGGGAATGAATGACTACAGCTTCGGCGGAAATTTCAACCGGCTGAAAAACCTCGCAATCGCCAATGGCGGCACCTATTACGCGCCGAGCGCGCGCAGCTTCGACCAGAACGGCGTCGATGACATGGCGGCATTGATTGCCGACGCGAAGGCCAAGTCCGGCGGGCGTCCGGTTATTCTAGCCTGTGCCTCCATGGGCAGCTTCCTGTGTTACGGCATCAGCCGCGATGCGCAGGCCGTGGCAAATCTGAAAGGCATGGCGATTCTGGGCGGCGCGGTTGATCCCGATTTTCCCAAGAGCGCATTTTCCAAGGCGAAAAAGCCAGTTTGGTTCACGCATGGCAGCGCAGATACCGTGTATTCTGCAGAGCAGCAGGCGGCCATGTTCCGCACGCTGCTGAAGGCCGGACAGCCCGTGCGTTTCACGCTTTACCAGACCGGGACACACGGCACACCCGTACGTATGACGGACTGGCGCGCTGTTCTGAACTTTCTGGTCGCGCATTGAGCGGAATTCTCGCCTTGCACTCTGAAATACGTGCAGGTTGCTGAGAATTTAACCAAGGTTGTGAACCAAAAACGTTCTTTTTTGTACCAAATCGTGGGCTTAGCCTTTAAGAGAAAGAGGAATAGGCCACGAACAGGCACTCGGTTTAATCGAGCGCTTTTTTAGCTAGAAGGAATGGATCGCATATGACCCCTGATGTTCGCCCGCTCGTCGCTGGAAACTGGAAGATGAACGGAACACGCGATTCGCTCGATCAGATCAAGGCGATGGCAGAGGGTGTCAAAGGTCCGCTTTTCGAGAAGGTGGATGCGCTGATCTGCCCGCCTTCGACGCTGCTCTATGTGGCGACCGCACTGTGCGATGACAGCCCGCTTCTGATCGGTGCGCAGGATTGCCACCAGAACCCGTCAGGTGCTCATACGGGCGATATTTCCGCTGAAATGATTGCCGATTGCTTCGGCACGCATGTCATCGTTGGCCATTCAGAGCGCCGCACGGACCATGCTGAAACAGACCATCTGGTGCGGATCAAGGCGACGGCTGCCTATGCGGCCGATCTGGTTGCGATCATCTGCATTGGCGAGACGGCGGATGAACGCAAGTCTGGCCAGACGCTGGATGTGCTCAAGCGCCAGCTTGCTGGCTCTGTGCCGGATGAGGCCGTGGCTGAAAACACCGTGATTGCTTATGAGCCCGTCTGGGCCATCGGCACGGGTCTCACGCCCACTACGCAGGATGTGCGCGAGGCTCACGCCTTCATGCGTGACGAGATGGTCAAGCGTTTCGGCGCTGAAGGGCAGGGCATGCGAATCCTCTATGGCGGCTCGGTCAAGCCAAACAATGCGCTGGAGCTGATGGGAGTCGAAAATGTGGATGGCGCGCTGATTGGCGGCGCCAGCTTGAAAGCATCCGATTTCCTCTCCATCTATGCCGCATATGAGCAATTGACAGCTTGATATCGTCTTTCGTCTCTCAGGGGGTTGGAATACGCTTTCGCCTCATGTAAAGAGCCGCAAACTTCTTCATTGTGCTCCAAACGGGGCATGGAATGGATTGTCATGCAGAACGTACTGATTGTTATTCATCTCATGATCGTGCTGGCGCTTGTCGGCGTGGTCCTGATCCAGCGGTCCGAGGGCGGTGGTCTTGGTATTGGCGGCGGCTCGGGCTTCATGTCCGCACGCGGCACCGCAAATGCCCTGACGCGCGCAACGGCCATCCTCGCGGCTTTGTTCTTCGCAACATCGCTTGGCCTGGGCCTTCTCACACGCTACGAATCGCGTCCAACAGATATTCTGGATCGTATTCCGGCCACACAGGGCCAGGGTAACGGCATTCTGGATACGCTTGGGCCTTCGTCGTCCACGCCTGCAGCGCCTGCGCAGAACGGCGTTCCATCGTCCACGAATGGTGCCGCTGCACCGGCAACGCCTGCTGCTCCGGCACCGGCTACGCCCGCTCCGGCAAATCCAAACGCAGTTCCAACCGGTCAGTAAACCCGGTTGATGCATAACGCTCCGGCAGGCCAAAAGCCTGCCGGTTTTCTTTTGTTCATATTCCGGCCAGGCTCTGCCCTTCATCAACAGGTGAATGCGGGCTTTTACAAATTTGGACTGGCGGAATCACTCTTTTAAAGGTAAGCGGTAAATCCCATGGCGCGATATGTATTCATCACAGGCGGCGTGGTCTCCTCACTTGGTAAGGGCATTGCGGCCGCAGCACTCGGAGCGTTGTTGCAATCCCGTGGTTATCGGGTGCGGCTTCGCAAACTTGACCCCTATCTCAATGTCGATCCCGGCACCATGAGCCCCACTCAGCACGGTGAGGTGTTCGTGACCGATGACGGCGCGGAGACTGACCTTGATCTTGGTCACTACGAACGCTTCACTGGGCGCTCGGCTACCAAGACCGATAACATCACCACGGGTCGGATCTACAAAAACATCATCGACAAGGAACGGCGCGGCGATTATCTCGGCGCGACGGTGCAGGTCATTCCGCACGTTACCAACGAAATCAAGAATTTCGTGACTGAAGGCAACGAGGAATACGACTTCGTCATCTGCGAAATCGGCGGCACGGTGGGCGATATCGAAGCCATGCCGTTCATGGAAGCGATCCGTCAGGCCAAGAACGACCTGCCACGCGGCACGGCCATCTTCGTGCATCTGACGTTGATGCCTTACATTCCGGCAGCTGGCGAGTTGAAGACCAAGCCTACGCAGCATTCCGTCAAGGAATTGCAGGCTCTTGGTATTCACCCGGATATTCTGCTGGTACGTGCCGACCGGGAAATTCCCGAAGCCGAACGCCGCAAGCTTTCGCTGTTCTGCAACGTGCGTCCTTCCGCCGTCATACAGGCGCTGGATGTTGCCAACATCTATGACGTACCGATTGCCTACCACAAGGAAGGCCTCGACAACGAGGTTCTGGCTGCGTTTGGCATCGAGCCAGCGCCCAAGCCACGCCTTGAGCAGTGGGAAGAGGTTTGCAACCGCATCCACACGCCGGAAGGCGAGGTTACGATTGCCATCGTCGGCAAATATACTGGCCTCAAGGATGCGTATAAGTCTCTAATCGAGGCTCTGCACCACGGTGGTTTTGCCAACCGCGTGAAAGTCAAGCTGGAATGGATCGAGTCGGAGGTCTTCGAAAAAGAAGATCCGGCGCCCTATCTGGAAAAGGTCGACGCCATTCTCGTTCCCGGCGGTTTCGGTGAACGCGGCTCGGAAGGCAAGATTCGCGCAGCACAGTTTGCCCGCGAGCGTCAGGTTCCTTATTTCGGCATTTGCTTCGGCATGCAGATGGCAGTCGTGGAAGCGGCCCGCAATCTCGCTGGCATTGCGAACGCATCTTCTACCGAATTCGGCACCACGCAGGAACCAGTCGTTGGTCTGATGACCGAGTGGGTGAAGGGCAACGAGCTTGAAAAGCGAAATGCTGCTGGCGATCTTGGTGGCACGATGCGTCTGGGCGCTTACAAGGCTAAGCTCAAGAAAGACACGCGGATTGCCGATATCTACGGCTCCATGGATATTTCCGAACGCCACCGCCACCGCTATGAAGTGAACGTTGATTACAAGGACCGCCTCGAAAACTGCGGCCTCGTCTTCTCCGGCATGTCGCCGGATGGCGTTCTGCCCGAGACGGTGGAATACCCGGATCATCCATGGTTCATCGGCGTGCAGTACCACCCCGAGCTCAAGAGCCGCCCATTGGACCCGCACCCTCTCTTCGCCAGCTTCATTGAGGCGGCCGTAGAGCGTAGCCGGTTGGTTTGAGGCATCAGTGCTGAGATCAAATTGCAGAAGGCCGCAGTGATGCGGCCTTTGTTTATTGAGTCTATTCGCGGAACCTCTGCCATTGGACGCCCGATCTGACCAACAACGATGGCTGGCCTGCGGGTGCATTTCTGGCAGCTGAGATAGGCGTTGCTAATATCCCTTAGATTTTAATGGTATTTAAATAGAAGCTGTTTAGTCGTTAACCAGACAAGTTTACCGAGCCGCGATGATCGCGAGCGATGGTTGTCATCAATCATCAAAATGCCGATTTCTCCGTAGTGGCACTGGCTTTGCTCAGTGAGCGTCTTCTTACGTGCTGCTCCGCGTTTGGCGATCAACAGGGTTCCCCAAAAACATGTCATTTCTTAAAAATGCGAGCATACGCACCAAGATCCTCGCTCTCGTCTTACCGCTCTGTATTGTGGGATTGAGCGCGACGGCGTTTATGTCAAACAGCTTCAAGAGCGCTGATAACAGCTACACGGATTTCATTTCCAACGATACTGCTGGCGTGACAGCAATGTCTCGCGCAAATAGAAACCTTGCAGCAACGGCCTATGCCGCATACCAAACCCTGGTCTATGGCAGTGATACTGCCGGCATGAAGGCAGCCTTAGCGCTTTATGCGGATGCCAAAGCCAAGCTCTTTGATCGGTTGGAAACGACGGCTAAACTTCTGCCAGCTGAAAAGCCGGCTCTCGACGCCTTTATTTCCAAGTCGAAAGAGGTAATTGCCTTGACCGACGAGGCTGTCAAGCTTGGCGCAAACGATCAGGATGATGCTGCCAAGGCCGCTCTGGCGAAAGCAGATTTGTTGATCGTGCCGCTGGCAGCAGATGCAGCCAAGTTCCTCGATAAGGTTATGAAGGATGTTGCAGGCAGAAGTGACGCACTGTCCCATCAGACGGACTCTACGATCTTTTGGTCGCTGACGATTGTCGGCCTGACATTCGCGCTTGGCATTATTGCTTCGCTCGTGGTGGCTGCAAAGGGCATTACCACGCCAATTGCTAGCTTGTCGAAGCGCATGATAACGCTGGCCAATGGCCAGACAGATGCGCCGGTTGATGGGCAGGATCGCAAAGACGAAGTCGGACAAATGGCACAGGCTGTTGCAGTGTTCCGCACCAATGCGCTTGAAACCATTCGCCTTGAAACCGAAGCCGCAGCAAACCGCAGCATGTCTGAAAAAGAACGTGCAGCCAATGAAGCGCAGAAGGCCAAGGATGCTGAAGAAACGCAGTTTGCTGTTGATAATCTGGCCAAGGCACTCAACCGCCTGGCGGACGGCGATGTTGCCTATCGCATCGAAACGCCATTTGCTGCGCATCTCGATACGCTTCGCGCCAACTTCAACAGCTCCGTCGGCAATCTGAACGACGCTCTGCGTGCTGTTGGACAGAACGCCCGTGGCATCGACGCTGGCGCAAACGAAATCCGCTCCGCCGCCGATGATCTTTCCAAGCGCACCGAACAGCAGGCTGCTTCTGTTGAACAAACAGCTGCCGCGCTGGAAGAAATCACCACGACGGTGAAGGACAGCAGCAACCGTGCAGAAGAAGTCGGCCACCTCGTTTCAAAGGCCCGTCAGGGCGCTGAAAAGTCCGGCGACGTCGTTCGTCAGGCCGTGACAGCCATGAATGAGATCGAACGCTCCTCCGGTGAGATCACCAACATCATCAGCGTTATCGATGAAATCGCCTTCCAGACGAACCTTCTTGCCCTGAACGCCGGTGTCGAAGCCGCGCGTGCGGGTGAAGCAGGCAAGGGCTTTGCCGTTGTTGCGCAGGAAGTGCGTGAACTCGCCCAGCGTTCTGCCAAGGCAGCCAAGGAAATCAAGGCGCTGATCACCACATCCGGCGAGCATGTCCGCTCTGGCGTCAACCTCGTTGGCGAAACCGGTCGTGCGCTTGAGGTGATTGTCAGCGAAGTTCAGGAAATCAACCGCCACATCACGGCAATTGTTGAATCGTCGCGTGAACAGTCGGTCGGTCTTCAGGAAATCAACACTGCCGTCAACACGATGGATCAGGGCACGCAGCAGAACGCGGCAATGGTCGAGCAGTCGACAGCGGCCAGCCACAGCCTTGCCAAGGAAGCCGCATCTCTCAGCCAGTTGCTGTCACGCTTCAACGTTGGAAATGGCGAAGGCGCAAGCCGCAGCGTTCCAGCTGCCCCGGCACCAAAGGTCGCTTCCAACCACTCAAGACCTGCAGCATCACCAGCCCGTGCTCTCGGCCGCAAAATCGCCAGCGCCTTCGGCGGCGGCGCATCGTCTGCCGCAGTCGCACAGGACACGTGGGAAGAGTTTTAAGCTCTTGTGCGAATCCAACGGCTAGTGCGCTCCACGGCACACGGCCAACACATTGAGTGAAATACAAGGGCCGCAGCGATGCGGCCCTTTTGTATTGAAGTACGGTTTGCGCCAAAGGAAGCCATAGATGGTTCTGATGGTTTCGTGCTATTGGCATCCAGGTTTTGAAACTAGCACCTATCCTCGGTTACAGCATACGGGGTCTACACGAGTAAGGATCGAGCAGTGGCCCGCAAGAATAGAGATGAGTTCGTTTCATGGGACGAGCCTGCGCCTGAGCCGGTAGTCTGCCCGATGTGCGAGCGCGTCATCCCGGAGGATCAGAGAGACGAGCATCATCTCGTTCCCAAGAGCAAGGGTGGAAAGAAAACCGTTTCCCTGCACCGTATCTGCCACGACCAGATACATTCGATCTTTACCGATGCCCAACTCGCCAAGAAGTTTTCTACGATCGAAGCCATTTTGGAAGATCCTGCGGTGGAGACATTCGTCACTTGGGTGAGAACCAAGCCGCCAGGCTTTTCGGATTCTGCAAAGGAATCACGTCAGTCATTCCGTCGAGGCCGCTAATCGTCCCGGGCGAAAGTTTCAGCCGGAATAGAATGCTGCCGTAGCGGAAGCGCGCCACAAGTGGACCTCTTATCGTGGAGGCCGGGCAATCGTAAACACCTGCCAAAATTTGGCGCTTTCCTTTCGCAATAAGACATTCGCGCGTCGTGTCGTCACCATCCTTGGCAAGACCGATCGTCTATAACATCGAACATCTGCGGGTCTCACTTGGGAGCGAGTTGGACATGAACCCGGCACATGATCGTCTTGTTGGCATCTACATGGTGATTGCTTCAGCGGTGATGTGGAGCACAGCCGGCCTTTTCGTGCGTATGGCGGACATGGATGTATGGTCCATGGTTGCATGGCGCTCGGGCTTTGCGGCAATCACGCTCGGAGCCTTCCTGCTTGTTAGAAGGAGGACCGCCAAGCGGCATCCGGCGAAGACCTTTGGGCTGCCCGGTGTCGCGGCGTGCGTGGTGTCAGCCTTCACGGCGATAATCTATATTGCGTCACTGCAATGGACGACCGTCGCCAATGTCATGACGGTCTATGCCACTCTGCCCTTCGTCGCGACAGGCATTGCCTTCGTGTGGTTGCGAGATCAGGTGACGTACCGCTTTGTCGTCGCAGGTTGCGTCGCTTTCATCGGAGTAGCGATTTCAGCTGGCGCGGCGGTTTCGGCAACCGATTTCATTGGAATCCTTGCGGCGTTTCTCATGACCGCGGGTTGCGCGACGCAGATCGTAATCGCGAAGCGTTTTCCCAGTATGGATTCCACGCTGATGACGGTCTGTGCGGCTATCTTATGTTTATGTGTTGCTCTGCCCTTCATGCAGTTTTCGCTTCCTGCGCCAACACAGCTTATCGCCTGCGCTTTTTACGGAGTCTTGACCACAGGTGTCGGCTATATTCTCCTGCTCCTAGGCTCTCGTCGCGTCGGCTCCGGGGAAGCTGGTCTGCTCTCGATGCTTGATGTCGTGCTCGGCCCTCTATGGGTCCTGCTGTTCTATAACGAGTATATCTCGCTTCCTGTTCTGGCCGGCGGTGCGGTCGTGCTGACAGCCGTAGCTTGGTACGTGATAGCGTACCGCAATACTGTCTCTGCAGCGGTTTCAACCACGCCTTAAGGCAAATCAGAATCGGGATTTTTGGCGCGCTACAGAAACTGTCAGCCTACCTCAGCCTTACTAACACACACTCGCCACCAGCCTGTCGCTCCTCCGCAAACGGGGGGCGTATGATCAGGCAATCCGCCTCGGCCATGATCTTCATCATCGAGGAATCCTGCTTGGTGAAGGTTTCGACGATTGGTTTGCCGTTCTCGTGGCCGATGATGCGGGCGCGTAGATAGTCTTGGCGCTGGTCGTTGGCTTTCAGAGTGGTGGCGGTTTGAGCGGTCATCTCGCGGGAGGTGGGCTTGCGGTGGCTGAGTTTTTGGATGAGGGGTTCCAGAAACAGGAGGCTGCAGACGAGGCTGGCGACGGGGTTGCCGGGGAGGCCGAGCACCTGCATGTCACCAATTGACCCGACCATCAGCGGCTTGCCGGGTCGCATGGCGATGCGCCAGAAATCCAGTGCCATGCCCTGCGCTTTGAGTGCTGCTTGAACGAGATCATGATCTCCAACCGAAGCGCCGCCGAGCGTGACCAGCACGTCGGCTTTGGCGGCTATGGCCTTGTCGATGGCTGAGCGGATGAGAGCTTCGTCATCGACCACGATTCCGAGGTCGAGAATGTCTGCACCGGCCTTCCGCGCTAATGCCGCGACACCGAATGTGTTGGAGGCGACGATTTGCGCCGGATTGGGCGTGCCGCCGGGCGGCACGAGTTCATCGCCAGTGGCGAGAATGGCCAAGACCGGTTTGCGAAACACCGGCAGCGCCGCATGGTTCATGGCAGCGGCGAGGGTGATGTCGGTGAAGGTGAGTTCCGTTCCGGCCTCGAGAACCGTCTCTCCCTCCGCAAAATCCTGCCCACGAGGACGGATATGTCGCCCCTCGGTGACCTGGAAAGTCGTGCGGATTTTACCCGCGTCGAGCACCTCGGCATCTTCCTGAATGAGAACGGCGTCGGCACCTTCTGGCAATGGCGCGCCGGTGAAAATGCGCACGGCCTCGCCTTCGCCGACATGGCCCACAAAGGCGTGTCCTGCGGCGGCCTCACCAATGACTGTCAGCACAGAGCCGATCTGTGGGGCATCGACGGCCCTCAGTGCATAGCCATCCATGGCAGAGGCGTGGAACGGCGGCTGGGTAAGGCGGGCTTGCAGATCATGCGCAAGCACGCGCTGGTCTGCGCTCTCAAGCGGCACGGTTTCCACTGATGTGATGGGGGTCGCTGCAGCCAGCAATCGGCTTTGAGCTTCCGCAACGGGCAAGAGAGGTTTCATGGGGTGTGTCCTCTTGTATGAGCGCGATGCAGGTCGCAGAACGTCTTACGCCTTGTAGTGACCGGATTTTCCGCCAGTCTTTTCCAGAAGGCGGATGGAGCCGATTTCCATGCCCTTATCAGCGGCCTTTGCCATATCGTAGATGGTGAGGCACGCGACAGATACGGCGGTCAGCGCTTCCATCTCAACGCCCGTCTTGCCGGATAGCTTGACGGTCGCCTCGACACGCAAGCCGGGCAGGGCGTCATCCTCGGTAATATCGACAAGGATTTTAGTCAGCAGCAGCGGGTGGCAGAGAGGAATGAGGTTCGATGTCTGCTTGGCGGCCATAATGCCAGCCAGACGTGCTGTGCCGATGACATCGCCCTTTTTGGCGTTACCTTCGCGGATGAGATCAAGCGTTTCCGGCTTCATTTTCACGAAACCTTCGGCAACGGCAACGCGGGTGGTCTCGGCCTTTTCGCCGACATCAACCATATGGGCCTCGCCGGAGGCACCGATATGGGTCAGCTTCACGTCGTCACTCATTCAGCAGCCATCGCATTTTCGCCATTCAGCAGCGTGCGGGTAGCGGCCGTCACATCGGTCTTGCGCATTAGGCTTTCACCCACAAGGAATGTGGTGATGCCTGATGTCTGAAGGCGCTTGCAGTCTTCGTATGTGAAGATGCCGCTTTCACCGACCAGCAATTTATCCGCCGACACCATGGATGCCAGACGCTCGCTGACATCAAGGCTGACCTCGAAAGTGCGCAGGTTACGATTGTTGACGCCGAGCAGCGGGGAGGCGAGTTCCAGCGCCCGCTCGGTCTCTTCTTCGTCATGCACTTCCACCAGCACATCCATGCCAAGCGAGAAGGCTTCGTCTTCGAGACGCTTTGCTTCATCATCAGAAAGAGATGCCATGATGAGGAGGATGCAATCGGCACCCCAGGCGCGGGCCTCATGCACCTGATAGGTCTCGAACATGAAATCCTTGCGAAGTGCGGGCAGGGAGCAGGCGTTGCGCGCTGCTGTCAGAAATTCCGGCGCGCCTTGGAAGCTCGGCGTATCCGTCAGTACGGAGAGGCAGGCCGCACCGCCAGCTTCATAGGCTTGCGCCAGCGAAGGCGGGTCGAAATCCGGGCGGATGAGACCCTTGGATGGGCTGGCCTTCTTGATCTCGGCAATAAGACCGAAGGCACCGTCTGCCTGTTTGCGCTTCAACGCATTGTAGAACCCGCGTGGTGGCGCTTGGTCAGCAGCCATCGCCTTGAGATCATCAAGTGAAACCCGGGCCTTGGCCGCCGCGATTTCCTCGCGCTTATAGGCTTCGATCTTCTTCAGAATGTCGCTCATGGCTTTGCCCTATTCCTCGTTCGAAACGGCAATCAGCCTGTCCAGCGCAGCCGCAGCTTTGCCTTCGTCCAGGGATGCGCTCGCGATTTTCATGCCTTCCGCCAGCGTTCCGGCCTTGCCGGAAACGACCAGAGAGGCTGCCGCGTTACAAAGAGATACGTCTCGATAGGCATTTTTGTGACCAGCCAGAACTTCGCGCAGCGCGGCCGCATTGGCAACGCCATCGCCACCCTTGAGGTCATCGATGCTGGCGGGTTCAACTCCGAAATCGGCAGGTGTCAGATCGAATGTTCTGATCTTGCCGTTTTCCAGCGCCGCGACATGGGTGGTGCCTGTCGTGGTGATTTCGTCCAGGCCATCGCCATGCACGACCCAGACCGATTCTGAGCCAAGGTCACGCAGCACTTCGGCCAAGGGTACAAGCCAGCGCGGAGCAAACACGCCAAGTAACTGCTTTTTTGCGCCTGCCGGATTGGAGAGCGGGCCGAGCAGGTTGAAGATTGTGCGGGTGCCAAGCTCGACACGGCTGGGGTTCACATGGCGCATGGAGGAATGGTGACGCTGTGCGAACATGAAGCCAAGCCCCGCCTCTGTGACGCAGCGGGTGATCAATTCCGGCTCAATATCCAGCTTCACGCCGAGCACCGAGAGGGCATCGGCAGTGCCGGACTTTGAGCTCAAAGCACGGTTGCCATGCTTGGCGACTGGCACACCTGCACCCGCCACAATGATGGAGGCCAGTGTGGAGATGTTGTAGGTGCCGAGACCATCGCCACCCGTGCCGACGATATCCATGGCATCGGCGGGTGCCGTGACAGGCAGCATGCGCGCACGCATGGAGGAAACCGCACCGACGATTTCATCAACCGTTTCGCCGCGCACCCGCAAGGCCATGAGAAAGGCGCCGATTTGCGATGGCGTTGCCTCGCCGGACATCAGCACGTCAAAAGCCTGACGTGCCTCTTCCCGGTTGAGGCTTTCGCCATTGGCAACCTTCGCAATCAGCGGCTTTAAATCAGCCATGTCACGCCCCCTGAAGTCCAGTTTTAATAAGCAGCCGTCATAGCCTGATCTGCCGCAGCCTGATTGATGGTCACACCATAATCATTCTGCAGGCGATTGACCATCTGGTCGAGCATGTCGTCGCCAGCGGCACTGGCCATGGCTGTGACCTGCTGATCGCTGTCTGCAAGCGCGTCTGTCGAGGTGCTGGTGTTGACTTCGGTCACCTTGAACAGGATGCGGCTGGAACCTTCAGTATCTGGCGCAGTGCCGACGAGGCCATTTGCGCCTGCGAAGACGGCAGCCACTGCCTGCTGGCCGAGAACCGCATCTTCACTCGTGCGGCGAAGGCCCATCTTGTTTTCAACGGAAAGGCCCATCTCGCCGGCAATCGCTGCAAGGGTTTCGCCCTTTTCAGCGCGCGCCTTCAACTCGTCTGCCTTTGCCGCAAGTGCGGTGCGCTGCTGCTCTGCAGTCCAGTCGGCAACAACCTGTTCCTTGACTTCGCTCAGGGTGCGGTCACGCGGTGGTGTAACCTGCTGAAGATCGAACCACACGTAGCCATCGCGACCGATATTGACGGCTGGTGCATCCGCACCCTGCTCGGCCTTGAACACCTCTGCGATGAGGGCAGGGGTCGGCAGACCTTCCACGGCAGTGCCCTTCTCGTCTTCGCCCTTTTCATCGATTGCGTTGACGGTAACGGGCTTCAGCTTGAGCTGCGTTGCAGCATCGCTCAATGAAGAACCACCGCCACGCAGATCTTCGTAGCGGTCATGAACATTGTTCAGTTCTTCGGCTGCATTTGTCGTGGCAAGGTTGGTGCGAATTTCTTCCTTCGCCTCATCCAGCGTCTTCATGCTTTCATTCTTTATGCCTGTGACGCGCAGGATAACTGGGCCAAAAGCGCCGTCGACAACAGGCGAAACGCCGCCATCCTTCTGGATGGCAAAAGCTGCCTCGGCGACGGATTGATCCGGCACGGTGTCTTTCGTGAACTCGCCAAGTGTTACGTCCTCAGGACGCTTGCCCTGATCCTTCACCACCTGATCGTAGGTCGTCGTGCCAACGCGAATCTGCGTCGCAGCGGCTTCGGCCATTTCCTTGTCGGTAAAGGTCAGCTGCTCGATGGTGCGGCGACCGGCTGTGCGGAAATTGTCTTTGTGCGCGTTGTAGAAGTCGGCGATCTGCTGGTCGGTAATCGCTGCCTGGTCTGCAATGTCGGAAGGCTCAAGCTTCACATAGGTGAACTTGCGATATTCCGGAGCGCGATACTGTGCCTTGTTCTTTTCAAACCATGGAGCAAGAACGTCGTCGCCCGGTGCCTTAACCGGATCGATATTGGCGTTGGAAAGCAGCACGTAGTCAATCGAGCGCTGTTCATCGCGATACTGCTTCAGCGCATCGACCAACACCTTAGGCGCTGTGAAACCATCCGAAATGGCATCGACGATCTGGCCGCGCACGGCGACCTTGCTGCGTTCTTCGACGTAATCGTCTTCGTTGAAGCCTGCACCACGCAGGCGCTGGCTAAACAGAGCGCGGTCAAACTGGCCGCCCGGTGCCTTGAAGGCAGGATCTTCCGCGATCAGCGTGGCAAGGCGGTCTTCCGAAAGTCCGAGGTTCATGTCCGATGCAAGCTGGTCAAGTGCAGCACCTGCGGATAGCTGGCTGAACACCTGACGGTCGATTCCGAACGCCTTGGCCTGTTCCGTCGTCAGGCGCGTGCCGAACTGGCGGCCCACGTCTGCGAGCTGGCGCTGATAGGCAAAGCGAAACTCGTTCTGCGTGACCGCCTGGTCCCCAACTGTCACGACAGAATGCGAGTTAGGAGACACCAGAGATGCGGAAACGCCCCACACGCCGAAGGAAAGAACGAGAAGGAGAAGAAGGATCTTCGCCGCCAGGGTACGAGAAGCATTTCTCAGGGAATCGAGCATCGTTATGCAAACCTCACAATATCAGCCCGTTACGCCGGGTCTATGGGGCTTCCTTAAATCAATCCACTTTGAAATTGAAGGCTAAATACCGCTGAAAATGGCGCAAGCGCAAACGAAGGCGTGAGCGGGAGCAATTGCGCGCCCTAAACAGGTGCAACCACGTACGCAGGCACAAAAAAACCGCCTCGGATCAGGCGGTTTTGTTTATGACGCGGACATTTACAGGCTCGACGGCCTTAAAACGATTTGCTCCGCTCGATCATTTTTTTGAACTGTTCGTCTTCTTTCTTGGACTCGATTACGGCTGTCATAACAGAGGCTACAAACATGGCGCTGATGAGGGCTGCAAGCAAAGTCAAGAAAGTAAACATGGAGAATCTCCAGAAAAGTGGATGATTACTCCCGCTCGATCAATAGTAATTCATATATTGAGTGCGGGATGTGAGCTGTGGAAAGTCAGGGCCGTTCTGAGCCGACTTTTCGCTGTGAAGGCTGAACATGACAGCGACCATAGCGATAACCAGCATGGTCCAGGCTGTGCTGATGACGCCAATTTTAGCCGAAGTAGAATGTTTTTCTTTGGAAAACATGTGTTTGTTCCTTACCTGCGATTTCAACGCGCAATCTCTGATCCGGTTCCGCGTTATTGTTAAAAATCGATTAGCATTGCGCCTCTGAAGCGTTGTTGAATGCTTCGTTCATCTGCCGTTCAGAAAATCGGCAGTTTGCGTCAATCCATGAAAACGTATTCGACAGCAAAAGATGTTGCGATTGTCAGCATCATCATGAACACCAGCATTTCCGTCTCCGTGAGGGCATCTTGCCCGTTCGCCATTCGATGAGACCTTTATAGTGGCCTGCTTTGAAGCCGCGCTGAACGGGGTATTAATGTGATGTTCACTCCGCTGTTTGGCCGTTGAGGCAAGCTTACGGTCTTGCGAAGACCGGCCTTCCATGACAAAAGGCGGCACAACCAACGTTAAGTATCGGGAGCGATATGACGATTGCCTTTTACCCCGGATCATTTGATCCGATGACCAACGGACATCTGGATATATTGTTTCAGGCGTTGAACGTTGCGTCGGAGGTTATCGTTGCTATCGGCATTCACCCCGGCAAATCACCGATGTTCAGCTTCGAGGAAAGGGCTGATCTGATCCGTCGTTCGATGAGCGATGTTTTGCCGGAAGCGGGCACACGTCTGCGGGTCGTCTCTTTTTCCAATCTGGTCGTGGATGCCGCTCGTGAACATGGCGCAACACTGCTGGTGCGCGGCCTGCGCGATGGTTCTGATCTCGACTACGAAATGCAGATGGCTGGCATGAACAGCCAGATGGCGCCTGATGTTCAGACCATCTTTCTGCCTGCGGCAACGGCATCCCGGCCCATTACCGCCACATTGGTTCGTCAGATCGCAGCAATGGGCGGTCGTGTAGAGTCCTTCGTGCCGAAAGCTGTGCTTGAAGCCCTTAACAGCAAGCTGAAACGCTAGTTCAGCCATTATTCTGGAGCCAATTCCAATGAAACTGCTTCGTTTTGCCTTTGCCGGCGCACTTTTTGTCAGCGCCGTTGCTGCCAGCACATTCGCTTCTGCTGCTGAATTTCTGGCTATCCAGCTTAAGGATGGCCCCGTCGTCATCCAGCTCGCGCCCGAAGTTGCGCCCAAGCACGTTGCGCAGATCAAGGCGCTGGCTGAAAAGGGTGCCTATGACAATGTCGCGTTCCACCGCGTCATTCCAGGCTTTATGGCCCAGACGGGTGATGTGCAATACGGCAATATGGCCAAATCCTTTGACGCCCAGCGCGCAGGAACAGGCGGCTCGGACCTGCCGGACCTTCCCGCCGAGTTTTCCAAGACACCGTTTGAGCGCGGCACGGTCGGCATGGCCCGCTCGCAGAGCCCCAACTCTGCCAACTCGCAGTTCTTCATCATGTTCGATCAGGGTTCGTTCCTGAACGGACAATATACCGTTGTTGGCCAGGTCGTGTCCGGCATGGAATTTGTCGACAAGATCAAGAAGGGCAAAGGCGGTAACGGCGAAGTTTCCGATCCTGACCGCATGGTCAAAGTTACCGTCGGCAAGAAATAAAACCGGGCGAAGACGCCCAAAATTAGGAGAGACATCATGGCCGAGATCAAAGATCCCGAAAACACCCTCATCATGGAAACAACGACTGGCAAGGTCGTGATCCAGCTTATGCCAGAAGTGGCACCGGGCCACGTTGCACGCATCAAGGAGCTGGTGTCCGAGCAGGCTTATGACGGCGTTGTTTTCCACCGCGTCATCACCGATTTCATGGCGCAGACAGGCGACGTGAAGTTCGGCAAGAAGGGCTCCGAGAGCTTCAACCCGGCACGCGCAGGCATGGGCGGCTCTGAAAAGCCTGACCTGCAGGCTGAATTTTCGGCCATTCCGCACGTTCGCGGCACATGCTCCATGGCCCGTTCGCAGAGCCCGAACTCTGCCAACTCGCAGTTCTTCATCTGCTTCACAGACAGCCCATGGCTGAACAAGCAGTACACTGTCTGGGGCCAGGTCATTGAAGGCATGGAAGCCATCGACAAGATCAAGCGCGGCGAGCCTGTGAAGGATCCCGATTCGATCGTCTCCATCCGTCTTGCTTCTGCCGCTTAAGCGTAGGATAAAGACTTGTCACCCGCCTCGCAGGCAACTGCGGGGCGGGTTTTGATATTCAAGAGCCCCATCATGCGTGTAGACCTTTTCGACTTCGACCTTCCAGATGAGAATATTGCGCTTCGCCCGGCCAATCCGCGTGACAGTGCGCGTTTGCTTGTGGTCGATCCGAATGTGGACCGCATGACGGACCATCAGGTTTTCGATCTTACCGGCTTTCTGAAACCCGGCGATGCGCTGGTGTTTAACGATACGCGGGTGATTCCCGCCCAGCTGGAAGGTGTGCGTCTGCGCGAGGGTGCGCCGGAAACGGCTGTTTCCGCCACGCTGCATATGCGTGTTGATGCCAGCCGCTGGAAGGCTTTTGCGCGGCCCGGCAAACGCATCAAGCAGAATGATCGCATCCGCTTTGGCTACGAGCGCGACAATGCCTGCGGTCTGGCGTTCTTGGAAGCGACGGTTGAGGAGAAAGGCGAAGAGGGCGAAATCACCCTGCTTTTCGATCTCTCAGGCCCCGCCCTTGACGAAGCCATCGCATCTGTCGGCCATATTCCGCTTCCGCCCTATATAGCGGCCAAGCGCCCTGAAGACGCACAGGACCAGACGGATTACCAGACCATCTATGCTCGCGAAAAAGGTGCTGTTGCGGCACCCACCGCAGGCCTGCATTTCACGCCCGAGCTTTTCGAAAAGCTCGATCAGGCAGGGGTGGAACGCCATTTCGTGACGCTGCATGTGGGCGCAGGCACATTTTTGCCGGTCAAGGCTGATGACACTGAGGAGCACAAGATGCACCTTGAAATCGGCTATGTATCCGAAGAGACTGCTGCGAAGCTGAATGCCGTCAAGGAGCGGGGCGGGCGCATCATCTGCGTTGGTACCACCTCGCTGCGCCTGATCGAGAGTGCCGCGACAGATGAAGGCCAGATCAAGCCTTGGTCTGGCGCGACTGGCATTTTCATAACGCCGGGATATCGGTTCAAGGCGGTCGATATTCTGATGACGAATTTTCATCTGCCGAAGTCCACGCTGTTCATGCTGGTGTCGGCATTCTGCGGGCTGGAGACGATGCGCAAGGCCTATGCCCACTCGATCTCGACCGGCTACCGTTTTTATTCCTATGGCGATTCCAGCCTGCTTTTTCGGAAGAACTGATGCAAGAGAACTTTACCTTCACCCTCAAAGCAACCAGCGGCGGCGCGCGCCTTGGCGAAGTTGCCATGCCACGCGGCGTCATCCGCACACCGGCATTCATGCCGGTCGGCACGGTTGGCACCGTCAAGGCCATGTATCTGGATCAGGTGCGCGATCTGGGTGCTGATGTTATTTTGGGCAACACCTACCATCTGATGCTGCGGCCCGGTGCGGAGCGCGTGGCGCGACTGGGCGGCCTGCATGAGCTGATCCGCTGGCCGCACCCGATCCTCACCGATAGCGGCGGGTTTCAGGTCATGTCGCTGTCTGGGCTGCGCAAGCTGGATGAGAAGGGCGTAACCTTCAAAAGCCATATCGATGGCTCCTATCACCACATGTCACCGGAACGCTCGATCGAGATCCAGGGGCTGCTGGGTTCTGATATCCAGATGCAGCTGGACGAGTGCGTTGCACTGCCAGCAGAGCGCAAGGAAATCGAGCGCGCCATGGAAATGTCGCTGCGCTGGGCAGAGCGTTGCCGCGTTGCGTTCGGCGAACAGCCGGGCAAGGCCATGTTCGGCATCGTGCAGGGTGGCGACCAGCCGGATCTGCGTATCCGCTCAGCTGAAGCACTGAAGCAGCTTGATCTGAAGGGCTACGCGGTTGGTGGCCTTGCTGTGGGTGAGCCGCAAGAAGTGATGCTGGGCATGCTCGACATTACCGTTCCGGCCTTGCCGAGCGAAAAGCCGCGCTACCTGATGGGCGTGGGAACACCGGATGACCTGCTGAAATCCGTGGCGCGTGGCATCGATATGTTCGACTGCGTCATGCCGACACGCTCGGGCCGTCATGGTCTGGCCTTCACCCGCCGTGGCCGCGTCAACCTTCGCAACGCCCGCCATGCGGAAGACATGCGTCCGCTGGACGAACAGTCCAACTGCCCGGCATCGCGCGATTACTCCCGTGCCTATCTGCACCATCTCTCGCGCTCCAACGAGGCGCTCGGCGGCATGCTGCTCTCCTGGCACAATCTGGCCTATTATCAGGAACTGATGCAGGGCATCCGCAAATCCATCGAAGAGGGCCGCTTTGCGGATTTCTACGCCGAGACCATTGAAATGTGGGCGAAAGGCGATATCGATCGCCTATGATGTCATTTATGGCCGGATCGAATGGATTTGACTTCGCCCTATGTTCTGTTTCGCGATGACAAGACCGGCACGGTAACGCTGTTTACCGAGCCGGACGAGCTTATCGTGGCAAATGAGGCGGAGGACTTCTTTCCGGCGCTGGAGCGGATGCAGGCCGCGCGTGCCAGTGGCAAATATCTTGCCGGTTACATGTCCTATGAAGCCGGATATCTTTTCGAGCCTAAATTGGCACCGCTTGCGCAGGTGAAGCGGGATGTGCCTCTGCTGTGCTTTGGCGTGTTCACGTCACCCTCCAGTGATATCTCGCCGCCACCGTCTCTCATGAATGCGGACGATTTTCTGAGCGATATCAAGCCCGGATGGACGCTTGACGAATACAGCGCGCAATTTGCAAGACTGCACCAGCATCTGCGGCAGGGTGATTGCTACCAAGCCAATCTGACCATGCCGATCAATGCCCGCTGGTCGGGTGATCCGCTGACCGCATTCTGGTCGCTTATAGCAAGGCAGCCGGTCAAATACGGCGCGCTTCTCGATCTCGGTGGCCCTGTCATCCTCTCGCGTTCACCGGAGCTTTTCTTCTCCGTGAAAGACGGGTGGATCGAGACGCATCCCATGAAGGGAACGGTCAAGCGTGGCGCATCACCTGAAGATGACGCCGCATTGATCGCGACCATGCTGGAGGATGAGAAGACACAGGCCGAAAACCGCATGATCGTGGATCTCCTGCGCAATGACATATCCCGCATCATCGAGGTCGGCACACTGGAAGTGCCCAAGCTGTTCCACATCGAAACCTATCCCACTGTGCACCAGATGGTGAGCCATGTGCGGGGCAAGCTTTTGCCTGATATGACCGTCACGGATATTTTCGCAGCACTCTTCCCATGTGGCTCGATAACGGGTGCGCCGAAAATGCGGGCGATGGAAATTCTGCACGATCTGGAAACTGGCCCACGCAACGCCTATTGCGGCGCAATCGGCATCATGTCACCCGATGGAGATATGCGGTTCTCGGTGTCGATCCGGACCATCACGCTGTTTGAGGATGGCAACGCCACCTTCAATGTGGGCGGCGGGATCGTGTTCGATTCGGTGGCTGAAGCGGAATATGAAGAGTGCCTGCTAAAGGCGAAGTTTGCGACGGGTGACAGGCGGCTGGGGTAGAGCTGTTTGGCTAGACCGATGGCACTACATGCACCGTGAACGTCATCCTCGGGCTTGTCCCGAGGATCTGACGAACCCCAACATTGAACGTGTTCAGATCCTCGGGACAAGCCCGAGGATGACGTTGAGGTTGCCTTGCTCCTCTCGTCTTTTCGGCAAAACAGGAACGGCATTTCCCAATAGCAGCATCCTCCGGCGCATGGCACCGAAGGACAATTTTGCTTGATTGATCAATCAATCAATAAACGACAACGCCGCGGATGCTTTCGCCCGAATGCATCATGTCGAAGCCCTTGTTGATGTCTTCCAGCGGCATGGTGTGGGTGATCATTGGATCGATCTGAATCTTGCCTTCCATGTACCATTCGACAATCTTCGGAACGTCGGTGCGGCCACGGGCGCCACCGAAGGCGGTGCCCATCCAGTTGCGGCCTGTGACCAGCTGGAAGGGACGCGTAGAGATTTCCTGTCCTGCACCGGCCACGCCGATGACGACCGACTTGCCCCAGCCGCGATGCGATGATTCCAGCGCCTGACGCATGACCTTTGTGTTGCCGGTGCAATCGAATGTATAATCTGCGCCGCCAATCGTGTCGCCGTTGCGTTTGGTCAGATTGACGAGATAAGGCACAATGTCGTCACCGACTTCCTTTGGATTGACGAAGTGCGTCATTCCAAACTTTTCACCCCAGGCCTTGCGGTCATTGTTGATATCGACGCCGATAATCATGTCGGCACCGGCAAGACGCAGGCCCTGAAGCACGTTGAGGCCAATGCCACCGAGACCGAAGACGATGGCCGTCGAGCCGATCTCGACCTTGGCGGTGTTGATGACGGCACCAATGCCCGTCGTTACGCCACAGCCGATGTAGCAAATCTTGTCGAAAGGCGCGTCGGGATTGACCTTGGCCAGCGCAATTTCTGGCAGAACCGTGAAATTCGCAAAGGTCGAGCAGCCCATATAGTGGAAGATCTTGTCCTTGCCGATGGAAAAGCGGCTGGTACCGTCTGGCATCAGGCCCTGGCCCTGCGTGGCGCGGATGGAGGTGCAGAGGTTCGTTTTACGGCTGAGGCAAGAATAGCATTCGCGGCACTCGGGCGTGTAGAGCGGAATGACGTGATCGCCCTTCTTCAGCGACGTCACACCCGGGCCGACGTCGACAACGATGCCTGCACCCTCATGGCCGAGAATGGCTGGAAACAGGCCTTCCGGGTCTGCGCCTGAGAGCGTAAAATCATCCGTGTGGCAGATGCCGGTCGCCTTGACCTCGATCAGCACTTCGCCAGCGCGTGGTCCTTCAAGCTGAACCGTCATGATTTCAAGTGGCTTGCCTGCCTGAACAGCGACTGCGGCGCGAACGTCCATTTGCGTCTCCATGATTGCTTTGTAAATTCGAAAAGACTTTTGCCCGACCTCAGCGGTAGGAACAAGGGTAGGTGTCGATTTTCGTCAAACTTCTGAAACCGCAACGATGGTGCGGTTTGCGGCGCGGCGCTCTCGCCAGATGATGAAAAGGCCTGATGCAACGATGATGACAATGCCGAGCCATTTCGATGCCGTTGGAAAATCTGAAAACAGCACGTAGCCCAGCACGGTTGCGGAAATGATTTCGAAATACTGAAACGGGGCGAGCAGGGACACGGGCGCCAGCCGAAATGCCTTCACGACGAGGAGGTGCATGTAGCCGGATATGGAACCGAGCAACACAAGCAGAACAAGGCCATGGCCCCAGCCGGGCAGGGACATTTCGAAATTCACATCGCCAAGCCCGTGGCCGATCAGCAAGGCCACGGCCATGAACACGGTCCCGGCAATGCCTGCCATGGTCTGCATAACGAGCGGGCTGTCTGCATCTCCCATCGCACGGTTCAGAAACAGATAGAGCGTGAAAAGGAATGCGCAGGCAACCGGCAAAAGCGAGGTCCAGCCGAAGACTTCGAAGCTTGGCTGTATGACGATCATCGCGCCGATGAAACCGACGGCTATTGCAGACCAGCGCATCCAGCCGACCCTTTCGCCCAGAAACAGCGCGGACATCATTGTGAGCAGAAACGGTTCGACGAAATAGATGGCAAAGACATCTGCCAGCGGCATGTATTTGACCGCCGCAAAGAAGCAGAGGCTGGCCGCCGCATGCAGCACGCCGCGCAGCAGGTTCAGCCAGGGGCGTTTGGCCGCCAGCAACGCCTTTGGCGACATGATCATCAGCAATGGAAGTGTGCAGACGAGCTGAAAGAAGAACCGATAGAACGTGACCTGCGCAGGAGACATGCCTTCGCTGACCGCCATATATTTCGCAATCGCGTCCATGATCGGCAGCACGATCATGCAGCCGGCCATGATCAGCATGCCCTTCAGTGCGTCCGAATTTGTGATTGTCGAGGTCATTCGATCACCATTTGTTCCGAAAATGACCTTCATCTGAGTCTTAACGCCGTTGCAACCGGAATGACGTAAAAACTGGATTTGGGCGAGGGCAGGCTTGCATAGCTGATGACGTTGCCCGCATGGCCCGTTTGAGGGGCCATGCGGGTTGCGTCACTTCATTTGTCGCGGGTGACGGACATTTCACCGAAGATGCGGGCCATTTCCTTCTGGACATTCTCGTCCGTGGAGCTGCTCGTATTTGCAGGAGCAACCCGTTCCGGCTCAATCTTTCCACCGAGTTGCTCAAGGGTGACGGCAGGCGCACCAGCGGCATTGTTGCGAGCAATTTCCGCCTCAAGGAAGCTTTCGAAATCACTGGTCAGTTGATCGCCGAAAACAGCGCCGTTTTCATCTGGTGCGAGCGGCGCTGGTTTGGCCGGGCTTGCCGTGGCGGTGATGGGTGCCTCGGCGCGGTATGTGGGCAGCACGCGCTCCCTTGCGGCTTCAAGAAAGTCGACAGCACTGTTTTGATCGATGACCGGCGCGGTGAAGGCAGGCTCCGGCTCAATTGATGGCGCTGGTGCAGGCGCTTGGATAACGGGCGGTTCCTGCACGGCGGGGGCTGACGGTTTTGGCCTCGCAACGGGTTCGGCTGCCATGGCTGCCGGTGTCATCGCGGGCACCACCGCGGCTGTGAGCGGCGCAGACGCAGGCTCTCTGGCAAAGCTTTTCGGCGCGTTGGAAACGTCTGGAGCGGCTTGTGCTGCTGGTGGCGCTGGTCTTGGTGGGGGTTGGGGTGCCGGTTGGGCTGGGGCCGCGGTGCTTGCCGCAGGCGCTTGGGAAGGGGCGGGCCTTGGTGCTGGCGCTGCTGGCGATGGTGCAACGGGTGCAGGTGTTGGCCGCGCAGCAACAGGCGGTGCGGGCTGTGCAACTGGTTGTGGAGCAGGTGAGGGAGCACGTGCCGGTCTTGGCTCAGGCTGGGGTGCGATTGCTCTCGGTGCCACTGGCACAGGCGTGCGCAACTCCGCCTCGGTGCTTGGCGTCAGTGCTCTTGTCCGTTCGGCTGCAATTGCCTTCTCGGGAGCCGTGGTTTCAAGCATCGCATTCTGCGGCTCTTGCACATCCTTCATGAAGGGAATGGCACCGATCCCGCTCTCAATCACGATATCTGTCGGGCCGCCGATCATGACGAGATGTTCGACATTGTCCCGGCGAACGAGAACGAGCCTGCGGCGCGCATCGACGGCGGTTGCATCCAGAACCTGCAGGCGGGGTTGGCGATTTTTGCCGCCGCGAATGAAGGGGGAAGATCCGCCACGCCGGCGAATGATCCACAAGATGATTGCCAGAGCCAGAAGCGCCGCGCCGACGCCAACGACAGCAACGATGAGGTTGTTGCCATAAGCGCCGATAAATTCGTCCATCATGGAGCCAATCCCTTTGGTCTTTTGTCGGTCAAATGAATGTCGCACCTGAAGTCATCAAGCTATTCGGTGCGAAAAGACGATTTTTTTCCGTTGAGTACAAGTTTTTATGCGTTGGACTTAGCCAAATTGCTGAGCATTTCAACCGTCCTCAACGCTTCGACGTGGCAAAGGTGCCACGCGAGCCCCGATATCGCATGAAAAATGTTGCATTCGCTGTGTATTGACAAAGGTTTATGGGGGCTTGGAGCTTTTTGACATTTGAGCGAATTGCTACAAGGGATAGACAAAGACGATTCCGTTCGGGGCATTTGTGCCCGAATGCGCGGGGATCGGCAAAACTGCAAGGGTTAGAGCCTCAATGACCAAGGTCAGCCAAGCCAGCGACAATGATTTTCCGTTGGTGGACAGGCGCGCCCGATCTGGCACCCTGTTGCGCATTCTGTTGCTTGCACTTGTGCTTGTGGCCGCTGCCGTCGGTTTTGTCTATTTCAAGGACTCGCTGGAAAATGAGGTTGTCCTCGGTATCCTCGGCATTCTTGCGATGCTGGGCATCTTCTTTCTGGTGTCGTCTGCCATTGGCTTCATCGAGGTCATGCCGCAATCCCAGTCCGATGGTATGGCGAGGCGCTTCCTCTCTTCTCACCCGGATGGAACGCTGATCACCGATATCAAGGGTCGCCTGGTTTATGCCAACGCGACCTATTGCCAGATGACGGGCGCGACACGGGCAACCGACATTCAGAGCCTTGAAACGCTGCTTTCAAAAGACAGGGAATCGACCGAGGCGCTGTACCGGCTGATCAACGGCCTGCGCGATGAGAAAAATGGCTATGAGGAGTTTCGGCTCCTCCGACCTTTGAGCGAAACGAAATCTCAGGCGGGTCCGCACTGGTATCGCCTGAAAGCGCGGTTGCTCAAGGACACGAGCGACAATACCCTGCACGTGTTTCAGATTGCCGATATCACCACCGAACGTGAAGATCAGGAGCGGTTTTTCCGCGAGTTGCAGAATGCTATCGACTACCTCGACCATGCTCCTGCCGGCTTCTTTTCTGCGGGCAAGAAGGGCGAGATTGTCTATCTGAATGCGACGCTCTCACAATGGCTCGGAATTGATCTGGCGCAGTTTTCACCGGGATCGCTGACGGTATCCGATATCGTGGCCGGGGAAGGGATGGCGCTGATTGAGTCCGTTCATCCGCAGGCGGGCACGAACCGCACGGAGATGCTGGATCTGGACATGCGCCGGGTCAACGGCCAGAGCATGCCGGCGCGGCTGGTGCATCAGGTTACCGCCACACGCGATGGCGCACCGGGCGAAAGCCGCACCATTGTACTGATGCGCTCAAAGGGCAAGGAAGATGCCGAATCGGCGTCCGCCATGCGATTTACCCGGTTCTTCAACAATACTCCGATGGCGATTGCCTCTCTGGATGGCGAAGGGCGCATTCTGCGCACCAATGCGCCGTTCCTCAAACTGTTCTCGGGCATTGTCGGGCGTGACGATATCGACAACGGCATCGTTCTAGATGCGGTGCTGCTGGAAATTGACAAGCCGAAACTGTTGCAGGCAATCGAAGCCGCAAAGGATGGTCAGGGCGATATAGCGCCTTTCGACTCGCGCCATCCGACCGATGAGACACGGCATTTCCGTTTCTATGTTCACGCTGTGCTGGATCAGGATGACGAGGCGCCGGAAGAGGTTGCCATTGTTTACGCCATCGAAGTGACCGAGCAAAAAGCGCTTGAGACGCAGATGGCGCAGACGCAGAAGATGAATGCGGTCGGCACGCTGGCTGGCGGCATCGCGCACGACTTCAACAACGTTCTGACAGCCATTCTTCTGTCATCCGACCACTTGCTGCTTCAGGCGCGCCCGGCGGATGCAAGCTTTGCAGACCTTATGGAGATCAAGCGCAATGCCAACCGCGCTGCGGTTCTCGTGCGGCAGTTGCTGGCCTTCTCCCGCAAGCAGACGATGCGCCCGGCCGTGCTGAACCTGACCGATGTTATTGGCGATCTCAGGATGCTGGTTGACCGGTTGATTTCCGGCACGAATGTCAAGCTCGAGGTGGACTACGGTCGTGACCTCTGGCCGGTTAAAACCGATCTTTCGCAGTTCGAGCAGGTGCTGATCAACCTTTGCGTCAATGCGCGCGATGCGATGCCGCAGGGCGGAAAAATCAAGATCATCACTCGCAATATGGCTGCGGATCAGGTTATCGCGCTTGGGCGTGCAGACCTGCCGCAGGAAGATCTCGTTATGATCGAAGTGGCCGATACCGGCACCGGTATTCCGCCCGAGATCATGGACAAGATTTTCGAGCCCTTCTTCACCACCAAGGAAGTGGGCAAGGGGACCGGGCTTGGTCTTTCGATGGTCTATGGCATCGTCAAGCAATCGGGCGGCTATATCTATCCGGATTCGGAAGTGGGCAAAGGCACGGCCTTCCGCATCTTCCTGCCGCGTCACATTATCGAAGTGGTGCATCAGACCGAAGAAGAGATCGCTGCACGCACAATCGCAGATGCCGCTGCCGCAAAGGACGTGGCAAAGGCGGAGTTGCTTGATCTGACGGGCAAGTCCGCTGTCGTGCTGTTGGTTGAGGACGAGGAAGCAGTGCGCCGTGGTGGAAAGCGTATGCTGGAAACGCGCGGCTACACGGTGCATGAGGCAGGCTCTGGCACCGAGGCGCTTGAGGTGCTGGAAGAGCTGGAAGGCAAGGTCGATATTGTCGTTTCGGACGTCGTGATGCCCGAAATGGACGGACCGACGCTGCTGCGTGAGCTTCGCAAGACCTATCCGGACATGAAGTTCATTTTCGTTTCTGGATATGCGGAAGACGCCTTCGCCAGAAACTTGCCCGCCGACGCCAAATTCGGTTTTCTTCCAAAGCCGTTCTCCTTGAAACAGCTTGCTGTTGCCGTGCGTGAAATGCTCGATAGTGAAAATTGACAGGTCACGGGACTTCAAATACCCTGATTTCCGGGTATTTGGAGATCGTGCGTTGACAAGCTGGCCTATCGAAGCCTTGCGTCTCCACTTTCGCCATTTGGAGGCGCAAAATTTACGATGACCTGCTGATACAGCTGCAGAATAACAAGACGCTGGACGAAGTCGGAGACACGCTGGCCGAAATCCAGGCTCTCTTCGGGTTCCGTTGCTACTACGTGCTCGATATGTCGCGTCTGGTGGCAGAGGAACCGATCTCTTCGCTCTTTCCCTTCAATATCGCATCTTCCATCGTCTACAAGCTGGATGAGGGGCTGACGGATTTCGCGTCCCATCTTTTCACGCATTCGCCTGATACGCTTGGGCCGTTTCAGTGGCAGCTCGACGAGTTGGAAGCCATGGGCTGCGCCCCACCGGCCATGTTGAAATCATTTCGCGGTTTCGACCTCTCCATGGGGGCAGACTTTCCTCCCTTGGGCATGTTCGGAGCGCCACGGATCATCGGTTTTGCAGGCGCCAGGCCACCGCTGGATGTCGATGAGCTGGAAAGCCTGAGCGTTTTAATGTTCCAGCTTCACGCCCGCCTGACGGTGATCGGAAACGCGCGAACGGAAAAGAAGGCGCCGTTGACGAGCCTTGAGCGAGAGATTCTCGGCCTCGCATCAGATGGAGAAAGCTTCGAGACAATTTCAGCGCATATGGAATTGTCGAGCCGCACGATCAATTATCTTGTTGATTCCATATGCAAGAAAATGGAGGTGGCCACGGTTGAGCATGCCGTTGCGTTGACGTTGAGACGGCGGCTGGCATCGTGAGGCGCTATTTTCAGCAGGCAGCCGCGTTTCGGTGAACTGTTTCATCGCGGGAACGGATTATTGATTGCAGTGCGGCGCAAGGGGCTTAAAATCACGTTGTAACGACCTAAATAGAGGTCAGCGAAATTCTGGCGCGCCCCAATAAGGAGTGGAGCGTGTTTGATCTGGAGAATGATAAAAAATGATCGAGAAGTCGATCTACATGCAAGGTGATGGTGAAGGGGAAGATGGCGGTCCCAACCGCGGCACATCTGTTATCACCCGCACAAAGCCTAAGACAAAAAAGCCCAATCTGTACCGTGTTCTTTTACTGAACGACGATTATACTCCCATGGAGTTTGTCATTCATATTCTGGAGCGTTTTTTCCAGAAGGACAGGGAAGGGGCAACCCGCATCATGTTGCATGTACACCAGCACGGTGTCGGCGAATGCGGGGTGTTTACATATGAGGTCGCAGAGACAAAAGTAAGTCAGGTCATGGATTTCGCCCGACAGCACCAGCACCCGCTTCAGTGCGTCATGGAAAAGAAATGAGGATCGCAACGTGCCAACTTTTTCCCCAAGTCTAGAGAAGGCGCTGCATCAGGCACTGACCTTTGCTAACGACCGCCACCACGAATATGCGACGCTGGAGCACCTTTTGCTGGCGCTGATAGAGGACGCGGATGCGGCAGCCGTGATGGGTGCCTGCAACGTAGATCTGGACGCGCTTAAAAAGACAGTTGTCGATTATGTCGACAATGAATTGTCCAACCTTGTTACGGGTTACGATGAGGATTCAAAGCCGACTTCTGGCTTCCAGCGTGTGATCCAGCGCGCCGTCATTCATGTGCAGTCCTCCGGTCGTGAAGAAGTCACCGGCGCCAATGTGCTGGTTGCCATCTTCGCCGAGCGCGAAAGCCACGCCGCTTACTTCCTGCAAGAGCAGGAAATGACACGCTACGACGCTGTGAACTTCATTTCTCACGGGATTGGCAAGCGTCCCGGCACATCCCAGACCCGCACGCCACGCGGTTCCGAGGAGAGCGAGAGCGAATCCAAGCCACCACGCAGCAGCTCTGACGACGACAACGCAGCGCCCAAGAAGCAGCCGGATGCGCTGAAAGCCTATTGCGTCAACCTCAACGATAAGGCCCGCAACGGCAAGATCGATCCGCTGATTGGTCGCCATGCAGAGGTGAACCGTACGATCCAGATCCTGTGCCGTCGTTCCAAGAACAATCCGCTTTATGTCGGTGACCCCGGCGTCGGCAAGACGGCGATTGCCGAAGGTCTGGCCAAGCGTATCGTCGAAGGCAAAGTGCCAGAAGCATTGAAGAATGACACGATCTTCTCCCTCGATATGGGCACGCTTCTGGCGGGCACACGTTATCGCGGGGACTTTGAAGAGCGTTTGAAGCAAGTCGTCAAAGAGCTCGAAGAATATCCCGGCGCGGTGCTTTTCATCGATGAAATTCACACCGTGATCGGCGCTGGCGCGACATCGGGCGGGGCCATGGATGCCTCCAACCTGCTCAAGCCCGCTTTGTCCTCGGGTGCCATCCGTTGCATCGGCTCGACCACCTACAAGGAATATCGCCAGTTCTTCGAAAAGGACCGCGCGTTGGTACGTCGTTTCCAGAAGATCGACGTCAACGAGCCATCCATCGAAGATGCAATCGAAATCATGAAGGGCCTGAAGCCCTATTTCGAGAGCTACCACCACCTGCGTTATTCCAACGAAGCCATCAAGGCAGCGGTGGAGCTTTCGGCCCGCTATATTTCTGACCGCAAGCTGCCGGACAAGGCGATCGACGTCATCGACGAGACCGGTGCCGCCCAGATGCTGTTGCCGCCATCCAAGCGTCGCAAGCTGATCACCGAAAAGGAGATCGAGGTTACGATCGCCACCATGGCTCGCATCCCGGCAAAGACCGTTTCCAAGGATGACGAGATGGTTCTCGCCAATCTTGAGAAAGAGCTGCGATCTGTGGTTTATGGTCAGGATATCGCGATTGAAGCGCTGTCTACCGCCATCAAGCTTGCACGTGCGGGTCTTCGCGAACCGAACAAGCCCATTGGCTCCTACGTCTTCTCCGGCCCGACCGGTGTGGGCAAGACGGAAGTTGCCAAGCAACTGGCTGCCTCGCTCGGCGTTGAAATGCTGCGCTTCGACATGTCGGAATATATGGAGCGGCATACGGTTTCGCGTCTTCTGGGTGCACCTCCCGGCTATGTCGGCTTCGACCAGGGTGGGCTTCTGACGGATGGTGTGGATCAGCATCCACACTCTGTGGTGCTGCTCGACGAAATCGAAAAAGCGCATCCAGACATCTACAACATCCTGTTGCAGGTGATGGATCACGGCTCGCTGACAGACCATAACGGCAAGAAGATCGACTTCCGCAACGTCATTCTGATCATGACGACCAATGCGGGCGCATCCGAAATGGCCAGGTCGGCCATTGGTTTCGGTTCTTCCAAGCGCACGGGTGAGGATGAAGAGGCGCTCAACCGCCTGTTCACACCGGAATTTCGCAACCGTCTGGATGCGATCATTCCGTTCTCGCCGCTTCCGACTGCGGTCATCCACAAGGTGGTGCAGAAGTTCGTCATGCAGTTGGAAACCCAATTGTCCGAACGCAATGTTACCTTCGACCTGCACGAGGACGCCATCGCCTGGCTTTCTGAAAAGGGCTACGACGAAAAGATGGGTGCGCGTCCGCTGGGCCGCGTCATTCAGGAGCACATCAAGAAGCCACTGGCCAATGAGATCCTGTTCGGGAAGCTCAAGAAGGGTGGCGTCGTCAGCGTGTTCGTGGATAAGAATGATGATGGCACGGATGGTCTCAAGCTGAATGTTCTGCCTGAGACTGCGCCGGTAGAGCCCAAGCCTGAAGCTGAGCTGAAGGCAGCAAAATCGCCCGGCAAATCGAAAGCCAAGGCAAAGGTGGCAAAGCCTGAGCCGGAAGCCGAGGTTGTGGCTGCTGCGACGGACAAGACGACCGAGGAGGTCGCTCCCCGCCGCAAGGCAAACACAGTACCGAAGGTGCCTAAAAAGAAGTAAGCTGCGTTCAATTGCGCCGTGTTCAATGATACAGACCAGTGCCGGGCTTCTTGCCCGGCACTTTATTTTTGTCGATACCGGATATCCACATGGATCTAGAACGCGATGCAGACCCCGCTTACCTCTGGTTTTTCAGAGGCATGAAAGGGATTTTTTCGCTGCCGTCGCTCATTCTCATGATCTCCTTCGTGGGGTTCAGCGCGTTCGCGCTGGAATCGGGCGTTCCGCGCGAAGAAGCGGTTTTCATGACGCTGGTCATCTGGGCTTTGCCCGCCAAGATGATCCTGATTGGCGCGATGACGAGCGGGGCAGGGTTAGCCACATGCTTTCTCGTAGTAACACTGTCATCCATCCGCATGATGCCGATGGTGGCCTCCATCGTGCCGGAAATGCGCACCGCCAAGACGCCGACGTGGATTCTACTTTTTCTCTCACACTTCGTCGCCATCACGGCATGGGTCTATGCCACGCAAAACCTCACCAAGGTGCCAAGGCCCGCGCGTGTGGCTTGGTTTATCGGCTTCGGCATGACACTCACGCTGGTGAATGCCGCGATCGTTGCCGTCTGCTATGGCGTCGTGGCAGCGTTTCCGCCGCTGGTGGCTGGCGTGCTGTTCTTCCTGACGCCGGTCTATTTCATTTCCTCGATCTGGGCATCGGCCAAGCACAGCGTTGTCAAGGTGGCCTTCGTCATCGGCGTGATCGGCGGTCCGCTGTTTGCTGTCATCGAGCCGGAATTCGACATTCTCTACGCCGGCATTGGTGGTGGAACCTTGGCCTACCTGATTGATCGCTTCTGGTTTCGCCGCAAAATCGAACCTAGTTCAGTGGAGGGAGAGCCATGATGACCGATGCGTGGTGGGCACCCTATCTCTTCATTGCCATTGCAGGCTGGATTGCGACAGACCTCTGGCGCTGGCTCGGTGTTCTCGCTGGCAACCGCCTGAAAGAGGGTTCTGAAATCCTCAACTGGGTAAGAGCCGTGGCAACCGCGCTCGTCATGGCCGTCACCGCAAAGCTGATCGTCTTTCCGACAGGTGTTCTGGAGCAAACGCCGCTTTGGCTGCGCATTGGGGCGGCTGTTGTGGGGTTCCTCGTCTTCCTCCTTGCGCGCCAGAGGGTGATCGTGGGTGTGGTCGTGCCACTGTTTTTGCTGGCGGTCGGCCTGTTGGCACTGGGTTTCCGCTAGAGCCAGCATTTACGCGAATTTCAGGCATCTCGTTTATGAAAAGTCGCAATGGAGATACCCATGCGATTTTTGCCAGCCGAACGTTTCTTCGCTTTTGTCATTGTCATCATAGCACTTGCTGACCTCACATTGATCAACGTGAGAGGAATAGCGGTCGATTGGCTGGGTTATGCCCTGCCAGCCTTTGCTGCATTGGCAATGATTGCTGGTGGCCAGTATTATCGTATCCATCGGGGTGAAGAGCGGATCGCGCTCGCGCTCATCGCCTCTGGCCTGTTCATCATTTTTACGCTCGTCGCATCTGTCTTCAACTATATGCTGCTGCCAATCACGGCTGCGCCTGGAGATGTGCTGCTGGCACATGTGGATGCGTTATTCGGTTACAACTGGCCAGAAGCCGTTGCATTGGTGGCCGAATGTCGCGCGTTATCCCGGACGCTTTATTATGTTTATTTCAGTTCTCTGCCACAGCTTGCATTCGTCGTTCTTCTGCTGGGCTTCTCGGGAAAGGCGGAGGCCCTGTGGCACTTCCTGCTGACAGGAGTTTTGGGCGTAGCGGGCTGCATCGCGATCTGGTTCGCCTTTCCGACCTTTGGTCCTTCGACGCTTTTCGTGCTGTCACCCGATTTGCTGTCGAGGATCGAGCTTGGCGTGACGCCGCAATATGGCGAGGAGCTTTTACGTTTGAGCCGTGACGGTCCGACTTACATCTCGCCAGCCAATGTGCTGGGTCTGATCGGATTTCCCTCTTTTCATACTGTGATGGCATGTATGTCGGTGGTTTTTCTGGCGCGGTTCAGATGGATTTTTCCGTTCGCGCTTTGCCTCAATGCAATAATGGTGCCCGCCATTCTTGTTCATGGCGGACACCACTTGAGCGATGTCTTGGGGGGCATTGCTATGTTTGCTGTTGCTTATCTGCTCGGCGGCAAGCTGGTGGCCCGACCGGCGCAGCCTGATGGGCCGATGAGGCATCCTGAGGTAACCTCACCGCAGCCATGAAGTAAATCAGGCTAGCGCCGCCTTGATACGCTCGGCGTGCTCTCTCAACATATCCCCATCCGCCATCGCGCCGCTATGCGGCTTCATTGGCTCGGCTTCGTTGCGCGGTATGACGTGGAAGTGCAGGTGAAACACCGTCTGGCCCGCGGCGGGTTCGTTGAACTGCGCGATATAAACGCCATCGGCATCGAAAGCCTGCTTGGCGGCAATGGCGAGTTTTTGAACGACGGCGATCGTTTTGGCCAGAACATCCGGGTCAGCGTCCAAAATGTTGCGGGAGCCTGATTTGGGGATGACGAGCAAATGGCCCGGCGCCTGCGGCATCACATCCATAAAGGCCAGCGTGTGGTCGTCTTCGTAAACCTTTGCGCAAGGGATTTCTCCGCGCAGAATCTTCGCGAAAATGTTGTTGGTGTCATAGGCGGCTGTCATCAAATATCTCCTCAAGCAATCAATCGTCGGTTTCGGGGCGCTCGCCCTTGCGAAAAGGGCTGTGCTCATCAAGGTAGTCCCCGATCTCTTCCACCTCGTTTCGCTCGCGCTCGAGATAATCGGCAATGGCGCGGCGAAGACCTGGGTGGGTTATGAAGTGCGCAGACCGCGTGGTGACCGGCGTGTAACCCCGTGCCAGCTTATGTTCGCCCTGCGCGCCAGCCTCGACACGGGCAAGGCCCTTCGCCAGAGCAAAGTCTATTGCCTGATGGTAGCAGACCTCGAAGTGGAGGAACGGGTGATCTTCGATGCAACCCCAATGGCGGCCATAGAGCGCCTGTCCACCGATGAAGTTGATCGCGCCCGCAATATAGCGACCTTCACGCTTTGCCATGACCAGAAGAATATCTTCCGGCATGCGCTGGCCGATCAGGGAATAGAATTCGCGGGTGAGGTAGGGCCGACCCCATTTTCGGCTGCCCGTATCCCTGTAGAAGGCGTAGAACTGGTCCCATATGTCCTCGGTCAGATCACTGCCCGTCAGCCAGTCAATCTCTATGCCGTTCTCAAGCGCGGCGCGGCGCTCTTTCTTGAGGCCTTTACGCTTGCGAGAAGATAGCGCATCAAGAAAATCTGCGTGGTCGCGGAAACCATTGTTGATGAAATGAAACTGCTGGTCGGTGCGGGGAAGGAAGCCTTGTTCCACCAGCGCATCCATGTCGTCATCGGGGGCAAATGTTACGTGCGCCGAGGAGACTTCGATGGCCTCCGTCACCTGCCGCAAACCGGAGGCCAGAACCTGCCGGAAAGCAGCATCGTCGATACCAGTTGTGAGAAGCCGTGGTCCGGTTGCCGGGGTGAAGGGAACCGAGCATTGCAGCTTGGGATAATAATTGCCGCCCGCCCGCTCCAATGCATCTGCCCATCCATGGTCGAATACATATTCGCCTTGGCTATGGCTTTTCAGATAGGCCGGGATCGCGCCATTCAATTGTCCCTCACCATCTTCCAGAAGCAGATGGTGGCCCCGCCAACCAGTCTTGGCTGTTGCCGAACCAGACTCTTCCATGGAGGAGAGGAAAGCGTGGGATATGAAAGGGTTGTAGTCATCTGTTCGCGTAATTTTTGAAGTCCCGGAAAGCTTGTTCCAGCTTTCCGGGGCAATGTCCTTGAAGGACTGTTCTACGCGAATGGAATATTCATCGCTCATGCGCTGGCTGTAACGCCTTCTCTTGGGTCGAAACCTTCAAACGTCATCTGGTCCGCATATTTATAGGTATTCGCGCGACCGGTTTCATCCCGCACCGTCCAGGTAATCACGGGAATCCCGAGTTTTCTTTGCGCCTCGATGAAGCTGTTGGGAAGATGTGACCAGGCATAAGAGATGAAATCAAGGCCGATTTGCATGGCTTCATCGTGCTTGAAGAAGTCTTCAGGCTTTGCGCCCTCTGCCGTCAGGCCGAGTGGCCATGGCGAACCGGCAGCCTTGAGGTCTTTCAGCAAATGACGATCAAAGCTCATCAGCGCGACATGACCTTCGTAGCCTTCAAGCTCTTCGAGAACCGCTTCGGCAAAGCCGATATCGACATTGTCCCCCGCACGGCCCTTGAGTTCCAGAACCAGTGGGACCCTGCCGCTGCAGAGCTTCAACAACTGCTTGAGCGTCGGCACCCGGTCTTTGGTCTGCCCGACGGACAACATACCGAGTTCGCCAGACGTGCGCTCCCGCACATCACCCTTGATGCCGGTCAGGCGGCTCATCTCGTCATCGTGGAAGACGACGGGAACGCTGTCTGAGGCCAGCTGCAAATCGCATTCAATGGCGAAACCCGCGTCGATTGCGCGTGAGAACGCCGTCAGAGTGTTTTCCCAGACGGTTTTGTTCTGATCATGGTAGCCACGATGAGCGACAGGGTTGGCGGTGAGCCAGGAAAGTTTCAGCGTCATACGTCAATTTCCACGATGGCGTCGATTTCGACTGCGGCATTGAAGGGCAGGGAGGCCATGCCCACAGCGGCGCGCGCGTGTTTGCCGGCATCGCCCAGAACATTTGCGATCAGGTTCGATGCACCGTTGATGACAAGATGCTGCTCGGTGAATTCAGGTACGGAAGCGACAAAGCCGTTCAGCTTCAGAACGCGGCGGACCTTCGAGAGGTCACCGTTGAGCGCGGCTTTGACTTGCGCGAGAATGTTCACGGCGCAGAGTTCGGCAGCGCGCTGCGCAGTCGCAACATCCACATCACGTCCAACATGGCCCGTCACCGCAATCTTGCCGGATTCCATCGGCAATTGACCTGAAATGTAAAGAAGATTGCCGCTGATTGTGTAGGGTACATAGTTTGCAGCAGGCGCTGCGGCGGCGGGCAGGGTGTGGCCAAGTTCCTTCAGGCGAGCTTCGATGGCATCCGACATTTTCGTCTCCGCTTTTGTTGTAAATCTTTCAAAAATCCGGCAGACAGATCATGATGTCCAGAAGCCGGGCGATTGCTTGTACAATATGAGCGGTGAGTCCAACAGGAGATATTGAATGTTTGTCAGGAACCTTGCCATCGCACTTGGCTGCGGCACCCTTTTGGTGGTGCCCGGTGTTGCAAGTGCTGTGCCTGCCTCCGTTCCCAACCTGATCTCTCACCGTGCTGTCTATGACCTGGAATTGAAGGATGCGTCGGATCGCTCCGGTATAGAGGGCATGACCGGGCGCATGGTATATGAGTTCACCGGCTCTTCCTGCAAGGGTTACAAGACCGATTTTCGCTTCGTTACGCAGATCAATACCGGCGATGCGGTGCGCATGACGGACCAGCAGACCACGACCTTCGAGGACGTGGCTTCGCAGAAGTTCACCTTCGCGACCAAGTCATTCACGGATGAAAAACTGGACAAGGAAGTGACGGGTTCCGCCGCGGACCAGAATGGGGCGATGAAGATCGACCTCGTCAAACCCGATGCGCGAACGATCGACCTGGACGCTGGCGAGTTTCCGACCGAGCATATGGTGCAGGTCATCGAGAATGCGAAACTCGGCAAGCGCATTTTTGAGTCCCGCGTCTTTGATGGTTCCGACGATGGTGACCAGAGCCTCATCACTTCGACCCTGGTTGGCAAGCAGCAATCTCCTGGTGATGCGGACCCCGATGCTGGCAAGGCGGGTGATTTCGCCAAGACCTCGTTCTGGCCGGTGACGATTGCCTATTACAACGACAAGTCCGCCACCGATTCGCTTCCCATCTACCGCATCTCGTTCAAGCTTTATGAAAATGGAATCACACGCGATCTGACCATGGATTACGGTGACTTCGTGCTGACAGGCAAACTGGCGAAGCTTGATATTCTTCCACCTGAAAGCTGTGAAAAGCAGCCACTTCGCTGATCATAGCGGCTAATTTCGCATATTGACTTGCGTTTTGTTGAAACAGTCTGTATGCGGCACACCATTCCACACGCGAAGCTTGGGATGTTCCGGGAGAAATCCGGATCATTCCGCCCGGTGGTGCCAGTTTGCTGGCGCTGTTTGCTTCGCGGGGGTTAAACCGGAAAAGGATAACTAGGCATGGCATTGCCCGATTTCTCTATGCGTCAGCTTCTGGAAGCTGGCGTTCACTTTGGTCACCAGACACATCGCTGGAACCCAAAGATGAAGCCGTACATCTTCGGCGACCGCAGCAACATTCACATCATCGACCTGGCACAGACAGTTCCTTTGCTGTCGCGCGCCCTTCAGGTCGTGTCTGACACGGTTGCCCGTGGCGGCCGCGTTCTGTTCGTTGGCACGAAGCGTCAGGCTTCTGAAATCATCGCCGACAGTGCAAAGCGTTCTGCTCAGTACTACGTCAACTCGCGTTGGCTCGGCGGCATGATGACCAACTGGAAGACGATTTCGAACTCGATCGCACGTCTGCGCAAGGTCGACGAAATCCTCAACTCCGACGCATCTGGCTATTCCAAGAAAGAGCGCCTGAACCTCGAGCGCGAACGCGAAAAGCTTGAAAAGGCTCTCGGCGGTATCCGCGATATGGGCGGCGTTCCTGACCTGATGTTCATTGTTGACACCAACAAGGAAAAGATCGCCATCGAAGAAGCAAAGCGTCTGGGCATCCCAGTCGTCGCCATCATCGACAGCAACTGCGATCCAGACCAGATCGACTTCCCAATCCCCGGTAACGACGATGCTTCGCGCGCTATCTCGCTCTATTGCGATCTGATTGCCCGTGCAGCCATCGACGGTATCGCACGTCAGCAGGGTTCTTCCGGTCGTGACCTCGGCGCGATGGAAGAAGCACCAATCGAGCCAGCGCTCGAAGAAGAAGCTGCTCCTGCTGCTGATACGACTGCCTGATAAGACTACAGGCGGCGCTGATGTGCCGCCTTCTCCATGAGACGAGACAAGGCCGTTCTGGACTAGAAAAGTTCGGCGGCCTTGTTCGTTTCCATCACGCCGTTTGCTTGGCAGGGCGTGAATTTTGACGTTTCGTGATGGCCTCTTCATCAGGCTGTCACAGTTCCGGGTACATTCGTTCCCAAAATCCGATTGAGGTCTGGCCGCATTCGTGCCGTGACCGACGAACCGACAAGAGGCACACAATGAGCGAAATCACAGCCGCAATGGTAAAGGAACTGCGCGAGAAGTCTGGCGCAGGCATGATGGATTGCAAAAAGGCGCTGTCCGAGACCGGTGGCGACATGGAAGCCGCAATCGACTGGCTGCGCGCCAAGGGTATCGCCAAGGCTGACAAGAAGTCTGGCCGTACGGCTGCTGAAGGTCTCGTTGGTATCGCATCTGCCGGCCACAAGGCTGTTGTCGTTGAAATCAACTCCGAAACCGACTTCGTTGCACGCAACGACGCGTTCCAGGACATCGTTCGCGGCATTGCATCCGTTGCTCTGACGACAAACGGTTCTGTTGATGCAGTTGCTGCAGCAACCTACCCAGCAACCGGCAAGTCTGTTGCAGACACCATCAAGGACGCAATTGCGACCATTGGTGAGAACATGACGCTGCGCCGCTCGGCGATGCTCGAAGTCGAGCACGGCGTTGTTGCGACTTACGTTCACAACGCAGCTGGCGATGGCATCGGCAAGCTGGGCGTTCTGGTTGCGCTCAAGTCCGAAGGCGACAAGGCTGTTCTGACATCCATCGGCCGCCAGATCGCAATGCACATTGCTGCGACCAACCCGCTTGCTATCCGTTCGGAAGAAGTTGACGCGGCTGTTGCCGAGCGTGAACGCAATGTCTTCATCGAGCAGGCTCGCGAATCCGGCAAGCCAGAAGCCATCATCGAAAAGATGGTTGACGGCCGCATGCGCAAGTTCTTCGAAGAAGTCGCTCTTCTGTCGCAGGCTTTCGTCATCAACCCTGACATCACCGTTGGTGACGCTGTCAAGGAAGCTGAAAAGGAAGCTGGCGCGAAGATCGAAGTTGTCGGCATGGCTCGCCTGCTGCTGGGCGATGGCGTTGAAAAGGAAGAAAGCGACTTCGCAGCTGAAGTTGCTGCTGTCGCCAAGGGCTGATCTATTTACCCAAATACGGGAAAACTATGGGGCATCGCGTGACAACGCGGTGCCCTTCGTGTATCGGCGTTGCGGTTATATCCTGCAGCGGGTGGCAATCATCCAGATTCGCCGTGCGCTGCTGATTTTCAAGTTTCGCATGTTGCTATGTCTCGACAGCCATTGCTGCAAGATCACGCATCCATTCCTCAAGGAGTCATGATGTCTTCCAAGCCGCTTTATAAACGTGTTCTTCTCAAGGCGTCGGGCGAAGCCCTCATGGGCGATCAGGGTTTCGGCATTGATGTTGCAGTTGCAGACCGCATCGCATCTGATATTGCCGAGGCGAGAGCCATGGGTGTCGAGGTGGGCGTCGTTGTTGGCGGCGGTAACATCTTCCGCGGCGTTGCTGTGGCATCCAAGGGTGGAGACCGGGTGACGGGCGACCATATGGGTATGCTCGCAACCATCATCAACGCCTTGGCGCTTGCGACATCACTGCGCAAGCTCGATATCGACACCGTCGTGCTTTCTGCCATCGCCATGCCGGAAATCTGTGAGAGCTTCTCTCAGCGCGCGACGCTTTCGCACATGGCGCAAGGTCGCGTCGTGATTTTCGCCGGTGGAACCGGCAACCCGTTCTTCACCACGGATTCGGCAGCTGCCTTGCGTGCTGCTGAAATGGGTGCTGAAGCGATCTTCAAGGGCACTCAGGTTGACGGCATCTATTCTGCCGACCCGAAGAAGGACCCGACGGCAACGCGCTTCGAGGAGTTGACGCATTCGGAAGTTCTTGCCAAGGGACTGGCCGTCATGGACGTTGCAGCCGTTGCACTGGCGCGGGAAAACCACATCCCGATCATCGTCTTCTCGATCCACGAAAAGGGCGGTTTCGCGCAAATATTGACGGGTGGCGGTCGCAAGACCATCGTACACGACAAGTAACACCCGGCGCTGATTCCACGCTACACATAAGGCCGCGAGCGCCAAGAACTGATGGAGTATGAAAATGAGTGATGTTGACCTCAACGATATCAAGCGCCGCATGGACGGTGCGATCAATGCATTCAAGAGCGACATTGCATCGCTGAGAACCGGCCGCGCTTCTGCCAACATTCTCGATCCTGTCACGGTTGATGCCTACGGCTCCCGTGTGCCGCTCTCGCAGGTCGCGAACATCACCGTGCCGGAAGCCCGCATGCTGGGTGTGAACATCTGGGACAAATCGATGGTTGGTGCGGTTGATCGCGCCATCCGCGAATCCAATCTTGGTCTGAACCCGATCGTTGATGGCCAGAACCTCCGTATTCCGCTTCCAGAGCTGAACGAAGAGCGCCGCAAGTCTCTCGTGAAGGTCGCGCATGACTACGCGGAGAAGGCCAAGGTTGCCATTCGCCACGTCCGGCGCGATGGTATGGACGGTCTGAAAAAGGCCGAAAAGGATGGCGACATCGGTCAGGATGAGAGCCGTGCAAAGTCTGACAAGGTTCAGAAGATGACGGATGACACAATTTCGGATATTGATCGCTTGCTTGCTGAGAAAGAAAGAGAAATCATGCAGGTATAGTTGGTCGTAGACCAACAGCATATTTCCCTGTCAACGCCACGCTGCTTAAACTGGATCGAGATGTCGGACACTAGCCGTTCCTCACTACCCGAGCATGTTGCCATCATCATGGATGGTAACGGGCGTTGGGCCAAGCAGCGTGGGCTTCCGCGCATCATGGGCCATAGACGTGGCGTCGAAGCCGTGCGCGAAACGGTGCGGGCCGCGGGTGAATGCGGCCTGAAATATCTGACGCTTTTCGCATTTTCCTCGGAAAACTGGCGCAGGCCAGAATCCGAGGTAAGTGATCTGCTTGGGCTTCTCAAAGCCTTCATTCGCCGAGACCTGGCCGATTTGCACAAGGAAAATGTGCGGGTTCGTATCATTGGAGACCGGCAGAGTTTGAAGGATGACATCCGCAGCCTGTTGATCGAAGCCGAGCAGATGACAGCTGCCAACACGGCACTGACGCTGGTTATCGCCTTCAATTACGGTTCGCGCGATGAAATAGCCCGCGCGGCTGCCTCGCTGGCAGCAGATGTGGCGGCAGGCGTGATGAGCCCGTCTGACATCGATGCCGACGCGATCTCTGCGCGCCTCGATACTGCGGGAATGCCGGACCCCGATCTCATTATCCGCACCAGCGGCGAAGAGCGGCTCTCCAACTTCATGTTGTGGCAGGCGGCTTATGCAGAATTTCTCTTCATTCCTGACTACTGGCCGGACTTTGACCGCAAGACGTTTGTCTCAGCGATCGACCAGTATATGACGCGTGATCGCAGGTTTGGCGGCCTTTCGAGCCAAGTCGCTCTGGCGGGTGCCTGATGAGCCGGGAACTGAGGCTAAGGCTTATCTCCGGCATCGTGCTCGCTGCCGTCATACTCACAGCCACCTGGTACGGCGGAATGATGTTCCGCCTTGTCGCCGGAGTTCTGGCGCTGCTGCTTTATTTCGAGTGGAGCACGATCACGAAGCTGTCCGATACAAATCCGACGGGCTATGCCTGGGGGTGGTTTTCTGTGGCTGTCATGGCAGGCAATACGATTTTCGGCGAGTCTTCGCTCGATCTGCCCCTTCTGTCGGGTTTCGCGCTCACCGCAGCGCTCTTTCCGGTCTTGCGCGGTCGCAATTGGTGGCTGGTGGGCGGCATCGTCTATGCCGGTCTCAGTGGCATTTCACTGGCGGCAATTCGCGGTGACGAGCTGACGGGCTTTGCAGCCATGGTCTTCGTCTTTGCCATTGTCTGGGCCACCGATATTCTGGCCTACTTTGTCGGTCGCGCCATTGGTGGGCCGAAGCTTGCGCCCGCCATATCGCCGGGAAAGACGTGGTCGGGCGCCATAGGCGGCACGGTCTCTGGCGTCGCTGCGGGCTCGGCAGTGGCCTATATTGATCACGGTCGCATCGGCATGGGCATTGTTGGACTTGCGCTGTTACTGTCCGTTTTCAGCCAGATTGGCGATCTCTTCGAATCCTTCATCAAGCGACGTTTCAAGGTGAAAGATTCCAGCAATCTCATTCCCGGACATGGCGGGTTTTTGGACCGGGTTGACGGTCTTGTTTTCGCCTGTTTTACCGTATTCCTCATTGCTGTCGTTCATGCGGCGATAACGGGTGATGTGCCGGGTTCAGGCAGCGGAATTCTTCCGGGATTCTGACAAGCATAGAGCGGCATTAGCGAAAGGCTAGACACATATGGAAATGGTGACGGCGACGGTTGGTTTTTTGACCGGGTACATGGTGCCGTTCATTCTCGTCCTTTCCCTGCTCGTTTTTGTTCATGAAATGGGACATTATCTGGTTGGGCGCTGGTGCGGCATACGATCCACAGCTTTTTCCATCGGTTTTGGACCTGAGCTTATCGGCTTCACCGATAGCCGCGGCACCCGCTGGAAGATCTCGGCAGTACCCTTGGGTGGCTACGTCAAGTTCTTCGGTGACGAAGACGTCGCCAGCAAGCCAGACAGTGATTCTCTCGCAGGTTTGACGCTGGAAGAGCGTTCGCAGACTCTTGGCGGCGCAAAGCTGTGGAAAAGAGCAGCGACGGTTGCTGCAGGCCCAATCGCGAACTTCCTTCTGGCAATCCTTATTTTTGCAGCACTTTTTGCAATTTACGGGCGGATGATTTCAGATCCGATCGTGTCTGAAGTGCGGGAAAACAGCGCCGCGCAAGTTGCAGGTGTTCTACCGGGTGACAGGTTGGTTGCAATCGACGGCGAAAATGTCAGGACTTTCGAAGATGTTCGTCGCTACGTTGCCGTCCGGCCAGCCACGCCGATCACGGTAACGGTGGAGCGCAATGGGCAGCAGCTGGACTTAGGCATGGTCCCTACGCGCACCGAGACGACAGACCAGTTCGGTAACAAAATGGAATTGGGGATCATCGGTATCGTGACCGATCAGACCCGCGGAAACTTCAGGCATATCAGCTTTTCCCCAGGGGAGGCGCTGGTTGAAGGTGTCCGGGAAACGGGCCATGTCGTGACCGGAACCTTTGCCTATATCGGCAATCTGGTGACGGGGCGCATGAATGCCGACCAGCTCGGAGGGCCTGTGCGGGTCGCGCAGGCTTCGGGCCAGATGGCATCGCTTGGCTTTGCGGCTGTCATCCAGCTTGCAGCGCTGCTTTCGGTGTCGATCGGCCTGTTGAACCTCATGCCTGTGCCGGTTCTGGACGGGGGGCATCTGGTGTTCTACGCAATTGAGGCGGTGCGGGGAAAGCCGCTCGGCTCCGGCGCGCAAGAGGTCGCATTCAGGATTGGTCTTGCGATGATCTTCAGTCTGATGGTATTTGCGACTTGGAATGATATCAGCAGCTTGATCGGCTAAACTGGGCTTTTTAGGCTGTATTTTAAGGGGTCGTTTACCTTGTTTTCATGCGAAAGTGGCGATTGAGCCACGGTCGCACGCGAAGTAAACAGAAATTAACGGTCGGGCTTGCTTGTAGAGGAAAAGCAGGTAAAAACGACGACAGATGGCCGGAGTCGGGTTCCGCCCGCTGAGGGACAACGGGAAAAGGTAAGAATTGAAAATGAAGGCTGGTTCAAGATTTTTGAACGCGGTGTCGGCGGTTGCGCTGTCTGCTGGTGTTTCTTCGGTTGCGGCTCTCGGAGTTGTTGTCTCCGCTGGTGTTGCCAATGCGGCTGTGATCAGCAAGGTTGATGTTCGCGGTGCTGAACGCGCCGGTGCAGACGCTGTGCGCTCCAACATCACGATCGCTCCCGGTCAGAACTTTTCCAACGCTGACATCGATGAATCGGTCAAGCGCCTTTATGCGACGGGATACTTCTCCAACGTCAGCATGAGCGTTTCTGGCAAGACACTCGTTGTTACGGTGAGCGAAAACAATCTCGTCAACCAGGTCGTGTTCAACGGCAACCGCAAGATCAAGGACGACAAGCTTCAGGGCATCGTTCAGACACAGTCTCTCGGCCCATACGACCAGACACTTGTAACGGCCGATATCGCTCGCATTAAGGATGCATACGCTGCGATTGGCCGTAGCGATATTCAAGTTACGACGCAGGTCGTGAACGTCGGCCAGGGCCGCGTGAACCTCGCTTTCGTCATCAACGAAGGTGAGCGCACAAAGATTGCCCGCATCGATTTCGTTGGTAACAATGCCTACAGCGATGGTCGCCTTGCTGCCGTTCTGAACACCAAGAAATCCAACATGCTGTCGTTCCTGACGCGTAAGGATGTCTACAATGAGGACAAGCTGCGCGCTGATGAAGAAGCGCTGCGCCAGTTCTATTACAACCGTGGCTATGCCGACTTCCGCGTGACGTCTTCGGACGCCGTGCTGGACGAAGCCACCAACGAATACACCATCACCATCAATGTGGATGAAGGTCAGCGTTACGCATTTGGTAATGTGGCTGTTGAATCGACCGTTCCTGGTGTTGATGGTTCGCAGTTGCAGGGTCTGGTCGAAACCAAGGCTGGTTCCGGTTACAGCGCCAAGGAAGTTCAGCAGAGCATGGAAGCCATTTCCAAGCGCGTTTCTGCTGAAGGCTATCCATTCGCTCGCGTCACCCCGCGTGGCGACCGTGATATGGCTGGCAATACAATTGGTGTGACATATATCGTGGACCAGGGCGAGCGCGCTTATGTCGAGCGTATCGAGATCCGTGGCAACACGCGTACACGTGACTACGTGATCCGCCGCGAATTCGACATCAGCGAAGGCGATGCGTTCAACCAGACGATCATCTCTGCTGCCAAGCGTCGTCTTGAAGCTCTTGGCTACTTCTCCAAGGTTAACATCGGCACTTCGCAGGGCAGCGCGCCTGACCGCGTCGTGATTGTTGTGGATGTTGAAGATCAGGCAACCGGTTCGTTCGGTATCGGTGCTGGTTACTCGCAGAACGATGGCGCGCTTCTCGAAGCTTCCATCGAAGAAAAGAACTTCCTCGGTCGCGGCCAGTACATTCGTATTGCTGCTGGCGCCGGTCAGGATGATGCGCGTAGCTACAACCTGTCCTTCACAGAGCCATACTTCCTGGGCTACCGCCTTGCTGCAGGTTTCGACCTCTTCAAGAGTCAGAGCTCGAGCGAAGATTATTATGACTATGACGAGCAGGGCTTCGCGCTTCGCGTAACCGCGCCGATCACAGAAAATCTGGCGACGACGTTCAAGTACACCTACAAGCAGATCAACTACGATGGTCAGGGTGACTGGAACGTTCCTGGTAATCTTGCCTCGCCTTACCGTGATTTGATCGCCGGTGGTGACTGGACGCAGTCCATCATCTCCAACACTCTGGCTTACAATTCTCTCGATGACCGCAATATGCCGCGCGATGGCTGGCAGGGTGCGTTGACGAACGAATTTGCCGGACTTGGTGGCGACTCCGAATACTACAAGATCTATGCGAAGGCTCGCTACTACCACACGCTTTCCGATGAGTATGACATCATCGGCTCGATCACAGGTCAGGCTGGGTATGTTGCGCCAACTGGTGACAATCTCCTCGTCTTCGACCAGTTCAAGATCGGCGGACGTGTGATCCGTGGCTTCGAGAATGATGGTATCGGTCCTCGTATCAACGGCGACTCCATCGGGGGCACGACATATTTCGCAGCTTCTGCTGAAGTGACTGCGCCTATGCCGGGCATTCCTGAAGACTTCGGTCTTCGTGTTGCTGGCTTCGTGGATGCTGGTACTCTGTACGGTAACAAGGTCAACGTTTCCGGTGGTGAGACTGTCCAAGACGACAGCTCGATCCGTGCGTCTGCCGGTATCGGCGTCATGTGGGCTTCGCCATTCGGTCCTCTGCGTGTAGACTACGCAGTACCGTTCATGAAGGAAGACTACGACGAAGTGCAGAACTTCCGGTTTGGCATGTCCAACACTTTCTGATATCGGCAGTCCAGAACTGCAAGTTTGAACGTTCTGGAGTATTCGGTTGATGGAATATAATGCTTTTTTTCCGCCCCACGAAGGCATGCGATTGAAAGATATCGCTGACCGTCTTGGGGCGGAACTGTCTGATGAAGCGGCGACTGATCGTATGGTGCGTTCCATAGCACCCGTTTATAGGGCCAAGTCTGATCAGCTGTGCTACATCCTGTCTCGGAAGAACCGTGAGGATATCGAGACCTGTGACGCTGCGGCGATCATTTGTGATCCTGCTCTGCAATATCTCGTGCCAGCCCATATTCCGGCTCTGATCACAAAGCATCCGCATACGGTATTTGCTCAGGCTGGTGCCTTGCTGCATCCCTCAGCCATGAAGCCATCGGCTGTTAGTGGGCAGGACGAAGAAATTTCGCCTCACGCGCATATCCATCCGTCAGCCAAACTTGAAGCCGGTGTGATTGTCGAGGCCTATGCCGTCATCGGTTCCAACGCGACTATCGGCTCCGGCACACGGATTGGCCCCGGCGCGATTATTGGTGAGGAAGTCCAGATCGGACGCGATTGCACGATTGCCGGTGGCGCGAGCATTCTGTCGTCACTGATTGGCAATGGCGTCATCATCCACAACGGTGCACGCATCGGGCAGGATGGCTTTGGTTACGCCCCTGGTCCACGTGGCATGCTGAAGATCGTGCAGATTGGGCGTGTGATCATTCAGGATCATGTCGAGATCGGCGCTAACACCACGGTCGATCGCGGCACGATGGATGACACCATCATTGGTGAAGGCACGAAAATCGACAATCAGGTCCAGATCGGTCACAACGTTCGCATTGGCCGCCATTGCGGCATCGTCAGCAAGGTCGGCATTGCGGGCAGCACGCGCATTGGCGATGGCGTGATGATTGGTGGCGCCAGCGGCATCAACGGACACATTTCCATTGGAGATGGCGCGCAGATCGCCGCGATGAGCGGTGTCGTTGCCGATGTGCCAGCTGGTGCGAAATATGGCGGCGTACCGGCGCGGCCTCTGAAACATTTCCTGCGCGACATGGCAGAACTGCTTGCGCGCGCCGAGGAGCGAGACAAGAAGACAGGAGAGAAGAATGTCTGAAGAGACGAAGACGGTGCTTGGCGCGGCTGACATCCTTGAAGTGATGAAGCTGCTGCCACATCGTTATCCCTTTTTGCTGATCGACAAGATCATCGACATTGATGGTGATAGCTCCGCGACCGGCATCAAGAATGTTACGGTCAATGAGCCGCATTTCACCGGCCATTTTCCAGATCGTCCCATCATGCCTGGCGTGCTAATTGTTGAAGCCATGGCGCAGACAGCCGGAGCCATCTGCGCCCGCAGGCAGGGTGATGGCGGCCATCTCGTTTACTTCATGACGATCGACAATGCGCGCTTCCGCAAGCCTGTCGTGCCGGGCGACCGCCTGGAGATTTACGTTGTGAAGCAGCGCCAGCGCGGCAATGTCTGGAAATTCCATTGCGACGCCAAGGTTGATGGCGTTCTGGTGGCTGAGGCGGATATCGGCGCGATGATGATCCCCGAGGGTCAGCAATGAGCAAGATCGCGGCTTCGGCCAGGGTTCACCCGTCTTCATTCATTGAAGACGGAGCTGTGATCGGCGAAAACGTCGTCGTTGGTCCGTTTTGTCATGTTGGCCCTAAGGTGACGTTGCATGATGACGTGCAATTGCTCAGCCACGTCGTTGTGCTGGGCTGCACGACTGTGGGCAAAGGCACAAAGATCTGGCCATCTGCTGTTATCGGCGGCGATTCGCAGAGTGCCCATCATAGCGCGGTTGATACGACGCTCGTGATCGGTGAAAACTGCACCATCCGTGAAGGTGTTACGATGAACACCGGTACGGTGGAGCATGGCGGAACGACGGTTGTTGGCAACAACAACCTGTTTCTGGCCTATGCGCATGTGGCGCATGACTGCCGCCTGGGCAACAACATCATCCTGTCCAATAACGTCATGCTGGCTGGCCATGTGACGATTGAGGACCGCGCCATTCTGGGTGGCGGCTCTGCCGTGCACCAGTTTACGCGCGTTGGCCGTCAGGCCTTCGTTGGTGGCCTCTCTGCCGTGAGCTATGACGTCATTCCTTATGGCATGCTGAATGGTAATCCAGGTATTCTGGGTGGTTTGAACATTGTCGGGATGACCCGTGCAGGTATCGAGCGCGCGGAAATTCACAAGGTTCGCCGCGCCTACAAGCAGATCTTCGAAAGCGAAGGCAATGTGCGCGCCAATGCTGCCGCCATTCGTGAAGAGTATCTCGATTGCCCGCAGGCGCTCGAAGTCATCGATTTCATCGCTGCTGCCAATGAGCGGGCCATTTCGTCGCCCAACCGGGGAAAATAGCGCGTGCCACAGGATGCGGGGCGTCTCGCGATCATAGCTGGCAGCGGCTTTCTGCCCTTTTATGTGGCGCAAGCAGCACTGGACGCAGGCGAGACGCCCTTCATCATCCGCTTGCAAAACCAGGCCGATCTTGATTGGTCGGCGTTTGAAAATGCATGCATCAGCGTGGGTGATGTGTCGAGCCTCGGAAGGCTCCTGGCGAGCCATGGCATTGATCGCGTTGTGCTGTCTGGCGCGGTATCTCACCGGCCTGAATGGCGGGAAATTCGCCCCAATTTCAAAATGATTGCAAAGATGCCGTCCATCATCCGCACGCTTCTGTCGGGCGGAGATGATACGGTGCTGCAAATGGTGATCGGGCTGATTGAGGCGCAGGGTGCGCGTGTCATCGGCGCACATAACATCGCACCGGGTCTGCTGGCCACAACTGGCTCTTTGGGAAAAATCGAGCCAAGCGATGAAGACCGGAGGGATATTGCCAAAGCGGCGAAGGCGGCACTCGCGCTCGGCGCGCTCGATGTAGGGCAGGGTGCGGTCTGCGTCGGCGGTCGTCTGGTTGCGCTTGAAGGCGTCGAAGGCACCGATGGCATGCTGGCTCGGGTCGCTACATTGCGTGCCGAAGGCCGCATTTCCAGCCGTAGAAAAGGTGTGCTGGTCAAGCTGTGCAAGCCGCAGCAGGACATCAGGGCCGACCTGCCTACTATTGGCCCATCGACCGTGCACAATGCCGCCAAGGCTGGGCTTGCCGGCATTGCAGTCGAGGCGGGCAGGGCATTCGTACTGGATCGCGACGCCATGCTGGCTGCGGCCGATGAAGCCGGACTGTTCGTCTGTGGAATCGATACAGGCCTTGCGGGAGAGATGATGTGAGTGACACAGTTCTGAAACTCGCCGTCATTGCCGGTGAAGTCTCTGGCGATCTCTTGGGCGCCGATCTGGTTCGCGCCTTGAAGGTGCAGTATCCGGGTAGGGTTGAACTTGTTGGCGTTGGTGGCGATGGTCTGACCGGCGAAGGTCTGACATCGCTATTCGATTATTCCGAACTGTCGATCATGGGCTTCACGCAGGTTCTGAAAAAACTGCCGCAGCTGATTGCACGAATAAAAGAAACGGCGAATGCCATCATCGCAGCCAAGCCAGATGTGCTGCTGATTATCGATAGCCCGGATTTTACCCACCGAGTGGCGCGCCGCGTTCGCAAAGCGATGCCGAACCTGCCTGTGGTCAATTATGTCTGCCCCAGCGTTTGGGCGTGGAAGGAAAAGCGCGCGCCGGCGATGCTTGGCTATGTCGATCACGTTCTGGCGCTGCTGCCATTCGAGCCGGAAACCATGCGGCGATTGGGCGGTCCGCCCACAAGTTTTGTCGGCCACCGCTTGAGTGTTGATACTGACCTGCTGGCTGTCCGCGAACGGCGCAGCCAGCGGGCGCTGCCAAAGGATGGGGAGCCGAGAACCATTCTTTTGCTGCCCGGCTCCCGCTCAACGGAAATCACGCGGCTGATGGAGCCGTTTCAAGCTGCTGCGGCTGCATTTGTGGAGCGCAACGGGCCGACACGATTCTTGCTTCCTACGGTTTCGAGACAGGAAGCGCGGATACGTGAACTTGCCGCATCCTGGCCAGATCATATCCGCCCTGAGATTGGAGTCGACTCGGCTTTCAAGTGGGAAGCCTTTGCGCAGGCCGATGCGGCGGTTGCAGCATCCGGTACGGTCATTCTGGAGCTTGCGCTTGCCAATGTTCCGGTTGTTTCCGTTTACAAAACGGACTGGATCTTCACCATGTTGAGCAGGCGCATAAAAACCTGGACTGGCGCACTGCCAAACCTGATTGCCGATTACGCGGTGGTGCCAGAATATATAAACGAGGTTGTGCGCGCAGGCTCCATGTTGCGCTGGGCCGAGCGTCTTTCTGCCGATACGCTGCAAAGGCAAGCGATGCTGGAAGGTTTCGCGCTGGTGCGTGAGCGTCTGCACACAGAGCGTCCGCCGGGTGAGGTGGGGGCAGAGATATTGCTTTCAGTTTACCGCCAAAAGTCCGGTGCTGCGACCACTGCTTGATCCGCCCAATATTTGGCCGTGATGGAAAATATCTCTGTCTAAAAAATCATCATCGGTCATCGGCGCACATTTAAGTTCCATCGCGAAGGCCGTTTTGCAAAGGCCATAGAGAATGGCACGCACCTTGCTTTCTCATCTTGTATGCAAGACAGACATACAGGCGAGACAGATCAAAGTGCGATAGAACAGGCCATCTTTTCTGGCATCCTGTCTGCACGCATACGCCCCGGCACACGGCTGGGCGAATCGCAGCTTGCGGAAATATATGGCGTTTCCCGCACCAAAATCCGGGAAGTCATGATGCGGCTCGTCACACGCGGTGTCGTCGAGGTCAGCCCCCGTCGCGGCTGGTTCGTGGTGGAACCATCGGCCGAACAGGCGGTGATGGTTTATCAGGCGCGGCGCGTTATCGAGTTTGGCCTGCTGCGCACCATGACGACCCTTTCTCCCGCCGGGCGCCAGATACTTCTTGATCATCTGGATGAGGAGAGGGAAGCGCTGGCCGTGGCTGATCGTCAGCGCCTGACATGCCTGATGGGCGATTTTCACATCCGCATTGCCGAGATTGCCGGCAACGACATTATCATCGATCTTCTGCGGGACCTGACCGCACGCACAATCCTCATTTCGATGCTTTATCAATCCGACTTCCATGCTGCCCAATCCCACGAAGGGCACTGCCGCATATTTGAGGCGATGGATGCGGGCGATTTCGTGCGCGCAGCAAAGCTTGCCGTCACGCATCTGGATGAGGTCGAAACCGGGCTGGACCTCACGCGCCAGCGAGACCCGCTCCGGGACCTTCGCAGTTCACTATCCCTACCACCCCTTCATATTGCCAACTCATAGGAGAATTTGAAATGTTCAGCAGACGCATATTTCTCGCCACTATTGCCATTGCAGCCACCTCCAGCTTTGCAGCACCCGTCTTTGCAGATGCTTTGAGCGACATTTCATCTCGCGGTGCGATCCGCGTTGCCGTTCCGCAGGACTTTCCGCCATTTGGCAGCGTTGGCGTTGATATGGCCCCGCGTGGCTATGACATCGATGTGGCCAATCTGATTGCCGAAAAGCTGGGCGTAAAGACCGAGCTTGTGCCCGTAACCAGCGCAAACCGCGTGCCCTACCTCCAGACCAATAAGGTCGATCTCGTCATTTCGAGCCTCGGCAAGAATGCAGAGCGTGAGAAGGTGATTGATTTCTCCGTGGCCTATGCGCCGTTCTTTAACGGTGTTTTCGCGCCTGATGCGGTCAAAATCGAAAAGGCAGAAGATCTCGCAGGCAAGACGATTGGCGTCACACGCGGCGCGGTGGAAGACCTGGAGCTGACGAAAATCGCGCCAGCCGATGCCACCATCAAGCGTTATGAGGACAATAACGGCACGATCTCGGCATTCCTGTCAGGCCAGGTTGAAACCGTTGCCACCGGCAACGTCGTTGCGGCCGCGATTCTCGAAAAGAACCCGCCCAAGCGCCCGGAGCTGAAATTCCTCATCAAGAACTCGCCTTGCTACATCGGCCTGAACAAGGACCAGCCCGCATTGCGTGAAAAGGTCGATGCCATCCTCGCTGCCGCGAAAGCCGATGGCAGCCTGAATGCCATTGCACAGAAGTGGCTGAAGACGGACCTGCCGAAGGATATTTAAGACCATTGAGAATGCGCACCCCGTGATGATCCGGGGTGCGTGTCCCGTCTTTATCCGAAAGGACCCATCGTGAATTACACCTTCGAATTTGGGTGGCTTCTCGACTATTACCCTGCAATCGTGAAGGGAGTGCTCATCACTCTTCAGCTGATTGCGGTTGGTGGTATCCTGGGAATCACTCTTGGTATTATCTGCGCCTGGGTCCGTGCGCTCGGGCCACGGTGGCTGCGCCCGCCCGTTGCGCTTTACGTTGAACTGATCCGCAATACGCCGTTTCTGATCCAGCTGTTTTTCATCTTTTTCGGTCTGCCATCCCTCGGCTTACAACTGACGGAACTGACCGCCGCCAATATTGCAATGGTCGTCAATCTGGGTGCCTATAGTTGCGAAATCATTCGCGCTGGCATTCAAGCGACACCCAAGGGGCAGTTTGAGGCGGGCGCAAGCCTTGCCATGACGCGATTTGAAACGTTCCGTCATGTTGTGCTGGTGCCATCGCTGCAGCGCATCTGGCCCGCTCTGTCCTCTCAGGTGGTCATCGTCATGCTAGGTTCCTCCGTCGTGTCGCAGATTGCAGCCGAGGACCTGACCTTTGCGGCCAACTTCATCCAGTCGCGCACGTTCCGTGCTTTTGAAGCCTATATGGTTTCGACGGTGATTTATCTCGGTCTTGCGATTTTGCTGCGACAAATCCTGCTTGTGCTTGGCGGCTTCATATTCCCCAGAAGGAGCGTCAGATGATAGAGTTTTCCACCTGGGATATATTGAGGAACCTGCTTCTGGCCGCCCGATGGACGGTGCTGCTGTCTTTGGTTTCGTTCATTGGCGGGGCGATGGTTGGCCTCGTCTTGCTGTTCATGCGCATTTCTAAAAAGAAATCGCTGAGGGTCTTCTCCAAATATTATGTCGAGCTATTTCAGGGCACACCGCTTTTGATGCAGCTTTTCATTACCTTTTTCGGGCTTGGGCTTGTGGGCATCAATGTTCCTGCTTGGCTTGCCGCTGGATTAACGATCATTCTGTGGGCGGCAGCCTTTTTGACGGAGATATGGCGCGGCTGCGTTGAAGCCGTTGCGAAAGGCCAGTGGGAAGCATCCGCAAGCCTTGGCATGGGGCGCTTCCAGCAGATGCGCTACGTGATTCTGCCTCAGGCCCTGCGGGTAGCCATTCCCCCGACCGTCGGCTTTGCCGTTCAGGTCATCAAGGGAACGGCAGTTACATCGATCATCGGCTTCGTGGAGCTCTCCAAGGCCGGTACCATTGTCACCAACGCCACCTTCCAGCCCTTCACCGTTTATGGCCTCGTTGCCCTCATTTATTTCGCGCTGTGCTGGCCATTGTCGAAGAGCAGCCAGATTCTCGAAAGGAAGCTTAATGTCGCTCATCGAAATCACTGAAGTCCGCAAGAGCTTTGGCAGCAACGAGGTGCTGAAAGGCATCAACCTCGATATCGAGCCCGGTGAGGTAATCGCCATCATTGGCAAGAGCGGCTCCGGCAAGTCAACGTTGCTGCGCTGCATCAATGGTCTCGAGACCATCTCGTCTGGTGCAATTTCAGTCGCAGGCGCCCAGTTTATCGACGATGAGCTTCATCTGAAAGCGTTGCGGCTGAAGGTTGGCATGATCTTTCAGCAGTTCAACCTTTTCCCTCATCTCAATGTTGGGGAAAACGTCATGCTTTCTCAAACTGTTGTGAAGAAAACGCCAAGGCCTGAGGCGGAAGCCTTGGCGCGCAAGATGCTGGAGCGAGTGGGCCTTGCCCACAAGTTCGATGCCTATCCGGATGAACTCTCTGGCGGCCAGCAGCAACGAGTCGCCATTGCCCGCGCGCTCGCCATGCAGCCGACAGCACTGCTCTGCGACGAGATTACATCCGCCCTTGACCCGGAACTGGTGGCCGAGGTTCTGGCCGTGGTGCGGGAGCTGGCAGCGGAAGGCATGACGCTGGTGATGGTCACGCACGAAATGAAGTTCGCCCGCGATGTCTGCTCTCGCGTTGTCTTCATGCACGAGGGAAAAGTCCACGAAATCGGCCCGCCGGAAGAGGTGTTCTCAGCGCCTAAGACAGCGGAGTTGAAGCAATTTCTGGGTGTGACGGCCCATTGATAAGCGTCGTTTTCAACACCCGTCCAGACAAATAAAAAAGCCGGGCGTTGACCCGGCTTTTCTTTGAATTCTTTGCTTCCGCGCTTAGCGCTTGGAAACTGGCAGGTAATCGCGCTTTGCTTCGCCGGTGTAGAGCTGGCGAGGGCGACCGATGCGCTGCTGTGGGTCTTCGATCATTTCGTTCCACTGTGCGATCCAGCCGACGGTGCGGGCGAGCGCGAAGAGAACAGTGAACATGGTTGTTGGGAAGCCGAGCGCCTTCAGCGTGATGCCGGAGTAGAAATCGACGTTCGGATAGAGCTTCTTTTCGACGAAATAAGGATCAGACAGAGCGATCTTTTCCAGTTCGAGCGCGACCTGCATGATAGGATCATCCGAGTTGCCGGTGGCTTCCAGCACTTCGTACATCGTCTTCTGCATGATCTTGGCGCGCGGATCGTAGTTCTTGTAAACGCGGTGGCCGAAGCCCATCAGGCGGAACGGATCGTTCTTGTCCTTGGCGCGGGCAATGAACTCCGGAATGCGATCAACCGAACCGATTTCGTTGAGCATGTTGAGCGCAGCTTCATTCGCGCCGCCATGGGCAGGGCCCCAGAGGCAAGCGATACCGGCAGCGATACACGCAAACGGGTTTGCACCGGACGAGCCGGCGAGACGCACGGTCGAGGTCGAAGCGTTCTGCTCATGGTCGGCATGCAGGATGAAGATACGGTCCATGGCGCGTGCCAGAACCGGGTCAACCTTGTAGTCTTCGCAAGGTACGGCAAAGCACATGTTGAGGAAGTTGGACGCGTAATCCAGATCATTCTTCGGATAAACGAAGGGCTGGCCGATATGGTACTTATAGGCCATTGCTGCAATTGTCGGCATCTTCGCAATCATGCGCAGCGATGCGACCATGCGCTGGTGCGGATCAGCGATGTCAGTGGAGTCGTGATAGAAGGCCGAGAGCGCGCCGACCGTGCCGCACATGACAGCCATCGGGTGGGCGTCGCGGCGGTAGCCGGTGAAGAAGCGGCTCATCTGTTCATGCACCATGGTGTGGCGCGTAACCCGGGTATCGAAGTCCTTCTTCTGTGCAGTTGTTGGCAGTTCGCCGTAAAGCAGCAGATAGCAGGTTTCGAGGAAGTCACCCTGTTCGGCCAGTTGCTCGATAGGGTAGCCGCGGTGAAGCAGAACGCCTTCGTCACCATCGATGTAAGTGATCTTGGATTCGCAAGAGGCCGTCGACGTAAAGCCGGGGTCGTACGTGAAGGTGCCGGTGTTCTTGTAAAGCGTTCCGATATCTACGACCTTGGGTCCGATCGTGCCTTCCCGGACAGGAAGATCGACCGTGCTATCGCCGAGGGTCACTTTAGCGCTTGATTCCGTCATACCATACCTCCGATATATGCGGGCGATGCGGGATAACGCATCAGCCTGTTAAGCGTTACCGATTAGCTATATGATCCTAGTCATGATGCCAAGCTATCCAACCGGCAAATTGTGCATTGCGACACGCCAATATCCCAAAATGGTGCGATTCCGAGGCAGAGTGTTTCATTCTAGGTCAATGCTTCCTTAACTCAGCAAATGGTTGCAATAATACTTTGAGGGTTGCAAACTGAAAGGCTACGGCAGGGGGCGCCGGGCTTTGAATACGCAGAACGAAAAATATTACTTTAGCGAGACCCAGACGAGATTCATTCCGCATGGAGAACTCGATGACTTGCTGTCGCCCCTGCATACCTCAAGTGGTAACGCGCTTGCAAAAAACGCGCAATCGGACTTACGTCTAGGTGCGATGGCGCGGCTTAGGCGCCGGTTAAATATATGCCTTGCTGAAGAGGCAAATCATCGCCACGAATTTCTCTTCATTCCGGTGTTGATTGCTGCGGGAGCCGCCCTCTGTTTCAGCCTGCCGACGACACCGCCGCAGTGGCTTCTGTTTTCGCTTTCCGCATGCGCCATCATCATCGTTTGCGCGCTATTTTATAGGAATGGCCCCATTTCCATGGCTTTGAAGGCTGGGGCGCTTGTGGTGCTGGGCATGGTGCTGGCTGATGGGCAGTCTCGGCGGGCGGGTACGATCATTCTCGATACCCCGGTTACGACCGAGATTGCCGGAACGGTGGAGCGCCGTGAACTGGATGCAAGGGGGAACTGGCGATATGTCGTTGCGTTGAAGAACACGTCAGCGCCGCAGCTTGCGCGCGCGCCGCAAAAGGTATCACTGGTTGCTCGCAGCCGTCATGAGGCGGTCGCGATTGGTGCGTCGATTACCGGCAAAGCGCGTCTGTCGCCGCCTTCGGGTCCGGCTCTACCGGGGCTGAACGATTTCGCCTTCGGCTCCTATTTCAGTGGCATTGGTGCAACCGGATTCTTTTATGGCGCGCCGCAGATATGGACCGATCCGACCAGCGAGGCGCAAGGCGGCACGTGGGCAGGGGCGGCGGATCGGTGGCTTTATGCGCTGAGAAGCAACATAGCGAACCGCATTCGCGACCTGATCGGCGGTGATGCCGGAGCCTTTGCTGCGTCTATTGTCACCGATGAGAGACGTGCGATATCAGGCGAAACGATGGAGGCTTTGCGCATCTCGGGCCTCGCGCATATCGTCGCGATTTCCGGGCTCAACATGGCGCTCGCGGCCGGTATTTTCTTTGTTGGCATGCGAACCGTATTCAGCTTCTTTCCCGGCTTTTCTCAACGCTGGCCCGTGAAGAAGATTTCCGCCTTTGCGGCACTTCTCATGACATTCTGCTACTATCTGATATCAGGCTTCGCCGTCTCTGCGGAGCGAGCCTGGCTGATGATGTCGATCATGCTGGTTGCGGTTCTAGTGGACAGGCCATCGATCAGCGTTCGAAATGTTGCGCTTTCGGCCATCGTCATCATCGTCTTGTCTCCCAACGAGGTGATGGGCCCGAGCTTCCAGATGTCATTTGCAGCAACGCTGGCTCTTGTGTCGGGCTTTGCAGCCTGGAGCCGGTGGAGAGGCGAGCGCGAGCGCCCTGTTATCGCGCATCCGCCGTGGTGGCTCAGCGCCGCTTTTAAATGCGCAACCATCATTGGCGGCGTTATCGTGACATCGCTCATTGGCGGACTTTCAACGGCAATCTATTCCATCGAACATTTTCACCGCATCACAACCTATGGGCTGGCCGCAAATCTGGCGGCGATGCCAATCATGTCGCTAATTGTCATGCCGTTTGCGCTGATGGGAATGCTGCTGATGCCGTTCGGACTTGATGCTCCGTTCATCAAGGTGATGGGGTATGGCATGGCAATGGTCATCGACATCGCGAATGCCGTCTCAGGCTGGGGCGGGGATGTGACGATTGGACGGCAGAACAGCTGGTTCCTCGCTGTGTCGACGACAGGTTTTGTGCTGCTCGCCCTTTTACGCACCCGGCTTGCATTGATTGGTCTACCCTTCGTTGCCGCGGGTTTTTTACTGCTGGGCGCGGAGCAATGGCGCAGCAAGCCGGACCTTTTGATCTACGAGGATGGGTCGCTCGTGGCGCTCTTGTCGCAAGATGCGGTCGCAACCACAAAACAGCGGGCGTCGGGCTTTATCTATGACCAGTGGGCGAGGGCGCTGCCCCTGCCGGAGCGCCACATTCCAGCAGACGTGATCGATAAAGAAAAGTCACTGGATGGTGACGACGAAAATCTGGATGATGCGCAAACCGGACGTAGCGCAACGCTGACGGAGCAAGCCAAAGCGAAAGAACGAGAGGAAATGCTGCGCGCGCTCCAGAACGCAGATGGATTCACCTGTCGAAAGAACAGTTGGTGCGTATCGAAATCCAAAAGCGGCGTGAGTGTTGCGGTGGTGCTCGACAGTGCATTCGCGGGATTGGCCTGCGATATCGCCAATATTGTCGTCACGACACGCAGCGTTCCGTTCACCACGTGCCGTTCCGGCGCCATTCTCATCACCCAGGAAACCTTGCGCCGCACTGGTTCCATGGAACTATGGCTGGGCGATGCAACAAAGCCGGTCGTGACCGTAAGGGCTGCCATGCTGAGCGACAATCGGCCATGGACGGCGCACCGTCATTACGACTGGCGCGACAAAAGCTTCAACACAGAAATTCCGGCCCATATCGAAAACCTGCTCGCAGTCCGTCCGTAGTGCGCGCGCCACTGCTCGTCACGTCGGGACTGCGCGCAAATCCGCAAGCCATTCCCCCACATCCCGCGCCTCAGCCTCATGCGCATCATCGCGCCACGGTTCGAGAAGGGCCGCCTGTTCCCATTCCTGCATTGCCGGTAGGGAGAGGAGGTGATCCATATAGTGCTTCGATGCTGGAGACAGCGCCGTTCCGTAGGTCTGAAACCGAAACGCAACCGGGCAGAAAAAGGCATCAACGGCTGTGAATTCAGCACCCGCGAGGAATGGACCGCCGTGGGCTTTTAGCCCCTGCTGCCACAAGACGTCGATCCGGGAAATATCTCTCTGCAATGCGTCCGATATGGATGACGGCCGTATCCGAAGACCAACGCTCATCGGATGGTTGTTGCGCAATGTCGAAAAGCCGGCATGCATTTCCGCAGCGGCAGAGCGAGACCAGGCCCGCGCCTTTGCATCCGCTGCCCATACGCCATCATGCTTTTCCGCAAGATATTCGGTGATGGCTAGCGATTCCCATACTGTCAGATCAACATCCACCAGGCAGGGAACTTTCGATGTCGGTGAAAACTCCGAAAACGCATGGTCCTTGTCATCGAAACGCATGAATCGCTCGGAAAATTCAATTCCGAGCGTGCGCATCAGCACCCAGATTCGCAGTGACCAAGACGAGTAATTCTTGTTGGCGATGAAAAGTTGATACATGAGCAGCGCTCCTAAAAGGCAGCGATAAAAAAGAGAAAACTATCAGTAAACGAGAGAATTTCTTGCATAAAGCCATCCACAGCGATGGCATCATTCAAATTATTTGATGACCGTAACCAGCGTGGCGATCACGCCGGCTCATAAGCACCAGCTACAAACGCAACGGCGAAATTCCCATGCCATAAGTATCTGCTGACATAACGGAAAATCCACTCGAAATCACACAATCGCAGTGGAATCGATACCCGGCTAACAAGTTCTATCACCGCGCGGTGACTTGAGGCCCCGCGAGCGTCAACAGAGTTAAGACTGCGCCTGAAAAGCGAGGCAAGAGCCTGTCAGGCTGGTCAGTGATAACGCCTGATCAGACCAACAAGCTTTCCCTGAATCTTGACCCTGTCGGGTCCAAATATGCGGGTTTCATAAGCAGGGTTCGCAGCTTCAAGTGCGATAGACGCGCCGTTGCGACGAAAGCGCTTAAGAGTTGCTTCCTCTTCGTCTACCAGGGCTACGATGATATCTCCGGGATTCGCGGTGCTGGTATCCTTGATAATAACGGTATCGCCGTCAAATATACCTGCTTCGATCATCGAATCGCCCTTAACCTCGAGCGCGTAATGCTCGCCTGCGCCCAGCATGTCCATCGGCACGACGACATCATGGGTATTGTTCTGGATCGCGGAGATTGGCACACCCGCCGCAATGCGTCCCATGACTGGTACGCTAACCGATTCGGAGTTTCTGCTGTTGGAAGACGATGGCTGAGGCCGTTGTTCGACCGCTGCGGCTTTGCCCAGACTGCCTTCAATAACGCTTGGCGTGAAGCCGCGCTGTGGCTTTTCTGGGGGCGAATATGATTCGGGAAGCTTTATAACCTCAAGCGCACGCGCTCTGTTCGGTAGCCGGCGAATGAAACCACGCTCCTCCAAGGCTGTGATCAACCGATGGATGCCTGACTTTGAGGCAAGCTCGAGTGCATCCTTCATTTCATCGAAAGATGGTGGCACGCCGGACTCTTTCATTCTCTCATGAATGAATAGAAGCAGTTCCTGCTGTTTGCGCGTGAGCATGAAGAGACCCTTGACGATTCGAGGCGGAGATTCGGGAAACAAATACAGAACGAACACTATCTGTTCCATATGTGTTCTGCAATCCCTTAAAACTCAGTGAAAGTACAAACGAGTTTCAGCGTTGCCCACAATCCCGCCGAATACCGCTCCTATACCGTGACTCGCTGTCGGCTTACTGCTACATGCGTTGCCAAGATCGGGCGTGATGCCCGTGCACTGTTTCATTTGTTCCAAGGGAAAACCATGAGTGCGACGAACAATCTGAAGGTCATTGCCGGCGAGGGCGCTGCTGCGGTCTCTTTCTCGAACACCGAACGGTTTTCCCTGATTGCCGGTCCGTGCCAGATGGAAAGCCGTGACCATGCTTTCATGATTGCCGAAACGCTGGCCGAACTCTGCGGCAAGCTGGGAATCGGCCTTGTTTACAAATCATCCTACGACAAGGCCAACCGCACCTCGCTTTCGGGCCAGCGCGGCATCGGCATCGACAAGGCGCTGGAAGTCTTCGCCGAGTTGAAGGCGCAGTTCGGCTTTCCAGTCCTTTCGGATATTCACACAGAAGAGCAGTGCGCCATTGTTGCGCCGGTCATCGATATTCTGCAGATTCCGGCATTTCTCAGCCGTCAGACGGACCTCTTGGTGGCTGCTGCAAAGACCGGCCGTGTGATCAACGTCAAGAAGGGCCAGTTTCTGGCACCTTGGGACATGAAGAACGTGTTGGCCAAGCTGAATGACAGCGGCAACTCCAATGTGCTGCTGTGCGAGCGCGGCGCATCCTTCGGCTATAATACGCTTGTGTCGGATATGCGCTCACTGCCAATCATGGCATCGCTCGGTGCGCCAGTTATATTCGACGCGACCCATTCGGTTCAGCAGCCGGGCGGGCAGGGTGGCTCGACAGGTGGTCAACGCGAGTTCGTGGAAACATTGGCACGCGCGGCGGTGGCCGTTGGTGTTGCCGGCCTTTTCATAGAAACGCATGAGGACCCTGATAATGCGCCGTCCGATGGCCCCAACATGGTTCACCTGAAAGATATGCCGAAGCTTCTCGAAAAACTTCTGGCTTTCGACAATATCACCAAGTCCGCCTGATATTTCGGCGCCGAGAGGCGTCGATGGAAAACGAACGCTGAGGGCAGGGCTTGTCATTGTAATTTCTTCCGCATCGGTTACAGCGGAAGCACAACCCCAAACGACTCGCTGCTCTGGCGACCTGTTTTAACGTGAGGCGGAATTTGAAAATACTTCACAGCCTCCGCTGCGCACTTTAAGACATCACCTGAAACTACCTTTCATCCTAGGGAGAGATCATGACAGCTATTACCGACATTATCGCACGCGAAATTCTCGACAGCCGCGGCAACCCGACCGTTGAGGTAGATGTCTATCTTGAAGACGGCTCCTTCGGCCGCGCAGCGGTTCCATCGGGCGCATCCACTGGCGCGCATGAAGCTGTAGAACTGCGCGATGGCGGCAAGCGTTACCTCGGTAAGGGCGTCGAGAAGGCAGTCGAAGCCGTCAACACGGAAATCTTCGATGCGCTGGGCGGTTTTGATGCCGAGAGCCAGATCCATGTCGACCAGACGCTGATCGAACTCGACGGTACTCCGAACAAGTCGCGCCTCGGTGCCAATGCCATCCTCGGCGTTTCGCTGGCTGTTGCTAAGGCTGCTGCTGAAACCACGGGCCTGCCACTCTATCGTTACGTTGGTGGCCCGAACGCGCATCTGCTGCCGGTCCCAATGATGAATATCATCAACGGTGGCGCGCATGCCGATAACCCAATCGACTTTCAGGAATTCATGATCATGCCAGTCGGCGCGGAAAATATCCGTGACGCGGTGCGTATCGGCGCTGAAATCTTCCACGTTCTGAAGAAGGAACTGTCTGCGCAGGGTTTCAACACCAATGTGGGCGATGAAGGCGGCTTTGCGCCGGGCCTGAAGAGCGCGCCGGAAGCACTCGATTTCATCATGAAGTCCGTTGAAAAGGCTGGTTACAAGCCAGGCGAAGACGTGGCGCTGGCTCTCGATTGCGCCTCGACGGAATTCTTCAAGAACGGCAAATATGTGATGGAAGGTGAAGGCCGTACGCTTGAGCCTGAAGCCATGGCGGATTATCTCGCAGAGCTGGCTGGTAAGTATCCGATCATCTCCATCGAGGACGGCATGGCCGAAGACGATTGGGACGGCTGGAAGTACCTCACAGACAAGATCGGCAAGAAGGTTCAGCTGGTCGGTGACGATCTGTTCGTGACCAACTCTGCCCGCCTTCGTGACGGCATCAAAATGGGCGTCGCCAACTCGATCCTCGTCAAGGTCAACCAGATCGGCTCGCTCACAGAAACGCTCGACGCTGTCGAAACCGCACACAAGGCTGGCTACACGGCTGTCATGTCTCACCGCTCTGGTGAAACAGAAGACTCCACGATTGCCGATCTTTCGGTTGCCACCAACTGCGGACAGATCAAGACAGGTTCGCTTTCGCGCTCAGACCGTCTGGCCAAGTACAACCAGTTGATCCGTATCGAAGAAATGCTCGGCCCACAGGCTGCTTACGCAGGTCGCTCGATTCTGCGCGGCTGATTTCGATATCCACGTGACATAATAAGAAGCCCGGTTAACGCCGGGCTTTTTTGTGCGCTGCAGCGGGAGTATCGTTACGGTCAACGGATGGTTAAGCATATGTCGCTATGATGCCTTCAGTAACGCGTTTGAAGGCTGTTTCAGAGTATGTGGACCAAGCATCACAAGAAAAGACGTTTTGGCCGTCTTGTCGTTCCGGCAATCACGGTGGCGTTTCTCTCCTATTTCGGGTATCATTCCATCCATGGTGATTTCGGGCTGAAGGCTGCGGAGCAGTTGGAGAAGCAGCGCGTCGCCCGTTCGGCGGAACTGGCCAAGCTTACCAAGGCTCGCACGGCGCTGGAGCGCCAAGTTGAGTTGATGAGTGATGGCTCGCTCGAGCGCGACATGATCGATGAGATCTCTCGCTATCAGCTGAACATGTCACGCGCCGACGAAATCGTCATCATGAACACATATTTTTGATTAACCGAATTTCAGTTAATCTCATTTTTTAATTTATTCGCAGTCACTTAGGGCGAATACGAGCCATGCGTTTATGCCATTGCTGCTTCGCGTTTTCTTGCATATGGTGCGCACCGATCCAACCATTCTAAATGGCAACTCAGGGAGGGATGTATGGCACCGCGAAAAAACGCGACCGTATCCGGCCGCAAGACCACGGCAAAGACAGCCGCTAAGGAATTTACCGGCCAGAACACGCCGGAGTTCGGCAAAGATGAAGAGCTCCACGCGTATCGCGAGATGCTGTTGATCCGCCGATTCGAAGAAAAGGCCGGCCAGCTTTATGGCATGGGCTTCATCGGCGGCTTCTGTCACCTCTACATCGGGCAGGAAGCTGTCGTTGTGGGCATGAACATGTCTCAGAAGGAAGGTGATCAGGTTATCACTGCCTATCGCGACCACGGCCACATGCTGGCTGCTGGCATGAGCGCGCGTGGCGTCATGGCTGAGTTGACCGGACGAAGCGGCGGCTTGTCGAAAGGCAAGGGCGGCTCCATGCACATGTTCTCCAAGGAAAAGCATTTCTACGGCGGACACGGCATCGTGGGTGCCCAGGTTTCTCTCGGAACCGGTCTTGCCTTTGCTAACAAGTATCGCGGCAATGACAGTGTTTCCGTCGCCTATTTCGGTGATGGCGCGGCCAACCAGGGCCAGGTCTATGAGAGCTTCAACATGGCTGCTCTCTGGAAGCTCCCAATCATTTATATCGTCGAAAACAACCATTACGCCATGGGTACATCGACTGCGCGCGCAACCGCCCAGTCCAACTACTCGCTGCGTGGCGTTGGCTTCGGTATTCCGGGTATGCAGGTCGATGGTATGGATGTTCGTGCCGTCAAGGCTGCTGCCGATGAGGCGCTGGAACATTGCCGCTCCGGCAAGGGTCCGATCATTCTTGAAATGCTGACCTATCGTTACCGTGGTCACTCCATGTCTGACCCGGCGAAATACCGTTCCAAAGATGAAGTGCAGAAAATGCGCGCGGAACATGACCCAATCGAGCAGGTCAAAGCCCGTCTCCTTGAAAAGGGCTGGGCGTCTGAGGATGAACTCAAGGCAATCGACAAGGATGTTCGTGACATCGTTGCCGACAGCGCGGAGTTCGCCCAGACCGATCCGGAGCCGGATGTATCCGAGCTCTACACCGATATTCTGCTCTGATTTGGGAAGGGAGACATCATGCCTATAGAGATTCTCATGCCCGCCCTTTCCCCAACCATGGAGGAAGGCACGCTTTCCAAGTGGTTGAAGAAAGAGGGTGACAAGGTTGTTGCTGGCGACGCTATCGCTGAAATCGAAACAGACAAGGCAACGATGGAAGTCGAAGCCGTGGATGAAGGCACGATTGGCAAGCTGCTGATCGAGGCTGGCACCGAAGGCGTCAAGGTCAACACCGCGATTGCCGTGCTGCTTCAGGATGGCGAAAGCGCAGATGATATGTCTGCTGCATCCGCTCCCAAGAAGGAAGAGCCAAAGGCCGAGGCTTCCAATTCCGGTTCTGACGCTGCTGGCGGCAAAACCCGCGAAGCGACGGAAGAGCCTTCCGCTGCTAAGGAAGCAGCCAAGGTTCCTGCCGCGCCGAAGATCGAAGTTGCTGCCGACCCTGATATTCCAGAGGGCACCGAATTCGTGACGCAGACCGTGCGTGAAGCACTGCGCGATGCGATGGCGGAAGAAATGCGCTCTGACGAGAACGTCTTCGTCATGGGTGAAGAAGTTGCCGAATACCAGGGTGCCTACAAGATCACTCAGGGCTTGTTGCAGGAATTTGGCGCCAAGCGCGTGATCGATACGCCAATCACCGAGCACGGTTTTGCCGGTATCGGCGTCGGCGCTGCGATGACGGGTCTGCGCCCGATCGTTGAATTCATGACGTTCAACTTCGCCATGCAGGCCATCGACCAGATCGTCAACTCTGCTGCCAAGACGCTCTACATGTCTGGTGGCCAGATGGGTGCGCCGATGGTGTTCCGTGGTCCGTCGGGCGCTGCTGCCCGTGTTGGCGCTCAGCACTCGCAGTGCTACGCCGCATGGTACAGCCATATCCCGGGCCTCAAGGTCGTCATGCCGTATTCGGCTGCTGATGCCAAAGGTCTGCTCAAGGCTGCGATTCGCGATCCGAACCCTGTCGTCTTTTTGGAAAACGAAATTCTTTACGGTCAGAGCTTCGAAGTGCCGAAGCTGGATGATTTCGTGCTGCCAATCGGCAAGGCGCGCATTCACCGCAAGGGCAAGGACGTTACCATCGTTTCCTTCGGTATCGGCATGACCTACGCCATCAAGGCTATTGCGGAACTCGAAAAGCTCGGCATCGACGTTGAACTCATCGATCTGCGTACAATCCGTCCGATGGATCTGCCAACAGTGATCGAATCGGTCAAGAAGACCGGTCGTTTGGTGACGGTGGAAGAAGGCTTCCCGCAGTCATCGGTCGGTGACTTCATCGCTAACCAGGTCATGCGCGCCGCATTCGATTATCTCGACGCGCCGATCCTGACGATTGCTGGCAAGGACGTTCCGATGCCTTACGCTGCGAACCTTGAAAAGCTTGCTCTGCCGAACGTTGACGAAGTTATCGAGGCGGTCAAAACCGTCTGCTACAAGTGAAGGGGGAGAGTGTGAGTAAAATCAAACAAATCCTCCCGGCAACTGAAAACTGGCACCGCGTTCTCGGTTCCAAAGATGCCCCGCAATTCGAGCGGGTTATCTTCTGGGCTGTGGTCAATGATGGTGAAGGCGATGTGGTCGTTGGCGTTCCGCGTGAGAACATCGGCGTCATCGGTGCCGTCAGCGAATGGCTGAACGACGTTGCGGGATATATCGAAATCGACCCGTCGCAGATCAGCCGGCTCGCGGAACATCCCGAAGAGTTGGAACAGTATAATCTCGTTTGGGGGGAGGGCTAGTCATGCCTATCAACATCACAATGCCTGCCCTGTCTCCGACGATGGAAGAGGGCAATCTGACGAAGTGGCTCGTCAAGGAAGGCGACAAGGTAGGTCCTGGCGACGTGATTGCCGAGATCGAAACAGACAAGGCGACCATGGAAGTGGAAGCCGTGGATGAAGGCATTGTTGCCAAGCTCGTCGTTCCAGCCGGTTCCGAAGCGGTCAAGGTCAATGCCGTGATTGCAATCCTGGCTGCCGAAGGCGAAGACGTGGGCGATGCTGCCAAGGGCGGCGGTTCCGCACCTGCAAATGCAGACGCGAAAGCCGAAGCACCGAAGGCTGAAGCCGCTAAGGCTGATGCACCTGCGGACGTGAAGGCTGAAGCAGCACCTGCCAAGGCTGAAAAACCTATCGCTGATCAGGGGCCTGCACCATCCACACCAGCACCAGTTTCGAAAAGCGGCGAGCGTATCTTCGCGTCGCCACTGGCCCGTCGTCTGGCGAAGGACGCCGGTCTTGATCTGTCTGCTGTTTCCGGTTCCGGTCCGCATGGCCGTATCGTAAAGACAGACGTGGAAAAGGCAGCAGCTTCCGGCGGCGCAAAGGCGGCTCCTGCTGCTGCACCATCGGCTGGCACTGCGGCTCCTGCGCCTGCCAAGGGTGCGTCGGACGAAAGCGTGCTCAAGCTGTTTGCGGAAGGCTCATACGAGCTTCTGCCGCACGACGGCATGCGCAAGACAATCGCCTCGCGCCTTACGGAATCGACTCAGACCGTACCGTCCTACACGGTATCGATGGAGTGCGAACTCGATGCGATGCTGAAGCTGCGCGCCGAGATCAACGCATCCGCACCGGTGAAGAAGACCGAAAAGGGCGAGGTTCCAGCCTTCAAGCTTTCCGTCAACGACTTCATCATCAAGGCAATGGCGCTTGCTCTGCGTGATGTGCCGATGGCGAATGCTTCGTGGACATCGACCGCTCGTGTTCTGCACAAGCATGCCGATGTTGGCGTTGCCGTGTCGATCCCAGACGGTCTGATCACGCCAATCGTTCGGAAGGCAGAGACAAAGACCCTGTCTGCCATCTCCAACGAGGTCAAGGATCTTGCCAAGCGTGCGCGTGACAAGAAGCTGAAGCCGGATGAATACCAGGGCGGCACGACATCCGTGTCCAACCTCGGCATGTTCGGTGTCTCTTCCTTCACGTCCATCGTCAACCTGCCGCAGGCATCCATCGTGTCTATCGGCGCTGGCGTCGAGAAGCCGGTTGTTCGTGGCGGCAAAATCGAAGTTGGCACGGTAATGACGGCAACCTTTGCCTTTGACCACCGCGTCATCGATGGTGCGCTGGGTGCAGAACTTGCGTCTGCCTTCAAGCGCTACATCGAAAACCCAATGGGTATGCTGGTCTAAAAAACGCGGAGCCGAGAACCGATCAGGTTTTCGGCTCGCTCCATTCGGGAGGCCGACGTGACGAAGAACGTTCTCTGCTATGGCGACAGTCTGACATGGGGATATGATGCCGAAAATCTCGGCCGTCATGCTTATGAAGACCGTTGGCCGAGTGTCCTGCAAAAGGCGCTGGGCGCCAGTGTCAATGTCATCGCCGAAGGGCTGAACGGCAGAACGACGGCCTATGATGACCATCTTTCCGACTGCGACCGCAATGGCGCACGGGTTTTGCCGACGCTTCTGCACAGCCATTGCCCTGTTGATCTCGTCATCATCATGCTCGGCACCAACGATCTGAAGCGCGGCATTGGCCCGGGGTCTGCCGTTGGTGCGGTGAAGGGCGTTGAGCGACTTGTGGCACTGGTTCGCCAGCACGCCTGGCCATTCGGATATGAACAGCCCGAAATCCTGCTCGTTTCCGCGCCGCATATTTGCGAAACAGGCAATGAAATGTTTGCGGCGATGTTCGTAAACGCCATCGAGCAATCGCAGATGATGGGTTCGTTGTACCGGGATCTGGCGGATGAAAAGGGCTGCGGCTTCTTTGATGCGGCATCCGTTGCTGTGACGACGCCGGTGGATGGCGTCCATCTGGATGCAGAAAATACGCGTGCAATCGGACGAGGCCTCGAGCCCGTCGTTCGCATGATGCTTGGACTTTAAAAGAAATTGATTGAGGCGGCGACCATGTTTCGCCCTCAAGAAGCAAAGACAGGAAACAGACATGGCTCAGTCTTATGACGTCATCATCATCGGTTCGGGTCCGGGCGGTTACGTCACGGCCATCCGTGCGGCACAGCTTGGCCTCAAGACTGCGATTGTCGAGCGTGAACATCTGGGCGGCATCTGCCTGAACTGGGGCTGCATTCCCACAAAGGCGCTGCTTCGCTCTGCCGAAGTTCTGGATAATTCCAACCATGCGAAGAATTACGGCCTGAAGCTGGAAGGCACGATTACAGCCGACGTGAAGGAAGTGGTCGCCCGTTCGCGTGGCGTTTCGGCGCGCCTGAATGGCGGCGTGGCTTACCTGATGAAGAAGAACAAGATCGACGTTATCTGGGGTGAGGCAAAGCTCACGAAAGCAAACGAGATCGTCGTCGGCAAAATTTCCAAGCCAATCGTGCAGCCACAGAATCCTGTTCCAAAGGGAGTGCTGGGCGAGGGCACCTATACGGCAAAACACATCATCGTTGCGACCGGTGCGCGTCCTCGCGCTCTGCCCGGCATCGAGCCCGATGGCAAGTTGATCTGGACCTATTTTGAGGCGATGAAACCGGATTTCCTGCCGAAGTCCATCGTCGTCATGGGTTCGGGCGCCATCGGCATCGAATTCGCGTCCTTCTATCGTTCCATGGGCGTGGATGTGACGGTTGTGGAATTGATGGCCAACATCATGCCGGTCGAAGATGTGGAGATCTCCGCCTTCGCCCGCAAGCAGCTTGAAAAGCGCGGCCTCAAGATCATCACCGAAGCCAAGGTTTCCAAGGTTGAGAAGGGCGTTGACTCGATCACGGCCCATATCGAAACCAAGGATGGCAAGGTTCAGACGATCACCGCAGATCGCCTGATTTCAGCTGTCGGCGTTCAGGGCAATATCGAAAACCTGGGTCTGGAGGCGCTTGGCGTCAAGACGGATCGCGGCTGCGTGGTCATCGATGGCTACGGCAAGACCAATGTTCCCGGCCTCTATGCTATCGGCGATGTCGCCGGTCCGCCAATGCTTGCTCACAAGGCAGAGCATGAAGGCGTGATTTGCATTGAAAAGATCGCCGGTCTGCCCAACGTGCACTCAATGGACAGGCTGAAGATTCCTGGCTGCACCTATTGCAACCCGCAGGTCGCCTCTGTCGGCTTGACGGAAGCCAAGGCAAAGGAACAGGGCCGCGAAATCCGTGTTGGCCGCTATTCCTTCGCCGCCAACGGCAAGGCGATTGCGCTGGGCGAAGATCAAGGCATGGTCAAGACCATCTTCGACAAGAAGACAGGTGAGCTGATCGGTGCGCATATGGTTGGTGCTGAAGTGACCGAGCTCATTCAGGGCTTCGTGGTTGCCATGAACCTTGAAACGACCGAGGAAGAACTGATGCACACCATCTTCCCGCACCCTACGCTTTCGGAAATGATGAAAGAAAGCGTGCTGGACGCCTATGGACGTGTGCTGAACGCATAACATCTGCCCGTTACCCTGCATTGCCTAGCAAAGCCGGGTACACCATATGTCGTTGAAATGCGATTGACGGAGTTTGAAGATGGAAAGTGTGGGCTGGATAGCAGCAATCATCATCGGCGGACTGGCGGGTTGGCTCGCGGGTAAGCTGATGGATATGCGCTTTGGCATTTTCATGAATATCGTTCTCGGCATCGTTGGCTCGGTTGTAGCGGTCGCGGTGCTACGAACATTCGACGTTTTCGTGCAGGACAGCCGTCTAGGCTATTTCGTCACATCTTTCCTGGGCGCGAGCCTTCTGTTATTTCTCGCCAAGCTCGTAAGGCGTTAGACCGTATTGGTACGGTGGAAGCAGGTTTCTATGGTCACTATTCTCGACAGGACATCGCAGGACGACAAGCGTGTTCGCCACCCGGAAAAGGCGCATCGTCCCGACACCGAGGTGATGCGCAAGCCCGAGTGGATTCGCGTCAAGGCGCCGACCTCGAAGGGTTATCACGAGACACGCGAGTTGGTGCGTTCGCACAAGCTTGTCACCGTGTGCGAGGAAGCGGGCTGTCCGAATATCGGCGAATGCTGGGACAAGAAGCACGCCACCTTCATGATCATGGGCGAGATCTGCACACGCGCCTGCGCCTTTTGCAATGTCTCCACTGGCAAGCCAAATGCGCTTGATAGTCTGGAACCGGAAAACGTTGCCAAGGCCGTCAAGCAGATGGGCCTCAACCACGTGGTCATCACCTCTGTAGACAGAGATGATCTGGCCGATGGTGGAGCGGAGCATTTCGAGAAGGTGATCTGGGCCATTCGCGCCGCATCGCCCGGCACGACGATTGAGATCCTCACGCCAGACTTTTTGAAGAAGCCCGGTGCGCTGGAGCGGGTCGTCGCCGCCAAGCCGGACGTTTTCAATCACAATATGGAAACAGTTCCAGGCAACTATCTGACGGTTCGCCCCGGTGCGCGCTACTTCCACTCCGTGCGCCTGTTGCAGCGGGTGAAGGAACTGGATCCGACAATGTTCACCAAATCCGGCATCATGGTTGGCCTGGGTGAAGAGCGCAACGAAGTGCTCCAACTGATGGATGACCTTCGCACTGCCGATGTCGACTTTCTGACCATCGGCCAGTACCTGCAGCCGACCAGAAAGCACCACAAAGTGGAAGCCTACGTGACGCCGGAAGAGTTCAAGTCCTACGAAACGATTGCTTACACCAAGGGCTTTCTGATGGTGGCCTCCAGCCCGCTTACCCGTTCATCGCACCATGCGGGTGATGACTTTGAGCGCCTGCGCGCAAACCGTGAGCGCAAGCTTCTGGCAGCGGCTGAGTAATCCTCAGCCCGCCTTCGCTGGCCGGTGCGCCTGCATGCACAGCAGCACGCTGAGCACGACTGAGACGATAGCTGCGGCTTCGATAACGGTCGGTCCGCGCTGTTCCCACATGAAGCCGTACAGAAGCGCAAACAGCGTTTCAAACAGGATCATCTGACCAACCATCGTCAGCGGCAGCAGACGGCTCATGCGGTTCCAGAACGCATTTCCTAAGATCGAGGCCGAGATGCCGAGACCAACCGCTATGGATGCGAATTGAAACCAATCGTCATTGCTGTGGACGCTTTGGTTGAAGGCGAATGCGGGCACCGCAACAACCAGCGCCAGACCACCTGTAACGACGCCCGTCATGAGGTTCCACTCGTCTGCGCTGACATCATGAAGGCGTGTGAGCCAGCGGGCGTTGCCAACGGCAAAAGCGGTCCACGATGCGAGCGCGCCGATGGCGCAGATAAGGCCGATGATCTTCGTCGGATCGAGACTGCCCTGACCTTCAAACAGTGACTGCCACGAAATTCCAAAAATGCCGATGGCTCCAAAAAGAAGCGAGGGCCACAACCGTTTCAAAGAAACCGCGCCGTGGTCGCGGCTGCCGATGATGGAAATGGCCACGGGCATGAACCCGATGATGATGGATGTGAAGGCAACGCCGCTGAGTTGCACGGCGGTTGAGATCAGGAAATAATATGCGATATTCCCAATCAGACTAAGCCAACCAAGAGCGAGCCATTCGGCCTTGCCGAAACGCGAAGCTACACGCCGGATTTTAGGCGCGATGAGTACCAGTGCCAGCAGTCCATAGGTCAGATATCGCGCCGTTGAAAGCTGTAAGGGCGTGAAGCCGGCCGGGATGAGTTTCGGAGCCAGAAAGATGCCGCCCCAGAGTGCGCCCGCCAGCATTCCGTAAAATACGCCCAGTCCCGTCTTGTTCATGCCATGTCCATCCGTTGCATGGCGCTGTTTGCCATGGGGTGGAATGGCTGTCTTGACATAAACTACTGTGACGGCGCGGAAAATTCACGACGATAAGCAGCGGGCGTCGTTCCCATGGCTTTTTTCATCGCGCGGGTGAGGGCGGTTTGGTCGGAAAAGCCTGCTTTATCGGCAATCTCTGCAACAGGTAGACGTGTGTTGGTGAGGTAATCGCAGATTTTGCGCATGCGCATATCGGCCAGCCACAGATGCGGCGTTTCATCGAACGTCTCGCGGAAAATGGCATGCAGGCGGCTGACGCTGATTTCAGCCTGTTCGGCCATCCGCTCAAGGCTCCACGGCATGAACGGGTCTATTTCCACAAGCGTTCTGAGCAGCGAAACTCGGGACAGAATGTCAGGGCTTTCATCGGTCAGGCTGGCAATCAGGATGGGTGCCCATGCGATGCTGGCCTTTGCGTTCTGTTCGCTTCTTTGCAGCATGCCGTGCATATAATGCGTGAGCCTGCTCGTTCGTGGCTGGATATCGAAAAATGAATTTGATGAGAACGTGTCGAGCATCTTCGCAGAGACTGCCTGTTCGTGCACATCAACGATCAGAGATCGGTTCAGCCCCGTTGCGACCTGCGTGTGTGACGTGCCCTTATGAACAAGTGCACCCTTCAAGGGTGATAATCTTTGCTGACGCCCGCAGACGTCTATGTCCAGTTGGCCTGACAGGGGGAGGACGATCTGCACGAAGGGATGGCGCTCATCCGGGGTCTCACCACGATAGGAGCGCAGGTCGACTGAAACGGTCGGCATTGAGCGTCCTCCTGGATATCAATCCGAACTTGGTCACAAGCTGGCCGGTCGGACTTCCGTTCGTCTCAGACTTCAACTTCCTGCTTCACCGTCGATTCGCCACGCTTGCGCTTGCGCAGAACCGGCTTGTTCTCTCGCGCTTCGCACTTGGCGACATCAATGAGGTAAGCCAGCATCGGCATGCTGTTCATGGATGCAAGTTGCTTCGCGGATTCCAGGAGGTTGATGATATTTGCAAAGTCGTCCATCGTATCACTCGGCTGTTTGGTTGCACCCAAGGCTGCAATCGGTGGTGTTCAATAACGCCCAGCACGGCCAGCTTGCAATAGTCAATTTCTGCAAACAGCCATGCGTGGAGTGGGTAAGATGAACCTTCTGGATGATATCGAGCAGGCTGCCCGGCTCGTATCCAACGCTTCACGCGTCATGGTGCTGGGCAATTCAGGCGCGGGAAAGACCACGCTTTCAAAAACACTTTCTGCGAGACTCAACTGTGAATACGTCTCGATAGACCGCGATGTGAGGTGGCAAAACAACTGGACGCAACGCGATAGCGCGGAGCAGCGCCGAATCTTAGAGGAGATTGTCAGGCACGAACGTTGGGTGCTGGATGGCGGCAATCCATCCACCCTGGATATCAGATTGCCGCGCACCGATGTCGTTATCTGGATGCGCCTGCCGCGTATGACGTGCCTGATGGGTGTGGTGCGGCGTGTGGTGAAATATTACGGAACGGTGAGGCCTGATATGGCGGAAGGCTGCCCGGAACCGCTGCCAAATCGTGAGTTCCTGACCTATATCTGGAACTTCGAGAAACATCACGCACCGAAATTCATTCGGAATTTTGAGCTGTACGGGCCTGAAACACCAATATTTCAGGTGAAATCTCGAGCGCAGGCAAGCAAGCTTCTTGATCTTGTAGGCGCAGCGCATTAACTGCCCCTCATGCCGCAATTCGAAACCCGCCGCCCTGTCAAGCACTCCCCCGAACGGATGTATAATCTCGTTGCCGACGTGGAGAAATACCCGGAATTTCTGCCACTTTGTGACAGCTTGACTGTTCGCTCTCGCAAGGAGCGAGACACCAAGACCTTGCTGGTTGCGGATATGACGGTTGGTTATAAAGCCATCCGTGAAACCTTCACGACCCAGGTTTTGCTGAAGCCCGAGGAATCGGCCATCGACGTGAAATATCTGGATGGTCCGTTCAAATATCTCGACAATCGCTGGCGTTTCGAGCCCGGGGAGAATGGCGGATGCTCGGTCTACTTCTTCATTGATTATGAGTTCAAGAGCAGACTATTGGGCGCTGTGATGGGCTCCATGTTCGACCGTGCATTTCGAATGTTCGCGGAAGCTTTCGAGGCACGCGCCGACAAGATTTACAAGGACTGATGAAGGTCTAAGAGCATTTCGAGCGCCGTCTTGACGGTAGCGAGACGAATCTGCTCACGCCCGATATCGCCATATCGCATTTCTCGATGAAGCATATGCCCGGAACGCCCTGTTGCGGCGAGATGCACAAGACCGACGGGCTTGGTGGCCGATCCACCGCCCGGACCCGCGATGCCTGTTACCGCGACAGAAAACGCAGCCCGTGAGCGGTAAAGCGCGCCATGGGCCATCTGGAGTGCTGTTTCCTTCGAAACGGCGCCAAAAGCGTAAAGCGTCTCGGCAGTCACGCCGAGCATGTCCATCTTGGCATCGTTGGTATAGGTGACGAACCCACGGTCCACCACGGCTGACGACCCGGAAATCTGCGTCAGGGCACCGGCAATCAATCCGCCGGTACAGCTTTCCGCCGTTGAGACCATATGACCGGACGCGGCAAATTCCTGCACGATGCGTTGCGCCAAAGTCTCGATGTCTGCCGGAAACAGGCTCATTGCGGCCTCTGCCGATAGACGACCGTCGCCGTTGCAATCGCTGCTATACCTTCACGTCGGCCAACGAAGCCAATGGTCTCGTTGGTGGTCGCCTTGACCGAGCAGCGGTCGAGCGAGATATCAAGAATAGCAGACAGGTATTCCCGCATGGCTTGCCGATGTGGGCCTACTTTGGGCGCTTCGGCAATCAATGAAACATCCGCATTCATGATGGTGCCGCCATGGTCACGGACGATTTTCGCCGCATGCTCCAGAAAAATCCGTGATGGCGCGCCCTTCCACTGAGGATCGGAGGGGGGGAAATGGTCGCCAATATCACCCGCACCACAGGTGGCGAGCAGTGCATCCGTCAACGCATGAAGCGCGACATCGGCATCCGAATGCCCCATGAGTTTCTGATCATGCGGAATGAAGACGCCACACAGGGTGACGCCATCGCCCGGCACGAGTTGATGCACATCGTAGCCATTGCCAGTGCGCACATCCGGTAACGCAGCGCCAAGCTTTTCATCGGCCATGGTAATATCCCGTTTCAGCGTGAGTTTAACATTATCGACAAGGCCTTCCACCAATTGAACGGGAATGCCAGCCCATTCGGCAATCGCCGCATCATCGGTAAAATCAAACCGTCCCGATGCGGCAGCGGCCTGGTGTGCCTCGAATATAGAGGGATAGTGGAAGGACTGGGGCGTTTGCGCGGCATAAAGGTTGCTGCGGGACACCGTCTCGCCGACGAAACCATCATGGCCACGCTTCAGCGTATCAGCCACCGGCACGGCTGGCAAAACTGCCTTGGCGCCTGCCGAAAGTGCTTCGGTGATCCGTTGCAGCAAATGTGCATCGATGAAAGGGCGAACGGCGTCATGGATCATCACGTGGGTAATGCCAAGCCCGTCAAGCGCTTCGAGGCCTGCAAGAACCGATTGTTGACGCGTGGCGCCACCCGTTACCGTGGAGAGTCGGCTTCCCGCATTGAGCCTCCTGGCAATGGGCTCGAAAAGCGAGGCGTCGTCTGCGTGGGTGACAACCACGATTTTTGTTGCATGCTCCCAGCCCAGAAAGCGCTCCAGCGTGTGCTCAATGACGGGCTTTCCACCAATGAGGCGATACTGTTTCGGCCCCTCATGCGGAGAGCCAGCGCGTTCGCCGCGTCCTGCCGCAACGATGACGATTGCTGTTGTCATTGCACTTCCCTGCATTGAACCCATGTCATTTATGCATTTCTTCAAAGGTTTACACGGGTTGTCTAGCGTTTTAGAAAACGAATGGCCAGTCAGAATGCCGGACATGATGCACGCATCGAAAGCCTGCGATTAAGCAAATTCCATTTTGCCCTGTCGCAAAACAAGGCACGAAAAAAACAAATGAAAATCCGTGCAAAAGTGCTTGGCAACTGCCCAAACACTGTCTAAAAATAATGCAAATTTTAGAAATGCATGAAAGTTGACCATTTGCCCATTCCATCGCTGGCAGACCCATTTCAGATTGATGCCGTGACGGTGCGCAACCGTGCGGTACTGGCACCCATGTCTGGCGTAACCGATCTGCCGTTCCGCAAGCTTGCCTGGCGGTTCGGCGCGGGTCTGGTGGTGACGGAGATGGTGGCAAGCCGTGAACTCGTCGCCAACAGGGGCGAATCATGGGCCAGGCTGAAAAATGCGGGCATGGTTCCGCATATGGTGCAGCTTGCTGGGCGCGAGGCGCACTGGATGGCGGAAGCGGCAAAAATTTCTGCCGATAACGGTGCCGGCATCATCGATATCAATATGGGTTGCCCGGCAAAGAAGGTGACGGGCGGCTATTCCGGTTCTGCGCTGATGCGTGAGCCGGACCACGCCTTGAGCCTCATTGAAGCGACAGTGAAGGCTGTCAGCGTGCCGGTGACCTTGAAGATGCGGCTGGGCTGGGACGATGATTCCATCAATGCACCAGAGATCGCCGCGCGGGCCGAAGCTGCTGGCGTGAAGCTCATCACCATTCACGGCCGCACACGCATGCAGTTCTATGAAGGCCGCGCCAATTGGGATGCGATCAAGGCCGTGCGCGATGTCATATCTGTGCCGCTGATTGCCAATGGTGACGTGGAAACCTCTGCCGACGCCAGCGAAATTCTGCGCCGTTCGGGCGCGGATGCTGTGATGGTCGGGCGAGGGGCTCAGGGTCAGCCCTGGCTGCCGGCGGTTCTTGCGGGCCATGCGCCGCCAAAGGTTGAAGAGATCGCCGACATCGCCGTCGAACATTACGAATTGATGCTGGAATTTTACGGTATCGAGGCCGGACTTCGTCACGCTCGCAAACATCTTGGATGGTATCTGGATCGGTTTGCGCCAGACATGAAGACAGATGACAAGGTTTCCATCATGACATCTAAAAACACCGTTCAGGTGACGGAGCTTCTGCGCTCCGCCCTGCAGCAGGGTGCGGAAATTTCCGCTGCGAGGAAAGCCGCATGAGTGTCGATACTGCACCTCCCGGCGGCGGGGCAAACAACGCGCTTGCCATGGCTGTTCTCAACGCCGTGCAGAATCCCGTCATTCTCGTAGATGGCGAAGGCTTCATCGCATTTGCAAACTGGGAGGCGGAGGCCTTTTTCGGGGCAAGCGCCACGCATCTGGCGCGCTACCGCATTTCCACCTTCATTCCCTTTGGCAGTCCGCTTTTGGCCCTCATCGATCAGGTGCGGGAGCGCCGTGCGCCGGTCAATGAATATCGGGTTGACCTGTCATCGCCGCGTCTTGGGCAGGACAAGGTCGTTGACCTCTATGTGGCACCTGTTGTTAGTGAGCCGGGTTCGGTCGTCGTGGTGTTTCAGGAACGCTCCATGGCCGACAAGATTGATCGTCAGTTGACGCATCGCGCTGCTGCCCGCTCCGTTACAGGCCTGGCATCCATGCTGGCCCATGAAATCAAAAATCCGCTCTCCGGCATTCGCGGTGCCGCACAATTGCTGGAAACGTCGGTGCCCGACGAAGACCGCTCTCTGACGCGATTGATCTGCGATGAGACGGATCGCATCGTTTCGCTGGTCGATCGGATGGAAATATTCTCCGATGAGCGCCCGGTCGATCGCATGCCGATCAACATTCACTCGGTGCTGGACCACGTGAAGGCTGTGGCGAAGGCTGGCTTCGCCCGCAACGTCAAGATCAGCGAAAACTACGATCCATCCCTGCCGCCCGTTTATGCCAACCGCGACCAATTGGTGCAGGTCTTTCTCAATCTGGTCAAAAATGCTGCCGAGGCGGTTGGCAATCAGCAGGATGGCGAGATCATCCTGACGACGGCCTACCGCCCAGGTATTCGTCTCTCGGTGGCAGGCAGTCGTGAGCGAATTTCACTGCCGCTGGAGTTCTGCGTGCACGACAATGGTCCGGGTGTTCCTCCAGACCTTGTGCCGCATCTTTTTGACCCGTTCATTACCACCAAAACCAACGGTTCCGGTCTGGGCCTTGCGCTCGTTGCAAAACTCATCGGTGCCCATGGCGGCATTGTCGAATGCGACAGCCAGAATCACCGGACCACATTCCGCGTTTTGATGCCCGTTTCCCCCGAAGTGGCGGCTGACGACATTTTGCCGAACCCGACAGGACTAAATCGATGACAGCAACGATTCTCGTGGCCGATGATGATGCGGCCATCCGTACCGTTCTCAATCAGGCTCTCAGCCGTGCCGGGTATGATGTCCGCATTACCTCCAACGCGGCGACGCTGTGGCGCTGGGTGGCGGCGGGTGAGGGTGATCTGGTTGTAACCGATGTGGTGATGCCGGATGAAAACGCATTCGATCTTTTGCCGCGTATCAAAAAGGCTAGGCCTGATTTGCCAGTGCTGGTCATGAGCGCGCAGAACACCTTCATGACAGCCATCAAGGCCTCAGAAAAAGGCGCTTATGACTATCTGCCAAAGCCCTTCGATCTGACCGAATTGATTGCCATCATCGGTCGTGCCTTGTCCGAGCCCAAGCGCAAGCCTGCAAAGCTGGATGATGACATGCAGGACGGCATGCCGCTGGTTGGCAGATCGGCTGCCATGCAGGAAATCTACCGCGTGCTGGCGCGTCTGATGCAGACCGACCTGACGCTGATGATCACAGGCGAATCCGGTACCGGCAAGGAACTCGTTGCCCGTGCGCTGCATGATTACGGCAAGCGCCGCAACGGCCCGTTCGTCGCCATCAACATGGCCGCTATTCCGCGAGACCTGATCGAATCAGAGCTGTTCGGGCATGAGAAGGGCGCGTTTACTGGCGCGCAGAACCGCTCCACCGGCCGGTTTGAGCAGGCTGAAGGCGGCACGTTGTTTCTGGATGAAATCGGCGACATGCCGATGGATGCCCAGACCCGTCTGCTGCGCGTACTTCAGCAGGGCGAATATACCACGGTTGGGGGACGTACGCCGATCCGCACGGATGTGCGCATCGTTGCCGCAACCAACAAGGATTTGAAAACCTCGATCAATCAGGGCCTGTTCCGAGAGGACCTTTATTATCGCCTCAACGTCGTTCCTCTGCGGTTGCCGCCTCTGCGCGACCGTGCGGAGGACATTCCAGATCTCGTTCGCCATTTTATCCAGACGGGTGAGAAGGAAGGCTTGGAAGGCAAGCGCTTCGAGACGGAAGCTCTGGAATTGATGAAAGCCTATGCCTGGCCGGGCAATGTGCGTGAATTGGAAAACCTCATTCGCCGCCTGATGGCGCTCTATCCACAGGAAGTTATCACACGCGAAATCATCGATCAGGAACTTCAGTCTGACGTGCCTGATAGCCCGATCGATCGCACAGCTGTCCGCAATGGTTCGCTGACCATCTCTCAGGCCGTTGAAGAAAACATGCGTGATTACTTCTCCGGTTTTGGCGAAAACCTGCCGCCGGCAGGGCTTTATGATCGCGTATTACGCGAGATGGAGTATCCGCTAATACTCGCAGCGCTGACCGCCACACGTGGCAACCAGATCAAGGCTGCTGACCTGCTGGGGTTGAACCGAAATACCCTGCGCAAGAAGATTCGTGAGCTGGGCGTATCTGTTTACCGTAGTTCACGAACTGCTTGAACGGTTGACAAGAGTCATCAGTCGTTGCATTTTCGCCACATTGTGTTGCTTGAAAATCACGGGACCGCAGGTGTCGCTTCGCAGCGTCCAGCGGTCTTTTTGAAGATTATGGTGCTGCATTATGCGGCATAGGAAAATGTTCGATGCGCAAACCTGTCCCAGATAAGGTTTCCGACCGTGCGTCGGCAGACGTAGTGATCGCTGACCGAAGAATGTCTTTTGCCTTGCCGGGTCTGGTGCTGGCAGGCGTTGCGCTGGTCTGCGCCACACTGACGCTGTTCGTGCTGCTGGGTCTCACCCCTATAGCACCCACCACCAACGTCGTTATCGCCTCCGTCGTCATCAACTCCCTGCTGGTGCTGGGACTGATGTATCTGATTGGTCGCGAGATCGGTCGGTTGGTCAAGGCGCGGCGCAGGGGCCGCGCAGCAGCACGGCTCCACGTTCGTATCGTTGGGTTGTTTTCCATTGTCGCGATTACGCCCGCCATCCTTGTCGCGGTTTTCGCCAGTATCACGCTGAATGTCGGGCTGGACCGTTGGTTTGCGTTGCGCACGCAGTCCATTGTGGATTCATCCAGCAATATTGCTCAAGCCTATATGCTTGAAAATGCTGGCTATCTACAGGGCCAAACCCTGTCCATGGCAACTGATCTCGATCGCAACCGTGCGCTTTTCTATCTCGACCGTACCGGTTTTGTTGAACTGATGACGCGCCAGGCCAAGGGCCGCGGCTTCCTGGGAGCTTTTCTGGTTCAGGAAGATGGCGACGCCGTTGTGCAGGCTGACATCAAGACGGAAAGGCCGCTACCTGCCATTCCGCAGGATGCGCTGGAAAAGGCCGCCGCTGGCCAGCCAACCCTCATTCCGCCCGGCGTGACCAATCTCGTCGGTGCCATCATCAAGCTGGAAGGCATTGGCGGCACGTTTCTTTACACCGTTCGCGCCGTTGACCCCAAGGTCATGGCGGCGATGCGGCAGATGGAAGAGAACCGCGCCGAGTACAAGGCGATGGAAGCGGGTCGGGCGCCATTGCAGATCGCCTTCGCCATTCTCTACCTCGGCTTTGCGCTGATTGTTCTGCTCGCCGCCATCTGGACGGCTATTGCCATTGCCGACCGAATCGTTCGGCCTATCCGGCTGCTGATCAGCGCCGCCGACAGTGTGGCGATGGGCAATATGCATGTTCTGGTGCCTGTGCGTGCCGTGGACGGCGACGTTGGCCGATTGGCGCGCACATTCAACAAGATGATTTCGGAAATCCGCAGCCAGCAGGATGAAATCATCGAGGCCAAAGACGACATCGACAACCGCCGCCGCTTCATCGAGGCTGTTCTGTCAGGCGTGACGGCGGCTGTTATTGGGGTTGACGAGCATCGCAACATCACCATCGCTAATCCGTCTGCTGAAGAATTTCTGGCCGTGCCATCCGACCGGCTCGTCGGCTCACCTCTCGTTGAGGTTGCCCCTGAGATCGAGCAGGTCGTAACGGAAGCGACCGCTTCTGCGCGAATGGATTTCCGAAAGCAGATCAACATCATCAGGCGCGGCAAGGAACGCACATTGAACGTGCAGGTGACCCGCGAAGACGCACGCGATGGCCACGAATCCTACGTCATCACGCTCGATGACATCACCGATCTGGTCATCGCTCAGCGATCCACCGCATGGTCCGAGGTCGCGCGTCGCATCGCCCACGAAATCAAGAACCCGCTGACGCCGATCCAGCTATCCGCCGAGCGCATCAAGCGCAGGTTTGGCAAGCAGATCCATGACGAGGGTGACCGCGCTGTGTTTGATCAGTGCACGGATACCATCGTTCGACAGGTTGGCGATATCGGTCGCATGGTAGATGAATTCTCCGCTTTTGCCCGCATGCCAAAGCCCACCAAAGAGCTGTCCGATTTGCGCACGATCCTGAAGGACGCGACATTCCTGCGCGAAATGGGCGCGGCCCATGTGAAGTTCGCCACCGAGCTGGGCGAGCGTGAATTGGAAGGCATGTTCGATCAGCGCATGCTCGGTCAGGCCTTTGGCAACCTCATCAAGAACGCAGCCGAAGCCATCGAATCGGTCGAGACGAGTGATACACCTCGTGAGGGGAAAATCCTCGTGCGTGCGTCCTACGATGAAGAACACAACCGGTTCATTGCGGATGTGATCGACAATGGCCGTGGTTTGCCCGTGGAAAACAGGCATCGCATTCTTGAGCCCTATATGACGATGCGCGACAAGGGCACCGGTCTGGGGCTCGCGATCGTCAAGAAAATTATTGAAGAGCACGGTGGTCATCTTGAGTTGCATGATGCGCCCGCCGATTTCGATCATGGCCGTGGTGCCATGATTAGAGTGCTGCTGCCGCGTGTCGATGTGGCAGCCAGCGAGAAAGACAAGGAAATTGCATATGGCGTCTGATATTCTGGTCGTTGACGATGAGGCTGACATTCGCGAGATCGTCGCAGGCATCCTGTCCGATGAAGGTCATGAAACCCGCATGGCGTTTGACAGCGACAGTGCGCTGGCTGCTATTTCGGAGCGTGTGCCTCGGCTGATCTTTCTTGATATCTGGATGCAGGGCAGCAAGCTGGACGGTCTGGCGCTTCTTGACGAAATCAAGAGCCGCCATCCCGACCTTCCCGTCGTGATGATCTCCGGCCACGGCAATATTGAAACCGCCGTCAACGCGATCAAACGTGGGGCGTTCGACTTTATCGAGAAGCCCTTCAAGGCAGATCGGCTGATTCTCATTGCTGAGCGTGCGCTGGAAAACTCCAAGCTCAAGCGCGAAGTGTCCGAGCTGAAAAAGCGCACGGGAGATGCCGTCGAGCTGATCGGTGCGTCGCTTGCCGTTTCGCAGCTGCGCCAGACCATCGACCGCGTTTCGCCCACCAACAGCCGGATCATGATCCTTGGCCCCTCCGGTTCCGGGAAGGAGCTGGTGGCGCGCATGATTCATAAGAAGTCATCGCGGGCAACCGGACCATTTGTGGCTTTGAACGCCGCGACCATCACACCTGACCGGATGGAAATCGCATTGTTTGGCACGGAAGGCCTGCCGGGCCAGCCGCGCAAGGTCGGCGCACTGGAAGAGGCCCATCGCGGCGTTCTCTACCTCGATGAAGTGGGTGAAATGCCGCGCGAAACGCAGAACAAGATTCTGCGCGTGCTTGTCGATCAGCAGTTCGAGCGCGTCGGCGGCGGCAAGCGGGTGAAGGTCGATGTTCGCATCATTTCGTCCACGGCGCATAATCTCGAAGGACTGATTGCCGACGGTTTGTTCCGCGAAGACCTGTACCACCGGCTGGCTGTCGTTCCCGTCAAGGTGCCAGCTCTCTCTGAGCGGCGCGAAGATATTCCGTATCTGGTCGATATGTTCATGCGCCAGATTTCAGAGCAGGCGGGCATCCGTCCACGCAAGATCGGCGATGACGCTATGGCGGTTCTTCAGACGCATGATTGGCCGGGCAATATACGCCAGCTGCGCAACAACATCGAACGCCTGATGATTCTCGCACGGCCCGAGGGCAATGACATGCCCATATCTGCCGATATGTTGCCCGCCGATATTGGTGACATGCTTCCGAGAATCGCCGCTCAGGGCGACCAGCACATCATGACTTTGCCCTTGCGCGAAGCCCGCGAAATGTTCGAGCGAGACTATCTGGTGGCGCAGATCAACCGGTTTGGTGGCAATATTTCGAGAACGGCAGAATTTGTTGGCATGGAACGCTCAGCACTGCATCGCAAATTGAAATCGCTCGGCGTATAACGATCCGCAGTTGCGGCAAACTTCCGTCAGAGAGAGCGTATGAAAGTCATCATTTGTGGTGCTGGCCAGGTGGGCTACGGCATTGCCGAGCAATTGTCGCGTGAAGATAACGAGGTTTCCGTTATCGATACCTCATCGGCACTGATTGCAGCGATCACCGAAACGCTCGATGTGCGTGGATATGTCGGGCATGGCGCTCATCCGGATATGCTGGCCAAGGCGGGCGCCGATCAAGCCGACATGATCATCGCCGTTACGCTCCATGATGAAATCAACATCGTGGCCTGCGAAGTGGCTCACGCTCTGTTTAATGTTCCGACCAAAGTCGCCCGTATCCGTGACCAGAGTTACCTCGCGCCTGAATATGGCGACCTTTTCAGCCGTGAGAACATGTCAATTGACGTGACGATTTCCCCTGAAATCGAGGTTGGCAAGATGGTTCTGCGGCGTATCGCATTTCCGGGCGCTACGGATGTCGTTCGCTTTGCTGACGATAATGTTTTCATGCTCGCGATTGAATGCATGGAAGATTGCCCCGTTATCAACACGCCACTGCAGCAGCTCAGCCACCTCTTTCCCGATCTCGTCGCAACCGTGGTCGGGGTTTACAGGGATGGCCACCTCAAGGCCGTCGACTCGGCAGAGCAACTCCGGTTTGGCGATCTTGCCTATGTCATCTGCCAGCAGCAACATGCACGCCGAACGCTTGGACTTTTTGGTCACGAAGAAAAGGAAGCCAGCCGCATCGTGATCGCTGGTGGAGGCAATATTGGTCAGTATGTTGCGCGCTCCATTGAGCAGCTTCAGCCGAAAACACGGGTCAAGATCATCGAGTCTGACCGGGAGCGCGCTGTTGCAGCCTCTGAAAAACTGAATTCTACCATCGTCTTGAATGGCTCCGTGCTTGACCAGAAGATACTGCACCAGGCCGATATCGCCGATGCGGATCTGATCGTTACGCTGACGAATAACGACCAGACCAACATTCTTGGTGCGGTGATGGCAAAACAGCTTGGCTGCAAATCCAACCTTGCCTTGTTGAACGGACCATCCTTCCATGATGTGGCCAAGTCGCTCGCGCTGGACGCCTACATCAATCCACGCGCCGTGACGATCTCACGCGTCTTGCAGCATGTGAGAAAAGGCCGAATCCGCTCCGTCTATGCCGTGCAAAGGGGCAACGGTGAAGTCATCGAAGCCGAGGCGCTGGATACCTCGCCATTGGTGGGGCAGGCGTTGCGGGACATAGACTTTCCGCAGGGCGTGCGAATCGGCGTGATCTACCGCGACAAGAAAGTTCTTCGTCCAGATGGATCTACGAAAATCAAGGCGAAGGACAGAGTCGTCCTTTTCGCGTCATCAGACGCGGTGCGGGAGGTTGAACAGCTATTCCGTGTATCAATTCAATATTTCTAATATCTTTAGTTTCTAAGGGAAAAAGGACATTCCGAGAAATTGGGGTGAGTTTTTCCACATTGCGGAACAGATCGTGATTTGATACCAGAGTTGCTGATCGGCTGACGGGGGACATGTTTCAACCGATCCTATTATTGATTGTTTATTTCCCGGTCTCCCATCCGGGCAAGAAAGAAAGAATCGGCGCCATGGCGGAACGTTCTCAAAACCTGCAAGATCTGTTTCTCAATACCGTTCGCAAACAAAAGATCTCGTTGACCATTTTCTTGATCAACGGCGTCAAACTGACCGGTGTTGTTACATCCTTCGACAATTTCTGCGTCCTTCTTCGTCGTGACGGGCATTCTCAACTTGTCTACAAGCATGCAATCTCGACGATCATGCCGGGGCAACCCATGCAGATGTTCGAATCGGAAGAGGGTGCCGCGTAGCAGCAAAGGCGATCTGATCGTCATCCACCTCATGAGTTGATGGACAACGGAACCTTAGCCGGGGACCGTTGTTTTCTATTACATGCGCCGGACATTTCCGTTGCGCTACGGCAGACAATGAAAAGGTGCGGGCTCATTTCTACACGCGACACATCCAACGAATCCATCATCCCGGAACTCGAAAAGCACCGGGACGATATGCGTGCTGTGGTGATTATCCCGGTTTTGAAACAGGGGCGTCAGCCGAAAGAAGCCTCGGCAACAACTGCCCCTCGCACCATGGAAGCCAAGCTTGAGGAAGCCAAGGGCCTCGCTCTGGCCATTGATCTCCACATTACTCAAGGCCTTATCGTTCCGGTCAATCAGCCGAAGCCTGGAACCTTGTTCGGCAGCGGCAAGATAGAGGAAATCAAGCAGCTTCTAAATGAAACGGACGCAGGTCTCGTTATCATCGACCATCCTTTGACGCCGGTGCAGCAGCGCAATCTTGAAAAAGAATGGAACGCCAAGGTTATCGATCGCACCGGTCTGATCCTTGAAATTTTTGGTCGTCGCGCATCCACGAAAGAAGGAACGCTGCAGGTTGATCTCGCCCATCTGAATTATCAGAAGGGTCGTCTGGTCAGAAGCTGGACCCACCTTGAGCGCCAGCGCGGTGGTGCAGGCTTCATGGGCGGCCCTGGCGAAACGCAGATCGAGGCAGACCGTCGTTTGCTGCAAGACAAGATCGTCAAGCTGGAGCGCGAGCTGGAGCAGGTGGTGCGCACGCGCCAGCTTCACCGCGCCAAGCGTCGCAAGGTGCCTCACCCCATCGTCGCCCTTGTTGGTTATACGAATGCGGGCAAGTCCACGCTGTTCAACCGCATCACGGGTGCAGGGGTGCTGGCTGAAGACATGCTGTTTGCCACCCTGGACCCAACACTGCGCCGCATGAAGCTGCCGCACGGCCGCACGGTCATCATGTCAGATACGGTTGGATTTATCTCCGACCTGCCCACCCACCTTGTGGCCGCCTTCCGCGCTACACTGGAGGAAGTGCTGGAGGCAGACCTTATCCTGCACATCCGCGATATGTCAGACCCTGACAATGCCGCGCAATCGGGCGACGTGCTACGCATTCTGAATGATCTAGGCATCGATGATAAGGTCGCTGATGAGCGGATCATCGAGGTCTGGAACAAGGTCGATCGGCTGGAGCCGGAAGCGCACGACGCTATCATGCACAAAGCCGAAGGACGGAACAATGTTCGCGCCGTGTCGGCCATCACGGGTGAGGGCGTTGATAGCCTGATGGACGAGATTTCTCGTCGCCTGTCCGGCGTTCTCCTGCCAATGACCGCCACGCTGAGCGTCGAGCAGTTGCACCAGCTTTCCTGGGTCTATGACAATGCCATCGTTGATTCTCGTGAGGATAACGAGGACGGTTCAGTGACGCTTGATCTGCGCCTTTCAGACGCCCTGTGGCAAGAGCTTGAAAGACGCACCGGCAAGGGCCAGAAACCTGCCGAGGATGATTGGCAGCGCTGAGGTGCTGGAAAAATGGGGGACCTCGCAAACGCGAGATCCCTTCAATCATCACTTTGATAATGTGCGCTCGATAGCTTTTGCCGATTGCCACAGTTCTTCCATACGTTCCAGCGTCGCTGCCTCCAGCGTTTCTCCGCTTTCCGTCAAAGATGTCTCTATGTGGTGAAAGCGGCGACGGAACTTTGTGTTGGTGCCGCGCAGCGCGTTTTCCGGGTCTGCCTTCACATGTCGACCGATGTTGACGAGGGCGAATATGAGATCGCCCAGTTCATCGGCAACCCTGTCCGGCTTTCCTTGCGCGAGTGCCTCGCGCAACTCGCGCACTTCTTCCTCGATCTTGTCGAGGATCGGCTCCGGCTCCGACCAATCAAAGCCAACGCGTGCGGCTTGCTCTTGAAGTTTCAAAGCTTCCGTTAGCGCTGGCTGCGTGCGTGCAACGCTACCCAGAAATCCTGCTTTGAAATCACCGGTAATGCCGTGTGCGAGGCGGCGCTCGGCGCGCTCCTGCTTTTCCTGTTTCTTGATGGCATCCCACTGAATCTTGACGGATTCCGCCGTGTCTGCGCCAGAGACCGCGAAAACGTGGGGATGGCGTCGGATCATCTTTGTGGTGACCGCTTGGACGACATCACCGAAAGAAAACGCGCCCATTTCTTCTGCTATACGTGAGTGGAAAACCACCTGCAACAACAGGTCGCCCAGTTCTTCGCAGAGGTCGTCCATGTCGTTACGCTCAATCGCGTCAGCAACCTCGTAGGCTTCCTCGACCGTATAGGGCTTGATGGTCTCGAACGTCTGGACGATGTCCCAAGGGCATCCGGTCTGGGGATTGCGTAACGCTTCCATGATCTCGATGAGACGCGAAATATCCTTCGAGGCTTCCATGTGACTGCTTTCTGCGGTTTTCAATTCAGGGGAATGTTGTTGTCATCTTTCGACGACTGATAGTCTGATGAGAGAGCGTCGTATGCCGCTTTGATACGGGCTGTCTGATCCTTTAGGCGGGAACGAAGAGGCTCGGCTTCGGACTCGACAAGGTCGGCAATGAAGTACGAGTTCCAGAACGCGTTGCTGCGCCTGTAGCCGCCCGGCTCAAGCCCGAAAACTTCCTTGAGGATTTTCAAGTCATGCGGAATGGCGAAGGCATCGCGGGAATCCTCATGGCTGAAAAAGGAGTAGAAGTTATCAAAGCCCGCCCAGGTAATCGCCGACATACACATGGTGCACGGTTCGTGCGTCGACAGAAAGATGAGGTCTTTCGTGTCAGGCTTTTCTCCCAATTCGTGGAAGCGTTTCAGCGTGTGGACTTCGCCGTGCCACAGCGGGTTCTCCAGCTCATTGTTGGTTTCCGCAACAACCAGCGAAAGATCAGACTTTCGCAGAATCGCTGCACCAAACACCTTGTTGCCAAGCGCAACACCCTTTGAGGTGAGGGGCAGAATATCGTTCTCGATGACATCGAGCAAGCGGGACGCTATTGTGTGTTCGGTCAAGTTCATGATCCTGTTTGATTGATGCCTAACGATTGGACGCTTTGGCCCGAAGCTGCTGAAAAAAGATACAAATGGGTGCGCGAAATGTGTGGGATTACAACAGCGTGACACATTCGTTGCGTCGGTTTGTTTTCCTCCAAATCAACGCTTGCCCAGAAATAATAATCTACTGCACTATGGCAAGGGAATTTCTGTACCTTCAATCCTGACGCCGGATCGGACATATTATGAGCATGCTTAAGACCGCTTCAGATAGGGCTGACCACCGGCTTACGACTTTTCCCGCTTTTTTCAAGGTGGACAAGCGCCCCGTCGCGGTTTTTGGAAATGGCGATGAGGCCTATGCCAAGGTGCGCCTGCTGCTGAATACCAGCGCTGATATCCGCGCTTTTGCCGATGCGCCGCAGGATGACTACGCGGCACTGCTGAGCCAAGGCAAGGTGTCCCACCACCCGCTTCCATTCTCGCCAGAACTTGTGGACGGCATGGTGCTGGTTTTCGCGGCAACGGGCGAAGAAGCGCTCGACCGTGAGATTGTGGATGCCGCGCGCGCCAAAGCGATCCCTGCCAATGCAGTGGATCAGCCCGGCTATTGTGATTTCTATACGCCGGGTCTCGTTTCTCGTGCGCCTCTTGCCGTAGCAATCTGTACCGAAGGGGCAGGGCCTGTTCTGGGCCAGATGGTCCGCGCGCGGATCGACCAGATGCTTGCACCATCGCTCGGGCATTTGCTGCGTCTGGCTATCGAGTATCGGGATGCTGCGGAACAGAACATCAAGAAGGGTGCGCTGCGTCGCAACTTCTGGCGTCGCTTCTTTACTGGCAGTGTTGCCGACTCCGTGGCTTTGAATGATGTGGACGCAGCCAATAAGGCCGCACACCAGCTTCTCGCCAATCCAGAACGGCCTGAGGGTTATGTCTGGCTTGTTGGTGCCGGTCCAGGCGCTGAAGACCTGCTAACATTGCGCGCACAGCGCGTGCTGATGCAGGCCGACGTTATTGTTTACGACGCTCTGGTGCCGCAGGAAATCGTGGATATGGGCCGCCGGGATGCAGAGCGTCTGTCTGTTGGCAAGCGCAAAGGCTGTCATTCCAAGTCCCAGTCCGACATCAACAAACTGCTCGTTTCTCTTGGCGAAGAGGGCAAGCGGGTTGTGCGCCTGAAGTCTGGAGATCCGCTGGTTTACGGTCGTGCGGGCGAAGAGATGGCGGCACTGCGGGAAGCCGGTATTGGCTACGAGATTGTGCCCGGCATCACCTCCGCCTTTGCCGCCGCCGCTGATTTCGAGCTGCCGCTGACGCTGCGTGGCATCGCGTCATCGCTGATTTTCACCACGGGCCACGATCTGGCCGGGGATATACTGCCGGATTGGGCTCGACTGGCCGTCTCAGGTGCAACGATTGCCGTTTACATGGGGCGCACCGTGGCGGCATCGGTGGCTACCCGTTTGATGAGCGCCGGTCTCAACGCCGATACAACGGTCGCGGTCATTGAAAATGCCAGCAGGCCTTACCGCCGGCTGATGCACGGTACATTGAAGGATTTGCCGCAACTGGAGCACCGCGATGAGCTGACTGGTCCGGTCATGGTCATCATCGGTGATGCCGTTGCGGGTGCGAATTTCGAACGGTCCGAAGCGCTGGCTTTTGCCGATGCGCCTTCAGATCTGAAGCAGGAGTATGCAAATGGTTGACAAGGTTCTGACGGCCAACCGTCTTGATGACGGCATTGCGGTATGGCTCAACGCAAACGGTGAGTGGACCGAAGATCTCCAGTCCGCACTTGTTGCCCGCCACGCGGAAGCAGAAGCTTCGCTTGAGCAGATCGGCAAGCGCGATTTTTCCGCCAACAAGGTTGTGGATGTCAACATTGTTGACGTGACCGAAGAGAACGGCCAGCTTTGGCCGACACGCCTGCGCGAACGGATCCGCGCAGCAGGGCCAACCATTCATTACGCCACCGGCTTCAAGGCAGCCGACGCAGCATTCATCGCAGTCTGAGGAATACCATGTACCGTTACGACGAGTTCGACCATGCTTTTGTCCAGGGCCGCGTGGAGCAGTTCCGCGACCAGGTAGAACGACGCCTTTCCGGCGAACTGGCCGAGGATGCCTTCAAGCCGTTGCGACTGATGAACGGCGTCTACCTCCAGCTTCATGCCTACATGCTGCGCGTCGCCATTCCCTATGGAACGCTCAATGCGAAGCAGATGCGGATGCTAGCGCATATTGCGCGGAAATATGACCGCGGTTACGGCCACTTCACCACACGTCAGAACATCCAGTACAACTGGCCCCGCCTTGCCGATACGCCGGATATTCTGGCTGAGCTCTCAAGCGTTGAAATGCACGCCCTTCAGACATCGGGGAACTGTATTCGTAACGTGACGGCTGACCATTTTGCCGGTGCTGCTGCCGACGAGGTTGCCGATCCACGCCCATACGCTGAAATCCTGCGTCAATGGTCATCCGTCCACCCGGAGTTTTCGTTCCTGCCACGCAAGTTCAAGATTGCGGTGACCGGAGCAGAGCGCGACCGTGCTGCCATTCAGGTGCACGACATTGGCCTGCATCTGAAAAAGAATGATGATGGCAAAATCGGCTTTGCAGTCTATGTGGGCGGCGGGCAGGGCAGAACACCGATGATCGCCAAGAAGATCAACGACTTCCTGCCCGAAGAAGATTTGCTGTCCTACACCACCGCGATCATGCGCGTTTACAATCTGCATGGCCGCCGTGACAACAAGTACAAGGCGCGCATCAAGATACTCGTGCATGAGACAGGCGTTGAAGAGCTCTCGCGTCAGGTGGAAGCCGAGTTCGCGCAGCTGAAAAACAGCGAGTTGAAGCTGCCGGATGCGGATATTGCCGCCATCACATCCTATTTCGCTCTGCCGGATTTGAAGGCGCGTCCCGAAGGCTGGGAAAGCCTCGCACGCTGGAAGAAAGCCGATCCGGATTTTGCCCGTTGGGTGGACCAGAATGTCCAGCCGCATAAGAACCCTGATTACGGCATGGTCACCGTTTCCCTGAAGCCCATCGGTGGCATTCCGGGCGACGCGACCGATGAGCAGATGGAGCTTGTTGCTGATATTGCGGAAGAATACGCGCTGGATGAAATCCGTATCAGCCACGAGCAAAATATCATTCTGCCGCATGTGGCGCTGGCTGACCTCGAGCCGGTATATCGTGCGCTTGCGGGTGCGGGCCTGGGCACCGCCAATGCCGGGTTGATTACAGATATTATTGCCTGTCCCGGGCTGGATTATTGCGCGCTGGCCAATGCGCGCTCTATTCCAGTGTCTCAGGAAATTTCCAACCGTTTCGGCGCACCAGAACGTCAGGCCGAAATCGGTGAGTTGAAAATCAAGATTTCCGGCTGCATCAACGCCTGCGGCCACCACCATGTCGGCCATATCGGCCTGTTGGGTGTGGAGAAGAAGGGTGCAGAGCTTTACCAGATCACGCTTGGCGGCTCGGGCGATGAAAACTCGTCTATTGGTGAAATCATCGGGCGTGGTTTTGAGCCAGAGAAAGTGACTGATGCGGTGGAAACCGTTGTCGATACCTATCTTGGTCTGCGCCTGTCCAAGGAGGAGACTTTCCTTCAGGCCTATCGCCGCGTCGGAGCTCAGCCTTTCAAGGAAGCACTCTATCCGACAGCATCTGCAGCCGCATAAGGAACCGTATCATGACAAAGATTTGGAACGAGAGCGGTTTCGTGGATAACGACCCTTGGGTCATCGAAACGGAGGAAGTGAAGGCTGAGGGTGACCAGCATGCGGTGCTCGGTTTCGATGCCTTCATTGCACGCGCAGAGGAAAGCAATGATGTCGGTCTTGGTGTGCTGATTTGCCCCGCCGATGACGTGGAAAAGCTGCGTCCCTTCATTGACCGCATAGGGCTTGTAGCGGTGAGCTTTCCCGCCTTCAACGATGGCCGTGGCTTCAGCCACGCCTCGCTGTTGCGTTCGCGATTGGGTTATGACGGTGAGATGAGAGCCGTGGGCGATGTCTTGATTGACCAGGTTCCGCTCATGCTGCGCACCGGCTTTACCAGCTTTGCTGTGACGAACGAGACGGCAATTCGTCGCCTCTCCGAAAACCGCCTGCCAGCAATCGACGTTTATTACCAGCCGACAGCCAAGCAATCCGAAGGTGGCGAGGCGTATAGCTGGCGCAGCCACAAGGCGGTCTGAGCCATTGCCAAGCGCGGGGCTTTGATCAATATTTCTACGCGCATGGCAGCAATGAACAATCCTGTACCTTCAATAGTCGGTTCAGATGGTATATTGCCCCACACGAAAGTGTCGCTCACAATTTGAAAATGGATCGATAGAGAATGAACGCTCCAGCCAAGACGGAAGAATTTGCTGCGAAAATACCTGACGGTGTGTATGCCGAGACGGTTCTGTCGGTCGAACATTATACCGACCACCTGTTCCGCTTCCGCATGACCCGCCCGGCAGGCTTCCGTTTCCGCTCTGGCGAATTTGCCATGATTGGCCTGATGGTTGGTGAAAAGCCCATCTACCGCGCCTATTCGATTGCCAGCCCCGCATGGGACGAGGAACTGGAGTTCTTCTCGATCAAAGTTCCCGATGGTCCGCTGACATCCCATCTTCAGCAGATCAAGCCCGGCGACACCGTGCTGATGCGCAAGAAGCCGACAGGTACGCTGGTTCTGGATGCGCTGACACCGGGCAAGCGCCTCTACATGTTCTCGACAGGCACGGGCATTGCGCCTTTCGCGAGCCTTATCCGCGACCCTGAGACCTACGAGAAGTTCGAGGAAGTCATCCTCACGCACACCTGCCGCGATATTGCCGAATTGCAGTATGGCTTCGACCTTGTTGAAGAAATCAAGAACCACGAATTCCTGAGTGAAATCGTGGGCGACAAGCTGAAGCACTACGCCACAGTCACCCGCGAGGACTATGCGTTTACAGGACGCATTACCGACCTGATCGAAAACGGCAAGATGTTTACTGACCTTGGCGTGCCGCCGCTGGACCCCGCCATTGACCGCGGGATGATCTGCGGTTCTGCAGCCATGCTGAAAGACACCAAGGTGCTGCTTGAAAAAGCTGGGCTGACCGAAGGTGCCAACAACAAGCCTGCAGAATTTGTTATCGAGCGCGCCTTCGTAGGCTGATCGGCCACAGATACTGAAATTGAAAAGGAGGCCACGGCCTCCTTTTTTTGTTTCAAGCCGTCAATTTCTGACCGTCGCCTTTTTGGGCAGGCGCGATGTCATGCCGGTAGACGAGAAAGAGCGCGATCGCGATGGCGGCTATTCCGGCACCCACAAGGTGAGAGAGGGCGTAGCCGCCTTGCGTGGTCAGCCAGCCAGCGACCCCGTTGCTTAGCGACGCGCCTATGCCTTGCACCGTCATCACGCTGGCGAGGCCCACATTGAACCGTCCAGTACCCTTCGATATGCGCTCCACCGCGATGGGCGTTGCGATACCCAAAAGGCCCGCGCCGATGCCGTCCAGAAGCTGAACGGGATAGATCACCCAAAAATCACTAAACGATGCAGCCAGCAAGCCACGCACGGGCAGGGCGGCAAGCGCGATCACAAACACGATGGAAAGCCCGAAACGCCTGATGAGCCATGGCGTGAGCGCGGCCACAAATATCATCGCCAATTGCGCGACGCCGGTAATTATGGCGGTGGTTCGGAATGGTGTGTTGAGCTCGATGGCGAAGTTTTGCGCGATCAGACGTCCCATCGGTGCATTGCCGAAATGGAAGATGAGCAGAATGATCGACAGGAAAATCAGGCCGCGTTCTTTGAACAGGACTTTGACACCTGATGGGCCCGGCTTGCCCTTATCCTCTCCCAACCCACGGGCCACCTTGTGGTCGATCTTTTTTGGGTCGATGGCCGAGATTGCGATGAGGGTTCCAAGGGCCGTTACGATCATCAGACCAATGACGCCGGAGATGCCGAAAGCTGTAACGGCAAAATAGGTGGCAAACAGCGAGATGAAGTTTCCGCCGTGGTTCCAGAACTCGTTTCTGGAAATTTGCCTTGAGAACAGCTTTTCTCCTACCAACCCCAGCGTCAGGCCTGCCAGCGCCGGGCCGACAACAGCGCCGACGACGGCAGTCATAATCTGCCCCGTCCAGACCACGGCTTCATTGGTAAAGAGCAGTGTGATCAGTGCACCAATGGTGACGAGAACGACTGGTATTGCGATCAGTGTTCTTTTCCAGGTGGAGCCGTCAACCAACGCGCCGCACAGTGGTGTCGCCGCAAGACCAATAAGGCCGCCAACAGTCGCGATCACGCCAAGCTGCATTGCCGACCACCCGTTAGTCGCCAGAAAAGCGTCCAGAAATGGCCCCAGCCCGTCACGTGCATCTGCAAGAAAGAAATTGAGGGCCGCGAGTGCGAAAATCGAGCGATCAGACAGGCCGGTATTGGGCGTTCCGCCAGCGGTGACGCCGCGTTCGGTCGAAAGCAATGACATTGGGGGAACTCCAGATGGATGGGGAAGCTGGCGAGAAACGCGCGACATCAATTTAGGTTGCTGCCGCTCCATTACGATATGATGACGGAACAATAGGATTTGCGGAGCGTTCGGTCTCCACACACAGAAGGATGATGCGCATGATCCGCAGGCTGATTTCCACCATAGCACTTTCGACCGCTCTCTTGGCACCACCCGCCATGGCCCAAGAGGCCCAGTTTCTGTCCACGCTGAAAGGAAGCTGGAAGGGTACGGGCACTGTCACAACCAAGATCGGCTCCCGACCGATCAACGTGAACTGCACATTCGATTCGACAACATCGGGGCCGTCCCTGCAAATGAACGGCACATGTCGCGGTCTAGTCGTCGTGAGGCGCGCAATTTCGGCAGATCTTCGTGCCAGCGGCACTCGATATGGCGGCAACTATGTCGGCCCATCCGGCATCCCATCAGCACTTTCCGGTAGCCGCAGCGGCAATTCCATCAATCTCTCGATCACATGGAAACGTGTTATCAATGGTGACAAGGTCGCGGGCATGACCATCACCAAGATGGGCAATAATGGCCTGCGCCTGCGCACCACTGACAAAGATGGAGCCAATGGTCCGACCGTTGTAACTGCCGACATCAGGCTGACGCGATAGCGACATGTACATAGAACAAAGAAAAGGCCCGGAGCGATCCGAGCCTTTTATCGTTTGAGCCTTACTCAGCCGCCTCGGCGTATTCGCTCATGGGCGGGCATGTGCAGACGAGGTTCCGGTCTCCATAGACGTTATCGACGCGATTGACCGGCGACCAGTATTTGTCCACGCGGAACGCGCCCGGCGGGTAGCAGGCCTGCTCGCGGGAATAGGGACGATCCCAGTTGCCGACGAGGTCTTCCACCGTATGAGGTGCGTTTTTCAGCGGATTGTTGGTCTTGTCCGAGCGACCTTCCTCGATATCCCGGGCTTCCTGACGGATGGCCAGCATCGCGTCGCAGAAACGGTCGAGTTCAGCCTTGGGTTCGGACTCGGTCGGCTCGATCATCAGCGTGCCAGCAACCGGCCAGCTCATGGTCGGTGCGTGGAAGCCGCAATCGATGAGACGCTTGGCAACATCGTCAACAGTCACACCGCAGCTATCGGCGAGCGGACGGGTGTCGATGATGCACTCATGCGCAACGCGGCCAGCCTCTGACTTGTAGAGCACGTCATAGGCGCCCTTCAGTCGTGCCGCGATATAGTTGGCGTTGAGGATCGCGACCTTCGTTGCCTGCGTCAAACCCTCACCACCCATCATGAGGCAGTAGCTCCAGGAAATCGGCAGGATGGAAGGTGAGCCGAACGGGGCAGCCGAAACAGCACCTGAGCGTCCATCGCTTGCGGGATGGCCGGGCAGGTGAGGCGCCAGATGCGCCTTGACGCCAATTGGACCCATGCCAGGACCGCCGCCACCATGTGGAATGCAGAAGGTCTTGTGCAGGTTGAGGTGCGATACGTCTGAGCCAATATCGCCCGGGCGGGAAAGGCCGACCATGGCGTTCATGTTGGCGCCATCCAGATAGACCTGGCCACCATGCGTGTGGGTGATATCGCAGATCTCGCGAACGGTCTCTTCAAACACGCCGTGGGTCGATGGGTACGTGATCATGCAGCACGAGAGGTTATCCGCATACTGCTCTGCTTTTGCACGGAAATCATCAATATCGATGTCGCCGTTTTCACGCACCTTGACCGGTACGACACGCATGCCGACCATCTGCGCGGAGGCAGGGTTGGTGCCATGGGCAGAGGTTGGAATGAGGCACACATCGCGGTGGGCATCGCCGTTTGCGACGTGGTAGTTGCGGATGGTCAGAAGGCCCGCATATTCGCCCTGCGCGCCGGAATTGGGCTGCATGGAGAACGCATCATAACCCGTCACCTGGCAAAGCTTGGTGGAGAGATCATCGATCATCTCTCTGTAGCCAAGAGCCTGATCGGCTGGCACGAAGGGGTGGATATCCGAAAACTCCGGCCATGTGATCGGCAGCATTTCGGCTGTCGCGTTCAGCTTCATGGTGCAGGAGCCGAGCGGTATCATGGAACGGTCAAGCGCCAGATCCCGGTCCGAAAGGCGACGGATGTAGCGGGTCATCTCGCTTTCGGCGCGATTCATGTGGAAGATCGGATGCGTCATGTACTGGCTGGTCCGCAGCAGGTCCTTCGGCAGACGGTAATCCGGCTCGAAATCCGAGATGGAGAAGTTGCCACCGAATGCACGCCAAACGGCTTCCAGCGTGGCAGGGCGCGTGCGCTCGTCCAGGCTCATGCCGATCTTTGTCGAGCCGACCTTGCGCAGGTTAACGCCTTCGGCAACCGCTGCCCGAAGGATGAGGGCCTGCATATGCCCGACATCGACAGTAATGGTGTCGAAGAAGGTTTCGGGCTCAATGGTGTAGCCGAGCTTTTCCAGACCCTTGGCCATAAGGACGGCCTTCTGGTGGGTCTGCTGGGCAATGGCCTTCAAGCCTTGCGGGCCATGGAAGACGCCATACATGGACGCCATGACGGCGAGCAGCACCTGCGCGGTACAGATGTTGGACGTGGCCTTCTCGCGGCGGATGTGCTGTTCGCGGGTCTGTAGCGAAAGGCGGTAGGCGCGGTTGCCACGTGCATCGACGGATACGCCGACGAGGCGACCCGGCATGGAACGCTTGTGCGTATCCTTCACCGCCATATAGGCAGCGTGCGGGCCACCGTAACCAACAGGCACGCCGAAGCGCTGCGAGGTGCCGATTGCGATGTCTGCACCCATCTCGCCCGGAGATTTTAGCAGGGTCAGGGCAAGAAGGTCAGCAGCAACCGTTGCAATGGCGCCCGTCTGGTGCAGGCGGGAAATCAGCCCGGAGAAGTCGCTGACATGGCCATGCGTGCCCGGATACTGGAAGATGGCGCCGAAGACGTCGACCGGATCGAGATCAGTAAAGGGATTGCCAACGATCACGTTCCAGCCGAGTGGTGCAGCACGGGTTTCGATCAGTGCAATGGTCTGCGGGTGGCAGTTGGCATCCACGAAGAAGGACGTAGCCTTTGACTTCGCCACGCGCTGGCACATGGCCATGGCTTCGGCAGCAGCAGTGGCCTCATCCAGAAGCGAGGCGTTTGCGACATCGAGCCCGGTCAGATCGGAAATCATCGTCTGGAAGTTCAGCAGGGCTTCAAGGCGGCCTTGCGAAATCTCTGGCTGGTAAGGCGTGTAAGCCGTGTACCATGCCGGATTTTCCAGAATATTGCGCTGGATGACTGGCGGCGTGATGGTGCCATAGTAGCCCTGACCAATCAGCGAGGTCAGAACCTTGTTCTTGTTGGCGGTTTCGCGCAGCCGGTCCAGTGCTTCACGCTCCGTCAGGGCAGGACCCCAGGCGAGTGCGGCCTCCTGGCGGATGGATGAAGGCACTGTTGCGTCGATCAAGGCATCGAGGCTGTTATAGCCGATGACCTTGAGCATATCCGCCATTTCCGACGGCGACGGGCCAATATGACGCCGGTTGGCAAAGTCATAGGGCTGGTAGTCGGTAAAATGGAATTCTGTGGGGGTCGTCATCAGGCAATAAGCTCCTTATAGGCAGCTTCATCCAGCAACGCATCAATGTCAGACGTGTTGGAAAGCTTGAGTTTGAAGAACCAGCCAGCGCCCTGTGGGTCGGAGTTGACGAGCGACGGGTCATCAACGATTGCCTGATTGATCTCGGTGATCTCACCATCCAGCGGACAATAAACGTCGGACGCTGCTTTTACGCTTTCGACGGTTGCGGCATCGCCATCCTTTGAGAAGGTTGCGCCCACTTCCGGCAGTTCAACAAACACCAGATCGCCCAGCTGTTCTGCAGCGTGGGTGGTGATGCCAACAGTGGCGACATCGCCTTCGATCTTCAGCCACTCGTGCTCTTGAGTAAATTTCAGCATTGGTTTCTCCGGAAATTAGCGTTTGTAAGTGGGAGTAATAAAGGGCAGGGCGGCAACGGTGAGGGGCAGGTACTTGCCGCGAACTTCCGCAAAAATTGCCGTGCCTGGCGTTGCAAACTCTTTAGGCACATAGCCCATCGCAACCGGGCTCTCCACTGTCGGGCCAAACCCGCCAGAGGTGACTTCTCCGATTTCCTGGCTGCCATCTGCATCTGCAAAAAGCTTCGCATGGCCGCGCACAGGTGCTTTGCCTTCCGGCTTCAGACCCACGCGGCGGCGCGCAGTGCCATTGGTCAATTCAGCCAGAATGCGTTTCTCACCGGGAAAACCGCCTTGGCGATCTCCGCCTGTGCGGCGCGCTTTCTGGATTGCCCATTCGAGCGATGCTTCGATTGGAGAGGTCGTGGTGTCTATGTCATTGCCGTAGAGGCACAAGCCAGCTTCAAGGCGCAGGCTGTCACGCGCACCGAGACCGATCGGCTCGCAATCCGGATGCTCCAGAAGCGCCTTGGCAATCGCCTCCGCCTTGTCGGCCGGGATCGAGATTTCAAACCCGTCTTCGCCGGAATAGCCCGACCGTGACACGATGCACTGCACGTCCAGCAGCGGTACTTCGCGCACATCCATGAACTTCATGCCGGAAACGCCAGCCCAGAGCTCGGCCATAACCGCTTCGGCACGTGGTCCCTGAAGGGCGATCAGAGCGCGATCATCCAGCAGGGTGATATCGCAGGCGCCGGACAAGTAGGCCTGCATATGCGCCAGATCCGCATCTTTACAGGCAGCATTGACCACCACGAAAAGATGGTCGCCACGGTTGGTGATCATGAGATCATCCAGAATGCCGCCATTCTCATCGGTGAAGAAGCCGTAACGCTGGCGGCCTTCCTTCAGACCGAGAATGTCAACGGGAACCAGCGTTTCCAGAGCAAGCGCTGCATCTTCCACTTTGCCAGACTTGGCCTTTATAATGACCTGGCCCATGTGGGACACATCAAACAGGCCAGCAGCGGCGCGGGTGTGCAGATGCTCTTTCATGACGCCGGCAGCGTACTGCACCGGCATGTCGTAACCGGCGAATGGCACCATGCGTGCGCCAAGCGACAGATGAAGGGAATGAAGCGGGGTGACTTGTAACTCGGCTGTTTCGGCCAAGGACGCCTCCAGGGTTACGCGATGTCGCGCGGGCTCATGTCATGACACTGTTTAAAGTGCCGGGTTCAAGAGCCCCCTCTGTCCTTTTCGCCTGAGATTGTTATCCCTTCGGCGAGCCGTCCTTTGCAGGTGGCTTCTCTCCAGAGTTCCGTCCTGTTCCGCTGGTCCTTTTGCCTGAGAGTTTCCGGGGCGGTTGCTCCTTCGGCCCCGCACGAATGCGGTGTCTCCCAGCGGGATAGAAGCTCATTATCTGCTAAGCCACTTTATTGGCAAGGACCAAATGACGCAGTCAAACAGTTTTTTGTTCAGCCTGCGTCATGGCACGTTACGGACTTTGATTGGCTTTAACGCCCCGCCTACTTCTCTTTCTTGTCGGGCAGGGATTTTCTTTCTGTAGTAGCAAGATCTTCAAGTTCCTCTTTATTCATAGACTTGGCCATGCTTTTTGAAGCACCTTGTAAACTGGATTCAGGCATCTCGCCCCGTTTTGCAGCAAGTGCGGCGCCGGCAGCCTTCTGCTGGGCTTTGGATTTTGCAGGCATGGATGGTCTCCTCGCGATGTTTCGAGCGGACAGGAAAAACCTTGTTGTCAGCGGAGAGTTCCACCTGCTTCAAATTGCGCTTTGATTTAGAGCAAAAACCGGGATATCGCTTCATGACATGAGGAGTGCGATGAACAAGCGAGCAACCACGGCTGAAAGACTTTTGCGCATGCTTTGCGCCGTCGTGATGCTGTCGCTCGGTTTTGCGCATAAGCCCGTTGTGGCGGTTGCAGCGCCGGTCATGGCGCTGGACGAAGCCTACCGGCTGCCGGATGGCAGTTTTGCAGAAATCTGCGCTGCACATAGCGGTGTTGAGTCTCACGCCAAGGGCAAGTCCGACCACCCGGGCATGAATTGGCCTCTTTGCGAAACCTGCCTTCTGGCCGCTTCCATCCTGCTGCCGACGCCGGATACGACATCCTGGGCGAGGGCGGACATTGCGTCGCTGGAAAATGCGCCGGTTCCACATAAGGCCGTGGCGCATGATGTTGACAGGCAACGTCCCAAAGCCCGCGCGCCCCCTTCATTTCTCTAATTCCGTTTGAACGAAACCGTTATGGCAGCCGCGAACGAGCGGCAGAGACGACTGCTGATGCCAAGGGCCGCAGTCGAGAGGAACATGAAATGAATATTGTTAAAATCACAGCTTTGGCCACCTTGATGGCGTCTGCCTCCAGCGTTCACGCATTCGCGCATGCCAGCTTCGTCAATCCTGTCGCTGAGCAGGAAAGCACAATTGTCGCAGCGCTTCAGGTTCCGCATGGCTGCGAAGGCGGGCTTGCCACGACTGAAGTCCGCATGGTTCTGCCCGAGGGATTTATCGCGGCCAAGCCGCAGCCAAAGGCTGGATGGGAACTGGAGATCATCTCAGGTGACTATCAGAAGTCCTATGATAATCATGGCACGGAGATGAAAAGCGGCCCCGTTGAGATTCGCTGGAAGGGTGGCAATCTGCCGGACGCTTTTTATGACACCTTCAACGTGCGCGGAAAAGTTTCCGGCATCGATGCCGATGTGGACCTGCCTTTCAAGGTGACGCAGCTTTGCGGAGCGACAGCCACTGCGAAATGGGACGAGATTGCCAAAGCCGGTCAGGACCCACATTCGCTGGACAATCCTGCACCGACGATAAAAGTCGTCGCCAAGAAGGAAAGTGCGCACGCCGGTGGTCATGACCATGGCGCTGCCAGCCACCATGCTTCTGATGTCGTGAAGGTTGGCAATCTGGAGCTTTCCGGTGCTGCGGCGAAGGCAATGCTGCCGGGCCAGCCTGTTGGCGGTGGCTTCGTCACCATCAAGAATGACGGGTCATCTGATGATCGGCTGGTTGCGGTGGAATCTCCACTTGCTGGCCGCTCTGAAATTCACGAGATGGCAATGGTCGATAACGTGATGAAGATGCGCAAGCTGGGTGACGGCATCGCCGTTCCCGCGGGCAAGACCGTGGAGCTGAGCCCAGGCGGCCTGCATTTCATGTTTTTCAATGTGAAGAAGCCGTTTGCAGAGGGCGACATGGTGCCCGCAACGCTGACATTTGAAAAGGCTGGCAAAGTCGACATCATGATTCAGGTCGGAGCGGCCAACGGTGAAGGCCATTCCCACAATCACAACTGATGGAAACAAGATCGCCGGGGCGGTTATCGTCCCGGCGGTTTTTGAATGGAAGGCGGTTGCCTATTTCGTGACCGTCAATCTGGCCTGCATTCCGGCCGAGTAGTGGCCCTTGATATTGCAGAACAGAAGGTAGCTGCCAGGCGTCAGGTTCGCTTTCAGCGTTCCGTGTTTGCCGGGTTTCAAATCCGCCACTTCACCCAGGCTTTTCAGCTTCTTTTCATCGATCCGGTCTTTTGCAGGATCAACCGGGATCGTCTCATCGGGCGTCTTTAGTTTGATAAGAACCATTTCATGTTCTTCAGACACGGCATCATTGTGCACGTTGAACGTGGTGCTGCCCGCCTTGACGGTTGATTGATCGAGCACGAGCGTCATCGGCTGACCGCCTTCACCGCTTTCAGTTACTTTAATGGTGTTTGCCGCGAAAGCTGGTGCTGCCATGAACAGAACGGCTGCGGCGAGTGTGTATTTGGAAGGCATTTTCATTCGGTGGCTCCTTGTTATAAGAAGCACTTTCACCGTTATGCTGACACCAGACTGAATGCCGGGCGACAATCTGCGCAGATCAGTCCGACGCCGTCTTGTTTTCTTCGTAGGCCTCGATCACCTCTTCCAGAGTGGCCTGAGGGTTCTGGTGCCGTCCGGCGGTCAGGAATTCAAGTGAGAGCGCGGGTTCCTTGACGACCGCAGACATGGCGCTGACAAGACTGTCTTCCACTTGGCCGGTTCTGCGCGCAAGCTCGCGGCCAGCCTGCTCGATCTCTGCTTTTCTGGAGGCGCGCTGCGTGGACTTCAAGCTGTCCGCCACATAGCCTGCGGTGGTCGCTGAAACTGTTAAAACCTGCGCCATGCGATCACCTTCTTGATCCAGAATTGAACCAAGATATCTCAAGCGAATTTCTTCTCGATTAAATCCAACCGTTCAATTTTATCGAATTTTTAACGGTCTCAAAAATGCAATTTTTACCAATGGATATGTGCACTAAGGAATTTCACTTGTCCTCACTTTGTCGTAGACAAAAGCATATCGAATGGAGTGACCCCATGCTGAATATCTTCCTTGTGGCGCTGGGTGGCGCGCTCGGCTCGGTGGCGCGGTATCTCGTTTCCGTCTGGAGCGTGAGACTGGCGGGACCGAACTTTCCTTGGGGTACGTTGACAGTCAACGTCGTCGGCGCTTTCCTCATCGGGCTGATGGTCGAAACGATTGCGCGCCGTTTTGATGCCTCCGCAGAAATGCGCCTGTTTCTGGTAACGGGCATTCTGGGCGGCTTCACAACCTGGTCGTCCTTCACGCTGGATGCCGTGGCGCTGTTTGAGCGCGGCGATTTAGGGCTTTCGGCCCTTTATCTTGGCGGTAGTCTTGTCGTTTCTTTCGCAGCAGTCTTCGCCGGGCTGGCCTTAGGCCGCGCTTTGTTCTAAAGGCAACAGAAAATACCGCACACAGACGATGCGGAGTTGAGAAAAGAAAGACTGGAATTGCCATGGCAGGTATCGAGCACATCAAGGTTGAAGCCGAAGAGTCCGGCATGCGGCTCGATCGCTGGTTCAAGATCCATTATCCCGGCCTCGGCTTCGGGCCGCTTCAAAAGCTGATGCGCTCCGGACAGGTTCGCGTGGATGGCGGTCGCGTAAAGACGGATGCGCGCGTCGAAGCTGGCCAGATGGTGCGCGTGCCGCCGCTGGATGTCGATGCAAAGGTCAAGGGCGGGCCGATCAGCTCGACCGACCTGAAGAACTCCGACGATGTCGATCTTTTGAAGCGCATGCTGTTGCATGAAGATGACAAGGTCTTTGTCTTCAACAAGCCCGCTGGCATTGCCGTGCAGGGCGGCTCTGGCATCAATCGCCACATGGATGGACTGCTGGAAGCATGGACAAGCTCCAAGGGCGAAAAGCCGCGCCTCGTTCACCGCATCGACCGCGATACATCGGGAGTTCTCGTGGTGGCCCGCACTAGAGGTGCTGCACAGAAACTGACCGCGGCCTTCCGTGAACGCGACACCAAGAAGACCTATTGGTCTCTGGTCAAGGGCGTGCCGCGTAAGCATCAGGACAAGCTGTCGACCTGGCTTGTCAAGGAACAGACACCGGACGGCGACCGCATGCGCATTGCCAAGCATGGTGAAGAGGGTGCCGACCACGCCGTTTCCTATTACCGCGTTATCGATACAGCTGCGCAAAACCTTGCATGGCTTGAGATGGAGCCTTACACGGGCCGCACCCACCAGCTGCGTGTTCACGCGCTGCACATGGGTCACCCGATTATCGGCGACCCAAAATATTTCATCGAAGATACCAACTGGGATTTCCCCGGCGGTGTTCAGAAGCGCCTGCATCTGCATGCGCGCCGTATCGACATTCCACACCCATCAGGCGGTCGCCTGCGCGTGACTGCACCTCTGCCACCGCACATGGTACAGACCTGGAACCTGCTGGGTCTTGACGTTGCCGATGGCGACAGAGACGACGAATGAAACTTGTCCTTTTCGATTGCGACGGAACGCTGGTGGACAGCGCTGGCCTGATCCATGAGGTCATGGCCCGCACCTTCGTTCATTTCGGCCACGACCGGCCGGAGATGTCGCTGACCAAATCGATCATCGGCCTGACGCTCGATATCGCCATTGCCCGCATGCAGGGAAAGCCGCATGTGGATGATGAAGCGATAGCGATGACGGCGCACTATAAATCTATCTACGGCGAAACCCGCGCAGGAGCTGGTTTTCAGGAGCCGCTGTTTGACGGTATCACCGCCATGATCGAAACGCTGGCAAAGCGTGACGAGTTGCTGATGGGTGCGGTGACTGGCAAATCCCGGCGCGGTCTTGACCTCATCATGGATACCCACGGTTTCCGTCCGCACTTCATAGTTTCGCGCACTGCTGATGACTGCCCATCCAAGCCGCACCCGGCCATGGTTACGGAATGCTGCAGCCAGACCGGTATCGTTCCGGCGGATACCATTGTTATTGGCGATGCGATTTACGATATGCAGATGGCCAAGGCGGCAGGTGCGAAGGCTGTCGGTGTCGCCTGGGGTTATGCCTCGGTGGATGATTTATGGAAAGCGGGCGCCGATGCCATCGTGGAACATGCCAGTGAAATTCCCGGTCACATTCCGGGGTGAGAAGGACGTATCATGCGTGATCTGTTGAATGATCTTACGGAAGGCCTGAGCCATCCCGACCCCATTCGCCGTTCCCAAATCCAGATGCAGAAGCCGCTGCCGAAGCGCTTCTATAAGGATGTGAGCGTGGGTGAAACAGAGGAGGGTGCTTTCACCGTTCTTCTGGACGGAAAGACCATGCGCACGCCTGCCAAAAGCCCGCTTTCCGTGCCCACCCGTGCCCTGGCGCAGTTGCTGCGAGACGAATGGGACGCACAGACAGAGGTCGTCGACCCCACGATCATGCCCGTTTCGCGCCACGTCAACACGGCCATTGATGGCATCGCCAGCGATCCGCAGGCTGTGTTCGAGGATATACTGCGTTTTTCATCCAGCGATTTGCTCTGCTACCGTGCAGGCGAGCCGCAAGAACTGGTCGAGCGCCAATCCGATCAATGGGATCCCATTCTGGACTGGGCGGCCAATACGCTGGGTGCACGTTTCATTCTCGTTGAGGGCGTCATCCATCAGGAACAGCCCCGCGAGGCAATCGCGGCCTTTGCCGTGACCCTGAGAAAATACGATACGCCAATCGAACTGGCCGCGCTCCACACCATGACGTCGCTGACCGGCTCGGCCATTCTTGCGGTCGCCCTGGCCGAAGAAGTGCGTGATCTGGATGACATCTGGACGCTTGCGCATCTGGATGAAAACTGGACGGCGGAGCAATGGGGCGAGGACGAAGATGCCCAGATCCGCAATGCCAAGCGCCTTGTAGACATGCGCGCCGCCGTGGACGTCTTGCGGGCGGCACGTTCCGATCTCAAGTGACGCTTTAACGGTTTTCTAACCGTAAATGATGATGATGGATGCAGAGCCTGACGTTGGGGGAGGCGTCTATCATGCATCACTCGCTAAAGCCTCTTTGCATACTTGTTCTGGCATCGCTCTCACTCATGTCTTTCAGACTTGAGACCGAGACGCGGGACGCCGATCGCTTGCTTTATGATGTACGGGGCGCTTTTGTCGCGGCGAGACCCGAAGTCTCCGCTGACTTGATGCAGACAATCCACTACGAGATTTCAAGCGCCATACAGGCAACAACGCGGGATAAAACCCGGCCACGCGTGGTGCTGACGATCCGTCTTTTAAAGGTCACCAACACATCCTTGATGTTTGGGGAGAGGGCGTCGGCGCGCGTTCTCGTACGCGCCGCAGCGGTGCAGACGGGCGAAGTGGTCGCGGAGACCACATTCACCGCCACCATACTCGGCCTCGACAGATCAACAATCCAGCGGGAACTTGCCAGCGGAATTGCCGAGAGGGTGATTACCGAGTTCCGCCTCGATAATCCCTCATTGGTCACCACAGCCCTGTTCCCAGGCCGGTAGCGCGATCAGCCGAGCCGCTCGGCGTGCCACTTCAAATGATCATCCATGAATGTTGAGATGAAATAGTAGGAGTGGTCGTAGCGTTCATGCATGCGCAGCGTCAGATCAATGTCGGTGCCCTTGATTGCCTCTTCGAACAGCCATGGCCGAAGACCTGTCTCGAGGAAGTTGTCCGCTTTGCCTTGATCGATCAGGAACTCCGGGAATCGTGCGCCGTCTTCCACCAATGCGCATGCGTCGTATTGGCGCCATGCAGCTTGGTCTTTGCCGAGATATTTCTCAAATGCAGGCGCTGACCAGTCAGCAGATGAGGGCGCCACAATGGGAGCGAAAGCCGAGCAGCTTTTGAAACGCTCAGGGTTTTTCAGCGCTATGGTCATGGCGCCATGTCCACCCATGGAATGCCCGAAAACGCCTTGGCGGTTCATATCAACGCGGAATTGTTCGGCAATAAGGGCAGGGAGTTCCTGCGTTACATAGCTGTACATCTGGTAATGCGCCGCCCACGGCGCCTCGGTCGCATCCAGGTAAAAGCCTGCGCCCTTGCCCATCTGCCAGTTGGTCAGCTCGTCTGCGACGTCGTTGCCGCGTGGGCTCGTGTCCGGGCATACGATGATGAGGCCAAGCTCTGATGCCATGCGACGATATTCACCCTTGTCCATCACGTTGGCATGGGTGCAGGTCAATCCGGAAAGATACCAGAGTACGGGGCAGGGCTCGTGAATGGCTTTTGGCGGAACATAGACGGCGAAGGTCATCTCGCATTGATTGACATCTGAATCGTGGGAAAAGACGCCCTGCATGCCGCCGAACGCGGTATTCTGAGAAATGATTTTCATGGGATTCCTGTTTTGATTGAGACGATCAGCCAGCGAGGGATACTGCGGCATTAACAGCCGCTGCCACCAGCACGGTGTTGAAGAAGAACGACACGATGGAGTGCACAAGCACAAGCTTTCGCATGGATGTCGTCGTTATGGTCACATCCGATGTTTGCGCTGTCATGCCTATGACGATTGAGAAATAGAGAAATTCGTAAATTCCGGGTTCTTTCGTCTCAGGAAACTCCATCCCGCCGCGCATTTGCTGCTTCCCACCAATCTTTGCCGGACGCCAGAACACATGGGCGTAGTGCATCGCGGTCATTGTATGGATGGTCAGCCAGCCGAAAACGACTGAGAGAATTGCGAGTGACAGCGACCAGATCGTTTCGCCACTCGTATGATTAAGCGCACTGAAAAGCGATACGACCGCAACGCCGACGGCAAGACACGCGATCGCAATAATCACGAATGTGGGCAGATCATCGCTATCGGCATACGCCTTCAAATGGGCCGCGGTGAGACGCGGAAGCCGGAATAACAAGCCAATGAGATAGGTCAGGAAGAAAACGATGACAGCGCCTTCGACCGCCAGAGATGGTCTGATAATCAGCGCGCCGATCAGCACCAGTGCACTCAGCAAAATCGCAATGATGAATGAGCGGTGGCGCTGGAAATTATGGACCGGCGGCTGAGTGGTTTTCATGATCGTGTTCCTAGGCATTGCCTTTTTTGGCACGACGGCAAAGGCGGTCAAGTGTCTCCAGAAACTGTGACCGGTCGCGCGGTGAAAATGCCGCGTTATAACCCTTGCTTTCACCCGTTTCGCGCAAATGCGCGCCGAGATCACGCATCGCTGTTGCCATGCCGATGTTTGTCTTATCGAAAATCCGGCCGGTCGGTCCGGTCACCTGCGCACCATTGGCGACGCAACGCCCAGCCAAGGGGACGTCCGCCGTAATAACGATATCGTCTTCGCCGGCACGTTCGGCAATCCAGTCATCGGCCGCATCGAATGAGCTTGAAACAATGACGTTCTTGACCATAGGGTCGCGGGAAGGGCGCAAACCAGAATTGGCAACGAACGTCACTTCCAGCCCGTGCCGTTCCGCAACCTTCAAAATCTCCGCTTTCACAGGGCAGGCATCGGCATCAACGTAAATCTGCGGCATGGTTCTCTTCTCAAGCTCAGTGTTCAAATCGCTTTTAGAAGGGTGGGTCGCAATTCCCAAGCGCTATTTGCGGCGGATGACCAAAGCCACGATTTGGCGGGATTTCAGGTAAGTGGAAACGGCAAATTTCAACGCCCCTGAAGCGATGTCGTCGCTCGTATTCCCTCGGCAACCTGTGTGACGACCAGTTCCAGCTCCTCGCGTGTCGCGCCGTCTTTGGCTTGAACGGAAAGCCCTTGCAGCACGGTTGCGAGATAACGGGCGAGGGCATCCGCGCGATCCTCATCAAGCCATCGCAAAATGGCACGCTTGATCGTTTCGCGCATATCGTTCCGTCGTTTGGTCAGTTCCAAAGCCAGCTCTGAATGGTCTGGCGAAACCTGGACCATTCCGCTGGACACCATGCAGCCTTTTTCTCCCTCAGCGGATGTCACGGCCTGAATAGCCTTGCGCAGCATGGTCTCCACGGCCTGTGGCAATTCCGACGCTTCACCAAGATCGGTAAGAGCACCCGGCATACCGAAATATCGGTCCAGCGCCTCCCTATAAAGCCCGGCCTTGCTGCCAAATGCGGCATAGAGGCTGGGTGGTGCGATGCCAATCGCCGACGTCAGATCGCTCAGCGACACCCCTTCATAGCCGTGGCGCCAGAAGAGATGCATGGCCGTTTCAATGGCCTTGTCTCTATCAAAGGTTCGGGGGCCGCTACGCCGCTTTCGTATAATCTTGTCCATAGTGATCACTAAAGATCACTTGACACAAAAAATCAAGCCGATAACCTTTAGTGATCAATACAGATAAGCGCGGAAATATCGTCCGGGCTGCTCAATATCGAATTTCGGAGCCTCGGCCCATCCTCCTAATCATAGGCTCCGGCAACACAAGCAAGGATTTTGTCTGATGACATTGAAGTACTTGATCGGAATGGTACGAACATTGACTGTCTCCATTCTCATCGTTGGTTTCGCTTCTGCTGCAAAGGCAGACGGCAAAAACTACACCGTCGTGTCCTCCGATGGGGTGGCCATCGCCGTTCAGGAGGCCGGAAATCCTGACGGCAGGCCGATCGTCTTCATTCATGGTCTCCTCGGTAGCCGCCTCAACTGGGAGGAGCAAACACGCAGTCCGGCATTGCAGCAATATCGGCTAATCACCTACGACCTGCGTGGCCACGGGCTGTCTGAAAAGCCGGATAGTGCGGAATCTTACAAAGACGGACGTCGCTGGGCTGATGATCTTGCCGCGGTACTGACGGCCAGCGACGCCAGAGAGCCTGTGGTCGTCGGGTGGTCTCTGGGAGGCGTGGTGATATCGAACTACCTCGCTGCCCATGGCGACGCGAAAATTGGCGGCATCATCTATGTTGACGGCGTCATCGAACTCAGCGCGGCTTTAATTACTCCTCATTCCGAGGTCTATGAGGGCTTGGCTTCCGAGGACTTGAAGACGCACCTTGATACCGTGCGAACATTCCTCGCTCTGTGCTTTGAAATCCAGCCAGATTCAGCAACGTTCGAGCGTCTCCTGTCCAATGCCGCAATGGCATCCTGGGTCATGACAAAAACCGTGCCATCAATGACGGTTTCCGTCGCTGAGGGACTGCCAAAGGCCAAAGTGCCGGTACTGTTGCTATATGGCGGCAAGGACAATCTGGTAAAGCCAGAGCCGAGCATTGCGCGCGCCAAGGCGCTTAGTCGAGGCGTCCAGTCCAAGATCTATCCGGACTCCGGCCATGCACCGTTTCTGGAAGAAGCGACCCAATTCAATCAAGATCTGTCTGAATTCGTCAATTCCATCAATGACGAGAGATAAGTGGCGTCGGGGCAAGTTCTCTTGCCCCGTTCCGCGAACGTCCATACAGCTCCTAAAGGCGAGGGTGCGCTATGGAGAGTCAGATACGCTCGATACGATCTTCAATCGCTGTGGTGTCAATGGACCGGGGAGAGTATTGACACATCAGAACTTTGGCAGCCGCAAGAAGCACAAAGATCACGTCGATACCACTACAGCAAATATCACATAAGATATATTATGGAACTTTTTGATATCTATATCTGGCAGATTGCCATTAAAAGCTCATCAATCAGGCACCAAAAGAACCATGATATGCCATCGCCTTAAGTGGAAAACCTCCACCGCAATCATATCTCTCCCGATGCTTCACGGCGTCTGATGTCGAGCTCTTCTGTGTAGCGTCGCAGCGTGTGGCTTTCTGTGAGCAGTCCAATCGGTCTGTTTTCGATCTTGTCGTTGACCACCGCCAGCGCTTCGCTCTCCGTGGTGTCAAACAAGGCTGCGGCTTGGCGGGCGTTCATCGTTGGAAGAAGCACGTCGCTTTTGTAACGTAGATAGGCTTCCAGGCTTATCTGCGTTGCGTCGCGTTCCATCGGGTCTGCATAGATTTCCGCCACCAGGACGATGCCGGCGTAGCGCCCGTCATCATGCACCATGATCACGCGTTGCGTCGACCCTAAGGAGAACTCCTCCTTGAACGCTGGCAAGCCCATGCTGACCTTTGCCGTGCGGACGTCTGGACGCATGATCTTGCCGACCGTCAGGTCACGTATCCAACCGATATCGTGAGCACTGCGGATGCTTTCTCCGCGAAGATGAAAGCGCCACGTGGCGAAGGAGTAACCAAATGTCGTGCGCACAACCAGCGACGTTGTGATGACTGCCGCCAAGACCAGCACGGTGATCTGAAAGTCCCCTGTCAGCTCCAGAGCCAGAAATGTCATGGTCAATGGCCCACCGATGATGGCTGCCGCAAAGGCGCTCATGCCGATCACGGCGTAAACGATGGGCTGAGTGTCGACATATCCAATGTAAGGCGCGCAGATGGCGAAGATCTTGCCGATCAACGAGCCCATGAACAGCGAGGCGAAGAAAAGTCCACCTCTGAAGCTGGAGCCGATAGAAATCGCGCTCGCCGCCGCCTTGAGCAGGAAAATCCCGATCAAACCAGCCAGCGTCATGTTGGCGTCGAGGTTGAGATGCAGCGCGCCGTGGCCGCTGGATAGAACCTGTGGCGAAATGAGTGCCAAAGCACCTACGGCAACGCCGCCAATGGCTGGGCGCAGCCAGATGGGAATTCTGCTTTTTCGTGCAGATTCCTCGATGAATGAGACCGTTTGCATCAGCACGATGCCCACGCCGGCGCAGACCATGCCGAGGAAAATTGCAGGCACATAATCCGGCGGCGTCACTTCGCTGGTGCCGAAGATGTCGATGCTCAGACCATGCTGCGATAGTAACCCAGCAACAATGGTCGAGACCAGCGCCGAGACAATCAATGGCGCAAGCGTCACAATGGTATAGCTGCCGATAATCAGCTCGATGGCGTAGAAGGCGCCAGTCAGTGGGGCGTTGAAGGCGGCTGCAATTGCACCTGCTGCGCCGCAGCCAACGAGGATACGCATATCCCCTCGCCGCATTTTCAGGTTTACGCCGAGCTTGGACGCGATGCCGCTGGCCACCTGTGTGTAGCCAGCTTCCAGTCCGACCGAGGCACCAAACCCGTTGGAAATGATGTTTTGAATGCAAACTATGAGACTGTCGGTCAGGGAAAGGCGACCGCCATGAAGCGCGTTAGCCTCGATCGGGTCGATCATCGGCTTCTTGCGGGTTCTGGAAATGACGAACATGAAGCCGCCGAGGAGAATCCCGCCCATCACGGGACCGGCCAGCACGATCCAGCTGGACAGATCGCTGCTACTGAGCCTCTCTACGCCAAAGATGATGACGTGCAGTTGCGTGGCGATTGCGCTGATCAGGACGACGAAAACGCCTGCGCATGCACCGACTAAGATTGCGAGGAATACAAGTGCAAGCTCACCCCGGCGGAAAACGGCGCGAAGACGCGTTGTTCGCAGATTATCGAAGAAGCTTGAAAGGCTGGGTGCGCGGAAGGGTTTTGTAGACATGAAGTTCCTCCGGCATTTCAAAACGCCCGTGAATTACGAATCCTGAGCGGCGACGTCGATTTCAAGTTGCATCTGGTCATAGCCAGGCTGAACGTGATCAGGCGTTTCGCGCATGACTGTGTCGTAATCAAGTGGCGTGTGCATATGCGTCAGCACGGCGCGTCTGGGATTAAGCTTTTCGATCCAGCCGAGCGCCTGTTCAAGCGAGAGATGGCTTGGGTGATATGTGTACTGCAGCGTATCGATGATCAGAAGATCAAGCCCCAGAAGCTTCGCGACAGAGTCTGGCGGAAAATCGCTGACATCCGTGCAGTAGGCGACATCGCCGATACGAAAACCTAGCGAATGCGTGTCGCCATGCTGCTGCATATGCGGCATGAAATGAATGGTTCCGCCTGCCCCGCTGATTGCAATTGGCGTATCCATATTGGCAATCAGGTGGCCATCTATGATGGGTGGGTAATTGCTGCCCGGCGGCGTTTCCAGACAATAGGGAAATCCATCTCGAATACGCTGCATCGTAATGGCGTCTGCATAGATGGGAACGCGTTTTCTGGTGGAGATGAAATATCCGCGCAGGTCATCAATGCCGTGCAAATGGTCTGCATGGGCATGAGTGTAAAGCACGGCATCGATGTTCGACACTTTCGCCGCTACCATCTGGGCGCGGAGATCGGGCCCGGTGTCTATGATAACGGTGGTAACGCCGCCATCGGGCGCAATCTGTTCGACCATGAGGGCGGCACGACTGCGTTGGTTTTTCGGGTTTTTCGGGTCGCAAGCTCCCCAGTCGCCGTTGATCCGCGGCACGCCGGGAGACGAGCCACAACCAAGTATCGTAAACCGACGCCGAAAGCCTGCCACAGCCTACACCTTTGTCATTTTCGAAAAGCAGCGAAAGGCGTTTTCCGTCGTGATCTTCGCCATCTCGTCAAAGCTGATGCCATGAACCTCAGCCAGAACTTCCGCCGTGTTGACTACGTAGGATGGTTCGTTGCGCTTTCCGCGCCAGCGTTTCGGCGCAAGGTAAGGCGCGTCCGTTTCCACCAGCAAACGATCCAATGGCACTGTCGCGGCGATATCGCGGATATCCTGCGACTTGGGAAATGTCAGAATGCCCGAGAACGAGACGTATCCACCCAGTTCCACTCCCACCTTCGCCAATTCCGGTCCGGCCGAAAAGCAATGCAGAATGAAGGGGAATGCCCCCTTCCCGCTTTCCTCACGCAAGATCTCGATCATGTCATCATCGGCACTGCGGCTGTGAATGACAAGCGGAAGCTGCGTCACTCTCGCAGCTTCGATATGACGTCGCAGGCCGGTTTTCTGATCCTCCGGCTTTTGCGTGTCGTAGAAGTAATCGAGACCCGCCTCGCCGATTGCAACAATCTTGTCGTGGCTGTTAGCCAGCCGCACCAGATCGTCAGTCGTAATGTCGAGTTCTTCATCCGCATTGTTGGGATGCGTGCCGACAGAGCAGAACACGGACGAATATTTGTCCGCGATCTTCAAAAGCTCCGGTAGCCGCGCCACGCGGGTGGAGATCGTTACCATCTGTGCGACGCCCGATGCGTGAGCGCGCGCGATGAGATCATCGCGCTCCTCATCAAAATCGGCAAAATCCAGATGGCAATGGGTATCAATCAGCATGTTCAGTTCAAACCTCTGGCGCCACATAGCGCGGGAAGACCGGCTTCGGCGCTTCAAGCGGGGTGCCCGGAACCAAGCGTCCCGCCTCACCCAGTGCTGCAAAGTCACGTTTGTCAGCCGGTGCGGCAACCAGATCCAGCAGCTTTTCACAGGAGCCGGGCATAAACGGCTGAAGCAGGATGCCAATCTGGCGCACGACTTCCGCAGTTACGTAAAGCACCGTGCCCATCCGTTCTGGATCGGTCTTTTTCAACGCCCAAGGCTCCTGGCCGGCAAAATAGCGGTCCGTTTCTGAAACGACGGCAATGATCGCGGCAAGCGCCTTATGGATCATCTGCTTGCCCATTTCATCGCGGCAAGTAGCCTGCAACGCATCTGCGGCGGCAAGCATGGCCTTGTCTTCATCGGTAAAGGCGCCGGGCGTCGGAATCTGGCCGTCACAATTCTTGACGATCATGGACAACGAACGGCTGGCGAGGTTACCAATACCATTGGCAAGATCGGCATTGATACGGGTGGCAATGCCTTCTTCACTGTAGCTGCCGTCCTGACCGAATGAGACTTCGCGCAGGAAGAAATAGCGCACGGGATCCAGCCCGAAATGGTTCACCAGATCAACAGGATCGACGACGTTGCCGACGGACTTCGACATCTTCTCACCCTTATTGAGAAGGAAGCCGTGGGCAAAGACGCGCTTGGGCAGCGGCAGACCGGCGCTCATCAGGAAGGCTGGCCAATAGACCGCGTGGAAGCGGATAATGTCCTTGCCGATAATGTGCGCATCAGCAGGCCAATATTTGGCACGGGGGCCATTCTTGTCTTCAATGTATCCAGTTGCGGTGATGTAGTTGGTCAACGCATCGACCCAGACATACATCACATGCTTTGGGTCATCGGGCACCTTGATGCCCCAATCGAATGTCGTGCGCGAAATCGAAAGGTCCTTGAGACCCGATTTAACGAAGGAAATGACTTCGTTGCGGCGCTCGGAAGGGCCTATAAAGTCCGGCTGCTCCTCATAGAGCTTCAGAAGCTTGTCTTCATATTCCGACAGCTTGAAGAAGTAGCTCTCTTCCTCAACCCATTCAACCGGCGTGCCCTGCGGTCCATAGCGTACGCCATCGGCGCGCACTTCCGTCTCGTCTTCGGCGTAATAGGCTTCGTCGCGAACGGAATACCAGCCCGCATAGCTATCCTTATAGATATCACCGCTTGCTTCCATCAGCTTCCAGATGTTGCGCGACGTCTCGTGGTGGCGCTCTTCCGTGGTGCGGATGAAATCGTCATTGGACGCATTGAGCAGCTTACCCATGGCGCGGAACTGGTCAGAATTGCGCTGCGCCAGCTCTTCCGGCGAAATACCTTCGGCGCGGGCGGTCTGCTGCATCTTCTGCCCGTGCTCGTCAGTCCCGGTCAGGAAGAAGACGTCCTTTCCATCCAGGCGCTGAAAGCGTGCCATGGCATCCGTCGCGATAAGCTCATAGGCGTGGCCGATATGCGGCTTGCCATTGGGATAGGAAATCGCGGTTGTGATGTAGAAAGGTGTCTTGTCTGTCATGACGCTCGATCGGTTCTAGGGTCTGTTTTTGAGATAGTCCGCTCTTAGCCTATTGTTCGCACAAGCGAAAGCAAAAGCCTTAGAAATTGTGCGGTATCAAACCGAGCGCATATCTTCCAGAATGGACAGCACCATCTGTTTTTTGTCCAGATTATACGCCTGCGCAACCGTGATGCGCTCTGTGAGTGTTGATGACAGGCGCGCATGTCGCTCGGCAGCCGCCAGATCACCCGCCATGGCCGCCGCCCGCGCCCGGTCCATCAGGGCTTCCGTGGCATGCTCCATAAAGAAACCAAGAACGATATCACCGTCCTTTTGCGCCAAAACATCAGCCAGTTTGTGCATCTGCCTGCGCGCAGCCGGCCCCGTTGCCACCATCACTTCGCTGAACACATCGACAATATCGGAGCCGCCGTAATTCAACAGCTTCAAGGCCTGCGAAACGCTGCCTTTTGAGGCTTCGAGAAGCTTATCGCGCTTTTCGGCAGACATTGTCAGGCCAAGATGCTGTAGCGCCCGCTCCATATCGTCGCTCTGCAACGGCAGCAGACGAAGCGGCATACAGCGGGAGCGAATGGTGGGCAAAAGCTTGCCCGGCGCGTGGGACAGCACGAGGAAAAGAGCCCGCTTGGGCGGCTCTTCCAGTATCTTCAAAATGGCGTTGGCCGCATTGCGGTTGAGATCATCTGCGGGGTCGATAATGACGATGCGCCAGTTGCCGGTGCCTGACGTCTGCGAGAAGAAATGCCCTGCCCTGCGCACCTCATCAACCGTAATCGCGGACTTTACCTTGCCCGTCTTTTCATCGACCGGGCGTGTGAGATGCAGCAGATTATGGGATGCGCCAGAGGATATCTGACGGCTGACCATAGAGCCAGCGTCAGGGTCGGCAATGCGTTCGGGTGCCAGCAACGGATCTGGATGGGACAGCACGTGGTTGGCAAACCGGAATGCCAGAGTGGCCTTGCCAATCCCTTCCGGCCCCTCGATCAGAACCGCGTGATGGCCTTTTCCAGAGCGGTAGGACTGCGCAAGAAATTGCTCCGCTTCATCGTGGCCGAATAATTTCGTATTCTCCTGGGGCGGAATTGCGCCATCCAGAACGCCCTGAGCGTCACTCATTCCGCAACGTCCGATCTAACAATTTTGCTCGCCAGAAGCGGCTCCACCAGCGCCCAAACGTCCTCAGTCACCTTTTCCTTGGGCTGTTCGGCATTCACGGTGCGGCAACGTCGGGGTTCATTGAGAGCAATATCGAGATAGGCTTCGCGGCGCTTCTCATGCGTCTCCAACTCTTCCTTCTCGAAGCGATCCGGCGTTGCGCCTTCATCTGCGCGCTTGCGGGCACGAGCAAGACCAGCAGCAGCCGGAATGTCGAAGATCAGCGTCATGTCCGGCATGGTGCCATCAATAGCAATGCGCTGAAGCGTCTCGATGAATTCTGGCTCCAGATTGCCAGTAGCGCCCTGATAGACCCGTGACGAATCGAGGAAACGATCACACAACACCACGTCACCACGCTGTAAAGCGGGTCGGATCACCTCTTCAACATGGTCGTTGCGCGCAGCCGCAAACAGCATCGCTTCCATACGCACGCCAAAAGGTTCCGCCGCCCCAGAAAGCAGCACGTGCCGAACGGCTTCCGCGCCCGGTGATCCGCCGGGCTCACGCGTCACAACAACATCGAGACCCCGTGCGCGTAAGGTTTCAGCAAGAATATTGATCTGGGTGGATTTCCCAGCACCTTCGCCGCCTTCAAAGCTGATGAACAATCCGATGTTTTCGGGCAATTTCTCTTCCTGACTTCAGCAGTTCCGCCTGCTCGAGTTTAACCCATATAGAACTGTCGGCAAACCGGGCAAGTCACAGCCAAAAGAAAAGCAGTTCCTTCAGCGCACCGGCGGCGTTCTGGGTCAACGTCCCCTCTGTCACCGCAGCTGTGGTGTAAAGGGGCACTTCGCGAAGCAGCTTCTCGCCGGAGAAAACCTTCAGCGTCGCCGCCTTTTGGCCGGCCTCAAGAGGTGCGTTCATGGGCCAGTTGTAGACGATACGCCCGGAAAGCCGGTCTGGGTTGTTGAGAGGCACCAGCACGCTCACCGGCTCGTGCACGGCAAGGTCAACAGCGCTCGATGCGCCGCCATAAACGCTGATATTCCCGACGGTTTCGTCTTTTTGAAACAGATTGCGCTTCTGAAAGGCCGTCAGCCCCCACTCCACCACCCGGCGAACTTCTTCCTGACGTGTCTTGTCGTCAGGCATCCCAGCCAAAGTCAGATAGATACGGCGGCCATCCCGCTCAGCAGAGACGAGCGCTGAAAATCCGTGACTCTCTGCAAAGCCCAGACCCATGCCATCTATGCCATTGCCGAGAAGCGCGTTCTTGTTGCGCTGAAAGATCCGGTTCCACTCGAAATCCGGCTTGCTGAAAAGGCTGTAGCGATCCGCATAAGTGTCGTGAATATGCTTGCCCAGAACCACCAAGTCGCGCGCGGTTGTCTTGCTGACCTGATCTGGCAGCCCGGTGGAATTGGCAAAGGAACTGCCTGTCATGCCCAACGCGCCTGCGCGCTCGCTCATGCGCTTGGCAAATGCGGCATCCGACCCGGCCATGCCTTCTGCGATGACAAGGCAACCGTCATTGGCGTTCTGCACGATCACACCGGTCAGCAGATCATTGATTCCGACAGAGGATTTAAGCGCTGCAAACATGGTGGACGCGCGGGACGGCGCGCCGCCTGTACGCCAGGCATATTCGGAAACCGGGTAGGTGGTCTCTGCGCTAATTTGACCTTTGGTCAGCGCATCCATCACCACCTCAACCGTCATCAACTTGGCGAGAGATGCAGGCGGAAACTGCGCGTTTTCATTGATAGCCAGCAGAACAGTGCCGGTCTCGGCATCAATCATATAGGCTTGCTGTGCCTTCAAGACCAGACTGTTGCTGGCTTGGGAATGGACGCCTGAAGTGCTTGCACCAAGCAGCGTTGCAACAACCAGAACGGTGCGAATTGATCGGTTCAGTATATCGCGCATCAAAACGTCAGCCCGTTGTTTTGCATTAACAATGCCTGCGCATTCTGAAGAATATGATAACCGCGCCTGACAGTTCTCACACACTGGTAGGCATACTGGATGCCTCAGTTCGCGACAGAGATCAACGACCCCTGCCCTGTCTGTTTAGGAAATCGAGAATGGACTGTTCGTTCAGGTTGCCCTTGTTAACGAGGACCTTGTCAAAGGCGCTTGCTGCCTTGGAAACTGCTTTTGTCTCTTCGGAGTAGGCAGAGGCGAAACGAGCCGAAGGCGTCGGTGCGCGCAGGTAGTTGCCCTCTGGGCGCTCTATCAGGAACGGGCCAATTTCAGGAAGCACAACGAATTGCTCGCTCGCGCCCTGTCCCATCACAGGTGCCGGACCATTGACCAGCGGCATGGCCTGCAATGCCTGGCTCTTCTTTGAGCCGACCAGAGCAGTCTGAGCCGAGCCACCATAGGCGGGGCTCTGTGGAATTGGAATATTGGTTGCCGAAGCAGACGCGACCATCACACCGCTTGCAATCTGTCCTTCAGGATTGATGCCTGGATTGCGGGAGCCTTTTGGCGAATATGATGCCATGAGGAAAGGCATATCGTGACCGTCCAGCGGCGCGCGCCCAACATATTGAACGCGGACATTGGCTGTTCCGGTGGCCTTCATATCAAGCAGGTCGGCGGTCTTGCTGGAAACATCGATCAGGCGCCCCTCATGGAACGGACCACGGTCATTGACGCGAACAACGACGGAAGAGCCGTTATTCAGATTGGTAACGCGTGCATAGCTGGGCAGCGGGAACGTTGGGTGAGCCGCGGAAAGGTGTTCCTTGTCATAGGCCTCGCCATTGGCCGTCAAGCGACCGTGGAAGGCCGAGCCGTACCAGGACGCAAGACCTGATTTGTCGTAGTTCTGGTCTTCCTTGGGAAAGTAGCGGCGACCTTTGACGGTATAGGCATTACCAACGAGGAAGCGCCCGCCGCCTTTGGGAACATTCGCACCATCCGCAACCCGTGGGCTGGCCTTCACGCCATATTCGGATTCGGAAAAATATTCCTTGCTGCGCTTTGGCTTCGGCTTCGCATTGGTGTCCGACGTCGTGGAACAGGATGCGGTCGCCGCGCATAGAACGGCAATGCCGAGCCACTTGGCGCTCACTCCGGCTTTCATAACAGCAGATTTCAAATCCATGCCCCGCGTTATTATGGGCCGCCTCCGCAGCAACCCCTCTATACCTCGATCGTCATGCCCTCTGACATCGAAGTACCTAACAGCCCCCTAATCTTGCCCCTAACATGGCGAAAATGCGAATGCCGATAACGATTTCACTAAAATTGTAATTAACGTGGTTAACCAAAGGCTAACGCAGGCATCGCCGCAGTGACGCAGAAATGCCTCCTGTGACGGATTGACGAGCGGAGGCAAACCGATATAAAGCCACCCATAAGACGGATGGGTGTCCGAGTGGTTTAAGGAACCGGTCTTGAAAACCGGCGTGCGTGAGAGCGTACCGTGGGTTCGAATCCCACCCCATCTGCCACGTATGTTTCGCATACGTTCCTATATGTTCCGTTTTTGTATTGCGTGGCACGCCTTTTTAGGTTTCTGTGTTCCCATTCGTTCCTACCCCTTTTCATACAATCCCATGAAAAAGCGGGTACGGTTGCGGGTACTTTCAGAATGAAATGCGGGTACAGCGAGAACAAGCGTGCTGACAGACACAGCGATCAAAAAAGCCAAAGCCAAAGATAAACCGTACAAACTTGCCGATACAAATGGCCTCCATCTCTTTGTTGCCACATCAGGGTCAAAGAGCTGGCGCTACCGCTATTACTTCTCCGACAAGGAAAAACTGCTCGTTTTGGGCTCTTATCCAGAGGTGTCTCTCGTCGATGCACGGCGACTCAGAGATGATGCTCGAAAGCTTTTGAAGGATGGGAAAGACCCCTCAGCGCTGAAAAAGCTCGAGAAGGTCATTGGCCGGAAACAGGCCGCCGAAACCTTTCAGGCGCTGGCTGAGGAATGGCACGAACATACCAAGCCCACATGGACTGATCGGCATGCGTCAGAGGTGCTGGCGACGCTGAAGAGGGACGTTTTTCCGTTACTGGGTGATCTGCCTGTTAGGGCCATTGACGCCCCTACAATTTTAGGGGTTCTGCGACTTGTCGAAAAGCGTGGTGCCGTTGAAACTGCCAAGCGTCTCCGGCAGCGGATATCGGCGGTTTTCGTCTACGCGATCTCCTCCGGTCGGGCTGATACCGATCCTGCCGCAATTGTCGAAGGCGCGCTGGCACCGCTTGAGAAAGGGCGGCAGCCTTCAATCATCACGCTTCAGGGGGTTAGGCAGATCCTCGCAGACGTCAACAACACCCCTGCCCGCGGCTATACCAAACTCGCCATCCGCCTTCTGGCGCTGACCGCAGTTCGCCCAGGTGTTTTGGCTGAAACCCCATGGAGTGAGTTCGACGATCTCGATCCAGAGAATCCCGTGTGGGTAATTCCGGCCGCACGGATGAAATTGAAAAAGCGGTTCAAAAACGAGGAAGCCTACGATCACCACGTACCACTGTGCTCTCAGGCAATGGAGCTCATCGACGTCTTGCGGCGCGTGACGGGACGGTACCCATTCGCATTCCCGAACCTCCGAAAGCCAAAGCAGCCGATGTCAGCCAACACTATGGGGTACATGCTCAACCGGGCTGGCTATCATTCCCGACACGTCCCGCACGGCTTCCGGGCCTCGTTCTCATCGATCATGAATGAGGAATTTCCGCAGGATTCGAAGATCATCGACCTGATGCTTGCTCACAAACCAAAGGATGCTGTTGAGGGAGCTTATAACCGGGCGCGGCACGCCCAGCGCAGGCGCGAGATCGCGCAGCACTACGCTGACATGATCCTCAAGGGTGCGCCGTCACCGGCCCAGCTCATGATGGGGCCGATAAGAGTTGTAAAAAGCAAACTAGAGGCAGAGATAGTTTTCTCTGAGACCAAGAATGTAAAACGCGCTTGACCGTTGGCTAAGGATTGGGCGGTTGCATTGCATATTTTAACGTCCAGACAAAAACGACCTTTGCTCCGCACTCACATTTGACTGTACCGCTTGTATTTTTTGGCATGTTCTCGAGCGTGGATCGGGCAATCCAGTGGAATCGACCACAAATGCATTCGATTTGCTCGCCCAACCTTTCAAAATCTGTTTGGTCGCCATCGATTTCGACTTTCCAAGTTTCGGGACATTTGGGGTTAATACAACTGATGACCTTGCCCGCTTTCAATCCTGCGACGCGGCGACTGTTAGTTGTCCCACACGTGCATTCGAACGTCACCTCGCGTCCGACACCCGTGGAAAGCAGTGTGCCCTCCGAAATGCGTATGATTTCCAAAAGTGCTTTATCAACCTGTTTCCTGATAGAAACTAAGTCCCCAAATTGCGGCACAAGATCTTCTCTGTGTTCGGGCAAATGAGCATGCAGTGCGACCTTAGAGAGGGCGTTCCAAAGAGTTTGAAAATAAGCGGCCTTGAACCCGACTTGTTTTCCGATCTCTATATAAGTGTGCCCCTCGTACTCTTCGACTGTATAGGGTGACGTATCGGAAATCGCATTGGTAGACATAGAGATCGTGAAAGTCTCCCCAACTTCGGGATCAACTTCTTCAGCTAGAATTTTGATGACGTGGGCTGGCTGCCAGCGTCTGATCTCGTCATGTGAGATATAGCCGTGCAACATTCGCAACCGGTTATAGCAAATGTGCTCTATGGCAAGACGGCACTCGAGGGCCGCATATGTCAAACTTCGTGGAGTCCCTGTTTCAATAAGTCCTTGAATCGTAGAGATCGTGTCTTTGAAATTATTCATCCGTTGCCTCCGGCAAATCGCTTGGAGTTATGACACCATACTAAATGTTCGGCCACGGATAATATTCGCCACTGTGCCACTGGAGAGCGTGAGCGCCGCTACTCGCAATACATTTTACAGGTGCAGGCACAGTAGCCAAGCGACCAATATGATGCTTGCCACCGCGACGACTTTACCTTGCGGCTTGGCAGCCTCTTTTATGTTCCGTGCTCTAGGTCGCATCATGTCGGCTTCTCCCGATCTCCGCGTGACGGAGGCGAAACGCCTTCAAGATAATCTCAACGATAATGATACCGCCGATTCCGACTATAAACCCGCCCACGCTTGCAGATTGCTCTTCAGGTACGCTCAGTTTACCGAATGCCCATTGGAAGAAGATGGTTCCCAATGGGCTAAGGTAGTATGCAGCAACGCCACCGACGAAAAACTTGCGAAGGCTGGCCCACGGACCAGTCCATTCCATCGCAACGGAAACGGCAGATCCGGCAATACCGGCGAGAGCTACCTTGCCCTCGCTCGAACTGAGCCATTCCCAAAAAGTCATTCCGGCCTCACTTCTTTACGGCACGAATGACCGTATTACCGCCCATATACAGGCCAGCGTATGTCATGAAAATTGTGAGGAATGTTGGCATATCGAGCCCGATCTCTATCTGGATACTTGAGCCAAGAGACCATAGCAGCGCATTCAGGATTGGGCGCAAGGCGACGAACCAGGCGATGCAAGCCAGCATGAGCCACATCCCAGCTGGTCGCCAGAGCCACCCGAAGCCCGTATCCTTGTTCATCTCGGCAAGCATGAGACGGTTGGTTTCCTTCTGCTGCTCGACGTAGGCACTGATAAGCTCGGGCGCTTGGGTTTCGACACTCTGCACCGCGGCATCGATTTCGGACGGCGGCAGGTTTGGCAGCTCCTTAGGGGTAACGCCCGCCTGCGCGGCAATGGCGTCGATCACAGTTCCTCCCAGTTCGCCTTCCACTCCACCGACGTGCTTCTCGAGGATCGTCTTCACGGTAGATGCGCCGACACGAAGTGCAGCGCCGATAAGAACGGATGCGAGAGCGCTCATGCTGCTACTCCCTTGTAAGCTTCAGCACGCGAATCGGCAGCGCGCTTCTTTGCAATGAAAATGGCTGTCGCGATGGCGCCAACTGCGATGAGAGCGACAAGCACCCAAACCGTCGTCATGTCCGTCACAGAGGAAGGCTCGACCACCGGCGCTGAAGCCGGAGCCGTCGTTGCGGCAGCGGCAGTCGCAGCGGATTTCTTGGCGTTCGCTGACTGCTTCTCCGCCTGAACCGCTTCCGTCTTATTTTTTCCGTTAACCTGCGACGGTGAGAGACCCATCGCGGTAAGCGCCATAGCCACACCGCGTGCTTCGATGTCTGCAACACGACGTCCCCAGCCTTTACCGAAGCTCTTCCAGATTTTCAGGGACTGCATGAACGACAGTCGGGCTCGGCAGATCTTTTTGACCGTTACGCTGTGGTCATTGCTTCCAGCGCTAGACTTGAGCCACTTTTTGCCGCGCGAAACACCAGAATTGACCGATGCATCATGAACGGCCAGATCAACGCCTGGGAAAAGCTTGTCTGCGCCGCATGCTTCCCAAAACTCTGACCGGTAGAATTGAAGCGCTTGCGCCTTGGTAACGTTGCGAACTGGCGTCCGTTTCACCTTCAGCATGTCTTGGTACTGGTGCCAGCGCACCTCGGTAATGCCGTACATCGTCTTGCCACCGGGATCGTCGGGATGGTCGCTCCATCCTCCCTCCCACTTGGCTGTGATCGCTTGGCAAATCTCAAATCTGTCGGGCATGGGCGAGCTCCAAAAAGGGGGCCGCACTCATGCGCTAGCAATGAGCTTCAATATCATGCACCACGTGTTGCAACAATCCAGCATTTCCAGTAATTAGAAAGGGAATGCGCATGAGTGCTGATCCACCTTAACCGGAGACATGCACTCATGACCAAGACCGTGGTTGCCTTTGGCGATCCGAAAGCCCAGAAGAAGTGGTCTGGCGGGCTTTTCATTGACATCACCAAGAAGAGCTACTTCGACCGCAAATTCATCGGCACGTCCGACGAATACGCGATCCAGCGCCTTACCGATCTGGAATCGGAAGCAGGCGACACGATCACGTACGACCTGTCGGTCCAGCTTCGCAACAAGCCCACATACGGCGACAACCGCCTCGAGGGCAAAGAAGAAAGCCTTCGCTTCGCGAGCGATCAGCTAAAGATCGACCAGATGCGCCATGGGGTGTCTGCCGGTGGCAAGATGAGCCGCAAGCGGACGGCTCACAACATGCGCCAGATCGGCAAAAACCGGCTCTCCGATTACTGGTCCAAGTTTAACGACCAGATGATTTTCATCTATCTGTCCGGCTCGCGCGGCATCAATGAGGACTTCATTGAAACCGTGGAATGGGCTGGCCATGCCGAAAACCCAATCGAAGCCCCTGACAACGACCACATTCTTTATGGTGGCGACGCGACGTCCAAGGCGACGATTGATGCCACGGACATCATGTCCCGCTCGCTGATCGAGCGCGCTCAGGTTAAGGCACGCATGATGTCTGCCAAAGACCCCAAGAATGCGAACATGATGCCGATCCAGATCAATGGTGAAGCGCATTACGTCATGGTCATGAGCCCTTATCAGGAACACGATCTGCGCACGAACGACGCTGGTGGATGGCTCGAGATCCAGAAGGCAGCCGCGACTGCTGAAGGCAAGGCAAACCCTATTTTCAAGGGCGGCCTCGGCATGATCAACAACACTGTTCTCCACAGCCATGAATGGGCGGTCCGCTTCAAGGATTACGGCGCTGGCGGCAACGTCCAGGCAGGCCGCGCCCTGTTCATGGGCCGACAGGCTGGCGTCATCGCCTTCGGTTCTGCTGGCGGCTTCCGCTACACTTGGACTGAAGAAACCAAGGACCACGGCAACGAACCGGTTGTTGCGTCTGGCGTCATCGCTGGCGTGAAGAAGACACGGTTCAACGGTCGCGACTATGGCGTGATCTCTGTCGACACCGCCGCGAAAGACCCGAACGTCGCAGCATAAGGGCAAGCCCGGCTAAGTCCGGGCGACCCTCCCTCTTCAGCGGTCTATGCGACCATCCAACGTCAAAGGACTTTCGACATGGCGCTCATTCAGAGCAAATACGCCAAGGGCACCGAAGCCCTGTCTTACCCCTCCAACGCAGGCGAAGCGGTTGCTATTCGCTTCTCCCACCAGCTCACGGCTAACCCCGCTGCTGGCGATATCCTCGATCTTGCTTGCATCCCGTCCAACTGCCGCGTCGTAGACGTTGTCCTCGACTCGGATGATCTGGATACGAACGGTGCGCCGACCATGACAATGGACGTAGGAATCATGAGCGGCACCTTCGGCGATGAAAGCCCTGCCAGAACATGCGGCGCGGAGTTCTTCTCCGGGGCTAACGTCGCTCAGGCCGGCACCGTAGCGCGACCCACCCTCAAGTCAGCCTATCGAACGACAGCCTCAAACATTGATCGCTCCATCGGCATCAAGTTCGTCACGGCAGCGGCAACGTTCGTGCCTGGCCAAATCGGGCTGACGGTCTACCTGTCCACCGAGTGACCCTTCGGGCCGCGTAACACATGAGGGGGGCGGTAAGCCCCCTTTCCTTTAAAGGAGTGGACAATGAAAATTGTAATCGAATGCAAGACTGGGCACACCGTTCAGAGCCTTGGCGGAGTGTCATACAGCTTTGACCGAGATGAGCATGGGCGCTTCGTGAACGAGGTTACGAGCGTTCTTCATCGGTCTCTGTTTCTAAACCTCGATGTCTATCAGGAAGTGCCGCTTACGCCTGAGCAGGATGACGACTTGGAGATCCCCGCGTTCCTGAGTGGTGGAACGGAGCCAACGGAGCCAACGGAGCCAACGGAGCCAACGGAGCCAACGGAGCCAACGGAGCCAACGGAGCCAACGGAAGACGCAACTGCTACCGAGCAGCCAGTCAAGCCCAAAAGCACGGCCAAGAAAACGACTTCCAAGACCTCTACCAAGGTTTAACGTATGCCAAAGGCGAATGACATTCTGCGGAGAGCCAGCGTCCTTCTTCTCGACGATGAGCACACACGCTGGCCTCTCTCGGAACTCGCCGACTGGCTCAACGAGGCGGTGAAAGCCATTGTTCTGGCGAAGCCCTCCGCCTCGTCCCGCACCCTGCCCCTCCCGCTTGCCAAAGGCACCTATCAGGAGCTTCCCGCTACGCTCGATGGAGTGACACCGCTCCAGCTGCTCGGCGTGAACCGCAATCTCGTCGGAGATGGGTCAACCCGCATCGGGGGCCGGGCCATTCGCACCGCCGCTCGAGCGCTTCTGGACGCGCAGGAACCGAACTGGCACGACCCGGCATATGAGCCATTCCGAAAGGAAGTGCGCCAAGTCGTCTTTGACGAGAACCTGCCGCTCGAATTTTATGCATATCCCGGCAACGACGGAAATGGCGTGGTCGAGGTGGCCCTATCCTACCTCCCAGCACCGGCACTGCCTTTGGCCGGTCAAGACGAAACGACCTATGCGGCATGGGACGTCGAGATCGGCTTGCCTGAGCCCTATTCCGTCCCCCTGCTGGACTACGTCCTCTACAAGGCGTTCTCGAAAGATGACATCGCCGGAGATCCTACCAAAGCGATGTCGCACTATCAGACCTTCGCGGCAGCGGTTGGGATTAAGGTTCAGGCGGAATCGTCAGCCAATCCGAACAGGAGACGCTGATGCGCGATATCGACGTTCTTTTCCCCGAGGTGTTGATCCACGCTCCTAACTGCTCCGATCCTATCGCGCGACGGTACTTGCGCGAAGCAGCTCGTGACGTTTGCGACAAGGTAGACCTCTGGCGCGAACGCGATCACATCACGATCAGCGATGCTGAAGGCGCATGTCTGTCAACCATTTCAGACGCCGAGATTGTGAAGATTGAAGCCGCCGACTTGGACGGTGTGTCACTTACGCCCCAAACCCCTGAATGGCTTGATGACAATTACCCCGGTTGGGACAAGCCGAACGATTCGGGCGCGACGTCGCGGTACATCACCCAAATCAAGCCAGGAACGATCCAAGTAGTCCCACCCAACACCGGGAAGCTATCGGTTCGTTTCATCCTCAAACCGTCCCGCACCGCGACCACACTCCCTGATTTTCTCGTCGACAAATACGGCACCGAAATCGGCAAGGGTGCAGCGGCTCGCGTTCTCATGCTTCCGACGGATGATGGTGGTCCTAACCCCCAGATGGGAACCGTCCTGCAGGGCGAGTTCAACGACTTTCTCGACAAACTGCCGATGAAGGTTGCCAAAGGCCAGCAAGGTGCGCGCCCACGCACAAAAGGGAGCTATTTTTAATGCCTGCCAGCACTTACGCCGCCAACGCGCTTTTGAACCTATTTCTGCGCGGCGTTGCTTTTGCCGCGCCTGCCCGGATCTATGTTTCGCTCCATACAGCAGATCCCGGCGCAACTGGGGCATCTGAGGCCACGGTAGCCGCTTGGCCTGCTTACGTGCGTCTCGACGCCGCACAGGGCGCAGCCGTCGCAACGGGATTTTCGGCAGCGGGAGGCAAAGCTACAGAAAACTCGAAAGAGCTGCTCTATCCGGCCCACAACGGCGCGGCACCCCTCACTATAACGCACTTCGCGCTTTGGGATGCTGCGGCTGGCGGCAACATGATCTTCCAAGGCCCGCTGACAGCAAACAAAACCCTCAACCCCACTGACGAGTGCATCATCCACGCCGGCGACCTCGATGTGACGGTGACTTGATGGATAGTCGCGGTTCAATCAATGGCTCAGAGATTAACGCGCTGCCTATCAACGAGGGAACATTCCTCGTGGACTGTGCCGCCGTTGTGAACGTATCGGTGGCTCCAACACTGTCTCTCACTCGGCGCATTGTTTCCGCTGCATTTGCTGTTATCGCGGTACCAGGCGCGTCGCTGCTGACAGCGCGACGCTCTGCCGCTTCGATAATGACCATCGCTGTCTTGCCATCCGCTAAGTTGGTCCGTCGCGTCACGCCTCAGATGGCTTCTCAGGTCAGCGTCACGGCTACGTCAAAGCTTGTTCGCCGCGTCGCGCCAATTGGCTCCACAGATATCCGCTTGAACGCTGGCGCGCTGCTGTCGTGGCGCTTTATCCATCGCACCGAGCAGAACCGAATTATGAAGCTTGAGCGCCCTCGTCACTCGCTTGTGCAACCTGAGACACGTCGAATGAGCGTACCTGCGGCAAGAAATCAAATGATGGTGCCGCGTGGCGTGGGGGTAATGCCGTGAGCGATGTCATGACAAAACAACCCGCCGATGTGCTCGATTACGACGTCGATTTCGTGCGCTGGCTTCCTCCTGGAGACAGGATCACGTCAGCGCTGAGCATCATCGACGATGCGACCGCCCTGATCGACCGCACAGACTATTCCGACACTGCCGCAAAGGTCTGGATATCAGGCGGGCTTGATGGCGAAAACGGCAATGTCTCGGTGACGATAGTCACGCTTGAAGGCCGCACCAAACAATTCTGTTTTAATCTGAAAATCAGGGAGTGCCGCTGATGGCTCTCAAGCTAACTAACAACGCTGTCTCGACGCTGCCGGCATCGATTACGTCGGGCGCTACGACGCTTTCTGTTCAAGGCGGAGATGCGGGCAAGTTTCCAGTCCTGGGAGCTGGTGATTGGCATCCGGCAACGATCATCGACCCATCGAACAATATGGAGATCGTGCGGGTCACTGCCCGTGCGGGCTCAACCCTGACAATAGTTCGGGCTCAGGAAGGAACCACGGCAAAGGCGTTCGCTGCTGGGTCACGCATCGATGTGCGAGTGACCGCTGAGACAATTGGGTCGATTGTAGATGATTATGCAGCGCTCAACTCCGGAAAGGCCAACAAAGGTGGCGAGGTATTCACGGGCGGCGTCACCGTTCCGACGTTCGCGATTAACGGCCTCGATAATCAAGATCAGGTTCTAATGTTCCAAAAGGGGGGCGTGTCCCGATTCTCAATTTTCGTTGACAGCTTAGGCACCTTCAATATGGGGAAGTACGCCGACGACGGAAATTGGAATGGCGGCATCCTGAGTATCAACCGCCAGTCCGGTAAGATGACCCTCGCAGAGCAGTTAATAGCCCTCAAAGGCATCGACGTCAGAGGCAACGCGACATTTTTAAATGAAGTCCTCGCCCCGACTTTCGTTGTCAAAGAGAACCCCGGAAACTTCAGTATTCTCAGGTGGCTTCGTGGCAACCTACCCGCTTTCGACATAAGTCTTAACCCTGCGCAGGACTTCCAACTCAACACGTTCGCGAATGATGGCACATTCCTGTTCAACCCCCTCTACATCTCGCGGCTGACCGGCGTTACAACTATCAACAACATTCGCCTTGGCAACAAAGCCACCGCCGCAGACATCACAGCCGCAACCGAGAACAAGTTCCCCGATGCCAAGGCTGTCAAGGAAGCCATCGCGGCTAATGTGCCTCCTAGCCTGGGCGTAGCTCAATCTTGGCAAGACGTGGCGGCTTCTCGCTCTTTGGGGACCGTTTACCAAAATACCACAGGCCGGACGATAGCCGTGGCCGTATACACTTCGTATGGTACGAGTTTTGAGGTCTCCACAAACGGCACGACTTTTTTGCAACTTGGATATCCAATTTACGATGCCACTAGCGGCGGGACGTCCACAAGTATGGTTGCAAATGGTCCTTACGAAATCCCGCCCGGAAACTATTACCGGGTTATCGGTGGGGTCATCAATTCTTGGAAGGAAATGCGATGAGTGAATTCGGCTTCTATCACCCGGATCGTGGATATTGGCAGACTACCAATGAGCCTTCCGAGGAAATTCTCGAATCGTACCCGGAGGGCACTATCGAATACCCGTTAAAGCCCGGGACTAATTATAAGCCTGTGAACGGCGGATGGATATATGTTGAGCCGGAGCCTGTACCAGCGGTGATGACGCCTGTCACCCGTCGCCAGTTGCGCTTGACGCTTGTACGCAACGGCATTTCTCTCGCGAGTGTCGAGGCTCTAATCGCCAGCATGCCCGAAGGGATGCAGAAGGACGAAGCGCAGATTGAGTGGCAGGATGCCCAGACGTTTGAGCGAGAACATCCTACCTTGCTTCTGATCGCACAAGCGCTCGATCTGACCCCGGCAAAGGTCGATGAATTGTGGATCAAGGCGATGGTTGCTTAGCGTACCCGCACCCCAGGAGCTTTTTGTTGGCGAAAATTGTGATCTCAGCATTTGCAGGCGAGAAGCCCCTGATACTTCCACGTCTGCTACCCGAAACGGCGGCGACCGAAGCCATTGGGGTCCGCCTCGATGATGGAGGGCTGACGCCCATAAATGGTTCCCTGCTAACGGGCGAAACGGTTTCTGCGAACGGCAAAACAATCTACCGCCACCAAAACACATGGCTGTCGTGGCCGGGCGTGATTGATGCCGTTCCCGGCCCTGTCGCGCAGGACCGTCTCTATTTCACCGGCGATGGCGTACCGAAGATGCGCGTCGGCGGTGTGACCTATCCGTTGAAGGTACAGCGCCCCGCCGCGGCGGTTGTCGCCGCTGTGAGCGGCACCGGTACTGGAGACGTCCAAAGCCGAACCTATGTCTACACCTACGTCACAAGCTTTGGTGAAGAAACCGCACCGTCTCCCGGCTCTGTGATTGTCGATTGGAAGCCGGGTCAGACCGTGACCCTGAGCGGCTTAGCGGGCCCGCCTGCAGGCCGCGCTATCACCCTACAGCGCATCTACCGGTCACAGACAGGATCGAGCGGAACTTATCTGTACCTAATCGCAGAACGGGCAGCCAGCGCGGCGAACTTCGTCGACACCGTCGCCGTTGATGCCTTTCAAGAAGCCTTGCCTTCTGCTGGCTGGGACGAGCCCCCGGACACGCTGACCGGTATTACCTCGATGCCGAACGGCATGATGGCAGCGTTTATTGGCCGGGACGTCTACTTCGCCGAACCATGGCGGCCACACACATGGCCTGAGAAATACGTTATGACCTGCGACAGCGACGTTGTCGGCCTTGCCTCCATTGGCTCTGTGCTCGTGGTGATGACCAAAGCCAATCCATACATGATGAGCGGGTCGCATCCCGATTCGATGCAGAGCGTAAAGCTCGAGGCGAATTTCCCTTGCATCAACGCGCGCGCAATCGTCGATCTCGGGTTTGCCATTTGCTACCCAAGCAATGACGGGCTCATTTCGGTGAGAGCGTCGGGCGAAGTTAGCCTGGTGACAGAGCAACTTTTCCGGCGAGACGACTGGCAAGCCCTTTCTCCCCAGACTGCTATCGGAGCCCAACACGGCAACATCTATTTACTGTTCTATGACACAACCAATTCCGCAGGAGCGCGCGACGCTGGCGCATTGTTCATCAATGTCAACGCGGCACCGTTTCTCGCGCGATCCGGTGAGACCGCTGATGCGCTGTATTTTGAGATCGAATCGTCGGCGCTGTTTTTCAAGCGATCCGGCGATATGAACGTCTACAGGTTTGATGACCCGGCAGGGTTCCCCGAGAGCTACTCTTGGAAGTCCAAGGAGTATTGGTTACCTCGCCCTGGCACATTCGGCGCACTACTGGTGGACCAAGGTTCAATAACCGATACGACGGCAGCGGATAGGATCGCAGAGGAGCGAGCGCGGATCATCGCGATCAATGCTGCCACATTCGCATCAGGCAACCTTCAGTCCGCCGTTAACGAACATGCCTTGGGCTCGATGGCTTTGAATGGCGACGCAATGTTGCCTTTGCCTCTACCCCTCGCCGCAAACATCAGCGTTTTTGCGGATGGAAAACTCATCGGCACGGCGAATAAGATCGGTGAGGTATGTCGCCTCCCCGCGAAGAATGCTCGGTGCTGGGAGATCGCCGTTCAGTCCAACCTGCCAATTGGCAGCATTTCGCTCGCCACTGCCGTCAGCGAGCTCCGGGGTTAACGATGACATCGCCACAGCAAATCGTAGAAAAGGTGGAAATCCTCGACGGCTCTCGTGCTGGCGCGAGAGATAAAGCAGCGGTTCGGATCGAGGACATCAAAGAGCTACTGCAGCTCGCTCAGGTGAAAACCCAAACGCTTACAGCCGCGCCCACGATGGGAGACTTCAACTCACTGCTCAAAGACATCACCGAGATTTCAAACCGGCTTAACTCGATAGCTATTTCTATCCAGAAGAAGATCATTCGATGACGAAAGAGGTCATCTATGGCCCGAATGACGAGTTGGTGGCTTTGGCTGCGCAGCGCGGAAAGCTAAGCTTCCGCGACGATGCTAAAGCCATCGCGATCAGGTCTGCGCATGACATTGACGGTGTAGTAGTTTTCGACGCCTTCACCACGCGCGGCTGCTGGGTGTCCGTCGTATCGAATGGCACCCGTCGATGGATCACCCGAGAGCTGATAATCAAAGTTTTCTGCTACCCGTTCCTGCAGCTCGGGTACCCTCGCCTCAATTCTTTTGTGTCGGTCAACAACGCCGATGCCATTCGTTTTAACGAGCATTTTGGGTTCCAGCGCGAAGGGTTGATGCGCAGAGCTGGCGACGACGGAGAGGACTTGATCGTTTACGGTATGCTTCGTGAAGAATGCCGATGGCTCCCTGAACGCTTCGCTGGAAAAACAGGCCGCGCAGCTATATAACTGATCCAACGCGCATGAGTGCTGACCCCTATTTTAAAGGCAGCACCATGGGCAAAAGCAGCAACTCCGCACCAGCGCCAGATCCACAGATCGGAGCCGCCGCGCTTAAACAAGCGGAGACCGGCGAAAAGTGGCTTGAATTTGCCACTGATGCGTTCGCCGTCTCCCAAGTCCGCCAAAAGGAACTAGATGCTCTCACGACGAAGGTGACAGAGCAGCAGTTAGGCCTTGCGACAGATCAGGCAGGCTGGGCCAAAAAGGATCGCGAGCGCTATGAGAGCGTCTATAAGCCGATTGAAGACGACTTCATAAAAGAAGCGACCAACTATGCGACCGACGCGCGTCAATCCGAAGCCGCGGCGGAAGCGCGAGCCGACGTCCAGTCAGCAGCGGCTACGAACCGTGCTGCCACCGAGCGGGCGAACGCGTCGATGGGTGTCACACCAGGTAGCGGCAGGTTTACCGGCGTCCAGGCGGCGGGCGACCTCGGCGTGACATTGGCCGAGGCTGGCGCGTCGAACGCGGCGCGACAAGGTGTCCGAGATAAAGGCCTAGCGCTCAAGGCGGACGTCGCCAACCTCGGGCGAGGACTGCCCGCGCAGGCCGCGGCTGGTGCCGGTGGCAGTGTGGCGGCCAGCGGTACGGCCCTCTCAGGCAATCAGGCGACGAATGGGCAGTCCCTCGCCGCCAGCACTATCATGAATTCCGGCTTCAGCGGCGCGATGCAGGGCTATGCTGGACAGGCCAATACCTTGAACCAACAGTATGGCTTGCAGCTCGACGGATGGAAGGCGCAGCAGCAAGCCAACGCGCAGAGCGCTGCTGGCATCGGCAGCTTCCTCGGAGGCGCTGCGGGCCTCATCTTCTCCGACGAGGAGTTGAAGGAAAACAAAGAGGAAATCCCGGACGGCGAGGCTTTGGAAGCGCTGAAGGCCATGCCCATTGAGGAATGGGACTATAAGGAGGGCGTGGCGGACGAAGGCCGCCATGTCGGAACCTACGCGCAGGATTTCCAACGGGAGACCGGGCGCGGTGATGGCCACACCATACCGGTTCAGGACGCCCTCGGCATCACGATGAAAGCCGTTCAGGACATGGACAAGAAGCTCGATGCCACCATCGAGGCGATTGGGTTAGGCGGGGTTAGCCCGACCAAGCGCAAGCCATCAGTTCCACAGGTCGCACAACAGGAGAATGCAGCATGAGTTTGGCAATTGGCCTTGGCGGCTTCATGGACGGATTCACCGGTGGCATGAGAGCCCGCGATTCGATGGATGATCGCAAGCGGAAGACGGTGCTACAGGAACGGCAGGACGTCGAATACAATCGATCGCTCGACCAACGCAACGCTGTCGACCAGATCAACAAAGACGCCCGCTCGACATTCGATACTCAGGTGGCGGCCGGGACGCAGAAGCCGGACAACTTCGACCAGTTTTGGAGCACATACGCCGTTCCGAAGCTGAAAAATACCTATCTCGCTAATGGTGACATGGACAACGCCAAGCGCGTTCAGGAGTGGGGCGACAGCGAGGACGCAAAGACAGGTGCCAAGCTGTTCTCCGGCGCGCTGGTGAAGGCGCAGACCGGCGACAGCGCTGGCGCTCTTGCCGATGTCATGCAGGCGGGAAAGATCAAGGGCTACATCGACAATGGCTATGAGGTTCTTGGGCAGGAGCCCATTCTAACACCTGACGGTAAGCCGCGTGGCTTCCGCATCTCGCTGAAGATGCCCGACGGCAAAGAGGTGCAGCAGGATATTCAAACCGCTGACCTGCCAAAGCTGATCGCTACTTTCGGCAATCCTGAAGCCGCATGGAACAGCCAAATCGCAGCGCGGGCCGCTACCGAAAAAGAAGCCGGCGAGATGCGTACGTACGAGCAGAAAAAGAAAATCGATAAGCAGTACGGCGTTGGGGACACCAGACATCGCGGCGATGCGATCAAGTCATTGCGCAAGCGGTTTGATGGCGGATTGGCTGGCGATGAGAAGAAGTTCGACGACATGTCTCCCGAGGAAAAAGAGAAACTTGTTGCCGACGAGCTCGAGCTGATAAGCGGCCAGCCAGGCCTAGCAGGCCAAGCTGCTCCTGTGCGTCCTGAAAAGAAAGTGCTGGTCGATACCGTTACCGGCAAACAGGTTCAGACGGCCTCTCCAAGCCCTGCCCCATCGCAGCCCGAGCGGCGGCAGAAGGATGACAATGCGAGAACCGCGACGCCGAGAGAGGCTCCAATACCAGGCGTCCCCGCCCGCGCTCAAGATAGCGTTCGCAGGCGGATAGAGGATCTGAAAAGCAGACCCACATCGGATGCCCCCGGAGTTGTAGCGCCCTCACAGGATCAGGCTGTTAGCAAGGCTAATGCCGCCCTTGAGGGTGGGGCGTCGGTAGAAGAGGTCGCAACAGGGCTGCACGAGGCGGGAGTGCCTGAGTGGCAATGGCCCAAGGTAGTGCAAGAGGCGCTGCGAGCCCGGCAACAGTCTTATGGATTGAACCCTTAAAACAAAGGCCCGCGTAATGCGGGCCTTTCGCTTTGAGTTTGAGCTCGGAGCCTACCGATAGATCGGTTCGGCCATCTTCTCTCTGAGCTGCGTTCCGAGCGCCTTATTCCCAATCAACACGCCGTCTTCGCGTTTCGCCGCATTCTTCGTCCGCGTCTGGATCGAGCGCTTCAGCGTCTCTTGCTTGATCGGGAACGCGGCATGGATGCGAACCGCGTTGAACTTCTTGATGCCGTCCAACGCCTCTGTGGCGGTTTCCTTGTCGCCTGCCATCGTCGCCATTGCCCATTTGTTGATGAGCCGCTGGCGCTTCCGCTTAACGGAGGTTTCAGCGTTCTTCAGCGCGCTGTTGCGCTCCCAAGTCTCTGACACTTTCGCCGGCGTGAAGCCGAGCGCCTGTGCGGCGATATCGGTCGCGTCGATCTGATCCTTTGCCAGTATCTGGTCTTTGCCGATGGTGGAGAGGCCTTCCTGCGAATATCGATAGGCTTTCATCAGATCGCGTATCGCTTTCGGCGCCATCATCTCGATGCCGCGGGCTATGTCACCATCGTCGGTCATAACGCGGAAGCCGGTATAGAGCTGCTCGCCGAGGCTGACAGTAGCGCCAAGGCTTTGCGCCAACCAATACTGATACTCGTCCTTGCCCTGCAACTCGCGGGTTGGAGACCGGAACCACAGATCCGGCATGCCGATGCGCGATGAAAGATCGATCCCTAGGTAGTGACCAGGTGCGCCGTTGAGCAGGATGCCACCCAGCTGGGGCCCGAGGATATCGACGACATCAGCCTTGAATTGATCTTCGAACGCCATCGGATCGTCGTCATCGCCAAACATCATTCCGGCGATCATCATTGCCAAGCTGAAACCCATGGTGCCGGTCACACCCGCCATTGCCGTCATCATGCCCAACACGCCTGCGAGCTGGTAGCGCGCTTCCTTGCGGGCCTGCGCTGTCTCGCCCTTCATCGACTGGTGGATGTCTCGAATGACGCGGTAGAGCATGTTGATATTGTGCTGGCGGAAAACGAGCGCCACCTTGGCGAAGTCGTTCTGCAGGACCGCTGGTCGCGAGCTGTTTGAGTAATCAAAGTGGGTTTTCCACGTCAGATCATGAGCCGTATCGATGGCTTCGGACGTGTTCTGCCCGCTGTCGCGTGCCATGCGATAGGCGGCCAAAGCCGTAACCTCACGGTTCCAAACCTCGGCGCGGTGGAAAGCCCACGAGATTTTCTCCATGACCTTGGCCCGCAGTGGCGTGTATTCAACGCCCGTCTCGCCCACGCCTGCCAGATCGTGGCTCTGGGTGCGGTCGATCAATCCGGATTCGTAGAAGGCGTCCATTGCCTTCTTTTCGTCGCCGGTGAGCCGGTCACTGATAACCGTGCCTTTCCCAGCCAGCGAATCCGCCGAGGCTTTGCCCAGCGCGGACGCTGCCTTTCCAAATCCACCGAACTTGGCGCTAAGCACCGGCAGGCCGAGCATGACAGTTTGTGTCATGTTGACCAATGCGGCACCGGGAGATGCGGCCAGATACCAGACGAACGCTGTGCTGGTCATGGTCTGAGCAACTTTACTGCCCGTTGGGTTCATCACCCAGTTGTGGCGGTTAGACAGTTCATTGGCGAGCGTCATAGCCCGCGTCTGATCATCAGCTTCCTTTGCCTGATCAGCAGTCTTGTTGACGAGCTCCTGAAGCTCGAGCCCGTACTTCAATCGTGCCATCTGGTGAGCGGCATGGAACATGTGGGAGGAGAACACGCGCAGGGCATCCTGAGTAAAGCCAACGGTGCCCTTACGGTGAATGAAGCGCTTCCGGGCGGAGAGGTCCGGCATCGATTCGAGATAACGCTGCCAGATCTGGTCCATCACGTCGCCGCCGACGTTGGAGCCGCCGAGGATCTCTTCAATCTCGGCAACGATGCGCGGGTCCATGGCCTTGCGCATGTCTCCACCAGCCTCCATCACGCCCACCTCAACCTTGCCGGCTGGATAGTCTTGGCGCATCTCACGGGCCATACGGTCACGTTCGGCAGCGGTCTCATGTTTGGAGAAGCTATGCACCGCGCCATCGATGTCTCTTACGGTCACAAAGTACCGACCGAAACGGCCCAGCGGGAAGTAAGGAGCCTCAACGCGGCTGTTTTCAAAGGCGATGCGCATCTTCGTCAACCGAGCTTTGGCGGCCCAGCGTGACTTCGTCGTCTCTGCCTTGTAAGCGCTGGTCGCATCTTCCTCGGCGTTCTTCTTATCGAGCCCCGAGAGCCTTGCGTCCTTGATCTTCTGCATCGTCCGCTTGTAACGATCCTCGGCGTTGCGCTGCGCGATCTCCTGCGCCTTCCGAACGTTGTCCAGGAGGATTTCGTCAAGCTCGTCAGCCTGTTTTCCATAGGCGCTGCTGACGTTGTTGAAGAGCGCTTGTCCTTTTGGCGGCATAGCCAGGTATCGCTTACGCAACGCACCATACCCCGGCTTAGCCTTTGTTTCCTCGTCGGTACTGGATGGGTCGATACCGGCCAAGGTGGCGTCATGCATCAGATCAGCAAGAGCCTGCGCCTTTGCCTTGTCTTTACCGGCAAAGCCCAGCCGGGTGTATTTCAGCCAGTCCTGCGCCAAAGCATCGGCCTCGGCGTGCTTGGTGCCCCTGAACGCGTCCATCGACCGCTTGACGCGCAAATAGTCGCCGACGGCGGTCATGTTGGACCGTGCCAGTTCGCTGAAATAGTTGAGCGGGATGGTTTTGAGTAGAGCAGGCTGGATGTCGGTGAGCTTGCCGCGCAAGTCCTCAACGATGCGGTCCGTGGTTACTCGCTTGGCGTTGGCGCTTCGCTTTTCTGCTCCGCGCTCTTTTCCCTGATAATCTGGCGAGCTTGTTTCAGATAGGCCTGTCGTTCCGGGTCTCGCGCTGACCACTGGCTGACCGACGCTTGCCAATCCTTCCACTTCTGCAACGTGTCGAATGTCGCGGGCGGATCGTCGTGAAACCCTCTGATTGTCGTCGCCTGCTGTGCCATCGCTGATAAGTCCCTTGAGCGCGACCGCCAATTTATCGAGCTTAGCGTCCAAGCCCTCGATGGCGGAAACATCATAGTTTGTATTTGAGGAAATGTCGATAAGACCAGCCTTTTGGGCGATTATCGACGGTGCATAGAGGTAGGCAGAATTACCTTCGGCGACGTCCAGCGTGCCGCGCTCGACGAGTGGCCGCAGGAAGGCATCAACGGCTTCGTGTGCATCGGTCATCTCGCGACGCCATTCGGCGACGAGTGCATCAGGGCTGCTAGCTGACGACACAGCCGCCTCGGCGTCTGGAGTGAGAGATCCACGCATTTCCGCTCCGTTGGCCCCAAAAGCCCAGACAGAATGCAGACCAGGCATCGCCAGCATTGCGATATCGGTCACGCTAAGCGGGCCGTTGCTGGGATGGTTGTGGAATACAACGACGCGGCGATCCGGGTTCATCAATGCCCCAAGCAGCTTGTTATTGATGCCGGTAGCGGCCTTTTTCTTGGCCGTACCGAACTCAATGACAGAGCCATCATCATCTACGGCCATCAGGTACTCATGCCCGGTCTTGCCGAAACGCAAGACAGTGTCCTTCGCCCATCTGAATATCGCTTTGCCTACCGGGGCTTTCGGAATGCCGACGGTCTGAAGATCGTTTGCAGTTCCTACGACGACAGGATCTGGACGCTTGTTCTCTATGGGTGCGTCGAACTCGTCGACGTTGGCGACTGCGGCCACCGGCGCAGCGCTTTTCGGCTTCGGTTTCAGCGCATCGAGCAGGCGATTGTGACGCGCCGACGTGTCTGCCAGTTCCTGCGCACCGGCCCACTCCCCGATCTGACGTTCAAGCGCTGGGGTTTGGCCCTTGATTTCCGCTGCGCGGCTGCGGTCAAACTCGGGCTGATTGGCGATGCGCTTCACGGTGTTTGCGATGCGTGTCGCCAGACCAGCCGCGTCAACGTCGGACGCATCGTCGACAGGAATGGAATATTCCTTCTTGCCCATGATGGTGACGTGGAACGCCCTACCGTAGCCCATCGGATCGATACCGATCTTGAAACCGGCGTATTCGCCGAGATCGCGTACACCTTCCTTGTCGATCAGTTCTTTGCGCATCGCTGCGACTATGGCGGCACCGAACTCTTTGCGCTTGTCGAATGTTTCGCCACCGATGGTACCGGCGAATTCTGCCGGTGCGGCGGCGGCCATAGCGGCATCCGATTGCACCAGAGGAAGTGCTTTTTCGATGGCGGCGGCTTCTTCGGTCAGAGACTTGATCTTGGCCTTGATGCGATGCTGCTCGCGATCATGTTCGACGGACTGGCCCTCGAGCTGGCGCAGTTTGCGCCGGGTGTCCATCTCCTCGAGAATGAGAGGATTGCCAGACGCAGCAGCCTTCATCTCGGCGGCATTTGCCGCCTCGCCTGCGATGTCCTCGATCTCGCGGGTTTTCATATCACCCTTGCGGACCTGCTGAATGAAACGGGCCTTGGCTTCGATGGTCTGCCACTGACGAGCGTCCAGCGTGTTTTTGGTAGCGTACCGTAGGATCTCGATCTCGAAGCCGTCGGGATCTTCGCCATACAGCTCATTGCCCTGCCTGATGCCGCGCCCATCGCGCTGCTCGAGGTCAGACGGACGCCATGGGGCGTCGAGGTGATGAAGCGCCACCAGACGGTTCTGGACGTTGGTACCAGCGCCCATTTTCGCCGTGGAACCGAACAGCAAGCGGATGCGGCCGGAACGGACCTTGCCGAACAACTCCTCTTTCTGCGACTCGGTATTGGCGTCGTGGATGAACGCAATTTCGCTCTCGGGTATGCCCCGGTCGATAAGCTTTTGCTTCAGGTCATCATAGACTGAGAACGTGCTTTCGAGCGCGAGCAGATCGTCGGGAGAAACCTTGTCCAGTGCCTCGATAGCAGCCTCATCGCCATTGTCGGCGCGTTCCATCAAGTCGCGGAAGCGCGCCGCCTCGGCTGCCTGGGCTTTCTTTGGCGTGGACAGGTCGATGAACACGAGCTGGGTGCCGCGCTGATCCGACCATGCATCATAGATCCGCTTCATCTCATTTGCTGCACGGTGGACCTTGGACTTGCGATAGTCGCCGTAGGAAGGGTCGATCAGGCGCATGTCGAGCGCCGCCTTGCGGGCGTCGGACATGACCTTCAGCATGTTGTCCTGACCCTTTTCGGCCTTCTTCGGCAGGTTCTCGGCGCGCCAGACCAGAGAGCCGCGAGGGAACTCGAGGTTTCCGTTATCGTCGGACTTGCCCTCGCCGATGAATGACGCCTGATCGGGGGAACGCTCGACCACGACGTTTGTCGGCTTACCACCCTTCACCTTCGGCAATGGGAATTTCTTACCCTGCGCTGCCAACTGGGCGATGATGTCATCATTGGTGATGACGTCGGCGAAGCTGCGGTACCTCTGCATCAGTTCAGGGACGTTGACGAACTTGGCGAACCGGCTATTCAACTTGTACTGGCCCGATGGCGACAGTTCCCAGTCCGTCACGACTTCGCCGAAGACGCGTGCCCACGCATCGAAGTGAGCAACGCCCATCGCGCGCAGCGCTTTCTCGTCGAGGTAACGCTGGACGGTGAACATTTCGGCCATGGTGTTTGACAGAGGCGTACCTGACAGGAATACAAGGTTGTTGCCGCCCGTCTTTTCCAGCACGAAACGGGACTTCATATAGAGGTCCGCCGCCTTCTGGCTTCCGGCCATATTGCCAAGACCGGCCACCCGCTGCATCGATGTGGAATAAGCAAGGTTCTTGAACTCGTGAGCTTCGTCGACATAGAGGGCATCCACGCCCAGCTCGTCGAACGTCAGCCCGTCATCCTTCCGCCCGGAATCGAGCAAACGCTCCATCTTCGTTTTCAGACCGTCGCGCCATTTTGTGAGCTGCGCGACGTTGCGGCTCTTCTGACCAGTCTCACGGCGCACCTCGGCCATGGAAGCTTCCAGATCGTCCATTTGCTGCTGGATGAACTGCGCCTCATAGTTTGGATCGATACCGATCCTGCCGAACGACGAGTGCGCGACGATGACGGCGTCCCAGTCGCCCGTTGCGATGCGGGCGAAAAGACGCTTGCGGCGATCCTTCTCGAAATCCTGTTTTGTCGCGGCTAGAACCTTGGCGCCGGGATAGAGGCGGACGAAGTCGGCGGCCCACTGGCCCACCAGGTGGTTAGGCACGACGAGCATGGGCTTGCGAGCCTGCCCGGTGCGTCTCTTCTCCATAATGGATGCGATGGCCGCAAATGTCTTACCCGCGCCCACGGTATGGTCTGCGAGGGCGGTACCGCTCTGCAAGGTGCGCCAGATGAAATTCTTCTGGCTTGGCCGCAGGTCGATGATGTCATCACTGACCTTGCCCGGCAGCGTGAGGTGCGACCCGTCAAACTGCTGCATGACGTCAGTGTTGAACGTGTCGTTGTAAAGCCGTGACAGCTGGTCGCGACGGGCGTCGTCTTGCCACAGCCACTTGCGCCACTCGGCCTTAACCCGTTCAGCCTTTTCATTCGCTGCATCCGTGGCGGCCTGATTGACCACAGACTTACCGTCGCTGGTCCGATCATGAATCGTGATGGACTGGCCGTTCATCACGGCACTCAGCACGGTACCGACCGCCGCGCGATCCGTTCCCCACTGGGTCTGAGCCGCTGGCGTCACTTGCGGTACCGTCAGATCCCATTTCGCGTTGGCGGCGGAATAGAAGGCTCGAGGCGCGATGGATGCCTGAGTGATATGGGAGACGAAATCCTCGACGTGTTTCGCTGGCAGCCACGGCGCACCGGGCTTCACATCGATGTCGATCGCTTCAATATCTGCCGGGATGACGTCGCGCAGCGCATTCACGTTGCGGCGAAACTCAGGATCTTGTTCAGATGCACGTTCGGCCTCTGCGAGCTTCTGCTTCACATTGCCGGAGAGATACTGATCTGCCGTTTCATATGCGCCTGTGGGTGTGCGATAGACCAACGGGCCGAGCTCATCGACGATGGCTTCCGCTGATTTTCCATACAGCCGGGACATTGCTTCGAGGTTGATGCGACCGTAATCGTTCAGGACGGTTGCGAGAGCGTCCTTTGCCGTCGCAGCACTGGTTGGACGCTGGTATGGCTGCTGAGTGCGACGGGTGAAGATCGCGGCTTTCTCTGCCGTGGCTGGACGCGCCTTTTCGCCCGTCTTCTTCGCCACGGCAGCACTCAGGCCCTTATCGAATTTCTGCTCGAGCGCACTGATTTGCGGCCATGTCGGATCATCACGAAACAGGCGCTTGTTTGCGTCTGAATTGATAGGACCATGTTTGTTTACAAAGGCATCGTAGAAAGTGTTCAACCTCTTTCGCAGGTTCTCGACTTGCTCAGGCTTTGCCGTATCGCTGATCTGGGCACGTCGCAGGCGCGCAAAGGCATCTCTGACCCTGACCATGCCGGAAACACGTTCTTTCGCAGTGTCGTTGGGGAACGCAACCGCTTTCGACCGCGCTTCGCCGATGTGATCCTGCTCCCTGATATGGATCGTGCCGTCGGGTGCGGCGAACATGGTGCCGACTTGAACATCATTGACCGTTTCAGGGACGGTGACAGTTTCTGTCACCCTCGCAGCGACGGGTTCACCCATGATGTTCTGCGGCAGCTTCTCGATTGCCTTGGCGAGCTCTGCCGGCGTGTTCTGCCCACCACGGGCCACCAATGCCGGTTCGTCCGGGCCGTACATCGTGCCGTATGCGCCGAAGTCGCCCAGCATCATCTCTGGGTTTTTGGCGAAATAGGCGTTCAACGGGACAACGTTGCCATCCTTGCCGCGATAATCCTTCACCTCGAGCCATTCACTCGACTTGGGGGCTTCACCGGCTGCCCGGCGCTGCAACAGCACGATATCTGTCGTGACCTCGGTACCAGCGTTCTTGAGGAAGGCGTTGTTCGGAAGCCTGATCGCCCCGATGAAATCAGCCTTAGCGTAAATGAGGTTTCGCGCCGCCGCGGACTGCCCGTCGAGAAATCGGTTTGTAACCACCATGGCCAGCACGCCACCGGGACGTAGCGTCTCGATGGCCTTGGCGAAGAAAAAGTTATGGATCGACAGCTTGTTGAGGTGGCTGCGCTCCTTATCGTAGAGCTTTTCAGACCCGAAAGGCGGATTGCCTATCGCCAGATCAAAATAGTCGTTGGGCAGAGTCAGTTTCTCGAAGCCCATCGGCGCCTGAATGTTGGCGTTGGGATAGAGGTTCTTGGCAATCAAGCCAGTGATGCGGTCGAGCTCGACACCAGACACCCGCGACGCGCTGCGCAGTTCACCAGGCATCAAGCCGAGGAAGTTGCCCGCACCAACGGAAGGCTCGAGGATCTGGCCGCCCTGGAAGCCGAGACGCTGCGCAATGCTCCATGCTGCGTTGACGATATCAGGCGAGGTGTAGTGAGCGTTGCGAGTTGAGGACTCGGCGGCGCTGTATTCCTCTTTCGTGAGCAGGTCTTTCAATTGAGCGGCTTCGCGCTCCCAGCCCTTCGCAACGCTGCCATCTTCGCGCGGGAACGCCGTGCGCAGACCGCCCCAGCCCACCCACTTGGCAAGCACGGACTGTTCGTCGCGTGTTGCCGGGCGCTGCTCTTCCTCGAGCTTCTTGACCAGCTCTATCGCGGCAATGTTGTTTTTGAACTTTGTCTTCTGACCGCCCTCGCCGAGCGCGTCTGCATCGGTAAGAACATAGTCTACCTGCCGCTGCTGGGCCGGAGTGGCTGCCGAATGGACATTATCGGAGGTTGGTGCTATCTTTTGCCCTGTGCTGGTCTGTCGGCTAGCGATGGCATCCGACAGGTTACTAAGAGCGGTGTCTGACCTGGCGCTTTTACCAGCATTTTTCTCCGATGACGCAAGCGCAGACCGGCTTGCCCAAATCTCACTGAGACGGCGTGAACTTCTGTCAGCGCGTCGGGGTGTTTTTGTATCGTAAGCCGTCAGAAGCCATGTTTTTGCGTCGCCATCGTAGTCAAGCCTAACGCCCGCGCGACCATTTTCACTGACAAGCTGAATACGACGGTCGGTTCTCGACGCCGGATCAACGCGCAATTCATCAATGAAACCTTGCAGGTCGACAAGCACCTCAGGATGCCATGCGAGAAGTTTTGCAAGTCCGGAACCGTTATGCTGGTTGGTGCCTTCCTGACCCCACACGAGATCGATCGGACCCACGTCGGCATGCGAGAGGGCCCCGATAGCATCGCCCGTCTTAAGGCGTTCAAGCTCAAGGGCCGCGTCGCGCCACTTTCCCTTGTAACCGCGGAGGATTGGCCCAAACGGGCCTTCTTCTACTCGATCTCGACTGTTCTCTGTCCGGCTCGAGCGGCTTTCATCAGATCTTGCGACGTCTGGTCGCTCTGGGGCTGCTCGGTTCCCTCTGGCGGCAGTAGCAGATAGTTCTCCCTGACCATCTGCCACGCTTCGTCCGGCTTGTACCCGCTTTCCTCGAGCTGGTTCGCTTCCATATACGTTTGCTCCGCCGCGCTCTTCAGCGCCTCGTCCAGTGTCCCGTCGGCTTTCAGTTCCTTGTACCGGTTCGGCAGGAACTCTTTCCAGTGCTGACGCCCCAGCTCGATCCAGTTGTTCAGGTTCATTCGGGGCTCCGTTGAGCGCGTTGACGTCTGTGGCTTCCACATCAGCCGCGCTGGACATGCCGTCGAACGCCGATGCGCGAGGGTCGTATTTGACCCCCATATACCATGATTTGAGGTAGGGACGCGAACCCTCGCCAAGGTCCGCCAGCATAGCCGAGGCATATGCCGCAAAGGTGCGCGCCCCCTTTTCGATGTGATAGCCTGCAAGTGTGAGCCCGGCCTGTAGCAGCTCCGGGTCTATGCCGCTGTTAAGCGTATTGCCCGAGAATTTCTTTCGAAGCAACTCGCGGGCTTTCGCTGCGGCGTCCTCGGTGAAGATCTTGTTCTGTGACACCTTTTGTGTCGGTTTAGGTGCCGTTGCGGCCTTTGGTTCTTGTGAGACGTCAATAATCGACGGATCGAGCACTTCCACGACGTCATATTCGCCGTTTCCGCTCTTGTACGTTACGATCTCATAGCCTTGGCGGAGCGCTTCGTTTCTGATCGCACCTTCGGCATCGGCGCCGGGCTCCAAATCCTTGAACGCCTCGTCTCTGAGGGCGTACCATTCTGGGGTGCTTTCACGGATCTGGCCGCGGTTGATGGCTTTGGCATCTGCCGGTATGGTGACGGCTACAGCCTCACCCTTATTGGCGTTTCCAAAGTAAGATGCCGTTTCACGATCACTCGTGAACATGATGCCCGTCTGGCCGGGTCTGAAAGCGAAACTGCCATTGCGAAGCGCGTCGATTTCCTCCTTGCTCGCTCCTCGATACAGTTCGCGACGTTGGCCGCTGCGCGCTGGCTTCGCTTTGGCGGGTTGGACTTTCTCAGTAGACCGGGCCTTTTCGCGCGCCTCGTGTTCTCGCTTCATATCCTCGAGCGAAACCACGAACTCGCTGCGGATGGCGTCGGCCAGTTCCTTCCCCTTTAGGACAACGCGCTCATTTCCGTTATCCTTCTCGAGAGTGATCGTAACCGTCGGCCCTTTGCGGGTTTCGATCATGTAACGGCGTCCGCCCGCACCGCCCTCGCCCCATCGTGCCTCGATGAGCTCGAGCAGTGCCTTGTCGGTCGCGCCCGCCTTGACTGCATCCGATATCGGGGTGTCACCGCCGTTGGTGCTGGCAATGCGGCTCAAAGCGTCTGAGACAGCCTCCGCATCACTGCCCCAAACGTCATCCCATGGGTGGTTACCCCAATCAGGCGTGCTCGGGTTGGCTCGCTCAGTCGTCGCCTCGGCCTTTGTCCGTTCCTGCACCTCAAACCGCTTGCCGCGCTGAACAACATTGTGGGTCTGCCCCATCTTGTTGCGAACAACGTAAGCGTCTGCCTTTTCCTGCGACGAGAACCATTTCGGGGCGAATGGCTCAGAGGTCTTGCCGGATTTGAGCCAGTTCTTGAACTCGCCCATCGTCGTCTGGCTGATATCGCCGAGGCCTTTCCAGCCTGCGGTATAATTTTCGAGATACGCTGCCTTGGCCTCTGCTTCGTTGTCGAAGCCAGCCATGACCTTGTGCTCATCAAATCGCCCGCGGGCGGGGTCGCGCTGGTCCACCACAAACACCGGTGCCGCGTCGTCGAGCGTTTCGGTACCGGGGCGCACGAAAACATCGATGTGGTCTTTGTCTTTGCCGACGGTGCCGCGAATGTAGCCGTAGTGGCTCTTCATCTTCACAGACCAAGCCTTGCCCGACTGGGAAACACCCTTGCGCTCTGATCCCGCGGGGTTCTCGACCGAGATATCCAAGCCGCCCAGCTTCAATCGGCCAACCTTATAGTTTCCGGCTTCCTTCTGTGCCTGTGACGGTTCTGGCAAATCGTTTGTCGGCGATGTAGCCGCTTCATGGGCGGCGGTATCGGTGACTGGCACTGAGCCACCCGACATCGTTTCGACGTCTTCACTCGCAGCACTCTGCGCGTCACGGACATCGACGAGCTTCTTTTTCAGCGCGGGCGTGAGCCCCTTCCACATGGACTTCTCGGAGCGCTGAATGCCTGCCTGCTGCAAGATGCCCTTTCGGGCCTGATCCGTCAGATCCACATCCCACCAGGTGGCATCGGCATCAGAGGACTGGATAGGCAACTCGGCAGCATCTTTCGCTTTCGCGGATTGCCGCTGTTTCAGAATCCGTTCGTTGACCGAATGTAGCTTCACTGGCAGCGTGGATTTCGCCTCACGCGCTGCGCGCTCTGCGCGGTACCGGTAATCATCAGCCATCGAAGCGAGATCTTCGACCTTGATGCGGAAGGCATCGGCCAGACGCTTTCGCTCACTTGGGAGCACACTCGCCATATCAACCTGAGACGTGCCGCCAAGCCGTTTCGCGATGGCCTGCTCGCGAGCGAGATCGTATAGCGCAGCATGATTGTCGTCGGGCAACAGCACCGTGCGTTTTCCGATCTTGCGGCTGTTCGGGCCAGCGTCGCCGATCTCGCGCTCGATTGGCGGATTGCGCTCGAGCTCCTGCGCCTCGATCTGTGCCGGAGTGAGGCTGCTGACGTTCATTGCCGGGGTGGGCACTTGGAACGCCTTTCCGGAATCGTCGATCACGATGGCTTCGTCGCCACCATTCTCATAGCGTTCGATGCGAGCAGCGAACCTACCAGCTTCCGGCGTGTCAACAATGACCCGCTGGCCGGGCTGTGGCCTGTTCGGACGCATCTCGGTTGCGGGCTTGTCTTCAGACCGTGGCGGGACTTCCGATGTGACCTGAGCAGACATCGGCGCCAGTGGCTCCATGGCCGGATCTGCGGAGAGCTCCGGCATGGCATCAATGGATTTTTCAGGATAGCGATAGTCGCCGATAGGCGGAGCTATCTCTGTGATGTTGGCAATCGGCACCTGGTACACTTCGCCGCTGCCGCTATCGACAACAACGGCCTCGTCGCCTTCGTAGCTTTCCACGGTCCCCATGAACGGTTCAACGCCTTCCGCATCGACGCGAACGGTAGCCGTAGGCCGTGGGCGGCCATCCTGCGGTGTCGGGGCTGGCTGGGCAGCGGCTCTCGCAGCGTTCTGCTGCTCTGCATGATCGGCTGCGCGACGAAGCGGTCCGCGGTTGTCTGGTTCAGGGGCAACTGGTGCTGCTCCCGGCGTCGCGGTACCGCCTGCGCGGTTTGGCCTCGCAGCGCCACCGACAGCGCCCATGCCGCCACCCATCGCGCCACCGGTTGCCACGCCGGATGCAACAGCTTCACCAAGACCTTCTGTGATCTGCTGATCGGGATTGACGCGTTGCATCGCGGCGTTCTCGGCCATAGTCTGGCCAGCGCTCTGCGGAGCTTCTTCAAAGATGCCCTCGCCCACCATGCCACGCGCAGCGCCAGCACCGATGCGCCGTGCTATCCCGCCCTCGACGCCTTCAGCGATGATCTTCGCAAGCGCACGGTCGCCCATGCCGCCGAACGCACCGGTTACTACACCAGCGGTAAGGAGGGCCTGTGTCTGCGCGTCTTCGCTGATCGAATCGATCGCTTGCTGCTCGGACATGCCGGAGTCTACGAGCTGCTTAACGGCGTCGGATGCAAGAAGCTGCTCGCGTGGCAGTTCGCTGATGCGTTGTTTAACCGATAGAGCCGCGTCTGCGCCGCCGAGCAAGCCCTCGGTGATACCGCCTGCAATGGTGGCAGTGCGTGCGGCGGTAGCTGCTGCTGCCTGCGTCGTCGCGCCGGAGGCGACGGATGACAAAAATGCGCCGCGCGCCAGAATGCCGGATGGCAACATGCTCGCAACGGTGGCTGGTGCACTTTCCGCAATAGCGCCAAGATAGCTGCGTGGATCTTTCCATGCAGGGCCGAGGGTCTTGCTTTCGTCGTCCCACCATTTCTTGTCACGCGCTGCTTCGCCCTCGGGCGAAAGCGCTGACGACATTCGTTCAATGCTCTCTTTTCTCAGTTCGTCCTGTGTCGAGCCGCTCCACCAGCGATCAATCCCATCCAGCGTGGCGCTGATTTGCTCGCCACCAGGTAGTTTGCTCATCAACAATCGGTTGAGGTTGGAGATAGATTGGCTCGTGTTGGCAGCACCTGTCCCCATGCGGAGGATAAGGTCGCTGAAAGTGTTGGTCGACCGGTTCTCTTCGTCCCATTTCTTCTGCCAGTCCGCCGCTTCGCTTTCACTGACGGCGGCTAAGCGCCCGTTGCTCTTGGCGAGGGCCTGATCGACGTTGGCATTGCTCGCGTTGACGTCAGCCGTCAGCCGCTCGTTTTCGAGACGCTTGGCTTCCTCGGCATCTGCCGCGGCCTTCGACTGCGCCAGAGCCTTTGCCTCTGCTTCCATAGGGTTCACCGAACCGGCGTAGAGGCCCAACCCATCGCTAGGCGCGTAGTTCTCATCAACGACAATGCCTTTGCCAGCGGGACCGGTTGGACCGGCGCTCCGCTCGCCGGGATTGGCGGCGACGTCCTGAAACCACGCTGGCGCGTTTGGCAGATTGCGGTTCGATTTGTCGAACATGAACCAAGGCGTACCCTTGCCGGTTTGGTCTTTCAGATCGACGTGGAGCATGTCGGGGCTGTTTTTGTACGTGATGAAGCGACGAGCACCGCGGGAATACAGTTCACGCACCAGCTGGGCACGCTCCGGCTCGCTCATTCCCTTCATCGAGATATCGGATGCTGTGCCGTCGGCGTGTTCGCCCGGGCCACCGGGTTTCGCGGCTTCCACACTGTGAGTGGGTGCGCGATAGCCTGAGTTGATGGTGAAATCTCTGCCCATCGCTTTGGAAGTGTCGGTAAGGATGGCTTCGAACTGCGGCGCGATCTTTTCTTGACCGGCATGCACGAAGTTAAGCTTCCCGCCCCCGCTGTTCTGCTTCTCGTCCGGTTCGCGAACAAGCCGCGCAAGTCCCTTCGCTCCGGGGTTCGGCGCGTCGGGCTTCTCTTCGCCCTTCAGCAGATCACGGAATTGCCCCTTGGGGCCGTAGAGGCCAAGCGGATCTTGCTCCGGCACGAATGCCGATGCCTGCGCCTGCGGCTCGCCCTTGGAATTGTAATACTGGTGACGGCCGATCTTAGCGGTGGCTGGCATCTTGCCCGCCCAGTCCGGATTGACGCTATCCGCGTGATAGTGATCCGCACCCTTACCGTCCGGCCCAACCGTAGGGTCTGGTATCTCGCCGGTGAATACGCCGTCGATAATCCGCTCGGCTTTGGCACGCGCGTCCGGATCATTGAAGGATTTGGCAACCTCTGCGCCAGGTGCTTCGTAGCCAGTAAATTGCTTGGGCTGGCGAACAACGTCCGCGGGAGAAAGCCCACGAAGGCCAGATCGGCTCTTGATGACAGCGGCGACACCAGCCATGCCGTCATCACCCTCGCCTGCAGCTTCCGCCAGAACGGTGTTGACCAGATCGGTTCTATCCCGCTCATTCATGCCAGCGAGGAATGATGAACGCTTGCTTTCAACTGGCTTTGGAGCGTCGAGGCTATCGTTTTTCGGGGAAAGACCGGGAGCGTTGCCGCCGTACAGGTTGAGTGGGTCGTTCCACTCGGCATCTCCGCCGAGTCCGATAACGATTGGCATGTGTGGGCTCCTATCGAGAAGCCGCACTCATGCGCGGACGTGACTTTTCGGTTATAGTTTGCGGCAGCAGGAATTGGAAGCTATCGGAGAGCCACGATGTTCGAAATCGACTGGAAGAAAGCGCCAAAGAACGCACGCTGGTGGGCCGTTGATCGGAATGGCGAGGCCCACTGGTTCAGCGGACCAGATGTGAAGCCGTTTACGGCTTTCTGGTTCAGTGAACCAATACCAGCGCCATCGTTTGGCTACGATGGCGACTGGCGGAAAAGCTTGATCGAGCGTCCATCGGCCCCCGCTGGGGCTACTTCATAGCTAAGTGCAATCAAGCGCCGCTGTATGTTGGACGTCGCCGGGGAGGATAGGACCGTTAAGGCCAAGAGATGTCCGGCTGCGCGCCAGATACCTGTAACAGCTTCGAAACACGTGTCAGCGTCAACTTGCCGATGATAATCGTCGGAGGGATGGCACCGTTGACCGTTTCGACATAGAGGAGCGGCTTATCTCCAGAAGCGATGAGATGGTCTATCTTGATGACCTGCCGTTCGGTGTGCAGGGCCGAAATGCAGATATGCAAGTGGCAGGATTTTGGATCGATGCTTTCGATTGTCGTGGCGCGACCGCCTGACCACAAGCGGTAATTCTTGCCATTTCGAACAGACTTGCAGCGATCGAGTAAGAAGTCCGGGCCTTTGAGGTCAAAGCCACCGTCAGCGTTTTCAAAAGCCTGACAGCGCTCAAAGATGATTCGTGCATTGGGATGCTCAGTGGCGAACCCATCGCCCTGCCAGTAGGCCTTGCCGGGTGACGGACGTGTCCGATACCCCTTCATCGTGCAGCGCTCAACGCGCCAATCAGTGCCCCCATCCTGGAATTTCACGCCGGTTGCGGTCCACGGCGACTGCGTCTCACCGGCAGCATGACCGGTGAGCATTGACAGCGTGCCGCCCATACCACCCGTGATGCGGATAAACTCCCGCTCCACGGCTTTGTTGGTGATACCTTTGAGGATCAAAGGGCTTGAGAGCCGATAGACTTGGTGCCTCATGAGCCCGCCACCGTGAAGACAGTGATCCGCCCATCGTTGACCGCTCCGCTGTAGTTCTCCTTAACGCTAACCGTGAAGGTTTCCCCAGGAAAAAGAACAGGGCCGCGAATGAAATCTCCATCCGCAATCCAGTCGGTCTGCGTCACCCCGCCCTTTGTCACAGAGGCGAGTGAGATAGAGCCACCTGGTGTTCTATTAGAAAGTGCGCCCTCGTAAGCAATGCCAGTTGTTCCGACAGGAGGCGTCATCGTCAGTGCCTTGAGGCCCACTCGATCCGCATGAGCCGCCGCAACCCGATTGTTGTAATCAAGAATTCGGTTGCTGGAGCCGCCAGCTGTATTAGAGAGCAAACCAGTACGTTTTACGCCGTCTAAGAAATTCGCCCCGGAAACTGCGCGTGAACCGCTCGCCAAAGCCAAAGGCACATCGTTTTGCCATACCTCAAGTTGATCGTTTCGGATCTGTGCGCCAATAACATCGTTGCTAGCGATTGACTTATAAGGCGTGAAGGTAGCGATAGTGGTGAACACCCCAGCGTTAACCCTAACTACCTGAACATTACCGCCGTTTTCCGTGAAATAAACCGCGTTGTCTTGGTCTAGAAGACGTAAGCAGCGGTGCATCTTGACAGAAACCGTCTGTACGCGGGTCACAACCCTTTGTTCGTCAGTGTCGCCCTGCTGCTCAAATAGGTAAGCGGTTCTGGCTACAGCAAGGTTATTGATCGCCTCTGTTCCGTTGGAATGGATAGTGATCGCACCCGCAGCGCCACCAACTCGCGTCCAATTAGAAGAGTAGTCCGCGAGATCCTGACCGGATGCCCCGTTAAACAAATCTGTTAGACCGTCATCAACGTTGGTGACGGTGACATTGAATACAGAAGTCACCACGCTGTCGCGCAGGTCATACGGTCGGAACGTAGCGGTAGCGGCATAAACGTTGTTTCCGTCACCATCTGACGGAAGTTCAAAGTCCTTAGCCCCGATCACCATGCGACCATGCGCATCGGGAGAACCGATGAGCGCAGCGTCTCCACCTGCCAGGGTGAAGTATCCGGGCTTCGAGGCCGTGAAGGTGTGGGTGAACGGCGCTTCTTCGGGGATACTGATCGCAGTAGGCGACGTCATTGCAGGCACGGTCACGTTCGCCGTATCGTACATCAACAACGTAGGATCGGTCACAGGGTAAAGCTGAGGAGCTGCAAACCTGAATTTACCTATGCCTGTGCCAGCAGTGAAGAAGCAACTCACATTCATGGAAGGCACGGCAGTGCTTGCCAATATGTTAGCCGAAACCGGCTCCATCACGTAAGCTTCGCTCGGTCCGGGTGCAGCGCTCGTCCCTACGGTAGTGTCTAGCGAACCGCTACCATTTACAGGCGGGAAGACTGCTGCACTTTGGACACCTACGTTGGCGCTGAAACCCGGAGTACCCTTCCATCCATTCCAAGCGTCAACTTTGAAGCGGGTGCGGGCCTGATACCAAGTGCCGGAAACCGTGGCGTCCAGAGCAACTACAAACTTTACGCCTTCCACGGTGTCTGGAGTCATTGTTGAGGTGTCAATCGACACTTCCTGCCAGCGGACCCCGTTGCCGTCCGTGACGATCTGCGTGGAAACCGTGGCCGTTGAGGCGTTAAGACGAGAGCCTGTCAGGCCGGTGGCCACTTCACCCGTGATGCCCGTAGCACTACCCGCTGCACCGGCCAACGCAGAGTTTTGCACTTTGTTGCCAGTCTCGATTGTTGGTGCAGGGGCTGCGTTAAGAATTGCTGCCAGTGCCTCGACACGTTTCTTGGCCCCAACATATCCACCAATTGGAGAATGGTGGGTGCCGTCACGAACGAACCATGAGTACGGGTTTTTATCAGCCGACGCAGGATCTACTGCGACGGAGCGGACATCGATCCAAGGAATACCGTTCTCGGCACACCATGCTTCCATGATTGTGTTGATGGCAGGGATAAGTCCACGCGGTCCAGCTCCCACTCCCCACGGTCCACCCGTTGATGTATTTCGCTCCCAAAGAGACTGGACAATGACGGCCTTTCCGCCTGCGATCAGATAGTTGATGATCTGCTTGGCATTGTTGCAGTAGCCATTGGCCGTCAGAGTTGGGCCAATGTCTTGGTCGTAAACGTTGCGCTCTTGGAACTGAATGCCGCCCGAAGGCATGTCGTATATCACGATGTTGTACCGTGACGCGACAATCTTGGGCAGACGACGCCAATTGGCCGACCACTGATCTCCATCCTCTGCGAATATGGCACCGTTCATACTGAACGAGTTGTTCGTTGTAAGGTCAGGGTCGTACCAATATTCAAATCGGAAACGCCTATCGAGAGCTTGCGCCCATGCCGTTTCTGATGTGGTTAGGGTACGAACCGTAGAGTTGACACCCACCGCATTTTGCCGCTGACGCGAGGCACCGAGAACAGCAATGCGCGGGTCACTTTTTGCCGCAGCAAGAAGCGCTGCATTGGAGAGGACAGGAGATACCCCACCGCCGCCCGGAGTTCCCAGCCTAACTCCACGGGAGAGGGAAAGCGGCAAACTGGCGCGACGAGACTTCATGTCCGAAAGTAGTCTCTGCAGACCAACCATCTATGCGGCCACCCACACGGCCTTGTCGCCCGGCTCGACATAAATGTCGTGCGGGCCATCAGCTGCTCGGAGAGCATAGCGAGGGCTGATTGTTGCATCTGGAGTTTTGCCGACGCTCAGATAAATATCGACTGCGTTTGTGACGCGGAAAACCGGCTTCATCTGAGGGTTATCAACAGCGCCTTTCGCGGTAGGAACGCCGGCTGCCGGTTCTTCTGACCACTGCAGAGACTTGAAGAGGGCTTGCTTTGTCATCGGCGAGCTGCCATCGCCGCCTGCATAGCCGCAGCCGATGTGAACTGAAGGGAGTGCCATCGCGTATTTCCTTGCGAAGGGCACTCATGCGCCTGTTGAGTTTCAAACTTTATAGCGGTTTCACCATGCCGCAGCAATGGTTGCTCTGATGTCTGAACCCTACCAGCCCAAATATCAATGGAAGCAAACGCAGATCGACGCCAACGACCCGCCTACCCCGTTTGACTGGAGCGGCTATGATGGTGACGAATGCGTGGGCAGGATCAGGAAAGAGTTGCACGGCCCCACAAAGGGCAAGTGGCAATGGGCTGGGCGCTACTCGAGCCGATGCAAAGGCAGCCCGCCGACGCCGAACACTGGGTGGGTCGCTAACGCTCGCATAGCAACGCGAATGTGTGAGGAGTATTGGGATAGGTGCAGAAGGTTGATGAAAAAGCGGGGCTCAGATGGCTAAGAGAAAGAAAAGGGTTCTGTTAACGAAGCGCGAGGCCGTGGCTCGCCTTGATGCAATGATGCCCATCCTCTACCGGAATGTTGTGAACGCATTGCGGATCGAGGCGACAATGGAGGTCGGCAATGCAATCATTCAGGATATGCCAGATAAAGCGTTCCCAGGGGCACTGGCATTCAACGCCATCATGCAAAGCTTGGCGTTTGACTTAGCGATGCATCTTGCGAGGTTGTATGACGTAGGAAGTCGACGTCGACCCGTTAACTCCCGTGATGTAGCATCTATTCCACTTGCTGTTCGACTTTTAAGGCAGAAACGTTGCCAGAAAGAGCTAATGCTTCGTGCTAGGGATTGGATACCCGGAGACAAATACTTTTCCAACGTGTTTGAGAACGATTGTTATAAAGCAATCCAGAGCGCTTCAGCAGGCTACACCGAAACTTTCAAAGGAAGTTTTGGTCGCAGTGGATTGAGAACCTTGAAGCTGTTTCGAGATACCTTCATGGCCCACTCGCTGATGACTGATGTTGATGCAAAACCAATATATCACCAGCTCTTTAGGCTGACAGACTGCGCCCGCGATTTCATAGAGGCCGCGAGGCTGGCTGTCAGCGGCACGAGCTCTTCGCTAGAGAAACAAGAGAGCCTTTTTATCAAAAATGCTGATGAGTTTTGGCGTATGGCTCTGCTGGGTGAACGACTAGATGATGATGGGCAGAGAGCTTCAAACCGCAAGTGGCTAGAAGAGAACTGACACAAATTCGGCTATCGACCTTCTTTCCGCAAGCCCAACCCATTGTTGATTGCAAGCAGGGTGCCTGAGGCGGTTAGCCAGTTCCAGCCGTCAGCGCGTTCGGCATAGCCTTTGTCCACAAGATCAGAGCGCCCGGACTTCGACGGAAGATCGCCGTCCCACGTCGGGCCTTGCTTAAACAGACACCAGAGCACATCGGTCGCAGCGCCAGACAACTCCGGCTGTTCGCCAGTGCTCTGCTTCGTGTTCTTCCGTTCGGAAAAACGATAATCAAAATCTGGAAGTCCCATTATAGCCCTCGCTCCCGATTGTTGGTCAAACCATGTGCTGCTGACGCCGTGTCGCGCCATACTCACGCTCGTCGCGCTTGATGATCGTGATAGGCCCCAGCTTAGTTTCGAAAGCGAGGCGCACGCTGCGCCCCGATTTTTCTTCGATGTGGATGGTGCCCACACCTTCAATGTACACCGCATCCCCCAGCTTAACGGCAAGTCGCAACATTGAGGCTCCTATTCGGCCATATATCGTTCGCGCTTCTCGTCTGAGAGCTTCGCGAGTTCGGTTTCAAATTTCTCGGTATCGGCAGAGGCAAGACGGTCCAGCCATGCGAACTCGCCGCCGTCGTCTGTGTCGCTCACGTCGGCTGATGGCACTCCACCAAGCGTAGGCGGAACCTGTCGGGCCGCTGCCGCTGCGGGCGTCTTCGCCTCGGCCTTGGGCGCGGCCTTCTTCACGCCGTAGGCCTTCTCGACCTGTGACGTGATGTTCTCATGCGCCTTTTCGAGGATGGCTGGATTGAGCGGGTTGTTGGACGTCTGCTGAAGTCTGCGCACCTCTGCATCCAGCATCGTGTGCAGGATTGTGCCTGGCTGATATTCGACGTGCTTCTCGAAGAACGCAGGGACGGTCACGTCCTTGTAATGATCGATGGCGTTCGTCTTGGCGACATTGGCAGAGATGACCGTCGTCTTGATCTCGTCGATCTGGCTTTCGAGTGGTTTCAACTTGGCGCGCATCTCAGCGCCGGTCATTTCACCGTCATCGAACTGGGCGATGATCCGGTCGCGTTCCTCGTCGAGGGACTTCAGCTTTTCCGGTACTGCTGGATCGAGCACCCATGAAGGGCGGCGCTCTTCCACCACTGCTGGCGGCGTTGCAGGCTGCCAACCTTGTCCATCACCCTCGGCAGCCGCGGCTGCTGCTCCCGCTGCGGCGGCCTCGTCTGGCTTTGCTGCTTGGCGCTGGGTGCCATCGCCGTTAGCAAGCTCCAGATCCTCGTCAACGACGACGTCGGGCTTCTTTTCCGCTGCCGCTGCCACAAGAGCTGCGGCAACTGCCTCGGCTGCATCGCCGTCTAAGCTTTCCTCGCCCGCGGCCCCTTCTTCGAGACCTTCATCCACCATATCTTCGTCTTCGAGGCCTGCGCGCTCTTCATCCGTCAACATGTCCAGTTCTGCATCGGTGGGCTTTACAGCCATAGTCTTCTCCTTATGCGCCCAGGCCGATAGCCATAGGGTCCTGCGGTTGTTGTTGGGGTTGCTGTGCCGCTTGCTGCTGCGCGGCCTGCGCCTGCTGCTGCTGGGCTTCCATCGCGGCGGCCTGCATGGTCTGCTCGCCCTCGGAGCGCGACACGAAACCGGATTCGTGCAGGATCGCGTCGCCGATGTCAGCGATGCCCGGCGCCATGATCACGGCACCAGCTGCTTCGAGTGCTGATTTCTGGCTGCCGACGTTCGATGCGACGGTCTTGGCGGCGATGTCAGCGGCATGGGCTTCGTTCTTTGCAGCCTCGGAGAGCGTCTTGCGAAGCTGGGCCATGGCCGCTTCCTGCTGGAACTGTTGCTGCTGGGCCGCCGCCTGCTCTTTCTGCTGCTCTTCCGGCGATGGTGCCTGATCGTCCGCATCAGGATCTTTCATGCCAGTGACCTGACGAATGCGCTTCACGATCTCTTCGCGTTGCGGGATGTCCATGCTCTCGACGACGAGATCCAGCATGACAATCGCGATCTGAGGGTTCACAGGGGCGAGCTTGCCGAGCAGCTCCATCAACGACTCGACCTGCGCCTGTCTCACAGTGGCGCGGTAGTCTTGCTCGTCGATGATGAAGTCCGCCTTGGTGCGGACGATATCGTTTTCTGGCAGCCCGTCGTTGACCGTGACGTATTCCGGGTTGCCGCGCATGTTCGTGATGCGGAACTGCTTTTCGTCCGACATGAACTGCTCGATGTTGGCGAGCAGCTTTTCGCCACGGACCTGCTGGGCAAAGCGGTGATTGTCGAACAGCTTGGCGGTAGCAAGTGCGCCCTGCTCTTGCCGGGCCTGAATGGCGATGCCTGATACGGCGTTGGTGCTGCGCCCAAGGTTCTCGTCAGTGACGCCGCCGACTTGCTGCACCATCTGGATATTGCGCGACATGAGCTCGAGGTGCCACTGTCCTAATTCTCTATCGACGTCGAACTTGAAGTTCTTGCCTGTATTCACCTCGATGATGGAATCGGGCTGGGCTATTTCCTCGCGCAGCTCGTTAATGTCGTCTACTGCGCCCTTGTCCATGACCACTTTGTTGGTCGAAAGGATGTGCAGCGCCTTGCTGGCGCGCTTGTTGATATCGACCTGAATGTCTCGGATGTTGCGCACCAGTCCGTATGGCATGCCGTCGCGGTCGCGGCGCTTGTTCCAGATCGGCGTGAATGGGTATTTGTTGTGGCGATAGAGCGATGGCGAGAGCCACAGCATACCAGCCGACGTGAACAGCGCGACATACATGCGCATTGTCGGCTTCTTGACTACCTCGCCGTCGCCTTCTTCGACAGCGGCTCTGTGACCAGGCGAATAATCGTCGTAGATCTCGCCAGCGAACGTGCCGCCTGAAATCTTCGGTGTCTGGACGGGCATCTTGAACCAGCATTCGAAGATCCTGACGCGGCGGCGCTGGTAGCCTGTGACGCGATCAGAAACATAGGTGCCGTCACCCTTGCCCTGATTTTCCATCTCTGGCCCGTCCATGGCTTCATCGCCATAGGCATCCATCATGGCGAAGCTGTCTGCATCGTCGATGCTTCGCTCCAGCAATGCCTTGCGCTTCGGGAACATGGCCTGAGCTACATCGAGGTCGAGCCACTTGGTGCGGATCACATACCGGGCGTCGGACAAATCATATTCCGTGGCCGCGCTGTCCCACAGCATGTTGCGCCACGATTCGTAACGGGAGAATAGCGGCTCGCCCTCGTCGTCACCCTGATAGCCATCCTCCATCCAACCCAGACCAACCTTGGCCGAATCCTCGAATGAGCGGCTGACGTGAAATCCTGTGCGGTTGACGTCTGAGAGATACTTGAGCAGCTCGGACTTGCGCTGCGCGGGTTTCCCTTCTTCCTTGCGGCGGGGCAAAACCTTGAAATCGGTGCGTGCGCGCTTCTCGGTACCAATGACCCAATCGACGGTAACGGCGGTAACGTTGAAGACGAGAGCGGATTGCCCGCGGTCGTTCAGCACCTTGGTTTGCTCTTCGGTCCACTGGATATTGTCGTACATGTCCGCATCGACGGCCATATCGTGGCGGTTCTCGGACTGACGATCTAGCTCGCGGGTGTAGAAACCCAGAAGCCTCTTGTGGAGCTGGGTGTTGCGGCTGTTATCCAGCGCGTTACCCGCTTGTGGTCGGCTCGACGCCGGCGTGTCTGCCGGAATGGGCGATTCGTATCGCTTCTTCCTCACTGAACCGTCGTCAGCGTCGAGTGAAAACATTCTATTCCCTTATTTCAGCTTCGATGGTTCGCCCGGTAGTGGGGTCACGCATGGTGACTTCGGCCACGGTCTGCTGATCGTCAGTCGGGTATGGGGGAATAGACAGGAGGTCGCCCAAGTGGTCAGCGATAAACATCGCTATCCGGATCACGGTGCGACGGTCATGAGCGTTAAGGCCAAGGGTACTTGCGAACTGGTATGCCGTGTGAGCGGCTTGGGCAGGGTCGCCGACTTCCTCTGACCATATCCATGCGCGGTCCATAGTGACCACACAAGGCGTCAGCCTGTCGTCATATTCCCTGTCCGCTGGAATAAGAACCATACACGGACGGAATCGATCTTCCAGCCGTATCCAAGTGCCGATAGCCATAATGCCGTCTTTGCGGAAAGTCCATACGCGCTTATTTAGATCCAGATCTGGTCCCATTTTGGTGCCTTTCACAGCGTCATTGGGTCACGCGCTCTCCGGCGTGATCCGTTGTTGGATGATGTTGGACGGATAGTCCCGCACAGGCGGCGCACCTCATCGCGGTACTGCGCTTTCTGGCGAATTGCGTCGGGTGCGTGCTGGTGGCCATTCTTCTTTGGCGTGTCGGACCAGACGCCCATGTTGGCGTTCCAAGACTTGCGGTAATTGTCGATGTGCAGGATGCCTTGCTTGCACTTCTCCTCGTCGATCACGTAATTGACGAAGTCATCCTTCAGCGCCGGAAGCCCGATAGCCATCAGATCGGGCGTTCTCGGTACGATGTGGATGTTCTGGAGCCCGAGGCCTTCTAGCATCTGCCGCGGTGTCTCGATCACAATGGCTCCTGGTCGGCGCTGGTCGCCATCGTGCGGCAGGAAGTGGTGACCCCAGACGAAACCACGCTTTTGCATTTCGGCGATGACATAGCTGTACGGCTCGCCGCTGCACTCGAGGTAATCGATGAAGTGGTCCATCATGCCGAAAGACTGGTGGAACCACACGGCGATATCGTCATCTACGCCCAAGTCCCAGAACGTGTTGACCGGCAGTTCTGGCCGCCACGGCACTCGGGTAATGCGGCCTTCAGCCCGTGCCCGTGTCATTTGCTTGGCGAGGATGACGCCCTCGGTGGAAACCTTGAACGCTTCTTCGACGGTTGATGGATATTCCTGCCACATCATCTCGTCGTCGTCGGAATAGTCGTTCAGCCGGGTGGCGACGTACCAAGCGCGTTTGCGTTCTGATATCTCCCGGCCAATCTCCCGCTCGAGCTCGTCAAAATACTTATCGTCCTTCGGCGTGATGATGATGCCGTCCGGGTCGATCTCATACTCTGGTGCATCCCACCAAGACGCGAAGTGCATGCGGTACTGAAGGCGCGACAGGCGCTTGCCGGCATCAGCGTTGGCCTTGGCTTCCATGACCATCTTGTAGTAGGCGCCATCGCGGCCCTTGGCCGTGCTTTCGATGAAGGTGATGCCCTGCCCCGCGGCGGCCAGCGCACCGGTAACGATCTTCTCCGCCTTCAACGGCGATTCGAAACAGATGATGCCGAACTCGGAAACGTGCAGCCAGTTGAGCGTGTCACCACGGGCTGAGGTCGAAACCTGAATTGAGGAGCCGTTGCTGAAGATCTTCTCTTCGGTGTTGTCCACCTTGATCAGCCGCTCGGCTTTGATGAAATCCGGCAACCGAGCATAAGCAAACTCGATCTTGTTGCGCATGATCTTGCTGGCGGTGAACTGGTCCTGCGCAATGATCGCTGCCCGCTGGTTCTCATTGAACAGGCACGCATCCAACAAGAGCAGCTGGATTACTGTCGAGAAGCCGCGCTGGCGGGCTTTCGGCACGATGTTCCGGTGCCAGATGCGCTTTAGAAACTTCTCCTGCGCCTCATTGGGCTTGAAGAGAACGGTCTGCCCGTCTTTGTCGAGGATGTAGTAGAGATTGCGGATGCGCCAATTCGGATCTTTGAGGTTCTCGAGGAACTGCTCTTCCGTCATACCGGCGAGATGCTCATACATTATCGGTCATCGCCCTCGGGTTCTTCAACTGGCTGGAAAGTGTTGGCCGGTTTGTCATCCTCGACGGGCACGAACGTGCTGCTGCCCAGCTTGGACAGGAAGGAACCGAGCGGGCTGTCCTTCGGGACATCGTGCTTGATGTGCTGAACTGCGCGCCACTTGTCTGGGTCGCGGTTTTGCAGCCACCACATGCCCGCCTTAACGTCAGGCGGCACATGCTCGATGATCTCGACGCGCTGGGGTTCACCTTCGACGACGACGATCTTCTCGCTATCGAAGCTGTAACCAGTGGCGCGCTGATATATGCTTTTCTCGACACGCTTGTCGGCCACATCCTTGCCCAGCTCAAGCGCTTCCCTGAACTCGGGGTATTCGAGCTTCCACCGATGAATGGTGCGGATGCTGACCTCGAATGCCTGGGCGATCTCGAGATCCGTAGCGCCGAGGCCTGCGAGCTGCTTTGCGATGGCGATGTTGCGTTCATCCCAAGACGTTGGACGTCCGCCGTAATTGCGCGGATCTGAGCGGAACGCTGCGCCGAACTCTGGGTGCTCTTCCTTCCACCACTCCATCGTCTCACGCTCGATGCCGATGACGTGAGCGATCTCGTCTTCCGACACCTTTGCGAGGAACATCGTGCGGGCCAGACCGATGAAATGCTTCTGATACCGGACTTCCTTCGGCTCAGGCGCTTCCTCGAACTTCGAGCGCACATCGGCCTTGGTCTTGCGGGGCTTAGGCTTGGCCTTCGGCTTCGTAACCTTGCCGGTCTGAGCCTTCGACGACACCGGTGCCGACCTCGTCCCAGATTTCGGCTTTAGGGGTGACAAAACTTCGCTGGATTTCGATGGCTTCTTCACCATTGGCGACCTCCGCGTCTCGCTCGTCCAGCGGCAAGCGCAGCAGCAGCACCAGATCCCGTTCTGCGATCCAGACTTTCAATCAGCCGATGATTTGTAAGCGGGTGTGGTTGGACCACAGACGGATGGCCCAAGACTTCTCTCGGCCAATGCGTATCCTCATCTACCGTTGGAGGATTAATTGTTATATATGGTACTGGCTCTGGTATTACAGCGCAATTGTCGAGCAATTGCTTAATGGCTTTGCTGTTTTTGTTGGGTTTTTCCCGGTCGATAGGCTGATTATCTTTTCGTTTCGTTCCACTTTCAGCTCGTTTTCGCGAGATATTCAGCGAGTTTTGTATCTCAGTTTCGGCCCGGTGGTTGCTCAATTTTCCGCCTGCGGTGATGAAGATTTTGCGCAGCGCGATGAGCTCGTCGAGCAGAGCTTTGGCCTTCCGAAGCGAGCAGTTCAGCTCACCAGCTAGCCAGCGTTCATTGCGCTCGATGGGCCCGCCCTCGTCGTAGATCAGGTCAAGGATGGTCGTGTAGGCACCACGCTGCTCGAGCGTGAGCTTGCGGTATCCTTGAAGCGCGTCGCCATGGTACCGACGATGATAAGGCATGGTACGACGGCTCATGCTGGCGTCCCTTCTGAGTGCAGTGCGAGTGTTGAGATGAATTGGGTGACGTGGGGATCGGTCATGGCTGCCCCCTGCTCGTCTGCTGGGCCCACGCAATGGCCTCGTCGCGGCTATGCAGCGTGACGACGGCAGAGCCGCGCCATTGGTCCGCAAATGCTTGCTGATTGTCGTTGAGGGCCTTGCCGTACCCTTTGTGCCCCGTCTTCACCTCTACGAGGTGCGTCTTCCCGCGAAAGCCAACGAGGAGATCAATCGGCTCATTGAGAGAGAACACGGACATGCCGAACGCCTCGAGCGCAGCGCGGATCTCAGGTTCTGCAACATCGCGCTTCGCCGCTCGGCGGACCATCGTGGTGCCGGTCTTAGCCTTGCGTTGTTTCCTGAACTGGGCGGATGTGACGGGCTTCATGTTAGCATCACCTCGCTATAGCGCCCGGCCCCTTTCCGATAATCGTGCACATGGTTCGCCAACGTCTGGTAGGTTGCCTCGAAATCCTGCGAGTGAAGCAACCCCACCCCGCCCTCATCTTCCCAAGCGGCTATGTTGCGCTTGTAATCGTCGATGAGGATGTCGCCCGGCGAATGCATGAACAGCGGCTTATTGCGGCCACCCATGACCGGCAGTATCTGGCATGTCGATGAAAGATGCTCGCGCACCCAGCCGCGTTTCTGCCGCGCAACGTCCTGATAGTTGGACCATGGGCAAGCTGTCAGGATGATGGGGTTCATCCACGAAATGCTGTGGAAGAAGGCCTTGGCGCCCGCGAATATCGGCATGCCCCGGAAATATGCGGGATACGCGTTGATGGTTCGCCACATCTCTTCCTCGGGAATTACCCGATGATCAGTACCGAATAGCGCAGGGAAATGGCCGTCGAAGTCAGCCATGACGCCGTCTAGATCGAGATAGATGGTAGGATGGGACCGAAGGTTCATTATGCCAAGAGCCTCCGCGGCACCGCGCCACGCTCGGCTCTAGAACCGATGCCGACTGATTTCTTGGTGTGGTAGTGGCAATACGAGCTGCCCTCATGCGTCGCGTTGGCGCAAAACAGCATGTCCGCACGCTCTCCTTTCAACGGCCAATGGCAATGATGAGGTTCGAGCTCATAAAGGCGAAGATTGAGCGGCGACGGCACAGGGATGGACGGCACCGGCTCGGCAGTAACAACAGGAGGCGGGGCAGGCTTTATCTTGGGCGCTGCGAATGCCATGCCGTTTGCGGCCAGCAGCGCAGATGGACGTTTGGGCTTGGCGCGAGGCTCTACAGGCGCGGGCTTAGGCTTCCGCGGTGCACTCGGCTTGGCGGCATCTGCCATAACCTTCGCCATCTCTCTACCGGGCCTACCGGATAGCGGTACCGACGCGACCATATCCGGGTGCCGGTTATAGAACGAGATGACAGAGCTGCGGGTGATGATCTGAGCGTATTTCCTGCTCAGAGCAGCCGCTATGGCTGCGCCGGTACCGATTGTCGTCGGGTGCACTTCGATGATTGCAGCGCTACGCGCCTCTGCGGACAGGGTTCTCCATCGCGTCTTCATGGCTATTCCATCCCCAGGGCGGCCATGTAGGTCTGCAAGATCGTCTCTTCTTCGATGCGCTCGTTGGCATCCTTCTTGCGCAAGCGAATGATGGTGCGGATCGCAACAGTGTCGTAACCCCGGCTCTTTGCCTCTCCCATTACGTCTTTGATGTCGCCCCCGATTGCTGCCTTCTCTTCCTCTAGTCGCTCAACGCGTTCGATGAACTGGCGCAGCTCGGCAGCGGCCACGGTCTCAAGCGTAGCCTCGCCTGTCTCGTCACGGTCAAATGCCTCGATCTGGCCCGGCAGCGGCGGGTTTTGAGCTTTGTTCTTCGCCGTGTTGGTTATGGCGCGAGCCGCTTTCTTCAACACACCTGTTTGCCCGACTTCGATAGTGAATGTAGTCACCCTTCAACCCCTTCGATGCTGTCCCGCGTCAATTGACGCGCGGTTGCCCGGCGCGCGATGCGCCAAGATTTGCTTTTCAGTTCGTTTTCAGAAAGGAGCTTCAAGTTGCCGGTGTCCCTGACCCGAGGAAGAAGGACGGTAACAACCACTCCTCCGGGCTGAGCAATGACGGCGGCGAATGCGCGGTTATCGAAACTCTTAACTCCGAATTTCGCCGCGGCAGCGAGGCCCTTGGTCCAGATCAGCGCCCTGAGGGCGTCAATCGTTGTTCCCGCCGCGTCAGCCAGAGCAACTGCCCTCGCCTTCTCGGTCGCAAAGTCCTGCTGGACATCGATATTCAGGATGCGCTGCACGTAACGCGAAACAGCGTGGTAACTCACGCGCTCTGGATCATCCCCCGCGGTCTGCTGCACTGTGTTCTCCCTTAAGCAGATCGTCTGCCTGAACCAGTGCAGCCAACTGTTTCCGTGCTGACGCGATTTCATGATCGGGGCGCTTGGTGCGACCTTCTGAGAATTTGTCGATCCACCAGATTTTGGAGCGGATCATGTCTTTGAGGCTCGACCGGATCTGGACAACGGTAAGCGACGGGGTTCGGGCAGCATGTGCCTTCTCCGCGACGATCCTGTCTTCCGCGGCGCGAACCAGTCCCCCGACTGATGTCTTCTCGGTCACCATCAGGCCACCTCTCCGAACTTGGCACGTTCGCTTTGGAGCCTGCTAATCTGCTCGTCGATCTCCCGACGGCGCTGTTGCTTTGCAGCGTCATCGACCCATTCCGGGGCTTCATCGAAACACGCGGCCAAGAGCGACGGGCCGAACGCGGCGATGAGGATTGAAAAGTGCTGCACCGATGGCTGTGAGCGGCGGTGCAGCCAGTTTTCGACACTGGCGGCAGGTATTCCCGTTTGCGCCTCGACGTGGTGTGTCGTTGCTCGCGGGAAAGATCTTTTCAGCCAGGTAACGAGGCCCGTCACATCGAATTGGACTGCGGCCACTTGCCCGCAACGTTGCGGGAATTTTCCTGCGGAACCGCCGCTACGCTTCGGTGCAATATCGAAACGTAGAGGTTCTTCCTCGGCAAAGCCGAAGACGCCTCTAGAAAGAGGAACAACGGAGGCGGTGCGGTGCGACGGCAGGGCAATCAGGCGACTTTCAGTGCGGACAGGAGCCGCGATCATGGCCTGCCGTGCGTTCCGCAGGAACTGGCAAAGGAGTGGAAGAATGCCCGAAGCAGACGCTGAACCTTGTGCTTCGGGGCCTCGGGAAACCTTTGAATTGAGGTTCGCCGGGGATGCTGAGAACTGGATGACGGTCACTTGCGCCTCATCTTCGTTGCGAACTGGTTGGGTGCGAAGACATTGCGCGGACGGTGGCGGTGGCGACCCTCGACGACGTCCTGCGCCAATTCGTCAAAATCGGTCACAAGAGAGGCAATGCATGGCAGCGAACTTACTTGGATCGGACCGGATGGACCGGCGCGCAATTCGGCAATCAGGTCAGCGCTCATCGGTAGGTTCACGGGAGCAAGAAAAAGGGCGGTCCTCACGAAACGCCCTCCGGCACCGGCTTGCGCACAGGAACATTGCGCTTCAGCCGCTCGGCCTCGATGAACGAAACGACTTTTACGCCAGTGTCCTGATAGACTTTGCCGCCGTTGCGGAGCCTGCCGACGAGCTCGGAGTTTCCCACGGCGCATTTGCCGAAATAGGATTCACCCATTCCCGTGTCGTGCAGGAAAGCATCAATTTTCGAGAGGAGCTGAGAGGTTTGTTCGGTCATCATGACGCAAATATATCCTCTATAGAGGACACGTCAACCATCCACTATCAAGGACGTGCAGAAATATCCGAAATAGAGGATATTGCTCGCATGAAAAGTGCGGATTGGAGAGCGCGTCTTCGCGACGCATTGGCCGAGCGCGGCATGTCCGCGCGCGAGGCATCGTTAGCTGCGGGCAAAGGTCCGGGCTACATTCATTCGATTTTGAAGGACGGCAAAGACCCCACCGTGGATAACCTAGTCGCGGTTTGCGAGGTGCTCAACGTCAGCCTATCACAGATTATTTACGGGATAGACGTTTCCGCTGAGACGGCGGAGATACTTTCTCTCCTCGAAGGCTCGCCCGAGATGCGGGACGGCATTCTAAAGATCCTTCGGAACACGCCGCGCTCTTAAATTCATCGATACATTTGCGCTTCTGCTCATCGGAAAGCCAACTCAGTGCCTCTATCAACTCAGAAACGCGCATAAAATTTCCATCCTTTACCTGGCGAGATGATGGAACATAACGAGAACATAATCAAGACGCGAAACAACGGCTATTAACAGATGGTAAACACACTTAGGATTGTAACAGCCCTTCTGCCCTTGCTCACCTTTGCTCCATCGGGCGCGTCTGCACTTGATTTTAAGATCGTCGAGCATCAGTCATCATCTAGGTACATCAGTGCATCTGGTACAATTTCGGTAGGGGATGCTGCGGTGTTGCGAGGTCTATTGCAGACCGAGGGCAAACGAACGGTTGTTGTGCTCAACTCTGACGGCGGCGCGGTCACAGAGGCATTGAAGATCGGGAGAGATCTGCGGCGGAACGACGTTGACACCTTTATCCCCAGCGACGCGCACTGTCTGTCGGCATGCATCCTAGCTTTTGTCGGCGGGGCTCACAGAACAGTTGCCGACACCGGGGCGCTAGGATCGCATCAGTTCTATTGGCCAGCCGGAGAAGCCCCAGCTGGTGACGAAGCGACATTCCTCACCCAGCAACTATCCGCCAACGTCTTACGGCACTTCCTTGCCCTCGACGTGGACCCGGAAGCGCTGACCATGATCATGGATACCCCGCCCAGCAAGATGCTCGTATTCAGTCCGGCTCTGCTCAAGCGCTTCAGGCTTGTGGGAACCGGAACGGCAAAATTGCCAGCGGTCTCGCCCGAAGGTGAGAAGCGCGTCGATTGCCCGTTCCCTGAATCGTTCATCAATAGCGATCCGCTGAACCTCTACCCAGCCTGTAAGCGCTAAAATCTCCTCTATAGAGAATACACAGCTTGACATATCCTCTATAGCGGATATTCTCACCTCCATCGAAGGTTGCTTCGCCGCAACCGGATTTACCGATGGAGATGACATATGCGGAACCTGCTTGCATTTGCGGGAGCGATATCGCTCGCCCTGATTTTCAGCATTAACGATGACGGCTATGTCCGTTGCTCGCAGGTAGCGTCGCTTCAGACGTGCCACAGCGCTTTGAATCGCTGAGGTGCTGCCATGATGATGTGGACCTGCACGAATTGCGGCGCTGTTGAGCGTCTTACCATTTATCCCGACTGCTGCTCATCTTGCGGTGGCGCTATGATCTGTGACGATGGCCGCACCACGCACGGGGCCAACGACGCTGACATCACTGAGTGTCACGAGCTGCTCGACGCAGCGGGGGAAGGCGATGCGACGGCGCATGTCATTCTCTGGCAGGAACGCGCCCCGACGTACTACTACAGCCCCGAGATGATCGCGGATCTCGCCCTCCAGAATCGCATCGACATGATGCAGGCCATCTATGGAGTGGCGGCATGACGCTCACATTGAGAGATCGCGCCGACGTCGCGCTCCACGCCGCCGCTGATGTCGCTCCGGCACCGGATGCGGTGAAGCACATCGCATTCAAGGCGATGCGCGCGTTGTACCCTGACGAAAGCGGCTCGCTTCTGGGTTTGGTCCTGTCTTACCCTGCCCCCAACATGGCTGAAGGAATGTCTGCGCTTTATCACGGCATCGGCATTTTCGGCGAGCTTGAGATCGACCATGTCATCGGGGCCATCGTCGCACCGGCCTATGGCGAAAGAGCGCACTGAGGTGGCTAAGCGATCCGATTTCCTTCGCAGTAAGCACGACATGTATTTGTCCCCCTACGAGGCCGCCTTACCGCTGCGGCCCTTCCTGCAGGGCGTTGGTACATTCTCCGAACCGTGCTGCGCGAACGGACGCCTGATCCGATGGATCGAGAGCTTTGGCCCGACCTGCACCCACAATGGTGACGTTCAGCTTGGCATTGATGCATTGGTAGACCCATGGCTGCTGCGCAACCGCGTCGATGCGATCATCACCAACCCGCCTTACACCTGGTCGATCTTGAAGGCGATGATTGAGCGGTTCATGCGGATCGCGCCTACGTGGTTGCTGCTCGAGGCGGACTTCAAATACAATCTGCAAGCCCGTCAGTTCATGACGCATTGCAGCGACGTCGTTCCTATTGGTCGCGTGCGCTGGTTCGCCGACACCCAGCACGACAGCAAAGATAACTACGCCTGGTACCGGTTCGACATTCAGCACCGGCGCGGCCCTGTGTTCCATCCAATGCAAGTCATCGACAAGCGGCGCATCAGGAAGCTGGCGCGCCCGGAAATCGAATATCCGGAGATCGAACGTGCTGCATAGCTTCCTCAACCTTCCCGCCCCGCTGCTCGTCATCGGTGCCGGCCTTATCGCTGGCGGGATCTATTCGCTTGGCCTTGGCGCGGGGACGCTTCACCGCGAAATGGACCGGCGGCGGACCGCTCGCCTGACCCACGAAATCCGAAACAGCATCGCCCGCTACGACGCCATGATGGCTCAGGCGGAACGTGACTACGCCGCCCGCATGGGCTTAACCCAAGGAGACTGCAATGCTTGATACCGCCCAACACACCAAGAAACCCAACCCGGTTGATACCCACGTTGGCACGAAGATCCGTGCCCGCCGTGCGGTGATCGGAATGAGCCAAGAGAAACTGGGTGCGGCGCTGGGCATCACGTTCCAGCAGGTCCAGAAGTACGAAAAGGGCACCAACCGGGTCGGCGCCAGCCGTCTGCATCGCATCGCGGAGGTTCTCTCGGTGTCGCCGAGCTACTTCTTCGAGGGCTCACCAAGCCACGGGGTGACGGAGAGCGACGGCAAGCAGGACGATCTTACGACGTTCATGCAGCGTGCCGACGGCGTCCGACTTGCCAAACTGTGGCTGCGGGTCGGCGACAGCGAAGCCCGGCGCAAGCTTCTCGGCGTGATCGAGCTCGTCGCCAACAGCAGTTGTAACGGCGATAATTCATCTCAAACCTGAGGACTTCTCATGAAGCCATTGTTTTTAATGGCTTCCCATGAGCTGGCCCGCTCCGGTTACCTCGCCTGCACTTTGGGCGGGGTTTCCCGAACAGGTCTTATGGAGATTGTTATGATTGAGACGAACACAGCGACTGCCATTCCCCCGCGCCCGAAGTACTGGGACGATGCAGTAAGAGAGCTGGCCGTAGACGGCATAATCGGACTTGTCGCCGAGTGGATCGAGACTAATAGCCAGTTTGAGCAGAAGGCGCTGAAAGAAGCATTGCTCCGGTGCTTGGACACCAATGCTTACACCTACGCAAGCAATTTGGAGCAACGCTACGGCTGGGCTCCTGATGCCGGTCTGGTTTGCGTGCTCGACCAACTAACCCTTGTTCGGGCGCATGAGGAAGTCGTTAAGGCGTGGGTGACGTACCACGGTGTGAAAGTCCCGTTCAAAGAAGGGGACCGGGTATGCGCTCCCACGATCAAATCGGGCACGATCCAGCGCGTCCTATCCTCAACGGCTCGTATCGGCATCAAAAGCGACGAGGATGCTGAGAACTCAAACACTATGGTTAGGGTTATCGACTTTGAAGACGCCACACCGATCCTCGGGACCATCGGCACGGCACCGGCAGCAGAAGGCGGTGCATCATGAACGATGCGGACCTGAAAAAGCGTTGGGCCGATGCTCAAGCAATTGTCGATGCGTTGGACGAACAGCGTTACGAGCTCGTCAGGCAGACCGAGAAGGAATACCTGGCTGCGCTGGACGCGCTCGATGCCGTCGATAAAGAGCTTGGCGACGTTGAGTGCCTTCGCTGCAAAGGATGTCGCGCTCCTATATTCGAAGGCGATCTTTACCACGGCGGAGATACGCCGATGTGCCTCGAGTGTGCGCCTACTTACCAGTCATTGATCGACGAGCCAGAGATGTTCTTGGACGAAGAACGCGACCACGCGGACCCCGATAGGCTTCGTGCGGAGTACGACGCGCATCTCGCTGCTGGCGGCAGCCCAGACGACAAGCTGGTGTCCGCCCATGGTTGAGCGCCCCATTCTCTTTAATGGCGCCATGGTGAATGCGCTTCTTGCTGGCCGGAAGACACAGACGCGGCGGCTATTGCCCAATAGCGAAACCCTCATACAGGTTCGGCGTCCTGATGACGCGACGTGGGAGTTTCTCTTTAACGGCGTGCCGGAAGGCCCGCTGGCAGTTCCGCCTCGCATTACCGTTGGCGATCGCATGTATGTCTGCGAAACCCATTTTCGGTTCGGCCACTGGGAACCCAAGGGCAGTGCCCGCACAAAGGGCGGAAAGCAGAAGTGGCACTTCGTTGAGGATTCGGCGGATGTGCTGTTCGATGCTCCATTCGCGTTTCGCCTCGGGATGCACAACTCAGATCCGGCCACCCCGGCGTGGCATAAGCGTATGGGCCGCTTCATGTTCAAGAAGCACTCCCGCCTTACCCTTCAAATTACAGGGGTTCGGATCGAGCGGCTGAGAGACATCTCATACGACGATGCCAAGGCCGAAGGGCTCCTTAAGCTGAAGGCAACTGGCCGCTACGTCGTGAGCCAGGGCGATCAGTATTTCGGCAACGCGTCGCTTAAACCAACAGAGGTGTTTTCGTGGCTCTGGGACAGCATTAACCCGGGTAATCCATGGGCCTCAAATCCGTGGGTGGTTGTCTACACCTTCGTCACGATCAACGCGAACATTGATCAGGTGGCGGCATGAGAGCTCAATCGCACTTCGATATGCAGCCGCGGCGGAATCGGCGCTTGATCCTGCGCGACGAGGGCATTGCTCGCCGATCAGGCAAATGGTCGGCATGGGAAACCCTTCACTTCCCCCGCGGCAGCGTCTCACCACACGGCTGGACCGCTGAGTTTACCAAGGCTCATCGCAACAACGTTTTCAGCATCCTTGACCGCACCCTGCCCGACGGCACGCGCCACCTCGGCATCACTTCACTATCCGGCGTCCGCCCGACTTGGCCCGAGATGCAACGGATCAAAGACGAGATCGCGGGGCCGGACGCCACGGCTGTCGAGGTCTATCCGCCCAAGGCTGAAATCATCGATGCCGCCGACATGTACCACCTGTGGGTGCTTCCAGCGCCCCTGCCTTTCTCCCTTTTCGGAAGGACAAGCGACAGATGAAGCCCTCCCTTTTGCATATCCTTCAACACTCCCTTGGCCTCGACGAATACGGGCGCGGCACGTTTTATCGCAACCACTTCGTCACCGGCGAAGCTAGCAAGGATCACGCCGACTGCTTGGCGCTAGTCGATGCTGGATTTATGGGCATTCGCAAGAGCCATCCGCTAGCTGGCGGTGATGATGCTTTTTGGGTCACCGAAGACGGTAAGCGCGCAGTACGGGAGTATAGCCCGAAGCCTCCCACACTCACACGCGGACAGCAGCGCTATCAGGCTTGGCTCGACTACGACGGTGGCATGTCCTTCATCGAGTACTTGAAATGGAAGTCTCACCAGCGCCAGCAGATGAGGGATTTGGCATGAGCACAGTAACTATGACCCTCAATTCCTTCCGTGCAGCCCTCAAAGCGCAGGGAGTTTCCTCCCGGGATCACAACGCGTTCAAATGCCCGATGTGCGCCACAGTCCAATCAATGCACTCGTTCCGAGCTGTCGGAGTGGATGCCAACGAAGCTGAGAAGCAAATTGGATTTTCGTGCATAGGCCGACATACGGGCGCAGGGTCGCCACGGAAAGCCCCCGACGGGAAGCCGTGCAACTGGACCCTCGGAGGTCTTTTCCGGCTTCACAAGCTCGAAGTGACTGACGATGACGGCAAGGCGCATCCATTCTTCGAAATCGCTTCTCCAGAAGAGGCTCGAACACTCGAAGCATTGGAGCCTACCAATGGCTGAAACCTCCGCCATCGAGTGGTGCGACGCCACCGTGAATTTCTGGTGGGGCTGCACCAAAGTCTCTCCCGGCTGCGATCATTGCTATGCCGAGACGTGGAACAAGTTTCGCGGCACCGGCGAATGGGGCCTAAACGCCCCGCGCCGGAAGATCAACGGCGCTGTAGCACTATTGAAGAAGCTGAACCGCAAGTCCGCCACGACGTTCTTCAGCGAGCACGAACGCCCGATCCGCGTATTTATGCAATCTATGTCCGACACCTTCGATAACGAGGTGGACGATGCTTGGCGCGCGGAGCTCTTCGCGGAAGCGGCGGACGCACGCTGGGTCAATATCATCCTCCTGACGAAGCGCGGCGTGAACGTTGCAAAGATGGTGCCGGCGTCATGGCTCGATAACTGGCCGAAACACATCGGCCTGATGTTCTCGGTCACGTCACAGCGCGAAGCAGATCGGGACACACCCCGGCTTATCGACCTGAAGCAGCGCCTCGGCCTGCCATGGATCGGGTTAAGCTTGGAACCGCTGCTCGAGCGCACCAGGCTGAAAGCGGAATGGCTGGACCATATCGACTGGGTCATTGTCGGCGGCGAGAGCGGTCCCGATGCACGGCCTATGCACCCCGAGTGGCTGGACGATATCAAGAACGCCTGCACGCTGCGCAGCTATCCACGCAAGCCTGTGCCCCTGCTGTTCAAGCAATGGGGCGAGTGGGTGCCGCAAGACATGTTTCGCAAAATGGATCATGCGCGGAATTCCAAGTCTTATCGGACTGTTGATCTGCGCCGCGACGGAAACGCGTTCTCTATCACCAATCTCGGCACAGTCACCATGGTTCGCGTGGGCAAGAAGGCTGCTGGCCGGGAAATGTACGGCACCGAATATCTCCAATTTCCAAAGGCGCTGTCATGACCAACCCAGGGCTTAATTATCGCTTCACCGAGCGCCGGTCAGCATACGCAAATTTCGTTGCCTACCTCGAGTACCTAAACGCCGAGCAAGCGGAGAATAGAGCCACACGGCGCTGTATCGTTCGCATTGTTAAGGTGCGCGGCTGTGATGGCGAGATATCCGCGAAAGAGGGCTGGCGCATGTATTGCCAGTGCAAGCCCCACATGATTGGCCGCGAAGGCAAAGGTGGCCTGTGATGCCTGAGCGCCTCGTCGCGTCGATGGTCCAATGTTTCACGCACCGATGAATCCGGCGACCCCGACGACGCCTATTTCGACAGCGGTATGTGGGCCGCTGTTCGTGAGCGCGAAGACAAAATCGCGGCGCTCAGTGCCGAATGCGAACGCCTGCAGGCGCTGGTTCATGTTCCGGACCGATCACCACTGAGGTCAAATTGACGATCTGAAGGATTGATAGTCACAATCAGAAAGCCAATGATCCGAAGCTTTTCAATTATCGGATTGATCTCTGACAGCTTTGGTACGTAGACATTTAGGAAGACCCTCGATCCTTCCGTTTTCCAACCCAGACTTTCAACCGTTCCGAGCGCTCGATGAATTGCTTCATCCACGGGTTCGCTCAACTGCGACGAATCCAGTACAATTTCAATGTGAGCGGGCATATCCTGAGCAAGGATTTCGGAGACACTAGTTGAAGTGTAATAGGGTTTGTTAGCTTTAAGTTTAGACAGAAAGGAGTCTGCGGGGCCGACAGGCCGCTTGCGCTTCAGCAAGGCGAGATCCTGTTTCACACTTTCCAATTCATGCAATAATAGCTTGTCGATTGAGGTTGCAGATTTTTCGATCTGCTGAAAATTGATAGCCTTGGTCACAGGATTGTCAGGCAAATGCTCCGGCGCTGTTGCTTCCCTAGTGGCTTCTTCTAGCTGCCTCCGGGCCTCTAACAAGTGGCTGTGCTGCTGCCAGCTGAACTCAATGGCCCGATAGGGCTTAACATCGAAAGGAATTTCAGTGCCGGCCACGAACATGTGTATCGTAGGCTTTCTGGTCATATGCCTGATACCCATTTCGTAAAACGCGTTCGCGTTCAACAAGCTCATGTCACATATCACAAGATCCGCATCTAGTAGATGGTTGATCATCTGTGTATCGATCATCCCGGGCGTCGTTATCTTGTCGGAGCGGGTGATTTTAAATTCTGGGAAATGCTCTAAAAAAGTCGGCACGATTATGCCGTCGAGCAACCAATCTGCATGGATACGGCTTTGAGAATTCGCTGCCCCGATCGGACCTACAACGAAACAGTTCTTCTGGCCTGACTTCGCTTCAATATTCATCTTCAACCACTCGTTCAGCGCGATATCTCCTAGCATCTTCTAGCATCGACATCTGCGGCCAGCTAATATTCATTCTTTCTAGACGTCACATGTGACAGGAGGCTAAGGAATGGACTGTTCTGCCTTTACCAAAAACACAATGGTGGATGCTGTCATGTGAAGGACATAACCAGCGATGTGGTCAGGAACGGTGGTGAGTTCGACACCCTGTCCATGAGCACTATTCTTATTTCTAGGGGTTGGAACTGCACTCTCTAACAGCGTCCGCAGACCCGCCATTGCATTTTGCCAGTAAGACGGGATCAGTTGGTGGTCGTATAGAGCCGCAATAAGCTTGCTAGCGGGGTCACTGGGGTTATGCTCCCAACCTCGTTTCGCCAGGATGACTTTCATCGTGCTCTCAAAGGCTTTGGCAGCTTCTGTCACGGCTTCTTTGTTCTTACCCCTTCGATAGTGCTCGTATGCTGTTCGAAACTCTTGCTCGGGACCTTGGTATCGCTTTTCACGTAACAGCTCCAGTGCGGGTTTTACCGCCTCGGCATGAACTAATTCCGTGTCAATGCGAATGATTTCACCGTCATATTCGTAACCGAGCCCCGCAGCTTTCATTCGAGTGTTGATCTCAGAAATAGCTTCTTTTGCTTTATACTCAGCGCTTCGATCATGGCGATATCCAGTTTTTGAAACCATGTTCTCTATTAGGCGACATATAAGTTCGACTGCTCTTAAAGTCTTTTCGACATCTTTCTCAAATAGTATGAAATCGAAAAGCTCCTTTTGCTTGTCTTCGTAACCTCGGTTATCGGTAGGAGGCAGGCTGAAGACACCAAACTCCTTCCGCAGAGTATTAACTATCATCTCGTACGCCCGTCGCACATTCTGACCAGGCTCAAAGTCACTCATGAACTCATCGCGAGAACCTAGAACCTCTGTGGCTATTGTAATTACTTGGACGCGAAGCTCTCTAGGCAAATCATTGTAAATGTAAACGTCGGGAACATCGCCCCTCAGCGTCTTTTGTCGTTGCCAAAACGTATCGAAAGTACCCATTGCTCACCCCAAAAGACATAACTTGATTAGAGATATAACTTCTGTTCTTTGGAAATCAATCACAGGTAGTCGGAAGGATTCACATTTCAGCCACCCCTAGCGCGCGCGAGCGGGATGGGATGGCAGCTCATCGCGCCTTCGACGAGTTTGACAAGTGGACAGCCACGGCGTCGCCAATGGCCTGAACGGAGCGCTCCACAAGCTCGACAGGGTAAATGCGGATGCCGGCGCGGAGCTGCTGAAGCGGTACCGGGAAAGGGACAAGCCATGACCGCAGAAGGAAGATGCGCCGGGTGGCGCTGCTTCCACTGCGAGGGGCTGCTCACAGATAGTCTCGAGATGACTTAAAGTTGAGTTAGCGACCTCCACTTTACCTACAGATAGAATCAATGCACAACCGATGCAGGGTTATAGCTGGAGGCTTAAAATGGGAATGCTGGAGGATGACGACTTAGATCGTCTTCGCATCGATCGGATGATTTTTCACGTTATCGGACCTGATGATACTGATCTAACTTTGATGGATGAAGTGCAGATCGGAGGCTTCGAGCAGTTCTTCCTCGAGCGTATCAGAGAAACGAATATCGGCAACCGGTTCGAATTCATTGGTCAGAATGTCGGCGTGCGGCCATCGCTAATCGCGATTCATGACAATACCGATAAATTCGTAGCGATCTCCAAAGAGATGGCGAGCAGCTTTCATAGTCAACACTCCAATGTGTCAGCGAAGAAAGGAGCATTTATTGTCGCTAAACTTTCTGGACTAATGCAGCCCGCTTTTGCGCTGATCAAATTCGACGACTTGCGTGTTCTACGCTTTCTACACGAGACCATCAAAGGTGCCGTGACAGCCACTGTGAGCGAGGTGGAAAACACCTTTCAAGAAGACAAAAAAGCTATGCAGAAATCTGCCCTTATCGTTCTGAACGACGAAGGCGGCGATTTGGCAGTGTATGATAGGACCAATCGGCGTGACGTTACCGGCTATTTCCGCGCGTTCTTAGGCGCTAAACGGCTCTACGATGGTACGCAGGCGACCGAGAGATTGTCTCAAGCGATTGGGGAGGCTTACAAACGACACATGCATGAAATGCCACAGGATGTTAAATCTAACTGGCGAACGAAGTTGTATGACACTACGAGAAATCTTAATACCCTTGATACGGAAGACATGTCCAACTTCATGGTCGGCGTGTTCGGCGATTTCGCCAACAACGATGGCTTCAAAAAAACTATCGCATCTGAACTGCAGAAATACAAAATATCCGGCGAGGCGATTGAAATTGCTCCAGCAGTCATTAGTAAGCCTTCGGTACGCCAGGTGAAAACTCGTGAGGGCATTCAGGTGAGAATCCCGGAAGGTAATGACGGCCTCGTAACAGTCGAAGAATATGAAAATGGACGAGCCACCATTACGATCCAGACCGGAAGGATTACGTCCAATGAACTCGTGGACGAAGCTACTCTTAGGCGAATTGGGTAACTGCGGTGAGACTGCCCGGCATGAAACTGAGACCCTCTACGAAGTCGAAGTAGAGAGGCTCACAGAAGACCTCTGGGACCAGCTCAAGTCGGTAAAGGCGAGAGAGGCTGAACTGTCTTTGAGGGTCCGAGTGTATACAGACCCCTCCGACGAGCAGAACCTCCTAGATTACAGTGAAGTGCCCGCGAGTTCGCGGCTCACTCTGGCTATATCGAAAGGTCCTGTCGATAAGAGCCTCCGTTTTTTTGAACGCAAGTTTTTGCTTGAAAATGTTGCTGCTACTCCTGAAATCCTAGAGCGATCAAGCACTGTGTTTGTCGCGGACATTGATGTTGGGCCAACTTCGCTAGGGCAAAGAACGTTGCCCTGGCGTGATCCACTCGACGCGAGCGTATTCTCTCCTGAAGAAGCAAAATCTCCAAGACTCGTTGTGAACGATGCGTCAGGGCGAGGAGTGGTTCCACAGCGAATCAGCCCGTGGTTGACACGCGAAAGCGACCTGAACTTGATGTGGGAGTTTTACGGACCTACAGCGTCAAGGCGGCTGTCTATGGTGCTCCCAACAGCATTAATAGAGGACGAAGCTCGCGCGCTGATGGCGCTCACCGAAATCAAACGCAGGACGAAAATAGGTATTGAACCGCCGCAGGATGAAGTTTGGAGCAATCTTGACCTTTACAAAGAACTGAACGATTTAGCTTATTGGATATATGTCGAAGGTCAGGACACAGACAACCGGCACTCGATCGTCGCTTCGGAAATTGCACGATCTTTGCCAAAGGAAAAGCTCTGGGGAAAAGGTCTGGCTGACACGGCATCTAATACCCTTGAGACTGCGAAAATAGCGTATCGGCTTCATCTTTACGACAAGAGCGTCGATGCGCTGAAACTGATGTCAGATTTGCGGAAGGGATTAGCGGAGGACGTGAAGTCAGTTTCCGCGCAAACCACCGCACTATCCGCTGGGCTGTGGAGGGACTCGGCCGTCGCATTCGGCGGGTTAGCAATTAAAGCGGCGGGCGGCGGTACGCCCGTACTTCTACTCACCTCCGTCTACCTAGCCACAAGCTACGTTCTGAACACAAAGGCGGCTATGCAGGCGGTAACCGCTATCACGAAGAACGAGCAAATGTTCAGGCGGAAGCTCTACTTACCGATAATTCCAGAGAAAGAGTACAGCGAAATCTCTGGCGCTAGGTATGAGGAGGTCATATCTGATTTTGGGCATTACAAAACCCTTGTATTTCGGATTTACGTTACCGCCATTCTCTGCCTGACGCTCTACGCCGTTTGGTCTTCGTTTGATGTCACGTCCTGCTTCTCAAGCCATTTTGCGCGTTGGCTTGGTCGGCTTGCGATGCCCGATAGCACGAGTTTCTTTACCACAGCCTGTCTTGCGTAAAAAAGATAACGGCAGGGTACTACGTATTTGTAAATTTTCAACTTTCGTATCGTTTTAACTCCTCGCGGTCCTCCCCAGTCACCCGCAAGGTTATTCCATTGTAACCCCCATCAGATATTGCAGACCTAACTTGGTTGGTCGTGACGTCCATCTCCGCAGCGATCGAGGCAAAATAGTATTGCTGTAGTTCATTGGGATTATTTGCAACCAGTCTGTTCACATGCTCGGCGATGCGTGTTGCGACAGCAAATGCCTCGTTGTTCTTGCGCCGCAACTCAGGCTTCGCACCGGCGTAGTGCTTGAATTGCGCAGTGAATGGCAGGAAGGGCATGGGATGACTCCTAGCTAGCGGCTCAGACAACAAATGAACTCAAGCTATCCCAAACCAATCTACAAAAACAGATATTCCTCACCCATGCGTTGACACCTTCGCCCATAGTGTCGCATACTTTCCTAAGCGGACAGTTCTCGGGCCTTTTGGCCCTCAAATCCATTTTGTATTGGAGAACCGCATGTCCGACGGGCCATCAAACCTCGTTTCGCTCGACAGCTACCTGACCCTCAAAGAAGTGACGACCAATATCAAAGTCGCGACGTCCACGCTTTACCGCTGGATCGCCGACGGCAATTTTCCGAAGCCGGTCCGGCTTGGGGAGAACTGTGTGCGGTGGCGCGTGGCTGACATAAAAGCATGGCAAGACAGCCGCCATAACGGCGAGCCGGTCAAAAAAACGGGCTGAAAATCGGATTAAATTTGCGGGTACAAATGCGGGTACCAGCGGAACGTTCGACGGGGGAATGGCCTAGGAAAAAGGCCTTCTAGATTTTCAGTGTGACGGACACCCCATCTGCCAGTCTTGCAAGTGACTTTTGTGTGAAACCATCATCGAAATACAGCTCTCAAGGCCGTATTTGTAGCTTGTTTACTGCAGTCCAACTGCAAGTGCATAAATCCCGTTATATGTTGTAATGAAGCATTGGCGACATATGCCAGTGCCATTATAAGGTCCGAGAACGACGATTCTTGAAAGGCCTACCTATGTGGATGGAAGTGACAGCGGTCAGCAACAATCAGAAGTTTGCGATCAATTTTGACCATGTTACGCAGATTTCTCCCCTGTCCCAAGGCACGCTGATCATGCGCGCGGGAAATGAACGCGTTCAGGTGATGGAAAGCTATGACTACATCGTCGCTCGCCTTCACGCGGCCGCGACGAAGTAATTCAAATCCCTGCAAAAACGGCAATCAGTGCGGCGGCGGCTGGCACTGCCTGGATGAAAAGAATTTTTCTGCTCGCAGTCGCAGCGCCGAAAACGCCAGCCACGAGAATGCAGCCCAAAAAGAAAATCGCAGCGCTTCTTTGCCCGTCGCCCTGCGACAGTGCGAAGATCAGACCCGCGGCAAGAAATCCATTGTAGAGCCCCTGATTGGCGGCGAGAACTTTGCTGGCCTCTGCAAATTCCGGCGAAAGCCTGAAGGCTTTGCGTCCTGCCGGTTTGGTCCAAAGCACCATCTGCAGAACGAGAATGTAGGCGTGTAAAGCAGCGATCAAAACAATCAGAATATTAGCAATCAATTTTGGCCTCCCCCATAGGTTTAGCCTCCTCGATAGCATTGAAACCCCGAGTCGCGGAAGCAGCTTCAATGCTTCCGCGCCGGATATGGTTTATGGCTTCAACAGAACTTTCCCAGCTTTGCCAGGTGTCAGCGACGCTTTGACAGCAGCCGAGATGTCAGCAAGATCGTAAACGCCGTCTACCGGAAGCGTGATGGTCTTGTTGTCAACGAGCGTGATCAATTCTCCCATCAGTCGGCGTCTGTCGTCGGGAGAAAGTGCGGCGATTGCCTTAGATCCCCAAAAGCCTTTGATGGTCAGCTGCTTGAAGATAACTGGACCGGATGAAATTTGCATGGGTTCGCCCGTCATTGAGCCGAAGGAAACGAGCAATCCATCATCGCTAAGCAATTCGGCAATGTCATTGCTGGCAACGCCGCCGATGGAATCCACACCAGCGCGAATGGGCTGGTCTCCAGCCAGTGCGCGCACCTTTTGCTTCCAGTCGTCTGCGGCGGTCGAGACACCGTTAACGATGCCCAACGCCGCAAGCTCTTCAACACCCGCATCACGACGAACAAGGTTTATCGCATGAATGCCCCGCGCCTGCGCAACCATCGCAACGGCCTTGCCCACTGCGCCATTGGCGGTGTTTTGCACGAACCAGTCATTCGGCTTCACGCCCAGATATTCCAGCAACGTCAGTGCGCTAAATGGCATGGCGATCAGCTGCGCTGCGGCTTCGTCTGAAATCGAATCAGGCACAGGCACGACGCCGTATGCTGGTGCGATAAAATACTCGGCCCACGAACCATAAACGCCTGCGGCGGCTACCCTTTTTCCAAGGAATGAGGCGTCTGTACCTTCGCCCAGTTCCTCGACTATTCCGACAGCCTCGCTGCCACCAATTGCACCAGGCAAAGGCGGCTTATATCCATAATTGCCGCGCACTGTCCAAATGTCGTGATTATGGATCGGTGACAAAAGCATGCGAATGCGCAGTTCTCCCTTGCCCGGCTGGGGAACTGGAGCATCTCCAAGTTTCAGCACGTCCTGCGGTTCGCCGAAAACGTCGTGCATTGCGCTGCGCATATAAAAATCCTTCTATTAGACAAACTACGCGCCAGCCTTGGCGAGCACTATGGCATTGCTGTGAACCGGAGGCGAAATACATCCAAAAAACGAAAAGCCGACCAACTGGCCGGCTCTTGCATCACTAAAAATCTATCAACCTTACTGGCAGACGCGGAGGCTCTCCATGTGCCAGCCGCCGTCATAGGCGTTCCGGACCTGCCTATCTTCGAACCAGCAGCGTGGCGGGGGCGGTGGTGGCGGCTCGACATAACGGGGGCCGTTGCCGCCTGCCAAAGCGCCACCGATGATTCCACCCAGAACACCAGCAGCGATGCCGCCAGCAATGATGCGGCCGTTATCACGGTCCCGATGCTTGCGAGGGGGATCGCGATAAGGGCGGGGCGGCGGGCCACGGCGGTCGTATCGAGGACCACCATCATAATAACGTGGACCACCATCGTAATATTGTGCGGATGCGGTTTGCGCGCTTGTCAGAACTGCGCCACTGGCGATGATTGCAGCGAGTGCTGTGAGAACAATCTTTTTCATTGCAGGCTTCTCCATGTGAGCCGAACCGTTCCCGGGTATCGCCTCAATATTATCTGAAAATGGCATGGCAGTGATGAACAAGTGCTGAATGGATAAATATTCTGAATTCATATGGCTCCCGCATACGCAGGCGTACCGTTAGCCAGCACACTGACCTTTCGCGCTATACGGGATGCAGCTATGGGGTGATTGCTTCCTCCACGGGAGGAGCTCCCAAGTCCTGAAAGCCAATCAGGCATTACTTGGCCCCGCCTTTTGGTGGGGCTTTTTTTCTGTCCATGGTGAGCTTGTGTAGCATTGCGTTTGCCGCTCTTAGCGGGAGACCTCAACAGGCATGACTTCAACTTCAACAGAATGCCCGGAATGGCTGTCGCGTGGATATTGGTCGAAAAGATCATCGAAAAGCTCAATCACGGCCGCAGGCATGTTGCGCGAAAACTCATCGAACAAATCATTCGCCCGGTCCCAGGCGTAGATAGCCAGAAGCGTGAGAACGAGCAGAAGAAGCCAGGGCCAGATTGGCTTGCGGCGGGAATGCCTCTCACCGTTCTTGTCAATCATATCGGACATGGGGCTTCTCCAGGTGAACGCTCAGCGTCTTCCATATCGCGGCTCACCGCCAGGGGCATAAGCAGCTTTCTGCGAAAATCGAAAGATGTTGCCGCATTGGGCGCAGCGTATCATATATTCGGATGGATTGCCCGAAGGCCGCTCCGCGCGAAAGCCTGCAGGCATTTCATCGATCCGGAAATCGACATTCGGATTCTGCTTCTCATCTATTTCAGACACCTCAGCGAAGCCGGAGTGGCCACACTTTGAGCATTCGAGTTTGCGGGAATATCGGTCGCGCGAAGCCATAGAGAATCCTTTGTTTCGCGACAGGTAGCAATGCAGCGACGGCAGTTCAATACTCTCCGCACTCCCTCCCAGCCTTCCGCAGGCTTAGGCCAAAATAGATGTCACCTCATCGCAACGCCCGATGCTGTGCCGCTCTCGATCACGAGCCGCATTTTATCAGGTTAAGTTACCATTCATAAACCACTTGGTAACGCCATCGCACTAGTGTTGCGAGATGAAATGTCTGGCGGGGCGTGTCGGACGGAACAGTGGCATGCGATTAAAGAGTTCAACCGTGTTCAAAAATGTATCTGAGTTATTTGGTAAGACGGTCAAGGCTGGGTCATTCGTGAAGGTTTTCATGTTTGCGATGGCTATGGCAACAGCAACAACTGCGACCACGCAGGTCGCGAAAGCTGATCCCAAATATGCAGGCATCGTTCTTGATGCCAAAACAGGCAAGGTTCTGTACGGCGAAGATCCAGATGGCCTGCGTTATCCAGCATCATTGACGAAGATGATGACCCTTTATCTAACGTTTGAAGCGTTGAGCGCCGGTCGGATTTCGCTTGATTCCAAGGTGCCGGTTTCTGCCAATGCAGCCAAGGAACCGCCGTCCAAGCTGGGCGTGCGTGCAGGTGGCAGCGTCACAGTCGAGCAGGCGATTCTCGCTCTCGTCACCCGCTCTGCAAATGATATCGCCACTGCACTCGGCGAGTATCTTGGCGGGAATGAAGAGCGTTTCGGTCGCATCATGACGGCGAAGGCTCGTGCCCTTGGCATGACGCGCACCACATATCGCAATGCCAATGGCCTGCCAAATACAGCGCAGATGACAACGGCACGCGACCAGGCTCGCCTCAGCGTCGCTCTTCGCCAGCACTTCCCACAATATTACAGCTACTTCAGCACCCGCACATTCACCTTCGGCAAGCAGGTCATCGGAAACCACAACCGCCTCGTCGGTACCGTTCGTGGCGTCGATGGCATCAAGACTGGCTATACCCGCGCTGCTGGCAGCAACCTTGCAACGTCTGCGCAGTTGGACGGACGCTCTATCGTTGCGGTCGTACTGGGTGGTCGCTCAAGCGCCGCCCGTGATGCGACAATGCGCAAGCTGGTTGCCGAATACCTGCCAAAGGCTTCCCGCTCCGGCACAAGCAACCTGATTGCAGCAACGCCTTCAGCACCTATTGAAGAGCCCGTTTCTGTCGCAACCGCAAACACAGCTTCGGGCCTTCCAAACGCTGGCCCGCTTCCACAGGCACGCTACGCAGATGAAACACCCGTGACGGCATTCGCACCAGCACCTGCAAATGCTGCCGTTGCAGCCATGGACATGGCAACGCGTGCCAAGACACCTGCCCGCCCAGCTCCACCTGTCGATATGAGGCCTGATCGTTCGCTGGTTACGAACTCGACCAAGGTCGACAACATCGTGACGGCCTCGACCACCCCTGCTCCGGCTGTTTCCGGTGATGCTGGCTGGGTCATTCAGATCGGCGCGTCTCCAGATGAAGGCTCTGCGCGCAACCTGCTTCAGGCCGCGCAGGACAAAGGCGGCAGCCTGCTTCGTAGCGCAAAGCCATTCACCGTGGCCTTCACGAAGGATGGCTCACAGATGTACCGCGCGCGCTTCGGCGGCTTCGATGGCCAGAATGATGCGGTCAATGCATGCAACACATTGAAAAAGAAAGGCATCAGCTGCTGGGCGTCTCTCCAGTAAGCAGCAGATGGTATCAGCGACCGGTGATGTCATGACGAACGAGATTACCGGTTCCACTCCTCGAATTGTATTGAGTAACGAGGGTTTCCAAATGGCAATCAACGAAAACTATTCGGACATTGCGGCAGGCAAAGGCAGACAGCAAAGTCTTTCCGTGCTGCACCCAATCCACGAGGCGGCAATGAGAATTGCCGATCTCGGCCTCAACAAATCGCGTCACAAGACCCGCGATCTTGTTAACCTGCTCCTTTGCCACGGCGCCCGCGCCTGGCGTAGTAACCAGCCGGAAGCAAAGATCCATCTTCACATCATGTCTAAATCTGGCCGCGGTGCGATTCATCTGCGTCTGAGATAAGACTTCCACGACAAACAAAAGCCCTGCGAAACGATGTTTCGCAGGGCTTTTTTGTATCTGATGTCAGAGATGAGTTGCGGCGAGCCCAATCAAAGCCTCGCCGCAGCTTATTATGCGCCCTCGCCGTCACCTTCAGGTGCTGCGGCTGCTTCGGTCTCAATGCCATCAACCTCAGCCTCGCCATCATCTTCGCCTTCTGGCTCATTGATGCGTTCAACGGAAACAACCTTCTCATCCTTGGCAGTTGAGAAGATGGTCACGCCCTTGGTCGCGCGGCTTGCAAAGCGAATACCGTTGACTGGCACGCGGATCAGCTGCCCTCCATCGGACACGAGCATGATCTGGTCGCTATCATCAACAGGGAAGGCTGCAACGAGTTCACCGATCTCGGCTGTCTTGGACGTGTCGGTGGCACGAATGCCCTTACCGCCACGGCCCGACGTGCGGAAGTCATAGGAAGAAGACCGCTTGCCAAATCCCTTTTCGGAAACCGTAAGAACGAACTGCTCTTTCGACTTCAGGAACTGATAGCGCTCTTCGGTCAGATGACCTTCTTCAGTCACCTCTTCACCAACAAGCGCAATTTCTTCAACGTCGGTCTCGCCGGTCAGTGCACGACGCTCAGCAGCGGCACGCTTGAGATAAGCTGCACGCTCCCATGGCTCGGCATTGACATGACTTACGATCGTCATGGAAATGATGCGGTCGCCCTCGCCCATATTGATGCCACGAACGCCAACCGAGTTACGGCCAGCGAAGACGCGAACATCATCGACCGGGAAGCGGATGCACTGCCCGAGCGCAGTAGTAAGCAGAACGTCGTCGCCAACCACCTTACCAAGCGCATCTGGGCCTGTGCATGTCTCGACGGAGAGAATTTCGTCACCCTCTTCATCCAGCTTCATCGCAATCTTACCGTTGCGGTTCACCTGAACGAAGTCAGACAGCTTATTACGGCGCACTGTTCCACGCGTCGTGGAGAACATAACGTCCAGTGTGTCCCACGTTGTCTCGTCTTCTGGCAACGGCATAATGGTCGTAATGCGCTCGCCAGGCTCCAGCGGCAGCATGTTGATGAGCGCCTTGCCCTTGGACTGTGGTGTGCCGATTGGCAAACGCCAGACTTTTTCCTTGTACACGATACCGCGTGACGAGAAGAACAGAACAGGCGTGTGCGTATTGGCAACAAACAAGCGGTTGACGAAATCTGCATCACGGGTCGCCATGCCGGACCGGCCTTTGCCACCGCGGCGCTGCGCCTTGTAAGTCGTCAAAGGTACGCGCTTGATATAACCAAGGTGCGAAACGGTAACGACCATGTCTTCACGGGCGATGAGGTCTTCATCGTCCATGTCAGGGCCACCTTCCACGATGACGCTTCGGCGTGGGGTGCCGAATTCGTCGCGTACCGCTGCAAGCTCGTCCTTGACGATCTGCTGGATACGAATGCGGGAAGACAGGATATCGAGATATTCGCTGATCTCAGCGCCGATCTTGTTCAACTCATCGCTGATTTCATCACGACCCAGCGCAGTCAGGCGCGCAAGACGCAGCTCAAGAATGGCGCGTGCCTGCTCTTCCGACAGGTTGTAGGTCAGATCTTCATTGATGCGGTGGCGCGGATCATCGATCAGAAGGATCAGGCTTTCAACGTCCGACGCTGGCCAACGGCGCGTCATCAACTGCTCGCGGGCCGTTGCTGGATCTGGTGCCTGACGGATGACGCGAATGACTTCATCGATGTTGGCAACTGCAATCGCCAGACCGACCAGCACATGCGCGCGATCACGGGCCTTGCGCAGAAGATACTTGGTGCGGCGGCTGACGACTTCCTCGCGGAAGGATACGAAAGCGCGCAGCATGTCCAGAAGCGTCATCTGCTCCGGCTTGCCACCATTCAACGCAACCATGTTGCAGCCGAAAGAGGTCTGCAGAGGCGTGTAGCGGTAAAGCTGGTTCAAAATGACTTCAGCATTGGCATCGCGCTTCAGCTCGACAACAACGCGGTAGCCCTGACGGTCGGACTCGTCGCGAAGGTCGGAAATACCTTCGATACGCTTGTCCTTGACCAGTTCGGCCATCTTCTCAATCATCGACGACTTGTTCACCTGGAAGGGAACTTCGGTGATGATGATCTGCTCACGGTCTCCACGCATCGGCTCGATGGTGGCGCGTCCGCGCATGATCACGGAGCCGCGACCGGTCTCATAGGCCGACCGGATTCCGGAGCGGCCGAGAATGAACGCACCTGTTGGGAAGTCAGGGCCCGGGATGATCTGCATCAATTCAGGAAGTTCGATTTCCGGATTGTCGATCAGCGCAATAGAACCATCGATGACTTCTGACAGGTTGTGCGGCGGAATGTTGGTGGCCATGCCGACCGCGATGCCGCCCGCGCCGTTGACCAGCAAGTTGGGAAATCTCGCGGGCATGACGACCGGCTCAGACAGTGTGCCGTCATAGTTATCGCGGAAATCGACTGTTTCCTTGTCCAGGTCGTCGAGGATCGAGTGCGCGGCCTTCTGCAAGCGGCACTCGGTGTAGCGTTCAGCCGCTGGCGGATCGCCATCGATGGAGCCGAAGTTGCCCTGGCCGTCGATCAATGGCAGTCGCAGGGACCAATCCTGCGCCATGCGCGCCAAAGCGTCGTAAATCGCCGAGTTGCCATGCGGGTGGTATTTACCCATCACGTCACCGGTGACGCGGGCGCATTTAACGTATTTCTTGTTCCAGTCGATGCCGAGTTCGGACATGCCGTAAAGGATACGGCGATGAACGGGCTTCAGTCCGTCACGAACGTCTGGAAGTGCACGGCTGACGATAACGCTCATGGCGTAATCGAGATACGACCGCTGCATTTCCTCCATGATGGAAATAGGCTCAATACCTGGCGGAAGCTTTCCGCCGCCTGGGGGGCTCTGGTCAGTCAAATCGGATCACATTCTATGTTAAGAATCGGATGGATTTTTATAGCGGAAACAGCGCTAAAGCGCCAATTTCCAGCCGGGTTATGAACAGTCTTTTACGTCATTTGCAAGACGATGCACAGTTTTCTCCCTACCATCAAGGAAATCTCTGTTCTGAGGGTTTTAAACGCGCCAAGACTTACCTACCATTGCGACACATCGATCCTGAAACGGGCCACAGTCCCGCAATTGAAGGGCGCCAGACGGGGATATCATGGCAAGCACCGAACTTCTCATCAATGCGTTGACGACAATGCTCGTCACGCTGGATCCTCCGGGGCTCGCTCCGGTGTTTCTTGCCCTCACAGTTGGCATGACACGGGCGCAACGCGGCCAGGTGGCTCTCAGAGGCTCGATCATTGCCTTTGCCATCCTTGCCGCATTTGCGCTGTTCGGAGCATCCATTCTGGAGCTTCTGGGCATATCGCTCGGTGCCTTCCGAATTTCGGGCGGCTTGCTGCTGTTCTGGATCTCGTTTGAAATGATCTTTGAGAAGCGTCAGGAGCGTAAGGAAAAGACGTCGGAAATGGCGATCACGCTGGACCACATCCAGAATATCGCCGTGTTCCCGCTCGCTATACCCCTCATCGCCGGTCCCGGCGCGATCTCTGCCACGGTGCTGATATCCGGCTCTATGCAGACCACCTTCGACAAGATCATCTTCATTCTGCTTCTGGCCTTCAGCATGTTGCTGGTGTTCCTTGCGCTGCTGGCAGCAGACAGGCTGGATCGCTTCCTTGGCAACACGGGGCGCGCCATCCTCACCCGCCTGCTCGGCGTGCTTCTGGCTGCGCTTTCAGTTCAGTTCGTGGTGGACGGCGTGAAATCCGTGATAGCGTCCTGATACAACATCCAAGCAGGCCAAGATCGATTTCGCGCAGATGGTTACTGCTCAAGGCGCTGCAGTCTTGCGGGCAACGATGAGCCATAGTCGTTAAAGGTGGTATCGCAGGCCTGACAGACACCAGAGTAATAAAGAGGTCCCTGCTTTCCCGCCTCTGCTGCAATCCATAAAGCTCTGCAAATAGCTATAACGCAAAACGACGACGGACCATACTTGGTGCGTCGTCGTCTCTTAAACTCTACCGTTCGCTCAGAAATCAGAACGGAATATCATCGTCCATATCGTTGTTGAAGTTGCCAGCCGGCTGGCCACCACGAGACGAACCGCCGCGAGAGGACGAGGATGATGGCATATCGTTGCCACCGCCGTAGTTTCCGCCGCCGCCGAAGTCATCTCCGCCACGGCTTCCGCCACCGCCGCCTTCACCGCGACCGTCAAGCATCGTCAATGTCGAGTTGAAGCCCTGCAGAACGATTTCGGTCGAGTAGCGGTCGTTACCGGTCTGGTCCTGCCATTTGCGGGTTTGAAGCGCACCTTCGATATAGAGCTTGGCGCCCTTTTTCACATACTGCTCGATGACCTTGCAAAGACCTTCGTTGAAGACCACGACAGTGTGCCATTCAGTCTTTTCTTTACGCTCACCGGAGTTGCGATCTCGCCAGCTTTCGGACGTCGCAATTCGCAGATTCGCGATAGGGCGACCATCCTGCGTGCGGCGAATTTCAGGATCAGCACCGACGTTCCCGAGCAAAATTACCTTGTTTACGCTGCCAGCCATCTTCTCATCCTGTCTGCCGACCCTCATGGCCAGCATCTATCCTGTTCAAAATTTAAACGCACCATAGACCATCGTTTGGTGCCATGGGCATTGGATGGAACAACAATCCACAAGGAATGTTCTCTCACCTGTGAAACCCTTGCCAATCGTTCTTATTTTGTTCTATTAAGGCAGATCAATCGAGTCAAGTGGACGGAAAAGCGTATCTGAAAAGCTTAACATACCTCGACACGCCGTCTGCCATCATTACATAAGAACCGACGCCTCCCAACGAGTATTCCGAGCCTTCTCATGAGTGAATTAAAGACGATTTCGATCCGTGGTGCCCGCGAGCATAATCTCAAGGGCATAGACCTGGATTTGCCGCGCAACAAGCTGATCGTCATGACCGGCCTTTCGGGCTCCGGAAAGTCCTCGCTTGCCTTCGATACGATCTATGCCGAAGGGCAGCGTCGTTATGTCGAAAGCCTGTCTGCCTATGCGCGGCAATTTCTGGAAATGATGCAGAAGCCGGATGTTGACCAGATCGAGGGTCTCTCCCCGGCCATTTCCATTGAGCAGAAGACGACATCGCGCAACCCGCGCTCGACTGTCGGCACTGTCACTGAGATCTACGACTATATGCGCCTGCTGTTTGCGCGCGTTGGCGTTCCCTATTCTCCTGCAACCGGTCTGCCGATCGAAAGCCAGACAGTCAGCCAAATGGTTGACCGCGTCCTCGCATTCGAAGAAGGAACGCGTCTCTATATTCTCGCTCCCATCATTCGCGGACGTAAGGGAGAGTATAAGAAAGAGCTGGCCGACCTGATGAAAAAGGGTTTCCAGCGCGTGAAGGTCGATGGTCAGTTCTACGAAATTGCTGATGTCCCTGCCCTGGATAAGAAATACAAGCACGATATCGACGTGGTGGTGGACCGTGCCGTGGTTCGCCCCGATATGGCGTCGCGTCTTGCAGACAGCATCGAGACCTGCTTGAAACTTGCCGATGGATTGGCTGTCGCCGAATTCGCAGACAAGCCCCTGCCCCCTGAAGAAACCTCGGCCGGCGGCTCAGCCAACAAGTCGCTGAATGAAACACATGAGCGTGTGCTGTTTTCGGAAAAATTCGCCTGCCCCGTATCAGGTTTCACGATACCGGAAATTGAACCGCGCCTCTTCTCGTTCAACAATCCCTTCGGTGCCTGCCCGACTTGCGATGGTTTGGGTTCGCAGCAGAAGGTCGACGTTGCGCTGATCGTGCCCGAACCGGAGCGCACTCTGAAGGATGGCGCTGTCGCACCTTGGGCGAAATCATCGTCACCCTATTATAATCAAACGCTCGAAGCCCTCGGAAAAGCCTTTGGTTTCAAGCTTTCCAGCCGCTGGAATCAACTGACCGACGCTGCGAAAAAGGCAATTTTGCAGGGTACTGACGACAAGATTGAATTCGAGTATCAGGACGGTGCGCGCTCATACAAGACCGTGAAGAATTTCGAGGGCATCGTGCCCAATCTCGAGCGTCGCTGGAAGGAAACGGATAGCGCCTGGGCCCGTGAGGAAATCGAGCGATATATGTCGGCGGCTCCCTGCCCCGCTTGCGCGGGTTATCGCCTTAAGCCCGAGGCATTGGCCGTCAAGATCAACAAGATGCACATCGGCCAGGTTACGCAGATGTCGATCAAGCTGGCGCGCGACTGGTTTGAGGTATTGCCGGAATCCCTCAACGCTAAGCAGAACGAGATCGCCGTCCGCATTCTCAAGGAAATCCGCGAACGTTTGCGCTTCCTCAATGATGTGGGTCTGGATTATCTCAGCCTGTCGCGAAATTCCGGCACGCTATCCGGTGGCGAAAGCCAGCGTATCAGGCTTGCCTCGCAGATCGGTTCGGGTTTGACGGGCGTTCTCTATGTGCTCGACGAGCCATCGATTGGCTTGCACCAGCGCGACAATGCTCGCCTCCTCGAAACGCTGAAGCACCTTCGTGATATCGGCAACACCGTCATTGTCGTGGAGCATGACGAAGACGCGATCATGACCGCAGACTATGTGGTTGATATCGGCCCCGCAGCAGGCATTCATGGCGGTGAAGTGATCGCCGAGGGAACGCCGCAGCAGGTGATGGACAATCCGAAGTCACTGACCGGCAAATACCTCTCCGGCGAGTTGGGTGTGGCAGTTCCTGCGGAACGTCGCAAACCCAAGAAGGGCAAGGAGATCAAGGTCGTTGGCGCACGGGGCAACAACCTGAAGAACGTCACTGCGTCGGTTCCCCTCGGTGTCTTCACAGCGGTGACAGGTGTTTCCGGTGGCGGCAAATCAACGTTTCTGATCGAAACGCTCTATAAGGCCGCTGCCCGTCGGGTTATGGGCGCGCGGGAAATACCGGCGGACCATGACCGGATCGATGGGTTCGAATTCATCGACAAGGTCATCGATATCGACCAGTCACCCATCGGTCGGACGCCGCGCTCCAACCCGGCCACCTACACCGGTGCCTTCACCCCGATCCGGGACTGGTTCTCCGGCCTGCCCGAAGCGAAGGCCCGCGGTTATGCGCCCGGTCGCTTTTCATTCAACGTCAAGGGCGGGCGCTGCGAAGCATGTCAGGGCGATGGCGTCATCAAGATCGAGATGCACTTCCTGCCGGATGTCTATGTCACCTGCGATGTATGCCACGGAAAGCGCTACAACCGCGAAACACTCGATGTGACCTTCAAGGGCAAGTCCATCGCAGACGTACTGGATATGACGGTCGAAGAGGGCGTCGAGTTCTTCGCGGCTGTGCCTGCGGTGCGTGACAAGCTGCAATCGCTCTTTGAAGTTGGCCTTGGCTACATCAAGGTTGGCCAGCAGGCGAACACGCTTTCAGGCGGCGAGGCCCAGCGTGTGAAGCTTGCAAAGGAACTGTCGAAACGATCCACAGGTCGCACACTTTATATTCTCGACGAGCCAACGACGGGTCTGCATTTCCACGACGTGAAAAAGCTTCTGGAAATGCTGCATGAACTGGTCAATCAGGGCAACTCCGTCGTCGTGATCGAGCACAATCTGGAAGTCATCAAGACGGCGGACTGGGTCATCGATATCGGCCCGGAAGGCGGCACTGGCGGTGGTGAGGTCGTTGCGGCAGGAACGCCGGAGCAGATCGTCAAGGAAAAGCGCTCCTATACGGGGCACTTCCTAAAAGAACTGCTGGAACGCCGTCCAGAGAAGAAAATACAAGCGGCCGAGTGATCAGGCTACCGAGGGCATAGAATGAGCAAGACAGGGACGATCCGTACGGGCATTGGCGGCTGGACGTTTGAGCCTTGGGAGGGCAAGTTCTATCCCGATAAGCTGGTCAAAAGGCGACAGCTGGAACATGCCAGCCGTCATCTAACCGCCATCGAAGTCAACGGCACCTATTATGGCAGTCAGAAGCCTGAAACCTTTGCCAAATGGGCGTCCGAAGTGCCGGAAGGTTTCATGTTTTCGCTGAAGGCCAGCCGTTACGTCACCAACCGAAAGGTTCTGGCGGAGGCAGGGGACTCTATGACGAAGTTCCTGACACAGGGTTTGACGGAGCTTGGCGATCACCTCGGCCCAATCCTGTGGCAATTTGCGCCTACAAAAAAATTCGAACCCGATGACTTCGCGGCGTTCCTCGCGCTTCTACCGGAAAAACAGGATGGATTGACGCTTCAGCACGTCGTTGAGGTCCGTCATCCGAGTTTTCAGGTGCCGGAATTCATCCAGTTGCTGAGCAAGCATAAGGTGGCCGTCGTTTGCGCCGATCACCACGACTATCCGATGCTGCCGGATGTCACGGCGGATTTCGTCTATTGCCGACTGCAAAAAGGCGAAGACGATATCGAGACCTGCTATCCTGAAAAGGACGTCAAAGCCTGGGCTAAGCGTCTTCATACTTATGCAGAGGGTGGAATCCCCGATGATCTTCCATTGATCGCAGCCGATTTGCAGCCTGAGAAAAAGCCGCGCGATGTGTTCGCCTTCTTCATTTCGGGCGGCAAGGTCAACGCGCCCGAAGGCGCGCAGCTTTTGCAGACGCTGGTCTAGAGAACGACGGTTAGACGGCGGCGTCCAATGAACCGGCATCGAAATTGATCGCGGCGAAAGCGTTCGCAATCACTTCCGATCCGGCACCCGGGCGTGTCGCATCACTGGACAGGATCTGCCGGAAGCGGCGCGCACCGGGCATGCCCTGGAAAAGACCGACCATGTGGCGCGTAACATGGTTCACACGCCCACCCTTCGCGACGTAGTCATCGGCATATGCCATCATCTTGTCACGCAACTTCATCCAGTCCGGTGCGCTCTCCGTTTCGCCATAGATCCGGTGGTCCACATCGGCCAGAATAGATGTGTTGTGATAGGCGGCGCGCCCCAGCATCACGCCGTCGACATGCTTCAAATGCTCGTCGGCTTGATCGAGATCGGTAATGCCGCCATTGATGCCGATGAATAGACCGGGATTGGCCTCCTTCATGCGGTAAACGAGCGGATAGTCCAGCGGCGGCACATCGCGGTTTTCCTTCGGCGAGAGACCTTGCAGCCACGCCTTGCGCGCATGGATCCAGACGGCATCCGCCCCAGCAGCGACGACGCGGGCGATGAAGTCCGGCAACACAGTTTCCGGCTCCTGATCATCCACTCCGATGCGGCATTTGACGGTGACAGGCACCGTCGTCACGGCTTTCATGGCCGATACACAACGCGCAACCACTTCAGGCCCACGCATCAGACACGCGCCGAATGTGCCGGACTGGACACGATCCGATGGGCAGCCGACGTTCAGATTGATTTCGTCATAGCCATAATCGCTCGCAATCTTCACAGCTTCTGAAAGCTTGGCCGGATCAGAGCCCCCTAGTTGCAAAGCAACCGGGTGTTCGTCGGGGTGATAGCCCAGCAATTTGTCGCGCTGACCGTGGATGATCGCGTCAGCCACAATCATCTCGGTATATAGCAGCGCATGGCTGGACAGTTGCCGATGGAGAAAACGACAGCGCGTGTCCGTCCAATCGATCATCGGGGCAACAGCAAACAGCTTGCCACCGGTTTCGAGAGCTTTTTGATACATGGGGCGTGGAACCTCTTTTGGGGGCTTCTACCGCAATGTTGTCGATAATGCCAGTTTTGAAAGAAACGGATTTATGGCTGGAAATCGACGCAGAATCGCGGGACAACCATCTCCAGAAATTAGGAGCCGAGCCCATGTCCGCGACCGTCATTCCCGTTCCACCTGCCGTTCTTCTGCCGGTTGAAGGCACCGATGAGACATTTCCGGTGCGCCGTGTTTACTGTGTGGGGCGTAATTACGCGGATCACGCCATTGAAATGGGGCATGATCCCTCGCGCGAGCCGCCATTCTTCTTCCAGAAGAATGCCGACAATCTGCTGCCCGCCGGGCAGGCCTTTCCCTATCCTGCCCTATCGTCAAATGTTCACTACGAGGTCGAGTGTGTTGTTGCCCTGAAAAGCGGTGCATCTGATATCGCGGCGGAAGAGGCCCTCGACCATGTCTGGGGGTATGGCGTGGGTATCGATATGACCCGGCGAGACCTTCAGGATGGCCTCAAGAAAATGGGCCGTTCCTGGGAAGGCGCAAAGGCCTTCGAACATTCCGCGCCTATTTCCCCCTTGGTCCCGGCATCCAAAATCGGCCATCCGGCAAAAGGCGCTGTCTGGCTGGAGGTCAACGGCGAGAGAAAACAGACCGGCGACCTTGATCAGATGATCTGGAAAACGGCTGAAATCATCGCAGAGCTCTCGAAGTATTTCACTCTTGCGGCTGGCGATGTGATCATGACAGGCACACCGGCAGGTGTTGGTGCCATTGCCCGTGGCGATCACATCGTCTGCGGCGTCGATGGTGTCGGAACACTGTCCGTCAAAGTCATCTGAACAGAGGGGGTGAACATGCCAATATACCGGCTAGGCGAACGCATACCGCAACTCCCTGCCCCGGACCGTTACTGGGTAGCGCCCGATGCGAATGTCATCGGGTCTGTCACGCTAGGTGAAGATGTCGGCGTCTGGTTCGGCGCAACACTTCGCGGCGATAATGAGCCGATTACCATTGGCCGTGGCAGCAACATTCAGGAAGGCACCATGGTCCACGCCGATGTGGGCTTTCCGGCCACGATTGGTGAGGATTGCACAATCGGCCACCACGCCATAATCCACGGCTGCACGATTGGAGACGGTTCACTTGTGGGCATGGGCGCAACAGTGCTGAACGGCGCTAAAATTGGCAAAAATTGCCTTGTTGGCGCCAATGCACTGATTACGGAAGGAAAGGAGTTTCCCGACAACTCGCTGATCGTCGGCTCTCCGGCACGGGCCATCCGCACCCTTGATGACAATGCCATTGCTGCCCTGAAAAAATCAGCGGAAAACTATGTCAAAAACTGGCAGAGTTTTGCCAGGGATTTGAGACCGCTTTAAGCGGCGCAGGCTTCACAAAGGCCACGAATTTCAATCGTCGTCTTTTCCGCCTTGAACTTCTTGTTTTTGGCCCAGTCACCGAGACGGTGGTCCATTTCGTGGTCGTGAAATTCGGTCACCTGCCCACAGGCGTTGCAGATGGCGAAGGCAACGCTGCCATGATGGTGCGTGCAGCAATCTGTTTTCGTGTGGGAACATGCGACGAATGCATTCAGGCTCTCCAGCCGATGCACGAGGCCGAATTCAATCAGTTTTTCCAGCGCGCGATAAACCTGTAGCGGTGCTCGGAAGCCAGCATCACGCAGCTTGTCGAGGATGACATAGGCGCTGAGCGGTGCCTGCGAACGCGAGAGAGCGTCATAGACCAGAGACTGGTTTCGCGTGAGGTTTTGAGTGGTCATGAACGGCCTCCTTGTTCTGCCTTGCGCAACAGCTTTGGCGTGGGCAGAAGACTCAAGATGAAAAGCATAACGGCGGCGACGACAATAGAGGGGCCAGACGGCGTATCATATTGTAGCGAGCCCATGAGCCCGCCAACGACCGCGACAGCGCCGAGAAGCGATGCCAGCACAGCCATCAACTCTGGCGTTGACGAAAAACGCCGTGCGGTGGCCGCCGGTATGATCAACAGCGACGTAATCAGCATGATGCCGACGATTTTCATGGCAATGGCAATAACAAGCGCCATCAGCAGCATGAAGAGCAGCTTGGAACGTTCCGGCCGCATGCCCTCCGCTTCCGCCAACTCTGCATTGACGGTCGATGCCAGCAAAGGCTTCCACAGATAGGCGATTGCGAACAGCACCACCACGCCACCACCCCAGATCAGATAGATATCGGATGTAAAGACGGCCAGAATATCGCCGAACAGGAAGGCCACGAGATCGATACGAACCCAGGTCATGAAAGCAACGATGACCAGCCCGAAGGCAAGCGCGGAATGTGAAAGAATACCCAGCAGAGCATCGGAGGACAGAGCCTGACGCCGTTGCAGGAACAGCAGCACCAGCGAAACAAGCGAGGCAACGATAAAGACGCTGAGGATGAGATTGAGTTGAAACAGCAGTGATAGCGCCACGCCAAGAAGCGCGGAATGCGCCATCGTATCCCCGAAATAGGCCATGCGGCGCCAGACGACGAAGCATCCCAAAGGCCCGGCCATCAACGCGACCCCCACCCCGGCGACCATGGCTCTTACGAAAAAGTCGTCAAACATGCTTGGCTCCCTCCGCATGCTGATGCGATGCATGACCGTGGTCATGATCGTGATCATGGTCATGGTGGTGGCCATCGTCCGGGTGGCAGTGGTCCGTGACGGACCCATCGGCGTGTTGCACGCGCCCGTCGGGCAAATGGGTGTGGTCGTGGTCGTGGCTGTAAACCGCAAGCCCGCGCCCTGCGACGCCACCGAAGAGGCGCATATATTCCGGGCTTTGGCTAACGGCCTTGGGCGTGCCACGGCAGCAGACATGACCATTGAGGCAAATGACGGAGTCCGTTTCCGCCATAACCAGATGCAGATCGTGCGAAATCAGCAAAACGCCGCAACCTGTGGAGTTTCGAATAGTCTTGATCAGATCGTAAAGCGCGATTTCTCCTGAAAAATCAACGCCTTGGACAGGCTCGTCCAGAACCAGAAGATCAGGCTTGCGGGCAATGGCGCGCGCGAGCAAGGCACGCTGAAATTCTCCACCGGACAAATGTTGCACCTCTGCCTTTGCAAGATGCGCAATGCCGGTGGAGGCGAGAGCAGCGTCGATCTCTCCAGGTGGCAGCTGACCGGTGAGCGTCATCAGCCGGCGCACGGTTAATGGCATTGTCCAATCGACGGAAAGCTTCTGTGGAACGTAGCCAACTCTCAAGCCTGCAATCCGCGAGACCTGCCCCTCATCCGGCTTCAGAACGCCCGTCGCCATTTTGGCGGTGGTGGACTTGCCTGATCCGTTCGGGCCGATGAGCGTGACGATCTCGCCTCGACGGACGGAAAAGTCCACGCCCCGAACCAGCCAGCGACCGCTGCGCTGAATGCCGGCATTGGAAAGAGAGACAAGTTTTCCGTCATCTGTGAGCGGAGAATGAAGCATGTGTTTTTCCGATTGTCGGTGTTGCCTATGGCTATTGCATACGTTATAGCGTTACGCAACATATGTAATAACATTACAATTATATATAACTGGAGTATCCGCATGAAGTCCTTCGCCACCCTTCTTTTCGCTTCCGTCGCCATGATCACGTCTTCGAACGCCATGGCCGCGCCGAATGTGGTGGTTTCCATTAAGCCGATTCACTCGCTCGTCGCAGCCGTCATGGCTGGCGTTGGCGAACCGGCACTGATTGTCGATGGCGGCGCATCTCCGCACACCTACAATCTCAAGCCATCCAACGCGCGCGCCATCGAAGGTGCCGATGTAGTGTTCTGGGTCGGTGACGGGCTTGAGAAATTCCTTGAAAAGCCGCTGCAATCTCTTGGCAGCAAGGCAACTATTGTTGAGCTGGACGACGCGAAAGGCCTCGAGAAACTTCCGTTCCGCGAAGGCGGCCCGTTCGAAGGTCATGACCATGGCGAGCACGAGGGCCATGACCATGCGGCTCACGACCATGGCAGCCATGAGGACCACGCCAGCCACGAGCATGAGCATGAGGACAAACACGAACATAAACATGAGGGTCATGATCATGACGAAGGTGAATTCGATATGCACCTCTGGCTTGATCCTGCCAACGCAAAGGCCATGGCTTTCGAGATCGAAAAGACACTGATCACGGCGGATCCCCAGAACGCGCAAACCTACCAGCAGAATACAAAGAAGCTGATCGAGAATCTCGATGCTCTCGACAAGGAGATTGTGGCCACGGTTGCGCCGGTCAAGGATAAGCCATTCATCGTGTTTCACGATGCCTACCAGTATTTCGAAAATCGCTATGGCGTAAAAACCGTTGGCTCTATCACTGTCAGCCCGGAAAGCATTCCAGGTGCGGAGCGCATTAAGCAGATTCACGCCAAGGTGAAAGAGTTGAACGCAACCTGCGTTTTTGCCGAGCCGCAGTTCGAGCCAAAGCTGGTCAATGTCGTCATCGAAGGCACCAACGCGAAATCAGCAACGCTGGACCCTGAAGCCGCGACGCTGGAGGCTGGTCCAGATCTCTATTTCAAATTGATGCGCGGCATCGCCACTTCGCTGAAGAACTGCCTGTCCTAACCCAACCGTCTGGGAGGTGGGTGGCTCAGACCGCCTGCCTCTTTTTTTGACTATCAATGTAATACTATTACAATTCGGAGAACTTCATGACGCGCAAGCTTCCTGTAACGGTTTTGTCGGGATTTCTTGGAGCAGGAAAAACCACAGTCCTCAATCATATCCTCAGCAACCGCGACGGCCTTCGGGTGGCGGTGATCGTCAACGATATGAGCGAAGTGAACATCGATGCCGCATTGATCAGAGATGGCGGCGCCAATCTCTCACGGACCCAGGAACAGCTTGTCGAAATGACCAATGGCTGCATCTGTTGCACGCTGCGGGATGACTTGCTGAGTGAAGTGCGGCAATTGGCGCAGCAGGACAGGTTCGATTACCTTTTGATCGAATCCACCGGCATTGCAGAACCCCTGCCCGTGGCTGCTACCTTCGATTTTCGCGATGAGAACGGACAGAGCCTCTCTGATATCGCGCAACTGGATACGATGGTTACAGTCGTCGATTGCGCCAATCTACTCAAGGATTACGGCTCATCGGACTTTCTTGCCGATCGTGGAGAAACCGCCGGAGAGGGTGATGAAAGGACGCTGGTTGATCTGCTTGTCGAGCAGATAGAATTCGCCAATGTCGTCATTCTGAACAAGGTTTCCACCGCAACGCAGGCGCAGCAAGACGCTGCCAGAAAAATCATCATCGGGCTCAACCCGGATGCAAAGCTCATCGAGGCGGACTACGGTATGGTCGATACTAGATCCGTGTTGGGTACCGGCCTTTTCAATTTTGCCGAGGCTGAAACGCATCCGCTGTGGTTCAAGGAATTGCATGGCTTCAAGGGACATATTCCAGAAACCGAAGAATATGGCATTCGTTCATTCGTCTATCGCGCCAAGCGACCGTTCGATCCGGCCCGCTTTCACGCCTTCATCAATCGCGATTGGCCTGGTGTGATCAGAGCGAAGGGCTTCTTTTGGATAGCCACCCGCCCCGATCATGTCGGTGAAATCAGTCAGGCTGGCGCTTTGGTCAAGACAGGAAAGATGGGGCTTTGGTGGACATCCGTGCCTAAAAAGCATTGGCCGGATGATCCCGGTTTTGAGCGGATGCTCGCGCCCTATATGGACGCTGTCTGGGGTGATCGGAGGCAGGAAATCGTATTTATCGGAGCAGACCCGATGAGTGAGGCTGGCCTTCGCAAAGAGCTGGATGCGTGCCTCGTGGATGAGGTATCGTTCACCCCCGCCGCCTGGCGCCGCCTCTCCGATCCGTTTCCAGACTGGAGCAGAAAGGCATCATGAAAACAGCCGAGCGCAAATCCAATTTCCGCTGCGAAGCCATTACAGGCGAGGTCGTATTTGACAGTGAATGTGGCCATGGAACGGATCCATGGCCGCAAGGCATTGAAAGCGTCGGCTTATCTGCCGGAAAGGCTGATGATCAGGCCGTTGCTGGTGTTGATCAGGAGGTACTGGTTGTTAACCCGCACCCAGCGCTGACCACGACCTGGCTCTCTAAGGCTGTGACGGCGGTAGTCGCGACGATCAATCATCTGACGGCGTTCCGCCGCAGATAGGCGCTGACCACGATCCCAGCGGTGTTTCTTGATGATAACCTTCTTCGTGGTAACCGTCCGCTCGACCCGGTGGCCGGGGCGATCATCGTGGCGGCTCTGCGCCTGCGCGACCGGAGCGGCAAGAATAGTGGCTGCGATCAGAATGGAGAAAAGCTTTTTCATGTGTGTGCCCTTTCGTGAAGTGATGGGCAAACACTATCGTCACGACGATGAACAGAAACTGAATTAGCGAATTAAAATTTGGTAATGCTTGCCGGGTCTTAGCTCAAGATTTTAAAGTTTCTGTAGAGGCCACGATGAAAATGGCCGCCCCAACTATCATCAGGGCGGCCTCGTTTTCACTTCGTCAGTTCGGCAGATTTTGCCCACAGATTGATGTCGGCATCCTTGGCAAAGACGTCAATCTCAGCCAGCTCTTCTGGAGTGAAATCGGGCTTGTCGAGTGCTTTTACGCAGTCCTCGACCTGCTCGGGACGGCTGGCGCCGATCAATGCCGTGGTGATGCGGCCACCGCGCAGAACCCATGCAATGGCCATCTGTGCCAACGTCTGGCCACGCCGTTCAGCAATGGCGTTCAAACCGCGAATATTCTCGATATTGCGCTCGTTGAGGAAGGCGGGGTTTAGAGACTTGCCCTGGCTTGCGCGGCTCGCATCCGGCACGCCGCCCAAATATTTGGTGGTCAGCATGCCCTGCGCCAATGGCGAGAACACGATGGAGCCGATGCCGAGTTCTTCCAGCGTATCGACAAGGCCATCCTCTTCGATCCAGCGGTTAATCATGGAATAGCTGGGCTGGTGGATGATGCAGGGTGTTCCCAGCTCTTTAAGAATAGCCGCAGCTTCACGCGTGCGCTGAGAGTTATAGGACGAGATACCGACATAAAGTGCCCTGCCCGAACGCACGATATGGTCAAGCGCGCCGCAGGTTTCTTCAAGTGGCGTGTCAGGATCAAAACGGTGGGAATAGAAGATATCGACGTAATCCAGTCCCATGCGCTTCAAGCTCTGATCGCAGGAAGAAATCAGATATTTACGGCTGCCCCATTCACCATATGGCCCCGGCCACATATTGTAACCGGCCTTCGAAGAAATCACCATTTCATCGCGGTAACCGGCGAAGTCAGTCCGCAATATCTCGCCAAATGCTGTCTCCGCGCTGCCGGGAGGCGGACCATAATTGTTGGCAAGATCGAAATGGGTAATACCGAGATCGAACGCCTTGCGGCAGATGTCCTGCTTGGTCTTGTGTGAGAAATCATTGCCGAAATTGTGCCACAGGCCCAGCGAAATCGCGGGGAGTTTCAGCCCGGATGCGCCACAATGATTGTATTTCATGGACGCGTAGCGGTTTTCAGCCGGTTGCCAAGCCATGGATTTTCCTCCCTAGAATGCTGTTGCCCTGCGAAGAACTCGCAGGGCGTGATTGGTGCGTCGAACGTAGTGGGATGCCGCCTTCGTTTCAACCTTGCGATTGCGACGAAAACAGATCGAAAATCTTGAAGGACGGTTGTGACGGCTGCGCCTTGTCCAGAGGAGAAAAGACGATGCGCCGTGTTTCGCCCGCGGTCAGATCGAACAGATTATCGGAATAGCGCCCGGCCATATCGGCCTCGATCACCACGAAAAGCGCAAGCCCTGTGGCCGTCACTTCCACCTCGTACTGCCCGTCTTCCCGCGACGTGACGGTGTGTGTAAGGCCGGATGGTTGAAGATCGAGCGCCTTGTAGGTTTCTGCCACATGGTGGCCCTCGCCTGTCATGCCGTTGGAGGCAATGAAATCCCAGGAAAGCAGCGCGCCTTCGGCAACCTGGCTCACATCGATCTCGGCCATGACGATAGCCGCATCCGGCCCGCAAACACCACTGGCGGATTTGAGCGGCGTGCGCGTGCCATCGGTTGCCAGCGCAAATATGTTCATGTCGATGTCCACCTCCTCCATGGTGTCATTGACGGCGGAAAACCGCACGATTTTGCCGTCATCGGAGGGAATGGCTGATACGGCCACCGGCTGGAAAAACCGCCTTGCGGCGTAGTGCAAAGCCTTCCAGCTGCCGCCATAATCAAGGCTAGACCATGAGGCCACCGGCCATGTGTCGTTCAATTGCCAATACAACGTGCCCATGCAGTGAGGCTTTAGGGAGCGCCAATATTCCACTGCGGTCTTGATGGCGAGCGCTTGTTGAACCTGGCTGATATAGAGGAAATTCGCAAAATCCTTCGGGAAGCGGAAGTATCGGAACATGGTTCCGGCAATCCGCTCATTGCCGCCAGCATTCTTCTGGTGAAGCTCTATGACCGGCGAAGAGATGTTCATGTCCTTCGCATCCGCATAGGTCTGGATGACCGGCATGGATGTGTAGGACTGGAAGCCGAATTCCGAGCAAAAACGCGGTTTGACCGCGCGGTAATTGTCGAAAGACTTGTTTTCGTGCCAGACGGACCAGTAGTGCATATCGCCAGAACCATCGGCATGCCACGCATCGCCATAGTCCAGATAGCCTGACGCCGGGCTCGATGGCCACCACAGCGCCGAGGGTGCCGCTTTCTTCAACGCAGTTTCGATGGTCCGGTTCAGGCGATCATAGGCAACCAGATAACGATCCCTGTTGTTCCGCGACTCATCAAACCAGTTCAGAGCGCCGACGAGTTCATTGTCGCCACACCACAGTGCGATGGATGGATGCGATGACAGACGTTTCACCTGATAGGTGACTTCACGCTCCACATTGTCGAGAAAATCATCCGTGCAGGGGTAAAGATTGCAGGCAAACATAAAGTCCTGCCAGACCAGAAGCCCAAGGCGGTCGCAGAGATCATAAAACCAGTCCGTCTCGTAAAAGCCGCCGCCCCAGACGCGGATCATGTTCATATTGGCTTCCACCGCAGACGACAGCAAATCCTCGGTCTTTTCACGGCTGGTGAGCGAATGCAGCGCATCTGCCGGAATCCAGTTCGCGCCCCGGCAGAAAATCTCCTGCCCGTTGATGCGAAACGCAAAACGGCTGCCCGCCTCATCCTTATCCGTCAGCAATTCAACGATGCGAAAACCGATCTGCCGTGTCGCGGTCTCATCTGGCAGTTCCACCGTTAGAGTATAAAGCGCCTGCTCGCCGCTGCCTGCGGGCCACCATAGCTTTGGCTTCTCTACGAAGAAGACATGACGAATGACGATTTCGCCGGCATTCAGCCCGCATTCCAGACGCACCCGCTCTTCACCAAGCGACAGATGAACCGGCACGCTGGCAGGTTGGGCCGCATGCAACGTCACCTCAACATGAAGCTCGACACCGCCATCGACGTGATGCTGCGAGGTGCAGACATGCTCGATACGCGCTTTGTCCAGTCGCCGAAGTGCAATGGAGCCGTAAAGGCCGAGAGGCGCCAGCGCAATGTTCCAATCCCATCCGAAATGGCACTGTGGTTTGCGCAGCATGTTGCCATTGGCGATTGGGGAATTGCCGGGGTGATAAGGAACATAAAATGGCTGGGCTGCCTGTCGCTCCTCGCCAGCCTTGATGCTGGAATGGAAATGGATGCGAATAACGTTTTCGCCTTTCAACAAGGCATTCGACACGTCAGGCCTGTAGCGCCGAAAACAGTTATCCGCCGACAGGACAGGAACATCGTTCAGGAAAATCACGGCGACCGTGTCAAGATAATCAACGTCCAGATACCAATCTGCATCGACGTCATCGATGTTGAATCTACGCTCGATCACCCAGTCCCGATGCGCCACCCACTGAACATCATTTTCATTGCGGCCGAAATAGGGATCAGGAATGATTCCCGCGTCACGCAGAGCGGAGTGAACATCACCCGGTATCGTTATCGTCGTTGAATGATCATTCTCGACCGAGGACAACACCCATTCACCCGAGAGATCTACCGCTACGTCGCTTGCGTAAGATGACGTCATGCCATTCGCCTTATCTTTTATTGTGCATTAGCGGAAACGTTACCGTAAAATTCCTCAGGCGTCACGGGGTGTCATCGCTAGCCAATGACATTGACACTGGCCACGAGCGGTAACCCCTAAAAATTTCAAAATTTTAATTATCTTACAATAGGCTACGGACAAACCCTAATGTAAAAAATTATATAAATCCCCATCCAATCATGGCAAAAATCTCCTCAACCAGCCTCGCAGGCGTAATATCCTCAAGTTTTACAGGCAAGTCGCCAAGCATGGTGACGCTCTCCGCTTTGCATTCGCATAAAAGCAATCTACGATACTTCGAATATGTATAGTGAGTGTCGACATGAATGACAGCATGAAGCCTGAGACAGGCGGCCAAGCGCCTTCCGGTTACGAGCGGCCTACCCTCAAGACAATCGCGAACCTGACTGGTCTCGGCATCACGACAGTGTCTCGCGCGCTCAAAGATGCCCCTGACATTGGCGCCGATACGAAGGAGCGCGTGCGTCAGGTCGCTCAACAGGTCGGCTACCAGCCAAACCGCGCCGGGGTGCGTCTTCGCACAGGCAAAACGAACGTCATTGCGCTGGTCCTAAGTGTCGATGAGGAAATGATGGGCTTCACGACGCAGCTGGTGTTTGGCATTGCAGAGGTGCTGGCCAATACCCAATACCACCTTGTCGTTACGCCTCACACTCACGCAAAAGACCCGATGGTGCCGATCCGCTACATTCTGGATACAGGTTCAGCCGATGGCGTTATCATCTCGAAAATGCAGCCAGACGACGCCCGGGTGCGGTTAATGACTGAGCGCAACATGCCCTTTGCCACCCACGGCCGTACAGACATGGGCATCGAGCACCCCTATCATGACTTCGATAATGAGACATACGCCTATGAAGCGGTGAAACGGCTGTCGCTGTGTGGACGCAAGAACATCGCCGTTCTGTTGCCACCCGCTCACTTTTCCTATCACGACCACGCAAGACGCGGTTTCGACAGGGGCTTGCGCGACTTCGGACTTAAAGAATTTCCGATGACGGGGCTGAGCAACGCCACGTCGCTGGACCAGATAAAGGATGTCAGCCGGACATTGATGAGCGGCAGCGATTATCCTGATGGACTGATTTCAATCAGCGGCAGTTCCACCATCGCCTTCATTGCCGGCGCAGAAGAAGCGGGCAAACAGATCGGAAAAGACATCGATGTCGTGTCGAAGCAGTCAGCCGATTTCCTGAACTGGATACGGCCGGAGATTCACACCATCAATGAAGACATCAAGCTGGCTGGCCGCGAGCTGGCAAAAGCTCTTCTGGCGCGCATTGATGGAAAGCCGGTTGAGGGATTGCAGAGCCTCATTCAGCCGGTCTGGTCCAGTCGGTCACCGAAATTTGGCGCATAAAAAAGGCCCGTGAGACGCGGGCCTTTTTGTTTTAATCTTAGAAAGTGTCGAGACCGCTGCCCCATGGACCGTGCGGCTTATCAACGCCATCGGTGCGTTCAAAGCCGTGGGCACCGAAGAAGTCGCGCTGCGCCTGAATGAGATTGGCGCTGCCACGTGCGCGGCGATAAGCGTCAAAGTAGCCAAGAGCCGATGCCAATGCCGGGACCGGCAGGCCGGACAGAACGGCATGCGAAACGACGCGGCGAAGCGGCGCATCGGTGTCCTTCACCATCTGCGAGAACGCTGGCGTTACGATGAGGTTGGCAATGTGCGGGTCTTTTGTGAAGGCCGATGTGATTTCATCCAGGAACTGCGATCGGATAATGCAGCCAGCGCGCCAGATGCGGGCGATGGTTGGCATCGGCAGGTTCCAGCCAAACTCCTTGGACGCAGCAGACATGATCGCAAAGCCCTGCGCATAAGCACCGATTTTTGCAGCCAGAAGTGCATTTTCGAGGTCGTCGATAAATGCCCTCTTGTCCGAAGGAGCGGCCAACGCCGTCGGCAGACCAAAGATCTTCTCAGCCGATTCGCGCTCGTCTTTCTGCGAAGAAAGAATACGCGCAGCAACTGCTGCTTCAATCGCCGTAGCTGCGACGCCCATGTTCTGTGCTTCGATGACCGACCACTTGCCAGTGCCCTTCTGGCCTGCCTTGTCGAGAATGAGATCAACCATCGGCTTGCCGGTGATCGGGTCTGCAGCGCGCAGCACCTTCTCTGTGATTTCGATAAGGTAGGAGTTCAGGCGACCCTTGTTCCATTCGGCAAACACGTCGGCGATTTCGGACGCGCTGAGGTTCAGGCCATCACGCAGAATGCCGTAGATTTCGGCAATCATCTGCATATCGGCATATTCGATGCCGTTGTGGATGGTCTTGACGAAGTGGCCCGCACCGTCATTGCCAAGCCATGCAACGCACGGCTCGTCATTGTACTTGGCCGAAATAGAAGTCAGCACCTTTTCGACGCGCTTCCAGCTGTCTTCGGTACCGCCAACCATGATGGATGGTCCGTGGCGCGCGCCTTCTTCACCGCCGGAAACGCCCATGCCGATAAAGGTCAGGTCGGTATCCTTGAGGTTGTCAAACCGGCGGATCGTATCGCGGAAATTCGCATTACCGGCATCGATCATGATGTCGCCGCTTTCGAGATACGGCTTGAGGATTTCCATCTGCTGATCGACTGGATCGCCAGCCTTGATCATGATGATAATGGGGCGCGGCGGGCGGATTGCCGCGATGAATTCCTCGATGGTTTCGCAAGGAATGATCTGGCTCTGCAACGCGCCGGCGTCGGCGTAAAATTTCTTTGTCACTTCCGGGGTTCGGTTGAAAACAGCAATCTTATTGCCTTTTTCCGCGATGTTGAGCGCAAGGTTCGAACCCATTACGCCAAGACCGATCAAACCGATTTCTGCCTGTTCCACGGATGTATCTCCAAATTGCCTATAACGGCGATGTTGTGGCACTGTAAAAGCAAAACGGCAAGGCTAACCCGAACTGAAACGATTAAATTTTGATGACGCAGCTCAGCTTTGCAGTCAGCGCATGAGGCTTTTATTCAGTCGTCCGGTCGGTCGTTTCCGTCATCGAGTGCACGCCACCCCGCGCCGTCCATATCCTCATATTGGCCGCTTTTAAGCGACCACAGGAAGGCCACCAGCCCAAGCCCCCCCAGCAAAAGTGCGACTGGAATGAGAAAAATCAGCATGTTCATGCGAATTCTACTTCCGATATCTCGGCCTCAACATCCTGCGCTCTCGGCGTTTTCTCAAACCCGTTGAGCCGCAAGGCATTGGCCACGACGATGATGGATGACGTGGACATGGCGATGGCAGCAATCATTGGCGTTGCGTAGCCCGCGAGAGCAATCGGAACCGCAATGATGTTGTATCCGATAGCGAGTGCAAAATTCTGGCGGATCAACCTGCCTGCCCTTTTGGAGATATCGACTGCAAAGGATACGGCGCGCAAATCATCCTGCATGAAGACGAAATCCGCTGCCTGCCGACCGATGTCGGCGGCCGTTGCAGGTGCCATCGAAACATAGGCCGCAGCCAAAGCCGGGGCATCATTGATGCCATCGCCCACCATGAGAACTTTGCGGCCCTGGTTGGCAAGTTCAGCACAACGCTGCGCCTTTTCAGCGGGAGCCAGCGCACCGTTCCATGCCGATATTCCGACCCGTCGCGCTAGGGCCGCAACAGCCTGCACCCGGTCGCCGGACACAATCTCCGCTTCAATATCATCCTGAGCGAGCTGCAGAATGGCCGCAGACGCACCCGGTCGAACGCTGTCTTCGAACTGGAACTGCGCGATCTCCCGGTCGTCGAGCGATAGAACCACCTCCGATGTGGCGTGCCGGTCGCGCGCTCCTGCTGACGCTGCGCAGGCAAAGCGTCTATTGCCCAATCGATAGATGCCATCCGCCGTTTTCACTGCCATGCCGGAGCCCGGAATTTCGGTGATATCGTCAAACGTCAAATGTGGTCCATCCAATTCACGAGCAAGCGCCTGCGACAAAGGATGACGGGAATGCGCAGCGATCCCAGCCGCAAGCTGCATGATGTCTGCCGGAATATCCCTAGTCCTGACAAGTCGGGGCTGACCCAGCGTCAGTGTGCCCGTTTTATCGAACAGAACCATATCGGCTTCAGCAAGCCGTTCCATCGCAGAACCGTCTTTGACCATGATCCCGCTTTTGAATAGGCGCCCCGCAGCCACGACTTGCACCACAGGCACGGCAATACCCAGCGCGCATGGGCAGGTTATAATCAGCACCGCAATCGCGATCAGCAGCGCCTGCTTCCAATCTCCGCCAAGAACACCCCAGGCCATGAAAGAGATGAGCGCCAGCAGGTGAACGACCGGCGAATAATATTGCGCTGCACGATCGGCGAGACGGCGATAACGCGCCCTGCCCCCTTCGGCAGCTTCCATGAGGCCGATGATTTCCGACAGAAACGAATCGCGGGCAAGAGCCGTCGCCTGCATTACCAGCGGCCCGGTCAGGTTTAACGTTCCAGCCTGAATGAGATCGCCCATTCGCACCACACGCGGCGCACTTTCACCATTGGCAATGGACATATCCAGATCACTGCTGCCGTTGACGATTTCACCATCCACCGGCACGCGGTCTCCCACCGCAATCGCTACGCGATCACCCGGCATGATCTCGGTAACAGCGCGATATTCGCGACTGCCATCTTCCAGCAGTACCGTCGCACCGCGTGGCGAAAGACGGGCAAGACCCGCAATGGCAGAACGTGCCCGATCACGCATGACGTGATCCAGCGCTCGCCCGATCAGCAGGAAAAACAGAAGCGAAGTGGTGGCATCGAACCATGCGTGCTCACCGCTATGCATCGTTTCCCAAAGCGAGATGGTGTAAGATAGCGTGATGGCCAGCGCGATGGGCACGTCCATATTGGTGCGGCCATGCTTCAGGGCGTTATAGGCTGAGATGTAGAAGAAGCGCCCACCGTAAATCAGCGCGGGCGCGGCAATGAGCGCAGAAAGCCAGTGAAACATATCGCGGGTTGAAGCATCCGCACCGGACCACACCGAGATCGAAAGCAGCATGATGTTGACGGCGGCAAAGCCAGTCAGGCCCACAGCGCGGATCAGCTTGTCGCGCATATCGTCTGAGGTTTCCTGCGCGGAGCCGTAGAGATGCGCCTCATATCCGGTTGCGGCCACCGCTTTTGCCAGATCGGCAGGGTCCGTGCTCACCCCGTCCAGCTCCTCTTTCCAGACCACGGAAACCCGCTTGGAGGAAAGATTGACACGGGCGCGTTCCACCTGCGGCATGTGGTTTAGCGCGGTCTCAAGCGTGACAATGCAGGCACCGCAATGCACGCCCGGCACCGATAGATCGGTCTGGCGCAATCCCTGCCCAAGATCGCGACTTGCCAGCATCAACTCTTCCGATGATGGCAGCGCGCGCTTGAGGCCGCTCTTTTCGAGAGCCATTTCCGTTCCGGGGGCGCAGCAACTCATCTCACACCACCCGCAATATCGATGCGCGAACCCGTGTGAACGATGACCTTTCCGTCTTTCATCGCAATCGCTTCGACGATCCAATCACCCGCCGCGAGATCATGCTTGGCGGTAAAGATATTGGTCGCCTGCTTGTCCAGATCGAGCGAAAAATCCTGTTTCTCCCCCACCGGGCGGCGGAAATTCAGCGTGACCGAATCGGTATCGATGGCACCGCGCTGGGGATGGGACACATCATAGGCAATCGCATTGCCTTCAATGTGAAGTGCACCCACAATGCCGGTTGCCGCCCGTGCCTTGGCGGCCTCCGCCTTGCCGTTGAACTGCTGGCTGGCCACATAGGTGTTCGGCACCACAAGCCCGCTCCAGCTGGTGACTGCATTCCACGCCATGGTCACGTTGACGGAGATGATGGTGCCGAAAAACAGAAGCATGATGGTCAGCATATGCCAGCCGGTAAAGGTAAAATCCGGCTTCTCGCGAGATTTAGTGCTCATTTGTGTGCTCCCGGCCCATTGAATGCGGCCTTGTAGTGCGCAGTTTCCGAATATTCGGCATCGGTGGCGATGAAGTAGAAATCGTCGGTGGAATGTGTCGCGGCATCTCCCGGCAGGGTTACGAATACCCTGAGATTGGTGACTTCATCCGGCTTCACATGAATGGTGAAGCTACGGGCCGGTAGGTCGCTGACACCGTTGATTTTCATCACCGCCTGCGGCAGCCCGTCGATGGACAGTGTGATGTCGCGTGGCTGGGCGATCATGTTCAGCAGACGAATGGTATAGCCATTGCGAATGGAGCCGCCCGATTCCAGCACATATTGCGGATTGCGATCATGCAGCACATTCACCGCCAGCCGCTCCCGTGTCGCAAGGCTGACCATCATGACGACGCCGACGAGACACCAGATCGTCAGATAAAATACCGTGCGTGGGCGATAAATAATATGCCAGTCGAAATGCCTCACGGCATCCATAAAGCGCCCATCGGAATTTCGAACTTTCGATGGCTGTATGCTCTGCGCACCGTTATCGGTCGCAAGCGCCATATTAGCCTCGTATTCGTTCAGCGTTGCATATGCAATCAGACCACGAGGCTTGGAAAGCTTGTCCATCACACCATCGCAGGCATCAATGCAGAGCGCACATGTTATGCACTCCAGCTGCTGGCCGTCTCTAATATCGATGCCCATGGGACAGACGGCAACGCATGCATTGCAATCCACGCAATCGCCAACGGGTTGACCTGCTGCAATCGCCTTTTTGGCATGCTGCGTGCGAGGCTCTCCGCGCCAGTCATTATAGGTCACGACCAGCGAATGTTCATCCAGCATCGCAGCCTGAATGCGCGGCCATGGGCACATGTAGGTACAGACCTGCTCGCGCATCAATCCGCCGAACACGTAGGTCGTCGCGGTCAGGATCGCGACGGTATAATAGGCAACCATCGCCGCTTGGCCGGTCAGAAACTGCATGGCAAGTGTTGGCGCATCAGCAAAATAGAAGATCCACGCACCGCCCGTCAAAACTCCGATGACGAGCCATGTCGAATGCTTGAGCACCCGTTTGCGGATCTTATCGAATGTCCATGGACCGGCATCGAGCTTCATGCGCGCATTGCGATCGCCCTCGATGTAACGCTCCACCACCAGAAACAGATCGACCCAGACCGTCTGCGGACAGGTGTAACCACACCATGCGCGCCCAACGGCAGATGTCAGCAGGAACAGGCCGAAACCGGCCATGACGAGCAGTCCCGCGACATAGAAGAATTCCTGGGGCCATATTTCGATGAAGAAGAAATAGAAGCGGCGATTGACGATATCGATCAGCACCGCCTGATCCGGCGCATAGGGGCCGCGATCCCATCTCAGCCAAGGCGTGAGATAATAAATCCCGAGCGTGACCAGCATCACGATCCATTTGAACCGCCGGAACCGGCCTTCGGCACGCTTGGGAAATATCTTCTTGCGCGACTCGTAAAGCGGTTGTCTGATTTTTGCGGAATTGACGGGCTCAGCATGCAGTCTTTCGACCGTAGCAGAGCCATCACCATCATTTTCGGCGGTGTATATGTTCATGGTCGTGAGGGTCCGGTTTCTTGTCCTTGCGTTTTGACATTTTGCCGGGCAACCATCCTTGACTTAGGTCAAGTGGACCAATGTGACGCACCCCAAGCGATCAGCGGGAGGAACCGAACCATGACGGTCATGCCATCGCGCATCATCCATCTCTCCATCGCGCGCCCGTGGAAAGAGGTCTATGCCTTCGCATCCGATCCCGCCCGCATGCCCCAATGGGCTGCTGGACTTGCCACGGGGCTGGTGCAAGATGGAGAAGAATGGATCGCGTCTGGCCCGCTGGGGGATGTCAGGGTAAAATTTGCAGACCGAAACGCCTTTGGCGTGATCGATCACAGCGTGACACTTCCGGATGGACTGCAGGTCTATAATGCCTTCCGCGTCACGCCGAATGGTGACGGTGCGGAGGTCGCTTTTACGCTGATGAAACTGCCCGGCATCAGTGATGCAGATTTCGAGCGCGATGCGGCGATGGTGCTTGCCGATCTTGAGAGATTGAAGGCGTTGGTCGAGGGTGAATGAGGCCTGAAACCAGCCCTCACTCGTCGTAGTTGGAAGATGGTGAGGTGAGATAAAGTCCCTTACTCGCCGCCGCCGAGCGAATGGACAAACAGCGTCAGCTGCTTGACTGTCGTATCGCCAAGGCGGGCGCCCCAGGCAGGCATTGCGCCATGCTTTGGAGCGCGAACCTGGGAAATGATCCCATCCTCGCCCTTCGCCTTCAACCAAATGGCATCAGCAAGGTTTGGCGCACCGAACTCGCGGTTGCCCTTGGCGTCTTCACCGTGGCATGAGGCGCAATTGTCTGCATAGACGTGGCGACCCGGCTCCACCAGTGCCGCATTGTGCGGCGTGCCGGTAAGGCTCACAACATAAGCCGCGACCTGCTTGATCTCATCGCCTTTCAGAATTTCAGCGAAAGCAGGCATTTCCGACATGCGGGTATCGGCATCTTCATTGAAGCGGATGCCATGGGTGATGGTCGTGTGAATGGCATCCACATTGCCGCCCCAAAGCCAGTCGTCATCATTGAGGTTTGGATAGCCGTTTCCACCTTCCGCACCAGAGCCATGGCACTGGATACAGTTGACCTTGAACGCAGCCGCGCCGCCTGCTACCGCAAACTGCATCAGTTCGGGATCAGCCTTGATCTCATCAAAGGTCGATGATGCAATCTTCTCCAGATAGACATTCTGCGCAGCCTTGGCATCATTGCTTTCCGCTGCAAACTCTGCGCGGCTGTGCCAGCCGAGAAGACCCTGCGTGCTGCCACTGATGAGCGGCCATGCGGGAAAAGCAATGGTGTAGCCGATGGCCCAGACGATGGTGACGTAGAACGTCCAAACCCACCAGCGCGGCATGGGGTTGTTGAGTTCGCGAATGCCGTCCCACTCGTGACCGGTGGTCGAGACGCCGCTGACGTCGTCAATGTGTTTATCGGACATGTTCAGTCCTCCTTGAGCGGAATGCTGGCAGCATCGTCTGCGGCTTTCTTGGAACCGGGACGAAGCGTGAAAACGACGACCCCTGCGAAGAACAGGGCCATGGCAAGCAGGCCCCAGCTATCGGCGAAGTGGCGCATGGCGGTATAGGTTTCCATGGTGCGCCTCCTCAGCGATAACCGGCGGCATCGTCATAGGTCGAGAAATCGACCAACGTGCCGAGCATTTGCAGATAGGCAACCAGCGCATCCATTTCGGTCAGCTTTGCCGGATCACCGTCGAAATCGCCAATTTTCGCCTTCGGATAACGGGCCTCAAGGCTCGTTGTGTCGGCATTGGGATCAGCCTGTGCGTGAAGATCAGCCACAGCGCTGTCGATCATTTCATCGCTATAGGGAACTCCCACCATCCGGTTGGCCTTCAGGTCCATGGAGACATTGGTGACCTTGAGTGGCGTGGTCTTCAGGAACGAGTAGCTGGGCATCACCGATTCCGGCACGACGTCACGCGGCTCGTTCAGATGCTGTACGTGCCACTCGTTGGAGTAACGGCCACCGACGCGCGCAAGGTCCGGCCCTGTGCGTTTCGAGCCCCACTGGAACGGATGGTCATACATGCTTTCCGCCGCCAGGCTGTAGTGACCGTAACGCTCCACTTCGTCACGGAAAGGCCGGATCATCTGGCTGTGGCAAACGTAGCAGCCCTCACGCAGATAAATGTTGCGGCCCGCCAGTTCGAGCGGTGAATAGGGCCGCATGCCCTCCACCTTCTCAATGGTATTTTCGAGGTAGAACAGCGGCGCGATTTCCACGATACCGCCGATGGCGACGACAGCCAGCGAACCGACGAGAAGCAAGGTTGCGTTTCGTTCGATGACGCCATGTTTGTCGAGAATAGACATGGTGAAACTCCTCATTCCGCCGGTTGCAGCTTGGGCGCGGCGGCCTTGAAGCCCGCTTCGTCACGCTGGTAGCCGAGAATTGTCATGGTGACGTTGTAGGCCATGATCAGCGCGCCTCCGAGGAACATGGCGCCGCCCAATGCACGCAGCAGATAGTAAGGGAAGAGTGCAGCGACGGTTTCGGCAAAGGAGTAAACCAGGAAGCCCTGCGAGTCGTATTCACGCCACATCAATCCCTGCTGGATGCCGGCTACCCACATGACGGCGGCGTAGACGACGATGCCGAGTGTTGCGAGCCAGAAGTGCCAGTTCACCATCTGCATGCTGTAGAGCCGTTCACGGTTCCACAATTTCGGCGTCAGGTAGTAGATCGCACCGAAGGTGATCATGCCGTTCCAGCCAAGAGCGCCGGAGTGAACATGGCCGATGGTCCAGTCGGTATAGTGGCTGAGCGAGTTGACGGCCTTGATGGACATCATCGGGCCTTCGAACGTCGCCATGCCATAGAAGGCAACGGCCATAACCATCATGCGAACGATAGGATCGGTACGGATCTTGTCCCATGCGCCAGACAGCGTCATCAGACCGTTGATCATGCCACCCCAGGAAGGCATCCACAGCATGATGGAAAAGACCATGCCCAGCGTCTGCGCCCAGTCGGGCAGAGCCGTATAGTGCAGGTGGTGCGGACCCGCCCAGATATACATGAAGATCAGCGCCCAGAAGTGGATGATCGACAACCGGTAGGAATAGACCGGGCGGTTCACCTGCTTGGGAATGAAGTAGTACATCATGCCGAGGAACCCGGCAGTCAGGAAGAAGCCGACCGCGTTGTGTCCATACCACCACTGCGTCAACGCATCCTGCACGCCCGAGAAAGCCGAGTAGCTTTTAACGCCGAGGAACGAGACCGGCATCGACAGGTTGTTGACGATGTGCAGCATGGCGATGGTGACGATGAAGGCGAGGTAGAACCAGTTCGCAACATAGATGTGCGGCTCTTTGCGCTTCAGAATCGTGCCGAGGAAGGTGATGAGATAACAGACCCAGACAATCGTCAGCCAGATATCGACATACCACTCAGGCTCGGCATATTCCTTGCTCTGGGTGATGCCCAGAAGGTAGCCGGTAGCCGCCATGATGATGAAGAGGTTGTAGCCCCAGAACACGAACCAGCCGAGATCGCCGCCGAACAACCGTGCCCGTGATGTGCGTTGCACCACGTAGAACGAGGTCGCAATCAGCGCATTGCCGCCAAAGGCAAAAATCACAGCTGATGTGTGAAGTGGGCGAACACGGCCGAAGTTGAACCAGGGTTCGACGTTGAGGTCGGGAAAAGCCAGTTGCAGGGCAATGACGACGCCCACGAGGAAACCGACGACACCCCAAAAGACAGTGGCAATCACGCCATAGCGAATGACTCCATCGAAATACTCCGATTGAAGCCGAGCTTTTTCAGCAGGATCGACTGGTGCAAAGGAGACGAAGCGCAGCATGATGGCCGCGCCCGTCAGAAGCACGAAAAACAGCACCCACATATGGGCGGCAAAAAGATCATCGTAGGCGAAAGCCGCCCCGAGTAGCGCGAGGAAGGCCCCGATGCCGACCGTCGCAATTCCTAATACAGAGTTCATTGTTGGTTTCCCCCAACGTCATCGCAGATAAGACGCTGGGCAGGCACCACTCATGAAGGCGGCAAGCGTGCTTTCGCGTCATCTGCTGCTTTGACACCGCTAGGGGCAAGCGGCCTTGATCCATATCAAGTCGGAGTGATGGAAGGTGGAGCGCAAAATCGCTTGAGAGCGATCATCCCTTCATTTTGAGGGGCAACCCAGCGGCAATGAAGTAAACCTCTTTGGCAACGGCTGCGATCTGCTGGTGCAGGCGACCAGAATGATCGCGAAACTGGCGAGCCATGCGATTATCGGGCACGATGCCGAGCCCCACCTCGTTGGAAACAAAAACGATTTTGGCCTTTGCCTGGCTGGCATGCGCAACCAGAGGCGCAAACGCGTCCTCTACGTTCACGCCCTCCTCCAGCATCAAATTGGTCACCCAAAGCGTCAGGCAATCAACAAGGATTGTGTTTTCAGGCTGATCTAGGCGCGCCAAAGTGTCGGTCAGGGCCAATGGTTCTTCATGCGTCTCCCAGCCCTCGCCACGGCGATCGCGATGTTGAAGGATGCGCTCCCTCATTTCGTCATCCCATGCGCGGCCGGTAGCAATGTAATGCGCCCGCCCCTCTTGCGAGAGAACCATGTCCTCGGCAAACGCAGACTTGCCCGAGCGAGCACCGCCAAGAACAAGCACACAGCGGGACGCATCAAGCATTCGATAAATCATTCAATGGGATGGAAAACGATCCGGCTGCCTCTGCGACATCAGTCGCAAGCCTGGCAGCGTTTGACGGGAAAAGAGAACGATTCGTAGATATGGAGGCGTTCTCCCGGTCAATCCCGTCACACTCACCCGGTAGTGAAACCCAGCCCGTTTACCCGTCCACACAATGCGGACATGTCAGTAAATGTGCTCGGCTCAAAAGCGCCGGATCGTCATCTAAAAATAGGGATGATCCGTGACATTGTCAAACCAAGAGGATGCACAGCCGGTACGAAAAACCAAATCCGGCGTGCAGCAACACCAATGCCGGTATTTTGTTACCATACAGTTAGCGCCGACACAGAAAGAGCGGATGGATGATTTTCCAGCCAGATTGCCATGCGGTCAAATCCCCTCAATATAGCGCGGGAGATTCGGACCAAGAGCCAAAGGTAGACAGCAATCATGACGACCATTGATTACGTAGCATTGATCGTTTTTTTGGTGCTGTGGACTTCCTACACCTACATCACCACGGCAAAAACGCCATTTTCACGCACAAGCCTCAATCAGGCGATGGGAGAACGTCGCCGTCAGTGGATTTACAATTCCCTGACCCGCGACCTGAAAATGATCGATACGCAGATCATGGCGGGCCTGCAGAACGGAACGGCCTTCTTCGCCTCCACCTCCATATTTGCCATTGGCGGATGTTTCGCGCTGCTCGGCGCGACGGATCAGGTCGAGTCTGTCTTTAGTGACCTGCCCTTCGTTCACTATGCTGGCCGCACGGCTTTTGAACTCAAGGTCATGGGGCTGACCTGTCTCTTCGGCTATGCTTTCTTCAAATTTGGGTGGTCGTACCGCCTGTTCAACTACTGCACCATTCTCTTTGGCGGCATGCCAATGATGCATCAGACCAATGAAAACAGACAGGCAGCGGAACACGCCGCCGAAAAAGTTATTCGCATGAACATCATCGCTGCGAAAAACTTCAATGAGGGCCTCCGAACCATCTTCTTTTCCATCGGCTATCTCGGCTGGTTCATCAGCCCCTATGTTTTCATGGCAACGACGGTCATCATCATGGTGGCACTGTTGCGCCGGCAGTTCTTCTCGGAAGCGCGCCTTGCCATCATGGACGACCTGAAAGCGCCATGAAATCGCCGCACTTCACAGGCGAAGCGCTGAGATTCAATTGTTACCGTTGCGAAGGACGGATGTATGAGTGAAGTTCCGGCAACGGCTGATATTACACGATCAAAGGGCCGCATTGGCGCACTGGACACATTGCGCGGCATCGCCCTCATTGCCATGGCAAGCTACCACTTCACCTGGGATCTGGAGATGTTCGGATATCTGGATCCGGGCACCGCAACGCAGGGCTGGTGGCGGCTTTATGCGCGTGGAATAGCCAGCACATTTCTGTTTCTAGCCGGTTTCAGCCTTTACCTCGCGCATCGGCGCGGCGTGCACTGGCCATCCTACGGCAAACGTTTTGCCATGGTAGCGGGCGCTGCACTCCTGATCTCTGTCGCGACTTATTTTGCGGTGCCGGACGGCTGGATTTTCTTTGGCATTCTCCACAATATCGCGACAGCCAGCCTGATAGGCCTGCTGTTCCTGCGGCTTCCGTTTTTTGTGACCCTGGTTTTTGCAGCACTTGCTCTTATCGCACCGCGATACCTCAGCTCAGACGCTTTCAATCCCATCTGGTTGTCATGGATCGGCTTGTCGACCGCGCCTCCCCGCTCAAACGACTACGTGCCGCTGCTGCCTTTTCTGGCACCATTTCTTCTGGGGCTGGCGATCTCCCAATTCGTAACGCCCCGCGGTTGGCTTGATCGCTTCAGAAAGCCCAGTGGGCGAAAGAATATTCTGGCTCTGTTCGGGCGACACAGCCTTCTTTTCTACCTAGTCCATCAACCGGTGCTGATCGCCATCGTGTATCTGGCGTCGCTGGTAGCCCCAGTCGATCAGGTCGAAAACTACAAAACGAGCTGCGAGATGAGCTGCCTTAAGCAGCAGGATAATGCGGAACTTTGCCAGCGTTTCTGCGGCTGCACACTGGAAAAGCTCCAGGCAGAAAGCCTGTTTGAGCCTATGATGGCAAACAAATTAGCGGAAGCGCAGCAGTCTCAAATAGGCGAAATCGCCGCGCAGTGTTCAAGCGAGATGTAGTGGGTATCGATTAGGTACCAACGCCGATTTCGGCAAGCCGCGTCAGGCATGCTTCTTCGACATTATCCAGTTCCAGAAGCGTTTCCTCGATGTCCTTGCGCTTCTGGCGAAGGTCGGCACGCTTTTCGTCAACCTTCTTCATCAAAAGCTCAAGCTGCCCGGACTCGCCAGGTGGCTCTTTGTAGACCTGAATGATTTCCCGGATTTCGGCGATGGTGAAGCCAATACGTCTGCCGCGCAGGATTTCCTGAATGAGCCTGCGATCTGCCATGCGGAAGAGCCGCGTGCGCCCACGACGCTCAGGATGAATAAGGCCCTCATCTTCATAGAAGCGAAGGGTGCGGGTTGAGACCCCGAATTCACGCGTCAGTTCCGTAATGCTATAATACTTGTTCAAAGCTTCATCCGATTCTGGAGCACAGGACCGAAAATGAAAGACAGTTTTCAGAGTATCCGGCGCTCAAACAACAAGATAGAATGACGAAGCACATTGGGCCTCATAACTATCCTTTATATCAGACACTATGATTGACCTTCACGTAAAAGTCAATTTTGAGGCGTCAGCCAGAAATGCCGAACCACCATGTGGCAAGGCCGAGGAAGGAGAAGAAACCGACAATGTCGGTGACCGCTGTCACGAAAACCGCCGATGAAACGGCCGGGTCTGCCCCGAATTTATCCAGCAGCAACGGAATGATGATGCCGGCAAGGGCCGCAGCAAACATGTTGATCAGCATTGCCGTTGCAATAATGCCGCCAAGATTGACGTCATTGAACCATAGACCGGCGATGACACCGATGGCACAGCCAAACAGCGCGCCATTCAAAAGGCCAACGCCCGCTTCGCGCCTGATGATGCGGGACGCGTTGTGAATATCGAGGTTTTTGGTTGCCAGCGCACGCACTGACACGGTCATCGTCTGTGATCCGGCATTACCGCCCATGCCCGCAACGATTGGCATGAGGATAGCCAGCGCCACGATCTGTTCGATTGTCGCATCAAAAAGACCGATGACGGATGCGGCCATAAATGCCGTGATGAGGTTGACCGCCAGCCACGGCACGCGCGAGCGCGAGGTAACCGCAATCGAGTCGGAAAGCTCTTCGTCACCCACCCCGCCAAGGCGCAGCAAGTCTTCCTCCGCCTCTTCCTGCATCACGTCGACCACGTCATCGATGGTGAGAACACCCACCAGACGGCCATTATCATCAACGACAGCCGCAGAGAGAAGGTCGTATTGCTCGAAGAGTTGGGCTGCCTCTTCTTGATCCATCTCGGCTGCAATCGGATGGTTCGTCTCGTGCATGATGGTTTCGATCTTCACCTGCCGCTTGGAGCGGAGCAGCCGGTCGAGATCGAGCGCGCCGACCAGCTTGAAGGTGGGATCAACGACAAAGATTTGCGAGAAGGATTCGGGAAGCTCCTCTTCCTCGCGCATGTAGTCGATGGTCTGGCCGACAGTCCAGAAAGGTGGCACAGCCACGAATTCCGTCTGCATGCGGCGACCAGCCGAGCTTTCCGGATAATCGAGCGCGCGCAGCAACCGCACCCGCTCGGTAAACGGCATCTGCGCAAGAATGTCCTCGCGATCTTCGCGGTCCATGTCTTCAAGAATGTAAACGGCGTCATCCGAATCCATCTCACCGATACCAGCGGCAATCTGGTCGTTCGGCATCTGCTCTACGATGTCGAGACGAATCGCCTCATCCACCTCGGTCAGCGCCGTCATGTCGAAATCAGAGCCCAGCAGGCGCACCATGGCGTGGCGCTGCTCTGGCAGAATGGATTCCAAGAGGTCGCCGAGTTCTGATTCGTGCAGGCGAGCGACGTTCTGCCTCAGGAAAAGCACATCGCGGTCACCAATAGCGGCACCCACCATCGCCAGAAAATCGGAGCGTATTGAGCCGTCTTCTGCGTAGATGTCGGCCATGATGTCCGGCCGCTTGGCGTCTTCCGGCACGGAATGATGGTCGTCCGCTTGCGTCAAATTACGCCCCTTTATCCGGTACACTGCCTGCTTCGCCAAAGTGCAGGAGAATGGCTTTTAAAAGCGCAATGTCAACAACAGGATAGGAGAAAAGGCGCGCACTTGCCACGGCTAATCGTGCAGATAACGGATCGCTGGAGATTAATGATTGCGAAACAGTCTCACCGAATTGATCGAGCAATTTCAAGACTTGCTCAGTTACGAGTTGACATGTGTCATTTATCCGGGAATCTGGAACAAAACGCTGCAATAACAACCGTACCTGCTGGCACAGGCAACGCGCAGCGAACAAGAATTAGATCAGAAAGAGACCTTATAATGGGCAAGATGGATTTCATCGGCAAGGCTTCCAGCGCGGCTGGCGGCTGGGGCGCACTCAAGAGCGTGGGCAAGCGCCTTCTGGAATCGGGCGCTCCGATTTCCGGCGCACGAACGCTGCTCAAAGCAAACCAACCCGATGGTTTCGATTGTCCCGGTTGCGCATGGGGAGATCCAGCCCATGGTTCATCTTTCGAGTTCTGCGAAAACGGCGTGAAGGCCGTTGCCTGGGAAGCCACGGAAGCGCGTGTACCGCCAGACTTCTTTGCCAACCACACGGTATCTGCCCTTCGCAAATGGTCGGATTACGATCTGGAAAAGCAAGGTCGCCTAACAAATCCACTGCGCTACGACCGGGCGACTGACACATATATGCCGCTCAGCTGGGACGCCGCTTTTGCCGAAATCGGCAAGGTCCTCAACAGTCTGGATAACCCTGACCGCGCCGAGTTCTACACATCCGGCCGCGCCTCCAACGAGGCTGCCTTCCTCTACCAGCTGATGGTCCGTCTTTACGGTACCAACAATTTCCCCGATTGCTCCAACATGTGCCACGAAGCCAGCGGCGTTGGCCTCAAGGCTTCTGTCGGCGTGGGCAAAGGCACAATTCTTCTGGAGGATTTCGAAAAGGCGGACGCTATTTTCGTCATCGGCCAAAACCCCGGCACCAACCACCCGCGCATGCTGGGTGATTTGCGCCGTGCGGCCATTCGTGGCGCGCGCATTGCCGTGTTCAACCCTATCCGTGAGAAGGGCCTGGAACGCTTCACAGATCCGCAAGACAAGCTGGAAATGATCACCGGCGGCAACACCAAGATCGCGACAAACTACTACCAGCCTCGCCAGGGTGGCGACATGGCCGCAGTGCGCGGCATGAGCAAGGCCGTATTTGCAGCGGATGATGCCGCCCGCGCCGCTGGAAAGCCTGCAGTCATCGACTATGATTTTCTGAATGAGCACGCTGTCGAGTTCGAAGCCTACCGCGCCGCTGTGGAAGCAACATCATGGGAAGCCATTATTGACCAGTCCGGCCTGACGCGCGAGCAAATCGAGGAAGCGGCGGGCATTTACATGGCGTCGAATGCCGTCATTGCCACATGGGCAATGGGCATCACCCAGCACAAACACTCCGTCATCATCATCAGAGAAATCACCAACTTCATGCTGCTGCGCGGCAATATTGGCCGCCCCGGTGCTGGTCTCTGCCCGGTGCGCGGCCACTCCAACGTTCAGGGTGACCGCACTGTTGGTATCGATGAGAAGGCGCCACCTGCCCTCCTTGACGCTCTCGAAAAAGAGCTCGGCGTGCCGATGCCGCGCAACAGGGGCCACAACACGGTCGAAGCCATCTCGGCCATGCTGGATGGCAAGGCACAAGCTTTCATCGCACTTGGCGGCAACTTCCTGCGGGCAACACCAGACAGCCCGCTGATTATCAAGGCTTTCGAAAAGCAGAAGCTGACGGTAAACATCGCCACCAAGCTCAATCACTCGCATCTCGTTCCGGGCGAAACGTCCTTCATCCTGCCCTGCCTCGGCCGCACAGAAATCGACCGCAACTCGCAGGGCAAGCCCCAGATCGTGACCGTGGAAGACTCCATGAGCATGGTGCACGGCTCGGGCGGAATCAACGAACCCGCATCGCCAGAGCTGCGCTCTGAAATCGCAATCGTGGCCGGTATTGCACAGGCAACACTTGGCAATGAGCGCGTGAACTGGAGCGCACTTGCAGACGATTACGATCTCATCCGTGACATGATCGAACGCGTGATTGTCGGCTTCCATGATTTCAACGAGCGTGTCCGCGTGCCGCGTGGTTTCCATCTGCGGAATGCTGCGGCAGAACGCGAGTGGAATACGCCTGCCAAAAAGGCAACGTTCTTCACCGGCCCACTGCCGGAAAAGACCGAGCATCAGGAAGCGCTCACCAAGCAAGGCGTTTTCGTGTTGCAGACATTCCGCAGCCATGACCAGTATAACACCACCATCTACGGCATGGATGACCGTTACCGCGGCGTTTATGGCGAGCGTCAGGTCATCTTCATGAACCCGAAGGACATGGAAGCACTCGGCGCCCATGCCAAGCAGCGCGTGGACGTGATCGGTGAATATGGTGACGGCATCGAGCGCATGGCCGAAAACTTCCGCCTGGTGCCGTACAACATTCCAGAAGGCAGCATCGGCGGTTATTATCCTGAACTGAACGTTTTGGTGCCGCTTCACAGCTATGGCGAAGGCAGCTTCACACCAACGTCGAAGTCGGTTCTGGTATCGGTGCGCCTGCGCGCGAACGCAGAGGCTGCCGCCTGATGAATGAGGATCAATCCGCTGCGCGCTTCATGGCCGTTGTGGAACAGATCAGCCATACGGCCCCGGTAGCGCTTGACGCAACCGGGGCCGCACTCATTGCCGCCGTGCACCTCGGTGTCGGCACGGACAGCCGTAGCCTTTCCAACAAGCTCGGCATTGAGCACGCGCTTGTTTTGCGTGAAATCAATACTTTGTCGGGGCGATTTCTGACCATCGGCAAGCGCGATGCAAGAACGCAGCGGACATGGGTGGAACTGACAAGCGAGGCCAGCGAACTTGCAAGTTCCGCCTCGAATGTGGCACTGCAAGACACGCTTTAAGCCTCATGGAATGAATGGAATATCGACATGGCAATCCGTTCCATCTTGCCCTATCCACATGTGGCGCTTTCGACCCACTGTGAACCGGTCACAGACTTTGGCCCCGGGCTTGCGGAGCTTGAAAAGGATTTGCTGGATACGATGCGCGCCGCGCCCGGCGTTGGCATTACCGCCGCTCATATCGGCGTCCTCAAACGCATCTTCGTGCTGGAACTCACACCCGGAGCGGTGCGCACCTACGTCAACGCTGAAATCACCGAACTATCCGGTGAGGCTATGCGGCACATGGAAGGCAGCGTTTCCATGCCGGGCTTTACCGAGGAGGTCGAGCGGCCTTCATCGGTGAAGTTGCGGTATCAGGACGTGTCAGGCGCGTGGCACGATGAGCAGGCGGACGGTTTCCACGCGATCTGCATTCAGCATGAAATCGATCAGCTGAACGGCATTTTCTGGCTGAAGCGCCTGTCGAAACTGAAGCGGGATCGCCTTATCCGCAAATGGGAAAAAGCGCAGCGCTAATTATTCCACCGCAAGCGTAAAGCACGCATCACCCCGCAGCGTATTGCTGACGGTGCATATCTCCTCCGCTCTGTGCGCTATGGCGATTTTGGTGTCCTCATCAAAATCACCGCGGATGGTCAACCGCACATCAAAGCTTGTGATCCGCGAAGGCTCCTCCTCGGATTTCTCGCCCGTAACTTGCGCCTGCACACCCTCAAAACGATTGAGAAGGCCCATCTCGCTGGCGGCAATGCGTGCGCTGAGAACCATGCAGGCGGCAAGCGATGCGTAGAGCAAATCAAGCGGGTTAAACCCGGGGTCAGACGCGCCCGTCACCACTGGCAATTCGCCGCCAGTCGGCGTTTCGAGATGCGGATGACCATTGCGGCCCAATGTGGCCGATGCACCGGTCTTGCGTTTTCTGATCCTGATCTCGCTCACGGAAACATCCTCACATTCGAATTGTCGAAAATTACATTTTGCACAATGGAACCAAAAGACGCTGCCGTGGTTCTACTCACGGAACGGTGATGAACCGTTACGGATTTATCGAAAATAGGAGCTGGGACACATGGTTACTGGTACACTCGTTAGCATTCTGATCACATTTCTGGTCATCGTACTTATTCTTTGGCTGATCAACCGCCTGCCCGTTGGCGGTAGCGCGAAGCAGATCGCTCAGGTTATCGTCATCATCATCGGTATTATTTCGCTGCTGAAGTATCTCGCAGTATTTTAAGCGATAAGACTTTTATGTCTGAGAGCCCGACCAGGTGTCATGCCCTGGTCGGGCTTTTTTGTGCGATTTCAGCTGTCACGCGGGGAAATATCTGACATAGGCGAATTCGTCACCGATAGGTGACCAGTTGGGCGAATTCATCGTTCCCTGCCCACCAAACAGATCAAACAGCGTTTCCGCATTGCCGCCATCCATATCCATCAACCGCACTCGCACATTCAGGTCGCGTGGATGATCAAAAATATCAGCGTCATAGGAAACGAAGACAATCTTGTCACCCGCGGGTGACGGATGCGGAAACCAGTCTCCAAACACACTATCCGTGATGCGTTCAGCCTCTCCGCCGCCAACCGGCACGCGCCAGATTTGCATACGGCCCGTGCGGCTGGAGTTGAAGTAGATCCACTGACCATCAGCTGAGTAGTCAGGCCCGTCATTGCGGCCTTCGCCGTGGGTGAGGCGCGTCTCTGTGCCGCTTTCGATATCCATGGAATAGATATCGAACACCTGATCTCGAATGCCACAATAGGCAAAGCTTTTGCTATCAGGTGCCCAGCCGTGCCAGTAGGATGGCAGATTGTGCGTCATCAGCCTTGGCGTTCCGCCTGCTGACGGTAGAATGTAGATCGCGCTTTTGCCGAATTCGACCTTATCGGAAATGGCGATCAAAGAGCCATCCGGCGAAATGCCGTGGTCATTGTTGCACTGCGTCGCAAAACCGGTGTCGAGAACAAGCGGCACCACATCACCAGTCAGAGACAGCCGATACATCAGCCCCTCACTGTTGAGCAGCAAATACTGCCCATCCGGCGACCAGTTGGGCGCTTCAAACAGTTCCGACGTCTGCCACACCACCCGGTTTTGCCGGGTGCGGATGTTGAAGATTTCAACGGAACTGCGAAGCTTTTCGATCACATCATCTGTCCCGGAAGCGGTTGGTAATGGGGTAGCGGCGATCACGACCGAAGTTCTTCTTGGTGATCTTCACGCCCGGCGCAGACTGCCTGCGTTTGTATTCGGCAAGATACAGCAGATGTTCGATGCGATGGACCGTCGCAAGATCATGTCCGCGCGCGACAATATCGTCGACAGACATTTCCAGTTCCACCAGGCATTCCAGAATATCGTCCAGCACCGGATAGGGCGGCAGGGAGTCCTGATCGGTCTGGTTGGGGCGCAACTCGGCAGAGGGTGCCTTCGAAATGATGTTGGCGGGAATGACCTCGCCCGAAGGTCCAAGCGCCCTTGGCGGCACGTGGCTGTTTCTCCACGCCGAAATAGCATAGACCTGCATCTTGTAAAGGTCTTTGATCGGGTTGAAGCCGCCGTTCATGTCACCATAGAGCGTGGCATATCCAACCGACATCTCCGACTTATTGCCTGTCGTGACAACCATTGAGCCAAATTTGTTGGAGACCGCCATGAGAATGCTGCCTCGGGTGCGGCTTTGCAGGTTTTCTTCTGTAATGCCTTCTTCCGTTCCTTCGAAAAGCTCAGCCAAAGACGACAGGAAGCCATCCACCGGATCGGCAATCGGAACGATATCATAGCGGCAGCCGAGAGCCTTGGCGCAATCTGCGGCGTCCTTCAGGCTGTCTTCAGATGTGTAGCGATAGGGAAGCATGATGCACCGCACCCGCTCCTCGCCCAAGGCGTCCACAGCAAGAGCGGCGCATATGGCGGAATCAATGCCGCCGGAAAGGCCCAGAACGACGCTTTTGAAGCCATTCTTGTTAACGTAATCGCGGAAGCCCAGCATGCAGGCCCGGTAATCCGCCTCCTCGCCCTCTGGTATTTGTGAGAACGGACCTTCGCTGCAACGCCAGCCGTTTTCGGTGCGCTTCCAATCCGTGACGGCAAGTGTCGTCTCAAACTGGCTCATCTGGAAAGCCAGCGTCTTGTCCGCATTGAAGGCAAAGCTTGCGCCATCAAATACAAGCTCATCCTGCCCACCCACCTGGTTGGCGAAGACGAGCGGCAGACCGCTCTCAATGACCTGGCGCAAAGCCACCTGATGGCGCACATCCACCTTGCCGCGATAGTAAGGTGAGCCGTTGGGAACCAGCAGAATTTCCGCACCGCTTTCGGCCAGCGTCTCGCAGATGCCAAGATCGTTCCAGATTTCCTCGCAGATCGGAATACCGATGCGAACACCTCTGAAATTGTAAGGGCCGGAAATCGAGCCTTCAGAAAACACACGCTTCTCGTCGAACTCGCCGTAATTCGGCAAATCAACCTTGTCTCGCAACGCAAGAATCTTGCCGCCATCAATCAGCGCCACCGAATTATGGCGCCCTGTTTCACCCTGACGGGGGAAGCCGATGATGATACCCGGGCCGCCATCGGCGGTGTCTGCCGCCAGATCTTCAACGGCCTTCAGGCACGATTTCAAAAAGGCAGGTTTCAAAACCAGATCCTCCGGCGGGTACCCGGAGATGAACAACTCGCTGAGCAGCAGCAGGTCTGCCCCCTGCGAAGCCGCATCGGCGCGGGCCTGACGCGCCAGGGCAAGATTGCCCACGACATCGCCGACGGTTGGGTTGAACTGCCCGACGGCAATCCGCAAAATACTAGGATCAATCTGTGCTTGGCTCATGTCACTTATCTACCGTGCTGATGCCCGCGGTGCAACGCAGGCCATTAAGGTCTCTCACAAAAAACAGAACCACTGACGTTGGGACCACCTTCACCCACTCCACACATGAGCAGATGTAGATGTTTACCGCGAATTCATTTGAATTCCACACGCACAGCCGCTTATTTCGATAGAACGGTGGACGCCAGGTTTCGAATTGTCCCCGGCTGACTGGAGACCAACAATGTCTGCAATTCCCGAATATATCGCCTCACATTTCACGCGCTCATCCAGAAACATCGGAGAGGCAGAAAAGCGCATTTTGAAAATTGCGCATGAGAAAAAACTCATTTCCACCGATACCAATGCCGCATTCTCCAAGGGTTCGTCTTTTGGAGAGCGCTTGGCGGATGAAATTGCCCGCGTTGGTGGGTCATGGGCCTTCATCATCAGCTTCATGGTTTTTCTTATGGCATGGGTTATTATCAACACCATCGTCCTAACGTCGCATGCCTTCGACCCCTACCCCTTTATCTTCCTCAACCTCATTCTCTCCATGCTCGCAGCCATCCAGGCACCCATCATCATGATGTCTCAGAACAGGCAGGCTACACGTGACCGATTCGATGCGGAGAAGGATTATGAGGTCAATCTGAAGGCTGAATTGGAAGTCCTTTCACTTCATGAGAAAATCGACAACCGAGTTCTGGCAGAACTGGCGGCATTGAGAAGCGATATCGCCCGCCTTCACAGCCGCGAGACCGGCGAAGAAACAAACTAGACGAGTACGGCTGAGCAAAAGCGACATAACGCAAATCTTTTTGCGTCATTCCGGTCGATAGTTACGAATCCGTCAGATTTTTACGCTACTGATTGACGTGGGCATTTGTTGCATTGCACTCTTGGTGCGGCGACGCGGGAATCAGTTCCGTTTCAGGATCGCATCACGCTTTCCCGAGCAGCGACGCCTCCGCGCTGGAACAGTTCAGTCCGGCCTTCAAAATTCTTTTCCGAGGTTTTCTCCATGAACCAATATGATCTTGTTGTTGTCGGTAGCGGACCCGCTGGTAGGCGTGCAGCCATCCAGGCCGCCAAACTCGATAAAACGGTCCTGGTCATCGAAAAAGGTCGACGCGTTGGTGGCGTATCGGTCCACACCGGCACAATTCCCTCAAAGACGATGCGCGAAACGGCGCTCAACCTCTCTGGCTGGCGCGAACGTGGCTTCTATGGTCGCTCATACCGCGTGAAGCAGGAAATCAGCGCCGATGACCTGCGCCGCCGCCTGCTAATTACGCTTGATCATGAAGTCGACGTTCTGGAGCACCAGTTCGCGCGAAACCGAGTTACGCATATTCGCGGCAAGGCCGCCTTTGTTACGTCAGACACGATGGAAATCACCAAGGATGACGGTGAGATCGTGATGATCAAGGGCAAAGCCATTTTGCTTGCCGTTGGTACCCGTCCTTTCCGCCCGGATTACATGCCGTTTGACGGCAAGACGGTGATCGACAGCGATGAATTGCTGGAGATCCAGAAACTGCCACGCTCCATGGTCGTCATTGGTGCCGGCGTTATCGGCATAGAATATGCAACGATTTTCAGCGCGCTGGACACGGCTGTCACCGTGATCGATCCAAAGCCGACCATGCTGGACTTCATCGACAAGGAAATTATCGAGGACTTCACCTACCAGCTTCGTGACCGCAACATGAAACTGCTTCTTGGCCAGAAGGCTGAAAAGGTCGAGCATACGCCAGAAGGCAAGGTTATGCTGACTCTGGACAACGGACGTACGCTGACCACGGAAATGATTCTGTTTGCCGCTGGCCGCATGGGGGCAACCGAGTCACTGAACCTTGCAGCTGCGGGCCTTTCTGCAGACGATCGTGGCCGCCTGTCGGTCAACCCTGAAACCTTCGAGACATCGGTTCCCGGTATCTTCGCGGCCGGTGATGTCATCGGCTTTCCAAGCCTCGCCTCCACCTCCATGGAGCAAGGTCGAATCGCTGCGCGTGTGGCTGTCGGCGCCATCGGCATGGAGCCGCAGAAATATTTCCCCTACGGCATTTATGCTGTCCCGGAAATTTCGACCTGCGGCCTGACCGAAGAGGAAATGAAAGAACGCGGCATTCCATACGAGTGCGGCATCGCCCGTTTCCGTGAGACCTCCCGTGGGCACATTATGGGACTCGACACCGGCCTGCTGAAGCTGATTTTCTCGCAGAAGACGCGCCGCCTTCTGGGTGTTCACATCGTTGGAGAAGGTGCAACCGAACTGGTTCACATCGGACAGGCAGTTTTGAACCTCAAAGGCACGGTCGAGTATTTCGTCGAAAACACCTTCAACTACCCGACACTTGCTGAAGCCTACAAGATTGCCGGCCTCGACGCCTGGAACCGCATGGGTGACATCAAGAAAAAAGAGAACGTCTGACCTCTAGAGCAATTCCATCAAAAGTGGGAACCGGTTTTGCGTCCGGAATTGCGTAAAAACAAAGAGCTAGAGTATTTCGGTGAACCGGTGTTCACCGGAAATGCTCTAGGCTCAGCGCCCCTACCATTTGATGTTGTAGCGGGCGCTGACCGAAGGACTGAAACGGTCCTGCTGGCTCTGGGCGAAGTTGCCAGAGACGGTGAGGTTCTCACCGAGTTTCTGCTCCAGCCCCACATTTGACGTGAAGTCTTCAAACGAATCGTGGCTCGCCCCGGTCAGCACAAATGCCGTACCGGTCGCTGACCGCGTCAGCCGCAGCGACTGAGAAACATCAAGCCCGCTCCACTGCTGCGCCGTTCCATCATAACGGACCGTTACATTCCTATTGGATTCGAAATCCAGATCCGGCGTAGCAATACGTTTTTGCGAAGATGTCATTGACCACGCGCTGGAGCCGGTCAGCGCGTTGACCAGCACGCCAATATCGCCAGCCACCTTAGCACCCGGCACGTTGGAGGACAAAATCGTAACCGTGCCCCACAGCTTCACCGGCGTATCCACCAGCGCACCGCTCTCTGAGCCATTCACACCCATTTCAAGACCGCCCCGAATAGGAGTCTGCGTTGGGAGTTTCGCACCAATCCGGGCGGAGTAAGAGGTATCGGAGTTCTTTGCCGGAGCCCAGATCAGCCCGCGCTCCTGCGCAAGAGCAGATCCGCATTGGCAAAGAACAGCAAGGGCGGCAATCAGGGCTTTGTCTCCCGTTTTCAAAAACATGTCTCTTCCTCAAGCTTTGGGAAGGTGCGCCACCATGTGCAGGCGACGCTCCTTATTCGGCTATCGACGACAGAACCGTGAGGAACTGCCGTTATGAATTGTAGAATCAACGCGCCGCAGGGCGCGTTATGTCACCGGGCGCAGAGCCGCATCGGGTGGCGCCAGACGGAGAATTGGAACTGAGGGCGAAGCCGGGCCGCGCATTTTGCGCAACGGATTTGCTTAAGCGCGAGGCGCTGCAAATCGATGCCCTAACCTGCCAGATGAACGCCAGATGAACAAGGGCGACCGGGGAAGAAACCGGATTGTGCAGTGCAATGTGATTGGATTGTTACAGTGGTTAACGAAGAGGTTAACGCCTGAATCTGGTAGAAAAATAATCCACCAAACGAAAAAGGCCGCAGCAATTGCCGCGGCCTTTCCATAAATCTTGATGAGGGAGAAGCTTACTCAGCGTCGCCTTCGGCAGCCTTCTTCTTAGCAGGTGCCTTCTTCTTCGGAGCGGCTTCTTCGCCTTCGGAAGCGTCAGCCTTTGCAGCTGCCTTCTTCTTGGAGGAAGACTTCTTCTCAGCCTTGTCGCCTTCTTCAGCGTCGTCAGCCAGCAGTTCTTCCTTCGTTACGGTCTTGTCAGTTACCGAGATTTCCTCAAGCAACTTGTCGATGACCTTTTCTTCGAAGATAGGAGCGCGAAGCGAAGCGGAAGCGCCTGGCGTGTTGCGGAAGAAATCAAGGATTTCCTTCTGCTGGCCTGGGAACTGCTGAAGCTGTGCAAACAGCGCACGCTGCATTTCTTCTTCAGTGACTTCTACGCCAGCCTTCTCACCGATTTCGGAGAGAACGAGACCAAGGCGAACGCGACGCTCAGCAAGCTTGCGATACTCTTCGCGGGCTTCTTCTTCGGTCGTGTCTTCATCAGCAAATGTCTTGCCGGACTGAGCAAGATCAGTGTTGATCTGGCGCCAGATGTTGTCGAACTCTGCATCAACCAAACCGGCAGGCGTTTCGAACTTGTAGACTTCGTCCAGCTGATCAAGGATCTGACGCTTCACCTTCTGGCGAGTCACGTTCGTGTACTGGCTTTCGATCTGGCCGCGCACGATTTCCTTGAGCTTTTCAACCGACTCGAGGCCGAGCTTTGTCGCCAGTTCGTCGTTGATGTCAACGTCCGCAGCAGCAGCTACGTCCTTAACGGTGATGTCGAACACAGCTTCCTTGCCCGCAAGGTTTGCAGCAGGATATTCGGTTGGGAACGTAACCGTGATGGACTTCTCTTCGCCAGCTTCAACGCCAACCAGCTGGTCTTCGAAGCCAGGGATAAAGCGGTTGGAACCGATAACGAGTTCTGCGTCTTCAGCAGCGCCGCCATCGAATGCAACGCCATCGACCTTGCCGAGGTAGTTCATCGTCACGCGATCACCTTCGGCGGCCTTGCCAGCCTTGGTTTCGTAAGTGCGAGCGCTTTCGGCGATCTTGAGGATCTGCTCGTTGACTTCATCTTCGGTCACTTCAACAACTTCGCGCGTAACCTTGATGCCGTCGTTCGACTTCAGTTCGATAGCCGGAATGACTTCGTAAACCAGGTTGAATTCGAAATCGGCTTCTGCTGCGAGAATCTTGTCAGCTTCGTCCTGATCTTCAGTCATGGAGATGGAAGGCTGCGTTGCAGACTTTTCGCCACGGCCAGAAATGATTTCAGACGGCTTATCGCGAACCAGTTCGTTGACGAGGTCAGCCATGATGGACTTGCCATACATCTTCTTGAGATGTGCGAGTGGCACCTTGCCTGGACGGAAACCGTTGATGCGAACCTTGTCCTTGGCGTCAACCAGGCGCTCGTCAAGGCGAGACTTCATATCTGCGGCCGGAATAACGACCTTGATTTCGCGCTTCAGCCCTTCAGCCAGCGTTTCGATAACCTGCATTTTCATACCTTCACATCATGGCGGCGGTGCTCAGACAGCCGTTGGTTTACGTTCGAGCACAGCGCCGGAACCTAAATTCACCGGCCGTAACTATATAAACTACATGCACAAGCATTTTGCCGAGCAAAAACTGCGCTTGAGCCAAAGAGGCGGCGATACAAATGCATCACGCATGCCTCTCGGCGATTCATGTGGTGCGGGTAGAGGGACTCGAACCCCCACAACTCTCGTCGCCAGAACCTAAATCTGGTGCGTCTACCAATTCCGCCATACCCGCGCTCTTGAATCCTGCATAAACAACATCCGGCACAAAATGCCTTCCGGAGCGCGCGTCTCTATATCACCCGTTTTCTGGAGCGCAAAGGAAAAATGACGGTTTTACGTCGCTATTTGCTGAACCGGATGATCCAAGCGGAGGAAATTGGGGCAAACACCCCTCGCCTCATCGCCATCATCCTCAGTGCCAGCCATCGAGACCGCAGCTCGATCAACCAGCCGAGCCCGGACGCAATAACGGATTGTAAAGCCGAAAAACACATCTTTTCCGCGACTAAGGAGCTCGAACGCACAAAAGGTGCCGCCAAATTATGCATTTACGAAGACTTAACCACTCGATTTCAGGCATGCAATGCACTCAGCGCATAGGTGGCATACTTCATTGTCTGTTTTTGTTTTCATTAAACCAATTATATTCGGCGTCAGGAAATGAGTTGAACGCCGATCCCAAGCGGCGCAGATAACCAAAGGAAACGATCATGAACATCACTCGCTCGCTGAACAACTGGCGCAAGTATCGTCAGACTGTAACTGAACTTGGCCGCATGAGCGACCGCGAACTGAACGACCTGGGCATTGGCCGCAGCGACATCCGCCGCGTAGCACGCACGGCAGTCGGCATCTAAATATAAACTGCTTGTGAGTGGCGTTAGCCACGACACATTCAGCTTTGAAAAAAGGTCTCGAGCTTCGGCTCCGGGGCCTTTTTCTTTGTCTGCAGTCTTTCCAAAACCGAACCACAAATGCCGGTCAAATTGAACGCCTAAAAAACATGCGCAACCGCCACAAAGGTGCAAAAATAGCCGACACATTGCACAAACGCATGGCAGTCGCCTAAAAACTGCACTCCACTTCCTCGATCTCCTTATGTATATACACATCAACAGCAGCAAACGCCCAACTGTGCATCGCTGCAGACCCATTCGAGATAAACCGAACACAGATTGAGGAAACGACCATGAACCCTATTCGCATCGCAAAAAACTGGATGAGCTACCGCCGCACAATGAATGAACTCGGCAGCCTCTCCAACCAGGCCCTGAGCGACATTGGCCTCACACGTTACGACATCCGCAACGTTGCTTCCCGTTCGTTCCGCTAATCAGCGTACAGAGTCATTTCTTCGACCGTCCTCCCAAGAACGCGGAAATGACTGAGCGACAGGTAATCAAAAACGGCGCCATTGGCGCCGTTTTTGATTCTACCATCCCCACGGGTAGCGACACGCTCCAACCAAGCCATCTCCTCCCTGCTACATCCGAGAATCAGCCCCTCGCTTGACAATTCAATTCTAATATGAGAACATACAGTGAACATATGGAGTTGCAGCAATGACCGCAGCAGACAAGACCATTGAAAATGCCATGTCCATAGTCGCCCAGTCACGCAGCTTGCGTGAAAGAGCGATGGAACGCAGACGTGAACTGCAACGGCGCACGGAAGTGATGACCATCAAGCCGCTTTACATTCTCAAGAAAAATGGCGGCAGACAGCTTTCGCTTCGGTTGGACAGCTGACCCAAGGCCCAAGGCTTCCGCATCTGTGCAGCTACTCGTTTCATGGCAGAAAAAATCCCGATTCGGAGTTTCCTCCGCGCGGGATCACTAGAACAGCACTATATCATGGTCGTTACTGCATGCGCTGGAGGGCCGCCTGCGGCGATGCGGTTGCGGTCTCTGTGAGACCCGGCAAACGATCTGTCTTCCTCAGTATTTTAATTGGCTTCTCAGCTGGGTCTGTCGGTGTGGCGATGCTGGCGGTCTTGAATTCCCGATCAACGGGGAAAGATACGTCAACATTTTTTGTCAGCAAACTATCGGCCATTGCTGCGGAAGCTGAAAAACCGATCGTGGCTACAATGATGAGAATAGGCTTCATGTCATTCTCCATTCTTTGTGGGTTACGGCTCGAATTGAATGCGTGTGGGCTCCGTGAATTTCCTCTGGGAAACAGGAAATGCTCAGGCTTTACTGGGTTCATATTTGCTTTTCAGAGAGCGTCGGAAGATCATCGCAACATAAGTTCCTCGCAGAGGAATTATGATCGGTTTATACACGGACGCAGAGGCGCTGTTGGCAGCCTGTAATATGCGTCGAGTTCCGGAACTGTTTTGAGACATCATGCCTGCTCTCCTTCGCGAAATAGAACGGAAGGCGCGGGCTTTAGTTCCTGCTTCAGCTAAGTAAAGGTTAACAAATCATACAGAAAATTCAGAATATCCACTCACGAATCCGTGATTGGATTCTAATGAAAACTAGTATTTGGGCAAAAATTCTAGATATCGAGTGTTCCAGCTGCAATACGTACGGCATGTCCGCCGATTCTGGCACGGGAAATCTCGTTTTCCTTCACATCCATCACGAGATGGATATGAGACGGGCGTCCCATTTCAACACCCTGCTCAATCAGCATCGGGTAGTGCCCATCTGCCAATCTGTCAAAATGCTGGATCGCTCCTGAGAGTGCTGCAACTGCGGAGCCGGTCGCCGGATCCTCTGGAATGCCCATATCAGGCGAGAACATGCGAGCATGAAACTTTGCCGCATGGTTCACGCCACCGCGACAATAGAGATAGGCAGAGGTCAGCCTGCCCTCGACCAGAGGCGCGTTTTTGATCCACAGCCCGGCATCAAAATCCACCTCTTCCATCGCAGCGAGATTATGCACGGGGATGGTCAGGAATGGCACTCCGGCCGTCCAGATGGAAGACACGTGATTCTCGAAGCCCAACTGGGATTCGGCAAGACCAATCGCGTCGGCAAGCTCCGTGCTGTTCACCGGCAGTTGCACACGCGAGGACTTACGCGGCAGATCGAATTCAGCAAAACTGGCCTCTCCCTGACGAATGCGGATAGCGCAGCGGACTGGCCCGACCTTCTCGTCCAGCACTGTCACCATATCTGCATCACCACCACCGTGGTTTTTCTCCGCAATGGCGATGGCCGCACCCACAGTCGGGTGGCCGGCAAATGGTAATTCTGATGATGGTGTGAATATGCGCAGGGATGCAGCGTGGGCGGGGTTGGCGGATGTCGTGATGAAAACCGTTTCAGAAAGGTTCATCTCGCGCGCGATGGCCTGCATGGTCACATCGTCCAGCGCATCCGCACCAAACATGACAGCAAGAGGGTTCCCGGCCAGCTTTTGGCGCGTGAAGACATCGTAGATACTATAACTTATAGCCACATCCCACTCCCTGGGCCGCTCTCGTTCATCCGCAAACTGCCTGACCTCACAAGCCTCTGCAACCCTGTTTGTGCACTCGTTGAGAAGAAGCTCATGAATGCACGGCCTGCTTTAAAGAGCTTGTCCTGACAGCAGGTCTTCATGTACCAAAGGCCATCAACAGGGGTGACGGAATGTCGCGTTCAACTGAGAGTCTGTGTTTCGTAGCCTCGACCACCGACAATGCGCAAGCTGCGCGCGATGAGCTTGTGGAGCATTACGGCAATACGCCGTTTGAAGAGGCCGATGTCATCGTCGCGCTTGGCGGTGATGGTTTCATGCTGCAGGTGCTGAATGAGACCATGAATTCCGGAAAGCGCGTCTATGGAATGAATCGCGGCTCTGTTGGTTTTTTGATGAATGATTACCGCATCGAAGGGCTTCGCAGACGCATCGCGGTTGCCACGGGCAACGATTTCCATCCACTTCGCATGACGACGATAGATACCAACGGCGATGAATTCTCCGCACTCGCAATGAATGAAGTCAGTCTGTTCCGCCAGTCGCATCAGGCCGCAAAACTGCGCGTTGATGTGGATGGCAAGACGCGTTTGGAAGAGCTGATTTGCGATGGAATGATGGTTGCCACCCCCGCTGGCTCCACTGCCTACAACTTCTCAGCCCACGGGCCTATATTGCCGCTCGAATCACCGCTTCTCGCATTGACGCCGGTCAGCGCCTTTCGTCCCCGTCGTTGGCGCGGCGCGCTGTTGCCCAACAAGGTCACTGTGGATGTGCACGTGATTGAGAGCGATAAGCGTCCGGTCAACGCTGTTGCCGACCACACCGAAGTCAAATCGGTGCAAAGCGTGCGAATTGCGCAATCCGAGGACAGGACTGCGAAAATTCTGTCCGATCCAGACAGGTCCTGGTCAGACAGGGTGCTGGCTGAACAGTTTACGAATTGAGGATCATGACGATGATGATGAAAACCCTTCTCACCACCAGCTTGCTCCTTGCCAGCATCTGCACTGCCAATGCGCAGGCTCAAAACTCCGAGATTGCCTCCCTGCCCGTCTCTACCATCTTCGTGGCAAGCAGCGGCCTTTGGGAGCAGGAGACCGCCCCCGCTGCGAACGCGGACAAGAAGGGCGAACCAACGCGGGGCTATTACAAGGTCGTCGCCATGCGCCAGCCAGACGGCACGGCCAAAATCTATCTTCAGCAGATCGCCTATACGGCGGATGGGCCTAGTCTGGTCGAGACGGTAGAACTTGAAGAATTCACGCAGATGAAGGCTTACGTGACCGACATCCGCCCTGAAAGCTCAACCGGCGCGCCCGCTGTTCCCGGACTTTTCGTAACCGTGCACCTCAAGACAAAGCCTGACCAGCAAGATGCGGATGCATGGACGGTTCTGATCGATGAGCTCGGCGACATGAAGATCGAAAAAGCGTCCAACTGACTGCGACCTTAGAGGCCTAAGTCCTCGGGTCCGCTCAGGACTTCCCGGAAATGGTGCTTCCAAAGGCGAGCACCCAATGCACCGCTGCGGTCGAGGCTGGAACCGACCGTCAACCAGGGCAGTAATGTCGGGCGTAACCCGGCATCGAAAAACGAAAATCCCGCAGCCAGCACGCAGGTGTCGGCCTGAATTCCACAAACAAGAACGCGTTCGACTTCAAGGGATAGAAGGAAATCGACAGCGTCTCTTGGCGGTGCATATCCATACTTGATAAAGACGCGATCTGCCGCAATCAGGCAATCATCCGACGGACCCGGTTTCCAGCCCAACTGGCTTTCAAAGGGTGTGATGCTCTCATCGTGCCTTTCGACACTGGCAACGCTCGGCATGAGTTTCGCAAGCTTCGCGATCTTGTCCACCAACTCCACTGGCGGGTTAAAACTCGGCTGGACATCAACGATATAAAGAACCTGCTTCATCTCACACCTCTCAAAACACGAACGCCTCCCGCGATATCAATCGCAGGAGGCGCATTTTCAGTCAGACTTTTGACGTCCGATCAGTCGATGTCAGCAACCTCGACATCGGCACCACCGCTAATGCGGTGTGCCAACGCAGCTTCCATGAACTCGTTTAATTCGCCGTCCAGCACGTTGCCAGGTGCGGTGCTTTCAACGCCTGTGCGCAGGTCCTTGACCAACTGATAAGGCTGCAACACGTAAGACCGGATCTGGTGGCCCCAGCCAATATCGGTCTTGGATGCCGCCTGAGCGTTTGCCGCTGCTTCCCGCTTCATCAACTCTGCCTCATAGAGGCGCGACCGCAGCATTTCCCACGCCTTGGCGCGGTTCTTATGCTGAGAACGCTCCTGCTGGCAGGCAACCGCGATCCCGGTTGGAATATGCGTGATACGAACAGCAGAGTCGGTGGTGTTGACGTGCTGTCCGCCAGCGCCTGACGAACGATAGGTGTCGATGCGGCAATCGCTTTCATTGATATCGATCTGGATCGAATCATCAACCACCGGATAGACCCAGATGGACGAGAAGGATGTATGGCGTCGCGCATTGCTGTCGTAAGGCGAGATACGAACAAGGCGGTGAACGCCCGACTCGGTCTTCATCCAGCCGAAAGCATTGTGGCCTTTGACGAGGATCGTTGCGGATTTGATGCCCGCTTCTTCGCCATCGTGAATTTCGAGAATTTCGACCTTGAAGCCCTGACGTTCGGCCCAGCGGGTATACATGCGCAAAAGCATGTTGGCCCAGTCCTGGCTTTCGGTGCCACCAGCGCCCGAATGCACTTCGACATAGGTATCGTTGCTATCGGCTTCACCAGATAGCATCGCTTCTACCTGCCGGCGGTTGGCTTCGCTTCTCAGCGCCTTCAAACCGTCTTCGGCTTCCTTGACGATATCGGCATCGCCTTCAGCCTCGCCCATTTCGATCAACTCAATATTGTCGTTGACCTGCTGCTCGAGCAGCTTGACGCCATTGATCGATTCATCGAGTTGCTGGCGCTCGCGCATCAGCTTTTGCGCCTCTGCGGCGTCGTTCCAGAGGTTCGGGTCCTCTGCCTTATTGTTCAACCAGTCCAGTCGTCTTATCGCCTGGTCCCAGTCAAAGATGCCTCCTCAGCAGGCTTATGGCCTGCTTGATTTCGTCGACGATGTTCACGATCTCATTGCGCATTTCGCAGATACTTCGCTTTCATGGAATTTGGAATTGTATTTTGCTCGCTGAATAAATGCGAGGGGCGCGGATGTAAAGCCCACGCCCCTCGCCTTTCCATTCAATGATTTTAATAGAGGCCGCCGCCGCCGCCAGTAATGGCCTGCTGGGCCTGGGGAGAAGCACGCAGAATATCTTCCTGCGACATTGCCCCATCCATGCCGATGACGGAGAAGCTGCTGGCTGGTCCCGTGCCTGGCTTGAAGGCTTCCATGATCGTGTCAGGCTCGCCCTCATTCGCCGCCATGCCCGTCTTTCTGTTGACGGCCACGAACTGCATGCCATTGGGCACGATGAACTTGCTGGCCGGCATGTGTTTGGCAGCCTGCGCTATGAATTCGCCGAAAATCGGTGCGGCCAGCGAACCGCCGGTACCGCCGCGACCAAGGGGGGCCGGGCTGTCAAAACCGATGTATAGGCCAGCGACCATGTCCGGCGTGTAACCGACGAACCATGCATCCTTTTCGTCATTTGTTGTGCCGGTCTTGCCAGCAACCGGAAGATCGACCTTGATTTTGCCAGCGGCAGTACCACGCTGGACAACACCCTCGAGCATTGACGTAGTCTGATACGCCGTCATCGGGTCGAGAACCTGCTCGCGATTATCAACGATCTCGGGCTCATCCTGGTTCTGCCAGCGTGGCGCGTTGCAGCTCTCACAGCCACGCTCTTCATGACGGAAAATCGTCTTGCCGTAACGGTCCTGAATGCGGTCGATCACGGTCGGATTGATCTGCTTTCCGCCATTCGCGATGACCGAGTAGGCAGAAACCATGCGCATCACAGTGGTTTCGCCGGAACCGAGCGACATCGCAAGCAGCGGCGGCATCTTGTCATAGATACCGAAGCGCTCGGCATATTCTGCAACAAGATTCATGCCCATATCCTGCGCGAGCCGCACGGTCATGAGGTTACGGGATTTCTCAATGCCAAGACGCAGCGTCGATGGACCAGCGGATTCACCACCATAGTTCTGCGGCCGCCAGACCTGGCCACCGGACACGACTTCTAGCGGCGCGTCCATGACAACAGAAGCAGGCGTATAGCCATTGTCCAGAGCGGCTGCGTAGATGAACGGCTTGAAAGATGAACCCGGCTGACGCATTGCCTGCGTTGCGCGGTTGAATTCAGACTGACCGTAGGAGAAGCCGCCCACCATTGCCAGAACACGACCCGTATGGGGGTCCATGACAACCATGCCGCCCTGAACCTTTGGCGGCTGACGAAGGCGGAACGCATCGCCTTTGTCGGAAAGAGGCTCGACGTACACAACGTCACCCGTCTTCAAAACCCCTGCTGGAGTTTTGGTGGTCGCACGCTGGCCTTTTGCGTCTCGATAGGCCCACTTCATGTTCTCGGGCTTGATCCGACCACGGCTGCGCAAATCAGGATTTTCGCTGTCTCCATCAGGACGAAGCCCGATGTCGACACCATCAGCAGTCGCAGCAAGAACAACCGCCATTTTCCATTCAGGAACGTCACGCAGCGGCTTCAGCTTCAAAAGTGCCGCCGCCCAATCGCCTGACGTATCGATCTGGTCGATGGGTCCGTGAAATCCGCGGCGCTCGTCATAATCGAGCAGGCCATCCTGCAAAGCCTTGCGAGCTTCCATCTGGATGACGGGATCAAACGAGGTGCGGACGGAAAGACCGCCTTCAAGCAAAGCCTTCTCGCCGTATTTTTCAACGATCTGGCGGCGAGCTTCTTCGGAGAAGTAGTCGGATGCAGCAAGACGTGCGCCGCCTGTGCGAATGTTTACGCCGAGCGGCTGTGTCTTGGCGTCAGCGGCGTCTGCCTGGGTAATGTAGCCGTTTTCGGCCATACGATCGATAACCCAGTTACGGCGTTCCAGCGCGGCTTTTTCCCGGCGAAGCGGGTGGTAGTTCGCAGGACCTTTTGGCAGCGCGGCCAAATAAGCGGTCTCGGCAATTGTCAGTTCCGTCACGGATTTGTTGAAATAGGTCAACGCCGCACTAGCGATACCGTAGGAGTTCAACCCGAAGAAAATCTCGTTGAGATACAGTTCGAGGATCTTGTCCTTGCTGTAGGCCTGCTCGATGCGGAACGAAAGAACCGCTTCTTTCGCCTTGCGCTCCATCGTCTGTTCATTGGTCAACAGGAAGTTCTTGGCCACCTGCTGGGTGATAGTCGAACCACCCTGCGTGGGGCCGCCTGTTGCGAAAGCCACGGCCGCGCGGGCAAAACCTGTCACGTCGATGCCAGGGTGCTGATAGAAATTCTTGTCTTCTGCCGAAAGAAATGCAGCCTTCACACGATCAGGAACAGCCTGGATGGGCAGAAACAACCGCCGTTGCTTGGCATATTCCGCCATCAGCGCGCCATTACCCGCATGAATGCGCGTCGTGACCGGCGGCTCGTAACTGCTCAGCACAGCATAATCGGGAAGATCCTTCGTGATCGTCACCAGATAGATGGCAACACCACCAGCTGCCACAAGGAACAGCATGCTGGCCAAGCCGAAGAAATATCCAATAAGTCTGATCATATTAAAGCTACCGATACTTCGAATCGCAAAGGGTTGCGCCCGCAGTTATGCGCACATTCTTGCATATAGCGTGCCGTTTTGCACACCGCGTCATCGATGACAAGCTGCCAGTTGAAGCTTTGTCCGCATCGTTATAGCGGACTGCGTCTCCTGCTTAACAAAAAAGGTACAGCGTTGGCATCGAATCTCAACCGAGAGTAACGTGGGGAATGTGAGTAAAATAGGGCTTTACACCTATTTCCTCGGGGAGATCATCCAGACTTGAATGCTTCTTTCTTGTGAATGCGCGCAAAACACACGAAAGCGTGATGCAGCCGCAAGCATGTTAACCACCGTTCGCCATCGCCTGGGCGCGGTAGCGTGTCACGGCGGTTGCCAGCGTGTCAGCTACCTTCGCCCGCCAGGCTTCATCGAGCAGCAGCTTCTCGTCATCAGGATTGGACAGAAACCCGAGCTCAAGCAGTACAGACGGCACATCATGCGCCCGCAGGACCTGAAAACCAGCAAATCGATGCGGATTGTTGATGAGGCCGATCTGACCTTCAAAAGATTTCACGATGTTCTCAGCCAGGGTAACGGAAAATGCCTGAGTTTCGCGTCGGGTGAGATCAAGCAGAATATCTGCGACCTCAGGACGTTCGTGCTGCACAGTCACGCCCGCAATCTGGTCTGAAAGGTTTTCTCGCTCGGCCAGATCCTGCGCCATCCTGTCGGAGGCGCGATCGGAGATCGTGTAGACAGTCGCGCCGCGAATACCTTTCTGTTTCAGGGTGTCAGCATGAACGGAAATGAATAGATTGGCATTCTCTTGCCGCGCAAGGACAACGCGCTCGGAAAGCGCCAAAAACGTATCATCGTCACGGGTCAGGAAAGCCTTGATTCCCGGTATCTTGTTCAGCCTATCAGCCAATTGCTTGGCGAAGGTCAGCGTGATGACCTTTTCGTCCGTTCCCGTGGTCGCACCCTTGGCACCTGCATCAATGCCGCCATGACCGGCATCGACAGCAATGACGAACTCGGATTGGCGCGACGTTTTTGGCGTAACTTCAGAGGTGACAGATGCTGTTGTCGCTGGCGCAAGTGCCTGCCAATTCTGATTTTTCAGCAGGTCTGCAAATTTCTGCTTCGTCGTTACCTCAGCATCCAGAACGAAGGGAAAAACCTGCGCTCCATTTTCCGCCTTGGCTTCCGCGATAACAACCTGCGCGGGCTTCTTGGCCGTCAGAACAAGGCGCGCACGCCCCTCCCCCATATTGCCAAATCGGATATCACTGAAAAGCCCTGTCGGGGCCAGGTCGTTTGTGGGGAAGGAAAAGCCGACGGCTGGGAAGTCGACAACGATGCGCGCTGGAGAATCGAGATAGTGGACTTCGAAATCCGGCTGCTGGTTGAACTCCATGACGATGCGGGCGCGCGCCTCATCACCGATGATGCGGGCTTTGCTAACAACCAGCGCTGGCGTCTTCTCCTGAGAATGACCCGAGGTGGCGCTACAAAAAATGCAAATCGATGCAAGCAACAGGGCCTGACCGATTCGCGCGGACAAAACCCTGAATTGAGACACGCAGCTCGCGATAATGGATATTTTTGTGGTCGCCAAAATCATTTCCGTATCTGAAGTTTTGTCACGCAAGAGGATATTTTATCAGCGAAACAAGCCGTTCCAACTGCTCACAGAGGCCGGAATTAGGCCCGCGCGCAACAATCACAGCCATTGGTGAAGCAATTCTTAACTGCGAAATTCCATCAACGATATGGCATATTTAGCCGCCCTATTGCTATTATGACAGATAGAACATACAACGTGAATGAGGGTTAAAAGTGTTGACGGGATCGATGCCCGCCGGCTGCCAATCGACAAAGACGCTGGCGCTGCAATATCGGGCAATCATCTGCCGTCGCTGCATTTTTCTCCTGAAACTGAATCAATTCTGGCGTTGCCAGAACAATACCCGGTGGCATGCCACCGCGCGCTCGGAGAGAGCATTTTCATCGGATCCCATCGGGGTCTATTTATTATAGTCGTTCTCGCTTGGCCAATGATGTCGTTGCAGCAGCTTTCAAATCAACCGGATACCACGAGCAGGCATCATGCTTTGCCAGTTGTCCGGGCGCTGCCAGTTAACCGACGCCGGGCAGAACACTTCATTTCCGGCACACCCTTGGAATTAGATGAAAGGCCTGTCCTCGTGACGGGCCTGTTCTCGTATATGACAAGGCTGCGCCGAGGAGCAAAGCTTACATGGCAGACAAAATGCTTATCGACGCGTCCCATGAAGAGGAGACGCGCGTAGTCGTAGTCCGCGGGAATCGAATTGAGGAATTCGATTTCGAGTCGGAACACAAGAAACAAATTCGCGGCAATATCTATCTTGCCAAGGTGACACGCGTGGAGCCTTCGCTTCAGGCTGCATTTGTTGACTACGGCGGCAATCGCCACGGCTTTCTGGCATTCGCAGAAATCCATCCTGACTACTATCAAATCCCCCTCGCTGACAGGCAGGCCCTCCTAAGAGCTGAAGCGGAAGATCATCGCCGCAACGACGACTTCGAGTCGGCAGACGCGCCGAACGAACGGGGCTCATCGACTGTCGATCTCTCTCAGGTAGAACAGCCCGACGTAGGTATCGTTGAAGCCGCACAGGCTGCCCCTGAGCCTGTGGTTGTCGAGGACGTTTCCGCTGAAGCTGTTGAAGCCGAGGTTGAGGCAACCGAGGTCGTGGCGCAAGACGTTGCTGTCGAAGACGAAAAGCCGAAGAAGCGCGTTCGTCGCCCACGCACAAAGAAAAAGACGGAAGCTGACGACGTTTCTGCCGATGCGGCCCCTTCGGATGAAAGCTCCGAAGATGATGGCAGCAAGGGCGGCGAAATGGCAGCCATGGTCGATACGGATACGATTTCGGAAGAAGTCGAAGGCCTCGGCCGTCGTGACAATGATGACGACGATGATGATGACGATCATCACGAAAAGGAAGTCATTGAGTCCGTTGGCGCAGAAGACGCAATGGAAGAAGTTCCAGACCGCGTTTCCCGCAAGCCGCGCAAGCAGTATCGCATTCAGGAAGTCATTAAGCGCCGCCAGATTCTGCTGGTACAGGTTGCGAAGGAAGAACGTGGCAACAAGGGCGCCGCTCTGACGACATATCTGTCGCTGGCCGGTCGTTACTCTGTTCTCATGCCCAACACGGCACGTGGCGGCGGCATTTCCCGCAAGATCACTCAGCCAACGGACCGTAAGCGCCTGAAGGAAATCGCACGCGATCTCGAAGTGCCGCAGGGCATGGGCGTGATCCTTCGTACTGCCGGTGCCAACCGCACCCGCGTCGAAATCAAGCGCGACTTCGAATATCTGATGCGTCTTTGGGAAAACGTCCGCACATTGACGCTGAATTCGACGGCCCCTTGCCTCGTTTACGAAGAAGGCTCGCTGATCAAGCGTTCGATCCGCGATCTCTATAACAAGGACATCAGCGAGATCATCGTTTCCGGTGAGGAAGGCTATCGTGAAGCGAAAGACTTCATGAAGATGCTGATGCCGAGCCATGCCAAAGTGGTTCAGCCATACCGCGACATTCACCCGATCTTCTCGCGCTCCGGCATCGAAGCGCAGCTTGACCGCATGTTGCAGCCACAGGTCACGTTGAAATCAGGTGGTTACCTCATCATCAACCAGACGGAAGCGCTGGTTGCCATCGACGTGAACTCCGGTCGTTCGACACGCGAGCATTCCATCGAGGAAACGGCCGTCCAGACAAACCTGGAAGCCGCTGAAGAAGTTGCACGCCAGCTTCGTCTTCGCGACCTGGCCGGTCTTGTCGTCGTCGACTTCATCGACATGGAAGAAAAGCGCAACAACCGCGCCGTTGAAAAGAAGCTGAAGGATTGCCTGAAGAACGACCGCGCCCGCATTCAGGTCGGTCGCATCTCGCACTTCGGTCTTCTGGAAATGTCGCGCCAGCGCATTCGCGCATCGGTTCTGGAATCCACAACGCAGGTCTGCTCGCATTGCGGTGGCACCGGCCATGTTCGCTCTGAATCCTCCATCGCCCTGCATGTGCTGCGCGGCGTTGAAGAATATCTGCTGCGCAACACCACGCACAACATCACGGTTCGTTGCACGCCAGATACGGCATTGTACCTGCTCAACCACAAGCGTGCGACGATTGTCGATTATGAAGCCCGCTTCGGCGTCGCTATCATCATCGCTGCCGATGCAAGCGTTGGTGCGCAGCACTTCGCAATTGATCGCGGTGAAGCCGTCGAGAATCCTGTCAAGATCGAGAGCCTCATCCAGTTGCTTCCTGACTTCGAAGAAGAGGAAGACGACATCATCATCGAAGCCGATGAGGATGAAGAAGAGGAAGAGATCGTAAAGGTCGAGAAGGCTGAAGCCAAACCTGCGCAGGCGGACAACGGCGAAGAGGGCAAACGCAAGCGCAAGCGTCGTCGTCGTCGTCGGGGCAAAGGCAGCCAGAACGGCGTCGATGCACAAGCAGATGCCGGCGAAGACACTGAGTCTGACGATCAGGACGACGATGCCGAGACAGATACGGATGAAGAGACAAATGTTTCGACATCCAACGGCAGCGACAACAACGGATCGGACGAAGCCAAACGCAAGCGTCGGCGCCGTGGCAAACGTGGTGGACGTCGCAATCGCGATGAAAACGGCAACATCATTGAAGACAATGATGACGTTGAGGCCACACATGCTGGGGAAGAAGGCGACGAAGCCGCACCTACCGAGAGCACAGAAGAACAGGTTGCTGTCGCTTCTGACGTGACACCTGCAATCCTTGCCGATGACGCTGAAAAGCCGAAGAAGCCACGCCGGACCCGTAAGGCAAAGGACAAGGCTGGCGACACCGAGGCTGAACCTGCAGCAGCTGTCGCTGTGGCTGAACCAGCACCTGCCGCCGTCGCTGTCGAGAGGGTGGAGCCGCAAGCAGCTGAGGCACAAGTTGCCGAAGCCCCTGCTCCGGCACCTGTGGAGCCTGTTGTTGAGACACCTGCCGTTTCTCGTGAAGAAACGACGGATGAAGCAGCAAAGCCTGCACGCGCCAACCGCGGCGACAACGTGTCGTCCTCGGAGCCCGTCGTAACCTCGGCGGCACCAGAAGGTGGCGAAACTGATCCATCCAAGCCTCGCAAGGGCGGCTGGTGGCAGAGACGCGGTTTCTTTTAAGCCGATCCGCAAAAATTGCTGATAACAGAAAAGGCTCCTTTCAAGGGGCCTTTTTTGCGTTCCTGGGTTTGCAGAGCGGCTGTCTTGTTGTCGGGGATTGTGGATGCTATCGATCCTGTATGAAATCCAGCAAACCAATGAGCGAAGCTGAGTATAAAGCCGTGCTCGTTTCCATTCTGCGCCAGCACTCGCTACCCGCATTGGAGAAGCTGCGGCTGGTGGGCCTCAACCTTTCCGCAAAAACTCGTATGATGATGATCGGGATACATCCGGGACAAAGCAAGGAAGGCTTCTTCGACGTCCACATTCACCTTGATGGTCCAGACCTCTACCTCCTCAATAAAGCTATTGCACCGTATCGATCACTCTTCGAGGTGAGCTGTATCGATGGTCGTATGATACCGGATGTGCCGATGTTCGACGCCGAGAATGCCGGGTTTTCTGTCAATGACGCATTCGTCGATGTCTGCATGGACTGGGCGGAGGAACTGTGGTCGCAGTCTGAGGGTATCGATGTGGCAGCACAGATGTTCAGCGACGAAGGCTATGGGTCGGTATCCGAAAAACCATTGCCTCGCGGGGTCAGGCAATGAGGCCAAAAGGTTGGCACCAGCCGCAGCCTATCGACGGTAAACACCACCATGCATCACAAAATAAAAAGCCGCATCGTTTCCGATACGGCTCTGGAATTGCTTGAATAAGCCTCAGATGGCTCACTCGTCGCGATACACCTTTTCACGGCGCTCGTGGCGTTCTTGTGCTTCGATGGAGAGTGTGGCGATAGGACGGGCGTCCAGTCTCTTGAGACCGATAGGTTCGCCGGTTTCTTCGCAATAGCCGTAGGTGCCATCATCGATGCGCTGCAGCGCAGCATCAATTTTCGAGATCAGTTTTCTCTGGCGGTCTCGGGCGCGCAGTTCGATGGCCCGGTCTGTCTCTGATGATGCCCTGTCGGCAAGGTCAGGATGGTTTGCGCTTTCCTCTGCGAGATGCCCCAGCGTCTCTCTCGCCTCTCGCAGAATGTCGTTCCTCCAGCTCACCAGCTTGGCCCGAAAATAGGCCTTCTGGCTTGCATTCATGAACTCATCGCTCTCCGAGAGTACGTATTTACTAAGATCGATCTTCTCACTCACGCGATTCTCCTCGAAGAACATCTCTTATATTGCGCGGGTATACTCCAAGGACGTAGGCGCGTTCAAGTGCGCAGAACAGTTTTAGAGCATTTTTAAATCTGTCATAAAAATCGGCTAAATGATTATTTCTTATGCTTTATTCGCAAAACACGAAATATTTCCGCGATCACGTTTCACATCACGTCACGACAGCCTGGCTCTTGCGGCAAGACGCTCAACTCCTGTAAAGCTGCTGTCGATGTTTCCCTGGCCACAGGACTTCCGATGCAAAAGCCTTCCACCCCGCCGTCAAGACTTTATCTTCTGCGCCATGCACATGCCGGTTGGGCTGCGCCCGGCGAGCGGGATTTCGACAGATCGCTGGATAATAAAGGCTATAGCGAAGCGGAAATCATCTCAGACCGCGCATCGGACATGGGTTACAAACCCGATATCCTCATAAGCTCTACCGCGCTGCGATGCCGCGAAACGGCCCAGTCCATGCGCCGCGCCTTCAACGACAGCGTCGAAATCACCTTCGTCGATGAAATGTACAATGCCGAGGCCGATACTTACATGGCCTTGATTTCAGCTCAGGTGGCGGGCAGCTCCGTCATGCTGGTTGGTCACAATCCAACGCTGGACGCCGTCGCAGAGAGGCTGATCGGCAGCCGCCAGATGGAGGCACAAATCCCTTCAGGCTTCCCAACCGCTGGGCTTGCCGTGCTAGATGCAGCGCCGACCGCCGATGGAGATGGCGCCCAATGGCGTCTGGTCGCCTTCGTCTCTCCGTGACACAGACCCCGGCTCGACGGAAAAATTTCCGCCGGGCGCTTCTTTTTTGAGCAATCCGCCACCCTATATATTTTCATATAGAATAATATTTTGTGGGAAACGTCCTTGCCGCCATCCTTTACATCCGTCGCAGATAGCGCACTGATTGCCATGGACAACCTTGCGGACCGGGCAAGCGCCATCACTAACCCGACATTGCGGTTGGGCGTGACCGGACTCTCGCGCGCTGGCAAAACTGTCTTCATTTCCTCGCTCGTGCATAATTTGCTGAATGGTGGCCGGTTGCCGATCTTCGAGGCGATGCGATCCGGTCGTGTCTCAAATGTGCGGCTGGAGCCTCAGCCCGATGACGCCATACCCCGTTTTCAATACGAGGATCACATTCAGGCACTTGTGCGGGACCGGATATGGCCGGATTCCACCCGTGCCATTTCCGAATTGCGCATCACAGTGGAATACCAGAGCGCCAGCGGCTGGGGTCGCTGGTTCTCGCCCGGACGCCTCGCCATAGACATTGTCGATTATCCCGGCGAATGGCTGCTCGATCTTCCGTTGCTGTCCAGAGATTACAAGACCTTCAGCGACAGTACCGTCGCGCTGGCACAGACCGGTGTGCGCGCAGAACTTGCCCGCGAATGGCTTGATATCGCCGCCGCCGTCGATATTGATGGCCCGGCAGATGAAATGACGGCGCGTCGTCTAGCCGAAAGCTTTGCCACCTATCTGCGCGCTTGCAAGTCAGATGAGCGTTCGCTTTCCACCCTTCCTCCGGGACGTTTTTTGATGCCGGGTGATCTTGAAGGATCGCCTGCCCTCACCTTTTCACCGCTTCCCGGCCTGAGTGATGGCAAGGCAGCAAAAGGCTCCCTGCGCGCCATGATGGAGCGTCGTTACGAGGCCTATAAGACGATTGTCGTGAAGCCGTTCTTTCGTGAGCACTTTGCGCGCCTTGATCGCCAGATCGTGCTGATCGATGCGCTTCAGGCCGTTAATCGCGGCCCTGAGGCGGTACAGGATCTGGAGAGAGCGTTGGGCGACGTGCTGGCCTGTTTCAGGCCCGGCAAGAACAACCTGCTGTCATCGCTTGTCGGGCGGCGGATAGACAAGGTTCTGGTTGCCGCAACGAAGGCCGATCACCTTCACCACGAAAGCCATGACCGACTGGAAAATTTGACGCGACGTCTCGTGGACAGAGCGATCACCACAATCGGCATGAGCGGCGCGGGCATAGAGGTCATGGCGCTTGCCTCAGTGCGTGCCACCAAGGAGGCTAGCGTGCGCCAAGACGGGCAATCGCTCCCGGTCATTGTCGGCACGCCTATCGCTGGTGAGACGATCAATGGCGAGGTCTTTGACGGAAACCGCACCACCGCTGTTTTTCCCGGCGATCTGCCCGAAAATCCGGAGCCACTGTTCCGCGCACTCGATGCTGAGGGTGACAAGGCTGATCTTCCAGATGTGAGTGTCATCCGCTTTCGCCCGCCCCGGCTTGAAGAAAATAAGGATGGCATCAAATTGTCGGTTCCCCATATCAGGCTGGACCGTGCCATGCAGTTCCTGTTCGGAGATCGGCTTGCATGAAAGACGAGAATGATAAGCCCAACCGCCGCCCCGCAGCGTTTACTCTGGAAGCTGAAGCGACACCTAGCCGCGTGATGGACACCAAACGCGCACCGCGCAGCTTCGATGGCGAGATTTCGATGACGCCGGATGAAGAGGACCCTTTCCTGTCACCGGACGCCGTTGATGCAGCGACGGTCCCCGTTGCCGTCCCGCGCCGGCGACGCTTCTCCTTCGGCAAACTGGCCATCGGCGCTATGGGCGTTCTGCTGTCGCTTGCCTTCGGTCTGTGGGCAGACCAGCTGATCCACGATCTCTTCACTCGCTCTGATTGGCTGGGTTATGCGGCGAGCCTATCGCTTGCTGTCGCGGTCTTTGCGCTGCTTGCTCTCGTGGCGCGGGAATCCATCGGCATTTGGCGGCTGAACGCAGTGCAGTCGCTGAAAGCGGATGCAGAAAAAGCTTCATCGGACAAACAGCCAACAGCCGCCCGCGCTGTCGTGGCACGTCTCACAACCGTTCTCTCACATCGGGCGGAGACTGCGAAGGGCCGCGCCGCGCTGAAGCTTACTGAGAACGATGTGATCGATGGCCCTCACCTGATCGACCTTGCAGAGCGGGAACTACTGACCCCGCTTGATCGTCAGGCGCGCGCCCTCATTCTCAACTCATCCAAGCGCGTGTCGGTCGTCACAGCCGTCAGCCCCCGCGCCGTTGTAGACCTCGTCTATGTGCTGTTTGAAGTCACACGGCTCGTCCGCACCATGGCTGAGCTTTATGGCGGTCGTCCCGGCACGCTGGGAATGCTGCGCCTGTTGCGGGATGTTATCGCACATCTGGCGGTAACGGGCTCCATAGCCGTTGGGGATGGCTTGGCCCAACAGGTTCTCGGTCATGGCCTCGCCTCCAGGCTTTCCGCTCGCCTGGGTGAAGGCGTCATCAACGGGCTGATGACCGCACGAATCGGCATTGCAGCTATGGATCTGTGCCGTCCCCTGCCGTTCAGGGCACTGAAACGCCCCGGAATTGGTGATTTTGTTTCTGACCTAACGCCAGATTTTAGCGGCGGGTCTAAAGCGGAAAAGCCCTGATTTTCAGGCTGTCTGGAGCCTGAAAGGTTACTGCCCACATTAGCAAACGTCACGAAAGAAACGAAGCGTTAACCATTCCCGACATAAATTGAGGCCACACAAAGCGGCCAACGCGCCAGGGAAAGTATCATGTATTCGCGCTTCTTTTCGCTACTGGGTGGCCTTGCCGCCATTATGTCCATTAGTGGTGGCCTTTCGGTTTCCGACGTTCAGGCAGCCTCCCGCGATGACCAATTCTTTGGTTCCGTTGCTGGCGCATGGTCCGGCCCTGGCGAAATCGTTGCCGGCAAATACAAAGGCACCAAATTCACCTGCGATTTGACAGGCGAACCCTTGGCAAACGACGATACCGGCATCAAGCTGGGTGGCACCTGCCGCGTTGGCGTTTTCAAGCAACCGATGTCTGCCGTTATTTCCCAAAAGGGCAACAGCTACGAAGGCAAGTTCCTCGATGGTTCCGAAGGCAAGGGACTTGATATCGTTTCCGGTCAGGTCAGTGGCGACAAGGTTGTTCTTGGTATCAACCGCGCGAAGCTGAATGGCGCGATGGTTGCCCGCGTTACCAACAACACGTCCATGAACATCACGATTTCGGTGAAAGTCGCGGACCAAATGGTGCCTGTTATCGGCCTGACGCTGGCGCGCAATGTCGATCAGATGGCGGTAGGATCGATCAAGCCGTAATTAACACAGCCTGAGTTCTAAGCATCTGAGAACGGGAGTGTCCACCACTCCCGTTTGTTGTTGGTGATGCGGATACCATCCTTGTCGGCATCCTGCAGCCAGTCAGAAACTGCCCTACCCTCAAAAATAAGGTCTGGCGCTATGTCAGCCAGCGGCATCAGCACGAATGCGCGTTCCGCCATACGCGGATGAGGAATTTCTACACGTGCGGTGCTGATGATGGCTTCGCCATAGGTCAGCACATCGATGTCGATTGTTCGTGGCCCCCAGCGCTCATTGCGAACACGCTTCATGCCCCGCTCAATGTCCAGGCACAGATCCAGTAACTCTTCAGGGCCAAGCGCTGTCTCAATCAGGGCGCAGCAATTGAAAAAATCCGCCTGATCAAGCTTGCCCCAAGGCGGCGTCCGGTAAAGCTGCGACACTGCAACAAGCTGGCAGCTTTCGTGACGTGATAGCAATTCCAACGCTTGCGCCATGGCAGCCGGTGGGTCGCCAATATTGCCGCCCAGCCCCAGAGACGCAACGATCATCCCATCAGCCATGCTGTTCGACACTCACCTGCGCATAATCCAGAATACCAGGAACAGGTGCCGAGGGCTTGCGAACGGTAATCTTGACCCGAACGATCTGCGGATAACGACGACGCAAGGCCGTGGCTATATCGTTGGCCAGTGCCTCGATCAGATAACGGCGTTGCCCGGCAACGATCTTTTCAACGACATCGAAGGCCACGCCATAATCAACCGTGTTTTTGATGTCATCCGTTTCCAGAGCGTCGCCAGCCTCGACTTCCATTTCCGCATCAACGAAAAAGCGCTGACCAAGCGTTTCTTCCTGCTCCAGCAGCCCATGGCGGGCGAAGAACGAACAGTTTTTCAGCACTATCGTGTAACGGCTCATCTCATCCACCTTAATTCTTGTTCTTGTGCTTTAGAACCGCATCAGCAATCGACAACGCGTCGCGTGTCATCGCCACATTATGTACGCGAAAAATCACCGCTCCCGCCAGCCTTAGAATGGCCGTTGTGGCCGCGGTTCCAACATCGCGCTCCTCCGCACCGTCCCTGCCGGTCAGCGCACCGATGAACCGCTTGCGGGAGGTGCCGGCCAGAATAGGCAATCCAAAGCCGCCAAGCTCATCGAAACGCGACATCAACGCAATGTTTTCGTCCGTATCCTTGGCAAAGCCAAAGCCCGGATCGAGCACGATCGCATTTCGCGCGATGGCGGCCTGCTGCGCAATCTCGAGCGATCGGTTAAGAAATGCGAACTGGTCTTCAACGACATCCGGCAGTTTCTCGCGATCGCGCCCCGTATGCATGATGCAGACACCGGCTTGCGTGGCCGCCACAACATTAGCCATATCAGGGTCTTTCTGAAGCCCGTAGACATCGTTGACGATGTGCGCGCCAGCCTCTATCGCCAGTCTTGCGGTCGATGCGCGGTAGGTATCGATGGAAAGCAGCGCGTCCGTCTCTTTCGCCAACCGTTCGATGACAGGTAGCACCCGGTCCTGCTCTTCCTGCTCGGTCACGGCGTCAGCGCCCGGACGGGTCGATTCACCGCCGATATCGATGATATGGGCGCCCTCTTTCACGCAGGCCAAGGCGTGCGCGAAGGCTTGGTCAGCGGCCAGAAATCGTCCGCCGTCGGAAAAAGAATCCGGCGTTGCGTTCACGATTGCCATGATAAGGCCATCCCCATCAAGTTTCAGGGATCGCCCATGCCCGACTTGCCACCCATTGTCACTGGCTGTTATCACCTAACTTCAAGCCTTTCCGGAATAACGGAGTGCATGCCATCAATACCGTTACCACTCCGTCCAGCGAACTGGACATCATCTGGCGTTCTATGCCGGAATCATTCTCCAAGTTCAACCGGAAGGCCGGGAAATGAAGAACCAGTCACACATGCTTCGTGCTGTTGTTTTCGGTGTCATGTTTTTGTCTGCGACACAGATCGCAAATTCCGCGGCGGTCGTCAGCAAGTCCTTCTCCTACTTCAAGATCGGTGGAAAAACCGCAGAGGATTTGGACCGCGAATTGTCCCGCCACGGGCCTTTGACAAAAGCGACGGGAGCCCGACATCCCGGTGCAACCGAGATCAAGTTCGGTGGCGAGTTAAGCTACGTCGAGAAGGGCACACTGTGCGCCGTCGGCTCAGTCAAGGTCACGCTGCACACCAAGATCCTTCTGCCGCGATGGACCAATCGTCGGCGCACCTCGGCGGACCTTGCTCTGATCTGGGACACACTGGCATCAGACATCAAGCGACACGAAGAACGACACGCCGAGATTGCCCGCACCTATGCGCGCTTGCTGGACCAGAAACTGCAGGCGCTTCAGCCGCAGCCAGATTGTGAGAAGATGCAGGCACTCGTCACGCAGACGACGCGGAGCGTCATGGAAGAGCACGACAAGGACCAACTTCGGTTTGATATCGTGGAGTCGAAAAACTTCGACGCGCGCATGACACGACTATTGAAGCACAGAATTTCCCGGTCAGCACCTGAGCTCTAGAATGCATGATTCAAAAAGCACTTATAGGTAAATCTTAAAGCATTGTCGCAACCGGGAAAACCGCCTCTCAGAGAATGAAATGATCGTTGATTTCTTGCTATGGATGCAACGATCCGACTCGGCCATTATCAGGCCAACACAGTTTCAATCTCCCCCTTCATGGCTCCTCCGGCGCGTCCTGGGCACCAAGCATATATCTATATGCCTGAGAGTGATGCGCCTACCTTGCCTCGCTTCTCCTGAGAACGGAAGGCGAGGTTTTTTCTGTTGCAATGTCTGGCTATCAGCCCTGCCGCTCTGGCACATGAACGACAAGGCCATCAAGCGCATCGCTCATTTTGATCTGACAGGAAAGACGCGACGTCGGGCGAACGTCGAATGCAAAATCCAGCATGTCTTCTTCCATCGGCTCTGGCGCGCCGACGCGCTCTGCCCAGGCATCATCAACATAGACGTGACAGGTGGCACACGCACAGGCACCACCGCATTCGGCATCGATACCCGGTACGGAGTTGCGCATGGCGGTTTCCATCACGGTGGAGCCATTGCTAACGTCGAATTCATGCGACGTGCCGTCAAAAGCAACGATAGTCAGTTTGGTCATGTAGGGAATCCAGAACGAGTGTTTGAGAATGTTTCTAAACAAATAGAAAGGCCGGGTCCGCTTGGCAACCCGCGATGTGGCTACCAATGCAAAACCGGCCTCAAAAAGCCCGTCTCTAACCGTGATTAACGGCACAATTTCAAAATGAAGTTCTCTGCTTCAACAACGGAAACGGCCACTTTTGCCAAGGCGGCACTGTCCTTGCTGTTATTTTCAACGGCCTCAGCCGCAGCAGAGACGCCGAAAGCGCCCACCGCATCTGCCGAACCCTTGAGACGATGCGCAATGGCTTTGATCTGATCATCATCGGCTGTCGCGAGATCGTGCAGCAAAGCCCGTGCATTGCGGGTAAACAACTGAAGAATCTCTATCTCCAGATCCTTGTCACCCATCGTCTGACGGGACAGATGCGCGAAATCAATTGGCTTGCTCTTGGCGGGCGTGGCGGGCACGCCATTATCAGGACCTTCAAATGCAATATTTGGCACTGCCATCTTGTAGAATCCCTATTTTGGATCAGTTTCTTGTTTTGAGGCACATATGTTCCGCAGTTAAGCAGGCTAAGGCTCCCAAGAGCTTAAATTGCGGCGCGCGTGCCGTGAAAATCTTTCCCTATGGTTAATTTATGTTAAACATATACGGAACAAGGTGTTCAGCGCGCTGGCGAGGTTTAAAAACTGTTAACAAACCGCCACTTGGCCAAGTGCGGGATGCTGCGTTAATTGTTTCAAAGCCGCAAATGTGTCACTACGATACTGCTGTGATCCACAACCTCAGTTCGAGTTTTGTGAATCCGGCATATGAATGTAGTTTACCCGGGAGCTTGGGGAACAGCTCTCAGAAATTAGTAAGACACGAGGCACTATATACCGGCTGGTATCGTGTCTCGAGGCGTGATGGCGGAAACCCGTAGCGGGCGGCAAACGGGTCAACGGCATGAGGCCGGGCGTATAGTAACGAGGCGTAACCGCATGGCGAATAACAAGATTAGCGACTCGATTGACGAGACTGCATTTCAGGCATTGGAAGATGCCTTGCAGCTTGGCGCATACGAAAATCAGCCGGAGCCTCGGAAAAAGTCCGCTCCAAAGCCTGCGGAGCGCAAAGTGCAAGAACCAACAAGAGCAGCAGAACGCCCTAATCCCCGCGCTGCGGAAGCCCCGCAACAGCCACGACCTGTGCCTGAGCAGGCAGCACCGAGATCACCATCTCTGGAAGCGGCCAATGATGGCTCGAAACGCAGCCCGGCCATGATCCTGAAGTCGCTCGATGCTGGCTCTATCGCAGGGGCATTGCGCAATGCTTCTATCGTTTCCGTATTTTGGGCCGTCGCTGGAGTAGGCCTTGCAAATGTTATCTATGGCAACCTGATCTGGAATGTCGGTTCTCTGGCAGAACTGCTGGCTGTTCCCGGTGTCATGGCCATCTTCATTGGCATCATCGTGCCAATCATGCTGTTTTTTGCTTTCGCCATTATGATGGCCCGCGCCAAGGATCTTCGCAACGCAGCGCGCTCCATGGCTGAAGTTGCATTGCGCCTTTCTGAGCCTGAAACCGTTGCATCAGATCGCATCATGTCCGTCGGTCAGGCCGTCCGCCGCGAAGTATCCGCGATGAATGACGGCATCGAGCGCACCATTGCCCGTGCGACCGAGCTTGAAACCCTCGTTCATTCCGAGGTCAATGCGCTTGAGCGTAGCTATGCCGATAATGAATTGCGTGTTCGCAGCCTCGTTCAGGAACTGAGCGCAGAGCGCGACGCCATCATCAATCACGCAGAACGCATCCGCACCTCCATCGTCGGCGCGCAGGATCAGATCAAGGAAGAACTCTCCATCGTTGGAGAAGAGCTTTCCATGCGTCTCGCGACCAGCGGCGAAGCCTTTGCCTCGATGATCGACACGCGGTCTGCCGCCCTTCTCGAAAAATCGCGCATTTCGTCAGAAGCAATGGGCAGCCTCATCGCCGCCAAGACGGACAACCTTCTCAAGGCGCTGAACACATCAGGCGCATCCATTTCCAACGAATTCGATCTACGCCTGCACGATCTCAGCACGACGCTGGATGAGCGCGGCCGCCTGCTTCTGGACCAGTTCGCAACCCAGGCATCCACCCTGAGCAGCGGAACGGAAAACCTCAATAAGTCGCTCGAAGAACGCACGCGTCTTCTCAATGATATCCTGTCCAAGCGCACGCTGGAAATCGGCCAGAACATCGAGCGCGGCCAGGAAATCATCGGCGGTTCGCTCGACAACGTTCTCGATAAGCTTTCGGAAACGCTGGAACAGAAGGGCCTGTCCTTCCGCCAGAGCCTGCAGAGTTCGACAGACGATGCCATCATGGATCTCGATCTGCGCTCCGGTCTATTCGAAGAAAAGCTGCAGACAACCGTTGGCCTCGTCAACTCGGCCTTCGATGAGCACGTTGCCGAATTTGCCACTGCATTCGATCAGCGCGCTGGCAGTCTCGATAGCAAGTTGATGGAAAGCCTCGCCCGGATCAATGAAACGGTTTCCGGCGGCACTGAGTCCATCGATGGCGTACTGAACTCGGGTATCGATCGCCTCAACACCACCCTCACCGACCAGTCATTCGCTCTCGCCACCACACTTGGCACCGGCCAGGAAATGCTGGAAAGCTCGTTCGAAGGCCACACTCGTGAACTGAGCGACGCAATCGGCAAGCGCACGGCTGAAATCACCGGCGCATTCAACACAACACATGAGCAGATCGATACCGTTCTGGCCGAACGCAGCGCCGCCCTGTTTGGTGCGCTTTCCACCAGCCAGGATCGTTTCGACAATGCCCTTGCCAGCCGCACCGAAGCTATCACGGGTTCTGTGTCCGGCACGGCGCAACATCTTGCAGCCCTGCTGGAAGAGCGCGCCGCTGCCATCAACAACATCGTGGCCGATGTCGAACGCCGTCTGGCCGAGACCCTCGACAGCCGTGCAGCAGCCATCACTGGCGCCGTTTCTGGCGTCGAAGAGCGCCTGGCAGATACGCTCGATGTGCGCACCGCAGCCATACAGCAGGCTGTTGCGGGCGTTGAAGACCGCATCGCAGACACGCTCGAAAGCCGTACCGCTGCCCTCGCCCATGTTGTGTCCGGCGCCGAAGAGCGGATCACGGATGCTCTCGACAGCCGCACAATGGCGCTCGATATGGCGTTCTCCACAGCCGAAGAGCGTCTGTCTGAAACATTGGACAGCCGCACCAGCACATTGACCAGCGCGGTTTCCGGCGTCGAAACCCGCATCGCGGAATCGATTGATAGCCGTACAGCTGCTCTGAGCAACGTCGTAGCCGGTGTCGAAGACCGCATCGCAGACGCACTCGACAGCCGCACCATGGCGCTCGATATGGCGTTTTCCACTGCCGAAGAACGCCTGTCCGAGACCCTGGATAGCCGTACAGTCGCATTGACCGGCGCGGTTTCGGGCGTCGAAACACGTATTGCAGAAACGCTTGATAGCCGCACGGCAGCTCTCAGCAGCGTCGTATCCGGTGTTGAAGACCGCATCGCGGACGCTCTCGACAGCCGCACCATGGCACTCGATATGGCGTTCTCCACAGCTGAAGAGCGTCTGTCTGAAACATTGGACAGCCGGACCAACGCGCTGAATTCTGCGGTCGCTGGGGCAGAAGAACGCATTGCCGACACGCTTGACAGCCGCACAATGGCTATCGACATGGCGTTTTCGGGTGCTGAGGAGCGCATTGCAGAATCTCTCGACACCAGAACTGCGGCGCTGAACACGATCGTGTCCGGCGTTGAAAGCAAAATTTCCAATACGATTCAGACCGGAACAACCGCACTTTCCAACGCCGTCACAGGCGTGGAAGATCGCATCGCTGAAACGCTCGATAGCCGCACGGCAGCCTTGAGCATCGTTGTCGCCGGTGTTGAAGAGCGGATTGCCGACACCCTCGACAGCCGCACCATGGCGATCGATATGGCATTCTCCGGCGCGCAAGAGCGCCTTACAGAGACACTGGATGCGCGCACAACGTCGCTGTCCGGCATTGTCTCCGGTATGGAAACTCGTATCGCCGATACGCTTGATGGCCGCACCGCGGCCTTGTCCAGCGTCGTATCTGGCGTCGAAGAGCGCCTTGCCGATACGTTGGACAGCCGCACAATGGCTATCGATATGGCATTTTCTGGTGCAGAAGAGCGTATCGCGGCCTCTCTCGATACCCGCACTGCCGCTTTGAACACCGTCGTTTCCACTGCTGAAGAGCGCATCGCCGATACCCTCGATAGCCGGGCGATGTCCTTCGATATGGCATTTTCTGGCGCCGAGGAGCGTATCGCAGCCTCTCTCGATAGCCGCACTGCCGCTTTGAACACCGTCGTTTCCAGCGCTGAAGAGCGCATTGCAGATACGCTCGACAGCCGAGCGATGTCCTTCGATATGGCATTCTCGAGTGCAGAAGAGCGGCTTGCCGAAACCCTTGATGCCCGCGCATCTTCTCTCAGCAGCGTTGTTGCTGGCGTCGAAGGACGCATCGCCGACACGCTGGAAAGCCGCACAACTGCGCTTGCAAACGCAGTATCCGGCGTCGAGGACCGCATTGCCGACGCACTCGACAGCCGTGCTATGGCAATCGACATGGCGATTTCAGGTGCGGAAGAGCGCATCACGGAAACGCTCGATAATCGCACCGAGACCCTCACCCGGTCTGTCGCAAATGCGGAACAGCGTCTTTCGTCTACAGCTTCTACCATCGAGGAAGCGCTTTCCGTCGGACATCTTCGTCTGGACACCATGCTTGGCATCCAGGCCGATGCGATCACCAGAACGGTGGAGCGCAACAGTGGGCTGATCGAGGAAACCGTTGGATCAGCGGCAACGCGGATCGAAACCGCAGTAGAAGGCGGCGTGGGCCGATTTGCGGGCACCATGGAAACCGGCGTTTCCCGCATCGAGAACAACCTTGTTTCATCGCACGACTTGCTGCGCGGCACACTCGACCAGCATCACTCCGCACTCAGCGAAACGCTTGGCTCTGCGCGGGAGCGCATCAGCGACCTGCTATCCGAGCAGTCCATGTCGATTGGCACAACAATCGCATCGAGCGCAAGCATGCTGGAAATGTCGCTTGAGAATCAGCAGGAGGCCATTCAGCGCACGATAGACGCCAGTGGCGCGACGCTTGAACAGCGCATGCGCAACAGTGCGGGTGCCGTCGTCGAAAAAATCGATGAAGCCACCAGAGAAATTGGTGGCGCGGCTGACGCCCTCACCGCCCGCGTCGAGGAAACCGTCGGTCAAGTCGCCGTTCGTCTGGATCAGACCGGTGCGCGCCTCGAAAGCAACATCGACAGCTTGCAGACCCGTATCCAGACCGATCTCGGTAACGTCAATGCAACAATCGAAGATGCCGGTCGCAAGATTTCCGAAACGTTTGACGGTAAAACCGCAGAGCTTGTACGCTCAAGCGACGACGCAACACAGCGCATAGCAGGCGTTTTGGACACCGGGGCAGCCCGCATTGACGAGCGCCTCGGCACCATGGACCGCGCCCTGAATATCGGCCTCGATAATGTCAACCGCACCATCGAAGGCAAGGCGACCAACCTCGCTGTCAGCCTGCGCGATGCTGTTGTGAACGCTACCGAGACAATGGGTGGCGAAGCCCTTCGCTCGACCGAATTGCTGGCGAAAACAGGCTCTGAATTTGCCGATCAGATTAAATCGCGCAACGATGAATTTGCACGCGCCATTGAGCAGCGTTCCGATGAAATCGTTGGCCGTATGTCTGATGCCCAGGTTCGCATGTCGGGTCAGGCAGTCGCTGTGGCCCAGACCTTCTCCGAAGCTGGCAATGCCATCGTCAACAAGGTTGCAGAAGCTGAAGCCATTGTTCGCACACAGGTCGGCGCCATTTCCGAGACTTTGGCGGGCGTGGAAAGCTCTCTCGATGCACGTGGGGAATCCATCCGCTCGACACTCGATTCGCGAACACGTGAACTCAACTCCATGCTTGCCAGCCGCTCCGCTGAGCTGTCGCGTCTCATCGAAGAGAAGGCCAAGCCTATCGTCAGCGAGTTCTCGACAATCGGTAACAATGCGGCTGAAAAGATCGTGACTGCCGCACAGCAGAGCGCGAACCTTCTGGTCGAAAGCAACAGCGGTATGGCTCAACTGGTCGAGCAGGCCATTGATGACTATTCCAAGGCGAGCAGCGATGCGGCAAACCGCTTGGTTGCCGCTACTCGTCAGAGCACGACGATGCTGACAGAAACGCATTCCGGCATGACGAATGTCGTGACGGGCGCCGTTGATAACCTCAACGTAGCCGTTGCGCGTGCCTCTCAGGAATTCAAGGCGGCGGATCAGTCGCTCAGCACAGCGACCTCCAGCTTCTCGGATTCCGCTTCACGTGCCGCCGATATGGTGTCCAGCTCCAGCCGCCTGCTGGAAGGCAAAATCGACCGCCTCTCCAACATTTCGGGCCAGACTCTTACGCAGGTTGCAGGGATCGTAGATCGCTTCGAGGAACATTCATCCGTTCTGTCGCAGGCCTCGGAGCTCCTCAACGCCGCACAGACAAGCCTGGTCGGCACGTTGGAAGAACGTCAGGAAGCCCTGCGGACATTGTCTGTCGGATTGCTAACCCGTTCGGAAGAAATCGAAAACTCGATGCGCGATGTCATGGGCGTCGTTGAACAGACCCTCGCACAGGCTGAACAGCGTTCTGCCAACGTGGCAGGCAATCTGCGAAACAACCTTAGCACTTCATTCGATGACATTGGCCGCTCGCTCGACGAGACCGAACAGCGGGCAAAGTCTGCAGCCGAAAACATGCGCGGCGCACTTCAGTCTGCGGGCGAAGATGCAAGCCGCTCTATCGAAGGCACGATGGCAGAAGCTCAGAGATATTCGGACGCACTGGTCAATCGTCTTCGCGGTGGCGTCGCAGCATCCCTGTCCGACGTGGACAAGCTGCTCGGAAACGCAACCGACAAATCCAACGCGGCGGCTGAGTCAATGCGCGAATCACTGCGTGAAGCGGTGGAAGAAGCGGTTCAGCGCTTTGCTGGTGCCACGGACGAGATCCGTCGCTCGAGCCTCGATATTCGGACTGAACTGGATTCGACTCGTGCCGAACTGAAGCGTGGTGCCTTCGACCTGCCAGAAGAAGCCAAGGAAAGCGCTGCCGCCATGCGCCGCGCCGTATCCGAGCAGATCAAGGCGTTGCAGGACATTTCGCAGCTGGTCGGTCGCTCGACGCAACAGCTTGAAATTTCCGAGCCCGCTGCGCGTGCGATTGCCGCAACAAAGGCGGTCGCACCCGCCCAGCCACAGCAGCCACGTGTAGAACAACGGCGCCCAGAGGCCCCAACACTGTCTTCACCCGTCATATCTCGCCCTGCGCTTCAGCAGCCGGTTGCACAGCAGCCACGTCCAAGCGCGCCAGCTGAAGCCCGCGCCGTACCGCAGCAGCCAAGCATTTCTTCTGCGCCAGTTCAACGCCGGGAAGATGGCGGCGGCTGGATCAGCGATCTGCTGCGTGGCGCCTCCCGTGATGGTCAGGATGGCCAGGCACAGCCTGCACCCGCCCCGCGTCAACAGGCAGAGCCTCAGACAAGAGCTGCAGATGTGAGAAACCCACGCCACGTGGTCGAATCCCTCAACTCTCTGTCGGTGGATATTGCCCGCGCCATCGACCATGATGCTTCTGTTGAATTGTGGGGCCGCTATCAGCGCGGCGAACGGGACGTATTCACACGCCGCCTCTACACTCTGAAGGGCCAGCAGACCTTCGACGAGATCAAGCGCAAATACGAGCGTGAGGTGGAATTCCGCACCGCAGTGGACCGCTACATTTCCGATTTCGAAAAATTGCTGGCTGATGTCGCACGCACAGACCGCGACCGCACAATCACGCAGTCATACCTCACCTCCGATACCGGCAAGGTCTATACGATGCTTGCCCATGCGGCGGGTCGCTTTAGCTGAGACGCTGACATATGAAACCATCAAGCCCTTCCGGTTCGTCCGGAGGGGCTTTTTCTTTTGGCGCTTCATACCGTCTTGAAGAAATTTGCTCAGGGTTTTATATTGTCTCTGCGAGGACGACCTCGGCCATGGTGGTGATAGCAGTCGGGACGGCCCGGAAAAATACGGGAGTTATCGATGCGCACGATCAAGGATCGTATCCGTCACGCCCTCAGCTTCGAAATCATCGGCCTAATCCTCATGATACCGCTCGGCGCTATCGTGTTCAGCATGCCCGCGGAAGATATCGGCGTGGTCGGCGTTGTCAGCGCCACGATCGCAACGGCTTGGAACTATATCTACAATCTAGGTTTCGACCATGCCATGCAGCGCGTGAAGGGCACGACACAGAAAACCACGCTTATTCGCGTTGTGCACTCCGTCTTGTTTGAGCTCGGCCTGCTGATTGTCCTCATGCCGTTTATCGCATGGTACCTCGGGATCAGCCTGCTGCACGCGCTGGTGATGGACATATCCTTCGCGCTTTTCTACGTCGTCTACGCCTTCGTTTTCAACTGGTGCTACGACAGGCTCTTTCCGCTCCCAGAATGGAATACAGCCTCCTCTGCAGAGCAGATCTAGCTGCTATCGGAACACCAATAGAAAACGCCGCGTACAGCTTCTGTACGCGGCGTTTTCTTTTCGAGTTGGCTGACACAAGAGCAGTAGGAGTGAAGGACACTCCGACCGGCTCCTCTGCCATTTACAGTGACTTGAGCGTCCAGGCGACTATGTCACGGGTAGCGCCAGCAAACGCGCTGTCGATACCCTTGACTAGATTGGCGTTGCCGGAACCGTTGATACGCGCGCTGGAGCGGAACACTTCCTGCGCCCGAACAGTGCCGTTCTTATCGTTCAGCAACTTGACCGAAATCTCGATATTGGCGACGTTCTTCGTCGTATCGACTTCGAATGCGCGAATATCCGTCACGACCTGATAGTCGATAGCGAGGCCCTGGCCAGGACGACCGACGCCGCCGAGTTTGCCGGTGTCTTCGAACGCTTCAACAAGCTTCGACTGCACCATGCGCGGCAAGCGGTCACTCCACTGCGATCCCGCGAGATACTGCATCTCGGAGCCGGATAGACGCACAACTATGTTCTCGCTATCCAATGCCTTCAACGCGGTCGGATCCGCGATCAGCAACTGCCTTGAGCGCAGTGTAGGACCTTGCGTAACGGACGTAGACGTCACGGAAAGATCGAATGTGTCATTCTTTGCACTGCCACCGCAGCCTGCCAGCAAAGCTGCAAGCATAGGCACCACGACGACCGCTTTGCTGCCCGACCGGTAGGACGTCTGTCCGCGCATCAACGAAATTTTCAAAGTCGTACCTCCCGTCAACGCCTTGTCCGGCCGTCATATTGTTTTACGTTTTCGCCACCGAAAATCAGTCGCTGCGGATCGCGATCGAAATTCGAAATGGTGTTATTCAGATTGTCGACGGTCTGGCGAGTGCTGCCAATCAGCGCCTGGAAATCCTTCAAGCCGGAACCAGAGAAGCGCGCGAGATTGTCTGCAATCGGACCGATACGTGCGTTGAGATTATCGGCAACAGCCTTGAACGATGCCAATGTCTCACGAGCCTTGGAGAATAGCGAATTGGCATCATCGGTTCCAAGCAGTCCGTCAACTTTCGCCAAAATTCCATCGACGCGGCTGGAAGCGAGGTTCAGTTTGCGCGACATATCGGTGAAATCAGCAATGGCCTGATCGATATCCGGGCGGCGCGTGCCGACGTCATCTGCAATCTGGCGGAATGTCGACATCGCTTGCCGCGCATCTGCAGTGGCCGTGGAAACGTCATCGACCACATTGCCAACCTTTGACGGGTCAACTGAGGCCAGCAGCTCGTCAGCCCGCTTCATCACAACCTGAACCTCGGAACTGGCCTGCTCGAAGTTGCGCGACGTGCGCTGCACCGTTTCCATCACGTCCTGAATGCCGCCAGATGAGGCCGCCACGTCCGACGTTACTTTATCGACGTTCGTCAGAATCGAGTCGATCTTCTGCGAATCGACAGCCTTCACAAGGTCTTCAACCGCTGTAAGCGTGCTGTCGAGACGCACGGAAACCGACTGAACTGTGGTGGACAGGGAACTCAGGCTGGAAATGAAATTTTCAATACCATCGGAATTGGACGCCAGCGCATTGGAGAACTTCTCCGCATTGCGCACGGTCTGTGTCAAAGGTCCGCGCGCATCCTGCACGAAGCCCTGCAACTCACCGATAGCGCCATCGGCTCGGCGCAGGATCTTGTCTGCCGTTGCCAAAAGGTTCGTCACGCTGGAAAGGTCAGCCGTCAGTTCTGCAGGCACGCCGGTGTCGAACGACTTCTGCAGGATACGCTCTTCATTGTTGCGACCACCTGATAGTTCGATATAGGCAGCGCCCGTCAGGCCCTGAATTTCAAGCACGGCGCGGGTGGATGGGAACACAGGCGCATCGGCCTGCACTTCTGTAAACGCAATCGAATAGGCCGGATCGTCGCGGTCAATCGAAAGGCCACGCACTGTGCCCACGGGAATACCGTTGAAGCGAACCGGCGAGCCAACGGACAGGCCGTTAGCGGAGCCCGGAATACGGATCGTCAATTGTGCAGTTGGACCGCCGCGTCCGAATTCCGCCATCCAATACACAAAGCCGAAGGCGGCTGCGATGATGATCAGCGTGAAAATTCCGACGATGGTGTAATTTGCCTTGGTTTCCATGGCTATCCGTCACTCCCCGGAATGTGTTGTGTGCCATCGGGAAGAACGACGGCGCGTGCCCGCTTTCCGCGGAAATATGATTGAACCCAAGGATCGTCGCTTTCGAACATTTCCTCGAGTGTACCTTCCACAGCGACCTTCTTATCGCCGAGAACGGCAATGCGGTCGCAGACCGAGAACAGACTGTCCAGGTCGTGGGTGACCATATAAACGGTCAAGCCCAGAGAATCGCGCAGACGCGCAATCAGCATATCGAATTCCGCTGCACCAATAGGATCAAGTCCAGAGGTTGGCTCATCCAGAAACACCAGATCGGGATCCAGCGACAGAGCGCGCGCCAATGCAGCGCGCTTAATCATGCCGCCCGAAAGCTCTGACGGGTATTTGTCAGCCGCATCAGGAGCCAAACCGACCATCTCGATCTTGATGGCGGCAAGCTCATCCATCAGCTGCTGCGGCAGATCCAGATATTCCCGCATGGGCAGCTGAATGTTTTCTTTCACGGTCAAGCCGGAAAACAACGCGCCCTGCTGGAAGAGAACACCCAGACGCGTGTCGAGCCCCATGCGCTCTTCGTCCGTCGCCTTGTCATAATCTGTTCCGAGTATCTTGATGGTTCCGCCCTGACGCGGAAGAAGCCGCAACACGGCCCGCATCAGCACGGATTTACCGGCACCGGAAGGCCCGATGAAACCGAGAATTTCTCCACGGTAGACATCAAGATCAAGGTTATCGAGGACCACCTTGTCACCAAACGCAACAGTCACGCCCTCAACCGAGAGGATCACTTCCCGGTCTGTTTTTTTCTTTTCGGTTTTCAATGCCTGCTCTTGCACAGCCTCTCCCTCAGAAATCGATGGCTGCGTAGAAGATGGCGAAGACGCCATCGACCAGGATGACGACGAAAATGGATTTGACCACGGATGATGTCACGTGCTGGCCAAGAGATTCGGCACTTCCGCCAACTTTCATGCCTTCCACTGCCGCGACAATGCCGATGATAAGCGCCATGAACGGCGCTTTGATCATGCCGGAAGCAATTGTCGAAGCCTCAACGGCGGAATGCAGGCGAGATATGAACACTTCAAACGTGATGCCGGAATAAAGGAGCGAGACGACGGCTGCACCGAACAATGCGGCGAAGTTGGCGATGATCGTCAACAGCGGCAGCGCAATCGTCAGCGCCACCAGCCTTGGAAAGACCAGCACGCCCACCGGGTTAAGGCCGATGACTTTCAGCGCATCAATTTCCTCGCGCATTTTCATCGAGCCGATTTCAGCCGTGATCGCGCTACCAGAGCGGCCGGCGATCATGATAGCGGTCAGCAACACGCCAATTTCACGCAATTGCAGAATGCCGACGAGATCGACCACGAAAACTTCAGCGCCGAAATATCTCAGCTGGAAAGCGCCCTGCTGCGCGATGATAGCGCCAATGAGGAACGACATCAAAAGGATGATCGGAACAGCGCGGACGCCCATATGATCGATCTGGTTTACGATGGCTGCAGGAGAAACCCCGCGCCCGCGCCCCAGCTTCATCTGTGCACCGCGCACGGCAGAGCCGAGAATATACATGCCCGCCAGAAAGTCCGCACCAGCCTGAACCACGTTCTTGCCGATAGGATCGAATATGCGCTGAACGACACCGATCTTGTTATTGTTCTTTGGCGGCAGTGGTGCCTGGTCCGGCAGGCCTGCAATGATCGCTTCGAAACGCTCATTTCCTTCAAACGCAACTTCTGTACCGGACTTGTCCATCCGGTTGCGCAGCCGCCGCAGAAGCCACGCACCCGTAGTGTCGATGTCTTCAACACCCGAAAGGTCAATCGTTACAGGTCCAGAGGGTTTTGAAGTCTCGATCTTCTCAATGTCTGCGAGAACGGGCGAGACATTGGCGTTTCGCCAGGAACCGCTCAGAACATAGCGCGCAGCGCCACGATCTGCGTTGTCATCCGCCGCGATCGCTGCCGGTTGCGCCTTTTGCTGTGCCTCAAGTTCTTGCATCTTGCTCCAAGCGAATGCAGCCTATTAATAAATGAGTAACGACTCATATCCATTGACGGATCACCAAGCCACAGGGATCACGTCAGATTCCGATCATTTGTTGTTGGCAACCGGGTTTTACATCAGACGAAAGGTTAAATTCGATGAGCCGTTACCTTGAAGCCACAGCAGAGGCCTTTCCCGTTGCCGGCAGTTTCACCATTTCTCGCGGAAGTCGGACAGAAGTGGTGGTCGTGGCGTGCACCATCACGGAAAACGGCTTCATCGGACGGGGCGAATGCGTACCTTACGCCCGCTACGGCGAATCAGTCGAGGGTGTCCTGGCGGATTTAAACGCCGTGTCAGGCGCGATCTCGAGCGGCATCGACCGCATAGAACTCCAGCGCCTCATGAAGCCAGGTGCCGCCCGCAATGCGGTGGATTGCGCCTCATGGGACCTTGAAGCCAAACAATCCGGCAAGTCCGTTTCCGCATCGCTGCTTTCCGTAGAGCCGCAAGCCATTATCACAGCGTTTACGATATCGCTGGGCGATGCGGACACGATGGCGGCCAAGGCAGCGGAGAATGCATCGCGCCCGCTTCTGAAAATCAAGACCGGAACAGAGGATGACGCCTCGCGCCTTCGCGCTGTCAGGGCAGCGGCTCCCCACGCAAGCATCATCGTCGACGCAAATGAGGGATGGACGGAACACAATATTGAGCACCATCTTTCCGTCGCAGAGGAATTGGACATCGCGCTCATCGAGCAGCCCTTGCCTGTCGGCAAGGATTCTATCCTTTCGCGCATCAAGCGCCGGGTACCGATCTGTGCGGATGAAAGCGTTCACCACACGGATGATCTCGCGTCCTTAAGAGATCGATATGACGCCATCAACATCAAGCTCGACAAGACAGGTGGCCTGACCGAAGCGCTTGCTATGAAGCAGGAGGCAGAACGGCTTGGCTACACCATCATGGTTGGCTGCATGCTGGGCACCTCGCTCGGCATGGCGCCCGCCCTCATGCTTGCGCAGGATACGGCTTTTGCCGATCTGGACGGTCCGCTCCTGCTAGCGCGGGACCGCGTTCCGGGCCTTCGCTATGAAGGATCGTTCGTGTTCCCGCCAGAGCCGGAGCTCTGGGGCTGAACATCACGCTGCCCGTTGGCCAATCAGCCCAGCGATGTTGACGGGCTCCAGCTCATGGACCGTTGTTTCGAGCTGCTCGTCGGACTTCATCCAGGTAATCAGCTCAAAGGTGCCGTCGGCATTCTCGGCAACGGCTGTGCAGCTCTCCACCCAGTCGCCGGTGTTGATATAGCGGATACCGTCGATATCCTCCATAACGGCGTGGTGAATATGGCCGCAGATGACACCATCGACATTGTTGCGGCGGGCTTCATCTGCCACCACACGCTGAAACTCGCCAATGAAGTTGACCGCATGCTTTACCTGAAGCTTGGCCCAGGCTGAGAAGGACCAGTATGGAAGGCCAATGCGGCGGCGCACTGCCGCGAGCAGAACGTTGATGGCAATTGCCGCGTCATAGGCCCAGTCACCCAGATATGCTAACAGACGGGCGTTGCGAACCACCACGTCGAACTCATCACCATGGATGACGAGGTACTTCTTGCCATCAGCCGCTTCGTGGATCATTCGCTCGGCAACTTCAATTCCGCCGAAATGGGTGCCGGGAAACTCACGGAGAAATTCATCGTGGTTTCCGGGAATATAGACGATGCGGGTACCCTTGCGCGCCTTGCGCAGAAGCTTCTGCACCACATCGTTGCAGCCCTGCGGCCAGTACCAGTTGCGGCGCAGGCGCCATCCATCGATGATATCACCAACAAGGATTATCGTATCAGCCTCGTGATGGCGCAGGAAATCCAGAAGGAAATCCGTCTTGGCCGCCTTGGAGCCAAGATGCACATCTGAGATGAAAAGCGTTCTGAACTGCCTGGCTTCGGTTTGCGCGGCCATGGAATTGTTCCCTCTGTCTCGGCAACTTTCTCCCTCTGCAAAACCAGACTCGTGTTTCAGCAAGATGACAAAGCGCCATTTCCGTTGATCGACGTGCTTTTTGCGCAACTTCGAATGTACGGATTTTGCGCAGTCCAGATGAAATAAACGGCTGTACGCACTGGCTGATTGTTGTATGCAAAGGCCTCCCAGAAACTTGAAATAAAGCGGTGATAGAATGAGTTCTCAGGACACGGGCAAGACGCAAGACAAGAACCCCAATGCGGATCTGGAAGAACAGGCGCTTTTCTATCACCGTTATCCTCGCCCCGGAAAACTGGAAATCCAGGCATCCAAGCCGCTTGGCAACCAGCGCGATCTGGCGCTCGCCTATTCCCCGGGCGTTGCTGCCCCTTGCCTTGCCATTCATGAAAACCCTGAAATGGCTGCCGAATATACGGCACGCGCCAATCTGGTTGCTGTGATCTCCAACGGCACGGCGGTGTTGGGCCTCGGCAATATCGGTCCACTGGCCTCCAAACCAGTCATGGAAGGCAAGGCCGTCCTGTTCAAGAAATTCGCAGGCATAGACGTTTTCGATATCGAAATCGACGCACCCGGCGTCAATGACATGGTGTCGACCATTTCGGCGCTCGAGCCCACCTTCGGCGGCATCAACCTAGAAGACATCAAGGCACCGGAGTGTTTCGAAGTCGAGCGCCAGCTTCGCGCCAAGATGAATATTCCCGTCTTCCACGATGATCAGCACGGCACAGCCATCATCGTTGCGGCAGCCGTGACGAACGCGCTAGAACTGGCTGGCAAATCAATAGGTGACGTTAAGATCGTTGCGTCGGGTGCGGGTGCTGCGGCCCTCGCCTGCCTCAACCTACTTGTTGTGCTGGGTGCAAAACGCGAAAACATCTGGGTGCACGACATTGAAGGCCTCGTCTATGAGGGCCGCAACACCTTGATGGATGAGTGGAAAGAGATCTACGCGCAGAAGACCGATAAGCGCGTCCTGAACGAAACTATTGATGGCGCCGATGTGTTTCTCGGCCTGTCTGCCGCTGGCGTTCTGAAGCCGGAGCTTCTGGCCCGCATGGCTGAAAAGCCGCTCATTCTCGCACTCGCCAACCCTAACCCTGAGATCATGCCGGAACTGGCCCGTAGCGCGCGCCCGGATGCGATGATCTGCACCGGTCGTTCCGACTTTCCTAACCAGGTCAACAACGTCCTCTGCTTCCCATACATCTTCAGGGGTGCGCTGGATTGCGGCGCGACGACAATCAATGAAGAAATGAAAATGGCTGCCGTTCACGCGATTGCGGAACTGGCGCGTGAAGAAGTTTCGGAAGTCGCCGCGAAAGCCTATAGCGACGAGACGCCAATCTTCGGACCAAACTATCTCATCCCCTCACCCTTTGATCCGCGCCTCATCCTGCGCATCGCTCCTGCGGTGGCACGCGCTGCCGCGGCAAGCGGCGTGGCGGCACGCCCCATCACCGATTTCGACGCCTATCTCGATCAACTGAACCGCTTTGTCTGGCGCTCCGGCTTCATCATGAAGCCAATTTTCAACCTGGCGAAAACGGCAGAAAAGAAGCGCATCATTTTCGCAGAAGGTGAAGATGAACGCGTTCTGCGTGCCGCACAGGTGCTGCTGGAAGAAGGCACAGGCGTCCCTATTCTCATTGGTCGTCCGCAAATCATCGAGGCACGCCTGAAGCGTTTCGGCCTTCGTATTCGCCCGAACGCAGACTTTGCCGTGGTCAATCCGGAAGACGATCCACGTTACCGTGACTATGTGGATGACTACTTTGCGCTGGTCGGTCGTGCCGGCATCAACCCGGAAGCGGCGCGCACGATTGTTCGTACCAACAGCACCGTCATCGGCGCTCTCTCCGTCAAGCGTGGCGAAGCGGATGCCCTGATATGCGGCCTCGAAGGTCGCTTCGACCGCCATTTGAAGGATGTGAACCAGATCATCGGCAAGAGCGAGGGTGCCCACACATTTGGCGGCCTCAGCCTGCTCATTACCCAGCAAGGCGCGATCTTCCTCACTGACACTTTCGTGAATTACGAACCTGCGGCTGAAGATCTGGCAGAGCTTGCAATCCTTGCAGCCAAGGAGATCAAACGCTTCGGCATCACGCCAAAGATCGCTCTCGTCAGCCATTCGAATTTCGGATCTCGCGATTCTGAAAGCGCACGCAAAATGCGCCGTGCCTTGCAAATGGTGCGCAGCGCCGCGCCAGAACTTGAGATCGATGGTGAAATGCAGGGCGGTTCCGCGCTTTCGGAATCGCTGCGCAAGCGCGCAATGCCCAACAGCTCCCTCTCCGGGGAGGCAAATCTGCTGGTCTTCCCGAACCTGGATTCGGCCAACATCACGCTCGGTGTTGTCAGGACGATGACCGAAGGCCTGCACGTTGGGCCAATCCTGCTGGGCTCGGCACTTCCCGTTCACATCCTGTCACCAACGGTGACATCGCGTGGCGTCGTCAACATGGCAGCGCTGGCTGCTGTCCAGGCTTCCCACCCTTCGGTGTAATCGGGGGTTAACATAATTTTGAACACGGCCTTGCCGCTTTGCGGTGGAGCCTTATGTTATCCTGAACTAAAGCACGTCATCCGCATCCTGTGGGTGACGATTACAGGATATGACCTGCACCATGGCAGGACAGGAAACGGACGGACCATTGATCCCGCGCCGACACCGCATGATCGGCACACTTGCCTTGCTCCTGCTGGCTGCGCCCGCAACGGTGCAAGCAAGCGATGTGTGCGAGACGCTTCGCTCGCAGCTGGAACAGCAGCCAAGGCAGACCTTTGGCAACACTGCTGAGGTACGGCGGATCGCCAATGCGCTGGCCCAACAGAACATTCTGATCCGCCGCATCAAAAATGACATGCGAGGCTATGGCTGCACCTCCGGCAGCATTGTCACCTATGGCAATCCCAATGCTGAGCTATGTGGCGAGATTGGCTATGCGCTGGAGCAGGCAGAAGCCGAACGGGACATGATCGCGCAAGATCGCGACCGTATGCTTGCCGAGCGGCGGAGCGAAAACGCGCAAGGCTCGCGAGACCGCATTCTGGCCGCTCTCAATGCGGAGGGATGCTACGACGAACAGCCGTCCTATAGCGCCACGGATCCATCTGAAAATCCCGACATGCAAGAGCCCATTGGCGGCTATGGCGCGGCAGACAATCAGGACTACGCACCAACGCCCGATATGCCGATGCAAGGAGGCTTGAGGACGCTCTGCGTTCGCACCTGCGATGGCGCGTTCTTTCCGATTTCATCAGATGCGACGCCGCTCGATTTCAAAGATCAGGCCGCGCAATGCGAAAGAATGTGCCCGGGCACCCAGACCGAGCTTTTTTATCATGAGCTTCAGGGCCAGGAGAGCGCGGATATGGTTTCTGCCAAAACCGGCCAGCCCTATGCTTCCATGCCAACTGCATTCGCTTATCGAAACAGCACCACGGCCAATCGTTCGCCCTCCTGCAGCTGCAATATGACCGCCAATGGCGACCCGATGAAGAAGCAGGATGGCGAGGAAAGCGGCCCGCAATCGACGCATGCGCAAAGCTCTGCCAGCATCACCACCATCCCGTCACCGAAAGGTGACACGGCGTCAAAACCAGCGGAGACCAAACCGGTCGAAAAGGCTGAGCCGATCCCTGAGCGCGATTATGATCCTGCTAAAAACAAGGTTCGAATTGTCGGACCCCAGTTCATGCAAGAAGAAGCCAGCCGGATTGATCTTAAGAACCCGGCTCTCCAAGGTGCCCAACCGCAGCAGCAGTAATTGGCAGAGCCCTGCCTTTACCTCTGGCCCCATCGGTCCTGAAAGACGAGGTCTTCAAGCGGCAGCCTTTGCCGCCAACCCTTCACGGCCAGTTCCGGCTCGGTGTACAGTTCATCAACCCGGCCAAGACAGAGCCACGCGACGATTTCGATGTAATCCGGGATCGTCAGAATCTCGCGAATATCGGCATCATGAAATATGCTGACCCAGCCCACGCCAACACCTTCTGCTCGCGCGGCGAGCCATAGGTTCTGTATGGCGCAGACGGTAGAGTATACATCCATACGTGGATTGTGGGTCCGGCCCAAAACAACGTCACCACCCCGCGTCGGATCGCAGGTCACACAGATGGAAAGCGGGGCTTTGCGAATGCCCTCAAGCTTGAGGCTACGGTAAAGATCCTGCTTCTCCCCGGCAAACATCTCAGCCGCTTCCGCATTGGCGCGGGAGAATGCCTCATAGGCCCGCTGGCGGGTGGCAGGGTTCGTTACGAGTGTGAAATTCCAAGGCTGCATGAAGCCGACCGAGGGCGCCGCGTGGGCAGCAGCGAGTAATTTCGCTACGAGATCATCCGGCAGTGGCTCCGCCAGAAACTGGTCGCGAACGTCGCGTCTGGTTTCAATCGCTCGGTATACCGCCGCCTTGTCTATGTCTGAAAATGCCTGTGCCTTCCGCACCGCATGTTGAAAATCATCATCCTGCATCGTCAATCCCCAACAATACAGGGCTTATGCCGCTTATCAATAAAACGCGCAAGCAAGCACTGCTTTTCCCGGATCGGTCGGAACCGCGACCCCGCCTCTCGCATTCTAGACGAAAAGGAGAATGCAGATGGATTGCTACACGGAATTGCGTCAACAGATCGGCCAGGACCTAGACACACTCAAAAGCTCCGAGGGGCCAAAGTCGATTTTCGAGCTGGCAGACGCCTATCTTCTGGCCGACGCAGACCTGACACGGCAGGTGGTGGAAGACATAATCAAACAGGAAGCCGATAAGCGCTCCATTGAAATTCACTGATCGAAACCAGATATCTAGGCGGGGACGGGCTGACAATTGGAGAGTATGCGGGTGATGTCATAACTGAGAATTCGCTCATCCTTATATGTATCAGCGTCGTTCTCGCCATTCTTGCGAGTATCATTCTCGCGTCGCGCCATCGCGACAAACTCATCATTAAAATCGCAACGACCGCTCTTCCGAAGAGCGATGACGCGACACCTCTCGACAGACACTGGACGGATATACGGCGCGGACAGAGCCAAGGAAATGCACTGTCACTGATCCAGTCGAATATGGCCGCCTTTGCAGCACGGGTGAATTCTGCACGCGCAGCAGGCCGAAGCCTCGATCTCATGTATTATATGTGGAATGCCGATCTCACCGGTCAGCTCATGATGCGTGAGGTTATTGCCGCAGCAGATCGTGGTGTTCGGGTCCGGTTGTTGCTGGATGATCTTGGCGTGTCTATTTCAGACCGCGCTTTCCAAGCCATAGATAGCCACCCCAATATCGAGCTCAGGCTCTTCAACCCAACAAAGGCTCGGGAAAATGTGTTCCGCCGAGGATTGGAAATGGTGCTGCGGTTTCGCAGCGTCAACCGGCGCATGCACAACAAGGCGTGGATTGCCGATGGCCGAATTCTGATCGTCGGTGGTCGCAACATTGGTGATGCCTATTTCGATGCTGCGGAACAGGCCAACTTCCGCGACTTCGACGTCATAGCGCGTGGTGACTGCATCTCCGATGCGGAGGAGATTTTCGACGATTACTGGAACAGCTCCGTTTCCGTGCCGGTCCGCTCACTTCTCGCCCGCCGCCCTTCCAAGCTCGCCAAGCTCAGACGCAAGATGGACATGCTGGCGTCAGGCGCTGCCGCTCGCCCCTATCTGGCGAAAGTTGAAAGCCAGCATCATTCCGGCAGTTTTTTGATGTCGGATAGTTTGCACTGGGTCGATAACGCCAAGGTGGTCGCCGATCCGCCAGAGAAGGCCGCCGGCAAGCGCCGCAGTGGCCACAATTTCCTGATGGAAACACTTCTGCCTGTCATGGAAGATACGGCACAGCAATTGAATATCACATCGCCCTATTTTATCCCCGGGCAGAAGGGCGTTGAAACCTTCTCTCGCCTCTCCGCCTCCGGCGCATCCGTTTGCATCCTGACCAATTCCTTAGCAGCAACAGATGTGGCAGCGGTTCACGCTGGATATTCGCGTTATCGCAGGCCGCTGCTCATCAACGGTATAAAGATCCACGAACTCCGCTCGTTGGCTGACCAGAACAAGTCCTTCTCCCTGCGCGGCTCAGGGCAAGCCAGCCTTCATACAAAGGCGTTTACACGCGACAGTGAGATCGGCTTCATCGGCTCGCTCAACTTCGACCCGCGGTCCATGTCGCTCAACACGGAAATGGGAATGCTGTTTTCCTCTCCTGAGCTCGTCGAAGAGATGGACGTGATTTTCAAAGAAGAAACCAGCCGTCAGATGAGCTTCGAACTGACGTTGAACGAGCGCAGAAATGTCACCTGGACAGGCATGGTCAAAGGCGTTCCCAAGCGATACCGCCGTGAGCCCTACGCCAGTTTCAGCCGGCGCCTCCTGGTCGGCGTTATGGGGCTTCTGCCACTCGAATCTCAACTCTGAACAAAACATGCAAAGTGAACTGATCGATTTTCCCTCTCGGGCATTTTAGCTCTATGGAAATTCAGGAGAAATCGATGTTCATCGCGCCGCCCGACCCCAAAACGAGCATTAAAATAGCGGAAATGTACCGCAGTGCCGAAAGCACTCACGGTTACCTGCCCAATATGTATCGCGCTTTTGGCCACCGTCCGGAAGTGATGGAAAGCTGGAGTTCGCTTCTCTCAAGCCTGCGGGGAAACATTGAACCACGCAGATATGAACTTGTGACGCTGGCCGCAGCACGAGAGCTGAAATCATCCTACTGCATGCTGGCGCACGCCTCTGTGCTGGCGACAGAGGGGCTGGGTGCTGACGAGCTCGCAAGCATCGTAGACAACACAGAAAACGCGCCGCTGAATGAACAGGAGCGCGCAATCATGTTTTTCGCAGCAAAAGTCGTGCGTGATGCGACGTCGATAACGCAAGCGGACATTGACGCGTTGAAAACCCACGCGCTGACTGACGCCGAAATTTTCGACATCGTGGCAGCAGCGGCTGCGAGATGCTTTTTCTCAAAAACACTTGATGCCTTGGGCACATCCCCGGATCAGGCCTATGTCGATAAGCTTGGGCCGGAGCTTTCCGAAAAGCTTGCGCTCGGGCGTCCGATTGAACGAGACGCCTGAGCGGATTTCGCTTTCGTCAGGCAGCAGCCTTTTTGCCGAGCAATTTTGCCGCCTGGATCTGAACCAGCGTATCGAGGTTCTGATTGACGCGGCAATAGAACTCTTCATCGATGAAGGGGCGCAGCATGAAGTCATTGCCGCCCGCTTTGAGGAAACGGGCTGACAGAAGCCGGTTGTTCGATGAAGAAACGCCAATGATGCGCAATTCGTGCGAGCCGCGCATTGTGCGGATGCGACGTGTCAATTCAAAGCCATCGATATCAGGCATGTTGTAGTCAGTCACAACAAGGCCGATGTCAGGATTCTTTCGCAGGATTTCAAGCGCTTTTGCACCGTTTTCAGCAAGGCTGACGCGGAAATTGTAACGCTTCAGGCGGCTGGACAACAAGGCGCGCGCGGTTGGGCTGTCATCAACGATCAACACGTGGTGGCGATGGTTCGTCAGGAACCGGCAAACGGATTCCGTCAACATATCGACGGCGAACACATTGTCCTTGAGAATATAATCGACCACTTCCTTGGTGATCAGCTTTTCGCGCGTATCTTCATGGAAGGTGCTCGTAAAAACGATTGTGGGAATGGATAGATCAACGAGGTATTCAAGAGCTTCGCCGTTTTCTGCGCCGGGCAGATTGATGTTGGACACAGCAAGTGTGACCTCTTCCGAAGAATGCTCATAGCATTCCTGCAGTTCTTCGAAGTTCCGGCAGATCTCTACAGTTAGACCAAGCAATTCATGCAGCCGTCCGCCGATCATTTGGGTGAAAACGTTTGAGTCTTCAGCAAGCAATATTCTTGTGTTTTCAAATGCGACGCCGGCATACTGCATGCCTGTTATACCTAGAAAATTCATAGTGCCCCCAAAGACCAAACCAGCTTTGAGATAGACAATACACTCTGATATTTTCAGAATAATTAATCCACAGCCGACTTGCGAACTATGGTTACCTATTCGCAAACCACTTTTTCTACCGATAAGCAGAAACTTCAGACTGTCATTAGCTTCAACGTGTCGACAACTTTCTGGAAATCGTAAGGCTTAGGAAAGAAAACGCTGCGGGCCGGAAGCGACTCGTCGGATGGTGTGTTATGCCCAGATGTGACGACAATACCAAGAGGTGTGTTGCCAGCCCTTGCCCAGTGCGCAAGTCCCACGCCATTCATGCAGCCTGGCATATCAACATCGGTAAACAGAACGTCGATGTCGGTGCGGCTTTCCATAATTTCTATTGCCTGATCGGCTCCGGTTGCCTCGACAGCGTCGAAGCCCGCATCCTCCACCAGATCAACCGCCATCATTCGTAAGAGCGGGTCGTCCTCCACGACAAGCACCACTTGTCTGGCATATGCGTTGCGCTGTCCCATGGCTACTACCACCTGTTTTTACATCCAAGCGTCGTATCGTCGAGAGTTCGTGACCTTGGATAGAACAACGCCCACCTGAGCCGCCTGTTCCTTCAGGTCCGGCTGAATCAGGCCTGATCGATCTCCAATATGGGACAGCAACGGCGAAATTCGCCCTATTTCATTCCTGTCAAAGCTCAGACTGAACGGGTGTGTCCTCCATCGACGCGCAAATTCTGACCCGTGATGTAACCCGCACTTCTCGATGCAAAAAAACCAGTAACAGCGATTTTTTAGCTTTTCGCAGGACGCTGCTTCGGCGTTACCGCGCTACTTGAGCCACCCGGCAATGCGGCCTACCGCTTCAGCAATGTCGGACACCGAACCGGCATAGGAAAACCGCAATGCGCGGTGGCCTTCCAGCGGATCAAAATCCATGCCGGGAGTCGCTGCAACGTCGATTTCTGCCAGCATGCGTTTTGCAAACTCCATGCTGTCATTGGAATATCTGCTTGTATCGACATAGGCGTAAAAAGCGCCGTCCATCGGCGATGCCAGTGGTAGCCCAAGCTCCGGTAGGCGGGTCAACAGAAAGTCACGGTTGGTGCGATAGCTTTCCTTGTAGACATCCAGCTCCTCCTCTGCGGAAAAAGCCGCAGTGGCAGCCAACTGCGACAATTCGGGAGCGGAAATGTACAAGCTCTGCGCCAGACATTCGACGGGACGGATCAGCTTTTCCGGCAAAACCATCCAGCCGATGCGCCAGCCGGTCATGCAATAATATTTGGAAAACGAATTGATGACGATCGCATTGTCGCTCACCTCCACCGCACTCGTCTCGTCGCCAACAAACGTCAGGCCATGATAGATTTCATCTGAAATGAACGCGATATCGCGGCTGTCGCAATAGGACATCAGGCGCTTGAGTGCTTCGCGTCCGGTCACGGTTCCTGTCGGGTTTGCGGGGCTGGCCAGCAGCACACCCTTGAGCTTGCATCCAGCCTTGGTTTCGGCACGCTCTAGGCTGGCGGGCGTCAATGTATAACCCGTCTCGGCCGTTACCGGCACTTCAACGACCTTAAGCCCCAGCGCTTTGAGAATGTTACGATAGGCAGGATAACCCGGACGCGCGATGGCGACAGCGTCGCCGGGATCAAACAGAGCCAGAAAAGCAAGATTGAATCCAGCCGAGGAGCCGGTGGTCACCGCAATCCGTGCAGGATCCACGATCGCACCATGGCGCAGCCTGTAGCTGGCGGCGATGGCCTCACGAAGCTCGCGAAGGCCCAGAGCATCCGTATAACCAATGCGTCCATGCTTGAGAGCGGCCTCGGCGGCCTCCAGCGAAGCGCGTGGCGCGGAATGTGAAGGCTGCCCCACAGCCATGGAAATAACCGGGCGTCCTGCTTGTCTTCGCCTGTTTGCTTCCGCCAGAATATCCATGGCGTGAAATGGCTCGACAGCGCTTCGCTTGGACAACGTTATCAATGCATGCTCTTTCTTCGAAAACCGTCGGACATTTGCCGCATTATTGCGGTCTTCACAATGGCGGGATCGCAACGGATCGATTTAATTTGCGATGTCTGAATCGCAGCTAATAGGGTAGATGCGTGGGACTACAGAATCACCATTTTGCAACAAAACGATGAGGACCGACATGGCACCCTTCTTAAAATCCACGGCTTTTGCCTGCATGACGGCCCTTTCAACTGTTTTCATATCCCTGCCCGCGCACGCGCTGGATGAGCAGCAGAAAAAAGAATTCGGCGCTTTCATCAAGGAATACCTGATCGAGAACCCCGAAATTATGCTGGAGGTTCAGGAAGCGCTCGAGCGCAAGCAATATGAGACACGTAATGCCAAAGCTGCGGACGCCGTCGCTGGCAACGAGAAGGCATTGTTCCAATCGAAATATGACTTGTCCATTGGCAACCCGAACGGCGATGTCACATTGGTCGAGTTCTTCGACTACAATTGTGGCTATTGCAAACGCGCCATGGCTGACGTGGATACGATTTTGAAAACCGACAAGAATGTTCGTTTCGTCCTCAAGGAATTCCCGATCCTCGGGCCTGAATCGGTAGAGGCCCATAAAGTCTCCAACGCCGTCAAGTTAATCGCGCCGGAAAAATACCCTGAGTTCCAGCGCACCCTGCTTGGAAGCTCTGGCCGCGCCAATGAAGAAAGTGCCATTGAAGTCGCAACATCGCTTGGCCTGAAGGAAGCGGACATCCGTAAATCCATGGCTGAAAACAAAAATGATGCGCAGGTCAAAGAAGCCTATCAGCTTGCGACAGAGCTCGGCATCACCGGCACACCTTCTTACGTCATTGGTAATGAGGCCGTATTTGGTGCAGTCGGCGCGGCGCCGCTCAGCGAGAAAATTGCTAACATGCGGACATGTGGCAAGGCGACCTGCTCGTAATTCGGTGTAATTCGACGCGTAAGGCCCCGAAAATTAAGGACAACAAGTGGTTTGAGCGCTTCGGGGCTTTTCCTTCGCCGTTGCTCGGTCTATAGGTGGCGCTGATTTTTTGGCGGAACGACAAATGAGCAACACAATCTTCGTCCTCAATGGACCCAATCTCAACATGTTGGGAAAACGGGAACCTGGTATTTATGGCGGCAAGACGCTAAAGGACATTGAGAACGACTGTGTGAGAGCTGGCGAAGAGCTTGGCTTCTCCGTCGAGTGCCATCAGTCAAACCACGAAGGCGCACTGGTCGACCTGCTGCATGAGGCTGGCGAACGTGCGGTAGGTGTCATCATCAATCCCGGTGCCTATGGGCACACGTCAATTGCCTTGCACGACGCAATTCGCGCCATATCGGTTCCGGTCGTGGAAGTTCACATTTCCAACATACACGCACGTGAAGAATTCCGTCATAAATCGATGATAGCGCCAGCCGCCAAAGGCATGGTCTGTGGCTTCGGACCTTACGGCTACATCATGGCTCTCAACGCTTTGAAGAATATCACGGCATAAAAGAAACAATCAGAATAGGGTTTGTCATGTCAGAAAAGAAACACGGTATCGACAAGGAACTGATCCGCGACCTCGCGAACATTCTCAACGACACCGACCTTTCCGAGATCGAAGTCGAGCAGGACGATCTGCGCATTCGCGTCTCCCGTGCAGCACCTGCGCCGATTTACGCAACAGCACCCACACAGTACGCACCTGCTCCTGCCGCCGCACCAGTTGCTGCAGCACCCGCAGTCGCACCTGGCATGGCCGCTCCTGCTGCCCCTGCCCGCAACCCGGCCAACACGGTCACGTCGCCCATGGTTGGCACCGTCTACCTGTCGTCCGCTCCTGGCGCACGCCCGTTCGTTGAAGTCGGCGCCACCGTCAAGGAAGGCCAGACGCTTCTGATCGTTGAAGCCATGAAGACCATGAACCAGATCCCGGCTCCAAAGTCTGGCAAGGTGACAGAAATCATCGTGAACGACTCGCAGCCAGTGGAGTATGGTGAAGCCCTCGTGGTCATCGAATAAGGGCTCATTTCATGGTATCCAAGATCCTCATCGCCAATCGCGGCGAAATCGCCCTTCGCGTTCTGCGCGCTGCCAAGGAGCTCGGCATTCCAACTGTTGCCGTGCATTCCACGGCTGACGCAGATGCCATGCATGTGCGCCTTGCCGACGAAAGCGTCTGCATCGGCCCACCGCCTTCGCGTGACAGCTACCTGAACATCCACCAGATCGTTGCCGCCTGCGAAATCACGGGCGCTGACGCCGTTCATCCCGGTTACGGCTTCCTGTCTGAAAATGCGAAGTTCGCGGATATCCTGGATGCGCACGGCATCACCTTCATCGGGCCGACCGCCGACCACATCCGCATCATGGGCGACAAGATCACTGCCAAGCAGACCGCTCTTGAACTAGGAATTCCCGTGGTTCCCGGCTCTGATGGCGAAGTGAAGCCTGAGAACGCCCTGGAAATCGCCCGTAAGATCGGCTTCCCCGTTCTCATCAAGGCAACAGCCGGTGGTGGCGGACGCGGCATGAAGGTTGCGAAAGACGAATCGGAAGTCGAAGAAGCTGTTTCCACAGCCCGTTCTGAAGCGCTTGCCGCTTTCGGTAACGACGCCGTCTACATGGAAAAATATCTCGGCAAGCCACGCCATATCGAGGTGCAGGTTTTCGGTGACGGAGAAGGCAAAGCCATCCATCTGGGTGAACGCGATTGCTCACTGCAGCGCCGCCACCAGAAGGTTCTCGAAGAAGCCAACTCACCTGCGTTGACGGTTGAGCAGCGCATGAAAATCGGCGAGATTTGCGCCGATGCCATGCGCAAGCTGAAATATCGCGGTGCCGGCACCATCGAGTTCCTCTATGAAAACGGCGAGTTTTATTTCATTGAAATGAACACCCGTCTTCAGGTGGAGCATCCGGTCACGGAAGCCATCACCGGCATGGATCTTGTGCAGGAGCAGATTCGTGTTGCGTCTGGCCAGGGCCTTTCGGTCACGCAGGATGAGGTCAAGTTCAATGGCCATGCCATCGAATGCCGCATCAACGCTGAAGACCCCCGCACTTTCGTGCCATCTCCGGGTACGCTGACCTATTTCCACACGCCCGGCGGTCTCGGTGTTCGTGTCGATTCGGGCGCGTATCAGGGCTACAAGATCCCGCCCTACTACGACAGCATGATCGGCAAGTTGATCGTCCACGGTCGCACCCGTGACGAGTGCATTCGCAGACTGCGTCGCGCGCTTGACGAGTTCGTCGTTGACGGCATCAAGACGACATTACCGCTGTTTCAGGATCTTCTGCAGAACGAAGACATTCTGAAGGGCGACTACGACATTCACTGGCTGGAAAAATATCTGGCCGGCGACGCGAAGTAAGAGATGGGAAGGCGCAGCAGAAATAACGATATAGACGTCGATATTCTGCTGCGCGCCTACTCTATCGGCCTATTTCCCATGGCCGATTCGGCAGACGACCCAGAACTGTTCTGGGTCGAGCCGGAAATGCGGGGCATCATCCCGCTTGATAATTTCCATGTTTCCAAGAGCCTGGCCAAAGCCATTCGCAAAAGCCAATTTGAAATCCGCTTTGACACGAATTTCGAAGGCGTGATGGCCTCATGCGCTCAGGAAGCGCCCGACCGCCCCAGCACCTGGATCAACAAAACAATCCGTCGCCTTTACACCGAACTTCATGAGATCGGCCACGCCCACAGCGTGGAAGTATGGGATGGCGATGATCTTGTCGGCGGTCTTTATGGGGTGTCTCTGGGCTCTGCATTTTTTGGCGAGAGCATGTTTTCCAGACGCACGAACGCATCGAAAATCTGCCTCGTACATCTGGTCGAGCATTTGAACAAAAAAGGCTTCACGCTGCTCGACACGCAGTTCACGACAGATCATCTGAAAACGTTTGGCGCCATCGATGTTCCCAAAGCGGAATATGCGAAAATGCTGGAACCAGCGGTTAACCGCCCAGATCTCGACTTTTAAGATGTCAGATTATTTGCTCGCGGCCGCCGGTGCGGGCACATCCGATTCTTGCTTGCAGTTGGTCAGCCACACGTCATAGATCGGGTGCTCAACGGCATTGAGGCCGGGGCTGTCTGCAAACATCCAGCCCGTGAATATCCGCTTTATCTTGCGATCAAGCGTGATCTCATCGACTTCGATAAATGCATCGATCTTCTGCGCTTCGGTGTCGTCACGCGAATAGCAGACTTTGGGCGTAACCTGAAGCGCGCCGAACTGCACCGTCTCATTCAGATAAACGTCAAACGACGTGATGCGACCTGTGATTTTGTCGATACCGGAAAAAACCGCAACGCGATTTTCAATTCGGGCGGCGGAAGCGGGAAATGCAAAGCCAGCGATTGCCGAGAGCGTCAGAACCGACATAGCCAGTGCACGCAAAGAACCATCTCGCGTGAATTTTCCCATATGGATCCGTCTCCAGAAATATTGCCCCCGCGACGTTAGCGGAAGTTCAACGCCTACAGGCGGAATGTGGCAAAAACGGGTGACAATGACGCGCTGAGATCAGAGACAGGCGCGCCACGCACCAAGGCAATCAGTTACCGGGTGTCCAGGCGTCGTAGTCGCCCGTTACGCGTGGACGCTCGCCTGCGACGGCCAGAGAACCCTGGGGGCGATAGGCCTGCGACGTGCCAGTCATGTTCGGCTGGTGCGGCTTCTGCCATTCGCGCGCCGTGTAGTTTTCCTGGCTTGGCGGAACATCCGTGCGGTAATGCATCCAGCCATGCCAGCCGGGCGTGATTGCAGACGCGTCGGCATAACCGTTATAGATCACCCAGCGGCGCGGCATGCCCCAAGATGTCGTGCCGCCCTCATAGTAGGTATTGCCCAACTCATCCTGTCCCACCTTCTTACCGAAACGCCATGTGTGAAAGCGTGTTCCGATTGTCTGGCCGTTCCACCAGGTGAAGATTTGCGTCAGGAGAGTCTTCATTGTCAATTCCTCGGCTGTGAGTGCACCGCAGCGATCAAATGTGCGCAGCACAGCACAAGCTTATGCCGCTCCACGCATCAATTGTCCAGTATTTCCAACATTCAGTGTCGCTATTTCAGCGTCATTCCAAGCCAGATAGGTCGATCGCACGCTTATCTTGCTAGCGTCTTTTCCATTGCAATGCCGGGCAAGCCGGCAACACCTGCCATCCGCTCGACCCGGTCAACCTCTGTGAAGCCGAGGCCCTCATAGAAGGCTATCGCGACCGAATTTTTTGGCTCAACCTCAAGACGCATGATCTCTGCATCCGGAAAACATGTTTCCAGTTCTGCAAAGATATCGCGCCCGACACCCTGCCGCTGGAAATGGGGATCGACATAGAGCTGGTGCAGCAGCGCGGTCTTCGACATGTTGCTCGACATGGCGGCATAGCCCATTCCGCCAATGCGCTTTCCATCGTCCGCAACAAGAAACTCGCCACCCTTTTTCTGGACGCGCTCTTTCATCGCGGCTGGCGAGTGCCACTCGGTAATCAATTGACTAACCCGCGGCGTGCCATAAATCGCATCATAAGTAGCATGCCACGTTCGAGCCAGAAGCGCCCTCACCGGCTCGATATCGCGCTCACTGGCGGTGCGTATGAAAAACACCATTACTCTCCGTCGCAGAATGAAAACGCCGGGAATACTCCCGGCGCAAAGAATGTTTTTGACTGCTTTGTTCCCTCGCCGTCATCACCGGGAAAAGTCCCGGCACAACGGCTAGGGCTCTATTCCTCGATACCCAGCTTGGCCTTCACCAAATCCTGAACGGCCTGCGGGTTAGCCTTGCCACCTGTGGCCTTCATCACCTGCCCAACGAACCAGCCGGCCAGCGTCGGCTTTGCCTTGACCTTCTCAACCTGATCGGGGTTGGCAGCAATGATTTCATCCACGGCCTTCTCAATGGCGCCCGTGTCCGTGACCTGCTTCATGCCGCGGGCATCAACGATCTCAGCCGGGTTGCCGCCTTCGTTCCAGACGATTTCGAACAGGTCCTTGGCAATCTTGCCGGAGATGGTGTTCGCCTTGATGAGATCGATAATGCCACCAAGCTGCTCGGCAGAAATCGGTGTTTCTTCGATGCTTTTGCCTGACTTGTTCAACGCGCCCAGGAGATCGTTGATGACCCAGTTCGCCGCGATCTTGCCATCGCGTCCTTCGGCCACCAGCTCGTAATAATCAGCAATGGCCTTTTCAGAAACCAGGATCGATGCGTCATAGACCGACAGACCAAGCTCACGCACAAAACGCGCCTTCTTGTCATCGGGCAGTTCCGGCAGGTCCTTGCTCATCTCTTCGATGAAGGCATCGTCGAATTCCAGAGGCAGCAGGTCCGGGTCTGGGAAATAGCGGTAATCATGCGCGTCTTCCTTGGACCGCATCGAGCGTGTCTCGCCCTTGCCGGGATCGAACAGGCGGGTTTCCTGATCGATAGAACCGCCATCTTCGAGAATCGCAATCTGGCGTCGTGCCTCGTATTCAATGGCCTGACCGATGAAGCGGATGGAATTGACGTTCTTGATTTCGCAACGCGTGCCAAATTCTCCGCCCGGCTTGCGGACGGAAACGTTCACATCTGCACGCATGGAGCCTTCGTCCATGTTGCCATCGCAGGTGCCGAGGTAACGCACGATGGATCGCAGCTTCGTCATATAGGCCTTGGCCTCGTCAGATGAGCGCATGTCAGGCTTGGAGACGATTTCCATCAGTGCAACGCCAGAGCGGTTCAAATCCACGTAGGACATGGTCGGATGCTGGTCGTGCATAGACTTGCCCGCATCCTGCTCCAGATGGAGGCGCTCAATGCCGATCTCGATGTCTTCGAAGTTACCCTGACGGTCGGGACCCAGCGAGATGATGATCTTGCCTTCACCAACAATCGGGTCCTTGAACTGCGAAATCTGGTAGCCCTGCGGCAAATCGGGGTAGAAATAGTTCTTGCGATCAAAAATCGAACGCTTGTTGATCTGCGCCTTGAGCCCGAGGCCGGTGCGAACGGCCTGCGCGACGCATTCCTCGTTGATGACGGGCAGCATGCCGGGCATGGCTGCGTCCACCAGCGATACGTTGGAATTCGGCGCATTGCCGAAGGTCGTGGACGCGCCCGAAAACAGCTTGGAATTGGAAAGAACCTGAGCGTGAACTTCCATGCCGATGACGATTTCCCAATCGCCGGTCGCGCCGGGAATGAAGCGTTTTGGGTCTGGTGTGCGCACGTCTACAAGGGTCATATCAAGCTCATAAAATACGGAATTTCTGTCTATGCTGAGGTAGAACAATTGGCACCGAGGCGCAAGGCTTGTCGCGCCGCACAGGCCGAGGCCTCCCGATTTCGGCAGGCTCGGCACCATTTTTTTACGATTTTCACGTCCATTGCCAGCATGATAACACTCGTATTGGCACTAGCCACCTATCTTGTCCTCAACCTCCTCGTCTTCGTCACCTATTGGTGGGACAAGCAGGCGGCCAGAAAAGGCAGCTGGCGCGTGCGTGAAAGCACGTTACTGTGGCTGGCTTTTCTGGGTGGAAGTGTGGGCGCGGTGCTGGCGCAGAGATTGCTGCGTCATAAAACCCACAAGGAACCGTTTCGCAGTTACCTGCTCGCAATCATCGTGCTTCAGATCGGACTCATCCTGTCCCTGCTGACTGCGGCGAACTGGAAGCATTGACGGCAATGGCTCAAAAGCCGAAGCCATAGCCGGTCACATTCATGTCAATGAGCTGTTTTTGAAGGCCGACAGACTGAACTTCACGGTCAAGCCTGGTTGAATACTTCATCGAGAACCAGCTGACACTGTAGCCGTGTTTTCGGAAGAAAGAGACTGCCTGATCGTTCTGCGCATGACTTTCAAGCTCGGCAACGGGCAAGCCGCGCTCCACGATCTGCTGTTCCAGTTTGGCCAGTAACGCTGTGCCAACACCTTGACGTTGGTGCGCCGGATCAACCCAGAAATCGCTTATCATCTCATCGAAATGTTCACGCGCAGCCCAACCGACAACGACACCCCGCACCTCTGCGAGCGTTATCGCCTGCCAGGTTGAAAATGCGAAACTTTCAAATGCGGCGCGGGCATTGTCACGCAATGCTTCCGTCACGCCAATTGCCGATGTGGCGTTTACCCAGGCACGCAGCCCGATATTTGCCAGCACGGCTGCGTCCGCTTCTTTGGCCGCGCGAATAAGGATCACAAGCTGTCTCCATCTGTGGTTCGAAAGCCGCGCAGATAAAGCTTGGGTGAAAGCCGCCACCTTGCAGCGACAGCCTTCGCTTTCAAATCATGCAAGACGCCGCTCAGGTCCGCTCGATGCGGATGACCTGCGGCTCATTGACAAGATACTTCTCGCTCTTGATGGCTTTGACGGCCTTACGGATCGCATCTTCCATCGTCGCATGAGTCACGAGGATGATGGTTTGCGAGCCACCTTCGCTTTGAACGCGCGAATGCTGCACGATGGATTCCAGCGAAATGTTGTTTTCCGCCATGCGTGTCGCGATGCTTGCAAAAACGCCAGCCTTGTCCTTCACCGTCAAGCGAATGAAATAACCACCTTCATGGCTCTTCATCTTGGCGCGGCGGTATTCTGTCAAGGATTTGGCAGGGCGACCGAGAACCGGAACCTGCTGCGCGCCGGGGCGGCTCTTGGCAATATCGGCGATATCACCGAGCACGGCAGATGCCGTAGCACTGCCGCCTGCGCCGGGACCGACCATCAGCAGCTCACCGAGAATATCCGACTCAACAGCAACGGCATTGGTGACGCCATCAACCTGCGCGATGACCGAATCCAACGGCACCATGGTGGGGTGAACGCGCTGCTCGATACCGGATTCGGTAACCTGTGCCACGCCAAGCAGCTTGATGCGATAACCGAGATCGGCAGCAGCCTGAATATCTTCGATGGAGATATTCGAAATGCCCTCGAGATAGATATCGTCAGCCGAAATCTGGCAGCCAAAGGCCAGTGTCGTGAGGATTGCCAGCTTGTGGGCAGTGTCATTGCCCTCGATATCGAATGCAGGATCTGCCTCAGCATAACCCAGGCGCTGGGCTTCCTTCAGGCAGGCCTCAAATGACAGCCCTTCCTTTTCCATTTTGGTCAGGATGTAATTGCAGGTGCCGTTCATGATGCCGTAAATGCGCGACACATTGTTGCCGGTCAGTGATTCGCGCAGAGCCTTGATGATGGGAATGCCGCCAGCCACTGCCGCTTCGAAGTTCAGCAGCGCGCCTCTCTCCTCCGCGAGAATGGCAAGCTCGACACCATGTTTGGCAAGCAGCGCCTTATTGGCTGTTACCACATGGACGCCGCGCGACAATGCCGCACGTACCGCATTCTCTGCAGCACCGGAAGCGCCACCAACGAGTTCCACCAGAACATCGATTTCGGCATTTTTAGCCATGTCTTCTGGCGTATCGAACCAAGTAATACCGGCAAGATCCAGACCACGATCACGCGAACGATCGCGCGCGCTGACTGCAATAATCTCGATTGCGCGTCCGCAGGTAATCGCAAGTTCGTTGCTTCTCTGCTGAAGGATGCGCACGAGCGAAGAGCCGACAGTGCCGAGTCCCGCTATGCCGATTCTCAATGAATCTGCCATTGGTATATTCCTGATTTGCTGACATGGAGAGGTGGCCAGAAGCGGCCACCCGGTTGGTGCCCTTAACGGTGGGCGTTAAGCGAAACGACGTTATGCAATGTGTCGTCCGCGGTCGCCAGAAAGCGCTTCAAATTGCGCGCTGCCTGGCGAATTCGGTGCTCGTTCTCAACCAGAGCCAAGCGAACGTAATCGTCGCCCATTTCACCAAAGCCCACACCGGGAGCAACGGCGATATCGGCCTTCTCGACCAGAAGCTTGGAAAACTCCAGCGATCCTAAATGGCGGAACTTCTCTGGAATCTTGGCCCATGCGAACATAGTGGCGGCTGGCGGCGGAACCGCGAAGCCTGCCTTGCCAAATGTATCGACCATAACATCACGGCGACGGCGATATACGCTGCGCACTTCTGCGATATCGGAGCCATCACCGTTCAGTGCATGGGTCGCAGCAACCTGAATTGGCGTGAATGCGCCATAGTCCAGATAGGATTTCACACGCGTTAGCGCGCTAATCAGCCGCTCATTGCCAACGGCAAAGCCCATGCGCCAGCCGGGCATGGAGAATGTCTTGGACATGGAGGTGAACTCGACAGCAACGTCCATGGCGCCGGGCACTTCCAGAACCGAAGGCGGCGGGTTGTTGTCGTCAAAATAGATCTCGGAATAGGCAAGGTCCGAAAGCACGATCAGATCATGCTTCTTGGCGAAGGCAATGATATCCCGATAGAAATCCAGCGATGCAACATGCGCGGTCGGGTTGGACGGATAGTTGATGATGAGCGCAAGCGGCTTCGGGATGGAGTGGCGCACAGCGCGCTCCAGAGGTCCGAAAAAGGTTTCATCCGGCTCGACATTCATGGAGCGAATAACGCCGCCTGCCATCAGAAAGCCGAAAGCATGGATCGGATAGGTCGGGTTTGGACACAGAATGACGTCGCCCGGTGCAGTGATAGCCTGCGCCATGTTGGCGAAGCCTTCCTTGGAGCCAAGGGTGGCAACAACCTGCGTGTCCGGGTTGAGCTTCACGCCAAAGCGGCGAGCGTAATAGGCAGCCTGCGCGCGGCGAAGGCCGGGAATGCCCTTGGACGAAGAATAGCGATGCGTGCGCGGGTCCTGAACCACTTCGCACAGCTTGTCGACAATGGCCTTTGGCGTTGGAAGATCAGGATTGCCCATGCCAAGGTCGATGATGTCAGCACCACCCGCTCGCGCGCTCGCTTTCAAACGGTTGACCTGTTCGAACACGTATTGCGGCAGACGCTTGACCTTGTGAAACTCTTCCATCTTTTCCTCGTGGACATGAACCGAACGACCGGCTCACAAAAGCATTCGTTTTTTGATTCCAGATACAGCCGACACGAACAAATCGGGCCTGTAAAACTGAGTGTAACGTATGTGCTGGAAAACACGAATTTGTTTTCACAGCAACCGGCTTGTTTGCAGGTTTGGCACCACCGCGCCAAAACCTGCATAACGCGAGTTTTTTCTAAATTGCAAGGCAAGCTACCGCGTTTGGCGGCGCAACCTGCCAATCAGCCCCGCCCACCATTCACAATTACAGATCGGATCACCGAAAGCACCCGCTCGGGCTCGATGTTGGTGCAAACCTGCTGGCTTGGATATCCATCCCAGTTACCGGGTGGAAAGCCCACGCCATCCGGCTTCTGGATGGTCTGGCCATCGGCAATACCGCCGCACACGACGCGGACAGCACCACTGCGCTTCTCGAATAGTTCAGGATTGGTCAGATAGACGCAAGCGCACGAGTCGTGCACGACCATGCCATCACCGGTGCGCTGGCTGTAAAACTCGATGTAGAATTGCGATAGATCAGACAGAAGCTGGACATGGGCACCGCCCTCTTTCGCCATATCAGCCATGAACTTCGATGTCATCACAGTGCGTGTGGTCACATCGAGGCCGACGATGGTTACAGGCCATGGCGCTGTAAACACCACATCTGCGGCTTCCGGATCCCCGTGAATATTGGCCTCGGCGGCAGGGCTGACATTGCCATTGATGTCAAACGCGCCACCCATGATGATGACGCTCTTCACCAGAGCTGCAAAGTCAGGATCTTCGCGCAATGCCAAAGCGAGGTTCGTCATGCGCCCCACGGCAATGAGCGTCACTTCACCCGGATTTTCCTTGACCGTATCAATAATAAATCTGTGCGCCGGACGGGGATCGAGTGGCAGGTCAATGCTGGCGGGAACGCCTATATTGCCAAGACCGTCGTCGCCGTGAATGAATGTTGGCCAGTGGCCTTCGGGACGCTCGGGATTGAATGTCACGCCTGCGCCTTTTGCCACAGGTGCCGTCATCTCCCATTGCTGCTTCAGAAACAGCGCGTTGCGCGTCGTAATATCGAGCGGCGCGTTGCCGAAAACAGTCGTCACGCCGACAAGGTCGATATCAGGATGCCGATGCAGAAAAAGCAATGCCATTGCGTCATCGATGCCGGGGTCCGTGTCGAAAATAACCTTGTGCATGGGGTAATCCTTGAAATCGCCTAGAGTAGAATCGCCCAATAAAAGACGACACAGGGCGAGCACCATAAACGGCGATACGGATGACGCAATGCCCTCGACGCATCCGAGGAAAAGCATTGCAAGCCTGACGATTAGGTGACAGAAGCGAGCAACCTCACCGCCTTTTCGGAATACTTACCGTGCACGAATTAGCTCTCAATGTTTTGGTGATTCTCTTTTTCGTCGCGATCTTTGCAGGCTTTGTGGATTCCATTGCTGGCGGCGGCGGCCTGATTGCCATTCCGGCAATGCTGATTCTGGGTATTCCACCGCTGGAAGCCTTGGGAACCAACAAGCTTCAAGCGCAATTCGGCTCTGCCTCGGCAACCATTGCCTATGCCCGCCGGGGGCATGTCGATCTGAAAAAACAGTTCCCGATGGCGCTCATGGCCTTCATCGGCGGCATATTTGGCGCGATGACGGCATCTTTCGTGCCGCCGGATACGCTTCGCATGATCATGCCGTTTCTTCTCATCATCATTGCGCTCTATTTTGCGTTCAAACCAAACCTCAGCGATCTTGATAGCCACCAGAAAATCGCGCCATTTGTTTTTGGCGTGACGATTGTTCCGCTGATCGGTTTCTATGATGGTGTGTTTGGCCCAGGCGCTGGCTCGTTCTACATGCTTGCATTTGTCGGCCTCGCCGGCTTCGGCATGCTGAAAGCTACCGCCCACACAAAGCTTCTGAACTTTGGCTCGAATTTCGGCAGCTTCCTCGTCTTCACTTTCAGCGGCGCGATTTTATGGAAGCTGGGCCTTGTCATGGGGTTCGGACAATTCTTGGGCGCTCAAATGGGATCGCGTCTTGCCATGAGCAATGGTGCGAAAATCATCCGGCCTTTGCTCGTCATCTCGTGCCTTGCAATGGCTTCAAAGTTGCTGTTCGACGCTGGCGCAGCAGCCTTTATCAGCCAGTTTTTTCAGAGCCTGTTCGGGGCTTGATCGCCTCAACTGTTTTCCATGACGACCATTGCATGGACTTCTTGAAGAACGACCACGGCACCTATGATTTCATTGTTGGCGGCCCGCAATGGGCTCATGCGACAACGGGTCTTGTACTCGTCCTGATCGCGCCTGCCGAGATGGAGGTAATCCACGAGTTGACCTGAAAAACACCGGTCGAATGCGGGTTTCGCCATAGCTTCAAAGCTTTTTTCGCCAATAAACTCAGAAACGTGCCGACCAACGACAGAGAGCTGTGAATAGCCAAGAAACTCAGCATTGATGCGATTGGCATAGAGATAGCGATAATCTCTCGTAATAACGGCGATACGGTCGGGCAAGCTGTCCAGTATAGCCTCATTGAACAGCGGTTGAGCCTGCGCATTGAACGCAAGGCAGTTTTCCTTTTGAACAAGCAACTGATCGCAGCTGTCGTAACCTTCGTTCGCGCCGCGGAAATAACGATCGATCAGCATCGACATCGCTGCACTGCGGCGCGTCACGCTGGATCTGTCATCTGCTTCATCGCGGATGAGGCCATTCAAGAACTGCAACTGCCTGTAGGCATCCTCACGCGTGCGCGCACGATAGGAAAGGATATCCGCAATCATGGGCTCCAGCTCACGATCAAGCAGCCGGACGAGATCATCATGGCCGTTCGCAACAGCCTGTTTGAGCTGAACACATTTCAGCGAAAACGCATCGAAGAGCTCAATCAATGGAGTCTCCATCCTATAACAGACATTTCCTGCAACCGCCCAAAATTCAGCAAAATGGCACCGCCGATCTCAGACATAGCGAGAAGAACGCCCTCTCCTCAAAAACAGTTCCATTGAAAAACCGATTTATTTTATATACCACTTGGCAAATAAATTTGAGTGGACTTTCCCGATCAACTTTAAAGCGCGAAACAAAGATAAAGATTAGCGGCATTTATAAACCAGTTGTATTTGCAGCATCAACACTAACGTATCATGATGCGTCAATACACTATTTTTTACCTGTTCATGGGCGGAATCGATATCGAAACCGCAGCATTTTCGTGCGCTACGCGAGGCACGGGAATGCGTTAGTCATCGCGATAACCTCACGTTACGCAAGATCTTGCAGGCAAATAAGCTCGAATGCGGTCTATACGACCGAAGGATTACGCGACCACCCTGTTTCGACGATCCGCAAGCTCTTTGACGGTGATGATTGCGCCGACGAGTTTGTAGGAAGGGGAAAAGCAGGGAGACATTTCGTAGGAGCGCACGACAGTGCGTCCGTCAATCGTCTCGGCATATGTGTATTTCGCGGGTTGCCCCTTGAAGCAAGCGTCCAGCTTTTCGCGCAGGGCCTGCTGGAAGTGATGTACGCCAATGAATTCCGCAATGTGGCGCCCAACAAGATCGTTTGTTGTCGCATCATAGCAATTCGCATTGATGGCGTTGGTGTAATTGATGCGATAACCGGGCGAAACAACGAAAACACGCGCATCCAGATCGTCGAGCTTGTCCTCATCCAGAATGACGTAGGGGCTCCATGTTGTCGATTCGCCATCCGGCGCCACGCCATCGTACGGAAGTCCGGCACCGATATAGCGATCGACCAGCTTGCGCAGAAGTTCCGAGTTGCGCTGCACGCAGCCAGTGTCTTCCGCTTCTTCATTCAATAGATCGATAGCAAAGCGAAACTGCTCCAGCACCTCAGCAGAGCTCATGGTTTGACGGCTCGTAATGCCTTCAAGCAAGGTATCGAGTTCACGATCAAGATTCGTTATAGTCTGAGCATCATTACGACCAACGGCGCCTTTCAGCTCCGAATATCGTTGCCAGAACAAGTCAATCAACGCTTTCAACTCGATACTCCCCCGGCTGATCCAATGCCATCAGCGTCTTCAATACGCTCAGGCCCAGCGGTACAAGACTGGTATAATGCGCCACTGTTAAAAAAAGACGTAACGAGAATGCCGCACTGCACATAGAATAAATAACACACGCATGGCGGTTTTAACAAATCCTAGAAATTGTGACGAATAAGGTGCAGTCACAACTTACAGAACTTTGCTCGCGTGCCTCGATATGCGGCGGTCTTGTTAAATGCTATTCTTGATATGCCACCGGTCGTGATACCACAACCATTGGCCTGGGTATTCACGCACCCAGCTCTCAACCTTGTCGTTAAGAAGCTGCGCGGTCTTCTGAACGTCGACACTGCCGTTTTCGTTCAACGGTATCTCGACTTTAGGTTCGATTTCCAACCGATAACGGTTATCGGGAAGGCGAACACAGCGAGCGGGAAACACATCACAACCGAACTGCCGAACAAGCTTTGCCAGCAATGGGTTGGTCAACACGTCGTTGCCGAAGAATTTCGTGGGCAATCCCTTTCGGAATTTCTGGTCCACCAGAACACCGATCCCACCGCCCTTTTCCAGCTGACGCGCCAGCGCAAAGGATGAACCGGCGTGGGATGGTACGAGGTTGCCCATGCGCTCTTTGCGAAAATCAAAGATACGTTTCGCAACATAGGGATTGTTGGGTGGGCGGAACAGCACCGTCACATCAAGCCCGAAGGCGGAACCTGCAACAGGCAGAAGTTCGAAATTGCCGGAATGCGCCGTAAATACGATGAACGGACGTGGATTGTCGCGCAGTTCCAGAAACGTTTCGGTGCCGATAACCTCAACCCTGCCCGGCTTTGGATTGGCCGGATCAAAGTCGAAGAGGCGATCGAGAAACACATATTCGGCCGCCAGGCGACCCATATTGCCCCAGCTGTCGAGTGCAATCTCGACGCGCTCTTCCTCTGATTTCTCGGGATAAGCGCGCTTCAGGTTCACCAGCATGAGCTTGTGACGAGAAGTCTTGGGGCCAACCTTACGCGCAAGCCTGTCTGCGAACCGGATGGCCGGATCGGCAGGAGCAAGTTTCAAGAGGTTCAGAGCGCTGAATGCAAGCGTCGCATTCAACCACTGACGAAAGTTTTCGAGCGCCAGAACAGCGCGCGTTATCAACATTTTCAAAAGGATCAATCCATCCGTAGGACGATTTTGCCGAAGACCTGACGGCTTTCCATCCGCTCCAGCGCCATCTCGATAGTATCGAACGTTACTTCGGTATCGATGACCGGATGCACAAGGCCACGCGCCATCTTTTGCATCGCATCTGCCATGTTTTCCATGCGGCAGCCAAAGGAACCCAGCAATTTCAACTGCTGTTGGAACAGCATCATCAAGTTGATTTCCGAAGAAACGCCTGATGTCGAGCCACATGTGACAAGGCGTCCACCGCGCTTGAGGCAGAACATGGAACCGGCCCAGGTGTCTTTGCCAACGTGTTCGAAGACGACATCGACGCCCTTCTTCTTGGTCAACTTGCGCACCACACCTTCAAAACGATCAACACGGTAGTTGATAACGTGATCGGCACCGAGTGCCTTAGCGCGTTCGATCTTATCGTCAGAACCCACCGTGGTGATGACGGTGCAGCCCATCTTCTTGGCAAGCTGGATCGCAGCGGAACCAATGCCGGAACCGCCAGCGTGGATCAGGATCGTTTCACCGGGCTGAAGCTTGGCGTTGTCGAACAGCATGTGTTCGACAGTCCCGAATGTTACTGGTGCAAGAGCCGCAGCCACAGCATCGATGCCGGGCGGTGCAAGTACGAGCTGACGGGCGGGAATGTTGATCTTTTCCTGCGCAAAGCCATCCAAGTGAAAGCCGTGCACACCCGCCACGTTTTCGCAGAGGTTATCCCGACCGGCCACACAGTGGTGGCAGCGCCCGCAGGTACGCGCGCCGTAAATGGACACCAATTGCCCGGGCAAAACATTGGAAACGCCGGGGCCGATAGCCTCGACAACGCCAGATGCTTCCGCACCGATTGTCAACGGCATCTTGCGTTTGGCAAATGCCATGCCGCGCCAGCCCCATACGTCGATATGGTTGAGCGCAACAGCCTTGACCCGAAGCGTTACTTCGCCGGGAGCCGGTGCCTCAGGCTCGGGCAATTCCACTCTCTCAAGCTTACGATCATCAACGAGTTGCAAAGCGCGCATAGTAAAAGTCCTTCGCCCGAAGGCGCTAAAGATTTGGATGTGAGAGACCGATTAAGCCGGTTCCCGCGTCATGACAAGGCTTGCGTTCTGGCCACCGAAGCCGAATGAATTGGAAAGCACAGCAGTTACCTGCGCATCGCGCTTCACATTCGGCACCACGTCCAGTGCAATCGTCGGGTCAGGGTTGGTGTAGTTGATGGTCGGCGGAACGGTGCCTGTCAGCATCGTCTGCAACGAAAATACGGCTTCGACCGCACCGGCCGCCGTCAGCGTATGGCCAATCATCGATTTGTTGGATGACACCGGGATCGACTTCAGCCCCTCGCCAAAAACCGCCAGCATGGAACCATATTCCATCTTGTCATTCTCAGGCGTGGAGGTGCCGTGCGCGTTAATATAGTTGATATCGCCCTCTGCCACACCTGCATCGGCAAGAGCCGCGCGAATGGTGGCGATCGCAGGGCCGCCATCCGGCGAGGAGCGCGTGCGGTGGAAGCTGTCAGCCTTTTCGCCAGCGCCCTTGATGATGCCGAGAACCTTCGCACCACGCGCAATAGCGGATTCCAGCGACTCCAGCACAAGCGTTGCAGCGCCTTCCGCGATCACGAAACCATCGCGGTCCTTGCTGAACGGCTTGGATGCCTTTTCCGGTGGATCATTCTGCGTTGAGAGAGCCGACAGCAGCGAAAAGCGGATGAGAGCTTCAGCACTCACCGAACCGTCCGTCGCAACGGTCAGGGCGCGCTCGGTGCGGCCCTGCCTGATGGCCTCGACGCCAAGCTGGATGGCGGTTGCGCCTGATGCGCAGGCGGTGGACAGTGTCACTGGCAGCCCACGTGTACCGAAGCGATCTGCCAGACGCTCGGAGATGGCGCCAAACAGAGCCGCCTCCTGAAATTCGGGATCTGGACGCTCTCGCAACGCAGCCATAAAGCGATCATAGGCATCGCCCGGCTTGTCAGCAGGTGGAGAACGGTCGCCCAGCTCGAAGCGGGCGCTCCATTCCGGCTCAATCGGCGGTGCAGCCAGAAACAATGGGCCGTTGAAATCGCCAGAAAGCCCAGCCTGCGCCAACGCTTCGATGGTGGTTTCACGGGCAAACGCATAGGAGCGCTCGACGGAGTTGGGCTTGGGGATCTCGATGAAATCCACCGTGCCGCAAATCTTCGTGGACAGATTGTCCGTGGGGAAGCGAGTGATTTTATGGATGCCGGATTTGCCTGACGTCAGCGCATCCCAATTGTCTTTCAGCCCTTGGCCAAGAGATGTGAGGATGCCCATGCCGGTAACGGCAACGATGGGGCGACCGAGGTGATCCTTGAAATTGCTGGATGCCATGGTGTCTACTCCTCAAATATCTTTGGAAAGAACGGCAACGCCTTCGCCGCGAACATGGCCAACCGTCGTTACCACCGCCTGAAACGCGGCAGACGCCATTGGCTTCTCAGCGGAACTATCGAAAGCGGGAACCTTCGCATCGGTGTTGAGCGCAAGTGCTGCGAGCGCAAGGCCCAGCGGAAACTGCGCTTCAAGCCCATGACCCGTAAACCCGCCAAAGCCACGAATGGCGGCGTGCGGTAGAACCTGCGCAAGCACATGGCTTTCGCTTGTCGTAACAGCGCCGTAACCGCTGGCACCCGAAAAGACGACAGTGTCGGCAGCATCCTTGGCAGGTGCCAGTAGCCGCTCGAACCTCTGCTCAAACTTGCCATCTTCGCGAGAACCACGATCCCCTTCGATAGCGTCGATGCGGGCATAGATCTTTGCGCCACGGGCCTCGGCGCGCTTACGCGATTCCAGCACGAGGAATGCACCGACAGAGCCAGTGATCATGCCACCGCCCTCACCGTCAGCCCGCGACCACAGCGGCTGCCATTCGCCTTGCGCATGGGCACCGATGGCCTCGAACAGCAACGTCATGTCAGGACGCTCGGCGGCAAAAGCGCCACCCACCAGCGCGTGGCTCGATTCGCCGGAACGGATCCGGTAGAATGCGGTTTCAACAGCGGAGATGCCCGCCGCTTCTTCACCCATAAATGTGCGCGAGGAACCTGTGACCTTGTGAACAATGGAAATGTTACCGGCCATGAGGTTGGAAAGCTGCGCGAGAAACAGGGTTGGACGAAGCTCAGTTGTGAGCTTCTCGTTCAACATCACTTCGCGATCGTTGCGCTTCATGCCCTCGTCAATGATGAGCGTATCGACATTGATATCGCGCTCGCCACCACCAGCCGCCACGATCATATCCATCGTGCCACATGCTTCTGCGTCGTCTTTCAGACCCGCATCATCTAGCGCCAGACCGGCCGCAAATACGCCGAGGCGCTGCCAGTTTTCCATCTGACGCTGATCCTTGCGTCCAATTTGGCTGGACCAATCGATCTCTGGCAGGGGATGGATCGGATAAGGCGCGAACTTTTCGGTTTCGACAATCGCTTCCGGGGCAGCACTTGCGCAAAGCAAGGCGATATGGGCATCGATACCGACGCCATGACAGGTCACGATACCGACCCCGGTGATCACCACATCATTGTCAGACTTCATTATCCGTCATCCTTCGTCGCTTGCCGGTCATCAAAAACAGGCCAGCCTACCAAAGCGGTGAAAACCGCACGTGCCATGCGGAATAATGCTCACGATGAAGCTTTGCAATGGCGAAGGCCCAAAGAGCCTACGCTATGCATCAATTTTCACCTGTTGAATGTTATGAATCGAGCAGTTTTCCAGCTCAGGCAGACGTATCCGCCGCAATCGCCGCAATCAAACCAAGTTCTTCGGCGCGCTTTTTCACGATGGGACCCAGCGGAATTTCGCTGAATGGCATTGTGCGCAGCTTCAATTGCGCGTCGCACACCTTCTTGCCGTCAGATGTGATCTTGGCTTTTGTGACCGCAAAGCCGGATCCGTCATGTTCGAGATAGGCCTCTATGTCGAGCACTGCATTTGGCTCGACGAAAGTGCGCATCTTCGCACCATCAACAGTCATCAGAAACGGCATCGCGGCAAAATCGGTCATCGCCAAAACGAGCATTCCAGATGCCTGAGCCATGGTCTCGATCAGGAGAACACCGGGAACCAGCGGCATACCGGGAAAATGCCCTTCAAAGACCGGGCTGTTCTGCGGCACGACGGAGCGAGCCTTCAAGATGCGCGCAGAACGATCGATGGATTCGATACGGTCCACCATCTGGAAATATTCTAGAAGCATGTTCCGTCCGTAGAATGTTTGAGTTGCGGATAGGGCGCAGAACCACTGCTATGGTGGACAAGACTGCACGCCCGCTTTGCAGAAAGGCCCGCCTCATGGACGGGCCATCCACAATCAGCCCTTGGCTGCTTTCAACTCGTCAATCTTTGCGCAGAGGTTCTTGAGAACGAAGTATTCCTCGGTCGAAACCTTGCCTTCGTTGACTTCCTGCGTCCACTGTTCCAGCGGGATCTTGATGCCGAATTCCTTGTCGATCGCAAAGACTATGTCGAGGAAGTCCAAGCTATCGATGCCCAGATCGTCAATCGTGTGGCTTTCAGGCGTAATGGTTTCGCGTTCGATTTCGCTTGTGTCAGCGATAATATCTGCAACCTTATCGAATGTAGCTGTCACGCCAATATTCCTTCGTGTCTCTTTATGTATGACGCTCCACATAGGGAACTTGCGCAAAAAAGCCAATGGTTTCGTGAAGTATCCTGGAATTTTCAGAGCAAAGTGTTGCTTAAACAGCAACCGAATGGCGCCCGCGACCGTTCGAAAGGTACGTATCGAAAGTAGCCGCGATGCTTCTGGCAAAGGGCTTGCCCGCATCTAACAATCTGAAAATGCCGTCTTCGATGACAACAAGACCATCGCGATCTCGCATAGCGAAGTCTCTGGCCTCAGTTGCCACACCATGGCCCACGGAGCCGTACATTGCACAAAGAGCTGTGAGGTCGATAGCGAAATCACACATGATCTTCTCGATGACGAAGCCGCGCACCCGGTCCGCGTCTGATAACGCGATGCCGCGCACCACGCAAAGACCATCACCATCCGCCATACGCTCATATTCACCAGTGGCCGGCATGTTCTGAACATAGCCCTGCGGCAATTTGCCGATGGCCGATGCACCAAGCCCGATCAGGGCATCGGCGCAATCATCCGTATAGCCCTGAAAGTTTCGCTTCAGAACGCCGTTCTTCAGCGCCACCGCAAGCTTGTCGTCAGGCTTTGCGAAGTGGTCGATACCAACAGCGACATATCCTGATGCAACAAGCATATCTGCCGCCATCGTCATTTGCCGGTATCGCTCCATCACATCCGGCAGCGCATCCTCGGGGATCATCGTTTGATGCTTCTTCATCCATGGCACATGGGCGTAGCCGAAGAGCGCGATGCGGTCGGGGTCAAGCGAGATGATCTGATCAACTGTGTCGCGCAACGTATTGAGCGTCTGATGCGGAAGGCCGTAGAGAATATCGCAATTGACCGAATGAACGCCCCTCGCCCGCACTGCGTCCACCACCGATTTCGTCTGATCGAAGGTCTGGATGCGGTTGATGGTCTGCTGCACCTTCTCGTCAAAATCCTGCACGCCGAGACTGGCCCGCGTCATGCCCATGGCGGCCAAGGCATCGTAACGCCCCTCGTCCAGATCATTGGGATCCATCTCGACACTGATTTCGACATTGGGCGCAAAATTGAATGAGGCCCGCAGACAGTCCATCAATGCCTTGAGGTCATCAGGCTTGACCATGGTCGGCGAGCCGCCGCCAAAATGCACAGCCGTTACCCTGGCGTCTCGCGATACATGCGCGCCAACCTTTAAAACCTCCCGATGCAAGGATTTCAGGTAGGTCGCAATCGGCTCATATTTCAATGTGTGCTTGGTGTGACAGGCACAAAACCAGCACAATCGGTCACAATAGGGAATATGAACATAGAGGGATATACTGTTCGATTTATCTAATTTTCCAAGCCACGAAGTAGAGACGGACGAATCAACCCCATCATGGAAGTGTGGTGAAGTAGGATAGCTCGTATAGCGCGGAACAGCGGCACCATATTTGTGAATGAGATGCTCGGTCAAAACGCAATTCCCTCTTAGCATATATCAATTCTGCGACTATAAAATACAGGCTGCGACAGTTTGAAACTTTGACTTCGATCAATTCGAGGCGTAAAGATTGTCATCTCAAAGCCGTGGGGGATTACGGCTTGTCGGGGTGGGACGAATGCATACCAAGCGATTGGTATCACAGCTTTGCCGCGACCTTCAGGATCGGGAAGCACTATGGACACGTTACAGCGAAGCATACACAACTCCGATCTTCCAGTGGTATGTCGGTCCTGTGAAGCACGGCATGGCGGTCTCTGCGGCGTCTTGCTTCCGCAACAACTCGTCGAGTTGAACAGGCATTCCAGCCGCAGGAAGATCGAACTCGGCCATGAAATGCTCGGCCAGGGCGAGCAAGTGGAATATTACGCCAACATTCTCAAAGGTGTGGTGAAACTATCCAGAGTCATGGCGGATGGTCGCCAGCAGATCGTCGGCCTGCAATTTGCACCCGATTTCCTCGGACGCCCGTTCATTCACGAAAGCAGCATGACGGCGGAAGCAGCCACCGAAGTGGAGATCTGCAGCTTTCCACGCCGCATTATCGACCGCATGGTTGGCGAAATTCCAAGCATGGAGCGGAAGCTTCACAGCCAGTCTCTGAAAGAGCTCGATGAGGCGCGCGACTGGATGCTGACACTGGGCCGCAAGTCGGCGCAGGAAAAAGTCGCAAGCTTTCTCTATCTGATCGCGACTCACATAGACCCGGAAAACGAGGACAAATCCTGCTTTGATTTGCCTCTGTCACGCGCCGATATCGCAGACTTCCTGGGCCTGACGATCGAGACCGTCAGCCGCCAGATGACGAAGCTGCGCAAAGAGGGTCTGATCAAGATCGAGAACAATCGCCATATCACCGTGCCCGATATGCTTTCGCTCAACATGGCTGCGGGAAATGACTGACAGCTAGAAACGCGCCTAGAGCAGACTGGTAACAGGCTTTCCGTCGGGAATTTTGTAGAAGCAGAGAGTGATTGTGTTTTCGGTGAACCCGTGTTCACCGGAACCAAACTAGCGTATCTGCATGGTGTAGCTAGACATCATGGACGGTGCCTTGGCTGGTTCGGGGTGGAATAATGACGCCCCGACGATCAAACCGACAATGATACACTTCATGGTTACGCCCCCCAGCGCTTGCGATGTTTTTTACCTCGCTTGGCTGAAACTATAACCCGGAAGTTGCATATGCCCGTTTAAAAAAAGCGGTTAGCAGTTGGCTTATACAAAGCGTAGAATCATAAGCGGGACGATAACGTCCCGTTAAGACATGACTTATTGCGAAGCTGCGGGAGTCGCCACAGGCTTTTGATGCTCCGAAAGCGCCCGCAACTCGGCAACCCGGCGTTTGTATTCCTTCTCGGAAATCTGGCCCTTGCTCCGGGCGTTTCCAAGCCGCGTCATGGTTGTTTCCATCGAGGTGGCTTCGTCGTCCTGCATCTGCGGCAGAGCGGCTGTCATCGGCGTGGCGAAGGTTGGATAGGTTCCCGTGTCGCGCTTTTGCGAAACGGGAGAAGCATCAACCTTGCGCGGCCCAACGACCTCAGCCGCCGGGCGCTTCATGTTGGCGGGTGCAACAACGGGTTCAAGGTTTTGGCAACCTGCCAGAAGCGGCAGCGCAAGGCCAAAAACGGAAAAGACAGTCGCCGCTCTTACGCTCACCATATGCTTGCCCATGCCTTGTCCCGCCTGTAACGAATTATTTAAATACACAACGCCGTGATCCATAGCGTCTCTGTCGCTGGAACTTGTATTCGTTTTCATGCAGAATGTGCAAACACAAAAATGCACCGGAGTACAATGTATGGCAGGCACTGACGGCGGGGGGAGAGACGAAGGAGACAAGCGAAAGGGCTTTGATCCTAAATCCGCCGAAGCCTACATGGTGCGGGATCCGCAGGCCTTTGCCATGAACGTGGCCAAGGCACTGGAAAATCTGGGAAAAGCCGCATCGGAATGGATTGCTCCGCGCGAGCGAGGAGAGATTCCGCAAACCAGTGCCAGCCCAATGAGCGATCTATTTCAAACATTATCCGATGTCGCTGAATATTGGATGGCAGAGCCAAAGCGCTCGGTCGAGGCGCAAACGCATCTTCTCTCCAGCTACTTCGACATATGGCAAAAATCGGTTTCTCAGCTTTCCGGCGATGATGCAGACAAGCAAGAAAAGCCCGACAGCCAGCCACGGCACAAGCGCTTTGCAGATGAGGAATGGCAATCGAACCCGTTCTTTGACGCGTTGCAGAAAGTGTACCTCGTAACCGCCGCATGGGCAGAGCGCATGGTAACGGATGCGGAAGGGCTGGACGACAAGACCCGCCAGAAGGCGCGGTTCTACATGCGGCAGGTGACGGAAGCGATTTCCCCCGCCAACTTCGCGTTCACCAACCCGCAGGTCTTTCGTGAAACTGTGGCCACAAGCGGCGCCAATCTGGTGAAAGGCATGGCCCAACTGGCCGAAGACATGGCGGCGGGCAATGGCAACATCAAACTGCGCCAGACCGATTACAGCAAATTCGTCATCGGCCAGAATATTGCCGTCACTCCCGGCAAGGTCATCGCCCGCAGCGATCTTTGCGAAATCATCCAATACGCTCCCTCAACCGAAAAAGTGCTGAAGCGACCCCTGTTGATCATCCCGCCATGGATCAACAAGTTCTATATTCTTGATCTCAATGCCCGCAAATCCTTCGTCAAATGGTGTGTGGACCAGGGGCATACCGTGTTCATGATCTCCTGGGTAAACCCGGATGCGCGCCATGCGGAAAAGGGCTGGGATGACTACGCGCAAGAGGGAATCGAGTTCGCGCTGGACACGATAGAACAGGCAACCGGTGAAAAGCAGATCAATGCGGTGGGCTATTGCATCGGCGGAACGCTGCTTGCCTCCACGCTTGCGCTGCATGCCCAACAGAAGAACAAACGCATACGTTCGGCCACGCTGCTCGCAGCACAAACGGATTTTACCCATGCCGGCGATCTGAAGGTCTTCATAGACGAGCAGCAACTGGCCGCACTCGACGCCCATATGAAGGCCGTGGGGTATCTGGATGGTACGATCATGGCCAGCGTCTTCAATATGCTCAGGGCATCCGACCTGATCTGGCCTTATGTCGTCGATAATTATCTGCGCGGGGCGCAGCCCCCACCCTTTGACCTTCTCTACTGGAATTCCGATTCGAGCCGCGTGGCTGCTGCCATTCACTCGTTTTATCTGCGCAACTGCTATCTGGAAAACAATCTGGCAGAAGGGCGCATGCAGGTGGCAGGCAAGGTGGTCAATCTCAAGGATATCGAAATACCGATCTACGACCTCGCCGCCCGGGACGACCATATCGCGCCCGCCAAATCCGTGTTTGCAGGTGCGGATCTTTTCGGCGGTCCGGTCGAGTTTGTGCTCAGCGGCTCCGGCCATATCGCAGGTGTCGTCAATCCGCCTGAGATGGCCAAATATCAATATTGGACAGGCGTATCACCATCCGGTGACTTTGATGCCTGGCACCAGGCAGCCGAGACCCGCAAAGGCTCTTGGTGGCCGCATTGGCAAATGTGGATTGAGGCACGTGACAAACGCAGGGTCGCCGCCCGCATACCCGGCGATGGCGCCCTGCCCGCCCTTTGCGATGCGCCTGGCACTTATGTCCTTGAATAAGCGCGAAGCGCGCACAACACTGCGCCATGATCTTTGATTCTCCGCTCATTCCAGCGACGCTCATCTCACGCTACAAGCGTTTCCTCTTCGATGCCGTGCTGGAAGACGGCACTAAGATAACAGGTTCCTGCCCCAACACCGGCTCAATGCGCGGTTTGACAGCGCCGGGTTCGCGCGTGTGGCTGTCGCAACATGACAGCCCGACCCGCAAATATAGGCACTGTCTGGAACTGGTGGAAGCGGATGGCACAATCGTCGGCATTAACACCGGCATGCCAAACAAGCTTGCTGAGGAAGCCATAAGCAAGAACCGCATCCCATCATTAGCCGGCTATACGACCGTCAGGCGCGAGCAGAAATACGGCATCAATTCGCGAATCGATTTTCTTCTGTCAGCGCCGGGCAGGCCGGACGCTTATGTGGAAGTGAAGAACGTGCATTTCATGCGCCAGCAGGGCCTTGCCGAATTTCCCGATACCGCCACCAAGCGCGGTGCAAAACACTTGGATGAACTGGGCGATGCGGCACAGGCAGGCTACCGCGCAGTCATGCTCTACCTTATCCAGCGAAGCGATTGCGACCGTTTGCGCATCTGTGGCGATCTTGATCCGGTCTATTCCGCCGCCTTTCAGAGGGCCATGCAGCGCGGCGTGGAAGCTTACGCCATAAAATGCAGCATCTCATCGCGGGAAATCATTGCAAATGAGATGGTGGCAATAGACGACGGGCACCAAGCTGCTTTATAAAACAAAGCATTAAAAGACAAGAAAGCTTTACCATGGTCACTTACATCGACGCAGCAGCGGCCCCAACCCGGAACACCGGCGTCATCCGGTTGTACAATGCCGAAGACTTCAAAGGCATGCACAAAGCCAGCCAGTTGACGGCACGCTGCCTCGATGAACTGGCCGCTATTGTCAAACCCGGCATCACAACGAACGCGATTGACCGCTTCGTGTTCGAATTCGGCATGGACAACAACGCCCTGCCCGCAACGCTGAACTATCGCGGCTATACAAAATCCGTCTGCACATCCATCAACCATGTCGTCTGCCACGGTATTCCCGATGACAAGCCTTTGCGCGAGGGAGACATCGTCAATATCGATGTGACCTATGTTCTGGATGGCTGGTACGGCGATTCCAGCCGCATGTATCCGGTCGGCCAGATCAAGCGCGCTTCGGAACGTCTCCTCGAAGTGACATATGAATGCCTAATGCGCGGCATCGCAGCAGTCAGGCCCGGCGCCCGCACAGGTGCCATCGGCGCTGCAATTCAGGCCTATGCGGAATCGGAGCGATGCTCTGTCGTGACGGATTTCTGCGGCCATGGCGTCGGCCGCCTGTTCCACGATACTCCGAATATTCTGCATTACGGCAAGGAGACGGATGGGCCGGAAATGCGCGAAGGCATGATTTTCACGATCGAACCGATGATCAATCTGGGCAAGGCGAATGTGAAAGTGCTGTCGGATGGCTGGACGGCGGTTACCCGCGACCGTTCGCTTTCCGCGCAGTATGAACACGCGGTTGGCGTGACGGCCACGGGGTGTGAGATCTTCACACTCTCCCCCGGCGGCCTGCACCGCCCTGGCCTGCCCCCGCTCTGAACGCAAGAGAGACGATGCCGATGGCAAAACGCCCCGCTGATCAGAAAACGACAGTCGAGACCAGAGACGGCGCAACCGGCGGCTTTGCCGAAACCAGTGATGAACGGGGCTTTTTTTCCGAAGCCCGGCAGTCACCGAGAAAAATGAGAGTAGAGCCAGCACCCGCCGTTGATGCAGATGCAGCGCACTACCTCGGTCATCGCGAGCGGCTTCGCGCGAAATACCGAGACCATGGCGATGCGGCGCTTGCCGACTATGAATTGCTGGAGCTCTTGCTGTTTCGCCTCATTCCCCGCCGGGACACAAAGCCAATCGCCAAGGCGTTGATTAGCCGCTTTGGTACCTTTGGCGGAGTGCTCGGCGCGCCCATACCGCTGCTGCTGGAGGTGAAGGGTGTCGGCGAGGCTGTTGCCCTCGACCTCAAACTCATCGCTTCTGTTTCCCAGCGCATGCTGAAAAGCGAAATCCGCAACAAGCAAGTGCTCGGCTCATGGTCTTCCGTCATTGATTATTGCCATGCCGTCATGGCGCATGAAGCCCGCGAGCAATTCCGCATTTTGTTTCTCGACAAGCGCAATGTGCTGATCGCAGACGAGGTTCAGGGGCAAGGCACCGTGGACCACACGCCGGTCTATCCCCGCGAGGTCGTGCGGCGGGCGCTGGAACTGTCCTCCACCGCTATCATTCTCGTGCACAATCACCCCAGTGGCGACCCTACCCCATCTCGCGCTGATATCGATATGACCAAAACCATCATCGATACCGCCAAACCGCTGGGTATCTCTGTCCATGATCACATCATCATCGGCAAGGATGGCCATGTGAGCTTCAAGGGCCTCCGCCTGATCTGATCCTCCGAACATCTTAAAACAAATCGGCCCCCGACGCTGGATCTCCAACATTCGGGGGCCGGTTCAATCATTCACGCTTTAACAGCATAATCAGCCGTTGACGACAGCCAGACGCTTTTCATCACGGCCGCTCTTCATGCGCTCGGACAGAAGGAACGCCAGTTCCAGCGCCTGATCCGCGTTGAGGCGAGGGTCGCAATGAGTGTGGTAACGATCAGACAGCGAGTCTGCCGTAACAGTGCGCGCACCGCCGGTGCATTCCGTCACATCCTTGCCGGTCATCTCGATATGGATGCCGCCTGGATGCGTGCCTTCGGCGCGGTGAATCTGGAAAAAGCTCTCGACCTCAGACAGAATGCGCTCGAACGGACGTGTCTTGTAGTGGTTGAGCGTGATCGTGTTGCCATGCATCGGATCGCAGGACCAGACGACCTTGCGGCCTTCTTTTTCGACGGCGCGGATCAGCTTTGGCAGGCTCTCGGCAACCTTGTCATGGCCGAAACGGCAGATCAGCGTCAGGCGTCCCGCTTCATTGGATGGGTTCAGCGCATCGATCAGCTCGATCAGATTATCCGGCTGCAAAGACGGGCCGCACTTCAGACCAATCGGGTTCTTGATGCCACGGAAATATTCCACATGCGCATGGTCCAACTGGCGGGTACGGTCGCCAATCCAGAGCATGTGGCCCGATGTTGCATACCAGTCGCCAGACGTCGAATCGATGCGGGTCAGCGCTTCTTCATAACCAAGCAGCAAAGCTTCGTGGCTGGTGAAAAAATCTGTTTCGCGCAGGCTTGGCTGGTTTTCAGACGTGATACCAATGGCCTTCATGAAGTCCATTGTCTCAGAAATGCGGCTGGCCAGCTTGCGGTAACGATCCGCCTGCGGGCTATCCTTGACGAAACCGAGCATCCACTGGTGCACATTTTCAAGGTTGGCATAACCACCCATGGCAAAGGCACGCAGAAGGTTCAGCGTCGCGGCAGACTGGCGGTAAGCGTCCAGCTGACGCTCGGGGTTCGGAACGCGCGAGGCTTCGTTGAACTCAATGCCATTGATGATGTCACCGCGATAGGACGGCAGGTTTACGCCATCCTGGGTCTCGATGTTGGACGAGCGCGGCTTGGCGAACTGACCGGCGATGCGGCCAACCTTCACGACAGGAAGCTGCGCGCCATAGGTCAGAACGACGGCCATTTGCAGGAACGCACGGAAGAAGTCGCGGATGTTATCAGCGCCATGCTCCAGAAAGCTCTCAGCGCAATCGCCACCCTGCAACAGGAATGCTTCGCCTTCGGCAACACTGGCAAGCTGCTTCTTCAAGCGGCGCGCTTCACCGGCAAACACCAGTGGCGGATAGGTTGCCAACGTTGCTTCCGTTGCAGCCACTGCCGCTGCATTCGGATATTCGGGAACCTGCTGGATCGGCTTGTGCCTCCAACTGCTCGGTGTCCAATTCTGTGCCATGTTCTTCTCGCCTGTGACGCCACCAAATAAAGGAGGCAGCAACTACCCCTGTTAATCGCGCGCTTATAAACATTTTCACCCCAGCTTGCAAAGGCCAAGTTCGCCGCGATTCGTCCGGTTTGCCATCCCCTTTTGGCCCATAATGCCCTTCGAGGCAGGAGGAAAGTCTAGGTAGCTTTCACAATATCAGCTCCAGCCGCACTTTCTGCAGTTCCACCTGCATGGTCTCAGACCATTGCGGGCCCCGCCATACAATATGAAAGCCGCAACGTTCGTAGAGCCGGATAGCATTGATGTTTTGGGCATGCGTCGCGATCTTGGCGACAGGAATGTGAGAGCTGCGCATCTGGTCTAGGAAATGGTCAACGATTGCGCGTCCGATGCCCCTGCCCTGAAAGTCGGGATCGATCCAGATATCGGAAATGTAGTCGGCATCCCCTTCGCATGCACCCCAGCCAACGAGTATGCCATCGATTTCAACAATGGCCACATCGCACTGGGTCTGGAGGGCAAAGGTCTCAAATTCACCGCGAACGCGCTCGATGACAACTGGATCGAGATAGGTGCTTTCGAAAGCGCTGCTGGATTTCCAGGCAGCAAAACCAACAAGGCCGACCGCATTGCGATCGGCCTCTGTCATGGGTCGAATTTGTAGTCCGCTTACCACCACTTCGCAGGGGTGAACTTGCCTGCTGCCTGCTCGATTGCGTAGGCCGTCTTGAACAGTGTTTCTTCCTCGAACGGCTTGCCGATGAGCTGGAGGCCGAGCGGGAGGCCTTTGCCGTCTAGGCCGGCGGGGACGGACATGGCGGGCAGACCGGCCATATTGACGGTGATGGTGAAGACGTCCTGAAGGTACATCTTGACCGGATCTGCCGCCAGTTCCTTATCGCCGATTTCGAAGGCAGACGATGGGGTGATCGGGGCCAGAACGGCGTCGACGCCCTCATGGAAGACGGTTTCGAAATCGCGCTTGATGAGCGTGCGTACCTTCTGGGCCTTCAGGTAATAGGCATCGTAATAACCGGCCGAGAGTACGTAGGTGCCGACCATGATGCGGCGCTTGACCTCGGAGCCGAAACCGGCGGCGCGGGTCTTTTCATACATGTCGGCAATGTCCTTGCCATCGACGCGCAGGCCGTAGCGAACGCCATCGTAGCGGGCAAGGTTGGACGAGGCTTCGGCAGGGGCAACGATATAATAGGCAGGCAGCGCATATTTGGTGTGCGGCAGCGAGATATCGATAATCTCGGCACCGGCATCCTTCAGCCATGCAATTCCCTGCTGCCAAAGCTTTTCGATTTCTTCCGGCATGCCATCAACGCGGTACTCCTTGGGAATACCGATCTTGAGTCCCTTCAGCGACTGACCGATGGCCTGTTCATAATCCGGCACCGGCAGATCGACCGACGTCGTATCCTTGGCGTCAACGCTCGCCATAGATTTCAGCAGAATGGCGGCATCGCGCACATCGCGGGCAATGGGGCCAGCCTGATCGAGCGAGGACGCGTAAGCGGCAATGCCCCAGCGCGAAACGCGGCCATAGGTTGGCTTGATGCCGACAGTGCCGGTGAAGGCTGCGGGCTGGCGAATGGAGCCGCCGGTATCTGTGGCAGTGGCACCGGCGCACAGATGCGCGGCAACGGCTGCTGCAGAACCACCGGAGGAACCGCCAGGCACGAGGTTCTTATCCGAACCATTGGCGCGCCACGGGTTGACGGTTGGGCCGTAATAGGAGCTTTCGTTGGACGAGCCCATGGCAAACTCATCCATGTTGAGCTTGCCGAGCATGACGGCACCGGCATCCCACAAGTTCTGGGTGACGGTGGATTCGTATTTCGGCTTGAAGCCATCCAGAACATGCGAGCAGGCCTGCGTATGCACGTCACGCACGGCGAAGAGGTCCTTCACGCCAAGCGGAATACCTTCCAATGCGCCAGCCGCGCCAGCAGCACGCTTGTCATCGGAGGCCTTAGCCATGTCGCGCGCCATATCGGGCGTCAGCGCCACATATGCGTTCAGCTTTTCATTGGCCGTTTCGATGGCGGACAAATAGGCATTCGTCAGTTCAACTGAGGTGAATTCCTTGGCGCCAAGTTTGTCGCGGGCTTCGGCAATGGTCAGGCTGGTCAGGTCGGTCATATCGGCAACGGCTTTCGAATTATATCAATCGGACGGGCGGGAGCAAACCGGCTATAGGCTTACTCGACCACCTTCGGGACGAGGAAGAAATTGCGGTCCGTGTTCGGCGCATTTGCGACGATATCCTCGGCCTTGGCTCCATCGCTCACCGCATCTGTGCGCTTCTTCATGGCAACGGGGGTGACGGATGTCATCGGCTCGACGCCATCGACATTCACTTCCGAAAGCTGCTCCACGAAACCGAGAATGCCGTTCAACTCGCCCAGCATCTTCTGGGCTTCGTCTTCGCTGACGGCAATACGGGCAAGGCGCGCAACGCGCTTTACGGTGGCAAGATCGACGGACATGGTTCTACTCCAGTCAAGAATTTTCCTACCCGCTATAATGACCGCGCCCGAAGTTCGCAACCGGGAACGGTCTGGATGAGCGGCGAATTTGGCGAGATATCTCGCAGCAGACCCGGCCTCGTCTGGAGCCGGATGTTTCGCCCATGTCAGCACGTTTGATATCTCAAAGCCTGACATGGGCAGATCAGGTCTTGTTTTCGATCAGAACGTCAGCGTCTGCCCGACGCTTGGCGCGTCCACGCGGGCAGCCGAGCCTTCCATGCCTGTGATGAATTTCTCAGGCGTCTGGTCGACGATCGGGAATGAGCCGTAGTGGCAGGGGATGACATTGCGGAACTTGAAGAAGCGCTGGCAGGCAAGTGCCGCGACCGCGCCGCCCATGGTGAACCGGTCACCAATGGGAACGAGGCCGATATCGGGCTCATGCAACTCATGGATCAGCGCCATGTCGGAGAAGATATCTGTATCACCCATGTGATAGACGGTTGGGCCATCTTCGAAATGCAGCATCAGGCCGTTGGCGTTGCCCAATGCGTGGCTGACGCCATCTTCGGTGATCTGCGCGGAGGAATGAAGGGCATTGGTGAAGGTGACGGAAAACCCGTCGAATCCGACCGTGCCGCCGGTATTGCCCATTTCGAGCTTCGAAACGCCCTTGGAGCCGAGCCATGCAGCCAGATCGGCATTCGCCAGCACGGTTGCGCCGGTATCGTTCGCCAGCTGGATCGTATCGCCCACATGGTCGCCGTGACCGTGGGTCAGCAGAATGTGGGTGATGCCGTTGGCGGCGTCCTTGGCATCCTGCCCCGCAAAGCTGGGGTTTCCGGTGAAAAACGGGTCGATGAGGATTTTTGCCTTGCCCGTTTCGAGACGGAATGCGGAATGGCCAAGCCAGGTCAGTTTCATGGAGGTTCTCCTTTGTGTTACCGATATATTATGACATAGGACGGGCTATACAACTGGACCGTCTCAAATTCTGGAGTGATAAATGGCAGCCGATGACGACGAATATGTGTACGACGAAGCGTCAGGTGAATGGCGTCCTGCATCAGAGGTTGCTGCCCAGGCTGCCAAGGCAAACGAGGTTCGCGATGCAAGCGGCACGCTTCTGGTTGATGGTGATTCCGTCACCCTCATCAAGGACTTGAAGGTCAAGGGTGCGGGCACGACGTTGAAGCAGGGCACGGTCATAAAGTCCATCCGCCTCACGGAAAATCCTGAAGAGATCGATTGCCGTCACGATGCCATCAAGGGCCTCGTGCTGCGCACCGAATTTGTACGCAAACGCTGAGACCGACCCATGGCGACGTTGACGATTGAGGAACTGGCGACTTTTCTGCAGCCGGGACAGGCTATTGCGGGGCTGGACCTGGGCACCAAGACCATCGGCCTTGCCATGTCGGATCTTTCACGGCGTTTCGCCACCCCTCGCCCGGTTCTCAAGCGCATCAAGTTCACGCAGGATGCAGAGCTTTTGCTGGACTTTGCGGCGAAGGAAAAGGTGGCGGCCTTCATCATCGGCCTGCCGACCAATATGGATGGATCGGCCGGGCCGCGTGTTCAGGCAACGCGGGCTTTCGTGCGCGCCATGAGCGACAAGACCGCCCTGCCCTTCGTCTATTGGGACGAGCGGCTCTCCACCGTGGCGGCAGAGCGGGCTTTGCTGGAAATGGACGTGTCGCGGGCCAAGCGCGCGCAGCGGATCGATTCGGCCGCTGCGAGCTTCATTCTTCAGGGTGCGCTGGACAGGCTTTCCGCGCTAGGACGCGCTGACGTTGTCTTTGAAGACTGACGCTTGCGCCACCATGCAGCGATTTCTTTTCTCTTGCGAAAAGCGATGATGGCCATGACGATAAGGCTATCCATCGCGATGGCGCGTGCCACCAGCGGCGGAATGGTTTCCGGCGGGATGCCGAGGATGTTTCCGTAAATCTGGAACACCAGATCATGCGACTGGCGCGTGAGCATGAAGAAGCCGAAGCTCATGTCGTTGTAGGATAGCCCGTACCAGGCACCCAGAAACGCGACGGGCCCAGCCCAGAGAATCAGAAACCACTTCATGCCATCTGCTCCCGTGAAAAGACTGGTTCGGGCGCAATCGCGAGAACGGCCCAGCGCAGGCAGGCCATGAGGCACAGGTTCACCGTCGGAACATCAATGTCCAACGGCAGCAATGCGAAGAACGTCATCATGACGATCAAGGATATCCATCGGGTCACGGCGGTTCCTTTTCACACGCCCACAGGCGCATGGTTAATGATTTCTTAACACAATGATCCCGTCACTCCAGACGGGCAAATGGAAGTTGGACTTATGGTTAACAAACGGCGTAGGGCTGTGGATAAGCTCTCCGCTTAAGGCATTAACGCGCGAGCAGCCATTTAAGGGCACGTGATGCAGAGCAAGTTCGAATGTGCTCTCTTAACCGTAAACGCCACGAACGATTCGTTTCACGGCAGTGCCGATTCTGTCCCAATCCTTGGTCGTTTTCAGCGCAACGCCCGCAAACTGTCCTGATGTGACCGACGAGATGACAAGATGCTGTATGGCCGCGAAGATCACGGCGTTGACGGTGGCCGTATCCACACCCTTCGGGGCCTGAAGCGAGCCGCGCATCTTTTCCAGCCACTTGGCCAACGCCTTGGCACGGGCATCGGCCAGTTGCGTGACCTGCGGAGAGTTTTCGCAGACCTCCCAGGCAATGATCTTGCACACAAGCGGATCGCTGCACAGCGCCTCGATATAATAGAGCGCCAGCTTTTCCATGAGATCGCCATAGGTCAGCAGAAACATGCCGCCGGTATCTTCGGGAATACGATCCTTGACCCAGGAACCCAGGTCTTCGCCGATGGCCGCAACCAGGCCTTCCAGCCCACCAAAATACCGATAGATCAGCTGCTTGTCGCAACCGGCGCGGCGCGCCACGGCATTAATGCCAAAGCCCTGAAACCCCTCCTCCGCGAGCAGCGTTTTTGCTGCATTGAAGATAGAGCGTTCGGTCGCGGCGCGATCCCGGATGCGTTTTTCGGAAACAGCCTCGCCAGAGGTCTCATTGATTGCCAGCATGTTCCCGCAACTCTCCGCGTGGTGACGTTACCAAGGCAGTTAGCAAAGGGTTAATTTCTCGGCAATGTGCGAGGAGCCCGGACAGCGAAGGAATGTGTGGATGAGCTGAAGAAGCCGCACTTGCGACGAAAGATTGCCTCGAAAATGGCCGAAAGCATCAGGCGCTGCGGCGGAATGCGAGCGGGGTCTGCCCCACCACATCCCGGAACGAGCGCCCCAGCTGGCTTGCGCTGCCAAAGCCGCAGGCGGTGGCGATCTCTGAGATAGATAGCCGCGTTTTCGCCAGCATCGACTGCGCCCGCTCGATCCGCTTGCGGATGACGAACTGATAAGGCGGCTCACCGAACGTGGCCTTGAAGGCACGAGAGAAGTGAAACCGCGTCAAGCCAGTGATTGCGGCGAGATCATCAAGGCCGATATCGGATGAGAGATTAGCCTCAACATAATCCGTCAACAGACGGCACTGCGTCTTGCCAAGCTGGCCGGACCCGCCAACCTTTGCGGTGTTTTGCGCGCCCAGCCGCACCATTTCCAGAGCAGCGGTAAGCCCAATGGTTTCCGAGTATACTTTCGAGGATGGCCGTTCGTGATCAGCCATGATGTGGCCGAGCTTACGCATCGTTGAACCAAGTTCCCTGTCCTGAAAGTAAATATTCGCCCGCAGCTCCACACGCGCGAACTCCGCCTGCAACTCCTCCTCCATGACTGCGGGATCAAAGCAGACGACTGTAAACGCGTTCAGGCGATCCACCGGTTTTGCCCAGCCTTCAATGGTCTGCCCCATGGGGACATAAGTCATCAGATCCCGAAGGTCCGTTGCAGCAACAGGCCGTTCGCCGGAAACTTCCATCTCCCCGTCAAGCAGTACCAGATCATGATGCGCCAGATAGTGACTTTCACCCTCCCAGCGAAACTCATATTCGGCAGGCAGATGAAGCCGGGAATATTGCACGGATACACCGCGCCAGCTTTTCGCCGTGTGGACTTCTGTAGGGGGGCTAGCATCGGAGAAGGTTAAGTGCAGCTCGTCATTTCGTTTCATAGTCTTTTTCACGCACTCTTGGTTGCAAGCCACTTTTGCGGCGCAATAAACACTCGGACTAATTGCGCTAATAAAAACAATACCTTACGTAGCGTGACGTATAAAAAATTTACCTGTGATTCAGGTCTTATCGTTAGGTTATCAGATAATAAGTTTCTAACGCAAGCAACCTCCCCAAGCGGCTGATGAACGTGGAAACAATGCGACTTTACCAGACATGGAGAATGGAATGCTGGGTTTCGGTGGTGCGGACGCGAAGGCCGTGCTTGATGCGATGAGCAAGTCTCAGGCGATTATCGAATTCAAGACCGATGGTACAATTCTTAAGGCAAACGAAAATTTCTGCCGCGTGCTGGGTTATCATTTGCACGAAATCGTCGGGAAACACCATAGGCTGTTTGTCGACCGTCTGGAGGCAGACTCGCCCGATTATCGCGGCTTCTGGGCCAAGCTTGGTCGTGGAGAGTACGAAAGCCACCAGTTCAAGCGCATTGCCAAGGACGGCAAGGAGGTCTGGATTCAGGCTTCCTATAACCCTATTTTTCGTGGTGGCAAGCCATACAAGATCATCAAGTTTGCGACTGATATCACGGCCCAGAAACTGAAGAGCGCGGAAGACAGTGGCACGATGAGTGCCATTTCCCGCGCACAGGCCACCATCGAGTTTACGCCCGATGGCGAGATCCTGAACGCGAACGAAAACTTTCTGAATGCCCTCGGCTATCAGCTCTCGGAAATCAAAGGCCGAAAACACGCGATGTTTTGCGAGCCTGCCTACACCCAGAGCGCGGAGTACAAGCAGTTTTGGCAAAAGCTGGCGGCTGGAGAATTCGTGGCCGGGGAGTTCACGCGTCTGGGTAAGGGCGGCAATAAAGTCCACATTCAAGCCTCCTACAATCCCATCTTCGACATGAATGGCAAGGTGCTAAAGGTCGTGAAGTTTGCGACCGATGTGACCGAACGCGTCAATAATGTCGATCAGTTGGCCAACGCTCTCAAGGGTCTGTCCGAAGGCGACCTGACACAGCAGATTACCAGCCCCTTCCTGCCTGCGCTGGAGCGCCTGCGGCTTGACTACAACTCGACTTCGGAAAAACTGCGCAGCACACTGGAGACCGTTGTTGAAAACGCTGGTGCGATTTCAACGGCATCCCGGCAGATTCAGACCGCTTCCAATGCGTTGGCAAAACGAACGGAGCAGCAGGCGGCATCCGTAGAGGTGACGGCTACGGCACTTAAGGAGATCACCACCACGGTTGCCGAGTCCAGCAACCGCGCTCACGAAGCCGGGCAGATGGTACGCAAGACGAAGGAAAATGCCGAATACTCTGGCAAGGTCGTCAATCAGGCTGTCGAGGCCATGGGCAAGATCGAGCAATCGGCAGGAGAAATTGCCAGCATCATCGGTGTTATCGATGAAATCGCCTTCCAGACCAACCTGCTGGCGCTGAATGCTGGCGTTGAGGCCGCACGCGCTGGCGAGGCTGGCAAAGGTTTTGCCGTTGTCGCCCAGGAAGTGCGTGAACTTGCGCAACGCTCTGCAAGGGCTGCCAAGGAAATCAAGGCTTTGATCAACGCATCCAACGACCATGTGAAGAACGGCGTGTCTCTGGTGGGTGACACCGGCGCAGCTCTTCAGGAGATTGTTGGACAGGTCGTGGAGGTCGACGGCAATGTCAGTGCCATTGTCGAAGGCTCTCAAGAACAGGCGACGGGTCTGAAAGAGATCAATATCGCCGTCAACAATATGGATCAGGGCACGCAGCAGAATGCTGCAATGGTTGAAGAGACCTCTGCCGCGGCCCATACGCTGGCGGATGAAGCAGCCCGCCTGCTAGCGTTGATCGGAAAGTTCAACATTGGTGCCCGCAACAGGGCTCAGCGCCCGGCATCTGCCGCTCCGGCGCGGCCTGTGAAGAAGACTGTTTCCTATGCCACCAGTGGCAACACAGCCCTCAAACAGCAAGAGAGCTGGGAAGAGTTCTAGAACGCGCAGCTTGTAGTCAAAAAGGCAGTTTCACATTCACATAACGCCTGCCTTTTTTCATTTTATAAGCACCGTACACCTCGTGAAGACTTGCGGTCTTACCTTGCCGGTGAATGCTGAAAAACGACGATTTGGCACGCATCCAACAATTGCAAGATAATGGAAACACCGCGAATTTTGGTTATCATCGTGAAGTCGAGATGCATGCAGACATGTCGGAATCGGAAAGCTTCAAGAATAAATTCGCCCTGTCGTTGTATCTGCTAGCACGCTAAATAATAACGAGCTGATTTTTCAGCAAATAAAGGCTAAAATCAGCAATAAAAGCACCGATCAACTGATAATTTATAGCTTGTAAACACATCTACGTAACAATCATCGAATGAAGCAAGGCTTGCTCTGCAGCGTCTGATGGACATCAGAAACGCGGCGAGTTCATAAGACGTGGGAGAATGGAATGCTGGGTTTTGGCGGTTCAGACGCGAAGGCCGTTCTTGATGCGATGAGCAAGTCTCAGGCAATCATCGAATTCAAGATTGATGGTACAATTGTTACGGCAAACGAGAATTTCTGTCGTGCGCTCGGTTATCAATTGCACGAAATCGTTGGGAAGAACCACAGGCTGTTTCTCGATCCCACAGAGGCAAATTCGCCAGACTACCGCGACTTTTGGGCCAAGCTCGGCCGTGGAGAATACGAAAGCCGTCAGTTCAAACGTATTGCCAAAGACGGTAAGGAAGTCTGGATTCAGGCATCCTACAACCCGGTTTTTCGTGGGGGCAAGCCTTACAAGGTCGTGAAATTTGCGACTGACATCACCGCAATCAAGCTAAAAGCGGCGGAAGACGCAGGCATATTGAATGCGCTTTCCCGCGCACAGGCCACCATCGAATTCACGCCTGATGGCGAGATCATTGACGCGAACGAAAACTTCCTGAACGCCCTCGGCTACCAGCTTTCCGAAATCAAAGGCAAGAAACACGCTGTTTTCTGCGAGCCTGCTTACACTCAGAGCACGGAATACCGCCAGTTCTGGGCCAAGTTGGCATCAGGAGAATTCGTGGCAGATGAATTCATGCGTCTCGGCAAGGGCGGCAAGAAGGTCTATATCCAGGCCTCCTACAACCCCATCTTCGACATGAATGGCAAAGTGTTCAAGGTCGTGAAGTTCGCGACCGATGTGAGCGAGCGTGTCGCGAATGTGAAGCAACTGGCCGACGGTCTGCAGAGCATGTCCGAAGGCGACCTGACGCAGCAGATTGCCGTGCCTTTCCTTCCCGCTCTGGAACGGTTGCGGACTGACTTTAACTCGACATCGGCCAAGTTACGTAAAACGCTGGAGACAATTCTCGAGAACGCCGGAGCGATTTCTGCAGCATCGAGCCAGATTCAGACCGCCTCCAATGAGTTGGCCAAACGGACCGAGCATCAGGCGGCATCAGTTGAAGAGACGGCTGCGGCGCTCGAAGAAATCACCACGACTGTCTCCGATTCCAGCAACCGCGCCCAAGATGCCGGTCAGTTGGTGCGCAAGACCAAGGAAAATGCCGAGTATTCCGGAAAGGTCGTCAGCCAGGCTGTCGAGGCAATGGGCAAAATCGAGCAATCGGCTGGCGAGATCGGCAACATCATCGGCGTCATCGATGAAATCGCCTTCCAGACCAACCTGCTGGCACTGAATGCTGGCGTTGAGGCGGCACGCGCTGGCGAGGCCGGCAAGGGCTTTGCCGTTGTTGCACAGGAAGTGCGTGAACTCGCGCAACGATCTGCAAAAGCTGCCAAGGAAATTAAAACGCTCATCAACGCCTCTAACGGCCACGTCAAAAACGGTGTGTCACTGGTTGGGGATACCGGCGCAGCACTTCAGGACATCGTGCAACAGGTCGTGGAGGTCGATGGCAACGTCAACGCCATTGTTGAGAGCTCGCGCGAACAGGCAACTGGCTTGAAAGAGATCAACATTGCCGTCAACACCATGGACCAAGGCACGCAGCAAAATGCGGCAATGGTTGAGGAGACGTCGGCAGCGGCCCATACGCTCGCAAATGAAGCGGCCCGTCTGTTCGCGTTGATCGGCGAGTTCAACATTGGCGTTCGCAACATGGATCAGCGCTCTGCCGTCTCGGCACCAAGCCGTCGTCCCGCCCCCTCCTCGGCGCCCGCTCCGGCGCGGCCCATGAAGAAGACTGTTTCCTACGCCACCAATGGAAATGCGGCTCTCAAACCCCAGGAGAGCTGGGAAGAGTTCTGATACACACAGCTTGAATAAGAAAAGGCAGGTGCACATTGATCGTGCACCTGCCTTTTTGTGTTTTCAAAGCGCTGCCGGTCACACTGTAACCGGCGGCGCCTCGGGTTTAGTTTGCCGGTGGGTACAGCAGATCGATGATGTAAGACGCATCGAAGCGGCTATCCAGCATGCCATAGGTGTGGCGGAAACCGCCTGCGAGGCGCGTTTCGAGGAAAGCATCGGCAATGCGACCGGCACCGATGCGGCAAAGCTCGGCAGCGGCAGCGGCCAGCGCGAACTGTTCCACCAGCATGCGGGCTGCACCCTCATCACGTTCGCACAGCGCAATTGCGGCGCGCAATACATCGGTGGTTTTCTTGCCAGAGGGGCCAAGATCGCGTTCCAGCACTTCGAACACGAGATCGAAAAGATCCCGACCGCGCTGGAGAACACGCAGTACATCCAGTGCCATGACGTTGCCGGAACCTTCCCAGATCGCATTGACCGGAGCTTCACGATAATGGCGGGCGATGGGGCGATCTTCGATGTAGCCGTTGCCGCCGAGGCTTTCCATGGCTTCGTAAATCAAGGGAGGCGCAATCTTGCAGCACCAGTATTTGACGACAGGCGTCATCACACGGGCATAGGCCGCTTCTGCCGGATTGTTTCGGGCGCTATCGAACGCAGCAGCCAGACGGAAGGACAAGGCGGTTGACGCCGCCACATCCAGCGCCATATCGGCTAGCACACGGGTCATGATGGGCTGAGCGACGAGCGCCTTGCCGAAGACGTTGCGGCCACGGGCATAGTGAACGGCTTCCGCCATCGATGCGCGCATCATGCCCGAAGACGCCAGCGCGCAGTCAAGCCGGGTCAATGTGACCATATCCAGAATGGTGCTGATGCCGCCACCGGGCTCGCCCAGCAGATAGCCGAACGCATCGGTAAATTCGACTTCGGCTGATGCGTTGGAGCGGTTGCCGAGCTTGTCTTTCAGGCGTTGAAAATGCAGGCCATTGGCCGAACCATCTTCCAGAAAACGCGGCACAAGAAAGCAGCCCATGCCATCGCCCATCTGCGCCAGCATGACGAAACCATCGCTCATGGGCGCAGACAGGAACCATTTGTGACCAGAGAGGCGGTAGATGCCCTCGCCCACGCGCTCTGCCGTGGTGCGGTTGGCGCGCACATCCGTGCCGCCCTGCTTTTCCGTCATGCCCATGCCGATGGTGACGGCTGTCTTCTGCATGGCGGGCTTTTGCGACGAATCATATTTGCGTGAGAGAACCTTGGGAGCCCACTCTTTCTGCACACGAGGAGACGACATCATCGCGGCAACGGATGCATGAGTCATGGTCAGCGGGCACAGATGCCCTGCTTCCAGCTGTGAGGTGAGATAGAATTTGGTGGCGCGGGCCTTGTGTTCATTGCCACGGGTTTCCGGCGTATTCTCCCACGCGCTGCTATGCAGGCCAGAGGACATGGAGCGGCGCATGAGTGCGTGCCAGGCGGGGTGGAATTCCACCTGATCCAGCCGCTCTCCGCGTGGGCCGTGGGTGTGCAGTTTCGGCGCGCTGACATTGGCCATGCGGGCCAGTTCCTGCGCTTCCGAGGAGGTCACATAGCGGCCGATCTGGTCAAATTCATCGCGCAGAGGGCGCGAAAGACTGGATGTCAAATCCACAATCAGCGGGTCTGTGCGATAGGCATTGATGCCGGACCAGAGGCTAGGCTGGTTCAAATCGGCGAGCTGTTCTTCTGTCCGGTTCATATTCGTCATCGCGTCGCTATATCGGGATTCGTATTTTATTGCATGTATTAGGTCTGCCCCGGCTTATCCCATGCTTGCCGACAAAGCCACCTGTCTTTATAGACCCGATAACCAAAGCCAGAGCGCCGGGACAGGCGCGATTGTGACCCGGAGGACATATTCCATGGTCTATTATCCCCACCGCCACCTGCTTGGCATCAAGGGGCTTTCCCATCAGGATATCACCACTCTTCTAGACAAAGCTGACGAGGCTGTGAAAATCAGCCGCCAGCGCGAAAAGAAGACATCGACGCTGCGCGGGCTGACCCAGATCAACCTGTTTTTCGAAGCCTCGACGCGCACGCAATCATCCTTCGAGCTGGCCGGAAAACGGCTGGGCGCCGACGTGATGAACATGTCGGTGGGCAATTCTTCCGTGAAAAAGGGCGAGACGCTGATCGACACGGCCATGACGCTGAATGCCATGCGGCCAGATGTGCTGGTGGTACGCCACTCTTCCGCAGGTGCAGCCGCCCTTCTGGCGCAAAAGGTGGCATGCTCGGTGGTCAATGCAGGCGATGGCCAGCACGAACACCCGACGCAGGCGCTTCTCGACGCGCTGACGATCCGCCGCGCCAAGGGCACGCTTTCAGGCATGACGGTGGCGATCTGCGGAGATGTGCTGCATTCGCGTGTTGCCCGCTCCAACATCATTCTGCTGAACCAGATGGGTGCGCGAGTGCGTGTGGTTGCGCCGCCAACGCTTCTGCCCTCCGGCATCAACCAGATGAGCGTTGAAGTGTATCACGACATGAAGGAAGGTCTTGCTGGAGCTGACGTGGTGATGATGCTGCGCCTGCAGCGCGAGCGCATGTCCGGCTCCTTCGTGCCTTCGGTGCGCGAGTATTTTCATTATTACGGGCTGGATGCCGAAAAGCTGAAAGCCGCAAAGGAAGACGCGCTGGTGATGCACCCCGGCCCGATGAACCGTGGCGTTGAAATTGCCTCCGAAGTGGCCGATGGCCCGCAGAGCGTGATCGAAAGCCAGGTGGAAATGGGTGTGGCCGTGCGTATGGCCGTTATGGAAACCCTTCTTCTGTCGCAAAACCAGGGAGAGCGCGTATGACCGCCGCAACCGTTCTCAAGAATGTCCGCATCATCGATCCTTCCCGCAATTTGGATGAGGTCGGCACGATCATCATCGGCGCTGACGGCACGATTCTGGCCGCAGGCAAGGATGCGCAGAATCAGGGTGCACCCGAGGGTGCTGTTGTCCGTGACTGCCGCGGCGTGATTGCAGCACCGGGTCTGGTGGATGCCCGCGTGTTTGTGGGTGAGCCGGGTGCGGAACACCGCGAAACCATCGAATCCGCCTCACGCGCTGCTGCAGCAGGTGGCGTGACCAGCATGATCGTGATGCCGGATACCGACCCCGTCATCGACGACATCGCCCTTGTGGAATTCGTGAAGAAGAAGGCCCGCGACAAGGCACTGGTCAATATCTATCCGGCAGCGGCGCTGACAAAGGGGCTGCGCGGCGAGGAAATGACCGAGTTTGGCATGCTGCGGGAAGCCGGGGCTGTTGCCTTCACCAATGGTCGCAAGGCCATGCCAGACACCGCCGTGCTGCGCCGGGCCATGACCTATGCGCGAGAACTGGGCGCGGTGATTTCGCTGGAGACCCGTGATCCCTATATCGGCCATGGCGATATGAATGAGGGCCTGTTTGCAAGCTGGCTGGGCCTTTCAGGCATTCCTCGCGAAGCAGAAATCATTCCGCTGGAACGGGATCTGCGCATCGCGGCGCTGACCCGCGCAAACTACCACGCCGCCAAGATTTCCGTGCGGGAATCGGCAGAAGCGATGGCCCACGCCAAATCGCGTGGCGTGAAAGCCACCTGCGGCATTTCCATCAATCATCTGACGCTGAACGAAAACGATATTGGCGAGTATCGTACCTTCTTCAAGCTGTCTCCGCCGCTGCGCTCCGAAGATGACCGCATGTTCATGGTGGATGCGCTGAAGGACGGCACCATCGATATCATCGTCTCATCGCATGATCCGCAGGATGTGGACACCAAGCGCCTGCCATTCTCGGATGCGGCAAGCGGTGCCATTGGCCTTGAGACCATGCTGGCGGCGGCTCTTCGGCTCTACCACAGCGATCAGGTGCCGCTGATGCGCCTCATCGATGCGCTGTCCACCCGCCCCGCGCAGATCTTCGGGCTGGACGCAGGAACGCTGAAACCGGGCGCGAAGGCGGATATCACGCTGATCGATCTTGATGAGCCATGGCTGGTCTCCGAAAAGAATCTGGTGTCGAGGTCCAAGAACACACCGTTTGAAGATGCACGCTTTACCGGCCGCGCCGTTGCAACCTATGTTGCAGGCAAGCTGGTCTATTCCAACCAATAAAAGACTCGACGGGACTGAGGGGACATCCATGACCGCATTGACTGTTTGGGAAACCGCGCCAGCATTGCTGGCGCTCGCCGCTTTGGTGGGGTACCTGCTGGGTTCGATCCCATTCGGGCTCATCCTGACCCGCGCAGCCGGTCTGGGTGACGTTCGCAAGATCGGCTCCGGCAATATTGGTGCGACAAATGTGCTGCGCACCGGCAACAAGAAGCTGGCAGCAGCCACGTTGCTGCTGGATGCCCTGAAGGGTACGGCAGCCGTGCTGATCGCGGGTGCCCTTTGGGGTTACGAGGCCTCACTGGTTGCGGGCTTCTTCGCCTTTCTCGGGCACCTGTTTCCGGTGTGGTTGGGGTTCAAGGGTGGCAAGGGTGTTGCCGTCTATATCGGCGTTCTTCTGGGGGCTGCACCGTTGATGATGCTGGCCTTTGCGGCGATCTGGATCGCCACCGCCTATATCACAAAATACTCATCTCTTTCCGCACTGGTTGCAATGCTTGTCATTCCGGTTGCATTGTGGATATTAGGGCCTGAGAAGACGGCTCTGCTGGTGACGCTGCTCAGCGTGATCTCCTGGTACATGCACCGGGAAAACATCAAGCGGCTGCTGGCGGGGACGGAAAGTAAAATCGGGAAGAAGGGCTGAGGCGCAAGCGTCTTGCCCTGATGGGGGCAAGACATGCCGCATGACGGCGAAACGAAGCGCGGCATCGCGCTTAACAACCGGCAACGCATTGCCTGGCTTCGGCTCATTCGCAGCGACAATATCGGTCCGGTGACGTTCCGGGAACTGATTAACCACTTCGGCAGTGCCGAAAAGGCACTGGACGCCCTGCCCGATCTTTCCCGCCGGGGCGGATCGGCGCGTAGCCCGCGCATTGCTTCCGTTTCAGAAGTTGAACGGGAGATCGAAGCCGCCGCACAATTTGGCGCTCGATTCGTGGGCATTGGCGAGCCGGATTATCCACCGGCACTGCGCGAAATCGATGGCGCGCCGCCGATCATTTCCATGAAAGGATCGGGCCGCACGGCGGTTCGCCCATCCATCGGCATCGTCGGATCACGCAATTCTTCCATCAATGGTTCGAAATTTGCGGCCATGCTGGCGCGCCAATGCGGCCAGGCAGGCTATACGATTGCCTCGGGCCTTGCTCGCGGCATCGATGCGGCGGCCCACGCTGCCAGCCTTTCCACCGGCACAGTCGCCATGCTGGCAGGTGGGCTGAACAGGCCCTACCCGCCTGAAAACCTGCGGCTTCTAGATGAAATCTATGACAATGGCGGGGCCAGCATCAGTGAAATGCCGTTTGGCTGGGAGCCGCGCGCCAGAGATTTTCCGCGCCGAAATCGGCTGATCGCAGGCGTTTCCATGGGCGTTCTGATTGTGGAAGCGGCGGACCGCTCGGGTTCGCTGATTACCGCGAGACTGGCGGGCGAATTCGGGCGGCTGGTTTTTGCGGTTCCGGGCTCACCACTGGATGCGCGATGCCACGGCACCAACCGGCTGATCAAGGATGGGGCAATGCTGGTGACGGAGGCGGCGGACATTCTGAACGCGCTGCGACCACTCATGGAGCCATCCCTGCCATTCCAGCACATTGCCAAGGAAAGCGCCGAAGATATGGAGATTTCACCGCCCCGTGACGATGACCGCAGCATCATCGCATCTGCACTCGGACCCTCGCCGGTTGAGACGGATGACATTATTCGCCACACCGGCCTGCCCGCCTCGACTGTTTATCTCGTGCTTCTGGAGCTGGATATAGCGGGGAGGTTAAATCGGCATTCCCAGGGGCGGGTTTCGATCAATATGGCTGACTGAGAGCTTGCGACGACCAGTTTTAATGTCTTCTGCCTCAATGTAAGCCATTTCAATCAGGTAAAGCAGCATGTCGGCACCCTCTACCTTTGCGACATACCGCAACTCTGAAAGCATCTGACTGATATAAGCAATGTTTGGCGGTATCTGCGCGTCTTTGCCCTTGTTGTTATTGTCTGCATTCACACCCATGTTTACCCCGATCAACCCGACAAAACGCGATGTCTTCCAAAGAGCATCACCCCATGCAGGCAACCATAACTTGTTTATCCTGAATTGCAATATGCAATCCGGTCGCCACAAGGTTGCATAACGGTGTAATGGCAGAAAAACGTTGCTTGCCTCTTGACCGAAGCGCATTACCTGTCCATGTCGAAATAAAGGTCGCGCCGCTGATGGCTGAAAAGCTGTGGCGCATGTTAACGGGCAAGTTCCGAAAGAAGAAAATATGACTATCGTCGTCGTCGTAGAATCCCCGGCAAAAGCCAAGACGATCAATAAGTATCTCGGCTCCGGCTATAAGGTGCTCGCATCGTTTGGCCACGTGCGCGATCTTCCCGCCAAAGATGGCTCCGTGCTTCCCGATCAGGATTTCGAAATGACATGGGAGGTCGATCCGGCCTCGCAAAAGCGCATGAAGGAAATCTCAGATGCCGTGAAGGCATCGGACGGATTGTTTCTCGCAACCGACCCTGACCGCGAAGGTGAAGCCATTTCCTGGCACGTCCTCGACCTCTTGAGAAAGAAGAAGGTCATCGGCGACAAGCCCGTGAAGCGCGTCGTGTTCAACGCCATCACCAAGAAGGCCGTTCTGGACGCGATTGCCGATCCGCGTGACATCGATATTCCGCTGGTGGATGCTTATCTCGCCCGCCGTGCGCTGGATTATCTCGTTGGCTTCAACCTGTCCCCGGTTCTGTGGCGCAAGCTGCCTGGTGCGCGCTCGGCTGGCCGCGTACAGTCGGTATCGCTGCGCCTCGTCTGCGACCGCGAATCGGAAATCGAACGCTTCGTTTCAGAAGAATACTGGAACATTTCCGCTCTGCTGAAGACGCCGCGTGGCGATGATTTCGAGGCAAAGCTGGTGTCTGCCGATGGCAAGCGCCTGCAAAGCCGAGGTATCAAGACCGGCGATGATGCGAACCGCCTGAAGACGCTGCTGGACGGCGCGACCTACACCGTGGATACGGTTGAGGCCAAGCCCGTCAAGCGCAACCCCGGCCCTCCCTTCACCACATCGACGCTGCAACAGGCGGCCTCTTCCCGCATGGGCTTTTCCGCCTCGCGCACCATGCAGGTTGCCCAGCGTCTGTATGAAGGTATCGACATTGGCGGCGAAACCGTCGGTTTGATTACCTATATGCGTACCGACGGCGTGCAGATGGCACCTGAAGCGATCGAAGCTGCCCGCGGCGCGATTGGCGAGCAGTTCGGCTCGCGTTATGTGCCGGAAAAGGCGCGCATCTATTCCACCAAAGCCAAGAACGCCCAGGAAGCGCACGAAGCAATCCGCCCAACAGATTTCAGCCGCACGCCCGATCAGGTCAAGAAGTACCTCGATGCCGACCAGTTGCGCCTTTACGAACTGGTGTGGAAGCGCGGCATTGCCAGCCAGATGGCGTCTGCTGAAATCGAGCGCACGACGGTTGAAATTCTGGCCGAAAACAAAGGCGAGACCGCAGGCCTTCGCGCTGTAGGTTCGGTCATCCGTTTCGATGGCTTTATCGCTGCCTATACCGACCAGAAGGAAGATGGCGAACAGAGCGACGACGGTGATGAAGATGGCCGTCTGCCGCAGATCAATGCGCGGGAAGACCTTGCCAAGCAGAAGATCAACGCCAGCCAACACTTTACCGAGCCGCCACCGCGTTATTCGGAAGCATCACTGATCAAGAAGATGGAAGAGCTCGGAATTGGCCGCCCTTCCACCTATGCGGCGACACTGAAAACGCTGAGTGACCGTGAATATATCATTGTCGACAAGCGCAAGTTGGTTCCCCACTCCCGCGGGCGGCTGGTTACGGCGTTTCTAGAAAGCTTCTTCACCAAATATGTCGAATACGATTTCACGGCGGATCTGGAAGAAAAGCTCGACCGGATTTCTGCGGGTGAACTGGACTGGAAGCAGGTTCTTCGCGATTTCTGGAAGGATTTCTACGCCCAGATCGAAGACACCAAGGAATTGCGCGTTACCAACGTGCTGGACGCGTTGAACGAGGTTCTGGCACCACTGGTGTTCCCGACCCGCGAAGACGGTTCCGATCCGCGCATCTGCCAGGTTTGCGGAACGGGTAACCTTTCGCTGAAGCTCGGCAAGTATGGCGCCTTCGTTGGCTGTTCCAATTATCCGGAATGCAACTTTACGCGCCAGCTGAACTCAGATGGTGCGGAAGCCGATGCTGCCGCGCTCAATGAGCCGAAGGCGCTGGGTGCAGACCCGCACACCGGCGAAGAACTGACATTGCGCTCTGGCCGTTTCGGACCTTACATTCAGCGTGGCGATGGCAAGGAAGCCAAGCGTTCGTCGCTGCCCAAGGGCTGGAAGCCAGAAGATATCGACCATGAGAAGGCGCTGGCGCTGATCAACCTGCCGCGTGACATTGGTCAGCACCCGGAATCGGGCAAGATGATTTCGGCGGGCTTGGGTCGTTACGGACCCTTCCTACTGCATGATGGTGGTTACGCCAATCTGGAAAGCATCGAAGATGTGTTCTCCATTGGGCTGAACCGCGCCGTGACCGTGATTGCCGAAAAGAAGGCATCGCCGGGCCGTGGCCGTTCGTCGACACCGGCTGCACTGAAGGAACTCGGCGACCACCCAGATGGCGGCGCGATTACCGTTCGGGACGGCAAATACGGGCCTTATGTGAACTGGGGCAAGGTCAATGCGACTATTCCCAAGGCGCAGGCTCCTGACACTGTGACGCTCGACGAGGCGCTGGTGCTGATTGCCGAGCGCATCGCCAAGACCGGCACCGGCAGCACAGGCAAGCCTGTGAAAGCCAAGAAAGCAGCTGCGCCTAAAAAGGCAGCCAAGGCCGAGAGCGCCGATGGCGAGACGAAGGCCAAGGCCAAGCCTAAGGCGGCAGCGAAACCAAAAGCGGCTGCAAAGCCGAAAACAGCAGCCAAACCAAAGGCTGCTCCAAAAGCGAAGAAGGCAGAATCTTGAGCAAAGCACCGCGTAAGACATCCGGCTCGGCGGGCGATGGCTTCGGCCGTACCGGTCGCGGAAAAAAAGTCCTCGAGTCTGCGGGCATCATCCATGGTGAGGTTCCGCCGCGCGACGTGCTGCTGAAATTCATCGCCGAGCATCCCGATCAGGCCTCCAAGCGCGAAATCGCCAAGGCTTTCGGGCTGAAGGGTGAAACGCGCATCATTCTCAAGGCTCTGCTCAAGGAGCTTGAGACCGATGGCATGGTGCACAAGAGCCGCAAATCCCTGATGAAGCCGGGCGGTCTGCCGCCGGTGACGGTTCTTGATATCACCACACGCGACAAGGATGGCGGACTGATTGGCCGTCCTGCCGAATGGCCTGACGATCAGGGTGCAGCCCCTGCCGTTACCATCCGGCAATCCTCTGCCGACCGCAACAAGGGCAAGGTTCCCGTTGGCGGTCTTGGTGACCGCGTACTGGCGAAGATTTTCCCTTCGAAAGAGCCGGGTGGCCCTGCCTATACGGCGCGCATCATCAAGCTGATCGACAGACGTCAGGGCGCATCACTCGGCGTGTTCAAGGAAACACCGGGTGGCGGTGGCCGTTTGATGCCGGTCGAGCGACGTGGCGAAGAAATGGTCATCGATCCAGATGGCGTCGGTGGTGCCAAGGACGGCGATCTGGTGGAGGTGGAAACCTCACGCAACAGCGGGCGCTATGGCCTGCCACGCGCCAAGGTTCTGTCGGTGGTCGGCTCTGTCGCATCGGAGAAGGCGATCTCGATGATCGCCATCCATGCCCATGGCATTCCGCATATTTTCCCATCCGACGCATTGGCGGCAGCGGATGCTGCAAAGCCCGCGACGATGGCGCACCGCGAAGACTGGCGCAAGCTGCCGCTCATCACCATCGACCCGGCTGACGCAAAAGACCACGATGACGCGGTTTATGCCGAGCTTGATCCATCTCCCGACAATCCTGACGGCGTGATCGTGACCGTTGCGATTGCCGACGTATCCTATTACGTCCGCACTGGTTCAGCACTGGACCGCGAAGCCTTGAAGCGCGGCAATTCTGTCTACTTCCCCGACCGCGTCGTGCCGATGCTGCCGGAGCGGATTTCTAACGACCTCTGCTCGCTGAAAGAAGGGCTGGATCGCCCGGCCATCGCGGTTCGCATGGTGTTTTCGAAGGAAGGCCGCAAGGCCAGCCATACGTTCCATCGCATCATGATGAAGAGTGCGGCCAAGCTTTCCTACCAGCAGGCGCAGGCGGCAATCGACGGCAACCCCGACGACAAGACCGGCCCGATGCTGGAGCCGATCCTGCGGCCCCTGTGGCATGCCTACGAGATCATGACGATTGGCCGTGACCGCCGCCAGCCGCTTGAGCTGGATATGCCGGAACGCAAGATCATTCTGAAAGCGGACGGCACGGTTGACCGTGTGCATGTTCCTGAACGTCTCGACGCGCATAAGCTGATCGAAGAGATGATGATCCAGGCCAATGTGTGCGCTGCCGAAACGCTTGAGCTGAAAAAGCAGCCACTGGTCTACCGCGTGCACGACGCGCCGACCATTGCCAAGCAGGAAGTGCTGCGCGAGTTTCTGACCACCATCGGCTTTTCGCTGGTCAAGGGTGGGCAGGTTCGCGCCAATTCCTTCAACGGCATTCTGGCCCGCGCGCTGGATACGCCGCACCAGATCATTGTCAACGAGATGGTGCTGCGCTCTCAGAGCCAGGCGATCTACAGCCCTGACAATATCGGCCATTTCGGCCTCAACCTGATGAAGTATGCGCACTTTACCTCGCCAATTCGCCGGTATGCCGACCTGATCGTGCACCGTGCGCTGGTGGGCTCTATCGGTCTAGGTGAAGGTGGAATCACCCCGCAGGAAGAAGCGACGCTTGCCGATATCGCTGCGGAAATCTCGACCTTCGAGCGCCGTGCGATGGCAGCCGAGCGTGACACGGTAAACCGGTTGATCGCGCACCACCTTTCGGAGCGCGTGGGCGAGGAATTCGAGGGACGAGTCGGCGGCGTGACCAAGGCAGGACTATTTGTCGCGCTTCCACAGTTTGGCGCTGACGGATTTATTCCTATATCTACGCTGGGTCGGGACTATTACATCTATGATGAGGCGCATCAGGCGCTGACGGGTGAAAAGTCGGGACTTGGATACCAGTTGGGCGATACCATTCAGGTGCGTCTGGCAGAAGCGGTGCCCCTGGCCGGTGCCTTGCGGTTCGAAGCGTTGAGCGAAGGCAAGAAATTGCCGGCAGCGACACGCTCGTTCCACAAGACGACACGGCGCAGCGGCGGACCGACACCGGGCACGAGACCACCACGCAGACGTAGATAGGCCTGCAAAAGCAAGGATGAGGCGCATGACGACGATCGAGACGCAGACAGTGCAGTATGGCGGCACGCCGGAAGTTCGTCCTCTCGGGCGCTCCATCAAACGCGGCATGCTGAGCCGTTGCCCGGCCTGTGGCAACGGCCATTTGTTTCGTGCATGGCTAAAGCCGGTAGACGAGTGCGCGTCTTGCGGTGCTGATATGCACCACCAGCGCTCGGACGATCTTCCGCCCTATATTTCCATCACCATCCTCGGCCACATTGCTGTTGGTGGCTTCATGATGACCGATACGGTATTTCTGGTGCCTATGTGGGTTCACTTCGCGATCTGGGTGCCTATCACGGTTCTCGTCGCGCTGCTGACGATCCAGCCGATCAAAGGCGCGGTCATCGGCTGGCAGTGGGCCTTGCGTATGCATGGATTTGATAATGAGCCCCAAAAAGAACAGATCGATGGTTCATCTCACTGATCGGACCCGGCCATTGTGACGCTCGACCAGCCCGCTGAAAAAGCGCCATATCTGCGCCCAAAAGATGCAGCGTCGATCCTGCTCATGGATAGGTCTACGCAGATCATACGTGTGCTGATGGGAAAGCGTTCCAGTGCGCATGTGTTCATGCCAGACGTTTACGTCTTTCCCGGCGGTAAGCGCGACCGTGAAGACAGCACCCTGCCCTTTGCCAGCGATCTGCACCCTATCGTTCTCGACAACCTCATGCGCGCATCGTCAAAAACGGTGTCGCAGAGGCGTGCACGCGCGCTTGCGCTTGCGGCCCTGCGCGAATTGCACGAGGAGACGGGCTTACGTTTTCAAAGCGATGAGCAAGGAAACGGCGGGCCTGATTTGTCTTGCCTCCGCTTCGTCGCACGCGCCATCACCCCACCTGGCCGGATCAGGCGATATGACACACGCTTTTTCTGCTGTTTTACGGATGAGGTGGGCATAGACCCGGCAGCGGCCAGAGATTCAGATGAGCTGCAAAATCTCGAATGGCTTGACATCAAGGACAATTCCGGTGTGAACATGGCGCCCATTACGCGCTTGGTTCTCGAAGATGTCACAAAGTTCGTGATAGGTGATCGTTCATTGCAATTCGAGAGCCCGGTGCGACAATATTTTGAGCGTCGCGGCACGTTTACTCGTGGCTTTCTATAAAGGTCTACATGTCCCATCCGACTAGTGACGCCGATGATATTCACTGGCCCTCACTCATAGCCGCCATATCCGCCATCAGCGCCGTGGGCATCGCCATCGGCCTGGGGCTGCCGCTTTTGAGTATCATCCTCGAGAAACGCGGCATCTCTTCAACGATGATCGGCCTCAACACCGCCATGGCGGGCGTTGCAGCCATGATCGCGGCACCCATGACCAGCAGGCTGGCGCATGAATTCGGTGTTGCGCGGACCATGATGACGGCCGTCGTCGTTTCCGCCATCAGCGCGCTTGGATTTTATTTCGCAGAAGCATTCTGGATGTGGTTTCCGCTGCGAATCGTCTTCCACGGCGCAACCACCATGCTGTTTATCCTCTCTGAGTTTTGGATCAATGCCGCAGCGCCGCCCAAACGGCGCGGCTTGGTGCTGGGCATGTATGCAACCGGCATGGCCGTTGGCTTTGCGGGCGGGCCATTGCTGTTTTCAGCCATAGGCAGCGAGGGAATCACCCCTTTCCTTCTAGGGGCGGCCATCATCCTTCTGGCGGCGATTCCAATTTATCTCGCACGCCATGAGAGCCCCAGCCTCGATGAAAAGCCCAATCACCATTTCGTCCGCTACATCTGGCTGGTGCCGATGGCCTCTGCTGCCGCTTTTGTCTACGGCTCGGTGCAGGCGGGCGGGCTTTCGCTCTTCCCGGTCTATGCGACTCGCGAAGGTTTCAGCGAATCACAGGCGGCCTTGCTTCTCACAGTCATGGCCATCGGCAACATGGCGTTCCAGATCCCCATTGGCATGCTCTCAGACCGCATCAAGGACAGGCGCGTCCTGCTGGGCCTCATGGCGCTCACAGGCGTCATAGGGACGCTTGCGCTGCCTTTGCTGGTGGATAACTGGATGCTGCTCTCATCGATGCTGCTGCTATGGGGAGGCTGCGTATCGGGCATGTATACGGTGGGTCTTACTCATCTCGGCTCTCGCCTCACCGGCTCTGACCTTGTGGCCGCCAATGCTGCCTTCATCTTCTGTTACGCCATTGGTACCATTGCCGGGCCGCAGACGGTGGGTATCTCCATGGATATTGCCGGACCAGACGGTTTTGCATGGGCTTTGGCGATGTTTTTCGGGCTATACGTGGTGCTTTCCATTGCGCGTTCGGTTTTCGGATCAAATCGGACTTGACTTTTCAGGCGCGATCCGTAGTTTCGCGCCAGATTTAGCCGGGGTCCAACAGGGCCGCGGACTCACTATTTGTTAAAGGCAGGACGACCATGGCGAAAGCTACAACAATCAAGATCAAGCTGCTGTCGACGGCCGACACCGGTACTTTCTACGTCACCACAAAGAACAGCCGTACATTCACGGACAAGATGACGAAGACAAAGTACGATCCAGTCGTACGCAAGCACGTTGAATTCAAGGAAACGAAGATCAAGTAATCTTCTATCCATGAACTGCCAAAAACGCGCCCTCAGAGGCGCGTTTTTTGTTGGGCGCATATTGCCCACCGCGCCTGCCCTTTTACAGCCCAGCACAGCACTTCAGGGCGCCCGTCAGATGCGGGCGCATACGGAAACGCGACACGAGCCACGAGCCGAGCGTTATAAGGAGAGAGAGTGTATGTGGGCGATGAGAGAGAAAAGTGGGTCGACCGGGACAGCAATGACAGTACGAGGAACCATTCAAAGCATCACCGGTCGACCAACCCCAAGACCCAGGAATGCGGCGGACCTGAGCACCATGGGGTAACTGAAGCATATAAGCTTTCCCTGAAGAAAAGCAGATGTCCAAATTACCGATCTATCGTCATGATTGCAGCGGGATAAGTTGGCTGCAAGTGAAGATAGTTGTTTTATGAGTGGACTATCGCGTAACACTCGAACTAAATCAACAAATTATTAATCAAATCGCCGTGTTGTCTCTGGATATGGTTAAATATCCCAGGATGATACGGAATTTCTACCGAATTTTAGCATTACAACGCACAGTAAGTATTATTAACATTCAGATCAAACAGCTTGATCTTAAACAGAGAGATTTAATTATACTGGCAACAAGCAAAAATTGCTCCCCTCACCAGTTGTGGCCAGATGAAAACCGGGCTTTGGTTGGTGTGAGGAGTTGAAAGCCAATCAAGCGGCAGAAGCGACGACCCGGTTGCGCCCGGCAGTCTTTGCCTCATAGAGCGCCATATCCGCCTGCCGCATGAGCGCCTCCGGCGTTTCCACCGATAGCGCATTCGTCGCTATGCCAAGCGATGCTGTGATGTGCAGCTCGCGGCCTGAACGCAGCGTAAACGGCGCGCCTTCGATGATGGAGCGCAGTCGCTCAGCGACGGCAGCGGCCATATCGACAGGCGTATCTGGCATGACCACGACGAATTCTTCACCGCCGTACCGGCAGGCCAGATCCGCGCCACGCACGGTCGAACGCAGTCTTGAGGCAAATTCCCGCAGTACCTCGTCACCCGCATCATGGCCGTAGGTGTCGTTCACGTCCTTGAATCGGTCTATATCCGTAATGCAGACGGACAGGGGGCGCTGGCGTGCGGCGGCGCGGGTGAACAACACCTTGAGGTGGTTGTCGAGGTAACGGCGATTGTTGAGCCCCGTGAGAGCGTCTATCACGGCCATTTCGATGGTCTGGTCGAGATTTTCCCGCAGCTTCGTGTTGAAGCGCTTGCGCTTGATCTGCGTCAGCGTGCGCGCCACGAGCTCATTGGGGTCAATGGGGCGAACGATATAGTCGTTGATACCCAGTTCAAGGCCGCGGACGATCATGGCCTCATCGCCCTGCTCCGTGACCAGAAGCAGCGGAAGGAAGCGTGTGCGCTCCAAAGAGCGCAGCTGCGAGCAAAGGCGCAGCGGATCGAAATTCTCGAAGTTCGAATTGACGATGACCATTTCGTAGTCATTCTCGGCCGCCTCAAACAGGGCCGCTGCCGGTTCGCTGATAGCGAAAACCTCAGCGACGGGCTTGAGAGCCTTGATGATGCGTTCCTGCGAGCTTGGCCGCTCATCGATCAACAGGACACGGCCCGGCTTTTCGATCTGGGCGCTTTCGGAAATCGGATCACCGGCATTGATGTTCTGGGCAGTCTGCGCGCGGGCGCGTAACTCGTCGCTCATGGTTTTCAGGCGCACGAGGCTTTTGACGCGGGATATCAATTGCAGATCGTTGACGGGCTTTGTCAGAAAATCATCGGCACCGGCTTTCAGACCGCGCACGCGATCTGCGGGCTGGTCGAGGGCGGTGACCATGACCACGGGGATATGCGCCGTAACAGGGTTCGCCTTCAGCCGCTCGCAAACCTCGAAGCCGTCCATATCCGGCATCATGATATCAAGAAGAATGATATCCACCTGCTCTGTCTGGCAAATGGCCAAAGCGCGCGCGCCATTATCTGCACACAGGACGTCAAAATATTCCGCTGAAAGCCTCGCTTCAAGAAGCTTTACGTTGGTTGGAATGTCATCGACGACCAGAATTCTCGCAGTCATTTGCCCAGCCCTGACTTAAACGTCGCCCAGATATGTTTTGATTGTCTCAATAAATTTTGGCACTGAAATGGGTTTTGAAACATAGGCTTCGCATCCACCCTGGCGGATACGCTCCTCATCACCCTTCATGGCGAAAGCAGTGACGGCGATGACGGGAATGACGTGCAACTCGTCATCTTCCTTCAGCCATTTGGTCACTTCCAGTCCGGAGACTTCCGGCAACTGAATGTCCATGAGAATGAGGTCAGGCCGGTGCTTGCGTGCCAGTTCAAGTGCTTCCATGCCATTGCGGGTCTGGATGGTTGTATAACCAGACGCCTCGATCAGGTCGCGAAAGAGCTTCATATTCAGCTCATTGTCTTCAACTATCATGACCTGTTTGGGCATGCGATCAGTCCTTGTTTCACTTTGAAACCAGTTCGTAGACATATAGTGTGCCTGAGAAGCGATTCCATTGTCCCCGAAGCATGCACGCTATGGGGATTTGGTTGAGAAATAGGTAACTTCAGTAAACAAATGTTGCACGAAACAAAAAACAGCGGGCGCGCGCCCAAAGACAGTCAAGAAACGGCGGTTGCCATACTTGGCTGGCTTGCCAGCGAGCCGGATATGCTTGCACGATTTCTGGCTCTCACCGGCTTGCAGCCCAACATGCTGCGACAGGCCGTCAACGATCCCGGTTTTCTGGCGGGCCTCGTGGACTTTCTGATGAGCCACGAACCGGACCTCATGGCGTTTTGCGAGGCGACAGGCACAAAGCCCGAAGATGTGGAAGCGGCGTGGCATAAGTTCTCCGGACCGGGGCTGGGATCAGGCGAGTTTTAAGCCAGACACGTCTCTCCATCTCTTGAGACTATACCTATAACATACTATGGTGCGAAACGTTCACTCTTTGTTTCGAGCCATGGCCGCAATACCTTCGCACTACGATCCCGGTTTCTGCCGTGACTGCTTGGCTGGCCAGCCGGTGGGCACAAGGCGTTGCCTGCGATGCGGCAGCCCTCGCCTCGTCTATCACGCAGAACTCTACGATCTCTCCATCGCCCACATCGATTGCGATGCGTTTTACGCCTCCGTGGAAAAGCGCGACAACCCCGAGCTGGCAGACAAGCCGGTGATTATAGGCGGCGGCAAGCGCGGCGTCGTCTCCACGGCCTGCTATATCGCCCGCATTCACGGTGTGCGCTCTGCCATGCCCATGTTCAAGGCGCTGGAGGCCTGCCCGCAGGCCGTGGTCGTGCGGCCTGACATGGAGAAATACAGCCGTGTCGGAAAACAGATCCGAAGCTTGATGGAGGATCTGACGCCACTGGTGCAGCCCGTTTCCATCGATGAAGCGTTTCTGGACCTTTCCGGCACCGAGCGCTTGCACCACGACCCGCCTGCCCGGGTGTTGGCGGGTTTTGCCCGCCGGGTTGAGAAGGAAATCGGCATCTCTGTCTCCGTCGGCCTTTCCTATTGCAAGTTTCTGGCAAAGGTAGCGTCGGACCTGCAAAAGCCACGCGGCTTTTCGGTGATCGGGGAACAGGAGGCGGTGGAGTTTCTTGGTCCCCGCCCGGTGACAACCATATGGGGTGTGGGCAAGGCATTTGCCGCAACGCTGGAAGCGGATGGCATCCGCACCATCGCACAGTTGCAGCAGATGGACGAAGGCGGACTGATGCGCCGCTACGGCAGTATGGGGCAGCGTCTTTATCGCCTTTCCCGGGGTATTGATGACCGCGATGTGCACATCAATGATCCTGCCAAAAGCGTTTCCGCCGAAACGACGTTTTTCAACGACATATCCCGACATGACGAGCTAGTTTCCATTTTGAGGTCGCTCTCGGAAAAAGTGGCGTGGCGATTGAAGAAGAACGAGGTGGCGGGCCATACGGTCGTCTTGAAAATGAAAACGTCCGACTTCAAATCCCGCACCCGCAACAAGCGGCTGGAAGACCCGACGCAACTGGCGGACAGGATTTTCCGCACCGGGATTTCGCTTCTGGAAAAGGAAACTGACGGTACGAAGTTCCGCCTGATCGGCATTGGTGTGACCGACCTTTGCAAGGCGGATCTGGCTGACCCGCCTGACCTCGTTGATATCAATGCCGGACGGCGGGCGGCAGCGGAGGCTGCGATGGACAAGCTGCGCGACAAGTTTGGCAAGGGTACTGTTGAAACAGGTTATACATTCGGCACCAAAAAATAATCAGCCGACACGCAGGCGTGATGACTATTTAAAAGTTTCCTTAAATTCCGACCGTTATGGTTGCGCATCAAGACGCCGCGCACGGTTTGGCCGGTTGTCAGGCTCCCCCATGTCTTTTCCGAAAAGCCATGATTTGTAATGCGTTGGAGTGACACATGATGTTGCGTGCCTTTGTCGGAGCATGTCTCCTTTCCACCTCCCTGCTGGTGCAGACGGCCTTGGCGGGTGATACGCGCAGCTTGCAGGTCATTATTTCCAAGAGCGAGCAGACGCTGTCTCTTTATGATGGCGGCGCGTTGGTTGCGACATCGAAGGTCTCTTCCGGCAAGACCGGTCATGAGACGCCGAGCGGCGTCTTCTCTATTCTCGACAAGCGGAAATATCACGCATCCAACATCTACTCCGCCGCGCCCATGCCCTTCATGCAGCGGCTGACATGGTCCGGCATTGCGCTGCATGAGGGGCATGTGCCTAATTATCCCGCCTCTCATGGCTGCGTTCGCCTGCCAGCGAAATTCGCAAAGAACCTGTTCGGCATGACGGCGCGTGGTGTGCATGTGATCATATCGGATGCCGACGTCGTGCCACGCGCCATAGAGCACCCTGCCCTTCCCCAGCCGCACAGCACGCCTGACAAAGGGCTGATGCTGTCTGATGTGGAACTTCGGCCCTCAAACTTCGATGCGTCACTGAAGCTGGTTGAGGTGGCTGTCTACGAGACAACAAGCTCGGTGAAACCCAAAGCATCAAGGCCGACCAACCTTTCGCCGCTTCGCGTTCTCATCACCCGCCGTGGCGAGCGTGAGAAAATCATCGACGTACAACGTCTTCTAACCGCTATCGGCTTCGATGCGGGCGTAGCAGATGGCTATTCGGGGCAGATGACGATTAGCGCTGTGAATGGCTTCAAACGCTGGAAGAACATCAAGACGACAGGCCCGCTTTTGAGCGACGAATTCATCGATGCGCTTTATGAGTCTGCGGGCGCGGAGGCAGCACCCAACGGGCAGATCATGGTGCGCAGGGATTTTCAGCCGTTGTTTGAAGCACCCATTCACATCAAGGACCCCCATGTTGCGCTGGGCACTCACTTCTTCGAGGTGATCGATATGGATGGCGACAAGGCGAAGTGGAACGGGCTGACGCTGGAAAACCATCTTCCCACGGCTGCACGCAGGCGCCTCGGCATAAATGTGGCGGATGCGCCCGGCCTGCCGAACCCACTTAAGGCGGTGCTCGATCGTCTCGAAATTCCAGTTTCAATCCGCGCAGAGCTTGAGGCTAACCTTACGACCGGCAGTTCCATCACCGTCGCAGATCTGAGCCACGGGCTGGAGACTGGTAAGGGCACCGATTTCATTACCCTGACCCGCGACGGGCCGATCTGACACCCAACACGCGCTGCTGGAACGAAGTGGAGTGGCAGGCGTTGCAATGGCTCGACATGACAACGTGGAGAGCCAGCAGATGAACTTCAAATATATCGCCGCAGCCCTTCTTGGCCTCGCCTGCGTATCAGCGGCGGAAGCGCCGCAAAACTATAGGGTCTATGCGGGCCCTGACGTGACGAGCGATCCGATCATATTGGACATTTTTGATCGCGCCGTGATGAAATGCACAGCAGAAGCCAGCACACCGCCACGCGGGGCGGCATACACCACATCAACCTATCACACTGTCGCGGTTAGAGCATGCCTTTCACGACAGGGCTTTGTTGACCGGGGCGGCTACGCCTACCCCTATACGCGACTGTTTTAAGCGTCAGATTAGCTCGACATCCACCACACCGGGTGCGGAGCGGAATGCCGCGCCAATCTCAGGTGAGATGCGATACTTTCCGGGCAGCTCGAGTTCAATCTCGCGCTGCCCGTCGTCTTTGATCAACACGAAATACACCGCACCATCGCCCCGGTTGAGGTGATGCGCCAGCGTCTTCATAGGACCTGAATCGCGCAGATAAACCCGCAGTGCTTTCTGCATCTGCACCGAGCGTTCTTCCAGCGATTGCGCCGTCTGAATGCGCAAGCCGATGCCCTCAGGGCGCTCTTCAGCCTGAACGGTGATGACAAGCGACTTTCCGACCTCCAGCAGATCCCGGTACTGAGCAAGACCTTCGGAAAACAGCACGGCCTCATACTGGCCGGACGCATCCGAGAAGGTAATGATACCCATCTTGTTACCGGTTCTGGTTTTGCGCTCCTGCTTGCCGGTGACGGTGCCAGCCAAGCGACCGGCAGTCGCGCCCTGTTTCACCGAAGCGGTAAAATCGGCGATGTTTTGCACGCGCAGCTTATCCAGAATGGCGCGGTACGTATCCAGCGGATGCGCGGTGAGATAAAAGCCGAGAACCTGATATTCGCGCAGCAGCTTTTCCGAGGCAAGCCATGGCTGGAATGCTGGCAGCACCAGCTTTTCCGGTCCACTCGCCCCGCCTGAACCGAACATATCGTGCTGGCCGCTGACGCGCCGGCTTTGCGCCAGTTGGGCGTAACCGATGATACGGTCCAGCCCGCCGATCAGTTCGGCGCGGTCCCGGCCAAAGCAATCGAAAGCACCGGCATTGATAAGGCTTTCCAGAACGCGGCGGTTAACCTGCTTGGGATCAATGCGCAGGCAGAAATCTTCAAGGCTTGCAAATGGCGTCTCGCCGCGCACTTCGACAATATGGTCCACCGCGCCTTCGCCCACGCCTTTCAGCGCAGCCAGCGAATAATAGATGCGGTTTTCGCCCGGCTCGAAACGGCGGTGAGACGTCTGCACCGATGGCGCGACAATCTCAATGCCCATGCGGCCCGCATCCTGACGGAAGTCATTGACCTTTTCCGTATTGGCCATATCCAACGTCATGGATGCCGCCAGAAACTCGACCGGATAATGCGCCTTCATATAGGCCGTCTGGTAAGAGACGATGGCATAGGCTGCGGCGTGGGATTTGTTGAAGCCGTAATTGGCGAACTTCGCCAGAAGATCGAAAATGGTGTTGGACTGCGCCTTGGATACGTCGTTGCGCATCGCGCCTTCGACAAAACGCTCGCGCTGCTGGTCCATCTCCTCCTTGATCTTCTTACCCATGGCGCGGCGCAGAAGGTCGGCTTCACCAAGCGAATAGCCGGACAGAACCTGGGCGATCTGCATCACCTGTTCCTGATAGACGATAACGCCCTGGGTTTCCTTCAGCAGATAATCGATGGTCGGGTGGATCGACTCGATCTCTTCTTCGCCGTGCTTACGGGCGTTATAAACCGGGATATTTTCCATCGGACCCGGGCGATAAAGCGCCACAAGCGCAATGATATCCTCGATGCAGTCAGGCCGCATGCCGATCAGCGCCTTGCGCATACCCGCACTTTCCACCTGAAACACGCCGATGGTTTCACCGCGCGACAGCATCTCGTAGGTTTTCTCGTCCTCAAGCGGAATGGCGGCCAGATCAACCTTGATGCCCTTGCGCGCGACGAAATCTACCGCGACTTTCAAAACGGTGAGCGTCTTCAGACCCAAGAAGTCGAATTTGACGAGACCGGCGCTTTCCACCCATTTCATGTTGAACTGGGTGACCGGCATGTCCGAGCGCGGATCACGATACATCGGCACCAGCTTGGAAAGCGGGCGGTCTCCGATGACGATACCGGCGGCGTGGGTGGAGGCGTGGCGGTAAAGCCCCTCGATCTTCTGGGCGATATCCAGAAGGCGGGCGACCACGGGCTCCTTGTCCGCCTCTTCCTGAAAGCGCGGCTCTTCCTCGATGGCTTTGGACAGAGGCGTCGGATTGGCCGGGTTGTTGGGCACCAGCTTGCAGATGCGGTCGACCTGCCCATAGGGCATTTCCAGCACGCGACCGACATCGCGCAGCGCCGCGCGGGCCTGCAACGAACCGAAGGTAATGATCTGCGCCACCTGTTCGCGGCCATATTTTTTCTGAACGTAGCGAATGACTTCTTCGCGGCGATCCTGACAGAAGTCGATATCGAAGTCGGGCATGGATACGCGTTCAGGGTTCAAGAAGCGTTCGAACAGAAGCGAGAAACGAAGCGGATCGACGTCGGTAATGGTCAGCGCATAGGCAACCAGCGAGCCCGCACCCGAACCACGGCCGGGGCCGACGGGGATATCCTGCAGCTTGGCCCATTTGATGAAGTCGGCAACGATGAGGAAGTAGCCCGGAAACTTCATGCGCTCGATAACGCCGAGTTCGAAATCCAGCCGGTCGCGATATTCCTGTTCGGTATAGCCCGGCGCCATGCCGAGCGCTGACAGTCTGTGCTCAAGACCCTCGACGGCCTGACGGCGCAACTCCGCCCCTTCCGCACGATCAGCCTCGTCAGGATCATCACTCGCGCCGGTAAAGCGCGGCAGGATCGGCCCGCGCTTCTTCAGCACATAGGAGCACCGCTGCGCGATCTCGATTGTGTTCTCAAGCGCTTCGGGAAGATCGGCGAACAGCGCCATCATCTCTTCGCGGCTTTTGAGATAATGATCGGGCGTCAGGCGAAAGCGTGTGTCATCAGACACGATGGCATTGTGGGCAACCGCCATCAGCGCATCATGGGCGTCATAATCGGCACGCGATGGAAAGAACGCCTCGTTGGTAGCAACCAAAGGCAGGTCATGCTCATAGGCCAGCGCGACCATGCGCCGTTCGTGGGCGCGGTCAAAATTACCCTGTCGCTGCAGTTCGATGTAGAAGCGATCACCGAAAAGCTCTTTCAAGGTCAACAGGCGTTTTGTGGCCTGGCTCAGATGGCCCTCTCTCAGCGCCATGTCGATAGGCCCGCCGGATGCACCGCTGAGAACGATCAGCCCGGAATTATCCCCCTGATCCAACCATTCTTTCGTGATGCAGACAGAAGGGCCGGTGTCCTCTCCATCGAGATAGGCACGGCTGATGAGGTCAACGAGACGCTCATAGCCTTTGGCGTCCGCCGCCAGAACGACGATGGCTGGCAATTTTGCAAGGCTGTTATTGCCACGCTTGTCATCAGCGGCATCCTGCAGGTCGATGGACATCTGGCAACCGATGATCGGCTGGAGACCTTCGTCACGAGCCTTTTCGGAAAACTCGAGAGCGACAAACAGATTGTTGGTATCGGTAATGGCAATGGCAGGCTGACCATCGCCCACAGCCTTGGACATGATCTTTTTCAAGGGCAAGGCGCCCTCGAGCAGCGAGTAAGCGGAGTGAACCCGCAAGTGCACGAAGCCGGGCGTCTGCATGTCTTTTCCAGCGTCTGCGCCGGTGACTGTAATATCGCCCATCTCGTAAAATCCCGTCATTCTGAGTCACGGGATTTTCGGCTTTTCCTCGACCAGAGTCTACAGGCACGGACAAGGTTTACACGTCATTTCTAACGGAAACGACAGTCACACTTCACATGGAAGTGAGGATGACACCGAAGCTGGCAACGAAGACGGCGATGGAAGCGAATGCAGCAATGTCACGGATGATGTCAGTCATTTGTCTCTCCATACTCTCTATGTTCTAACTTTGTTCCCATTTAGTTCTGATGTCAACGTCTTTTTCGACTCTCGTAATATGAACGCATCGCGAGTCGCGGGGGTTCCCCCTTCGGGCCGTCAGTGAATTTGGATAGTGCGCAGGTGCAGCAGAAGCGATCAGATGTCGCAGCCCGGGAAATTCAACGCCACAAACGCCAACAGGCACATCCGGTTTCTGCGGATATGCCTGTTGTAACGATAGACTATGGAGCAGTCGGGTGCGTCAGAACTCGACGATCTTGCCTTCGCTCAATGTGACGCGGCGGTCCATGCGGCCAGCAAGCTCGTGGTTATGCGTGGCGATGAGGGCTGCGAGACCTGACTGGCGGACCAGCGCCTCCAAGGCACCGAACACATAGGAGGCCGTTTCCGGGTCGAGGTTGCCGGTCGGTTCATCAGCCAGAAGCAGAAGTGGAGCGTTGGCGACCGCACGGGCAATTGCCACGCGCTGTTGCTCGCCACCCGACAGTTCCGATGGACGGTGATCGCCGCGATGGCCGATGCGCATATAATCCAGAAGCGCGCTGGCGCGCTCCTTGGCTTCAGCATGCGGCAGACCGGAGATGAGCTGCGGCATCATGATATTCTCAAGCGCAGTGAATTCCGGCAGGAGGTGGTGGAACTGGTAAACGAAGCCGATATCGCTGCGGCGGATGGATGTGCGCTCTTCGTCTGAAAGATTATCGCAAAGCCTGCCATTGATGGAAACCTCGCCAGCATCCGGGTGTTCCAGAAGGCCAGCCAGATGCAGCAGGGTGGATTTGCCCGTGCCCGATGGTGCGACCAGCGCGACAATCTCTCCGCTTTTCAGCTCAAGATCAGCATTCTTCAAAATGGAAAGGCTGTGTTCGCCCTGTCCGTAAGTCCGTTCCACGCCCTTGAGCCGCAACGCTGTTTTCTGTGCCATTGTATGATGCGGTCCTTATTCGTAACGCAGGGCCTGAACCGGGTCGAGCTTGGAGGCCCGCCAGGCCGGAAAGATCGTTGCCAGAAATGACAGTGTCAGCGCCATGATGACCACGGTCATCGTCTCGCTGAATTCCATTTCTGCCGGAAGCTGGCTGAGGAAATAAAGCTGCGGGTCAAACAGAACCGTGCCCGAAATCCAAGAGAAGAACTGCCGGATCGATTCCACGTTGAGACAGACGAGGACGCCAAGGCCGACGCCCGCGAATGTGCCAACAATACCGATGGCCGCGCCCGTCATGAAGAAAATCCGCATGATGGAGCCTGCGCTGGCACCCATGGTGCGCAGGATAGCGATGTCGCTGCCCTTATCCTTCACCAGCATGATGAGGCCGGAAATGATGTTAAGCGCCGCCACCAGCACGATGAGTGTCAGGATCATGAACATGACATTCCGCTCTACCTGAAGGGCGGAGAAGAACGTCTGGTTTCGCTGTCTCCAGTCGGTGATATAGACCTGCCGTCCAGCCGCCGTTTCCACCAACGGCCTGATTCCATCCACATTATCCGGGTGGGTGACGAAGAGTTCGATGGACTGGACGATGCCTTCAGCGTTGAAATAGAGCTGCGCTTCAGACAGCGGCATGTAGATCATCGAGGCATCATATTCGGACATGCCGATTTCGAAGACGCCAGCGATCGTATAGGATTTGACGCGCGGATTAACACCCATCGGCGTCACGTCACCCTCTGGTGATATCAGCGTAATCTGGTCGCCAGCGGTAACACCGAGAGATGATGCAAGGCGGGAGCCGACGAGGACGCCCTGCCCTGACATGAAGCCGACGAGATCTCCGACCTTGATGTTGCCGGAGACTTCCTTGATCTTTTCGATGTCTTCGACGCGCACACCGCGCACCAGCGCACCACTGCCAGCACCGCCGCGACCGGATGCGAGCGTCTGGCCTTCCACCAATGGCAGCGCCATGGTGACGCCAGGAACAGCGGCGAATTTCTTCGTCAGCTCGTCATAGTCTTTCAAGGGCGCATCGATGGGCTGCACGATCATATGGCCGTTGATGCCGAGAATACGTGAAATCAGCTCAGTGCGGAAACCGTTCATAACCGCCATGACGATGATCAGCGTCGCAACGCCGAGCATGATGCCGACGAAGGAAAACCCTGCGATGACGGAGATAAACGCTTCCTTGCGGCGCGAGCGCAGGTAGCGCCAAGCCACCATGCGCTCGAAGGCCGAAAATGGCCGGGCGCCTTGGTCCTTTGCGGATGGGCCTGCACCGGTATCAGCCTCGGCTTTTGCCATGTCTTCTCCTTGTTGGCTTCTCAGCCAAGTACCCTGTTCATTGCCGCTTCAACGGTCACGGTTTCGCGTGCGCCGGTCTTGCGGGTCTTAACTTCAACTTCACCAGCCGCGACGCTGCGTGGACCGACGATGATCTGCATCGGCACGCCGATGAGGTCAGCCGTCGCAAATTTCTGGCCAGCGCGATCGTCCGTGTCGTCGTAGAGAACATCCTTGCCGGCGTTGCTCAGCGAATAATACAGCTTCTCACACGCTGCATCACACGAGGCATCTCCAGCCTTCATGTTGATAATGACGACATCGAACGGAGCAACCGATTCTGGCCAGATGATTCCGTTCTCATCATGCGATGCTTCAATGATGGCGGGAACAAGGCGTGTAGGGCCAATGCCATAGGAACCCATGTGGACAAGGTGTTCCTTCCCATCTGGCCCCTGCACTTTCGCACCCATCGGCTCGGAATATTTCGTGCCGAAATAGAAGATGTGACCGACTTCGATACCGCGCGCCGAAAGACGCTCGCCTTCGGGAATGGCGTTGAATGCGGCTTCATCATGCATTTCAGATGTCGCGGCGTAGTCAGTTGTCCACTCGTTGAAGACGCCCTGCAAGCCATCGACATCGTCAAAATTCGTATCGTCAGACGGAATGCCACGATCTAGGAAGCTCTTGTGGCAGAATACCTCGGACTCGCCCGTATCGGCCAGAATGATGAATTCATGGCTGTGATTGCCGCCAATCGGGCCGGTATCAGCCCGCATCGGAATGGCGCGCAGGCCAAGACGAGAGAAGGTGCGCAGGTAAGCCGTGAACATCTTGTTATAAGAATGGATCGCGTCTTCCTTGGTCAGATCGAAGGAATAGGCATCCTTCATCAGGAATTCACGCGAGCGCATCGTGCCGAAACGCGGACGCACCTCGTCACGGAACTTGAGCTGAATGTGATAGAGGTTCAGCGGCAGGGTCTTGTAGGACTTCACATAGGACCGGAAGATGTCCGTGATCATCTCTTCATTGGTCGGGCCGTAAAGCATCTGACGATCCTGACGGTCCTTGATGCGCAGCATTTCCTTGCCGTAATCATCGTAGCGACCGCTTTCCTGCCACAACTCCGCTGTCTGAAGCGTCGGCATCAGAAGTTCGATGGCGCCGGAGCGATCCTGCTCTTCCCGCACGATCTTGTTGACCTTATCCAGAACGCGCTTGCCAAGCGGCAGCCAGGAGTAGATGCCCTGGCTTTGCTGGCGAACCATGCCCGCACGCAACATAAGGCGGTGCGAGACAATCTCGGCTTCCTTGGGGTTTTCCTTGAGTATGGGCAAAAAATAACGGCTGAGACGCATGGTGGATTCCATTTTGTGACGAAGCCTCGCATTTACGCGGGAATCGCCGGAATAACGGGATATTTGCGCCGTACATAGCGGTTTCCGAACCAGAAGGAAACCCGCACACCAAGGTCTTGACGCCACCAAACTCCGAGTTCTGCCAGCGTTTTCAAGAGATCGTACACACATGTTGAAAAAACGGAATTTCAGCCCTGCAAAAGCCCCTGACAAACCCAATTCGTGTCAGTTTTACGACAGCTTTTAGACAGATTTCGCCTCTGATCGGCCACAGGAGGAATAATTTTGCCCCGTACATGCGACATATCGCGCCAGGAGGATTTTTTTGCCGACTGTAACAAATTTACAAAAAAATCGGATGACAAGGTCTAATGTTTGGGCTAGTTTCAGCTCACAAAAGAGGCAGGGAGTTTAAATTCTTGTCTATTTCGCGGTCAGTCTTGGGAGGATGAGATCTTAGGCGCGTTCATTCGCTGCCCCGGCAACGGTTACAGATCACGCGAAACTGAAAAACAAGGCTGAAAAGCCTTGTTTTTTTTTGCTTTTTTGCCAACGCAGCAAATCGGGGCAATTAATCAAGGCAAATCTGTGATTGTCAATTTGCAGTTTAGCTGTGTGAGGCTGTATGCCGTCTCTACATGACAGCGCGATGACAGAAATCAGTCATAAACCGGGATAATGCGTGGCAAGTCATCCATGGTGAAGCCGAAATACCAGGTGACCGCATACCAGATTGCACAGACTGCCAGAGAAATCAGTGTTGTCAGCAGAACGATCTTCCCACCGCGAAAGCGGGCGGGTGCACTGGCAACGGTGCCGAGCGCAACATTGCCGTCGTCAGACTGTGTGCGCAGTCCAATTGGCAGGACCACGAACAGGATGGTCCACCAGACGATGAAAAAGACGGCAAAGGCCGAAATCCACTGCATGCACTCATCCCCCTGCGTCGTCTGACGCCTTTACCGATTCAGATCAAACCCGCTTTGGGTTTCAGATCTGTTCAAGCTCTATCAATGTACCGAAAAAATCCTTCGGGTGAAGAAAAAGCACCGGCTTTCCGTGGGCGCCGATCTTCGGCTCTCCATCCCCTAACACACGCGCACCCTCTGCCTTGAGGTGATCGCGCGCGGCGATGATATCTTCCACTTCATAGCAGATATGGTGCATTCCGCCCGATGGGTTCTTTTCGAGAAACGCCGCAATGGGCGATTTTTCACCCAACGGTTCCAGCAATTCCACCTTGGTATTGGGAAGCTCTACGAACACAACCTTCACGCCATGTTCCGGCAAAGGCTGGGACTGCGAAACCGCAGCCCCCAGCGTGTCACGATAGGTGGAAACTGCCGCAGCCAGATCCGGCACGGCAATTGCGATATGGTTGATACGACCAAGCATGCTTACCCTTCCAAATAGCTGCGACCAACCTTAAACCTTGGTGACGAACACCGTGACGATGGGCTTCTTGCCCCAGACCTGATTGGCGGCGGCGCGAACGGCACGACGCACCGATTCCTGCACCATATTCAAATCCTTGCGGCGCGCCCTCGGAATGCTTTCGACCGCACCCAGCACGGCGTCATAGAGCGTGTCTTCCATGGCTTCGCCTTCATCATCGAATTCCGGCAGGCCGAATGGAATAACATCGGGATCGCCCAGGAAATCATAGCGGCTGTCCAGCAGGACATTGATGGAGACGTGACCGGCGAAGGAGAGCTTGCGACGATCGCCAATGCCCATTGCTTCGAAATCGCCTAGCAAACGGCCATCCTTGAAGATACGGCCATGCGGCGCATCATCGATAACCTCAGCAGGACCGGGAGCGAGACGCAGGATGTTGCCGTTCCGGACCTTCGGAACCTGTCCGATGCCAGCCTGCTCTGCCAGCTCCTTCTGCGCCACCAAATGCGCGGCTTCACCATGGACCGGAACCAGAATCTGCGGCTTGACCCACTCATACATCTGCAAGATTTCGCTGCGGCGTGGGTGGCCGGACACGTGAACCAACGCTTCATTATCCGTGATGATGTGAACGCCCTGCTCGATCAGGCCATTCTTGATGTCCTGAATGCCTTTTTCATTGCCTGGAATGGCGCGGGATGAAAACACCACCGTATCGCCAGCAGCCAAGGCAACATTACGCATCTCATCGCGAGAAAGCTTTGCAAGCGCCGCACGCGCTTCGCCCTGAGAGCCGGTCAGGATAATGACGACCTTGTTGCGCGGAATATAACCGAATTCGTCTTCCGCGAGGAAAGGCTTGATGCCTTCCATGATGCCGAGATCCTGCGAAACATTGACCACCCGCTTTAGCGAACTGCCGAGCAGCAATACTTCACGCCCCGCACGTTCTGCCGCCTGCGCAATCGAGCGAATGCGCCCGACATTGGACGAGAAGGTGGTGACCGCGACGCGACCCTCGGCATTTTCGATGATCTGACGCAGACCTTCGGAGACCTGCTCTTCGGAAGGAGAGACACCATCGCGCAGCGCGTTGGTGCTATCGCACATCATGGCCAGAACGCCTTCTTCACCGATGGCTCGGAAGCGTGCTTCATCGGTAAACGGTCCGAGCGATGGCGCGTGGTCTATCTTCCAGTCGCCCGTATGCACGGCATTGCCGAGCGGCGTGCGGATGACGAGCGACATCGGCTCAGGAATGGAGTGGTTGACGCCGACAGCTTCGATCTCGAATGGACCGACATTGATACGATCACCCGCCTTGAACGGCGTGATGGGAATCTCGGCGCGGGTCCCCTCATAGTTGCGCTTGGCTTCCAGCATGCCAGCGGTGAATCCCGATGCGTAGACCGGCACTTTGAGGCTAGGCCAGAGATCATTCAGCGCACCATAGTGGTCTTCATGCGCGTGCGTGATGATGATGGCCTTGAGATTTGCAAGCTGCGCTTCGATGAAGCTGATATCGGGCAGCACGAGATCGATGCCTGGCAGGTCAAGCCCGGCAAAGGTTACGCCGCAATCCACCATGATCCACTGACGCTTGGACGCCGGACCATAGCCATAGAGCGCCAGGTTCATGCCAATTTCGCCGACGCCGCCCAGCGGCAGGAATACGAATTCGTCTTTTGTCGTCATTACTGTGTTCGTCCAATCATGCCTGGCACCGCCACGTGCAAGGACGTGTGAGAGCGAAGCGATAAGCATCGGTTTTCATCAATCACACCGAGATGGCCGATGCGTGGCCAAGCGGGCGCCCTGCATTTACCGAGCAGCAGGAATGCTCCAGATTACAATGTCGAACCTCGGCGCTTTAACGCACCGTGCAGTTCAACCGAAAAACACGTCGCCAGCGGCGATGGCGCGGGTAGGACCGCCATCTTCTTCCAGCAGCAGAAAACCCTTATCATCAATTCCGGCAAAACGCCCGTGGATAGAACGATCCGGCAAATTGACTGTGATCGGCTCTCCGATGCCACAGGCCGCAGCACGCCACTGGCGCATGACATCTGCCACGCCCTGCCCACGGTTCCACATCTGCAAGATATGCGCCGCCTCACGGAAAAGATGGGCAAAAAGCTCATCCGGGCCGCATGTTGCACCGTGTTCACCAAGGCGCGTAACGGGATAAGCCGGATCTGCGGGCATATGGGCGATATTGATGCCGATGCCAATGACGAGCGCTGAGCGCCCATCCGGCAATGTCTCCGCTTCCATCAAAATGCCGCAGGTTTTCTTCCGGCCAATGAGAATATCGTTCGGCCATTTAATCTCGAGTCGTGCAGACCCAACTGGTAGCACCGAGCCCACAGCACGATAAACCGCCAGCGCGAAGGCCAGCGGCAGAGAGCCAATATGCTCCATGGGAGCCGCATCAATGAGAAGAAGGGAGGCATAGAGATTGCCGGGCTCTGACACCCATGGTCTGCCTCGGCGGCCGCGCCCGCCGGTCTGCCGGATGGCGGTAATCCAGAGATTGCCGCCATCACCTGCCCTTGCCCGGGCAAAACACTCTATATTGGTTGATGACGTTTCCGCCACCGCCTCGTGCCGGAAGTCATCCAATGACACCCGGCCCGTTTTCATGCGTGTGTCGCTCAAAAGAACGTCTTTGCTGCAGCGCTTACCGCGTTGCCCAGCATACCGCCGAAGAGAATGAAGCCGAGCACAAAGAGGCCAGAGAGCGCGTAAACGACACGCAGTTCAATCGCTGCCTTTTCAAAGCCACCCTTGGCTTCATCAAACCACATGACCTTGACGATGCGCAGATAGTAATAGGCACCGACAACCGAAGCGATAACACCGATGACGGCCAGCGGATAAAGATGTGCTTCGATGGCTGCCAGGAACACATAGTATTTTCCGAAGAAGCCGGCCAGCGGCGGAATGCCTGCGAGCGAGAACATCATGATGGTCATGACCAGCGCCATGATCGGATTGGACGACGCAAGGCCTGCGAGATCATTGATGTCTTCGACATTGCCAATGTCCTTGCGGCGCATGGCAAGAATGCAGGCGAAGGTACCAAGCGTCATGCCCATGTAAACCGCCATGTAAAGCAGCACGCCAGCAACGCCAGCCTCGCTGCCAGCCGCTAGGCCAACAAGCGCATAACCCATATGACTGATGGAGGAATAGGCCATCAGACGCTTGATGTTGCGCTGGCCAATTGCCGCGAAGGCACCGAGCAGCATGGACGCGATCGAGATGAAAACGACGATCTGCTGCCAATCCGCAAAGACAGGCTGGAACGCATCAATCACGATACGGACCAGGATAGCCATCGCGCCGACCTTTGGCGCAGCAGCCAGGAAGGCCGTAACGGTCGTTGGTGCACCCTCATAAACATCGGGCGTCCACATGTGGAATGGAACCGCAGAAATCTTGAATGCAAGACCAGCAAGCACGAAGACCAGACCGAAGACGAGACCGAGCGAGCGTGTCTCAGACGAGAGAACGGCCGCAATTTCATTGAAGCCGGTATTGCCGGTGAAGCCATAGACCAGCGACATGCCGTAGAGCAACATACCGGAAGACAGTGCACCCAGGACGAAGTACTTCAGACCCGCCTCTGTGGAGCGCAGGCTTTCGCGGTTGATGGCACAGATGACGTAGAGCGCAAGCGACTGGAGCTCCAGCGCCATGTAGAGCGAGATCAGGTTATTGGCCGAAATCATCAGGAGGATGCCGAGCGTTGCAAGAACCAGCAACACCGGGAATTCGAAGCGCCCGATAGGCTCGACCCGGCTATGGCCGACAGACAGGATCATGGCGACAATGGCACCGATCAGTGCCAGGATCTTCATGAAATTGCCGAAGGCATCGGCCACATAAACACCGCCGAAGGCTAAGCCATTCGCCGGTGCAAAGATGATCCACAGACCAACGGCGACCAGCAATGCTACGGCAAGTCCCGTAACCGTGTTGGTCGACTTGTCCCCGGAAAAGACCCCAATCATGAGCAGCACCAGAGCGCCGACCGCAAGGATCAGCTCGGGCGTCGCAATGCGCAGACTGGCAAAAAGAATTTCAGCGGTCATGTCCTACGGGTCCTGTCGTCAGTTCAGAGAAAGCGCAACATTCTGCGCTGCCTGCAATGCGGCCGTATAATTATTGATCAAAAGGTCCACCGACGCTGCCGTAGCATCAAAAACCGGTGCCGGATAGACGCCGAAGAAGATCGTCAGCGCCACCAGCGGATACAGCATAAGCTTTTCGCGTGTCGAAAGGTCGAGCATGGCCTTCAGGCTTTCCTTCTCCAGCGCACCGAAGATGACGCGGCGGTAGAGCCACAGCGCATAAGACGCAGAAAGGATGACGCCAGTTGCGGCAAACAGTGCGACCCAGGTATTGGCCCGGAACACGCCGATGATGGTCAGGAATTCACCCACGAAGCCTGATGTGCCCGGCAGACCGACATTGGCCATGGTGAAGACCATGAAGGCAACCGCATATTTCGGCATGTTGTTGACGAGACCGCCGTAAGCGGAAATCTCGCGGGTGTGCAGCCGGTCATAGACCACGCCTACGCAAAGGAAAAGCGCGCCCGAGACGATACCATGCGACAGCATCTGGAAGATCGCACCCTGCACGCCCTGAACATTGGCCGCAAAGATACCCATCGTAACGTAACCCATATGGGCAACAGACGAATAGGCGATCAGCTTCTTGATGTCGTCCTGCATCATCGCAACCAGGGAGGTGTAGATGATGGCGATGACAGACAGAGTGAAGACGAACGGCGCGAAGTAATCCGATGCAATCGGGAACATGGAAAGCGAGAAGCGGATGAAACCATAACCGCCAAGCTTCAGCATGACACCCGCCAGAATGACGGAACCAGCGGTCGGTGCCTGAACGTGGGCATCCGGAAGCCAGGTGTGGACAGGCCACATCGGCATCTTCACCGCAAAGGCTGCGAAACAGGCAAGCCAGAGCCACGTCTGCATGCCAGCCGGAAAGCCGTGCTTCAACAGCAACGTCATATCCGTGGTGCCAGCCTGCCAGTACATCGCCATGATCGCGAGCATCGTCAGAACCGAGCCGAGAAGCGTATAGAGGAAGAACTTATAGGATGCGTAGACGCGATCCTTGCCGCCCCAGACGCCGATGATGATGAACATCGGTATCAGAGTCGCTTCGAAGAACACGTAAAACAGAACCGTATCCAGCGCGACAAAAACGCCGATCATCACGACTTCCAAAAGCAGGAAGGCGATCATGTATTCCTTGATACGCTTCTCAATCGAATTCCAGCTGGCCAGAATGCAAAAGGGCATCAGGAATGTCGTCAGGATCACAAAGAGCATCGAGATGCCATCGACGCCCAGATGATAGGCAGCGAGATCACCGAACCAGGCATGCTTCTCGATCATCTGGAAGCCCGGGTTCGAATTGTCGAAACCGATCCAGATGAACAGAGATACGACGAAGGTAAATACAGTCGTCAGCAGCGATACATTGAGGACGTTGCGGCGGCCGAAGGGACCATTCGCATTCGTCAGAAGCAAGAGCACCACGCCGACGAGCGGCAAAAAGGTGACCGTTGAAAGAATAGGCCAATCGGTCATCAGAGGGCACTCCCGAGCATCATCCAGGTGACAAGCCCGGCAATGCCGATCAGCATCGCGAAGGCATAATGATAGAGGTAACCGGATTGCAGACGAACGACGCGGTTGGTCACATCAGCCACGCGTGCGGCAATACCGTTAGGTCCGTAGTGGTCGATGACAGCGACATCGCCCTTTTTCCACAGGAAGCGACCGAACGCCTTAGCGGAACGAACAAAGAGGAAATCATAAAGTTCGTCAAAGTACCACTTGTTGAGCAGGAACTGGTAAAGGCCATGGTGGGTCTTTGCCAGACGCTTCGGCGTCTCAGGCGACTTGATATACATGTACCAGGCCGTCACAAAACCAAGTGCCATCGTGAAGAACGGGCTCCACTTGACCCACAGAGGCACGTGGTGGAACTCCTCCAGAATCTCATTGGACGGAAGCGTAAACAGGGCGCCCTTCCAGAATTCTGCATATTCATGGCCGAAGAAGTGGCCTTCGAAGGCGACGCCCGCGAAGATTGCACCAACAGTCAGAATGAACAGTGGAATCAGCATGACCATCGGCGATTCATGGACATGGTGCATGACATCAGCAGACGCGCGCGGCTTGCCGAAGAACGTCATGAATGCCAGGCGCCAGGAATAGAAGCTGGTAAACAGCGCGGCGATAACCAGAAGCGTGAAGGCGAAGCCTGCGACCGCATTGTGCGATGCATAGGCGGATTCGATGATCACATCCTTGGAGAAGAAGCCTGCGAAACCGAACATGGTGCCCGGAATACCAACGCCAGTGAGCGCCAGTGTGCCGATCGTCATCGTCCAGAACGTGATGGGGATGTGCTTGCGCAGACCGCCCATGTGACGCATGTCCTGCTCTCCATCCACCGCGTGAATGACGGAGCCTGCGCAAAGGAACAGCAACGCTTTGAAGAAGGCGTGCGTGAAGAGATGGAACACCGCAGCACCATAGGCACCAACGCCGAGCGCAACAAACATGTAACCGAGCTGCGAACAGGTCGAATAAGCGATGACACGCTTGATATCGTTCTGAACAAGACCCACAGTCGCCGCAAAGAAGGCGGTGATCGCGCCAATCAGAGTAACGAAGGTCAGTGCATCTGGCGACAGTTCAAAGATCGGCGACATGCGTGCGACAAGGAACACACCGGCCGTGACCATTGTTGCAGCGTGAATGAGTGCCGAAACAGGTGTCGGGCCTTCCATCGCGTCGGGCAACCAAGTGTGCAGCAGGAACTGTGCAGACTTACCCATCGAGCCCATAAAGAGCAGAAGGCAAACGCCTGTCAGCGCGTTGGCCTTGTCCAGCTGCATGCCAAACAGGTTGATGACAACATCGGTGGACGCCGCGCCATCGGCAGGCAGGTAGGTGCCTGCGGCAGCAAAGATGGTTTCGAAGTTCACCGAACCGAACAACACGAAGAGACCGGAAATGCCGAGAATGAAGCCGAAGTCGCCGACGCGGTTGACGATGAAGGCCTTCATGGCCGCAGCCGAAGCAGACGGCTTCTTGAACCAGAAGCCGATCAGCAGGTACGACGCCAGACCAACGCCTTCCCAGCCGAAGAACATCTGCAACAGATTATCAGATGTAACCAGCATGAGCATGGCGAAAGTGAAGAGCGACAGATAGGCAAAGAAGCGCGGACGGTGCGGATCGTGGTGCATGTACCCGATGGAGTACAGGTGAACCAGGGTCGACACGGTGTTGACGACGACGAACATCACAGCCGTCAAGGTATCGATGCGGAACGCCCATTCGACGTCTATGCCACCGGACTGGATCCAGCGCAGCACAGTGACCTTGATGACTTCGCCGGCTTCATGGCTCAGAAGCGCGACATCGAAGAAGACGATCCACGACAAGATCGCGACGACGATCATCAGGCCGGTGGTGACATATTCCGAAGCCTTGGCGCCGATGGAGCGGCCGAAAAGGCCAGCGATCAGGAAGCCGATCAGCGGAAGAAAGACGATAGCTTTGTAGATCATAGCCTTATCAGCCCTTCATCATATTGACGTCTTCCACGGCAATGGAACCGCGGTTGCGATAGAAGACAACGAGTATTGCAAGACCGATGGCGGCTTCCGCAGCAGCAACAGTCAGAATGAACAGCGCAAAAACCTGGCCAACAATATCGTTCAGGAAGGACGAGAACGCGACCATGTTGAGGTTAACCGCAAGCAGGATCAGTTCGATCGACATCAGGATAACGATGACGTTCTTACGGTTCAAAAAGATACCGAAGATGCCGATCGTGAAGAGGACCGCGCTGACCGTGAGGTAATGGGAAAGACCGATTTCCATAATATGTTTTCCTTGGATCCGTTCGCGCCTTAGATGCCCTGACCCGGCTTGACCTTGACGGTCGTGACAGCGGTCTTGGGATCGCGACCGACCTGGGTGGCAATATCCTGCCGCTTGATATCTGTGCGGTGGCGAAGTGTCAGCACAATTGCGCCGATCATCGCAACCAGCAGCACCAGACCGGCCAACTGGAAGAAGTAAACGTAGTTGGTGTAGAGCACGTCACCGAGTGCTGCCGTATTGGCGCGCTCTGCGGGGTTCGGGATCGGCATGGTGATGGATTTCGCTGCCTGCGGATTGAGCACGCTGCCACCGACCACGATGATCAGCTCTGCCGCCAGGATGATGCCCACAAGCGCACCGATAGGCGCATATTGCAGAACGCCGGAGCGAAGTTCGGCGAAATCCACATCGAGCATCATGACGACGAAGAGGAACAGCACCGCCACAGCGCCGACATAAACGACCAGCAGGATCATGGCTAGGAATTCTGCCCCCGTCAGAAGGAAGAGCGCTGCCGCGTTGAAGAATGTCAGGATGAGGAACAACACCGAATGAACGGGGTTCTTCGAAGCGATGACCATAAACGCGGACGCAACTGCGACGAAGGCGAATATGTAAAAGAATACAGCGTGCAGACCCATGTTGGTGCCTTTTTGTCCTCACCGGACAAACACGGCCGAAAAGCCGTATGCCCGTTTTATTCCCGTCAGCGAAAACCGACAGGCAGTGACTGTTTTACCCACTTCAAAGCAACGCTTCGAAACAAGGATGTGCCTTAACGGTAAGGCGCATCCAGAGCAAGGTTGCGAGCGATTTCGCGTTCCCAGCGGTCGCCATTATCGAGAAGCCGCTGCTTGTCGAAATACAGCTCCTCGCGGGTCTCTGTTGCGAATTCGAAATTTGGACCTTCAACGATCGCATCAACCGGGCACGCTTCCTGGCAGAAGCCGCAATAAATGCACTTTACCATGTCGATATCGTAACGAACCGTGCGGCGCGTGCCATCGTTGCGGCGCGGGCCTGCTTCGATGGTTATCGCCTGGGCAGGACAGATCGCTTCGCACAGCTTGCAAGCGATGCAGCGTTCTTCGCCATTGGGATAACGACGAAGTGCATGCTCACCGCGAAAGCGCGGGCTGACCGGGCCTTTTTCGAATGGATAGTTCACCGTTGCCTTCTGTTTGAAGAAGTGGCGCATCGTCAAGAAGAACGCGCCTACGAATTCCTTGAGGAACAGCGAATTGACGGCTTGTGAAAGACTGGCCATCTCAACCTCCAAATCTGCAAGCGTGGACTGCGGACATCTTATGCCCCCCCCGTCAGCTTGAGTACGAATGCAACAATAATAACCATGGCGAGTGACAGAGGCAGGAAGACCTTCCAACCAAGACGCATCAACTGGTCATAGCGGTAACGTGGGACGAATGCCTTCACCAAGCCGAACATGAAGAAGACCATGCCGCCCTTGAGGATGAACCAGATGATACCCGGTACCCAGTTGAGGAACCACACATCGACGATCGGCAGCCAGCCACCAAGGAAAAGGATGGTCGTCAGGCAGCACATCAGAACAATGGCAGCATACTCCCCCAACATGAACATCATGTACGGAGTGGAGCCATACTCCACCATGTGACCCGCGACAAGTTCCGATTCAGCTTCCGGCAAATCGAACGGTGGACGGTTTGTTTCCGCCAGGGACGAGATGAAGAAGATGATGAACATAGGGAACAGCGGCAACCAGTGCCAGTCCAGGAAGGATGATGGCAGGCCAAGCGATGTGCCGATGCCTGTGTGCTGAGCATTGACGATATCTGTTAGGTTCAACGAACCAACGCAGAGCAGAACGGTGACAATAACGAGGCCGATGGAGACTTCGTAGGACACCATCTGTGCGGCAGAACGAAGCGCGCCGAGGAAAGGATATTTCGAGTTCGACGCCCAGCCACCCATGATGATGCCATAGACTTCGAGCGACGAGATCGCGAAGATGTAGAGAATGCCGACATTGATATTGGCAATCACCCAACCATCCGCAAACGGGATGACGGCGTAAGTTGCCAGCGCCAGCGTCACGGCAACCAGCGGAGCCAGCAGGAACACTGCCTTGTTGGCGCCCGATGGGATGACCGGCTCTTTCAGAATGAACTTCAAAAGGTCGGCGAACGACTGGAAGAGACCGAAAGGACCAACAACGTTGGGACCACGGCGCAACTGTACGGCAGCCCAGATCTTACGGTCTGCGAGAAGAAGGAAGGCGATCGACACCAACAGCAAAACGAGAAGCAGCAGAGACTGGCCGACAATAATCAGCGCTGGCCAGACGTAGCTCCAGAAAAACGAGTCCATAATCCCCTACCCTTACTCTGCCGCAGCCTTGAAGTTGTTGCGGGCCAATGCGGAACACTCGGCCATGACGGCAGACGCTCTCGCAATCGGGTTCGTCAAATAAAAGTCCTTAACCGGCGAAGCAAAACCCGCCTTGGACAAAGTTCCAGCCTTTGCCGCCAGCGCCTCGAGATCCGCCCCGTTGGCGACAGCAATCTCATCAGCATCAGCAAAATGCGGATGCGCAATGTACAGCTGAGCGCGCAGTACCGAAAGCGAATCGAATGGCAGCTTCTTGCCGAGAACATCGGAAAGCGCACGCAGGATCGCCCAGTCTTCACGGGCTTCACCAGGTGCAAAACCGGCGCGATTGCCCATCTGGACGCGACCTTCGGTGTTGACCCAGATACCTGATTTTTCGGTATAGGCAGCACCAGGCAGAATGACATCGGCAGCCATTGCGCCAGCGTCACCATGCGACCCGATGTAAACGGTGAGCTTTGCTGCCTTGGCAGAGAGGTCGATCTCATCTGCACCAAGAAGGAAAAGAACCTCCGAAGATGCAACGATGGACGCTGCGTTGGCAGACTTGTCTGCAGGAACGAAACCAATGTCCAGACCACCAACGCGAGCAGCAGCCGTGTGAAGAACAGAGAAGCCGTTCCACTCAGCAGATACAGCGCCTACGGAAACGGCGAGCTTTGCCGCAGCGCCTAGAACAGCCGCACCATCTTCGCGTGACAAGGCACCCTGCCCTACAATGATGAGCGGGTTCTTCGCGGCCTTCAGCTTTTCGATGAAGCTATGTCCACCGCTGACCAGATCAGACAAAGTATCCGTTCCAGAGCCGAGATATTCGTAATCATAACGCAATTCGCCAGCTTCGCCGATCACACCAATTGGGAAACCGCCGCGACGCCAGCGCTTGCGGATGCGCGCGTTGAGAACGGCACCTTCGAAACGCGGGTTCGAGCCGATGATGAGGAGAGCGTCGGCATTCTCGATGCCTTCGATCGTGGCGTTGAACAGGTAGCTCGCGCGACCCAGCGATGGATCAAGGGCTGCGCCATCCTGACGGCAGTCGACGTTTGTGGAGCCGAGAGACGCCAACAGCGACTTCAGCGCAAACATTTCCTCGACTGTGGACAGATCGCCAGCAATTGCGCCGATCTTTTCGCCCGATGTCGAAGCCATAGCGGCCTTGATCGCACCAAAAGCCTCCCCCCATGTGGCGGGCTGCAAGCGGCCACCCTTGCGGACGTAAGGCTTGTCGAGACGCTGCGTTTTCAAGCCATCCCAGATGAAGCGGCTCTTGTCGGAAATCCACTCTTCGTTGATCGCCTCGTTGACACGCGGCATGACGCGCATGACTTCGCGGCCACGGGTATCCACACGGATCGCAGAACCAAGGGCATCCATCACGTCGATGGTTTCGGTCTTGCCGAGTTCCCATGGACGGGCGGTGAAGGCGAATGGCTTTGATGTCAGCGCACCAACCGGGCAAAGATCGACAACGTTGCCCTGAAGCTCAGACGTCATCGCCTGCTCAAGATACGTCGTGATTTCAGCATCTTCGCCACGGCCGATGAGGCCGAGTTCGGAAATGCCAGCAACTTCCGTGGTGAAACGAACGCAGCGCGTGCAGTGAATGCAGCGGTTCATGACCGTTTTGACGAGCGGCCCGATGTACTTGTCCTCAACGGCGCGCTTGTTTTCAGAGTAACGCGAGCCAGGAATACCAAAGGCCATGGCCTGGTCCTGAAGGTCGCATTCGCCACCCTGGTCGCAGATGGGACAATCGAGCGGATGGTTGATGAGAAGAAATTCCATCACGCCTTCGCGGGCCTTCTTGACCATAGGCGTATTGGTGAAAACTTCTGGCAGTTCGCCATTGGGGCCACCGCGAATATCGCGCACGCCCATAGCGCAAGATGCCGCAGGCTTTGGCGGCCCGCCCTTCACCTCGATGAGACACATGCGGCAATTGCCCGCGACCGACAAACGCTCGTGGAAACAAAAGCGAGGAACTTCGGCACCAGCCTCCTCACACGCCTGCAACAGCGTGAAATGATCTGGGACTTCGATCTCTTTACCGTCAACCTTGAGCTTTGTCATGGTCCTACTTACGTCCTGTTGCCTGTCCGTCCCGCACCGTCTGATGCGTTCCGCAACAAATCCTGATGACATCGAGCAGACTCAAAATCCGCAAGACGCTTTAACGATATAAGGGACCGGTACACCCGATCCCCGCCTCTCGCAACACCCTTCGGGCGTTACTTTGGCCGGTGTTACTCGGCAGCCTCAAGCACAGCGCCGTCATCCATGGCCCTGTAGGTATATTCGTCGATCCGCTTTTCGATTTCCGGACGGAAATTGCGAATCAATGCCTGAACTGGCCATGCAGCAGCATCGCCGAGCGCACAGATGGTGTGGCCTTCGATTTGCTTGGTGACTTCAAACAGCATGTCGATTTCACGCTTCTGCGCGTTGCCCTTGACCATGCGTTCCAGCACGCGCCACATCCAGCCCGTGCCTTCGCGGCAAGGGGTGCACTGGCCACAGCTTTCATGCTTGAAGAACGCCGCGATGCGGGCAATGGCCTTGATGACGTCGGTGGACTTGTCCATGACGATCATGCCGCCGGTGCCGAAGGACGACTTCACTTCACGCATGCCATCGAAATCCATGATGGCATCCTTCATGTCCTCACCGCGAACGATGGGGCACGATGCGCCGCCTGGAATGACGCCGAGAAGATTATCCCATCCGCCACGAATGCCACCACAGTGACGCTCGATCAGTTCTTTGAACGAAAGGCCCAAAGCATCTTCGAAGGTGCAGGGACGCTCGACGTGACCTGAAACCATGAACAATTTCGTGCCAACATTGTTCGGGCGGCCAATGGAGGAGAACCAGGACGCGCCACGACGTAAGATTGTCGGGGCAACGGCGATGGACTCGACATTGTTGACCGTCGTCGGGCAGCCGTAGAGGCCCATATTGGCCGGGAATGGAGGCTTAAGGCGCGGCTGGCCCTTCTTGCCTTCAAGGCTTTCGAGCAGTGCCGTTTCCTCGCCACAGATATATGCACCTGCGCCATGGTGGACGTAGATATCGAAATCCCAGCCGTTCTTGTTGTTTGTGCCCAGCAGACCGGCATCGTAGCACTCGTCGATTGCTGCCTGAAGCGCTTCGCGTTCGCGCATATACTCACCGCGAACATAAATATAAGCAGTATGCGCGCCCATGGCGAAACCGGCGATCACGCAGCCTTCGATCAGCGTGTGCGGATCGTGGCGCAGGATTTCGCGATCCTTGCAGGTGCCTGGCTCAGATTCGTCGGCATTGACCACGAGATAGTGTGGACGGCCATCGCTCTCCTTGGGCATGAAGGACCATTTGAGGCCAGTCGGGAAGCCCGCACCACCACGACCACGAAGGCCGGACGCCTTCATTTCGTTGATGATCCAGTCACGGCCCTTTTCGATGATCTGCTTGGTGCCATCCCAATGTCCGCGCGCAAGAACGCCTTTCAGAGAGGTGTCCTTGAGGCCGTAGAGATTGGTAAAGATGCGATCCTGATCTTTTAACATGCTTGACCTCTCACTGCGGCTTCTTGCCGGAGTTTTCCTTCTCGACAGCCTTGACGTTCGCCTCTGCTGCCTTCGGGTCCGTTACGGGTGTCTTGAGCTTCGGATCAGTCTCCGGCGCGTCGGTTTTCGGCTTTGCAGCATTGGAAGGCGGCGTTGGCGCTGCGGCGTCAGCAGCTGGCGATTCCGCTGGCTTGTCGAGGTTAGAACGATCCGGCTTTGTCTCTTCCGTCAAGGTGGTGAGACCACCGATCGGAGCGGACAGATGGCGGTCGATCTGCGGACCTGGCTTGACGGTATCGCCCTTGCCTGCCTCAAATGTATCAATAATTTCTTCCAGCCTCTCCGGCGTCAGGTCCTCATAGGCATCCTTGAAGATGATGACCATAGGCGCGTTGACGCAGGCACCCTGACATTCCACTTCTTCCCACGAAAGCGTACCGCTTTCATTGGGCGTGAGCGGATCATGGTGGATTTTGTGGCGACAGACATCCATCAGCGCTTCAGAGCCGCGCAGCATGCAGGGCGTTGTGCCGCAGACCTGAATATGCGCACGGGTACCAACTGGTTTCAGCTGGAACTGCGTATAGAAAGTCGCAACCTCAAGCACGCGGATATAGGCCATATCCAACATGTCGGCGATCTTCTCGATGCAGGCGCGGGTGACCCAGCCATCCTGCTCCTGAGCGCGCATCAGCAACGGAATGACCGCTGACTGCTGGCGTCCCTGAGGATACTTCTGGATCGTTTTTTCCGCCCACGCGCTATTGTCCGCGTTAAACGCGAACCCTGCGGGCTGGAACTGGTCTTCGGCTAGTCGACGAACGGACATACTACCTCACGCCCCATCAGTTTAACGACTCGCACCGCGATCTCGTCACCGTGACGAATTCGCAGGCATAGGCCGTTTTGTCTTTTTGCATGAACACAATAAATTTTCCGCCATTGGGAAGAGATGATTTGATCTCGTATCCCTGTGACAGAAGTTGCTTGACAGAAGATGAACCGCCGCCTGCCTGCGAAGAAACACCCACATCCGCCGTCTGGGCGAATACGGGTGCCGTCGCGGCAACAAAAGCCGATATGGCCAGCGGCAATCTCATCAGCGGTCAACCTCCCCGAACACGATGTCCAGAGAGCCGAGAACAGCCGTCACGTCAGCAAGCTGATGGCCTTTGCAAAGGTAATCCATGGCTGCCAGATGTGCAAAGCCCGGAGCGCGGATCTTGCAGCGATAAGGCTTGTTGGAACCATCGGCGACGACATACACGCCGAACTCGCCCTTGGGCGCTTCGACCGCTGCATACACTTCGCCGGCGGGAACGTGATAGCCTTCAGTGTAAAGTTTGAAGTGGTGGATGAGCGCTTCCATCGAACGCTTCATCTCGCCACGCTTTGGCGGAACAACCTTGCCATCGAGCGATGACACGGCGCCCACACGGTGCTTGCCCTGCAAAAGCTCGACGCACTGCTTCATGATCTTGATCGATTCGCGCATTTCCTGCATGCGGATCAAATAACGGTCATAGCAATCGCCGTTCTTGCCCACAGGAATGTCGAATTCGAGATCGGAATAGCACTCGTAAGGCTGTGCGCGACGCAAATCCCATGCAGCGCCTGAGCCGCGAACCATGACACCTGTAAAGCCCCATGCAAATGCATCTTCAAGCGACACGACGCCAATATCGACGTTACGCTGCTTGTAGATGCGGTTCTCGGTCAACAGACCCTCGACATTGTCAAGGAACGTGATGAAGGGATCGCACCACTTGCCGATATCATCGACAAGCTCTGGCGGCAGGTCCTGGTGAACGCCACCCGGACGGAAATAGGCAGCATGGAGACGTGCGCCGGAAGCCCGCTCGTAAAACACCATGAGCTTTTCGCGCTCTTCAAAGCCCCAGACCGGCGGCGTCATGGCGCCAACGTCCATAGCCTGGGTCGTGACGTTCATGATGTGCGACAGAATACGGCCGATTTCCGAGAAAAGAACGCGGATCAACTGGCCGCGCATCGGGATCTCAAGACCCAGCAGCTTCTCGACGGCAAGCGCGAAAGCATGCTCCTGGTTCATAGGCGCGACGTAATCCAGCCGGTCGAAGTAAGGCAGTGCCTGAAGATAGGTCTTGCTTTCGATCAGCTTTTCCGTGCCGCGATGCAACAGGCCAATATGCGGATCAACGCGCTCAACGACTTCGCCGTCGAGTTCAAGAACGAGACGCAACACGCCGTGCGCAGACGGGTGTTCCGGGCCGAAGTTGATCGTAAAATTGCGGACATTATGCTCTGTCATGGCTTTGCCTTTTCATCGCCCGGAAGAACATAATCTGTTCCTTCCCAAGGGGAGAGAAAGTCGAAATTGCGGAATTCCTGCTTCAGCTCGACTGGCTCGTAAAGAACGCGCTTCAGAACATCGTCATAGCGCACTTCCACAAAGCCCGTGAGCGGAAAATCCTTGCGCAGCGGATGACCTTCAAAGCCGTAATCGGTCAGAATGCGGCGCAGGTCCGAATGGCCTTCAAACGGAATGCCATACATGTCCCAAGCTTCGCGCTCGAACCACTCCGCACCAATAAAGACTGACGTGGCCGATGAAACGGCTTCGTCTTCGGCGACCTGGAGCTTGACGCGAACACGCAAGTTCTGGCGCGGCGATAGCAGATGATAGACAACGTCGAAACGCTTCTCGCGTGTCGGCCAGTCAACGCCACAGATATCGATGATGTTCACAAAACCGCACTGCACGTCATCGCGCAGGAATGTCAGAAGCGCGATGATGCGCTCCGGCGTCGTGTTCAACGTCAGTTCGCCATAGGCAATGGCCGACGATTCCAGCAGGGAACCGCGCGCTTCATTGATGTAGGCGGCAAGATCGTTAAGAGCTTCGCTCATTGCTTCTCTGTCCTCTGCCCTTAACGCTCGATCGTACCGGTACGCCGGATCTTCTTTTGCAGCAGCAGCACGCCGTAAAGCAGTGCTTCTGCCGTGGGGGGACAGCCCGGCACGTAAATATCGACCGGCACCACGCGGTCACAGCCACGCACCACGGAATAAGAGTAGTGGTAATACCCGCCACCATTTGCGCAGGAGCCCATCGAAATAACGTAACGAGGCTCAGGCATCTGGTCATAGACCTTGCGGAGCGCAGGCGCCATCTTGTTGGTCAGCGTACCGGCTACGATCATAACGTCAGACTGGCGCGGCGAAGCGCGTGGAGCAACACCAAAGCGCTCCATGTCATAACGTGGACCGGAAGCCTGCATGAGACCTTCGACAGCACAGCATGCCAGACCGAACTGCATCCACATCAAGGAGCCGGTACGGGCCCAAGTGATGAGTTCGTCCGTGGATGTAACGAGAAAGCCCTTGTCGGCAAGCTCGTCGTTGATTTCAGTAAAGTAACCATCATCACTGCCAACAGGCTTGCCTGTGGCGGGATCGATAATACCCCTGGGCTTAGGTGCGACAAGCGTGTCGTTTTGAACTACGCCCATTCCAGTGCCCCCTTCTTCCATTCATAAATAAAGCCGATGGTGAGAACACCCAGGAATACCATCATGGACCAGAAACCGAACCAACCGATTTCACCGAAGGACACTGCCCACGGGAACAGGAAAGCGACTTCAAGGTCGAAGATGATAAACAGGATCGACACCAGATAGAACCGAATATCGAACTTCATGCGCGCATCATCAAACGCATTAAAGCCGCACTCGAAAGCGGATAGCTTTTCCGGATCGGGGTTCTTGTAGGCAACAGCGAAAGGCGCAATCAACAGCGCCAAACCGATGACAAGCGCGATACCAATGAAGATTGCGATCGGAATGTAGGAACTGAGGAGTTCAGTCATTGTCTCTTCCTTGCCCGACCGAGCGTCGAGCATGCCGTTATGGTCAGTGGAATCCATAGGGCCGAAATATGTTGCAACGCCGCTGTGGTTATCGCAGCCACGCTCTCTCTGCAAGAGATTAAGTGCCATTTCAAGCCAATCGTGACTTGGACACCAAATTCTCTTGCCCCATTATATGCACAAAAAACCCTAAAGATACTGCTAACCGCTTCAATCGATTAGACAATATCCATTTTGCGCATCATGCCAAATCGTCGCAAATTTTTGTCCACAATGGAACAAAAAAATGGCGAAAAATTCCATGGAGACTTGAGCGTGATTGACAAGAAATTTGGCGGGAAATGCAATGTGACAAAAGGATGCAGTCAGCGAATGGAGCGAAGCCAAAAGCAACATAGTTGAAGCTTTTCGACTGAGCTGACAAAAGGCAAAAATACCCTTGGGAACCTTGCAAAGTCTTACGATTGATCTGGAGGAGAATAAAATGGCGCGAGTGACGGGGCTCGAACCCGCGACCTCCGGCGTGACAGGCCGGCACTCTAACCAACTGAGCTACACCCGCGCATTTTAAGGATCTTTCAGATCCGTAGACTTCGAGGAAGGAATGGCGCGAGTGACGGGGCTCGAACCCGCGACCTCCGGCGTGACAGGCCGGCACTCTAACCAACTGAGCTACACCCGCACATTCCTTAAAAGACTGGCCGAAACCCGCCTTACGAACTTGCCTCTGCAGTTCGTTGAGCGGCTAACTAAGGCGTTCGTGTTTGAGTGTCAAGCAAGTTTCACGACAAAAGAATAAGCTTGTGCATTTTGCATTCACAAACTTCCGTAGATGCCCGGTTTCCCGGCATTTTCGCTCAACGCTTTTTTTTCGCAAAGACCCGCATAGTTTTCCACAGGCATCCAGATCTGCTTCCTGAAGCGAATCTCTGCGATCTGCCGAACGGTTCGAAACGCCATTGCGTGGATCATGTTCAGCGTCGCCCGCTTTCAGTCCTTTAGTGACACGCGTCGCAGAGATGGATTCGCGCAAAAAGAGGTCAGCGTCAGATAGGTAAGCGCCGCAGCCTGCCCTGCCGTCATTTAGAGGCAATCAGCGGAAAAATCTGCATATCCGGCTCAAAGCCCTAGGAATCAGGCTTTTCGGGGCTGAAACACGGCCGTCCAGATGGGGCCTATCCACACAAAAAGCAAAAAAAACAAAAAAACTTCATAAAAGCCCTTGCGGTTTTTTTCCGATCCTAATAGATCACGGCCACCGACGCGGCGGACATGATCTGCAAGACGCGAAGGGCGATTAGCTCAGTTGGTAGAGCGCCTCGTTTACACCGAGGATGTCGGGAGTTCGAGTCTCTCATCGCCCACCATTCTATCCCCTTGATTTCATTCAGACCCCTTGCGCTACAAGCGTTTTCGCCCATATTGACGTCACAAATCACGTCACAAAAATGGGTTTCGCATGGCTGGCACTCTCCGGCACTGGAAAGAACGAAACGGGCGCTATTCAGCGCGACTCGTTATTCCGCCTTATCTCCGTCCTTACCTCGACAACAAGGCAGAGCTGGAAATCCAGCTAGGCGGCGACCGGCGCACCGCGCTAAGGAATCACGCCGCCGCCGTTGCATCGATTCAGCGGCAAATCGGCATTGCGCGGCAGAAGCATGAGGCAGCGACCGGCCAACAGCCAAAAGCGGCACCCTACCCGCTCACAGCGCAGCAAATCGCTCTTCGGGACTACGAGAGCCAAATTACCTTTGATGCGGAGATTCGGGCGCACCATCCGGGATATTCCCAGATGGGTATGGATGCCGATGAAGGGCGCAGGTTCCGCGATGGGTTCGCCGGAAAGCTGACCGATGACCAACTGGACGAACTCGTGGGCTTGCGCGTCCAGCGCTTCGCACTGTCCGGCAATACCGATGTTGTGAAAGGCACGCCGGAATGGCGATCATTGGCACAAGCGCTGTGCGTGTCGTCATATGAAGCTATGATCCGGCAAGACGAACGCGACGAAGGAAACTTTACGGGCGCACCTGTCCACCCCCTGCTAGCCGATGCAACACCTGTTATCGATGACGAAGCCGTTCCGGTCACGTTCGACAGCATAATAGATGACGAGGTAAAGCGCCGTTCGCGTGGAAAGAACGCAAAGCCCCTGCCGGATCGGACAGTGAAAAAATATCGCGATCATTGTTCCGCGTTCGCAAAGTGGCGCAAGAGTAAGAATGCCCTGACCGTTACCGCCGCAGAAGGCAAAGGGTGGATAGAATCATTGCAGGACGCGGGCGAACTCGGCAACCGGACCGTGAAGGCCATGCTTCAGAACCTACGCACCGTCATGAATTGGGGACGCCAAAACGATCCGGCAAACTTCTTCCCGGCTGGGAATCCTCTCAACGGTATCAAAGCGCCTGATTTCACTACCCTCCCCTCATATCTCCGCGCCTTCACTATGGACGAGGCCAAACTTGTCTTGGCCGCCGCTCGTATAGAAGAGAAACCGATGCTTCGGTGGATACCTTGGCTTTGCGCCTATTCAGGCATGCGTGTGAGCGAAGCCGGGAATCTCCGCAAGGAAGACTTCTTTGAATTGAATGGCCGGTGGTTCTGGAAGGTTACAACAGTCGGCGCACGATCATTGAAGACAGCCAGCAGTGAGCGTCGTATCCCGGTTCACAAGGCGCTCACAGATGAGGGCTTGATTGAATTCGTCAAAGCTGCGAAGCCCGGTCGCCTGTTCAAAGGTGACACAAAAGATGCGGTGCTTATCCAGCCCCGTATCAGCACATGGGTTCGCAGCTTCATTCCGTTCGACAAACGCCCAGAGCTATCCCCGAACCACGGCTGGCGTCACCTGTTTGAAGATTTGTGCCGTCGCGATCATGTGCCAGAGGATGCCCGGAACTACATCACCGGGCGCACGGATGGCGGTTCGCAAGAACTGTATGGCCGTAGCGAAGTCATGCTTCCGGGACTTGCAAGTGCGATTGATCAAATCATACCGCTGCCCATAGATAAGAAATAATCACAATTTTCTGAAAATCGTCATTTTCAGGATTCACACGCGATTCTTCATGTGAGACAATATTCCTAGTTTAAAAAGGAATATTGTCCTTATGGGATTCTGGAATGAGGTGAAGACGAAAGTTGGTTTGGGAGAGCGTAAAGCCTACGCCCTGTCCGATCCTGCCGTCGAACAATTGTTTGGCGTCCGCTCATCTGCAAGCGGCGTTAATGTCGGCGGGACTTCCGCGCTCTATATTCCCGCAGTCTTGCAAGCCGTCCGACTGATCTCGGAAAGTGTTGGTTCGCTCCCGGTCAAGCTCTACCGCGAATCTAGCGGCACAAAAGAAGTCGCGACCGACCATTCTGCCTTGAAGATCGTCCACAAGAGGGCGAATGAATGGACAGGTGCCGGAGGGATTCGCACCGATCTGACTGCCGATGCGCTTATACATGGGAATGGCTTTGCGCGTGTCGTTCGCTATCCAGACGGACGCCCTTACGAGTTGATCCGCCTCAAACCCGGCACCGTTTACGTTATCGAAGACCTCGACGGAGCTGCCCCGCCTGTTTATCGGGTATCTGAATTCGGCGGTTCGACAGAATATCCTCATACTGAAATTCTCCACATCCCCTCTTTCCTCGGTCGTGCCCCTCTCTCATTCGGCAGGGAGGCGATTGGACTTTCTGTCGTTCTGGAACGCGACGCCGCGCAACTGTTCGCCAGCGGACGCCGTCCCTCTAGCATCATTTCTAACGAAAAGACGCAGGGTGGGGAGAGTGGCGCGAACGCCATTACCAACATCCGCAAGTCGTTTCGAGAATGGCAGCGCAGCACATCCGGCGACCCCTTGATTATGGATAGCGGCTGGAAATATGACGCCCCGGCCATGACCAGCACCGACGCGCAATTTCTTGAGCACCGGCTTGAACAGGTCCGCGAAATTGCCCGTGTCTTCGGCGTCCCGCCGACGATGCTATTCGAGCTTACTCGCGGCACATGGTCCAACACCGAACAGATGGGCGCGCAGTTCCTTCAGCTTTGCCTTCGGCCTTGGCTGGACACTTGGCAGGATGCGCTTGCCACCGTGCTTCTCACAGAGGACGAACACGACACCCATTATTTCGAATTTAATACCGATGACCTCATGCGCGCCGATGCTGCCAGCCGCACTGCAAACATGACGGCACTTATTGCGGCCCGTGTCCTTGCCCCGAACGAAGCCCGTGCAATCCTCAATCTTCCGCCGCTCCCGGGTGGTGACGAACTTATCAACCCCCACACCACCAGCAGCGCCGCGCCGTTTACCGCCCCGGTGGAGGAACCCGCATGAGTGAATATCGCGCATTCTTTGGTGACGGCGTAAAGCCGTTTGCCTTTCCAACCCGCGAACTCATTGAAGAGCTTGAGCGCAAGACAGGGCAAGGCGTCGGCGCACTGTTCCGCCGTTTCCGCTCCAGCGACTACAGCTTTTCAGACGTAACCGAAGTTATCCGGCTTGGCCTGATCGGTGGCGGCACCACGCCCGCCGATGCCGACAAGCTCGTTTCCGTCTACGCCATCGGTCGCCCCCTGGCCGAAGTTTTCGCCGTCGCGGATGGCGTCATCACATCGCTGTTCTTCGGCTCCGACGACACAGCACAAGTTCCGGCGATCCATCCAGATGATGTGCAGCAAGCCGCCGTTTCTGGTGATCTCAGCGCCGCCGTGAACGAAGCGCTGAAGGAAAGCGGCCTATGACCGAAGCCGAAAACCTCGAAATCAAGGCAGACGTGACCATTGACGACACTGGCACCGTGACCGGCATCGCATGGCCATTCGGTAAACCAGACAGCTACGGCGATTTGATCGAACCGGATGCCTTCAGCTTCGCACCCGAAATTCCCATGCTTCTTGAGCATGACGGACGGAAGGTTGTCGGCATCTGGAACAGCCATTCCGTTACGGAAAACGGTCTTGAGGTCAAAGGACGGCTGTTTGTCGAAGGTGTTGCGCCCTCAAAAGAAGCCCGCCGCCATCTCAAAGCTGGCGTCATGCGTGGCCTGTCCATCGGCTACACGCTCCACGAACACAAGGCCCGCCCTGAAGGCGGTCGCGTTCTAACCCGCCTCACCATCAACGAAATCAGCTTGTGCCGCCGTCCTGTCCACCCGGACGCACGGACCATTGAAGTTAAATCCATCATCGAAGGAAATAGCATGGAAAACGAAGCTCAGACACAGCCGGAAGTAAAATCCGATCCGGTTGCCAGTGCCGAAGAGGTCAAGGCTCTCAAAGATGAGATTGCAACGATCAAGGCAAAGATGAACCGCCGCCCCGGTGCATCGAATAACAATCATCCTGCCGCCGCGAATGACAACCCTAACGAGGTCAAGGCATTCACAGATTTCTTGCGCTCCGGCGATGCCAGCGAAGTTAAATCGCTTGGCTTTGGCTCCCCGTCTACCGGCGGCATTCTCGCCCCCGAAACCGTCTCGACTTCGATCCTCGAAAAGATCGCGGAGTTTTCGCCTGTTCGTGGCCTTGCGCAGACTATCGCCATGTCCGGCCCACTGCTTCAGCTTCCACGCCTTGTGGATGAAGTGACGGTCGGTGAAGTCGGCGAAACCACCAACCGCCCTGAAAGCGAACCCACGTTCGACCAGATCGACGTCAAAGCGTTCGAAATGGCCGTCATTGTGCCAGTCACGCGCATTCTTCTGGAAGACGCCCAGATTGATCTTGCCGCCTACCTGTCCAACCATATCGCCCGCCGTTTCGGCCAGAAAGAAGCGGCATGGTTCGTGAAGGGCAATGGGACGTCACAAGCTGAAGGCGTATTGAACTCGGCAGACGTGCAGGAAGTCGAAGGCTCTTTTGCACAGGGCGATATCGCCGCTGATAGCCTCATTGATCTCTTTTACAAGATCAAGACGGCTTACAGCACGAACGGATCGTGGCTCATGAACCGCTCCACCATGGCGACCGTCCGCAAGCTCAAAGACACGGATGGCACGTATTTGTGGCAACCGTCCATCACGGCAGGCCAGCCGCCGCTCTTGCTCGGTCGCCCTGTCTTCGAAGGCGTTGATATGCCAGATGTTGCCGTCGATGCCACACCGGTTGTCTTCGGTGACTTCGCAAACGGTTATGCCGTTGCTGATCGCGTTGGCTTCGACATCATCCGCGATGATCTCACGGGTGCCGGTAACGGTATCGTCAAGCTCCACGCCCGCCGTCGTGTTGGTGGCCGCGTGATTATGGGCGAAGCACTCGCAAAGCTGAAGATCGCCGCATAACCATGGAAAAACGGCGCGCATACGAACAGGTAGAAATCAGTCATGGTGGTCACACCCTGACCCTTCGCCCTTTGTTGCGCGCCGCAACCATCCTTGAACAGCGCCACGGCCTTCCGGCTCTCCATAAGGCGCTGCACGATCTCAACATCACAATCATTTCCGAAATCTTGGCGTTGACGAGCCGTCAAGATGCAGCGGCGTTGCTGTCCGCCATCACGGCAACGCCGCTTCTTCCTTTTTGCCTGTCCGTCCGCGCACCGCTGACAGAACTTGTTTCCATGCTTACACCAGCATCCGAACCGACCGCCAAACACAAAGCTCAAACAGGTAAGCCGGTTACGTGGGCCGAAGTTTATGCCGCCCTATACGATCGTGCGACCGGCTGGCTTGGCTGGACACCAGAACAAGCATGGAACGCCACGCCGACCGAGATTAGCCGGGCGTATAAAGCCCATCTGGAAAAGCTGAAAGCGATCTACGGTGGCGGCACCGACGATAAGGAACCCGACACGGAACAGGTAGAGCGCAATGTTGCCGCTGGCCTTGATCCTGAATTTGATCGCTCCGGCCTTCAAGCCCTCAAGGGTCTTGGGGGAAAGCGATGAATCGGCCACCCCGTCTATGCTCATGCGGCACCATCGTTCCACACGGCCAGCTTTGCGAATGCCAGCGCCGCTTGAAGCGCGAACGCAATACCCGACACGACAACCGCCGCCCTTCAGCTGGTGCGCGTGGCTATAACCATGAGTGGCGCAAAGCCCGTGCCGAATACCTCACCATGCACCCAACATGCCGCATGTGTGGAAACCCCGCTACCGTGGTTGATCACATCATCCCGCACCGTGGCGACAAGCGCCTGTTCTGGCATCGGGCAAACTGGCAGCCCTTGTGCCAGCCCTGCCATGACCGGGTGAAGCAACGGCAGGAGCGCAATCAATGACGCCCGCCACAATCCTTGAACATGACGGCATTGATCAACCCATTACCGAATGGGCGTTGGACTACGGCATTACCCCAGCCATCATCATTGCCCGGCTTGATCGCGGCCAGTCCGTTGCCGATGCCATTACCACGCCAATGCAGATCGGCTTTGGTGGGCAACGCCTTCCGGTCTTTCACCCGGAGCAACGCACTAAGCGTAAGCCCACTGGCCGAAAGTATCGCACTTACACTCATAATGGCGAGAGGTTGACCCTCGCAGCGTGGGCACTTCGTGCCGGGATAAACAAAGCCACCATCAGAAACCGAATTGAAAGTGGATGGAGCATGGCAGACGCCCTGTCCACGCCAGCACGCGCTAGGCCGGGGGTGGTCTCGAACTTTACCCCCTCGAAGGGGACCGGCGCGGGGAGCACCTTCCAAGAGACCCCGAATATAACTTTTTCACAGGAAGCAGCCGAATGACAGGCATCACGCCGGAACTGGCGAAGCAACATATGCGCATCGATCACGGCGACGAAGACGCTTTGATCATGCTCTACATCGAAGCCGCCGAACAATATGTTGCCCACTACATCGGCAGGACGCTTGCCGATCTGAATCCGTTTCCGGCTGATCTCAAGTTGGCAATCCTTCGGCTTGTCGCCTTCTATTATGAGTGCCGGAACATAGCCACGTTCGGTTTGTCCTCACAAATTGCGCCGCAAGGCGTTGCCGTGACGCTTGATAGCCACCGTGAAAAGTGGTTCCACGATGGCGAATGATGGTCTCGACAACCTCATGGCCGCAATGGATCGCGTGAAAAACGCACCCCGCAAGAGCATCAACACGGCGCTTATCTCATCGGCGGAAGAACTGGCCGCGATGCAGCGGCACCTTGCGCCCGACGATCCGGCGACCAGCGCCCCCGACCTGAAGACCTCTATTGCCGTCATAGGCCCCGGCCAGATGACACCGCCGTATAGCCAGCCGGGCGGCTCGCGCGTGGCGGGCGAGAATGAGGTGATCGTGACCGCTGGAAATACAGACGTTCGCTATCCGCATCTTGTCGAATACGGGACTAGCAAGACCGAAGCACAGCCATTTTTTTGGCCTGCCGTTCGCCTTCTGCGCAAACGACTTCAGCAACGCATTGATCGTGCCGGGCGCAAGGCCGTCCGTGACGCATGGAAAGGATGATCTTGGAACCCGTTCTTGCACTCCAAACCGCTCTTCGTTCCCGGCTCATCAACAAGCCAGACGTGACGGCGCTTGTCCCTGCCGATCATATCCGCGCCGGAAGCACCCGGCCCGACAAGACGCCGTGCATCACCATCAGTGACGGCACCACGACCTTGCACGGCAATGATTATTCCAGCCAGACTGCAGCGTGGGTTTATCTCGACATGCATGTCTGGACGCTGGGTGCCGGACAGGATGCCGCCAAGGAAATCACCGGCACCGTTGCCGCCGCCCTGTCCAAATACAATCTGCCCATTGATGGCGGATATTGCGACCATTTCAAAGTTACCGAAACCCGATTCCCACGCGACCCGGACCCTAGCTATGGGCATGCCGTTCTGTCCGTCGAAGCCCTCATTCGGTGGATGGCTTAATGCTCAACATCGGAAACATGGATCGGCGCATCACCATCGACCGACAGACCGAAACCGTGAAGCCATCCGGCGACGTGGTGAAAGTCTGGACGCCGCTAGCCGTGGTGTGGGCCGAAGTGCTTCAGCAGACGGCCACAGAATTCTTCACAGGCTACGGCGAAGCTGAAACCGGCACCATGATTTTCCGTGTCAGATATCGCCCTGGCATTACGACCGCCGACCGTGTCACCCATCAGGGACAATCCTACGGCCTGAAGGAAATCAAGGAACTTGGCAGGCTTGAAGCCCTTGAGCTTCGCGGCGAGGTCATCAAATGACCCATCTTCGCGGCGTGAAACCATCCATTCAGTCAGACGCAAGCGCGCTCAAAAAGGCACCCGCCGCGCCGAAGCACCTTTCGGAATACGCCCGTGCCGAATGGAAACGGATCATGCCCGGCCTCATTGAACGCGGAATTATCACCCGTGGCGATGTCGGCGGCGTCGAAGATTATTGCCGTGCCCGTGGCCTTGTCCGCGAAATTGAGGACGCGCTTCGCACCTCCGGCGATATCGATCTGAAGCTTTGCCGCGCACAGGACAAGGCGATGCAGACAGCCCGGCAGCTTGCCGCCGAATACGGTCTTTCGCCTGTATCCCGTGCGCGTGTTGGCAGCGTCATCGCTACAGACGACAGCGATAATCCTTTGGCGGTGCATTGATGGCTAGCACCTATCCCGATTGGATTTTCGATGGCAGCGAAATTCCCGACCCCTTCGGCTATGGCGAACGGGCCGTGAAGTTTCTCAGGTTGCTGAAGCATCCGAACAGCACCGCGCCGAAGTCCGCTTTCCAGCTTCACGATTGGCAGGAACGGATTGTTCGCCGTATCTACGGACCCCGGCACCCTGACGGCAGACGCATTGTCGAAACCGTGTTCTGGATGATCCCACGCGGAAATCGTAAGACCAGCCTTGCCGCTGCCCTTGCCCTGCTTCATACCATCGGCCCGGAACGTGTTCCTGCCGGACAGGTGATCTTTGCCGCGTCCGACCGCGAACAGGCTGGCCTTGGCTTCAAGGAAGCCGCCAATATCGTTCGCATGGACAAGCGGCTTGTCGCCGCAACTCGCATCTATGACGCCCATAACAGCGCCAAGAAGATCGCCCTCAAGTCCGAAGGTGTCGAGCTTCAGGCGATTTCTAGCGACGGCGCGGCCCAGCACGGCAAGACGCCCGCATTCGTTCTTGTCGATGAAATTCACGTCTGGAAGGGCCGCGACCTCTGGGAAGCCCTCAAGTCCGGCATGGTCAAGACCAGCGGCACTTTGATGGTGATCGCTACCACTGCCGGGCGTGGTTCTGAAAACCTTGGCTTTGCCGAATACGATTATGCCCGCAAGGTCGCGCTTGGCGAAATCGACAACCCGGCATATCTGCCGATCATCTTCGAAGCGGCACCCGGCGACGATTGGCAGGACGAAGCCGTTTGGCATCGCTGCAATCCCGGCCTTGCCAACGGTTTCCCGAACTTGAACGCCCTTCGCACCGCCGCGCGGGAAGCCGCCGACCGGCCCGCCGAACGATTCGCATTCCAGCAGTTCAACTTGAATGTATGGATGGCGGCTTCCCGCGATCCCCTCTTTGATATGGCTGTTTATGACGCCGGGCGCGATCCGAACTTTGAACTTGCCGACCTCGAAAATCTACCGTGCTGGCTTGGTGTAGACTTGTCACGCTCCGGTGACTTGACCGCCGTTGTCGGCGCTTGGAAACACGATGACGGGCGCGTATCCGTCCACCCATGGTTCTTCCTGCCGTCTAATGGCTTGGAAGATAAGGCACGGCTTGAACAGGCTCCATATCCCCGGTGGCGCGACGATGGCTTGTTGAACGTCATTGACGGGCCGGTGATCGAACCGGACGCCGTTGCCGATCATATCATTGATCTTTGCGGACGCTTCGACGTGCAAGAGGTGGTCTTTGACCCGTCGCTTGCCGCGCCTATCATGCATAAACTGATCGATCACGGCATCAACGTGCTTCAGGTCCGACAAACGCCCGTGAATATGCACGGCCCGATTTGCGATCTTGAGCGTGTCGTGAACGGAAAACGTATCCGGCACGACGATCACCCCATCCTCCGCAACCACTTCGAAAGTGTCGTGGTGAAGCGTTCAACCAACGCGGGGGAGCTTGTCACGATGCACAAGGGAACTCGCCACAGCAACCATATCGACGGCGCTATCGCTTCCGCACTGGCCGTGTCCCGTGCCGCCACGAACGACAACCGCCGATCCATTTTTGACCTTGATCCCGACGATTTTGACCGGCTCCGCGACGAAGCCGAAGCAGCATAGGAGCCACAAAGATGGCAGATGATGAACAGCGCCTTTTAGTCTCGTTTGAGGCCCGGCTTACGAAATTCGAACGTGACCTTGAGCGCGGCAAAAACCGAACCCGCCGCGATTTCGGCCAAATGAAAAAGGATGCCGAAACCGCCGGTTCGGGTATTTCGAAGGCCATGGACGGCGCAATGAAAACGATGGGCGCTTTTGGCAAGGGTTTGGCTGGTGGCATCATTGGCGGCTTGGCGATTGGCGGGCTGGATGCCGTCATCGGGCGCGTGGCCGATCTGACGAAGGGCGTTGCGAATATTGGCAATGAAGCCAAACGTGCCGGCCTATCCAGTCGCGCCTTCCAAGAGCTTTCTCACGTTGCCAATCAAGCTCGCGTCCCGGTTGATGCCCTTGTCGATGGTATGAAAGAGCTGCACATTCGGGCAGATGAATTTCTGACCGATGGAACAGGCGCGGGAGCTGATGCCTTCCGCCGCCTTGGATACACTGCAACAGAGTTGCGTCGAAAACTTCAAGACCCGTCGGCCTTGCTTGCCGAGATCCTTGATCGCATGCGTGGCCTCGAGCAATTTCAGCAGAAGCGGCTATTTGAGGATATCTTCGGTGGTGAAGGTGGTGAGCAATTTGTGCAGCTTCTGTCACAAGGTGCTGACGGCATCCGCGCCACGATCAAAGAAGCGCACGATCTTGGCCTTGTTCTGGATGATGACGTCATTCGGCGCGCCGACGAAATCGACCGGAAGTTTTCCAAGATCACCGCGACCGTTGGCACCGGCCTGAAAGCTGCCGTCGTGGAAGTCGTCGGCGCTATTGATGATTGGCTTGATCGCTTCAACCGTATCGAAGAACAGACGACCCGGAATGTGCAAGGTGCGCTAACCGGCGTTTACGACAAGCTCCAAGAGGCCAAGGAACGGCTCGCAGACCTTCAGCTTGATAAGGTGGCGTTCCCCGGCGATTCTGCCGTAGACCTCAATATCGAACGCCAGACCGCCCTTGTGGAAGAATTGACGGGCGAAGCTATGCGCCTTCGCGACATTCTGGACCGGCGCAACGGCTATTCCGACACCTTCATTTATAAGACAGGTGAGCAAGCCAAGGGTGCGAAACCTGCGATCACCAATCTGAACGCTGCCATGAGCGGCACCGACAGCGCCGCCGCGAAGGCCACTGCCAACATTAAAAACTTCGGTGACGCGATCCGCGCCCTCAAGGAAGAAGTGCCGGAACTGGCGAAGTCGCTTGCTGATCTGGACAAGAAAGCCCAGATCGATGCCGTCTATCAGAAGTCTCTTTCCATGGCGCAAGGCCAGCGTGAAATCGCACTTGCGAACGAAATGCGCGGCAAGGCGCTGGCTTCGGTAAATATCAAGAGTGCAACCGATGATCCGGCCAGCTACCTTTCGACGGTCCTGGAATCGGGTAAAGGTGCGTCACATATTACCGGCATGCAGGCGGATTTCCAGAAGCGCCTCGCCACGATGATTTCATCCATGCCTGCCGATCTTCAGGGCAGCGTGACAGTCAATTCCGGTTTCCGTTCCGTTGAGCGCCAGCAAGAGCTTTGGTTGCAGGCACTGAAGAAATATGGATCGCCGGAAGCAGCCCGGAAGTGGGTGGCACCACCCGGCAACAGCCAGCATAACAAAGGCAACGCTGCCGATCTGGGATATGGTTCCGACGCAGCCCGGCAGTGGGTGCATTCCAACGCCAACCAATTCGGCCTGTCCTTCCCGCTTAAGAATGAGAACTGGCATATCGAGGATGCCAGCGCTCGTTCCAAGGACACGACCGCCGAAATCGACCGCCTTACACAGGCGGCCACACGCCAGAGCGATGCATACAGCCAGATAACGCAGGGCGCACGGCAGTATTCCGATGCGCAGCGGCTCGAACAGCAAACCCTTGGCATGACGGCACGGCAAGCGCAGGCGCTGCGATACGAGCAAGACATGCTCAATGAAGCGCAGCGGGCGGGCATTCAGCTATCACCGCAACAGCGCAGCGAGATCGCACAGCTTGCGCAGGGCATGGCACAAGCCGAAATGGCGACCGGACGCCTTCGCGAGAAACAGGAAGGGCTTGCAGAAGCCGGACAGTTCTTCGGCACACAGATCACCGATGCGCTAACCGGGCTTCTTTCCGGCACCATGACAGCCGAACAGGCGTTGCAATCTATGCTCCAAACACTGATCAAAGTTGGCCTTCAGGCCATGTTGATGGGCGAAGGGCCGCTTGCTGGATTGTTCGGAATGGGCGGAAAGTCCGGTGGTGGTGGCTTTGGTGGCATCCTCGGCTCTTTGCTTGGCGGTTTGTTCGGTTTCGAGTCTGGCGGTTACACCGGCAACGGCGGCAAGGGTGAACCGGCTGGCGTTGTCCACCGTGGCGAGTTTGTCATGTCGAAGGCAGCAGTGAGCCGGATCGGCGTTCGCAATCTCGACGCCATGCACCGGGGAGCGCTGAAAGGTTATTCTGATGGCGGATACGTCATGGACACCCCTACTCTTTCCGCGCCGATCCTTGGCAGCCCAGTCTCAGCCCCGGTTCAAGCGATCTCTATTTCGGCACCTATCACCGTGAACGGCTCGGCAGGAACGCCAGAACAAAATCAAGATTTGGCAAAGCGTGTGTCGAAACAGATGGAATCTACCATGCGTGGCGTGGTTGCGGACGAGATGAGGCGGCAAACAAGGCCCGGTAATTTCGCAAACAGTAGGAGCCGCTAGCCAACAGACTCAGGTTCCGGCGTGGCGAGTCACTGATCCGCGTGTGGTGCGCCGTATAGTGGCGGACACCTGAAAGAGCCGGAAAGCTCTCCACGGGCTCCTTTGGGTCTTTTAGTGACGGCGCAACATATTGGGGACCGGAGAGTGTGTTGGGTTATCTGCGGACGCTTAACTCCGTCCATACTATAAGAAGGGTTTTTTCAGCTCATTCTTTCCTGACACATTATAATAGTATGGACGGAGTTAAGCGTCCGCAGATTAACCCTCTCCGGTCCTGAGCTTTCCAACGCGACATACTCCGGTCCCAAAAGGCTGTGCTGTCGAGTGAACCTCCCCGGTCCCCAAAAAACTTGCGCCAGTCCGCATTTACTCCCTGCATGCGATTTCGAGATTGCTATAGCTGCATTTATGAACACGTCGACGTGCTCACAGGCCGGGTGGTTTTTGGTCCTTTCCACCCGGCCTCACTTCGCAAAAAGACCTGCAAAGAAGGGACCGGTGCGGTGGGTAGACCCCAAAAATATCAGACGGAGGCGGATCGGCAAGCTGCCCGTCGCCTGAGTGACGCCGCACGAAAGCGGCGCAAGCGCGCCGTAGACAGTGCCGCCAAGAATGCCCTCAAAAAAGACCCAACGAAACGCAAGGACGCAGCCGTGAACGCCGAAGCCTATCCATTTGCCCCTATCAGTGATGAAACTATGGCCGCTATCAACAGCGTCGTGAAGGCATCCGGGGCAGTTGATTTTAGTGGTTCACCGAAAGATTTGCGTCAAGCGCGGATGGCCGTTGCTGTCATGCTGGAATGGGAGGAAGCTAATAAGCTAAAGCTTCCCGATCTGGAGCCAAAAATCTATCACGGCACCCTTGAGGAACGATGGGGCAACAAGCCATTTAGCTACCCATATGGAGAGGAACACCAATGGAACCAGTTGCGCAGCACCTTGCACATTCTCGCTCATTTCATGGAACTTTGGGGGCGTAATAAAACCAAAGCTAATCGCCATGCGGAACGTGAACGAGCCGAAGCGGATGCCGCCGGTGTGACCGTCGCCAAACTTCGCGACCGTAAGGACGCCGTGGCAAAGCAGAAATGGGAAGATAAAACGCAAACCGCTTTTCATCGCGCCAAATCCGATGAGGCACTTGCAAAGCAAACCGCACGAATTGAGCGCGAAAGCACCGAGCGCATGGAGCGGCAAGAGACATTCGGGCGCTTCTAGCGTCCAGTCTCTCCCAAAATAAGTAAGCGTTTACTTATTCTAACCATTTGATTTTGTTATAAAATATTGATTTATCCACTAGACGATTGATTCGACGCACGTTAAGATTCTGCCATCATCAACAGAGCGGAACAGCATGCAAACAACATTCATTCCTTCTTCCATCTTCGACTATCTCACCTCCGGCCTTGCCGCCGACATGGCAAAGCTTCAGCCGGATATCGTCTCGGGTGACATCGCACCTCACCAGATCGCGGCATTGCTTTGCGGCTATGGCGTCATGCCGGAAGACCTCGCAAAGCAGGTTATCGAAGACATGCGCGAAAATGCCGCCAAAGAGCTTGAGGCGGGTATTTCGTCGATTGTTCGGCCAGCAGCGTAGAAATCCATTGACACTCCATAACGATATATCTAGTTATCTTGTTATAGGAGATTGTCATGGCAAAAACGCAGGCAGAAATTCAACGCGAATACCGGGAACGAAAGAAAGCGCAGGCTAAAGCTGTTCAAGCCAAACCAACGCCATCAATTGATCGAGTCATCGCGGGCGCTGATCGAACCTTCGCAGCATTCCTAAAGGAGCGCGAAGCTAACTTCTCGCTCCCAGAAAACTTGCATTGGGTAGGTGTCGAGCTTGAAGTGGATTTGATGGCCGACCGACCAACGCTTGAACGGCAGGTCGATTGGGAAGAAATGGGGCTAGAGGTCAATTCGTTGACCGTCGCAACCGCCATGACCGCCATTCTGATCGACTCCGCCAAGGAACTCGCTGACATGATCAATGCCTACAAGCTCGAAGAAATTGACAGGCAGATGCAAAACGCATCGCCGGTTAAAAAGGGCACACTTGAAGCCCTACGGAAGCGGTTGGAAAAGAAGACCAGCCATTTCTTTCCTGTCATCGAATAGCGATGGCCTGAAGAACGCTGCCGGACAGTTGTCGCTGTCCGGCAAGCAAATGGAATGCCGACTACCAAATCAACTTTCCAGAGGCCAAACGGCCAGAAGTGGACTCTAACATGAACAATGCCAGACGCAAAACCATCGAAAGCCTTCTTAACCAAATCTCGTCGCTGAAAGAAGAAATCGAGGCCGTCACGAGTAACGAACAGGACGCTTTCGATTCGATGCCAGAAAGCTTGCAGCAGAGTGATCGCGGGCAAGCTTCAGAAAGCGCCATCGGTTCCCTTGAGAATGCAAGCAACCAACTTGATGACGTCATGGGTGAACTTAGCGAGGCTATGGCATAATGGCTTTGCACCTTCAAGACGCCCCGCATCTGCCAGAACTCCGACGCCGCAACGACATCATTCTTGATATGACCCGTGACGAGTTGTTGTATCGACTTGGGGTTTTGGAAGGTAGCTTTCTTTGCATGACAGGAGAGCTAGCTCCTTCGGACGGCATGCCGGGCGGAGAGGAAGCTGACTTCCTCGCGGACGGAGCAGCTTAACAATCAAAAGGCCCGCCGATCACGGCGGGCCTTTTTCGTTTAGAACACAACATGCCAACAGTCCTTTGCCACATGTTTTTAGAAGGTGTGGACCGTGAGGAAGCGCGGCGTCGCGTGCAACCGAAGGTGAATACGATGATTGAAAGCTAGAAAAGAAGAAATTCTTCCGATGGCCGACAAATAAACGACAAAGCCTCTTTACGATGACCTTAAAGCAAAGTAGAACAAAACAAGAACTAACTCATATGTATTTACAGCGTCCTCCTGTGAGCAGCAGTTGAATCATCTGTGTGTTTTGTTTGCTTCTAGTTGCGAGTCTAAAAATCGCCTCCTAATGTAAATTCAATATGGAGGCTTAAGATGGCAAGAAAAATCAAGGTATCGGCGTCGGCATTGAATGTTCGATTGCACCCACACGAGCAGGGAACCTATTCAAAATGGCTGCGCGCTGTATATCGTAAAAAGATGATTGGTCCTGTTCATGGCGACCGACACGGAATGATATCAACGCTCGACACCCGGCAAGAGATTGACGGGATCATAACCGGGGTAATCACCACGTTTGTAAAATTTGACGAGAATGCAGAGTGGTTCAACTCGGCAGAGCTTAAAGAGGCTACTGAGGATGAGGTATCTGAAATCGAAATCCCTGCGGACCTGCACTACAATCCCGCCTATTTCTATTTCACCCTCGTTGAAAAAACACATAAGCTGTATTTCCAGACCTACGCCAAGGGCGGGAAAACGCTTACGCCCTTGTCCGCAAAAAAATTTTTCGGTCATCTCGCTAAAAACATGGACGTGATGAAAGAATTTGGGGAAGCACAAATTTCCATCGTGCAAGAAAAAGCCAGCTTGGACAAAATGTTCAAAATTGATCGGATAAATGAGATATCCATCACCATCTTTAAGCCGAACACCGATATTTTCGATGATGACTTTGATAAAAATATCGAAGATCACCTCGCGGAGACCCATAGTCGGGCTGTGACTATTTCTTATAAGGCTGATGCCGGTGGTTCTATCAAGCCAGACGACGACATTCGTAAGATTAGCAACGTTGCCCTCAACAACGGGACCGTGGAGGTGAAGGGGCGTGATGAAAAAGGTGCTGTCAATTTGAATAGCGAAAACTACCCGTTAAATCTCCATGACAAATACGATCCCGACGCAAGACAAGAGCGCAACGCCTTTCTCTCGTTGCTGCCAATTTGGGGGGGTGCTCCTAAGTAGATATGTTTAAACAGTGGAAAGCCTTATACCGGTGGCTACGGCGTTATTTTAACGCATATGGTGGCATCACAGGAATTTTGGGCTCCCCGATATTTGGGGTGGCAGTGATAGTCAGTGCGTTAAGTTACTCGAACTGGCTAACGCCTTCGTGGATCGAAAAGGTCGACACGTTGATTCCAAGTCTACTTGGTTTTAGCCTCGGAACTTACGCCATACTTTTCAGCCTAGTGAGCGCTCGACTAAAGGGTGCCTTGCGAGCGCTGACAACGGATTCCGGCGTAACATACCTTGAATCAATCAACGCAACTTTTTTCCACTTCATCATGGTTCAAGTTGTTACTTTGCTATGGGCAATTCTGTTCAAGGGCAGCTGGTTTTTCGACGCGCTTAATCTGATTGGAGGAGACGCTGACTGGGTAGCAACAGTCAAATGGTGGTCATTCCGTGCCGGTTCATTTGGGGGCTTTGTGCTGATGACGTATTCGATATTACTCACGATAGCCGCAGCATTGGCAGTGTATCGACTTGCAATGATAAAAGATCCGAAAGAGACTAGCTAAATCCTTCGATCAGCCATTTTCGTCACAAAAAAGAAACCGTCACAATGTCACAAATTAATTACCTCTAATATTAATTTTGACGTTGAAAATCATATGTTTAGACTTATTTTTTTTGAGAGATTCGAGTTTTCGAGTCTCTCATCGCCCACCATTACCCCCTAAAATTTTCAATTTTATCCAGATACTCCGCAAGCTCGGATCGTATTTGCTATTTATCCCTGCTTTTACTGCTTTTCAGATATGGCGTGGCAATTCCTCTTCCGCCATTGCGTTCGGACCTAGGGCGACAAGGGCTGATTTCAGGTTCTCTGGCGTGGCTTTGATGCGGGCGTGGCGGCCTGTGGTGGAAATGAGGGTTATGCCTGATATCTGCGAGAACGTTTCCTGCCAGTTATCCGGCTGGGGCTCGCTGTGGCGGATGGTGATCAGGTAGATTTTTTCCGGGTTGGTCATCGCGCCCTCCATTTAGGGACACTTATCGCACGAATCTGCCATCCGACACAGGAGTGAGTCGGATGGCATGTGTTTGCGTGTCGCCCTTATTGAGCGCGGCTGAGGCCATCTCCCTGATATTGCTGCGCTAGATCGATGGAAAGCGCTGCATCCTGCAGAATGGCGCGCGCATATTTAGCGCGTGCGGATGTTCTTGCCAGGTTTTTGTAAATCACATCGCGCGACAGAAGCACGGCAAGTGCGCCTGTAGTGACGGGCGTTGCCATGGAGGTGCCGGACATGTCTGCATAAGGCGCCGTTTCCGACTCATCGGCCGGAACGGTGGATATGACAGCCGAGCCTGCCGCTGTAACCGTAACCTGTCGCCCGATGTTGGCGTAGCTTGGCAGGAAAAGGCCACCCTTGCCGTATCGATCCAGTTGCGATGGCCTGGTGAAATTGGCAAGGTTGCCAGCGGGAAACGTGCCGGGCATTCCCAGGGCAGAGACTGCAACAGACAAGGGATAGCTTGCCGGCGCCAGCACCGCTTGGCCAAAATTATTGCCAGCGGCGCAAATGCACAGCGTGCCGCTGCCATAGGCGGCCAGAACCGCATCGTATTCGATGATGGAAGGTTGGCCGCCAAGGCTAAGATTGATGATATCCACCTCATGAGCATTGACCATCGCGTCGATTGCGGCGGCAATATCGCCCTGGTTTGCCCCTTTGTTCGGCGCAAACACGCGAGCAGTGAAAACATCAGCACCCGGCGCAAGACCCGCGAAATCGGCACCACCGACTGGCGGGCGGGCGCCAATAAGGCCCGACACATGAGAACCATGCCCCAGAACATCTGCCGTGGCCTCTGGCCCGGGCTGAAAAACACCGTCGATAAAGGCCCCGGCGGCGACAATGTGATCGAGATAGGGGTGCGGCCCCAACCCCGAATCGATAACGCCAACACGAATGCCAGCCCCTGCCTGCGGATCGAAGGTGTTGATTCCCGCAAGTCGATGCCACCACCCCAGCGGCCCGGATGTTGGCAGCCGAGCAAGATCCACCATCCCACCCGACACGGGTTGAACCACCATGGCGGACCATACTCGCCCACGCGGAGATATCTGCGCCGTTACGGGCTGCCACTGCGCCATGTCGAATGGCAGGGTGGCCAGACCCTGCGCATCCGTTGACGCGCTGACGCTGCTACTGCTCGGTTGGGCACCAACCTGGACTGCAAGCAAGCTCAGCTCAACAGTAGCATTGGCAACCGGTGAGCCTGCCGCGGTGACGTGGAAGGTAAAGAGTGGCGCTGCTGCCGTGGCATTGCTGTTGGAAGGCATCTGCTCTGAAAGTGGAGGCGGAGCTTCAGGGCTACCCCACGGTGCAAGCCGCAGGGATGCAGGCCAGCGCAGAGATTCCCGCTCGACAATGGTATCCGGCGCAAGGTCGCGCATCTTCGCTTGCAACTCTTCTTCGTCTGCCTCAACGACGAGAACCCGGCGCACATCCTCGCGCTCCATGCCGTTATCGCTAAGGATATCCATAGAGCCGCCCAGCGCACGGCTCAGACGCTCACTGAAGTTGCTCTTTGCAGAACGGCGGGCGCGCCCTGCCCTGTAAGGCGCCATGCGATGCGAAATGATGAAACGGCTGGGAGGAGAGCTCGGGGTATCGGGGCCATCGCCCGTATTTTCAGTTGTATCGGAGGTCATGATTTTCGTCTCCTAAAACACCATGGGGATTACTGGAATTGCCTAAACCGGCGGATGTTCATTGCAATGCTAATACACGCGATCCGACAGTCAGTTTTTACATGCTCGTAATGAATGTAGTTTTTAATTGCACAACCTAAAAAAGTACAGTAGGAAACTTCCCGTCAAAGGCGAGTTAGCGGCAAGCGAGGCAATTACCGGTGGTTGCACTTGGCTGGCTGCACTTTCCAGACATGTCACAAAGCCCCCTTCAACTGTGAATTCGGGAATTGATCGATGACTTTTACTTCTTATTGGGGTTGCCAACCGGCAGCTCAAACAGTCGTAGGCCCAACGGCCTACCTGCATTGCCCACAGACAAGCCTCTATGGCTGCCACACTGCGGTTCAGCATTGCCCGCCAGCGGCAGAACAGGGCACGCCTGTTGGGCCAACGGCCTACTGGCATTGCCCGCAAACAAGTCTTATGGGTTGCCAGACTGCCGTGCAGGGCTGCGGTTTACCAACCACCGCACCTCAGCAGCAGCAGAATGTGACGCTGACGCCAGTTTGCCAGATCACTAACATCACACCGGTTTGCTCCACAGGCATTCCGTTCGTATGCAACGGCGCAGCCGCCTATGCTGCTCCTCAGCAGCAGCAGAACGTGACGCTGACGCCAGTGTGCCAGATCACGAACATCACGCCAGTTTGCTCCACAGGAATTCCGTTCGTTTGCAATGGCGCAGCCGCCAATGCTGCACCTCAGCAGCAGCAGCAGAACGTGACGCTGACGCCTGTTTGCCAGATCACGAACATCACACCGGTTTGCTCCACAGGCATTCCGTTCGTATGCAACGGCGCAGCCGCATATGCTGCTCCTCAGCAGCAGCAGAACGTGACGCTGACGCCAGTGTGCCAGATCACGAACATCACGCCAGTTTGCTCCACAGGAATTCCGTTCGTTTGCAATGGCGCAGCCGCCAATGCTGCACCTCAGCAGCAGCAGCAGAACGTGACGCTGACGCCTGTTTGCCAGATCACGAACATCACACCGGTTTGCTCCACAGGCATTCCGTTCGTATGCAACGGCGCAGCCGCCAATGCTGCACCTCAGCAGCAGCAGAACGTGACGCTGACGCCTGTTTGCCAGATCACGAACATCACACCGGTTTGCTCCACAGGCATTCCGTTCGTATGCAACGGCGCAGCCGCCGCTCAGCAGGCAACCGTAACGCCTGCAACGTCCATTGGATGCGGAACTCTCGCTACGATTTGCAACCCGACGCACATGCATTGCACAGGTCCAGGCACAGCACCGCAGCCTCAGAACGTGACGCTGACGCCGGTTTGCCAGATCACCAACATCACACCGGTTTGCTCCACGGGCATTCCATTCGTTTGCAACGGCGCAGCCGCATATGCTGCTCCTCAGCAGGCTTCTGACAGGCCTGTGACTTCGATCGGATGCGGAACTCTCGCTACGATTTGCAACCCGACGCACATGCATTGCACCGGGCAATAAGCACCCGCTGAGACAGCTTTAGCTTTCACGTCAATGTAAGCCTGCCCATCGGCCGCCTGCGGCCGATGGGATCGTTTTAGGCCGGGCTTTGCGCCCGGTTTCCGTGCGTTTTCTAGACATCATCATCTGCCTTGGGGAAAACAATGTATCTGACCAGCGGCACGCTTGTGCCTTATCTCATCGATCGAAGCATACTCTCCGCAGCCGAGCTTCTCGATGATGACATCACGATTTTGGAAGCCGGGCGTCGTAACCGTAATTTCAAGGTTGCCCGCCGGGATGGTTCAGGCATTTTCGTCAAGCAGGTTCCGTTGATGGCGGCTGAGACGACACAATCCGTCAAGCGCGAGGCAGCTCTCTACGCCCTCGTTGAAAACAACGACGCGGCGGACAGCCTGAAATCCCTGATGCCAAAACTGCGGCACTATGACAAACACCGGCATTTGCTGGCCGTAGAGCTTATCCCAAACTCCCGAAGCCTGACATTCTATCAAATGCAGGTCGCAGGCGTTGCTGGCGCCATGGAAGATATTGCCGCACAGTTGGGAAGGCTGCTGTCGTGCTTCCACAAGCAATTGCCCGACATTCTTGCGGAACCCTCTCGACAAGGCACTTTTCCTGCTCAGCCGCCATGGATTTTGAATTTCTCGCGCTATGGCGAGACCATGATGCCAAACATGAGTGGCGGTGCGAAGGCCGTGCTCGCAGCGCTGCGCCAGCAGCCGGGGCTGAAAGAGCAGCTATCGCTTCTGCAATCGGAATGGAGCCGCACATGCTTGATCCATGGCGACATGAAGTGGGAAAACCTGCTGATTTCGCAAGATCAGAATGCTGCAGCAAAGCTTCAGCTGATTGACTGGGAATTGGCGGACCTCGGCGATGCCGCATGGGATGTGGCTTGCGTGCTCGCGAGCTTCATGCAGCCTGTGATCGTCGGGCGGTTTGACATGCAGGGGCGCCCCATCGGCCCAGCGACAGCTGACGAGGTTTCGCGCGCGCAAGCCTGCTGCCGCACCTTCTGGCAAACCTACATGAAGGAACTTGCCCTCACGGTGGAGCAGCAGGCGCAGGCAAAGCATCGCTGCGTTCGCTTTGCCGCAGCCCGCCTCGTTCTGACAGCCTACGAGATTGCCCAGTCGACTGCGGAAATCTCACCCTCAGCGCTTCTGGCGATCCAGACGGCATCCAGCATTTTCAACGATCCAGGCAATGCCGCCGAGACATTGTTCGGCCTTGAACGGACAGGAGCATGACCATGCGAGCTTTCGACAGACCACTTATCGCAGAAACCGCTCGGCTACCCCTATCATTGCAGGCATCTCTCACGACCATTCTGGGTTCCATCAAGATCATCGGCGTGTCGCAATTCCAGATCGGCAAACGAGACATCGTCACACTGCCGCCCATGGCAGCTGCAGAGCAGGCACGCCCAGTTACCAGCCGCCTTTCCGCAAGCCTGTGGCCAGCGCTTTATGAGGCAGCCTATTCACGGCCATTCAGCCCGCAGGCCCCTGCCCCTCTGGCCGCACCCGCCGACCTTGACCTGCTTTCGCAACTTCGGGCGGCGTTTCCAGAAGGTGCGCGCTGGTCTGCGCAATGGCAGGTTTACAAGGTCGAGGCGAATGGCTCTGTGCACGTGCGCAAGGGTGATTGCTGCCGCCATGTTTTTCCCGGTGCCTTTGCGGCAGCATCGCATGGCCCTGTGCAGGCCAATGCGAATGTTTCCATTCTGTTGCCAATGGCTTCGTCACAAATGCAATCGGCTTTCTATCACATCACGGGCAACAGCCCGCACTGCGACCATGATGACGCCGCCTTGGCGCGCCTCTACCTCAATACGCGTGCGACCTCGGTGGTGACATTGATGGCACGGATGGCCGGACTGCTAAACACCTATGCCGTGCCCTTTCGGGCAAAGACATTGCTGGACCCGGCGACCTATGACCGCACGGACAGCACAGTGTTCTACCTTGCACGCAGACACCTGCCATTCGCCTTGTCACTGCTCAGAGACACGCTTGCGGAAGCGGCTGCGGATCTCAACCCGGATGTGCCGCTCTTCTCGAAACGCATCGCGGATGGCGTCGGCGGTGCGGATGATCCCGGCTATGGCATGAGCTTTGGCCAGACGCGCACCATGCTGCTGGCAGACGCCATCGTCAGCGCCTGGGCCATTGGCGACCAGAGTTCGCAGACGCGGATTGAGCATCTTGAGCGGCGCTTCGTGGAGGAGAGCCTTTCGCCCAACGCACCGCATTTGAGCGCTGGCAACAGCGACATCTACGCCATACCGGCCTGAAAGGATTTAGCAGATGAGCTTGATGACACTTCCCACAGCACAGATTGCGCAGGGCCAGAGCGGTATCTTGAGGCGGCCAGCCGCATTGGAATGCAGCTTTGCCGCGATGCGATGTGGCACGATGGCCGTTGCACATGGATGGGCTGGGCGATGACAATCGCCAATGGCAGCGCAACGGCGGCATATCGAACAGCATCCGCTTCACTCTACGACGGCGTTGCAGGAATTGCGCTTTTCCTCGGACGCCTTGCCGTTCATGCGCCCTCTGCACCTCTCCTCGCTACGATCGATGGTGCCGTGCGACAGGTTCATTCACGGCTTGCGGATTTCGACGCGCTGTCACAGCGGAGTTTTTATACGGGCAGCCTGGGTGCAGCCTATATGTTGTGCCAGTTGGGAAGCGGCCTCAATCGGCCCGAGTGGATGGAACAGGGGCTGGAACTGGCTGAACGCCACGCGGCACTTCCCTTCGGAGATGATGCACTGCATGTGATCGCCGGATCTGGAAGTGCTATTCCGGGCCTTATCTATATGGGCAAACATTTTTCCCGCCCGGCACTGACGGCTGCGGCAGTGCGCCACGCCGAACAATTACTGGCAAAAGGCGTGGTGGATGCGCGAGGTCTATCCTGGCCATCGCTCTTGCCAAAGCATAACAATCTTCTCGGATACGCCCATGGCGTTTCTGGCATGGCGATGGCGCTTCTGGAAGCCTATGCGGTAAGCGGCGATGATGCTTTGCTGCACGGCGCACAGGAAGCCATCCGCTATGAGCGCAATTGCTTCGACCCGGCCCAGCAGGGTTGGCCGGATTTCCGTGTTGATACGATTACCGCCGGTGCCGCAACGCTTGCCCCCACCTGCAACTGCACCTGGTGCAGCGGTTCAACCGGCATCGGGCTAACGCGCCTTCGCATGATGGAGTTGCTGCCTGCAGATTCCGGTGCCGCAGAAGAGGTCAATATTGCGCTTCAGGGTGCCTCGCGATTGCTGATGTCGACTACGGCTCCGCAAGACCTTTGCCTTTGCCACGGCCTTTGTGGCACAGCGGATTTCGTTCTCAGCGCAGGTGTTCAGCTGGACAGGCCGGATATTGCGATCTTTGCCGATCAGGTGGGTGACTTCATCATCGAGCATTACCTGAATGCAGAGCAGCCCCTTCCCTGCGGTGTCCAGCAAAGAGGAGAAGCACCGGGCCTGATGATGGGCAAGGCGGGAATCGGCTATTTCTTTCTGCGGTTGATGGAGCGGCAGACATTGCCGTCGGTTCTGCTTTTGAAAGCCTGAAAATCTGCCGTCGCTGCTGCACTATGTTCTATAAAAACACAGCGGCGACGGCATCCCTTCTGGAAACTTAGTATTCCATTAAGTACATTTTCAGCTTGCGTGTATGGCGTCGTATCTCGACACAACGTTAACGCCATCACCCATGAATTCACCTGTTAGATTCAATATTTCTAAAGAATTGTTCGAACATATTGGCAGCGTCGACATCATGATGAAGTCGCGTTGCTACAGGATGAACCATGTTTGCGAACTCGATCGTTACGCTGGCGCTGATTGCGCTGCCAATCTATGTCTTTTTTCGCTGGGTACAGTACGATTCAGAAAGACAGGATAAGCCGAAATAGGTTTCCTCACGGCTATCCCTTCCTCCCAAAGCCCGCAATTACCCGTCTGCCGGATGTCCATAAGTGGTGAACACACCGCCTTGATAGATGTGGGCTGGATCCTTTGGATCTTCTTTTCCGGCTTCGAGAAGCACCTCGGCGCGCCACTTCGCCGAGCTGTCCTGCGGTTTCCAGCCTAGAAACGCTGCGCCGCTATTATCCCACCATGTCTCGTCATTGTTGGACGCGCCGTAAACCACGGCGTGGCCAAGTCTTGGCGCTTCAAACCCGCGTGCGCAAAGCTCCACAAAATCGCCAGCGCTTAACCACGTCGCCAACATGCGGGTCGTGCTGGGTTTTTCGGTCAGCGATCCGATTCGCACGGACAGGGTCTCCTGCCCGAACTTATCGAAATAAAAGCTGGCGAGATTCTCTCCGAAGCATTTTGAAACGCCGTAAAGCGAATCTGGCCGCATCAAGGAATGACCGTCCAGCTTCTCATCGCGTCTGTAGTAGCCAATCGTGTGGTTGGAACTGGCGAAGACGATGCGCGGCATGCCGTTATGGCGTGCTGCTTCGTAAAGATTATAGACGCCCTCAATGTTGCCTTTGAGAATCAGCTCGAAGGGTTTTTCCACCGAGATACCGCCGAGATGGATGATGCCATCGACGCCCGCAACCGCCGCATCGACCTCTGCGCGGTTGGAAAGATCGCATTTCACGAAGCTCTCATGGGCGGCAAGATCGCTCATCTCCACCATGTCTGAGAGTACGACCTTTTCAGCGACCTGGCTCAGCAACGGGCGAATGGCCTTGCCAACACCCCCGGCAGCGCCGGTCAGCAACAGATTTTTCAGCATTTTTCCTCCCAGTATGCTTGCGCATCACGACATGCAGATACAAGATGTGGTCATACGTAAATTCTCTTGTTATCTTATGTCTATGCCAGACATTCATGGCATATCAAGAGCAGATGCACCCGATCTCGACGTGAAACCGTGACCATCACGGCAGCCACACGCTCAACACATCGCCGCCCCTCCCCTACGCATCAGGAGATTTTGGCAACTTGTATTATAAGTTATTGACACAGGTAATATCTCGAATATTATCCGCATCAACACATCATCGGAGACAAGAATTTTATGGCAATGGACCCACAGGAACTCAAGGTAGCCCTCGGCGCAGGCCTTCTCTCTTTCCCCGTAACGCCGTTCAGCAAGGATGGCGAATTCAACGAGAAGCCATATCGTGACCACGTCAGCTGGCTGTCCGGCTTCGATGCCACAGTTCTCTTCGCTGCGGGCGGCACGGGTGAGTTTTTCTCGCTTGCGCCTGAGGAAGTAGCCACCGTTGTGAAGGCCGCAAAATCTGCTGCAGGGTCGGTTCCTATTGTTTCCGGCTGCGGTTACGGCACCAAAATCGCCATTCAGATTGCCCGAAGCGTTGAGAAAGCCGGTGCTGACGGCATTCTGCTGCTGCCGCACTATTTGATGGATGCCTCGCAGGCGGGTCTTTACGCACATATCAAGGCAGTGTGCGATTCCGTCTCCATCGGCGTGATGGTCTACAACCGCGACAACTCCATTCTGACGGCTGAAACTCTACAGAAACTCTGCGACAGCTGCCCCAACCTCGTTGGCTTCAAGGACGGTTCCGGCGATATCGGGCTTGTGCGCAAGATCACCGCGACCATTGGCGAGCGATTGACCTATCTTGGCGGCATGCCAACGGCTGAACTGTTTGCAGATGCCTATCTCGGCGCTGGCGTGACGACCTATTCGTCTGCCGTCTTCAACTTCGTGCCTGCCCTTGCCCAGAAATTCTACAAGGCACTTCGTGCAGGCGACAGAGCCACGACAGACCGCATTCTCATTGATTTCTTCTACCCCTTCATGGACATTCGTAACCGTCAGAAGGGTTATGCCGTTTCCGCCATCAAGGCCGGTGTGCGCCTGATCGGCTTTGATGCCGGCCCGGTTCGTGCACCACTGACCGATCTGACAGAGGAAGAAGTCGGCATGATGCAGGCGCTGATTGGACCATACAAATCATGAGGATTGAAGCGGTCCGCACCCATTTGCTGGATTACAAGCTAGGGCATGCCTTTGAGAGCGCATCCATGCGCTTTGATCGGCGCATCCACTGCCTGGTTGAAATCATTTGCGATGATGGCACCGTGGGCTGGGGCGAATGCCTTGGCCCGGCCAAACCGAATGCCGCCGTGGTTGCGGCCTATGCGCCGCATCTCATCGGCAAAGATCCTCTCGATATCGAGATCATCTGGCACCAGCTCTACAATCTGCTTCGGGATCAGGGGCAGCGCGGGCTGACCGTGACTGCACTAAGCGGCATTGATATTGCGCTTTGGGATATCAAGGGCAAACGCTTCGGAACGTCCATTTCCCGCCTTTTGGGCGGTCGCTTTCGTGAAAGCGTCAAGGCCTACGCCACTGGCTCCTTCCGCAAGGATGGTGTCGACGCGGTATCCGATGTTGCAGCGGAAGTTGCCGGATACGCAGCGCAGGGTTTCCATGCGGTCAAGATCAAGATCGGTTTTGACGTGGCAGAGGACATTGCCGTCATTCGCGCCGCGCGCGAAGCCGTCGGGCCGGATGTGCGCATCATGATCGACGCCAACCATGGCTATGATGCACTTGAGGCCATCGAAGTCGGCAATGCGCTTGCACCCTTGGGGATCGACTGGTTCGAAGAGCCTGTCGTGCCCGAGCAGCTCGACGCATATCACGCTGTTCGCAAGGGCCAACCCATTCCGGTTGCCGGTGGCGAAACGTGGCACGGGCGCTATGGTATGCGCGCGCCGCTGGAAAGCCGGGCGGTCGACATTCTACAGCCTGATCTTGCGGGGGCCGGCGGTTTTTCCGAAACCAAACGCATCGTAGACATGGCAACGCTTCACGGCGTGCGCGTTGTTCCGCATGTGTGGGGAACAGGCGTTGCCATTGCTGCCGCCCTGCAATTCATGGCCTACCTGCCGCCAGACCCAGCCCGCCGCAACCCGCGCGCGCCCATTCTGGAGTTCGACCGAACCGAAAACCCTTACCGCCAAGCCGTCCTCACCAGTCCGCTGGACCATGTCGACGGCGTTGTGCAGATACCCGATGGACCGGGCTTGGGGATTGAGATCAACCGGGATGCGTTGGAGCAATATGCGTTAAGAGATTAGTGATCTCTGAGTGAATGGATCATGACGACAAAAGCCGGGCCTCAGAGATGACGCCCGGCTTTCTTGTTTTATGAGTCCCATTCCTCGGCCTTGCCCTTGTGGCAAGGATGACGAGGCGTCGCACAGATCAGTGTGTGCCCTTCAGATCGACCGGGAAGAACAGTGTCTCGCCAGACGAATCGTCCACGCCGTCATTATCGGTTACGGCAAATGCCTTGCCGGATTTGTCAAAAGTGAAGCCTTCGAGCTTGTCCACGACGTAGCCGTTTGTCTGGGCTTTGAGGTCAGGCAAAAAATCATGGACTTCGGTTTTCTTGACCAATGGCAACTCGCCGCCGATCTTGCCGGGCTTCAGGTCAGAGATTGCGACGCTGTAGAGCTTCTTGATCTTGGCCTTATCGCCGATCTGGTTGTCGCGCTCGACGATATAGACATTGTCGCCGTGAGCAGTGATTTCGGAAAGGCCTACCCAGCCATCCTTCGTCTCATCCAGCGGGTAGTGCACGGCGCCCCACTCCTTGGATTTCAGATTGTAGGATACCAGTTTGACCATACCCTTTTCGCTCTTGCCCCATTCACGCTGAACAGCCATCCAGAGCGTCGCGTCGTCACCCTTGCCGACCAAGGTCACGCCTTCGAAACCGAAGCGGGTTTCTCCCGGCAGAAGATCTGTTGGTAGTGCGATTTCGGATTTAATCTCGCCCTTGGCGTTGACGTTGTAAAGCGCGTGCGGAACGAGCTTTTCGCTGTTGCCTTCGGATGCGACCCAGAAGCCGCCCTTGCCATCGAGGGTGATGCCTTCCATGTCGAGCTTTTGCGCCGGTTGGCCGTCACGCTTTACGCGCAAAACGCTGGTGATGAGCGCAGGCTTCTTCGTTGCGTCGATGGTGTAGATTGATGGCTGGTTGCCATAGACCGAGTCGGAGATGGCGTAGAGAATGCCATCCTTGTCTGCATCACCCACCAGACCGGAAAGAGCACCCCAACCGATTGGCGCACCATCGACCGTTTCCGAGGTGAGCTGCGGATAGGCCGCCTGCCCTTCAGCGCGTTCAAAGATCATGACATGCGAACGTGCACCGCCATCTTCTCCCAGATCCGCCTCATTGGCTGTCACCAGCAAGTTGCGCGATGGAATAGCGACAGCGCCTTCTGGTGAAATGCCGGATGGCAGAAGCTGCATGAGCTGTGGCTCGGCGCCGGTGTCCTTATAGACTCCGACAACAGATGCGCGTTCAGCCAGAACGAAGAAGTATTTTTCACCGCCGAAGGTGGCAGATTCCAGACCTTCCGGTTCGATGCCCTTCGCCTTGGACCGTTTTTCAGGATAATGACCGATGGCTGCAACTGCCTGTTCCAGGCTGGAGCCCGCTTCGTAGAGCAGCTTGCCGGTCTTGTCGAAGATGGTGAAGCCGCGCGAACCGCCTTCCCAGTCACCTTCATTGGCGATGACGAGGCGGTCATTGTCCAGCCACTTAACGGCATCCGGCTCGCGCTTGCGGGCTTTCTGGCTTTCAGTGAACTTGAGCTGACCGTCTGACTTCGTATCGATTCCCTCAAGATCAACTGTACCAGCAGAGAAGTGGCTCGTGATCTTGCCGCTCTTACCATCGATGATGGCGATATGGTTGTTTTCCTGAAGCGTAACAACGATCTCGCCATTGGCATTGATGGCGACGAATTCTGGCTCCGGATCATCAGGCGCGATCTCGGCAATGCCGGTCATCTCGATCTTCTTCAGTGTCGAGCAATCGGCAGCGCCGTCCTTCAAACCGATGGTTACGAGGAAGCCGGCTGGCAATTGCGGCAGCGCGCCATCATTGACCTTCTCATCGCGCTCATTTTCGATGGCGATGGCTAGGAAGCTTTTGTCGGGGGAAATCGCAACGGAGTCAGGCTGGCCTCCGAGGTCGCAGCTGGCTTCGATTTTCTTACCAGCAATATCGACAGTGACCAGCTTGCCGGATGGCTTGACGAAACTTTCAGACGTGTTGACGCCTGCAAAGACCTTCGTACCGGAGGCCACGACCGATGTCGGCTCACCATCCATCATCAGCGCGCCGAGTGCCTTTGGGGCCTTCGCATCGGTAATGTCGATAAAACCGATGGCACCAAGCGGGCTGTCCGAATAGATCAGCGTCTTGCCGTCCTGGCTCGCCGTGATGATTTCAGCTGATGTGACCGTTTTTGCGTCCTTGTCGGACGGCAGGTTCTGCGCGACTGGAAAGGACGCGATGCGGTTGAAAACCTGTTCGGCAGCAGCCGGAAATGCAACGGATGCGCACAGAGCTGCGGTGAGTGCGGCACTCGGAAAACGAAATGTCATGGTGTCCCCTTCATGGCATTGAAAAATGCATGATGGGTTCTTGGGCTATTGAGATGACAGGCACATGACAATCTAAATTCACTCATAAACAAAAAGCCCGGCGTGGAAAGCCGGGCTTTTTGCATTTCGGTGGCACCGTCGCGCTGAACACACAATGGGCCAAATTCATTCCTCGTAAGCCGGAGAGCTGTCAGCGCGCCGCTGGCGCCGCAGCCCCTGGAAACTCAAGAATTAACAGCGTCCTTCAGGCCCTTGCCTGCAGAGAACTTAGGAACGTTGCGAGCCGGAATATCGACTTCTGCACCCGTGGATGGGTTACGGCCCTTGGAGGCTTCGCGACGGCTTACAGTGAAGCTGCCGAAACCTGCGAGACGAATGTCGCCACCGGCCTTTAGTTCGCCCTGGACGGTTTCGAAAACTGCGTCTACCGCAGAAGCGGCATCAGCCTTCGTAAGACCAGCCTTTTCGGCAACTGCAGAAACGAGCTCATTCTTGTTCATGTTTCCACCCCTTTCAATGGTTTGAAACGACTCAAATTGGATTGGCGCAGAATACTTATCTATTTGCGTACCGCCACCCAAAAGCGCTGGAACGGCCTGAAAAACAAGGGGTCTCAGGACCTTTTCACAAAAAAGGCTGGCATAACTGCCAGCCTTTTTGCGTTTTTGTGCTTATTCAGCATCATGCCTGCCGCGCACGTTTCAATGTGCTATTGTCTGACCGGCGTCATCCACGCCCTCGACAGTCGCTATAACGGGCGTCTCAATGCTGCCATCCCATTCAATCGGCTCGGGCATACGCACAAGCGCGTGCTTGATGACTTCACCCATGCGCGACACCGGAATGATCTCCATTCCGTTTTTGACGTTGTCAGGAATATCGGCCAGATCCTTTGCGTTTTCTTCCGGGATCAAGACCTTCTTGATACCGCCCCGCAGAGCCGCCAGCAATTTTTCCTTCAATCCGCCAATCGGCAGAACGCGACCACGAAGGGTGATTTCACCCGTCATTGCAACATTCTTGTCGACTGCAATGCCCGTCATGATGGACACGATGGCTGTGGCCATAGCGACACCAGCAGATGGTCCGTCCTTTGGCGTCGCACCTTCCGGTACGTGCACATGGATATCGGACTTGTCGAACCGTGGAGGCTCGATGCCGAAATCAACCGCACGCGAGCGGACATAAGAGGCCGCTGCCGAGATGGATTCCTTCATGACTTCCTTCAGGTTACCCGTCACCGTCATGCGGCCCTTGCCAGGCATCATCACGCCTTCGATGGTCAGCAACTCGCCGCCCACTTCTGTCCAAGCCAGACCGGTAACTACACCGACCTGATCTTCGCCTTCAGCTTCACCATGGCGGTAGCGCGGAACACCAAGGTAATCGTTGATGTTTGCAGCCGTTACGGCCACAGACGTCGATTTGCCCTTGATGATTTCCGTGACAGCCTTGCGCGCAAGCTTCATCAACTCACGCTCGAAGCTGCGAACGCCAGCCTCACGGGTATATTGCTGGCTGATGGCCATCAGAGCATCGTCGCTGACGGAAAACTCTTCCGGACGCAACGCATGTTCCTTGATCGCCTTCGGCAGCAGGTGACGCTTGGCGATTTCGCGCTTTTCGTCTTCCGTGTAACCGGCGATGCGGATGACTTCCATACGGTCCATCAACGGGCCGGGAATGTTCAGCGTGTTGGCTGTGGTTACGAACATAACATCCGACAGGTCATATTCCACTTCGAGATAGTGGTCCATGAATGTGGAGTTCTGTTCGGGATCCAACACCTCCAGCAATGCGGATGAAGGGTCGCCACGGAAATCCTGGCCCATCTTGTCGATTTCATCGAGTAGGAAGAGCGGGTTGGACTTCTTGGCCTTCTTCATCGACTGAACGATCTTGCCGGGCATGGAGCCGATATAGGTCCGGCGGTGACCGCGGATTTCAGCTTCATCACGGACGCCACCGAGCGCCATGCGAACATATTCGCGGCCGGTTGCCTTCGCGATCGACTTGGCCAGCGAGGTCTTGCCGACGCCCGGAGGGCCGACGAGGCACAGGATAGGACCACGGATCTTCGTCGCACGGGCCTGAACAGCCAGATACTCAACGATACGTTCCTTGACCTTATCAAGACCGAAGTGATCCAGCTCGAGTGTTGCCTCGGCTGCATTCAGATCCGTCTTGATCTTGGACTTCTTGCCCCATGGCAAGCCGACCAGCCAATCGATATAATTGCGCACGACGGTTGCTTCAGCAGACATCGGGCTCATCTGACGCAGCTTCTTCATTTCCGCGTCGGCCTTTTCCTTGGCCTCCTTGGAAAGCTTTGTCTTAGCAATGCGCTCTTCCAGCTCAGCCATCTCGTCACGGCCATCCTCGCCGTCGCCGAGTTCCTTCTGGATCGCCTTCATCTGTTCGTTCAGATAGTATTCGCGCTGGGTTTTCTCCATCTGACGCTTGACGCGCGAGCGGATGCGCTTCTCAACCTGAAGAACCGAAATCTCGCCTTCCATAAAGCCGAGCGCCTTTTCAAGGCGCTGCTTCACGCTGACGGTTTCCAGCATTTCCTGCTTTTCGACGATCTTGATCGAAAGATGGGATGCAACGGTATCAGCAAGCTTGGAATAATCGTCGATCTGGCCGGCGGCACCAACCACCTCAGGCGAAATCTTCTTGTTGAGCTTCACATAGCTTTCGAACTCTGAGATCACCGAACGTGACAGAGCTTCGATTTCGACTGGATCTTCCTCAGGCTCGGAAAGCTGGACGGCAGTCGCTTCGTAAAAATCTTCACGCGCCGTGTAGTCTTCGATGCGCGCGCGGCCTTTGCCTTCCACGAGAACCTTGACGGTACCATCGGGCAGTTTCAGCAATTGGAGAACATTTGCGATGGTTCCGACACGGTGAATGGCAGACGTGTCAGGATCGTCATCGCTGGCGTTAATTTGAGTGACGAGCATGATCTGCTTGTCAGAACCCATGACTTCTTCCAGCGCACGGATGGATTTTTCCCGCCCGACGAACAGTGGAACAATCATGTGTGGGAAAACGACAATGTCGCGCAGGGGAAGTACAGGATATGTACCACCAGATGCAGCAGACGGAACGTTTGTCATATCATTTCCTTTCAATGGTCCCCTTGAGAGGGACGCTTGCCGGACTTTCTTGGGGAGGTTCCGGCATATTCTTTGTTGTGACTAGAAGTGGAGTTCGTCACTGTCATTTTCAAGTCACAAAAGCATATAGCCTCGCGATGAACGCAGGCCTAATTCTTACACACGCTACGCATTACAAGACGCTTCACATTCTTCCGTCTTTTCGTCCCACCTTGCAGAATCACAAATCCGGCAAGCGTCGAAAAAACGTCATATCACGCCGCAAATCACTCGAAAACTCTATCGGAGAAGCCAATCCGCTCCAAACGTTAAATCCGGC
>NZ_JXQV01000031.1 GCF_000834635.1 Agrobacterium tumefaciens
CGCCAGATACTGCTGCGAGAGCTGCAGCGGAGCCGATCAAAAGGCTCTTAATGTTCATGTTGACCTCCAGTCAAAGTTTTAAAAAGCGCCGGTGCAAAAGTGTCGTGATCCCTGCACTTCTGCGACGCTGAATCACAAATGGCAGAAGACCCAACAAACTTGCAACGCGGTATTGCCCAATGCCCGCGTTCTGAAGCTGCCTTAATTTCTACTTGTATCATAAAAGCAACATGTCACTTGAGGGTTTTATAATACACGGTGATCCTAATATAGAATAGTTATCTACTTAGACGAATTGGCGCCGATTGCGTTGAAAATCTCAGAATGCGAACCTTTTTGAATTTAGGACGCTAAAACCCTTTTTGCATATCTTTTGACGCAAAATTATGGATTACCGGTATAATTCCTGATACTTGCTATTCAAATTGGTTGCTTTTTTTCGAGGCTTGTTGGAGTGTCGCGTTGAAATCCGGCCACATTGGTATCAATTTGATTACTATAAATTGGTTGGCTCTTCGCTCGCTGCGCAACCTAACTAGATACAAGGCAAAATTTAAATGGACTTCAGGCATAGAAGACGAACTAGAGAATGCGGTAAAATAATATCGGCGGCCGCTATTCTAATGACTTCAACCGTCCTTGTTTCCCCCACCCAGGCACAGACGGTCAATGGCGTGTCAGGATGCGTGGTAAACTCTGGTCAAATTCCACAGTATCAAATTCGTGACTCTCAGAATGATAATAACGGATGGATTGCACAGGCAAGCAGGTGCGGAGCAGGGGGCGCCGCCGGTACTGGCTACAAGCTTGATACTTTCGTGACCGCCAGCGAAATCAACAACGCATTCACGGTGCTCAATCAAAATATCAGCACTCAGATCAATACCGCAGTTGAGAACCAGATGGGCTCGGCTCCCAACTACAGTTCTCGGATCCAAGATCTCTATACGCGTGATAGCACACAGCAGACGCAGATCGACAGCTTGGTTCAACAGTTTTCAAACTTCAATGATCTGAGCGCTCGAATGCTTGCCGCTGAAAAGACCATCACGGCTCAAGGGGCAACAATCTCTCAGCCAAGCTCTACGATTTCCAACCACTCCATGCGACTGAATGAGAACGAAACCCAAATATCAAGCCTTCAAACTAAGACAACAACGACCGCCGCGGTCGTTGGAAATCATGGCCAGCTGGTCAACTCTCAAGGGCAGAAAATCGACGCCCAAGGGCAGCAGATCAATGGGCTTGAGACGCGAGCAGCGACAACGGAGGAGGTAGTCGCAAACCTCGGCACGACTGTCGCCAACCAAGGCACGACACTCGCAGAACACGAAAACCGCATCATTGCCAACGAGACGAATATTGCCAACCTTGGAACGACCGTCGCAAGCCAAGGCACCACCATTGCAAAACACGAGAACCGTATCATTGCCAATGAGGCAGATATTGCCACGATTAAAGATACAGGCGTAACCTATAACGTCGGTCTGGACGGCAAGAAATCAGGTGGTCTGACGTTCAACGAGGGGACCGGTTCTCCGGTGCTATTGAGCAACGTTGGTGCCGGAAAGGCGGCGACTGACGCGGTCAACGTTTCGCAACTGAGTTCGGCTGTCGGCGCATTGGGTGGTGGCTCTCAAATTGCCGCCGATGGATCTTTGATCGGTCCAACCTATGCTGTGGCCGGTAAGAATTACAATAATGTCGGTGATGCGCTGAAAGCGACGAACGAAGCTGGCGTTCAATATGTGGTTGATGGCAATGGCAAGGCGACGAACGTCATTGTCCTTCGTGGCTCTGGCTCTGGCCCTGTGCGAATGCAGAGCGTTGCAAACGGCCTCGTTTCGAGCGATGCGGCGAATCTCGGGCAAGTCAACAAGGCTCGGCAAGACGCAATTTCCTATACAGATCAGCGCATGACTGAAATCAGCCATTCGTCAAACGAACAGTTTTCGCAGCTCGGCGGGGAAATCGCGTCAACAAAGCGCGAAATGCGCGCTGGTGTCTCCGGTGCCATAGCGATGGCGGCGATGAGGTACGACAATCAGCCTGGGAAGGTGACGATCACGGGCGGATTTGGCTCTTTCGGCGGCATGCAGTCGGTCAGTGCTGGTCTGGGCTTTGTCAGCCAGGATGGCCGCTGGCGCATGAATGCCGGCATCTCGCAGAACTTTGGCTCTGAGACAAATGTTGGGGTCAACATGGGCGTGTCATACACACTGAATTAAGGTGATCTTCACATGAAAAGAACGCTGATTGGCGCATTACTCCTGTCTACGCTCTCCTTCACGGCGTCTGCTGAAGAAGAGGGAAGCATGGTTTCGCCCGAACCGACGACCCCCATTCCAAAGCTTGCCTCGCTGGTAGAACCCGGCGAGCAGGTTTCGAGCGGAGATATGATTACGATTTCGCGGCCCTTTGAACATTGGTCGCTCCTTTGCACATACCGGCTCTCGCAGAACAGGCGGCTTTGCTCGATAGAGCAGGCCCTTTCAAACGGGAAATCTGGCGTTGTCTGGCGGGTTGCCAACAGCGTCGATAACAGGGCACTGGTGATTATGAGCGTCGATCCCAAGTTGGTCGCCGCGAAAGGGGTACGCCTTGGCTTTTCGGATCTTGAAAAGACCATCGGTGAGAAGGATTGGCTTTGCAGTCCCTCTGCCTGCCTCACAGGCTTTGTATTTGACGGGTTTCTTCGTGCAGCTATCGGAAACTCATCCTCGATCCGCTTCAGCTATGCCACGGCCGGTGAAAACAATACGGAAATTCCCGTTGATCTGATCGGGTCCATGACTGGTTTCGATTTGGCGCTGAAGGCGGGATCGACAGATCCATTTGGCCGGTTGGAGGTCGCGAAAGCTGCTGCTGAAGTGCCTAAAGAGCAACCCAAGCCAGCCGAGAAGAAAAACGACAAGAAGGCTGACATCACGGCTCCACCTGCGCCGGTTCAACTTGCTGAAGCAAAGCCAGAAAAGGTTATCGAGGCCTTGCCTGAAAAGTTTGCGGCGGCGAAGCCGCAAACGGCGAATGCAGCAAAACCGGTGAAAGTCGCGGACGCCAAACCTCAACGCGTGGCCGAACACACGCCAAAGAAACGACAGGTTTCTGAACGGCCAAAACCACGAAACCAGCTCTATTGATCGTCAACAAAGATCCTCAAAACAAGGCCCCGGAAGGGGCCTTTTTCATTGCTGCTCTTATCAGGTTGGTATGTCAGGCATTCCACCTTTCTCTGCATCCCATAGCCAAGTCGTCATTCCGGATTCCTTTTCGAGCTCTGTCAGGACCTCGGAATACGCGTCGTCAACATCTGCGGGCTGAATGTAGAGGGCGCCTGGCGGCTTCAGGTCGGTCAGGATCGCAGTTGCAATCGGACGATCCTTTACATTGAACCGCAAACCCTTGGTGAAACTGCGTTGAGCGTCCACGAGCTGGCTGACAAGTTCAAGCTCCTCCGGCGTCTCGACCGGAAGCTAGTTTTTGGTCGTGAGCATCAAGGTGGCTTCTGCCAATTGTGCACTGCCGGCTTCGTTCAGCCATGCAGTTGCCAGGACAACGATTCTCAAGCTTTCGTGTGCCTCGGCCATATCCAGTTCGAGGCCAAATCGCTTGCGCAGAGCAGAGCTTACCTTTTCATCCATGAATATGGGGAAATTGGGCGCATGCTTTATGAGAAGCCTGAACCCAAAGCGCATCGGCTCAATGGATTTGAACTCGCCCAGGACAATAAACATATCCGTTTTGCCACCGGCCTTTGGCTTGAACGGCTCAAGGAGGTTTTTGCGTCGGCCATCGATCTCTTTTGACTTTTCTGGATAGTAAGGTTCTGGCACAAAAAGCCGCTCGACGAGTGGAAGTTCCTTGGTCACTTTCAATGCAGCCGCTTCGGACAGTCGGCTGTAGACCATGTGCCACGTTCTGCGATTGGCGAATTTTGGCGACCATCTATCCAGTTCGGCTTCGTGCCAAAGGTAGTGCAGCAAGCCGAGCAGCGTAAGCTTGCTCGCCTCAGCCTTGACGGTATCGGCCTTCGCTTCCGACGGCGTGACAGCAGCACGCCAGTAGCAATTTATAAACCATTAGCAACTCAAAAGGTCGAATTTCGGTCGAGTAGCATAATTGATGCAGACATGAGCGTAAGGTTCATTTAAATCTCCTCGTGGGTCGAAGACGCATCGATCTGAGGCTTCGAAACCTCACTATCACCGGTTGTTGTCGGCGGTTACGGCAACACACTCGTTGACTTCTGGTCGGGGAGCATGCGGTGTATGTCCAGGTTCTCCGAACTAAAGGCCGTGGGCCGTGTGATAGCGGTTTCGAACTCCCCGATCCAAAGGTTAGAAGATTATTACGAGGGCGCTCGTACATAGCTTGCGGGGAACGATGTGGCCAGGACGGGAAGTGTCCGTGAATTTGGGTCTTCACCTTAAAGACCGACATTTGACAGGCCGCGTCGGCTGGCGTTGTAGCCAGCGTTTTCAAAATAGACATTATGTCTGCTGCCTTCGGCAGCTTTCGCGCTCGATGATTGAGGCGTGTTTGGCGAAAGCCATGATATTGTTGAACATCGCTGGTTTAAGGATCAGCTCATTCATAATGGGAATGATTACATCATTCAAATCGGCTCAGGGAATAAGGAAAGAAAGAGCTCTGCCCTCTCTCCCCCGCAATAGCAAAAAATGGTTTCCCCGTCCTTCCTCACTTTGTTTGTGCAGGACCGACTTATTCGCGAAGCGAATAGACGTCGTCCCTCGCGCGCTCGGGCGGGCGATCCCCCTCCGTTTTTTACTGTTGCCCCCCACTCTCCCGGTCCTCGCCGGACGGGCAGGTAGGCCTGCCCTCTGCGCCTTACTGGTGGAGATAGGAGAAGTGCCGATCCATGGAGAAATTAATTGATAGAAAGCACACGAGCGGTTAAATCGGAAAGTCTGGCTGGGGTTATCGAACGGCATCGTGGCGCTCTTCTCTTGGGGGAGCGGGTAGCCACGAAGTGGAGAGTTATTACCAGTGAGGCTTTGCAGAAAGCTGCTGATGCTGAAGTCGTGTCTCGTAGGGCACTTCTTGATTATCTGCCGCGAGACCCCGAAGAGGCGTTGGAGAAAGCCATGTATATTTCGGCGCTTATGATCGCACAGGCGCGATCGATCGATGTTGAGGAGCTTGAAAATTTAATAAGCACTCTCGGTTATTAGAGAGCCAAATAATAAAGCCCGCGAGAAGCGGGCTTTTTTTCAATATTTCAGGTTGAACCACGCTCTTGTGCTTTGGCCTTCGCCGTTCTGGATATCAAAATAATATGGGTTTGCCTTCCTTGGCCGTGGGATTTTCTCTCCAGGGTAACATGACTTGTTATCGCCATGTCCGTTGCATATGTCCGGTTTTGCACAGATATGCACTGCTGATCGACTGTGATTGTCATTATGATCATTTTCGGTCGCCGGAAAATAGCCTGCCGGGCAATCCTCGTACTCTTGTTTTCCAGGTGCGCCCGTACCTGCGCCGGGGCAGGACGGCCAGTCGAAGCCAGGCTTCTTCATAGCGGTGATCAGTTTGACCATTGGTGGCACACAATAGGGTACACCTTGCCAAGATGGCGTTGAACTGGCGGCGCATAGAAGGACTTGGCAACCCCAATCGGCATCTTGTGCCTCAGCGGGTTTCAAAGGAACTGTGGCTACCAGCGCTGCCACGACTATTGAGAACTTTTTCATCGGGAATGCCCTCTTATCGATCTGTGCGATGCGGCTTGTTGCGAGCATCGATGAATGGGGGAGAAATTTCGCTTTCGCGTGTGGCCAGCAGATTATGGTCTGCGATGGGCTGACGGTCGGCAGTTCTATCGACCGCTTTCCTGCGCCATTCGTTCATATCCAGAACGTATGTTGCCCACATGCCGTAGCGAGCCGCCATGGCGCTGGTCTGATACGCCATATAAGAAGGCGCTCTTGGGAAAGGTGTCGAAACCCGCGCCCAACCAACACGCAGCATCTCCAAAGCGAGATCACGACCACCAGCGCGGCAATAGGCTTCAGGCGTCCCGTCAACGCCATAATTTGTAACAGTGCATTCGACGGCTTTGGTGCCGAGATTGCGCTTTAGCCAAGCTCGGGCAAGCGGTCCACATGGGACGGGACCGGGCGCTTTTACGTTTTTGCGGTCTTTCCAGTCTGGATCTAGTGCCCATTGCGGCAGTTCGCACGCATCGATGTCGGCAAGCCGGATCTTCTGCGCTGTCTGTGGAAACCAGAGTGTTCGTCCGTCAATAACGGATGCGCGGCCTTTAATGATCGTTTGCGAAATTTCAGGAGTTGTTGGTGCCGGCGCATGAAACGCAGGGGCAATGGGGTCGGCCGCGTATGCCGACGACACCGCCGCTGCGGCGAATGCAAAGGAGGCTGCGAGTTTCATCATTTCTTGGCATCCTTTGCGTTCGCTCGGGCTGATAGGAGGATTGAGGGGTGTTGAACGTCTTTGAATTGCCAGAGGCCTGCGCTTCTGGTGCGGGCGTCCTGTTCAGCGACGGCATAAGCCGGAAAGACCGGCATGCCATTCTTATCGAGTGCGGCGAACGCAAAGCCTTGACTGACCATGATCGTTGCAAGGTCAAGTCTTTGGCCAGAAACCGTCGAATAGCACACGACATATGTCAGATCAGGCGTCTCGGCGGCTGGCGCGCAAATGGGATTGGTGTCCTTGATGTATGCTGCAAGGACAGCAAGCGAGGCATAGCCGCAATCTCGGCGTTGATTGTGCAGATCGGTGTATGCCGTGCCTCGGATGCAGGATTGTATTCCATAGATCCGATATCGCTTGCCTGCGTCAGTCCAGGTATCGCCGGTCTCAAGTGTGACTCCGGGTTTTAGGTCGAAGTAGCCGGACGGCGCGGCATTGGCTGACATGGCTGAGATAGCGCAGGCAGCAAGAGAAATTGCATATCTGATCATTGCCCGTTCCACTTATTGAGGATTTTGTTGGTGTTCGACATGTCCGTGACCTGCTTTTGCGTTTGCGCCTGAAGGGAGGAAACGGCACCATTCATCACGCCGACCAACTCATTGATGGTGAGGCCAGATTGCACCTGAAGCTGAGTATTCTGGTCAATCGAACCTTTGATGTCCTGAGACTGGCCGATGCTCTGTCCCGCTTGCTCAAAAGCAGACTTGCGTTGCGTGACGGCTTGCTGTGAACCGCTCACGAGAGCTGACACAGCGGTTACGGTGTTCACCATCTGCTCGTAGGACTTGTCGCCGGAGAACTCGCTGTTCGACTTTCCGGACAAGCTTTTGACAAGCTTCAAACCGTTGATGAAGGTCGTGGCAATTTGGGAAATGTTGCCGCCAAGCTGACCGAAGTTCGGTACTCCCCCTGACATGATCTTGTCGATTGAGGGCATTGACGAGACGCTGAAGCCATTTCCGACCGCAAGATTTTGCATTTGACCGGCCTCGCCACCACGATTGCCAGTGACGGCCTTCAGTGTCTCTTCTACGGTCGTCAGGATTTCCTTATTGGTGCCGAGTATCTTATCGGTGGTTTTCGATGTTTCCTGCGCCACCTGATAATTGCGCTGATCGATGACAGGCACTTGTGCAAATGCGGCATTTGCCATGGCAACCACACCGCTTGTAGAAATCAGAAAACATGATGCAAATTTCGTCATGGTGTTTCTCACTCAGGATTGAGATCTAAATTGATTTGATTGGGCTCTTGTCGCTTATCGACACAGGCTTTCTGCTCCTCGCTCCACTCAAGGTTTTTGGCTGGATCGCATTTGGAGCCTTCGACGGGCTCCTCTGGAGGTTCTGGCTTGTAGGCGGAGGATTGCGATGCGCCGGAGCTGCTGCTGAGCGTTAGCGAATTTTGGCTGTTCAGGAGTTCATTGAGGCTATTTCCAAGCTCGATGGCCTTATTGAACATTTCGAGCGTTGCGTTGCGCGCACCGGAATTGAGGTCCCAACTATCCTGAATAGTGCCGGTTTCGGTCTGCCCTAACTGCTGGAACCAGGACGCGACATTGCCTGAGCTGTCGGTAACTGCGTCAGACGTAGCCTTTGCCTTGATCGTTGCGGTTCGCATGGTGGTGAAGCTTTCGCCACCACCGCCGTAATTCAACGGGATCTGATTTCCACCAAGTGCCGGCACCCACTTTTGGGTGATGTTGTGAACATAGCCCTGCGTCTCTTTAAACGGCGGAATGCCACCGTATTTGTTCACGTTTCCAGGTCCGGCATTATAGGCTGCAAGAGCCTTATTCACATCGCCGTTGTAGCGCTTCAGCTGTGTTTTCAGATAGCGTGCGCCGCCTCGAAGATTGTCCTCGACGTTGTGCGGATTTGCACCAAGATCCTTTGCTGTGCCCGGCATAAGTTGGCTGAGGCCCATCGCACCGACTGGCGATTTAGCGCAAGGGTTAAACCGGCTTTCCTGATAGACGAGGCCAAGAAACAGGGTCTCATCGACACCTTCCTCCTTGGCAACGCGCTTTATAAGGCCTGCAATCTCAGGATTGGCGGTTGCGGCGGAGTTTGGATCTCCGCCACGGCCTCCGCGATACATGGAGCAAGTGACGCTCTTGCTCATCGAAAAACGGTTCTTGTCCGTTTCCTCGATCTTCGTAACCAGGTCATCCTTCTTTTTGCGTTCGCGCTGAACGTCTTCGTCAGTAACTGGCACCTGCCCATACGCAACCGAGCCGACGACCAGCGACAGGATGGAAGCTGTCATGAGACGCTTCGACATGTTGTGCGGGTTAATCTGCATTGGCAGATTTCCAACCGCAGAAGTGTGGAAGCCAATGCGCTGGGTCATCGCCGTATTTTTCGCGAAGTGCCGCGCATTCATCGACGGTCGTCTTGGTACCGGACAGAACTTTGATCATGTCAGGCATTGATCCAAGATCGAGGCGAGCGATAACGGAGTCCGTGCCATGCTTGATAAGGAAACTGCGTTTTTCCGGCGGGGTGTCCTTGATGAACCGAAACTCTTTTTGGGTGAGGCCAAATCGCTTTATGTAGCTTTCAACATCGGCTTTTGGATTTGGAAAATGAATATGCGTGGCTGCTTGCTCAATAAGCGTATTCGATGCTGAAGCCCTGGCGATATCGGCGGCCGACTGCGTACCGAAGCCAACGATGCCATTGAGCTTTCGGATAGTCTTCATTTTATCGATGATGAAATTGCTGAACGTTTCGTCGTTCAGGAGCTGCCAGCCTTCGTCCATGAAGTACATGACCGGATCACCGGTCAGAAGCTCCTCAAGGCGGTGATAGATATACATCAGCGCGGGTGTGCGAACATCAGGCAGGTTTAATATGTTTGTCATGTCAAAGCCGACGACACGAACATCTTCAAAGGACAGCCGGTCTGTCTCGGCATTGAACAACCAGCTTTTTTCGCCCTCGACCCACACTTTGAGCCTTGATCGCAGATCGTTGCTATTCGCACGTTGCTGACCGACCAGTAGGCCGCTGAGATTGTGGAGATCCCGGTCTTCCGTCGAACGGCGCATAATTATGGATATGGCGTTTTCCAGCGAGTCTTCGTCTTCCGTCGTGAACGGATGGGCAGGCGAATGGAGCATTGCTTTAAGAAGCCGGTTTAAGAATTCTCTGTTTTCCGGCGTGTTCTCAAGCTGAAGTGGATTGAAGCCGGTAGGGGTGCCTGGCTGAAGAACCTCATACTGACCCTTCATCGCACGGATGAATATCTCTGCGCCTCTGTCCTTATCGAAGAACGCTGCCCTTGGCGTCGGAGATACCCTGAAAGCCTGTGATAGCAAAAACGAAAGTGTCACTGTTTTGCCGGAGCCGCTTGGGCCGGTAACAAGGAAATGTCCTACACCGCTTTGGTTATGAAAATTGAATGTGTACGGGGTCTGAGATGACGTTTCCAGAAGCGTGATTGGCACGTTCCAGTGAAGCTTATCAGAACGGCCGCTTGCAAAATTGTGTAATGACGAAAGACCGGCGTAATTGCTGCTGGAAAGCATTGCAGCACGCGCAATATAGGAATTGTTGCCAGGAAGCTGCGCCCAATAGGCCGGTTCCAGGTTCATTTCCTCTCGTATCCACGGCATGTTCATGTCGGTCAGGCAACTTCCGAGATCCGCTACGACGGTGCGAAGCTGCTCATGATCGCGTGACAGGCACAGAAGAGAAAAATGGTGCGTGCCGAACACGGCTTCCTGATTCATAAGGCTCTCAAGAGCATTATCGATATCATGTTCGACTGCCGTTCCGCGTTCGTCTGAAGCTCTGATCTGCCGCTGGAGCCGCGTAATGCGCTCTTGTGCGATTGGTTTGTCTGAGATCGTGAACGATTGCGTCAGAATGAACTCGTGGGGCATCTGCAGAAGACCATCGAGCATTCCCGGTCCTGTCATGCCGGGATACTCTTTGATGGAGACCATCGCGCCAAAGCGCGTTTCACTTTGATCTGCCGGTTCAGTCTGCATGGATCGTGGGCCGAAGTGCAGGCGGTTGAGACCCACATACTCGTTGATCGCCATGCGGGGGAGGCGCATTTGACGTTGCGCGCCGCCTGACAGAATGGATTGGAAAAACTCACACGGCTCGGAGTAAGGTTGGCCGTCGCGCTCCGCTATGCCCAACACCTGTGGACCGTATTTCTGTTTCAGGTTGGCGGCGACGTTCGAAATCAATTGCTCGAACTCGTTGATTTCTTCCTTAGCTTCTTGCTCACGCACCTCCGGGCTTTGAATGCTTTTGATCCCGTTGCGCAATTTGTCGCTCAAGCTTAGGACGCCGCGCAAACCTGACCGGATCACGGTGAGATATATGTCGTTTTGGAACATTCGCTTGTGCTCAAGCTGTCCCATGTAACGTTCGTTGAGCTGCCCGCAAAAGTCGTCGGTAAATTCACCGCCAATTTCGGGCGTGATCTTCCGTCGAATGATTGTTGACCAAACCGAATACCGGCTAGACCCCATGGCACGGATCATCGTGTTGCGGAGCTCGCTTTGCTGGTTCAACAGCGATTGGTCTTCCGTCTGGAAGAACAGCCCATTGAGCTTGATGACGCTCGCCAGTGATCCGTTTTGCAATCGAATGACGGTTTCGGAAAGGTGGCGCGTGTAAGGAATATGAGCGGACATAGGCCGCTCATTCTGAGCGACCTTTCCGAAACCTAGTTCATTACTGATAGATTTGTGCAGCATGTTAAGGCCCGTATGAGTTGGCGCCCCAAAAGGATTTGTTGCGCGTGCGAGGGGTCTTGGAAGTCGCTACCTGAAACACTTCGAGAATTTTCGGGTCCCAGGTGCAGAGCGAAAACAGGATCATGTAACAAACCGGCGCGATCAGTAGTGCCCAGAAGGAATCTGACGCGAGCCACCCAATCATGGTGACGCCGGTAACGATGACCACTGCTAGGTAGGGGACGCCCCACAGAGTGGGAGATCGCGTCAGACCAATAACGAGAGGGGTGATCGCAGGTTTGTCGTCTGGTTGATCATTCATCGGTCACTGCGATGCCACGTTCTGGAATGTATCGACGAGCGAGGGAGCGCCGAAAACAAAACCCATTCCAAGGATGACGGTCAAAGCAGCGACCACCGA
>NZ_JXQV01000032.1 GCF_000834635.1 Agrobacterium tumefaciens
CGGGCTCTAAAACTCTTCCCAGCTTTCCTGAACCGCTGCAGCAGCCGAGGCGTTTGGCGTCCGGCGAGGGGCCGCAACGTAGGACGAACGTCGGACTGGGGTGTTCGCAACAAGTGATGGTGCACTTTTAGTCGTCGCCTGCCGTTTGGTCTCAACAGGGTTTGTCGATTGCGAGCGTTTCACAACTTCGAAACGGAACTGATCAAGTAATTCGAACAGCGAGGCGGCCTCCTTGGCCAGTTCATGGCTGGCCGCTGTCTGTTCTTCAACCATGGCGGCGTTCTGCTGTGTGCCCTGGTCAACCGAATTAATGGCCCTGTTGATTTCGCTCAGCGCAGTCGACTGCTCACGGGAAGCTTCTACGATGGCTGTGATATCGCCATTAATGTTCTCGACGTGGGACGCAATCTCCTGCAGAGCTGTCCCGGCTTTCGTCACCAGCGTTACGCCGTTGCTGACATATGAACCAGATGCGGTGATGAGGACTTTGATCTCTTTTGCCGCGGTCGCTGAACGCTGCGCAAGTTCGCGCACCTCTTGGGCAACCACAGCAAATCCTTTTCCAGCCTCCCCCGCGCGTGCCGCTTCGACACCTGCGTTGAGTGCCAGCAAATTCGTTTGAAATGCAATTTCGTCGATCACGCCGATGATGTTTGAAATTGCCTTGGAAGATGCGTCGATTTGATCCATAGCGCTGATGGCTTCACGCACGACATTGCCTGAGTGATTGGCATGATCCTTGGTGCGAGCAACGAGACGGCCAGCCTCTTCAGCGCGCTGGCTGGAGTCTTTCACGGTCGTCGTAATTTGTTCCAAGGCGGCAGCCGTCTCTTCGACAGAGGCCGCTTGTTGTTCTGTACGCTTTGCCAGATCGTCTGCAGATATGCGAATTTCGTTGGAGCCAGAGGTGATGGCCTGTGCATTTTCGGCAACTGCGGCCATGGCGAGCTTTAGCTTCTGAGATGCAGAATTGAAGTCCGTTCTAAGTCTCTCCAGCGATGGAATAAAAGGGCGATCGATTTGCTGAGATAAGTCGCCATCGGCAAAGCGCGTTAACCCTAGCGCAAGCTGCTCGACATTTTCCACGCGCCCGGTGACATCAGTCGCAAACTTGACGATTTTGATGATCTTTCCGCTTGGATCGAAAACCGGATTGTAGGACGCCTGGATATGAACATGACGCCCACCCTTGCCGATGCGCAGGAATTCATCCGCGACGTATTCGCCCATGCGTAGCCGGGTCCAGAACTCCATATATCTTTGGGAGCTTGCCTCGGTAGGCTCCACAAACATACGGTGATGCTGACCGACGATCTCGTTCAGCGAGTATCCCATCGCCTTCAAAAAGTTTTCGTTTGCGGTTAGAATTTTGCCCTCGGGCGTAAATTCGATTGTCGCCTGTGCGCGAGAAACGGCTGCGAGCTTTGCGCTGCTATCAAGGCCACCCATCTTTGTTTGCGTAATGTCGTTTGCAAATTTGATGATCTTGAGGACCTTGCCACTGCTGCTTTTGACAGGATTGTAATTGCCCCGGATCCAGATTTCGTCACCGTTTTTCGCGATGCGCTTGAACTCGCTGCACTCGAAAGTGCCGCCCTGAAGTTTTCGCCAGAATGCGATATAGTCAGAGGAGCCCGCATATTCTTTGTCTACGAAAATACGGTGATGCTGTCCGACGATCTCTTTTTCTGTGTACCCCATCAAATCGCAAAAGTTCTTGTTCGCTCTGAGGATAGTGCCGTCCGTTTCAAATTCGATGATGGCAAAGGAGAGATCGAGTGCGGAGAGGACCTGATTGGAGTTGGAAGCAAAAATGTTGATCATCACGCGCGCCTGATTTGATGGAATTTGCTGCCACCACGATAATCTTCAATGATTAATATACTGACTATAGTAGCCAAAGGAGCGACGGCCATTTTCGACGCCGCGAGCGCACTCAATGACTGCGGATACATTGTCTAAGATATAGCTTCAGGCTTTTCAAATCGTTGACGACGTCAGCGCCGCTGGCTTCGCATTACTAAAGCACAGTGACTTTTTCGGCCTGCAATTTACCGGTATCGCGATCCTGGCCAATCTCAAAGCTCACTTTCTCTCCTTCTCGCAAGGTGTTGCTCTGTTGCAAAGAAGAGATGTGAACGAAAACATCGTGACCGCTTTTCTCAGACGTGATGAAGCCATACCCTTTCTCGTCGTTGAAAAACTTGACTCTACCAGTTGCCATGATCGTTCCTCGGTCCCTAGCGGCCGCTGCGCTTTCCCATTTTACAGCGTGGCGCGGGACGAATCAATCGCCGCTGAGGTGTGCCTGTAGAACGAGGGCGTGCGGAAGAGAAGGGCCATCATCTTCCTACAGTTTTTGCGGATTGCTTGTATCGTAGCAAGAGGTGTCGAGCTATCACAACGCTCACTGTCAGCGCACACAACGGCACTCCAATCATGAGCTGACGGCCCTTGGTTCCGTGAATGATCGCATCTCGGGATTGCGCATGGGCGCTGACGATTATCTGGTCAAGCCATTTTCGTTCGAAGAACTGCTGGCACGGATCGAGGCGTTGATGCGCCGGCCGATCGATCTGCGTCCGCTCGGGCCGAGGACCTTGTTTGTTGGCCTGCTGGAGCTCGACCGGGAGTCCATGCGGGTTACCGTGGAGGGCGACGAAATATCGTTGACCGCCAAGGAGCTTGCACTCCTTGAGCTCTTCTTGTCGGCACCAGGACGCGTTCTCAGCCGGGAACGTATCTTGGCGAATATCCGGGGTGCGGGCGAAGACCCGCTGACCAATGTCGTCGATGTCTATGTGCGTCGGTTGCGTGCAAAGATCGACCGCTCGTCGGAGGGTCGATCCTGCATCACAACTGTTCGGGGCATCGGCTACCGTCTTGAAACAGATCGGTAGTCGCTTCCTGCTTCAGGCCGATATTACTTGACGGCGTAAGGCAGTGAGGAGTGATGCTGAACGATACGGATCGTTCCCTCATCATCCTTCTTGAACGTCCACGACTTGTCGACGGTCGTCACCTTACCGTCCTTGTCGGTGAAGGATACCTTGCCCAGGGTCGTCGCGTATTCGCCATCCAGAAGAATGGCAGCATTCTTGACGTCGACTTCACGCCATCCCTTCAGCGCAAAGCCCGTATCTGCAGGGTATTTCGGGTTTTGACCTACGAAATACGCAAGGGCGCCTTCACGATCGGTACGGAATGTTTGAGGTTCCTGCGTCAAGGTCGGTTTGAAAAGCACCGGGCCCAACTGGTAGCCGTAGGCCGCATCGATCACCTTCGCCGCCACGTCATGGGCGGGCTTTGCACCCTTTTCTTCGTATTCACGGGAAATGGCCACCAGAGCCTCGCCCCATGCCTTTTGTGTCTGAAGGACCTCAGCCTCGCTGATGGCCCCGTTGTGGATTTCGACGGCGTTCACGATGCTGGCGGTCGTAAGCAGGGCAGTTGCTGTTATGGCAGTCGCCTTGGCTATCCAGCGCATATGTGTCTCCTGTTTGATTGCTCGATGTGAGCGACAACAGGAATATGGATGTCCTTACTGAAGCTGGCGTGGCTGCTTCATGAACAGATGATGGACAGAGGATTACGGTGCAACGCTCGGTCGTGTCCGAAAACCATCTCTCAAAGCTTATGCACTGCGACGTTGTATCAAGGCACCAGCAAACAACCGGTCGAGGTCGACGCGGTCCGGATCTGCCAGGACTTTCACGAGATATTCAACCATTTCGGTTAGCGGTTGCCGGTAAGTCGTTAGGTTATAGTTTGGATTATCTGCCTGGGGCACGTCGTCGAAACCCGTAATTGCTATGTCTTCTGGAATGCGCAAACCCAGCTTGTAACGGATAACGTCAGCGGCGCCGATCGCCAGCGCATCATTCTCGCAGACCAGAATGTCCGGTATCATCGCCGCATCGCGACCGGACAAAGCAGTTTCAACGACGTGGGAGGCGAGGGCCGGATCGTAGGCCGCGACTTCAACAGTTTCGGGTTCGTACCCAAAGTGCTCACGCCAAAATTCCATGAACGTCTCGTGGCGGAGCAGATGCGCCGACGAAGAACGCGGTCCGGCAAGGAACATGGGACGGCGGTAGCCCTGTTCACTGACGTAATTTGCAATCTTTTTCATTGCCTCCACATCATCGACGGCGATCGAGATCGTGTTGGGGTTGCGCGACGTACGGGCAAAGATAATGAGCTTGCGGAACCGGCGGGCGTGAAGAGCAGTCTCCAGCATTTCGTCATCAAACTGCAATCCGATCAGAATAACGGCATCCACGCGTCGCTGGCTGGCATTCAAAAGCGCGTGCCCAGCGTCTTCCCGGTTCAGTGTGTTGACCAGCAGGATATCCCATCCTTCACGCCGCAGAATTCTGGTCAGCCGCTCCATCATCACCAGCTTGTGGGGGTTCGCAAAATCGTCGATCAGAAGAGCAACAAGATTTGAGCGATCTGACGCCAGGCTCGCGGCCCGCAGGTCAGGAACATAGCCTAGCCGTTCGGCGGCGGCGCGCACCTTTTCCAAACTCTTCGCAGAGATGGACGCGTCTTTGCGGAATGCCCGGTTGACGGTCCAACGCGAAACACCCGCTTCCTCAGCCACATCGTCGGCGGTCACATGGGCAAACATAGCCACTTTCTCGTCAGTCATTTCAAGCTCTAAGACCTCGTTGCACCGGTTCCTCTCTTCTTTACAGGCGTTTCCGAATTCCGCTAAAACAAAATTTGCTCTCGCGAGCAAATCTTTGTTGCTCACGGGAGCAAAACCTGCAATGTTCATCTCCGTCAAGGGAGTTGGCCTTATGGGAGAATTAACGTGTTGAGAGTCGGATTGCTCGGTGCCGGCCGTATAGGTCGGGTGCATGCCATTAATATTGCGGGACATGCCCGCAGCCAGCTTGTCGCTGTTTCAGACGTAAATGCGGGGGCTGCGCAATCGCTGGCGGATGTTTATGGTGCCAGCGCCACCACGTCTGACGCCATCCTGAACGACGCCTCGATCGACGCGGTGCTGATAGCGACTTCGACCGATACGCATTCCGATCTGATCGAAAAAGCCGCCGCTGCCGGCAAAGCCGTACTGTGCGAAAAGCCGGTCGATCTTTCGCTTCAACGTGCTCAGGCCTGCCTTGACGCTGTGTCAAACACCGGCGTTCCAGTAATGATCGGCTTCAATCGCCGTTTCGACCCTAATTTCTCGGCGATCAAGGCGTCCGTTGCCGCCGGAGAGGTGGGTAAACCGGAACTGCTGTCGATCACCTCGTTTGACCCCGCGCCGCCGCCGCTGACTTACATCAAAGTGTCGGGCGGCCTGTTTCGCGATATGATGATCCACGATTTCGATATGGCGAACTTCCTGATGGGGGACACGCCGACGACGGTCCATGCGGTTGGTACATCTATAGTCGATCCTGAAATCGGAAAAGCGGGTGACGTCGATACCGCGGTGGTGACTCTCACCTATGCTGACGGTCGCATCGCCGTGATCAAAAACAGCCGACGTGCTGTGTACGGATATGACCAGCGGATCGAGCTTCTAGGCTCCGAGGGGCTTTTGTCTGCCGGAAACGTGCTTGAGAACACGGTCTCGAAAGCGACGCAGCAGGGTGTCACCAGCGCCAAACCGGAATTCTTCTTCCTGGAGCGCTACATGCGAGCCTACGCGGCAGAGTGGGATGCCTTCGTCAACGCTGTTCTGGATGGCGCTACCATCCCGGTGACACTCAAAGATGGCGTTGCGGCACTTGCTATGGCCGAAGTGGCGACGCAGTCCGCGAAATCAGGTGAGGCCGTGGCGCTGGCTCTGTAGCGCCCACCGCTCAAGAAATTGCCGTGACGCATTTTACGTTGTCGCGGGCTTTCGGTGCCGGCCCCGCTCGACCGGACTGGACCAAGCGTCGTGGGAGTGACGCTTTAAAACTTAACTGGGAGGATGTAATGAAGAAATTGCTCGCGGCCGTGGCAACAGCGGCGCTTGTCGTCGCCGCCACTCCGGTATTTGCAACAGATATTATTGTCGTCGCACACGGACAGGCGAATGATCCGTTCTGGTCGGTCGTCAAGAATGGTGCCGAAAAGGCCGGCAAGGATACCGGCGTCAACGTCGATTTCCGTTCGCCAGAAACCTTCGACATGGTCGCGATGGCCCAGTTGATCGACGCTGCGGTCAATCAGGATCCCGATGGCATCGTCGTATCGATCCCGGATGCTGACGCACTCGGACCGTCAATCAAACGAGCCGTCGACGCAGGCATCCCCGTTATCTCCATGAACTCCGGTTCGGATGTCGCCCACAAGCTTGGTGCAAAACTCCATGTCGGCCAGTCCGAGTTCGATGCCGGCAAGGTTGCGGGTCAAAAACTCGCCGAACTCGGCGGTAAAAAGGCTATCTGCGTCAATCAGGAGGTCGGCAACGTCTCGCTTGATCTGCGTTGCGCCGGTTTCAAGGAGGGTTTTGGCAAGGACGTCAACGTTCTTCCAACAAACAATGACCCGACTGAAGTCGAGTCCAAGGTCCGGGCGGCGCTCGATTCCGACAAGGAGGTCAATGTTGTGCTCGGCCTCAACGCATCCCTGGTCGGAGAGCCGACTGTAAAGGCCGCGCAGGCGCTTGGCCGCGACGACGTGCTGATCGCGACCTTCGACCTGTCGGCTGGCTTCCTAAAGGATGTTGCGGATGGCAAGGCTGCGTTTGCGATCGATCAGCAGCAGTACTTGCAGGGTTATCTGCCAGTCGCATTCCTTGCTTTAAATGCACAATACGGCCTGATGCCGGGTGGCGACGTACCATCTGGCCCGAACCTCGTCACCAAAGACACTGCTGCCATGGTCATCGACCTCTCGGCCAAGGGCATTCGCTAATCACATTGTTACCGGGCCGCATGCTCTTTTGCGGTCCGGACACCGATCAGGAGACAAACCAATGTCGATAGACTCAGTCGGACATGTGGACGAGCGGATCAAGTCCGAGTCCGTTGCCACGAAACTCATGAAACGACCGGAATTGGGCGCAATCGGGGGTGTGATTCTCGTCACGGCCTTTTTTATGATCACCGCCGACCACACCATGTTCACCCTGTCAGGCATTATGAATTTTATGACGCCGGCGGCCCAGCTCGGAATTCTCGGAATTGCCGCTGCCTTGCTGATGATAGGCGGTGAATTTGATCTGTCGATCGGCTCGATGGTGGCGTTTGCCGGTATGATGTTTGGCGTATTCGTCGTGAATGTAGGCATGCCACTGATCATTGCGATACCTTTGACCCTTGGGCTTGCTGCGGCTCTCGGGGCTGGCAACGGCATGATCGTCCTGCGTACAGGCTTGCCGTCCTTCATCGTCACGCTTGCTGGCCTGTTTGTTCTTCGGGGTGCGTCCTTGGTCGGCCTCAAGGTTTTTACTGGCGGCTCCACGCAGTTGCGCGGGATTCGCGAAGCGGTCGACGGTGACTTCCTAGCTCCACTGTTCTCCGGAGACGCCTTTGGCTTTGTCATGAGATGGCTGGCTGAAGCGGGTATCGTTGACAGTTTCAAGTCGGGCGTCCCGAAAGTGCCAGGCATTCCGGTCGAGATTATCTGGTTCATCGCATTCGCATTGATCGCAACCTACGTTCTCCTGCGCACCCCCGTCGGCAACTGGATTTTTGCGACAGGTGGCGATTCCGTGGCTGCGCAGAATTCCGGTGTGCCTGTGCGCGGTGTCAGAATCTCGCTCTTCATGCTCACGGCGGTTGCCGCAGCACTCGTAGCCATTATCACTGTCATTGATGCCGGTTCGACCGATGCGCGCCGTGGCTTCATGAAGGAATTCGAGGCGATCATTGCTGCCGTGATCGGTGGGTGCCTGCTGACAGGAGGATATGGATCTGCGATCGGCGCTTTCTTCGGTGCGATTATCTTCGGCATGGTCACGATCGGCCTGACCTATACCCGCTTCGACCAGGACTGGTTCCAGGTCTTTCTCGGCGCAATGCTGCTGCTTGCCGTCATCTTTAACAACGTCATTCGCCGACGTGTGACCGGGGAGCGCTGAGAATGTCCGCACCGATCATTTATATGGAAAACATCAAGAAACACTACGGCAATGTGATTGCTCTCAATGGAGTGACCTTCGACCTCAGAGCGGGCGAATGCCATTGCCTGCTCGGAGACAACGGCGCGGGTAAGTCGACCTTCATCAAGACCATGTCGGGCGTTCATAAACCCACCGAAGGCTCGATTACCTTTGAAGGCAATCCACTATCGTTCAATAGCCCACGTGACGCCATGGAAGCTGGCATTGCGACGGTGTTTCAGGATCTTGCGATGATCCCGTTGATGTCGGTAACCCGCAACTTCTTCATGGGGCGCGAACCGACCAAGGGCCGTGGATTGTTCAAACGCTTCGACATTGAGCATGCCAACGAAGTCACCATGACCGAAATGCGCAAGATGGGCATCAACCTACGCGGTCCGGATCAAGCCGTCGGAACACTTTCAGGCGGCGAGCGACAGACCGTGGCAATTGCCCGTGCCGTTTATTTCGGCGCAAAAGTTCTCATTCTCGACGAGCCCACGTCGGCGCTGGGAGTCCGACAGACCTCGAACGTGCTCGCCACCATTAAGCGGGTACGCGAGCAGGGCATTGGTGTCGTGTTCATCTCACATAATGTCCGCCATGCAATGGCGGTCGGCGACAGATTTACCGTTCTCAACCGTGGGCAGACGCTTGGCACCGCCAAGCGCGGAGAAATCACCGCGTCTCAACTGCAGGAGATGATGGCTGGCGGGCAAGAAATGGCCGCGCTCGAAGGCTCCCTTGGCGGAACGATATGAGGTCTCTAGTATGATAGCGTCCTCCATCCTTCCTGACCGTCCGCTCGGTATCGCGCTTATTGGCACGGGTTTCATGGGCAAGTGCCACGCCATGGCCTGGCGCAATGTTGCTGCGGTGTTTGGAGGTGCCCATCATCGCTTGGAGATTCTGAGCGATGCCACGTCCGAAAGCGCTGAAGGCTTCGCTGGCCAGTTCGGCTTCTCCCGGTCTACCGCACGCTGGGAGGACGCTGTAGTCGATCCCAAGGTTGATGTCGTGTCGATCACCGCGCCGAATGGCATGCATCGGCAGATGGCCGAGGCCGCACTGAAGGCGGGCAAGCATGTCTGGCTGGAAAAGCCGATGGCGCTGACGCTCGGCGATGCCGAGGCGATGGCAGCAACGGCCGCGGCACATCCCGATCAGCAGACGATACTCGGGTACAACTATTTGAGAAGTCCTGCTTTTCAAGCCGCACGCCAAATGGTCCGGGATGGAGGGATTGGCAGGCCGCTTGCATTTCGGGGAGTCTATGACGAGGATTATTCCGCCGATCCACTCCTCCCGTGGTCCTGGCGGATGACTCACGAAGGTGGTGGCCTTGGCGCACTCGGCGACCTTGGCTGCCACCTCGTGAGCCATATGCTGGCGCTGATGGGACCGGTGGCGGAGGTGATCGCCCAGACCCAGGTCGCAATTCCAATGCGTCCATCTCCCGACGGGCCGAAGCGGGTCGAGAACGAGGATAGCGCTCTCGCACTCTTGCGTTTTACCTCCGGCGCGCAAGGTTCGTTCGCCACCTCACGGGTGGCCCGTGGCCGCAAATGTCGGCTGCAATGGGAGATTCACGGTAGCGAAGGCACGATCGTTTTCGACCAGGAGAACATGAACGAACTGTGGGTTCATCGCACCGGAGATTCCGGATTTGTGCGGCATCTGACGGGACCAGATCAACCGGATTTTGCCGCTTTTTGCCCGGCGCCCGGCCACAACTTCGGTTTCAACGAACAGAAGGTGGTCGAGGCACGAGATCTGCTTGTCGCCATCGCCGGTGGGACGAATGTCGGACCCGATTTTGCGCAAGGGGTGGAGATCGAGAAGGTTATCCATGCCATGGCCGCCTCAAACGGAGTTCCAATCCGCTTCTAAGGCAGAACTGTTTTTAAAACCCGGAGAATACGATGGATCAACCGTTTACCCTTGCAGCCTGCGCCGAAATGCTTTGGCGTGACAAACCGATCGAATGGCGCTGCGCACAACTCAAGGACCTTGGCTTCGAGGTTGGGCTGTGGAACTGGCCGGAGCATGATCTGTTGGCGTTGGAAAGGTCGGGAGCGACCTTCTCAATTATGAATGGCTATCTTACGGGCAGACTGGCAGACGACGAGGGGGCTGAAGAGTTGCTGCGGTCTGCGCGCGAAACGGCGCAGGTCGGGAAAAGGCTTGGCGTCGCACGTCTTAACCTACACGGTACAGGCCTTGGCGAAGGAGGGCTTCCAGTCCTTCCGACTGATGTGGTGACCGGACGGATGTGGCTTAAAGCGCGTGATACACTCGCACGTATTGCCGAAATGGCAGAAGAGGAGGGCGTTGTCTTCACTCTGGAAAACCTCAACCTGCCGGTCGATCATCCAGGAACTCCCTTCGGCCGGGCCGAGGACACCTTAGCGCTGGTTCGAAGTGTCAATCATCCGCGTCTAAGGCTTAATCTCGATCTCTACCATGTGCAGATCGGCGAGGGGAACCTCATCGAAACCTGCAAAGCCTGCTTGCCGTGGATCGGTGAAATACAGGTTGCCGATGTGCCCGGGCGATATGAACCTGGCACAGGCGAAATCAATTACAACGGCATCGCCAAGGCGTTGTTTGATCTGGGCTACCGCGGGCCTGTCGGAATGGAAGCCTATGCCAAGGACCGGCCAGAGGTTGCTCTGGAGGCGTTTCGACGTGCCTTTACTTTGTAGTTGATGTTGATCATTAGTCTGTAAGATGCCTGAGGTGCAAAGAGATGCCCAGTTTACCACACCAGAACCTGTCCCCGGTCCCGCAAACTAAAGAATGAATAGTAATCTATACAAATTTGTCATGTTATTAGTTTGGGCCGGAAAAGATTTCAAGGATAATGTGAGCACACTATCAAGACTGGGAGATTTGCGCTTTGCGTGTCTCAGGCTCGAGTCCCTTCAAGAGCGTGCATCTTTTTGACGCAACGACCCCGGCATGAAAGTCTCGCCTTCAGGCGCTTCCGGTGTCCCATGCCGGTTCAATACACACGAAATCTAGCCCGATATCGAGCGTTGGTGCACTGTGGGTTATCCAGCCGATTGAGAGAAGATCGACCCCGGAGGCCGCAATTGCTGCTGCCGTCGTCGGCGTGATCCCTCCCGAAGCCTCGGTAATTGCCCGACCGGCAACGATAATCACGGCTTCGCGCAGCTGGTCCGGCGTCATATTGTCGAGCAGAACCGCATCAGTGCCGACGTCCATTGCCTCGCGGAGCTGATCGAGCGTATCCACCTCCACCTCGATCTTGACCATATGGCCGATACTAGCCTTCGCGCGCCTGATCGCCTCTGCTACGCCGCCGGCGATGGCGACGTGATTATCCTTGATCAGCACCGCATCATAGAGCGCGAAGCGGTGGTTCATGCCGCCACCGGCGCGCACGGCGTATTTTTCCAATGCCCTCAGGCCCGGCGTGGTTTTACGGGTACAGACGACCGAGGCGCTGGTCCCCTGGACCGCCGCGACGATGCCCGCCGTGACGCTGGCGATGCCGGACAGATGGCCGAGGAAATTGAGCGCGGTGCGCTCGGCGGTCAGGAGCCCGCGCGAAGAACCTTCAATCGTAGCAATCGCGTCGCCGGGGTACACCGCGGCGCCGTCCTCTAGATGCCGGGTCATGACGATCTTAGGATCGATCAGTTCGAATGCGAGCTGCGCGGCGTCAAGGCCAGCGACGACGCCCTGCTTGCGGGCCGCCATAATCACGGTCGAGCGGTGGTCGGCGGGAATGACCGCAGTCGAGGTGACGTCTCCGGCAAGGCCTAAATCTTCTAGAAGTGCGGCGCGCACAGCCGGTTCTATCATCAGACGAGGTAAGGAAAACAGAGCCATGTCAGGCGCTCCAGGCAAGAGGATGGGAGGCGGTCGAGCGGGCTATCTCAAGTGCTTCAGCGAGCCGCATGGTGCGCCTTTCCACAGAGGCGAGTTTGAGGGGGAAGTCGGTGCGGGCAAGGGCACCGCGCGATTCCTTGCGCAGCGACGTGAAGACGGCGATCAGCAAGGCGACAATGGCAGGATCGGAGGACGGCCCATTGCCTTCGACCAACGGCAGCAGGCCGGCAATCGCGCCTTGGACCGCGCCGGCATTTCGCAGCACGCCGAGATGGCAGGACACGAATGGCCGGACGGCGGATATATCGGCATCTGGCGGAAGCGCTGCATCTGATCTTTTTGTACAAGGGCCAGCCGAGGCCCTGGCAATATTCTGTGCCGCCCTCATGCCCATCACGGCCGCTTCCAGTAGCGAATTGCTGGCAAGCCGGTTGGCGCCGTGCAGGCCGGTTGACGCTGCTTCGCCGACCACCCAAAGCCCGTTGAGCGAAGTTCGGCCGCTCGCATCCGTTGCCACGCCGCCCATGTGATAGTGGGCGGCTGGGCGGACGGGAATAGGATCCTTGGACGCATCGATGCCAGCTTCGCGGCAAAGCGCATCGATCATCGGAAAGCGGCTGGCGAACCGATTGCCGAGAGCTTTGCTCGCGTCTAGGAAAACGCTGCCACCACGGGCGATCTCGGCGCTGATGGCCCTCGCCACCACATCTCGTGCAGCAAGTTCCGCGCCTGGCTCGCGGGCAAGAAAACGGTCGCCCTTTTCGTTGACCAGGATCGCGCCCTCTCCGCGCACCGCTTCGCTGATCAACGACAACGGTCTGCGTCGGGAGTCGAGGGCGGTCGGATGGAACTGCACGAATTCCATGTCCGTGAGTTCAGCACCGGCACGGGCCGCGAGCATGATGCCTTGGCCGTAGTTCCCGGTCGGGTTGGTAGTGGCGTCATAAAGCCCGCCGAGGCCACCTGTCGCCAGGGCGACCCGTGACGTCGGCAAGATCGCCGCGCCGGTGGCTGTCGCGCAAAGCAGGCCGGACACTGCGCCGCCGTCCGTGATGATCCGGCGGACTTCGACGCCAGATAGCACCGTGATCGACGGCGTTTTCATGACGGCTTCTAACAATGCGCGCACGATGGCCGCGCCGGAACCATCACCTTCCACATGCACGATACGGCGGCGGGAATGGGCGGCTTCCAACCCGAGGGCTAATATCCCATCCGCCGCTCTATCAAAACTGACGCCGAATTTTTCCAGCATGGCGATGGCATGCGGTGCTTCGCTCAGGATCGATGCGCAAACGGCCGGATCACAGAGCCCGTCACCAGCGGCGAGTGTATCGGCGAGATGCAGGTCCGCACTGTCGTCCGCGCCAACGCTCGCGGCAATGCCGCCCTGCGCCCAGGCGCTGGAGGTTTCGGCGCCGAGTCCGGCGCGGGTCACGATGACCACGGGCTGCGGCGCCAGCGCCAGTGCCGTCACCAACCCCGCCAACCCGCTGCCGACGATCGCGATGTGGCCGGTGAGATGGTCGAGAACCTCGGTCATATCGCCAGCATCCTTTCCACGGCGCGCCGCGCGGCAACCGCGACCGATGGATCGACAGTCACTTCGTAGCGATTTTCCTCCAGGGCCTGACGGATGTTGGCAAGTGTGATGCGCTTCATATGCGGGCAGAGATTGCAGGGCCGCACGAACTCCACGTCCGGATGATGCACGGCGACATTGTCGCTCATCGAGCATTCCGTCAGTAACACAACGCGGGCTGGCTTTTTCTGGCCGACATAATCGGACATCACAGCCGTCGAACCGGCGAAATCGGCTTCCGCGACGACCTCCGGCGGGCATTCCGGATGCGCGAGCACAATAATGCCCGGATACACTTCGCGCAGATCGCGTACATCCTGGGCGTTGAACAACTCATGTACTTCGCAATGGCCACGCCAGGCGATGATCTCGACATTGGTTTCCCGCGCGACATTCTGCGCTAGATATTCGTCCGGGATCATCAGCACTTTCGGCACGCCGAGCGACTCGACCACCTGCTTGGCGTTGCCCGAGGTGCAGCAGATATCAGATGCTGCCTTCACCGCGGCCGACGTGTTCACATAGGTGATGATCGGCACGCCCGGATGCGCCAGCCGCAAGAGCGCAATGTCCTGCGGTGTGATGGAATCTGCAAGCGAACAGCCCGCCGCCATATCTGGGATCAGCACCGTCTTTGTCGGATTGAGCAGCTTGGCGGTCTCCGCCATGAAATGCACGCCGGCCAAAACGATGACGTCCGCATCTACCTCGATCGCCTTGCGGGCCAGCGCCAGACTGTCGCCAACGATATCCGCCACGCCATGGAAAATCTCCGGCGTCTGGTAATTATGGGCGAGAATGACGGCGTTGCGGCGACGCTTCAAGTCGAGGATTGCTGCGATGTCGTCTTCATAGGACATCCACTCTGCCTTGGGCATAATGCGTCTGACGCGATCGTAAAGCGAGGATACGGATGCCGGGGAACTCATGCTCAACTCCTTTTATACTCCAAGTGAGTATATCCGGTATGGAGAGATATTCTCGATTCGAGTTTATGTCAATTGCGTGAAAGCGGAAGTTTTGAACCGGAGAGCGCGCGTTCCTCGAGGACCGCGTGGCGATAGCGGAAAAGCTTGGCCGGGCGGCCGCCGGTCTCGCTGGTCATCCGCCCGGTTTCCTCGATCAGCTCCTGTTGATCGATCAACCGGCGGAAATTCGGCTTGTGCAGGGTCAGCCCGGCTAGCGCCTCGACGGTATGCTGCAATTGCAGAAGCGTGAAATTCTCCGGCATCAGCTCGAATACAACCGGCCGATACTTGATCTTGGCGCGCAGACGCGCAATGCCGGTCGCCAGGATACGGCGGTGATCGGCGAACATCGCGCGCCCGACGCCCTGCTCAGATGGACACCCGGCTTCGGTGACAAGACCAGCCTCGTATATGAGTTCGTACCGTTGCAGAGTGAGGTCTTCATTCCAGGCAGCGCCATTCAGCCCGAAAGCGAATGTCACAAGTCGTTGGCGATGGTAGCGACGCGCCGGTTCGGCCGCTGCCCACCGTTGCAGTCGTTGGATTATGTCACCGAGAATATCCGGAGCTTTATTGCGGCAGTCTTCCCATGGGAAATATTCGTACCAACTGTGCCAGCCCGGTTTGCCGGCGCCGGGTGCGGCCTGCTCGCGAACCAGACCGAGGTAGCTGATCGAGATGGTCCGTTGGCCTGTATTGTCGTTAGTTCGGTCGCGGTCGGCAAAGGTATAGAGTTGCTCCAGATAACCGAGCGGATGGCCGGTCTGGTCTCCCACCCATTCCCTCAGTCCAGCCTGCAGGCTTCGATGCTCGAGTTCGAGCGGACCAGATGGCAGGGCTTCTCCGGAGCGGATCGTCATGACCTTCGGCTCGTTCCCCGTAACGGCAGTCAATACGGCTATGAGTTCGGCATTGGCCAGCCCAATCATCTGTGCATTACATCCTTGTTTCTTTTAGGGGCGTCGTGCTTCTTTTGACACAAGCTAACGTCACCGCCAACGCCGCACGGCCAGAATACATGCGTGACGTCAGATCCTCCGAATATCGACGCTTAGACTAAGAGGGCCGGCCGGTTGGTGTTTCTTGACCGACATGCCGCAGCCGAAGCGGGAAGAGTGGTCAACCGTCTGCAGAAGTGATGCGGGGGTACAGCTATTGATTGTGGCATGGATGTAGGATGCAGCAATAGCTACAAATAAATGACAGGTTGCCGCTTACGTTCAAGGTAAGGAGCGAAGAGTCGCTCCTTCTCCTCACGCGACCAACGTCGGCGGCGCTGTACCTAGGTGATGGCTTCAATCTGCTTAGTCATGGCATATACCATACTGTTTCCAATAGGACTGGAAGTCCACGCCCATCATCGCAAGACGGCTTTCACCGTGGGCTTACGTCAATAGTGGAAGCGGCGGCACCATCCAGATTGGCACCGCCATCGAGATTGATGCAACACATCATTTTTCGGAGGAATTGGCCGCTGCGCGGTCCAAGGCCGGCACTGTTCGAGGGGTCCTGAGGGTCGACATGCCAGCGGCGTTCGGACGGCGGATCGCCATGCCGATCCTGTTGGATATCCTCAGGGCACATCCCGACCTCCACTTGGAGGCCAGCTTTTCGGATCGGATCATCGACCCTGTCGAAGACGGGGTAGACCTGTGTCTTCGTTTCGGCGACCTGCCTGACCGAATTGACGTTGCTGCCCCACCGCTCGGATCACAGCGCCTCGTTCTTTGTGCAGCGCCACGCTATCTAAATGAAGCCGGGGAACCAGTTAACTTACGCGATCTGCAAAATCATGCCTGCATCATTGGAAGCAGATAAGGCAGAGCCGCATCCTGGCACTTCCTCGATGAGGACGGGCGCGTAAAATCCGTTGATCTTCGGGCTACTCACCTTGTCAGTGACGGGGAGGTGGTCATCGATATGGCAGTTGCGGGTTTAGGCTTATGCCAGCGTCCCGCGCGATACTCCCCAGGGTCCGTGTTGTTGTGGATGAGCTCGTTCGACGGGCCAATGCTAAAGCGCTTTAGCAACCAGCCATTTGCGAATAATACATCTATTTCCAAGTCGCAAACTGGCGCACGGGAAAGGGGTCGATACAGGTCTTTCTCAACGCGTGGAAACCCGGCACCTCACTTCGCGCAATCGGCCGATATCGCCTTTGGACTCTGGCAGAAGGTGACGCCTGCTCTCCAACGCTGGTTCGAGTCCCTCCAGGCGCCTATGCGTATAGCTACGAAGCCCGTTAGCTGGGAGGATGGGTTGTCCATCGGGCGAGTTAAAAGCCAGAGGTTTTATTAATGCCTAACAGTTGGAATACCAATGGAGTTAATTTTGGCTCCGTGGTCATGAATGACAATCGGTACCGCTTTAGACGACAGCCCGGTTTTCTTTCTCTAAGTTCTGCGTTGACTGGTGGTGAGTGGTGATAACCGACGCCGCTGGAAAGATTGTTGGTTAACCCTGTTAGACAGATTGCTGGAATATCAGCGTTTGGTCTGAAAATACGTGTTAGCCAGCCGGGCCAGCGATAATGAGTTCCGCGATCGAAATGGACAATTGGCGTCTTCTGCT
>NZ_JXQV01000033.1 GCF_000834635.1 Agrobacterium tumefaciens
ATGTTTGTGGAGCCTACCGAGGCAAGCTCCCAAAGATATATGGAGTTCTGGACCCGGCTACGCATGGGCGAATACGTCGCGGATGAATTCCTGCGCATCGGCAAGGGTGGGCGTCATGTTCATATCCAGGCGTCCTACAATCCGGTTTTCGATCCAAGCGGAAAGATCATCAAAATCGTCAAGTTTGCGACTGATGTCACCGGGCGCGTGGAAAATGTCGAGCAGCTTGCGCTAGGGTT
>NZ_JXQV01000034.1 GCF_000834635.1 Agrobacterium tumefaciens
GGCGCTGGCAAGACGACGATGATGAAGGCGGCGCGTGAAGCCTGGGAAGCGGCGGGCTATCGTGTGGTCGGCGGTGCCCTGGCTGGCAAAGCCGCCGAAGGTTTGGAGAAGGAAGCGGGCATCGTTTCCCGCACGCTGTCGTCGTGGGAGCTTCGCTGGAACCAGGGCCGCAACCAGCTCGATGACAGATGCGTCTTCGTGCTGGACGAGGCCGGCATGGTGTCGTCACGGCAAATGGCGCTGTTGGTCGAAACCGTTACCAAGACCGGCGCCAAGCTCGTCCTTGTCGGCGATCCGCAACAGCTTCAACCGATCGAAGCGGGTGCCGCCTTCCGTGCGATCGCCGATCGCATCGGCTATGCCGAACTCGAGACGATCTATCGTCAGCGCCAGCAGTGGATGCGCGACGCTTCGCTCGACCTGGCGCGCGGTAACGTC
>NZ_JXQV01000035.1 GCF_000834635.1 Agrobacterium tumefaciens
GACGTCCGAGATGAAGCTTCTGCCGTGGTCGCCGCTACGCAGGCAGACCCCAAGATGCCAGAGCTCGATGCTGCTATGGCCGCCTATGTCGAGACGTACCAGCAGCTTGCGCCGATCATCGAGCGCGCCAACAAATATTACGAGAGACAGGACTACAAGAGCGACAAGATGGAAGCCGGCAAGGGCTTCCATAAAGAGATAGCTACACTTGCTCCCGCATTTGAGGAGCGTCGCACGACGGTAGATGCTGCGCTGCGCACGGAGAAGGTGAAAGCGGATCTGGCATCACTGGCCGCGCTTGAACAAAGCGAGGGCAAGAAGTCGCGCTGGCACGTCCGCAACGTGATGTTTCGTGCAGAAGCGGTGATGGATCTGATGCCAACAAACGATCGTCCAGTCGTGAAGATGACCGACTTCAAACAAGCACTGGATGACTATTCTGGCGCAGTCCGGGAGTTCGATGATTACGCGCTGGAGCATCCCGATTCGTTCCACGTTTTTGAATCGCAGCCGGCGTCGCTTTTATCGAAGCTGCGTGATTTCGACGAAAAGCTGGAGAAGGCAAAAGGCGACGCTCGCAAAGGGGCTGGTGAGGATATGCATTGGCTGGTGTCAACCTACAATACAATGGTGAGCACGGCCGAGACGGCCACAACGTTTGCCAAGGACTAGGTCAGAAGAATTCCACCTCTCCATTGAGTTACGGTTGCCGCAGTCGTCCAATGCCTATGGCTGTTCTGGTTCGAGCGCTTTGATCACCAATTGGTTCCGTTTGTAGCGAAGACGTATCCGAGATTCATCGGCTTCGAGGTTATCGCAACGCAGTTGTTGTACCGCTGCTTCGATTTCTCTGGCACGTGGACCATCGTATGGTTCTTCTCCGGCCCAGTGTTCACATCGAGCACGACGGTCCAGAAATGCTTCGACATCGTGAGGCAGTGGGACCATCGCAGACGCCAGGACTGCCGTCACCCAGAACGCAACTATCATCATTTCCTACCCGACGTTCTCACTCATCGATAATCCTGTCATCGGTGTGAGAGGTTGTCTATGCTGCGTCACGAACGGCGTGCCACTTCCGAGACAATATATTCCAAGAGGGATTTTTAGCGAAGTGATCAGCCAACTTAAGATATTAGGGCGGTACGGTTCGCTGATCGCCGCCCTATTCTGCATCCTTTCTACAGCCCAATCTGCAGGAGCCGAAATGCCATCTGAAGATTATGCCGATATCATCGCCTTCGCCTCCGATTTCTCGGGAGGTGACCCCACCATCGTAAAGCGGGTTCAGGAGATGGCGGTCAACCCACCCACAGATATGGAGACCGTCGGATTTTACGGCGTGGAGGATTACCCTGCGCGTCATCGGTTGTTTCTTGCCACCGTCAATCTGTTGGACAATGCAGGAAAGCTGCACTCGGTGGAAGACAAGTACACCAGCGATATTTTTTCGATCTGGCAGGAGGCTGGCATTATAAACCAGACCGCGCTCGGCCCTGTCGCGAATGCTGTTCTCAGCCCTCTTATCATTGGAGAACAACCGCCGGGACCGATAAGCGCTTATCGTGACCTCGTCTGGGCTCAATATGCCGAGGCCACAAAGGAGTTGGAGCAGAGCATCCAGGCGAGCGGTAAGGTTCTCCTGTCGATTGATGCGACGGACGGCGATACAATGTTCTTCGCGCTCGTACCTCCCGAGATCGCTGACCGTTGGCGCGACAAGGCTTTAAGCGAACACGAAGGATATCGCGCCGGCGTACGCTCCCCGATGTGGGACCGCCTCTGGGTCAACCTGACTTACTCGACCCGAGGAATGATGGTTGACGACGACCAAAAAGGCCTTCCACCTGGCACTCGCGAACGGGACGATGCGATTCCTTTCGCGAAATGAACATCTGTTATCGGGCCGCCCTCTATCCCTGAGCTACGAAGATTGCATTGCCGGGTTTTTACCTAGTCCGGTGACAGATCGGGCACAAACAGTTCGCATCAAAATCATGAATCGGTATCGATGAACCGATTCAAAACTGTCGTTGGACATCCGCAGGCAGATTTTCGATTCTGTCGGTATGAGTACACAGCCCAATAGCGTTTACATCGAACGAATTGACGCCCCCCGAAACATGGCGCGGTACTACGTCCTCGACATGACATCCACTCTGTTTGGAGACGTGTGTCTCACGCGGACTTGGGGCAGAATTGGCTGCCGGGGCCAAAGCAAGACGCAGCTCTTCGCGGGACAGGAGGACGCGCTGATCGTGTTCCTTGACATTCTTCGACAAAAGACGATCCGCGGCTACCAGGCGCCTGCACTTTTAAATGGCCTGGTACGGTAGGGGAGGGGAGACCAGACGGCGGGCCTTAGAAGGATTGGGAGCTTTCGGAGGCGTCCGCTACGCCACGCTGGACGCACTGGCCATGACAGCATAACTTAAGCGAAATGAGCTCGGCAAACCCTGTGCGGTTCAATGAGTGTTTCATAGTCACTTATACGCGGTGTTATAGGCTTGATAATAGCGTAGAAAGAGGGCGAAATGACCGAGAAAGAGATAAAGACAGCATCTTTGAGAGAACTCGCCCAAATGCGGGATCAGGGTAAGCTCAACCATGACCCGAACGCCCCAGAAGGCGAGAGCCTCGGCGCATCATTTTGGGAGGCTGCCAAGGTAGAGGAGCCTTCTAATCCTCGATCGGTGCCTCCTAAAACTTGATAGAGGTGGCTGAGAGCGGACTACGGCTGAACACAATTCATTTATCGCATACGCGGTGTCAGAAGTGCCGGAGGGGTCAGCTCTAAAGCGGCGGCAATTTTCTGAATATTGTCGAGTGAGGGATTTCGCTTTTCGCGCTCGATACCGCTCAAATAGGCCTGAGTTATCCCGGTTCGCAGCGCAAGTTCTTCCTGCGTAATATCGAGTTCTGCGCGACGAACGCGCATGTTGAGCGCTACGATTTTTCGAAGAGCGTTTGTGTCTGTTTCCATACAAAGGATGGACCACGGACAGCGGACGCGTGCCACATTCTATCAAAACTGAAATATATCCAATCGAATATAAAAATGTTTGCAAAGCGCATCATCAATTGTAAGGCCTTCCGCAAGAATGGAACGAAAGGTATCCGACGATGGATGATCAAACGATCAAACAAAACCTAAAAGCTTATGACACTGAGTATCATTGGGAGACTTCAGAGATCCACCGGAAGAGCTCCCGTGTGGTGTTATCGACGGTGGAATTCTGGATCAATGACATAAACTCGAAAATGTCATGTTCCGGCCTGCCGGAACAGTCGCCACGTCACTTCCGTCTTTTCTACAACGATTACCTCTATCGCGACCTGATGTTCCGTTGGAAATCGCATCACGCTGGTGCGCCCCCTCAACTGGTACTCGCCCGTGTCGAACTGCACGACCGCTTTCGCCGAAAAGGCCATTTCAAGAAGCTGCTGTCGGGCTTGGAGGAAATCGCTGGGCAGCATGGCGCAACCCTGTTGGTTGAGCAAGCAAACCCAAGCCTGTCGCGAATATTGATGGGTCAGGGCTATATCCGCTGTGTCGCTAACAGTGCCGATATAGCTCAGATGTGTTTTGGACTGAGAGGCACATGGAAACACGACCCCGTCGGCGGTCAGTGGATGGGTCTCATTGCATTACCGGGTAGTTTGCTCAAACAAATCGACGGAAGCCGTGTTCCATCGGATGTGCAGGTAAAGATCGATCACCTTGTTCAACAGGAGATTACACAATTCCAGACAGGGCTTCGCAAGCGGCTCGAGACCGAAATCTTGCCAGAGGTTATGGCTGCGCGTCAGCGCGAGCGGGAACTTGCTAACGCGCCATAGCGGACCCTTTGCAAAGGACGGCCATCTTCAGATGATCGATCGGGATTGAATAAATATACCAGAACAGGTATAGGATCTATATGAAGCATGAAGAGCGCCAGCTTGAGTGGGTTGGCAGCAGCCACAAGGACCTGATGCAGCTCCCGGCGGATGTCCGGAAGTCGTTTGGGTTTGCGCTGCATTTTGCGCAGCACGGCGAACAGCATCCCGCGTCAAAGGTCCTCAAGGGCTTTGGCGGCGCTGGCGTACTGGAAGTCGTCGAGAACGATGTTGGTGGTACCTACAGGGCCGTTTACACCGTCAGGTTCGAAGAAGCGGTGTTCGTGCTGCATTGCTTCCAGAAGAAGAGCAAAAGTGGCATTGCCACGCCGAAAGCGGACATGGACGTTGTTCGGGCAAGGCTCAAGGTGGCTGAGGCTCTAGCCAAGGAGATGAGAGATGCAAACCCGCGTCGTTAATGGGATCGAGGTCACGAGCAGCTCCGGCAATGTTTTTGCCGATCTTGGTCTCCCTGACCCTGACAAACTCAAGGTCAAATCAGGCCTAATGATCGAGATCACCAAGGCCGTGCGCAGGCTTGGACTGACGCAGGAGGAAGCCGGTCGCCGAATGGGTCTTCCTCAGCCGAAGGTCTCGGCACTCTTGCGTGGCGAGAGCGCTAATCTGTCGGAACGTAAGCTGATGGACGCGCTCAATCGTCTCGGTTACGATATCGAGATCACGGTCCGGCCGACATCAGATGCGGTCGGGCACTTAACGCTCGCTGTCGCGTGACCCCGCTCCCACATAGCGCTGTAGTCCGTCAAAGGGATTAATCGCGGCAGAGCCAACTCACATAGCCCATGCCGTATTGGCAAGCGTTATTACAAGCTGTGCGCCTCGTGATGGGCGTGACATTCGTCCTTTCCCGCACGGCTCAATCCTTCCCTTGAGGTTGCCATCCCGACACCGACGTACCACTCAAGCCATATCGAATCACCGTCGACCTCTGGCGCCAAGGACCTTGCTGACTGCTCAAAACCTCCTATCGAGCACGCTGGACACGGGCGCCGGTGTCGAGTGGGTCCGATACCCCAAAATACGAAATCGTGTCTCTGTAGGCCTGCATCCCAAAACCGTCATCCAGTGACACGGTGATCTGAACAACAGGACTTGGACAGGTCAGTGCTTCGTCATCGATGAAGACTGCTTTTGCCACGGGACCGTTTTCATTGAGCCAAACCTCCAGCTCCGACTGCTTGTTTTCGGCCGGTATGACTGGCAGCTTCCAGTTGTGGTGCCAAAGATGAGGCGGCAAACCCTCGTGCTCTAACTTTCGCTTCAGCGCCGCGAGATCACCCGGCCAGGTCCTCCGCCAGTTCGAAGCCAGAACGAGTTGCGCTTGTGCCAGTTCGCACGCTCTGTGTATCAGTCCAACCGACCCTGGATCAAACTTAAGAAGACCAATGCGTTGGGCCACTGGCGCCTGGAGCAGGGCGAAATTGTCGACCGCTGCCCACATTCTGCGTGAAAGGAGAGGGCCGTCAATATCCAGGAATATGACGTTCATCGCACGAGTACCTTTCAGGTGCTTGAAGAAGGGTAAGAAAGTGGTTATTAAGCAAGATAGGTTATATACTGGCGCATATAACAAGACAAAACAAGAGCATGTCTCGGCAGGTTAGATTTACGCGAATGGTTCCGAAAGTTGCAGCATGTGGGTCAAGTTTCGTCGGTGCGGGCGGCTACTACCTAGGTTTAGGGAAGACCTCTGCGATTGGGGAAGCCCACGGAGGTATTCAAGCCTACATGCTTGGAGCGGGGCACGCCGACGTTGATCTAAGCAGAGGCCGGGTAGGTTTTGCGGAAACCCGTAATCTTGAGACTGATGATCCGAGTGAAGGTTTCTCGTCTATGCAGGCAACCTATGAGCGTTTCAAGGAAGCCAAAAAAGGGAAACGAGGTCGGCCTTTGCAAGTGCCTGTCTACAGCTATTCCCTCTCATGGGTGATTGACGAGCGACCAAGTCGGGCTGACATGCTTGAGGCGGCTGAAGAGACCTTGGCGCTACTGGGGATGCGCGATCACCAAACCATCTTCGTCTCGCATATCGATAAGCCGTATGACCACATTCATGTCATCGTCAATCGCATCAAGCCTGATTTTAGTGGCGTTGCAAACAATGTGGGAGATCAGATCAAGCTGTCCAGATGGGCTGAGGATTACGAGCGTCGTCATGGGAAAATTCATTGCGAGCAGCGCGTGAGAAACAATGCGCTGAGACGATCCGGTTTTGCGGTGAAGGATCTTGTCTCCAAATCGCGGCAGGAAATCGAGGCGGAGCGCCGGAGTGCCTGGCCCGTCTTGAACGGGCTGTATAAGGCTGAGCAGGATATCATTCGAGACGTCTCTGTCCTGGGTGACGACGCGCTGGGGCAGGCGCATGTGGCGGAGCTGGAAGCAGTTTTTGCCGAAGTGAACGCCGAGGCGGATGCAAGCTGTGACCGGGTACTCGACAATTATCGGCCGACGTTCGCCCAATCCTATTCTCACGAAAAAAAATGCGCGACCGATGTGAAGACGCGCTGCTCGCATCCGTTCGAAAGAGCAGCATTCGTCATGGCCAATAGAGATTGGCTAATGGGCGAAGACGGGCAGACGGATCGAGAGATCGTTCTTATGAGCGCCTCCAGTGATGTTCTGTCTGAACGCGTCCGCATGGCGGCCAGGCAAGAGCGGATTTCGATTGGGCGGAAACAGAAACAGGATCTCGAGGATGTGGTGAAACGCATCTGGTCGGATCATCATCCCCGCATCAAATCAGTTCTGGAAAGACAGGCTCAGGAGCGCGTGCAGGCTGACAGGGTTCGTGACGTTAAGGCGGGTGATGAGGACGGAAGTGAGATAGATCCGCTTACACGGCGACACATGGTGAACGACATTTGGGGCCGCTGCGATAACCGAAACAGCTTTGAGGCCGGATTGAGGGAGGTCGGTCTTCAGCTTAGGGCTGGAAGTTATGCGTGGCTTGTTACGACTACGTCCGGCGACTTCGTTGAATCTTTGCAGCGTCTTCTGTCTCGCAGCGCCAAGGAGATTGATCGCAGGATCGGCTCCCGTACGAACTCATCAGATAACGCCAGCGGGCCGTCGCAAAATGTCGAGCAGCTGATAAATGATCAGCCCGAAGATCTGGTGAGGCAGAAGAGACACGGGAACGTGGAACGGGGGAGGACGCGGTATCAGGAGGAGCGTCGGGTATTGCGATCGATCTGCGAGAGGCATGATGTCAAATACCAGCAACTGGAAAAAGGATGCGAAATCAGCGGCAGGGATGGTTTCAGGGGGCGGTTTACGCGCCGACTTTGCCGCGATCTCCCTGCGTTTAATAGAATTCTTGGCAATCATCTCAAAGACCATTTCGAGAAAGTGCAGGTCGCGCAAGCGGCCAGGTTGAAACGTACTGTCCTGGAGAAGCTGGAAAAAGTTCGCCTCGAACTCGATAACCTAACACCGGCACAGGCATCTGCGCTTGCGACCTTCGAACTGACCATGATCGATTATCGCGAGACGATTGGACATCTGCGAGACCTGGTCGAGAAAAAGGCCGAGCGGAACGCTGCGTCAAATGGGTGGGAGGCGGACGAACCGGCATTTTCTGATCGTATCAAAAGCCTGTTCAACGAAGCCTTGGAATTCCTGCCGGAGCGCAAGCTTGAAAAAGCGCTTGAACGCTGCAAGCAGGCCGCACGGGCGGTGAAGATTGCGATTATTGGCATGTTTGAAGCTTTCCGTCCCCTGGCACAGGCCTCATTGGAGGCCGTGTCAGCGTTCAGGTCATATTGGAAACGAAACTGGCAAGATGTTTCGACCGGGCAGGTGCGAGAGGCTGCGCTTGGGTTAAATGTCTTCGCACGTGTCGCTGATAGACTGGGATCAATTGTCTCCAAGGTGGCAGGTGATGTGTTCAGCGTGTCTGCAGATAAGGCAGGTAGTCCTTATTTTTCGATGACGGTAAAAGACTGGCCGGGCGATTTACGGCCGCCGTCTGTCGAAGCTGACGTGCCAGACGCCTATGCTGGCATTGCGCAAGAGTTGTCAAAGCTCGATCAAGATGTTGGCAAGGCAGAGGGTCAACAGGTGAGGGTTAAACTGCTTGAGCGCTATCGGCGCCAGATTGATAATCCCAATTGGTTTTACAGCCCTGATTCCCTCGAGCGATTTATTAATGAGGTGAAAGAGCTTAGGCGCGAGCTTGATATGGAAGGTTTTCCGGCATCATCCATCATCGATACTGCCACGCTTGCAAAGCTGGAAAATAAGCGTGCCGAAACTTTTACGCGGTTTGCCGCCAGAGAGCGGGCCGATGCAGAGTTTGCGAGGCAGCGGCAAGCAGCTGTAGAAGAGCAAGCTACCTCTATGGTGCGTGGTATTCTGTGCGACCGTCGCGCGCTGAAGCCAGCTGCTGCATTGGCAAGAATTGAAGCCTTTGATGATTACATGACGAAAAACAGTGACGACTATCCGCAGTTACGGGCGAATCTGAAAGCCGAACTGTTAAGGGAGCTTGAAAGCATGCGCACCACAGCGCAACGCGGACTGGCCGAACACCGATGGCTGCCTGTTATCGAAGACGCGTTAAGTGAGTTGAGGCGGGCTGGTTCAGGCAACTCGGATCGAGCGGTTATCGACGCTGCCGATAGCTATCATTCAGCTTGTGCTTCTGCACGGTCTGAGGGCGTCCTCATTCCGAGTGCTGCTACGGACGCGTTCCAACAGTTTGTGCCAAGGGTCGAGCAGGCTAAGTTGCGGCTCAGCAAACCCGCGATAAATCGAAGGCCTTCGATGGGCTTTTAACGAAGTTGACGGGTAACGTTTTCTCGTGCGAGCGTGCCTTTTCAATTCGTTTCAAAAAACGCAAGCCGGGGAGGCCGTGATGATTATGAGAAACCATCCCCATCCCGGCGAGCTGCTCCGCGAGGATGTTCTGGTCCCTCTCTGCCTAAGTGTAACGGATGCAGCCAGGCGTCTCGGATTTGCCAGCAACACATTGTCGCGGATCATTAATGGAAGGTCGGGCATAAGTCCCGATCTGGCAATTCGTTTGGAACTTGCGGGTGTCGGTACCGCCCGATTTTGGATGGCTTTGCAGACGAACTTTGAGCTTTCGATGCTTCAATAGTTGGCGCTAGAAATGCGAAACCTGACACGCCCCGGATCGTCTCCTGAGGTCGTCGATCACTTTGAGGACGTCGTGGAGTACTTATCGAGGCCGTACGCACCGTACATCCTATGGCATCCAAAAGGAAATAACCTGCGCCGCATTCTGACTGTCATTTTATCATCCGAGGTGGTGTCCGAAGACCGGCATCAATCCCCAAATCGTAGTGGCTCAGGAAGCATGTTGTGCCGACCAGTCAGTTCGATCTACCATAATCAGATGTTATAAGAATCGTGTCGAGGTTTGAATGAAACTTTGTAAGGTTGGCTTAGTGGTGATGATCGCGCTCAGCTCTACATTTTCGACAGCTATTTCACAGGCTTTCGCAGAAACCCCGCCAGCCGTGCAACCACGAAATGCTTCCGAATGGACCCGGTTTGTCGGTGCGCGGCTACAACGCAATTCAGGTCAATTTGGGAATGTAGGCCGCAAGCTAGGGATTGTCGGCGAGTTCAGTATGAAGATCGGCTTTAACGTCATGCCCGACGGGACGGTTTCTGATGTGCACCTTGTAGAAGGATCCGGCGATCAGAGACTTGATGCAGCCGCATTGAAAATCCCCGCGAGGGCTGAACCGTTTCCGGCCTTCACTAGCGATATGGCTCCGACACCAAGGGCTGTAGTGGCGCCGTTGGTGTTACATCTGTTACCAGAGCCGGAAACACCGTAGTATCCTTCAGTCTTCGTCGAGCGACACGTCCTTTCGCTCTTAGGCACTGCGAACGGTATCTCATCGTGATCGACTACCGTCAGGTTATCTCGTCTTATTGCGGGCCGGCGGCGGCTTCGGCCATGGAGGTTTTGCCCGGCCCATCGTCAGGCAACTTTCCTCGCCATCCCGACCGAACGCGGCGCGATTTCGGCGAAGCCGAACTGCTCGTAGAGCCGATTTGCCGGGACGTCGGCGATCAGACTAACATAGGCGGTCTTTGGCAATTGCTTCTCGATATAGTCCGTCAGCGCGGCCATGATCATCTTGCCGAGCCCCCTGCCCTGATGCGAGGGCATGAGCGCGATATCTGTGACCTGAAAGAAGCAGCCTCCGTCGCCGATGATGCGACCCATGCCGACGACCGCGTCGCCATGCATCAAGCAGACGCCAAAGATCGAATTGGGCAGGCCCTTTTCAGCCGCCTCTCTTGAAAAAGAGCTGAGGCCTGACACATGGCGGAGGCGCAAATAATCGTCGATACTGGGGACGCGGTGCTCAATGCGGAAATCGTCGTGGTCCAATGCGACACCTCTCAAAACGCTTATCCTTAAAGTCTCTGTCTCAATTATCGCGTGCCCGACAGTTGATAGGCAACCACAGGCGCTGTAAAAAGCAGTCGCAAGTCGGCTACCCCCGTCCATCAACTAACTGCAGCTCGACCGCGCATATACTCAAAGCGGAACAAAATTCGGTACCCGGCAGTTTCGAATGGACAACGTTCATCAACAATTCCGGAGCGAACATGTCCGATCTCACGCTGGGTGACCTCTCGAAGAAAATGGCGAAGCTCGACTTCGCGATGCTGAACACCACGTCCGCGGATGGAGGGCTCACCTCCAGACCGATGAGCAACAACGGAGACGTTGAGTACGACGGCGACAGCTACTTCTTCGCCTACGACCATTCGCGGAAAATCGCCGAAATCCGCGCCGACGACGAGGTGAGCCTTACATACACCGGTGCCTTAGGCATGTTAGGTGGCTCGCCCATTTTCGTCGGAGTCCAGGGTACGGCATCGCTGATCGAGGACAAGGGTGCGTTTGCCGACCACTGGACCAAAGACCTCGATCGCTATTTCCCGGACGGGATCGACACGCCCGGCATCGTGATGATCAAGGTCCATGCCAAATCGATCCGTTATTGGGACGGGAACGACGAAGGGCAGATTACAGTATAAGCCCTTGGTCCGCGGTCGTGGAGCTCGACCGCGGATTACCATTGCAGCGGAGCACGCTCAGTTGACGTGACAATCCCTGGGGATACTTTGCCCATTCTTTTCCACCTCAATGGAAGCCAACAGTTGTAATGTCCGCCGGTGTGTAAAGCGGTTCCCGCGCAGGCCCAATCCGGCACGATCAGGGCGGCGAGAGGCCCCCGTCCCAGCAGTGCTTTCTCCCCCTCGTAAACACTGCTGGATCGAAGTGCAGCGCTAAAAGCCGCTGGAGATAACTCAAAACTGGAAAAACCTGGGGGCACGTCAGCTGTCTACTCGTCGCTGCGTCATCGGACGTTGCATCGCGGAGCGGCTGTCAGGCCACGTGCGGTGATCTAACCGTTATTCATTTCAAGGCCTCGATCAAGTTCCGGATAAATACCTCAAAAGACGTATTGAGCTCTTTCAACGCGCCCAGAGAAGAATCGAACTCCACCATATGCCAGCCGTGCACCTCAAATCCATGCGATACGCCACCGAAATCATCACCAAAAAGCGCCAGGCGATCAAACATTTCCGCCTCTCCAAGGAGTTCTTTTGCGTCTACCAATCCACTGTAGATCGAATATCTATCAGGACCGAGCGTTCCAGCTCCGATCTGTTGAAGAAAATCCACGAAATCTTTTGGGATCTCAGGATGACGTTGAAGCAAATCAGAGATACGATTTGGGGCCAATGGACATAAATCGTCCAGCACTTTGTCCCCGATCCTACTCGTCAACAAGTCATCATATCGGCCCATGCTAATGCTCCCTTCGTCCTGCACTGGTACATAAGGCATATGGGAAAAAGCTCATCAATCAGCCTTCGCTTCTCGTTCCCAAGCTTGGCTGCATCGATGTCATCGAGTTTAAGACCAAATGACCAGCCGCGAACTTTCTCAGAATGCCAAAAGATCGGCTACGATTATGGCATGGAATCCTGTCAAGATCGGACCGGGCGTAGACATTTCTCAGACTTCAAATCACTTTCAGTGCGGTTACGCCGGCGACCGTCCAAATGCGCTGGCCGTTTTACGGCTTTCTTTACATGAGAGCAACATATGAGATTTTTACGTCTTCAATCCGACACAATGTGTCGACGTGCCTCCCCGTCGAACCCATGGCCTTCGCTTCCGCATAAATTTACACTTAGTGAATTCCCGTCCGGTATTGCCATTTCAGCGCGGGTTACGGACAAACCGGATCAGAGTGGACATTTCACAAGCAGGAAGCATGGAATCATGACCAGAGATAAGCAAAAGGACGAAGCTTACTTCTCAAAATGGATACAGTTTATCGTCGGTTCCCTGAAGCGCCGCGCTGAAGAAATGCCGTCCCTCCCTTACATCCCAGGCCGTCTGGGAGCCGCGCAGAGTTTGACGTCAGATGCCCTACAGCTCGTCATTTACCAATACAGTCGTGGCGACAGTTTTGACGAGATCCGCCCTAATGTTTGGCGTTGGATCGAATTGAAGGAGCTCCAAGCGCGGGTATATGCAACCACGCCAGCTGAATTTCACAAAGTCCGGGCGATGTACGAGCGTGTTACGTTAGACACTGTCTACGATGCTCTTACCATGATGGCCTTTTCCAAGGCTCTGCATTTCAGTGGAGACGAGAGGAAGCGATTGCTGAAAGCGATTGGCCATTCAGGCGAGGACGCGCTGATCGATATTGCTGCAGTGAAAATGGGAGACAATGTTAGACAGGCAAGCAGTACCAGCAAATTTCCGAAGGTCTATGGACCCTTGCTGGAAATTTGGGGTTCAGATCCGGAACGAAGAGCAGATGCTGTCGTGGCCTATGGAAAATCGTGGAAAAAGAAAATGAGACCCATCTACTGGTCTGATAATTTGAACGGCGGCGAAGGTGCATACTTCGGGTACTGGGCTTTCGAACTCGCGCTGAGCGTCATTCTTTTCAATATTGATGATAAAGCTTTACGGGCCAATCCCTATTATCCAGCAGATGTGGTGGACGCCAGTGTCTGACATACACGCCCAGCAGAAGCGCCTCCTTTGGAACTGGTGACTGCATATCTACACAGCCCTCCTTCAAGTCATCTGGTCAAACGGCTTGCCTCATAAGCCTTGTCCAGCGCCGCGCGCCGCGCATTGGGGGGCATGACGCCATTAATAAGGCGATCGGCAGCAGACAAAGGTAAATGCTTCAGGAGCCATCTTGCCAAAACCTCATCATCATCCATTGCGCGGAGTCGCAGCGCTTCGTAGCGTGCGACAGCACCGAGGCGCGTTGCGACAATGCCGCCCTCCTCCAGGTCCTTGACGATTTTATCTCGAAGGCCGGAAAACTCAATCGTTGGAGGCGTATCTGGCTTGATCTCGAGCGCCTGGACACGCACCAGCGGCAGAGCATCAGTAGAAACAGGTTTTGGGCGGCGGCGAAAAAAGCCCGTAGTATCGAGCGGTGAGCGATTACCGTTCTTCACCTGCCCCTCAATCGAAACGATCTGGACGGCCTGACCCGCGAAAAATTTGTATTCCAGCGGCTCGTCGGGAGCGCCGCCATAACTGCGGCAATCAACGATGACGGCGAGCGCGCCAGGTGAGACTTCTGCCGCAGCAATATAGGGCTGGTCGAAGACATCGGCATCCCCATCCTCATCAGCGACCACAGCTGTTCCAATTGGCGCCTCGCCTTTGGTCAGAAAATAATGACCGGTCCATGCTATATTGCTTGAGACGAACGCGGGATATAGCACCTGGTAATCGATGGCTTTGGGCGTACGCGTGGAAACCGAAGAGAGCTTATCGGTTGCGATGAAGTCGGTCTGGCATTCGAGATCCGGCGGTCGTCGAGCGGTCTCGATCAAGCGCCCGTCGAGTGGCTCAAATTGCACGACATAATTGGGCAATGGATCGAAATGCTCATCATGCGCGCCCGGTTCCGCGTCCCATTCGATCGCTGTGACAGTTACGGCATAGTTTCCATTCTCGACCTCAACCCAGTAATCCTCATTATCCGAAGTGGCGGCCATTTGCTCAAAGCCAGGTAGCGCGTCGGAATTGTCGAGAAAAATGCGGCCGTGGCGCACCACATACGGAAAAGTCCATCTCGGGCCGGCATATTTTTGTTCACGTTCGGTTATCGCACCATTGGTTAGCCGCACAGCGAAACCGCCATCGCTACCGGTGCACCACGCGACAAGGCGTCCGGCTTCACTTTCCGCAGTATAGATGAAGGGCTCGCTATACCAACCGATCGGCCACGTAGCGGCATGCAGGAAGTCATCCGGGTGAAAAATCACGATATGCGCGACATCGGTCGGTATCATCAGTTTCTTGGAGAATTCCGTCATGCCAACGCCTCACGCTCTTTAATTGCGGAGAAAATATGGGAGTTTTGTCTGATTGAAAAGATCGAGGCGTTAAATTGCGAAATTGCATGTCGGTAGTGCTTCTGGAGCTCTGGCACAACTGGCTCAGGGAGACTTTACTCTCTGTATCACAGCGAAATTCTCTGCAAAGACGGCAGGCCTTCGATCCGATTTTAATGAGACAGCTGCCAAGCTCCAGGAAACCTTGAATTTTCTGTGGTTGCTTCCGGCATTCTCTCAGGATCAAGCGAAATCAGCATAGCTCCGACGACCATTCGCGGCATCGAAAGTTATATCGTCACCTTCAACCAGCACATGACTCCATCGCCACATCGGTACGTCGGTCTCGCCGAGGTCAATACGGCGATCAATCAGATGGATCAGGAGACCTAGCAGAGCGGGGCATTAGGCGTAGCTCAATCAAGTCGAGCTTTGATATCGTGAGTAATCGCTGCGAGCATCTGCCCTACCAGATAGCCGCCTAAGGTCGGCGCGCAGATAAGAAGCAATGAAGATCCGACATAGCCCACGAAAAATAATTCCACCTGGAACGGTAGAGCTTGGCAGAAGCCGGGTTCCCAAACTACGCAACCCATCGGTATGGTGCATATCGCGCAACTGACAATAACCCACAACAGGCGCTTGGTAACTGTGAAGCGATAGGTGCCACGGCGCAGTTGGATAAGGGTCAAAATTAGTCCGGCGCAAATGAAAGGGATTGATGCGATGACTAAACTATTGACGAGATTCATTAGGCCGTAATGTCCGATTAGATTCTCCCGTCCTCTGCAGAACAGTCATGAACGCCCCACAAAATTTCCGGAATTTTATACAGATGACATACAAGCCATTGTTACGCAACATGAATTGAGACGTAGCCCAGTTAACCATTGCATCCCCGGGGCCCGGAATTTAGGTGTGGATATGGTCAGCGGAGTTCTGCCGCTTGATTGGCTGTACAGACGTCCGATCGTTTCCAAAGCAATGCGGCGAGTGCCACTCTTGGCGAGAAAGCTGGGCGGCTCAAGCAACTGATCTCGCAGTTTAGGGTGGACGCGCCGAATCCCCAAAGTCATAACCGGAGCAACACATCGCCGGTTGCGTAGCCAGCAAGCTGAATGACGAGCAGTAAGTCGCCGGTAGCACGCTGACAGGAAGGTGGTATGACACACCTACGAATTTCCGCAGTGCAGCAGCAACCGACCGGCCATCAGCACCGTTAGAGCCTTCACCCACGCGTCATTGGAGGAAAGCACATGATGAGCATTCCCAGTATTGCATGCAGCCTATCATTTCTGTTTCTATCAGCATTCGTTATATTGGTATGACTAATACGGTCAGCGGATGAGCCAATAACAGAGGCTGTGATCCTACAGCGCAGCAAAACGCGGGATCGTTGGTGGTGTCGAGCATAGCTTCGCCATAGGAATAAATCGGGCGGAGAATTTCACCAAACCAGTAGGCGACAAGCCGGTGCCTTTATCGGCCCGCGTTGCCGGAGGGTTTACGATGTTCAGTCCGAGAATTACTTTATGACGTAAGCAGATCATGACGCTACGGAAGATGGATCAATCTCTTCCACCTACAGCATATGATGCCAGCTCCGCACGTGTAAGTTGGAGGGTCGGCGAGTTCAGAGTCAGTGAAGAGCAGGGATTAGACAGGCCTTAGAACTCTTCCCAACTTTCGGCGGCAGCTCCACCGCCTACTCGACCAGCAATCTTGCTGGGCATTTGCTTTGCT
>NZ_JXQV01000036.1 GCF_000834635.1 Agrobacterium tumefaciens
GCATCGATGGTGAACGCTCCGGCTGGGGATAGCGCTTCGATCTCGTCGCCTTCCCGCATTTTATGCAGGAGTGTGGATGCCCGGCCTTCGCGCTTTACACTCAGCCTGTAGAAGCCGTCCGAAGGAGCACTGGATATTGTATAGCTGCGGCGGATTGTTTCCGTCCCATCCGTGATGCTGATCGGAAGATGCTGGCCTGCCAGATGCGGGATGACAGCCTCGTCATCGGCCGGCGCAAGGTGCAGCGAACGGATCGTCGAGCTTTCCTCGATGGTTCGCTCAACGCGAAAGCGCCTCCAGGTTTTTGCCAGGGCTGCGACCTTCAACCGGCTTGCGGCCTCGCGCCAGTCTCCCGTCATCAAGCCGCTTGGCGACATGCCATCTTGGAGAAAGCTCCAGCGCAGCGGCAGTGCATCTTTGCGCAGCACCACCTTTTCCGGCATGACGCGCCAAAGACGCTCGGCGCCCTCGAAGGCCGCGATCTCGGGCGAGTCCAGTATGATCTCGACGCTGCCAGCGATCTGCAGCATGTCGC
>NZ_JXQV01000037.1 GCF_000834635.1 Agrobacterium tumefaciens
CACGTCAACATTGGCACGATTGGTCACGTTGACCACGGCAAGACGTCGTTGACTGCTGCGATCACGAAGTACTTCGGCGAATACAAGGCGTACGACCAGATCGACGCAGCGCCGGAAGAAAAGGCACGCGGTATCACGATTTCGACGGCTCACGTTGAATATGAGACGCCAAACCGTCACTACGCACACGTTGATTGCCCCGGCCACGCCGACTACGTCAAGAACATGATCACCGGTGCTGCCCAGATGGACGGCGCTATTCTGGTCTGCTCTGCAGCTGACGGCCCAATGCCACAGACCCGCGAGCACATCCTGCTCGCTCGTCAGGTTGGCGTTCCTGCCATCGTTGTGTTCCTCAACAAGGTTGACCAGGTTGACGACGCAGAACTGCTGGAACTGGTAGAACTGGAAGTTCG
>NZ_JXQV01000038.1 GCF_000834635.1 Agrobacterium tumefaciens
GTCCTCATATGAAGGCACGCCGGTGCACTTCGAGGCCGTATCATTAAGACCAGCTTCTCGAGATATCATCCGGTAACGCGCGGTCAGGCAACGTTAATCCAGCATCTTCATCAGAGATCTTTTCGCTCACGCTTGACAGAACCTTTCGGTTCTTGCTCCGCGGGGGCGCCAAACGATTGGCGACGGCCTTACGGCCTACCAAGATTTGGTCAACAACAAAAATGCCTCAGGACAGGACTTCCTACCTACCTCCAATCCCTCCACCAATTCCGGCCGACTAAGCCA
>NZ_JXQV01000039.1 GCF_000834635.1 Agrobacterium tumefaciens
TTAACCTCATTCCCTTAGCAAGCCGCCCCTGGGCTGGACTGTAATCTGCAAGGGAAACCTGAATGAGCATAGATCAATCGGCAATCGTCTTTCGGCGCAAGATATCCAGCTTCTGCGACATGAAGTTGGCACCGCTCACAGACGCAAGACAATTTCGCGCACTTTCAGAATACATGACCCGTCTCATTGACGACCGGATGCCTCCTCCAATGCTCGGCAGGCACGTCAATTGGGAAGAGATCTCGTTCGCGTGCGGTTGTGGGCAAGCATCGGCAGAACTTAGGAGAATTGCCCAGTACGGCTTCGATGCCATTTCTCGTTGGCTCGCTGAAACGGGGCCAGGCCGTGGAAAGCCCTCGATCAACTCCAAAGGAGCAAAAACACGCAGCCGCGCAAAAAGTCTTTC
>NZ_JXQV01000004.1 GCF_000834635.1 Agrobacterium tumefaciens
GTGGAGCAGCCCGGTAGCTCGTCAGGCTCATAACCTGAAGGCCGCAGGTTCAAATCCTGCCCCCGCAACCAAATCTAAAAATTCTCCCATTACAGATAACCGAAATAAAAAGTTCAAAATTGCTTGCCAAACCGATTGATCCCAGGCGGCATCAAGCGTGTGAACGAGTATGCTTGGTCAATACTGCAGGATTAGCACGGGCGACGACGCGCATGAAGCCCAATGCCCATTGTCGACCTCAATCGCTCAGCTCCGAAAGAAGCGGCGGGCCATGCCCGCCGTTTGTCGTAAAATACGTCCGGCACTTACGCTGTCAGCACCACTTTGATGCATTCATCCTTCTTGTCACGAAACGTCTCGTAGAGTGCAGGTCCGTCTTCCAACTTCGCACGATGAGTGATGATGAAGCTCGGATCGATTTCACCTTCTTCAATACGGCGCAGAAGGTCTTGCGCATAGCGGTTGACATGCGTCTGGCCCGTACGAATAGTCAGGCCTTTGTTCATGGCGGCACCGAATGGAATTTTGTCGAGCATGCCACCATAAACGCCGGGGACTGAGACGATGCCACCCGGTCTGCAAGCCATGATCGCGGTGCGCAGAACATGCGGGCGATCGGTTCCGAGGAAGGTGGCTGCCTTTACCTTGTCGATAACAGCATCGAACGATGCAGTGGCGTGGGATTCAGCACCGACGGCATCGATGCACTTATCGGCGCCATGGCCGCCCGTCATATCCTTGATGTAATCGGGAATGGTGCCGTCAATCTGGTCGTAGTTGATGATCTCAGCTCCCGCCGCTTGCGCCAGCGCTAGGCGCTCCGGCACGTTGTCGATGGCGATGACGCGCTCCGCCCCCTGCATGAAGGCGCTTTTGATGCAGAACTGGCCAACCGGGCCGCAGCCCCAGATCGCAACGATGTCGGTCGGCTCGATTTCGCAATTGGCTGCAGCCATCCATCCGGTTGGGAAGATATCACCCAGAAACAGAGCCTGCTCGTCTGTCATGCCGTTGGGTATGATGATCGGCGAGACATCCGCATAGGGTACGCGCACAAATTCGGCCTGGCCACCGGGAATACCGCCGGTCAGGTGAGAGTAGCCGAACAGGCCAGCCGTCTGATAACCGAAGGCCTTGACGCCATTTTCCGGCTTGGGGTTGGATCGTTCACATACGGACCAGTTGCCCTTACGGCATTGGATGCATTCGCCACATGAAATGGTGAAGGGCACGACGACCCGGTCGCCAACCTTGAGGTTCTCGTTGTCGCGACCGACATCAACCACTTCACCCATGAATTCATGGCCCAGAATGTCGCCCTTCTCCATGAAGGGAATATACCCATCCATCAGATGCAGATCAGAGCCACAGATGGCGCAGGCGGTCATCTTGATGATGACATCACGCCCGTCCTGGAGTTGCGGTTCGGGTACGCTGTCGCAACGAATGTCGCCTTTGCCGTGCCAGCAGAGAGCTTTCATGGTTCTATTCCTCTTTATTGTCGGTTTCCGTGACGCGTCGCGCTGTTGTTAGCGTCCGAACCGAAGTGGAGGGCAGAAGTTCCGTTCGCTCTTTATCGTTATGGCAAAGGCGGGCGCCAGCCTCAGGAAGGCTGGCGGTTCTGTTTGCGAAAGCGCGGCTTTTTGATTAGCTTTGAGAGCCTGCCCCGCTTTTGGTGGCGTTGCATGAGGCCGATATCGCTGACCAGCTTCGCGCCACCCTCGCGTTTTTCCAAGGTGATCTTGCGGGTGTGAAACGCTTCAAGCTCGACGCGGTGCGCAACGCTGAGAACGGTCGCGTCGGGAAGCTCTTCGATCAGCATGGCCATGATCTTGTCCTGCGTCTTATCATCAAGAGCTGATGTCGCCTCATCCAGCACGATGATATTCGGCTTGTGAAGCAGAAGACGGGCGAAGGCGAGGCGCTGCTTTTCACCGCCCGACAAGGTGTGGTCCCATGGAGCCTCTTCCTCCATCTTTTCGCCAAGCTCGCCAAGTCCGACCTTGTCCAGTGCAATCTGGATATCTTCCTCGCCCCAGCTATCTGCGGGGCGGGGATAGGAGACCGCCCGGCGCAGCGTGCCGGTCGGAATATAGGGCTTTTGCGGCAGCATGAAGAGTTGATGCTCGGGATGAAAATCAACACGTCCACCGCCCCAAGGCCAGAGCCCGGCAATGGCCCGAACCAGCGTGCTCTTGCCAGAGCCCGATTCACCAGCGACCAGAACCCGTTCGCCCGGCTGGATCTGCACTTCAGTCTCCTTCACCACTGCCGTACCATCGCCCAGCGAAACCGAGAGGTCGCTGAGGCTGAGCATCGTATTGTCAGTGGTTTCCCCGCGCTGGATGCGCCCAACAGTGTCACTCTTTTCCGCCTGCTCGAGACCATCGAGAGACATCATCAGCGATGCGACACGGCGTGCGCAGGCGTTCCAGTCTGCCAGGCGTGGATAATTATCGACCAGCCATCCGAACGCGCCCTGCACAATGGTGAAGGCGGACGCGGCCTGCATGACTTGGCCGAGCGACATGCTTCCATCCAGAAACTTGGGCGCACAGAGCAGAACCGGCACCACAGGCGCAATCAGCATGGAACTGTGGGAAACGAGCGAGGTGCGCATATACTGGTTGGACAACAGCCGCCACTGCGTTCTGACGTTGAAAAAGCGTCGGTCGAGGTCATCGCGTTCCTCTTCCTCACCGCCCAGCAGGGCGATGCTCTCGCCGTTTTCACGTACCCGCGTCAGCGTATAGCGAAACTCGGCCTCAACCTGGTTTTTGGTTTCGGAAACCTTGACGAAATTGCGCCCGATAAATGCAATCGCACTTGAGGTGATAATGGCATAGACAACCGCGGCGATGACGAGGAATCCGGGTATGGTCACCGTTGAGCCAGCTATCTGCAAGGTCAGCGCACCGCCAATGGTCCACAAGACGACGATGAATGTCGAGGCGGAAACGAAGGCGGAAATGACACCGGCGGTGAAATCAACCGGGGCTTCGGTGGCAATGCGCATATCTTCGGAAATGCGCGCTTCAGGGTTCTGGTGGTCGCCATCAATCAGGTTCAGCTGATAGTAGCGGCCACTGGCGAGCCAGCGCCCTGTCAGCCCCTTGGTCAGCCACGAGCGCCAGCGTCTTTGCATGCGCATGCGCACATAGACCTGCGAACTCACCAGTCCCACGCTACCCAGCACGAGAAATGGAAAGATCGAGCCGAGCGAATAGACGCCCTCGGCGTTTCGCTGCTCAATCGCGTCGAAAAGCCCACGGTTCCAGACGTTGATACCATATTGAAAACCGACATTGATGCCGATCATGACCAGAAGCCCGATGGAGAGCGGCCATGCCAATCGATCACCTTGCCGGCCCCAGAAGCCACGCGCACTGATCCAGAAGCGTTTGAGAAGGAAGGCCTTCCGGGCCTCTTCCACTTCTTCGGGCGTCATATCGTGATGGCTAATGGAGGCGTCCGAAGACACTGAGGGATCAGAAACCATTCTCACTCCTGGTCAAATGTGAGGGCGACGTTGGGAGCAAAAAATGTTCCTGCTATCAACGGGGCGGCCCCGATCTGGTTCCAGCTTTATGATGGTTTTCAGATGTATGAATGAGGCGCAGACGCGTAACGTCTGGGCCTGACAATCATAACTTACTGATTGCGCGCTTCCAGGCGGCGCTTGTCGCGCTCCACATAGTCGAAGCCGAACTGCGTCAGGCGAAACTGGCGCTTTTGAAATTCACCGCGAATGGAAATGTAGCCTTGCTCTTCGGCTTCGCCCAATGTCTTGAGGCTGGTGCCTTTGGGCGGCGTTTGCCATTCCATGCCTTTGGCGCTGTGTAGCAGAACCATTATCTTTATAATCGTAGTCTCTCCATCGTCCCAGAGCATTTCCGGTGAACATGGGTTCACCGGAAATGCTCTATCTATTGTTTTTACGCAATTCCGGACGCAAAACCGGTTCCCACTTTTGCTGGAATTGCTCTATGTACGCCAACGCTATCGGGCGCATAGATACACAAACTCCGGCGGGCAGCCTGTGCGCACCGGAGCTTGATGTCGCAACTGAATGCGTTACTTCTTTTTGGTCGAGCTTTCGCTGGCCTTGACCTGAGAGCCGAGCGTTGGCGCGGCTGCCGGAGCGACCTTGTCCTTCTTCGGCTTTCTGACTTCTTTGTTGCTGCGGACCTGACCCTTAGCCATGGAATGTCTCCTTGTTTGTCTTGCAGATTAGCGATGATGTGGATGGTAAAGGCAAGAGATTTTTGATCGCAGATGCCCTCCGGCCCTATTCACCGGTGACTATGCCTGTTTGTGCGGGTGCAGCACGCCCAGCTCGCGCCATTGCCGCCCGTCGCGCTCGATCAGCTCTTGCGCACATTTCGGGCCCATGCTGCCCGGTTGGTAGGGTTCAGGATGCCCCTCTTTAGCCCAGAGATCGAGGAAGGGTTGAACCACGGCCCAACCGGCTTCAATGCCATCGGCCCGCTGAAACAGCGTCTGGTCGCCAACAAAGAGTTCATAGAGCAGCGATTCGTAGCCGGTCGTCTTGCCGATATCGAACCGGTCCGCATAGCGAAAGTCGAGCGAAACCGGCACGGTATCGACGGTCTGGCCCGGCGATTTGATCGACATTTCCAGGCTGAGCCCCTCATCCGGCTGAACCTGAATGACGAGGCGGTTTGGCGGCAGCTTTGGTCTGGAATCCGACTGTCGAAACTGGGTGAAGGGGACATTCTTGAAGGTCACGACAATTTCGGTGTCGCGGGCCGTCATCGCCTTGCCGGTGCGCAGGTAAAAGGGAACGCCCGCCCAGCGCCACGTATCGGCATAGATTTTCAGCGCGACGAAGGTTTCCGTGCTGGAGCCGGGTGCGACATCCCTAGTGTCCTGATAGGCCGGAATGGAAACGCCGTTCAACGTGCCTGCCGTGTAGACGCCGCGTGCGGAATGGCTTGGCGCTTCTTCCTCTGTGTAGATGCGCAAGGCAGCCAGCAGCTTGCTTTTCTCATTGCGGATGGCTTCCGCATCGAAACTATTGGGCGGCTCCATCGCCACCATAGCCAGAAGCTGGAACAGATGGTTCGGAATCATGTCGCGAAGAGCGCCTGTCGCATCGTAGAACTTGCCGCGCGTGCCCACATCCACGGTTTCGGCAGCGGTAATCTGCACATGGTCGATGTAATTGCTGTTCCACAGCGCTTCGATCATCATATTGGCAAATCGCGCCGTCATCAGGTTCTGAACGGTTTCCTTGCCGAGGAAGTGGTCGAGGCGATAGACCTGTTTTTCGGCGACGATGTTGAGGATCTTCGCATTGAGCGCGCGGGCTGAAGCAAGGTCTGTCCCGAAAGGCTTCTCAATGGCGATGCGCCTGAAAGCGTCGTCCTTCTCGGTCACCATCCCGTGCTGACCCAGTTTCTCGACGATGGTGCCGAAGAACTGCGGCGGAACGGCCAGATAAAAGGCGGCATTTCCCGTTTCAGACTGGGCAAGCCTGCGGGCGATTTCGACAAAGACCTCGTCTTTGGTAAAATCGCCGCTGATATAGGAAATGCGCTTCTTCAGCCGCAGCCATGCCTGATCGGCAGAAACCGGCTCGTCACCGCCCAGTCCAGCGAGGAAACCATCCAGCTTTTCAACCAGCACCGCATCGTCGCCGGGCTCTATGCCCACGCCGATAATGTGAAGATCATCCGCCACCAGTCCGCTGCGTGTGAGGTTGATGAGCGCGGGCACCAGAAGGCGGCGCGTCAGATCGCCTGTGGCACCGAAGATGACGAGTGTAACCGGAGGGGCAGGTGCAGCGTCCAAAGCAATGTCTCCAACTGTCTGAATTGGCCTTGAGCATAGAACATCGTTCGGACCGGATTATGTCTCGTTCCAGCTCCTGATGACCGGCTCATCCAGATTGTGCTCATAACCCAGAATACTGATGCTGGTCGTATCGAGAACGAAGAACAGACCCGCTTCGGGGCCTAAGCCAAGCCATCGGGCGGCCAGAACGCGCAAGAAGTGGGAGCTGGAAAAAATCAGCACATCGCCCGCGATATCCCTGATCTTTTCGATCACGGCATCGGCTCTCAGCGCCACATCCGCGCCCGTTTCTCCGTCAGGGCAGCCATCGCGAAAGAGGTTCCAGCCGGGGTGCTGCTTGTGAATATCCGGCGTGGTCACGCCTTCATATTGGCCATAGTCCCATTCGGCTAGATCGTCGTCGATTTCTGCGCGGGAGCCGAAGCCCGCGAGTTCGCAGGTCCTGCGGGCGCGCTGGGACGGGCTGGTCAAAACCGCATTGAAGGCACGGGGCGGTAGGCGTTCGACCAGCCACGCCGCTGCGGTCTCGCCTTTTTCCGTCAGGGGAATGTCGCTGCGCCCGGTATGGCGCCCGGATTTCGACCATTCCGTTTCGCCGTGCCTGACGAGGAAAATCTGCGGCAGTTTTTTACTCATCGCTCTTGCCTCATAGGATACCGAGTTCCATCCGCAACTTCCTCGTCAATCCTGCCGCCACAAGCTGATAGGAGCGCTGGATATAATGTTCCAGGTCTTCCTGCCCGAGCGGAGAGTGGTCGGAAATGGAAATCCATTTGCGCTTGGCAAAATAGGGTGCCTGCGCGATACCTTCGAGTGAGGTCAGGATTTCAAAGCTCTCTTCCGTGCATTTGACAACGAGACGCCAGTTTTCGCGCTGCCCCAGAACGGCAAAGACCTTGTCTCCAACCTTTGCGACATGGGAATCCCACTGATCGACAAAGCCGACGCCGGGCCACCCGCCAAGGGTCGCGTCGAAAAAGCTGGGCTCAAAAAAGCTCATTGCGCTTTGTCCGAGATCATGGTTGCAATCATCGCCGCAAGCCGTTTCGCCACCTCCACCTTGTCGAGATCAGGCCACGCCTCGATGCCATCTTGGGAAATGATCCTCACGCTGTTGCGGTCGCCGCCCATGATGCCAGTAGAGGCCGAGACGTCATTGGCAACGATGATGTCAGCACCCTTGCGCGCAAGTTTGGCGCGGCCATTGGCCTCCACATCCTGCGTTTCCGCGGCAAAGCCGACGACGATGGCAGGCCTTTGCGCGTGGTGGCCCAGAGTCTTGAGAATATCCGGATTTTCCGTGAGTTGTAGGGCAGGCGGCTTATCGCCGGGCTGCTTCTTGATCTTCTGGTCTCCAGCTGCTGCCACGCGCCAGTCGGCAACGGCTGCCACCATCACCGCGATGTCACAAGGCAGTTGCGAAAGCACCGCATCCAGCATCTCCTGCGCCCGTTCCACATGAACGGTGACGACGCCGGCCGGGTCGGCAATCGTGACCGGGCCGGAAATGAGCGTGACCTCCGCGCCAAGCTCGGCTAACGCCGCTGCAATCGCATGGCCCTGCTTGCCGGAGGAGCGGTTGGCAATGTAGCGCACCGGATCGATCGGTTCATGCGTCGGGCCTGATGTGACGATGGCCTTCTTACCCGAAAGCGGCTTCGGCCCGTCATCCAGCGCCTTCTCGAGGGCTTCGACAATCTGCAAAGGTTCCGCCATGCGGCCAAGGCCCACCTCGTTCTTCTCGGCCATTTCTCCAGCCATGGGGCCTATAAAGGCGACACCATCGGCCTGAAGCGTTGCAATATTGCGCTGCGTTGGCTTTGCCGCCCACATTTTCGGATTCATGGCGGGGGCTACCAGCACCTTGCGGTCTGTTGCTAGCAAAATGGTGGAGGCCAAATCATCGGCCAGACCATGGGCCATTTTCGCCATCAGATCAGCAGTGGCGGGGGCCACGACAATGAGATCGCAATCCCGCGCCAGCCTGATGTGGCCAACATCCTGCTCATCCTGACGTGAGAACAGCTCGGTAAAGACGTGGGTGGCCGAGAGCGCGCCAACGGCAAGCGGTGTCACGAATTGCTGCGCACCCGCAGTCATCACAGGCGTTACCCGTGCACCGCGCTCTTTCAGACGGCGGATGAGATCAAGGCTCTTATAGGCCGCGATGCCACCTGAGATGATGAGAAGAATATGCTTGCCCGAAAGTGTCATGATGCCGACCAGTATCCTGTTTGACATGGAGCCTAAGCCCTTGGCTTTCAAAGTGCAATCGCAGCGGACGCGGTTGCGCGTTCACGCGGCGCATCGCGCCCGTGGCATGTCTGTTTCAACCCGGAGAGGCCACGCAAATGCGGGAAGTGTCTCTGGTATGGTCTTGCAGGGTGTGCCGCATTTGCGTGGGCCTGCCGTTACCGCTGAAGACCGGATCGTGAATGATCCGGTCTTAAGCTTTGAGGTACATCCGGCAAGCCGTCCCGTCCCGCATCCGAAAGCCGTGAATGGTCTTTCGGGTCGAGATGGTCCAGCCCACCATCGCATTCTGATGCCTGCCCGCACGTCTGCGTCCATCCACCAGCCTTCCGCCCGCGCCCATGTCTCGCGAAAACATGGCGCGTCGGAAGTGGGGAGATTGTAGGCATGGGTCCGCTCGTCATTGAGAAAGCGCTTGGGTGTTTTTTTGATATTTTTGCATTTTTTGAACAAGCATCTGATTTTGCTCAGATGTTTTTGCATTTCCGGCTCTTAGCCAATGCGCGCGGCGACAACAGGTGCGGCCATAAAGGGCTTTTCCGAACAGCCGAGCGCATCGAGCACCCGGGCTCTTGCGCGCTCCGCATCTTCGCTTGAGGCTGCGTGCACCGTCGCAATCGACTGGCCTTTTTCGACGTGGGTGCCGAGCGGCAGAATATGGGACAGGCCCACCCGATGGTCGATGGTATCGCCGGGATGGCGGCGGCCGCCGCCGAGTTCGACCACGGCCATGCCGAGATCGCGCGTCTTCCACGATGACAGCCATCCGGCGTCTGGAGCTTCAACAGGCAGAATATGAGGTGCCGGTTTCAGATAGGCATGAGGCCGCTCAATGAAATCAGCGGGACCGCCAAGGGCTGCGATCATCTGCCCGAACCGCTCCATGGCCTGACCGCTGTTCAAGGCCTGCCGCGCTTGCCGTTTGCCTTCTTCAAGGCTGGAGGCGAGGCCCGCTTGCACCAGCATCTCAGCCGCAAAGGCAAAGACTGTCGTATCGATGCGGGTTCCGGCTTTCTCACCGCGCAGAAAATCGAGGCAATGGATGATTTCGAGCGCATTGCCCGCTGTATCGGCCAGAGGCTCGTTCATATCGGTGATGAGGGCGGAGGTCCTGACGCCTGCGCCATTGGCGACCTCGACCAGAGACTGCGCCAATTGCTCGGCTTCATCAACGCTTTGCATGAAGGCGCCATTGCCGAACTTGACGTCCAGAACCAGCGTTTCGAGGCCAGCCGCAAGTTTCTTCGACAGGATGGAGGCGGTAATCAGTGGAACCGAATCCACCGTCGCGGTCACGTCTCTAATGGCATAGAGGCGCTTGTCGGCGGGGGCAAGATCGCCCGTCTGGCCGATTATGGCGCAGCCGACATCCCGCACCGTGCGGCGAAACAGGGCCTCGTCAGGCATGATATCATAGCCTGCGATGGATTCGAGCTTATCCAGCGTGCCGCCGGTGTGGCCAAGGCCCTTGCCCGAAATCATGGGCACCGCAAGCCCGCAGGCAGCAACGATTGGGGCCAGCATCAGCGAGACATTATCGCCCACGCCGCCGGTGGAATGCTTATCGGCAATGGGCTTGCCGATATCGGCAAAGGACAGAACATCGCCGCTATCGCGCATGGCAAGGGTCAGCGCCACGGTCTCATCCCGGCTCATGCCGCGAAAGAACACGGCCATGGCGAAGGCTGCCGCCTGTCCTTCCGAGATCGTGGCCTTGGACAGGCCAGCGATGAAAGCGGAAATCTCATCCGCTGTCAGCACTTCACCGTCCCGTTTGCGGCGGATGATTTCCTGCGGAATCATGGGTGGCTCAATATCCGCTGGATGCCTTGGAGGGTTCACCACCTGATAGCACGTTCAGAATATCGTCCAGAATGCCGGATGCACCGAAGCGGAAGGTGGATGGCATGGCCCAGTTGGGGCGCATGATGGTTTCTGCCAGACGCAGATAGAGCGTGGCATCTTCCACGGTGCCGATGCCGCCAGCGGGCTTGAAGCCAACATTCTTCCTGCTGTCGCGGATGGCCTGCAACATGATATCCGCAGCCTCAAGCGTGGCATTGATGGACACTTTGCCGGTAGAGGTCTTGATGAAATCCGCACCTTCGGCAATGGCAATCTCGGAGGCGCGGCGGATCAGCGCCTTGTCCTTCAACTCGCCGGTTTCAAGGATGACCTTGAGCAGTGCGGGGGATGGGCATGCCTTGCGAACGGCTGAGACCATCTCGCTGACAGCATTTTCATCGCCTCGCAAGAATTTCTTGTAGGGAATGACCAGATCGATTTCATCTGCGCCGTCGGCAATCGCACGCTCTGTTTCGGCGACCACAGTTGCGACATCGAGATCACCGGATGGGAAGTTGACGACGGTTGCGATGCGCACCGAGGTGTCTTTTCCAAAGGCGGCACGGGCTTGTGCCACAAAGCGCGGCCAGATGCAGATGGCGGCTGTGGTGCCATAGGGCGTATGGGCCTTCTGGCACAGCGCGGCGATCTGCTCCGGTGTGCAATCTTCCTTCAGATTGGTGAGGTCCAGCAAGGACAGGGCGAGAGCGGCGGCTTCGCGCGGGCGCTGAAGTTCCATGCTCAATTTCCTCCTGAAATCATTTCCGTTAAAATCGCGGCCAATCGTTTGCCGCCAATGGGTGCCATGTCTTTGGTCTCGTCATGGCTCAGTTCTTCGCCGGTCATCCCGGCACCGTAATTGGTAATAACGGAAGCGGCGGCAATGCGCATCCCGAAAAAGCGCGCAAGGATAACTTCCGGCACGGTGGACATGCCAACGGCATCCGCACCCAGCGTGCGTGCCATGCGGATTTCCGCTGGTGTTTCGAAACTGGGGCCCGAAAACCACATATAGACGCCCGAAAACAGCGGAACGCCTGCGCGGATGGCGGCATTGCGCATCGCAATCGATAGATCCGCATCGTATGCATTGGTCATGCCGACGAAACGGCGGTCGCTGTCTTCGCCAATCAGCGGGTTCATGCCGGAATAATTGATGTGATCGGTGATCTGCATGACCGAACCGGGTGGCATATCCTGCCGCACCGAGCCTGCCGCATTGGTCAGAATGAGCGACTGAACGCCAATGCCTGCGAGAGCCTCGATGGCCGGGCGCATGGCGCTGGCATCCCCCCGTTCGTAATAATGCACGCGGCCCGCCAGCATGATAACGGGCTGGCCACCGAGATATCCCGCCACCAGCTCACCCGCATGGCCAGAAACGGCACTTTCAGGAAAACCGGGAATTTCGGCATAGGGAATGTGGATGGCGTCCGTCACCTCATTCACCAGCGAGCCAAGGCCGGAGCCGAGCACGATGGCGGTGCGTGGCATCAGGCCGTTCAGCCGGTCAACGAGAACATCGATGATCGCGTGGTCCATCAGGCAAGCTCTGTCTTGAAGCTGAAGGGCAAAAGCTCCTCCATGGTCATAACCTTCTGCACGCCCGCATCATCGCACAGATAGATTTTCGTATCTGCGGACGCAAATTCCGCGATCTTCTGGCGGCAACCGCCGCAGGGCGGGCAAAGCGCCAGCTTTTCGGCAATCACGGCGATTTCTGTGATCTTTCTGGCCCCGCCCATGACCATGGCGCTGATGGCGGAAGGCTCCGCGCACCAGCCCTGGGGAAAGGACAGGTTCTCGATATTGGCGCCCTTGTAGATCTTGCCGTCCTCGGCACGGATGGCCGCGCCGACGGGGAATTTCGAATAGGGTGCGTGGGCAAAGGCCATGGCCTCGCGGGCTGCCTCAAACAATTCGTGCGACATGGTTTAACGCTCCTTCGAATAGGCAACGCCGCCAGCCTTTGGCGGCTTGGCAACGCCGATGAAACCGGCCAGCAGAATGCAGGTGAGAATGTAAGGCAGTGCCTGGAAAATCTGCACCGGCACTTCACCGATGCCGGGAATGGCCTTGCCCTGCATGAAGTTTGCAACCGCATCCAGAAAACCGAACAGCAGACAGGCGAACATGACCGGAACTGGTTTCCACTTGGCAAAGATCAGAGCGGCCAGCGCAATATAGCCCTTGCCCGCCGACATGTTGGCGATGAAGGCGGCAGACTGTGCGACGGCGAGATAGGTGCCTGCAAAGCCGCAGAGAAAGCCTGCGACGATGACAGCGCGGAAGCGCATCCATGTGACGGAAATGCCAGCCGTATCGACAGCACCGGGATTTTCACCTACGGCGCGCAGCCGCAGACCGAAACGAGTGCGGTAAAGCACCCACCACGAAATCGGCACTGCGATGAAGGCGAGATAGGTCAGGATATTGTTGCCGGAGATAACATTGGCGTAGAGCGGGCCGATGAAGGGAATTTCCCGCATGGCATCCACACCCGGCAGAATGATCGGCGTGAAACGGCCTTCGCCCGGGATCTGCGGTGTGCGACCGCCCTGACCGAACCATGCCTGCCCCAGCACGACCGTCAGACCAGCCGCGACGAAATTGAGCGCCACGCCAGAGACGATCTGGTTGCCCCGGTTGGTGATGACGGCAAAGCCGTGCACCAGCGAGAAGAAGATCGACACACCAATACCGGCAGCAAGACCTGCCCAGGGATCTGATGTGAGATAGGCCACGCAGGCGGATGCAAAGGCTGCCGCCAGCATCTTGCCCTCAAGGCCGATATCGAACACGCCTGCGCGCTCGGAAAACAGCCCGGCAAGGGCTGTAAACAACAGGGGAATGGTCAGGCGAACGGTAGAACCGAGAATGCTGACGAGCATATCGAAGGTGTCCATGGCCTTACCTCTTCACGAATTGTTGGTAGATGCGCACCAGCGCGGGGCGGTACATATATTCAAGCGCGCCCGCAAACAGGATAACGAGACCCTGAATGACGACGATCATCTCGCGGGTGATATTGGGCATTTCAAACGAAAGATCCGCGCCACCCTGATAAAGAATACCAAAGAGAAGAGCGGCAAAGACGATGCCGACCGGGTGGCTTCGCCCCATCAGCGACACGGCAATGCCGACGAAGCCGGCACCGCCGACGAACTCTACCTGCAAGCGTGCCGATGCGCCCATGACCGGGTTCAGCGCCATCATGCCCGCCAGACCACCAGAGATGAGCATGGCGATGATGACGGTGCGCGAATAGGGAATGCCTGCATAAACGGCAGCGGACGGGCTGATGCCAAGCGTGCGCATTTCATAACCCAGCTTCGTGCGCCAGATGAGCACCCAGACCAGGAAGGCGGCAACAAGTGCGATGAGGAAGGACACGTTGAACGGTGCCGGGCCGAGCTTCAACCCGAACATCGCCATCAACCAGTCGAGCTTCGGCAATTGCCCACCGGGCAGGAAGGTACGGGTTTCAGGCGCCATCTTGCCGGGAACGATGAAGACGTTGACCAGCAGGTACACCATCAGCGCGGCTGCGATGAAGTTGAACATGATGGTGGTGATGACCACGTGGCTGCCGCGCTTGGCCTGAAGCCAGCCCGGAATGAATGCCCATGCCGCACCAAAAACCGCAGCGCCGATAATGGCAAAGGGCATGGTGACATACCATGGCACGTAGTGATCCAGCGCCAGGGCCACCAGGGCAGCACCGAGACCGCCAATATAGGCCTGCCCTTCCGAGCCGATGTTGAAGAGGCCCGCATGGAAGGCAACGGCGACCGAAAGGCCGGTAAAGATGAAGCTGGTGGTGTAAAACAGTGTAAAACCAATGGCATCACCACGGCCCAGCGCACCTTCGACCAGAAGGCGCAGGGCGGCGAACGGGTCTTCACCGATGCCCCAGACAACGATGCCTGAGATGAACAAAGCGGTGACGAGGTTGAGCAACGGCAGAAGGCCGTAGGACATCCAGTTGGGAAGAGGGACGGAAGCTGTACTCATGAGCTTTAAAGCCTTTGCCTTATGCGGCGATGCCGGCCATCATCAGGCCAAGCGTTTGTTCTTCGGCTTCCGCCGTTTTTTCTCCGACGATCCGGCCTGCGAACATGACCAGAATACGGTCTGACAGAGAGCGGATTTCATCAAGCTCCACCGATACGAGCAGAATGGCCTTGCCCGCATCCCGCATCTCAATGATGCGGCGGTGAATAAACTCGATGGCGCCGATATCCACGCCGCGTGTCGGCTGGCCGATGATCAGCATCTTTGGATCGCGCTCGATTTCACGCGCAACGACGATCTTCTGCTGGTTGCCACCGGAAAAATTGGCGGTCTTCAAATTCGCATTGGGTGGGCGGATGTCGTATTTTTCGATCTTCTCGATGGCGTCCTTGCGGATGGCTTCCGGGTTCAGGAACATGCCCTTGCCGTAGCGGTCATCGCGGTGATAGCCGAGAATGGAGTTTTCATATTCCTCGAATTTCAGAACCAGCCCCATATGGTGGCGGTCTTCGGGAATGTGGGCGAGGCCCAGCTTGCGCAGGACGGCGGGATCGACCTTGTCGACCGTCTTGCCACCCATCAGGATTTCGCCGGAATGGGGCTTGCGAATGCCCGCAATGGCTTCCAGCAATTCCGACTGGCCGTTGCCGGCCACACCGGCAATGCCGACGATTTCCCCGGCGCGGACATCAAAGGACACATTATCGACCATGGTCACGCCACGGCTGTCTTTGACAGTGAGATTGCGGACCGAAAACAGAACCTCGCCCGGATTGGCTTCGCCTTTCTCCACGCGCAGAAGCACGCGGCGACCGACCATGAGTTCGGCAAGTTCCTCGACCGTCGTTTCCGATGTCTTACGCGTCGCCACCATTTCGCCGCGGCGCATGACGGATACGTCATCGGTGATGGCCATGATTTCGCGCAGCTTGTGGGTGATGAGGATGACCGTCTTGCCCTGATCGCGCAACACACCAAGGATCTTGAAGAGGTGATCGGCTTCGGCTGGCGTCAAAACGCCCGTTGGCTCATCGAGAATGAGAATTTCAGCGCCGCGATACATGGCTTTCAGAATTTCGACGCGCTGCTGCAGGCCAACCGGCAAATCCTCGATGATGGCATCGGGATCGACCTCAAGGCCATATTCGCTTTCCAGTCGCTTCAACTCCTTGCGGGTGGCAGCTGTGCCCTTGGCCAGCAATGCGCCGCCTTCGGCACCCAGCATGATGTTTTCCAGAACCGAGAAGTTCTCGACCAGCATGAAATGCTGGTGCACCATGCCGATACCGGCATCGATCGCCGCCTGGCTGTCCTTGATGTTGACGGCTTTGCCATCAATGCGGATTTCACCGGAATCGGCGGAATAGAAGCCGTAAAGGATCGACATCAATGTCGATTTCCCCGCCCCGTTTTCCCCGATGATGCCGTGGATCGTACCCTTGGCAACGGTGAGATTGATATTCTTGTTGGCGTGCACGGTGCCGAATTTTTTATCGATACCGACAAGCTCGATTGCAGGTTCCATCGTCAACCCAACGTCTCCGGAGGCTGGATATGACAAGGGGCGCAACGCGAAATCCGCGATGCGCCCCATGCCATAAAATCACATCAGTTCGGGCAAGATTTGTCGGACATGTAATCGTGAACCTTGACGGTTCCAGCGATGATGTCAGCCTTTGCCTTGTCGACAGCAGCCATCATTTCCGGCGTGATCAGCGCCTTGTTGTTGTCGTCAAGCGCGTAGGCAACGCCATCTTCCTTGACGCCGAGCGACATCACGCCAGCGGTGAACTTGTCGTCCTTGGTGTCCTTGAATGCGTTGTAAACGGCCAGATCGACGCGCTTGACCATGGAGGTCAAAACAGAGCCGGGGTGCAGGTGGTTCTGGTTTGAGTCCACGCCGATGGAGTATTTCTTGTTGTCGGCAGCGGTCTGAAGCACGCCGAGGCCTGTGGCACCGGCTGCCGCGTAAACAACGTCCGCACCCTGATCGAGCTGGTTCTTGGTCAACTCACCACCGCGAACCGGGTCGTTCCAGGCAGCGCCGGTCGTGCCGGTCATGTTCTGGAACACTTCGATCTTGGGGTTTGCAGCCTTTGCACCTTGGGCGTAGCCGCAGGCGAACTTGCGGATCAATGGAATGTCCATGCCGCCGATGAAGCCGACCTTGCCGGTCTTGGATGCCATGCCGGCCAGAAGACCAACCAGGTAAGAGCCTTCTGCTTCCTTGTAGACGACGGAGCGCACATTTGGCAGCTCAACGACGGAGTCTACAATAACGAACTTGGTGTCAGGAAACTCTGCAGCAACCTTTTCCATGGCCGATGTCCAGGCGAAGGACACGGCAACAACCGGGTTGAAACCACGGCTGGCGAAGTTGCGGATGGCCTGCTCACCCTGCGTGTCGCTGGTTGGCTCGAAATCGCGGAATTCGGTGCCGGTTTCAGCCTTGAACTTCTCGGCGCCCGCAGCAGCGGCTTCGTTGAACGACTTGTCGAATTTGCCGCCCGTGCCATAGACCAGCGCAGGCTTGATGTCCGCAGCCAAGGCGGAAGCCGACATCGCAGCCAGCGCGAAAAGCGTCAGAAGGGATTTTTTCATTGTGCAGCCCTGTTGTTACAGTTTGGTTTTTTAAAAGGGTCCTCCCGCAAACCCGGTAAGGGCATGTCTGCGGAGATGCCAGCCTTTTCTAGACTGTGCGCGAGGATACTTGCATGCCTGCAAGAAAAATTCATCCGGTTTTTTTGACCCGATGGAAAAACCGTTAACTGCCGTTCTTTTGGGCTGAGACGACAGGCATCTGCAAAAAATAAAAGCGCGCCTCAGCCCCGTTTGGGGGTGAGAACGCGCTTTTGAAGGTATATTAGACAGGTCTATCAGCCGATGTTGCAGCTGACACCTGTTCCGCGAAGGCCACAATAGCCGCCGGGGTTCTTGGCAAGATATTGCTGATGATAATCTTCCGCATAATAGAAGATATCCAGCGGCTCGATTTCGCTCGTGATCGCCTGACCATGTCCCGCCGCCTTCAAAGCCTGCTGGAACGTGTCCCGCGCTGCCTTGGCCTGCGCCAGTTGCTCATCACTGGTCGTGTAGATCACGGAGCGGTAGGTCGTGCCTATATCATTGCCCTGGCGCATGCCCTGTGTCGGGTCGTGCTCCTCGAAAAAGGTCTTCAGAAGCGCGGCCAGCGATACTTTTGCAGGATCATAGACCACTTTCACCACTTCGGCGTGGCCGGTGAGGCCTGTGGTGGTTTCCTCATAATGCGGATTGCGGGTGATGCCGCCGGAATAACCCGCAGCCGTGACCCACACGCCCGGCGTTTGCCAGAACAGGCGCTCCGCACCCCAGAAGCAGCCCATGCCGAGATAGACCGTTTCCAGATTGTCGGGATAAGGCCCCTTCAACGGGTTGCCATTAACGAAGTGGTGCTCATTCACCTTTACCTCCGCATCGCGACCGGGGAAGGCGGTCTCTGGCGTTGGCATCACGGTCTTCTTGGAACTGCTATTCAATCCGAACATTGCATTCTCCTTGCGGCAGCATCTGCCGCGCTCTGGTTTCTGCATTCAATGGATCGTGACGATGACCGCACTTAAGCGGAAAAGCGGCCCAATGCCCGGCGCTTGCTGTATCCCGCCATCCAGAACAGGAGGGAAAGGGCAAGAAAAACCGCAAAGGCCGGAACCATCGAGAGGCCGTTTTCCAGCCACCGCCACGCTTCGGGATGAATATAGTGATCGAAACCGGCCTGTGCCATGGCAAGCGAGGAAGGAAAATACTGGAACCAGACATCGCGGGTGCTCAACAGATCGACGGAAGAAGTCGAAACGGAGCGGATCGAATCATAGACGCCAATGCTAACCGCTGCCGCAAGACACAGGAAACTGATGAGCCGAAAAATCGATTTCACGAAAAAAACCTCTGCCGATGGCTTTGCGCGGCTGTGCGGATCAAATCTGTTCCATACAAGCCTGTTCCCCCACTGGATAAAGGTGCCAAACCCCCTTTGCAATCACGCCAATCGCATCTAATTGCCCGGCAAATAAAAAAACTCACGAATTTGGGTTGATCCGCGCGAATTCATCGGTATATATCGCGCCGTTCCAGTGATTTGCAGTTTTCCAAACATGCAGACGTTTATTAGGACAGGTGGCCGAGTGGTTTAAGGCGCACGCCTGGAACGCGTGTGTGCGTGAAAGCGTACCGTGGGTTCGAATCCCACCCTGTCCGCCACCCTCTTCGGTATATCACCGATTTCTCCGTAAAATTTCTGACTAGCTGGAATTGGCCCGCCACGCGGACTTTGGCCGGATTTTTTTCCATATCCCCAAGAAAACTCGGATCACCGATCGCCAAGCTTATTGACGTTGGGTTGCTGCGATCTGCGAGACCACGCCAGTCTCATGGTCTCTTGCATTGGAAGGCTCTGATCCTTCGCGCATGCGCAAGGCCCTAGTCTCGACCAGCGCGCGCAGAGGGGGGTTGCTGCAAACTTATGGATATTTCGCGCTGTCAACAGCAAGTTATCCAATTCACAATTTTTGATTTAGTCTAATAAACTAAAATATATTCATGAAACAGATTTGAATATTTTGAAAGGTACCGAATCGGTATCTAGACTTCCATTTTATGGTTTTGTATTTCTTAAAGAATCAAAAAGAATCATATAAGTATTTATTAATACTGAAATATACTGATCAATTAAAAATATTGAGAAAGTGCGGCCGACGTCAGGCTGCGCCTGGGGGTCTTGAGCATGGTTGATCGGTCTCGTCACTGGTATCCCGCCTTTGCGCGGTTTTCCCGCACGCTGACCGCCTGTGCTGTGTCGGGGAGTATGGTTCTCCAGCCCTTCCTCGTGCATGCGCAGCAGATCGTCATCGACGGACGCACGCAGACCTCGCTGCAGGTGAACGGCACCGTAACGGATGTCACGACCAGGACGATCGCCAACGGCAACGCGCTGAACTCGTTTTCCAAGTTCAACGTGGATTCCGGCAATACGGTCAATCTTTACGTACCTGAAGGCGCCGACCGTCTGCTGAACGTTGTCCGCGACACACAGACCTCGATCAACGGCATACTGAACAGCTACAAGAACGGCCAGATTGGCGGCGACGTCTATTTCCTCAATCCGCATGGCGTCGTGGTGGGCGAGGGGGGTGTCGTGAACACGGGTCGCCTGACCCTGCAGACCCCGACCTCGGACTTCGTCGACAGCCTGATCGACAATCGGGGTGCCATCAGCCATGCGCAGGTCGATGCCGCCGTGCGCGGCGAGGTCCCGCTGTCGAAGGACGGCAGCGTGCGCATTCTCGGCGAGGTGAATGCCCGCGACCAGCTGATCATCCGCTCGGCCACGCAGGAAATCCGCGGCACCGTGCGCGAAGGGGCCGAAGCCTCGCGCGCCATCTTCGAACACGTGGTCAATACGGACGGCATGCCGAAGGGCGCGCAGTCGGTTACTGTCGGCGCAGATGGTACGATCTCGCTGCTGGCGGCTGGACAGACGACCTCTTCGTCCAAGATGATCGCGCTGGACCGGAAGTCCGACACGCGCACGGAAACCGCATTGACCATCCGCGAGGGCTTGGTCAACATTTCGACCAACACCATCAAAGCCAACAATGCCTACAACTCTTTCAGCGTCTTCGACGTCTATGCGGGACAGACGGTCAACCTGATCGTGCCCTCCACCGTCTCCAACCTGATCAACGTCGTCTATGACAAGCAGTCGAACATCGACGGCCAGCTCAACACGCTGAAGAACGGTCAGGTCGGCGGCAATGTCTTCTTTCTCAACCCCTATGGCATCGTGGTCGGTGCCAGCGGTGTGCTGAGGGCGGACAGCATCACGCTCGCCACACCCTCCACGGAAGATGTGGACCAGCTTCTGAAGACCGGCCGTGCGCCGGCGCAAAACGACGCCCTGTCGCTGCTGACGCTTGGCGCATTGCAGAAGAACAGCAAGGGCATCGTCAATGTTGCCGGGATCGTGCAGGCGAAGTCGAACATGACGGTGGCTGCGAAGAACGTCGATCTTTCCGGCGAACTGACCGTGGAAGGGACTGGCGCTGCCGGTATTGCGCCGCAGATCGTGGTGCAGGCCGTCGAAAACACCGTCATCAACGGGGCGGGCCTTCGCGCCGATGGCGCCAGCGGCCGAGATGCAGGCTCGATCAGCATCCGCGCTGGCAACAACGTCGCGGTGAAGGCGGGCAGCCTGATTTCCGCCAGCGGCAAGGGCTCCCACTCCAATGGCGGTTCCGTCGTGATCTTTGCCGACAACGAATCGCAGCTGGCTGCCGATGCCTCCGTGCTCGCGCTGGGTGGCGAGGTGTCCGGCAATGGCGGCTTCATCGAGTTCAGCGGGCGAAACGTGGTGACGCTCGCTGGTGGCACGTTGAATGCGGCAGCCTTCTTCGGCGCCAGCGGCGAAGTGCTGATCGACCCTGCACAGATCGTGATTTCCGCCAATACCTGTCTTGGCTGTGGCGGAGCCTATTCCGGCGCCTTGTCGGCCGGCACGAAGTTCAGCCTGCAGGCCAGCCAGAGCATCACGCTTTCCGAAAACACCTTCCTGTCGACGCGCCAGGTGGGCGGCGCGACGGACCGCAACAGCCATGCCGCAGCGGCATCAACAGGCATTTCCGGCGCTGTGGAACTCACGGCTCCGACCATCGACCTGAGAAGCGGCTCGGCCATCTTCACGCAGGGCAGTGGCAACTATGCTGGCGGCGACGTGACGCTTGCTGGCCAGTCGATCAGCCTGACCAATGCTTCAATCGCTGGAAAGAACGTCAGCCTGATGGCGAAGGACGAGAAGGCCGATTCCGTCGCCTTCATCATCCAGACAGGTTCGGCTTCAAGCAATGTCAGCATCACTCAGGGCAGCAGTATCAAGGCCGAAGGGACGCTGGATATCAGCGCCACAGCGTCGTCGGTGGTTGAAGACCTGACGCTGAATGCCAATCGTCCCTATCTGTTGTCTTCGGCAAACAAGGCGTCTGCATCCGTCACCGTCGATGCGTCGACCCTGACGGCCAAGGGTGACGTGAATGTCGAGGCCAATGCCAAGACCGTATCGCTGGCCAGCGACCTTCTGACCGACAGCATTCTGCCGATTCCGATTCCGTTTGACGCCGCCGTCGGCGTTGCGCTTTCCAGTGCTAAAGTCAGCGTCGTCAATGGCTCCAGAGTGACCAGCGAGACGGGCAGCATTGGTCTGATCGCCGACAGCCGCGCCGAAATCGAGGCGATCGCCACGGCCCGCAACATCACGCTTGGCAAGGCCTCGCTTCCCTATGCAGCTGCGGTTTCTGTGGGTGTCCTGACCAACAACGCAGAGGTCATCGTTGACAATTCGTCTCTTGATGCAAGGACGAACGTTGATGTGCACGCCTATGCCCTCAGTGAAAATGCGACGAGCTTCAACGTCCTCGGTGGTGGCTCCACAAAGGGAGCCCTGGGTGCCGGCTTCAATTTCAATGATCACAAGGCTGTTGCGAAGGTTCGCAATTCCGACGTGACTGCCCGCACGGGTGGCGTCAGCGTTCTCACCGATAGTATTCTTCGTGCTGATCTGGCCGGGACGCTGAATGTCAGCGACAGCGCTTCCGACAATGTGCTGGAGTTGATCGGGGCCGTCGTCAGCGCGGTTGTCGATGAATTCTTCACTGACAACGGCAAGGTCAATGCCACTGGCGAGAAGATTAACAAGTACTGGGAAATCACAGAAACCGCAGCATCCGGGATCGACAAGCTTGCTGGTATCTACAGCGCCGCCTGGGGCAAGAAGTCTGGCATTACCGGCAAACGTGACGAGGATGGCGGCCTATGGGGTGCGACCGGTGGCGTGCTGGTAGCGCTGGATGAGAGCTCTGCAGAGATTTCAAGCGATCAACTCAAAGCCGTAACCATCGATTCGTCCGGCGCGTTGCTGGTCGAGAGTCGTTCCAATGCTTTCACGCGCAATGCCGTTGAATCCGGCATCAAGTACAAGGGAACCGGCGGTACGGGAACGGCCCTCGCCATTGGCCTGTCATACGAAGATATTTCGAACACGGCATTTGTCGGTAGCGACACGAACAGTGGAAAGATGAGCGTCAATGCCGCCTCGGCATCGGTCAGGGCGAGCGACTTCGAGACGACTGCGCTTTCGAAGGACGAATCTATCCTGACATTCCGCGACCAGCACATGGATGCAGAGCGCTATCAGAATGGGCGCGCCATCATTGCCAACGCGCGTGCTGAGGCGACCAAGGCCGCTGCCGACACCTATGGTATCGGGATTGGCATCTCCACGCGCGATACGCAGGCCAATCTCGACAACGTTGCGCTCAAGCTGTCGGGAATGGGTGCGCTGTCTGTTGTCGCTGAAAACCGCTTGTCAGTTCTCTACCTGGAAGCTGGTGACGCTGCAGAAGCAGCAGCTGCTGCAACCAAGGCTGCTATGTCGCGACTCACCGGAGAGCTCGCGCAGATCCGGGATGCCAAGGTTGCTGCGAAGGCGGCGGCTGAGGAGAAGAAGAGACTGGCCGTCTCTGCCGTCGAGAGGGCGGAGGCCGATAAAGAGATTGCCCAGGCTGAGGACGATATCAAGAAGGCCGACGCGCAGAAGGCCCTCGTCGGTGCCGTTAACGCTGGCGTTGAGGATACTGCCGGCGACGCGGTTTCCAATATCGGTTCCACATACACCATCGGTTTCAATCTCATCACGCAGAACACCGCCGCCCGCATCGGCAGCGGCGCGCAGGTCGGCTCTGCCACACTTGGCGATCTTCTTTCCGGTGCGGTCGGTGACATATCGGTCCTCGCCCATTCGTCCATGGAAGGCGGACTGAGTACTTTCGCAACGGTAAACGGCGGCAGCGCCGACAAGGCATCGACCGGTCAGGCCCTGAACATCGGTGCCAACGTCTTGCTGGGTGAAACGGTAGCCACCATTGCCACACGTGACGGGGCCAGTGCAAAGGATGCCGCCAATACGCTGTGGTCCAATGGCGATGTCAGCGTCAGCGCTCGCAACGAGACCGGGTTCAGCATCACCAATACCAGTTCGACGCCCGATAAAATGAACGGCGATGCCACGGCTGCGACCTTGATTACGGTCTCTGGTGGCGTCCAGATGCTCGATACCTCGGCTCAGCTTGGGCGGAGTGTTTTCGCCCAGGGCACGCTTGCCGTGGAAGCCGCCAGTGCCAACACGGTCGGCACCTATCTCGCTGCATCGACTGCGGGTGGTGGCGCAGTCGCTCCCGTCACGAGCGCCATCACCAATGGCCTGGAATTGCTCAGCAACCTTGCTGACCTGAAAGGCGGCAGTTCCTCCGACGATGATAACGATTCCAAGAATGCAACGCTGGGCATCAGCGCCATCATGAGCCTCGGCGTGGTCGGCAATGCGCTTGCCAATAGCAGCAGCATGAGGACACAGAGCGAGAAGGCGCTGGCCGCCGAGAAAAACGCACAGAAGGTGATGAAGGATCAGGCCAAGTCCGATTTCATCCTCAGCGGCGCGTTCTCCTTTAATTCGTTCGATAGCGTGGCCGAAACCCTGCCGGGGCTTATTCTCAGCGCCGACGGAATACGCGTCGGTGCCTACAACGTGACCGACGCCAAGGTTGACATCACCTCGACTTCCAAATTCGCGCAAGGGGCCGGCGCGAAGGTGATGTCTGTGGCGGCCAATCTCGCCAACCAGGACAATCTCGCCCTTATCGGCTCCGGCAGCACGCTCGTGGCCGGCAAGAAAGGGTTGACCGTCGATGCCTCGACCAAGGCCTGGAAGGAAGATGACAACGGCAATGAAACGCTCAGCGCAGGGTCCAGCGACTTCCTGTCGCGTAGCGTCGGCAAGGCGACCATCGGCGGCGATCAGCTGATTGTGTCGCTGGGGCTAAACATCGTCGATTTCGAAAATGAAGCCAGGATCGACAACAATGTCACGATCCTGTCTCAAGCGGCCTATGGCGCCTCGACCCAGGCGGCTATGAATTCTGCAGTGTCCGGACATGGTGACAAGCCTGATGTGACGGTCAACTCCCTCGCATCGATTACGCTGAAGGCGGAGGGCAATGCGGCTGCCGGCGTGAACGGCATGTTCTTTGCCACGGAAGATGGCCTGTCGAAATACTATGAAACAACCAAAAAGGCGCGTGGCGCCGCGCTGGGTGTGACCATTGCCCAGATGGCGACCCCCTTGTTCGGCGAGTATCTAGACGCGCGTGTCCGTCAGCGCCAGGCCGAACTGACCAAGACGCCAACGGCTGGCGGATCCGGTTCTGCCAAGGGCTTTGGTGTTGGGATCAATGTCGGCTCGATCGACGTGAAGGCGAACATTCTGGCCGGTCATGCCGTTGTGGATGCCGGTGCCCTCTCTGTCACAGGCGAAGCGCGCGTGAGAAGCAGCGCGCTCGGTGTGGCGGGCTCCGGGCCGTCAACCGAAATCCTCAGCCTATCCGCCAAGGCTACCAAGACCGCGGCAACCGCTTCGGATGCTGCTGCCGCAATCAACGTCGTTTACGGTGATGTCAGCGCAGCTGTCGGCAACGGACGCGCGGCCACGGTACGCGAAGCCGCGCCAGCCCAGGGGCTTGGCGCTCTGACAAGCGATGGTACGATCCTCGCAAAAAGTGTAACCGTAAGCGCCAAGACGCAGGCAATGGCCGAGGCGACGGCCGATGGCAAGGCGGCTGGCACCAAGGCGGCTGACGGTGGTGCAGGCGCCCTCAACCTCCATGACTTCGACACGACAGCTACGCTGTCGGCTTCTGTCCGAGCCACCGGCGATGTTTCTGTGAAGGCGACGGCGGATACGATGGAAGTCGTCAATGCCCAGGCATCTGCTCGCGGGACGCCCGTTGAAGACTATGCCGCAAAGGTCAAGACCTCAACCAACAGCCTTCTGCTTGGCTCTGATGGCGGCAATGCGAATACGGGAATTTTTGGCCGCGCAGCTGACCGGTTTGCAACGACTTACAATGAAATAGGCAAGGCGACGGAGAAGACCAAGGACGCCAAGCCAAGCCAGGCCTTCGCTGCGGCAGCCGGGTTTAACTTCTCCGATCATGACACCAAGGCGATCGTTGCGGATAGCGTCAACATCGAAACCGTCGGTGCAATCGATGTCATTGCTGATCATGATGCCATGTCGATGGTTGAAGCGTCAGGTGCGGCTGTCCTCAGCGACGCCGCGACAGGCGCCGCGATGAGCATCAACGTCATGAATACCACGTCAGCAGCTGTTGTGGGCAACGATGTGAGGTTCGGCTCTTCAAATCGGAAAGCCACCAATGTGACGGTCGAGGCAATGAGCCGGTATAATACCGGCGTCAATGTTGCGGATCTCTTGCGCTACAAGAAAGATGACAAGGGCAACTCTGTTCTCGTCAATGGCAACAAGGTTTTGGACGAGACAGTCCCCAACTTCACCTATGCGGCTGAGGCCATCGCCGGCGCGGGCGGTAAGGGATCTTCCTTGACTGGCGCTTTTGCCGCAACCGTCTATCTCGGCGACACGTCCACCACGCTGGGTAATCGTGTCTCGATCAACGCGACAGGCGATACCACGATTGCCGCCTACGATCAGTCCAAGGTCGCCAACAAGGCCTGGGGCGTGTCGGCAGCACTTGGCACCGGCACCAGCGTGACGAAGTCGGCCCGCGGCGCGGTTGGCTCTGTCATCTATCGTGGTCGCGAGGTTGCCACGACCATTGGCACTGACTTCGACCTTCGCACTGGCAGGGATGCCAATATTGTTGCTGGCGTACTTGCCCCGTCTGATGTTTGGGTTGGACCGGAAAAGGGCTCGCTTGTCCCCTCCACAACATGGCGTGATTACGTCGAACCGGTTCTGGGCGGTGATATTGCAGCGCCGCTGCGTAATGCAGATCCGGCAGTCACGCAGTCGCTGCATAACCAGGTCATCGCTGCGGCCGCTGCCGGCCAGAGCACCCAGGCATCCTTCAGCGGTGCGCTCGGCATCACCGTTGCAAATGGTGTCACGAAGGTGGCAATCGGCGAGCGGGCTCATGTCGAAGCAAAGGCGATCAATGTCGAAAGCCGGATGCATCAGGAGATGCTGGGTATCGGTGGTTCGATGACTGTCAGCCTGTCGGGTGCCGGCGGCACCTTCGGTGCGCAGGGCGCCGTCAACGTGGTGATGGATGATGTTCTGACCGCCGTCGGCCAGGGCGGCGTGTTCGTGGCGAACGGCGGCGGTGCCGATTTCACCGCTGAAGCTGAAACTCAGGCCATGTCGATCACGGCCGTTGCCTCGCTTTCCGGCTCGAGCTCAACGACTGTCGCCGCCAACATTTCGTCCAACACGTTCCAGAGTTCTGCCAAGACCGTCATCGCCGACAATGTCTCGATCAATGCGGCTGATGATGCGAATATGACTGCGAAGAACGCAATCGATGCGTTTGCCTTTGCCGGTGCGCTGGGCGTAACCTTTGGTAAGAGCAATCCCGTCGCCGCAACGCTTGTGAGCAACGTTCAGTCGTCGTCCGCCGAAAGCCTGCTGGGTTCGGGTGTGACCGTGACGTCCAACGACGGTTCGGTCAATCTCGGTGCGGACACCAGCGAGCGCCTGTTGTCGGTTCCGGTCGCAGGCGGTGGCCTTGCCGGTGTGCTTAGCGTCACCGTGGTAGACAGCACCACACGCGCGGTGGCCGACAAGACCTCGACACTGACGGCCGAAAACGGCAATGTCTCCGTCAAGGCGGAGAACCAGTCCGACGTGCTGGAAATCGCCGGCAGCGTGGCCTTCTCCATGAGCGGTGCCGCCTTCGGTCTCACCATGCCGGGCACCGGTGTCAGCAAGACGGTGGAAGCACAGATCGGCAATGCCTCGGCGCGCAATATCGAGATTGCCGCCCGCGCCTACAACGATATTCGGCAGTTGGCGGGTGCCGGAGGCGCCAGCAGCGAGAGTGTGGGCGTCGGTGGAACTGTCTCCGTGCTCGTGCTCGACAATGATGTGACCGCCCGCATCGCCGAGGGCGCGACTGTGACGGCCAATGGTAATGTTTGGCTGGATGCGGCAGATGACAGCAGCCTGTTGCAGTTCGGCGGTGGTATCGGCGCTGGCAAGGATGTCGGCGTCGGCGCAAGCGTCGGTTCGCTGGTCGTACTCGGCCATACGCTGGCGGAAGTCGGCGGCAATGCCAGCGTGACCGCGCGCGGCCTTGAGAGCGGCGTCATCACCATCGAAGAATTGCAGGAGGTCGAGGAGGCGAAGGAAGCGCAGCGCAACGAGATTGTGGACGGCTTCAACGGTTTGGCGAATACCGGCCTTGCCTTCGCCGATGATGTGAAGGCCGCTTTTGATACGCTGGGCGATATCGGCCAGTCGAAGGCCAAGCGCGATGCGCTGCTCGACTTGCCCACCACGCAGCGCACGGCCAAGGGCTTTGCGATGACCGCCAATGGTGATCACCGTGCGGTTGCGATTTCGCTCGCGGTCGGTGCCTCCACGGGGGAGGCAGGCGTCGGCGGTGTCGTCGATGTCGGCGTGTTCGGCAATTCCGTCAGCGCGCGTGTCGCAAACGGCGCCTCGATCAATTCAGCACTTTCCGGCGCAACGCTTGGTAATTTCGGTGCGACCCAGGATACCATCATCAGTGCCCAGTCCACCGGCCGGATGATCGGCTTTGCCGGCATGGTCGGTGCTGCCGCCACAGCCGGGGTCGGCGGTGGCGCCACCGTCAATGTCTTCAATGGCTCGACGCAGGCTTCGGTCGACAGCGGTGCCGTGGTGAAGGCTCGTCGCGACGTGGCGGTTGCTGCGCGGCGTCAGCAGCAGATCGGCATTGCCGGCTTCGCCATGGGTGCGGCCACCGGCCCCGCCGGTGTGGGCGCTGCGGTCAACGTTGCCGTCATTTCCGGTGCTACGACCGCCCGCATTGACGGGCGTGCGGATGCTTATCGCAATGTGAATGTCGATGCCCGCGAAAGCTCTCGCCATCTCGAAGTCGTCGGTGCAATCGGTGTGGCGGGTACGGCCGGTGTCGGTGGCGCGATCAATGTGGTCGTTGCCAACAGCACCACCTCCGCCCTTCTGGGCGCAGCTGGCGCAATCAATGCCATGGGCGATACTGCGATCACAGCGCGTGCCCGCGAGAACATCGGCAACATCATCGTGGCCGGCGGCGTTGCCGGAACAGTCGGCATCGGTGCGTCCATCAATGTGGTCGATTCCCGCCGTGGCATCTCCTCCTATGCCTATGGCAGCATCAACCAGGATTCCGCCTTCAAATTGGGAGACAGCGGTCAGGACGTCAACATCGAAGCCGACAGCGCAATCGACATGTATCGCCTGGTCGGTGGTCTCGGCGGCGGTGGCACGGTTGGTGTTGGCGTCAGCTTCGACATGGCGACGATCCTGAACCAGACGGATGCGGCCATCGGCGGCAATGCCAAGATCTATGCCGGTGGCAATGTCGATATCGATGCCGTTTCGGCAAAAAATTACGCCTCCAACACCATTGCCGGCGGTGTCGGCGGCGTGGTTGGCGTCGGTGGCGCCGTCGTCATCAATCGCACCGGCTCCGGAAATCTCAACGGCTATCAGGGCAATGATGGCACGACGGCCGTCGATGGCGGCGGCATGGCAGGCGATGTGGACAAGCTTATGTCCAAGCTTGTCAATAACCGCATACAGAGCAGTGGCGATGCCACCCTCGACGCCACGGTCGCCAAGGCCAACAGCGCAACGGCCTCCAGCCTGTCCGGTGACGCGACCAGCGTTTCGGCCATGCTGACCAAGGACGGCCATGATCGCACCTCCGCCACGATCGGTGACAATGCCGAGGTGGTAACGGTTGGCTCCGTCGATCTTTCGGCAAGCGATTTCAGCCGTGTCTATCAGTTTGCCGGTACCGTCGGTGTGGGTGGTACGGTCGGCGTCGGTCTGACGGTTGGCGTCAACGACTTCTCGTCCTCCGCCGTGACCGCCATCGGCAACAATGCGCGGGTGACGGCGGGCACAAGTCTCGACCTTCAGGCGCAGAACGTCTCGGTGCTTGAGGCCGTGAACTTTGCGGGGGCCGCGGGTATCGTGGGCGTTGCAGGCTCGATCAACTATAACCGCCTGCGCAATACCTCCAACACGACGATTGGTGCCGGTGCCCAGATCTCTGCCCTGAATGCGCTGATCAGCGCCGAGAACGAACAGAATCTGGCGGCAACGACCATCGGTCTGGCGGGCGGCATTGTCGGTGCCGGTGTATCCTATACGCGCGCTGATCTGGAAGGTGGCGCCACAACCACGATGGGCAACGGCGCAACCGTGACGACCCGCTCGGGCAATCTTGATGTGGTGGCCAAGCAGCGTTTCCGCATGTCGGTTGACGGACTGGCGGGTGCCGGTGGTGCCGTGGCTGGCCAGGCAGCCGTTTCCGAGATCGAGGAGGACAGCGACGCGACGGTCGCGCTCGGCGACAATGTCACGCTCGATGCGGCCGGTGTGCTGAACCTCAAGGCCGAAAATCTCGGCTGGTCGGTTTCCAACGTCGTCGGCATCGCGTTTGGCGCGGTGGCTGGGGGCTATGTCCATTCCTATGCGGAAAGCTATGGTGATGCGGCGGTCAGGGCCGGTAACAATCACCTGCTGAAGGGCAGTGCGGTGGAAATCTCCGCACTGATTGGCGAGCTGCAGTCAGTCGGTCGCCTCTCCGGGGCAGCAACGTTAGCCACCATTGCGGGCGACCGCAGTGCTGTTCGCACAGCGCTGGACGTCCTGGGGCTTGCGCGCAACACCTATCGCCGCGCCGAAAGCTTCGCGCTCGCCGCAGCAGGTGGTCTGGGTGCTGCTCAGGGCAGCAATATCGCCGCCGAAACCGGCAATGATGCCCTCATCGACCTTGGCTATGGTCAGATTACAGCCCGCAGCGGCGATGTGGACATCGTCACCGAAAACCAGGTGGCGTTGCAATCCAAGATCATCGGCATCACCGTCGGCGCCCAGTCGCTCGGCGCACATGTGGCACGGTCGACAAACCGAAACAGCAGCAAAATCGCACTTGGCTCCTCGATTGGTGCAAAGGACATCTCGATCCTCGCCAATAGCGACACCCGTGCCACAGCACAAAGCTTTGCGGTGGCTGGTGGTATCTACACGGCCGGCATTTCGATGGCGAAGGTGACCGATGTCGGCGCAACGACGATTGAACTGCGTGATCTCGGCGGAACGCCTGCAGGCGATGACATCCGGGCGACCGGGGCAATCGTCATCAAGGCCGATCACGAACGCCATTTCGACGGCAAAATGGACTCCTTCGGCGTCGGCCTCGTCGGCGGCGGCTCCGGCAGCAATGACTATGATGTCGCAGGCACTGCCACCGTCGATATCGGCGACAACAGAAAGATCGTTTCCAAGACCGATGACGACCAGAGCAACGGCGAAAAGATTCAGATTCTGTCGCGCAATGCGATCGCCAAGGATCTGTTTAGCGGCAGCAATGTCAATCTGAAGGCCTATGGCGCAATCGCTGCTTCCGATGTGGATTCCGACGTAACGGTCAAGACGGACACCGGCGTTTCGATTGGCCGGAACACACAGATCTACTCGGCTGGCGATCTGACGGTCAAATCCATGGCCAATGTCAGCGGCGACGATGTGATCACCGTGGATGCGGCGGGCGCTGCAGCAGCCGCCACCGGCAAGACAAACTTTACTCACTCGGGTATCTCGGGAGATCGCGCGCAGTCTTATGTAAACGTTGGAAATACAGCATCGCTGTTTGGCGGCGAGCGTCTGGAAGCTTCCGCCGTCACCGATACCAGGATGTCCACCTCTGGCGACGGTTCGGCCTATGGTGCCGGTGCGACATTGCGGGTTGATTCCGTCACTGCATCGACCTCCGACAACGTGGTGACGATTGGAGAAAATGCCATCGTGAAGAGCTACGGCGACGTGTTCCTCGGGGCTGGCGAAGACTATGTGGACGCCAACGATACTTCTGCTCTGGCAGGGGACCGTCTGGTCGGCTACCGCATCAACAGCAATGACGTCGCCGCCTCGGTCACCTCCATCATCGGAGCTGCTATCGGCATTCCGCGCGACAACATCTCGCGCGCCACGAGCGACCAGAACAACATCTTGAACATTGCACGCGGCAGCAAGGTACATTCCGGCGAGAACATTCATGCCGCAGCCTCCGACGACCAGCGCGGCGGTGCCACAGCCTATATTGATGTTCGCAACTATTCGGCGACCAGCTTCCTGACGGCCTTCATGGACATCAGGGGTGTCGGCAAGACCAACAGGTCCGGTGTCGTCAACCTCGGCGGCACGCTGGAAACCGGCATTGACCGGGTGCGTTGGGTTTCCATTGATGGCACGGACATGAATTCCGTGACCGGCAAGGGCTATAACTGGCGCAAGGCCGTCAGCAAGTCCGGCAACACCTGGAACGTCAATTACGAGGCACCGCTCGGCGATGTCGCGCTGCGGACCGGGGTGAACCGTGGCGGCCTCATCGGTAACGGCAGAATCGTCACCCCGCGTGACGCTGATATGCGCGTGGTCAATACCTCGTCAGACGCGCTGGCGATCACAGGACTGTCTATCCCCTATCTGGTGGGCGGCAAGGTTTACGTGAACGGCACGCAGGTCAAGCAGAATGGTTCTGCACTGCTCGGCGCGGTCAACTACGCGCTTCCGACCACGGATGCGGTGCTGTCTGTGGTCAACACCAATGCAAGCGGACCCGACCTCACCGTCAAGGGTCAGATCAGCAACCTTGGCGGTTCGGTGACGCTCGCCAATATCTACGGCTCGGTTGCGCTGCAGTCCCGTGTCCAGGCGGCAGATCTGACCATAATGGCCGGGCGCGATTTCCGTATCGACAGCGACAAGGACATCAACCTTGGCAATGACCCGATCAGCGAATTCAGCGATCTCGTCAATTCCTACAACAACACCCAGACGGCTGATAGCACCGATGTGGCGCTGTCATCCCCCACTACGCCGCAGGGTGTCGCGGGTTCGATCGAGGCCCTCGGCAATATCTACATCAAGGCCGCTGGGGTGAACATCAACGGGACAATCCGTTCCGGTGTCAGCGGTCGTGATACGACGGTGACGCAGGCGCAGGTCGATGCGGCTCTGTCGAACGCACAAAAGGATCGGTTTGCCCAGAGCAAGAGTGAAGCCGATCGCTATTACCAGCTGACGGGTGGCCTAAGCTTCGATCCGCTGACGGCAACGCGCGACCAACTGGCCAGCATCTCGATTGATGACCTTTCCACCATTCCGCTGTTCTACGACTATGCGACGAACCGCATCGTCGCGAAGGACCTGCAGGCGGAAGGCGGCAGTATCATCATCGAGGGCCGCATCGCCAGCACCGGTCGCGGTAAGGTCGAAGCGCTTGACGGTTTCGCCCGCTTCGACATCACCAATCAATCGACAAGTGCGCTGGAACTGCGCGACATCGATACCGGGGATGGCGTGGAAGGTACGATTGTCTTCAACGATCACAACTACAAGACCGACGAGAGCAGCTACCTGCAAACCCGCTGGGCGCGCGTCGGCAGCGAGGTCGTCAAATACGAGAACACTTCCAATGAGCTGACGAACGGTGTTGCGATGACGCAGGTTGCGACCGGAGCCGCTGCGGCGACTTACGATCCGCTCGCCAACCAGCGCTATCAGTGGACGGTCACGGCCGATTATTACGACCTGAAGCAGTTCTACTCTCACCATGAAGACAAGAGCGATGGCGAATCGGATGTAAACCGCATCATCAGGAATCAGAACGGAGCGGCCTGGAATACGGCGGACTACTCCGCGATCCGGCAAGCCCTGAGTACCAGATATAACAGCGACGGCTGGTATAACTTTGGCGACGACCATTTGCGCTGGTCCGATCCACAGTATGGAGCAACACCCGTCGGTTCGCTGATCGTCGATAAGAACGACAGCTCGGACTTCCATTATCAGCGTGAGGTAACCGAGATAAAACGCGAGGTGGAAAACTTCCAATCCGTGACGGTGGAGGAGTCTTGTACCGGATTCATATGCGACTACGAAGTTCGCCCGAAGATGGACTATCGCATCTATTACCACAGCGATCAGACCTATTCGGCGAAGGCCGACAAAACGATCAATATCGGCTTCTTCGGCGAAGACACCGGTCGCATCGCGGTGCAGAGCCAGGGTGATGTTCTGGTAGGCGGCACGGTTCGCAACATCTCGGGCGACACCCTGCTGACCAGTCAGCAAGGTGGCATTTATTCGGCCGACAATGACGGTCGGAAGGGTGTTCTGGTTGCCAACACTATTACGCTCAATGCCAATAGCAGAATCGGCAACTCTGCAACCGATACGTTCCGCATCGAGCAGACGGGCGACAATGCCATCGTCAACGCCACGGCACTGAGCCTCTATCTCGAAGAGGTTACGGGTGGCCTGCGCCTGGGTCAGGTCAATGTCGATGCGGCCAAAACGGCCAATGGCGGCGACCTGACGCTGATCGCGCGCAACGACATCGATTTCCGCGCCTCCAGCATGGGCTCGTTGGTCAAAGCCGGCCATATCCAGCTCGAAAGCAAAACAGGCAAGATCCTGACAAATGTTGCCGACAACGGGCTGGACGTGGACACCGATGCGGCGGGCGGCGGCACGCTGAACGTCAAGACCGAAGATACAAATGCCGTGACCATCCGCGAAGTGTCCGGCGATCTGCGCGTCAATGCAATCGACGTGGCGGGCGATCTGACGCTGCTGGTGAATGGCGACCTGCTGAACGGTCAGACCGCGACGAGCGATCTGGCAGCCTATGACGCAAGCTTCGCAGCCTATCTCGACAGCCGCAAAATCGGCACGACGTCCTACACGCAGAGTGAGACCGAACTGGTCAACGATGCCAGGGCCGAGCAGATGACGCAGATGTACAAGGCTTACTGGAAGATGCGTGGTGCCGGTTCCGACACCAGCTCCGCCAGAACCAGGCTGGCGCGTGTGGCCGCAACCGAAGCCACCAGCATGATCGCCGCTTACGATCCGAACTTCGTCTACCACGTGTCGGATACGGACCGGACCGCGCTGGCGTCCAACGGCTTCTCGGATACGGACATTGCGGCCTATGAAGCCAAGCAGACGGCCTTCTATCACGATGCGAACGAGAAGCTGGGCGCTGCTGCCGAAGGCACCTACGACCCCAACTTCACCTACAAGCTGACGGATGCCGAGCTTGCCGCCAACACGCAAGGCCTGACGTTTGATCGTGATGCCGTCCTTTCGGCTGTCAATGCCGAGGTCGTGGGCGGCAATGCGGCCGGCTCGACGCTTGCCAGCAACATCAAGGCCGGTAGCCTCAACATCGACGTCAGCGGCACCATCGGCGAAGCCGGTCAGACCGCGACGCTCAATAACGGTGGCGGCAAGACGGTGTCTGTGGCTGACATGCAGAAGATGCGCAACGCCCAGGTCGGCGATGTGCGCTATAACGACGACGGAACCGTCACGCTCACCCATCATGCTGGCGTGTCGATCAATACCGATGGCACGGTCAACGTGGCAGCCGGTGAGGATGCCTATCTGGAGAGCCAGAGCGACCTCAACGTGAAGACGATTTCGGTCGGCGATACGCTGCATCTCATCACATCCGGCAGCCTGCTGAACGCCAACAGCGCCGGTACGGCCAATGTGACAGGCCGCAACCTGATCCTCTCCTCTGCCGGAGACAATCTCGGAACCACCGACAAGCGCTTCGTCACCGACACCACCAATGACGGGTATGTGCAGCTGCGCACTGCTGGCTCGGCCTATATTGCTGAAAAGACCGGCGACCTGCGCCTGCAGGACGCGACCGGCCCGACGCTGGACCTGATCGCCAATGACGGCCGTATCCTCGATGCATTCAACGACAAGGGCGTTGAGATCAATGGCGAATACGTCACGCTCCAAGCGCGCGACGGCATCGGCACCGAGGGGGCCGATCTCGACGTGACGACGCGCGTCGACGGCACGATCTCTGTAGAGACACCCGGCGATTCCTACATGTATGCCCCGGATCTGCCGGTGCGGGTGAAGGAGGCCGTTGTCGGCGGCCTGTCCAAGATCATCTCGGCCAGCCAGATTCTGGTCGAGACTGGCCAGACCTTCTCGGCAAGCGCTATCGACTGGTACGCACCGCAAAACATCGTCTTCGGCCAGAACAGCAAGGTTGTCTCCCGTGACGGCACTGCCAAGTTCCGCACCGATGCCAATCTGGTGATGGGCCAGGGATCGACCATTGATGCACAGGGTAATGCCATCGATATCGGCGCTGTCGGCGATGTGGTTCTCGGCAATCTGGTGAGCCAGAAGGGCGGAAACAACGTGATCGTCATCAATGCCGGCGGGTCGATCAACGGCAATGGCGACAGCCTCAACGATATCGACGTCTCTGACGATACCGCAGGTGTGACACTCTCGGCCCATGGCGGTATCGGCGGCGATAACTCGCTCGTCACCAATCTCGCCCGGTTGACCCTCACCAATGTCGATGGCGGCGATGTGGTGATTGAAAACAGCCGGAGCATGAGGCTGGAAAACAGCTCCGTGGGCGCAGGTTCTTCGATCAGCGTCTCGACGCTCGGCAATCTGCTGACGCAGTCGGTCACAGCGGTTGATGGCGATATCACGCTTTCAGCAGAGGCCATGCTGACCCAGGCCCAGAACACCCTCATCAATGCCGGTACCGGATCGATTGCGATCACGGCGGGCACGGATGCGCTGCTCGATCGCATCCAGACCGCAGGCAACGGCAATATCGATGTTGTTGCGCTAACGGGACGGGTAGACCTCAACAAGGAGGTCAGCACCGCCGACGGCCATATCAGCGTCACCGCCGATACGGATCTGACGCTGGCCGACGCCGTCAATGTGACGGCTGCCGGTGCGGGCGACCTGTCGCTGAAGGCAACTCAAGGCCAACTGACGCAGGGCGCTCTCGCCGTCATCAATGGCGGCACCGGATCTGTCTCGCTGTCGGCCGGCACGGACGCTGTGCTGAACCGCATCCAGACGGTTGGGAACGGTAATATCGACGTGGTCGCGCTGACGGGTCGGGTAGACCTCAACAAGGAGGTCAGCACCGCCGATGGCAATATCAGCGTTACCGCCAATACCAACCTGACGCTGGCCGACGCCGCCAATGTGACGGCGGCCGGTGCGGGCGACCTGTCGCTGGAGGCAACTCAAGGCCAACTGACGCAGGGCGCACTCGCCGTCATCAACGGTGGCACCGGATCTGTCTCGCTATCAGCTGGCACGGACGCCGTGCTGAACCGCATCCTGACGGATGGCAATGGCGATATCGACGTGGTCGCGCTGACGGGACGGGTAGACCTCAATAATGAGCTCAGCACCGCCGACGGCGATATCAACGTCACCGCCAATACGGATCTGACATTGGCCGATGCCGCCAATGTGACGGCAGCCGGTGTAGGCAATATCCGCCTCGACGCCACCCGTGGCCTGTTTACCCAGGCCCTCGGCGGGGTGATCGAAGGCGGTACCGGCAATGTCGACGTTCTGGCGGGCAGCAATGCGACCGTGCAGCGGGTCCGGACTGCCGGCAATGGCAATCTCGTTATCGTCAGCCGCGATGGCAATGTCTTCCTGCAAAACGATCTCGATACGGCCGAAGGCTCGATCAACATCCTGGCCCAGCGCAACGTGCTGATCGCCGCCAACTCCGATATCACTGCTGTTGGGGAAGGCGACATCCGGATCCGCACGCTGCAAGACAGCGTCGTGCAGTCGCAGGGGTCGTTGATCAATGGCGGACGCGGTCAGGTGCGCATCGACGGTGCCTTCGATGTGGTCCTGCGCGATGTCCGCTCCACCTATCCGTCACGCTACCGGATCATGGTAACAGCCGGAAATCACATTGATGATGGCAGTAATGCCCATCGCAACGTTCTCGATACCGAGATGCGCAATGCCCGCATCGACGTCACTGCGATGACCCCGGTGGTGCCGGATTCGGACCTGTACCTGAAGGCGCTGCGTGTCCTGCGCGACAGCCGGACCGGGATCGTCAATCGCGGCACGAGCGACGGCGCCGAGGTGGTGCAACGCAATGAAAACGGAGCGATCTCTTTGGCGCCGTAAACCTGAACCCGTGCGGGAGGGCAGCAATCTGTGGATGCAGATTGCCTAGTCTCCCGTAGCAACAACCTTCGTGTTACTAGCGAACCGAAGACTATTTCCAGAAGTGAGGATGTTGTGTCCAAGAATGCATTCCGTTTGAACTCCCTGACGACCGCCTTTGCTGTCTGCCTGGCACTCGGCGTTACTATGCCGCTGGTTGCAGAGGCTGCCGGCGCAGGCGACAAGCCGAAGTCCGCCGATGCTGCCGCGACCGCTGCTGCGCCTTCGGCCCCGGCGGCGGCTGCCCAACCGGCCGATGCGGCTGAGAATGGCAAGGATGCCGTTCCCGGCACGGTTGAGAGCGGCCCGAAAGTGACGGTGCAGCAGCATGGCGACTGGCTGCTGGAATGCTATGACCCGGCGATCAACAATGTGAATTGCCAGATCAAACAGCGGATCGCCCAGAAGGACACCGACCGCAACATTCTGGTGATGAGCATTGCCTTCGATCCGAAGGCCAAGAGCAATGTCATCCAGTATGTGCTGCCGCTGGACTTCCTGCTGACGCCGGGCGTTTCCGTCGAGGTCGGCAGCTATCAGACCACCGCAGGCGTCAACCGCTGTGCGGCACAGGGTTGCTTCGTCGAAGGCACCACCGACGACGCTTTCATCAAGGCCATGCAGGGCGCCAAGGAAGGTGGCCGCGTGGTGATCGTGTCGCGTACCGGCCAGAAGGTCGGGATCGGCTTCTCTGTTGCCGGTTTCTCTAAGGCCTATGACGAGATGGTCAAGGAAAACACGCGCATGGCAGCGCAGCAGCCGAAGGGCTGAGGCTGTCGCGGGGGCGGCACATGCCGCCTGTCGCCAGTCAGACAGACTGGGGAGGCCCGGGGTGGGTCTTCCCTGCGAAATTTCGGGGGGTCAGGTGCGGTCGGTTCGGGACATACAGCGCGGCGGATATCGCGGGCGCAACAGGGGACAACAGATCGGGACAGCCGCGAATGCCGGACTGGGCAGGGCTGTGCCCGTACGTCTGATGCGGGCGGGTGCCATGCTTCTCGGCCTGTCCTGCGGCCTGGCGGCGGTTCCAGCTGGCGCGGGGCCTGCGCTTCCAACAGTGCCAGCCACCACCGATGCAGATATCAACAACCCGCGTGCTGTCAGCGATTTCGAGCAGCGTGAACGCCAGCGCGCCCTGCAGCGCGCCACCGATCAGCAGCCGGCAGCCCCGAGCGCGCCGGGACAGGAGGAGGCGGCTTTGCCGAAAGGCGCAGAGCAGGCCAGTTTCATGCTGAAGGATGTCGCGTTCAACGACAGCCACGTCTTCACCAAGACCGATCTCGACGCGATCGTCGCGCCCTATCTGAACCGCAATATCTCTGTTGCGGATCTGTTCCGCTTGACCGCCAAGATCAACGCCGCCTATCGCGAGCGGGGCTACATCACCGCCCAAGCGGTGCTGGTACCGCAGCAGATCGCTGGCGGCCATGTCCGCATCCTGCTGGTGGAAGGCAAGATTGGCGCCGTCGAAGTGTCCGGCAACAAGAAGATTCGCTCCGATGTGGTGATCGACCATGTCGAGGTGCTGCCGGGCAGCATTCCCACGATCCAGCTGATCGAGCGGCGGCTGGCCGCGGTGAACCAGAACCGCAAGTTCCAGGTCAAGGCTGGGCTGAAGCCCGGCAAGGAAACCGGCACAACGGATTTGCAACTGCAGGTGACCGGCGAGCCGAAGCCGTTCAGCGGCACCGTCTATCTCAACAACCACGGCACCCGCGACAGCGGCCGTTATACGCTCGGTGCCACCGCCAGCCTCTACTCGCCCTTCGGCTATGACGAGACGATTTCCGCCGGCCTGACCACGTCCGTCACCGACATGAGCAACATGCTGCACGTTTTCGATGTCGGCTCCTATTTCTTTGATGCCGATCTACCGATGCCCGAAGGCAATGGCGGCCTTCGGCTGCTCTATTCCCATTCGGACTCCAAGGTGCTGGAAGGCAGCTTCACCTCGCTCGGCGTGCTGGGTCGCGGGGATCTGGTCAGCCTCACCTATACCCAGCCCTTCTACACCACCCCGACCTGGAATTTCTCCACGGTCAGCGGCGGCCAGTGGAGCAGCACCCATAGCGAAGTCAGCACCGTCGACACCGATACGCTGTCGTACCGGGTGTTCGGTGGCGTGAAGGGGCAGGCGACCTTTCCGACCAGCGGAACCTATGTCGAGACCGAACTGCGCGTGATCCAGTCCTGGGTCGATACGAAGGGGCTGAGCGGCCATGATCGCGATACGATAACCCGCATCGTCGGCAGCGCCACCCTGTTCCAGTCGATCGGCGACGGCGTCAGCCTGATGATGCGGACCGGAGGTCAATACACCCCGGAACAGCGCCTGCCCTCCGGCGAACTCTGGTATCTCGGAGGCGTCAGCACGCTTCCCGCCTATGAGCTTTCATCGCTCTCGGGTGACAACGGCGGCTACCTGGCCAACCAGATTCGCTACAGTTCCAACGATTTCAACAGCGGCATGCAGCAGGCGCTGGGCATTCCCTTCTCCTCCGGCATCCGGGCCTTCTTCGACGTGGGTGCCGTGTTCGACGATTATCTGCGCGGCGAATCCAGCAGTTTCTACTCCGATGTTGGCTTTGGTCTGGATTTCGACATTGGCGGACATCTGAGCGGCGATCTGTCGGTGGCCTGGGCAATAGATCCGAAGATGAACAGCAACATCGACATCGAAAACCCCCGCTTCCTCTTCACGGTCACCACCAGCTTCTGACGCAGTGCCTGCCGCCCGCCCGGGCGGCGCGACGACAAAGTGCGCGGAAAGGGGATGTTGCCAACCTTCAGGCAGGTTAAGCATCGCCTAGGCTATTATCCTGCCCGCACCGACATGCGCCGACGCTTACCCAGCCGTTTCCTTGAACAGCACGTTCTGGTCCAGCAGGTAGCGTGAGAAGAGCGGCAGGCTTGCGCCGCCGATGGCGCGGGCTTGGCTGCCGACGGAGCCTTCCATGATTTCGGGGACCGATACGCCCTGAAGATCATGCAATTCCAGCGCCTTCTTGGTGGCGGAGGTGATGCGCTGGCGCACCCACGCGGGAAAGCCGCCATCGATGATGACGGATGCGAAATCGATAATCGAGGCGGCGGCGAGCACGGCTTGTGCCAGCGCTGCGGCGGTGTTTTGGATCCACAGTTCCAGCGGCTCACCGAAATCCACCCATTCATCCGGAGAAAACCAGAGCGGCTTGGGGTCGATATTGTTTTCGCGCAGCATGTCTTCCAGAACGAAGATCGAGGCGATCTTGAGCAGGGGTACGGTGGAGCCATCCCGGCCTTGAACGGGCAGGGGCCCGATGGCACCGGCTGCACCCGTTCGCCCGGAAAACAGTGCCGAATTCAACACCACGCCGCCGCCGATGAAGGAGCCGATGAAGACATAGAGAAAATCTGGATATTGCTGGCCCAGACCAAAGACGAGTTCGGCGCCGCAGGCGCTGGTCGCGTCATTCTGCAGGAATACCGGATAGCTGACCTTGGCAGCAATTTCGGCGCGCAGATCGAACCCGCGCCAGCGGTCCATCTCCTGTTGCGGCGCGCCCACCTCTGCCGCCCAGCTCCACATTTCAAAGGGTGCGGCGATGCCGATGCCGGCGATTCTTTCGCGCATCTCAGGTGTCAGCCGCGCTTCCAGCTCTGCCATGCCATTGATGACAAACGGCAGGATCCACTCCGGCATGGGGTAGGGGTAGGTGTTGCGCAGCTTGAGCCGGATGCGCCCGACAAAATCCATCAGCACGAGATCAACACTGCGACGACCGATTTTCACACCGAAGGAAAGCACCGCATCGGGGTTAAGCCGCATGGGCGTCGATGGCTGGCCAACCTTGCCGCGCAGGGGCTCGCCGCGAATAAGAAGCCCGTCGCTTTCCAGCGAGCGCATGATGACGGAAACGGTCTGAGCCGACAGGCCGCTGCGGCGCGCAATCTCGGCCTTCGACATGCCGCTGTGTCGGCGCACCAGCGACAGGACCAGGCGTTCATTATAGGCGCGCACACGGACCTGATTGGCACCTCCGCTCAAATCCGGTGCAGTTGCTGCTGGTTGCTGCAGCGGCTCGCTTTCGCGTTTCATGTGGCATTCCCTCCCGGCCGGCAATGGTTTTTCGCCGGCTGCATATGCTCTCCACATCTTTGTTTTTGCCGGAAATAAGGTGTCCTCCCACCAAATTTCCCTAGATGCGGAATTCATAAAATGCCACAAAGAATTAATAATTCAATTGGATTTATTTATTGACAGAGGATTGTTTTGGTGTTTCCATCTGTCGCAGTGGCCCCGCTCTTGGAGGAGAAGGGTCGCAACAGTCGCTTCAACAGGAAGCACTTGTCTCATCATCGGGAGGACTACATGAAAAGCACTGTTTCCGCCATTCTCGGCGCGCTCGCGCTCGGCGTTTCCTTTGGCTCAGTCGCTTCGGCTGCCGATACGTCGGTTTGCCTGATCACAAAAACAGATACGAACCCCTTCTTCGTCAAGATGAAGGAAGGCGCAACGGCCAAGGCCAAGGAAGTTGGCGTGAAGCTGAAGTCCTACGCCGGCAAGATCGATGGTGACTCCGAAAGCCAGGTTGCTGCAATCGAATCCTGCATCGCCGATGGCGCCAAGGGCATTCTCATCACCGCATCCGACACCAAGGGCATCGTGCCGACCATCAAGAAAGCCCGCGAAGCTGGCCTTCTCGTGATCGCGCTCGACACACCACTTGATCCTGTCGATTCTGCTGACGCGACATTCGCAACCGACAACCTGCTTGCCGGCAAGCTGATTGGCCAGTGGGCCAAGGGCACCATGGGCGACAAGGCAAAGGACGCCAAGGTTGGCTTCCTCGATCTGACGCCTGACCAGCCAAGCGTTGACGTTCTGCGCGACCAGGGCTTCATGATGGGCTTCGGTATCGATCCGAAGGACGCGAGCAAGATTGGTGACGAAAACGATCCACGCATCGTTGGCCACGACGTGACCAACGGCAACGAAGAAGGCGGCCGCAAGGCCATGGAAAACCTTCTCCAGAAGGATCCAGGCATCAACGTTATCCACACCATCAATGAACCGGCTGCTGTCGGTGCCTACCAGGCACTCAAGGCTGTTGGCATGGAAGGTAACGTGCTGATCGTTTCCGTTGACGGCGGTTGCCCAGGCGTGAAGTCTGTTCAGGATGGCGTTATCGGCGCAACATCGCAGCAGTACCCGCTGATGATGGCAGCGCTCGGCGTGGAAGCGATCAAGAAGTTCGCTGACACCGGCGTTAAGCCAAAGCCAACCGAAGGCAAGTCCTTCTTCGACACGGGCGTTTCGCTCGTAACCGACAAGCCGGTTGAAGGTGTACCTTCGATCAGCGTCAAGGAAGGCCTTGCGAAGTGCTGGGGTTGATCCCTTAACCTTTGACAAAACCAGGCCAGCCGGAACCCGGGTTCCGGCTGGCTTTCCCATAAGTTTTCGCAGTCAGATTATCCGGCTAAGGATCGAGCCCCGCAGCGGGCGGACGCTGGCGAGCGGGAGGAGGAAACATGAGCGGAATACAGGAATTCGAGCGAGTGCTTGATGGCAGCGACAAGAATGTCGCGTCGTTCGAACAGCAAAAAATTTCACCTTTGAAACGCGCGCAGCATTTTCTGCATTCGACGCCTGCGGCTGTGCCGCTGATCGTTCTGGTGATGTCGATCGCCATTTTCGGTCTGACCATCGGCGGACGTTTCTTTTCATCCTACACGTTGACGCTGATCCTGCAGCAGATTGCCGTCGTCGGCATTCTCGGCTCGGCCCAGACGCTGATCATTCTGACCGCCGGTATCGATCTCTCGATCGGCGTTGTCATGGTGATCTCATCGGTGGTGATGGGCAATGTAGCCGTAAACTACGGATTGCCGAGCGGCGTTGCTGTTCTCGCTGGCTTCGTGGTCGGCGGATTGTGCGGCTTCTTCAACGGCTTTCTGGTTTCCGTGGTCAAGTTGCCGCCGTTCATCGTGACGCTGGGATCATGGAACATCGTCATGGCGACGAATTTCATCTATTCGGCCAACGAGACCATCCGCGATACGGATGTCGCGGCGAACGCGCCGCTTCTGCAGATTTTCGCCACCAATTTCCGTATCGGCAGCGCCATTCTGACGCTTGGTGTTATCGCCATGGTCCTGCTTGTTGCTCTGCTCTGGTATATTCTCAACCACACCGCCTGGGGCCGCCACGTCTATGCCGTGGGTGATGATCCTGAAGCGGCAAAGCTTTCCGGTATCCAGACGCGCAAGATCCTTCTCAGCGTCTATACGGTTGCTGGCTTTATCGCGGCCTTCGCTGCCTGGGTTGCCATTGGCCGTAACGGCTCGATTTCGCCATCCGCTGCCGTGACCGACTACAATCTGCAAGCCATCACGGCAACGGTGATTGGCGGCATCTCGCTGTTTGGCGGGCGCGGCTCCATTCTCGGCACGCTGTTTGGCGCGATGCTGGTGGGTGTTGTGTCCATGGGCCTCAATATGCTGGGTGCAGACCCCCAATGGAAAGTCATGTTGACAGGCTGGCTGATTATCGCCGCCGTCGCAATTGACCAATGGATCCGAAAGGCAGGCGTGTGATGACCGTTGATTACACAAGGAAACCCATTCTTTCCGCTCATGGTCTCGTCAAGCGCTATGGCCGCGTGACCGCTCTCGACCATGCGGATTTCGATCTCTATCCGGGCGAAATCCTGGCCGTGATCGGCGATAACGGCGCGGGCAAGTCCTCGCTGATCAAGGCTCTTTCAGGCGCGGTGCGCGCGGACGAAGGCGAGATCAGGCTGGATGGCGAAGTCGTTCAGTTCAAGACGCCGCTCGAAGCCCGCGATGCCGGTATCGAGACCGTCTATCAGAACCTTGCCCTTTCGCCCGCTCTGTCGATTACCGACAACATGTTCCTGGGACGTGAGCTGAGAAAGCCCGGCATCTTGGGCTCGGTGTTCCGCAAGCTCGACCATGCTGCCATGGACAAGTTTGCCCGCAGCAAGCTGTCTGAACTTGGCCTGATGACCATTCAGAACATCAACCAGTCGGTGGAAACGCTGTCTGGTGGCCAGCGTCAGGGCGTTGCCGTGGCAAGAGCGGCAGCCTTCGGCTCCAAGGTCGTCATTCTCGACGAACCAACGGCGGCGTTGGGCGTGAAGGAAAGCCGTCGCGTGCTGGAGCTTATTCTCGATGTCCGCTCGCGCGGAATGCCGATCGTGCTCATCTCCCACAACATGCCGCATGTGTTCGAGGTCGCAGACCGCATTCACATCCACCGGCTTGGCAAGCGCCTGTGCGTCATCAACCCGAAGGAATACACGATGTCCGACGCGGTTGCCTTCATGACAGGCGCGAAAGAACCGCCGAAAGAGATACTCGCCGCATGACGATGACACTTGATGCGCTGGCTGATGACATCATCCAGCGCGCGTCAGACGCATCCCGCTTCATGGTTGCGATTGCCGGTCCCCCAGGGGCCGGCAAGTCCACGCTGGCAGATGCGCTGCATGGCGAATTGATCCGACGCGGCGAAAAGGCCGAAGTTCTGCCCATGGACGGGTTCCATATGGATAACGGCATTCTGCAACATCGCGGTTTGCTGGCCCGCAAGGGCGCGCCTGAGACATTCGATGTGCGCGGCTTCTCAGATATTCTGGAAGCGGTTCGCCGGGGCGATCAGGAGGTTCTGGTTCCGGTGTTTGACCGTTCGCGGGAAATCGCCATCGCCTCTGCAAGGGCCGTTTCGCCGGAAACGCGGTTCATTCTGGTGGAAGGCAATTATCTCCTTCTCAATGAAGAGCCTTGGGCTAAGCTGAAAGACAGCTACGATTTTTCCATTTTCGTTGGTCCCACCGTCGAGGTTCTGGAGCAGCGTCTGCGCGACCGCTGGGTCGGCTATGGTCTTGATGAGGCGGGGATACAGGCCAAGCTTTACGACAACGACCTGCCAAACGGCAAGCGCGTGGTCGAGAACTCCGTTCGCGCCGATATCAGCATCGATATCTGGGAATAGTCGCGCCAAAACCTGCAGCGATATGCGGTTTGTCTGAAAATCCATTCCGATTTTAAGCCGCATGTTGTAGGTCATGATCCCATGACGATTCTGGATGCGGCATGACTGCCAAGGTTTTCCTCTCTCGGCTGACACTGACCGAGTTTCGCAATTACGCGGAGGTCTCTCTGCGCCTTGATGACCGGCATGTGGTGCTGACGGGCGACAACGGTTCGGGCAAGACCAATCTTCTGGAAGCCATCTCCTTTCTGTCGCCAGGCCGAGGCTTGCGGCGCGCCACCCTTTCCGATGTCACACGGGTGGGCGCGCAGAGCGCGGGCTTTTCCATTTTTGCAGAAGTGAACGGAATGGATGGCGAAGTCGCCATCGGCACAGGGCTGGAAGGCGAGGGGGAGGCGCTGGCGCGCCGCCTGCGTTTGAACGGGACATCAGTCAGATCCGTTGACGAGTTGACCGACCATCTGCGCGTGCTCTGGCTCACACCCTCCATGGATGGGCTGTTTACCGGCTCCTCATCCGACCGACGCCGCTTTTTAGACCGGCTGGTGCTGTCGCTGGACCCAGGCCATGGCCGCAGGGCAAGTGATTTTGAAAAGGCCATGCGCGGCCGCAACCGGCTTCTGTCCGATGGCCGGTTTGATCCGGTCTGGCTGGAGGGCATCGAAAAACAGATGGCGGAGCTTGGCATTTCCATGGCAGTCGCACGCCACGAAATGCTGGGGCTGCTGAAGGCGTTGATCGACAGCCGCAGCGATGACACGAACTTCCCGACGGCGTCGCTGACGCTATCAGGCTTCATGGATGGGCAGTTTCACCGTCCGGCGGTTGATCTGGAAGATGAGTATCTGGCGGCTCTGAAGGATAACAGATACCGCGATGCTAGCGCCGGACGCACGCTGGAAGGGCCGCACCGGGCCGATCTGTTCGTGCGCCATGCGGAAAAAGATATGGATGCGGGACGCTGCTCGACAGGCGAGCAGAAGGCGCTTCTCGTTGGTCTTGTTCTCGCCCATGCGCAACTCACCGCCAACATGACCGGCCATGCGCCGGTGCTGCTGCTGGATGAAATTGCCGCGCATCTGGATGAGGGACGGCGCACCGCGCTGTTTGATCTTATTCACGCGCTGGGCGGGCAAAGCTTCATGACCGGCACCGATGCGGCCATGTTTGCAGGGCTTGGCGACCGGGCACAGTTTTTCGATGTTTCCCATGGGCGCATCGGGTGATAGGTCTTGCACCCTGTTGAGATTGCCGGGAGAACGACACCTTGGACCCCCTGACGCCAGATGAAATCGAACGTTACAAGCGCCATATCCTGCTGCCGGAAATCGGCGGCGTCGGCCAGCAGCGCCTGAAGGCGGCCAAGGTGCTGGTCATAGGCGCGGGCGGGCTTGGCGCACCGGTGCTGTATTATCTGGCGGCGGCGGGTGTTGGAACGCTCGGGATCATCGATGACGATGTGGTGTCTCTGTCCAACCTCCAGCGTCAGGTCATCCACGACACCGGCACGCTGGGAGACCTGAAGACAGAAAGCGCCCGCCGGTCCATCGCGCGGCTGAACCCGCATGTGCGAACCATCAGTTTCGAGGAACGTTTTTCACTCGTCTGGGCGCATGACCATCTGAAAAGCTTCGATCTTGTTATCGATGGCTCCGACAATTTCGATACGCGCTATGCAGCAGCCGATGCGGCAGAAACTGCAGAAATTCCACTGGTCACAGGCGCTGTCGGGCGTTTCGATGGGTCGGTGACGGTTCTCAAACCCTATGAAGCCGGTGCCGACGGCATCTTGTTTCCACGCTACAGAGATCTCTTCCCCATGCCGCCGCCGCAGGGCGTCGTTCCATCCTGCGCGGAAGTGGGTATCATCGGCGCCCTGACCGGCGTGATTGGCACCATCATGGCGATGGAGGCAATCAAACTGATCACCGCCACGGGTGAGCCATTGATCGGCCGATTGCTACTTTATGATTCGCTTTCGGCCCGGTTCGATACGATGCGATACAAACGCAGGGCAAGCAAAGCATGATCGAGATTATCAGGATCGATGACAGTTTTTCACGCTACGAGGATCTGCTGGCACTGATCCTCTCCTCCTTTGCCTATATGGATGGAGTGATCGATCCGCCCTCTTCGGCCCATCGGCTCACAGTGGATAATCTGGCGCAGAAAACCAAAGATGAAATCGCCTTCATCGCGGTGGATGGGGAGGATTTGAAGGGCTGCATATTCTGCAAGCCGGAAGCGACAAGCCTCTACGTCGGCAAGCTTGCCGTTTCGCCGTCGTCGCAGGGTAAAGGCGTGGGCGTGGCACTGCTGGGACAAGCCGAGGAGGTTGCCCGTGATCTTCAGCTTCCGGCGCTACGGCTGGAAACCCGCATCGAGCTGACGGAAAACCATCGCCGCTTCGCCACCTGGGGCTTTGTGCGCACGGCAGAAAATTCCCATCCCGGCTACACCAGCGTGACCTCCATCGAGATGATGAAGGTCTTGACTGAAACCGTTTAACTGCGTCCCGGCAAGACTCGGTTTGGTGGGCGGTGGCCATCAAAAAAGGCGCGGATGTTGATGATGACCTTGTCACCCATGTCGATGCGGCCTTCGATGGTGGCAGAGCTCATATGCGGCAACAGCACGACCTTGCCCTCCTTGGCGAGCTTGATGAGCTTGGGGTTCACGACAGGTTCGTTTTCAAAAACATCCAGCCCCGCACCGGCAATCTTGCCCTCCATCAGGCAGCGGATCAAAGCTGGCTCGTCGATAATATCGCCACGCGCTGTGTTGACGATGTAGCTCGTGGGCTGCATCAGCGCCAGATGCCGGGCCGAAATCAGATGGTAAGTGGCAGGCGTGGACGGGCAATTGACGGAGACGATATCGACCCGCGCCAGCATTTGGTCGAGGCTGTCCCAATAGGTCGCCTCCAGCTCCGCTTCCGTCGCCGGATTGACGCGCTTGCGGTTGTGATAATGAATCGACAGGCCAAACGCCTTGGCACGACGGGCAACAGCGGTGCCGATGCGGCCCATCCCGACAATGCCGATGCGCTTGCCCGAGAGGCGGCGTCCCAGCATCCATGTGGGTGACCAGCCACGCCATTCGTCCGAACCGTTGGCGAGAACGCGTGTTCCCTCCACCAACCGGCGCGGCACGGCCAGAACCAGAGCCATGGTCATATCAGCGCTGTCTTCGGTCAGCACATTGGGTGTGTTGGTAACGGTGATGCCCTTACGGGCCGCGGCATCGACATCGATATGGTCGATACCGTTTGAAAATCCGGCAATGAGTTTCAGTTGAGGCCCGGCCTGCTCGATCATCTCTGCGGTGATGCGATCCGTGACGGTCGGCACCAGCACGTCCACCTTCTGCATGGCGGCAATCAGCTCTGCCTTGCTGCGCGGTGCGTCTTCGATGTTCAATTCCGCATCGAACAGCTCACGCATGCGGGTTTCGACCAGATCCGGCAACTTGCGTGTCAAATAGACGCTCGGTCTCTTCTTATTCGTCATTGTCAGCAGGTACCTTGTTCAGAGGTCGTTAACCAAAAAGAGCGATAATTTCGTTTGTCACGGGCGTTTCTACCAGACCCACCGGCGAAGACAAACAAATCTCGCATGTTGCTGGTGTCGACTTTCATATTGGTCGTCTCGTTCGTCTGCTTGATTATTGAACTGCTAGGAAACGGAAACCGGCATGCGTAGCGTTGTCTTTACTGTCTGCATTGCATTGTCGCTGGGTTTTCTCGACGCTGCAAGCGCGCCCGTTTTGGCACAAGGTGCCGCCAAGGGCGCGAGCGGTCTGCCCCTGCCACGCTTCGTCAGCCTCAAATCAAGGCGCGTCAACATGCGCATCGGCCCCAGCACCGATTATGCGGTGTCGTGGATGTATATGAAGTCTGGCATGCCTGTGGAAATCATTCAGGAATATGAAAACTGGCGGCGCATTCGCGATGCCGATGGCACGGAAGGCTGGGTCAACCAGGCGCTGCTCTCTGGCGAAAGAACGGCGCTTGCTGCACCGTGGATGCGTGGCAAAGGCAAGGACGTCTATGTGAACATGCGCCGCGAGTCACAGTCGGGTGCGCCTGTCGTGGCCAAGCTCGAGCCCGGCGTCCAGATCAGCATTGGCGAATGCAATGGCGACTGGTGCAAGGCGCAGGCCGGTCAGGTGACCGGCTGGGTGTCTCAGGGGGAAATATGGGGTGCGTACCCCGGAGAAGCCTTCAAGTAGCTGAAGGCTCTCCTTTAATGGCCTTTAGATAAGGCCGTGCTTTTCTGCCAGCGCCTTCAATGAAGACATGGGGCGGGGGCCAATCTGCTGGATGACGGCTGCGGCCGCGAGGCATCCAAGCTTGCCGCTATCTTCCAGCGAACGGCCCTGCGTGTAACCATAAAGAAAGCCAGAGGCAAACAGATCGCCCGCACCCGTCGTGTCGACCACGTCGAAGACAGGATAGGCCTCAACCTTCACGCGCTCGCTGCCGCGAACAATGGTGGCGCCTTCTTCGCTCATGGTCACAGCCGCGATCTTGCAATCGGCAGCAATCTTGGTCAGCGCCAGCTCGAAATCATCAGTCTCATAGAGCGAGAGCGCTTCCTGCTTGTTGGCGAAGACGATATCGACGGTGCCGGAGCGCATCAGCTCCAGAAACTCTTCACGGTAGCGACCGACGCAGAAACTGTCTGACAGCGTCATGGACACTTCGCGGCCATTTTCGTGGGCAATGCGGGCGCAATCACGAATGGCATCCTTGGCGCGTGGCGGATCCCACAGATAACCCTCGAAATAGGTGACCTGCGACTCTGCGACAACGGATGGCTCCACATCCTCAGGACCAAGTTCGACGCAGGCACCCAGATAGGTGTTCATCGAACGCTCGCCATCTTCTGTGACGAAGATCATCGAGCGGGCCGTGGGCGGGAATGTGCCCTGCGGCTTGGTTTCGAAGTGAACGCCCTGGGCGCGGATATCGTGCTGGAAAATCTCGCCAAGCTGATCTTCGGCCACTTTGCCGAAATAGGCCGCGCGTCCGCCGAAATTGGCAATGCCCGCCGCCGTGTTGCCGGCACTGCCGCCGGATGCTTCAAGCGCCGGTCCCATCAGGGAATAGAGCAGTTCGGCACGCTCGGCATCGATGAGGTTCATCGCGCCCTTGGTGATTGCGTTCTCATTGAGAAACCCATCATCACAGCGGGAAATGATATCCACAATGGCATTGCCAACTGTCAGTACGTCGAATTTTGTCATGGGCCTCTTGTCCGGGATGCATCTTTGGATGCGTTATATACCATCCGGTCTTAAAGAATTTTACCGTCAAGAAAAGCCAAAACCGTGTGCAATCATCTTAAGCGAGAAAGAGCACGCGTCATGTGTTTGACATAGTGAATTGTTATAGAATGCGCATTGCTTCACCACGGATGTACTGGTGGGGCAAGCGGATGAAAGCGGGGCTGACCCCGCTTTTTTCTTTTGTTCGGTCGCCACAGATGCGCTAGACCGGAAGCCTTCTGTAAGGGCCTGCGAAAGTACCTCCGCAATGTATGCTGTCGCCATCAATGTCGCGCCGATCTTTATTCTCATTCTCATTGGCTGGATGACGGTGAAGGTGAAGATGTTCAAGGCGGAGGCGAGCGATGTTCTGAGCGACTTCGTGTTCAAGGTCGCCGTGCCCACGCTGATCTTTCGAACTCTTGCCACGGCGGATTTTCACGGCGCATCACCCTTCAAACTTTGGATCACCTATTTCTTCGGTGTTGCCATAACCTGGGCGGCGGGGCAAATGATCACGCGCCACGTTTTCAAACAGGATCTGCGGATCAGTGTGATTGCCGGGATTTCATCGGCCTTTGCCAACAATATCTTCATCGGCCTGCCGCTGGTCGGTCGCTCCATCGGCAGTGATGGCATTGTGGCAATCTCCATCCTCCTCGTCGTGCATCTGCCGATCATGATGATCGCCGGGACGATTTTGATGGAAAACGCCACCCATAAGGTGACTGGTGGCGAAAAGCGCAGTGCGTTTGCCGTGCTCAAGCAGGTCGGGCGAAACCTCGCGCAGAACCCGCTGGTGATCGCGCTTGTGCTGGGCCTCAGCTTCAACATGACCGGCTTTGCCATGCCTGACGTGATGACGACGGTGATCGATCAGATTGCCGGTATGGCCGGTCCGGCGGCGTTGATTTCGCTGGGCATGGCGCTGACGAAATACCCCATTCGCGGCAATTTGCGCATCGCGATGACGATAACTGCTCTCAAGCTGATCCTGATGCCAGCCTGCGTGTGGCTGATGGCCCATGCGCTGGGCCTGAGCCCCGCATGGACTGCGGCGCTGGTCCTCACATCCTGTGTGCCTACGGGTATCAATTCCTGGCTTTTGGCCAACCGCTTCGGCATTGGCCACAGCATTGCCGCCTCCACGATCAGCATTTCCACCCTGTTTGGTGTGCTGACCGTGTCGTTCTGGGCGTGGCTGTTAAGCTGATTACTTCTGTGCGCTCAAGACCTTGAAGCGCGAGTTGCGGCACACTTCCTGGCTGGAACGGAACTCCGTGGAGAGGACAGTCTCGTAAGGCATGCCGCGATTGGCGACCATCAGCAGCTTTCCGCCGCTGCGAAGTGCGGTTGCCGCAGTCTTGATCATGGCTTGGCCGAGAGCTGGCTCTGACGCCTGCCCATTGGCGTGGAAGGGCGGGTTCATGATGATGAGATCGTATTTTTCCTTCGGCGGCTCTGCCACCAGATCCTGCCAGAAGAAGCGCGTCGTCAAACGTGGGCAATTTTCCAGCATGTTGGTCTTGGCAAATTCCAGCGCATTCCAGTCTGCCTCGAAGAGATCGATACGGGCCGTGCGCGGGGACTTTTCAGCCAGCATGACGGAGAGATAGCCCCAGCCTGCGCCGAAATCGGCCGCATTGCCATCGAAATCCGTTGGCATGCGCGATGCCAGAAGCTCCGAGCCGCCATCGATGCGGTCGTGCGAGAACATGCCGGGCATGGCTGTGAAGCGGCCATCGACGGTGACAGCACCCTGCTGGAGCTTGGCAACAGCCGCAGTCACATCTTCAGGGCGGCGGAACCAGATGGCGACGCCGTGATATTTCGGTGTCGATTCCGCTTCGATGCCGAGCTTTGTCAGCGTCTTGCGCAGCGTGACGATGCCGTCTTCCTTGGAACCGGCGGCGACGATGAGGCCACCGGCCTTCACGCGGGTCAGCGCCTGCGCGAGACGGTTTTCGTTTTCGCCACGGTGCTTGCCACCGATCAGAAGTGCGACATCATAATCTTCGCCGGAAATATCCGGAGTGACCTCGACGCCTTGCGCATGCAGAGCGCGGTAGAGCGGGCGAAGGTTCTGAACGGCAGTGATACTGGCCTCAAACCCTTCCACACGCGGCGCATCGGCTTCTGCGCCCAGAAACAGGACGCGCTCGCCCGCTTTCGGGATCGCCAACATGTCTGCGGCAAAGGGATGGAACAGGGTTTTGACAGCGTCACGGCTCATGGGGTCGGTCCTAAGTTCAAATAGAAAAAAGGCGCGGGGAGATGCCCCGCGCCTCGATATCGGTCAGCGCATGCAGCCTTACTCGGCAGCTTCGCCTTCGCTCTTCTTTTCAGTAGCTTCCTTGCCGGTTGCCTGATCGACAACCTTCATGGACAGGCGAACCTTGCCACGCTCGTCAAAGCCCATCAGCTTGACCCAAACCTTATCGCCTTCCTTGACGACGTCGGAGGTCTTGGCAACGCGATCGGCTGCCAGCTGCGATATGTGAACCAGACCGTCACGGGCGCCGAAGAAGTTGACGAATGCGCCGAAGTCAGCGGTCTTCACGACCGTGCCTTCGTAGATCATGCCAACTTCAGGCTCTGCCACGATGGAGTGGATCCACTTGCGAGCTGCTTCGATTTCCTTGCCGGAAGAGGAAGCGATCTTGACGGTGCCATCGTCTTCAATGTTGATCTTGGCGCCTGTCTTTTCAACGATTTCGCGGATGACCTTGCCGCCGGAGCCGATGACTTCACGGATCTTGTCGACCGGAATGTTCATGACTTCGATGCGCGGTGCGAATTCGCCGAGCTGCGAACGTCCTTCGGTGATGGCATTGGCCATTTCGCCGAGAATGTGCGTGCGGCCACCCTTTGCCTGCTCCAGAGCGACCTTCATGATCTCTTCGGTGATACCGGCGATCTTGATGTCCATCTGCAGCGAGGTGATGCCGTCAGCTGTACCGGCAACCTTGAAGTCCATATCGCCGAGGTGATCTTCATCGCCCAGGATGTCGGACAGAACCGCGAAGCGTTCGCCTTCAAGGATGAGGCCCATGGCAATACCGGCCACTGGCTTGGCAAGCGGAACGCCTGCATCCATCAGCGCGAGCGATGTGCCGCAAACGGTTGCCATCGAGGACGAGCCGTTGGACTCGGTGATCTCGGAGACGACGCGCAGCGTGTAAGGGAACTGTTCGACCGATGGCAGCATCGGGCGGATAGCGCGCCATGCGAGCTTGCCGTGGCCGATTTCGCGGCGGCCTGGGGAGCCCATGCGGCCTGTTTCACCAACCGAGTAGGGAGGGAAGTTGTAATGCAGAAGGAAGCGTTCCTTGTACATGCCCGTCAGGCTGTCCACATACTGCTCGTCTTCGCCGGTGCCGAGTGTGGCAACAACGATGGCCTGTGTTTCGCCGCGTGTGAACAGCGCCGAACCGTGGGTGCGCGGCAGGAGGCCGACTTCAGAAACGATCGGGCGAACAGTGGACAGGTCGCGACCGTCGATGCGGCTCTTGGTGTCCAGAATGTTCCAGCGAACGATCTTCGCCTGCAGGTGCTTGAAGACAGCGCCGATCACTTCGTTGGTGTACTTTGGCTCTTCGCCTTCTGGGAAGAAGTGAGCCTTGACCTTGCCCTTGACGACGTCAACAGCTGCGTAACGTGCAGCCTTTTCAGTGATCTTGTAGGCATCGCGCAGTTCAGCTTCGGCCAGGCCGAGCATTTCAGCTTCGAGAGCGGAGAAATCTTCCGGTTCGAATTCGCGTGGTTCCTTGGCAGCAACTTCAGCCAGCTTGATGATTGCATCGATCACAGGCTGGAAACCGCGATGACCAAACATCACAGCGCCGAGCATGATCTCTTCGTTGAGTTCCTTGGCTTCGGATTCCACCATCAGGACGGCGTCCTGCGTACCGGCAACAACCAGATCCAGAACCGATTCGTCCATCTCGTCGAGATGCGGGTTCAGAACATACTCGCCGTTGATGTAGCCAACGCGCGCGCCGCCGACGGGGCCCATGAAAGGAACGCCGGACAGTGTCAGCGCAGCGGAGGCTGCAACCATCGACAGAACGTCCGGGTCATTTTCGAGATCGTGCTGAATGACAGTGACGACAACCTGGGTGTCGTTCTTGTAGCCTTCAGGAAACAGCGGGCGGATCGGGCGGTCGATCAGGCGGGAAACCAGAGTTTCCTTTTCAGAAGGACGACCTTCGCGCTTGAAATAGCCACCGGGGATCTTGCCGGCTGCATATGTCTTTTCCTGGTAGTTGACGGTCAGCGGGAAGAAATCCTGACCGGGCTTTGGAGACTTTGCAGAAACAACGGTCGCAAGAACCATGGTCTCGCCGTAGGTTGCGATAACCGCACCATCAGCCTGACGGGCAACTTTGCCTGTTTCAAGTCTAAGCGGGCGGCCTGCCCACTCGATTTCGACGGAATGTTGATTGAACATATCTTGTCCTCAAATGTAGCCTCGGTTCTCACAGCAAAGGAAAACGCGGCGGCTTTAACACGTCACGGGCAAGACAGCGGGAGGCTTAAACGCGCATGTCTTTGAAGACATGCGGCAACGCATCAAGCGCTGCATAAGCATCCGGCAATCCTGCCCCATGACAGGTCATCGGTTTGTTTCAGACGGCACCGGCCCATCCGGCCCATCTTCGTTTTGGCGTCCGTGAAGAACAGCCTTAAAGAAAAACCGGCGGGATTTTCTTCTCGAAACCCGCCGGTGTCAGTTTTTAGCGGCGGATGCCGAGTGCGGTGATCAGCTTGGTGTAACGGCCTTCATCCTTCTTCTTGACGTAGTCGAGAAGCGAACGGCGGCTGGAAACCAGAGTCAGAAGGCCACGACGCGAGTGGTTGTCCTTCTTGTGATCCTTGAAGTGGCCTGTCAGGTTGTTGATCCGTTCGGTCAAAATTGCGACCTGAACTTCCGGCGAACCGGTATCACCTTCCTTGATGGCGTATTCCTTGATGAGGGCGGCTTTGCGCTCTGCAGTAATCGACATCGGACGATCCTTTCTATTTTAAGGAAAAACGGGACGCCAAGCGCCGGGATGTCGTCCAGCACTGGCCATGTATAGCGCGGGCGCTGCCCAAGCTGCCCCGCCTATAAACCAATCGCACCATAAAGGAAAGAGGCGATTAAAACCGCCTCTTTCAGGATAACACACATAGAGTGATCGGGAGGCGGCAGGGCCTAGCCGAAAACGCGCTTGGGGCGGAACTCACCTTCGGCAATCTCGCCAATGGCAATCAGCTTGCCACGGGCCGTGGCATAGGCTTCCATTTCCGCCGTAGGGGCATCGCGCCCGCGCAGCAGAATGGCGTTGCCCATCTTAAGGCGATGTGCCTGATCATCATTGATGATGAGATGGGGCAGGGATGACAGCGCCTCAGACGTATCGATCAGATAGGCATCCAGTGCGGCCAGTCGCTCGTCACGGTCTTCAATGGCTTCGAACTCGATGAGCTTGGCCAGCGGCACCATGGCGTCTTCGGCAAACGGCGCAACCATGGAGCGGCGAAGCTCAGAAATAAAGCCGTAGCAGCCGAGATCGCGGCCAAAATCGCGGGCCAGCGCGCGCACATAGGTGCCCTTGCCGCATTCGACCTCGAAATGCGCTGTATTGGCATCCGGGCAGGCCAGAAGCGTGATGCGGTGAATTTCGACTTCACGTGCAGGGATTTCCACGACCTCGCCACCGCGGGCAATATCATAGGCGCGCTCGCCAGCGATCTTGATGGCGGAAAACTGCGGCGGGATCTGCATGATCGTGCCGGTATAGTTGGGCAGGATATCGCGGATCGCCTGCTCGTCCGGCCGGTTGGGCGATGTGTTGAGCACTTCGCCTTCCATGTCGTCCGTCGTGCGCTCTTCGCCCCAGGAGACGGTGAATTCATAGATCTTGCGGCCATCCATCACATAAGGAACGGTCTTGGTCGCATCACCCAGCGCTATCGGCAACATGCCGGATGCTAGTGGATCGAGCGTGCCAGCGTGGCCAGCCTTCTGGGCGTTGAAGAGCCATTTGATTTTCGATACGGCCTCTGTCGAGCCGAAATCGAAGGGTTTATCGAGAATAAGCCAGCCGGAAATGTCCCGGCCTTTCGGCTTGCGGTGCTGCTGTTTGCGTGGTTTGGACATGCTTCAGTTCTGCTCGTCGTCTTTATCGGTTGAAGGTCCCAAATCGCGCAGGACCTCCGGGGAGCGCAAAAGCGCGTCGATCTTCTTGTAATTGTCGAAGCTGGTATCGTCGCGGAAACGCAGTTCCGGCACATATTTCAGCTGCCGAATATGCGGGCCGAGGCGGCCACGCAGAAACTTGGCGTGACGGTTCAGCGCCGCAATCGTATCTGTGTGGTCGTCAACGCCGATCGGGGTGACGAAGGCGGTCGCGATCTTGAGATCGGTCGACATGCGCACTTCCGAGATGGAAATCACGGTCTTTTCAATCAGGTCGTCGCGCACTTCGCCACGCTGCAGAATCTGTGTCACCGCTGCGCGAACCTGTTCGGCAACACGAAGCATGCGTTGTGTGGGCGCGGATGATGATGCTTTTGCCATTTTGTCTTAGCCTCAAACAAAGCGAGCGCCGGTTAAGCCGGCGCCCGACAGTTATTTCGTGTACGGCGAAACGCTTAGAGCGTTCTGGTGATGTGCTCTACGCGGAAGCACTCGATGGTGTCGCCAGCGCGGATGTCTTCGTAGTTTTCGAATGCCATGCCACACTCCTGACCAACCGGCACTTCGCCGACTTCGTCCTTGAAGCGCTTGAGCGTCTTGAGCTTGCCTTCGTGGATAACGACGTTGTCGCGCACCAGACGAACACCTGCACCACGTTCCACCTTGCCTTCGACGACACGGCAACCGGCAACCTTGCCGACCTTGGTGATGTTGAAGACTTCCAGAATTTCGGCGTTGCCGAGGAAGGTTTCGCGACGTTCTGGAGACAGAAGGCCCGACATCGCAGACTTCACGTCATCCACCAGATCGTAGATGATGTTGTAGTAGCGAATTTCGATGCCAGCGCGCTCGGAAGCCTGACGGGCCTGAGCATTTGCACGAACGTTGAAGCCAATGATGGCCGCGTTCGAAGCTTCTGCCAGCGAGATGTCAGACTCGGTGATACCACCGGCGCCCGAATGGATGATGCGTGCACGAACTTCGTCTGTTCCAAGCTTGTCCAGCGATGCGATGATCGCTTCGACAGAACCCTGCACGTCAGCCTTGATGAGCAGCGGGAAGTCCTTGCGGCCTGTCGCCTGCAACTGCGTCATCATCTGCTCCAGCGAGCCGCGCTGGCCAGTCTGACGGGCCACGGCCTTGTCACGGGCCAGACGCTGACGGTACTCGGAAATTTCACGAGCGCGACCTTCATTTTCGACAACCGCGAAGCGGTCACCGGCAGATGGTGTGCCCGAAAGACCGAGAACCTCGACCGGCATGGCCGGACCAGCTTCCTTGACGTGTTCACCCTTGTCGTTGACAAGCGCGCGCACACGGCCCCACTGGTCGCCAGCCACGATGATCTGGCCCGGACGCAGAACGCCCTTCTGAACCAGGATCGTTGCAACGGCACCACGGCCACGGTCGAGTTCGGCTTCGATGACCGTACCTTCCGCCGTGCGGTTGAGGTTTGCCTTCAGGTCGAGAATTTCAGCCTGGAGCAGGACGGCTTCGAGAAGCTTGTCGAGATTGAGCTTGTTCTTGGCGGAAACTTCCACGTCGAGAACTTCACCACCCATCGATTCCACGAAGACTTCGTGCTGCAGAAGCTGCTGGCGAACCTTTTCAGGGTTTGCCTCGTGCTTGTCGATCTTGTTGATCGCAACGATGATTGGAACACCCGCTGCCTTGGCATGGTTGATCGATTCAATCGTCTGCGGCATCACGCTGTCATCGGCTGCGACCACCAGAATGGCGATGTCGGTGGCCTGTGCACCACGGGCACGCATGGCCGTAAAGGCGGCGTGGCCGGGGGTGTCTATGAAGGTGATCTTGTGACCGTTCTTCTCGACCTGATAGGCACCGATATGCTGGGTGATGCCACCGGCTTCACCCGAAACAACGCTGGTCTGACGGATAGCGTCGAGTAGCGAGGTCTTGCCGTGGTCGACGTGACCCATAATGGTAACAACAGGAGGACGCGAAACCAGTTCGCCGCCATCATCGTCGGAGACGTTGAAGATACCTTCTTCAATGTCGGATTCCGATACGCGCTTGACGGTATGGCCGAAGTCCACTGCGATGATTTCAGCCAGATCGGCGTCGATGACGTCGCCCGGCTTCATCATCTGGCCTTCCTTCATCAGGTACTTGATCACATCGACAGCCCGTTCGGACATACGCTGCGACAGTTCCTGAATGGTGATGGTCTCAGGCAGAGTGACTTCGCGCAGCACCTTTTCGCGCGTTTCCTGCATCTGGCCGCGGCGGAATTTCTCCTGGCGGCGACGCATGGCAGACAGCGAGCGGCCACGGGCCTGACCGTCTTCTTCCAGATTGGAGGTAACCGTCAGCTTACCGCGACGACGCTCTTCTTCTGTCTTGAGGCGAGCAGCAGGCTTGGCAGGAACAGGAGCCGTTACCTTGCCGCGAACCGGCACGCCACCGCGACGGACGCCACGATCGTCACTTTCTTCCTCTCCACCGGGACGACGGCCACGAGGACCGGCATTGTCTATGGGCGTAGGGACGGCGGCTGGTATTGTGCGTGTCGTCGTCTGTGAGCGTGTATCGCCACGACCGGCGCCGGCAGGAGACCTGGCGGCAACAGGAGCAGGCGCTGCTTCGACCGGAGCCGGAGCCGGGGCAGGCGCGGACTTGGCGGCCAGTGCCTCTTCGGCGGCGCGGCGCGCAGCTTCTTCCTTCTCGGCGATAGCGCGAGCTTCTTCTTCTACCTTGCGGCGTGCTTCATCTTCGGCGCGCTGCTTGGCTTCGATGATATCGCGAGCCTGAGCTTCTGCCAGAGCGCGGCGACGCGCATCCATTTCGCCAGCCGAAAGGTCATGCAGAACGGCGCCACGTGGGCGGTCCGGCTGACGCGAAGGCTGCGATGGCGCAGAACGGTTCTGATTGTTGTTGTTCTGGTTGCCAGACTGGTAAGGCCGCTGGCCCTGTGGCTGCTGACGCGGGGCAGGCGCTGCCGGTGCGGCAGGTCTTGCCGCCTGCGGTGCAGCCGCTGGCGCAGCAGTCGCAGCAGGTGTCACAGGTGTAATGGGCTTCTCGTCTTCTGGACGCAATGGGCGGCGCTTGCGGGTTTCCACCACAACCGCGTTGGTGCGACCACGACCCATATCCTGACGCACAGTACCCTGAGACGCTCCACTGGGCTTCAGTGTCAGGGTCTTCTTGGGCTGTGCGTTGAGTGTCTTGTCGTCGTTGTTATCGGTCATTCCGTTCCCGTTCCTTCAAACGAGAGCCGGATGACATTCATCTGGCCTCGTCTTTAACTAGCTGCATCCGTACGCGGCGGCGGATATTGTCCGATGACCGCGTCATTGTTCTGTCCGGGCAGCGTCTAAATCCACTTGAGGTCTATCGCCATGGCGATACCGCTCGAGCATCTTTGCGCGCTTCACTACACCCTCACCCGCCTGTCCTGCAAGCGCGCAGGCATGGATAAAAGCATTCTGGCCCATCAGTTCGTCCATTTCCTGCTCACTGAAGAGCTGGAAAGCTGGTATTTCGCTCTCGGCTCCAGAGCCGAGCGTCCAGGCCTTGCGGGCCTGGCTTATCTTTCTCACGCCATCTGGCGCTGCATCGGTCGCGTGAAAAACCGCAAGCACCTGGCCAGACCGGACCGACGCATCGACTTTCGTCGCGCCGGAAATGAATTGGCCCGCCTTGCGCGCCATGTTCATCATTCCCGTCAGGTTCTGCGCCATCAACCGGTCCATCGTGTCCAGAAGGTCCGGTCCGGCTTTCACATCCGTCTTCAAGGCGCGTGCAAAGAGCTTCTTCGCAATTGCCTTTTCTATCAGGGCGCGCTCGGGTGTAACCCAGCAACCGCGCCCCGGTAATTGGCGTTTCAGGTCCGGAACAACGCTCTGGTCCGGGCCTGCGACAAAACGGATCAACTCATCCGGTGTTCCGATTTGTCGTGTCACAATGCACATCCGCTCGCTGGCGGTACCTTCGAACGGCTCGTCGTCGAGCAGCTCTTCGGGCCCATGCGCCTGCGATGTCATTCCTGATCGGCGGTATCCGCCTCCTCGGCCGCTGCAGCTTCCTGCTGGGCAGCAAGATCTTCAGCGGTGATCCAGCCAGCCAGAAGGCGGGCCTGAACGATCATGTTTTCAGCTTCAACACGAGAAACGTCGAGCTTGGAGAAAGTTCCCTCGAACTTCTTCGTCTCGCCGTCCTTGCGCTCACTCCAGCCAACGAGATCGTCGGCGGCGCAGCCTGCAAAGTCTTCGATGGTCTTGACGCCTTCTTCACCCAGCGCAACCAGCATCTGCGATGTCAGGCCTTCGATCTGGCGCAGCTCGTCGGCGACACCGAGTTCCTTGCGCTTGGCGTCCATTTCGGTCTCGATACGCTCGAGATATTCCTTGGCGCGGGTCTGGATTTCGACAGCCGTGTCTTCATCGAAACCGTCGATGGACGAGATTTCGCTGAGGTCCACATAAGCCAGTTCCTCGACCTGGGCGAAGCCTTCGGATGCGAGTACCTGACCGACCATTTCGTCCACATCCAGCGCTTCCATGAAGATGCCGGTGCGTTCGTTGAATTCCTTCTGACGGCGCTCGGACTCTTCGGCTTCCGTCATGATGTCGATGTCCCAGCCGGTCAGCTGCGAAGCAAGGCGCACGTTCTGGCCGCGACGACCGATGGCGAGCGACAGCTGCTCATCCGGCACGACGACTTCGATGCGCTCGGCTTCTTCATCCAGAACCACCTTGGCGACTTCAGCAGGCTGAAGAGCGTTGACGATGAAGGATGCCGGATCCTGCGACCACGGAATGATATCGATCTTTTCGCCCTGAAGTTCGGCAACGACGGCCTGAACACGGCTACCGCGCATACCGACGCAGGCGCCGACCGGATCAATGGAGCTGTCATTGGAAATAACAGCGATCTTGGCGCGCGAACCGGGGTCACGGGCAACCGACTTGATCTGGATGATGCCGTCGTAGATTTCCGGGACTTCCATGGTGAAAAGCTTGACCATGAACTGTGGGTGGGTACGTGACAGGAAAATCTGCGGGCCACGCTGTTCGCGGCGCACATCGTAAACGAAGGCGCGAACGCGGTCGCCATAGCGCAGGTTTTCACGAGGAATCATCTCGTCACGACGGATGATGCCTTCGCCACGGCCCAGATCAACGATGACGTTACCATATTCCACGCGCTTGACAGTGCCGTTGATGATTTCGCCGATGCGGTCCTTGAACTCGTCGAACTGGCGATCACGCTCGGCTTCACGAACCTTCTGGACGATGACCTGCTTGGCGGACTGGGCAGCGATACGGCCAAAATCCATCGGTGGCAGTGGATCGGCAATGTAATCGCCAATCTTTGCATCGACGTTGCGGTCGCGTGCCAGCTCCAGAGGAATCTGCGTGCCGTAGTCTTCGGCCTTCTCAACAACCTCGAGCAGACGCTGCAAGCGGATTTCGCCGGTCTTGGAGTTGATGTCGGCGCGGATGTTGCTTTCGGAACCGTAACGCGAGCGGGCAGCCTTCTGGATGGCGTCGGCCATCGCGGCGAGCACGATTTCGCGGTCGATGACCTTTTCGCGCGCAACAGCATCGGCGATCTGCAGAAGCTCAAGCCGGTTAGCACTTACTGCCATTTTTATGTCTCCGTAAGTCGTTTTGCCCGCGTATCAGGGCTTACGTTGGGAATTAGTCTTCGTCTGCTTCTTCGTTTTGGTTGGCGGCGGCGGCAGCGGCCTTGGCCTGCTTGTCCGCCTTCAGCGCCTCGCGAATCAGATCATCGGTCAGGATCAGCTTCGCGTCAGAAAGAGTATTGAACGGGATCATCACCACCGGCTCTTCACCGTAAGCGATCTGGTCTCGTTCCAGTCTGAAACCGTCTTCTTCGACGCTTGCGATCTTGCCGCGGAAGCGTTTGCGGTTATCAACCAGAATGGATGTCTCGACCTTGACGATATGGCCCTGCCAACGGACAAAATCCACCTTGCGCACCATCGGCCTGTCAATGCCGGGCGATGACACTTCGAGATGATACGCCGTTTGAACGGGATCTTCTACATCCAGAACCGGAGAAATGGCGAGCGATACCGCTTCGCAATCCTGGACGGTCATGGTTCCGTCTTCACGCTCGGCCATGACCTGCAAGGTCGCGCCGTTCTGGTTGGACAGGCGAACCCGCACCAGCAGATAGCCCATGCCTGTCAGCACCGGCTCGATGATCTCGGCGATGCGCTGGTCAACGCCTGTTTCGGTTATCAGTCTTGGTTCGGCTTCTGCCATTGTGGCCTTCCGGTCTCATGTCCAAACCGGCTTTTGGGCCGGTTTTCAGGGCGCCTAACGAAAAAGAGCGGAGCCTTTCGGCCCCACTCTTCATCAGACGATCAAGAATTTGAATGTCCGTATAGACCCTTATCTGCAATATTGCAAGGATGCGGCGTAAAACGAGCAAAATTGCCCGCCGTCACAATTTTACCGTCCAATCGCTTGAAACAGTAGCATCCTCTCAAACGGCGTCTATAGTGTCAGCCGGATGAGCCATTGCATCAATTGGACTGCCCGTGCCTGATAGAAAATCCCCACTGCTGCCATTGCGCCACCAGACATACAGAACGATCTGGTTTGCGAGTATCGCGTCGAATTTTGGCGGGCTTATTCAGGCCGTCGGCGCTGCATGGATGATGACGGCACTGTCGTCGTCTGAAAACATGATTGCGCTAGTGCAGGCATCGACCTCGCTTCCCATCATGCTGTTTTCGCTGGTATCTGGCGCATTGGCTGATAGCTTCGACCGTCGCCGCATCATGATCTCGGCACAGTTCCTGATGCTGACGGCCTCCGTCATGCTGACGGTTTTTGCGTGGTTCGGCTGGCTTTCGCCATGGCTCTTGCTGTTCTTCACCTTCATGATCGGCTGTGGAACGGCGCTCAACAATCCGTCATGGCAGGCGTCCGTGGGAGAAATGGTGCCGCGTGAGGATCTGCCCGCAGCCGTGACGCTGAACAGCGTCGGCTTTAATATTACCCGCAGCGTCGGCCCGGCCATTGGTGGTGTCATCGTGGCGGTTGGCGGCGCGGCGGCGGCATTTCTCGTCAATACATTCAGCTATTTCGCGCTGATCTACGCATTGGTGAAATGGCAGCCGCCGAAAAGCACATCGACCCTGCCACGCGAGCAACTGTTCGCGGCAATTTCCGCTGGCATGCGCTACGTGGCGATGTCGCCCAATATCGGCAAGGTGCTGGTGCGCGGCTTTCTGTTCGGCCTGTCAGCCAGCGCGATTTTGGCGCTGATGCCGCTGGTTGCGCGGGATCTGGTGCAGGGCGGACCATTGACCTATGGCATCATGCTCGGCGCTTTCGGGGTGGGGGCCGTGGGCGGGGCCCTGATTAGTGCGCGTCTTCGCGAAACATTGAGCAGCGAGTGGATCGTGCGCGTCGCCTTTCTGGGCTTTGCGCTGAGTGCGGGTGTGACGGCCATCAGCACCAATGCAATCGTGACGGCGCTTTTCCTCACCATCGCCGGCGCGAGCTGGGTGCTGGCGCTCTCGCTGTTCAACACCATCGTGCAACTGTCCACGCCGCGCTGGGTGGTGGGGCGTGCTTTGTCGCTCTACCAGACGCTCACCTTCGGCGGCATCGCGCTGGGAAGCTGGCTGTGGGGATCGCTGGCGGAGGATTACGGCCTAAGCTATTCGTTGCTCTGTTCGTGCGTGCTGATGCTGCTCGGTGTTATCGTCGGTTTCAAGCTGACGATGCCAGCCTTTGCCTCGCTCAATCTCGATCCGCTTAACCGCTTTGTGGAGCCGAACCTGCTTCTCGACGTCAAGCCTCGCAGCGGACCGATTGCCATTCTCGTGGATTACGAGATCGATGATGCGGATCTGGCAGAATTTATGACCATCATGGTGGAGCGTCGACGCATTCGCCTGCGCGATGGTGCGCAGAACTGGACGTTGATGCGCGATCTCGAAAACCCCGATATCTGGACGGAAATCTACCACGTGCCGACATGGGTCGAATATGTCCGGCACAACCAGCGCCGCACCCAGGCGGATGCGGAAAGCTGGGACAGCATTTTAAAGCTGCACCGCGGCTCGACCCGCCCTCGCGTGCACCGAATGATCGAACGTCAGGCTATACCGCCGCAGGACGATATTTTCCACAAGGCGCATATCGAGCCGCATTGAGCCGAGCCTAGTGGCGGCCATGCGCCTTGCTACCCGCGAAGTGCTTCGGCAGGTGACTGGCGATAGGCAAGCCATGCTGGAAGAACGGCAAGAACCGCCGCAACAGCCAGCAGCACCGCCGCCTGCGTTACATCCGCCTGTGCAAATTCCACCGGCATGACGACGCCGCTTCTGGCGACAAGCATGCCGGTGATAACCTTGGCCGCTGCAAAACCAATGGCGAAGCCGAGCGCGATGCCGGCTGCAAACAGCGCGAACAGCTCCGTCCAGACGATCAGCGAGATAGACGACCGGGGCGCACCGAAGGCCCTCAACGCTCCGATCTGTTTTCGCCTTTGAACGATATGGGTCAAGGTCACGAGAATAAGCGATGCGCCGACCAGACCCTGCGCTCCGATGGCGACGACAGACAGCACCTGCCGTGCGTCACCCAGCGTGGCATAGAGTTTCGTCAGCACCTCGCCAGGAAAGACCGCAAGCGTGTTGCCCTGCCGGTATTCCTGCCTCAGCTTATAGGCATCGGCAATGGTCTTCGGTTTGACCAGAATGGCTGGAACACCGGGTGTTTCGGTCGTGAAGGTCTCATTCAGCCCGCCTTCTTCGTGGTCATGCGCCTCATGATTGTGCGCATCGTGATCGTGCGGTTCGGACCCATGCGCCTCATGGACTTCGGCTGCGTGGTCATGCCCCTCATGATCGTGCGCATGCTCTCCGGCTTCCATGCCGTGAATGTGCCAGACGGAGCTGATGGGCACCAGAATGGCGCGATCCCACGGCGTGCCCGTTGGCTTCAGACGCCCCTGAACGTGATAGACGATTTCCGTATGGGTATGGCCGCCTTCTTCCGCTGAGCCGTGCATCGGCTTGATCTCTGCGCCAATAGGCAAATCCACGGCAGAGCCAATCACGGCGTCTTCACCATCGGCAAGACCCTGGCCTTCCGTCAGACCGCCTGACGTGTTGTCGATGAGCGCGGTGGTCGTTCCGACAATCGGATAGCCGGCAAAGGAATCACCAAAGCCGACCGGCCCGGCCCATGAGACGCGGGGATCCTTGGCCAGCTTTGCCAATGTCTCACCACCGACGAGCGGCAAGGGTGCAGCCTGTAGAAAGACCGAGGAAAGTACGAGTTGCGCTTCGCTACCGGCAGCGCCGATGACGAGATCGAATTTATCGGCTGCGCGGGCGGTTCCCAGCCGAAGCGCGCGCTCCTGCAAGGTCACGGTCACGCCGAGCGCCGTTGCGAGCGAAACAAGGAGTACGACGACGAGAGAACCGGCCCAGAGGCGCTTCAGATCGGAGAGAATAAAACGGATCATATCAAGGGTTCCCGGCGGTGTCGGTCAGGATACGGCCATTGGCGAGTTCCAGACGGCGGTTGAGGCGGTCTGCCAGAAGCCTGTCATGGGTGATGACAACAAGCGTGGCGCCTTCCGCCCGGGCCAGATCGACCAGCAGGCGGCCGATGGCCTCGGCATTCTCGGGGTCAAGGCTTGCGGTGGGCTCGTCGGCAACAATGACGCCGGGCTTTCGCAACAGCGCACGCGCAATCGCCACGCGCTGCATCTCGCCGCGAGACATGGTGTCGATGGACTGGTCCGGTCGTTTCAAACCGGTCTTTTTCAGCAATTTGCCTGCCCGCTTGCCGTAATCTCTCGACATTGCGTGGCTGAGGCGAACGGGCAGAAGCACGTTTTCGATGGCCGACAGGCCCGGCAGCAAATGAAAGTCCTGCATGACGAGGCCGACATTCTGGCCACGCCACTGGTCTCGTCTGGTTTCGGTCAATCCGGCGATGTCATCATCGCTCCAGACAACCGTGCCCTGGCAAACCCGCTCCAGCCCGGTGATGATGTTGACGAAGGTGCTTTTGCCCGATCCGGATGCACCCGAGATTGCCACCATTTCACCAGCCGCAATGCTCAGCGCATCAATGTGAAGGACGGGTTTGGCAAGGCCGGGATAGGAAACGGCAAGGTCTGTTATGGTGAGGGACAGCATGGTCAGGACACCGCATATTGTGCGTCACGAATGCGCACGAGGCTGACGAAACCGGTTTCCGGATCGGTCCAGGAGCCGTGTTCAAGGATGCCGGTGACATCGATGGTTGTGCTCGGCTGGACGAAGGTCTGCTTTTCCGAGAGGTAGACCACGACGATATTATCCGGCCAGTCGGAATCCGACGAGCAGAACGGGCAGAGCGCCATGGGAATTTCCGTCAGCACGAAGAAGGCAGCTTCCGCCTTCAAGGGCGGGGCCATGAAGCCCTTCATGCGGATTTCCTTGCCGCTCAACTGTCTCAGCTTTTCGGAAAATTCCAGGCCCAGCACACCGATCTTGCCATACATCTCATCGAAGGTCAGCGGCGAGGGTGCCGCGAGAGACGGTCCTGCCCAAAGGGAAAAACCCGCCAGACCGGCGAGTTGAAGCGACTGCCTGCGTGTGAGCGGTGGGGAGGGGTGCGCCATGGCGATCTCCGATCTGACCTGTCCGGGTTATTCGAGAGCAATTCCAGCAAAAGTGGGAACCGGTTTTGCGTCCGGAATTGCGTAAAAACAAACAGATAGAGCATTGGAGGCGACGCCTTTTCGCCGGAAATGCTCTAAACGAGATGATCCGGCCCGCAGGCTGCGAGCCGGATCCTGATCAGCAACAGCGGTGATTACTGCGTCTGCTTTGTGCCGAGGGCGAATGTATCGGCCAGCACGCGGTAGACGTCGCTCTGTTCCATGTAGCCCTTGAACTCTTCCGAGCCGGGGCCTGTGGACTGGAGCACGATATCGTCTACGGCGTGAACGCCGCTATCGCCATCCTTGGGAATGTTGCCCTGAACGAACACAGCGCCTGGAACGTTCTTGTAGGCTTCGTTGGCGATGTATTCCTTCTTCTCGTTCTGGATTGCCGGAACGAAAGGACCATCCATCTTCGGACGGAATGTTTCATAATGGTCTGGACCATTATTGGCATTCAGGAACAGGCGGCGGGTCACGTCGATCCGGTCTGGATAACCGTCATTATCCTTGTCTTCGTAGTTCGGGAAACCGGCTTCGGCATAGGTGCCGACCTTGGCGCGCATTTCATCGCCCGGCTTTTCGTCATCGACGGTGCCGATGATGGAAACGCCATGGGTGTGGTCGCCGGTAACGACGATCAGCGTGTCAGGGTTCTTGGCAGCGAATTCACGCGCAACGCCGACGGCCTTGTCGAATTCGATGGTTTCCATGACGGCGCGGTCCCAATCCAGCGGGTGGGACATCTTGTCGATATTGGCCGCTTCAACCATCAGGAAGAAACCGTTCTGGTTCTTGGAAAGCTCACCGAGCGCTGCCTTGGTCATGTCAACGAGGCCGGGCTGGTTTGGAAACTTGTCGACAGTGCCCTTCTTGAGGAAGTTGCGGTCAAGCACGGTATCCATGTTGCTTGTGTGGAACAGGCCCAGAAGCTTGCCGGTGTTGGAGCCTTCAGCCTTTTCAAGCTCGCTCTTGTCGGTTGCCAGCGTGTAGCCTGCATCCTTGAACAGCTTGATATAGTCCTTGTCGTCCTTGCGCTTGGAACCGGGTGTTTCCTTGCCGAGGAAATAGGCCGAACCACCACCGAGCGCTACGTCTGGCTTCACGTCCAGCATCATGCCGGTGATTTCGGCTTTGTCGGCGCGCTTGCGGGTGTGGGAAACGATGGCCGCAGGCGTCGCATCCTGCAATTCGGATGTGGTCACGATGCCGATGGACTTCTTCGTCTGGCGGCGCAGAGCCTCACCCATCGTCTCAACCTTCGGGTCGTCAAGGCTGGAAGGCGTGCGGTCGCCATAAACGCCAAGAGCGTTCACAGGAGCCTTGTGGCCGGTCATGTAGGCAGACATGGTGTTGGCGCTATCGGTCGCGATGGCTTCCGTGGAAGACGTGCCGATGAAGGCCATGCGGTCCATCTCATCCATGTTGAGGCGACCGTTCGCCTTGCCTTCTGTCATGCCCTTGGACATGATGCGGGCAGCGGTGCGGTGGGCAACAGACAGGCCATCACCCAGAAGGAAAATGATGTTCTTGGCCTTTGGTGCTTCCGGCGTGCCGTAAACGGTCCATGTGACGTTCTTGGTTTCAGAACCGGCAGAAACTTCCACCTTGTAATCGCCAGCCTTGGCAATCTTGAGGCCACGCAGTGTTACCGCCGAACCAAGGATCTTGTCTTCCTTGCCCTTTTCTTCCGCAACAAATGTCACGTCAGCGCCGAACACAGCCTTGTAATCCTGACCATTGACCATGATCTTGATATCATCGGCCTTGACCACGCTCTTGAACTCGACCTTGAAGTCGAACGGCGAGCCGGTCAGGATCGTGGCACGATCAAGGGGGTAGACAGTCGCGGCCTGGGCAGCACCGGCAAGAACGGTGGTTGCAACAAGCATGGCGAGAAATTGGCGCATGAGAACCTCGCGGTATGGGTGTTTCGTTGAAGATGTACACGCCTATAGGCAAGGTGCATGACAACGTCGTGACGGTTCTGGCCATATTGCGTCGAGCGCTGAAAGGGCGAAGATTTCGGCATTACGATGCGGTGCGCCGGTACGGGGGTGCCTCAATTGGTTATGAAGGCTTCATTTCTTCATTTTTGCGCCCCTCAGCAGCGGTATCGCCTTGCAGGCAGAAAAATCGCTCCTTATATACCCCGCAGACCAGCAGAAATGCTGCCCAAACCGGAAGACCATCCAAGTCAAGGAGTTGTCAGTGGAATGCCTCCCGGGGTTCCGACAATTCGCTTCAAGGAGAGAAGAAAAATGGCAAAAGTAATCGGTATCGACCTTGGCACGACCAATTCCTGCGTTGCAGTGATGGACGGCAAGGACACCAAAGTTATTGAAAACGCAGAAGGTGCACGCACGACCCCTTCCATGGTTGCATTCAGCGACGATGGCGAGCGTCTGGTCGGCCAGCCTGCGAAGCGTCAGGCTGTCACCAACCCAACCAACACTCTCTTTGCCGTAAAGCGCCTTATCGGTCGCCGTTACGAAGATCCGACCGTTGAAAAGGACAAGGGCCTCGTTCCGTTCGATATCGTCCGGGGTGACAATGGCGACGCCTGGGTACAGGCACAGGGCAAGGGTTATTCCCCTTCGCAGATCTCTGCCATGATTCTTCAGAAGATGAAGGAAACGGCTGAATCCTACCTCGGCGAAAAGGTCGAGAAGGCCGTCATCACCGTTCCTGCCTACTTCAACGACGCGCAGCGCCAGGCAACCAAGGATGCAGGCCGCATCGCTGGTCTTGAAGTTCTGCGCATCATCAACGAGCCAACGGCCGCCGCATTGGCTTACGGCCTCGACAAGACCGAAGGCAAGACCATTGCCGTATACGACTTGGGCGGCGGTACCTTCGATATTTCCGTTCTGGAAATCGGCGATGGCGTCTTCGAAGTGAAGTCCACCAACGGCGATACATTCCTTGGCGGTGAAGACTTCGACATGCGTCTGGTCGAGTATCTGGCTGGCGAATTCAAGAAGGATCAGGGCATTGACCTCAAGGGCGACAAGCTTGCGCTTCAGCGCCTGAAGGAAGCCGCTGAAAAGGCAAAGATCGAGCTGTCTTCTTCGCAGCAGACAGAAATCAACCTGCCCTTCATCACCGCAGACGCAACGGGTCCAAAGCACCTGACGCTGAAGCTGACACGCGCCAAGTTCGAAAACCTGGTCGATGACCTGGTTCAGCGCACTGTTGCACCGTGCAAGGCAGCGTTGAAGGATGCAGGCGTAACGGCTGCTGAAATCGACGAAGTTGTTCTGGTTGGCGGCATGAGCCGCATGCCGAAGGTTCAGGAAATCGTCAAGCAGCTGTTTGGCAAGGAACCCCATAAGGGCGTAAACCCTGACGAAGTTGTTGCCATGGGCGCGGCCATTCAGGCCGGCGTTCTGCAGGGCGACGTCAAGGATGTTCTGCTTCTCGACGTAACGCCTCTGTCGCTCGGCATCGAAACACTGGGTGGCGTCTTCACACGTCTGATCGACCGTAACACGACGATCCCGACCAAGAAGAGCCAGACCTTCTCCACCGCCGAAGACAACCAGTCTGCCGTGACCATTCGCGTCAGCCAGGGCGAGCGCGAAATGGCGCAGGACAACAAGCTTCTCGGCCAGTTCGACCTCGTTGGCCTGCCACCATCGCCACGCGGCGTTCCGCAGATCGAAGTCACCTTCGATATCGACGCCAACGGCATCGTGCAGGTTTCCGCCAAGGACAAGGGCACCGGCAAGGAGCAGCAGATCCGCATCCAGGCATCTGGTGGTCTGTCTGACGCCGACATCGACAAGATGGTGAAGGACGCCGAAGCCAATGCCGAAGCCGACAAGAAGCGTCGCGCCGGTGTGGAAGCCAAGAACCAGGCCGAAAGCCTCATCCACTCCTCCGAGAAGTCGGTGAAGGAATATGGCGACAAGGTTTCCGAAACGGATCGCAAGGCCATCGAAGACGCCATCGCTGCACTGAAGGTCTCGGTTGAAGCGTCCGAGCCGGATGCCGATGACATTCAGGCCAAGACCCAGACCCTCATGGAAGTTTCCATGAAGCTTGGTCAGGCTGTCTACGAAGCCCAGCAGGCTGAAGGCGGCGAAGGCGCTGGCGAAGGCCATAAGGACGACGTCGTTGACGCAGACTACGAGGAAATCAAGGACGACAAGAAGTCCGCATAAACAGCGGCTTTTGAAATCCAATTGATGCTTGACTGAAATCCGGCTGCCTCGTGCAGCCGGAAATCCATTTCCCGGGGCTTGTTATTTAATGGCGAAACCAGACTTTTACGAAACACTCGGCGTTGGCAGAACAGCTGACGAAAAAGAGCTGAAAAGCGCCTTCCGCAAACTCGCGATGAAGTATCATCCCGACAAGAATCCTGGCGACGCTGAATCCGAGAGAAAATTCAAGGAACTCAACGAAGCCTATGAGACACTGAAAGACCCGCAGAAGCGCGCTGCCTATGACCGCTTCGGTCACGCGGCCTTCGAGCAGGGCGGCATGGGCAATGCTGGCGGCGGCTTTGGCGGTGGCGCGAGCGGTGGCTTCTCGGACATCTTTGAAGACATTTTCGGCGAGATGATGGGCGGCGGGCGTGCGCGCCGTTCCAGCGGAGGCCGTGAACGCGGTGCCGATCTTCGCTACAACATGGAAATATCGCTGGAAGAAGCCTTTGCGGGCAAGACAGCGCAGATCCGTGTGCCGACATCCATCACCTGTGACGTTTGCACCGGCTCCGGCGCAAAGCCCGGGACACAGCCGAAAACCTGCGGCACGTGCCAGGGTTCAGGCCGTGTGCGTGCAGCGCAGGGTTTCTTCTCGGTCGAGCGCACCTGCCCGACCTGCCATGGTCGCGGCCAGACGATCACCGACCCCTGCACCAAGTGCAACGGTCAGGGCCGTGTGACGGAAGAACGGTCTCTGTCGGTCAATATTCCCTCGGGCATCGAAGATGGCACGCGCATTCGCCTGCAGGGCGAGGGCGAGGCCGGTATGCGCGGTGGCCCATCGGGCGACCTCTACATCTTCCTTTCGGTGCGGCCGCATGAGTTCTTCCAGCGCGATGGTGCGGATCTCTATTGCGCGGTTCCGATCTCCATGACGACGGCAGCACTCGGCGGCACGTTCGATGTAACGACGCTGGACAATACCAAGTCTCGCGTGACGGTGCCGGAAGGCACACAGGCCGGAAAGCAGTTCCGTCTCAAGGGTAAGGGCATGCCTGTACTGCGTTCTGCGCAGCAGGGTGATCTCTACATCCAGATTCAGATCGAGACGCCGCAGAAGCTGACGAAACGCCAGCGCGAATTGCTACAGGAATTCGAGACGCTGTCGTCCAAGGAAAACAACCCTGAATCCGCTGGCTTCTTTGCCCGGATGAAGGAATTCTTCGACGGCTGATAGCTGGAGATGATCGTATTTGGAAAAGCCGCGCATTCGAAAGGATGCGCGGTTTTTTTATGCCATGGCGCGAAGGGATGCGGCGGCAAGAAGAGCGGCAAAGGCGAAAAGGCAGGTGGCGGCAATGCGCTGGATGGCTTCAGGGTGCAGTCGAACAGCCTTGCCCTTAGCGAGGAAATGGCCAAGGCTGATCCAGCCCGATGCAGCAAAGACCACCAGACCTGCAAACAGGCCAAGCCACGGAAGCAACTCGGCAATAGGGCCGTGCGGCATGATAACGATGGCGATGATCAGTGCTTTGGGATTGAGCATGGTCGTCACCAGAATATCTCGAGCCGTCACCTCAGCTGCGTCCTGCTCTGCCACGCCCTTGAACCATAGGCGATAGCTCAAATAGAGCACCCAGAGGCTGGCGCTGATCTTGGCAGCAAGCAGAAGGGCCGGGTGGGCGGCCAGAAAGGGCGCGGCCACAACGGCGACGGGTATTATGATGGCGAGATAGCCGACGCACTCGGCGAAGATCATGGGCAGGGCGCGCGCCACGCCGCGCGAATACCCAGCCAGCGCCATCAATGTGTTGGTTGGGCCAGGCGTTAGCAACAGCAGCAGAATGGCACCAGTAAATTCCAGAATTGTCGACATGTCATGCTCCAGATGAGAGTTGAGACATAGCCGGATCAAGGCACAGGCTGTTTGATTTCAGTCAAGTTTTCTCAGCCGGAAAACCCGCCTTCTTCCAGAAAGATGCGCTCTTCTTCGGTGCTCTCTCGCAAAAGAATATCATTGCGATGAGGGAAGCGGCCGAACCGTTCGATGATGTCCCGGTGTTCGATGGCGAAGGGCATGTAGCGTTCGCCCAAGGGCTCACACAGCTTGCAGCACAATTGCTGATCTTCCAGCTCTTCCGAATGCATGAGCGGAAGATAGAAGAAAATCCGAAGCTCGGGATCTATCGTCATGTCGTGGCCGCGCTGAAGGCCCTCTTGCGTATAGAGCCGCGCGAGCGGATCGGTGGCATACATATGCGCGGTGCCGCGAAAGCAGTTGCGCGGAAACTGATCCAGCAGCAGGAGAAGCGCAAGACTACACTCGGGGCCCTCAAGCCATGCTTCCAGAGCGCGTCTGGCAGCAGCAAAATGCGCATCGCGAAAACGGTCATGGAAGGTTGCGTCGAACTGCGCGTCCTTGTCGAACCATTTCTCCGGTCCGGCCTCTTTCCAGAATGTCATGATATCGGAAACAAGCGTCTCGGAGCGATCAGGCGGCACGGCGCTCTCCTTAGTAATGCAAATTAGTAATGTGGGGGCTTTGTGATGGCGGGGGCCTCGAGCGATTGCTCCTCAAGGTTCAGGAACCGGTCGGTCAGCCGGTCCAGCTTGGCGCGTGTCTGCTCCACGACTTTCCACTGCTCGGTCAGCTGATCGGAAAGCTCTTCGATGGTTTTCGCCTGATGCGCCACGGTTTCTTCGAGCGCAATGATACGGTTTTCGCTGTCGTCAGCCATGATCACCTCTTGAGTTACGCATTGCTTTGCCAGCTTTGTGCCCCGCAGACAAGACAAAGGCCGGACGTGATGCCCGGCCTTTGCGTGTTTCAGACGATGGGTGAGCGATCAGTCTTCTTCCTGGAAGACCTCTTCGCGCTTCTTCTTGACGCTTGGCAGGAAGACGACGACGAGGACAGCCACGGCAATCAGCAGCAGCGTTGCGCTGATGGGGCGGGTGACGAAGGTCGTCGCATCGCCACGCGACAGGATCATCGCCCGCCGCAGGTTTTCTTCCAGCAACGGCCCCAGCACGAAGCCGAGCAGAAGCGGTGCGGGTTCGCAGCGCAGCTTCACCAGCGCATAGCCGATCAACCCGAAGAAGGCCACGGCATAGAGGTCGTAGACGTTGGAATTGACGCTGTAGACCCCGATGGCGCAGAAGGCCATGATGATCGGGAACAATACATAGTATGGGATGGTCAGCAGCTTCACCCACAGCCCGATGAGCGGCAGGTTGAGAACCACCAGCATCAGGTTGCCGATCCACATGGAGGCAATGATGCCCCAGAACAGCGCAGGCTGCTCGGTGGCGACATTGGGACCGGGAACGATGCCCTGAATGATCATCGCACCAATCATCAGCGCCATGACGGGGTTGGCAGGAATGCCAAGCGTGAGCAGCGGAATGAAGGATGTCTGCGCGCCTGCATTGTTGGCGGATTCTGGCCCAGCCACACCGGCAATCGCGCCATGGCCAAACTCTTCCGGATGCTTGGACACACGTTTTTCCACCGTGTAGGATGCAAAAGCCGCAAGAATGGCACCACCACCCGGCAGAATGCCAAGCGCCGAGCCGATGGCCGTGCCGCGCAGAACGGGGCCGACCATCTGCTTGAACTCTTGCCTGCTGGGCAGAAGGCCGCTGACCTTTGCCATCAAGACGGAGCGGGTCTTTTCACTTTCGAGGTTTCGCAGAATTTCGGCAATACCGAACACACCAACGGCAACCGCCACGAAGTTCAGGCCATCGGCATATTCGCGGATACCCAGCGTGAAGCGGGGCGTGCCGCTATAGATATCCGTGCCGACCAGACCGAGCAGCAGGCCGAGAACCACCATGGCCAGGGCCTTGATGATCGAGCCGTGTGCCAGCGCAATGGAGGAGACAAGGCCAACGACCATCAGCGAGAAATATTCGGCGGCACCGAACTCCAGCGCGATGGCTGTGAGCGGCGGCGCGAAGATGGCGACGAGAAAGGTCGAGACCGAACCGGCAAAGAAGGAGCCAAGGGCTGCGACCGAAAGCGCCACGCCAGCCTTGCCCTTGCGCGCCATCTGGTAGCCATCGATGGCGGTGACGGCAGAAGAGGATTCGCCCGGCATGTTGATGAGGATCGCCGTGGTCGAGCCGCCATATTGCGCACCGTAATAGATACCGGCGAGCATGATGAGCGACGAGACCGGTTCCAGCTGAAAGGTGATGGGCAGCAGCATGGCAATGGTTGCCGTGGCACCGATGCCCGGCAAAACGCCGATCAATGTTCCAAGGATGACCCCGATAAAGCAGAAGAACAGATTATCGATAGAGGTTGCGGTGGAAAAACCAAGCGCGAGATTACTGAACAGTTCCATCATGCACCTCAGAAATTGAGCCAGGGGCCGAAGCGCTGGAAGGGCAGGCCTAGACCGTAGTCGAAGACTGCGACGGAAAAGATGGTGATGCCAACCGACAGGATGACGGCCATCAGCGGGTTCATCTTATGCGATGCAAAGGATGCAATCAGCGCGCTGATGAACAGGGCAGGCACGAAGCCCAAGCCCCGCACCGTCATGCCGAAGAAGATCGGCGCAGGCAGAATGAGGAAGATGCCGCGCCATGCGATGGCACCGAGCGGCTCTCCCTGCACCTTGCCTGCCCGCAGAAAAATGAGTGTGCCGAGGCCGACGAGAATGAGCGACAGCACCAGCGGGAAATATCCCGGCCCCATGCGAAACGCCGTTCCCAGCTCAAGCCCATAGGATTGCCAGGCAAAGACAATGCCGAGCAGAATGAAGACGGCGCCACAGATCGCCTCTGTTGCATCGAATGATCGTGATTTCATCTGTTGGTTCCCCGCTGACGAGTGAAAACCGGCGGCCATGAGGCCACCGGTTGAGTGCTTGAGAGCAGGCTTAGTCGGCGTACTGGCCAGCGGCCTCGATGACCGTCTTCCAGCGCGTGATTTCGCTTTCCAGCTTTGCCTTCAGCGCCGCAGGCGTGCCATCTGTTTCTGAAGACGGCGTGGTGCCGAGTTCCGCGAAGCGGGCTGCGACATTGGGGTCTTTCAGCGCGACCTGAAGCGACTTGGACAGGCGCTCATTGACAGCGGCAGGTGTGCCCTTTGGCGTATAAACGCCATGCCAGACACCCACTTCGAAGTTCGGCAGACCGGCTTCAGCCGAGGTCGGCACGTTTGGCAGCACATCCAGGCGCTTCGGCGTGGTAACGGCGTAAGCTTTGACCGTGCCGCCCTGAATCTGCTTGGTGGTGTTGGTGGTCTGGTCGCACATGATATCGACCTGACCGCCAAGAAGATCAGTCATTGCAGGGCCGGTGCCCTTGTAAGGCACTGTCACGAGCGGGGTCTTTATAGCGCTCATGAACAGCATGCCGCAGAGATGCGACGCAGCGCCGATGCCGGCATTGGCAACAGTGACCTTGTCCTTGTTGGCCTTGGCGTATTCGATGAGGCCCTTGAGGTCTGTGGTCTCAAGCGTCTTGCGCGACAGAATGGTCATCGGCACTTCGGTGACGAGGCCGACATAATCGAAGGCTTCGAGCGTGTTATAGGCCAGCTTGCGGTAAAGCGTGGCGCTGGTGGCCATGCCGATATGGTGGAGAAGAACGGTGTAGCCATCCGGATCAGCGGCGGCAACGCGGCCAGCACCCAGCGTGCCACCGGCACCGCCAACATTTTCCACGATGATCTGCTGTCCAAGATCCTTGGACATGGATTCAGCCACAAGGCGGGCAACCGTATCCGTCGGGCCACCGGCGGAGAAGGGAACGACCATGGTGATGTTGCGCTGCGGGTAGGTCTGGGCAGCGGCGGACAAGGCAAACAGCGATACGGCAGCAAGAGCCACGGCACCTGTGACGGTCTTGAGAATTTTCATCTTTTCCTCCCGATGAAATATGGCCTCATCGACCGGCGCACTCCTCTTGCGGTCGGTCGGGGTGATGCATTTTGAAATGGGAGCTTGTGCGCGCGCAATGGCGGCGCAGAACAACCGTCACAAAACCCGTCTTATTTCGGCCTCAATGGGTGGAAATCGAAACATGAGGCAGGGTGCATGGGTGGAAATCCGCCCATGGTCTCAACCGCTGCCGTCAAGACAGGGTTTTCAGGTCTTCACCATCAGCACCCTGTTTGATCAGCGCATATTTCTGCATTTTCTCATAGAGTGTCTTGCGCGATATTCCGAGCGTTTCATAGACGGCTTTCAGATTGCCCCGATGCGCTGTGATGGCCCGCGCCAGAATGGATTTTTCGAACTCGGCGACTTTGTCCGGGAGGCTGGCCGGGTTTTCCGACACCGTCTGCGGCCCGTCCGAGATGCTGCCATCCAGTCCCAGCACAAGCCGGTCTGCCGCATTTCGAAGCTCCCGCACATTGCCGGGCCAGTCGCGCATGGAGAGGCCCGAGACGATATCGGAGGGGACATCGAGATCATCGCGGCCATAGCGCGCCGCGGCCTCGCGCACCAGCTGGAGGAAGAGCAGCGGAATATCGGCGCGGCGCTGCGCGAGCGATGGCACATGCACGGTTGCGACATTGAGCCGATAGAGCAGATCCTGCCGAAAGCGACCCGCCAGCGCCTCCTGCGCTAAGTCCGCCTTGCTGGTGGCGATGAAGCGCACATCGAGCTCCACGGTCTCGTTGGAGCCAAGGCGGGTGATCGTACGCTCCTGCAACACGCGCAAAAGCTTGCCCTGCATGTCAAAGGGCATCGAGCCGATTTCATCCAGAAGCACCGTGCCACCACGGGCATGTTCAAACTTGCCATAGCGAGGCCGAAGCGCGCCGGGAAATGCGCCGGCCTCATGGCCGAACAATTCACTCTCGATGAGGTGCTGCGGCAGCGCTGCGCAATTGATGGCAACGAAGGGCTTGTCTGCGCGGGCGCTGACATCGTGAAGCGCACGCGCAACGACTTCCTTGCCAGCGCCAGTATCACCGATGATGAGCGTATCGGCATCAGCCGCACCAATGGCCCGGATGCGATAGCGCAGATCCACCATGACCTGGGTGCGACCGGGCAGGCGGGTTTCCAGATCATCCCGCTTGCCAGCGACGGCCCGCAGGCGGCGATTTTCCAGAACCAGCGAACGTCGGTCTATCGCCCGCTTGATGATGCCAGCCAGATATTGGACGCTAAACGGCTTTTCGATGAAGTCGTAGGCGCCATTGCGCATGGCGCTGACCGCAAGCTGCACGTCGCCATGGCCGGTGACGAGAATGACGGGAATTTCCGCATCCAGCTCGCGCACCTTTTGCAACAGCGTCATGCCATCCATGCCCGGCATGCGGATATCGCTGACGATGATGCCATCGAAGCTGTAGCCGATCAGCTCGAATACATGGTCGGCATTATCGACGGTGACGACATCCAGACCGGCAAGCTCCAGCGCCTGTGCGGTCGAAAGCCGCAAATCCTCTTCATCATCGATCAGCAAAACGCGGGACGTGGTCATTCGGCAGCAATCTCCATCGGCACTTCGGCATCCAGCTCGATATCAAACCGCGCACCACCTTCATCCAGATTGGTGACACTCAGACGCCCACCGAAATCCTTGACGATATTGTAGGAGATGGAAAGCCCAAGGCCCAACCCCTTGCCCACGCCCTTGGTGGAAAAGAACGGATCGAAAATGCGCTCCATGATCGCGGCAGGCACGCCGGGGCCGTGATCTGAAACGGAGAGGATGATCTTGGCACCATCCTGACGGGCGACAAGATCGATGCGGCGGTCCTCAAGTCCTTCCACGGCATCAGCGGCGTTGGAGATGATGTTGACCAGAACCTGCTGAAGCCGCACGGGACCGGCTTTCACCTGAAGAGGCACCGGTCCTAAATCAACGCTCAAATCCGCATCCGCTGCCTTTAGTCGCGCATTAACGATCTCCAGCGTGTCGCTGATCACGGCATCAAGCGGCACGGGGCCGAGCTTTTCGTTGGGCTTGCGCGCGAAATTGCGCAGATGCTTGCCGATGGCGGCCATGCGATCAATCAGCACCGAGATGCGCTTCAGATTATCCGAGGCTTCGCTGACCCTGCCGCGCTCGATCAGCAGCGAGGCACTTTCCGCATAGGTCTTGGCGGCGGCCAGAGGCTGGTTGAACTCATGGGAAAGGGCAGCGGACATCTGGCCCAGTGCGGCAAGCTTGCCAGCCTGGATCAGATCCTTCTGGGTTTTGCGCAGCCGCTTTTCGGTCTGCCGCCGCTCGGCAATTTCATGCTTGATGTCGACATTGACGCGGGCGAGATCTGCGGTGCGCTCTTCCACCCGCCGCTCCAGTTCAGCCTGCGCTTCTGCCTGGTGGACCAGCCGGTCCTGAAGCCGCTTGCGCCGTTGCAGCATGGCGGCGATGACAGCGCCTGCAAGGCAGAGGCACAGCATGATGGCGATCATGGTCGTCTGCACCTGCGTGCGCACGGAGCTGGTGTCCATCAGCACATTCACCGTCCAGCCAGCGTCGGGCATCGGCTGGGAAAGGAAGATATACTCGCGCTCGGATTGGCCTTCGCGGATGGTCATCAGGTCGTGGGTGCCGAAGGTGCTGCGAGTCAGGTCAAGCTGCGTGAGGTTGGCATCGGCATAGCGGCGCGAGCCTTCCGTGCGGGCTATCCGGTCCGGCGTCAGTGGCTGGATGGCAGCGTAGAGCCATTCCGGCGTGCCCGTCATGAAGATGATGCCTTCGGGATCGTTGACGAAAATCCGGTTCTCGCCATTGCCGAAGGATGCCTCGATGCCTTCAATATCCACCTTGAAGACGATGACGCCCTTGATCTCTCCCTTGAAGAGAATGGGGGAGGCGAAATAATAGCCGCGCTTGTGCGAGGTTGTGCCCAGCGCGAAGAACTTGGATTGCTGACCTTTCGCGGCATCCTGAAAATAGGGACGGTAGCTGAAATTCTGGCCGACGAAGCTCGCCGGACCATCATAATTGCTGGCGGCAATCGTCTCGCCATCCAGCGTCATGATGTAGATGTCGGAGGATTTCAGCAGGTCGTTGATGGATTTCAGGTAGATATTGGCGCGAAGCCGCAAGGCCTGATCCTGCGGATGGGCGACAAGCTCCTCTATATCATCATGATCCGCCATCAAGGCGGGCAGGGGCTCATAACGGCTCAGATGCCCGCCAAGAGCCGAGACCGCCAGCCGCAGCGTCGTGCCGCCCTGTGCCGCCACCTCATCGAAATAGCTCTCTGCGACCAGATCGCTTCCCCGGGTCAAGGCAATGCCGCCAAGGCTGAGGCATACAAGCACAATGCCGATCCAGCGATATTTCACCGGTCTATTCCCTCCACATCCAGACTTATCAAGCCTGCTCCCATGGAGAACTCTAGAGCCATTCAGGCGCAAATGGAAACATCAGGCCGCGCATATTTTCGTTGGCGCGAGAGAGGCAGGTGCCTGAAACAAAAAAGCCGACCTAAAGGCCGGCTTTCTCGAAAACGGTAGAATGCGCAGAAATTATGCGCTTTCCTTTGGTGTCAGAACCTGACGGCCACGGTACATGCCTGTCTTCAGGTCGATGTGGTGTGGGCGGCGAAGTTCGCCGGAGTTCTTGTCTTCAACGTAGGTTGCCGACTTCAGGCCATCGGCCGAACGACGCATGCCGCGCTTGGACGGGCTTGTTTTTCTCTTAGGTACTGCCATTTGTGTAACTCCAATTCAGCGGCGAAACACGCGAACCAGCCAGAACAAGGGCCTGATGTCATGTTTCTTTATTCGGAAATTTGGCGCGCTTATACATGCCTCCCGGAGCTTTGACCAGCCCCGGCGCATAATTTTTCAAAAATGCCTGATTCGAGACGATGGATCCCTGCGACGGATTTCACTCCATAGCATCACCCCGGTTCAAAAACCATCAATTCCTCAAAATGCTTCATATCGTCGAATTCACAAAATGCCGGTGGCCGCATCTCAAGAACGGGCACTTCGGAGCGCAGCTCCTCAAGGCATTCATCCAGTGTTCTTTGCCACATGGGCAGGCTGGCCGGATCGAACCAGCGGATGACATAGGCGAAGGTGATATGAAATTCGTAAGTGTCGTGATCGGGATGCCGGTAGCCGAAGACCTCGGCAAAGGCATTGCGCCACGCGGCGATGATCCTGTCATCTTCGGCGGTTGCTTCGCAAAGCGTCAGCCCGTTCGGCGTGACGGCCTTGACCTGCATGGCGAAGGCCGGAAGCCTTGCAAAGCCCTCGAGCTTTTCGAGATAATACTCCGTCATCTGGGTGATGGATGCCGTGGCAGGCATTTCCCTTGGCCAGAAGGGCCAGTCGCGGCGATACTCGATAATGCCCTGAAACACCGTCATATGGAGGCTGGAAACAGGGGTAAAGGCCAGATGGCTTGAGGCCTGCGGCATGTCCAGAATGCGCTGACGGGCCTTGACGATGGCATGCTGCGTTCGCGACCCTTCCACCAGATGGCACACGACCGTATTGCCGGGCTCATGCAGGAACGTGCCGCTCATATCGAACCGGGTGCCGAGATGGCGTGGTGGCAGATCGTTATGAGCGGTGGAGAAGATGGTCAGCGCGGGTGAAACGAACGGTGCGTGCATGATGCTTGAAGCTCCCTGGGGGTAAGGCAGCTTCACCTACGCCCGGCACGCGACACGCCGATGACACCCTCTGGATCAGTGCGCCTCGTCCCAGTTGGTGGCGGCGCGGGCATCCACCTTCAAAGGCACGCGCATGTCGATGGCGGGCATTGCCGCATTTTCCATGATGGACACGACGAGGGGCAGCGTCTTGTCGATTTCGCCGTCCTCGACCTCGAAGATCAATTCGTCATGCACCTGCAACAACATACGTGCCGAGAGATTGGCCTTTTCCAGCGCCGGTTCGATGCGGATCATGGCCCGGCGGATGATATCGGCAGCCGAACCCTGAATGGGCGCATTGATGGCCGCACGCTCGTTGAAGGAGCGCACTGACGGGTTGGATGACCGGATCTCGGGGTAATGGATGCGGCGACCGAAGATGGTTTCGACATAGCCCATGTCGCGGGCATAGGTCTTGGTGCTGTCCATATAATCGCGGATGCCGGGGAAGCGCTCGAAATATTTCTTGATGTAATCGCCAGCTTCGCTGCGGCCAATGCCCAGCTGATTGGCAAGGCCGAAGGCCGAAATGCCGTAGATGATGCCGAAGTTGATCGCCTTGGCGCGTCTGCGCACGTCAGACGGCATGCCTTCTACTGGAACGCCGAACATTTCCGACGCCGTCATCGCATGAATGTCGATGCCCTCGGCAAAGGCATTTCGCAGCTGAGGAATATCGGCGACATGCGCCAGAACCCGAAGCTCGATCTGGCTGTAATCGGCAGACAGGAGCTTGTGATCGGGCGTCGAGATGAAGGCGGTGCGGATCTTGCGGCCTTCGGCTGTTCGCACCGGAATATTCTGCAAATTCGGTTCTGACGACGACAGGCGGCCTGTGGTGGTGGACGCCAGCGAGTAGGAGGTGTGCACACGTTTCGTTTCCGGGTGAACATAGCCGGGAAGGGCATCCGTATAGGTGGATTTCAGCTTGGTCAGTTGGCGCCAGTCCACGATCTTGCGGGGAAATTCAGCACCTTCGGCGGCCAGATCTTCCAGAACCTGAGCTGATGTCGACCATTGCCCGGTCTTGGTCTTGGAGCCACCGGGCAAGCCCATCTTGCCGAACAGAATATCGCCCAGCTGCTTGGGAGAGCCGACATTGAACTTCTCGCCGGCAAGCTCGTAAATCTCGTCTTCATAGGCGGCTGCCTTTTGTGCAAGCTCGCCCGACAGGCGCGACAGGATCTGCCGGTCAACGGTAATGCCGCGCTCTTCCATGGCGGCCAGCACCGGAAGAAGCGGGCGCTCCAGCCGCTCGTAGACCGTCGTCAGCCTGTCAGCGACAAGGCGCGGCTTCAGCACCATCCAGAGCCGCAGGGTCACATCTGCATCTTCGGCGGCATAGGCGGTGGCCTTGTCGATATCGACAAAGTCGAAGGTCACGCCGGATTTGCCGGAACCCGCCACATCCTTATAGGCAATCGGAGTGTGGCCCAGCCACCGTTCAGACAGGGCATCCATGCCGTGCAGGCCCTTGCCCGCTTCCAGCACGTAGGACATGAGCATCGTATCATCAAAGCTCTGCATGGTGATGCCAAGGCGCTTCACCAGCAGGTAGTCGTATTTCAGGTTCTGCGCGACCTTGAGGATGGCAGGATCTTCCAGCAGCAGCTTCAACCGGTCAAGCGCATCGTTGAACGGGATCTGGTCCGGGGCAAGCTTGATGCCATCGCTGAAAAGATCGCCGCCGGAGCCGGTCTTGTGGCTCATCGGCACATAGGCGGCAATGATATTGGCGCCGCTGGCATCCTTGCCATTATCAGCAATGGCCAGCGAAAAGCCGACCAGTTGCGCCTGCATGGGATCAAGCGATGTGGTTTCCGTGTCAAACGCCACGACGCCGGTTTCCCGCGCCATGGCAATCCAGCGGTCCAGCTCCTCGACGGTGCGAATGGTCTGGTAGGAGGTCGTATCGATCTTGGATGCGGAGAAGATCGCTTCGCGTGAGGATGCGAGGCCCGCAGGCGAGGTGCCTTCCATTTTCGATGCGATGCCGGGTATCCCGACTGCACTTTCATCGAGCGAAATCGGCTGGTCAGTCGAGGCCGCGCCTGCGGCATCCAGATCAGGACCGCGAGCAAGCGCCCCGCGCTCGACAGCCACATGGGCGGCGTCGATGACGGCTGCATCCGCCCCCGTTGCTTCGGCAACGCGCCGTGTCAGCGTGGTAAATTCCATGGCCTTCAGGAAGGCGATGAGCTTGGGCCCATCCTGCGGCTCCAGCGTCAGGGCATCGAGCGCCATTTCCAGCGGCACATCGGTGCGCAGAGCCACGAGCTGGCGCGACAGTCTGGCCAGCTCGGCATTGGCGATGATGTTTTCGCGGCGTTTCTGCTGCTTGATTTCGCCTGCGCGGGCCAGAAGCGTATCGAGATCGCCGTATTCCTCCAGCAATTGCGCCGCCGTCTTCGGGCCAATGCCGGGAATGCCGGGAATATTATCGGTGGAGTCACCGGTCATGGCCTGCAGGTCGATCATCTTTTCGGGCGCCACGCCCCACTTCTCGATCACATCGGGAACGCCGATCTGCTTGTCCTTCATCGCGTCATACATATGCACATTGGCGCTGACGAGCTGCATCAGGTCCTTGTCCGACGAAATGATCGTAACGTCAGCTCCGATGGCTTCTGCCTGACGGGCGTAAGTTGCGATGATATCGTCTGCCTCAAAACCTTCGGTCTCGATGCAGGGCAGGTTGAAGGCGCGGGTCGCCTGGCGGATCAGGCCGAATTGCGGCACCAGATCTTCCGGCGGGGCCGAGCGGTTGGCCTTATAGAGATCGTAAAGCTCGTTGCGGAACGTCTTCGAGGAATAGTCGAAAATGACAGCGAAATGGGTGGGCGTGACCCCCACATCTGTGTTGCGGGCATCCTTCAACAGCTTCCACAACATGTTGCAGAAACCTGAGACGGCATTGACCGGCAAGCCATCCGATTTGCGGTTGAGCGCGGGGATGGCATGGAACGCCCGGAAAATGAAACCGGAGCCGTCTACGAGGAAGAGGTGATCGCCTTTTTTCATGGGAAGCATGGATAGCGTGGGCCATGGGTGCCGTCCAGACAAAGTTAACCTTTTAGACCGGCAACCCACTGTTTCCGAGCGCCCTGAAACCGCCCGCCATCTTCACCAGAACGTTACAAATTTGTAATCCTGGCTTCCCTTGAAAAGCCTCATTTGGAGCCTCATTTCTTTAACGACGGCGACTGATCACGCCGTAGTCTGATTGCAGGCTCGTCCCCCGCCGCGTCAGACCGGACAAAGGCCTATCCCCCCTCTCCGGGCCTTTGTCCTTCAACATAAACGCCATGGCTGTCCCCTCCCGGCCATGGCGTTTTTTTATGCCGCCGTTCAGGCCGGGTCTGCGCACATGTTTCGCGAAAGCCTGCGCATTTACCCTGGGGAAATGGACATTGCGGATGACTGCCGTCTGCGACCCCGGAAACGAAGATATGCGTTTTTCACGAAACGATTCGGCCACCTATCTTTCGGCTCAATTGGCAAAGACCTTCTCGTCGGCGCTGAATGCACGTGCCCGGACGCTTGGCTTCTCGCGAGGGCAATTTCCCGTGTTACTGGAGCTGTGGAGCGAAGACGGGCTGACGCAGCGGCAATTGCTGGACCGTGTCGATGTGGAGCAGGCAACGCTTGCCAACACGCTGGCCCGCATGGAACGCGACGGGCTGATCGAGCGAAAGCCACACCCGCGTGACCGGCGCGCCCAGATCATAGAGCTGACGGCCAAGGGGCGGGGGCTGGAAGAAACCGCCATTTCCGCATCCATGGCGACGGATGACGCGATTCTCTCGGGCTTTCTGAGGTTCGAGCGTCACCTTCTTCTGGAATATATGAGCCGGGCCATCAAGGCTGGGAAAGCGCCAGACGCGAAAGCATGACAAAACGCGAAGGCATGAAATGATTTTCCGGCTCGATCCATGAGCCGCTTTGCTTTATCCTGCGGCAATCTTCGCATGACAGGATCGCGTAATGACAGACATATCCCCCGTTCTCTCGGCGGTTGACGACAATCTCACAGCCAGCCTCGACAGACTTTTCGAACTCGTTCGTCTGAAGTCGATTTCGACAGACCCGAGCTACAAGGCTGAATGCCGCAAGGCCGCCGAATGGCTGGTGCGTGATTTGACGACGATCGGTTTCGATGCCTCGATCAGAGACACTGCTGGCCATCCCATGGTCGTTGCCCATCATGACGGTGCGCAGCCGGATGCGCCGCATGTGCTGTTTTACGGCCATTATGATGTCCAGCCAGTGGACCCGATCGAGCTATGGGAAAATGACCCGTTCGAACCTGCACTGAAAGACATTGGCGGCGGCCGCAAGGTCATGACGGGCCGTGGCACATCCGACGACAAGGGTCAGTTGATGACCTTCGTGGAAGCATGTCGGGCTTACAAGCAGGTGCACGGCTCGCTGCCGCTGCGCATCACCATCCTGTTCGAGGGTGAAGAAGAATCCGGCTCGCCATCGCTGAAGCCATTCCTGGATGCCAATGCAGACGAGCTGAAGGCGGAATATGCGCTGGTGTGCGACACCAGCATGTGGAACACGGAAACGCCTGCCATTGCTGCGGCTCTGCGCGGTCTGGTCGGCGAGGAAATCGTCGTCACCGCCGCCGATCGTGATCTTCACTCCGGTCTGTTTGGTGGTGCGGCTGCCAACCCCATCCATATCTTGACGAAGATTCTCGCTGGATTGCATGACGAGACCGGCAAGGTCACGCTTGCAGGTTTCTACGATGGTGTTGAAGAAACACCGTCCAACATCAAGGCATCCTGGGACAATCTCGGCCTGACGGCGGAAGGTTTTCTGGGCGGCGTCGGCTTGTCCGTTCCTGCAGGCGAAAAGGGCCGGTCGGTTCTGGAGCTGACCTGGGCACGCCCGACGGCCGAGGTGAACGGCATTACCGGCGGTTACACCGGAGAGGGCTTCAAGACGGTGATCGCGGCCAAGGCTTCCGCCAAGGTCTCCTTCCGTCTGGTGGGCAGCCAAGACCCGGCAGCCATCCGCGAAAGCTTCCGCGCCTATGTGCGCTCGCAGATCCCGGCAGATTGCTCGGTGGATTTCCATGAACATGGCGGCTCGCCTGCGATCCAGCTTTCCTATGATTCGCCTGCGCTGACGAAGGCCAAAAACGCGCTTTCGGACGAATGGGCAAAGCCCGCCGTCGTTATCGGCATGGGTGGGTCCATTCCGATTGTTGGAGACTTCCAGACCATGCTGGGCATGGATTCGCTGATGATCGGCTTCGGCCTGACCGATGACCGTATCCACTCGCCAAACGAAAAATACGATCTGCAATCCTTCCACAAGGGCATTCGCTCCTGGGTGCGGATCCTGTCGGCGCTGAGCGTGAAGTAACAAAAAAGGCGCCGCCCCGAAACAAGGGTGGCGCCTTTATAGAGATGAAGTCTCTTGAAAACAAAAAGGCCGGGCAAGCCCGACCTTTCATTCCGTTTTTTGCTTCAGTGCCAGTACATCCGTGGTCAAAGTGCAAGAAACGGCTTGGTGTTTCAGCGCGGCGACAACACTTGGTTGTCTCTCGCGTCTTCCTATACATGTTTGCGCTGCTTCGGTTAAGTTTTGGTTAACGCGTGAACTGCAAACCTGCGATCTGTGACCAGATATTCAGAATATTCTGAAACACTCATGAAGCTGTATATCGGAAGGCATCACACGGATTACAAGGCCGCCATCGAAAATTTCCTCTACGGATGACAGCGCAGGGCGAGGATGAGGTCAGGCCGAAATAGAAAAAGGCCGGGAAAACCCGGCCTTTAAAGTCTGCATCATCGGTCTCACGACCGATGAAAGCTCCAATTAGGAAGCAACGATGCTGTCAGCAGACATCTTGCCAGAGCGGCGATCCTGAACCAGTTCGTAGGTGATCTTCTGACCATCCTTGAGGCCGTTCAGGCCAGCGCGCTCAACAGCAGAAATGTGTACGAACACGTCCTGTGCGCCATCATCAGGCTGAATGAAGCCGTAGCCCTTGGTTGCGTTGAACCACTTTACTGTACCAGTCGCCATAACGATGTTCCTTCCGTTGGCAAATTACTTGTGCACTGAACGTCAGTGCGGGTGTTCTCGATTTTGAAGGAAAGATCGTCGTATGCGCCTATAAAGACACCGAAGCTCTGGTCGTCAAACAAATATCGATGGCGAAACACCTAAAATGACGAAGCGGATAAGTCAAGTTTGTTTGACACGCATGAGGACGAGAAAAAGCAGGCTTTACCGCCTGATAAGCGAAGCCTGTGGGGTCGCATTGCGCGACAGGACTGAATGAATGCCAGAAAGCAAAAACCCGGCGCGGGAGGAGGTGCGCCGGGTTCTTGATACTGACTGACAACTGGGAGGAGGAGTGCTGTCAGTCCAATCTAGCGACGCTGGGAGGAGGAGTGCGTCGCTTCGATGGTTTGAAGATACAATAATTTCTGACGGAGAACAGACCTTACATTGCAGCGCAGCATTGCGCGATTTGCATAGCTTTCTTTAGAATACTTGATTTTAAGGGCGGTAACGCCTAAAGATTGCGCATGACGATTGCATCCGTTCGAGACTATTTCGCGGCATACGCGCCTGATATCGATGTCATCGAGACGGATGAGAGCTCCGCCACGGTGGAATTGGCCGCGTTGGCACACAAGGTGGAGCCGGACCAGATTGCCAAGACGATTTGCCTGCGAGCTGGCGACACCATTCTTCTCCTCGTCACCGCTGGCACGAGAAGGCTCGACAACCGGAAATTCCGGGACCATTTCGGCGCCAAGCCTCGCATGCTGGCCGGTGAAGAGGTGGTTGAAGTGACCAGCCATCCGATTGGCGGCGTCTGCCCTTTCGGACTGCCAACGGCACTGCCGATCTATTGCGATGTGTCATTGAAGAACCATGCCAAGGTCGTGCCTGCGGCGGGAGCAACCAATTCGGCTGTCGTGATCACGCCTGAGCGCATGGCGATGCTGACGAGTGCACAATGGGTTGATGTCTGCCAATAATGGCGGTGTTCCGGCTTTAGCCTGGCTTAACCCCACCTTAAATCGCCGCATTTAAGCTTCATCTCGATAGAACCAACACCCGCAACCGCGCATGGCGCGCCCCTCGTTCACGGAGCAATTTCCCGCATATGGCAGGACCCGGTAAATCAGGCCAGCGTGTAGAACCTTCTTTCGGAGATTTTCACGAGTCCGGTGATGACCTCCGCTTGAACGAAGGCGACCGGATCAATGGTGCCAAGGGCGGTGGTAAAAAGGCGTCCGGTTCTGGGCCTGAAAAACCGCAAAAGCGTGAGCGGGCGAAACCGCGCCGCGAAAGAGGTAGCGCACGTGCATCGCGTGGCGGCGGCATCACGGGCTTCATCCGATCCTTCACCTATTGGTGCATCGTGCTCGGCATATGGGGTGGAATCGGCGTTGCCGGTATTGTGGCCTATTATGCGGCGCGCATGCCCAGTGCCAGCAGCTGGACCATTCCCGAACGTCCGCCCAATCTGAAAATCGTGGCGGTGGATGGCTCGGTTCTTGCCAATCGTGGAACGACGGGCGGTGAGGCGCTGGCGCTTGAGGATATGTCGCCTTACCTGCCGCAGGCCGTGATGGCGATTGAAGACCGGCGCTTCTATTCGCATTTCGGCATCGACCCGCTGGGGCTTGGTCGCGCCATCCTCACCAATATCCTGAGCGGTCGCACCGTGCAGGGCGGCTCGACGCTGACGCAGCAGCTGGCGAAAAACCTGTTCCTGTCTCCAGACCGCACGCTTGAACGCAAGATCCAGGAAGTCCTGCTCGCCTTCTGGCTGGAGCAGAAATACACCAAGGATCAGATCATGGCGATGTATCTGAACCGCGTCTATTTCGGCTCCAATGCCTATGGTGTGGAAGCGGCGTCGCGCCGTTATTTCAACAAGTCTGCCCGGGACGTCAATCTGGGCGAAGCCGCATTGCTGGCAGGCCTGCTGAAAGCGCCATCGCGCCTTTCGCCCGCCCGTGATCCGCAGGCCGCCGAGGAGCGTGCGCAGGTCGTGCTGCAATCCATGCAGGATGTCGGCTTTATCACCGAAGATGAAATCAAGACGGCCATGTCGCAGCCGCCGACAAAGGCCAAGCGTTTCTGGTCAGGTGCCGAGCATTACGCTGCCGATATGGTGCTGGACGAAGTCCGCATGCTGGTGGGCGACGTCAAGCAGGATCTGGTGGTTGACACGACCATTGATCTCGATCTGGAGAAAGAAGCCGAGAAGGCGCTGTCCAATGTGTTGAGCACCGAAGGCAAGAAGCTTGGCGCATCACAGGCGGCGCTCGCTTCCATCGATGGCACGGGCGCGATCCGCGCCATTGTCGGCGGTGCCGATTATTCGCAGAGCCAGTTCAACCGCGCCGCCAAGGCAAAGCGCCAGCCCGGCTCGGCCTTCAAGCCCTTCGTCTATATTGCGGCGCTAGAAAATGGGCTGACCCCGAACTCTGTGCGCAACGACGCACCGGTCAAGATCGGCAAGTGGACACCGGAAAATTACGATCAGAAATATCGTGGTGAAGTCACCCTCGCAACGGCGCTCGCCAATTCGCTGAACACCATCGCCGCCCAGCTAGTGATGGAAGTCGGCCCGGATCGCGTGGCCCAGGTGGCGCATCGAATGGGCATTGAATCAGACCTGCAAGCCAATGCCTCGATTGCGCTCGGCACATCGGAAGTGTCTCTTCTGGAGCTGACTTCGGCCTATGCGCCAATGATGAATGGCGGCTTCAAGGCGACGCCGCACATCGTCAAGCGAATCACCGACCCGGATGGCAAGGTTCTTTATGAGAACAAATACGACAATCCGCCGCGGGTGCTGAGCGAAGCGATTGCCGCGACCATGAACGGCATGCTGACCGGCGTCATCAACGAAGGCACGGGCAAGGCCGCGAAGTTGAAAGGCTGGCAGGCGGCAGGCAAGTCCGGCACGACGCAATCCTTCCGCGACGCTTTGTTTGTGGGCTATACGAGCACGCTCACCACTGGTGTCTGGTTCGGCAATGATGACGGCACCTCGATGAAAAAGGTGACGGGTGGCGGCCTGCCAGCCAAGGCGTGGAAGGAATTCATGACGGCGGCCCATTCCGGCCTCTCGCCATCTCCGCTCTTCGGCCTTGGCACCTATGGTGAACCCGAACTTGGCCAGCCCATGGCCAACGCGCCGGAAGCCCTGCCACAAACGCTGACCGATATGATCTCCAACGCATTGGGCGGCAGCCAGGCGCCGGTGCCGCCAGACTATCCGGCAGCCCCTGTCGGGCGCGACCAGACAGCCTCCAACCCACAATATCCGCCGGTCGATGCGCCATCCCAGCAGTTTCCCCGGCAGCAGCCCTATGATGGCGGACCGGTACCGCCAGCCGATATTGGCGGTGGTGGTGGGCAGCAAAGACAGGCTCCACCCAAGCAGACGACCCTGTTCGATATCCTGATGGGCAACTGACCCGGTCAATTGCGAAACAATCATCCAGACAGCAAAAAGCCCGGTCGAACCGGGCTTTTCTTGTATCAGTTGATGACTTCAGGTGCCGCATTCGGATCCGGCAACGGGGCCGGGCTGGCAGAGAGCGTTCTTAGATAGGCGATGAGATCGGCGCGCTCGGTTTCTTTCTTGATGCCTGCAAAGCCCATGGCCGTGCCTGCAACATGCTTCTTCGGGGCTTCAATGAAGTAGCTGAGGTGGTCATAATCCCACTTCACGGTGCCGCCCTTGGAGAAATCCTTCATAGCTGCCGAGTAGCTGAAGCCTTCGTGGCTGGCGATGGGGCGATTAACAATCTCGAAGAGATTAGGGCCGACTTTATTGGGGCCGCCGCTCTCCCCGGTGTGACAGCTCGCACATTTCTTGAAGACGGTTTCGCCCTTGGCAGCGTCGGCGCTGGCCAGCAACTTGGCAATAGGAGTGGCAGCAGCCGCAGGTTCACCGGCAGCGCTATCAGCGCTCGTTTCGGCAACAATGGCGAAGCCTTCCTTTTCCGGTGCCGGCGCGTGGAAAATCCCCTCGGACGCGATCGATACCGACATCAGGACGAAGATCGTGCCCAAGAGGGCGCCGACCGCCATGTTAACACGTGAATTCATTGATTTGCGCTCCCTCACACCGTTCGCATAAAACGGACATCTTGAAATTGCTCGAAAGCTATGGCTTTTGCACAGCGCGTGCAACTTGAATATGCTCCCCGCACCGTGACCTATTGCCACTTTTTCGCCGGGATTTGAAGGGTGTTGGATGAATAATCGGAATTTTGAAAAGGCAGTCGTGTTGATTCCGGCTCGAATGGCCTCCACACGCCTGCCTGGCAAGCCTCTGGCCGATATTGGCGGCCATCCGATGATCGTTCAGGTTGCTATGCGCGCACGCGAAGCCGGTGCGCAGCGAATCGTTGTGGCCGTGGATGACGAGCGTGTGTTCGAGGCTGTCAAGAACGCTGGTTTTGACGTGACCATGACCCGCGACGATCACCAGTCCGGCTCCGACCGTATCTTTGAAGCCCTGCAAAAAGCCGATCCCGACGGCAATGCCGAGTTCATCATCAATGTTCAGGGCGATCTGCCCACCATCGAGCCGGAAACCATCCGTGCATCGCTTCGCCCGATGGAAAACCCATCGACCGACATTGCGACGCTGACCGTTGAAATCACCGATGAGGACGAAAAGACGAACCCGAGCATCGTCAAGATCGTCGGAAGCCCGATTTCCCCATCACGGCTGCGCGCCCTTTATTTTACCCGTGCGACAGCGCCTTACGGTCAGGGGCCGCTTTATCATCATATCGGGCTTTACACCTACCGCCGCGCCGCGCTGGAGAAGTTCGTGTCGCTCAAGCCATCGACGCTGGAGCTGCGCGAAAGCCTCGAACAGTTGAGAGCGCTTGAAGCGGGCATGCGCATCGATGCGGAAATCGTCAACTCGGTTCCGCTGGGTGTCGATACCCAGGCGCAACTGGATAAGGCCCGCGAAATTCTCGCCAACAGATAGATTGATCATCATGAGCAGCAACCGCATTGCCTTTCAGGGCGACTTTGGCGCAAATTCCGACATGGCGTGCCGTGACGTATTTCCGGATATGGACCCGCTGCCATGCCCTACCTTCGAAGATGCGTTCAACGCACTGGAAAATGGTGAGGCCGATCTCGCCATGATCCCGATCGAGAACACGCTTGCAGGGCGCGTTGCCGACATTCACCACCTTCTGCCTGAATCGCGCCTCCACATCATCGGCGAGTATTTCATGCCGATCCGCTTTCAGCTGATGGTGTTGCCGGGTGTTGAAAAGCACGAGATCAAGACGGTTCACAGCCACATCCACGCGCTTGGCCAATGCCGCAAGATCATTCGTTCCAATGGCTGGAAGCCTGTCGTGGCGGGCGATACCGCCGGGGCTGCAAAGCTCGTTGCCGAGCTGGGCGACCGCAGTATGGCGGCCCTTGCACCCCGGCTCGCGTCCGATCTCTATGGGCTGGAGATTCTGGCCGAAAATGTCGAGGATTCGGAAAACAACGTCACCCGCTTCGTCGTCCTGTCGCGGGATGAGAGCTGGGTGAAGCGGACATCGCCGGATGAGGTGATCGTCACCACATTCGTCTTCAATGTCCGCAATATTCCGGCAGCGCTCTACAAGGCCATGGGCGGCTTTGCGACGAACGGCATTAACATGACCAAGCTGGAAAGCTACCAGCTGGGCGGGAAATTCGTGGCGACGCAGTTTTACGCCGATATTGAAGGCCATCCCGAAGACGGCTCGGTGCGCCACGCGCTGGACGAGTTGCGGTTCTTCTCGGAGAAGGTCCGCATTCTCGGCGTCTATAAGGGCCACGCCATGCGCCGCAAGCTCAACTTCGGCTAACGTCAGTCAGCTTGCTCAACGGCCTTGCCCCAATCGATCCAGTCGCGCATCAACCGTTGCGCGATGGCGCCGCGCGGCGGCGGTAGACGGCCATCGGCAGACGTCGCGTTCAACAGCGCTTCTGTTTCTTCACGGGTAAACCACCGGCAATCCTCAAGCTCGGCCTCGTCACGGGTGATGTCGCGGCTCAGCGCCTCAGCATAACAGCCGATCATCAGCGTGTGCGGCATCGGCCAGGGCTGCGAGGCGTGGTAGCGCACGCGGCCAACCTCGATATTGGCCTCTTCGCGTGTTTCGCGCCGCACGGCATTTTCGATGGTTTCGCCCGGCTCCACAAAGCCGGCAAGGCAGGAATACATGCCGGGCGCGAAATGCGGGCCACGGCCCAAAAGGCACAATTCCCGCTCTATATCGATGGTCAGCATGATGACCACGGGGTCTGTACGCGGAAAGATGGTGTGTTCGCAGGCCGCGCAGATGCGCTTGTAACCGCCGATGCGCGTTTCCATCGTGCCGCCACAGCGCCCGCAGAAATGGTTGTCTCTGTTCCAGTTGATCAGCGCAACGGCCTGCGCCACCTCGCCAAGAAGCTCATCGCCAATCAGCTGGTCACGGTAAAGAGTGCGGGCATCCACCGCCTTGTAATGACTGGCGAGAGCATCGGGCGCAATGCCGACAGGCACGGCGATGCGTGGCTCACCATTATCCTTGTGACCTAGGAGGATGGCGTCATCGAATGAAGGCTCAAGCTCGGCCAGCTCATAGGCTGCAAACAGGGGATCAAGAACCTGATCGTCATGTTTCAGGATCAGTTTTGACCCGGAGAAGGCGAGAAGATGCGTGCCTTCCACCTTCAGGGCATCGATAACGCAATCTTCCGTGCGTTTTTCCGCCAGACGGTCGAGACCGTTCTGGGAAAATGCTGTCATCGTGCTGGGTTCGGGATGGGGAGCGTTGGTGGTGAAAATGCTGCTTGATGTCATCAGAGTGCGCCGGCGAGTTTTTTCATGAAATTGTGTCTGTCATTGTCGGAGTAGGGCTCAGGCGTGCCTTGCCCCCAGATTGGACCTGGCCAGCATGGATCACCCTCAGTGCGGGCAATGATATGAACATGGAGTTGCCGCACGATGTTGCCAAGGGCTCCGACATTGATTTTGGTCGCGCCGGTCAGTTCTTTCAGGGCGGACGCTACCTGATTGGTTTCGAAAGACAGCATGGCCTGATCGAGCGGGGTGAGTTCAAAAAGTTCGCTCACATCGTTTCGCTGCGGCACGAGAACCAGCCACGGCCAGCGTTTGTCGTTTTGAATGCGTAATTGGCACAGGCCCAGCTTGGTAATCAGTTCGCTGTCGCGAGCCAGTCTCTCGTCAAGCCGGAATGTGTGCAAGGCGTCCTCCCAATTTGTTTTGGTCGTGATAGCAGTTTTTTATCAGCTTGGCTTGCATTTGGTTTTATTATTGCCGATATGTGCCTCCGGGAGGTTGGTGGTGGACGAGCCACTCGCCAACCGGGTCAGGTCCGGAAGGAAGCAGCCCTAACGAGCCAGGCACGGGTCGCCGTGCCAGCCTCCCACCTTTTTCTTTTTGAAGACGTGCTCAGGTTTCGCCGGGCCAGTTCGGCCACATAGCGGGCAGCACCCAATCACTGGCGAGGCGATGAGCGAAACCGGAACCAATATGCCCCAGACCAAAGAGCAGGGTACAGGTTACCGGGTTCTGGCGCGCAAATACCGCCCGAAAGACTTTTCCGATCTAATGGTTGGCCAGGAGCCGATGGTTCGCACGCTTACCAACGCGTTCGAGACCGGTCGCATTGCGCAAGCCTATATGCTGACGGGCGTCAGAGGTGTGGGCAAGACCACGACGGCGCGCATTCTGGCGCGTGCGCTCAACTACAAGACCGATGAGATCGACAAGCCGACGATTGATCTGCGCATTCCCGGCGAGCATTGTCAGGCCATCATGGAAGGCCGCCATGTTGATGTGATCGAGATGGACGCCGCCTCCCATACGGGTATCGATGACATCAGAGAGATCATCGAACAGGTGCGTTACAGGCCCGTCTCGGCGCGCTATAAAGTCTACATCATCGACGAAGTGCACATGCTGTCCACGCAGGCCTTCAACGGTCTTCTGAAGACGTTGGAAGAGCCGCCGGAGCATGTGAAATTCATTTTCGCGACCACCGAAATCCGCAAGGTTCCGATCACGGTCCTGTCGCGCTGCCAAAGGTTCGATCTGCGCCGCATCAGCGCGGCCGATCTTGTGGGCCTGTTTACCGCCATTGCATCAAAGGAAGGCTTTGAAGCCGAACCGCAGGCGCTGGCGATGATTGCCCGTGCAGCCGAAGGATCGGCCCGTGACGGTCTGTCGCTGCTCGATCAGGCCATTGCGCATGGGGCAGGGCGGGTCGAGGCGGACGCCGTTCGCGGCATGCTCGGCCTTGCCGACCGCGCCCGCATCGTTGACCTGTTCCACCACGTGGTAAAGGGCGATGTCGCCTCCGCGCTGGAAGAATTTACCGGGCAATATGAGGCAGGTGCCAATCCGGTCGTGGTCCTGAACGACCTTGCGGATTTCACCCATCTTGTGACCCGCATGAAATATGTGCCCGACGCGGCAGACGACCCATCCCTGTCTGAGGTGGAGCGCACACGCGGTGCCGACTTTGCCGATACGATCGCGGTTTCCACCCTGTCGCGCATCTGGCAGATGCTGCTGAAGGGCATTCCCGAGACAGAAAATGCGTCCCGCCCCGCCGGTGCCGCCGAGATGGTGCTGATCAGGCTTTCCCACGCCGCCAACCTGCCAGCGCCTGAAGATGCGGCCCGTCGCCTCCTAGAGCTTTCCAATGGTGAAGGCGGTAGCTCGGGCAATGGAGCGCCGTCCGGCTCTGGCAATGGTGGCGGTGCACGCGCCTATTCATCCACGCAAGCCGTAGCAACGGCTCACGCTTCTCCTCAACGACAAACTACGCCGCAACCGACCGCCATGCTGCGTGCCGTGCCGGACAGCCGCCCGCAGGATATGCAGGTAGCCGCTCTAAAGACGGAAGAACGGCCAGAGCCTAAGGTTCCGGTCAATGTCCTTCAGGATGTGGTCGATCTTTGCACGAAGAACCGCGATCCCCGCATGAAGGCGCTGGTGCGCAATTTCGTGCGACTCGTGCGGCTTGAACCCGGCCGGATGGATATGCGGCTGGCCGAGGGCGCGCCGGGCTCACTGCCGGGCGAGCTTGGTGTGAAGCTGAAGGAATGGACCGGTATCCACTGGCTCATCAGCCTCAGCAAGGAACAGGGCGAAGCCACGCTCGTTGAGGCCGAAGGCAATGCGCGGGACGCACGACTGGTCGATGCAAGGCAGGACCCTGATGTTGCCGCGATCATGGCGCAGTTTCCGGGCGCGAAGATCACCGATGTGCGCATCCGGACACCGGTGCCTGATGATATCGAGGAAATTGCGCCGCCATCCGTGGCAGAGTCGAGCGAAGGTGACATTCTTCCCGGCGACGACATTGAGTTTTAAATAAGACAGGAGTTTCGTATGCGTGACATCATGGGCATGATGGGCAAAGTCAAGGAAATGCAGGCCAAGATGGAGAAGATGCAGGAAGAGATTTCTGCGCTCGAAGTTGAAGGCAAATCCGGCGGCGGTCTGGTAACGGTCAAGATGAGCGGCAAAGGCTCGCTGCTCGGCGTGAAGATCGATCCGTCCCTGCTGAAGGAAGACGAAGTCGAAATTCTGGAAGACCTGCTGGTTGCAGCCCACAATGATGCCAAGCAGCGCGCCGAAGCGGTGACAGCCGAAAAGACCCGCGAAATCACCGCCGGTCTGCCAATCCCGCCCGGCATGAAGCTGCCGTTCTAGTCGCTCTCAGCCTTCCAGCATGGCCCGGAAACGGCTGGCAAGCGGTGTGGTGAGATAAGCCTCGCGTTCCGCTTGCGACAGGTTTTGGGGCCTGAAGCGTTGAAGGATGACGGGGATGGGCAGTTGGATGCCTTGATAAGGCGTCAAGGTGACCGTCTCCTCAGGCGCAATCATGCCGCCTGTCAACACACGGCAATAGAAGCCGGGCTGCCCCGCCTGTTTGAAGCGGGGAGCGAAATTTGCATCACCGACCCTTGCAGACAGCGTTGCGCAGGGAATGCGGGCGGCGGTGACTTCCAGCGCCACTTCGGCGGCCATCAGTTGATCGCCCACATTCATCTTGGCGCTGTCGAGACCTTCGATGACGATGTTCTCGCCGAAGTAGCCGGGCTCGACGGTAAAACCGAGTTCGCGTGACCAGAAATCCAGATCAATGGTGCCCATCACGTAGATGGCCTGATCCGGCCCGCCATGATGTTTCTTGTTCAGCACGGCATCACTGACGATCCCCGCCTGATCGATGAGAACTGCACCCTGCACAGTGTGTTTGAAAATCCCGGTCTTTGAGGTTTTTCCGGGCAGGACTTCTGCATCGCCCCGGCAGACTGCGCGTATTTTCATGGAATGCCTTCTGCTTGTGATTCCCGTTATGACATTTATGCAGTAGAAAGCGCTCATGGCAAAACGAGTCACCGGCCCCGAAATCGAAAAACTCATTCAGCTTCTGGCAAAAGTGCCGGGGCTTGGTCCCCGTTCGGCGCGCCGCGCCGCACTTCACCTGATCAAGAAGAAAGAGCAGTTGCTTGGGCCGCTGGGCCACGCCATGGGCGATGCCTATGACAAGGTGAAGGTCTGTTCGCGTTGCGGCAATGTCGACACCATGGACCCCTGCACCGTGTGCACCGACGACCGGCGTGACCAGACGGTCATCATCGTGGTCGAAGATGTGTCCGATCTCTGGGCGCTGGAACGCTCAGGCGCCATGAACACCGCCTATCACGTTCTAGGTGGTACGCTTTCCCCGCTCGATGGCGTGGGTCCGGAAGATCTCAATATCAAAGGTTTGATCGAACGTGTGAGCGAAGGCGGTATTCAGGAGCTCATCATCGCGGTAAACGCAACGGTCGAGGGCCAGGCGACGGCCCATTACATCACCGACCGGCTGAACGATCTCGGCGTCAGGATCACCCGGCTCGCGCATGGCGTTCCGGTTGGCGGAGAGCTCGACTATCTGGACGAGGGCACGCTGACCGCCGCATTGCGCGCCCGCACCCTTATCTGAAAGGAATACACATGCGCTCCACGATATCAGGCCCGGTTCTTGCCGCGGTCCTCTGCGCATTGTCAGCAGGTTCGTCTTTGGCGCAAACCGTGCCGACGGGTGCTGCCGCTGCCAGATATGATGCGCAGTTCAATGCGTGGCTGAAGCAAGAAATCTGGCCCGAGGCGCGCAAGGCGGGTATTTCGCAGAGCACGATCGAGACGGCACTTTCAGGCCTTTCCATCAACTGGAAACTGCCCGATCTCGTCATTCCCGGCCAGAAGCCACCGAAGGAACAGGCGCAAAGTCAGGCGGAATTTTCCTCGCCCGGCGCCTATTTTTCCGAGCAGCGTTTGCAGGGGCTGGCAGCAACTGGGCGCTCGCTGGCGGCCACCCATGCAGCAACGTTAAAGCGCATCGAGGCCAAATATGGCGTTCCCGGCAATATATTGATTGCCGTCTGGGGACGTGAATCCGGTTTCGGACGGGCAAAGCTGCCCAATGCCGTGATCGACTTGCTGGCCACCAAAGCCTATACATCCACCCGCAAGGACATGTTCCGCGTCGAGCTGATCGACGCCCTGAAGATCGTGGAGCGCGGCGATATTGAAGCGTCGAGAATGATGGGTTCATGGGCAGGCGCGCTCGGCCAGCCGCAATTCATGCCCTCAAGCTATCTGAAATATGCCGTGGATTTCGATGGGGATGGCCGTCGCGATATCTGGAACTCCGTGCCGGATACGCTGGCATCCATCGCCAACTATCTTTCCACGCGCGGCTGGCAGCGCAACCGTGATTGGGGATTTGAAGTTTCCATACCGGACGCTGTATCCTGTGCGCAGGAAGGGCCGGATCTTGCCCGCCCGGTGGCAGAATGGGCCAAGCTTGGCATCAACAGGATCTCTGGAAAAGCCTTTCCCGCCAATGATTTGAGCGCAGATGGAATGATGCTTGTGCCAGCGGGCCGCAATGGACCTGAATTCGTGGTGACACCGAATTTCTATGTCATCAAGGAGTATAACAACTCCGATCTCTATGCGCTCTTCATCGGCAATCTGGCAGATCGCATCGCCTATAGTGCCGGGCCGTTCCAGGCAAAATGGGGCGATGTCGGTTCCATGTTGCGCTCGGACGTGCTGTCCATGCAAAAAGCGCTGGTCGCCAAGGGCTATGATGTGGGCAAGGCGGATGGGCTGGCGGGCTTCAAGACGCGCCGGTCCCTCGGCGACTGGCAGGCCAAGAACGGCTTGCGCCCGACCTGCTTCCCTGATGCCTCCCTGAAGACGAAGCTCAGATAGAGCTTCGCTTCATAGAGCGCTTCCGGTGAACACGGGTTCACCTTCAACGCTCTATCTGTTTGTTTTGACGCAATTCCGGACGCAAAACCGGTTTCCACTTTTGCTGGAATTGCTCTAACTGATCCTGATGGCGATATAGAGCAGCGTAAGAGCGATGACCCAGAGTGCGGCGCGTCCCCATTTTGTGTGGCGCGCTTCCGCCTTGCCAATGGCTTCCGCCGTGCTGGCATCGAAACGCAGGCCGTGTTCGCTCATATAGACCAGATCGGCATGCAGCTTTTCCGTCTTCGCGGCGATCTCGGGGGCGGCTTCGGCAAGCTTCACGGCGGCTTTCAGCCCATCCTTGATGTCGGTCACAATGCGCTTTGGTCCGAGATTGTCCCTGATCCATGCGCTGACGACAGGGTCTGCTGCCTTCCACATGTTGAAGCGCGGATTGAGAATGCGCGACACGCCTTCGACCACGACCATGGTCTTTTGCAGCATGACGAGTTCGGGCCGTGTTTCCATGTCGAACAGTTCTGTGACTTCAAACAGAAGCGTCAGCAGCTTTCCCATCGAGATGGTTTCTGCCGGTTGCCCATGGATTGGCTCGCCAATGGCACGGATCGCCTGTGCAAAGCTTGCCATGTCGTGATGGCCGGGCACGTAGCCCGCTTCGAAATGCACTTCCGCCACGCGCATGTAATCGCGGGTGATGAAGCCGTAGAGAATTTCTGCAAGGAAACGACGTTCCTTTTTGCCCAGCCGCCCGGCAATGCCCATATCCACGGCAACGATCATACCTTGCGGGTCCACGAACAGGTTGCCGGGGTGCATATCGGCATGGAAAAAGCCGTCGCGCAGGGTATGGCGCAGGAAGGACTGAATGAGCGTATCGGCCAGCGCGTCCAGATCGTGACCGGCAGCCCTCAGGCCTTCCACGTCAGACATCTTGACGCCATCGATCCACTCCATCGTGACGACATCGCGGCCTGTGCGCTCCCAATCCACCTCCGGCACGCGAAAGCCGGGATCGTTTTTGGTGTTCTCAGCGATTTCGGATAGAGCAGCGGCCTCAAGCCGCAAATCCATCTCGATCTTCGTCGTCTGTTCCAGCGCGCGCGTTACTTCCACCGGGCGCAGACGGCGAGCGGAGCGAATAAACCGCTGCTGCAGATCGGCAATCAGATACATGGCCTCCAGATCATTCTGGAAACGCTGGCGTACGCCGGGGCGGATGACCTTTACGGCAACCTTTTTCTGGCCGTTTGGAGTGCGCACCATGGCCGGGTGAACCTGCGCTATGGAGGCGGCGGCAATCGGCTCACCGAATTCTAGGTAGAGATCCGACATCGGACGCCCGAGCGATCCCTCGATATTGGCTCTTGCCGCAGCATTCGGGAAAAAGGCCATGCGGTCCTGCAAGCGCGACAGGTCTTCGGCAAAATCGGCACCGACAACATCCGGGCGTGTGGCCAGAAACTGGCCCATTTTCACATAGGATGGACCCAGCCGTTCGACGGCTGTTGCCAGCCGGTCACGCCGGTCGGCATGTTTGGCACGGTTACGGGCGAAGGGCTTGAGAAGTGCTTTTGCAAACTTGGCCATGGTTGGAAGGTCTTGCGAAGGCAGGGCAAGCACCACGCCTTCGCGCACCAGAACCCAGCCAACCTTGGCCAGGCGTAAATATGCACCGGGCGTGCTCATGCGAATGCCTTCTTCCTGCTGCCAGCCATCATGTCGATTAAAGTTTCCAGCCGGAATGCAGCGCGGCAATGCCGCCTGTGTAATTGGTATAGGTGACGCGCGAAAAACCAGCCGTGCGGATCATGGCCGCGAAATCATCCTGATTGGGGAATTTGCGGATCGATTCCACCAGATACTGGTAGGGCTCGGCATCGCCGGTGATCATCTTGCCGAACTTAGGAATGGCGTTGAACGACCAGGCATCATAGACCTTGTCGAGGAGCGGCATGTCCACTTCGGAAAACTCCAGCACCAGAAGGCGTCCGCCACGCTTCAGCACCCGGTGCGCTTCCTTGAGCGCCACATCGATGCGCGGAACGTTGCGAATGCCGAATGCGACCGTATAGGCATCGAAGCTTGCATCCTCGAAGGGAAGTTCCTCGGCATTGGCTTCCACGAAGGTTACATTGTCGGACAGCTTCTTCTTGACGGCGCGCTCTCCGCCCACGGCCAACATCGAGCCGTTGATGTCTAGAACGGTTGAGTGGGCGAGGCGGTTGGAGGCTTCGATGATGCGAAACGCTATATCACCGGTGCCGCCGGCCACATCCAGCGTCTTGTAGGTGGGGTCCTTGCGCGGGTTGAGCGCGGCGATCATCGCGTCTTTCCACAAACGGTGCATGCCCGCCGACATCACGTCATTCATGATATCGTAGCGTTTGGCGACCTTGTGGAAGACCTCGTTGACCATGCCCTGCTTCTGGCCTTCATCAACCTTGTGAAACCCGTAGGAGGTTTCCATGCCGCCATTGGCGGTTGTGCGGGCTTCGGTCATCGGCGGTCTCCATCTTTAATTACGGGGCGGACCATAGCGGAAACAGGAATGCGACGCTATCTGTTGCGGCAGTTTATGCCTGCGACATGTATGTCCGCAGGATTTAGATCGCAAGACCGTCGCGGTAAACATGTGAGTTGAGCAGATGCCAGAATTGCCCGAAGTGGAAACCGTCAGACGCGGCCTTGCGCCGACCATGGAAGGTGCGCGCCTTGAAAAGCTTGTTCTGGGTCGCCCGGACCTGCGCTTTCCCTTCCCGGAAGGGTTTGCTGAGCTGGTGGAGGGCAAACGCATCATCTCCCTGGGGCGACGGGCGAAATATCTGCTGATCGAGCTGGAAGACGGGCTGACGATCGTTTCGCATCTCGGCATGTCCGGTTCCTTCCGCATCGAGGATGGGGTGGAGCAGGCGGATGCGCCCGGCGTCTTTCATCATCCGCGCTCAAAGGATGGCAAGCACGACCATGTCATCTTCCATCTGGACAGGGAGGGAAGGCATGCGCAGGTCATCTATAATGACCCACGCCGTTTTGGCTTCATGCATCTGGTGGAACGATCCAACATTGATCTTTACCCCGCCTTTGCCGATCTTGGGCCGGAGCCAACCGGAAACGCGCTGAGCGCCGATTATCTGGCGCGCCGTTTTACCGGAAAAAGCCAGCCGCTCAAAAGCACGCTGCTGGATCAGAAGGTCATCGCGGGGCTGGGCAATATCTATGTCTGCGAAGCGCTGTGGCGTGCCCACCTCTCTCCGTTAAGAGCCGCGGGCACGCTGGTCACGAAAGCGGACAAGCCGAGGGCATCCCTCATCGATCTCACCGAGAAAATCCGCGAGGTGATTGCCGATGCCATCGCCGCCGGTGGCTCATCCCTGCGCGATCATATCCAGACGGATGGCACGCTTGGCTATTTCCAGCATTCCTTCTCGGTCTATGATCGGGAGGGTCATGCTTGCCCCACACCCGGTTGCGGGGGTACGGTTGAGCGGATCGTACAGGCGGGGCGCTCGACATTCTATTGTGCCGCCTGCCAGAAATGACGCCAGGAAAAACGGGAGAGGACCCTCACCATGGATTATGAAACGCTGATCGTTGAGAAGCGCGACAATGTCGGCGTCATCACGCTCAATCGCCCGCAGGCGCTGAATGCGCTGAATGCCGCCTTGCTGAAAGAGCTGCGCCATATATTGGCGTCTTTTTCGACAGATGATTCCATCGGAGCGATTGTCATAACGGGTTCGCAAAAGGCCTTTGCGGCTGGCGCCGATATCAAGGAGATGCAGGCGCTTGATTTCGTCGATGCCTATCTCGGCGATTTTCTGGGCGGCTGGGACGATGTGGCGGCAAGCCGCAAGCCTGTCATTGCGGCAGTATCCGGCTTTGCGCTGGGCGGTGGCTGCGAGCTTGCCATGATGTGCGATTTCATTATTGCCTCGGATAGCGCGAAATTCGGACAGCCGGAGATCACGCTGGGCATCATTCCCGGCATGGGCGGCTCCCAGCGTCTTACGCGGGCCGTGGGCAAGGCCAAGGCCATGGACATGGTGCTGACAGGCCGCAAGATGGATGCGCAGGAGGCTGAGCGTGCAGGGCTTGTTTCCCGCATCGTGCCGCAGGAGCGGCTGATGGATGAGGCTGTGGAAGCCGCTGGCGTCATCGCATCGCTCTCCCGTGCCTCGGTGCTGATGGCCAAGGAAAGCGTCAACCGGTCCTTCGAGGGCACATTGAGCGAAGGCCTGCGGTTCGAGCGCCGCCTGTTCCAGTCGCTCTTTGCCACGCAGGATCAGAAGGAGGGCATGGCGGCTTTTGCAGAGAAGAGAAAACCCGTCTTCAGAAATCGCTAGGTGAAACCACCTGCGATGCTCTAGAGAACTTCATGTGTTTTGAGTCCGCTTCGCTCCAAGGATTCGGAATATCAGCGTTTTTACTGCAAATGCGCGTTGACGGGCAGCTGCTTTAAGGCTATATGCCCGCCCACGGTTAGGAAAAGCCATCCGGCTTATTCCAATTACTCCCGCACTCTTTGGAACGCGAGGTCTTTGAAGGACCTGATCCTGTGGTTGCGGATTTTGGTTTGAATTCGAAGAGAGGCATACATGGCCAATACAACTTCGGCGAAAAAGGCGACTCGCAAGATCGCTCGCCGTACTGAAGTCAACAAGGCTCGCCGTTCGCGCGTTCGTGGTTTCATTCGCAAGGTCGAAGAAGCCATCGCAACAGGTGATTTGGCAGTTGCAACAGAAGCGCTGAAAGTAGCGCAGCCTGAGATCCAGCGCGCTGCTACTCGCGGCGTTATGCCTGGCAACACGGCAGACCGTAAGGTGTCCCGTCTTGCACAGCGCGTGAAGGCACTGATGGCCTAATCCGGCTAACACATTTTCATCTAAAAAAGCCCGGTCTCGCGACCGGGCTTTTTTTCGCTTGTCATAGATCTTTAACGATCATCTGAAAAACATGATGCTTCTGCGTCAATGAGATGACGGAAAAGTACCTTATAAATCAATGGCTTGTGAAAGGTAATGAAAATACGATCTTCTTTACGTAGGGGAAGACGAGGCAAAGATTGTGTCAAGAGAATTTTTATTTTTCTCCCAAATCGGCCCTTAAAAAAGACAGGAAATTGAATCTCATTGATTCATAAGAGATTCTCCAGACGGGCATGAAGGCGATGCAAAACGGCCCCTGTGAGTCAATGGTCGATCTTCCGAATCAAAGAAATATCGGCATTGATCTCCCACCCTGATCCTGCCTAAATGGATCTCGACAAGGGGCAAGGATTTCTATCCACAAGCTATCTCGATCCTTGAGTATCGAAGGCACATTGCTTCTTGCGGACGAATTCTGTTTGGGTTCGTTTTTTCAAGTATTGGGGTCGTTTTGGTCGCAATCCTCTAGGTTGTGGAAATGCGAAACCGCGCCTCGGCGTTTGATTAATGTGTGTTGCAGGAGTTCGTAGATGAGTAATCGCAGGCCTCTCCATGATGTAGAGGAAAATGGGATAACCGGCTCGCGGTGAGACAAGTGGCTCAAGGACATACTTTCGAGGGGGATGTCTGAGAGAGAATAAGAACGAGGGGTATCCCTGACGGGCGTTGGTTCGTCAGGCTATGATTGGCAATTTGAAAGGCGGCAATATGCAAATGAATTTGATGGGTGCGGTATCGAACGGGGACCGCACACCGAAGGCATGTGATGCAGCTGAGACTGATGCGGCAGGGGACAAGCAAGCTATGAAGCATGACGCGCTGTTCGAACGTTTTAGCGCGCGCCTCAAGGCACAGGTTGGACCGGAAGTATATGCAAGCTGGTTCGCACGTCTGAAACTTCACTCGGTTTCAAAAAGTGTCGTGCGTTTTACGGTTCCGACGACATTTTTGAAGTCATGGATCAACAATCGCTACATCGATCTCATCACGACGCTCGTCCAGAGCGAGGATGCCGATGTCTTGAAGGTCGAAATTCTGGTTCGCTCGGCCAGCCGCCCGGCACGGCCAGTAGCTGTTGAGGAGGATGTGCAGCCTGCATCCGAGATCAGCACATCGATACAGAGGGCAAAGCCCTTCCTGCCGCCACAGCCACCTGCAGCAAATGTGCAGATGTCTGGCGCGTCGGCGTCGCTCACACGTCATTCCGGCTCCGGTCCACTGTTCGGATCGCCGCTTGATAGCCGTTTCACCTTCGATACCTTTGTCGAGGGATCGTCCAACCGCGTGGCACTGGCAGCAGCCAAGACCATTGCTGAGGCCGGCGCAGGTGCCGTGCGGTTCAACCCGCTCTTCATTCATGCGGGTGTTGGCCTTGGAAAGACGCATCTTCTGCAGGCGATTGCCAATGCCGCTATCGACAGCCCGCGCAACCCGCGCGTCGTCTATCTGACGGCTGAATATTTCATGTGGCGTTTTGCAACGGCGATCCGCGACAATGATGCGCTGACGCTGAAGGACACGCTGCGCAATATCGATCTTCTCGTCATCGATGACATGCAGTTCCTGCAGGGTAAGATGATCCAGCACGAATTCTGCCATCTGCTCAACATGCTGCTCGATAGTGCAAAGCAGGTTGTCGTGGCCGCAGACCGTGCGCCATGGGAACTGGAATCGCTCGACCCACGTGTTCGCTCCCGTCTTCAGGGCGGCATGGCAATCGAGGTCGAAGGTCCTGATTACGAGATGCGTCACGAAATGCTCACACAGCGCATTGCCGTCGCTCGTCAGGAAGACCCAGGCTTCGACATTCCCGAAGAGATCGTCTCCCACGTGGCACGCAGCGTAACAGCCAGCGGCCGTGAACTGGAAGGCGCTTTCAACCAGCTGATCTTCCGCCGCTCCTTCGAGCCGAACCTTTCGGTCGAGCGTGTGGATGAGCTGTTGGCCCATCTGGTGGGTTCGGGCGAGCCGAAGCGCGTTCGCATTGAAGACATTCAGCGCATTGTTGCCAGACATTACAATGTCTCGCGGCAGGAACTGGTGTCCAACCGCCGCACGCGCGTCATCGTCAAGCCGCGCCAGATCGCCATGTATCTCGCCAAGATGCTGACACCGCGTTCCTTCCCGGAAATCGGCCGTCGCTTCGGCGGACGCGATCACACAACGGTTCTGCATGCGGTGCGCAAGATCGAGGAACTGATCGGCGGCGACACCAAGCTCGGCCACGAGGTTGAGTTGCTCAAGCGCCTGATCAACGAAAACAACGCATAAAGACGGCGGGCGGGAAACCGGCCCCGCCTGACTATCTGCCCGCCCCATCAAGACCGGCCCTCGCTCCAATAGCGACGGCCGGTCTTTCTTCTTGTAACTGTGGATTGCGCATGATTATCTAATAATCGGAAACAGCGTGTATATCGCTCTCACCTGCTAGGGTTCTCTCAGAGGGCGCTAAATGCGGTTTCAAACTGTCGCCATGATTTAATAAGATGGAAGGGCATAGCTTGGGAAGTTTTTCACTTTGGCACTGGATCATCATCCTAGTCCTCATTTTCTTCCCGCTGATTTTCGTTTTTAGGCCACCGCCATCTGGTCCCAACAGGTTCGGGGCGGCGCCTATGCCGATGAGTTTCGTTGAGGCCATTGCCAGTTATTTCAAAAACTTTGTCAACTTCCAGGGCAGGGCGGCGCGCTCGGAATATTGGTTCTCATTTCTTTTCGTGCTCTGCAGTTCCGTTGTCATCGAGATCATTGATAATAGCGGGATTATCAGCCTGATCTGGTCGCTCATCCTGTTTTTACCGTCGATTGCAGTTGCTGCCCGCCGCCTTCACGATATCAACCGCAGCGGCTGGCATCAGCTTCTCTATTGTTTCGCCCCGGTTGGGCTCATCGTCGTCATCGTCTGGTACTGCACGCCGGGTCGCGACGAGACCTGATGGATGACGGCACTGTGCGATCTGCGCATCGCCACCCAGAGATGGGTGATGGGGACGAGGAGCGTGCTGCCTGACGATGGACTTAGTGGAATGTCTGTGCAGGCCTCAGCAGGCCAGATCAGCGACAACCGAATCCAGAATGAGCATGCCGGATGGCGTGCAGCGCAGGCGTGAATTGCCCAGGCGCTCGATGAAGCCATGCTTCAGTAAAAACTCTTCCTTGTCCGGGTCCAGATCGCGGCCGGAAAGGTCGCTCCAGCGGGCGAGATCGACGCCTTCGCGCAGGCGCAGGCCCATGAGCAGCAGCTCGTCGGACTGTTCTTCAACGCCCAGAAGTTCCTGATCCAGAATGCCATGACCATCACGCTCGACGGTTTCGAGCCATGTTTCCGGGTGACGTTCGGTGGCTGTCGCCAGTTTGGAGCCGCCGGTGGTGAGACGCCCGTGGGCGCCGGGGCCGATACCGGCATAATCGCCATAGCGCCAATAGGTCAGGTTGTGACGGCTTTCTGCGCCGGGCCTTGCGTGGTTGGACACCTCATAGGCGGGCATGCCGTGGCGGGCGGTGATCTCCTGCGTTGCTTCGTAAAGCAGGGCGGATTGGTCGCCATCCGGCACGATCAGCTTGCCAGCCTTGTGCAGACCGTAAAAGGCGGTGCCTTCCTCAATCGTCAACTGGTAGAGCGACAGGTGATCGACGGCATAGGAAATGGCTTCGACAAGCTCCTTCTCCCATTCCTCCACCGTCTGGTTGGGGCGGGCATAGATGAGGTCGAAGGACATGCGCGGGAAAATCTCGCGGGCAAGTCGGATGGCCTTCAGCGCGTCGGCCACATCATGCAGGCGACCCAGAAATTTGAGGTCGCGGTCGTTCAGTGCCTGTACGCCCATGGACACGCGGTTCACACCGGCTGACCTGTAGCCACGAAAGCGTTCCGCTTCCACGCTGGAAGGGTTGGCCTCCATGGTGATTTCGATTCCATCTGGCACATGCCAGAAACGGGCAATGCCATCCAGTATGGCACCCACGGTCTGCGGGTCCATCAGTGAGGGCGTGCCGCCGCCCAGAAACACGCTGGAGACGACTTTTGCGCCGCTCAGTTGCCGCATGGTTTCCATCTCGCGAAGGAAAGCAGAGACGAACCGATCCTGATCCACCGGCTTGTGGCGGACATGGCTGTTGAAATCGCAATAGGGGCATTTGGCCGCGCAGAACGGCCAATGCACGTAAATGCCGAAACCGGGCTCGCCGGTATCGGGCAACATCGTCGCATCGGGGGCAGGGGAGAACCTGCTCCCAAGATCAATCATCATGCGTCCAGACAGGTTTCGACAAATATCTTGAAGGCGCGGGCGCGGTGGGAGAGCGCCTGCGCATCGCCCGGCTTCCAGCCATGCTTCTGCTCGGATGTCATCTCGCCAAAGGTCGTGTCATAGCCTTCCGGCTGGAAGATGGGGTCATAGCCAAAGCCACTTGCGCCACGGGGTGGCCATGCGACAGTGCCTTCGATCTCGCCGCGGAAAAACTCCGTGTGGCCATCCGGCCAGGCGAGGCACAGCACGCTGACAAAGCGGCATGTGCGGGCGGAAGCTTCGCTCGCACCCTGCTTTTGAAGAGCGTCTTCGACCTTCTGCATCGCCATGGCAAAATCACGCGTGCCATCAGCCGTTTCCGCCCAATTTGCAGTGTAGACACCGGGTGCGCCGTCAAGCGCATCGATCACCAGACCACTATCATCGGACAGCGATGGCAGGCCAGAGGCCTTGGCAGAGGCAAGCGCCTTGATGGCCGCGTTTTCCTCGAATGTCGTGCCTGTCTCGTCGGGTTCGGCGAAATTCAGCTCAGCGGCGGATTTCGCGGAAAAGCCGAGAGGGCCGATCAGATCGGAAATCTCGGCAATCTTGCCCTTGTTGTGGCTGGCAACGACAATGGTTCTGGTGTCGAGTTTGCGCATGGTTTTAACGTCCTTGATCAGGCAATTGCCTGCTTCTGCATCTCAACGAGTTCCGCGCAGCCGGTTTTGGCAAGGCCCAGCAGCGTGAGGAATTCGGTTTCGCTAAAGGGTGCGCCTTCGGCTGTGCCCTGAATTTCGACGATGCCGCCAGAGCCGGTCATGACGAAGTTTGCGTCTGTTTCGGCAGAGGAATCTTCCAGATAGTCCAGATCGATCACGGGCTGGCTGGCGAAGATGCCGCAGGAAATGGCGGCGATATGGTCTTTCAAGACCTTCTCCACCTTGATCATGTTGCGGGTTTCCATCCACTTCAGGCAATCATGCAAGGCAATCCATGCGCCGGTGATGGAGGCTGTGCGCGTGCCGCCATCGGCCTGGATAACATCGCAGTCGATGCTGATCTGGCGCTCACCCAGCGCCTGAAGGTCAACCACCGCCCGCAGCGAACGACCGATGAGACGCTGGATTTCCTGCGTGCGACCACCCTGCTTGCCGGTAGACGCCTCGCGGCGCATCCGCTCGTGCGTGGAGCGCGGCAGCATGCCGTATTCTGCGGTAACCCAGCCCTTGCCGCTGTTGCGCAGCCATGGTGGCGTCTTTTCTTCAAGGCTGGCCGTGACGAGCACATGCGTATCGCCGAATTTCACCAGACAGGAACCCTCGGCGTGTTTGGAGAAATTGCGCTCGAAAGAAACTTTGCGCATCTGATCGGTTTTTCTGCCTGAAGGCCGCATAGGGGTCGTCTCCGTTTTAATCTCCGCGTCTTAAGGCCGTGACACCGGTTTTGCAAAGGAAAAGCGGGCCATGGCTTTGGCATATGCAATTTCCATTGTCACTTAACGACGCGAACGACTATATTCCATGTGTTACTGACAGAACGAAGAGTTGAGTGAATGGGCGTTTCTCATCCGAGCGGAAAAGAACCGGGCGCGCTGCTGGATGATCGCTCACGCGAGATTTTCCGCCGCATCGTGGAAGGCTATCTCGAAAACGGTGAGCCGCTGGGCTCTCGCAGCCTCTCGCGCCTGTTGCCCATGTCGCTGTCACCAGCCTCGGTTCGTAATGTGATGAGCGATCTTGAAGAGCTTGGACTCATCTACTCTCCCCATATCAGCGCCGGGCGATTGCCGACGCAGACGGGCCTACGCTTTTTCGTGGATGCCTTCATGCAGGTGGGGGATTTGCCGGAAGAACAGCGCGCCAGCATCGACCGGCAGATCGGCCCGGTATCCGGGCGTGAGCAGCCGATCGATGGCCTGCTGACCGAGGCCAGCCGAATGCTGTCGGGCATGTCGCGTGGCGCGGGCCTTGTGCTGACGACCAAAAGCGATGCGGTGCTGAAGCATGTCGAATTTATCAGGCTCGAACCGACCAAGGGTCTCGCCATTCTGGTGGGAGACAACAATCAGGTCGAAAACCGGATCATCGAACTGCCAGCGGGGATCACCTCCTCGCAACTGACAGAGGCCGCCAACTTCATCAATGCGCATCTGGCAGGGCAAACGCTACCAGAACTGCGCACGCAGCTCTTGCAGCAGAAGGATGCCTTGCAGACGGCGCTCAGCACATTGGCGCAGGATCTCGTTGAGCGCGGCCTAGCCGTCTGGTCTGGCGACAATGAAGAGGGCAAGCTGGGTCGTTTGATTGTGCGCGGACGCTCCAACCTGCTGGAAGGTCTGGCCGGTGAGGAAGACATCGACCGTGTGCGCCTGCTGTTCGACGATCTTGAGCGCAAGGACAACCTGATCGAGGTTCTCAACCTGGCCGAGACAGGATCGGGCGTCAGGATTTTCATCGGTTCGGAAAACAAGCTGTTTTCGCTATCAGGCTCTTCCTTGATTGTTGCGCCTTACCGAGATGATGAAAACCGGGTGGTGGGCGCCGTGGGTGTCATTGGGCCAACGCGGCTGAATTACTCGCGGATCGTGCCAATGGTCGATTACACCGCCCAGATCATGGCTCGGTTGTCCAGCAAACGACGTTGATTGTGAAAACCTGCTGGCGAATAGGAGATGGTTTGCCTGCAAGCCTTGATTTTTGCTTGGCAAAGCTCGATATCGGGCACAACCCATAACAGATCTAAAGCTGGAGAACGTCATGACCGATGACACGAACAAGAACGGACCCGACGCAGACGTCGTCGACGAGGCACTTGAGGCGCTGGAAATCGATAATGATGCGCCTGAGCAGGGCGAGCCTGATCCGATTGATGTGCTGAAGGCGGAAAACGCCGAACTGCGCGACAAATTCCTGCGTCTGGCAGCTGAAATGGACAATCTTCGTCGCCGCACAGAGCGTGAAGTCAAGGATGCCAAGGCTTATTCCGTGGCAGGCTTTGCCCGCGACATGCTGGCCGTCTCCGACAATCTGCGCCGCGCACTCGACACCATTCCTGAAGAGTTGAAGACAAACTCTGAAGCTGGCATTGCCGGACTGATCGAAGGCGTCGATATGACGGAACGTTCGATGCTGTCTGCATTGGAGCGTCACGGCGTGCGCAAGATGGATGCGGAAGGCCAGAAATTCGACCCGAATTTCCATCAGGCCATGTTTGAGATCCCCAATACTGCCGTTGCCAACAACACGGTCGTGCAGGTCGTTCAGGCTGGTTTCACCATTGGTGACCGCGTCTTGCGTCCCGCCATGGTGGGCGTTGCCAAGGGTGGACCTAAGGGTGACGTGCCGACCACAGCTGAGCCAGGCACCTCAAGCGTCAACGAAAAAGACGCGTGATATATCTGGCCATCTTCATGTGAGGTGGCCGAGCCATCTTTAATGGTCATCAGCCCCGCCACACCGGCGGGGTTTTTTGTGGTGGCTTTTGGAGAAATTGTGGGGCAATACCCCAAAGTAGCGTGTCAGGCCGCGTTGGCCTGTTCCTGGTTGAGGAATGTGTAGATCGCGGTATCCGAATCCGTTGCGCGCAGTTTTGCCACCAACTCGGGATCGCGCAGCACGCGGGCGATGCGCGAAAGCGCCTTGAGGTGATCTGCACCGGCACCTTCCGGCGCCAGAAGCAGGAAGACCAGATCGACGGGCTGATCGTCCAGCGCTTCGAAATCGACCGCATTTTCAAGACGTGCGAAGACGCCAACGATCGTATCGATACTGGCAAGTTTGCCGTGGGGAATGGCGATGCCGTGGCCGACGCCGGTCGAGCCCAGTCGCTCACGCTGCAGGATGACGTCGAACACTTCCCGTTCTGCCACACCCGTTATTCTGGATGCTCTCGCCGCCAGTTCCTGAAGCAGCTGCTTCTTGGAATTGACTCGGAGGGCGGGAATAATCGCATCGAGTTGCAGCAAATCTGCCAACGCCATTCTGTTTATCCTTCATGCGATCGAGGCGGGTCGGGAGTGCTGCCAAACGGCTGCGCCCCCGACGCCTTTATCAGACTGTTCAGTTCTTGATCGTTGCTGCGTCGATCCAGCCGATGTTTCCATCGGTGCGACGATACACGATATTCAGTTCCTTGGCTGGGCTGCGGAACAGCAGCACCGGCTCATCCGTCATGTCGAGTGCCATGACAGCACTTGCCACCGTCATGGTTTTGACCTGCTTGGACGTTTCGGCAACAATCGTTGGCGCGAAATCTTCCGGCAGTTCGTCATCCTCATCGGGCACAGCATCCATCACGGTGTATGGAAATTCTTCCATCATGCCATTGGCCGAAGCACCGTTGTGGTGGTGGTCCTTCAATTTTCTCTTATATCTGCGAAGCCGCTTTTCGATGCGCTGGGCTGCAGCATCGAAGCTGGCCTGCGGGTCGTTGGCTTGCCCGGCTGCGTGCAGGACCACCCCGGTATCGAGATGGATCTTGCAATCGGCCGAGAAACCCGCGCCGGATTTCTCTACAGTAACTTGACCAGAATACCCCCCATCAAAGTATTTGGTAATCGCCAGGCTAATGTTGTCCTCGATCCTCTGACGGAACGATTCGCCGATATCCATATGTTTACCAGATACACGCACACTCATGGAATTTTTCCTTTTTCAGTGATTTGCGCATACCAGCTTACGTCAAGGAAGACGCTCATCCAAGCGTTTCGAAACACTTTAAGTGTCATTCCGGACTGGCGCCCCAGCGACGTGGTCAATTTAGCGTTGATGGGCCCTCAGCCATCTGTGCGGCGAGCTTCTAGCCGTGGTGGGGGCAAGAGTCAAACAACATTATTAACATTTTGAAATATATGAATATTTCGTTACGCCGTCGCAACTTTTGCCATGGCTTTTTTCTCTCTTCGTCTATGGACGGAGGAGGGAATATTCATCGCTTCACGATATTTTGCGACCGTTCGCCGCGCCAGTTCGACGCCGGTTTTCTTGAGATTGTCGACAATATCATCATCTGAAAGAACACTGTCGGGCGCTTCCTGCGCAATCATGATCTTGATGCGATGGCGCACTGCCTCGGCCGAATGGCTGTCACCACCCTCGACCGCGCCAATCGAAACGCTGAAGAAATATTTGAGTTCAAAAAGACCACGCGGCGTCAGCATGTATTTGCGCGATGTGACGCGGCTGACGGTGGACTCATGCATCTTGATCGCATCGGCAACCTGCTTGAGGTTGAGCGGGCGAAGGTGATCGACCCCGTGGAGCAGAAAAGCATCCTGTTGGCGCACAATTTCGTTGGCGACCTTCATGATGGTTCTGGCGCGCTGGTCCAGGCTGCGGGTCAGCCAGCTGGCCGTCTGCATGCACTCTGACAGAAACTCCTCATCTTCACCCTTGCGCGCCTTGACCTTGGACACCTCAGAAAAATAGGTGTGATTGACCAGCACACGCGGCAAGGTTTCTGGATTGAGTTCAATCAACCAGCCGCCATCGCTTGAGGGACGCACGATGATGTCGGGAACAATCGTGTCGGCATTACCCGTTTCAAAGCCAGCGCCGGGACGCGGATTGAGCGACCTGATCTCGGCCAGCATGTCGAGAAGATCATCTTCGCCCACGCCGCACAGGCGCTTGAGGGAGACGAAATCGCGCTTGGCGAGAAGCTCGAGATTGCCAACAAATGCCTTCATCGCCGGGTCGAGGCGATCCTGCTGGGCCAGCTGGATGGAAAGGCACTCGCTGAGGGAGCGCGCAAAAACACCGGGCGGATCAAGAGTTTGCAGCGCCTTCAGCACCGTCTCGATCTCGACCTTGGATGTGTTCAGGCGCTCTGAAATATCGTCAAGCGCATCGGCTGCGAGATAGCCGGTCTCATCGAGATAATCGAGCAGCGCATCGGCAATGATCCGCTCCCGCGGGAGCGATACGGTAAAGGGAAGCTGTTGGCCGATATGGTCGCGCAGGCTTGGTTTGCTTGCGACGAAATCATCCAGATCGAAGGATTCGCCCGCTTCGGCGCCCGGCATGGACTTCCACTGGCCGACAAGCTCTGGCGCATCAGCCTTGGCAGGGGCGGTGTCATCCTGAAAGACGTTTTCGAAATTGGTATCGAGCTGTTCATTCATCGTGCTGGCGCGATCGCCATACCATTCCTCCGTGTCATGGGAGGCGTCGGAAACCGGCTCGGGCGGTTCAGGATGACGATCAAAGCCATCATCGGGCGCGGCGGTGACCATATCGGTGTCATTTGCCACTATTTCTAGCAGAGGATTCTTTTCGGCTTCTTGGGCAATGAATTGCGTCAGCTCAATATGCGTCATCTGAAGCAGTTGAATGGACTGCATCAGTTGTGGGGTCATGACCAGAGACTGGTTTTGACGCAACAAAAGACTGGCGGACAAGGCCATGGCGGACGCTGAACTCCCATAAACCCCTTCGTCGCCGACTTTTTTGCAAAAGTTTGGGCGGCGAAGTCTGACTTGGCCCAAAAATTGCTTTTTATTCTTGTTTGGTCAAGCTCAGTTGGGGGCAGGGATAAAGAATCTTTGGCCCGGTGACGCTGGCTGCGTCACTTTTATGGGCCTATCCGTCAAAGGCTGAAGTTATTGCCAAGATAGAGGCGGCGCACTTCCGCGTTGTCAACGATTTCCGACGCCCGGCCATGGGTCAGAACCTCACCCGCATGGATGATGTAGGCGCGGTCAATCAGCCCGAGCGTTTCACGCACATTGTGGTCGGTGATGAGAACGCCGATGCCACGGGCCGTGAGGTGGCGCACAAGATTCTGGATATCGCTGACCGAAATCGGATCAACGCCCGCAAAGGGCTCATCCAGCAACATGAAGGTCGGGTCTGTCGCCAGAGCTCTGGCAATTTCAAGACGGCGTCGCTCACCGCCGGACAGGGCGACGGCTGGAGATTTGCGCAGGTTCGAGATGTGAAACTCTTCCAGAAGTTCATCGAGCTTGCGATTGCGCTTCGTCTCGTCGCGCTCGTGCACTTCAAGAACCGCACGGATATTGTCTTCGACGCTCAAGCCACGAAAGATCGACGCTTCTTGCGGAAGGTACCCAACACCCAGACGCGAGCGGCGATACATCGGCATAGACGTCACGTCATTGCCATTGATGGCGATCTTGCCGGCATCGACAGGAACGAGGCCCGTGATCATGTAGAAGCATGTCGTCTTGCCAGCACCGTTGGGGCCAAGAAGGCCCACGGCTTCACCGCGACGAACGACAAGAGAGACGCCATTGACAACGCGGCGCGTGTTGTAGGTCTTGGTTAGGCCCTGGGCAATCAATGTGCCCTCATAGCGCGCCTTGTCGGCGGACATGCTGTCCGTTTCCGATGCGCGCGCAGAGCCTGCGCCAAAAAGCTTTGAGATGGACTGGATTTTCACGGGGTAAAGACTACTGCTTTTTCTGTGATTTGGGGTCGAGCATAATTCGAACCGGTCCGCCACAGCTTTCCAGCTTCGCTTCGCCTGTGTTCATCAGCACGGTCAGTTTGCAACCGGTAAACACGTTGGTGTCCTGCGACAGAACCACCTGCTTGCCCGACAGAATAAACGTCTGTGCTGCCATGTCGAACTCGCCCTTGTCGGCAGTCGCTTTTTGCGTGCCAGACGTCAGGTATACGGAGTTGTCGACGAAAATCTTGTCGATATCTGCACCACCGCTGGTGATGGAAGAGCTTGCGGCACCGCCCTCTGACTGGCTCTTGTAGAGCACGGTCATCTTGCCAGCCTGCAGGGTCGTCGTGCCCTGCACAACCTTAACATTGCCGGTGAAATAAGCCTTGCGCTCCTGGTCCCGAACTTCAAGCTGGTCGCTTTCGATGGCGATTGGCTGATCGTTGGAAAGCTTCAGGCCTTCCATGTTGGTCGCGGTCTGTGCGGCTGCGGTGCCAGCAAGGCATGAAAGAGCAACGGCTGCGAAGCAGGCAACGTTGGTGTAGCGGGTTGTGCGCAAAATCTGCATCATTTGTGTCGGGCTCTCACTTGCCGGCGTTCTGAATGGTCGATGCAGCTATACGAGCTCGTACCTGCCCCGTAAATGTAATCGTTTTACCATTATCTGCAATGCGTAAACTTTCCGCATTGATCGACCCTTCCTTGGTCTTGATGGCGACGGGTTTGTCCGTTTCCATCGTTCCGGCCTTCAGGTCGACATTTGCAGACTGGAATTTCGCTTGTAATCCATTGCTCAGATTGATGTCAAAGGGGGCCGTCATCTGCAACCGGTTCGTTGCGCGATCAAACAGGCCTTCCTGCGCCACCACCTGCGCCACGATGTCATTCATCGGCACTGCCGCCAGCACTTTTTCAAGCGTCATGAGGTTAGGGCTGGCAATATCCTGCAGCGCCCTTTCGGCATTCATCGAATAATCGAAGCCCTGATTGTTGCGGCCTGCAAGGGCTGGCTTCTCCATGACGATCTTGCCGTCCTCAACCTTCGAGCTTTCAAGCGTGACCTCGTCCGGCACCCAGGTGCGGATCAGGGAAACCGCAATGAAGGACAGCGATATGATGGCCGCACCGAGCGGAAGAATGACCTTGAGCCTTCGCACCCGCGCAGAGTGGCGCACCGCCTTGATATAGGCGTTCTCCTGTCCGTGGGACAGCGCAAGACTGGGGCTGGTTTGGCTTAGTCGCTCAAGCATTCTGAAGGATCCGGGGGTCAATACGTCGCATCATCAAGTTGAAGCGACCTTACTCACTCTAACATTGGCTCTGGCGCGAGGCCATGCCCTGCCAATATGGTTTTTCTCTGCAGTATCGCAAGGGTTACGTTATTTTTCTCAAAAGGATGCTTTCCCGTTTGTTTCCTTGCAAGAGGTGGCTACAAGGCTCATATGGCGAAGTTGAAGCGCTGTGGCGAGTGTTGGGCGAAAGGAAACAAATGGATCAGATGGCAATCGCAGACCGCAGACAATTGCGGCGCAAGCTGACCTTCTGGCGCGTTGCTGCCGTTTTCCTTCTCGTGGTCGGTGCCTTTGCACTCTATCGTTTCGCCCTGACGCCACCGCAGCAGAGCGCCCGCCCGCACCTTGCGCGCATCGAGATTACAGGCCTGATCCAGGACGATACCGAGTTGCTGGAGCGGCTGAAAAAGATTGAAGAGAGCGACAGCGCCAAGGGACTGATCGTTTCCATCTCCTCGCCCGGCGGCACGACCTATGGCGGCGAGCGCATTTTCAAGGCGATCCGCGCCATTGCCGACAAGAAACCGGTTGTTTCGGATGTGCGCACTCTGGCTGCCTCCGCTGGCTATATGATCGCAGCCGCTGGCGATACGATCATCGCGGGTGACACCTCGATCACCGGCTCCATCGGCGTCATCTTCCAATATCCGCAGGTCGGCCCATTGCTCGAAAAGCTTGGTGTGTCGCTGCAGGAAATCAAATCCTCGCCGATGAAGGCCGAGCCATCGCCATTCCACGAGCCGCCGGAAGAATCCAAGGCCATGATCCGCAACATGGTTATGGACAGCTATGGCTGGTTCGTCGATCTGGTGGCCGACCGCCGCAAGCTGCCGCGCGATGAGGTTTTGAAGCTTGCGGATGGCTCAATCTTCACCGGACGACAGGCCCTTGCCGTCAAACTCATCGACACACTGGGCGGGGAAAAGGAAATTCGCGCCTATTTCGATGGTCGCGATATTGCCAAGGATCTGCCCATCGTCGAATGGACCGCGCCTTCCCAGCGTTCGCCCTTGGCGCTCTTCAGCATCGCTGGCCTTGCAAAAATTCTGGGCTATGATGAATTTCTGCCATTTAACGTGCCGCGCCAACTGGGAGCCGACAAGTTGTTTCTTGACGGTCTTGTCTCTGTTTGGCAGGTTAGAGAACGTTAAAAATCCAATCCTTTCAGGGGGCAACCGTGATTAAGTCTGAACTGGTGCAGATCGTGGCTGCGCACAACCCGCACCTTTACCATCGCGACGTCGAAAATATCGTCAACGCCGTTCTGGATGAAATCACGGATGCGCTGGCTGCCGGCAACCGCGTGGAGCTTCGCGGCTTCGGCGCTTTTTCCGTCAAGAACCGCCCTTCACGCTCAGGCCGCAACCCGCGCACAGGTGAATCGGTTTTCGTTGAGGAAAAGTGGGTTCCATTCTTCAAGACCGGCAAGGAACTGCGTGAGCGGCTCAATCCGGGCATGAGCGACGTCGAAGACGAAGACTGAGACCAAGCTTGCGGTGCAAGTGTTGAACAACGGTTGCGACTGGGCGTTTAGCCTCCTATGTGACGCCCATAGCGGTTTGTCTGAAGGCCCCTAAAGACGGAGTATCGTTGGATGCCCAAAAAGATCATCAACCTTCTGGTTCTCGTGCCGCTCGCCATCATTCTGGTGGTTTTGTGTGTGGCCAACCGGCAATCTGTGACGCTGGCGCTCAATCCCTTCAAAACGGATGATGCGCTGATGTCATTTTCGGCTCCGTTTTTCGTGTTCATCTTCCTGTCGCTTATTCTGGGTGTGGTGCTGGGTTCTCTGGTCACCTGGTTTTCTCAGGGCAAGTACCGCAAGCGGGCGCGCACCGAAGCCAAGGAAGCTGTGCGCTGGCACGATGAGGCCAATCGCCAGAAAGCGGCTGCCAATGCGGTTGTTGTCAGCGCCCCAACAAGCGCGCAGATCGCCGCCAAGTAAAATTCCGCGTGAAGCGATACGGGTTTCAGCCGCAGCCCTTTGATAATGGCGCGCCTTGATGATATTCGCTGTCGCATGAGATGCGGTCAGACCTGGAAAGAACCCCGTTGAAGAAAAAAGAAAACCGCCCGGGCGCCAAGCAGCGCGCGGGGCAGGAACCTCGAAACAAAAGTGCTGCCAAGCCCGCTCGGCCCAAAAACGCCGAGACGCGGACGCGCACGCCTGATTACGTTCGCTCGGCCGGAGCCCCGCCGGTAAAGGCTGGCCCACGGGACGCGCCGAAGGATTCCTCAAAGGCAAAGGCCAGACCGCAGGCGAGCGAGGCTGAACAAGTTCCGCCGCGTCCCCTGAAGGGCCGCACCGGCGCTCTGCCCTCCGAAAATGTCCCCGTTATTCTGGAATCGCTCGGCGCGGGTGACTTCCACCTAATCGACAGCGGCAATGCGCTCAAGCTCGAGCAATATGGCCAATACCGGATCGTGCGGCCGGAAGCGCAGGCCTTGTGGCGACCAACCTTGCCCCAGCGTGTGTGGGACAACGCCGATTCCATCTTCTCCGGTGATACGGATGAGGACGGCATGGGACGCTGGCGCTTTCCCAAGGAGCCGCTTGGAGAAACATGGCCGCTGTCCCTTCTCGGTGTGAATTTTCTCGGTCGCTTTACCGCCTTCCGCCATGTCGGTGTCTTCCCGGAACAGATCGTTCACTGGGAATGGCTGAAGGCTAAGATTGAAGCATCTGACCGGCCGTTGAAGGTGCTCAACCTGTTTGGCTATACGGGCGTCGCCTCGCTGGTGGCGGCTGCTGCCGGTGCGGAAGTGACGCATGTTGATGCCTCGAAGAAGGCGATTGGCTGGGCGCGTGAAAATCAGGCGCTGGCGGGTCTCGAAAATGCGCCGATCCGCTGGATCTGCGAAGATGCGATGAAGTTCATTCTGCGCGAAGAACGGCGCGGCAATACCTACGACATCATTCTCACCGATCCGCCGAAATTCGGTCGCGGAACCCATGGCGAAATCTGGGAACTGTTCGACCACCTGCCGCTGATGCTGGATGTGTGCCGCGAAATCCTGTCGCCGAATGCGCTGGGGCTTGTACTGACGGCCTATTCCATCCGCGCCAGCTTCTATTCGATGCATGAGTTGATGCGCGAAACCATGCGTGGCGCGGGCGGAGAAGTCTCCTCCGGCGAACTCGTGATCCGCGAAGCTGGCCTTGATGGCAAGACGCAAGGGCGCGCCCTTTCCACCTCACTCTTTAGCCGTTGGGTGCCAAAATGAACGATGAGCGCCGTGAAAACAGACCGGGCCGGGTAGGGCAGGTCAAGGAGGTCACCAGCCTCTCCAATCCCATCATCAAGGACATCAAGAACCTGACCCAGAAGAAGGGGCGGGAAGAAACCGGCACCTTCATGGCCGAAGGTCTGAAGCTGGTGATCGACGCGCTGGAACTGGGCTGGACGATCCGCACGCTTGTTTACGCCAAGAATGCCAAAGGCAAGGCGCTGGTCGAGCAGGTCGCGACAAAGACCGTTGCGTCCGGTGGCCTTGTGCTTGAGGTGACCGAAAAAATCCTGTCGTCCATCACCCGTCGCGACAATCCGCAGATGGTGGTGGGGATTTTCGATCAGAAATGGACTAACCTCCGGGATATCCAGCCGGAAAGCGGCCAGACCTATATCGCGCTGGATCGAGTACGCGATCCCGGCAATCTCGGCACTATCATCCGCACGGCTGATGCGGCAGGCGCTTCCGGCGTGATCCTGATAGGCGATTGCACCGATCCGTTTTCGCTCGAAACAGTGCGCGCCACCATGGGCTCGGTCTTTGCGATTTCGGTGGCGCATGCAACCGTCGACGAATTTCTGAGCTGGAAAAAATCAGCCGGTGTCAGCGTCGTGGCGACCCATCTGGCTGGTTCAGTTGATTACAGAACCATCGACTATAAAAAGAAGCCGACCGTGCTTTTGATGGGCAATGAGCAGGGCGGCCTGCCGCCGGAGCTTGCCTCGAAAGCCGATCAATTGGCGCGCATTCCCCAGCAGGGCCGCGCCGATTCGCTCAATCTGGCGATTGCGACCGGTGTCATGCTGTTTGAAGCCCGCCGCCACCTTCTCGAACTTGCACCGGTGACATGATGGAAATAACAAAGCCCGCTTTGTTCTCAAGACTGGTTCCGGCTGTGTCGCTGATCGTGATCGCGCTGATCCTTGATCAGGTCATCAAGATTATGGTCGAAACCTATCTCCCCTTGCAGGAGATGGTGCCGGTCGTGCCGTTTCTGGCGCTATACCGTACCTATAATCTCGGCGTTGCCTTCTCGATGCTGGCTGACATGGAAGGCTGGTTCATCGTCACCATGCGGCTTGTCATCGTCGGCTTCGTGATCTGGCTGTGGCGCAAGACCGATGACGACCGCACCTTCGCCCATCTTGGTTTCGCGCTGATCATTGCCGGAGCGGCAGGCAATATTTTCGACCGTTTTCTCTATGGCCACGTGATCGATTATATTCTGTTTCATACGCAGACATGGTCCTTTGCCGTGTTCAATCTGGCGGACTCCTTCATCACTATCGGCGCAGGCTGCGTTATTCTGGATGAAATTCTTCACGCCCGGACGAAGAAAAGCTAAAACTTTAATCTTCCTGCCAAGCCAATCCAAACAGCTTCCATGTTAGCACCGATTGCATGAGCGAATTGGCGATATTGAAAGACCGGCTGTCCGAAACATTCGCTTCCGTTGAGGCGGATGAGGGGCCGACCATAGCGTCGGCTGTTCCCGCCCGTGCGGAACGGCTGAGATCACCCCTTTATATCCGTTTGCTCCGCGCCATGACGCTGTTTGCAGCCGGGTGCGGTTTTGCCTTCGCAAGCGCCGTCTATCTCGGCGGCAACGCCGCGCTCTACATGGCGGCGGTCTCGGTTGCGATCTGCGTCTTCTGCGCCGTCTACATGATGGTGCGTTCCTCCATGCTGCGCCAGGCATCCATGCAGCACGCCAATCTCCTCGATGCGCGCCACCGCCAGAACGCGGCCTTGATGGCGGGAATCCATGAGGCGATGGGCGATATTGTCGTGAGCCGCGATATGGACCGGCGCATCATCCACGCCAATGCCGCCTTTTGCGAAATGACCGGCTGCGCGGAACCCTACGGCAAAACCTGTGAGGAAATCGGCATCGCATTCCGCCCCGGCGGCAGGGCCCATTGCTATGATGTGGAAATTGCCACGCCCTATGGTCAGCGTATCTTCACTTGGCATGATGTGGTGGCCAATGATCCGGCCAGCAGCCGTCTGGTTATTTCCAGCCTTGCCCGCGATGTGACCGATGAACGCGCAGCGCTTAGAACCCGCGAGGATGCAAGGCTGCGGGCTGAAAACGCCAATGCCGCCAAGGGCCGGCTTCTGGCCACAGTCAGCCATGAAATTCGCCTGCCATTATCGGGCATTCTCGGCATGAACCATCTGCTGTCGCAGACGAAGCTGACGCAGGAGCAGCGCAATTATCTGGATGGCATGCGTCAATCCGGGCAGTCTCTGGTTCAGCTGGTCGAAGACCTGCTGGATTTTTCCACCATGGAGGCCGGGCGGTTCAGGCTCAATCCGAGAGCGGAAAACCTGCGCCAGCTGATTGAAAGCGTGGTGGAAATGCTGGCTCACCGAGCCCATGAAAAAGGCATCGAGATCGCCTCCATCATCGCGGCAGACATGCCGGATTGCCTCGATTTCGATCCGGCGCGTCTGCGGCAGGTGCTGTTCAACCTCATCGGCAATGCGGTGAAATTCACGACCAAAGGCGGTGTGCTGGTGCGCGCCTCGATGAGCGGCGAAACGCTGTCCATTGCGGTGCAGGATACCGGCCCCGGCATTGGCAAGGCCGAACAGGCGCGGATTTTCGGCGAGTTCGAACAGGCGGGCACACGATCTCAGAAGAACGCTGGCACGGGCCTGGGCCTTGCCATATCCGCCCGCATTATCAGAGAGTTTGGCGGCGCACTGACGGTGGAGAGCAGGAAGGGTGAAGGCAGCGTCTTCACCGCCACATTCAAGCCCGCCTCTGCACCCGTGGTCGATATGGCGCCCGGCCGTACGGCGGCGCTTGCCAGATCCAACGTTCTTCTGCTTGCGCCAGCAGGCGTTGCGGCTGTGGCGACAGTGGATGTGATACGAGCGTTGGGAGGCACCTGCACTTTGCTCTCGACACCCCGACAGTTGAAGTCGCACAGGCTACAAGCGCCTGGTGAGCTTGCCGAGGTTACCGATATCATCATCGACCACCGTGTGGCCGTGTCATTCCGAGAGGCTTTGAAGAGCTGGCCATCCAGAGCTGATCGGTCCGTGCGCCAGATCCTGCTCGTCAACCCGGAAGAGCGTGCCTCTCAGCCCAAGGAAGATTTCGATGCCTGGTTGATCCGTCCGCTGCGGGAAAAGTCTCTGGTCGATGTTCTCTGCGGTCGCCTGCGTGGTGTGGAGCGACGCGATGCCATCAATGACAACCAGCATCCGGGCTTCGGCTTCTCATCCGCGCTCGATAAAACATCCTACGAGCTTGATGTGCTGGTGGCCGAGGACGATCCCGTCAATGCCCGTATCCTGCGGGCTGTGCTGGAAAAATCCGGCTGCCGCGTGCGCATGGTCAGCGATTTCAAAGCCCTGACCAATGCTTTGACCGGGGAAAGCGCATCCTTGCCCGATCTTATCATTTCCGATCTTCACATGCCTTTCGGTGATGGGCTGGAGGTGCTGCCGCGTCTCAGCGCATCCTTGAACAGTCAAAAGCGCGTGCCCGTCATGGTGCTGAGCGGCGATACGACGCCGGATACACAATCATTTTTGCTGGGCGCGGGAATCTCTGCCGTGCTTGCCAAACCGGTGGAACCCAAGCGCCTGATCGAAGAAGTGCTGCGACTGTTTCCACAAAACCGCACCGGCGTTTTTTAGACCGGATCTGTTGCCTGTTACGCGGCTAACTGTCACTGTTTTGTCGTCAAGAAGTGATTTATGACAGCCAGAACAAACACGGTGGTGGGGCGATTCTCCATGGTCACGGAAATTCTTGAACACGACATTCGCGAACGCAATGTCATCGGAAATATCGGGCCGGTTTCGCCACCGCGCAACGACGACGTCTTCGGGCGCATAGGTCCGCTGGAGACCCGGCTTGCCCGAAACGAACGCGAGATCGATGCGGCGCAACATGTTCGCTTCCGGGTCTTTGTGGAAGAAATGGGTGCGCGGCTTCCCGCAGACGCCATGCGGCGCAACCGCGATATCGATGCGTTTGATGCCGTGTGTGACCACCTTCTGGTGCTGGACAATTCGATAGAGGGTGATCCGGAAGACCAGATTGTGGGAACCTACCGGCTGCTGCGGCAGGAAACGGCCTTTGCCTATAATGGTTTTTACTCGGCCAGTGAATTTGATATTGAAGGCCTGATTGCCCGCCATCCGGGCAAACGCTTCATGGAGCTTGGCCGCTCCTGCGTGCTGCCGCAATATCGCACCAAGCGAACCGTGGAACTTTTGTGGCAGGGCAACTGGGCCTATGCCGTTCGCCACCGCATGGATGCGATGATTGGCTGTGCATCCTTTCCCGGTGTCCAGCCGGAAGCCCATGCGTTGGCGCTGTCCTTCCTGCACCACACCTGCGGTGCCAAGGGCGATTGGGCGGCGCAGGCGCTGCCGGAGCTTTACCGCGAGATGGACATGATGCCGGTTGAAGCGATCAATCCGCGCAAGGCGCTGGTCGGCATGCCGCCGCTCATCAAGGGTTACATGCGCCTTGGTGCCATGTTCGGCTCCGGTGCCGTCGTCGACCATGCCTTCAACACGACGGATGTTCTAGTCATCCTGCCTGTTTCTTCGATTGCGGGTCGCTACATCAATTATTACGGCGGCGAAGCCTATCGCTTCAACGGGTAAGATTTGAACCTTCCTGTGGGCAGGCGGCTTGAACGTGTTGTGGTGAAGGGGTGGGACCGCTAGTCTCTGCGCTCGTTTCCCCTAGACAACAGCGATATTGTAAAGCCATTGACGGACGTTCATTCCACCGCCTCGCTCGTTTCACCGGAAAGCCGCGCATCGGCCACGCCGATGATGGAGCAATATATCGAGATCAAGGCGAACAACCCCGGTTCGCTGCTGTTCTACCGAATGGGCGATTTCTACGAGTTGTTCTTCGATGATGCGGCGGAAGCGTCGCGCGCGCTCGGCATCACCCTCACGAAACGCGGCCAGCATCTGGGCCAGGACATCCCCATGTGCGGCGTGCCCGTTCACGCAGCCGATGATTATTTGCAGAAGCTCATCCTGCGTGGATATCGTGTGGCGGTTTGCGAGCAGACGGAAGATCCGGCAGAAGCCAAGAAGCGTGGCTCGAAATCCGTGGTGCGCCGAGATGTGGTGCGTTTGGTGACGCCGGGAACACTGACGGAAGAAAAGCTGCTTTCGCCGGAGGAATCAAACTATCTGATGGCGCTTGCGCGGATCAGGGGCAGTTCCGAGGCGCAGTTTGCGCTGGCGTGGATTGATATTTCCACTGGCGTCTTTCGTCTGGCCGAGACAACGCTGACGCGGCTTCTGGCCGATATCTGGCGCATCGATCCGCGCGAACTGATCGTTGCCGACAGCCTGTTTCACGATGAAGAGCTGAAGGCTGTTTTTGACGTGCTGGGCCGTGTGGCCGTTCCGCAGCCAGCGGTTCTCTTCGATAGTGCCACGGCGGAAGGCCGGGTCGCCCGCTATTTCGGTGTGACCACGCTGGATGGTTTCGGCACCTTTTCCCGTGTCGAGATGGCGGCGGCTGCCGCTGCTGTTGCCTATGTCGAGAAAACCCAGATTGCCGAGCGCCCTCCTCTGGCCGCGCCGGAAAGGGAAAGTGCAGCCTCCACGCTGTTCATCGACCCCGCCACACGCGCCAATCTGGAGCTGACTAAAACGCTGTCTGGTGACAGGGACGGGTCGCTGCTCCACGCCATCAACCGCACGGTGACCGGTGGCGGTGCGCGTTTGCTTGCGGAAAGGCTGATGTCGCCGCTGACGGATGCCGACAAGATCAACGCAAGGCTGGACGCTATCGGCTATCTGCTGGATGATATCTCGTTGTCTGATGGTTTGCGTGAGGCGCTGAAACAGGTGGCCGACATGCCGCGCGCGCTGTCGCGGCTGGCGCTTGATCGCGGTGGGCCGCGGGATCTTGGTGCCATCAGGCTGGGCCTGTCTGCCGCAGCCAATGTTGCCGACCTCCTCGATCAGGGCTTGCTGCCGGATGAGCTGGCAGAGGCGCTTGCTGCGCTGAAGGCACTTCCGGTGCCGCTTGAGGGCATGTTGAGCGCCATGCTTGCCGATGAGTTGCCATTGCTGAAACGCGATGGCGGTTTCGTGCGGGAGGGTTCCAACAGCGAACTGGACGATATCAGGGCGCTGCGCGACCAGTCCCGCCGCGTCATTGCCGGGCTGCAACTGCAATATGCCGAAGAGACCGGCATCAAGTCGCTGAAGATCAAGCACAACAATGTGCTGGGATATTTCATCGAGGTGACGGCGGGCAATGCCGATGTGATGATGACGGGCGACGAAGCCAAGGCGCGCTTCATCCACCGCCAGACCATGGCAGGCGCGATGCGCTTCACCACGACCGAACTTGCCGATCTGGAAAGCCGCATTGCCAATGCCGCCTCGCAGGCGCTGGCCATCGAATTGCAGGCCTTCGAGCAGATGGTCCAAGCCGTTGTGTCCAATGCGGAGGACATCAAGGCGGGTGCTCTGGCGCTGGCCAGGATCGATGTCGCCACAAGTCTTGCGCATCTGGCCGCCGAACAGGCCTATTGCCGTCCTCTGGTCGATGGCTCGATGATGTTCGATATCAAGGGCGGACGCCACCCGGTGGTGGAACAGGCCCTGCGCCGCCAGTCGTCGGGTCCGTTCATCGCCAATCATTGCGATCTCTCGGCTGTGAATGGCAATCGCAACGGCGCGATCTGGCTGCTGACCGGCCCGAATATGGGCGGTAAATCCACCTTCTTGCGGCAGAATGCGTTGATTGCCATTCTGGCTCAGATCGGCTCCTTCGTTCCGGCGGAAGCTGCCCATATCGGTATTGTCGACCGCCTGTTTTCCCGCGTGGGTGCGTCAGATGACCTTGCGCGCGGACGCTCCACCTTCATGGTGGAAATGGTGGAAACGGCTGCCATTCTCAACCAGGCCACCGACCGCTCGCTGGTCATTCTCGATGAGATCGGGCGCGGGACGGCGACCTTCGACGGTCTTTCTATTGCATGGGCAGCGGTGGAGCATCTGCATGAGGTGAACCGTTGCCGTGGACTGTTTGCCACCCACTTCCACGAACTGACGGTGCTGTCTGAAAAGCTCGGTCGTCTGTCCAACGCCACGATGAAAGTGCGCGAGTGGGAGGGTGACGTGATCTTTCTGCACGAGGTTGGCCCCGGTGCGGCCGATCGCTCCTACGGCATTCAGGTGGCAAAGCTTGCCGGCCTTCCGGCGTCGGTTGTCGAGCGGGCGCGGGCGGTTCTCAACCAGCTTGAAGATGCCGACCGCAAGAACCCGGCAAGTCAGCTGATCGATGATCTGCCGCTGTTTCAGATTGCCGTGCGGCGCGAGGAAAGCCGCAGCAACGGCAACTCCAAGGTGGACGAGGCGCTAAAGGCGCTCAACCCTGATGAGATGACCCCTCGTGAGGCGTTGGACGCGCTTTATGCGCTCAAGAAACAACTTGGCAAGGCTTGAGCCTTACAGTGCGCCTTGTGAAGGGGCACTGAGCTTTAGATGTGCCTGTCCATCACGCCTAAAAATCGCTATAGGCCTATGCCGAATGCATAGACCGGATGAAATGGATATCGGCATCAATGGCCATGAAAGACCTGGATTTCTCATCGATACTGGATGTTGATGCGCTGAAGCGGGAATGCCAACTCGTCTTTCAGGGCGATGGGCAGCGCGTTTCCGATGTGCGCGCCGACCTGTTGCCGATCTTCAAGAAAGCCAGTGCGCAAGGCCGCGAAAAGGCGCGTGAATTGCTGGATACGGAAGGCGGCGGTATCGATTGCGCGCGCCGGATTTCATGGCTTCAGGACCGCTTGATCGAAGTGCTGTTTGACCTTGCCTGCGAGCATGTCTACCCCAATGATGCGTGCCAGATCGCAATCACCGCCGTTGGCGGCTATGGCCGGGGAACGCTGGCTCCGGGCTCCGATATCGACCTTCTGTTCCTGTTGCCCTCCAAAAACACACCTGAAATGACCAAGGCCATAGAGTTCGTTCTCTATATTCTGTGGGATATCGGCTTCAAGGTTGGCCACGCCACGCGCACGGTGGATGAGTGCATCCGCCTGTCCAAGGCCGATATGACGATCCGCACCGCCATTCTTGAAATGCGCGCCATCTGCGGCAAGCAATCGCTGGCAGATGAGCTGGAGCGGCGTTTCGAAACCGAAGTCGCGGCCAGCAGCGGGCCGGAATTCATTGCCGCAAAGCTTGCCGAGCGCGACCAGCGCCACCGCAAGGCAGGTGATACGCGCTATCTGGTCGAGCCGAATGTGAAGGAAGGCAAGGGCGGCTTGCGCGACCTGCACACGCTGTTCTGGATTGCCAAGTATTACTACCACGTCCGCGACACGGCAGAACTTGTCAAGCTGGGCGTGATTTCCAAGCGCGAATTGAAACTTTTCGAAAAGGCCGATGACTTTCTCTGGACCGTGCGTTGCCAGATGCATTTCATCACCGGCAAGGCGGAAGAGCGCCTGTCATTCGACATTCAGCGCGAGATTTCAGCCGCGCTGAATTATCAGCCGCGCCCCGGCCTGTCTGCCGTTGAACGCTTCATGAAGCATTACTTCCTTGTGGCGAAGGACGTGGGAGACCTGACACGCATTCTGTGTGCCGCACTGGAAGACAGGCAGGCCAAGGATGTGCCTGGCCTTTCGGGCGTCTTCAGCCGTTTTGCCCACCGGCTGCGCAAGATACCCGGCTCCGATCAGTTCGTGGAAGATCGTGGCCGCATTGCGCTGGCCAATGCCGATGTGTTCCGCAACGATCCTGTCAGCATCATCAGGCTATTCCATGTGGCTGATATCAACAATCTGGAACTGCACCCGGATGCGTTGCGTGTCGTGACCCGCTCCATGGCCTTGATCAACCATGAACTCCGTGAAAGCGAAGAGGCCAATCGCCTGTTTCTTTCCATTCTGACATCAAGGCGGGACCCGGCGCTGACCCTGCGCAGGATGAACGAAGCGGGTGTTCTGGGCAAGTTCATGCCGGAATTCGGGAAGATCGTCGCGATGATGCAGTTCAACATGTATCATCACTATACGGTGGATGAGCACCTGATCCGCTCTGTGGCCGTGCTGTCGGAAATCGAAAAGGGTCATGCGGTCGATACGCACCCGCTGGTCAACCAGCTTATGCCGGCGATTGAAGACCGCGAGGTGCTCTATGTGGCCGTGTTGCTGCATGATGTGGCCAAGGGTCGGCAGGAGGACCACTCCATTGCCGGTGCGCGGGTGGCGCGCAAACTGTGCCAGCGCTTCCGCCTTTCCAGCAAGCAGACCGAAACGGTGGTCTGGCTTATCGAGCAGCATTTGCTGATGTCCATGGTGGCGCAGACCCGCGACTTGCACGACCGCAAGACGATCACCGACTTTTCCGACAAGGTGCAGTCGATGGAGCGGCTCAAGATGCTGCTGATCCTCACCGTCTGCGATATCAGGGCCGTGGGCCCTGATGTGTGGAACGGCTGGAAGGGCCAGCTTTTGCGCACGCTCTATTATGAAACCGAGCTGTTGCTGTCAGGTGGCTTTTCGGAAACATCGCGCAAGGAGCGCGCCAAGGTCGCCCGCCAGGCGCTTTACGATTCGCTGACCGATTGGGGCCAGAAGGCACGGCGCAAATATACCGGCCTGCATTATGAGCCCTACCTTCTGTCTGTCGATCTTGACGACCAGATCCGCCACACGCGCTTTCTGCGCGAGACCGACAAGCAGGAAAAAGCACTGTCGACCATGGTGCGGACCCACTCGTTCCACGCCATCACCGAAATCACCGTTCTGGCTCCCGACCATCCACGCCTTCTGTCCATCATAACAGGGGCCTGTGCCGCTGCCGGTGCCAACATTGCCGATGCGCAGATCTTCACCACCTCGGATGGGCGTGCGCTTGATACGATCCTCATCAACCGCGAATTCCCCATCGATGAGGATGAGACCCGCCGCGCCAACACGATCGGCAAGATGATCGAGGAGGTTCTGGCAGGCAAAAAGGGCATTCCGGAAATCATCGCCACGCGCACCAAGAGCCGCAAGAAGAGCAAGACCTTCAACATTCCGCCCTCGGTCACCATCTCCAACGGCCTTTCCAACAAGTTTTCGGTGATCGAGGTGGAATGCCTCGACAGACCGGGCCTGTTGGCGGATATGACGGCGGTTCTGGCCGATCTGTCGCTCGATATCACCTCCGCCCGCATCACTACCTTTGGCGAGAAGGTCATCGATACATTTTATGTGACCGATCTCTTCGGCCAGAAGGTGATGACCGACAACCGCCAGGCCAGCATCGCCTCACGTCTGAAAGCCGTGATGGCCGAGCAGGAAGACGAACTGCGCGACCGTATGCCATCGGGCATCATCGCCCATCCCGATGTCGCGGCTCTGCCCGCTGCACGCACCGCGAAGGCTTGACGACACAATGGGATTGATCGCGAAATTCGCAACCGTCGGCTTTGCCACACTCGGTAGCCGGCTATTTGGCTTCGGGCGTGAAATGCTGATGGCTGCAGCCGTGGGCACGGGGCCGGTGGCGGATGCCTTCAATGCGGCATTCCGTTTTCCAAACACGTTCCGTCGTCTCTTTGCCGAGGGCGCCTTCAACTCCGCCTTCGTGCCACTCTTTGCCAAGGAAATCGAAGCAAACGGCATGGAGGGCGCAAAGCGATTTTCGGAAGAGGTTTTCGGCGTTCTCTTTACCGTGCTGATGGTGCTGACGATCCTCATGGAAGTGTCGATGCCCTTCATCGTGCGCACAGTGATTGCGCCGGGCTTTGTCGATGATCCCACGAAATTCGATAACACCGTTCGCCTTGCAACGATCATGTTCCCCTATCTCGCCTGCATGTCGCTGGCGGCGATGATGGGCGGCATGCTGAACTCGCTGCACCGTTATTTCGCGGCGGCCATTGCGCCTGTTTTCCTCAATATCATTCTTATCGGCGTGCTGGGTTTTGCCTGGTGGAAGAATTATGACCCGTTGCAGGTGGGCTTCGCGCTCTCCTGGGGCGTTATGGCGGCTGGTTTCGTGCAATTGGCCATCGTCTGGATTGCGGTGCGCAATGCCGGTATCAAGATCGGCTTTCGGCGTCCGCGCATGACCGGCAACGTCAAGCGCCTGCTGGTGCTGGCCTTTCCTGCCGCGATCACCGGCGGCATCACGCAGATCAACCTGTTGATCAACACCAACATCGCTTCTGGCAAGGACGGCGTCATCTCGTCAATGGCCTATGCGGACCGCATCTATCAGCTGCCATTGGGTGTGGTCGGCATTGCCGTGGCAACGGTGCTGCTGCCGGAGCTTGCCCGCGCACTGCGCGGGGGACATCAGGTAGAAGCGGCCAATTTGCAAAACCGCTCCGTCGAATTCGTGATGTTCCTGACGCTTCCTGCCGCCGCTGCCCTGCTGGTCATGGCTGAGCCCATCGTGCGCTTCCTCTATGAGCGCGGTAACTTCTCCGCATCCGCAACCGGAACCGTAGCGGAGATCTTAGGCATTTATGGCCTTGGCCTTCCTGCCTTCGTGCTGATCAAGGCCTTCATTCCCGGTTTCTTTGCCCGCGAAGACACCCGCACACCAATGATCTTTGCGGCCATCTCGGTTGCCGTGAATGTCTCGATGGCGCTTACCCTGTTTCCGGCCTATGGCGGCCCTGGAATTGCGACAGCTGAAATCACCGCTGGCTGGGTGAACGCCGCTCTGCTGTTCGGTATGCTTCTATGGCGCGGCCATTGGAAAATCGACCTTCCGCTGTTGACCCGCATTCCCCGGCTTCTGATTGCCGCGGGACTCATGGCCTTGGCCATCCACTACGCGCTTGCCTATTTCGCATTCGAGCTGTCATCCGCCGCATCCATACCGGTCAGAGCCGGAACGCTTCTCGGCCTCGTTTTTGTAGCCGCAGTCCTTTATTTCGGACTGGCATTTCTCTCAGGCGGTGCAAGCCTTGGCATGGTCAAGCGGGGATTGAAACGCAAACCGAAGACCGTGGTCGAAAACAAGGAGACTTGATGGCTAGTTTTGTGTCGTCCAGACATCTCGCTTTGGTCACGCTCGTCGTTGATGACTACGACAGGGCGAAGACTTTCTATTGCGATCTGCTGGGCTTCGACTGCGTGTCCGATGAGCCGCTTCCCGACGGAAAGCGTTGGGTGGTGGTGACACCGAGGGAAAGCCTTGGATTTGGGCTGCTGCTGGCGCAGGCCGATGGCCCACAACAAGATGCGGCCATCGGCAACCAGACCGGCGGGCGCGTCGCCTTCTTTCTTCACACCGATGATTTTGCTGGTGATTTTGCGCTCATGACGGCAAGGGGCATACAGTTTCTGGAGGAGCCACGCCACGAGGCATATGGCTCTGTGGCCGTCTTCGTGGATATCTACGGCAACAAATGGGATCTATTGCAGCCCGCGCGCTGAAATCACCGAAACTCCTTGATTACAGGCTGTTGCAGGTGCATAAGCGCGGCCAATTTGAAACATGAGGCAAGGCCCTCCACAAGCCTTTTCGAGGACGATCATGAACGCATTCAAGCCTTTGGTTTTCTCAGGCGTCCAGCCAACCGGAAATCTCCACCTCGGCAACTATCTCGGCGCGATCCGCAAATTCGTGGCGCTGCAGGACGACAATGACTGCATCTATTGCGTTGTCGACATGCACGCGATTACCGCGCAATTGGTCCACAGCGATCTGAAAGCGCAGACGCGCTCGATTGCTGCGGCTTTCATCGCGGCGGGCATCGATCCGGTCAAGCACATCGTCTTCAACCAGTCTGCCGTCCCGCAGCATGCGGAGCTGGCCTGGGTGTTCAACTGTGTAGCGCGCATCGGTTGGATGGAGCGCATGACGCAGTTCAAGGACAAATCCGGTAAGAATGCCGAACAGGTCTCGCTCGGCCTGCTGGCCTATCCAAGCCTGATGGCCGCTGACATTCTGGTCTATCGCGCAACCCACGTTCCCGTTGGCGATGACCAGAAACAGCATCTGGAACTGGCCCGCGACATTGCCCAGAAGTTCAATATCGATTTTGGCGCCAACATCAAAAATGCGAACCTCGGCATCGACATCACCGTCGGTAACGAGCCGGTCCACGCCTATTTCCCAATGGTTGAGCCGCTGATCGGTGGACCGGCCCCGCGTGTCATGTCGTTGAAGGACGGCACGAAGAAAATGTCGAAGTCCGATCCGTCTGACCTGTCGCGCATCAATCTGATGGATGATGTCGATACGCTGTCGCGGAAGATCAAAAAGGCGAAGACGGACCCGGATGCCTTGCCGAGCGAAGTCGAGGGCCTGAAAGGCCGTGCGGAGGCCGAGAACCTTGTCGGTATCTATGCAGCCCTGTCCGACAAGACGAAGGCTGATGTCCTCACCGAATTTGGCGGGCAGCAATTTTCGGCCTTCAAGCCGGCGCTTGTCGATCTGGCCGTGAACGTACTCGCCCCGATCAACAGCGAGATGCGCCGCCTTCTGGATGATGTCAGCCATATCGACGCGATCCTCAAGCAGGGTGGCGAACGGGCAGGGGTCATTGCAGAAAAGACGATGAATGAAGTGCGCGACATCATCGGTTTCCTTCGCTAAGGCGAGGATCATTTCCCGTCTGACGAAGCATTTTTAATCGCGGGAATTTGATATAAAGTCCGCCCGGGGCGTCGGGCGGCTTTGCCGTGACGGGGGAAACAGGAGTAGGCAATGGTATCGAAACGGCTTTCGCGTCTCGAAGGACACCGCCGGAAATTTCTGGTGGTCATCGACGGGACGCCAGAATGCGAAAAGGCCGTCCATTATGCCGGTCGCCGCGCAAAGAATTCCAACGGCGCTCTGGTGCTTCTCTATGTGATCCCGGAGGGTGATTTCCAGCAATGGCTGGGCGTGGAGCAGATCATGCGCGCCGAGGCACGTGAGGAAGCCGAGGCATCGCTGGCAAAAGTTGCGCAGAAGGTGCGCGAGAATGTCGGGCTGGAGCCCGAAGCTGTCATTCGTGAGGGCAGTGCGGCCGAACAGATCCACGGGCTGATCGAGGAGGATCGCGATATCGCCATCCTGGTTCTGGCATCAGGTTCAACAAAGGAAGGCCCAGGACCGCTGGTTTCGTCCATTGCCGGGCGTGGAACGGCGTTCCCTATTCCTGTCACGGTTCTGCCGGATAGTTTGACGGATGAGGAAATCGACGCGCTTTGCTGAGAAAGAGCGCGCCAGCCTGAAACAAGAGATGCTTATTTCTTGAATGGGTTTATCATGTCAGGACTTGAAGTCAGGCTTCGTCCGGCATACTTTGGAAGTATTCTAAATTCCGGGATGGCCAATGCTTGTCCCGTAGGAGATCGACATGTTCATTCAAACGGAATCCACACCGAACCCAGCCACCTTGAAGTTCCTTCCGGGCAAGGTTGTTCTTGAGAGCGGGACGGCGGAATTCCTGAATGCCGCGCAGGCGCAAGCCTCGCCGCTGGCCTCGGTGCTGTTTGAAATTCCGGGTGTCACCGGCGTCTATTACGGCTTCGACTTCATCACCGTCAGCAAGGATGGTGCCGAGTGGCAGCATTTGAAGCCAGCGATTCTTGGTTCGATCATGGAGCACTTCATGTCCGGTCGCCCGTTGATGGGCACGGCGGTTGCGGCTGAGATTTCCGATGAGGAAGAAGAATTCTTCGAAGCTGGCGATGAGACCATTGTCGCCACGATCAAGGAACTGCTGGAAACTCGCGTCCGCCCTGCCGTTGCGCAGGATGGTGGCGATATCACCTTCCGCGGTTTCCGCGATGGCACGGTATTCCTCAATATGAAGGGTGCATGCTCCGGTTGCCCGTCATCCACGGCAACATTGAAGCACGGCGTTCAGAACCTGCTGCGCCACTTTGTTCCTGAGGTGCAAGAGGTCGAGGCCGTCTGACCAGAGGCGGCTTTCAAGATGATCGTTCTTTCCATCGACACATCAGGTGTGGATTGCTCTGCCTGTCTTTATGACAGCGCTGGCGATGTCGTGCTGGGTGAAGTGACCCAAAACATCGGCAAGGGCCATGCGGAGCTGCTGATGGGGATCATCAACGATGCTTTGGGCCAAGCGTCGCTGACGCTTGATGCCGTGGAAAAGATCGGCGTGACCATCGGGCCGGGTTCCTTTACCGGCATTCGCGTCGGCGTGGCGGCAGCACGGGGCTTCGCGCTGTCACTTGGCGTCGACGCTGTGGGCGTAACGACGCTGGAAACACTGGCGGCCCGTCACCTGCAAGACAATCCCGGTCGGGCCGTGGCCGTTGGGCTCGATGCCAAGCGGAATGAAGCCTATCTCCAGATGTTTGATGCGGATGGGCAACCCCTGAGCGATGCCGCGCTTCTGGATCTTGATGAGGCAAAAGCCGTGCTTGCCGATTTCAAGGGCGATATTATCGGTTCCGCCGCGCCGCTTTTTGCCGGTGCGGAAACGGGCTCCGGGCCTGATCATTTCGATATTGTCACCGTGGCCCGCATTGCAGCGCGCAAACCCCAAGGCATGCCCAAGCCCGCGCCGCTTTATCTGCGCGGACCTGATGCCAAGCCGCAGACCGGATTTGCACTGGAACGTCGCCCGGTAGCCTGATACGGGCAATTCATGTGTAGCCGCGGATGAAACCCTGACATGTTTGACGACTATCTCAGTTGGAAACCCTATTTCGAAATTTTGGGCATGGAGCACGCCGATTGCCCTGACGTGGCCTTGCTTCATCAGGAACGTTTCCCGCGTCCGTGGAGTGACGCGGAGTTCTCTGGCCTTCTCGGCCAATCCAGTGTTTTTGGCATGGTTGTGCGTCAGACCAATGCTTTTTTCAGCAAGCCGCTCGGCGGTTTTGTTCTGTGCCGCGAGGCGGCAGGCGAGGCGGAAATCCTGACGCTTGCTGTCAGCGAGAAGTTTGGTCGCTCTGGCCTCGGCTGGCGGTTGATGCAGTCTGTCATGCGTGAAGCGATGATGCGCGGTGCAGAGACCATGTTTCTGGAGGTTGATGGTGGCAATGTCTCGGCCATCGGCCTTTACAGGAAGCTGGGCTTCAAAACGGTGGCCGAAAGACCGGCCTATTACACGGCAAAAGATGGGACAAAATCGACGGCGCTTGTCATGCAGTGTGATCTTCGCTAGTTCGTGTAAGGATTGAACGCAGCGCGTAAGCGCCATCCGAACGGAAGCATCTGAAAGCCAGACGACGTGATAGACCTTTCCAAAACCCTGGAAGAATTATGTGCCGAACGCGGTATGCGCATGACCGATCAGCGTCGTGTGATTGCCCGCGTGATCCAGGAAGCCGACGATCACCCTGATGTCGAGGAGCTCTATCGCCGCTCGTCAGCGGTCGATCCCCGCATTTCGATTTCCACAGTCTATCGCACCGTCAAACTGTTCGAAGATGCCGGCATTATCGAGCGGCATGACTTTCGTGATGGCCGCTCGCGCTATGAGACCATGCCGGAAGAGCATCACGATCATCTGATCGACCTCAAGCATGGCGTGGTGATCGAGTTTCACTCACCCGAGATTGAAGCGCTTCAGGAAAAGATCGCGCGTGAACACGGCTTCAAGCTGGTGGATCACCGGCTGGAGCTTTATGGCGTTCCTCTCAAGCCTGAAGAGCGCTAAAACCCGAGGGAACCACAAGCGAATGCAGCGATGAAGTGGTTGCGGCTTATTTACCTGATCGTCGTTCTGACGGTGGCCACGCTGTTTCTATTGCCGATTCAGCTGCTTGGCCTCTGCTTTGATTGGCCAATCCGGCGCCGCCTGCCAAGAACGTGGCACAGGATCGCTTGTCACGCACTGGGCATCACGGTTCATACACACGGGTCTGTTGAGGCTTCAAAGCCGCTGCTTCTGGTGGTCAATCACGTCTCGTGGACAGATATCATGATATTGGGCAGCGTGGCCGATGTTGCCTTCATCGCAAAGACGGAAGTGCGGGATTGGCCGGTTTTCGGTCTTCTGGCACGGCTGCAGAAAACCATCTTCATCACGCGTGAGCAAAAACGCAGCGCCGGTGCGCAGGTCAACGAGATTGCCCAGCGCATGGCAGATGATGAAATCGTCGTTCTGTTTCCCGAGGGAACGACGTCTGATGGCAACAGGCTGTTGCCGATCAAGTCCTCCCTCTTCGGTGCGGCATCGAGCGCCGCCGAGCAGGTGCCGGGGCAGATGGTCCATGTGCAGCCGGTGGCCATCGCCTATACCGGCATCAACGGCATGGCGATGGGACGGTACCACCGCAGCGTGATCGCGTGGCCGGGAACAATCGGACTGATCCCGTCGCTTTTCGCTTTGATGAAGGCGGGCGCTATCGATGTCGATGTTTCCTTTGGAGAGACCATTGCCTTCCATCGCGGCGATAATCGCAAGGTCTTGAGTGCGAGGACAACGGCGTCGCTGAGGGAGCTGCTGAATTTCAGTTTGCGCGGCGGCTGGCGAAAGTCGCGGTGATCTCGCATTTTTCTGTTTAATGTAGCGGTTAAAATCATTAGATAACGGCCATGACCCAGGACATGATCGGCCTTGAGGCCGCCCCAAACACGCATTTCGACGGTACCAACAGCCGCAAGGTCTTCATCAAGACCTATGGCTGTCAGATGAACGTCTATGATTCCGTGCGCATGAGCGATGCTCTGACCAAGGACGGTTACGAGCCGACCGAGGACATTGACGAGGCGGATCTGGTGCTTCTCAACACCTGTCATATCCGTGAAAGGGCGGCGGAGAAGGTCTATTCCGCGCTTGGCCGATTGCGCGATATGAAAAAATCACGCGAAGAGCAGGGCCGGGAATTCGTGATCGGCGTGGCCGGTTGTGTGGCCCAGGCGGAAGGCGAGGAAATCCTGCGCCGCGCACCTGCAGTGGATGTCGTGATCGGCCCGCAGACCTATCACCGTCTGCCTGAGGCCCTGCGCCGTGTGCGCGGTGGCGAGCGCGTGATCGAAACGGATTATGCCGTCGAGGACAAGTTCGAGCACCTGCCAGCGGCTGAACAGTCGAAGATCCGGGCGCGGGGCGTCACCGCCTTTTTGACCGTGCAGGAAGGCTGCGACAAGTTCTGTACCTTCTGCGTCGTGCCATACACGCGCGGATCGGAAGTATCGAGGCCGGTCCAGCAGATCGTCGATGAAGCCAAGCGACTGGCCGATTCCGGCGTGCGGGAAATCACGCTGCTTGGGCAAAACGTCAATGCGTGGCGATCCGCAGGACCGGATGGTCAGCAATGGGGTCTCGCCGAACTGCTCTATCGGCTCGCTGAAATTCCCGGCATTGCCCGCCTGCGCTACACCACCAGCCATCCGCGGGACATGGATGAGCGACTGATCGAGGCGCATCGCGACCTGCGCATCCTGATGCCTTATCTGCATCTTCCCGTGCAATCCGGCTCGGATCGCATTCTCAAAGCCATGAACCGTCGCCACACAGGTGATGAGTATATTAGGCTTATCGAAAAGATTCGAGGCGCCCGCCCTGATATCGCCATGTCTGGAGACTTTATTGTCGGCTTCCCCGGCGAGACGGATCGTGATTTCGAAGACACGCTGGCCATGGTGGAAGAGGTAAAATACGCGCAGGCCTTCTCGTTCAAATATTCGACACGTCCCGGCACGCCGGGTGCGGATTTGACCGATCAGGTGGCTGAAGATGTGAAGTCCGAGAGGCTAGAGTGCCTTCAGGCATTGCTCTTGAAGCAACAGCATGAATTTGCCGGTTCGCTGGTCGGTAAAACCATGGATGTGCTGCTGGAAAAGCCGGGCCGGATGCCCGGTCAGTTGATCGGAAGATCTCCTTGGCTGCAATCTGTGAATCTTGATGCAAACGACATGAAAATCGGCGACATTATTCATGTACGAATCACCGCGACGGGTCCAAACAGCTTGTTTGCCGAGGTGGCATGAAGCTAGAGTGAGGGACCCACACTGATAAGAACGGGAGCCTGACCGCTTGAACGCAACCGAATTGGTATCACCCCCATCGCGCCAGCCACGCCCAGCCGCGACCGACGCCAATCACTTCGTCCTCACGTTCGAGAATAACAGGATAGCCGGAGAGCTATTCGGTCAGTTCGATCAGAACCTCAAATTGCTGGAACAGCGTTTGAACATCGACGCGCGCCCGCGTGGCAATTCCGTTGCCATCACGGGTGAGCTGGTGGCCACCAATCAGGCCCGGCGCGCACTGGACAGCCTTTACGAGCGCCTTCAGAAAGGCGGCACCGTTGAAGTGTCCGACGTCGAAGGTGCCATCCGCATGGCCATGGCGGCTGACGATCAGCTGACCCTGCCGACGATGGAGCGCAAGGCCAAGGTTTCCATGGCCCAGATTTCCACCCGCAAGAAGACCATCGCTGCCCGCACGCCGACGCAGGATGTCTATATGCGCGCGCTGGAACGGTCAGAGCTTGTCTTCGGTGTTGGCCCCGCAGGCACCGGCAAGACCTATCTGGCCGTGGCGCATGCGGCGCAATTGCTGGAACGCGGCGTTGTGGATCGCATCATCCTGTCCCGCCCGGCTGTTGAAGCGGGTGAGCGTCTGGGCTTTCTGCCCGGCGACATGAAGGAAAAGGTCGATCCCTATCTGCGCCCGCTTTATGACGCGCTTTACGACATGATGCCGGGTGACAAGGTGGAGCGTGCCATTCAGGCGGGTGTCATCGAAATCGCGCCGCTTGCCTTCATGCGTGGACGCACACTCGCCAATGCTGTCGTCATTCTTGATGAAGCGCAGAACACGACGACAATGCAGATGAAGATGTTCCTGACGCGTCTGGGCGAAAACGGTCGCATGATCGTAACGGGCGACCCAAGCCAGGTGGATTTGCCACGCGGCATGAAATCCGGCCTTGTCGATGCCCTTCAGATTCTGACTGAGGTCGAAGGTGTTTCTGTCGTTCGCTTCAAGGATGTCGACGTTGTTCGCCACCCAATGGTCGCACGCATCGTCCGCGCCTACGAAGCGCAGACCGCTGTGCCGGATGAAAGCCTGCCGAGGGGCAGCTGAAGCAAGATATGACGTCACTGGATATTCAGATCAGCGTCGAAGCTGAAAAATGGCCATCGGAAGAAGAGCTTTTTGCGTTCAGCAGCCGGGTTCTGGACCCGGCTGTGGAATTTTTGAAGGCCGAGGAAGAACAGCCCTTTCCGCCACATACGACCGAATTGTCGCTCGTCTTTACCGATGATGCGTCAATCCGCGAGATCAATGCGGAATGGCGTGACATGGACAAGCCGACCAATGTGCTGTCTTTTCCGGCCTATCCGCTGGAACCGGGGGGCATGCCCGGGCCGATGCTGGGCGATATCATCATCGCTTTTGAGACCGTGGAGCGTGAAGCACGTGATCTCGAAAAGAGTTTCGATGATCATTTGACGCACCTTCTGGTCCATGGATTCCTTCATCTTTTCGGTTACGACCACATCGAAACCGAAGACGCGGAAGAAATGGAAGAGCTTGAGACTCGCATTTTGGCCAAGCTTGGTCTATCTGATCCTTATGCGGGCCAGGAACCGCTTTGATTTAACAGTTTGGGACCATGAGCGAACATTCGGCACGACCGCCCCTCGAGGGCAAAGACACCGGGGAACAATCCTCATCGGAGGAAGGCAGTAGTCCCTTACGTCAGGACTATCAGCCAAAGCCCAGGGCAAGCATCTGGTCTCGCATCTCGCGGCTCTTGAAGCCATCGCAGGGCGAGCGTCTTCGTGAAGACATCACCGACGCATTGATGACCGACACCGAAATTGGTGCCGCATTCACGCCCGAAGAGCGGGCGATGCTCAACAATATCCTTCGCTTCCGGGAAGTGCGCGTCGAAGACATCATGATCCCGCGTGTGGATATTGATGGACTTGATCAGGACATGACCGTTGGTGAAGCGATGATCCTGTTTGAGGAAACCGGTCGCTCGCGCATGCCAGTCTATGATGAGACGCTGGATAATCCCAAGGGCATGATTCATATCCGCGACCTGCTGGCCTTTATTGGCAAGCAGGCCCGCAACAAGCGCCGGGTCGGCTCGCGCGCCGTTGCAAATGAGGGCGCACGGGTTGCAAAGTCTCCCCGCTCGAATTTTGACCTCGCCCGGGTCGATCTGGAAAAGACGCTGGCCGACGCTGGTCTGGTGCGCAAAATTCTCTTCGTGCCATCATCCATGCTGGCCTCCACCTTGCTGAAAACCATGCAGGCCCAGCGCACACAGCTGGCATTGGTCATCGACGAATATGGCGGCACGGACGGTCTCGTGAGCCATGAAGATATTGTCGAGATGGTGATTGGCGATATTGACGACGAGCACGACAAGGACGAGACGATGTTCTCGCGCCTGTCGGACGGTGTGTTTATCGCCGATGCGCGCGCCGAGTTGACCGAGCTTGCCGAGGCCATCGGCCATGATTTCGACGTGCGTGAGCATATCGAGGAAATCGATACGCTGGGCGGGCTGATCTTCTTTGCGCTTGGCCGGATTCCGGTAAAGGGTGAGGTGGTTCGTGCCGTTCCCGGTTTCGAATTCCACATTCTCGATGCGGATTCTCGCCGGATCAAGGGCGTTCGCATCGTGCGCAACCAGTCGTCCGAAGGTGAAGATGATCAGGCGCCGGCCAATGCCGCAAGTCAGGTCGTGCTGTCTTTGCCATCTCCGCAAAGCCGCTCTGACAATGCGAGCGTCTGATCTCAGGCTTACATAGTTGGATCTTGGAAACCCCTGACTTGGCTCCGGGGTTTTCGCATGCCCGGTGCGGCAAGCCTTGGCCCTGACGAGACGGCACGCGGTGGACGGGCGCTTTTTTTTACATTACAGCCGTAGGCGAGCGGTGCGTTTTCCGTGGATCAACGCCTTGCGGCGCCTTCAGGCTTGGAGATGACATGGAACGGCTGGCGGGCAAGATCATGTTGAGCAATGGTTTTGGCCAGGTAGCCCTGACCATCGCGGCGGGCGCAATCGGCGCGCTGGCCTTTCCGCCCTTCGGTTTTTTCGCAGCTCTTTTTGTATCGTTTACGCTTCTTGTCTGGTTGATCGATGGCGCCACGGGCAATCCCGATGGCGGCGCGTGGTCCCGAGGCTGGAAGACATTCACCATCGGCTGGCTTTTCGGTCTGGGCTATTTCGTGGCTGGCCTGTGGTGGATGGGAAATGCGCTGCTTCTGGAGGCGGACGAATTTGCCTGGGCCTTGCCCCTTGCCATTCTTGGCCTGCCCGCCTGTCTTGCCATTTTTTACGGGTTTGCCGTCATGCTGGCCAATATGCTCTGGTCCGATGGTTGGGGCCGGATTGCCGCTCTTGCCGCAGCCTTCGGTCTGATCGAATGGTTGCGCAGCTTTGTTCTGACCGGATTTCCCTGGAACAGCGTCGGATTTGGTTTGATGCCCGTTCCGCTGATGATGCAGACATCGAACCTGATCGGCATTTTCGGCATGTCGATGCTGGCAGTCTTCGTCTTCGCCAGCCCGGCACTTCTGGGCACCAAAAAAGGCATGATTCCCGGCCTCTGTATCGCCGCGGCAATGTTGGCCGCGCATCTGGGCTATGGCGCCTATCGACTGAACCAGCCGCTGGTCGCCGATAGTGATGCCTTGACGGTGAGGATCGTGCAGCCCGGGATTGACCAGTCCCGCAAGATGCTCAACGCCGACCGCGCCGAGATCTTCAAGGAGCATCTGCGCCTCTCGGCACTGCCACCAACATCTGGCCAGAAAGTTCCTGACATCATTGTCTGGCCCGAAACATCCGTCCCTTTTATTCTGACGCAGAACCCCGATGCCCTTCAGGAAATCGCAAAGACCCTGTCTGACGGGCAGATTTTGCTGACGGGTGCCGTGCGCATGGAAGATGCAGGAGCTGGGCAGGAAACCCGCTACTACAATTCCGTCTACGCGATTGACAGTCAGGGCCAGATCATCGGCGCGACGGATAAGGTTCACCTCGTTCCGTTCGGCGAGTATGTTCCGTTTGAAAATATCCTGCGCCGCTTTGGCATCCAGAATTTGATCAATCTTCCCGGCGGGTTTTCATCGGCGGCGACGCGTGAGCCGATCACGCTGCCATCGGGCAAGAAGCTCTATTCGTTCATTTGCTACGAGATCATTTTCCCCGGCGAAGTACCCAAGGATATCGCGACATCGACCGCCATTCTCAATGTCACGAATGACGGTTGGTTCGGAAATACGCCGGGACCTTATCAGCATTTGCAGCAGGCGCGCATCCGTGCCGTCGAGACAGGGCTGCCGGTGATTCGTGCCGCAAATACGGGTATTTCTGCCGCAATTGACGCAGTGGGGCGAATTGTCGCAGGACTTGACTATGGTCAAACAGGGATAATTGATTCCACTTTAAGTGGTGCCGCTACTGGTGTACTTATTGACGATATGCGACAAATATACTTTTGGTTGTTCTTTGTAATATTGCTCGTAATATCAGTGTTTTCGCGGATAGGTTTGATGAAACGTAAGAATTGACCCAAAACCCCTAAAATTGCATAGTGAACTTGTCAGGTTGCACAACGCACATGATATATTGCGTGCGGTGACAATCCAGCAATTCAGGATTTGAACAGGCGTGTAGTCGATAAACCGAAGAACTGAATGTCAGGACCTTAATAAATGACAGAGAATAAGAAGAAGCCGAACCCGATCGACATTCATGTCGGAAGCCGTATCCGCCTTCGTCGGACCATGCTGGGTATGAGCCAGGAAAAACTCGGCGAAAGCCTCGGCATTACGTTCCAGCAAATTCAGAAATACGAAAAAGGAACGAACCGGGTTGGCGCGAGCCGTCTTCAGAATATTTCCGGTATCTTGAATGTGCCCGTGTCGTTCTTCTTTGAAGATGCGCCAGGCGATCAGGGTGTCACGCCAACCGGCATGGCGGAAGCCAGCAGCTCCAATTATGTCGTGGACTTCCTCTCCTCCTCGGAAGGCCTGCAGTTGAACCGCGCATTCGTGAAGATCACAGACCCGAAGGTGCGCCGCCGCATCGTCGATCTGGTCAAGGCCTTGGCTGCCGAAGGCGATACCGAGTAAAATCATCGGCTCAGTATTTACATCTCAAACGGTCCTTCGGGGCCGTTTTTTATTGGGCGGTCCTGTTTCTGTTTGGGTAAGGATGATTTTAGGAATTCCGATATAAAGATATATTTATGTCGTTGTGTCCTTGTTTTTTCCACACAATTTGACTAACAAATCAGGACCGTTTCTTTGAGGGGAATCCCGCATGCGTGCCAACTACCTATTCACCAGCGAGTCCGTTGCTGAAGGTCACCCTGACAAGGTTTGTGACCGCATTTCCGATGAAATCGTTGATCTCATTTACCGCGAAGCCGCTAAGACCGGGGTTGATCCCTGGACTGTGCGCATCGCATGCGAGACGCTGGCCACAACCAACCGCGTTGTCATCGCCGGTGAAGTGCGTGTTCCCGATACACTTTTGAAGAAGGACAAGGACGGCAAGGTCGTCAATGACGCGAAGGGCCATCCGGTCATCAACCCTGCCAAGTTCAAGGCCGCAGCCCGCAAGGCCATCCGCGATATCGGTTACGAGCAGGAAGGCTTCCATTGGAAGACCGCAAAGATCGACGTTCTGCTGCACCCGCAGTCGGCTGATATTGCGCAGGGCGTGGATAACGCATCCGACAAGCAGGGTGATGAAGGCGCTGGCGACCAGGGCATCATGTTCGGTTACGCCTGCAAGGAAACGCCTGATCTGATGCCGGCGCCGATCTATTATTCGCACCGCATCCTTCAGCTCCTGGCCACAGCACGTAAGAGCGGCGAAGGCGAAGCTGCAAAGCTTGGTCCTGACGCCAAGAGCCAGGTTACCGTGCGTTACGTCGATGGAAAGGCGTCCGAAGCCGTTTCCATCGTTCTGTCGACGCAGCATCTGGACGCAAGCTGGGACTCCAAGAAGGTTCGCTCCGTCGTTGAGCCCTATATCCGCGAAGCATTGGGTGATCTGAAGATTGCCGATGATTGCCAGTGGTACATCAACCCGACCGGCAAGTTCGTGATTGGCGGTCCTGATGGCGATGCGGGTCTGACCGGACGCAAGATCATCGTGGACACCTATGGTGGCGCAGCCCCCCATGGCGGCGGTGCGTTTTCCGGCAAGGACACCACAAAGGTTGACCGTTCGGCAGCCTATGCGGCGCGCTATATTGCCAAGAACGTTGTTGCAGCAGGACTGGCAGATCGTTGCACGATCCAGCTGTCTTACGCCATCGGCGTTGCTCAGCCTCTGTCCGTCTATGTTGATTTTCACCAGACTGGCACACTCAGCGAAGATGAAGTCGAAGCCGCGATCCGCAAGGTCATCGACCTCTCGCCATCGGGCATTCGTCGTCATCTGGACCTCAACAAGCCTATCTACGCCAAGACCTCCTCTTACGGCCATTTTGGTCGCAAGGCTGGCCGTGACGGTTCCTTCTCCTGGGAGAAGCTCGATCTGGTCAAGCCGCTCAAGGATGCTTTGAAAGCCGCATAAGGCTTGTCAATCATCGCTGATTGAGAGATACGGTTTGAAAAATCTGAAACCCGCGCGGTGCCATGGAAGGCACGGTGCGGGTTCTCCATTTGCATGAGAGTGTGGAAATGACGGAAGAACGACGCTCACGCTCAACGGAAGCGTTTTTTGGTCGGCGCAAAGGCAAGCCTCTGCGCGAGCAGCAGGCTGATTCCATCGAGAACCTCCTGCCATTGCTGAAGCTGGACCTTGCGACGCCACCACCCCAGACGCTAGCGGCACTGTTTCCGGCCGATGTGAAATCCATCCGGCTCGAAATCGGCTTTGGCGGCGGCGAGCATCTCATTCACCGCGCCGGTGAAAATCCAGGAACGGGCTTTATCGGCGTCGAGCCCTTCGTCAATTCCATGGCAAAATTGCTGGGCTCGGTCCGCGAGCGGGAACTGATGAACATCCGCCTTTATGATGATGACGCGACGCAGGTGCTGGACTGGCTGCCGGATGCGTCCATTGATCATATTGATCTTCTCTATCCGGACCCATGGCCGAAGAAGAAACACTGGAAGCGCCGTTTCGTCTCGGACGTCAATCTGGCGCGGTTTCATCGTGTGCTGAAACCCGGCGCGAAGTTCTGTTTCGCCTCCGATATCGATACCTATATCAACTGGACGCTGCAGCATTGCGCGCGCCATGGCGGCTTTGAATGGACAGCGCAGACCTCTGCGGACTGGACAACGCCATTCGATACCTGGCCGGGCACGCGCTACGAGAACAAGGCGAAGCGCGAGGGTCGCAGCTCCGCCTATCTCACCTTTATCCGGACCTGATCAGATGTTCGCGTCCACCTCGGATGCGACGGGGATGGATGGCTGTGCGCCTGGACGGGTGCAGGCCAGAGAACCGGCAACGGCGGCGCGACGCAGTGCCGCTTCAAAATCGAGGCCTGCATCAAGGCTGGCCGCCAGATAACCGCAGAACGTATCACCAGCGCCGACGGTATCCACGGGCTCAATCTTCATGCCGTTTGCCTTGACCAGCTTTCCATTGCGAATGGCGATGACGCCTTCGGCACCCAGTGTGACGATGAGCGTCTGTCCGGTTTCATTGTGAAGAGAGACAAGCTCCTTTTCGCGCTGGTCGGCGGAGAGATTATCCTTCCCGATCAGCAGCTCGAACTCCGTCTCGTTGGCGATCACAATATCGGCCATGCGCGACAGGCGCTGCGCCTGCGAAGTCAACGGCGCCGTGTTGATGATGGTCGTGACGCGTTTCGCCTTGGCGGCTTTGAGCGCGGCCTCGATGGCATCTGCAGGCACCTCGAACTGCAGCATCAGAATATCGCCTGCTGCCATTTCAGAGATTGCGCGGTCTGCATCCTCAGCCGAAACTTCGCCATTTGCGGCGGGAATGACCGAAATCATGTTTTCCCCGCCTTCGCCAATCAGGATAACGGCGGTTCCGGTTGGCACGGCCACGGTCTTGATGAGCGACAGATCCGCTCTCGCATCGCGAAGAAGCGTCAAGGCGGGCGCGGCGAACGCATCATCACCAATGGCACCAGCCATTTTAACGGTAGCACCGGCCCGACGGGCGGCCAGCGCCTGATTGGCGCCCTTGCCACCGGCGGCGGTCGAGAAGGATTTGCCGGTCACGGTCTCGCCGGGCTTTGGCAGGCGGTCGGATATGGCGACGAGGTCCATGTTGATGGAGCCGAAAACTGTGATCATGCGGGTCATTCCAAAGGGGGTAAAAACGAAGTCGAAACAGACGGCGACTTTGCCGGGTGTATCACTCGTCGTCAACCACCCTCAGCTTGGCAGACCCTGCGCGAACCTCTGAAATGCGGCGCAGTTGCTCGGCTTCCAGATGGGCGATTTCCTTTTGCGAGGGCGCAAAATCCAGGCTCTCGATTTTGACACCGCGCGCCAGAACCTTGTCAGACGAGGTCAACATCATGTCCACGTCCTTCTGCACCAGCCCGAAATGCGACTGCAATTTGCGCGTCCGCTCATCCAGCCGCCGCACATCATCCATCAACAGGGCCACTTCACCCTGAATGAGGTGTGCCTGCTCCCGCATACGCTGGTCTTTCAGCACCGATTGGATGACCTGCACTGACAGCATCAGGAGGGACGGGGAAACAATGACCACGCGAGAGCGGTGCGCACGCTGGACCAGATTTTCAAAATGCTGGTGGATATCGGCAAAGATCGATTCCGAGGGCACGAAGATAAAGGCGGTGTCCTGCGTTTCGCCCGAAATCAGATATTTGTCAGCGACATCACGAATATGCACTTCCATGTCGCGACGAAACTGCTGCGTGGCGGCCCGTTTTGCCTCCGGCGAATCATCGGCTTTCAGCGCATTCCAGGCTTCGAGCGGGAATTTCGCATCGATGACCAGCGGCGGCGCATTGTTGGGCATCCTGATGGTGCAATCGGGTCGAAACCCGTTCGAGAGCGTCGGCTGCAAACTATAGGAGCCGGAGGGCAGGGCATCGGCAATCAGAGCTTCCATGCGCGCCTGCCCGAAGGCGCCGCGTGTCTGCTTGTTGGAGAGGATGGCCTGCAAGCCGATCACATCCTTGGCCAGATCCTGAATATTGCCCTGCGCGGCATCGATGACCGCCAGTCTTTCCTGCAACTTGCTGAGATTTTCATGCGTGGAGCGGGTCTGCTCAGTCAAGGTCGTGCCGATCCGCTGCGACATGCCGTCCAGACGGTCGTTCAGCGTCTGGCTCATTTCGTTCTGGCGGGCGCTTAGGCTCTCCGTCATGGCGGCGATGCGGCCATGCAGTTCCGACTGAGTTCTTAAAAGCTCGGTGATCTCATCCCGCGACTGGTCAACCACCGGCGGCCTTCGAAAGACAAGGATCGCCGCGACAAGACATCCGACAAGGAGAAGGGCAAGCAGTGCGCCAACCGATATGTCGTTGCCACCAAGACTGAAAGCTGTCGTACCAAGTGCGTTAAAATCAATGTTCATAAGTAAATCTAACAGATTTCCCGTGATTCGTCAGATCAAAGCATGAACATTTCCACGGCGTAAATGAGTCTGCTTTTCCGTCTTTCAAGGAGCAGATGGTGCCTTCTATTTTTTGTTTCCTCGAAAGAAGAGATGCGTTATGGGGAAGCCATGACGATCAAACCTCTTATTATTTTGCCAGATCCTTTGCTGCGCCAGCAATCCAAGCCCATCGAACAGGTGGATGCCGAGATCACGCGTCTGGCCGATGACATGCTGGAAACGATGTATGATGCGCCGGGCATTGGCCTTGCCGCCATTCAGATCGGTGTGCCGCGCCGCATGCTGGTCATCGATATCTCGCGCGAGGATGAAGACCGCAAGCCTGTCGTTTTCATCAATCCTGAAATCCTCACCGTGTCGGATGATGTTTCGACCTATGAGGAAGGCTGTCTTTCGATCCCGGATTATTATGCCGAGGTGGAGCGCCCAGCTGCCCTGACACTGGCCTACATCGACCGCGACGGCAAAAAGCAGACGCTTGAGGCTGACGGTTTGCTGGCAACCTGTCTGCAACACGAGATCGACCATCTGAACGGTGTGCTGTTCATCGACCACATTTCCCGATTGAAGCGGGAAATGGTCATCAAGAAATTCACCAAAGCGGCCCGCGCAAAATTCTGATCCGCCGATCTCTTTAGATCGACGGGTACATCTGCGGGACAGGGGGCATCCATGGCACTTCGCATCATTTTCATGGGTACACCGGACTTTTCCGTTCCCACCTTGCGCGCCCTTGTCGATGCAGGCCATGAGATCGTGGCGGTTTATACGCAGCCGCCGCGCCCCGGCGGACGTCGTGGGCTTGATCTGCAGAAGTCACCTGTCCATCAGGCCGCCGAATTGCTCGGCATTCCGGTTCTGACACCTCTCAATTTCAAGGCGGAAGAAGACCGGGCGACGTTCAGGGACTTCAATGCCGATGTGGCGGTTGTCGTGGCCTACGGCTTGCTATTGCCGGATGCCATTTTGAGCGGCACGCGCCTCGGCTGCTATAATGGCCATGCCTCACTCCTGCCGCGCTGGCGCGGTGCCGCCCCCATTCAGCGTGCCATCATGGCAGGTGATACGGAAACCGGCATTATGGTGATGCAGATGGAAAAGGGGCTGGACACCGGCCCCGTCGCACTCACAGCACGCATCACGATTACGGCTGACATGACAGCCGGCGCGCTGCATGACAGTCTCATGCTGGCGGGTGCGCGGCTGATGCGCGAGGCGATGCTCAAGTTGGAAGATGGCGATCTGCCTGTCACGCCCCAGCCAGAAGAGGGCGTCGTCTACGCGGCCAAGATCGACAAGGGTGAAACCCGCATCGATTTTTCCCGCTCCAGTCAGGATGTGCACAACCACATCAGGGGCCTTTCGCCCTTTCCCGGCGCATGGTTCGAAATGGATATAGGCGGCAAGGCCGAGCGCGTGAAGGTGCTGGAATCGCAGGTTGCCAGCGGCATGGGCGAGGCGGGGTCGGTTTTGGATGATGCTCTGACGGTTGCCTGTGGCAGCGGCGCGGTGCGTCTGCTCCGCCTTCAAAAGGCAGGCGGAAAGCCCATGCTGGCGGATGATTTTCTGCGTGGCACCAAGGTCTCTGTCGGAACGAGGCTCGGCTGATGCCACGCTTTCGCATGACCGTCGAATATGATGGTTCTCCCTATTATGGCTGGCAGCGACAGACCAACGGTCCCTCCGTGCAGGGCGCGCTGGAGGCTGCGGTTTTCTCGCTGACAGAAGAAACCGTCAGCTTTCGTGGTGCTGGTCGCACCGATTCCGGTGTCCATGCCAGGGGTCAGGTCACCCATGTTGATCTGACGCGGGATTGGGAACCCTACAAGCTGCGCAACGCGCTGAACGCCCATCTGGCCATGGCGGGCGAGGCGGTTTCTATTCTTGATGTCGAGGCGGTCACGGAGGATTTCGACGCACGCTTTTCAGCCCTTCGCCGCCATTATCTTTACCGCATCATCTGTCGCAAATCGCGCCTGGCGCTGGAACACAAGCGCGCCTGGTGGGTATCCAAAGACCTTGACCATGAGGCCATGCACGCGGCAGCCCAGACACTGGTCGGGCGACATGATTTCACGACCTTCCGCTCCGTGCACTGTCAGGCAAACAGCCCAGTGCGCACGCTTGACCGGCTGGATGTGACACGCGATGGCGACCTGATCGAAATCCGTGCCACGGCGCAAAGCTTCCTGCACAATCAGATCCGCTCCTTTGCCGGTACTCTGAAACTGGCGGGGGATGGCGGCATGACTGTGGATGATGTGAAGGCAGCCCTCGAGGCCCGGGATCGCAAGGCCTGCGGCCCCGTTGCGCCGCCCGACGGCCTCTATTTCATGCAGGTGGATTATCCCGATGTGATACCGCCCCGACAGCCACGAACTGAGGTGGCGGCTGACGGTGACGATCTATCGTGATCGCATCGGCGGATCAGCTCGGATAGACGCCGAGAAAACGTTGCAGTAGCTCCGAGAGAAGCATGCCGGGAATGAGCAGCGTCATGACGATCGCGGCCACCAGCAAAGGCTGTTCCCGCACGAAGAATTTGACGATGCGCGAGAAGCTGAACACCAGCGCCAACAGCAGCGAGAACCACAGGATCGCAATCAGTCCCTGCAAGGAGGGGACGAGCAGCGCAATGAGGATCAGCGCTGCATAGGCATAGGAAAACGGCAGCGACAGCCAGTTGGCGACGACGATGAGCGCCGAAAACTTTTGCTTGGCACCGAATGACATCAGCAAAAGTCCGATGAGGATCAACGGCACCATCCAGCAGATGGCCTCGACCATGGCCAGCCGCACGAAGAACAGGCCACCAGTGCCAACGCCTTTCGGCAAGATGGAAACATAGGCCTCATGCCACCAGTACCAGGATAGCGCCATGGATGGCAGGCAGAGAAGTGCGGCATAGAAGGACCGTGTCATTCCACGGTCGGTGAGGTCCAGCAGACGTCCTCCGGCTGGATCGCCCAGAAACAGAAGCCACAGGCCTCTCATATAAAGCGCGACTTCACTCCGCGATGGCATGGCTGAACCAGCGTTGCAGGAAGGTCTCGTAGATGTGCGTCAGCGTTTCGAGATCGGCAACAGCAACGCGCTCGTCCACCATGTGCATTGTCTGGCCGACGAGGCCAAATTCCACCACCGGGCAATAATCCTTGATGAAACGGGCATCCGACGTGCCGCCGGTCGTCGATAGCTTCGGCTCATTGCCGGTCACTTCGGCAACAGCACCCGAGAGCGATGAGATGAGCGCATTGTTGCGCGTCAGGAACACATGGGCGGGACGATCTGCCCAGACGATATCGTATTTGACCGGCGTGCGATCCGGGCGAAGCGCGCCATCGGCGGCTGCCTCATCCAGACGGCGGATGATTTCGGCGCGCACGGTCTCGGCAGTCCACGTATCGTTGAAGCGGATATTGAAGGCAGCCGTCGCCTTGGCCGGAATGACGTTTGTCGCCGGGTTGCCGGTATCGATGGTGGTGACTTCCAGGTTGGATGGCTGGAAATTATCGGTTCCCTGATCGAATGGCGGGTCCATCAGCGCATGGGTGAGCTGCAACAGGCCACGAACGGGATTGTCGGCCAGATGTGGATAGGCTGCGTGGCCCTGAACGCCGTGGACGGTGATGCGACCGGACAGCGATCCGCGACGGCCGATCTTGATCATGTCGCCAAGGCGGTCCGGGTTGGTCGGTTCACCCACAATACAGGCGTCCCAGGTCTCGCCCTTGGCAGCGGCCCATTCCAGCAGCTTGGATGTGCCGTTGATCGATGGACCCTCCTCGTCGCCGGTGATGAGGAAGGAAACCGACCCTTCAGGGGCACCGTGCTTTTCGATGTGGCGGGCAATCGCTGCAATGAAACAGGCGATCCCGCCTTTCATATCCACAGCGCCCCGGCCAAACATCTCACCATGAGCGATGTCTGCCGAAAAGGGTGGGTGGCTCCAGGCCGCCTCATCGCCCACCGGCACCACATCGGTATGGCCCGCAAACATCAGGTGCGGACCTTTTGTCCCTATGCGGGCATAGAGGTTTTCGACGTCAGGCGTGCCTTCTTCCGTCGCCATGACGCGCTCCACGGCAAAACCCAGCGGTGTCAGCAGCGTGTCGAGCAGCGTTAGCGCTCCACCTTCTGCTGGGGTCACCGAAGGGCAACGGATGAGGGCGGCGAGATTGGCGACGGGATCGGTGGCATTCATGGGTCAGTCTACTCTTGTCAGTCGCGCAGCAACTCGTTGATGCCGGTCTTGGAACGGGTCTTCTCATCGACGGTCTTGACGATGACGGCGCAATAGAGGCTTGGCCCCATCTCGCCATTCGGGAAGGGCTTGCCCGGCATGGTGCCAGCAACGACCACGGAGTAAGGCGGCACTTCGCCATAGGTGATGGAGCCGGTGGCGCGATCGACGATCTTGGTGGACTGTCCGATATAGACGCCCATGCCGAGAACCGCACCTTCGCGAATGATGCAGCCTTCGACCACTTCCGAGCGCGCACCGATGAAGCAATTGTCTTCGATGATGGTCGGTCCGGCCTGAAGAGGCTCCAGAACGCCACCAATGCCAACGCCGCCGGACAGATGCACGTGCTTGCCGATCTGCGCGCAGGAACCGACGGTTGCCCATGTGTCAACCATCGTGCCTTCACCGACATGAGCGCCAAGATTGACGAAGGATGGCATCAGCACAACATTCTTGCCGATGTAAGCCGAGCGGCGCACGACAGCATTTGGCACAGCGCGGAAGCCTGCTGCGCGGAACTGGTTTTCGCCCCAATTCTCGAATTTGGATGGCACCTTGTCCCACCAGGTGGATTCGCCCGGGCCGCCGGTCACGATGTCCATGTCGTTGAGGCGGAAGGACAAAAGCACAGCCTTTTTCAGCCACTGGTTCACGGTCCACTTGCCATCGGCCTGCCGTTCGGCAACACGCACCTGACCCGCATCCAGCAGATTCAGGGAAGTCTCGACAGCATCGCGAATTTCGCCTTTGGTCGATATGTTGACGCTGTCACGATTATCGAATGCAGATTCGATGATTGTTTCAAGAGAGCCAAGATCCGAGATGCTCATGAGGATTCCTTAAACTTCGCTGACTATCGTCACATAAAGGGAATATCCGCACCGCTGGCCGGACATGGCCAATTGCTCTAAGCGAGTGTTTCAAGGGCGTCAATGTGATTTGGCGCAGGCAGACGAAAGGCATTGAGATGGCAAGACTGAAAAATGGCAAGTTGCGGCGCAAGGACGGCTCCTGGGCCCCGTTGAAATCCAGTTCCGCTGACAAGCAGCAGGCGGAGGGCGTTCCCCAGACCCCGCAATCGGTCTCGCCAACCTACCGTCTTGCCTATGCGGACCCCGATTTTCTGTGCCGTGAAGAGTTGCGCCCCATCCGGCTGCAACTGGAACTGATGAAGCCGGAAATGATCCTGTCTGAGCGCGGCATCAACTCCACTGTCGTTCTGTTTGGCGGTGCGCGCATTCCCGAACCCGGCGGCAATGCCTGGGCGGCCCGTAATGAAACCCAGCGAAAGAATCTTGAGGCTGCGTCAGTCTATTATGACGAGGCCCGCAAGTTCGCCAAGCTTTGCGCCAAGGAATCCGAAAAGCAGGATCATCGCGAATATGTTGTCATGACGGGCGGTGGTCCGGGTGTGATGGAGGCGGGCAATCGCGGTGCGGCGGAAGCCGGAGCGCCATCCATCGGCCTCAACATCCTGTTGCCGCATGAACAGGCGCCCAACCCGCATGTCACGCCGGAACTCAGCTTCAACTTCCACTATTTCGCCATTCGCAAAATGCATTTTCTGATGCGCGCCAAGGCGGTGGTGGTGTTTCCGGGCGGCTTCGGCACGCTGGATGAACTGTTTGAAACGCTGACCCTGATCCAGACCAAGCGCATGGCACCCATCCCGCTGATCCTGTTCGGTGAGGCCTTCTGGCGGTCCATCATCAATTTCGAGGCGCTTGCCGATTTCGGCACGATTGCACCCGATGATATGGACCTGTTGCATTTCGCCGAAACCGCCGATGATGCCTGGAAGGTCATCGCGGATTTCTATGAGCTTTGACTGATGCTGCCAACAGGCACAGAATTCGTCATCCTCGGGACAAGCCCTGATATGACGGCAGAGAGAGCGATTGGCTCTCTCCTTCCGATTTAAATCCGGGCGAAACGCTCGGTCAGAAGTGCGAAGAAACCGTCCGCATCCACATCGCGCATGACACGGGCGTTCGGCTCTCGGCCTGTCACTCGCCACCAGTCGACCACGGTCATGCCGATGGTGAGTTCGGAATTGACCTCGATCTCGACGTTGCAATCGCGCCCATCGAACAGTTCCGGCTTGATGAGATATGCGATGACGCTCGGATCATGCAGCGGCCCGCCATCCGAGCCGTATTTTTCCACGTCGAACCGCTCGAAGAATTCCAGCATTTCTACCATGGCAATGGCAGGGCGCGTGCCGATTTCTCTGATGGCAGCAATGCGGGCCTTGGTGGTCAGCAGCTTGTGCGTCACATCGAGCGGCATCATGACCAGCGGAATGCCTGAGCGAAACACGATGTCTGCTGCATGCGGATCGACATAGATGTTGAATTCTGCCGCTGGCGTGATGTTGCCACCCTCAAAGAAGCCGCCGCCCATCAGCACCAGTTCCTTGATGCGGGGTGCGATATCGGGGGCCTTCTGCAAGGCGGTTGCGATATTGGTCAGCGCGCCCAGCGTGCACAGCGTGATCGTGCCTTCCGGTTCCCGGCGTATCGTTTCGATGATGAAGTCGATGGCGTTTTGTGATTGTGCGGCCAGAACCGGCTCCGGTAATGTCGGGCCATCCAGCCCGGTGCTGCCATGAACGTGTTCGGCGGTAATGGGTTCGCGCACCAGCGGGCGCTCGCAGCCTTCGTAAACCGGAATATCGGTGCGGTTGCACAGTTCCAGCATGATGCGAATGTTGCGGCTGGTCAGCTTCAGCGGCACATTGCCTGCAACGGCACAGAGGCCGAGAATTTCGATTTCCTCCGGGCTTGCCAACGCCAGCATGATGGCGGCTGCGTCGTCCTGTCCAGGGTCGGTGTCGATGATGATTTTTCTGCGCTCGGCCATGATTGTCCTGTTTCTTGTATGACATGCCTTTTCAAGCCTGTTTCGGAAGCTTGTCAAGCATGCGGCGGTTCAGACTTTTCCCGCCACGGCGTTCTTGCTTTGCAAACACCATATTACCATATGAAAGCATGCCGCCGTAAACGGGGCAGACGATCGTCGCTTGGGCACAAGGACTGAAGAGATATGAGCCGTATGACACCATTCACCCATCCGTTGATGCTGGGTTTCGACGCCATGGAAAAAACGCTGGAGCGGATGGCGAAGGCAAATGACGGTTACCCGCCCTACAATATTGAACGGCTGGTGGCCGATGGCGCGAGCCCGGAGCGGCTGCGCATCACCATTGCGGTTGCCGGTTTTTCCGAGGATGAGCTGGAAGTGACGACGGCAGACAACCAACTGGTCATTCGTGGTCGCCAGCAGGAGCAGGATGCCAAGGACTATCTCTATCGCGGCATTGCAGCACGCCAGTTCCAGCGCGTCTTCGTGCTGGCGGATGGCATGCAGGTCAATGATGCGCGCCTTCGCAACGGCCTTCTTTCCATTGATCTCACACGACCAGAAATCTCTAGCGTGGTGAAAAAAATTAACATTTCCGTTTCACAATAGGACTCTGCACGCCAAGCGACGCACCGCGGCGCGACGTCTGAAGAATATGGAGGCCGGATTATGCTCTTGAAAGAAGCGCATGCGCGTTTGACCCAGTCACAGCTCGCTCACATCGGTGCAGGAGAGGTTGGATATATCCGCAAGATACGAGCCGAGGAAGTGAATCGCTGCTTCCCTGAAGCGCCCAATATCGATCCCGGCCTTGATCTATGGGCCCTCTTCGGTGCCGATGGTACGCCCATCCTTCTGACAGACAATCGCTCCAGCACTTTCTTCAAGGCTGCGGAAGACGAGTTGCGCACCATCAGCGTGCACTGAGAATTTCAGATCATAATTGATGAACTGTCTGAGGCGCCGCAAGGCGCCTTTTGCATTCGACCTACATGACGTCTTCAGGCGGTCTGCCGGGGCGGGGATGGTAGCGCGGGAATGTCCAGCCGAAAATCAGCGCGCCGCTTCTAATGGCAAAGGCGGTGAGCACGCCGACGGCAGACGCGACAAGAAGTGGCATGCCGATGGCGTGGGCGGCGGTGAACACGCAGGCACCCGCCAAGGCACAGCTGATATAGACCTCCGGCCTCAAAAGTACCGAGGGTTCGCCAGCCAGAATATCACGCAACAGACCTCCAAAGGTCGCGGTCATGGTGCCGGTCACGATGGCCACGGTGGGCGAGCCGGTAACGGCCAAGCCTTTGGCGGCTCCCATCACGCAATAGGCGGATAGGCCCACGGCATCCAGCCAGATCAAGAGACGGTAGCGGGATTCCAGCAGATGGGCCGTCAGATAGACGAGGGCTGCGATGACGGCGCAGACGAGAATATAGGTCGGGTTAATGACCCAGAACACCGGTGCACGGCCAAGAACGAGATCGCGAAGCGTACCGCCGCCAATGCCTGTCACTGCCGCGAAAAACAGAAAGCCGATGAAATCCAGCTGCTTGCGGGAGGCCGCGAGCGCACCCGTTGCTGCGAAAACGGCAACGCCGGCATAATCGAGAAAGGCCAGAAGGGTCATGGAAAGGCGCTCCTCGAATGTTTGCGCGGTCAGTGTGACGCAAGGGCCGCCGGATAGGATCCACAGCCGGATCAAATATGACATGCCCCATGCTGCCGCATCCATAGCGGAAACAGAACCAAAGGAAAATGCCGTGAAACGCCTTCTCTTCGTTACGCTTCAAACGCTTGTGCTTCTGGCGTTTCCCATGATGGCGCAGGCCCAGCAGCAATTGGTCAACGACCCCGAGATTTACGAGAAAGACCACTTTCGCACCGAGTGCAAAGTGGCGGAGTTCGGCCCCGGTTTTGTGACCCGCCTCGATATCAACAATGACGGGCTGATGGATGCACTGACCAACCGTGGCGAACTGACCTGCGACGGCGAAAAGGGACGCAGCTGCAACGAGGATGGCTGCCCCTATAATTTTTATGTGCAGGTCAAGGAAGGCGGCTATCTGATGATCGCGACCGCCACAATCTACGGTTATGACTTCATCATGCGTTTCGGCAACATGGTCTTCGAGTTGAAAATGCACCCGCGTTTTTGCGAGCGCACCGACACCGCGCCCTGCATCATGACCGTGCGTGTCCGGGGCACGAAATTCGTGACGATTTCCGCCAAATAGGCTTATTTCCGCCTGACGGTTCCGGGCATCACATTGGCTTGGAACCGGCGGCTCAGAGCGTGGGGCATGAGCAGGCTGGCGAGTGCCAGCGCAAAGATCAGCAAGGCGACAATCAAGAGTGCCTGAGCCTGAACGAAGGTCGCAAGAATTGCGCCTGAAATGGCGCCTGTCACCATGCCGATCCAAGGCACGATCTGTATGGTCCAGTCCAGCTTGCGCTCACCCAGAATGAAGCGGCCAATGCCGCGACCGAAGCGGGAAAGCGCGCCGGTCACATAGGTGAGGCCAATCGGCAGGCCCTCGACATGTTCAACGGCAGCATTGATCATGCCCATGGCGAAAACAACGAGATAGAATGCCCCCAATGTCATGTCGCGGGTCTGCAACAGCGCGGCGCAGGCCATGGCAAGGCTGACCGAGCACAGAACGGTGAAAAGCCGTCGCTGCGATGTTTGTGCAATGATGACGCCACCCGCATTGCCCGCCACGAAAATCAATATGGCGAGCAGCAGGATCAGGCCATGGCCGATTTCGCCCGATTGCAGAGAGAGCGCTGCGCGGGTCGTGTTTCCGGTCATGAAGGATACGAAATCTCCCGACATGGTCACACCGATTGCATCCGTCATGCCCGCGATGAAGGAAATGGCGGCAACAAGCGCAATGCCAGCTGCCGTGCGTCTTGCACGTATGATTGTGCGGCGTCTCTGTCGGGTCATGAGGTCTCGCATGTCGTGTTCGGACTGTTGCGATATGCATGCCCGGAACAAGGGGAGTGTAAGCCCGCCGCCACACGGTTTTCAACCGTGATGATGCGCCATATGGCTAAGCAGGTTGGGGGATGGTATCACCGGACGATGCAACAGGACGAACGAACTTATGACTGACGCCCCTCAGGTTCAGGAAAAATCACTGCATGAGCGGATTATGGGCGATGTCGAGGGGCGTATTCTGTCCGGCGAATGGCCACCCGGCCACCGCATTCCCTTCGAGCACGAACTGACGTTGCACTATGGCTGCTCACGCATGACCGTGAACAAGGCCTTGGGCGAGCTGGTGAAGAAAGGTCTGATCGAGCGCCGCCGCCGTTCCGGCTCCTTCGTGACGCAGCCGCATGCGCAATCGGCCGTTCTGGAAATTCAGGACATTCAACGTGAGGTGCAGGCGCTTGGGCTGATCTATGCTTACCGGCTTGATCGTCGCCAATTGCGGACATCGACCGCCGCCGACCAGGCCATGCTGGGTGTGGATGCGGGTGCTTCGGTCCTCTCGTTGACCTGCCGCCACTTTGCCGCCGACGCGCCCTTTTGTCTTGAAGAGCGGGTCATCAACGTTTCAACCGTGCCCGAAGCAAAGGATGCCGATTTTTCCACGACGGGGCCGGGATCATGGCTGTTGCAGATGGTGCCCTGGAGTGCCGCCGAACATCGCATCCGTGCGATAGCGGCAGACAAGCGCGTGGCTGAAGCGCTGGCCATTCCCAACGGAACCGCCTGTTTGGTGATAGAACGCCGAACATCGAACGGGCAGGCCTATATCACTCACGTAAAAGTGACTTATCCCGGAGATCGTCACGAGCTGGTGGCGCAATTCATGCCGTCGCAGCAGATCTAAGCCTTATCTCCCACAGTCTTTTTACATAAGGCGAGTTTGCGGATCATATTTTCCTGATCTATTAGTTGTCTTTCCCAGTCAACTTTGTTAGCGAGACAAGCAGACACGATTGCATCCGAGATTTTTCGAGACATGCAGGTTGTGGCTTTCAAATCTTCGCTTTTACGAGATCCGGGATTATGATGATGGCACCTGATAGAATGACCTTTTTGTCAAACTCCACTGCTTTGTCGAAAAAACGGTGCAGGTCTGCTGTCATCACGCTATCTCTGGCTGCTGGTCTTTTCGCCGGTTCAGCCCTGGCCCAGACGCCACCCGCGCCACCGTCAACAGCGCCTGCGCCTGTTGTGCAGGACGCAGCGCCATCGACGCAAACACAGGTCAATCCCGCACCAGTAGAGCCCACCCCGGCACCTGCTGCGCCTACCCAGTCGGACGTCGCACCCGCGCAGCCCCAACCACAGCCACAAGCGGCACCTGCAGCCGCAAATGATGCGCCGCTTCAGCCGACGCTCGCAGATCCGCAAGTGCCTGCCGCAGCTGAGGCTCCGGCCACCGGCACAGCTGATGCGCGCACGGATATTCCGCACAACCTGTCCCCATGGGGCATGTTCATGGCTGCCGACTGGGTGGTTAAGAGTGTGATGATCGGGCTAGCCATTGCATCGCTGATGACATGGACCGTCTGGATTGCAAAGACCATCGAGCTTGCCGGTGCAAGCATTCGCGCCAAGTCCACGCTCAAGATCGTTCACAAGTCGCGGACGCTCGCAGAAGCCACTGATGCGCTGGAGAAAAAGGGTGGTCCAGGCGCGCTCATGCTGCGCATGGCGACCCATGAAATGCATCTTTCCGACGCTGTTGTGGAGCACACGGATGGCGGTGGCATCAAGGAGCGAGTCTCTTCCGTTCTCGGCCGCATCGAAACCCATGCAGGACGCCGCATGTCACGCGGAACGGGCGTTCTGGCGACCATCGGTTCTGTTTCACCTTTTGTCGGCCTGTTCGGAACGGTCTGGGGCATCATGAATTCGTTCATCAGCATCTCGGAATCGCAGACGACCAATCTGGCCGTCGTGGCACCCGGTATTGCCGAAGCCCTTCTGGCAACCGCCATCGGTCTGGTTGCCGCTATTCCGGCGGTGGTGATCTATAACGTCTTTGCCCGCTCCATCACCGGCTATCGCCACTTGCTGGCCGATGTCGCTGCCGGTGTCGAACGCCTCGTCAGCCGCGATCTTGATTTCCGCCGCATTCCGCCAGGCAGCTCTGCGCGGCCTGCCGTCTCGCTCGTGGGGCGCTGATCATGGCTGGCGGTATTCGGGAAGGCGGTGGAGACGAACTCTCCGAGAACCACGAGATCAACGTCACGCCCTTCATCGACGTGATGCTGGTTCTGCTGATCATCTTCATGGTGGCGGCACCTCTGGCAACCGTCGATGTGAATGTCGATCTGCCCGCATCCAGCGCAAAGCCCGCGGAGCGTCCCGAAGAGCCGCTCTACCTCACCGTCAAGGATGACCTCTCGCTCAATCTTGGCAATGACGCGGTCTCAAAGGATGCGCTGGCTGCGAGCCTTGATGCGCGCACAGGCGGCAAGAAAGATACCCGCATCTTCCTGCGTGCCGACAAGGCGGTCGATTACGGCCACTTCATGGAAGTCATGAACATGCTGCGTGACAGCGGCTATCTCAAGATCGCGCTGGTGGGCCTTGAGGGTGCTGCGGCGGCAAGCCCGCCCGCAGCCGCACCTGCGCCCGCGACCGGTGGAGCCACGCCATGAGTGACGGCTCCTTCCCCATTCCCGGACGCTCCCGGCTGGGAGAAGTTGCCCTCTGGGCGGTTGCCGGTCTGTTGACGCTTTCCGTCCATGCGGGCGGTGCCTACTACCTGATGCAGGAACCGGTAGAGCAGGAAGTCGATGGCGGCCCGCCAGCGGCCATCATGATTGAACTTGCTGCGCTTCCGGAAGCCGTGCAGACGGAAGAAACGGTTGAAACCAATGATGTTGAGGACGTTCAGGACGTCAAAAGCATCGTTTCCGAGCCGTTAGAGGATGTGCCTCCTCCGGAAATGCCACAGCCCATGCCAGAGCCAATCGTTCAGGAAACGCCGCCTGAGCCTGAGCCAATGCCGGAACCTCCGCAGGAGGTGGTCGAAACCTTGCCGGAAGAACCGCCAGAGCCGGTAGAAGAGATCGACCCGATACAGGAACAGCAGATGGCGGCGCTCGAAAACGTCGAAGTGCCGCTGCCGGTGTTGCGCCCGCCACCGCCACCTGTGGCCGAGAAAAAGAAGGAAGAGGTCGAAAAGAAAAAGGTTGAGCGCAAGTCCACTCCTGCGCCTCCCGCATCCGCCGAGAAGACGGCCGCCAGGGTCGAAACGACAAAGTCGGACCGCACCGCAGCGGCCAAAACCAGCGCAGGTTTCTTCTCGTCTTCTGTTTCGCCCGCAAAGTGGAACTCAAGGGTCCGTTCCGCCGTCTCACGTCGCGTATCGCGTGAAGGCTCCAAGGGAATGGCCGTCACCGTCGCTTTTAACGTGAGCGGTGGTGGCTCCATCGGTGGCGTTCGCGTTCTGGGCTCCACGGGAGATGCGACCGTGGACAGGAAGATTGCCGGTTCCATCGAGGGTATCACCGTACCCGAGCCGCCGCCGGGCTCTCAAACTGCATTCCAGGTAAGAATCGAAATCCAGTGAGACCCGCCCAGAGCGGGTCCACCTGTTTTCGCTGTTGCCATATGGCTTTCTGACGCCGGAATGGGTTATGCCTGTTTCTTCATCGGGAAACAGTCATAGTCATGAAATTCAGCATTGAGCAGGCGGAAGAGCTGGTCTCTTCCATATTCGAGAAAAACGGCGTTCTGCCACACAATGCGCGTTCTGTTGCCCGCGCCCTTATCGCGGCAGAGGCCGCAGGGCAGGGTGGGCACGGTATCCGCAGGCTTCCGGCCTATATCAGCCAGTTGCATGTTGGCAAGGTCGACGGAAAAGCCGAACCTGTGGTGACGCTGCTTCGTCCCGCCGTTCTGTCAGTGGATGCATCTCACGGCTATGCTTACCCGGCTATCGATGCCGCCGTTGAGCGACTTCCGGCAATTGCCAAGGCGCAGGGCATTGCGCTTGCCGTGATTGGTCGGTCGCACCATGCAGGCGTCATGGCGCTGACGGTAGAGCGCTTCGCAGAATTGGGCCTTGTCGCTTTCATGGTCGCCAATGCACCCGCCTCCATGGCCCCTTGGGGTGGCATCAAGCCGCTTTATGGAACCAACCCAATAGCGTTTGCAGCCCCGATCGAGGGTGCCGATCCGCTGGTAATCGACCTCGCTCTGTCCAAGGTCGCGCGCGGCAAGATCATGGCTGCGCGGCAGAAAGGTGAGAGCATTCCCGATGATTGGGCGCTGGACGCCCACGGCCGCCCGACCACCGACGCCGATGAAGCGATCAAAGGAACGATGGTGCCTGCGGGAGATGCCAAGGGTGCGGCACTTGCGCTGATGGTGGAGGTGATGGCCGCAGGACTGACGGGCGGGAACTTCGGTTTTGAAGCATCATCCTTGCTCGACGACACCGGCACAGCACCTTCGCTGGGTCACACCATCATCGCCATCGATCCGGCCATTGCGGGCGACCATATCTTCGCCCACCGGCTGGCCATGATGGCTGCCGAGATCGAGGGCCAGGACAATGTCCGGCTGCCTGGCCGCCGCAGCCAGGGCCTTCGCAGACAGTCGCTGGAGCAGGGCATCGTCATCGACGATGATATGATGACCCAGATCCGGGCGCTCTGATTATTGGCCGGAGCGGATGTGCTCATTCAGCAGTGCGGCGAAAGCCGCGCCTGATGTCTCCAGCGCGCCGCTATTGTCGATTGTCGTGACGTCGAAGTCACCGCAGACATCGAGCGAACTGCGCTGGAGCCGAAGAAGAATCTCTGCCCGGCTCTCGCGGCCCCGGCTTTCGAGCCGCGCGGCCAGAACATCCAGCCGTGCTACGACATTCACCACCTTCATGGTGGCGAAAACGGATTTGAACTGACCAAGGGCGGAGCGGGAACCGTTGGCAATAACGGTTTCGCCCCGCGCAAGCCTGTCGTTTACCGAGGCCGGTATGCCGTAGCTCAGGCCATGCGCCTGCCAGGACACGCAAAACTCTCTCGAAGCCAACCGGCGCGCAAATTCGGCCTCGCTGACAGCATCATGGTTTTCCCCGCCCGCATCATGGCTTCGGGTGATGACGCGGCGGGCGAAATGGATGCTATCATGCGTTTCGAAACGGCGCGCGGCGAACTCCATCAGCGTGTCTTTTCCCGCACCGCTCGGTCCGACCACGACAATCATGACCCCGAGGCGTTTGGAAATATCACTCATGCAACGCGCCTGCCTTGCCGCCACACGCCTCTCACAACCGGCACATCTTCGTCGCGATGAACGCGGATAATATCGGCCCGCAGGCCTGTTGCGATACGGCCGCGATCTGATAGCCCGACCGTGCGGGCAGGGGTTGCCGTCACCATGGAAAGCGCCTTTGGAAGCGTCATGCCATCGACCTGATCGGCGAGAAGGAACGGGGCATAGAGAAGGCTGAACGGCACGTAATCCGACGAGAGAACGTCGAGAACGTCGAGTTCGGCCAGATCGCGTGCGGCAATATTGCCGGAATGGGATTTGCCGCGCACAATGTTGGGTGCGCCCATCAGCACGCTCATGCCCGCCCCATGCGATGCCTTGGCCGCTTCGACACTGGTCGGAAACTCGGCAAGCTTCACGCCGTGGCTGATCGCCTCATCGACATGGGCATGCGTCGCATCATCATGGCTGGCAATGGTGATGCCGCGCTTGAGGCATTGCTCGGAGAGATAATCGCGATGCTTGCTGGAATATTTCGCGGATGCCGCGACGCGACGATCCATGAACGCCTTGAAAACCTCATCGCTAAGGCCGCGCTTCTTCTGATAGAAGACGATATATTGGTCCAATGTCTGAAACTGACGCTGGCCCGGAGAGTGGTCCATGAGCGAAATCAGCTTCACCTGCGGGTCGCTTTCGAAGTCCTCGAAATGCTCAAGAACGTCCGATGAAGCCACCTCGCAGCGAAGGTGCAGAAGGTGGTCGGCGCGCAGTCGGTTCTCGCTCTGCGCCTTTTCGATGGCATCCGCCATCTCGCGCATCTCGCCGCGTGCAAAACCGCCATCCTCGTCGGAACCCAGGCGCAGGCAGTCAAACACGGTGGTGATGCCGGATGAAGCGACCTGCGCGTCATGGGCCTGAATAGCCGCCGTCTTGTTCCACGTCACACCCGGACGCGGTGAATAGTGCTGCTCCAGATGGTCGGTGTGCAGTTCCACAAGCCCGGCAATCAGATAATCGCCTTCGAAATTCTCTCCAAGATGGGATGACCCAGCGCTGATATCGGAAATCAGCCCGTCCTTGACCAGCACGGAGCCTTCAATAATCTCGTTATCGAGCACGATGCGTGCATTGCTGAAAACCTGCTCGGTCATGGGAATACTTCTTTCTGGACGGAATTCTGGTGTTCATTTGCGTTCAAAAGCGGCAACCATGTGTGAACGCGGAACGGTTGGCCGCGTGCCGGTTCAACAAACAGGCCAAGGCCCGATATAGGCAGCAAACGATTGGTGAAATCGGAAAATTCGGCGTTGAGAACCTCAGACATATGCGCACGGTTCGATACGTCCACGGGTCCTGTCAGTGTCATGTGGAAGCGGAAATCGTCCATGACATGCGGATAGCCCCAATCCACCAGATTGCGCCTCTGGCTCTCGCTCAGATCCTGCGGCCTGCGCCTTGCGATATCAGCGTCGGAGAGGGGGGCGCGGAAGGACTCGAAATGCGTTACCACGTCAGCCGCAAAATTCTGGAGCGGCTGGTGCGTATCGTCTGGGACGAGTGCAAAGAATGGCCCGAGATTGCCGATAACGACTTTCGGAATATCGAAGGCATGGTGGCTGCGGACAAAACGCTCCAGAGCTGCGAGAAGCTCATCCTCGTGGCGATCATCAGCAAGGGTAAACGGCGCCTTCAGCGTCGCGTGAAATCCGTACCGTCGTGGCTCTGCGGTAATTTCAGCATGGTCGCTGTGGTCGTTGTGGATGGTGTCGGTAAAGGCGTCACGCCCAAGCCAGCGGGAGGCTTTGCGGGTGAGAGCATCGTCTTTGGCAGGGGTAAAATAGATCGCGTAGCGCACTCAATCGCACTTTCAGCTATCCGCAGTGACGGAACTGTTGAGGTCATACGCCCTTGCCATGCAAGACCGCAATGGCCAACTAGCCCTTTCGCGTGACGGAATGATGATGGCCCGCCGGATTTTCCCACCTGCCAAGACGTTTGCTGGGGTCGAATAAGCCAGGAAACGCAACCGTTACCAGCATACATGCAACAGCGATGAAACTTCTTCAAGCTTTGCACGTTGTATCTGCACAGTCATCACCAACGGAAGGAGTAAAGGCTAATGGAAATCGAAATGATTATTGCGCTTTTCTTCGCTGTATTCGCCACGTCAAGCGTCGCTTGTGCCTATTGGTTTGGTGAACGTCGCGGTCTCTAAGCTCATGGATCGCAGAAATTATTTGGATCGTTAAAAGCGCTGGAACCTTGAAGGTCCAGCGCTTTTTTATTGGAATGGCTAGTGCGCTGCCGACATGTCGCCGAGCACTTCTTTCGAAGCAACTGTTGAATCTGCATTCAACTTGTAAACCATCGGGACGCCTGTCGCGAGATTGAGCTTCAGGATCTCTTCCTTGCTCAACTTGTCCAGCACCATTACCAGCGAACGCAACGAGTTTCCGTGTGCCGCGACCAGAACGGTTTCGCCTCTCAAAACGCGGGGCAAAATCTCGGTCAGGTAGTAGGGCCAGACGCGGGCGCCCGTGTCACGCAGGCTTTCGCCGCCTGGAGGTGGAATGTCATAGGACCGGCGCCAGATATGAACCTGATCTTCGCCCCACTTTTCGCGGGCATCATCCTTGTTCAAACCGGAAAGATCGCCGTAGTCACGCTCGTTCAGCGCTTCGTCGCGGATGGTTTCGAGGTCGGACTGACCGACATTGTCCAGAACCATCTGGCAGGTTCTCTGGGCGCGGATCAGCGACGATGTATAGGCAACGTCGAATTTGATGCCGTAATCTGCAAGCGCCTTGCCGCCGGCATTGGCTTCCTGAACGCCAAGTTCCGTCAGGTCCGGGTCGCGCCAGCCGGTAAACAGGTTTTTCAGGTTCCAGTCACTTTGGCCGTGACGAACGAGGACGAGTGTTCCGCTCATATCGATTGCTCTCCCAGAGGTTGATTATGTGGCGTCAGCCAGACCGAGAACGTCCAGCATGGAATAAAGACCAGGCTTTTGATCCCTGGCCCAGAGGGCTGCAGAAATTGCGCCGCGTGCGAATATGGAGCGGTCGGCGGCGTGGTGCACGAGGGTAACCTGCTCACCTTCGCCTGCAAAAATAACGGAATGGTCACCAACGACAGAACCGCCGCGCAATGTTGCAAAACCGATTGTCCCGGTCGCGCGCGCGCCGGTATGTCCGTCACGAACGCGCACCGAGTTGGTCGAGAGGTCGATATCACGGCCCTGCGCTGCCGCCTCTCCCAGAAGGAGAGCTGTGCCGGAGGGAGCATCGACCTTGTGCTTGTGGTGCATTTCCAGGATTTCGATATCCCAGTTTTTGCCATCGAGAGCCCTTGCGGCCTGCTTGGTCAAGACGCCGAGTAGATTGACGCCAAGGCTCATATTGCCGGATTTGACCACCCGGGCATGACGAGCGGCGGCCTCGAAACGTGCCTCGTCCTCATTCGAGCAGCCTGTCGTTCCGATAACGTGGACAATGCGTGCCTGTGCGCTGAGCGTTGCAAATTCTACGCTGCTCTTCGGAGACGTGAAATCGATCACACCATCCGCATGAAGGAAAGCCGCAAGCGCATCGCTTGTGACTGGAACACCGATAGGACCTAGCCCGGACAATTCGCCCGCGTCGCGCCCAATGAAGGGCGAGCTTTCACGCTCGACGGCTGCGTGAAGTTCGACGCCCGGAGTTTCATGGATCACCCTTATAAGGGTCTGGCCCATGCGCCCGGCCGCGCCAACGACCACCAGTTTCATGACATTGTCGCTCATCGGGTCCTACCGTTGGTTCAAAGGGCGCGAACGCCCGTCGCCTGAAGATTGTTGAGACGAGCGTAAAGACCATCTTCCCGACGCGCAAGCGTCTCATGATCGCCCTCTTCCACGACAAGGCCTTCGTTCATCACGACGATCTTGTCAGCCTTGACTACGGTCGAAAGGCGGTGGGCAATGACAATGACCGTGCGACCGGACATTGCTGTGTCGAGGGCCTTCTGGACAACGGCCTCCGACTCGGTATCGAGCGCGGACGTGGCCTCATCCAGAAGAAGGATAGGGGCGTTACGCACCAGAGCACGCGCAATCGACAGACGCTGACGCTGGCCACCGGATAGCGACATGCCGTTTTCGCCAATGGGTGTGTCATAGCCCTGCGGCTGCGCCAGAATGAAGTCATGCGCATAGGCAAGCCTTGCCGCCTCTTCGATTTCGGCATCGGTTGCTTCAGGCCGTCCATAGCGAATGTTGTCGCGGATGCTTCCTTCGAAAAGGTAAGGCTGCTGCGAGACATAAGCGAGGTTCTGGCGTACCGAATGTGTGGTGACGTCAGCAATATCCTGCCCATCGACGAGGATCGAGCCGCTGCTCGGATCGTAAAAACGGGGAATAAGATTGATGATCGTCGATTTGCCCGCACCAGACGGTCCCACCAGAGCGGTCGTCTTGCCGCCTTCGGCAATAAAGCTGACGCCTTTCAGGATCGGCCCGCCTTCCTTGTAGGAAAATACGACATCCCGCAGTTCCACCGTCGCGACCGAGACCGCCAACGGCTGCGCGTTTGGCTTCTGTCTCTGGACAGGCTCCATGTCGAGAATTTCGTAGATCATCTGGGCGTTGACGACCGCACGTTCCAGCGAAATCTGCACACGGGCAAGACGACGTGCCGGGTCATAGGCCAGCAGAAGCGCCGTCACAAAGGCAAAGAAAGCGCCGGGGGGAACGTTATCGTAAATGGCGCGGTAGGCGGCATAGGCCAGAACGCCTGAGACGGCCAGACCGGCAATCGTTTCCGTCAGTGGCGCACTTTTTTCAGTCAGCCGGGCAATGCGGTTCGCGCGCCATTCCGCCGAGTCGATCACCTTGTCGACGCGCTCTTCCAGCTGCTTTTCCATGGTGAAAGCTTTGACGATGGCGATGCCTTGCAGCGTTTCCTGCATGGCGCCCAAAACGCGGCTGTTGAGAACAACGGCATCACGCGTAACCTGTCGCAGACGCTTGGAAATATAGCGCAGCCCAAGAACCAGCGGTGGAACGATAAAGACGATGACGATGGACAGAACCGGGTCTTTCACGATCATCACGATTACGAGCGCAATGAAGGTCAGAAGGTCGCGAGCAACCGTTGTGACGGTGATGTTCATGACATCCCTGATGCCACCGATATTCTGGCTGACCTGTGCCGCCAGATGAGCAGAGCGGGATTCGCTGAGATACCCGACCGACAACGTCATGAGGTGCGCGTATAGCCGCTTCTGATAGCGCGCGACGATGTTGTTGCCGATTTTCGAGAGCGCCACGGATTGGCCGTATGTCGCAATGCCGCGAATGAAGAAGGCTGCGAAAATGGATGCGCAGATGATCCAGACGAGGTCAGCGCGTCGGTTGACGAAGGCCTCGTTGATGATCGAATCCATGATCCAGGCGGTGAACGCTGTCGTGCCTGCAACTGTCAGCAGGCAGAAAATCGCAAATGCATAGCCCGGAATATGATCACGGGCATTTTCGGCGAAAATGCGCTTCAGGACTGACGTGATCGTATCGGTATCAACAAGTTGCCGTTTTTTGGCAGTCTTCAAGTGTTCATCCACCTTAAGCTGTTGCAGCGGACACGCCGCCTATTCAATCGGCGTCTATAGCCACTCAAGCCGGTTTTGACCAGTGCTGACGTTTTATCAGGCCTGCCAGCGCCTGCCGTCCAGTGTCAGGCCGAAGTCAGATGGCGTGCGGGCATAGGCTGAAAGTCCCGCCAGCGCTGCCTGCGGATGGGTGACGACATGGGTGGGAATGCTGCGCATCAGAGCCTTGTGCGGAGCCTTGTCTTCGAAAGCCGCCCGGAACTCCGGCAATCTCAAGGCGGGAATGATTTTCTGGGATATACCACCGGCCAGATACACCCCGCCACGCGCCATGAAGATCAATGCCATATCGCCAGCGATGCGCCCAAGATAGGTGCTGAACAGCGAAAGCGTTTCCTGCGCTTGGCGGTCTTCGCCGCTGAGGCCCTTTGCAGTGACATCCGCAGGATCGGAAAAGACGGGCGTGACGCCATCGGCAAGGCAGATAGCACGATAAAGATTGACGAGACCGCGACCACACAGGATCTGCTCGCCCGCAATACGGCCTTCAATGGTGTCGAGATGCGGAAACACCTGATAGTCACGTGCGCTGCGTGGGCCGATATCCACATGGCCGCCTTCACCGGGGACGGGAAACCACATGTTACGGGCGTGGACCAGCCCCGCGACACCCAGGCCAGTGCCGGGTCCCAGAACGACGCGAGAGGCGATCATATCCGGACGCTGAGGCCCGATCGTTTCCCTGTCGTCGCTGCCCAAAGTCGCAATGGCTAGAGCCTGCGCCTCGAAATCATTGATAACGATAACGTCTTTCAAACCGAGATTGGTCAGCATCTCCTTGGGCTTCACAACCCAGTCGCAGTTTGTCAGCGGTATTTCGTCGGTCTCTATGGGACCCGCAACGGCGAGGATTGCAGAGACGGGCAGCAATGATGTGTGATCCAGCACTGCGCTGCGGATGGCCTCGTCAATCGTCTTGAAATCGGCGGTCTTGACGCTGGTCAGCTGTGTCGGCTCGGATGTCGCATCCGGTACGATGCTGAAGCGCGCATTGGTGCCGCCGATGTCTCCGATGAGAATCGGAAAGGAAAGTGTGTCGGTCTGCGTGGACATCGCTGCTCCTGGGTCGCCGGCATTTTAGTGTTTTGAATGAAAATCGGTCAGCTGTTCGGCCGTGGCGCGGTTGAGGGCCATCGGAATATCATAGACGGTCGCGAGCCGCGTCAGCGCTTTTACGTCAACGTCGTGGGGTTGGGAAGAGAGTGGGTCGATGAAGAAGATCAGCATATCCACGTCGCCTGTCGCGATCATCGCACCAATCTGCTGATCGCCGCCCAGCGGACCACTCTTCAGCCGCACCACGGACAATCCCGGACACGCATCCTGTATGCGCCCGCCGGTGGTGCCAGTGGCGACAATTCGAAATTGCGAAAGTGCATCCTGATGCTGACGGGCAAAATCCGCCATGTCATCTTTCTTTTCGTCATGCGCGATCAAAGCGATACAGCGTTGCCCGGTCATTTGGTCTGCACCCCAGCCTTGGTCAGATGGCATCTTTAAATCGATTTGAAGCTTCTACAGCAACTTCGCACCGTTTGAAAAGCCGGAGGGTTCAATTCGATGAGGGCCGAGATGAAGGACGCGGGACATCAGCGGGCGGCACCGGTCCACCGGAGCCAAAACCTTGTGGAACGGCCTCCTGCAACTGCGGCTGAACGTAAGCGGGAGCGGGTGCGTTCTGGAGAGCACTGCTTGCCCTGCCAGCCGCAGGGGCTGCGGCGACGACCGCGCAGGCTTTCGGCAGATCAGAGACCATCATCGGGCGCGGCGGCTTTGGCGGCTTGGCGCTGGGGTCCTTCTTAGGGGCCGCCCAGGGTTCTTTGCTGAACCACCATGCCAGAGATTTATCGCAGCCATCGCCCGCGCCCACGGGCGCCTGCGGCTTGCAGTTGGGCGCACCCGGCGGGCATTCCAGACGCACGTGGAAATGCTCATCATGTCCGTAGATCGGCCTGATCTTGCCCATGAAGGTGCGGTCGCCCGTCCATGTCTGACATAGCTTCTGCTTGATGGCCGGGTTAACGAAAATGCGTTCCACCTGCGGATAGCTTGCCGCCATCATGACAAGTTTGGCATTGAGCGGCGACCATTTGCGATCATCCACAGTCAGGAATTTGCTTTTGTCGAGCATGGAAATGAACGGCGTGCTTTCGCGCTGTTCGGCGCTCATGATCTGATTTGGCATCTGCCGCCACCAGATATCGACATCAAGACCGATCTGGTGGGAGGCATGACCCGTCAGCATTGGCCCGCCACGCGGCTGGGAGATGTCACCGATCAAAAGGCCCGGCCAGCCGATCTTTTGGGCGTCCTGCGCGAAGCGTTCGATGAAAGAGACCAATTGCGGCTGGCCCCAGCGCCGGTTGCGGGAAAGCCGCATCGCCTGAAAACCTTGACCCTCTGTGGGAAGCGCGACAGCCCCGGACTGGCAACCCTTGGCGTAGGAGCCGTAAGAGGCGGAGGGCCCGGCGGATGGCAGCGCCATATGGCCGAAAACCTGTTTGGCGGGTGCGTCCTGTGCAAAGGCGGAAACTGCATCCACCGCCATCATGGACATCACCGAAAGTGCCAGGAGTGATGCCTTGCCCACGCCCCTTGAATGTTTTGCCATGTCGTCCGCCGCCTGCAATGCCTGAAATGATTCTCTTAACATTACGCTGGAACGGGAATTTGGTGAAAGCATGTTTGCTGGATTTCGAAGCCATAAACCGCTTGTGAGGCAATCCCTCTATATTTTGCCAATGTTTGTCTTATTGTGCGCAGCAATGAAAAGTAAAAAGGACTATCGCCCTATGGCATTGGCAAGGTTGAAATCCGGTTTGTTGGCTCTGGTTGCTCTGTCGTCCTTGGCTGCGCCGCTGGGCGCTGCAGCGCAGGACGGCGAAATTTGGCGCAGCGGTATTTCGACGGTTGGCGAGCTGAAACATCCCAACGGCTTCAAACATTTCGACTATGTCAATCCTGATGCGCCCAAGAGTGGCACATTGCGCATGTCGGCGACCGGAACATTTGATACGCTCAATCCTCTTTTGGCCAAAGGCGAACTTGCAACCGGCGTCGGCGCTGTGTTCGAAACACTCTTCAAATCCGCAGAAGAAGAGCTGTCCTCTTCCTATGGACTTTTGGCCGAAGGCGTGACGTTCCCCGAGGACATTTCCAACGCGACGTTTCGCCTGAGGAAAGAAGCCAAGTGGGCCGATGGCAAGCCCGTTACCCCCGCAGATGTCGTCTTCAGCTTTGATAAGGCGAAGGATCTGAGCCCCCGGATGGCGACGATTTATGCGCATGTTTCCAAGGCTGAGGTGACGGGCGAACGCGACATCACCTTTTTCTTTGATGAAAAGGGCAATCGCGAGCTACCCCAGATCGTCGGCCAACTGCTGATCGTGCCCAAGCATTGGTGGGAGGGCAATGGTCCCGATGGAAAGCCACGTGACATAACGCGCGGCACGCTGGAGCCGGTGATGGGCTCTGGTCCTTACAAGGTTTCAGCCCTCAATCCGGGCTCTACGATTTCCTTTGAACTGCGGGACGATTATTGGGGTAAGGACCTCAACGTCAATGTTGGTCAGAACAACTTCAAAACCATCACATACTCGTTTTTTGCCGATCAGGAAGTGCAGTTTCAGGCATTCAAATCTGGCAATATCGATTTCTGGCAGGAGCAATCATCCAGCCGTTGGGTCACCGGCTATGACATTCCCGCCGTCAAGGATGGGCGCATCAAGAAAGAACAGCTGCCCAACATCTACCGTTCTGTTGGCATCATGCAGGCCTTTGTGCCCAATGAGCGTCGCGAGAAGTTCCAAAACCCCAAGCTTCGTTTGGCGCTGAACTATGCGTTTGATTTCGAGGATCTGAACAAGACGCTGGCCTATGGCAGCTTTACGCGCATCAACAGCTTCTTCATGGGAAGCGAGCTTGCATCATCAGGGCTTCCTGCTGGACGTGAACTGGAAATCCTGCAGGAGTTGAAGGATCAGGTTCCGCCGGAAGTCTTCACGCAGGAATATCGCAATCCAGTGGGCGGCGATCCGGCAAAGCAGCGCGATAATCTGCGTGAGGCCGTCAAGCTTATGAAAGAGGCGGGCTATGAGTTGCGAGGCAATCGCATGGTCAACGGCAAGAACGGTCAGCAACTCGATATCGAGTTTTTGATCGATTCCGCAGGCATGGAACGCACCATTCTCCCTTTTATCCAGAACCTGAAAAAGATCGGGGTCAATGCCACGATCCGCACCGTCGATGCGTCACAATTTACCAACCGTCAGCGCAGCTTCGATTATGATGTCGTTGTCAAGTTGTGGGCGACCTTACCCAACCCCGGAAACGAGCAGGCAGACTTTTGGGGATCGGCTGCTGCCGATCGCCAGGGCTCAAGCAATCTTGCCGGCATCAAAAACCCGGCAGTAGATGCACTTGTGCGAAAGGTCATATTCGCGCCCAATCGTGATGAACAGGTGGCGGCTGCCAGAGCGCTTGATCGGGTTCTGCTGTTCAACCACTATGTCATTCCACAATTCTACAAGGGCGAGTTGAACCTGGCCTACTGGAATACGATTGTTCGCCCGGAAAATCTCCCGGAGTACGGCATCGGTTTTCCCGATGCCTGGTGGTCTGCGACCGCGGCAAAATAATGCGGGCCTTGCTTTATAAGCCAAGCCTTGATTCACATGAGCCATTACGAATCACGCTGCCTGCGGTAGAGACCGCAGGCCCGAAAGGAAACGGTTTGACGAAGCCGATGACATCAAGACCTCGTGCCATTGGGCGGAGCGCCTGATGGGAGCCTATATTCTGCGGCGTCTAGCCCTGATGATACCGACCATTATCGGCATCATGGGCATTTCCTTTCTCGTCATCCAGTTTGCGCCGGGTGGACCGGTGGAGCAGGTTGTTGCCCAACTTTCGGGCTCTGGCGATAGCGCCTCCGACCGTTTGTCGGGCGGCGGCGACCTCATGGGGCAGGGCGGTCTGGACGAAAGCGGATCGAAATATCGCGGTGCGCAGGGGCTTGACCCGGAACTGATCGCCAAGCTGGAAAAGCAGTTCGGTTTCGACAAGCCGCCGCTCACCCGCTTTCTCGATATGATGTGGAATTACATTCGCTTTGACTTTGGCGACAGCTTCTTCCGCAATTCCTCCGTCATTGATCTCATCATCGACAAGCTGCCGGTCTCCATCTCGCTCGGTTTCTGGATATTGATCATCTCTTACGCGATCTCCATACCGCTCGGCATCAAGAAGGCCGTTTCTGATGGCTCGACATTCGATGTCTGGACATCGGGCATCGTGATCGTCGGCTATGCCGTGCCGAGCTTCCTGTTCGGCATTCTCCTGATCGTCGTGTTTGCGGGCGGCTCGTTCTTCGACTGGTTCCCCTTGCGCGGGCTGACCTCTGACAATTTCGCCGAACTGTCATGGTGGCAGAAGATCATCGACTATTTCTGGCACTTGGCCCTGCCGCTGACGGCGCTCGTTCTCTCGGCCTTTGCGACAACGACACTTCTGACCAAGAATTCCTTCATCGATGAAATCAAGAAGCAATATGTGGTGACGGCGCGCGCCAAGGGTCTGTCGGAAAACAAGGTGCTGTATGGCCATGTGTTCCGCAATGCGATGCTGATCGTGATTGCCGGTTTCCCCGGCGCCTTCATCTCGGCCTTCTTCACCGGCTCGCTTCTGATCGAGAACATCTTCTCGCTCGATGGCTTGGGACGGTTGGGCTATCTGTCCATCGTCAACCGGGATTATCCGATCGTATTCGGAACGCTGTTCATCTTCTCGCTCATGGGCCTCGTTGTCAGCCTGATATCCGACATGATCTACACCTGGATCGACCCGCGCATCGACTTTGACCGGAGGGATGTGTGATGACCATTGCAACGCCCGCCCCAGCCGATGCACCGCCACAGAAGCGGCCGTTCTTCTCCCCGACAAGCGTGCGGCGCTGGCAGAATTTCAAGGCCAACCGCCGTGGTTACTGGTCGTTCTGGCTGTTCCTGCTGATTTTCGGCCTCAGTTTGTTTGCCGAGTTTCTGGCCAATGACAAGCCGATCATCGCCTCCTACAAGGGCGAGATTCTGGTGCCTGTGATGGTGGATTATCCGGAAGAGAAATTCGGCGGCTTCCTGGCCCAGACCGATTACAAATCATCTTTCATTCAGGATGAGATCAATGCCAATGGCTGGATGATCTGGCCGCCGATCCGCTATTCCTACCAGACGGTCAATTCCAACATTCCGCATTCGGCCCCGACGCCACCCTTCTGGCTGATGGACGAGCAGCAGCGTTGTTCCGCCTATCCGCAAGGGGCAGCCGATCCCGGCTGTACGCTTGGTAATCTCAACTGGCTGGGCACGGACAATCAGGCGCGTGATGTGGCCGCCCGTGTTATCTATGGATTCCGTATCTCCGTGCTGTTCGGCTTAGCGCTCACCATAGCCTCGGCCATTGTCGGTGTGACCGCTGGTGCCGTGCAGGGCTATTTCGGTGGCTGGACTGACCTCTTGATGCAGCGTTTCATCGAAATATGGTCATCCATGCCGGTGCTTTACATTCTGCTCATCATCGCCGCCATTCTGCCGCCGGGCTTCTTCGTGCTGCTCGGCATCATGCTGTTGTTCTCATGGGTCGGTTTTGTGGGCATCGTGCGCGCCGAGTTTCTGCGCGCCCGAAACTTCGAATATGTCAACGCCGCACGCGCTTTGGGTGTCGGCAACGGCACCATCATGTATCGCCACCTTCTCCCCAATGCCATGGTGGCGACGCTGACCTTCCTGCCGTTTATCCTGTCCGGATCGATCACCACCCTGACCTCGCTCGATTTCCTTGGCTTTGGCATGCCGCCCGGCTCTCCATCGCTTGGCGAGTTGATTGCGCAGGGCAAGAACAACCTTCAGGCTCCATGGCTGGGCCTCACGGCCTTCTTCACCATGTCGATCATGCTGTCCCTGCTGATTTTCGTCGGCGAAGCCGTGCGTGATGCCTTTGATCCGCGAAAGACCTTCCGATGAGTGCCATGACGGACCAGATGACAACGCCGCTTCTTTCCGTTCGTGACCTTTCCGTCGCCTTCCATCAGGGCGGCAAGGAAACCATAGCCGTCGATCACGTATCGTTCGATATCATGCCCGGTGAAGTGGTGGCGCTGGTGGGCGAGTCCGGTTCCGGCAAATCCGTGACCGCCAACTCGATCCTGAAGCTGCTGCCTTACCCTGCCGCAAGCCATCCGTCGGGCCAGATCCTGTTTGAAGGCAAGGATTTGCTGAGCGCATCGATGCGTGACCTGCGCTCGGTGCGTGGCAATGATATCACCATGATCTTTCAGGAGCCGATGACATCGCTCAATCCGCTGCACAGCATCGAGCGGCAGATTGGCGAGATCCTGGAACTTCATCAGGCCATATCGGGGGCCGAGGCGCGCAAACTCATCTTGGAATTGCTGTTGCAGGTCGGTATTCGTGAGCCGGAAAAGCGCCTGAAGGCCTATCCGCATGAGCTTTCCGGCGGGCAGCGCCAGCGCGTTATGATTGCCATGGCACTTGCCAACCGCCCGAAGCTGCTGATTGCCGATGAGCCAACGACCGCACTCGACGTCACGGTACAGGCGCAAATCCTCGAGCTTCTGGGCAATCTGAAGAACCAGCACGGCATGTCCATGCTGTTCATCACCCATGATCTGGGCATCGTGCGGAAATTCGCAGACCGTGTTTGCGTCATGACCAAGGGCCAGATCGTGGAGACCGGCACGGTCGCGCAGGTCTTTAACGATCCGCAGCACGCCTATACGCGCCATCTTCTGGCGGCAGAGCCAAAGGGGGAGCCGCCGCATTCCGATAGCAGCAAGCCTGTCGTCATGCAGGGCGATGACATCAAGGTCTGGTTCCCGATCAAGGCGGGCCTGATGCGAAAGGTCGTGGATCACGTCAAGGCGGTGGATGGCATCGATATTACGCTGCGGGCAGGACAGACGGTGGGCGTAGTTGGTGAGTCCGGGTCGGGCAAGACCACGCTTGGTCTGGCGCTATCGCGGCTGATCGCATCCAAAGGCCGCATCTCCTTTCTCGGCCAGTCCATCGAAGGCTATTCCTACTCGATGATGAAGCCGCTCAGAAATCGGCTTCAGGTGGTATTTCAAGACCCTTACGGCTCGCTCAGCCCGCGCATGTCGGTGGGGGAAATCATTGCAGAAGGCTTGCGCGTGCATGAGAAATCCCTGTCTGCGGATGAGCGGGACCGCCGCGTGGCGCAGGCTCTGGACGAAGTGGGGCTCGATACCGCCACACGCTGGCGCTTCCCGCATGAATTTTCCGGTGGCCAGAGGCAGCGCATTGCTATTGCCCGTGCCATGGTGTTGAAACCCCGCTTCGTGATGCTGGACGAGCCGACATCGGCGCTCGACATGAGCGTGCAGGCGCAGGTCGTGGACCTGTTGCGCGACCTGCAAGCCAAACACGATCTGGCCTATCTCTTCATCAGCCACGATCTGAAGGTTGTGAAAGCACTGGCCAATGACATGATTGTCATGCGTCACGGCAAGGTGGTGGAGAGCGGTCCTGCCAAGACAATCTTTGAAGCGCCAGCCCAAGACTACACCCGCGCACTGATGGCGGCTGCTTTCAATATCGAGGCGGTGAAGACGGCTGCGGTCAGCGAATAGGGAATTTCAAGAACAGGCTGGCCTTCTGTGCCCAGCCCACGTACGATGTGGTATCAACGTGGGAAACAATGAGGCGTAATGTCATCATGACGGCGCGATATCTTATTTATCAGCTTGTGGATGCTTTCCGTTAGCGACTCTGCCGCGAACCGAAGCCGAAACAAACAGCTGGTGAATAATGGTCGATATTGAATACGCGAAGAAGTTTTTCGAAGAAAATCCCGATATTGAAATTCTGGAAGCGTTCGTCATTGACGTCAATGGCGTGCCGCGCGGCAAATGGATACCGCGCGAACGGGCCATCGATGTGCTGGAAAAAGGCATGGCGGTTCCCCGCTCGGTCTATGCGCTGGATATTTGGGGCCGCGACGTCAATGCCGCAGGTCTTGCCGAAGGCACCGGTGATCCTGATGGTCTCTGTGTTGCCGTGCCGGAAACGCTATCGCGCGTAACGTGGCTCGGGCGTCCCACGGCGCAGGTTCTGCTTGCAATGAAAGACCCTGACGGCAACGGGTTTTATGGAGATCCGCGCAATGTGCTGGCGCAAGTGCTGGCCGGTTTTACCCGGCGCGGCCTGACGCCTGTTGTGGCAACCGAACTGGAATTCTACCTGATCGATCCCGTGCGATCCGCTCTGGACCCGGTGCGCCCGCCACGCAGCCGCGAGGGGCGCTGGCACACGGGCCAGACGCAGGTTCTCTCCATCTCGGAATTGCAGGATTTCGAAGGCGTGTTCCACGATATCTCGACCGCATGCCGTGCGCAGAACGTCGCCGCCGATACGACGCTTCGGGAAAACGGCCCCGGGCAATATGAAATCAACCTCAACCACGTGCCCGATGCGCTCCAGGCGGCGGATTATGCGGTGTTTTTGAAACGCATCGTCAAGGGCGTGGCGCGCAAGCATGACCTCGATGCCACCTTCATGGCCAAGCCCTACGGCATGCAGGCAGGCAATGGCATGCATGTGCATTTTTCCATGCTGGATGCCGATGGCAACAACATCTATGCGGGCGAAAACGGCCCTTCCGAAGCGCTGATGCATTCCGTCGGCGGTCTCCTGGAAAATATGGGGGAGAGCATGGCGGTGTTTGCGCCCCATGCCAATTCCTACCGCCGCCTGCGCCCGAGCGAACACGCGCCAACCTACGCATCCTGGGGCATCGACAACAGATCCGCTGCGGTGCGCGTGATTGTGGCCAACAAGCACGCAACCCGCATCGAGCACCGCGTGGCGGGGGCAGATACCAATCCCTATCTGGTGCTTGCCATGATCCTCAGTGCCGCACTGGCCGGCATGAAGGAAAAGCGGCAGCCGGGCGGCGCGATCTCTGGCGATAGCCATGCGGTCAACCACGAGCCGCTGCCGACAAACTGGGATTACGCGCTTCAGCGGTTCACCCGTTCCAGCTTTGCCTACGCAACCTTCGGGCAGAAATATCGAACGCTCTATTCGGCCTGCAAGCAGCAGGAATTGTCCGAATTTTCGCTCCGCGTGACCGACGTCGAATATGACGCATATATCAGGACGGTATAACATGGCAGCTGTAACGACCACTCCCAATTCCGGCCACGCCCCCTCTTGGTACGCCGCGTCCGCCAACAGCAAGACCGTGCGTACCGCTTTGCAGGGCGATCAGGATGCCGATATCTGCATCATCGGCGCAGGGTTCACCGGCCTGTCCGCAGCACTGGAACTGGCGGAAAAGGGTTTCTCCGTCATCGTTCTGGAAGGCGAGCGCGTGGGCTTTGGTGCTTCCGGGCGCAATGGCGGGCAAATCGTCAATGGTTACAGCCGCGATCTCCACACGGTCGCAAGACGATATGGCGCGCAGAAAGCCGCACAGCTGGGAGCAATGTCGCTTGAGGGCGGAAACATCATCCGCGAGCGGGTGGCGAAATACGGAATCGATTGCGACCTTGTCGATGGTGGCTTCTTTGCTGCCTTTACGCCCAAGCAGATCACCGAGATGGCGGCCAACAAGGCCAATTGGGAAAAGCACGGCCATACCGGTCTTGAAATGGTGGCCAAGGCCGAGGTCGGCAAATATGTGACGTCGGATCGCTATGCGGGCGGCATGATCGACCGTTTCGGCGGCCATATCCACCCGCTGAACTATGTTCTGGGCGAAGCTGCCGCAATCGAGCGGCTCGGCGGGCGCATCTTTGAAAACTCCCGTGTCATCGCCGTCGAACAAGGTGCAAACCCGGTTGTGCGAACAGCGCAGGGCAAGGTCACGGCCAAATATGTTCTGGTCTGCGGTAACGCCTATCTCGGCGGTCTGCTGCCGGAAATCGGTGAGCGCATGATGCCGGTGTCAAGCCAGGTCATGGCAACGGAGCCATTGGATGCTGGCTTGATCGAGGAGCTTCTGCCTGCGAATTATTGCGTCGAGGACGCCAATTACATCCTCGATTATTATCGACGCACCTCCGACAACCGTCTGCTCTATGGCGGCGGCATTGGCTATGGCGGGACCGATCCTGATGATCTGACCAGCGTCATCCGCCCCAATATGCTGAAGACCTTCCCGCAATTGCAGAACACGAAGATTGAGTTCGCATGGAGCGGCAATTTCGCGCTGACGCTGACCCGCATTCCCCATATCGGGCAACTGTCTCCCAACGTCTACTTCTCCCACGGCGATAGCGGTCATGGCGTGACTACAACGCAATTGCTAGGCAAGATATTGGGCGAAGCGGTGGCCGGACATGCGGAGCGCTTCGATGTCTGGTCTTCCCTGCCGAACTACCCGTTCCCGGGCGGCAAGACCTTCCGCGTGCCGCTCACCATGCTCGGCGCATGGTGGTACGGCTTGCGCGACAGGCTGGGTGTGTAGCGGTTAAAGGGCAGCGAGACCCTTCAAGGCGTTCTCGGTGATTTCTTCTGGAGACGCGTCGATGCTGACGGTGACGACACCGGGTTCGCCGGTTGGCACTTCCAAGGTTGCGAGCTGTGTTTTCAACAGGGACAGCGGCATGAAGTGGCCGGTCCGGGCACCCATGCGCTCCGTCAGAAGCGCTTCGCTGCCATCAAGGTAGACAAAGGCAAGGGGACCGCCACAGGCATCCCGCAGACGTTCGCGGTAGCTCTTCTTCAGCGCCGAGCAGGAAATGACGATACCATCAGCCTCAGAACCCTTGCGCAGTTCCGCACCAACAAGATCCAGCCACGGCCAACGGTCATCATCATTCAACGGCGTTCCGGCGGCCATTTTCTCGACATTGGAGGCGGGGTGAAGCTTGTCACCTTCCATGAAGGGAATACCGAGCTTTTCCGCCAGCGCCTCGCCAACGGTGGACTTGCCACAGCCGCTGACGCCCATGACGATGATTGCCTGTTTCATGAAGTCCTCCGCATTTCCAAAAGCATGTGGCTATCGCCTACAACATCCTAGCTGCGATGCCAAAACTTTTTCTGCGCCGACGCCTTGAGGTTAAGGTCTCAGTAACCTGCCCGTCGTGCTGCTTTCGCTTCCAGGATGGACAGGGCGGTATGGATCAGCACTGCAAGGGCCGCCACAACAAGCCCTCCTTGCAGAATGAACGCCAGATTGTTGGATTGCAGACCCGCGATAATGACCTCACCCAACGTTTTCGCCGCCACCGTTGAGCCGATGGTTGCGGTGGAGAGGCTGATGACGGCAGACAACCTGATACCGGATAGAATGGCGGGCAGCGCCAGCGGTAATTCCACCCGCCAGAGGCGCTGAAAACCTGTCATCCCAGTGCCCCGTGCCGCCTCCATGATGGCAGGGGGCAGAGCAGTGAGGCCAGTTACCGTGTTTTCGAAAATCGGCAACAGTGCGTAGAGAAACAGCGCAATTAATGTCGGCTTTTCGCCAAAGCCGATCATCGGCACGGCCAGAGCCAGCACGGCGACGGGCGGAAACGTCTGGCCGATATTCACGATGCTGCGCGAAAGAGGCAGAAACGCATGACCGAAGGGACGCGTCACCAGAGTGGCAAGCGTTCCGGCAATCATGACGGCGCTGCCTGTCGCAATCGCTACGATCTGGAGATGGGAGAGGGTCAAGGACAACAGATTGGCCTGCGTGTAGATGGCCGGTGCGTTGGTCTGGACGAGGGGCCGGAAGACCGGCTCGAACGCTTCCGGCCACACGAGAAATGTGGCTAGAATGACAATCAGCGTTGCCAGCAGGAATGGTCCAATTCCAATCTTCATGCGGAGCCAGCGGCGTTTTGCAAGAGGGTCTCGCGGCGGATGCGGCCTGTAACGGTACCCGTTTCATCGGTGACCGGCAGAGTGTCGCGCCCGGCCCATAACATGGCAGACAGCGCATCGCGCTGGCTGGTCGAGGAGGGTAGGGCCTCACCCTCCGATTGACCCGGCTCGACAATGTCGCCGACCGTCGCGACGGATAGCAGGCGCAGGGGCCTTTCCCGCTCGCCGATCATCGTGCGCACGAAATCGGTCGCCGGCTTCAGCACCAGCTCGGCAGGCCGCCCATATTGCACGATCTTTCCCTTGTCCATCACGGCAATACGGTCTGCCAGATGAAAGGCCTCATCCATATCATGCGTCACAAGAACAATGGTGACGCCAAGCTTCTTCTGGATCGCCAGGAGATCATCCTGCGCCTTGGCGCGAATGATGGGATCGAGGGCGCCGAAGGGTTCATCCATCAAGAGAATGTTGGGCTCGGCTGCCAGCGCCCGGGCAACGCCCACCCGCTGCTGCTGCCCGCCTGACAGTTCCGATGGAAAACGGTTGGCGTAAAGGGCGGGATCAAGCTGGAAGAGATCGAGAAGCTCGCCCACCTTGTCATCGATCCGCGCTTTGTCCCAGCCAAGCAATTCCGGCACGGTGGCGATGTTTTGCGCTACGGTTCTATGGGGAAAAAGTCCGTGGCCCTGAATTGCGTAGCCGATGCTGCGGCGAAGCCTGTAGCCGGGCATGTCGAGAACATCCTGCCCGTCGATGCGGATGATGCCGGAGGATGGCTCCACCAGCCGGTTGATCATGCGCAACAGCGTGGTCTTGCCAGATCCTGAGGTGCCGACAATCACGGTTATGCTGCGTGCGGCGATGGTCAGCGACACATCGTCGACCACGACCGTTCCGTCATATTCCTTGGTGAGATTGACGACCTCGATCATGCGCGGGATCTCCCCTTGAAGCTGTTGTGCTCGATGATGGCATCCAGCAGGATTGCGGCGCTAAACCCCAGAATAACAGTGGGAATGGTGCCAAGGAGAACGAGATCCATGGCCGTCTGGCCGATACCTTGAAAGACGAACACGCCAAAGCCGCCGCCGCCGATCAGTGCAGCAATGGTCGCAAGCCCAATATTCTGGACCAGAACGATGCGAATGCCGGTTAGAATGATGGGAAGAGCCAAGGGAAAATCAATTTTGAGAAGCCTCTGTGCAGCCGTCATCCCAAGGCCTCGCGCCGCCTCGCGCACGGCATTCGAAACACCGTCCAGCCCAACCACCGTGTTGGAAACGACTGGCAGCAGCGAATACAAAAACAGCGCGACGAAGGCCGGTGCCATGCCGATGCCGCGAATGCCGAGCGCTGATGCACCGGGAACATTGGCCGCAATCCACCCAAGCGGCGCAATCAACAGGCCGAACAAGGCGATGGAGGGAATGGTCTGGATGATGTTGAGGCTGTTCAACACGCAGGCCCTCAAGCGTGCTACCTTGTAGCAGAGAACGCCCAGCGGAATGCCAGCAAGTGTCGCGGCGATAAGAGAACCGATGGCAAGCTGCACGTGCCGCCCAGCCTCTGTCCAGAAAATATCCTGTCGGCTTTGATATTCCTTGAGAATGGAAAGCGCGTCCCAATGTCCCGAAACGAGTGTGCCAGCCATCACCCCCATCGCCAGTAAGAGCAACATGACCTTCGTTGCAGGACGAGGGCGGAGGCGGGTTATGGCATCGGTTGCCATCAGGATCAGACCGGCGGCCAGAAGCCAGAAGCCGCTGGCAGGCGAGACCCGCGCATAGCTGTTGCCGGCGGGCGTAAGATGAGTGGCTGCAACCCCAATTGTGACGGCAAGAACGGCAAGGCTTGCCATGGCGACGCCAAGTCTGAAACGCGCGTTGGTTCGAAAAAACGCTGTTGCGATTGCGATGCTCATCACCGCAATCAGCAGGTAAGACCACGCCAGCGGCATCGCCTCCACAATGCTGCGCACTTCACCCTGTACGATCCGGTTGGCGCGCGACGTCGCAAACGGCAAGACCAGCAACGCATAGGCCAAGAGCGCCCCGATGAGCGCTCCGACCTTGTCCGGTTTAGGAATGGGCCAGTGAGCGGCGCGCTGCAACACGGCGCCTTATTTCACCAGGCTGTTTTTCGTCAGGAAGTCCAGCGCCACTGCCTTGGCCTGCTCGCCGCCCACCTGCACACGACCATTCAGATCCTGAAGTGTTTCAAGATCCAGCTTTTCGAAGACGGGCTTCAGCAGGGTTTCGATTTCGGGATGCTTCTTCAGCACCTCTTCGCGCACGATGGGCGCTGGCTGGTAGACAGGTTGAACATTTTTATCGTCTTCCAGCACAACGAGCCCCGATGGCGCGATGCCACCATCCGTTCCGTAAACCATCGCGGCATTGGCGTTATTCGTCTGGTTGGCGGCGGCTGAAATGGTAGCCGACGTATCGCCACCGGCGAGGGTGATCAGCTGATCGGCTTTCAGGGTGAAGCCATAGGTCTTCTGGAAAGCCGGAAGGGCTGCGGCTGAATTGACGAATTCCGACGAGGCCGCCAGCACGACCTGACCACCATCTGCAATATATTTGCCGAATTCGCTCAGCGTCTTCAGATTGTTCTTCTCGGCCACATCCTTGCGGATCGCGATGCCCCAGGTGTTGTTGGCAGGCGAGGGCGTCAGCCAGACGATTTTGTTGGCGTCGAAGTCCAGCGTCTTGGCTTCCTCATAGGCCTTGGCGGCATCCTTCCAGAGCGGGTCCTCGGCCTTTTCGAAAAAGAAGGCGGCGTTGCCGGTATATTCTGGATAAATGTCGATCTCGCCAGCCGTAATCGCCTTGCGGACAACAGGCGTTGCGCCCAGCTGGATGCGGTCGGTGGTCTGGATGTTGTTCTTGCTGAGAACTGTCATGATGATGTTGCCGAGGACGGAGCCCTCGGTATCGATCTTAGATCCGACGACGACCTGAGCCTGTGCGAGGGAAGCATAAAGTGCGAGGACAAGGCCCGCGCCGGTGAGTTTCATCAAACGCTTCATCCACATTCTCCATTTCAACGAGAGCTCAGGAGGGAAATTCATCCTCATGTCGATATGCAAGCGCACTTCCCCGGTCCGGCTTGAGAAACGAACGGCGCTCACAATAGTTGCATGGAATTTTAGTGAATTCAAACTTTTCAGGCTGCCATACTGAAACTTAGGCGGCGGGTTTCTTCCGCAAGACCCATGGCATTAGCACGGACAAAAACAGCAGGCGCAGAACGTGGTGAGAGCCGACATAGGCGGTATCGGCATGCATCATCACGGCCATGGCGGCCATGGTTTCCAGCCCGCCCGGCGCGAAGGCAATCATGACCGCGTTGATGGGTACGCCGGTCAGGTGCGAGACCAACAGAGCGACGATTGAGGCAAGCAGAACCACGGCGACGGTAACAACGCCGCCTGCCAGAAAAGCCTTGCGCATATCCCGAAGGGAAGCGCGGGAGAAGCGTGTGCCGATCAGGCTTCCCAGAACGATGTACGTCGGCTGGCTCAGCCAGTTAGGGACACCGCCACTGGCCAGGCCGGTAATATGAATGAAGATCGACACCGCAACGCCGCCCAGAAGCAATGCGGCAGGGAAGCGCCAGCGCATAAAGATCCATCCAACCGCCAGCGAGCCGAGAATGGTGAGGCCCAGAACAAGGGGTGGCATGGGTGAGATGAGAACAATAGGATCGATGCTGACAAGATCCAGATACTCGACCAGCAGCGGTACAGCGAGCGTCAGCGCCAGAACGCGAACGCTTTGAATGACGCTGACGCTGGCCAGATCGCTTTTTGTTTCTGCCGTGAGGCTGATGATATAGCTGAGGTGACCGGGCGAGGCGGCCAGCATGGCCGTGTTTCGGTCATATCCGAAGCCATGCTGCAGGATCCAGTAAGCGACATAGAGCAGGATGACCACGGTCACCAGCACGGCCAGAAAGCTGAGAGGCCATGTCTTTGCAGCGTCGATCACGTCAGGCGTGACGCTTGTTCCCATGGAAATGCCGACCACGACGAAGGTGGCATTGCGCAGCGATTTCGGCACGGAAAGCGTCAAGCCGCCAAGTCCAGCCGCCGTCACGGCAATCGCCGGACCGCACAGAAACGGCGCCGGAAGGCCGATCGCAAATGCGACCAGTGCGCCGAGACAGCCAATGATTGCGGTGAGAAAGAAGCTTTTGAGGTCTGGGCTGATGATCATTTCAAATTACAGAAGCAATGCTGGAAGACTGGTTTCGCTTAGCAGTTGCGCCTGTTTTGGCACTATCGTCAACCACCATCCGCGCAAAAAGAAAACCCGCAAACAGTGTTTGCGGGTTTGGATGCGTCAAAGAGTGGGCTTCATGCCGCCGGTACGGCAGGGGCCGCAGCCTGGCCACCAACCGGGCGACGCTTCGCCATGGTTTCCTCAAGACCGAGCAGGAAGCTGATCTGTGGGCGTGCCTTGACCAGATCATCGATGGAATACTGTGTCAGCACTTCGAAAAACGCGTTCAGTGCCTTGCGAAGCGCGGAGTTCAATCCGCAGCTGTCTACCAATGGGCATTCAACGGCGCCATCCTCAAAACATTCCGCCATCGCGAAGCTGTCTTCGGTGACCTTGACGACATCGAACAGGCTGATCGTGTCCGCTGGCTTGCCAAGTCTAACGCCGCCATTGCGGCCGCGCACGGTTTCCACGAGGCCTGCCTTGTTCAAAGGCTGAAGGATTTTGAACAGAAAGAGTTCTGATACGCCGTAAGCCTGGGCAATCTCGGGTATGCGGCTGAGGTTGCCCTCATTGGCAGCGCAATACATCAACATGCGGACGGCGTAATTTGTTTGTTTGGTCAAACGCATGCTGATCTCCTGACACCTTCGAATGTGGAGTCATATAGTTGCTTTTTCACTTTAGAACAATTCCAGAATTAAAAAATTCTACATCAGCCATTTCGAACTGAAGAATTGCCCCGTTGACCGTTCGTCCGATTCATGAACAAACAACTCAACTATCTAATTTATCGGAGGCGCTGGCTGTGGCAAGATCGAAATTCCTGATTTGTGCAATGACATCGATGATTTCGGTTGTTGGCGGCGGAATGTCCACAGCTTTTGCGGGTGGGGAGGTCAATGTCTACTCCTACCGTCAGCCCGAACTGATCCAGCCCCTGCTCGATGCCTTCACCAAGGAAACCGGAATCGAAGCCAATGTACTGTTTCTCGATAAGGGTCTGGTGGAGCGCATTCAGGCCGAGGGCGTCAACTCGCCTGCCGATATTCTGTTGACTGTCGATATTGCCCGCCTTGTTGAGGCAAAAGAGGGCGAGGTTACGCAAGCGGTTCTCAATGACCCCATCATCGAGAAGGACATTCCGGCCAATCTGCGTGATCCTGAAGGGGAGTGGTTCGGGCTGACCACCCGTGGCCGGGTCGTCTACGCTTCGAAGGAGCGTGTGAGCCAGAAAGACATCACCTATGAGGAGCTTGCCGATCCAAAATGGAAGGGCAAGATCTGCATACGCGATGGCCAGCATTCCTATAATATTGCGCTTTTTGCATCGATGATTGCCCATCACGGCGTGGAATACACCCGCACATGGCTGACGGGCCTCAAAAACAATCTGGCCCGCAAGCCTGATGGCACGGACCGCAGCCAGGCAAAATCCATCTATTCGGGCGAGTGCGATATTGCGCTTGGCAACACCTATTATGTGGGTCTGATGCTGACCAATGAGCAGGAACCCGAGGAGAAAGTCTGGGGCAATGCGGTGAGGGTGATCTTCCCGAATGCGCAGGATAGAGGCACGCATGTCAATATTTCAGGCGTCGCCATGACCAAATATGCCCCCAACCGGGGCAATGCGTTGAAGCTCATGGAATTCCTGGCATCCGGCGAGGCGCAGGAAATCTATGCGCGGCAGGTTTTCGAATATCCTGTGCTTCCCGGCGCGCAGCCATCTGATGTCGTGAAGAATTTCGGGCCGATCAAGCCGGACACGCTTTCGCTGACCGAAATTGCGGCTCAGCGCAAGAAAGCATCAGAGCTTGTCGATGAGGTTGGTTTCAACGACGGCCCGTCGAACTGAAAATCCTCTGTTGGGATCATCCATGCCACGCACGTGGCATGGCAGCGGACGTCATCCGCGCTTGCGGCGAAGGCGAATGACCACGTCCACATGGGCGATTTCCATGCCCTCGGGTGGCTCCGGCAGGTTGCCGATTTCCAGATTGTTGACCGGAATATCAAGAACCTCGTTTTCACCTTCGACAAAGAAGTGATGGTGATCGGAGACGTTGGTATCGAAATAGGTCTTCGCGCCTTCCATGGCCAACACGCGGATCAGGCCCGCTTCGGTAAACTGGTGCAGCGTGTTGTAAACGGTGGCAAGAGAGATCGGCACGCCGGCATTGACGGCTTCGTCGTGCAATTCCTCGACAGTCAGATGTCGGTCGCCTTTTGCAAACAGAAGATCGCCCAGCGCAACACGCTGACGCGTGGGGCGAAGGCCAAAACGGCGCAACCTGGTTCCGATATCTAATGTTGCGTCAAATGCCATGCAATCCGGCCTCAAATGCGATAAATTATTCCAATCCAAGTAGCATATAACTTTTACGCGCAATGCTTTCAATAGTTTCCGCCATCACGGACGCAGCAATTGGCGGCAAACAAGGGTATTTTGCAAATTTCCTCTGGTTCGGGCCTTACGCTTCCTGTATGCGGGCGCCATGTTAAGGCAGACTTCGGCACAAAACATGAGCTGTGACGGGTGCAAGTTGCCCTTGCAGCGCTTCATTTTGCGCCTAACTTGTTCTACAGAAGTCTTTCAACACGTGAAAACGGGGAAACGGATACAACATGGCAACGAGGCAATCGAGCTACAATTACGAGGAACTTCTGTCTTGCGGACGTGGCGAACTGTTCGGCCCCGGCAATGCGCAGCTTCCTCTGCCTCCCATGCTCATGGTTCACCGCATCACGGAAATTTCTGAAACCGGCGGTGCCCACGACAAGGGCTTCATTCGCGCGGAATACGATGTTTCGGCAGATGACTGGTATTTCCCATGCCACTTTCAGGGCAACCCCATCATGCCCGGCTGCCTTGGCCTTGATGGCATGTGGCAGCTAACCGGCTTTTTCCTGGGTTGGCTGGGTGAAGAAGGCCGCGGCATGGCGCTTTCCACTGGCGAAGTGAAGTTCAAGGGCATGGTTCGCCCTGAAACAAAGCTCCTGCAATATGGCATCGATTTCAAGCGCGTCATGCGCGGTCGCCTTGTCCTCGGCACGGCCGATGGCTGGTTGAAGGCCGATGGCGAAACCATCTACCAAGCGTCGGACCTGCGTGTCGGCCTGTCCAAAGAAAAGACCGCCTGATCTTTGATCGTTCAGCGTCAGGTCGGCCAAGTCGGCCTGATGCGGCACACATCGCGCGGCAAACACAGAAAAGGTCAACTTCATGAGAAGAGTTGTAGTCACCGGCCTCGGTATCGTTTCATCCATCGGCAATGACGCTGCAGAAGTTACGGCGTCCTTGAGAGATGCGAAGTCGGGCATTTCGTTCTCGCCGGATTTTGCCGAGCATGGCTTCAAGTGCCAGGTCTGGGGCAAGCCGTCGCTGGACCCGACCGAACTGGTTGACCGTCGCGCCATGCGCTTCCTGTCTCAGGGCGGTGCTTGGAACCATGTCGCCATGAAGCAGGCGATTGCCGATTCCGGTCTGGAAGAAAGCGTCATCAGCGGCAATGAGCGCACCGGCATCATCATGGGTTCGGGCGGTCCATCTACCCGCACCATCGTTGAAGCTGCCGATATTACCTTGAAGAACAACAGCCCCAAGCGCATTGGGCCCTTTGCGGTTCCAAAGGCAATGTCCTCAACGGCATCCGCGACGCTTGCCACCTGGTTCAAGATCCACGGCGTCAACTACTCCATCTCGTCAGCCTGCTCGACATCAGCGCATTGCATCGGCAACGCTGCTGAAATGATCCAGTGGGGCAAGCAGGATGTTATGTTTGCCGGTGGCCATGAAGACCTCGACTGGTCCATGTCGAACCTCTTCGATGCGATGGGTGCCATGTCATCCAAATATAACGACACGCCATCAATCGCCTCGCGTGCCTATGACGCCAACCGTGACGGCTTCGTCATTGCTGGCGGCGCTGGCGTTCTGGTTCTGGAAGAGCTTGAGCACGCCAAGGCGCGTGGCGCCAAGATCTATGCGGAAATCGTCGGTTACGGCGCAACGTCTGACGGTTACGACATGGTCGCACCATCGGGCGAAGGTGCTATCCGCTGCATGCGTCAGGCACTTGCCAATGTGAAGGGCGATGTCGATTACATCAACACCCACGGCACATCCACGCCTGTCGGCGACAGCAAGGAAGTCGGCGCGATCCGCGAAGTCTTCGGGTCGAAAATCCCGCATGTCCAGTCCACCAAGTCGCTGACCGGTCACTCGTTGGGTGCTGCTGGCGTTCAGGAATCCATCTACGGCCTGTTGATGATGCAGGAACGCTTCATCGGCGAAAGCGCCCATATCGAAACGCTGGATCCTGAATTCGAAGGTGTTCCGGTCGTTCGCAAGCGCATCGACAATGCCAAGATCGACACGGTTCTTTCCAACTCCTTTGGATTCGGCGGCACAAACGCTACGCTCGTCTTCCAGCGTTATAACGGATAATTGCCCATGAACGGCATCATGCAGGGTAAGCGCGGCCTCATCATGGGCGTTGCAAACAACCATTCCATCGCCTGGGGCATCTCCAAGGCCTTGGCGGCTCAGGGCGCAGAACTGGCCTTCACCTATCAGGGTGAAGCCTTGGGCAAGCGCGTCAAGCCGCTGGCGGCCGAAGTCGGCTCAGACTTCATCGTTCCCTGCGATGTTGAGGATATCGCCTCGGTTGATGCCCTGTTTGAAGCGGTGCGTGAGCGTTGGGGCTCGCTAGACTTTGTGGTTCATGCCATCGGCTTTTCCGACAAGAATGAACTGAAGGGTCTTTATGCAGACACCACGCGGGAAAACTTCAGCCGCACAATGGTGATTTCCTGCTTCTCCTTCACGGAAATCGCAAAGCGCGCAGCAGCCTTGATGAGCGATGGCGGTTCCATGCTGACGCTGACCTATAATGGGTCGCAGCGCGTCATCCCGAACTACAATGTCATGGGCGTGGCAAAGGCGGCTCTGGAAGCGTCTGTGCGCTATCTGGCTGCGGATTACGGTCCAAAGGGCATCCGCGTCAACGCTATCTCTGCTGGCCCCGTGCGCACATTGGCCGGTGCCGGCATCTCTGACGCGCGCGCCATCTTCTCCTGGAACCAGAAGAACGCGCCCCTGCGTCGCACGCCCGATATTGATGATATCGGCGGCTCGGCGCTTTATCTTCTGTCCAGCCTGTCGCGCGGCGTGACCGGCGAATGTCATTATGTCGATGGCGGTTTCAACATCACCTCGATCCCGACACTCGACGTGCTCTATAACGCCGATAGCGAATAGACTGAAAATCGCTTGAGAACTTAAAAAGCCCGGTCATGCCGGGCTTTTTGTATTTTGGCTTAGAGTGGATCGAAGCCGAAGAGTTGTTCAGGGTTGGTCACCAGCGCCTTCCGGCGCGCCTCATCGGAAGGCAGCCATGATAGGACCGTGTCCAGAAGGTCTGCGTCATTGGGATATTCTTCCGTGGTCTTGGCATTGTTGTGCGGCCAGTTGGTGCCCCAAATGATGCGATCCGGCGCATAATCTGCGATATGGCGGGCCAAGGCCGCAATATCCTCGAAGTCAGGTCCGCCGACACGGCTGGATTCGTAGCAGCCCGCGAATTTGAACCAGCAATTGCCCTTGTCGATCAACCGCTTCAGAGCCGCAACCTGCTCGCTTTCAGGCGTCACGCCTGCAAAAAACTTGCCGTGGTGATCGAGGATCCAGTGGCTCTTGACGGCAGCAAGGCGGGGCTCGTGGTCCAGAATGTTGGAGCCATCGAACTGAATGGCCACGCACCAGCCGAGTTCCTCGGCGATGCTGTCGACCTCTTCCAGGTGGGTGAGATCAACGGCACCACCGGGCAAATCCATTATGCGCGCGCCGACGACACCGATGCTGACCAGTTCTTCCAGCTCTTCGATCGGTGTCTCACGGGTAACGACCGCCACGCCACGCGCGACGCTGCCCATGTCCCGCAGGCATGCAATCAGATTGCCATTATCGCGTTGATGCGCATTGCCTTGGGTAATCACCACCCGCTCGATGCCGATCCATTTCATCATGCGGCGGTATTCATCCGGTCCCGGCGTGCCTTCCGGGATCGCGGGGCCACCGGCCTGTTGTGGGAAACCGCGCAGATACATATGCATCTGCGTGTCGATTGCCCCTTTCGGCATGGCGGTTCGGGGCTTCTGGCCCTCAAATGTTCTTGTGATGGTCATGAAATCCTCCTCGGCATCGCGCACCTTGACCCCGCAACGGTGCCGGGTGTGCTCACGCACGGCCTTAGACCGGCGGTTGGAATTTCTAGCGATCCACCTGCCGCAGCATGGCGCGGTAGCGTTGCTGGCTGCCCTTCAGATGCAGGCGCATCGCTTCGCGTGCAGCCGATGCGTCTCCGTCGGAAATGGCCTGCACGATGACGTCGTGCTCTTTCTGGAGTTGCTGAAGGTAGGAGGCAGCTGATTTTTCCGATTGCGAGGACCGCAGAGCTGCGCGGGGAATGATATTTTGCCCCATCACTTCCAGAAATTCGCGAAAGCGTGGATTGTTGGTGGCGTCAGCAATGGCCAGATGCAGTTTGAAATCCGCTTCGGCGGTCGGGTCGCCCTTGTCTATGCAGGCCTGAACGGCGGAGAGACAGCGCATGATGGCTTCTTCCTGCGCAGGTGAGCGGCGAATAGCGGCAAGCTCTGCCGCTTCGGTCTCCACGGCTGCCCGCAATTCCAGAAGCTCGATGATCGACGAGATGCGGTCGTGGTCAACATCCTGAAACGGTTGCGGCTGCTGTGTGGGCAGGGTCAGTACGAAGATACCCGCGCCGTGACGTGCTTCCACCAGCTTATCGGCACGCAATGCCGCCACAGCCTCGCGCACAACGGTTCTGCTGACCTTGTAAAGCTCGGTCAGTCCCGCTTCGCTCGGCAATTTGTCGCCAGGCTTGTACTCGCCCGAAAGAATGGCGTGACGCAAAGCATCTGCGGTCTGGCTCACAAGCGAGCCGCCGGAGCGGCCTGCTGGTGCCTGTTCTTTCACGCTACTATCGGCGTTTTCGTTGACGCTGGCCAAAATTCACTCCGGGTCATCAGAGATATCGCGCAAAGGCGCCATCTCGGCTAAGGATCTCTATGTGCAAATATTCCGCAAATGCGGAGAATTGGCAATATTTATATTATTTCTGCATTCATTGATATGATCTCCTGACGCAGGTGCCAAGCCCTGAAATCATCCCGATAGGGGAAATGCGAAGCTTTCGGGAAAGACAATTTAAACGAAGCCACGCTACAGTTCTATCGCATAAAGCTTTGCGGCAGACATGCTTTCCCGTCATGAAGATAGAAAAAGCTAAATGCGATCATTGGTATCAAATGCAAAACTTGGCAAAAAGTTTTTGCGCTCCCGGGATGGCTCTGCTGCCATTGAGTTTGCCATTCTCGCAATTCCCTATTTCATGGTCGTTTTCGCTATCATTGAGACCTTTCTCGCGCTGGTCGGCGAACAGCTTGTGATAAACGCGACGGATACGATGGCGCGCAAGTTGCGCACGGGGCAAATTACCAGCACGATTACCAGGGAAGAGTTCAGAACGCAGTTCTGTGCGGAAGTCTCTATCCTGATCACCTGCTCTGCCGATGAGATCCGGACACCGCAGAAACTCTATGTCGACCTGCGCCGCTTCAACGCCTTCGCCGATATTCCAAAGACGATACCGCTGACGCCGAATGGCGAGTATTTCGATCTTGATGTTTCGGCTTTCGGCTTTTCACCCGGTGGACCCAAGTCCATCAACATGCTGCGCGTCTATTACCGCTGGCAGGTGACGGCGGATCTGGTGCGACCCTTCCTCACCAGAATCCGTCCGAAGGATGGTTCGATGCCATCTCATTTCCTGATCGTCGCGACGGATGCCTACCAGAATGAGCCGTACCAGTGAGCGCGACAACATGAAAAGACGATCACACACGACCTGGCGAGCGCTTGTAGAGACGTTGAAGCGTCTGAAACGCGACAAGCAGGGCGTGGGGGCTGTCGAATTCGCCATCATATTTCCGCTTCTGCTGGCGCTCTACATCACGGCTTTCGAACTGACGATCGGCTTCAGTGTCTATAAGCGCGCAACCCGTGCGGCTGGCGCTGTCGCAGACCTGGCCTCCCAGCCCCAGACCGTGAACAAGGCTTATCTCGGCTCCATGCGGGATGTGACTGCTGCGATTTTCGCGCCCTACTCCACAACAGGGCTGAAACTAAAAATCAGCGGCATCGAGGTGGATGCCAACAAGGTGGCGAAGATCAAGTGGTCTTGGGATGAGGGTGACAAGCGACCTTACGCTGTCAACTCGATTGTCAATATTCCCGATAATCTGAAGCAGCCCGGCGCATTTTTGGTTCATGCCGAGCTGACGAAGCCCCATACGCTTTTGATGTTCATGTCATCCTTGTCATCGAACCTGACATCGATCACCATCGGTCGCGAGTATTATTTCGCAAAGCGTGAGGCAGATGCCATCACCTGCTCGGACTGCTAAGGCTAGAAACAAGGCGTAATCCATAAAAAAGCCGCTGGTGTCTTACGACCAGCGGCTTTTTCGTTGAGTTGCATTGCGGTGATTTACTCGGCCGGCATATCCAGCGTTCGGCTGAAGTAGAGCGCAATCAGTGTGCAGAGTGCGCCTGACAGCAGGTAGATGCCGACGGCAAACAGGCCGAACTTCGAGGAGAAGCCGAGTGCCACCAGTGGCGCAAAGCCAGCGCCGATCAGCCATGAGATATCCGAGGTCAGGGACGCCCCTGTATAGCGATATTCACGGCTAAAGCGCGATGCCAGCGCTCCGCCCGACTGGCCGAAGGACAGGCCAAGCAGCGAGAAGCCGATGAGCACGAAGAGGTAGCGACCAATGTCGCCCGATGACAGAAGCACCGGTGCGACGAAGCTGAAGACAGCAATCATGGCGGCGGCAATGCCCAGCAGCTTCCGGCGGCCGATCTTGTCTGAGAGAACGCCGGAGACGACGATCATCCCGCCAGCAATAATGGCGCTGACGAACTGCACGAACAGGAAGTCGGAAACCTTCTGATCCGTGTTGAGCGACACCCAGCTGAGCGGGAACACGGTGACGAGGTGAAACAGCGCAAAGCTGGCGAGCGGAACGAACGCACCTGTCAGAACCACGCGGGATTGTTTGCGCAGCATCTGGAACATGGGTTTGGGCTCCAGCTCATGCTGTTGCAGCATAGTCTGGAATTCGGGTGTTACGATCATGCGCAGGCGGGCAAACAGTGCCAGAACATTGAGCGCCAGTGCCACGAAGAATGGGAAGCGCCAGCCCCAGGCCAGAAATTCCGGGTTGGACAACTGTGTAGTGAAGATAATGAAGAATGCACTTGCCAGACCAAAGCCCATGGCCGCGCCAAGCTGCGGCATCATGGCGTACCAGCCGCGCTGTTTTTCCGGCGCATTCATGGCCAGCAGCGAAACCAGTCCATCCCACGCGCCACCCAGGCCAATGCCCTGACCGATGCGGAAGACGGCCAGAAGAATAGGGGCAATCATGCCGGCTTCTGCATAGGATGGCAGAAAGCTGATCGCCATCGTTGAACCACAGAGGGTAAACAGCGCAGCGGCCAGTTTGACGGCACGCCCGAATTTGCGGTCGACCTGCAGGAAGATGAGCGAACCGATTGGACGGGCAATGAAGGCCAGTGAGAACACGGCGAAGGAATAGAGCGTGGCGGTGAGGGGATCGACGAAGGAGAAGAAGACATGAGGAAACACCAGCGCGGAGGCAATGGCGTAGACGAAAAAGTCAAAAAACTCTGTCATTCTGGCCAGGATGACCGCGATGGTAATGCGGTCAGGATCGACAGCGATTGGCGCTGAAGCCTTGCCATTCGGTCCTCTGTGTTCGTGAAAGGCCGTATCAGTATAACTCATGAAAATTCCCTCCTGCGTAGGCGTAAGCCTTAGTTCAAACGCAGCGCCTCCTCTTGCGTTGCGTCCTATGCGGCGGATTGTCACACAGGGGTGTAAGGCCGTCAATTGGAGAATGCGGGGGAGGGCTTGCCGGGGCCAAAACATGTGCGATAATACGGCAATACCAGCATTTCGACGTGAATTGCCTGTGCCGCGATTGCTGCAGAAAATAATCCATGCTGCACCGCGACAAACTACCTCATGTCATTTATGACGTTTGCCAATTATACCCGACAATACAAGAAACAGTACGAGTATCAGAACGTGCGCACGCTCATGAAAATTCCATCTGCCCTCGTGGCCATTTCGTCTTTGCTTCTGCTCAGCGGCTGCAACCTCGTTGTGATGAACCCTGCGGGTGATATCGCTGTTCAGCAGCGTGACCTCATCATCACCTCGACGGTGCTGATGCTGCTCATCATCGTTCCGGTTCTCGCACTCACGCTGTTCTTCGCGTGGAAGTACCGTGCATCTGCCAAGGCGGAGGATTACGATCCGGAATGGCACCACTCCACGCGCCTTGAAATGGTGATCTGGTCGGCTCCTGTCGCCATCATTCTGATGCTTGGCACCGTGACATGGATCGCGACCCACCGTCTTGATCCCTATCGTCCGATCGAGCGTCTGGACGAGAACCGCGAAGTGACCGCGGATATGAAGCCTTTGACGGTTGAAGTCGTGGCTATGGACTGGAAGTGGCTGTTCTTCTATCCCGAGCTTGGCATTGGTAGCGTCAACGAATTCGCAGCACCCGTTGATGTTCCAATCAACTTCAAGATCACCGGCACGACGGCCATGAACTCGTTCTTCGTACCCGCACTTGCCGGTCAGATTTACGCCATGGGCGGCATGCAGACGAAGCTTCACGCTGTTATCAACAAGCCCGGCGTCTATGATGGCTTCTCGGCGAACTTCTCCGGTCCCGGCTTCTCGCATATGCGCTTCAAGTTCCATGGCCTGAGCCAGGAAGGCTTTGACCAGTGGGTTGCCAAGGCGAAAGACGGCGGCAAGGGCTTCGGCCGCATGGAGTATCTCGAATTCGCAAAGCCAAGCGAACGCGAGCCCGTGCAGTATTTCGCCAGTGTTGACCCGCAGCTTTACGACGCGATCCTCAACCGCTGCGTCGAGCCCAACAAGCTTTGCATGCGCGACATGATGCATATCGATGCCAATGGTGGCGGCGGCAAGGAAGGCATTGATATTGCCAAGGCGCTGAACTCCGTGGTCTGCACACCGCTTTCGCCCTATGGTGTGGCGATGGGTCCACAGTCGACGCCAGCGGCTATCCAGGGCCAGACATTCGAGCCAGCAGCTTTGCCTGCGACGAAGGCCACTGCGCCCAATGCCATCAAGAGTGCTGGTTGATACGAGAGTTGCCTGCGGCGCGATTTCCGCGCTGCTCTGAACGCTTCGGTCTGTTCGAGGCGTAAATTCAATGACTTGGGAATGTCCGTCTCGTCCAATGGGACGAGCGGCATTCTAAAAATCGCAAGAGGCTAAAATGGTCGTCAATACCGATCAAACGTCATTTCTCTTCGGGAAGCTGACGTGGGACTCCATCCCCATCCATGAGCCCATTCTCATCGTGACCTTTGCGGTCGTGGCGCTGGGTGGCGCAGCCGTTCTGGGCGCGCTCACCTATTTCCGGCTCTGGGGTTATCTCTGGAAGGAATGGTTCACGAGTATCGATCACAAGAAGATCGGTATCATGTACATTATCCTGGCACTCGTCATGCTGATGCGCGGCTTTGCCGACGCCATCATGATGCGTATCCAGCAGGCCATAGCCTCTGGCGGTTCGGAAGGGTATCTGAACGCCCACCACTATGACCAGATTTTCACCGCGCACGGCGTCATCATGATCTTCTTCATGGCGATGCCGATGATCACCGGTTTGATGAACTACATCATTCCGCTTCAGATCGGCGCCCGTGACGTCTCGTTCCCTTTCCTCAACAACTTCTCCTTCTGGATGACAACGGCCGGTGCCGTCATCACCATGATCTCGCTGTTCATTGGTGAATACGCACAGACCGGCTGGCTGGCCTATCCGCCACTGTCAGGCATTCAGGGAAGCCCGAGCGTCGGTGTGGACTACTACATCTGGGGCCTGCAGATTGCCGGTGTGGGAACGACGCTGTCGGGTATCAACCTGATCGTCACCATCATCAAGATGCGTGCACCCGGCATGACAATGATGCGCCTGCCGATCTTCGTGTGGACCTCGCTGTGTTCGAACATCCTGATCGTGGCCTCCTTCCCGATCCTGACCGGTACGCTCGCACTCCTGACCCTTGATCGTTACGTTGGCACGAACTTCTTCACCAACGATCTTGGCGGCAACCCGATGATGTACGTCAACCTCATCTGGATCTGGGGCCACCCGGAAGTCTACATTCTCGTGCTGCCAGCCTTTGGTATTTTCTCAGAGATCGTGTCGACTTTCTCCAACAAGCGTCTCTTCGGTTACGCGTCGATGGTCTATGCGACCGTGGTCATCACCATCCTGGCCTATGTCGTGTGGCTGCACCACTTCTTCACCATGGGTTCCGGTGCCAGCGTCAATGCCTTCTTCGGCATCACGACGATGATCATCTCGATCCCGACAGGCGCGAAGATCTTCAACTGGCTGTTCACCATGTATAAGGGCCGCATCACATTCGATGTGCCCATGCTGTGGGCCATCGGCTTCATGATCACCTTCGTCATCGGTGGCATGACCGGCGTTCTGCTGGCCGTTCCTCCAGCCGACTTCGTGCTGCACAACTCGCTGTTCCTGATCGCCCACTTCCACAACACGATCATCGGCGGCGTAGTGTTCGGCGTGCTCGCCGGTATTGCCTACTGGTATCCAAAGGCCTTCGGCTATCGTCTGGACCCATTCTGGGGCAAGATGTCCTTCTGGTTCTGGTTCGTCGGCTTCTACTTCGCCTTCATGCCGCTCTACGTGCTTGGCCTGATGGGTATCACCCGCCGCCTCAGCCAGTTCGAGGACACATCGCTTCAGCCATGGTTCCTCGTGGCAGCCTTTGGTGCATTCCTCATCGCATTGGGTATCGCATCCTTCATCATCCAGCTCGTCGTCAGCTTCCTGCGCCGCGAAGAACTGCGTGATACCTCGGGCGATCCCTATGGCGGTCGTACGCTGGAATGGTCTACGTCTTCTCCGCCACCTGCCTACAACTTCGCTTTCACGCCTGTCGTGCATGAAATCGACGCCTGGGCACATATGAAAAAGCACGGTGCAGAGCGCCCCGTCGATGGCTTCATCCCGATCCATATGCCGAAGAATACCGGCACGGGTGTCATCATCAGCGCCATCTCCGTCGTGCTTGGGTTTGCACTGGTGTGGCACATCTGGTGGCTGGCAATTGTCTCTCTGGTGGCCATCATCGGGGTCTCCATTGCCCACACCTTCAACTACAATCGCGACTATTACATCCCCGTTTCGGATGTGACGGAAGTCGAAGCAGAACGTACGAAGCTGCTGGCAACTCAGGCGTAAAAGAATGTCTCAAGCACCTGCCCAGAGCGCCAACGGCGCGGAAAAGCCGGTCTTCTATCTGAAGGAAGACCACCACACGGAAAACGGTACATCCATCGGTTTCTGGCTGTATCTGATGAGCGACTGCCTGATCTTCGCAACGCTCTTTGCAACCTATGCCGTTGTCGGCCGCAGCTATGCGGCCGGCCCATCCGGTGCCGATCTGTTCGACCTCAAGCTGGTGGCGATCAACACGGCATTCCTGCTGCTGTCGTCCATCACCTATGGCTTTGCCATGCTGGAAGCGCAGAAGAAGAAGATCAACTCCACGCTGATCTGGCTCGGCATCACCGGTCTCTTCGGCCTGGCGTTCCTCAGCCTGGAACTTTACGAGTTCTACCACCTCATTCATGAGGGCGCGACGCCACAGCGCTCTGCCTTTCTGTCTGCCTTCTTCGCGCTGGTCGGCACGCACGGTCTGCACGTCACCTTCGGTGTCATCTGGCTCGTCACGCTTATGGTGCAGATCAAGAAGTTCGGTCTGCATGGTGCAAACATGCGCCGCCTGACCTGCCTTTCCATGTTCTGGCACTTCCTGGACGTGATCTGGATCGGCGTCTTTTCCTTTGTTTACCTGGTTGGAGTTCTGTGATGGGTTCAAACACACACGAGCATAACCACGCGCACGGTCATGACCATGCACATGATCATGACCATCATGACAGCGGCGAAGATCATGGCTCTTTCAAGAGCTACATGATCGGCTTCATCCTCTCGGTCATCCTGACGGCGATCCCGTTCTGGCTGGTCATGGCCGATGTTCTCGAAAACCGCACGACAACCGTCATCGTCATCATGATTTTCGGCGTGATCCAGGTCTTCGTGCACATGATCTACTTCCTGCACATGAACACCAAGTCGCAGGGCGGCTGGACCTTCATGTCGCTGCTGTTCACGCTTGTGGTGGTCATGATCACACTCGTTGGCTCGCTCTGGGTCATGTACAACATGAACAAGAACATGATGCCGACCATGACGATGGAGCAGATGCGCAACATGCCGTAACCGGCGGCGTCTGCCACGATCTAGCGGCCCGCGACAGCGGGCCGTTCCTCTCCGAGAGACACGAAAACGCCATGAATCGGAGAGCGGATTCATGGGGTTTTGTGTTGAGCGAGAAGCCAAATGGCCATTCAGAACAAAGAAGCATCGGCTCGAAGGGGCATCCGCCCTGCGGCAATCGCCGTCATGGTCATGACTGTCATCCTGACTGGGTGCCTGCTGGCGCTCGGTACATGGCAGGTCAACCGGCTGGCGTGGAAAAAGGATCTGGTTGCTCGCGTCGAAGAACGTGCGCACGCGAGCCCGGTCGAGGCGCCCGCCGCTTCCGAGTGGCCTGCGCTGACGGACCCCGCACAATATGAATACCGCCGCGTCAAAATCACCGGAACCTTCCGCCATCAGGATGAGGTTCAGGTCTATACCGTAACGGATCTCGGTCCCGGCTATTGGGTGCTGACCCCGTTGGAGCGGCAGGACGGAACCCGGATCATCATCAACAGAGGCTTTGTGCCGACCGACAAGCGGGCTCCTGAAACGCGTGATGAAGGTGAGGTGGCTGGCACGGTCGAGATTGTCGGCCTGATGCGTGCGCCGGAAACCGGCGGGCTCTTCCTGCGCACCAACGATCCGCAAAATGATCGCTGGTATTCACGCAACATCGCGCAGATCACGGACGCAAAAAAGATCGAGAATGCCGCACCCTTCTACATCGATGCGGATGCGACCGCCAATCCCGGCGGCCTGCCGGTCGGCGGCAAGACCATGCTGACCTTCCCCAACAACCATCTCTCCTATGCCATCACATGGTATATTCTGGCTGGAATGGTGGTCGCTGCGGGATGGTATGTGATGCGGAATTTGAATGCACCAAAAGTGAGCGGTGAGTAACGAGGCGCCCGAACCCCGTCAGCGCCGTGCTTAAATAAAGCATTTCCCCTTTATGCGCTGGATGATTATATCACCATGTTGTGAGAGCGGCCGTAAGAGCCGCAGTTTTTGTGGTGATACATGGCACGGGCTTTTCTTCTGCTTCTCGATTCCTTTGGTGTGGGTGGCGCACCGGATGCTGAAGCCTATGGCGATCTGGGATCGAACACGCTTGGCCATATTGCCGAGTTCTGCGCCGCCGGTGCGGCGGATCGAGCAGGCCTGCGCGCCGGACCTCTGAAGCTGCCCAACATGTCGGCGCTCGGACTTCTGAATATTGCGCACCTTGCCAGCGGTGAACGCCCTGCGGGAATGGAGCTGCCAGAGCGTATCTATGGCCTTCACGGCTGCGCCAGCGAGGTTTCCAAAGGCAAGGACACGCCATCTGGCCATTGGGAAATAGCCGGTACACCCGTTCGGTTCGATTGGGGCTATTTCCCAACTGAGGGCGATGCCTTTTCGCCTGAGCTTGTCGCCGCCATTTGCGCTGAAGGCGAAGTGCCCGGCATCCTCGGCAATTGCCACGCATCCGGCACTGACATCATTGCGCGTTTCGGCGCGGAGCATATCAAGACCGGGAAACCGATCTGCTACACCTCGTCAGACTCCGTGTTCCAGATTGCAGCCCATGAAGAGCATTTTGGCCTCGAGCGGCTGATTACATTTTGCCAGACCGTGCGAAAACTGGTCGATCCGCTCAATATCGGCCGGGTTATCGCTAGGCCCTTTACCGGTGAGACGCCTACGACATTCGAGCGAACCGGCAATCGACGGGACTTTTCGGTTCTGCCGCCAGAGCCAACGCTGCTGGACCGGCTTGTTGAGAAGGACCGCAAGGTGCTGGCCATCGGCAAGATCGGCGATATCTATGCCCACCAGGGCGTGTCCCGCGTCATCAAGGCCAATGGCAACGAGGCGCTAATGGATGCGACGCTTCAGGCCATGGACGAGGCAGAAGACGGCGATCTCGTCTTCACCAATTTCGTCGATTTCGACATGCACTATGGCCACCGCCGCGATGTCGCAGGCTATGCCGCAGCACTCGAAGCCTTCGATGTGCGCCTGCCGGAAATTCACCGCAAGATGCAGCCCGGCGATCTCGCGATCATTACCGCCGACCATGGTTGCGACCCGACATGGCGTGGCACAGACCACACGCGCGAGCGCGTGCCGATCATGGCCTTTGGCCCCGGCATCCGCGAACGCAGCATTGGCATCCGCCCGACCTTTGCCGATATTGGCGAAAGCATCGCCGCCCATCTCGATATACCGGCAGGTCGCCACGGTAGGAGCTTCATGTGACATCCCATCTTCTGAAAGCCGAGATCCATTGCCATCTGGAAGGCGCTGCCCCGCCTGCGCTGGTGGAAGAACAGGCACGGAAATACGGCGCCGATACCAGCGCCTTTCTGCGTGACGGCGCTTACATCTGGTCCGATTTCGCCGAGTTCATCCAGTGCTATGATGCCGTGGCTCAGGTCTTCAAGACGGATGAGGATTATGCGCGCCTGACCGAGGCCTATCTGACCGAACTCGCGGGTGAGAATACCATTTATAGCGAGTTGATCATTTCGCCCGATCATGGCGACCGCATTGGCCTCGGCGCGGACGCCTATCTGGCCGGCATTGCCGAGGGTATAGCAGCAGCCAAGCAAAGGACCGGCATCGAAGCGCGCATCATCGTCACTGGCGAGCGCCATTTCGGCCCCGAAAGCGTCATTGCCGCTGCGGAATATGCGGCCCGGGTCAAGCATCCGCTCATCACAGGTTTCAACATGGCGGGCGAAGAGCGCATGGGCCGGGTGGCAGACTATGCCCGGGCCTTTGATATCGCCCGCGATGCGGGGCTCGGCCTCACCATCCATGCGGGCGAGGTTTGCGGTGCATTCAGCGTGTCTGACGCGCTTGATCTCATCAAGCCGCAGCGCATCGGTCATGGCGTGCGTGCCATCGAGGATGATGCGCTGGTTGCCCGGCTGGCGGAGCTTGGCACGGTGCTGGAAGTCTGCCCCGGCTCCAACATCGCGCTCAATGTCTATCCGGATTTTGAAAGCCACCCTTTGAAGCGACTGCGGGATGGGGGCGTTCGCGTCTGCGTCAGTTCTGACGATCCTCCCTTCTTCTCCACGTCGCTGGCGCAGGAATATGAGATCGCCCGCCACGCCTTCGGTTTCAGCGACGCCGAGATCAATGCCATGACCCGCACCGCTATCGAGGCGGCCTTTGTGGATGAGGAAACCCGCACCCGGCTGCTCGGCCTATTGGATACACCATCTGCTTCATAGAAACAGGCAAGGACGGAGGCGCAAAATGTGCTTCCGGTCTTGCGAAACCGGTTCATTCGGTGAAATACAGAGACATCAGAGATCAAAGAAAAGGCCAGGTTCATGGACGGCGTCACCGTTATCGCTCACCCGCTCGTGCAGCACAAACTTACCATCATGCGCAAGAAGGAAACCTCGACTGCCGGTTTCCGCCGTCTGCTGCGCGAAATATCGACGCTGTTGTGCTATGAAGTGACGCGCGATCTGGAAATGACGCAGGAAACTATCGAAACACCGATGCAGACCATTCAGGCGCCGGTGCTGGAAGGCAAGAAACTCGTTTTCGCCTCCATCCTGCGCGCTGGCAACGGCCTGCTGGAAGGCATGCTGGAACTGGTTCCATCCGCCCGCGTCTCGCATATCGGTGTGTACCGCGATCATGATACGCTTGAGGCTGTGGAGTATTTCTTCAAGGCACCCGACAATCTCGATGCACGCCTGATTATCGTTGTGGATCCGATGCTGGCCACCGGCAATTCGTCCATCGCCGCCGTCGATAAGCTGAAGGAACGTGGCGCAAAGAACATGCGCTTCGTGTGTCTGCTGGCCGCGCCTGAAGGCATCAAGAACTTCCGCGAAGCGCACCCGGATGTTCCGATCTTCACCGCTTCCATTGACAGCCACCTGAATGAACAGGGCTACATCATGCCCGGTCTGGGTGACGCGGGTGACCGCATGTACGGCACGAAATAAGCAGTCCATGCGCCCCCGGTTCAACCGGGGGCGCATCATCTCAATCACTTCATCGTCGGCATGACGAATTCTGCACCAGTCTTGATGCCAGACGGCCAGCGCGTCGTGATCGTCTTGGTCTTGGTCCAGAACTTGATCGAATCCGTGCCGTGCTGGTTGAGGTCGCCGAAGCTCGATGCCTTCCAGCCGCCAAAGGAGTGGTAGGCCAGCGGGACAGGGATTGGCACATTGATGCCGATCATGCCGATATTGATGCGGCTGGCAAAATCACGGGCTGCATCACCATCGCGGGTGAAGATCGCAACACCATTGCCATACTCGTGCTTCATCGGCAGTTCCAGGGCTTCTTCATAGTTCTTGGCGCGAACGACCGACAGAACCGGCCCGAAGATCTCCTGTTTGTAGATGTCCATATCCGTGGTCACGTGGTCGAACAGGCAGCCACCAACGAAATAGCCGTTCTCATAACCCTGCAGCTTGAAATCCCGGCCATCGACGAGGAGTTCGGCACCCTGCTCGACACCGCTGTTGATCAGGCCCTGAACACGGGTCTGCGCTTCCTTGGTGATCAGCGGGCCCATATCGGCCTTGTCGTCTGTGTATGGGCCGATCTTGAGTGCTTCGATCTGCGGGATCAGCTTTTCGATCAGGCGATTTGCCGTGTCTTCACCAACCGGTACAGCAACGGAGACCGCCATGCAGCGTTCACCGGCAGAACCGTAACCGGCACCCATCAGGGCGCTCACAGCCTGGTCGAGATCGGCATCCGGCATGATGATCATGTGGTTCTTGGCACCGCCAAAGCACTGGGCGCGCTTGCCGTTCATGGCAGCCGTGCCATAGACATAACGTGCGATCGGCGTGGAGCCCACGAAGGATACCGCGCCGATGTCCGGGTTGGTCAGAAGGCCATCAACCGCGCTCTTGTCGCCATTGACGACGTTGAGAATGCCCGCAGGCAGACCGGCTTCGATCATCAGTTCGGCAAGACGGATCGGCAGGGACGGGTCGCGCTCGGAAGGCTTCAGAATGAAGGCGTTGCCGCAGGCGATTGCAGGTGCAAACATCCACATCGGGATCATGCCGGGGAAGTTGAAAGGCGTGATGCCAGCGCCGATGCCAACTGGCTGGCGGATGGAATACATGTCGATGGCAGGACCAGCACCTTCGGTGAACTCACCCTTGGAAAGATGAGGGATGCCGCAGACGAATTCGCAGACTTCCAGGCCGCGAATAATGTCGCCCTTGGAATCTTCCACCGTTTTGCCGTGTTCGCTGGAAAGCAGCACAGCCAGTTCATCCATGTGCTGGTTCAGCAGGTCCACGAACTTGAAGAACACGCGGGCGCGGCGCTGCGGGTTGGTCGCGGCCCATTTTGGCTGGGCTTTCTTGGCGCTCTCAACAGCCGCCAGGATCTCCGCATCGCTGGCCAGCGAAACCGTCGCCTGCACTTCGCCTGTAGCCGGATTGTAGACATTCGATGTGCGGCCGCTGGTGCCGCTCACATGCTTGCCGTCTATGAAATGGCCGATTTCTTTCATGGGTAGTCCTCCAGATTTGATGCCGCACCTTCGCGCTTTGAATTGCACAAATCAATCACCTGGAATAATCATCCGTTGTGCATAAATCGACATTAGGGATGAGATATGAACTGGGATGATGTGCGCGTATTCCTCAGCGTTGCCCGAAGCGGGCAGTTTCTCGCAGCCGCCAGAAAGCTAGGCGTCAACCATGCGACGCTTAGCCGCCGTGTGTCCGCGCTAGAGGAAGCACTCGGCTGTCAGCTGTTCCTGCGCAGCACGACCGGATGCGAGCTGACCGAGGACGGCACCCGCTTTCTGGCGTCGGCGGAACGGATGGAAACGGAAATGCTCGGTGTACGGGCTGATCTGGGGCGAGGGGATTCGGCGATTAGCGGCACGGTGCGCATCGGTGCGCCCGATGGTTTCGGCGTGTCATTTCTGGCACCGCGTCTTGGCGCGCTAACGGCGATGCACCCGGACCTGAAAATAGAGCTGGTTCCTGTGCCGCGATCATTCTCGCTGTCACAGCGTGAGGCAGATATTGCCATAACTATCGAGAGGCCCGAGCAGGGCAGGCTTGTCCTGTCCAAACTCACCGATTATTCGCTGGGTCTTTATGCGACCGATGCCTATCTGCGCTCGAATAGAGTGCCGGATACCATCGAGGCATTAAAGCTTCACCGCCGCATCGGCTATGTCGAAGACCTCATCTTTTCACCATCGCTGAATTATACGGGCGAGGTGATGCGGGACTGGAATGCGAGCTTTGAAATCTCAAGCGCCATCGGCCAGACCGAGGCGGTGCGCTCCGGCGCTGGCATCGGCATCCTGCATGATTACATTGCCCGCAACCATCCCGAACTCACGCGCATCATGCCTGACGTCACAATCCGCCGCTCCTACTGGACCGCATTTCATGAAAATGCCCGCCAATTGGCGCGTGTGCGAACCGTCGTGCAGTTTCTTCAGGACATTGTCGCAAGCGAGCGCCACATCTTCAGCCCTGCTGTGTGATGCGGATGACGTAGCAAACAGTGTGATTGGCCTCAATTGTCAACGCGTCGACGACCTCGACAGCATCCAGTGCGGTCATCTCCACCGTCTTGTTCCCCGAGGTGGCCAAGGCATCTCCCGTAACAAGCACAAGAACCGTCTCGCTCAAAGCCTCCCTGCTGACTGAAAAGCGCCCCGTTATCCGCTCGATGCTGTGACGATAGCGCCCGCGCCGGGTCATGACATTGAGGTCGGTCACGGGGCCGTCGACAAGCGTGGCCGCCACTGCAATATCGGCTGCGAAGGACAATGGCAGGCTTGCGCCGTCGAGCGCCATGTCTTGCCCGCCTTCCATCTTCAGCGACAGTCCGGCACCATCCAGAATGGACAGTGTACGATCTATGTTCGGAAAGATGGAGAATGGCCCATCGTTGGCGACGGTCGCCATGCTGATGCGCCAATCAAAGTCATCGACGCTAGCCGCGGGCGGAAAGACGGCGATTTCCACCGTCTCCCCGCCGCCATTCTTCCATGGCATGCGCTTGTGTACGTGCGCGCGATAAAGCTTCATCGCGCTCAGTTGCCCAGAATGCCGGGCAGGCGAAGGCCCTTTTCCCGGGCGCATTCCAAAGCGATATCATAGCCCGCATCGGCGTGGCGCATGACGCCGGTTGCCGGGTCGTTCCACAGCACACGGTCCAGACGGCGCGCCGCATCATCAGAACCATCGGCGCAGATGACGACGCCGGAATGCTGGGAAAAGCCCATGCCCACGCCGCCGCCATGGTGCAGCGAAACCCATGTCGCACCCGATGCCGTGTTCAGCAGCGCATTCAGAAGCGGCCAGTCGGAAACAGCATCCGATCCGTCCTTCATCGCTTCCGTCTCGCGGTTCGGAGAGGCGACCGAGCCTGAATCGAGATGGTCTCGACCGATCACGATGGGCGCTTTCAACTCGCCGCTCTTGACCATCTCGTTGAAGGCGAGCGCCAGCCGGTGCCGGTCGCCGAGACCCACCCAGCAGATGCGGGCGGGCAAGCCCTGAAAGGCGATGCGGTCACGCGCCATATCCAGCCAATTGTGGAGATGGGTGTTGCCGGAGGTGAGTTCCTTTACCTTGGCGTCCGTCTTGTAGATATCCTCAGGATCACCCGAAAGCGCTGCCCAGCGGAACGGGCCGATGCCCCGGCAAAACAGCGGGCGGATATAGGCTGGCACGAAGCCGGGGAAGGCAAAGGCATTTTCCAGCCCTTCTTCCTTGGCAATCTGGCGGATGTTGTTGCCATAATCCAGCGTCGGCACGCCTGCATTCCAGAAATCGACCATGGCCTGAACATGCTGCTTCATCGAAGCGCGGGCGGCTGCTTCCACGGCTTTCGGATCGCTCTCCTGTTTTGCGCGCCACTCACCAACCGTCCAACCGAGGGGCAGGTAGCCGTGGATAGGATCATGCGCAGATGTCTGGTCGGTCACGATATCGGGGCGAGGACCACCGGCCTTCATGCGCTTGACCAGTTCGGGGAAAATCTCGGCGGCATTGCCGATCAGGCCGACGGATTTCGCTTCGCCCGCCTTTGTCCATTGGTCAATCAGATCAAGGGCCTGATCCAGCGTGTGGGCTTTGGCATCGACATAACGGGTGCGCAGACGAAAATCGACGCGGGTTTCATCGCACTCCACCGCAAGGCAGCAGGCGCCAGCCATAACGGCGGCCAGCGGCTGTGCGCCACCCATGCCACCCAGACCTCCGGTCAGGATCCACTTGCCCGTGAGGTTGCCGTCATAATGCTGCCGCCCGGCTTCCACGAAGGTCTCGTAGGTGCCCTGCACGATGCCCTGTGTGCCGATATAGATCCACGAACCGGCGGTCATCTGGCCATACATGGCCAGCCCCTTCTTATCCAGCTCGTTGAAATGCTCCCACGTTGCCCAATGGGGCACGAGGTTGGAATTGGCGATCAGCACACGTGGCGCATCCTTGTGGGTGCGAAACACGCCAACCGGCTTGCCGGATTGCACCAGCAGCGTCTCATCCTCGTTGAGATCCTTCAGCGTGGCGACGATGCGGTCGAAATCCTCCCAGGTGCGGGCGGCGCGGCCAATGCCACCATAGACAACCAGATCATACGGGCGCTCGGCGACATCAGGGTCGAGATTGTTCATCAACATGCGCAGCGGCGCTTCGGTCATCCAGCTTTTGGCATTGAGTTCCGTGCCTCTGGGGCTGCGGACTTCGCGTTCATTATGGCGTGGATTGTTCATGATGATCTCCCCTTATCGTTGGCCTGAAGCGCGAAGTCTTCCAGACGCGTCAGAATGGTCTTGAGATGGGCGCGAAGGCGGGTCGCCTTTTCGCGGTCATAGGCAAATGGCGGCGTTTGCGTGGTGAGATGGTTGGATTGCGCCAGTTCCATCTGAATGGCGTGAACGCCGGTTTCCGGCTTTCCATAATGGCGTGTTGTCCAGCCGCCCTTGAAACGACCGTTCAAGACGGAGGTGTAGCCTTGCGCCGCTGCTGCACCATCGTGGACGATGGTTTCGATGGCAGGGTCGCAGGTTTTGCCCATATCCGTGCCGATGTTGAAATCCGGCAGCGCACCGTCAAACAGAAACGGAATGTGAGAGCGGATCGAGTGGCAATCATAGAGAATAGCGATGCCGTGTATGGCCTTCACCCGCGTAATCTCGGCAGACAGGGCTGCGTGGTAGGGCGCGTGAAACTGTTTCAGCCGCTCTGCGATATCCGCATCGGTCGGCTCCTCGCCATCGTTCCAGATGGGATGGCCATCGAAATCCGTTGTCGATACCAGCCCCGTCGTATTCTGGCCGGGGTAGAGGCTCAAACCTGCAGGATCGCGGTTCGCATCGATGACGTAGCGGTGGAACGTGGCGCGCACGGTCGTCGCGTCATCCAGCAGTCCGGCATAGAGATCGTGAATGTGCCAGTCGGTATCGGCAAGGGTTCTGCCGTTGCCGTTCAGCCGTTCCCATATATCCGCTGGCACCTCGGTGCCGGTGTGTGGCAACCCCAAAATGATGGGCGATGACCCATGATGCAGTTCGAAAACAGACATGCTCAGACCTCCAGCTTCGGCAGGATTCCGTCTGAAATGACCGAAATCAGTGCGCCGGACGCGATCAATTCCGATGCGGCCTTCAGATCGGGAGCCATGTAACGGTCATCATCCAGTGAGGGGATGACGCCGCGCAGCACAGCCATCGCTTTTTGCAGCTCCGGGCTGGTTTTCAGCGGTCCGCGCAGTTCCACGCCCTGAACGGCAGACAGGGCTTCGATGCCCAGAATGGCAAACAGGTTTTCCGTCATCGCCAGCAGGCGGCGCGCGGCGTGGCAGGCCATGGAAACATGGTCTTCCTGATTGGCAGAGGTGGGCGTGGAATCGACCGATGCCGGGTGCGACATCTGCTTGTTTTCACTCATCAGGGCTGCCGATGTCACTTCGGCAATCATCAGGCCGGAATTAAGACCCGGCTTTTTCGAAAGGAAGGCAGGAAGGCCGTAAGACAGCGCCGGGTCCACCAGCAACGCGATACGGCGCTGGGCAATCGCACCGATCTCGCAGATGGCAAGGGCTGTCTGGTCAGCGGCGAACGCAACGGGCTCTGCGTGGAAATTGCCGCCGGACACAACGGAGTTATCCGAAAGCACCAGCGGGTTGTCGGTGACGGCATTGGCCTCGATCTGCAAGGTCTGGGCAACGTGGCGCAGAAGGTCGAGGCAGGCACCATCCACCTGCGGCTGGCACCTAATGCAATAGGGGTCCTGCACGCGCTCATCGCCCTCGATATGGCTGACGCGAATCTCGGAACCGTCAAGCAGATTGCGAAGGGCGGCCCCCGCATCGATCTGTCCCTTGTGGCCACGCAATGTGTGAATATCAGGATGGAATGGCGCAGATGAGCCCATGGCCGCATCGGTGGAGAGCGCGCCTGTTATCAGCGCTGCCTGCGCTGCCCGGTGGGTGCGGAACAGGCCTGCCAGTGCAAGCGCCGTGGAGGTCTGCGTGCCATTGATGAGCGCCAGACCCTCTTTCGCGGCCAGCACGACAGGCGTCAGACCAGCTTTTGCGAGCGCGTCCTCTGCTGGCATTAACGCACCCTCATAAAATGCTTCGCCTTCACCCATCATGACCGCCGCCATATGCGCGAGCGGTGCCAGGTCTCCCGATGCGCCGACCGAACCTTTTTCCGGTATGGCGGGGATGACACCCTTTTCCAGCATGGCTTCAATCAACCGCACCAGTTCCAGCCGCACGCCGGATGCGCCGCGACCCAGCGAAATCAGCTTCAGCGCCATGATGAGCCGCACGATGTTTTCCGGCAGGGCCGCACCCACGCCGCAGCAATGGGAGAGGATGAGATTGCGCTGGAGGGTGGCGACGTCGGCCGCATCGATCTTGATCGAGGCCAGTTTGCCAAAGCCAGTGTTGATGCCATAGACCGGGGCATTGCCAGCGGCAATTTCCGCTATGCGTCTTGCAGCTCTTTCGATGCCGACATCGAAAGCCTGATCAAGCTTTGCCGAACCGTTGTTCCAATAGATATCGGCCAGATCGGCAAGCTGCACGGAGCCGGGGTGGAGAGTGATGGTCATGATGTAATCCGTCCCTTGAAAATACGGGCATGAAGCGGGTTGAACCCGATGCGGTAGACAAGCTCGGCGGGCCGCTCGATATTCCAGATGGCAAAATCGGCGGATTTTCCGGCTTCGAGCGTTCCGGTTTCGCCGGAAAGACCGAGCGCCTTGGCCGCATTGCGTGTGGTGGCTGTGAGGCATTCCTCAACCGTCAGCCGGAACAGCGTCGCACCCATATTCATGGTCAACAGCAGCGAGGTCAGCGGAGAGGTGCCGGGGTTGCAATCGGTGGCAAGCGCCATATCCGCCCCTGCATCCCGCAGGGCCTGAACCGGCGGCAGTTGCGTTTCGCGCAATGTGTAGAATGCGCCGGGCAAAAGCACAGCAACTGTCCCGGCTTTGGCAAGCGCCAAGGCTCCCGCGTGATCCAGATACTCCAGATGATCGGCAGACAATGCGCCATAGGACGCGGCCAGTTGCGAGCCACCCAGATTGGAAAGCTGTTCGGCATGCAGCTTGAGCGGGAGACCCAGCGAAACGGCCTTTTCGAAGACAATGCGCATATCCTCAACGGAAAATGCGATGCCTTCGCAAAAACCATCGACGGCGTCGATCAAGCCTTCGGTATGGCCGCGCTCCATGCCGGGCAAAACAACATCGGCGATGTAATCTGCGTTGCGGCCTTTATAGTCAGCCGGGGTCGCGTGTGCTGCAAGGTAGGTGGTGAGAATACGCACGGGCCGCAACACACCGAGTTTACGCGCCACGCGCAGCATCTTCAGTTCGGTTTCTATATCCAGCCCGTAGCCGGATTTGATCTCGATGGTGGAAACGCCCTCGGCCAGAAGTGCGTCCAGTCGCGGCAGCGCCTGCGCGACCAGTTCATCCTCTGACAAGGCCCGCGTATCGCGCACGGAAGAAACGATGCCGCCGCCTGCTCTGGAAATCTCTTCATAGCTTGCGCCATTCAGCCGCATCTCGAATTCCATGGCACGGTTGCCGCCAAAAACGAGATGGGTGTGGCAATCGATGAGCGCAGGGGTGATCCAGCGTCCCTCGCAATCAAACACATGGGCGGCGCTTGCATAGTCATTAGGCAGCTCTGCTTCGGGTCCTGCAAACAGGAACCGCCCATTGCGCACGGCAATGGCGCCTTTTTCGACAATTCCGAGATCTGGCGCTGATGGTGCAAGCGTTGCAATCCGGGCATTGCGCCAGAGAGAAATTGCGCTCTGATCGGTGGTCTGGTCTGGAATGAAGGTGCCAGTCATGCTCAATTTTCCCTTCCCATATGTTTAATATGTATATACATAATAGGTTGCGAGGCAAGAGCCGTCAGTTGAAAATGAGGAGCCGACATGTACCTTCATGCTGAAACCGCTTTCCTGTCAGACGGTTGGGCCAGGAGTATCCGCCTGAAAATCGAGGAAGGGCGGATTGCCTCTGTTGAAAGTGGCGTGGAGGCGGCTGCCGGTGATGAGCGGGTGAAGGTCATCGTCCCTGCCATGCCGAACCTGCACAGCCATGCTTTTCAACGGTCCATGGCGGGCATGGTGGAAACGCGCGGTCCCACGCAGGATAGTTTCTGGAGCTGGCGCATACTGATGTACCGCTTCGCCCTGACAATGACGCCGGACCAGATGGAAGCGGTCGCCGCACAGCTTTACATGGAAATGCTCGAGGCGGGCTTCGGTCGCGTCGGCGAATTTCATTACCTCCACCACGATACGGATGGCGGGCACTATGCCAATATCGCCGAGCTTGCTGAGCGTATAGCGAGCGCTGCTGCTCAGACCGGCATGGCACTGACGCTGCTTCCCGTGCTCTACGCCCATGCCGGCTTTGGCGGGCAGGAGCCTCTGGAGGGTCAGCGCCGCTTCATCAATTCCACCGATGACTTTGCGCGTCTGTTCGAGGGCTGCCAGAAGGCGGCATCCGCCCTGCCAAATAGCGTCGTCGGGCTTGCGCCCCACAGTTTGCGGGCGGTGACGCCAGAGCAACTGGCAATCGCAGCGCAGCTTGCGCCAGACGCTCCTCTGCACATCCACATTGCCGAGCAGGTCAAGGAAGTGGACGATTGCATCGCTTGGTCGGGCAAGCGCCCGGTGCAGTGGCTGCTGGACCATGCTGATGTGACGGATCGCTGGTGCCTCATTCACTCCACCCATATGACGCTAGAGGAAACGGCTGCTGTGGCAAGAACCGGTGCGGTCGCGGGGCTTTGCCCCATTACCGAAGCCAATCTGGGCGACGGCACATTTTCCGCGCCGGAATTTCTCTCAGGTGGCGGCGCGTTCGGCATTGGGTCCGATAGCAATGTGCTGATCGGTGTTGCCGATGAATTGCGCCAGCTGGAATATTCTCAACGTCTGGAGCAGCGCGCCCGCAACGTTATCGCGCCCGCAAACGGCTCCACCGGTCGCACCCTGTTTGATGCCGCATTGAGCGGTGGCGCACAGGCACTCGGCGCACAATCCGGCATAAGGCAGGGTCATCCGGCAGACTTCGTGTCGCTGAATGTCGATAATGCCCCCTATCTGGAGGGTGATCATCTGCTGGACGGCTGGATTTTTGGCAATCTGGTGAAGCCGGATCAGGTCTGGATCAATGGCCGCTCAGTCGTGCGCAATGGCCGCCATGTTCTGCGCGAAACGATCTGTCAACGGTTCCGTCAGACAATGACGCAGCTTTTGTCCGTGTAGAAACTGCGGACACGCTAATACATGTTTCCGCTGGGCTTGACTTGGTGCGGTGGCTCACCGAGTCATGGGCATCCAGGGAGTTCGAGATCACAATGCCAAAATTCCTCCGCCAGCTTTCGCCCACCGGTCTGGGCGTGGCCGTCATGCTGCTCGGCATGCTTTTGTTTGCGCTGAACGACGCCATGGGCAAGTGGCTGGTCTCGACCTACAGTCTGGGGCAGGTCGTGCTGGTGCGCAGTGGCGCTGCCATCATTGTCTTGCTGTTTATTCTTCTGCGGTCGGGGATGACAAAGCTGTGGCGTGTCGAGCGACCCGCGCTTCAGGCGGCCAGAGTGTTTTTCTCCACCGCCGAGCTCTTCTGCTTCTACTTCGCCGTGACAGCACTGCCCCTGGCCGATGTCATGACCTATTGGCTGGCCGCTCCCATCTATGTTGCGGCGCTGTCGCCATTTCTGCTGGGAGAGAAAGTCGGCTGGCGCAGATGGACCGCGATTGGCGTCGGTTTTGTCGGCGTCCTAATCGCGCTCCAGCCAAGTTCGGCATCCCTGACCTCTGCCGCCTTGTTCTCGATCCTTGGAAGTGCGGCCTTCGCTTTCATGATGCTATCGGGACGACAGTTGCGAAACACGCCGGATACGGTTCTGGCCTTCTGGCAGGTCGTGGGTGCAGGGCTTGCGGGCGCCGTGGCGCTGGCCATTGCGCCATCGGGCTGGGTGCCACTAAAATCAGGCTTTGATCTCTCGCTTCTCGGGCTCTTGGGCATTGTGGCCATGACAGCGCATGTTCTGGTCAATCGCGCCCTTAAGCTGGCCGATGCCGCAACCGTCGCGCCGCTTCAATATACATTGCTGCTCTGGGCAGTGGTGTTTGGTTGGCTGATTTTTGGCGATGTACCCCAGACCAGCATTGTCATCGGTGCGGGCCTGATCGTCTTGTCAGGCCTCTACATCGTTTTCCGCGAAAATGCCCTTAAGCGCAGACAGGCGAGAGCGGTAAACCCGCCCCTCGACGACATCGTCTGAAGGTTTTAGGCGCTTAGCGCGCCATCCACCCACCATCCACGGGCAGAACCGTGCCGTGGACATAGTTTGACGCGGCTGAAGCGAGAAACACGGCCGCGCCGCCGATCTCTTCCGGCTTGCCCCAATGTCCAGCGGGAATGCGCGCCAGAATGGCCGCGTTGCGGTCCGGATCGTTGCGCAGGGCCTCGGTGTTGTTGGTATCGAAATAGCCGGGCGCGATGGCGTTGACGTTGATGCCCTTGCCCGCCCATTCGCAAGCCAGAAGGCGGGTCAGGCCTGCAAGTCCGCTCTTGGAGGCGGTGTAGGAAGGTATGCGAATTCCCCCCTGGAACGACAGAAGCGAGGCGATATTGATGATCTTGCCCGGCTTGCCCTGAGCCACGAGATGGCGGGCAAAGGCCTGGCTGAGGAAGAACACCGTCTTCAGATTGACATCCATCACCGCATCCCAGTCCGCCTCTGTAAAGTCGAGGGAGTCAGCGCGTTTGATGATGCCCGCATTGTTGACGAGAATATCGGCACCGCCGCAATGGCGCACCGTTTCTTCCATGATCGCCTCGACAGGGGCAATGCTGGAGAGGTCGGCTTTGATGCTGTGGCTCTTCCCACCGACGGCAGCGATTGCATCTTCCGTTTCCGCCATCGAAGAACGTCCAACGAGGACCACGGTCGCTCCTGCGCCGGCCAAAGCAAGCGCGATGCCCTGTCCCAGTCCCGTATTGGCCCCGGTGACGATAGCTGTCTTGTCGGTCAGGTCGAAGGAAACGGTCATCCGGGATCTCCATCCATTGGCATCGGCTCTGCGCTATCTACCGCAACCGGGCTGTCGGTTCAAGAAACAAATAGTACCACTTTATAGAATCGTATGATGACATGGCATCGCGCAACCATGGTTTGCAAATGGAGGTCGCCTCAGGTCAAAATCAGTCGAAACCGTTGCGAACACAACTTTGAGCTTGACGAAGCAGGCGAGTTGCGAGACTAGAAATATATTACCAGCGCCCTGACATCGGGCTTTGGGAGATGAACTTAGGTGCCGGGCCCCTCTGGCGAGAGTTTTACGGCGCTCTCGTGATGTCGGTACCGCCTGCTTATTACGCCGGCGGATTGTAACCCATGAAAAATCTGACCATGCATTCTGTGCGTGCGCTTTCTGTCACGTCTGCGCCGCGTTTTCCTGTTCGCACATCGTTGCTGGGAGCGCTGTAATGACCACAAGCACAAAATCCACACTGACCTACTTCAAGTGGGCCTTTATCGTCACCGTTGTCGGCCTCATTCTGGGCGGCTATCTCGGCTGGCAGATGACGGGCACCCTGAGCGGTACTGCCACGATCTTCTTCATTTGTGCGGTTCTGGCTGTTCTCGAAATCTCTCTGTCCTTCGATAACGCCATCGTCAATGCCAACAAGCTGAAAGACATGACGCCGGAATGGCAGCATCGCTTTTTGACCTGGGGCATTCTCATCGCCGTCTTCGGCATGCGTATTGTTTTCCCGCTGCTCATCGTCGTCATTGCTGCCAATGTCGGTCCCTGGACGGCCATGGTCATGGCGGCAACGGAGCCGGATCGTTACGCGCAGATCATGAAGGACGCGCATCTGCCGATCGCTGCCTTCGGTGGCACGTTCCTGATGATGGTGGGCCTCAGCTTCTTCTTCGATCACGAAAAAGACGTGCACTGGGTGCGCTGGTTCGAAGAGAAGATTGCGACCTATTCGTCGATCAAGGGCATCGAGATCGCTTTCGTGCTGATCGTCATGCTCGTCTTCTCGCGCATCATCGCGGGCAGCGCTGACCCGAAACTCGGGCCGGAAGCAGCAAACGTCTTCTTCAGCTCAGCCATCTGGGGTCTCCTGACCTTCCTTCTGGTTGAAGTTCTCGGCGGAATTCTGGACCGCAGCCAGCAGGTGCTGGAAGGTGCTGCCAAGGGTGGTTTCGGCGCGTTCCTTTACCTTGAAGTGCTCGATGCCAGCTTCTCCTTCGATGGCGTGATCGGTGCCTTCGCGCTCACCTCCAACCTCTTCATCATCGCCATCGGCCTTGGCATCGGTGCCATGTATGTCCGCTCGATGACGATCATGCTGGTCGAAAAGGGAACGCTGGCGGAATACCGCTATCTCGAGCATGGCGCGTTTTACGCCATCCTCATCCTGTCGGTCATCATGTATGTGCAGAGCCTTGTCCATATTCCCGAAGTCATTACGGGTCTTGGCGGCGCGACGCTGATCGGTATCTCGCTGTGGTCCTCTATCCGCTACAACAAGCGCGAAAGAGCCCATGAGCTGGCCGCTGGACATAGCACCAAGCATTGAGCGACCTGTGCGCGATGCTTCTCAGATGGCGCATCGCTTAAAAAATGAGCTTCGGTGGCTGAATTGCCGAAGCAGATTACCCTTCGAAGGCCATTTTCGACGTGTAACTGGCAGTTTTTCATCTGGCACGTTTCATGCATGGTTATTGCCAAGTCCAGAGGGGACATAAAAGCTCGATAACGGGCAAAGACACCGCCGACATTGCGCTGTACCGAATGGATACAGAATGCGTGTCGGCGGTTTCATTTTGTTCACCGATTTGCGAGACTATGCTCCGGTCCTATCCCCTGCGGAACCAATGAATGGAGCCGAGTGTGTCTTTCGAACTGTCGCCGTCGCAAGCGCTGAGCCTTTGGCACCGGGTGGTGCTGGCCCAGGTCGAGGATGATGGGCCGGACCTGACATCCCGGCAGATGGCGATCCTGCTGCATATTTATCTTGTGCCGCCGCCGCATACGGTTCGCGGCCTGGCCGCCGTGCTGGGTGTGACCAAGCCGGTCATCACCCGCGCTCTGGACAGCATGGGCGCGATAGGCCTTGTGGAGCGTGAACGGGACCCGCGTGACCGCCGCAACGTCATCATCAAGCGCACCGTTACAGGCGCGCTCTATCTGGAAAAATTCGGAGACCTGGTTATCGCGCAGGCACGCACGATATAGGATGGCGATCATTGGATCGTGCGTAGACGATGAGGACACAGCAATATGACATCCCCAGACATGCCCCTCGACCGGCGTCTCAACATCTTCCGGGCCGATCTTGCCGATGAGCGACTGCGGGGCAAGGTTGAGGCGGAGCGTTACGTGACCGGCACCCTTGCCAGCGTCATCCTTCCCGTCATCAGTCTTCGCCCCAAACCTGAACTGGAATGCGGTGTCGATACCGAGTTGCTGCTGGGAGAGGCGGTGCGTGTCTTTGACAGGGCAAATGGCTGGGCCTGGGTTCAGGCCGATGCGGATGGCTATGCTGGCTATGTGCCGGAAGCGGCCATCGGGGAAACGGTCGCCCCGACCCACCGTATCATCGCACCCCGCACCTTTCTCTACCCGCAGGCCGAGCTGAGAAAGCCGCCCGTTGCGGCGCTCTCCATGGGAAGCCTTGTCGCTATTGTCGGAGAGGAAGAAACGCGCGGAACACGCTATCTGATGACCGCAAAAGGCGAGGGCATCATCGCCGCCCACTGCATGGCGGTGAACGAATGTGTGGCGGATGATTACGTGTCTGTCGCCCTGCGCTTTCTGGAAACGCCCTATCTATGGGGCGGACGCTCCGGTTTCGGCATCGATTGCTCCGGTCTGGTGCAACTGTCCGCCGCGATGGTTGGCAGATCGGTGCTGCGCGATACGGACATGCAGGTCAGCACGCTCGGCACTGATATCAGCCGGGATGAATTGCACCGTGGCGATCTCGTTTTCTGGAAGGGGCATGTCGGCATCATGGAGGACGAACAGACGCTTCTCCACGCGAACGGCCACACCATGAATGTATCACGGGAGAATCTTGATGAGGCCATCAAGCGGATCGGCTGGCTCTACGAGATGCCCACCGCGTTCCGGCGACTCTAGACCTTCACGAAAACGTTTAGCGTCTGCACTGTTCCGGTGCCGGGGTGGCTTCTATATGAAGGCAGGCAGTTTAATACGGGTCATCGATATGGCAAGATTGGCATCATGCGCCGCAGTTCTGGGTATAGCCGTCATTTCGTTTTCAACGATTGCGCAGGCGCAGACGGTTTACGAGAACGGCTTCATGCCCGCGCCGGATGCTTACGCCAATCTGCCCGGCGTCAAGGACCCCAAGACGCTTCGCCCGAAAGAGCGGTATAATTGCTATTCCACGTCCGTTCAGTCCGGTTACCCTGATGGCGCTTACCGGGATGTTTTCGGTAGTCAGGGATTACCTGTTCAGGGCTACCGCTGCACCGGCTCAGCCGGAGGTTCCGCCACTGGCACGCGTGCTCCCACCTCCAGAGACTGGTATCCGGGGATCAACCCGCCAGCTGTGGATTTTTGAAACATTCGCTATCCCTCATTCACGGAACTGTCTTTGCCTGAACCGGTCTGGACTTGATCCCGTTTTCAGATAAGTCTCTGATTGGAGAGCGAATAAGGCTCATCACGATGTCAGGCCTTTGGTAACGCGCAAGGGGTGTCGGCTCGGTCGGCACGGGGGATTTCAGCAGCAATGACGAAGATAGATATCGCAACCCGTGTTCACAATCATGCCTGGAAGCTGGACCCGATTGTACGCAGTCTCATCGATACGGATTTCTACAAGCTGTTGATGTTGCAGATGATCTGGAAGATCTATCCAGAGGTCAACGCGACTTTCTCGCTCATCAACCGTACGAAAACAGTCAAGCTGGCCGATGAAATCGATGAGATGGAGCTGCGCGAGCAGCTTGACCACGCCCGCAGTCTGCGACTTTCCAAGAAGGAAAGTATCTGGCTTGCCGGTAATACCTTCTATGGTCGCGCCCAGATTTTCGAGCCCGAATTCCTGTCCTGGCTGGATAGCTATCAGTTGCCGGAATATGAACTGTTCAAGCGCGATGGCCAGTACGAGCTGAATTTTCATGGCCGCTGGATGGATACCACGCTGTGGGAAATTCCAGCCCTTGCCATCATCAACGAGCTGCGTTCGCGCAGCGCGATGCGCTCGCTCGGTTATTTCACGCTCGATGTTCTCTATGCTCGTGCAAAAGCGAAAATGTGGGCAAAGGTGGAGCGCCTGCGGGAATTGCCAGGCCTTCGCATTTCAGATTTCGGCACCCGCCGCCGCCACAGCTTTCTGTGGCAACGCTGGTGCGTCGAAGCTCTGAAAGAAGGCATAGGTCCGGCCTTTACCGGCACCAGCAATGTGTTGCTGGCCATGGATTCAGATCTGGAAGCTGTCGGCACCAATGCGCATGAATTGCCGATGGTGGTGGCCGCTCTCGCCCAGAACGACGAGAGCCTTGCCGCCGCACCCTATCAGGTGATGAAGGACTGGAACCGGCTCTATGGCGGCAATCTGCTGATCGTCCTGCCGGATGCATTCGGCACGGCGTCCTTCCTGCGCAATGCACCCGAATGGGTGGCGGACTGGACCGGTTTCCGACCCGATAGCGCGCCGCCCATCGAAGGCGGCGAGAAGATCATCGACTGGTGGCAGAAGATGGACCGCGACCCGAAGAAGAAGCTTCTGATCTTCTCCGACGGTCTGGATGTCGATGCCATCATCGACACCTACAAGCACTTCGAAGGCCGCGTCAGAATGAGCTTCGGTTGGGGCACCAATCTGACGAATGACTTCGCGGGCTGTGCACCCAACACCATCGAAAGCCTGAAGCCGATCTCCATCGTCTGCAAGGTTATCGACGCAAACGGTCGTCCGGCCGTCAAGCTCTCCGATAACCCGCAAAAGGCAACCGGAGAACCGGGAGAGGTGCAGCGCTACCTGAAATTCTTTGGTCAGGAAGACCGCAAGGATCAGGACGTGCGCGTTTAGAGCGTTTTCCGGTGAACACGGGTTCACCTTCAACGCTCTATCTCTTTGTTTTTACGCAATTCCGGACGCAAAACCGGTTCCCACTTTTGCTGGAATTGCTCTAGAGGGGGCGGTTTTCCGCCCCCATTTTTTGTTACTTCTTTGCGAAGTTACGCGAGATGTAATGGAACAGTGCCCGAATGCCCTGCGCCTCGCCACCGATGGATGAATGCGGGCGCTCGCTGAGCGACCAGCCGTAAATATCCATATGCGCCCAGCTTTTCGTCTGCGTAACAAAACGCTTGAGGAACAGGGCGGCGGTGATGGATCCAGCCATGCCGCCAGCAGGCGCATTGGTAATGTCTGCTGCGCGGGAGCGGATATCCTTATCATAGCCCATGTAGAGCGGCAGGCGCCACAACGGGTCATCAACATCCATGCTCGCATCCGCTATGCCATGCGCCAGATCCTCGTCATCGGTGAAGAAGGGCGGAACATCGGGACCAAGCGCCACACGGGCAGCACCCGTCAGCGTCGCCATGTCGATCATCAGATCAGGCGCATCTTCATCCGCATAGGCCAGAGCGTCCGCCAGCACCAGACGCCCCTCCGCATCGGTATTGTCGATCTGCACGGTCAGGCCCTTGCGGCTCTGATAGATATCGCCGGGGCGGAAGGAATTGGAGGAAATGGAGTTTTCCACCGCAGGCACAAGGACGCGCAACTCGATCGGCAGCCGTGCATCCATGATCATCAAGGCGAGACCCAGCACATTGGCGGCTCCGCCCATATCCTTTTTCATCAGCGCCATGGACGAAGACGGTTTGATGTCGAGGCCGCCCGTATCGAAGCAGACACCCTTGCCAACAAGCGTGATACGCGGATTGCCCTTCTTGCCCCAGCGCATGTCCAGAAGGCGAGGCGCGCTTTCGCTGGCGCGACCAACGGCGTGAATAAGAGGGAAGTTTTCCTTCAGCAGGTCCTCACCGGCCACGACCTTAACCTGCGCCTTGTAGTGGGCGGCAAGGCTGCGGAATGCGATCTCAAGCTGGTCAGGCCCCATATCATTGGCCGGAACGTTGATAAGATCGCGGGCCAGATAGACGCCAGCCAGAATGCGCTTGATCTCTGCATCTGCCGCGTCGCGTGGCATGAGCAGCTTTGCGCCGCTGCTTTTCAAGGTGCGGTACTTGTCGAAACGATAGGCACCCAGACCAAAGCCCAGCATCAGGCGGTTGACGGTGAGCGGTGCCGTTTCAATATGCCACTCGCCTTCCGGCAGCTCACGCGCCAGTTTGCCGGTAATGAAGGGGAATTCCGAAGGATTGGTTCCTAACCCCAGCAATGCGCCACCCAGCGCACCCTCTGCCGATGGCACCAGAAGGATAGCGCCTGCATCGCCCTTGAAGCCTGCTTTGCGTGCCCAATCCAGCGCAATCGGGTCAATCGCAGCCTGTTCGATATGGGCAGGTGTGACCGCGAAGACCGGCAGTGTTTTTCCCCCCTTGGACGTGAAAGGCGTGGCGCGTTCGATATATTGATAATGGGGCATAGGATGCTTTCGAAAGGGGGGTGGAATCGTCGAATTAACACTCTGTTAGGGTTAACAGATTATTGCTGGAGCGAGGGTTGCGTCGAGAGAAATCGCGCTGCGTTGCCCGTTTCGATCAAAACCAGAGCCGGGGGCAATGTTGTGATTGCTGTTTCTTCCCTTTCAGCGCGCCATTCATTGTTGGTACGCGGCGTTTGCGCCGCAGCACTTGCCCTGGCGCTTGCTGGATGCGCTACCAACAAGCCCGACCGCATGTCCACCGGCTCCATTCCGGCGGTGTCCCATTCCTATGACCAGATGAACATGGACCAGCTGCGGCAGGCGGAGGCTTCCGTCGGCAGGTCCTATGAGCGCAATCCGAAGGACCGCAATACGGGCTTGAACTACGCCAATGTGCTGATGATGACCGGCAAGAACACGCAGGCTCTCGCCGTCATGCAGCAGGTTGCCATTGCCTACCCATCCGACCGTGAGGTTCTGGCATCCTATGGTAAGGCGCAGGCGGCTGCCGGACAGTTGGAGCAGGCGCTGAGCACCATCACGCGCGCGCAAACGCCTGACAGGCCCGACTGGCGTCTCTACTCCGCTGAAGGTGCGGTTCTCGATCAACTGGGCCGTTCGGGAGAGGCGCGTGCGAAATACCGTCAGGCGCTTGATCTCAAACCCAATGATCCGAGCATTCTGTCCAATCTTGGAATGTCATACGTTCTTCAGAATGATCCGCGCACGGCGGAAACCTATATGCGCTCTGCGGCCTCCCAGCCCGGTGCCGATAGCCGCATCCGGCAGAACCTCGCGCTTGTCGTCGGACTTCAGGGACGTTTTGAAGAGGCCGAACGCATTGCCATGCAGGAGCTTTCTGCACAGCAGGCGCAGGCAAACCTGACCTATCTGCGGGGCATGCTGTCCCAGCAGAACGCATGGTCGCAACTTTCCGACAAGAACAAGAAGACCGCGACAAACTGATTGCCGAGCTCATCTTAATAATTGCAAACGGCGGCCTGTGGGCCGCCTTTTTTGTTGTCGATAGCTCTTTAGAACGTGTCAGAGACTCGAATGCCAGCTGGCCCGAGAATGACGGCGATCAGCACCGGCAGAAAGAAAATAATCATCGGAACGGTGAGTTTCGGGGGCAGTGCGGCGGCCTTCTTCTCGGCTTCATTCATGCGCTCATCCCGGCCCTCCTGCGCCAGAACACGCAGGGCCTGTGCAAGCGGTGTACCATAGCGTTCGGCCTGGATCAGCGCCTGCACTACGCTTTTCACGCCATCCAGCTGCGTGCGAATGCCCAGATTTTCAAGGGCTGTGCGCCTGTCCTGCAAGAACGACAGCTCAGCCGTGGTCAGCACCATTTCTTCGGCAAGTTCGGGTGACTGGTCGGCCATCTCTTCGGCAACCCGCCGCATCGCCGCTTCCATCGAGACACCGGATTCCACGCAGATCAGCATCAGATCCAGCGCATCCGGCCATGCCCGCTTGATGGATTTCTGCCGCTTGGACATCTGGTTGGAAACAAAAATGTTGGGCGCGTAGAAGCCGAGATAACCAAAGCCGAGAACCGCCATCAGCCGAAGGCCGAAGGGCCGTGTCGCCAGATTGCCCATGACGAAGACCCAGAGAAAAGCCAGCAGCAGAAAGATGAAGGGAAGAATGAAACGCGCAGCTAGAAACGTGTTCAATGCGTTCTGGGAACGGTAGCCCGCGGCCCGTAGCTTGTTGACGGTATTGGCATCCACCAAGGCTTCGCGCAGATTGAAACGCTCGACGATCCGCGTTGCTGATTTGTTGTTGCTGGCGCGCAGCGTCGTTTTTCCACCCTTTGCCGCCTCGGCCATGCGGTCGCGTTCACGAATTCTGATCTGGTCCCGCTCGGTGGAAACCGCCTTCATGCGCTTGCTCAGGTCACCCTTTTCAAAATAGGGCAGGGCCAGCGTATAAAATGTTGCAAAGACGGCCACGCCGACGAGGAGGGCGATGATGAGGTGCGGGTTGACGAGGCTGGCGATCAGTTCCTGTGACATTGCTCTTGCGCCTCAAATATCGAAGTTGATCATTTGGCGCATGACGACCACGCCGATGAGCATCCAGAACCCGGATACGCCGAGAATAAGATGCCCGCGCGGATCGCTGAAAAGCACCGCGATATAGTCCGGCGATGTCAGGTAGACGAGGAGCCCCACAATGAAGGGAAGCGCCCCGATGATGACCGCCGATGCCTTGGCCTCCATGGAGAGTGCGCTGACCTTGGCCCGCATTTTACGGCGTTCACGCAGCACCTTGGACAGGTTGGCAAGCGCCTCCGAGAGGTTGCCACCGGCCTGTGCCTGAATGGTGATGACGGTGCCGAAGAAGTTGACCTCAGACAAAGGCATGGTCAACATCATTCGGTTGATGCCTTCAGGAATGGTCATGCCCACCTGCTGGGCCTCGACAACCCGCTGAAACTCGGTCTTCACAGGCTCTTGCCCGTCTGACGCGATCAGCCGGACGGAATCATTAAGCGGCAGGCCCGACTTGATGGAGCGGTACATGACATCAAGCGCGTTGGGAAATTCTTCCAGAAACTTGTTCTGCCGGCGTTTGACAAGAAAGCCGAGGATCCAGCGCGGCAGACCAAGCGCGCCCACCATTCCACCACCAACGGCCAGAAGCAGCGGTGCGCCATAGAGAAGCGAGACCAGAAACACGGCAAGCCCAAGCCCGCCGCCCATCAGGTAAAATTTCTGGATGGATATGGACAGACCGGCCTGAACGAGCTTGCCACGAACGCTGTTATCGCGCCGGTGCTTGGATTTCTCGTTCTGCTTTTTTTCGAGATCCTTGAGCGTGTCCTGCACCGATTTTCGGCGCTTGCTCATCTCCTGGACGCGGTCACGCGCAGCCTTGATCTTGATACGGTCGGTCTCAGCCGCCTTCACCCGGTTCACACGGCTTGCTGTCTTCTTTTCGACCTCGATCTGCGGGAACAGGAAGACATAGGCCATCGCTCCTGCCGAAACGGCGACGAGGATCACGAGCAACAGCACCGTCATGTTCATTGTGCATTCCGCCTAGAGCGCGTCCAGCAAAAGTGCGTGAGCGGTTTTGCGTCCGGACTGCGTGAAAACAAATAGATAGAGCATTTCAGGTGATCCCGTTTTCGCCGGAAATGCTAGGTCTTGGCTATTGAGACTGTTTTTCCATCTCGTCGAGAGCAGCGGCAAGGCGCTTTTCCTCGTTGAAATAACGTGCACGATCCCAGAAATATGGCTTGCTGATTCCCGTCGAAACATGGCGACCGATCAGACGGCCGTTGGCGTCCTCGCCGTCCATTTCATAGCGCATCAGATCCTGGGTGATGATGACATCACCCTCCATGCCGAGCACTTCGGTGACCTGCGTTATGCGGCGCGAACCATCGCGAAGACGGGCAGCCTGAATGATGACATCGACGGAAGACGAGATGATTTCGCGCACGGTCTTTGCCGGAAGGCTGAAGCCGCCCATGGCAATCATGGATTCCATGCGGCTCAGGCACTCACGCGGCGTGTTGGCGTGGATGGTGCCCATGGAGCCATCATGGCCGGTGTTCATCGCCTGCAAGAGGTCGAAGACTTCAGGGCCACGGACTTCGCCGACGATGATGCGTTCTGGCCGCATGCGTAGGCAGTTCTTGACGAGATCACGCATGGTGATCTCGCCTTCGCCTTCAATGTTGGGCGGGCGTGTTTCTAGGCGCACGACATGCGGTTGCTGAAGCTGAAGTTCGGCTGTGTCTTCGCAGGTAATGACGCGTTCGGTTTTGTCGATATAGCTCGTCAGGCAGTTCAAAAGCGTGGTCTTGCCCGAACCTGTTCCGCCTGAGATGACGACGTTGCACCGCACGCGCCCGATGATCTGCAGGAGAACGGCCCCTTCCGGCGTGATCGCACCAAAGCGCACCAGCTGGTCGAGCGTCAGCTTGTCCTTCTTGAATTTGCGGATCGTCAGTGCGGGACCATCGATGGCGAGCGGCGGTGCAATGACGTTGACGCGTGACCCATCCGGCAAGCGTGCGTCGCAGATCGGGCTCGATTCGTCCACGCGACGGCCAACCTGGCTGACGATGCGCTGGCAGATCGACAAAAGCTGGGCATTGTCACGAAACCGGATGTCGGACTCGATGGTCTTGCCGTTGACTTCAATAAAGGTTTGGCCCGACCCATTGACCATGATGTCGGCAATATCGTCACGTGCCAGCAACGGCTCCAGCGGGCCGTAACCCAGCACGTCGTTGCAAATGTCTTCCAGCAGCTCTTCCTGCTCGGAAATCGACATCGCGAAATTCTTGATGGTGATGATGTCGTTGACGATATCGCGAATTTCTTCACGGGCGCTTTCCGTGTCCAGCTTTGCCAGTTGCGAAAGATCGATCGTATCGATCAGTGCTGAGAACACCTGCGCCTTTGTCTGGTAATATTCATCCGTGCGAACACGCTTGCGTACCTGGGGTGGAGCTGCATGGGTTGGTGGCGCGGGTGGGGCCATGACAAGCATGTCCGTCTGCTCGGCGCGTGGTGCCGTTGCAACAGGAGGCGGAACAGGTGCAGATGGTGCTGCCTGCCCGCTATATGCGCCCCTTGCGGGACCTTCGTTGCCACGTTTTCCGAACATATGTGTCTTCCGGTATGTTTCACGGCCAAGCCGTGCATCACTTGCGTTTTATAAGATCCATGAACTTGCCAAGTCCGGCTCGCTTTGCTTTGCGCGCAGCAGAACGGCCCGTAACGATGTGTGAAATCTGCGAGAATGTTTCGGCAATCGATGATTTTGCGTCGATTTCGCTGATCATGCGACCGCTATTGGCCGCATTTCCGAAAAGCTGGACATCAAACGGAATGATCGCAATCGGTTCGATTTCCAGCGGTTCGAAGAAATCCGCAGGCGCAATCTCCGGGCGCTTGAGCATGCCGACCTGATTGAGCACGAGATGCGGCACCTTGTCGTTTGGTCGCAGCTTTTTCAGGGCATCCAGCAGGTTCTTGGTATTTCTGAGATTGGCGAGGTCAGGCACAGCCGTAATCACCACCTCGTCTGCGTCGGCCAGCACTGTTTGCGTCCAGTCCGACCAGATGTGGGGGACATCCAGCACTGCGACCGGCGCGCTGCGCTGCAAAAGCTCCAGAAGCGGCTGGAAGGCCAGGCGTTCGAAATCATAGGGCCTGTCCAGAAGCGATGGAGCGGCCAGCAGCGAAAGATGCTCGGAGCATTTGGTCAGCAACCGGTCGAGAAACACTTCATCCAGACGCTCTGGGGCATAGACCGCCTCGGCAATGCCTTGAGCCGGATCCTGATCGAAGTCGATATTGGCGGTGCCGAACGGCAGATCAAGATCGGCAAGAATGGTCTCGGTTGAAAACAGGTTGGAAATGCCGAAGGCGCAATTATGGGCGATGGTCGAGGACCCGACGCCGCCCTTTGCGCCGATGAAGGCGATGTTGCGGCCAAGCGGCTCTGCTTCCGGGTCAACGAAAATGGCAGAAATCGACGCCAGCAGGTCCGGCATAGTAACAGGTGCGACGAGATATTCCGAAATGCCGTTGCGGATCAGATCCCGGTAGAGCGCGATATCGTTGTGGCGCCCGATGATGATGACGCGCGTCGTGGGGTCGCAGACCTCGGCCAGAGGGGCGAGGTCGCTCAGCAGGTTAGACGGTTCACGCGCCGTTTCCAGCACGATCAGGTTCGGCGTCGGGCTGGATGAAAACATAGTCGCTGCGGCTTCGATCTCACCATTGGTCACGCGCAGGCTGACCTTGTTCATGCGGCGGTCGCCCGAAAGGCGCTCCATCAGCCGCTGGATGCCTTCGCTTTCGCAAAAGGCATGGATGGAGATGCGGGGCAGGGGTCTCAAACCGTCCAGATCGCCCATGCGCAAGGGTTCCTCGGAATAGGACTCTTGCGGATTGGCCTGTTGAATATCGTAATTGACCGGGCTCATTGTTTTTCCTGTTGCCGCATGCGTTCTCGTCGGTATCAGTCCGCCGTGGAAGTGTTCTTGCCTGCGCGATAGTTACCGATCACCACGGAGCGGCGCTCCGCATCGATTGCGCTCATGCCACGCGGACCGACGAGGTCCATCGGGTTTGCCACCTGCGCGGCGAGATTGTTTTGCGATGCGCAGCCGAAATTGTACCAGTTCTTGTTGGAATAGGTGTTGTCGGAAAGATCTTCCGGCCATTGTCCGCACTGCCCCGTCATGGCCGTCATGGCAATGTAGCTCAGGCGAATGGGTGCGGCATCGCCCGTTGGCGCTGCGCGGTAATGGGTTTCCACGATCTTGCTCGACGCTATGCCGGAATTGCTCAGAACGGAGCGGATCTGGCGCTTGAGAATGGAGGCGGCGGCAGAATTGGCCGATCCCGTCGGCACCTGGATCTGTACCAGCCCGGAGGAGACCGCTGTATAACTCTGCGCAAACCCCTTGATGGTATCAGCCATGCCGATGGTCAGACGGTTGTCGCCAGCAGAGACCGGAATATCCAGCGAGTGCTGCGCTTCCGAAAGGGTGATCGGATGACGCGTTCTGTAGTCATCGGGAATGGCGCCGGTCGACATCGGGTCGCGCGCACATCCCTGAAGCAGCAGGGTTGCGGTCAGCAATGAGAGGGTGATCCCGGCTCTGCAAAGGCGGGAGGCGTTTTGGGACGGGGTCATTGGGTGCATTTTCATCATTTGTAAATAAACCCTACCGAGCCCTGATAGGGCTGTGTGTGAGCCTGCTGCCGGTTGCCATAGACTTTGTTGACGCGGTTCATGAAATACATGCCGGCATCATTATCCGGGTTGAAGTTGTCATCCGGGCGGGCGATTTCGTTGCGCGCCACCGGTCGCACCAGATAGGGCGTCGCGATGATGACAAGCTCGGTCTCGTTGCGGATAAAGTCCTTGCTGCGGAACAATGTGCCGAGGATTGGCACCTTGGAAGCTCCGGGCAGGCCGGACATGGCCTGGCGAACATTGTCCTGCACAAGACCGGCAATCACGATGGAACCGCCGGATGGCAGCTCCACGCTTGTGGAAGCCTCACGCTTGCGGATGGACAGATAGGTGCTGCCGGGAATGCTGACGCTGCTTCCGTTGCCGGTGACGGCACTGCCCTCATAGGTGGGCTCTGAGACATTGGTCTCGATTTTGAGGCTGATACGGCCGGGCGACAGCACGACGGGACGGAAATTCAGTTCGATGCCGTAGTCGACCTTATCTGTGGTGCGCGTCACAGTGGGCCGACCGGTTGTACCATCGACGGCCACTTCCTGTTCCGCAGGCAGGCGGAACTCGCCGCCGACATAGAATTTCGCTTGTTCGCCCGAGATGGCCGTCAGGCTCGGTTCTGCCAGCGTGCGCATCACACCGGCCTGTTCCATGGCGTTGAAATAGCTGCCCAGAGTGACCTTGCCGATGGTTCCGGCAATATTACCTGTCCCGGCAACGCCGATTGCGTTGCCAAGGTTCGCTGGGTTGGAAAAGGAGATGCGGCCGCTTGCGTCACTGCCGGAACCGCTGATGGAGCCATTGAAGCCCAGTTGCTTGAGGACCTGCCGGCTGACCTCCGCCACCGTCACCTTCAACGTGACCTGGTCTTCACCCTCGATGGTCAGCATGTTGACGATGGATGATGACTGGCGGTCTTCCGCAAAGATAGCGACCGCACCATCGCCATTGCTCTGGCTGGTCTCGGTAATATTGCGCGTGGTTGCCTCACCGCCCTTCAGGAAGGCAGATGCAAGCTGAACGGCACGGGCGGAATCCTGAGGCGTGCGCACACTCCCAGACAAGACGATATTGTCCGATACGATTTCAACACGAATGTCGGATTCAGGAATGAAGCGGCGAAGATTGGCTTGCAGGCCGGTAATATCCCGCTCGACCTCCAGATCAAGGCTGACAATTTCCTGCCCCTGATCTCCGAATATGAAAATATTGGTCTGGCCGACTGCCTTGCCGAACAGGTAGATACGTCGCGAGCTGCGCGTCACGGCATCCGCCATACTGGGGTCTGCAACCAGAATATCATGGGCGTCCTGCGGCAGGTCGATGACCAGCGCCTTGTTCAGGCCAAGCTTTAGCCGCTTGCGAACACCCTGGCCGCTTTCATTGATCCGTACGATGCTGGCGCTCTGTGCCAGTGCTTCGTGTGTCGACAGGCCCCATGGCGCGTTCAAACCGGGAAAGCCCGAGAATGCGATGCAAAACGCCAGTCCGCCCGTGACGGACGAGCGCATGGCTTTTGTCAGGCAGGAAATTGCGCGGTGTCTGGTCATTGTGCCGAACCTCCCTGTCCGTCCCGGACGATTGAGCCGGATTTGATGATCTGGATAGCCCGTTTTCCGGAGCCCCCACTCAGGAGATAATCGGCAGATGTTGTGTCGCTGTCTTGCGCGTCAGCAACCGAGCGCAGAGAAAGTGTGAGGCGATCCGCCATTTGCTGCGCAACCGTCATGATCTTCGCCTGCTCTGGCGTCAGTTCCAGCGTGGCCGTTGCACCGACAACTGCTGTGGTGCCGTCTTCGCCTTCCTTGATCTGCTGGTCGATGGCCAGAACACGGACATTGTTGAGAACGTTTTCGGTGAGAAAACTCCCCGCATCGCCCTTGCGAACCATGATCACGTCGACACGGTCGTTGGGAAGCACGAAACCGCCTGCGCCAGTGGCAACGGAAATTTCCGTCGCGACAGCCCGTTTGCCCGCTGGCAACAGCGCAGACATGATGCGCGTGCTGGAATCCACCACCTTTTCAGGCCGCAGTGGTTCGCCTTCAAACAAGGGCAGGCGCACCACAGAGCCGGTCAGCTCGGTGATAGCGTCGGGCCGTTTAGTCTCGGTGACGAAATTTTCATTGATGCTGCCCTGCGGCCATGCTGCCCAGCGAACGGAGTCGGCGCTCAAACGGCTTCCGACAGGCAGATTGACGGAAGATACCAGAATATTGACCGTCGGTTCCTTCTGAATGATCGCTTCCGCATGCTCGACAACCTGCTGCGGCCCGCCAAGCTGCATGGCCAGCAAACCGGCCAGACCGGCGGCGACCACGGCGACTGAAAGAATGACGATGCGAGACGGTTTCATGCTTGGGCCTTGAAGGAGTCAGAATCTCTCCCCACCATGGCCCGCCATTGGTGTAATTATAGTTAATAAAATGTGTCGCGCTGTGGTTAATGAGATTTAAACGCCGCCCTGCTTGGAAGCTAGAGACCTATATCATGGCCCGCATGGCAAATTGTACGATGGGCGCATCCGGATAGGTCACGAGACCAGCCGCAGCAATGGCAATGCCATAGGGCACTTTCTTGGCAACGAGCAGAGAGTCGGGAACAGGAAGGCCGCTTGCCATGATTTGTTGATGATGAGAGCGGATGAACAGAATGCCGATGGTGAGGATGCCGCCGAAAAGGGCTACGGCAACCATATAGACCGCCAACGCCTGATCGAAGCCGAACCAGACGGCAGATGCTGTCAGTAGTTTGGCATCTCCACCGCCCATTGTATTGAGTGCGAACAAGGCAAAGCTTGCTGCGAAAACGGCAAGCCCCGCCACAAGGCTCATGGAGAATGTTTGCAGGTCCATACCTGCCAGGGGTGCAACGACGACAAATGACAAAAGCAGGACAATCGAAATGCGATTGGGGATCGTCATTGTAAAGAGGTCGTTCATAGCCGCGAAAGCGAGGCACAGCGGTATAATAAGAAATATTGCTGCGGTAACCATTATTCAGACCTCAGAATAAATGCCATCGCATGCTTCTTTATCATTAAAAACTATACCGCCATACGGCGGTATAGTCGATTGTATTTCCATCTGAATTACTTGGCTGGTGCAGCAGCGCCGCCCGCGCCGGATGTGGAGATCTTCGTTGAGATGTCACCGAACACGCGCGAAAGAGACGATCCGATGGTCGAGGCACCAGTGATGATGCCGACGGAAATCAACGCTGCGATCAAGCCGTATTCAATGGCGGTCGCGCCGGACTCGTCTTTCATGAAGCGAGCGAAAATCTGTGTCATGCGGGTTCTCCTAAACTCTTCGATTGTTGTTCAGCACGCCGACAACTGTTTTCCGTTGTTCGGTTCCAGCCAAACTAGCGAGGGTAGATTTCCAACCACTTAAAAAAGCTGCTTAAGAAATGATTAAGCGAGGGTCACGTTGAGCATAGTAAACAATAGATCAAAGTAGAATCTCAATATTTATACATCGCTGAAAGCCCTTATTCTTGCGGAAAACACGCTTTAATTCACTCTCAGATAACGTTTCAATGTGACGCATATCGAGTTTCAAAATGGTGCATGCCCCATACTGGCGCAAAAAAATGAAGCCGCAGAGCTTTGCGCCTATGCCATAATGGGATTGCGATTTAACGCTTCATTCACCAATCCCGCGCATGGTGATTTCATGACTATAGCGCGCCCGCTCCAATCAAGGCTGTCCCGACCCATGCTGTCCATTTCCACGGCACGAATCGCTGTTACATTGGCTATGGTCATCGCGTCATCGACGGCAGTTTTCTCAGCCGATGGCGATATGCTGCGTGTTTCCATGAATCACGCCCGCGTGCTGAAGCTGGATAGGCCCGTCAGCAAAGTCATTATCGGTAACTCCAAAGTCGCAGATGCCACCGTTGCGGATGCAACGACGATTGTGCTGACAGGGCGCAGCTTCGGCACCACAAACCTGGTCCTGCTGGATATTGACGGAAATGCTATCGTTGATGAGCGCGTGCTCGTTTCCATCGATGAAGGCAACACCGTCCGCGTCTTCCGCCAGACGGCCCGCACGGTCTTGTCCTGCACGCCGAACTGCGAAGAGCATGCGCCCACTGAAGGCGGCGCGGCCAGCGGCCAATAACACTTTTCTGACGATATCAATGCGCCAAAGGCATGGCTGAAAACGTCAGTTGTGCTCGTGCATGTCTGCGCTTACGGCACGTGAAAACGCGCAAATTCGCCAGCGCCCGAAGGCGTGATTTTCACTGCGAATTTTTGCTAAGTTGTTGATCTGGCAAAGATCAAAAATGGAATGGTGCCCAGAAGAGGACTCGAACCTCCACACCCTTTCGAGTACCAGCACCTGAAGCTGGCGCGTCTACCAATTCCGCCATCTGGGCGACGAGGAGCCATGTACGGGGGCAGCCGCCTGGTGTCAACAGACATTTTGAAGTTTTGTGACGATCATTGATTTTTAAGCGAAAAAAACGACATCGGCCTGTCGTGTTCAACGGCAATGCCGCATTATGGCTGAGCCGACTTGAGAATCAGCTGTCCATGCCTTCGTTCGGGGTTCTGTCGAAATGACCGAGGTCCCGGTTCGGGTCGATCATATCGCGAACGCGCTGTTTGAGATCCTTAGGGCCGGGAAAACCGCCATCGCGCTTGCGCTCCCAGATGACATCGTCGCCGACAAGAATTTCGAAGCGGCCGCCGGTTGCCGGAACCAGCGCTACCTCTGAAAGGCTGTCTGCGAATGTTTGCAGCAGTTCCTGCGCCATCCAGGCGGAGCGCAGCAGCCAGTTGCACTGGGTGCAGTAGATGATGGCAATGCGTGGTTTTGGGGCGGCGTCTTGCATCGTATCCTCATATCTGCGGAAAGGGTGAAAAACATGTTTCGCCAGGCGCAGCTGATTTGCAAGTGTGTGGGCTAGCCGATCCGCTTGAAAAACAGGGTCGTGCCGCAGTAGCGACCATCGGGAAACAGCGCGTAATCGGGAATGACACCCACGCGCTGCCAGCCGAACCGGGGATAAATAGCTTCCGCCTCGCTGCCGGTGGCTGTGTCCAGAACCAGAAGGGTGCGGCCACGCCGGGCCGCTTCGGCTTCCACATGGTCCATCAGCTTGCGGGAAAGACCGAGACCCCTTGCTGAGCGATGCACGAGAAGCTTCATCAGATCGCCCCGGTGCAGCTGGTTGGGTTTTGATGCGAGCCCGACCTGAACGGTGCCGACGATTTTGCCATCCACCTGCGCGGTAACGTGAATGATCTCACCTCGATCCACGGCATCAGCCACGCCGTGCCAATAGGCCTCTGCATCATTGGGTGAGAAGGGCAGCATGAAGCCAACGGACGCGCCACCATTGACGCAATCGGAGAGAACCTCGCAAAGCTCTGGCAACGCGGCCAATGTTTCCTGCCCGTTCAATGTGCGGATGGGGGTCATTCGTAACTCCTGAAGATGTCAGCGCTTGCGCTGGTCCAGCACCACGGCGTAGCGCGCAGGTTTATCGGATGGATTGTGGAACATGTGTCCTTCGCCGACGGGCATGAACAGGCAATCACCCGGCCCCATCCGGTGCACCTCGCCGCCGGTCGTCATGTCCAGCGCGCCTTCCAGCAGCCAGACATATTGCACCATGCCTCGGCTTGCCGTGTGCGGCGGGAAGGTCACCTTGGCATGGGGCGGAAACTCCACCTCCACGATATCAACATCGGAACCTTTAAGGGGAGGGGAGATGGCGCGTCTGATATAGCCGGTATCCGGATCTTGCCATGTCGGCTGGTCCTGCCGTTTGATGAGCGGCGAGGCGGCGCCTTCATCCTGCGCAAAGAAGCCGGACAGCGAAAGCCCGAATGCCGCGCAGATACGTGCCAGAAGCGCGGCCGTCGGGCTGGCTTCCGCCCGTTCTATCCGCGAAATCATCGCCCGGCTGACGCCGGATGTGGAGGCGAGCTGGTCCAGCGTCAGATTTCTCTGTTGGCGCAAATGCCTGATGCGCTCCGCAATGGACAGCTCGATGTCATCGTGATTTTCCATTATGTAAGAATATAAATCTCTCAAGATGGAGTCAAGACGCCGCAGGAGAATGCCGCTCCAAAAGTCTTCTGCATTGCGATCGTTAAAAAGCCGAACTTTAAAGGCGTTTCGCCAAATTCCCGCTTTTCCAGCGCAAGAGCCCCTGCTATAGCGCGGGGCATGAGCACAAATTCGACCCGCACCCCGCTTGACCATATCCGCAACTTTTCCATCGTTGCCCATATCGATCATGGCAAATCCACGCTTGCAGACCGGTTGATCCAGTCCACGGGTGGCCTTGCCGAACGCGATATGTCCGAGCAGGTGCTCGACAACATGGATATCGAGCGCGAGCGCGGCATCACCATCAAGGCACAGACCGTGCGCCTGCATTACAAGGCGAATAACGGCGAAACCTATGTCCTGAACCTCATCGACACCCCCGGCCACGTTGACTTTGCCTATGAAGTCTCGCGCTCGCTGTCGGCGTGCGAAGGTTCGCTTCTGGTGGTGGATGCCTCGCAGGGCGTGGAAGCGCAGACGCTGGCCAACGTGTATCAGGCCATCGACAATGATCACGAGATCGTCACGGTCCTGAACAAGATCGATTTGCCTGCTGCCGAGCCGGACCGCATTCGCGAACAGATCGAAGAAGTCATCGGCATCGACGCCAGTCAGGCCGTGTTGATTTCTGCCAAGACCGGCCTCGGCATTCCCGATGTTCTGGAAGCCATCGTTCACCAGTTGCCGCCGCCAAAGAGCGAGCTTGGCGAAAAGGGCCCGTTGAAGGCCCTGCTGGTGGATAGCTGGTATGATACCTATCTCGGCGTCATGGTACTTGTGCGCGTTCTCGATGGCGTCCTGACCAAGGGCCAGACCATCCGCATGATGGGCACCGATGCCAAATATCAGGTGGAGCGCGTTGGCGTTCTCACTCCGAAGATGGTGGCTGTCGATAGCCTCGGTCCGGGCGAGATCGGTTTCATCACCGGCTCGATAAAGGAAGTGGCCGACACCCGCGTTGGCGATACCATTACCGAAGACAAGCGCCCAACGGCGCAGGCGCTGCCGGGCTTCAAGCCTGCGCAGCCTGTGGTGTTCTGCGGCCTGTTCCCGGTCGATGCTGCGGACTTCGAAGATCTGCGTGCCGCCATGGGCAAGCTTCGCCTCAACGACGCATCCTTCTCGTTTGAGATGGAGTCCTCTGCGGCGCTCGGCTTTGGTTTCCGTTGCGGATTCCTTGGCCTTCTGCATCTGGAAATCATTCAGGAACGTCTGGAGCGCGAGTTCGACCTCGACCTCATCGCAACTGCGCCGTCTGTGGTCTACCAGCTGACCATGACCGATGGCTCTGAGCGCGAGTTGCACAATCCGGCTGATATGCCGGATGTCGTCAAGATTTCAGAAATCCGCGAACCGTGGATCAAGGCGACCATTCTGACCCCGGATGATTATCTCGGTGGCATCCTGAAGCTCTGTCAGGATCGTCGCGGCATTCAGACGGAACTGACCTATGTCGGCAAGCGCGCCATGCTCACCTATGAGCTGCCGCTCAACGAAGTCGTGTTCGATTTCTATGACCGCCTGAAGTCCATTTCCAAGGGTTATGCCTCGTTCGATTACCATCTGGATGGTTATCGCGAAGGCAACCTCGTCAAGATGTCGATCATGGTCAATGGCGAGCCGGTGGACGCTCTCTCTATGCTCGTGCACCGCACCGCAGCTGACAAGCGCGGCCGTGACATGTGCGAGAAGCTGAAAGACCTGATCCCGCGCCACATGTTCAAGATCCCCATTCAGGCAGCCATCGGCGGCAACGTCATTGCGCGTGAAACGATCTCGGCCATGCGCAAGGACGTGACGGCCAAGTGCTACGGCGGCGATGCCACCCGTAAGCGCAAACTTCTGGACAAGCAGAAGGAAGGCAAGAAGCGCATGCGCCAGTTCGGCAAGGTGGACATTCCACAGGAAGCCTTCATTGCCGCGCTGAAGATGAGCGACGATTGATCACGAAAAAACCGCTTGCCCCAAGGACAAGCGGTTTTTCTTTTTCACCAATATGGTGTCAGCTTATGGCTGCGTCTGCGTGCCGCCAGTGTTTGGCGATGCTGGCGCTGTGGTGTTTGGCGCAGCGGGTGTCATCGGTGCCCGTACTGGCTCGTTGGCCGCTGGCGCTGTTGTCGATGAGGTGGTCGTTGCGTCTGTCGTCGCCGGCGCGCTCATCTGCATCCATATGAAGCCACCGATCAGCAGCACGGCGATGATGGCAATCCACGGCATCAAGCCGGGTGATTTGCGTGCGGCTTCCGGTGTGGTGCGCAGTTCAGGGCGATCTGGACGAAGGTTCGGATCGCGTGGCAGGTTTGGATCGATTGACATGCTCGTTTCTCCTCTACTATGCCGAGAAAACAAGCAGTCTCGTATTTTGTTCCCGAAACATGAGAAAAGCTTAATATTCTGACGCGGACGATTTCCCTGCGGTCAGGGATCGACGCAGAATATTGGCGAGATCAGGGCTGGCGCATTGCGAGACATTGAAGCGCATAAAGCCTGCTGCGCCGGGTGATGCGCTGAAGATTTGGCCCGGTGCCAGAACCATGTTTTGCGTCAAAGCATGGCGGGCAACCTGCGCAGCATCGACGCCTGATGGTAGCTTGCACCACACAAAGATACCGGCCTGCGGCAGCATCCAGGGGGTGATGCCAAGGTCGCCAAGCGTATTGATGGTCGCGATCCTCGCCCGCGAAAGCTGTAGTTTCAGCCCATCCATGTGGCGGCGGTATTGGACATCCTTCAGGGCCGCGTAGACAAGGGCTTCCGAAAGCTGGCTGCCGGAAAAGTTGGCTGCAATTTTCAGATCCGTCAGCGGTTCGATCCATTCCTTGGGTGCTGCGATATAGCCGCAGCGCACGGATGCCGACAGGGTCTTGGAAAAGCTGCCGATTTGCACCACGCGGTTCAAGCCGTCGAATGTGGCAAGGCGCGGCGCTCTCTGCTCTTCGAAATCAGCAAAAATGTCATCTTCGATGATGGTGAGGTTGGCCCGTTCGGCCAACATCAACACGCGATGGGCGGTAACGGGCGATAGGCATGCACCAGTTGGATTGTGGACGCCAGACGTTGTGATGTAAAGCCGGGGTTTGTGTTCACTCAAAGCCTGCTCGAACAGCGCCACGTCCGGCCCGGTGGGCGTGTAGGGAACGCCGATGACCTTGACCCGGTGGGCGCGCAGCAACGCATGGAAATTGAAATAACAGGGGTCATCGACCAGCACGGTCTGTCCGGGCTCAAGCAGAAAGCGGCACAGGAGATCAATCGCTTGCGTGCCGGAATCGACGAGAATGATCTGCCCCGTGCTTGCATGCAGGCCCTGCTCGGCAAAACGCCGCGAAAGAAACTGGCGCATGGGCAAAAGCCCAAGCGGGGTGGAGTAATCCGTAAGATGAGCGAGTTCACCGCGCGAAAGAGTGCGCATGGCGCGACGCAGCACATCCTGCGGCATCCAGGCGGCGGGCATCCAGCCACAGCCGGGTTTCGCCACATCAGCCCCGCCATCCAGCGCCAATCGAGACACCCAGAAGGGATCAACCGCCCGGTCGAGTTTGGGACCGATTTCGGCAAGAGACAGCGGTGCAAGAGCACTTGCAACATAAAAGCCCGAGCCGGGGCGGGAACGGATCGCACCTTCCGCCACCAGTCGTTCATAGGCCTCAACCACGGTTGAGGTGGACACCTGCATGAGCTTTGCAAAGCTGCGCACCGATGGAAGTTTTGCACCCGTCGGCAGGCTGCGTGCCGCAATACGGCGTCTGATTTCACGCATCACCGCTTCGATGCGCGGCGCGGAGCCATCGGCTTTCAAGGCTGATCCGTCCATCCGTATTGCTCCACCTACCATAACGGTTTGTTTTAACTGTACCGCACTGTTGCTGGTGTCGCTAGCCATGTTCACGCATAGCGTTGACCTGAAACGGAGCGATGCAATGAACAAGACATCAAGCGGCTGGTGGAGCGGGTTTATCGGCGTAGTCATTTTTAGCGGTTCTCTGCCGGCCACACGCATGGCGGTGACGGGTTTCGATCCAGCCTTTCTCACGCTCGCCCGCGCCAGCATCGCGGGGCTTCTGGCGTTGGCCTTACTGATGGTCTTTCAAGAGAAGCGCCCGGCGCGCCGCGATATCATGCCTCTGGCAATTGTTGCGCTGGGCGTCATCGTCGGGTTTCCGCTGTTGACGGCGCTTGCGCTGAAGCACATCACGTCCGCTCACTCCATCATCTTCGTCGGCCTTCTGCCGCTTGCCACGGCCATCTTTGCCGTGCTGCGTGGCGGGGAGCGGCCCCGTCTGGCCTTCTGGCTGTTTTCCGGTCTCGGCAGCAGTCTGGTCGCCGGGTTTGCGCTGGGGCAGGATGCGGCCATGTCGTTGACAGGCGATCTCTTGATGTTGAGCGCCATCGTCGTTTGTGGGCTGGGTTATGCGGAAGGGGCGGCGCTGTCGCGAAGGCTTGGCGGTTGGCAGGTCATTTCCTGGGCGCTCGTTCTGTCGCTGCCCCTCATGCTGCCTTTGGCACTGTTCACGATGCCAACGCACTGGGGTGATATCGCGGCTGATGCGTGGGGCGGCCTGTTTTATGTCTCGCTGTTCAGCATGCTGATTGGCTTCATCTTCTGGTATCGTGGTCTGGCGCTCGGTGGCATCGCCGCCGTGGGGCAGTTGCAGTTGCTGCAACCGTTTTTTGGCCTCACGCTGGCCGCCACGCTTCTGGGCGAGCCTGTGAGTGCGGCGATGCTGGCCGTCACACTTGGTGTCGTCGCCTGTGTGGCCGGCGCGAAGCGATTTTCGAGATAGGTCCTGACCCTAGCCGTTGCCGCCTTGCGATGACCAGCGTTCCCAGGATTTCTCGTTGCCGCTGAAGACGTTCAGGTCGATCTTGCCATCAACGCCCTGGGACAGGCCCGAGCCAGAATATTGCCAGAACAGCCACTTGCGTCCGGGGTAGACCTTCGACGGATGCTGGGCCACGGCCCGCAGCCAGAAGGGGTAATCCAGGAACTCGCCGGACAGGTGGTCCTTGTAGAAATCCGGTGCGGTGTAGATGATCGGGCGCTTGCCATAGTGGCGCTCCAGCATGTCCATGAAGACCTGCATCTTTTCCAGCACCTTGGCGCGGGGCAGCCGCATCTTGCAGCTGGATTCGCCATTATACTCCACGTCGATAACCGGGGGCAGCGCATCCGGGTCGCGTGGTACGTTGCGAATGAACCATTCCGCCTGATGGCTTGCGGCGCGGCACCAGTAGAAGAAGTGATAGGCACCCCGTTTGACGCCTGCCGCCTTGGCGCGGTTCCAGTTGGTCTTGAACATCGGGTCCAGATGGTCGCCGCCATCGGTCGCCTTGATGAAGGCGAAGTTGCCACCGCGGGATCTCAACCGTTCCCAGTCAATATTGGCCTGCCAACGTGACACATCCACGCCGTGCACAGGATAGTGCCGTGGGGTGACGCTGCCGAAATTGATCGGCTTCGCATCACTGAAATTGGAACGGAAGAGGCGCGAACGCACCGCAGGTCCCGAACTGATGGCGGGCGCTGCCGCCATGGCCATCTGCACCGGGCGCTCATTGGGTAGGGCGACCCCGGCTTGCGGCGCCATGGGTCGGTTCATTTCCGGCATAGGAGTCTGGTGATCGACAGCCGCAAAGGCCGGCGAGCCAGACGGCACGGGCCCACCCCAGGCCAGAACCTTCTGGGATGGTTCCGCACGAAGGGGAGCCTGCGTCTGGCCAACGCTTGCCTGAGGCACGGGCGCCGAAGGCGTCACGGAACTTGTAGTTTCCCGGGAAGGAATACCCGCCATTAGGCCTTCTGGCCCGGTACTGGATGTACAGGCTGTGAGGGATAGGCAGGCTAGAACAAAAGCTGGCACTGTCGATCGATGCATGAGAACCCGTACGCAAAACAAGGGGCAAAACGCAAAGTGCGCATGCCCGGGACCATCAAAAAATTATCACTAACGACAAATTATCAAAAAAGGCTGAATCCAATCTTTACGATCGGGAAATGTCTTGAGGCGCTATCCGTTTTTGCCACTTTGACCGGGTCTGCCAAAAAGCAAAACGCGCGGACGATTTCGCCCGCGCGTTCTGGTGTCAAACAATATTGGCTTAAGCTGCGAAGCGTTTGCCTTGGCTGCCGCTCTGGTTGGACTCCAGGCGGAACTGCGCCAGCAGCGTGAGCAACTGATCGGTTTCTTCGTTCAACTGCTCGCTCGCTGCGCTGGTTTCTTCCACCATCGCCGCGTTCTGCTGGGTCAAGAGATCCACCTCGCCAACGGAGCTGTTGATCTGCTGCATGGCCACAGACTGATCCTGCGTGGCCTGCGTGATCTGTCCGACCTGATCGCTGACATTGGCAATCTGCGTGCCGATCTGGGCCAGTGCTTCACCCGTCTTGGCGACGAGGCTGGAGCCTGCTGCGACTTCGCTGGATGAGACCGCAATCAGTTCACGGATTTCCTTTGCGGCAGCGGCGGACCGTTGCGCCAGTTCCCGCACCTCATGGGCAACAACGGCAAAGCCCTTTCCGGCTTCCCCGGCTCGGGCGGCTTCCACACCGGCGTTGAGGGCCAGCAGGTTGGTCTGGAACGAGATGGAATCGATGACTTCGGTGATGTTGCCGATGGTCTGCGATGCATTTTCGATCCGCTGCATGGCGTCAACCGCATTGCGCACGATGACAAGCGATTCCTCGGTGTTGCGACGGGTCTTGTCGACAATGCCATTGGCTTCGCGGGCACGTTCAACCGCATTGCGCATGTTGGAGTTGACCTCGTCCACAGACGCTGCCGTCTCTTCAAGCGATGCGGCCTGACGTTCCGTGCGGCGTGCTAGGTCAACTGCGGATTCCGACATCTGCTGGGCGTTGCCGCGAATGGCCGCAACGTTTTCGGCAATGCCGCCAATCGTGTCGCGCAGGCGCAGCATGGAGCGGTTGAAGTCAACACGCAACTGCTCAAGACGATCGTTGAAAGGCGTGTCGATCGTGGTGGAGATATCGCCTGCAGACAGCCGCTCGAGGCCGCCGGCCAGCGCGCTGACGGCAAACTGAATCTGGCGGTCGAGTTCCCTGCGCTCGGTTTCGTTGGCATGGCGCTGAGCTTCGGCAGAGGCACGCTGCTCCTGCGTGGAAGCCTCAAGCCGGATACGCTCCTCAGCATTTTCCTTGAACACTTCCAGTGCCCGTGCCATGTCGCCGATTTCGTCGTAGCGGTTCTTGGCCTCCAGCGGAATGTCCATGTCGCCCTTGGCCAGACGCTTCATGGCGCCGACAATGCCAAGGATTGGGCCCTTGAAGGTCATGACGAGGCCGATGCCCGCAAAAATCGCGACGAGAACGCCGATGACCATGGCAGAAAGCGAAATGCCATCCGCTTTGCTACGCTCTGTATCGGCGGCACTGCGCTGCTTTTCAGCAAATGTCGTCAGGCTGGTCCAGACGCGGCCGATTTCTTCTTCAGCCATGCTGAAAGCGACCTTGCGCTGCTGCGAGATCGCAAGAAGCTGGGTCGCGGAGCCGTCCAGCTTCGTTGCCAGGCCGTCGATGGTCTTGGCGCTCTTGCGCGTGGCGTCTGACATCTTGTCGTCGCCGGACATGGAGCCGGTGGACACATTCAGACGGAAAGCTGCGTCACGGAATGTCTCGAGTTTTTTCTTGCTGGGTGCCGCCACATAGCCGGCCATCTCCAATTCGAGGTTCTTGGCGTCCTCGGCGATCTGGCGAGCATTGGCCAGGAAGCCTGATGCCTGTTCCAGCGGTTGGTCCAGCTTGCCAAACACCTCTGTCGCCTGACGTGATCGCAGGCTCGCAAAGCCCTGAAGACGAATGGTGGCAGGCCGCATGAGGTTGACCACGCGCTCGATGGCACCAACGGTGGTCTCATTGACGACACCAATATCCAGCTGCGCGCGGATTTGCTTCACGCCGTCGGCCAGCTGCTCCATGATCATTTTCTGATCGGCGGTTGCCATGCCGACGAGTTCCTTGACGGTGCCTTCCAGCGTTCCGATTGCGGCCTTGATGGCGGCGGTCTTTTCCTCTGGCACGGTCGTCTTGTTGAAATCGGTAACGACAGTCGCGATGACATTGGCGCCGCGGTTCAGCTTGTCCGCTTCGCGCAACATCTGCTTGGCTTTCGCCTCATCCGACTGCAACGTGCTTCTGATGTTTGTGGCGTTGGCCAGAACACCGTTCAACTCCCGCGTCATAGTCGCGAGGTCAGCGTTCATGCTTGCCCGCAGGGCCTGTTCCTGGCCGTGGCTGGTCCATAATTCATCGACCTGCTTGTCGATAATTTTTGTGCGCTCGACGGCATCTTTTATCTCTGCGGAGCTGCCATCTTCGGCCGCGCGCAGAAAATTGGCCTGTTCAGCCAGCTGGCGGTGCAGGGCAGACCGTGTTTCCTCATTGGTATTGCTGAGAAACGAAGTCATGCCGCCATAGACTTCCTTGAAGCCTGTCAAGGATTGCAAAATCGTGTTTGAAACATCCATGCGGCTTTGAAGCAGGTTTGATGCGTATAAACCCGAAAGACCAACCGCAAGAATACTTGCCACAAATGGTGCGATGAAGACGATGACTTTGGTTTGTATCTTAAACCGCGCCAACAGATTATCGATGATCATTAACTTTCCCCAAGGCCCGTTTTTGAACCAGCGTCTCTTTCTTTCGGTGAGATCGCCGCGCCTCAACTTTTGCAGGGGAGGTTTGAAAAAACCATTAATATCTATGGGTTTAGCTTTGCGTCATTAAGGCCGGTGAAATGTACCGGCCTTAATGACGGGCAATATTTTTGCTGTTCTTAAGGCTGGCTGCGCAGAGATGTCTTGAAGGCTCCAACGATCATCTTGACCAGTTCGCCGTGAATATCGCCACGCTCTCGCGGACCGGATGGCGTGCAGATCGGATCAATCTCGCCAACCGATTTGAGAAACTCTTGAGCGCCCGGCTTGCAGACCGGCAAGAAGCTGAAATGGTCGGAACCGTTCACCTGCGCATAGGTGCCAGCAGGCACATCCCTGGCCAGTTGATCTGACAGGACCGACACGGGGACAGTGCCGACGCTGCCCAGATTGATGAAGGTCAGCGGTATCTTGATGTCGTGAAGGCTCTCTTTCGTGAAGGCGACCTCAAGGCCCGGATCGACCAGAACGGCGGTGCGGATGCGTTGATCGTGATTCGATTGCTCGAAACGGACTTTATCGACGCTGCGCAAATCCAATGGCGGCACAGTGATAGGCTCGCCGTTTTTATAGCCACGGCCGCCAGAGAACCATGTGCAATCCATGGACTGGGCATAATCGACACAATATTGCACATACGCGTCGAGATTGGCGCGAGCTCCGGCCAGTTCCAGCGCAGCGCTACCACCCAGTGAAAAGCCCATGACCCCGATGCGATTGGCATCGATGGAAGGTGACCATTCGGCATTGGTGTTCAGTGATGTGATGATGGTGGAAAGATCATCCGTTCGCTCCCAGATCTTCGGCGTATCTTCAGGTGTGGAATCGCCGCTTGTGGTGCCGGGATGGTCAGGTGCTGCCACGATGAAGCCCGCTTTCGCAAGTTCCGTGGCAATCCAGGCCATGGTGGTGCCGCGTGCGCCGGAGCCATGCGACAGAAGCACTAGGGGACGGTGTCCCGGCTGAATGGCGGCATCTTTCAGAGCCATCGCCCCTTCGAAAATCCTGTTATCGCCAACACGGACGGCCTCGCCCGTTTCGTCAGATGGATACCAGATGGTCACCGCAAGATCCTTGCCGCGAAGCGGTGATGGAATGGCGATGTCGCGGACGCCGACATCTTCGCTTGCGTGAGCAGATGGAAGGAAGAAAGTGGATAGCAAGAAGGCGGATAGAATGGAGCGCATAAAAAGCCTCATGGGTTGGAGCAACGAGGCTGATGTCCACCCTTCCCACTTTTTTCACGCCCTGAAACACGTTTGAGGTCGTGCGCAAACACGATTCAGTTCATGTAGGACGCATTATCGGTTCACACTCCGGATCACCCATCGTGCTTTTTATTCCCTTGCCTTTTGTCGTCTCACTTTTGTTGTTCCTGATGTTGTTCTCAATTGTTCGCGGCAGTGGAGGGGGCAAGGCCAACCGCCCGTTTCTGGCGCTCATCGCGCTCAGTGCGGTGCAATCGGCTTTGCTCGGTCTGCGTTGGGGTTATCAGGTCGACTGGCTGAGATTTGTCCTGCCGGTCATGGCGTCTCTTTTGCCGCCATTGGCCTATGCCAGTTTTCGAAGCCTGATGAATGAGTGGCGGCTGAAAAGCGCGGCAAATATCGCCAGTCTCCTCATGCCATCCCTGGCCATTCTGCTGGTGATGGTGCTTGCACCCGTCGCTATCGATTATGTCCTCATTGCCCTTTTTGTCGGCTATGCCATCGCCATCGTGCTGCTTGGCCGCCGTGGCCCGGATGGGCTGGAGGAGGCGCAGTTCGCAAGCGTTTCCTCGGTCCATCGCGCGCTCTTTCTTGCAGGCGCTGCGCTCTGCATGTCAGCGACTTTCGACATTCTCGTCCTGCTCGATTTCCAGTGGGCGCGAGGCCAGAATATTGGCGTCATCGTCGGCAATGGCAACCTGCTGGTCCTTTTCATGATCGGCCTCACCGCATGGGTTGCGGGCAACAGCAAACCCGAGACGCTGGCAGGCGGGTCGCAGGACAGCGGCGCACAGGCGGATGTCGCGCCTGTCAGTGCGACGACCGAAGATCACGAGATCATGGCGCGGCTGGAGGCGTTGATGGCGCGGCAGAAAGTTTACCGCGACGAGAACCTCAATCTGTCGCGTCTGGCCCGCAAGCTGGCCTTGCCCAGCCGCCAGATTTCCCAGGCCATCAACCGCGCCACGGGTGGCAATGTTTCGCAATATATCAACCAGCTACGGATCAGCGATGCCTGCCGCCTGCTGGAGGAGACGGAGCAATCCGTGACCGCCATCATGCTGGACTGCGGTTTCCAGACCAAATCCAATTTCAACCGGGAATTTCGCCGCATCACCGGCATGAGCCCGCTGGCCTGGCGGGAGCGTCAGGTGTGGAAGCTTGTCGCGTCCAATAAAAAAGGCCACGCGCCGGAGCGCGTGGCCTCTTAGATTTCGGCTGACGGATGATTACAGCGTGCCGTTGCGCTGCTGGATCATCATGTAGGTGTCGTAGGTGTATTCTGCGATCTGCGCCCAGAGATAGGCGTCCTTCTTGAACGCCTGCTGGCTCTCATAGATCTTCTTGAAGTTCTCATTGACCGAAGAAAGCTCGGCATAGGTTTCCAGCGCCGCCTTGTGGCAGACGTCCAGAATTTCCTGGCTGAATGGACGCAGGATAGCACCCTGCGCCACCAGTTCCTTCAGAGCCTTGGGGTTGCGGGCGTCGTAACGCTCCAGCATCGAGGCACTACCAGCCGCGCAGGCATCTTTGAGAATGCGCTTGTAGTTTTCAGGCAGGCTATTGAACTTTTCAAGGTTCACGAAGGCGTGGCAGGCAGGGCCACCTTCCCACCATGCTGGATAGTAGTAGTATTTCGCAACCTTGTAGAAGCCGAGCTTCTGGTCGTCGTAAGGACCGACAAATTCCGTCGCGTCGATCGTGCCCTTTTCCAGCGCCGCATAGACATCGCCGGCAGCAATCTGCTGCGGGGTAACGCCGACCTTCTTCATGACCTGGCCCGTCAGGCCAGCAATGCGCATCTTCAGGCCCTTCAGATCATCGATCGTGTTGATTTCCTTGCGGAACCAACCGCCCATCTGCGCGCCGGTGTTGCCGAGCAGAATGGAATAGATGTTATGCTTGGCCAGGAACTCGTTCATCAGCTCGTTACCACCGGCCTGGTTGAACCAGGCATTGGTCTGGCGGGCATTGAGGCCGAAAGGAATGGATGTGCCGAGCGCAAAGGTCGGGTCCTTGCCGACATAATAATAGGAGCAGGTGTGGGCCATTTCGACCGTGCCTGATGTGACCGCATCTGCTGCCTGAAGTGCAGGCACGATTTCGCCGCCTGCAAAATGCTGAATGACGAAGTTGCCGCCGGATGCTTCCTTCACATGATCCGCAACGATCTGGCCAGCGCCGAACAGAATGTCCAGTCCCTTGGTGAAGGACGAGGTCATGCGCCAGTTGATCTTGGGATTTTCCTGCGCGATAGCAGGGGCTGCGAGAGCGGTTGCGGTAACGCCAGCGCCAACGGCACCAGCCCGGCGGATAAATGATCTGCGATCCATTTTGATTCAAGCCTTGAATGTAGCACTATAGGCGAACCGCATGGTACGCCTCCCGTCAACTAATAACCATGTCCGCAAGCAGCCTTCAAGACATTGTTGTAGCAAATGCGCCCTCTTGTCGGCTTTTCTAATGCACGTCACCCGAGCTTGCTTGCCTCCGAAGTCAGTCTCTCCTGATGTCGAAACAACGTTGCGCGCAATTGCCGGTCAAACCGTCTGGGTGGTCAGCGAAGGTTCTAGAGTGGGCGATCACGCTGCGACGATCGAATTAGAATCATTCTAATTTCGCTTGCGCGTCCGTCGCGACGGGTATATTTAGAATAATTCTAAGGAGAGCCGTATCATGTTGCGCAGCCTGTTGCCCCGATCAAAGCGTCCATTTGCATCCCTGACCGAGCAGGAAATTCTTGCCCTTGCGATATCGTCGGAAGAGGACGATGCGCGGATTTATCGGTCCTACGCCGATCATCTGCGGGCGCAGTTTCCTCAATCGGCCAAGGTCTTTGCGGATATGGCAGAGGTGGAGCAGGCGCATCGCAACATGTTGATCAGCATGCATCAGACGCGTTTTGGCGAGTTCATTCCCCTTATCCGCCGGGAGCATGTCAGCGGCTTTTATGAGCGCAAACCCGATTGGCTTGTGAAAAACCTGCCCTTGGAAAAAATCCGTGCGCAGGCGGAAGAGATGGAACAGCAGGCCATCCGGTTTTACGAGGAAGCCATCAAGCACGTCACCGACGCATCCACCCGCAAGCTGCTGGGCGATCTGGCGGAGGCCGAGCGTGCGCATGAAGACATCGCCACCATGCTGGATGGCAAGCATTTGCCTGACGATGCGAAATCTGAGGAAGAACAGACCGCCAAGCGGCAGTTTCTGCTGACCTATATCCAGCCAGGTCTGGCGGGCCTGATGGATGGTTCCGTCTCCACGCTCGCCCCGATTTTCGCCGCCGCCTTTGCCACGCAGGATACCTGGCAGACCTTCCTCATCGGCCTTTCGGCATCCGTGGGCGCTGGTATTTCCATGGGCTTTACGGAAGCGGCCCATGATGACGGCAAGCTGTCCGGTCGTGGATCCCCGTTCAAGCGTGGCCTTGCCTCGGGCATCATGACCACCATTGGTGGCCTTGGCCACACGCTGCCCTATCTGATCTCGCATTTCTGGACCGCCACCGCTGTGGCCGCCATCATCGTCTTCGTGGAGCTGTGGGCCATCGCCTTCATCCAGAACCGCTATATGGAAACCCCGTTCATGCGGGCGGTATTTCAGGTGGTGCTCGGTGGCTCCCTCGTGCTTGCCGCTGGCATCCTGATCGGCAATGGTTGACTAGGATTGAGGGGTTGCGAAACCCCTCAACCCCGGCCGTCATGGTCATGCGGCCAAGGGAACGCGCGCAATAACCTTGATTTCGAAATCGAACCCGGCCAGCCAGTTCACGCCAACCGCCGTCCAAGTGGGGTAGGGCTCTTCACTAAAGACGGTTTCCTTCACCGCCATGATCGTCGCCATTTGGCTTTCAGGGTCGGTGTGGAACGTGGTGACATCGATGATGTCGTCGAATGTCGCGCCGGCGGCAGCGAGCACCGCTTTCAGATTGTCAAAGGCCAGTTGCACCTGTTTTGCGAAATCAGGCTCTGTTGACCCATCGTCACGGCTGCCAACCTGGCCTGAAACAAACAGCAGATCACTGGAGCGCACGGCGGCGGAATAACCATGCTTTTCATAAAGCGCATGTCGGCCCGGTGGAAAAATAGCGTCTCGTTTACCCATTGTCGTGTTCCTTTGCGCAAGGCAGCCGCATCCATGCCCGCGCATCGCTGGATGCGACAGGCGCAGAGTGTGCAGTCTGGCGATTGATTGGCTTTACTCGGCGGAACGAAGTTTGATATACGCTCCGTATGTTTAAATAGCCCACATACGCGACGTATGTCAATAGGCATACGCCGCGTATGTTAATGAGAGGCACGGATATGGCACCGAGAACGAGAGCGCAGATGGTTGAGGAGACCCGCGAAAAGCTCATCAGTGCGGCCCGGAAAGCATTTGCGACCAAGGGCTATGCCGCCTCATCCATGGACGACATCACGGCAGAGGCCGGGCTGACGCGCGGCGCGCTCTATCACAATTTCGGTGACAAGAAGGGCCTGCTGCAGGCCGTGATCGACCAGATCGACGCGGAAATGCTAGCGCGACTGCGCGTTGTGCAAGAGGGTGCGGAGACACCCTGGCTTGGTTTGCTGTCTGAGAGTACGGCCTATATCGAAATGGCGCTTGAGCCAGAGATACAGCGGGTGATGCTGCTTGACGGCCCCGCCGTCCTCGGCGATCCCGCCAAATGGCCAAACCAGACGGCTTGTTTGAAGCGTATCGAAAATACGGTTCAGGCCCTGATCGATGATGGAACGTTAAAATCCGTGGATGCCAGGGCGGCGACATGGCTGCTGAATGGCGCGGTGCTGAACGCGGCCCTGTGGATTGCCGCTTCGGATGAACCCCGCGAAGCATTTCCCAAGGCAGTGGACGCCTTTCGCCATCTGGCATCAGGGCTTTTAGCCGAAAGCTGAAGGCGGTTCTGGCAGGTTACCGAAGGGCTCCCACCAGCACGTCGCGGCCATCCTCGATGGAAACCCAGCGGCCTGTGTTGAACGAGGCCTGACGCTTCAGATAGGTGTAGTTGGTATCCGTCCACAGTTTGACGTCATCCGACAGGTTGTCGAGAATGAAGTCGCCATTGTTCGTGCGCAGGGTCAGCACGGCGTGCCCCTCGCCATCAGGCTTGCGAACGACGGTGATCAAGAGATCGGACACGGCAAAGCCGCGTTCAATCAGCGTCTTGCGCTTCAACAGCACGAAATCTTCGCAGTCACCGGCTGTCTTCGGGTATTCCCAGACTTCATCCTTGCCGTAAACTTCTTGGTCCGTCATGGCGATGATGCGGGAATTGATGTCCTTGTTGACCTCGCGAATGACGTTCCAGCCATATTCCGTGACCCGTGGTGGCGGGGTCAGCTTGCTGCGAATGTCGCATTCGGACTGGTACTTCTGGCAGAACTCGTAATGACCGATGGGCTGGGACGTGATGCCTCCGGTGACCATGGCGGGGCTGCCCTTGTTTTCAGCCTGCGCAGAGGCCGCAGACATTAGTCCTGCCGCGACTGCGAACAGCAGAGCAAGCGCCCGAGGTGCGTTCTTCATGAAACCCGTCCCTTAAAATCTTAATGAAAAGTTAAGAGGCTACAGGGGTATGTGTCAATCGGAACTCACCATTCGTGAACGCTAGATGAATAATATGGTTAAGATCGGGGCTGCTGCCCATGCAGAGCGAGGCTTTTCGCCGCCGCGAGCATCCGTTCTATATCCTGTGGACGCGACAGGCGGTGGTCGCCATCACGGATAAGGCTCAGCACGACATCATCGGCAGGCAGGTGCTCGAGCAGTTTGAGAGCGTGAGAATAGGGCACGTCGTCATCTTTCATGCCCTGCAGAATGTGGACTGGGCATCCCGTTTCTATGATGCCCTTCAGCACAAGATTGTTGCGTCCATCCTCGATCAGGTCGCGGGTAAAGATGTTGTGTTCACTGCTATATTCGGAAGGTTCCTCGAAATAACCGCGCTCAACCAGAGACGCTTTTTCCGCATCCGACAGGTTAGGTTCTATCAGTTCAGCGGTAAAATCAGGTGCTGGCGCAATCAGGAGCAGGCCGTCGACCGCGGGACCGCCTGTCTGCTTGCGCAGTTCCTCGACCAATCTCAGCGCAATCCAGCCGCCCATGGAAGAGCCGACCGCCACGATCCGCTTGGGCGCCGTGTGGCGCAGCACGGCCATCGTTTCTTCAAGCCAGCGCGAAATCGTGCCCTTGTTGAAGTCACCCTTGGAGGCGCCATGGCCGGAGTAATCCAGACGTATGCAGGCCAAGCCACTCTCCTGCGCGAAACGGTCCAGCTCCACCGCCTTGGTGCCCGTCATGTCGGACCGGTAGCCGCCCAGCCAAACAAGTGCCGGGGTGTCATCCTGTGTTGCCGCAGGGCGTGAGAGTATAGCGATCTCGCGTGTGTCGCCGCTCGCGCCGACGGTGATGTATTCGATGGGTTGCTCAGTCATCTTGGCGTTATTCTCCTGCAATTTGATGGTTATGTAGTGCAGATTCGTAAAAAGCACGACAGGAGGTGATTTTTTTGCGCAGGCATGCTATTGACTTCGCGGCGGCATTCACGACATTTCCGCCATTTGCACCGACAAGCTGGTTTTTGCCGACGCGATCCCGAAACAGATCAGGAGAATACGACCATTCGCAGACCGTTCAAAGCCGATGCCCCCGTCAAAGAGGGCCCGCGCTCCAACAGGGAAATTCGAATTCCCAAGATTCAGCTGATTGATGAAGAAGGCCAGAACCTTGGCGTCATGCCGACGGACCAGGCTCTGAAGATGGCGGAAGACGCCGGTCTCGATCTCGTTGAGATTTCGCCGAACGCCGAACCGCCCGTATGTAAGATTCTTGATCTTGGCAAGCTGAAGTACTCGACCCAGAAAAAAGCGGCCGAAGCGCGCAAGAAGCAGAAGATCGTTGAGGTCAAAGAAATCAAGATGCGGCCCAACATCGACACCCATGATTATGAGGTGAAGATGAAGGCTATGAACCGTTTCTTTGAAGAAGGCGACAAGGTTAAAGTGACGCTGAAGTTCCGTGGCCGCGAAATGGCCCACCAGGAACTGGGCATGAAGCTTCTGCTGCAGGTCAAGGAAGACACTCTGGCCATTGCCAAGGTGGAAGCCGAACCAAAGCTGGAAGGCCGTCAGATGATGATGGTGCTGGCGCCGAAGTAACTCGCTGACGTCTGGTTTCAGGCGTTTGGCAAAGCGCATCGTTTCAGATGCGCAATCATTCGATCCAGAGCGTGCTTTTGGCGTCCATCCGGGCGCCTGGCGCTCAAACTGCAGGGAATTTATGATTCCCCGTTGCTCTTTTCTATAACTGCGGTTATAGGAGCGCGTCCGAACGGTCCGGCAGGGCATGCCGTGTCCGTTCCAGAATAGCTTGAAAGCAGGCTTCGTCTGCCTGTTTTCGATACAAGAATGGAGTAGCAAAATGCCCAAGATGAAGACGAAGTCCGCCGCGAAAAAGCGGTTCAAGATCACAGGCACCGGCAAGGTTCTCGCAGCCGCCGCCGGTAAGCGCCACGGCATGATCAAGCGGTCCAACAAGTTCATTCGCGACGCACGCGGAACGATGGTTCTGGCCGAGCCAGACGCCAAGAAGGTCGTCAAGAACTATCTGCCGAACGGTCTCTAAGACTTTTCCGCACTTTTGGACATTTTAAGGAGATCATGACATGGCACGCGTAAAACGTGGCGTAACTTCCCGCGCCAAGCACACCAAGACACTCAAGGCAGCCAAGGGCTTCTACGGCCGCCGCAAGAACACCATCCGCGCAGCCAAGGCTGCTGTGGATCGTTCCAAGCAGTACGCTTACCGCGACCGTAAGGTCAACAAGCGCAACTTCCGCGCTCTGTGGATCCAGCGTATCAACGCGGCAGTTCGCGAATTCGGCCTGACCTACGGCCGCTTCATCGACGGCCTCAACAAGGCTGGCATCGAAGTTGACCGTAAGGTTCTGTCCGACATGGCAATTCATGAGCCAGCAGCATTCGGCGTTCTCGTCGAAAGCGCAAAGAAGGCTCTTGAGTACCTCAAGGACGCAGGCACAACCAACGAGTTTGAAACCGCTGTAAAGTAATTACGGCGCGGACAAATTGTTGTTCATTTGAAACCCGCGCCGGGAAACCGGTGCGGGTTTTTCTGTTTCTGGCGGAGTTTGAACCGCAAAACGGGCAATGTTCCCGTGCACGAGTTTTGAATGCACCAAACCGCTGACCCTGATGAGAGAGCAAAAGGATTTCACATCCATCTTGAGGATGCGGATATTGCTGCCCTGATGCAGGCTCTTGTGGCCAGCGAAGGTCGGGTTCAAAAGCTGGAACTCTCTATCGGGTCTGTATGGATCAAGCGCCAAGGTGCAGAACTGCCCCGGTGGTTGCTCCAGCTTCAAGCCGGTCTTGCATCCGCCTTGCCATACAAGTTCCTCAGGCCGTCCCCCACGCTGACGCCGGATTTAATGATGGCGCGTGAAAAGCGCCGGATGGGCGAATTTGGCAGTAGGGGTTTTCCTGTGCCCGAAATCATCTATCAGTCCGACACAGCTATAGTCCTCTCGGACGTCGGGCCAACTGTTCAGCGAACCCTCAGTGCGAAGCGCCGGAATGGCGAACCCGGTCATGATGAACTGGTTATCCAATGCGCTGCCGCAATCGGCGAACTCCATGCTGCCGGATTGTGCCATGGTCGCCCGCATGTGCGGGATTTCTTTCTGAGCCATGGCCGCATCGGCTTCATGGATTTCGAGGAAGAGCCGCAAGCGGTCATGCCGCTTGAAACCGCACAGGCCCGCGATCTCTGGCTGCTGTTTCTGCCGCTGACAGACCTTGCCCAGAACGGCGAAATCACGCTCGATGCCGCCTACAAGGCATGGGCAACGCGTGCACCAAAGGCCGCAATCGCCGAATTGCAGCGACTGGTGGGCGTTCTCAGCCGTTTTTTGCCGCTGGCACGGTTGATTGGGCGCGTGCAGATGGGTAGTGATCTCCGACGCTTTATCGTGGCGACCGATTATCTGAAGAATGCTGTGAACCCGAAGCCGCAGGCATAAGCCCGGCGAGGCAGGAAAATATGACCGAACTTGATACGTTGAAATCGCAATTGATGTCGGAAATCGCGGGCGCCGCAGATGAGGCTTCCATCGAAGCCGTGCGGGTCTCGGCGCTGGGCAAGAAGGGCTCGGTATCGGAGCTTTTGAAGACGCTGGGCGCCATGACGCCGGAAGAGCGCCAGACCCGTGGCGCGGCCATCAACCAGCTCAAGACCGAAGTGACGGATCTCATTTCAGCCCGTAAAACGGAGCTGAAAGACGCCGCCATCACGGCACGCCTTCAGGCGGAAACGCTTGATATCAGCCTGCCGGTTCGCCAGTCGCCCGCCGAGCGTGGCCGCATTCATCCGATCAGCCAGATCGTTGATGAGATCACCGCCATCTTCGCCGATATGGGCTTCTCCATTGCCGAAGGCCCGGATATCGAAACCGACTATTATAACTTCACGGCTCTGAATTTCCCTGAGGGACATCCGGCGCGTGAAATGCACGACACCTTCTTCTTCCCGCCGGATGAGAAGGGTGAGCGCAAGGTCCTGCGCACGCACACATCGCCCGTGCAGATCCGCACCATGGAAACCCAGAAACCGCCGATCCGCATCGTCATTCCCGGCAAGACCTATCGCCAGGACTCGGATGCCACCCATTCGCCGATGTTCCATCAGGTCGAGGGTCTGGTCATCGACAAGAAAGCGCATGTTGGCAATCTGCGCTGGGTTCTGGAAGAATTCTGCAAGACCTTTTTTGAAGTCGACAGCGTCGTCATGCGCTTCCGCCCGTCCTTCTTCCCCTTCACGGAGCCAAGCTTCGAAGTGGATATCCAGTGCGACCGTTCCGGTCCCATCGTCAAATTCGGCGAAGGCAAGGACTGGATGGAAATCCTCGGCTGCGGCATGGTCCACCCGAATGTTCTGCGCGCCGTTGGCCTGGACCCGGATGAGTATCAGGGCTTTGCCTGGGGCATGGGGCTGGACCGCATCGCCATGCTGAAATACGGCATGCCGGACCTGCGCGATTTCTTCAACGCCGACGTTCGCTGGATGAACCACTATGGCTTCCGCCCGCTCGACATGCCCACATTGTTCGGCGGTTTGAGCAGTTAAGGAGAAAAGACGATGAAATTCACACTCTCCTGGCTGAAAGAGCATCTCGAAACCGATGCGTCTCTTGAACAGATCTGCGAACGCCTGACAGCCATCGGCCTCGAGGTCGAGGATGTCGATGACAAGGCGGCTTATAAGCCCTTCGTCATTGCCAAAATCCTGAGCGCTGAAAAGCACCCAGAAGCTGATCGCCTTAAGGTGCTCAGCGTCGATGCGGGCGACGGCAAGCCGGTGCAGATCGTCTGCGGTGCGCCGAATGCGCGTGCTGGCCTTGTCGGCGCGCTGGCGCGTCCGGGTGACTATGTTCCGGGCATCGATGTCACGCTTGCGATTGGCAAGATCCGCGGTGTTGAAAGCCATGGCATGATGTGCTCGGAAAAAGAGCTCAATATGTCCGATAGCCATGATGGCATTATCGATCTGCCGGATGATGCGCCTGTTGGCACGTCTTTCGCGACCTATGCCGGTCTTGATGATCCCATGATCGAGATCAACCTCACGCCAAACCGCCCGGATTGCACGTCGATCTACGGCATTGCGCGCGATCTCGCGGCTTCCGGTCTCGGCACGCTGAAGACAAAGCCTGCACCGGGCTTCAAGGTCGAAGGCCAGACCTCCGTAGATGTAACGCTCGATCTAGATGACGCCGCACTTTGCCCCGGCTTCAGCCTGCGCCTCGTGCGCGGCGTGAAGAACGGCCCAAGCCCGAAATGGATGCAGCAGCGTCTGCTCGCCATCGGCCTTCGCCCGATCAATGCACTGGTCGATATCACCAATTACATGACGTTCGATCAGGGTCGTCCGATGCACGTCTTCGATGCGGCCAAGGTCAAGGGCAACCTTGTCGTACGTCGCGCCAAGGACGGTGAAACCATCTTTGCGCTGGACCAGCGCGAATATAAGCTTGGGCCCAACAACGTCGTCATTGCCGATGATAACGGTATCGAATCCATCGGCGGCATCATGGGCGGCGAGCATTCTGGCTGCGATGAAAACACCACGGATGTGCTGATTGAATCTGCTCTCTGGGACCCGATCAACATCGCCAAATCTGGCCGTGCGCTGGGCATCATCACCGATGCACGCTACCGTTTCGAGCGCGGCGTTGATCCCGAATATATGGTGCCGGGCCTTGAGCGTACGACGGAACTGGTTCTGGAGCTGTGTGGTGGTACCGCAGCAGAAGCCAAGATCGTCGGCTATAAGGGCTTTAACCCTGATATCGTGGATTTCCCGCTCTCGGGGGTCAAGCGCCTGACGGGTCTTGAAATATCGTCCGAGGAAAGCCTCCATATTCTCAAGGGGCTTGGCTTCGGCATTGAAGGCACCGGTGAGCGCGTTAGCGTTTCCGTTCCTTCTTGGCGTCCCGATGTGGATGGCAAGGCCGATCTGGTGGAAGAGGTCATGCGCATTCATGGCGTCGATAAGATCAAGCCTGAACCGCTGGAAAGCTTCGGCGCGGTCAATGGTCGTATTCTGACGACGCTGCAGATCCGCACGCGCACGGCACGCCGGGCGCTGGCCAGCCGTGGCATGCTGGAAGCCGTCACATGGTCCTTCATTCCTGAAGCTCAGGCCAAGCTCTTCGGTGGTGGTTCGGCAGCCCTCAAGCTGGCCAACCCCATTGCTGCCGACATGTCGGATATGCGGCCATCACTTCTGCCCGGACTGTTGACCGCCGCACAGCGCAATGCCGACAAGGGCCATGCGGATGTGGCAATCTTTGAGGTCTCCGGCACCTATGAAAGCGACACGCCGGAAGGCCAGCGTCGCGTGGCTGGCGGCATTCGCCGGGGCACCGCAACGCTTGCCGGTTCCGGTCGCATGTGGTCCAACGCCGCCAAGGGCGGTGGCAAGCCTGTCGATGTCTACGATGCCAAGGCCGATGCGCTGGCGGTCATCGAAGCCTGCGGCCTGCCCATGAGCAATGTGCAGATCGAAGCGGGCGCACCCGGCTGGTATCACCCCGGTCGCTCCGGCACGATCAAGATGGGACCAAAGGTCATTCTTGGCACGTTCGGAGAATTCCATCCGAAAACGCTTTCGGAATTGGATGTGGCAGGCGTCTATTGCGGTTTCGAAATCTATCTCGATGCCATGCCTGAGCCGAAGAAAAAGGCAACCCGCACCAAGCCTGCTCTGGATCTGTCACCGTTCCAGACCGTGAAGCGCGACTTCGCATTCGTGGTGGATCGCTCGGTCGAGGCCGGTGCCATCATCAAGGCTGCGACCAGTGCTGACCGCAAACTCGTCACCGGCGTCAATGTCTTCGATGTGTTCGAAGGTGCGTCCGTTGGCGAAAACAAGAAGTCCATCGCCATCGAAGTGCAGATTCAGCCGGTCGATAAAACCCTGACCGACGAGGATTTCGAAGCACTGACGGCGAAGATCGTTGGCAATGTCGAGAAATCCACAGGCGGCGTTTTGCGCGCCTGATTGACGGATAGTGCTTGAACTCAAAAGGCCGGGGAAAATGCTTCCCCGGCCTTTGTGTTTTAACGGTTCGCCATCGCTGCCATCTGCTCGGGATAGCGCCCGCCCGCCACCTTGGTCGGAGACAGAAGCTCACCCAGCTTCGCGGCCTCATCGGCACTCAGAACAATATCCGCAGCCGCAACATTTGATTCCAGATTGGCAATCTTGGTGGTGCCGGGAATGGGCACGATGAAGTCGCCCTGCGCCAGCACCCAGGCGAGCGCCAGTTGGGCTGCCGTCACGCTCTTCTCTGCCGCCATGTCTTCCAGCAGTGTGACGAGCGCCAGATTGGCATCGAAATTCTCGGCCTGAAAGCGGGGCAGGGAGCGGCGGAAATCCGTATCGGAAAGGCCATCGAGCTTCTTCAACGCCCCGGTCAGCACGCCACGACCCAGCGGGCTGAACGGCACAAAGCCAATCCCCAGTTCGCGGCAGGTATCCAGCACGCCATTGGTCTCCACGTCGCGCGTCCACAGCGAATATTCGCTCTGAAGTGCGGTGATCGGGTGGGTGCCATGCGCCTTGCGGATCGTTCCGGCATTGGCTTCCGAAAGCCCCAGATATCTCACCTTGCCAGCCTGAACCAGTTCGGCCATTGCGCCGACCGTGTCTTCGATGGGCACATTGGGATCAACCCGGTGCTGGTAGAACAGATCGATCACATCGACGCCCAACCGTTTCAGCGAGGCGTCGGCAACCGCGTGCACATTTTTCGGCGTGCTGTCGGTTCCCTCCATCATCTGCCTGCCAGACTTGCTGGTATCGATCTTGAAACCGAATTTGGTGGCTATGGTCACCTTGTCCCGAAGCGGCTTCAGGCCCTTACCAACCAGCACCTCATTGGTGTGGGGGCCATAAACCTCCGCCGTATCGAAGAATGTAACCCCCAGTTCCACCGCCCGGTGAAGCGTCGCAATCGATGCGCTCTCATCCGCAGAGGGGCTATAGGCATGGCTCATGCCCATGCAGCCAAGCCCGAGGGCGGAAACGGTGAGATCTTTGCCGAGAATTCTGTTTTGCATTGGAATGTCCTTCCCTAGGGAGCCACCTTGTCATCAAGGGCATGCTGTAAGATAGCGTCTCGTGAAGGCCAGAATAACTGCTGCAATTCGCCTCAGCTTGTTCTATTATTTCGAACAATGAACCGCGTCCAACTTTCACAACTGGCTGTTCTTGCCGCCGTGGCCGAAGGCCTGAGCTTCCGCAAGGCTGCCGCAGAGCTAGGCATTGCGCCGTCCGCTGTCAGCCATGCCGTGTCGTCACTGGAACTCAGCCTCGGCTTGCGCCTGCTTCACCGCACCACACGCAGCGTTTCGCCCACGCAGGAAGGTCGCAGGCTGCTTGAAACACTGGCACCTGCGCTCGCCAATATCGATGCCGTCATCGGCGCACTGGCTGAGCAGGGTGGACGCGCCGCCGGGCCGTTGCGCATCACCATGCCACGGCTGGCGGCGGAAGATATCATCGTGCCAAGGCTTGGGGAATTTCTCAGCCGCTATCCGGATATTGCGCTGGAAATCTCCACCGATGATCGCTTCGAGGATATTGTGGCCAAGGGCTTCGATGCGGGTTTGCGGTTGGGTGAAAATCTGGAAGCGGATATGATTGCGGTTCGCGCCAGCGGCCCGTTATGCGGCGCCATCGTCGGCTCACCGGCCTATTTCGACCATCACCCGATACCGCAGCATCCGCGCGATCTCATGCAACATCGCTGCATTCGCCGCCGCTTTTCAAGCGGGCTCATCTATCGCTGGGAGTTGGAGAAGGATCGCAAGCCGCTGGTGGTGGATGTTCAGGGACCGCTGATCCTCTCCGATCAAAGCCTTATCCGCTCGGCAGCCATTGATGGTGCGGGGCTGGCCTTCGTGTTCGAGCAGCGCATCGAAGACGATATCAGAGAGCGCCGTCTGATCCGTGTGCTGGAAGACTGGTGCGCTCCCTTCGACGGCTTTTACATCTATTATCCCTCACGCCAGCAAATGCGACCGGCGTTGAGGGCTTTCGTGGATTTTTTCCGCGTCAGAACTTGATGCGGTAGCGAATATGGCCATCACTCTCGACATAGCTGTCATAGAGCTTGCGCGCGCGCTCATTGTCTTCATTGGTGTGCCAATAGAGGCGTGACCAGCCCTTATCCCGGCAGATGGCAATGAGATCATCAATCAGCGCCCGCCCGATGCCTTTGCCGCGAATGCTGCTGTCGATAAACAGGTCTTCCAGATAGCAGTCCGGTGTCTTGACCCAGGTGGAATCATGGAAGTGATGGATGGCAAAACCGGCCACTTGCCCATCCACAATGGCAAGGCGCGCAGACACGCGCGAAGCGGGGTCAACAATGCGCGCCCATGTGTGGTCTGTCACATCGTCGGCAAGATCGACACTATAGAAGGCAAGATAATCGTTCCACAGTTTCAGCCAATCCACCTTATCTTCAGGGAGTGCGTCACGAATCTCTGGCTTCATCATGCACCTGCCTTGTCGAGAAGGGCGACCATGTCGTCGGTCAATTTCAGTTCCGTAGCGCGCTTGAAGCTCTCCAGTTGCGAAAGGCTGGTGGCGCTTGCGATGGGCGCGGTGACGGCCTGTTTGCGCAACAGCCAGGCCAGCGCGATATCGGCAAGCTTTGCGCCTGTTTGCGCGGCGATCGTGTCCATGGCACCCAGAATTTCAAGGCCACGCGCATTGACGTAATCACCCACGCGGTAGGAACGGGCAACACCTTCCGTGTCGGCCTTGCTGCGGTATTTACCGGTGAGGAACCCGGCCGCAAGGCTGTAATAGTTGATGACGCCGATATCTTCCTTCAGCGAAAGGTCCGCAAGCGGCCCTTCGAATCTCTCGCGTGTGTAGAGATTATACTCAGGCTGAACGACATCAAAGCGGGCAAGCCCCGTTTTGGAAGACACATCCAGTGCTGCCTGCAACTCAGGTGCATCATAATTGGAGCAGCCGATGGCGCGAACCTTGCCCTGCTCTTTCAGCTTTGTGAAAGTGGCAAGCGTCTCTTCGATGGGGGTTTCGGCATCCGGCTTATGCGCCAGATAAAGGTCGATGTAGTCAGTCTGCAGACGGCGCAGCGATGCCTCGACGGCTTGCTCAATCCATTGCGGCTTGAGGCCCTTGTCATAGCCGACCTTGGAAACGATGATCGCCTTGTCGCGGGCAACGCTGCCCGTTTTCAGCCATTTGCCGATAATGGTCTCGGATTCGCCACCCTCATGCCCCGGCACCCATGCGGAATACACATCCGCCGTGTCGATGGTGTTGAAGCCTGCATCGAAAAAGGCGTCCAGCAACTGAAAGGAGGTCTTCTCATCCGCAGTCCAGCCAAACACGTTTCCGCCAAACACGATGGGGGCGATGGAAAGGCCGGTTCGGCCAAGCGCACGTTTCTCCACGGACAATACTCCCTTTGCTTTTATGATCGGCGCGACACTATCAAGCGGCCCACGGCATAACCATTGAATTTCGTTGATGCCTGTCCCTCGCGCCTGTGATGAAAAGGACGATCAGGACGAAAGCGTTCGGAAAGAACTGGGCGTTTGCGCATGGTGCTGCTGCCAGACACGGCGAAGATGGCGGGCAGATGCAAAGCCGGATCGTTCCGCCACGGCCTCCATGTCCAGCCGGGAATGCGCCAGAATATCAGCCGCGAGATTGACGCGCATCAGGTTGATATAGTCCACCACGCTCAGCCCCGTATGTTCCCGAAACAGCCGGGAGAGATGGCGCTCGCTCAAATGGGCTACATCGGCAAGTTTCCCCAGTGACCACTCGGCGGCGGGGTTGGCAACGATTGCATCCTGCGCCCTGTGAACGGAAGGGTGGATGTGGTTTCGCCCTGAGAGCCATGGAGAGATTTGCGGATCATTGGCGGTCCGCCTGATGTAAATGACCATGATCTGGGCAATGCGGGAGGCGATGGCCGGGCTGGTCAGCCCTGAAACAATGTGGAGCAGAAGGTCGATGCCGGTGGTTATGCCAGCACTGGAAAAGCAGCGCCCATCCTCCACGAACAATCGGTTGCTCACCGCATAGGCCAGCGGCGCAATCCGCCGCAATTCATCCATGCAGTCGGCATGGGTAGTGCAGTGGCGATGATCGAAAAGCCCTGCTTCGGCGGCAATCAGCGCGCCCGAGCAGATGGAAACGACTATGGTATCGCTTCGCACACATCCCCGCAGCCAGTCCGCCAGAGAACGCCGCTCCGGCCGTGGGCTGCCTTGGACGGTTTCCAGAAGCGAGCCGCCTGAGATGATGACAAAAGCGTTTTCAGGCAGCGTTTCAGGCAATCCCTCCAGCCCAGATATTGAAAGCCCTATGGTCGTCGTCTGGGTCGGGCTTGCTGCAACATATCTGCAATCGAACTGAACAGCATTCTGCTCCTGGTTGGCGTAGCGCAGCACCTCCAGTGGGCCTGCAACATCCAGCAGCAGCGTTTGTGGCGGCAGCACCACGAAAACCGGTATGATTTTTGGTCGCGCGCCGCCATCGGTCATCATGCGGCGTCTTGGTCTGCCTGCAAGGCACCGTCTACGGTGGTGATGCGGGCGAAACGGTCAGCGAGAACCAGTTCGGTGCGCTTGGCGATATCCTCTGCCGAAAACACCGTGCCAGAGGTATGCGTCATCGGAAATGTCAGCGTCGCCTCGGTCACGAAATCAACCACATAGCCCATATCGGAACCGTGCCGCGTGGTGGTCTCGCAGCACTGCTCGGTGCGAATGCCTGAAACGATCAGCCGATCGATGCCGTGGCTCTTCAGCCATGCATCAAGCTCCGTGCCAACAAATGCTGAATGGCGGTTCTTGCGGAACGTGACTGTCGGGTTGATCGTGATGCCATCGAGCGCGCGGATGAGGCCGCTCTCCTCAGCAAAGGCGCGGTCGCCATCGACGTGGAAAATCTGGATGATGGGAATGGCAGCGGTCTGCGCGCCATCGATCAGTTTCTGCTGAGCGGCGAGAAAGGCGGGCAGGCCGCTTTCATCGAAATAAGGGGCGTGCCGAAAGGACTGTTGCACATCGATCACCAGAAGCGCTGTCTTCGCATGGGACATTTCATGTATCTCCGATTTCTTGGAATTACAGTATTGAGCCTTCAATAGAAAGACGAAAGAAACGGAAGCGCCGAAGAGCGGACATTTTCAGCCATGATGGTTCATGGCGCGTGGACATGTTGCACGCGGATCAGAGCGTGATAAGGTGCCGCCCAACATTGTGGAGGTTTGTATGCTGCGTTTTGGAATTTTGTCGACGGCGAAGATTGGTCGGGAGTTGGTCATTCCCGCTATTCAGGATGCGGAAAATGCCGTTGTTACCGCCATCGCCAGCCGCGATGTCACCAAGGCGCGGGCATTGGCTGACCGTTTCTCCGTGCCTCACGCCTTCGGTTCCTATGAGGACATGCTGGCATCCGACCTTATCGATGCCGTCTATATTCCGCTGCCAACCGCCCAGCATGTGGAGTGGTCCATCAAGGCGGCAGATGCAGGCAAGCATGTGCTGTGCGAAAAGCCCATTGCGTTGAAGGCAGACGAAATTGACAGCCTGATTGCCGCCCGGGACCGCAACAAGGTGCTGATCTCGGAAGCCTATATGGTGACCTACACGCCCGTGTGGCTGAAGGTGCGGGAACTGCTCGCTTCCGGTGCCATCGGCACGCTTAAACACATCCAGGGGTCTTTCACCTATTTCAACCGTGATCCGGCCAATATGCGCAACATTCCGGAACTGGGCGGCGGCGCATTGCCGGATATCGGCGTTTACCCAACCATCACCACGCGCTTTGTCACCGGCAAGGAGCCGAAGCGGGTTCAGGCGGTGGTCGAGCGCGACCCTGTCTTCGGCACGGATATCTATTCCAGCGTGAAGGCGGATTTCGGTGATTTCGAACTCAGCTTCTATATCTCGACCCAGCTTGCCGCCCGTCAGCTCATGGTTCTGCACGGCACGGAAGGCTATATCGAGGTAAAATCTCCCTTCAACGCAGATCGCTGGGGTGCCGAGGAGGTTGAACTTACCAACCAGAGCCATGGCCAGTCCCAGATTTTCCGTTTTCAGGACAGCCGCCAGTATCGCCGTGAGATTGAAGCCTTCGCAGCCGCAGCAAGTGGCGCAGATGCGGAAGTCGTGTCGCTGGAAAGCTCGAAAAACAGCCAACGCTTCATCGATGCCATCTACCGCGCCGCTGAAAAGGATGGATGGGAAACGGTTTAACGCCTCTGCGCGCGCCTATAGGCAAGGGATGCGAAAATCAGGCTTGCAAATGCGCTGGCGGCGAAAGCGGCCAGCCATTGCAGCATTGGATTTCGGCTGAGGATGAGGATGAAAAGCCCGCAACTCAGACCGCTGGCCAGCGCGCTGATAATGGCAGCCAGCGTCCGGCTGGGGCCGTCGCTTGAGGCGCTCTGTGGCACAAGCCGGGCTATCGAGACGCCAATCACAACAAGCGTGATCGTGCAGCTGATGAGACGAGCGTGGCCGATGGACAAAGCTGTGGCATTCGAGATCACGACCACCATCGCGCCGTCAATCGCCATGAAAGCGGCGTTCATCAGAATGAATGTCAGTATGCTCATGCGTCATAGCCCCGTCTCAAATCGTTGAAACGGACACTATAGGAGCAGGGCAACGCGCAGAAGCTTTTTAAGCTGTACGCAGTCCGCGCAAGACCATGAATACGCCGATGGCACCTCCAATGCCAACATTGTAACCAGCAAGCGCAATGAGCAGCGATATGATGTGCACGCCTGACGCGGAAACAAGTGCGGCGACACCAAATGCGATGGCAATCAACGTGCCAGTCGCTGCAATTACAGTCATTGAGCGCAGCGCAAGCGCAGCTACGCCGAGACAGATTCCAAGAATAAATACCATGATGCCGCTCCTCCTCCAGAGGGCTTGAGGAAAGGCACCGTCATCCTCAAAAACCCTTATTCTCCTCCATTCATGCACGTCCAATTGCTAAAATACCAGATTGTTACAAATTTGTGAAATTTATTCGTCGTGAAATTGTCAAATCGGCGTCATCAAGTCGATTTGCGAATCGCGGCTCATGGGTTAGAAACGGGCATGAGCGATATTTTTAGCCAGCCTCTCACCAATCTCGCAGAATTTTCTGTTTCGGAGCTTTCCGGCTCCATCAAGCGAACGGTGGAAACCGCCTTTGATCAAGTGCGGGTGCGCGGTGAAATCTCGGGTTATCGCGGCCAGCACACGTCCGGCCATGCCTATTTCTCCCTGAAGGATGACCGCGCGCGCATCGATGCCGTCATCTGGAAAGGCAGCTTCTCCAAGCTCAAATTCCGCCCGGAAGAGGGTATGGAGGTCATCGCCACCGGCAAGATCACCACCTTCCCCGGCTCGTCCAAATACCAGATCGTCATTGAAAGCCTGGAGCCTGCCGGCGCAGGTGCCTTGATGGCGCTGCTGGAAGAGCGCCGCCGCAAGCTGGCAGCGGAGGGCCTGTTCGATCAGGCCCGCAAACGTCGCCTGCCATATATGCCAAGGGTCATCGGCGTCGTCACCTCGCCGACAGGTGCCGTCATCCGCGATATTCTCCACCGTATTTCCGATCGTTTCCCCGTGCATGTGCTGGTCTGGCCGGTCAAGGTGCAGGGTGAGGGCTCGGGCGAAGAGGTGGCCAACGCCATCAGAGGTTTTAACGCGCTAGAGGTCGGCGGCTCTATTCCCCGCCCTGATGTGTTGATCGTGGCCCGTGGCGGCGGCAGTCTGGAAGATCTCTGGAGTTTCAACGATGAGATCGTTGTGCGTGCAGCCGCCGAAAGCCAGATACCGCTTATCTCGGCTGTCGGACATGAGACTGACACAACGCTGATCGACCATGCAGCCGATGTGCGCGCGCCCACGCCAACCGGCGCTGCCGAAATGGCCGTGCCGGTGCGGGCAGATCTGGAGGCGCAACTGGCGGGCCTGTCTGCTCGTCTTTCCGGCTCCATGTCGCGCCAGATGGACAATCGTCGCCAGGGCGTGCGGGCGCTGGTGCGCGCCATTCCTTCGCTGGACCAACTGCTTGCTCTGCCGCGGCGCCGTTTTGATGAGTCAGCCAGCGGTCTCGGTCGCGGTCTGGAGCTGAACACGCTCAACAAGCGCCGCAGTTTCGAGCTGACCGCCTCCGGTCTGCGCCCTGACGTGCTGGGTCACGGCCTCAAGCAGCAGCGCCAGCGCATTCAGGAGCGGATGCAGCGCGCCGAAGGCTTGGTGGAACGCCGCCTGCTGCAGGCGCAATCGCGCGTGTCGTCGTCGGACTCCGCCCTGCGCGCTCTTCCCGCACGCCTTCTGGGCCAACTAGATCGCCAGAAAGAAAAGGTGGCCAGTGCCACCCGCCGTGCCGATACCGCCGTGCTCAATCGTATGTCGCAAAACCGCGCCGGCATCGCCGCCCATGATCGCATCCTGCAATCCCTGTCTTACAAGAATGTGCTGAAACGCGGCTATGCGGTCATTCTCGATGAGGACAACCGTCCGCTCACCCGCGCCGCTTCCGTCGTTTCAGGTGCTGTGGTCTCGATGGAGTTCGCCGATGGTCGCGTCTCCGCCGTCGCCGGTGGTTCCGATACCCCACCCGCAGAAGGGGCACCTCCAGCGCCGAAGAAGAAGCCTGCCAAACCAGGCTCATCAGGTCCTGTCGATCAGGGGACTCTGTTTTAGCGTGTGAGATCAGGATGGTGAGCTGAAACCCATCGCCTCTCACTCGATCCTTGCTAAAAACAACATGAGGAGCCGGTCAAGTTCGAGCCGGTCGTTCTCACTCACCTCCGCAAGCAGTCTGTGCTGGTTCGCGACATGCGCCGTCACGGCCACATCGACAATGGCAAATCCCTTGTCGGTCAGGGCAATCAGCACGCTACGGCGGTCCTGCGGATTGTTGATCCGCTGCACAAGACCTGCTTTTTCCAGCTGGTCGATACGGTTTGTCATGGTGCCGGAACTGACCATGGTCATGGCGAGCAACTCGCCGGGTGAGAGCTGGTAGGGTGCGCCCGCCCGCCGCAAGGTGGCCATCACATCGAACGCGGATATTGATAATCCATGTTGCATCAGCACGGCCTCGATCTCGCGGCCAAGGTGGGTCGTCAGCCGGTGCAGTCGGCCGATAAGACCCATTGGCGCAACATCAAGGTCAGGTCGCTCCCTTTTCCATTGGGCGAGAATCTTGTCGACATGGTCAGGTGCGGGCGCTTCATTCATGGATTAGAAATATCATTGGATATCTTGACGTCAAGATAAAATGGCATAGTGTCGATTTGTCTTGAAGTCGAGAATCTTGAAATGAAGAAAAAATTTAGCCACAGTATCGATATTGCCATGACCGCAATTGCCCCAGCCATCTGGGGCAGCACCTATTACGTCACGACGCAATTTCTTCCGCAGGGATATCCCATGCACGTCGCTATGTTGCGCGCGCTGCCTGCCGGGTTGCTCTTGCTGGTCCTTGTGCGCAGGCTGCCGGATGGCATCTGGTGGGGCCGGGTGTTTGTTCTCGGCGCGTTGAACTTCGCATTTTTCTGGGTCATGCTTTTCATGGCAGCTTACCGCCTGCCGGGCGGTGTGGCGGCTACCGTTGGCGCCGTGCAGCCATTGATCGTCATCGCGCTTTCACGGATTTATCTGGCGCGCCCCATCCGCTCGCTCACCGTTGCGGCCGGTTTCGTCGGTATCGCTGGCGTCGCATGTCTGGTTTTGACGCCTCAGGCGGCGCTGGATCCCTTAGGCGTCGCGGCAGCTTTTGCAGGTGCCGTGTCGATGGCCTTCGGCACGGTTTTGACGCGCAAATGGCAGCCGCCGGTCTCAAACCTCACCTTCACCGCCTGGCAACTGGCAGCAGGTGGTCTTTTGCTCGTGCCGGTGGCGTTGTTTTTCGAGCCGGCCTTGCCCGAACTGAGCGCGGAGAACGTGCTGGGTCTGGCCTATCTCGGTTTGATCGGAGCTGCCTTCACATACCTTCTGTGGTTCAGAGGTCTGGCGCGCATCGAGCCATCGGCGGCGGCATCGTTGGGCTTCCTCAGCCCGGTCACGGCAACGCTTCTGGGCTGGCTGGCGCTGGGTCAAAACCTCGCGCCAGCGCAGATCGCTGGCTTCATCATGGTGCTATCGAGCGTCTGGCTCAGCCAGAAAAGTCAGGCACCGCGCTGAATGCTCAGGCCCATTCGCCCTTGCGCATGACTGGCACCTTCGAGCCATCGGCTCTGACACCGTCAATATCGACCTTGTCGGAGCCGATCATCCAGTCGATGTGGATCAGGCTGGAATTGCCGCCCTGCGCCTTGATCTGATCCTGCGTCAGCGTTGCGCCATCGATAAAGCACTTGGAATAGCATTGGCCAAGCGCGATGTGGCAGGACGCATTTTCGTCAAACAGCGTGTTGTAGAACAGAATGTCGCTGGCCGAGATCGGCGAGGAATGCGGCACCAGCGCCACTTCGCCCAGGCGTCGCGCACCTTCATCCGTGTCCAGAACCTTATTCAGCACGGCCTCACCCTTGGAAGCCTTGGCTTCCACAATGCGACCTTCCTCAAATGTCACCCTGATATCGTCAATCAACGTGCCCTGATGCGACAGCGGCTTGGTGCTGGACACATATCCGTTCACCCGCAGCGCATGCGGCGTGGTGAACACTTCTTCGGTTGGAATGTTGGGGTTGCAGGTCACGCCATTCTTTGCCATGGACGCGCCGCCATGCCATTCGTGATTATCCGCAAGACCAATCGTCACATCCGTGCCGGGGCCGGTGAAGTGCAGCGAGGCGAAGCGCTCGCCGTTCAGCCACGAGGAGCGCTTGGCAAGATTGGCGTTGTGCTCAGCCCAGGCCGCAACCGGATCGGCAAGATCCACACGAGATGCCGCGAAAATCGCATCCGCCAGCTTTTGTACCGCTTCATCCTCGGGAATGCCGGGGAACACCTGTTTTGCCCAGGAAGGGTTGGGATAGGAAATGATGTTCCAGTTGATGTCGAAGTTGGAAATCTTCTCAAGAGCTGGCTTGTAGGCGGTGGAGTTGGCCTTGTTGGCCCGCGCCACCTTGGCCGGGTCCGCATCCGCCAGCAGCATCGGGTTGTCGCCTGAAATCGCAAGGCGGGCAGCGCCATTGGCATAGGCCTTGGCCATGCCTTCATAGAGCCAGCCGGAAGCGCGATCAAAATTGGCGTCGCTGGCATGGTTGTAACGGGCGAGCGTCGTTTCTTCGTCTGAGTAGAAGGCCGTCACCAGACCGCCGCCAGCCATATAGGCATGCTTGGTCAAAAATCGCACCAGCGGCAGCGCGGCAAGCGGTGCGGTGATGACCAGATCCTGATCCTTCTGCAGTTGCAGCCCGACCTTGATGGCCACTTCGGCCAGCTTTTCGAGTTTGACGGGATCGATGGGGGAGACTGTCATGGTACGCCTTCAATGTCTTTATTGCGAGGCGCAAAACATAGCCCATTCGTCGCGAAAGCCAACCGTCTTTGTGCTAATCCGTCACAAGCGGCACGGCAAGCGCCTTCAAAACCGACTGCGCATCTTTGGGTGAAAGGCGCACCTGCAACCCGCGTTGGCCGCCATTCATGTACACCAGATCATGGCCCATGGACTGTATTTCGATCGCGGTCGGCACCTGCTTTTTCTGGCCGAAGGGGCTGATGCCTCCGACATGATATCCGGTTGCCCGCTCGGCATCCGCGGGCTTCATCATATGGGCGGATTTGCCGCCAAACGCCGCCGCCAGCCTTTTCATGCTGACCTCGCGGTCGGAGGGCACGACAACGCAGACAGCCTTGCCATCCACCTCTGCCATCAGCGTTTTCAGCACCAGATGCGGCTCGGCGCCAATGGCTTCCGCCGCCTGCAGCCCGATCCGCTCGGCATTCGGATCATAGTCATAGGCAACGGTGGTGAAGGAAATACCGGCCTTGGTCAGCAGCTGGGTTGCGCGGGTGGTTTTTGACATGGGGCAGCCTAACCGAACAGCGTAGCGTAGATCTCGGGCTTGAAGCCAACCGTGATCTTGCCTTTCGCTTCCAGCACGGGACGCTTGATCATGGAGGGCTGCGCCTGCATCAGCGCGATCGCCTTTTCGCGGGTCAGATCGGACTTATCCGCCTCATCCAGCTTCTTGAACGTCGTGCCTGCGCGGTTCAGCACTGTTTCCCAACCGGCAGCATCGCACCAAGCATTCAGGTGAACAGCATCAATGCCTGCGGTTTTGTAATCATGGAATGTGTAGGCGATATCGGCAGCCTCAAGCCAGGTGCGCGCCTTCTTCATCGTGTCGCAGTTCTTGATGCCGTAAATCGTGACCATCACGCCGTCCTCCGCATTGCTGAAATGGACATATCAAGAAATCAGCCACGATCAAATGGCCCTCAGCTATGCATATTTAGTGGGTCAGTCATTCAAACGAGTTCGAGCTAAGCTGCATGGCTCGGCTGCTAAATCATGAGTTGTGCGAAATCGCTTAAATGCTCATATTGATCAGCATCACAAGGAGAGACGCACATGCGTAACGTTGCTAAGACATCCCGTAAGTTTTTTGGCGAAACATTTGCAGTTTTCGGCGCAGCTTTGGCCGTTTCTGCAGCTGTTCGCTCCCACCGCAAGCCTGCTGGCGCAGACCTCGACGCACTCGGTATCGACCGTCAGGCTTTCGACAAGGTACAGCTCTAATCTCTCAAGTCTGCTGGCGAGGCGCCATTGCCTCGCCTTGGTATGAGGCGCATTTGCCCTCATCCACACGCGGTGGATTTCACCGCATTCTTTGAGGCTGCATCGCGCATGATGCGCAATCGCCCGACGATGAACATGCGACACACGCGACCACCCCGTCGCATCGCAGTTGCTTTCAGATGCCCAGCATCAACCAATTCCCACAATTTTCCGCTTTCGACCGCCACAGCAAATATCGATGCTCGTCCGGCGCGACTGACAAGTCTGACATGAAGTCAAAAAAAACCGGGCTCCGTCTTCAGACGAAACCCGGTAATATCTGGCATCAAAAGCGGATTATTCCCACTCGATCGTGCCCGGTGGCTTGCTCGTCACGTCATAGACGACGCGGTTGATGCCCTTGACTTCGTTGATGATGCGGGTTGCCGCACGTCCCAAGAAGTTCATGTCGTAGGGGTAGAAGTCTGCCGTCATGCCGTCCACGGAGGTCACGGCGCGCAGCGCGCAGACGAAGTCATAGGTGCGGTAGTCGCCCATGACGCCAACGGTCTGAACCGGCAACAGCACGGCAAAAGCCTGCCAGATCGTGTCGTAGAGACCGGCCTTGCGGATTTCGTCGAGATAGACGGCGTCTGCCTTGCGCAGAATGTCGAGTTTTTCGCGTGTCACGACGCCGGGGCAGCGGATGGCAAGGCCCGGGCCGGGGAAGGGGTGGCGACCGATGAAGCTTTCGGGCAGGCCAAGCTCGCGGCCAAGCGCGCGCACTTCATCCTTGAACAGTTCACGAAGCGGCTCCACCAGCTTCATGTTCATGCGCTCTGGAAGACCGCCGACATTATGGTGGCTCTTGATGGTCACAGACGGACCGCCGGAGAAGGACACGCTTTCGATCACGTCTGGATAGAGCGTGCCCTGCGCCAGAAACGCCGGTGCGCCCTTGCCGTCGGAGGCGATCTTGGCGGCTTCGGCTTCGAATGTCTCGATGAAAAGGCGGCCGATGGTCTTGCGCTTCACTTCCGGGTCGGAAACGCCAGCCAGTTCCGTCAGGAACAGGTCGGAGGCGTCCACATGCACCAGCGGAATGTTGTAATGGTCGCGGAACATGCCCACAACCTGATCGCTTTCGCCCATGCGCATCATGCCGTGGTCAACATAAATGCAGGTCAGCTGGTCGCCGATAGCCTCATGAATGAGAACGGCTGCAACGGAGGAATCCACGCCGCCGGAAAGGCCGCAGATCACGCGCTCGCTGCCCACCTGCTCACGAATCTTGCGGATCATCTCGGCGCGGTAGGCGGCCATGGTCCAGTCGGATTTCAGGCCGACGATCTTGTGCACGAAGTTGGACAGAAGCTTTGCGCCATCAGGCGTGTGCATCACTTCCGGGTGGAACATGGTGGTGTAGTAGCGGCGCTCTTCATTGACGGCGATGGCAAATGGCGCGTTTTCGGATGTCGCGGCCACTTCGAAACCATGCGGCAGTTGCGTTACGCGGTCGCCATGGCTCATCCAGACGGGGTAACGATTGCCCACATCCCAGAAGCCATCAAACAGCGGGCTTGCCTTCTTGATCTCGATATCAGCGCGGCCGAATTCTGCCGCATGTCCGCCTTCAACCGTGCCGCCCAGCTGCGTGCACAGCGTTTGCTGGCCATAGCAGATACCGAGGATCGGGATCCCGGAATCGAACACCGCCTGCGGTGCGCGCGGGCTTCCCTCTGCCGTGACCGATGCCGGGCCGCCGGAGAAAATCACGCCCTTCGGCTTCAGCGTCTCAAACGCATCGCTTGCGTTCTGGAACGGATGGATTTCACAATAAACTCCGGCCTCGCGAACACGGCGCGCAATAAGCTGCGTCACCTGGCTGCCGAAATCGATGATGAGGATGCTGTCGGGATGGGCTATCTGGGTCATGGCGAGCCTTTAAAGAAATACGGTGCTTTAGGCAACCCGTGATATGGCCTGAAAAGCCAGAAATTGCGCCATCAGGCAAGTGGTTCAGAGCGAAATGCTGCCATCTTCCACGGCGCGGCAGAGCCTGTCCACCGCTTGCGCCAGTTTCTCGTCGATCACATGCAGATAGGCGGTCCAGTCAGAAATATGGTGCACATCCGCCTTGCCATCCGATATGCCACGCAGACCGATCAGCGCAACATCGAAACGCTGGCAGGCCCGCAGCAGAGCAAACGTCTCCATCTCCACCATATCGGCATCGACAGTGTCATAGGCGGCACCCGAGACGACATTCGCGCCCGTGGAAAGTCGGGCGCCAGCGATGCCTGGAATTTGCAAGGGTAGCGAAATTTCGGCAGGCAGATCGAGAAACGGCGTGCGGCCTTTCTCAAAGCCGAAGGCAGACGCATCCATATCCCGGTAGGACACGGAAGTGGCCTGATAGACCTCGGCCTGCTCCAGTGTGCGAGATCCCGCCGAGCCGAGGGAGATGACCAGGTGAGGCAGGGCATTGTCCGCCTGAAGTCTTGCGAGGGTCGAGGCCAGCGTCACAGCCGCTTCCACCGGTCCGACACCCGCCATCAACGGCTTGAAGCGGGCCTGCAGGTGAGGTCCATATTCGGCATCCGCTGCCATAACGAACAACAGCCGCTTGCCCGCCACGTCTACAATCTCAAAACTCATTCTTCAAAACCTTCCCGTCCCTTCATCACCATCATCGTGCCGGTCATGGAGGCGATCAGCTTGGCAGGGCCGTCGGAGAGCGCATAGGCACGGCCATCGGCCACGATGATGTTGCTGCCGGGCTTGGTGATTTCACCACGAAACAGAAACCGCTCGCCCCGGCCTGGAGACATGAGGTTGACCTTGAATTCGATTGTCAGCAAGGAGGCATCGGGTTCGATGATGGTGTAGGCGGCATAGGTGCAGGCTGTATCAAGGGCAGCGGCAATCACACCGGCATGCAAAATGCCGTGCTGCTGCGTCAGCTTGCGGTGAAATGGCAGTTCGATTTCCACTAGCCGGTGCTCAATGCGCGAAATCTCGGCCTTGATAGCCTGAACGACGCCCTGGCGCGCGAAGCTCTTTTCTATCCGCTGGCGAAAATCGCCGGGATCGATGAAATCCATTCCCCTGCCTCTCCTTGTCTTTGTCAAAACATGGCGTGCGACAGACCGCAAGGCAAGGGCGTGAGACGGTTAATTCAGATAAACGATGCTGGCGTTCAAAAGCGTGGCAAAGGCCACCCACGCCGCATAGGGCACGAAAAGCCACATGGAAAGCCGGTCCCGCGTCGCCGTCATGATGATGAAGGCGATGACGCAGATCAGCATGGGTACGATGAGGATGAGCGCGCCAACGGGGCTTTCCATGGTGAAGAAGATTGGCGACCACATGAAGTTGAGCAGCATCTGGCTGCCCCACAGCTGCATGCGCCCGCCCATGCGGCTTTTCAGCCATGTGCGTGCACCGGCAATGCCGATCATCACGTAGAGAGCCGTCCACACCGGCCCGAAGATCCAGTTCGGCGGGTTGAAAAATGGTTTGTTCAGGGTTTGATACCAAGCCCCCGGAACATTGTTCATGCCAATAAGCGCACCAATGGCAACGACGGCAACGATGAAAGCGATGTAGACGAGGGGCTTCTTCATGGACCATGAAATGCACAGAAAATGCTTTGGTTCCAGTGCCGTCAGCCAATTCACCCGGCAAGCCTCACGATATGCTGGTCCCAGGCCACAAGGCTCGTCGCCGTGCCGAAATGTCCGTTATAGGATGATGTTACGACGCCATGCGGCGCCGCCGCCACACCCGCCGCTTCACTCAACGTAGTTTCGCGCAAAACCTTGCCGGTCTTCTCATCCAACGTCACCGCCACATTGCCGTTGGGCGATGTGACGCCGATGACGCCATCCCGCCTGTTCACGGCAATCGCGCCGACATAGTTCGCCAGCCGTGTCGTCGTCTCCTCAGGCAGATCGAGGAATTTGAGATCGTCGCCTTTGGAAAAATGCCCGATCAGCGGCGGCAGAGCATTGCGTGGGCCTTCATACTGGCAGGCAAACCAGATGCGCCCGTCACGGCCAAGATCCACATGGCGGGTTGAAAGCTGGCTCAGGTTCTTGGCAAGGCCATGTTTCTGTATCAGTCGCCCCGTTGCGGCATCTAGCAGCACCAGCGAGGGCTCCATCGTGTCGATATTGAGTTTGGTGCGCCCGAAATCCGGATCGGTCTCGATGCCACCATTGGCGATGATGATCATCTTGCCATCGTCGCTGACGGTCATGTCATGGGTGCCGATGCCCCGCGCACTGTATTCGCCGATGCGTCGAAAGCCGTCCCGCGCATCGTAGAGACCGATCACGCCGCGATTCTGATCGAAGTCATTCTCGCTGGCGTAAAGAATGGAGCCGTCAGGCGAGAACTGTCCGTGGCCATAGAAATGCCGGTTCTCAGGCGTGTGCATGACGATGGGCTCGCGCTTTCGGGCCGGATCAAACGCCATGAAAAACGTGCCGGGTCTGCGCGCAAAGGCAACCGTCATCCCGGTTACGTGGCTGGTTGCCATGCCGTGCGCGCGGGCTGGCAATGGCATGCGCTCAACGATCTCTCCGGCTTCAGTCACCGTCGCAACCCCGTAGGAGCCATCGCGGGCACGGAAAGCCGAGGCAAAAACCGCATCCGCTCGCTCAAGCGCATAGAGGGACCGCGGCGCAAGGCCAGCCAGAAATGGCACGCCTGCCGCCTTGATGAAGCTGCGCCGGTCAATCAGCAGCCGTTTGTCGCGAGCCACTGTTCAGTCTCCGTCCGAAAAGGAAAAGCCGGAGCTGAGCCCGATGGCGCCACCATACTGGTCGTTGATGCGGTAGATCATATCCTTGCCATTCAGCAGCATATAATCGACCTTTGCGCGCTCCTTGTCGTCGGCAAGTGCCTTTTCCACGTCAGGCTCGATTGTGCCTGCAACACGGACCATGGACTTGGCGATGAAATCGATGGAGCCGATGATGGAACGCTGATCCGGCGGCAAAAGATCGCTCATCTGCGCCGTGTGCATCAAGCGCTGCACGGCAGCAATATTGGTGCCAATGCTCATCCATGTCAGGCCAGAGCGCAAATAGATCGCGGTGCGCGGAAATTTCGCATTGTCAGGCCCCTTGTAAAAGGTCTCGATGCGCTTGTCGCGAATGTCTTCGGAGGCGTGCACCAGAATGCCGAGCAGCGCCACCAGTGCTTCCCGCTCATCGCGGAACACCGGATTGTCCGGCCCCGGCTCCTTCCAGTGTTTCGCCGTGCCATCAGGTGCATTCCACAGGTCGGAAAGCTCAACGCCAATATTGGCAATGTTACCAGCAATGGCCGCGCCATATCGGCAGCGAAAGCTGTTCTTCTGCTTCAGCGCGTCATCTGCACCGGTGCCGTAAAGAACATATTCCAGCGCGCCGAAGCCTTGGGCCGCAACGCTTTTTGCGCGCAGGCCTTGTGGCGTGGTGACGCTTTCGTCCTTATCGACAAGATATTTCTGCACCTGCTTGAGGCCGAGGCCCTTCTTGTCGGGATAATAAAGCACACGCTCAAAACGGTTCTGTTCGATCACGGGACCAACCCGCACGATCTCGATGGCAGACCATGCGCCTGCCGCCTCTGTAAAGCCCGCTTTCGCAGCGGTCACCGTGTCTGCCGAAGGTGCGGCACACAGCGCCTGCATCTTGCCTTCCAGCGCCTTGGCACGATCGCGGAAACCATCATAGCCGGGCCGGATGAAACCATCGACCGCCCTAGTCATCACCGAGCGTATCTTGACCGGGTCAAGCGGCGGCGGTGGCATCAGCTCCACATCCTGCGCCAATGCCGTGCCGAAGCTCAGCAGAAAGGCCAGCGGCAGAAGCATGTGGGAGGGTCGCATCGCTATTGTCATCAAAGGGACTCCAGAAAACTCAGCAAAGCCTGCCGGTCAGGCTTTTGCAAGGCAGCAAAGGCGTCACGCGCCTTTTGCGCCTCGCCACCATGCCATAAAATCGCTTCGGTCAGGCTGCGCGCCCGCCCGTCATGCAGATAAAAGCCATTACCATTCACGGCTTGCGTCAGGCCGATGCCCCAGAGCGGCTGCGTGCGCCATTCGCTTCCGCTTGCCTCACCCACCTGCTGCCCGTCGCTGAGACCCTCGCCCATATCGTGCAACAGAAAATCCGAATAGGGCCAGATCAGTTGGAACGAATGCAGCGGGTCTGCGGCATCGCGCTTCGTCACGAATTTCGGCGTGTGGCAGGCGGCGCATCCGGCCTGATAAAACTGCTGCTTGCCTCGCAGCATAGCCGGATCATCCACGTTGCGGCGCGCAGGCACAGCCAGATTTTCGGTGTAGAAGGTCATGAGGTCGAGCACGGGGGAGGGCGCTTCCACATCGCCCAGCCGTTTCTGCACACCCGTCGGCAGGGCTAGACAATCCGCCTGCCTTTGCGTGCAGTCACCAAAAGCATTGGGCAGATCGGGTGAGGATATGCCGATATCGTGCGATAGCGCATTGGCGGCCTGATCGCGCACGCTGGCATTCTGCGCCTTCCAGCCGAAGCGCCCGAGCTTCACCACCCCGCTGCGGTGGTCGCGCACCCATGCCGGTCTTCCTGATACCTCTCCACCGGGTCTGGCGCCCGCCAGAATATCCTCATCCGCAATGGCTTCGATCAATCCCAGACCAAGGGTCGGCTGCGCGATGCGGGGCGAAAGCGTCGTGTCATCGCCAAGCGGCCCATAATTCAACCCTGATATGCCGTAGGAGGGTTTGCGCAGCGAAACAACCTCGCCACCCGGCAAGGTCACGCTTTGCTCGGCGTAAGTCACTGACAGTTTTCCTTCAGCCTTCAAGCCCGGAACAGCCTGGTTCTGAAGCTGGCCGCCATAGGTCGCGTCGGGAAAGTTCACAACCGCATGGCTGCGAATTGCAGCCCTCTCGTCGTCTGTGCGGGCAGGGCGTGCCAGCCGCAGAAACATCGAAACGGCATCTTCGCCGCCCACAGGCGGACGCCCGCGACCATCCTTGATGTGGCAGGTCTGGCAGGAGCGCGCATTGTAAAGCGGCCCCAGCCCGTCAGAGGCCTGCGTGGACGATGGCGAGGACACCCACAGCTTCTGAAACAGCGCGTTGCCCAGCTTGAAATCCTGCCCACGCTCAAAGCCCATATTGGCTGAGGGTTGCGAGAAGGGGTCCACCGTTGCCGTCGTCGTCGCTGCACCGGCGGACATGGCCTCGAAGGGTTCTGCCTTGGAAAAATCAGTGGTGAGCTGCGTGACCTGACGCACACGTTTCAGGTCATCGGGGGCTATGTCGCGGCGTGGCACGTCTTCGGCAAAGGCGATGCCGCCCGCGGCCAAAGCAAGCAGCACGCCGGAGAGACAGAGCCTGAGCGCCGATCTCATAACAGGCAACCGGCAGGCCGCGCCTGATCCGCATCAGCTCTGTGATGTCTGCATCTGAGAGATTGCGCTCTTCGCAAAATGGTCCGCCTGCAACGCTTTTGAATAGGAGGCCGCGTGTCATCCACGCGGCCTCATGATCGGGTCTATTTGAAGACGGCGTTCGGGCTGTCAAGGCTGTCTGAGCCTTCCAGCTGGATCTTGCCGAGATCAAGCGCAGCAATGACGCGCTCGATGGTCTTGGTCTGGTCCAGAAGCCCGTCAATGGCAGCCTGCACCACGGCGTTGCCATCCTTGTTGCCTTCGCCGATCATCTGGTCGTAGGCTTCAACGGTCTGGCCGCGCTTTTCCATCGCATGCATGGCGTCCAGCGTCTTGTTCAGCTTGGCCTGCATTTCGCCGTCCAGCGTCTTGTCGCTTGCAGCAACCAGCTGCGAGAGCGAAGGTCCGCTCAGCTTTGTGCCATCAACGCGGGTATACTCACCCGTATAGGCCGAGGCGATGCCGATGGCGTCGTTGAGATGCGAATTGTAGGTGTTGTCGGAAAAGCAATCATGCTCTTCTTCAGGATCGTGCAGCAGAAGGCCAAGCTTCATGCGCTCACCCGCCAGCTCGCCATAGGACAGAGAACCCATGCCGGTCAGGATGGCGGTGAGGCCCTGTTTCGGGTCGGCCTCGACAGCTTTCGCCGCCTCGCCGCCCGGCGCCCAGTTATCAGCCATTTCCTTGAGGTCGGCAACCAGCAACGTGGATGCTGCCTTCAGGTATTCCGCGCGGCGGTCGCAATGGCCACCGGTGCAGTTCTTCACGTCATAATCGGTATAGGGGCGGTTACCCGCACCTGCGCCGGTGCCGTTCAGATCCTGGCCCCAGAGCAGAAACTCGATGGCGTGGTAACCGGTGGTGACATTCGCTTCCACTTCGCCCGCTTCCGCAAGGCTGCGAATCAGCTCAGGCGTGATCTTGGAGGCATCCACCTCTTCGCCACCAACCTTGAGCTTGGTATTGGCAATGATGTTGGCGGTGTAAAGTTCGTTGTCGTCGCTTTCAGTGCCGTAGGAGCCGTCGACATAGTCGATCAGGCCTTCGTCCAGCGGCCAGGCGTTGACCTTGCCTTCCCACTCGTCAACGATCGGGTTGCCGAAGCGGTAGACTTCCGTCTGCTGGTAAGGCACGCGGGCCTTGATCCATGCCTCGCGGGCAGCCTTCAGATTGGCTTCGCTCGGGCTTGCGATCAGCGCGTCGATGGCTTTGTCCAGCGTCTGCGCTGTCAGCAGCGAGTCCTGATATTTGGCGTAGCCCAGTTCCGCATAATGCTTGACCACGGCGGCCGTGTCGGTCGCGGCCCGGGCTGGAATTGCGCTGAATGTCGCGGAAGCGGCCAGAAGTGCCAGGCTGGCACCCAAAATGGATTTGCGGAACATTATCTCTCCTCATCCAGCCCACTCGTAACGAGGCTGTGATGGCGAGTTCTGAACCAATCACAAACTTGTGTCAAATATTCTAGTTTAGAAATGTTCCAAGGGTGACATGCCAGCTTGAGATAGCATGTCAGACCATTTCGTATGGCACCGAAGATATCAGGCCGTGCGCTTCATCGCGCAAAAGAAAAAGCCGTCCGTATCTGTGGTGGCCGGGGTCAGCGTCACAGTCTCTCCGTCGGAAGAATGCGGCTTGATGGTGTCTGCACCGAAAATGCTGGTCCAGCGGTCAAGCCCGGAGCGAATGGAGAATTCAGGGTTTTCCGCGCAGAAACGACGCACCTGGCGCTCATTTTCTTCCGGCAGAACAGAACACGTCACATAAACCAGCTCGCCACCGGGACGCACGAACATCTTGGCCTGATCCAGCGCCTGAACCTGCTGTTCAACGCGCTCTTCCAGATTGCGCTGCGTCAGCCGCCATTTGGTGTCCGGGCGGCGGCGCCATGTGCCGGTGCCGGTGCAGGGGGCGTCTACCAGCACACGGTCGAATTTGCCCTGATAGCGTTCGAGGTTTTCGGCCCGATCATGCACCTGCACATTGCGGGTGCCAGCGCGCTTCAGCCGTTCTATGATGGGAGCAAGCCGTTTGCGGTCCGCATCGAAAGCGTGAACCTGGCCCTTGTTGTTCATGGTTGCAGCCATGGCCAGCGTTTTGCCACCACCGCCTGCGCAATAATCGAGGATCTGTTCGCCTTCCTGCGCACCGGCAAGATCGGCAACGATCTGCGAACCCTCATCCTGAACCTCGAACCAGCCCTTCTGGAAAGACAATTCGGCGGTCACGTTGGGTAGCCGCGATGGGCCTTCACCGGCGGCAATGCGCACGCCGTGGCGGGCAATGCGCGTGGCCTGCGCCTTGGCATCTTCCAGCGCCTTGATGACCTTTGTGCGGGATGCCTTGAGCGTATTGGCGCGAAGGTCGAGTGTCGGACGCAGGTTCAGTGCCTGCGCCTCGCGCAGCCAGTTCTCGCCAAAGGTCGCCTCGAAGGAAGCCTGCACCCAGTCGGGAATATCGCCCTGCACGTGGGCAGGTGCATCGGTCAGAGAGCGGGATGCAAAAGCAGATGCCGCCGCATCAGACAGGGGCTCCGGTGCAAACTTGTCGCCGTCGAATTCGGCGGCCAGTTGCTCGACGGATTGTCCCCATTGGCGCAGCATCACGGCGTAACCCAGCGCATTTGCGCTATCGTCGTCCATCACCCATGCGTGGGAAAGTTTCATGCGCAAGGCGTCATAGACGATGTTGCCAATCGCTGCCCTGTCGCCGGAACCAGCGAAACGGTGCGCCAGTCCCCAGTCCTTCAGTGCATCGGCCACCGGGCGCCTGCGCGCTTCGATATCCGCCAACACTTCGATCGCCCCGGCCAAACGCCCGCCCAAACGCATAATCTACCTCACACACAAATTCGTCCGGGTAGGTAGACGTGAATAGTGGCGAGGGCAAGCCTTCGCGCAGATTTCACTAAAGAACCTTACTTGGCCGCGATGATCTCGTAGCAAACCTTGGCCGTGCCGGAGCTGACCATGCCGATGTCCTTGGCCGCTGCCTTGGAAAGATCAAGCACACGTCCCTTGATGAACGGGCCGCGATCATTGATGCGCACCACAACAGCCTTGCCGTTGCGGGCATTGGTGACCTTGACCTTGGTGCCGAAGCGCAGCGAGCGATGGGCAGCCGTCAGGTTGGAAGGGTTCATCCGTTCGCCCGAAGCAGTCTTCGAGGTCAAGGCATACCAGGATGCGCCCCCGCAACCGGTGCCGGCATTGGCTTGTAGTGGAGTCATGATGGAACAGACGGCTATAGTTGCAGCCGCGATAGTCATGCGTCGAATATTCGTCAAACTGTGCTTCCCTGACACTCGGCCCCGCGCCGATGAACTTAAGGCTCATTCAATTGATGGAGTGTAGAGCGTGGGAAAAATGGCGAAAAATGGCCGAGGTCTAATCACGAAGTATTACAGTCTGTAACATTCGTGATCATATAACTGATCTGCAATTTGGATAGCTTTCGATGATTCCGCAAAAAATTCATTTGGAATCAAAGAGCAACGAAAATCCATTGCGTGAAGCGCCGAACAGGAGTCGGATCACGAAATCCCTGTGAAATAATTTTCCAATGCATGAAAAATTAAACCAAATTGCACTTTAACAAATGGTTAATTAGGCGCAATTGCGATTAAAACATTCCCCAAAAGGGCCTTTGGATGGATTTTTCACCGCATCCAATATGAACATTTATTCATCTCGCCAGATGCCCGCATCCCACATCTCACGCAGGGATTGACGATAGTCAGGATGGGAAAAATCGAAACCGAGTGCCTTGAGCTTGCGGTTGGAGACCCGTTTGTTCTCGCCATAAAAGGAGCGCGCCATCTCGGTCAGTTGCGCGGTCTCGAAAGACTGTTCTTCAGGCGGATCTACACCCATCAGTCCGGCCGCGAACGTGACAACATCCTGCGGCGGGGCGGGTTCGTCGTCTGTTACGTTGAAAATGCCGCTTGCCTTCTGCTCGATCAGAAACGCCGTGACCGCGCCGATATCTTCAACGCGAATGCGGTTGAAGACCTGATCCTTCTTAACCAGCCGTCGCGCTGTGCCTTTTTCGAGATTAATAAGCCCGTTGCGTCCCGGCCCGTAAATGCCGGAGAGACGCAGCACGCAGAGCTTGACGTCAGCCTGCTTGCAGGCCTCGCCCCAGGCATTCTCGGCATCCACCCGCTCTTTGGAGCGCACCGAGACGGGCCGACAGAGCGTGTCCTCATCCACCCAGGCGCCATCATGGTTGCCATAGACGCCGACCGTCGAGAGGTATGCACACCATTCAAGGTTCGGCATCAAGCTTTTCAGGCCGCCCTCGCTCAGCCGCAGCAAAGGATCGCCGAATGTGCTGGGCGCAATGGACTGCACAAGATGCGTCACGGATTGAAGCTCGGCGCGCAACTCGTCACCGATGGTCTCGCCGGTGAAGATATATGGTGCGATGGCGTGGCACTGCAGCGTGGAAAGTTTGCCCTCGCTGCGCGTCGTGCCGGAAATGCGGTCCATGTCGGTCTGGAGTGCTCTGGCGATAGCTTCGCCGGAATATCCGGCCCCGAAAATCATCAGATGCGACATTTACACTCCTGCTGTCATCCACTCGTTCAGCACGTCCGAATCGCCCTCGGGTGCACGGGCGCAAGCGTAGGCATTGAAGCTCTGCCTGTCCATCAATCTTGATAGCGCCCACACCGCCATGCCGCGCACGTCTGGTGAATCGTCCTGACTAAGTATCTGGCACTGTTCAATAAATGCAGCATCACCAGAATTGCCCGCGGCAATCAGAACATTGCGAATGAAGCGGTTGCGACCGATGCGCTTGACCGGAGATCCGCTGAAAAAGGCGCGAAATTGCGCATCATCCAGCGTCAGCAAAAAGGCGATTTCAGGCTCTTTTAGATCGTCCCTGGCCTGCAATTTCATCTCGGATGCACTGGCGGCAAACTTGTTCCACGGGCATGCAGCAAGGCAATCATCGCAGCCATAGATGCGGTTGCCGATCAAGGGCCTCAGCGCATGGGGAATGGTCCCCTTGTGCTCAATGGTCAGGTAGGAAATGCAGCGGCGCGCATCCAGCTTGTAGGGCGCTGGAAAGGCATCCGTCGGGCAGGCGTCCAGACAGGCCCGGCACGATCCGCAATGGTCGCGCTCCGCCTCATCCAGACAGAGTTCTGCCGTTGTGAACATGCTGCCCAGAAACAGCCAGGAACCATGGCTGCGGCTGACGAGGTTGGTATGCTTGCCCTGCCAGCCAAGCCCCGCTGCCGCAGCCAGGGGTTTTTCCATCACAGGCGCGGTATCGACAAAGACCTTCACGTCCTCTCCCGCCCGTGCGGCAAAGCGTGTGGCAATCTCTTTCAGCCGTCCTTTGATTAGGTCATGATAATCGCGGTTGCGGGCATAGACCGATATGGCCGCCTTGTCCGGTTTTGACAGAATGCCACGTGGGTCTTCATCCGGGCCGTAATTCATGCCGAACATGACAACGGACCGCACCTCGCTCCACAGCGTTTTCGGGCGGGCGCGCCTCGCCTCAGTTTCCTCCATCCAGCCCATCGTGCCGTGGAAGCCATTGTCGATGAATTCGCGTAGCCGCTCAGGTGCTAGCGGAATGCTGTCGGCAGAGGTGACGCGACAGAGATCGAAGCCAAGCGAGGCCGCTTCAGCGCGGATGAAATCCGTCAGCTTCGCCATCCGCGCTTGCTGCTTCTGCAATGCCGTGTCGATGGCTGTTCTCCCGATGCTGGTGGCAGACATCCCGCCTGTCACAGCATACTATCATAAGCTGTCGGCGCGTTTAAAAATCCAGATCCGCATAATGGGATGATGGCGCAAGACGCGGCACGCGCTCACCCAGAAGCGGGCGGAAGGACGGGCGGGATTTGACGCGCTGATACCATTCCTTGGCAATCGGCGCCTCCAGCCAGTTGATCTCGCCGAGGTAGTCGAGAATCGAGATCGAGGCACCCGCAGCAAGATCCGCGTAGCTCAACCGGTCGCCCGCAAGCCATGTGCGCGAACCCGCCAGCCATTCCAGGTATTTCATGTGCTGATGCACGTTGGCACGTGCGGTGCGCAACAGCTTGCTGTCTGGTGGGCCGCCGCCTTGTGCTGTCGACATTTGCAGCTTGTAGGCACGCTCGCGCACCAGCGGGCGGGTGACATCCGTTTCCATCTTCTGCAGAAACCACTCGGTCAACCGTCGAATTTCAGCGCGCTGAAAGGGGTCTTCGGCCAGCAGTCGCTTGTCCCGTTTCAAGACACCATGGGTCTCGTCCAGAAATTCCGCCAGAACATAGGGCCCGCAAAGCGAGCGCATATTATCATCCAGGTAGACCGGCAATGTGCCCGCCGGGTTGAGCGCCAGAAACTCCCGCCGCTTTTCCCAGGGCTGTTCTTCGACCAGATCGACCTGAAATCCGTATTCGGTCAGGATCAGCCGGACGAAACGGGACGCAGTCGACATGGGAGAATGAAAAAGGGTTGGCATCGGTACTCAAACATTTGGTGAAAGGAGGGGTGTGTCTTTTATCGCCAGACAGCGGACGTGATCGCCTGTGCAGAAACTATAAGTTCAGCTTTTTTAAGACAAGTTTAACGAGATGACGATTGTCCCGGCGCATAACGGCCTAAAAGGGCGTTTTTCATGAAAAAAGCGCCGTCGATTGAGCCGATGGCGCTTTTTGAAAAATCAGAGCAAGGCGCTCTGCTTGCGATTGATCAGTTCGCCGAGATGGAGCTCGTCGTGCATGGGTCGACGCCGTAAGCTGGTGAACAGCCTGACTTGTTGGCTGCGACAGTACCTGGAGCCATAAACGAACCTGCCAGAACAACCAAAGCCGCACACGCAAAAAAGAGTGCGATAGACTTGCCCATTTTTATTTAGCCTTTCAGACGATGAACGTGAGGACGCGAAGCGTTGCACGGTGATTATTATGTTCTGGATGTGTGTAGGATGTGGCGTGTAGCAATAAAGGAGCTTACTGAATACGGGGTTAATGCGAACTCTTGTCCACAGTTGCCCTTGTGCCACGCTTGTGCCGCTGAAACTCTGATCATGATGTGCCCCCACATGCAAAGGACAGCGAACTAGTCGCTGCCCGTTATCGTGAGAACGCACGGATGTGCGTTTGGTTGCACTGCCTCAGGCAGCTTTTCCCGCATTGCTGAATTGTCCATTGGTACGGTAGCTCACCATATAGGTAGGCAGGATCGAAGACACGCGCACGGGCGTCATGCCGATACCTTCCAGCGTCAGACCAGCCTTTTCTGCCTCTGCAGAAACGACGTTGTCATCTCTCAGCATCGTGACCTGATCTGCCGTCAATGGCGGCGTGATCAGCGGCACCATGGAAGCGATCTTGCCGATCAGCGTTGCGATGCCGAATGGCAGATTCACCAGCGGGCGCTGGCGGTAGGTCGCGGCCAGAACCGCCTCAAGACAGGCACGGAATGTCATCACATCCTGTCCGCCAAGCTCGTAGGTCGCGCCGGGCTTCAGTGCGCCGTCAACGCTGCGGGCGACGACTTCTGCAACATCTTCCACATAGACGGGCTGGAACCTGGTGTGGCCACCGCCGATCAGCGGCAGGAATGGCATGCTCTGCGCCATGCCCGCAAACTTGTTGAAGAAATCGTCTTCCGGACCAAACACGATGGATGGGCGAAGAATGATGGCGTCTGGCAAAGCGGCGCGGATCGCTGCTTCTGCACGGCCCTTGGTGCGGGCGTAACCGACGGTCGAATTGGCATCGGCACCAATCGCGGAAATATGGGTCAGCGTCGCGCCGGCATTTCGGGCAGCTTCCGCCACGGCGCGTGCGCCGAATTCCTGCACGGCGTCGAATGTGTTGCGTCCGCTTTCAAACAGAATGCCGACGCAGTTGACCACATGGTCTGCACCTTCGACGGCCTTGTTGATGGACTCCTTGTAGCGCAGGTTTGCCTGCGCAAAGGAAATCTGTCCGACATTGCCCTGCGGCTGCAAAAAGCCCGCCAGATCGGGGCGGCGCACGGCGACGCGAATGCGGTATCCGCGCTTGGCCAGAGTGCGCACCACATGCCGTCCGACAAAGCCCGAACCGCCGAAAACGGTGACGAGAGGGGGAAGGTTGGCCAAAGGCATGGGAAGCTCCTGCGAAGCGTTGAATCTAGGCGTTTCCGTCTCTTAGCGTAAAGCCGATGCAACGGGAAGAGAGAACAGCAACACAGATGATGAGAGTGAACGGATGCTTGATAATGATCAGACGCCGTCGAGGATCATCAACTCAGCATCGGCCACTTCCTGGCGGATCTTGAGCGCCTGCTGGTATTCGTCGCTGTTGTAGCAATCCAGTGCGTGCTGCATCGATGGAAACTCGATGACGACATTGCGCGCCCGACCCTTGCCCTCTAGCTGGTTGACCACGCCGCCACGCGCCAGAAAATTCGCGCCGAAACGCTCGAAGGCGGGCTTGGCTGTCGAAATATAATCCTTGTAGCGTTCGGCATCGCGCACATCCACCTGTGCAATCCAGTAACCCTTGGCCATGATGTCTTCCTTTCAGATTGCCTTGGACATTTCGTCCAAAATAGCGCGTGCCGCAGCTTTCGGATCGGCGGCCTTGACGATGGGGCGGGCAACCACGAGATGGCTGGACCCGGCCTTGATCGCATCAAACGGTGTCACAACCCGCTTCTGGTCGCCAGCGTCAGAACCCGCAGGGCGAATGCCGGGTGTTACAACAGCCATATCGGCGCCCACGATCTCGCGCACGGCAGCGGATTCTTCGGCCGAACAGACAATGCCGCCCATGCCCGCATCCCGCGCCTGCGCTGCCCGCTTCATCACCAGCGACCGCGCATCGCCCTGATATCCCGCTTCGATCAGATCGGCATCGTCCATGGAGGTCAGAACGGTCACGCCCAGCAGTGTCAGGTCAGAGCCCTGCGCCGCCTTCACCGCAGCCCGCATCGCCTTGGGGTAGGCATGCAGCGTCAGCATCGACATGCCCATCTTGGCGATGTTTTCCACGCCCGATGCCACCGTGTTGTCGATGTCGAGAAGCTTCATGTCGAGGAAGATTTTCTTGCCGCTCTGAGCCAGCTCTCGGGCGAACTCAAGCCCGCCCGCAAAGGCCAGTTGATGACCGATCTTGTAGAACAATACGTCGTCGCCCAATGCGTTGACGATTTTTTCGGCTTCGGCCACGGTTGGAAGATCAAGCCCGACAATCAGGCGCTCGCGTGCGGTCATAATGTCATCCCCTTCCACTGTTCCATCGGCGTCCAGTCGCATGTGAGACTGCGGTCTGCAAGACTAAAACAGAAGATATTGCCACCACCGGGTGGCTGGTCGCCGCGACGGCTGATGATGTCATGCGCAAGGTGCGATTTCAGCAGCGTCCCGACCGCGCCGTGGCCGATGAAGGCGATGGGTGCTGCGGGATCGTGGCTGGCGAGAACGGCCTCGATGGTGCCGACGATCCGCGACTGCGCGTCAGCTGCCGTCTCCCAGCCCTTGTAGCTTGCCTGCGGGTGGGCAAAGAACCAGTCTGCGGCGCGTTCGAACTCATCGGGCGGAAGAAACCCGGTGGCGCTTCGGTCGTTCTCGTGCATGTTGGCTGCTGTCTCGACCTCGACACCGGCGGCACGCGCGAAAATCCGTGTCGTTTCAATGGCTTTTTTCTCGCTGCTCGAAACGATGCGCCGCAACGCCTTTGCCCAGCGAAAGGCGGCAGCCCTGCGAACGCGCTGCGCACCGAAGTCGGACAGTCCCCAATCAGGGACCGGCACGTTCGCATCGATCCTGACCTGCGGGTGGGTAATATAGAGCGCGTACATGACGCAGACGCTAACTCAGGCGCGGGTATAGGTCCACAGCTGAGCGGGCGGAATGTTGCGCACCACGAAGTCGAAGTGCCGGATGTGGTAGAGGTGCGGCTGGGCGACGATGGGCGAAACCGGACCGTAGGAAATCTGGATCATCGGGCGGCCATGCGGCACACGGTTCAGCAGGTCATCCAGAAGGCGGATGCGCTCGGCCATGGGGAAGTTCAGCATCGGCACGGCTGAAATCACGCAGTCAAACATCTGGTCTTTTTGCGCGGCCAAGGTCGTATCCAGATCGAAGGCGTCGCCATTGATGAAGTTCACGCCCGGATAGCTGCGCAGCAGTTGCTGGTAGAAATCCGTGGAATATTCGATGGCCGTCACGTTTTCCGGCTTCACGCCCCGGCCCAGAATGGCCTTGGTGATGCAGCCGGTTCCCGGACCAAGCTCCAGCACGGGCAGGCCGGATTGCGGGGTGATGACGCTGGCCATGCGCCGTGCCGTCACGCCAGAGGTCGGCACGATGGCGCCAACCTTCTTTGGCTGATTGACCATACCCTTGAAGAAACGAATTTCCTCTTCGAATTTTCTGCCGAAGCGCTGCTTAAGGCTCAGTCCCATCCGGTCCCCCTTAGGATTATTGTGTGCCAACATTTGTGGAAACTGTGGCGATATGTTGTCTCCCTGTCGTAAAGACAATGAAAAATGTCGCAATAGGAAAATCTTAACGAAAGATGAAAATTCTGCAAACAAAAACGCCGGCGAAGGAGATTCGCCGGCGTTCCGAAGTCCTGTTGATCGGTGAAGATGCTAGACGCGCATCGGCATCAGCACGTAAAGCGCGTCATCACCTGCGGTATCGCGCACCAGCGTCGGCGATCCGGCATCGGCCAGAAGGAAGATCGCGTCTTCGCCGGAAAGCTGGGCGGTAATATCCAGCAGATATTTGGCGTTGAAGCCAATTTCCATGCCTTCATGCTCGTAGCCAACGGCCACTTCTTCCGTAGCACTGCCCGAATCCGGGTTGTTGACAGTCAGCGTTAGCTGTCCCTCGGTAATCGCAAGCTTCACGGCGCGGCCGCGCTCGGATGAAATGGTCGATACGCGGTCCACGGCCTTGGCAAAGGACTGGCAATCGACGCGCATTTCCTTGTCGTTGCCGGTCGGGATCACGCGCTGATAATCCGGGAATGTGCCATCGATCAGCTTGGATGTCAGAACGATATCGCCAATCGCAATGCGGATCTTGGCGTCCGAAACCTCGACAGTCACTTCCAGCTCGGGATTGTCGACCAGCTTCTGCAACTCGCCAACCGTCTTGCGCGGAATGATGATGCCCGGCATGCCTTCAGAACCGGAAGGCGCGTTCACATCGGCACGGGCCAGACGGTGGCCATCGGTTGCCACGGCGCGCAGCTTCAGGTCATTGCCGCTTTCAATCGTGTGGAAGAAAATGCCGTTCAGATAATAGCGTGTCTCTTCGGTCGAGATCGCAAATTGCGTGCGGTCGATCAGCATTTTCAGGTCCGATGCCTTCAGCTTGAAGACATGGCTGAAGGTTCCGGCGGTCAGATCAGGAAAATCGGTTTCCGGCAGGCACTGCAGCGAGAACTTCGAGCGCCCGGACGCCACCGTCATGGTCGAGCCATCAGGGTTGGTGGCCAGAAGAACCTCGGAACCGTCAGGCAGCTTGCGCACGATTTCATAGAGCAGATGCGCAGGCACCGTGGTCGAACCGGCCTGCTCCACCATGGCAGGTGTCGCCTCGGTAATTTCCAGATCAAGGTCGGTCGCCTTCATGTCCAGCTTGGCGTCGGAGGCGCGCAGCAGCACGTTGGACAGGATCGGGATCGTGTTACGCCGTTCCACCACGCGGTGCACGTGGTTCAGCGATTTCAGAAGGTTCGACCGCTCGAGGGTAATACGCATGAAGACTTCCGCTTTCAACCGATGCGATCCTGAAGGTGAGGGATCGCCAAGATAGTGTCTCCGGCATTGTGGCCGGATAATGTGGACGGGCAAAATGGCAGAGTTATCGAGGAAAATGCAAGGGGCCAAGTTCAGTCATTGCTGCCTTTTCCACGCTATACATTCCCTTGGGTGGCTTGAGCCTCCAGAACGGCCTTGTTCATGGGCCTCGTCTTGCCCATAAAGGCAGGGAATTGAGACATGACGGGAATGACGCAGTGACAGATGAACCATTGAGCGACCAGACAACCGATGAAGCAGACGGCCCAGACGGTAATGGACGCGGTTTTAAACTCGGCGGCTTCACCGTCCCAGCGCGCCCCATCGAGGCAGCTCTTTACCTCGTCGCAACCCCCATCGGCAATCTGGGCGATATCACGGTGCGGGCGCTGGAAACACTGGCCTCTGCGGATGTTCTGGCCTGCGAAGATACCCGCGTCACCCGCGTGCTCCTGGATCGCTACGGCATTCGCAACCGTCCCTATTCCTATCATGAGCACAATGCCGAAGAGGCTGGCCCGAAGCTGATTGCAGCGCTGGATGCCGGAAAATCGGTTGCCCTTGTCTCGGATGCCGGAACGCCGCTGGTGTCGGATCCCGGCTATCGGCTGGGCCAGATGGCCATCGAGGCGGGTCACCGCGTCGTGCCCATTCCCGGTGCGTCTGCGCCTCTCGCCGCGCTCGTCGGCTCCGGTCTGCCCAGCGATGCCTTCATGTTTGCGGGCTTCCTGCCGGTCAAGGACAAGGGCAAGCGCGACCGCTTCTCGGAACTGTCGAAGATACCAGCGACCATGATGTTCTTCGAATCCCCGCATCGCATCTGCGCCACCATCAAGGTTGCCTCCGAAGTGCTGGGTCCGAACCGCCGCGCTGTCGTGTGTCGGGAGCTGACAAAGACGTTCGAGGAATTCCGTCGCGGCACGCTGGGTGAATTAGCGGAATTCTACAATGATGACCGCATCGTCAAGGGCGAGATCGTCCTCCTCATCGAGCCTCCGTCCTATGATGAAATTCCCGATATGGAAGACGTAGAAAAGCTGCTGAAAGACCTCGTTTCCACCATGCCCGCCGCAAAGGCCGCCGCCGAAGCCTCAAAACTTACTGGCCTGCCGCGCAAGGAGCTTTACCAGCGCATTCTCGACCTGAAGGACAGCGATGGCGCGTGAGGCAATTGCTAAGCGCCGCGCCTACAGGCGCGGCCATATCGCTGAATATTGGGCAGCACTCTATCTCATGTTGAAAGGCTACCGCATTCTGGCGCTGCGTTACCGCACGGCATCAGGCGAAATCGATCTCATCGCTCGCAAGAAGGGTGTCGTCGCCTTCATCGAGGTCAAGGCCCGCGCGACCGAATCCGGCGCTGTCGATGCCGTGAGCTACACCGCGCAACAGCGCATCCGTGCCGCTGCCGATATCTGGCTCTCGCGCCGAAAGGATGCCGCACACCTGTCCATGCGGTTTGATATCGTGGCGGTCATGCCGCGCCGCATACCAAAACATTTCATCCATGCCTTTTGATAGGCACACGCAGCGGGTGAAGCGCGAAAAGTCGTCCGCTTGATTAGGTTGCGCTGTAATAAATCTGCCATGAAACTGTAAAAACCCCGTCACGGAACGGGCCTATTCGCATCCTCAACCCAACAAGGGCGGTAGAGGACGAAACTATGATCAAGAAATTTTCCATGGCCGCAATGGCCATCACGTTTTCGGCAACGTCTTCCATGGCGGCAACCAACATCACCTGGTGGCATGGCATGGGTGGCCGCAATGGCGAAGTCATCAACGAAGTTTCCCAGAAGTTCAACGCTGCCCAGAGCGCCTGCGCGCTGACGCCAGTGTCCAAGGGCACCTATGAAGAAGCCCTGGCCAGCGGCATCGCGGCTTTCCGCTCCGGCGAACAGCCAAACATCCTTCAGGTTTTTGATGCCGGTGCCGCCACCATCATCAATGCCAAGGGCGCTGTTATCCCTGCCGAAGACATCATCACCAAGGCCGGTTACAAGTTTGACCGTGAAGCCTTCATCCCCGGCGTTCGCAGCTTCTTCGCCGCTGCCGATGGCAAGTTCGTCGGCATGCCGTTCAACTCGTCCGCTCCTATCATGTATTTCAACACCGAAGCCCTGAAAAAGGCTGGCGTTGAAGCACCAAAGACCTGGGAAGAATTTGAAGCAGCAGCACCAAAGCTGAAGGAAGCCGGCTTCATTCCGCTCGTTCAGACTCAGCTCACATGGGAATTCACCGAGAACTTCTTCTCGCGCAACAATCTTCAGTTCGCCACCAACAACAATGGTTATGACAGCGTTGTCGATACCAAGCTGAAGGTCACAGACCCGAACCTCGTCATGATGTTCGACAAGCTGAAGTCCTGGAAGGATCAGGGTTACTTCGCCTATTACGGCGCTGGCTGGAACGATAACCAGAAGCCATTCGAAGAAAACAAGGTTGCGCTGTGGATCGGTTCTTCTGGCTCCTTCGGCGGCCTGCAGAAGACAGCACAGATGCCGTTCTCTGCAACCTTCCTGCCATACTGGGGCTCCATCAAGGGTGCAGGCACCAACTCCTTCATCGGCGGCGCTGCCCTGTTTGCCATGTCCGGCAAGTCGGAAGCAGAAAACAAGTGCGTTGCTGACTTCTTCCAGTTCCTGACATCGCCAGAACTCCAGAAGTTCTACCATCAGGCAACCGGTTATGTCGCCATCACCAAGGCAGCTTATGAACTGACCAAGAAGGAAGGCTACTACGAGAAGCAGCCTGTTGCCGAAGTCGGCATCAAGCAGCTTTCTCTCCCAGGCGGCGAATGGTCCAAGGGCTACCGCCTCGGCTTCTACCCACAGATCCGCTCGATCATGGAGCGCGAATATGGCCGCATCTTCTCTGGCGAGGTTCAGCCAAAGGAAGCCATGCAGATCATCGAAAAGGAAGGCAACGAGCTTCTGGCCCGTTTCGCCAAGACCGCTGGCTGATCAGCTTTAGCCTTAAACCAAATGGGCCTCCCTTTTTCAAAAGGGGAGGTCTGTTGGCTGTCTGCAAACTTCGCTCAACCCTCCACGTCATCCTCGGGACAAGCCCGAGGATGACGTGGAGGAGAGTGCAAAGCCTGTCCTTAATCCCTGGTTCTTCCTTCATTCCAGAAGCGTCGATCCAAAACACACATAAAGGTTTACGCGCGTGGCCTATACGACTTCACAACCGCGTCCCGTGCGGACCCTGCCGGGCATCCTCGCCAAGGCAAAAAAACCTGCGAAAGCCGCTCAATCGACAGAGAAGCGGGTGCAGTTCTCATCATCCTATTTGCCCTATCTGTTGATCGCGCCGCAGCTGATCGTCATTTTCGTGTTCTTCTACTGGCCATCGGTTCAAGCCGTTCAGTCCTCCTTCTATATCGAGGACCCCTTCGGCTTCGGCTCCACCTTTGTCGGCTTTTCAAACTATTCCGATGCTTTGCTGAGCACCGAATATTTCAACATCGCCAAGTTCACCGTCGTGTTCACGGTGCTTGTCACGGTCTTTTCTCTCGCGCTCGGCCTGTTGCTGGCGGTCAAGGCAGATGCGGTCATCCGGGGCGCTTCGGCCTACAAGACCATGCTGATTTCGGTCTATGCCATCGCCCCGCCGGTTGCGGGCCTCATCGGCATGATGTTTTTCGATCAGCATATCGGCCCCTTCGTCAAGATTGCCGCCACGCTTGGCTGGCACATGCAGGTGGGCGTCAATTATTTCGATACCGCTTTCGCCATGGTCTTCGTGTCGGTCTGGAAGCAAATCCCCTATAACTTCATCTTCTTCCTTTCCGGCCTGCAAAGCGTTCCCGTTTCGGTGCGCGAAGCCGCCTTCATCGACTGCCGCTCCGGTTTTCGCCGGTTCTGGACGGTCATCATGCCGTTGCTGGCTCCCACGGCCTTCTTCCTGCTCATCATCAACATCACTTACGCGCTGTTTGATACCTTCGCCGTCATCGACGTGATGGTGAAGGACAAGGCGGCTAACAACCCCATTACCCTTGTCTACAAGGTGTTTCTGGATGGCTTCCGCGGCAACGATATTGGCGGCTCATCGGCGCAATCGGTTATTCTCATGATCGTGGTTTTCGTGCTGACGGTCCTGCAATTCCGCTTCCTCGAAAAACGCATCCATTACGGTTGAGGATTACACACTATGTACAAGACCAAACCCCTCGACCATCTGATCCTCATCATCGGTTCGCTGCTCTTGATGTTGCCGGTCGTCGTCGCCTTCATGACGTCGACCCACACGGCGGCAGAGATCCACATGAATGGCCTGACCCTTCTGCCGGGCGATAATTTCGTCGGCACCTATGAAAAGGTGCTGACCCAGAAGGGCGGCTTTACCGGTCAGGTTACCGGCCTCAACATGGTCATCAACTCGCTGATCCTCGGCGTCGGCTTTGCCGTCGGCAAGATCGCACTGTCGATGTTCGCTGCCTATGCCATCGTCTATTTCCGGCTGCGTTTTGCGACCTTCGCCTTCTGGATCATCTTCACCACGCTGCTTCTGCCGCTCGAAGTGCGCATCATGCCGTCCTATGAGGTCATGAGCAAACTGGGCCTTTTGAACTCCTATACCGGCCTCATCGTGCCCCTTCTGGCATCGGCCACAGGCACGTTCTACTTCCGCCAGTTCTTCAAGGCGGTGCCGGATGAAATTCTGGAGGCGGCGCGCATCGATGGTGCAGGCCCCGTCAAGTTCTTCATCGATATTCTCCTGCCCCTGTCGCGCACCATGATGGCCGCCATCTTCATCATCATGTTCGTCTATGGATGGAACCAGTACCTCTGGCCCATGCTCATGACCAATGATGAAAGCTTCTTCACCATCATGCGCGGCATCAAATCGATCCTCCAGGTCTGGGTCGGTTCGCAAATCCCCGATTACAACGAAGCTTTCGCGCTTGCCATTCTGGCCCTGCTGCCGCCCGTGCTGATCGTCGTCATCTTCCAGAGCTGGTTCATCAAGGGCCTAACCGAAAGCGACAAATAAAGGATACTGATATGGCCGAGATCGAAATCACTCAGGTCTGCAAGGATTACGCCAACGGCATGCGCGCCGTGCATGATGTGGATATCTCCATCAGGGATGGCGAGTTCATCGTGCTCGTTGGCCCGTCGGGCTGCGGCAAGTCCACCCTGTTGCGCATGGTCGCGGGTCTGGAAGAAATTTCCGATGGCACCGTCAGCATCGGAAACCGCGTCGTCAATGATGTGGAGCCCGCCGATCGCGATATCGCCATGGTGTTCCAGAACTACGCGCTCTATCCGCATATGTCGGTTCGCCAGAACCTCGAATATGGCCTGAAGAACCGCAAGACGCCGAAGGCAGAGATTGATGCGCGCGTGGCAGAAGCCGCCCGCATGCTGGAACTTCAGCCCTATCTGGATCGCAAGCCACGGGCACTGTCGGGTGGTCAGCGCCAGCGCGTGGCCATGGGCCGTGCCATCGTGCGCAAGCCCGCCGCCTTCCTGTTCGATGAGCCGCTTTCCAACCTCGATGCGAAGCTGCGCGTGTCCATGCGCGGTGAGATCAAACGCCTGCAACGCCGCCTTGGCACTACCTCCATCTATGTCACCCATGACCAGCTGGAAGCCATGACGCTGGCAGACCGCCTCGTGGTGCTGAATGCCGGTCGGATCGAACAGATCGGCGCGCCGCTGGAGGTCTACCACAAGCCGGCCTCCACCTTTGTCGCCAGCTTTATCGGTTCCCCCGCCATGAACCTCCTATCCGCCGAGCTGCATGGAGATCGTCTGGCCATCGGTCCAACGGTCCTGTCGCTCAACGGCTACGCCCCGGCCTCCGGCCCTGTCACGGTCGGCATCCGCGCCGAAGATCTGCGCTTCGTGCATGGCCCGGAGCAGGGCATGCCCTTCCGCGTCGAATATATCGAAGAGCTCGGCTCGCAGCGCCTCATTCACGGCATGCTGGGCGATCAGGCGCTAACGGTTGCCTGCGCATCGGAAACCGAAATCCCGCAGGAACTGTCGCTTTCCGTTGGGCTGGAAAAGCTGCATTTCTTCGACCGTGAAACCGGCAAGCGCATCGAAGGTACAGCTCACACCGCCCACCATCAGGCACCGGAGTTCGCTAGCGCCCATTGATCGCCCAAAAGTGATCTTCCGTTAAATTTGAATCTATTTATGGAAGTTCATGCTTACGCGGTTTGTGCTATGGCGTTCCCATTGCAAAATGGGGGCGCAATATGGCTTTGCATGTACTGATCGCAAGTGTTGCGGCAATGGCGGCGCGTTCCGTGCCATCCATACCTTTGACAAGCCGCAGCCGCCGGGCAGAGCCCGTCGTCTCGCAGTCGTCGCACGCCATGGAGATGAAGCCCGCCCCGATCAATCCCGATTGGATCATCGAGGGCCAGCCCGTCGCCCGCATGGCCGACCACTCAAGAAGCGCCGACCGCGCCGCCCACACCGCCCTTTGGGATTGCACAGCGGGCACCTTCCGCTGGTATTTCGGCTGGGATGAAACCGTCCATATTCTGGAAGGCGAGGTCCATGTCACGGCGGAAGACGGCACGGTCCATATGCTGCGAGCTGGTGATGTCGCCTATTTCAAGGCAAACACCTGGGCCACGTGGCGGGTGGATGCGTACGTGCGCAAGGTCGCCTTTCTGCGCCGCCCGTTTCCGGCACCCATTGCCTTCGCCTACCGCGTCAAGAACAAGCTGATGCCGGCAAAAGCGCCGTCGCTGTAGGCCTCGTACAGGTCAATAAAACTCATAGATACCCCACGGCGTAACAGTTGCCTTTGAAGCTTGGCTGCCCTAAACCTTTCGGGCTTTCAAAAGGAAACTGCGCATGGCCAAAATCAAGAACGTCGCGATCCAGATGGATCATGTCTCCGGCATCAACATTGCGGGCGATAGCACCTTCGCGATCAGTCTTGAGGCGCAGGCCCGTGGCTATCGCCTGTTCCACTATACGCCGGATCGCCTGTCGATGCGCGATGGCAAGATCTACGCCACCGTGGAGCAGATGCAGCTGCGCGATATCAATGGCGATCATTTCTCCCTGTCCGAACCCGAGCGCGTCGACCTCGCGACCATGGATGTCATCCATCTGCGCCAGGACCCGCCATTCGACATGGCCTACATCACCTCAACGCATCTTCTGGAGCGCATCCACCCCAAGACGCTCGTCGTGAACGATCCGGCCTGGGTGCGCAATTCGCCGGAAAAGATCTTCGTCACCGAATTCGCTGATCTGATGCCGACAACACTCATCACCAAGGATCCGGCAGAGATTGCCCGCTTCCGCGAAGAGATGGGCGATATCATCTTGAAGCCGCTGTACGGCAATGGCGGCGCTGGCGTGTTCCACTCCACCCGCGATGACCGCAACTTCTCCTCGCTTCTGGAAATGTTCGGCCAGATGTTCCGCGAGCCCTATATCGCCCAGCAATATCTGCCTGATGTCCGCAAGGGCGACAAGCGCATCCTGCTGGTGGATGGAGAGCCCGTCGGTGCCATCAACCGTGTCCCTGCGGAAAACGATGCCCGCTCCAACATGCACGCCGGTGGCCGCCCTGAGCCGACCGAGCTCACGGCCCGTGAAAAGGAAATCTGCGAACGCATCGGTCCTGCGCTGCGCGAGCGCGGCTTCCTCTTCGTCGGCATCGATGTGATCGGGGATTACATGACGGAAATCAACGTCACGTCACCAACGGGCATCCGCGAAGTCAAGAAGTTCGGCGGTGCCGATGTCGCAAGCCTGCTGTGGGATGCCATAGAGCGGAAGCGCGACGCGCAGGGCTGATGATTTTGTGAGATGTTACCCCGGCCTTGCAGCCGGGGTTTTCATTTGACCGTTATCACGCCGCCTTGGCGACGTGGTATTCCTTGATCGCCACCATCTTGATGCCGGGATAACGCTCCGCCTCGTAGCGCAGCGAAAACGCATCCTGCGCCAGAAACACCGGGTCGCCATCCAGATCGCGCGCAATATCGCCGCGCTTCACCGTCAGAAACTTCTCCATATCCGCAGACTGCTCGGCTGAAATCCAGCGGCAGATCGAAAAGCGCGACATTTCAAACGAAACCGGCAGGCCATATTCGCCCATCAGCCGTTCCTTCAGCACGTCCAGCTGCAACGCGCCGACAACGCCCACGATGGCAGGAGAACCGTCTTCGGGTGAAAACAGCTGCACGACGCCTTCTTCGGCCATCTGGTGCAGGGCTTCCTTCAGCTTCTTCGCCTTCATCGCATCTTCCAGCCGCACACGGCGCAGAATTTCTGGCGAGAAGTTGGGAACGCCCTGGAAAACGAGGTTTTCGCCCTCGGTCAGCGTGTCGCCAATGCGCAGGGTGCCGTGGTTTGGAATGCCCACCACATCGCCCGCAAAGGCCGTGTCGGCAATATGGCGCTGCGAGGCGAAGAAGAATTGCGGTGCCGTCAGGCCCATCTGCTTGCCGGTGCGCGCCAGCCGCGCCTTCATGCCACGCTCCAGCTTTCCGGAGCAGATGCGCGCAAAGGCAATGCGGTCGCGGTGGTTGGGGTCCATGTTGGCCTGAATCTTGAAGACGAAGGCCGTCATCTTGTTTTCATCAGCATGCACGGTGCGCGTATCGGCCACCTGGTTGCGCGGTGGTGGCGCAATCTCGCCCAGCGCATTGATCAGGTCGCGAACGCCGAAATTGCGCAGCGCAGAACCAAAGAACACCGGCGTCAGATGCCCCTCGAGAAACGCCTCGCGGTCAAACGGACGGCAGGCTTCCAGCGCCAGTTCCGTTTCCTCGACAAAGGCTTGGCGCTCGTTTTCCGGCAAGCGGCTGGCCACATCCTGCGGGCCGGTCACCTGCGTTGCCTCAACTTCCTTGTCGGAACCGCGAACCTTGTTGCTGGCCAGATAGTAGGAGCCGCAGAAGCTCTTCGAGCGACCGATCGGCCAGGTGATCGGCGCCGTGTCCAGCGCCAGCTTTTCCTCGATCTCATCCAGAATCTCGAAGATATCCCGGCTTTCGCGGTCCATCTTGTTGACGAAGGTGATGATCGGAATATCGCGCATGCGGCACACTTCGAAAAGCTTCAGCGTGCGCGGCTCGATACCCTTGGCAGCATCGATCACCATGATGGCAGCATCCACCGCCGTCAGCGTGCGGTAGGTGTCGTCGGCAAAGTCTTCGTGGCCCGGCGTATCGAGAATATTGAAGACCTTGTCGTCATATTCAAACGTCATGACAGACGTCACGACGGAGATACCGCGCTCACGCTCGATCTTCATCCAGTCAGACCGCGTCTGGATGCGGTCCTTCTTCGCCTTCACTTCACCGGCCAGCTGAATGGCACCGCCGAACAGCAGCAGCTTTTCGGTCAGCGTCGTCTTGCCGGCGTCCGGGTGCGCGATAATAGCGAAGGTGCGGCGGCGGGAAACCGCCTCTGCGAGTGTTTCGGTCATCTGACAAATCCTGTGGAATTGCGGGGTATCTAGCGTTTCGGGGCCGCTTTTGCAATTGACCTTGGCCCGCACAAGGAAAACTAATGCGCCATGACCCAAGAAAACCGAAATCGCCCCGCCCTTAATCTCGTCCGTTTGCCCCACGCGGCAGGCATTGAACTGCCCGCCTACGAGACATCGGGGGCCGCAGGCATGGATCTGCGCGCAGCGGTGGAGCAGGGCGCCCCGCTTGTGTTGAGCCCCGGCACCCGCGCTCTGGTGCCCACCGGCTTCATCTTTGAAGTGCCTGAGGGCTATGAGGCGCAGATCCGCCCACGCTCCGGCCTTGCCATCAAGAACGGCATCACCTGCCTCAACACGCCCGGCACTGTGGACAGCGATTACCGCGGTGAGGTCAAGGTCATTCTTGCCAATCTGGGGCAGGAGGACTTCGTGGTTGAGCGCGGCATGCGCATCGCCCAGATGGTCATCGCGCCGGTCACGCAGGTTGATGTTGTCGAGGTCAGCGAAACCTCGCAGACAACACGCGGCGCGGGCGGCTTCGGCTCCACCGGCGTTTGATGGTCTGCAACCGGCCACATTTTTTCTGCCCGGTATAAGTGAAATTGTTCACTTCCTGTTCTTGTTTTGCGTTGGCGTCTGTGCAAGGTTGCAGAGACGGACAAATACTCGCTTTATGCGAGTTTTCGAAAGTCCGCATATGGGGGCTTTCATGGTTGCGCGCGTCAATACGGTGGCATTTCAGGGCATAGAGGGTGTGCCGGTCGAGGTTCAGGTCATGGTCGCGCCGGGCAAGGTCGGCATGCAGATCGTCGGCCTGCCGGATAAGGCCGTCGCAGAGAGCCGGGAGCGGGTGCAGGCCGCGCTTCATGCGTCCGGCTTGGCACTCCCCGCCAAAAAGGTCACCGTCAATCTGGCGCCCGCTGATCTGCCCAAGGAAGGCTCGCATTTCGATTTGCCCATTGCACTCGGCCTGATGGCCGCGCTGGGTGCCATCCCGGCGGAAGCGCTCAATGCCTATGTCGTTTTGGGTGAGCTTAATCTGGATGGCACCATTGGTGCCGTATCCGGTGCGCTTCCCGCTGCCATCGGCGCCAATGCGCAGGGCAAGGGCCTCATCTGCCCGGCAGATAGCGGTGGAGAGGCCGCATGGGCTGGCGCTCAGTTCGATATTCTCGCACCCCGCAGCCTCATTGCCCTCGTCAATCATTTTCGCGGCAGCCAGATGCTCTCGCGCCCCGTTGCTGCCATCCGCGCCAATCCCGCCAACCTGCCGGATCTTGCCGATATCAAGGGCCAGGAAAGCGCCAAGCGCGCTCTGGAGGTTGCCGCTGCCGGAGGCCATAATCTGCTGATGGTTGGTCCACCCGGTTCGGGCAAGTCCATGCTGGCCTCGCGCCTTCCGTCCATTCTGCCGCCGCTCTTGGCGTCGGAACTGCTGGAAGTTTCCATGGTCCACTCCATTGCCGGGCAATTGTCCGGCGGCAAGCTGTCGGATCGTCGCCCCTTCCGCACCCCGCACCATTCCGCCACCATGGCGGCGCTGGTGGGCGGTGGCATGCGGGCAAAGCCGGGGGAGGCATCTCTTGCCCATCACGGCGTGCTGTTTCTGGATGAGTTCCCGGAGTTTTCACCGCAGGCGCTGGATGCCCTGCGCCAGCCGCTGGAAACGGGTGAGTGCATCATTGCCCGCGCCAATCACCGCGTCAGCTATCCCGCAGAAATCCAGCTGGTTGCGGCCATGAACCCGTGCAAATGCGGCATGGCGGGCGAGCCCGGCTTTACCTGCGCCCGTGGCCCGCGTTGCGTTACGGATTATCAGCAGCGCATTTCTGGCCCCTTGATGGACCGCATCGATATCCGCATCGAGGTTCCCGCCGTTTCCGCTGCCGACCTCATTCGCCCCATGGCCGCAGAGGCCAGTGCCGATGTCGCAAGGCGCGTTGCCCGCGCGCGTGATCTGCAACAGGATCGCTTCGCCGCCGCAGGCTTTAACGGCATTCGCACCAATGCCCGCTGCTCCACAGCGCTGATCGAAAAATTCGCAGAACCGGACGCGCCCGGCCTGCAATTGCTGCGTGATGCCGCCGAGAAACTGAAATTCTCCGCCCGTGGCTATCACCGCATCCTGAAAGTTGCCCGCACGCTCGCTGATCTGGATGACAGGCCAACCGTCACCCGCATTCATCTGGCCGAAGCCATCTCCTACCGCATCGCCGGGGAGCGGTTGACGGCGGCGGCGTGATGGAAGGCGCGCCGCGCATGCTACGGCTTACCTCTCCCCTTGTGGGAGAGGACAGAAAATCACGATCTTAGCGTTAGCTAAATCGTATATTTTCTTGGGTAGAGGGGTCGTGCCCCAACCGCAAGTGCTAAGATATTTCCCAACTGAATCAATGACCTAATAAAAATCTCCGAAAATCCTCAAAAAATCGATCTGCACTTTCTCAATGACGGGCGAATCACCCGCACAATGGTCCCGTTCCGCCCTCGGATACACCGCAAGGCGTTGCGGCGAGGCGGAACCGGCGCTGGTGGTGATGAGGCTACGCAACCTTTCATCGCCGGGGTCTGGCAGCGATCTCCCCGGGGGCAACGGGTGAGGGGATAGCGCCGGTTTCGGACCGGCTGGCGCAATCTCCTCCATGTTAGATCCGGCCTGATGCTTGTGCGTTGCGAATGCCTTACGGGTTCGTTTCGCGTCTGCGTCAGTCCGGCTCGTCAGCCACCGGGCGTACCGACAGCCCTTCGCCTATGGTCGAACGCGACCGGATGGCGGAACGGCGAAAGTCAGGCGGTACACAGGAACACGCTGCATCTGCCCCGCATCGTAAAGGATGCGGACGGATCGTGAGGGACAGCATCGGCCAACAGCCTGTGTTTCACCTTGCGAAAAACGGATCGCCCGGGTCCGCGCCTTGATCAATCGGCGCGGATGTCAGGCGAAGGCAGGTGTAGCCGAACTGGCAGGTGGCATCCTCTATGGGTGCCGCCGCCCGGAATGGGGAAGGGTTGGACCTTGGTCATGTCCGACCGGTTTTCCGGCAAGGTTCGCCCTCGCCATCCGGGAACAGCCAGCCGTGGCAAGAGATCGTGGGCGGACATAAACCGCTGAACGGGGCGCTGAAAGGTGCCAATACTAAACTACCCTACGAGGCAACTTCCAGCGCCCCGTCCGACATACCCATGGCCTCAAATGGCGATGGTCACAATTGAGAAGCTCAAGCCACGGGCAAAACATGCCGCGTGAACGGCGAAGCTTGGCTGAAAACTCCCCGTGATTTTTGAAAGCTCGGATTCCATGAAAGGTTGCGGAGAGGCGTCACTGTATGTCCTGCGTAACGCCCCACAGGCAACCGCCAGCGGGGCATCACGCCGTGAGCGGTCTTACAGGCCAAGGCCCTCAAACAATGCTGTCGACAGATAGCGTTCGGCAAAGGATGGAATGATGACCACGATGGTCTTGCCCGCATTTTCCTCGCGGGCCCCAACCTTGATGGCGGCAGCAAGCGAAGCGCCGGAGGAGATTCCGACAGGCACGCCTTCCAGGCGGGCGACGAGGCGGGCCGTCTCGAAGGCATCTTCGTTGCTGATCGTCACGATTTCATCATAGACTTTTGTGTCGAGAACCGCAGGCGCAAAACCGGCACCGATACCTTGGATCTTGTGCGGACCGGGCGTGCCGCCCGACAGAACCGGGCTGTCGGCGGGCTCGACGGCCACCACCTTCACCTCAGGCTTGCGCTGCTTCAAGACCTGACCTACGCCGGTAATCGTGCCGCCCGTGCCGATGCCGGAAATGAAGATGTCCACGCCACCATCGGTGTCGTTCCAGATTTCTTCTGCCGTTGTCTTGCGGTGAATATCGGGATTGGCGGGGTTTTCGAACTGCTGCGGAATGACCGCGTCGGGAATGGTCGCGGCCAGCTCATGGGCTCTCGCAATCGCGCCCTTCATGCCCTTTGGTCCCTCGGTCAGCACCAATTCGGCACCCAGCAGGGCCAGCATCTTGCGGCGCTCGATGGACATGGTTTCCGGCATGGTCAGGATCAGCTTGTACCCCTTGGCGGCTGCAGCAAAGGCCAGTGCGATGCCTGTATTGCCGGATGTAGGTTCCACCAGCGTTGTCTTGCCGGGCGTGATCTTGCCCTCGGCTTCCAGTGCCTCGATCATGGCAACGCCGATACGGTCCTTGACGGAGGCAATCGGGTTGAAGAATTCAAGCTTGGCCAGAATGGTCGCCTTGACGCCCTTTTCCCGCGCCAGCTTGTCGAGCCGCACCAGCGGCGTATCGCCGACGGTTTCGGTAATCGAGGAATAGATCCGTCCGCGTCCGGGTTTTCTGGCTTCAGACATGGCATGCTCCCAAAGTGCAAATGGTCAAGAATTTAGCACAGAATAGGGAAATTGATCTGGCGACGCTAGAGAACAGCAATGCTTATATTGGCTTGTATTCAGCATGCCATTCTACAATTTCTGGTGCTTATAGAATGATTGCCTCAAGTCGCACGGGTTGCAATCATGGCGGCAGTCGCAGCCAGAATGCCGGCTGCCGTGCGGTTCAGGATTTGAAGCGCGCTGGGACGCTTCAACAGCGTCCGGGCCTTGGAGGCCAGCAGAATATAGGGAATGAGCACCGCCATCAGCACAACAAACGTCACCGCCAGCAGGGTGACATACTCCGTGCTGCCGATCATGCGGATATCGATCAGCGTCGGCACCAGCGCCACGTAAAACAGCATGGTCTTGGGGTTGCCAAGCGTGATCAACAGGCCAGACAGGAAGGACATGCCGATGCTGGTGCTTTTCTTGGCTTGCAAATCCTGCGGTAGAAGCCCCGCCGTCCACAGCTTCCAAGCAATGTAAAGAAGGTAGGCGGCGCCCGCGATTTTCAGAACCATGAAGGCTGCCTGAAAGGTCTGCGCAACGAAGGCGAGGCCCAGAATGACGGCGGTCAGATAGACCATGTCACCCAGCACCAGTCCCAGCCCCATGAAGAAGGTTTCGCGAAAACCGGAGCCCAGCGCCCGCGCCACAATCGCCGTCATGCCTGGCCCCGGTATGGCGGCGGCGATGAAGAGGGCGGTTGCATAGGCAAGGAGGGTGGCAATGCTCACGAACATATCCTTCAGATGACAATGACCTGATATAGCACGAAGAATATTTGTGAAAAGCGTGAATCCGGAATGCACAAAGCCCGCACAACGCGGGCTTTGCTTGTCGAATGCTTGGCGAGATTACATGAACGGACGGTCCGGCATGTCGTCGATGCTGATGACGCCATCTGTGTTCTTGTCGAGGCGGGCAAACATCTTTTCGCCGGCCGCTGTATATTCAGCCTTGCTGATCTGGCCGTTGCCATCGGTATCGACCATGGCGAACATCGCGTTCATCCGGCCACCGGGACGCTTGCCACCTTCGCGGCCCTCGTGCTTGCGGCCTTCATGGCCCTTGCCTTCGCGCTCTGCATGTTCAGATCCAGCCTTCTTGCCTTCACTGCCTTCCATCTTCGCACGCTCCGGGCGTGGGTTGGCGGCACGGAACTCATCCATCCGGGCTTTGCGGAAGTCCCGCATTTCCTTCGGCGTCACTGTGCCATCCTTGTCGGCGTCGATCTGTGTGAACAACGCGTCCTGGCGTGCGGCAAACTCTTCCTTGGAAATCTTGCCATCCTTATTCGTATCAGCCGTCTTCAGCAGATAGACATAGGCCAGTTCAGGACGCATGGGCGGGCCATCCTTGCCAGGGCCACGCGGTGCTGCCATGGACATCGGGGCTGTGGTGCTCAGGACCAGAGCCGCGCCAAGCGCCGTAAGAGCGAATTTTCTGATTGTCATGGTCTATACCTTTCAAATGCTGTCCCTGGTTGAAAGGTAGTCATCTCATGCCACTTTCGCTACTTAAACATCAGTAATGTGCATGACAAATCGGTAACCTCCTTATGTCACGTGCCGGGCAGCGCTTTCAGAAAGCCGGTCAGATCATCGGTCACGAAATCAATGTGGTCGTCGCTGGTCGCAGGAATTTCCCAGCGCTCCATGACAATGCCTTCGAGATTGCGCGGCACCAGAAGGACCGTCTTCATGCCAAGAGCCTTGGGTGCCGTAAGGTTGCGCGGCAGGTCCTCGAACATGGCAGCCTTGGTCGTGTCCAGCTTGGCAAGGGCGGCGAATTTCTCATAGGTCGCGCTGGCAGGCTTTGGCAGGTAATCGGCGGCGACAATGTCAAAAATATCCTCGAAATGGTCGAGAATACCGAGCGCCCCGGCAGCCGCCTGCGCATGCGGCACGCTGCCATTGGTCAGAATGAACTTGCGCCCCGGCAAGGCCTTGATGGCTTCGCTCAGCTCCGGGTTCGGCAGTAGCGCGGAATAATCGATGGCATGGGCGCGTTCCAGAAAGGCATCGGGATCAATACCATAATGGATCATCAGGCCCTGAAGCGTGGTGCCATGCTCATGATAATACTGCTTTTGAAGCTTGCGCGCCTCGTCGGGCTCCAGCTGCAGAAGCTCGGCCACATAGGCCGTCATGTTTTTGTCGATCTGCGAAAACAGGTTTATCTCATGCGGATAAAGCGTGTTGTCGAGATCGAAGACCCACTCGGTCACATGGGAAAATTCGGCGGGGTTCGGTGCGTTCTTCGGTTTCGTGCTCATGGGCCTGTTATGCCCTGTCGCCAGCCCAAAGAAAATCGAAAAGGCGACACTTACGCCATTTTCCGGGCTTTGGGGCGTCAGTGCGGGCGTGATAACCAAAGGCATGGAACTCTGGATACCTATCACCATCGCCGCAGCCTTCATGCAGAACCTGCGCTCCGCATTGCAAAAGCAATTGCAGGGGTCGCTCGGCACCCGCGGCGCAAGCTTCGTTCGGTTCGGATACGGCTTTCCGATTGCCATTGCCTATGTGTTCTTTCTCCATATGGGAACGGGCGAGCTATTGCCGAGCTTCAGCGCAGGCTTTTTCCTGTGGGCTGTCGTCGGTGGATTGGCGCAAATCTATGCAACGATGCTGCTGGTCCATCTGTTTTCGCTAAGTAATTTCGCAGTCGGCACGGCCTATTCCAAAACGGAGCCGGTGCAGGCGGCGTTGTTCGGTTTTGTCATCTTAGGGGAAAAGCTCAATGCCGGTGCCATCGGCGCCATTTTGGTCGGCGTCCTTGGTGTGATGACGATTTCCGTGGCGCGGATGCCATTATCCTGGCGAAACACTTTGACGGCGATGACCAGCCGCACGGCGTTGATCGGAATTGCATCAGGTAGCATGTTCGGCGTTTCAGCCGTGGCTTACCGCAGCGCATCGCTGTCTCTTGAAGGGGCCGGGCCGATCATGTCGGCGGCCGTGACGCTGGCATGCGTCACCATGTTTCAGACCGTATACATGCTGGTGTGGATGGCATGGAAAGACAGATCTGAGATCGTGCAGGTGCTGGTGACATGGCGCTCATCGGCGCTGGTTGGTATTGCCGGGGTGATCGGCTCTGCCTGCTGGTTCACCGCCATGACGCTGCAACAGGTGGCCTATGTCCGCGCGCTTGGCCAGATCGAACTGGTCTTTACCTTCATGGCGTCCTGGTTCCTGTTTCGGGAACGGGTCAACGCCATGGAGCTTGCAGGATGCCTGCTGATCGTCAGCGGCATCCTGGGATTGCTGTTCTCTTAAATCAGGGAACGATGAGGGTGCCCGCACCTTCGGTGAAGATTTCCAACAGAACCGAGTGCGCCGTCTTGCCGTTGAGAATGACAACGCCCTGAACGCCGGCCTTGATGGCTTCGATGCAGGTCTCGACCTTGGGGATCATGCCACCGGAAATCGTGCCATCCTTGATGAGCGCCCGCGCCTGGGAAACAGTCAGTTCCTTGATCAATTCCTTGTTCTTGTCGAGAACGCCTTCGACGTCTGTCAGGAACAGCAGGCGGGTGGCATGCAGCGCACCGGCAATGGCGCCCGCAAAGGTATCGGCGTTGATGTTGTAGGTCGCGCCATCGCGGCCCGGAGCAACCGGCGCAATCACGGGGATCATTTCGGACTTGGCCAGAAGGTCGAGCAACGTGCGGTCGACTTCAACCACTTCACCCACGAAGCCAAGATCGAGGACGCGCTCGATATTGCTGTCGGGATCGATGACGGTCTTCTTTGCCTTTTCGGCGAAGACCATGTTGCCATCCTTGCCGCACAGGCCGATGGCCCATTCGCCGGTCTGGTTGATGAGGGCGACGATCTCCTTGTTGATCGAGCCTGCCAGAACCATTTCAACGATTTCGACGGTCTTGGCGTCGGTCACGCGCAAGCCGCCTTCGAACTTTGATTCGATGCCCATCTTGCTCAGCATCGCGCCGATCTGTGGGCCGCCGCCATGGACGACGATGGGGTTGATGCCGGACTGCTTGAGAAGGGCGATATCCTCGGCAAAGGCCTTGCCCAGGCTCGAATCGCCCATGGCATGCCCGCCATATTTCACCACGATGGTCTTGTTTTCGTATTTCTGCATGAAGGGCAGGGCCTGCGCCAGAAGCCGGGCCTGCATTTCGCTTTCGGAAGACGCCATGGGAAAGATCCTCGTCGTTGATTGTCGCGCTTTTAGCCCAAGTTTTTGACAGATGAAACAACGCAGAGCCCATCGCCTGCAGAAAATTCAAACCCTGTCACGTCAAGGCAGGCCAATCCGATTGACAACATCCACCAATCAGCACAGCTTAACGGGTGGAGGCCATGGGTGCGTCGGGTGGAGAGAGCCGATGCATTGCCATGATATCGATTTTGCATGACAGCGGGGAGTTGTTTGGCGAATGACCTTGCCAGATCGGGAGAAACAAAGCGGTTTGAATGACGAGGTGCTGGCGGGCGAATATGTGCTCGGCGCATTGAGTGAGGCCGCGAATGCCGAACTTGCCAAACGCATCAAGACAGACCGCCAGTTTGCCGCGACTGTGCGCCGCTGGCAGGAGAATCTTTCCCAGACCCAGCAAAACGACCAGCGCGCTTATTCGGCCTATGGCGCCATTGCCGGGCGCGATGGGGTAAGGCGAACACATGGGCGGCAGGACGGCCTATCTGGCATCCTCAGGCTGTTCGCAGGGCTCTGGGGCTCAGTCAGCTTTTGGCGGCTGGTGGCGGTGGCGTCACTTGTGTGGGTGTCTTTTTTGCTGGCCTGAGCGCAGTGCTATCGCGCAAAAAAAGAGGTGCGACTGGCGCACCTCTTTTGGATCTTAATGGCTCGGGCTCTTACTTGATGCCGACGGTCTTGCAGATTTCTGCACGGACGTCATCTAGCCCGGAAGTTTTCTCCGAAGATGTCGCCAGAACTTCCGGATAAGCCGCTGGACGCTTGCGGATCTTTTCCAGCGTCTCATTGATAAGGCGCGGAACGGCCACATCCTTGATCTTGTCGGTCTTGGTCAACACGATCTGGTAGGAGATCGCGGCCTTGTCGAGGATTTTCAGAACGTCCTCGTCATTGGCCTTGATGCCATGGCGCGAGTCGATCAGCAGGTAAACGCGCTTCAATGTGGCGCGTCCACGCAGATAATCGAATACCAGCTTCGTCCAGGCATCCACATGGTCCTTGGGAGCCTGCGCATAGCCGTAGCCCGGCATATCGACCAGCGCCATGGGCGGAAGATCGCCAGGCTCACCGGAAAAGCCTTCAGGAACGAAGTAGTTGAGTTCCTGCGTGCGGCCCGGCGTGTTGGACGTGCGCGCCAGCCCCTTATGGCCGACGAGCGCATTGATGAGCGAAGACTTGCCAACGTTGGAGCGTCCGGCAAAGGCGATTTCAGGCGGACCTTCGGGCGGCAGGAACTTCATGGCGGGAACGCCACGAATGAAAATCCAGGGCCGTCCGAAGAGCGGCTTTTCCGTTGCCGGTTGGCCGCCTTTGATTTCGCTGGTCATTTGGTTTCCACCGGCTTTCGTTTGAACAGGCTCTTGAGGTTGTCAAACAGCTCAATCTTGGCGCCGTGGCGCTTCATGATGAGGGCCTGCTGGGAAATGGAGAGCGTGTTGTTCCATGCCCAGTAGATGACGAGACCGGCAGGGAACGACGCCAGCATGAAGGTGAAGATCAGCGGCATCCAGGTGAAGATCATCGCCTGTGTCGGATCTGGAGGCGTCGGATTCATACGCATCTGCATGAACATGGTGATGCCCATAATGATTGGCCAGACGCCGATCATGAGGAAGTGCGGAACATCGTAAGGCAGGAGGCCGAACAAGTTGAACAGCGAGGTCGGATCTGGCGCAGAAAGGTCATGAATCCAGCCGAAGAACGGCGCATGCCGCATTTCGATGGTCACGTAAATGACCTTGTAGAGTGCGAAGAAGACCGGGATCTGCAACAGCATCGGCCAGCAACCGGCCACCGGGTTGATCTTCTCTTCCTTGTAGAGCGCCATCATCGCCTGCTGCATGGCCATGCGGTCATCGCCATGCTTGGCTTTGAGCTCTTCCATCTTCGGCTGCATGCGCTTCATGTTGGCCATGGACGCGTACTGCTTGCTGGCCAGCGGGAAGAACAGAAGCTTCACGACGATGGTGGTCATGAGAATGGCGACGCCGAAGTTGCCAAAGTAACGGAAGAAGAAATCCATCAGTTTGAACATCGGCTTGGTGATGAAGTAGAACCAGCCCCAGTCGATCAGGCGGTCGAACTTCGGAATGCTGTACTGTGTCTCATAGCGGTCAACCAGCGGAACTTCCTTGGCGCCTGCAAAGACGAGGTTCTTCAGTTCAATGGACTGACCCGGTGCCACAGTCATGGCATCGCTGCGATAGTCGGCCTGGTAACGCGGCTGACCGTCTGTGAAGTGCGAGTAGCGCGTTTCAACCGCAACATTCTGCGGAGGAACGATGGCTGCCGCCCAGTACTTATCGGTGATGCCAAGCCAGCCGCCCATAGCCTTTGGCAGCGTAACCGGCTTTTCCTCGATGTTCTTGTAGGTGTCTTCCGTCAGGCCCGCTTCCGTGCCAGCCACGCCCAGGAAGCCTTCGTGAATGACGAAGACAGCAGGCGTTGTCGGCTTGTTGTTGCGCGTGATGCGGCCATATGTCGAGAAGGACACCGGCGCCTGGCCGGGGTTCTCGATCTTGTCCGTGACGGTGATCATGTAGTGATCGTCAATCGCGAGCGTGCGCGTAAAGACAACGCCGACATCATTGGTAAAGGTCAGCGTAACAGGCGTCGTCTCGGTCAGCTTTGCGCCCTGAGGTGCAGTCCAGACCGTGGAAGGGCCGGGAGCGGAACCTGCGGTGGCTTCGCCCGCGATATAACCAAGCTCTGTGAAATAGCCGTCACGGGTGTCGGACGGAGAAAACAGCGTGATCAGCGGGCTCGAGTCATCCACGGTCTCATGGTATTCCTTGAGGCGGATATCGTCCAGACGCGCGCCAGTGAGGCTGATGGAGCCCTGAACGGCGTTGGTGTCGATTTCGACGCGCTGCGATTTCGTCAGCGATTCCTCGCGAGAAACCGTGGCTGCCTGCTGGCCGGTTGCGCCGGGCAATGTGCCTGCTGGAGCGGCGGCCGTGCCGGGTGCTGCATTGGTCGTTGTTGTCTGCTGCGTGGCCTGCTGCGCCTGTCGAGCCTCTTCGGCGCGGCGCTGCTGCTCTATGCGCGGGTTCATGTAGAGGAACTGCCAGGCAAGCACGATGACAACCGAAAGGCCTATCGCGATAAAGTAGTTGCGGTTTTTTTCCATCATTCTTTCCTGGAGCGGGTCTCCCGGGGGCGTCCGGATTTCGCTCGTCCTTCGATCCGCTCTGTGAGCAAGTGTTCCAGTACGGCGAATTCGGTTTTCAGTACGTCCCTTCGGGCGACAATCACATAGTCATGTCCGGGTTTCATTGCAAACCCTGCGGAGTGCCTGACGGCTTCTCTCAAGCGGCGGCGCATACGGTTGCGCTCAACCGCATTGCCTTGGCGTTTTGTGACCGTAAAACCGACCCTGGGCTCGGTTTCCGGCTGTTTGCGATCCAGCACTTCCAGAAGAAATGTGCTGCCTCGCCTCTTTTCCCCTGCCTGAACAGCAAGAAACTCCGGTCGGTTTTTCAACCGACCGGGTATTTTTTTCTCATGCGTCATGTGCCACGACTTTCATCGGGCTGTGGCCGGTTTAGGCCGAGAGACGGGCGCGGCCGCGTGTGCGGCGAGCGGCCAGAACCTTGCGACCGCCGGCAGTTGCCATGCGGGAACGGAAACCATGACGACGCTTGCGAACAAGCTTGGATGGCTGGAAAGTACGCTTAGACATTTATTTAATACCGCGGGGTGCGGCCCTTCTTGACTTTGCCCCTTATGGGACAAGAGCGTTTCGTTTTTCGCCCGGGAATGATTGCACAAGCGGCAAACGCCCAGACGTGCGGGCTTATAAGGGCTTAAGCGCCATAAAGTCAATTGCTGAACGGCATCCTTCCCGGAGCGTGTAGGGCGTCAGGAAAGGAGCCAGCGTCGCTTGTTTGGGTGCGGTCGTTACCAACGGCAACCTATGGGTGATTTCGCGTATAGTATTGGAAATCCTTTTTTAATGGAAACTGATTAAACGTTGTCATGCTGAACTATCTTCGCGGGGGCGTTTCTTGGCTTTTTGGGGGGTGGGGTCTGAAAAGGGAGTAGAAAGTGAAAATACGCGGTAAGATCAATCTTCTGGTCGGGCTGTTAAGCCTTGTTGCTTGCACCATCGGCGGCCTGGCGATTTATGCAGTTAGAGAATATCACACGCAGACAATCGCATTGGATGCTGTTGCTGACCGCGCACTTCATGGTGAGAAATTGAACCGTCTGGTCACAGCGGTTGTTATGGAATCTCGCGGCGTCTATGGCGCCAAGGACATTGCCGCCGCTTCAAAATTTGCCGATGGCATCGTGAAAAATCTTGATGATATGAGCAAATTGCTCGACGCCTGGAAGCCACAGGTGCCCGCAGAGCAGGCCGCACAATTCGCCAACCTCGAAAAACGCTTTGCCGAATTCCGCACCTTCCGCACGGAAACGGCGCGACTTGGCCGCGAAGTCAGCCCGCAGGATGCCAATACCCAGGGCAACAATGAAGCGAACCGCGAAAACCGCAAGGCCTACCAGGCCGAGATCGACGCCGTGGTCAAGGATGACCTCAAGTCTCTGGATGCCGTCAAGGCTGAGATCGAGGCCTTCAGCCAGTTCATCTTCCTCGTCGTTGCCTTTGTAACGGTGGCCGGAGTAGCGGCTGGCGCTGCCTTCGGTGTTTATATTGCATCCAAGGAACTCAGCGGCCCTATTCTCAAAGTATCCAATGTGATGAACGCCGTTGCCGAAGGCGATCTGAACACGGCAGTGCCTTATCTCGACCGCAAGGATGAGATTGGCGAAATGGCGGCTGCCGTTGAAGTGTTCAAGCGCAACGGGCAAGAAGCGCGCCGCAAGTCTACGCAGGAAATGTCCATGCGCGCCAATAGCGACGAGTTGCAGGCCAGCATGGCTGATATCGTCAGCGCCGCAGCGGCTGGAGACTTCACGTCGCGTATCAACAAGGACTATGGCGACGAAGCCCTCAACCGCTTTGCGCAGAACATCAATGCGCTGATGGAGAGCGTCGATCGCGGCGTGACGGAAACCGGCCGCGTTATCGAAAGCCTGGCCAATGGCGACCTGACCCAGACCATGAACGGCAACTTCCATGGCGTGTTTGCGAAGCTCCAGGCCAATGTCAACGAGACATTTGACAAGCTGAAGGACACGATGTCCGAAGTTCGCGGCAGCACGGGCAGCATCAACGGCAATGCCAATGAATTGCGCTCTGCCGCCAATGATCTATCCAAGCGCACCGAGCAGCAGGCTGCAGCTCTGGAGGAAACCTCCGCCGCGCTGGACCAGATTACCGCCGTGGTTCGCAACTCCACCGACCGCGCGCAGGAGGCCAGCTCCATGGTCACCGAGACCAAGGAAAAGACAGCGCAGTCTGCCAAGGTTGTGGGTGAAGCGGTGTCTGCCATGGGACGCATCGAGCAGGCGTCGAAAGAAATCAGCCAGATCATCAATGTCATCGATGAGATTGCTTTCCAGACCAACCTTCTGGCCCTGAATGCCGGTGTTGAAGCCGCGCGTGCAGGCGAAGCCGGCAAGGGCTTTGCGGTTGTGGCGCAGGAAGTGCGTGAGCTTGCTCAGCGTTCTGCCAACGCAGCGAAAGACATCAAGGCTCTGATTACGAAGTCTGGCGAGGAAGTGGGCAAGGGCGTGACGCTTGTTCAGCGCACGGGCGAAGTGCTCAGCGAAATCGAGACCCGCGTTCTCAGCATCAACGACCACATCCACTCCATCGCGGCTTCTGCGAAAGAGCAGTCGACTGGCCTCAACGAAGTTAACCTTGCCATCAACCAGATGGATCAGGTTACGCAGCGCAATGCTGCAATGGTGGAAGAAACCTCTGCTGCCACCCATAAGCTCAGCAGCGAGGCGGAAAGCCTTGTGTCGCTGGTCGGACGGTTCCGCCTGGGTGACGAGGGTGGCCAGATGGCGTCCTACTCGGCTCAACCATCCCGCCCAGCGGCGGCCACGCCACGCTCTGCACCGGTTGCATCGCCCGTTCGCAAGATGATGGGCAATGTTGCCCGCGCCTTCAGCGGCAATACGGCGGTGGCGCAATCCCGCGACGAATGGCAGGAATTCTAAGAGCGGCGACCAACTCCGTAAAATTGAAAAACCCGCCGGGCAACCGGCGGGTTTTGTGTTTGAAGGCTCGTTACGCTGCGGCTTGCGCAGGGTCCAGACCGTCAATGCCGTCCTGACGGTCATAGGCTGCCTGATCCAGAATGCCCTGACGCTTTGCCACAATGGTGGGGATCAACGCCTGACCCGCAACATTAACGGCGGTGCGTCCCATATCAAGGATCGGATCGACCGCCAGTAGAAGGCCAACGCCCTGCAAAGGCAGACCGAGCGTGGAGAGTGTCAGCGTCAGCATGACTGTGGCGCCAGTCAGCCCCGCTGTTGCTGCCGATCCCAGCACGGAGACAAAGGCGATCAGAACATATTCCTGAATGCCAAGTGGGACGCCGTAGAACTGGGCGACGAAGATTGCCGAGATCGCCGGATAGATCGCAGCACATCCATCCATCTTGGTGGTTGCGCCCAGCGGCACGGCAAAGGCTGCATATTCACGCGGCACGCCGAGATTGCGCTCGGTGACCTGCTCGGTCACCGGCAGCGTGCCGATGGATGAGCGGGACACGAAGGCGAGCTGGATAGCTGGCCATGCGCCTGCAAAGAACCGTACCGGGTTTAGGCCATTCAGGGTGAGGATCACCGGGTAGACCACGAACAGCACAAGCGCGAGGCCGATATAGATGGCCGCCGAATACCAGCCAAGCGAGGCGAGAGCCTCCCAGCCATACACCGCAACCGCATTGCCCAGCAGACCGATGGTGCCGATGGGTGTGAGGCGAATGACCCACCACAGAATCTTGCGGGTAATGGCCAGAAGCGAGCGGTTGAAGGCGAGAAACGGCTCTGCCTTTTCACCCACCTGCAAGGCAGCGATACCGACCGCGATCGAAATCACCAGAATTTGCAGGACGTTGAAGTTGAGTGCGGTGGTGGCGCCGCCCTGTGTAATCTTGGTGGATGCCTGAAGACCGAGTAAGTTGGCGGGGATCAGACCTTTAAGGAAATCAAGCCATGAACCTGTGCTGGATGGAACCGCAGCAGCGGTGACCGCAACACCAGAATTGATGCCGGGCTGGATGACGAGACCCAGCGTGATTCCGATCAGAACCGCAATCAGCGCCGTGATCGCAAACCACAACAGCGTTTGCCAGACGAGTCGGGCTGCATTGTTCAGCTCACGCAAATTGGCAATGGAGGCGACAATCGCCGTGAAGATCAAAAGCGGCACCAAGGCCCGCAAAAGCTGCACGAAAATCGTTCCGATGGTAGCCAGCGTCTGCACCAGCCAGTTCGGCCCTGCCTCGGTCGCACCCGTCTGGCGGGCAATATAACCCAGCACCAGACCGACGACCATGGCGGCAAAAACCTGAAAGCCAAAAGACGTATAAAACGGCCTTTGAGCCGTTGAGGAAGAAGAAGACATATTGAAATTCCGTAATAGCGCGACGACCGCAGCAGCGGCTTAACGCACGAGGGGGAAGGATGATCCCATTTTCTGCGTATTTGGCGCGATATCAACAAATGAGATTGCGTGGGAAGCTACTTCTTTAGTTTTCCATGCCCTTGGCTGAATATTAGGATATCAAAATTATTCATCGGAGACATAATCAGCTCTGGATGGATTGTGAATGTCCGAGCCAATAGGCTGAGGTGGAGTCAAATCAGCGGGAGGTTCACGTGGTTCTTCTCGACGCGAAGGCCGTTTATCCAATAACACTGCCAGACGGAACTGTGTTTAAAGAGACGGTCCATCTCAACAACGTCATCGACCATCCGCGCATGGAAATCGGTGATTTCAGCTATTACACGCATTCTGGCAAGCTTGAAGACACCGCAGCTATCCTCGCGCCTTTTCTTGGTCACGGGGTTCGCGAAAAGCTTGTCATCGGTAAATTCGCCCAGATTGCCAGAGGCAGCTATTTCATCACCAGCTCTGCCAACCATCCCATGACGGGGTTCACGACCTACCCATTCCGCATCTTCAAGCCAGAGACATTCGGCTACAAGGATTTGCCCGTCAAGGACACGATTGTCGACCACGATGTGTGGATTGGCCAGAACGCCGCCATCATGCCGGGGGTCCACATCGGCAGCGGCGCGATCATTGCCGCGGCATCAGTGGTCACGCGTAACGTGCCGCCCTATGCGGTTGTCGGTGGTAATCCCGCACGCATTATTCGCATGAGATATTCGCAGGACGTGATCGAAGAGCTTCTACGCCTTGCCTGGTGGGACTGGCATCTCGACAAGATCGAAGCCAATCTCGAGGCGTTGACCAGCGGGGACATAGCCAAACTGAAGAGCAGTTCTTAGATTGCTTCTGTCATTCACCCGCGAAGGGCCGAGGGGTGGCCCGCAGACGCTACCAGCGGCGCTGGCCGTCATCCGACCTTCCGCCATCATGCCACTGGTCATAATAGCGCATGGCTGTATCTTGCGCGGTGCCCAGCACTGCCGGGTTTTGCCAGACCATCATGCCGCCGATGACGACGGCGGCGAGAAGCGCAACTCCGATCAGTTTGCGCACCAAGAACATCACCAGCCAGATGGCGATGACCGCAAAAACGGCCATGATCAGCATGGAGCCGACGTCTTCAGGGATATAGGCCTCGAGGATTTCCATCGTCGCTTATAGAGGGAGTGTTTTGGCCGAAGAAAGGCAGAGCGGAAAAACGCTGGTCCAAAACCGGCGAAACATCTCCTTAAAGCCCGATTTCCTCAGCCCAAGGCGGGTTGGCGCCTGCGCGTGATACCGTCACAGCAGCAGCCTTTGCGCCGAGTGCGAGTGCCTTGGTGATCTGGTCTTCCGTCAAGGAGGCCACTTGTGGCTTGGTGAGCAGGCCCTGGAGTTTCAGCGAGGCGAGGATGCCTGCGTCGAAGGTGTCGCCAGCGCCGACGGTGTCGACGACCTCGACGCGCTCGCTTGGCACTTCCACGCGAAGGTTCGATGTGTAACCAACCGCGCCTTCTGCGCCGCGCGTGACGACGACAAGCTTGGCGCCGTGGTGCAGCCAGTGGCGGGCCAGCGTGTCTTCATCGCCTTCCAGTCCGAACCATGCCAGATCCTCATCCGAGAATTTGACGATGTCAGACTTGGCGGCCATGCGGTTGATGCGGTCGAGGTGTTTCTGCTTGTCCTTGATGAAGCCGGGGCGGATATTGGGGTCGAGCGAGATGACGCGCTTTTCGTGTTCGCGCATCAAAAGCGCCTCATAGGTGCCGCCGCAGGGCTCTGGAATGAGGCTGATGGCGCCGAAATGCATGGCTTCGCAATCGGGTCCGATATGGGGCAGATCGCTTTCAGACAGCATCCGCAGCGCCGTGCCTTCGTCGTAAAAGGCGTATGTCGCATGGCCATCCACCAGCTTGACGAAAGCGATGGTGGAGGGGCGGTTGGAGAAGGCGCAGAGGCTGTAATCCACATTGCTGGCCTTCAGCGTGTCTTTCAGGATCTCGCCCATCATGTCATCGGCGATGCCGCAGAAGAAGGCGGAGGGAACACCGAGACGACCCAGCGCAATGGCCGTGTTGAAGACCGCACCGCCCGCATAGGGGGCAAAACCGGCTTCGCCCTTTGTGGTCTCGCGCGGCAGCATGTCGATCAGGGCTTCACCACAACACAGGATCATCCGGTTCTCCTCAAATAAAAAACTAAATCGATTTAAACAACTTCGCCTGAATTGGCCAGATGTCTACCAATCGAAAATTCTATGCCCAACCAAGATCAGGCCAACCAAGATCAGGATTGCGGCAATTCGCTGACCCCGCCACGGGCGGCAGACCAAGGCAGCGGATTGTCGAGGAAGGCTTCGACTTCCGACAGGGTCTTGTCATCGAACAGCTTTTCGGAGCGTGCGACGGCCAGAACATCGCGCCATGTGCTGAGGTAATGCAGCTTCACATTGCCGTTGGCAAAGCGTGCCTCGGCTTCCTGGAAGATGCCATAGTAGAACAGGGCGATCCCGTGATCGACAATGCCACCGGCGGCGCGGATGGCGTCGATGAAGGTGAACATGGAGCCGCCAGCGGTTGTCAGGTCTTCGATGACCAGCACGCGCGCGCCCTCAGGCATATGGCCCTCGATCTGCGCATTGCGGCCATGGCCCTTGGGCTTCTTGCGGCAATAGATCATCGGTAGGCCAAGGCGTTCTGCCAGAAAGGCGGCGAATGGGATGCCTGCGGTTTCGCCACCGGCCACGCAATCGAATGTTTCAAAACCGGCATCGGCCACGATCTTCGCGGCGGCAAAATCCATGACGGTGGAGCGAATGCGCGGATAGGAAATCAGCTTGCGCATGTCGATATAGACGGGGCTCTTCATGCCCGATGCGAATGTGTAGGGGCTTTCGGAATTGAAATGAACCGCCTTGATCTCCCACAGCATCTTCGCAACGAGTTCTGCGACAAGAGCGCGATCCGTGAATGTGAATGTGGACATCGGGCGTTTCCTCTTTGATCAGGTTCTACATAGAAAAACTGCCGGACGAACCGGCAGTGAATTGAAAAACTTAGGCGACATCCCAATGCAACGGGAACATCGGGTCAAATACCGTCACAGGGCCAGCGCCTGTCTCGATCTTTTCCGGGAAGCTGACCGGCTCATCGCGCTTGGTGAGCGTGATCGTGTCCTCGTTCGGCGCAAGGCCGTACCATGCGGGGCCGCTGAGCGAAGTGAAGGCTTCCAGCTTGTCCAGCGCACTGTCCTGCTCGAACACATGGGCAAGGCAGCTCATGGTGTTGATGGAGGTGTAGATGCCTGCACAGCCGCAGGCGCATTCCTTCAACGGGTCCACATGCGGAGCGGAATCCGTGCCGAGGAAGAAGCGGTTGTCGCCTGAAGTCGCGGCAGCGCGCAGCGCGAGACGATGTTCTTCGCGCTTGGCAACCGGCAGGCAGTAATAATGCGGCTTGATACCGCCGACCAGAATGGCGTTGCGGTTGATGATGAGGTGGTGGGTGGTGATGGTGCCTGCGAGATTGGCCTTGGATGACGTGATGTAATCCACGCCATCTCTGGTCGTCACATGCTCCATCGTCACCTTCAATTCGGGCAAGCGCTTTCGCAACGGCTCCAGAACCGTGTCGATGAAGACCTTTTCGCGGTCGAAAATATCCACTTCTGGCGTTGTAACCTCGCCGTGGACGCAAAGCGGCAAACCGATCTTCGCCATGCGCTCCAGCACCGGCATGGCCTTGTCCATATCCCTGACGCCGCCGTGGGAATTGGTGGTGGCACCGGCGGGGTAAAGCTTGACGGCATGGATGAGGCCACTCGTCTTGCCCTGTTCCACATCGTCGGGGCTGGTGTGTTCCGTCAGATACAGCGTCATCAGCGGCTGGAAGCGGTCACCTGATGGAATGGCCCTGGTGATGCGCTCCTTATAGGCGATGGCGTCTGCTGTCGTGACAACAGGCGGAACGAGGTTCGGCATGATGATGGCGCGGGCGAAATGGCGGCTGGTATCGGCAATCACGCCTTCCAGCATTGCACCATCGCGCAAATGCAGGTGCCAGTCATCAGGGCGGCGAAGGGTGATCGACTTCATCGTAAAACCTCTGGATCATGCTGGAATTACGCCCGTTTAGCACCATTCCATGGAAGAAAACAACGTCCAGGACGAGTTTTTCCAACCCGCAACGGGTTAAATTGCGCCCGCCTGCGGACCCCAGACATCGGTCATGGCAAAGCCATCCGCGAGCGGATCATTGGGATCGAGCCAGACCTGGTGCATGCCGAAGGTAAAGCCGCGCCCGGCAATGGTGGGAATGACGGCTGGCTTGCCAGCCACCTCGGTAACGGCTGACAACCCCACTTCGAACTGCGTGCCGATGATGGAGCGCGATGTGTAGGTATCGCCAACCTTGACCTTGCCGCGCGCATGCAGCGTGGCGAGATTGGCCGAGTTGCCGGTGCCGCAGGGCGAGCGATCCGCACGGCCCGGCCACATGGTGGTGCAGGTGCGGATGGTGCCATCGGCCTCGGTATCGCGGAACATCACATAGGCGACGCCCGAAATCGCGGGAATTTCCGGGTGCACCGCGGGTATGTCGCGGTTGACGATGTCTTTCAGCACCATGCCTGCGACGACGAGCTTTGCCGCATTGGCCTTGTCTATGGTGAGGCCGATCTGGCCCACATCAACCAGCGCATAGAAAATGCCGCCATAGGCGATATCCATGCGGATGCGGCCCCAGTCCGGCGTGTCGATCTCTACATCCAATTCATGCACGAAGGAGGGCACCATGGTGAGCGTCACCTTTTCGCAGCGCCCATAGCGGCAGGTAGCGGTGGCCCTGACCAGACCGGCCGCCGTTTCCAGCATGACGATGGTTTCCGGCTCCTTCATCTCCACCATGCCACTTTCCAGCAGGGCCGTGGTGGCGCAGATGGAGTTTGAGCCGGAGCTTGCATGCGCCTGATCCGGCTGGAGAATGACGAAGGCGGCATCCGCATCCGGGTGTTTGGGTGGCAGAAGAAGGTTGACGGAACCGATGGGTGCGCCGCGCGGCTCCAGCGTCAGGAAGCGCCTGAGTTCTTCGCCCTTCGGATCGGTGTTGAGCCAATGCAGTTGTTCGGCCACCGTGCTGCCCGGAATTTTCGGAACACCACCTGTCGCAACACGCCCGATTTCACCTTCGCAATGAACATCGAGGAGCTGAAGGGTACGTTTGAAGCGCATGGCGATCACTCCGGCAGGAATTGAGATGGATGCTCATATCCCATAAAATACTGTTTGTATATTATGCTCTCAGCGATCCCGGCATTCCGAATTTCCGCGATTAACGGACAGGCTGCAATCACTAGACCGGCGCGTGCCACTGTTTTGTCCTCGCGGATCGATGACGCTGGTTGCCGTATCGCCCACGGAGCCTACGGTGTTGCCGACGGAGCGACCGAGGCGCTCGACCTGACGACCGTAGTTCTCGCGGGTTCGCGGATCGAAGACGGCAATGGGCGCGCTGACGACGACGCTGGCTGCCGTGCCGACCGTCTGGGCAGCACCTATGCCGACAGCGCCGATAGCCTCACCCAGGCCGACATCGGAATCCGTCACCGTCTGCCCGTCGATCAACCGCCCGCCGATGAGGCGCACGACCTCGGGGCTTTCGGCAAATTTGCCGTGGTTGAGGCGATCGCCGGATTTCAGCTTGGTGAGATCGAGAACGGTAATACCAGCACTTTCCAGCTGGCTGCGATAGGGTTCAGCGGCAGGGTCGATCTGGCCGAGGCGGTCGACATTGCCGGAGATGCGGCGGGAAAGGCTGAGCGCCCTGTCATCCTGAGAGACGAACAGGGTGAACTTCGGCTTGTCGGCACCAAGGCTTGCATATTGACGGGCAAACACATCCACATCGAGATCCGGTGCAGCCAGAATAACATTGTTGATCTTGGGATAGACCCGGCCATGGCGAATGGCCATCTGGCGCAGGGCCTCCACCGCAAGCCATGTTCCCATGGAATGGGCCATGATGGTCACGTCGCTGACAGCATTGTCTTTGGCCAGCCGTGTCAGCATTTCTTCCAGCGCATCGCGGGAATAATTGGTGCTTTCCTTGTCGTAATTGTAATCGAACACGCTGGCGCGGGACGGCCAGGTGAAGACAACAGGCATCACGTCCGAACCGGAATCATGGACGATCTGCGCAAAGCGATAGACCGATTCCTCATAGCGATTGTTGAAGCCGTGGACGAAGACCAGAACACGCTTGTTCTTGAGGCTGTTGCGCTTGATCCAGCTTTGGCTGTCCCGATCATTCTTCAGAGGCTCCACGGAAACGGTGGTGAAGCTCTTCAACGGATCAGCGGGAAGCTTCTTGGGCCATTGCACCTGACCGACCGTGCGATTGGCTTCGGGCGGAATGGAAACGGAGATGGCATCGACCTTCAGCCCCGTTCCGCGCTCGCCTCCAAAGAGAATGGCCTTGTCCTCGGACGGTGCCCGGGTTGTCGCCACCAGCAGATTGACCGCAGACGTGCCCTGCACCCGTTCACCCGTGGGCGTCATGACGCCAATGGGCCGACCGCCGCAACCGGCAAGAAACGCAAGCAGGGTGACAAAAGCGACAAGCCTTGCGGCCATTCCGATACTCCAGGAACAGGGCAAAGGCTCTCTCGCCACAATGACGATCTGGAGCCTTGGCCTTTATCGTGTCCCTTATTGCAGAACAGCCCGCCATAGGCCAGCCGCAAGCCGGACTTGACGATTGCTATTCGCGGACGGTGTGTCGCGAACGCCTCAAATCGCACCTCGGGCCAAGGCCCGATTATTGTTTTTAGTGTTCTCTATTTGCCTGAACGCGATCAGCCGCGTTTCTTCCTGACATGAAGGCCTGATTGGACCAGAGGTAATCCCACTCTCCAAACCGTCCGGCAAGGGTAATTCCCTGCTCGCTGACCCAATCACGGACGCGGTTACGCCTGCCTTCCATGTCGAGGTCAAAGACGACGTTTCCAAAAGGCAGATGCTTGTGATGGGTCAGAACGATATCATCGCGGGATGCCAGACCCATTTTCTCCAGAGAGCCGATACAGTTTTCGATCAGTTCGGAGGGCTGGAGTGTCTGGGGCTTGGCGCGGGATGAATAGATCTCGAATTGAAGGGAAGAATGTCCCTCTGGCGCATTGTTAGGAGACTTGATGCTGGGGGAGTAGACCCGCGCAGCCAGAATATCTTCATCGTAGATATAGAACCAAAGGCTCGGCGATACCTTTTCTTTTCTGAAGCCCAGAGAAACAATATCGATGGAGGTGGCGAAAAGGCTGGCCGCCAGGCCCCGGATATCATCGGGCACGTCTGTCATCAACTCGATCAAAACGGGCAGGGGAATGCTGGAGATCATTTGCTCGTATGACCTGACCTCGCCATTGGCAAAGGAGACCTGTCTGCGGCGGTTATCGATGGCGCTGGCCCGAAAACCGCATTTAACGTCTGCCGTATCGAGAAGAGGTCGCAGAAAGGCGCGATATCCACCCCGTTCGGGATATCGCATCGTCGAGATATAGTAGGTATTGGGCGGATTATCGCTGACTGCGCCTAAAACGACCTCGCGCAAATCGGCGCGACGCATGCGATTTCCAATCCACTGCGTGCCCAATTCGGCAGCGTCGATGGTCCAGTATTTCAGCGTGTAGCGCAGCGGCCAACGCTCGGCGATCTTTTCGCCATATTGGTGCAGGAGCCAGTCGCGGTAATTTGCCGGGCGCAGGTCCGAGGATGCCCCAGTCAGGTGATTGGCGAGATCGATGATGAGATCGGTCTTTTCCTCGGCTGGCAGCGGATACATGTTGTTCTGTACGGGGTGAGGTAACCAATACTCACCATCGCGGTTCAGAGACCGGGCCTCATGGTTGAGATAGGGCGTGCGATCAAAAACCGCGCGCACTTCCGGCTCCGTCGCAAAAGACAAATGCACGGCATTGTCGAATGTCCAGGTGCCCTCGGTTGTCTCCAGTGTAAAACTGTCCAGAAGCCCACCGGGCCGCTCGCCGGCCTCATAGACCGGAACATGGATGTTGTGGTCTCGAAGACGGTATGCGGCGGAAAGGCCAGCAATGCCGCCGCCAAGAATCAGAACAGTTTCATTGGTCATCGACCTTGCCCCTCTTCGGCCAGCAGCGACGTCACATAGGCCGAAAGGGCCACGTCCCAGGACGGCATCTTATTGAGGCCGAGCAAGTCAAGCTTCTCGTTGATCGCCGCTTCATTGGGCGAGACCGGAGCCTTTCTCTGGAAGCGCTGAGGCAAGAGGCGCGGGAAAAGCTGAGCGGATTTCAGGATATGATGGACGTAATCGAAACGCGAAACCGCACCAGACGCGACGCAATTGAAGGTTCCGGTCATGCCGGCCTCGATCAGCGCCATCGTCTGTTTCACCACATCATCAACGTTTGTGGGTGACCCGTACTGATAAGGGTCAGACGCCATTTCTGTCTTGTTTCGTGCCTCGGTAATGCGTGCCCAGACGAAGTTCTTTCGGTGAGCGGCGCTGCCGCCGTAAAGCCAGCCCAGGCGAAGGATCAGGTGCCGGCATCCAGCCTCCCGCACCGAGACTTCCCCAGCCGCCTTGCTTTTGTGGTGAACGGTTGTGGGGTTCAGGCCCGCAAAATCAGAATGCGGCGCAAGACCATCAGCGCCATTTTGCCCGTAACAGCCGGTGGACGAGAAATGGACCAGAAGCGCATTGCTTTCCCGTGCTGCCTGCCCCAGCAATCCCGGCAGGATGGCGTTGGTGGAAAAGGCGGCGGCCCGATCGCTTTCCGCTTCTTCCACATTCGTGTGTGCCGCACAGTTGATGATGACCGATGCCGATGTGCCGACAACGCTATCGATGAGATGCCGAGGGCGGGTGACATCCAGCGCTTCACGCGGCAGATTCACGACCTGATCGGCATTGATATCGCCCGCGAAGCGGCTGCCTAGCATGCCGGAATGACCGATCAACAGCACTGGTCCAGCCATCATGCGTCCCATTCGAAAAAATCAACCGGCCGGGTTTCGGCCTCATCGGGATCATGCTGTATCGAGGCGATATTCAGGAGGGTTGATGCGCCAGCAGCAAGCCCCTGAAACGCCACGAAATATCCCGGAGGCACGGTCAGGCGATTGTAAAGTTCTGGTTGATCCGGAGAAAGCTGCGTGTCGACCACAAGCTCTCCGGTTTCAGTTCGGACAACCACGCGTATCAAACCCGACGCGCAGACGAGATTGAGCGTCATGCGAAAATGGCGTTTCCAACCCTTGATCTCTCCATGGTTCACCATCGAGAAATAGGCTTCGCCGAAACCGGCATAGCCGGGGTCGCTGGCCTTTATAGCGTGCATAACATCGCCCTTGGGCGTCGAAATGCGCTTCAGGGGCGTGATGATAATGTCGCTCATCTCAGCCTGCAACGGACCAACCCCTGCCGCGATCCCTGGCGATGGCCTCGAAACTGGCAATCTGCTCCAGCGTGACCGCCAGCGCATTGCTGCCGTCTTTGAGAACCCGCCTGTACCATGAACCTGTCATATCGACGCACTCGTCATATCGCAGGTTTGCTTCCCAATTCAGATGCAACAACGCCTTGTCGCAGTTGAGCTTGAGCAGGCTGGCTTCGTGAAAGGGTATATTGCCTGTCACGGTATAGGCTTCGCTCTGCGACTGAAGCCCCCAGATATCGCCAAGGTCACCGATCAGATCGGCCACTGTGCGGTTCTGCTCTGCGCGTGGGCCGAAATTGTAGGATTGACCGTCATGTGCGTCTGAACCGGCAAGCTTTGCCGCCAGTGTCAGATAACCGCTCAAGGGTTCCATAACATGTTGCCAGGGGCGTGTTGCCGAGGGCGAGCGGATTTCGACGGTGCGCTTTTCGCCCCATGCCCTGATGCAATCGGCTACGATACGGTCTGCTGCCCAGTCGCCACCACCGATGACGTTGCCGGCTCTGGCAGTCGCCAGACGTACCGGATGGTTCTTGCCGTGAAAGAAGGAATGGTAATAGGACCGGAAGATGAGTTCCGCAGCACCCTTGGAGCCGGAATAGATGTCCTTGCCGCCAACAGCGTCCGTTTCACGATATCCCCAGACCCACTCGACATTATCGTAGCACTTGTCCGAGGTGATGATGATTGCCGTACAGGGCCAGTCGATCTCGCGCGCCACTTCCAGCACATTGGCTGTGCCGGTGACATTGCTGGTAATCGTATCGAGCGGATCCTTGTAGGATGTCGAGACGATTGCCTGAGCGGCAAGATGAAAGATGAAATCGGGACGAAAGCTGCGAACGGCATCCCGCAACTGGGTCAGATCGCGGATATCGCCAGTATGGTGTTCCACCTCACTGGCAAGGCCTGCAAGACCGAACATGGACGGCGTCGTTGGAACATCCTTTGAATATCCGCAGACTGTGGCGCCGAGATTGATTAGCCAGGCGCTGAGCCATGAACCCTTGAAGCCGGTATGGCCGGTAATGAGAACACGTGCGCCGGAATAGACATTATTGAAGCTCAAGGTGATCTCTGCCTGCTGCTGTTGCGTTGCTATTGTTTTCCGGTTGAGCGACGTCCGCCCTACCAGATTTTCCAGGGTGCCTTGCCGCTTTCCCAGTGTTTTTCAAGCTGGGTCTTGTCGCGCAAACTGTCCATCGGCTGCCAGAAGCCTGCATGCCGGTAAATCCCCAGCTGGCCATCCTGCGCAATGGTTTCGAGAGGCTCCTGCTCCCATGTGGTCTCGTCGCCTTTGATCCTCGACAGAACATCGGGAGCCAGAACGAAGTAACCGCCATTGATCCAGTTGCCATCACCGTCAGGCTTTTCCATGAAGGAAACAACCTTGTCGTCCTCGATCTTGATGGCACCGAAGCGGCCTGGAGGCTGTGTGCCGGTGACGGTGGCCTGCAAGCCGTGGCCTTCGTGGAACGCGATGAGCTTTGTAACGTCAACATCACCAACGCCATCGCCATAGGTCATGCAGAAATAGGGATCGTTTTCGACATAGGGCAGTATGCGCTTCATGCGCCCGCCGGTCATCGTCAGCTCGCCGGTATCGACCAGCGTGATGCGCCAAGGCTCAGCTTTCGCTGAATGCGTCTCGATGCTGTTGCGGGCAAGATCGATGGTAACATCTGACATGTGAAGGAAGTAATTCGAAAAATACTCCTTGATCACATATCCCTTATAGCCAAGGCACACGATGAAATCATTGATGCCGTGGGCGCTATAGATTTTCATGATGTGCCACAGGATAGGGCGACCACCGATC
>NZ_JXQV01000040.1 GCF_000834635.1 Agrobacterium tumefaciens
GCGGTAACAGCCCCGGATGGCACGCCAATCCGCAATGATGCCGGCAAGATCGTCTATCAGCTATGGGCCGGTGACACGCAGGACTTCAACGCGTTTCGCGACGGCTGGTTTGCCTGCCAGAACAGACATCTGGCGCTTGCCGGTCTCGATATCCGCATCGATGGCCGTTCCTTCGAAAAGCAGGGGATCGAGCTCGAGCCAACCCTTCACCTCGGCGTCGGCACCAAAGCCATCGAGCGCAAGGCCGAGGAGACCGATCGGAAGCAGCAAAGGCC
>NZ_JXQV01000041.1 GCF_000834635.1 Agrobacterium tumefaciens
CCCGTATCGATCTGATTTGTTGAGCCCGCCACATCACTGAGCGTGTTGCGCATCTGGCTCAGCGCCTCATTCATCGCGTTTCGTAACCCTTCGAAATCAGGTGCAAACGGTTGATCGATACTGAAAGACAGATCACCCTGTGCAAGCTTCGTTAGCGCCGCACCGATTGTGGTCACCGCATGAACACGTTCGGTCACATCGGTCGCAAATTTTACGATTTTGGTGACTTTGCCCTTGGAATCCAAGATGGGATTATAGGATGCGTTGATGACGACCAGTTTTCCATTCTTGCCATAACGCGTGAATTCAGCCGCTTGAAGTTCGCCCCGGCGCAGCGCGTCCCAAAATTCCTTGTAGGCAGGGGCACGCGCATAGTCCGGATCAACCAGCATGCTGTGGCTGCCGCCTTTGATCTCGTCGAGACGATAGCCGAGCGCGTTCAGGAAGTTCTCGTTAGCCGTGACGATTTCGCCATCGGTGGTAAACTCGATGATCCCCTGCACGCGGCTGATTGCCACCATTTGACCTTGGAAATCGACGTTCTGCAGTCGCTCTTTTGCGTTTGCCCACTCCACGACAAATCCGGTTGTCCTATTTCCTTCCAACAGTGGGGTGACAATAAGATCAAAGGCGCGGTGCCCGACCCAGATCGTAGCCCTGTGCTGGGTCTTCAGCGCAGATAGCATGTTGCGCTGGTGAGATGGGTTTTTATGGAAAATATCGATGTTGCTACCGACGAGTTTGTCGAAGTCGAAACGCGGTAGCTCCTTTTTGAGATCTGCCGCAGCTTCCTTCAGCAAAGTAGTAACCGCCTCGTTCATGTAGCGGATGTTCAGATCGACGTCCGCGATCATGATATTGGCAGTAATCGAGTTCAACGACTTCGTCTGCATGCGGGAAATTTTGGAGCTGCCGAGCATCTAGATATCACTCCTCGGGCGATTTTGTAAAAGAGGCGAGTACACGGCCCCTGTTCGTGTTTAATCTTATTCAAGCTGAACCGATTGAGCCGGACAGCCAGATTATAGAAATCCGGCTTGTGCTCGTGCGACGAGCGAGCTCAGTCTTTCGTAGCGACATGGAATGTCGCTGCCGCGGTCAGGTGACTTTTTAGGTTTGAAGATGCACCGCCCGAGCGTAAACCCTTTCGCATAAGCGACTGGAAACTACTTAGGAGTATCGGCTTCATGCCGGTCTTGACTTAATGTCTGGGCAACACGTTTGTAACGCGCAATAGTTAACTTTAATTGAAGCCTAATGTTCGAAATACTAAAGTATAATCTCGACCATGACGAATCGGCCGCCTGTTCTCGTCCTCCGTGCTTTCATCTGCACGGCTTGAAGCTGCAGTAGCTTACGCCTTGAAAGGGATGTGAACCAGCGACACTGCTAATCAATTTCCCCGGTTGAGAGATTGTCTCACCGAAGCAATTTCTTGGTACGATTTGAATAAGATCGATCAGCCTCTTTAGCCCATGGCGCCAGCTGGTATTACTGATTGAAGCGCAATGCGGAGATTAAGAGCCATAAAATCCGCATAATTGCGGAGATTAAGCTTGCTATTCTCCGCATCTGGATCCTACTCTGAACTATGGTGTATATCTGGCAATCTCCTCAATGGCCGAAGTTCCGATGGAAGTTCGAATACTTGGCATCAAGGCTAGCAGCCGTACGCCTCGATCAGGGGCGCCTCATTGGTCGCGTCGAGAGTCTCGGGTTTCGCACACGCGAGGCAACGTTCCTGCAGGCGCTGACGGACGACGTCGTCAAATCGTCGGCGATCGAAGGGGAGCGCCTGGATGAACAGCAGGTCCGATCATCGTTAGCCCGACGGCTTGGTATCGACATCGATGGCTTCGTGACGCCGAACCGCTCTGTTGAGGGCATTGTCCATATCACTCTCGACGCCACGATCAATTGCTCACACCCACTGACGGCAGAGCGGCTATTTCAATGGCATGCAGCACTGTTTCCGACCGGACGAAACGAATGGGGCCACAAGCTTCGTGTCGGCAATTGGCGTGATGACTCAGGCGGACGTATGGAGATCGTGTCCGGCGCATTCGGATACGAGAAAGTTCACTATGTTGCGCCGCCGGCAGATTGCTTAGAGCGTGAGATGTCAACCTTCCTCGAATGGTTCAACGAAACACATGATCTCGATCCTCTTGTCAAAGCCGCTATCGCCCACCTTTGGTTCGTAGCCATCCATCCTTTCGGGGATGGCAACGGTCGCATTACCCGTGCAATCGCCGACATGACACTTGCACGGAGTGGTGGTGGGGCACAGAGACTTTACTCTATTTCCGCCGCTATCGAGAGGTCGCGCACTGGCTATTACGAAGCCCTGCAATTAATCACTAGCAATGAATCTCTCGACATAACAAGTTGGGTTGAGTGGTTCTTGGATCGTTTGGGCAACGCTGTTGAAGGCGCGCTGGCAACTCTCGACAACGTCATGCTGAAAAATGACTTTTGGCAAAAGCATGCTGCGCATGATTTTAACCCGCGACAAGCCAAGGTCCTCAACAGGTTGCTAGAGGGCAACTTCGAAGGCAAGCTCACATCGATGAAGTGGGCGAAGCTGACGAACGCATCTCAAGATACGGCGTCCCGCGACATTGCAGACCTGTTGGAGAAAGGCATCCTGAGAAAGGGAGACGCTGGAGGCCGCAGCACAGCCTATGAGCTGATTGTGGAGTTTCCGGTGAACCAATTGCCCAGAGGAGATTAATCAGGAGGCGTTAGAATTCGCGATGTCGCTTCGTCCGGAAAGCAAAACACACCTCTTCGGCGTAGTCGCATCAACTCAATCAGCATATTAATGCCTCGTTAACCTCATTCCCTTAGCAAGCCGCCCCTGGGCTGGACTGTAATCTGCAAGGGAAACCTGAATGAGCATAGATCAATCGGCAATCGTCTTTCGGCGCAAGATATCCAGCTTCTGCGACATGAAGTTGGCACCGCTCACAGACGCAAGACAATTTCGCGCACTTTCAGAATACATGACCCGTCTCATTGACGACCGGATGCCTCCTCCAATGCTCGGCAGGCACGTCAATTGGGAAGAGATCTCGTTCGCGTGCGGTTGTGGGCAAGCATCGGCAGAACTTAGGAGAATTGCCCAGTACGGCTTCGATGCCATTTCTCGTTGGCTCGCTGAAACGGGGCCAGGCCGTGGAAAGCCCTCGATCAACTCCAAAGGAGCAAAAACACGCAGCCGCGCAAAAAGTCTTTCGAATAAAAGCACGCCTGACGCGGCCAAAACCAGTTATCGATCAAAACCCGGTCCGAAGCCCAAGCCCATCGAAGAGTTCCCGGAGCCGCTCTTCGAGACTTACGACGAACCGGTTTCTTTTCAGGCGGCTCTCCAATTCCATATCGACCGCTTCGGTGAGAGCTATTACCATTTGCATCGCGCCATATTCCGCGACGGCGATGCTCTTGAAGCCACGACATTGGTGAGCTGGCTGAAGGGAACGAAAGTGCCACGTAGTGTGGCAAACTTGGAAATCCTCAATCGAATAGAACGTCGATAACGACTGCCACTCGGTTATTTCAAGGAAAAGCTTCCTCACCAGTCTCGTGCCGGGGTCGGATATGATGTCGGTGACGATGTATCTCCTGCAGAGCGTCGACGTCTGGCGTGGCATTTGCCGGATGATTTCAATTCATTGCCGGAGGAAAAGCGTGCGGAAATCCTCGAATGGGTCAGGCGCGTTATCTTAACCGGCGCGACGGACTACCGTCGTTATCAGGCGTTGGCGACGAAGCAACGTTATGCGATCCGCTTCCCTGGTGTGACCTACGGCGGCTCTCACCGACCGATGGCATCGCCCCGCAAAGTGGTCGAAGGATGTAAAGACGAACTGGAAGACCCAGATATGCTTTCCGGGGTAATCGACGCCCCTGCGCACTTGGGGCTTGAAATGGCCAATCTGATGTCGTTCAAGACCGCGACCCTGACTGCAGTCGGCTTCAAACGCAATGGAGTATGGGGCGAGGAGACGGCATCTCAGAAGCTCGAACATCTTGGCTTAATGTTCGGCGCTCTCGCCGCTTCACCTGAAGGCGAAGTCGCTGGGCGAGGCGTGCCACTCAGCGCGTTGACCTTCGGTCTCCTTGTTTTTCCGGGCGTATGGGATTGGTATCTACAGTGGCGCGAGCGACGACGCGGCTTCTACACGGCGTGGGAAGCGGATATGCTGAGCATCGCATTGTCGCTCACCCGGGAGGAAACAGGTTGGATCAGGCAACATCCCGAACTCATCGATCGCGTAGTACCGGTGGACGGCCTGGTTACGAAAGAGGAGATTACCTTCGCCCGGCGTGATTGGCATGCCTGTTGCGATGCGTTTCATTCCCACGCACGGAACCGCATCAGGGAAATCCAGCGAGTGATGCGGGTTCACCGAGACCCGTTCGAACCGATTATGTGCGTGCTGGAGGCACCGCGCCCTCTGGCCGAATATCGCAAGATTACGGACGAAATCCTTCTCCGAATGCCTGATAAAGACCGCTACCCAAGAGCTGCTGCAGAATCCGTGCGCTCGTTTCTCATGCTGAGGCTAGGACTTCATCTAGGCTTGCGACAGAAGAATCTGCGACAGCTGCTGTTTTGCCCGCGCGGTCACTTCCCAACGTCTGAAAGGCGTCTTGAAGAAATGCGGCGCGGAGAAATTCGATGGAGTGACAGAGAAAATGGCTGGGAAGTGCTGATCCCATCAGTTGCATTTAAAAATGCCAACTCGTCGTTCTTCGGATCGAAGCCATTCAGGCTGATCCTGCCCGATCTGCTCGACCTCTATCACTATATCAACGCCTACATCGAACGTCATCGAAAGGTTCTACTCGGTCAGGCTGCCGATCCGGGTACTTTCTTCGTCAAAACCGTCAAGCTATCGAGCGCTGACGCGGCCTACAATCAGACGACATTCTATGAAGCTTGGCGTCTCATCATCCAACGCTACGGCATCTATAACCCGTATACGGGTCGCGGAGCTATCAGTGGCTTGCTGCCACATGGTCCGCACAACGTTCGGGACGTGTTAGCCACGCACATCCTGAAACTTTCGGGCTCATATGAACAGGCGAGCTACGCCATTCAGGATACGCCTGAGATGGTTCAGCGGCACTACGGGCGTTTCCTTCCACAAGACAAGGCAGCTCTCGCGGCACAGATATTGAACCAAGTGTGGGAAGCGGCTTGAAGACAAGCATGCTGGCGATGCCACAAAAATCGCCAGCGTTTCAGTGATCAGATCACTGATCCAGCGAGAACTGCTTTGCCGCTGATTGCACTGCGAGCTATGGATTCGAAACAGGCATGCTCAAGGCTAGGTCTTGAAGGTATTCGAACCGTATACCCGGCTATTTTTCTCAGCCTAGTTCGCCCCTTGCTTTCAATATTACGTCCGCTGACGCTTCCAGAGAACCGTAAACAGTGTCTCCCGTGCACATTGACCAAACTCGATTGGGCATCCGTCATTGTTCCCGACAGAGATCCCTACACACCGCGATCGCCTTGTTGAAAATCGCGCTTGAGGTGCCAGAGGTTGCACTTTTTGCGAACGGATGCTTTTAACAGCGCGGAGCGAACTCATTGGTTCGTGTCGGTCAGCAACCTAGTCACCGTGAGAAGGAAGATTATATGAAAACAAAAGTTATCGGAATTGGCGCGGCTTTGATGCTCAGCGCTTGTGCATCGACATCATCGATTTCATACACGGGGAACTCTGTAGCTGACGGCACCCTGAAGGGCGATATCACAAAGTACGTCAGCTTGTTTTTTCTAAATGGAGTAGGCGCAGGCTGTAACCGTGTAGATGCTATCTCTATGAAAGCTCAAACAAAAGTGATGGCAGCGAACGGCCAGTTGGCGAATGCGCACGAAATTTGGACCGTGCATGGTTGCGGGAAGTCAGGTTCGTATAACATCAAAATGAATGCCGATGGTTCTGGTGGAACTCACTTCCGCGTCTCTGCTGTGTGATAACGATCAGCGTTGCCGTCTCCGAAGGACGGCCATGCAGCGCAGATATGCGAGAATGACACCCGGCTGACGAAGGTCATGTTAGCAAGACGTGCAGCGATAAGGGTGTTTGTGACTTTAATGAAGAGGCTGGTGCGGAGCCTCTTCTGGGATACGTCCAGCTGTTACGCGTTTCCTAACATAGTTGCTGCATAGCGCATCTAAAGACGAACTCTCGTCGGATAAGCGCCATAAGAAAAAAGCTCCTGCACCCTGTAGCACCCCGAGTGCAAACATCAGCTTCAGGGATAAATTTGAGGTGCAATTAGTGGCCGCACTATGACTCAAACGTTTAGTCTTCGCCTTGATGAGATTCGCACTTGCGATCAGTATGTAATAAATTCGGCGAAGTGGTTGTTTAGAAAGAATCTCCCGCCCAATCTTCATGGCCGTGCCGTATGCGGATGACGAATACGCTCCCGTCTTCAATGATGCGATACACGACAAGGTGAGCTTTGAAAGGATGGATCCTGACAGGAGGAGAAATCTCATGGCGTTCGCGTGCCATTCTTGGGTTGGTGGCGATGAGCTCGAGCAAGGCAAAAAGCTCATCGTGATATCGTTTGGCGACTAGTGCTCCGAAGATGCTGATGCCTTCTTCTGCAATGGAAATAATATCCTCTTCCGCTTGGACCGATAGGCTGAATGGCATTAATCGCGTCCGCGGCTGATGGCGGCTCGAGAGGTGGCTAAAGCAAACAACTCTTCCGTTGAACGGCCCCCAACTCCGCTTCTGATCCCGTCGTCGACAAATCGCTGCATCTCGGCAATCTTATCCGTACGGGCTTGGTCTCTGCGGATCAGGTCCCGGACATAATCGCTCGCATTCGAGTATCGACCTGTCTTCGCCTGTGCTTCAACCCAATCTTTCATGGGGTCTGGCAGAGATACGTTCATCGTCGCCATTCGAGTCTCCTTATGCCTCAACATACTTGACGATGGCAAAGTTTGTCAAACTACTGATGAGGTCGCAGTTACAGCTCTTGAAAGGCATCGGACTCGAGATCAGCGCTACAAAACGACCAAAGGGATTGCGAGTGCTATGCCTTGTTATGCGAACGGCTTACTGTAGCGCGACGTAACCGCTCGATATGTGAGGATAAAAAAATGGCCGAAGACGCAGGCGTGATAGCTGTGGACCATACGGGATTCTCGGTCGCCTCGTTGGAGGAGGCGATCCAGTTCTGGACTGAGGCGATGGGTTTCGACCTTGTTCGCCGAGGCGAGATGGGTGGAGAGTTCCTACGGGAGGCCACGGGTGTGGACGATCCGCGCTGCCGAATGGCGCTGGTGACTGCTCCAAATGGCTACCCTATCGAGCTTCTCGAGTGTTCGACAGGCCTTAGGTTGGGCCAGACACCTCTTAGCGCGGGTGCGATCGGCGCTGCTCATATTGCCTTCACGGTTACAGATATCCGCACCGCGATCGCGCGGGTTGAGAGGGCGGGGTGGGCAGTGAAGGACTCGCCGCAGCCGATACCAGCCGGCCCCCGATGCGGAACAATGGTCGCGTATATCTCTGGCCCGGATGGTATAACCATAGAGCTGATGCAGCCGCCTGTTCAACAATCTCTCGTCGTGTAAACGCCTCTTCGGTACGGGAAAGCTGGACCTTGTGTAGGTTTTTACGTTCCGTTGCTACTACCCCCTACGCCTACTGGGTCTTTTCCCGGAAAGATCAATCCTGGCGAAGGATACCATCAATACCGTCCTTGCGTTCAAAGCGACTATTACGGTTCGTCGGCATCTGGCTGGCGAACTTTTTTTCTCAGTGTTTCCTCATTCGCGATCAGAGTAACGATCTCGGAAGAAGGATTATACCGCCTTGAAGAGATTCAGAACCTCTGACCTGTTTGATATTCAGACCAACGCTTAACCTATTGGTTCTATCAAAAGGCGCCCGTTTTGGGCTCATGGAAACATTAGTCTCTCCCAGGCGCGGTATATTCGCAGCTCATGCCGTAGCCCTAGCTTTAGTGCCGGCTCTCAACAGCACGCTTAACACTACGCCAACCATATCGGCAATATGAGAGGCGACGTAAAGGATCTTATAAAAAACACCCTGTAGGCTTTGACGTAAGGCAGGCAGAGCAATGCAGATCGATTTACAAACCCTTTGGTACTTAACCGTCGGAACGCTACTGGTGTCAGCGTCGCTTCTCCTTTGGGAAAGGCAGGCTCATCCAGGTCGCGCACGCGTGCTCGGTGTTCTGGCCGCGGCACTCTTCGCGTTCGTTCTCGGTTGCATACTTGCAATGAACCGCAGCCACTTTCCGGTCGCGCTCGGCATGGGGGCGATCAACATCCTAATGATGTTGGGCTACATTCTGGTCCTTAACGCCGTCGCCGGTCTCGACGGTCACCGGTATCTCTGGTCGTCCGTCGCAGCGCTAAGCTTCCTAGCCATCGCCTGGGCGATCGCTGGCACGCACTTCCCGGCCGCCTTCTGGAACCATGTCTCGTCTATACCCATCGCGCTAACCTGCGGCCTGACAGCATGGTTACTTCTACGCAGTCGCACGGTTCTACGATTGCGCTCACGTCCGATCGCAGTATCGGTCTCGGCCTTCCATGCCGTGTTCTACTTTGGCCGAGCGTTCATTGCCCCTGTTCTCCTTGAACGGTACGGGCAAGATGTTATCTCCATCGTCGGGAAGGCGACGATGTACGAGGCCGTCTTGTACTCGGTAGCGATGCCGATGTCCTTTCTGATGATTATTCGAGAGGAGGAAAAGCTCCACCTGCTCCGGATGTCACAAACCGATCAGTTGACCGGGCTTGCAAACCGTCACGCCTTTTTTGAGCAGGCATCTCGGATTCTCCGGGAGCGGCATGGTGACCCCGTCTCACTGCTCGCCTTCGACCTCGACCACTTCAAGGCGATCAACGACCGTCATGGACATCCAACAGGAGATAAGGTTTTGCAGCTGTTCGCCGAAACCGCCCGCGAAGAAGCGGGCCCCGACGCGCTTATTGTCCGGCTAGGCGGTGAGGAATTCGCTGCGCTTCTGCCACGGTGCGACCATTCCCAAGCTCTCAGTCGCGGCTCGGCGATCGCAAGCCGGTTCGCCAAAGCAGCCGCGCGGGCAGAGGGCCTGAAAACCCAGGCCACCGTCAGTATCGGCCTTGCGGCACCAGACTGCCACGATGTCGCCGGGATGCTTGCAAGCGCCGATGGCGCGCTGTACCGCGCGAAAGCCCTTGGGCGGAATCGCGTTGAAACCGCAGGGCCAACGAATTGCTGCAGCCCCCCCCAGCCGATCCCTTGCATCATCAGTTGCGGGTAGTGGCGAGGGGCGCGCCCTGATCCGATGTAGCGCTTTTGAACGCGAGCGCCTTGAACGGAGTCGTAACAAAGGTCCTCGACACCATACCACTTAACTTGTTGAATCTTAACGGCGGCGTTACGCACAGTGATCCCTTCGGTCTTGGTCCATCCCGGCTTTGCGACGCTAGCCGTCATGCGGTTCGCTGATCGCGTTCACTAACCTGATCGGCCGATGGCTTCGGGAGCTCACTATGCACAAGCCGCGAGATGAAAAAGATCTAAAATGGGCAACTCTCGAAGATCAGGCCAAGTTTCCCGCATCCGATCAGTTGCCACCGTGGCTTAAATTTTGAATGTAACAGACGGCCTCCAGCCTGAAATCTCCCAGAACCCCCCTATGCGAAAAGATAAAAATAACTTTCGCATGGATGGATAAGATGAGTGTACGACCTTCTTTCAACGGGACCCTAAAAATCTGCGTAGCTGGCCCTGGGGCGATCGGGACCACTCTCGCCGCTTTGCTGGGTGCGGGAGGCCAACAGGTAACCGTGATTGCACGGGGGGATAGTTTGAAGGCGATTTCATCGTCTGGTGTAAGCTTGCGCCAGCCGCAAGGGGAGTCACGGGCGGATGTTATTGCCAGCGACGGAAACGACATCGATGTTCACGACGTCTTGCTTCTTTGTTCGAAGGCCCAGGATCTCGAGTCACTCGCGATCACTTCGAGGAAAGCCATAGGTCCCGACACTCTGATCCTCCCTGTCGTAAACGGCATCCCTTGGTGGTACTTCCACGGCATATCGGGACGGTTCGCAGGAAGAACCGTCCGATCAGTCGATCCCGACGGCGCTCTGGCAAGCCTCACGCCGCCAGAACAAAAGGTTGGAGTGATTGCCTCCTTTACCGTCGAGCGCGTGGGGCTGGGTAAGGCTGTGGCACTCAATCCGATCAGAATGGTGCTGGGCGAAATCGACGACCTCGAACGTGGCCGAACCCATTCGTTGGTAGAGATCTTTAACCACTGTGGTATCGCGACACGTCTGAGCTCAAGGATCCGGGACCCTCTGTGGACGAAGGTCACCGCCAATTTGATGTCCAATCCCCTTTCGGTGGTGGCAGGGGCACCTTTGAAGCATGTGTGCGGTCGGGACGATCTGTCTATGATTTCTCGCAAGCTGATTGATGAAGCAATGCTCGTCGCCGCGTCTTTTGCTGCGCGCTTGGAGGTAGACCCGGACGGCCTGTTAAAATTCGGAGCCGGAATGGGAGATGCCAAGACCTCGATGTTGCAGGACTACGAGAGCGGCAGGCAACTGGAACTCGCGGCGATCTGTGAAGCGGTACTCGAACTCGCGTCGATGCAAAATATCGACATGCCCTTGACCAGGTATATTTCCAGCCTTGCACGCTACAGGAGCGATGCTGCCCGCTCCATAGCTTCATGATTAGACCGACGACTATGGTTTTCTAACGGGACCCTAGCCCATCGACTTGGTTCGTACCTCAAGCGCGAAACGTAATTCGTACGCGCGTCGTTCCCCACTTTGATCGCTCGGCAGGATTTCGTTTTTGCTCGCTGGATGGCAGAAACCTTTTGTTTGCTTCCTCCTTAATTGGGAGCCTAGCCATAGGTGACTGGGTCATTAGTCGACGACCCGTTTCTTGCGCAAAAACAAATTGTTCGTCGCGCCGCGTTGGAGGTTATGAGCCCAGCCGGCTGGTCAGCCGTGCTCTTTATTAAAGTGGCCTACTTGCAGAAGCGCGATGATGTCGTCCCTAGCTATTGGGCGCGACATCAAAAACCCTTGGATGTTATCGCAGCCCAACGACTTCAGTGCATCTCTCTGCTCCTGGGTTTCGACCCCTTCAGCCGTTGTCTGTAGCCCTTGCGCCCGAGCCAGGTTGATGATCGCTGCGACAATCGCGCTTTTCTGGCCTTCTCCCATCCCCGCGATAAACGACTTGTCGATCTTGAGCCTATCGACAGTGACATTCTGAACCCTTGAGAAAGAAGAGTATCCGGTGCCAAAGTCGTCGATTGCAAACCTTACGCCGGCCGCTCTCAGCATGGTGACGTTTCGCTCAGTCTCCTCACCGCTGATGGCCAAGCTCTCTGTAATCTCGATTTCCAATCGTGCTGGTTCAATCCCCCATTTGGCCAGCGTGGTAAGAACCCGTAGCGGGTAGCCAGCGGAAGCGAGTTCGGACGCTGAAGCATTCACGGCGACACTTATGGAAGGCAACCCGGCGATCAGGCTGCACGCGTCTTCCAGAACATGCGCTCCAATCCTGTTAATGACGCCGATCTCTTCCGCGAGCGGGATGAACATATCTGGACCAATAGAGCCTAGCTCCGGGTGCTTCCACCGCGCCAAAGCCTCGAGCGAGCACGGGACCGCGCTGTCAGCAAAGTAGACCGGCTGGTAGACAACCTCGATCTGCGTCCCCGTTGCCAAGGCCTCGCGCAGGTCATGCTCTAGTTTCCGGCGGGTGCGGAGGAGTTCGTCCATGTGATTGCCAAACACCGCATATGCATTCCGTCCCGCAGCTTTTGCGTGATATAGGGCGATATCCGCCTGCCTCGTCAGTTCGACAGCATCTGCATTCGCACCTGATGCAATCGCCACACCGATGCTCGCACCAATAGCGCCATATGCCCCGTCAATCTCAAAAGGCTCGCGCAGGCCCAGGACGATTTTTTCTGCAATGGCGACGACGTCGTCCGGGTTCATCCTTTCAACCAAGACCGTAAACTCATCACCCCCGATACGCCCAATGAGAGCGTCCGGAAGAATGTCCCGCATCCGCGCAGCAACTAAGGCGATGAGTTTGTCCCCTGTTGGATGTCCATAGGTATCGTTGACACCCTTGAACCGGTCGAGGTCAATTAAAAGTACACTGAATAGATCCTCAGGCAATGCCTCCCTGAGCCGTGCCGCGAGCTCACTGTTAAAATGAGCCCTGTTAGCCAGACCCGTCAGACTGTCGCGCAGTGCCAGATGTTGAAGCTCCTGGCGATTGGAATTGAGCTTGACGGAGCGTTGCCAGATCGCATGCCCGGCCAAGCTTGCGGCGATGAATATGCCAATGATGGACAGTCCGACGACGGGGATTGTTGCGTGCAACACGCTCGTTCCCGGTTCGAACGGATGCCAATTTAGGTAACCAATTGTCTGTCCGGACTTCGAGGTAAGAGCGATATGGGAGTGGCGCTGGTCGCGAGGCATCTCAGTCGTGAACTGCATCTCGGCGAATTGGTATTCACTACCTATTTCGGCCGGAAAATCTTGATCTAGAAACCGTACCGCCACATGCTGATTTTCTTCTCCCGCCTGCTGCTCAATCTCGCCCGTGTCAGACATAATCGGTTTGACACTGACCACAGCAGGTCGTTTCCCTACATAGGTCAGATCACTCTCACCGATTGAGAGGACCTTGTCCGAGATGCCTTCCTGGTCTCCAGCGACAAGCCGTTCACGCAGACGTTTCGCAAGCGGACTATATGCCAGACGAAGGTCCTGAGGTGACACCCCGCTAGATGATTTTGCTAGAAACTGGTAAATCGGCAGTCCATCTGGCGATAAAACGACAGCGGCATCATGGCCGAAGTAGGTGTTCATCCAGCGGCCGAGGTTCACGTCAAGCCAATCGTGATCATCGTCCTTGGTTTTGGTGACCGCGTCATCCCACACGGTGGCGCTCTCTTGATCATGAGCAACGGATGATTGAATTTTGGCTACGATCAGGGTGGCGAGACCCTTCTGCCGCTCCGCGGCAACCTCGTCGGCTTTGGCTGCAGCCCAGTAAAGAGTACTGAGTAGCATCGCTCCAACCAGAGCCGCCACGCTTGCCGGAATGAGCCATTTCAAGAACCACTGTGACTGCCTAATCATGCGACATCTGCCTTTTCATCAGAGGGAACCTAGATCATCTGGGTTAAGCCTCAAGGAATGGAGACGGTTAAGTTTTGGTTGTTATCCTCATCAACTAACCCAAGCGTCTTGACCTGCAACCAACGTCGAGTCTGCGACGCGTCGAGAATTGGGCTTGAGGTTTGGAGAGAATCCGCGCCATCGATCACGGCCCTGGTATGATCTTTATCGGATGGCCAGCTCCAGATGTTGAAAAGTGTTCAATCAGATCCGTTACGAAGCCAACGGCTTGACGAATTAACTGAAGCACAGTTCCAGGAAATTGGTCTCTTGCACGACAGCCTGATAATCGGCTCTATAAGTTTCCAGTTTGAATGCCGTGCAGCTTAAAATCTGCCATGATAGAGCCTTGGTCCGAGCCCCCGCTCAGGCAGCAATCATTTTGGGAGATATAGAATGCCGGACCTCATCTCAAAGGAAGATGCACGCCTTTGCGCCAGCATTGTCACGGAGGTCGCACGTGCCCAGGGCTTCCTCCGGGAACCCGCCGCAATTGGGCGTCTAACAGTCTCAGTTGCCAAACTCTACAACAAAGGCCTGCGTGATCGCGACCAGCTTCTTGCGGCAGTAATGCAATTGTCGAAGTGATGTCGACTTCAACGCTCGCAGTCACAATTGCCCATTGCGCGCCATGGAGCATAGTAACAAGGGATCACGCTGGTCAGATCCTTTGTCAAGGTTAAGCCGCACAGCAAAATCTGGGCAAGCTGCACTGAACCGCTAACCTTCATTTCGAAAGATGTGTTGAAGTTTGCCTATCTCACGCCTGTAATTTTCGTTTTGCTTGCAGCGATGGCGGCCAACAGCAACCAGCGATTGTAAGACGTTAATCTTTTATAGAAGAATGATACCAATCGATAAGGGTGTTTCCGCCCTTATCTGCTACAATATTCGCGCAACACAAAGCCCCAATCGGCAAGCCAATCTGCATTCGATGCGACCAAGCCTTGAGCAAGGTCCATTGGCTATTATTATTGCACTACAGGAGCCGACCAATGTTACCCAATATAGAAAAAGCTCGATTGTTTGCCAGTCTTGCGAATGAGTTTCGGCTAGATATTCTCTCGATCATCATTGAACGGGAGGCTTCGGTAAATGAGTTGTCTGCTATCCTGGGAAAGAGCCAGTCATCCGTATCTCAACATCTGGGGAAACTCAGGCAAGAAAATCTTGTGACGACACGTCGTGATGCGCAGACCGTTTATTACTCCTGCCAGGATCCGCGTGTTTTCCGAACCTTGGCAGTGTTGGATAACATGCGAGGGAATGACCTTGTCAACGGGATGGCAGTGTCAGAGCTCTTGCGCTCGGCTTGAATTCGAATGCATACAAGCTGCGCGCGACCGGAAACGGCTTATTTTTTCCGATTTTCCAGCGTGAACTAGCTATCTTTTGTCTTTGCTTGAGAGGCAACGCCCGATAGTGTCGTATGAGCTGACGTAGTGCATCGGAAGATGCAGATCGACCGCTCAGCGGGTCAATATGCTTCCTCCGCTAAACATTTTCCCAGCAATAGCAAAAATCGTACGTTAGACTGTCACTAGAGTGACCGTTTGCTTGAGTTGTCCAACGCGGAGAATTCATCCCTCATATGTACCCGTTGACAGAGGATTAAAGTCGTTCAATGACCGAACTGTCGGCAATCTGTCGAGCACACATGGGGGGAAGTAGTGAGAAGACGACTTCTAGCCGTTGCCGCAACTGCGCTGCTTCCAGCTCTCGTACTTCTGGCTTACAATGAAGTTGTGAACCGGCAGCAACGAAGTGCTGAAGTCCATTTGCAGGTTTCTCAAATGGCACGTCTGATTTCTTCGGAAACACAACGCATTCTGGAAGGAGCGCGTAGTCTCCTTGTCGCCGTGTCTGCATTACCAGCTGTCGCCGATCTCGATGCCGAGGATTGCAGAGCCACCCTCAAGCGGCTGACGGGTAGCCTGACCATGACGGGTGCGATCCTTGTGATAGACATCAATGGAAGGCTTGTTTGTGACAGCGACGGAAACGCAGCTGGCATCGATTTTTCTGATCGTGGCTATATCAAAGAGGGACTCGCGGCCAAAGACATGGTGGTTGGGGAGTATACAATCAGCAAGCTCACAAACCGGCCGGTGCTGCCCGTCTCGATGCCGCTGGTGCGGGATGGCCGAACCATTGGTGTCGTTGCGACCGGCATACGGCTTGATTGGCTGCAGGCGCGCGTCACAGATCATGGTGTGGCGCATGGTAGCGCCGTCACAATCGCGGATCGGAAGGGCACCATACTCGCACGCCAACCTTTCTCGGAACGTTTTGTCGGCACCCCTATACCCGACCAATTCCGTTATCTTCTAACCTCACCGAGGCCGGGCGCTCTGGTTGTCCATAGCCAGGATGGAACGGAGAGAGTTATGGGCTATCAACCCATCACGCCAGACACCCCCCTTTATGTGAGTGCGGGGTACTCAAAGACCGAAGCTTTCGCAGCCGTCAATCGCACGACATTGACAGGCTTGGCGACGTTGGTCTTCAGCACAGTACTCGCGTTCGCGGCATCGTCCTACGTGGGAAGGCGGTTCGTTCTCCGACCAATAGACCGGATTACAACCGTGCTCGATGAATGGAAGCGCGGCAACACAGCCAGTCGCACGCATATGACAGAAGACAGCAATGATCTAAGCCGTGTCGGAAGCTCGCTGGATAAGCTGCTAGATGAACTTGACAGGCGTCGTCTTGCTGTAGAAATAGCAGAAGAACGGCGCAACCTTCTGTCTCGCGAACTGACCCATCGGGTGAAAAATACCCTGTCTATCGTCAGTGCGCTCGCCCGACAGACATTTAAAGGGCCAGACCCTCGTGTTGCCTCCTTCACCGCTCGTCTTACGGCGCTAGGACGTGCCTACGATTTGCTTCTCGCGGAGGACAGTCAGGGCGCAAACATTGGCGATATCATCCGAAATACGTTGGCTTCCCATGATGTGGACAATGCACGGCGCTTTCGTATTGAGGGCCCGTTCCACGCAGTCGATCCAGAGCTTGGGTTAGGATTGTCTCTTGTCATCCATGAACTCGGGACAAACGCTACTAAATATGGAGCACTCAGCAACGAATGCGGCTATATCAGCATCAACTGGCGTCTGCACGAGGGGCGCCTTGAGCTATCGTGGGAGGAATACGACGGACCACCGGTTAATGCTCCAGACAAAGAGGGCTTTGGATCGAAACTGATCCGCCGTGCCTTCCCTGCGAAGTATCAGCCGCAGGTGTCCATTCTCTATCCTCCAGATGGCCTAAGGTTTTGCTTGTCATTCACAAGATCCGCAATTTCTCCTGAAAGTTAGAGGGTTTTTCGATTCATCTGGATAATATCTGCAGGAACTGAAATGGTTTTGGCATTCGAGGTGCTAGAAGATGTCGACGGTGAAGCGCCACAGCTAAACCTTTAGCCGCCACTTGATGGTAATGGCGAAGCCAATGAAATCGCCCAGGTCCGGTGTGCTGTCGCGTTAGATCATTTCCCGTATGGTCTGGATGATTTTTGATGGATCATAAGGCTTGTTGAAAAACCGCCCGACCACCGGAAGGGTGTCGTCACTCATCGCACGATGTCCGGATGTCACGATGATTTTAACCGGCGGCCACCTGTCACGAACTGCAGCTGCTAGCTTTAAGCCGTCCATACTGCCGGGCATATCAATATCGGTGAACATCAGACAAACTTCGGGATGCTCGCTAAGGATGACGATGGCTTCATCGGCATTTGACGCTTCCAGTACATAGAAGGCGTCATCCTCCAGCCACTGAACGATATCCATGCGGACGAGAACGTCGTCCTCTACGACAAGAACCGTTACGCCGCTGTCGCCCATCCCCAAAACTCCATCATGGCTATACGAGCTGGGTTTGTGTTTCGGTCTACTCCTTTGCCCTGTCGGCAAGCATACCGACCATCACATCCGACTGAGAAATGATCCCGGCAAGTTTCTTGTCGCCGCTTACAACCGGCAGATAGTGTAAGCCCTGTTCTGCCAGAATGATGATCGCATCTTCGACTGGCGTCTCTGGGGACACAGTTTTAACCGGATATGTCATGATGTCTTTAACCGTGCCGTTGGGAGCGCTTCGTCCTGAGAATATCAGCTGAATTCGTTGAACAAGGCCGATGGTCGGGCGGCCGCTTGCCCAGCTTGCTTTGTCGAGCAAGTCTGTCTGCGTCACGATGCCAACGACCACCGCGTTATCATCTGTCACGGGTAAAGCCTTAAAATGGTGGTTGCGCATCAATTCATGAGCGGTTTTCAAAAGATCATCCGGCGCGACGCCTACAACGTTGCGGGACATGATACTCGCGCAAGCCAGATGTGTGGCTCGACGGCGGTAGGAGCGCAGTTCAGTGCGGCGCAGTATCGTTTCAAGATCGTCGCGATCGATGTCCAACACCTGATCGAAGTCCTTCAGGACATCATCCAGATCGGCCGACGAGAAACCAATGCGCTGGACTGGCGCCGGGTCTTTCGTGCCGTGGTTGGTTGGCTGAATGCGCATCGCGTGCGGATAACGACGGCCAGTCAAATTGTTGAAGATGAACGCCACGGTGAGAAGCGCTATGGAATTGCCCGTCACCGGCCAGAGCACGAAGCCATAGCCAAGATCGTGAATGGCCGATCCGCCAAGAACTGCCGTTAAAGCCACCGCACCGCTTGGTGGATGCAGGCAGCGTAGAGCCATCATGGCCGCGATGGCGATGCTTATGGCGAGCCCCGCGGCCACGAAGGGATCCATCACCAGCTTTGCAATTACAACACCGAGAACGGCGGAGACGATATTGCCGCAGAGAATGCACCATGGCTGTGCGAGCGGGCTGGAGGGAACCGCAAACAGCAGGACGGCGGACGCCCCCATTGGGGCGATCAAAGCAGGCAGAGCCGCGGTGTCGCTGATCGCCAGATGTCCCAGAAAACCGGTCAGGAGAATACCAATCAATGCACCCATCGCGGAACGAAGCCGCTCCTTATAGCTGACCGGCATCGCCTCTGGCAGGATCACGTGCAACAGATGTCTCATTCTGCAAGTTCTCGTTTCTCATCAGGAATTCGCGTTCTAGCAGAAAACTATCCGCTGTCTGCATGTCACGTGAACCTGCCTTGGTGGCTGACCGACCGAGTGTTGAAATTCGGCGTTCTGTGATCCACTCAAGCTTGCAGTGATGTCTCCGATGAGGCGCATACACCGTGAATGCGGAGCAAACGATTGTTCTCGTCCGCAATCGCAAAAGGCAACGGTGCCCGCCTTGATGTTGGAGTGGACGGCCCCTGAACGGCATCGAATGTGCCAGAATGAGCTGTTTAGATCTCAATCGAAGGGGCCGCCCATGGACAAGATTATTCGTAATGGCATGGATACGTAAAAGCATGTCTTTCAATTGCATGGCGTGAATGCCGGAGAGAAGCCGGTCTTGCGCAAGAAAATGCGACGTAGGGAGATGATCGACTTCTTCACGATCTGCCCGCCAAACTTTAGTCGCGATCGGCCTGTGGTGGTTCGCATCATTGGGCACGGCTGCTCGCCTCATTCGGACATGAGGTGAAAATGATCGCGCCACAACTCGCCAAGCCATACGTCAAGCGGAACAGGAATGACGCGGCCGACGCCGAAGGGCTGTGCGAAGCGATGAGCCGCCCAACAATGCGGTTTGTTCCGGTTAAGACAGTTGATGAGCAAGCAGCACTCATGCTGATCAGCGTCCGTACCCGTCTGATAGCTAACCGCACTCAACTCGCCAATGCTATACGGGGTTACGCCAATGAATTCGGCATTTCCGCAGCTAAGGGGCTAGCACATATTCCGATGCTGCTCGAAAGGGTAAAAGTTGAGAAAACTGTGCCAGAGCTCGCGCAGGAATTGTTCATAAGCCAGGCGGAGGAATACGCTGAACTGGAGAAGAAGATCGCGATGTGGAGGCGAAGGTAAAGGCATGGCAGCGTAACGACGAACGCGGCCTACGTCTCAACACCATTCCCGGCATTGGACCAATCGGCTCGGCTCTTTTGACAATGAAGACTCCCGCTCCAGAGCTCTTCAAATCTGGTCGCCAGTTCGCAGCTTGGATAGGGCTGACGCCAAAAGATCACTCGACCGGGGGCAAGATGCGGCTCGGTGGTATCACGCGAGCCGCCGATGAAGCTCTGCGAGCCATCCTGGTGAATGGAGCAACCGCTGTCATTCATCACGCGCGGCGATCTGGCAAGGCTTCTCGATGGTTGGCGGAACTGCTCAAGCGCAAGCCGCCTAAACTGGCAGCTGTCGCACTCGCCAACAAGATGGCGCGCATAGCTTGGAAGCTCATGGTCTCTGGAGAGACGTACAGCTCGCAATCAGGGCCGAGTTTGAAGGGATGCGCCACATGAAGATTGGGGAGCAAGAACCCAAGACATCCTGATTGTCACCACGTGTTGGTGATACAACAACTTGCAAGATGATAGCAGATGGTGTGATCGATCGATCCGGGACACAGGATACACCGGGAATCCCATTGGCCCATCGAGGCCGCCTTGATGTTTGGGACCTGTGTTGCGGAAACCATCTTGGCCAGCGTTCATGTGCGAACGCAAAAACAGGCCGGACATATGGACGCAAGCGATCAGATCAAATTATCTCAAAATATACTGCGGGTCGGGGGCCGTCCACATATGGGAATCGAACCTCGGGCTGGCTACCGATTACGAGACGAACAACGGTTTTAAAAAAACCTCATATGTTTCGACCACGACTGCGCAATGGGACATTTCAAGACTAAGCGGCGGTCATCCAAGGTGGCTTTGCGATCAGCGAGAGGAGGTCAGCTGAGCTTAGCGGGCGACCGTATAGGTATCCCTGCGCGACCTCACATCCCATCGTTTTCAAAAGGTCAGCTTCGCGCTCCGTTTCTACGCCCTCTGCAACGACAGCAAGTCCCAGTCCTCCTGCAAGAGCTTTGACCGCCTGAACGATTGCAAGGCTTTGAGCATCGTGGGACATTTTTCGTACGAATGACTGATCGATCTTCAGTTTATCCAGTGGAAAGCCCGCGAGATAGCTGAGCGAGGAGTAGCCGGTACCAAAATCATCAAGGGCAATCGTGATACCTATGCTCCTCAATTCTCCGATCATCTGGAGGATCGGCGCGCTATGCTCCACGAGCGCGGACTCGGTAATCTCCAGATGCAGGCGCGAAGCTGACAGTCCTGAGACTTCCAGTGCATCTTTCACCTCGGCAACGAGATTGCCCCGGGTCAGCTGGATTGCCGCGACATTGACGGCCACGCTTATATTTCCAGGCCAACTGACGGCTTGCCGACATGCTTCTAGAAGCGCCCATTTGCCAAGCTCACAGATGAACCCGTTTGCTTCTGCTATGGGAATGAACGTGGCCGGTGATACCATTCCATAATCTGAATGCTCCCAGCGAAGAAGCGCCTCCGCTCCGACGACGGTACCTGATGCAAAATCTATCTGAGGCTGATAGAGAAGAAAGAAGTCGCCTTTTTCGAGGCTTTCACGCATTGCATGCTCAAGCTTTCTCGCGCTAAATTGGCGCAATGCCGACGCGGGGTCATAAGCCCTCCAGACACTTCCAGGTATAGTCTTGGCTTCCTCGAGAGCCTGCTCGGCTTTCTCGATCAACCCCTTATGATCATCACTGACCGTGTCCGCGCTGGAACAGCCGACCCTGACGCTGACCTTGATTAAAGTGCTCGCTATCTCAAGAGGAGATTCGAAGATGTCCAGAATTGTCTGCGCACAACGCTCAATATCCATTATCGGCGACGCCGCGATGGCGACAGCGAAAACGTCGCCCTCCAGGCGACCGACAGAAAGAAAATCCTCGTTCGTCAGCAGGCGAGCTGAAACGCCTCTCAACAGCTCGTCCCCAAACTTTCTCCCCATTGTCGTATTGACCACGCTGAAACGGTTAATTCCTACCGCGAAGACAAGAGGAGAAGCTTCTACCTTCTCGATGTAATCGTTGAATTTTCTACGGTTCAGGACCCCCGTGAGGTCGTCGTGCTCAGATAGATACTGCAATCGATCCTCATAGGTCCGCCTTGCTGTCACGTCGCGGATGACAAGGCTGCCGATAAATAGCTCGGAAGGCTCTTTCCCTGCCTCAAACCGCGTTGCCCCCGGAGATATTGTAGCCACAACTTCGAAATGTGCGCTCATGTCACCGAGCGCTAAAGAGAAACTCCCCGATGAACGTTGGACAAGCTGACCGTCAAAACGGTGCGCGACAACGAGATTGTCGACGAGATCGAAAATATCCGGTGGAAGAACTTCATAAAGTTTCTTGCCTTTGATGTCACCTTCGGTGTTCAGCATCGCTTGGACCGAACGGCTTTCTTCGAATACCTTCAGGTTGTGATCGAAGGCCAGAATTCCGTCGGTGCTGTCGACGACGATCTTGCCAAGAAGGCGGCGCATGTTCCTTTTCTCGGCATTGGCAATCTCTGCAATCAAGCGACTGAGGTCGACCTTTTCGGCCATGAGGAGTGCGAGGCTAATAATAGTAATTGTCCAGCCGTTCGCGGTGTAAAGAATTACGCTGGTCTGTCTCTGTAAGAAGAACGATACAACTTCGCCTACTAGCAAAGGGAGGAGTAGTAGCGGAATGCTGATCAGTGTGCGGCGTCGTTTCAGCCCAAACACATTCATCACGACGAGGGCAGCATATGCGAGGAACACGCCACGCTGATCGAATTCGGTGAGGACGCGATCCTGTAGCAGCGTTTCGGCGGCAAGAATATGGATCATTGGCCCCGGCAACTGCCCATAGACGGGTACGGCGAAAATGTCTTTTAGTTCTGTCGCATAGGAACCGATAACGATTGAGCGGCCAGTGAGCCGGTTCATGTCGAAGATCGGATGGAGCAAATCTCCAAGGGAAATGGTCGGGACGGTAGAAGGCAGAATAGAGAAGTCGATGCGCGGTTTGCCCGCCGTCATAGTAGACTTGCTTAATAGGGCTGGTACGGCCTGAACCAGCTCCTTGTTATACATATCGGCTAAAGTAAAACGTGTTAGTAGGCCATCGCTATCGGGAAACACGTTGGCTGAACCAAGCCACGAATTTTCTGCCAAAGAAGGAATTGGCTTTGTGGCGTCTATGCCGTTGTCATTCGCCGCTGCTTGCTGTTTGAAGATCGGCAGGATAACGCTACCGCCGGCGTTCTGAAGGGCCAAGCGCAGACGCTCATCCTCCTGTCGCGTGGATGGCGTGCTAAAATCGATATCAATAAAAATGTCGTTGACTTCTGCCTGCGTCAGCTTTTCGAGGATTGTCGCATAAATGCTGCGAGGCCAGGGCCACGTACCGACGCTATCGAGAGTTTTTTTGTCAATTGCCAGATAGACGATGCTTTGGGAGGCGGTTCGAGGGGCGGCCGAAAACCGATAAGAGATTAGCTTCTCATCGAAATATCGAGTGAAGGAAAGACTTTGTCCGAGTAGGGCGGTTGCGATCATTGCCACTATGAACAACACATGGATCAGCCGTGACAACGTCAGTCCCAAAAGTATTGACTGGCATCTCTCCATAGATCATCTACCATTGCCATTGCCATTGCCATTGCCATTGCCATTGCCATTATTCCCGTTGCCGGAATTACCGTTGCTGTTGCCGCCCTTTCCATTGGCTTGGCTGTTACTACCTTGTCCATTGCCCTGCCCCCCGCTACTAGAATTCCCGTTTCCGGAGTTGCCGGAATGGCCATTGCTGTTGCCGCTACTTTGATTGCCGTTGGAACCGCCATTGCCGGTGCCCTGGCCGCTATTGCCCTTACCATTGCTTTGCCCCCCGCTACCAGAATTTCCGTTTCCGGAGTTGCCGGAATGGCCATTGCTTTGGTTGCGGTTGGAACCGCCGTTCCCCTTACTATTGCTGCCGTTCCCAGAATGGCCGTTACCATTTCCGCTCTTTTCTCCACCAGACGCCTTGTTGCCCTTAGAGGCAGAACCATGTCTCTGGGAAGACGAGTTCGGCGATGCAATGGAGGATGCATCTGGTTTCGAGCTTACTGCCTTGGTTGAACCGATCGCGGGCACTCTGCCGACCGAAGGAGCTACTGATGATATTGAGGGGGCAGCGCCTTCACTGGAAACAGTCATGCCACGGGAAGAATCAACGGCCGCGCGCTGTCCGGGACCAAGATCCGTCCTTTGGCCTGACCCGAATGATGTCACGTGTACAAGGCCTCGATTGACGGAGACATCGGCACTCTGCTTCGTCACCTCCACCCTAAAATTAGTACCCTTTACAACTGCGGCCAGAAATGGCGTCTGCACCGTGGTGTGTGGCGTGTTCCGTTTTTCGATCTCTAGATCGATCGTGCCGACCTGTTGATATATTTCCGTCCTTCGCTCGAAAATCCCGGACTTGGTGAAAAGACCCGCTAATGTGTTGGGCTGGAACGTTATGCTTTCAATGCCGCGCACAAGCTGTGCGCGCCCTCGAGGGCCGGTCGATATCCATGCTTTATTTGGGATAGGATCGCCCACCTTCGCAGGTTTCCATGTGACTTTGTCTATAGTATAATTTACCTGCTGGCTGGCCTTGGCCACCAGCCAGTCAGCATCGCTGGCTCTCGCTGCAAAAGCCATCATAAGAACCAAGATTGTTGCTGATAATACGCGATACATTTAATGCCCCTAACCTTGCAGGACTATCCCAGCCTCAGTTTAATAAACAGCTAAAGTAGTGATTCAAAATAGTTGCCTTGTTAGTCTTAAAGACGGCGTTATGCACAATGATCCCTTTGACCTTTCTGCGGTCTCGGCCTGATCCCGGCTTTGCGAAGCCAGTTTCGGAACCGCCGCCTAAAACGGTTAGTCGCCCTGAGATCGTTCTTGGCCCAATGACGATCCGTCTTGAGGAAGGGGCATCAGCCGCCCGGATCGCCGCCATCGCGCGTACTCGCAACGGCTCAGTGCCGCTTGCCGAGGATGGCGTCAAGCGGATCGGTGAGCAGTATCGGATCGAGACCGAATTGCGCGGTTTTGATCCGGAGGTTCGCATGACCGGACGGAAAGAGCGATCAGCGCCGCTCGTCGCCGACATGCAGTCCTGGCTTGTCCATCAACGCGCCACTCGTCGCAACCAAGTCGCCGCTCGGCGAGGCATTGGCTTACATCGCCAAATACTGGGATGATCTGAAGCTCTTCCTGACCGACGGCCGCGTCGAGATCGACAACAACACCGTCGAGCGGACCATCCGGCCGATTGCTCTCACTCGGAAGAACGCGCTCTTTGCAGGCCATGACGCGGGAGCAAAGAACTGGGCGACAATCACCTCGCTGATCGAAATCTGCAAATCCAACGCCGTCGATCCGCTGGCCTATTTGACTGCGACGCTCACCGCCATCGTCAACGGCCACAGGCAGAGTTGCATTGATGGGCTCTTGCCGTGGAATTATTCGGGACGAACAAACGGCTGAAGCCTGCTTTCGGCCTGAAGCGGACAAGCCGAAGCAGGTTCACGCGTCCACCTTCCGGTGTTGGCGCACCGTTCAAAAAGCTCAGTCTGCTGGAGGGAGCAGATGAGGATTCCAAACCACATCCCACAAATGTCCGTCGGGATCACGGAAGTAGCCAGCGTAGCCGCCGTAGAAGGTGGACACGGGGCGTTTCACGATCTCGGCTCCGGCCCGCTCAGCGGCGGCCATCACCTCCTCGACCTCTTCCATCGTTGACACATTGTGGCCAATGGTGAAGGACGTGGAGCTAGGCGGCTGTAAGGGCAACCCTGTGTCGTGAGCAACGTCGCTCTGCGACCAAAGCGCCAGCTTTAGACCTCCACCCATATCAAAGAACGCGACCGTGCCATGTTCGAACTCTTGTCCGATGATCCCTTCAGTCGGCAGCCCGAGACCATCGCGGTAGAATGAAACCGATTTTTCCAGGTCGGAAACGCCCAGCGTCATCACTGATAGTCTAGCTTTCATACCCATACTCCTACTCTCGGCACGCGCACCGTGCTCATGCCGTGGTAGTCTTGGGCCGCTAGATAGAAGCGGAAGGACCCACATTGTGGGGGCGGGCCAACCTTCCCGAGCCTAACCTGTTTTAGACAGAACCAAGCTAGCTTCCTGTGGCTCCATCGTCAAGCACCACCGCTTGTGGCGCATTCTTGCCATCAATGTCGTAGCGGCATTTTTCGGAAAGCCCAATCAAGCTTGGTCAATGTGTGAGGAAAACACCGCTTACGGTACATTTCGAGCCTTGCCCGGTACAGTAGCGATGCTGCGACACTTATCTGAGCACTGACCTTCACACGCGATGAAATCCAGTTTCTGCGGAATTTACCACTCTTCCGTCACCCCTCAGGGGTAAGTGGCCTCGCCAATTGAAACGGTCAGCGGAAAAAGGGCCTACGCGAGCGCAGCCCTCAGAATTGTGAGGTCGATGCCTCTAGGAGAAAGCGATGAGTATATATGTTCTAGGACTGCGTACCCATTTTGATGCGAATGTTGAACAGGGGCAAGTTCCCCTTCTCTAAGCTAAGAGGGTCATTCCGCTCTCTCAGCGGCTACAAGCCGATCCAACAAGAGCTTAAAATCTTCTTCTGTACTGATCGGCTTGAAAGAGAGAAGCCGGCTTGCGGCAAAGCGCACCATATGGCTTGAAGTCAGATGTTCCCGGTCTCTCGCCTCAGTCTTTAGTTGGCGAGTCAAGTGATGTTCCGACAGTCGGGAGATGTTATCTATCTCCCGGACGGGACGAGACAGAGCATCTTGATCCTGACTATCTGCTACCCGTGTTTCATCTTGTCTGCGGCCGCTACCAGTTTCCGACATTGTCTATCCTCCAAGTCCTCAATAGAACAAACTCGGCAGAACCTGCTCTGTTCCGATAATACGGGATTTCAAAGGGCGTCATTTAGACGCCGTTACGTTTGACGCGGGCCGCATATCCGTAGTGGCCGATGCTCTGTCGTTCGGCGCTTCTCGTTGTGGGAACCCGGAGCCGAAGAACGGGTAATCTTGCAACGCACGCTATGTCCCTGCATTTAAGGAACGACACCAGCGTCGTCGCGTCCGATAACGGGGATGCAGTGGCGATTTCTGACAGACCCGGAATAGGAGATTGTTGGCAGGCGTGGTCTGGTGTTAGTTTTATACGCATGGATGAGTCGCCTCGTAAATCTAACCTGCTCATGAGGTTTCAACGTCATTTGGCTGAAATGACCGTGGTCATTGCCGGCCCGTGCATAATGACGTTTACTGCCAGCCAAATCTGGCAGGGTTACGCGTTTGGCGAAAGCGCTAACACTTCCCGCACCCAGGACATTGTTACCTTCCATTTGCTTCATGCAGTCATGATTGGAGTGGCGTTGTGTGCGCTGACAGTGAGCGTTGTGATAGCTCGACACCTTTTGCTACGATACAAGCAATCCGCAAAAACTGTAGGAAGATGATGGCCCTTCTCTTCCGCACGCCCTCGTTCTACAGGCACACCTCAGCGGCGATTGATTCGTCCCGCCCCACGCTGTAAAATGAAAAAGGGCAGCGGCTGCTAGGTACCGAGGAACGATAATGGCAACAGGTACAGTTAAGTTTTTCAATGACGAGAAAGGGTATGGCTTCATCACGTCTGAGAAAAGCGGTCACGATGTCTTCGTTCACATTTCGTCTTTGCAACAACGCAGCACGTTACGAGAAGGAGAGAAAGTGAGCTTTGAGATTGGCCAGGATCGCGATACCGGTAAATTGCAGGCCGAAAAAGTCAGTGTGCTTTAGTTATGCGAAGCCAGTGTCGCTGACATCGTCAATGATTTGAAAAACCTGAAGCTATCTCCGAGACAATGTATTAGCAGTCATTGAGTGCGCTCGCACGCCACTCGCGGCGTCGAAAATGGCCGTCGCTTCTTTGGTTACTATAGTCAGTATATTAATCATTTAAGATTATCGTGGTGGCAGCAAATTCCATCAAACCAGGCGCGCGCTATGATCGACTTTTTTGCTTCCAACTCCAATCAGGTCCTCTCCGCACTTGATCTCTCCTTTGCCATCATCGAATTCGAAACGGACGGCACTATCCTCAGAGCGAACAAGAACTTTTGCGATTTGATGGGGTACACCGAGAAAGAGATCGTCGGACAGCATCACCGTATCTTCATCGATAAAGAATATGCCGGCTCCTCCGAATATACCGCTTTCTGGCGAAAACTTCAGGGCGGCACTTTCGAGTGCAGTGAGTTCAAGCGCATCGCGAAAAACGGTGACGAGATTTGGATCCGGGGCAATTATAACCCGGTCAAGAGCAGCAGTGGCAAAGTCCTCAAGATCATCAAATTTGCAAACGACATTACTCAGACCAAGATGGGTGGACTTGATAGCAGCGCAAAGCTCGCAGCGGTTTCTCGCGCACAGGCGACAATCGAATTTACGCCTGAAGGCAAGATTCTGACCGCAAACGAAAACTTTTTAAAGGCGATGGGATACTCGCTGAACGAGATCGTCGGTCAGCATCACCGCATGTTTGTGGAGCCTACCGAGGCAAGCTCCCAAAGATATATGGAGTTCTGGACCCGGCTACGCATGGGCGAATACGTCGCGGATGAATTCCTGCGCATCGGCAAGGGTGGGCGTCATGTTCATATCCAGGCGTCCTACAATCCGGTTTTCGATCCAAGCGGAAAGATCATCAAAATCGTCAAGTTTGCGACTGATGTCACCGGGCGCGTGGAAAATGTCGAGCAGCTTGCGCTAGGGTTGACGCGCTTTGCCGATGGCGATTTATCTCAGCAAATCGATCGTCCTTTTATTCCATCGCTGGAGAGACTTAGAACGGACTTCAACTCTGCATCTCAAAAGCTAAAGCTCGCCATGGCCGCAGTTGCCGAAAATGCACAGGCGATCACCTCTGGCTCCAACGAAATTCGCATATCTGCAGACGATCTGGCAAAGCGTACAGAACAACAAGCGGCCTCTGTCGAAGAGACGGCTGCCGCCTTGGAACAAATTACGACGACCGTGAAAGACTCCAGCCAGCGCGCTGAAGAGGCTGGCCGCCTCGTTGCTCGCACCAAAGATCATGCCAACCACTCAGGCGATGTCGTGCGTGAAGCCATCAGCGCTATGGATCAAATCGACGCATCTTCCAAGGCAATTTCAAACATCATCGGCGTGATCGACGAAATTGCATTTCAAACGAATTTGCTGGCACTCAACGCAGGTGTCGAAGCGGCACGCGCGGGGGAGGCTGGAAAAGGATTTGCTGTGGTTGCCCAAGAGGTGCGCGAACTTGCGCAGCGTTCAGCGACCGCGGCAAAAGAGATTAAAGTCCTCATCACCGCATCTGGTTCATATGTCAGCAACGGCGTAACGCTGGTGACAAAAGCCGGGACAGCTCTGCAGGAGATTGCCTCCCACGTCGAGAACATTAATGGCGATATCACAGCCATTGTAGAAGCTTCCCGTGAGCAGTCGACTGCGCTGAGCGAAATCAACAGGGCCATTAATTCGGTTGACCAGGGCACACAGCAGAACGCCGCCATGGTGGAAGAACAGACAGCCGCCAGCCATGAACTGGCCAAGGAGGCCGCTGCGTTGTTCGAATTACTTGATCAGTTCCGTTTCGAAGTTGTGAAACGCTCGCAATCGACAAACCCTGTTGAGACCAAACGGCAGGCGACGACTAAAATTGCACCATCACTTGTTGCGAACGCCCCAGTCCGACGTTCGTCCTACGTTACGGCCCCTCGCCGGACGCCAAACGCCTCGGCTGCTGCAGCGGTTCAGGAAAGCTGGGAAGAGTTTTAGAGCCCGTCGATTCAACGCGGACTCGCATCGGTCGTGAGGGTCGACACATCAACCTACCCTTACAAATCCCGCCGCACCAGACAGGCCCATCTCGAAAGACTGATCAAGGAGATTGTCGAAACGAGAGTGCAGTAAGGCTATGTCAGCAACGTCACCCCGGACTTCTGACGGCCTGGCAAGCCGACCGATACGGCTTCATCGAAGCGTTCAAAAGCAAGATCAGATTGGAATGCCTAAACGCCCGTTGGTTCCTGACCCTTGCTGTTTCGCCCTAAGAGTGGGAAACTTGGCGTCGATAGTACAATGAGGAACGTCCTCGGCGATCGGATATAACGACCCAATTCTGGAGGATCATCAGGGTCTCAGGTCAGATGGCATCGGCTGGCTGTTGATCCATTTAGGCTTGCGCAATGTTGACTCCGAGGAGACCTGTATGGACTTGCTACGCGACGAAACTGGGAAGGTCCAGAACACACCACTGATAGGTTTTCAGGTGGTCAATATTCTTGGCGTCTTGGCTGTCGTGAAGCTCGACTTTCAGCAAGATGACGGGATCCCGGTCTCAGTCCAGGTCTCGGTTACGGCGCAACAATGCCGGGAACTTGCCCGACAGCTGCTATATCAAGCCGAGGTGTTAGAGCTGGAGCGACCGACGCCGCCGCAATGAAAGATTGTCAACGAAAGGCAGGAGACGACGCCTCACTCGGAAGCATGTTGAGAGATTTACGGCGCCCTGATCAAGCTATGGTTAACCAACGGTAAGCGTAATTTTGATAGTTGGGAAAGATGAAATATACTCCAGGGTGACCGAAGAGGTAAACCTTCAACAGGTCTGGTGTCTCGGAGTCCAACCGTGCGCGTTGTTGTTCGGTATCGATGCCAGCGACAACCACAGCCATAGGTGACTGGGTCATTAGTCGACGACCCGTTTCTAGCGCAAAAACAAATTGTTCGTCGCGCCGCGTTGGAGGTTATGAGCCCAGCCGGCTGGTCAGCCGTGCTCTTTATTAAAGTGGCCTACTTGCAGAAGCGCGATGATGTCGTCCCTAGCTATTGGGCGCGACATCAAAAACCCTTGGATGTTATCGCAGCCCAACGACTTCAGTGCATCTCTCTGCTCCTGGGTTTCGACCCCTTCAGCCGTTGTCTGTAGCCCTTGCGCCCGAGCCAGGTTGATGATCGCTGCGACAATCGCGCTTTTCTGGCCTTCTCCCATCCCCGCGATAAACGACTTGTCGATCTTGAGCCTATCGACAGTGACATTCTGAACCCTTGAGAAAGAAGAGTATCCGGTGCCAAAGTCGTCGATTGCAAACCTTACGCCGGCCGCTCTCAGCATGGTGACGTTTCGCTCAGTCTCCTCACCGCTGATGGCCAAGCTCTCTGTAATCTCGATTTCCAATCGTGCTGGTTCAATCCCCCATTTGGCCAGCGTGGTAAGAACCCGTAGCGGGTAGCCAGCGGAAGCGAGTTCGGACGCTGAAGCATTCACGGCGACACTTATGGAAGGCAACCCGGCGATCAGGCTGCACGCGTCTTCCAGAACATGCGCTCCAATCCTGTTAATGACGCCGATCTCTTCCGCGAGCGGGATGAACATATCTGGACCAATAGAGCCTAGCTCCGGGTGCTTCCACCGCGCCAAAGCCTCGAGCGAGCACGGGACCGCGCTGTCAGCAAAGTAGACCGGCTGGTAGACAACCTCGATCTGCGTCCCCGTTGCCAAGGCCTCGCGCAGGTCATGCTCTAGTTTCCGGCGGGTGCGGAGGAGTTCGTCCATGTGATTGCCAAACACCGCATATGCATTCCGTCCCGCAGCTTTTGCGTGATATAGGGCGATATCCGCCTGCCTCGTCAGTTCGACAGCATCTGCATTCGCACCTGATGCAATCGCCACACCGATGCTCGCACCAATAGCGCCATATGCCCCGTCAATCTCAAAAGGCTCGCGCAGGCCCAGGACGATTTTTTCTGCAATGGCGACGACGTCGTCCGGGTTCATCCTTTCAACCAAGACCGTAAACTCATCACCCCCGATACGCCCAATGAGAGCGTCCGGAAGAATGTCCCGCATCCGCGCAGCAACTAAGGCGATGAGTTTGTCCCCTGTTGGATGTCCATAGGTATCGTTGACACCCTTGAACCGGTCGAGGTCAATTAAAAGTACACTGAATAGGTCCTCAGGCAATGACTCCCTGAGCCGTGCCGCGAGCTCACTGTTAAAATGCGCCCTGTTAGCCAGACCCGTCAGACTGTCGCGCAGTGCCAGATGTTGAAGCTCCTGGCGATTGGAATTGAGCTTGACGGAGCGTTGCCAGATCGCATGCCCGGCCAAGCTTGCGGCGATGAAAATGCCAATGATGGACAGTCCGACGACGGGGATTGTTGCGTGCGACACGCTCGTTCCCGGTTCGAACGGATGCCAATTTAGGTAACCGATTGTCTGTCCGGACTTCGAGGTAAGAGCGATATGGGAGTGGCGCTGGTCGCGAGGCATCTCAGTCGTGAACTGCATCTCGGCGAATTGGTATTCACTACCTATTTCGGCCGGAAAATCTTGATCTAGAAACCGTACCGCCACATGCTGATTTTCTTCTCCCGCCTGCTGCTCAATCTCGCCCGTGTCAGACATAATCGGTTTGACACTGACCACAGCAGGTCGTTTCCCTACATAGGTCAGATCACTCTCACCGATTGAGAGGACCTTGTCCGAGATGCCTTCCTGGTCTCCAGCGACAAGCCGTTCACGCAGACGTTTCGCAAGCGGACTATATGCCAGACGAAGGTCCTGAGGTGACACCCCGCTAGATGATTTTGCTAGAAACTGGTAAATCGGCAGTCCATCTGGCGATAAAACGACAGCGGCATCATGGCCGAAGTAGGTGTTCATCCAGCGGCCGAGGTTCACGTCAAGCCAATCGTGATCATCGTCCTTGGTTTTGGTGACCGCGTCATCCCACACGGTGGCGCTCTCTTGATCATGAGCAACGGAAGATTGAATTTTGGCTACGATCAGGGTGGCGAGACCCTTCTGCCGCTCCGCGGCAACCTCGTCGGTTTTGGCTGCAGCCCAGTACAGGGCGCCAAGTAACATCGCTCCGACCAGGGCCGATACACCTGCCGGAATGAGCCATTTCAAGAACCACTGTGACTGCTTAATCATGCGACATCTGCCTTTTCATCAGATGGAACCTAGATCATCTGGGTTAAGCCTCAAGGAATGGAGACGGTTAAGTTTTGGTTGTTATCCTCATCAACTAACCCAAGCGTCTTGACCTGCAATCAGCGTCGAGACCTCGGCTCGTCCGCGGAAGACGATCTTAAAAGGCGAGAGGTTGTTGCCGTTTGTTGATTACAGGATAATTCGCCGATCAAGAGCAAACCGTTGGCCGGCGGCACCACTTAAAACTGTGAAACACGGGTCTTGGTGGCTTCTGGGCTGCCTTAAATGACTGAAATGAAGGCGCAAAGCTACAGTGGCAATACACGCCTTCGCCTTGAGCGGTATCGAACCATCAACAAGTAGTTCGTCGACACTAAGACGTTGATATTTAATGTTTTTGTGCAATGGGAGCGCCCATCGCGGCATAATAGATTAGATTGGCCGCCGCTCACCAATCCTTACTCACCTGCGGGATGAAACTCTCACGCCATCTCATGATATATGTAGTGAGAAGATTCGGGGTGGTCTTGATGGACACGAAAATTCATAAATGGTTCACTGACGGCCAGGCATCCAATCTAGGGAGTAGCACGTGAACTGGCATTCGTCACATTTTCGATAGCGACAACAGCACGGCTGGCAATCAAGATAGCGTTTAAGGATCGCTAAAGCGGGCATGCCGCTTATCGGTTCAAGAAAGGTGTCTCTCGAAAGCCCAGCAAAGCTTTCTCTCTCCCGTGTTGATGGTACGCTATCACCATTAGAGATGGAGGTGCTGATGAAACTGACCCGTTCTGAGTTGTTCAGGAAGGTATGTGAGTTGCCACTGAGTAAACTTGGACCGGAACTGGAGACAACAGGTACGGCTCTGGCCGCGATTTGCAAGCTGCATCAGATTCCTTATCCGGGATCAGGATACTGGACACGGAAATCGTTGGGCCTTGCCCCTGATCTCCCTATCCTTCCAGAGGGACCGGATGATGCGATCGAGATCGCAACGCGAGTGGTTACCCCCCGAAAGCCGCGGGCGCAGAGGTCAGAGGCCGCTCCCTCCACTAAGATCAAGTCAGGCCCAAAGCATCGTCGGTCAGAACATCATTCGTTGCTCTTCGGCGTGGAAGAACATTTTAGGAAAACCCGGGCTGCCGACAAGGGCGAGTTTCTGCGTCCATGGAAGAGGCTCCTACCTGATATAATATCGTCACAGGAAGCGCTGCCTCGAGCTCTAGCACTTGGAAACAGGCTTTACCTAGCCTTCCGAGAAGTCGGCTTGAACGTTCAGATCGCTCCAGCGGCAGAAAATCTTTCGAGAATTCAGATTGAGGAACGCGAAGTCGAGCGTAAAGATCGTAAATACGGGCGATACGGTTTTGGTACCATCTGGGCGCCAGACAGGCCGACAGTCGTATTCGTTGACAACGTGCCCATCGGCGTGACCATCACGGAGATGACCGAACGCGTCACGATGAGGTACGTCAGTGGAGACTATCATCGAGAGGACAGCAAGCTCGTCAGGTCGCTGAAGAGCTGGCAGTTAACGCACTCGTGGACTACGGAACAGGATTTACCTTCAAGGCGCTTCAGAATTGTTACCTACTCCCCGAAACGCGGTGTTGACTGGACGCATCAGTGGCAGGATTCAGCATCGGAAGAAGTGTCCAATAAGATACCGGAAATCGTTCAGGCATTAAGGGCGGCCAAAGAAAAGCTGCTCGCAATGATGCTGGCTGAAGATGAAGCCGAGGCTAAGCGATGCGCCGCCCGCTCTGCTTCGAGATATTTTAATACCCAGTGACGTACTCCGTATAGAAAAGGCAAATAAGCGTGCACCCCGTTTGCACCTACTCCGGCTTCGCCCATTGTGTTTGGAATTGATCGAGATCAATCAATATCAAAAACTTGCACAATCTTAACGTTTTCAACGCTACGTAGAGACAATTGCCATTTGCTGGCGCTTGATCTCGGACAGGTGTGATTTGTCGGACCTTATTATCATAGACTTGGATTCCATCGGCCATCCGTCCTTGGCTTCTTCTTCCGAGGGGTTCATTCAAGTGGAGGCGCGGCAACAAGTTTTTCGCTGTTTGATAAAAGATATTCTAAAGCCAGCACTGCCAAAACCCTCTTCCGAGAGACCAAGTGAGCTGGATGTACTGACTGATCGACGTCATGACGCACTGCTTGTTACAGCGCGCCGGGGTGAGGGCAAGACTACTTTTCTAACGCAGATATTGTCCGCAATTGCTGATCAAAGTTATAAAACGTTAGTACGAGGCACATCGAGCGCTATCGACCGGGTCCCTGAGTTATACAGCCTAGGAATCATCGATCCGACGCTGATCGAAACAAAACAAAATATCATTGTTGTTATCATCGAGAAAATACGGAAAGCCGTGACACACCGACGAAAACACATCGTCGATGCAAACGATGATTATCAAAGGGTCGAAGGCTCCCTGAGGAAACTTGCCCAAGGACTCTATCTTTTGGATGGTATTGGGGAGCAACTCTACGCGGGTAAAGACTGGGTAGATCCAGACTTTGTCCTAGACGAAGGCTTAGAGAATGCGGCAGCAGCCCACGATTTTGAGTTACGTTTTCGGCAGTTTATTGCTAGCGCGGTAGCGTATGTCGGGTGCGACGCATTCGTGCTTGCAATTGATGACGTGGATACGTGGTTCGAGCGAGGGTGGCCGGTACTTGAGGCCCTCAGGAAATATTTGGCTACCACGCAGCTGAAGGTAATACTTTCCGGCGATCTAGACTTGTATACACTTCTGGTGAGACGGCAGCAGTGGGATCAGATGAACCCCTCATTTCTGAGGGCTGAGCGAATGCGTGCCAAAGTTGACGGCGACTCGGCTATGATATCGAAAATCGGTCGGATGGTGGACTCTCTCCAAGACCAGTATCTCATCAAAATCGCCCGGCCTGAAAATCGTGTTGAACTCAGGAACCTAGAATATCATGCCGATGGCGTAGGGATAGCTTTTCGGGGAGGCGACATCGTTGGATCCGTAAGCGAGCGCGAGTTTCTCTCGGGCACGATCTCCAGAGTATTCGGTGTCAGCTCTAGTAAAGACATCGAGCTGTACCGACAGCAGATCCTCCGTCTTCCCACAAGAAGCTCGCTGCAGCTTCTTGCTGCTGCTAGTCATGACAACAATGCGGCTGACGGACACTCTGTTATACTCGACACCTTGAGACACGTGTCTTGGACCGCGGTAACGTCGCTGGGACTTGACGTTAGCGAAACAAGAAATCCAAATCCTAGCGCACTTATACCTTCATTGTCTCACTGGATGGCAAAGTCACGCCTTTGGCATTCGCTCGCTCGTTGCTATCCTGACGGTGCAGAGGCTGAGAAAAACTTAGCAGCAATGTACGTGGGTGCGTCGCTGCTTGATGTATTCCAGCGCTCCCCTGGAAAGATGATCGACTACTGGATAAAGATTTCATTGGTGAGAGAAAAACTCGACAGGGGAGAACTCGCTTATCGAAGCTCCGAAATAGAAGCACCTAGGGACTTAAAGAGTTTTATGTCACACGTCGGCGCGACAGCTTTGGAAAGCTCAGTCCAGTTTGCGAGCAGAGTCGCTTCGTGGGAGGCTACCGAAGGGGGGCGAGAAAACACCAGACAGTTGGTACGTGGAATTCGATTAAGCGGAGTATCTGTTCCACTCGGGCGGATACGAGAAACATCCCCTGCTGCACGTGAGCTATATGGTCTGGAATATGACGGCAAAAATGGTTTAGATAGAGAAGCCTTTCGTGCCCTAGCTACCGGCAGCCCTGAAGATAAACGTCGACTACTCGCGGGTCTCCCCCCCGCTCTCCGCGGCTTTCACCGTAAACTCAGCAGCTCCGGCTGGCAGTACGGTTCGCGCAGAGGCACGGAAGCTGCATTTCAGGTCTACTTTGCAAACGGTATCGAAGATCTCGCGAAGCGCTTGAGCGGAAGCGCGAAAAAAGTCATGTTACTCGCCCATAGCCGCGTTGTAAGCGGGCAACAGGCTGAATCCGGCAGCTATTCACTTTTGCGGCTTTTGGGGTTCGTAGCGGATGCGCTAGAGATAGGCAGAACTCCAAATCGAAAAAACATCCAGGCCTTAGTTGATCTAGTCGCTCAATGCACTCAACCTCGGAGTTATCCAACTCAAATAGCCCTCGGCTTCTCAAATACCGAAAGTTATTTGGAGTTCGATTCTGACAATGAGGATATTGAAGAAACCAATTACTCTGATAGTGAGGAACTGTTCTTATTCGAGCATGTGCTTCTGAAATGGATGCAGTCTAACGAGGTCGCAACGGTCGATTTTGGACTCGCGCCTATAACTTTAGCGCGTGTATGGACTCGCTTTACGTATACATTTGCTAACATCCGCGACGAGCTCAAGCACCGAGATAGTCGTTATCTCGGTGTCTATATGCATCGCGCCATTATTGGCTTTTTGCACGCACTCGGATTTGAGTTGATGCGCTCAGCGAATGCCAGAGCGCCAGCCAAGGCAGCTAGTAATCCTGTACGGTCTGGCGAGGTGTTTGTTCACCTCTTGAGGGATATTTATGATTCCTCCTCGCAGTTCCAAACGACTAAAGAATTCAGGTTTTTCGATCTAATATTCTCTTGCCCCTTATGGGGATTTTTCATTGCGAGAGAGGAGCACGATGAAGTGGAGAAAGTACGTAGGCTTGAGCCCAACGATAGTATCTTCCAATTCTATTACGATCGTCTATCCAAATATCTCGATGACGCCGACTTCGCTGTGTTCAGCACTGAGTTTAGGTCATCCAAACCAGACGAAATCCCGATCGACTTCGATGGGCTATTTTTCCTGTTAAACACAGTTCAGATGCAGGGAGGTTCCGAGTTCGACCGGACCGCTGGCAGACTGTTGCGGCAAACCACTGATGCGTGGCGTAAAAGAACAAGCCCTGGCAAGGTGAGCCCCTCTCAGTAGGTAATCATTCATGAGTGCGCTCATTTACCGGAAAGTTTTCGCGGATTTCGCATCCCTTCGTGATCTCGCGGAAGGGCGAATTCCCTCCCTCGAGGATGTGAAGCGTCGTATCTTCGTGGTGGAGCGGAGGTCGGACCCTTTTAGGCCAGACCACTTCTACAAAGGCTACCTTGAACATCGCTTAGGCGAAGCTCGTTCGCTCGGCGATCTTGCTGAGCTGGTCTTAAAAGCTCTCGCGAACAACTTCATAGAAAGACGCTCTGGGCGATTATCTATAAAGGCGTCGAAGTTTCTCGAATGGCAAAATTTACTACCAAGCATATCGCCACTAGCTGTAATCACAGCATTTCTAACGCTGGAAGGCCGCGGCCCTACGAGAGGTATTGATCCCCGCCGATTTTTGTACAACGAGATCGGCGATACAGCGATTTTGAGCCCCGCTCTTCCCGAGTTTGAGCGTCTCGAAGAAAAATTCGGCCTCAATGAACTCCACATGCACCTAAATGGGTCGACGGAGCTCGACATTCTTTGGCTTGATGCAGTTCGGTTTCCTAAACTTTATCACGCTGAACTAACGGCGGCGAGGCGCGGCTCTGGGCTTCCGGACGAACTCTACGATCAAATGGAGTTCAATCTCAGGCCATTTGAACTCTATCGCAGGATTCGAGCCGTACGGCGAATTCGGCACGTGATCGCAAAAATTGGAGCAAGCGGAATTGCTTCTTGGAATCTAAGCCAACAACAGCTTGTCGAAGTGATGACTTCCAACATTGCTGACCACGACTGTGAGCTTGTTCAGGGTTTCAAGCTTTCGAAGAACCCTAGCTGTGTCGAGTTCGGGGAAATTGAGACACCGCCATTAATTGACGAAGCAGCCTTCTTATATTCTGCTATGCAGAGCTGGACCAACGGATCAACGCATGCGCGAGACTTGATAAATTTTGGACTATACTTCAATTTTCTTGTTTTGAATCAAGTAACTAGGATCGCTGTTCAACAGACAGATGAAGTTGGTTTTGATCAATTTCAAAAATACACTGTGGTTGGCAGTCGTGAAAAACTCGAACGGTCCTACGCCGAACGGTTTCGGCAGCTTAACCGTAAGCAGCCATATACAGGTATAGCACACTTAGAGGGACGGTTTGCACCCAAAAAGACTCTTAGTGAACTCATGGCCCTCCTAGATAATATTGTTAAGGGCTACCTTGAATTTCGGGGATGCTCCGAACGACTACGATGGACTAGTTCAAGTCGCCTTCCTCGGTGTATTACCGGACCATGCGGTGGCTTCGGCTGCGAAACGCCAAAGCGTGGGAGAGATGACACTGAATTCGCTTTGGTTGCTCACTTCATTAAGCGGACGAGCAAGCAGAAAGGGCGTCACGGCCAAGCAAGAGATACCCAAGCTAGAAGTGACGCTCTACTGCAGGCACGTCTACTGCGCTATGTAATTCGTAGGTCGCCAGCCGCGCGTCAGCTTATACGCGGAGTCGATGCTGCGGCGAACGAGCTTCACGCTCCTCCAGAGGCCTTCGCGCCGGCTTTCCGCCTCCTGCGAATGGGCTCGATCGACCATTCGACTTATCATGTGGGCGAGGACTTCTTGCACCTTGTCTCCGGCATACGTGCTACTGTTGAGGCTGTTCGGTTTCTGTCTCTCGGAGTAGGAGATAGAGTTGGTCACGCCACGGCTCTTGGCATATCGCCTAAATTGTGGCTACGCCGAACCGGCGAGAGAATTATTCTTCCAAGCTCTCAGTGGCTCGATAATTTAGTGTTTGCTGGCTATCTCTTGGTTAGTCACCCCGAGCATGCCGCGCTCGTGCAGCGCATTCAACGTGACGTAAGCACACTATCTGCTGCCGTTTTTGGTCGTGAGAAGAGCATCGCTATCCTCGATCAGGAATGGCGTTTGAGACATTTAGACATTCTTACGATTCTGAGATTGGAGCGCGAAACAGGCGCGGGACATGACAGTGATCTAATGGCGCAAGCTGCAAATGATCTCCTCCAAACTGTCGCTGATCCGGCAGTGCGCGCGGAGTTAAATCTTATCCGAAAGGCTGCCACTGAGGAGCGAGCAGCATATCAGCTTTTTAGACAAAGGCACCGTAAAGAGGATTTCAACTGTAAGCCAATCGAGATAGACACGGCGTACTTTCCAGAGTCTGCTCTTTTAGCTCTTCAAGAACTGGCGCTGCAAGAACTCAATTCGGCGGGAGTAGCCATAGAAACACTCCCAACCAGCAATGTTAGGATAAGCCTGTACAAAGATCACACGGAGCACCACGTCTTTAGATGGCTGGGTCTAGCAGAAGAACCCGTGTTGTCGAAGCCAACAATATGTGTGGGCAGTGACGATACCGGAATATTTGCAACTAGCATTCACAATGAATACGCGCTCCTAATCCACGTTTTAACTACCAAGTATGGTAAAACGGCGTCGGAAGCCACTGACTTAATATGGAAGTTGAACGAAACAGGCGCTGCGCGGCGGTTCCGGCCCTTGCGTACTATCCCTTGATTGGAAGGCGATCAAGGAGTTGACTTGCTAGCCTATGCCGCAGTGGGCCTCGATCGCCAGTATTTTACCCTGACACCCCCTGCAAAATAACACTTTCAGCCCGTGCGATGAGGCGCTGACGTCCATGTCGGTCGCCGCCAGTCGATCCCCTCTACGAGCATCGACAACTGAGCCTGCGTCAGATGCACAACGCCATCTTTGGCCGCCGGCCAGGGGAAGTATCCGCGTTCCAAAACCTTAAAAAACAGGCAAAACCCCTGGCCGTCCCACCATAAAAGCTTGATCCGGTCGGCGCGCCTGCCGCGGAACCCGAAGATCGCGCCAGAACCAGGCGCTTGCCTGATCACCCCCTCGACCAGTGCAGACAAACCGTCGATACCGCGAAGCATGTCAGTCACTCCGCAGGCCAGATAAACCTGTACATTCCCTGACGGCCCGATCATGCCGCCTCCACGCAAGCGACGAGCGGGCCGAGCAGTTTCAACTCAACGTCAACAGGAACCTTCAAACTCCGACCGTTTCGAAGCAAGATCTCGACGATCGCCAGCCTCGTTGCCGTCGTAGACGCCTGACTTACGCCAAACTCCTCCACGATTTCCACTGGAAGGAACACCGTCGGTCGATCAACATAGTTGAACGATTTTCGCCACAAGCGGATCTGGCCAGGATGAACGTCATGCCGGCGCGCCACGTCACCAATGCGAGCACCCGGCTCATCAGCTTCCGCCAGTATCCTCAGCCTCGCCTCGTCCGACCAGCGCCGTCTGCGCTCGGTACCGGACATGATCTCCATGCGGGCCATGAAACCTCTTTGCTCTGGTATTTATGTCAGCACTAATGCTGGTTCTAATGCCAGAACATCGCCTGATTTGCCCGATCAGCAAAAACAGCTCACCGGAGGCTCACGAACATCAAATGCCGAGCGGTCGATCACAAGAACATCTCGAACGGAACCTCCCGGAAGGGCACAGCGTAGTGTGAGGCGAAATCCAGTGTGCGAATGGTCGCGCCGACCACACGCCGCGCCTCGCGGCGCCAGTCTTCCTTTGGCGTGATCGCTGCCGCGGCGAGGACGAGGGCGGCATATGAGCCGTCCTGCAGCAGGTAGAGTGCGATCTCGACCAGAGCCCGAGCCGCTTCCTCCCGCATAGGGCCGTCTCCTTCGAGAGCGAGTTCGGTCAAACCCTCGATCTGCTGTCTCGGAAACGAGTTCGGCAGTTCCTTGAGGGTGGATCCGATAGGCGTGTCGAGATGGACATTTCGAACTTGCGGCTGAGATAGGGCTCCCCGGATGAGCCTAAATCGAACAGCGGGATCGCTATGCTCGATAAAAAGATCGTGCAGGACCGGAATTGGAACTTCCGGTTCTTCTTTCGCTCGATTCTCGAGAAGGTACAGCCAAGCCGATGGAGACAGGTCGTCCGACCTCATGCCGTCAAAGGTCTCTATCGGAAGGGTATGTCCAGGCTCGACACCAAGCCGCGCTGCGAGCTCAGCGAATTCGATGCCAACTCCGTCGGACTCTGCGCGCGATGCATCTGGATCGACGAGGGCCTCGAGAAGGCGACGGCCGAGGAGAAGTTCGCTTGTCATGCGCCCACCCAAAGAAGCTGTCGCGAGACATATGCGTTCAGAATGTCGACCGGGGTCGGCAACATCGTGGCCAGAGTTGGCGTCGGGCCGATCAACGCGTTGCGTCGAATACCTGACAGGGTCGGCTCGAACTCCTCGGCGAGGATGACGGTCAGCTGAGCCTCTACAACCCTGGTCGCAGTGACTCCGCTTGCCAGTTTGCCAGGCGCTGACCATTCTGAAATGGCGAGCCACCGATCATGAACCCGGTTGGTGTACCGATTGTGGAACTCGTCCGGTCGGAAGACGACAACGTCGATGCCGAAGCGCTCTTTGAACAAGGTCCGCAACAAATGATTGGCCCAATTGGCGTGGGCCGTAAGAGTCAGCATTGGATAGAGCGGCTGCTGCTGAGCCCACGCCACGTAGAGATTGGCAACCGCCTGATCTGTCGCGTCGAAGATTTTCCAACCACTCGTCGAGGGGATTTGGGCGACGATCCCGCATCGACCGTAAATAGCACCCGATATCGGATACGCGATTGGGCATGCGTAGACACCCGGCCCCCAGGTAAACCCGGGGCTTGGCGACACATAGAGGCCAATCGCCCCTTTGCTGTTGGGCCCCGGTGGATATCGGCCGCCATGCTTCGCCGCGCAATATTTAATAACCGTTTGGCTTTCATTAGGTCCCCGTCCCGGGGCTGCATTAGCCGCGTAGCCGATCGCGCTTGCCTGCCCGATTGCCGCCTCGATCTCCAGATCAACCGTAGTTGGTTTTCCATTCATGGCTGTGTTCCATAACGGGTTCGGATGCGTGACCACACGTCACCTTGGCTACCGCCGGCACTCATCGAAACGAGGGGCGTTGCAGTCATAGGACCACTGGGTGGGTGAAAGGTGGGATTGAGGCACCACGCAGGAAGGATGATTGGAACGGTCGCACCGGCGGCCACCATCGCGCTTGCCCCTTGCGCAATCGCGAGATTTTGGTGGGTTGCCCCCATCACAGGCTGTTGGAAAACCGCACCGGTCGGAATGACAACCGGTGGATCCTCCAGACCCTCAAGGATCAGGCCGATGCCAAATTGGATGCCTTTCTCCTGCCATTCCATCGCTTGCTCCAGATAAGCGTCGACGTCGAACTTGAGCTCGTGCATCGCGAAAAATTCATCAAGGTCGCTGGACGACCCAAGACTGAAGCCGACCGCATGGGCGGCAATAACGCCTTTCTGCCTCCAAGAGACAATTCCCTCCTCGCCCTCATCAACTTTGAACCCGAGCGCCTCAGGACCGGCAACGATAATCTGATCAGACAGTCCTTCTGCGTCTGCTGCTTCGATACCGGCCGCATAGAGCGCGTTTGCGCCCCCGATGTCCGGATCTGCGAACTGGCCGAAGTACTGAGAGGGCGCTTCCAAGACCTGATCTATGGCCACCGGACGGCCGCCGAAGATATACCGGCTCTTCATCACGGGCTTGAATATGTCCAAGGGGGGACCCTCGGACCTCCTCCTGTCAGGCTGGATGAGTCCGCCAAGTTTTCCGACCGTCGCAGCGAGCTCAGGGCTTGCTACGAGAAGGTGCCACCATTCCCCTGGGACCCAGAGGAGATCGTCCGGAAGCGCCGTTGCCATGTATGCGGCACTTCTGAGAGAACGGCGCGCAATTAGGTCGAGCGTGAGTGCTAGAACACCTTCATCGGGGTTCTCGACCACGATCAGTGGGGGGCGGACTAGTATGTGCGAAGGGTCTGCACTATTCTCTTTGAGGGTCGACAGCACGAAAGATATCGCGGCCTCGCCCTCTCCAAGGTGCCAGTACAAGACCGTCATGTAGCTACCTCGGCCCATAACGCTTCATGAAGTCCAGCAGCTGTATTCATTTCAAATCCCTCTATTTGACGAACGAACTACTTCACAGGGCATTTGGACGTTATGTCATTGAAGTAGAATCGACGAGCTAAAATTGAACGTCTGCTTCCGACAAGAGGTGCCGTTCGACCGGTGGCGTGCGAGGGTCGGGTATGTCCCAAATCCTACCGGTCCCACTTCAACTGGAGCGATGTCTGCTTTCAGGAAACCGGCGGCAACACCTGTATGACCGAGATAGAAGCGCAAAGCTGCCATGGAGAATGGGCAGCAGCGCCCATTGAGCAAAAACACCGTATCAAGATTTCCAGGTCTTGAAAGGACTCGAACCAGCGACCCGCTGTTCAGTGCGACCAAACTATTGAAATCTTGCACCCGCTTGTCCACGGGTCAGGAGGATTTGAGTTCACCTAGAGGATTGTAACCAACTTCGTTGCTGACAGCGCTGCTCGCGTCTAAGGTGCAGTTACATCTCCTTAAGCACGAAAGCCGCAAGTGACCACCTCCATTGTTCTCGGCAAAGACCTCCCGCCCCTGCCCATGGACTTGCTCACGGCGAGAGATCATGGCGAAGTATTGTTCATTGTCGGCGCCGGAGCCTCCTACCCGGCCCCCTCCTCACTTCCGGATTTCGGCGGCCTGGTAGCAGACATCTACGCGGAAGTGGATCCCGCGATGAGCGGACCACTCGCGGCCGTGCAAAAGAAGGGCGGCCCCACTTGGGAAACTGTGCCGAATCTTCTGACCCACCAACAGCGCACAGAGCTAAAGTTTTTTGCCCAACATGAATATGATGTTGTTCTTGGCATGCTGGAGCGTCGCATTGATGGCGACCCGAGCAAGGCCAGTACGCTTCGGCGGGCAGCGCAGACGGTGCTAGACCGGACTGTCGAGCCTAACCCCCTGCACTCGGCCCTCGTGCGTCTCGGCCAACGCTTCGGGCAGACGCTGCTAGTGACGACCAACTTCGATCGTCTTCTTAGCATCGCCGCTAAACGCGAAAAATATTCAGATTCCGCCTTCGCTCTCGGTGAGATTCCAAATCCCAGCCGAAACACTGAATTTGCAGGAATTCTGCACATCCACGGAATGCTGCCGCTCAAATCGCAAAGGGGCTCGGCGCTGATACTCACGGACCAGGACTTTGGCGACGCATATCTCAGGCGCCATACCGTCACATCCTTTCTCTACGACGCAGCCCGCATCTTTCACCTAGTTCTAGTCGGCTACAGCGCCAATGACTCCCCCGTGCGCTACCTACTGAACGCTATTGCCGCCGACGAGAGGCACTTCAATGACCTCAAGCCTCGTTACGCGTTCGTCGGTTGCGCAGCGGGAGATGACCGCACGGCGATCGAATGGCGGTCGCGCGGTATTACGCCGATACCCTACGATCGAGCCAATAAACATAAAGCGTTGACTGAGGTATTGTCACGGTGGTCGGAGATCATCCCGGACAAGCGCAACACAGCGCGCGTGCAGACGTATCTCAAAACCGTTGCCAAGCTGGATCCTGATGGGTCAGACGGGGTCGCAGCGCAATCCTTCCTTCGATACTACATCAGCCGGTGCAACCCAAGCGAGCAAGCAGAGCTCGCGCGGCTCCTTGCCTCCTGCAAGGCATCACCGAAATGGCTCACGACGATGAACCAGGTGGTTCGCGATACGCCGAGGAGACGTTAAGGTGAGAACACCGCGATTGTCGGATAACGATGCAATCATCGCCCAGAACACGCGCGTGTTTGCGATGGAACGTCTCGAAGACCGCGAATTCCTGGAATGGGCGCTCGCGCTGCGGTACCATCAGCTGGCAGAACGCACCGCGCTCAAGGACCTTCTCGAGTTCCGGGTCGTAGATGTTGTGGAACCCTACAGGCAGGCGTGGATTTACCTGCTCGAATATTGGGACGACTCAACGGCTGACAGTGCATACGATCGGCTGCTTCTAAAACGGGAGCTGAATTCAGGCGCCTCTCCATCTCAAATAATCAAGCTCATTACCGAAGCTGTTCGGCCGCGGATAAAAGTCGAGAGCGGCCAAAAATACGAAGCTTTCGGCCGCAAGCGCGCAAAGCATCCCAAAACCGTAGGAGATATCTTCTGGGTTTCGATTGATGGCGGGGAGCGGCTCACCCCCGAAGAGATTGGTTTGGCGAAGATCAACGACCGCGACTTTCTCTTCGAGCTGGCGACCGCGCTAAACGCTGTTCTGCTCACTGGGCTTAACCAGGCGCGGCGGATCGGGATGATTGCTAGCGATGCGGACTCGACGGTCTGGCTCGTCCATCGCGTCTATTTCGTGCCCGCAGGACAGTTTGCTGAAGGTGGAGGAGAGCCGGACCGCTACAGCAAAGGGTTCGCGCCGACCACAAAGCTGCTTTACGCGGTTTTCGAACGCCTGGGTAAGATCGATCGGCCAGCTACACTAAGGGTAATGACAGCCTGGGATGTCGATCGTTGGAAACTGTACAAGCGGCTCTGGGCAGCTGCTGCCCGAGATGAAGCCCTCGTCAGCGGCACCGAGGTCGGTCGATTCCTGGCTTCCTTGGACGATACCGAGTTCTGGTGGACGGATGCGTTTCCCGAGTTTGCAGAACTCCGTGCAGTCCGATGGTCTTCGCTTCCCGATGATGTGGTTGCGCCAATCGAGCAGCGGCTCGTCAATGGCGAACCGATTGCAGGACTGAAAAAAAGAATGGGAAAAGACAACGCCAAAAGAGCGGTTGCGCGCAGGAGCGTCACCGAATTGCAGCGAATTAAGGCTGGGGGTGGTCATCTTTCGATACCGACGGAAGCATGGCTAGCAAAGACTCTTCTTCAGCACCCCCGAAAAGGTGACGTGGCTTCCGTCACGGAGGGCTTCAATCCTGGCGTTAGAACACTGATTGACGATCGAAGCGGCGATCCAACCTTTGGAGATGTTCCTCCCGGAAAACTTATTGACGAACTTGCGCGTCATCTGAGTGACGAAGGCTGGGAAAGCAAAAACCGCGCGGCTTCGGACTTCATTGGGCGAAACCCAGCCCTCATTCTTGGTCTTCTCGCTGACGCGCCCAAGTCGCCGGCTCGCGCAAAGGTCTGGCAGGCCTTCGGCTATGGTTTCAGGCCCTCCGATTTGAATGTTACGATCGAAACGGCAAGCCCTGAAGATAAAGGGTTGATCCCCGTGACGCTCAAAGCCTGTATTGAGATTGCGCGTCTAGACGAGGCGACGATCGAAGAGGCGTTACAGGGGCTCACTTCCTGGATGTCGATCTGGGATCGGCTGTTGAATGGCGAGGACGATCTCATCCGGGCGTGGCTGGCTCTTTGGCCCACCGCAGTTGAAACGACGAACCAGAGCGCCGAGAAGAAGGTTCCCCTGCGGGACCGCAGCTACTCTAGCGCTGTCGGCAATCTCGTTTCTGCTTTTATGCGAGCGTGCCCGAGCTTCAAGAAAGACACGAAACCGCTGGCTGACTCACCATGGCGCGACGCGTTGGCCGGCATCGAACTGACGAAAGGCGAAGCGAAGCTACAGGCACAATATCAGTTGCTGAGCAGCTTCAACTACTATTGGGCGGCCGACGAAGATTGGTCACGAGTGAACCTACTTGACCCTCTGATCTCGGCGGCTGGTGCGAGTATCGAACTCTGGCATGGTTTCGTCCATAGCCGCTTTCTGCCTCCGAAAAACGTCTTGGAAGAGTTGGGACCGCACATGATAGCCGCAGCGGTAGGAAACGAATTGCTGGACGAAGCTCGGGGCTCGCTCAGCCAGCGGGTAGTGTTTTCGACGATCATTGATATGCGCGACGGCCAGAAGCTGGCAATTCCCTCGCACCTGACGCAGCAGATGCTACGTATCGGGGGAGATCCGGTACGGACCCGTGCGCTCGATGCGATGAAAAACTATCTCAAGGACGACAAGGCGGAGCCAAAGGATGCCGGTAAAAGGTAAGCGCGAGTTTCTATACGCCTTCCTCTCTTAAATGCTGTCAGGCATGGAGGTTTCCACTTAACATAGGTGGACACCTTGATGGACAAAGACACTCTTAAATTCCCCTCCTCAAAACAAGATCGCGACCGCCGGCGTCGCTATGATCCCGCATGGAAGCAGCGGCTGGTCGAGGCGTGTTCAGAGCCGGGGGTTTCGGTATCACGGCTGGCGCTTCAACACGGGGTCAACGCAAACCTTGTGAGAAAATGGATCAAGAATGCTCGGCACGTATCTGTGTCATCGACATCGGCGTTCGTGCCGGTTCAGATCACAGCGGCAAGCGGCAAGTTCGATATTGAGATGCCAAATGCAGGGAACGAAGAGCCGGCACGCAGAGTGCACGGGACCCGCTCCCCGTCGAAGGTGAGTGCGTCATTGCCAAATGGCGTGATGCTGTCGCTTGAATGCGATGACGTGGACGCTTTGACAACGATCATCGGAGCGCTGGCTCATGTTCAAGCTAAACGCTGATATCCAGGTTTACCTGCATCGTGAACCGATCGACTTCAGGGCGGGGATCAATAGCCTTGCGGTCCTGGTCCAGGAGACGATGGCGCTCGATCCGTTCGCTCCTGCTGTCTTTGCATTTTGCAATCGCCGGCGTGACCGGATGAAGCTCCTGTTTTTTGATCGATCCGGTTTTGTGCTGGTTTTGAAACGGTTGACCGAAGACAAGTTCCGATGGCCGCGCCGCGAGGTGCCGGTGGTGACGCTGACGACAGAACAGCTTCATTGGGTTCTCGACGGCATCGATATCGACGCGATGGTCCGCCATCCCTTGCGGCAATATGAGATTGTCGGCTGAAGGGACGATCTGAGCAGTTGACGCGGCCGGGCGGTTCAGATTCAAAACTGTGATGAACAGAGCCGGTGAACCTGATGTTGCAGTGCTGATGGCGCAGTTGGCGGCAAATGCCGCCGAAATTACTGCGCTGAAAGCCGAGAAGGAAGCGCTCTCTCGCCGCGTCGTCAAACTCGAAGAGGAACTGGCACTCGCAAAGCTGCATCGTTTTGCACCGCGCAGCGAAAAGCACATTGATCGCCTGTTCAACGAAGCCGAAATTGCTGCGGACGAAGATGGCAGTGACGACGGCGATGCTGCCATCGA
>NZ_JXQV01000042.1 GCF_000834635.1 Agrobacterium tumefaciens
GTCAGCATGAGACTGTAGATCACGGCGCTGGCCTTGGCACCCTCGACGCTGTCGCTGAACAGCCACGATTTTCTTCCGGTCGCAAAAACTCTGATATCGCGTTCAAGAATGTTGTTGTCGATCGGCATTCTGCCGTCACTGATATAGCGCGTCAGATACTCCCACTGGTTTAGAGTGTAGGACACGGCGTCACCCAGCTTGGTGTCCGGCAAGACCTTTGGCGCAATGGTGTCAAGCCACGCCTTTAGGGCGTTCAGGACGGGCAAGCTGTGCTGTTGGCGGAAACGGCGAATGCAGTCGGCCTTCGTCTCCCCAGGATCTGGGGCCTTGTCTCTTGCCTGCTTTTCGATCCGGTAGAGCTGCTCGAAGAACCTGAGAGCTTGCTCCGGCGGTCCGCCTCCATTCTTGCGGGTCTTGAGGGCCTCGACAAAACGCCGCCTGGAATGAGCCATGCATCCGACATGGGTGGAGCCATTGATGGTGCGCCAGGCTGTGTAGCCATCGCT
>NZ_JXQV01000043.1 GCF_000834635.1 Agrobacterium tumefaciens
TCGAGGTGCGGATGGTTTCCATCACGCGGTCCTGACGGGTGATCAGATCCTGTTCGCCGCCGTCGGGGATCGGAGCGATGAAGCCAAGCGAAAGATCATCAGCCGCGCGTCGGATGGATGGAGCGATCGAGGTTTGCCCCAGCGAAGTAATAACGCCGGTCAGGGCCACGACTTCCGAGGAGAACTTGTCTGCGCGGGGTTCGACGACGCCGGGTGCCGATACGAGACCACGCATGGTCTCGAGGCGTTTCTGGCCATCGTTGAACAGGCTGGTGACCTGCTCACGCGAGGCATTGATGCCGTTTTCCAGTTCGTTCAGTTGCGACGACATCTGCGACAACAGCGAGACGACGCTGCCGGAACCGGTGGTACCGGTCAGCGCGCCCGACTGTCGTTCGGATGCCGCAAGCTGGGTGAAACGCTCTTTGGCGCGCTGAATGTCGGGCAACAGGCTCTGTGCTGCCAGCGCGTTCTGGTGCGCCTGATCCAGATCTTCCGTGTAATCCTCAACCGTTTCAGCAAGATGCTGTTCAAGTGCCGCCGATCCTGCAAGCGCGGCAGCGTTCAACCAGCTCGACATAGCAAGGATCATCACGCAGCCAACGGCCATCACCGCCAGCATGGCAGTGCGGCTGGAACGGCTGGTGACATGCGGATAGAACCGCGCCATGTAGGACCAGAAGGCATAAATGCCGACGGAGACGGAGGCGGAGTAGATGATTGCAGCAAAAAACACCGCTGTCGGCGAGCCGTCCAGAATGCTGCGCACACCCAGATAGGTGTAGACGCCGGAAGCGAGTGCCAGAACGGCAAGGGCGAAACGTGTCATCGTTTCGACCGCCGCCAGGCTTTCCTGCAAGCGATGCGATGCGCCAAACGCCATGGACGATCTCCGAAAAAGGAATGTATTCCTTAACACTGATTTAAAATTCGGCGAATTCAAGGCTTCTGAAATATAAGGCTTCCGCAGCGCACCATGGCCGGTCAACTTTTGGTTATTCCCAGGTGAAAAAAGCCACAAAACGAAAAAGCCTGCCGCGGGAGGAGGTGCGGCAGGCTTTTCGAAAAGAACCGAACAGCGACTGGGAGGAGGAGTGCCGCCGTTCCGACAGACGTGCCCTGGGAGGAGGAGTGGGCCGTCTGAATTCGAAGCTCTGCGGGAGGAGGTGCATTGCTTCGATGAACACAAGATACCCGTTTTCCCCGCACATTAAATAGACGTTGCTGCAGTGCAGCCATGCGGGAAATGCACGGCCTCTTCATGACGTAAGAAATCTGCGACTCAGGCCTTCGTTGCAGTCCAGGTACAGAAACGCCCGCGTCATCAGCGGGCGTAGTCTTATTCAGGATGGCCGAGAAGCGGGCGCTTAGCGACCGACCGACTGGCGGGCAACGCTTTGTATGTCGGCGCGGTTGATGCCGAGGTCCTGAAGTTCGCGTGAGCTCATGCGGCCAAGTTCGGAAACGGTCTGACGGTACTTGCGCCAGTTGTTAAAAGAGCGTGCTACGTTCATGATGATCCCCTTTCGTGAGGTCTCTTGACGCCAGCAACCTTGCTTCGGTTCCAACGTCGTTTCGATGATTGGAATATAGGCCTCTGCTCACCTGCCGATAAGGCACAAGCTCTCAGGTCGGCATGCGCTCAAAGCATGGGTTCAATAGAGGTGGATGAAGAAGCGATCAGGCTCGGAACCGGTCGCATGCGGTAGGCCAGATTTCGGCCATTGCTGCCCAAAAGCAGACAGTCCGTAACCCATCCCTGTCACGCCGGCCGTCGCAAAGCCTGTGTGGCGCCATCCATCATTTGCGCGGTTATAGGCATGCCGTAGACGTCTTTGCGAAACTTGCTTCTCCGTCAGAAGAAGTGGCCTTTCAAACACCCATCTGAAACTCAATGAGGGTAAAGCACAAACGCTAGGCATCTGGACGCTTCGGGCCCATGGGATGCACTGCACCATTGGGCTTTCCAGTAGCCCAAACTCAGCCGGCTCGCCAGAAATGGTCGAAGCGCGAAAGAGAGTAGACGCCACCGAGGTCGCCCTTGGAGCACGCGGTCCGGCTTGGTGGGATGACGGGGCGCCGGATTTCAACCGGCACCTCGCCAAGAATACTCCATACGCAGCCTGGTTCGAACAATTCGAAAGGGCCTGAAGGAGCACCCCCTGTCAAAGTCAATCAGCGATCTTGATGATAAGCTTGCCGAAGTTGCCGCCTGTCAGCATGCTGATGAAGGCTTCCGGCGCGTTTTCAAGACCATCAACGATGTCCTCACGGTAGCGGATGTCTTTGGACGCTATGCGAGGCCCGATTTCGCTCAGGAACTCGTCGAAATGTCCGGCCGCAAACTCTGTCTGAATAAATCCACGGACGAGAATGCTTTTGCGGAGGATCGCAGACATGGTTGCGGGAAGCCTATCGGTATCGGCCGCACCCGAACCATTGTAGTGGGCAACGAGACCGCAAACCGGGACACGAGCGAATTGATTGAGGAGCGGCAACACACCGTCCCAGACCTGGCCGCCCACGTTTTCAAAATAGACATCGACACCATCCGGACATGCGGCTTGCAGGTCGGACGAGAACCGGTCCGATCGGTGATCGACAACGGCGTCGAAACCGAGTTCGTTCTTTACGAACGCGCATTTGTCTGCTCCGCCAGCGATGCCGACCGCGCGAGCTCCTGAGAGCCTGGCGAGTTGACCCACCATTGATCCGACTGGGCCAGATGCCGCCGCAACGGCGACCGTTTCACCTGCCTTCGGCTGTCCGATGAACTTGAGCCCTGCCCAGGCCGTGAAACCGGGCATTCCCAGCGAACCAAGCGACGTCGTGATCGGGGCGCCGTGCGTCTCAACGATACGGAGCTCGTCGCCTTTGATCACAGCGTGACTGCTCCAACCAGTCCTTCCACGGACGAGATCGCCCGGCGAAAAACCGTTGTGTCGTGACTTGACCACTTCGGAAATCGCCTCGCCTTCCATGACGCCGCCAATGGGCACTGGTGCAGCATAGGACTTCGCATCGCTCATACGACCACGCATGTAAGGATCGAGCGAAAGATACAGAGACCTGACAGTGACCTCCCCTTCATTTGCCTCTGGCAATTCAAAGTCTTCGATACGGAAATTGTCCTGTCCAGGCTGACCTGTTGGTCTGCTTGCCAGAAGGATGCGACGCGCGGAAATCATGTCTTGCTCCTTGGTGATGCGTGGGACACCTTATTTAGGATCATCTACAACAAATCCAAGGCAAGTCTGAGGAAGCTTGGCATCCGCACGGCGGCCTTTCGACCCTTCCGTCCGATGCGCGCATATTATCACCGGAAAAATCATAGCAACAGCAGCGTCGAGGTCGTGCGCACAAATGGGGACCAGATCGCTGTCATATCCGTCTTGTCAGTCCTCATGTTTAAGTGGCAGAAGGCATAAATCGTTGGCGACAGGTCTCAGAGCTCTACCTCTACGTCAGCATCGCGTGTATTCACTCCCTGCAGTCTTCACCCATATTCCCTCTTGCCATAACAGCTTAAACGGAAAAGATGACAGTCGTCGCATCCTATCTATACCGCAACGGTAAGCGCTCTGATGAGGTCACACTCTCCTCGCAGCCTTTCGACACGAACGCAGGCGACTTTGTCTGGATCGGGCTGACCGATCCGACGCTCGAAGAGATGGCATGTTTGAAGGCGATGTTCAGGCTTCATTCTCTTGCTGTCGAGGACGCGCTAAATGGCAAACAGGTCCCGAAGGTCGATATCTATGGCGACCAGCTATTCGTCGTCGCCAAGACCGCGTATCTCGAAAACGACAGGATCGCCTATGGCGAAACCTGTATCTTTGTCGGCCAGAACCATGTCATCACCGTACGACATGGGTCGGCACGATCACACCAGAAACTACGCGAACAACTGGAGCAGGCACCACAGCTTCTCTCGCATGGTCCAGACTACGTTCTCCACGGCATCCTCGATTTCATCGTCGATGGTTACCTCCCCTTGGTCGAAACGATAGAAGACCGGGTTCTGGAGATCGAGAAACACGTTCTCATATCTTTCCTTGAGCCGGAGCAGATCCGCAGGATCTTCCGAATGCGTAGGCAGGTCATCAAGTTCCAAAGGGTGATGGGTCCGATGGCGGAAGTTGCCAGCAAGCTTGCCCACCTTGAACTGCCATGCGTCGACAACAATGCCAGGCCGTTCTTCAAGGACGTCCACGATCATGTTCGGCGTGTCGAAAACATGGTGATCGGGCTGCGTGAAATCGTGACATCCGTATTCGAGGCCGCAAATCTTCTGGAGCAACAGCGGCAAGGCGCGATTACGCGACAGCTCGCTGCATGGGCGGCGATCCTGGCGGTGCCGACGGCAATTGCTGGCATCTACGGAATGAACTTCGAAAACATGCCCGAACTGAAGGCGCAATACGGGTACTACGTCGTCTTGGCAGTCATCCTCCTTCTCTGCGGCATTCTGTATTACCGCTTCAAACGAGCCCGGTGGCTATGATCCAGTTGACCTGCAACGGCCCAAAGCGGTCAGACGTTGTCATTTTTCAGCTCCCCGGCGCCGCGGCTGATCCAGCAAAAATACCGCCGTCGATGGTCAATTCAGCACCGGTCATGTAAGCCGCCTCGTCCGAAGCCAGCAACACAGCCAGTGCGGCGACTTCCTCCGGCCTTCCAAAACGGCGCATCGGTGTGTCCTTGACCAACGCGGCCTCGCGGTCTGGACGATCCGCGCCTGTGCCCAGCATCGGCTCCCACATGGGAGTCATCACCGCGGCCGGATGGATCGAATTGCAACGGATGTTCAAGCCATGACTAGCGCAATAGAGAGCGACGCTCTTGGTGTGGTTGCGCACCCCCGCCTTGGATGAGGCGTAGGCCGCAGCCATCGGAATTCCAACCAAGCCCGAGCGGGACGAGATATTGATGATCGAGCCCGCTCCATTTTCGCGCATGGCCCCGATGGCATAACGGCAACCGAGGAAAGCGCCATCCAAATTCACGGCATGGACGTCGCGCCAATCAGAAAGTTGGGCGTTTTCCGGATCATGAGCAGGCGGAGTGCTCTCGACTGGCACCTCAAACCCCGTGATCCCGGCATTGTTGACAACCACGTCAATCCTTGGAAACTGACGGGCGATTTCCATCCAATCGTTTTCCGAAGACACATTAACTCGAATGAAGGTCGCTCCAATAGCTTTTGCTGTATCTCGGCCACCTTCCACATCGATGTCAGTGACAATGACGTTCGCCGCTTCGTCAGCGAAAGCACGGCAAATAGCTGCGCCAATGCCGCGCGCAGCCCCGGTTACGAGTGCGGTTTTCCCCTCAAGTCTGGGCATGAGTAGATCCTTATAGTGAGAATGAGAACTCAAGATGCGCGATGTTGCAAGACGCGACATCAATGGTGCTGGCCCGGACTACCGGTGAGCAATGTCCATGGTCATAGACTCCTGTAAGCCCATCTTTTCTACCCGCACCCGGATACCCAGTCAAGAAATGGAGGGCGAACCTACATCCGATGATACTACCGTCATGCTGCTATTTGAAACGGACGCGAAGGAAAATTACGGTGTCCCTTGCCTCCTCTGATGATATCGTGTGACTGATCCCTGGATAGATTTTGGACGATACGTTCAAGCCCGAGGATTGCAACTGGTTAGCCGCCGCCGTTGTCGCGGCGGGTGGTATGGTCCTGTCAGCAGAACCATGCATCATCAGGATATTTGTTTGGGTCGAAGATGCAGTCGGCGGAAGGGGCAACAGTCTTGCAAAGGTCACGAGAGCGCCAACATTGAACCTCAGCAGAAATAAAGAGAAAACGAGCCTCCTGAATCGGTTAGTTACTGACAGGCTTGAAGCTCAGTTCAGAAATTTGCGTGTTAGGTTCAGATTAATTGCTGGCCGTCACGGTATCCAGATTTGGTAAACTGCAGCGTCGAACGTCAAATGATATAAATGACATAACCTTATAATCTTTTAAATTGCACTGCCCTCTGTCCTGTGAGATTATTTCGAGGAAGGACACAACGTAATCCCACCGCGCGAATGAACGACATGAAGGAAGATGGCAAGTCGGCAGCATTGATAGAGGCCGAACTTCTCAAGTCGTTGTCTTAAACGCGCTTATTTTCTGGATTTCATAATAGATGGCAGATCGACACTCCCCGACCCCGCTCTACCATCGAGTTTACGCGGTCATGCGCGAGCGCATCGTCAAAGGTTATTACCCGGCTGACGTAGCGGTTCCGAGTGAGGCCGAGCTTTCCGAGAACTTTTCGGTAAGCCGCATTACCATCCGCAAAGCCATGGAGATGTTGACGGCGGAAGGACTGGTGACGCGTACTCGGGGGCGCGGTACTTATGTTACCGATCGCACAAAGGACAATAAGCTCAACCGTGTCGTCGTTTCAAACATAAACAGCCTGTTCAGCTACCTGAATACGGTGGGGAAAAGCACGCGCCTGAAAGTTATCAGCCTCGATCTCGGCGAGGCGCCTCCACGCATTTGCGAGCAGATGGGCGTGTTCCCCACCACAGAACTGGTTCGCGCTGTGCGTGTACGCTCGCTGGACCGCCGCCCCTACTCACTCTCGACGGCTTATCTGTTGCCGGAAATTGGCAAGACGTTGGAGCGACAGGATCTAGCGACGACCAATATGATTGATCTGGTTCAAAAAGCTGGCGCTGTTGTGGAACAGGTTGAACAAACGCTGACCGCTACATTGGCAGACGATTATGCCGCAAAACACCTCGAAATACCCATCGGCGCACCGCTGATGCTGGTGAACAGGCTGTTTTTTAACGCGGAACTGAAGCCTTTCTATGCCGCCGAAATATTCTACAGAGCTGACCGCTACGAATACCGGGTCTCGCTAAAGCGCGAAGACGGCAAGGATTTTTCACTCGGCAATTGACGTCTCCCCGCAATTTAAGACGTTGTCAGGCAGAAATTGCCCTTGTCCTACCCTTGCACGTTTCCCGAGCCACCACTGTGTGACTAAACCAGCCAAACAATCGCCCCGACGATAACCACCCACATTATGAGCGACACGCATAAAACAACCACATAATTTTTAAATCGCTTCGTCATGAACGCGACTATGCCTCAGCATTGGCACTGGTTAAACAGCCAATAAAAAGCATAGCTTACACTTTGCTAAATTCCCCATGCTAATATTGCATCAATACGAGAAAGTGCGCCGGGATGAAACAATGACCTGTGCATAAGTGAGGTGATCAGCCTATCACCCTTAGGCATCCAAGCAGTAAGAGTTCTTACGTTGTGGGAAATGGCGAAGGAGGTTAAGACCACGCACCTCTGGACCAATGGTCAGGCTTAACGAACGATCAAAGAGGCGACCGTCGAATCATTCCATCACGCCTCAATCGCGGACTTACGCCTTAGGGACTGCTGGCGCTTCAAAACGCATTTCGAACCGGTACAGCAACTGAGCGTGAAAACCTGAAATCTTCACTAAAACTCCGTGCCTGCACATGCTGGGACCAAACAGCTGAGAGGCTTGCCTGCCGGTTCGAATAAGCCACCAAATAGGAACCATCATAGTGGCCGAGCGTGAATCTATAGACGATTCGAGGAGCACGCACGATTTGCTGGAACCATGGCAAATATCCACCGAGCCAAAGAGGGCCTAGAAAGTGTAAACCGCGCTGAAATCAGCGTCGGCGACAGTATGCTCGCGGAGCCAGCCATGATTATTCGCTTGGTCGCAACCATTCACAAGCAAAAGATAGATTATACAATCATCGAATGTACATATTACAGATTATGTTATAATCTCCTCAGAGACGCCTCCATGATTAACCTTTCATTAATATTCTTAATGACTCTGTCTTTAAATTGTACTAAGGAGACAGGGCATTTCGTAAAAGTATATTCAAAGGTTGATCTAGATGAGGATATCGGAACTAGGACAAAACGTGGAGTACGCGAAATCTAGCGGATTAGAGCGCCACTTGTACCAGTCTGCTAAAGTTGTTGGAGCAGGTCCATCGTCGATTTCTTATTCCCCTGTTCAGCTCGCGACGAAACGTTCATTAGATGTTTTTATCGCCGCATCTATTCTTCTCGCACTTGCTCCAGTCCTGCTGCTCATAGCATTACTCATTAGGCTTGATAGCCCCGGACCTGCTCTCTTCACGCAAGTACGCTGGGGGCAGAATTGTCGCAGGATCCGAATTTATAAATTCCGATCAATGCGGGCTGATGCGGGAGATGCGAGCGGTGTAGCCCAAACCGTTGAGAATGATCCGCGCCTGACCCGTATTGGCGCATTTATTCGCAAGACCAATATCGATGAATTGCCGCAGCTTCTGAACGTATTACGGGGAGACATGTCACTTGTCGGCCCGCGGTGTCATGCTGTTGGAATGCTAGCTGCCGGGGTTCGGTACGAGGATCTTGTTCCTCACTATCACGATCGACATGCCGTGAAACCAGGGCTGACGGGTTTAGCTCAGATGCGAGGCCTGCGTGGACCAACTGATAGGCCAGGTAAGGCTCGTGCTCGTATCGCCAGCGATTTGTATTACATCGAGAACTTTTCCATTCGTCTGGATCTTTGGATCATGTTCGGCACTGTGATTTCGGAACTTAAAGGTGGCAAAGGGTTTTGACGCCGCGCTTAAAATTTGAGTCAGCGGCTATCCGCTGACTTGTAGCACCTCTCGATTGTCGCTGAGTGGCTTTGCCGCGTAACAAGTTGCACGACTGTCTTTGCAACGGTCGGCGACCACATACGACGGCTTCGTCCAAATTGTTAGTAACGCGCCGTTTCTGCTTATAGGAAAGCATGCGACGGGCGTTTCTTTGGAAGATATCCGCCCTTAACCCTGATGCCGCAATGTTTAATCCGATATCGGTGAAAACGAATGCAGACGGTGCGAGGAAGTTTCCGCTGGCGGCCTCTGCTAGGATCATCTTGGCCAGGGTTAGATCGGAAAAAGCGCGGCGGAGGCGAGCGTTCTCGGTTTCCAATTCGTTCCAGCCGTTTGCCTGATCGCCTCTGAGGCCACATTATTCGGCTGACCAACGGTAGTCTTTACCTTCCGTCACCCCTATCCAACGGATCGCCTCCGCCATCAAATTGCACTGTGCATTCAGGACGTCACCCTGAAGGCGCTTTTTGACGACATCTTCAGCCTTGTGTGTTTTCGCTGTTACCTCAATGTCCCCCTCGGCTCATAGCCATCGGACACATTTTAGGTATGCAGACCAGCTCCTACGGATCTACGAAGAGACCGGTTCCTGTAAACAGGTGGGCCCCGGCACAGCGTCTAAAGGATGACATTCAGCCTTCCCGCTTTCTCTGCAGTCTGTCCCCATACAACGCCGACGACGAAATTAGAGGCGGGGAGCCCCTGTTTCCCATATCACCTTGGCAAGATCCGTGTTTCCTCCGATGATCGGAGTCCCGGCCGGAACCTGGCACGTGTAGCTCCGAATTCGAATTTCTACAGGAACTTCTTCAACCACAATAAGTGGGACAGGCATATCGGCAATGAAGTCGATATGTTCGATCACTTGAACGGACAGTTCTTTATCGCTGCCTTTGGCGAAATAGTGTGCGGCGCGACCGTTTCCGGTTTGCCCCGGATTGATGCTGATGAGGTGAGTTGAACGCTTGTCGTACCACATTTTGAAATTACGCCGCGCACCTTCCGCTGTGCAGCGATCGAGCACGGTATTTTGGCTTTTCAGGTCGAAGATAGCGTCGGATGCTCTCTTTCCGTAACAATTCCGATAGACGACGCCACTCCAGCCCGCTTCGTCTGCGAATATATCGCCGTTAAGAAATCCGTCATAATCGGAAATCATGCCTTCGGCATAGACGCGTTCTATAAGGATGTTCTTCCCTATATCTTGATCCGACTTTCCACCTAATTGTATAACGGCGCTAATCTTCTTGCGGTCCGTATTAACCGCGCTGGACTGATAGCGCACATCTCGGATGATAACGTTGTCCGAGCGTCCGCGCAAACGAATGAGTCCAGCGGATCTTGCGTCCATAGAGCGGACCCGATCGACGCGAAGGCCCGGGGCACTGCTCATTATGTCATGCCCCTTATCGCCATCACAGCTTACCAATCGGCCGGAGCGAAGCATTTCGACATCGGTTATCCTAACACCTTCGACTAAGCTCCCAGGACGGACCTTCAGGATAACAGGGCTATCAGCAAACTTTTTAGACGCAATCCTCTGCGCAGGTTGCGCTGCAAAGCCTTTGCTGATTTGCGGCTGCGCAGATTTTGGCAGATTGGGTGCGGAAGGCGGCGCCTGCGCCACTTTGTCGTCTGTAGCCAGCGCTGATCCATAGGGTAAGACCGCAGCCGCGAGAACTCCCAGAAAATCACGTCGAAGCAGTTTATCCATATCCACCGCCACCTTCGTTTGTTTTGTAATGCGAGGAAGTATCAAACCTATGTAGAAGCAACCCAATGTCAAGTTGGATGAAATTTAGCGACCCTAATCCTGTGCGCATCCTGCATTAATGACAACAAATGCCAATTGCGTCGATACAACGGTTCCTCCCGATGCTATTTAAAGCTTGCTCTCTGCGTTTTGACAGGGAGGCCAGTCCGTTCTGCAAACGAAATCAGCTTCACGGATTGCTGCACGTAGATACGGCGTCAGTGCTTTGCTCGGCTTATCGAGGACCTCACGCAGCAGCTTTGGCTCCTGCTGGAGTGAGATGGCAATATCCTTTTGCACAACCAGTGACGTCTTTTCCAATGTGCTGGCACCAAGTGAGTTATAAAACCTGATCCTGTCCATCACCACCGAGATTTCTGCTGGTGCCAAGCTCTGGGACCGTGTCATTAACTCGGCAATCCGTTCTGGGTCTTCCGCACCCGCACGGGTGACCATTGCCATCCTTAGCCATAAATTTCCATCTGTTGGTATGCAGCGGATCGCGTGAGCGATATAGCCGTTCGCATTGGAAACCGCTTCAAGCCAGGAATCATAATCCTGCGGAGCAAGGTTGACCTCAATCCGGCTCAGCACAAGGACAAGACCAGCCTTCAGAATATCAGATCGACAGACATTTTCAGACGCGATCTCATTAGAGATAGTGCTTAGCTTTACCACGTCTTTGCGCGTGCGCGGCTCGCCGGACTGCACTGTGCGTGAGTAAAACTTTACCCCGCTATAGTCACTATCTAACATCAAGGAATTTGACGCTAGAACGACGATATAAAACGCCGTTACACCGAATAAGGCAGACCCGAATAAGGTGAATATGTTCAGCCTAAGCTTGTTCAATGTAATACTTTTGATAGCGTGAATTATAAAATTCCAGTGAGCCAAACGACCTGTAAAGGCGCAGTTTCTGCTCGTCGACCTTATTGAGTATTACACCCAGGCATTTCGAAGCTATCAGATTCTCAGTTTCCAATGTATGGCGGACGACTCGCCGCGATGTTTTGCCCCACTCGGCAACATATACAAATGCATCGATTTTGCGCGCCATCGCTCGCGCATCCACGACTGGGCCAAGGGGTGGTAGATCGAGTATGATATAGTCGTGATCGGCAGCGAGAACGGACAATGCTTCAGACATTCCTGCAGATGTAAGAAGATCCGACGAATGGAGCACCCGCTGCGAGATAACTGCAGGGATAAATCCTAGGTTGGTTTTGCTATTGCGAACCAAAACCTGCCGAATGGGCATCTTGCCCAGGATTACTTCCAATAGGCCATAGCGAGCGTTGCGAGCCAAGGACCGGGTTGAGCCTGGATTGCGGAGATCGCAGTCAACCAGTACCGTCCTGCTCCCCTGCTTTGCCAGCAATTCAGCAAAGTTTGCTGCAATGGTCGATTTGCCTTCTCCTGGAAGAGTGGAGATTATCCCAATCGTTTTACAGCCGTCCCCCGGAATAGCGAGGTCAGCAGCAATCTTCGCGCGGCGAAGGGTTTCCGCGAAACCTGACAGGGGATGCTCAACGACATAGTTTGTGACTGAACTGACTTTTTCAATCTCGTTTGCGGACGTATTAACGGGTGCTTTCTCGCCCTTGGCCGGCGTCAGCAAAGGCGCAGCGCCTAGAAACTGCAGTCCCAGTTCAGCCGTAACCTGCTCGCCAGTGCGGAAATAACGGTCGCGGAATTCCTTTAATGCAGCAAGACACAAACCAATCGCGGCTCCGGCCATCACGAAAAGCGCCAGCAGGAGTGGCTTGCGCGGATGGCTTGGAACGTCAGACACTTTCGCCTTGGCAATGATGCGTGCATCCGTGACGGGAAACGACTGCTGCTGAAGAGCTTGCTGATAGCGTTCGAGGAAAAGCTTCAGTAGGTTGCTGTCAGTTTCTGCAGTCCGTTCGAGTTGGCGAAGTTCGACCTGCTTTTCGCCAGCGACCGCTGTCACAACCTTGGCTTTATTGAGGTTTTCTGTTGTTATCCGCTCCTGAGCCTTCGCGACTTCGAGTTCATTTCGATATGAGTTCGAAATGCGGCGAAGTTCACCAAACATTTGGAGTTTGTATTGCTCCATCTCCGCCCGAAGCCGTATTGCCTGAATATGGTCGGGTCCGAGGCGATTGGATATTTCACTCTCGCGCTTGGAAGCTTCCAGATATTTCTTCTGCAGATCGTTGGATATGTTGCTGTCTAAGGAATCGGCAACAACAGCGTTGACATTGCCTTTATCCAGCACTTCCATGATACGGCTGTAACGCGCCTCTGCTTTTGCCGCAGCATCCTGGGCAACGACTAGAGCACGGGTCAACTCATCGAGTTGCTGATCCGAGACCAAAACACTCCCTGCAGAAAGGAGATTGTTATCACTCCGGAATTTCTGGACGGCAGTATCGGAGGCACGTGACTGCTCTCGCAGTTCTGCAATACGGCTATTGAGCCAGCTGCTGGCGCGTTCTGTCGTCTCGAAGTTCGAATTGAGCTTATCGAGCAAGTAGCCTTGCCCAATTTCGTTCGTAATCTGTGCGGCGAGAACAGGATCTGCCCAAGTAAAGCTTACGTTCAAGACATAGGTGCGAGGCACGCGTACAACATCTAGATTCGCAACAATCTGATTAATTGCTGCCCTCCGCCGTGCAGTAGCGGTGTCACCGGTCAATTCATCAGGCACAAACCAATTTTTTACATCAACGAGCTTCCGCACCGTCTTGATTGCGTCAGATAGAAATCCATCCGATTTCAAAAACTTGTCGTTATCTGCCAATTTCAGGCGATCAACTGCGCCGCCGATAACTGCATCCGATTGCAGCAACTCCACCTGACTTAATATGGAATTTTCGTTGTCTACCGCATCCTGCACCGTGCGCAGCTCGTTTATCACGCTGGCGTTGCCATCATCCATCAAGATTGTGACTTCAGATGTGTAAAGTTGCTGAGCGGCGAAAAGATAAACCAGCCCTAATGCCAGGCCAGCGCAACATGCGGCACCGAAGATTTTCCATCGTCGAGTCGCAATCTGAACCAGTTTCTCGAAATCGACTACCGGCATTTGCGGTAAAATCGACTTCTGATCCAACTGGTGACGCGTCGTATCGCTGTGGCTCTGGATATTCAATTTTGAACCTCTCTGGAGGCCGCCAGCCCTCTGTGCTTAATGAAAAAGAAGGTCGCGCGTAAACGCGGCCTTCAATATGTTCGAAGAAGCAAAAAATCAGTTATGGCGTCACATCGCTCGGGCTGACAGAAGAAGTGGTTACAACACTGCCGGAATATTTCCGAGATGTGAACGAAAGCGGATCATCACCGTTCGTATAGACATCATCTGGAACAATTCCTCGGGTTCCACCACCGGCATCTCCGCCGCCGCCGATTGATGATGCAGAGGGGCCCGCACCAGAAGCACCGGCAAGAGCAGACGTCTGGACGTCATCCAGACCTCCGGCGAATGCCTCAGCAAGAACCGGACTGTTGAGTTCGGCAACAGCAACCTGAATTTTCGAAGCATATTCGGCATTTGCCGAAACACACGACGTTGCTGCGCGTGCGAGCCCTGCGCCAATTGCTGCTTGCTGACTGGGGGTCGCGGTTTTTGCCAGCTCAAGCAGCGGGATCAGGGTATCTGAAGAAGATGCCGCTAGCGATCTGATGCGCGAAGATAACACGAGTGCATTCACGTCCCGATCACCGGCAACGTCACGGTATATATCTTCTGGAGCAGCTAGAAACGCAACAATACTCTCATCTGACACCCGGGCCGGGGACACCAGGCAGCTCACAGCACCTGCAGGACCTGATGAGGCTGGCTGAGTGGAATCAGTGACCGCCGGAGCAGAAAATGCGCTTCCCGCTACAAGGCAAAGACCAATGCTCACACTTAAATATAAAACGTTCGGGCGCATGTCTTATCTTCCAGTTCGTTGAATTGGACACTACATACCATCGCCTAACGTGCCGGACAAATACTTAAATCTCAATGTTGAAATTTCGTTAATTTGTCCGCGCACCTAGTACACAGCAATTAGAATGAGCGCACTGCATCCTTCGCATTGGCGGCATCGATCGGCACACCTGATACAGTCGTTGATACAGAGTTCACGACGTTCAGGAACTTGAGAAGTTCAACAGAATCGGAGTTCGTCGTGTAAAGGATATCCTTGTCCTGCATCGGGAACTTCTGCATTGCAAAGAAGCCAGACGGATCACGAACATTGGCACGGAAAATTACAGGAACTGAGTCGCCTCTGAACTTGGCCGTATCTATGCCCAGACCCGACAATGACTTACGGTCAACCTCACGATAGACAAGAACCTGAGACGGGTTGGCGCGACCATCAAGAAGGCCTCCAGCCTTACCCATTGCTTCGCCAAGCGTGAGGTTGGCATCCTCGAAGTCCAGACGACCATTGATCCCCGACGCCCCAAGGGCGATAAAGGTCCGGCGTTCACGGTTCACGATCAAGGTGTCATTTGGCGCGAGATAAATGTTTTCTGCAGGCGTGTTGATAAGGTGATCGTAAAGGATTGTCGCTGAACGACCGCCACGCTGTAGTGTAATGTAAGTTTCCACGCCTGGAGCATTCAGTCCGCCCGCTTGGGAAATAGCATCCAGAACCCGATCGCCCGCCTCGGTAAGCTCGAATTTTGCTGGCGTGTTAACGTCACCGACAACGGCCACCTGAGCCGAACGATTGCGAACTTTTGTCACAACGACCTGAGGCTCGATTGCACGGTTGGCAAGAGCATCTTGGATTTCGGATTGAACTTGATCGACAGATCGGCCCGCGACCTTGATCCGACCTGCATAGGGCACATTGATCTGCCCGTTCCGGTCAATTGTCTGCTCTGGTAGCGTGATGAAATTACCGGGACGGCTACCCGCATCCGACGGAATGAACAAGCCACCAGCCTGTGATTCAAAGATAGCAACCTGAACCACATCCCCCGCACCAAGCGGGATGCCCGGCGCACTGCCGCGCCCACCACCAAAGCCGCCAGCGAGAGAAGTAACGCCTTTTTCCTCGAAATAATTCAGCACACGCTGATCCAAGTCTATTAGAGCATAGTCTACTCCAACAACCTTATTGACTGAATCTTTGCTGGAAACCTTCAGTGAAGCACCGCTCTCAATATCACGAAAGGTGGGACCGGAACTTGGTGTAGATGTACACCCCGACAGCAGGGCAAGTACAAGAGTTCCCGTCAAAGCTGAGCGCATTATTCACGAGTCCATATATTAAATGTTCGCCAAGTATGGCAGAACTTGATTAAGAAATTCTCATTGCAATAACGTTAACTGAGTCTTTAGCTTGTTTCAGGCTGAGACCCCTCATCAGCACGTTACTTGGTACAGTCTCTAGCCGCAATTGCGCCACATGGCAAGCGGGCTATGTGGCATTGTACACATCCTGTTCTTTAGTTGTTGTTTTGAAGCAACAACGCTGATGTATGCGATCATCTCTCGGATGAATTGGAAAAGCGGAAATTCATAAAATTCGATCTAAATCCTTAGCCTCGGAGCAATTCAGCCCTGCTAACTTGTCCCACAGTAAGACACCGAGCCAACGCTTATAGATCGTTACGGGAAGGGCAAGTAGAAATGGGCAAGCTTTCTATTAAAACTGCATTGACAGCTGGCGCCGTGATAGCAAGTTTGAGTGCTGCGAATGCCGCGTCACCTAATGCCATGCGTAGTGTCGGCACCGCAATTGAAGGTGCTTTCGTTTCCGAAGGGCGCCCGACACTAGCTCCATTTGCCCAGGTTCGCTTTTGTCTTAGTAATCCCGTTGATTGCGAGAAAAGCGACGTCGAGCCAGCCGCGCCTGACGATAAAAAAGCGCGACAGATGTTGCAGCAGGTGAACGTTCAGGTGAATTCATCGATCATAGGTCGAAACGACAAGAAGAACGGAAAGTCGGTTGACATCTGGCAGGTCGGCGCCAAATCGGGCGATTGCGAAGATTACGCTTTGACCAAACGCCGCATTCTGATGTCCAAAGGCTATCCAGCAGCAGCACTGCGTATTGCCGTTGCCTACACCTCTTCTGGCGAAGGTCATGCGGTTCTTATTGCAAAGACCGCGACCGGCGACGTGGTTTTGGACAACCGGACGAACGTTATAAAGTCCTGGAGAAATGCGGATCTACGCTGGGTCAAGATACAGTCGGGCTCGAACCCGCATCTGTGGTACACGATGTAACCTTTCAGGACACGTATCAAACTTCTAGCCGCCAAACCAAGTTGGACATCTGATTAATCCAGCCCTTCAATTTTTTTTGAGACTGTGAATACTTTCTAAACCTTGAACAGCGATATTGTGCTCTTGCGTTGGTGTATTATGCCTGTCTGGAGCGTACGAAATGTCAGTCGGAGATCGGTCCTTACTCACCTCAATCTCCCATTCGAAGGGTATGAGGGGTGGCGTTTTCTGGATGCTGCTGTTTACGACCTTCACAAATCTACTGCTTCTCGTCATTCCGCTTTACATGACGCAGGTATACGATCGTGTGTTACCAAGCAGTAGCGTGGAGACACTCGTTTTCCTGACTATCATCGCTTGCGGAGGGCTTTTTGTTTTTGGCTGTATTGAATCAGTCAGACAAATCATTGCCCAGCGATTGAGTTCCCTTTACGAATTCTCGGTCATGCCAAAGCTGATTATGGCCGCGTCGGATGGGCATGGCGCTCAAATCCTGTCGGAGACCTCCGGGTCGATAGGCAAGGTGGGAATCGTCAAGCGTTTCATTGCGAGCGGCAGTTTCACCGGCTTGTTCGATCTCCCTTTCGCACCGTTATTTTTGGGCCTCATGTTTCTTGCTCATCCTGTCATTGGCTGGGCTACAGTCGGCGGTATCGTTCTGCTGGTTCTTGTGACGTTCGCCAATCAGCGCATTGAAGACAGAGGCTCGCGCAATCTCTCATTCCTGCAAGGCAAGGCGATGCGCCATGCAGGGGATGCCCTGCGCCAGAGCGAAGAAATCCGAGCTATGGGAATGGGGTTCAACATGGTTCAGCGTTGGAGCAACGCTGCCTTGGCCGCATCAAAGCCGATCGACTCCTTGGCCAAAACAAACGCCAGCTTTTACGGTATGTCCCGATTTGTAAGGCAAAGTATTCAGGTACTGGTGCTGGGCGCCGGTGCATGGTTGGTGATCACAGGCAAAATGTCTGCTAGCCTAATCTTCGCAGCGTCGCTGGTATCTTCTCGTGCGCTCATGCCCGTCGAACAAGTTGTCGGGTCATGGCGCCAGATCAATGAGGCGCTGATGGCGTTTCGGGAAGTCGACCGTTCGTTTACAAAACTCGAAACGACGGAAAATTCGCGGCCCCTCATGACACTGCCTGAGCCAGTTGGCCGTCTTGAAATTCGCCAGGCCGCATTTTCGTTCAGCCGCGACGCGTCGAGCCCCGCTCTCTTTCAAGATGTAAGTCTTGTTCTTCAACCGGGCCAGATTGCCGCGCTTGTCGGCCCAAGTGGCTCGGGGAAATCCACGCTGGCAAGGATTGCCGCAGCGACGATGCTGCCAACCGCGGGCGAAATACTGCTTGACGGATTTCCGCTACGCCATTGGCCAAGTGCCCAGCGCGGCGCAAGTTTTGGCTATATGGGACAAGAAAGCATATTACATGAGGGAACGGTGGCCGAAAACATTGGTCGCTTTGGGCCGTCTGTGACCGATGAAGCCGTTCTTGAGGCGGCCATGGCGGCAGGGGCCCATAGTTTTATCGCAACATTGCCTGACGGTTATAGTACACGCGTAGGGGCCGGAGGTTTGCGGTTGTCTGGCGGGCAGATCCAACGCATTGCTTTGGCACGCGCATTTTTTGGTAGTCCCAAGGTTCTGGTGCTGGATGAACCGAACAGCCACCTGGATAGCATGGGTGAAACTGTTTTGACTGAGGCGCTGGTAAAGCAGCGCGCTAGAGGTTGTGCAATTTTGATGGTGACCCACCGGAATCGGATTCTCTCCGTGGCGGACCAGGTTTACATGATGGAAAAGGGCAAATTGACGGCCATTGCACCACGCCCGACACCGGGCAGAGTGGCGGATGTGCATATGGTGCGGGCGAAGGCTTTGCCTGCCAGTGGTGCGCTTTGATGAAGAAGGGTGGCACTAAATCTCGCGGGGCGAACCGCTTGCCGGGCTCCATTGACGCAATCACCTCTATCCGGGGACCTGCAATGGCAGGTCTTGGGGTTATCGCGCTCCTTCTAGGCGGCTTTTCCGCCTGGGCTTTCAGCGCGCCGTTGTCGGGGGCAATTATTGCCACGGGCAAGATTGTTACAGACAGCAATGCCCAGATTGTTCGACATGAGCGAGGCGGTGTACTGGCGGCGCTGCTGGTCCGTGAGGGTAGCCATGTCCAGGAAGGCGACATTGTCGCGACGTTGCAGCGCGCTCAGGAACAATCCGCGCTTCAGGAGCTACGGGCGAGGATTGCCGGCTTGGCTGCACGACAGCAGCGACTTACCGCTGAGCAGCTTGATCGCAATGATCTTGCCATATCGATAGATACCCTTCCAAAATCTGTAGAGGGTCTCGAAGCAACCCTGATCGATTATCTCATCAATGACCAGATGACCGAATTCCGCGACCGTCGCACACAGCTTTCGGATACGCTTGGGGTTCTTTTGGCGCAGCGTCGGGCTTTCGAGGAGCAAATGCTCGGATCTCAGGGTCAACTCGATGCCCTTAACGGCCAGCTCTCAAGTCTTGCCACCGATGTTGAATTGCGACGTACTGCGATAAAGGATGGCTTCGGGCGTGAAAGCGCCTTGCGCGAGATGGAGCGGCAGGAGGGTTCGGCTCGCGGCGAAATCGCAAAAATGAACTCAACGCTCGCGGCATTACGCCACCAGATTGAGGAGATAGATCAGCGCATCGGCTCGACCCGTTCGCAATTCAAAGAGAAGGTCAGCAATGAACTATCCAAGACGCGTTCGGAATTGATCGAAGCGATTGAAACACTCGCCGGCAAAGCGGAGACCGCTGCCCGTGTCGATATCAGAGCGCCCGTTACCGGTGTCGTAAAGACACTGCATGTGAACACCATAGGCAGCGCGGTAGAGCCTTATCGTCCTCTGCTTGAGATTGTGCCGGAAGGTCGCCCCCTCCTCCTCGAGGCGCATATACAGCCGACCGATGTGGACAATGTATTTCCGCAACAAAAAGCGAAGGTTGTCCTGTCTGCTTTCAATCGCCATTTGTTCGACCCTGCCGACGCGCATGTCGAGTTTGTGGCAGGCGACGCGACAAAAGACGAGGCGACGGGGCAGAGCTATTTCGTCGTCCGTCTGGCGGTAGATGCAACGGGCGACAAACCGTTGCCACCGATTGTACCCGGCATGCCAGCGGAGGCTTATCTGGTCACCGGTGACCGGACATTTGCTGAATATATCGCTGAACCCTTCGTGCAAAGCTTCAGACGCGCGTTTCGTCAGTAAACCGAGGCAGGACCATGGTGGGCTTGCATCGGAAAAGTGGAGAGGTTTTCTTGAGTTAAAAGGAAACCGGAATGCCGACGCGAAGGCCCTGCGTTTGACACTCTAAGCCCAGCACAGTTCGAGAAAATAGCCGCTTGATCTGAAAATGCCGCCTTACCTTTGCGACGCAAGTCCACCTCAAGCTTTTACTCATTTATCGCGCATTGCTTGCGCCGTCGGAAGCACGTTCTATTTCGGAATTGCCGGTCGCACTCATGAATGTGACTGAAGGCGAAAGCTTCTCGGCGACCGATCTGGACAAAGCGCCGATGGCATTCATGTAGATATTGGCCATCGGCATATTCTTGCCGGTTCTCGCCCACCAAAGTGCAAGGGCTGTGAAAACCGCGACATAGACAAGCACAAGTGCTGCAGAAATAGCAGACGCTGGCATTGCGAATGTAGGAATAAGGGCCAACAGAAGATTGGCTAGGAAAAAGTACATGAGAGTGACGCCTCCTGCTTTCGAGATAGCGGCCTTAGCTCGCGCAGGAAGGAGACGATCACCCACTACAGCAAAGAGGAGAAGCAGCGAAGCGGCTAATATTCCATACGCATAATAGCCAAGGTGATGAGAGTTTCGCCACTCCCTGATCACAGCGATCTTTCGGACAACGCCCATTGGTCCGTATGTGATCATTTGGTGGAGAATGACTATCAAAGCCCCGGCAATGATGACAGTTGAAAGCACCAGCCAGGATCGCCTTGCGCTGCTGTTACGTTCAGTCAAGAGCGCCGCCGCTAGCGCCATACCGAACACAAGCAGTACGCTGCTGTGAAGAATACTGGGGCCAAACCCTGATCCAATGCCCATCGTCAAAGAGCCTATATGACCCAGCGGATAGGGCAGCGGGGACAAGCTGCTAAGAAGAAGATGGTGACCGACCCACAAAGTGACCACAAACGCGCCAACACCAATAGCGCCCCATCGGTGGCGGATGAAGAGCAGCGGCAGGGTCAGAACAAGTAGAATCATGTATAGCTTGAAGATATCGTTGTTATGCACCTGGCCGAGAAGAGTGATGCCCCCTACTAGACCCTTCGCGGTCATGGCTCCACTCACAAAGAAGGCAGTCGCGAGGGCGACGAGAGCGAGATAGCACATAATCGCTCTCTGGATTAAGCTGGTCATGGCTCCTTTGAAGGACGTCTTGTATTTACGGTAATACACCAGCTCGATCATCATCCCGAACAAAACAAGTAAGGCAGGCGTTGCCGCTCGTGTGACGGCTTTCATCATCGCGGCTTCGTCCGACGCCGTTTCGTCATAGATCTGGTGATGTATCACGATGTGGGAAATAATCGCGAATGTTACTGCCGAGTAGCGGAAGATATCAAGATAAGCTATCCGCTTGTTGGGCGAAGAAATTCTGGCGGGGTCCTGCATATTCAACACTTTATTATTATTGATAAAAAATTATTTCTTAGAGAATGAATCTGACAGAAATATTTCAATCTAACGTTTGACTGGACTTAGGCTCTAGGCGACGCCTTACGGTTCCAAAGCAGCGACCGACCGGATAATGTTGGAGTAAGCCTCTACAGCTTTCTCCATGGAAAAATCCTGCGCGCGGTTTGTTGCACGGTGGCCATAATCTGCTCTCAATGCGTGATCGGACAGTTTCCGTATACCATCGGACAGCGCCTCCTCGTTCAGAACCGGCACGAGAAGTCCGTGGGGAGCTTCAGTACAGCTGGTGACCTTTAAAGTGGCGCGGCCGTCGAGAATTTCCGACGGTCCAGAGTCGCAGTCGGTCGAAAGAATGGGTCGCCCGAGACACATTGCTTCTACAAGGGCATTGGGAAAGCCTTCTGCAAGCGAGGAGGAAACATAAGCCTGCGCATTTGCAACAACAGCATAAGGATTCGCAAGATGACCGGCGAATTGTACGCGACTGGCCAGACCAAGGTTGCGAGCATGTGCCTCGAGGGAGGAACGCTCCGGCCCTTCGCCCAGGATCACAAGGTTGAAATCCGTCTTGGACCTGGCAAGTGCGCTGATGGTCAGCGCGTGGTTCTTGTTGGGCATAAGCCGACCGACGGACACTAAGTAATTTGATGGAAGAGCAATGGCGGGCTCTTGCGAACCCAGCAACTTGATCCTTTCAATATCCAAGGGATTGAAAGCGGTTACCAGCTTACTCCGGGATATGCCAAAATTGGTGGCTAGATCCTCGCTCACTCCACCCGAGACACAGATAATGCGCCGGGAGAGCGGATAGATAAGGCGAATGAGAAACTTATAGATACCCGCAGCGCGCCTCGTCGAGAAATGGCTCGTCGTATTGACGCGCTCACTGATCAATGTGGGGCTACCCAATTTCTTGCCAAGAAGTGCCGCAACAAGGTTGGATCGAGTCAGGAACGCAACGACCGCATCAGGTCTTTCCGACTTCAGCACGCGGCGCAAATTTCTCAGGCTCGCCAGCATCGCGCCTTTGGAATCCAGACGGTGCCGTTTTATGCTGTCAGGTACACTGTATTTGTCTTCTACGTCATCCAGCGTTGCAATATGGACATCGACACCGGGGTTAGAGGCTGCAAATTCGCGCGCAATCGTGCACAGAACGCGCTCGGCGCCGCCACCCTCCAAAGAATTAATAACAAACATCAGCTTTGGCGATCTGGCGATAGTCGTCATCTTCTTCTCGATCGTACTGGAATGGCTGGAGACACGAGGCAGCGGCATTGAACGGTCACGGATTGGCAGCTGTCGTCGCATAGATTGGAGGTGGCGGCTCCATACTCAACAGATCAGCATAAAGGGCAGCTGTCCGGCTGGCGATAAATTCCCAGCTGTAGTTGTCAAGTATGCGTTTGTCAGCCTCGTATATTTTTGGGTCGTCACTCAAGCGGGCTGTCATCGCGTCCATATCCCCTGGGAGAAAATAGGCATGCTCTGCCAACCCCAATTCGCGATTTCCAGGTATATCGCTGAGCGCGATTGGCGCACCGCAGGCAATTGCTTCCAGTGCCACAAACGGAAGACCTTCATGATAAGAAGGAAGAACGAACAGCGATGCAGATTTGAAAAGCGCCAGCACCTTTGAGCGCGGCTGCCGTCCAGTAAAAATGATGTCCTCGCTGGCGTGACACAGCAACTCCAGAGCAAACTTGTCCTGATGATCAGCGTCACCAGCTATGACCAGTTTCCTCGCGCGGTTCCGGCCTCGCCCGTTGGCCCAGGCTTTGACCAGATCCTGAAAGCCTTTTTCCGGTACGAGTCTCGCAACGCCCAGCACGTATTCGCCACGACCCAGGCCAAATTCCTCGAGAATGCTTTCATCAACGCTCACATCACCACCGATGGAAACGCCGTTGGGAACGTAAGATATCAGCTGATCCTTTATTCCGTACTCGGATTTCAGCCGATCCTTTATGTTGTGCGTGATGACGATAAGCCTTGAAGCGAATCGTACGGCCATCGCCTCGCCCTGCATCAACATTGTCTTGGCAAACCAGTTCCACTTTGCCCTGCGGTAATCCTCACCATGGTGTGTGACCACCACCTTCATACATAGAAGTCGGGCAAGCGGAGCCATCAACGCGGGCCCTATGGCATGGATGTGGACAGCATTTGCCTTGTGGCGGAATTTCGCATGGATGATCGCCAAAGCAGTATGCACGATCGTTTCCAGATATTTGTTGGCCGGGGAATAGATCGGGACGACCTCTACGCCTTTATAAATGCTCGGTGCACTGACGTAACCCCGCCTTGCCAGGATCTTAACTCGAATTTTGTCCCCTAGAATTTGCTTGAGACGGGGATAAAGCTCTTCGCAATGAGTTTCCACACCGCCCATTACATTTGGAATTCCACGCAAGCCTACCACACATACGCACATCGGCTCATGAACTGATGTACTGGAATTTTCGGGTCGGTTCATTCAGAGCCATTCCTGCGGTAAGGTGGCTGCGATGCAGAACGAACGGCAAATCCGACCATTGATCGCGTGTCATTGTCTACGCACTGGCCGAATTACGCTCCTGCCGAACCCGCAGGCCAGGATTGAGATGGAAGTGGTTATATTCGGATTTAAGAATTGCGTCGATTGGAATCTTTTTATATCGTTAAGGCTGATAAGTTGTGCCTGCGATTTCGTCAAGCATTCAGGAAGATTAATAGAAATATAAACCAGACGGATATGAAATCACTACGCTGGCGCTTTGATTTCTGTGGGCAAAGCCCTATGGAATTTGATTTGTTTGCTAATGCTATAGAGAGACCGGAGAACAAGAATGTCCGATATGCAGACCACCACAGCTACCGGTTCCGAAAATAGCACCTCCATACCTATGGATGAACCGGAAAAGGTCTGGGGTAAAGCACATACTGAAGGGTGCGCGAGATCCTTCAGGCAGCTGAAAGATCTGCTGGCTGCCGACCTCACACGTTATTCTGGTCGCGCCGATACAAAGTCATTCATGAAGCATTTTATTGCGACGCCGGGTTTCAAATATACAGTATGGATGCGCCTTTGCGGATACTTGAAGATAAACCCAGTGACACGCCATTGGCTTTACTATTTTGTGAAGTATATGCTTTTGCGTTGCCGTTATAAATTCGGGATTGCAATTCCGGAATATACAGTCATTGGACCGGGCTTATTTATTAACCGATTTGGCGGGATCTACGTTCACGGCGATTCAGTGATCGGTTCGAACGTGAATTTTACGCATGGCGTTGTCTTGGGATATATGAACAGAGGCGAGCGCCAGGGCGCGCCGATCGTGGGAGATGAGAGCTTCCTCGGATCTGGGGCTAAGGTTATTGGACACATCCGTCTGGGCAAACGTAGCGCGGTCGGTGCCAATGCTGTTGTCACCAAGGATTTTCCGGATGACTCGGTAGTCGGCGGCATACCCGCCAAACTTCTTTCTTCGCAAGGTAGCGAAGGCTATATCAATAACAAGGCCGGACCAGTAGCTGATTACCCTCCCCGTTTCCGGTGACAATATTCTGATTGCCAGACAGGCAAACCTTACTCATTGCTAGTGCCGATTATTGATGGCGAGAAAGTAGAGCTATGGAAGTTGGCGTTATGCGTGTGCTGCCCCCCCACGTTGCATTGCTTGGGCTCTGCGTGGCATTGGTCTGCTTCTTTTTAATCATTCGGACGGAGCGAAGCGTGATGCTTCGTTTTCTCGCACTCGCCCTGTGGGCTCGATTCATTTCCGCAGAATTCCCGATCTACACCTTTCGCTCGGTTGGCGGCGCTTCCATAATATCCCTGGTTTCGCTAGCCACCATCGGCATTGGAATTTTGCTGGTCGGGTTCCGGGCCTTTCGGTCGCCGATGGCAATCCCCTGTTACGCGTTGATTTTCGCAAATCTAAGCAGCGGCATTCTCAACGGGTTCATGGGAGGAGCAATAGATGGCTCGATCAAAGCCGTTTACTTCCTGGTCATCGCCACGGCAGCAATGAGAGCATATCTGGAGGTCGGAACCTATCGCGTCGCACGCGTTCTGATGCTGGCACTTGCAGTGCCGGTCGCTTTCCAGTTTATTGGATTCGTGTTCGGCGTTGCCAAGGCCAATGAAACTGATGGTTCGGCCAGCGTCATTGGCGGCTTCAATCACGAATCCGGCTTCTCAATGGTTTCACTGACATTCATTCTCGTGGCGGGAATCTTCGCAGCCAACTGGAAAGCGCGTGGACTGGGTCTTCTCGCTATCGGCGTTGCATCAATCGTGCTGGCGAACTATCGCACAGCCTTGATCGCAGCTTTACCAATCGTTGCGGCAATTGTCCTTGTCACCACCTCGCGCGGAGTCAGAAACGAGCAGAAGATCCTACTGTCAATCATCATGCTGCCGATGATCGGTCTTGTGATACTCGCAGGCATCCATTTCCAGGACCGCTTCGTCGATTTGTTTGCATCAGCAGGAGAGTTTGACCGCCTTTTCGTCATTCCCGATCATTATACAACTGACGCAAGGCGCCTGATGAGCGGTCGCCCCTATATCTGGAGTCAATATCTCAGCGCGTATTTGCAGGGAAGCAATATGCAATTGCTGTTTGGCTTCGGGCCTTCATCCTGGGAGGGGAGCTTCAAGGTATATGCACATAATACCCTGGTATCAGCGCTTTACGACACAGGGATTTTCGGTTTCCTTGCATCGTTGTCCTTCTTGTCGCTGTTTCTTGTGATGTCCATAAGAAGTCTTCAGGGTAGACACAGCATTCTCATACTGCTGGCATATGTAGGGTTTTTCGTTCTCAACATGTCCACCATGCCCATATGGAGCATCGAAGGGCTTATTTTCTACTCATTACTCGTCGGGCTTTCCTTCAGTGAAGCCGTTCGTGTCCCTGCACAGAAAAGACCCTATGTTCCCATCGGCCCACGCCTCCCCGGTTTTCGGGACGACTTCGTATCGCAGGAGAATGTTCTGCGGCGCGATGCTTGATCGCGCCGAGACAGTATAAATCAGGCGATAAAATCGCTGGCGGATAGAGAAGCGACGTTCTTCAGGAGAATGCTGTCCCCAGAATTGAACTGAACAAGCGCTCCAGCGGCTCCATAGCTGATGGAAAGATCGCTGTAGTGGAGGCCGGTTCCCGAGATATCGATATGGTCGTGATTGCCGTTTGCCTGGCCGAAATCGTAGATGGTGTCATGGCCAAAGCCCTTGCCTGAATAGACAAAAGTATCATCGCCACGTCCCCCGAACAGGTGATCGTCACCGGCACCACCGGTAATCGTATCATTGCCCCCGCCAGCAAGCGGCGATCCATCTTTCATGTCGCCGTAGAGCCAGTCATTGCCAGCTCCGCCATCGATCACATCACTCCCACCTGCCCCGATGATAATATCGTGGCCTGCGCCGCCAGCAAAACTGTTGTTCTGGGCATTTCCGATTGCAACGTCATCTCCGGCACCAAGATCAATCGGGCGAGTAATCCGGTCTATGACCGTATTGGAGAAATCAAGATAGTCCGCATCGGCAGAGCCCATGATACGAATACCAGCCTTACCGCCGCCGGAGATAACCTCAATACCTGTGAAGGAATGCAGGCCGATAGTGGCGTTGTTCTTGTCCGCGAGAATGGTGTCGCGCCCTGCACCGCCGTCGATAGTATCGAAACCGTTGCTCTGAAGGCTAAACGTGATTGTGTCGTCACCGCCGCCCGTGTTGATGATGTCGTCACCGCGCCCGCCTTGAACACGGTCAGCGCCATCCGATGTCACGATCAAATCATTGCCATCACCGCCATCGATCGTCCAATTGTCGGCCGAAGTGAAAATCATACGGTCGTTGGCACCGGTACCGATCACGCTCTGGTTCTCGACGACGTTCGTCAACTCCAGCACAAAGGTGGCGGTCGTCGACGCACCATGAGCATTGGATGCAACGACAGACACCGAGAAAGAGTGTGCCTTTTCGTAATCGAGACCAGCCGAATTCGCCACGAATATTTCGCCGGTAAGGGAATTGATTCGGAACATGCCGCCAGCGTCATCAGAAAGCTTGAAAGAGCTTGCCCCGTCGGAAGTGACCTTGGCAACTGATGTGCCAGCCGCAGTGTTTTCGAGGATAGCATTCTTTGCTGCATGAAGTTCCGCTGGCTTGGCCAGCATTTGCTCCACGCTTCCGATCAGCGATGCGGTCTTGCCCATGATGACTGGATTTGTGAGCTTCGAGTTGCCGGTTGCCGACTGGTTGCTCTCGACGCCGCCGATGGCGAGTGACGCACCGTTTTCAGCAAGATCGAACAGAAAACCGAGACCGTCATCATCCAGGAATTGAGAGTTTGTGATATCTGCATGCGCACCGGCAGCAAGCCAGACATTGGCGGGTTTGGTGCTGCTACCGCCGTGATAAGTGGGGTTCAACCCGACAATGCCGTCGGCCACTGTATCTGTTGCCCAGATGCGGAAGTTTCTGCTGTTACCGTCGGCAACGGCACCGATCAATTGCGTTGACGTCGATTTGATATCGTAGCCTGCGTCGGTATTGTTGTACGCCCGTGTATTTTCAAAGACGACGTTATAGACTCCGCGCTCTGTGGCAAATCCATCGCCATTATAGTAGCTGCTCGTTGTGTCGGTGATGTTGCCAATCTCGGTATTGCGCACAACGATGTCATGTGCAGTTCCATCGATGTGGACGCCGATTGCGAAACTTGCTCCGTCGATATGCTGGCTGTCACCTTTGACATTGTCGATCACGACATTCTGGCTGTCATACTGCAGACGGACAACACCCTTGGCGAAGCCATCAACCTCGACATTGCGAATGGTAAGCCCGTCCACGGACGCAGCGACATTCTTGCCTGTGGCCAGGTTTTCAACATATCGGCTCACATTCTCTGCAGAAGAGTCCTGGATCGTAATGTTTTCCAGATTTCCGCCCAGGCGGAATGCGGTTGCTACATTTTTGAAATTGACATTGTCGAAGACGAGGTTGTTGGAACCTTCGTTGAGCCGAAATATCTCGATGCCCTGTTGGGCAGTCGGAGAATAGACTTCAGCCCGATTGCTGACGAAAGTCGCGTCCATTTCCTGACCGGTCGATGACATCCCGACGATGGTTATGGGCTTACCCTCGTCACCACCGCTGTAAATATTGATCGATTTCGCAATGTTATAGTCACCCTGGTCAGCGATCAGCACAACCCGGTCGCCGCCGGATGCCTGCGTAACCACAGTATTAATGCTGTTGATCGATGCCGCGTTCTCAATGCTGCTTCCGCTTTTGTCACCGCAACCTGTCGGAGAAATATAGAAATCGGTCATTGGGGCTTCCTTCTGGATCTGGGCCAAATATCCCATGAACATCCAAATGAATTCCTCCCAATATATTTCGAATTTTACCATGTCTCTAAAAAACACGGGGTACGGTGCAATGACAGTCAAGGTTTACTTGCGTTATTTGCTTAACGAATTATTAATGGAATGCTCATTCACCGCAGTGCAAGATAAACCGGACCGTCGAGGATTTCTGATCATGGCTTCATTTTATGTTTCCCCGACTGGAGCGGGACTTATGGATGGGTCTAGCATCGAAAACGCGGGCAGCCTTTATGATATCCCTGCATTTGTAGCAGCGGCAGGCCCAGGCGGCGAAGTGCGCATGATTGCTGACCAGGGCGACTACAAGCTCGACTCGACCCCGATTGTGATCACAAACGGCGGCGAGGACGGTCAACCCGTATGGATTCACGGCGTTGACAGCAACGGCAACGCGATGGAAGCCAATATAGTCGGCACACGGTCCGACCCTTACGATCCCGCTGGCTTTGCAGGCGAACAAGGCTTTCGCCTGATTGCTGGCGCCGATAACCTAACATTTTCCGACCTGGGCTTTACCAATATCGGCTATGGCGCGATCCGCGTTGGCGACGATATTAAGAACCTGACAATCGAACATATCACCGCGACCAATGTGCAGCGGTTCTTTGAAAACAATGTTTCCGGCGACGCAACATCTGCGACGATTTCCGGACTGACCATCCGCGATGTAGATATTAATGGGTTCTCTAAAGCGGCTATCAAGCTTCAATACGATACGCATGACGTGGTGATTGAGGATGTAAAGGCCGACAGCCAATTCCAGGACGGCGACAATTTTGCGGTCGGCGTTCACATTGATGGAACCGCGCACGATATCATTGTCCGTCGCGTCGAAGTTTCAAACACGCTTGATACCATCAACACCTATTGGAATGGAGACGGGTTCGCGACGGAACGGGGCGTCTACAACGTTCATTTCATTGACACCGTTTCGGCAAACAATTCGGATGGCGGATATGATATCAAGTCGCAATCCACCACGCTGACCAGAACGATATCGGAAGGCAATGGCCGCAATTACCGCCTCTGGGCAACTGATACCGTGCTCGAGGATGTGGTCAGTCTCGACCCTAACCTTCAGGGCGGAGCAAGCAACCAGAACCATTTCTGGCTGGCCAAGGGCGCAAAGGCGACGATTAACAGCGCCCATATTTCAGATACCGATCCGGCGACCATAGTATTCAACCTGACTGAGAAAAACGCCGCCTTGACGGTAACGGACCTGACTTCCTCGGTCAGTTCAACCAGTTCATGGCTGCGAAAAGGGTCCGGTTCGGTCCTGACCGTGAACGGCCAGGACAGTGGCATCAATGCTGCGGCACTGTCTGACCCCTATATCTATTCAGGTTCTACGAAAGACGTTTACCTCTACAGCAACGCCGGTAATGCGATCCTGGTCGGCGGCCATGGGGAAGACGTCCTGCGCGGCTCCGATGGCAATGACCTTCTTGAGGGAGGGCAAGGCGACGACCTTCTGATCGGTGGGGCCGGAAACGATGTTCTGGACGGTGGCGCCGGCGCAGATGTGCTGATCGGAGGCAAGGGTTTCGATTTGGCAAGCTACGCTTCGGCCAATTCCGGCGTTACGGTCGATCTGGCCGGTGGAGCCCCTGGCGGTGCCGCGGCGGGCGACTTTCTCGTCGATATAGAAGGACTTGTCGGCTCCAGTTACGATGACCAACTCTTTGGATCGGACGACACGAATTACTTGATCGGCGGCGCGGGCAATGACGTCCTCGAAGGCCGTGGTGGTGATGACACCTTGAGCGGTGGCGAGGGTGCCGATGTTCTGAACGGCGGCGAAGGAATCGACACCGCAGATTATACGGGGAGCGCGGCTCCGGTCACTGTGAACCTTGAACAAGGGACCGGCAGCGGTGGCGATGCGGAAGGCGATTTGCTGAGCGGCATAGAAATCGTCGTCGGCTCTGGTGGCAATGATACGCTCATTGGCGGCAACGCTAACGAAACCTTTATTGGCGGCGCAGGCGCAGATTCCATCGAAGGCGGAGGTGGCTTGGATTATGCCGACTACACCTCCAGCCAGTCCGCCGTAACTGTAAATCTGGAAACCAATGTCAATCTTTGTGGAGACGCCGAGGGGGACATTCTCACAGGCATCGGAAATCTGCGCGGTTCGAACTTTGCTGACAATTTGACAGGTGACGACAGTGCCAACCGTCTGGAAGGTGGCTTGGGCGGGGATATTTTAGACGGCGGCAACGGTGACGACATCCTTGTCGGCGGAGAAGGCGCAGACAGCCTGAATGGCGGCGAAGGCCTTGATACCTCCGACTATTCGTCAAGCAACGCGGCGGTCGTCATCAATCTCGCGCTGGGAACCGGTCAGGGTGGCGACGCACAGGGTGACGTGCTTTCGCAGATAGAGCGCGTCATCGGCACTGCACTGGATGATGTCCTGATCGGTGATGCTGCCGACAATGCCCTGGAAGGCGGACGCGGCAACGATCTGCTGTCGGGAGGTATTGGCGCAGATACTCTCATAGGCGGTGAAGGCATTGATACGGTAGATTATTCGACGGCAGAGGCTGGCATTACAATCGATGGCATACTTGGCGCAGGCACAACGGGAGAGGCTGCTGGCGACATATTGCAGGGCATCGAAATTGTTTCCGGTTCAAATTATGATGACACGGTCCGGCTTGGCGGCAGCATTATCGAAGCTCGTGGCGGCGCAGGCAACGATACGTTGATTGGTAGTAGCAGCGATGAAACTTTCAGCGGTGGCGCGGGGGCTGACGTTCTTGAAGGAGCAGAAGGTCTCGACACCGCCTCCTACGCAGACAGCGCTTCGGGCGTCACGGTCAACCTGCTTCTGGGTGTAGGTTCCGGTGGCGATGCCGAAGGCGATACGTTAAGCGGCATTGAGCGGGTTATTGGTTCGGCGTTTTCAGATAACTTGACCGGTGATGACGAAGCCAACATATTTGTCGGCAGCGCAGGGGCAGATATTCTTGATGGCGGCAATCAGATCGATACCGTGGATTACGGCGCCAGTGCGGCCGCTATAACGGTGGACCTCGCTCTCGGCACAGGTCTCGGAGGGGATGCAGAGGGCGATCAACTCATCAGCATCGAGAAAATTATCGGCACGCGTTATGACGATAGCCTGACTGGCGATGATGGCGACAACATCTTCGCAGGAGGCGCCGGCGCTGACAGGCTGGATGGCGGGGCCGGAAATGACACCGCAGACTATCGCAGCAGCAGTCTGGCCATTACCGTCAATCTGGCAAGCGGCGTCGCGACAGGCGGCGATGCGACGGGCGATGTGTTCAGTTCGATAGAAAATGTGATTGGCACCGCCTTCAACGATGTCATTACCGGCAACGGTGCGGATAACCGCCTGGAGGGCGGCGATGGCAACGACACGCTAGATGGCGGTGCAGGCGCGGACCTGCTGATCGGTGGTCTGGGCAATGATACCTATATCATCGATTCCTATGATGATGTCGTTGCAGAGCAAATCGGCGGTGGAACCGACCTCATCTCAACCTCGCTCGAAAGCTATACGCTTGGTGCCAATGTGGAAGGTATTTCCTATACCGGCACACAAGCCTTTGTCGGGTACGGGAATAGCGACAAGAATACGTTTTCCGGCGGCAGCGGCTCGGAAACTTTCTACGGTTACGACGGGGCTGACAAGTTCAACGGTTCTTTGGGAGCTGACACCTATTACGGTGGCGAAGGTAACGACTACGTCGATTACTCTAAGGCCGCGACAGCAATTACCGTTAACCTGACCACGAACATCAATCTCGGCGATACGGCCGCAGGAGATCTGCTCTACAGCATTGAAAACATGGGTGCCAGCAACTACGCCGACATGCTGACCGGCAACGAGTTTGCGAATACCATTTATGGACGGGGTGGAGCGGATACCATTTACGGCATGGATGGCAACGATGTGCTGGACGGCGGTGCCGGCGCAGATACGCTGGTCGGCGGCACTGGCGATGATACATATATCATCGATGATGCAGGCGATGTTGTAAATGAGTTGGCGGATGAAGGCACCGACTCTGTCAAGACAAACCTTGATAACTACAGCCTGACAAGCAATGTCGAAAACCTTACCCATACCAGCACCAGAACCTTTACCGGCACCGGTAATAGTCTCGATAATATCATAACCGGCGGCGCTGCCGCTGATCACCTGATGGGTATGGATGGAAATGATCGCCTGATCGGTGGTGGTGGGGCCGACATTCTTGACGGCGGACAGGGAATCGACACCGTCGATTATTCTGACAGTCTCTACGGGATTTCCGTCAATCTGGCTGGCGGCAAGGGCGTCGGCGGCGATGCGCAAGGCGATGAATTGATTGCCATCGAGAATCTCGTTGGCACCAGATATGCGGACAGAATCATCGGAAACGCTTCCGATAATGCTGTGTACGGTGGCGGTGGAGACGACGTTATCACTGGCGGCGGCGGCAATGACTTTGCTGACGGTGGAAGCGGCAACGATACCTTCGTTCTGGGTGGAGCCTTTTCAGATTACGGCTTTGCCATTGTCGATGGGCAATTGCACATAAATGATGTCCGTCAGGATTCGCCTGACGGAGCCGACATTATTGTAGGGTTCGAAACGGTCCGCTTCGCTGATGGTGATCTTACCGTGGCAAATGTTGTGGGCGGATTGGAACTGCCACCGACCGATGTTCAGCTGTTTCCCACAGTCATCGCGGAGAACAGCGTCAACGGCACACTCGTTGGAACTGCGCTTGGACAAGATCCAAATCCAAACGATATCCTCTCCTATAGTCTGAGCGACGATGCTGGTGGACGCTTTTCAATCGATCCGACAACTGGTGCCTTGACGGTCAAGGACAGCACGCTTCTCGATTACGAGACCTCGCCGAGCCACGCGATCATCATCAGAGCTACAGACCCGGCGGGCCAATTTGTGGAACGCACCATTACCGTTGAGGTCAGCAACATCAACGAGGCCCCAAGCTCGGCTTCCCTCGTTAGCGGCCATGTGGCGGAAAATTCCGAAATTGGAACCGTGGCCGGTGTCATCGTTGCCGCGGACCCGGATGCCGGTGATACCTTGTCGTACACCATGGTTGACGATGCTGGCGGACGCTTCGCGATAGACGCGGCAACGGGCCTCATCACTGTGGCGGGCGTTGATCAACTTGATTATGAAACATCCGCGTCGCACGACATTGTTGTCAGGATAACCGATACCGCCGGCAGTTTCATCGACAAGGTCTTCTCGATAGGCGTCGATGACGTTGTCGAGGCTCCAAGTGCAGTTGGTTTCATTGGCGGTAGTATCGCAGAAAACTCAGCTGCGGGTACCGTGGTAGCCACCCTCTCCGGCTATGGAGCGACCGGCTATGAAATGATCGACCCTAGCGGGTGGTTCACTCTTAATAGCGCAACCGGCGTCATCAGCGTGGCAGCAGGGGCAGTGCTGGATTTCGAGGCCCAGCAAAGCTACACGCTCTCAGTTGTGGCATCGAACGATCAGGGGCGCTCCGCACCGTTAGAGCTGGTCGTCAACCTAAGCAACGTTGTCGAAAACCAGAACCTTGTCGGCAGTGCTTTCAATGACGTTGTCCAGGTGCCCTCCTCCGATCACTGGATGATTGATGGCGGCGACGGGGACGATACGATCACCACGCTTGGGGGAAATGACAAGATCAGTGGTGGCAGAGGTCAGGACATCATCAACACGGGCGGTGGCGACGACTTTATCTACTACACGTTCCAGAACAACGGTTTCGACCGCGTGGACGGGGGCGAGGGTTTCGACACGATTATGAGCAATATGAACAATGCCACGATCGGCCTGACCTCTATTTCCAACATTGAGCGGATTTCGAGCGGCGGCAAAGCTGGCATACAGATCAAGGGGTCGGCCGATGCAGATTACCTCGACTTCTCATCGGTCTCTTTCGACAGGATCACACGCGCGATCGATGCTGGTGCTGGAAACGATACAGTGATTGGAAATGGTCAGGACAACGGCATCATCGGTGGCGATGGAAATGACGTCATTTCCGGCAAGGGCGGGCTTGATACACTCACCGGCGGCAAGGGAGCCGACGTCTTTGTATACAACTCTGTTAGTGACAGCAGCGCTGCAACGGGCATCGATCTGATTACCGACTTTGAGAAAGGTGTGGACAAGATAGATCTCCGGGATATCAACACATCGTTGCATCAGGCGGGGGAGAGCCTGACATTTATAAACAACGCTGCATTTTCCGGCCATCAGGGCGAAGTGTCGGTCCAAGCCAAATCAGGCTATTTCGAAGTTAGTGCCGATGTAAACGGCGACAGAACTGCGGATCTGATAATCAATGTGACATCGCTTAACGCACCCGGCCACGATGACTTCCTGTTCTCGTAAATCGTGGGGTTACCAAAGTTCTTCATGCCTTAACAACGTGAGGTGTATAAGTTGGAAGCTCAACTTCTACTCCTCACGATGATTTCAGCCGAAATCTGCAAAAAATTGCCGCCATACCTTACCCAAACATAACCGATTTTCCGGAAATCTCATGTCACGAACATTGTTTAGTGCCGTCAAAAGGCGGTTGAGCGGCTTGCTGGGCAATGACGCCCACGGAATGCAAAAAGGGTTTATTGTACTTTTATTGGGTGCGACATCTGCCAAACTCATCACTATCCTTGTGATGCCCATTCTGACACGCATGTACACGCCAGAAGATTTCGGTCTCTACGCAATCTTCAACACCGTCGTGAACTTTCTTTATCCCTTCGTGACCCTGAGATACGTCTTGGCCATCCCGCTGCCCAGGCGCGAAAGATCAGCATTTCTGCTTCTGGCGCTTTGTCTCGCAATGACGCTGCTATCTGCGCCAATCATTTCTGTGGGACTATTGATCTTTGGTGAACATCTGGGGAATGCGCTCGGGGCGCCGCAGATCGGCACATACTGGTGGATTCTGGTACTCGGAACCACTGGAGCCGGTCTTTATGAAGTCGCCCTTCAGTGGGCCATCCGCGGTCGCAGGTTCAAGAATATCGCAGGCTCTCAGTTCAATCAAAGCATCTCGGGCGCAGTCATCAAGATAGCATTGGGTTGGTGGCACCCTGCTGCATTGAACTTGCTTATCGGTGGCGTGGCAGAACGCACCATGGGAATTCTGTCCTTACTGCGCGGAATGAGCAAGATGGATATCCCATCTTTGTTTACCCGTGCGAGCCTCGGACGTTTGTTCTTCTTTTTCCGCTATTACCGGGAAATGCCAACATTTCGCTTGCCTGCCCAGATTCTGGCGGGGCTCGCTACGCAAATCCCAATTTTGATGATCGCCTATGCGTATGGCTCGGAAACAGTTGGACAGCTAAGCCTTGCATTCTCGATTCTTTTTGCGACCGTAAATCTCATAGGACAGACAACGAGCAAGGCCTTTATCGGTATCCTTTCCAAAATCGGCAGGCACCGTCCAAAGGAAATTCTCTCGCTGTTGATCAGCACGTGCAAGAAATCCGCAATCATATCTGCCGGTCCCGTTCTTGTGCTTCTCATTGGCGGCAGGCCGCTTTTCGAGTTTGCTTTCGGAGGACAGTGGTCTCAGGCCGGCACCTTCGCTCAATATCTGGCACCACTCCTTTTCGCGCAGTTGCTCGTATCTCCTACCGCCTCCGTCATTTCAGTGCTCAACAAAAACAAATATAACCTGCGTATAAGCTTTGAGCGCTGCTGTCTCTCAGTCATCCCATTTGTCTTTGCCCTCTACTATGCTATGGACCCAAAATACGTCATTGCGTTTTATAGTCTTCTCCTTGTTGTCCATTACGGTACAATCTTGTTGACGACGGTGACGATGTTGAAGAAGGAGATTACACGCCATGCTCTTGAGGGTTGATACGAAAGTGAGACGTGAATCTTCCAACGTTTCCGGTGTTGCTTTATTGCAGAGCGTGTGCGTTTGCGGTTTTATTAACTGCGGCAAAGGATTTTCAGCTTGAAGGATATCGCAGTCGTCATTCCGCTATTCAACAAGGGACCTCATATCGCGGAAACCTTGGAGAGCGTGCTGCAACAGACACTAGCCCCTAGGGAAATCATCGTGATCGATGATGGGTCTTCAGATGAAGGGCCTTCGATTGTCGAAAGCTTTGTAGCGCGGGATAATCGTATCCGGTTGCTGCACCGTTCACCTCCCGGGCCAGGCGGATATGCAGCGCGCAACTTCGGCATCGAGGCATCAACCGCCGACTGGATCGCTTTTCTTGATGCGGACGACGTATGGCATAACGATCATTTGCAAACTCTCTCGGCTGCCATTGTGGCGGCGGGGCCAGATGTTGGCTGTGGCTTTTCAGGGGTCAAGATAGTAGAGGGCGGCAAGCAGCGCAGCTATGCCGGTACTCTTGCGCCGATCCCTGTTGGGAAGGCACTCGCACTCCATGACATATTGCAGCCTTGGCTCCAGACGGGTCTCTGCCCCATATGGACGGGCGCATCGGCATTCCGCCGCTCTGTATTGATCGAGGCTGGCTTGTTTCCTGCTGGCAAGGCACGACGCGGCGGTGACAAGGATATGTGGTTGCGTGCGACTGCACGCGCAAAAACTGCATTCAGCGGCAAGGAAACTGCAGAGTTCCGTCAGGATACGGTAAACCGCGTAACGCGTACGACACGGCATGGGGCTGTGCCTATCGTAGTTACGAGTGCGCTGGAACTGATCAAGGATACCCAGGATCCTTCGCTGAAGCTGCTAAAGCGGCTTATAAATCTTGAGCTTATGCAGTATGCGCGTTACTCGGCGGGTGCCAAGTCGCACGTCAACCCGCGATTTTTCAAGGCTTATCGGTACGACGGTGGATTGAAACCCTTCGTCAAAATGCTGACATTTGCAACTATAGGGGCCACGCGCGAAGTGATGTCCCGGATTGTCAACAGAACAAATGCCCGTCCCTAATCTGAAATCGACAAGCTCATATCTTGTTGGCACTAAATTAAAACTTGCAATGATAGGCGACAATTGCTGCATTGCAGAAACAATGACCCGTATGGTTTTAAGAGGCAGAGACCCGCTATGAAGATTACGATGATTGGTGCAGGCTACGTTGGCCTGGTGTCCGGTGTTTGCTTTGCAGATTTTGGACATGACGTCATTTGTTTGGATCGAGACGAAAGTAAGGTTGAAGCCTTACGGAACGGCAAGATTCCGATTTTTGAACCGGGCCTGGAGCAACTGGTTGCGGAAAACGTGGCAGCAGGACGACTGAGTTTCTCTACGGATCTGGCAGCAAGTGTCAGCGGAGCAGACGTGGTTTTCATCGCAGTGGGCACTCCTTCACGCCGCGGTGACGGTCATGCAGACCTTTCCTACGTTTATGCTGCAGCACGTGATATCGCGCAGAACGTAAACGGCTTTACCGTCATTGTAACCAAGTCGACAGTTCCGGTCGGGACCGGCGACGAAGTAGAACGTATCGTAAGGGAAGCTAATCCCAATGCGGATGTTGCGGTGGTTTCAAACCCAGAGTTTCTGCGCGAGGGCGCCGCGATCGAAGATTTCAAACGCCCAGACCGAATTGTGGTCGGCATGAATGACGAACGAGCGCGTCCGGTCATGACGGAAGTCTATCGTCCGCTTTATCTCAACCAGTCTCCGCTGCTGTTTACAACTCGCCGCACATCCGAGTTGATCAAGTATGCTGGCAACGCCTTCCTGGCTATGAAGATCACGTTCATCAACGAGATGGCCGATCTGTGCGAAAAGGTCGGCGCGAACGTTCAGGAAGTTGCGCGTGGTATTGGTATAGACGGCCGCATCGGCTCCAAGTTCCTCAATGCTGGACCTGGCTATGGCGGTTCCTGCTTTCCGAAGGACACTCTGGCGCTGGTCAAGACGGCTCAGGACAACGACAGCCCGGTACGTCTGATCGAGACCACGGTCGCAATCAATGACAACCGTAAACGAGCCATGGGTCGTAAAATCATCGCCGCAGCCGGCGGTGATGTACGTGACAAGACCATTGCTATCCTCGGGCTAACATTTAAGCCGAATACGGACGATATGCGCGATAGTCCCGCCATTACCATCATACAGACGCTGACAGATGCCGGTGCCAAGGTTGTTGGTTATGATCCCGAAGGTATGGAAAACGCGCGTAGCATGATGAACGACATCTCCTATGCATCGAGCCCCTATGCCGCTGCGGAAGGCGCGGATGCGCTGGTCATCGTGACAGAGTGGAACCAGTTCCGTGCGCTGGATTTTGATCGCCTCAAGACAATAATGAACCAACCCGTGCTTGTGGATCTGCGCAATATCTATCGTAGCGATGAGGTCACCAAACATGGCTTCACCTACAGCAGTATCGGTCGCCCTGAATAGGGATTAGCGGCGTGAATGGCGAATGCGAAAGGCAGTAACATGAGATATCTGATAACTGGAACGGCCGGATTTATCGGTTTTAATGTTGCAAAGCGGTTGCTGGATGAAGGTCATTTTGTGACCGGACTCGATGGGATGACGCCGTATTACGACGTCAGGCTCAAAGAGGCCCGCCATTCGATACTTGCGCGCTCTAACGGTTTCCGACCCGTTATCGGGATGCTGGAAAGCAAGGAGACACTTGCTGAAGCCGCGGACGCTGGGGAGCCAGATGTCATCATTCATCTGGCTGCTCAGGCTGGCGTTCGATATAGCCTGGAAAACCCAAAGGCATACGTCGACAGTAATTTAATAGGTTCCTGGAACATACTTGAGCTGGCGAAGACGGTTGGCGCCAAGCATCTTTTGATGGCATCAACGTCCTCTATTTATGGCGCCAACGAGCAGATTCCGTTTGCGGAAACCGATCGCGCAGATGAGCCCATGACGCTTTATGCTGCGACCAAAAAGTCGATGGAAGTCATGGGGCATAGCTATGCGCACCTTTATAAAATTCCTACGACGTGTTTCCGGTTCTTCACTGTTTATGGACCGTGGGGGCGGCCGGATATGGCCCTGTTCAAGTTTGTCGATGCCATCGAGAACGGCAGGCCAATCGATATCTATGGTGAAGGCCAGATGAGCCGGGACTTCACGTATATCGATGACCTCGTAGAAGCAATCGTCAGGCTGGCCAATATCCCGCCCTCCCCTGAAAACCGCGTCGCAGGAGACACGCTTTCGGCTCAAGGACCGTTCCGGATCGTGAATATCGGCGGCGGACAGCCGGTCGCCTTGCTTGATTTTGTCGACACGATCGAGGAGGCGTTGGGCAAGAAAGCCATTCGAAACATGTTGCCAATGCAGCAGGGCGACGTTCCTCGAACTTTTGCTGCAACAGAGTTGCTACAGTCACTTACCGGCTTCGTACCGCAAATCGATGTAAAAACCGGTGTTGGTAGATTTGTGGATTGGTACAAATCTTACTTTAACTAGTTTCGCGGCCGCCATGTCGATTGATGTGGGTCCAGTGAAGAGATTTATCTTCCGGAATCCGTGCAAATAGTTTTTAACAACCTCGCCCTTGCTTAAATCGCTGCAGTTGAATTGACAGAGCAGAGGCGGTGAGGAGTAGGTATGTTGAAAGATCGTCCGTCGACAGGTTCGTACGCGCCGCTAGAGCCGCTATCTTTGCAGCGAACTAAAGACGTCGAATCCGCGGGGACGCAGCAATCGAAAGACCTTCTATTCCGGGTTATGGAGGTCGGTTACTGGCTAATCATCTGTTTTTCACTCGTGACTTATGGCGCAGTGGATACCACTGCGGTCGCTGCAGTCACCATTTTTGCCTTTCTGTACCTTCCAGTTGTTGTCATCGGCAATCGAGGCATCCCGGAGCATATCCGTGGTCTGTTCTTTCTCGCGTGCCTTACCCTCGCTGCTGGCGTCGCATGGGCTCATTTCCAAGCTTTGCCCAGCTACAGCTCAGCCTTCGCAGACCTGGTATGGGATCAAACCGGTGGGCTTTTAGCCGACGATATTCAGCACACAGTAAGCCTCACTCCCGGTGACGCACCAACGGGCATAGTGAAACTTGCGCTTCCTTTTGCTGTATTCATTCTGACTTTGCTGCTCTTCAACAATGATGACCGCGCGAGCCATGGATTGAGAATGCTGGCGTTCGGTGGCGGAGCCCTGGCTATATTTGCAGTCCTACAATTCACCATAGCGCCGAGGTCGCTACTGTTCGGACAGAAGACCTTTTATCTCGACAGTTTAACGGCACCGTTCGTGAACCGAAATACCGCAGCAACATTCTACGGAGTCCTACTGCTCATTCTCACAGCTTTGCTACTAAAATGCTGGCGCTCACTTGACCTCAGCCGCGGTCGGTTGCTGGCGACAATTTTCGACTTTCAGCACAGCTTTATCGTGCGGCGAACATGGCTAATCGCATTTCTGACATTCGTGGTGTTCACAGCCTTGCTTCTGACACGATCACGAGCCGGGGTTGGCGCTACCGCAATTGCAGTATCGTTCTTTCTTGTGATTTCAGCGCTGGTTGATACCCGTAAAAGAAAAACTCCGGAAACCAAAGCTCCATTGAACACCTGGATGAAACGCTCGTTGGTAGCCGCTTTGATGCTTCTGATCGTCGGCGCTGTCTTCGGCACGTTTTCAGGGCAAGCAGTATTGCGCGCCAAGGAGAGTGGTCTCACCGACTCACGCTTTTGTATATTGCCTGGAATTATGAAGATGTTGTCTGAAAGCTGGCCAATGGGAGCCGGATTAACGAGCTTTCGAGATGTGTTTCCCGCCTATCGCGATCCGGCCTGCGGCTTGGGTGGCGTTTTTGACCGCGCGCACAACGTTTATCTGGAGGCCATAGTGGGTTTCGGCGCGATGGGGTTGGCAATGATCGTCACTACGATTACCGCTCTTGCATCAGTATTCATACATGGTATTCGCAAACGTCGCAGATTCCGCTTCGCTGGCATTCTGGGGCTTTCAGTTCTGCTTCTGGTGATGCTGCACAGCGCCCTAGACTTCTCATTACAGATACCTGGATTTGCGGTCTGGTTTGCATCAACATCCGGCATCCTGGCAGCTTTGTCCTCCCTGCCCCCGAATAAGATGCGGCACCGATAAAGCGACCGCGGCTCTGTATCAACGGAGGACTAAAAAGGCCAAGGGGCGGCTCAATAGCGGCCCTCTAGAGCCCGCATGAATCCGGTGGTTGGTGCAGCCCGGGTGGGCTGTCATGCGCGGTACGGTTTTTAAAGGCTTTCAGCTAGCTTGACGTGCCCAGTTGTATTCACAAACACAAGGGTTGATCCAGATGGAAAGGACCGCAATATCTAATAGATCCACAAGATTCTAATTAGAGCCCCGAGATTTGAACGGCTGGGCTGATGGAATCGTCACTCAGTAGGCCGCATTCCGCTGCGATGGTGAGACGTGCCATGTCTGCCTCATAGCGTGCGTTATTCACCGCTAGTTGCGCATCCGCAATATCGGAAATAGCACGAATTTCGTCGAAAACGCTCCGCTCACCCAGTTCTCTCTCTGTTTTCACGCCGACCGATCTCATTCGCGCACCACTCTCTTGCTTTTGCGCAAGCGCAAGTATCGCACGAGCGGTCTCGAGACGCTGCATGGAAGCGGCAAGTGTGGTTCCGACATCTTGTAATATAGCGTGCTTATCGAACGTAGCCGCCTCAATTTCCTTTTCGCGGCTGCGAAGGGACGCCTCTCGTGCACCTCCGGTGTAGAGAGGCATCGAAAAGTTCAAGGTTGCACTGGCATCCGTGGAATTGTCCGATTGGCCGTAGTTCTCACGATCCAAACCCGCAGAAATTCGAAGGCCGAGGCGCGGCTTATAAGCTGCATCGGCCTGACTGAGTCGAGCATATGCCGCCTCTATCTCGGCTTGCCTTGCAGCAATACGAGGATTATTCGCGGCCGCAAGCGATTGCAACTCCGCTACCGCTTTTGGGAAACGGGACTCCAGTTTCGCCAACATCATGCTGGCTTCAATCGAAGCCGGGGCGCGTAGCCTTGCCAGAGTCCGTTCCGCCTCAAGCCGCTGCAAGCTGGATTGGCGTTGGTTCAGTTCGATCTGAAGTAATTGCCTGTCAACATCCGTAATATCCACGCGCGTTGCGGATCCTTCAGTCTGCTCCGAAGCAACCGCACGGCGCAATTGGGCTAAAGCCTTGCCGTGCTGCGTCAGAATAGCCTTGGTGCGATCCTGGCGACGCAGTTCGAGGTCAGACGATAATATGGCTACCGAAACTGAGAGAAATGTAGTCGCGGTCGTTGCGCTGGACGCGCGATAGTTGGAGTAAGCCAGCGCTAATGCGGCGGTGTCCCTGCCACCTTGATAAATCGGGATATCCATAACAAGCGCCGTACTCTGCTCGTTTCCGCTCAGATTGCGTGTCCCGTTTTGTAATGGCGTCAGTTTGTAATTTGCTTCCAGAGAAACGGTCGGACGTGACATCGCTCGCGCTGAATCAATTTCACTGCTTGCCGCTCCCTGACGCGCAAGCGATGCTCGGACTTCGGCGGTCTGCCCGGTCGATTGAGAAAGAGGGCCAAGGTTCGCCCGATCTCGATTTTGAGCTGGAACGGCGCTAGCGCACGTCCTGTCTGGAGCCGGGCACGACGCCTGTGAGGCCGTCTGAGAGCAGCCGGTCATCAGCATCAGTGCCAGCAGCAGAACAGGCGCCAGGGTCAACCCCAAGTGTCGCATCGATAACCTCCGGATGGTTACCGAATATTAAACAATATTGCTTAATGAATTCTTAAGAAAGAAGATAGGCATAGTCATCAACTGGCCTCCTCATAGTAACTTGAATAACGGGAAGCGTAGTATTCCGTATCCCCGTGTAAGCTGTAAAGACGCATTTTTTTCTGATCGACCTTGCTCAAAATAACGCCTGCACATTTACGAGAGATCTGTTCTTCGGTTTGAAATGCATTCCTTACAGCACGTCGCGCTGTTCTGCCCCATTCCACGACATAGACAAAGCTGTCGATTGTGGATGAGAGCGCTCTGGCATCCACCACCGCCCCAACAGGCGGAAGATCGAGCACGATATATTCATATTTACTAAGAAGATTGGCAAAGACACCGCGCATTGCTGGCGAAACCAGAAGTTCGGCAGAAAATGGAAGTCGCTCGCGCAGGACCGTTGGCATAAACTTCATGCCGCTCAGGGGATCTGTCATCAACGCATCTTCCACAGATACCTCGCCCAGAAGCACTTCAACCAAACCGGCCTTGGCGTGTGGAGCAATCATCCGCGTTGCTCCCGGGCTCCGAAGGTCTGCATCTATCAACACACACTGATGACCCTGGCTCGCCAGAAGACGTGCGAAGTTGACGGCAACAGTGGACTTACCTTCATCTGGCAATGTGGAAGCAATGCCTACTATGCGGTTTGCATTTGGGCTCGTGCTGAAGTCGACGGCAATTTTTGCGCTTCTCAGTGTCTCCGCAAACGAGGACAATGGGTTGCTGAGCGAATATCGAGAGGTCAGGCTTCCTGCACGAACGCTTCGTTCCGTTGCTTGTTCGGAAACCACAGGCAGAGCTGTATTATCGCGATCATCAACCAACGGCAGCATGCCGAGAAACTCTTTGCCCAAGTCCTCTCTGATGCCATCGCCTGTCCGGTAAAAGCGTTCTTGAAATTCACGTAATGCGCCGATTGCGCCGCCAAGGATGCCGCCGAGAAGGAGGCCTCCGACAATGCTCAGCATCAATTTCGGAGAAGAAGGAATCAACGGAGGGGCAGCGCGCGAAATAATGCGAGCGCCGGTCGCTGAAAAGGACTGCTGCTGGATAGCTTGCTGGTAACGCTGCAGGAATGATTGGTAGAGGTTGCGATATGTCTCCGCTTCGCGCTGCAGTTCACGCAGCTTGACCTGACTTTGATCTGCAACAGCGCTTTGCGAGCTTGATGTTGCTAGACTGGCCAGTAGGCTTCGTACGCGTCCGTCCGCCACCTGCGCTTCGTTGTTATAACTTTGCGCGATACGACCGAGTTCACCAAAAAGAAGGGCCTTGTACTCCGCCATGTTTCGGCGGTGTCGAACTGCCTGCTCATGGTTTGGCCCAAGTCGAGCCGAAATTTCCGCCTCGCTTTTTGCAGACAGCAAATATTGTTCGCGGAGATTATTAGCGATCGGGCTGTCCAGAACCTCCTTGACCACGGCATCGACGTCGTTTGCTTCGATGTTTTTCGTGATCTCCTCGTAACGTGCCCGCGCTGTGGCAGCTTGGGACTGCGCAGTGCCCAAAGCACTGTTTATCTGTGCTAGGTTCTGGTCAGTGACGAGACCATTGCCCGTGCTGAGCAAGCCATTCGATGCCCGGAAGCGCTCAACCGCGAGATCAGATTGTAGGGCCTTTTGCTCCAATTCGGCTATGCGTTCCTGCAGCCACTTGCTTGCACGGCGGGTCGCCTCATATTTTGAGTTGAGCGAATCCCTGAGATAGGCTTCTGCTATACCCGTCGCAATTTTCGCGGAAAGTTCGGGCGAGGGCGACGTGTAGGAAATATTGATGATGTATGTCTGCCCAACGCGCTCTACATCCATGCCTGCCTGCAGCCGAGAAAGCGCGGAATCCCGAAGCTGGTCCGCATCCGGCGAGCCTTCGGTCTCATCCGAGCCAAAAATGCCCGCTAACCCGCTTTTCAGCACGTCGATGATCGAACGGTCTTCAGCCATGAATTCGGCATTATCGACGAGTTTCAGCCGATCAACCACCTCGTAGCCAACCGCTTGTGAGCGAAAGACTTCGATCTGGCTAAGAACGGTCGTTTCATCATCAGAACTGCCCCCAAGGTCGGTGAGTTGCTGGAGAACCAGACTCCGTCCCTTGTCGATCATGACACTGGAAGTGGCCGTGAACATGGGGACGGCCGTAATCGCATAGATGCCTGAAACAACCATCATCAAAGCGGCGACCGCCGCGACAATGACCCGCTGTCTCATTACGGCCTTGAACAACCGTTCGAGATCGATCACCCCGTCACCCTCGACATCTGTATTGTCGTTGAAAGCAGGCCTTTGCTGAAACGTCGGCATTTCATTCACCACGGTCGCCCTCAATGGTTAGGCTCTCGAAATCCAAATGGCTTTCTCAAGAGTATCTTTTTAATCATTCAGAATAAGTAACCAGACCAGAGCTACAGTATTCTCGCTTCTCCATTACGATCAGCATCGAGTCCTGATAACAAGATTCCTGTCACGTGTCTCAATTATGATTTATCGAAGATGCCTCTGCGCTGATTTTTTTACTACCGGAAAGCCCTTCGAAAGCTTTGCACGAAGGGCTCGGCCAAATACTCAAAAAATGTCCTTTGATGAGTGGCCAAAAACACTTCACTTGGCATGCCTGGCACGATTTCAGGAATCTTGGCCCGTTCCCCATCATCCACTGCCAACCGTATTGTATAGTAAGGCGGCAAATCGGCACGATCCTGACGTACATCGGCACCGACAAAGGTAATATGCGCAGAGATCTGATCGTAAAGATGCCGGTTGAATGCAGAAATCACGACACGTGCGTTCTGGCGAAGATAAACATCGTCAACATCTGAAGGATCAAGCTTGGCCTCAATGAGCAAGGGCTGGTCCACTGGCACGATTTCGAAGAGCGGACTGAATGGCTCAACCGCACTTCCGATTGTATTGACATGCAATTTGTTGACCACGCCCGTAACTGGCGAACGAATTTCGATACGAGCAGTCGCATCCAGTTTGCCCTTGAGGCCTTCGCTGATTTCCAGATAGTCGGAGCGGGTTTTTGACATTTCATCGCTGATCTTCTGGTAGAAAACCGAGCGCTCTGCTGCAATGCGGTTATCAGTTTCACTGATCTGGTGATTGATCGCCTCAATTGCCGCTTCTGTCTTAGAGACATTACCGGACAATGCATCGGACTGGCGCTCAATTTCACGCAGCAGGCTTTCACGGCCAAGGCCGTTACGAATGGCTTGTTGCCTGAGAGCAATGTCCGTTGCCATGCTTTCCCGCTGCTTACGAAGGGAGTCAAGCTCACCTGACAAGCCAGTTAGCTGACCCGTCAACGCCCGCCGCTGCGACTGGAAAATCTCCAGCATATCGTTTAACTGCGTCCGTCTCGTCGTGAATTCCCGTGTCTGGTCCTCCAGCAACTGCTCAACTTCTACCGGATTGATTGCAGGCTCAGCCTCCATCAAGGACTTGATATCCAGATCAAGACTCTGCTCCTGACGCATTTCGGCATCCAGTCGAGCCTGTTTCAGACGCAAACCAACCTTTCGCGTTTCAAGCTCCTTTACCGCAGCCTCATCTTCTGCACGCGAGAGGACTGCTATAACGTCGCCCTGCTTGACTTGCTCTCCCTCTCGAACGGACAGACTGGCCAGAACACCGCCGCGCTCGTGCCTTACAACCTGGACATTACCATCCGTAATAATAGAGCCCCGGGCTATGATTGCACCAGAGAGTGGAACGGTGAACGCCCATGCAGCAAAGCCGCCAAGAAAAACTGCCGTCATCAACGCGCCAATCAACATTGTACCATTGATGGACGTTACACGGTGCCGGATTTTAATGAGATCTCTTTGGTCCATGTTACGTTCCTGCTTGCGCTCCGCCACTTGGGGTGGCGGAAACCGTTAGCATCTGACCACGCGCAATGACTGGTGAGTTTGCGAGGCGGACCTTGCCCTTTTCCATCAGGTAAACCGTGTTGGCTATGGCAAGCAGGCTTGAGCGATGTGTGACCGCGATGATCGTACGACCAGCTGCCCTTTCGCTTACCAGAACCTGAATCAGGGCGTCTTCACCCGCGCTGTCCAGATTTGAATTCGGCTCATCCAGCACCAGTACTGCGGGTTGGGTATGTAAAGCGCGAGCCAGTGCAATGCGCTGAGCCTGGCCACCAGAAAGCCTGACGCCGCGCAGCCCAATGCGGGTGTTGTAACCCTGGGGAAGAGTGGAAATGAATTCATGGGCGTGAGCGCGGCGCGCAGCCTCTACAATAGAACTATCGCTGGCTGCCAAATCAAAGCGAGCTATGTTTTGCGCTACGCTTCCTTCGAATAACGTGGTCTGCTGGGCCATGTATCCAAATGCTTGCCCTCGAGCTTTGGTAGGCCATTCAGAAAGCCGGAATCCGTCCAACCTTATTTCACCACCAGTTGGAAGGCCTGCGCCGCACAGCAACCGCAAAAGTGTCGATTTTCCTGAGCCGGAAGGGCCGACGATCACGCTGATCTGACCTGGAGCGAAATCAATGGAAACCTCGTTCACAATGAGCGGGGCGTCGGACCCTGCTCCGAGCTCGAGTTTGACATTGCGCGCCGAGACATGCCCGGCCGGTGAAGGCAAATCGACTCGAGCATCTGTCGTCGCGCCAACCTGATTAATGACCGTATCAATGTCGCGCTTGGCCTTGCGAGCTTCCGAAATAACCTTCGACGCCCCTACAAGTTGCTCGATTGGCATAAGGGCGCGTGCTGAGACGATGGAAGATGCAAAAATAAGACCTGGTGACATATTACCGCGGATAACTAGCCAAGCGCCAAAACCAAGTGTGGCCATCTGTAGTGTTTGGCGAATAAAGCGAGACAAGCCATAAAATCGAGCCTGCACCGCGCCTGCACGGTCTGTAGCATCTGCGGCGTAAAGCGCGCTGCCCATCCAGCGGGTTACCATTGCTGGCCCCATTCCCATGGCCCTCAAATCTTCATGCGCACCAAGCGCTTCCTCAGCGTATCGTGCCGCAATGGATTGCTGCGCCGATGCTGCAGCCGACGCCCGACGGGAAAGCCACTCGTTCATCAGAGTGACCAATGCAAGCAGAACCATGCCTCCAGCCGTGAGAGCGCCCAGGAGCGGGTGGACGAGAAACATCAAGAGCAGAAACAATGGAGCAAATGGCAAGTCATAGAGATTGATGTAGGCGCTTGAAGACACGAAGCGCTTGACCGCTCCAACTTTGCTTGCCAGTTGCGGATCAATAGCGGAGACCCAACTATCTGAACCGCTGATTAGATATGGCAGGACAGTCAACTCGTAGCGTGCAGCAAGCTTCCGGGCCAGGGTCTGCCGAACAGTTTCGATAAGACCGAAAAGACCAAGCGCTGCACCGGCCATAATACTCAGATAAATCAGCGTTTCCACACTGTGTGTCGGTAGAATCCGGTCGTAGACCTGGGTCATGTAAAGCGGCATGACGAGCAGAAGCACATTGGTCAGAACAGTGAAAACGGCTAGAGCAGAGGCTGGACCAAGCAGATCCATTTTCACAGGTTTCTTATTCATATCCAGGTATCTTTACCGTTATAAGACCTCGGACGTATGAAGCTTATGCTCTACGCATTCAATGATATAATTGATTTATCATTAACGCTACTCGGATCACAGAAAAACCTGACGCCCAAGTCGAGTAATTCCAATTATCGATCTGTATTTATCATAAGAGACACACGTTCTGGCCGTCGATTTTAAGGATGGTCAGATTGCCGGTTGAGTAAGCTTGGGTATCGATCCCAATTCGACTTTGTGACATGAATGGCGCTGGGCTGGGAGTGTGGCCATGAATGACTGTCAATGGCAGCCCAGAACCCGCAGATAGGAATGGCTCCCGAATCCACATCAGGTCTTCGTCACTCTGATCTCCAAGTGCGATGCCGGGACGAATGCCTGCATGTACAAAAAGGTACCGCCCGATTTTCAGGCTCACAGGCAGATTCCGCAAAAAGTTAATGTGCTCATCGGGCACAGCGTCCCGCAAAAGCCTACCAATGATCAGGGGCATGTGCTGCCGACGCTGGCGCATATGATCGATATCTATGCCGTAGGACAGCAGGGTTTCCTTGCCGCCAAAGCGAAGCCATTCCTCAATGGTTTCCGGATGCTCTATCGCATAAAGGAACGCCTGATCATGGTTGCCGCAAAGTGCAATACGCCGAAACGGCTTAACGTCTGGCGATGAGAGATGGGAAATTACTGCCGAAGACTTTCTTCCTCGGTCAACGTAGTCACCAAGCGTAACAACCAACCCCTTACGGCCAGTATTTCTGATATCGTTGATGATCTTTTCTTCACCCGCCTCAAGCAAATCCATGCAGCCATGAATATCACCTATGGCGTAGATGGGGTAAGCAGGATCGCTATCTCCGAGATCAAGGCGCCGACGCGCGGGTGCGACGAACGAATTAGGATTCGATCTTCGGAAAAAACTCCAGAACTTCTTAATCATGGATGACCGCTTATTGCCTCACCGTGCACCTTGTCGAAAGCAGTGTTTGAACTGCCGCGATACGCATACACAATAGTTGACAGATTCGTCTTAAGGCTTTGGCAAGATATGCGACGGATTTCATGGAGTTATTCAACCTTGCATGTATGTCCGCCAAATGTTGCGGCGGTGACGGGACGAGACTAAGGGGTCAGCCTTGCGCAGGCTTTTTCTCGTCACGGACAGATGAAGGCCAAGCAGATTGAGATGGATAGGCTTCAGAGAGAAGTGGGAACGCTGAAGGCGGAGCGTGACATCTTAACTCGGCGTCCGAAAAAGCGGCAGTATCCATAAGCCAATATATTAGTTTTTCATAAAAATAGGAAGCCCATCCGTCTTCTTCAGTAGGCTCATCTAATGCTTCATATCGGCTCGGAAACAACTTTACCCATTTTTAGGTTGTTTCCCCTTATCAACAAGCATGAGCAATTGGAGGTATCATGTCCACACGAGCAAAGGCTTTTGTCACGGTGTTGTCGATATCCACCATCATGTGGGCCACGATAATCTATGGCGTCGCAGCATTGTATGGAAGTGGATACCAGGGCATCGATAATTTCAACACAGCGAGCACTCGATAACGGGAGTCTCGTGAACCGAACCGGGTTTGCAGGAGGCCATTTCGTTTAAGTTATCAGGTCATCGCTGATGCGTCCCAATCGCAGCGCTGCGCGACCTTCTCACTCTTTCCCCTTCCGCTCTGCCTCCGCTCCCGCCTTCATCATCGCATGTAGCATATCCATTCTTGGCTCAACCGGCGGCGGATAGACATCTCTGCCGTGGGTGAGACCAAGGGCGAGAAACGTCTCGACCAGCTTGTAGGTCAGCGGACCGGGATTGACGACGGGTACCGGCAGGTTCGCGGCGAGATATTCACCAGCCTGGTGCATGGTGGTTGAACCCAGGCAGATGACCTCCGCGCCATCCTCCTCGATGCAGCGCATGGCGACATCGCGCATTCGGGGAAAGACGCTGTCTTCCTTGCCGCCCAGCAGGTTGGAGAAATCCGGCGGCTGATCGAAGCTGCGCACCGAGGCGCATTGCCGGTCGAAACCATATTCACGGATGGCCTTGCGGTATCTCGGTAACGCGGGTGCCCATTGCGCGAGTACCGAGAACTTGCCACCTAGTGTAAGCGCATAGAGCATAGATGCCTTGCCTGCGCCGATGACGGGAATGGAGAGCACCGAACGGAGCATGACCATGCCGCTATCCGACATCGTATCAATGCAGACCGCATCAAACCCCTCGTCTTGCGCGTTGCATCCTGCCTCGAAAATGGCGAGGTCCATCAGGCCCCAATCATGAGGGGACATGAAGGAGGTCGGGCCGCAGGTGACGGGACGATAAGTCAGTTCCCAATCCGCAGGCAGCGGCACATATTGCGATTGCGCTTCGCGGTTACGCACGCCCTCGGCATCCAGCGCGAAGGGAACGATGACGAGAATGCGGGTCATTGGCTGCCCTCCAGATAGGCTGCACCGGCAGCGCCAATGGCGCGGATCATGTCATGCTTGGGCGTAAGCGGCGTCGGCCATGTCGCCTTGCTGTGGGTGAGGTTCAGATCGAGCGCAATAGACGCCATTTTGTAAGTCAGTGGGCCGGGGTTGATGACGGGTACGCCGATGCGGGCGGCGAGCCAGGAATGCGCTTCATGCATGGTGGTGGAGCCGAGGATCAGAGCCTGTGCACCGTCTTCCTCAACGCATTTTCTCGCAGCGGCCAGCAGAAGTGGAAATACCTCGTCTTCCTTGCCGGCAAGCAGGCTCTTATTATCAGGCGTAACGCCAATCGAACGCATCGAAGCGCATTTATGCTCCATTCCAAGCTCGCCCAGCGTTTTAGTGTAGAGCATTTTCCAGCGATCCCACATCATCAGGATCGAGAACTTATCGCCCAGCATCTGTGCCAGCAGCATGGAATGACGCCCCGGCGCGATGACGGGTATGGTGAGGACGGAGCGCAGCATCGACATGCCGCTATCAGACATTGTGTCGATGCAGACGGCATCAAAGCCTTCCTTCTCAGCATCAAGCCCGGCATCGAGGATAGAGAAGTCGGCAAGCGCCATGTCGTGCTGGCTGGAATAATTCTTGGGCCCAACCCGCACGGAGCGATAGTGAAACTCGATCCCGGGACCGAGATCCACCGCCTTCATCTGCGCTTGTCTGCGGGCGATATCGTCCTGGCCCATTGGAAACGGTACGATGACCATAACCTTCTTCATGACGTCCTCCTCTTGTTTTTCAGCTTTCAGCAGCAAGCCGGGCAGCCGTGATGCCAGCCAAGCGGCCAAAGCTGGTCGCCGTTAAAAGACCGTTTCCGGAAAGATAGCCGTAGTTGGAATCGCCTGAGACGCCACGCGCAGCACCGCCTCCCGCCAGCAGGTTTGGCAAGGCCGTTCCATCTTCGCGCAGCACACGGGCCTCGGCATCAATGACCAGACCACCTTGAGTGTGGAACAGCGCGCCGTTGACCTTCACCGCATAGTAGGGCGCGACCAGCACCTGATCCTGGGTAAAGCTACGACCGAAACGGTCTGGCTCGCCGGTGCGTGCGCAGCTTTCGATGGCCTCGAACTCCTCACGAATGGCGGCAAGCGGAAGACCCGTGACAGCTGCCAGTTCCTCCAGATTCTTGGCCGTTTTTACGGCACCCAGTTTGCGGATCTCGCGGTAGTCGTAAAAGCCGATTGCCGCCTCTTCACCCTTGGCATCATAGATGTCCCAGGCAATGTTGTCGGGCTGGGCGGCGACTTCAGCGGCGTGTTCGGAATAGCCGCGCATCTCGTTGGAAAAGCGCTGACCTTGCGTGTTGAGAAGAATGCCGCCTTTGGTGATGACAGCCCATGTCAACGGCAACGCGTGCGGGTGAGCAACCGATCCATGCCCCTGATAGGCACCCATATCGGCAAGAGCTGCACCGAGCTGCAAACCCCATTTCACAGCATCACCCGTATTCGACAGATGCCCGCAGCACTCGGCATCGGCAATCTCCGGGATGTATTTCTGCACCAGCGCGACGTCTCCTGCAAAGCCACAGGAAGCTAGAACGAGCGCCTTGCAGCCCAACATCTCCAGTGCACCATCAGGCCTGCGGAAGCGAACGCCGGTGACGCGACCGCTGGTGTCAACATAAAGGTCTTCAACCGACGCTTCGGTTACAAGATCGATATTGGCGCTGGATACCGCAGCGAGAAGCGATTGTTCCAGATCGGCACCGGTTCGGCTTTTCGGCCCATGCATACGAAGACGGGAATGGCCGGGGTACATGAAGCCCGTGACCAGTTCGAACTCGACCTTATGGCTGTCCATCAACCAGTCGATCATCGGACCCGCTGTTTTTGCCGCAACCAGTGCCATGTCATCGGGCGTGTGGTCATGGGTCTTGGCGACCAAATCCTGCGCGAAGAGCTCCGGGCTGTCTTCGATGCCAGCTTCCCTCTGCAATCTTGTGCAGGGTGCCGGAATGAGACCGGCAGAGAGCGAGGTGGAGCCCGTGGGGTTCTGATCCCGCTCCAGCACCATGACCTCTTGTCCCGCATCATGGGCGGCAAGGGCTGCGACCAGACCGCAGGCACCTGCCCCGACGACCACGACAGGCACTTCAAAATCGAACGTCACGCCTTCGGCTTGTAGCACTGCCATGGCTCAAATCTCCTGCTCAATAGGTGGTACGGTTTTCGTCCGGGGTGCCGTAGCGCGCTTCCAGTTCCTGAATTTCAGGCATGCGCGCCATGTCGAAGAATTCCTTGAAATTCATCACGTTGGGCGCGACAGACGCGATGGTCTCTTCGGTCTTCAGAACCTGAAGCGTCTTGCGCGCCGCTTCGCAGGCGGAAAGAAGCAGCCAGTTGGGGTAGATGATAAGCTTGAAGCCCAACGCTTCGATTTCCGTGCGGGTCAGGAAAGGCGTCTTGCCCGAGGTGGCCATGTTGTAGAGCAGCGGAATGCCGGGAAACCGCGGTGCGATATGGGCCAAGTCATCCGGGCCGGGGCTTTCGATGAAGATCACGTCGGCGCCCGCCTCACGATACATTTCGGCACGGTCGAATGCGGCGTTTCGGCCATGCAATGCCAGCGCATCCGTGCGGGCAATGACGACGAAGTTCTCGTCGATACGGGCATCGACAGCCGCCTTGACCTTCGCTACCATATCTTCGACAGGCACAATCTGTTTACCCGCGAGATGGCCGCAGCGCTTCGGCAAGACCTGATCTTCAAGATGAACAGCTGCCACGCCGCCGCGCTCATAAAGCTGGATGGCACGCCGCACATTGAGCGGGCCGCCGAACCCATTATCAGCATCTGCAATCAGGGGGATATCGGAAGCGTCGGCAATGCGGGTGGCGTTATCAACCATCTCGGTCATGGTCAAAAGGCCGACATCCGGGTAACCAAGGCGCGTGGCTGAGGTGCCAGCGCCTGTCATATACATGGCGTCGAAACCGGCTTCTGTGACAAGGCGGGCGTACATGGCATCAACGACACCGGGAGCCATGAGGGCTCGTTCGCCTGCGAGCAACTGCCGCAGACGTTGGGTACGTGTTAGGGACATTGTATTCTCCATTCTCCGTAAATTGGCTGCGCCCCGGCTCATGCTGTCCGGGGCGACTTTTCACATTCCGAGATAGGCCTGACGCAACTGCGGATCGGCCAGCAGGGTTGCGGCTTCTCCCTGCATGACGAAGCGACCCTGCTCGATGACATAGGCGCGCTTGGCGACGGTCAATGATTGCATGACGTTCTGCTCGACCAGCAGCACGGCAACGCCGTCTGCATTGATCTTCGTGATCAGGCCGAACATTTCCTCCACCATGATGGGCGAAAGGCCGAGGGACGGCTCATCCAGAATGAGCAGTTCCGGCTCTGACATCATGCCACGCCCAATCGCCAGCATCTGCTGTTCACCGCCAGACAGCGTGCCCGCCAGTTGGTTCATTCTTTCGCGCAATCTTGGAAAAATCTCGCAGATCTTCTCGAAGTTCTGCTTGGTGTTTTTGCTCGCACGACGAAACGCGCCGAGTTTGAGATTTTCTCCTACCGAGAGGTTCGGGAAAACCTTTCGCCCCTCGGGCACATGGGCGATCCCGAGCGCCACAATGTCACGCGCATTCTTGCCTGTAATTGTCACGCCCTTGAAGGAAATCGAACCAGCGCTGGGCTTAATGAAGCCGGAAATGACATTGTTGAGCGTGGTCTTGCCCACGCCGTTCGAACCAAGGAGAGCGACAATCTCACCATTGTTGACGCTCATGTCGATGCCTTGCAGCACGCTCATAGATCCGTAGCCTGCACGGATACCGGAAATCTCAAGCATGGTTTTCCTCCTGCAGGCGCGCCGCCGCGCCGTGGCCGAGATAGGCTTCCACCACGGATGGGTCCTTGACGAGTTCGCGTGGTGTTCCGTGGGCAATCATCTTGCCCTGGTTCAGCACATAGGCCGTTTCGGCAAGCTGCATGACCGCCTGCATGACATGCTCGATCATCAGGAACGTATGCCCCTCCTCGCGGATCTTTCTGATGATGCCGACGATCTCGGTGATCTCGGACGGGATCAGCCCCGCCATGACCTCATCGAGCAGGAGCAGCTTAGCACCGGTTGCCAGCGCACGTGCAAGCTCCAGCCGCTTGCGTCCGGCAATGGTGAGCGAAGATGCGGGCCGATCCAGCATCGCGCCCATGCCCAACCGCTTGCCGACATCTCGCGCCATTCCCATGGCTTCGCGCCGATCGTGGTGGTGAAGATAGGCACCCACCGCAATGTTTTCCTGCACCGTCAGCCCAGCAAAGGGCTGGACGATCTGGAACGTGCGGATCATGCCCAGCGCGCAGATGCTGTGTGGGGCAAGGCCGACAATATCCTTGCCCTGAAAGCGCACAGTGCCTTCATCTGCCCTCGTAAAACCGGCAATCATGGTGAAGCAGGTGGTCTTGCCCGCACCGTTCGGTCCCAGTAGACCAACGATCGAGCCCTCGGGCACATCGAGCGAGGCGTCTGTGACCGCTTTCAACCCGCCGAAGCTTTTGGAAAGATTACGAACCTCAAGCATTGTCGTCCTCCTTCTTCTTGAAGGTGCCGAGCTTGCCAGCAAGGCCGACAAGACCGTTTGGCAGGAAGCGCAGGGCGCAGATCAGCACAATCGCGTAAAGTACGAAGTTCAGGCCGGGCGCATTGGGCAGCAGGTGTTTCGCACCTTCGCCAAGAAGATGCAGACCGAGTGTGCCAAGAAGCGGACCCCAGATGGTTCCGGCACCGCCGATGATGGGGCCGATCAGCGCTTCGATGGAAACGGCGCTGCCATAGACCACGTTGCTGTCGATGAAGAGCCAAAGCTGGAGGTAGAGAACACCGGCCAGACCACCGAAGGCACCTGATATCGCCATGGCCTGCACTTTGATCTTGTAGGTGTCGATACCAAGTGCACGTGCCGCGTCTTCATTTTCCCTGACAGCGATGAGATAGGCACCGAAGCGGGAGTATTTGATGAGCGCCGTCAGCGCCATGACCAGTGCCACCACCACCAGAAGAGCGGTGTAGGCAATGGCGCGGTCGTTGAATTGCAGGTTGGCAACGCCGGGGTCGAGCTTTAACTGCAGCCCACTGCCGCCGCCTGTAAAATCAAAGGACGATGCGCAGATGCGCAGCACTTCGGCGAAAGCCAGCGTGACGAGCGCGAAGTAAGAGCCCTTCAGGCCATAGCGAAACGCCAAGGCTCCGATGAAGGCACCCATGAGGGCACCGGCAAGAATGCCAGCACCGAAGCCAACCCAGGCGTTGACGCCGTATTGAATCTGAAGGATGGCCGACGCATAGGCCCCAGTGCCGTAAAGTGCTGCATGACCGAAGGACGACAGGCCGCCGAAACCGCCGGTGATGTTCCAGGAAAGGGCGACGACCGCCACGATCAGCGCGTTGATGGTAAAGCCCATCCAGACTGGCGACGAGGCGAAATAGACCCCGAAGAGATAGGCGAGAGCGGCAGCAATAAGGGCGATCTGCCCGACAGATTGAGGTCTCATGTCTTTGCCCTCCCAAGAAGCCCTGACGGTTTGAAGAGAAGGATGAGGATGAAGGCGAGGAAAATGCCGATCTGGCCGAGACTTTCGCCAAGGAAGAGGCCGCAGAGCGACTCAATGACACCGAGCAGAAGACCGGCGACCAAGGCACCCAGAAGACTGCCCATTCCGCCCAGCACCACCGTCGTGAAGGCGACCAGCACGAAGGTGTAGCCGACCTGCGGTGTGATGTAGAAGGTTGGCAACAGCAGGCAGGCAGCAAGTGCCACGCAGGCGGTGGCGATGCCGAAGCAGACGGCATAGGTGTGGTTGACATCGATACCGACTAGTTCGGCTCCACGCTTTTCAATGGCAACGGCGCGAATGGCAGATCCCGTGCGGGTATAGGCCATGAAGCACCAAAGCAGCGGTGCGACGGCAAGGGCTGCGCCAAACGCGATGACGCGACCGAGCGGCAGATAGGCACCCAGCACTTCAACAGTGTCATAGGCATAGGCAATATCTGCCGTGCGCGTATTCGATGTCCAGAAATAGAGTGCCAGATTGTCGATAATCATCGATACCGCAAGGGTAATGAGAAGCACGTTCTGTTCCGAGCCGCTGCTCATCGGCGCAATTAGAAAACGCTGCAAGACGTAGCCGAGAGCGAAGAATGCCGGAAGAACGAGGGGAATGGCCAGATACGGATCAACCCCCAAATAGAAATACAGAAAATAGACGGCATAGAGCGCCAGCATCAACAGGCTGCCATGCGCAAAGTTGATGATGTGGAGCACGCCATAAATGAGGGTCAATCCTAGCGCCACAAGCGCATAGATGGCTCCCATCATCAGGCCGCTCAACACGGCGGGTAAGATCAGACTTGACATCAGGGCTCGCCTCTCTGTCGTTTGAAGAGCGCCCCCACGACCATGGGATCATGGGGGCGAGACCGTGTCACTTCTTGGCAGGGATCGGGAAGACCGCCTCTGCGGTGGCGTACTCTTTCGGGAAGACCAGCTCGATCTTTTCGCCACGGATCTGGGTGTTCACAGGGCGTGAATTGACATTGTCGCCATTGACGAACTTCGTCGGACCATAAGGCATGATCGACTGGTCGAAGGTGGAGGCCGACAGGGCTTCGATCATCTTCTGACGATCGGCAGACCCGCTGCGCTCCAGCGCGTCTGCGATAACCTGTATTGTCGCATAGGACACCATAACGTCGTAGGTCATGTCGAGCTTTGCCGCGGCAACGCTGGCGGCCAGCGCTTTGGACAGCTCCTTGGACGGATCGTACCAATGATTGCAATCCATCACATACTGCGCGACTGCATTGTTTTCACGCACGAATTTGATGTTGGACGCGGCACCGCCAAGGATGGAATAGATCGCCTTCAATTCCACACGCTGCTGGTTCAGCGCACGTGCCATCAGGGTGTATTCATTGATGTAATTGGACGGAATGAGGATATCGGCCTTGGATGCCTTGACGCGCAGGGCGATGTTGGAAAAATCGCGCTGGGGCGTTGGATGGGAGATCGTCTCAACAACCTCAATGCCCTGCTTTGGCAGCTGCTCGGCAAGGATTTTTGCCATATTGGAGCCAAAAGGCCCGTCTTCATGCACGATGGCTGCGGTCTTGACCGTGTTGCCTGTTCCTTCATTGAGAAGCTTCAGGTTTTCAAGCGCGACGCTGGTGCATTTGTTGACGCCCGGCGTGAAGCGGAACACGTTTGGCAGGCCGCGCTGGACAACAGTTTCGGCTGTGCCGATGGAGAAGACCTGAGCGAGATTGTATTTCGCCGCGGCCTGAGAGGATGCAAGGCCAAGCGCAGAAGCCGTCGCGCCGGTGAAGGCACAGGCATCGGCCTGAATGAGGGTATCGACGGCTGAAGCGGCGGCTTCCGGGCGGCTTTGTGCGTCCACCACCACGAGTTCAATCTTGGCGCCGCCCATGCTCTTGATGCCGCCTGCTGCATTGATCGCTTCTGCGGCGAACTTTGCTCCGGCGGCACTTTGCGTACCGTTATAGGCGAGGTTACCCGTGAGCGGCTCAATCACGCCCACCTTCACGGTTGGTGTCTGCGCACGCAGGATGGAGGGTGCGGCCAGGCCGACAGCCAGCGCTCCCGATACTTTTAAAAGGTCGCGTCTTTCGATTTTGAATGTCATTTTTTATGCTCCCAGTTTTTTTAAGAGACGGCTAAAGAAACTCGCTGGTCCGCCCGTCAACGGCTCAGCCAGGAATGCGACGCCATTCGATCTGTTTCGAAGGCGGTGATCTGCTCCATGAAAGTGAACGTCATCTCGATCTCATCAAGACCGCGTAAGATACAGTCCCGAGCGAAGGGATCGATGGCAATGGGATGAATGCCGAGATTACCCGGCAAGACAAGCTCTGCAGCCTCCAGATCAACTGTGACCTCAGCGTCAGGACAACGAGCGAGATAATCCGCCAGCGCCTCACAGTGTTCCGCAGCCAAACGGACTGGCACCAACCCGTTTTTCAGAGCGTTGTTGAAGAAGATGTCGCCGAAGCTTGGGCCAATAAGCGCCCTTATGCCATGATCCACAAGCGCGTATACGGCACCCTCGCGGGATGAACCGCAGCCGAAATTGTCCTCGACAAGAAGAATGGTCGCGGCATCGGCGCCGGGCTTATTGAGCGGAAATGCAGGATCGATTTCCCCATGCTCATCGCGACGGATGTCATGAAACAGGAACTGGCCGTAGCCCTGCGCACGATCAGCTTTGAGGAAGCGTCCGGGAATAATCTGGTCTGTGTCGCAGTTGACGCCGGGGATCGCAATTGCCTTGGACGTTTCGCGTGTGAATGCTCTCATCATACCGCCCTCACATTTTTCTGACATCGGTCAGACAGCCGCTGATGGCAGCGGCGGCCGCCATGGCGGGGCTGACTAGATGGGTGCGTGCGCCGGGGCCCTGACGGCCGACGAAATTGCGGTTTGAGGTGGAGGCGCAACGCTCACCGGGGCCAACCACATCACCGTTCATGGCCGCACACATGGAACAACCAGACTCGCGCCACTCGAAACCCGCCTCGCGGAACGTCTGGGCAATGCCCTCGGCTTCCGCCTGTTCCTTTACCTGTGTCGACCCTGGCACGACGATGGCCGGGATCATTGCCTTGCGGCCCTTGAGTATGGAAGCGGCAGCCCGCAAATCCTCGATCCGGCTGTTGGTGCAGGAACCGATGAAAACCTTGTCCAGTTTTAAGCCATCCAGAGCCGTGCCGGGTGCCAACTCCATATATTCAAGTGATTTCGTCGCAGCCTTGCGCCTGTCGGAACTTTCAAAGCTTGCCGGATCGGGAACGCGCCCATTGATGGAAACGGCATCTTCCGGGCTAGTACCCCATGTTACCATGGGCGCTATATCCGCACCGTCTATACTCACTTCCGCGTCGAAGAACGCGTCATTATCGCTCGCGAGCGTGCGCCAGTGGGCAACCGCACCGTCCCATTCCTGCTCCGATGGTGCAAAATGGCGACCTCTGACATAGGTGAAGGTCGTTTCATCGGCTGCCACCATCCCGAAGCGGGCTGCGGCTTCAATCGACATGTTGCACAGCGTCAGCCGCGCCTCGATGGAAAGATCGCGCACCACTTGCCCGGCAAATTCGATGGCATGACCACCGGCACCGGCTGCCCCGATTTTCGCAATCAACGCCAGCATGACATCCTTGGCAGTCACGCCCTGCCCCAGCACACCATCAATCACGACCCGCATAGTCTTGGGGCGAGACTGCCATAGCGTCTGGGTTGCCAGAACATGGGCATTTTCGGATTGGCCAATACCGAACGCTATCGCGCCTAGCGCGCCCTGCGTCGACGTATGACTGTCCGAACAAACGATGGTCAGCCCTGGCAGCGTGATACCCTGTTCCGGCGCAACCACGTGGACGATACCCTGCTCACGGCTGGACAGGCCGAAATGGCGCATGCCGCCCCATTCCATGTTTTCATCGAAAGTATCGATCATGTGGGCGATGGCAGGACTTGCCGCATCGCTCGATGTTCGCCCCAGTGTGGGCACGTAGTGATCTGCGACACCGAAAATCTGTTGCGGACGCCGTGGCTTCAGGTTGCGTCGCTTCAGATCGGCGAAGGCATGGAAGCTGCCTTCGTGGATCATGTCACGATCAATATAGAGCAGCGATGGGCCTGCCGGATGGCGCAATATTTCATGCTCATCCCAAATCTTGCCCAACATTGTGCGCGGTGCAAAAGCTTGCGCCATGACCTTGTCTTTCTGTTATCAGTTCGACGTTCGGCTTTAGTCAGCGGCGCGGAATGCCGCGCAAATGTCGCCTGTGGGTGCATTCCACACACCTTCATGCGACAGAATGTAATCCAGCGCCTCGCGCAGATACTCCACGCGATACGGCATGCCCGAGACCCAGCTGTGCAGCGGCAGGCTCATGACGCGACCGCCATATTGCGCACTTTCACGGTACAGCACGTCGAAGCGGTCCTTGACCTGCTGCACCCATTCCGCTTCAGAGTGGAAATACTCGTCGGCAACCACCCGGTCGTCCGTCTCGTAGGCCATCGGCATGGCCAGCAACGAACCGTTGCGAGTTTGCATCTCGTAAGGAAGGTCGTCATTGGCCCAATCAAGGCTATAGGCAATGCCATTCTTCGCCAGCAGATCAGGCGTATTGAAGCCCTGCGCACGGCCAGGCGAGAGCCAGCCCTCGACCTTCTGCCCGCTTGCTTCGCGAAGCAGCGTCAGAGCCTCGGCAATGATGGCGTTTTCCTCGTCTTCACCAAGCCCGGAGTGATGGACTTTGCCCATATCCAGTCCATGCGCAATGATTTCATGGCCGCCTCTGACCACAGCGTCGATCAGCGCCGGATAACGCGCAGCAATCACACCATTGATCGCGAAGCTGGTTTCAAGCTCTTTTTCGGCAAGAAGCTTGAGGACGCGGAAAATGCCGATGCGATTGCCATAATCGCGGTTCGTGTAATAGCGAAAATCCGGGTAAGGCATGGACAATGCGCCGGGCGCCTTGAATGGCTTGGACGGCATATCAAGCGGGAAATGCTGGACATGGGTCACGATCGACAGCGCAATGCGCGCGCCATCTGGCCAGGCAATCGGCTTGCGAGAGAACAGATCGCTCCACTCATAGCGATCATGGTCCATGCCATACCGACGGTTGGGATAGTTGAGATAGTCTTCAGGCATAGACATCAGCGCGCCCCCTTCCCGGAATTGTGGGTCGCCATCGCGGCACTCATGGCGTCATATGCGCCTGTCGCGTGATAGGCGGCGGCGATTTCGCGGCCAGTCGTCTGCCACACGCCCTCGTGCCCCGCGATGTATTCTATGGCTTCGGCAAAAGCATCGATGCGATGCGGCTGCCCAACTAGGTATGGATGCAGCGGAATGCACATAACGGTGCCGCTTTCATCGCCTTCTTTGTAAAGCTGGTCGAACTGCCGCTTGATAATTTCGCCGTAATGTCGCGGCGTGACCTTCTGGCTGTTATAAACGATGACGTCGTTCATCTCGAGCGAGTACGGCATGGAGATGAGCTTGCCTGTGTTGACCTTGACCGGCATCGGCTGGTCGTCATGGAACATGTCGCAGGTATACTGAATGCCCGCTTCTGAAAGGATATCCATCGTCCAGAAATTGTTGGACAGCGCCGGCGAAAGCCAACCAGCCAGTTCCTGGCCGGTGTGTTTGCGCACCGTATCGAACGCATCGCGGATGATGGCGCGCTCCTGCTCTATGTCGAGATTGTAGACATAACGCGTGTTGTAGATGCCATGGGAAAAGAATTCCCAACCGCGATCCGCACAGGCCTTGATGATTTCAGGATGGTGATCGCACAGGGCAACATTCAGAGAGACAGACCCGCGAAAACCGGCCTTGTCCATCGCCGCCATCATTCGTTGCCAACCGGCGCGATTGCCGTAATCGCGATGGGAGTATTGCAAGACGTCCGGGTTTGGCCGCGCCCACGGCGTGCGGGTTGGATTGTTGGGCGGATTGTATTCGTAAAACTCGATATTCGGAGCAATCCAGACGGCGATCTTCTTATTGCCGGGCCAGACGATCTTGGGACGGTTGGGCCAGGGCAGGTAGTCGTAAAGCCCCAGATCCGACTTCATTGCGGTACCCTCAGCGGCCATCTCAGCGAACCTCCGGCTGGTAGGCCTCGTACCAGGCAATGGCATCCGCAACGGGGATCACATCGCCATACTTGACCGAAATGTCATAGAGATTGGCGAAATGCGGGCTCTCATGCTTGTCCGCCACACATTCCTCGGGAACGATGACCCGGTAGCCGCGCGAGATTGCATCCACCACGCAGGCGCGAACACAGCCGGATGTCGAACCGCCCGTCAAAACAACCGTATCGCACTGGTGCCAGACCATCAGTGACTGAAGATTAGTCTCATGAAACGGCGAGGCCATACGCTTGTTCATGACAATGTCTTTGACATGATCGATCTCCAAGCGAGGATCGAACTCTGCTCTGCGGGAACCCACCTTAATGTTTTGTAGCGAGTCCGGCGTGTTGGTTCGCGTACCCCACACACCGCAGTCCTCACCCGATTCCATGTAAGCCACATAGGTCCACGTGACAGGAAGACCCTTGGCGCGAGCGAGATTCGACAGCGTATTGACATATTCCAGCTGCCGAGGATCGGTTTCGTAAGCGGAGACAAACTCGCCCAAAGACGTGTAGGCACACTGCAGATCAATGTTGATCAGCATTGGCTTGCGACCGAATCCAAATCGCTTGCGTGTTGGATTTTGCTTGGCGCTCTCGTAAATCTGACGCGCGGTAAGCGATGACATTTCCATGACGACCTCCAGTGCATGACGACCCTTCACACGACCGAAATACAGGTCGCTTCCTCAGCAAAGGCATCGCTTTATTATTTCTATTGTTATCACTTTATATCATTTGTAAAGCCCAATTTCGCAAGCGTTCGGCTCTTTTTAGAAGACGCTTTTTGACTGGGCAATTGCCTCGGAAATGACTGTCTTTTTGCTGATAAAGTGAGCAATAAATGCTATTTCAGAGATGAGAGCGACGGGTCTTTCACCCGACACATCAAACCAAGAAGCGGACAATGACTGAACTATATCCAAGTGGAAACCTCCAGTGACGCAACAAATCATCGCTAGATAGCCGCAACCTCCAGTCTTATACTAAAGGCGTACTTTAGGGTGATAACGCCGCAAATTTATTATTAACAATTTTAGGATATTAGCATGTAGAAACAACGCCTAAGGGATGAATATGTTCGGGTTTTCTTCTTCTGACCGCTCAGCAGTCTCGCATTACAATGCAATATCACAGTCGCATGCAGTGATTTGGTTCACCCCCGAGGGAGTTATACGCGGCGCTAACGCCAATTTTTGCAAGGCGCTGGGATATGATCTAAAGGAAATCGTCGGTCAGCATCATCGGTTGTTTGTTGAGGCAGCAATCAAAGATTCTGATGAATATGTTTCTTTTTGGCGTGACCTTGCCGCCGGAAAGCACAATCGTGGCCAGTTCCGCCGCATTTCAAAAAACGGTGACGATGTCTGGATTGAGGCATCCTATGATCCGATCGTCGAGAACGGCAAGGTGGTCGGCGTGGTCAAGATCGCTGCAGATATTACCGCCACCAAAATCGCCGCACTTCACAATGAAAACATTCTGAGAGCGCTCGAGCGTTCGGTCGGAATGATCGAGTTCGACCCTGAAGGTGTAGTCGTTGAAGCCAACTCCGCGTTCTGCAAGGTCATGGGCTACGAGCGCAGTGAAATCATCGGACAGAAGCATAGGCTGTTCTGTGAACAGAGCTATGTTGCTTCGGAAGACTATACTGAATTTTGGAATAAACTCCGGGCGGGCGTATTCTTTTCAGACACCTATCGTCGCGTGGGCAAGAATGGCCGTGATGTTTGGATACAGGCGACATACAATCCTGTTTTCTCCTCGCGCGGCGTCATCTACCGTATCGTAAAATTTGCCACCGATATCACTGAACGGATGAACGCAGTTGGTATGTTGAGTTCCGCAATCGGAAACCTCGCCGACGGTGATCTGAACTCGCAACTCACGACCCCATTAGATCGCTCGATGGAAACGACACGCCAGGACTTCAACACCGCCGTCGTCAAACTCGACCGAGTCATCAGTGAGATCGCTGGCGCATCGCATGACATCGCAGAGACTGCGAAAGAGATGCTTGATAACGCCGGAACGATTGCCAAGAGAACTGAACAACAGGCCGCAGCGCTTGAAGAAACGTCCTCAGCACTCACGCAGATCACCCAAACAGTGAACGATTCCAGCCAGCGCGCCTCGGAAGCTGGTGATCTGGTGCGCCAGACCCGCCAGTCAGCGGAGGAGTCGGGTCAGGTCGTCTCTGCCGCGGTTGCCGCCATGGGGCAGATTGAGCAGTCTTCGAAGGAAATTTCCAATATCATCAGCGTGATCGACGAGATCGCGTTCCAGACCAATCTTTTGGCGCTGAACGCAGGCGTAGAGGCTGCCCGCGCTGGAGAAGCGGGCAAGGGTTTCGCAGTCGTCGCCCAGGAGGTGCGTGAACTTGCTCAACGGTCTGCAAAGGCAGCCAAAGAGATCAAGGATCTGATCACGACGTCGTCCAACCATGTTAAGTCCGGCGTTGATCTTGTCGATCGCACAGGAAAAGCCCTTGAGACTATCGTCGTTCGGGTGATGGAAATTGACCGCAACGTATTGGCAATCGTGGAGGCGAGCCGCGAGCAGACCATCGGGATCAAGGAAATCAATCAAGCGGTCAATGCGCTCGATCAGGGAACGCAGCAGAACGCCGCCAGCGTCGAGGAGCAGAACGGTGCAAGCCATCAGCTTGCAGCCCGTGCTGACAGCCTTGCCGCCCTCATCGGACAATTTCGCACGTCAAAAGCCACCAACTCGCCTTCGACAGGACGCAATTCCAGGCCCGCAGACCTTCCCAAACCCTCTCGGCCACAGCTTTCGCGGGCCACAGCCGCACCGATTAAGAAAGTTGCGAATGGTGGAGAGTGGCAGGAGTTCTAAACCTAGCTATTGGCACTTGCACCTGAAAGATCACAATCAGACAGGAATCAGAAAGGGCCGGAGGCATTTGCCTCCGGCCCTTTGTTTTATCTGTCGATGATAACACCCGCGTTTCCTTGAAGACGCCGGAAAGGACATGCCGGGTTTGCAGCGCGGAGGCGTCGAATATGCTTGGCGTCACGCATTAGAATAGCACCACGACAAACGTTATTGCGACACCGCCAAGGGTCAGCCACTCTTTGATTTTGAAGGTCGTGCTATGCCGCTTTTGATCGGTTGATGAACCAGGCTTCCAAACAGTGGCGCGACTGAACGTGAGATTATGTACATCCCACGCCACACAACTTCCAAAGAGGTCACCAGATACACGAAAGCAACAAATCAGAAGACGCTGGAGGGTATTCACACAGGAATGTGCCGGTCGGATTTACAGATAGTCCTTAAGAAATTCTTTAGACAAGTCGCAATCGTTGGTGAATGTGATGTCCGAATCTTCACACCACCGTTTTCGGTTGGCTGAAACTTTGCCGCAGAACCGATTGCCAAGCTAAAGCATGGTTAAGTATTTAAATTCACATACTTACATCATCAACTCTACAAAACATGACGTAAACATAATAATTTCTGTTACAGAAAAGCATACTACGGTATTTTAGTATCTATTTATATAGCTCTCACTAACATTATACAATATTAAAAAACAATATTCTAATGCAAACTAATACCATATACAATTGAAAGCGTATTTTTCTATCACTAGCGCACTTACATTACTTTACATAGTCTAAAATTCGATATTAAAGCTTCCCGAGGAATTAAGGCGACGCTGCCGCAACTTAACTTTTCCATGGGGACCGACATGCCTGTCAGCAATCCGCCGAAGTCCCGGCAGCGGTATTGGGATACGTCGCGTGCATTCTTAATGCTTTTAGGCATCCCTCTGCATGCGTCTCTACTTTATGCGGTCCATATAGACTGGGCCGTTTCAGCCACATCCAGCAACGTCTTGTTCGACTGGATATATCTCATTATCCACTCGTTTCGGATGCAGGCGTTCTTTATCGTTGCTGGTTTTTTCGCCGGAATGTTGCTCGTCAGAAAGGAAGCGGGCGCCTGGCTCAAATCCCGAGTCATTAGAATAGGCGCACCACTGATTGCCGGAGTGATCCTAATCAACCCCTTTCAGATGCTGATCACAGCAGCTGCTGGACTTGATCTTACGCTGGCGACTCTCGGAGACGTTCGAGCGGAATTGCTGAAAGAAATCACCACATCTGGAATACACTGGCTCCGCCATTTTTGGTTTCTTGTCGTACTTCTTGAACTATCAGCGCTGCTAGCGTTCGCGCATTCTGCCTGGCCGAAGCTAGCTTATTGGCGCCCGGAAGAGAGAGTTTCGTCGCTGGTCAGCAGGAACCCCGTCCCTTCACTCCTCGTCGCGGCAGTATTAATCGCGGCGGTATCCATTGCGTCCGTCATTGGGATGAGTTTTACCGGGTTTAATAATCACCGAATTTTGAGCATGCTCCAACTCCGAAACACGCTTATATTCGCGCCGTTTTTCCTCCTTGGCGCGTTCCTTTCCCGTGATAGTCAAATACTGGAGCGCTTCGTGACGCCAATTCCGGCAGTTTGGTTGGGAGCGGGAGTAAGCATCCCGGCCTACGCGGCAAGTACCCTCCTTATCAAAAACCAACATATTCAGACGATTGCCGAACTCGTCAGTAGCTCCTTCGCAGGGCTGTTTATGGCACACGTCGTGTTGAGTGCCTGCAAAAAGTGGTACGATAAGCCCAATCCGATCATTGACCGCCTAGTACTGGGCTCTATGGCAATATATGTTCTGCACCAGCCAATCATCGGCGTGCTTGGGATGATGGCATTCTATGTAGACGCACCAATATTTTTTGAATTCTTGGCTATCTGCCTTCTGACGCTCGCTCTGGCTTACGTCGGATATGTCGTTGTCGACAAGTCTCGAATCCTTAGCCTGTTCTTCAATGGGTCGATTAAGTCGCGTGCACCTGAAGAGCGCTCGCTTCGGGGTGTACAGCTGAATCAAACTCCTAACGCAGACTAGCATTACAGTTGCATTTTTTGGTTCTAAATGAACGCGTCGTGGGTCGGCTCTTTGCGGTCAGCCCGCAGCTTCGCTTTGACCCGGCGCTTGGGAACCTTGTTGCAGAGCTGAAGGTCCATCTCCTTGTAAAGACGATAGATTCACTTCGGAGTGACCGGCCAAACGTCACTCTTCAGCAGGACATGCACGCGATAATAACCGTAGCGCACACGCCTTTGGCAGATGTCCATGATCTTCAGCACGGCGCAGGCGCGCCGGATCGAGACATCACAGTCTGCCTTTTATCGCGTAGACAAGTTTGCGCTCGCGGGCCTGTCTTAGAGCTTTTTTGAGAGCACAACCTGCAAGGTGGACTTGTCCACCGACAGGTCGGCAACAATCCTCACACCGCCAAAAAATGCTGTAACGAATCTGGTGCCGGAACAAATCAGCACTGAAAATGTCCACACGATCATAGGTTAGTAAAAGGTGGGGCAAAAACACCTTAAAAGATCAACGATTTCAATGATTTTTAAGCAGTAGTGGTGCCCCTTGCCGGAATCGAACCAGCACTCCTCTCGGAACCTGATTTTGAGTCAGGCGCGTCTACCAATTCCGCCAAAGGGGCAACTTTGGAAATCTTGTTCCTTGGTATGCGGCGGGACTATACGAACCGATGGTGTCAGGTCAACAGATTTTTGCGAAAATCTTGGTTTGGTGAAACTTTGTTGAAGGCTCTCGGGCATGGCCAGTTTGCAAGCCGAGTGGGAGTCGAATAGAGGCTATGCGTTTAATTCGAAAATACCCTTTCCCGCCTTGTTTTTCACCTTATCAGGTGCTTTTAAATCTCGCGTCGAATATTGAGGAAAAGATCATGGCACGTTCAGTCTCACCTGAGAGAAACCGCAGCATGTCTGCGATTGCGGTGACAGCGGGGATGATCTTTACCGTGGGATCGGCGCTCGGCTTTCAGCATGTTGGCGGCTACACGCCCTGTGCGCTTTGTCTTTTGCAGCGAGATCCCTATTATTACGCCATACCGGTCGGCCTATTGGCCATTGCGGCAAGCCTCTTCAAACTGCCGGTCTGGATCACGCGCGCGGCACTCATCCTCGTTGGCATTGCCATGGTGATTGGTGCAGGACTTGGTGTTTATCATTCGGGCGTGGAATGGGGCTTCTGGGCGGGGCCGATTACCTGCGCCACCGGCGCGCCATCAATCACCACCAATGCCGGCAGCTTGCTGAGCGACCTCAACGCTGTCAAACCGCCATCGTGCAATGACGCGGCGCTTCGGGTGCTTGGCTTTTCCTTTGCCGGCTGGAACGTGATTGCAAGCGTTGTGCTCGCGGGCATCGCCTTCTTTGGCGCGACCCGCAAGGCTGCTTAAGCCGATCACGGCTGCAATTCAGTATCCCAATAGAGATAATCCACCCAGCTTTCGTGCAGATAGTTGGGCGGGAATGACCGGCCATTATTGTGCAGGTCCTGCACCGTCGGCTGGTATGGCTTTTGATGCGGTATCATGCCTGCAATCTTGGGCAGCTTGCTGCCTTTTTTGAGATTGCAGGGCGAGCAGGCCGCAACAACGTTTTGCCAGGTCGTTTCGCCACCATGCGCACGCGGAATGACGTGATCAAACGTCAGATCATCATGCGATCCACAATATTGGCACTCGAATTTGTCCCGCAGGAACACGTTGAAACGTGTGAATGCGGGATTTCGCGTGGGCTGCACGTATGTCTTGAGGCTGACGACACTCGGCAACCGCATGGAGAAGCTTGGTGAACAAACCGAGTGATCATATTCTGCAATGATGTTCACGCGGTCAAGAAAGACGGCCTTGATCGCGTCCTGCCAGGACCACAGCGACAAGGGGTAATAACTCAGTGGCCGATAGTCTGCGTTCAATACGAGCGCAGGCAAAGCCTGTGGTGAAACGGCAATCGTCAAGGGCGTCTCCTGACCGATTCTGCATCTACATCTTGTATATTAGGTCTGTTGTTACAGGATTGTGAAGCCCATAAATGAAGCTCTCAAAGAAAGGCTTATTTCAGGCGATCGGCAGCGCTTCTCGGCGCGTCTTGGATGCGTAATAGGCCCAGAAAAGCCGGGCGGCTGTGGACCTGTAGGGCGACCAGCGCATCGCGATTTCTGCCAGAACTTTTGGGCTGGGGCGGGCATCCATCTGAAACGCTCTAGCAACCGCAGCCTGTAACGCAACATCGCCGGATGGAAAGATATCGGCATGTCCGCCGCAAAACATCAGATAGACCTGAGCCGTCCACGGGCCAATGCCGTCAAGCGCGGTGAGCCGAGCAAATGCTTCCGCCTCATCAAGCGCATTCATCCTGCCAAGATCCAGCAAACCGCTGGCTATGGCGCTGGCTACGCCATGCAAGGTTTTCGCTTTCGCCCGTGAGAGCCCGAATTGCGGCTCGATGCCTGTTACTGCCGCAAGGTAATTCTCCGCGCTCACCACCTTCATCTCGTCCAACATCCGGCGCCATATGGCATCCGCGCTGGCGCGGGAGACGACCTGCGAGACGATGATGTGTGCCAGACCGGAAAATCCTGGTTCGCTCAACCGCAATGGCAACGGCCCCGCTATCGCAGCGACGCTCTCTAGGCGGGGATCTATTTTCAAAAGGGCCGCCAATCCCTCTTCGATATCATCAGCATTTCGAATGATGTTGACCAAGGCAGCTCACCACATAGGACTTCATCTTGGCGAAGCACCAGAAACTATGGCAGAAGAAACCATGTCTTTGCTTTCAGGTCAAAAGCCGGTTTTTCGCTTCGCCCCCAGCCCCAATGGGCGGCTTCACCTTGGCCATGCGTTTTCGGCGATCCTCAATCACGACATAGCGAAGGCCACGGGCGGGCGGTTTCTGCTGCGGATCGAAGACATTGATCTGACACGGTGCACGGCTGAGTTTGAGCAAGCGATCTATACGGACCTTGAATGGCTTGACCTGACATGGGAAATGCCCGTGCGCAGGCAATCCGATCATTTCGAGCATTACAAGAAAGGGCTTGAACATCTGATAGAGGCGGGACTGTCCTATCCCTCCTTCATGAGCCGCCAGGAAACGAAAAACTTTGTGGCGAGCTTCGAGTCTGACGGAAAGACGTGGCCACGCGATCCTGACGGGGCACCTCTATACCCACCACTGGACAAGCAACGATCGTCCGCAGAAGTCATAAGGCTTCTCTCTTCGAGTGCGAAACATGCCTGGCGGCTGGATATGGACAAGGCGATTTCGTCGCTTCAGCATCCAATCACATGGGAGGAAAATGGCACAGGGACGATGACGACTATTCAAGCGCAACCGGCCGCCTGGGGCGACGTTGTGCTCTCTCGCTCGGATGCACCGTCAAGTTATCATCTTTCTGTCGTGCTGGATGATGCGCTGCAGGCTGTTTCCCACGTGGTTCGCGGCATGGATTTATACCATGCTACATCCGTTCACCGGTTGCTACAGGAATTGCTTTCACTGCCAGCACCACGCTACCATCATCACCGCCTCATCCTTGATGATGAGGGCAAGAAACTATCCAAGAGCGTTGCCAGCACTTCTCTGAGTGCCCTTCGGGACCGCGGCTTGCAGCCGTCAGATATCCGCAGCCTCCTCGGCATCTAATGCCTCTCTCAGGCTGCCGCTATGGTAACCCGCCTTGATGATGTGGCGGACGCGGTACTTCATCAAAGCGGCGTTAACTTCGGCCCCCAGCATGAAGATGACACCGACCATGTAGAGAAAGACCAGCACGATCATGACCGATGCCAGACCGGCATAGGTCGCGGCGTAATTGGCGAAGGTGGCCAGATAATACGCGAATATGGCTGCACCGACCACCCAAAAGAGCAGCGTTAAAACGATGCCTGGCAAGACATCCCATATCCGCCGTCTTCCCGCTGGAAGCCACAAATGCGCGGCCGCCAGCCCGACAGCCAGCAGGATGATGGTACCGTAAAGCCCAAGATTCGAGACCGTTTCCAGAAAGTCTTTCAAAAGCGGAAAGCGGGTTTCGGCGAAAGACAGCGCGACGGGAACCGCAACGAGAACAATGCTGATAACGGCGAATATGGTCACGGCAATGACGACATAGAACAGGCTGAGCAGACGCGTAACGTACCACCAGCGCGTCTCGCTGACCCGATATGCGCGATTGAGTGAAATTCGGATGGCTTCGACGCCGTTGGACGCGAAATAGGCTGCCGCGAGCACCGAAATCGTCAGCAATCCACCACGGGGAATAGTCAGGACCTGCTGGACCTGTGCGGCAAGAGGTGCCGCAATGGCCTCCGGCCAGGTGTCGAAGATGATATGGACAGCCGTCGCCGCAAACTGATCAGCACCCAGAAAACTGGCAAGCGCCGTTCCGAAGATGAGAAAGGGAAACAAGGCGAGGAGGATGGACAGTGCCACATGGCTCGCCATTGCCCAGCCGTCGTCCTCTGCAAAGTGGATATAGGCGTCCCAGGCGACCTTACGGACGATGTCCAATGCGGCGACCATGTCACCTCCTAAATCGACATTTCAATTGTAACCCACGGCAATATATGGGAAGGCAAGCATCGCTTGTACAGCGCGTGAAACCGTGCGCCGGTTCCAAAGATTCAGAAAAAGAATTGCGCGCTACGGAAATTTGCCCGCTTATATTGCCGATGTTTTATACGATGTTCGTTCTTAGGAAAGACCTTCCATGACTGAAAAACCGGTCATCATCATCACCGGCTGTTCATCTGGTATTGGTGCATTTTGCGCGCAAGCGCTTCATCACGATGGCTGGCGGGTTTTTGCCACCGTGCGGCGGCAAGAAGATGCACAAGCGCTTAAGCAGCAGGGCATCGAGACCGTGCTGATGGACTATACGAAGCCGGAAAGCATCGCCGCATTGGTCGACGAGGTCGTTGCAAAGACCGGCGGTAGGATCGACGCACTGTTCAACAACGGGGCCTATGGCCAACCGGGTGCTGTCGAAGATCTATCGGTCGATGTGCTGCGCCAGCAGTTTGAAACCAATGTCTTTGGTTGGCACGACCTGACATGCCGCGTCATTCCCTTCATGCGCCAGCGCGGCCAAGGCCGCATCGTTCATTGCTCGTCCATTCTCGGCCTCGTACCCTACCGTTTTCGCGGTGCCTATACGGCGTCGAAATTTGCGCTTGAGGGCTTGGGCGTAACATTGCGCATGGAGCTTCAAGGCAGCGGTATTCATGTGAGCCTGATCGAACCGGGCCCCATTGCCTCGAAATTCACGGCAACGGCGCTGGCCCATATCAGAGGCAATATCGATCTCGAAAATTCTGCCCATGCGCAGGAATACAAGCGACAACTCGCGCGGCTGGATGGCAGCGGGCCGCCGAACAAGCACAAGCTTGGACCGGATGCCGTGTACAGCCAACTGAAACATGCTTTGACGGCGTCGAACCCCGAGCCGCACTATCTGGTCACCACACCAGCCAAGCAAGCCATGATCCTGAAACGGCTTTTGCCTGCCGGATTGTTTTACCGTCTGCTGCGCAAGTTCGACTAGCATTCGCGTAATCCAATCAGCTACAACGCACGTAATAGGCACAGGTGGCATTTTCGGGAAGGTAGAGCATGTCCAGTTTCGCAACGGTTCTTGCAGTCATCGTGATGGGTCTGGTTGTGCTTGTGTTGATACGCGGGCTGTTCAACATGCTCAAAGGTACCGATGCCAACAAATCCAACAAGCTTATGCAGTTGCGACTGCTGTTGCAGGCGATTGCCATCATACTGATCATGTTCGTGCTGTGGCTGACAGGCGGCGGGCGATAGGATCGCAGGAGTAAAAAATGGTCAAGCTGAACAAAATCTACACCCGCACCGGTGATGACGGCACGACGGCGCTGGTTTCCGGCCCGAGACGCACAAAATATGACATGCGCGTCGAAAGCTACGGCACCGTGGACGAGACGAATTCCGCCATCGGCGTTGCGCGCCTGCACACATCAGAGCTGCCTCAACTTCATGACATGCTGTTTCGCATCCAGAACGATCTGTTCGATCTTGGTGCTGACCTCGCAACGCCTGAAACCGGCGAAGTTCTTTCCTATGAGCCTTTGCGAGCCGTGGAGACACAGGTCACGCGTCTGGAAAATGAGATCGATGCACTGAATGCCGATCTTTCGCCGCTCAAATCATTCGTTCTGCCCGGCGGCACCCCGGCAGCGGCCTATCTCCATCTTGCCCGAACCATGTCGAGACGGGCGGAGCGCCAGATGGTGGAGCTTTCGCGGATGGATGGTGAAGTCGTCAGCCCTGCCGCGCTGAAATACATCAACCGTCTCTCCGACTTTTTGTTCGTTGCGGCGCGGTACGCCAATAACGCGACCAATTCGGATGTTCCTGACATATTGTGGGTTCCGGGCAAGAACCGTTAATCTACGACAGGGCGTTTTCGCATGTTCATTCCATTGCACGATGCGAATTCGCTCAAGCATATCAAATTGCAATGGGTCACCCTGTCGCTGATTGCAGCAAATGTCCTCGTCTGGGTGCTGTTCGGTGTATTGGCCAGCATCAAGGACGGGAATGCTGCGATGCTGGGGTTCGGGTTCATTCCCGCTGTGATTTTTGACGGTGCGCAGCTCGATCCTGCACTGCAAATCATTCCAGATCAGATGGCAGCCGTCACCTATGCTTTCATGCATCTGAGCTTCTGGCATCTGGCCTCCAACATGCTGTTCCTGTGGGTCTTCGGGGACAATGTAGAGGATGCGCTGGGGCATTTTCGCTTTCTGGTCTTTTACCTTGCCTGCGCGGCTGCGGGCGCGCTGTTCCACGGACTTGTTTCACCGTCTTCACAAGGGCCGCTGATTGGTGCCTCAGGTGCGGTCTCTGGCGTGGTCGCAGCCTATCTTTTGCTGCACCCCAGGGTGCGTGTGTGGATTTTAGTATTCATGCGAATTCCGATTCCCCTGCCCGCATACATTCCGCTTGCGCTTTGGATCGGCCAGCAATTCTTTATGCTCGCCTTCGGACTGCAGGAGCAGGTATCCTGGGGCGCGCATGTGGGCGGTATTCTGGCGGGTGCCGTTCTCGTCATCATTCTGCGCAGACGCGATGTTCCGCTGTTCGATCGTGAAATTGTGACACCACGCGCTGTCGAGCATGTAAATAACCGGCCGTAGGTCTGCGTCGTGTCGCAAACGGGACGGCGTTGCGATGGTAATCCATGAAGATTGGAACGAGGATTGATATTTACGTTCACGTTAACGTAAGATATCTCCACAGCGCATGAGATCATGAGCATTGCTCCGTTGAATTCACGGAAAAAATGCGTATCCATGTCGCAACTTGATTGTCAGGAGGACCATGCGGTGTTTGCGCCTGTGGTCAGGAGTTGAAGGAAGGTTATCGATGAAGATCCTTGTCCCTGTAAAGCGTGTCGTGGACTATAACGTGAAAATCCGGGTCAAGTCGGATGGTTCTGGCGTAGAGCTTGCCAACGTCAAAATGTCGATGAACCCGTTTGACGAAATTTCCGTTGAAGAAGCGCTTCGCTTGAAAGAAGCGGGCAAGGCAGAGGAAGTCGTCGTCGTTTCGATTGGCCCTGCTAAAGCCGAGGAAACCCTTCGCACCGCGCTTGCCATGGGTGCGGATCGCGCCATCCTGATCGAGACAGACGAAGCCGTCGAGCCGCTGGCCGTTGCCAAACTCCTCAAGGGAGTCGTTGAAGCGGAAGCTCCGGGTCTGGTGATCGTGGGCAAGCAGGCCATCGACGATGACAGCAATCAGACGGGCCAGATGCTGGCCGCTCTTCTGGGCTGGGGCCAGGGCACCTTCGCCTCCAAGGTCGAACCCTCGGACGGTAAGGTCGCCGTCACCCGCGAAGTCGACGGCGGTTTGCAGACGGTTGAGCTGAAGCTTCCCGCAGTTGTGACGACGGATCTTCGTTTGAACGAGCCGCGTTACGCATCGCTGCCCAACATCATGAAGGCCAAGAAAAAGCCTTTGGACAAGAAGACACCGGCTGATGTCGGAGTCGATATTGCCCCACGCCTCAAGGTTTTGAAGACCGAAGAGCCCGCAGGCCGCAAGGCTGGCGTAAAGGTTGGCTCTGTTGCCGAACTGGTGTCGAAGCTCAAAGCTGACGGCGTCATCTAAGGATAAGCGAAAGGGAGATTATACCATGGCCATTCTTCTTCTGGCAGAACACGACAACGCGACCCTTTCCGACCAGACAGCAAAGACGCTGACGGCGGCAACGCAGATCGGCGGCGACGTGACGATTCTCGTTGCTGGTTCCGGCGCACAGGCTATCGCCGATGAAGCTGCCAAGCTTGCCGGTGTTTCCAAGGTCCTGCTTGCGGATGACGCATCCTACGCCAACGCGCTGGCGGAGCCGCTGGCTGCGCTGATCGTTTCGCTTGCTGGCTCCTATGACGTTATCATCGCACCAGCAACAGCATCGGCAAAGAATGTTCTGCCGCGCGTTGCTGCCCATCTGGACGTTGCGCAGGTGTCTGAAATCATCGAAGTCATCTCCCCCGATACATTCAAGCGCCCGATCTATGCTGGCAATGCCATTCAGACCGTTCAGGCGACGGACGCGAAAAAGGTTATCACTGTGCGCACGGCAACATTTGCCCCCGCATCATCAGGCGGTTCCGCTCCGGTTGAAACGGTAGCCGCTGCAGAAAACCCAGGCGTTTCCTCTTTCGTATCGGACGCTTTGGCATCCTCTGACCGTCCAGAACTGACATCTGCAAAGATCATCATTTCCGGCGGCCGTGCCTTGGGTTCGGCAGAAAAATTCAAGGAACTGGTGCTGCCAGTTGCGGATAAGCTGGGTGCCGCCGTCGGCGCATCCCGCGCAGCGGTTGACGCAGGCTATGCTCCGAACGACTGGCAGGTTGGTCAGACCGGCAAAGTCGTCGCACCGCAGCTTTACATCGCGGCGGGCATTTCCGGTGCCATCCAGCACCTCGCCGGAATGAAGGACAGCAAAGTCATCGTTGCCATCAACAAGGATGAAGAAGCACCGATCTTCCAGGTCGCGGATTACGGCCTTGTGGCTGACCTCTTCGACGCCCTACCCGAGCTTGAAAAAGCACTCTGATCCAGTCTAATTTTGAAAGCGGCGCGTTTTTCCAACGCGCCGCTTTCGTTTTTCGGCAATATGCGTAACATCACCGCCGAGCCGCAGTGCCCAGACCATGCCCTACAGGAGAACTACACCATGACAGCCCCTATCAAGAATGTCGGTATCATTGGAGCCGGTCAGATGGGGTGCGGCATTGCGCATGTTTCGGCACTGGCCGGTTACAAGGTTCACATTTATGACCTTGCCAAGGACCGTATCGAGGCAGGTCTTGCAACCATCAACGGCAATCTGGCCCGGCAGGTCAGCAACGGCAAGATGCAGGATGAGGAGCGCAAGGCAGCCCTCGCGCTGATCTCCGGCTCTTCCGACGTCAACGACCTTGCGGCGATGGATCTGGTGATCGAAGCTGCAACGGAGCATGAAGAGACCAAGCGCAAGATCTATGCGCAGATCTGCCCGGTGCTGAAGCCCGAGGCGCTGTTGGCAACGAACACATCCTCGCTTTCCATCACACGCCTTGCGTCTGCCACCGACCGCCCCGAGCAATTCATGGGCATCCACTTCATGAACCCGGTTCCGGTGATGAAGTTGGTTGAACTCGTGCGCGGCATCGCAACTGGCGAACAGACCTTTGAAACCGCCAAGAATTTCGTTCGTTCGCTGGACAAGGCAATTACTGTCGCGGAAGATTTCCCGGCCTTCATCGTGAACCGCATTCTTCTGCCCATGATCAACGAAGCGATCTATACGCTTTACGAAGGTGTAGGATCGGTCGAAGCCATCGACACGGCCATGAAGCTTGGCGCAAACCACCCGATGGGTCCGCTGCAACTGGCAGACTTCATCGGTCTCGACACCTGTTTATCGATCATGCAGGTTCTGCATGATGGCCTGGCGGACAGCAAGTATCGCCCCTGCCCGCTGCTGGTCAAATATGTCGAGGCTGGCTGGCTTGGCCGCAAATCCGGTCGCGGCTTTTACGATTACCGTGGCGAGACACCGGTCCCGACACGGTAAACCGAACCAGCCTTATCTTGCTTTCGCAAACTCCACGAGTGCCTTGGCGTCCTGGCTGTCCCAGGCCGCCGGTCCGTTCATCGACCCAAGCAGGCATCCGCTCTCATCGATCAGCAATGTTGCAGGAAGGCCGAACGCAAGGCCTTCCTTTTTCAAGGCGTTGAACACGCCCATGGAACTGTCGCGGTAAAGCTTCAGCGAATCGATTCCATATTCGCTCAGAAATGTTCTCGGCTTCTCATCGTCACCAGTATCGATGTTGATGGTAACGACTTCGAAATTATCCGCGCCCTTTTCCTTTTCCAGAGCGTTCAGCGCGGGCATTTCCTCGCGGCACGGTACGCACCACGTGGCCCAGAGATTGAGAAGAACGGTCTTGCCCTTGAAGTCGGCCTGAGACATCGCCGCCCCATCCGGCCCCTTGAAGGACAGGGGAACGACGCGAGGGCGTTCGCTTGCCGACATGGCAGCGACATCACCCTTCAGAAATGGCTTCAAGGACGCTATCCGCTGTGCCGCACCTTCACATAAACCCGATTGTGCCGCGACTTCCCCTTGAACCTGATCTTCAGACCCAATAAGCCTGAACATCACGACGCCCGCGCCGCAGACGATGCCGGCCAGGGCAGCAATTGCAACAAGTCTGGCGGAAGGAAGCCTGAAAGGCCTTTTTTCTGTCATTGAATACTCCAGGGCAGGCAAAACATGGCTGATGGCACCGAACAGAAATCCTCCAACCAGATGTGGGGCGGACGTTTCGCTTCCGGTCCCTCTGCCATCATGGAAGAGATAAATGCCTCAATCGGCTTCGACAAGAAGCTTTATGCGCAGGACATCCGCGGCTCAATAGCGCATGCCACCATGCTCGCCGCAAAAGGCATTATTTCTGGCGAAGATAAAGACAAGATCATTCACGGCCTCAACACGATTCTGTCAGAAATTGAGGCGGGCTCCTTCGTGTTCTCGCGCAAGCTCGAAGACATTCACATGAACATCGAGGCGCGTCTCGCAGACCTCATCGGCCCGGCAGCGGGCCGTCTTCACACGGCCCGTTCGCGCAACGATCAGGTCGCGCTTGATTTCCGCCTTTGGGTGAAAGAAGAGTTGCAGAAGACCGAAGCCATGCTGACCGGACTGATCGAGGCCTTTCTGGATCGTGCCGAAGAACATGCCGATACAGTTATGCCAGGCTTTACGCACCTCCAGACAGCCCAGCCGGTAACCTTTGGCCACCACTGCATGGCCTATGTGGAAATGATCGGCCGGGACCGCGCGCGTGTTCGCCACGCTATCGAGCATATGGACGAGAGCCCGATTGGCGCTGCCGCACTTGCAGGCACCGGATATCCCATCGACCGCCATATGACGGCAAAGGCGCTCGGTTTCCGCGAACCGACCCGCAACTCGATCGATACTGTATCGGACCGCGATTTTGCGCTGGAGTTCCTGTCAATCGCTTCGATCTGCGCCACGCATCTGTCGCGTCTGGCCGAAGAAATCGTCATCTGGTCGACACCGCAATTCGGCTTCATCCGTCTGTCCGATGCTTTCTCAACCGGCTCCTCCATCATGCCGCAGAAGAAAAACCCTGATGCTGCAGAGCTTGTTCGCGCCAAGACCGGTCGTATCAACGGTTCGCTGATTGCTCTTCTGACCATCATGAAGGGCCTTCCGCTCGCCTATTCCAAGGATATGCAGGAAGACAAGGAACAGGTCTTTGATTCTGCAGAAAGCTTGGAGCTTGCCATCGCGGCCATGACGGGCATGGTTCGTGACCTAGAGGTGCGTGCCGACAAGATGCGCCAAGCGGCCGGTTCTGGCTACTCGACCGCCACAGATCTGGCCGACTGGCTGGTGCGTGAGGCAGGACTACCCTTCCGCGATGCCCACCACGCCACCGGCCACGCGGTTGCGTTAGCAGAAAAGAAGGAATGCGATTTGAGCGACCTTTCGCTGGCAGAATTGCAGTCCATCAATCCGGCGATAACGGCTGGCATTTTCGATGTCTTGTCGGTTGAGGCCTCTGTCGCCAGTCGCACTAGCTTCGGCGGCACGGCACCATCGGAAGTGCGCAAGCAGATCGCTTGGTGGCGGACAAAGAACTGATACTGCCCAACGTGCAGGGCAACGGACAGCCGCAGATGCCCAGCACGGCAACGTTATGCCAGCATCAAAAGAAACAGGGTGCACAAGTGCCCTGTTTTTCGTTATCAGGAATGCAGAGATTTCCTTTGGATAGGCCCATGTTTTTAAAAACCTTGCGTAGTTTCATTGTTCCAGTCGGCATGACGCTTGCCGTCGGCCTCGTTCTTTCAGGTTGCGGCCGCAAAGGCGATATCGATCCGCCGAGCACGCCGCAAGAACAGCGCAACATCCGCTCGACGGATGACAAGGTGCAGCCAACACCAGAACGGCCGTTTATTCTCGACAAGCTTCTTTAAGGTCCATCGCTGTGAACCATTTTCACTATATCGACGGCGTGCTCCACGCCGAAAACGTTGCTGTGCCTGAAATCGCCAAGGCTGTCGGCACACCGTTCTACGTGTATTCCACAGCGACGCTGGAGCGGCACTACAAAGTGTTTTCTGAAGCTTTCGCCGATGTGGATGCGATGGTTTGCTATGCCATGAAGGCAAACTCAAATCAGGCCGTTCTCAAAACGCTTGCCAAGCTTGGCGCTGGGATCGATGTGGTATCCGGTGGCGAGTTGCGCCGCGCGTTGGCGGCAGGTGTTCCGGCAAGCCGCATCATGTTCTCAGGCGTTGGCAAGACCGTTGCTGAAATGGATTTCGCGCTAAATGCTGGCATCTACTGTTTCAACATCGAATCCGAACCCGAGCTGGAGGTTCTGAATCTGCGCGCCGTCAAGGCCGGCAAGAAGGCTCATGTTTCCTTCCGCATCAACCCCGATGTCGATGCTGGCACCCATGCAAAGATTTCGACGGGCAAGAAGGAAAACAAGTTCGGCATTCCCTATGAGCGCGCCCGCGCCGTCTATGCCCACGCAGCCACCCTGCCCGGCATCGAGGTCAGCGGAATCGATATGCATATCGGTAGCCAGATCACCGAATTGCAGCCGTTTGAGGCTGCCTTCCGATTGCTCCGTGCACTTGTGGAAGCGCTGCGCGGCGATGGCCACACGATCAGCCATGTGGATATTGGCGGCGGCCTTGGTATTCCTTACCGAGACGACAACAATCCGCCCCCCTTGCCAGATGCCTATGCTTACATTGTCAAGAACGAGCTGAAGAGCCTGAACTGCAAGATCGTGACAGAGCCTGGTCGCCTGATTGTCGGCAATGCGGGAATTCTGGTGACCGAAGTCATCTATGTGAAGGATGGCGGCGAAAAGACATTCGTCATCGTCGACGGTGCGATGAATGACCTCATTCGTCCAACTCTGTATGAAGCCTATCACGGCATCCGCCCTGTTGTGCAGCCCATGCCCGACGCACCGCGAATCAAGGCGGATATTGTCGGCCCTGTCTGCGAGACAGGCGATTATCTGGCGCTCGACAGAGATATGGCGGCACCGCAGCCCGGTGATCTGATTGCCGTCAGCTCCGCCGGTGCCTACGGCGCCGTGCAGGCCGGAACATACAATTCTCGCCTGCTGGTGCCGGAAGTTCTGGTCAAAGGCAGCGAGTTTCACGTCGTGCGCCCTCGCGGAACTTATGACGAACTGATCGCTCTGGATTCCGTGCCCGCCTGGCTTGAGTGATCACAATTGAGCGAATAGGCCTTAAAAACGGGGGGTAGCGTCGGCTTCCCCTCGTCTTCGCCATAAAGAGTGTTATCCTGACGCTCGTTGCACGGAATTGTTTTGCTGTCTCGGGATGGTGAAATCGGGTGGCCAGAACCGGGAGAGCGGATTAATGACCACATCGGGTAAGGGCGGAAAAGGGGCTTTCCAAGACAGGCCTGACCTTGCGCGGCGTGTGGCATCCAAACGTCTGATCGCAAAACTGGTCATCGTTTCAGAGCGGATCGCACCCAAAACCCTGCTCCCGCTTTCCATTGCCGCACTGTTCGTCTCCCTGTCATGGTTCGGCCTTTACCGGCAAATGCCCGATGTGCTGCGCCTCGCCATCGTTTTCGTTCTCATCTTTGCCTTCATCAGTTCGCTTCTGCCGATTGCCCGCCTGAAATGGCCGACGAAGGACGAGGCCTCCCGCCTGCTGGAAGAGCGCAATGGTTTGGCTCACCAACCCGTCGGCGTTCAGGAAGACGAACCCGCATTCGATACACCATTTGCGCAGGCCCTTTGGAAAGAGCACCAGCTGCGCATGGCAAAGCGGATTGCGGAGCTTGATGCGGGGCCGCCAAGGCCTGACATCGCCCGCCAAGACCCTATGGCGCTGCGCGCCATTCCAGCGCTTGTGCTGTTTGCGGCTTTCGGCTTCTCGTTCTCAAATGGTGCCGGGGACTTTATCGATGCCTTCCGGAACCGTCCCGCAGGCGGGCTGACCAACCCAGATATTCGCCTCGACGCCTGGGCCACTCCGCCCTCCTACACCGGACGCGCGCCCATTTTCCTCACAGGCAGCAATGCCGCAACAAATGATGTAGTCTCTCTTCCGCAGGGCTCAAGGCTCACCATTCGCATGACAGGCGGGAGTGGCGAAGAGGTCATTACCTTTGAGCCGGATGTGGGTGGAGAGGTGAAAACGCTTATCCCCGAAGGCGCTGAAAAGGCCGATGCGCAGACCGTCGCGACAGCTGAAACCAAGGACGCTTCTGCGCCACGCGCACCACGGACCTATGGCATGGATGTGTCAGAAAGCGGCTTGGTGGAAGCGAATGGCCAGCGTTGGCAGTTCAATATCATCCCTGATCAAACTCCGACGATCGCGTTTGACAATCTGCCGCGCCGTGCGGTGAATGGTGCACTGGAAATCGGCTTTACCGCCAAGGATGACTACGGCATTCGTGAGGCCCATGCGGTGATTGAACCCATTGGCGTCGAAACAGGCGCCACGCCGCTCTATCCCCCGCCAGAATTCAAATTGGACCTGCCACGCCAAAATCCCCGTGACATGAAGGGTGTGACCAGTCGCAACCTGACAGAACACCCGATGGCTGGCAAAAGGGTGCGGATAACCCTTATCGCGACCGATGGCGCCGGACAAATCGGTCGTAGCCCGACACAGGAATTGACGCTTCCCGGCAGGAATTTTTCAGAGCCTCTGGCCGCATCCATCGTCGAACAGCGCCAGATCTTTTCACTCGACACACGCCAGATGCCCAAAGCAGTCGCTTTTAACGAAGCCGTGGGCATGAGACCTGCCGAGACAATTCCAAACTCCACGCATTACCTTCTTCTGCAGTCTGCGCAAACACGCATGAAGCTTGCCTATAATGAGGAGATGCTGAAAAACACCGCCGATTACCTGTGGGAAATCGCACTCGGCATTGAAGACGGTGATCTTTCACAAGCCGAGAAGCGACTGCGCGATGCACAGGATGCCCTCGCGGATGCCATGGATCGCAAAGCGGGCGACGAAGAGATCGCTAAGCTGATGCAGGAGCTTCGCGACGCCATGAACGAGTTCATGCGTGAACTTGCGCAACGCATGCAGAACGCTCCGCAGAACAACATGAACCAGCAGGCGCAAAATGTTCTGCGTCAGCGCGATCTGGAAAATATGATGAACCAGATCGAAAATTTGGCCCGTTCTGGTAACCGCGAAGCAGCACAGGAAATGCTCTCGCAATTGCAGCGCATGATGAACAATCTTCAGGCCGGTCGTCCCCAGCGTGGGCAGCAAGGCCAACAGCAGCAACAGAACAGCCAGTTGCGCCAGCAAATAGACAAGCTTGGCGAGATCATGCAGCAACAGCAGAAGTTGATGGACGAAACCTTCAAGCTGGATCAGGCACTGCGTGATCGCATGCAGCGAGGCGATCAGCCTGGGGCGCAAGAAGGTGGCGACCCGCAAATGGGTGAGAATGGCCAACAGGGCCAGCAACAGCAGAACCCGACCGACCAGATGACGGCCGAGCAGTTGCGTGAAGCCTTGAAGAAGCTGCGCCAGCAGCAGGATGGGCTTGGAAAGCAGCTGGGTGAATTGCAGCAGGGTCTGCGGGATCTGGGAATGGAGCCCGGTCAGAATTTCGGCAAGGCCGAGCAGGAAATGAAGGGTGCAGGCCAGGCGCTTGGCGATGGACAAGGCGAACAGGCTGTCGAAGGACAGGGTAACGCCATGAATGCCCTGCGCCAAGGCGCGCAGGATATGATGGGCCAAATCATGCAGGCGATGCGCCAGCAGGGCCAGCAGCCCGGCCAAGGCCAGGAAGGCATGATGGGACAGGGCGGCCAGAACGGTCGCGATCCTCTTGGACGACCCCGCGAAAACAATGGCCCGGATTTCGGCGATAACCAGGTGCGTGTACCGGACGAGATCGACGTTCAACGCGCCCGCGAAATACTGGAAGCCATCCGAGAGAAGCTGGGCAACAACCCGCCCGGTGAAATCGAGCGTCGATATCTGGAGCGCCTGCTGGACATTCAGTAAGCTGTACAGCGGAGTGCCCGACGGCGACAACCTGATCTTCTGCGCAAACATCTTGCTAGATGATGAGAACGGCGCTGTGTCTGTGGCAGTTGCTCTGTTTTCAGTATAGAACGCAGCATCAACAGCTCAATCATGCCGTATGCCCTGCGCGCTCGATAACAAGGATCACGATTTGGCCCTTTCCAACCCGCCACTCTCACTGGACACGCTGGGATGGTCAGATTTCTTCGCAGATCAGGTCAAGCCAGATCAGGTGGACCTGATACCCGCGCGCATTGCCTCTGTTCACCGCGCGAGGATTGAAGCTGTAAATGTCAACGGGCAAGTCGAACTTGATCTGCCTCCCAATTCCAACACCGCAGATTTTGCGGTGGGAGACTGGGTGCTGACTGACCCTGCAACGGGCATGTTCGTTCTGCGGCTGCAAAGAAAATCCGTGTTCCAACGTCGGCTGGAGGGCGGTCACGGCCACCAGCTTGCCGCAGCCAACATCGATACGCTGTTGATTGTCACGTCATGCAACGCAGATTTCAACCTCACACGGTTGGAGCGATATCTCGTCATGGCCAATCAGGCTGAGACAAATCCTGTTATCGTTTTGACCAAGGCTGACACCACTGACGACGCAGCAACGTTTCAACAACAGGCAGAAGCGCTGCAGCGCGATCTGCCCGTCATCGTCCTGAATGCACGTTCAGCCGATGCGGCCTCCGCGTTACGGCCGTGGTGTGGTGAAGGTCAGACTTTGGCTTTGGTCGGCTCGTCGGGCGTTGGCAAGTCAACGCTTGTCAACACGCTTTCAGGCCTTAGACCGGACGCAATGCAGAAGACCGGGACCATCCGCGAGCAGGATGCGAAGGGACGCCACACGACAACGGCACGATCACTGCATGCCATGTCCAATGGCGGCTGGATCATCGATACGCCAGGCATTAGAACGCTTTTCGTCAGTGACGCCAGCGACGGTATCGATACCCTGTTTGCGGAAATCACGGAACTTGCCCCATTGTGTCGATTCCGCGATTGCACCCACGCTCATGAACCCGGATGCGCCGTTCAGGCTGCTGTCGCAAACGGCGAACTCGATGGCGACCGTGTGAAACGCTGGCGCAGTCTTTTATCCGAAAATCGCGACAGGACACCCGTCGCCAGCGGGCCGAAGGGCAATAAAACGATCAAAAAAAAGAAATACTGAGCGCCTGCAATTGATCGACCGCCAACGGCAGGTTGCATGCGCCAACACGCCGAACTGTGGGCAGGGAAGCGATTGTAATCTCTCAGCACTATTGCTCGAATAAATCCGTTGCTTAGAACGCGAAAAGCTTAGGCACTATCATCCCGGTCAAGCGGAGCTGTTGATGAAGATATTGCTGATTGAGGACGATACCGAGCTTGCGGAGTGGCTTCTGAAAGCATTGGCTCGCTATAACTTCATGACTGAGTGGGCGGAAGATGGGGCCATCGCCAACCAGCGCCTCCAGACAGAGGAATTTGACGCGGTCATCCTAGATCTGGGGCTTCCTGAAATGGACGGTCGGTCGTTGCTATCGACTATGCGGGCGCGTGGAGATGCCACGCCAACGCTTATCCTCACAGCAAGAGACACATTGGCCGAACGAATAGAAAGCCTTCATCAGGGCGCCGATGATTTTCTTGCAAAGCCTTTCGCTGTCGAGGAGTTGGAGGCGAGATTGGTGGCTCTCGTGCGCCGCTCGCATGGCAAGAACGCTGGCACATTTTCCTCCGGTCCGCTGAGCTACCATTCTTCCGAACAGCGTTTTTCCCTTCATGGAGAGCCACTGGAACTGACACCGAGGGAGCATTCGATGCTGCGTATACTCCTTCAACATGCGGGAGAGCCCATGTCGAAACAGAAAATCATCGACCGGATGTTTTCCTACGATGTCGACATCCAATTGGACGCTGTGGAGGTCATCGCCCACCGCCTTCGCAAGAAGCTGGGCGATGATGTTCACATCCGCACCCTGAGGGGCCTCGGATATGTTCTCGAGGTCGACCCGACGTGAGAGGGCAAGCAGGTCGCCGACTGATTGTCACGCTGGTCATGTGGACTTTGCCCGCTTTGATGCTTGGCATGGTGTCTACGCTCTGGTTCAGCGCCACCACAATCAACGAACTTGCAGACAGTGCCTATGATCGCTCTCTGGCCGGTGCAATACGGGCCATCGACGCCAATATTTCTACCGAAAGCGGGGGCGTGGGCGTTGAACAGCCTTACCAGCTTTTCAAATTTTTCGAGCTGACGGCTCAGGGCGCGGTCTATTTCAACGTCTATACCGATGATGGCCTGGTTCAAATCGGCGATGTCCTGCTTCCACCTGCTCCAGCCCTTGCCAAAGGCGAACTGCGGTTTCAGGATGAGACCTATCTTGGTCAGGAAATCCGGCTCGGTTCACTGAAGCGCCCTCTTTCGTCAAAGGCGCCGGACAGTACGCAGATCATCATTCAGGTTGCCGAAACAAAAGGATCGCGCCTCGGCTTTCAGAATGAATTGATCACACGCGCCATTCTTCGTGACCTTCTGGTCATTGTGGCTCTATCCGTTCTGCTGGCTGTCGGTGTTTATGCGGCAGTCAAGCCACTCAACCGGCTGCGTGAAGCAATCGACAAGCGACAACCGGACGATCTGACATCCATTGAAGTCGCGTCTCTGCCGCTTGAAGTGCGCCCATTGGTGGAGGCGGTCAATCGGCTGATGCAGCGCAATGTCGAGCAGGCCGATCAGCAACGGCGCTTTCTGGACGATGCCTCGCACCAACTCAGAACCCCAATGGCAATCTTGAGAACACAGATCGATGTTGCGCTCCATCAGACGGATCTGGACGAGGTTCGAAAGACGCTGACCTCGTCACGCGATGTGCTCGACCGCTCCGTGCGCACGACGAACCAGCTTCTGGCGCTCGCCCGCGCGCGAACATCCCATGGCTACGACACATATCCGCAGGAACGGATATCTCTTGAAGAGACCATAGCTGACACAGTTCGAATGCTGTGGTCTCGAATCCGTGCCCGACGCATGGAATGTGTGTTCGACCCACCGCCCCACACTGTGCATGTTCGCGCCAATGCCGGACTTTTCAGGAGGCACTCGTTAATATCATCGATAATGCGATTGCTTTTGCGCCACCTAAATCCGTCATTTCCATTCGACTTCTGACCGACGAGCAACATGCCATCATCGAGATCATGGACGAGGGTCCAGGGATGAGCGAAGAAGAGATTTCCCATGCCGGCACCCGGTTTAGACGGGGTTCCACAAAGAGGTCTGGCGATGGCAGCGGCCTTGGTCTGGCAATTGCCTTGACCGTGGCACGTGCGTCCGGCGGAACGATGGAGGTGCGCAATCGCGCAGACAAAAGCGGGCTCATCGTCTGCATCTCCTTGCCAAATCTTGACTCGTCCCCGCTTTGAAAGCTGATTGAAAGCTGCAATCAGATATAGCGGAAGCAATGCGGATGGAGGTCCGCATTCTTGATTTCCGGAGGAGATTTTTATGAGCGCCTATATTCGCGCAGCGTCCGCGGCCGCTATTCTATCTGCTGTTTTCACTAGTCCAACTATCGCGCTTGCGGAACCCGCAAAACCTGAATGCATCGCACCGGCACAGCCTGGCGGCGGTTTCGATATTACCTGCAAGCTCGCCCAGGCATCCCTGCAGAAGTCTGGTGCACTCAAGGCACCATTGCGCGTCTCGTATATGCCGGGCGGCATTGGCGCAGTTGCGTATAATGCCATCGTTGGCCAGCGCCGCGCAGAACCCGGTACCATCGTTGCCTTCTCTGCCGGCTCGCTTCTCAATATTGCCCAAGGGAAATTCGGCGCATATTCCGAAAAAGATGTTCGCTGGGTTGCCAATATTGGAACCGACTACGGCGCTGTCGTCGTGCAACAGGACAGCCCACACAAATCCCTCACCGAGTTGATGGCTGCCATCAAAGCCGATCCGACATCTGTCATCATCGGTGCAGGCGGCACTATCGGCAGCCAGGACTGGATGAAAGCGGCCATGGCAGCACGGGCTGCGGGCGTTGATTACAAAGCCATGCGGTTCGTGGCGTTCGAAGGCGGCGGTGATTGCGCGACGGCTCTTCAAGGCGGCCATGTCCACGTCTGCATGAACGATGTCGGTGACAGCCAGGCGGCAATCGATGGCGGCGCACCGCTGAAACTTCTCGCCATCTTCTCCGAGCAGCGCCTTGCCGGGAAGCTTGCCAATGTGCCAACCGCTGTCGAGCAGGGTTTTGACATCAAGTGGCCCATCGCACGCGGCTTCTTTGTCGGACCAGAGGTTAGCGATGCGGATTACAAATGGTGGGGCGATGCTTTTGCCGCGACCATGAAATCACTGGAATACGCAAAACTTCTCGAGGAACGTAATCTGTTTCCATTGCCGATGACGGCGGACGAAACCACTGCATTCGTCAACAAACAGGTCGCCGCATATAAAACTCTCGCAGCCGACTTTGACCTGACGACAAAGTAGGATTGCAACGATGACACAGGATCGCTTCCTCGGCGTCGCAGCGCTAGCGTTGGCCGTTTTCATGATAGCCTATGGCTACAATCTGCAAGCGCCATTTGCCTACGAACCGGTAGGACCACGCGCATTTCCATTGATGGCCGCGGGCGTCATTGCGGTATGCGGATTGCTGCTAGTGCTGAAACCCGGGCAAGCGGATACGACAGAAGGATCGGGCATCAGCCGCCCGATCCTCGTTCTTGCTGTTTGCCTTATGTCCTACGCTCTCCTTTTCCAGCCACTCGGCTTTGTCCTATCGACAGCGGTGATGATGGTTCCGATTGCGATGGTGTTTGGAGCGCTGTGGTGGCAGGGCGCGATCACAGGTGTGCTGCTTGCCGTTTCATCCTACCTCCTCTTCGACAAAGTTCTTGACGTTATCTTGCCTGTTGGACCCCTAGGGGGAATGATCTGATGGAAACCCTGTCTTATTTGGGCCATGGCTTTGGCATTGCGCTGCAGCCAACAAATCTTTTACTGGCAGCGATTGGAGCCGTTGTCGGGACCATGGTTGGCGTACTGCCCGGACTTGGGCCGATCAACGCTGTTGCCATGCTGGTACCCGTTGTATTTGCACTCGGCCTTACACCGGAGTCATCGCTGATCCTGATGGCCGCCATCTATATCGGCTCGGAATATGGTGGCAGAATCAGTGCGATTCTTCTGAACGTTCCCGGCGAAGCTTCGGCGGTCATGACCGCCATCGAAGGATATCCGCTAGCACGGCAGGGCAAGGCGGGTATTGCTCTGTCGCTATCTGCCTGGACGTCCTTCGTCGGCTCGGCGATCGCGACCGTTGGTATCGTACTGGCGGCCCCTGTACTTGCGCGTTGGGCGCTCGCCTTTGGCCCTATCGAATATGTTGCGCTGATGGTGTTGGCCTTCGCATGCCTCACCGGCCTGCTGACTGACCAGCCGGTCAAGGCACTGCTCGCCATCATGCTTGGCCTTGCAATTTCGACAGTGGGCATTGACGCAAATTCCGGCGTCTATCGCTATACGTTCGGCTCACCTAATCTCGTGGATGGCGTCCAGTTTGCCACCGTCGTCATCGGTCTCTTCGCCATCAGCGAACTCCTGATCATGCTTGAGAGCATGAAAGGTGGAGCCGCCCCGCGCATCAAGCAGCTTGGGCGACCGCTTTTCAACCGTGCAGAGATGAAGTTCACCAATGCTGCAACACTGCGTGGATCTCTAATCGGGTTTTTCGTGGGCATCCTTCCCGGCGCCGGTGGAACGGTTGCCTCTGCACTCTCCTACACGACCGAAAAGCGCGTGGTAGAGCGCAGTGATCCTGAAGGCAGCAGGTTTAGTAAAGGTGATATGCGCGGCCTCGCATCCGTTGAAGCCGCTAATAACAGCGCGTCGAACAGCAATTTCATTCCCATGTTGACGCTCGGCATTCCAAGTTCTGGGACCACCGCCATCATGCTCGGTGTGCTCACTCTCTACAATATCACACCGGGACCTGCCCTTTTTCGGTCGCAGCCGGATCTGGTATGGGGCCTGATTGCGTCACTGTTCATCGGCAACATCATCCTGTTGGCAATCAACATTCCCTTGGTCGGCCTGTTTGCAAAAATGCTGTCCGTGCCAGCCTGGGTGCTTGTGCCCTTCATCGTGGTCATCAGCACCATCGGCGTCTATTCCGGCAAATCGACCACGTTTGATCTGGTGCTGATGGTCGTGCTTGGCGTCGGAGCCTATTTCCTGAGACGGTTCGGAGTACCCATGGCACCGCTCATTCTCGGGCTCGTTCTTGGAAAAATACTGGAACAGAGCTTGAGGCGGGCACTCTCCCTCTCTGCGGGTGACGTGGCGATCCTCTGGTCCAGCCCAATTTCTATCGCTCTTTGGGTCATGGCTGCAGCAGTCCTGCTCACACCCCTTCTGATGCCACGGTTTAGAAAGTGGCGGGAAAAGAGTGTGGTGGAAACCGACTGAGGAAGCGCACACACTCGATCCGATCGGACCAGAGGTGCAAAAGCAGATACGACTTGTCAAGTGCGTTGCGCATCCAGCCGCGACGCCTTGTCAGTGCCAAGTCTTCCCTGCTTTAGAATTTCAAAGGATCGATCGGCAGACTTTATAAACGTTAGCAAGAGAACATAGGTATATCCCGCGCGCGCCATTGCAGAGCCGGGCAGAGCTTGAAACACTAGGCCATAAAGGCCTTTTGGCACGAAGACGTCACGCATATTTGTCACCGTGCCAATCTTTAAGAGTGAGTCGACCTCGAAAGGAACCCGAACCGCCCACTCACCGCCAGCATCCAGTTTTAGTTCGTCAGAGACATCAATTCGAAGAAAGCACTGCCCATCGTGATCCGGCACTCCGAAACCTACAATACCTTCAGACCAGGCAAAGCCTTGATCCACGTGATCATCATCCCACAGCAAGCCCGGCAGTTGCAGATCAGCGTGTTGAACGACAAGTTGGGTATGCAGTGTCGTTAAATCAAATTCCGTAAACACAGCAAAAATCTCACTGCTAGAGATTATATTCAGAACATGGGAACATGAATTGTGTAGATCAGCCAGAGACAACTATTCCGCTGGTTGAGCCACCAACTCCAAGTCAGACGACACATCCATTTCATCATCTGCTTTGCGGATTTCAAAGACAGGATTATCGTCTTTTACAAATCTGAGCCGAATGCCGTGCTCGAACTGCTTGTCCTCGTAAACGCCACGAGGCAGCAGTTCAAAAAACAATTGATATTTCGCGGCCTCTTCAATCGAGACCCTGCTTTCTTCAGTGATGGAGCCAACGGTAACGGAATTGTCTTTGATCCGAACAAATGGCGTCAGGATGATACGCGTCGGTTCACCGACCAGGGCCGATACGTCCGAATCCTGAAGCACTTCCACGATGTAGTTCTCACCTTCCGGCACTCTGAAGGAAACGCTTTCGGCGCGCCAGGAAAATCCTTGCGAGACGTGTCGCGGCTTCCAATCATTAAAAGGGTTGTCGAGACCGTCATTGAAAACTGCCAGTTGCTGATAGCTTATAAAAAGAGGAAAAATCTCTGCCATATTCACGGTCCAACAGTAATTGTGGCTTTGCAGCCATCACGATACTTTCGAAGCTGGTTGCCCATCGAAGCACCTGCTCCCATGTTGTCACCGGCGGTTACGTTTCTTACACTTGCGCCAGCCCCACCCTCCAGAAACATGGCAGGAGGGTATTCATCGGGCTGCTTCCCAGCCTCTCGGGGATACGTACCGGTTGCCGCCGTCCTGCGCATGGCAGCATTCGGTCGGTCGATTGTCAAGGTTGCCGGCTTTCCCGCCGCCTGGGCATCCAGTATGTGCTGCGCCGATTCAGGATATTTCCCTTTGGATATCACGACGACGCCGTGGCACGGGCAGTCATCACATGGCTCATCTCGCGCCTTGGTCTGGGCAAGTTGTTGAGCCATCGCGGCAGCCTGAGCCAATTGCGCTGCTTTTCTTGCTCGTTCAGCCGCAAGAGCAGCCTCCGCAGTCGCTGTGACTGCCTGCGCTGTGCGAACAGCCCTGTAGCCCTGATATGCACGGTAGCCGAGCATGGCAAGACGACCTAATCCAACGGCCACCGGTATAACGAGAGGAAGAGCCATTAACCGCTCCCCGATATTCGTTTGCCTTGGATTTCAGACTGGCCAATTCGCACCATCCCGTCCATAATTTCGGCCAACGTTTGATCCGGATCGGCCGAAGACTTCACGGCCTTTCTTATTTCCTGCTCTTGGCCTATTTCACCATCAGTGGACGACATCAAAAACGCCCAGCGCGCATGCGCTCCTTCTGACCTCAGCCCCATTTCCTTGCCATCTGCCTCATAAAACAATGTTTTCTTGCGTAGATCTGCATCGGAAAGCTTATTGTTTTCAGGGTCAGCTTCTCGCAGATAGGCCATGACCCGCTGTCGGGATACTTCCAACCTTGCGGCACTCATCGCCTGCATCGCTGCAGGATCAAACTGGAGTGATCCAAGGGGAGGTTTAATATTCGCCGCGTGACGTGCCCGCTTGACACCTCCGCCCCAGACCAAACCGGGGGCGAAGATAAGCTGTGTCGCCGGGCCAAACAGGCGCGCTATTTGGACCTCATCCAGAGCCGGGATCGTCTGCATCATCACATTCGCATCCGCATGTCTGAAGATGACCATCTCCTGCCCACCATTGGTCAAATCTTCCCTCGGGACATCGTCGCCTGCGGCGGAAAATTCATCCTCATTCCTGACGCGCGGCCCCTCATGTGTAAGCTGGTTATCCTTCCATACCTTCGGCACGGATATGCGGTTAAGCCCTCGCAGGTGTTTGTAGAGATGCTCGTTATTCAAAGACCTTTCACCCGCCCAGAAAACAGCCGCAGGCTTTCCATCGCAAAGCATCACGATCTGCCGAAGACGCTCGATGACCAAACCCGGGTCATGACTAAACTGTGCAGGCAGCATTCCGCCGCCGGTCGCATCACCCGCCTCAAGCGCCGAGACCATATTTGCAGAAAGGGCGGCAGAGTGCGCCTCAAGCTCCTCATCAGAAATGTCGTCTGCGCCCTCGTCGACCAAGGTCTGGTCAATCGTTTTGGGGAGCGCGGCTTGATACGGGTCGATCAGCCATGGACCTCCGACGATAACCGCATAGTCACCACCTGCGTAACGATAAAGCGGCCTGTGAGAGACATTGGCTGCCTTCAACAGTTTGGGAAGATCATCAAACTGCGAACCGTCCATGACGACGTAAACGCGGTGGTCTGGATCGGAGGCAATTTCGGAAACGCTTTTCAGCAAAGCCTGAGCGACTGAAGACAGCTGGGTCTCGTCAATGGCATCAGGTGTCATGAAATCTATCCTCGCACCATCGGCATCGACTGAGAAGCCATGCTATTCTGACATTCCGTCCCGCCCGCACCTCCCGAGCCAGAACCGCCCTCGTCACCGATGAAGACATTGGCCGAACCCGTCTGCGCCTGCCCGCCACAATCGATAGCATCGCCGATGCGCCCGGCAGGCTTGCCGTTGATGAAGACGGTGGATGACCCAGCAGCTAACTTGCGCCCATGGACAGGCTCCGGGCACACCGGGCAACCATGCGGCACATAGGCATCACCCACACGCATCAACGGCTTGTTGTTGACGAAGACATTGGGGCTGCCGCCGGTGGCCAGAGTTGGCGGGAAGTGGCAGGAGTGGCCGGAGCCTATGTCAGTGCGGCGGTGGGCTGGGGGCATCATCATCTCCGAATCTCAGTTACATCATGTATCCACTCGTCAGAAAGCGCGGCTCAATTTGGTCTGTGTTTTCGACACCGGAAGTCAGCCAATGACGATTTGCAGGATCAAATATCCAGTCCGCGTTGCGGCGCCAATTGATCGTCAACTCTCCAGATATTGGAAGTAAATTCGAAGGCCGACCGCGGGCAGAGGGATCAAAGACATAATCATATACGGCGCGTGCAAGCGTAGCCGCTTCGCCCCACGCCTCCTGATGATATGCTATATAAAAAGGAATATTATAATAATTTCTCAAAACTGAGGTAGCAATTACTTCAGTTTCCTTAGCACTATCCTTCGTGTATTGATCATTAGGCTCTTCTAAAATCCTGTATATAATGACAGAATTTCTTATATTTCCAAAGTACGATGAAAATACTGACCTAGAATTACTTTCACGTACAGATTTTAAATTCTCGTTATTATGAAACCAATTACCGGCGAATTCGATCATATAGTAAAAAACTGGATCGTAGTCGGCATCTAACTCATTCTTCTCTATTTTATTAACGACGTACGTGAACGCAGTATAAAGGTCAGTTGATAAATTCGCAGCACCATCTAAAGCTTCATAACACTCAATAAAAAAGCGCTCCCTTAATTTTTGGCGAAAATTTATTCCTTGCTGCAAGCAATCTCTGAGCAACAACAGCATCCCTTCAACGCCTGAACCTTCCACAGTTTGATTATCGCAAGCAAGATAATTCCGGATAACTTTGTCAGCATCGCTGTCATCTCGTATTAAGGTATTTGCACTGTTAGGAATTCGATTATCTTTCACCGCCGATTTCCTTTATTGGAGGACCGTCATAATACCAAACCGGGTAACCCTTCGTAGGATTCAGCTCGTACCTTAGGGATTTATCTTTTTCAGCTTTCACCCAAGGTTTATTACCCGGCAGATCGCGCCAGTTGTGTAAATTCCCGATGCGATCGGCTGGCTCCGGCTTAAATTCGTCTGGAACGTAAAACTGCCTTGTCCCACCCTGAGTGTTGCGAGAACTGTTTACGCCATGAACTGACCATGTATCGGTTATTGGAGCGCCATACCCCTCGAAAGCCAATCCAGGTTTTTCGTTCTTAAATATCCCCATATGACGACCAACTGAGTTAATGCCCGATTGATCGGGAGTGGATGCACCAGCATTCGGGTCGTAATAATTCCCGTGCCGATCCATATCATTCTCGTTTCGCCACATGGCTAGTTTACTCGGAGGCGGAGTTTTTACTATCCGCATAGGCTTGCTCCAATCCATGCCTTTGTTGATGGATGTGCCGTCCCCGTACTCTTGAGCAAATGCATCGTATAGTTTTTGTCGCGCGGATACCTGGGCCGGACTGTATCCTTCTTTAGCTGCCAAATCTAAGTCCTTGTGAGAAAGGCCGCCCGTAACCCGGTCGTATACTTCGTCGCGTTTTTTAAGGCGCGCATCAATTATTTTCTTTCCCATCGTACTTGGCTCATGGTCATCGCCCGCTCCTCCCATTCCTACTTCGTCATCGATTTTCGAAATCGTTAAATCTTTTGGTTTAGCGGTATCAATCTGGCCAAAATTAACGTCATGACCTGCCTTATGAGGCAGGCTGACCGCATGGGACTTGCGTGCACGAACGATTATGGAAGCTAGTTTAGAGCCTCTAGCAATTACTCTAGCGGAAATATGCACACTTACAGCCGCAGCCGCACCTCCGGCAGCACCTACCAAGGCTGTCGCCCCCCAAACTAAGACCTCTTCAGCAACGATAAATGTGATATCGAGCCCCACCTTGCAAACTGCGGCCCCCCACCTATCAGCCTCTATAAGAGCTTTGACCTCATCATAGTATTTTCTAAAATCATCGATCCAACTTTTTAGCCATTGCTCAAGTCGGTCAGCTACACCTACGGGCGTCCATTTATTGACGACCGGCATACCACTTATTGCTGCATCGATATCCTTTACTTTTTGATCCCGTTGAGCAGCAGACATTCCATCCGGCAGCGAACCGTATTTTAAATTATACCATTCCTTTTGTAGCTCCAAAACTTTCTTACGCTGATCAGCATCGTCGAGACCCAAACCTTGGACCTCCATGACGGCTTCTTTTAAGGAGCTTCTTGCCGCTTGAATTTCTCGGTCATCGCCGATACCGGCTAAAAGCCCTAAAAAAATGATCCGAGCCTTTGCCTCCGTTAGCTTATCATCAGCAAGCTGGCCGCAAGACTTATCTTGGAGAAATGTATCAGGTACTCCTGCGTCCGGTGCCGATAAACTTCCCATCAAGCACTCTCCACCGCTTCGCTTGACTGATTGCCCCAATGATTTACAAAAAACATTTCAGCAAATGCTGTGGGTGAAAGCGCAGAAAACAATAAATTACATTGGTTTTGTCTCACTCCTTGATCACCAAAACCAATGTTCCGAATCGAGCACAGCATGATCTTCACAGCCTCGTTATCCGCCCCAAGATCTCGACTTGCATCCATCAGTAATTTTTCAACAAGAGTATTTTGGGCATCCGTGTGACTATGAGAAAACGGATCACCGCTTGGCTCAACTCCGAGATCTGAAAAAAATCTAGTCCTAGTGGCGTCTCTCAATGCTCGCCGCTCAGGGTCTCGTCTAGCAAAGAAACCATCTGAATATCCCATTAGTTCAAATCAATCCTATTTCCATTTACAACAATGTGAACACCCTCTATAGTAATAGTTCCGTCTTCTTTAAGTCTAATTGATGATTTACCGCATATAAATTCCATCATCCTTCCAGCTACAACACTTTTATTTTGGCCAACCTCTTCATATGCGCCAAGGAGGACAGACTTATTTTCGATTCCTTGAACTGAAAGTTGATAGCCACCTCCCACCGACACCGTCTTGACACCTCCAACGATTTCTGTGGAACTGACCATAACCGTCTCCGCCTTATTCTTTCCGACGCCGATGATCATGTTGCCTTCACCCATGGCAGTTGCCGAGAGGAAACCAAGTTTATCCGTAAAGGAGGCCAGCTTATCACTAACAAGGTCACCTCCTACATTACGCATTAGCCCCATCGCTGACGTCACACTTCGTTGTAAAATGTTCGGGCCGACCATGAGCGTCATATTACCTCCGATAACTTCATCGTGGTTATTTCCTACCTCTATCGTCTTGTTATGACCTATAGATTCAGCTTGATTGTTATCAATACGTTTCGCTCTAGAGTTTTCGACGTGAATGCGATGATCTCTTTGAGCGTGGAGGTAAATCTCTTCACGACCATTTTCGTCTTCAAATGAGAGCTCATTAAAACCTTCGCCTTTGTGAGTTTGTGTTCGAAAAGTACTTCGGGTTTTATTCGCCGGTAAAGAATACGGCACCGTTTGCCGCGCATTCGGCACCACCCCCGTCACCAAAGGCCTATCCGGATCACCATCCACAAACGCAACCATCACTTCCATGCCGATGCGAGGTATGATCTGACCGCCCCAGGTAGAGCCTGCCCAGTTTTGGGCGACGCGGACCCAGCAAGTATCTGTCCCATCCTTCCTGGCCTTGCGGTCCCACGGGAACCATAGCTTGATGCGGCCATACTGATCCGGATGGATTTCTTCACCTTCTGGCCCTGCGACAATAGCCACCTGCGTGCCCTCAATCTTCGGACGCTTTGTGGTGCGGTGCGGGGTGAGAGGCACGCGGGCGGGGATGGCTTCGAAGGTGTTGCGGTATTCGGGCTCGTTGCTGTTGGTCTCATAGGAGCGATCCACAATGGTGTGGCTCGCTTTTATGATGACGTGTTCTTCGTATTCGTGTTCGGGGTGGGCAACCTCGTAAGGCGTGAAGCGGCGGCCTGCTTCGAGAATACGAGAGGTCGATCCGCCGAAGACGCGATCGTGGTCGGCTTCGATGGATTGCGCCCGCAGTTTTTGTGCTCGCTCTGCCTCTTCCACAGTCTTGATGCGGGCGGGATATTCGTAAAGTTCGCGCTTGGTCGCATCTGGCATCTGCACCAGTGATGGCGTCATATTGCCTGGCACCATGCCGGGTGTCTCGAAATTCCAGTCGGCACCTGCGCGCTGGCCCGACACATAGGAAAAGCGGCGAGCCCAGTCGTTAATGTGGTTGCGATCTGAGGAGCCTTGTGCCAATCTCACCCTGCCTTCGCCCTGAGCGGAAGGCGATGGTCCAAGCCATCCATTGGCGGTATCAGCCACATGCAGCTTGTGAGAGCCATCATAATGGCTGAACCAGTAAAAAAGTCCGTCTTCTTCGAACCGTCTAAGTAAATAAGACAGATCATCTTCGTTGAACTGCACACTATAGTGTTGCACAGGCGGAACTATGATGATGCCTGATGTATCCGGGGCGGGAATGCCGTGTTCGGAAAACAGCGTCTCGACCACATCCACCGACGTCTTGTCCATCCAGATGCGGCAGTCGGAGCGGCGGGATAGCAGCCACATTTGCGGGCGGATGGTCATGGAATAGGAGCGCAGGCCGCGGGTGATCGGTGGTCCTTCATGGAGGTCCGTGACCAAGCCATTGAAGGGGCGGCGGATGCCGCTTCCCTCGTCGCCGTCGCCCTGTTGCACCTCGATTGACACATCCACCAATCGACCGATCAGCTCTTCCGGCTTGACCGCTTCTTTCTTGGCACGGACATTCAACTGTATCTCGAAAAGCTGCGAGACACCCTCGGTGATTTCCATCCGCTCGGGCAGCAATTGGTCTTCGCCAAGCGGCGACTTGACCTTCAAAACACGGCTGGCCTGGATGAAATCGGACGACGATGGTTGTTCGGTCACAGTCTATCTCCGCTATACATACGCAAAAATCTCGGGCTCAACGCAATTAGAGACGCTCTCCGACGAGATATGCGTATTTAAACTTCGTCGCGTTGTTTGGGACGTCATCGATTTTTGGACCAAACATCAGCTCAGGCGTCAAAACGGTGCCGATCTCTTTTCCGGATTGCGCGGTTCCCAGAAGGTAGATGTCTCGCGACATAAACACCTGATTACCGAAGGAATTGCCGATGGCGTAATTGACCTGCAAAGCGAATGCGCCGTGGCCCTTCTGGAGAAGAGCTTGCTTGATCTTGGCATCATTCGCCTTGAGCCACTTCTTGAGCCAGACCGATAGCGAGTATTCATTGACCCCGCCCGATATTTGGCTGAAGACAGCAGCGACGGCACCGCCAGCAGCCATCCGAGAGTTGAATTGGCGAGGCCCATCGGGCAGAGACATATAGGATGAGTCAGGACCCTTCCCCATGCGTTGAACAGGTACGACTTCATCCTCGCGCACCGGGCGCACGACGAAAGAGTCCGTTGAAACAGCGAAATTTGGCATTGATAACTTCTCCCAGCAGCGTCCGAGAGCGGACGGTAAACACCTGGCACAAATGGAACCTGCGCGTATCCGAACTGTCGGAACTGCGATGACGCAAGAGCTGGCCCGGCGCGCCATGGAAGCGCCGGGCCGGACCGATCTGTTAACCGGCCTTGGTTGTTGCCAGATCGTAAGAAGCGATCATTGGCGCCTGCTGCGTGTTGTTTTCATCGGCAGGCGTGTACTTAACTTCCATCTTGGTGAAGTTGAGCTTAATGGTCTCCACGGGGCGATCACCGCTGGAATCGACGGAGTAGCTGGCGATCAGTGTGTTCGTCAGCAGGTACTGGATGTAGGTGTTGCCTGGGTCACCTGTCGTTACGAGATGGATCGTCGCAAGCTTGCCCTGGCGGCCAGAGCACGCTTCACTGAAAAGCTTTGTGGAGGACGAGTCGCTCACCTTGGTGAGAATAACTTCCGAAATGGTGGGCTCGGAGGCTTCGCGGTTTGCAGCAGAACCAGCAGAGGTGTTCATGTTGCGGGATACGTTCCAGTGAATGGCCTCGATATCCATCCACTTGCGGTGTTCTTCGTGAGTCGCATCACCCTGAATACCGTCGATCTGCAAATAAATTGGCATGCTTAATGCTCCTGTAGCTAATGAAAGACCTCTTGCTCCGAGGTCGTGTTTGCCTCTCAACTACTGCCGCATGCGCCGGGACTTCCCATCCGACGCGGCAACTTTATCCACTGCACCCTTTTTGGCTGCTGCGAATTCATCACTTTCCCCAGCCGCTTCGACAATGATGTCGAAACCGCTTTCACCAAAATCGACAGTAATCCGCTTCACCTTCTCGCCAGCGATGACCTTTTCCAGGAAAAAGCTGGAGAGTGGCGGCAACAAATCCCTGCCAATCATGATTTCGATGGCGCGTGCGCCAATTTCGCTCGAGCCCGCCCGTCCGACCAGCGCGTCACGGGCGCGATCTGAAAGAGCCAACTCCGTGCCGTAGGCGTCATGGACGCGCCCGCTGACCTTTGCGATCTGCATATCGACGATACGGGAAAGCTGCTCCGGCCCCAAAGGCATGAACGGCAGAATGACCGTTCGCCCAAGGAATGCCGGTTTGAACTGTTTCGTCAGTTCCGGCATCAGCAGCGCTTCCAGAGCCTCTCCATCCGGCATCGTGTCCGGGTCGGCAGCGAGTGCCGTCAGCAGCTCCGAACCTGTGTTCGCGGTCATGAAAATGGTGGTGTTCTTGAAGTCGATGTCCCGGCCCTCGCCGTCTTTCAACATGCCTTTATCGAAAACCTGATAAAATATATCCTGCACGCCCGGATGCGCTTTGTCGATTTCGTCCAGCAACAGCACGCCAAACGGGCGGCGGCGAACGGCCTCTGTCAGAACGCCACCCTCACCATACCCCACATAACCGGGTGGCGAGCCGAGAAGGAGGGAGACCTTATGCTCTTCCTTGAACTCGGACATGTTGATCGTCGTCAGGTGGCTGTTACCGCCATAGAGCATGTCAGCTAGCGAAAGCGCGGTTTCCGTCTTGCCTGTGCCCGACATGCCAACCAGCAGGAACACTGCAGGCGGACGACGCGGATCGGACAAACCAGCGCGGGCAGCGCGCATGGCATCGGCAATGCGATCAATCGCCCAGTCCTGACCCACAACCCGTTGCTTCATGCGCTGGTCAAGCGATCTCGCACTCTCAATCTGGTCCGCCAGCAATTTACCAAGGGGGATACCAGTCCAGCGCGAGACAACAGCGGCAATCATTTCCCGGTCAACAACTGTCGGGACCAACCTCTCGTCACTGTTGTCAGGGGCTATCGCCAAAGCTTTGCGCTTCTTTTTGGCAGCATCAGCGCCGCCCTTGCCGTCGTCTTGCACACTCAGCGCGGCGATTTCGGCGTCGTAGCGCGAGTGCAGCCCTTCAATCGCCGTGTCCAGATTTCCAATTTCGGACTTAATCGCATCAATGCGGGCGGTTATGTCCTCGCTTGCTGGTTCACGCGCCAGCCATTCCAGTTCGGTGGAAAGGAGTGTTCGTTCATTCTCCATGGATCGCAGCTTTTCAGGAAGCGTCTGGCGTGCCAGCGACACAGCGGCAGATGCCGTATCCAACAAACTGACGGCCTTGTCGGGCAGTTGGCGGGCGGGCATGTAACGAGCGGACAATTGCACCGCGGCGACAATCGCCTCATCACGGATAACGACGCCGTGATGCTGCACAAAACTATCCGCAACACCACGCAACATGCGAATGGCAGTCGCTTCATCCGGCTCGCGCACATGCACAGGTTGGAACCGCCGGGTCAGAGCCGCATCCTTCTCGAAGTATTTCTTGTATTCAGCCCAGGTGGTGGCGGCGACAGTCCGAACTTCACCTCTGGCAAGTGCAGGCTTTAATATATTTGCTGCATCGCCCTGCCCGCTGGCGCCACCCGCACCAACCAGACCATGTGCTTCATCGATGAAAAGAATGATGGGATCAGTTGAACGCTTTACCGCGTCAATCACCCCGTGCAACCGCCTCTCAAACTCTCCCTTAACGCCAGCCCCGGCCTGAAGCAGCGACAGATCGAGGCTCAACAGCCGAACATTTCGCAATTTTTCGGGCACGTTGCCTGACACGATTTCCAGCGCCAGAGCTTCGGCGACTGCGGTTTTGCCAACGCCAGCCTCTCCCACCAGAATAGGGTTGTTCTGCCGACGGCGAGTCAGGATATCAACCATCTGGCGAAGTTCGTCGTCACGGCCAATGACAGGATCCAGCTTTCCTGTGCGTGCATCGTCGGTCATGTCCTGAGTGTAGAGGCGCAGGAAATCATTCTGCTCTTTGCCCGCACCGCCGAGCGCTGGATCTGTCCGATTTTCTGTCGGTTGCGACACATCTTCGCTTCGCAAACGCTCTAAAGCGCCGCGATCCATGAGTTTAAGCGACGGAAAAGCGGCGCGGACCATGCTGCGCAGCGATGCGTCCTCGTCCAAAGCCAGCAAAAGATGCAGCAGCGCAATCTTTGTGCGGCCATCCTGCAGGGATGCCAGAAGCCAGGCCTCACGTCCTGCAGTCAACACGTTTTGCGAAAGTGCCAGTGCTTCCCCATCACCAATCGCAGCCTCATCGAGAGCACGATCAATCTCGGATTGGAGCTTGTCTGTCGGTATCTGAAGTTGCTGGAAAAGGTCAGCGTTGGTGTCCGATTCCACAACTGCACACAACCAGTGGGAAATATCTACAAATTGATGACCGCGCCGCGCAGCTATAGATGCAGCGCTTTCAAGCGACACGCGCAACCCCGGCTCAAGCGCTTCTACTAGGCGATTGAGATCAATTTGCGACATGCAGCGAGCCTCCAGTTTGGATCATTCCACAACGTGACGTGGCATAGTTAGGTTGCTAAAACTCGCTTGTCTAGCCGAAAGTTGCATTTTTATTTGACGAGTTTAAAAAGGGGTGGTCACAATTATGCCTCATTTTCCATAAGTCTGTTCAATCAATAACCTTACGTAACGGAAGTAACTGTCACAGAACTATCATTTTCTACGGGGGATAAACTGGCTTTGGATCTCAATGAAGACATTTCAGTTAAAGAATACCTTGGCGATTGTGGAGAAAATATTCGCTCCAACCAAAGAACTCGCGAACTATATTACAAAATTAAAGACGAAAGAAACCAAGCAAGAGCAGAAGAGCGCACTGTCTCACCACAAGAAGTTCTTCGGGTTTCTAATAAATGGACAGAGGTCAGCAATCTCGGATTGCAAATTATATATTCGGAAAGTCGCGACGTTGAAATATTAGCATGGCTTGCTGAAGCAGAACTACGCTTAAAGGGCTTTCTCGGGCTGCGTGAAGTTTACCGCGTTACATATGATATATTTTGCAACCAGTGGGACTCGGTCCGCTCTATCAGCGACGAGGATGATGATGAAAGATTTGCACCCTTTGCCGGTTTGAACGGCATTGGCAGCGAGGGAACGCTCATTCAGCCTTTGCGCCTCAGCTCTCTCATTCCTGGCGGCAAATTCGGTGAGAACACGCTTTGGGATTTCCAGCTGGCACAACGATCATCCGAAACCAAACGCAAGGAAGAGCTGTATAACGCGGCGTCCGAAGCAGGCATTGCGGCCATGTCGACCCATCTTGCGCAGGTCAATGCGTGTCTGTCGCTGTTTGATGAGATCAGCATGATCCTCTCGCAGAAATGCGGGGCGAATGCGCCTGCCAGTTCCAACATTCGCAACGCCCTGATCGAGGTCGCAGCCGCTATCCGCGCGCTTGGCGGGCGCGACGAAATTCCTGCTGCCGTCGGCGAGATTGCACGGATAGCGGAGGATGGCGGCGCACCAGCACAGCCAGCGGTTCAGAAAACAGCGATAAAAAATCCCGAAGAAATCGCTTCACGTGACGAAGCTTTTGAAACTCTTCTTACAGTTGCGCGTTATTTCCGCCGGATGGAGCCACATTCTCCAATATCGCTGGCCATTGAAACACTGGTTCGCAGGGGGCGCATGGATTTTTCAGAATTGCTCGCGGAGCTTTTACCCGAGGCGCAGGCACGCAACGCTGTGCTGACGGCTGCGGGCATCAAGCCCGGCGGCGAGAACAACGGAAAATAGTGAAACCACGGGAGCGTGAGCGCTCTCTTCAGTCAGCAATGCCCAAAAGGCATCAAGGAGGTTTGAATGGCAAGTGTGCACGAAAAGCTGGAGCGGGTTCGCAAGCCCCGCGTTCACATTAAATACGAGGTGGAAACCGAAGGCGCGATGGTGGTGAAGGAACTGCCGTTTGTGGTTGGTGTTCTGGGCGATTTTTCCGGCAACCCGACGCAGCCGCTAAAGCCATTCGGTGAGCGAAAGTTCGTTCAGATCGACCGCGACAATTTCGATGAAGTCATGCGCCGCATGACACCTGGTCTGAACATTGCCGTTCCTAACACGTTGCAGAACGATGGCACCGATATTCAGGTGAACCTGAAGTTCGAAAGCATGGACGATTTCCTTCCGGCATCGGTTGTCGACCAGGTGCCTGCGCTCAAAGCGCTGCTCGATGCGCGCAACGAATTGCGTGACCTTCTGTCCAAGGCGGACAGATCCGAAGACCTTGAGCGGCTGTTGGAGGACATCCTTCAGAACAAGACGGATCTCGGCAAGCTCGTATCCGAACTGAAAGAGAAAAATGGCGCACCACAGTAATTCGCTGCAGTTCAACCTGTCTTTGATGGCCCCGGCGCACGGGGCTTCACCTGTTCTAGCGGCGAAAGACGCCGCATTTGGAAGGATTGAAAAATGAGCGCTGAGAGCCTGCTGAAGAATGAGACACAGGCAACAACCGAACAGGACGGCGGTCTGCTGTCTAAGGTTGTCGCTGCCACTCGCCAAACCGAACCCGATCGCGCCCAGAACCTGCTGCGCACGCTGACCGACCAGGCGCTGAAAGGCACCGTCAAATACGATCGCAACCTGACCGTTACGTTGAACCAAGCCATTGCCGAAATCGACAAGGCCATATCCAGTCAGCTTTCGGCGATCATGCAATCCCCGGAATTCACCAAACTCGAGGGCACATGGCGCGGGCTGAACTATCTCGTCAAGAACTCCGAAACCAGCGTCAATCTAAAGATCCGTGTTCTCAACGCATCCAAGCGTGAGTTGGGACGCGATCTTGAAAAGGCTGTGGAATTTGACCAGTCGCGTCTGTTCAAGTCCATCTATGAAGACGAGTTTGGAACACCCGGTGGCGAGCCGATGGGTGCCATCATCGGCGACTACGAATTCGACAATTCGTTTGATGATATCCAGCTGCTCCAGGGCGCGTCATCCATTGCCGCTGCCGCCTTTGCGCCTTTCATCTCGGCTGCGAGCCCGCACATGTTCGGCTTTGACGATTACCGCGACCTGGCACGGCCGCGCGATCTCGAAAAGATCTTCGACACGGTGGAATATGCGAAATGGCGTAGTTTCCGCGAGAGCGACGACTCACGCTTCGTCACGCTGGCCCTTCCACGTGTTTTGGCGCGCATGCCCTATGGCCCGAAGACAAATCCTGTGGACGAGTTCGCCTATGATGAGACGAATGGTTCCCCGAATGGTGACCTGCCGCACGACCAGTATTGCTGGATGAACGCTTCCTACGTCATGGGAACGAAGCTGACCGATGCCTTCGCCAAATATGGCTGGTGCACGGCCATTCGCGGCGCGGAGAACGGCGGCAAGGTTGAAAACCTGCCGATGCATGTGTTCTCCAGCGACGACGGCGATCTGGATCTGAAATGCCCGACTGAAGTTGGCATTACCGACCGTCGCGATGCCGAACTTGGCAAGCTCGGCTTCCTGCCGCTGTGCCATTACAAGAACACGGATTATGCCGTCTTCTT
>NZ_JXQV01000044.1 GCF_000834635.1 Agrobacterium tumefaciens
CAATAACCACCAGGTCGGCAAAACGCAACGAATGACCATGTTTTCACATGGAAACTGTTGTTTCGAGAAGCTGGGTGGCAAAGCCACTTTTTGTCTTAATATACACGTCTCACTTGACCTATCCGTATGGTGCCTTGCTCGAGTGTGAGCGTGGCGTCCTACAGGACGATAGTCCGTCGCGCCTCGTGGCGCGCGCCGTCCGCAGGCCTTTGGCCGTGAGGACAGAAGTCATCATCGAACTGCGTTCGATGAACATAATCAATGGGAACGAAGAAGTCGATCGAGCTATTAGTAA
>NZ_JXQV01000045.1 GCF_000834635.1 Agrobacterium tumefaciens
GAGGCAAACCGCAGGTCGGTGGCTCTCACGATCACAAACAAGGGAAAGGAAGCGGTTGCAGGCTATGTTGACGGATATCGAGCCTCCTGCAAAGCAATGCTTCAAGCCCTCGATCCCGTTGACCAAACCGAATTTCTGAGGCTCACCCAACAAATCGCAAAATACGAAGGTTGAATAATACGAATTTCGTAGTATGTCTCTGACATCGAAATGATCAGGGACGTCATCATGACTCACACATCGCCCATTGCACTCGTCACGGGAGCAAACAAGGGAATTGGCTTCGCCATCGCGCGGCAGCTTGGGGCCGCCGGACACACCGTCTGGCTGGGATGCCGAGATATCTCACGGGGTGAGATGGCAGCTTGCGAACTACGAGGGAACGGGGTCGACGCCCGTGCACAGCAACTCGATGTCACGGACGATGCGAGCGTTTCTAGCGCCGCCAAAACTATCGAGAGTGAAGTGGGGCGTCTCGACGTTTTGGTCAACAACGCCGGGCTCATGTTTGGACCGCCTCCGTCTCTTGCCGAGGAGTCAATTGACGAGATGCAGCAGATGTTCAACACCAATGTATTCGGGGTGATGCGCGTCACTCAAGCCTTCTTGCCGTTGTTGCGCAAATCGAAGGCAGCCCGGATCGTTATGATGAGTAGCGGCCTGAGTTCTTTAACGGATGCCTTGGACATGCGGAGCGAAACATGGACGGTCGGTTTCGGCGGATACTGCGCTTCAAAGACTGCACTGAACATGTTGACCATCAAGCTTGCCAAGGAGCTTGATCGGGAAGGGATCAAAGTTAACGCGGTGGACCCCGGTCTGACGTCGACAGATATGACAGGCAACGGACCGGGGCACTCACCTGACGATGGGGCACGTCCTGCATTCGCTCTAGCAACAACCCACGCATATGGACCGACAGCAGGGTTTTACGCTTGCGCTCCATCAGGCGAACTTGTGCAAAAGAGTTGGTGATACGCATTCAACGTTATGGGATGCAGGCCGACCGGTTCCGCACCTCGATGTCTCCTTAGGGCCATTACATGCCTTGAGAAAAGGATATGGACAGTGATAGTTCTGGAAATCATCGTTATATCCGCAACGCTCGCAGCCATGGCTCTGCTATTTTGCAATCAGATAATGGTTCAGATTCTTGAGCACAGGTTCTACAGGGAAAATGGCGGAGATTTCACTGTCGACAGCGGGATTGATCGGCTCAGGGTCGATCAAAAGATACACGTCAGAGGCCTCAATCTCACGAATTGGCAGCGCCTTTACATATTTCGCCCGATCTTCATACTTTCTGTTGGCTGGATGCTTGGCTTTATGATTTGGAGTCTGCTTTAGACAAGCGGCGGCGAAGTGATGATGACCGCCTTTAGTTGACAGTCATGGCGCAGAAGCGCCAATAGGAGACATTCCGGGTGTCGCAGAACTGCCAATTCTGCTGCTTTGTAAAAGTCCGGAAAAGAACTCCCGCATTAATCGGGATTTTCGCGACAACAAGCTTGTCGCAACGGCGTTTGTGGCCTTGGATAAAGCCGCGTGAGAGCGCGGCTTTATGCCTTAAAATCAGCCGTTTCCCTTTAGGGTGTTTTTGGGAGTTGCCGTCAGATGTCGTTCTATAAGTTCGGCAGCATAGCCAGCATGGGTCCGCGCCAGATCGTGATCCGCACCGGGAATGACGTGAAGGTCTGCGTCTGGAAGGAGAGCTTGTAATCGCTTGCCTACAGCAGCCGGGCTAACTGGATCAATGTCGCCCCAGATTAAGAGCGTCGGCGCTACAATTGAGCTTATCTGACGAGAAAGGTCGGCCACCGGCTCTGCGATCCAACGCGCCGCGTTTGGGAACGCTTGAAAATAATCAGAACGCCAGTCTGATCCGCCAAGGTCCGCAACAGGCACGCCAGCGGAGGTGACTGTCAATACGAGACGAACTATCTTTTGAGGTGCCGCCAATGCTGCTTTGATAGCAACGAGGCCGCCCATCGATTGAGCGACGATGTTGACCGGTTCGTTCATGCGATCCAATACTATCGTTACAAGATCATCGATATTGCCGACATCAGTTCGGGCCGGTTCATCACCAAGGCCAGGCCAATCGAAAAATACACCATCCAGCTCCATGTGCCTGGCCACCGGCTTCCAAAATGCCGCACTGCCGACTGCCCCCGGAAGAAAAAGTGTTCTAGTCATTTTCCACCGTGTGTCCGGCGATTTCGAGGAAACGCTTTGCGCTGTCCGTCTCGCTTGCAGGGATCAACACATGTTCTCCGTCGAACGTGCAAATAACGAACACACCAATTCCGTTGTCAGAAAGCGGAGTGATGAGGGACTTAACGATGCCAGCCGCGTCGAACGGGAAAGGGCCAATAGTGCGTAGGCAAGCCCAGCCAGTCTCGGCTGTGATCCCCCTCGGCACGCGTTCCTCAGGGCAGACGAGAGTTAACTCGTCATCTGAATCTATGACGGCCTTGAAACCTGGGCCGCTTAGCCAAGCGGGAACTTCCTCTTTTGCCTCTAAACGCGAAACGGCATAGCGACCTGGGAGAAAACGAATTCTCAAATTTAGGCTCACAAGAGTCCCTCCACAGTTTGACCGAAGAAGGACATTCCCGAATTACAAGTATTTGCGTCTGGCGGGAGCTTCATCTTCCAAGATGATATGCAGGCGAGAGTACACCACGCTTTTGGTGAAGCCAAGAGAACCTATGCCCGAACAGATCGGAAAACTTGCCATAGCGTTTGAACGCTTTACCCGTCGCTTCAAGGTCGCTGAGGCAGCGACAGTCATGCAGAACTCGCTCAACGCCCTCGACATTCAGGCGCTTCTTTTCATCGATGAACATCCGAAGTGTGACCTGGGGAATGTCGCCCGGCACCTTCAGATCGCCCTGACGACAATGTCGTCTTCGGCCGACCGGCTGGTGCGTTGGGAAATGATCGAACGGACTGCTTTGGGCCAACTACTGCCTTGGAGGCGTTGCCGACCCTTCTAGCGTTCGCTTTTTCCAATCCACTTTGTTTCGGAGGGAACAACGAACGTTTCAAGTCTTGCTAGCAGAGACATAGGATCATTTTCGACAAGCAACATATCGCGGTGAACAGACTTCATGAACGACTCATTCACGACGTGATCTAGAAAGCCCAACAACTGATCGTAGAAGCCTCCGACGTTGAGCAATGCGCACGGCTTGGCGTGACTCCCAAGTTGCGTCCATGTCCAGACCTCGAAAATCTCTTCAAATGTTCCTATGCCACCGGGCATCGCGATGAATGCGTCTGACAGCTCAGCCATCAATGCTTTTCGCTCGTGCATAGAGCTAACGACGCGTAAGTCCTTTAGCCCCGTATGAGCAACTTCTCTATCAACCAAAGCCTTGGGTATTACCCCGATTACCTCGCCGCCTGCCTTCATCGCCGCATCAGCCACAGCTCCCATCAAACCCACAGCCGCGCCGCCATATACAAGTCCAATGCCCTTGTCTGCGAGCAGAGTGCCAAGGCCCGTGGCTGCGGCAAGATACTGATCTGTGAGTCCAGAGCTTGAACCACAAAATACACAAATTCGTTGCACGTCGTCCCCCGAGCCTTGTTCAAGACATGAAAACGGGGTCCTAACACGATGTCGAACCTGACGATAGGGTTGAATGGCAGTGAGTGTGTGCGCATGAGGACCGCTTTGGGCCAACAGGTGACTATCTCCGTTAGAGTGTCATTTTGCCCTCTACCGGAATCGACCCTATGGACACGTATTCGCCGGCACATTATTAAGACGGCACAGGGCGCGGGCGGTGCGTTCGCGTGGTGATTGACTGGCACGCATGACGCATGGTTCTTATGCCGCGCTTAAGGCCAGCCGGAAGCCAAGCGCATGAATGATTTTGTGCATCGTTTCATAGCGAAGCTTCGAACCGGGTTTCAGGGCCTTGTATAGGCTTTCGCGACCGAGGCCGGAAACCTCCGCGATCTTCGCAATTCCGCGTGCCTTGGCGACATGGCCCAGCGCTGCAATAAAAACGTCCGGGTTTTCGTCTTCCATGGCAACGATCAAATATTCCATCATGGTTTCTTCGCTATCCAGATACTCCGAAGCATCGAACTTGCTGAATTCCGTCATGGTCATTCCTTTCCGATGGTACGGGCCATTTCGATGGCCTTTTGAATGTCGCGCTTTTGGGTGGACTTGTCGCCGCCGATCAGCAGCAGGTAAACCGTTTCGCCTCTGCGCGTGTAATACAGGCGATATCCTGGTCCGAAATTAATGCGCATTTCTGAAACGCCCTCCCCTACCGGCTTCCAGTCGCCAAAGTTTCCATTCTCTGCCGCAGTGATGCGATGAAGGATGCGAACCTTGCCCTTGGTATCTTTCAGGGCTTTCAACCAGCTATCGAACTGATGTGATTTCTCGAAGGTGCTCATGAGTTTTTGTATCCAACTGGATACGCATTTGCAAGAAAAAAGTTAGCGGACAAAGCCAGTGGATGAGCCTGTCTGGGGTCGGTTCAGGCTGACGGGGAAATGACACTCCAAACGCGAGCGGCTGCTGTTCCAATTAAACCCTCGTAAATCTTAGGCGCGGGAAGTCGTCATTCTTATGGTCTAATCGCTGTCCAAAAGAGACTAAAGTTCAGTTGGGACAGCGACGGCTTGGCCGCTTTTGCGCCAACACCCGACATGGCGGCTGGGGTAAATTTCCATATCCTGCGACGTTGCAAAAGTCAGGAAAACAAGAATCCCTTTGATTTGGGGATTGCGACAACAGCGAAACGCAGCTGTCGGCTCAAAGCCGCCAAAATTGTGCCTTCACATCCACGTGCAGAGTACCTAATCTGAATCGCTGGGGCATTCCAGCTTGTTGGGGCAAGAGAAGTCGCCTCCGCCCAGCGCACGTGGGGCGGTTTCAAGCGGGACGTTGTTCGGGTAGCACTTTTATCAGCACTTGCCGTCACGGTTCCGTGACTTTACCTTATCCCGTACTTCATATTGCAAGGGGTAGGAGATGTTCGACACGCTGGCGCAAGCGCATCTTGTAATCGAGGAGCGGTTTGCTCCCAATACGGTTGAGATAGTGGCGGGCGCGCTGGGATCGGTGATGGTGTTTTCAGCGAAAAGTGACGACAACCTTGGTGGCAGCCGGATCGGTGGTACGCCGGATCTGCCAAAAGTGATCGAGTGGCCGCGACGACCGGTCCCTGACAATATCGATGAGATTGCTAAACGCGCCGGCGAGCCTTTCGACGCGAATTTGCGCCAGCATCTTGCCGCGGGCCTGCCCTATGCCTTCATTGCGCAGATCAATCTGATGGAGGCGGCGAGTCTGGGTGATGTGGCAAAGCCCCTGCCTGACGCTGGCCGACTGTTGTTCTTTTACGATTTGATTGCCGGCCCCTTCGACACGGGGGTACAGTCGGCGAAGGTGATCTGGGACCGCAGCCCGGCCGAAGCGCTTGCGCATGCCGCAATGCCGGACAGTCTTGTCACCGCCGCTTCTGCCTATCGCACGATGATCGATGACACCAACCGGCAGTACGGCATACAGCCGGACGCTCGCCCGGCCGGTGCGCCTTTGCCGGGCACACCCTATGGCGGTCCGGTCCGATCGATGGCGCTGAAGGTTGCGCTGCAGCTGCCCTCCTTTTCCAGCCTTGAATTCGAGGCGTCCGGCCAGCTGGTCACGACCTATTCCGCTGATCGGGCGGTGATCGGCGGCGCCCAGGCGTTCAGCCAGGCCTACGACGACGTTTCCCAAGGTGCGGAGCAGAAAAGCCTGCTCCTCGGCGCGCCGGCGCCTGAGCAGGACGATCCCCGTTACGACGCGGTCGTTGTCAGCGACTACAACGCGCAGTCTCTCTTCGGTGCGGACTGGACGAAGAACAGAGACAGGGTAATGGAAAAGGCAAAGGACTGGCTGCTTCTGCTGCAGATGGATGTGCCCGGCTGGATGCAGGACAGCAGTGAGGGTACAGTTTACTTCCTGATTCGTGAAAAGGATCTTCAAGACCGGGCGTTCGAGCGCGTCATCGCCGTCTATCAGCAAACCTGAGGGCGGATGATGCGTAGCCTCCCTTTTCTAGGCCCCGTCGTTCGAACGAAGTCAGGCTACCATTTCGGGCAAAACTCGGAAGTTTTGCACGTGACGCTGACTAGTCTGGATTAGGATTGAGACTAAGTAGCTTATGGGGTGCCGTCGCTTGGTGCGCCAGGCGTCGAGTTACTGCAACAATGCCGCACGACTGAGTGGATGTGCGGCTAGAGTTCTGCGATGAAAAAGCTCAAGCCATCGAATCCCTCGCTCAACCGATGCGATCAGGTAGAGCGGACTCTTTTGCTGCTTCGACCATTACGAGCACGTTGAAGCCTTCCCGGACATGAAACCCGTCTTCAGCTAGCAACGCATTGCCGTGCGCGTCCATGAACCACTTCGCGGTGTCGTGATCGTAGAACTCCGCGATGGCGGCTTCGACCTTTGCTTTCGCCTCGATTAGAACGTCGCGCTTTTCCAGCCTTCGTGTGTTGATCTGCACAAGCCTGCGTTTTGCGGGCTTGCCAGCATCGGAGACGAACACTGAGAGCTTGTCGGTGTGATAGCTTTTGATGCGCACCCGCAGCCGCTTAGGACGCGTTCTGTCGAATTCATCATTGATCCACTGGATGCGGGCTTCGATCTCGTCATCCTTGAGATAGGTTTCTGGCATCACGTCGCTGACCGGGATGAGATCGTCGGCAAAATGCTCGTGCGCCACTTCCGCCGCGTGATGGGCATAGGCGAGATGCGTCACGGGCAAGGCCGCAAGCCATTTACGACGCTGGGCGATAGCCATGGATTTCGCTTCAAGTTCCCCAAATTTCGCAACAGAAAAGTTCTCTTTTTTCTGACCCTCGTTGGTCATCAATGTCGCCTGCCAGGCATCACCTTCGCGGGTCTCAACCCGGCGTACCCCGGAAATGCCGCTCTGGTTGTTCTTGCGCAGAAGAACGGCCTGCTCGTGATTGGTGGCGGGCGGTATGGCTTCGATGATCGCATCGCGATAGGCACGTGCCGCCTTGTAGGCCGCTTCATCGCTGCCATAGACGCTGTCCTTTAACAGGCGCACGATCCTGTGCCCGCGTCGTTTCAGGCTCACCCACCAGCCAGCACCACGACGCTCATTGGCTTCCTCGCGTTTCAGTCCATAGGCGTCGGCATCGTGCTTCGTCTGCGGACTATGAGCCTTCCTGCGGCTCTTCCCTACCCCACTGTCCATATCCACCGGCGCCATGATGTGTCCTTGGTCTCACCTACCTCTCGGTCAGTTTGGTTTGCAAATTACAGCGGGTTTGGGACTGCGGAACCATTTTATACCGAGATGGTTGTACAAATGGCCGCCGCTCCATCCTTTCGCCACAATGATTGATTGCATTCCGTTCAGATTTTGACAGCTGATTGATAATTTACCCAATCCGATCACCGGGGTTCCCATGACCGACCAGCCTTCGTCGTCCGAGTTCATCCAAGCCAGCCGTGTTTTGAAGGTCAAGTCGCCGCTTGGCGAGGACCAACTGCTGCCCGAGCGGATGGTGATCAACGAAGGCGTGTCGCAGCTGTTCGAGATACAGCTGAATGTCCGCGCCAAGAAGGAGGCGGTCAAGCCGGAAGAACTGATCGGTCGATTGGTGGATGTTTCAATCGAGGTGCAGCAAGGCGATGGCGAGGAGGGAAGCGGCATCCGTCGCCCGTTCAATGGTCTGGTGACCGACCTGCATGAAGGACCACCGATCACCCGTGGCCTGCGCTCCTACGCTATGACCATCCGCCCGCAAATGTGGCTACTATCCCGCCGTTCAGACTGCCGCATTTGGATGGAAAAGACCTCTGTGGACGTCGTCGAAACGCTGTTTTCTGAACACGGCATCCCAGCCCCGGATACGTCGGGCATCATCAAACCTCCGCCTGCGCAAAGCTACAGCGTTCAGTTCAACGAAACGGACCTAGACTATGTTTTGCGCCGCTTTGAAGAAGACGGATTATACTACTTTTTCAGCCATGAAGATGGCTCTCACAAGCTGCATGTGGCCGATACCGCCAATGGGTGGCTTGGACCGTCGCCTTCCGCTCAGGGTGAAGGCAAGGTGAGACTGGCACAGGGCTCCTCGGATCGCAACCACATCAATGACTGGGCACGACGCTTCTCCTACGTCCCCGGCCAGCGCGCCGGTGCCGACTGGAATTTCGAGACACCTGGAATGGTGCCGAGCAATACGACGCCGTCGCTGGTGCAGATGCCGGATGCGACCAAGCGCGAACTTTACGAATACCCGGCCCGTATCAAGACGGTGGAAGAAGCCGAGCGTGCCCAGAAGCTGCGGGCACAATCCATTGAGGCGGATCATGACCGCGTCTTCGGCGGATCGACCTCCCGCATTCTCGAAGCAGGCCGCCGCTTCACACCATACGAAGTTGCACATCCCGAGCATGAATATGAAGAGCATGTGATCATCAAGGCGAGCCACACCATTGTTGACCGCTCTTACGAGACCAACAGCAACGAGCCGGAATACCGCAACACCTTCGAAGCCATCCCCGCCCGCGTGCCGCTGACCCCACACCGAACGACCAAGCGCCCGAAAATCGAAGGTACACAGGTCGCCATCGTCGCCGGACCCGAAGGCGAAGAAATCCACCCGGACCAGTACGGCCGCATCAAGCTGTGGTTCCCGTGGGACCGCAAGGCGAAGAAGGACGGAACCGACACCTGCTGGGTGCGGGTCAGTCAGGCATGGGGTGGTGGCACATGGGGTGCGCAGGTCATTCCCCGTATCGGCATGGAAGTGATGGTTGCATTCGTGGACGGTGATCCGGACAAGCCCCTCGTCATTGGCGTGGTACCAAACCCTGCTAACTCGGTCCCTTACGATCTGCCTGCCAACAAGACGCGCATGGCGATCCGTTCAAATACCCACAAGGGTCAGGGCCATAATGAACTCACTTTCGAGGATGAGAAGGGACAGGAGAATCTCTTCCTGCATGCTCAAAAGGATCAGACTGTAAAAGTCCTGAACAACCAGACCAGCCGTGTGGATGCCAATGCCGTCCACTCCGTCGGTACCAACCAATCCCTGGAAGTGGGCTCCAATATGAGCCAACAGGTGGGCGGCGGCTTGAACATGGTTGTCGGCGGCGTTGGCGGTGCGGTCAGCGGTATCGCAGGTGGATTGCTCGCAGGTCTCGCTGGAAAAAGTGCGGGACTTCTACAGCAGGCTATGTCGCTGGTATCATCCGTAATGGCGGACAGCCCCTCCTCGGCCAACAAGAACTCGGAAGCTGCAACTGCCGCGCTCGGCCAGTCTGGAAGCGCAGGCGGCAGTGACACTGGTGCTCAAGATATTTTGTCGTCGGCTGCAGGTTACGCTGGACTGATGGCAACGGGTGGTCTCGGCGCGATGGCGTCGTCTGTGGATACCATACGCGGTGGTGTTAACGCCGCCTCAAGCGGTGAACTGCGCTCTGATGCCGGCGATGCGATGCGATCATCGGGCAGTAAGATGGGTGATCAAGTGGCGTCCCTTCTGGGCAAAGGCATCTTCAACACGCTTGTCAGCCGTATGCAGAACACCAGCGTAGGTATTGCCCAGACTGAACAGGTCGGCGTGGCGAAAGTCGTTACAGTGGGCCAAGTTTACAACCAAACCGTTGGGCATACCAAGAATATCATGATCGGTAAGGAGCTGTTTATCGGCGTGGGCGGGGGCAAGGACGCAGATGGCAATGACATCCCGCCGAAATCCATCCTCATCATGAAAGACGACGGCACTATCCTGTTGAAGGGCGTCAAAGTCTACATCGAGGGTGAAAGTCACGTTCAGGTTACCTCTGCCATGATCGACCACAATTGAGGTCGATATGCCAGAACTCAAAAACCTGACCCCTTTTCCCAATTTCCGTTATTACAGCCGCGACAACGAAAATCGCGAATTCGGCATCGTGATCGTAAAGGCCACGTACGAGGTTGCCGGTGACGGGACGTTGGTTGCAGCCGAAGAGCAGGCGCCTATGCTCTTCACAGACAAATGCCACGGCGAAGTCAACGTATCTTCGCTTTGGCATCCATCTGACCTCGTTCCCTACAAGCCCTCGACAGACATTATCGTAAACGCCGTGGCCCGTTCGCTTGATGGTCAGCCGTCTAGAAGCTGGGAGTGCGGCCTCTCCATTGGGCGGAATGCCGAGGTTCTTCTCGAAAAAAGGCTGCGCGTTACAGGCCCACGATGGTGGAAACCGATATGGGAGCGACAGTTGCGTGATGAAGAAATCACAAACTGGCGAGACCACCGGCGGCTATTTGCGCGGTGGGAGCTCTCTGAACCAGATCCTATCACCGAGTTGCCCCTGCGGTATGAATACGCATTTGGTGGAGAGATCGAGACGGGCCTTGATGACGAAGGCAACACAACCTTCGATACGAACCACTACAATCCAATCGGGATTGGAAAAATCGATCAAGAAACAAGCAATCATACAGCTGCTATTCCAGCGCCTCAGATTGAGAGCGTCGATGATCCAGTGACCGTCCCCTATGAGAGTTATGCACCAGTCAACCTGGGTCCGATACCGCCCGCATGGCTCCCGAGGCGCCCGCTGGGAGGAACTCTCGATAAACATTGGCTGGAAAATGTGTGGCCTGCCTGGCCTCAAGACTATTCGTTTGCCTATCACAATTCGGCAACTCCTGGCATGACGGTAACACCATTTCTGGTGGGAGGCGAACATATCAAACTTGAGGGTATGAGCCGTTCTGGTAGCTCTTCGCTGCGACTGCCTACACAGCAAATGCTTGCAACATTTTCTGACGGCGAAGGACAAGGCGGAACAGTCGAACTCAATCTCGATACGGTCTTTATCGATGTGGCCTCCAAGCGCGATAAAGATTGGCGCGTCTGTCTGACTTGGCGAACGACATTTCCACCTGATCAATTCGAAACGATTACCCTCGAGACGAACGTTTCGTGAGGCGGGCTAAAGGAGAGCAAACATGCCTGTAGCAAAAGTTTCCGCACGGAAGTGCCCTTCCAATGTGATCGTTTCGACCGCACCGGACGTTTGCTGGACGCCGGTGGGATCGTCTGTTGAAGCCGTGGGTTATAGTTCGATTGCATACCTTGACACGACGGTTCGCTTTTCGACCACAGTCAGAAACAACGGAAAGTTTGACTTTCAGCTGAATTCCAGAACTGGAAGCTCCGAAGGTCATGAAGCAGGGACAAAAAAAGGCGTCAAAGTCCCCGGATATCTCGGTCCCGCGCATGTGAAAGTCGCTGCGCCATTTGTCTTCTCCGAAGGTTGGGCCACGTGCAGCCATCGCGATCCGGCCTGGATTAACCGGCCGGATCCTGGCCCAGTTGAGCCAGTCAAAGCGATTGATCCCGTTGTCGTCAGAGGCGAGTGATGAGCTTTCTCAGACCTAGCTCAAGCGAGGATTCACGTGGCAGTTTCCAATACGAAGCCACGGTGAGTATCAGGTTGGTGGGAAATCAATGAGTGACAAGCCAGTGCCCGAAACCGACGATTTCCTGAAATATGTCCGTGTCTCGGACATGTTTCCAACTGTAAACGTGCCCAAAACAGGGAGAGTTTCGACACCGGAACGGACGACGCAGCACACGAATGAAAGTCAGGAGGAGGACAACGGAGACGCTGTCCTCCTAACTGGTACGTCAGTGAACGAAGATGAAGCGCACCGCAAAAAGCGTGGTGAAATCCTCGGACGCCTGGACGAAATAAAGCAGAAGCTGGAAAGCGAAACCGACGCGGAATATAGTGAGCGTATGCAGGGTATTGCCAGTGCTTTAGCCGGACCTGACGCTATCCCCTCTCCCATAGATGCGATGACCCGTCAGCAGCACCTCGACATGATCAATCGGGATATTGTGAAATATCAAAACGGGCATCCCGTCTACACTTTCAAGGACAATCTGATCGGGGCTGCTAAAGCGCCGGTCCGGCTAGTGGAGGGTGCATGGGCGCTTGTCAAAGGTGCTGGAAATACGATTGTTGATCTCGGTAAAGGCGCTGCTGCAGGACAGTTGATGCAGACCGGTGATCCCGAATTGATGGCAGAAGGCCAGCGCCTTGCAAAGGAGGCAGGCGATAGCCTGGCGGAACGTGGCAAGGGCGCGGCGAACGCCATTATTTTTGCCCTGCCAAACATTGCCAAGCAGGCAGCAGATGGGTACTGGGGAGAAACAGTGGGAGACGGAGCGCTTGGCGGCGCGATTTCCAAAGGAGCGGCTTTGGCAGGCGGTGCCATGAAGGGCGCCAGACCAGCTGCGGCCGCAGCTGACGATAGTGCCGCAGCGGCGACCGTAGTCGGTGAACCTGTTTCGGTAGCAAACGGCGAATATCTCGAAACGTGGCGCGACTTTCTGATTCCGGGTACCTTGTCATTCGATGGCAGCCGTTACATGGGTCTGAAGCTTGCGCTCCCTGAGCGATATGTAAGTCCGCTTGGCCAATGCCAGATCTCCATGTTCGATGAGGTATTTTCAAATCCCGAACGCGGCAAGCTTCTTTTTCATGATGCAAACGGCAAAGCTATTCCGTTTGATCGGCCGTTTAACTTCCTGCCATCGCACAACGCCGGATATCCAAATCTTGACCTTCGGGCACCATGGCTAAAACAGCTCAAACTCAAAGACCGTGGTATCACCAAGCATTTCCGTCAATATGACGACGATGTCTACCGCCTTGAGCGGATCGACGATTTGAATGGGAACAGCCTGGTTTTCCAAAGGTCTGACCAGGGCTGGCTTGAGGCGATAACTGGACCGGATGGACTTACCCTCCGTTTAGAAAACGATGACCACGGTCGCCGCACCAGAATAGTTTTGATCGGGCTTGAAGGCACGGAATTAGAGCTCGCCCATTATGCCTACGATCCCACAGGCAGGATGACGGTGGCGCAGTGCGCCTTTGGCATGTCTGTCCAATATGTCTGGCAAGCCGATGCGGACTTGCTGGTATCCTGGAATAACCTGGCAAGGCAGTCCGAAACCCATTTCACCTATGACGCACAAGACCGCGTCACCCATACACGCACGAACGGTATATGGAACGGCGACCGCTTCGAGTATGCGGAGGGTGAAACACGCTATGCGCCTGGTGGAAATGGGCAATCTGCCCAGACATTCCGGTACGACGAACACGGGAACATCACCGAAACAATCGACCCTCTTGGAGGGGTGATCGCTCGCTCTTATAATCGTTACGGCTTCCGCACCACTACGACCGATCAGAACGGCAATGCCAACCGCACGTCTTACGATGTCAACGGCGATGTCAAAGAGGTCGTCGATGCTGAGGGACGCTCTACCATCTACGGCTGGGGTGACAATGGCGAGTTGATGATCGTCATCGACGGAGCTGGAAACCGCAAAACCTTCGAGCACGATGACAAAGCGAATGTCATCGCGGAAAAGGATGCCGAAGGAAACGTGACCCGGCTCGTTCGCGACGACATTGGTCACGTTGTCGAAACGCATTTCGCGACGGGTGCCATTGAGCGCCGGACATGGGACAAATATAACCGCGTTGAAAGCATCACCGATGCCAAGGGCAACACGACCCGCTTCGAGTATGACGAATTCAACCGTCTGGCGGTAACCATCGGCCCGAACGGCGGACGGACGCACAGATACTACTCGGCGGGCGCCGGTGGCTTCGACACGGTCAGCCGAATTACCCGTGCTGACGGCGTGGCAGTCAACCGAAGCTTCGATGGTGCTGGTCAACTCGCCACTGTCACAGATGGTGAGGGCCGTGTGTGGCGCTATCGCTATGGGGCGTTCGGAGTCCTCGAAGCGATCGTGGACCCTAAGGGAGGTGAACTGAGCCTTGCCACTGATATCGAAGGAAGGCTGATTTCCGTTACCAACGCGGCGGGACGCATTTACAGTTTTGACCGGGATGTTGCCGGGCGTGTTGTCACTGAAGAAGACTTTGATGGGCGCCTTTGGCGATACCAGCGGGACCCTGCCGGCCGGATCACGGAAACCACGAAGCCGGATGGTGCCAGGCTTGCCTATTCCTATGACAAAACCGGACTCGTCAAACGGATAGAATCCATCACGGCAAAGGGCGAGCCGGACGACGTAACACGCTTCTGGTATGACGGTCGCGGATTGCTGATCCGGGCTGAAAACAATGCAGCGCTCGTCGAGTTCGCGCGCGATCGTAATGGCCGTATCATCAGCGAAGCATTGAACGGCAAACGCATCCGTTCTAAACATGATGGAATAGGACAAAGAATTTACCGCGAAATTCTCGGTCTTGGCGGGTCGATAACCGGCTACGTTCGAGATCCACTCGGGGCGGTCGAAAAACTCGTTGCCGACGACACTGAAATCAGTTTCGAGCGGGACATATTCGGGCAGGAAAAAGCCCGGCGCATGGGCGGCTTCAACCTTCTGCAGCGTTTTGACCCGGCGGGGCAGCTTGTTGCGCAGGTGGCAGGCCCCGCCATGTCAAACGGCCTCGATGTCTCGCGCCTGGGCTGGCGGTTCGATCGCGGTGCCGGTCCAAAGCCTGCTGGCGCCATACCCGACCACATTCAACGCACCTATGAATACGACCGTGCATTTGCACCCGTCAGCATTGATGATGGCCTCTGGGGCAAGCGTCAGTTCACCTATGACGACAACGGCCAGGTGACGGACGCTGAAGCGGCATCCGGCACGGAGCGCTTTGCCTATGACAGCGCGCGCAATCTCGCAGGCGCGTCGTCTTCGGTTCTGACATCGGATGATGCAACACCTTACGGTCCTGCGTTCGACCAGACCTTCGGCTCCGTCATTCCCGCAGCATCTCCTAGCTTCTGGCAACGCTCTGCTGGTGGTGTCGTGCAGATGGCACGTGGGCCGAAGGGTGAACGCATCCAACTTACCCATGACGATTGCGGTCGGCTCATCGAGCGCCGGGTTGAGCGGGACGGCTTTCGGCCACAACGGTGGCGTTATGGCTGGGACGTGCATGACCGTCTCGTCAGCGTCAGTACGCTTGAGGGAGAAGAGTGGTACTTCCGCTACGATCCGTTCGGCAGGCGCATCTCAAAGGTCCGCCGATTTACCGGTGAAGAAAAAGATCGCGTCCTCAGGCTGTGGCCGGACCTGGTCAGCGACAGTGGGCGCCCTGTCGAAAAACGCCCTATTGATGCAGAAACGAATGAAGACCGTGACCTACCCGATGTCGGAATCGCTTACCTTTGGGATGGCGACCACATGGTTGCTGAGGCCCCGCTGCGGCTAGACGGGCAAGTCGCCTGGGACCAGTCCACACACTGGTATTTCGAAGAGGGCACCCACCGTTTGCTTGCCAAACGTCAAGTAGATGGCGAAATGCTGGCCGTCGTCTCCGATCACCTCGGCACGCCGAAGGAAATGTTTAACGCGAAGGGTTCGCTGGTCTGGGCAGTCGACTATCACGTGTGGGGAGAGGTTCGTGTCGCACGGACGTTTGGCGTATTGGCCGAAGCGCCAAAGCACGATCGTCAGCCAGATGGGCAGCAGTGCCCTTGGCGTTTCCCCGGCCAGTACGAGGATGCCGAAACCGGACTTTATTATAATCGGTACCGTCACTATGACCCCCTAATAGGGCAGTATGTCTCTCTGGATCCAATCGGCTTGGCAGGAGGAAGTCGACCTCATTCTTATGTTCCAAACCCGATAGGTTGGATTGATCCTTTGGGTCTTACTGCTTGGGCAAAGGGCCAACGCTTCAGAGGAGATACCCGCCCACCAGCTGAGATTTTTGCTGACGGTTTCAAAGCCAAAGGTTCAAATATGGACTTGAGGCAACACGTTTTGGGTAACAATGAATCTGGCTATATTCCGACATCCATTGACGAAGCTATATCAGTAAAGCCGGAATTTTCAGGACAAGGAAACCACGTATATGAAATTGATTCTCGAGTGGGTGGGAAGCTGATCGACTACGACGAGCTCGGGCCTAGCTTTGCAGATTTCTATTCACATGAACTAGAGGTTCCGGTACCAAATGCAATTCTACCTCGCGATATTATTGGTGCCCGCCCTGTGCTGCCAGGAGGTAGACTTGGACCATTCATTCCTAACCCAAATTATGTGAAGTAAAGTCGATGGAAAAAACAGTCTTAGTGAATTATATATTTGGTGAATCACTGGGAGAATGTGAGTTTACTTACGACGTGCAAAATCTTACGTTAAGCGCTCGAATAGCCGGAGAGATATTTCTGGAAGAGGCTAAGACGGGGAACTTGTTTTGGAGCGCTTTTAATAGAATAAGAAGCCGCGTCGACGGTGAATACAAATTCTTATGTAATGGTGCTCGCATTCGAGCATACATGTCGCCTCTTGTCAGAGATGCTAACGCCGGGCTTCTGCTATATGCTTGTGATCATCTAGATAAGCCTGACAAAACAAAACTATACTTTTTGTTTGATGCTGCCCCTGAGGCCGACGTGGGATCACTCACAGAACACCAAATCTGGTGGAAAAAAATCTTCCCGGAAACAACGTCAATCACTTGATCGTATTATTTGGGCATTTGCGTGAGGTGCCGAATTTCGTGAAGTCAAATGTTGGAGGTCAGGCCGAATATCGACGTAAACATGATTTTGTTGGGTTTCAGCTACATATAACCTGTTATTCCATTTCGTGTTAGCCCGCAGATCCGGTGTATGAATCGCCTGGCAACAGTTTTATCAGGCGCAAGTGGATCACGACCAAACGGAAAAATGGATCAAACTCATATGAAAACGAACACTCTGGGGTAAACGTCAGTTACTACAACGGCCTGTTGACGACACTGAAGCCGCCTCCGGTATGTTGTTACAGCGCATAGTCTCGCAGTTGCGTCATCCTCGGTCACCACTTCTCGGGTAGAAGGTACAGGTGGATAAAACTTTAAAATTCTTAGAGCACGCGGTCACTCTTCTTGACGAGGAGATTCAATTAACACGCCCGGCTCCTCCCTCGCCACAACTAGTGAATATTAGGGAGGAAATGCAGGCGATCGTTGAGGTGCTGCGAAGTGGGACGTTGCCTCAGAAAGCGAACCGTGTATCGGGCATCCGGCGCATGATCGTCGATGAATGGCCGACGGACTCTCAGCTTGGAAACCAGTTACTTGACGCCCTCTCAGGTTATCATGCCCTCTGAGTGTGCCCGCTACTTTCATATTTGGGCGTAAAGCCTGTTTACCTCAGCTTGGGGCAAGTCTTGGAGTGAGTTGCGGGGTCAGGTTGGGATTTTGGCTACTAGACCCAGTCGGCCCGAAGCTGCGATTTTGGCCAACGCAAAGAACAGGTAGAGAACTCTTGATCACATAGTGTCTGACGGTGAAGCTTGGCCTTCCAAGGCGCGGTAGACAGTCATCTTGGAAATGTTCAGGTTACGAGAAACGGCGGCTTTGGTCGCGCCAGCATTGATCCGCCTGCGGATGTCGACGTCAGTTCGACGTCGCATTTCGAGACGGATGGAGTGCATTTACCTTATAAAACGCTTTTGCAACTGGTCATTTTCTCCCGTTTTCCTTAACTGTATAAAGCAGCCGAAAAGCGCGCGAGAAAATCATGGCCAATCTATCGGCGGCCCCAAAACGCCCTAGTCGAAGACACGCTGAGTTCTACTCTTTGGCCTTCCCAACACGCGGTGGATCTGAATCTCTTTCGCAGACGGTAGGCTCACGATGCGATCAGGGGATTTCGTTACGTCTCTGGCGGCTGGCGCGGCAGACGAAGGATGCAGCCCAGGTCCTACGACTATTGGGACCCGCCTTTATGCGATGTTTTCCAATACGCTTTGTAAATGACCCCAAAAGTTTACTGCGGTAAACTCGCTATGCGCCATAGTTTTCCAGTTAACTTCTTGTTAACTTTGTTTTCCTTGCCAGACTCATAGAATCGGGTCTAAATGCGGTTACATGGCTCGTGTGAGCTTGAAAACGCATTTAGGGTTTTTCGCGATGAATATCGCTCATATCGATAAAACGGCAATTTCTGACGTCGATCAACTTATCATTGGTCAGGCGCAAGAGTTGTCGGAAAAATTGAAGCAGCATCGCTTGGAGATGTATCCTCCACGGGCGATGAAGGACCTGCGCGAGTTTCAGCTTGCAGAGGCTGCACGTTTTGTCGGAGTAACAAGTGGCTACCTGAAGAACCTGTCCCTCGAAGGCAAAGGGCCGCAGCCCCAGGTTACCCCTTCCGGTCGCCGGTCTTATACCGCGACGCAGATGGAAGCGATGCGTCATTTTCTAGAGCACAGCGGCAGAGCCGGAACACATTATGTCCCTCACCGTCGTGACGGCGAGAAGCTACAGGTAATCGCGGTCGTCAACTTTAAAGGTGGTAGTGGCAAGACAACAAGTGCTGCACACTTGGCGCAGTATCTGGCGTTGTCCGGTCATCGCGTGCTCGCTGTCGATCTCGATCCGCAGGCCTCCCTCTCCGCAATCCATGGCTTGCAGCCTGAGTTCGATGTGCATGAGAACGAGACCCTTTATGGAGCGATCCGCTATGACGAACAGCAGCGCCCGCTTAGCGAGATCATTCGCAAGACCAATTTCCCCAACCTCGATCTTGTGCCTGGAAATCTTGAACTGATGGAGTTTGAGCACGATACCCCACGTATTCTAGCCCAAGGCAAAGGCAAGGACTACGGACGGATTTTCTTCGCTCGTCTTGATGAGGCTCTATCGTCCGTAGCAGACGATTACGACGTGGTGATTATCGACTGCCCTCCCCAGCTTGGCTTTCTGACGATGAGCGCGATCTGTGCAGCGACTGCGGTCCTGATTACAGTTCACCCGCAGATGCTGGACGTCATGTCTATGTGCCAATTCCTGCAGATGCTGGGCGACATTCTCAGCACGCTTAAGAATGTGGGCGGTAACATGAATCTGGACTGGCTTCGGTATCTTGTCACTCGATACGATCCGCAAGATGGGCCACAGACGCAGATGGTGGCGTTCATGCGTTCCATGTTTAAAAACCATGTCCTATTGAACCCTATGTTGCGAAGTGTCGCGATCTCAGACGCCGCGATGACGAACCAGACACTTTACGAAGTTGAGCGTGCCGCATTCACCCGTTCAACATATGACCGGGCTATTGAAGCAATGGACGCTGTAAATGCCGAAGTGCTGGATTTGATATACAAAGCATGGGGCCGGAACTGATGTGTATTGAGTTTACCGCAGTAAACTTTCGGCAGGGAGCGCACCATGGCTCGTAAAAACATCTTGTCTGGAATTATGAACGAAGACAAGCATACCAGCCCCGGCGGTATCGAGGAAAAACCTCAAGAGAGCTTCCGCACGACCACGCGGGGAATGGGTGCTCTTGGTGCCGTAACCAGAAGCATTGACGAACTCGCAGCGCGTGCAGATGCCGCACAGGAGATCGAGAGACGTCTGGCCGAGGGTGAGACTGTAATCAAGCTCGATACGGGGTTGATCGATAGCTCGTTCGTCACGGATCGCGTTGCGATGGATGAAGCGGACTTTCAAGAACTTGTCGAGGCTATACGCGCCCGAGGTCAGGACACCCCGATATTGGTTCGTCCGCACCCCACAAGGACAGGACACTATCAGACCGTATTTGGTCACCGCCGCGTTCGAGCCGCCCGCGAGATCGGAATTCCTGTTCGTGCCGTCGTCAAGGCGCTGGAAGACCGTGATCACGTCATTGCCCAAGGACAAGAGAATTCGCAGCGATCCGACCTGTCTTTCATCGAGAAAGCGATGTTTGCACACAATCTGGAAACAGGCGGTTTCGGACGAGACACTATCATGTTGGCGCTTGGAGCTGACAAGACAACAATCTCGAAGATGCTGTCTGCTATCGAGCGATTTCCTGCCGATATTCTCGACACTGTGAAGGCGGCGAGGGCGCCAGGCCGCGACCGTTGGTATTCTCTTGGTGGGGCAGTGTCAGAAGAAGCCATGGCCGACAGGGTACGGTCTGTTCTTCGCGAACCTGATTTTATCGCTTCTGCTCCCGATGCTCGTTTCGAGATGTTGGAGCGGTTGGTCCCGAGAGAAAAGTTTACCGCAGTAAACTCAGGAGACAAATCGCCGGTCCAAAGGTGGGAAAGCGAAAGAAGCTTGGTTCGAGCATCTATCAAAGGCGACGGGAAGCGCGTGACTATCGCTCTGAAGTCTCCCAAAAATTCGGACCAGGCCGCCGCGTTCGGCGCTTATCTCGCCAATAATCTCGACAAGCTCTACGAGGCTTTCGAAAACGATCAACAGCAAAGTGGAGACTGAACCGCAAAAGAAAAAGGCCCCCAAACGGTAAACCGTGGAAGCCCTTCTCGATCTCTAGCAAGTAAGAGAATCGCATTTCCCCGAATCACAGTCAAGAGTCTTTGGCACCGTTTTGGTGAGGAATTTTCTTTTGCCTATTAGAGGGTGAAAGAAATGCAGACAGGAAGTGTGACGACGCCCTTTGGGCGGCGGCCAATGACGCTCGCCTTGGTGAAGCGGCAAGTGGCCACAAACAATATCAAGGCTGGTAAAACGGTTGAGAAATGGAAAGTCTTCCGTGATGCCTCGGAAGCCAGAGAAGAACTCGGCTTGCAGTCGAACAGCCTGGCTGTGCTCGACGCGCTTCTGAGCTTCTATCCGGAAAATGAATTGCGCCAGGACGCGCAGCTCGTGGTGTTTCCTTCAAACGCTCAACTGATCCTTCGAGCCCACGGCATGGCAGGCGCTACGCTGCGCCGGCATCTCGCGCTTCTGGTCGATGCTGGTCTCATCGTCCGCAAGGACAGTGCCAACGGCAAGCGCTACGCGCGGAAGAACGGTTCCGGCGAGATCGAGAACGCGTTTGGCTTCGACCTCTCGCCAATTCTCGCTCGGTCTGAAGAACTTGCCGTCATCGCACAAAAGGTCGTCGCGGCGCGCTCAGCGTTCCGCAAGGCGAAAGAGAACCTGACAATCTGCCGCCGGGATGTCCGCAAGCTCATCACCGCGGCAATAGAAGAGGGGGCTGACGGCGACTGGATGGCGATCGAGGCTATGTACATTGACCTCGTAGCCCGCATTCCACGCTCTCCGACCATCGCTGACGTCGCCAGTATTCTTGACGAACTGGAGCTTCTGCGCGAGGAAATCCTTAATCTCTTGGATATGCAGTCAAATTCAGAATTTAATAGCACCAATGATGCTCATATTGAGCGGCACATACAGAATTCAAAACCCGAATCCTTCAATGAACTTGAACCTCGCTCTGAAAAAGAGCAGGGCGAAAAGCCGAGCAAGAGACGCGGACCTCAAACTGAGACGCTGAAGGCCTTTCCTCTGGGTGTTGTGCTGAAGGCATGCCCGCAGATTATCGACTATGGTCCGGCCGGCGCTGTGGATGGGTGGCGCGATCTCATGTTGGCCGCGGTCGTGGTGAGGTCGATGCTGGGTGTGAGCCCGTCGGCCTATCAGGAGGCGTGCGAAACCATGGGGCCTGAAAATGCGGCGGTTGCGATTGCCTGTATCCTGGAGAGGGCAGGGCACATCAATTCGGCCGGCGGATATCTGCGTGATCTCACCAACCGGGCGGCGCGTGGGGAGTTTTCGCTGGGGCCGATGGTCATGGCACTGCTGAGGTTGAACGGGGAAGGCGAAAAGCGGTCGGCTTGATGATCATTGACAAAAGCGAGTTCGATCAGCATAACTACCCCAATGGGTTATAATCACTACGTAGACAGTTGCTGAAACATCGCTCTTCGTCAAACAGGCTGCGGCTCTTTTTACGGACGACGAGCGCAAGGATCTGATCGACTTTCTGGCGACCAATCCTCAAGCGGGTGATGAAATACCGGGTGCAGGTGGTGTCCGTAAGCTGAGATTTGGGGCCAAGGGTAAAGGCAAACGGGGTGGCGCCCGCGTTATCTATTACTGGTACAGCGACGATGCGCCCATCTACGCGCTTCTCGTTTACGGAAAGAATGAAAAGACCGATTTGAAGCCGGAAGAGGCCAAGGCGGTTGCTGCGTTCGCAAAGGCGATCAAGGCGACATACAGGAGCAAACCATGAGCGAGACAACAAAATTCGGCGAGGACTTGATTCAGGCTATGACCGAAGCTCTGGGTCATGCGCAGGGCAGGGACCCTACGGGCATGCGTGTCACTACCGTTGATCTGGAAACTGTTGATGCGAAGGCGATCCGCCAAAAGCTGCATCTGACACAAGATGAAATGGCGACTTTCCTCGGGACAAGCCCATCAGGATACAAAAAATGGGAGCAGGGGGTTCGACAGCCCTCAGGCGCCGCTCGAACGCTTCTGCGTGTGATGGAGAAGGAGCCCGAGGCAGTGCTGCGAGCGCTCTCAATCTGAGAGGGTGGATTGTCAGGCTTGGTCACATAGACGAGGGTCAACGTTGACGCTGGGTGGACAAAGCTTTTTCATGAGGCTTCTATCACCATTGCAAAAAGTCTTAGACACCCGCGACCTTTAGAACCTCCGCCTTCGAGCGACCGTTTCAATCGCTGGGCGCCAGTTAAGCTTGGCGCATGCCATGCCAGCTATAGTGAGCAGCTGACGGGTCGAGTCCTCCCAAGCTTCGCCTGTTCCTAAGAGAGCCGCGATTGAATTCACGGCTCTCTTTTTTTATCGGTACGAGCCCGAACGCGAAAGACCCGGCTTACGTGCCATCTCTTTCGAAACGGAAAGGCTGGTGCATGAGCTTACCGTTATTCCGGTTCGGAAGACCAGCTTTTGGTCGTCCACTGTCCTCGCGTATGGCCGTTTTCATCAACGGCCTCGACGCGAGTGGCGTTGGGATAACGTGCGAGAGCCAATCTCGCCACTCCCTCGACCAAATCCCATGGCGCCTCAATATTAATAATGTCTTCTCGGTTCACGTCGGGTGGCGAGGAGACATCATCATAAACGATAATCGAGAATGTGGTCATTGAACTGGTCTCGCGACGGTCATCAATTTTGCCAAAGGAACTTGCCAGTCCCTCCTTCACATTCGCATTCAAACAGATAACCGCAACCGCCCCCGAAGTTCATTTCCGTCTCGTAGTGTGGGCCGGTTTCAAGCTGAGCTACAAAACCCATCTTCTTCTTACAGTGATGGCAGGTCGGCGTTTCGTCGCCCTGTAGCCAAACTGGATTTCCGCTGATCTGGCCGAGAACGTCACGCTGGCGGCGAGAATGCGGTTGGGCCCATTCCTCACGGGCGCTGTTATAGGTCGATGAATGTACCCGCTCGATACGAGCGCCATATCGCAGGCCAGCACGAACGACCTCGCCGTTGGATGGAGCATCGGCGGACTTGAGATTATCAATGCCTGTGCAAACGACAGCATTTCCGCCACGATCCGCGTCCCACTCCCAGCATACCCCAGGGTCGTTCTGACACATAAAGATCAAGTAGAGCTTCTGCGCGCCTGCGCGTCGAACCTGACCAAGAAACTGCATATTGCCGCCGCAGGATTTACATGCTGGCCAGGAGAAACTGATATCGGTGGACGGCAAGCCTCCAAAGCTTGTTTCCGGAGAAGGTCCATCTTTCACAGTGCCGTCTAGAAGAAGGAGGTCAATATCGGCCATAGGCTTTCCTACACATCGTTTCGGTCGAAAAATCTCAGGATATGTTACATCGACTCTTGCAGCGCTGCAAAATCAGGATTTTCCTGACACCATTTGCCCAATCCACACGCCTAAAAAGCCCCCTACAGCGGCAGAAACAGCAATTGCCCAATACGGTGCACCAAGAGCCTGAGCAGTCCAAACACTAAGCCCGCTGAAAAGCCCAATGACCAAGCCCTCCATAATTCGATTCATATCTACCTCCTGAACGATGGAGCGAAATTCCCGTATTCTGTACGACATGATAACTGGGATTTTGCCGCGTTGCAAAAGTAGGATGTTTGCGCCGAAGTTGAAGTCCGGGTTCAGCCCCACGCGCTCAGTGAGCTTGGTTGAGGCTCACACCGCCCGGTTCTGCAGGTACAGACCTCGAAAAAACACAGCCATGTTTGGCCACCAGAAAGTAAACCTATGTGTTTCCCACGCGGCCAAAGGATCGTCATCGGATTGGCTGAAAAAAGCCTTGCAGACACGTGGCGACGTACCTTGGCGATAGTCCAGCAGAACAGCCTGGCTACCGGCACAGGCGATCGCGATCAGGCGTGGATCAAGCTTGCTGCAATATAGCCTGCCGAGATCGAGATCCTCCCATTCCACCGGCAGAAGATCTCGTAGAGGTGCGACATTCTCCAACGCCAGATATTGATGGGTTGATTGGGGAATGGGCTCAATATCATCACTCTGTGGTTTGTCCCTGTCTCCCCAATGAAGCGTGCCCACCCAACCGCCGTTGAAATGTTTGTAGACGTCGCGCCACGGCAGTGGCAGACGAATTCCCAGTCGCTCTTCCTGCGCGGCAATCTGTGCCTCGGTCAGTCTTCCGCTCTCTTTTACGCCAACCCGCCTTTGCCAGATGCGGTTTTTTATCAATTCGGGATCGGTCTCATTCTCGATCACCGTGTGCTGGTCCAGGTGCCAGGTAAATATGTTGTCCACATCCACACGCGTAACCGGCTGTTTCAGTCGCTTTTTCTCACGGCGCATATCGGGATTAACGGGGCGCCAAACCAGGGCCGATTCGCGGTTGCTCTTGCGCTCGTCCAGCATGCTAAGGAAAAGCCGCTCGGTTTCAAGTTCCTCTGAAGTGGGCGAAGAAGATGTAGGTTTCGTCATTCTCCGTAAACTCCTTTTCGCAAGTTGATAGGGCTGGCGGAACTGGCCGATCTCTTTGAACATTTCGCCAGGTCACGATAGCTCAGCGGAATTTCTGATATCAAGCTCTTACGCAGAGGTTGCCTGGGTATCTACCTTGTCGAGCGAGCGCATCGGATTTTTAGAGGCCGCAACAGATCCAGAAGGCCAAGTCCGTTTGCGCCGGTGCAGCAGGCGGCTTTTCATTCGGGCTCACTGGATAATATTGCGCATGCCAGCTCCCCAGCCCGTCAGACGCAAAGTCGTTTTACCTCTTCCGCACCGTCGGGAAATTACACCTGACTATCCGGGCGAGGAGCGCCATTACCGACGCTAACTGGAGTTTTTCAACAGTGTCGGCCAAAACGAGACATGCGGCCCCGAGACCCCTCCATTCGTTTTGACCCAAACGAGTACGACTAGAAACCGTCAAAGCGGTACAGGCAAACCTCTCCAGTTCGACGTGCTAAAAGCTTGCGTCTGACCGTGCGTTCTTAGGTGAACTGAGAGGTTCCTACGGCATTATTGAAGAGCCGAACTCCGAGTTCTGCTTCATCTACGAACATGAACATCGCGCCATCGCCCCAAGTCGGCATAAGCCTTTCGAGATAGGTCTCGCCGTTGATCGTCATCACATGCCTCCAACGCTCGCCGGTGGACGATAAATCCTCCGGGTGATCCCATCGGACGTCGCCTGTCCCGCTAGCGATCAATTCAAACTCTCCATGCATGACTTGTTGGATAGGTTGCTCCCATCCACCGAGCTGATCACCGCCGCCCTCCTTCATCTCGAAGCGCTCATCCTGAAAATCGAGATAGGCATAGCGGTTGAGCCGCCCACTGACTGTCCAGCCGGATATGGGAAGGAGCGGCTCCGCCTCGACGTCAGCTTCCCAAGGCTCGCCTTTCGGAAAGCCATATTCGCCAACTCCCCTTTGCCATGCCTCGCGCAGGAGCAGCGGGGTTGCACGACGTTCCAGACCCCCCGCATCATCCCACAAAAGACAAAGGCCGCCACTCGGCGATTGGGCATTATACCAACTGGCGAACGGATCATTGAAGGCCCACAGCATTCCCCGATCAGGCAGAACGGGATCAAAGCCGGGCTCCCGAGCCATGGCGGCGAGATCGACCTGAGCAAGAAAGGCCATGGGCATCTCTCGCGCCAAATGATTGATCACGAAGTCGGTGCAAGGTGCCGCTATGTCGGCACCCGCCCGGTTTGCAACCGTGGCGCGGAGCTTCTCTGCGGTGCCATCGGGGTCGGCCAGTGCGGGGCGGGTTGGCCAGACGATTCCCGGCGGGAGATCCGGCTCGCCTCCGACCTTGCTTGCGCCCGCCGCGAGCGCGGCGTCGGCTACTGGATCACCGTGGCTGAACCAGATTGTCGGACGCGCCGTGCTGACGAGTGCGCGCGACAGCTCCGTGTCGAGGCCCAAAGTGCGGCAGGCGCGTTGGATGGAGAGCAGATCAGCAAATGCGGTCATGTTCCATTTTCTTTGCGAAAGTCAGTGATTAGCCTGTTCTACCAGGCAATCGATTAGGTAGAATGGTACCTATCCTAATTATGTTTCGGGGGAGTGATATTGGATCAGTACACTATAGAAACGATCACAAACGGATTACGAGCAAAGGCAACCGCAGTTGTTGAATGGCGCAACAACCGTGACCTATATCTGGAACTTTCCTTAGACAATTCAACACATTCGACGCTGGATTTAGATTGTTTTTCTGCCTTCAAACGTCTTAGGGGCAATTGTTTTCGTGAGGTGACATTTTGTTGCAACGGAGGGCGTCGAAATTTCGTGCAGTCCGGCATGATGCAGCAGGGCGGAGGGTTCTACGGTTATTTAGTGACACTAGGGGAGCGATCTAGCCAAGACGAGACAGGTTTCATTTTCGATTATTGCACCCCTGAATTAGTCGTTTCCGTTGAGGAGCAAGACGCTTTTAGGGACGAATGGTTTCGTTCGCTCAGTTAAGGGTCACTTGGCGCTAAACTTAGCGATTACATCTCGATGTCTCTGAAGAGCAGTCGTCGCCAGTCTCCATTTCACGGGACGATGCCCTAGCTGATGATCGCTGCTATCATGATTGCGGCGAAGCAGAGCATCATGACGCTCCCAACGATGATAGAAGCAAGCGCTTGTGCTGAAATGTAGGTTCCTGCCACTCCGCCGAAGACCCCAGGCCAGGCACTTCCATTTTTCTGTTGCTTCGCCATCGGGTAGCCACAGGAAGGGCACGCAAATGCTTTGTCGGAAATTTTTGCTTCACATTCCGGGCACGTTGTCAGAGCCATGTCAGTTTTCTCCGATGATGATTTGCACACGCCTATTTTTCTGACGCCCATCCGGATCATCCGCGCCATTGCTTTGCTGATTAGGCGCGATGGGAACGCCCTCACCTTTGCCTTCCGTTGTCATAGATGAGATGACGCCGAGATCAGATAGATGCTTTTTAACAGAGGCGGCTCGACGTTCAGACAGGCGATCATTATAGGTGTCGCTTCCTTTTGCATCAGTGTGTCCAATAATAGAGACGTTGCTCTTTTCCATGACCTTCAGGACATCGGAGAGCTTCGCTAGAACTGGCCGTGCATCAGTGCGAATATCGGCTTTGTCAAAATCGAAGAGTACGTCGCTTGGCAGGTCGACGACAATTTGGCCACGCTCTTGTCTCGCGCCAAGATCGGAAAGGGTGCTTTCCGTCTTTAAACGAGTTTCCTCATCCATATCCTTCAATTCAAACGTCGAGATCTCAGAAGAGAAGCTCCCGCTGCTTTGCTGGTCTATCTCTGAAAACGATGAGGCGGGAAACTCGATCTCGCCAAAGATGGAATCATGACTGCTCACGGATGCCGTGTCCCTGATGACAGTGTAGGTTGCGGCAATGGCGGGTGTTGAAAGAAGAAGCGCTAAGCAGAACGCCACCCTCATTTTTTCAGTTCCAGCGGGACAGTCACACCGGGAGCATTGGTATCCTCGCCTGAATTGCCGGGGTTAAACACCAGGACGACATTCTTAATGTCATCCGGAATGGTGCCGGGAAAGACAAGATCGCCTTCCATTGTTTTGCCGTTTGAGATCCGCATCCATTTATTGCTGTCGATCTGGCGCATATGGAGGCGGTTCTGATCGCCATCCGCCCAGGCCAGATAGGCATTCTCTCTGTCGTTCATGTTGATAAAGGTGGTCTTATGGCTGTCAAAGCTCGCCCGCAACCGAACCCTGGTAGCGTCGTCGCCAACTATTACGGATTTTACCTGAACGGTAAGTCCGACCGGGACACTGACCTGACCGCCCGACACGGTGAAAGTTTGCTCTGCCGCAAAGGCAGCCGTCGCTAAGAACGCCGTGACAATAAGAACCGTTGTTTTCAGCAAAATCCCCTCCCAGTTACAAGCACACTACATCGTGTTGAAAAGAGAGGATTTTGAGGCTGGCGTCAACACGGATGCCGGCGATGGCTCTGAAAGCTCCCGAGCAATGATCATCATCGGTCCCAAAGTCCTCGCGCAGCACCCGCTGCAAGACATGCCGAACAGAACAATTCGCGACACGCCTGCCCGCCTATACCATCGAAGCGATCCACAGTTATGCGGACCGCCATGAGATTATGCTTCCAATGATCGAGACTTTGGTCTCTGACGTCCTGCGGAATGGCCTAACTTGACCCCGCGAATAAGGCGTCCGCCAAGGCCAGCAGCAGACACTTCAGCCGAGTGGCCACTGAGGCAGAGAAGGCACGCCGACTATAGGCAAAGCGTTCGGCGTGCAGATACTCTGGTTTAAGCTCTTACTCAGAGGTTGCCTGAATTTCCACCTTGTCGAGCAAGCCCATCGGATCTTCAGAGGCAGCAACAAGATCGAGAAGGCCGAGACCGTTTGCGCCGGTGGCCTTGACGGTCACGATCAGTTTTCCAGGATTGCTGACGAAGCGAACCAATGCTTCCACCGCACTCTGGAGTTTTGGCTGTTCGGCCGCAATCTGCTGCAACATCATGCTGGCCACCATTGTCAAAGTACCGCGCACCTGATCTTCGGTCATTTCATTCTGCAGAGAATAAAGTTTGATAGCCTTTGCCATCATACCCTCGTCCCTGATTGTCAGTTTCACTTCACGACCCGCGAGCCCGAAGAGGGCGGCCTGAGCACGGCCGACATCGAACGCGAAGAACTCTTCTGTAAACCCGCTGACCAGTCCGGAAAGATTGATACTGCCGAAATCCTTGCTGCGCAGAGAGATTTCCCTGATGAGCAGGTTCTTGTTCGGCTCATCCCATCCGGCAGAGAGAACATAAGACAGGGCGAGAGATTCAAGCCCCAGTTTACGCGCTTCAATGAACACCTCCTCCGATGAATCCACCGGGATGGGAACAGAAAGCTCGTCCTGTCTGATCTCAATATCGGTCGGGATACCGTTATAGGGCTTTGTCAGCCCCATCTCGAAATTCTTGAGCTTGAACTGAACTCTGTCGGGCATATCCCCTGTGGTTTCTTCTGTCTTTTCCGGGGTGGCGACATCGACATTGATACCCCCGACACGCACCCTTCCCAGTTCAGGTATCAGGCGCGTAAAAGCGAATGTTTCGATCTGCGTATCGTCTAGTCCGACAATTTGTGAAAGACCCTCAATCGTTGAGCTCCAGTCAAACCCATTGAGGCTTGCCTCGCCCACTTCGATCGTGTCGTCACCGCTCTTCATTGACAGGCCATAGAGGCCAAAACTAAGCTTGCGGCTCTCCATCTGCATGTTGATGCGATCGATGCCGCCAATGACACGCTTGCCAGCCGAACCCTCACTTTCGTTCGGCACGTCTGCTTTGAGCCCCAGCAACTGAATGTTGCTCTTGCCGATCATGTCAAGGATAGACACACCCTTAGCAAAAAATGCCTGTCGTTCCTGCGGCGACGGCTCAGCATTCGCTTCGAGCGTCGCAAGTGTTTTTAAAGTGTCCAGAAGCGGCTCGGCTGGCATGCGGGCGGTGAAACCATCACTGCGTATCTCGTCGTAGCTGAAACGACCGTCGCCCTCAGAGAAGGAAATATTTTTAACCGAGAGAGGGCCATAGACCGGCTTTGCTTCCTTGTCTTGGGGACCTGCTTTTTCAGTGTAAAGCCTTGCTATATAAGCCGCATCGAAGTCCTGGCCAACTATGGCACCAGTTGAGATGACCATATGCTTTTCTTGGCGCTCGCCGGCACTGTTCGGCAATTCCATCTCGATACCGTAGCTGGCATTGTCCACCGTGTATTTGGCGATCCGTCCATCGGCAATGTCTGAGAGAGTGACGTTCCTGTAGACGGTTTTCTGCTCGGTGCTGGCAATGGATTGCGTAACTGTCATCTCAGGTGTGAATATACGCGTCGCTGCGAAGCGCTCGATGCGTTTGGCGAGAGATTGGGAACCACTATCGTCTGGTTCGTCCGAGCGCTGGGCTTCTTCAAACGAGGCATTCTCAATGCGCGCATGCGCCACGGAGAGTTTCCCCAGTGGCACATCGATTGAGACTTCATTGATATCAAGGGCGCCGTCCAGTAACGGCAGCTTGGGACGTCCATCGATCGCCGCGATTTTTATCATTTTGCCGTCCGCCAGAGGTAATGTCAGGCCGCGGACATGAACCTGGCCCAAAAAATCAACCTCGACGGAACCGGCCGTTGCTCCGCCCCTGGAAAGAAGCTCGCTGACCTTTGTCTCGTAGTATGTTTTGGACGCGACAACACCAGTGGCAGCAACAGCGATAAATGCAGCGGTTTTCCATAGAGCCTTGCGTCGGCCCGTGCCGGCTTTTCTGTCTAGCTGTTCCACGAATCTGGTCCCCTCAGCGAATTGAATCTGTGCGCCTTTTAGGCACGCGAAAGTTGCTAGGCAAGAGGTGACCAGCGGCCAGTGGAAGTTTTGCAACATGATCCGGTTGTTTGCTCAAGCAGATCGATTGGTATGCCGTTCGGCGTGGCGGCGGGGACCCGTCGCATCCTCGATATTGGAAGTAGACGAGCTTGTGGTGTGATGCCTGAACACCAATTTCGTCCTCCAGTTGATCAATGCGGTCGTTAACGTATCGAACCACATCTAGGTGCGATAAAGGTTTCATATCCCGGCTGATCTTTTCTCATGTCGCAATATACGCCAGAGTTGGGCAACAGCCATTGACCTCGCACCTTTTAGAATGAATGTAAAACCACGATTGCAGGGAGATTTTGATGCCGTTTTTCAAGAAGTTCATCGCCGCTACGGCGCTTGTTTTCGTTTTGCAAAATTCGCTCGCAGTCGGGTTTGTGTCTCGTCCGGCATTTTCACAGACTGCTTCGGAAGCGGCGGTATCTGAGGAGGTCACAGCCAAGCTGAACACCTATGTTAAGTTCTTGAACCAAACGCTCAGAGCATCAGAGTCGTTGGAGCGGTACGACAGTTGGGTGGATATGAAAAAGGGGCCCACTGGCAAAGAGAGGATCATCTACGGCCTGTACTCGCTTTACGACGTCCGAGATGAAGCTTCTGCCGTGGTCGCCGCTACGCAGGCAGACCCCAAGATGCCAGAGCTCGATGCTGCGATGGCCGCCTATGTCGAGACGTACCAGCACCTTGCGCCGGTCATCGAGCGAGCCAACAAATATTACGAGAGACAGGACTACAAGAGCGACAAGATGGAGGCGGGTAAGGGCTTCCATAAAGAGTTAGCTGCACTTGCTCCCGCATTTGAGGAGCGCCGTAAGACGGTAGATGCTGCGCTGCGCACGGAGAAGGTGAAAGCGGATCTGGCGTCACTGGCCGCGCTGGAACAAAGCGAAGGCAAGAAGTCGCGCTGGCATGTCCGCAATGTGATGTTTCGTGCAGAAGCGATAGTGGATCTGATGCCGACAAATGATCGTCCAGTCGTAAAGATGACCGACTTCAAGCAAGCACTGGATGACTATTCGGGTGCAGTGCGGGAGTTCGATGATTACTCGCTGGAGCATCCCGATTCGTTCCACGTTTTTGAATCGCAGCCGGCGTCGCTTTTATCGAAGCTGCGTGATTTCAACGAAAAGCTGGAGAAGGCAAAAGGCGACGCTCGCAAAGGGGCTGGCGAGGATATGCATTGGCTGGTGTCAACCTACAATACGATGGTGAGCACGGCCGAGACGGCCACAACCTTTGCCAAGGATTAGGTCATACAAAGGCAGACCTCTCAATTGAGTTCCGGTTGCCGCAGTTGTCCAATGCCTACGGCTGTTCTGGTTCCAGTGCTTTGATCACCAATTGGTTTCGTTTGTAGCGAAGACGTATCCGAGATTCATCGGCTTTGAGGTTATCGCAACGCAGTTGTTGTACCGCTGCTTCGATTTCACTGGCACGCGGACCATCGTATGGTTCTTCTCCGGCCCAATGCTGACATTGAGCACGACGGTCCAGAAATGCTTCGACATCGTGAGGCAGTTGGACCGTTGCAGACGCCAGGACGGCGGTCATCCAGAACGTAACCATCATTAATTCCTCCCCGGCATTCTCACTCGACGATAATCCTGTCATCGCTGTGATGAGGTTACCCCAGAATCTGGCTTCTGGCCGATACTCATTCGGTCAGGAAAATAGAATTCAAAAAAGGTTCTTCCGTTTGCGCTCGTAATGGCGAGTTTTTGTCATGATTACATTGAAAATGAACAGAAAAAGCCCAAATAAGGCATTTTCGCACGTTATAGGCGTGGAAAACCGTCTTTTAAACCTGAAGGAAGAAAGGTTTGATAATACGTTTTGGTTACATGTTACCTGACAACTCAAAGGCACACTCAGTCCCTTTGGGCAGATCAAAAATCAACGGAGATAAGAGACAGGCATAAAAGAGAAAACCGCTCCCGAATAAATCCGGAAGCGGCGGGGTCGAAAAAATGATCTGGTAAATCTTTTTCGCACCCTTCCGCCCCCAAGTCAATACTCTAGACGCCGGTTCGGCGAACGGTATCTCTTGCCTTCTTTTTGCTTTTTAGAGCGGAAGACAATGGGGACACTATGTTCGAAACGGCCTTCGGGCCGAAGGATTACACCTGAAAGGGTGATACATATCGGTGTGGCAAAAGCTGCAAAACTTGGAACGGTTCAACGTTTCGAGCTGGAAATACTTGCCCAAGCTTTGCCCTGCACTGGCCTGATCAACAGCACCGAAGCACATCTGCTTCTTGTCCTGATAAACACAGCTCCAAAAGGAGCATTCGAGCAGAACGGACAACCCGTCGTTTTCAAATCGAACAAGCAACTGGCTTTTGAAATCAATCGATCCGAAAGCCGCGTCAGCTATCTCCTGTCACGCCTTTTCGATGCTGGCTTGCTCACCATGCAAGACAGCGGGAACTACAAGCGGTATTCCGGGCGACCGGTAGACGGGCGAGCGACTGACGCGTGCGGTATCGATCTCAGAATTCTGGTAGCGCGGTTTAAAGAGCTGTCAGCTGCCGTTCAAATGGCCCGCAGGGAACAGGCAGAGACAAATTCGGCCGTCCGTCGTTATCGCGGGTCTGTCAGAATGATCAGATCATTGATTGACGAGACCGCAAGCATTTCGACAAGCGCCCTGGCTTCAATCGAAAGTCGCCTCGAACGCATCCTGTTTTTTGTAGGGAAACCATCGAGTGCACGCAGCGCCGCTTTGAAGCGCGCATCTGCGCTGATCGAGTGGATTGCAAAGCGGTTAGCGGGCGTCCGCACAGAGGAGACAGAAGCCTCTAGTGTCGATAATTCAATATGCCTGTATCGCGAAAACAATAAGCACATACATAATACAAACCCTTATCAACCCGTATCTAGTAATGATGAACGGCGTTCGGCTTACGCCGAACCACATATGTCTGTTAGGGCTGGCTACGCCAGCAAGGGGGCTTTGGAGGAAAGCCTGAAGCGAAGCTTGAGGCAAAGCAAGCAGCAACAGAACCCGCAGACAGGTGTTGTTGCGCTAAATGATCTCTTGAGGGCGACCCCGGCAATACAGGCGACATGGGGCCTGACCGTCAAAACATGGTCCGATCTTATTCGTGCGATCCCTCAAATGGCGGTGCTTGCCGGGATCTCCCCTGATGCCCGCGACGGCGCGGTGCGCGAAATGGGCGAACAAATGGCGGCCGTGGCGATTGCCGTCACCATTCAGAAGCTGGAAACGCAAGAGGTCACATCGGCCGGGGGCTATTTGCGGGCGATGACAGAGCGGGCCGCCGAAGGGCAATTGCACCTGTCACGCTCCGTTTACGCGCTCGTCAGCAGAAACGCGTCAGGAGTCCCAAATTGATCCGGTCTATTGTTGTTGCAACGGCAATCCTGTTTTCCGCGATCAGCGTGTTTGCCCGCTCCTCTGCAGTTTCGATTTCCGGAACGGCCCGTGTCGTTGATGGGGATACGATCACAATCCGCCAGCAGAGAATCCGCTTGGCTGCCATTGATGCCTGTGAACTCAAACAGACTGGATCACGAAACGGAAAGCCATGGCCTTGCGGCATTGTTGCTCGAAGTGCACTCGCGAAAATGATCGACGGTAAACACGTTCGCTGCGAGGTTATAGACCAGGACCAGTATGGACGGGCAGTGGCCGAATGCTTCAGCCAGTCCCAAAATATTGGCGTTGCTCTTATCCGTATCGGGATGGCAGAAACACTGTTTCAGTACCTTCCGTTAGGGCATGGCCTTAACTTGAAAGATTACATCGAGGCTCAACGCCAGGCGAAAGGTTTGGCAAACGGAATGTGGTCAGCTCAGGTCACGAAGCCGCAAGAGTTTCGCCGTGGTGGTCAAACAATCCAGCCATGATGCAACCAACAATCACGAAGTCGGGCAACTCATCATCACGGTATCAATTGGCCTCGTAGGTCGTTGAGAGGATCGACAGATTCCCACGCGATCACGACAGGGTAAAAGCGGCGGCCAGGACTGCGAGGAGTTTGACATATCGACTATGTTCAATTGAGCGGCATACCCGTTGGAGCAAGTCATTCCTTTGATTGGGGTGCTCAGAATGCTCGTTCGCATGGCGACGCAGTTGTTTACAAAGCAGGTGTCGTAAATATTTCCCCGCCTTCGGCTTCCTCGCGAGTCAAATTTTTACGCCCCTGCCCCCTCCGCTTCGCTTTGGCCCTCCGGGTGAAACACTGCTTATCGCCATGCTTTGTGAACGATCATCGCAACCCAAACGAAGGAATGACATCATGACCACCGCAAAGCTCACCAACTTCATCCAGTTCGACAATGACACCCTCGCAACCGCAAAAGGCCAAGGTCGCATCTCCACCCTGACAGCAGATATCGAGATCCACGTTGTCCCTATCACCTCCACTAATCTGAGAGCGCCAAGCCACCGCGTCTTCGGCAAGTCGCCTGCCGGCTACGAACTTGAGGTAGGCGCAATCTGGATAGGCGAGAACCAGGACGGCGGCACCAAATTTACGCTTCAGATCAAGCAGCTCAAATTCAACGCCAACCTTGGCCGCTACGCCGGCCAGGATGATGAAAGCCTACAGGCCATCATCCCTTGGCAGGACAGGGATTAACCCCTGTCCACCCCAAAAAACAAGAAAAGCCCCACAGGGGGCTTTATCGTCTTTGGTTCAACTAATGAGCCATGCCCTTTTGCAGCCGCTCAATCTGTTTTACCATTTCAAGAAGGTTCGAACAGACTTCGTCTGGAAGTTCACCGATCCGGCGGAACAACTCGATGCGATCTTTGGCACCTTGTTCGCTCGACCCAAATAGATGGGGAGCAACCGCGCCCAAAAGTTCTGCAGGCTGTAGGCCGAAAATTTCAGATATAACGATCAAACGCGACACATCGAGCGAAGAATAGGCACGTTCATAGCGGCCCCAAACTTGCGCAGTCAAACTGATGAGGGATGCAAAATCTCTTTGTGACAAGCCGTTCTTTTCACGAGTTGCCAAAAGGAACGCAGAAATGCGTTCTTCAATTTCAGGGATCAAGACGACGCCCTCATGCCCGGGACGTCGATAAACAGTTTTCGCTACGCCACCTTCGGAATCGCCCTCAGACTTCTTTTTACTTTGCTTTGGGATATTTGCTTCAGTTGTGGGGATCAGTCCGTGTAACTCAGCGAAGAGTTTTGCCTTTTCTGACAGCTGGCCTTCATCCTGCTCACTGGAAACGTCTTGGTTTTCCACGCAGATTTTCCCTCTTCTCGTTTTCTTATTTACCGCAGTGATCCGTGATTCATGTTCAAGCAGAGTTGATTGGTAACGTCCACAACTTTTGATGGTGTTACCGGATCCCGATAACACCATCAATGTCCTAATAATTGCCAATCACTATAAGATCGCCATGCGGATATCTAGTAGCCATTCTTTTTCAAGAACTCGTCGATAGCGGCCCGAACGATAACGGTCTGCTTCACCTTATTTTCAAATGACGCTAGCTCCAATCGGTTCTTGGTTGGCTCATCCAATGACACATTGAATAGTGTCGCACTGGACGTCTTGCGGTTTCCACGAAGTGTTCGAATCCCATCGGCCCTATTTTTCCGAGCCGGCGCCGAAACTTTTTCAACTATTTCTTCTGTGCCTTTGTCGGAAGGCACAGTGCTTTCCGTATTATCTAGATCAGGCTGCTCTTGAGCATTCGAGGTTTCGTGATCGGAATCGATATTCCTGCTCTCGGCGGTTGATTTCAAAGAACTTGATTTTGCCGCCCCCTGCCGAAGAACCACGTCGCCCAAGCCAATACTACGTCCAACCATTATGCTGCCTCCAGCTTGTGAGCAGGGATATGACTTTCGATCTCCCGCAATAGCGCGATAACCTCAAGCCTCGCTTTTTTCACTCCGTCGGTGATTTCCTGCATTTGCACCGTGCCGTAACCGTTTGCGATCTCGCGATAAACGTTTCGCTCGTAAAGCTCCGCGTCCAGAAGCCGGGTCGATTCCATTCCACCGGCAGTTCGAAGATGCTCGATAAAAGGTCTGATGAAACGATAGTTATCAGAATGTCGATCTGTGACCTTGATCCGCGTTCGAACAACGAGGTGAGCGACCTTGCGCGAGTGTTCATCGTTGTAATCTGCAATTGTTTCAGCAGCAGAATGCGCTGCGTCGATTTCCCGCTTAGCGGGCTGTATCGGTGTAAGGATTAAATCGGCGTAATTCAGGATCTCACTAAGCACAATGGAATCACGTCCGGCAGTATCAACAATGATAACGTCGTAGTCTGATTTTCGCTGCGTCATAATGTTCTCAAGGACCGCGACGGTAAGCGCAGAGATAAAATCAGTATTTTCGGGTTGTTTTTTCTTTTCACCGGAGAGCGTCCACCACGCCTGTAAATTTTGGCTTGGATCAGCATCGATCAAAAGAACCCTCTTATCCGCGATGGCATACTCACCTGCAATAATGGTCGCGAGAGTCGTCTTTCCTGCCCCGCCTTTCGAACTCATGGTTCCATACACAATCGTCATTTGAAACTCCTTCGTTCAGATCACTAGGCGTACAGCTTTTCATCACGCCATATCGCATCGATACAAGCCTACCTTCGAAACGTAGAACAAGTGACATTGGAACATTCGAAAATCGAAACCTTTACCATCTATAAACTTTGTTCACTCGGAAGATCCACCGGGTGATAAAAGATACGAGTGAACAAAAGTTCACATAAACAGGATTTCCCACATACCAATGGCGATGATAAGCCACCAACACACAAAACTGGTTCACCATCCTTACATAAAAAGCCTTAAAAATGGAACAACTATTCCGGGTCTCTTGCTTTACGATAAACAGGTAACCTTTAAAACTTTAAATAAAGTAATGGTGTGAAATATCTTCGTTAAATCAACAGTCGAGCTCTTTTTTCTGTGTGGGTGAACCCCGGAGCCGCGCAGGGACATTGAAGCCGCCGAAGCGCAGCTTTCGCAAGGGCGAAGAACGCAGTGTCCCTTGAGAACAGCGAGCATTCAGGTGGCATAGAAGACCCAAGTCGTCTTCGCGGTGAACCCTGGTGAGCGCCCGAAGGGACCAAAATCCAGCCGAAGGCAATGAAAAAATCGACGCGACCGGCTAAGCCGCGTCGTGACTTATCCCTATCGAATTTAACCCTTCAAACTCGAATCTTCTGAGTACTTTATGATGGCAGGATACGTAATTTTGTGGCACAAAAATTACTGGGGCGACGGGTTGCCTTTCGATTGTTGATTGGATTGATTGCTAGATGACAGGTGGTGCGGCTAAGGCAGGGCGGAAGAAGGCGGCGACTGGTAAAAGTCGTTCCTTCAAGGTGCGCGTGTCTGACGCCGAATATGACGCCATTCAGTCGGCCGCTGAAAAGGCTGAAATGACGGCATCAGCGTTCTTTCGTTCCCTCATTCTGGATGGTGCCGGTGTGCGACCGGTCTTCAATCGAGATGACAGACTGGCCCTGGGCGTCCTTCACGAAGATATGCGCAAGATCGGTATCAACCTCAACCAAGTTGCAAGAGCCCTAAATTCCGGTCGCGTTGTTCACCCAGAAGAGGTCTTGATTGCTGTCCGCAATGTCCAATTGGCGGCCGTAGGTGTCAGTGTCGAGTTGCGCGAGGCCGCAAGTCGGTCTGGAAATCGTCGGCGGGGCGTCGAATGACCGACCATTTGCTTTCCATCGAGGATGAATGGCGACGCCGCCGTGACGCTGCGGTGGCTGATAGCGCCCCTAAAGGAAGACGTTCCGGCTTAGAAGATGAGCTATTCAAGCGAAGAGGGGGGGGTGGCTCCGCTCCCATTGGTGGTCGAGGCGTCCGATTTGCGGTCTCTGTTCAGGGAAAATCATCTCCTGAGTTGCGAGCAGATATCGCACCTGAGATCAGGACAAAGCATGAGCGGCTGGAGGCCCTCGCCAAAGGAAGTCAGCCTGCCGTGGTTAAGATGGCGTCCTACGGGGGAGGCGGTCGCTTTGGTGCAATGGCAAACTACATATCTCGTGACGGCGAGATCAGCATCGAGACCGAACAGGGCGTGCAGCTGAGTGGTCGAGAGGATCTTGCGCGGCTTCGAGAAGAATGGTCGCCCTTGTTTCAAAACCGATCCGACAGCCGAGACGTTGCGGAATTCAATGTGCGGATTGACGGTGATACTCACGCCGATGAAGGGGGATTACACGCTGCGATCAGAACAAGGCTGAACTCGGGCTTTGGAAACAGGCGGTATGCGTATTCTGTTCATCAACCTCACGCTGGCCGCTTGGAGGTCAGGGGAGTGCTGGTGCTTCGCAGCACTGAAGGTCAACGGCTTACGGGTGATGCCGACGCGGCTGTTATAGTCCAATCCCGTTACGATCAGGCCACAGCTATCTCAACTGGACGAACAACATTTGCCTTTTCAGGCCACGGCAATGGGGTGGAGTATACGACTGCCAAGCTGAAAGCGCTTGTCGAGAAATCTGGTGGCGACGTTCACGATGAACGCGGCCGCGATGTCGCAACCGTCAAGGATGCCAGCAGTCTATCTCAAAAGGAATGGCGCCAAGAATTGCATAGCCGCAAGGGCAGGGACGTGATGCACGTCATCATGTCTGCCAAAGCCGGCACAGATGTCGATGCTTTTCGCGATGCTGCCCGGGATTTTTTAGCCGAGCAATTTGAGGGACATCGTTACGCGTTTTCGCTTCATGATCCGATGAATGACCCCAAGGAGCGGGCAGAGGGCGGGAAGCGCCCTCATATTCATGTGCATGCGTTGGTCGCGATGCGCAACGATCACGGTGAGCGGATCACGACCAGTCCGCAGGTGTTCCGCCAATGGCGTGTCTTGCTGGCTGAAAAGTCGAGAGAACGCGGGATTGCGATGGAGATGACCGACAGGCGCGAGCTGGCTTCAGCACCGGCCTTTACGCGCAACCAGGTCAAACCAGTGAGTAGGGCAGGCCGCACACATCATGTGGGAACAAGTGAAGCCGCTCAGATGCGATACGCCAACAAGCGGTCGGAAGCACGGGTCGTGGCAACGACCGCTGCCAGCCTGGCCTATTCGTATGAAGCCAAGCAGACATGGGCCGAGATCGCGGCAAGCAATCAGCACGCCGATGTTGCTCAGTATGCGGCCACCATGGAAGGCAATCTGTCGCGGGCGATTAATAGCAGCCTTGAAGGTTTGAGACTGTCTGTGGCGAAGGGTGAGTTTGGTTCGGAATATGAGGGATCACTCCGCAATGTTGCGGAGATTGTCAGAGAGGGTGAAGTAATGCGTAATGAAATGACCAGAGAGCAAATTGACATATATGCGGCCAGCGTTGCCAAAGCTCTCTCGAACCTGGAAAAGACAGTCGAACCGACCGACCGCGACGAATTCGAGCGGATATCAAAAGCAGCCACGGATACTGTCGCCGCGCACCGCAAGGTCTTTGATCTTACCGAGGAGCTAGAGAAGGCGCAGTCGGAAGCCCGACCTAATTCTCTCGTCCGAGAAGCTGCATCCCTAATTGCAGAATTGAGCCCAACGCGCCAAGCTGCGGCGGTTATTGGACATGCCGTAATGCAGGCAGTTGGTCCAAAGGAACCAGAAGAAAAGCAGGATCAAAAAGCTTCGGAAGGGAAGATCCAAACTCGGTCACTTCCAGCAGAAGTTACAGAGCGGTATTTTGTGCAGCAATCTGTCGCTGGTACGACGCGTGTGTTTACCAATTCCAAGGCATCTCGTGAGCTCTTCCAGGACGCAGGCGAACGTCTCCGTTCCAAGACCTTCGATGCAACAGCAGTCAAGCTGATGGTCGAAACGGCGGCGCATCGTGGCTGGACGAGCGTAGAGATCGCTGGTTCGAAGGAGTTTCGCCGTGAAGCGTGGCTTGAAGGGCAGGCGAGAGGTATTGCCGTCAAAGGACACCAGCCAACCGAGCTGGACTGGCAGGAGGTAAGCCGGCGTGAACAAGCTCACCTCAAGAATGAAATCCGGAATGTTGATGAGAAAGTCACGACGGAGAAGGTTAGCGCCGAGATTGCGACGGATGCGAAGGTTGCGACGACTGCACCAGTTCAGGCAAAGAGTGGGTTCAGGGATGGTGTGACAGGGGTTCTCGTTGAGCAGGGCAGCAAGCCATATCAGGGTAAACCAGAAAACGAGCCATCACCTTATGCCATTCTGAAGACCCAGGAAGGAGACAAGACGATCTGGGGCGTGGACATTCCGGATGCGATATCGCGGGCTGATGCGAAAGAAGGCGACACGATCACGCTTCGCGAAATGGGCATCGAGAAAGTTGAGAAAACGATCATCAAGGAAGTTGACGGTAACAAGGTGAAGAGCCTTGAACTCGTTGATCGTCGGGTGTGGGAAGCTGAGGTTGTTTCCGAAAAAACGCAGCAATTATCTGAGGTTGAGCCTTCTTCTGAGGGGCGTTCTGTGGTAGAACATAAGGCACAGGTTAAAGCTGAGGCATCGACATCTGAGCCAGCAGCTCAGCAGCCTTCGCGATTGCAGCAGCTTGAACAGGAAGAGCAGGCGAAGCGAGATCAGAGCGAGCAGGAGCGGTGATAATGAACGAGAGAGATTATTCACTGAGATCGCTTTATGAGCAGGAATCTCTTCAGGTTTCAGACAGCGCATCCTTGCAAGAAGTTCCTGGAACTCTCAAGTTCTTCGGCGTGATTGCAGCCATCCTTGTTGCGGCTTGGGCTGTCGATCAGGCGCTCATCACGATCCCAGACTGGTATTCAGCTATTTTCGGATAAGTGCATTCGTCCCGAGCAAACCACCATACAAGCCTCGCCGTTAAATGTGGCGAGGTTTTTTGTTTGCGTGATACCTTTCAGCCGAAAGGTCGGTTTCCGCCTCTCCGCAAAAAGCCTTCACTACAGCGCAATTTGGATAAGCGCGTTCTGGCTTTATGGGAGTAATCACGTCGTTGCCTGATTGAGAGGCGTTGTTTTTTGGCTTCAACCATCTATTTTGATATCACGATCCTACAGGAAGTCGGATCGCTAACGTGCGGTTTTGCCTCAACGAGCCTTAACCTACAAACGAAACAGATTTTCCGCTGCATCCCGTCACACTGAAGTATGTCCCCTAATCGGTGGACGCACTAGATGTGCGCCCACCGATTAAATTAGGCGAGAAATTCGATCAGGTCTTGGTTTAAGCGGTCTGGCACAGTGGCAAACAGCCCATGAGGCTCACCATCATACTCAATCAGCTTTGCTCCGGCGATACCCTTTGCTGCGGCACGACCTGTCGGGTCGATTGGCACCGTCTTGTCGCCCGTCCCGTGTATGACGAGCGTGGGAACTGTGAACGCGGCGAAATCCGGTCGGAAGTCCGTCTTGCCAAATGCGTCAACGCAGTCGATTGTGGCCTTCGGGCTTGCCATGACGCCAAGAACGAAGGACCAATCCAGTACGCCTTGGCTAACCGGGCTCGTAACGAAGCCGACCCCGTAGAACGTTTTGGCAAAGCTTTGCAAGAAGTCGAAACGGTCCTTGCGAATATCCGATTTCATGCCCTCAAAAACGCTGACATCTACACCGTCAGGATTGGTCTCATCCTTAAGCAAATAACCGGCGACTGAGGCGACGAGAACGGTTTTCGATACTTTTGACGCGCCATGGCGTGAAAGATAACGGGCAATCTCGCCACCGCCCATGGAAAAACCGACCAAGGCTACGCCCTGAAGGTCGAGGCCATCGATGACAGCTGCGAGGTCATCCGCGAAGATGTCGTATGTGTAACCGCTCGCGGGGTGTCCGGATTGGCCGAAGCCGCGACGGTCATAGGTAATAACGCGAAAACCTGACTCAAGCAGGGCGACGGTCTGGTACTCGAACATGTCTCCGGTCAGCGGCCAGCCGTGGATCAAGATAACAGGGCGGCCTTGCCCCATATCCTTGACATGCAGTTTTGTACCGTCTTTTGCTTCGATGAATGCCATCTGGTGACTCCTTTGATGTTGCCACCGGTAAATCCTGCCAAGGCATATATGGTTCCTTGATAGAGGCAGGTGCTAGATGAGATCAGTGAGGCGGGTTCTGCTTTTGGATACTGGATTGTACAGTAGCGCACAGAAGGCACCGCAGGTATCGCCACCCACAATAACGTGAACAGAGCGAGGCAGAACGCTCTAATCATCGCTGTCTTTGGATGGCCCGTCGCCCGGTAACGGATATCTTGAGTTTCGCTTCTCGTAATCCTCTAGCGTTGAATGAAAGAACCCCGCCGACCAGAAGCCGAACGTTTGCAACGTGACGGGATCACTTTCATCGATCCCGTGCCCGATCCGGTGGAAACCTCCATCGATGACGTCCAAGAATTTTTGGCCTTAGGCGTTTTCTGTCCGGCCTGCGAACGTGAAACGTGGATCGACCGACACGAGCTGCGAAGAAAGTGGGGAAATGCGATGCTTGTTTCGCTACTGCCACGCTTGCGGTGTCGTGCGTGCGGCAATAAGCAGGGAAATCGATTTATCCTTGGGCAGTTGCCTCGATAATCTGTTGCCGTTTGTCCGGCCGCGATGTGCGGCCGGTTTTTGCGCCTTCCCTACAATCGCCGTCGTAGGGACTTCGACGTTATCGCCGCGTCACTATCTATGTGCCAATTGCTGGTTCACGGCGTCCCGGACTTCTTCGAGAGTTCCTTTTCCATTGTAACTTAGGCGTTCATTTGCTGTAGCCCGTATGTATGCTACTCCGCGAAGAGCTCTCGCCAGCGTCGCGCCATCAACGTTGACCATATCAAAATCCTGATGAGCGGCTGGGTCCCGCCAGAAATTTACCGCCTGCAGCGCATTAAGTTGCTCGTCTTTTCTGTCTTCAAGCGGATAGTTTGTTGGCATGAAACTGTCCTGAACATCACGCCAGGTGTAGGACACTCCTTTGGTCTCACCGATGATCCAGGAGGCAACGTCTGTAACTTTCCGCATGGCTCCCGGGAAAACATCATTGCTGTTCTCAATCTTCGTGGCCAGTTCTATAATGTCGTCGTTGGTCATTCTATCCTCTGCTGCCGGTACCTGAAAAATGTCCGGTAGATGAATGGTCATAGCTGACGATCAATCGGTCAATAGCCGACAGTGATAAATTGAGGAGCAAATTAATGAAGTCACGCGGGATCGAGGATCACCGCGTCCTTTAATTCCTGAAGCGAAATCCTCTTGCGCCGCGTTTTTGCTTTTGACGCGGCCTCGTCTACCTCGACGCCAAAGAGATCGAGAGGCTTTGCAATTTCTTTCTTCGCAGCAAGCACCTTCAGCTCCAGAATGGCTTCGCCATCGGATGCCAAGGGCTCAGGGGCGAGTGCGACAGACTTAGGAACCTCAATGATCTCGCCATCTTCAGTGATGATCTCAACTGTCTCTGATGGCAGCGGCGATGCAATTTCCGTTGTTTTGTCTGAAACAACTTCGACCTCAGACCCATAACCATCTGTGAGAGCAGGAACAGTTGGCGCTGGTGATAGATCCACTACCGGAACCGATGGGCGATTTGCTTTCGAGAAAATTTCAGCACTCTTGAATGGAGCGGTTTCGAAGAAGCGCAGCTTTTTTGCGTTAATGGGCGACTGGCCTTCTACGAGAAGAACGAACTTGTCACTCGCCATTTTCCGAACTTCCTGTGGCATCATCAATTCACGCTCACGGATCTGTTCAACCTTAGTGCGCCGGTGAAGTCCAACCAGTTCAATTGCTCTCGATTCCGACTGATAACGCACCGTCCTCTTGCCGAGTGCGCGGGAAACATACTCCGCGGTTGCCTGGTCGTTTGCACCGAGGATGAGCTGATAGCCGCAATTGCCAAGCAATGAATGTCGCGATGTCTCGCCGTAGATTTCATCAAGGCTCTTAAGATCCTGAATGATGAAGGCAAGCTTGATGTTGTAACCTGCAATGTAGGGCAACTTGTTCATGATCTCGTCCATCTTTTTAAGCTGTCGAAATTCGTCCAGCAAGAAATAGACGGGAAGAGACTTTGGATTGTGTTTCAACGTGAGCAGGTTCATGACCTGTTGCACGAACAATGTGAGCAGCGAGCTCAACAAGGTAATGTCTGTGATGTTTGGTGCCAGATAGATCGACATCGGCCGGACATTGAGGGACCGAAGATCTATGTCGGTCACTTGTGTTGCCGCGATGATCCTCTCGTTACGGAATGGCTTCATCGCCACTTGGAATTCCGTTATCGCGGAGCCAGCTGTTTTCTCAGGCAGCCCGATATAGGAGTTGAAGCTCTCTCTCGTAAATTTCGACAGATAGGGCTCTTTTTCAAGAATGAATTTCAATAGCACCTGAAGCGGTTTGCCAGAGTTTAGGAGCGAATTGATCTCTCCAAGGTGTCGGCGGCCGGCATAGTAATCGCTCTCGTTGATATAGCTTATGAGACCTGCCGCGATCTGTTGCGCCATTTCCTGCCAGAATTTTCCGTCGCCTTTCGCATTCGCCGGCACAAGAATAGCCGCCATATTTTGGATATCTTTGGTTCTGTTCCCAAGATCCTCTCTTATGAAATCCATCGGGTTCCAACGATGAGTTTCCTTTTCGCCAGGCGAGAATAGAAAGACCTGATTGCCTTTTGCTTGGCGATAACCAGCCGTGGCATTGAATATTTCGCCTTTGAGATCAGTCACGATCATGGAGCCTTCGTGCATAAGTGCATTCGGGATCACGTAGCCGGCTCCCTTACCGGAACGTGTCGGGCCAATGACGAGATGATGTCGGTCATCCTTTGAGCGGAGGATTTTGGCGCCAACGCGCCCGAAGATGTGACCATCCTTGCGAAACCATTTTCCATTGCGAAGATCGGCAAGGGTTTGGAACGCTGCATCACCTAAAGGTTCGGGTCGCTGACGTAAGCTGTAATAGACGAACAGGCCCGCCGCGATGATCGATGGCACCAATGCGAGAGCTGCTGTTTGCTGTACGATCGAGTTTCCTGAAAAACGCCAAAGCTGAATGAGTGGAGCAAGCGGCTCTTTCGCAAGCGTCAGCTTGAGGATGCGCGGGTCGTGATAGAGAAACGCAAGCAGCCCGCCGTAAGCCAATGACCAGATCATAAATGCGATGAGCGTGGCAAAGACCGAGAAAAACGCCTTTGTTGCGTTGCTCATCATTCACCTCTTGTGAAAAGAATATCTGAGATACCGCGTTGACCGCCGACTTTCCGGAGCTGGACGACAATCGGTATCACCGACTTGATGTAATCCATGAGGTCTGCCTTGCTGAAGGCCCCGCCAAGTCCAGCTTGCATGACCATCATGCACAATTGTTCGTACGCACCACTTGGCGTGTCTGCGTGGATCGTTGCCATCGAGCCGGGATGCCCCGTATTGATGGCTCTGAGAAAGGCAAATGCCTCAGAACCGCGTATCTCCCCGACAAACAGGCGGTCAGGTCTCATGCGTAGCGACGATTCCAGCAGTTCCAAGATGCCAATGTTTGCAATGCCCTGCCCCCCTCTTGAGGCGACCAGACGGGCAACGTTTCTCTGCGGGGGTGTTAGTTCTCGCGTATCTTCGAGGGTGATAATCCGCTCTTCTTTACCTACGGTCTGGAGACAGGCGTTCAAGAACGTAGTCTTGCCCGACGCCGTGCCGCCACTGACCAAGATTGTCACACGGCTTTGCACCGCAAATTTAAGGAACCCGTAAATATCCTTTTTCGCCAACAGCTCGCGCAAATGACGATCATCATCCGTGATATCTGAGCTGTAGACGGCAACTTTATTCAAAGCACCTTTATCGCGGTACTCTTCCAATGTGAGATTGTTGACGACCTGCTTCCTAATCGAGATCATACCGCCTTCGGGCGCAACGGGAGGCAAGACAACCTGAATACGCTCGCCGGTTGGGAGCGACGCGCTCAGTATGGGGTTGGTTTCATTTATGAACTGGCCTGTGTGAGCCGCAACTTGCTCCCCGATACGCGCAATGGTTTCCGCAGTCATAGCTTCGACCGCGTACTCCTTCATGTGCGAAGCGCCGATTTCTTCAATGAAAACCGCCCCAGGCTTATTGATCGAGATTTCCTGTACGGCCGGATTATCCAGATACTGTTTCAGGGGAGTGAGAAAATCATCCAGCCAATAGTGGATCTTCTTTTTAGCGGGTGCGACGTTCAAGTTTGATCTCCCTCATCGCTTCAACAACTGGATCATCGTAGAACTCAGAAAAATCGAGGTCCTGTCGAACGAAGATGAATATGCGTTCTCCTTGATTGATGCTGATCGTGGGTGGAATGTTTAGGCTTTGTCCAAGGGCTTGGTTTGCCATATCGGAGAATGTCTGCGCGATCGTCTGACGTGCCAGCTCCTCGCCGCGTTGCGCGTTGGAAACATCGCTATTCCCTGTGGAACTATCGCTGCCATATCCTGTCGCATAGCTCGCACCAGCCCCGACGATTGACAACAAGATTGCCGAGCCAAAACGTTCGCGCCATTTGTTGTCTACACGGCCAGACAAGCCCGAACGACCGAGGCCGTCAGTTCCAATCGAGTTAAGGCGGATATTAACGCCATCATCCCGTATCAGCCTCGTCCAAACGACAAATATCCGCTTTTGCCCACGCGTGATCGATGACTGATACTCACCGATCAGCCTTGTGCCTGTCGGGATGAGTATTCTTCTGCCGTCAAAGGAATACACATCTTGAGACGTGACGGCTCGTATCTGCCCAGGAAGGTCACTTACCATTGCTGTTTCGAGGATGCCGGGAATAAGTGTTCCTTCAGGAACAACAGCATCGATGCGAGCAATCTTGCTCGCCTTTGCGGAACGATTACCGTTGGCAGACGCGGCGGCCAGATATTTGCTGTTTGGATCGTCGCCTGCAACGCCAGTGCCACTTTCACCCGAACCTGACGCGCCACCGGCAAAGCTACCTGCCCCAGCCTGCGCCTTTGACTCGTCCACTGCAATGAGCTTCGACTTGAACCGCTCCTGAAATACGTACCCTTGCGGCTCATTTGCCTCGGGTGCTTCCGCTGCTGCTGCAACAACCGCGATTGGTGCGGGTGGAGGCGGAGGAACCTCAAATGTTGTAGTATCCGGTTTCTCTACGACCGGTTCAGGTGGTGGCAGTTGAATAATCTCAGGTGCAGTCTTTGCCGGTGCTTCCTTCGCATCGATGAAAGCTGGTGGACGAAAGTTCATCGACTGGAACTCTTCGTCTTCTCTGCTGGTCTTACGGCTTTTTGCATCGTCATTGGAGAAAATAGCCGTTACAGCCAAAACACCAATGACCAGGAATGCAGCGCCACCGAGCAACTGCTTTTTCTTTGCGCGTGTGTCCGCAACTGGTGTTGCATCGGTCTCTGTCAGAGCTTTGAGATGTACGTTTTCTTTCATTTGTTGCCGCTCCTAAAGCGCTTCTTTGCATCAAGTTCAGCCTTTGGCCCGAGAATGTCGGGATCAGGAGCGCTGAAATCTGGTTTGCGTAGATTGAAAATGCAGGTCCACTGATCGCCATCACGAAGTGTGAATTGGGTCGAAACGCCGTCCACGACGATGTATTCGCCTTCCTTCCTAAAATTGCGCAGGGTCTCGGAGAAGTTTGAATTGACAGCAAAAATTGCCGGAACGCGGCCTTTGAACTTGAAGAATGTCTTCTTGCCGTCATCGAAAATCATCGAAGGCTTAAGTGAAGCAGCGCCGGAAAAGGAATAGTCCAGATTGACGTTTTCCTTATCGATCGATGAGATATTCGGGTGTGCTGCACGCACCTCCGCCTCTGCTCTCAGCGATGCGTTGAGATCCTTTTCAGGGTATATGAAGCGGACGCCGTAGATTTTCTTGCCAGCTTCGGGCGCATAATCGTGAAGCTCAAGGAAGTAGATACGTTTCGACGTAACGACATTGAGGTTTGTCACGACGTTGGCCGCAACAGGCTTGATAAAGAGAATGTTTCCTTTCTCTGTAGGGGCTACCTGCCAGCTTTCGCTATCCCCGAGGCTTATTGTCTCGAATTTTTCATCCTCATCAAAAATGAGCATTGTCGAAATGCCGTATGTCGCATCAATCCGCACAACATTGTTGGGTTGGTACACAACGGATGTCACGCGAGCATCGAGTTGACCGGGTTTCGGTGTTTCAAGTGCGAATGAATTGAGAGACATGAACAGCATTGCGGCTGTGCTCAGCAGAAACCTTTTCATTAGTTTCCGCTCCCGCTTGTCACAGTCTCTTGGTCGCGACGGTAGCTGTACACTTGGAACCCGAGAGGATTATCAAACATCCATACGTTTTCACGTGGCTGAGAGGTGTATCTGAAGCGCACGACGGCCACATAATGCTTGGTGACGGTCTCAACATCGCTCTTTTCTTCGGTCGAAAAACGCACAGATGCGGTCGTTTCGTTTAGAAACGTGACGGATTTTACGTCTACGAGAACGCGCTTGGATTTACCGTAGATTTTGGTGGGATTTTTTGCGTTTGTAGAGCTGTAAAGTTCCTGCAATTCCCGCGCTGCTTCGCCCGTAGACAGGAGAGCGGCGATCCCGAAATTTTCTTTCAGCATCGGCGCGTCATAGCCCTCACGCATCCGTATAAAGCGCACAACATTGGCCTGCGTAACGGCTTGCCGTTCCCCAATGGTCAGCTCGTCGTAATTTGTATCAACTGTCGTTTTGACTTCAACGTAACCGGTGTTTTTATCCACCATCACCAGATAGGGCTCGAATGTTTTGAGCGGCACCAGCAGAACAAGGGAAGCCAGTGCAAGAAGGGAAATCACGATAGCAGTGATTGCTACTGCCCACGCAATCCTTGCTGACCGCTTTGATAGACGGACAATATCGCCCTCCCAAACGTGGCCTTCCTGAAAATATGAGATCAATTTAGGGTTTGTCGCTTTTGACATGTTGGACTTTCTGGAAAGGTTTAAGATGGCTTGCTGAGCGAGCTGATACGGTCTTGCAGATTGGTCTCAGACCCACTGCGGTTCGTGATCGAGCCGCCTTTTGTCTCGCGATCCGAAGACCCGCCGCCAGATCCACGAGATCTAAGTTTGCTTGCCAAAGCCGCAACTGGAGAGATTGTCGCCATCTTGCCGTAGGCATATCCCGTCGCTGACGTGCTGGCTCCGAAGCCGCCTGTGATACCCTGGGCGAGCGACTGAACATTCAAGAGGACGAACATTCCTGCGATGCAGAGAAGTGCGAAAGCACCAATGTGCGAGACATCGAGCGCGTTAGATGCGACAGCAACTTCGATTTTCGATAGCTCAGGGTTGATTGCTGCGATCAAAAACGCGCTTACGACGTAGACGAACAGCGGAATCAGCGAATACAGAAATACCTGAGTGAACCACGCCGCGCCCAAGGAACGGGTTTGGTTGAAGAGCATGCAGGCAATGAAGAGCGGGCCGGTTCCAACCAGAACCCACATCATAACCTTTGAGAGAATGATAATCGCAAGCGCGATCGCAACAACGACGAGCGCTCCAATTACAATTATGCCACCGAGAACAGATGGCAGGATTGTAAAATAGCCCGACTGTTGGGCGAGAGCAGAAGCCGCATTGAACGCTGTCGCCACAATCATCGAAAGGCCATTGGTGGGCTCAGTGATGCCAGAGCTTGATGCCATGAGGATGGCACGCCCCAAATCTTCGGGTGTGTCGCTCAGCCAGCTATAGAAAAGCGAATTAAAGACGCTCCAGTTCTGGACGAGGGTCAAGATCAGCATGAACTTCACGATGCGACTAACGAAATCGCCCAAAGAAATGCGTGCCAGACCCAACATGAGCTGGATGCCGTAAAGCGCAACGTAGACAATCAAAGCCACGCGCAAAACCGGCATGACTTCGTCGCCTACTATGCCATAGGCCCGCTGCGCAAAGCCCGAGCCAAGCTGATCGATCCTCATAAGAAGATTGGTCACAAAGTTGTTCATGATACCCCCAGGTTCACCGCGTTACGGCCCAATCACAATCGCATTAAGAGCGTCTACGGCAGATTGGTCAGCGTTCACGGGAGCCATTGACGGGCATTCCCGGCGCGGATCGACTTCAGCGAAGGAAGTGAGGTTTGCTGGACGCTTGCACGGCGCACTCGTTTCCTTAACAGTGCCACAACCGGCCAGGACGCTGATCGACAAGATGATGAGCGCGTTCTTCATCGTCCGCTCACCCGTGGATCAGCCCACATACCGAAAGATCCTTCGCGACCGATCTTCTCAGCGTTCAGCAAGTCAGGTCTTTCAGGAGCGCCATCTGCCTTGCGGGTCACTTCAACAGCGCCGGTTGAAACAAGTTGCTCCTCCAGCATGTCCACCGTGTCCAACGCGTTTGGATAATTGTAGTAACCCCAGCACGTCACGTTTTGCTTTGGTGCGTTCAATTCGGTGATAAAGGCGCGGCAGAACAGAACCTTTGGGGATTGCAACATCACCTGAAGCTGCTCTTTCGCGTAGGCGGCGCATGAGCCGGAAAAGCCTTCAGCGCGGTTCACAAGCTCGCCGTCACATGGCTTTACGCCATACAGATGCACAGCGATCTTATCGTTGACCTGGATATCAGTGCCTGAAATCGCCTTGTAACCGGTTTCAGAGGCAAAGCCCTTTCGCTCAGCCACATTTCCCTTGCCATCGTAATACTCAATCACGAGCGCCGTCTTACCCGGAGCGGCAAGCGACTTGATGTAATTCTCGTCAATCGGAGGGGTAGCATAAGCAACCGCACCCCAACCGCTGATCGCCAATGTGGCGAGTAAAAGTTTCCGTATCATCGTCTTCCCCGTCAACAAGCCGCAATCAAATTGGGGCTTCCGTGTAAACCAAAAAGCGTATATCAACGAACCAATAATAACACGTTGATTGCTGCAATCTAACGTTATATGGCGAAGAAAACAACTGTCACTGCGCCTGTGAGCGGTAAAAAAGGACACGGATGGTTATGGGTGAGAGATCAGTCAAGGGCGTGCTTTTAAGTTCGTTATTTGTCGCGTTTGGTCCTGTCCATATTGCGGCATTAGCATCAGAAAAAGCTTCATTTTCAGATAGATATGGATATGTGAAGGCCGCTCATGATCCTCTCAATTTTGAAGAGAGGTGGGGCGGTCATACGCCTCTCTTCAAACCAATTCTTGCCGACGAGACGGCATTCGAGAGGTCGGCAGGAGGCAATACGGAAAGAAACCAAAAAGATTACAATAACAATACAACAAAGGTTTCTAATTCGATTAAGAGTGAAGCGTTTCCCCAATCCAATGTTTCTGATTGCGGCCCTTCCGCCATGTCGCCAGCCGACGTTGAAAAGCTGGTGCGCGAGACCGCACGGAAGTTGGGAGTTGATGAAGAGTTAGCAGCGGCGGTTTCGTGGACAGAAAGCCGCTACGACCAAGACCGCAATTCTCCGGCTGGCGCCCGAGGTGCGATGCAGCTCATGCCTGACACGGCAACGAGGTTTGGCGTCACTGACGTTTGCGACACACCGCAGAACATTGAGGGTGGCATCAAATACCTGCGCACTCTGTTGGAGGAGTTTCCCAATCCTCTTCTCGCAATCGCGGCCTACAACAGCGGCGAGAACCGCATCTATCAGTATGGCGGAATTCCACCTTTTCAGGAGACCGTTTCCTACGTCTCAAAGGTGTTCAACCGCCAGCTCGGGGTAGAGATCCCCAAGCCAAAAGCAAGTTCAAACTTGAAACCAATTCCCGCCGCTAAAGCGGACGGCGAAGCCTCCGGCGTCATTCCCGTGAATAAAAACGGGAAGTTCGTCGCTGGAATTATGCACTTCTGATCAATGGAGAGACTTATGAAAATCAACTCTAAAATTCGCGCATGCCTTCCAACAAACCGCAAAACACTGGCCAAAGTGGCCATGGTACTTGCCCTGCAATTTGCAGGTGCCGAAGCTGCATTTGCGCAGCAGGCATTGGCTCCGCTTCAGGCGGCTTTGGACATGGTCGTTGATTTCGTCAACGGTCCATTTGGTCGTTCTGTCGGTGTCCTTGCCGTCATGGGTTTGGGCTTTGCGGCATTCGCTGGTCGTATCTCGGTGGTCGCTGCT
>NZ_JXQV01000046.1 GCF_000834635.1 Agrobacterium tumefaciens
TGGCTTAGTCGGCCGGAATTGGTGGAGGGATTGGAGGTAGGTAGGAAGTCCTGTCCTGAGGCATTTTTGTTGTTTGATAGTTTAGGCTATCATCTGATGGGAATGCTGGATTGATGTTGCCTGACCGCGCATCACCGGATGATATCTCGAGAAGCTGGTCTTAATGATACGGCCTCGAAGTGCACCGGCGTGCCTTCATATGAGGAC
>NZ_JXQV01000047.1 GCF_000834635.1 Agrobacterium tumefaciens
CGTCGCAAGTGTTTTTAAAGTGTCCAGAAGCGGCTCGGCTGGCATGCGGGCGGTGAAACCATCACTGCGTATCTTGTCATAGCTGAAACGACCATCGCCCTCAGTGAAGGAAATATTTTTTACCGAGAAAGGGCCATAGACCGGCTTTGCTTCCTTGTCTTGCGGGCCTGCTTTTTCAGTGTAAAGCCTCGCTATATAAGCCGCATTGAAATCCTGGCCGACTATTGCACCGGTTGAGACGACCATGTGCTTTTCTTGGCGCTCGCCGGCACTGTTAGGCAATTCCATCTCAATGTCGTAGCTGGCATTGTCCACCGTGTACTTGGCAATCCGCCCATCGGCAATATCTGAGAGAGTGACGTTCCTGTAGACGGCTTTCTGTTCGGTGCTGGCAATGGATTGTGTAACCGTCATCTCGGGTGTGAATATACGCGTCGCCGTGAAGCGCTCGATGCGTTTGGCGAGAGATTGGGGACCACCATCGCTTGGTTCGTCCGAGCGCGAGGCTTCTTCAAAGGTAGCATTCTCAATGCGCGCATGCGCCACCGAGAGTGTCCCCGTTGGCACATCGATAGCGACTTCGTTGATATCAAGGGCGCCGTCAAGAAAAGGAATTTTGGGACGTCCATCGATCGACGCGATTTTTATCATTTTGCCGTCGGCCAGAGGTAACGTCAGGTTGCGGACATGAACCTGGCCCAAAAAATCGACTTCGACGGAACCGGCCGTTGCTCCGCTGCTGGAAAGAAGTTCGCTGACCTTTGTCTCGTAGTATGTTTTGGCCCCGACAACACCAGTGGCAGCAACAGCGATAAATGCAGCGGTCGCCCATAGAGCCTTGCGTCGGCCCGTGCCGGCTTTTCTGTCTAGCTGTTCCACGATCTGGTCCCCTCAGCGAATTGAATCTGTGCGCCTTTTAGGCACGCGAAAGTTGCTAGGCAAGAGGTGCCCAGCGGCCAGCGGTAGTTTTGCAACATATCCGGTTGTTTGCTCAGGCAGATCGATGGGTATCCCGTTCGATTTTCATTTGCGACTTTGATAACGAGTGGTCTGATCTATCGTGGCGTGGCGGCGGGGACCCGTCGCATCCTCGATCTTGGAAGTGGACGAGCTTGTGGTGTGACGCCTAAACACCAATATCGTCCTCCGGTTGATCAATGCATTCGTTAACGTATCGAACCACATCTAGGTGCGATAAAGGTTTCATATCCCGGCTGATCTTTTCTCATGTCGCAAT
>NZ_JXQV01000048.1 GCF_000834635.1 Agrobacterium tumefaciens
GGCGGCTGCGCCGTTGCATACGAACGGAATGCCTGTGGAGCAAACCGGTGTGATGTTCGTGATCTGGCAAACAGGCGTCAGCGTCACGTTCTGCTGCTGCTGCTGAGGTGCAGCATTGGCGGCTGCGCCATTGCAAACGAACGGAATTCCTGTGGAGCAAACTGGCGTGATGTTCGTGATCTGGCACACTGGCGTCAGCGTCACGTTCTGCTGCTGCTGAGGAGCAGCATA
>NZ_JXQV01000049.1 GCF_000834635.1 Agrobacterium tumefaciens
ATGTCGTGCGTGAAGCCATCAGCGCTATGGATCAAATCGACGCATCTTCCAAGGCAATTTCAAACATCATCGGCGTGATCGACGAAATTGCATTTCAAACGAATTTGCTGGCACTCAACGCAGGTGTCGAAGCGGCACGCGCGGGGGAGGCTGGAAAAGGATTTGCTGTGGTTGCCCAAGAGGTGCGCGAACTTGCGCAGCGTTCAGCGACCGCGGCAAAAGAGAT
>NZ_JXQV01000005.1 GCF_000834635.1 Agrobacterium tumefaciens
TCTGAAGAGCGTCGTTGATCTACGTGCAGTTGGCGCATCGGTCATCAAGGGCGTTGACGTAGCCATCTCGGCAGCATCCGCTGCCGATGTCGCTGCAAGCCACATGGAATAATGATCCAGTTTTCGGTGAGGGGCTGAAAAGTCGGCCCTTCACCATCGACTTCGGTTTGCTAGAGATAGCATATACGGTGCCTGTTTTGGTGTTGGCATTCACACCTTGAAAAACATCAGCTCTTGGCAACTGCATAGATGAGTAGGTCGTGCGAGCCAGCACGAACATTTGTCGTTATATCCTGATTTTTCAGCTCATTCTCATGCGCCGCAAGGGCGCGTTTGGCATGTAGCAGTGGTTTGCATCCGTGCAATTTGGCCACAGCGCTTTTAATAATATCCCGCCTTTTCCGCACCCAGTGTTTTTTTGGTCTGGCTCTAACGCGTCCGCTCAATTAACATGATTAAAAAGATCATGTTAAATTCGCGTCGGATATCGCAACCAGCGTTGTGGTGATCTACGAAAAAGCTGTTGGATGTTGTCGGCTCATGAGTACAGCGTTGTTGCATCTTTTAAGAACGGAGGAGAGCAACCGCCTTTTGCGGTTCTTCCGCCACCGACTGAGAGATCGTGAAGATGCTGCAGACGCGATGCAGGAAACGGCACTGCGGGTTTTGCAGGTCTCCAAGACTGCGTCTATCGAAAACCCGCAGGCCTACCTTTTTCAGATTGCGAAGTCCGTTGCCCGGCTGACTGCTATCAGACAGTCGCGTGAACGGCCGCTGCTGGTGCCGTTGGAAGATGGGCTCGGTGTTGCCTGCGACAGGCCGGATCAGGAGCAGATCGTCACGGGTCGCCAGCATCTGGCGGTGATGGCTCATGAAATAGGTGCTCTTCCCAAACGTTGCCAGGAGGTTTTCGTCCTCAGCCGAATCCATGGATTGCCCAATGGCGAGATCGCAGAACGGCTTGGTATCTCCCGCAACATGGTGGAAAAGCATATTATCAAAGCGTTACTGCAATGCCGCCGGGCGCGGGCAAAAATAAACAGTCTTTAGACGTCAGGCGCTCGCATGTTTTTCACTCGATATATAAGGATGCTGACTGAAACCTGATTGAGAAAAGCGATCTTCTATGCGTGACAAGAAAAGCGACAGAACTGAAGCGGGACTAGAAGAACAAGCGGCGCTTTGGGTGGCGCGCATGCATTCGGCAGATGCGTCGCCTACGGATCGTCAGGCATTTCAGGATTGGTTGAGGTTGGATACGTCCCACAAAGACGCCTATGATGACATGGCATCGCTCTGGGGCGACATGCGGGATGTTCAGCTCCCCTCGCCTTCCCATCGGGCACAAAAGTCGCGCCGGGCGGTGCTGACAGCGCTCTGTCTCCTCTGTCTTTTGGGGGGCACAGCCCTCGTGTCTCGACAAGCAGGCGTGATGGACCGGCTTCAGGCCGACCATTACACCTCGGTGGGCGAAACCCGCGTGCTGACGTTGGAGGACGGCACCAAAGTCAGCCTTAACTCCGACACGGCCATCGAAACGCGCTACTCCGACCATGAACGACGCATCGTCCTGCTGCGCGGTGAAGCGTTCTTCGATGTTGCGAAAAATCCGCAACGTCCTTTCATTGTCGATAACAATGGCTTGAAGGCACAGGCGCTTGGCACCCACTATTCCGTCCGCGCTGGCAATGGATCATTTCCGCAAGAGGTGCAGGTTGAGGAAGGCGAGGTGGAGGTCAAGACCACGTCCGGCACTGCCAGGCTGGGAGCAGGCGATGTGGTGACGATGGATAGTGACGGAGCCATCGTCCATTCACGACAGGATGTGACCAACAATATGGCCTGGCGTGAAGGAAAGCTCATATTCTCCGGGCAGTCGTTGCGACAAGTACTTCAAATCCTCGCCCAATATCGCCATGGCAAAATTCTTGTTCTTGACGATGAAGCTTCGCGCTTGAGTGTCTCAGGCATTTTCGATCTTCACGACACCGATCAGGCGTTACGCATTCTGGAAAGCAACCTTCCAGTCAGCGTCACGAAGCTCGCTGGCATGGTGGTGCTTGTCCGCTCGCGATAATTTTTTCACAGAGCACGTCAGGAGGTCGGGCCTCTTCTCACTCTAGGTCATCAGAGAGCACTGCGGGCTTGCGCAGTGCGTTTGTTGATCAGGCGTTAAGGGACACGAGAATGATTTTTGCAGAGCGGGCACATAAGAGGCCGTGGCTGGCGACGACGGCGATGATCGGCCTTTCGATAACAACAGTGGCAGGAACGACGCGTGCGCAAGAGCAGACTGCGGCACCTGCCACCGCAACATTATCGGTGCCCGCCGGTCCCCTCGAAAGCGCCATCCTGACCCTTGGTCGCCAAGCCAATCTGCGCATGCTCTACCCCTCCGCGATCACCAAAGGAAAGACAACGGCCGGTGTCAAAGGCCCGCTTAGCGTTTCTGCAGCCGTGACACAGCTTCTGGCCGGTTCCGGCTTGAGTTTCACCATGGCGGGCGCCAACACCGTGCGTATTTTCGATCCCTCCACCACCGCGCAGCAGTCTGGCGTCGCCAATGATGGGTCGACTGTGCTTCAAACAATCGTTGTCGAAGGCTCAGGCACAGGCGGCGTCCCGGGTATTGTCGAAACGCAGGGTTACGTCGCAAAATCTGGCCGCAGTGCGACCAAGACGGATACGCCGGTGGCGGAAACCGCCCAGTCGGTATCGGTCGTTAGCCGGAAACAGCTGGATGATCGGCAGCCGCAAAATGTGACCGAGGCGATCCGCTATACACCAAGTGCGCGCGGCGGCCAGTATGGAGCAGAACCCCGCTTCGATGCGTTCAAGCTGCGTGGCATCGAGCTTACATATACAGGTGTGTTCCGCGATGGCTTGCGCCAGATCAGCAGTCCAAACGGCCTGTTCCGTATCGAGCCTTATGGCGTGGAAGCCCTGACCGTTCTGCGTGGCCCCGCTGCCTCTATCTATGGCGCCAGCAGCTCCGGCGGCATCGTTGATATCATCTCCAAGCGACCAACCGAAGAGACGCTACGGGAAGTAGAGGTGCAATACGGATCCTACGGTCGGGTCCAGGGTGCCTTTGATCTGTCAGGTCCCGTTACGGAAGATGGCTCTGTGCTCTACCGTCTGACGGGTGTCGGGCGCGATGGTCGCAACGAGATCGAAGCGATCAAGGATGATCGTATGTTGATTGCACCCGCAATGACGTGGAAACCGGACGAAGGCACCAAACTCACCGTTCTCGGCGAATATATGGATTCTACAACAGGCGGAACCTGGGGATATATCAATGACGCAAATGGCGCGACGCCGGTCTATGGTGGCGATGCCCGCTTCAATGATTTTACACAGAAGCAATGGCGGATCGGCTATGAACTTGAGCATGAGCTGACAGACACGGTCACACTGCATCACAAGCTTCGTTACTCAGACCTTTCCACCAGCCAAGAATACGCTTTTGGAGGATACCCCGGCGTTGTCTATGAAGACAATAAAGGTCTGGCGACAGATACCTATCTTGAGGCTGAGTTTCAAACCGGCGCTGCACAGCACAAGCTGATCGGCGGCATCGATTACAGCTACATGGAATATGAATCGCGCCAGGGCTACGGTGGCGCTCCGTTCACAAGCAGTTTTACATATGTTCCAGACATAACCGTCTTCCAGAACCAAAAGCAGAATGCCATCGGCGTCTATGTCCAGGATCAGATCGAGATCGATGCCTGGCGAATTGGTCTTGGCTTGCGTCATGATTGGCACGACAGTGAGTATTCGGCGGGGGGTGCGAACTACTCTCGCAACGACAGCGAGACGACATGGCGTGCCTCGATTGGCTATGTCACACCTTGGAATATCATGCCCTATGTCAGCTATGGCACCTCGTATGTGGCAAATCCGGGCGTTATCGTTTCATCGGGTGGGGGCTCATCCCAGGCGGATCCAACCCTTGGAACACAATATGAAGTCGGCTTGAAGTACGAAATACCGGACCAGAATGTTCTCATTTCTGCAGCCTACTTCGATATCGACCAGGAAAACGCGTCTGTTTATGCCTACGACTCAGCCACAAGCCTCAATGTGCTGCGGCAGTTGGATATGCGCTCGCGGGGTGTCGAACTCGAAGTTACCGCCTCGCTGGACAACGGCCTGAGCCTGACGGGCGGTTACTCCTATAATGATGTCAAAATCACCAAGCTGACACCCGAGACTGTGGGTCGACAGCTCAATTCCAGCCCCTATCACATGTTCTCTCTTTGGGTTGATTACGAGGTGCAATCTGGCGCCTTGGAAGGCCTCGGCTTGGGTGCAGGTGTACGCTACGTAGGCTCCAGCTTCGGCAATGATCTTCATACCCCGGTTTTCAACAATGGAGCCCGGACTTTTGTGGATGCCGCAGTTCGCTACGATCTCGGCAAACTGAATGACGCGATGGAAGGGGTGAAATTGCAGGTGAATGCATCCAATCTTCTCAACGAAGTCAATCAAGTGTGCACCACGGGCTTCTGCTACTTCGATGAGGGTCGCAAAGTGGTTGCCAGCCTGAAGTACAGCTTCTGATGATGCCGACCGCCCCTTCCGACATAAAGCCCTCACCGGTCTCCGTCTTTGCTGCGGTGGGCGGTCTATATGTCGGGCAAAGCGTGATTGGAGGACTAACCTTTCTTGGGCTTCCGGCGGTTTTGAGAAGTGCTGGCCTTCCGCTGGATCAGATCGGGCTATTGTACCTGATTGTCCTGCCATGGGCTTTGAAGTTTCTCTGGTCGCCCTTCATAGAACGTTACCGGCTGCCCCGCGTGGGGAAAAACAGGTCGCGGATCATTGTCGGCGCAGGCGTCGGGCTTTGCGCGTGCGGTCTCGTCATCCTCGCCTTCACCGGACCATCACCGGTCAGCACCGCGATTGTCGTGCTCTTCGTCGTCGCTGTGGTGACAGCGACTGTCGATATTGCCTGCGATGGCTATGCGGTCGAGACACTTTCGGCAAAACATCATGGCTGGGCAAACGCCGCTCAGGTCGGCGGCTCTTACCTTGGTTCTGCCATTGGCGCTGGGCTTTTCCTTGTTCTTGTGGATTGGTACGGATGGCGAAGTGCGACACTGGTCATGGCGGTCCTCGTGGTTCTCCTGGCATTGCCCTTCGTTTTCGGTCCTGCCGCCAAGGCAAGGGTTGAGACCCGCGACCAGACGCCATCTATCCGTCACGCGATCGCCAAGCCGCATATCAGAACCGGCCTCCTCATCGCTGCGATCTATGTTGCGGCCCAGAAATGGGGCCTTGCCATGCTGGGGCCTTTCCTCATCGACTACGGCTTTGATCTCGCAACGATGGGAACGTTCAATGGTATCGGAAGCATGATCGTGGGCTTTGGCGGCGCACTTCTTGGGGGGCTGTTGGTGCGCCTTTACGGCTCGTCACGGGTGCTTATCCTGTCGATTGCAGCACAGACCATCTTGCTCTGTGCCTTCGCGGCTTTCAGCCTCCATCGCGATATCGCCGATTGGATTGTCATGACTGTGGCCATCACCAGTTCATCCGGGGTGATGTCGATTGGTTTCGTTGCCCTTTATGCCTGTTTCATGGGTTGGTCTGACCCGCATCAGGCAGGAGTGGATTTTACTCTGTTCCAATGCATGGATGGCATCGTCAGCATGGCGGGTGGAATAGGCGCCGGTGCTATTGCGGAGCGTTTTGGCTATCATACCGCCTTTCTGGTCGCTGCCGGGGTATCCGCCATCGCCGCTCCCGCAATCGCGCTGCTTTCAAGGCGGAGTGCAGCTTTTTCCGCGCCATCATGACACCCACTTAGGCTGTATTCGCCCGCTATTTTTGGTTCGTTTCATAAGCTTGGCTTCCTCGGGACTGAACAGACACGATAAAATCATTTTTTTATTGCCGCGCAACTGTGCGCGCAAATTTCATAGTCCGAAAAGCGCTAAAAAATACTGATTTTACTCTATTATGTCACCAAAATATGCGCCGCTGACCATCCTCTCACTCATTCATATATATTTTTTTACCCGCAAAAATCTGCGAATTTTATACTTGATTCTTTTAGTCACCTTTAAGATAACAATCACCTCAGTCGGAGGCGACAATGGACAATGCAATTTATGATTTTACTGGCGTCGGGCTCGGCCCGTTTAATCTTGGTCTGGCTTGCCTTGCAAAGCCGGTGCCTTGGTTACGGTCCGTTTTTCTCGACCGCAGCCGGGGCTTCAACTGGCATCCAGGCATGCTGCTGGAGAACGCGACCTTGCAGACACCGTTCATGGGCGATCTCGTCACTCTGGCGGATCCCACCAGCCCATTCACGTTCCTTAATTATATAAAAGAGCAGGGCAAAATTTACTCGTTTTACACACGTGAAGACTTTTTCCTTCTGCGCAACGAATACAATCTTTACTGCCAATGGGCGGCTACGAAACTGGACAATCTGAAATTCGGTCATACGGTGAAGGATGTCAGATACGATAAGGCAGCAAGCACCTACAGGCTGACAGTTGCCAACCGTTTGGGCGGAATCAAAAATATAGAAACCCGCAAGCTCGTGGTGGGAACGGGAACATCGCCGTCGATACCCGCCTGCTGCCAAAAGCTGGCTCCGCATATCACCCATTCCTCACACTATATGACGCACAAGAAGCAGCTTCAGGCGCGCAAATCCGTTGTGATCGTGGGAAGCGGGCAGAGCGCCGCCGAGATTTATTACGATCTTCTGTCGGAGATCGACAACCACAACTACAGCCTCGATTGGGTGACACGTTCGCCACGGTTCTTTCCTCTGGACCTGACAAAGCTCAATCTAGAGATGACATCGCCTGATTACGCCCGCTACTTCCATGGTCTGCCCGAGCAAACACGAGACCGGGTTTTGCAGGAGCAGTCGGCACTTTTCAAAGGCATCAATGCCAGCCTGCTGAAGGACATTTACGACCTTCTCTATCGCAAAAGCCTGAAGGGACGTGTCGAGACCAATCTCATTCCCAACAGCGAGCTGATCGATGCGCGCCACGCGCCCGGACGTCAGGAATTTTCTCTGGAGTTTCGGCAACGGGAACAGGACATCACATTCACGCTCCAGCCGGATGCCGTCATTCTGGCCACCGGATACGATTACAAGGAGCCGGAGTTTCTGGGCGGGATTTCCGAGCGCCTCCGGCGCGACAGCAAAGGAAGGCTCGATGTCGGCGCGAATTATGCGGTGGATCATGGGGCAAGCGAGGTCTTTGTTCAAAACCTTGATATTCACACTCACGGCTTCGTTGCGCCAGACCTTGGCATGGCATGCTTGCGTAACGCGACGATCCTGCGTGAAATCGCGGGTTACGAGGTCTATCCAATCGAACAGGAAACCGCTTTCCAGACATTTGATGTACGTGGTCTGAGCGACGTCAAATCAGCACGCGTGGTGGCGTGATGCTCAGACCAGCTTTATTGGCGATGACAGCCATCGCCGTTGTCAGTGACACGATGTTATTGCCCTATTATCCGCAACTGTTTGCGGCCCGCTTCAGTATTTCGTCCTCATTCACGGTCGGGGCGTACCTGGCGTCGATCTCGCTTGCGGTCATGCTGGCGTTTCCGGTCTGGGTTGCCATTGCCAAACGACGTGACACGATTGCTGTCCTCATCTGGACGCAATTGGCGGCGGCTGGTTTCAGCCTCGCTTGCTACGTGGCAGCGGACATTGCCAGTTTCTGGGTCTCATCGATTGTGATGGTGTGCTTCAAGGCAAGCTACCTGCTGATGTACCCTTACGTCATTGCCATGCAGCCGGTGGAAAAGCATGCCACGACAATCGGTGCGCTGGCCGTCATCGTCCATTTTGGGGGGATCATCGGTGCGGTCTCGGGCGGCCATGTCGTTGGTTCCTATGGATACGCAATACCCTATGTCATCATGGGTCTCGGCGATGTCATCCAGGCAGCTATCTGCGCCGTCTTGCTCAAAACAGCCTCCGTGGCCCGCGCCCGAAAATCCAGCCGCGAGGATGACAAAGGCATCATCGCGGTGACGCCTGAAGAGAGGAAAAATTTCGCCTCCCTTCTCGCGGTGATGTTCTTTTTCTATTTCGGATTTTACCTGTCGATGCCGTTCATGACCGTGTGGTGGCAGTCCGTGGCAAGAAACACCTCACCTGACATAACAGGTTTCGTCTACGCGATACCCGGCATCGTCGCTGTCGCCATATTGGCGCATGGGTTTTGGCGCGCAGGCACCGCCCAGGTCTGGCGGCGCAACGAAGCCGGTCTGGTCCTCACCAGCGCTGGTCTTGCGATACAGGCCGTTCCCGACCAGATCTGCATCATCATCGGTCGCATCATTTACGGTATCGGACTTTACCGCGTGACCATCGGCCTGGATGCCCTGTTTTTCGAACGCGCCCAAAAGGCTCACTACGCATCCGGCTTCAGCCTTCTCAACATTGCGCGCAACAGTGGCGTGATGCTGGCCGCCCTCGTCAGCGGAATGCTGACGCAGCGTTTTGGCGAAGGCCTTTCGTTTGCGGTCGCCGCACTCGTCGTGCTGGCCACGCTGCTTCTCTACCGAGCGACCTTAAGGGCACATATCGGGTTACCCAGCCCGCGCCCGCAACCCGCCTGATAAGGGAATTACGATGCTCAACACCAAAATCTCAACCAGGACAGAACGTCCGGTCGTCTTCACGCAACACCATCCACAGGTCAGCGATTTTTCGCTCTCCCTACTTGAGCCGGAAGCCGATAGCGCAAAGCTGCATGATTGGTTCACGCGCGATTATGCCCGTTTCTGGAACATGGGACATTATTCACAAAGCGAAGTCGCTTCCTTCTATGCGAAGCTCAATGCCAGCGGTCATGCCGCAAGTTACATGGGTTTCTTTGAAGGCGAGCCTGCCTTTGTCGTCGAGTCCTACGATCCCCGGCATGATCAGGTTGGCAAGCATTATGACGTGAAGGATGGCGATTGGGGTATGCATTTTTTGGTCGCGCCACCGCGTCGAAAAATTACCGGCTTCACACTTGCCATCATCCGCACGGTGTTGAGCTTCCACTTCGACAATCCGCTGATCAAGCGGCTTGTGGTCGAGCCGGATGTTCGAAACGAAAAGGTCCACGAGCTCAATCGCAAAGTTGGCTTCATCAGCGCACGCACGATCGAGCTTGAAGAAAAGACAGCCCTTTTGTCTTTCGCCACGCGCCAAGATTTTTACAAAACCCTTGAACAGGACATAAACGCATGAATATCTCCGCGTTCCCAACACCTTCCTTTTCTCCAGAAAAAGCATCGGCACATCTCGGGCTACTCGTGTGGGATGACGTCAACCGACATCTTGTGCATAAGGCGCTGGCAGAGTTTTCCCACGAGCTTCTTCTTTCGCCGAAGATGATTTCGAGTGAGGGAGATTGGGGGCTCTACGAGGTACGCCCCGAACAGGACAGTGCTATCGCCTATCGTTTCAAGGCCAGACGACTGGCGCTGGACCATTGGTCGATCAATCCTGAAACCATCGAAAAAACGATTGCGGATGAGCCGGAACCGCTCGATGCGCTGTCCCTGATCCTCGAATTCGCGCCTACGCTGGGCATCAAGGAAGCCATGCTGCCGACCTATCTGGAAGAGGTGTCCACGACACTTTATGGCGCGTCCTACAAACGCGAGGAGCGCCATATTTCCTCCAGACATCTTGCCGTGGCCGATTACCAGACAATCGAAGCTGGAATGACGGAGGGGCATCCGACCTTTATTGCCAACAATGGCCGCATCGGCTTTGACGCCATTGATTACCGCCTCTACGCGCCGGAAGCCGCGCACCCCGTCCAGATCATATGGCTGGCCGTGAGCAAGGAGCGGGCGATCTTCACCTCTGTCTCGGAACTGGACTATGCCAGCCTGATCGGCGGAGAGCTGGATGAAGCAACGCTGCAGAGCTTTGAAACACGCCTCACCCGACTTGGTCTCAACCCTGATGATTATTGGCTGATGCCAGCGCACCCGTGGCAATGGTTCAACAAGCTCGCCATCACCTTCGCCGCCGATGTCGCGCGGCGTTACATTGTCTGCCTCGGCTATGGCAGCGACAGCTACAATGCTCAGCAGTCGATCAGAACCTTTTTCAACACAACGGACAATCGCAAGCACTATGTCAAAACCGGAATTTCCGTTCTGAATATGGGCTTCATGCGCGGCCTGTCGCCCAAATACATGCGGGCGACACCAGCTATCAACGAGTGGCTTGATGACCTGCTTTCTGCTGACGACTATCTGCGCCAGAACGGCTTTAGCATTCTGCGCGAAGTCGCCGCCATCGGCTATCACTATCCCTATTACGATCAGGGACTGAAGCTGGATTCTCCCTATAAGAAGATGCTTTCGGCACTCTGGCGAGAAAGCCCTCTGCCGCGCCTGCGCGCCAACGAGCGCATCATGACGATGGCAGCATTGCTGCATAGAGACAAGGACGGCGTCTCGCTTGTGGCGGAACTGATCGCCACTTCGGGCCTTGATGCGCAAGACTGGATAGCGGCCTATCTGAAGGCTTATCTGGCGCCCCTCATTCATTGCTTCTATCGCTACGATCTGGCTTTCATGCCGCACGGCGAAAATCTCATTCTCGTCCTTGAAGACAATGTGCCGGTGCGCGCCATCATGAAGGATATTGGAGAAGAGATCGGCATCCTGAATGGCTCAATCGAGGTGCCAGAAGAGATATCTCGGATATGCTACACACTGGACGAAAAAATGAAGCCGAACTGCATCTTCACCGATGTGTTCGATTGCTTCTTCCGCTATCTCTCCGCGACATTGCATGAAACGGACACGTTGCACGAAGATCGCTTCTGGAGCCTGGTTGCAGAATGCTTCCGCACCTATCAGGCCGAACATCCTGGCTATGCAGACAAATACCAGCGCTACGATTTCTTCGCAGAGCGCTTCGTGCGCAATTGCCTGAACCGATTGCAGCTGAACAACAACCAGCAAATGCTGGACTTGCTCAACCCGGAAGACAGCCTGCAATATATTGGCGAGCTGGAAAACCCGCTGGCGCGCTTCCGCTAGGCAGAAAACCTCCCCACGCGCTTGCCCAACTCGGATATGGCGAGATGGGCGAGCGCAATCGTAATCTTCTATCCATCATCAATTCATAAAGCAGCCATGCCTGCTTCAGGGAAGAAACGCATAGTCCTGTTGTCGCTCGTAATGAGCAATCAAACAGGAGACACTTACATATGTGCTGGATAGCCAAGGCAACTGCCGTGACTGGAACTGCTCTGCTCATGACGGCCGGTGGCGTGAACGCCGTCGAGATTCACAACGGAACGATCACCGAAGCTGAAGTCATCAAGACCCAGGAAGCCTGGGGCGAGGCCCTCGTTGCGATTTCACGCGAATACGAGGAAAAAGGCGTGAAATCAGCGCAGGAAATGGCCGGGAAAGTGATCGATGCGGCCTATGGGTACCAGTTGGGCCCGGTGCTGTTCAAGCCGACGCTTACGCAGGAGCCACAGACCTTCCGGACCGACCGCGAGGGTGCACTATCCTACTTTGTCGGTCAGAACCCTAAATACCCTTCCGATACGGGGTTTGCCTTGAAGGGCTGGAAGGAAGTTGACGTTAAGAACGCTGCCATTCTTCTTGATGGTGAGTTTGCGACCACGCTCGGCAATGTCTCCTTTACCGATAAAGACGGCAAGGTGACGACGGTGGATAAATCATGGACATTCAAGAAGGATGACCAAGGCACCGTCCGTATCGTTCAGCATCATTCTTCGCTGCCTTATTCACCCAAGTAATGTAGCACCTACCGGCCCTGTTCGAGACGATAACCGATGCCGCGCACCGTCGTGATGCAGGATGAACTATCTGAAGGCCGGTCGATCTTTGCCCGCAGGCGGCGCACATAGACATCCACGACATTCGTCAGCGGATCTTCGCCTGCGCCCCAGATATTCGCCAAAATCCGTTCCCGGCTCAGCACTCTGCCGGGGGTGGACATGAACAATTCCAGAAGGGCAAGCTCCTTCGCGGTCATCGATATCTCGCTTCCCTCGACGGTAACGCGCATGGACTCCCGGTCTAGTTCCAGCGGCCCAACGCACAATATCTTTGTTTCCAGCGGACGCATGTCAACGGGGCGGCGCATCAGCGCCTCTATCCTTGCCAGCAATTCTTCGAACGAAAACGGTTTGACGAGATAGTCGTCAGCGCCCATTCGCAATCCTGAAATGCGATCATTCACAGAACCCAGCGCCGTCAGCATCAAGATCGGGGCCGATATGCCACTGGCGCGGAGCGTCTGGCAGACATCAGAGCCGTTGATGATCGGCAGCATGACATCAAGCAGAATGGCGCCGTTAGAGCCCGTGCTGCGCCATTCGTGCCATAAATCATGCGCCTTCTCGATGCCATCAGGGCCATCCCGGGCAACCGTGACGCTGTAGCCTTCGGCGCGCAATCCGCGCTCCAGAAAATCGGCCACCCTTGGATCGTCTTCTATCACCAATATGTTCACTTCGTCTTCTCCACGACGGGTTCAAGGACGGTTCGGGCGTGCGTCAACGGCAAGCGAAGCGTGGCTGCTGTTCCCTGCTCGCTGTTGCTCTCAAGCGAGATTGTGCCGTCATGGGCGGACGTCAAATGCCTGGCGATGGACAATCCCAGACCCGTGCCTTCGGGGCGGTGAAGCCTTGCATTGACGCCGCGGAAATTGCGTTCGAAAACATGCGGCAGGGCATCGGCTTCGATGCCAATTCCGTGGTCCCGAATAACCAGTTCCCACGCGCCTGCCGTGCCACGAGACCGAACATTAACCTGACCATTGGGCGGTGAGTAACGGATGGCATTATCAAGCAGGATCGCGATGATCTGCCGGATGCGAAACGGGTCTGCCGACACGATCATTTCAGTATCTTCAATATCCGTGGAGATTGTGATGCTTCTCTGATTGGCCAGTGTAGCGGCGCTTAGAAGGGCCTCTTCAAGCGGACCTGCAATATCGATCGGCTCCCTGTTGAGCGGTAATGTCTCATCTTCGCCACGCGACATCATCAGAAGGTCGTCAATCAGACTTCCCATCTGGCTGGCGGCCTGCCCGATCCGCCGGAGTGACGCGCGATAATCATCATCCGCCTTTTGGCCGCGCAAGGCGATTTCGGCTTCGCCCCTGATCGCAGTGGTGGGCGTGCGTAATTCATGGCTGATATCGCCCAGCAAACTGCGACGGCGCCCCTCAGAAGCGCGCAACCGGGATAGGGCATCTTCCAGAGCGGCAGTGCGCTCCTTGACCTGTTGCTCCAGAACGACCCTTTGGTTGGCTTCTTCGTTTCGACGAAGCAAAAGCTCGGATGCCATGCGATTGATGCTGGTCGCAAAGGCGCCGAACTCGTCTGATGTCGTTACCGGAATACGATGTTCCAAGTGACCAGCCTCATAAGCTTTCGCCCCTTCCGACATCTGCTGCAAGGGACGGCGGATGGCCTTGGCGACGACATAGGCCAGCCCCATGCCGATCACCGCTATGATGAGCGTCATGGCCGCGAGGACGCGATTGAGTTGTGAGAGCGCGAGATCGGCATTCGTACGCTTTACACTGAGCTGCGACCTTTCTTTGACAATCGTGTCATTGAGCACCTCACGCAGGTCTCGCCCTGCCCCTTGATCGAAAACAGTTTCTATAGAGGCCCAGGCGGTGCGCGCATCATCTGCGCCCGTATGGGATCTGATGTCTTCAATGGCGGGCTTCAGCGCGATAACGCTGTCGGAGATAAGCTGCAGCGCCTCGTCACGGACATCGTCATCATCGGTGGAGGCACCGGCCAAACGATCAAACTCCCGCGCATCCTTACTGATTAGCCTGATCTGCTGGATAATTTCCGCCATATGGGCGCGCAGCATTTCGCCATCGCCCGGTATGTGCGGCGCGCCAATCAGCGTTCTCAAAGACCAGGCCCGCAACCTCTGCTTGGTGGCGGAAAGCTCCAGCAAGCCGGACAGCAGGTCTCCCGCATATCGACCACGGAGGACCTGTTGTTCTGCCTGGTTGGCGATGTGACGATTGAGAACCCCCTGGGACACGATGAGAACTGCCAGCACCGCGAAAGCCGCGACCAGCCGCATCGTGAAGTCAAACCGCCTTATTGTCATAGCGCTCCATTCCAATCTGCTGGCCCAGCAAACCAGCCCAAAGGCTAGCCGTCATGCCTCATCGGGAATGACGCTCGAATTTATAGGAAGCTTCTTGCCCACTTTGAGGCAGCACGATTATCATTGGAAAATCGAGCTTAAACGCGACGCCTGTGAGAGCGAGACGGTGCGATTGAAGAGCCAGTCCACGCGATTGTGCTGGAAGCCGGGGCTGAAGACCTGTTCTCGGTTGGATCCAGTCTGTAAACAGACGCAACATCTCCACAATTCTGCGAAGGTGTTGTTACTTCATTATGCCAATTACTCCAAGAAAACGACGTCATTTCCGCTTTCTTCTTAAATTTCAGCGAAGGAAACCCCACACTAAACACACTCTTCGAGTATAGAACTATATCCTAATATAAACCATTGAAATAAAATCAATAAATTAATATACAAAAATGCTAATTTTAATATTCTTTGTTTACGAATATTACAAAACTCGATTTTGATTTTTCAAGAAATGATTTTCCAATATAAATTTCAAATACCGATCTACAATCGAATACAAATTTTGATATATGTCAATTCCTATTGGCTTTTCTACGTATTAAAGAAAACAATAATCAATTAATTAACCTTATTAATCAATATTTGTATTTCCACGGGAAACGGCCGGTCTACGCGCATTGAAGCAGCGTCCCGGCAAGCAACTAAGGGACGGAACATGAGCCTCGCCTCTTTTGTAAATGCAAAGACAACCGCCAGGACGCTCGCACTGGAGGCATTACAAGCCAATGTAATGATCGCGGATGCGGGGCTGAACATCACATACATGAATCCCGCAGTTGTCGAGCTCCTCAAAGAGGCGGAAAGCGACCTGAAGAAGGAACTGCCGAAATTCAGCGTGGCAACGCTGATCGGTGCCAATATCGATGTCTTCCACAAAAATCCATCTCATCAACGAAACATGTTGGCGGCACTAAAACAACGCCACAGCGCGACGATCACGGTCGGAACCCGTGTGTTCGATTTGCTCGTGACACCCTTAAAGCAGGGAGCCAAAACCGTTGGCTTCGTCGTTGAATGGGCGGATGCCAAAGCGCGCCTGCTCAATCTCGATTACACAGCCCAGATCGCTGCCATAGGCCGCTCACAGGCCATCATCGAATTCACCGTGGATGGACAGATCGTTGGAGCCAACGAAAACTTTTTAAAGTTGATGGGCTACACCCAAAGCGAAATCGTTGGCAAAAACCACAGCATCTTCGTTGACAAGGCCCATCAGTCTTCGGAGGACTACAGGAAGTTCTGGACCGCGCTGCGTGAAGGCCGCTACCAGGCGGCTGAATTTAAACGCAGGACAAAGTCTGGTCGGGAGGTCACTATCTCGGCCTCCTATAATCCAATCCTCGACATGAATGGGAAGGTCGTAAAGGTCGTAAAGTTTGCAACCGATGTCACAGACCGGGTGCAGACGGTCAGTTCGCTTGGCGATGCCCTGAAGCGTCTCTGTTCCGGTGATTTCGGCTTCTCGCTGACAGAACCCTTCGCGCCCGAATTCGAGTTTCTTCGGCATGACCTCAACCGGTCAGTTTCCCAGCTCTGCGATACCTTCAAGGAAATCTCCGTCAGTGTTGATGTGATCAACCAGGGCACGCGAGAAATCGGCCAGGGTGTCGGTGATTTGTCCAAACGGACGGAAAATCAGGCGGCAAGTCTGGAGGAGACGGCAGCGGCACTGGAAGAAATTACCGCCAATGTCAGCTCATCTGCGCAGCGAGCCCAGGAAGCACGTGAAGTGGCTGGCTCTGCCAAAAACAATGCAGAGAAGTCTGGCGATGTGGTGGCGCAAGCCGTTGATGCGATGAGCCGGATCGAGGATTCCTCCTCAAAGATTTCGAACATCATTGGCGTCATCGACGAAATTGCCTTCCAGACCAACCTGCTGGCCCTGAATGCGGGTGTAGAGGCGGCACGCGCCGGGGAAGCCGGCCGAGGTTTCGCCGTTGTCGCCCAGGAAGTGCGGGAACTCGCACAGCGCTCGGCCAAAGCCGCCAAGGAAATCAAGGAGCTGATTCAGAATTCGGCTTCCGAAGTATCGACCGGCGTAAAGCTGGTGTCTGATACGGGCGGTGCCTTGCGCACCATCAGCAAGCAGATCGTTGAAATCAACGACCATGTCGTGACGATTTCCACAGCCGCGCGCGAGCAGTCGACAGGTTTGCTGGAGGTCAACGGCGCGGTCAACAGCATGGATCAGACAACGCAACAAAATGCGGCCATGGTGGAGGAAAGCAGTGCCGCAGCCTCAACGCTCGCCAGCGAAGCGACGAAGCTTCAAAGCATGATCGGCCAGTTCAATCTGGGCGACCAAAGCCGCAATGCAGGCAACAGGCAAGCCGGTCAATACAGGTCAGACCGCGCAGCTTGAGCACGGTAGCTTACTTCACAACTCTACGCGGTGGGGCAATAAATCCATCGCGTAGACTTGCTTCACCAATCGCCCATTAGGTGAGGTAGAGAGCAGAATGAAGTTTGGCTCGCCCAATGAATTGGCTCTTGGAGAGAGATGGCGTCCACGAGAGGATTCGAACCTCCGACCCCAGGATTCATACCACTTCGGCTTTAACCGCCGCCCGAGGGCGTTCGTGGTCTGGACTGTCCCTTCACCATGGGCCGAGGCCTTTAGGTGTTGCCCATCCAGTCTCTACACCTTCAACGGATTTCTCCGAAGCTTGGCTCGGGATTGGCATGCTGAGAGTTCAGCGAAGCGTTCCCCGAATTTGAGCAAATCGACTACACACTTTCGTCGTGCAGCCCCCAATTTCCAACTAGGAATCCTGTGCTCTATCCTACTGAGCTACGTGGACATTTCGCAGGTTGGATAACGTATTTGGCAAAGTTGGGCAACGCCATTTTGGCGTTTCCCATCATTCGCCTCGAGGATATCGCTGGTTTTCTTCCAGAACATTGAGGTCCATGTGGTTTCGCATGTAACGCTCGGAGGCTTTCTGCAGGGGTTGGTAGTCCCAGGGATAATAGGCGCCATTGCGCAGGGCCTGATAGACGACCCTGCGGCGGGCCTGGCTTTCGCGGATGGACGAATCAAACATGCTAAGGTCCCAGCGGCTGTTTATCTGCGCCATCAAGGATGCGAGGACACTCTCGTACTGCGGATCATTGGCCAGATTGTTGCGCTCATGCGCATCTATTTCGAGATCAAACAGCATGGGAGGGTCTTGCTCGCAGATTGTGAGCTTGTAGCGCCCGTCGCGTATCGCCACCAATGGGGCCACCGAACCCTCGGCCGCATATTCCATGGGCACTGCGCTGCGCCCTTCTGTCTGCCGAGCCAAGCCTGAGAGGTTTTCACCATCCATCCATTGTTTCAACGATGTGATGTCGAGACCCGCGAGGGAACATAAGGTTGGCGTTACATCCAGCGTGGAAACGGGCGTTTCAACCTGCCTTGCACTCCAGCCGGGCGCAGCGATCATCAGGGGCACGCGTGCAGATCCCTCGAAGAAGCACATCTTGAACCACAGGCCACGCTCTCCCAGCATGTCGCCGTGATCCGACAGGAACACGATGATCGTGTCTTCATCTTGCCGCGTTCGTTTCAACACATCGAGAAGTTCACCGATCTTGTCATCCACATAGGATATATTGGCGAAATAGCCCTGCCGTGCTCGCCGCACCTGTTCAGGCGTTATATCGAATGCGCTGTGATCGCAGGCTTCAAGCAATCGCTGTGAATGCGGATCATGCTCCGCAAAAGGCAGAGCCTCGGCCTGCGGGTCGAGAGCCGGGCAGTTCTCATAGAGATCCCAATATTTGCGCCTTGCCACATAGGGATCATGCGGGTGGGTGAAACTGACAGTGAGGCACCAGGGGCGGTCGTCCAATCTGCGCGACAAGTCATAGAGTTTGCGGGTTGCGTGATAGGCAACCTCGTCGTCATATTCCATCTGGTTTGTGATTTCTGCCACGCCCGCCCCCGTGACGGAGCCTAGATTGTGGTACCACCAGTCGATGCGCTCACCGGGTTTGGTGTAATCAGGCGTCCAGCCGAAATCTGCGGGATAGATATCCGTCGTCAGCCGCTCTTCGAAGCCATGGAGCTGATCGGGGCCGACGAAATGCATCTTGCCGGAAAGACCGGTGTGATAGCCGGCAGAGCGCAGATGATGGGCATAGGTCGGGATATCCGATGCGAACTCTGCCGCATTGTCATAGACCCGCGTGCGGCTTGGCAATTGTCCGGACATGAAGGATGCCCGCGCAGGGGCGCAGAGAGGACTTGCCGTATAGGCATTGGCAAAGCGAACGGAGCGCTTTGCCAATGCTTTCAAATGCGGCGCGTGGAGGAAATCCGCAGGCCCATCAGGAAAGAACGTTCCGTTCAACTGATCGACCATGAGGATGAGTATATTCTGACGCGCCATCTATTTATCCTGAAATCAAAGGCCCACTGAAGCCTTTACGGCTTCCGCACCGGGTTTGCCATCCAGCGTGGTAATACCGGAAAGCCACGTATCGATGGCTTGCGGATTGGCTTTCAACCACGCTGTGGCGGCATCCGTCGCGGTCTGGCCATCCAAAATTTCGCCCATGAGCTTGTTTTCCATGCTGACATCGAATGTCAGGTTCTTGAGCAGAGCCGTAGCATTCGGGCATTGCGCCGACCATCCAGTGCGGGCCAGCGTGTAAACCTGCGCACCGCCGAAGTTAGGCCCGAAATAATCATCGCCGCCGGAGAGATATTCGATGGAGAATTTCTCGTTCATCGGGTGTGGCGCCCAAGCCAGAAAGACGATTCCCTTCTTGGATTTGCCCGCACGATCGACCTGAGAGAGCATCGCCTGTTCGCCAGACTCGACCAGTTCCCAGCCTTTCAGCCCAAACTTCTCGTCCGCGATGATTTTCTGGATGTTCTGGTTGGCAGGCGCGCCCGGCTCGATGCCATAGATTTTCTTTTCGAACTCATCGCCATGCTTTGCCAGATCAGCAAAGTCCTTGATGCCTTTTTCTGCCATGTAGGACGGAATGGCGAGGGTGAACTTGGCGCCTTCCAGATTCTGACCGATCACTTCAACGGCCTTGGCAGCATTGAGGCCATCCACGAAGGATTTCTGCGCGGGCATCCAATTGCCCAAAAACACGTCTATGTCCCCGTTTTTCATGGATTGGTATCCAATGGGCACAGACAAGGTCTTGATATCCGGCTGATATCCGAGTGCTTCCAACACGACGGAGGCGACGCCATTGGTGGCAGTGATATCCGTCCAGCCTGGATCGCTCATGCGGATCGTCTTGCATTCAGGGGCATCGGCCGCCAATGCGGGACCGGCACAGGATGCGGCAAGAAAGATAATGCCTGACGTTATCTGCCCAATACGCGAACGTTTGTTCATTGCCACCTCTCCTATTTCTGATTTTTCAATGAACAACGGATTGATCTTTGCCGTGAAGCGGATAATTTTTAATAGCTAATAAAAGGAATCCTTATGGCAGAGCGCCCTATCAACCTTGGATGGATGCGGATGCTGGAGGTGATTGGCCGACGCGGAAGCCTGACGGCCGCCGCGCAGGAGTTGGGCCTGACCCAGCCAGCGGTGAGCTATCAAATCCGTCGGCTGGAGGATGAGCTGGGCATCCGGCTTTTGAAGCGGCAACACCGAGGGGTGGAGCTCACGCCGGAGGGCCTGCGATTTTACGATGTCGTCAGCCGACATGTGCTGGAGATCGATGCGCTCGCCGCAGAGATCAAGGGCGTATCAAGACCCACCGTTCGTTTGCATACCGATTATGCTTTCTCGTCCCTCTGGCTCATTCCGCGAATGCAGGAATTCAGGGCGAGATTTCCCGACATCCATATCCAGATCACGGCAAGCCAGAACCCGCCTCGCCACCCTGCGACCGACGATGATGTGCTTGTCGTTTTCGGTTCCCGCGCCGATGCCGGGGATGACGGAACCTTGCTGGTGCCAGAACGGGTGAGACCGGTCTGTGCGCCGGGCTTTCTTGACGGGAACCCTGACGGGGTTACGCCTGAGCAATTGGCCGGAATGAAGCTCATCCATCTGGAGAGTTCATGGTCATCGACATGGTTCGACTGGTCCAGCTACCTTGCAAGCCTGGGAGTGGCTAGAGCCCCGGAGCACGGGCGGGGTGACATCAGTTGCAACACCTATTCGCTTGTCATCCAATCAGCCATTGGCAAGCAGGGCATCGCGCTGGGGTGGGCAGGACTTGTGGACGACCTCGTGGCAAGCGGTGCACTTGTTGGCGTTGGGCCCACCCTTCAAGCGCCCGACCGTGGCTATTGGCTGGTGGGCTGCAAAGAGCGGAAAGGAGCAGCGCTGAAACTCGCCGACTGGCTGCATGGGCTGGCGGCGCCGCAATAGTGTTCCTGCGGACCTACGACACCGCAGGTTCCTTAGCCTGCCGCATACCTGAGGATTTGAGATAGGCGCTGGGGGAGCTGCCGAGCATCCGGCGAAACATGGTGGTGAAGGCGGAGACGTTTTCATAGCCCGCATCCAGCGCGACATTCGTGACGGTTTCGCCGCTTGCCAAGCGTGGAAGTGACGCGAAAATGCAGGCTTGCTGGCGCCATGTGACGAAACTAACACCGGTTTCCGCGCGGAACATGCGGGTGAATGTCCGGCGGCTCATGCCAAGCGTTTGAGCCCAATCATCAATGCTGGCATTGGCGGCGGGCGCGCTGAGAAAGTGGCGGCAGAGGGCCGACATGCTGGGGTGAGAGGGAAAGGGAAGCCCCAGCGGCTTTTCCGGCAGCTGGCTGATTTCATCCATCAGCAGTTCCATGACCAATGCGCGTCTGCGCTCACCCTTTCGTCTGGTATCCTCATCATGCACCAGTTCCGCGATGAGATTTGCGGCAAGCACAGTGACCTCGACCACACGGGGTCTGGCCGGATTGACAACGTCAGGGTGCACATAGACCGAGTGCATTTCGACTTGGCTGATAACTTCGCTGGAATGTAGCAAGCCCGCGGGAATGATAAGGCCGTGGCCCGGCGGCAGCATCCATCGCCCATCGCCCGAGCTGACGATGACGACACCGCTTCGGGCAAACCACAGCTGTGTCTTGCGATGCGAATGAACGGGGCTTTTGAAGCCTTCGGCATAAAGCCGGCGAAGGGCCAGCAGGGATTCATTATTGCCATCGATGAAGTCGAGCATCAGGTCATGCTCATCACCGCGCACGGAAATCAGAGGCTCTGCACCGACATCACTCATTTGGCCCACTCGCGTAAAAACTAGACCACAGCACAAAAGCAGGCCGCAGACAATGCGGGTACAAGGGCCGCAATTAAAATTGACCTTACGTGCATGACATCTGGAGAGAACCCCATGGCGAGTGTGAGCAGCACGAGCTTTTCTGCTGAAAAAACGACCTTTTCCATTATTGCGGCGGCGAGCTTCTGCCACATGCTGAACGATATCATGCAGTCTCTGCTGACATCGCTTTACCCGCTGCTAAAGGAAAATTACGCGCTGGATTTCGTCCAGATCGGCCTGCTAACCTTTGCCTTTCAGGTAACGGCTTCGCTGTTGCAGCCTGCGGTGGGCATTGCCACAGACAAATGGCCGATGCCATTTTCTCTGCCGGTTGCGATGCTTTCCACCTGCGCGGGGCTGTTTACGCTGGCCTATGCCCACAGTTTCTCGGTTCTGATTATCGGCGCGTGCCTGATCGGCATCGGCTCGGCCATTTTCCACCCTGAAGCATCGCGCGTGGCCCGCTCGGCTTCCGGCGGTCGCCACGGATTGGCCCAATCCTTCTTTCAGGTGGGGGGCAATACGGGCACGGCCATCGGGCCGCTTCTGGCAGCCTTCATCGTTCTGCCGATGGGCCAGCAGAGCCTCAGCTGGTTTTCGCTGATTGCGCTGGTGGGATTTGCCGTGCTTTCATGGGTCAGCGTTTGGTACAGCCGCCACCGCCGCAGCACTGCAGGCCGTGCCCCTGTGAGCCGCACCCTGCCTTTGCCGCGCAATACCGTGATGCTGACATTGCTGGTGCTGATTATTCTGACAGCGACCAAGAACGCCTATCTTGCCAGCCTTTCCAGCTACTTCACCTTCTATACGATCGAGAAATTCGGACTTTCTGTGCAGAATGCACAATTGCTGCTTTTCCTGTTCCTCGGCGCATCGGCAGCGGGTGTGTTCTTCGGTGGTCCGATTGGTGACAAGTTCGGCTCCCGCGTTGTCATCTGGTTCTCGATTCTGGGCGTGATACCCTTTGCGCTGATGCTGCCCTATGCCAATCTGGCGTGGACAATCGTTCTCGTCGTGCTGATCGGCTTCATCTTCTCCTCCGCATTTTCCGCCATCGTGGTGTTTGCGCAGGAACTGGTGCCGGGGCGCGTTGGGCTTATCGCGGGCATGTTCTTTGGCTTTGCCTTCGGTTTCGGTGGCATTGGTGCGGCGGTTCTGGGCGTGTTTGCCGACCGGGAAGGCATCGAATTCGTCTACCGCATCTGCTCCTACATGCCGCTTTTGGGCCTGCTGACGGTGTTCCTGCCGCAATTGCCAAGCCGCAAACGCGCAGCGTGAAGACACGAAAAAGCCGCCCGGATTTCCATCCGGGCGGCTTTTTCATTTTATGCTCTGGTATCAGGCAGCGCGCAGATGCGCGGCCAAAGGAATTTCCACATCGATTTCCAGCACCGAGACATGCTCATCGCTGTCCATCTTGACGTGAACCTTGTCACTATCGATCTGAACATGTTTCGCGATAACGGCGAGGATTTCCTCACGCAGCAGGGCCACCAGCTCGTTGCCAGCACCGTTGCGTTCATGGGCAAGCAGAACCTGTAACCGTTCCCGGGCAAGAGGTGCCGATTTCTGTTTGCGGAAAAGGTTGAAAATGCTCATGCGGCCCTCCCGAAGAACTTGGCGAAGATGCCACGCTTTTCGCCGGGGATGGTCATGGGAATGTCTTCCCCACGCAGACGGCGGGCCGCATCAAAATACGCCATCGCAGGCGGCGACTTGGCGTCTGCCAGCGTAACCGGCGCGCCGACGTTGGATGCGCGAAGCACGTCCATGCTTTCTGGAATGATGCCAATCAACGGAATGGACAGGATTTCCAGCACGTCTTCGACCTTCAGCATATCGCCACGCTCGGCACGGGCAGAATCGTACCGGGTCAGCAGCAGATGCTTTTCCATGCGCTCGCCGCGTTCAGCCTTGAGCGTCTTGGAGTCCAGCAGGCCGATGATGCGATCGGAATCTCGCACGGACGACACTTCCGGGTTGGTAACGACAACGGCGACATCCGCATGGCGCATGGCAAGCGTCGCGCCGCGCTCGATGCCGGCAGGGCTATCGCAGATCACCCAGTCAAAATGCTTCTTCAGTTCGCCGATGACCCATTCGACACCTTCGGGCGTCAGATTGTCCTTGTCGCGCGTTTGCGACGCCGGGAGCAAGAACAGGGTATCTAGGCGCTTGTCGCGGATCAGCGCCTGGGTGAGCTTCGCATCGCCCTGGATGACGTTGACCAGATCATACACGACGCGGCGTTCCGCACCCATGACCAGATCGAGATTGCGCAGACCGACATCGAAATCCACGACGACGACCTTTTCGTTATTCTGTGCCAGCGCCGCACCGAGCGCGGCAGTCGATGTGGTTTTGCCCACGCCTCCCTTGCCGGACGTAACGACAACTACCTTCCCCATACTGCTCTCCTGTTCGCTTTGCCGCATGCGGCTTATTTGAGTTTGTCCGCTTTGATCGTGTCATCTTCCAGCCAGAGCTGGACGGCCTGACCGCGAAATTTCGGATCGATATCTTCAGCAACCTTGTAGACGCCATCGATGGCCAGCAGCTCTGCCTCCAGCTTCTTGCAGAAAATCCGCGCAGAAGCATTGCCGAGGGAACCGGCCATGGCGCGGCCACGCAGGGCGCCATAAATGTGGATGGAGCCACCCGCGATGACCTCTGCACCAGAGGCCACCGAACCCACGACCGTTACATCACCCTCAGGGAAGACGATGGACTGGCCAGAGCGGACCGGTTCGCTGATCATCAACGACTGCACCACGCTACGGATTTCCGTCACCGCCGGGCGGACCGGTTCATCGGCAATCTCGACGGTGGCGAGCGAGACCGGCTCGACATCCGAGGCGGCCTTACCACCCTTCAACGCTGGCGGCATGCCAGGTTCGACCATGGATGGGCGCGCACCCTCGATGCCCATGATGGCGACGTTGCGGGCAAAAAGCTCTGCCAGCAGGGCTTTCAGCCCGGCCTTGTCCAGCTTCAACTCCGCCACATCCAGCACAACCGGGCGCGACAGAAAGAACCCGGCAGACCGCGCTGCCAGATCGTCAAGCCGCTCCAGCCAGTGATCCAAAGGCTGTTCGGGCGAAAGCACGACCGCAAGAAACGAGCGGCCTTTGATACGGATGGAACGTGAGGTGTCTGTTAGCACTTTGGTCATCTTGGTAAACAAATCATTGATATTAGGTAGCGTAGATACGGTTAACAAATGGTTAACAAGCCCTGTTTCGTACCACTGAAATTAACCCCACGACAGCCTTGACAACACCGGATTTAACGGTGCCAAAAAGCGAGCATAGTGCTGAAATTCCATGTGATTCTGTTTTCGCTTGATGCAGGCGATGACAGCTTCCCTCTCTCGTATGAGCCCTCCCATCGGCTGTTAGGTTAGGCGCGGTTATACGTTAGAAAAATATTCCAAAAAGCTGCATCTTTTTGCGTCTTTCTGCCGTTTAAACGGGCAGGAATTGTGAGAAGACATCACAAGAAAATCCTGAAAGGCACATCATGAACTGGCTCAAGACAATCACCACCGCTGCGGCAATCAATGCTGCGATGTTCGCACCGACATTTGCAGGCGAAAACCTTGACCAGATCAAGTCCGCAGGCGTTCTGAAGATCGGCACAGAAGGCACCTACGCGCCCTTCACGTTTCACGATGCAGCCAACAAGCTGGTCGGTTTCGACGTGGAAATTGGCGAAGCCGTTGCCAAGAAGCTCGGCGTTAAGGCCGAATTCGTGGAAGGCAAATGGGATGGCCTGATCGCTGGTCTGGATGCCAAGCGTTATGACGCGGTCATCAATCAGGTTGGCATTACCGAAGCGCGCAAGCAGAAATACGCGTTTTCAGAGCCCTACATTGCCTCCAAGGCTGTGCTGATCGTCAGTGAGAAAAACACAGACATCAAGGATTTTGCCGATCTGAAGGGCAAGAAGTCGGCGCAATCGCTGAGCAGCAACTTTGGCAAGATTGCCACGGAAGCCGGTGCTGAACTGGTTGGTACTGACGGTTTTGACCAGTCGATCCAGCTGGTTCTGACCGGCCGCGCCGATTCGACCATCAATGACAGCCTCTCCTTCCTTGATTTCAAAAAGAAGCAGCCGCAGGCTCCGGTCAAGATCGTAGCTGAAAAGCCGGGCGCTGACTATTCTGGCATTATCGTGCGCAAGGGCGATGACGAGCTGGTCGCCTCCATCAACAAGGCGCTGGCTGACATCAAGGCTGACGGCACCTACAAGGTCATTTCCGACAAATATTTCGGTCAAGACGTTTCCAAATAAGCTGATGTGAAGCCTGTTCTCCACGCGAGAAACAGGCCATTATCCAGCAACATTACGGGTCCGGCGCATGGCGCCGGATTTCGCGTTTTCTGAAGGGGTTTGCCGTGCCGCACTGGCTTCAACTGATGATGGATTCTTTGCCTACGCTGCTCTGGGCGGGGGTGAAGTTTACCATTCCGCTCACACTTCTGTCGTTTGCCTTCGGATTGACCCTCGGCCTTGCCACCGCCGTGGCGCGACTGTTCGGCCCTGCCCCGCTGCGGTTGCTGGCAAGGTTCTATGTGTGGGTGATCCGGGGCACGCCCTTACTGGTCCAGCTTTTCGTGATCTTCTACGGCCTGCCGAGCATAGGCATTCTGCTCGATGCCTTCCCGGCAGCCTTGATCGGCTTCACGCTGAATGTTGGAGCCTACACGTCCGAAATTATCAGAGCTGCGATTTCATCCGTTCCGAAGGGCCAGTGGGAGGCCGCTTTCTCCACCGGCATGAACTGGCGCCAAGCCATGCAGAGAACAATCCTGCCGCAGGCGAGCCGGGTGGCAGTGCCGCCGCTTTCGAACACCTTCATTTCGCTGGTGAAAGATACGTCTCTTGCAGCTGCCATTACAGTGCCGGAACTGTTTCAATCTGCACAGAGAATCGTCGCCACCACCTATGAACCGTTGATTCTTTATATCCTCGCGGCCCTCATCTACCTCTGCTTAAGTTCTGTTCTATCGACGTTGCAGGCGCGGCTTGAGGTGCGATTTGCCCGTTATGGCGGCATAATGGAGAACAGCCGATGATCGAGCTTTCCAATATTGAAAAACGCTTTGGCGATGCGGTCATTCTGAAAGACATTTCGCTGAGCTTTCCAGACGGCAGCGTCACAGCACTTGTTGGGCCATCGGGTGGCGGCAAGAGCACGCTGCTGCGCTGCATCAACCTGTTGGAACTGCCGACAGAGGGAACGGTGCGCATTGGCGATGAAGCGACGACGTTTACCGCAGGCACCAGAGTTTCATGGCAATCGATCCAGAAAATTCGCCGTCAGACCGGCATGGTGTTCCAGAACTTTCAGCTGTTTCCGCATCGCACGGCGATTGAAAACGTGATGGAAGGCCTGCTGATCGTCCAGAAATGGTCTCGCGAAAAGGCACGCGAGCGGGCCATGGAGCTTTTGACCAAGGTCGGCATGGCGCACAAGGCCGATGCCTGGCCAGCCAATCTTTCTGGTGGCCAACAGCAGCGCGTGGCGATTGCAAGGGCGCTCGGCCCATCTCCGCAAGTGCTGCTCTGCGATGAGCCAACCTCTGCTCTTGACCCTGAGCTTTCGGAGGAAGTGGTCGATGTGCTGGGCCAGCTTGCCCGCGAGGGAACGACTATGGTGATGGCAACGCATGATCTGCGCCTTGCATCCCGCATTGCCAATAATGTGGTGTTTCTGGAAGCGGGCAAAGTGGTCGAGACCGGTTCGTCCGATGCGATTTTCCGCACACCGAGCCAGGAACGCACGCGCCGCTTCGTTTCATCGATCAACGCGGCGCAAACACTCTGACCCGATAAAAATCGGCAATCGAGACCATCGTAGACTGTTTTCAATTCTGGATTTGATATCTAAGTCAGGATTGAAGACATTCGCATGGGGAGGCTGCATGCCGACGGTTCTTGAAGAAGTGGAAGCGCGCCGCGCACAGGCCAGATTGGGCGGTGGGCAGAAGCGCATCGATGCGCAACACGCCAAGGGCAAGCTGACGGCGCGGGAGCGCATCGAAGTGCTGCTCGATGAAGGCTCCTTCGAAGAATACGACATGTATGTGACCCACCGTGCGGTGGATTTCGGCATGGAAAGCCAAAAGGTTGCGGGCGATGGCGTGGTCACCGGCTGGGGCACCATCAACGGTCGACAGGTCTATGTGTTCAGCCAGGATTTCACCGTGCTGGGCGGATCACTGTCTGAAACCCATGCGCAGAAAATCTGCAAGGTCATGGATATGGCCGTGCGCGTCGGTGCACCCCTTATCGGTCTTAATGATAGCGGCGGCGCGCGCATTCAGGAGGGCGTGGCGTCCTTGGCGGGCTATGCCGAGGTGTTCCGGCGCAATGCGGAATGCTCGGGCGTCATCCCGCAAATCTCGGTCATCATGGGCCCTTGCGCGGGTGGTGCGGTCTATTCGCCAGCCATGACCGACTTCATTTTCATGGTTCGTGACACCTCCTACATGTTCGTGACCGGGCCGGATGTGGTGAAGACCGTGACAAACGAGATCGTCACGGCGGAAGAACTGGGCGGGGCATCCACTCACACCAAAAAATCATCCGTGGCCGATGGCGCTTACGACAATGACATCGAGGCGCTGGAGGCCGTTCGCGCGCTTTTCGATTTTCTGCCGCTCAACAACCGCGAGAAGGCACCGACAAGACCGTTTCATGATGACCCGGCGCGGCTGGAACAGCGGTTGGATACGCTGATCCCCGACAGTTCAGCCAAGCCATACGACATGAAGGAGCTTATTCACGCGCTGGCCGACGAAGGCAATTTTTTCGAGATTCAGGAAGCCTTTGCGAAGAATATCTTGACCGGCTTTATCCGCCTTGAAGGCCAGACAGTGGGCGTTGTGGCCAACCAGCCCATGGTGCTGGCTGGGTGCCTTGATATCGACAGTTCGCGCAAGGCGGCGCGTTTTGTGCGGTTCTGCGATGCTTTCAGCATTCCGCTGCTGACGCTGGTTGATGTGCCCGGTTTTCTGCCCGGTGTGGCGCAGGAATATGGCGGCGTGATCAAGCATGGCGCAAAGCTGCTGTTTGCCTATTCGGAAGCGACGGTGCCGATGGTGACGCTGATTACCCGCAAGGCCTATGGCGGCGCCTATGATGTGATGGCATCCAAACATATTGGTGCCGATGTGAATTATGCCTGGCCGACAGCGGAAATTGCCGTGATGGGGGCAAAGGGTGCGGCGGAAATTCTCTACCGATCCGAACTTTCAGACCCGGAAAAGATCGCCGCCCGCAGCAAGGAATATGAGGAGCGGTTTGCCAACCCCTTTGTTGCCGCAGAGCGCGGCTTCATCGATGAGGTCATCATGCCGCACTCGTCCCGCCGCCGCATTGCCCGGGCCTTTGCCTCGCTGCGCAACAAGCAGGTGACGACGCATTGGAAGAAACACGACACGATTCCGCTGTGAGGAACACCAGATGATCAAGAAAATCCTCATTGCCAACCGTGGCGAAATTGCCTGCCGTGTTATCCGTACGGCGAAAGCCATGGGCATAAAGACTGTGGCGGTTTATTCCGATGCCGACGCCAATGCGCTGCATGTGCGCCAAGCCGACGAGGCCGTGCACATCGGCCCCGCCCCTTCCAACCAGTCCTATATCGTCATCGACAAGATTCTCGACGCCATCAGGCAGACCGGCGCGGATGCGGTGCATCCCGGCTATGGTTTTCTTTCGGAAAACGCGGTGTTTGCTGCAGCTCTCGAAAAGGCTGGCGTGATCTTCATCGGCCCGCCCGTCAAGGCCATCGAGGCGATGGGAGACAAGATTACTTCGAAGAAACTGGCGCAGGCGGCTGGCGTTTCCACCGTTCCCGGGCATATGGGGCTGATCGAGGATGCGGACGAGGCCGTGAAGATTGCGTCGTCCATTGGTTATCCCGTGATGATCAAGGCCTCTGCCGGCGGTGGCGGCAAGGGCATGCGCATTGCCTGGAACGATGCCGAAGCGCGTGAGGGCTTCCAGTCCTCCAAGAACGAGGCAAAGGCCTCCTTTGGTGATGACCGCATTTTCATCGAAAAGTTCGTCAACCAGCCGCGCCATATCGAGATTCAGGTGCTGGGCGACAAGCACGGCACGGTGCTGTATCTGGGCGAGCGGGAATGCTCGATCCAGCGCCGCAACCAGAAAGTCATCGAGGAGGCGCCTTCGCCGTTTCTGGATGATGCGACCCGCAAAGCCATGGGCGAGCAGGCTGTCGCGCTGGCTCAGGCCGTGGGCTATCATTCCGCTGGCACGGTGGAGTTCATCGTGGATGGCGAACGCAATTTCTACTTCCTTGAAATGAACACCCGCCTTCAGGTGGAGCATCCGGTGACCGAACTTGTCACCGGCATCGACCTTGTGGAGCAGATGATCCGCGTTGCTTCCGGGGAAAAGCTCTCCTTCGCGCAGAGCGATGTGGCGCTGAAGGGCTGGGCTATTGAGAGCCGCCTTTATGCGGAAGATCCCTATCGCAACTTTCTGCCATCCATTGGCCGGTTGAGCCGCTACCGGCCACCCAAGGAAGGGCCACAGCCGGACGGGACTGTTATCCGCAACGACACAGGCGTGTTCGAAGGCGGTGAAATTTCCATGTATTACGATCCCATGATTGCCAAGCTGTGCACATGGGCGCCGAGCCGTATCAGTGCTATCGATGCCATGGGAGAGGCGCTGGACCGGTTCGAGGTTGAAGGCATTGGCCACAATCTGCCGTTCCTTTCCACGGTCATGCAGAACCCGCGCTTCCGGGATGGCAACCTGACGACAGGCTTTATTGCCGAGGAGTTTCCGGACGGCTTTGCGTCCATTGAGCCACAGGATGATGCGGCGAGAAAGCTGGCGGCGATTGCGGCCATCATTCACCATCGCATCCAGATGCGTGCGGTGCATATCTCAGGCACCATCGGCAACCATTGCCGGGTTGTGGGGGATGACTGGGTCGTTTCACTCGGCAAGGCGGATCACCGCATATCTCTTCACAGCGAAGGCCATGCGGTATCCGTCCTGTTTGCAGATGGGGCTACGCTGAACGTTGAAACAGACTGGACGCCGGGGCAGACATTGCAGCTGTTCAGCGTTGACGGGCAAAGGATGGCGGTCAAAATCGATCTGTCCGTTTCCACAATCCGGCTTCGTTGGCAGGGCATGGATCTGGCGGCGCGTGTGCGCAGCCACCGCGTGGCCGAGCTGGCACTGTTAATGCCGGTGAAACTGCCGCCGGATACGTCAAAATTTCTGCTTTGCCCGATGCCAGGTGTGGTCACCTCCATTTCGGTGCAGGAAGGCGATCAGGTCGAGGCGGGACAGGCACTGGCAACAGTCGAGGCGATGAAGATGGAAAACATTCTTCGCGCAGAACGGCAGGGCCGGGTGAAGACAGTTGCTGTGCGGGCCGGTGACAGCCTTGCAGTCGATGCAGTGATTTTGGAGTTTGAATAGGTTCGCGGATCGTTTTAAACAGGCATTGCTTTTTGCCTGACCAAAGGACCCATCATGCCCAGCGCAACTGACCGCATCGTTTATCTCAACGGTGAATTTCTGCCCGAATCCGAAGCCAAATTGTCGATCTTCGACCGGGGCTTTCTGTTTGGAGATGGCATCTATGAGGTGACATCCGTGATGGAGGGCAAGCTCATTGACAGCGATTTGCACATGGCACGTCTGAAGCGCAGCGCCGGTGAGATCGACATTCCCCTGCCCGTGACCACGGAGCAGGTTGTTGAAGCCGAGCGACGCCTGATCAAGGACAACAATCTGACGGAAGGCCTGATCTACCTGCAGCTGACGCGCGGGGCGGAAGATCGCAACTTTCTGTTCGCAGATGATCTGGCCCCGACACTTGTGATGTTCACGCAATCCAAAAAGCTTGTCGGCAATCCGCAGGAGGAAACCGGGCTATCGGTCAAATCCGTTCCAGATCAACGCTGGGCGCGTCGCGATATCAAATCCGTGTGCCTTCTGCCGCAAGTCATGGCCAAGCGCATTGCCAAGGCCGAAGGCTGCGACGAGGCATGGATGATCGAGGACGGTTTCGTGACCGAGGGTGCATCGTCTACGGCCTATATCATCACCGCCGACAGAAAGCTGGTGACACGCGGCAACAGCAACAAGACTTTGCCGGGCTGCACCCGTCAGGCCGCGCTTGATCTGGTGGAAGAAGCAGGGCTGACGCTCGAGGAACGCCCCTTCACGCTTCAGGAAGCGATGGACGCGCAGGAAGCGGTGCTGACGAGTGCGGGCAATTTCGTGATGCCCGTCACCAAGATTGACGGCAGGCCGGTGGGAGATGGCAAGCCCGGCCCGCTGGTGAAGCGTCTGCGCGAGCTTTACCTCGAAAACGCCCGCCGCACGGCGATCTGATAACATCAGGCGCTCATCCTTACCGGGGTGAGCGCCGATACTCGATCATGCGCGCTCGGCTGGAGACGAGTTCAAGACGGTCATCTTCCAGAAGGTGCAGGCAGATGCGCTTTGTCCACGGGCCATCGTGCAGCGTGAACAGGAAACGGCCTGCGCCCAGCGCCTTCAGAGGCATGGATTGTCTGGTCGGGCCGATGCCCATCGACAGAACGCCGTTTTCGATCACGAATTCAGCACCCTCATCACATGTCCAGCGGCCAGAAAGCGTGGCTGGCACATCATGGTCGCAAACGGGCAAAAAGCGGCGCGGCGCTTGGCCCACCTCGCCCACCAGCGCATCACCCTCAAGTCGAAGACGCATGGGCGATGAGGCGGAGCGGGACGATACGAAGCCATCGCCATCATCATAGAGCGTATCATCGGCATCGATGAAGGTGCAGGTGCTTCCCTTGATTTCGAGCCACCATGGCCCCGTTTTCGTGACATAGAGACCATCGGGCAGGCTGGTTGTCCGTTGCGGCAAAGGAAGCCCGGTCAGCGCCGCCATGCTTTCCAGCGCGATCTTGAAGCCGTTTGTATCTTCCCGGTTGGACACCACGACAAAGCCCGTGCCCTCTTCAGGATCCAGAAGGAAATAGGTTTTGTAGCCGGGGTGCGAGCCACCATGGCCGACGAAACGACGGGAACCGAGATGCGTCCAGCGCAGGCCCAGCCCATACTCGCTCATCCGGCCATCCGCCAGCGGGCGCTCTGCCGAAAGCGCGTCGAGCACGTTGCCAAATCCCTGCTCGCCATTCAACAACGCCTGCAACCAGCGAACCAGCGCCTCCGCACTTCCCGCCAGACTGCCGGATGCGGATATGTGCAGGCCAGCGGATGAAAGCTGCCAGCCATCTCCAGACTTCCAGTATCCCGGCGCAAGACCCACCACCGGATCGTTCCAGACATCCGGCGCCTTCAGAACCTGACCGAGTGGAGCGGCGATCTTTTCCTGCACGAAATCGTCGAAGCGCAGCCCCTTCCGCTCAAGGGCCGCTTCCACCAACCGGTAGCCGGTGTTAGAATAGGACACTTCGCTTCCTGCCGGGAAATTGAGGCGCTTGAGGCGGGCAACATAATCCAGAAGCGGTGCCGCCTTCGTCTCGGTGTAGACCGAGAGGCCCAGCAGCGACAGGCATTCGCGCACATCCGGCAAGCCGCCGCTCATATCCAGCGCCTGCCCAACCGTTACATCGGCCAGCGGCGGCTGTAGTTCCTCGATGTGTCTACCCAACGGATCATCAAGCGCGATGAGATGGCTGTTTTCCATCACCATGGCGCAAAACACATGCTTGGTGACGGAGGCGTAGCGTACGACCGTTTTGGGCGAGAAGGGCGCTAACGTCGCGAGGCTTTCAACGCCGCCGGAAACAGCAAAACGCAGGCCAGACAGGTCAAAACCGATCACAGAACCGCCGGGCTCATTATTGCCCCATTGAGAAACGAAGTCTTCCGCGACGTTTGAGGCAGCACCCCAATCCTGATTGTCCAGCATGTATTTTTCTCTCCAAATGGTCACGGCGGCGCAAACAGCCCTGTTCAGACGATGCGTTTGCACCTATCTGACGGCTACAGCAATGCCCTGTCAGACCTTCTGAAAGCGACCAACATATGACCAACCACACCACAGTGCCCGTATTCGATGGCCATAATGACGTCTTGCTGCGTCTCAAGTTCTCCGGCCATCCATCGCCGGAAACGCTGTTCATCGAAGGCGATACGGTCGGACATATCGATCTGCCTCGCGGCAAAAAGGGCGGGCTGGCGGGTGGCCTCTGCGCCATCTTCGTGCCCTCGCCGAACGGGTTTGACGCGGACCGCAATTTCATTCCGCCAAGCCAGCCGGATGCGCTGGCCACCACGCTTGGCATGGCGAGCCTATTGTTTCGCATCGAGGCGGCATCCGGCGGCAAGCTCAAGGTTTGCCGCAGCGCGGCTGATATTCGCGGCGCGATGGCTGAGGGTGCTTTCGCCTCGGTATTGCACATTGAAGGCGTGGAAGCCTTCGATACCGATCTCGATGCGCTTCATGTTTTGCACCAGGCGGGCCTTCGCACGCTCGGCCCAGTCTGGAGCCGCCCAAACGCCTTTGCCTATGGCGTTCCCTTCCGCTTTCCCTCCACGCCCGATATCGGACCCGGCCTGACAGATGCTGGCAAGCGATTGATTACCACCTGCAACGCCCTGAAGATCATGGTCGATCTGTCACACATGAATGAGCAAGGCTTCTGGGATATCGCCAAGATTTCGCAAGCGCCGTTGGTGGCCTCCCATTCCAATGCCCATGCGCTGTGCAACCACAGCCGCAACCTGACCGACAAGCAACTGGATGCCATCCGCGAAACAGGCGGGCTGGCTGGCATCAATTTCGGCGTGCTGTTCGTTCGTCAGGACGGCGTCAAGAACCCGGATACGGATCTCGGCGAACTGGTGCGCCATGTCGATTACATGGTGGAGCGGATGGGCATTGACCATGTTGCGCTTGGATCAGATTTTGACGGCACGACCATTCCGGCAGCGATGAGGGACGCGGGCGACCTGCAAATGCTGATCGATGCGCTGCGCAACGCCGGTTACGACCAAGAGTCACTCGAGAAAATCTGCCATGGCAACTGGATCAGAGTGCTCGAAAAAACCTTGGGCGCGTAGGCTGCGGAGCAATTTTCAGCCCCTACAGCCGCCAGTTTCTTGCTTTCAACACAACGAGGGTTCTAATGCCCTCGCAAGGTCTTTTCTTGCTGTTTTGCACTGCTATCCTTTCAAAGAATTTATGAAATAAAAATCAAATCTCCGTATTTCTGAAAAATACAGCGCACTAGCGTCACAATGCTGTGGTTGCCAGACGCAATCTGATCGTGTGGAAATGCAGATGACAGAGAAGACAGAAGTTAAGCAAATTGAAGAGACCGAAGATGGTCTCGAAAGCTTTTTCGAGCGGTATAAATCGCACATCACGTCCATCGCGGTGACCATCGTCTTTTTGATGATGACCTTCACGATCTACAAGCTGACTTCCGAGGTCCGATATGACGACATCGTTGAGGCTCTTGCGGATACAAGCTGGAAGGCCGCCGCACTTGCGGTTCTGTTCACCGGCTTAAGCTTTGCGGCGCTGATCTGTTACGACCTGAACGCCATTGAATATATCGGCAAGAAGCTACCGCCGGTTTCTGTCGTTGCGACTGCCTTCATCGCCTATGCGGTGGGCAATACTGCCGGGTTCGGCCCCTTGAGCGGCGGCGCGATCCGCTTTCGCGCCTACTCCCGAATGGGCCTGACCCCATCGGATGTTGCGCGTATCATCGCATTCGTTACCCTGTCATTTGGTCTTGGCCTTTTGGCTGTCAGTGCCATTTCCACCCTGATCGTCGCTCCTCGCATAGCATCCATCATCGGCGTCGAAGCGACGTGGCTCAGAGGGGGCGCGCTCGTCATCATCTTCATCATGACCGCACTGATGTTTCTGGGCCGCAATGGCCGCACCATTCAGATCAAGCGGTTGAAGCTGCGCCTGCCCGACAGCCGCACATCTTCCCGCCAGTTCCTGGTTTCCGCTTTTGATATCGCGGCATCCGCGTCCGTTCTCTACGTTCTTCTGCCGGAAACCAACGTCGGCTGGCCGAGCTTCTTTGCCATTTACGCAACAGCGGTTGGCCTCGGCGTTCTCAGCCACGTGCCCGCGGGTCTGGGCGTTTTCGAAACGGTCATGGTTGCGGGTCTTGGTAATGCCATCAGCCTCGATCAATTGCTGGGCGGCCTCGTGCTTTACCGCATGATCTACCATGTGTTGCCGCTTGTGGTTGCCATCATCCTGATGCTGGTGACGGAAATGAAGCAATTCGCTTCAAAGCCCATCATGGCAGATATCGGCTATCTTGCCGGGCGGTTGGCGCCCTCGCTACTGTCCGCCGTCGCGCTCATTCTCGGCACCATGCTGATTTTCTCGAGCGTGACGCCTACGCCGGACAGCAATCTCGATTTCCTGTCCAACTTCATGCCGCTGCCAATCATCGAAGCGGCGCACTTTCTCTCGAGTATTCTCGGCCTTGTTCTGGTCGTCGCTTCGCGCGGCCTCAGCCAAAGGCTTGACGGTGCCTGGTGGGTGGCAGTCGTCGCTGCCGCAGGCGGATTGTTCCTTTCGCTGATCAAGGCGATTGCGGTTTTCGAGGCCATATTCCTCGGCATCTTCATCGTCGCCCTTATCTTCAACATCAAAAGCTTCAACCGGCATGCCTCGCTTCTGCGTCAGGCGCTGGGGCCCACATGGCTTGCCGCCATGGCGGTCATCGTTGCGGGTGCGGCAACAATTCTGTTCTTCGTGTACCGTGATACAGACTACAGCCAGACCCTCTGGTGGCAGTTCGAGTTTTCCGAGGAAGCGCCGCGCAGTTTGAGAGCATTGCTGGGTCTGGTGCTGGCATCATCCACCATCGCCATTTTCAGCCTTCTGCGGCCGGTCATGTACCGCCCTGAAGAGATACATCCTGAAGACATTGAGAAGGCGACCGAGATCGTCAAAAAGCAGGATGTGGCCGACGCCAATCTGGTGCGCATGGGCGACAAGCACGTCATGCTGTCGGAAAGCGGCAATGCCTTCATCATGTATGGCATTCGCGGGCGGTCGTGGATCGCGCTGGCTGACCCTGTTGGCGACGAGAACGACTTTGCCGATCTCGTCTGGCAATTTGTGGAAACTGCCCGCGCATCTGGCGGCAGAGCTGTCATTTACCAGCTCTCACCTGCCATCCTGACCCATTGTGCAGATGCTGGCCTTCGCGCCTTCAAGCTGGGTGAACTTGCCATGGTTGACCTCACACGGTTTGAACTCAAGGGCGGCAAGCTCGCCAATCTTCGCCAATCGCTCAGCCGAGGCGCGCGCGATGGCCTGACCTTCTCCGTAGTCGATACACCGCAGGTTCCTGAAATCTACGATGAGCTGAAGCGGGTCTCTGATTCCTGGCTCGAACATCACAACACACGCGAAAAGACCTTTTCTCTCGGTGCTTTTGAAAGAGATTACATTCTGTCCCAACCGGTTGCCGTTCTGCACAAGGACGGTCAGATCACAGCCTTTGCCAATCTTTTAATGACGGAAACGAAAAAGGAAGTGACCGTCGATCTCATGCGATTTTCGCCAGACGCACCGCGTGGTGCGATGGATTTCCTGTTTGTCAGCATTATCGAACACATGCGCGCTGAAGGTTATGCCTCGTTCAATCTCGGCATGGCGCCGCTGTCGGGCATGTCCAAGCGGGAGTCCGCTCCGGTTTGGGATCGCATCGGCGGGACATTATTCGAACACGGTGAGCGTTTTTATAACTTCAAAGGGTTGAGAGCGTTCAAATCGAAATTCCACCCGAAATGGGAGCCGCGCTATGTTGCAGTTTCCAACGGCACGAGTGCAGCGCTGGCATTGATGGACGCGACCGTTCTCATCAGCGGCGGCGTCAGAGGAGTGATTGGTAAATGACGAGCCTGACATATCTGAAAGCCGCGCTTCTGGCCGCAACGCTCTCCATGCCCGTGACCGCACTGGCGCAGGATGCCAACGGATTTCAGACAGGCATGATCCCGCCAGAGCATATCATGCTACCCGATGGCGACGTTTCAGCGAATATATTCCTTCTGTCTGGCCAAGCCGGTTGGGGAGAGACTGAACAGGCGCAGGCAGATGCGCTGGTGGAAAAAGGTGCGGCAGTCGTCGGCATCGATCTGCCGAAATACCTTACTGCCCTGAAAGCCAATGAAGACGAATGTATCTACATGATTTCCGACATTGAGGAGCTTGCGCAGGAAATCCAGCGCAAGGCCAATGTGTCAAGCTACCGCCCTCCCATCATTGCCGGCACCGGTGAAGGTGGTGCGCTTGCGCTGGCCATGATTGCGCAAAGCCCGGCTGCGACGATTGGTGAAGCCGTAGCGGTTGATCCGCTGGCGAGCATACCGCTTGGCGACAAGATACTCTGCACACCGGCAACGAAAGAGCCAGACAACGGACGCACGATCTATGGCCTAACGGATGGCCCACTGCCCGCCCCGGTGAGCGTGGTGTTCACCGGCAAGGCAGACGCTAAGGGCCGGACGCATGTTGAGAACCTCGTCAAATCCCATTCCGATATTGACGTGAAGAATGTGGATGGCGATGCGCAGGCAGCGCTTGGACAGACCTTGCAAGACCGGATAGACGCCGCTGGAAATGCCGACAACCCGCTCGGTCTGCCGCTGACGGTGCTCGAAGCCAAGCCGACGATGGATACGATGGCCATCATCTATTCGGGCGATGGCGGCTGGCGCGATCTGGATAAGGATATTGGCAGCTTCCTACAGCAGGACGGCGTGCCGACCATCGGCGTCGATTCGCTGCGCTATTTCTGGTCTGAAAAGAAGCCAGAAGAGATCGCCAGCGACATGACGCGGATCATCGATACCTACCGCAAGGAATGGAAGGTCAAGAATGTCTTGCTGATCGGCTATTCGTTCGGTGCGGATGTCTTGCCAGTGACCTACAATCTTTTGCCGGAAAAAGAGAAAAGCCGGATCGTACAGATGAGCCTTTTGTCGCTCTCCCATGAAGTATCCTACGAAATATCAGTGGGTGGATGGCTCGGCGTTTCAGGATCTGGGGAGCAGGACCCAGTGACGGATCTTGCAAAAATCGACCCGAAGATCGTTCAATGCGTCTACGGCACTGATGACGAGGACGCCGCCTGCCCGGCGCTCAAGGACAAGGGTGCGGAAGTGATCGGCATTGATGGCGGCCACCATTTCGACGAGGATTACGAAGCCCTGACCAAGCGCATCGTTGCGGCGCTGAAAAAGCGTCTGGGGCAATGACGTGGGCTCATTATTCTTGCCGACATATTGAATACAAGGCCTGAAAACTGTATCCCGTTGTCACCATGTCAACGAAAGATCCGCATATGTTTTCCGGTACCCGGCCAGCCATCATCACCGACGCAGAGCGCTTGGAACGGCTGGAGCGCCTGCGTGTCGTGATGGCCGAGCGGGACATTGCAGCATTGCTTCTGGGTTCAAGTGAGAGCCTTCGCTACTTTACTGGCCTTGTTTGGCACCAGAGCGAGCGGCTGCTGGGAGCGGTCGTGACGCAGGCAGGGCTGCATTACATCGTGCCAGGATTTGAAAAAAGCCGCGTCGATACGCTGCCTCACATCGCGGGTGACATTCACGTCTGGCAGGAAGAGGAAGCCCCTGCGGCGCTCGTTGCCTCGCTGGTTGGTGCGCGTGGGCTTGTTGCGCTGGATGATGCGCTGCCGCTGTTCATTTATCACAGCCTTGCCCGAGAGTTGGGGCCTGAACGGCTTGTAGACGGCAGCCCGTTGATCAGCGGCTTGCGGATCCGAAAATCAGCGGCTGAAATCGCCATCATTCAGTATGCAATGGATCTGACGATTGAGGTGCAGAAGCGCGCCCACGGCATGATGAATCCGGGCATTCGAGCGTCGGATGTCATCCGGTTCATTGATGAACAGCATGTTGAGCTTGGTGGCGAAGGCGGCTCCTATTTTTGCATCGTATCCTTCGGCTCAGCCACCTCTCTGCCCCATGGTGCAGAGGGCGACCAGATTTTGAGCGCGGGCGATGTCATTCTGGTTGATACGGGAACCCGTATCGATGGCTATCACTCTGATATTACCCGCACCTATATGCTCGACCAACCGACAGCGGAATTTGCAAAGGCCTGGGCAATAGAGCGGGAGGCGCAGCAGGCGGTTTTCGATGCCGCACAGCTTGGAGCGCCATGCAGCGACCTGGATGATGCCGCACGCCGCGTGATGGCGAGCCACGGCCTTGGGCCGGACTACAAGCTGCCCGGCCTTCCGCATCGCGCCGGCCACGGGCTTGGCTTGGAAATTCACGAAGCGCCATATATTGTGCGCGGAAACGCCATGCCGCTTGCCCCGGGAATGTGCTTCTCCAACGAACCGATGCTGGTTTATCCCGACCGGTTCGGCATTCGGCTTGAAGACCACATCTACATGAGCAGCGAAGGCGCGAAATGGTTCACGCGAGCTGCGACTTCGCCAACGCAGCCATTTTCCTGATTGACCATTAACTGTGCGTTACTTGCATCTATAATATATATGCTTTTTAAACACGAATCATATTGTGGAGCTATCAATGTCCGCTGCCGAAAAAAGGAAAACAAAAACACCTGTTCTGGTGGATCGGATCGCGGAATTTGTCGAGAATATCCAGGCCACACGAAATGCCGATGGCACCTTCGACACCAAGAAAATCAGCGCGCTCTGGAATGAAGAAGTGCGCTTCCACTTCGACAATGGCCGAACAGAGAAGACGCTCGAACTCTATATCGTAAAATATAGATATGCGCTGAAAGACGCCTTTGGCCCGAAGACGACGCCGCTGGCGATCTGCAACATGAAAAAGCTTCGTGAGCGCCTCGACACCTATATCAAGACCGCTGAATATCCCGTGCGTGGTGTGGCACATTCCATTAGGGAAAAACTTGAGCGGGCCGAATACAGCATGGTGGGACGCAAGCCCCGTTTTCTGTTGCGCGTCTCGGACTTCATTGATGCTACGAATGGCGTGACGACAAAGGCGGAGATGCAGGCGCTGTGGGATGCCGAGATGGCGTCCATGGGCGATAAGGCGCAGGCCACGGTCATTTCCTACATCACCAAATACCGAAATGCGCTGCGCGAAGCCTTTGGCGAAGAGCACCCCATGCTGCGCATCGCCGCCGGAACGCCGCAGCTCTATGATGAAGCGCGCAAGATCAAAATGGCGAAGATCGCCAACAAGCATGGCTCGCTGATCACGTTTGAGAACTATGCCGAGGTGATGCGGCGCTGTCGGCGCTACCTGCAATCCTCAGATATCATGACGGTCGCAATCGGCCTGATGGGCACCACAGGTCGGCGTCCCTATGAGGTCTTCACCCAGGCAGAATTATCGCCAGCACCCTACGGCAAGGGCGTTTCGAAATGGAGCGTGCTGTTCAACGGTCAGGCCAAGACGAAGCAGGGCGAAGGCACCAAGTTTGGCGTGACCTATGAAATTCCGGTGCTGGAACAATCCCGCATCGTTCTTGATGCCTACAGCCGCCTGCGCGAAAGCAGCGACGGAAAATCCTGGCTTGGGCTGAATGTGGACGATTTTACTGCCGAGGTGCGCCTGCCACTGCGCGATGCGGTGATCGCCAAATTCGAGGATATTTGGCCCAAGGAAGAGCCGCCGAAGCCTTACGGTCTGCGCCATCTTTATGCCGAAATAGCCTATCGTAATTTTGCGCCGCCCAGCGTGACCAAGAACAGCTATTTCGCCGCCATCCTTGGCCACAACAACAATGATCTCGAAACATCGCTGTCTTACATGACCTACACATTCCCCGAGGATGCGGAGCAATCGAAGGTGCGTGCCGAGCGTGTTGCGGAGCGCACCATCCAGCAGATGACAGAGGTCAACCGTATCCCTGGCATGCCGCAGGCTTGAGCCTCCAACCGACGCCTTGACACCGACAAAATGCCGCTCTAGCAAGTTGGAACATATATTCCAAAATAGCTAGGGTTCGCATGTGCGTTCCATAAGCAGAAAACCGGATCGGGAGGATACGATGGTAACGAGATTGGCTTTGCTGGGTGCAGGTCGCATCGGAAAAGTGCACGCAAAGGCGATTGCCTCTGACGCCAGAGCAAAACTGGTGGCTGTCGTGGATGCGTTCCCTGAGGCCGCGCAGGCGATTGCGAATGAAAGCGGCTGCGAAATCAGCACCATTGACGCAGTTCTCGCCAACCCTGATATCGATGCCGTCATCATCTGCACACCCACCAACACCCATGCCGATCTGATCGAGCGTTTCGCCCGTGCGGGCAAGGCCATTTTCTGCGAAAAGCCTATCGATCTGGATGTAGCCCGTGCAGCCGCCTGCATCGAGGTCGTCAAGGAAACCGGCGCGAAGATCATGCTCGGTTTCAACCGCCGCTTCGACCCACATTTCCGCGCCGTGCGCAAGGCCATCGATGATGGTCAGATCGGCGATGTGGAGATGGTGACAATTGTGAGCCGTGACCCCGGCGCGCCACCACCTGAATATATCAAGGTCTCCGGCGGCATTTTCCGCGACATGACGATCCATGACTTCGATATTGCCCGCTTCCTGCTGGGCGAAGAAATCGTTAGCGTTTTTGCAACCGGCTCCGTTCTGGTAGACCCGAGAATCGGTGAACTCGGTGATTACGATAGCGCCAGCATCATCCTGACCACGGCAAGCGGACGCCAGGCAAGCATTTCAAACTCGCGTCGTGCGACATACGGTTATGATCAACGCATCGAAGTACATGGCTCGCTCGGCTCGGTCGCCGCTGAAAACCAGCGCCCCATTTCCATCGAGGTGGCCACGAAAGATGGATACACCCGCCCACCGCTGCACGATTTCTTCATGACGCGTTACACAGAAGCCTATGCCGCAGAGATCAAGGCCTTCATTGATTCCGTCGAGAATGATGTAGCACCGTCACCCTCAGCGCATGATGGCTTGATCGCGTTGAAACTGGCCGATGCCGCACTGAAATCGGCTCGCGAGAAAGTGCTCGTCCAGATCGTTTGATACGCGCATCAAAGACGGAGGCTATCTGCCTCCGTTTTTTAATTGTCGTTGACACCCAACACAAAAAACGACAGTTTCCAGACATTCCGAGGGGAGCATCTTAACGATGCTGAGATGGCGCTGAGCCGGACCCTTGAACCTGATCCGGGTCATGCCGGCGTAGGAACGGAACAGTCGCCATTGGCCATGTTTTTCTTTTCTCCGCTTGACCTGGATCTCCGTGATTAACGTCTGGAGTTCATTTGTTATGGCGAGTTTTCCAACGGCACAAATAGCCGCAGAGCTTCTGGCGCGGGTGAGACAACGACGACCGCGTGTGCATTGCCTGATGAACACCGTGGTGCAGAAGTTCACCGCAGATGGCATCACCGCCATTGGCGGCATTCCGTCCATGACGTCGTCCGAGGAAGAAATCGAAAGCTTCGTCTCCAAGGTCGATGCGCTGACGATCAATTTGGGCACACTGGACGCGGCGCGGCGCAGCGTCATTCGCATTGCGGTTGGGATCGCAAACGAACACGGAAAGCCATGGATCATCGATCCAGTGCACTGCGACTACTCGCCATCCCGACTGGACTTTGCGCACGAACTGATTGGACTTCAGCCCACCATCGTGCGCGGCAATGCGGCTGAAATGGCCGTGATCGGTGATGTCGGCAAGGCGCTGCGCATCCAGACCGGGCCAGAAGACCTGCTTCGGGACGATATCCGAAAGATCAAAGTTCAGAACGGCCACCCGTGGATGGCGAAGGTGACAGGCACCGGGTGCCTTTCAGGCGGCGTCATCGCTGCATTCATGGCGGTGGAAGGAGATGCGATGCTGGCGGCAGCGGCAGCGCTGGTTGTAACCGGTGTCTCGGCAGAACTCGCCGCCTTGCAGGCGCGTGGCCCGGGCACATTCGAGGCGGCATTTCTCGACGCGCTGAACGCCGTCACCCAGCAAGATATCTTGTCCTATGCGAGGATCGACCATGATGAAGATTGATTACCGGCTCAATGCGCTGGTCGATGCGTCGCTGTGTGACATTGCACCCTTGCCGGAACTGGCGGCGGTCGCAGCGCTGCACGGAGCGACAATCATCCAATACCGCGACAAGCATGGCTCGACCCGGCAGATGATCGAGCAGGCTACACTCATTCGAGAGGCCCTGAAGGCAACGGGCGTTCCCCTTGTTATCAACGACCGTGTGGATGTGGCGCTGGCGTGCGGGGCGGATGGTGTGCATCTGGGCGCAGATGACATGGACGCAGCTACGGCGCGACGTCTTTTGGGCGACAATGCTATCATCGGCATGACCGTCAAGAAAATGGAGGATGCAAAACGTGTCGCGGGTTCACCGGCTGACTATGCCTGTATCGGCGGTGTTTTCGAGACCGTTTCCAAGGTCAATCCCGATGCGCCGGTGGGGCTTGAAGGCTTTCGGCTGTTGCGCGCTGAGCTGAAACGCGACCGACCAGACATGCCAGTGGGTGCCATCGCAGGCATCTCGCTGGAGACCTTGCCGGGTGTGATCGAGGCTGGTGCGGATGGCGTTGCTGTCATTTCGGCCCTGTTCCGGGCAGTTGATATTGCCGGTGCCACACAAGCGTTCCGCCATGCGGTGGATGTGGCTCTGGAGGCACGCCAATGACAGCGATTGCCTTGACGGTTGCCGGTTCCGACAGCGGTGGCGGCGCAGGAATACAGGCAGACTTGAAAACTTTTTCTGCCTTGGGTGTATACGGCGCCAGCGTCATCACCGCGATCACCGCCCAGAACACGCGGGGCGTGACCGCTGTGGAGGATATTTCAGCCGGGATGATCGGCGCGCAAATGGATGCCGTTTTCTCCGACATCACAATCGGTGCGGTCAAGATTGGCATGGTATCGCGGATTGAGACGATTGAGACCATCGCCGCTGGTCTCCAAAGCATCGCCAAGCCCATCGTGCTCGACCCGGTGATGGTTGCGACATCGGGTGATCGACTGTTGCAGGAGGACGCCATCGAGACGCTGCGCAGCCGATTGTTGCCACTGGCATGGCTTGCCACGCCGAACCTGCCGGAAGCAGCCCTTCTCAGTGGCCAGCCGATGGCGGAAAACAACAAAGACATGGTCCGTCAGGCAGAGGTGATCCTGAAGACAGGTGTTCGCGCCGTGCTGATAAAAGGTGGGCACGGCACGGGCCGCGACAGCGTCGATCTGCTGGTGGATGGTGACAAGGTGGAGGAATTCTCCATGCCACGCATTGAAACCCGCAACGACCACGGCACCGGCTGTACGTTAGCGGCTGCCATCACAGCGCATCTGGCGCTTGAACATGAGCTGACGCAAGCCGTTGGCCTTGCGAAAGAGTTTCTCCACGGCGCGTTGGCTGCGGGAAAAGACCTTGATATCGGCGGCGGCCATGGCCCGGTGCATCACTTTTACCGCTGGTGGCACGCCTGATGTTTCAGTTCCTTGGCTTGGGGCTGGCAAGTGCGTTGCGAATGGCGAAGCTGGAATGAATGCGTGAAACGCCAGGCAGTTTCGAAAGTACGTCTTTGTGAACCCTCTCGAAATCACCGGCTGTTTCGACCTCGACCCGTAGGAAATAATCAGAGCCGCCGGTCATCAGATAGCACTCACGTATCTCGGGGTATTTACGAACGGCGCTTTCGAACCGATTGAGAAAATCTTCCGTCTGCCGGTCAAGCGTGATCTGGACAATCACCGAGATGGCTTCGCCGCCAGCCGCACTGCCCGTCAGTGCCGTATAGCCTCTGATAACCCCTTCCCTCTCCAGAATATCAACCCGCCGCAGACAGGCGGAAGCCGATAGCCCAACCTCTGCGGCAAGCTTGGCATTGCTGATGCGGGCGTTCAACCTCAGCACTCTGATGATATGGCGATCGGTAGCGTCCAAAGCTGACATGAAATCATTCCGTTCTGTCGCTGAATATTGCGCGAAATCAAATATCTTCGAACGATCCGCGCATCAAATTGCAGAAATTCGATGATCGTTGCAATACCATCTTGTAAAATAACAAGGGAACGATGATGGACATGACGATCAGTCGCCAAACGGCGAGTGGCGGTGCCAGCGGTTATCTGACCATAGATCTGGGCGCGCTTCGCGACAATTATCTAACCCTATGCCGGCTCGCTCCGAATGCGATGACCAGCGCGGTCGTCAAGGCCGATGCCTATGGTCTGGGTGCCGATGTCGTGGCCCCCGTGCTGTATGATGCGGGATGCCGCCACTTTTTCGTCGCCCACATTGATGAGGGAATTTCGCTGCGCAGGCGCATTGCGGGTGACGCTAATATTTTCGTTCTGAACGGGCTCCAGCCCGGCAACGAGATATCCTGCGCGGACATGTCGCTGACGCCCGTCATCAACTCACTGGAACAACTGGCGCAGTGGACCGCCCATGCGAAAACGCTGGGCAAGACACTGCCCGCGGCCCTTCAGTTTGATACCGGCATGTCCCGGCTTGGAATGGCGCCGTCTGAAGTCGAAGCGCTGAAGAATGCTCCCGAACTGCTGGATGGCATCGCGATTACCTTCATCATGAGCCACCTGGCCTGCGCCGACGAGCCTGAGAATGCAGCCAACAGCGCGCAACTGGCCGCAATGCGCAAGACAGCGCAGATGTTTCCTGATGTGCCGGTGTGTTTTGCAAACTCCGGTGGCGTGTTCCTTGGTGCTGACTTCCACAACGCCCTCATGCGCCCCGGCATCGCCCTTTATGGCGGCGCGCCATCGACGCTGAGGCCAAACCCGATGAAGCCTGTCGTGCGGCTGGACGTGGCGGTTGTGCAGACACGCACGGTGCCTGCTGATACGCTGGTGGGTTATGGTGGAAGCCTGCGCACAACCGGCGAAACACGGCTTGCCACGCTGGCTGCGGGCTATGCGGATGGCCTTCCCCGCTCTCTCAGCAATCGGGGCGCGGCCTATTTCAACGGCGTGCGTCTGCCTATTGCGGGCCGCGTATCGATGGATAGTATCAGCATTGATATCACGCGGCTGCCGCAGGGCACGCTGACCCATGGAAGTCTGGTCCAACTCATCGGCCCGGACCAGACGCTGGAGGACATCGCCGAGGATGCCGGAACGATTGCCTATGAAATTCTGACCGGCCTCGGCCACCGGTATCGCCGAACCTATATCCAGCCGCAGCAGCCCGACGCAATGAACGAGGGGGAGTGAGCCAACATGAACATCACAATTCTTGGAGCCGGTGTCGTCGGCGTCACATCCGCCTGGTATCTGGCAAAAGCCGGGCACTCCGTCACCGTCATCGACAGGCAGCCGGGAGCCGCACTCGAAACCTCCTTCGCAAATGCAGGCGAGGTTTCGCCGGGGTATTCATCGCCTTGGGCGGCACCAGGTATTCCCATGAAGGCCATGAAGTGGCTGTTCATGGAGCACTCCCCGCTGATCATACGCCCAACGCTGGACCCGGCGGCGCTGCGCTGGATTGGACAGATGCTGCGCAACTGCACGTTTCAACGCTATTCCATCAACAAGAGCCGCATGGTGCGCGTGGCCGAGTATAGCCGCGATTGCCTGATGGCGTTGCGCGACGAAACCGGCATTCAGTACGATCAACGCACGCAAGGCACGCTTGAGGTTTTCCGCACCCAGAAGCAATTCGACGGCATCGGCAAGGATGTTGCGGTGTTGAAGGCAGGCGGCGTGCGCTATGAGGTTCTAGATCGTGATGCCTGCGTTGCCGTTGAACCCGGCCTTTCTCTATCCCGCGACAAGATCGTTGGCGGCTTGCGCCTGCCGGGCGATGAGACCGGCGATTGCTTCATGTTCACCACCGAGTTGGCAAAGCTTGCCGAACAGGCTGGTGTGAAATTCATCTACGGCACCGGCATCATGCGCCCGGTAACCGAAGGCAACCGCATCAAGGCCATCGAAACCACCAAGGGGCTGGTGGAAGCGGACGTCTTCATTGGCGCTTTGGGAAGCTACACCCCTCACCTGCTCAGGCACCTTAACATCGACCTCCCCGTCTATCCGGTCAAAGGCTACTCGATCACAGTCCCCATCATCGACGCGGCGCGCGCGCCCATTTCGACTGTCATGGACGAGGCGCATAAGATTGCGATCACGCGCCTTGGCGACCGTATTCGCGTGGGTGGGATGGCCGAAATTGCCGGTTTCAGCACGGACCTGCCCGCCAAACGACAGGCGACCTTGACCCATTCCGTCGAAGATCTGTTCGGCGGTGCGGGCGACCAGTCACGCGCAAAATTCTGGAGCGGCCTGCGCCCCATGACACCGGATGGCACGCCAGTGATCGGGGCCACCCGCTACAGCAACCTTTACCTCAACACCGGGCATGGCACGCTGGGCTGGACGATGGCCTGCGGATCAGCCCGCGTTCTGGCCGATATCGTCAGTGGCAACAAGCCGGAGATTGAAACCGCGGATCTGGCTATTTCCCGCTACGCAGCGTGAAGTAGTTCAAAGCGATAGCGCATCTTTGAGGGCCAGCCCCTCCTTGTTGCGCAGGTCAAGATCGGCCTCGATGTGATCGATGTGGTGAAGCATGAGATGTTTGGCTTTCTCCGCATCGCCCGCCTCCAATGCATCGAGAATGGCGGCGTGATCGCCGTGGCCGCAGCTTGAAATGCCCGAGCGACCGTAAAGCGCAATAACCAGCGACGAGCGGGCGACGAGTTCCGCCATAAACTTTTCAAGAATGGCGTTGCCAGCAACCGCCGCCAGCATCAGGTGAAAATCACCGGATGCCTTGATTTCCGCGCGCCGTGCACTGGGACCGCGCTCGTGCTGGTGGCGCGTTTCCTCCTCAAGATGCACCCGCATATCCGCAATGACCTCAGGTGTCAGGCGCTCAATGGCGGCATTGACAATGCCGGGTTCAATGAGCCGCCGTGAGGCGAAGACCTGGAGCGCTTCATCCGGCGTCGGGTTTGAAACGAACGCGCCACGATTTCGCTCCGTCTTTACCAGCCCCTCGAAGGACAACATCTGCAGGGCAGCCCGAACGACCGTGCGGCTGACATCAAACAGCGTCCCGACCTCAGCTTCCGAAAGCTTGGTTCCGGGAGCCAGACGCCTGTCGACAATCGCATCCCGCAACGTATCGCGAATGGCCTGCGCCCGGTCTTCCTGGCTGTGGTCGTTTTCTGGGCTGATGTGAGCAATTGTCATGTCGGCATCCAAAGCTGCATGGCCCTTTCTACCCCGAAGTGACGGAAGTGGAAACAGCAAACGTTCTCATTCAGACCAGATGATTGAATACAATCCTTATGCAACATCGAAAACAATCGCTCGTTTTTTGGGCATCTGCGGATAGCTGCACGTGCCACAGACATCCATCGAATTAAAATACGACGTCATTTCATAATCTTAAGCGCCGAGCATCGAAACTGGCACGGCTTATGCAACGTCTTCTGCGACGAGCAGAGGAAAACACATGAGCAAAGCCGCCGAGATCGATATTGCTTCCGTGTCCAAGATATATGGCACCACGACGGCTGTCCACGCGATCAGCCTCAAGATACCGGCGGGAAGCTATTGCTGCCTGCTGGGTCCATCCGGATGCGGCAAAACATCCACCCTGCGCATGATTGCGGGCCATGAGAGCATTACCAGCGGCGATGTGCGGCTGGGCAATACCGTTGTGACCGACTTTCCACCTGCCAAGCGCGGCACGGCGATGATGTTCCAGTCCTATGCGCTTTTCCCGCATCTGGATCTCATCGACAATGTTGCCTTCAGCCTGAAGATGAAAGGCGTTGACAAAGAAGCCCGGCGCGCCAAAGCGATGGAAATGCTGCAACTGATGCAGCTGGAAGCCTATGCCAATCGCCGTCCCGCCCAGCTTTCCGGCGGCCAACAACAGCGCGTTGCGCTTGCCCGTGCGCTGATTACCGATCCTGAAGCGCTACTTCTGGACGAGCCACTGTCTGCCCTCGATCCCTTTCTGAAGATCCGCATGCGGGCCGAACTCAAGAAGCTTCAGACAACACTGGGCATCACGTTTGTTCACGTGACCCACAGTCAGGAAGAGGCCATGGCGCTGGCCGATGTCATCGTCATCATGAATGACGGTCGGATCGAGCAGGCGGCCACCCCGCGTGAGGTGTTCGAGCGCCCGGCAACCAGTTTCGTGGCGCGCTTCATGGGCAATCACAATGTCATCTCAGGCCGCGTCCGCGAAAAGAGCGGCGATCTCGTGACCATGGATGTTGTTGGTGGTGCGTCCTTCAGCGCAGCCGGTGATCCGCCAGAGGATGGGATAATGGACATTGCCGTCAGAACCGACCGCGTTCGCATAGGCCGCGAGGACGTACCGGGGCACGGCTTTACCGGCATCGTCTCCAACGTCGAATACCACGGCGCTACCGTCAAGATTGTGGTGACGGGTGCTGGAATCGAGGACTTCAACGTCATTCTGAGCGACGTCGCCTTCTTCGAAAAACCCATCAAGGTGGGGGAAGCCATACCCCTGTCCTGGAATGCGGCAGATGCCATCGTGCTCGGCCGGGTCAAGAAATAAACCTAAAAACAACCAGAGGAGAATGTGTCATGACCAATCCAACCAACACAAAAAAGGGCTTGTCCCGTCGCGGTCTTCTGAAAGCGGGTGCCGCCGCCACAGGTGCTGCCATCGGCTCCGGCCTCATCACGGGTTTCCCGACCATCTGGGCGCAGAACCCGATTACGCTGCGCCAGTTCGGCACCGGCGTGTCGAACCTCAACGCCATCGCGGATAAATGCAAGGCGGACCTCGGCATCACGCTGGAAATGACGGCAACGGATTCGGACGCCGCCGCCCAGCGCGCCGTGACGCAGCCGAACTCCTACGACATTGCCGATATCGAATACTGGATCCTCAAGAAGGTTTATCCATCGGGCGTCATCCAGCCGATGGAAATCAAGAAGCTGAAATATTACGACAAGATCGTTCCGCTGTTTAAAAACGGCAAGCTCACGCCGGACAGCGTCATTGCCCAGGGCACCGCGCCCCACACTGTCGGTTTCGTGGAAAAGCCGGGCGACAAGAAATTTGCCAAGGGTGAAACAGACTATTTCACCATGGTTCCGACCATCTACAACGCCGACACGCTCGGCATCCGCCCCGATCTTGTCGGTCGCGAGATCACCAGCTGGGCCGACATCATGGACCCGGCCTTCAAGGGTAAGGCATCCATCCTCAACATTCCATCCATCGGCATCATGGATGCTGCGATGATTATGGAAGCCATGGGCAACCTGAAATACGCAGACAAGGGCAACATGACCAAGGAAGAGATCGACAAGACGATCGACTTCCTCATCAAGGCCAAGAAGGACGGCCAGTTCCGCGCCTTCTGGAAAAGCTTCGATGAAAGCGTCAACCTCATGGCATCTGGCGAAGTCGTCATCCAGTCCATGTGGTCGCCAGCCGTTGCAGCCGTGCGCTCCAAGGGCATCGCCTGCAAATACCAGCCATTGAAGGAAGGCTACCGTTCATGGGGCGGCGGTCTTGGCCTTGCAAAGCACCTGTCAGGCGCAAAACTCGATGCGGCGTACGAATATATCAACTGGTACACATCCGGCTGGGTCGGCGCCTATCTCAACCGTCAGGGCTACTACTCTGCGGCCATGGACACGGCCAAGGAACATATGACCGCTGACGAGTGGGGCTACTGGGTCGAGGGCAAGCCAGCGCAGGGCGACATCATCGCCCCTGATGGCAAGGTCATGGAAAAGGCCGGCGCGGTGCGCGATGGCGGTTCCTTCCAGGAGCGCATGGGCAAGGTTGCCTGCTGGAACTCCGTTATGGACGAAGACCGCTACATGGTTCGCCGCTGGAACGAGTTCATCGCCGCCTGATCAGGCTTTCACGACAAAGGGATACGCGGATTTCAATTCCGCGTATCCACCCACCAGAAGCGAGGAGACGGGCCGTGGTAACAGTGAGATTGATCGGCGTCAGTGACAAGGCGAACAAAAAAAGCCGCAGCTTTGCACTTGCGCCAAAGCTCGTCGCCTATATTCAGGCGGCACCGCTTGCCCTTATTCTCGGCTTCTTCCTTGCTCTGCCCATTCTGATGATCGCCATTGTCAGTTTCTGGGATTATGATTTCGCGCAGATGTATCCGGGGTTTGTCACCTTCAACTACGGTGAAACGCTAGGGTCATGGGTCACATGGCAGACCTATCTCAACACGCTGAAATTTGCGGCTATGGTCTGGGCCATAACGCTGTTTTGCGGTTTCTGGGTTGCCTATTTTCTGGCATTTCACATTCGCACCACCACCATGCAGATGGTGCTGTTTCTGATCTGCACCGTGCCGTTTCTCACCTCCAACATCATCCGCATGATTTCCTGGATACCGGTGCTGGGCCGCAACGGGCTGGTGAACAGCGCGCTGGTCAATATGGGCATCGTGCCAGCGCCGGTGGAATGGCTGCTCTATTCGGATTTCGCGGTCGTTCTTGCCATGGTGCATCTCTACACGCTGTTCATGGTCACGCCAATTTTCAACACGCTGATGCGCATCGACAAATCGCTGGTGGAAGCTGCCCGGGATGCGGGGGCTACAAGCTGGCAGATCCTCTGGAATGTCATCATTCCCTTGGCCAAACCCGGAATCGCCATCGGCACGATTTTCGTCGTGACGCTCGTCATGGCAGATTTCTCGACGGTTCAGGTAATGTCCGGCGGGCAGAGCGCATCTGTGGCGCTGATGATGAAGAACCAGATGTCGCTGCTACAGTATCCCGCAGCAGCCGCCAACGCCGTCATCCTGCTCGCCCTCGTTCTCTTGATGGTGGCTGGAATATTGCGCGTCGTCGATATCAGGAAGGAGCTTTGACATGCATTCGGAAAAACGCGGTCGTGAGTTTTACGTGCTCTGCTTCTTTTTTGGCCTCTTCGTGCTGTTCCTCTATGGTCCGCTCTCAGCGATCCTTATTCTCGCCTTTCAAGGCCCCAATGGTGGCTTGACCTTTCCGCTGAACGGGGTCTCGCTGCACTGGTTCGCCAATCTGTTCCAGCAACAGGCGGTGGGTGACTTTGGCGGGTCCTTCCGCCGCTCTCTGCTGCTAGGCATCATGGTCATGAGCGCCACGGTGCTGGTGTCGCTTCTAGCGGGCCTCGCCTTTCGCCGGAAATTCGTCGGCGCTACGCCCCTGTTCTATCTAGCCGTCGCCAGCCTCGTCGTGCCCTCCATCATCATATCACTCGGCATCGGCGTGCTGTTTCAACAGCTTGGTCTGGAGCCTTCATGGTACACCTCTGCCTTCGGTGCCCATATGACATGGACGCTGCCCTTCGGTGTGCTGATCATGCTCGCCGTTTTCAACCGCTTCTCGCCATCTTATGAAGAGGCAGCGCGTGACCTTGGCGCGACCTCCTGGCAGACCTTCCGCGAGGTCGTGTTGCCGATGATTGCGCCGAGCCTGATCGGCATCGGCCTGTTCGGTTTCACTCTGTCCTATGACGAATTTGCCCGCACCTTGATGACATCTGGCACCTACAACACTCTGCCACTTGAGATTTACGGCATGACCACGAACGTTACGACGCCGGTGCTCTATGCCCTTGGTGCTGTCACGACGTTCTTCTCATTCCTGGTGATTGCCGCAACGCTCGGTCTCATCGTCTACCTAAACCGCCGCCAGTTGAAAGCCTGATCGACAAAATGCGCATTCTCATCGTCAATCCAAACACCACCGCATCCATGACCAAGACCATCGCCGCCGCTGCAAAAGCCGTTGCGGCACCGGGCACAGACGTCATGGCTGTGACCTCGCTGATGGGACCGGTGTCCATCGAAGGCTATTACGATGAAGCCTTTGCTGTGCCGGGCATGCTGGCGGAGATTGCCAAGGGCGAAAAGGGTGGCGCGCAGGCGGCGATCATTGCGTGTTTTGACGATACGGGGCTGGACGCGGCAAGGGCGCTGGCCTCCATCCCGGTCATCGGCATTTGCGAAGCAGCGGTTGCGACCGCATCCTTCATTGCGCAACGCTTCACCGTGGTCACCACCATGGAGCGTTCGCGGCTGCCAATTGAGCATCTTGTCGAACGCTATGGCATGGGCCGCCGTGCCAAGGTGCGCGCTGCCGATATTCCCGTGCTATCGCTCGAAGACCCTGCCTCTAATGCATTGGAGCGTCTTCGTTTCGAGATCAGCGCCGCAATCCGCGATGACCGTGCGGAAGCAATCGTGCTGGGCTGCGCTGGCATGGCGGACCTTGCCGCCCAGCTTTCCGCAGAATTCGACGTGCCGGTGGTCGATGGCGTCTCGGCTGCCGTCAAACACGCGGAGGGGCTGATCACGCTCGGCCTCACGACTGCGAAAAACGGAGCCTATGCCACACCCGTGGCAAAACCCTATCTCGGAATGCTTGAAAGTTTTTCTCCCGCTGAACCGCTGAAAGTCTAGGAAAAGCCCTGCCATACCCGCCTTTGCACTGCCACAATTCGTTCAGCGCCGGTTCAGCCGCAGACCGCTAATTCTTAACCATTGAATAACAACTGGCAGCTTTTCTGCCCTTTGGATGGAAAACGAAAATGGCCTCGTTTGCAGCTAAAACTCTTCTGGCTCTCGCAGTCTCTGCAGCCGTCATCGCCCCTGTTAATTCAGCCTCAGCCGACGATTGGGGTCGCCATAACCGCGACGACGCCCTGATCGGCGGCATGCTTGGTCTTGCCGCTGGTGTGGCAGTCGGTTCTGCGCTGGCACAGCCACGGTACTCCGAAGAACGGGTCTATGACGAACCACCCGTGCGCAGCTACCAGACCTATCAGCCACGCTACACCTATAGCGAACCTGATTACAGATATGAGCGGCCAGCGCCGCGTCCAGTCTACCGCGCCCAGCCGGTTTACGACACGCGCCCAGCTTACCAGCCACGCCCGCGCTACCGCACCATCGAGCCATGGTCGGCAACATGGTTTGACTATTGCTCGCAACGTTACCGCAGCTTCAATGGCCGCACCGGCACCTATGTGGGCTATGATGGCCAGAGCCACTTCTGCGTTGCGGGCTGAAGCTTCGAGATAAACCAAAGCAGCCGCGCAGGCTATGGTCCCTTACGGACATAGTCGGCGCGGTTGATGCTGTGTCGCTGCAGCTTGTCGTAAAAGGTCTTGCGCGCGATGCCCAGCGCGCCGATCGTGCCCGCCACATCGCCTTCGAATGTCTCAAGCGTCTCACGAATGATCTGGGCCTCCTCCCGGTCAATGCGTTCCGAAAGAGTCCCTGAGGTCTGCCGAGGCGCAACAAGTACCGTTTGTGCCGCCGAATCTTCCAACCCAAGCACGACACGTTCTGCAAAATGTCCGAGTTCGCGGACATTGCCCGGCCAGTCATGGTCGTTGAGATGCCGCGAAACAGATGATGTGATGGTCGGCATGGCCATTCCGAAACGCTTGGAAGCCTTTGTGACGAAGTGGGAAAACAGCAGCGGAATATCGGCTTTGCGTTCTCGCAGTGGCGGGATGGACAGCGTGACCACGTTCAGACGATAATACAGATCATCACGAAAATCGCCGCGCTGCTCCGGGTTCCCCAGATCGACTTTGGCAGCGGCGACCACGCGAATATCGACAGACCGCACCTCGTTGGAGCCAACCGGCGAGACCTGCCGTCCTTCAAGCACGCGCAGCATCCTGACCTGTACGGCAGGTGGCATGCTTTCAATTTCGTCGAGGAACAGCGTTCCACCGCTGGAATGTTCGATACGGCCAACGCGTTTCTTTTGCGCGCCAGTAAAGGCGCCGGCTTCATGGCCGAAAAGCTCGCTTTCGATGACCGTTTCCGGCAAGGCACCACAGTTGAGCGCAACGAAATTGCCCTTGGCGCGGCGTGTGCTCCAATTGTGAAGGGCCGTGGCGACAACTTCCTTGCCGCTGCCGGTTTCACCCGCAACCAGCACATCCACATCCGTATCGGCAATGTGGCGAAGCGTATTGCGCAGGCGCTCCATGGCTGGCGTCTGACCAATCAGCGGCAGGTCGTCCTCTGCCTGCTGCGCGGCTTGTTTCAGCGCCCGATTTTCCATGACCAGTCGGCGCTTTTCGAGAGCGCGGCGCGCGCTTTCCACCATCCGCTCTGCCGGAAACGGCTTGGCAATGAAATCGTAGGCACCGTTTTGCAGCGCTGCCACCGCCATGGGTACATCGCCATGGCCTGTGATGAGAATGACCGGCAGATCCGCGTCGATCTGGCGCAGGTGATCAAAAAACTGCAACCCATCCATGCCGGGCATGCGGATATCTGTGACGACGATCCCGTCAAAGTCTTGCGATATCGCCTCCAGAGCCAACTCGGCTTTTGGAAACGGTGTGACCATCATGCCGTGCAGCTCCAGCGTCTGACGCATGGCTTTGCGCAGTTGCGAGTCATCATCCACAAGGTAGACCGTGCCATGGTTCGTCATATCATGCTCGCTTCAGGTATACAGAGAAACAGGTTCCGGTCTCGCCCGTGACGACAGCGATGCGACCGCCATAATCTGACGCAATATCCCGGGAAATAACGAGGCCAAGCCCAAGGCCACCCTCCTTTGAGGTGTTGAATGGCGAGAACAATTGCCCAAGAATGTCAGGTGCGATGCCCGGCCCATTATCGGCAATTTTCAACACGATCTCTCCCTCCGCATCCTCAGTGCGCACGGTCACGCTGCCATCCGGCTTATCCTCGACCGCTTCAAGTGCGTTTTGCAGAAGGTTGATGACGATCTGCTCTAGCCTGATACGGCTGCCAGACACCATCACACTTTCATCCGGCAACTGAATGTCCAGAGCATCCATGCGCCCGGCGAAACGACTGCGCAGCAGAACGACGGCACCTTCTATGACGAGACGGATGCTGACCGGCTCTGCCGCCGTGCGGCCTTTTCGCGCCAGTATCTTGAGATCGCTGGTGATCACGCCGATCCTCTCGGTCAATGATGCGATACTCTCCAGATTCTCGTCCGCTTCCGCCTTGCGACCTCGTTGGAGGAATATCCGAGCATTATCGGCAAAGGCGCGGATGGTTGCGACGGGCTGGTTGATTTCATGGGCCACACCTGCTGCCACCTGACCCAGAATGGAAAGGCGGTTAGCCTTGACCAGTTCGTGCTGAACGCTTTGCAACTCTTCCGCCGTCTGTTCGTGGCGCACGATTTCGGCCTGAAGGCGATCCCGCGCCATCGTCAGATCAATCGTTCGCTCCTGCACGCGGCGTTCCAGTTCGGCGCGGTCCCGCTCTGCGGCGGCACGGGCTTCTGCGGCTTTTTGTCTGCGCCGAAACCATATGGCTGAAAACGCAAAGACGGGCATGAGCCCTGCTGCAGCGATAATCCGGTTTTCACGGATGGCGCCGTTCATCGTGGCCTGCACCGGCTGGAGATAATGCAACGACCATGCCGTTGATGGTACCGGCAGTTCCAGCCGCAAATATTCACCAGCCAGGGCCGCCGGAGAAGTAACACTCACTATCGCCACCTCCGGCCCCGGTCTGGACAATGTCTTAACCGGCATGGTGGAGAGTTGCTCATCACCGAACTGGAGACTTTCGGAGATTGCCTTACGGCGCGCATCATCAACAGGTGCCACCGTCTTGAACCGCCATTCGGGAATGCTGGTCATCAGCACCACGCCGTTTGAATCGACGATGTAGACCGGGCGGCCACCGATATTCCAGTCTGCCTCAAGGCGATTGAACTCAACCTTGGCAATGACGACCCCAAGAGGGCTTCCATCCGGCCCATCCACGCGCCGCGAAATGTAGAGACCCGGCCTGCGGCTGACACTGCCCAAAGCGTAATGTTCGGCCTGACCCGTTTCCATCGCTTTCTTGAAGTAATCCCGAAACGCGTAATTGGCACCGACGAAACTTTCAGGCGTTTGCCAGTTGCTCGAAGCAATCGTGACACCATCCATATCTGCCACGTAAATGACGGAGGCCTGCGTACCTTCAATCAAGCCTTCAAGCTTTCGATTGAGTTGCTCCAGAAGAGGACCACGGTTCTGGAGTGCGTCTACTAGGTCTCGATCCTTCGAAAGGACGAGAGGAAGGACACGCGGGCGCTCCAATGCCACATTCAGCAGAGCCGATTTCAGCTCGCCATCGGTACTGGCTGTGGCCAGCAAAGTCTTTGTGGCCTGAACCCGCCCCAACTTATCGGCAGCAACAAACACACCAAAGGCTATGACAAGCCACATGGCGCCGAAGGCGACCCAACGAAATCGAACTGTATCTAGATTACCAGCCATCGAAACCTCAAGTCAGATGGCTTCATTGTGTGGATTTCCGCACAAAATGCAAGATTTCATGAGCGGATAAACGCACAAATCATGACACCGATCACAGCGTCTGATTTTTTATATCGCTAAATCAATTGCTTAATTCTTAAGTCGGCATTTGGCACAGTCTTTGCTGTCTTCACCTAGAAACGGTCTTTGACCGCGAGCCAGTTCGTCAAACCCGGGAGGCCATCAGGCAGGGTTGTGACCGAGGAGGAAAGAACATGATTGATAGCACCGCCGTGGCATCCAGCCACGTCAAACTCCCATTTTATCGCCACCTCTATTTTCAGGTTATCGTCGCGATTATTGCGGGCATTGCGCTCGGCCACTTCAACCCGACCCTCGGCGAGCAATTGAAGCCACTGGGCGATGCCTTTATTCGCCTTGTGAAGATGATTATCGCACCTGTGATCTTCCTGACTGTAGCAACCGGCATCGCCGGAATGAACGACATGAAGAAAGTAGGGCGCGTTGCCGGCAAGGCAATGATCTACTTCCTGACATTTTCGACACTCGCGCTGATCGTCGGCCTCATCGTGGCCAATGTCGTTCAGCCCGGCGCTGGAATGAACATCGATCCAACAACGCTGGATGGCAAGGCCGTTGCGACCTACGCCGCCAAGGCGCATGAGCAATCCATCACCGGCTTCCTCATGAACATCATTCCGACAACCATTGTCGGCGCGTTCGCGGAAGGTGACATTCTTCAGGTTCTCTTCTTCTCCGTGCTGTTCGGTATTTCGCTGGGTATCGTCGGAGATCGTGGCAAGCCTGTCGTTGATTTCATGCATGCCTTGATGTACCCGATCTTCAAGCTGGTCGCGATCCTGATGAAGGCCGCACCAATCGGTGCATTCGGTGCCATGGCATTCACCATCGGCAAATACGGCATTTCGTCCGTTACCAATCTGGCGATGCTGATCGGCACATTCTACTTCACGTCGCTGTTTTTCGTCATCGTCGTGCTTGGTGCGGTTTGCCGCTACAACGGCTTCTCGATTTTCGCGCTTATCCGCTACATCAAGGAAGAGCTTCTGCTCGTTCTCGGCACGTCATCTTCGGAAGCCGCACTACCGGGCCTGATGAGCAAGATGGAAAATGCAGGCTGCAAGCGGTCCGTCGTTGGTCTGGTCATCCCGACCGGTTATTCCTTCAACCTCGATGGCACCAACATCTATATGACGCTGGCTGCTCTCTTCATCGCGCAGGCGACCGGCATTGAGCTGACTTGGGGTCAACAGATTCTGCTGCTGCTCGTGGCGATGTTGAGCTCCAAGGGTGCGGCTGGTATCACAGGTGCAGGCTTCATCACGCTGGCAGCGACGCTCTCGGTCGTTCCGTCGGTTCCGGTTGCTGGCATGGCGCTGATCCTCGGCATCGACCGTTTCATGTCCGAGTGCCGCGCGCTCACGAACTTCGTTGGTAATGCTGTGGCAACGATCGTTGTTGCCCGCTGGGAAGGTGAGCTTGACGAGGCGCAGCTTGCCCGGGTGCTGAGCGGCGAACACATTCCCGCAACAGGCGAAGTTGCGCCTGCCGCTATTGCACAACCTGCCGAATAAAGCAGACAGACCGCACAAAAGAGGCCCGCCCGACATCATCGGTGCGGGCCTTTCTTTTTGCTGAAGCCTTCTGAAAATTGAAAGACGGATTACCCGCCGCTTGGCCCTCGGCTCGGCCGGGCATCCCGCGCCGCGGCAAGCCCCCTGACAGCATCGCGATGCCCTGTTGAGGCAGGCCCTTCAAACACCTGAATAGCTTCCGCATACCGCTGAAGATTGAGGTATGCATACCCTCTGATCACCATCAGATCGCTGCGTTCAGTGGCAAAGCGTGCGCGTTGATCAAGCAGGATCAGCGCCTTTTCGTATTGCTTGCCTTGATAGGCAGCCAAGGCACGGTCGGTGAGAATAGCAACCTGAAGTTCCGTTGCCTTCGTCTTGTCCATGCCGGATCTGGTTGCGGAAACGGCAGCATTGTCCGTCAGACCCATGCGCAGATAGGCAAGGCTTTGGCCATAGGCCGCGTCGCTTCGAACGGTTTCCTGCCCGCCTCTGAGTGCCGAACCAAATGCTTTCAGCGCTTCTGCCGGTCTGTTCGCATCCATCAGGCACCAGCCCTGCTGCAAGGCCTGTTGTGGCGCAAGACCATCCGGGTTCACGAATGTTGAGCAACGACCCGATTTGGACGTGGTCTGCGTGCGTGTGGCGACACGGCCCTGACGTGCTGGGGCAGTTGGCGCTGCCGTTCGGTAAACCACTTCCGCCGGTTGGGTGCTGGCGGCGCTGACAGGGGAACGGTTACCTGCCACCTCTGCGCTGGCTGGCACCTCGCGGCCATCAGGCGCGGTGCGTCCGATTTCGAGAATGCGCTGCGATTGCGCACCCCATTGGCTCTGAAGCCGACGTACCTCCGCCGCGTTGTTCAAATCCTGATAGGTCAAGGCCAGACCATAGGCAGACGCCTCGTCATCTGCCTTCCATCCCAAGGCGGTGCTAAACCATTGCATGGCCAGTTGAGGCTGTTTGAAGGCTCTCGAATACCAGCCAAATTCCTGAGCAGTGGCCGGGTCTTTTTGCGAAACAGCTTCTTCGGCGATGCGCCTGAGGACATCCGCTTCAAGCGCGATCGGCGGATCCAGTGCGAGGAGATTTGCTGCGGCGGCGAGATAGGTCTTTCTCGCATCCTCGGATGAGGAGCGCCATTCATACATCACGTCTTCCGCTTCCAGCGGATCACCGCGTGCGATGAGCGAAAGCGCAAGGCCCTGCGACGCGGCGGACGAATCTTCTGCCGTCTTGGCACCACGAAACCACTTTTCCGCATCAGCAGCTTTATCACGCCGTATATTGTACCAGCCCAAGAGCAAAGCATCGCTTGGAAGCTTGCTGCTTTCGGCGACGCGTTCCATCCTTAGAAGATACGCAGTGGGTACCGTGATGTCCTTGTTTTCGCCAGCATTGGCAACAAACTGACGCGCAAGATCATCCTTGATCGGATCGAACTCGAGCTTTCCATCAGCGCTGGGCTTCTCCTTGGACAGGAGGTCATCCATCATGGCAATAGGCAACAGAGTAGATGCCTTTTGCACCGTGGCAAGTCGCTCGGCTGCCCCATCGCAATTGCTCAGCACATAGTTATAGGCATCTCGTGCGCGCTCGGGTTTGTCGGTGCGCACGAAGGCTTCCGCCAGCCGCCATAAGACATCGACTTCGCTACAGGTCAGCAATTGCGGATTGGTGGCTGCCGTCTCCACCACGGCATTATACTGTTTGAGGTCCGAAGAATTGACGAGACGCTGCCGTGCTTCGGCAAGCTTCAGCATGTCGCTCAGGTTCGAAGGCGGTTGCCAGGTGGGGTCCGCGACCTGACGGTCTGCAATTGCCTTTCGAGCCTCCGCATATCGACCATTGGCATAGAGCTGCCACATCGTCTCCAGTTGCGCATCGCCCTGCTCGGGCACAGCCAACGGATCTGCCGGTGGCGTCCAGTCCGGATAAAGCACTTTCAAACGCGCGATTTCGGCTTCCAGACGTGCCTTATCCCCCTGCGCTGCAAAATAGCGAAGGGCACTTTCATCCACTTTGACCGAGGAAGCAGGCGAAGCAACGGGCGGTGCTGGCGGGCGGGTAGCTTGCGAAAGCATCTGCCCCGCAGCCCCAACGGGCGAGGGCACGGTGACTGGCGGAGAAGGCTGTGTGTCATTCTGCGCGACGCGGATCGCGTCGGGCAACAGCGATTTTTCACCAAGCGGCCGATTGGTAAAAGCATCACTGCCAATCGACCCGGTGGTCTGAACCGTTGCGGTGCTTCCCATAAGCTGATCGCGCCAATGATAGGCGCTGCCCGCACCGATGGCCAAAACAGCCGCCGCTATGTAAACCGGTTTTCCGATCATAGGCATTCCTGACGCGTCTGCGTTGCAAAAGACAATGCGAGGAGATGCAACGTCGATGGATAGTAGAGTGTCGGCTTGAACGACCTCAGCTCTTCTGGAATGGGGGCATTAGTCGCCACGCAGGCCAACAGGGCCGGAATGATCTTGTAACCCGCATCTGACAGCACGTCCTTGGGGTTGCCGGTGCGCAGGTCGAATGTGGCCATGCTTCCGCCCTCCACCGTTGTCGAAGCGATCAGTCTTTGATTGAGCGCGGCATCCCCCAATCCGGACCGAACCAGATAGAGCGGTATTCTCACGGCATTATAGCCGAATTCCTGCGGAAAGCCGTCAGCGGGACGAGGTCTGGTTTTCAGGGATACCCAATCGGCGGGAAGCTTTCTGGGGCCAAAGACATAGGCTTTGATTTCGCCAAGACCATCCTTGCTCAACGCAGCCCAAAGAGGCGATGGTGCGACCTCGTTCAAGACGGGAAAGGCTTCGAAAATGAGATAGGACGGATTGACGACCGGGCCATCCGGGCGGTCAGCTTCAGCAAATCCGACCGTGCCCGGCAGCAGGATCGTGCGCCCGGCCCGCTGAACAACCGTCTTGGCAAGAACGGTTTGAGCAATCACCCGTGCCGCTTGGCTGTATTCCGGCTTGTTCCACTGCTTGGCGGCAAGCGCCAGAGCGTAAGCAATCAGAATATCGCCATCTGTGGCGTTGTTGATGTCGGCTATATGGGGTTCTGTCGCGGGGTCCCATTTCCATGCGGCAAGGCCGTCATCCCGCACCAGAAGCTCAGTTCTGGTAAAGGACCATATCAGCTCAAAATCGGCTGGACTATCGGCAAGAACGGCAAGCCACATGCCATAGCCTTGGCCCTCGCTGTGGCTGATGCCCTTGTTTCCAGTATCCACGATGCGGCCCGCCGGATCCAGAAATGCGGTCTTATAAGCGCTCCAATCGGCTTGAGTGATCGATGCGGCAGTTGCGTGAGCGGGAAAGAGCATCATGACGAACAGTGCAAGAGTTTGGAGCCAAGGCGCGACGCGATGTTTCATTTGTGACGCCCCATACCGCGCAGCATCAGGTATGTGACAAAGCCGAGCAGCGTTAGAAATCCGATAAACACAAGAGAATAAGACAGGGTGTTCGAAGACAGCCAATTGGCCGCGATCAGGCGCCAGTTCCAGAAGCTGAAGGACCGTGTGACGATGAAGCTTGGCTGTTCGGCAGCGATGGTTTCCACCTTGTCAGCCGCTGCATCATAGGTAGCAACGCGTCCGGCGAGAGTGGTCCAGCGTTTCTGTTCCGCCATGGCCGCCATGCCGGTGCGCAGATCTGATGCGGTCGGTGCTGTGGCCATTGTCCACACGCCTTGACCGCCCGGGCTCAAACCCTGTGCCAGCATGAAAGTTACGTTGGCAGGCGGTGTATATATCTGCTCTGCACCGGGGAGAAAACGCAATGTATCGGAACTGATATCAAAATTTCGCTTCATCCACTCCTCGAATGAGGATACCTGCCCTTGCCACAGGCCACCATCCACCCGCTCCCGCCAGTCGTCAAAGAGCTGATCGGTCTGGGCTGGACGTGCCGCTCCTTCATTTTCCTTCCACGCCACCTGACTGGCCGATGCCAGATCAAGCTGGCTGACCAGCGCTTGCGGCATCTGCCCCAACGTTCCAAAAAACAGTGCGTTTCTTTCACCAACTGCAGCAGGGGTTGCCACCATTTCGACATTGACGGGATGGCCGCCCGCGATGGCAAGTCGGCTGAGAAGTGTCGCAGCGGCAGACATGGTATCGGTGTCCACCCGCTCCAGCCAAACGGCCACAGGCTGGGCGTTGGCCCGGTAAGGCTGGCCCACGCCATTCGTCGCCGCAAGATCAGGCGCCCTCCCAATCAGCGCGAAATTTGGCATGTGAAACTCTGTCGTATCGAACAGTGCAAAGCGCGGAGTCTGGGCCGCTGGCGCGCCGGGAAGGCATGCTGCGTCCGCGTCCGTGACAAGGATGGCCTCGATGGCCACAGTATTCACACCCGGCACAAAATGGCGCAAAGTAACATTGATGGGCAGATGCCTGAAAATGCCGCCACCTCGATTTGAAATCGGCACCGTTGAGGCGATGTTGCCGTTTACGTAGACATCGATGTGGCTGCCGGGAAGAATTTCGTTTGAATAGGCTGCATCCAGAAGCAGCGTGGCCTCACCATAAGCCGAGGCGTAGAAATCGGCCGGGGTGCCGATGGTAAAATCCGTTCTGAAGCGCCTGCCAGAAAACTCGCTGCTTCTAACGCCGAGGGTAGAGAGGGCAATGCGCCGATCAGACATGACGAGCGGGGCATCCGGCGTGTGCCAGGACCTTGTGGAAAGGGTAGAGCGCCCCGAACCCACCGGGCGTTCAACAGCTGCCGACAGCGTATCGATTGCCTGCGCCAGCGCCTGCGGTGTCGGGCCACTGACCACCAAAGCCGACGTGCCTTTGACGATATCGTTCTCAAAACCGGAGAAAGGGCCGACAAGCGCTTCTGGCGGAACTGCCTGCGTTGCAGTTGCGATCTCGCGCGATGTCCCGACCAGAACGGTCAACGTTCCAGGCTTCCTGTCAGGCGGCACCTTGGTATCAAACGTGAATTTCTGGTTCGGCATCTGCGTGCGCAAGGCAAGGGCCTGAGCCAGTTTGAGCAATGGTTGAGCAGAGGCAGGGTTTGAAAGCCCCGGCGCCACGATATTGATCGTCGTCGTGCCAGAAGCGTCCGCGCCTATCGCTTGAATGTCATCAACCGTATCAAACCGGTTGGCCACATCCCCATTGAAAGCAATGTATTTTCCAGCCGGGCTGACATCGGTCCAGAGATCATAGGTGGATTGCACCGTACAATCGGTGCGATGCCGCTGCTGGACGCCAAGCGAAATGGTGTTCGCACCAGCCTGAAGCGCGCCAGCCGGGAATGGCATCGAAACAATCCCTTCACCATCGGGCGAAGACACGCTTTTTCGGTCGAGTGCAACGTTGTTGACGGAAACCTGGAGGTTGGAGCTTTCAGGCGCGACCACGATGGCATTCTGATAGCCAATATTGAGCGAGACAGCCGCTTTTGCTTGCTCCGGCGTTAGATAAAGCGTCCACTGGCGCTGATCCATCTCCCCCGAAAGGCCAAGCTCGGGAAATGGCAGGATATAGCGGCGGCGGTCGTCCGTGCCAGCTGTCGCGGGCAAAGCGGCAGGTTTCGCAGGTGTCAGCACTGGTGCCGTGACCTCAGCAGGTCTTGGCACCGCAGGCACCACCGGCGCGACAGGCGCCACAGGCGCTGGCCGTGGCGGTGTCACCGGCGAAGGCGTTGGAGCCTGCGGCTTTTCAGGAGACATGTCGAAGGGCGTGGACTGCGCCAAGGCCACGCCTGAGATGGAGGCAAGCAATGCGGCGAGAAGGATGGGTTTCATCATGTCTTCACCCTTTCCACCGTAGGCTTTGGCTTTTTCTCCGGCACGAATGAGCGGAACAGATAGAAAAGGCCACGATTCGTCTGGAACACCGCGATGGCGAGGAAGGTCGCCGTTCCCTTGATGAGGCCGGGGTTCTTTCTGCGGCTGCTTTGCAACTCGCTCCACTGGTCGGAATTGGCAAAAATGAGATCCGCGATCAGGCGATGGTCCACCGCCTGCTGGGGTGAAAATGTGCTGCCGACCGATGTATAGCCGTTCTGGCGAACCGATCTGACGATGTTAATCGGCATCGTCTCCGGCACGCCTTCACTATGCGGCTTGACGCGGATGACCGCTTTTGAACCCTTTTCGACGACTGACAAGCCTTCTTCGAAAATATGGATCAGCATGCCGTTCACAGACACGTTTTCGATGGTGGCGGGCATCCACGCATCGTTATCGCCAATCTGCAATTCACACCGGCGCTTGACAGTAACGCGGCGAGACGCGGACTTTTCACCGCGCTCGGAAACAACGCCCAAGGCACAGCCTGCGAATATGATGTTGAGCAGGTTCCACCCGCCCACAACCAAGGTTACGTCCGCCTTGTAGGGCTCTGCATAGACGCGATAAATCGCGAATATCATGGCGATGACCAGCACACCGAAGATCACGAAAAACGGCCTGCTGATTTCCGACAATCTGGCTTCGCTGATCGACTCGTCCTTGGCCGTAACCTTGAAGGTAGGCTTGGAAGGGTTGAAGATAACCGAGACGACAGCAGGCAACAGATGAACCGTCTGCACGTACTCATAAAGCTCTGAAATCCATGGCCAGCGGAAATTGCCAAAGAGGAAATTCTGCATCATGAGGTTTACCAGCATGTATGCAGCCGTGTAGGCGAGAAATTCGCCGCCGGATGCGACGAAAATCTGCAGGTCGAAAAACAGGTAGAACAGCGGTGCGAACAGGAAGATGGTGCGGGGAAACGGAAACAGCCAGAACAGCGTTGACGACATGTAGCAAAGCCGCTGCGTAAACGAGAGCCCACGGCGAAACAGTGGCTGGCGGAAAATCAGGATCTGCATCATACCCTGCGCCCAACGGCTGCGTTGGCCGATAAAGCTGGCAAATGTTGCAGGCTGAAGACCGGCAATCAGCGGCTTGTCGACATAGAGGCTGTTCCAGCCACGCGAATGAAGCGCCAGCGCCGTTTCGCAATCTTCTGTAATGCTGACGCCGCTGAAGCCGTCCGTTTCCTTCAGTGCCTGACGGCGCAGCACGGCGGCTGAACCGCAGAAGAATGCGCCATTCCATTTATCCAGACCGCGCTGAATGATGCCGTAGAACATTTCGTTCTCGCTCGGCATCGTTTCAAAGGTGCGCAAGTTCCGTTCGATCGGATCCGGGTTTAGGAAGAAGTGTGGCGTCTGGACAAGAAACAGGCGCTCGTCTTCTTCGAAATAGCCGACCGTTTCCTGCAGAAAATCTCGCGCAGGAGCGTGATCCGCATCGAAAACGACGATTAACTCTCCGGTTGAGTGATCAAGCCCGTTGTTCAAATTTCCGGCCTTGGCATGCACGTTGCGCTCACGGGTGAGATAATTGACACCCAGATCGGAGCAGAGCTTTTTCAGCTCTTCATGACGCCGCGTTGCGGCTTGCGCTTCAGGAACATTGGAGGCGTTGCGCTTCTGAACGCTTCCGCCATCGTCCAGCAACCAGACAACAAATCTGTCTTGTGGATAATCGATATTCTTTGCAGCAGCCAATGTGTTGGCCAGAAGCACGGCATCTTCATTATAGGTCGGCACGAAGATATCGACCGTCGGCACATAGCCGGGTGATCCGGGACGGGTTTTTCGCGATGGCAGAGGCATCGAAACGATGACAAGGCTGAGCGCCAGCATGAGCACGCTGTACATTTCCGCAAGATACAGCAGAAACCCAGGAATGAAGTTTTCCGGCTGATTGATGGGCGGCAACGTGCTGGTGGTTCGCCAATAGACGTAACGCAGCACGATGGCGGTTCCGAAACCCAGGCCGATCAGCCGCCATGCGCCTTTGCCGTTCAGGGATTTGATCGTGGCCAGAAGCACAAGCGAAATCGCTGTTGCAATCAGGTGAGCCTGCAAACTGACCGGCAGCGTGATGATGACAAGCACGCAAACGGACACGAACATCCAGATGATGACGGAAATAACCTTGCTCATCTGCAAACCCCTGTTTTCAAACCGGCATGAGGCAAAATGCCTCGACCTGGCCCGCAGTTTGACGGCGACGCCTTACAATAGCGCATTATAAATAAGTCAACGCTAAATATTTTACTTGCATCTTTGCGACCCCTCCCCTGACGACACACAGTCAGGCGATGGGATGACGACACGTTTTGTCTCTTCGGGATTGACCGTGGACGAAACGTTTGAGGGCCGCGAGGCAGCGGCTCCGCCGCCCATGGGTGACGGTATCACGACGCGCGATGGTGCAGCCGCGGCAACAGGAATTGGCGCGGGCGCTGGCTGGGCTGGCAGTGAAACACGACGCACAATCGGCGGTGCGGCCTGAACCTGTCGGGGTGCCGGCGTCTGCATGCCGGGCTGCATCGGAAATTCACTGGCAGTTACGGGGTAGATCGGATTTCCCGAACGACCCAGTCCCTCTGGCGGCTTCTGAGCGGTTCCATAGGGGTTCCACCCCTCGGCATCATAGCTTCCGGTGATCGTGTAATTATACATGACCGATAAGAGATCGCGTGTCGTCACGCCAGACTGGCACAACCGCAGCGTAACATTGATGCGTCCGAGGTTCTTGAAGCCCTGCCGCATATCTTCAGGCGAGCGGATGTGCTGCCAAGCATAGAGACAGGCATCATCCCCCGCACCTCGACCGGAGGCGTAGGAGAAAGCGCCATAGGCGTTCTGAAGATATTCAGCCGAAGGCGCGATCTGTGCGCCCGGAAAGGCCGTGCGGATTTCCCGGGAGATCGAAGACGCACGCAAGCCCCCGCTGGACAGGCCATCCCGGCCCGTATCTTCCGCACGCTGCGGGCCAAAAAGTTCGATCTTCAGGTAATTCTGGCCCGGCGTGCGCGCATCGGACCGCAGAATAACCTCCTGCTGAACCGCATTCGAATAGGTACGGCTGATGACATTGATGACTTCAGGACCACCGGGTGGAGGAAAGATGAGGGCCTCTTCGGGTGGCAGCATCTTTGGTGCACCTGATGAACGGATGCCGCCGGGGTTATTGCATCCCGAAAGCATCAGCGCGACGCCAGAAAATATGACAAAGGCGGCGAGTTTCCCCACCGCCGCTCCCGCCGCACCCCATATGCATGCGAAGGTGCGCATAAACCGAATCAACCATGACCAAACCATGTTCATGGAATACGTGAGCATTGAAATTTAGCAATATTAAATCTTACCCATACGGGTCGCCTCTCGCCGCCAGCGCGCACCCAGAAATGTGGAACTCAACCCGTAAAATATAAGTTGGAGTTGGACTGCATTTATAAACCCGCCTAAGAATCCAACTGAAAAGAAGTGAAATGGCAGATCAAACAATGACCGCAACCAACCAGCTTTCAAATGAAGTCAAAAGGTTACGACGTTGGCTCGATGACGATGCCTTGCCGCTCTGGTGGGAGGTCGGTGCGGCCAAACCATCTGGCGGTTTCCATGAACGTATTGGACAAGATGGCACGCCGATGCTGGCCGATGACCGCCGCGCCCGGGTGCAGCCGCGTCAAGCCTATTGCTACGCCGCCGCTGGCCAAAAAGGCTGGACTGGGAGCTGGCAAGTTGCTGTCGACCACGGCCTAAGCTGGTTCGACAAGGTTTATCGTCTTGAGAACGGGCTTTACGGAAATCTCGCGGATGCTTCCGGCACGCTGATCGATCCCACATTTGATTTCTACAATCAGGCCTTCGCGCTCTTTGCAGCCGCGCAGACCGCGATGGCATTTCCAGACCGACGAGATACGATGCGCGACCGCGCCTTGGCCTTGCTCGATGTCTTGCAAACTGACTACGCCCATCCAGTCGCGGGCTTTGAAGAAGCAAACCCGCCGGTGGAGCCGCTCTGCTCCAACCCACACATGCACTTTTTCGAAGCGATGCTGGCATGGGAACAGGTGGACCCTGATGGACCGTGGCACAAGCTGGCAGATGAGATTGCAAAACTTGCCATGGAGAAATTCATCGACGCCAAGTCCGGTGGACTACGAGAGTTTTTTGATCGCGACTGGAACCCGATGCCGGGCGAAAAGGGCCGCATAATGGAGCCCGGCCATCAGTTCGAGTGGGCCTGGCTTTTGGCGCGCTGGGGAAGCCTGCGGAACGACGAAGGAGCTATAACCAAGGCAAAACGTATGTTCGAGATTGGCGAGACATACGGAATTTGTGCGCGCCGGAAGGTCGCGATCATGAGCCTCCATGATGATTTCACTGTCCATGACCCGCTTGCACGTCTGTGGCCGCAAACCGAGTGGCTGAAGTCCGCTTTGCGACTTGCCTCAGTCAGCCACCGCGAAGAACGGCACCGTCATCTGGCCTCCGCTCTGAAAGCCATTGGAGCCTTGCAGCCATTTCTCGACACGCCAGTGGCAGGCCTCTGGTTCGACAAATGGCCCGAAGATGCCCCCATGATGGATGAGCCAGCGCCTGCCAGCACCTTTTACCACATTGTCTGCGCTATCTATGAAGCAGAGGACATGCTGAAACTTCTGGCAAGATAACAGGTTTCATTGCCACCCTTGATCATGTCGAGGGTGGCAATTGCCGCGATCATCCCTCCAAGTAGCTCACCTGCTCCGGCGTCAGCTTGATATCGAGTGCGGAAAGACTGTCTTCCAGCTCGGCAATCGTGCGTGGTCCGATGAGCGGAATGACAGGGAATGGCTGCGCGATGACATAAGCTAAGGCGATATGGATAGGATCGCGTCCCAGTTCACGCGCCAGTTCAATCGCTCTATCGCGTCGCTGAAAATTGCGATCCGAATACCAGACGCGCACGATTTCCTCATCGTCACGCTTGTCCCTTCCAGCTCTCTCCGTAAAGAAGCCGCGACCCTGACTCGACCAGGCGAAGTTCGGGATTTGCCGTTCGCGCTGCCAGTCCTTCCACGCATCATCGGAAGCGGCGACACATCCCGCCCAAATGGGATCCAGCATTTCCGCAAGCGAGAAATTGTTGGAAAGTGCCGCCGGTGCTGCCTTACCGTTTTTGCGGGCGTAGTCTGCAGCCTCATCCATGCGCTCGCGTGTCCAGTTAGAGCCGCCGAAAATGCTGCCGATGCGCCCGCGCTTCACCTCCGCATCCATGGCATCCACAAACTCGCCAACCGGCACGTTGGTGTTGTCGCGGTGCATGAAATAGATGTCGACATAATCCGTCTTCAGCCGATCCAGCGATTGATCGAGCTGCTTGGCAATCATGTCAGGGTAGCACAGCGGCGAATGCGCGCCCTTGCCGATGACCACGATGTCTTCACGCGGCACGTTGCGGCTGGTGTGCCAGTCTCCGAAAATGGCTTCGGTCTTGCCGCCGCCATAGACATAGGCCGTATCGAAGAGATTGCCGCCCGCCTCGTAGAATGTGTCCAGCGTCAGCGATGCGGAGGCAAAATTGGGGAAGAATTCGAAGCCCAACGCGACAACGGATGCGGGCTTGGCGACACCCGGAATAGTCCTTTTTAGAACCGAGTTTCCGGCAACAACCGCAGCACCGCTGATGTTGCGCACGCGCTTTGCAGCCGTTTCGACGCCATATTCCAGACCAACGGATTGACGCCACTGATCCATGGCACGCAGGTTGCCAAGGCTGTCTGCCCAGCTCATGCCGGGATAGGCAAATTCAGTCTGACCAGCGCGGATTGCCTCACCTGCCGCATCAACCTCGAAAGCATAAAGCCAACCATTTTCGTGCACTTCGACCACTTGCCGATCTGCACCCTTGATGATCTCGATCTTGCCGACGCCGCCCTTGTGGCCCGAGGCAAACCAGAAATTCTCAACCTCGATCCGCCCCTCAGAGCCGATGATGCGCAGCACATTGTCCTGCTGGGCCATGATCGAGCATGAGACTTCGGCAACGATCCCATTTGAAAATTTCAGCACGGCAGACGCCCATTCATCCACGCCCGACTGGCCGAGATGGGCGACGCCGGATACTTTCTCAGGCTCCAGAAACGACTTGCCTGACACCGCACCAGCAATAAGCCGCGCCATGGAAACGGGGTAGCCGCCGACATCGAGAATGCCACCGCCAGCCGCATCATTGGCAAACAGGCGATGCTCCGGCTTGAAGCCGCCCATGTTGAAGCCAAAGCTGGTCCTGATCAGGTGGACCTCACCAATTGTTCCGCTTTTGATCAGTTCGACGAGTTTCGCCGTCTGCGGGTGAAGGCGATACATATAGGCTTCGCCAGCGAAGACCCCAGCCTTCCTTGCTTCATGAAAAACTGCATCGGCATCATAGGCCGTCAACGCAATCGGCTTTTCCACCAACACATGCTTGCCCGCACGCACAGCTTTGATAGCCCATTCCGCATGACCGGTGTGGGGCGTTGCGATATAGACAGCATCGACGTCAGGATCAGCCAACAGAGCCTCGTAACCGTCGACGATGCGCGCACCGGGGAAACCATCGCCCAGACCCGGCTTGGCCGGATTGCGGCTGGCAATTGCCACGAGCTTGCCCGTTTTAGAGTGCGCGATACCATCGGCAAAGGTACGCGCGATTGTTCCGGGGCCGATGATGCCCCAACGGATGGGTTGAACGTCAGTCATTGCATGTCCTCATACTATTAAATTTGGGATTGCGCTTTCAGCGAAGGCGCTGGCCCGTGCTGTCAAAAAGGAAGGTCCGCTGAGAAATGATTGAGACTGTCAGGTTCTGCGCCGCAGCGATGTGGCGCGTATCCGGGCGCTCGATGATGATAGGCGTGCCGCCTGCCAGGCGGGCATAGATGTAGCTGGTGTTCCCCAGATGCTCCGCAACATCGATCTCGACGGAGATATCCGCATCGCCGCGTCCAGCCTCGCCGAAACGCTCCGGTCTCACACCCAAAACCACCTCGCTGCCACCAGCAACCGGTGAGGTGAGCGGCACCGTCAGTTGCACCGAAGGATCATCCACAAGACGCAGGGTTACATTACCCGCTCCGCTGCCTGTGATGGTGGCGGGCAGAAAATTCATCTTCGGAGAACCGACAAAACCGGCAACGAAGCGGTTGGCCGGGTCGTCATAGAGATCAAGCGGGGCGCCAACCTGCTCGATATGACCTGCGCGCAGCACCACGATCTTATCGGCAAGCGTCATCGCTTCCGTCTGATCGTGGGTCACGTAGATCATGGTCGTGCCGAGTTGCTTGTGCAGTCTGGAAATCTCCACCCGCATCTGAACGCGCAACTCCGCATCAAGGTTAGAAAGCGGCTCATCAAACAGAAACACACGGGGTTGGCGCACGATGGCACGGCCGATGGCAACGCGCTGCCGCTGGCCGCCGGAAAGCTGCTTTGGCCGGCGGTGCATCAGTTCGTTGATCTGCAAAATATCGGCAGCGCGGCGCACCCGCTGTTCCGTATCGGCCTTCGGGTTGCCGTTCATGCGAAGGCCGAAGGACAGGTTTTGCTCCACCGTCATGTGCGGATAAAGCGCATAGGACTGGAACACCATGGCAATGCCACGGTCTGTCGGCTCGGCATCATTGACGACCTTGCCTCCGATGCTGATCTCTCCGCCGGAGATATCTTCCAACCCGGCGATCATGCGAAGCAATGTAGATTTGCCGCAGCCAGATGGCCCGACGAAGACGACAAACTCGCCATCCTTGATGTCCAGATCAGCCCAATGGATGACCTCCAGAGCGCCATAGCGTTTGACGACATTTTTGAGCGAAAGTTCCGCCATTGGGTTTCTCCCGGATTACTTGACGGCGCCGGCAGAGATGCCGGCGATGAAATGGCGCTGCAACAGCACGAAGATGACGAGGATGGGCGCGGTGAGCAGCATGGCGCCCGCCATGATGCCGCCCCAGGAGACTTTGGTAAGCCCGATCAAGGTGCCAAGGGCGACCGGTGCCGTCATCATGCCTGGCTGGGAATTGACCAGCAGCGGCCAAAGGTAGTTGTTCCAGGAGGCAAGGAAGAGAATGATGGACAATGCCGCCATGGTGGGACGCGCCAGCGGCAAGGCAATGCGCAGGAATATCTGCCATTCCTTGACACCTTCGACACGGGCTGCATCGAAAAGCTCGTTCGGCATCATGGAAAAGGATTGCCGCATGAAGAGCACGCCGAGCGAATTGAACAGAGGCGGCACGATGAGCGCGATCCATGTGTTGGCAAGCTTGAATTCCCGCGCCACCATGATGAACTGCGGAATGACCACGACCGCATAGGGCAGCGTAATCGTTCCCAGGATAATCGCGACAACGACGCTGCGACCGGCAAAGCGGTATCGCGCCAGAGCCCACCCAGCCATGGATGTCAGCATCACGGACAGGACCGTGTAAATCACGGCCACGCCGATGGAGATGAACAGAGCGCGCAGGAAATCCGTATCCGCCTGAAGATTGCGGAAATTCTCCAGAAAATGCGTCGATGGCAGCAGCACGATCTCGGGGCTGAAAATGCCTTGATCAGGCATGGTGGAAAAGATGAACATAACCCAGATGGGAAACAGCCAGATGATGGCAAGCGGCGTCAAGGCGGCATGAAGCGCGATTTTCTGCCACAGCAGGGACTTGGACTTCGATCTCATTTCGCTTCCCTCCCGATCCAAAGGTTGAACATGGAGATAACGACGGCAAGCGCTGCAATCGTGTAGGCGATGGCCGATGCGTAGCCGAAGTTGAGCGACGTGAAGCCTTGGCGATACAGGAAAATGCCGAGCGTTTCGGTTGCCCCACCCGGACCGCCTCTGTTGGTAATGAGGAAGGGTTCGGTAAACAGCTGCATGGTTCCGATCACCGACAAAACAACGCAGAACAGGATAATGGGTTTGAGCAGCGGCAGCGTGATATGCAGGAATTGCTGGCGCTTGCTGACATGATCCAACGTTGCCGCCTCATAAACATCGCCCGGAATGGACTGAAGACCGGCCAGAATGATGATGGCGTTGTACCCCGCCCAGCGCCATGTGACGGCAATGATGATGAGCGCCATGGCTGCGGTGGAATTATCGAACCACGCGATAGGGGCGAGCCCCATTGACGTAATGAGCTTGTTGATGATGCCAAAATCCGCGGAAAACATCAGCCTGAACACAGCGGCATAGGCCACCTCACCCACCACAACTGGCGCGAAAAAGGCGAAGCGATAAAGGGGGCGCGCCTTGAGGAGCGGCGAATTCAACAGCACCGCCATGATGGTGGCAAGCGCAATCATGATGGGGACCTGCACGATGAGAATGATCAGCGTATTCTGCAGCGCATTGTAGAATGCGGGGTCACCGATCAATCGTCCCCAGTTCATGGAAGGCGCGAAACGCCAAGGATTGATGCGCGTATTCTGGAAGGACATCAGGAACGAACTGATGATCGGCCACAGCCAGAATGTCGTGAAAATCAGAAGATACGGTGCCAGAAAGGCATAGGCAACCCTATTGCGCAAAGGCATTTCGACCTCACAAAGCCAGAGGGTGATGGGAGCCGGACGCCCGTGAGATGGGCGCCCGGCAACGGTCGGCTTGGGAGACTATTGCGCGATCGGCACGCCTGTTGCGGATTCGATCTGCTTGGCGGCATCATCGAGCGCGGTCTTGGCATCAGGGAAACCGCCTGCCAGATACTTGGTCTGCGTCACGCGGTAGATGCCTTCGGCATCAGACTGAAAGGCTGTACCGCGGCTGGGCACGATTTTCGGTAGCGTTGCCAGAATGTCGGCCCAAATGGCCTGTCCACCCCAATAGGGCTGTGCTTCCTTGGCGAAGGTATCCTTGTCTGCTGTCAGCAGAGACGGCACCAGGCCGAAGGATTTCAGCATGGTGACCTGACCCTCATTGGTCAGAAGCGCATAATCAACGAACTTCCATGCCGCTTCCTTGTTTTGGGAGGCGGAACTTATGGCCAGCGAAGAGCCACCGAGATTGGCTGCGTGCGGGCCATCTGCGGTGATGCTCGGCATCGTGTAGACGCCCCACTTGCCAGCCAGATTTGGCGAACCGGACCGAATGGTGCCTTCATACCAGCCGCCATACATTTGCGTGGCGACTTTACCAGCGGTGTTGGACTGGATTTTCTCGTCCCAGATAGCGGCCGTAATGATGCCTGCATCTTTCATCTGCTTGAGCTTCTCAAGCGTCGCAACACAGGCTGGCTGGTTGATGGTTATGCTTTGGCCATCGGTCGAAAAGTAACCGCATCCCTGCTCATTGGAGATCATGCGGAACCATTCGCTATCACCGTTGAAATCGGCCTGCGTCATGACCGTGCCGGGATTGGCAGCCATGATCTTCTTTCCGGCGGCAATAAAGTCATCCCAGGTCTTGATCGTTGCGGGATCAACGCCCGCCTTTTCATAGAAATCGCGACGGTAGAACATGGTGACAGGGCCGCTGTCCCATGGAACGGCATAGGCAACGCCATCGACTTCAAGCTCTGTGCGCTTGAACTCGGGGAACAGTGCCTGCTTCTCAGGCGTGTAACCAAGCTTGGTTGCGTCCGTGAAGCAGTCCGGGAAACGGTTCCAGAAGACCTCGGCTTCATAGTTTTCGACGGTCACAATATCCGGCAAGCCCTGCCCACCAGCCGCGCAGGCCGCCAGCGCCTTGTCATAAACCTGATTGTTGCCCAGATCCTGAACATCCACCTTGATATCGGGGTACTTCTTGTTGAAGCCCTCAAGTGTGGACTTCAAAGCAGACGCGGCAACGTTCCAGCTCCACACGGTAACAGTGGTGGATTGTGCGGCAGCGGGTGCTGCAGCCATGAGTGCCAGCGAGACAGACGCGCCGATAAATTTGAAATTCATTGAAAACCTCCCTTTTCAATTGCCGTCCTCCAACGACACGGGCAGATTAGCCGGACTTGAAATTCTGTCTCGTAAATTGGGAACATCGATTTGGCGGAAAGTAAGGTCGAAGGGAGAGCGCTTTATCAGCCGGGCGCCAGCAGCATTGAGGGCGCACCCAACCGGTTGGAGTTTTTCCGGGCTCATCCATCCATTATGCTGATGCCGCACTGGCATGCCCAGATTGAAGTGAACTACATCACTTCGGGCAGTGTCCATTACCGAATGGGGGACCATGCCTTGCAGCTGGACGCCGGGCAGATGTGCCTTTTCTGGGGTGGTCAGGCGCACAGGATGGACTGGTCATCAGACGATTCCTTTTACGCAGGCGCTCATCTGCCACTGGTTCATTTCTTTCGGATGCGTCTGCCGGTGGCCGTCTCGGCGAAGCTCATTGGCGGCGCCACGATGGTAACCTCTGTCACCGATCCGTCAGACGAGGAAAACTTTTCACGGTGGTTTCGCTATGCGAAATCCGGTGATCCGCTGAAGGCTGAAAATGCGGTGGAAGAGTTGCTGCTGCGGGTGGAGCGTATGTTTCTGGAGCCCTACACAGTCATATCGCCTCAGTCTCGCGACGTGAAATCCGGCGATGCCGAAAGCACTAGCTCGGCAAGCGTCGTGCGCATGTGCGACTTCATCGCCGCAAATTTTCTGGAGGATATCGACGCGACAGACATTGCTCGCTCTGCCAGCCTTCACCCCAAATACGCCATGAACCTGTTTAGAAAATCCACAGGCATGACCTTGATCAAGTATCTCACGCTGCTGCGTCTGTCCCGCGCACAGGCGATGCTCATCAAGGATAACGACAATATCCTGCAGGTGGCGATGGAGAGCGGTTTCGGATCCGTCAGCGCCTTCAACAAAGCATTTCGACAAGTGGCGGGCATGTCGCCATCGGATTTTCGTCGCGATATGCGTTTCAACAACACGTTGTGATCGCCAATCCGCTTTCCCGCTGCAAAAACTCGCACGCAATTCTTACGAAAATTTAACTGTTGCTCCAGCCGGAAAGATGGCTATTTTCCGTGCTGCGTTGCAGCATAGCCTCTCCTTACGCAACGCGGCTACATTATAGGCCGGTCACTCCGCTGGACCCCGGTTCCATTCAATGTCCATTCTAGGGAGATTATAATGACAATATCTGTTTCTCAGCCCCATTCCGGTGATCGCACGGATGCGCCCTTCGCAGCCAAGATTTCCGCAGCCAGAGGCGAGTGTGGTTACACAGTCGAACAACTGGCCATTACGTGTGGATTGACGACTGAAGAAATCGTCGCACTGGAAGACGGCTCCGATATCAATCCTTCCCACATTCAGCGTGTGGCAGCGGCGTTGCAAATCCCGCTTGCCCAAGCCGTCTAAGGCTTTCCCGCCCTTTTTTATAGCAGGGCAACGCCCTGCCCGTCACGCATGAGCTTTAAATCTTTGCAGGACGGGCTGGGACAACCGTTAATCCAACCAGTGATTTTCCGGACACCTATTACAAATAGGGTTTCTCCTTACCACATGCAGGGCTATTATCCGGCGCATAATCAATGATGCGCGCATACGAGTAGCCATGACTGTGAGATATAAATGACAGACGCAAACGCAGCTGACCTGTCTCTATTCGGCGCATCCAAAACCCTCTGGCCGTCCAAGCGATCTGCGATCCTCGACTGGCTGATGCTGGAAACCAGCGATCAACGTTTCATCGATAATCTTCTGGTGCAACTATGCGAGCGTTTGAATGAAGCCGGCATATCGGTAGCACGCGGCACGATCAATTTTCTCGTTGACCATCCGCAATGGAGCGGCGCACGCATGTTGTGGACAACAGGGCTTAAAGACGCCGAGTTCACGACCTACGCCTATGGCATGGAGAAAAGCGCCGAGTATCTGAACAGTCCCGTCTATGCGATCCAGTCCGGCATTGAAGAAATACGCCATCGCCTTGAGACGGCAGCGGTCGCCGGGGAACCCGGAATCTATGCAGAACTTCGCGCTCAGGGCCTGACAGAATATTGCGCTTGGCCGCTGAAGCACACCCTTAACAAACGACATGTCTTGACGTTTTGCAGCGATGTTCCGGGTGGCTTCACGGACGCTGAAATTGAACTCTTCCGAACACTCGTGCCAGCTTTTTCACTGGTTTCGGAAATACGTCTCAAAAATCGCATCGCACGCACACTTCTGGAAACCTATGTAGGACCACATGCCGGTCAGGCCATTCTGGATGGTGCGACGCGGCGCGGTAGTGGCATCACCGTCAGTGCAGCGATCCTCATTTGTGACCTGCGCGATTTCACCCAGATTTCCGACATGTGGCCGCGAGACGACGTTATCGAATTGCTGAATGCCTTCTTCGACGCCATGTCGGACCCGATTGAGGAATTTGGTGGAGAGATTCTGAAATTCATGGGCGATGGGCTGCTGGCCATTTTCCCACTCAGCGACGCGGACGCCTGCGCAAACATCATCACCGCAATTGAAAAGGCACAGGTTCAGCTGAAGGCGCTGAACGTGACCATTCGTGAGAGCGGGCGCGAACCGCTGGGATATGGCATCGGCGTCCATGTCGGGGATGTCATGTATGGAAATATCGGCTCGAAGAGCAGGCTCGATTTCACAGTCATCGGCCCGGCGGTTAATATTGCGTCGAGGCTGGAAACGCTGACCAAAACACTCAAGCGCCCGGTGCTGATGTCTGAAGACTTCATTGAACTGGCGGGCGATATCAGAGCGTTTGAAGGATTGGGCGAACACAAGCTTCGCGGCCTCGATACATCCTTCAACGTCTATGCCTTGCCTGACCCGGAAATCGTCTCCGAGACCGTGATTGAGAATTAACATCGACCGCCATTTCCTTTAGACGACTGGCAGAACGCGTTAGCAATCGACAGGACACGGCCCGGTGACGGAAGAAGCAGACATACCCACTGCTCCCACTGCAAGAATGCTGACATGGGTGCGCAACTCCACCATTTACCGGCTGGAGCGGCGCATGATGACCGAGCGGCAGTTGTTTGATGCCATCACTCGCAAAGCAAAACAGAAATTCGAAGACATCAGTCCCGAACAGATCGAAGCGCTGGGCCACGTGGCCGTAAAATTCGCCTATGACATCAAAGCGCTGGATGACGTTGCCTATGCCGAAATCGCGACACGCTCAGCCATACGCGGGGGAAAATCCCGCAGGGCTATAGCCCAGAAACTCAAGATGAAAGGTGTTGCGCCTGATATAACCGAGCAGGCCCTCGTTGACACCGACGATCTCTATTCAGCCCTCATCATGGCACGCAAGCGCCGCTTCGGCCCCTTCCGCAGTGAGGAAGCCGATCAAAAAAGGATGAACAAGGAAATCTCGGCATTTGCCCGAAACGGTTACAGCTTTGAAATCGCAAGTCGGGTTTACAGAATGAGTGCGGATGAAGCCGAAGCCATCCTCGATGGCCAACAGGCCCTTTAATGTTTACTGCGGAGCGGGCACTGTTTTCATGTAGGCGATGAGATCGTTAATCTCATCCTCGCTCCAAAGGCCGAAGAACCGCATGGACGTGCCCGGCACGAGTTTCTTTGGACTATAGAGAAATGCTCGTAGATTATCCTCCGTCCAGACCATTCCTTTCGCCCCGGCATCCTTCATCGCGGCAGAGTAGTTGTAGTCAGCGACTGAACCGGCCGGTCGTCCCACGACACCCATTAGATGAGGACCCATGCGTGTGCGTGGGTTGTCGATAATGTGGCAGGCGGAACACTTGCTGAATGACCGCTCACCTCTGGCGGGATCACCTTCCGAATATGCAATGGTGATGGACAATAAAACCAAAACACCAGACAGGCATGCGCGTATCATCACCATCTAACCAAAACTCCGCTTTTTAAACCAAAACGCCCTTTTCATCATACGATGAAAAGGGCGCGATGTTGTATGCGTCAGATTGACTTTATAAGGATCAACCGTTGATCGGCGTCAGCGTGACAGATGTGCCGGTCGCCGCAAGATTGAGGCCGACCTGACCAGTTACGCTGATGGTCTGGAGCTGGATGGAACCAGCTGTGCCGCCAACCAGAACGTTGGCACCAACGCCCAGACCCAGCGTGGCTTCAGCTGTGGCGCCCTGATAGAGACCGCCTAGCGAGCCGCGATGATATCCGGCTGTCGGGGCGAAGACTGCCCATACGAGTTTACCCTGGGTCGTGAAACCTAGATCGACGCCCATCTTGCGAATGGCACCGCTGTAGTGGTCTGTGCGACGAGCACCCATGGTCGACTGGAATGTGCAATCGAGTTCCTTGGACGAACCGATGACATAGCCAACGCCGCCGCCCACTTCGCAGGTCAGATAGCCGATTTTGACGCCGTTACGGTCGTCCTGATCCTGCACCACAGGTGCAGAATAGGTCATATCGGCAGCGATTGCGCTTGCAGTTCCACCGAGGCCCAGTGTCATTGCGGCGAAAGTTACGGCTAAAGCCTTTTTCATTCTTTTTTTCTCCTGTTTGATCTTCTTATGTCCGCAGCAGCCCCGCGTACCCAATTCGGATCACGAATGGCAACGTCATAACGTTTGTTCCGCAAAAACGATCCATTTAAGGCATCAATCGCGTCTCACGGTGCCAGAGATAGTCTCGATAGTTATATAAGATGCTTTCTCAGTCCCGCTTGTAGTCATCCTGCAAACGGATGATGTCATCGTCTCCAAAATAGGACCCAGTCTGGATCTCAATGATCTCCAGAGGAATTTTTCCATCATTGGCCAAACGGTGTTGTGCGCCGATCGGAATGTAGATGGACTGGTTTTCCGTCAACAGCTGCGTCGTGTCTCCAAGCGTTACCGTTGCCGTGCCACGGACAATGATCCAGTGTTCCGACCGGTGATAATGCTGCTGCAGTGAAATCTTATGGCCAGGCTCCACCTTGAGATGACTGACGCGGTAACGCGCACCGGAATCGGTCTGCTCGATGTGCCCCCATGGACGATAGGCGCGCCGGTGTATTTCGGTCTTGCGCGCGTGATCGCTCTCTTTCAACGTCTCGACCAGACCTTTAACGCTTTGCACCCTGTCCTTCGGCATAACCAGAACGGCGTCCTTGGTGGCCACGACCATTAGATCCTTTGCGCCGACCACGGTCGTCAGAAGGCTGTTGGAGTGAATGAGGCATCCCTCCGAATCGATGAATATGCCCTGACCTTCAACTGCATTGCCGTTTTCCTGCTTGTCGGCGATTTCCCAAATCGCATCCCAGCTGCCGATATCCGACCAGCGGAAATGCCCGCGCACGACGGCCATCCGCTTCGTGTTTTCGATCACAGCATAATCAATGGAGTTCTTGGGCGAGGCTTCGAAGCTTTCCTTATCCAGCCTGACGAAACCAAGGTCGCTCTTGAAGGTCTCCACGGAGCGCGTCACCGCCTCCAGAATCTCGGGAGCATGGGCGGCAAGCTCCGTAATCATCACATCTGATCTGAACAGAAAGTTTCCAGAGTTCCAGAGATAGCCCTTCTCGACATAGGAGATGGCTGTCTCCTCATCGGGCTTTTCAACGAAGGCCTCAACCATGCACAGATCTTCATTGCCATCGATGGGCTGGCCGGGATTGATGTAGCCGTAAGAGGTGCGAGGCTCCGTCGGCGTAAGGCCGAAAACGACAATATTGCCCTGTTCCGCCGCCTCAGCACCCAGCCTGACGGCATCTGTGAACTTGTCATTGTCGAGAACCACGTGGTCCGCAGCCAATGCAAGAACGAGGGAGCCCGGCTCGCGTTTTTCCGCAAGCACTGCGGCCGCGGCCATGGCGGCGGCACTGTCACGGCGGGCCGGTTCCAGCACGACAGTGGCGGGAATATTCACCTCTTCTGCCTGCCGGAGTGCAAAGAAGCGGAAATCTTCGTTGGTGATGACATATGGCTCGTCGTAGACCGTCTCGTCGCTGACACGCATCAGCGTCTGTTGGTAGGTCGAGAATTCGCCAACCAATGGCTGAAACTGTTTTGGCAACTGGTCCCGCGAAACCGGCCACAAACGCGATCCAGCCCCGCCTGCCAGAAGTACGGGGATAATTCTTCTGTTTTGTGCGCTCACGTCATGCCCTTTCAAATTCCAATGCTTTATCTCGTAACGGCCGTAAGCAAAACATGTGTGGGCGCCATTGCCAAGGTCGCATTCTCACAACCATGTCCTGCATCGCTTCTGCCATTTGCACCAAGCCGTCTGATGACGAACGACGACAACCCGCTGTGGTTCCGATCAATCCGGAACGGCTAATCGATTGAAGTGTTCGACGCCTGCATGAATCTGTCGTTTTACAACATTGAATCCCGGTTCAAGGCTTGGCACTCCCTTCGATATTACCATAACTACGTCCAGAATTTTAAAATCAACGAATTAGGGTGGGGACATGCCAGACAAAACCAACTCCGCGACGGGCAAAACATCTGTGACAGATCAGGAGGCTCTGGACTTCCACTCGCAGGGCAGACCGGGAAAGCTGGAGATAACGCCTACCAAACCGATGGCGACCCAGCGCGACCTTTCGCTCGCCTATTCTCCGGGCGTCGCGGTTCCCGTCAAGGCAATCGCTGAAAACCCCGATCTGGCCTATGATTACACCACACGTGGAAACATGGTCGCCGTCATTTCCAACGGAACCGCGATTTTGGGTCTCGGCAACCTGGGCGCGCTCGCCTCAAAGCCCGTGATGGAAGGCAAGTCGGTTCTGTTCAAGCGCTTCGCAGATGTCGATTCTATCGATCTCGAGGTCGATACGGAAAATGCCGACGAATTCATCAACTGCGTGCGCTATCTGGGCCCGTCATTCGGCGGCATCAATCTGGAAGATATCAAGGCGCCGGAATGTTTCATCATTGAAAGCCGCCTGCGCGAAATCATGGATATTCCCGTTTTCCACGATGACCAGCATGGCACGGCCATCATTGCAGCAGCCGGCCTTATCAACGCAATCGAACTGACGGGCCGCGATTTCAAGACCACGAAACTTGTCTGCAATGGCGCAGGCGCTGCAGCAATCGCATGTATGGACCTGATCAAGGCCATGGGTTTCAACCCTGCCAATATCACGCTCTGTGATACGAAGGGCGTAATCTATCAGGGTCGCACCGAGGGAATGAACCAGTGGAAATCCGCCCACGCCGCCAAAACTGACAGTCGCACGCTCGCTGAGGCCATGAAAGGTGCAGACGTCGTATTCGGTCTTTCCCAGAAGGGCGCCTTCAGCGAAGACATGATCCGGTCCATGGCGCCAAGGCCGATTATTTTCGCCATGGCAAACCCTGACCCTGAAATCACACCGGAAGAGGTTGCGCGTATCCGTGATGACGCGATCATGGCGACAGGGCGCTCCGACTATCCCAATCAGGTCAACAACGTTCTTGGCTTCCCCTATATCTTCCGCGGCGCGCTGGATGTGCGCGCCAGCCAGATCAACGATGCCATGAAGATCGCAGCCGCAAAGGCGCTGGCAGACCTTGCCCGCGAAGATGTGCCTGATGATGTGGCGGCAGCGTATCAGGGTGTGCGCCCCCGTTTCGGGGCCCAATACATCATCCCCGTTCCATTCGACCCGCGTCTGATTTCGGCGATTCCTGTGGCTGTGGCGCGTGCTGCCATGGAAACGGGCGTTGCCCGCAAGGGAATAGCCGATCTTGACGCCTATGCTCGTGAGCTTTCCGCTCGTCGCGATCCGATGGCATCGACCACCCAGCGGCTTTATGAACGTGTCCGCCGGTCGCCCAAGCGCGTCGTGTTTGCCGAGGCTGAAGAAGAGCAGGTCATGCGTGCGGCCATCTCCTTCACGGCGCAGGGTCTCGGCACGGCAATCCTTCTTGGCCGTGATGATATCATACGGGCAAACGCCGAACGTGCGGGCATCGATCTTGACCGGCCGACGATCCAGATCACCAATGCCCGGCTGTCCGAGCGGGTCGATGTGTACATTGATTATCTCTACGCGCGCTTGCAGCGCCAAGGTTACCTGCTTCGGGACGTCCAGCGCCTCGTTCACAATGACCGCAACCATTTCGCTGCCTGCATGGTGGCGATGGGCGACGCCGATGCCATGGTCACCGGCACGACGCGCAACTATTCCACCGCGCTTGAAGATGTGCGCCGTTGCATCAATACCAAGCCCGGCCACCGCGTGATCGGGGTTTCGCTGGTCGTTTCGCGAAATCGCACCGTCTTTGTCGCGGATACCGCCGTTCACGACATGCCGTCAGCGGAAGATCTGGCCGATATCGCCGTAGAGGCCGCTGGCCTTGCCCGCCGTTTCGGTTATGAGCCACGCGTGGCCATGCTGGCCTATTCCACCTTCGGACATCCGCTCGGTGAGCGCTCCGAGAAGGTTCGCGAAGCTGTGCGGATTCTCGACAAGCGCAACGTCAATTTCGAAGTCGATGGCGAAATGGCCGCGGACGTGGCCCTGAATTACCAGAAAATGCAGAGCCAGTACCCCTTCTCCGGCCTTTCGGGCCCGGCCAATGTGCTTGTGATGCCAGCAATTCACTCGGCCTCCATATCGACCAAGATGTTGCAGGAACTGGGCGGCGCAACGGTTATCGGCCCTCTTCTCGTCGGGCTCGACAAATCCGTGCAGATCACGGCGATGGGCGCAAAGGACAGCGACATTGTCAACATGGCTGCCATCGCGGCTTATAATGCTGGCTGATAAGCATGGCGCCCCCTCAAACCGGGGCGCCATCTTCTTCCCACAGCGACCCCGCGCACCAACCAAATATTATTCTGTAGTGCGGCATAGCTTCATGGTTCCGCCACATAGTTCGGATTTGACACCGCGATCAGCCCGGCGCACTAGATTGCCACGAGGCATCAAAACGGACAGGGCATGCACATATATGAGAAACAGGCAGGCACAAGGACAACTGTGAAAACAGCCGGGACACTGAAACGCCTGTTAAATGCCCTTGTCGAAAAGCCCAATGCAGTCATTGCGCTTTTTGGTGCATATTTTCTGCTCCAGATCGTCATACGCCAGTTTACCCCTGCCACATTGCGGGTCGATGAGGCCCAGCAGGTGCTTTTTGCGCAATGGCTTGCTCTCGGCTACGATGCCCAGCCTCCCCTTTATAACTGGTATCAGCAGGCAATCTTCGCGCTGTTCGGCATGTCGATGTGGACGATTGCCTTCGCGAAAAACCTCATTCTGTTCCTGACCTTCGCCGTTTACATTAAAACCGCTGAACTGGTGCTCGAGAACAAGCGCTTTGTGGTCGTTTCCGCTCTCGCGCTTTTCATCATCCCGCAGGTCTTCTGGCAGGCGCAGCGCGATCTGACGCACACTGCGATGCTGATGCTGACCTTCGTGTCACTGATTTATTGCAGCATCAGACTGATAAAGAGCCCCACGGTTGCCGGTTACGTTCTTGTTGGAGTGATCGCGGGTCTTGGAATGCTCTCGAAATACAATTTCGCCTTGGCTCTGCCTGCTCTGCTGGCCGCTGTTTGGTTTCACCCACAGGGTCGTGAACGTCTGTTGGACAAGCGCTTCGCGCTGACAGTTCTCGCGAGTACGCTTGTATTTCTGCCCCATCTTTTCTGGTTGATGGATAACCTTGTTTTTGCCTCAGAAGTCACCCTTAAGCGGATGGCTGAAGACGCGCCCGAAAGCCGCTTTTTGCAGATCGCTCGCGGCCTTGCACGCTTCATCTCAGGCTCGCTGGTCATCATCGCCATACCAGCATTACTGCTTTGGCTCGGGACGCGCGCGGAAAAGAAGCTTCCAAAACAGGCACAAAGTGTCTGGTTTCGCTTTTTCCTCCACTATTTCATTGCCATAGCCGCATTGATGACGATCGTCATCTTGATGACGACGATGACCGAGCTGCGGGACAGGTGGCTGCTACCGTTGCTGATGCCCGCGCCCATTCTGGCGGCACTTTATCTTGAGCGTTACCTTGCTGACCCCCAGCGTTTCGTTGCCAGGTTCTTGCCAATTCCCCTCATAGCGATGGCGATTATTCCCGTCGCATTGCTCCTGGCGCACCCCCTGATGGCGGCGCTGGGGCGCACCTCCAATTCAAACTACGACTGGAAAGCTTTCGAGCGTCAGATCGTCGATACCGAAAAACTCTCTCCATCCGTCATCGTGACGCCCAACTGGCCGGCGGGCGGAAATCTGCGCTTTGTTTTCAGCGATGTGCCTGTCGCGACCACAACCTATGACGACTACGATCCGCCATTCACGATTTCCGATGAGCATCCGGCGCTTCTCGTTTGGGTGGGCGACGACAACCAACTTTCGCCACTCTCGACATGGATCGAGGAGCAGTTGAAGGCCAAGGTCAGGGTTGTGCCGATTTCGAGCCTCGATTTGCCTTTCTATTACCCAGTGAAAGACAAGACGATGCGCTTCAAATATGCCGTGGTTCGGCTTTCCGATATCGAGCGATAGGCAAAGTCTCACTGCATTACGCTTGTCGCTCTGTCGACAGTTTGCATTTAACTTGCTATCTCCATCCTATCAACTCTCGGGATGCTTGGATGAACTCTTCAGAAAAATGCGATGTTCTCGTCATCGGCACGGGCATCATCGGTGCCATGTCGGCCTTGTATCTGCAGAATGCGGGCAAGAGCGTCACGTTTCTTGAGCGCGGTGAGATTGCGCGAGGCGCAAGTTCCGGCAATGCGGGCATTCTTGCCTTTCCTGAGATCATTCCAATCCCCGCACCCGGGATCATGAGAAAAGCGCCGAAGTGGCTGATGGACCCCCTTGGCCCGTTGAGCGTACCGCCTGCTTACGCATTGAAAATCATGCCCTGGCTCTGGCGCTTTTGGCAGGCCAGTTCTCCGCGCAAGTTCCAGCATGGCCTTGCTGTCCAGAAAAACATGATGCGCCTAGCTGCCAGCGAAATGCAGGCAGTGGCCGCGATGCCCGAACTGGCCCATCACATCACCAATACCGGTACGCTGGATCTCTACGACACGAAGGCAAGCTTTGATGCGGCCCAAAAAGATTGGGACGAGAAAGAACGCGCCGGGATTTCCTTCTCCCGGATTGGCAGAGCAGACATTGATCGCCTGCAATCGGGTCTCGCGCCGCAATTTCAGCATGCCGTGTTTACACCGGCAGGTTTGCAGGTTGGCGATCCCTATGAGTTTACGAAGTCGATTGCCGATCTGGTCATCTCGCGTGGTGCTGCCCTTCGCAAAGGCGAGGCCGTTCGCGTGGAGACCATCGGCGAAAGCACGATTGTAACGCTTTCCAACGGTGAGAAACTTGCCGCAGACAAGGTCGTGATCGCGTGCGGCGCATGGTCCAAACCTCTTGCCGCGTCCCTAGGAAATCCGGTGCCGCTGGAAACCGAGCGTGGCTACAACACCACGCTTCCAGCGGGTTCGTTCAACCTCACGCGCCAGATTTATTTTAACGACCATGCATTCGTTGTCACGCCGCTTTCTTCCGGCATCCGCGTTGGCGGTGCCGTGGAGTTGGGCGGCCTAGAACTCCCCGCAAACTTCCGTCGCTCCGAGGCGATGCTGAAAAAGGCCGGGAAATTCCTGCCGGGTTTGAAAACCGAGGGCGGTCAACAATGGATGGGCTTCCGGCCATCCATGCCCGATTGCCTTCCCGTTATCGGCACATCCCGTGCCAGCAGTTCCGTCATCTATGCCTTCGGCCACGGTCATCTGGGGCTAACGCAGTCTGCGGCAACGGCAAAGCTTGTGACCGAACTTGCAACAGGCGTGGAAACATCCATCTCCATCGACCCATTCCGCGCAAGTCGCTTTGCCTGAACAAACACAAAAAGGCCCGCTCTCCGAACGGGCCTTTCATAGGTTTTGATTATCAGAACGGTGAGTCCGGGAAGTAGAAGCTCTCGGCATTTTCCTTCGTCACGAGTGTCGCGTCCAGGATATAGGTTCCGCGAACAGGAACCTGATCATAGAAGTTGGCGGCGGTGAGCTGCATTGCAGTGGCGACCATAGCTGGCGGATAAAGAACGTCGACGGGGATCATCTTGTCGCCATCCATGACTTTCTTGATCATATCCTTGGAACCGGCACCGGCAACGACATATTGAATGTCGGTGCGCTTCGCCTGCTCGATGGCCTGCAATACGCCAACAGCCATATCGTCATCCTGGCACCAGACAACATCGATCTTGGGATACTTGGTCAGATAATCCTGCATGACCTTGAAGGCATCGTCGCGGTTCCAGTTGCCGAACTGGCGCTCAAGAATCTTTACCTTCGATCCGGCAATACCCTTGTCGAAGCCATCCTGACGCTGCTGGTCGATCGGAATCGGCAAGCCTCTGATCACAACGACCTGCGCTTCAGGTGTGGTGTCTGCAATGTACTTGCCGGCGACTTCACCCAAAGCCGGGTTGTTGCCAGCAACATAGAGGTCACGAACAGTGTCGTCGTTGACGCTTGGCGCACGGTCCACCAGTGCAACGAACTTTCCATTGTCCTTCACCTGCTTAATAGCGTTGACCAACGGATCAGGGTCGGATGGCAGGATAACCAGAGCATCGATGCCCTGCGTCTCCAGATCCTGCACCGCATTTGCCTGGGTTGCAGCATCAGGCGATGTCTTGACGATGACATTCAGGCCGGGATGCTCCGCCATCAAAAGTTTCGCAACGCGCTCGGCATGGTAGACCACGCCAGACGTCCAGCCATGGTCGGCGGCTGGAATGGAAACACCGATCGTCACCTTCTTGTCCTGCGCCTGCGCTCCTCCTGCCAGCGCCAAGAGCGCAACAGTCACTCCAAATAGTCTTTTTCGCATGTGTCTTCCTCCCACACAATTAAAGGTCTTGGTTTCCTCACCCGGGCGACCCGTAGACCCGGTAACTCTATGATCGCCTCATCAGCGATCTTTGTACGAGCATCGCGATGATGATGATCGCGCCCTGTATCGCGCCGATCAGATATTCGCTGATGAAGTTCGAAAGCAGCATGATGTTGCCGACAAGTTCCAGAATGAACGCACCGCAGATGGTGCCCCACACCCGGCCCGCGCCGCCCTTCAACGCCGTGCCGCCAACCACAACAGCGGTGATGGCCTGCAATTCCCACATCATGCCCGTAGTTGCAGAGGTGGAGCCAAGGCGTGGCACGTAAAGCAGTACCGCAATCGCCACGCAGAGGCCCTGAATGACAAAAGCAATGGTGCGGACGCGGTTGACGGAAACGCCGGAATATTTGGCAACATCACGGTTTGAGCCAACGGCCGTGACGTGGCGTCCATAGCGCGTACGATAAAGAATGAAAGCTGCGATAGCCGTTACAATCAGGATGACCAGAATGGGGATTGGCATGCCGAGAACCGAACCGAAATAGACTGGCCGGTACATCGTTTGCACCTGTGGATCGCGAAGTGTTATCGCCCCGCCCTGCGAAAGCCAGGTCGTCAAACCACGAAAGACACCCATTGTGCCCAGCGTCGCGATAAAGGGCTCGATCCTGCCGACTGTTGTGATCAACCCGTTCGCAAGCCCGCACAGCGACCCGGCGACCAGTGTGAATACAACCGCCAGAACCAGCATCAACGCAGGGTCGGACACGGCACCGGAGTTCATCAAAAGGATCATGAGACTGGCAACGAAGGCCACCATGGAGCCGACCGACAAATCCAGATCACCCGCCGAGATCACGAATGTCGCGCCTACGGCAATGATAGCGATGAATGCGCTTCTCGTTGCCACATTGGCAAGATTGTTGATGCTGATGAAATTCGGATTGACCATGGCCCCGACAATCAACAGCAAGAACAACGCAACGAAGGGGGCAACGGCGCGCAGGTCTATGTCGCGGAGCGACCGCTTCGCCCGTCTTTCCTTGCCGTCTTCACTCTCACTCATACCCAAAACAGACCTCCCGCCCTGTAACACCTCCGCTATGCTGCTGCCTTAGATTTCAGGCCTGCCGCATAACGCATGATTTCCCGCTCGTTGATTTCGTCGCCTTCCAGCATCCCGACAACGCGGCCTTCGCGCATCACGGCAACGCGGGTACACAGGCCGATGACCTCCTGCATTTCCGACGATACGACAACGACCGAATGGCCATCCCGCGCCAAAGCAGAAATGAAATGGTAGATTTGCTGTTTTGTGCCCACATCGATGCCACGCGTCGGCTCATCGATAATGATGATTTTGGGCTCGGTCTCCATGACCTTGGCAAGCAACAGCTTCTGCTGGTTGCCACCCGACATGCGCCCGACGACCACGCTGCCATCGCGCACGCGAATATCAAAGCGCCGCCGCGCCCGCTCCAGCGATTGCGCTTCGCTGGATGCGCTGAGATAGCCAAACTTGCCGTGCCGCTCCAGAGATTGCAGCGTAAGATTCAGCGCCATCCCGGCATTCAGAAGGAGCCCCTTGGATTTTCGATCCTTGGTCATATAGGCAAGTCCAGCATCGATGGCCGCGTGCAAATCATGCGGCGGCAGGACTTTGTCGTTGACGATGACCTCGCCCGAGGAGCGGCCCCGCAGACCAACGATGGCTTCGGCGAGTTCGGTCCGACCAGATCCGATGAGCCCTGAAAAACCGATGATTTCACCGCGACGAAGCTCAAAACTCGCATCCTGCACGTAGCGTGTGGACAATCCGCTGACGCTGAGAACCACCTTTTCATCAACATCAGGCTCGCGCTTGGCCGGATAGAGGCTGGCGAGTTCACGACCCACCATCAACTGGGCAATCGCTTCACCATCCAGCATGGATGTGGGTGCTGTCTTGACCCAGTGGCCATCACGCAGAACCGTGACACGGTCGGTCAGCTCCATGACCTCATCCAGCTTGTGGGACACGAACACGAAGCTTGTGCCCTTGTCGCGCAATTTGCGAACCTGCTGAAAGAGGTAATTGGTTTCATCCCGAGACAAGACCGCCGTCGGCTCATCCATGAAGACAATGCGTGCATCGCGGCTTATGGCCTTGGCAATCTCAACCATCTGCTTTTCGGCGACTGACAGCGTGCCAATAAGCGCGTTCTCATCAACATGGCACCCGAGCTGGTCGAGAACTCTGCGCGTTTCAGAGCGCATAGCCTTGCGATCCAGCACGCCGAACCGCGTCAACTCCCGCCCGAGAAACAGGCTTTCGCTTACGGTCAAATGTTCGGCCAGATTAAATTCCTGGTGAATAATGACGATGCCGAGAGCTTCGGCAAGCCCGTTGGCTGGAAGCTTTATGGGGGCGCCATCCAGCAAGATTTCACCGCTGCTTGGCTGCTCAAAACCTGAGAGAACCTTTACGAGCGTCGATTTCCCGGCACCGTTTTCACCCATCAGGGCGTGGATTTCGCCGGCCTTCAGGTCAAAATTGACACTGAAAAGCACCTGTACACCGTTAAATGATTTTGAAATCCGACGCGCAGACAGCACTATCGCGCCGCCTTCGTACATGTCCTCACCCATGATTTCCTCCAGACGTCTCCCTCGTCTAGAGGCTGATGTAAACCTTTACACAGATGATGTAAAGGTTTACATTCTCATCATTCCACAGATTTGGCGCAATCTGCTTTGACGCATCGCCCTGTCTGTGTAGTGTCCCGGCACGCACATATCCGAGGCCTTCCTTGTCCACTTCCTCACCCGCTACCATTGAAGACGTTGCCAGAATTGCGGAGGTTTCCATCGCGACCGTTTCGCGGGCGATCCACAATCCTGAAAAAGTCGCGACTTCAACGCGATTGAAGGTCAATCAGGCCATCGCCGTGACCGGCTACACAACAAATGCCATGGCGCGCAGCCTGCGGCTGGGTCGCTCCAACATGATCCTTGTTGTCGCACCCGATATTGGCGATCCGAATTTTTCGAACATTCTCGTCGGTCTAGAGAACGAAGCACGCTCGCATGGTTACGGCGTCTTGATCGGCCATACGCAGAATGACGCGCAACGCGGGTTGGAATATCTGAAGTTTCTCAACTCGAACCAAGCGGCCGGTTTAATTCTGTTCACCGGCATTCTGCCCTTTGGACATCAGGCCATGACAGCAAGGCTACCGCCAAGCGTCGGGGTGTTCGAACCGATCTATAATGGCGGCATTCCCTATGTGGGCGTGGATGACACGGCTGGTGCGCGCAAGGTGATAGATATGCTGATTGCCGAGGGACACAAGCATATTGCCTTCATCGGCGATTCCCGCGTTCGCCTTGCCTATAGCAGGCGTCGAAAAGGATATGATGAGGGTTTGAATGCCGCTGGCCTGACGCCGAACCCGGCCATGATTGTCGAAGGCGATGGCACGCTGGAAAGCGGACGGCTGGCTATCGAGCAACTTTTCATGCGCGATACGCTACCGACGGCTTTCATGTGCGTGAATGATCAGACCGCAATCGGTGTCATGATCGGCCTCACGGCGCGTGGCTATGATATTCCCAGTGACTTTTCCGTCACGGGCTTCGACGACATTCCCCAAGCGGTCTTCATGAACCCTGCCCTGACAACCATCCGCCAGCCGAGAACATCGATTGGCAAACACGCCATGGCACTGTTGCTAGACCTGCTCGGCGGACAAAAAGCAGATCAGCCAGAGATACTGCTGACGCCGGACCTCATTGTTCGCAATTCTGTTGCTGCGCCCGCCAGACGATGGGCCCAGAAATAGCAAACCAGGAAGCCCGGCTTCGGTTTTAGTTCGCGTCGCGGCGCGCTGGCTCGGCCTGCTGGCAGGCAGCCCATAGAAGCTGAGACTGAACCGCTGCCTGAAATTCCATAACTTCATGGCGCATGGCAAGCTCGTCATAACCAAGATTGGTGAGACGTGTGGCTAGTGCCCGGCACTCATCCCGCCAGAAACGGTTTGCCTCTTCGCCGTGGGTAACCTGAAGGGCCTGAACACATCGCTTGATGTCTGCGACGCGGTTTTTGGCAGGAAACGCAATTACTTCTGAACGCTTTGTCACACGCACACCTTACATCTTCGGGAATCACTCCCCTATCTTTACCCGTGACATAGTTAACGAAGTCTACAGACGCACTTCTGCAGCAAAGAACGTCGGCAACCACGCAGCACCTTGATGAAGGCGATGGGGACCGGTGCAATTTAATGCTTTCTCAACCCTGAGACCCGAAAGGCAGGCGACAAACACTGAAGAACGGCGAAACAGAACAAATTCGGGAAAATTTTACCAACAAAGATTACCAAAGTTTCATCCTGCACGCATTAAGGGAAGTATAACTTTGTTGAAATGGCACGCATTTCGTAATATTATCAGGTGAAAAGAAGGCTAGAAAAATGCATTTCTCTACAGGGAGGCAATGCTTAGCGGAGGAGAATAATATGTACGCCCCGCGCGTTTTCATCAGCATGATGTGCGCCTTGCTGGTTTTCGCTGTTGCGACGTACATTATTCATGGCTCATTCTTCACTAGCCTTATTCAGACATTGATCTGTCTTGTCATCATTCAGGTCGGATACTTCATCGGCGTTGTCGTTCTTGTCGCGAAAGAAAAACGCCGAATGAACGCAAGCTTCGGCTTCAAGAAAGATGTTCCGCCAGCGTTGGATAAGTCCGTTGCTGAAAGCATTACGGTTGTGCCGACCCACAGCCCGAAGCTGAGTGATCTCTGAGCTTCCATCTTTCGCCCATACCCTGGAAATTTTTGCAGGTGCGAAATAACGCTTGGACCTCCATACGCCTGACATTTTCTGCGTTAAATACATTGGTAACGCAAAGACGCAGGAGTTTTTATGGCCGGGGACTTGCAATCGATCTGTGTGATTATCGCTGCGAAGAACGCATCAGACACAATCACGACCGCGATCAAATCTGCCCTTAGAGAGCCTGAAGTCGCTGAGGTCGTCGTCATCGACGACGGTTCGACCGACGCAACATCTGCCATTGCCCAGTCCTGCGATGATGGAACAGGCCGGCTGAAAGTAGAACGCTTCGAGGTCAATCGCGGCCCCTCCGCTGCACGCAATCATGCCATCCAAGTCTCAACAGCCCCTCTAATCAGCATTCTTGATGCTGACGATTTCTTTTTCGCCGGTCGCTTTGCGGCAATGCTTGAGCATGATGACTGGGATCTGGTGGCGGATAACATCGCCTTCATCAAGCAATCGGTCGCAGGCGCTGCCTCCATGGTTCCAGAGACATTCGCGCCCGAAACCCATTTCCTGAAGCTAGCCGAATTCATCGAGGGCAATATTTCCAAGCGCGGCGTTGAGCGCGGTGAGACCGGATTTCTCAAGCCCGTCATCCGCCGCTCGTTTCTCGAAACACATGGCTTGCGGTATGATGAAGCTCTTCGCCTTGGCGAAGATTACGAGTTATATGTCAGGGCGCTCGCCTGCGGAGCACGATACAAGGTGATCCGCAATTGTGGCTATGGCGCCATCGTGCGTGGAGATTCGCTGAGCGGACGTCACCGGACCGAAGATTTGCGCCAACTTTACGAGGCGGATCGAAAAATACTCGCTGAGTACCCATTGGCCCCTGATGAAAAACGCGCTCTTGAGGAGCACGAGCGGCATATTCGCGAGAAATTCGAGCTTCGTGACTTTCTGGATGCCAAGGCGAGAAATGGTCTGGGCGGAGCCTTGTCGCACACTCTGAACCGGGTATCGGCAGCGCCGGCGATTGCGCAGGGTCTATGGCGTGACAAAACTGCGCGTCTCCGCAAAAAGCCCGTTGAAGTGGCAGATATCCGGTATCTGCTGAGGGCAACGCCGCTCAACCATTGAGGCGAGCGGCGTCTTTCGCGTTTAGAAATAGTCCCGCTTGATCGTTTCCAGCACAGCCTGGAAGCGCTCTTTGCGCTCTTCCAGCCGTCCATCAGGGCTAAGCCGGGGCTCGGCACGGCTTGCTTGCCACAAGGCCAGCGTCGATGGCGCGGCTAGAACCTGCTTGGCGAGCTTTTTCAACGACATCTGCTGGGCCTGCGGGCGCACGAGCACGTCGCCATCGTGATGATGAGACGCTTGTTCGACGACCTCTGGCGGTGGTGGCGGCGGGAAACTCATGCCCCAGAATTTGGAGCCCTTCTTGGCCGCTTCCGCACGGGTCGAAACAGGCACGTAGCGCGGCTCATATTTGGTACCCACGCTGCCAGCCCAATCGCTCCACTTGAAGCTGTTGATCGAGGTGGATGTGCTCACCGCAACCCATGGTACACGAAACGCATCTGCCAGAATAGCTCCGTGCATGGACTCGGCAACGATGAATTCGGACTGTGCGATGTGCTTGATAACCGCCTTGGCCTCGCCACGCGGATCAAGATAGGTGAGCCCCGCAGGTTCGCAGACGGTTTCCCACATGCCGAATTCAGCCGATTCCCAATGGGGAATAAACGTCTTCTTGTGCAGCTTGGGCAGATTTTTGAAGTCCGGCATCTCGGTTACCATCACCGCCGGGTCCACAATGCCCATTTCGGCTGGCAATCCTAGCTTTGCGGCGGTCATTTCACCACGCACACAACGGATATCCCACAATTCCTTGTTGGAAATATCCGGTACCGCACCGTAACCATAACCGCTGCCGATGATGAGCTTGCGCTGAGCGGGTGGGAAAAGAACATCGTTGAGAACGGTACCGACGCCGACCAGCAACACATCCGGGTGGACATCACGCAAGCCCGGCAGAAGGAAATCCCAAAGCCAGAGGTTGAGGTCATCGCCAAAATTGCCGTGATGCGATTCCCAGTGATATGGTTTCATGGACTACTCCTGAATGAAAATATGGTTGGCAGCACAGCTCATTTCGGGCGGGCGAATTTGCCAGTTCCCAGTTCGAGCGCTGCCCGCAAAATAGCCGGGTCTCGCATCATCCATTTGAACAACAGGCCGAGCTCGGGTGCTTTGCGCTGCTTCAATTTCCCTGCCTGGCTCCACAGGGCCTGCTTGCGAGCCGTGTTTTTATAGGATGCAATGGATGCAACATCGGCAGGACGCTTCGCAAAACGGCCCTGCAACGTATCCAGCGCCACCCAGGTGTTGAACTGCTGTCGCAGGAACTCCGGCGAGGTATTGTCGATGCTGTGGAAAATGTTCACGCCCATGCCGCGCATGGCGCCCGCATCATCGCACAGAAGCGTACGCTTGGACGCCATGATGCAATCGCAGAAAAACAAAACGTCTTCTGCCGCAAGCCGCAAGATCGGATCGAAACGGATCTTCTCGAACAAGGGCCTGCCAATAACCATGCAGGAGAGATGCAGGAAGCTCCAGTTGCGCAGCATGACGCTGGCCAGATCCGGCAGTTCGATCACCTTGGGCGATTCGGAAAGCCGGGTCGCGTCCTCGTTTTTCTCCAGCTCGGAAATCGCGAAGTGGTAATAAAACTCGTCGCTCGCCTGCATTGATGCCCAGTAGCACTCGCCACTGAAGGTTTCGAGGCTGTAGGCGGCATTTTTCAGGTGATCAGGTATCCAGATATCGTCCGAATCAAGAAACGCGACATAGGATGTATCAGCCGGAACATGATCCAACCCCGTATTGCGTGCACCGCCGGGTCCCGCATTGGCCTGCTTGACAACCTTGATGCGATCTTGCTGCTCTTGGCTCAGAGCGGCAATTTCATTTTCAATCGGATAGGGCGATTCGTCGTCAACGATGACGAGATCGAAATCCTGAACAGTCTGCGCGAAAACTGATGCCAATGCACGACCAAGAACGCCATGCTGCTTTTGATAATAAGGAATAACGACTGTAAATTTCGCCATTGTTTCGCCCCTTGTGTTGATCAAGAAGTGTCGGGCCCGATAATAAGCGGCCCCGATGAGTGGCTAGTCCCCCGCCAGCGTCCACCCCGCCGGCCTCCAAACGAATAGGATGCACGTATGCCCCCAGCTCCGAGCGTCAAGACGATTACCACGAATGTCGGTTGGAGCGTACTGTCAAGAACAGGCACATTCGGGCTTAAGTTTGTCACGGTACCAATTCTCGCCCGATTGCTGACACCGGAAGAATTCGGCGTTGTGGCCGTGGGCCTGACTGTTGTGCAGTTTCTGACCATGATTGCGGGCGCTGGACTGACCTCCGCGCTGATTGTGGAAAAAGAAGAGGATATGGACACGATCCACACCGTCTTCTGGGCAAATCTCGCGATTTCCTGCACCATGGCCGCAATCCTCTACTTTGGAGCGGAATTCTTCGGAGAGCTGCTTGGGGCTGTCGAAAGCGCGTATCTTCTGCGAATCATGGCGTTTCTCATCCCCATCCAACTGGCGGGCGATGTTGCCTACTCGCTGCTGGCAAGGCGCATGAATTTCAGCAAAGACGCCCTCTGGAGTATGTTGTCTGAGAGCATCGCAGCTGTTGTCGCTGTCATCCTCGCCTTGGCCGGTTACGGGGTCTGGGCGCTCATCATCCAGTTGTTCGCGGCGGCCTTCATCCGGCTGGTCGGTCTCTATGCCGTATCGCACTATCGTCCACGCTTCGTCATGAAGCCGAAGCGCCTCGTTCCGCTGTTGGGGTTCAGTTCGGGCCTGATGGGTTCGGAAATCGCCAACTTCGTCACCTTTCAGTCGCCGATGGTCGTGATCGCCCGACATCTGGGCCTTGCCGATGCGGGCGCCTACTCGGCGTCCAATCGCTTCGCCAGCATTCCCAATCAGGTGGTGCTCTCTGCCGTTATGGGCGTGCTTTTCCCAGCCTTCAGCCGCATGATGGATGACAAACAGCGCCGTCGCGATGCGCTGATGTTTTCGACTCAGGTACTGACCGTTCTCTTGGCTCCCATGATGTTCGGTCTGTGGGCGATTGCTGAACCCGCCATGCTGGTCATTTTCGGTCCACAATGGGCCTATGCCTGGCCAGTCCTCGGTCTTCTTGCCTTGTCCAAGGCAATACTCACGCCTTGCAGCACGTTTATCCCCTACCTCAAGGGCGCAGGCTATGGCCGCGTTCTGTTCTGGTCGGCAACCATCCGTGCCGTCGTCACCACACTTGTGGTCTGGCTTGCCGCGACGTACGGAACGTTGAATGACACCATGGTGGCGCTGTGCATCGTCAACGGCATCACGCTATTCGCCTACTCATGGGCTGTGTTCAAGGCGAGCGAAATGCCGCTTCTCAAAGGCCTTTACATCAGCAGCCGGCCGATGGTGGCATCCTTCGTCATGGCGCTTGCGGTGCGGTACAGCCTGCATTTGTTCGAAGCGAGCCTGCCCCATGCTTACATGCAGGTTATCGTCGGTGCAGTGGTCGGTGGCGTTGTCTATGCCGCGCTGATTCTGTTGACCGAACGGGAGCTGTTGAAGAAGATTCTAGGCATGGTGAAAAACCGCAAATCTCAACCCGCCACACCGTAGCGGTGCCCTTTTTCGCCACAATCCGTCAGTCGTTTCGTCGGTAGATGCGATCACGTGACCATTTTTTGCGCTTCAATTTGTGCAATGCAGCATATTTTGGGGTAGCTGTTTCCACCCGTGATTTCATGGAAAAGATCTGCGCAAGTCTTTTTTTCAATTCAAAAACAGTAACTTGAGATCGCTTTCGATAACTAGGAGCCTCGCCTTCCAGAGATTCACCCCTCATATTTCGAGATGCATTTTTCTCGCATTGCCACATTTTACCCTCATGTAAAACCGAGACTCTATTGGTGGGCTTACGTTCGCTCTTGGTTGTCATGCGGTGATGGGAGACACCGCCCAATAAAGGGGAACTGATGTGACTTTTGATCAGAACCTGTCTTCCCGCATCAATCTGATGCGCATAGTTTTAATTTCAGGCATTGTTTTCGTACACGTGCCTCATAATCCTGAAACCAGCCCCTTTCTCGGGCTGTATGGTTTTTTTGACTGGTTGCGGGTTTTCCTGGGCGATGCGCTATTTCGCGTCGGTGTGCCGTGTTTGAGTGCCATCTCTGGTTATCTTCTGTTCCGTCGTGGCATCAGTGCGTTCGACTACTCAGCGACTGTAAAATCAAAGGCTAAAACCGTTCTGCTGCCATTCCTGCTATGGAACGGCGCGCTGTTTCTGGCCGTGCTTTTGATGCAACGCATTGGCGTTGGAGATGGCTATTTCCCTGACCTATGGAATGCATCGACGCGCGAAATCCTCAGCCATGGAGCCGCGGTTGAAGAACTTCCGGTCAATGTGCCTCTCTATTTTCTCCGCGACCTGTTCGTGTGCATCCTGCTGGCGCCGATCCTGGCATTTTTCGTGCGGCGCTTTCCGATAGCGACGCTCGGCGTGCTTCTTGTTGTGACTGCCTGGCCAGATCTCACGCTCTATATCGTGCAGAAAAAGTCCATTCTTTTCAGCTTTTCCCTCGGCATCGCACTTGCTTTGTATAAGGTTGATCTGAAAACTCTTGATCCTTACGCGGTCATCATCACTGCAGGGCTTTTCCTGGCTACTGCTCTTCTTGCCACAGGCCTCTACTTCACCGGACCTGAATTCACGTTCGAACTGAACCTGCTGCGCAATCTTTTGGCTGTGTTTGGTGCGGTGGGTTTGTGGGCGTCGTCATCGCTTTTGATCCAGAGCCGTATTGGGCAACGCCTTGCCAACACGGGAAGCCTTAGCTTCTGGATTTTCTGCGCCCACTACCCGCTTCTCGTCATCATGTGGATGGTCTGGAACAGAAGCGGACCGGATTTTTATCCCGCATTCTATTTTGGGGCTGTCCTACTTTCCTTCGTGATCCTGATCATCACCAATGCGCAGGTTCGCTCCAGGCTGCCATCCCTCTACGGTGTATTGACGGGAAGCCGCGGCAAGAAGCCGAAGCCACCAACAAACAATTCCGCAACCGTGAAAGCCGATCCTCGCGGGTCAGCCGTCACGACACCCGTTCCACACAGACAAAGGTGAACCCATGTCCGCACGTCTTAGCAGCGTTCACTCGCGCTTGATCATATCAGCTCTTCTCATCTCTGGACTTGGCGTATCCGTTGCCACAGCACAGGAGAGCAATGGCAAGTCCTTCGTCGAGAATTTCGACAGCATGGACCGCTCCTTCTGGTACGTATCCGATGGCTGGAACAACGGCCCGCATCAGAACTGCACTTGGTCTAAAAAACTAGTGAAGTTCGAAGAGGGCAAACTTCAGCTTGGCTTTCAGGAAGGCAAGGCTGGCGATCGTGAGTTTTCATGCGGTGAAATCCAGACCAAAGGTCGCTATCGCTACGGAACCTACGAAGCCCGCATCCAGACCGCGACGGGTTCGGGCCTGAACTCCGCCTTCTTCACCTATATCGGCCCGACCGATAAGAAGCCGCATGATGAAATCGACATGGAAGTGTTGGGCAAGAACACATCTCAGGTCCAGCTTAACCAATACATCTCTGCCAAGGGCGGCAACGAGAAGCTGATGGATGTGGCTGGCGGTGCGGACAAGGCGTTCAATGATTACGCCTTCGTCTGGGAGCCGACACGGCTACGCTATTTCTTGAACGGAAAGCTCATTCACGAGGTGACCGATCCTTCAAAAATTCCACAGAACCCGCAGAAAATTTTCTTCAGCCTGTGGGGCACCGATACGCTGAAAAGCTGGATGGGCAAGTTTGCCTATAGCGGCCCAACGATCATGTCGGTGGATCGTATGGCGTTTACGGCGCTTGGCGATAAGTGCCAGTTCCCGGAATCGGTCGCCTGCCTGTCAAACTGACGAAACAAGAATGCCGTTTGATCGTTGATGCCAACATATTGTCCCAGGACCTTTTCATGACGCAAATTCTTTACCTCGCCCACGACCTTGCCGACCCGGCCATACGCCGGCGCGTCATGACGTTGCAGGCGGGTGGGGCTCGTGTCAGCCTTGCAGGCTTTACGCGCGGCGAAAACAGGCTTGCGACTGTGGATGGAGTAAGACCGATCGTTCTGGGCGAGACGGCAGATGGGCGGTTTGCGCAGCGAATCGCTTCGATCATCAAATCAAGCGCATCATTGCGCGGTGCACTGAACGCTGTACCGAAACCCGATGTAATCATCGCCCGCAATCTCGAAATGCTGGCGCTGGCCCGGCGGGCCTCGGCCATTTTTGGGTCAGATGTACCTGTCGTCTATGAGTGCCTCGACATTCACCGCCTGCTGCTGAACGAAGGACCGGTGGGCAAGTTGGTGAACGCCGCCCAGCGTTACTTCGCCGGTAACGCGAAATTGCTGATCACCAGTTCACCAGCCTTCGTCAGCCAGTATTTCGCGCCTCGATCCGGCCTTCATCTGCCGGTGCTGCTGCAGGAAAACAAGGTTCTGATGCTGGATGCCGGAATGCAGACGCAGCCAGAACCGCGTGCGCCTAAAGCTGGGGAGCCATGGAAAATCGGCTGGTTCGGCGCTCTTCGCTGCCGCAAATCGCTGGAAATCCTCGCGGATTTTGCCAAGCGCATGGATGGCAAGGTCGAAATCATTTTGCGCGGCCGTCCGGCTTATTCAGAGTTAAATGATTTCGATGGCTTTGTCGCGAAAGCGCCGCATCTCAGCTTTCAGGGTGCTTACAAAAACCCGGAGGATCTGGCCGCGATCTATAGTGAGGTGCAGTTCACCTGGGCCATCGACTTCTTCGAGGAAGGGCAGAACTCAAGCTGGTTGCTGCCCAACAGGCTCTATGAAGGCTGCCTCTATGGCACGCTGCCTATTGCCGTTAACGGCACTGAAACGGCCAATTTTCTGAAGACGAAAAACATCGGCCATGTGCTGGATATTGCCGATGCAACGACACTACAAGCGTTTTTCGAGAGCCTGGGAGAGCAAGCTTATCTCGAAAAATTCCGAGATCTTGCCGCGATCGACCCTAAATACTGGGTGACCGATCATCAGGATTGTATCCAGCTCGTTCACAAACTCGCCTCCCTGGCTGCGCCGAACAATGGCCGCGCCTTGGAAGCCAAGCTTTCAACAGTTTGACGGGGGTCAAAGTCATGAAGTCGCAAACTGTTCCAGACATCAAAACTCTCGTTGTCATTCCGTGCCTCAATGAGGCCAAGACGATCGATGACCTCCTGCTGAAGTTCGCCAGCACTCTCAACCACGCTGGTGACCGAGTCATCGTGGCCGATGGTGGAAGCACCGATGGAACCCGCGATATCGTTGCAGCTTTTTCACGGCAGGACCCTCGCGTCATCTTGCTGGCCAATCCCAAGCGGATCCAGAGTGCTGGCATTAACCTCGCCGTCGAGATGTTCGGGGAAGGTTACGCCTATCTCATCCGCATCGATGCCCATGGTGACTACCCGGATGATTATTGTCAGCGACTGATCGAGGATGCCGTCAAAACCGGCGCGGATTCGGTTGTCGTGGGCATGGAAACGGTCGGCCATGGCACGTTCCAGAAAGCCACGGCCATGGCGCAGAACTCCAAACTAGGCAATGGCGGTTCCAAACATCGTGACGGTGCGAAAGGTCATTGGATCGATCACGGACATCACGCGTTGATGCGCATATCTGCCTTTACCGCAGTGGGTGGATATGACGAAACGTTCAGCCACAATGAGGATGCGGAGCTGGATTACCGCTTGAGAAAGGCTGGCTTCAGGATCTGGATGACAGACAAGACGCGCATGACCTATTATCCTCGGTCCAATGTCAGGCCGTTGTTCAAACAATATATGGCCTATGGTCGTGGACGCGCTAAAAACTTGCTGAAACACAAGTCCTCGCCGAAAATCCGCCAGATGATTCCGCTAGCCGTTATGCCCGTAGCAGTCTTTGCATTGCTTGGTGTGTTCCACTGGGCCGCGGTCATCCCACTCTGCCTTTGGATTGCCGCATGCGCTGGCTACGGGTTGTGGATGGCAATTGCACAGAAAAATCCATACGGTCCGCTTGTGGCGTTTGCAGCCATGGTCATGCATTTCGCATGGTCAACCGGCTTCTGGCTTGAGCTTGCTGGCTCTGTCACCACACCTGCGCCCGTGGCGGGAAAGGCCGTATCATGACAGATACCCTGCCCGTGCCTACACCTCTTAAAATCGATATCGGCATCTGCACCTATCGCAGGCCTGCCGTCGTCGCCACATTGACATCCTTGTTTGAGCTAGATGTTCCCCCAGGCGTTACCGTGCGGCTGATCGTGGCCGACAACGACGCGGAGCCCAGTGCCAAAGCCACCATCGACAATCTGCGTGCAGTCTCGCCCTTCGATATCATCTATGTTCACTGCCCAAAATCGAACATCTCGATTGCCCGAAATGCTTGCCTTTCAGCCTGCGACGCGGACTACCTTGCCTTCATTGACGACGATGAGACCGCTCCAAAGGAGTGGCTCTCAGAGCTCTTGAAAACGGCGCGGGAAACGGGCGCTGAGGCTGTGCTTGGTCCGGTGACAGCGATCTACAAGACAACGGTTCCGGGCTGGATGCGCAAGGGTGATTTTCATTCCACCTTTCCGGTATGGGTCAAGGGTGACATCATCACCGGCTACACCTGCAACACGCTGCTGAAAATGAGCGCACCGTCCGTTTCAGGTCGACGCTTCGCTCTCTCCTTGGGGCAAAGCGGGGGTGAAGATACGCATTTCTTCTCGCATATGCACGCCGATGGCGGTCGCATTGCTTACGCTGTGAAGGCGGTTCTTTCCGAACCTGTGCCGGATACCCGCGCAAGCTTCAAATGGCTTGCCAAAAGGCGTTTCCGCTCCGGCCAGACCCATGGTCGCCTATTGGCCGAAAGCAGGCCGGGGCTTCGACGCGTTGCACAAGCCACCACGGCAGGAGCCAAGGCTGTGGCATGCACTGGCCTGGCGCTGCTTGCCATTTTTGATCCGGTTCGCCGTAATCGGCAACTACTGCGTGTGGCGCTGCATCTCGGCTCGGTCAGCGGAGCAGTTGGTGTCAAGGAAATTCGCCAGTACGGCACAGTGGCGGCGACATGACGGAAGCCTCTATACAACCCGATGTTACATTCGTAATCGCAGCCTATAATTCGGCCGCGACAATTGTCCCGGCTGTTCAGAGCGCGCTGGATCAGGCGCTGGTTACTCTGGAAGTTATCGTGGTGGACGACAAGTCCAGCGATGCCACCCGCGAAATCATCAACGCATTCACGATGAACGATCCACGCGTGCGCCTGATTGCGCTGGACGAGAATGTCGGCCCCGGCGGTGCGCGCAACGCGGGGATCGATGCTGCAACCGGCAGATGGATTGCGGTGCTGGATTCCGACGACGTCATTCTTCCCGCACGCACCTCCCGAATGATCGCCCGGGCCGAGCAGACGGGAGCAACGATTGCCGTTGATAATCTCGATGTTGTTTACATGGATGATCGCCCGGCTGAGACGATGTTCGAAGAGGCGTTTTTGACGCAGCGCGGGACGCTGACGCTTGAAGATTTCATTGCGTCCAACATCCTGTTTCGCTCGACGTTCAATTTCGGCTATATGAAACCGATGTTCCTACGCGAATTTCTCAATACGCAGGGCCTGCGCTTTCGTACCGATCTTCGCATTGGTGAGGACTATCTGCTGCTTGCATCCGCGCTCGCAGCAGGCGGTTCATGCGCCATCGAGCCTACACCGGGTTATGTGTATAACATCCGCGAGGGTTCCATTTCGCGCGTCCTCGAGCTCCACCACGTCGACGCCATGATGTCGGCAGATGCGGACTTTCTGGAACGCTACACGCTCTCACCCGAAGCGACAAAGGCACAGACCCTGCGCACGCGCAGCCTGGTGGAGGCCCGGAATTTTCTGCTGCTGGTTTCCAGCATCAAGCGCCGGTCAATCGGCGATATTCTGAAGATCGCCGCACGCAATCCTGCGACGCTGCGCCATCTGCGCATGCCTGTAGAGGTGCGGTTGAAAAAACTTCGCGATTCGATCTTCTCATCGCGCGCTCACAGGGCCGGTAAAAGGCAGACATCTTGAGCGCGCGCCCATCACATATAAGCAAGGAAACAACCGTGAAACCACATAAGGCTCCCACAAAAGCGTGCAGCGTAGCGGGCATGACCATCTTGCCCGTTTCTCATCACGAATGCCGCGTAAGAGCAGCCTGACGCAAACAGTAATGGGAGGCGGGGAGGCAGGAGAACGGCCTTCCCGTTCGCCGTATTTAAGTACAAGGTGGGTCCATGCACCATAAGACCTTTAAATCGAATTTAAACTTTTCCGACGCGTCCAAGGACGCCGATACGTTCATCGATCTCGATCGGCTGTGGGCTGCGGTGATGCGCAGAGCCAAGATCATCGCAGCTTGTGTTATTGCGATGATGATCCTGGCGGGAGCCTATCTCCTCTTCGCCACGCCGGTCTATACCGCGATGACCCAGGTTCTGCTGGACGATAGCCTCTCGCGCTATGCCGAAGATGAGAGCCCCGTGCCTGCGGCCCAGATCGTCGACAATCGCATTGCCAGCGCCGTCGAAATTCTGAAGTCCAAGGAAATGGCCCTGACGGTGGTGGATAAAGCCGCTCTCGATGCCAATGACACCATCGTCAATCCACCAAAGTCACCGGCGGATCTGGTTAAATCGTCGATCAAGGTCGTGGTTGATCTCCTGACCCCGAACTCACCGCCCGCTTCCGAAGAAGCCATGCGCAATGGTCGCCGCGAGAAAGCAGCAGCGGTGATTCAGCAGGCGCTGACAGTCGAGCGCGTCGGCAGAAGCTCGGTCATCGCGATCTCCATTCGCTCCATTGACCGGCAACTTGCCACGCAGATCGCCAAGACCTATGCCAACTCCTATCTGACTGAACAGCTGAACGCGAATTTTGATGCCACGGAACGCGCTTCCGTATGGCTTCAGGAGCGGCTGACAGACCTCAACCAGCGCTCTCAGGCCGCGTCGCTGGCTGTTGAGAAATATAAGGCTGCGAACAATATCGTGTCCTCACGCGGCGAGTTGATGTCCGAGAGTCAGCTTTCAGACTTGAACGGACAACTCATCGCAGCGCAGGCCGATGCGGCAACCGCCTCTGCGCGTTATACGCAGTATAAATCAATCACGGATCAAGGCCCTGACAATGCCGTCAACAATGCCATTGTTTCCGCGCGGGACACTGACAACACCGTAATTCAGGACCTTCGCAAGCGCTACATTGCAATTTCCGACCGGGAACGTGGCGTTGTCCAGCAGTTCGGCAAGGATCACCCTCAGGCCATCGCGTTGGAAAGCGAGAAAGGCGACCTCGCACGCCAGATCTATCAGGAACTGTTGCAGCTGACCGGCGGGTTCAAGAATGAGTTCGACGTAACCGAGTCTCGTGTCCAGTCGTTGCGCGAAAACATAGACCGCGTTGCAGGTCGCAACTCCGAAGCCAACATGACTTTGGTCAAGCTTCGTGAACTTGAACAACAGGCGGCCGCCCTCAAGACGCTCTACGAATCCTATCTCGGCCGCTTCGAAGAGGCATCGCAGAAGCAGTCCTTCCCGATTGCCAAGGCGCGTGTGATCTCAGAAGCTGGCCTGCCGACTGCGCCTTCCAGCCCGAAGAAGACCATGACCATGGCACTTTCCATCGTGCTTGGTCTGATGCTGGGTGGGGGCGTCGCTGCAATTCTCGAGTTCCGGGATCGGTATTTCCATACGGGCAATGATGTGCGCGACAATCTGCGCATGCGGTTTCTGGGGTACCTGCCCTTCATCGGGGAAAAAGGGGTGGAAACGACAAAATCCGAAACGGGGGCTGCCATGCCGGAAATCCCCGACACCGACATCGAGGATAACGGGCAGGTCTCGTTCCAGAAAATGTTGCGGCTCGCGGTCGATAGTCCGCGCTCCAGCTTTACCGAGACGCTGCGCAACGTGAAACTGACCGCCGACGTGGTCATTCAGGAAAAGCAGTGCCGGGTGATTGGCGTGATTTCCTGCCTGCCCAACGAAGGCAAATCCGTTGTGGCACTCAACCTCGCAGGCCTGATTGCAACGACCGGCAAGCGCACGCTGGTCGTGGATGCCGATATTCGCAACCCCGGCCTCAGCCGCATGCTGACGACGCGCCAATCTGCCGGTCTGGTGGAAGTGGTGCTGGATGAGGTACCGTGGACCAAGGCCGTGAAGATGGACAGCCGCACGAAAATGGGAATTCTGCCGGTCTCGACCAGCAATCAGTTCGCCCATTCCAGCGAACTTCTTGCATCGTCAGGCATGCGCAAATTTATGGAGTCGGCTCGCGAAGCCTGCGACTACATCATCGTTGACCTTGCCCCCGTGGTGCCGGTCATCGATGCCAAGGCATTTGCTTCGCAGGTCGATGGCTTCGTATTTGTCACCGAATGGGGCAAGACACCTATACAGATGGTTCAGAACCTGATGAACCACGAGCCGGAAATTGCCAGCAAAACGCTCGGGATTGTGCTGAACAAGACCGACATGACGGAGCTGCAACGCTATGCAGGGCCCGGCGGCTCGGAGCACTATCACGATCAGTTCTCGGCCTATTATGGCGACGCCAAAAAGCCGGTTGCCGAGCCGGTCTGATCCCCAAGCTGAAATGCCCGCCTTGTGCGGGCATTTTTTTGGACCTCAGAGCGCAATATTCGCTGGATTTGAACCGTTCTTTTCCGCATTGATGTGTTCGCATCATATCAGCGCAGGATCATCTTACCCATGGCGTCTCCCATTGCTTTCGTCTCCCGCTCGACCGACGCCGATGCAGAAGGGTGGGTTGCCATGCTTTCGCAAGCTCTTCCTGCCGAGGTCATCCTACCATTTCAATCCATGAATGATGAGCAACGGGCGCAGGCGCAAATCGCCATCGTAGCCAACCCGGACCCTGCCGATATTGCGAAGCTGACCGGGCTCAAATGGATTCATAGCCTGTGGGCCGGCGTCGAGCGTCTGGTATCGGAGCTTGGCACTCTTGCGCCACCCATTGTGCGCCTGACTGACCCGGAATTGTCACGCGTCATGGCGGAAGCTGTCCTGGCCTGGACCTATTACGTACACCGCGACATGCCTGCCTACCGGGACAACCAAAAACGCGCGCTTTGGCAGGAGATCGAATATCGTCACCCAAGCGATGTGACTGTCGGCATTCTGGGCCTCGGCGCTCTCGGCGTCGCTGCCAGCGAACGCCTGCGTGACGCAGGGTTTGAAACCATCGGCTGGAGCCGTTCGGCCAAGACGTTGGACGGCGTGGAAGCCCTTTCTGGCGAAGACGGTTTGTCAGAACTTCTGGAGCGCAGCGATATTCTCGTCTGCCTTGTTCCCTTGACGGTCGAAACACGCGGGCTGCTGAATGAACGCCGCATCAGACAGATGAAACACGGCGCATCCATCATCAATTTCGCACGCGGAGCCGTCATCATTGGCGATGATCTCATCAAGGCGCTGGACGACGGACACCTATCGCACGCGGTTCTGGATGTTTTCGAAACTGAACCTCTGGACCAGACTTCAGCCTTCTGGAACCACCCGAACGTGACTGTTCTGCCCCATATTTCTGCGCCCACAAATCGCAAGACTGCGGCGAAAATCGTGGCGACCAATATCCGTCGGTGGCGGGAAACAGGCCAGTTGCCAGCAACCGTGGATATGACCCGCGGTTACTGACGCAGCAAAGACCTTATCCACCCATCGCCTTGATGATGGCATCCCGCACGTCGCTCTCATTATAAGGCTTGCAGAGCAGAACTGAGCCTGCAGGGGCATTATCAGGCAAGAAGTTGTCGCCCGTCGCAAACACAACTCCGACAGACGGGCGGCGCTGCTTGATGGCAACACATAGATCACCGCCGCTCATATCCGGCAGGCCGACATCGGTCATCAGAACATCAAACTCTTCTCGCTCGGTAAGATCGATGGCCTGTGTCGCGTTCGCCGCCTCGATGACCGTATGGCCGCTTTCCATCAGGATATCACTGGTGTTCATGCGGATGAGTTCATCATCCTCTACAAGGAGGATACGCATCGCTGGCGTCTTAGGCTCCGTTACGCTGACATCAGGCACGATGGTCCTATCCTTACCCGCTTCAATTCTCTGCTTCTGATTGGCAATGACGTGCCGCAGACGTCTGGCAAGGGCGTCTCGCGTATAAGGCTTGGACAAAAGCTCCACGCCCGCATCCAGCTTGCCGCCGTGAACGATCGAGTTCTCGGTATAACCCGAGGTGAAGAGGATCGCGAGGTGCGGCAAGCGCTCTTTGGCACGCCGTGCCATTTCGCTGCTCTTCAACGGCCCCGGCATTACCACGTCGGTGAAGATGACGTCGATCGGTACGCCACTTTCGGCAACCGTCAGACCCGCTTGCGCATCCCTCGCCGTCAAGACCCGATAGCCGAGATCTGTCAGCGTTTCGACAACGATGCTCCTGACCTCGTCATCGTCCTCGACTACCAGAACTGTCTCGCTGCCGCCAACCACAGGGCCGTCCTGCACAATGACTTCGCGATCTTCATCTGCGAGAGAGCGCGGAAGATAGACCTTCACGGTCGTGCCCTGCCCTATCTCGCTGTAAATCTTAACATGGCCACCGGACTGCTTGACGAATCCGTAGACCATCGAAAGGCCAAGGCCGGTGCCTTTGCCCTCGGGCTTGGTCGAGAAAAACGGCTCGAACACCTTGTCAACAATCTCTGGCGCCATGCCAGAGCCCGTATCGGTGACCGCCAGCATGACATATTGCCCAGGCTCAACCTCGGCATGGGTTCGTGCATAGTCCAGATCAAGGGAGGCATTGCCAACCTCGATGGTGAGCTTTCCCGATCCCTCCATGGCATCGCGGGCATTGATGGCGAGATTCAGCAACGCATTCTCGACCTGCGCAGGATCGGCGAAAGTGTTCCACAAACCGCCAGCCGTAATCACCTCGACTTCAACGGCTTCACCAATGGAACGGCGCAAAAGATCATCCATACCGGCGACAAACCGCCCAATATTGATGACTCTCGGCTCCAGCGCCTGACGGCGTCCAAAAGCAAGCAATTGGCTGGCAAGCTTCGCGCCACGGCTAACACCCGCCAGTGCGTTGCCCACGCGCCGCTCTGCACGCTCATTGCCCGCAACATCCTTCGCGAGAAGCTGGAGATTGCCCGCTACAACCTGCAACAGATTGTTGAAGTCATGGGCGACGCCACCTGTCAACTGACCGATGGACTCCATCTTTTGTGCCTGTTGAAGCGCACGCTCCGCATGCTGGCGCTCGGCAATCTCGGTTGCGACGCGGGCTTCAAGGCTTTCATTCAATTGGCGAAGCTGGTCTTCCGCACGCTGGCGGTGACGGATCTCCCGCTCGAGATTGGCAGAATGCTCCTGCAGCGCCAACTCTGCCGCGCGCTGATCCGTAATGTCTGTATGCACGCCGACCCATTCGATGAGCGTAGCATTGTCATCCAGAATGGGCACGGCCCTGATGGTGAAAGTGCGATAAACGCCGTCATGTCGGCGGACCCGGTGTTCCCAGAGATAGGTGGATTTAGCCGCAACAGCTTCGTTCCAACTGCGGATCGAGCCTTCCTGATCGTCAGGGTGCACGGCATTTGCCCAGCCATAGTCCTGATACTCGTCAAGTGTCTGGCCTGTCAGTCCAGCCCAGCCGCTCTGGACGCCAAGCATCTTGCCGTCAGGGCTGTTCGTCCACAAGACACCGTGGACCGCATTGACTGCCGCCCTGAACCTGTTGTTGCTGATCTGAAGCTCGGTCTCGACGCGTTTACGAGCGTCGATGTCGATGATCAGCACATAACAACCATCAACATCGCCTTTTGCCGTGTAGCGGGGAACATGGCGTATCTCGACCGCACACAGTGTGCCGTCCGGACGCCGAATATCGGCATCATGGATGACGGTCTCTCCTGCCATTGCACGATTGATGAACGGCAGGCGGGCCTGATAAAAAGCCTCTCCAACGACGTCAACAGCCTTTTGGCCCAGAACGTCCTCCGGGCGCCAATTGAACCAGTTCAGATAACCCTGATTGGCGAACCTGTAGACATGATCCCTGTCAATGAAGCCGACAAGAATAGGGAGGGCATCGGTAAGCCTGCTGAGCTCTTCCCGACTGGCGGCAAGATCAGAAATGGCTTTCACCTTGTCGGTGTTTTCAAGCACGGTGCACAAAACGCCATCAACCGTACCGCCATCATTGTGGATAGGCGTGTAAAACAGGTCAAACACGACATCTTCTGGCAGTCCGTTGCGCTTCAAAACCAGCGTCTGGTCGCGGAATGACTGAACGGCACCGCGAAAGCCGGCTTCGAGAATAGCGCTATTCCAGTCCCAAATTTCGGGCCATATATCCGGCACAGTACCGCCGAGCGCTCTGGGATGATAGCTCCCGGCGATCTCGATATAGCCGTCATTGTAAATCATGACGTGGTCTTTGCCCCACATTAGCACTTGTGGGATCGGTGAATTGACGACGGAATTCACCTTGTGGCGAAGGTTGGCGGGCCATGACGATATGGGGCCAAGCGACGTCCTGGACCAATCAAATGCACGCACAAGCGCGCCAGCCTCGCCGCCGCCGATAGGCCATTGGCCCACTCCAGAAAAATCAGTCATTCATGTCACCAATGGGAGCGCAAACTTCCGTCCATCGCAGCTTCAGTCAAACAAGCACATTAACTGATCTTACCACTTGATCCGAAGTCACTTATCAAGCGTTTTTTTCTAAAGTACGCAATACAGATCACACTATATGGTTATCCCGCCCTCACAAGCGCGTCCAAAACTCCCTTGGCGGCAAATTTACCCGAAGCAAAACAAGCAGTTAAGAGATATCCGCCTGTTGGCGCTTCCCAGTCCAGCATCTCTCCGGCGGCAAATATTCCGGGCACTTTCGTCAGCATCGAACATGGGTCGATTTCACCCCAGTCGATTCCACCCGCGCTCGAAATTGCCTCGGCGATAGGACGTGGTGATTCGAGTGTGATTGGCAGGGCCTTTATCAATCGCGCCAGGTCTTGCGCAGACATCGTGGCGAGCTCAGATTGATGCTCCCGCAGCAATGCGATTTTGACCGGAGAAAGGCCAACGGCCTTGCGCAGTCTGTTGGAAAGACTATCCTTGCGGGGGTGGCGCTCAAGGTCCTTCGCAAGACGCTGCTCGGTTCGTCCCGGTGTCAGATCAACCAGCAGGACTGGCTTCTCACCGTCTCGAAAACCATCGCGCATCGCTGCCGCATGCGCATAGATCAGACTGCCCTCGACGCCGTGCCGCGTCACCACAAATTCACCCTCAATCCGCCCGGCTTGTGAGGTAACAGCCACCGACTTTACGGGCAAGCCTGCGAAACGTTCCCGGAAATGATCGCTCCAGAGCGTATCGAAACCGCAATTGGCGGGTTGAAAATCATTGATGACCACGCCCTTTTCCCGGAGCCACGGCACCCATGCGGCGTTTGACCCCAGCTTCGGCCAGCTTGCCCCACCAAGGGCCAGCAGGACCGCATCGCCTTTGACGGTGATGTTTCCTGCCGGTGTTTCAAATGCCAGCGCGTCGCCTGCAAAGCCCGTCCAACGATGCCGCGTTTTGATGTCCACGCCCTGCGCTTCCAGCCGTTGCAGCCAGGCTCGCAACAGCGGCGAGGCCTTCATGGAGACAGGAAACACGCGCCCGGATGTGCCGATGAACGTTTCCTGTCCAAGAGAAAGCACCCATGCGCGCAGCATATCGGGCGTAAAATCGTCCAATGCTTCCCGAAGTCTGCCCTGCGCACTGCCAAACCGGGTCGTGAAAGCATCATACGCCTCGGCATGGGTGATGTTCAAACCGGATTTACCGGCCATGAGAAACTTGCGGGCAACGGTCGGCATGGCTTCATACACAGTCACGCCAACACCGGCTGCCGACACTATTTCAGCCGCCATAAGTCCGGCAGGCCCACCGCCGACGATTGTCACTTGCTTGCCGTGCATCATAGGATTTCCAACGCAATTGAATTCCCTACGCCTTATACCGATTTGCCAGTGGCGGTACATGCGCTATTGACCTGATATGTTCACGCTCAATCGCCCTGAAACCTTCTCGCAAGAGATCAAGAAAAGTCGCTTCATCGCCTTCGCAAGTCCGGTTGCGGATGAAGATGCTGCCAGACAATTCATCGACCAGAACTCCGATGCCACAGCGACCCACAATTGCTGGGCATGGCGGGTTGGGCAGGTCTACCGCTTCAGCGATGATGGCGAACCCTCCGGGACAGCGGGCAAACCCATTTTACAGGCAATAGACGGGCAATCACTCGATTGCATCGCGGTAGTGGTCACCCGATGGTTCGGCGGCATTCTTCTGGGCAGCGGCGGCTTGATGCGGGCCTACGGCGGCACCGCTGCGACATGTCTGCGAAACGGTGAGAAGACACTCGTCATCCCGACACTCTCAACAGAAATCGAATGCGGCTTCTCTGATCTGGCACTGGTCAAATCCAGGCTCACAGCCGTTTCACACCTGACGATCACGGCGGAAACCTTTACCGATCTCGGCGCCAAATTGAGCCTCTCCATACCGGTTTCCAGTGCAGAGGATGTTGCGCGAATGGTGATGGACCTCACCAGCGGGCGTGTTACCATTCCGCTTCCTTGAGCGGTAAGCCGCCACTGGCCAACGGTCAAATCCATGCTATGAGGCAGCATGACATCTGAGCTTGCGAACCCGATCTACAATCCCCCGATGGAGCCGTATGTTTCCATCATTCATCAGGATGACGACCTGCTCGTTCTGGACAAGCCCAGCGGGCTGCTGTCGGTTCCGGGCCGTGATCCCGCGCTTTCCGATAGCCTTGCGACAAGGGTTCAACAGCAATTCCCGAAGGCATTGATGATCAACCGGTTGGACAAGGACACCTCCGGCATTGTGCTGATGTCCCTCAATCGCCGTGCCCATGCGAGCGTGGCCTCGCAGTTCGAAAATCGAGCGACGAACAAGACCTATATCGCTGTGGTCTGGGGCCATATTGACGGCGAAACCGGGCATATCGATCTGCCGCTTGCCATTGATCCCGACAATAAGCCAAGGCACCGCGTTGATCATGAGACGGGCAAACAGGCCCAGACTGATTGGGCGCTGCTTGAGCGTCTTTCTTTACCGGCGACGCGGTTGCAGCTTCATCCGTTGACGGGCAGAACGCATCAATTGCGTGTCCACCTTAAAGCCATTGGCCACCCCATTCTGGGTGATGAATTTTACGCGCAGGCAGATGCGCTTGCGGCGTCTGATCGGTTGCTGCTGCATGCGCAAAGCATCCGCTTCCGCCATCCTGATGGTCGTGATGTAAGCTTTACCGTGCCTTGCCCGTTTTGAGATGACGATGACAAACAAAGATCGAGAAGACAGTTTCATCATCGATTTCGTGGGCGGTGCCGTTGGCCACCGCTTGCGGTCTGGTGAAGGACGTGGGCAGGCGCTGGCAAAGGCAGCCGGTTTGAAGAACGGCAAAACGCCCGCAATCGTGGATGCAACGGCGGGCCTCGGACGAGATGCGTTCTTGCTGGCGTCTTTAGGGGCCGAAGTGACCTTGATCGAGAGATCGCCAGATATGCATGCATTGCTCAAGGATGCGATCGCTCGCGCCGATGCGGAAGGAGGCATCTATCGGGAGATCGTCTCCAGAATGACGCTGCTTCATGGCGATTCACGCATGTTGATCCCCACGCTCTCGCCAGAGGTTGTCGTGATTGACCCCATGCACCCTCCCCGGCAGAATACGGCATTGGTCAAAAAGGAAATGCGTGTTCTGCGGGAATTGGTCGGGGCCGACCCGGATCAGACTGAGTTGATGAAAATTGCGCTTGCCCATGCGAAGAAACGCGTTGTTCTCAAATGGCCAGCACGCGCAGAGCCGATGCCAGGCATCAGAAAACCTTCGCATCAGCTTCTCGGTAAAACGACCCGCTATGATGTCTTCATGATTTTGGGCGGTGACCCCACCTGACGCGTATCATCGAAAGTTTGGCTTGCGTTGCGCATTCATCAGCAGTTCGTGTCGGGACGCAAAGTCGCCGAACAGCGTGCGCAAGCGGGACTCTTCGCTTTCATCCAGCCGGTAGCGGCGGCAAAAATCCTCGACGCTCAGGATCGGCTTGATCTCCGTAGATTCGATTTCCCTGTTATCAAGAACTTGCATGCGGGCCTCCCAAGATTTGCGACACCGCTTAACTCGCTGAAAGGTTTTATGTTCCCCACTACTTTTCACCCACCATATATAAGCACCCTATTATTTACACATTGGAATCAAGTTTTATTGAAACCCATGGGTTGAACGAAAAATCTCCCCACATGTTTGATTCAAGCAAAGCTGACGGAAGGGAGACCAATGACGCGCGCTCAACACCTGCTGACATCAACCATTCTTTCAATGTGCCTCGCAGCACCTCTGGCACAGACCGCTCAGGCTCAAACGCCTGCCCCGGCAGAAACGAAACCGGCAAACGCGCCTGACCAGAAACCCGCATTCGAGGGGCAGACACGCGCAGCGCAGCCTGAAAAAATGCCATCGCTCGTCAAAACGGTTATCGCCGATGATCTCCCACATTTGTGGTCGATGGAAATCCTGCCGGATGGGCGTATGCTTGTGGCTGCAAAAGACGGGGCGATGCACATCGTAGCCGATGGCAAGGCTGGAAAAGCGCTTGAAGGTCTTCCGGAAGTGGCCTCAGACGGTCAGGGTGGCCTGTTGGATATCGCACTCGCGCCGGATTTCGATACCTCAAAAATGATCTACTTCTCCTTTTCCGAACCCCGGGATGGCGGCAACGGCACTTCCGTTGCCTCCGCCAAGCTTATGGAAAGCGGCGGCAACGCCGTTCTTGAAGACACGAAGGTGATTTTCCGCCAGACGCCGACCTATGATGGCGACAAGCATTTCGGATCCCGCCTCGCCTTCGGGCCAAAGGGTGAGCTTTACGTCACGGTTGGAGAGCGCTCGGACAAGGAGCCTCGCGTGCAGGCTCAGGATCTTGGCAGCGGACTTGGAAAGGTCTTCCGCATTGATAAGGACGGCAAGGCCTTCGACGGTAACCCGTTTGTTGACCAAAAAGATGCGCTGCCTGAGATATGGAGCTACGGTCACCGCAACGTCCAGTCCGCAGTGGTCGATGGGCAGGGGCGTCTATGGACCGTGGAACATGGTCCCAAGGGTGGCGATGAGCTGAACTTGCCAAAAGCCGGTCTCAACTATGGCTGGCCTGTCATAACCTACGGCATGGAATATAGCGGCGGCGCGGTTGGCGAAGGCCTGACGGCTAAAGAAGGCATGGAACAGCCGACCTATTACTGGGACCCAGTGATCGGCCCTTCCGGCATGGCCGCCTACAACTCCGACGCCATTCCTGAATGGAAAGGTTCGCTCATCATTGGCGGGCTTGTGAGCCAGGGACTCGTTGTCCTCAAGATGGAAAACGACAATGTCGTCTCAGAAGGCCGCTTTCCGCTGGAAGCGCGAATCCGTGACGTGAAGATTGGTGACGATGGCGCTGTCTATGCCGTGACAGAGCAGCGCGGCGGCGGAAAGTCCCAAATTCTAAAACTCGCACCGGGCGCCTGACCGAATAAACAAACGATGAGAGCGGACGCAAACCGCTCTCATCTTGCCCCACCCTGGCGGGAACGGATGCCAATCGGGCGCATTATTGCTCTCAAAGGTGAGGAGCAATAAAAACACATGAACCAGCTTCCAATTCGCATTCTGAAAAAAGTTGGGCTGACATATGTCACCGATCAGGAGCCCGGCATCACCCGCGAGCGTCGCGGCAAGGGCTTCTCATACAGGCTTCCCGATGGCGGCCTTTTGTCTGACAAGATCGAGCTGACACGGCTAAAATCTCTCGGCGTGCCGCCCGCCTATGAACGGGTCTGGATCTGCATCGATCCGTCTGGGCATCTTCAGGCCACCGGGTTTGATGTGAGAGGCCGCAAACAATACCGCTATCATGCTGATTGGCACACGCTGCGGGGCGAGAACAAATTCTATCAGCTCAAGACATTCGGCGAAGCTTTGCCTGCAATACGCAGACGTGCGACTGCTGATCTTTCGACAAATAGCTACGGGCCTGAGGCAACACTTGCCGCGCTTGTGTTGCTGCTCGATGCCGCTCACTTGCGCGTCGGCAACAAGACCTATCTTGAGACAAATGGAACCTACGGCGCCACGACACTTTTGAAGAAGCACGTTTCGTTCGGAGAAACGATCGAGCTGCGATTTGCCGCAAAGGGTGGTCAGCGCGTCCAGCGCAAGCTCAAACACCCTCGGCTCCAGCGGATTCTCGAGAACATCGCAGACCTTCCCGGCAGGCAACTCTTTGTCTGGCAGGATGAGAGCGGTCTTGTGCACCCTGTCGATTCCAGCGCGCTCAATGCCTATATCTCCCAAAGCGCGGGTGAAGGAATATCCGCAAAGACTTTCAGAACCTGGGGCGGGACGCTCGCGGCCTTCGGGAACGCAACGCGCGCGCTGAACAGCGCGGAACGACCCACAATCAAGGGAATGTGCGTGGCTGCATCCGAAGAACTTTCCAACACGCCCGCCATTTGCCGCAAAAGCTACGTTCACCCCGATGTGCTGGATATTGCAACGGAGGAAAAATCCGTGAAGCGGCTTGAGAAAATATTGGCGAGCGACTTGAAGCCCATCGCCGGGTTGAAAGCCGATGAGCGGCGGCTGATCGAGTTTCTGGCCTGATTACCGCATAGCCGCATCAATTATCATCCTGGGCGGACTGACGATCTCGTAGGTGCAGCGAAAGGCTTCTGCCGCCACGCGATATGTATCGCTCTCATCTGCCTCAACCTGCACGATGGCATCACCGGGCAAGGCGATCATGACCTCGTTCCACGGCGCTCTGAAGTTGAACGGACCGATCTCATCACTCACGATGAAATAGCTCATATTTTTTCCCTTGGGCCTGAAGGCCCGATATCCAGCAGCATCGGCTTCCGACAGAGGCTCACCATAACGGTCCGCGAAATTACGCGCCTTGACCAGAATTTCCTCGTTGCCGGTTTCCTCGCAGCGATTGCGCACCACCCAATCGCCCTTCTCGGCAGGCCGGGAGCGCGTTTCGACCCCCTGCCCCTTGATGTAAGTAATCACGATTTCCCCCGGAGAGGCGGGACGAGCGTCCACATCCCTCGTCTTTCGGGCAACGCCGGCCATATCGCTTTTCTTGATTTGCGCCATCAACGCGATCTGGTCTCGGCTCGGCAGATCCTCGCTTGCATAGGCGACAAGAGGAAACAGGAGAGACATCGAAATCAGTGTTTTCGAAAAGAGCAGCGAAGCCATCTGAGTTCCATTTCTAGCGCGAGAACGGGTACCATCCGGCAACAGCAGAACGGTGCGTCCGGGGAGATCACGTAAGTTTGAATGTACAGATATGAAAACAAAGAAATACGGCACGTTTTGAAGGGTAGATTTTAACAATCGTTAAAACGCTCATCAGATGAGCATTTGCCTTTCACAAAGGCTCCCTCTAGCAACGTTCAGCTTCATGTCAGGTACATGACACATCCGCAGCAGTGAATGCACAAGCAGCGGAAAGTCAAACCTATGGCACTATCATACCAGACACTCAAAAGCGGACGTAGCATCCGGCGGCCAGTCATCGGCAGCGTAACGCTGAGTATTGCGACTTCGCTTTATCTGCTGTTTGTGACAAACCATACGTTCTGGGCCAAGGTGAATACGTATCTGTCAGCCTATCCCGTTGCTATATTTGGTCTTTACATCGCCATGAGCGCCGCGTTTTCAGCGATCTTTATCTTCATGTCGGTCAAATATCTGACCAAACCCATCTTCGCGGCGTTGATCACAATTGCCGTCGTGTCTTCGTGGTTTATGGACCGGTTCGGTGCCGTCATCGACACTGACATGGTGCGCAATGCTTTCGAGACCACTCAGGCGGAAGCTGGCAACCTGATAACGCCTGCCTTTGCGCTCCACATCGCAATTTTTGCGGGCATCCCCATCGCTCTTCTAGCGTTTGTGAAGATCGACCACCGGCCTTTTTTCGGTAAGGTGCTGTGGAACACGATCAGCATCATCGGCTGTCTCGCGGTCGTCTTTTCGGTTGCTGCAGCAAATTCCAAAACATTCACGACGGCAGTTCGCCAGCACAAGGACATCCTTAAAAGCCTTAATCCAGTGACGCCCATCTCTTCGACAGTGCGTTATCTCTCACAAGCCGATCAGGAAGCGAAACTCACCGTTTCTCCGACGGGACTGGACGCCAAGGTCATGCCAGCACTGGGCGGCGTGACCAAGCCCCGCATCACAGTTATTGTCGCGGGTGAAACCGCCCGTGCAGTCAACTTTTCGCTTAACGGATATGCCCGGGAGACGAACCCCGAACTCAAGAAACGCAACGTCGTCTACTTCCCGAACACCGTGAGCTGCGGCACGGCGACAGCAATCTCGATACCCTGCATGTTCTCGCGCTTTACGCGCTCTGAATACAGCCACAGCAAGGCACTTTCAAACGAGAATGTGCTCGATGTTCTGGTCCATGCCGGCGTTGATGCGCGCTGGTGGGACAACAATACCGGAAGCAAGAACGTGGCGGACCGGGTGCCCTATTTCGATCTTACCGCCGCACTCGATCCAAAGTTCTGCACGACGGGTGAATGCCGCGACGACATCTTTCTTGATCGCCTGGACAGCTGGCTCGATGGTGTCACCAAGGACAGTGTCATCGTACTCCACCAGTTGGGAAGCCATGGCCCGACCTATCACCTGCGCTACACCGACGAGTTTAAAAAGTTCACACCCGATTGCCAGACCGCCGAATTGCCGGACTGCAAGGACACCGAGATCGTCAACGCTTACGACAACACAATCCTCTACACAGACCATTTTCTGGCAAGTGTTATCGACAAGCTCAAGGCGCGGTCGGACAAGCTTGCAACAGGCATGATCTACGCCTCCGATCATGGAGAATCGCTCGGCGAGAACGGCATCTACCTCCATGGCGCGCCCTACTTGCTAGCGCCATCGGAACAGACCCACGTCCCGTTCATCGTGTGGTTCGATGATGATTTTGCAAAGTCCATGGGGCTGGATGCCAGCTGCATGATGAAAGAAGCGCAAGCGGGTGGGCGCTCTCATGACGACTTCTTTCACAGCATTCTTGGCATGATGAACATATCCACCACGGTTTACGATCCGGCACTGGATGTGTTCAGTGGATGCAGGCACCGGCCCAGCGCCTGATGATAGCGTGCTTGACGGAACAAAACGCGCAGCATACCCAATATTCATGGCCTGAAATATTCAGGCCTGAAAGCGAGGTATGCTTGCGTGTTCTGCTTGTGGAAGATGACTATGTTTTGGGTGAAGCGCTTCGCGACCACGTAGCAGCGGCAGGCCATGCAGTGGACTGGTTCAAGACCGTGGGAGATGCCAGTGCGGCAACGGAGACCGTCGACTACGGCCTGATCCTTCTTGACCTGCGATTGCCGGATGGAGAAGGTCTTTCAATTCTACGAGCATTGCGCAAACGCAACGATCCCACACCAGTGATCATTCTCACTGCCCATGATCAGGTGTCCGACCGTATTGAAGGCTTGAATGCCGGGGCCGATGACTATCTCGTCAAACCCTTCAATCTCGGGGAGTTGACCGCGCGCATGCTCGCCGTATCACGCCGCTATGAAGGCCGTTCAGCGCCTGTAGTCAAACTGCCCGGCATCGAAATCAATCAGGTCGCGCGCAACATCACCGTCAACGGCACCGCGATGACGCTGAGCGCGCGGGAATGGGCCGTGCTGGAAAAACTGGTCGAGCACCCCGGAGCCGTTGTTTCCAAGGCGCAACTGCATGAGACGCTTTATGAATTCGGGGCGGAAATAGAGAGCAATACGGTTGAGGTCTATGTCAGCAGATTGCGCAAGAAAATAGGTGCCGACAGGGTGGAGACGGTGCGTGGCCTCGGTTACACAATCAGATAAACGTATGAAACGCAGCGACAGCATGACACGCCGCCTGGTGACGGCGCTGACGAGCGTGGTCGTCTTGTCCTGGCTCATCGCATCGTCGCTCGGCATCATGGTGATGCAGGACGAGTTTGCCGAAATTTTCGATAGTGGCGTGCAGGAAACAGCAGACAGACTTCTGCCGCTGATCGCCGACGATCTCAATGAACGCAGCCCGGAGGCGGAGCGCCGATTGGTTCAACCGGCCGGGGGTGAGGAATATCTGACCTATCAGGTGCGCGACCGCGAGGGCGAAGTTCTTCTTCACTCCCATGACAGTCCGGCCGAGCCTTTCGATGTGCCTCTTTCTCCCGGCTTTGCGGACACGGCAACGCAACGCATCTATACGGTGGTGACCTCAGATGGAGGGCTTTATCTGCAGATGGCGGATGCTTTCGCCAATCGCCGCGAAGCCATCATGGAGGCCGGGACCGCTCTCATCCTGCCCATGCTTCTCCTCATTCCCGCAAGCATGATTGCTGTCATTCTCGTGGTGCGGCGAACGCTGGCTCCTGTCCAGAGCTTGCGGGATGACATCAGCAGCAAGGACAGCGGCAATATGGTGCCCGTCGGTGATGCGCATTTACCTGCCGAACTGCACCCCATCGCACGCTCGGTCAATCTGCTGCTGGAACGGTTGCGGGCTGCGCTGGAGTCCGAGCGCGCTTTCGCGTCTAACAGCGCCCACGAACTTCGAACTCCCATTGCTGGCGCTCTGGCCCAGGCCCAACGATTACAGGCCGATATTCCGGGTGAATTCAAACCGCGTGTCGACCAGATCGAACGCTCGCTGTCACATCTGGCCCAACTGGCGGAAAAGTTGCTGCAAATGTCGCGGGCTGAAGCAGGCATCGGCACATCGGGCACAGAGACCGATCTTGCACATATCGTTGAACTGGTTCTCGAAGATATGGCCCGCTCGGAGACAGGGGCCAAACGCCTTCAGTTTCACCTAAAGAGCGATGGACAACTTCACGGCATGATTAATCCCGACGCCTTTGGCATTGTGGTGCGCAATCTGGTCGAAAACGCGCTGGTTCACAGCCCGGCAGGCACCCCGGTGGACATATCCATCGGCAACGATAATTCGCTGAGCGTCGTCAACCACGGCCCCATCATCGACAAGGCCCTGTTGCCGAAGCTGACGACGCGGTTCACACGCGGTGCAACGCAGGCCAGCGGCTCTGGCCTCGGGCTGGCCATCGTCCACCATCTGGTGCAGCAAATGAATGGATCGCTTCACCTTCTTTCTCCCGCCACAGGGCGCAGCGACGGTTTCGAAGCAAAGATTGTTCTGTCGGCGAACTGAAAACAGGGTAAAACCATATGAAAGCCAAAGAACAAATTGCTTTCATTTCACGCGTCACCTATCAGAATTCATGCTCTACGATGTGGACCGACTGCCACTTTCTCAACTGATGTTACCCGTGGCCCGCGCAACGGAAGCGGTTGCGCGGCTGGATGAACGTGTTTCCCAGTCGCCGTTCCGAGAAGGCTTTCTGGAAAGGCAGGATTTTCACGAGGCTGTGTCATCTCTCTGGGTCGACGGAGAGCTTGTTCACATCGAAGACCTCGTTCTCCATGACGCCCATATGGATATCCGTGCGCCAACCCATGAGATCGTCATCGCCAGCCGTATTTTGCGCGCGCGCAGACGAATGTTCAGTCATGAACCCATCTGGGCGCTGAGCCCCACCGGCCTTTCCCGACTACGCGGCGAAGAACTTGAACACGACGCGACAATCGCGCGGGATGTCGTGCCAGCGGATATCTTGGACGTTGAAAATGACGATCCAGACGACAGTGCCCTCAACGATGAAATGTCTACCATCGACCGGCTGATCGCACGAAGCTCGGCAACCCTCGACACCATAACGAAAGACAAGAAGACACCACCTCAAGCTCTGGCCTCTTCGCTCACCCGCGATCCTGACTGGAACGAGACGGACAGACTGAATGAATGGCGCACCGTGCTCCAGGGTAGCATCGGCTTGCCAGCCACTCTGCGAGCGGCCATAGCGCTGGACGCGTGGCAGAGACTGGAAGTCTTGCAGCGCAGCCCATGGCTTGGACGGCAGCTCGCATCCGCCCTGCTGCGCGAGGAAGGGCTGACACAGGCCCATCTCCTTACGATGAGTGTTGGTCTGCGTGCGATTTCCAGGGAGCGTCGAAACACAAGGACCGCGTCGGACCGCTTGATCGCCTTTCTGGATGCCATTCATGAAGCCGCGACGCTCGGGCTGAAGGAACATGATCGACTGTTGCAGGCCAAGAACCGCATCGAGCGAAAGCTCGTGGGGCGGCGCTCCAATTCGCGTCTGCCAGAGCTGATCGCTCTTGTGCTTTCACGTCCCGTCGTCTCCACGTCAATGATCGTCAAGGCTCTTGGAACGACACCACAGGGTGCCGTTGGCCTCGCCAACCAGCTGGAATTGCGAGAAATGACCGGCCGTGGGCGCTTCCGCGCATGGGGCGTGCTGTGACCGCAATCCAAACGAAACCCGCCCGTGACAAGCGCGGGCGGGTTTCATGTCTCGATAGAGGATACGAGCTTCTTAGAACTCTTCCCACTCGGACTTGACAGCAGCATTGCCGTTGAAGGCAGTCGCAACCTTGCGGCTCAGAGCGCGGGCTGGGGACTGAACCGGACGTTCAGTCTGCGTCACCATGCGCACCGGAGCTTCGGAGCTGCCACCTTGCAGCTTGAACTGGCCAAGCAGATCATTCAGCGAAGCAGCTTCACGGGCCAGGCCATGGCTGGCAGCTGTCTGCTCTTCCACCATTGCCGCATTTTTCTGCGTATCCTGGTCCATCTGGTTTACTGCGCCATTGATTTGCGCCAGTCCAGATGACTGTTCCTGAGCGGCATCCACAATCGCCACCACGTGACGGTTGATTTCCTGCACTTCAGAGACGATGTTTTCCAACGCCCGGCCAGTTTCACCAACCAGTTGCACACCCTGCTGAACCTGAGTGTTCGATGTGTTGATCAGCGCCTTGATGTCCTTCGCGGCATTTGCGGAACGCTGAGCAAGTTCGCGAACTTCCTGCGCAACAACCGCAAAGCCCTTGCCCGCTTCACCAGCACGCGCAGCTTCAACACCGGCGTTCAATGCAAGAAGGTTGGTCTGGAAGGCAATTTCGTCGATCACGCTGATGATGTTGGAGATTTCCGAGGAAGATTTCTCGATCTGCTCCATGGCCACAACAGCCTTGCGCACGACGACGCCAGATTGCTCTGCACCGCTGCGCGCGTTGGCAACCAGATGGCCGGCCTCCTGCGCACGTTTGGTCGAGTCATGGACGGTCGTGGTGATCTGCTCGAGTGCAGCCGCTGTTTCTTCCACGGATGCGGCCTGTTGCTCGGTGCGTTTCGCCAAGTCGTCAGCGGCTGCGCGGATCTCATTGGCACCGGCATCGATAGCACGGGCGTTGTCTGCCACGCGGGTCAAAGCGGACTGGAGTTTTACAGCGGATGCGTTGAAATTGGATCGAACCACATCGAGATGCTCGGCAAAGGGCTGATTGATGCGATAGGCAACATCACCATCCGAAAGACGCGCAAGAGCCGCTGCCAGATTTTCGACTGCGAAGCTGGTGTCTGCGGCTTCCTTTGCCTTTTGCTGTTCGTGAGCAATCCGTTCTTTTTCAGAGCGGCTACGGTTGGCCTCGGTTTCATCTTCCAGGCGCTGACGCTCCACGGCGCTCGTGCGGAAGACAGCGACGGCGCGCGCCATGTGGCCAATTTCGTCACCACGATCAAGCCCGGCCACTTCCTCCTTAGTCTCACCTGCGGCCAGCGAAACCATGCGCTCACGCAACTGCTCGATTGGCTTTGTGATGCCGCGTGCAGACACAAAGAGTGCGCCGAAAATCGCCATCAAAAAGAAGACACCCAGCGTCACAATAGATGTCAGGATGGTGGAATTCGTCTGAGCTGCCAGCTCAACTTTCTTCTCATCCACGAGCTTTAGATTGCTGTCGGTGACGGCACGAAGATCTGCACGCCATTGCGCGATCATCGGACCGACTTCCGTCAGGTGCTTGCGCGCAGTCTTAAAATCACCAGCCTTGGCGCTGCTCCATACCTTGTTGCCCGTTTCGCCAATCGTTTTGACCCGGGTAATGAGCGAGCCCATGTCGCTCGCCAACTCCGGCAATCGCTTCGTTGCCTCTTCAAGGCGCATAACGATGAGGTCCAGATCAGACTTAAAGCTTTTTTCCAGTTTCTCCGTATCACCGGATTGCTCAAGCAACACCAGCCCGAGTGTCGCTGAATAACCAACAGAAACAATCGCTGTATTGGCACGCACCAGTTCCATTGAGCCCATCACGTTTCTCGCGATGAAATCAGAATAGTTCGTATCGGCACTCTTATAGTTCATTGAGACGACACCGACACCAATTAAACCTGTGAGTGCAACAATGATAACAAATGAAAGAATCTTAGTGCTGATTTTCGCTTTTTTGAGAAAAGACATGACACCCCGGAATTTACTTTGAGCAAACCGGCCAACACACCTGCCCGGCTCTTTGACAAGCAGGCGAGTTACATCGTGCTTCCGGAACAGGACTTACTTCGTCATGAAGCGTCAGTGATGACAGGTTATATTACTATTATTGTTTCAACGAAGTTAACAGAAACCGGAAATGCTAAATAACCTAATGAATACATAGAGTCACTTTAGATTTTACTAAATTTAATTTATTTGGCTATACTTAAAAGTATGATTTTTTACCGCTAAATTCTCGCAATTTTGCCAATTTTTGCACATAACCCCTGTAAATCCATGGGCATTACTCCTCTCTGAACGCCCTCATGATTTGATCTTCGAACGGCTTCACCAGGTAGGAAAGCGCGGTCCGGTCCTGTGTTTTCACCATTGCCTCTGCTGGCATGCCTGGAACGATCCTCAAATTCGTGAATTTTTGCGCTTCGGCTTCATCAACCGAAAGATGCACTAAATAGTAACGCGCTCCGGTTCGCTCGTCTGCATCAAGATCGGCGGCAATGCGCGTTACATGTGCCTGAAGTTGCGGAGTGGTTCTCTGGCTGAAAGCAGACATGCGAAGCATGGCCTGCTGCCCAAGACGGACCTGGTCGATATCTTTGGGAGCGATCTGCACCTCGAGCGAAAGAAGATCATCATCCGGCACGATCGACATGATCGCCTGTGCAGGGCTTATGACCCCGCCCACCGTGTGAACAGCAAGTTGATGAACGATGCCAGCCTGCGGAGCGATGATATCGATCCGCTTCAGGCTGTCTTCAGCCGAGATGCGACGTTCGACATACTCCCCCATCTGCGCCTGTATCTCACTGCGTTCCCGTCCAACTTCGGATTTCAGGTCCTGATCGATCTGAAGGATCTGAAGTCTTGTCTCCAGAATGCGTCCGGCCGCCTGTGCCTGAAACGCGATTTTTTCGCCCCGCTCCCCGCCAAATGTCGCGGCCTGCGTTTTCAGGCCGTTGAGCCGCTGATCCGAAACGATGCCCTTTTGCTTGAGGGAACTGAGGGCTGAGATTTCCGTGGTGAGGACCCGCAGTCCCTCTTCATAAGCCAACTCTTGCGCCTTCAGCCCGTCAATCTCGTGCTCGAATTGCGTGATCCGCTCAAGGAGCTGTGCCCGCTTGACACTTCGCGACTGCCTGCGCGCTTCGAAAAGCTGTGTTTCGTTACTGATAGCAGCAGCAACATCCGGATTATCCTCGCGCGCCAGAAGGTCCGCAGGAAACACAAGCTGCGCCCGGTGATCCTGCTCCGCCTGAAGCCGGGCCATTCGCGCCATCATCTCATCCAGGCGTTTTGTGACGATTGCGAGATTGGCACGGGTCTGCGTTGCATCGAGCCGCATGAGGAGCGTCCCGGCTTTCACATAGTCGCCATCTTGAACGAGGATTTCGCCAACAACTCCGCCGGTTGGATGCTGCACGGTTTTTACATGGGAGCCGACGACGAAATGGCCTTGAGCAACCACGGCTGCAGAAAGCGAGGTGGCGGCAGCCCAGGCCCCGGCACCTCCGACCAGCACAACACCCGCGACACCGCCACCGATGATATGGCGCCAGATGGAACGGGAGACATTGAAAGGTTCAGCGTTACGCATCATCGCGCTCCTTCACGTCGACAGGCTTCGATCCAGCGTTTCCTTCAGGGGTTGGCTTCTGCATGGAGGGACGCAGTGGTTTGGCGCCGTAAGCCACCACAGGAAAACCCTTGGGCGCAACACGCGCCGGGGCGCTGTCTTTCAACACTTTCGAAAGAACATCGTCGCGCCGGCCGAACATTTGCTGGCGACCACCGTCCATGACCAGCACATGGTCAACCGCGCCGATGGCGCTTGGCCTGTGCGCGACGACGACTGCGATGCCGCCGCGTGCACGCACTGCGGCGATAGCATTGACGACAGCGGCTTCTCCCTCCGCATCCAGATTGGCATTGGGCTCATCGAGGACCACCAGAAAAGGCTGCCGATAAAGCGCACGCGCAAGGCCGATGCGCTGCCTCTGGCCTGCGGAAAGGGCTGAACCGCCCTCGCCAATCGGGGTTTCATAGCCTTTTTCAAAACGGAGAATGAGGGCATGCGCACCAGCGGCCGTGGCGGCCTCCACGACAGCATTGGAATTCGGATCATTCTCAAAACGGGCTATGTTTTCGGCAATGGTGCCATCGAATAGCTCCACGCCCTGAGGCAGATAACCGATATGGCGGCCAAGCAACTCTGGATCCCACTGATCAAGGCTTGCACCATCAATCCGAACCTTGCCGAAACCGGGTTCCCAGGCATTGACCAGCGCACGAACCAGCGTCGATTTTCCAGAGCCGGAAGCGCCGATGATTCCCAGCGCACTTCCGGCCTCCACCACAAAATTCAAACCCGCGACGGTCGGCATCTTTTGGCCGGGCGGCACAATCGTGACATTCTCTGCTCTCAGCTCTCTTGAAGGTGTTGGCAGGACCGTATGCTGCGAAGACTGCGGCACACGCGCAAGCAATTCTCGCAAACGGCTCCAGCTCTGCCTTGCCATGAGAAACGGCTTCCAGTTTGCGATGATCAGATCGACCGGGGCCAGCGCCCGCCCCATCATGATGGAACTGGCGATCATCACACCGCCGGTGGCTTCCTGACGAATGACAAGATAGGCGCCGACGCCCAAGATTGCCGATTGCAACATGACGCGCAGCGTTCGAGACACGCTGCCGAACCCGTTCGAAATATCACCCGCTACACGGTTGGCGGCAAGGTAGTTGCTATTCGCAACGCGCCAGCGCTCTGCAACGCGCGAGCCCATGCCCATGGCCTGCACCACTTCCGCATTGCGCCGTGCTCCATCCAGCAGCGCATTGCGGCGCATATTGTGGCCCACCGTCTCGCGCACCGACTTTCGCGAAAGACCATTTGTCATGAGCGTGACGGCAACAAGAACGAGCGCGCCGATCAGGGCCGTCATTCCGATCCAGAAATGAAACAGAAAGCAGATGGCCAAATATAGCGGCATCCAGGGCAGATCGAAAAATGCGGTTGGCCCCTGCCCCGACAGAAATCCCCTGATATTGTCCATATCCCGCAGGGGCTGCAATCCATCGCCGGGCAGCCGCGACACTAATGGCAAACGCACGACAGCATCATGCACCCGTCCCGACATTCTGTTATCGAACAGTTCGCCAACCCGCAGCAAAACCCGTGCGCGAATGATTTCGAGCGCGCACTGGACGGTGAACATGGCGGCGGCGAGAACGGCAAGGCCGACCAGCGTGGGTACGCTGCCGCTGGCCAGAACCCGGTCATAGACCTGCAACATGAACAAAGGCGATGTCAGCGAGAGAACGTTGACGATACCGCTGATGAGGGCTGTCGCGCCTAAAACCCACTTCAGAAGCGCAGCATCCGCACGCGCATCATCCGGTGGCCTATGGTCCCGAGAAGTTTCAACCACATTCGTGTCCACGGGTTCAAGCGATGGGTTCGACGATACCGCAATCCAGACCGCTCCGGTATCATCCACTGATAGGACAGCCTCAAGCCCCAAACGGGCAGGCCTCCTTGAGAGAGCGCCCAACCCAACGGCGCCGAGGCGCTAGGGTCATCGCCGTATATTAGGGTATGCGCGCGCTCCACTCGCTGTAAACCCTCATACCGTGCGAGTGGAAATTGAGATAGACAAGAGAACTTGCATTGCGGCGATGAGTCGCTAACATGCCAGACAGGTTACAGGCAGGTGAGGCAAATATGGACGCTGCAACCACGATTGAGCGCGGAACATCACTCGCAGCCAAGATCAGCACCGCGCTGCGGCGCGATCTGGTTGGCGGCGTTTTTCGCCCTGGCGACAGGCTGCCCAGCGAAAGCGAACTGACCCGTGAATATTCCGTGAGCAGAACAGTCGTACGCGAGGCCATTGCGATCCTGCGCGCTGATGGCCTTGTGGAGGCTCGCAAGGGTGCGGGCGTCTTCGCGCTTCAGGTGCAGCAATCGAAGGACGAGCCCTTCAAGGACCTGACGACCGAGCGGATTTCCTCTGTCATCGAACTTCTGGAACTGCGCACAGTGTTTGAAGTCGAGTCTGCCGGGCTTGCCGCCTCGCGCCGCTCAGCAACCCAGATCGAAGCCATTCTTGATGCTCATAACACCATTGCCGCCTGCCTTGCTGAGGGTAAATCAACCCGTGACGCGGATTTTGACCTTCACTTCAAGATCGCAGAAGCCACGCAAAATCAGCGTTTTCCCGAATTTCTGCGCCTCATCAGATCAGGCATCATCCCCCGCGGTGAATTGCAGGGCGCAGAGCCAGGATCGCGTCCGAAGGACTATAACCTCCATTTGCAGGAGGAACATGCCCGTATCGTGGATGCGATCATTGAAGGCGATGCGGACGGCGCGCGTGAGCAGATGCGCATCCATTTGCGCGGAAGCCTCGAGCGGTACAAGGCGCTGTTGCGCTCTAAAACCGCCCATGCTGAAGACAAAGCTTAACGCGCTTCGCCGGAAACAGCCCTAGCGCAACCAATGCCACTGCAAGACGCAGGCGCAATAGATGCGCGTCGTCTTGCAATGCACGCCGCGCCTCCATCAACCTTCAGAGACATGATTCATCACCCCAAGCCCTTGCTTGACAGATAAGATGACATGTGACAGGTTTTGCGAAACTTGTCAGACATGAGGTCCGCACCTCAAGCGAACTGGCAGAGGGAGGACAGATGATCATTCGAAGCCCGCGCCTTGCCGGCGTTGCCGGGCAAATCGGCACCATTGCCATTACGCTGCTTGGCCTGCTTTTGCTCACCTTCTTTATCGGGCGAATGATGCCCGCCGATCCCGTGCGCGCCATTGTCGGCGAGGATGCCACCCGCGAAACCTATGAACAGGTTTTCCGTTCGCTCGGTCTGGACAAGCCAGTCTGGCAGCAATTCTTCTATTATCTCGGTGATGTCTTCACCGGCAATTTCGGCACGTCCATCAGAACGGGTCAGCCTGTCATTCAGGATATCCTGCATGTCATGCCCGCCACCATTGAGCTTGCAACATTTGCCATCATGATTGGCGCTGGCCTTGGCGTTCCGATGGGCGTTTTTGCGGCTGTGAACAAAGACCGCTGGCCAGACCATCTCGTGCGTGTGGTCAGCCTTTTCGGCCACTCCATGCCCATCTTCTGGACGGGAATGATCGCGCTGATCGTGTTCTATGCCAAACTCGATCTTGTCGGCGGCAGCGGACGCATGGACCAGTTTTACATCGGGCTTGTCGATGAGCGCACCGGTTTCCTACTGATCGATAGCCTCATGGCTGGTGACATGGATGTCTTCTGGTCAGCCGTCAACCACCTCATCCTGCCCGCTTCTCTGTTGGGATATTCGTCATCCGCCTATATCACGCGAATGACACGCAGCTTCATGCTCGACCAGCTGGGGCAGGAATATGTGACGACGGCGCGCGTCAAGGGACTGTCCAGCCGGCAAACAATCTGGCGACACGCCTTCGCCAACATCCGCGTCCAGCTCGTCACCATCGTGGCGCTTGCTTACGGCTCATTGCTGGAGGGCGCTGTGCTCATCGAAACCGTATTCGCCTGGCCCGGCTTTGGTCAGTATCTGACCAGCAATCTGATCACGGGCGACATGAATGCGGTGATGACCTGCGTTCTCATCGTCGGCGTCATCTTTATCGGGCTCAATCTTCTGTCTGATATTCTTTACCGCTTCTTCGATCCAAGGACACGCTGATGACCGCGCATGCCGAGAAAATCAGACTGCCAGCCTCCGTGAATGCGATGAAGAATATCGTGCTTTTCCTTCTTCGCAGTCCCACCTCCACCTTCGGGCTGATCGTACTTGCCATTCTTATTCTGGCGGCAATTCTTGCGCCGCTGCTTGCTACGCATGATCCCTATGTTCAAGACCTGACAAATGTGCTGAAGGCTCCGGGAGACGGGCATCTGTTTGGAACCGATGAACTAGGCCGCGATATCTTCAGCCGCCTTGTTTTCGGGGCGCGCATCACGCTCACCATTATCTTCCTCGTTTCCATCGTCGTTGGACCCATCGGTCTCATCATCGGCACGGCTTCGGGCTATCTTGGCGGTAAGTTCGATACCGTCATGATGCGGATAACCGATATATTCCTGTCCTTTCCGAGCCTCATCCTGTCGCTTGCATTTGTTGCGGCGCTCGGCCCAAGCCTCAACAATGCGATCATTGCCATTGCGCTCACCTCCTGGCCGCCCATTGCTCGCCTCGCACGCGCCGAAGCCATGACATTTCGCAATGCTGACTATATCGCAGCCGCCAGACTTCAGGGTGCGTCACCGGTGCGTATCATCATGAAGTCGATCATGCCCATGTGCCTGCCATCCGTCCTCATTCGCCTCACGCTCAACATGGCGACCGTCATCCTCACCGCCGCGGGTCTTGGCTTTCTGGGTCTCGGGGCCCAACCACCACTGCCGGAATGGGGTGCGATGATCGCCACAGGACGGCGCTACATGCTGGACAATTGGTGGCTGGTGACATTTCCCGGGATCTCCATCCTCACCGTCAGCCTGGCGTTCAATCTTCTGGGCGATGGCTTGCGGGACGCGCTCGATCCCAAGCAGATGAACCGGAGATAGTTCATGGAACAGACCATTCTCGACGTCAAAAATCTCCGCATTCGCTATGGCGGGTCTGAGGCGCAAGCGGTGCGGGGCGTATCCTTCACTCTTGGCCGTGAACGCCTTGGCATTGTTGGCGAAAGCGGTTCTGGAAAATCAACGGTGGGGCGCGCGCTATTACGCCTCCTGCCCGGCGCGACAATTAGCGCCGACACATTGCGCTTCAACGAACTTGATCTTCTCAGCCTGTCTGAAAAGGAGATGCTGAAGGTTCGCGGCAAACGCATGTCGATGATCCTGCAGGACCCAAAATTCTCGCTGAACCCCATTCGTCGCGTTGGCGATCAGGTGGCTGAAACCTATCTGCGCCACTTCAAATGTACCAGATCTGAAGCAAAGATGCGCGCACTGACAATGCTGGAAGCTGTGAAAATCCGTGATCCCGAGCGGGTCTACGCGCAGTATCCGCATGAAATTTCGGGCGGCATGGGGCAGCGCGTGATGATTGCGATGATGCTTCTGGCCGATCCCGATGTGGTCATAGCAGATGAGCCGACGTCAGCGCTTGATGTTACGGTGCGATTGCAAGTTCTCAACATTCTCGATGGACTTGTTCGAGACCGCGGTATCGGCCTGATCATGATCAGCCACGATCTTAATCTGGTGCGTAATTTCTGTGACCGCGTCCTCATCATGTATGCGGGGCGGGTTGTCGAGACGCTCGCAGCGGGCAATCTTGAGGCCGCTCAGCATCCTTATACACGCGGCCTTATCGCAGCGCAGCCGCGTATCGGGGGCAGCCGCGCACCGCTTGCTGTGCTGGACCGGCGCCCCGAATGGCTGGAGGACCATGCCTGATGTCAGTTTCTGTTGAAATTCGCGACCTTTCCATCAGCTTTGGCGATGGCCCCTCTGCTGCCAAAGTGCTGCCATCCGTGTCGTTTTCCGTCGAGTCGGGCGAATGTTTCGGCGTCGTCGGCGAGTCAGGCTCGGGAAAATCCACCGTCCTGCGATGCGTTTCGATGCTGACCGATTTCTGGAAGGGCGACGTGTTGATCGATGGAAGATCCGTGCGCGACATGGCGCTGATCGACCGTTGCCATACATTGCAAATGGTGTTTCAGGACCCCTATGGATCGCTGCACCCACGCCAATCTGTCAGGACCGTACTTAACGAGCCTTTGACCATCCACAAGCTTGGCAACAAGGAGGATCGGATGCGTCAGGTTATTACCGATGTTGGCCTTCCGATCTCGTTTCTGGATCGCTTTCCGCACCAACTCTCGGGTGGACAGCGACAGCGCGTAGCCATCGCGCGAGCGCTCATTCTGGAACCATCCCTGCTGTTGCTGGATGAGCCGACATCGGCATTGGATGTCTCGGTGCAGGCCGAAATTCTCAATCTCCTCCAGCGTCTGCGGCAAGAGCGCGGCTTCACATACATCATGGTCACCCATGATCTGGCCGTCGTCGACCATATGTGTGACCGATTTGCAGTGATGCTGCGCGGTGAGGTGACGGAAATCCTGCCCCGTTGTGCTATCGCGCATAACGGTGCAACGCACCCCTACGCCCGCGAACTGATTGGCGCATCACTTGAGTATGAGGGCGTGAGGACCTGAGGTTAAAACCTCAGTCCACGTCTGGATCATATTCTCTCGGGCTGTCGTCTTTCGAGAAAAGTACGCATGGCCCGCGCGAGCCGCGAGGATCGTAGGAGTAGCCTTTCAAGGCTAGCGCCTGAGTAATGTCGCGAATACCCGCCAGATGGTAGAGGTGATCGTGCAGTTCCACGAAGATACGCTCCACGCCATTCAGCTGGGCGTTCTGCAGCAGGTCATGCTCCGCACCTTCGATGTCCATCACCAGCGCATTGATACCATGGCGATCAATGAAGGCATCGATATTCTCAGATGGGATTTCGATGCGCTTCTCATAGGGGCCCTGGTTCTCATCCATGGATGACATCCAGAGATCTTTGCGCACATAAAACGCATGGACGTGGGGCGCATGCGCCGTCAGCAACCCTTGGGAAAACACGACATTATCAGCAGGGCAATTGGCTTTGATGACGCGTTCTGCCAATGCAGCGGTTCCGGGGTTCGCCTCGAAAGCCCAAACGGAAACATCTTTTATCCCTGCAATGATGGATGTAATGATGCCGATGCCCGAACCCAGTTCCAAGACGCGGTCTCCGGGCTTGATGGCCTTGAGGATACTGCGTGCTTCCTTGGCTTCGTAACTGCCATCCTCCAACGCGTTCCAGATAACAGGGGAAACTTCACCTTTGGCGAGATCAAGTTTGATCCCATGCACGTTCAGCCGTTCCATTCACACAATCCTCAGCAGGCCACAGCCCGTAATAACAACAAGAAACACCAAATGATCCATCAACGTCGGAATGCGCTGAGTTTCTCGGCGGGCGCCGGACGACCAATCAGATAGCCCTGCATCTGGTCGCAACCAAGCCGCGTCATGCATTCGAACTGTTCTTCCGTTTCAATACCTTCGGCAATCGTCGTCATGCGCAAGCTCTTGGCCATGCCCACCACGAATTCCACAATCGCCAGCGCATCTGTATCCGTTGCGACATCGCGAAGGAATGCCTGATCGATCTTGATCTTGTCGAACGGCACGCCGCGGAGGTTTCCAAGCGAAGAGTAGCCGGTTCCGAAATCGTCCATCGCTATCTTGATACCCACATTCTTCAGCTTCTCGAGCGTTTCGATCGTGTCATCGCTCTTGTTGAGTAGAACCGACTCCGTGATCTCAAGTTCCAGCCTGCTCGCATCGAGGCCGCTCTTATCGAGCGCATCGACCACGTTCTGAACGAGGCTGGTGCTATGAAACTGGATGGGTGACAGGTTGATGGCAATTTTCAGATTGCCTTTCCATGTCTTGGCCTCCTGACACGCGACATCCATGGCCCATTTGCCAAGCGAATGGATCAACCCGGTTCGTTCTGCCACGGGAATGAATTCCGACGGTGGAACCTTGCCGCGCACGGGGTGTGTCCAACGCAACAGCGCCTCAAACCCGCAGATTTCACGGGTTTTGGTGAACATTTGCGGCTGGTAGTAGACTTCCATCTCATTGTTCTGAAGTGCGGTCTGGAGATCGGCCTCGAACGATCTTTTCTCGGCCAATTGCTGCTGCATATGGGGCTGGAATACACTGATACGGCCCGGCCCAAGGCGTTTGGACTCGTAAAGGGCTAGATCAGCTCGCTTGAACAATTCATCGGCTGTCGTCACATCGCTGGAAACGGCAATGCCCACGCAGGTCCCGATCTTGATCTCCAACTCGCCGAGATTATAGGGTTTGCTGATCTGCAAAATAACCTTTTCGGCAAAAGAGAGCGCGTCCTCTTCATCCCGCGCACTGGTGATGAACGCAAACTCATCGCCGCCCAAGCGGCACACAATATCTCCATCTTCACGTATGGAAGACAGCCGCGTTGCAACCGCCTGCAAAAGTGCATCCCCGACATCGTGGCCGAGCGTATCGTTGATATCCTTGAAGCCGTCGAGATCGAGCAGCAGAATGATAGATGTTCCGGCGTCGACCGATGTCAGTCGCTCGTTCAACTCCTTGCGGAACAGTGAGCGATTGGGCAACTCTGTCAGAGCGTCATGATAAGCATCATGCTCCAGACGAGCATTATTGGCCTGCAGCTCTAGGGTCGCGGAACGGAGCTCGTCCGTCAACCCGCGTGTTTCCTTGTGGGCGCGGTGCAACAGATTGTTGTGGCGGTTCAACAACAGGATGAGAGCCACGCCACACAGGATGAGACCGGCAGCAAGGGCGGTGAATATTGTGTGGAGTTCCCGCACTTCGGAATGCGCGTTGTCTACCACCTCCACGTCATAGGCGACGGACGACGAGGCGAGCGTGGTCAATGGACCATCAAGCACGCTCATAGTCTCGAGAATGGGCTCGACATCTGACGGCTCAAGGGTGTCAATCCGGCTATCGAGATCGGAAAGAACCGTGGTCAGCCGCTTGACCAACTCATGCGACTCCGGCCTGTCACCGATAAAGGCTCCCAGATTTCCCTGTTTGAGAAGCTCAAGCCTTCCCAGCATGAGATCCATGCGCAGCCGCAGATCATCGCGGGTCACGCGTTGAGGGTTGGCCAGAAATCCATACAGATTGTTCTGAAGACGCAGATACTCAGACACGGTCTGACTGACCGCCCAGGAATCGTTATATCTGGCAAACTTTTGAAGTGCGGTCTGTCGCTGCGCAATGACGTAGGCAATGTAGCCTGTAGCCAAAACGAAGCAGCATATGATAACCGCCAAGACCTTTCGCAATCGGCACCTTTAATTAATGATAAGCTTTGCAACCTGCCAGGCGGAGCGGGTATAATATGTTTGAGTTTGAAGTTCTGGAACAGTATCGTAGGGGTATATTACGAACAAGGGTCCTTTTTCACGAACCTCCATATAATTCCCATCTCTCTTCATAGCCAGTATAACATTGAACTTATCAAAATCTGCCATCGGTATGGTGCTGACATAGTCATTGAGCGCCACAGCCGTGACTGTTGTGCCCTTGGCGCCGACAAATTTCATCAGTTTGCTCAGCGAAACGCCTTCAAACCGGGTGATTCCGTCATACCATGGCGAATGCGTTTTCACAGTCACGAGACCCAGGCCTTCAAGCATATCCCTGTCAAATCGAGCGACACCATCCGCATTTGTTTTGGAGATGTTACCCGAAATCGTGAGAATCGGCTTGCCGACAGGCTGTTGAAAAGTCTCCGCCCGTGCCGAGGATAACCAAGAGATCGTCAAAATAGCGCTAAGAACCAACCGCATGAAACGCATCGTCTTGTCCTTCGATGGATTTGTTTGAGCGACCTCAGATTCTTCCAACATCTTATATCAGTGTTTTAAAAGATAGCTGCATCAAAAATTGTCAATAGAAATATCGGCTGTGCCATACGCCAAATATTGCAACGACTCATTATCTGGCCGGGTTAAACCATAATAACGGTTACCGAATGTTTCAGTATCTCGTTAGCAAAATCGTAAAATCCATTCGAAATGGTTTAGGAAAGTAAAATACAGAAACACCGGACGTGGCATATGCCGCGCCCGGTGCTATCTAGAGTTAAATCTTACGCATGGAACTGTTCAGCCACAGTACAGTGGTGAAAAGCGCAGCATTTAGATTAGGTCGAAACGATCCGCGTCCATGACCCTGTTCCAAGCGGAAACAAAGTCCTTCAGGAATTTCTGCTTGGCATCTGCTGACGCATAAACCTCTGCAAAAGCTCTCAGCTGCGAGTGCGAGCCGAAGATGAGATCGACGCGGGTTCCCGTCCATTTCACTTCGCGTGTCTTGCGGCTGCGCGCTTCGTAAACGCCTTCCTTGCCAGCCACTGGCGACCATTCGAGGTCCATGTCCAGCAGGTTGACGAAGAAATCGTTTGTCAGCGCTTCAGGCTGAGATGTGAACACGCCATGCTCTGGCTGACCGACGTTGAGTACACGCAATCCACCCACGAGAACGGTCATCTGCGGACCACTCAGCGTCAGAAGCTGCGCACGATCGACCAGCGCTTCCTCCTGCTTCATGAACTGATGGCGCGTCTTGTTCACATAGTTGCGGAAACCATCTGCGCGTGGCTCAAGCGCTGCGAAGGATGCAGCATCCGTCTGCTCCTGCGAAGCGTCGGTACGGCCAGGCGTGAACGGAACGGTGATATCGTTTCCACCAGCCTTTGCTGCCTTCTCGACGCCAGCAGCACCTGCCAGCACGATCAGGTCGGCCAGTGAGATCTTCTTTCCACCGGTCTGAGCAGAGTTGAAGTCGCGTTGAACGCCCTCAAGAACGCCGAGGACCTTTGCTAGCTGCTGCGGCTGGTTGGCTTCCCAGTTTTTCTGTGGCTCAAGACGGATGCGAGCGCCATTTGCGCCGCCACGCTTGTCGGAACCACGGAATGACGAAGCGGAAGCCCAGGCTGTAGAAACCAGTTCCTGAACAGAAAGACCTGTTGCCAGAACCTTGGCCTTCAGATTGGCAATATCCGCGTCATCGACCAAGGCATGGTCAACCGCAGGAACGACGTCCTGCCAGAGCAGGTCTTCGGCAGGCACTTCAGGTCCAAGATAACGGGCCTTTGGTCCCATATCGCGATGGGTCAGCTTGAACCAAGCGCGCGCAAAAGCATCTGCAAACTGGTCGGGATTTTCAAGGAAACGACGCGAAATCTTCTCGTAGGCCGGGTCAACACGCAGCGCTAGATCAGACGTCAGCATGGTTGGCAGGTGCTTCGTGGAGGGGTCAAAGGCGTCGGGGATGGATGGCTCTGCATTCTTGGCAACCCACTGCTTTGCGCCTGCAGGGCTTGTCGTCAGTTCCCATTCGAATGCAAAGAGGTTCTCAAAGAAGAAGTTGCTCCACTGCGTCGGCGTCTGTGTCCATGTCACTTCGGGACCACCGGTGATGGTGTCTTTGCCGAAGCCGGTTCCATGGGTGCTTTTCCAGCCAAGTCCTTGAGCTTCAAGCTCGCCGCCTTCCGGCTCTGCACCGATCAGGGATGGATCGCCTGCACCGTGGGTTTTACCGAAAGTGTGACCACCTGCGATCAGCGCGACGGTCTCTTCGTCATCCATGGCCATGCGGGCAAATGTCGAGCGGATATCACGCGCAGATGCCAATGGATCCGGGTTGCCGTTCGGACCTTCCGGGTTGACGTAGATGAGGCCCATCTGCACGGCACCGAGCGGCTCCGCCAGTTCGCGTTCGCCGCTGTAACGCTCATCGCCAAGCCATGTGCCTTCAGGACCCCAGAACAGTTCTTCTGGCTCCCACACGTCAGCACGACCACCGGCAAAGCCGAATGTCTTGAAGCCCATGGATTCCAGCGCGACATTACCGGTCAGGATCATCAGATCTGCCCAGGAAATGCTGTTGCCGTATTTCTGCTTGATAGGCCACAACAGGCGACGCGCCTTGTCGAGGTTGGCATTATCAGGCCAGCTGTTGAGGGGAGCGAAACGCTGCTGACCTGCTCCGGCACCACCGCGACCATCGGTAATGCGGTACGTGCCTGCGCTGTGCCAGGCCATGCGAATGAAAAGTCCGCCATAGTGACCAAAGTCTGCTGGCCACCAATCCTGCGAATCCGTCATCAAAGCATGGAGATCGCTTTTCAGCGCATCAAGGTCCAGCTTCTTGAATTCTTCAGCGTAGTCAAAATCCTTGCCCATTGGGTCAGCAAGCGCCGAGCCATTGTGCAATATCTGGATATTGAGCTGGTTTGGCCACCAATCCCGGTTTCCACGAACGGCCTTTGGCGCCTGCGTCGGCGTCTGGCCGTGGGCGACGGGACATTTACCGGCTGTCTCGGGTGTCTGGTCCATAATTATCTCCATGTCACTTTTGCGTGGGCGTTAAAAAAGGCTCTTGCTGTCAAAATTGCAGGATTTCAGTTGACCTGGTCGCATCACACGACCTGAAGACCGTAACCTCGCCTCAAGGCCTTTTAACGACTTAGATCCATAAATAAAAGTTGGATTTTCTGATTGATACGATAAGCTATGGTTATGAAGAATTTGACCCTCAAACAGATGCGCTATTTTGAGGCATTGGCGCGACACAAGCGGTTTCGTGGCGCGGCAGATGCCTGCGCGATCTCTCAACCTGCCCTTTCCATGCAAATCAAGGAAATGGAGGAGGATGTCGGTCACGATCTGTTTGAGCGATCAGCCAAAGAGATAAAGCTCACCGCGTTCGGGGAAACCTTTGCCGTGCGGGTGCGTGAAATCCTTCGTGCCGTGGACGAATTGGCAGAACTGGCACGTGCCTCAAAAAACTCGTTTCTGTCCCGCCTTCGTATCGGAGTTATCCCAACCGTTGCCCCCTATCTACTGCCGACCATCATCAACGATCTTAACAGGGCCTTTCAGGGCATCGAAATCCAGATCCGAGAAACGCAAACGACGAAGTTGCTGGATGAATTGAAGCAGGGAGACCTCGATCTTGCCATTGTCGCCCTGCCCGTTTCAGAACCCTCACTGACAGAACTGAAACTTTTCGATGAGGAGTTCGTACTCGTCCGTCGGCATGAAGATGAAGGCAAGCCGGTGCCGGAGAGGACGGCACTGCCGAAGATGCGGCTGCTGCTTCTAGAAGAGGGACACTGCTTCCGCGATCAAGCCCTTTCCTTTTGCCATGTCGGCTCATCGCAGCCGAGAGAGGTCATGGAAGGCAGCTCCCTATCGACACTTGTGCAGATGGTGAGTGCTGGAATTGGCATCACGCTCATCCCAGAAATGGCGGTCTCAATGGAGACACGCTCCGCTCACGTGTCCATTTCCCGTTTTGAAGCCCCCGCTCCTTCACGCACTATCGGCATGATCTGGCGAAACTCGACGCCGCTCAGCAAACAGATCCACGAAATATCGGGCGTTGTCCGCGGTTCGGCCGAAAAAGTAAGAGCGAACTGGAACATCGAGCATTCAGCAAACCCCAATTAACAACCTGATTTACATATACAATTTTTTGTGATTGCGTTTTACTTGATTAAAAACACGAACGTTCGTATTTGAACCTCAATTTAGGACGTATTGATATGGCAAGAACCCGTAAGATTAGCGAGAATGATATTTTGGACGCCGCCGAGAGGGTTGTCTTGCGCGAAGGCGCTAGCGGCCTGTCGATCGATGCTGTCGCGCAGGAAGCCGGTGTCAGCAAATCGCGGGTGGTTTATGATCACAAATCCAAGTCAGCCCTACTCGAAGCCCTGATCGAACGACGCCTGGCCTCTGAGGAGGAGCACGTGCGCGCCGCCGTGGATGAGAGCAGCCATCTCCCGCACCCGGAACTGTTCGCTCGCATCTCAGTGGCCGAAAAAGTGCCTGAGGATATCGACAAGGCTGTCTGCATTGCCATCAGTGCTGCCATGTCAAGCGACAAGAATATTCATGACAGGATGAGCGAGTGGACCAGAAAAGACCTCGCCGCCATGGAAACCAGCAAGAAACCGAAAGCGGCGCTGATCGCCTATCTGGCGCTTTCAGGCTTCTACTGCACAGAATATTTCAATTTCCATCAATGGGAGCCAGAGGAAAGACTGGCGATACTTGATGGCATCCGCGCGATATACACCAATTTTCCCGAAGAAAAATAACAATCACCTTAGGTGATGCAATGAGGACACGACCATGCAAAGCAGAATAACTCTGCCGCGATTTCTCCCCATGATGACCGCTGCTGTCCTGGCAATAACGCCAACGACCCTATTCGCTCAGGAGGGGATGCAAATGCCGCCACCTGCCGTGGGTGTTCTCGAACTGACTGCAAAATCCGTTCCCGTCATCAACGAGCTTCCCGGTCGCGTTGCTGCAACACGGGTTGCAGAAGTGCGCGCAAGGGTTTCCGGCATCTTGCTGGAACGCGTATTTGAACAGGGAGCGATGGTTCAGAAGGATGACGTGCTCTACCGCATTGACCCACGGCTCTTCAAAGTCCGGGTCGCCAGCGCTGAAGCCTCCTTGCAACGCGCCGTGGCGACACAAAGCAATGCGCGCCAGCAACTTGAGCGTCAAAAGAGCCTGCGTGAACGCAACGTTTCGACCGGCATCGATTTCGATACGGCAGCGGTTAATCTGGCTCAGGCCGATGCCGATGTCGCACTTCAACAGGCGGCTCTCGATGAAGCCCGTATCAACCTCGAATATACCGAGGTTCGTGCACCCATCTCCGGCATTATCGGAGCGGCTCTGGTGACCGAAGGCGCGCTGGTGACGGCAGACGGGACGCAGAACCTAGCCTTGATCCAGCAGATCGACCCAAGCTACGCCGATTTCACACAGTCCGCACAGGACATGATGGCGCTGAGACGCGCTGTCGAGGCTGGCAAGCTGGCAGGCACGGCGCCAGATCAGGCCAGCGTAAGGCTGGTCTTTGATGACGGCTCTGTCTATGCCGATCCTGGCCGACTGCTATTTTCCAGCGCCAGCGTGGATTCCACCACGGGCCAGGTGACGCAGCGCGCGGAGTTCCCCAATGCCCGCCGTGACCTTTTGCCCGGAATGTATGTTCGGGTCAGAATCGAGCAGGCGGTTCGGGAAAATGCTGTCGTCGTGCCGCAACGGTCCATCGTTCGCGCTGCCGATGGCAAGCCGCTCGTCTATGTGGTGAAGGCCGATGATACGGCAGAGGCGAGGCCCGTCGAACTCGGGCAGGCGCTGGAAACGGAATGGGTGGTTGAAAAAGGTCTGAACGCTGGCGACAAAATTGTCGTGGACGGCGCACAGAAGGTTCAACCCGGCGGCAAGATCAAGCCAGAGCCCTGGCAGGTTGAAAAACCAGCTGACGCACCCGCGCAAGCACCAAAGCAGTAAGGTCCACTCATGGCACAGCTCTTTATCAGACGGCCGATCCTTGCCTGGGTCTTTGCGCTGTTCATCTCCATTGCGGGCGTCATTGCGCTCCCCTTCCTTCCCATTGCGCAATATCCAAAGGTTGCGCCACCACAGCTGACGATCTCGACCAACTATCCAGGCGCCTCACCTCAGGACATCTATCAGGGTGTCACAAGGCTCATCGAGGATGAGTTGAATGGCGTGGATGGATTGATGTATTTCGAGTCCACCTCGGATACATCAGGCCAAGTCTCGATCAACGCAACCTTCGAAGCCGGCACCAACATCAACCAGGCATCGGTCGATGTGCAGAACGCGATCAGGCGCGTCGAGTCCCGACTGCCCTCCGCCGTGACGGCACAGGGTGTTACGGTGGAAGAAGCGTCTTCAGGCTTCCTGCTGTTCATCTCGCTAACCTCGACAGACGGCACCATGGATGAAGTCGCGCTTGGCGACTACATGAACCGCAATGTGCTGGGAGAACTCCGACGGATCGATGGTGTCGGTCGTGCCCAGCTGTTTTCGGCGCAGCGCGCCATGCGCGTGTGGATCGATGCCGACAAGCTCGTTGGCCTCAAACTCACGACGGCAGACATTAACGCTGCCATCACAGCACAGAATGCGCAGGTTGCCGCTGGCCAGATCGGCGCGGCTCCAAACCCGATCAGTCAGGATCTGACAGCCACCGTTCTCGTCAAGGGTCAACTGACCGACACCGAGCAATTCGGCAACATCGTTCTGCGTGCAAACCCGGATGGCAGCACAGTTCGGTTGAAGGACGTTGCCCGTCTTGAACTGGGCGCCGAAGCCTACAACCAATCCAGCCGCCTGAATGGACAGGCGAGTGCTGCCGTCGGTATTCAGCTTTCCTCGACAGGCAATGCTGTCGCAACGTCCACGGCTGTGGCGGCCAAGCTGGAAGAACTGTCCCGGTTCTTCCCTGAAGGGGTTGCCTATTCCATTCCTTATGACACAAGCCCCTTCGTCTCAGCATCGATTGAGAAGGTTCTGCACACACTCATCGAAGCGATCATCCTCGTTTTCGTGGTCATGTTCGTCTTCCTGCAAAACTTCCGATACACCGTCATTCCGACATTGATCGTGCCGGTCGCTCTGCTTGGGACCTGTGCGGTGATGTATGTGACGGGGTTCTCCATTAATGTTCTAACGATGTTTGCCATGGTGCTGGCGATCGGTATTCTGGTCGATGACGCCATCGTTGTGGTTGAAAACGTTGAGCGGATCATGGCGGAGGAAGGGCTTCCACCAAAGGAAGCCACCCAGAAAGCCATGAGCCAGATCACCGGCGCCATTCTTGGCATCACACTGGTGCTCGCCTGCGTGTTCATTCCCATGGCCTTCTTCCCCGGCTCCACCGGCATCATCTACCGTCAGTTCAGCTTGACGATGGTCGTTTCCATTCTGTTTTCAGCTTTCCTAGCGCTTTCGCTGACACCGGCGCTTTGCGCAACGTTCCTGAAACCCATCAAGAAGGGTCACCATGCAAAAGGTGGTCTTGGTGGGTGGTTCAACCGCAAGTTCGATGGCCTGACGAATGGCTATACGAAGGTGGCAACAGGTGGGGCGCGGCGCGCGGGCCGCATGATGGTTATCTATCTGGCACTGGTTGCCGGGCTGGGGTACCTCTTCATCAACCTTCCAAGCGGCTTCGTGCCCGCCGAAGACCAGGGCTTCCTGATCGTTGATATTCAGGGACCGCCTGAGGCCAGCGTAAACCGCACCAACGCATCGATCCAGCAGATCGAGAAGATCTTCCAGGCCGATCCAGCGGTGAAGGACATCATCGCCATTCAGGGCTTCAGCTTCTCCGGCAACGGTGCCAATGCAGCACTGGCCTTCATTACCCTGAAGGACTGGAGTGAACGAGGTGCCGGCAGCTCGGCTCAGGAAATTGCCGACCGCGCCAACATGCAGTTGTTCGGCCTGAAGGATGCGCAGACGTTCGCGTTGTCGCCGCCGCCTATCGAAGGCTTCGGAACCACAGGTGGATTCTCTTTCCGCCTGCAGGATCGTAACGGCATCGGCCAGGCAGCCCTTTCAGCTGCGGCAGGGGAGCTTATGCAGAAGGCCAGCAAGAGCCCTATTCTTGCGGGCATGCGCATCGAAGGCCTGCCTGACGCGGCCCAGATTATGCTGGTCATAGACCGCGAAAAAGCCAACACCTTCGGCATAACCTTTGCCGATATCAACAACACCATCACGGCCAATCTCGGATCGTCCTATATCAACGACTTTCCGAACGCCGGACGCATGCAGCGCGTTGTTGTGCAGGCGCAGGACCGCGACCGCCTTCAGGTCGAGGACCTGCTGAAGTTGAATGTGCGCAATGCCAGCGGTGGCATGGTGCCTCTCAGCTCCTTTGCAATCGCGCAATGGCAAAAGGGCTCTCCACAGATTGTCGGCTACAATGGCTATCCGACCATCCGTATTTCGGGCGAACCCGCTCCCGGCAACTCCACCGGCGTCGCCATCACGGAAATGGAGCGTCTCGCATCCGAACTGCCTGCGGGCATCGGCTATGAATGGACAGGTCAGGCTCTGGAAGAAATCAAGTCCGGGTCTCAGGCACCATTCCTCTTCAGCCTCAGCATTCTCTTCGTGTTCCTGCTGCTGGCAGGCCTCTATGAGAGCTGGTCCATCCCGCTTGCCGTTATGTTGGTCGTTCCCTTGGGCATCATTGGTTCCGTGCTGGCTGTTCTTCTTCGGGATATGCCCAATGATATCTACTTCAAGGTTGGCCTCATCGCGATCATCGGCCTCTCTGCAAAGAACGCGATCCTGATCGTGGAATTTGCCAAGGACTATTATGCGGAAGGCAAGACGCTGCTCGATTCAGCCGTACAGGCGGCGCGTATCCGCTTCCGGCCGATCATCATGACCTCGCTTGCATTTACCCTCGGTGTCGTGCCGCTTGCCATTGCGACCGGCCCAAGTGCGGCAAGTCAGAATGCCATCGGTACCGGCGTTCTGGGGGGAATGATCTCAGCCACGATCCTTGCAGTCTTCTTCGTTCCCGCCTTCTTCGTCTTCGTTCTGAAGCTGATGCGAACGAAAAGACCGGAGGAGAAAGATACCCCGGAAGACGCAAAGACGGTAGAACCGTAAAACAAAGACGCCGCAGACCGAAATCTGCGGCGTTTTCATATTCAGTCAGGGGAAGCTAGGATGGCCCCTATTAGCAATCCCGGCCATTTGCATAACCGTCGACAATGCACACCGAGCCGGGCATGGGCTGTGTGACGCTGCGGCGGATGCTGTAGGATTTCTTCGGCTGTTCGACACGGTTTATGGAACCCGTGGAGATCATGTCGAGATTGTCTGGCATCTGAGCGAAACGCGCCGGTGGCATCTTGCCAGCCAACATCGGCGTTACGATCAGAGAAAGGGCGATGGCAACCATGCCAAACAGCAGAGCGACGTTTAATACACCGATTTTGCGCGATTTTTCAGAATAGGACCGACGGCCCTCCACTGTTTTCCAAAAATCCTCGTTCATATTAGGCCTCGCTACGCGCCATTTACCAATTCTTCAGCCTTTTAATGTGCCAGAGGGTGATAAACGAAAGGTTAATGGCGGCCCGTTTTGAGGCATCGCAGGCGCCTGAAAGGCTTTATTCACTATATTGTTTACAGCAGGTCCTGAAGATAGGGGATGAGCGGCTCATCGGCCGGCGGCATGGGATAATCCCGCAAGGCCTGAGGCTTAACCCATTTTATGGCCTGGCCCTCGGCCCCACGTGGAATGCCTTCAAAGCGGCGGCAAACATATAGCGGCATCAAGAGATGGAATGTCTCATAGGAGTGGCTGGCGAATGTCAGCGGCGCCAGACACGCTATCTTGGTCTTGATAGCGAGTTCTTCTTCCAGTTCGCGAACCAGTGTTTCTTCCGGCGTCTCGCCGTTTTCAACCTTGCCGCCCGGAAATTCCCAAAGGCCAGCAAGCGATTTACCCTCTGGTCTTTGCGCCAAAAGAATACGTCCATCCTGATCGATCAGCGCGCAAGCGGCAACGAGCAGTATCTTCCGGCCTGCCCCCTCCATCACTCAGCCTCTTTGCGCCAGTAGCGATAGGTGTAGGCCGTTTTAAAACCGAATTTTTCATACAGCGCGATGGCAGGGCGATTGGTGGAGACGACCTGAAGCCACGCGGTCGATGCCCCGCTGATACGGGCCCAACGGAGTGCGGACGTCAGGATTTGAGTGCCGGTTCCCTGCCGCCGCAACGGTGCCGCCACATCCAGCGACAGGATGCCCGCCAGATCATTATCCTGAACGCAGATCAACGTGGCCTGCGGCTCGCCTTCAATCTCTTCCATCGTGAACAGCCCGAGCGTCGGCTTGATGGAACTGACAATCTCTGCGATCGGCGAGCGCAAGGACGGGTCTACACCGCTGACCTTGAGACTTGCTTCCACAAAGCGACCAATATCGTGGCTTGGAATGTGGGAGACGGTTTCCGGCAATTCCGCATTGGCAATGTCGGCGGTCATCACGTCGACATTTTCAAACACGCTCCAGCCATTATCCGTCAGGTGCTGGCGCAACTGCGGAGGCATCAGCACCGTTTCCCTGATGATGAGCTGGCGTCCGAAATCCTCGAAGCGCTTGCGCGCTTTTTCAAGACGAAGGTCGCAATTGCCGTAGTCGGAAGGATCGAGCGGCACCACGCAGTTGATCCGTTTGGACGGATGCGAGCCTGTCAGCCTTATCTGCCAGCTGCCATCATAGACAACTGATGATGCGGGCCATGCCCGGAAACTGACAGCTTCCAGACGACGAACCAGAGGAAGGTTGGTGGCGACACTTTGCATAGCGGGCGTCTCCAACATCAGCTCCGATAATCGCCATTGATTTCAACATATTCCTTGGTCAGATCACAGGTCCACACGGTCGCGGTACCGTTGCCAAGACCGATATCGACTTTCACTGGAATATCCTGGTTCTTCATCACAGCGCTGGCTTCTGCCTCGGAGTAGTCAGGGTCGCGTTCGCCATTGACGGCCACGCGCACATGTCCAAACCAGATTGCGAGGCGATCGCGATCCGCCAGCTCGCCAGATTTGCCGACAGCCATCACGACGCGACCCCAATTGGCGTCTTCACCAGCAACGGCAGTTTTGACCAGCGGAGAGTTGGCAATGGATAGCGCGATGCGCTTGGCAGCCACATCGCTCTCGGCACCCGTCACGGTGATTTCCACCATCTTGCGCGCACCTTCGCCATCACGAACGACTTGCAGCGCCAAATCCTTCAGGAGATCATTCAGAGCATCGCGGAAAGCGGAAAGCTTCGGATCATTGGCATTGTCGATATGCGTCTGTCCGTCAGCGCGGGCGGCGCCCGTGGCAAACAGCATCAGCGTATCGGATGTTGAGGTGTCGCTATCGACTGTGACCGAATTGAACGTCGGACCAACGCCCGCAGACAAGAGATCCTGCAAAGCAGAAGCCGAAATATAAGCATCCGTCACGACGAAGGACAACATGGTCGCCATGTCAGGCGCGATCATACCCGCACCCTTCGCGATGCCGTTGATGGTGACTGTGACACCGTCAATTTCGGCTGTGCGCGTCGAAACCTTCGGATAGGTATCGGTTGTCATGATGGCCTTGGCAGCTTCTGTCCAGAAATCGCCCGCGGCATCGGCATTCATCTGGCCAAGAACACCGGCAAATTTGGTGGCGTCAAGCGGCTCACCAATCACGCCTGTGGACGCCAGAAACACTTCGCTTTCTAAGCAACCAACAGCTTCAGCTGCAGACTTCGCCGTCAACTCTGTCGCCGCTCTGCCCTTTACGCCTGTGAAGGCATTGGCGTTTCCGGAATTCACCACCACAGCACGCGCAACGCCTGCTGGAAGGTTTGCGCGGCAAAAATCGACTGGGGCAGACGGGCAACGTGATTTTGTGAAAACACCCGCGACAGCCGCAGGCTCGTCAAACACCATCATCAGAACGTCTGTGCGGCCCTTATACTTGATACCTGCAGCCGCCGTTGCCATTCGCACACCGCGCAAAGCGGGCATATCTGGATAGGATTTCGGGGCAAGTGGAGAGACGGCAGCGGACATGGGCAAGAACCTGCATATTTGCGAAAGTTGAAATGAAACAGGGCGGCTCTAAAGCCGCCCCGTCAATTGAGGACATTACTGCTGGGCAGGTGGCTCGGCTGCCTGCTGCTTGCTGGCATCGTCATAGGCCTTGCGCATCGCCGCGTCAGGAATGTCGATCTTCTGCTCGGCCTTGGCCTTTTCGATTAGGGCGACATATTTGTCGCGCATGACAAGCTGACGAACCTGCGCTTCAACCTGCTCATAGGCTGGTGGCGGTGCAACGCGCTTGTCTTCGAGCTTGATCACGTGAAAGCCGAACTGCGACTTGACCGGAGTTTTCGTGTAGGCGCCCTTTTCAAGCGTGAAGGCAGCCTCTTCGAATTCAGGAACCATGCGGCCCTTGCCGAACCAGCCGAGATCGCCGCCGTCATCCTTGTTGGAATCGGTGGACTTTTCCTTGGCCAGCGCTGCGAAATCCTTGCCAGCGTCCAACTGCTTGATCACATCCTTGGCTTCCTCTTCGGTCGCAACGAGAATGTGGGCAGCCTTGATTTCTTCTTCCTGCGGCAGCGCGGCGACTTCCTTGTCGTAGCGAGCCTTGACCTCTTCATTGGTCACAGCGTCAACAACATGCTTGCGGAAATATGCGTTGTGGAGTTCGCGATCCGTGATGAAGGCCAGGCGCTTCTTGAAATCGTCGGTCTTCTGCAGACCTTCAGCTGTCGCATCTTTCACCAGCAGCTTCACGTCGATCGCGCCGGACAGGGCGGCAACTTTCTTCTGCTCATCGGGAAGCTGTGCGAGCTGCGGATCAAGATTGCTCATGGCAAGATCCAGTTCAGACTGGCGAATCTCGAGATCGCCAACCTTGGCAACAACGGCATCTTCCTGCGCGAAGGCAGGAAACTGAAGACCGAGCGTCGCCACGATGACAGCCGCTGCAATTCTATTATAGCGCAACATATTAAACCTTTCGGAGACAATGCCGGCTCCAGACGTGGTTTTCCGGCTGAAAAAACTTCCAAACACCGGAATGTGGCCATTCTGTAACGGGCAGAACCGTTGACATCATTTGCCCCCCCTCTTATCTGTCGCTCAACCTCGCGTCCAGATACGTTTGAGGGTCAAGTCTGTCATTTGCACGGAAATGCGAAACCAGATTGCGATGCCTCGGTAAACGGAATTTCAGAAAGGGCCACTAAGATGGTCAGTCTCGGCGGAATAGCCCGCAAGTTGTTCGGTTCGGCAAATGAGCGCCGTGTCCGCTCCTATCGTAGCAACATCACGGCAATAGGTGCACTCGAGGCGGAGATGAAAGCACTCTCCGATGAGGCACTGGCAGCAAAGACGGTTGAATTCCGTCAGCAGCTCGCCAATGGCAAAACCATTGACGACATCCTCGTTCCGGCTTTCGCCGTGGCACGCGAAGCATCGCGCCGCGTTCTCGGCATGCGCCCCTTCGATGTTCAGCTAACCGGCGGCATGATTCTTCATTCCGGCGATATCGCTGAAATGAAAACGGGTGAAGGTAAAACGCTGGTTGCGACCCTTGCCGTGTACCTCAACGCCCTTGAAGGCAAGGGCGTGCACGTTGTTACCGTCAACGACTATCTTGCCCAACGTGACGCCGCCACCATGGCGCGGCTTTACAATTTCCTTGGCCTCACCACCGGCGTCATCATTCACGGACTGGACGATGACCAGCGCCGCGAAGCCTATGCCTGCGATATCACTTACGCGACGAATAACGAACTCGGCTTCGATTATCTGCGCGACAACATGAAATACGACAAGCCGCAAATGGTGCAGCGTGGCCACCACTACGCCATCGTCGATGAAGTCGACTCGATCCTTGTCGATGAGGCACGCACGCCTCTGATCATCTCTGGTCCATTGGATGATAGGTCTGATCTCTACAACACGATCAACGCCTTCATTCCGATGCTTTCGCCGGAAGATTACGAGATCGACGAAAAGCAGCGCTCTGCCAACTTCTCCGAAGACGGGACGGAAAAGCTTGAAAACCTGTTGCGTGAGGCAGGTCTTCTCAAGGGCGAATCACTCTACGACATCGAAAACGTGTCGATCGTCCACCACATCAATAACGCGCTGAAGGCACACAAACTCTTCCAGCGCGACAAGGATTACATCGTCCGTAACGACGAAATCGTCATCATTGACGAGTTTACCGGCCGCATGATGCCGGGCCGTCGTTATTCGGAAGGTCAGCACCAGGCTCTTGAAGCCAAGGAACAGGTGCAGATTCAGCCGGAAAACCAGACGCTGTCTTCTGTCACCTTCCAGAACTATTTCCGCATGTACAAGAAGCTCGCCGGCATGACCGGTACAGCATCGACAGAAGCGGAAGAGTTCAACAACATCTATAGTCTCGATGTGATCGAGGTTCCGACGAACCTGCCAATCCAGCGTATCGATGAAGACGACGAAGTTTACAGAACGGGTGAAGAAAAGTTCAAGGCCATCATCGAGCAGATCAAGGCCGCACATGAGCGCGACCAGCCTGTTCTTGTCGGTACCACCTCGATTGAAAAGTCCGAGCTTCTAGCCACAATGCTGCGCCAGACCGGCTTTGAAAACTTCCAGGTTCTAAACGCTCGTTACCATGAGCAAGAAGCTTACATCGTTTCGCAGGCTGGCGTTCCCGGTGCTGTGACCATTGCAACCAACATGGCTGGCCGTGGTACGGACATCCAGCTGGGCGGCAACGTCGAGATGCGTCTTGACCGAGAGCTTGAAGGCATGGAGCCCGGCGAAGAGCGCGATGCGACAGAAAAACGCATCCGCGAAGAGATAAAAGTCCTCAAAGACAAGGCGCTTGCCGCCGGTGGTCTTTTCGTCATCGCCACCGAGCGCCACGAAAGCCGCCGCATCGACAACCAGCTGCGCGGTCGTTCCGGTCGCCAGGGTGACCCAGGTCGCTCGAAATTCTATCTTTCGCTTCAGGATGATCTGATGCGGATCTTCGGCTCCGACCGGATGGACAGCATGCTGCAAAAGCTTGGCCTCAAGGAAGGCGAAGCCATTGTCCACCCCTGGATCAACAAGGCGCTAGAGCGCGCCCAGAAGAAAGTGGAAGCGCGCAACTTCGAGACCCGCAAGAACCTTCTGAAATACGATGACGTCCTCAACGATCAGCGCAAGGTGATCTTCGAGCAGCGCTTGGAGTTGATGGAAGCCGATAATATCGGCGAGACCGCGACAGATATGCGCAATGAGGTCATCGAGGGGCTTGTAACCAAGCACGTCCCAGAGAACGCCTATGCGGAGCAATGGAATATCGTTGGCCTGAAGGCTGGCCTCGAGCAGTCTCTCAACCTTGATCTCCCAGTCGATGAATGGGCGAAAGAGGAAGGCATTGCCGAAGACGATATTTTGCAGCGCATTACCGAAGCAGCAGACAAGGTGATGGCAGAAAAGGCTGAGCGGTTCGGCCCCGAAGTCATGACCTATGTTGAGCGCTCCGTGATCTTGCAGACGATCGACCATTTGTGGCGCGAGCATATCGTCAACCTCGATCACCTTCGCTCCGTCGTCGGTTTCCGTGGTTACGCCCAGCGTGACCCGTTGCAGGAATATAAGGCAGAAGCTTTCGAACTGTTCCAGGCGCTGCTTGCCAACCTGCGTGAAGCGGTGACGGCACAGTTGATGCGTGTGGAACTCGTCCGTGACCAGCCAGAGCCAGAGCTGCCGGAAATGACACCTCACCATATAGACCCACTCACCGGTGAGGACGAGTTCGGCAACAACCAGCCAGCACCCGTAGCGTTCGTTCCACCAGAGCAGCGCAACCCGGATGACCCGTCCACTTGGGGCAAAATCAGCCGAAATGAGGCCTGCCCTTGCGGTTCCGGTAAGAAGTATAAGCATTGCCATGGGATTTTCGACCAGGCTTGATGGTCGCAAAATCAACTGACTAAATCAGAACGGCCCATAGATTCCATCTGTGGGCCGTTATTTTATGTGAACGCCATACAGCACAGGCCAATAATGGTCTGCGCGCCATAGGGAAATTACTTACGACAGAGGCATATGCATCGAACTACACAATTCGTTTGACGTCATCATTGCTCTTTCGTAACCGTTCGCTTCGAATCATCCGTCGCCGGACATAAACATATGAAACCCGCACAACTCGCTGCCTATCTTTTTCTCGCTGTAGCGTGGGGGTTCTCTTTTCTGCTCATCTTGCATGTCGTGGAAGCATTTGGCTGGGTGGGTGCGGTCACATTGCGTTGCTTCATTGCAAGCGCAGCTTTGCTTGTCATGGCCCGGATTTCGAAACGGAAACTTGATTTCAGCGCAGGCTGGCGGGCATTCACGGCTGTGGGAGCTACGACAGTCGCCGGTCAACTCATCGGCCTGTCCTATGGCACGCCCATCATCGGCACAGCGATGGCTGCCATTCTGGTCGCCAGCATCCCGCTGTTTTCCATGCTGATCGGCCAGTTATGGGGTCTTGAAAAAATCTCGCTTCAAAGCATGCTAGGTATGATTCTCGGCTTTAGCGGCATCGTCGTCCTCGTGGGTTTTCCTGCCGTTCCGATCACATCGGCTTTTTTGGTTGGCTGCCTGACCGTCATTCTGGGATGTATTTGCGCTGCTTTCGGAAGTAACTATGCCAATCGCCACCTCAAAGGTTCAGGTGCATGGGAGATCACGATCGGCTCGTTTCTTGCTGGCGGCATTTTGACACTGCCATTACTGCTCATTGTTCCAGTGCCAGGCCAACCAAGTTTCTTTGATATCGCCTATCTTGCTGGACTGGCGGTCTTTATGAGCTCTTTAACCTATGTCACCTATTTTCGGTTGGTATCGCAGATCGGAGCAACGAAAGCCATTAGCGTCGAGTTTGTTGTGACGGTGATTGCCGTCATCATCGGTGCGTCTGTCTTGGATGAACCGATATCAGTCATGCAACTTTTCGGGACCGTCATCATCCTTTCAGGATGCGCACTGGTTCTCGGACTTTATCCAAAACGCAGAGATGCGGTGATCTTGCCTTGAATGAACTAAACATGAAGCTTTTCTGAAATAGCTGTTTTACTACCAATACGCACTCAACATTTCCGACGTTTCCATGTATAATTGAAAGACTGAATTCTAAAAATTGGTATTCATCGGTTGCCAGATTGCGACAACGTGCCTAATTAACACGCGGCTTTCAGCAACTAAAATGTCACGGAATGTGTGACAGGGATGGTATAGGCAGGCATGGCAAGCGATCCGAATGATACAGATTTGCGAGACAGCCGTTTCGCCATGCTGCTATCGACACCGCTGCCGGAGCGTCCCGTTGCAGATAGCAGTATCCGTGTTGGCCGCACCGGACGTGAGTTTTGCATTTATCCGGCGCAGCTTGGGTATGATCTCCAGGAAGAACTGGATTTCCTGTCCAACCGGGTCATGGAACCCAATATTTTCTTCACGGGCAAACTTCTGGCGCCGGCAATGCCACGCGTTGATGAGAAGTCAGTCCGTTTCGCTTTGATGCGCGATGAAAATGGTGCACGCAGTCGCATGCGGTTTCTGATGCCTTTTACCGTCGAGAAGCCCGGCTTTTCAGTAGGACCATCGATTTTGCGTGGCTGGGCCAACCCTTTCGGACCGCTGGGCACCCCGCTTGTTGATGCAGAAGGCGCGGCGGAAACGATCGATAATCTTCTCGATGCTTTGGCGCAGCCTGAGCTTCGGTTGCCCGATATCCTCGTTCTGCCTCAGCTTCGGCTAGATGGTGCATTCGTGCGAATGATCAAGGCCATCGCTCTCAGCCGCAACTTGCCGCTGGCGACCGCAGAGCCGCACCAACGGATGATGCTTGAGAGCAAGATCGATGCGGGCCTCTATCTGCAAAACAACCTTCCGGCGTCACACATTGAAACCTTGCGCAACCATTGGCACAAGCTGGGCGCAGGTGGCGTTCTCACGCACGACATCGCCCGCCAATCGCAGGATATTCGCCTGCGGACGGAAGAATTTCTGGCCTTGGAAGCCAGTGGCTCGAAGGGTCGCAGGCGCTCCGCGCTTGCCAGCGACAGATACCGCGCGGCCTTTGCCCGCGAAGCCATTACGAACCTGGCGGAAATTGACGCTGTCCGTATCCACACGCTGAACCTTGACGGTGTTGCCATCGCATCGGCAGTTGTCTTCATGACAATGGGTGAAGCCTATGTATGGAAACTGGCGGTGAATGAGGATTATCGGTACCACGCCATTGATCAGCTCTTGATGGAGCGGCTGACCGAATGGCATCTGGATGATGCCAACATCCTTAAGACAGACAGTTGTGGTGCGGATGAAACCGGAGCGCTGTCCAACTTCTGGTCTGAAAAGGCTGAGATGGGCACGCTGATCATCGGCCTTGCGCAAAACAGCGACCGCGATGTGCGGCAAGTCGCAGCGCAGGTTCACATGTACCGTAATACCCGCAACCTTGCCAAGGCACTGCGTGAACGCATCATGTCGATTGGCCGCAAATCCGGCAGTGCTGCCTGAATTCCCGGTAAAAAGGGGCGACAGTGCACCCCTTTTTATGGAAATTCATGTCAGCGTGATGCCGTCTGGATCATCCGGCAAAGTTGCGTCAATGCCGCATCATAGCCCCCGTTCAGAATATCCGCACAACGCTTGACCAGCCTCACCTGCTGCGAGCGTGACATGTTGTTGTAGGATACAATGGCATCCCGCACGGCGCCGGGTGGCGTTGTTCCCGGGCTGATCGGCCCAGTAGGCGTTCCGGGGGTACCTATACCCACGCCAACATTCACGTCTACGCCGGTCTTTCCTCCAACACCGACATTTGCGTTTGCGTTGAGGCCCCGGCTGCCACCGACCGATGCATTAACATCTGCGTTCAGGCCGTTGCGTCCCCCGACGCTGGCGCTGGTATTGGCGTTAATGCCACCACGGCCTCCCACCGAGGCGTTTACGTCAGCACCCAAACCTCCGCCGCTTCTTCCTCCCACGTCTGCGCCAGCATTGATGCCACCACTTCCGCCAACCGAAGCATTGGCGCTTAGACCGCCTCTGTCATTTCCACCCACACTTGCACTGACGCCGCCGACGCTAACATCCAGCGCAAACGCCTGAAATGGCAGTGTAATGCAGGCGGACACGAATAAAGAACATGCTACTTTTCTCATGGTCTCTCCTCCTCACGTGGGTGCGTTAAACATCGACAGTCCTCTAACCCACTGGAGGGACTAATATATAAGCAATAGCTTTATTTTAGAAGTCTTATATTTAAGTGATGCCTAATATTTGATTGCCAGCATTTCCCCATATGGTTCTGAATGGCACAGAGTGGACCAAGATCCGCGATAGACGAGCCCCCCCGGATGAGAATTCTCTCGGCACAGGCCTGCCTGCAACAATCATTTTTCTCGTGTCTAAATGTAGAAAATCCATTGCTGTCGCGCGCGTCGAATCTCGTGGACACTTTGCATCACTCGGTCCTAAACTGCGTCTGTATCTCTGCGGCGCTGACACTGCCCTTTCCACTTCGGAGTTATCGATGCCCACAACGCAGTTTTCACGTCGCACTCTTCTGCAAACGATAAGCCTGCTGATAGCTTCAACGGCACTCTCGCGTCCGCAGTCCGCCTGGGCGGCTCACGGCACCGGGCGCCTCGTGATTGCAGCGGATTCAGAGCCGAAAAACCTGAACCCAGCCATCGTTGCGTCCAACGGCGTTTTCTACATTTCGAGTAAAGTGATCGAGCCGCTGGCTGAAGCTTCGTACAAAGGAAAAGACGGTCTGGAGCCACGGCTTGCAACCTCGTGGCAAGGCTCGGACGATGGCCTCAGCGCCACCTTCAAGCTGCGTGAAGGCGTGACATGGCATGATGGAAAGCCTTTCACATCGGCAGATGTTGCCTTTTCTGCAATGTCCGTGTGGAAACCACTGCAAAATCTTGGCCGGCTGGTGTTCGCCAATCTCCAATCAGTCGATACGCCCGACCAGTACACGGCAATCTTCCGATTTTCCAAGCCAACCCCATTCCAGCTCCTGCGCAACGCCCTGCCCGTGGTGACCAGCGTCATTCCAAAACACATTTATGAAGGCACGGATATTGCCACGAACCCCGCAAACACGAAGCCAATCGGTACAGGCCCCTTTGTCTTTGCCGAATACAAGCCGGGTGAATATTACCGCCTGACCCGCAACGCGTCGTACTGGCAAAAAGACGCTCCGAAACTCGACGAAATCATCTATCGCATCCTGCCAGACCGTGCTGGCGCAGCATCGGCACTTGAGGCGGAAGAAATCCAGCTTGCTGCTTTTTCAGCCGTCCCATTGTCTGATCTTGCCCGCATTGCCAAAGAGCCCGGTATCAAAGTCATTGCCGATGGATATGAGGCGTTGACATATCAGCTTGTTGTCGAAATCAACCATCGCCGCAAGGAGTTGGCTGATCTGAAGGTTCGGCAGGCCATTGCCCACGCTATCGACAAAAAGCTGGTGATCGACACTGTGTTTCTAGGTTACGCAACAGCATCCACCGGGCCAGTGCCGATAAACGCACCGCAATTTTATACCGCAGATGTTGAACGCTACGATTTTAGCGTGGCCAAGGCGAATGCGCTGCTCGATGAGGCTGGCTACACCCGTGACAGCAACGGTAATCGTTTCTCTCTCAAGCTGTTGCCCGCGCCCTATTTCAACGAAACGCGCCAGTTCGGGGCCTATTTGCGTCAGGCACTGGCCGCCATTGGCATAAAGGCCGAGCTTATCAACAACGATTCCGCCGCTCATCAGAAGGCCGTCTATACCGACCATGCATTCGATCTCGCCATTGCCCCACCGGTCTTCCGTGGAGACCCAGCCATCTCCACAACCATCCTTGTCAAGTCCGGCACGCCCGCCGGTGTCGGCTTTTCCAACCAGGGCGGCTACGAAAACAAGGCGCTGGATGCGCTGATCGATAAAGCCGCAGAAACGATTGATGAGACCAAGCGCACGGAGCTCTACAAAGAGTTTCAGAAAGAGGTCACGCGCGATCTGCCGTATATCAATGTTGCGGAATGGGGCTTCATCACCGTTGCGCGCGACAGCGTAGAAAATGTGGCCAGCAATCCGCGCTGGGCCGTATCCAACTGGGCGGACACGGCATTGTGGACGGACCAGTGAGCAGTGCAGCAGGCATAATCCAGCGCAGGTTGCTCAGCGCGATACCTGTGCTGGTCATCGTGCTGCTGGCGACATTTCTTCTGCTCGAAAATGCGTCTGGTGATGCTGTGGACGCCTATCTTGTGTCGATTGGCGGCGGAGATGCCATGTTGCGTGACACGTTGCGCAGTCAATATGGTCTCGATCAATCCATGCTGGCACGGCTGTGGCTTTATCTTTCATCCGTGGCACGGCTTGATCTTGGCTGGTCTGTCGCGTTTGACAGGCCGGTCTTGACGCTTATCCTCGAGCGGCTTCCCAATACTCTATTGTTGATGACAACCGCCACGGCACTATCATTCGTGGTGGGCTCTGCACTTGGCATCGTCGCGGGCGCAAAACCCGGCAGCTTGCGCGATCGGACATTGTCCACCCTATCACTCGCGCTCTACGCGATGCCCGGTTTCTGGCTCGGGCTTGTGCTGGTCATCGTCTTTTCCGTCAGTTTACGTTGGTTGCCGACATCGGGTCTTGAGACCATTGCCTCTGGCAAACAGGGCATAGATCGGGCGCTGGATATAGGCCGCCATCTCATCTTGCCTGTGGTCAGCCTTGGGCTTATCTATCTGGCTCTGTTTCTGCGGGTCATGCGCAATGCAATGGCAGATATCTGGCCTTTGGAGTTCGTGGCATTCGCACAGTCGAAAGGTCTCACACACAGACGCATCGTTCTGCGCCATGTGGCACGCAACGCCGCCCTTTCCCTTGTGACAGTCCTTGGCCTGCAATCTGCGGCCATGCTGGGGGGAAGTGTGGTTGTTGAAAGCGTGTTTGCCATTCCCGGCTTCGGCAGACTGGCCCATGAAGCCGTCAGCGGCAGAGACGCGCCATTACTGATGGGCATCATTTTATCGAGCGCAGTCTTCGTCATTCTCATCAATCTGGTTGTCGATTTACTGTATGCTGTGCTTGATCCGCGCATCCGCGCGCAGGGCGGCAGCGCATGACCGTTTTGCGATCCGTCACAAACAGTCTCGAAGGCCGGCTTGGTATCGCCATTCTCGGTGTGATCGCTGGCGTAGCTCTCGCCGCACCCCTCCTCTTTCCGCAAGATCCGTTGTCGATTGTTGCATCGCCACTCATCAGGCCCTTTACCGATTCCAATTTTCCGCTGGGAACAGATAGTCTGGGCCGGGATATGCTGGCCGGGCTGGTACATGGCTCACGCGTGTCGTTAACGGTTGGCCTGATCGCCGCTGCAGCGGCACTCTTCATCGGGATGGTCGTTGGAACGCTGGCGGGCTTTGCAGGCGGGATGATCGATGAGGCCTTGATGCGCGTGACCGACGCCTTTCAAATCGTACCCGGCTTCCTGCTGGCGCTCGCTTTCGTCAGCACCATCGGCCCCTCCACGCCCATTGTTGTCGTGGCGATTGCGCTCAGCGCCTGGGCAGATCCGGCGCGCCTGACGCGGGCGCAGGTGCTTTCCATTCGAGAACGGGACTATGTCGCCTCCGCCCGTGCCATTGGCATGCACCCCCTGGAAATCGCATTTCGGCAAATCCTGCCAAACGCACTGCCACCGGTGCTGGCGCTGGCGGCCATTATCGTTGCTGCTGCCATTTTGACCGAAGCCGCACTTTCATTTCTAGGCCTTGGGGACCCCAATGTCGTCACATGGGGTTCGATGATTGCAGAGGGCCGCAACCTTCTCCGCTCGGCGGCCTATCTGTCGGTCATCCCCGGCCTCGGGCTTCTGGCCACGGTGCTGGGTGTTTACCTCTTGGCAGAAGGCATCAACCAGGCTTTGGCCAAACCGAGAAAGATGCCATGAGATCACGGCCCATCTGCACCGTGGAAAACCTCTCTGTTACCTATGCGGGGATGAAACAGCCCGCACTGGAAAACGTCTCACTGGCAATCGGTGCCAACAAGCGTCTTGCCATTATCGGCGAAAGCGGCTCTGGCAAGAGCACATTTGCAAAGAGGCTGGCGGAGCTACTGCCCAAAGGCACCAAAGTCTCGGGTGATGTCATCTGGAACATTCAGGGAGAGGAAAGATCAGACGCCTCCCCGCCCAAGCCCGGTCGCGATATTGCCTATGTTTTTCAAGACCCCGGTGCCAGCCTCAATCCGGTCCTGACCATCGGCGAGCAAGTTGCCGAGAGCGCAGTTCATCATCTCGGAATGTCCTGGACGAAGGGCTTTGCGCATGCGCGTATCATGCTCGATCAAGTCGAGCTGCCAGCCTCTGCCACGCTTCTCAACGTCTACCCACACCAACTCTCGGGAGGGCAGCGCCAGCGTGTTGCGATTGCGGCGGCGATGTCTGCCGGTCCAAAAATCCTGATTGCGGACGAAGCGACAAGCGCGCTCGACACTATTACACAGGCTGCAATCGTGCGGTTGCTGGACCGGTTGGTGCAGCAAAACGAAATGACCCTGATCTTCATCACCCACGATATTGCGTTAGCTTCCTCGCTCGCGGATGATATCGCCGTGCTGAAATCCGGGTGGCGACAGGAGGCCGGACCAGCGGCGTCCATTCTGAGCAACCCGCAAACACCCTATACCAGAGAGCTTGTTGAAGCCCATCTCGACCTCTCAACACCGCCACTGATCGGGAGCCTGTAGCCATGGCTCCCCTTTTATCAGTCGAGACCCTTGCCAAAACCTATCGGGCCCAAGGCCAGGTAAAACACGCCGTTCGGGACATTTCCTTCACGCTTTCGGAAGGCGAAACATTAGGCCTTGCAGGGCCATCAGGCTGCGGCAAGTCTACGCTCGCTCGTCTCATCATGCGCTTGGTAGAACCAGACGCGGGCACCATCTCCTTTCGTGGAGAGAACTGGCTGGCACGCCATGGCCGCCACCTCAGACAGGCGCGAAGGCACATGCAGATGGTGTTTCAGGATTCCCATGCCGCTTTCAACCCGCGATCCACAGTCGCGTCCGTCATTTCCGAGCCGCTGCGCATTCACGGTCTCTTCGCCGCAAAAGCGTTGGTGCATGAGGTCGAAAGACTTCTCGACCGTGTCGGTTTGCCAGCAGACTTATCCCCTCGGCCGATACTTGACCTTTCCGGCGGGCAACGGCAGCGCGTCGCAATCGCCCGGGCACTTGCCACCCGCCCCTCCCTGCTGGTTATGGACGAAGCTGTCTCGGCGCTCGATGTGTCGGTGCGCGCTCAGATCCTTTCCTTGCTGGTATCGATACAGCGAGAGACCGGTCTCTCCTGCCTGTTCGTTTCGCACGACATTGCGGTTATCCGCGCCGTTTGCCACCGGGTTGCCATCATGGAAGCCGGCCGTATGGTCGAATATGGTGAGACGCAGCAGGTTCTCTCTGCCCCTCAATCGGAGATGGCGCAGCGGCTCATCGCAGCGGTTCCGGCATTTCAAATCGATAAGGAGAACCATAATGCCTGATCGTCAATGGGATTACCTGCTAGACATCCCCTCCTTCCCAGTTGATCACTACGGATCGCTGGCTTACCGACTTGCAGCCCTGATGGGCACGAGAAACGATGTTATCCTTGTGCAGGCCGAAGCCGTTGTTGCGCTGGAAGCGGTTGCGACAAGCCTTGCTCGACCAGATCTTCATGCCCTGAATATCGTCACCAGCCCCTATGGCACGTGGTTTGAAAACTGGCTTCAACGCGGGGGTGCCGATGTGGTCAATCTCTGCGCAAAACCGGCTCAACCCATCACCGTTGAGGCGGTCCGCGTAGCGCTGGATGCCAATCCAGATATTGCAGCTCTTGCAATCGTTCATGCGGAATCGGCCAGCGGCATTCTCAACCCGCTGGAAGACATTGTTGCGCTTACCAGCGCGCGCGGTATTTTCACTATTGTTGATGCGGTGGCATCCATAGGCGGCCATGCCCTCGACGTGGATAGGCTCGGCATCGATATTGCAGTGATCGGCCCGCAAAAATCCCTCGCCGGGCCTGCTGGAGTATCTGCCGTGTCCATCAGCCAGCGGGCATGGACGGCGCTCGCACATGACAAGGCACCGAGGAACTCCATCCTCTCCCTTATGGACCAGAAGGAGCAGTGGCTGGACACCGGTCGCCTAGCCTTGCCGGGTACGCCAGCACCTCTAGAGTTCTTTGCCCTTGAAGCGGCACTCGATCGAATCGAGACCGAAGGCATCCATCAGGTCATCAGTCGCCACCAACGGGCAAGCGCTGCAACCCGGTCGGGCCTGCGCGCACTCGGGGCACAACTATGGGCACAGGACATGGCCGCTTCTGCGCTCGTAACCACAGCAGTCCTGCCTGCTGATATCAACCGCACCGATTTTCTATCACGCCGAACAATAGCCGGTTCAGATCTGAGCTCAGGCGTGGGCCCCGGAACGGACCTGCTAGTACGACTGAACCATACAGGCCAGCGCGCTTGCGAAGAAGCGGTTCTGGCAAATTTGACCGCATATGCAAAAGCACTTGAGACCGGCGGACACTCCACCAATCTTGAATATGCGTTGCTCGCCGCTGTGGATGCCTACCGCCTTTGAGCGTTTAAGTGCGGGAATGACGGCTCAGGAATAAAGCATTGGCGATCCGGCAAGCGGCGAAATAGTTTTCTCTGGACGGAGCCGATGTTCAGGAAAGGAATCCCTGCGGCAATCTTGACGAAAACATGGCAATGCGCAAAACTTAACCTCTCGTTAACAACTGTGACGAAGAGGAACAGAAATGGTTGCTGGCTTCGATATGCTATCCTTTGACCTGTTCGGACTTGGTCGCAAGGCCAGGGAAGAGCGGCTCAACCGAGAGCGTGGGCTTACGCCTGAGCGAAAATCAGAAAAAGAATCCTCGGAACAAAAAGACCGCGATCAGGAACATGAACTGTTCTTCTGGTCGCTCTATCCGGTGATCTAATATCGGTCCAAACTGATCTTATTTTTCTCGACGCCGCGAGGGGCAATTCTTCGCGGCGTCGAGTGTTTTGGAATCGCACGTTCCACCCGGCAGAACCGGGAGCACGCAAACCTTATCCAGCCTTTGCCAGTTTCTTGGCAGCGACGCGCGCACGAATGGATTCCACGTCGGACTTCGGCGTCGCGGCAAACAGCGAACGTGTGTAGGAGTGTTGCGGGTTGCTGAACACCTCTTCGCGGGAGCCGTATTCAACAGCCTCACCGAAATACATGACCATGACCTCATCCGCGATGTATTTCACGACAGACAGATCGTGGGAGATGAAAACATAGGTCAGGCCAAATTCGTCCTGCAAGTCCGATAGAAGGTTGAGCACCTGCGCCTGGACTGAAAGGTCGAGTGCGGAGACAGGTTCGTCCAGCACCAACAGCTTGGGGTTCAGCATCAACGCGCGCGCAATGGCGATACGCTGGCGCTGTCCGCCCGAAAACATGTGCGGATAACGATTGTAGTGCTCTGGGCCAAGACCCACACGCACCAGCATATCGTTGGCCTTTTCACGCCGTTCGGCAGCCGAGAGTTTCGTGTTGATCAGCAGAGGCTCGCCCAGCACATCGCCGATCTTCTGGCGTGGGTTCAGTGAACCATAGGGGTTCTGAAACACGATCTGCACCTTCTGGCGCATTTCTGGCGTCAGATGGCCCGGACGCGTATCAACCTTTTGTCCATCGATCAGCAAATCGCCCGATGTCGGCTCGTCGATGAAGGTCAGCATGCGGGCAAGCGTAGACTTGCCGCAGCCGCTTTCGCCAACGATGGCAAGAGTCTTGCCGGTTTCCAGCGCGAAGGAAACACCCTTCACTGCATGAATGATCTTTTCAGGTTTCATGAAGCCGCCGGGAAGGCGATAATCACGCTTCATATTGCGGATTTCGAGCATAGTGTTGTTGGTGGTCATGCCGTTTCTCCTGCTGTGCTGGAGGCCGGTGTGGGCGTGCCATCGAAGAACTGCGACACAGTTGTCAGGCGGTCACCTGTCGCATTTTCAGGAAGGGCTGCCAGAAGTGCTTTGGTGTAATTGCTCTTGGGGTTTTCAAACAGCGAAAGCACGTCGGCCTCCTCCATCTTTTTACCCTTATACTGCACCACCACGCGGTCGGCGGTTTCGGCCACAACACCCATATCGTGGGTGATCATGATGAGGCCCATGCCATTTTCGGTCTGAAGCTTCATCAGCAGATCGAGGATCTGCTTCTGGATCGTGACGTCGAGCGCGGTTGTCGGCTCGTCGGCGATGAGAAGTTTCGGATTGCAGGCAATCGCGATAGCAATCATCACGCGCTGGCACTGGCCACCGGACATCTGGTGCGGATAGTGCTTGAGACGCTCTTCCGGGTCCGGCAGGCCAACGAGCTTGAACAATTCAATAGCACGTGCGTGACGCGTCTTCTTGTCCATGCCCATATGGATGCGCAGAACTTCCTCAAGCTGGAAGCCAACCGTAAAGCACGGGTTGAGGCTGGCAACTGGCTCCTGGAAGATCATGGCAATATCCTTGCCAATCAACTTGCGACGCTCAGACGCACCGATGTTCTGGATATCCTTGCCTTCAAACAACATCCGGTCAGCGGTGATCTTCGCGGTCCAGGGCAAGAGGCCCATGACCGCGAGCATCGAGACCGATTTGCCTGAACCGGATTCTCCCACGATGGCAAGAACCTCGCCCTTTTCGACGGAGACGGAAATGCCGTCGACTGCACGAAACCAGCCACTGGCGGTTTCGAACTCGACGGTGAGATTATCGACTTGCAGAAGTGCCATATCAGGACCTCTTCAGTTTCGGGTCAAGCGCATCACGCAGACCATCGCCCACCAGATTGATGGCAAGAACGGTGATCAGGATCGCAAGACCAGGGAAGGTGACGACCCACCAGGCGCGTAGAATGAACTCGCGCGCTTCGGCAAGCATGGTGCCCCATTCAGGGGCCGGCGGCTGTGCTCCCATGCCAAGGAAGCCAAGAGCGGCTGCATCGAGAATGGCATTGGAGAAGGACAGCGTTGCTTGAACGATGAGCGGACCCATGCAGTTCGGCAAAATGGTCTTGAACATCAAACGCAACGGACCGGCACCGGCCAGACGTGCGGCGGTCACATAGTCGCGTTCCTTTTCCGTCATCACGGCGGCACGCGTCAGTCGCACGAAGTGCGGCTGGAGAACGAGCGCAATCGCAATCATGCCGTTGGTGAGGCCCGGGCCGAGAATGGCGACGAGAACCAGTGCCAGTAGCAGGGACGGAAATGCCAGGATGATATCCATCAACCGCATGATGACCGTATCCAGCCAGCCGCGATAATAACCGGCGATGACGCCGATGATGATGCCTGTCGACAGAGACAGGGTGGTGACGAAAACACCGATAAACAGCGAATACTGCGCGCCGTGGATGAGGCGAGACAGAATATCGCGGCCCAGCGGATCTGTGCCCAGAGGATAGTTCCAGTTGCCGCCTTCAAGCCAGGCCGGCGGAAGCAGAATGACTTCGCGGTATTGCTGGAAGGGCGAATGCGGTGCAATCAACGAAGCGAAGATGGCGACGAAGACGATGATTGCGAAAACATAGAGGCCGATAACGGCACCACGGTTTTCGGAGAAATAGTGCCAGAATTCGGAAAGCATCTGACGGCGCATTGCCGCGCTGCTCACCGGCTGGCTTTGAGTGGTTTCAGCCATGGGAATACTCAACCTTTTAGTGGCGGATGCGCGGATTGATCAGACCATACAACACGTCGACAATCAGATTGACGAACATGATGATACCGGCGATGAGCAGCAATCCACCCTGAATGACGGGGTAGTCGCGGCGGAAGACACTGTCGACCATCCACTTCCCAATTCCCGGCCACGAAAAAATGGTCTCGGTCAGGATCGCGCCTGCGAGCATGACACCGATCTGCAGACCAATCGTGGTGATGACGGGTATCAGCGCATTGCGAAGCGCGTGAAGACCGACCACACGAAACGGCGACAAGCCCTTGGCGCGCGCGGTGCGAATATAATCATCCGACAATACTTCTAGCATGGCAGAGCGGGTCTGACGCGCGATGACGGCAAGCGGTATCGTTGCCAGCACGATCGATGGCAAGATCAAATGGCTGACAGCCGAGGAGAACGCGCCTTTCTGGCCCGACAGAAGCGAGTCGATCAACATGAAGCCGGTCACGGGCGGGAAATAGAACATTAGCGAGATGCGTCCCGATACCGGCGTCCATTGCAGAATGCCAGCAAACAGGATGATCAGCAGCGGCCCCCACCAGAAGATCGGCATGGAGTACCCAACAAGCGAAACGCCCATCATCGTCTGATCGAAGAACGAGCCGCGCTTGATGGCCGCGATAACACCGGCGGGAACGCCGATGACGATGGCCAAAATGATAGCACAGAGCGACAATTCGACGGTCGCTGGAAACAGCGCGAAGAACTGGTCGATAATGGGTGACTTGGAAACGATGGATGTTCCGAAATCACCTGAAAGGATGCCCTTCAGGTAATCCAAATACTGGATGACCATGGGGCGGTCCATGCCAAGAGCGGCGCTGATCTGCGCGTGTCGTTCTGGAGACATGACGCGTTCACCCGACAGCAAGGCGACAGGGTCGCCCGGCAAGAGCCGGATAAACATGAATGCGATGATAGAAACCCCGATGAATGTCGGGATAAGCACGGCTATGCGCCGCACGAGAAAGCCAATCATGAAAAACCTTCGATCTGTTCCGCCTGGAACCTATGCGCTGGTAGTAGCGACCTTTTCGGTCTGCTTCTTTGTTGTTTAGAGATACTTCAGAACGCAAGTGCCGCGCGCCTTGAGACAAGACACGCGGCATTTTCAGATGCGTTGAATATTACTCGGCGATATCAACGTTTTCGAATGTGAAGTCACCCAATGGGCTCTGCACGAAACCAGTGACTTCCTTGCGCATTGGAACAACAGACAGGGAGTGGTCGATGGTGGCCCAAGGTGCCTGCTTCTTGAAGACAACCTGTGCTTCTTCGTAAAGCTTGGTACGCTCGGCCTGGTCGGTCGTGACCTTTGCCTTCTTCACAAGAGCGTCGAACTCCTTGTCGCACCACTGCGCACGGTTGTTGCCACCAACGGCATCGCAACCCAGCAGAGTGTCTAGGAAGTTGTCTGGATCACCATTGTCACCGGTCCAGCCGAGGAACACGGCACCGTCACGGTCCTTAGCCTTGGAACGATCGAGATATTCGGCCCATTCGTAGGAAACGATCTCAACCTTCACGCCGATCTTGGCGAAATCATCCTGGATGACTTCAGCAGCGCGGCGAGCGTTGAGCATGTATGGGCGCGAAACCGGCATTGCCCAGACCTTCATCGAAAGGTCCTTAACGCCTGCGTCTGTCAGCATCTTCTTGGCTGCTTCCAGATCGTAAGTGTCGTCTTGAACCTTGTCGTTGTAGGACCACATTGTTGGTGGCAGCGGGTTCTTGGCAGGTGTTGCCATGCCCTGGAATACGGCGTCAACAATAGCCTTCTTGTTGATGGCCTTGTTCAGCGCAATGCGCACTTCCGGCTTATCGAAAGGAGCCTGCGTCGTGTTGTAAGCGAGGTAGGCAACGTTGAGGCCTTCCTGCTCCAGGATCGTCAGGCTCTTGTCAGCCTTCATGGACTGAACGTCAGCAGCGTTCGGGTAAGGCATCAGGTGGCATTCGCCAGCCTTGAGCTTCTGGTAGCGAACGGCAGCATCGGTCGTGATCGCGAAAACGAGATCGTCAACCTTTGGCGCGCCGCCCCAATAGTCCTTGTTGGCCTTGAAGCGGATGACGGCATCCTGCTGGTAGGCAACGAAGGCGAAAGGACCGGTGCCAACTGGCATCTGGTTCAACTGAGCCTGCTTGCCATCAGCGGCCAGCTTGTCCGTGTATTCCTTCGAGATGATCGAAGCGAATGGCATGGCCAGGTTGGCGAGGAATGGCGCTTCAGGACGGTTCAGCGTGAACTTGACCGTCATGTCGTCAACTTTTTCGACAGACTTGATCAGCTTGGGGAAGCCCATGCCTTCAGCATATTCCCAGGACGTGCCTGGTACATACTGGTGCCAAGGGTTGTCGGTCTTGATCTGGCGATCAATCGACAGGATGACGTCGTCTGCGTTGAGATCACGCGTTGGCGTGAAGAATTCTGTGGTCTGGAACTTAACGCCCTTGCGGAGCTTGAACGTGTAGACAGTGCCGTTCTCAGACACTTCCCAGCTCTCGGCAAGACCGGCAACAGGCTTGGTTGTGCCTGGTTCAAATTCCAGCAGGCGGCTGTAAACTGTGTGGGCCGAGGCATCAAATGTCGTGCCTGCGGTGTAAAGGCCCGGATCGAAACCTTCTGGCGAACCTTCCGAGCAATATACGAATGTCTTCGCGCTTGCGGCAGGCGCAAAGCATGTCGCCGAAAGCAAGGCTGCAGCGATTAGGCCAAGTTTATATCTCATCAATGAGCTCCCAATTTTTGTATTCGGCTCGCTTATTCTGCGACTACCGATGCGTCGTGGTTATAAGAAACTTTGCACATACTCAAGCGGGCACGCGGAGCCTTCACAGTAGTTTTTGTTCAAAAGTTTAACTTCGCGTGATTTTGATACTAATTTAGGCAAAAGAATTAGAATTCTGTCCTTCCCATGGAAGAATTCTACATCCTGGTTTTTTGTAAGAGACTGCTGCGGGAAGAGCAATCCAGACCAGCGCCACAGAGCGAAAAAACTGGACGCTTCACACAGAATCACCGGCTGAACCTCAGCCGGTGATAAGTATTTTCACGTGTCGTTTAGTGGTTGTCGCGTGGCACGCCCTTTGTCTGGGCAATACGCTGGTACTTGATGGCAGGTTCGAGAACCGCGCCCGATTCCATCTGACCAACGATACCGCGCTGGATTTCCTGCCATGGAGTCTGGTGGTCTGGATACTTGTATCCTCCAGCCGCAGCCAGTGCCTCGTAACGCGCAGCCAGTTCCTCAGCAGAGATCACGATATCGGCCTTGCCCTTGCCCACGTCGATACGGACCTTGTCGCCCGTCTGGAGAATGGCAAGACCGCCACCTGCAGCAGCTTCTGGCGACGCATTCAGAATGGACGGGCTGCCCGATGTGCCGGACTGACGGCCATCGCCGATGCAAGGCAGCGAAGTGATGCCCTGCTTCAGCAGGTAATCAGGCGCGCGCATGTTAACGACTTCTGCCGCACCCGGATAACCGATTGGGCCGGCACCACGCATGAACAGAACCGTGTTGGCATCAATGCCCAACGACGGGTCGTCGATGCGGTGGTGGTAATCTTCCGGACCGTCGAACACCACAGCCTTGCCTTCGAAAGCTTCAGGATCGTTGGGGTTGGAGAGATAACGTTCACGGAATTCAGGCGAGATAACGCTGGTCTTCATGATGGCGGAAGAGAACAGGTTTCCACGCAGAACGCGGAAGCCAGCACGTTCCTTCAGCGGCTGATCGAACGGACGAATGACCTTTTCGTCTTCGATGATCGCGCCACGGCAGTTTTCGCCGATGGTCTTGCCATTGACCGTCATTGCGTCTTCCTTGATCAGGCCCTGGCCCATCAACTGGTTGACGACAGCTGGAACGCCGCCCGCGTGATAATAGTCTTCACCGAGATATTCACCGGCAGGCTGAAGGTTGACCAGCAACGGAACCTCTTCGCCATATTTCTGCCAGTCATCCACCGTCAGCTCGACGTCAAGGTGACGCGCCAGACCGTTCAGATGGATTGGCGCATTGGTGGAGCCACCGATGGCCGAGTTGACACGGATGGCGTTGATGAACGCATCCTTCGTCATGATGTCGGAAGGCTTCAGGTCTTCTCTGACCATTTCAACGATACGCAGGCCCGTGAGGTAGGAAATTTCCTGACGGTCGCGGTACGGAGCCGGAATGGCGGCAGAACCTGGCAACTGCATGCCGAGTGCTTCAGCCAGCGAATTCATGGTCGTGGCCGTACCCATGGTGTTGCAATAGCCTGTGGATGGCGCGGAGGATGCAACGAGCTTGACGAAACCGGCATAGTCGATCTCGCCCTTTGCCAGCAGTTCACGTGCCTTCCAGACGATGGTGCCGGAACCTGTACGCTCACCACGGAACCAGCCATTGAGCATGGGGCCGACAGACAGCGCGATAGCTGGAATGTTGACGGTAGCCGCCGCCATGAGACAGGCAGGTGTGGTCTTGTCACAGCCGATTGTCAGCACAACGCCGTCCAGCGGATAGCCGTAAAGCACTTCTACGAGGCCGAGATAGGCGAGGTTACGGTCGAGACCCGCCGTCGGACGCTTGCCGGTTTCCTGGATAGGATGAACCGGGAATTCGATGGCGATACCACCAGCTTCGCGGATACCTTCGCGCAGACGGTGAGCCAGCTCCAGATGGTGGCGGTTGCACGGAGACAGGTCCGAACCCGTTTGCGCGATGCCGATGATGGGGCGATCCGACTGTAATTCGGCCTGGCTGAGACCGAAGTTCATGTAACGCTCCAGATAAAGCGCTGTCATGTCAGCATTGTCGGGATTGTCGAACCATGCGCGAGAACGCAGCTTACCGCCCTTAGCCTGCGTTGCGGGTGGGTTGGTCAAGTCTTTCATAGCTTTGGTCTCCAGCAGAAATGGCAAATGGGTACGACACAGGATGCGACGACCTTATGATGAGGAAAAGAGAGAAATACGGCCATAAGACGCGCAAAGCAGGTGCGGCTTTGAAAAGCCCCTGTTTAGGTCGACCTTTTGAAGACAGTCGATGACGATCGTCACGAAATTTCCGCCCTGAATTCTTCTTTTGTCTGCTCTCATCTGCGACAATTGACGTAAGCCGTCAATCGTCACGATTAGCAGTGTATATTCGTATTACTAATTTGCGCAAAGGTCGCTTGTCAAGGCGAGTGCGGGTGCGGTTTCACATCCGTTAAAAAAATATTACGTGATGTTTTTCTATTGTAAACCCTCACTAATTTTAAGTTTTTACAACTCTGGCTCATTGTTCAGCACAAGAAAATGCTCGCATAGCACTTTTCAAAGGTAATACTATATGCTCATATCAGCTTGTCTTAGCCGAATTCATCTCTGGGAGGATTACAGATGAAAAAAGCACTCGCGGCGGTTACCGTCGCTCTTTCCGCATGTCTGGCTTCAGGCGTTTCCGCAAAAACCCTCACCGTTGGCTTCTCGCAGATCGGCTCCGAATCCGGTTGGCGCGCTGCTGAAACCACCGTTACCAAACAGCAGGCTGAAAAGCGCGGTGTAACGCTGAAATTCGCAGATGCGCAGCAGAAGCAGGAAAATCAGATCAAGGCTATCAGGGGCTTTATCGCACAGGGCGTCGATGCCATTTTCATCGCACCCGTTGTCGCAACCGGCTGGGATGCCGTGTTGAAGGAAGCCAAGGAAGAGAAAATCCCGGTTATCCTGCTCGACCGTCAGATCGAAGCTCCAGATAGCCTTTACCTGACAGCCGTAACATCCGATCAGGTTCATGAAGGCAAGGTCGCTGGCGAATGGCTTGCCAAGGACGTTGGCTCCAAGAACTGCAAGGTTGTCGAGCTGCAGGGCACGACAGGTTCGTCACCTGCCATCAACCGCAAGAAGGGTTTTGAGGCGGGCATCGCGTCCCACGCCAATATCAAGATCGTTCGTTCACAGACCGGTGACTTTACCCGCACAAAGGGTAAGGAAGTCATGGAAAGCTTCATCAAGGCTGAAGGCGGCGGCAAGGATATCTGCGCCGTTTACGCCCACAATGACGACATGGCCGTTGGCGCAATCCAGGCGATCAAGGAAGCTGGTCTGAAGCCAGGCACCGACATCAAGGTCGTATCCATCGATGCGGTTCCTGATATCTTCAAGGCCATGGCTGCCGGTGAAGCCAACGCGACCGTCGAACTGACGCCAAACATGGCTGGCCCGGCTTTCGACGTTCTTGAAGCCTATCTCAAGGACAAGAAAGAGCCTGCAAAATGGATCCAGACGGAATCCAAGCTCTACACGGCATCTGATAACCCGATGAAGGTTTATGAGGAGAAGAAGGGACTGGGCTACTAAGCCGGTTTCATCTTCGGGAGCGGCGCGCAGGCGCCGTTCCCACCCATATTCCGTGCAGGACCTGACCATGCCCGAAACCACCCCCCTTCTGGAAGCTCGCGCCATAGGAAAGTCATTTCTCGGCATTGCGGCTCTCGATAATGTCGATATTTCGCTCCGCAGTGGCGAAGTGCATGCCTTGCTTGGCGAAAATGGCGCCGGAAAATCGACGCTAATAAAAATTCTGACCGGCGTCTACCACCGTGACCGTGGCGCGATCCGTCTGGATGGCACAGAGATTTCACCCAAGACCGTTGCAGAGGCGCAAGACCTCGGTATCGGCACCGTCTATCAGGAAGTGAACCTGCTCGAAAATCTGACCGTTGCCGAGAATCTTTTCCTCGGGCGACAGCCGCGTCGTTTTGGCATGATCGACCGGCGCGAGATGAGCGCGAGGGCAGCAAAATTGCTGACGCGCTACGGGCTTTCGATCAACGTCGATGCGCTCCTTTCGAGCTACTCCGTTGCAATTCGGCAGATCATTGCTATCGCCCGCGCTGTCGATCTTTCCGGCAAGGTACTGGTGCTTGATGAGCCGACGGCCAGCCTCGATAGTCATGAAGTCGAGATGCTCTTTACCGTTTTGCGGCAACTGCGCGCAGAAGGCCTTGGCATTGTCATCATTACCCATTTTCTCAATCAGGTTTACGACATCGCCGACCGCGTTACGGTTCTGCGCAATGGCAAACTGGTTGGCACCCGCGAAATTTCCGAATTGCCGCGCGCCGACCTCATCTCGATGATGCTGGGGCGCGAGCTGCTGAGTGTGACCCATGAGCGTAAGGCTCACGACGCTGCGCCCGCGGAAGGCGAAGCTGCGATATGTTTCAAGGATTATGGCAAGCGCGGCAGCGTCGAGCCTTTCGATCTCAATGTGCGTCCTGGCGAAGTTGTCGGCATTGCCGGTCTCTTGGGATCAGGCCGGACCGAAACGGCTTTCCTGCTGTTCGGCATCGACAAGCCGGATGGAGGCCAAGCCACCATTGATGGCAAGACGGTTGAGATCACCTCGCCCGAAGCTGCCATTGAAAATGGCTTCGGCTTTTGTCCGGAAGAGCGCAAGACGGACGGGATTATCGGAGATTTTTCGGTTGCCGACAATATTGCCCTTGCCTTGCAGGCCCGGCAGGGATGGATGCGGCCGCTATCAAAGCGCCAGAAACTGGCATTGACGGAAGGCTTCATCACCTCGCTCGATATCAGACCAGCTGACCCTGAGCGGCCCATCAAGTTTCTATCCGGTGGTAACCAGCAAAAGGCCATTCTGGCACGGTGGCTTGCGACCGAACCTCGGCTTCTCATTCTGGATGAGCCGACACGCGGCATCGATATCGGCGCGCATGCGGAAATCCTGAAAATGATCGAGCGCCTCTGTCTGCAGGGCATGTCTCTCATCGTCATATCGTCCGAACTGGAAGAGCTCACGGCTGTGGCGCACCGGGTGATCGTGCTGTCTGACCGCAGACATGTCGCTGAACTCAAGGGAGGTGACGTGACCGCCGACAACATCATGCAGGCCATTGCCAGTGCGGCCAGGACGGAGGCCGCATAATGAGAAGCATCACAGCACGACTGAAGCGGCTTGCACCGCAGCTCGTTGCCCTTTTCATCATTCTCGCTGCCATCACCGTGATTTCGCCAGGCTTTCTGAACGTGTCGTTTCAGAATGGGCGGCTTTACGGCAGCGTTATCGACATTATGGTTCGAGCAGCACCCGTCGCTCTGCTGACCATCGGGATGACGCTGGTCATCGCAACCAAGGGCATCGACCTTTCCATCGGGGCTGTCATTGCCATCTGTGGCGCAGTTGCGGCAACACTGATCAGCAGCGGTCAGTCCATTCCGGTCGTCATCGCCGTGTCATTGGCTGTTGGCATTGCCTGCGGCATCTGGAACGGCATTCTGGTTGCCATGCTGGACATACAGCCGATTATCGCCACGCTGATCCTTATGGTGGCCGGACGCGGTATTGCACAGTTGATCACCGAAGGTGTGATCCTGACGTTCAACGATGACAATTTTTCCTCCATCGGCATCGGCGCTTTTGCGGGCATTCCCATGCCCATCATTATATGGGTGGTGACAGCACTGCTGGTGGGCATTCTCGTGCGAAAAACGGCGCTTGGCTTCCTCATAGAAGCGACCGGCATCAATCGTCGCGCCGCAGCCCTTGCCGGCGTGCGCGCCCGTTTCCTGCTGTTCTTCGTCTATGCCATATCTGGCCTCTGCGCCGCCGTCGCTGGCCTGATCGTCACGGCCGACATCAGAGGTGCGGATGCAAACAATGCTGGCCTGTGGTTGGAGCTCGATGCCATTCTAGCCGTCGTCATTGGCGGAACGTCGCTCAATGGTGGACGCTTCTCCATCACCGCATCGCTGATCGGCGCGCTGATCATCCAGACCATCAACACCGGCATTCTCGTCTCGGGCTTCCCGCCAGAATTCAACCTCATCATCAAGGCCGGCATCATCATCGTCGTTCTGACACTCCAGTCACCGGCCATCGGCACGCTGATCGGCTTTGCAAGATCACGCAAGACGGCAAATCCCGGCACGCCCTCAACCACAGTCAACAATGAAGGAACGGCGCGATGATACACACCCGCAACCTTCCGTTCCTCACAACGCTCGCGGTTTTCATCGTCGCCTATATCCTCTGCGTTGTCCAATATCCGGCCATGTTCTCAACGCGGGTTGTCGGCAACCTGCTGACTGACAATGCCTTTCTGGGTATCGCAGCTGTTGGCATGACCTTCGTCATACTCTCAGGCGGCATTGATCTCTCTATTGGTTCGATCATTGCTTTTGCCAGCGTGTTCGTGGCGGTGTTGGTGGGCACATATAATGTGCACCCGCTGGTCGCCTTCGCCGCCGTACTGGTCATCTCCACGATCTTCGGTTGCCTGATGGGCGCAATGATCCGGTTTCTGTCGATACCGCCCTTTGTCGTGACGCTGGCCGGCATGTTTCTGGCGCGTGGTGCCGCCTATCTCATCTCGACACAATCCGTGCCGATTTCACATCCGGTTATTGATGCCATACAGGGCTTCTATTTCCGGGTGCCGGGCGGCGGTCGATTGACCGCACTCGCCATTATCATGCTCATCGTCTTTATCGTTGGCGGCATTGTTGCCAGCCGCACCCGGCTTGGTGCCAATATCTACGCGCTGGGCGGCAATCAGCAATCTGCGGAACTGATGGGCGTTCCCATCGGCAAGACAATCATCAGCATTTACGCGCTTTCAGGCTTTCTCTCCGGTCTGGCTGGCATTGTCTATACGCTCTACACATCCTCGGGCTATTCTCTGGCAACCGTTGGCATGGAGCTTGATGCCATTGCAGCTGTGGTTATCGGAGGTACATTGCTCACCGGCGGCACCGGACTTGTGGCGGGAACGTTTGTCGGCCTTTTGATCCAGGGATTGATCCAGACCTATATTGTTTTTGAAGGTACACTTTCGTCCTGGTGGACGAAAATCGTGATCGGCATACTGTTGTTCATCTTCATCGTGTTGCAACGCGCTATCATCTGGTATTCAAACAGAAGATTATCCGGGGGACATCCGGCATAAGGGAATCGGAGATTTTTTTGGGCCTGCTGGAAACGACAATCACCGGACGAAAGCGACGCAGCAGCCACGCGCATGTTGTGGCTGAGCTTGGCAGCGCAATCGTTTCCGGTCGCATTCCTGAAAACTCGTTGCTGCCAAATGATGCAGAGCTTTCTTTGCGCTTTGGTGTGTCCCGCACGGTGCTGCGCGAAACGATGAAAACGCTGGCAGCCAAGAGACTGGTGGAGCCGAAGGCCAAGGTCGGCACACGCGTTCTGGAAAAATCCAGCTGGAATTTTTTCGATCCTGATGTTCTGGGCTGGCGGTGCGATGCGGGGTTGGACCCGGAATTCATCAATCATCTGGCTGATATCCGGCTGGCGCTGGAACCTGCCGCGGCAGCCGCTGCCGCCCGCCATGCCTCCAGCGAGGACATCGTTTCTCTTTATGCCATTGCGGCGCGGTTCGACAACCCGGCCCACAGCCCGGAAACCATTGCCAAGGTGGATCTAGAATTTCACCTGGCCGTCGCCCGCATTTCCGGCAACCCATTCATGCGGTCGGCCAGTGGCTTGATCGAAGCCGCGCTGGCCATATCGTTCCAATTGTCATCACCCGCCTCGGCGCCAGAGACAATCTCAGAAATCGCCGCAAACCATTTGCGCATCGTCCACGCCATTGCTGCACGCGATGAAACGTCCGCCATTAAGGCCATGAGACACGTGATCGAAGTCGGCAAGGATCGGATAAAGAACGCCATCTGCGAGTGACCGCTCTTTCACCCTCAGTGAAAGTTACGGCCCTTGACGGTGATATGCTCTTCGCTCTCTTCCTCGATCTCGGATCGCTTTGGCAGGCCCCGGCGGTCTGTTGACGGAATGCCGCGGTGAAACTCATCGCCTCTGCCATGGGGCAGCGGAAACGGCCCTTCCCTTTCGCCAACACTTCTCAGCTCATGGGAAAGATCGGTAATGCGGTGGGCGACGAGATGAACCACCTCGCCTTCACGCTGGATTTTACCGTAGATACCCACCATTCCGGCTGACAGGATAACGGGACGAAATTTCTCGAAAATCTTGACCCACACAACTGCGTTAGCAATGCCGGTTTCATCTTCCAGCGTCATGAATATGACGCCCTTGGCGGAGCCCGGTCTTTGGCGGATCAGCACGAGCCCCGCGATTTCCACCCATCGCCCATCCTTCGTCGCGCCCGCCTCCGCACAGGTGGAAATACGCCTTCGGGCCAGATCTTCGCGCAGAAAAGCCATGGGATGCTGGCGAAGAGTGAGGCCCATATGGCCGTAATCCTGCACCACTTCGGCACCTGCTGTCATGGGCAGCAGCTGCACCTCCGGTTCGCTCTGTTCGGCAATGACGCTTTTCTGGCTCGCGGCAGCGGCAACGAACAAAGGTAACGGCTCATCCCGCAACGCCTTGATGGCCCATAATGCTTCACGACGAGAAAGCCCCAGCGATGGAAGAAAGGCGTCCGCTTCCGCAAGGCAGACAAGCGCATCCACCGGAACACCCGCCCTTCGCCACAGATCATCAATCGAGACGAAAGGACGATCCTCGCGGCAAGCAATGATGCGGCTGGCATGCTTGTTGGACAGGCCTTTGACGAGGCACATTCCCAGCCGAACGGCATTGCGCTCCCGAGCGACCGGCTCTTCCAGCGCACAATCCCAGCGGCTGGTATTGACGCAGACCGGGTGTACCACAACACCATGATTGCGCGCATCACGAACCAGTTGGGCGGGCGCATAGAACCCCATGGGCTGGGAGTTTAAAAGCGCTACGCAGAAAATATCCGGGTGATGACATTTCACCCAGGCGGATGCGTAGGCAATCAGCGCGAAGGAAGCTGCGTGGCTTTCCGGGAAGCCGTAGCTGCCGAAGCCCTTGATCTGCTCGAAAAGCCGCCTGGCGAACTCTTCCGGGAAGCGATTGCCGATGAGGCCCTCGACCAGTTGCTTTTCGAAGGTGGAAATCGTGCCGACATTCTTGAATGTCGCCATTGCCCTGCGCAACTGGTCGGCCTGATTGGGTGTGAAACCGGCGCAATCAATGGCAAGACGCATCGCGTGCTCCTGAAAGAGCGGAACACCCAGGGTTTTGTGCAAAACCTGCTTGAGCTTGGGGTGCTCGTATACAATCTCCTTGCCCTGCGCTTTTTCCTGCCGCCGCTTGAGATAGGGATGCACCATGTTGCCCTGAATGGGTCCGGGCCGGACAATGGCAACCTGAATGACGAGATCATAGAGTTCACGCGGTTTTAACCGCGGCAGCATGGACATCTGCGCCCGGCTTTCGATCTGGAACGTGCCGATCGTATCGGCCTTGCAGATCATATCGTATGTTTTTGCATCGCCTTGCGGCACGGTGACCAGCTCATACCGTTTACCCTCTCGCTCCTCCAACATATCGAAAGCCCGGCGCATGCAGGACAGCATGCCCAGCGCAAGACAATCCATTTTCATGAAATCAACGACTTCTATGTCGTCCTTGTCCCATTCGATGATGCGGCGATCAGCCATGGCTGCGGGCAATATGGGCACGAGCTCGTCCAGCCGATCATGCGTCAGCACAAAGCCACCCGGATGCTGGCTGTGATGGCGAGGCGTGCCGATCAATTGTCGGGCCAGATCGAAGGCAAGCTTTACGCGGCGATCATTGAGGTTGATATTGAGGTCCTTGGCCTCTCCTTCGCCCACCCCTTCTGTCCACCACCAGATTTGCGAGGACATGAGCTTGGTCAGGTCTTCAGGCAGGCCTAAAACCTTGCCGACATCGCGGATGGCGCCCTTGCCCCGGTAACGGCTGATAACGGAACACAGAGCCGCCTTGTCATGCCCGTAATGGCCGTAGATCCACTGGATAATCTCCTCGCGCCTTTGATGTTCGAAATCCACATCAATGTCAGGCGGTTCATCGCGGTCTTCAGAAACGAACCGCTCGAACAGAAGATCGCTTTCCTTGGGATCAATGGCCGTGATGCCAAGGACGAAACAGACGGCCGAATTGGCAGCCGAGCCGCGGCCCTGACAAAGGATCTCCATCTTCCGCGCCTGACGGACAATGGAGTTGACGGTGAGAAAATAAGGCGCGTATTTTTTCTTGGCGATGACGGCCAATTCGTGCCTGAGCGTCTTTTCCACCTTCGCAGGCAAGCCGTCTGGATAGCGGTTTGGAACCGCGTCCCAAACCGCTTTCTCCAGCGCTTGCTGGGCACTCAATCCCGGCTCATTGTTTTCTTCGGGATATTGATACTGCAACTCCTTGAGCGAAAATCGGCAGCGACGCATGATATCCAGCGTGCGTTTCAAAGCTCCCGGATAGGCAGAAAATAAGCGGTGCATTTCCTGTGGCGGCTTCAGATAGCGGTCGGCATGCCGTTCTCGCCTGAAACCGGCATCATCAATGGTGCAATTGTGGCGAATGCAGGTGACGACATCCTGCAACATGCGCCGCTCCGGTTCATGAAACAGCACATCATTGGTCACCACAGTCGCAACACCAACCTGCCCCGCCATCCGCGAGAGATCATGCAGACGCACATGATCGTTCGGTCTGCGGCGCAGGCTCATGGCCACATAGGCGCGATCCCCAAAATCGGTCTTGAGACGCCTCAACCTTATGGCCAATGTTTCATCCACACCATCTGGCAACAGGATCACCAGCAGCCCCTCACCATAGGCGACGAGATCGCTCCATTGCAGATCACATTTTCCCTTGGGGGCATGTCGCTTTCCATGGGTCAGCAGACGACACAACCGACCATAGGCGGCCCGGTCTGTTGGATAGACGAGCACGGAAACATCATCGGCAAGATCAAGCCTACACCCGATAACAAGCCGGATGCCGGTCTTTTCAGCCGCCTGGAATGCACGCGGGATGCCTGTCAGCGTGTTGCGATCTACAATTCCTAACGCTTCGATGCCCAGCGCCTTGGCTTGCGCAAACAGATCTTCGCAGGAGCTTACGCCGCGCAGGAAGGAAAAATGGGTCGTGACCTGAAGCTCGGCATAGCGGGGGTCCATACTCATCCGAACATCCCGTGCAGAAACCAGCCTTGCGACCCCGTATTGGCATGTTCACCATCGCCAGAGCGGAAAATCCAGAACCGCTCGCCGCTCTCATCTTCCACGATGAAATAGTCACGAACGGCCGCCTGCTCACGCTCGCGTTTCCACCATTCGCCAAAGACCCTCTCCGGCCCATCGGCGCGCTTTACCAGACGCCGAACGCCGCGCCATGTGAAGCTTTTCGGCGGATGATCCGGCAGCAGCGCCATCGTCTGGATGGGCTCGGGACGACCGAGGAGGCGCACAGGGCGCGGCCATTGATCGGGCCAGCCGAGCATATCGTCAGCCGATTGCGAAGCAACCATCTGAACGGAGCGCTCCGGCACATCGCTGGCAACAGCTGCATAGCGGTAGACCTTGTGGCCACGGTTGATGATGACATCAACGGTTTCACCAATATCGCCTCTGACATCCTCCAGAAGCGTGGAGCGCGTTTGCCCGACGACCAGAGGCTCCGCATGGGTCGCAGTCAGGATCATTTTCTCGATGCCGAAACCCGGATTGATCGTATCGATCCTGTCCGTCAACAGGCGGGACAGTTGTTTGATATCGCGCACGGGTCTGGATGTGCCGGCCCGGATAGCCTGCACGCCACTATCGACACGGTGAAAGACGAGATCGACACGCCGTGCGCCAAGGCCGCGTTTTTCGAGTTCAAGACAGAGCTGGCGAACAAGCTTATCGGCATAACGCGCAATGGTTTCAGCAGCGCCGATGGGTTCGGCAAAGAAACGCTGCGCCTCCACAAGCTCCGGCACGCGGATTGGCTCGATCGGCTCAGACAAAAGCCCATAAGCCTGATCAAGCCTACGACCGACCTGTGGCCCAAACCGCAGTGTCACCGGCGCACGCGCCGTTGCCATCAACTCTCCGATACGGCGAAAGCCGAGAACTTTCAGATCTGCCACGGTTCTGGGTTCAAGCCGAAGGGCTGCCAATGGCAAGTTCTCCAGCACGGCTGAGGCTCCCGCTTGCGGGACGATGGTGGCCTCATCTTTTCCGAAGCGCGCAAGTGCGTGCGCTGCCCCCCAGCTATCGGCAATGGCCGCACGCGCCCTGAAGCCAAGTCCGTGAAGGCGGTTGATCATGCCCGTTATCATCATCAGTTCATTGCCATGCAGATGATCTGCACCCGTTGTATCCAGCACCAGTCCGTCTGGCGGGTCGGGTGCTACGATGGGCGCGTAAACGCGCAAAAACCAGAATGCGAGATCGCGAAGGGCGCTGATATCATCGCCCGCTTGTAGATCTTCAACGATCAGCCCGGGCAGAATGGCTTGAGCCTTGCTGACCGGCATGCCGAGCCGTAGGCCCGCAGCCATTGCGGCAGCATCCTGCGCTGCAATCACCCGGCGATTGCCCTGACGGGCGATCATGACGACCGGTTGGTCAACCGGTGGCGCCTTGTTGCCAAGTGCCCTGCGATAGCGATCTGTCGACCATGTTGGCAGGTAGAGCGAGACGACCCTTTGCATCACAGGCTTCCACTTCAAATGTTGCACATTCGCCGCCACGGCACCGCAAAAGCTCCAGAAACCAGCGCGCGCGCCCCACGCCTTGCACAGGCAGTGGCGTGGAAGGACGCACGGAAATTCTCCACCGCGTCACGGCGGCCGTCGGCTGACCGAATTCGGCAGCACCGGACAAATGACGCCAACGACGAATGGCAAGACCGACAACGCCTGAACTTTCCGCCACCAGCTGCAGCCGACGGGACATATTCATCGGCAGTCTGGACACCTCACCGATGACAGCACCAAAGCCGTTGCAGCGCAGGCCTTCCTCAAAACAATCCAGCACGCCTTTTTCATCACGGCACTCCACCATGATCAGACGGTTTTGCGAGAGACCGGCCTGTGTCAATGCGGGCATGAAAAGGTCAGGCCGGGTGACGCACCAGAGAATTTTACCCGTCACACGCGCCGCAATTCCTGCCGAAAACAAGGCGGATGCCGCCCCATCAACCGCACCATTGCCGCCTCCGCTCACCTCGTGCAGGCTTCCCATCTTCAATCCTCCGCCTGGCAGATGGTTGTCGATGGCGGGAATTCCGAATGGCAGATTGTCATGGTGGCGCGTCGGGCCTTGCGTGATCCGCTCAAGCCTTTCCCGCAATTCTTCCACAACAAGCTGTTCGGCGCGTTTATGCATGACTGAGAACTCTTCAAAAGCATTTCACGCTAAAAGACTACTTGTTCACTTTTTGTTCCTTTTCCAAAAAAGAGTCAAGGAGAGTCTCATATGGCTTGTGGACAAGATGAAAATTGTGTCCGCTGCTAACGCTTCAGAGCCTACCGTATCATGCAATTGGCCGCAAAACGACGCGGGACAAGACTGTGCTGCTCACGTCCAAACGCTTCGGCAATGTCAGCTTGCCCGCGGCATAATAGAGCAGGAATGAACCGATCTGATAGGCGAAGATAATATCGATTTCCACAAAGGAGCGCACGACGAAAAGTGCGCACAGCGCAAAAAGGATCAATCCTTGCGGGTCTTGCCTCTTTACCAGAATGGAACGCAGGTGCCCGATGAGAGTGCCGTAGAGAACGATGACAAGCAGCAACAAGCCAACAAAACCGTTCTCCACGGTCGTTTCGATGTAGGTATTGTGAAAGTGGAAGCCACTTCGCGTGGTGATGAAGAAGTCGTTCCATAGGCGCTCGGCATCAAAAAAGCCCATGACCCAGAAACCCTGATAGCCAACACCCAGTATGGGTGACGCCTTGGCCGCTTCTATGCCTTGCTGCCAGAGGTAGGTTCGCCCTGTCAGCGTCGAATCCTTGCCGAAAACTCCAAGGATTGCATCGAGCAGACCGAATTGAAGGGCTGCCACGACAAACAGGCCTCCCACACCCACAAGTGCCAGAAAAATCATCTTTCGGTTGGCTGGTGACAGCATGCCCATAGGCAGGAAACCAATGACCAGGGCAACCACAGCGGCGGTGGTGATAACAGACGTTGCCGATTGCGACGCAAGCAAACAGTAGGCTGATATCAGTCCTGCGAAACCGGCAATGCCAAGCCAGAGAATGTCACGCTGCCGCAACACAAGCACAGAGCATGCGGCAAAGATGACACCCAGCGATGCGTAAAAGCCCAACTGGTTCTTGGAGGAGAAGGCGCCTACAAAGCTAAACGTGCCATCCAGAGCATCAAACAGGTAGATACCGAACAGCAAAGAATAAAGAAGCACGACGATGATGCCGATCAAGGCGCCGCGTGTGAGCGTGGTTATGGATATGACGCGCATGGCGATGAGTGCGCAGATGATATGCGTCATGTATTGGATTGATGCACGCAGCGTGACCGACATGGCGTCCGACCAGAAACTGGAAAGAATCGCCAGAACGCCAAAGCCGAAAATCCACCAGTAGCGGGTATAGTTGCCCAGCACACGGCGATAATCAACGACGATCAATGGTAGCCATACGCCGTAATAGGCGAGCACGGACACCATTCCGAATTTTGAGGAATAGGCGAAGACGAAGAACGACAGCGCGATAGCCGCCGTTCCGTAAAGGCCGTTTTTATCCGGGTCGATCAGGGCCGATTTGGCAATCCGCATGCGGACCTCACTGCATCAGGACGTCTGATGAGACCTTTATCACATCGCCGGGCTGAACCGTTGTCGTTTCGTCAGCCTTGATTTCCTTGGACTGACCGTTCTCGTCACGAACAATGATGTAAGTGATCGACGCGGATTTGCCCGACGGGTCGAAGCGAATGGCTTCTGCTGACTGCGCCAAGGCCTCAGACATCAACTCACGGCTGGTGCCCAGCTGAAGGTTCAGCTTTTGCAACTCAGCCTCGGTATCCTGCAGTTCCTTGGACCGTTGTGCGACCCAGTCATTGCGCAGGTTGATCTCGTCCTGCATGGCCTTGTTGATGTCCTGCTTGGCGCGCAGCGTGGAGGTGTCGATATCGAGAAGTGTCGACTCCACGTCAGCAGAGCGTTCTTCCGCCGAAATCCGCCGCTGGGCAAGAGCAAGCCCCTGCTCGTTGAGGCGGTTCACTTTCTCGCGGTCTTCATTGGCCAGTTGAAGTTGGCGATTCTGGGTCTCGGCCTTCTTTTGCAGGGACTCCACCTCTGTTTCCAGAAGCTGCCTGAGATCGGTCAGAGCCTTCAGCTGAAGCGTGTAGCGCTCGCTGCGCGACTTCATGAGCGCATTTTCGCTCTCCAAAAGAGCGTCGATGTTCAGGATCTTTTCAAGCGCGGGCGTCTTGGCTATTTCCGTATCGCCCCGAACCTCTGCCTGAAGCCGCGCCTGACGTGCCAGAAGGCGTCCGCGCTGGTCATCATAGACAGCTGCATCACCACGTGCATTGATGAAATCGCGGGCGAAACGCTGCCCCGCTTCGGAGCGGCGCAAACCACCCGAAAGGCTGACGGCCTTCAAAACAGTCAGATTGGGTGCATAGGGATATTCGCCGGGCGTCTCAATGTCACCAGTCATGAAGACCGGGCGGAACTGGGCAATTTCCACCGATGCGGAAGGCAGATTGCGAAGCGCGAACTTGGCCTGCAACTGTGCACCGATCTGCTCACCCACCTCATCGATGGTCTTTCCCGCTACATCAAGACGACCGATGAAAGGCAGGGAGAGAGACCCGGAAGCACCAACGGAATAGTCACCGTTGATAACATCCCAATTGCGAATTGTGCCATCTGCAGGCTGCCACTCCGCAACACGGATGCGCAGCTTATCGGCGGTGCCGAGCCGGTACTGATTGTCCTGTGCGAGGGCATGAAGGGGGCTTGAGGCGAGCAAAGTTCCAGCCACAAGAAGCGTGGCAACCTTGCGCAACGCACCATTAAGGCAAAATTCGGCGGCAGTGCCAACCATACTATACTCCATTGAAACGACCGCTGAGAGCGACCGGGTCACGACCAGCGTTGAAGCTGGTCGTAATGCCACCGTTAGATGGCCGCAATATTATCGTGCTGCAAAACGCAAGAATACGAAATTGGTTCAATAGCTACCGCGTGACGTGCACACGGCGGGAATTGTTTTAAAGATAATCGAAACATCCTGCATCATCGACCAGGTGCGTACGTACTGCGTATCGAAATCGACGCGCTCCTTGTAGGAAACGTCGTTGCGTCCACTGATCTGCCACAGACCTGTCAAACCTGGACGGGTGCTGAGATAGTAAGAAGCAGCGCCTTCGTAATAGTTGAGCTCTTCATCGACCACAGGACGTGGACCAACGACACTCATCTCACCACGAATAATGTTGATAAGCTGCGGAAGCTCATCAAGGCTCAGCTTGCGCAGGACATTGCCGATTGCTGTCACACGCGGGTCGTTCTTCAACTTGCGCGTCGCCTTCCATTCCTCGGCAGCTTCCGGATTGGCGGCAAGGTACTGTCGCAGAACCTCATCGCCATTCGTCACCATCGTGCGGAATTTCAGGCAATGGAACATGCGTCCATTATGTCCGACGCGGCGGTGGCCGTAAAAGGCAGGGCCGCGGTCAGTAAATTTCACCATAGCCATGATCATGAGAAAGATCGGGCTGAGGATGAGGATTGCTAGCAGGGCTGACGAAACGTCAAAGCTGCGTTTAGCGATTCCTCCGATCGGAAAGCTCAGATCAAACTCATCTGAACCACTAAGCGGCGAAACAGCCGATCGAGTCGCGGACTTCATAGAGAGGACTCCATTTATGTTTGCGATTGGTCGGTACCCGTTGGGCGCGTCATTTCAAGTCGGATCATCCAGCAAGGCTGTGACCAGAATTTGGTGCTTTTGAATTTTTTATGGGGCACGCCGCCTTAGTTCCCTGTTGCCGCCTCCCCACAAATACTCACAAAAGATCAGTCTTTAATATTAAAACACGCGATATCAACAAACAGATTGCCATCGGCTTGAACGATCGCCGCAACGGCAAAGTCGACTTATGTATTACTTGCATAGATAGATTTGATTTATGCTTATAGCTTGCTCAATACCGGCGAAAATCGGGAGTCAAGCTGGTCCAAAACAACGCTTTTAAAGGTAAAAATGCTATTGTGCAGCGCAATAAAATTGCGGCGACGCACACTCAAAAAGACATGCAATGTCGGAAAATTCGTAAAGAAAAATTCATCTCGTTTGCAAAAACTCGCAAAAGTCGTGAAAAATAGACGCAATCGTGACCCAAAAAAGGCAACATTGTGGCAAATTCATTTTGCCAAGCTGTCAATTATGTTCGGCGAGTTCTCATATTCTTATTTAATCGATTGAGCGGGTGAATTTTGCGTGATTCCGGTATTTTATGACGCGCCGCTCACCACACGCATGGCGGCCCTCGGAACAAGACAAAAAAAGAGCCGTCATTTTCATGACGGCTCTCGCAGAAAAAAGGGATTAGGCGGCGCGGCGGTCGTGTCGGCCTTCCTCGACCTCCTCAACAATCTTCGCAACAAATGCTGGAAGGTCATCAGGCGACCGCGAGGTGATGATGCCCTTGTCTGTTACGACTTCTGCATCTTTCCAGATGCCACCGGCATTTTTCACGTCCGTCTTGATCGACCCGTAGGATGTCAGTTCAAGACCTTTGACGGCGTCCGCCTCAACCAGCAGCCATGGTGCGTGGCAGATGGCGGCGACAACCTTGCCGGACTTTACGAATTCACGCACAACACGCATCGCCGATTCATCCGTGCGCAACACATCCGGGTTGATCTGGCCGCCGGGGAGTACCAGCGCGTCAAAGTCATCGACCCGCACGTCTTTCGCCAAAAGATCAACCTTAATGGCGTCACCCCAGTCTTTCTCATCCCAGCTCTTGATTTCGCCGTTCTCGATGGATGCGATCTTTACGTCCGCGCCTTTACGCTTCAGTTCTTCGTAGGGAACGCGAAGTTCAGAGCGTTCATAACCGTCTGTTGCGAGAATCACAATTTTAGCAGCGTTGATAGCTGTCATGGCTGTCTCCTTAAAATGTGTTGATAGAGGCTAGGCCTCAGTTTTCCTCGTCGGAATTGACCGACGGCAGGAAGAACTCGACATCGTCGCGGCGCGACTTTTCGAGCACTTCGATCTTTTCCTGCCAGAAGCGCTCTGCCTCTTCAGGTTCTCCGTCATATTGACGGACGAAGGTTTTATTATCGTCTATCATCACCTGACGGGTTCCGCCGAGGAGCATGTATTCTTCCGCAAGCTTTCGCGTTTCGGTCTTTTCCATAACGTCCCCACTGGCTGGAGTTTCAGGTGTGGAGAGCACCGGATGGGATAGAAGCTCGTCTGCCATTTCGTCGGCCACCAGAAGAAAACGGAAAAATCCTGGTGTTCTTCGCTACCATCATGTCCGTTTGACACGGTGTCTCTCCTGCCAAGTGAACGTCACCCTGGAGGAATAGTTCCTTAAATTTCATTTGGAAAAATATGGAACGCTCAAGCGCCGAGAACCTGAACCTGACCCAGAAGCCTATCGGCTATTTGCAACGCGGTGCCGGTGGCAACAACCATTTGAGGAAGCAACAGCCATTCCAGCATCCATGCGCTACCTGACCGTTCCTGCTCATGCACCATGGATTGATGCAGCGCCGATATCTGGACAGCGTTGAAACGGGCAAGCGTGACAAGTGTTTCAGCGAGAACGGGGTTTTGCTTGTGCGGCATGGCCGACGACCCCCCGCCGCCCGACAGGCGGATTTCTTGTCCCGACTGGGCAAGAAGCGCGACATCCTGGCCAATTTTGCCAAGCGAGCCCGTTATGAGTGACAGTATATTGCCAAATTCCACAATGCCATCGCGTTGACTATGCCACTGTGGCGTATCGGCCAGCTCAAGCCGCCGCGCCAGTTCGGCACGGACCTCAGCACCTTTGGCACCAAATTTTTCCAGCGAACCCGCAGCGCCGCCAAATTGCAGGCAGAAGCCGGTTTGGCCGAAACTGGCAAGCCGTCCATGGTGGCGAATGAGTGGATGCCGCCAGCTCGCCAGCCGATCCTCAACAGTAATCGGAATGGCCGCCTGCATGCGTGTGTGCCCCATCAGGGCCTTTGAGCCATCGCGTGCGCCAACATTTTCCAGCCCTGCAATGCAGCCAGAGAGCCGGCGCTGAAGGATCTCTGCGGCAACCTTGAGCCGAAGCATCAGACTTGTATCGATCACGTCCTGGCTGGTGGCACCAAAATGCACGCTGGCAGTTGCGTCTGCTCCAACCGCCGCCCGCAATTGCCGAACCAGTTCAGGAATGACAACGCCGTCCTTTGAGACCCCGTCCCGCAATGCGCCGTAATCAATCGAGACAGTTGCGATGGCGCCAACAATGCGTGCCGCATGTGGCTCTGGAATAAACCCGACCGCCGCTTCCGCCTCAGCCAACGCCATTTCAAACCGAAGCATTGCCTGCACATCCGCCTCCGCGCCAAAGAGCGCGGAGATTTCAGCATCACCAAAAAGGCCAACCAGAAACGGATGTTCGAAGGGGGACAGGCTCATTTTCACCTCAGATGTCGAAGAAGACCGTTTCGCGTTCACCCTGAAGATGGATGTCGAACCGGTATACGTTCCCCTCCTCTTTCCTGGCAATTAATGTTGCAAGGCGCGACTTATGTTCAACGCGGGCAAGAACAGGATCTGCAGCATTCGCATCCACCTCTTCAGGGAAGTACATGCGCGTGTGCAGTCCGATATTGATACCACGTGCAACGATCCAGAATGTGATATGCGGTGCCATGGGGCGACCATCGTTAAAAGGCACCTTGCCAGGCTTGATGGTTTCAAACGTAAACTCACCCGTGTCCATATCTCCGGGCGAACGACCCCAGCCTGTAAAATTCGGGTCTGCCGTGCCGCGTGTTTCGCTTGGACTGTTGTAAAGCCCCGCGGCATCGGCCTGCCAGATCTCGATCAGGGCATCTTTGAGCGCATTGCCGCCGCCATCATAGACGGTGCCACGGATGGTGATGCGCTCCCCTTTGGCACGGTCGTTATAAAGCGCGCCGGAGCCGAGATCTTTCGGGAACACCCCTTCGATACCGACGAAATTGGGCGTGCAACCGATATGGACGTAAGGCCCAGCGGTCTGCGAGGCGCTTTCCTTGAAGTAATGAAGCGGCTGAACCATCTCAATTGCCTTCCATGCGGTTTTCAAACAGGGTGGAGCGACGCCCGCGCAGCACGATATCGAACTTGTAGGCACGCATATCCATGGGGATTGCAGATGACATGTCGAGTGCCGCAACAAGGCCTTCGATGGCCGCCTTGTCTGGAATCGTTTTCACGATTGGACATTGCCAGATCATCGGATCGCCTTCGAAATACATTTGCGTGATGAGGCGCTGCGAAAAGCCGTGACCGAAAACCGAGAAGTGAATATGCGCGGGACGCCAGTCATTGACGCCGTTTGGCCAGGGATAGGCTCCAGGCTGAATTGTCTTGAACCAATAATAGCCATCCGCATCGGTGATGGTGCGACCAACGCCGCCGAAATTGGGATCGACCGCGGCGAGATATGATTCTTTCTTATGGCGATATCGACCGCCGGCATTGGCCTGCCAGAACTCCACCAATGCGCCTTCGACACCCTTGCCACGCTCGTCGATAACCCGACCATGCACCAGAATGCGCGGCCCGATGGGCATTTCTCCCGGACGGGCGTAATTGAGAATGAGGTCATTATCCAGCGGATTGAGCATACCATGCCCGAAGACGGGACCGGTGATCTCGCTCTTGGTGCCTTCCAGTGAGATCAATGCACGCTGAGGCGAGCGCAGAACGGATGTCTTGTAACCCGGCGCGAATGCGGGCGGATGAATGCTGCGATCTCTGGCGAAAAAGGGGCCGGTTTCCGGTGGCTTGTTGGTCATTTCGTCTCCTCCTCACGTACGGACGCGGCCTGCATTTCGGCAAGGGCGCCCTTGGCAATTTTAAACGCATGATTGGCAGCCGGCACGCCTGCGTATATCGCGACATGCATCAAGGCCTCGCGAATATCCTCCTGCGTCGCACCTGTGTTGGCGGTGGCGCGCACATGCATGGCGACCTCTTCATCATGCCCAAGCGCTGCCAGCAAGGCGATGGTCACCATGGAACGCTCACGTTTCGTCCAATGGGTACCGGACCAGACATTGCCCCAGGCCGATTCGGTTATCAGCCGCTGAAAAGGCTCATCAAAGGGCGTCGCGGCCTTCTGCGCCCGGTCGACATGGGCATCACCCAACACGCTGCGGCGCGTCTTCATTCCATCGTCGAACCTGTTTGTCTTATCCGCGTCTGCCATGGTCAAACCTCCGGCAAGGATTTAAAGAAAGCATCGACAGCGCTGGAATAGGCCTGCGGCTGCTCGATGCACGGTATATGCCCGCAGCTTTTAATGACGGTGACCTGACTGCCGGGCACCAGCGCGGAAAGCGCACGAACGAGCTCCGGCGGTGTGGAGGCATCCCCGTCCCCCGCCACGCAAAGTGTGTGAACCGCGATGGTTTTTGCCACATCGGTGAAGTCACAATCTCTGATGGCGGCACATGTGGCCGCATAGCCATGCCGGTCCTGCCGCACGAGCATGGTGCGCGCGCCGAGAAACTCGGCATTGTCTTCCCGCCGAAATGCTGGCGTGAACCAACGTTCCATTACGCCATCAGCAAGCGGTGCAATACCGTCGCGATGGATGTGCGCGATGCGGTCGTTCCACATGTCGGCACTGCCAATCTTGTGGGCCGTGTTGCTGAGCACAAGGGCGCGGACGAGATCGGGACGCCGCGCATAAAGACCCTGCGCAATCAGGCCACCGACAGAAAGACCCCAGATGATGGCCCTATCGACAGAGAGATGATCCAGCAGTGCGATGACATCATCGACGTGATCATCGATGGAATAGGGCGTGGAGCCAAGATCGGACAGGCCGTGGCCGCGTTTGTCATGGCGGATATAAGCATATTGATCGCCGAGTGCGTTCATAACGTCGTGCCAGATCCGAAAATCCGTGCCAAGCGAGTTAATGAAGACGATTACCGGCCGGCTCTGGCCCAATCCCTGAGCGCGATAATGAATCGCACCGCTTTCCGACAACAAAAACTGCATGTCACGTTCCTCCTGTTGAGACATTGCAAGATCCGAACGGTTAAGTAAAATGAGTTTACTGGCAGCAATCATAACCGATAGATTATAATTCATGATCGATGCACGCTTGAAATTTCGGCATATCCGAACGTTTGTGGAGATAGCACGCCAGAAAAGCGTCGGGCGGGCTGCGACCATTCTCAGCGTCAGCCAGCCAGCGATCACAAAAACTGTTCGTGAACTGGAAGAGGTTCTTGGCGTCTCCCTTTTCGAGCGCGATGGCCGAGGCATCAAGCTCAGCCGATCCGGCGAAATTTTCCTCAAACATGCCGGTGCAACAGTCACCGCGCTGCGCCAGGCGGTCGATTCCGTTTCACCAGAGGCTGCAAAGATCGGTACGCCCGTGAGGATCGGTGCGCTGCCAACCGTATCCGTCAGCATCATGCCTGAGGCGATGGTCAGCTTTTTGAAGGAAAGCACCGGCAGCACCGTCAAAATCGTGACCGGCGAAAACGCTGTCCTGCTGGAGCAACTCCGCCTCGGCGATTTAGACCTCGTTGTCGGGCGTCTTGCCGCGCCGGAGAAGATGACCGGATTCTCATTCGAGCATCTTTATTCGGAAAAAGTGCGCTTTGCGGTACGATCAGGTCATCCCCTATTGGTGGACACCGCAAACATTTTCGAAAAGCTCCATGAGTTTCCGATATTAACCCCCACCCGAAATTCTGTGATCGGCCCCATCGTTGACCAGTTCCTGCTGGCCCACGGAGTTGCTGCCTTACCAACCAGAATTGAAACGGTTTCCGACGCGTTCGGCCGCGCATTCTTGCGTGCGACAGACGCCATCTGGATTATCTCGGAAGGTGTGGTGGCCGCCGACATTGCCGACGGCACCATTGCTGCGCTGCCTCTGGATACGGCTGACACGAGCGGCCCGGTTGGATTGACCATCCGCGCCGACACGCAACCGTCCCTGCCACTCGCTCTCTTGATGCAGACTATCCGTGAAGCGGCGGCGGCGTTGATATCGGCACGCTCTTAATAGGGCAGGCCAACGTAGTTTTCAGCAAGCGAGGTGGATGCTGCACGCGACTGGACGAGATAATCCAATTCGGCTTCCTGAATCTTCTGACCGAAATCGCCAGAATCAGGGAAGCGGTGCATGATGCTCGTCATCCACCAGGAGAAACGAACCGCCTTCCATACTCTCGACAAGGCGCGCTGCGAGTAACCATCAATTCCCACTTCGGAGCGTTCATTGTAATATTCGATCAGAGCCTCGCTCAGATAATGCACATCGCTTGCTGCGAGGTTGAGCCCCTTGGCACCCGTCGGCGGCACGATGTGAGCCGCATCCCCGGCCAGAAACATGCGCCCGAAGCGCATGGGTTCGGCCACGAAGGAACGCAGCGGCGCGATCGATTTTTCGAACGACGCAGCAGTTATCAAGGCCTCCGCGTGTTGCGTGGGCAACCGGTTTTTCAACTCAGCCCAGAAACGATCGTCGCTCCAGTTTTCGACCTTATCGTCCAGAGAGCACTGGATATAATGGCGGCTGCGGGTTGGAGACCGCATGGAGCACAGCGCAAATCCGCGCGGATGGTTTGCATAGATCAATTCGTGATTCACTGGCGGCGCATCCACGAGAATGCCGAGCCATCCGAAAGGATAGATCCGCTCGAATTCCTGTATGGCACCTTTCGGAACAGCCTTGCGGCTTACCCCGTGGAAGCCGTCGCATCCAGCAATGAAATCACAGTCGATACGGTGGGTTACCCCATCCTTTTCATAGGTGACATAGGGCTTTGCGCTGTCGAAGTCATGTGGCTCCACATTGGCAGCCTCATAGATCGTTTGCGCGCCGGATTTCTCCCGCGCATCCATCAGATCATGCGTGACTTCCGTCTGGCCATAGACCATGACCCGCTTGCCGCCCGTCAGGTCGTGCAGATCGATGCGATGATCGCGACCATCAAACGCCAGCGAAAAGCCATCATGCGGCAGACCCTCGGCGTGAAGCCGCGTTGCTACCCCGACCTTTTCCAACAGATGGACTGTGCCTTCTTCAAGCACGCCCGCGCGGACGCGGCTCAGAATGTAATCCTTGCTGGCACGGTCCAGAATGATGTTGTCGATGCCCGCACCGGACAGGATTTGCCCGAGCAGCAGTCCGGCTGGACCGGAACCGATAATGACGACCTGTGTGCGCATTGCTTCCTCCCACTTGATTTCCTACCCCGAAACTGCTGGTTCAAAGCCTCGCGATCAATGGACATTTCACATCAAGCATTGCACTATCCGACCATCACGGATTACGGGCCTGTTTCGATGACACGACAGATACACGACCAGCTTTACGGTGAAGCGACCGCGCAACAGGCGCCGTTTCGCTTCCATTGCGAAACGCTTTTTTCGCGCAGCAGCCTGCATCGGTTCGAAATCGACCTGCACCGGCATGAGAGTTTCTTGCAGATTCTTTGCGTTTCCGGGGGAGAGGGCGACGCCACGTTGAATGGCGACGTTGTCGCCATCAAGCCACCCTCCATCGTCATCGTCCCGCCAGGCTTCGAACACGGCTTTCGTTTTTCGCGTGATATTGCGGGCATCATTATCACCCTTATTCCAACGGCGCTTTCACCGTCAGCGCAGGCGGCGGCACGGCAGTATCTGGCGCGGCCCTCTCTGCTGTCGCTCACCGGCAACTCGCAACAGCAGAGGATCATAGACTGCTGCGATTTGATCTGGGGGGAATTTTCCAGCGGCCACCCAGCACGGCATGCAATGATGGAGGGGCTGATCACGACGCTGATCGTCCACCTGTCACGCGGGGTACAATTGAGTTTTCAAGGCGGAGAAACGGACAAGAATAGTAGTCGCCTGGATCTTTTGCTCAGCCTGATCGCCCGTCACGTTCGCGAACATAAGGACGCCCAGTTTTATGCTGACAAACTTGGCCTATCCCAGACCCATCTGAACCGCCTTTTGCGGCAGCAATTCGGAGTGAGCCTTCAGAGACTGATCGCCCAACGGCAATTGGATATTGCCAAGCAGGAATTGCTGTTCACGGTCTCGACGGTGCAGATGGTCGCCATCGGCCTTGGCTTCAGCGACCCCGCCTATTTCTCTCGTTTTTTCCTGCGGGAAACCGGCATGACGCCACGGGCATGGAGACTTGCAGAGCAGCATTCCCTCTCCAATGGCACAGGGTCAGGAGATCAGGCCAGCATTCTGGCCAGTTCGGACTGAACGCTCAGCAGCGCTGGCAGATAACGCTCCACAAGATCTTCCATGGACGCCGCCGATGCGGACAGCCCCACATTCAGCGCTGCCACCGTCTGGCCCCTGACATTGTTGACCGGGACAGCAATTGAGCGCAAACCCAGTTCGACCTCCTGGTCGATAAGCGCATAACCACGCTGACGGGTCGCCACCAATTCCTCCATCAAGGCTTCGATTTCGATCAATGTCAGCGCCGTTCTGGCTCGCCGGTCCGATTTCTCCAGGACGGCTCTTTGTTCCTCACGATCCAGTGCGGCCAGCAAGACGCGCCCCATGGACGTGCAGTAGGCTGGCAACCGTGAACCGGGCATTAGCGAAATGGACACGACGCTGCGCTGCGCTGCCCGGGCGACATAGACAATTTCTGTCTCATCCAAAATGGAAACAGAGGTGCTTTGGCCGATGGCTTCGGACAATTTGTCCAGAACCGGCTGAACGATGCGTGGCAGGGGCATGGTTGCAAGACAGCCGGTACCAAGCCGCAAGACCTTGGGTGTGACCGTGAAATATTTGCCGTCATAAGCAGCATAACCCAGCTCAGCCAATGTCAGCAGGCAGCGTCGGGTCGTGGCACGGTCCAGATCCGCAGCATCGGCCGCCTGGGAAATCGACAGGCGCGGCTGCTCAACCCTGAAGGCCTCAAGAACACGAAGGCCCTTTGCAAGCCCACTCATCAGGTCTCTTTCATTGGCCATGGCGACGATCCATTTGTGCGATATGCGAACAAAAATCATATAACGCACAAAGCATTTGCGGTCGAGCACATTTCGGTCTTACCTGCTCAAAAGCCAAAACTGGTTTCAAAGCTGTTTGGGAGAATTTTTATGGACAAGACCATCAGGAGCGCAGCCGATGCGGTGTCTGGTATTGGCGACGGCGCGACGGTGATGATCGGCGGATTTGGCGGGTCGGGTGCACCCATCGAGTTGATCCACGCTCTGATCGACAAGGGACCCAAAAACCTGACCGTCATCAACAATAACGCCGGAAACGGACGGATCGGCATTGCAGCGATGATCGATGCGGGCATGGTCAAGAAGATGATCTGCTCTTTTCCCCGCTCCTCTGATCCGCGGGCATTCACAGACAGATATCTGGCTGGAGAAATCGAGCTTGAACTCGTACCGCAAGGCACACTTGCCGAACGCATTCGTGCCGCAGGGGCTGGCATTCCGGCATTCTACACCCCCACCGGCTACGGCACCGAACTGGCGAATGGCAAGCCTATAGCCGAGTTCGATGGACGCCATTATGTGCAGGAACGCTGGTTGAAAGCAGATTTTGCCATCGTAAAGGCTCACATCGGCGATACCCACGGCAACCTCACCTACTCCAAGGCTGGCCGCAACTTCAATCCATTGATGTGCATGGGGGCAAAGACGACGATCGCACAGGTATCAAAACTGGTGACTGCCGGAGGCATTGACCCCGAGCATGTGGTAACGCCCGGAATATTTGTCGATGGCGTCGTACAGATTGAGAACCCTCAACAGGAAGAAATTCTGATCCGTGCAGGAGCGTCCTACGCATGACCGACACTCAACCCCTCAACACATTCGAAGACATCAAGCTTTCCAACGCACAGATCGCATGGCGTGCCGCGCAAGACATTGCCGATGGCGCCTATGTCAATCTGGGCATTGGCTTTCCTGAAATGGTGGCGGGCTACCAACCGCCCGGCCGAGAGGCGATTTTTCATACCGAAAACGGCATTCTGAATTTCGGTGAAGCGCCTGCAGAGGGCGAGGAAGACTGGGATCTGATCAATGCCGGCAAGAAGGCCGTCACACTGAAACCCGGGGCCGCGTTTTTCCACCATGCGGATAGTTTTGCGATGGTGCGCGGCGGCCATCTGGATGTCGCCATTCTAGGCGCATATCAGGTGGCTCAGAACGGAGACCTCGCCAACTGGCGTGTGGGTTCCAAAGGCGTTCCCGCCGTCGGTGGCGCGATGGATCTCGTGCACGGGGCAAAGCAGGTCTTCGTCATCACTGAACATGTCACCAAGAAAGGCGAGCCAAAGCTCGTCGAGACATGCGCATTTCCCCTGACCGGCGTTGGCTGCATCACGCGCATTTACACCAGCCATGCGGTGGTTGACGTCAAGGACGGCCATTTCGTCCTTCGCGAGAAACTGGCCGGTATGAGCTTTGACGACCTTCAAGCCATGACCGGTGCGAAGTTGCATATTGATGGCACTGTTGCCGATCTCGTCGCACCCGAACTGTAAGGTATGAAAAATGACTGATGTATTCATATGCGATTATATTCGAACCCCCATTGGCCGTTTCGGCGGGGCATTGTCATCCGTCCGGGCTGATGATCTCGGCGCTGTTCCACTGAAGGCGCTGGTCAGCCGCAACCCCGGAGTGGACTGGGAAGCGGTCGACGATGTGATTTTCGGCTGTGCAAACCAGGCCGGCGAAGACAACCGGAACGTGGCGCGCATGTCACTCCTTCTGGCAGGCTTGCCGGTATCTGTCACCGGAACCACCATGAACCGTCTTTGCGGCTCCGGCATGGATGCCGTCATTGCTGCGGCTCGGGCCATCAAGTCCGGGGAAGCGGAACTGATGATTGCGGGCGGCGTCGAAAGCATGAGCCGCGCGCCATTTGTCATGCCAAAGGCAGACGCCGCATTTTCCCGCAATGCCGAAATCTACGACACGACCATCGGCTGGCGCTTTGTGAACCCGGCGATGAAATCGCTTTATGGCGTCGACTCCATGCCTGAAACCGGTGACAACGTCGCCATTGACTACAACATCTCCCGAGACGCTCAGGACGCTTTTGCCGTGCACAGCCAGCAAAAGGCGGCGAAAGCGCAGGCAAATGGCCGATTGGCCAAGGAAATAACGCCCGTCAGCATTGCACAGCGCAAAGGCGACCCAATCATTGTCAGCAAGGATGAGCATCCGCGCGAAACAAGCATTGAGGCTCTGGCCAAGTTGAAGCCGGTCAACCGTATGGAAGGCGCAACGGTGACGGCCGGAAACGCTTCTGGCGTCAATGATGGTGCAGCTGCTCTTATTATCGCGTCAAAGACATCGGTCGAGAAGTATGGACTGACGCCAATTGCCCGCATCGTCGGCGGTGCGACGGCAGGTGTTCCACCGCGTGTCATGGGCATTGGTCCGGCACCGGCTTCACAGAAGCTTCTGGCACGTCTGGGCTGGAGCCAGGAAGCCCTTGATGTCATCGAGTTGAACGAAGCCTTTGCTTCGCAGGGGCTTGCGACACTGCGCCAGTTGGGCGTTGCCGATGATGACGCGCGCGTCAACGCCAATGGCGGAGCCATCGCACTCGGCCATCCGCTCGGCATGAGCGGTGCCCGCATTGCAGGCACGGCTGCCCTTGAGCTTTCCTTCACCGGCAAAAGCAAGGCACTGGCCACGATGTGCATTGGCGTTGGCCAGGGCATCGCGATTGCGCTTGAGCGCGTTTAAACAAAGCTCAACACGACAGGGTCGCGCGCCGACCCTGTCGTGTTGAGGCGCTATAGCTCCATATTGGGGTTAGCCAAGGCGGCACGCAGTCTTTTGCCCATTGGAAGATTGATGTTGACGCCTATTCCCGGCGCAGTGCTCTCAAACCACCGCCTGTAGATCTCGGGCATGTCTGCGCTTTTGTAGATCTCGGCAAGGGCCTCGTTGACAGCAGTCGCAAACTCTTTGTCATCCAGGCGCATCATGAATCCGAACGGCTGAGCATCGGTGACTTTTTCCAGGGAAACGCGATAATCACTGGGATTTTTCGTTCGGGCGATCATGGTGCGGAGCAAAACCTCGTCCATGACAAAGGCCGACACTCGGCCATCCGTCACCATGTCAAATGCCGACTGGAGCGTTTCGGTCGGCACCACCGATACATTCAATTTGTTCGTTCGGTTGGCTTCATTGATGTCGCTGACGTTGACAGTGCCGCGGGCGACACTGACAGAACGACCCTTCAAGTCTGCCAGCGTCACCAGATTACTTTTGGTCAGCGACACAAAACGGGTAGCGCCGTAAAAATGGCTTATGGCGAAAATCGCACTTTTTCGCCGCTCTACAGTATTGGTGCTGGCGTTGCATTCTATGTCGATTTCGCCGCTATTGAGAAGTTGCACCCGGTTGCTGGGCGTGCGTGGCAGGTAGGCAATCTCGAGAGTGGGCAAACCGAGGCGGAGTTTCAGCTTTTCCGCGACGCGATTGCACAAATCGATCGAGTAACCCATGATCTGACCATTGCTTGCGGCAAAGGAAAAAGGAGGCGTCGCGCCATAGCCAATGCGGATTTTTCCGGTTTCCTTGATGCGCTCCAGCGTGAACTGGGTAAAGTCTGCCGCAGCAGCGCAGGAAAGTGAGACGAGCAAGGCAGCGGGCAACATGAAAAGTGTCTTAAGCGAACGCCTCATTTCAGATACTCCTGCGGATCATCAAAGGTCGCCTGTAGCTCCGCAGATATCGGAAGATTGAAATTGCGCCCTTCCGGTGGCAGAGGTGCCATGAACCACTTGTCGTAGATGTGATTGATTTCACCGCTGACGAAAAGCTGGCGCAACGTGTCATTGACGAGTTTTTGAAACGGCTCATCACCCTTGCGCATCAATATTCCATAGGGTTCTGGCGGCCCGAACGTTTCAGAAGACACCAAATAATCATCGGGCCTCTTTGAGAAAGCGACCTGCGCAGCCAGCAAAACCCCATCCATAACAAAGGCACTGGCCTTGTTATTCTCCACAAAGGCGAAGCCATCCGAATTTTGCTTCGCGAGCATCACTGAAATATTCAGTTTGTCTGCGCGATTGATGGTCTGCAACTGCTCGATATTGACGGTGCCAGTCGTGGCAGCCACCGTGCGTCCGGCCAGATCCTTGATGGTTTTTACCCCACTTGCTTTCTTTGCAACGAAGCGAGTGGCCGTGATGAAGTGGGGATACGAGAATGACACCAGTTCGCGTCGTTCTGCATTGTTGGTCGTGGCACTGCACTCAAGATCGATCTTGCCACTTTTGACCAGAACAAAGCGGGTAGCCGGGGTTGCCAGCACGTAATTGATATTGATTTTATCAAGCTTCAGGTGGCTGCGCACACGATCAGCAATGTGTTGGCAGAGTTCTATCGTGTAGCCAATCGCCCCACCATCTGGACCCCTAAAGGCAAAGGGAACCTCATCTTCGCGATAGCCGATGGAGATTGTCTTGGTTTGGGCAATCTTATCCAGTGTGCCAATATCATGCGCCTGCACCGGGGAGGCGGCAACGCTGGCAATCTGGAAGAGAGCGAAGCCATAAAGACCAGCTCTCGCGGCGATTTTTAGCAGCTTCTCACTCGCTGGCAGAACAACAGGATATCGCATTTCTTCACGCTCCTAGCGATGAGACCTTCCGGGGGTATAGGCTTTGATAGATATTTTGAATGTCTTGAACGTTTGCAGGCCGAGCGAGGTGATAGCCCTGCCCTAGTGTGCAGCCAAGCAAGCGCATGAATTCGAGCTGATATTCATTCTCGATACCCTCCGCAGTTGTTTGAAGCCCAAGGCTTTTTGCCAATTGCAGAAGATTGGTCACCACGGCGCGGCTATCTGCGCGATCTTCAACGTGCATGACGAAGCTGCGATCAATCTTGATTTTGGTGATTGGCAGGTTGAGAAGGTAGCTGAGGCCGGAATAGCCCGTACCAAAATCATCCAGCGCAATGCCGATGCCGAGGTCGCGGAGTTCCTCAAGCATTTCCTTGCATTCAAGCGAGGAAATCTGCGCGCTCTCCGTCAATTCCAGTTCCAGCCTGTGTGCCGGAACGCGATAGGCCGACAATGCGGCTTTGACCTTGTCGGCAAAATTCCTCTGCTTGAGCTGAACGGACGAAACGTTGACGGCCACAAATGTGTTTGCGGGCAGATTTGCAATATCTGCGCAGGCCATCTTCATGACCCAATCACCAATCGCGATGATCTGTCCGGTCTTTTCTGCAACGGGAATGAAATCTGCGGGAGAAACCCAGCCAAGCCTTGGATGCTTCCATCTCAGCAAGGCCTCAAAACCAACCGGCTGCGGCTGTGCGACAGAGAAAATCGGCTGATAAAACAGCTCGAATTCGTCGTTGCGCAACGCTGCGTCCAGATCGTGCTGAAGGACATGACCTCGCTCACCGGACATTTCCATGCCCGGCTTGAAGAAGCGAAATGTTCCCCGCCCCTCGGACTTGGCGGCATAAAGCGCAATATCCGCCTTGTTCAGTAGCTCTGAAATTTCAGTGCCCTCTGCCGTATCGAGGCAGATCCCGATGCTGGTGCCGACCGAGACTTGCTTGCCAAGCAGCATGAAAGGCCGGGCAACAGCGCGGATGACATTTGAGGCGAGCTTGCTGGCCTCCACAAGAGCGTCTTTGCGCACCACTTGCAGAACCGCAAATTCATCGCCGCCAAGACGTGCGGCAATATCACCCGGTCGCATCAGCAAGAGCAGACGCTCGGCGAAGGACGTCAACAGTGCATCTCCACTGGCATGTCCAAGGCCGTCATTGATGGATTTGAAACGATCGAGGTCCAACAGCATGATGTTGAAACGGCGGCCATTGTCTCCGGTCGGGGTCAGCAATTCCTCAAGCTTCTTGCCGAAGAATGCACGATTGGGCAATCCGGTCAGTGGGTCGTGATGGGCAAGGTGCTCCATATGCTTGGCGACATCCCGCACCTGCCGCAAATGCTCTCGCTCCACGACCGCTTCTCTCAGCGTTTCGATTGCCACCGCCAGACGGCCGATCTCATCATGCCTGCCCTGAAACGGGGTCACCATGCGCGTATCATCGCGGGCGATGCGGCTGAGCGCACCGACAAGGTCGGGAACGGGCTTGAATACCTTGCGCATGATCAAAGTGACCGCCGCGCCAGTGAAAATCAGGATCGTCACAAGCAGGATGGCAGAGTTGCGGAACAGCCTGTTCTGACTTTCGTGCAACAGCGCCGCCTCACCAATGGACGTAACGACAGCACCCTGCAATTCGCTCTTTGATGTGAGGATCGGTACATAGGCAATGAAATGGCTGATCCCGCCCACATCAGCCAGACCAACAAAAAACTCGTCCGGATTGGTCTCCGGGGGTAGCGTCAAGCCGATACCGGTCGTTGATCCAAATGCTTCAGCCGAACTGACGAAGCTCTGCTGTCCGGACGATTTCTGAAACAGCCAGATATTGTTTTTGGTCTGCGCTGCGGCCACGGCCAGCACATCTGCGGGGTTAAATCCTGTATCCAGTATCGACGCGTCGTCGCCCAACGGGCGCTCACTGATGATCCTGGTGATCTGACCGTCATCGGCACTGTCAATCGCGATGAAGGTATATATGGAGCGGATGGCAGAACTCGTGACCTGAGCATTTAACTCGGCCTGCCTGCGCCACTGTTCCAGCGAGCCATGCTCAACCATGACCCAGCCGATTGTTGCCCCCGTAATATAGGCAAGCACGACGCTGGAGACGAGAAAGACGTTAATTTTCCAGAAGAGCGAATGATACCACACAAGGCGCGTTTGGCCCGACTGGAGATCGCCAATCTCCGCTTCAGCCTTGTTTCTGTCTTGTACCATGTCGGCCTGAGCCCTCTTCCCCCGAAGGCTGCGACCATAGAAGCGTGTGCCTTAACCCATGGTTTAAGAGGGTATGTGATGTGCTACTCGGCACAACCAATGCAAGACATGGCAAACAGAACCTAAAGACGGCGAAGGATATTTCATATTGGCGTCAAAGTGGAACGACGCATTGTCTCTCAAACAGAAAACCCGCCGGACGTAACTCCGGCGGGCTGTCTAGCTTGCGTTAATCAGGCGCGCCTGGAGCGCCAACTTTCAGCATAGTTTTCACGCGCCTCGCGTGCGTAAGGCGTTTGCGAGACGCGAACGCGGATCTTTGCCTGCTTGTGCGGTGTTTCGATCGACGTCTTGCGAGACCCACCATCTGGCTCTCCCCACACCAGAGTGAGAATGTCGCCAATCTTGACATCGGCGTTCACCACGCCCAGCGAAAGCATGCACCGTTCATTGTAGGAATACCCATTGAACATGGACATGCCGACCCTGTTTCCGGCGTCGTCGAGTATGAGATCGGCGCTGGTGGAAGCATAGTTGGCCACGGGGAAGTCGATCCACTTGTAATGTTCTTCACCCGGACGGAACGCCGATGCGATGACCTCCACCACGTCCTCCGCGTTCCACTCAAACGTCACCTTCTTGCGGTGCGCTTGACCCTTCTGCCGCTCAAGCGCCGACTTGCCGATGAAGTCGTCCTTCTTCCAGCCAATGTAGAAATCATAGCCAAGCTCGAACGGATTGAGGTAATAGTCCTCGATATTCTCAGAGACAAAGCTGCCGCCAATCGCGCCGTTGGCTTCGTAGGAATCCACGCCCAACCACTCGCGATAGGCTTTCAACATGCCGTCGCCCGTATAAATCCCAGGCAGTGGAGATGGAATCCATCCCGATTCAAGCGTGTTTGTGGAGTAAGCGCGGCTGCCACACCGCACCAGATCGACCTCGGCCTCCTTGGCCGCTTCAAGTATGCAGGCAAGAACATAGCTCTTGTCTTCATAGGGGCCCCAGATTTCAAGCCCGGGCGCACCGGACATGCCATGACGAAGGGCCTTTACCTTTTTCGAGCCGACATTGATCCAATCCACATGGAAGAACTTGATGTCAGGCACAGGGCCGCGGTTCAGTTTCTCGAAAATCTTCGGCGCTTCTGGCCCCTGTATCTGATACCGATAATGCGTGCGAAGCACTCGCTCGCCTTCGGGGCGGGATGTGGAGCGCGGATCATGCTTGAGACGCACATTCCATTTCCCATAGGCCGCGCAAAACATTAGCCAGTTGGAGGTCGGTGCGCGCCCGACCAGAATGAACTTGTCTTGCCGCTCCCTGAAAATGATATGGTCGCCGATGACATGGCCCGCCGGCGTGACGGGAACGAAATGCTTAGCGCGATTAAGATCGAAGTTCGAAAATGAATTGATGCCGTGATAGCTCAGGAATTTCTCGGCGTCCGGCCCTTCGACCGTCAACTCGTCCATATGGTGGGACTGGTCAAACAATACAGCGGAGTGGCGCCATGCCGCCTGCTCCGTTCGCCAATTACTGAACTCGGGCGTCACGACAGGGTATACATACATCCCGCTTTGTGAGTTTCTCAAACGCCCGACAATATCGGGATTCTCATTCAGAATGTCATCCAGACTGGTATTGGCCAATGCATTATCCTCCCAAGATATTCAGCATAATGTATACATTAAGGCCGAGACTGGGGCGTATTGCAAGCCCGTATTTTCTCTCTCGCCACATTAGCGATGGATCAGGGCCAGCCCGGGAATTTTGTGGAGCAAGCCGGGCTCCTCGTCGAAAATGTAATCAAGATTGTAGCGGGCGGTGCGCGCATGCTCGCGCGCCATGGCTTCGGCGCGTGCACCTTCACGGGCAGCGATTGCCTTGACGAGCTCATGATGCTGCGCCTGAGCAAAGCGCAGTGAACGCCAGAATGCCGAGATTTGCAGCCGATTGGGAACGAATGCGGAAGGAGATGCGAATGGAAGGGCGCAGGCGCGCTCAACTTCGCGCCTGATCACATCGCTTCCGGCAAGGCCCGCCAATTGCTGATGGAAGAGCGCATTAAGTTCTGAATAAGCATCGAAATTCACGTCGTCCTGCGCCGCACCGAAACAGCGATCCAGCCTTGCCAGTGTCGCGCGGATTTCATCGAGAGCCTCAACCTCGGCGCCTCGCTCTGCGGCAAGACGCGCAGCGGTACCCTCCATCACGCCGCGCAATTCGATGGAATCGATGACGTCAGCATAAACAAAGCGGCGGACCACGAAACCGCCATTCGGCAGGCGATCCAGCAAACCTTCTTCACACAAGCGCGACAGCGCTTCCCTGACCGGCGTGCGCGAAATGTCGAGCTGAGACGCCAGGGAAACCTCAAACAGCCGCATGCCTCCATGCAACTCACCACTGAAGATTTTCTCTCGCAGCTCAACAACTGCCCGTCGCCCGTGCGTTGCGGTGTCATTTGGTTTCATTTTCGATAGGCTCCACCGACTTCCTGGATGCAGGACTATACACGCCAGATTGTATTCATGAAGACCTATTGAAAGTGAAATTTGCATGAAACAAACGCACTCAATCCTCTCTTGTGAGACTGACCGTTGATGTATACATTTAAATGCCGCCGGGGAGATGAACGCCTTGCTGAACGTTGAAAAAAATCCAGAGAATGAATTGCATCAAGGCCTGCCCGACACCGCTGACCATTTGCTTGCGAGGTCGATTGAGGTGATGCCTCGAACCGCGGCCAAGATCGACAATTTCAAGACCATTCTTCCGGCAGGCACGCGCGTCTACATTGCGCACATCGCTGGCACATCGATAGACGACATGGTGAAAACCGCAGCCCGTATCACAGCGGAAGGTTTTACAGCCATGCCGCATTTCCCGGCGCGCTCCATTCCCGACGCAGCGACGCTCGAACTGTGGCTGAAGCGCTATTCCCTTGAGGCGGGTGTGACAGAAGCGCTGCTTCTGGGTGGTGGCGAGGCGCGGCCTGCAGGTACGTTGAGCAGTTCAATGGACCTTCTGGCAACTGGACTGTTCGACCAATATGGCTTTAAGCGCCTGCATGTTGCTGGTCACCCTGAGGGCAGCAAGCAGATTGACAGGGATGGCTCAACAACAGAGGTCGATGCCGCATTATCATGGAAGAATGACTTTTCTCGCCAGACCGACGCCCGGATGGCAATCGTCACCCAGTTCGGCTTCGATCCTAAGATCGTGACGGATTGGGCTGAGCGTATCCAGAAGTCTGGTATCACCCTTCCCATCCATGTGGGAATAGCCGGACCCACCAAGCTTCAGACCTTGATCAAATTTGCGATATCCTGCGGGGTAGGCCCTTCGCTTAAGGTCCTACAAAAGCGGGCAATGGATATCAGCCGCCTGTTCACGCCCTATGAGCCAACGGAATTTGTGTCCGCGCTCACTGACTATAAAACGCAAAACCCTGATACGCTGATCGAGCAATTGCATGTCTTTCCGCTCGGCGGCATCGCAGCCGGTGCGGACTGGATGGCCCGGAACATCAGTGACCAAAGGAATGCAGCCAGCACTTGACTGCATTCCTTGTCGATCGGACAATCAGGCTGGCGCAGTGCCGAGATAGCTCTCCATCAACGCCGGATTGCTGGAAAGTTCCGCCGCTGGTCCTGAAAGCTTCACCTCGCCCAGTTCCATGAGATATCCGAAATCCGCGATTTCCAGAGCTGCGCGAGCATTCTGCTCCACGAGCAAAACGGAAACTCCGGTCTCGCGCAGTTCAGACACGATGCGAAGAATATCGGCGACGATGCGCGGTGCCAGACCCAGGCTTGGCTCATCCAGCAGCAGCAATCGCGGCCTGCTCATCAATGCACGCGCCAGCGCGAGCATTTGCCTTTCACCTCCCGATAGCGTTCCCGCCAGCTGCTTTCGGCGCTCTCCCAGTCTCGGAAAACGGTCGTAAAGTTGCGCGCTGGTTTCGGCACGCTCCTGGCGGGATCGAAGAAATCCACCGAGTTCGATATTGTCTTCCACGGTCATGGTGGAAAACAACTCACGGCGCTCAGGAACGAGACAGAACCCGGCGGCCACCCTTGCCTCAACGGATGCTGGCACAGGTTTCCCGTCATAGTGAACCATCCCGCTGCTGGGAATGATCCCCATCGCAGCATTGAGAAGCGTCGTCTTGCCCGCGCCATTGGCACCGATGACGGTGACAATACTGCCTGCCTTCATTGTCAGCGACAGGCCATGCACCACTTGAGCGTGACCGTAGGAGACGTTGAGGTCCTTTATCTCAAGAAGATGGGTCATACGGCACCTCCCAAATAGGCGGCGATAACGGCCGGATGGTTTCGCACCTCCTGCGGCTTTCCGTCAGCAATCAACGTGCCGAAATCCAGAACCACAAGCTGGTCCACAAGTCCCATGACGAAGCCCATATCATGCTCGACAAGCAACACGCTGACGCCCTCCTCGCGCAGTTTTTTCAAAAGAGCGGCAAGCTCCTGCTTTTCCGCATGCCGCAGACCGGCAGCTGGTTCATCCAGCAACAAGAGTGAAGGATCTGCAGCAAGAGCGCGTGCAATTTCGAGGATACGTATCTGTCCAAGCGCGAGATCTCCCGCTGGCCTGTGCATCAGCGCTCCGAGACCAACACGCTCCACCTGCCTTGCAGCTTCCGCCAGCAAGGTCGCTTCCTCTGCCCGCTCCGCCCTGATGAAACTGCGCAAGACACCCGCCGAGCCGCGCAGATGCGCGCCCAACGCCACATTTTCCAGCACGGACATGTCTGGTAGAACCTTGGCATGCTGGAAGGTACGGGCGATGCCGTATCGGGCGATCTTACGCGGATTAAGGCCTGAAATCGGCTGTCCTCGATAAGTGACCTTGCCCGCTGTCAAACCGAGGATCCCGGTGATCAGATTGAACGTCGTGCTTTTGCCCGCTCCATTCGGCCCGATCAACCCAACGATTTCACCGGCATTGATCCGGAAGCTGACGTCATTGACGGCAACCAGGCCACCAAACTGCTTGCGCGCATTTTCCACCGTCAAAAGCGGCGCACCGCGTTCCGGCATTGAGCGACGGTCAAGATCACCATGATTTTTTGCAAGCTTGCGCTCCGGCTTGCGCAAACCGGCCCACTTTGTGGCCAGTGGCCAGAGCCCGTCACGCGCAGCTTGCAGGATCGCCACGAGCAGCAAGCCGAACACCACCATTTCCACGTTCGTCGCCGTTCCGACAAGCCCCGGCAGGAACCGCTGGAGAACCTCTTTCAGCACAAGAATGACGGCTGAGCCGAACACTGCACCCCAAACATGCCCGGCACCGCCAACCACGGCCATCAGCAGATATTCGATACCCATGTTCAGGCCAAACGGCGTTGGATTGACCGACCGCTGCATATGCGCATAGAGCCAGCCGGACAGTGCCGCGAGAACACCCGCCAGGACGAAGACCGTGAGCTTGGCGCGCACGATGTTAACACCAAATGCTTCTGCCGCCTGCGCACCGCCGCGCAGGGCGCGAATGGCGCGGCCGATGCGGGAGTCCAGCAGATTGACCGCCCCGATCGACACGAGGATGACGAAGCTCCAGATGATGTAGAAGATCGATTGGCTGCTGATGAAGGAATAGCCAGCCACAGATAGCGGTGGGATGGAGGTAATCCCGTCATAACTCCCCAGGAATTCGATTTTTCCGAAGAGATAATAGAGCGCCAGACCCCAGGCGATGGTTCCGAGCGGCAGAAAATGGCCTGACAGCCGCACCGTGATGAAGCCCAGTAAAAATGCCGTCAGGGCGCCTATTAGCAGAGAGAGCGGCAATGTCAGCCATGGAGAAACGCCATAGGCTGTGGTCAGAACAGCCGTGGTATAGGCTCCGAAGCCGCAGAAGGCAGCCTGGCCGAACGATGTCAGTCCGCCAACGCCCGTCAGCAGCACGAGACCGATGGCGACCAGAGAGGCAAGTCCGATATTGTTCATCAGCGTCAGCCAGAACGGCGGAACTGGCAACAGCGGAAAGATGGCAAGCACAAGCAGGCCCGAGAGAGGAAGAATGTGTGTTTTCGCGCTACGCATCATCATCAATCCTCCTCATGGTGGCCGGCACCGAAGGACAGCCATACCAGCACGGGTATGATGAGCCCGAAGACGATGACTTCCTTGTACGCGCTGGCAAAAAACGAAGAAAAGGCTTCCACAAGGCCGACGCCGATGGCCGCAATGGCCGTCAACGGAAAATTACCGAGACCACCCAGAATGGCGGCGACGAACCCTTTGAGGCCTATCAGGAAGCCCGTATCGTAGTAGATTGTTGTAACGGGTGCGATCAGAACGCCAGAAATCGCGCCGATAATGGCAGCGAGAATGAGCGCCGTTACGCCCGTCAACTGTGTGCGGACACCAACAAGCCTTGCACCCAGCCGATTGATGGCCGTTGCGCGCAACGCTTTGCCCAAAAGCGTCTTTTCAAAGAACAGGTACAGCCCGACCATAATGAGGATCGTGGTGCCGTAGATCCAGAGGCTTTGCGTTGTAACAACCACCGGGCCGACCAGAAAACTGCCATCCGCCAGTGGCTTTGCGCGCAAGCCTTCAGGACCGAAAAAGATCAACCCCAGCCCCATCATGAACAAATGGACGCCGATGGAGGCAATCAGCAGCATCAGCACCGACGCATCCACCAGCGGACGGTAGACGATGCGATAAATGTAATATCCCATCGGAGCGATAATGATGATCGCCATTGCTGCGCGCAAAAGCGCAGGAAGCTGAAGCGGAGCAACAAGCGCAACCAGGGCGTAGATGGCAACCGGCAGGACAATGTTGATCAGCAGTGCCCGCAAGAGAGACGGCAGGGCAAAACCCCGTCGCATGTCCCAGAGATCCAGCACCATCGCCGCAGCGCCGAATGCGATCAGCATCGGTGCCGTTCCCGGTATCTTGCCACTATCAAGCAGGGCAAGCGACAGCGCGCCATAGGCGACGAATTCGCCCTGCGGTATGAAGATGATGCGGGTTACCGCAAACACAAGAACCAGCGCCAACCCTAAAAGTGCGTAAATTGCACCATTGGTCACGCCGTCCTGGATCAGAAAGGTCGCAATTGTTGCGTCCACGTCAGTTCCCCAATGTATTGATTATGATTTTTTAGCTGCAAAGCGTCATGAAGCTGCGCCGCGATTGTCAGGACGCAGCTTCATCGTTTGAGCAAACTATTTGAGGAGGTTGAATTTGCCGTCCTTTGCGGTCAGCAACACGATGCCCCGATCATCAAGCCCATAGTGATCCGTTGCTGAGAACTGGAAAACACCATGCGTTGCTGGAAACGGGCCACCGGCCTCAATGGCGGCACGCAAGGCATCGCGAAATTCCTTGGTGCCGGGCTTGGCCTTGGCAAGCGCCACAGGCACAGCCTTTTTCAGGATGATCAGAGCATCCTGCATATGAGAACCAAACTGCGTGCGCGTACCGGCACCATATTTGGTTTCATAGGCCGTTACATAGGCGAGACCCTCGGCTTTCGTTTCAGAGGTGTCAGGCTGGTCTTCCGCCACCATGACGGGGCCGGACGCAAACACGGTGTTTTCCACGCTCTTGCCCGCAATGCGCAGGAAGTCGAAGGTAACAGCACCGATTGTTTGATAGATTGGTCCCGTGAAGCCACGCTCACGCAACCCAAGCTGTGGAAGTGCGGCGCCAGTGCCTGACGCGCCAATCAGAACAGCATCCGGACGTGACGCGACCACCTTCAGAACCTGGCCCGCCACAGACGTATCCGGTCGGGCATAGCGTTCATCCGAAACCATGGTGAGCCCGTATTCGCCGCCAAGCTTCTTGAATTGATCAACCCACTGGTTGCCGTAGGAATCCGAGAAGCCGATGTAGCCGAGCGTCTTCACACCGTCGGCCTTCATTTTCGCAAACAGATGGCGGGACACGAGCTCGGCGCTTTGTGGCAACACGAAACTGTAGCCCTGCGCGACCGGCGGCGGCAATGGCGAAGGAGCCAGATGCGGAACGCCCGCTTCCTTGGCAACGCCTGCAACGGCAATAGCCCCCGGCACCAGTGCGGAACCGATGATGACATCAGCCTTATCGTCATTGGCGAAACGTCGCGCATTCGTGGTAGCAAGCGACGGGTCACCCGCATCATCGAGCATGATCACCTTCAGCTTTTCGCCACCGATTTCGGAAGGCCAAAGCTCGACAGAATTCTTGAGCGGAATTCCAAGCGCAGCACCCGGGCCTGTCGTTGGAATGGTCACGCCGATGGTGATATCAGCAAATGCTGGAAGCGACGATAGCGTCAGTGCGACGCTTGCCAGGGCTCCCAACCTGGTCAATGCACGGCCAGTCATAGAATGTCTCATGTCGTTCTCCCGTTAACATGCGATGTGAATGATGGAGAGACGCCGATGGCGCTCTCATATCGGCTGATTTCGTGGTGGTTTTCCTCAAGCGGCAAGCGCAGGGAAAGCCATGCGGCTACGGCATCCCACGCCGTGCGCATGTATTGATCTGCATGGTAGAATGCAGCTTCCGGCTCGCCAGACAGGCGCTCCATGTTTTCTGTCATGGCCAGAAGCCTTGCCAGCGCACTGGTTGCCGCAGGGCTTGCATCGTGCCGGGCCGTATTGGCAATGTCCCGCTCGACCAGTGTTGCAAACGCCGCAAGGCCGCGGCCTTCATCGCGCCATAGCCTTCGCGTCAGGAAATCCAACGCCTGCATGCCGGTCGTGCCCTCATAGATGGACATGATACGGCTATCGCGCAGATATTGTTCTACCGGCCACTCTCGCGTGTAGCCCGCCCCACCCAGGACCTGAATGGACCGGCTAGCACAATCGAACCCGATCTCGGCTCCAAAATTCTTGACCATAGGCAGAAGCCATGCGGCGAAATCGGCAAAGAAGGCACGCCGTTCCGGATTCTCGGAATGTTGCGCCAGATCCATCGCCGCTGCCAGTTCAAGAACGGCGGCGCGCAATGTCTCGGTCTGACGGCTCAAAATAACCAGTTGCCGCTTCACATCGGGATGGGCCGCAATCGCAACTGGCCTCTCATTGGCCGCACCGCCCTGCCGCCGTTCCCGCGCATAGGCATGGGCTATGTCAGATGAGGCAGAAGCAATACCTAAGCCTTGGCACCCCGTCGTCAGCCGCATGCGCTCTATCATGGTAAAAAGCTGCGGCAGACCATTGCCTTCCCGCCCGAGCAGTATGGCGTTGGCGGCATCAAAACGCAAAGTGCAGGTGGGAGAGCCGTGAAGCCCCATCTTTTCTTCTATCCGCTCGACCGTAATGGCATTGCGCTCATCATCGAAGCGATCCGGCACCAGAAACAGACTTAGACCTTTTGTTCCCGGCTGGTCGTTGGTTCGCGCCAGAAGACAATGGCCGATCCTTGATGTGATGTCGTGGTCACCGAAGGATATCCAGCACTTGGTGCCTGTCACCTGCCACTGGCCGTGGCTGAGCGTGCCGCGCGTGCGCACCCGCCCGACATCGGAACCGGCATCAGGCTCCGAGATGCAGATGGTGGCCGACCACTCACCGGACAGCAATTTGCCGATCCATTCAGCTTTCGTGTCCTCATCTGCCGCCCGCGCAAGCAGAAATGCTGCGCCACGCGATGAGCCCGCCAGCATCATCAGGGAAACACAGGCGCGCTCGAAAAGCGGCGCACAGGCCGCCTGCAATGTTTGCGGCAGACCTTGACCGCCAACATCTTCAGGCAAATCCATGCCGAGCCATCCGGCTTCACAGAAGCGGCGATACGCATCGGCAAAACCCGGCGGGGTCTTCACCCTGCCATCGAGCAACCTGCATCCTTCACGATCCCCGATGCTGTTGAGCGGCGCCAGCACCGTTTCGGCAAAAGCCGCCGCCTCAGACACAATCGCGCGCATCGTGCTCTCATCCAGTTCGGGAAAGCGTGCGCCTACATCTTGCCAGCTGGGTGTTTTGGCCAGCAGATCAAGCGTTCTTTCGACTTGCTGTTCAAAACCCGTCATGGCGCCGCTACCTCGGCTGCATGCGAATGGCACCATCCAGACGGATGACCTCACCATTCACATATTGGTTTTCGATCAGGTAACGCACCGTGTCGGCAAACTCGGCGGGATCCCCCAACCTTGCCGGATAAGGTATTGCAGAAGCCAGACTATCCTGTGCTTCCTGCGGCAGGCCGTGCAAAAGTGGTGTGAGGAAAAGCCCGGGTGCCACCGTGTTGACGCGAATGCCAAAACGGGAAAGTTCGCGTGCGGCAGGAAGGGCCATCGATACAATTCCGCCTTTCGAGGCGGCATAGGCCACCTGCCCTATCTGCCCTTCGAAAGCGGCGACGGAAGCTGTATTGACGATGACACCACGCGCCTTGTCGTCTCGCTCCTCAGCCTTTGCCATATAGGCCGAAGCCAATCGCATCATATTGAACGTGCCGATAAGATTGACGCTGATGACGCTTTGGAATGCGGCCAGCGGCATTGGCCCCTCACGCCCCAGAATGCGGGCGGCAGGCCCAATGCCCGCGCAATTCACCAAAATTCGCAAGCCATCGCCGGCCTGAGCCGCCTGCGCCAAGACCTTCTCGGCATCGTCCTCACGCGTCACATCGCCAGCAACCGCTGAGCCGCCAATTTCGCTGGCCACCTTGACGGCAGCGTCAGCGTTACGGTCAAACACATGCACGATTGCACCCTTGGAGGCCAGAAGGCGCGCAACGGCTTCACCCAGACCAGACCCTCCACCCGTGACCACAGCACTTGAGCCTTCGATTTTCATGCCGCGATTTCCTTTTCGGCCAGAATGACGTCGGGCGATCCCAGATAAAGAGTTTCCACAAGATCCTTGCGGTGAGACAGCATGGCGCGCTGGTTCAGCGAACCCTTGTCCGTGATCTCACCCTTGTCGATACGAGGCGCTTCCCGGATGATGAGCAGACGCGCGACCCGTGTGGCAGAGCCAGTGGCACGCATTTGATGGCTCTTCAAACGGGTCGCGAGCGCGTGCCTGACATCAGGATGCGCAAAAATTTCCTCATCCGTCATGGTGCTGGCCTCTGCCCCAATGATCTCACGCATTGAAGGCAAAGAGGCAACGACAAGCGCGCCCAACTCCGCGCGGTTTTCGCCGGTGATGACGGCATCGCATATCAGTCCGCCGAAATCATCCACCAGTTTCGCCCGCAACTTGCCGACGGAAACCCACGTACCCGTCTGAAGCTTGAAGTTTTCTGCGGTGCGACCATCAAAGATGAAGCCTTTTGATGGATCTGCGGGATCGGCAAAACGAACGGCATCACCGATCTGGTAGAAACCTTCCTCATCAAAGGCCTTTGTCGTTAGCTCAGGGCTGCGCCAATAACCGGGAGTGATGTTCGGCCCTTTGAGGCGCAACTCATACTTATCCTCATAAGGTACGAGCTTCATTTCCATGCCCTGAGCGGGAATGCCGATATTGCCCGGCTCGTCCTGGGGATCAGTGCAATAGAGCGCAAACGGACCCGTTTCCGTTGCCCCAAGCCCGGTGCCTAAGGGAACGCGAGAGCCAATTGTCTGCTCGGCCATCAAATTCAGCGCATCCCACGTATGCTGCGCCATTCCAGCACCCGCATACATCATCAGCTTCAAATCCTTGAAGAAGCTCTGGCGCAAAATCGCGTCGTCGCGCATGGCCTGCACCAGCATCTCATAGCCCGCCGGCACGTTGAAATACCAGGTCGGCGAGACCTCACGAAGGTTGGCAATGGTTTTGCCAATCATCTGAGGAGACGGCTTACCGTGGTCAATATGATAGGTGCCACCATTATAAATGGCATTGTTGAAAAGCTTGTTGCCGCCAGCGGTGTGGTTCCAAGGGCTCCAATTCACGATGACGGGCGGCTCGTCGCGCAGAAACGCGTAGCAATCCGCAACCATCTCCTGATTGGCACACAACATGCGCTGGGTCTGGATCACGGCCTTTGGAGACCCTGTCGTGCCTGACGTGAAAAGGAACTTCGCAATCGTATCAGGCCCCGTCCGGCCAAAGGCTTCATCGACAGAAACGGTAGCAGACGTTTGCAGCAAGTCTAAAAACAGATGCGTGTTGCCGCGCCCCGCCGGTGGATTGCGCAGCACGACGACGGGACTGTTAGCCCCAAAGGAATAATCGACCGCATCCATGAAGCGGCTGCCGTCTTCAACAAAGACGAGGCCGGGCGTGACTTGATTGGCAATATCACGCAGCTTTTCAAACTCGCCTGAGAATGAGGCATAGCTTGGAGAAACGGCGGCTGAGGGAATGCCAACATGTTGCGCGCCCAACGCCAAAAGCGCATGCGCGAGGGAGTTTTCGGCCAGGATCACCAGCGGTCGATCGACACTCAATCCCATATTGAGAAGGGCCTGACCAATGCGCCGAACGCTTTGCAGCGCATCATGATAGGTCACACGCCGCCAGGCATCACCATCACGCTCCGCCATCCAGATGCGGTCTGGCGCAACACGTGCCCAATGCACCAATCTGGCATTCATCTTGTCGGGATAAGCGCCAAGCGGATCTTCCCGCCAGACCTTGATTGAGCCGTCATCGCGCTGGCTCCAGCCGAGCTTCGGTGACCAGAATTTAACGCGTCCGCTAGCGTTCTCGTTCATGACTCCTCCCAGACGTCAATCGCGTGTCTAATAGAGTTGCACTCCGTCAACTCGTCAATTTTGTTTACAAGGAAACAATCTATCTGTAAACAATCAAATCAACGGAATGCAGATTTGTGTGGGAGGCTTTCACAGATGAGCAATGATCAGCAACGGGATTTTGTAACTTACGAACTTCGCGGCAACATCGCACTTGTGGGTCTCAACCGGCCCGAAAAACGCAATGCCATCAGCGACGCCTTCGTTGAATCGATCGCCCAGGCAGTGGCTCGCGCGCAGAACGAGGCAAAGGCTGCCGTTCTGTTTGGCCATGGCGACCATTTCTGCGCCGGTCTGGATCTGGCCGAGCATGTAAAGAAGACGCCGATCGAGGGCGTGCGCGGTTCGCGTCGTTGGCATGCCGTTTTCGCTGGCATCGAGCATGGCACCATTCCCTGGTTTTCCGCTCTGCATGGCGCTGTGATTGGCGGCGGACTGGAGCTTGCAGCATCCACCCATGTGCGCGTGGCTGATAAGGCTGCCTTTTTTGCGCTACCGGAAGGACAGCGCGGGATTTTCGTAGGCGGCGGTGGCTCTGTGCGCGTCGCACGGTTAACCGGCGTTGCCCGCATGACCGACATGATGCTGACAGGCCGCGTGGTCTCCGCCGATGAAGGCGAGCGCTGGAACATCGTTCAATATGTGGTTGAGGCAGGAACAGCTGTCGAAAAAGCCATTGCTCTTGCCGAGAAAGCAGCGAGCAACGCTGAAATATCCAATTACGCCGTGATTAACGCATTGCCACGCATTCAGGATATGGCAAAGGAAGATGGCCTTTTCGTCGAATCCTTCATTTCTTCGTTTACAGCGACAAGCCCTGAAGCAGAAGAGCGGCTAAGGGCATTCCTCGAAAAGCGCGTTGCCAAGGTAAAAGCGCCGGGCGAGGTCTAGAATTCGCTGAGCACACGCAAGGATAAAGACATGGAAACGCTGGTCCGGACACCTGAAACCGTCAATTTCGGTCGCTTGAACACGGCCCCCGGCTTCCTGTTACGGCTGGCGCAGCTCAGAGTTTACGAGCAGTTCTTTTCGCAAGTCGGAGAACATGGTCTCAAGCCGGGCGAGTTTTCGGTTTTATGGGTCATTCGCAACAATCCGGGCATCAGGCAGAGCATTCTCGGCCAGAGCCTGATGATAAAGCGCGCCCATATGACAAAACTTATCCGCGCGCTGGAAGATCAGGCCCTGCTTTACCGCAATATTCCCGATGAGGACCGGCGAGCAGTAGAGCTGACGCTGACTGCGAAGGGACAAGAGGAAGCCGATATCGCCTCCGAATGGTTTTTTGCCTACGAGGAAGGTGTCGGTGGGACACTCACGCAAGCCGAGCGGGACCAGCTGCTATTTCTGCTGCGGAAATTTATCGGCATTTAAATTCGTTCTGTGGGAGGACATGATGAACATTGACGAGCTGATCGCCATCGACGTGCACACACACGCCGAGGAGCCATGCGGTTGCCAACGGGACGACGGTTATCACGAGTTTCAGGCCGGAATGGCGCGCTACTTTAGAAATCCGGCTGGCGCACAGGGCATGCTGCCCACGGTTCAGGAAACCGCGACCTATTACCGCGAACGCAAAATCGGCTGCGTTATCTTTCCCGTGGATGCCGAGCGCGAAACGGGCTTTCGCCGTTACGACAATGAAGAGGTCGCTAAAATTGCGGCTGAAAACAGCGACATCATGATCCCATTCGCCTCTATCGATCCCGCGAAAGGCAAGACCGGGGCGCGCGAGGCGCGGCGTCTGGTTCGCGAATTCGGCGTCAAAGGCTTCAAATTTCACCCGACGATGCAAGGCTTTTATCCCAACGATCGCATGGCATATCCGCTTTACGAAGCCATTCAGGAAGAAGGTGCGATTGCACTTTTCCACACCGGCCAGACAGGCGTTGGAGCAGGCCTGCGCGGCGGGATGAGCATGCGCCTGAAATATTCAAATCCCATTCACCTCGATGATGTGGCCGTGGATTTCCCGGACATGCCGATCATCATGGCCCACCCTTCCTTTCCCTGGCAGGAAGAAGCGCTGGCCGTGGCGACCCACAAGCCGAATGTCTATATCGACATGTCTGGCTGGTCGCCAAAATATTTCCCTCCGATCCTCGTGCAGTATGCCAACACGATACTGAAGCACAAAATGCTGTTCGGCTCAGACTGGCCAGCGATAACACCAGACCGGTGGCTTGCTGATTTCGAGAAAATCGAGATCCGCGACGAAGTCAGGCCGCTCATTCTCAAGGACAATGCGCGTAAACTGTTCAAGCTTTAGGACTTGAGTGCCCGGTTCAGCAATGCCGCTGCACCGGGCAACACATTACGACGAAACAGGCATGGGGCCGATATAGCGTGACTGTGGGCGGATCAGTTTTCCCACGGCCTCCTGCTCCAGCACGTGGGCTGCCCACCCCGCCATGCGTCCGGCTGCAAAGACGTTTGTGAAGCTTTCCCGCGGCAAGCCAACGGCTTCCAGCACGAGGGCGGTATAGAATTCGACATTGGTTTGCAAAGGCCGATCCGGCTTTTTCTGCGCCAGCAACTCAAGCGCCGTTTTCTCCACGGCCTCGGCAAATGCGATGCGCCCACCATCTTTCCGCAACGCAGAAACGGCCTTCTTCAATACATCTGCACGCGGATCTCGAACGCGATAGATCCGGTGCCCAAAGCCCATCAACCTCTGTCCATTCGCCAGCGCATTGGCAAGCCAAGTCTGGATGTTCGCTTCATCGCCGATTGCATCGAGCATATCCAGCACGGGTCCTGGCGCGCCGCCATGCAACGGGCCTTTCAGCGCACAAAGCGCGCCGATAACGGAAGAAAACATTCCAGCCTTCGTCGAAGCGATGACACGGGCGGTGAAAGTTGAGGCATTCAGGCCATGGTCCGCTACTGTCACAAGGTAGGCATTGAGAGCGTTGACCTTCTCAGGTGCCGATTCCTGACCATACAACATGTACAGAAAATCTGCTGCATGGCCCGAGGCGGCACGAGGGGCGACGGGCTTCAGACCAGCACGCTCACGAATGATGGCCGCAGCAAACACAGGAACACATGCCACCGCCAGCACATGGTGATCGTCCGTCTCCGTATCCGCCAATGACGACAGAAGCAGCCTGAGCGATTCGACCTGACTGAGTTCCTGCGTATTGGGCAAAAGCTTCTCGAGCCGCTGAAAAACCCGGCAACGTGCGCGCCCGAGCGCTTCTTGAATTTCGCGCTCATCGGACGGGCCGCTGCTGAAACCCTTCCAAAGCAAGCCGAGAACCGCCTCAAAACTCCGATCGGAGAGAGCGTCGAGATCATGGCCGCGGATGATGAGACGCCCCGCAACGCCATCGACGTGGCTGAGAACCGTCTCGGCCGCGACGACATTTTCAAGGCCAGGACTGACGAGGTCTGAAGCGAAGCTTGGCAATACAGGTTTCGATAGGTTTTGCATGATGATCCTCACAGATTGACTTCTGCAAGAATGATGATTCAATCAATATGATCAATCTTGATTGAATCAATCAATGTCGAGAAAATTTTGAGCCCGCAGGATCAGTTCATCGATGCCCAAGCCGCTTCGCAAGCTCTCGGCATCAGTCGAGCAACCTTATACGCCTATGTCAGCCGTGGCCTTGTTCGCACCACGCAGGCACCTGGCGATCCACGCCGCCGGCTTTACAGCGTTCATGACATCGGCAAACTGAAGAAGAGCAAGTCTGTTGGCCGCAAGCCACGCGATGTCGCGGCAACTACGCTCGACTGGGGTTTACCGGTGCTGACGTCCGGCATCACGCTGATACAGGATGGCCGTTTATTCTATCGCGGGCAGGATGCTGTGACGTTGGCGAAGGACCAAACTCTCGAGGACGTTGCGCGTCTTCTATGGGGATGCGGCGAGCATGATCCATTTTTGGTATCGAAAACTGTCGAGTGGGACAGGTCGCTGGCCGAACGCACGCAACATTTGCCTCTGACGGAGCGGTGTCAGGCGCTGCTATCCTTCGTGGATGCGGGCCGCATGACATCCTGGCAACGGGAGCGGGGCAAAATATGGCCCAGCGCCGTGGCCTTGTTGCATGCCATCAGCGCCGCATCCACTGGCACCCATCCGAGCCATGAGCCAACCCATGCGCATCTTGCGAAAGGCTGGGGTCTGGATGCGACTGGTGCAGATATCATCCGTCAAGCGCTGGTTCTTCTGGCAGATCATGAACTCAATTCGTCAACCTTTGCCGTGCGCATCGTTGCGTCAACTGGCGCATCGCTGGGAGCGTGCCTGAACACCGGTCTCTCGGCACTCAGCGGGCCTTTGCATGGCGGGATGACGAGCCTTGTCGAACTGCTGTTCGACGACATTGACCAAGCGTCCGACGCCGAAGCAGTGGTGGAAAAACGGTTGCGGCGCGGCGACGGGTTGCCGGGCTTCGATCACCCCCTCTATCCGGATGGAGACCCGCGCGCAGCGGCGCTGCTGTGCCTGTTGCCACACAACGAAAAGCGGCAATCCTTAATCGATGCCGTTATCGATACCACAGGCAAACTGCCCACCATTGATGTGGCGCTGGTTGCCATTCGCAGAGAGCTAGGGCTTCCCCCGGGCTCGGCCCTATCGCTGTTTGCCATTGGCCGCACAGTGGGTTGGTTGGCTCATGCAATGGAGCAGTTTCAGGAGGATAAGTTGATACGGCCGCGCTCGCGCTATAGTGGTCCGCCACCTCAAATTGATGAGGGATTATAGATTCATATCGAATAAGTGTTGAAGAAAATGCAATTCGATTGTCGCTGTCCGCGCTCCACTTGCAAGCATCACGAATGACTGCAATGAAATCACCTTGACGTTGCTTTGCGGGAGGGTGTGGCATGACAATAATGACAGGTGCGAACATAAGACTTGGCGCTATTCTCGCCGAGGCTGAAAAGCAGCAGTCATTTCTCAGCGCTGCAAAACTGGAAGCAAACGGCCTCGTTCCCGAGACAATCGAAACAGGCATGGCCGCTCAGGCGATTTCGGCAGCTGCCATTGGCAAGGAAGTTGGCGGCTGGAAAGTCTCTTTCAGCGGCGGGCGGGCTGTCGCAGCACCTCTGATCGATGTCTACGACTCCAGAACTGGGACCGTTCCCAAAAAGGGTGCAGTGGGAGTGGAGCTCGAAATCTGCTTTGTTCTTTCCAATGATATTCCTGCCCATGTTGAAGGACGGGCATATGAGCGCGACGATATTCTCGCGCAAATCGCATCTGTGCATTTGGGGGCAGAACTTGTCAGCTATCGCCTGATTGAAGAAAACAACGCACCCTTTCCGCTCTTTCTGGCGGACCGGCTGGGCAACCACTCTTTCGTCCTAGGGCCGGAAATCGACAGATCCTTCATCGAGCGTGTGCTTCATGAAGACCAAACCCTGCCTGCTCTTCTCCTGAAAGCCGATGGTCAGGTTCTCTTCGAAGCCCGCCCCAAGCATCCGCAGGGCGACGCCGTTGCTCCGCTCCTGGCCTATGCGAACAGTCCAATCGATCATCTCGGTGGTTTAACGCGGGGTCAGGTGGTGACAACAGGCAGCCTGTGCGGCCTCATCCGCCTGTCTGGGCAGACCACGATCAAGGCCAGCTGGGGCGAAATCGCGGCTCTCAACCTGTCTCTCCAACATTGAGGCGCAGACGCCCTATCGCGCCATCTGGATGCCTCTGACGATTTTTTAATCGGCCTGAACACCCATGACTTTTCACAGGGTTCAACGGGCCATTATTCTCATTTTCGCCGCAAACGAAAATCGCATCCCTGTTACATTAGCATTGTTGGTGAACGGTGTAACAGGAGGCCAGTCGATGGCGAGCTCAATCATGAATGCTGTTGGGAAGCCGCTTTATTATAGCGACACCTCCACCGGCTTTTTCTCGGCAACCGGCTCCGGCACAAACCTATATGGCACCACCAAAAACGATTCCATGTGGGGTGATAGTGGCGTCAATGTCACCATGCATGGCGGCACCGGTGACGATATCTATTATCTCTACTCCACCATCAATCGCGCCTCTGAAGCGGCGAATGCGGGTGTGGATACGATCAACACCTGGATGAGCTATACGCTTCCCACCAATATCGAAAACCTGATCGTTACAGGTGATGGTCGCGACGCCTTCGGCAATTCACTGGATAATATCATCCGGGGCGGCTCCGGCAAACAGACGATTGACGGCCGTGCGGGCAATGACGTTCTGACCGGCGGCGGCGGTGCAGATACCTTTGTCTTCGCGAAGGGCAATGGCACGGATCTGATTACAGATTTCGGTGCCGATGACACGATCCGGCTCGATGGTTATGGCGTGACATCCTTTGACCACCTCATCAGCGCATCCACGCAAAAGGGTGCAAACCTCTGGCTGAATTTTGACAATGGCGAAAGCGTCGTACTTGCCAACACCACGGCTGATGACCTGAGCGCTGACCAGTTTAGACTGACCCTCGACCGGTCGCAGCTCACCGCAACATTCGCGGATGAGTTTAACGCGCTCTCGCTGAGTGATGGCCAGAGTGGCGTGTGGGAACCGAAATTCTGGTGGGCGGGTGAGGAAGGTGGCAGCCTTCACACCAACTCGGAAAAACAGTGGTACATCAACCCGGCCTATCAGCCCACCTCATCGGTCAATCCATTCTCCGTTCAAAACGGCGTATTGACCATCAAGGCCGCTCCGACGCCAGACCTGATTTCCGATGCTGTGGCCGGATATGATTACACCTCTGGCATGCTGACGACCCACCCATCATTCTCACAAACTTACGGCTACTTTGAAATCCGTGCAGACATGCCCAATGAACAGGGCGTTTGGCCCGCATTCTGGCTGTTGCCTCAAGATGGCAGCTGGCCACCGGAACTCGATGTGATTGAAATGCGCGGGCAAAACCCGAATTCGCTCATCCTGTCTGCCCACTCCAATGCTTCGGGCCAACAGTCCTCCAGCATCAACAACGTCACCGTCGCCAGCACGGAAGGCTTCCATAAATATGGAATGCTGTGGGATGCTGAGCACATAACCTGGTATTTCGACGATGTGGCCGTCGCGCAAATCGATACGCCTGCCGATATGCATGACCCCATGTATATGCTGGTCAATCTCGCCGTTGGCGGCATTGCCGGAACGCCTGCAAACGGCTTACCAAACGGCTCGGAAATGAAAATCGATTACATCCATGCCTATTCGCTGGATGATCCCGCGACAACAGTCGCTCAGGCTTCGACCACAGACCACTTGTTAGTCTGATCCGAAACAGCGCCCTGCATAGTCGGGGCGCTGTCTCTTATTTAGAGCATACTTGAAACTACCAAAGCTTAACGTGGCGGTTCACATCCTTGTAGAGCAGATAGCGGAACCGGCCAGGGCCACCGGCGTAGCAGGCTTGCGGGCAGAAGGCCCTCAACCACATGAAGTCTCCCGCTTCCACCTCAACCCAGTCATTATTAAGCCTGTAGACCGCCTTGCCCTCAAGCACGAAAAGGCCATGCTCCATCACATGGGTTTCCATAAACGGAATGGTCGCGCCCGGCTCAAATGTCACGATATTGAGGTGCATGTCGTAGCGGCCATCGCTCGGATCGATAAACCTCGTCGTCGCCCATTTCCCATCGGTTTCCGGCATTGCGGAAAGCTCATGCTCATCCTCATGCGTGAAAATGGCAGGAGGCAACTCAAGGCCTTCAACCACATCGAACACCTTTCTGACCCAGTGAAATTTGGCTGGAATTGCGCCCTCTGCTCGAATCGTCCATTCGCTCCCAGCAGGAATATAGGCAAATGATCCCGCTCTCAGCGCATGGCGCTGGCCGTTATATTCAATGCTCAACTCTCCATCGACGACGAAGATTGCCGCCTGCGCGCGCTGATCAGGCTCAGGCCTGTCGCTGCCACCACCGGGCATGACTTCCATCACATATTGAGCGAATGTCTCGGAGAAACCGGTCATGGGACGCGCGATGATCCACGCCCGTGTGTCTCGCCAATGGGGCAGCACGCTCGTTACAATATCTGACATCACACGCTTTGGAATGACCGCATAGGCCGTCGTGAATGTCGCCTTGCTTGACAGCAGTTCGGTCTGACCGGGAAGCCCGCCAAAGTCTGAATAATATCGCCTGTTTTCCATGATGCACTCCAAAGCATGCTACGTCGTGAAATGCTTAAAGCGTTTCGGCAGCAAATGGAATCGCTTGCATCAGGATTTCAGCGCCGCCTGGTGCAGGCGGCGCGGTGTGACGTCTGTCGATGATCAGTGCTTTTTACGGATCACGCCATAGACGATGTTCCGGTTCTCGCCGAAAAATACCTCTGCTTCGATTGTCGATGGATCAGCACTGGCGTTGATGATGTTCCACATGTCCTGCTCGGTGCGCAGCAGCAATGCCCAGTTCATGAAACTTTCCATGTAACCATCAACGCCAATATCCTGCGAAAAATTGGCAAACAGGAAGGTGCCGCCGGGCTTCAGCATGTCAAGGCAACGCCGTGTCAGTTTGATGGAGACCTTGTCGACGAGGTAGTCATAGAGGCCAGCGGCATAGACGAAATCAAAAGTACCAAACTGCTGGCGGCCAGAGAGAATGCCGCGAACGGAGCCATCGACGGCCGCAATGCATGTATGACCAAAATCCCGGGTTATGGCACCAATGCTCAGAGGGTCCTGATCCAGCGCCACCCAGCGCTTGATCTTACCGTCTGCCAGCGCCGTGGACTGGTTGGCTTCCCGCAGATGCCCGGCAGCGATGGTCAAAATTTCCGTCTCTGGTCCGTGTCTTTCGGCCAGTCCATCGACATACCTTGTCAGAATATCCCTTCTCTCTCTGACGGCGACCGAAGACGAGGCATCTCGGGTGTAGGCATAGAGTTCGGCGCCGATGGGAGACGCAGCGTCGATGCGGCTTTGGACACTGGGGTGGCCGTAAATGAAGTCCAGCAATTGCGCATCGCCAGAATATCCACGCGGCTTTTCATGCGACCAATATGTGAAGGGATCCTGGAGAAAATACTCGGAAACATGGTGGCTCTGGATAATAGGCACTAGGGTTAGCCACACGCCGGAGTCGTACTTATTCCGCAGCTGATGTAATCGTCCGGCGACTTCATGTATTATTTTACGCGGCGCCTGCCCACTTGAAATCTGCTGGCTTGCGAGATTGAGGATAAGAGCGACCTCGGCTTTTCCAAGCTCGAAATTTTCTTGGAAATTGCCATTATCAGAAGAAAATATCTCCTTCGCCATGGCCTCTGGAGTAATAAGACTTTCACCATCAAAATTTCTATTCAAAAGCTGGGACACTCGCACTCTCCTGATTAACGTCTTGTTAACTAAACGTGAATTCAGACGTAATCAGTCTTCGTGTCAATCAAGGATTCGCCTATAAAGTGCTAATATTCGCGAAACTTCTTATTAAGGTAAATGCAATTTGGATTGTGCATTTGCCGCTCCTTAAAGAAAATTAAAAGGATAGAATTCATGCTTTGCGGGTGTTTCACTGCGATAGCCTAGGAGATCGGCCTCGTAGAGCCATGCAAAGCGACAAGTGAATAGATAAATTTTCAACTATTCACGACAGCAGACATTCAGATTTATTACAACCTATAGGTAAGTGCATGACGCACACTTTGGTAGATGTGGTTGAGCTTGACTTTAACGGAGACGATACGCAAAAACGGTCTGAGAGTAATTTGCGTAAAGTCTTTCTCAAAGAAGCGGATGCCAAAAGGCGCACGGCCATAAGGCACGGGCTGTGGACAGCCGTGCCGCTCTATCTCCTCTTCTCAATCACCGATGTTCTTCTCATTCCCGATGTTTCAGCGCACACAATGTTTGCGCGCTTCGTGGTCGGGATTGCGGCTTTGCTGACGCTGGAGACGCAGATCCGCGCCAATGCGAAAACCAACCAATTGGATATCGCCTGCGCCATCGCTCTGATCTGCGGATATATCGGCTGGGTCGTGCCAGCAATGATGACCAGCTACACCGTCAACATGTCCTATTACATGGTGTTCGGTGCGATTTTCATGATGGGCGCGAACCTGTTCTTCACATTCAGTTTTTCACTGTCACTCGTCGCGTCAGCTGTCATCCTGGTGATCTATTTCGTCGCGCTGAGCCATATTCACAAAGACATCTATTACCAGATTACGTTCGGCACCTTTTACCTCAGCTGCTTCGTCTTCACGTCCTATGTGAACCTGCGCCTCAACCGGGAACGCTATCAAGTGTTCCTCAATGCGGTTGAAGCCAATCTCCAGCAGCGGCAAGCGGAACAGCGCGGCGAAGCGCTGCTGCGCCTATCCAACACCGATCCCCTCACAGGGCTGGAGAACCGCAGGTCCGTTGACAGCAGGCTGCGTCATCTTTGGGATGAATGGGCAAGCAACGAGCGAAACTTCGCCGTGTTTCTGATCGATGTGGATTTTTTCAAGAAGTACAATGATTATTACGGCCATCAGGAAGGCGACCGATGCCTTGTTCAGGTCGCTCAAACCCTTGAGACCAGTCTGAGCCGTTTCGATGCCGTGATAGGGCGATATGGTGGCGAGGAATTCATAGCGCTTGCCCATTTCAAGACGCTGAAAGACATTGAACATATCGCAGAGACGCTTCGGCATACCGTCGAAAACATGGCACTTGTCCATGAAAGACGGCGGGATGGCACATCGGTCATCACTGTCAGCGTTGGGGCCTCCTACACGCGAAAGCAGCCAGACCCAAAACTGGAGCGCTTGATCAACGAGGCAGACCGGGCTCTTTATCTCGCCAAGGCAAACGGTCGCAACACCGTCAAACTTTTCGACCCGACGGATCCCCTCAACAGCGACGATACAGAAAATGTCGCCGCGCTGCTGAACATCGCGATCGAGAAGAAACTGGTTTCGCTGGTCTATCAGCCGATCAAAAACCTTTCATCGGGAGAGTTGAGCGGCGTCGAAGCTCTCATGCGCCTGCACCTGCTTGATGGAACGTCGGTACCGCCCAGTATCTTCATCCCGATTGCCGAGCGCAACGGTGTCATCATGGATCTTGGCCTGTGGGCCATCCGTGCCGTATGCCAGCAGGTTCTGCGTTGCGATTCCATGTCTGTCGTCAGCGTTAACGTATCACCTATGCAGCTGAAGAGCCCGGGTTTTGCGACATCGGTCGCCGGCATTCTCGGTGAGGTAGGTGTCGCGGGCAGCAGGCTTGCATTCGAGATTACCGAGGGGCTGGAGATGGATATGAACTCCGATGTCCTGCGCTGCATCAGTGATCTCAAGACCTTGGGCATCCGCATCTGGCTCGATGATTTCGGCACCGGATTTGCTGGTCTTTCCTGGTTGCGACTGATTGATTTCGACACCGTCAAAATCGATAAGTCCTTCCTCCATGATAGCCATACACCTCGCGGAAAGGCGATGCTCAAGGACATTATCAGCCTCATTCGCAATCGCGGCCACAAAATCCTTGTCGAAGGGGTTGAGACGCCTGAACAACTGGCATTGCTGCGAGAACTCAGGATCGATCAGGTTCAAGGCTATTACGTGGGCCGCCCGGGACCCATCGAAAATCTGCACGCACCGAAGTCGTATCGGATGCCCTTGTCCAAGCTGATGCGGGCAACCTGAAGGGAAGGCTCCCGCAGTCAGCGCCTGCGGAAGCCTTCTGATGCCTTCGTCAATCCACAGCGCCCGGCACTTCGCACAGTTCACGATCACCGCTTATGATGGAGCGCTTGCCCACATGATTGGCTGGCCCAACGATGCCTTCCTGCTCCATACGCTCAACCAATGAGGCTGCGCGATTGTAGCCGATGGACAGGCGACGCTGGATATAGGACGTGGAGCACTTCTTGTCGCGGAGCACCACCTTGACGGCCTTTTCGTAAAGGTCTGCGGTATCGTCCTCGGCCATGGCTGACTTGTCGAAGACGGCGCTGTCTTCTTCGGCACCCTCGTCGGCTTCATCGGCATCCTCGGTCACAGTGCCCAGATATTCCGGGCGCCCCTGCGTCTTCAGATGCGCAACAACCTTTTCGACTTCCTCGTCCGATACGAAGGGGCCGTGAACGCGTGAGATGCGTCCGCCACCGACCATATGGAGCATATCGCCTTGCCCGAGCAGATGCTCTGCGCCCTGCTCTCCCAGGATCGTCCGGCTATCGATCTTGGACGTGACCTGGAACGAGATACGGGTTGGGAAGTTCGCCTTAATCGTGCCGGTGATGACATCGACCGATGGGCGCTGGGTTGCCATGATGAGGTGGATACCCGCCGCACGCGCCATCTGCGCAAGCCGCTGGATTGCACCTTCGATTTCCTTGCCGGCAACCATCATCAGGTCAGCCATCTCGTCAACGATAACGACGATGTAAGGCATGGCCGTGAGGTCCATTTCCTCCTGCTCGTAAACCGCCTCGCCGGTGGCGCGATCAAAGCCGGTCTGCACGTTGCACATCACGGTTTCGCCCTTGGCGCGGGCCGATGCCGCACGAGCATTGTAACCATCGATGTTGCGAACACCCAGACGGGACATCTTACGATAGCGGTCTTCCATCTCACGCACGGCCCATTTCAGCGCCATGACGGCCTTCTTCGGGTCGGTCACGACGGGCGTCAGAAGGTGTGGAATACCGTCATAAACGGAGAGCTCCAGCATCTTCGGGTCGACCATGATCAGACGGCATTCCTCCGGCTTCAACCGGTAGAGCAGCGACAGAATCATCGTGTTGATCGCGACCGATTTTCCCGAACCGGTGGTGCCCGCCACCAACAGATGCGGCATCTTGGCAAGCTCCGCCACAACGGGTTCGCCACCGATGGTTTTGCCGAGGCAGAGCGCCAGCTTCATCCGCGTTTCGGAATAGTCGGGAGATTCGATCAACTCGCGGAAATAGACCGTCTCACGGACCGGGTTCGGCAATTCGATGCCGATCACGTTACGGCCGGGCACCACAGCCACGCGGGCAGAGAGCGCCGACATGGAGCGGGCGATATCATCCGACAGGCCGATAACCCGAGAAGACTTCACACCTGGCGCAGGCTCGAACTCGTAAAGGGTCACGACCGGGCCAGGCCGGACATCGATAATCTCGCCCTTGATACCAAAATCTTCCAGAACGCTTTCGAGAAGCCCGGCACTCTGCTCCAGCGCTTCAGGTGTCATTGTCGTTGTCTGGAGAACCTGCGGCTTTTGCAGCAGATCGATGGGCGGGAACTCATACTCGCCCTCACCGAACACCGGCGCATCCAGAAACATCGGCTGATTGGCGTTACGGGCCGCCGTTCGCATTTCGCGGCGCGGCGCTGCCACCAGCACGGGCTCAGCCATCTGCGGCTCGGCAGCTGCCGCGACCGGGATCACCTCCTCGATTGGCTCGACGATGGGCATAGGCTCGACAGAGGCGACTTCCACGGCACGCGAAGGTTTGACGTCGACCTGCCGATACAGCGAGACCGCCGATCCCTCCAGCCTTGCGAATGCTGGCTTCTCAACGACTGGAAGCGGTTGGGCCACCACCTGCACGGCAGGCATTGGAGCCTTAACGGTGACAGCAGGTACGGTTGCGGCAACAGGCGTGGTTGCCGTGGTCACGCGCTGGGCTTTCACGCGCACCAGTTCGGCCAACCGCAGTGGTTGTGAGGGCGGCAGAATTGCGGTGCCGACATCGAGGTTCATCACCTCCCAGAACATTTCATCAGAAAGCACGTCTGCAAAGGCTGGCACATCGATAGGCGCATTGCGCTCTGACGGGAAACAGGCAACATCGATCTGCTCGGCAACCGTGTCGACAACGACCTCTTCTACCTCGGGGGCAACGGCGGCCTGTTCACGTTCCTTCAAGGCAAGCTCGCGGCGCAGCCGATATGTCAGTGCAAGCGCACCGATGGCACCCGGTGGCTGCGGCAGGACGGCCGGTTTGGCAATGCGGCGCTCGACGGGCTCCGGCTGAACAACTGGCATTTCCTCGCCAATAGCAGGCACCTCGACAGCGACAGAAGCCACAGCTTCATCATCGACCTTGCCCGGCGTACCACCGGCGACCTGTTTTCCAGCGACAAGATTTTGTGGGGTGCGGGTAAAGCGCACGTTCGGGCCCAGCGTAAATGCCTTCTGCCAGAGAGGCATGTCGTCACGTCCCTCTATCGCATTTGCGGCAAACTGATCGGCATTATGTCCCATCACCGCCTTCTGATCAGCGGTCAATGGCACCATATCACGGGCGTCGCCCGGCTCCGCAACGGCTGGTCTCGGTCCCCTCTCTTCTATCGTATTGATGGAATGATTTAAATTTGAACGGGGAATACGCATCACAGCCTGTACACTCATCATAAACGGACATTTGGCACACCCAATTCAATAGAAAATAAAGGTTAATCACATGTTGCCAAAGCCCCCTTCCCGGTGATTTTTCCAGGCCTAATGTAAGGGAGTGTCTGGCGAGCAACGGCATCCAAGACCGTAAAAACCAGCGATTTGCGGCCTCAAAGGCAGCATTTTGGCCGTTTCCCGGGCGAATTTACGCCTCTACAGCGGCCTTCATGCAGGGCTAGGAAAACTTTAGGACAAAGTAACTGTTCTTATCTTTACAACTAACATGTTAATGGCGTATCAAGCTGATGTCAGTTTTGGAGGAGCAGGCATTTGACTGGTAAATTTGGCCTTTCGGCAGCACTTACGACACCCTTTGCGCCGGATGGCAGCATCGACACCGCAGGCTTGGTGAGCCAAGCCAAGCGCTCGCTCGCAGCTGGCTGCAACAGCGTTACCCTTTTTGGCACCACCGGCGAAGGCAGCTCGATCGGCGCTCGCGAACGCACTGATGTGCTAGCCGCCGCCGTCAGCGCGGGTATAGATCCGGGCAACATTGTCACCGGCGTTCTGGTGGATTCGGCGCAAGACGCCGCGGATCAGTCTCGCGAAGCCCTTGATATTGGCGTGCGGAACATTCTTCTGGCACCGCCCTCATATTTCAAGAATGTCAGCGATGACGGCCTTTTCGAATGGTTCTCAACGGTCTTCCGCCAACTTGGCAGCAGCGCCCGCGACATTCTGGTTTATAACATCCCATCCGTCACGATGGTCACCTTGTCGGTCGAACTGATCGGTCGCCTGCGTCACGCATTTCCGGGCGTCGTCACAGGGGTCAAGGATTCCTCTGGCGACTGGCCCTACACGCAGCGTCTTCTTGCAGAGCATCGCGATCTCATTATTCTGATTGGTGATGAACGCCATCTGGCGCAAGGTGTGCGTCTTGGTGGGCAAGGCGCAATCTCCGGTGTGGCGAACTTCCTGCCAAAAGAGGTTCGCTCCATGGCTGTTGATGGCGTAGACAACAAGCGCATTGAAGACCTGGTTGTTGAATTGCTGAAATACCCAGTCACACCGGCAGTCAAGGTTCTGGTCTCTCACGTCACCGGCGAGCCAATCTGGCACTCGGTTCGCGCGCCACTGGTTTCCATTTCCGCAGAAAACCGTACAAAGCTATCTGCTGCATTCGAGCAGCTTTTCAACAGCAAAGCCGCGTGAAAAGGATAGTTCATGGATGAGACTGGCGAACAGACGACGTTGCGAGAGAAAGCGTATGAGAGCTTTACGCATCATCTTCTCGCGCGCGATGTTCGGCCCGGCCAGTTCATCTCACAAAGACGGTTGGTAGAGCTAACAGGATTGCCGCTTGGCGCAATCCGTGAGGCCATTCCGAGACTTGAGGCGGATGGGTTGATCATCACTGTGCCCCAACGCGGGCTACAGGTCGCACATATCGACATCAACCTCATCCGTGAAGCATTCCAGTTTCGTATTTTCCTCGAAAAGGAAGCCGTTGCGATTTTTACCCGAACAGCTTCCGATGAGGCGATCGGCAAGATGTTGAGCGATCACCGGGATATCGCAGAGGCAGCCGAATCGGGAAAAGGCTCGCCTGAGCTGGATGCCCGCGCGCAGGCGGTCGACTGGGGCATGCACGACGCTTTCATCGATTCACTGGGAAATTCCATCATATCCAACGCCTACCGGGTCAACTCCATCAAGATGCGCCTCATCAATCAGGAGCGTTTTCGCATCGCGGGCCATGTCAAATCCGTCATGGCCGAGCATCTGACGATCCTCGAAGCCATCGAGCGTCGTGCGCCGGAAGAAGCCGCCGAAAGGCTGGTCGCGCACATAAAGAATGCGCGAGACAGGGCGCTGGCAGTTTAGACGATCGGTTGATCCGATAGGAACATGCATAAGCAATCGGCCGGAGGTGAGGAGATTTTCGGCCAAACAGGAGGAGGAAGATATGACACATTCATTGCTCAAGCCGACACGGCGGGCATTCATGGCGGGAACGGCAGCCATTGCCGGAACTGCTGCGTTCGGCATTCGCCCCGCTTCGGCTGCTGTCGATTGGAAGAAACATGCCGGCACGACGCTGGAGGTCAATCTCGTCAAGAGCCCGCGCAGCGAAACGCTTTTGAAATACATCAAGGAATTCGAGGAACTGACCGGCATCAAGGTCAATGCCGAGGCCACGCCTGAGCAGCAGCAGCGCCAGAAGGTGGTCATCGAACTGTCCTCCGGCAAGCCAAGCTTCGACGTGGTCCACCTGAGCTATCATGTGCAGAAGCGCCAGTTCGAAAAAGGCAAATGGCTCGCCGATATCAGCGGCTTCCTGAAAGATCCGTCGCTGACAGATCCGTCCCTCACCGAGAGCGATTTTGCCGAGGCCGGGATGCAGTTCGCCAAGGACAGCGACGGTGTCCTGCGTTCACTCCCATTCTCCGTGGACTACTGGATTCTCTACTGGAACAAGGAATTGTTCGCGGCAAAGGGGCTGAAATACCCGCAAACCTTCGAGGAGCTCGTCACAGCGGCCGAAGCACTGACGGATCCTTCCACGAACACCTACGGTTTCGTGGCACGCGGGCTGAAGAACGCCAATACGCCTGTCTGGACATCGCTGATGCTGGGCTATGGTGCCGCTCCGATTGTTGACGGCAAGATCGATGCACAGTCGAAAGAGGCGGTGGAAGCGGCAGCGATCTATAGACGCCTGATGACAAAGGCGGCACCTCCCGGCGTTTCCGGTTTCAACTGGGCCGAAGCGCAGTCTGCCTTCCTTCAGGGCAAGATAGGCATGTGGCTGGACGGCGTGGGCTTTGCGCCGCCAATCGAAAATCCGGAAAAATCCCGCGTCGTCGGCAAGGCTGGCTACGGCGTCATGCCAAAGGGCCCAGCAGCGCAGGCGGCAGGCACATTTGGAGATGGTCTCGGCGTTGTCGAAGCCAGCCAGAAGAAAGAGGCGGCTTACCTGTTCTGCCAATGGGCAATTTCCCATGACATGGGTGCCCGCCTTCTGCAGGCTGGTGCCGGCGTGCCGTTCCGGCAGTCCATTCTAGAAGATGCCAAGGTTCGCGAAGGCGTGAAGATGCCTGCGGAGTGGCTGGATGCCGTGGTTGGCTCTGGCAAGGTTTCCAAGCTCGCGCTGCCGGTCATCATTCCGGTGACGGAGTTCCGCGACATCTATGGCGTCGGCCTGACCAACATGATTGGTGGCGCAGATCCGGCAGCCGAACTCAAGAAGGCGACCGAACAGTTCGCACCTGTTCTGGCGCGCAGCGAGGGATAAAAGTGTCCGTCAGCATTGCAAACACCGTCAAAACGACGAAGGTGATCAGAAGGAGCAAGCCCACGCGGCTTGCTCCCAACTACTGGCCTTTCGTCATTCCCGCACTCGTGGTCATCGCAGCCGTTATCGTTTTTCCGTGGGTCTTTACCCTATGGATGAGCGCGCAGCGTTGGACACTGGGGCAAGAGCAGAGCTTTATCGGCTTCGACAACTATATCCGTCTGGCCAGTGATGCCCGATTCTGGGAATCCCTATGGAATACGCTTGTCTATACGACCCTGTCCGTCGTGGCTCCGCTATTCCTGGGCACCTTGGCGGCATTGCTGTTCGATGCGCAATTCCCGCTTCGTGGCTTCCTGCGCGGCGTCTTCGTCATGCCCATGATGGCAACCCCGGTTGCCATCGCGCTTGTCTGGACAATGATGTTCCACCCGCAACTCGGCGTGCTGAACTATCTTCTCTCATTCGTCGGCATCGGCCCATTGGAGTGGATCTATAACCAGTCCACGGTCATCCCATCACTGGTGCTGGTGGAAACATGGCAATGGACACCACTCGTCATGCTGATCGTGCTCGGTGGTCTCGCCGCCGTTCCGCGCGAACCTTATGAAAGTGCCGAGATCGACGGTGCAAACGCCTGGCAGAAATTCCGTTTTCTGACTTTGCCGATGATCGCCCCGTTTCTGATGATTGCCGTCATCATCCGCTCTATCGACGCCGTTAAAAGCTTCGACATTATCTATGCCATGACGCAGGGCGGACCCGGCACAGCATCTGAGACGATCAACATCTATCTCTACAATACGGCCTTTGCCTACTACGACATCGGTTATGGCTCCGCTATGGCAGTCGTCTTCTTCATCGTCATCGTCGCGCTCTCCTTCGTGCTGCTGATGGTGCGTGCCCGCAGCCAATGGAACGAGATGGAGGACCGCTGATGAAACGCAAGACACTCGACCAGATCGGCCTGTTCTTCGTCGCACTCGTCATGATTTCGCCTGTCATCCTGTTCTTTCTCTGGATGATTTCGCTATCGCTGAAATATGAGATCGACAATGGTGCCTATCCACCCATCCTCATTCCAGAACGCTTCGCATGGTCGAATTATGTGAAGGTGTTTGAGGAGAACAACTTCTTTCTCTACTTCTGGAATTCCGTGCTCGTCACCGGCGCGGCAACATTCCTGGCCCTCATCATCGGCGTACCAGCAGGCTATGGCATCGCCCGCCTGAAGGCCGAAAAAGCGGCCATCGTGATCATGATTGCCCGAATGACACCCGGCCTTTCCTTTCTCATTCCACTGTTCCTCCTGTTCCAATGGCTCAACCTGCTCGGCACGCTTTGGCCGCAGATCATCATCCATCTGGTTGTCACAGTGCCCATCGTGGTCTGGATCATGATCGGCTATTTTGAGACCACACCGAAGGAACTGGAAGAGGCGGCAAGTATCGACGGCGCATCCTCATGGCAGGTTTTCCGCCTCGTGGCGCTGCCCATCGCAAAGCCCGGCATCGTCGTGTCCTTCATTCTGGCCGTCATCTTCTCGTGGAACAACTTCGTGTTCGGCATCGTGCTGGCTAGCCGTGAAACGCGCACTCTGCCTGTTGCGGTTTACAACATGCTGTCCTTCGAACAGGTCAGTTGGGGTCCGCTGGCGGCAGCTGCGCTCATCGTCACGCTGCCGGTGCTGCTGCTGACCATGTTTGCACAAAAGCAGATCGTTGCTGGCCTGACCGCCGGCGCAGTCAAGGGAGGCTAGCGCCCTGCCCCGGAAGCCCGTTGGGTTTCCGGACTGGAAAACGCGCCACCTCAACCATTTATCATTACGGGATCAACATCATGGCACCGGTCAATATTCAGAACGTACAGAAGCGCTTCGGCGCCGTTAACGTCATCCAAGGCATCGACATCGACATCCGCGACGGAGAATTCGTCGTTCTCGTGGGTCCCTCGGGATGCGGAAAATCAACCCTTTTGCGCATGATCGCCGGTCTCGAAGAGGTCAGCGGCGGAGAGATCCATATCGGTGCACGGGAGGTGAGCAATCTACGCGCACGTGACCGCGATATCGCCATGGTGTTCCAGAACTACGCCCTCTATCCCCATATGACAGTCCGGGAGAATATGGGCTTTGCCCTGAAGCTCAAGAAAGCCAGCGCGGATGAAACGGCTCAGAAAGTGAACCGGGCCGCCGACATTCTGGGACTGGACAAGCTGCTCGATCGCTACCCCCGCCAACTTTCCGGCGGGCAGCGCCAGCGTGTTGCCATGGGCCGGGCGCTTGTGCGCGATCCGCAGGTGTTCCTGTTTGATGAGCCACTTTCCAACCTCGACGCCAAGCTGCGGGTGCAGATGCGTGGTGAAATCAAAGCCCTGCACCAGCGCATCGGCACCACCACCATTTATGTGACGCATGACCAGGTGGAGGCCATGACCATGGCCGACAAGATCGTGGTGCTGCATGATGGCGTGATTGAACAGATCGGCGCACCGCTGGAGCTTTACGACCGGCCTGCCAACCTGTTCGTCGCCGGGTTCATCGGCTCACCCGCCATGAACTTCATTCGCGGACGCATCGAGGAAGGTGTATTTCGCACCACCAAGGGCTTGACCCTGCCCCTTCCACCCACGGCAAATCCAGCCGAATTGGGCGGGAGAGATCTTGTCTACGGTATTCGTCCGGAACATATCAGGGTTAGCGCAGACGGTATCGAAGGTCGTGTCGAACTGGTCGAAGGCACCGGCTCCGAAATCTACGCGAAGTTGGATTGCGCCGGTGAAGAGGTCGCATGCCTGTTTCGCGAGCGCCTGGACATCCGGTTTGGCGACCACGTGAAGATAGCCGTTGATCCGGCCACCGTGCATCTGTTCGACCGGGAGACGGGCAAGCGTATCTGAAAAACCATGCGTGACGATATCAGCCCCTCCAAGCATGTCCTCTGCGTTGGCGCAGCCGTGCTCGACACATTATTCCGCGTGCATGAAATGCCGACCGGCCAGGGCAAAGTGCTGCCCTATGACATGCTGCAGATTGCCGAAGGCATGGCCTCCAGTGCGGCCTATACGGTTCATCGCATGGGTGGTCGTGCCAGTCTGTGGGGCGCTGTCGGTGATGACGAAACCGGCAACCGCATTCTGCGCGAACTAGCAGAATGCGGCATCGACATCTCAGGCATGACGATCGCCAAAGGTGCCCGCTCCGCATTGTCCACCATCATCATCGATGACCACGGCGAAAGGCTGATCGTTCCGTTTTACGATCATAAGCTTCATGAGAATAAACGCTCCTGCACAGCAGAGGATCTTTCGCCTTTCGACGCGGTTCTCGTCGATGTGCGCTGGCCGGAACTCGCATTTGATGTGTTGACGCTCGCCGCCAGCCTGGGCAAACCTGCCATTCTCGATGGCGATGTTGCGCCGGTGGAAACGCTGGAAATGCTGGCGCCCGCAGCAACCCACATCATCTTTTCCGAGCCAGCGGCGCAGCGGCTGACCGGAACGGGAGATGTCGCGGCCATGTTGCCGATCCTCCATGCACGTTACCCTGAAACCTTCATTGCGGTCACGGCGGGTCCGGACGGATGCTACTGGACCGAGCCTCGCAATCCCATGATTCACCACCAGCCGACATTGGCAATCAAGGCCGTGGACACGCTGGCTGCGGGAGACGTTTTCCACGGCACCTTTGCGCTAGCCATTGCCCAGGGCCTGGAGAGCCGGGATGCCATCCAGCTCTCTTCCGTTGCGGCTGCGATGAAATGCGAGGTCTTCGGGGGCCGCGCCGGTACACCAACCCGCGCACAAACCGAAATGCGCCTTGCCGAGTGGCTTTCAAACCCGGCTTGATCGCTCTGAACGTAAGAGCCGCAAGGCCAACTGGCTGCCCTTCTGCTTCTCATTCCCGCATTGTTGCCTGCTCGATCGCTGCTGTCGGAAATGTCAGCCGTGGGCAACTTGTGTCCGCCCCCAATGATGTGCTGATATCTGCGTCGTACAGAATTTCATAATGGGAGGAATTATTATGATGGTCGAATTGCTGATTGCGGGAAAGAACCAGGCAGCACAGGAGAACCGGACATTTGATCGGTTGGACCCGGTTACGGGCGCGGTTGCGACGACAGCGGCAGCGGCCAACGTCACAGATGCACGCATGGCTGTGGATTCCGCATCGCAGGCGTTCGAAGCCTGGTCCAAAACTGGCCCCAACCAGCGCCGCGCTCTGTTGATGAAGGCTGCCGAGGTTATGGAGAGCAAGGTCGGTGCCTTCATTGAAGCCATGATTTCAGAGACGGGAGCCACCGGCATGTGGGCTGGCTTCAACGTGAAGTTTGCGGCCAGCATCATCCGCGAAGCGGCGTCTATGGTGACCCAGCTTGGTGGAGAAATCATTCCATCTGACAAGCCAAACACATTGGCAATGGGAATGTTGAAAGCCAAGGGCGTTTGCCTCGGCATCGCGCCGTGGAATGCTCCGGTGATTCTGGGCACCCGCGCCGTTGCCATGGCGATTGCCTGTGGCAACACCGTGGTTCTCAAATCATCCGAGCTTTGCCCGGCAACGCACCGGCTGATTGGCGATTGCTTTACAGAGGCAGGTTTTCCAGCAGGCGTTTTGAACGTTGTCAGCAACAGCCCTGCTGACGCGGCAAGCGTGGTTGAAGCCCTGATCGCAGATGCGCGGGTTCGCCACGTCAACTTTACCGGATCATCCAAAGTTGGACGCATTATCGGACGATTGGCAGGCGAGAATCTCAAGCCTGCGCTGCTCGAACTTGGCGGCAAGGCACCCCTCGTGGTGCTTGATGACGCCGATATCGATGGGGCCGTCAACGCCGCAATCTTCGGTGCCTTCATGAACCAGGGGCAGATCTGCATGTCGACTGAGCGGATCATCGTTGATCAATCCATCGCGGACGAATTCGTGGAAAAGCTTGCGGCCCGCGCTAGCGCACTACCAGCCGGAAATCCGCGTGAAAAAGTCGTTCTCGGCGCTCTCGTTACGCCTGAAGCGGCAGAGAAGATGGATGCGATCATCGCCGACGCAGTCTCGAAGGGCGGCAAGATCGTGGCTGGCGGCACCCGTGACAACACGGTTGTCAGTGCAACACTGATCGATCACGCAGCGCCCGGCATGAAAATCTATGAGGAGGAGTCATTTGGCCCGGTCAAGCCGGTGATCCGCGTGAACGGTGAGGCTGAGGCAGTGCGCGTGGCCAACGACACGGAGTACGGGCTGTCATCAGCGGTTTTCAGCCGCGATATCGGTCGCGCCATGCGCGTTGCAGGTCAAATCCAGTCTGGCATTTGCCACATCAACGGTCCGACCGTTTCAGACGAGCCGCAAATGCCATTCGGGGGCGTCAAAGCATCCGGTTACGGTCGCTTCGGTGGAAAGGCGGCCATTGCCGAGTTCACAGACCTGCGCTGGATTACCATCGAGGATGCGGACCAGCACTACCCCTTCTGATGGATTGAACCAGAGCGTCAAGCAACCTTGGGAGTATGTTTTCTCAAAGCGACATATTCCCAGGTTGCGACGATCAAAAGCACCGCAACAGCCGCGATCTGTAGAACATAGAGCGGCGTTGCGCCCAAAAGGAACACAAGCAACAAGGCGAAAATTCCGACGAAATGGGAGACGGGTCGCATGTGGGACGCGGCAATCTTGACGCCGATATTTCCTGCCAAGAAAAGGATTGGCCCACCAATGATAGCGATGGCTTCGCGCCACGAAGAACTTTCATGGCTGTGCGAAAGGCTGAAATCTTCGCCGACAGCTGTCAGAATAATCCCCGCAACGATGGGCAGATGTCCGTAGTTGAAAAGCCCATGGGCTATTTTTTCCGGCTCTTCGGAGTTCTCGATTTTTTCGGAGGCTTTTTCCTGCGCATGGTGGAAGTAAATCCACCACATCAGGATCGTGCTGGTGAACGCCGAACAGAACACAATAAAACTCAGGCTTGTGTTCATATGATCGGCGGCTGTGCGCCCCGTGGTCAATATCGTCTCACCCAGGCAAATGATAACGAACAATGCGCAGCGTTCTGCCAGATGCTCACCTGAAAGGTGAAGCTTCTCGTCGTCGCCAGCTTGAAAGCCGGGAACAAAATATTTCACGGCGGGGCCGAGATATTCTATGCCGATTGCAACCAGCCAGAACCCAATCTGCCATCCAAGGCTTTCGGAAATGCCGCCCATGATCCAGAAGATACTCGAGGCAGCGAGCCAGACTGCCATTCGCCCGAAAGTCTTCGAGTTTTCATGGTCGATCCCCTTGAAAACATAAAGCGCAAAAAGGGACCGCAGCACCTGCATGCCGCTATAGATCAAGGCGAACGTGAAGCTTTGGTGGTCGAAAGCCTTTGGCAATGCGATTGCCAGAAGGACACCCAAGAACATCATTGAAAACAGGAACAGCCGAACGAGGCCAGCTTCGGTGTTCAGCAGATTTGTCAGCCAGGTGATCTGAACCCACAGCCACCACAGTGCCAGGATGATAATTCCTGCTTCAAGCAGAGCGGTAGAGCCAAAGTCCTCGGCAAGTGTGTGGGATAGCTGGATAAGTGCGAAGACGAAAACGAGATCAAAGAACAATTCTGGAAATGTCGGCTTTCCAGCGACAGCCTCGTCTTGGCGAACCAGCCGCAACTTACCGGCGCTTGCGCCAGATGGCTTGATGTCATTTCCCATGGATGGTGTGGTCTCCGGCAGCGTCAAACGGTTCTTATTTGGATGCGTATTGCGAACGGGCTTCTTCGCGCTTTAGCGCATCCGCACGACCAAACAAGGCTACCTCGTTGGAGTTGTCCGGAAAGAAGCGTTGGCCGACGAGACGAACCTGACGACCTTTGACATCGATAATGTGACCAGGTCTCGTCTCAGAGGCCACTTCACGTTCAACGTCTTTGTTCACGCGCTTCACATCCAGGCTGCTAACCTCGATATCCTGCGCTACCGCGGCCGTGGCAAAACAAAACATAGCGCCTACAACGGCAATAACGGCAACCCGTTCCATCGACAATCTCCTGAATTTGCTGAGCTTTTGTAGCCCAACAACACAAGGGACCGGAGTTTGGTTCCAATTGTTTTATCAGCACGCACGACTACACTGTAATTGGCGTTTTTTTACCACGCGGGCGCGCCAGACGCTATTATCGACCGCGGGCCTTGCGCCATTCAGCAAATTCCTGCCGTGGCGCATCGCTTGTGGCCGGATAGAGGCCAATGATCGTTGCACCAGCGAGAACCTTCTCGGTCACGAAATCTTCATAGGCCGTCATTTCTACTGTTTCATCGGCAATCTCGTCGGCAATGTTGGCCGGAATGACGATAACGCCCTCGTCATCACCAACGATCACATCGCCGGGCCAGATCGCCACGTCGCCGCAGCCGATCGGAACATTGATATCGATGGCCTGGTTGAGGGTGAGGTTGGTGGGTGCCGATGGCCGCTTGTGGTAAGCGCGAATATCCAGATCAGCAATCTCCGGGCTATCCCGAAAACCGCCATCCGTCACGACGCCCACAACGCCGCGCACCATCAGGCGTGAAACAAGAATAGACCCTGCGGACGCCGCGCGGGCATCCTTGCGGCTATCCATGACCAGCACGGAGCCGGGTGGGCATCTTTCCACTGCGGCACGTTGGGGATGTTCAGGGTTTTGGAACACGGTGAGCGGGTTCAGGTCTTCCCGCGCTGGAATATAGCGCAAGGTAAACGCCTGCCCAACCATGTTTTTCTTCTTAGCCGACAAGGGCTGCACATCCTGAATGAACTGGTTGCGCAAGCCACGTTTATAGAGCGCTGTGGCGATGGTTGGTGTTGCAACGCCCATGAATTTCTGTCGCGTTTCATCGCTTAAAACAAATTCTGTCATCTCTTGTCCTTTGATCAATAGATATCAGGTTCGGGAGCGTTGGGACCGAAGCCGGTCTCCAGAAAATCAAAGTCGGCACCGGTATCGGCCTGGGCCACGTGGCGCGCGAACATCCAGCCATAACCCCGCCTGATTTTATCTGCTGGCTGAACCCAAGATGCGCGGCGACGCGCGAGTTCGTCTTCATCCACCAGCATATCGATGGTGCGAGCCTCAAGGTCGAGTTTGATGATATCGCCGTTGCGCAAAAGCGCCAGCGGGCCGCCAATATGCGATTCCGGTGAGACATGCAAAATGCAGGCGCCATAGCTCGTGCCGCTCATTCGCGCATCGGATAACCGCAACATGTCACGGTGGCCCTGTTTCAGCAGCGCCTTTGGAATGGGCAGCATACCCCACTCCGGCATACCCGGCCCGCCTTGCGGGCCTGCGCCGCGCAAGACCATGACGTGATCGGGCGTGATATCGAGGTTCTCATCATCCACTGCCGCCTTCATGTCCGGGTAAGTGTCGAAAACGAGCGCTGGCCCTTGATGCTTGTGAAATCTGGACTCACAGGCAGCCGGTTTGATGACTGCACCGGTCGGTGCCAAATTGCCTTTGAGGACAGCAAGTGAACCTTCATGATAAACCGGATTGTCCAAAGAGCGGATGACATCATCGTTGAAGCACTCCGCGCCCTTCAACGTTTCGCCCAGTGGCAGGCCGGATACGGTCATTGCGGAGAGGTCAAGAAGATCTCCCATCTTGGCCATGAGCGCACGCAGGCCACCCGCATAGTAGAAATCTTCCATCAAATAGGTTTTGCCAGTTGGCCGGATGTTGGCAAGGACCGGTGTCGTGCGGCCAGCGCGATCAAGATCGTCCAGCGTCAGCCTCACCCCTGCCCGCCGCGCCATTGCCAGCAAATGCACCACGGCGTTGGTCGAACAGCCCGTTGCCATGGCTACAGCCGCGGCATTGTTGACGGATGCCTGCGTCACGATCTGATCAGGCGTCAGGTCTTCCCACACCATCTCCACGATGCGGCGACCACAGGCAGATGACATGCGTATGTGATTGGCGTCGGGTGCTGGAATGGAACTCGCACCCGGCAGCGTCAGCCCAAGCGCTTCAGCAATGGCCGTCATTGTGCTGGCGGTGCCCATGGTCATGCAATGTCCATAGGAGCGCGCAATGCCAGCCTCAACCTCGACCCATTCAGTTTCCGACAAATTGCCAGCGCGACGCTCATCCCAGAACTTCCAGGCATCTGAGCCGGAGCCAAGGGCCTTACCCTGATAATTACCGCGCAGCATCGGCCCCGCTGGAAGATAAATCATCGGCAGGCCCATGCTGATCGCGCCCATGACGAGACCGGGCGTTGTCTTGTCACACCCGCCCATCAAGACGGCACCATCAACAGGGTGTGACCGCAGAAGCTCTTCGGCTTCCATGGCCAGCATGTTGCGGTAAAGCATGGTGGTGGGTTTGACGTAGCTTTCCGACAGCGAAAGAGCGGGCAGTTCCAACGGAAATCCGCCCGCCTGCAAGATGCCGCGCTTCACATCTTCCACACGGTGCTTGAAGTGGGCATGGCATGGATTTGCATCCGACCAAGTGTTGAGGATGGCAATGATCGGCTTGCCCATCCATTCCTCTAGCGCGTAGCCCATCTGCATGGTGCGGGAGCGATGGCCCGAGCTTCTCAGGTCATCCGGCGCAAACCAGCGTGCGCTGCGCAGCATGTCTGCGGATTTCTTCTTGCTCATGATGCTTTCTGCAACTCCCGCCACGGATGCGCTACGTTCAGCGACACCCCGTCCTCCTCAAGACAGCTCATTGAAGCACTAAAACATCAGTGCATCAATGGATAAATTATGCTGTAGTGCAACCGTGGCCAGCAGGCGGAAGGGTGATGAGATATGGTGAGAGGCACAATGCTGGACAGGTCACGCCAGGTGGCGCTTCAGATCTATGAGATACTGCACAAGCGCATTCTCAATGTGGAACTGGTGCCCGGCACGGTGCTGTCGCGTGCGGCCCTGCAGATGGAATTTGGTGTAAGCCAGACCCCTGTTCGTGATGCGTTGATCCGGTTGCAGGAAGACGGCGTTGTCGATGTCTATCCCCAATATGCGACAGTTGTCGCCCGGATCGACATTCGGCACGCTCAGCAGGCCCAATTTCTGCGTCTTTCGCTGGAACTGGAAGCCATCCGAACACTATCAAGCGAAAGCCCTGCGGAGACAGCGTCAGAGCTTTCGGCAATCGTCACAAGGCAGGAAACCTTTGCATCACCGGAGACCTATGACAGTTTTGACGCCTGCGACCAGGAATTTCACCGCAAACTCTACGAACGCGCAGATATTCTCGATCTCTGGACAAACGTGCGGCGACAGAGCGTTCATCTGGACCGGCTGAGGCGGCTTCACCTGCCGATGCCCGGCAAGATGCAAACGGTTCTTGCCGATCACCGGGCAATCGTTGACGCCATCCAGTCGGCAAATCCTGAAGAAGCAACAGCGGCGCTGCGCAGGCATCTTTCTGGGACCCTGTCGATCACGGACATGATCCGGCAACGGTTCCCCGAATACATCAAGACGTAAACCAGCCTGCAAACTTGCCATATTATAGAAACATGATATTTCTAGTCATCTATCGCATAAATCGCTGAAGAGCCTGATGTCATGCCAATGCGTGAAACCGGGCTCAGCTTTTGCATTTTCGGACGTGCAATCGTCGCACCGGATGAGACTGGTTTTATTTGTGACTTACCTTCACTCCATGACATGTTTCACGGATGGCATCCGCGCTCTGGGGCCAGCCAAATGGCGCGGCCTCGACGGGCTGATCAGCGTGTTCTGGGATGCCGAGGGACATGCAGGCGCAACGGGTTACTACCTATCCCCCGACCCGCGCATCGTCATTTTCTTCAATGATGTCTCCTCGCACATCCTGATGAGCAACCGCCAGGAAGGCGCCGCCGAACATTACCGCCCGATGAAGAGAGCGATCTATGTGCCGGCTGGCGTGCCGCTGTGGACCAGTTTCACGTCTTTTCACCGTTTTTCGCATGTCGACATACACCTGCACAAAGACCGGATGCTGAAATATCTGGCACCATCCGTCGGAACATCGGTTGCGCTCAGCGCATTGCGCAGGCCTGTTGAAATTCAGGATGCGAAGGCGGTCGAGATACTCGCAAGTCTTTTGGTTGATGAACTTTCGACGCCCACAAAACATGCAGCCTATGCTGAAAGCCTTGTTGGCAGCATCATCGCCAACCTGCTGGATTTGCAAGAGGGCGAAACGGACGATCAGGCCAATGCGCGGCTGACGCAGGCGCAGTTGAACAAGCTGATATCCGTGGTCAATACACGGGCGGATTACCGCATGACAGTCAGCGAAATGGCAGAAACCGTCGGACTTTCGGAAAGCTGGTTCGCAAACGTCTTCAAACAGACCACCGGCAAAACACCACTGCAATGGCAACTGAGCAGGCGCGTCGGCCTTGCCCAGAACATGCTGGCCGAAAGCGACCTCAGCGTAGCAGCCATTGCTGCCCAGCTTGGGTTTTCCGACCAGGCACACCTGACGAAAACGTTTCGGCAGGTGGCCGGTGAAACACCCGCCGCATGGCGTCGCATGCGGCGGATTGGGTAATGCCGAGCCTTACCAGGTCTGGCGCAAAGTGGCGTAAACCGCGCGACCGGGGTTGTAATACTGTCCACCGGCGTCCTGGCTGGCAATGTGCTTCTCATCAAACAGATTGCTCGCATTCAGCTGTAGCGTTGTGTTCTCTTTGATCTTGTATGTGAATGCAGCGTCGAACACGACAGCACTTTCCGAAGCAATCGTATTCTGGATGTTGGTGAAATAGCTGTCGGAATAGCGGGCACCGAGACCGAACGTCATGTCTCCGCGCGGACCTTCGCCGGGCAGCGTATAAGTACCCCACAGCGAGACCATGTTCTTAGGAACGCGCATAAGACGATTGCCATCATTTGCGCCACCCGGTTCATCGATGTTGGAGTCGATATAGCTGTAAGCCGCGATCATATCGATATTGTCCGTCAGCTCTGCCTTCGCTTCAAGTTCAAGACCGCGATGACGCACTTTTTCGACCGATTGGGGGATATATGTCACCTGATCGAAGACAGTGATATTGCCCTTTGTGAGGTCGTAGACAGACGCTGTGAACAGGGCTGGGAAAGCCTCTGGTCGATACTTGACGCCGACCTCGTACTGCTTTCCAGTCGTCGGGTCACTGCCAACAGCGGGTGGCGCAGCGGATTCGGCGTAGCTGGCATAGGCGGCCAGCTCCTCTGTAACTTTGTAGCTCACACCAACGCGCTTGGTAAATTCGCTATGGCTGGCTGCTTTCGTACCAGCGCCGAACAGGTCGGTCTCACTGAGGTCGAGCCAGTCATTGCGCAGACCGAAGCTTACCGTCAACTTGTCGAAAAACGTCAGGTCTTCCTGAAGATAAATCGCCTTTGTTTTCTGATCATTCTTCGTGCCATAGTTCGGCGCAGTCGACACTGGAGCGCCAGAAAAGACCGGGTTCTGCCAGTTGATCGTTGGAGCGCTCGTATAAAGCCCGTAGTTCTTCGATTTGAAATCGCTGTATTCCAGGCCCGCGAGTGTGCGGCTTTCAACATTGTCGAAGCTGGTTTCATAGAGCAGGTTCGCATCTATCACGAACTGTTCAGTCGTCTTGTCGCTGCCGAAGAAATAGCGGTTAGCAGGATTTCCGCCTGCAAGTGTTGTCGCGTCAAGATATGCACTACCAAACGCGTCGTTGGATTTATTGTAGCGGGCATGCGACGCAAAACTCAGACCGTCGCCAAAGTCATGATCCAGCATCAGGCTATAGGTGTTGCGGTTGACGGTGCGGAAATAGTAATCCGGCTCACCGAAGAATTTGCTTCTGTCGAAATCCGATCCAAGCGGATGGCCGCCGCTGCCGGGCACGCCGTCTTTGTTGAGATGATCGAAGACGAAGGAAAGGCTTGTTACGTCAGTAGGACGCCACGTCAGGCCACCCATGACGAACTTCTCATTATCCTTCGAATAATCATATTCGGCATCCGCGTCCTGGAATTTTCCAGTTAGGCGATAGGACAGCGTATCGTCTTCGGTGATGTTGTCACCAAAATCCAGGCCAAGCTCTTTGTGACTGAACGATCCCCCGGTGACATAGGCTTCGCCAAAACGTTCGCTCTTGGGCAGCTTCGTAACGTAATTGACAGAACCACCGGGCTCAGACGCGCCAAAGCCGGAAGAGCTGGTGCCCTTCTGCACTTCAATACGCTCAAATGCGTAGGGCTCTTCCCGAATGCCAGCAAAGGTCCGGCCGATCGCCAGGCCATCACGATAGGTGTAGGGGGTAAAGCCGCGAATATCGAAATAGTCGTAGCGATCATCCGAGCCGTAGAAATCCGTAACGACGCCAGATGTATATTGCACAACCTGCTCAACACTGGTTGCGCCACGCTCCTTGATCTCTTTCGCGGTGATGACGGAAACGGAAGCGGGTGTCGTCAGAACTTCGCTGGGCATTTTGCCAGCGCCGGTCGTCTGCCTTGCAACAATCGACTTCTCATTGTCATCGCTACCCGAGCCTTTGATGACAATGGCTTCGAGCACAGTGCTTTCACCCTGGGCCTGAGCCTCCTGAGCAATCAGACGCGCAGGTGCCAACGCAACGAGCGCCGTGCATCCCAGCAAAATCGCCCTTCGATACCGGCTTTGAGCGCGTTCGTCGCCTACGCTTGTCGTGTCATTCTTCATGATCAAATTCCAGAAGTCGTGTTGCAATGTCTGGCAACCCGGCAAAGCCCCGGCGCCCCCTGTTGTGCTGATAACTTGAGGCCATTACTCTGGTATTGTAAAATTCCACGGTTTTGTAGAAAACCACGGAAACTTCGTTGCTCTTGGCGGCAGGTTATCACATCAGTCTTGACGTACTGAGGTGAAGCTGAGACTTCAGGTCAACTTTAAACAAGAAGAGGTTTCGCCAATGCTGCGCTTCGTTCGCACTTTTGCGCCCATTGTAACATTTCTGTCTGTCTTCGCTTTCAGCAACGCGTCGGCTCAGAACGAAACTTCGTATCCCATTGTCGTCAAACACGCCTTGGGCACAACGACGATTGATAAAAAACCGCAGCGGATCGCCACTGTGGCATGGGCCAACCATGAGGTGCCGCTGGCGCTGGGTATCGTCCCGGTCGGTTTTGCCGCAGCCAATTTCGGCGACGATGATGGCGACGGCCTTCTTCCCTGGGTGGCGGAAAAGCTTGAAGCGCTTAGCGCTGAAAAGCCGGTACTTTTTGATGAGGGCGATGGCATCGACTTCGAAGCGGTTGCCGCGACCAAGCCGGATGTAATCCTTGCGGCCTATTCGGGGCTCAGCCAATCCGACTATGACACATTGAGCCAGATCGCCCCGGTCATCGCCTATCCTGAAGCACCATGGGCAACCGACTGGCGGGAGATGATTTCCTTCAACAGCAACGCCCTCGGCATGGCCAAAGAGGGTGAGGCTTTGATCAAAAGCATTGAGGGCGAGATTGCCAATGTCGTCGCAAATGCCCCACAGTTGAAAACCAAGACGGCGATGTTTGTCACGCATCTGGACACCACCAATCTTAGCACGGTCAATTTTTACACCGCCAATGATACGCGCGTCAGGTTCTTCAACGATCTTGGCCTCTCATCTCCCAAGAGCGTTCGGGAGGCAACAAAGCCGGGGCAGTTTGCCTCGAGTATCAGCGCTGAACGTGTCGATGCTTTCGATGATGTCGACATCATCGTGACCTATGGCGGCCAGCCACTGCTGGATGCCATTAAAAAAGATCCGCTTTTGTCCAGAATGCCAGCCGTCCAACATAACGCCATCGTCATGCTGGGCCGAAATCCCGTTGGAACAGCCGCAAACCCCACACCCCTGTCCCTATCCTGGGTGCTGAAAGACTATGTGGCCTTGTTGACCGCTGCTGCAGACAAGTCTGCCGGAAAGCCATGATGGTACCAAGATATGCCAGGCAGCGCGCGCCGCGCGCGGGTTTCGCGCGATCAAACCGGCTCAGAGCGCTCGGATTTTTCGGCATACTTGTTGGTCTGGCAGCGCTCGCCATGCTCTCCGTTGCCGTCGGCACCCGCGATGTGGCCTGGGCCGAGATCGTATCAGCGCTGGGCGGACAGGTTGAAACCATCGGCCAAGCCGCCGTTTCAGTGAGAATACCGCGAACGCTGCTTGCCATTATTGCTGGCGCAGCACTGGGTCTTGCCGGTGCCGTCATGCAGGGCGTGACACGCAATCCGCTGGCCGATCCCGGCATTCTTGGTGTCAACATGGGCGCATCGCTGGCTGTGGTTGTCGGCGTTGCATGGTTCAACATCGCCTCCGCTCAGGCTTTCATATGGGCAGCCATTCTGGGCGCCGGGTGTTCTGCCGTTTTTGTTTATACCATTGGCTCGCTTGGCCGCGGTGGTGCGACACCGCTCAAACTGGCGCTGGCGGGAGCTGCGACCTCAGTGGCTTTTTCATCGCTGGTCATCGCAGTCGTTTTGCCGCGAAGCGATATTGCAGGCGGCATTCGCTCATGGCAGATCGGCGGCGTTGGCGGGGCCACATTTGACCGGATATGGAATGTCCTGCCATTTCTTGCCGCTGGCTTTATCATCAGCCTCTTGTCAGCCCGTAAGCTCAACTCACTCGCCTTGGGGGATGAGCTGGCAGCGGGCCTAGGCGAACGCGTTGCCCTTGCCCGGGCAATGTCAGCGCTGGGCGCTATCCTGCTTTGCGGCGCGACAACCGCCGTCTGCGGGCCTATCGGTTTTCTCGGGCTTGTGGTGCCCCATATCTGCCGTCTGCTGGTCGGGGTCGATCATCGCTGGCTGCTTCCCTTTTCAGCCCTGTGCGGCGCAAGTCTTCTGCTCGCCGCCGATATTGTCGGTCGCATCGTCTCCCGCCCGGCAGAGCTCGATGTGGGAATCGTGACCGCCCTCATCGGCGGGCCCTTTTTCATCTGGATCGTCAGACGACAGCGGTTGAGGGAATTATGATGCTTCAGCCTGATATGGTCAGTGCCCTGATCGGACATCGTGCCCGACATTCGCAAAAGCGATTGCGTGTGCTGACATTTCTGATCGTGCTCATTATCGCGATATTTGCACTGACGCTGGTGCTGGGCCAGTCCTTCACGCCACCGCTCGATGTCATCAGGGTCTTGATCGGCCATGATGTGCCGGGAGCGAGTTTCAGCGTTGGCCAGTTGCGTTTGCCACGGGCGCTTATGTGCATTCTCGCTGGCTTCAGCTTTGGGCTGGGCGGGGTCGCGTTTCAGATCATGCTGCGCAATCCACTCGCAAGTCCAGATATTATCGGCATCAGTTCCGGGGCAAGCGCTGCCGCCGTTTTTGCCATTGTCGTCTTGTCTCTGAAAGGTCTCATCGTTTCAGTGTTCGCGGTCGTGGCGGGGCTTGGCGTCGCACTATCCGTCTATGCATTGTCATCGCGCAATGGCGTGGCGGGCACGCGGCTCATTCTTGTCGGTATCGGAGTTTCTGCGATGCTGGAGAGCGTCATCGCTTACATCCTTTCCGGTGCTCCGGCATGGAGCCTGCAGGAGGCGATGCGATGGCTGACCGGCAGCGTCAACGGGGCACAACTCTCTCAAGTCCTACCGCTTCTGCTGGGGCTCGTTGTTTTCGGAAGCCTGCTGTTCAACCGGCAGCGGGATCTGGAAGCCATGCGACTGGGTGACGATACGGCAGCGGCATTGGGCGTGCGCATTGGATTGACCCGCGTTCTCGTCATCATTGCTGCTGTTGGAATGATTGCCATTGCAACCGCCATTACCGGGCCGATTGCCTTCGTAGCCTTTCTGTCCGGGCCGATCGCGGCCCGTATCGTCGGCAATAGCAGTTCATTGCTGTTACCTGCCGCACTCATCGGCGCCTTGCTGGTCCTTGCCGGTGATTATGCGGGACAGTTTCTGCTGCCAAGCCGCTATCCAGTCGGCGTTATCACCGGCGCGCTGGGCGCACCTTACCTGATATTCCTGATTATCCGTGTCAACCGGACCGGAGGCTCGCTTTGACATCTCACACCCTGACAGTTGAACAACTCGCAGCCGGTTATGGCGAAACCGTCATCCTTGATGGCCTTGATCTTGTGATACCCGATGGCAAGATCACCGTTATCGTTGGCGCCAATGCCTGCGGAAAATCGACGCTTCTGCGCACCATGTCACGGCTCATTGCCCCCCGCCGGGGCCATGTTTTGCTGGATGGAAAATCCATTCACAGCATAGCGCCTAAAAAACTGGCCAGAACACTCGGCCTCCTCCCCCAATCTCCCATCGCGCCAGAAGGCATCACGGTCGCAGACCTTGTCAGCAGAGGCCGCCACCCGCACCAGAGCATGTTATCACGCTGGAATGTGCGGGATGATGAAGCCGTTGCAGCTGCGTTGGAAGCAACCAGAACATTCGATCTGGCAGAACGTCCCGTCGATGAGCTTTCTGGCGGCCAGCGGCAGCGCGTCTGGATTGCCATGGCACTGGCCCAACAGACCGAAATTCTGCTTCTGGATGAACCCACGACATTTCTTGACATTAGCCATCAGGTCGAGGTTCTGGACTTGCTGACCGACCTCAACCATGATCGCGGCACCACAATCGTCATGGTGCTGCACGATCTCAATCTGGCTGCGCGTTACGCAGACCATCTGGTAGCAATGGCATCTGGCCGTCTGCACGTCATGGGAACGCCGGAAGAGGTTCTGACGCAGGACAATGTCCGTGACGTTTTCGGCCTCGAAAGCGAAATCATCACCGACCCCACCTCGGGCCGCCCGATGATGCTTCCCATCAGCCGCCACCGAATGCGGCACCCTAGAATCCCGATACATATGGACTGAGCCACATTTTGTATCAAAATATGTGAGTGCGTCCTTGCCCCTTCCCAAGGGTCCCGACTTGCGTTAGAAGCCGCAACCGTAATCCGGTCGCAGCCCACCCGGTCAAAACAAGGGATCCAAACTATGAAAACAATCGTCATCTGCTCCGGCGGATTGGACTCTGTTTCGCTTGCGCATAAAATCGCGGCGGAACATCAACTGCTTGCACTCGTCTCGTTCGATTATGGCCAGCGCCATAAAAAGGAACTGGAGTTTGCAGCGCTCTGCGCAGAACGGCTGTCGGTGCCGCACCATATCATCGACATCAGAACCATCGGCGCGCATCTGACAGGCTCGGCTCTGACTGATGATGTCGAGGTTCCGGATGGCCATTACGCCGAGGAAACAATGCGTTCCACGGTCGTGCCCAACCGCAATGCCATCATGCTGACGATTGCGTTTGGACTGGCGGCAGCCCAGCAGGCCAATGCCGTAGCGATCGCGGTCCATGGCGGCGACCACTTCATCTACCCCGATTGTCGCCCCGGCTTCATCGACAGTTTCAACGACATGCAGCGCCACGCTTTGGATGGCTACGCAAACGTCAAGCTGTACGCACCTTATGTGGAAGGCTCCAAAGCCGATATCGTCACCGACGGTGCAAAGCACGACACCCCCTTTGCGCAGACATGGTCCTGCTACAAAGGCGGCCTGCGCCATTGTGGACGCTGCGGCACCTGTGTGGAGCGGCGCGAGGCTTTTCATCTGGCTGATATTTCCGATCCGACCGATTACGAAGACCCGGAATTCTGGAAGGCTGCGACCAGCGCCTATGCTGCGCAGGAGGTGCACTGATGTTTCGGATCACCAAGGAATTCCATTTTTCGGCTTCGCATCAGCTCAAGGATTTGCCGGCAGACCACCAGTGCGCGCGTCTGCACGGCCACAACTACATTGTAGAGGTGGAACTTGCCGGTAAGGATTTGAACCAGCACGGCTTCATCCGTGATTATCACGAACTGTCGCCACTAAAGCGTTACATTGACGACCACTTCGACCATCGTCACCTCAATGACGTTTTGCAGAATGACATGGTGACGGCCGAACGCCTTGCCAAGCATTTCTATGATTGGTGCAAGGAGCGTCTGCCTGAAACGAGCGCGGTGCGTGTGAGCGAAACGGCAAAAACCTGGGCCGAATATCGTCCATCGGGCCGTCCATGAGTGCGGCGAAAGACACAACCATCCGCATCAGCGAAATCTTCGGCCCAACCATACAGGGCGAAGGCCCTCTGATTGGGCTTCCGACGGTTTTTGTGCGCACCGGCGGCTGCGATTACCGCTGTTCGTGGTGCGACACGCTGCATGCCGTGGACAGCCAGTATCGCGATGACTGGAAGCCTCTTTCCGTCGACGCGATCTGGCGCGAGGTCACCACTCTTTCCGGCGGCAAGCCGCTGACCATCTCCCTTTCAGGCGGCAATCCTGCCATTCAGCCATTGGCGGACCTGATCGCGAGAGGGCATGGCGAAGGCTATCGTTTTGCGCTGGAAACGCAGGGCAGCATCGCCAAGGAATGGTTCGCCGATCTGGATTATCTTGTTCTGAGCCCCAAACCGCCATCCAGCAACATGCAGACAGACTTTGGCAAGCTCGAAGATTGTCTTGCAGCAGCAGGCAAAGGTCCGCAGATATCGTTAAAATTCGTGATTTTCGATGATGCAGATTACGTCTATGCAAAAGATGTATCGGCGCGGTATCCCCGTTTGAACGTCTATCTCCAGCCCGGCAACCATACGCCGCCGCCACCTGAAGATGATGACGCTCTGGTGGATATCAACGGCATCATGGACCGGATGTTATGGCTGATTGAGAAGGTGAGCAACGACCGCTGGTTTGACGTTCGGGTGCTACCGCAACTGCATGTACTGCTGTGGGGCAACCGGCGCGGCGTCTGAAAGACGTCACCCTTTGCGGATGTGAAAACGGTGACCAAGGCCTGTCGGCACCACAGCGATGAGGATATGGCCTTCTTCCCTGCACATATGCGGGATATCGATGACGGCGAGCTGATCGGTGGTTGCGACCCAGAGATCGTCACCTCTTGCCATGGTCGCCAGCTTTTTACGGCTCTTCAAAACAGGAAGGGGGCATTTGAGCCCCCTCAGATCATAGATGTCGGCAGCGGAAGACGTCACTGCTTTGACCAGAATTTCCAGAACGGTTTCTTCTGGGTATCCTCGGGCTGGGCCGGGGCGGAAAATGCGAGTGGATTGAGGGCCGGAACAGGCACGCTCTGTGGAGCCGCGGCAGACTGGCTTGCCGCCGCAGGGGCAGGCACGGGCGCTGACGCGACCATGACCGTTGGCGCAACACGCGCAGGTGCTACTGGCCGCACCGTTCCAACCGTCGCTGCCGTGGTTGCGCCTGGGTTTGAAGCGGATGCCATGGCCGTTGCCGCTTGACCGGAAATGCCGTTGGCGGCCTTCTTTTCCATCAGCGCGGCGAATTCGGTTTCCTTCATCAGCCTGCCGGCTTTCAAGGCCGATCCGGTTGGGGCATAGGCAGGCTCGCGGCCCTTGCGCTTGGCTGCAACAACCGCCTTGCGCTCCGCTTCGCTCGGGTCATACCACACCATACCATCGAGCTTGTTCGTTGCCTTGGTATAGGCCAGTTCATAGGTCTTGGCATAGCTTTGAAGCGCGCTGGCGAGTGCCGGTGGCGTGCTCATTTTCGGGCAGGACGCAGCAGCGTTGAACTGACCGCCCTCGACCTGCTGGTTGAAGACATACTTCTTTTCGCACACATTCACCTCAGGCGGGCGTTTGGTGACTTCGAAGTTGTCATAGCCAACTTTGAGCATTTTCCAGAATTCGTAATGCTCGCTCTTGCGATGACGCGCCATATTTTCCGCCGTCATACGGAATGGCAGAGCCTGCAACTGCACCGTTTTCTGGCCGCCCTTGAAGGCGTCCCGTGCAAAGCCGTAGATCTCGAGCACCTGCGCGTCCGTCATGGAATAGCAGCCTGATGAAGAGCAAGCGCCATGAATCATCAGGTTGGTGCCGTTCCGGCCATTGGCCTGATCGTAACGGTTCGGAAAACCGGTGTTGATCGCCAAGTAATAATTGGAGTTCGGGTTGAGATGCCCCGGTGTCAGATTATAAAAGCCTTCAGGCGCCTGACGGTCACCTTCCTTGACCTTGGGGCCGAGCTTTCCAGACCACGCGCAAATATCGTAGGAGGCAATGACCTCAAAACGATTATCGCGGCGAGCTTTCCAGATCTCGAGCTTGCTCTCTTCCTTGACAATACGGATCATGATCGGCGCATTGCGATCCATATTTTTCTTGTCCATTTCAGCAAGAATGGACGGAGAAAGCGGGTAATCTACCTTGTTCTTGACATGGGAAACATCACGCTCAACCGTTTCGAGCGTTTCATTACAGCCGACCAGCATGAATGCGGTGCAGGTAAGAAGCGCGATATGTCTCAAACGCATGGCGTTTCACCGATTTTACAGAAGGTTGCACGTTGGTAAAATATTTCAGATTTGAATACAAGTCTGCGGACCTGCCCGCGGATGGTTTTTAGCCTGGGGTCCCACACCCCTGCGCATCAAATCCGGCGGCTTATCCTCAAGACCGTCGTCATACATAGCTTACAAACTCTTAACAGATCACTAGCCGATGCCCCTGTGGCGATGCGGCTTGCGGCATGATCCAAGTCGACTATATTCGCTATATGTTTGATCTTCTTAACGCTTATTGGCCCCATATACTAGCAACAGCGTCTATCCTCGTAGGGGCGGTTGCGGCCATTCATGCAACGATGACAAAGCAGGAGGTGCGCACAGCTCTGGGCTGGGTTGGCGTTATCTTGCTGTCTCCCTTCATTGGCGCCGCGATCTACGGCATTGCGGGCATAAACCGCATCCGCCGCAGTAACCTTGGGCAACAACGTTCTTTGATGCATGGCACGATCATGGAGCGTGTTGCGCTTTTCGATGCGGCGGACGATCTGGTGATTGCAAGATTCGGACGCCGCTTCGCCGCCATGAAGAATGTCGGCGACCGCGTCACGCGCAACGCGCTGACGACTGGCAACACCATCGAGCCGCTACTATCGGGCGACGAAACCTATGCGGCCATGCTGGACGCCCTGGCAAATGCGAGACGCTCCATCATTCTGGAAACCTATATCTTCGATCAGGACAGAACGGGCGAACGCTTCGTTGAGGCCTTGGCGGATGCTCAACATCGCGGCGTCGAAGTCCGGATTTTGGTGGATGCCGTCGGCGCTCGCTACTCCGTGCCCAGCATCATGCGCGGCCTGACAAAAGCAGGCCTCAAGGCCGCTGTCTTCAACGGCAATGTCATCATCGGCTTGCGCTTGCCCTATGCGAATCTGCGCACGCACCGAAAAATTCTAGTCGTTGATGGTCGGGTGGCCTTTACCGGCGGAATGAACATTCGGGAAGGCTTCACGGCTGAATTTGCCGCGGACCGGCATTCGCGTGACACGCATTTCAGGGTCACCGGGCCGTTGGTCGCAGACCTTTTTACAGTCGCTGCCGAAGACTGGCTTTTCACGACACGCGAAAGACTGGATGGTCCCGTGTGGGACGTTACCCTTCCAGAAGGCAAGCCCGGCTCCCCGGTTCTGGCACGGGTTGTCGCCTCCGGCCCGGATAACAGCATAGAAACCAGCCATAAGATGCTGATGGGCGCCTTCTCCATAGCCCGGTCGTCCATCCGCATCATGTCGCCCTATTTCTTGCCGGACAGAGAACTGATTTCGGCATTAACGACGGCGGCAAGGCGCGGTGTTCAGGTGGATATCATCGTTCCTGCGAACAATAATCTCACACTCGTAGACCACGCCATGACGGCGCAATTCGATCAGATCCTGAAAAGCAATTGCCGCATATGGCGCGCCACCGGGACCTTCAATCACTCGAAACTCCTCGTCATTGATGATCGTTGGTCATATGTTGGCTCGTCAAATCTTGATCCGCGCTCATTAAGATTGAACTTTGAGGTGGATATCGAAGTTATCGATGAGGGCTTTGCTGGTGTTGTTTCAGAACGCATCGACGAAGCTTTGGAAAACGCCAGGCAGGTCAAGCTCGAAGAATTGCGTGCCAGATCGTTTTTGCTGAGACTTTTCGAGAAGATCCTGTGGCTAGCCTCACCATATCTATGAGAAACGTGACAAGCGGTCGTAAAGCGCGCAAAATTTGATGCAATGGTCGCTTACAAAGTCGGAACTGGGTAATCGTGAATGCAAGACAAAAAGCTGGCGCGTACAAAATCCGAGAGCCTTTCATCTGTTCTGATGACATCTTTCCGCAACCGCAAGACATTGCCGCCCCCCAGTGAAGCCTCGAAGGCGGAAGGCCATCCCGTTATCGCCTCTTACAACGTCCACAAATGCGTTGGACGAGACCGCAAGTTCGACCCGGACCGTATCTGCCATGTCATTCAGGAAATAGGCGCTGATATCATGGCGCTCCAGGAGGCTGATAGCCGGTTTGGAGAGCGCACTGGTCTGCTGGACCTGGGAAGGCTGGAGCGGGAGTGCGGCCTTTCGCCCGTTCCGATCTCGGCAGGCACAAAAGCACATGGCTGGCACGGAAATGTTGTTCTGTTCAAGGAAGGCGCCGTTCGCGACGTCCATCCGCTGAAACTACCGGGCCTTGAGCCACGCGGTGCGCTGGTCGTGGAGCTCGACCTTCAACAGGGAGGAACGCTGCGCATTATCGCGGCCCATTTCGGCTTGTTGCGACATTCGCGCGCCCGACAGGCAAAAGCATTGGTTGAACTGCTAAACACACGAGACGAGCACCCGACTATCTTGCTCGGTGATCTCAATGAATGGCGATTGGGCAATGGCTCATCGCTCAACACATTCCGCGATGCTTTCGGCAGCTTGCCGCCCGCGGTTCCGAGTTTTCCCGCCGGCATGCCCGTGCTGGCCTTAGACAGGATCATCTCCAACCGCGCAGGGCTGGTTGATAATGTGACCGCGCATAACAGCGCTTTGTCGCGCATAGCCTCGGATCACTTGCCTTTGAAGGCGACGGTCAGAACCGACATTCTTTTGGGACAACAGGCTGGATAAGTCGGCGGATGCATTTGCTGCACCCGCCGACTGCCATTTATCGCAGCAGAGCCTGCGCTTCTTCGATGCCCAGCGCTGCAGGCTGGGTGCAGGTGGTCGTCAACTCTATGAAGCGCCCCTCTTCGCCGGACTTCAGAATCGATGTCATGACATCAATCCCGTGGAGCGAGCGATCCAGCGAGCAACGCGCATCGCGTCCTTCGATCAGCGCGAGCACCATGTCGGCAAGACCCGCCGTGCGATAGTTCGCGCGCGCGCCCTGTGGGCTTTCCTGATTGGCAATGCCAAAGGGATGATCCCAGTTTTCCAACGGCTTGATGTCCTTGTCACGACCACTCGCCTCGACAACCCCACCAAAGAAGTTGGGATCCGGCACATAGAGGGAGCCCTCAGTGCCGTAAAGCTCCATATTGGCATGGCGATGCGACCACACATCCCAGCTTGCCGACAGGGTGATTGTGGCGCCGTTCACGAACTCCAGCAAGGCGTGGATGTTCGTAGGCGTTTCAACCGGAATGACCTGCCCGTTCAAGGGCTGGCTGGTCACCGTGCGTGTCGGGTTTGCCATGGACGTCAAGGCGCCCACGCGCTTGACCGGGCCGATGAGGTTGATGAGATTGGCAACATAGTAGGGGCCGAGATCGAGAATCGGGCCACCGCCTTCAAGGAAGAAGAAGCCGGGATTGGGGTGCCACATTTCCATGCCCGGGCTCATGACATGGCATGTGCCCGATGTGATGCGACCGATGCCGCCTTGATCGATGTATTGACGCGCCAACTGATGCGCACCGCCCAGAAACGTATCCGGCGCACAACCGACAGCAAGGTTCTTTTCCTTTGCGAGACGGCGCAGCTCCTCGCCCTCCTCCAGCGTCAGCACCAGAGGCTTTTCCGAATAGACGTGCTTACCCGCTTCGAGGATGGCTTTCGAGACGGAAAAATGCGCCGCCGGAATGGTGAGGTTGACCACCACATCGATTTCGTCGTTGGCAAGCAGTTCCTCGATGGACTGCGCTTTGACGCCGTATTCCTCAGCTCGAAGTTCCGCCGCGCTGCGGTTGAGATCGGCGCAGGCCAGAACTTTCAAGCCGCGAAACAGCGGCGAGAGGGAAAAATAGGTCGTTGAAATATTGCCGCATCCAATGATGCCGACGCCAAGTTCCTTGGCCATGTCTTGAACTCCAGATTGGTGAATTAATAGGCGTTGAAAGATGTGATGGACCGTGTGATCAGACGATCGACGTCCTTGGGATTGTCATGCTCGACGACATAATATTTGACGGCCGTTTTCTTGAGCACATCGACCAAGCCCTTCCAGTCCACTGTGCCGTGGCCGACATCGGCCCAACCGTCTTCATCTGTATTTTCGCCCGGCGAAGCGATGTCTTTGACATGCACGGCTGTAATACGGCTGGCATAGCGTTCGATCCACTCCAGAGGGTCGGCTTTACCCCTGACAATCCAGGCAATGTCCGCTTCCCATTCCAGCTCAGGTCCGCCGGCGAAAATCTGTTCCTGTGGCGTGGAGCCATCCTCAAGCTTCACGAACTCGAAATCGTGATTGTGCCAACCGAAAGCCAGTCCAGCGTCACGGAAGGGTTTGGCAGCCTCCTGAAGGCGCTTGCCGAATGCCAGCCAACCCGCAGCATCGCTTGGGCGTTGGTCGGGCATCAAATGAGGGCAATAAATGGCCTTGATGCCGAGCGTACTGGCAATGTTAAGCGCCTTTTCAGGCTCGCCTTCCAGCATATCGATGCCGAAATGGCCTGTCGGCATGGTGAGGTTATTGGCGTCGAGATCTGCGCGCAGAGCTTTCAAACCGGCATCGTCAAGCGAACCATAGATACCGCCGAAGCCTTCGACATGGGCATATCCTGCCGCTGACAGTTTTTTCAAGACGTCTGAAAGCGGCGGGAAATTGCGGGCACTATAGAGCTGGAAACCAAGTTTCGTCATCTGTCTCTCCTGACATTGGGACTGTGTCTGGTGGATGGGTGGGTGAATTCAGATGCGGTCTTCGGTCTTCGCATCGAAAAGGGACGCCATGGACATATCGAAGGCCAGTTTGACCTTCGCTCCCGGCGCGTAACGTCGGTGACCGCCAACCCGCACGGAAAGCGTGTGACCGGCAAGCTTGAGCCATATGAGGTTATCTGCCCCCATTGGCTCCTCAATATCAACCACGGCATCATGAATCTCACCGCCGGTGATATCGCCGTCGACCCGCACGTGCTCCGGGCGAACGCCGAGAACAGCGCCTGTTCCGGGGGTGAGCGCAGTCGAGGCGTCATAACCATCGAGGGTGAAGCTGACGCCATGGGTCTTGAAGACGACCTTGCCTTCTTGCTCAGCGAGTTCTCCATGGAGGAAATTCATCGATGGTGAGCCGATGAACCCTGCAACGAACAGGTTTTTAGGCTTGTTGTAGATGGAGACAGGATCATCCAGCTGCTGGATAACGCCACTCTTCATGATCGCGATACGATCTGCCAGCGTCAGTGCCTCGATCTGGTCGTGGGTCACGTAGATCATGGTATTTTTCAGCGCCTGATGGAGCCGCTTGATTTCCACGCGCAGTTCCGAGCGCAACTTGGCATCGAGGTTAGATAAGGGTTCATCGAACAGGAAGACGTCAACGTCACGGACGAGGGCGCGCCCGATGGCGACACGCTGACGCTGTCCTCCGGAAAGCTCCGCCGGTTTGCGCTTCAAAAGCGGTTCGATCTGGAGAATTCCGGCGGCGCGCTTCACGCGCTTGTCGATCTCCTCCTTCGGCATTTTGGCAACCTGCAAACCAAAGGACAGGTTCTTTTCCACCGTCATCTGCGGATAAAGCGCATAGGACTGGAACACCATGCCGATGCCGCGATCCTTTGGCTCTTCCCAGGTGACGTTGCGATCCTTGATGAAAATCTGCCCTTCCGTCGGTTCTAGAAGGCCAGCAATGCAGTTGAGCAATGTCGACTTTCCGCAGCCCGAAGAGCCAAGCAGAACAAGAAACTCCCCTTCATAAATATCGAGATTGAGATCCGACAGCACATTGACAGCGCCAAAGGACAGGGACAGTTCGCGAATAGAGACGCTTTTATTCATGAAGCTTAACCTTTGACTGCGCCAGCGGCAATGCCGCGGACAAAAAGTCTGCCTGAAACGAAATAGACGAACAGCGGAACAGCACCGGTCAGAAGGGTCGCCGCCATATTGACGTTGTATTCCTTCACACCCTGAACAGAGTTGACGATATTGTTGAGCTGAACCGTCATCGGATAATATTCCGGCCTGGTGAACACGACGCCGAACAGGAAGTCATTCCAGATGCCTGTAACTTGCAGAATCATCGCGACCACGAAGATCGGCAGCGACATCGGCGCCATGATGCGAAAATAGATCTGCCAGAAATTTGCGCCATCGATACGCGCCGCCTTGAACAATTCTTCCGGCAGGCCCGCAAAGTAATTGCGAAACAGAAGCGTCAGGATCGGCATTCCAAAAATCGTGTGGACGATAATCAGACCGGTCAGCGTACCATAGACACCCATTTCACGCAGCACGATCACGATTGGATAGATCATGACCTGATAGGGAATGAACGCCCCGATGATGAGAATGGAGAAGAAGAACTCCGAGCCCTTGAATTTCCAGTTCGCCAAGGCGTAGCCGCTGACGGATGCAATCAGGATCGACACGAATGTCGATGGCACCATGATACGCACGGAATTCCAGAAACCACGCGAAAGTCCGTCGCAATTCAGACCCGTGCAGGCGTTCGACCATGCTTTAACCCATGGCTCGAATGTGATTTCGACCGGCGGGGCAAAGATATTGCCCATGCGAATTTCCGGCATGCCCTTCAATGATGTGACGATCATCACATAAAGCGGCAACAGGTAATAGATCGCCGCTACGAACAGGCTGCCATAGAGAATGATGTTGCGGCGGGAAATCCGTTTGCGTGGTTTGCGGCCACGCGGCCCTTCAAGGCGAGAGGACACAGCATCAGTTGCAACGGCGACCGTATTGAGTGTTGAGATATTAGCCACGCTTGCGCCCTCCGAATTCGAGGTAAGCCCATGGGACAATGATGATGGCAACGGTGAGCAGCATCATGGTGGAGGCGGCAAAGCCCTGCCCCAGGTTTTGCGCCTGAAACATGTAGTCATAAACGTATTTTGCTGGCACTTCGGACGCGATGCCCGGTCCACCGCTCGTTTGAGCCACCACAAGATCGTAGACCTTGACGATGCCACTGGCGATGATGACGAGCGTTGTGATGAAGACAGGCCGCATCATGGGAATGACGATGAGAATATAGGTCTTCCACATCGGAATCCCGTCAACGCGCGATGCTTTCCAGATATCCTCATCGATACCACGTAAGCCAGCAAGCATGAGGCACATCACGAGGCCGGTGCCCTGCCAAAGTGCTGCAATCAGGATGCCGTAAATGACGAGGTTCGGATCATAAAGCGGATCGAACGTGAAGTCTTCCCAGCCCATTGAGCGCACGACCGACTGGATCCCGAATTCAGGGTTCAGCAGCCACTGCCAGACAAGGCCGGTGACGATGAAAGAAAGAGCAAAAGGATAAAGAAAGATGGTTCGGAATGTATTCTCAAACCGTATTTTCTGATCCATCAGCGCGGCCAGAACGAAGCCGATAACGAGACTGAAGATCAGCGACAGTATGCCGTAGATAGCAAGGTTCTGGATCGAAATGATCCAGCGAGGCGCTGCCCAAAGACGCTCATATTGCTCAATGCCAATGAACGAGGCGCGCGGCAACAGTTTGGAATTGGTGAAGGAATAAACGACTGTCCAGATCGTTCCACCCATGAAGATGACCATCGCGGTCAGGATCATGGGTATCGATGCAATCTTTGAATTCAGATTGCGGAATAGCTGGTTTGGACGACCAGAATGGCTTTTGACCGCCATGTCCCACTCCTTATCAATCATAATGGTTGATCGTGCAGCGAACCGCAAAGGATTCACGTCCGCAACACATGTCCTCGGAGCGCCATGAAACCACTGTTTCCAGCAGCACATTTAGCCGGCTGGTCCATCCAACCGGCTAAAGGCGAGCCTGTATCAGTCGGCAGAACCGATGATCTCGGCGAAGCGCTTCTGCGCTGCATCCGCGGTCAGGGATGGGTTTGCAAAGAATTCGGACATCAAGTCCTCCTTCTGCTTTTGCGTATCTGCGGAGATAAGCTGGTCGGTGCTCTGGAGAACCTCACCCTTTGCAAGAATGGCAAGGCCCTTCTTCATGCAATCATTGGCTGTACCAAGATCGACGTCGCCTCTGATGGGAAGCGAACCCTTCTTCAGGTTGAACGCAACCTGGGTCTTGGGATCAACGATCACTTCCGCCAGAACCTCCTGAGCCTTCGATTTCGCTTCATCTTTCAGAAGAGGGAAGTAGAAAGCATCGCCGTTGGCTGTCAGCAACTCGTTAAGGCCAAGGCCGGGAAGGCAGGTGTAATCAGTTCCGGCCTTCTGGTTGGCAAGCTGAAACTCACCCTGCGCCCAGTCACCCATGACCTGACCGCCAGCTTTGCCGGTGATGACCATGTTCGTTGCCTGGTTCCAGTCCTGAACATTCGAGCCTTTCGCAAGCTTGCGGGCTTCGTCCGCAGCCACGAAGATCTTCTTCATTTCCGGTCCGGCAGCAACCTCGGCATCTTTCTCCTTGTAGATCTTTTCATAGAGGTCCTTGCCAGCAAGTGAAATCAGCAGCGTGTCGAACAAGCCATTGGCCTGCCATGCCTGACCGCCAAGGGCGAGAGGCTGAATACCAGCCTTTTGAAGGGCTGGCGCCGCCGCGACGAATTCAGTCCAGTTTTTAGGAACCTCTACACCGGCCTTCTTAAAGGCGGCGTTGGAAAGCCATAGCCACTGCCAGGAATGGATATTGACCGGTGCGCAATAAATTTTGCCATCAATTGTGCAGCTTTCCAGCAGGCTTGCTGGCTTGATGACGTCTTTCCACTTGCCCTTTTCGGCAACATCCGTGAGATCGCGCATCAAACCGGATTGGGCCAGCTCTTCAGCCTGCCGCCCGTGGTTGAATTGGGTTGCACCCATCGGATCACCACCGGTGATACGGCTGATCATAATTGGACGAGCGGTACCGCCAGAGCCAGCAATCGCGCCATCCACCCATTTATTTCCGGTTGCATCGAATGCTTTGGCAAGCTCCCCCACTGCCGCAGCTTCACCGCCTGATGTCCACCAGTGCGTTACCTCTAGATCTGTAGCCCCTGCGATGGTTGCAGGCACCGTGAAACCGGCCAACAGAGTGGCCAAAATGGCAGTCGTACGCATGAGTCTCCTCCCTCACTGAAACGTTGCCGTAAAAACCTATGCGAAACATTCCTGTTCCGCAACAGCGACTGCAATAAAAAATTAATTTTGATTTTTAATGTTTTCTATCAATACGTTAGCTTTATACCGCCGGTGCGGAGGCGCCAAAAACTTACGAAAAAAACACGCTGGAGCAGAAAACAAGGCTGAAGATGAGCGTGAGCAAGGGAAGGGTCGGCCGGGACACCAGATCGGGCATGAAAGCGACCTGACAAGGTATGTTTACAGTAACAGGAAGAAGAATTCTTTCGTTACTCCCCCTAGGTTCTAACTGTATTTTGAATAATAAGATCAATATATATTTCAGGTAGTGAACGGATTATATTCAACCTTGTCTTCTATCAATTATGTCAATATGCCTCAGTTCTTACCCCCCCCCCGACTAATCGCAACCGGTCTTAACGCGGCTTTAACCGTTTCGAGGATATCACTTAGCTAATATGATTAGCGAAAACAATCGATAACGACGATATCGTCGAGGTTGTACCAATCGTAGCGGGTTGCATGATGTCAACTCGACTTTCACACAATGTAGAGATTGGAACGTTGTATCGCCTCCGGGTGATTGCGAACCCATAGCTGTATCTCACTGCCAACCGAACGCGTGAAAATGGCGTTCTGGCAGATGGCAAAACTGTGTCTGGCTCCGCGAAGGCGAGTTTGTCGCCGCTCTGCGCGCCCGGACGTCCGGACAAGCAGTTACGGACGACCAACGGACACGAAAGCTGTCGTCAAACCGGCAACTCTAAAACAGCATGGTACGAAATCACTGATGTCGCGGGCATGAATTGAAGCCAACCGGGGAAGTTAAGGTCTACTAATGACACCAGAACTAATCAATTTGCCCTCCCAGCTTTCCGTGCGCAACGCATTGGCTGTGCATGAAACCCTGCTTGAAGCACTGCAAATGAACAGTGCCATTACCGTCGACATACCCGAGGATGCGCAAGCCGATCTGAGCTTCATCCAGCTTATCGAAGCATCGCGGCTTTATGCCCGAACCGAGGGCAAATACATCATACTCACGAAACCGGCCTCGCCAGAGATAGTCGAAACACTACGGCGCGGCGGTTTCCTCACGACTATGGACGAGGCTTCCCGCCTCTTCTGGCTGCACGGAAAGGAAATCCAATGAGCGCCAACATTCTCACCGTCGATGACTCTGCGAGCATCAGAATGACAACGAAAATCGCGCTGTCCAACGCAGGTTATCAGGTGACGGAAGCTGTTGACGGCGCAGATGGCCTCAGCAGGGCCAAAAGCGGCTCATTCGATCTTATCGTCACGGATTTGAACATGCCAAACATGAATGGCCTGGAAATGATCGAGGCGCTGCGTCAGTCGCCGGCGCATACAGGCATTCCCATCATCTTTCTGACGACTGAGTCAGACGCTGACATGAAATCCCGTGCGAAATCCGCGGGCGCCACCGGTTGGGTCACGAAGCCGTTCGACCCTGAAAACCTCGTCAAAATCGTAAAAAAGGTTCTTGGTAGATGACAATACTGGACCCCATTCAGGTTTTCAGAACAGAGGCAGCAGAACTTTTTGAGCAGATCGAAAACGGTTTGCTCGACCTGTTGCATGACCTGTCCAATCAAGGACAGATCGATGCCGTGTTTCGCGGCCTGCATACCCTTAAGGGGTCCGGTGCCATGTTTGGCTTTGAGGCACTGGCGGCCTTTACCCACCATTGCGAGACCGCCTTCGACCGCGTCCGCAAGGGTGAGGTCCCTGCGAGCAGCGAGCTGATCGCCGCCGTCCTCGAGGCGCAGGATCACATGCGTTGCCTCGTCGACAACCCTGCGAGAGCACTTCCCGAAACTGGCGATCGTCTGCTTGCAAAACTGCAGGCCGCCGTCGGATCGAATGAAGGCGCAAATGTCCACCATCTTCCCGTTGCGGCTGCGCCGAAGGCCGAAGCGCCATCTGTTACCACATGGCAGATCGACTTCAGCTTGCCAGCAAATTCCATGGCCAATGGCACGAACCCTCTGGGTCTTCTGAATGAATTAGCCGACCTTGGGGAGTGCGTCATCGCGGTCAACACAAGCGCAATCCCGTCGCTTGACCATATCGATCCGACCAGCCTCTATCTTTCATGGTCGGTGACACTGACCACCGACCAGCCGCGCTCAGCCATTGATGACGTCTTCATCTTCGTCATGGACGACATGACAATCGACGTCAAAAAGATTTCGACCGAGATTGTGCCGCCACTTGCGCCCGTGGAAGAGGCCGCCAAGGCAAATCCAGCCGCAGTTCAGGCACAGGCAGACAGCAAGCAAAACAAGGGCGCTGAAAACGTCCGCGTTCCGGCTGAACGCCTTGATGAACTGATGGACCGCGTCGGCGAATTGGTGATCGCCCAATCCCGACTTTCGCAGCTGGCCAACTCCAGCGTCGATATTCAACTTCGCTCCGTTTCGGAAGATGTGGAGCGGCTTTCGGGTGAACTGCGCGACACGATGATGGTGCTTCGCATGGTGCCCATCGCTCAGCTCTTCAGCCGCTTCCGTCGTTTGACCCACGATCTGGCACGGGAAACCGGCAAACAGATTGAACTTGTAACCGAAGGTGAAACAACCGAAGTCGACAAGGTCGTGATCGAGCGCCTGGCTGATCCTCTGGTTCATCTTGTTCGCAACTCCTGCGATCACGGCTTGGAAACACCGGAAGAGCGTGTTGCGGCAGGAAAAAATCCTGCCGGACAGGTAACCCTCGTCGCACGTCAGACCGGCGGCGATGTCACGATCACCATTCGCGACGATGGTCGCGGCATCGACCGGCAGCGGGTTCGTGCAAAGGCGGAATCGTCCGGCCTTATCGCACCCGGCGCGACGCTCACCGACCAGGAACTGTTGCAGCTGATTTTTGAGCCTGGCTTCTCCACGGCCGCTCAGGTCACGAATCTTTCGGGGCGTGGCGTTGGCATGGATGTGGTCAAGAAGACCATTGAAGCCCTGCGCGGCACCATCAATGTTACAAGCAATCCGGGCATGGGCTCGGAAATCACGCTGGCAATTCCGCTCACCCTCGCCATCATCGATGGTCTCTTGGTGCGCGTTGGTACCGGCTGCTACGTCATTCCGCTTTCGGCGGTTGAGGAGTGCCTCGAACTATCCCAGGAACATGACGTGCAGTCCCGTGGGCGTTCGTTCATCTCGCTGCGCGAAAGCCTTGTGCCGTTCATCCGTCTGCGAGAACTGTTCCAGACAGGGACCAAGCCCGATCAGTTCCAGAAGGTCGTCGTCATCTCGACAGGCTCTGAGCGCGTCGGCCTTGTCGTTGATCAAATCATTGGCGACCATCAGACCGTCATCAAGGCTATGTCGAGACTGCACCATGATGTCGCAACTTTCTCCGGCGCGACAATTCTCGGCGATGGCAGTGTAGCCCTTATTCTCGATGTGTCGCACCTCGTCATATCCGGACAGCAGCAGGAGGCGCAGATGCGTATCGCCCGATGATGAACCAGCCTCATTTTCATCCGTCCGATGCTTTGTGGGCAGATCGTGAAGACCTGGAGGTGCTGACATTCAGCATCGAAGGAGAGACATTCGCGATCGAAGCCGTCCTGGTGCAGGAAATTCTCGACCTGTTACCGGAGACCGCGGTTCCCGGCAGCATGCCCTTTGTGGCCAGTGTCATCAACTTCCGGGGCAAGGTCATCCCGCTGGCCGATATCCGCTTGGCATTCGGCATGGGCGCTGCGGAAAAGACCATCGACAGCCGCATCATCGTGATCGAACTCGCGCTGGAAGGTGAACTGACACTCGTCGGCCTTCGCACGGACAAGGTCTACGAGGTCACCAGCTTTTCTCGATCAGCCAGCGAGCCGCCGCCCAGTGTCGGCATGCGTTGGCGGCCGGATTACATTCACTGCCTCATCAAGCGAGGAGCGCAGTTCGTCATCATGCCGAACCTGAATGCGATTTTCACGGCTCCACGTGAGACTTCAGGCTTCAGAAGCCAATCTCGAAGCAATGTTATCGAACTCACGAAGGAATTTTGACATGCGGTTCACGATTAAACTGAAGCTCGCGATCGCGTTCGGCTTCCTGATCTTCATGCTAGCGGGCACCGCTGGTTACGGCATCTACAGCCTTGGCGTTGCAAAAGACGCCATGGACGAAGTGGTTGAAGGTACGGTCGTTCGTTTGGACAAGGTCCATCAGATGAATACCGTTTCTCTCGTTGTTGTCCGCGCGCAGAAAAATCTGCTTCTGGCACCCACACCGGCGGACCGTGAACCGCTGATAAAGGCCGGCAACGAAGCCCGCAAGGAACTGAATGATATACTGGAGGAAATGAGTTCGACCGCAAGCGCGCAGACACGCGCCTATTGGGCCGATCTTGTGACGATCAACAAGGCATTCGATGATAGCGACGATCAGGTACGTAAACTGATCCAGGAGGGAAGTATCCCCGCCGCTATTGCATATTCATCGGGCGAAGGTCGTGCGGCCGCCAATGCGCTTACCAATAAGCTGCACGAAGGCGTGGAGATGAACCGCGCAAGACTGAATGACGCCAAAGACGCAGCAACAGCCGAATATGAGCAAACACGTTTGTTGCTGATCGCCGCATCGATCATCGCCGTTATCGTCGCCATTGCCACGGCACTCTGGATTGCCCTCGGCATCAGCAGCGGCCTGCGCAAAATCATGGTTGTGGCTGAGGCTGTTTCCGTTGGCGATCTGGACCAGAACGTTGAGATCAATACAAATGACGAGATCAAGGATCTGGTCACCCGCATCAATGTCATGACTGGAAATCTGCGCAATACTGCCAGTGTCGCAAACGAGATCGCAGACGGCAATCTGTCCATCACGCCGACCCCGCTTTCCAACAAGGACATATTGGGCCTGTCTCTTCAGCGCATGGTCGAACGGCTCCGGGGCGTGGTATCCGATGCGCTGACGGCCGCTGACAACGTTTCCTCAGGAAGCCAGGAACTGTCGGCAAGCTCTGAGCAGCTATCTCAAGGTGCAACAGAGCAGGCCTCTTCCGCAGAAGAAGCATCTGCCTCCATGGAGCAGATGGCTGCCAACATCAAACAGAACGCTGACAATGCCGCTCAGACGGAGAAGATTGCCCGCCAGTCCTCCAAGGATGCGGAAGCAAGTGGTGCAGCCGTTGGTCGCGCGGTTTCCGCCATGCGAACCATTGCCGACAAGATTTCCATCGTTCAGGAAATTGCACGCCAGACAGACCTTCTCGCTTTGAACGCCGCTGTCGAGGCTGCACGCGCCGGTGAGCATGGTAAGGGCTTTGCGGTCGTTGCATCCGAAGTCCGTAAGCTGGCAGAACGCAGCCAGGCTGCTGCTGCCGAAATCTCATCGCTATCAGGTGAAACAGTCCAAGTCGCAACAGAAGCTGGTGAGATGTTGAACCGTCTGGTGCCCGATATCCGCAAGACAGCGGAACTGGTTTCAGAAATTTCTGCGGCCTGTCGTGAACAGGACATTGGCGCAAGCCAGATCAATGAAGCCATCCAGCAGCTTGACGTCGTGACACAGCAGAACTCCGGTGCGTCCGAACAAATGTCTGCGACCTCAGAAGAACTGGCAGCACAGGCCGAAGAACTACAGGCCAGCATTGCCTTCTTCCGGGTTGAGCGTGCCGAAGGGAACGGACAAAAGTCCCCTACACGCGCTGCCGCGCCCGCCTCGCGTCCAGCGGCAAAACCAGCAACGCAGACCCGTCGCCCGAACCAGTCTATCCAGGCACAACAGGCTCGAGCAAAGGGTTTTGCTCTTGATATGTCGATGGGCGGACCTGACTCAAATGATGCGGATTTCCGCGAAAGTGCTTGAATTAAAATCTTCCCAGCTTCGACAAATCCATCGAATCTGGGAAGTCAAAATTGTAAAAAGTGCAGTATTTCCAGCCAATTGACGGAAGAGGACAGGTACGTCCTGCCTTGATTTCCAGAGGGAACGTTTTCCATGCATCTGACCATAAAATTAAAACTGGCAATGGCTTTTGGCATTATCATTCTGATGATAGTGGGCACATCGGTCTACTCATTGAATAGCCTCAACATTCTGAATTCTGCGGCTAGCGACATCGTCAGAGGGCCTGCGGCCCGCCTTGAGACTGCCCTGGAACTGGGCCGCGTCCAGCTTCGTTTCGTACGAAGCCAGATGAACATTGCTACAGCTGACAATGCCGCAGCAATGGAACGATCGATCCAGAACAGCGATAACTATCGCAAGGAATTCAAAGAGAAGACTGAATGGCTTCAGAAAAACGCCGCAACCGAACAGGGCCGCGCTCAATGGGTTGAAGTCGCCGATCTGGCCCAGGATCTGTTTCGCATGGATGACACGGTACGTCAGCTGGCGAGAGCGGGAGACATGGATGGCGCTCTCAAACTGGTGAAGACTCAAGTTCGCGAAATCACTGACAAGATAGCGGAAGCTATCGACCAGCGCGTCGATTCCAACAAAGCCATGATGCATAAGGCTGAGTCAGATGCCAACGATCTCTTCGCCAACGCGTGGTTGATGGTAACCAGCGTGTCAGTCGCCGTCGTTCTGATTGCGATCATCGCAGGACTGGTCATTTCGATTGGCATCGCCAAGGGCCTCAACAAGGCAACCGCTGCGGTTCGTAAAGTCGCCGATGGCGACCTCACGACGCTCAGCGAAATCACCACACGAGATGAAATCAGCCGCGTTCTTGAACATGTCAACCTCATGATCGAACGCCTTCGTGGTGTGGTATCCGACTCTCTTTCTGCTGCGGACAATGTGTCATCTGGTAGTCAGGAGCTTTCTGCAAGCTCGGAGCAGGTCTCGCAAGGCGCAACCGAACAGGCATCCTCGACCGAAGAAGCCTCCGCATCGATGGAGCAGATGGCCGCCAATATTCGCCAGAACGCTGAAAATGCGGCACAGACCGAGAAGATTGCCCGTCAGTCTTCGACGGATGCCGAAGCAAGCGGTGCTGCAGTTGGCAAAGCCGTCGTCGCCATGCGCACGATTGCCGAAAAGATTTCCATCGTTCAGGAAATTGCACGCCAGACCGACCTTCTCGCCCTCAATGCGGCCGTTGAGGCAGCACGCGCCGGTGAGCATGGCAAGGGCTTCGCCGTCGTTGCATCGGAAGTGCGCAAGCTCGCTGAGCGCAGCCAGTCTGCGGCAGCCGAAATCAGCGCCATGTCAAGCGAAACGGTGACTGCTGCAGCAGAAGCTGGCGAGATGCTGAACCGTCTCGTGCCTGATATTCGCAAGACGGCTGAACTTGTTGCCGAGATTTCTGCTGCATGCCGCGAACAGGATATTGGCGCCAACCAGATCAATGAGGCTATCCAGCAACTCGACCGCGTGACCCAGCAGAACACGAGCGCATCCGAGGAAATGTCTGCGACATCCGAAGAGCTGGCAGCCCAGGCTGAAGAACTGCAAGCGAGCATTGCCTTCTTCAAGGTTGAGCGTGCATCGTCCAGCCGCGCCGCACCCCACAAACAGGCCCCGCAGCGCACCTCTGCCCCAGCCCATGCGCCCAACCCCAATGTGCGCCGGCAGAGCGATAACTCGATTGGCGGGCAGCAGGCGCGCGCAAAGGGCTTCGCGTTGGATCTCTCCATGGGTGGCCCGGATGCAGCCGATCAGGATTTCCGTCAATCCGCATGACGCCATAGGCAATCCGGCGCGGGCTTCTTGCGCCGGATTGCGAGCCTCGCAAGAGGCACATCGAATCTGACTGAATGACCAGGGACTTTGGAGAAAACGTAAATGGCGAGCCCGTCCACTCAAACTCAATACGTGACTTTTAGTCTTGGCGAAGAAGTCTTTGCTGTACCCGTGGATGTCGTGCGCGAAATTCTCGATCACGAAGAAGCGTTTAAAATTCCCAACGGACCGGACTATCTCCTCGGTCTGCGGGATGTGCGTGGTCAAGGCGTTCCGGTGATAGACCTTCGTCTGCGTCTGGGCATGTCGAAGACGGTCAAAACGCCTCATACGCGCATACTGGTTCTCGATATTCCCTTTGGCGAAAAGCTTCTGGCTTTGGGGCTGGTTGCAGACAAGGTCTTCGAGGTCACGCCTTTTAACATCGACCAGGTCGAAACAGCCCCTGATATCGGGATTCACTGGAACTCCAGCTACATCGCAGGCGTCGTTCGTCGTGAAGGCGATTTCGTCGTCATCATCGATCTTGCCCAGTTGTTTTCTAGCGAAGCGAAGGATCTTGCCCAGATCAATGCCGGGCCGATGCGGGCTGCGTGAAAGGAAATACAAGCGTTGAGTAATGCTGCAAGCGTAAATTTTGATGACACTCTGAGTGCGCGCGATTTTCGCGAGGTTTCGAATTTCATTTATGAGTATTGTGGCATCAAGATGCCGGAAACCAAGCGCTCCATGCTGGAAGGAAGGCTGCGCAAACGTCTGCGCGCCACAGGCTATCCAACTTTCAGCGAATATTGCGACTATTTGTTTCGACATGGCGGAATGGAAGCGGAATCTGTCTTTCTGATCGACGTCGTGACAACCAACAAAACCGACTTCTTCCGCGAACCGAACCATTTCGACTTCATGGAACAAACGGTCCTCCCAACCCTGGGGCGAAAAGGTGTCGGTCGTATTCGCGCCTGGAGCTCTGCGTGCTCGACGGGTGCGGAACCTTACACCATGGCAATGATCCTGGCGGAAGCCGTGGAAAAAGGCACGATCCCCGATTACTCCATTCTGGCAACAGACCTTTCCACGGAAGTTCTGCAGAAGGCGCGCAGCGGTATCTATGCTCAAGACCTGGTTGATCCAGTGCCACCTGATCTGCGCCGGAAATACGTAATGCAGGCAAAGGAGCGGCAGCGCAACGATGTTCGCATTTCGCCCAAGCTACGATCCAAGGTCGGCTTTGCCCGCATGAACTTGATGAACCCGACATATGACATCGGGGAGCCTGTGCATATTCTGTTTTGCCGCAACGTTTTGATATATTTCGATAAAAAGACACAGATTCACGTGCTGACGCAATTGTGCAAATGCATTGCGCCGGGCGGCTATCTCTTTATCGGGCATTCTGAAACTCTGACCGGAACCAATTTACCAGTAAAGCAGGTTGCCAACACAATATTTGTGAAACAGTGATGCCAAATACAGTCAAGAAGATCAGAGTTCTTATCGTCGATGATTCCGCCAGCGTTAGACAAACGCTGACGGCAGTCCTTCAGTCTGACCCCGCTATCGAGGTCATAGGCGCAGCATCTGATCCCTTCATGGCTGCGAAAAAGATACAGGAAGACCTGCCTGATGTCATAACGCTGGATGTTGAAATGCCGCGTATGGATGGCATCACTTTCCTGCGCAGAATCATGGCGCAGCATCCCATTCCCGTCGTGATGTGCTCGTCGCTGACCGAAGCCGGTTCAACAACATTGCTTCAGGCGTTGGAGGCAGGCGCAGTCGACATCATCCTGAAGCCAAAGATTGGCGTTGCTGACCACCTCGCTGAATCTGCACAGCGGATTTGTGAAGTGGTCAAGGCCGCCGCTTATGCGCGCGTGAAAGGTCTGAGAACGCCATCTCGCCACGCCCTCCCTTCGATGACTCCACAGGCAAAGCTGACAGCAGATGCCGTTCTACCGCCTCCCTCCGGCAAGCCCATGGCACGAACGACCGAAATGGTTGTGTGCGTTGGAGCATCGACCGGCGGCACCGAGGCTTTGCGGGAAATGCTTGAAAAGCTGCCCGCGAATGCTCCTGGCATGATTATCGTTCAGCACATGCCTGAGAAATTTACGGCAGCCTTTGCCCGCCGTTTGAATACGCTCTGCGCCGTTGAAATCAAGGAAGCTGAAGATGGCGACACTGTCCTGCGCGGGCATGTGTTGATTGCACCCGGCGACAAGCACATGCTGCTGGAGCGTCAGGGTGCACGTTACTACGTCTCGGTGCGCACTGGCCCCCTCGTCTCTCGCCACCGCCCCTCTGTCGACGTGCTGTTCCGTTCGGCTGCACGCTCGGCTGGCGGCAATGCCATGGGTGTGATCATGACCGGAATGGGGGATGATGGCGCGCGCGGAATGCTGGAAATGAAGCAGGCCGGAGCGTTCACGGTCGCTCAGGACGAGGCAACGTCGGTTGTTTTCGGCATGCCAAAGGAAGCAATCGCCCATGGCGGTGTGGACAAGATCGTGCCGCTGGACCAGATCGCACGCGAAATCCTAGCGGAAGACCACAGGCGCTAAGAGAAATGGGACCGTTGCTTAAGTAAACATTAACCATATTGCTTAATGATCGTGACACGCCATGATTTCGGTGTATCGATTGGACGATGATCGTCTCAGGCTTTTATCGGATGCATCATGGCGGTCATTACATTTGCAAACACCAAGGGCGGCGCAGGCAAGACAACGGCCGTGCTGCTGCTGGCCTCGGAGCTTTCAAGGCGCGGCTTGAGGGTTTGCGTCATCGACACCGATCCGCAGCGCTGGCTTTCCAAATGGCGTGAGGCAGCAGACCCGCGCGTTGACCTATCCGTCATCACCTATGTTTCAGCCTCGAGCCTTCAGCAGCATGTTCTCGACAACCGCCGCAAGTTCGATCACGTGATCATTGATCTGCCAGGCGCGCAATCGCCTCTGCTGGCCACTGCGGTTGGCCTTTCCAACCACGTGCTGATACCCGTGCAGGGTAGCACCATGGATGCACAGGGCGGCGCGCAGGTGCTGGAACTGCTTCGCTATCTCGACGACCGCGCATCCATCAAGATTCCTCACTCTGTGGTTCTTTCACGCGTCAATTCGATGGTGACGACGCGAGCCCTTCTTGCCGCCAAAGCACTGCTGGCCAAGCGCAATGTGCATGTTCTGGACACGCCCATCATCGAGCGCGCCGCTTTCCGCGACATGTTCGAATTCGGTGGCTACCTGCATATGATGAACCAGTCACAGGTCAGCAACCTCGACAAGGCCTTGCACAATGCAAGCGCGTTTGCCGACGAAGTCATCCAGCTCCTGCCCGCACAATCTGCCACGCGCTACTCATCCGCCGCCTGACATCGCAGCTTTAAGGCTTATCACTTGCGCCGCAGATCGTCGTTCTTAACGCCGAAATGCTCGACGATCATGTCCACGTTGCGACGGTGAGACTTGAAGTAGACATCAAACAGATCGCCCACGAGCGGTACGCTACCGACCACTGCGTCGAGGCCGATATTGCCGATCATCCGTGCAAGCTTCTCCCTTGGCACGCCCATGCGCCGCGCTTCATTGACGATGTAGAGGCCAACGAGCGCACCAGCGCCATCACCCAGCACCGGAACCAGGCCTAGAACAGAGTCGGCGCCGAAGCGAAAACGTGTGCCCGGTATGCCGACGGCCGTGTCCATTAGGCGGGCAATTCCGGCCAATCGACGCAACCGGCGAACGCGCTCTGCGCCATCCAGAAAATCTTCAGATGTGCTCTGCCCAGTTCCACGTGCAGTCCAGGTTTCAGCAACCATCGGGTACTCCGCCCACAAAGAGAAATCACACGTCCTAAGGAGTGGTGATGCCACAACCTCACTTCAAGTCTCTCCATGCCCGAAGGTTCCGCCCTGCAGCAGCACATTCGGAACAATAGACGTTTATGTCGGTTAGCCGAGGCAGGGTAATTTGCACCCGTGAAACAGAAGGGACTGCTCAATGACCACGTCCAAAGACGACAAGGGTTCGCTCGAAGATATTCACGATGATGCTAAGGGCCAATTTGCCCGCGGGCTGAAGCGGAGTGACAATAACGGCGTCGATAGCGCCAAGCCAAGGGTTATCACCGGCTCAGACGACGCGACTGCCCATAAAAACCCGCCGGGCACGAAGCCTGCGAAAAAAGAATGGGATGTGAACTACGATGAACGGGAAACGAACGAAGGCGATTTCCGAGGATAATGCCTCGCGCGCTGCGGCATGACTGCAAGCGGTCATGCCGCAATATGGCGGTCGCTATCGGCTGGCTCGCACGCCAGCGAGAAAGCCCAGCGCCACTGCCAGACCGAGAGAAACGAGCGGGAACTGGCGCACCGTATCCCTTGCAGAGCGGGCGGTTGTTTCGGCACCAGCCTTTGCCGATTGGATTATGCGATCCTGCATCTCCCCTGCTCTCTGCGAAGCGCTTTCGACTTCTGCACGCAAAACGGCAACGTCTTCGCCAACAGTGTTGCCAATGCTCGTTTCCTGCTCGGCTACCTGCTGTAGCGCCATGTCGACCAGCGGTGCGTCGAATGGTTCAGACAGCTCGTCGTTCGGTGTCCTATTATCGGTCGGCGCTGTATTAGAGGCGTGTGGATTGGTATTAGACATTTTGAGGCTCCATTGTTTTGCAGCCTAACAAGAATGAGTGTCGATTGTTCCTATCGATTACAACGACTGCTTCGAGCCTAACGTAGCCGCCTAAGCTCCGGCGTCCCTCGCAGCATTCGCAAGCGCATCCGCGCGCTCATTTCCTGCATTGCCATCGTGGCCTTTGCACCATTCGACCCGAAGACTTTGATGGGTTTCAAGACAGTCAGAGAGCCGTTTCCAAAGGGGAGCATCCACAAGCGCGCGGTTACGCGATCTCGGGTTAGGGGAATACCGCCTCCAACCGTTATTCTTCCAGATATGTCGCCAGCGGTCACAACCTTCAAAGACGTGACGGGAGTCCGTCCAGATGATGACCTGCTGAGCTGCCGCCTCGGCAACGGCCCATTCGGAGGCCTGAAGCGCTGCCAAAAGCTCGATTGTATTGTTCGATGTCACGTCGCATCGACCGGATCGTGTCTCAATGATCGCATCACCGTCAACAACAGCAAAGGCCCATCCGCCGCGCTTCAATGCGGGGTCATAGGAGCCGTCTACGTAAATATGGAATGGGCCAGAGATGGCAGGATGCGCCAATTGGTTCATCCCACTACCTCTGGCCGTAAAACATGATCAGGACTTCGCAATTTCGCTTCACATGGCTAGAGACATGCCAGCATTGTCGGTGGTGGAGAAAGGGTTTGCGAGCGCCTCAAACGTAGGCCTTGCCAGAACATAACCCTGAATCAGATCAACGCCGAGGTCACGCAGGACTTGCAATTCTCCAAGCGTTTCGACGCCCTCGCAAACGGGCGTAATTCCCAGTTCGGTCAGCATTGCAAGCGTATGTTTGATGACGGTGCGACGAACGCGATCCCGATCGATGCCCCGGATCAAGTCCATATCCAGCTTGACGATATCCGGTTGGAATTGGGTCAAAAGACCCAGACCCGCATGGCCTGCGCCGAAATCATCGATGGCGGTCTTGAAACCCAAGGTGCGGTACGTTCTGAGAATATTCAGGAGGTGGTTCGTATCGAGCTGCTCGTTTTCGGTGAACTCGAAAATGATCCGGTCCGTTGGGAAGCCGGTCTTCATCGCGGTTGCAAGCGTCACGCGAATGCAGGCACGGGGCTCATACACGGCATTGGGCATGAAATTGATCGAAAGCATCGTGTCCAGCGACTTGTCGAAAAGTTTGGATGCAAGCTCGATAGCCTTGACCCGACATTGCTGGTCGAACGCATAGCGGTTGTCAGGACCGACATTTTCCAGCACAAAGCCAGCGCCTTCTCCATTAACGCCACGCACCAACGCTTCGTGTGCGAAAACACTGCCCTTTGAGATATCGACGATGGGCTGAAATGCCATTGAAAACGGCAGCGGAAATCCTTCGGCACCATCCCGGCACCCCACACAAGTCGTCATCACGACACTCCTTACTTTAGAATAACGACAGTAAAGACTGAACCGTTAACTTAGCGTCTCTCAGATCGTGAAAATCAGCCGGGATTGGCGCTTTCCCCATCACTGACGCGACCGACGATGTGTCTATCGGCTGCTTTCGCGCACGATGAGCTGCGGCTCAATGGTAATATGCGGCATCTCGTTCGCGCCAGTTAAAAGATCCAGCATCAAAGCGCCGGTTCGTTCACCTATCTTGCGGGCATGGGCGTTGATGGTCGTGAGCGCAGGAACAGAGATTGCACCGATCTCGTAATCACCAAAACCACCGATGGCGATCGTCTCGGGCACGGCAATGCCCCGCCGCTGACATTCGGTAAGCGCGCCGAATGCCGAAAGGTCTGAAACACAAATCACCGCATCGGTATCAGGATATTCTCTCAAAAGGCGAGCCATGGCATTCGCACCCTCGCGCATGGAGATCGGTGGTGTACCCGCATCAATCAGCCGCGAAGCATCCAGACCAAGGTCGTGCAGCGCATTAACGAAGCCAAGACGGCGGTTGGTGCCGCGCGTATCACGGCTGGCATCGCCACCGATAAAGGCGATGCGTCGATAGCCGACCTTTACGAAATGATCGACCATGCTGCGCACAGCATCAGCATTTGAAAAGCCGACGAAATGACCAATTGGGTCCGCTGGCACGTCCCATGTTTCAATCACCGGGATATTCGCGTTTTCCAGCAATCGGCGCGCACGGCGCGTGTGCATGCCACCTGTAACGGCTATGGCCTGCGGTTTGCGGCGCAGGAGATGCTCGATAAGCCTCTCTTCTTCCTGCATATCATAATTCGTGTAGCCCAAGAGGATCTGAAATCCTTGGGCGCTCAGGACATCTGACAGCCCACCGACAGTGTCAGCAAAATTGGCATTGTTGATCGAAGGGATCGTGACCGCGATGAAATCGGTCTTTTTGGAGCGCAGATTGGATGCAGTCGAGTCGAACACATATCCAAGGTCTTCCGCAGCTTTTAAAATCGCGTCACGCGTCTCCTTTGTCACAAGGCCACCGGATTTGAACGCCCGCGAGACGGTCATTGGTGAAACGCCCGTGGCACGCGCGATGTCTGCCATCGTCGGCGTTCTGTCTCTGCGCATTCAGGCTACCTCACTCCAATACCGCCGCGAAAGCGACGTCTATGAATCCACTCTAATATGGCCACGTATCGCAAGCGAGACCGAATAGACAGATGTTGTTGCCGTGATGAAAAGCCTGTGCCCGTTTCGACCGCCAAAGCATAGGTTGGACACAGTCTCTGGAACGAGGATCTTACCGAGACGTCGGCCATCGGGAGCGATGCAATGCACGCCATCACCGGCAGAACACCAAAGGTTTCCATTTTCATCGACTCTGAACCCGTCTGCACAACCGGGTTCAATGACGTGAAAAACGTCTCCGCCCGTCAACTCCCATCCGGGGCCAACGGTGAACACACGGATATGGCAGGGATCGCCAGCGAAAATCCGTCCCGTATCGGCAACATAAAGACGCTTTTCATCCGGGCTGAAGGCTAGACCGTTCGGGCATCTGAAATCTGTCAGCACCGCCTGAATGTCCCGAGACATGGGATCAACGCGATAGACATTGCATGGCAGCTCCTGCGTCGAGCGGAACCCTTCATAATCCGTGGAAATTCCGTAGTGCGGATCGGTAAACCAGATTGCACCATCAGACGCGACGATGACGTCGTTCGGCGAGTTCAGCCTCTTTCCGTCGAAGCTGTCCGCGATGACGGTGATTGACCCATCATGCTCCGTGCGTGAAACGCGCCGCGTCCCGTGTTCGCAACTGATCAGCCGTCCCCGACCATCGCGCGTGTGGCCATTCGAGAAATTCGATGGCTCGCGAAAGATACTGGTTCCGGTTGAAGGGCTCCAGCGCATGATGCGGTTGTTGGGAATATCGGAAAACAGAAGGCAATCGTGGTCACCGAACCAGACGGGACCCTCCACCCAGTCAAACCCACCGGCGAGCTTTTTCAGCGGCGCGTTGCCCAGGACGAAGGTGGAAAAAACCGGGTCCTCAGCGTCGAAAAAAGACAATTCTCCACACTCCATGTCATCTCAAATTCATCGCACGATAGCCATGAGGTGGCGGGCGGCAAGACCGCCACCCGCCAATCCATGAGTTTTACTTGCCCCAGATTTTCTTGTACTGATCGCGATAACCATTGTCGGGATCAAACGAGTTCTTCGGACCGCCATCGAATTCGACGTTATCGACGGTGACGACGTGCAAAGGTGAGACATAGCCAGACCATTTTTCACCCGAGAAAGCGCGGTTCAACTCATCCACAAGCTGCCAGCCCTGCAGGTTGAGTGGCTCTGCCACTGTCACGGACTGATACTGCTTGGCACGGATACGCTGATAGGCGCTTTCGGATCCATCGCCTGCTGCAACGCTTTTCGGTGCGCCATCTCCTGGAATACCGGCAGCGGAAAGCGCCGGGCCCATGAAGTCGAAATAGATGTCGTTGATTGCCAGCGAATGTGTCCACTTCGCACCGTACTTCTGCAGCAGTGTGGTCGTGAGCTGTGGCATGCGCTGTGATGTCTCGGCGATTGGCGTATCGACGTACTCCAGCACGGTGCCGCCAAGCGCTTGGATTTCGGCCTTCATCTTATCGGCCTTGGCAATCGCGATAGCATAGGTCGAGTCCGTGAAAATGATGACGCCGGGCTTGCCGCCTGCATCGACAAAAGCGTAATCGGCCGCGGCCTTGGACACTTCCATCGCATCGGTGGTGACGTTTGCAAACACGCCCACTTCATCGACCGGACCGACGGCAGGCGCTGCGTGCCAGGCCACCATCGGTATTTTCGCCTTCTTGGCTTCAGCCATGGCAGGCTTCTGCTCGACCGCATCAAAGCCTGCGATGATAATACCATTCGGCTTCAACGTCAGCGCCTGTCCAAATGATGCCGTACGACCCTCCACCGATCCGGCACTATCAAGCACATTGACCTTCCAGCCCATGGCCTTGGCGGCCTCTTCGATGCCATTGACGACGCCCAGGATGCCGCCATTCTTCATGTCGGCGGCAACAATGACCACCGACTTGTCGGCAGCGGCCTTCGGCCCGGTTGTTGGGCCGTCCCACTTTTCGACCTTGCTGGCATATTTATCGACCACGGCCTTTGCGTCAGTGATGGCGTCTGCAAATACCGGGCCTGCCATCAGAATGGCGAAAGCGGCGGTGGTGAGTAACTGTCTGCGTTTCATGGTTCATCCTCCCGTTGAACGTTTTATTTCAGTGTTTGTATGCCTTAAGATGGGTCTTCGACGACCTTCGGAGGCGCACCCTTTGGCTTCAATGCGCCGGCAATGCCGCGTCGGCGCTGGGCGTAACCAGCGATACCGATGGCCACGAGCAGAGTGACGCCATTGAAGAGGGGTTCTACAAAGAACGAGCCGCCGAACTGTTGAATGCCTGCAATGCCAACCGCAAGAATGATGACACCGGTCATTGTGCCCCAGACATTGACGCGTCCGGGCTTGATCGTGGTGGAACCCAGAAACGCTCCAACGAGCGCAGGCAGCAAATATTCAAGACCGACGCTTGCCTGACCGATGCGCAGCCGCGATGCGAGCAACACACCGGCAACAGCCGAGAGCAGGCCCGAGACGATAAAGGCACCGACGACGAAACGGCGAACAGGAATACCGTTCAAGGCAGCCGCCTTGGGGTTGGCTCCAATGGCATAGGTGTAGCGCCCGATAGGCAGATACTCCAAAACGATCCACATCACCAAAGCCAGCGCCAGCACGTAGAAACCGGTGATCGGCAAACCAAACAGCTGGGTTCCATTCAACGCCAGAAAGCCATCCGGCAGAACGCCCACCACCTGTCGGCCGCCCGTGTGCCAGAGTGCCAGGGCGTAGATGACGGTGCCGGTTCCAAGCGTTGCAATAAAGCTGTCGATCTTGGCGACTTCAACGAGCACGCCATTGAGCAACCCCGTAAGACCGCCCAGTATCAGAACGGTCAAAACAGCGATCGGCCACGGAAATCCGTACATGGTTTGCAGACTGATCGCCAGAATGTGCCAGAGCACAATGCCATAGCCGATCGTCAGATCGATGCGCCCGCATGCCATGGGGATCATAGCCGCAAGAGACAGAATCGCAATGATCGTCTTGTTGGCAATGATCGAGCGCAGGTTCAGCGCTGTCGGGAATGTATCCGGCAGCATCACCGAGAAGAAGAGAATGAGCAGGGCCGTCAGGATCACCAGACCATAGACCGGCAGCAGGCGCCGCAGCCTCTCAGCGGTGGAAAGGCCCTGCAATTCCGAACGAGTCGGTTCAAGTGCGTTGGACTGGATGGATTGCATCTTCGTTCTCCAGTAAATCAGGCCGCTTCAGAAGCGGATGCCGCAGCAATGACGGCGGATGTGGTCAAGTCATCCCCACTCAACTCGCGCACGATACGACCGCGAGAAAAGACGAGTGCCCTGTGGCAAATGTGAGCGATTTCTTCAAAATCCGTGGAGATGACCAGAACAGCCATCCCCTCTTCGACCGCCGCCGCGATCAGGCGGTAAATATCCGCCTTGGCACCGACATCGACACCCGCGGTCGGGTCTTCGGCAATCAGTAATTTGCGCCCGGTGGCCAGCCACCGTCCAACGACAACCTTCTGTTGATTGCCACCCGATAGAGCTTCGATGGCCAGTGACTGGTCGTTGGGCCGCAGCCCAACCTTTTCACCAATCGACCAGGCTTGTGCGGCCTCTCTGGCTGGGGAGAGAAACGCGCCGAGCTTACGACCCGAGGCACCGGGATTGATAAAAGTGTTTTCACGCAGTGACAACGACATGGCGACGGATTCTTCCGTGCGGTCGCGCGCAATGAGGCCGATACCGGATGCGATTGCGGTCTCCGCTGACCGCAGATCCGGCTTCTTGCCACGGATCATGACCTCGCCTGTCGCTTCCTCAATGCCAAACAAAGCGCGCCCTATCAATTCCTGTCCGGCACCACGCAGACCGACCAGCCCCAGCAACTCGCCCTGACGCAGATTGAAAGACACAGGCCCTGCGCCACGGCATGCAAGACTTTTGACGGTGACAAGCGTTTCGCCCGGCTCCGTGTGTGCCTTGGCAAACAGTTGATCCGCCTTGCGACCAACGATCATGCGAATGAGTTGATCGGGGTTGGTATCGCTGACGGCGCTTTCACCCACCAGGCGGCCATCACGCAAGACGGCGACACGGTCTGCGATGCGAAAGATTTCATCGAGGCGATGGGAGACATAGATCATCGCCACTCCCCTCTCCTTCAACGGCCTGATCGCATTGAAAAGGCGGTCGACCTCATCGGCGGGCAGGCTGGCCGTTGGCTCATCCAGCACAAGAACATCGGCTTCAACGGCCAATGCACGGGCAATCGCGACCAGCGACTTTTCGGTGCGCGTCAGGCTTTGAATGCGGATGGTCGGATCAAAATCACAGCCGACCAGTTTCAAAGCCTCGGCGGTGCGCCGTGCGGTCTCGTTCCAGTCTATGAGTTTACGTTTTAGCGAAAAACCTTGGGCAAGACCCACATTTTCCGCCACTGTCATCCATTCGATGAGGCCGAGGTCCTGATGGATGAAAGCAACGGGCTGACGCTCGTTCGGCTTTGGAGGCCTATGATGATAGGGCTCGCCACGGAAAAGTATTTCACCAGCGTCCGGCTTGTAGATACCCGCCAGCGTCTTGATAAGCGTGGATTTGCCCGCGCCGTTTTCACCCAGCAAAGCCAGAATTTCACCCTGCCGCACCTCAAGCGAAACATCGGTCAGAGCTTTCGTGCCGCCGAAATCCTTCGAAACAGAACGAAATTCCAGAAATTGATCAGCTCCCATTCGCTCCTCCCAAAGCTTGAGAGTTAACGCTATGATAACGATAACATAGGAGTCAAGCGACATTTGTGAACCGGACTCTTTCATCCGTTTGCCGGGATGCCCCTTCCCAATTTAGGCTGGACAAAGCAATTTCCCGAACTTATGTTATCGATAACAAAACATTGGAGGAATGCTTTTGGGCAAGGTTCATATTCTTCAGGCTGGCGCATATCCCGCATGGGACGAAGAGCGTCTGAACGCCAATTTCACAGTGCATCGCTATTTCGAAGCCAGCGACAAGGCACAATTTCTGTCAGATCATGGCAGCAATATCAGGGGCATAGCCACGCGCGGCGAACTTGGTGCCAGCCGTGAGCTTATCGAAGCGCTGCCAAATCTCGAAATCATCAGCATCTATGGTGTCGGCTACGACGCCGTTGATCTGGCCGCTGCACGAGAGCGCAACATCCGCGTGACGAACACACCCGATGTGCTGACGAAGGATGTCGCGGATCTCGCAGTGGGAATGATGCTGGCTCAGGCACGCGGCATGATCGGCGGCGACGCATGGGTAAGAACCGGTGACTGGACCAGAGGCGCATATCCGCTGAAATCCCGCGCCCATGGAAAGCGTGTTGGCGTGCTCGGCCTTGGCCGCATTGGCTTTGAGGTTGCAAGACGCCTCGCGGGCTTTGATATGGACATTGCCTACTCGAGCAAGGCACCCAAAGATCATGCGGCTGACTGGACATTCATTGCAGATCCAGTCGAACTTGCGGCCCGATCTGATTTTCTGTTCGTCACGCTCGCAGCATCTGCTGAGACACGCCATATTGTTGACCGCAAGGTTATCGAGGCGCTTGGGCCTGAGGGCATGTTGATCAATGTTTCCCGCGCCGCCAATATTGATGAAGAGGCTTTGCTTGATGCGCTGGAAACCCGCACATTGGGTTCAGCTGCACTGGATGTCTTTGCCGGGGAGCCACACCTCAACCCTCGCTTCCTGAAGCTCGATAACGTGCTGCTGCAGCCACATATGGGGTCAGGTACGTTTGAAACCCGCAAGGCCATGGGCGCTTTGGTGTTTGACAACCTTTCGGCACATTTTGATGGTCGTACCCTCCCGACCCCTGTTCTTTGAGGTATTAAAAATGAAAGCCATTGTTATCCACGCGCCGAAGGATTTGCGTATCGAGGAGCGAACTGTCGAGGCACCCGGCCCCGGCGAGGTCGACATCCGCCTTGCGGCCGGTGGAATATGCGGATCGGACCTGCACTATTACGCCCATGGCGGTTTCGGTACCGTCCGTTTGAAAGAACCGATGATCCTCGGTCATGAGGTTTCGGGCTACGTTGCAGCCCTTGGTGAAGGCGTATCTCATCTGGTCGTTGGAGACCTCGTGGCGGTTTCGCCATCGAGACCCTGCGGCGCTTGCGAATATTGCCACAAGGGCCTGCCGAACCATTGCTTCAACATGCGGTTCTATGGTTCTGCAATGCCATTCCCGCACATACAGGGCGCATTTCGCGAACGGCTGATTGCCAATGCCAGCCAGTGCGTCAAGGCCGAAGGCCTGACGCCTGGCGAAGCGGCCATGGCAGAGCCGCTTTCGGTAGCCTTGCACGCAACGCGGCGCGCTGGCGAGTTGTTGGGCAAGCGCGTGCTTGTGACGGGCTGCGGACCGATCGGAACATTGTCGATTCTGGCCGCACGCCGCGCCGGTGCGGTGGAAATCGTGGCTGCTGATTTGTCAGCGCGTGCCTTGAGCTTTGCAAAGGCTGCAGGTGCTGATCGGACGATCAACCTGTCCGAGGAGCGCGATGGCCTGGCAGATTTCAGCCTGAACAAGGGCTATTTCGATATGCTTTACGAGTGCTCCGGTGCCCAACCGGCGCTGGTCGCCGGTATTCAGGCACTGAGACCCCGTGGCGTGATCGTGCAGCTTGGTCTGGGCGGCGATATGTCCCTGCCGATGATGGCGATCACCGCAAAAGAGCTCGATCTTCGCGGCTCCTTCCGCTTCCACGAGGAGTTTGCCACTGCCGTGAAGTTGATGCAGGGTGGCCTGATCGACGTCAAACATCTGATTACCCACACCTTACCGATCTCGGAAGCCTTGAAAGCGTTCGAAATCGCTTCGGATAAGGGGCAATCGATGAAGACACAAATAGACTTCAGCTGATCTACGTCTGGGAGACACTATGAGCATTCAACTTTTCGATCTGACCGGCAAGCGCGCGCTCGTTACGGGTTCGTCACAAGGCATTGGCTATGCGTTGGCGCAAGGCCTCAAGGCTGCGGGTGCAGACGTGATCTTGAACGGCCGCGACGAGGCGAAGCTGAAAGCTGCCGCAGAGGCGCTTGGCACAAAGCACATGCTGTGTTTTGACGCGACAGACCATGAGGCTGTTCGCACGGCAGTTGATGCCTTCGAACAAGACACAGGCTCAATCGACATTCTCGTCAACAATGCCGGCATGCAGCACCGTTCCCCGCTTGAAGACTTTCCGGCGGACGCCTTCGAAAGACTGCTGCGAACCAATATTTCCACGGTCTTCAATGTTGGCCAAGCAGTAGCGCGGCACATGATCAAGCGCGGCGCGGGCAAGATCATCAATATCGCCAGCGTGCAGACGGCGCTTGCCCGCCCCGGCATCGCGCCCTACACCGCCACAAAAGGCGCGGTCGGCAATCTGACGAAGGGCATGGCCACCGATTGGGCTAAATACGGCATTCAATGCAATGCCATAGCGCCCGGCTATTTCGACACCCCCCTCAACGCAGCACTTGTTGCCGATCCAGCCTTCACGACATGGCTTGAAAAGCGGACACCTGCCGGTCGTTGGGGCAAGGTCGAAGAGCTTGTCGGCGCGTGCCTGTTCCTATCGTCAAACGCCTCGTCCTTCGTCAATGGGCACGTCCTTTATGTGGATGGCGGCATCACAGCATCGCTGTAACCGATTGAAGAGGGTGCCCCTGAAGAAGGGGCACTCATATTTTCGAAAACTCTGGGAGGAGGCCATTATGACGAACAGGGTCGCACTGATTGGTGCAGGCGCCATGGGTGGCGCAATCGGCGGTCGGTTGGTCGAAACCGGCAATCATCTTGCGGTGTTTGATCTCGACCGCGAAAAGGTTCAAGCCCTCGTCGATAAGGGGGCTGTTGCGGCTGCTACGGCTGCGGACGCTGCCCGGGTGAGTGACTACGTCATCCTGAGCCTCAATTCGCCCGAGGTCATACGCCGGGCAGTTTTTGGTGAAGCAGGTGTGGTCGATGGCGCGAAAGCCGGGACGTTGATCATCGACATGTCCTCGATAGACCCGGACGCTACGAAAAAGCTTGCGGCTGATGCAGCGGAAAAAGGCTTGCGCTGGGTGGATAGCCCGCTATCCGGCGGCGCGCCCAAAGCCTTGATCGGCCAGTTGACGCTGATGGCAGGTGGCTCCGATGCGGACGTTGAGGATGCTCACAACGTGCTGAAGCATGTGGCGAGCAACTACACTCACATGGGACCTGTTGGAGCAGGGCAAACAACCAAGCTCATCAATCAGGTGCTGTGCGGCCTTGGTTTTCTGGCCGTTGCTGAAGCGACGCAGCTCGCGCTCGACGCTGGTGTGGATGCCGCCAAGATTCCTCAGGCGCTGAAAGGCGGACGGGCAGACAGCGCAATCCTGCAGGAATACATGCCGCGTTATGTTGCGAAGGACTACCGACGCACCGGGCGTATCGACAACATGGTCAAGGACCTCAACGGCGCGCAGGATCTTGCCCGCCGGACCAACACCAGCATGCCGCTGACCGCAATCTGCGCCGAAATTCACCGCATGATGACAGCCTCCGGTTTCGGGGCTGAGGATCAGGCTGCGCTGATGGAATTTTTCAAGGGACCCAACAAGGAAACATTAGAATGATTACGCGCTACGCTCTTTTTGAAGGAAAAGTCAAAGACGGCCAGACCGAAGCTTTTCGCAAAGCCGTGCTGGACCGCATTCTGCCAAAGTGGCAGCAGTTCCCACATGCGACAGATGTGCGCATCTCATTTGCAGAAGCCCGTGACGATGGCGCACCGGAACTGCCGATGATCCTTGCCATCAACTATCCAAGCCTGGAAGCTGTCGAAGAAGCACTCGCTAGCCCCGTTCGCAGCGAGGCGCGCGCCGCGACTGAAGCCGTTCTGGCCGAATTCTTCGAAGGCCGTATTCACCACCACGTCACCCTCGCAAACGAATACAAGCTCTAAACATTTCTTGTGGAATGCGTGGACGGTGCCAGCGTAGGCGGCACCGTCCACCCCATCGCCCAGTTCATATCAGCTGTTCCGAAGACATCATAACCGTGGCCGCGGCGGGACTACGTCGCGCCAATGGAAACGCCGCAAGCCGGTGTCGATCGCCACCGGGCGTAAGATCGCGTTATAGCGTCTCAAAATATGCTTGCCTAAAAATCATAATACGACTTTAATGCTTAGATAGTATCTATCTGGGCGATGGGAGTGCGCTCAGGGCTTGAGCATTTCTGCAACGGATTCAGATACTTCACCGCCATCCCCTCCCAAGACATCTCGCCAATCGCCTTCGTTGCGATGTATGCACCCAAAAGGGAATTCAAGTGAAAATCGCCATTGTAGGATGCGGGTCACGTCACAAAATGTTTCGCGATTCCGTGACGGAAGACTACTCGGACAAGCATGAGATCGTAGCTCTATGCGATAGCAATGGCCATCGCCTGGCCGAAGCCGCCAAGGCGCTCCTCAAACCGGGCACAAACGGTGTCCCCACATATCTCGCCGAAAATTTCGATCAGCTGATCGCGGAGCAAAAGCCGGATACAATCGTGGTCGCAACGCCGGACTTTCTGCATTCCGACTATATTGTCCGCGCCTTTGAAGCGGGTTGTGATGTCATTTGTGAGAAGCCACTGACGATCGACCTATCTCGGTTAAAACAGATTGTCGATGCGCAGGCCCGTACAGGCCGCAAGGTCATGGTCACGTTCAATTATCGTTACTCCCCTGCCCGCACGCAGATCAAGGAGATGCTGTCATCAGGCGTTATCGGCACAATTACGGCTGTCGACTTTCGCTGGCATCTCGACCGCGTGCATGGCGCAGATTATTTCCGACGTTGGCACCGGCAGAAGGAAAATTCCGGCGGGCTGCTCGTCCACAAGTCGACGCATCATTTTGATCTTCTCAACTGGTGGCTGGCGTCTGCACCAACACAGGTCTTCGCATCTGGCCAACGCGCATTTTACCTGCCAGAGACAGCAGTGGAACTTGGGTTGGAAGACCACGGCCCGCGTTGTGCCGACTGTCCGGTGGCGGATAAGTGCGCTTTCCGTCTCGATCTCTCTGCCGACGAACAATTGAAAGCCCTCTATCTCGACGCTGAAGATGAGGATGGCTATTTCCGCGACAGGTGCGTGTTCGATGCGGATATCGGCATAGAAGACACGATGCAGGCTCACATTCGCTACGCATCCGGCGTTACCGCCAATTATACCCTCACCGCATATTCGCCATGGGAAGGGCTGGAAATTCGCTTTCAGGGCACGAAGGGCGAAATCACGCACAAGCACGTGGAAGTCCACGGCGTGTTCGGTGGCGTCCGCGACCATGCCGACGAAGAGGCAATCACCACTGAGCTGCATTTGGCAGGTGAAAAGCCCAGGATGATCGCAGTGCCCAAGGCTGCAGGAAACCACGGGGGCGCAGACCCAGTCATGCTTGGCTATATCTTCGCGCCTGACACAATGGAACCGGATCGCTTCAACCGCGCCTCGGACCATGTCTCCGGTGCATGGTCGATTCTCACGGGAATTGCGGCCAATGCTTCGATAGAAACAGGATCAGCCGTCAGCATCCAAGCGATGCTGAAATCTCGTGATATCAAGATTTGAAGGGCCCAAAAAGGGAAAAGCCTGCCGCGGGAGGAGGTGCGGCAGGCTTTAAACTTGATCGACAACTGGGAGGAGGAGTGCTGTCGATCCACATCTCGCGACGCTGGGAGGAGGAGTGCGTCGCTTCGATGGCTTAAATATAGCTTAGCTCACAAAAATTAACAGAGCATCTCTCGCAATGCAGGCATGCAGTTTTGCATAGCTGGACGATCCCTGCCGCCTTTTTCATCAACCTGTCGCCCTCTCCACGCTTACACCTCGCGGTGAACCTGGAAACCGGCGAACGACTGATTGACCGGCATAAGTTCTATGCTGTTGATGTTGATGTGCTTGGGCTGCGAAGCCACCCAGTGGATCGTATTGGCAATATCGTCTGGCAGGATGGGGTTCACACCCTTGTAGAGCGCGTCTGATGCATCCTTGTTGCCGTCGGTGCGCACAACGGTGAACTCGGTTTCGCACATGCCCGGCTCAATAGATGTGACGCGAACGCCCTTGCCATGCATGTCTGACCGCAAACCCAGCGAGAACTGACGTAAAAAGGCTTTGGTGCCGGCATAGACATTGCCGCCAGCATAAGGCCAGTGGGCCGCAACCGACGAAAGGTTGATGACGATGCCACGGCGCTCGATCAGGCCCGGCAGGATGTGATGCGTGATGTTCAGCAACCCGGTAATGTTGGTGTTGACCATTGTGTGCCAGTCTTTTAACGGCACGTTGGGCGCGGTGCCTGTTCCGAGTGCAAGACCAGCATTGTTGACGAGGATATCGATACCCTGAAATTCGGAAGGAAGTGCTTCGAAGGCCGCTGCCATCGCCGCTTCATCCGTGATGTCAAAGACCATGCTGTGAAACGCAGTTCCGAGTTCTTCACCCAGCTTGGCAAGGCGATCTGCCCGGCGACCCGTGCCGATGACTTTCCAACCGTCTTTGGCAAATAATCTGGCTGTCGCCTCGCCAAAACCCGAGGTCGCGCCTGTGATGAGGATTGTTCCGCTCATGTGATAACTCCGTATTTTTTAATCTCTATGCTTCAGCAATGCGTCAACGGCATGCTGCAGGCACTGCTTGAACGCGCTGAGATCGGTGTAAATCGCATCTGCAGGCGCATCGCTAACCACGACAACGCCGCCGCGCCTGATGATGCCACCATGCAGCATCAGATTGTCCGCCATGTCGAAATTCTCGATGGAAAGCCCGTCCGGTCCACGATACCGCCCGGTCTCATCCTGCGTTGGCGGTTTTCCATAGTGGTCAACGATGCGTGTGAAGTGGTTTGCGGCAACATTCGTATAGGCAAACACTGGCTTGCCGAGGGCACACATGAAGCCAAGCTCGTAACTCGTGCCCGTATCCGCTGCGATGCCTCGAAACGGCGTGAGGTTTGCGATGATGGCATCCGCCTCCAGCATCATCTGCTCGTCTACCGCATTGATATTACAGCCATGGCCGACTTTCGTTTCTGCGGGCGGTATCTGGAGATCGCCGGGTGACAGAGGCTCAAATCCGGCTTGGCGGGCAAGCTCCGCCTTGGCATCGAGCATTTCACGGGCATTGGGCAGGAAAACTTCCGGCCCGGCGAGGTAGACTTTGACTGGCATGAGATGCGGCACTTCTTTCGAAATTGAACGACTGTGCCAGACTAATCCTTTCGTCTGGCACTGCACAAGGTACAGGACCGGTCGAAAAGGATCATGAGATGGTATCGCGACCAACCACTTTCGGCTATAGGGCCATCGACAATCCAGCAGTGGAGACAGAAATGGCAGCGAAGATCCGTTATCACGAAGGCGATATCTCAAAAGAAGACGCAGGCCGTTATACCGGCGCTGTCGCTATCGATACGGAAACGCTTGGCCTTGTTCCAAGGCGCGACCGCCTATGCGTCGTTCAGCTTTCACCCGGCGATGGCACCGCAGATGTTATCCGCATCGCAGCCGGCCAGAAAGAGGCCCCAAACCTCGTCACCTTGCTCGCCGATCCGGCCCGCCAGAAGATCTTTCACTATGGCCGCTTCGATATTGCCGTTCTTTTCCACACCTTTGGCGTGACATCGGCACCGGTCTTCTGCACCAAAATCGCCTCGCGCCTTTGCCGCACCTATACGGATCGCCATGGATTGAAGGATAATCTCAAGGAATTGCTGGAGGTCGATATATCCAAGGCGCAGCAATCGTCTGACTGGGCCGCCGAAAAATTGTCGCCTGCGCAACTGGAATATGCGGCGTCTGATGTGCTGCATCTGCATGCGCTTCGAGACAAATTGACGACTCGCCTCATTCGCGATGGCCGCTACGAACATGCTGAAGCGTGCTTTGCCTTCCTGCCGACACGCTCCAAGCTCGACCTGCTGGGCTGGGAAGACACGGATATTTTTGCTCATAGCTGAGCGTCGCGCTTGGCCTGTTGTGCCAAACCCGGATTGAAGAGACGATGCACTTAGCAAATCGTTAATCTTTGAGGATCATTCTTCACTCAGATGATTCGCGTAACTTTGCTCCATTCGACCGTACAGATGCATACCGGATCTCGGCAATGCGCCGCATGAGCGGACGATAATAACATCTGCGTCGCCGCCAAAGCCCTGTTGAAACCGGGCCTGTTCAAGCTGACATGCTCTGGCAGCCATCGCTGGCACCTGTCACCAAGAAGGGAGCGTATCATGCTAACGCCGGTCAGCCCTGTGTCTGCCACCGATGTTTCGTTCTCTATGGCGAAGCCACCGCAAGATACAGTCTCCACACCGCCAGCGCCGCCTCCTGTGGCTCAAGGAACGACTTCAGAGAGCGCCAAACTCGCCTCTGGCACCGGTATTCGCGCCGTGTCAGGCGAGTTGCAATTATCGAGCAATGTCAGCGTGCTTGCCGAGACACTCGGCAAATTGCTGAATATCGAGCGGATGGATGGTGAGGGCGCCGAGGCATATGTCAATCGGCTAGTTGAGATCATCAAAACGCTCCCCATGGATCAGAAAGACGCGTTGGAAAAAGCCCTCGGCAGCGTGTTACGTGGCATCACCCTTGATATGTTATCCACTGCTTTGAAAAGCTCTGCAGGGCCGGAAGCGGCACGACTGGCCGTCATGTTCGAGCTTTCGCGCTCCAGCGGCACCAGCCGAACGGCAAAACCTTCGATCCCGGCCTACCTTCAGGATATCCTACCGGACAGCCCGGTTATTCCGCAGATTAAAACACTGGCCACCACACCTGCCGCCGCTGCAAACAAGATGCCAGTTCCACAGGTCGCCCTTGCCACCTATCTGCTTGGAGAGATTGGTCCAGATCCATCCGTGACGCCGTCGAACACAACGGCGCAGCCGGCCAAATCTGGCGCCATAGTCGCACCCTCAAACGTGCCGACAGCGCCAACCGGCACGCTGCCGACCCCAATCACCCCAATCAACGCTGCCGCTGCCCAGGGGCAACTCCCCCACGACGGGCAGAGCGTCCTACAACCAACACAACAACCGAACGCTAAACCTGCTCCAACTGGGCTTAACGAGCCTGCTCTGGCGTCGCGGCCACAGATGACAGAGCAACAGCGGACAGCGTTGATCGCGCAGCAACCGCCTTTGACTGTCGATGTCGCAACAGAAAACGAGCACCCAACGCCGATACCGGTCGCTAATATTGCCGAACGCCAACCCAATTTGCCCACAGGCGGCGCTTTTTCCAAGGCCACACCAAAGGAGATGGAAAAGCTCCTTCTCTCTGTCGTCCTAGGAAAGCTGCCCGAGCAGGCCGAAACCATAACACCGCAGATCGTCGCCAGCCTGCTAACCGAGCAAGACCCGCAGCACATCTCAAAACCATTGCTGGCGGCTAAGTCCGACTTTCACACCGTGAGCGTGGACCAGACGGCGGAAGACACCGTCCTGGCAACCCAACGGCAGGAGACGCTCGCAGCACAGCGAAATGCGGTTGCCGAGGATATCAAGGTGGCACTGCTGGAACAGCCGACGCTTCATTCCGCTCTTGCGGCCATAGTCGGGAAAGAAGCCATCCCTCTTCCTTATGTTCCCTATCCAGCCGCCAAGGACGAAGAGGAATCGGATGCGCCGCCGCGCGGCAGCATGCATTCGTCGCAGGGTGATTCGGAAGACGCAGACGACGGCAGCGAAAAGGACGACAACGACCCTCCTCAGGAGGAACGGATTGCCGCCAATGACGTCTTGACTGACCAATCGCTTTCGCAGGGTGAGAACAAAGACGGTGCAACTGATAACGCAGAATCCTATTATCTTCGGATGAGCGGCTATTCCTGAAACCCACATAGTTCAACCCAATAAAAAAACCCGCCGGATCGCTCCGGCGGGTTTCTCATTTCAGGCTATTGAACGATTACTCGGTGCGGTTCTTGAGAGCCGCGCCAAGGATGTCGCCGAGCGAAGCGCCGCTGTCGGACGAACCGAACTGTGCAACTGCTTCCTTCTCTTCTGCGATTTCCAGAGCCTTGATCGAAAGCATAACCTTGCGATCCTTCTTGGAGAAGTTGACGACGCGTGCGTCGAGAACCTGGCCAACCGAGAAACGCTCTGGGCGCTGATCGTCACGATCACGTGCCAGGTCGTTACGACGGATGAAGGATGTGAGGTCTTCGTGTGCCACGAGCTTCACTTCGATGCCGCCTTCGTTCACGCCGATAACTTCAGCGGAAACAACAGCGTTCTTGCGAAGTTCGCCAGTGGTCGCAGCGTCACCAACTGCATCCTTGCCAAGCTGTTTGATGCCGAGCGAGATGCGTTCCTTCTCGACGTCTACGTCAAGAACAACAGCCTTTACGGTGTCACCCTTGTTGTATTCCTCGATGACCTGTTCGCCTGGACGGTTCCAGTCGAGGTCGGACAAGTGAACCATGCCGTCAACGTCGCCTTCGAGACCAATGAACAGGCCGAATTCGGTCTTGTTCTTGACTTCGCCTTCAACTTCGGTGCCAGCCGGATGGCTGAAGGCAAATGCCTGCCATGGGTTTTCCAGCGTCTGCTTGAGGCCAAGCGAAATACGACGCTTGGAAGGATCGACTTCGAGAACAACAACGTCGACGTCCTGTGTTGTGGACAGGATCTTGCCGGGATGTACGTTCTTCTTCGTCCAGGACATTTCGGAGATGTGGATGAGGCCTTCGATGCCTGGCTCCAGCTCAACGAATGCACCGTAGTCGGTGATGTTGGTAACGGTACCGGAGATCTTCTTACCAACTGGGTACTTGGCAGAGATGCCATCCCAAGGATCAGACTCGAGCTGCTTCATGCCGAGCGAGATACGGTGGGTTTCCTGGTTGATGCGGATGATCTGAACCTTGACCGACTGGCCAATGTTGAGGATCTCAGAAGGATGGTTCACGCGGCGCCATGCCATGTCGGTCACGTGCAGCAGGCCATCGATGCCGCCGAGGTCAACGAACGCACCGTAATCGGTGATGTTCTTGACGACGCCGTCAACAACCTGGCCTTCTTCGAGGTTCTGAACGATTTCAGAACGCTGCTCGGCGCGGGACTCTTCGAGAACCGTACGGCGCGAAACAACGATGTTACCGCGACGCTTGTCCATCTTGAGGATTTCGAACGGCTGCGGGTTGTGCATCAACGGAGTTACGTCGCGGATTGGACGAATGTCCACCTGCGAACGTGGAAGGAACGCAACAGCGCCATCCAGATCGACGGTGAAGCCACCCTTGACCTGGTTGAAGATAACGCCTTCGACGCGTTCACCAGCTTCGAACTTGGCTTCGAGCTTGACCCAGCTCTCTTCGCGGCGAGCCTTCTCGCGCGACAGAACGGCTTCGCCCAGAGCGTTTTCAATGCGCTCAACGTAAACTTCGACTTCGTCGCCGACCTTCAGGCCGCCGTCTTTCGAACGTGCGCCGAATTCCTTGAGCGCGATGCGGCCTTCAACCTTGAGGCCGACGTCGACGATCGCAACGTCCTTTTCAATCGCCGTAACGATACCTTTGGCTACGTAGCCTTCAGCAAGGTCATTCGACGCAAAGGACTCTTCCAGCAGGGCTGCGAAATCGTCGCGCGTGGGGGTAGCTACTGACATTAAATCTCCTGAGAGCATCCACTATGGGACACAAAGCACCGGGGGTTCGCGTTGATCATTCCCAAAAACAATGCCCGCCTCTTTCTTCGAGGTTTTCCGGTGCAGGACATGCTTTCAGGATATTCCAGTCTAAACGAGGGCCGGACTTGCCGGTTCCACGCACATATTATCTCTTCAAGGCAGCATCGACAATCGACTTGGCTGCTTGAAACGCCGCCTCTATACCCATTTTAGACGTATCAAGCAAGTGCGCGTCTTCAGCTGGTTTCAAAGGGCTGTCGCTGCGCCCCATATCACGCTCGTCGCGTTTCTTCACATCCGAAAAAATGGCCTCGTAATCGGCAACACCGCCCCCGGCAATGATTTCGTCAAACCGGCGCCGCGCACGCACATCAGGGGCTGCGGTCACATAGAGTTTCACGGGGGCATCGGGACAAACCACGGTTCCAATGTCGCGCCCATCGAGCACAGTGCCGGGCTGCCGCATTGAGAATGCGCGTTGCGCCTCCACCAATGCGCGGCGCACCGAAGGCATGACGGCGATCCGTGATGCCGCTTCGCCAACCTCGTGCCGGGCAAGCACAGTCCGGTCCATGGCAGCAAAATCCAGACCAAGCGCCACTTTCTCTGCAACAGCTTCGTCGTCCAGCGGCAAGCCGGCATCCAGCAGCGCCTTTGCGGTCGCACGATACGTCAGGCCTGTATCCAGGTGATGAAATCCATAGGCGTTGGCAATGTGTCGTGACAGCGTACCCTTGCCTGCGGCGGCCGGTCCATCAATGGCAATTATAAATGTCATAATTCTCCCGTCCTGCTGCCCATACGGCATAACGATGCCGTCTGCGGTTTCTTACAGAGGCCGAACCGGATCATCAAGCGACGGAGCTATGCCATGCAGTATACGTGGCTTATAAAGTTTATCTTTGACAGGAAACGCATCAGCGATTAATGGGACCGGCTAGAATTTTACCGTCTACTGCCGGAAAAACGGCGTAAACACCGAACTCATCTCACAATTTGAGGCTTAGACATTGGCAAAAGTGGACCTTGGAACCAAGCGTACAGATCCTGATACAGGCAAGAAGTTTTACGACCTGAACCGTGATCCGATCGTGTCTCCTTATTCCGGCAAATCCTGGCCGCTTTCCTTCTTCGAGGAAACGACTGCAGCCAAGAAGATGGAACAGCAGGCTGAAGAGGAAGAGGTAGCCGAAGTCGATACCGAAAACACGGAAGTCGAACTCGTGCCTCTGGAAGATGCGGATGCTGACGCAGCTGGCGACGACATTCCCGATATCGAAGGCGACGATGACGTCGAGCTGGATGATGACGACGACACGTTCCTGGAAGCGGACGAAGACGAAGACGATGACGATGTTTCCGGCATCATCGGCGTAAACGGCGACGACGACGAGACCTGATTTCCACAGCAATTATCGCCCGGCGTCAAAAAAATGTCGTCGGGCGAAATTTTCGGCTTGCCATTGTGCAGAAGCACAAGTATCAAGCCGCCACCGACGCAAACAAATGCTTCGGTTCCCGGAACCGGATAAACATACCGGAACCCTTATGGGGCTATAGCTCAGCTGGGAGAGCGCTTGCATGGCATGCAAGAGGTCAGCGGTTCGATCCCGCTTAGCTCCACCAAACACCTTCGAGGTGCAATCCTTCTTTTAGAACAAACAGATAAGTCTTCGTCGCTTTCTGTCTCGTAGCCAATATTCACGCATCATAAGACTCCGAGCAGCCAAGTTTTGGCTTGGATACTCGCACGCTTTAAGCGCCGTTTCTGTGAGGCAAAATGCTGCGTTTTTGGCTAGGGCCGCAGCCCTGCTTGCTCTACTTCCGAGTGGCCGTTGCGCAGAGGCGATCCGAATCAGTGGCCACGGCATCCCAGCTTGCCATCGCTGCCCTAACGGCACCGCGGATCGATGGAATCGAGACGCCATCGCGGGCTTGAATTGAGACGCCGAGCAAAATTGCATCATAGAGCGAGACCAAAGCGGAAATGTCATTTGCCGTTTTCAATGCGCCTGTTGAAACCCCATCGGTGATGCAGTCTGCGATCGCTCTTCGGGTTTCCTCGCGGTGACCTGCGGTCAAAGCCTGCAGCGTCACACCTTCCTTGGAAAGGATCGTCGCCGAAAGGGTGATCATGCAACCAGATGGATGAGACGCCTCGGTCTGCACATCCACCGAAGCAAGGAGCGCCTGCTCTAGCCGTTCACGCGCGGGCAGGCTGGTATCGCGAAGTGCGCTCACCACACCGCCATGCTGGTCCAGATAACGCTGCAGGCTTTCACGAAACAGCATTTCCTTCGAACCGAAGGCCGCGTAGAAACTCGCAGACGAAATGCCCCCCATGGCGAGCCGCAATTGATCGGTTGATGCACCCTCGTAGCCATGCTGCCAGAAGAGATGCATCGCATTCTTGACTGCCTCATCACGATCAAAATTCCTTGGCCTGCCTGTTCTTGCCATCGCCGTCTACCTTCCTCTTCTGGAGTAATCATTCCAGATTTGCTTGACAAAGCAAACTCTAAAATGCGACTTCCGGAATGAACGACCCAGAATTAAGGAACCGCATGGCAGAGACAGTCGCAATCCCGGGCGGAAGAACATTTGCTACGCCACAAGAGCGCCTGCCAGTGGCGGCTCTGCTGGTCCTTGCCATGACGGGATTTACCGCAATCCTGACGGAAACTCTCCCTGCTGGGCTGCTGCCGCAAATGGCAAATGGTCTGGGCGTTTCGCAGTCGCTCGCGGGTCAGACTGTGACTGTTTATGCGGTTGGCTCTCTCGTCGCTGCCATCCCGCTGACCTTGTGGACGCAGGGCTGGCGTCGCAAGCCTGCCTTGCTCCTCGCCATTGCCGGGTTCCTGATTTTCAATACGATAACGGCACTGTCTACGTCATATGCCATCACACTTATCGCTCGTTTTCTAGCCGGCATGGCAGCAGGGCTTGGCTGGGGTATCGTGCGAGGCGACTTGTGATCGAGCGCCTGCAGGGAAGGGCACTGGCAATCGCCATGGCAGGCACACCGCTGGCACTCGCGCTTGGCGTGCCTGCTGGCGCCTTCTTTGGTGCAACGGTCGGCTGGCGAGCAGCTTTTCTGTTCATGTCGGCAACGACCTTGGCTCTGTTGCTGTGGGTGATCTGGAAAATGCCGGATTTTCCGGGCCAGCCTCCTGCGCGGCGCCTGTCTCTCACCGGCGTCATGCGTACACTCGGTGTCAGAACGGTCCTCACCGTGTTGTTCCTGTGGGTGACCGGCCACAATATTCTCTACACCTACATCACGCCTTTCGCAGCGCTTTCGGGCCTGAATGACGAGATTGACCTCCTGCTTCTTGCTTTCGGACTGGCGGCCATTGCGGGTATCTGGTTCACCGGAGCACTTGTCGACCGGTTGTTGCGGGCGCTTGTTCTCGGCAGCCTCTGCGCTTTCTGTGTAACCGCCCTTTCGCTTGCCTTGTTTACAGCCACCACGCCAATCATGATCTCGGCTATGGTCGTCTGGGGCTTTTCCTTCGGTGGGGCGGCCACGCAGCTACAGACGGCGCTTGCCGATGCGGCTGGCGAGGGTGTGGATCTCGCCAATGCCATGCTGACGACCGTGTGGAACGGCGCCATCGCCACAGGCGGCCTCATGGGCGGCATTCTGCTCGATAGCCACGGCGCTGGGTCCCTCGCATGGGCCGCTCTCCTGCTGGGGTCAGGGGCCTTGATCATCGCGACCACCGCACGGGCTCACGCATTTTTACCGGGTCCTCGTACCCACCACAAATCCTGAGGAGTAAAGTTCATGAAGGCCTACCAGATCGGCGACCAGACTGGTCTCGAATGCTTGACCGCGGCCACCCGTCCAGACCCTGTCGCGGGGCCGGGACAGGTCATCGTTGCCCCGCGGCTGATCAGTCTTATCAGCCGCGATGTACAAATCCTGCGTGGGGTCTATGGACCACGTCAGGCACCAGAGCGCATCCCTATGTCGGAGGGTGTCGGTATCGTTGTCTCGGTTGGGGAAGGTGTAAACAGCGTTGCACCAGGTGACCGCGTCGTGTGTGGACACTTCGCCGGATGGCTCGATGGTCCTTTCACGACTGACGTATTCGCCCATGATGTCGGCGTGACGCATGACGGCTGGCTGGCGCAGCAGGTTGTACTGCCGGCCGAAGCCGTCATCCGCGTCCCCGACCAGCTTGCCGATCATCGCGTCGCGGGGCTTGCCTCCGTTGGCCTTACCGCATGGAATGCGCTCATTGAAGTTGCCAAGGTAAAGCCAGGCGAGCTTGTCTTGTGCCTCGGCACCGGCAGCGTATCGCTCTTTGCCTTGAAACTGGCGAAAGCACTGGGCGCGCGTGTTGCGATCACATCTTCCAGCGATGCCAAACTGGCAATCGCACGAGATATGGGCGCCGACATTCTCATCAACTACCGCACCCATCCCGAATGGGGCGTTGAACTGATGGCACAAACCGGCGGCGCTGGCGCGGACATCATCATCGAGACCGGTGGTCAGGATACTCTCGGACAATCCATTGCGGCGACCGCCGCCAACGGACGTATCATCATTATCGGCGTAACGCCTGGAACCACCTCACCAATTCCGGACTACACCGCGCTCATTCTGCGCAACATCACCATCTGTGGCATCGCCAACGGCAATCAGAGCATGTTCTCGGATCTCCTGGCCTCGATGGATCGTCTCGGCATTGAACCATTGACCGACTGTACCTTCCCGTTCGACAAGGCGAAGGAAGCCTTCGCCTATTACGCAGCAGGGACGCATATCGGCAGAGTGATGATATCGGTTCAGAGCTAACGATGGCGGCATCTGGCCGGTCGAGTTGGGTGCCGTCTGCAACCTCGGCGGTTCCCACTCGGCGGCTAGGCTGCCCGCGCCTGTTTGGACTTTGACCCTTCAGCAATTTCAAAGCGATCAACCATCATGCGCAAGTTTTGGGCCTCATCGTCCAGCACGGCAGACGCGGCGTTGGTCTCCTCTACCATTGCAGCATTTTGCTGTGTCATCTGGTCCATGTGGTTCACAGCCGTATTGATTTCGCTCAGCCCCGCAGCCTGTTCGCGGCTGGCTGCAGAAATGGTTTGGATGAGACCGTTTATGGACCGCACCTGATCAACAATACGCGTGAGTGCATCTCCTGTATCGTTCACAAGGTCAACGCCTTGCCTGACCTGTTCGCTCGATGTGGAAATCAGTTCCTTGATCTCTTTGGCCGCATTCGCCGAGCGCTGGGCCAGCTCTCTGACTTCCATTGCAACAACAGCAAATCCCTTGCCAGCCTCGCCAGCACGTGCGGCCTCCACACCGGCATTCAAGGCCAGCAGATTGGTCTGGAAAGCGATTTGATCGATCACGCTTATGATCTGCGACATTTTGTTTGCAGATTCCTCGATAGTCTCCATCGCCCCGATTGCATTGGCAACGATGGTGCCTGAGACTTCCGCATCTTTGCTTGCACCGTTGACTTTCTCTGCTGCAAGACCGGCAACGGCCGCGCTCTCCGTCAATTTGTGGCCGATCTCATTCAGTGCTGCCGCCGTCTCCTCCAGACTTGCAGCTTGCTGCTCGGTTCGGCGCGACAACTGGTCGGAACTGCGGCTGATTTCATTCGTGCCAGCGGTCAAAGCGGTCACGGTGTTGTTCAAGCTTGCGATCGTGTCGTGCATGCTCTCAAGCGCGGAGTTGAAGTTCGTACGCAATTCCGCATAACGACCCGGAAATGTCTCAGAGATGCGGTAGGTAAGATTGCCATTGGAAAGCGCCAGAAGCCCTTTTTCCAGGCTCTCGACGACAAGCTTCTGGGTTCGCACCGTTTCCGCACGTTCCGCCTCGGTCTGCCCGCGCTCCAGCTCTGCTTCCCGCCGCTCCCGCTCAGCCACAATCTCCAGCGTCCTGCCATTTTCCAGCTTGTGCCGGAAGGCTTCGAGCGCCTTCGACAGAGCCCCGATTTCGTCTGCGCGCTCACAGCCTTCAACGACATGCTCGTAGTTCCCATCGGAAAGACGGGCGACTTCTCTCAACAGCATGCCAATGGGTTTTTGAATGAAGATGCGAATGGCGAGGAAAAGCGAGACGACCACGGCCAGCAGAATAAACAGTCCGCCAGCAACGAGAATCTTCGTCTGTTCATTCACAATGGCCGAGATGGCTGCGGCTGGAACATCTTCGACGATGAACCAGCGGCTGTTCAAGCCGGGCAGTTCGAAGGGATAAACGACGCGGTAAACACTCTCGCCTTCTTCGCCCTGAACATTTTCGATAACAGCAGGCCCCGCACCTTTGACAACGGACTGGACGATATCGAGACCCTCTGCACCGTACGGTTTCATCACCATGGCGGCATCAGGCGCGGTCAGCCATGCACCGCTTGCGGAAAGCAGATAGACCCGTCCTGTTCCGAATGGCCTGTAGGCTTTCAAGGAATCCGCAATCGCACCAAGGCCGATATCGACGCCCGCAACGCCACGCACAACCCCTTCGACCGCCACAGGATAGGCAATGCTCATCATCAGCAAGCCACCGGCCGTATCCTCCACATAAGGCTCAGTGACCGCGGGCTTGCCAGAACTAGCCGCGAGCCGGAAATAAGGCTGACTGTAGTCGATCTGATCCGGCAACACGAGTTCAAGTGCATTACCAGCTCGGGTCCAATAAGGAGTAAACTGTCCAGAGCTATTGGTTCCAGATGCCGCATCCGCAAGAGGTCCGCGCGCTCCGTCAAATCCAAAATCAGCTTCGAGAAACCATGACCCAAACACGAGGTCGAACTTTTTGACCAAAGCCGGCAATGTCGCGGTGATATCCGCACGCGTAATCGTCTTGTCCTGAATGGCTTGCTCAAAGGTCCCAGCAATCGAAGCGACCCCTCCGGAAAGGAGAGAGATCTTGGCGTTGAAAGCTTCGCTGATCGCTTTGGCGTCCGCTTTGGCCTGCTCGATCGTGATCAAAGTCGCGCTGTGCCGTACCTGGTACACAACAACAGCAAAGGTCAAAGCAAGAAATAGAGATATCGCCACAGCACTCACTGCCAGCAACTTCATTGCCACGGACGATTTACGAGGAGCAGCTTTCATTCTCGGGTAACCTCAAAGGATAAGTGCAGTTTTGACACGCATGAGATTTCACAATGAGATGCATTGCAGTGAAGCATGGTGCCACTAAAGAGCCAGATGACAATATTATTCCTAATATTTATATAACTTATACATAATAGGTGCCTAACGCCCTTTGTCAGAGAAATTTACTCCTGCGCTAAGATCTGGCCTTTCATGCTCTCAAAATTCTAATCTAACGATCTCGATATGCATTACCCCGCGCAAAACTGAGCCCTAGGACGACACAGGTGCGCTCGGACCAGAATTCTGCTCGACGTGTCGGACAAGGATGTTGACCGCCGCTCACTCATGCAAAAAGACACCTCCCTTGTCTGCAAGGGAGGTGTCCTGACAAAGTCTGTGAAAGCTGGGTTGGTTTAAAACTCTTCCCAGCTCTTGGTTTTGAGGGCTGCATTACCTGAGAATGACGAGCTCACCCGATTCAGCAATTGCCGGGCAGGCGATCGTGTTTGCGCTGAATGACGCTCTGTCGCGCTCGAAACGGCTGATTTCGCTTTTGCATCTGTCTCGAATTTGCCGACGAGAACAAACAAGGCTTCGGCTTCCCGTGCAAGTGCGTGGCTTGCCGCGGTTGATTCCTCCACCATTGCAGCATTTTGCTGGGTGCCGTGATCCATCTGGGACACGGCCTGATTGATTTCCTTGATGCCAGTTGTCTGCTCACGCGATGCTTCGACGATAGACAGCACGTTGACGCTGATTTCCTTGACCTGCTCGACAATCTTGCTGAGTGACTCTCCTGTCTGCGCGACAAGGCCAACGCCGCTTTTGACGTGCTCCCCTGATTTCGCAATCAAGGCCTTGATGTCTTTTGCAGCACTTGCAGAACGCTGGGCCAGCTCTCGCACTTCCTGGGCAACCACGGCAAAGCCCTTGCCAGCCTCGCCCGCTCTGGCTGCCTCTACGCCCGCATTCAGCGCAAGCAGATTGGTCTGGAATGCAATCTCATCGATGACGCCGATGATGTTGGAGATTTCGCTAGACGAAGTCTCAATCGCATTCATCGCATTGATGGCTCTCGTTACCACCTGCCCGGAATGCTCGGCATTCTCGCGCGTCTCAATCACGAGTCGACCAGCTTCTTCAGCCCGGCGGCTGGTATCGGCAACCGTTGTCGTAATCTGCTCCAAAGCAGCGGCGGTTTCTTCAACGGATGCGGCCTGCTGCTCGGTGCGCTTGGCAAGATCATCCGCCGAGGCGCGGATCTGGTTTGAACCGGCGGAAATGGCTTGCGCATTGCCGCTCACATCAACGATGGCATCCTCAAGACGCTCGATTGCTCCGTTGAAGTCCACCCGGATTTTATCAAGACGGGTCGCGAAGGTCTGGTTGATGCGGTAGTTCAACGTGCCATTGGCCATGGCCCCCAGACCTGCCGCAAGCGTATCGACCGCGAACTGCACTTCTGCATTTTCGGCGGCTTCTTTTTCCTGCTGCTGGAGCCGTTCACGCTCTGAAAGCGCGCGGTTAGCCTGCGCTTCCGCTTCCAGTTTCGACCGTTCCTGTGCATTGGTTTTGAACACGGCCACGGACTTCACCATCTCACCGATTTCACTGCGATCGGCAACGACGTTCAGTTCAGCGTCTGCATTGCCATCCGCCAGTTCGCGCATCGTCTTCACGAGGCGGGTAACCGGGCTTGTGATGGAGCGGGTTACGATTGTGGCAAGCACTGCAACAAGGGCAAGAACGCCAATGGAAATGGAAAGGGAGATAAGGAGGGCATTGTACTGTTTGGTAGCAGAGGCAGCGGCGAAATCGCGCAGTTCGAGGCCGGTTTTGTCTTCGACAGCCTTGAGCGCGTTGATCCGGTTGGTCGAAGCCTTGTACCAGTCTTCCCCGCTCACGCTGTTCAGTTTGCCTCCAAACGCACTGGCCATCGCTATGCCACGCTGGCTTTCGACAAGTTTGCCAGCATCGCTACTCAAGGCTTCCTTCAATGCTGCGCGCTCGTCTGCGCCCGCATAGCTGTTGAAGTCCGAGAAAAAGACATTTTGCATCGCACCGAACTTGACGAATAGCTGATAGCTTTCCGGGCTGAAGCTGCCAGATGTGAAGGCTGCAGTGCCAATCGTACGCTCTTGCCCTGCCCGCTCCTTGCCTTGCAGCAATGCAGAATATGCAACAATTCTGTTGGATATGGTGCTGTCGGTCGTCAGGGAACTCATCGATTCAATGATGTGGATGAGGCTACCGATCGTGTCGGCAAAGTAGGAGGCAATCTCCGGCACACCGGCCTTAAGCGACGTCACATCCTGCCGCATGGCTTTCAGCCTATCCAGTTTGGCTTGCGCGGCGGCGGCCAGTTCTTTCAAGGCGGGAGCCATGTCATTATTTTGGTCGGTCAGGCCCAGCCTCTTGAAGCGCTGGATTGCAACATCCGCTGCTTCTCTTTGCTTTTCAAGAAGGGGACCGAACTCACCCTGGCCTTTTGCTCCAACGAAACCCGCAGAGGCTCCGCGTTCCTTTTGGACTTCATGAATTGTCGCGCCCAGCACTGGCGCCATGGACGCGATATCGGCGACGGACCTTGCTTCCGAAGCGACGGTCATGCGCTGAATGTTGTCCTGCAATGCGGCAGCCACAAGCGCGATGGTTGGAATCGCGGCAACGAGAATGATGCGCGTCCTGATTTTAAGATTGCCGAATATGCTCACTTTTTGGCCTCTGATGGGGGTGATGCATCAAGCGATTGAAATGCCTGTGCGTTTAGGGAGGGATTGCCTCAACCCTATAAATACCGACCATTGAGAATTGGTTATTTTCACGCTTAAATAATGAGCTTTGCCTATTTACTATGCATAGTTGTAGTTGCGAAAATTAGGATTTTCACACTGACGTAAGGTGAATCCGGCAACACCCACGTGAGCTTTCTGCTGATCTTTGCCGACGTCTCGCCGGGTTGATCCCACGCCGAAAGCGCAACACTCCTGATAGGATCAGTTGCCTTTTTTGAAATAACCGAGATGAATGATGACTAGGTTCTGGACGCTTTTGCTGGCTGCCACGAAGCGCAGTTTGACGGCTCCCGCCGTGACGGGCAATTGCAGCACTCGAGAAAGACCTTGGTGTCCAGCTTATCATACGAACGACCCGGCAACTATCGCCGACAATAGATGGCGCGGTTTTTGCCGGACAGATCCAGCCAGCGATCGAGGCTCTTGAAAGCGCCCGCGAGGACATCCGCAAAGTCCACAAGGCTATGTTGCAACTGATCTATCCATGCTGAGCTGAAGCGGATACGGGACACGCAGCTCAGGTGCGATGGAGCGTATCTTTGTTACTCTCATCGCTACGGCCAGAGAACCAATTCGCCAGCAACGCGCCGGAAATATTGTGCCAAACGCTGAAAATGGCGCTTGGAACAGCAGCAAGAGGTGAAAAATATGCGGTCGCGAGCGCCGCGCCGAGGCCCGAATTTTGCATTCCGACCTCGATGGCGATTGCCTTGCGCTTTGCAAGCGACAGGCCAGTGGCTTTTGCGGCGAAATATCCCAGCAGGTAGCCAAGACCATTGTGCAACACCACGACCGCAAAGATCATCAGTCCAGACTGAACGATGGCACCTTTCGAAGCACCTACTACGGCAGAAACGATCAGGACGATGCCGATTACACTCACCAGCGGCAATGCTGGAACAGCAGCCTTGACGACACCCGGCAGCAGCTTCTGCAAGGCGGCACCGAGAGCCAATGGCACCAGAACGACCTTGACGATGCTCATGAACATCGCCCAGCCATCAACAGGGAGAAACTGGCTGGCGAACATCCAAACGAGGAATGGCGTTACCAGCGGCGCTGCAAGCGTTGTGACAGAGGTGCAGGCAACCGAAAGCGCAACGTCGCCTTTCGAGAGATAGGTCATCACATTGGATGAGGTGCCACCCGGACAGCAACCCACAAGAATGACGCCAGCGGCGACTTCCGGCGGCATCGGAATGAGCCGGGTCAGCAAAACCGCCAGCAACGGCATGATGAGAAACTGACCCAGCACGCCGATGGTGACATCGAAGGGGCGCTTCACGACTTCGCGGAAATCATCAACCGACAGGGTCAGTCCCATGCCGAACATGATGATAGACAGAAGCGTGACGATCCAAGGGCCGATCTGCTTGAACGTATCCGGGAAGAAGAAGCCAAGAACCGCAAAAAGAATGACCCAACCGGCAAATGTTTTGCCCACGAAAGCCGAGATCGTTGCCAGTGATTTCATGTTCTTACTCCAAACCCACAATTGAATGTGACGTCTAGTTGCATGTTCTGCGGTGTCAAGGCATGCATCCCCCAGCATGGCCTTGATCCACTGACTTACCGCCTAAAAGAAGCGAAGGCTTGCTCAAACAGGTCAACGTCTGTCAAAACGAGCGAATGGCTTAGGAAGTCAGCCCACCTCCCCCAAAGCAGCGTGAGCCGCTGCTCGCAGGCGTTTCTTGTCATTCTCAAGGCTCAATGCGAGCTCGGCGCGGGCCAGCGCCTCCTGGGAATGTCGGATGGCATTGTCTCTAAAGCCGGGCGCATTGAACCTTGCAAGAATACCAAAGGCTTTTTGGAGACGCAGGCCCACCTCAACAATGGCTGCCCCGTCACGCGCAATCGGTGTGAACAGGTCGTCGAAAACATCATTGAGCCGGATGGCTGGGACATAGATATTTGGAAATGGGACGGCATCTTGGTTCGCGGTCTCCACAGGCTCGTCCCACACCGCCAGAATGCGAAGCGCCCGGGCAATGACATCGATCGCGGTGCCCGGGTCATTGATCGCTGGGGAAAGGGCCCGCGATGCAATTTCTGTCAGCACTGACGCGCCAAATCTCGGATCCTGATCGAAAGAGCGGGTGTCTTCTACCGAAAAGCATCGTTCGATATCGGCAAGCGTCTGCCCAATCTCGTCACGCTGGGCACCCTCGACTGAGGCTACGGGCCTTGTCGGATCGACCAATTGTCCAGGAATAGCACGAACGAAAATCAGGGCGTTCGCATCTGTGGCAATTTTGGACAGTGTGCTTGTATCGAGATGCTGGACATAGCCAATCCTGTCGATGAACACGTCGATGGAAGAGACTGGAATATCCCTCTCATCACGCAATTCGTTGCCACCCAGGTACGGCTGCTGACGTCGAGCGCGCATGGCGCCGATGGTGACTGTCTCGACCCGCTCCGTCGTCTCTGTCACCCGGCCCAGCCGTGAGAGATGGTCGATCCAGCGCAACAGTGTCACGACGATCAGCACGACCACCACGATGGTCACGACAAACAGAACAACCCGTCCGCGGTCGCCATAAGCCCCGGTGCTCAGTGCAATGATGCCGACGAGGCTGAACAGGAAAGAACCCACAAACGTCGCCAACACGTTCTGGGTCGTGCTGTCTTCCATCACCAGTTTTGTCGCACGTGGTGTCACATTGGTGGTGGCTGCCGAATAGGCAGACACCATGGTGCTCAGGGAGAATGTGGTCACTGTCAGCATGCTGGAAGCAATGATGCCGAGAATATTGTCAACGGCGTCCGCGCCAATTTGGGTCGGCAGGTCACTCGGAATAAAGGGGCTGACAACGATGGCGACCAGCGCTGTGGCAACGGCAAGTATCGAGAACAGGGTCGCACGAAACCAGATGCGGCGCGCGACTTTTGCAAAAAACCAACCCCAGCGAGATGTCATTCGAATTCCATATCCCAAAAATGATGCGCAGAAAACGCAATGCCATGCTCAATCATTGTCGTTTGGAATGTTCAGCAAATGGCCGCACGCCTTGCAGTGAACAGCGTCTACTTCGTGCCGCTGGAGGCCGCATTTCTCGCAAGGATACATGACCTTGTAGGGCCGAACGATGGATTGCGCGAGCCTGACGAACAGCGAGATGCCTACGATCATCGTGACGACGGATGTTAGTTTCCCCAAGGGGCCGGGCAAGGTGATGTCGCCGAACCCTGTCGTGGTCATCGTTGCGACGGTGAAATAAAGCGCGTCGACAAAGCCAATAAGACCGCTCTGGTGATAGAAAAACGTGGTGTAGACGAAGCCCGTTACCATGAACAGGAAAACGAAAAAGTTTAGCGATGCGCGAGCCACGTCCCTGTACTGATGGCAGCCTAGCCGCTTGAGAATGAAGGCAAAGAGCGGGCTCTCGCCCACTGCCCACAATCGCATTGCCCGCAGAAATGCGAAATTGAACAGCGCATTGGGAAACAGAAGCGTTGCCAGTATGACAAGGTCGATCCATGTCATCGGTCGCTTGAGAGACGCCACGACAGAGCCGGTCGCGAAAGCTCTTGCGAGAATTTCAGCGAGAATCCAGACCGCGATGAGATAATCGATGATCAGATATGACGGCCCACTGCGCAAGAAAGGGCCGAAGATAAAGAATGCGATAATACTGACGTCGATCACGGCGAGCACCGCCTGCCAGCGTAAAGCCCATGTGTCACGTCCGCGTTCAATACGGCGCAGCTTGCTCTGCAGCTGCTCGATCCGCCCTGGCAAGGGGCTTGTGGCTTTTACATCTGGCATCATTCTTAACGGATAAAGGTCCGCCACCATCAGGTCAATGTCAAGCGCTGCTCTCTCAAATCGAACTGATCTGAGTGTCAGACGACCACCAATCTGACGGATGCCGGCAGATCAGTGGTCGTCACTTTTAAAGCCCTGTTTAAGCCAGTGAGAAGATCAGTCCCGATATTGCAAAACCGAGTAGACCAACCATCGTCTGCATGACGGTCCATGTCTTGAACGTCGTTTTGATGTCCATGTTAAAGAATCGGCCAACAAGCCAGAAGCCGGAATCGTTGACATGGGATAGCATGACCGAACCCGATGCGACTGCGATGACGATCGCCGCCAGTTCCACACCCTGGTAACCGGCCGCCTGAACCGCAGGCTGGATCAGTCCGGCAGCGGCGATGAGGGCAACTGTTGCAGACCCCTGCGCAACGCGCAGCGCTGTCGAAATTAGAAAGCCCGCGACAAGCACGGGCATGCCGATGTCTGCCAGCGCGCTTGAGAGCGCGTTGCCAATGCCCGAGGCGCGAAGAACGCCACCAAACATGCCACCGGCACCGGTGATCAAGATGACCGAGCAAACCGGACCCAAAGCGGAATCGACAATACGCTCTACCTTGAGAGGGTCTCGACCGCGCATCGGCCCAAGCACAAACGCAGCCACCAAAACCGATATCAGAAGTGCAATCGGAGTCGAACCTATAGCGCGCAGAAGCTGGAACCAACCGGCATCCTTGCTCACCCATTGCTGAGCGCGCGCGAAATCCAGACCCGTATTCATGAAGATCAACAGCAGTGGCAGAAGCAGAAGCGCAATGACCAGCCTGGAGCTTGGCAAGGACACATTGTCCTCAACCGACTTTTCTTCCGAAAAATCTGGCACCGGCAAGAAAACACGTTTTCCTATCCACTTACCGTAGAAATGGCCGGCAATGATCCAGATGGGCACAGCAACCAGCAGACCAACGATAATCAGCAAGCCGACATCAGCACCAAGCAACTCAGACGCAGCTACCGGACCAGGATGCGGTGGCACGAAAATGTGCATGCAAGAGAACGCGGTCGCAACCGGTATGCCGTAAAGAAGCAGGCTGCCACCGAGACGGCGAGCAACCGTAAACATCACGGGAAGCATAACGACGAGGCCTGCGTCAAAAAAGATCGGAAAGCCGAAGAACAGCGATGCTATGCCCAAAGCCATGGGCGCGCGTTCCTCGCCAAAACGGGCGATGAGATCGTCGGCCAGAGCCTGCGCACCACCGGAAACTTCCAATAGTCTGCCCAGCATGGCACCAAGCCCAACGAGAAGCGCCACGCCGCCTAGCGTGGAGCCAAAGGCCGTCGTGAGCGTGTTCATGATGTTTGCAGTTGGAATGCCCGTGACAAGCGCGGTCAAGAAACTGACGAGAATGAGTGCCACAAAGGCGTGAACACGAAATTGGATGATGAGCAACAACAGAAGGGCCACCGCGCCCACTGCTATGGAAATCAAGGTACCAGCAGACAATGTCTGTTCGAATTCCGGCAAATGAATACTCCTTAAATGCGGACGCTGACTTTCGCCAACCGCTCCAAACGGTCGCTTGATGGACCTGTGGTCTGAACTCACAACGAACCAGATGGTCCCGTGTAGGACAAAGCGCCTGCCCGCTTCAATGCGAGAGATCGATTCAGAAGTAACATTACGGAATGCAGGCAGGGTTATCCACTAGCTGGTCCGGCATCGCTCTCTCCCGCCACCAGTTCCAGCGGCCAGATAATTTGCTGCTTCTCATCAGGGTAAAGTGATGCGTAAGCGGGCATCCTGGACAGCAGCGTCTTGCCGACCGAAACACCCAGATCTCTCAGAGACAGGCGGAAGCTGGTAAGTTGCGGCTGGAGAAACCTACCGCGCGGCTCTTCGCGAAAACCGATGACGGCTAGGTCGTGACCGACCTTCAAGCCGACTTCGGCAAGCCTGCGATAAAGTCCAAGCGCCATGAGTTCATAGATCAGTACCACAGCCGTTGGGCGCTGCCGCATGTGCAGCAGTTCGCTACCTGCATGATAGCCACCCTGCTCGCTGGATTTTGCCTTGATGACGAGCGATGGATCAAAGGAAAGCCCGTTTTCTTCCAGCCCCTTCTTGTAGCCTTCCAGAAAAATATAACCAAGATTGATGTCATTATCGGGAATGGCGACTGCAATGCGCTTGTGACCATTTGCGGCAAGGCGGTTCACCGAAGCGCGTGCCACGCCGTCAAAATCCAGATCGACCCAAGGGTAATTCCCCCCGGATTGGGAGCGGCCGAGTGCAACGAAAGGCACGCCTGTCTTGACCAGAAAGTCGATCCGCCTGTCGATGCGACGGGTAGACGAAATAATCATCGCATCCACCAGCCGCCGCGCCACCATGCGTTTGAGATATTCCTCCCGGTCTTCATCGTCAGAGCAAGGGAGTATGACGAGATCAAGCTTGTGAGGCGCGAAAACGCTTTGCAGCCCGTCTGTTACACCCATGAAGAAGTTGTCGGAGTTTTCCACGGTCTCCGGATTACTCCCCATCATCAGGCCGATAACGTTTGTTGTGCCCTGGCGCAAACTGCGGCCAGATTGATTGGCAACATAACCAAGCGCTTCCGCGGCCTCCAGTACGCGGCGACGGGTCTCATCGTTAACATCGGGTTTGCCGTTTAAAGCCCGGGAAACCGTGCCGATAGAGATATCGAGATGCTCGGCAAGCTGGCGTATTCCCTTCATGTCTCTACCCATTCCCCATCTCTTCAATTCCCCGCGTTTTATACGCCTCTTGACACAAATAGCATTTTCATCATAGCATCGTAAACGTTTACGGAACATCGCATCTTGAGGAGTTTGATGCGAAAACCGGGAGGAAATCGTGATATTCAATGCCGTTTTATGCGGATGCGGAGCTATGGCTAAAGGCTGGTTGCGGGCAATTGCCTCGACCCCGGAGCTTGCGGCTTCCATCAAAATTGTGGGCCTTGTGGATCTGAACCGCGACACAGCGGAAGCTCTGACGCAAGAGTTCTCTTTATCAGAGGCCGTGATCGGCACTGATCTCAAACAGGTGCTTGAGACAACAAAGGCCGACCTGCTCTTCGACGTCGTCATCCCCGTCGCGCGTTTCAATGTCGTATCCATCGGCCTTGCCGCTGGATGCCACGTACTGAGCGAAAAGCCGATGGCATCGTCGCTTGAAGAGGCACGGGAGTTGGTCGCACTGGCAGACAAAGCTGGCAAGGTCCATGCCGTCGTTCAAAACCGCCGCTTCATCTCCGGCATTCGTCGTCTTCGGCGCGCAGTCTCGGAAGGCTTGATCGGCACTCTCTCGGGCATTCATTGCGATTTCTTCCTCGCACCGCATTTCGGTGGCTTTCGTGAAGAAATGCAGAACGTTCTGTTGCTGGATATGGCCATTCATACCTTCGATGCCGCCAGATTCGTTGCTGATGAAAAGCCCCTTGGCGTCTATTGTCTGGAAACCAACCCTTCCGGCTCATGGTATTCGCATGGTGCGGCGGCCAATGCGGTCTTTGAGTTCTCCAACGATGTCGTCTTTACCTATCGCGGCTCGTGGTGCGCCGAAGGCGAACGAACCAGCTGGGAAAGCCAATGGCGACTGGTCGGCTCCAAGGGCATGTTGACTTGGGACGGCGAAGACAACTTCGTGGCAACGCTTGCAGGGACGGAGACCGGACTTCTGCGAGGTTCAAAAACCGTAAACGTTTCTGCCGTCACTAATATCGAGGAAACGCGCGGCCACGCCAGCGTGATCTCATCCTTCATCTCCGCCATTCGTGACGGTGGCGTGCCCGAGACGGCCTCTTTCGACAACATCAATAGCCTTGCCATGGTGATTGCCGCGATTGAAAGCGCGCGTCTTCGCCAGCGGGTTTCCATTGCAGCGTAAGGATACAACAGTGAGCAATCCGGCAAAATCCATCCGCATAGGCACCATGGTCAGCGCAACCAAAGGCAATGCGCCAGAGCGCATCGCCCAGATCGCCGATATGGGGTTTGAGAGCTTCGAGCCATTTTTCTGGCAGACCACCAGCGGGCAAGACATCGCGGAACTGGGCAAACGCTGCCTCGATGCCATTGGTGATCGCGACATAACCATCTCCACGCTCGGCATGTTCGGCAATCCGCTTGAAGAAACCGACATGGATCTTGAGACGCTGCAAGGCTGGAAAGACTGCATCGATAACGCCCACCACTTCGGCGCTACATGCGTTGCCGGTTTTACGGGTCGTCTGCGCGGCAAACCCCTGCCGGAAAGCCTGCCGCGCTACAAGGAAATATGGAGCGAATTGGCCAAGCGTGCGGCAGACAAGGGCATCAGAATAGCCTTCGAGAACTGCGCGATGGACGGCAATTGGGCAAGTGGCGATTGGAACATTGCGCACAACCCGGATGCCTGGGAACTGATGTTCAACGAGACGCCTGACGATAATATCGGTATCGAATGGGAACCCTGCCACCAGATGGTCTATCTCATCGATCCGCTGCCGCAGATCCGCAAATGGGCCCCGAAGATTTTCCACGTCCACGGCAAGGATGCCACCATTCGCTGGGATGTCATCAAGGAGCACGGCATTTTCGGCAAGGAGAAGTTCGTCTTCATGCGCACGCCGGGCTTTGGTGATAGCAACTGGACGGACGTCATCTCGGAACTGCGTTTGGCTGGTTGGTCCGGCTCCATCGATATCGAAGGCTGGCACGATCCGGTTTACCGCGATGCGCTGGAAATGACTGGCCAGGTCCACGGCCTGAATTATCTCAAAGCATGCCGCGGCGGTGATTTTATCGTCGATCCGGCATGACACGACTGCGCGGCTCAGGAGGTGGGCCGCGCCTGAACTGCAATAACGATAACCACAGAGGAGGAGATCATGGGTATCGCTAAGGGCATGATGTTGGGCGCACTGGCGCTAGCAGGCGTTTCACTTGTCGCGCTGTCGGCAAAAGCTGAGGACGTCAAGATAACAGTATGGTCGCTGGACCGGGATATCCAGCCAGCGCCCAATCTGATCAAGGATTTCAACGCACTTAAAAACGGTATTCAGATCGAATATCGCCAGATTCAGTTCGACGATGTGGTGAGCGAGGCCATGCGCGCCTATTCTACAGGCAACGCGCCGGATATCATCGCCATCGACAATCCCAACCACGCAATGTTTGCAGCGCGTGGTGCGTTTCTGGATGTCACAGATAAGATCGCCAAGTCGGATGTCATCAAACCTGAAAACTATTTCCCCGGTCCGCTCAAATCCGCGACATGGGACGAGAAATATTTCGGTGTGCCGAAAGCGACCAACACCATCGCGCTTTACTACAATAAGGACCTGTTCAAGGCCGCAGGGCTCGATCCCGCAAAGCCACCAGTGACATGGGACGAACTTGTTACTGCTGCCAAGAAACTGACGGACCCCGCAAAGAACGTCTATGGTATCGCCTTCAGCGCCAAGGCCAATGAAGAGGGCACCTTCCAGTTCCTGCCATGGGCGCAGATGGCCGGTGCAACCTATAAAAACATCAACACCGATGGCGCGGTAAAGGCGCTTGAGGTGTGGAAGCAGATCATGAGTGAGAAACTGGCCTCGCCGGATACGCTCACCCGAAGCCAGTGGGACGCGACCGCAACATTCAACGCCGGTAACGCCGGGATGGTGATTTCCGGACCATGGGAAATCGACCGCATGCTAAAGGATGCCAAGTTCGATTGGGGCGTGGCGCTGCTTCCTGTTCCAACACCGGATGCGCCGCGTTCCTCGGCCATGGGTGACTATAATTGGGCGATTTTCTCCAAAACCAAACATCCCGACGAAGCGTTCAAGGTGATCGAGTATTTCGCCTCGCAGGACAAAGACATGTTCAAGAGGTTCGGGCAGCTACCCGCCCGCTCTGACATCGCCATTCCGCCCACCGGCAACGCCCAAAAGGATGAAGCCCTCAAGGTGTTCGTGGAACAGCTGAAATATGCACAGCCACGTGGCCCTTCGCCAGAATGGCCAAAGATTTCCAAGGCCATTCAGGATGCCATCCAGGCTGCATTGACCGGCCAGATGTCGCCCAAGGAAGCTCTCGATCAGGCTGCCGAAAAAATCAAGCTCGTTGAAAAATGATCGTGGCTGTGCTGCTGCCATGATCAGGTTGCGGCATGTCACCTTACCTGTTCCTCCCGGCGGGTTGTCTGTCGCTCATGGCGGCGGGCAACCCTATCCGGAACATCCATCTGTCGGAAACAAGGGCATCTCATGAAGAAGCTATTTTCCAGCGTGAGCGATGGTCGCGGCTTTGATATTGTGCTTGTGGCTTTGCCGCTCGCATTCCTGTTCGTCATGGCCGGCCTGCCGCTGATCTACAACATCCTCATGAGCTTTCAGGAAGTTGACATGTTCAGCCTTGGCAGCTTCGTTCGCCCGTTTGTTGGCTTCAAGAACTATATCGATCTGTTCAAGCAGCCAGAGACCATTCCCATTCTCACCAATACGGTGATCTTCGTCGTTGCCTCCATCGCCGGTCAATTCTTCTTCGGCTTCGGGCTCGCATTGTTCTTCTGGACGAACTTCCCGGGTGCGTCCTGGTTGCGAGGCCTGTTTCTGGTCTCCTGGGTCATGCCCGGGCTTGTCGTCGGCGCCATCTGGAACTGGATATTGTCTGGCGATTTCGGCGTGCTGAATTTCATTTTGCGCGAAAGCGGCATTGTCGATGCGAATATCTTCTGGCGCTCGGACCCGAACTTCTCGCTCTGGGCAGTGGTTCTTGCCAATATCTGGCTGGGCACCTCGTTCAACATGATCCTGCTGTCCGTTGGCCTTGCTGCCATTCCCGGTGATCTCTACGAAGCCGCGGAACTCGATGGCGCGAATGCCTGGCAAAGGTTCTACACGATCACACTTCCCATGATGCGCTCAACAATCGGTGCCATCGTGTCGCTGGGGCTGATCTTCACCCTCCAGCAGTTCGACCTCTTTGCAGCCATCACCGATGGCGGGCCGAACAACACGTCCAACGTTGCGCAATATTGGGCGTGGGACCTGTCCTTCCGGCAATATGATTTCGGCAGGGGTGCAACCATTTCGGTCATCATGATCGTCTTCGTAATGCTGGCGTCGGTCGTCTACGTTCGCTCCACACGCCATGAGGTGCGCGGATGAGCCTTGTGACCCGCAACCGCTTCATGTTGGCCATCGCCCTTGTGATGGCCGCGATCTATCTGTTCCCGCTTTACTGGATGTATGTGACATCGCTCAAGGGCGGCTCGGAAATGTTTGCCAATCCGCCGAGCTTCTGGCCGGCTGCACCGCAATGGGAAACCTATGCCTATGTGTGGGAAAGCCGCAATATGGGCCGCTATCTGTGGAACTCCATTCTGATCGCGACCGGCGCCGTCAGTCTCATCACCGTTCTGGGTGTGGGATGTGCCTATGTGCTGGCACGCTATCGAAACCGCTGGGTGGATGCCGGGCTTTTCCTGATCCTGATGCTTCAGGTTTTGCCTGCATCCTTGATGATTACGCCCATCTTCGTCGGCTTCTCGCAATTCGGTCTTCTGGATTATCCACGTTTTGCGGTCATTCTGGCCATTGCTGCCAAGAGCATGCCGTTCTTCGTCATTCTGGTGCGCGCCACCTTCATGGCCGTGCCGCAGGAACTGGAGGAGGCAGCGCTTGTGGATGGCAATTCGCGGATCGGGGCTTTCCTCAACATCGTTCTGCCGCTTGCCCGCAACGGTATTCTGGTTTCCGCCATCCTCATCTTCATGCAGGCCTTCGGTGAATTCGTCTATTCGAAATCCATCATTCAGGCCGTAGAATTGCAGCCCGCAAGTGTTGGATTGAATTCCTTCATGGGGCCAAACACCAGCGAATGGAACAACATCATGGCCTACGCAACGATGTATGTGACGCCCATTCTCGCCATTTTCATTCTCTTGCAGCGCCGCATCGTTTCCGGCCTGACATCGGGAGCACTCAAATGACCCTTCAGATCGAACTTTCCGGTGTAAACAAATATTATGGCGCTTTCCACGCGCTGAAAAACATCGACCTCGCGATTGAGAAAGGCACCTTCGTCGCACTCGTCGGCCCATCTGGCTGTGGCAAATCCACCCTGCTTCGCTCTCTGGCAGGGTTGGAAAGCATATCGGGCGGCGACATGCGCATTGCGGGCAAGTTGATGAACGGCGTGCCGCCGCGCAAGCGGGATGTGGCCATGGTGTTTCAATCCTATGCGCTTTACCCGCATATGACCGTTGAGGAAAACCTCACGTATTCGCTGCGCATCCGCGGCGTGAAGAAGGCTGAGGCACTTAAGGCTGCCGAAGAGGTGGCCGCCACCACCGGCCTTTCGCAACTGATGAAGCGATATCCCCGCGAGCTTTCCGGCGGCCAGCGCCAGCGCGTGGCCATGAGCCGCGCCATTATCCGTGATCCGCAAGCATTTCTGTTCGATGAACCTCTGTCCAACCTCGATGCGGCATTACGCGTACATATGCGCAAGGAGATCAGATCGCTACATGACCGTCTGCACGCGACCTCCGTCTATGTCACGCATGACCAGATCGAGGCCATGACCATGGCTGACCATGTCGTGGTGATGAAGGATGGCGTGATCGAGCAGCAGGGCTCACCCATCGATCTCTACGATCACCCGGTCAACCGCTTCGTTGCCGGGTTCATCGGCTCCCCCGCCATGAATTTCGTACCCGCTGTGGTTGGCGATGACGGCGGTCATGTGTCATTGCAATTTGCGGGCGGCTTGGCCGCAGGAAACATTCCGCTCATTCATCCACGCACGGCGGGTTCGCGCGTGACGGTCGGCATCCGCCCCGAACATATCGAGCTGACGGGTACGTCGGATGCGCAATTCAGCCTGCCTGTGGCAGCTGTAGAAACAACCGGATCCGCGACCTTCATAACAACCGCCACCGAGCCCGAAGTTTCAATGGTCATTCAGGGCAGAAGCATCGTCAAAGCCGGTGAGCAGCTTGGTTTCGCCATCAATCCTGCCTCCCTTCATCTTTTCGATGAAACGACCGGGATGCGTATATGAAAAACGAGGCACAGGCCTGACAAGAGCTAAATCAATATCGCGACCTTACCGGCGATGCCTTTCAACGCAGGCCTCACATGCTTTAGGGTGACGCATAAGCTCGCCCACCTTTGGCTTTCGATAGCGTTGGGTCAACACACGTGGTCAGCATCTCAAGTGACAAAAGTCTGCTGAGGTCGCCACAACCCCAAGTCACTGCTAGCCTAGTCCGGTCCGAGCGATTACAGTGAAAAATCTGAGACGCCTCGCCAATCCATCTCGACCCTGCACGCCCCCGTGAAAGACAATAATAGAGACAGTTTCAGGCCTTGATCACAACCTAGGTAAGCCAGTTCCTATGTCCAGCATGATGCCACCGCTTAACCCGTTAAGAACCTTTGAGATCGCTGCCAGGCTCAACAGTTTCACCCTGGCAGCAGACGAATTGAATGTTTCTCAAGTCGCGGTCAGCCGACAGGTCAAAGCACTGGAGGATTATCTGGGTGTGGCGCTGTTCAATCGCTTGCACCGTGGCCTGGTGCTGACGCGGGAAGGGGAAGAACTGTATAGCGGGATTTCCGAGGCCTTTCAGCAGATTGGAAACGCAGCAAGACGCGTCTCCCGCAGAGGTCGCCGCGATATACTCGCCGTGCAGGCCTATACGACGTTTGCGCAGAGATGGCTTATCCCGAGGCTGGCGGCCTTCCACACGGCGCATCCTCGCATTGAAGTCCGCCTGTCATCTTCAGCGACTGCGGCCAATTTCGATACGCAAAACCTCGATGCAGCCATTCGGTCCGGCAATGGAGAGTGGCCGGAATTGCATGCTGAGCGTCTGGTCGATGTGGAATTGATACCGGTCTGCTCGCCGTCGTTTCTGGAAGAATTCCCCTTGAAGGAACCTTCCGACCTTTCAAATGTCCGTCTTTTATATTCGATGGCGAGACCGCATGATTGGAATGCGTGGGCTGCAAGCGTTAAATGCAAGTTGGTGTCACATCACGGCGTGAAGTTCGAGAACTCGGCTTTGGCTTACGAGGCTGCGTCTGTTGATGTCGGCGTTGCAATTGCCGTGCGCGTTTTCGTTGAGCGTCATCTGCGGACAGGCGTTCTGGTCGCGCCATTCGAGCAAACGTGCCGAACAGGTGATGGCTATTATCTAACATGGCCGAAAGACAAGCGACCCTCGCAAACGCTCATGCAGTTTCTGAACTGGGTTCGCAAGCAGATGGAAGAAGACACCGCACGTTTGAGCGCATCATAGCTTAAACAACGATGCTGAAGCCAAAAGCGCCGACACGGTCCGGTCGGCGCTTTTGATTTTAAAAACATGTCCTCGGCTATTCGCCGATGACAACAAGCGCGTCCCCGGCCCTCACGCCCTGGCCTTCCGGCAAGACGAAAACAGGATTGATTTCGGCCTCAACGAGGCGGCCATCAAGCGAATGCGCCATGTCCGCGAAGGACAGGATCGTGGAAATCAGGCCATCCGTATCGGCTAGCGGCTTGCCGCGAAAGCCCTTGAGAAGCGGTGCGCATTTCAGATTATCGATCATGGAGACTGCCTGCTTCCTGTCGATAGGCAGCAACCTCAATGTGACATCCTGATAGAGCTCCGTCGTGACGCCACCCGCGCCCAACAGAATATAGGGGCCGAGCTGTGGATCCCGGTTGAAACCAAGAATAAGCTCCACCCCGCCGGTTATATATTCCTGCACCAAAAAGCCATCGATCCGGGCATCAGTGGCAGACCGGACACGCTCCAGCATGTCGTTGCAAACCGTCAGCACCTGATCTTGCGCGACACCGACAGCAACGCCGCCGACTTCAGACTTATGGAGGATCTCATCGGACAATATCTTGATGACAACAGGGCCGCCGAAGCTCTTTGCCGCTTCTGCAGCCTCCACAGCCGTTGCAACAGCAACCTCCTTGGTGACGGGAACGCCGAAGCGTGCGTAAAGCGACTTGGCATCGGCCTCGTTCATTGACCCGGCGACAATGTCCGAGCAATCGATGTTCTGCTGCTCGCGGGCGTCTACGCTTTCCGATTTTCCGACCTTCAACAAGGCGGCAAGCGCGGATGCGCAACTCTCCGGCGCTGCAAATGCCGGAATGCCGCTGGTGTTGAGATGGCGCACGATGCTTGGAGCTTCCGGGCTGACATAAGCAATAAGAGGCTTATCCGTCATTGCCATCGAATCCAGCAGGGGCCGTGCCACGACATCCGGCTGAGCAATGGAAGACGATCCCAAGACGACGACAATCGCATCGAAACTTGGGCTTTCTGCCAATATCTTGATGATGGACCGGAAGAGATCGGGGCGCAAACCTGCAAGCGTCACATCGATGGGATTGCGATCCAGAACCGCCTCTTTCAGCTCAAGCGCAAGCAGCTTTTCCGCCGTTTCCTTGTCAGGGCTAGGCATTGCAAGACCAAGGCAGCCGACATTATCGGCAACGATAGTGGCCGCACCGCCGGTAGATGTTACGATTGCGACCCTGTTGCCAGCCAGTCTGCGTCCAGACGCTAGAATCGCCGGAATATCGAGAAGATCGGCGAAAGTCTGCGCCCTGATGATGCCAAGCTGGTTAAACAGCGCATCGTAAACTTCATCGGCACCGGCCAACGCACCCGTATGCGACACGGCGGAATTGGCACCGGATTCAGACTTTCCAACCTTATAGACAACGATGCTCTTTCCAGCATCGATCACCCGCTTTGCCGCAGCCCTGAACTTGGCAGCGTTGCGAATGGTTTCGAGATAAAGTGCCACCACCGTGGTGGCATCGTCCTCTGCGAAACCGTCCAGAAAATCCGATACTTCCAGATCGCATTCATTGCCTGTTGCTACAAGCTTGGAGAAGCCGATACCGCGTCCGGCAGCACGCGACAGAAGCGACCCCATGATGCCGCCGCTTTGAGACAGAAGCGCGATGGAACCCGTCGGGAAGTCAGCCATCTCCATGGCGCCAGAGGCCGTCAGCATGATCTTGTCGGTCAAGTTGACAAGACCGATGGTGTTGGGTCCGAGAATACGCATCTCGCCAGCGGCTTCCAGAAGCTGCTGCTGGCGCGCCCTGCCTTCTTCGCCGCTTTCACCGAATCCAGATGCGAGAACGACAGCGGCTTTTGTGCCAGCTTCCGCCAGTTGCCGGACGGATTCGATAACGCGGTCGGCACCCACGAGGACGAGGCCAAGATCCGGCGTGCTCGGAAGATCGCGCGGATCCGCATAGGATTTCAGCCCGGCGATGGTGTCATAGCGCGGATTGATCGGATAGATATCGCCTGCAAAACCATGCCGTTGCAGATATGCAATCGGGCGACCTGTCAGCTTGGCTGGATCATTGGATGCACCAACGACCACAACGCTGCGCGGATTGAGGATCGAATTGACAATGCTCATATCATCCCCTCACTTCGAAGTCTTGTTGAGGAAGTCCTCAACGGATTGGCGGTGCTCAGCCGTCGTGTAGCAGATAGCCTGAGCTTCACGGCCCAAGGCAAAGACCTGCTCGTCCGTGCTTTCAAATGTCTTGTCGAGGATCGACTTAGTCAGCGCGATGGCGGCTGGCGAACCAATGCACAGCTCTTCTGCCCAGGCTTGTGCATCATTGATCAACGTATCGGCAGACGCCACGCGGTCTACCATGCCGATGCGAAGCGCCTCTTCGGCTTCAAGCACACGTCCCGTCAGAATGAGTTCCTTGGCCTTGGAAAGGCCGACACGGCGTGGGAGGAAATACATACCGCCGCCATCGGAAACGAGGCCGCGCTTGATGAAGCTCATCGACAGCTTTGCGCCTTCCGTTGCAATGATGAAATCGCAGGCCAGAGCCATGTCCAGACCCAGACCGAAGGCAGCACCGTTGACAGCGGCGATAACGGGCTTGGAAATGCCGTGAATGGCTGCGACGCCGCGGTGGGTGCTTTGTTGTCGTTTCCATCCGTTGAACGCCACTTCGCCTGCCGGTGCATCGAGTCTGGCGCGCATACCGCCGACATCGCCACCAGAGCAGAAGCCCTTGCCAGCGCCGGTCAGGATGATGCCGCGCACCTGCTTGTCGGCACCTGCCGCTTCAAACGCTGCAATCAATTCGGCACGCATCTTGTCGTTGATCGCGTTGCGGACGTCCGGCCGGTTGAGCGTGATCGTGGCGATACCGTTCTTTTCGCTTACCAGCACGAACTCGGCTTGGCTTGTGGCAATGTTCATCGTGTGCTTCCTCGAATGTGATGATGCGAACGGCCGCACTCCTCCGCGCCGTTTTGGCATTGTTCATGATTAGAGAGAGAGGCAGTAATGCCGCAACCGAGGATCGCGTCAGCCTTGGCCAACATTAGGTTGGGCAAAAATGCCCGCCTGTTGCGGCAGCTCAGAGCCTGCCAAAATCCGGGTTCGCAAGGCGGCAATCTGCGGTTCGGGCAGGACCTCCGCTGCCAGTTCATCGAACTTCTGAACAAGCTCTTCCATGCTCAAGGGATCTTCGGGATCGCCTTTTCGTGTTTCCTGAAGATGGTCGAAACTGCGCCCATCGGTGAGGTGCACAGCTAGCTTCGCCATGCGCTGTTTGGGGTAAAGGCTGGCAAGGGCTGGATCCACGCCCACCATAACCTTTGGCATCAAGGCACGAATATCGGGATGACTGAGGGCCACATCTTCGAAGGCGTTCAACCGTACCGCCCCCAGCACCATGTCGGCGCAAATGCAGTATTGCGCGCTGAACCGAGCATCCGATGCATTTTGAGGGTTGGGGCGATCACACATGCTTTTCGTGGCGTCATAGCCGTCAAGCCGGATGGAACTGATATCGCGCCATGTAAATCCATGTTGCTGGCGCATAAGCCGCAGGCCATCAAGTGCGGGGAAGATATGACCGCAACACCCATGGTTCTTGATCGTCATATGCTCAATCGGGGTCCACTCGCCCAGCCCCTGCAAGGCGGAGACCCAGTCTCCGGTCGACGCGCTTGTCGCGGCGGCATAACCGGTCTTGCCATGCAATGCGTCTGGAGAGCCTGTCATGCCGCTGGAGGCGGCAAAGGCGGCCAGCATACCGGCATCGGCTGCATGGCCCGCATGCAAAGCTTTCGCCATGCCCCCATTTTTCAGGTTCTGCTGGTGGCCACCGGCAAAGCTGCTGGCAATGGAAATGGCATGCGCAATCTTGTCCGCAGTACATCCCAGCAGCATGGCGCAGGCTGTGGCAGCGCCCATGGTGCCTATGGTGGCGGTGGTATGCCAGAACGCATAGTGGCTTGGCTGCACAGCCAGCGAAATTCAGCAACCGACTTCATATCCGCCAATAATTGCGCGATGAAGATCGGCCAAAGGCCGGTTCAGATGTTGTGCCAGAGCAAGCGCTGCTGCAATCGTTGAACTGCCGGGATGGTAACCGCCATCCCGGAAAATATCATCGAACTCGACAATATGGCTTGCCGTAGCATTCAACAGCGCAGCCGCTCTGGGAGAGCGCGTCGCATCATCTGCATAGCAAATTGATCGGCCCGGCGTATCCTCCAACTGAACAGCACGCAGAAGCGCAATCGAGGCCTCCTCCCGGCTTCCCGGAAGCGTCGTTGCAAACCAGTCGAGAATTGCACGTCGTGCAGCAGCCTCGAGTTCCGGTGACAGCTGAGCGGACCGCCAGCGATCCGCTGCGCCTGCGAGCACCAACAAAGGATTTTCCATGAAACATCTCTCAAAAGATTGAGGAACTATCGCACTCGCGCCTTCGAGGATGTCCATGGCTGACGCGAGAGCATGGCGATGTGGCCGACCGAGTTAGCGCTTACGCAACCGTCCGCGCATTGATGCCGTCAGCATGTGCCATGTGCATAGGTCCGCCCTTGTGGCGCGGAAAACCGTAACCGTTGACCATCACGACATCGATATCATCGGCGTTCTCGGCAATGCCCTCATTCAGCACGGCCATCCCCTCCTTCTGGATTGTAAGAAGGATGCGGCTCATAATGTCTGCTTCGGTAAAAGAGCGGCGGGTGATGCCGGCGCGCTTGCTTTCATCCAGAATGATATCTCTTGTTTCATCATCCAGAACAGGCTTGCCGGAGCCGTAATCATACCAACCCTTGCCAGTCTTTCGGCCCAATCTGCCTGCCTCACAAAGCCTGTCGGCAATATGGGCCACGCGCTCACCGCTTGGTCTTGATGAAGCTTTGGCCTTGCGCTGCGCCCAGGCAATATCCAGACCGCTCATATCCTGAACCTCGAAGATACCCATCGCGAAACCGAAATTGCGCATGGCAGCATCGATCTCGTTCGGCAGGGCGCCCTCCTCCAGCATGAATTCGCAGTCACGGCGATAGGCTGCCATGATCCGGTTGCCGATGAAGCCATCGCACACCCCCGAAACGATCGGGATTTTCCGCAATCGCTTTGCCAGCTCATAAGCCGTTGCCAGCGCAACGGAGCCGGTTTGCGCTCCCCGCACGATCTCCAGCAGCTTCATGATGTGGGCAGGCGAGAAGAAATGCAGTCCTAGGATTCTTTCCGGATGGTCCGTAGATGCCGCCAGCAGATTCACGTCCAAATAGGAGGTGTTGGTGGCCAGCACAGCCGTATTCGGCATGATGGCATCGAGTTTCGAAAAGACCGCCTTTTTGACAGCCATATCTTCAAACACGGCCTCGATAACGAGTGGGCAGCCTTTCAGAGCCTCATACTCCACGACCGCGAAAAAGCGCTGCATGGCCTCCTCGGCTTTCTCGGCGGAAATCACCTTTCGCTCTGCACTTTGGGAAAGCGTTGTCTGGACGCGGTCTCGCGCTTTGTCCGCTGCGTCAGCCGTCTGCTCAACAAGAGTGACGGTTGAGCCGGAGAGCAGCAATGCAGTGGCAATCCCTGCTCCCATGGTTCCGCCACCGATGACACCGACATGCGATAGATTGACAGAGGCGGCATTCAGGTTCTTGAGGCTCTGCCCAGCACTCCGTTCCGCAAAGAAGATATGCTTCAAAGCTCTGGATTCGTCCGACAGTGACAACCGCAGGAAACGTTGTCTCTCCTTGACGAGCGCCTGTTCGGGATCAAACATTGCCGCATCTTTGAGGGCACCAAACGCTTCGAGCGCAGCTAGAGCGCCCCGCGCCTTGGACGTGACTGACCGCCGGGCAGCGTCCCAATCCATATTGCCTGCATCTTTGACGTCGCGCTCAAGTAAAGGCGGCACAGGGTTTTCCAAGAGTTTGCGCGCGAAGCGTTTTGCGTCCGCCAGGAGATCGACATCTGCAATCCGGTCAATCAGACCCGAGGCCAGACCCTCCTGCGCTGAGATCGGTTTGCCAGTGGTGACAAGATTGATCGCCTTTTCCAATGGGATCAACCGGGGAAGCCTGACAGTGCCACCCGAACCCGGAATAACTCCGAGAGTGACTTCAGGCAGGCCCAGTTTCGTTTCCTTCGCCGCAACGCGTCCATGGCATGCCATGGCAAGCTCCAGTCCGCCGCCAAGCGCGGTACCATGCAAGGCCGCAACCCATGTCTTGCCGGATTGATCAATCTTCTGAAGCACGTCCGGCAAATACGGCTTTTGCGGATTTCCAAGTTCATGAATGTCTGCACCGGCGACGAAGGTTCTGCCTGCACACGAAAGCACCACCGCGTCGACAGTCTCGTCTGCTTCGATTGCCTCTACTGCGGCAAGAAGTTCCTGACGAAGCTGCTGGTTCAGGGCGTTCACCGGCGGGTTATCAATCGTGACAACCGCAATACGATCTTCAATTTTGAAATCTACCAACGCCAATGTCAGCCTCCTGGTATCGGCCTCTCCCACTGCGTTCCAGCGGCCGAGAGGAATAAAATGCGGTCGTGAGTGCCGAGACTTCGCTTCCCGCCACTCACAATTGTCTGTTTCAGTTCACGGGATCATTTCTTCAGTTCGGCAACAGCCTGCTGCACATAGCTGGCATCGAAGTAGGTCTCGGGCGCTCCTGCGATCTTTGTTCCCTGCAGGTCACCCAGGAATGTCATGACACGACTGACGGTTTCGGCAGTGATGACAGGCGTTTCAGGATAGGTACCGGCATTCGATTTCCATGCGGCTTCGAACACTGGATCGGAGGTCGATTCAAAGCGCTTGCGAATAGCTGCCTTGGCCTTTTCGGGATTATCCTGGATGAGAGCATCAGCCTTGGCGATGGCGCGCAGGAACTTGACGGCTGTCGCGCGATTATCGGCAAGCCAGCTATCCTGGGCAGAGATTGCAATCGAAGGATATCCCGAAAGCGGCTCATACTGCCCCGATGACATATCGATCAGCATCTTTCCCTTGTGATCCAGCACGGCGATATCCGATGTGGGTGAAGACAGGGCGAACCCGTCGATACGGTCACGATCAAAGGACGCCAGCATCGCGCCGCTGTCGTTCATGTAAAGAAGGCTCATATCGCTTTCAGGAGAAAGCTTGGCGGCTCCTGCCAGGTGGCGCACCAGAAAGTCTGCACTGCCGCCGGCACCGGCTGCGGCGATTTTCAGGCCCTTCAAGGCTGCAAGACGCTTTTCCATGGGCATATCTGGCGTAAGGCCAATGCGCTTTGCGGTCTCTTCCGTCACCACGATGTTGGATGCGTATTGGTCGATCATCGCGCCGATGAGTTTGACCGGCGCACCTTTTTCAGTCGCGTTGATGGCGTTCTGCACGGAGCAGGAGCAAATCTCGACGCTGCCGCCGACTAGACCGGACATGGCTGCGCCACCGCCCTTGAACTTGACCAGTTCAACATCAAGGCCCTCCTCCTTGAACAGGCCTCCATCATAGGCGACGAACAGGGGAAGGTGGACGAAGCCATCGGTGCCCAAACCGACCTTGAGTGTCTCCGCCGCGTGGGCATGGCCACCGATGAGGCCGACCGCCATGGTGATGGCAGCGATAAGTGAACGAGTTTTCATAATTTCCTCCCAGATTTTATAATATTATTTGCCGTCTATGATGACTGAACTCAGATCGTCAGTTCACGATCATTCGCCACGGTTTTCCAAGGCATCAGTTTCTTCTCCGCGAACTTCACAGCGGTTTGCAGGCACAAGGCAAGGAAGACGATTGCGATCAAAGCTGCAAATACGCCACCGGTATCGAGCTGGCCTGCGGCATCCTGCAACAGGTAACCAAGGCCACGGTTGGACGCCATGATCTCACCGACAATCGCGCCGATCAAAGCATAGGGAACCGAAAGCTTGAGGCCGGTGAAGACCCATTGGATTGCCGATGGCATGATGACCTTCGCAACCAGATGGCGTTCTTTCGCACCCATCAGGCGAAGAATTTCAATCAGTTCGCCACTGACGCTTCTGACGCCGCTATAGGTATTGAGAAACACGAGGAAGAAGACGATGGCGGCTGTCAGCATGATCTTCATTTCGATGCCGATCCCGAACCACATGATAAAGAGCGGAGCGAGAGCGACTTTCGGCAAGCTGTAAAGCGAGACCAGAATGGGATCCAACAGCTTGGCGAGTGTCTCGTTGCGCCCCAGGATCAAGCCGACCGTGATGCCTGCTGCCGCGCCGAGCGCAAATCCACCAAGCGTTTCCACCAAAGTGATCCAACCATGATCAAACAATCGGCCTGTCTTCAAGAGAATCCAGAAACGTTCTCCAACTTCAATTGGATTGCTGACGAAGAATGGATCAGCAAATCTGCCGGAAGCGAACTGCCAAAAGCCAAGAAGCCCCAGTATCAGCGCTACACGTCCAAAGAATATTTTCATTATTTCCTCCCGGAATCAGTTATCGCACCAGCACTTCCCGAGGTCAGTGCGCAGCATTCATTGAAGGTGCAAGAATGTCCCAGAGATCGGAGCACAGTTGCTGGTAGGTTGGATCCTTGCGCAGCGCGAGGATTGAGCGCTCTCTTGGAAGCTGAACCTCGATATTCTGAACGATGGTGCCGGGTCGGCCCGAAAACACCAGGCATCGGTCTCCCAGCGCCACGGCCTCGTCGATATCATGGGTGACGAAAAGCACTGTTTTCTTCAGGCGACGTGACAGCTGAAACAATTCTGTCTGCATCTTGATCCGCAGCTGCGCATCGAGAGCGGCGAAGGGCTCATCAAGCAGCAGCGTTTCAGGGTCGTATGCCAACAGTCGTGCCAAGGCTGCACGCTTGCGCATGCCGCCGGAAAGTTGGGTCGGGTAAGAGTTCAAAAACTGCGTCAACCCGACAAGTTCGGCCAGCTCTTCCACGCGCGCGTTCCGGTCGGCTTTCGACATTCCGCGGATCTCGAGCGGCACAGCGATGTTGCCCGCAACAGTGCGCCAGGGAAGAAGGTGGTCGCTCTGTGTCATATAACCGGTGCGACCATTCACATCAGTAATGGGCACATTGCGATAGGTTACCGTTCCAACGGTCGGTGCGAGCAGCCCGGCGGTGAGGTTCAGCATGGTAGACTTGCCGCAGCCGGAAGGACCAACAATCGTGACGATTTCCCCTTCGCGGATATCGACATTGATGTCTCTGGTCGCCTGTATCTCCGCGGCACCGGCCTTAAATGTCTTGCCGACATCTTTAAACGAGATGACGACCTCGGCCTGCGTCTGGACCGGAGCCAGGGACACTTTTTTTGTGATTTTTTCGGTAGACGACATAAATCCTCCCATGCATGCGTTGGAGCTCATCGTACCGTTGAACGTCAACTTAGATGGCTCAGGACTGGCTAGATACGCGGAAGGGTCGATGGACAACCGCAAGCATTCGACTGCTTGATTGGTTATCACGACCAGAGCCTCCCAACTCATCGCGCGCAATTCCTATGCTGTGAGGGTGAACTTTCCGCCATGAAGCCGCAATAAACTTTCATGGGCTGCATGCCCAACCTTTAGTTGGGCAAGACGATCTTGGCGTAAATGAAGATATAGAGCCCGAGGGACTAAGGATATAGGACGACAGTCACGACATCGAAAGAAGAAGATCCATAACGAGGTCGGGGCGATCCACCATGGGATCATGGCCGCAGTCTGGCAATATCGCCGTTCGCCAAGAGGGATCTGCCTCGCAACGCGCCAGCGCTTCATCGAAATAGGGCTGAGGAAACAACGGCGTGCGCACATAGAGTTTCGATGGGACCCGCTCTCGCGCACCCGTCAGCTGGAGACGTTCGAGCGAAACGCCGATGGGTTGCGGGGTGATCTTGGAATCGACCCATGCCGCTTTGACCGGATCTTGTATGCGCAAGGCAGCGGATGTGGGGCCGGCTCTGGAGGCTTCCTTTCGTTCAAGCGCCTGTGAAAACGCCTCTTTCTGTTTTTCGTTGAGAAAATCGAGACCTCGATTTTGATCTTCCGGCAGAAAGGCATCAAGATAAACGATGGCGTTGACGCGACCTTCCAGTTTCTCAATAGCGCCGCTGATAACCCATCCGGCGTAGGAATGACCAACCAGGATAACGTCTTGCAGGTCCTCCCACAGAAAGAGATTAGCGACGTCATCGATGTGCGTGGAAAGCGTTATGTCCGAGCTCAGAAGGTGCGACCGTTCTCCGACGCCTGTCAAAGTGGGCGTAAAGACCCTGTGACCAGCAGAAAGCAGACCTTCACGCAGCTCGCGCCAAACCCACCCCCCATGACCCGCACCAGCGACCAGAACGAATGTTTTCGAGGCTTGAGATGACATCAGCATAATCCTTGAATAGTGGTTGGTGTTTTCATGCAGAACCTAAGCAAATTGCTTGGCCACGCCCTCTGGCAAGGGAAGTTCGAAAGCGGTCACGGTCATGGCAATCATAGTGTAGTAGCCAATGATGCCGATGAGATCGACCATCCCATCCTTGCCGATAAGGCCGACGGCTGAATGATAGGTTTGTTCAGACAAGACGCGATCTTTCACCAGTTCAGTCACGACCCGGTAAACTGCCAAGGCTGCTTCGTCCTTGAAGTCCGGCTCCTCATGACGCCTCAGTGCCTCAATCACGGAGACGTCGACGCCATGGTCAATCGCATCCTTCTGATGGGAATACCAGGGAAGCTCTGCCCGCCAGATGCTGGCCAGTGCCAAAACGGCGATCTCAGAAAGCATCGGCGGAAGGGACGAGCCATAACGGCAATATTCACCCAGCGCTTGCGCATGCCGGGCCAGTTGTGGCCTGTGCAGCCAAAGCGCCAGCGGGCCTCTTACCCTGCCGCGCGGCCCCTGCAAAATCTCGTCGTGGACGGTCTGTTGCTCTTCGCTATACTCATCTGGGCGAGGTGGATTCAGTCGCATATCATGGCCTCCAGAGATAAAAACGAGTTGCAGATATCTGTTGCCGATAGAAATTCGGTCTGCCCGCAGCTAGGCGGCTAAGCTTTCAGAAAAGCAATATCTGTCAACAACTTGTCACCGTGCAATATGCTTTCTTTCAACGCTGTCTGCACTTCCACGCCAAGAGACGCAGTCAACTCCATGAATTTATCGGAGAGTTCACCATCGGACAGCGGATTTTCCGGATCTCCCTTACGGGTTTCCTGATAGTGCTCTAGTAACCGACCATCGTGCAGCTCCAGCCGGATCTTTGCCTGGCGCAGACGTGGGTAACGTGCTGCAATCTCATCGTCAGTGGTCACCGTAATGCGGTTCATGAACTGCCTGATGGCCGGATCGCCAAGCGTTTTTTCCGTGAAGGCCGCTAATCGTACCTTGCCGGTGACGAGGAGTGCAGAGACGCAATATTGCAAGCTGAACCGAGCATCGCGCGCGCTTTCCACCTGCATTCGATCACAGATCGATTTCGTCGCTGCGTAACCCAAGACATGGATATGCTTGATATCATCAATGGAGAATCCATACGTCTTCTTCAGGGTCGACAATCCGTCGAGCGTCGGAAAGATATGGCCGCAGCAGCCGTGGTTCTTGAAGGTCATCCTCGTGATTGGCGTCCACTCTCCAAGCCCTTCAAGCGCGGCTTCCCAATTGCCTCTGTCATCACTGGTGGCAGCGGCATAGCCGTGAGGAGCATGCAGGCTGTTGAGTGAGCCTGTGATTCCGGCAGCGGCAGAGAGGCCCGCGAGAACACCGGCATCCGCGGCATGACCGCTATGCAATGGCTTGGTCAGCCCTTCACCCTGCAGGTTTTCCTGATGCCCGCCAGCAAAGCTGGTGGAGATCGCGATAGCGTGCGCGATGGTTTCTACTGACCCACCTTTCAACATAGCCGTGGCCACGGCAGCACCGATCGTGCCGACTGTACCCGTGATATGCCAGTTGCGATAATGGCTCGGTTGCAGTCCCAGCGCGATGCGGCACCCGACTTCGAAGCCGCCAATAACCGCTCTCAGGAACTGCTCATAGGTAGCGCCGACGTCCTGCGCGACGGCCAGCGCCGCTGAAATGGTCGGGCTGCCGGGATGATAACCGCCATCACGGTAGATATCATCGAATTCAACTGTGTGGCTTGCCGTTCCATTGAGGAGAGCGGCATGTCGTGCCGAACCTGCAAGACCGTCAACGTAACATATGGCATTGCCTTGACCCCGCTGGGAAACCAGGGCTTTGGCCAAAAGCGGTGCGGGACCTTCATGGCAGCCAGGAACAAGTGCTGCGAACCAGTCAAGCACAGCACGTCTTGCGTGGCGTTCAACGTCAGCATCAAGCGGCTTTTCATTCCATGCGCCCGCAGCATCTGCCAGCACAATCAAGGGGTTGATCGTCATCATCTTGTCTCCACACCCTGCTTTCCGCCTAGCCTCTTTTGAGAAGAAGACCACCGTCCACGGGCAGAAGAACCCCTGTGACATCTTTTGCTTCATCGGAGGCGAGATAAACGGCAGCATGCGCTACGTCCCACGCGCTTCCCATGTAACCGATAGGGACAAGACCGTCTCTCTCTGCCCTGATCTCATCATGCGTTCGTCCGGTCTCTCTCACCCGCCGCTCAATGGCCATGGGCGTATCGATCAGTCCCGGAACGATGACATTTGCCCGCACGCCAAAACCTGCATTCTCAGCAGCGAGATGCTGGGTGAACGTATTGATGGCGCCTTTGGAGGTCTTGTAGGCAACCGTGGGGCGCTTCGAAAGCGAAGATGTCGATGAAATATTGATGATCGACCCGGCTTTTTGCGCACGCATGATGGGAAGCGCATGTTTGCAGGTCATGAACATGCTCTTGAGATTGACCGTCATGATCCGGTCCCAGTCTTCAACGGCAAGATCTGGTGTCGCGCGATCCCCGGTCGATGTTCCAATATTGTTATGCAGAATGTCGATGCGACCATAGCGCTCGACTGCGACCTCAATCAGCCTCTTACACGCCTCCTCGTCGGTGACATCGGCTTCGAAAACGGTGGAGCGGTCATCCATGGCAAGCGATTGGCGCGTCTCTTCAGCCCACTCAGCGTTTCGATCTACAAGCAGACATGTCGCGCCTTCCTGCGAAAACCGGATCGCCGTTGCCCGCCCATTCCCCATACTGGAACCGGGTTGCTGACCCGCCCCGACAATCACCGCAATCTTACCGATCAATCTCCCGCTCAAAACATCCTCCTCCATGCTAGTCTTCCTCAAGGGAAGGGTATCAGGGGGCACCCATGTGTTTGCCTGATGTTTAGTCAGGCCGGTGCAGCGTTACCTTTGCAATCGCGGCCGGCCCGCATGGTCATCAATGTTACGCGCCGAGAAAAACTCTGGCACCTCGCCGACCTGTTCCAACAGCCAGTCGATAAAGCGCTTGGTCTTCACGTTAACGGAGACACTTGTGGGCCAGACAACGTAAAACGCGGATCCGGTGGGAACAGGCCTGTTCAGCGGACGAACCAGACGCTTTTCCGCAATCGCCTCATCGATGATGCCGATCTGCCCCAGCGCCATGCCGAACCCCTTTTCCGCTGCGGAAAACGTCAGGAGAGAACTATCGAACTCCATGCGTTGATGATGTGCCAAATCGACATTGAGCGCTTCGGCCCATTGATCCCAGGCCCTTCGGCGATAACGTGAGTGGATCAGGTTGCAATGGGCGATGTCGTCGGGCTGCGCGAGCGGGCCGACGGTCTCAAGATAGCGCTCGCTGCAGACGACATCGATTTCCTCATCGAACAGCTTACGGCATCGTGAATCACGCCAGTTTCCGGAGCCGAGCTGGACGGCAACGTCGAGATGCGTGCCCCGGAAATCGAGCGGCTCCACACGCGTATCGAAGCGTATTCGAATGTCTGGGAATTTCGCCGTAAAATCCACCAGCCGAGACATCAGCCAATAATTTGCGAATGTCGGGTAAATTCGCAGATTGATGGTGCTGTCTGTCTCCTGATTGATGATGCGCTGGGTGGCCATTTCGATTTCATCGAACAGACCCGATATTTCCTGACCAAAGGCACGTCCCACTTCCGTTAGTTTGGCAGAACGCGTTCCCCGTTCAAACAGGCTGACGTTCAGATAATTCTCCAATATCGAAATCTGCCGACTGACTGCGACCTGACTGACGCCAAGCTCTCGTGCCGCGGCGGTAAATGTCTTGTGTCGGCAAGCGACTGCGAAAGCGCGCAGCGGGTTGAGCGGTAAGTTAAGTCGCCTCAAATGCATAATGTCAGGTTTCCCTAGAGCAACGATTGGGCAGTGGAACTTTGCACGGCACCCTGTCATTTGTGAGCAACAGGCGGACGGCAGGCTTGTTTTGGAAGGTCCGTTGCCTCAACCAAGGCGTCATGCGTCTCAATTCTCTCATGCGGAAGGAAACTCTCCGATGACACAGCTTCGCCGGGTTCCAGTGGATCGGCCGGCCAAGATCGCCATTCTGGACGACTATATGGGTGTCGCCCACCAACTCGCGGATTGGAGGACGCTGCAACAAAGGGCGGACGTCAGGTTCCTGACGCGACCATTGACGGACCCGGCCACGGAGCTTGCCGAGTATGACGCGATTTGTCTCTTGCGAGAACGAACCGCCATACCTTACGAGTTGCTCCATTCTTTGCCCAATCTTCGTGCAATCATCGCGACCGGCAGACACAACCGTACCCTGGCCTACCACGCTGCTGAAAAGCTCGGCATCAGCGTGATGTCCACCACGGGCAGCGGCAACGGGCAATACGCGACCGTCGAGCTGGCATGGGGACTCATCATTTCTCTCATGCGCCATATTCCGCAGGAAGCTGCGGCGATGAAGTGCGGAGAGTGGCAGAGCAGGCTTGGCAGCAGCCTCTACGGCAAGACTATCGGTATCATCGGGCTTGGACGGCTGGGAAGCCGCATGGCACATATCGCAAAGGCATTCGGCATGACGGCTCTGGCCTGGAGCCCCAACCTGACTGCCGAGCGCGCCGAGGCCGGAGGCGCTGTCTTTTCCTCCCGCGACGATCTTCTGCAGCAGTCTGACGTGGTCAGTCTTCATCTCGTGCTTGGCGAAAGCACACGCGGCATTATCGATGCGGACGCCATCTCGAAAATGAAACCGGAAGCGATCCTCATCAACACCGCGCGCGGACCGCTCATCGATCAACAAGCGCTGATCGCCGCGTTGAAAGATCGGCGTCTGCGGGCGGCTGGTATCGATGTTTTCGATCATGAACCCCTGCCTGCCATTCATGCGTTACGGGAAATCGACAATGTCTTGCTGACGCCACATCTCGGCTATTCGGTCCGTGAGACATTCGAAAGCTTCTACAAGGAAACTGTCGAGCATCTGGAAAACTGGCTCGACGGCACGTCTGTCACCTAGGCTCTGCGCCAAAAGACAGGCGCTAAATGCCCGTAAACGCCCGGAAAGCCAGGCGCTTACGGCTTATTTTACGTCACTGTGCGACGATGCTGCGCTCCTGCGCCAACTTCACCCAGAGGTCCATTTCCTTTTCGATCTGCGCTTTGAATTCCGTTGCCGACCCGGAGCCGGGCTGAACGAAATTGTCAGCGAGGACTTGTTTGAAACTGTCCTTCCCCAGTGCCTTGTGCATATCGGCGTTGATCTTCTCAACGAGTTTGGGATCCATGTTGCCGGGGCCAAACAGACCATTCCAGCCATCGATCTCAATGCCAGTGACGCCGTTTTCGCCGCTGGATTGCACATCTGGCAATGCGTCGTAGCGGTCTGGACCAAGGATAACGAGTGGCTTCACCTGACCGTTGTTCACATATGGCATCACGCTTGCGGTGTTGCTGATATAGACATCGGCATGACCGCCCATCAGGTTGACCTGCGCTTCACCGCCGCCAGCAAAATGAACCACATCACCCGGAATATTGCCCTGCTGCATCAACAGTTCAGCAGCAAAGTGGCTCGAACTTCCCACACCCGCTGTGGAGAAGAACATGGGCCGCTCTTTCGCTTCCTTCAGGAAGTCGGCGAAGTTGCTGGACTTCACATTTGCCCCTGCCACGGCCATATAGGGGCTGGTCGCGACCATGCCGATTGGCGTGATGTCGGTTCTGGGGTTGAACGGCAAGGACTTCTGCACAGCGGGAGCAGCGGCATGTGCAGCCGTGTTCACAAGCAATGTGTATCCGTCCGGCTTTGATTTCGAAAGAAAGGCCGTACCGATCATCGATCCGGCACCCGGGCGGTTTTCAACGATCACCGGCTGACCCCAAATCTGGTTCAGCTCATGCGCCAACTGGCGGGCGATGAGATCGGTGGAGCCACCGCCGCCATAGGGGATGATGATCGTAACGGTCTTGTTTGGAAAGTCCTCAGCCACGGCTGTACCAGCAGCAGCGACGAGACCCAGCAATGCGAGCTTTATAAATTTAAATTTCATTCGTTTTTCCTCCCTTTTCATTTGATGATGGCAGGGCCGATTGAACGGCCCGGCCGATTTTTCACTCCCGCCCCTCCGTGGCGAAAGTTTCGAAACGAAGCTTTTCCCTCTTTCGCTGACGAAGCGCCGCAATGACGTTCCAGATCAGAATCGCTGCGGTGATTGCGAGGATGATGCCTGTAATAGGGCGCTCGACGAGGTGCGTGATGTCACCTCTTGCCAGAACCATGGCGCGGCGGAAGTGCTGCTCGATCAAAGGACCAAGAACGAAGCCAAGCAAAAGCGGCGCGGCGGGGAAACCGAATATGCGCATGACATATCCAAGGAAACCGAAGCCGCAAACGACCATCACATCAAAGGCGCTGTACTGCACGCTGTAGGCGCCGATACAGACGAACATGACGATTGCCGGGTACAGCATCTTGTAAGGCACGGAAAGAAGTCGAACCCAAAGACCGATCAAGGGCAGATTGAGGATGACGAGGAGCACATTGCCGATCCAGAAGCTCATAACGAGACCCCAGAAGAGGCTTGGCTGCTCGCTGATGAGCTTCGGGCCGGGATGGATGCCATGCACCATCAGCGCGCCGATCATCAGCGCCATGGTGGCGCTACCGGGAATGCCGAGCGAAAGGGTCGGGATAAAGCCCGTCTGGTCCGCGGCATTATTTGCGGTTTCGGGAGCGACAACACCCTCGATTGCACCCTTACCAAAACGCTCCGGCGTTTTGGAGATGCGCTTTTCCACGGCATAAGCCACGAAGGACGCAACGGACGGGCCGGTGCCAGGCAAAGCCCCGAAGAACGATCCGATTGTCGAACTGCGGAACATGGGACCCCATGATTGCCGGATATCGTCACGCGTCGGCATCATCGAGCGCATGTTGAAGGCTTTTGGATTGAGGCTGGACGTATCCGTTTTGCGAACGGAAATCATGATTTCCGTAATGCCGAACAACCCCATGGCGAGCGCACTGATGCTGAGACCATCCAGCACATCGAGAGAGCCGAACGTAAAGCGTTCCGAACCGCTCTGCGGATCCATGCCCACAGTCGCAAGCAGGATGCCCAGCACGACCATGGCAAGCCCTTTGACGACCGAGCCGTCTGAAATGGCCGATGCCGAGACAAGACCAAGAACCATCATCGCGAAATATTCTGCCGAGCCGAACGAAAGAGCCCATCCGGCAATAAGTGGCGAGAAGACGCTGAGCACGATGATCCCGTAAATCCCACCATAGAACGAGCCGATTGCCGTCATCGCCAGCGCAACACCGGCTCTTCCCTGCTTGGCCATCGGGTAGCCATCGAGGCAGGTAACGGCGCTGGACGTGCCGCCCGGAATGTTCAACAGAATGGATGCCGTGCTGCCGCCATAGGCCGTGCCATAATAAATGCCGGCAAGCATGATCAGCGCGGTCGTCGGCTCCAGATGAAATGTCAGTGGAAACAGCATGGAGATCGCGGCAAGGGCACCGATGCCGGGCAATACACCCACGAGCGTTCCCAGGAAAACGCCGATAAAGCAATACAGCAAATTGACAGGCGTCAACGCGGTCTCAAGACCGAGTGCAAGATTTGAAAGCAGATCCATCACAGCGACCAGTCAATCAGAGGAATGGGAAGCTGGAGACCAACAATGAAAATCAGCCAGGCCATGACACACAGCACGACGGCCAGCTTCAGGCTAAATAGCGGGCGAAATTTCTCTTCGGCAAAAGTGGCAACGATTGCGCTGCCAGCGACAGCAGGAATGAGGCCGAAAGGCTTGATCAAAGCGCCGAAGACGAGAACGCTGCCGAGCACGATAATGGGCACGATCCAGCGAATTTCAGTCGGTTCTGCAATGCGGAAAAAAGCACCGATTGCGATGACCGCTCCGAAGACTGCCAGCAGACCTCCCAGGGCGACAGGTATCATGCCCGGCCCCATTCTGGTCACCGTCCCTGTCGAATAATTCAATGCAGCATAGGCAGCAAACGCCACCCCAAGCGCCAGCAAGAATAGTCCTCCGGCGAATTCTCGCCTATCCATATTCATCACGTGACGCTCCTCCTCTTCGTTACGTAACCCTCCACGGTCTTGCATTGATGAGGAATGCGCCGCCGACATTCAACTTGCAAAAAGGGCATGTCTGCATAACCAAATGTCAGTCTAACTTTTTCGTCCCGCGTGATCTTCTGGAAGAGTGAGTGGATAGGAGGCTGCTGTTTTGATCAAAGACCTGATGGATGCAGGATGGATTCACGAACCATCCGAGGGATTTATTGCTTATCTGGGAGGCGTATGGATCCGGGATACAAATGGTGAAAAGGAGTTCGGCTTTATCGCGGAAGAACGCCATGCCAACCGCAACGGCGTTGTTCATGGCGGCATGTTGATGACCTTCATGGACCGCGCCTTCGGAATGACGTCACGCCTCACATCAGGTGCCACTCGGGCTGCAACGATCAGCCTCAGCCACCAGTTCATGACCCCGATGGAGATCGGCCAGTTCGCCACCGTGACCCCTCGAATTTCAAGAGCAAGTGGCCGCACATCCTTCGTTGACGGAACGCTTTTCCATGGCGAAACTCCCATCATGCACGCGCATGGCGTATGGCGGCTTTCTTCTCGACCAGAGAGCTGAAACGTTCAGAATTTCAACAGGTTAGGCACTTTTGAGAATGCCTGACCGAAGGATATCTTGCCCTGCATCGCTGGTGGCCCAATAGAGCGGGCCACCCAGCCAGCGGGGAAATCCGAACCCATTGACCATGACGACATCTACATCGCCTGGTGTTTCTGCAGTGCCTTCCTCCAGAACGCGTTCAGCTTCGCGCACCATAGCCGTGAGCGCCTCGCGCTGTATGTCGCCCTCGGTGAGCTTGGCTTCAGAGATTTCCAAATCCACCTCAGCAAAGCGCTCACCATTCACAGTCAATGGTCCATCGGCAAAGCCGAAAGCTATGAGCGCTTCATTGATTTTTAGCGTGGATACGCCTTCAGCCGCCATTGTATCGCAGGCATTGCGGTAAGCTGCATGAATGCGCTGACCGATGAAGCCGGGGGCATTCCCGGCGATGACAGCCTTGTAGCCGCACGCCCGTGCAAAAGCGACGCCCTGCGCCAGCGAAGACGCCGAGCTTGTCTCAGTCCTGATGACTTCAACAGCACTATCGCGGTCCCATGGATTGATGAAATGAAGGTCAACCGAGTTGTCGGCACCAAGGGTGAGTGAAAATAACCGCGATCCGGTGCGTGAAAGCACTGATGTTCCGGCGGCGGTGCTTTCGTCTATCGCCGTAATCACACTTTCGCACTTGGACAGACCACCGATATCGCTCTCCACTGATAGGCGGTCCCTGGCAGCTTGAGCATTTGCGACAGACAGAGAACCTTCGTTGACTTTTTCACGAAGCCCGACGTCGATGGATGCTTTGAGAGACTCTCGATCCGTGTCGAAAATCGTCACATGCCGTCCGGCGAGGACACCTGCCAACGCGATAGCACAGGCCGCCTCGCAAGCACCAACAATCCCAAGCCTCGACGGCATCTTGGCTTTGAATTCGGTATGCACTCGCCCGGCCGCTCTCTCCGCGAAAAAGACATGACGATATGCGCGAGCATCGGGAGACGTTCGAAACTTCTGGAAATCCTCCCTTTCGGCCATAAGACCTTCGTTAAAGGGAAGATTGCCGACAGCTTCGATATGGCGAATGGCGGACAGAATGTGAGGCCGTCGACGCCCGGTAGCCACGGCCAGTTCCTCGGCGGCAAAGATGTCCGCCTCATGTTCCGGTGGCACAGGCTTTTCAACCAGCCGGCGCTTACCCTTGAGCGCTTTTGCTGCCGTGATCGCGGCGACCCGCAGATCACCTGTCACGATCTCATCGATGATCCCCAGTGCTACGGCCTCAGACGCTTCGATCCGGCGCGATGAGGTTATCAGTTCGATAGCGCGAATTCGCCCGATCAGCCGCGTCAACCGCTGAATGCCCCCAGCACCGGGGATCATGCCGAGCCCGCATTCAGGCAGCCCGACCATCGTACCCGGGTGCGCGACACGCACATCGCAGCCTAGTGCCAGCTCAAAGCCACCGCCCAACGCCGCACCGTGCAGGGCCGCCACCCACGGCTTGGCACTGTGCTCGATGGCTTCTATGACGTGCGGCAATTGCGGCGGGTCCAGCGGAAGATCGAATTCCTTGAGGTCCGAACCTGAAATAAAGGTGTTTCCAGATCCGATGAGAACGCCCGCTCTTAGAGCAGGGTCCGCATCGACGGCCGCAATACAGTCCAGCAATCCCTGCCGGACGGCCGCAGAACCTGCGTTGACCGGCGGGTTGTCTATGACGACAACACCAATGTCTCCCTCACGTTCGAGACGAACCTTGATCATCAGGCAATCCTTTTTTGAAAGATGGACGCTGTGCAGCTTACGCGGCCATTATTTGCGCTGGTCGAAACGTCTTTCGAAGACATGTTCGGCTATTCTGTTCTTCATCATCTCGATGGAGCCGCCAGCAATCATCCAGCCTCGCGTTCGCTTGACGCAATATTCAACGAGGCTCTCGGTTGAATAACCGTAGCCGCCCATGACCTGCATCGCTTCATTGGAAACTTCCCAACCGGCCAGATTGCAGGCAAGCTTTGCCATCGCGGTATCCTGCGCGCTCGGAAGCTCACCATCCGGGATATTGGCAGCGCGATACAGAAACATCTGTGCGGATTCCAGCTTCATTGCCATGTCGGCAAATTTCCACTGTATTCCCTGAAAATCGCAAAGCGGGCTACCAAACTGCTTGCGGTCGAGCGCGTGCTGTTTGGCGGTCTCAAATGCATATCGACCAAGTGCCAGTGCGCGTGACGCATTGCCAAGGCGCTCGATGTTGAACCCGGCGATCTGGCGTTTGAACCCGCCTCGCCCGAGCAATATGTTGGATTTCGGTATGCGGCAATTATCGAAATAGAGAGGGCACCACTCCTCACCACTCATGAATGAAGAGCGCTCTCCAACAACAAAACCGGGCGTTCCGCGCTCGATCAGCACGGATCCGATTCCATCGACACCCGGTCCAAACCGGACATAGATCAGGAAAAGCTTCGCATCTGGGCTGTGGGTGGAAAATACTTTCGAGCCATTGATGACGATATCGTCACCGTCTTCCTTAGCGGATGTCGTCAGTTCGGTCACTGCGGAGCCTGCATCAGGCTCGCTCATACCCAGCGATATCAGCATCCGGCCAGCGATGAGGTCCGAAAGCCAACGCTGCTTCTGCTCCGGCGAGGCATATTCCACGAAGGTGCGGATAGGGCCGAAATTCCCCGCCTGTACGATATCGGCACTCTTCGGGCAGGCACTTGCAACGGTTTGAATGGCGAGGACGGCATCCATGAGTGTTCCACCCATGCCCCCATCTTCGGCACCGACCGTGATGCCGAGAAGACCCATGCCAGACAGTTTTTCTGCCACATCCCAAGGATATTGCCGAGAATGCGCGCGCGCCAAAGCACCCGGCGCGAGTTCCGCCTGCGCAAATCGCTTGATCGCATCAACAAGCCCGTTCTGTTCCTCAGTGAGCATCTATCCCAACCTTTTTCCAACCAATCTGGAAGGTTTTGGGATAGTTCTTCGAGCGCAACAACTTCCGTTACATAAGCCAAGCCAAACATCTGATTATGCACGCTGGCGACACATATCACCTGAAACCGAAGAAATTCGTGGGGTTTTCGACCAGAATTTGCGCTAGCGCCGTCTCGCCCGCAACATCTGCCAGCGTATCGACAAGATCACCATCATTGGGCATGGGGCCGGAAAGATTGACATGCGGCCAATCCGTTCCCCACAGAAGCCGTTCCGGCGCGTGCTGGACCAGCCGTCGCATATAGTACAGCACGTCGTCAAATGGCGCTGCTTTTTTGGAGAGACGCTCCACCCCACTCAGTTTGAGCCAGAACCGCCCGGTGTCCAGCAGCTTGAAAAGTGTGCGCTCCACCTCGGCAAAGTCAACGCTATCGATGTCGGGGCGGGCCATGTGATCGATCACTACCCGGACAGGAAGATTGCGAATGACACTTTCCATCTCCATCAGGCCTTTGCCGGAGACGTGAACCGCCGCATGCCAACCGTAAGGCTGAACCATGTCGGCAACTTTCATGACGCCCGGAATATCCGGCTTCTTCAAATGCGAGACAAAGCTGAAACGGACACCGCACACACCGGCCTCATCGAACTCGGCAAGCCTGTGGCCGTGAGTTTCCGGATCGATGACGGCGACACCTTTGTAGCGATCGGGATTTTCTCGCAACGCCGCCAGCATAGGTTCATGGTCATGGCCGTGGCCCTGGCTGTGAACGATGACGGCGCGCTCGATGCCCAGTTGGTCATGAAGACGACGCAGATTGGCTTCCGGCGCTTCATGCGGCGTGAAGGTTCGATCCGCTGGCAGCGGAAACCGGCTAAACGGGCCATAGATATGGCAGTGTGAATCGCAGGATTTGGCTGGCAGCGAAACGCGCGGCTTGCGCGCCTTGGAAACTGGCGGCAAGCCCTGCGGCTCAGGGGTGGGGCTGGTGATAGTCTGGTTCAAGAGATTTCTCCTTAATCGCAGCGCGCGACCATGCCGCCATCTACGATCAGTTCGGTACCTGTGACGAAGCGGGCCTCATCGGATGCCAGAAACAGCGCAGCGTTGGCCGTATCTCTGCCATCACCCATGAAACCGAGCGGAATACGGGCGACGCGTGACTGCAGCAACGCGTCAACATCACCGCCTGAACGCTGTCCGGCGAGCCGTGCTTCGACCATGGGCGTGTGCATCTGGCCGGGAACGACTGTGTTCACGCGGATGTTTTTCTTCGCATATTCCACCGCTGTGACACGGGAAAACTGGATGATGGCCGCTTTGCTGGAAGCGTAGGCAACCTGCGGCGCGCCGGTATAGCGGATGCCAGATGTGGACGCAGTATTCACGATGGCACCGCCGCCTACCTTCTCCATTTCGGGAATGACATGCTTGCAGGTCAGAAACACGCTCTTCAGGTTGAAATCCAGTTGCTTGTGCCAATTCTCCTCCGAAAGAGCGACGGCACCGCCGGGCGAAGAGCCCCCAACATTGTTGATGAGAATATCCACGCGACCGAAAACCTCGATACAGCGGCGGACCATGGCCTCCACTTCGTCGTCCTTCGTGACATCGCAGAGATGCGTTTCGATGCTGGCCCCGGTCTCCTTTGTCCGCTCGACAGTCTCAACCATCGTTTCCGCACGCAGGTCGACAGCGAAAATCTTTGCTCCTTCACGACCGAACCTGACCGATGCGGCGCGGCCATTGCCCCATCCGGGACCGACACAGCCTGCACCTGTGATAATCGCTACCTTGTCTTGAAGACGTCCTGCCATAATTCTTCTCCCATTTCGCATTGAGGTCGCCCATGACGACATAATGTGGTTGTCAGTGATCGAGCTCGAGCGGCTCACCATCCGGCGGCATGATTTCAAAGGCGTTCAGCGTCATTGAAACCAGCGTGTAGTAGCCAAGCAGACCCACCAGCTCGACGACGCCCTGCTCGCCCAGCTGATCGACAGCGAGCCTGTGCGTTTCAGCCGAAACGATTTTCTTGTCGAGAAGCTCTGTGACGTAGAGGCGCAATGCCTCGGCCTTTTCATCGGCAATCGGCGCTGCCTTGCGTGCCGCAATATCGTCTACAACATCAGGGGACACGCCCGCCTTCAATGCCTCGCGCTTGTGGATGTACCACTCGTAATGAGAGGTCCAGTGTCGGGCGATCAGCAGGATTGCCAGCTCCGAAAGCATTGGCCCCAAAATTGTGTCATATCGCAAAAACTCACCGAGCTTTTGCGCCCGCTCGCCTAATTCCGGGCTGTGGATCCAGGCACGCAGAGGCGCTGGCATGCGGCCACGCTTGCCAGATGCGGCCTCTTCCGCGACACGTTTTTGCGCCTCGTTCATGTCGTCCAGGGATAGATCACGGATTCTCATTCAGTTTCCTCCATTTGATGTCTTGGCGATCGACGCTTGCGCGATGGACGGCGGACGCGATATTGAGCGGACCTTGGCTGCAAATCCGAGCCATGGCCTCGGATGGCGAGATGCTCGATTTCTCTGGAAAGTCACCGACAGATGGACATCAGGACACTTCGATATTTCGTGCAGGTGGCGAGGGCAGGCAGCTTCAACGCTGCTGCAGGGCTGTTGAACATTGCCCAACCCGCGCTGAGCCGGCAAATCAAGAAGCTTGAGGACGAGCTTGGCGTCGGGCTTCTCCTGCGCCATGGAAAGGGCGTCGAAGTCACCGAAGCTGGCGCAAAGCTTCTGACGGAGGCCGAGGACCTTATCGATCACTTTGCCAGAACGATCAGCTTGGTGAAGGCGGATGACAGAAGCTTTGCCGGAAACATTTCGCTCGGCGTTCCACCAACATCCGGCATGCTCATTGTGCCGGAAATATATAAAATCTTTTCGCAACGATGGCCGGACGCAACGCTTGGTATCCGCGAAGGCATAACCAGTTCTCTTGAGGAATGGTTGCTGGACCGCCGCATAGACATGGCCATCCTTCACAACCCTGTACCCATGGCCGGCATCCAGCTCAAACCGCTGCTTCAGGAGCAGATGGTTCTTGCAACGGCGCCGAACCCCGACTTTGACAATGATAGCGTGATCGGCTTCAACCAGCTTGCCCAATTGCCGCTGATCCTTCCCAGCCTTCCGCACAGCAACAGGAGGCTTCTGGAGCGATTGGCGCTCCAGAACAACACCCGCCTCACGGTCAAGCTGGAGGTCGACAGCATTCCCTTGATCAAGGCCCTTGTGAAAAATGGTGCCGGAGCGACAATCCAGACATATGCTGGCGTCGCTGCCGAGGTCGAACGGGGAGAACTCTCCGTCCGCATTATCGACAGACCACGCATCTTCTCCACGGTTGCCATCGCAACGGCGTCCGAGAACAAAACGCGCTGGTTGACAACCGAGCTGGAGCGGCTTGTCCGCGCGCATGTCACCCACCTCGTCTCGACTGGACAGTGGGCCAATGCAAAAATTCTCGAGAACAGATGACATGGTCAACTCTTACGCGTGCGAGTGTGTCACCGCAGGCGCAGGCACCGTGTCCGGCTCCTCTTCCACGTCAGTCTGCTGGAAGTCATACGCATCCCACTTGGACTGGTCGAAGGACTTTTCCCAGTTCGCGATGTAGATGGTGGCCACAGTGTTGCCAACGACATTGGTCAGCGCGGTGCAGGTTGCCATCAATCTGTCGACGCCAAACAGAAGCCCGAGTCCACTCACCGGCAGGGTCTTCACGGTTTGAAGTGTGGCGGCAAGCTTGATGAATGCGCCGCCAGCAACTGTCGTGCCGCCCTTGGATGTCAGAAGCAGGATAGCAAGAACTGCCAGTTGTTGTCCAAGCGAGAACGGCGTGTCCGTGGCCTGCGCGATGAACGCAACGGCAATTGCCATATAGATCGACGTGCCATCAAGGTTGAAGCTGTAGCCGCTCGGCACGACAAAGCCGACGATGGAGCGATCACAACCGGCACGCTCGAGCTTGCGCATGATTCTTGGGAGGACCACTTCACTGGACGCCGTGCCGAGAACAAGCAGAAGTTCATCGCGGATCATGCGGATCGCCTTGAACAGCGATAGCTTGATCGAGGCCATGACGAGCCCAAGGACCACCACGACGAAGAAGAGCGAGGTTGCCCAGTACAGGATGACCAGTTTTGCCAGATAAAGGAGCGTTGCCGCGCCGAATGCACCAACGGCTGCCGCGATGGCACCGAACGCGCCGATGGGTGCGAGCCTCATGATAAAGCCGAGGATGCGGAAGAGAACATCCTGCGCCTCACCGATACCGCGGATAAGAGCCGAATTTTTTGTCGCGCCACCAATGCTGAGTGCCGCGCCCGTCAGGACGGAGATCAACAGAACCTGAAGAATTTCACCCTTGGCAAAGGCGTCAACCAGCGTCGATGGAATGATGCTCATGAAAAAACCAAGAGCGGTGAAATGCGATGCATTATCGGCAATCTTGGTAACATCCGCGCCAACAACGAGGTTGGTTGCGTGCAGGCCGACACCGGGTTCGAACACATTGACGGCAACGAAGCCGATCCCCATCGCGATGGTCGTAAGCACTTCAAAATATATAATTGACTTGAGCGCAAGGCGACCAAGCTGCTTCATGTCAGCAATGTGCGTGAAGCCATGGACGATGGTACAAAAAATGATCGGCGCAAGCATCATGCGCAGAAGGCCGATGAATGCGTCTCCCAGGGGCTTCATGGCAACACCCGTCTGCGGCGCAATGATGCCCAGGGCAATACCTGCCAGAATCCCGATTATAACTTGAACATAAAGCTGTTTTAAATATCGCATGCTATGCCTCCTCCCGGCTTGTTAGCCATCCAGAAAACATACGGGCGCGAATATTCCCGTCCAATACTATCGGCTCATGCCAAGTCATGCCGTTTCGGCATGACCGCCCATTCAGCCCATCCAGCCAATATCCGAGAGTGTGTTGGCCATAAATGAGAGGCCTGCCTGAAGTTCCTCGCGGCTCACTGTTCCCCCGAGGCAAACTCTGACATGTTCATCCGGAGCGCCAAGGACGGTGAAGGCATCCGATGGCATCAATCCCACATGACGCCCTGCCATACGGCCCATCAACTCGGCTCGGCTGGCACCCATTGGCAATTTCAGCCAAATGTTGAAGGCCTCAGGCTCTCCCAGAAACTCGTACCCTCTCAATGTCTCGGAGGCGATTTTCTGACGAACCGCACTTTCCGTGCGAACAAAGCGGCGGATGGCGTCCGCCGTACCGTCCTCAATCCATCGTGTTGCAAGGGCCATACAAATCGGAGAGGGCATGACCGCACTGGCTCGCAGCGCTTGCGCGAGCGCATAGGCAGCCTTGGCGCTTGGCGCGACCGTATAGGCAAGGCGCAGACCGGCACCGAGGCATTTGGCCAGCCCGCCGATGTGCCAGGTGAGATTGGGTGCCATGGTAGCGAAGGGAGCTGGAGCCGACGCCGGAATGAAGCCGTAAGCATCGTCCTCGATCAGGGTCAGCCGATGGCGGATCAGCACTTCGGCGATCTCCATGCGACGCGCCTGCGGTATCGTTATTGTCGTGGGGTTCTGGACGGTGGGATTGAGGTAGAGTGCCTTGGGTTCATGGAGATGGATGGCGGCATCCAGTTTGTCGGGAAGAATGCCCGCACTGTCCATGGGTATGCCAACCAGCTGAAGTCCCATGCGCGCCGCAATGGCCCGCAGACCGGGATAGGTGATCGCCTCGCAAAGTATGACGTCACCTTGACGCGTCATCGTCGACAATATGGCCGTCATCGTCGCATGTGCACCGGGCGTAATGGCGATGCGTTCGAGGCTTGGGACCATTCCTCTTTTGGAAAGCCAGGAGGATGCTGCCGCCTTGTCCTGATTGCCGCCAATCGTTGATTGATATCGAAGCAGCGATATCAGATTGGCCGATACGGTGCGAAGGCCGTCCTGCATCCGCGCAATGAGCTCACCATCCTGCGGTTCAGGCGGCATGTTCATCGACAGATCTTCATCCCGGGAACGATGCGGGTTCGCCTCATGGCGGGAATGAGCCGGAGCGCAAGCAAATGTGCCACGCCCGACATGGCTTTCCACCAACCGCCTCGTATTCGCCTCGGCGTAGGCGCGGGTGACGGTTGTAAAATCGATGCCCAGCCGCTCCGCCAGCTTGCGTTGGGGTGGAAGCCTCTCGCCCGGCGAAAATTCACCACTTTTTATGGCGGCTTCAATGGCATCCACAATCTGCAGATATCGCGGCTTTCCATCCGGCTTTAATATTGGAGGCCAACTCGGCATAGGCTTTGGATTCTCACATCAGTTTCGAATTGTTTGATATTGTATGGATCAGTGAACGCAATTTCAAGCGAGATGTTTGCCACATCTCAAGTTTAAAAACCGCGCAATATTTCGTCATATTGCGCCTATTTTCTCATCAAACAGCATCAAATCTTTGCATTACGGCAGAATCAGTGAGCCGTTTCAGCTTTTATTGTATGGACATTACACTTGTTATTGATTCATACAATTTTCGTCGTACGCTTCAGCATCCAAACCGCAAACAAGGAGCGAGATAGATGCCTCAGGTAACGCAGGAAGCCCATAAGGACGGCGATTTCTTCGTGGATTACGAGTCCAAGGTTTTTGAAGATGTGAAGGCAGATCCGGGGGAAAAAGCGCTTGTTACCTTCCACACCGTCGCTTTCGAAGGCTCTATCGGCCTCGTCAATATCCTCAACGCGATCCGCCTTCAGCGTAAGGGTTATGAAACCTCTATTCTACTTTACGGCCCGGGCGTTACGCTTGGCATCCAGCGTGGCTTTCCCAAGCTTGGCGACGAAGCATTTCCTGGCCACCTGAATTTCAACAAGAACCTCGAACGCTTTATGAAGGAAGGCGGCAAGATCTACGCATGTCGCTTTGCCCTCCAGGCGCTCTACGGTCACGGCGAGCCATCGCTGATCCCCGGGATCATCCCCATCCTCCCGCAGGACGTGCTTGACTGCGTGTTGATCCACAAGAAGGCCAACGCGCTGATCATTGATACTTGGACTGTGTAATCGACGCTTGCGCGGCGCGACTGTTTCGCGTCGCGCGCCAGCCTGATGATCGTAAAGGAGCCAGCCGTGTCCAGAATCGTTCGCGCCGCCGCCGTGCAGATATCGCCCGACCTCACATCGCGTGCAGGTACGATGGAGCGAGTGCTTAACGCCATCGGCGAGGCCGCTGACAAGGGCGCGCAATTCATCGTCTTTCCCGAGACATTCGTCCCCTGGTACCCTTACTTCAGTTTCGTGATGCCGCCGATGTTGCAGGGTGCCGAACACCTTCGTTTGTACGAAGAGGCGGTCACCGTTCCTTCCATGGAAACGATGGCGGTTGCGGATGCGGCACGCAAACGAGGCGTTGTTGTTGTCCTCGGCGTCAATGAACGCGATCAAGGCTCTCTCTACAACACCCAACTGATCTTTGATGCAGACGGCAGCCTGAAACTCAAACGCCGCAAGATCACGCCAACCTACCATGAACGCATGATCTGGGGCCAAGGCGATGGCTCTGGCCTGAAGGTTGTTGATACCGCCGTTGGCCGTGTGGGCGCACTGGCCTGCTGGGAACATTATAACCCCCTCGCCCGATATGCGCTGATGGCCCAGCATGAAGAAATTCACGCGGCTCACTTCCCCGGCTCGCTTGTCGGTCCGATTTTCGGTGAGCAGATCGAGGTCACGATGCGCCACCATGCGCTGGAAGCCGGATGTTTTGTCGTGAATGCAACGGCATGGCTGAGCGAGGATCAGATCGCCTCAATTAATCCGGATCCAAAACTGCAAAAAGGTCTGCGAGACGGCTGCATGACCTGCATCATCACCCCGGAGGGGCGCCATGTCGTGCCGCCCCTTGTCGATGGGGAAGGCATACTGATTGCTGACCTCGACATGAAGCTGATTACAAAGCGCAAGCGGATGATGGACAGCGTTGGACACTATGCGAGACCGGAGCTTCTCCACCTCGTCCACGATGCGCGGCCGGCGCAACCGCTTGAAATGTTCCAACCTGAGCTTGCCCCGCGCGATGCCAATAACACCCCCGTAAAGCAGGAGCGTGAAGATGCGTGATAATGCTGGCACAGCCATTCCCGAGCTGATCAACGACCTGCAGACAAAGGGCATGCGACTTGTCGATCCGCGCGCCGGACATGAGAGCCGCCGGGGTGGAGCTGGCCCTTCCGACCACAAGGCTGTGAGCTTCGGTGACACGACGGTTATGATCCCTGTTCACACCGCGCCTGCCTTTAACAGCCCCTATCTCGTGGAAGCGCCTGATCTGGAAGGGCGCTCGCGGGTCACCAAACACGGTGAGGAGGTCGCCAAGATCCGCTTCCCGAACCGTCCAAAATTCTACGATCTGACAACCGAAGACGGCATTCCCTATAACAAGATTGCGGTGCTTCATTCCCGCGACGTTCTTGCCACCACGGTGCTGCAAACCTGCATCCGCTATGAGAGCCGGAAAAAGACGTGTCAATTCTGTTCCATCGGGCAAAGCCTGGCGGCTGGAAGAACCATTGCCCACAAGACACCCCAGCAACTGGCTGAAGTTGCAAAAGCTGCGGTCGAGTTGGATGGCGTGAAACACATGGTCATGACGACAGGTACACCGCCGGGGCAGGATCGCGGCGCGTCGATCCTTGCGGACAGTGCGCGTGCTGTAAAAGCCGTCGTCAACCTGCCCATTCAGGTCCAGTGCGAACCGCCGGAAGACGATGTGTGGCACCAACGCATGAAAGATGCCGGAGCCGATGCGCTGGGCATGCATCTGGAGGCCGTCACGCCTGATGTTCGCAACAGGATCATGCCGGGCAAAGCCTCGGTGCCGCTAGAGAAATACTTCAGCAGCTTCGAAGCCGCGGTGAAGGTCTTCGGGCGTGGTCAGGTTTCGACCTATATTCTGGCAGGCCTTGGCGATACGAGCGAAGCGATCCTTAACATTTCTGATCGGCTGGTAAGGATGGGCGTCTATCCCTTCGTCGTTCCATTCGTTCCTATTTCCGGCACGCCGCTGGAAAGCCACGCTGCGCCCAGCTCTGAGTTCATGGCCAGCATCCTGAAGCCACTGTCGCAGATCATCGTGGATGGTGGGCTGCGAGCAACGGATATCAAGGCTGGCTGCGGCAAATGCGGTGCATGTTCAGCCCTTTCAACCTATGAAAAGCTGAGGGTTCCAGCATGAGCGTAATAAGCCACTCATCTTTCATCAGCCCGGAATTCATAATCCGTGCTGCAACCGAAAATTGGGAACTTCAAGGTGTTGCGCAGCTTCGCCACGCCGTGTTCGTTGATGAGCAGCGCATATTCAAACTGCACGACCGCGATGAAATCGACCAAGTCGCCATCCCTCTTGCGGCCATTGCGACAATGGCGGCAGAGCCAGCCGAAATCGTGGGAACCGTCCGCATTCATCAGCCTTCGCCAGGCATCTGGTGGGGATCGCGTCTGGCCGTCGATCAACATTACCGACGCGTGGGCAAGCTTGGCGCAGAATTGATCCGGCTTGCGGTCTGCTCTGCAAACGGCATGGGATGCACCGAATTCAACGCTCATGTTCAGGAACAGAACGTACCCCTTTTCCGCCGCCTGCACTGGGATTGCGTCGAGACTGTCCAGCTTCACGGCGTGCCTCACATGCATATGCGCGCTTCGCTGGCCCATTACCCCGCAATCCTCAGCCCCGAAACAGGATGGTGCACCAGACCGCGGAGGGTGGGATGACGCTGGAAGCGCTTGCAAAAGAGATTGCCACTCATCCCTCAATACGCGGCAAGCTTGATATTGCGTCGTCCACCAAAGCTCTTGGGATAACCGCAGCAACGATTGGCCTTCCCGGCGACGATGCTGCCGTGATCGCGCGACCTGAGGGCGGCTTTGATCTGTTTGCGGGCGAAGGTTTTATACCGCAATTCGTCAGTGACGATCCATGGTTTGCGGGCTGGTGCGGCGTCATGGTCAACCTGTCCGATATTGCAGCGATGGGCGGTCGCGCAACGGCACTTCTGGACACGATCTGGGCACCGGATGTTGCGACCGCCGCACCTCTTCTCAAGGGCCTCAGGGATGCGGCAGCAGCCTATGGTGTCCCCATTGTCGGCGGACATACAAACCTGCAGACCTCAGAGCTCGGCCTTTCGGTTTCCGTCCTTGGCCGTGCAACGCGGTTGATCTCCAGCTTTACCGCGCAAGCCGGTGACGTCCTCGTCGCAGCGATTGATCATCGCGGCCATTATCGTCCACGTTTCGATAATTGGTGCGCGGCCCTCGATGCACCTCATGACCGCCTTCGCGGCGACTACGAGCTATTGCCGCAATTGGCTGAGGCCGGGCTCGTCACGACAGGCAAGGATATCAGCCAGGGCGGGATAGCAGGCACGGCATTGATGCTGGCCGAATGCTCACGCTGCGGCTTCGACATTGACCTTGACGCGATCTCTCTGCCTGAGGGCGCCGAATTGGGCCGATGGTTGCGAACATTCCCCAGCTTTGGCTTCCTGCTGTCTGTCGATCCTGCCCATGCCGAGCGCGTCTGCGCGACATTCGCTGCACGCGACATATGCGCTGAGGTCATCGGGCAAGCCACGGCGAGTGAGCATGTCAATTTCAAGCGCGGAGATTCGATCGCCCCGTTCTGGGACTACGGCGCTGCCCCTTATCTCTCTCTTTCCAAGGAGGTTTCCCATGCCTGAAGTTCATTTCACGATCCGCTGGCCGGATGGGGTGGAAGAGCAATGTTACTCTCCCTCGACAGCCATAAGGAGCCACCTGGAGACAGGGCAGACCTATCCGGTTCCCGAGTTCCTGCAACACGTACGGGCCGGTCTCAATGAGGCCTCGGACCGTGTCGCTGCCAAATATGGTTTCGCCTGCTCCTCCGCGATGGATCAACTGGCCAGAATTGAACAGACAGCTGCAAGCCAGGCCCCCGATGGCCACGTTGCTTGCCTGTCATTTTCCTGAAGGAACAAGACATGACTGAACGTCGAGAGTCGAATATTCCGGTTATCATCATCGGAGGTGGTCAGGCTGGCTTGTCCGTGAGCTGGTATCTGACCCGTGAAGGTATTGAACATGTGGTGATAGAGCGCCACAGCCGGTTTGAGAGCTGGCGCAACAATCGCTGGGACAGTTTCTGTCTGGTGACTCCGAATTGGCAATGCCGCCTGCCGGGTTGGAACTATAACGGCAGTGATCCGAATGGCTTTATGCGCAAAGACGAGATCGTGGATTATCTCGATGGCTTTGCGCAAAGCTTCAACCCGCCTTTGATCGAAGGCGTGGATGTAACAAAGGTCGAGCCTCGCGCCGAGGGCGGCTACCGTGTCGAAACCACGGCAGGCCATTGGCTGGCCGATCAGGTTGTCATCGCCACGGGTGGCTACGATCATCCCATCGTGCCTGATTTTGCCAAGGACATCGATCCTTCAATCGTGCAGATTCACTCGCGCGAGTATCGCAGGCCCTCGCAATTGCCAGACGGCGCGGCCCTGATCGTCGGAACGGGTCAATCCGGTGTTCAGATCATGGACGATTTTCATCTGGAAGGTCGCCCGGTCCACCTCGCCGTCGGTCCTGCTCCGCGTAGCCCGCGTAAGTATCGCGGTCGTGACGCCACCGACTGGCTCTACGATGCCGGCATTTATGATGTGACCATTGATAAGCATCCGGACCCGGTAAAAGCGCTTACGCAAACCAACCATTACATGTCGGGCAGAGATGGCGGGAAGGAAATCGACCTGCGAAAATACGCAAATGAAGGGGTCAAGTTGTACGGCTCTGTCGCGGGCGGCGCGGGGTCTACCATGAATTTCCTACCGGACCTTGAGAAAAATCTCGATGACGCAGACCGGAGCTATCTGGGAATTTGCAAGCAGATCGACGCCTGGATCAGTGCCCAAGGCATTGATGCACCCGAAGAGCCCCCCTTCGAGAAGGTGTGGAGACCGGAGCGCGAAATCGAGGAGGTCGATATTGCGGCAGCCGGGATATCATCGATCATCTGGGCCATCGGCTTCCGTCCCAACTACTCCTGGCTCAAAGTGGATTGCTTCGACGAACGAGGCAAGCCGAAGTTCCAGCGCGGCGTGACCAACGCAGCGGGCCTCTACTTCATTGGTCTGGGTTGGCTTAACACATGGGGTTCGGGCCGCTTTCTTGGGATCGATGAAGATAGTCAGTTCCTCGCCAAGGAAATTGTCGCGCGCCAAAAGGCAAGGTTTGCAGCATGAGTCTGAGGCCATGCCCGACGCAGTCGCAACAGGACGAAACAGAGAGCCATGTCCTCGGCATGGCCGAAATGGGTTATCGCGGCCTTTCCGAGCAATGGCTTCTGAGAAGGGCGGGCGATCTGCATTGGCGGCTGATTGCAAAAGCGATGGGCCAGCAGGGGGCGCAGTTCAAATGCGCGAAAGGGGAGCCGCTTTACGCAGCCTTCTGCTCCACAAGCCTGCGCCTTAGCAAACCTGATATGCCCTCTCTCGGGGGACGTCTTGAATTATCAGGAGAGTTGTTCCGCACATCGCAGCAACGGCTCGCATCCCGGCTAAGGGTTAGGTTCGAAGGAGACATCATCGGTGAGCTGATACTTGCGTCTACATTTGTGGGCCGTTCTGCCGATGGAACTAACCACACGATTGTTCGACGCAGCCCAAAAGTCATGGCGGTTCCGCCAGATGCACCATTGTCGGTCCAACGCAGTGTTGACAGAGGGTCCGCCGCTGCCCGTTCGATCCTTCAGAAGAATCGAACCGGGCTAGACGCGTTCACCGAAGAAAAAATCCTGCCATGCCCGGCGACGGACTTCAACGCCGCCGCCCTTCTTTACTTTCCATCCTATTGCGCAATCGCAGACCGCGCCCTCTTCCAGGCCGGGGAAAGGCGACCGGAGCTTTTAGCCTCCAGACACGTGTCTTATGTGGGCAATGTGGAGCCGGGAGAACCGATATCGGTCACATTCAAGCGCTTTTACCGGGGTTACCTCATCAATTTCTTCGGCGCCAGAGATCGACCCCTCTCAACTATGCGAATCCGTTTGCAGCCATCGAGACGCCAGTCGAACGAGGCCGCGCCGCGATCCTGAGAAAGAGGCTTCAAACGTAGTTGCAGTCAGTTCTGCATTTATCGCAAAGCACTCATGCAGGGGCTATCCGGACGGGAATGGACTTCGCCGCCGGTGTCTTGCTCTCCTCATCGTGCTGCCACAGTGGAATGAGTGAATTGCATTCCGGGAAGTAGCCCGCGCAGGTGCCGGGCGGCAGATCGTAGTCGATGAGTTGCATGCCGGTCAGCACGCGCACAATGCCATCGTCCACGGCGGTGGTGATGCTGGCCAGCCCATTCTTGGCAATTCCCAATCGGACACGGTCGTCCGCATTGATCATCAGGATCATGCGAGACTTGTGGATGCCGCGCAGCCGGTCGTCATATCCATAGACCGTGGTATTGAACTGATCATTGGACCGCAGGGTGATAAGGCTCAGCACATTGCGATCTTCGCCCGTCGAGAAGCCGGAACAGAGTGCCTTCGGCAGCTTGAAATTCGCCTTGCCTGTGTCCGTTTCCCACACACGGTTTCTGGCCGCAACGGGACGCGGGAAACCACCGGGAATATCGAGACGCTTGTTGAAGTCCCGGAAAGGCTCAGGGAAAGTCGCCTCGATGGCATCTCTCACAAGCGCGTAATCTCCAACCCATTCATCCCATGGAACCCTTGGATTGGGCGTGAGCGTCTGTTTTGCAATTTCGGCCACGATCCGGGGTTCTGATAACAGGCTTTCGGCGGCAGGCTTGTATTTGCCGCGTGAGGCATGAATGCAGGTGGTTGAGTCCTCTATTGTGACAATCTGCGGACCGGTTGCCTGTTCGTCGACTTCCGTTCGCACCAAGGTTGGCAAGAGATATGTCGTTGCACCTGTTATCAGATGACTTCTGTTAAGTTTTGTCGCGATCTGCACCGAAAGATCCAGCCCGCGCCATTTCTCTTCCATCAAGGTCCGCTCGGGAATGGCGCGAACGAAATTGCCGCCCAGCCCAATGAAGGCCTTGATACTGCCGTCGATGATGCCTTCACACGCTTCAACCGTGTTGACGCCATCCTTGCGCGGGGGTTCGAAGCCATATTGTTCGGCCAGCACATCGAGCGGAACCAGCTTTGTCTTTTCGGATATGCCGACCGTTCTTTGACCCTGCACATTGGAGTGGCCACGCACGGGACAGATACCGGTGCCGGGTCTGCCAATATTGCCGCGCATCAGAAGGAGGTTGATCAGCATCTGGACATTGCTGAGGCCGTAACGATGCTGTGTGAGACCCATTCCATAGATGGCGATGACGTTGCGGGCCTGCGCATATGTCCTTGCCGCCGCCTGGATAGAAGAGTGGCTGAGGCCGGACGTGGCAAGAATATCTGACCATGACGTGGTCCGGACGTAGCGTTCAAATTCTGCAAGACCGTGGGTATGTTCTTCGATAAATGCGACATCAAGGACGCGTGCTTCCCCCGACACGATAGCTTCATCATCCCATTCGAACAGACACTTTGCCATACCAACCATCGCAGCGACATCGCCACCCGCACTGACCTGATAATATTGTGTGGCAATATCGGTCGGCTTGTTGGTCAGCATCTGCCCGGGACGCTGTGGATTGACGAATTCCAGCCAGCCACGTTCTTTCAGAGGATTGAATACCACGACAGGCGCACCGCGTTCCCGCACCTCCTGCAAGCTGTGAAGAAGCCGGGGCGCATTTGTGCCGACGTTCTGACCAAATGAGAGAATGCAATCCGTATGGTCGTAATCCTCCAGCAGGACCGTTCCGACCGGAGTTCCAATGCTCTGCGGCAGCGCAACGGAGGTCGTTTCGTGACACATGTTAGAACTGTCTGGAAGATTATTGTTGCCATAGAGGCGTGCCAGCAACTGATACATGTAGGAAGTTTCAAGAGAGGCGCGGCCGGACGCATAAAAGACGACAGACTCTGGATCATAGGCTTTGAGTTTAAGACCAATATCCGCGAATGCCTCGTCCCAGGTGACTTGTTGATATTTGTCGGTTGCCGCATCGTAACGCATCGGATGCGTCAAACGACCTTCATTTTCCAGATCGTAATCGGACCATTGGAGCAATTCGGTGACTGTGTGTTTTGAGAAAAACTCCGGCGTGGTGCGCTTGGCCGTCAGGTCCCAGAAAGTCGCTTTGGCGCCGTTTTCGCAAAACTCCGCCGGATGCGGCTTGCCGGGCTTGGCCCAGGCACAACTGGTACAGGCATAACCACCCTTCTTATTGTGGTCGGTCATCAGACCGGGAGCGGTCCTGACAGCTTTTTGCGTTACGGCGTTTTTGACCACGGATTTGATTGATCCCCAACCACCAGTGGGCATCGTGTACGGCGCATATTTGACTTTTTTCACTGGGCCAGCCTTGTCTTGTGCATCGGTGGCAAACCACGGCAGGGCCGAGTTGTTCCACGCAACGAGGCATTCCTGCGATCGTACTCTGTCGGATTTCATCGCCGTCTTCGCTCGCGCGCTTTTTCGATGGGATTTCAAGTTTTTGGTCGGGACATGTGCTAAGGGGATACATCATCACCCAATTGTCGGTGACGTTTGGGGAACATGAGATGAAACTGAAACCGACTTTTATTCGCAAGCAGCAGGAAAGCATTTCCTACGAACCCTCAGATTTTGCGAAGAGACACGGCATCCATCTGGAAGATGCGAGACGAATTCTGGCGCTTCACAAGGGCGATCACGATTCTTCAAACAGAGCGGCGCATAATCTCAACGGGCTCAACTGACGGCGCAACATTTTACTGCCCTGCAACAACTGGTGGACCTCTCGATTTCATATCGCTGAGGCTGCACTCAGATGCTATTGGAAAGCGGCAGGCTCGCAACAGAGCATCGCAAAGAGTGTATTGAGAACCAAAGCGGGTTAGATCGTATGGCCATTTTGAACAGACCACGAAGCTCAGGGCCGTATCCTGACAGGGATATTGCCTGCCAGGAGGCAGTGGAGCAGTCATTTCTGCTGATTGCTCAAGGTTTGAAGCCCGATGACATCACAGCTGCTGCCGGCGGTAAGCTCGTGCCACAGCTCATGGCCCTTGCAAGGCAGGCCGAAAGCGTTGGCTGGAGCCTCGAGGAAGCGGAAGTCGCAATCAGTGATTTGTCGCAGAATCTGCTGGATGATATGGCGCAGATGTAGCGGTCGCGAGATCGTCGGGTGGCCAGCCGCTCGACCGATCTTTGTCCTAGAGCTGTTCCCCCACCGGTCCAGACTGAACTCGTATTTACGATGTCCAGTCCGACCGGTTAGGAAAACCACATGCAGTTCAACTCTCGCTAACCTCAGGCGGCAGTCGCAGGTGCCAGCTCAAATTCGGCTGCGGAGAAATGTGTCTGCTTTGCCAGATGCCCCTCCAGTATCGACAGAATATCGCCATCGACGTCCTGTTCGAATTTGCGTGCGAAGAAATTGTGGCTTGACGTCAAGGCCGCAGCGTCCTCACGGCCGTAAGTCCTTGGTCGCAATTTTATGTCACCATCCGGCACCCAATCGATCATGCGTAGATCATCATTCACGATCTCGCCATGCACGGGGTTGTTCATCATAACAGTCTGGAAGAACCCCTCGTCGGCAATGAAGGTGTTGCGGTAAAATGCCTTGTAGCGATCGGCCCGTGCATCGTGGCATACGAAATCGCAAAATGCCCGGCTGACGATCATCCACTGGTTGCCGATATAAGGTGTCGCCCCTTCGATGAACGGCCGCATCGTCAGCGTCTGTTCAATCTGGCCGCCTGTTTCGATAACGAACTCGCCAACGCGGCGCATCGTGTCCGGACGGATTTTCTCCTGATCGAAAGCCTTGATATATTCCCGGCCTGGATGGTCCATTAGATAGGCCATGATCTGGGCTTGCGTTTTCAAGGGAAAATCCTGCCCGCTCAGATTGATGAAGTGGCTCCACTCGCCATTCATCGCCAGCAGGTGTTCCATACCGCGTAGTTCAGCATCAACGAGACTATAGCCGCCCCACAGCGCCGCGTGACCCTCCATCACTTCGGCGTTGGAATAAGGCTTCAGAAAGTTGCTGATATCCGCATTCAGCGCCTCGCCGGAGTTCTTGTCGACATGGACCACATAGCTATTGCGCGGATCATAGATCGCCTTGAACAGACGTTTGAACTGCTTGGGAAAACGGTGAACGAGAATTAGATATCCGATCATGCCTCGACACCTGACATCTTTGCGCGCAGCAACAGTGAATATTCCTGCGACCTTTCGTAAGCTGCAGGGTTCGCGGTGTTAGCAAGAGTTACCATAATAGGATCCTTTCAGGATCGATGCCCGGGATCACCGCACGATACATCGCGCCTGTCGTCAGTCGACGACAGGCGGGGGCATTGATTGGTTGCATGGACAAGCGTCACGGACACACCGACATGGGAAAAACCATGTCTTGTTGCATCAGCGAATTGGGTAGATGGACACCATCTATAGCACCCAACCCGTATTTAACCGCATGATTCTGCGCTAAAGGAGAGCCCGTACAGGAATTTATCCACCAGAAGCAGAGCCAGTTGCGATATGAGAGGCATTTATGCTGACTTTGCTCCTTCACATCGGGCAAGATTTGCTATATGTGCCCGTCAAAAGGTCTTGTAGGGCGATCTTTCTGTAAAAAAAATGCAGGAGAAGATCGACCTTCAGCGCCAAGCAATCTATGAAGGCGGTTCAGACAAAGGGTGGGAAGTGTTTTCTCACCGCAAGCACCAATCCGCACCATGTGCGGGACTAAAGAGATGAGGAACTAAATTGAAGGTAGATGTGCGTGATAACAACGTTGAGCAGGCCCTGCGCGTGCTCAAGAAGAGAATGCAGCGCGAAGGTCTCTTCCGCGAAATGCGTCTGCGCGAGCATTTTGAAAAGCCATCGGTAAAGCGTGCCAGAGAAAAGGCAGAAGGCGTTCGCCGCGTTCGCAAGATGGCTCGCAAGAAGCTGGAACGCGAAAGCGGTATTGCTGCTCCTAAGAAGGCGAGCAGACCTGCTCGTTAATTTCTAAGGCGAGCATACGGCAGTTTTTCTGCCAGATATTTTGAAAAAGTCCGGCCGCATTCAATCTCTTGATGCTACCGGGCTTTTCAACCATGCGCACAGCATAGGGATACGCCGTTAACGTGGCCGAATGAGTTACGGGTCGGCATTCGCGCCCACACTCGTGGCGCTATCCAATCCGCTGTATTGGCTGGCTGGAAAGCGTACCGTAAGACTTTATGCGGTTGCGACCGCAAATATTCAAAACATCGCTGGATATAAGCCATGACCGCATCAATCTGATACGGCCAACATCGGTCGATGGCGAATTTCGCCCCCCCAGCAACGCGCTTCAGCGCACACACGCGTGACACGCCACCAAAACTTCTGATTGCGATCCAGAACGAAAGAGCGCATACCAGATTTCGCTCAGCAGCTCTCCTTCGGACGTTGCTCGCAGCTTTCGTCAGGATTGCCACATGAACGTGCAAGAGATGACGACGCCTGAATGTCAGGCCATGCTTGAAGCCAACAGCATATGTCACCTGGGCTGCATTGCAGCCGGAAAGCCCTATATCGTGCCGCTCCAGTATATTTATCGCGGTGGTATGCTTTACGCCTTCTCGATGCCGGGAAAGAAGATCGAGAGCCTGCGAGCGGATCCGCATCTCTGTCTGCAACTGGATCAGGTCGAGACAAAACAGGAATGGCAAAGCGTTCTAGTCGAAGGACGTTACCAGGAGTTGCCTGATGATGAAAAATGGCATGGGGAGCATATGTATGCCTGGTCGCTTCTTCAAAAGAAGAACGACTGGTGGGAACCCGGCGCCTATAAGCCAGCCGGGATGGAGACCCCCAAACCCGCATCTTTGCCTGTCTTCTTCAGTGTAGAGATCGACACCCTTTCGGGCCGCCGTGCGAGAAACGATTAGGATGATCAGATGCTTGAGCCGTCTGATCAGCAAAGCCTGCGACCAAGCGACCAAAAACTCCTGACATTCAACGCTGGTTCGTCGTCCATCAAACTGGGTCTTTTTAGCCTGGCAACGGGCGCTCCAGAGAGAATCGGCAAAGGCTCAATCGACTTTCAGCGACGGTCTTTAAGCTTCCATATTGAGGGTTCTGAAACATCCGATATTGCATTTGCGCATAGTGGTGAGACGCATCCCGATGCTATTGTTGAAGCCGTTTTTACAAGTCTGGCTTCCCATATCGACATCTCACACATCGCAGCCGTCGGCCACCGCATGGTACATGGCGGTGACCTGTTCCACAGTGCGGTGGCGATGGACGACTCAGCGCGGACATCAGTGGAAAGCCTGCTTCCGCAGGCTCCTCTCCACCAACAGCACAGTCTTGAACTGATTGACGCGGTCTTGAGACTGCACCCACACATGTTCCAGACTGCGTCTTTCGATACATCCTTTCACAACACCAATTCTGCGCTTGTGAGACGGTACGCCCTGCCCCGTGCCCTGCATGACCAAGGCATAAAGCGTTTCGGATTTCACGGCTTATCCTATTCATTCATTGCTCAGGAGTTGGCCCGTGTGGCACCGGAGATCGCCCATGGCAAAGTCGTCGTCGCCCATCTTGGCAGCGGCTCCAGCCTTTGCGGTATGGATGGCGGCCTGAGCCGCGATGTCAGCATGGGGTTTTCGACGCTGGACGGCATACCGATGGCCACACGCTGTGGCGCGCTGGATCCCGGCGTCCTGCTTTACCTGCTCACCGAAAAGAACCGCAGCCCTGCAGAACTGGAGCATCTATTATATCACGAAAGCGGCCTCCTGGGCGTTTCAGGCATCAGTTCGGACAGCCGAGCCCTTCTTGAAAGTGATTGCCCTGAGGCAGCGGAAGCCATTGATCTCTTCGCGTTTCGCACCGCTGGCGAGACTGCACGGATCGTCAACACTCTGGGCGGAATAGACGCCTTCGTGTTCACCGCTGGAATAGGCGAAAATCAACCCTCGATCAGGGCTGCCATCTCATCACATCTCAGCTGGCTCGGTCTCGACATCAATATTGAGGCGAATGCGGCGAACGCCCAGATCATCAGCAGCACAGACAGCAGGATCAAGGTCTTTGTCATCGCAACCGATGAACAGCAGGTGATTGCAGACGATGCCTTCCGCTTGATGAAAGCACTGAGGGCGAACTGAGCCAGGCCAACAAGCTAGACGCCAAGCAGCCACGTTTTCACGCGCACGACAAACCTCTTGGTTTCCGTTTTCAAGCCGCAAAACCAGATGCCACAGGAGCAACTATGGATCATCTCAATCAGACGGCGGAGCCACTCGGTGGTCAGGAACTTCACAAGATCGACGCGTGGTGGAGGGCCGCCAACTATCTGAATGTCGGGCAGATCTACCTTTCAGCCAACCCTCTTTTGCGCGAGCCTTTGAAGGTGGAGCATATCAAGCCAAGGCTGCTGGGGCATTGGGGCACGTCTCCGGGCCTGAATTTGATCTATGCGCACATGAACCGCCTGATCAAGAAATTCGACCTCAACACCATCTACATGGCTGGCCCCGGCCATGGTGGCCCTGCGCTGATTGCAAACGTCTATCTTGAGGGAAGCTATACCGAGTTTTACCCAGACGTAACGCAGGACGAAGCCGGTCTGCTGCGCCTGTTCCGGCAATTTTCGACGCCCGGCGGCATACCCAGCCATGTCAGCGTCCCAACACCGGGCTCAATCCATGAGGGCGGGGAACTCGGTTATGTTCTGGTTCACGCCTTTGGGGCGGTCATGGATAATCCTGACCTTCTTGTCGTTGCCGTGGTGGGTGATGGCGAGGCGGAAACCGGCCCACTGGCTGGAAGCTGGAAAAGCATCGATTTCATCAATGCAGCACGCGACGGCGCAGTTCTCCCGATCCTGCATCTCAACGGCTACAAAATTGCCGGCCCGACAGTTCTTGCGCGTCACAGCGATGAAGACTTGCGGAAGTTTTTTGAGGGCCAGGGCTACGAGCCCTATTTTGTCGAGGGCGACGTCCCCGAGGTCGTCCATCAGCTTTTCGCAGGAGTGGCCGAGCGCACTGTCTCTGAAATCCGCGCCATACAATCATCGGCGCGCAATGGCAGCGCAACCAGCAGGCCGCGTTGGCCAATGATTGTCCTGCGCACGCCAAAAGGCTGGACGGGACCCAAGGTCGTTGATGGCATTCCCATCGAAGGCACGTTTCGGGGCCATCAGGTGCCGGTGTCTGAGGTTCGGACAAACCCTGAGCATCTCACCATTCTGGAAGACTGGATGCGCAGCTATAGACCGGACGAGCTGTTTGATGCCAACGGAACGTTCCGCGCAGAATATGCGGACCTTTCTCCCGAGGGAACGTCGCGCATGGGGTCAAACCCGCATGCAAATGGCGGCACGCTGACAAAGCCTCTCGATCTGCCGGACTACAAGTCCTATGCCGTTCAATTGGAGCGACGTGCGACGGAGCGCATGGGGTCTACGGCGGTGCTGGGAGAGTATCTTCGGGATATTTACATCAAGAACCCACACAACTTTCGTCTGTTCTGCCCCGACGAGACCAATTCCAACCGGCTCGGAGCCATCTTTGAAGTCACAGATCGCTGCCTGGTGAGCGAGATACTGCCGGGGGATGATCACGTCTCGCATGATGGTCGCGTCATGGAGGTGTTGAGCGAACACTGCTGCCACGGATGGCTCGAAGGATATACGCTGACCGGCCGCCATGGTCTTTTTGCAACCTACGAAGCCTTCGCCATGATCGTCGATTCCATGTCGATGCAGCATGGCAAGTGGATGGAACATGCAAAACATGTCCCTTGGCGCGCCGACATTCCGTCGCTGAACTATCTTCTGACATCGACCTGCTGGCGGAATGACCACAATGGCTTCAGCCATCAGGGACCGGGCTTCATCGACACCATCATCCACCGCAAACCAGCGGTCGCCCGTGTTTATCTTCCGCCCGATGGCAATTGCCTTCTGTCCGTGGCCGACCACTGTTTCCGCAGCCGCAATTATCTCAATCTCATCGTCATCGACAAGCAACCGCAGTTGCAATGGCTGACGATGGATGAGGCCCGCGAACACTGCGCGAAAGGTGCTGGCATCTGGGATATGTACAGCAATGCGCCCGATGAGCCTGATGTCGTGCTGGCCTGTGCAGGCGATATCCCGTCACAGGAAACGATTGCCGCCGCATGGTTGCTTCGTGAAAAAGCGCCGGGATTGAAAGTCCGCATCGTCAACGTCATCGACCTGATGCGTCTATGCCCTGCAAACAAGCATCCCCATGGCATGAGCGACATCGAATTTGCAGAGATATTCACGACAACGGCACCTGTCATCTTCACCTTCCACGGCTATCCGGGCGTCATCCACGATCTCTTGCATGGCCGTGAAGCGCATGACCGTTTCCACGTGCGTGGCTACCTCGAAGAAGGAACCACCACGACGCCGTTCGACATGGTTGTTCTGAACAGGATCAGCCGCCTGCATCTTTGCCTTGATGTTTTGAGATACGTACCGAAAATGCTGGTCGATGGCGCCGACCTTCTGACCCACTGCACCGACACACTGGCGAAACATCACGATTATATCCGTGAGCATTTTGATGATCTGCCTGAGATCAAAGATTGGGTGTGGACGGATTAAGGCGCTTTAAAATGCCGCCATGCGCGCGTGATCGACAATCATCACGCCGTAAGCCACGGCAACAATGAGTGTCACCCGCAGGCGCAGCATCCAGTACCAACGGCGCTCCGCCTGCCGGGCCAGACTCTTTAAGTCGACCAGAAGAAGAAGGCCGAATACCGCCAATTGCACAATGAGAGTGGCAAACGAAAGCCCGGCCACGACGGTGCCGAAGGCGATCAATGCCAGGACATTGCTCACCACGATGAGCAACACATCACCCCTCTCGGTCTGCGCACGCCCCCACAGGGTCCCCGCCATGAAGGAGCTGATGATCGCACCATAGGCAACGAACGCCGATCCCGTATCGATGCCCGCAACGGTTTGCGGCGCGAGCATCAGAAACCAGAACGGCAAGGCACCGGCATAGGTGAGCATGATCGAGATATTGCGGGATACGGCGTTCATTCTGCTACCTCTAGAATACCCTGCAGAGCATCTCCAAGCCCTGCCCCACTGAGAAAGGCCGCCTCGACGCGGCCAGCGATACACCAGTCTCCGCATGCAGCAAGCTGCGATGTCTGATCGAGCAGGAAGGCTTTTCCAGCAGGTTGCTGCACATTGGCATAACGCCAGCGATGAATGATGGCATCTTCGGCCTCGGCCATCTCGATCGGAATATGATTTCGTAGAGCATCGAGCATATGTCCGCGAATGATGTCGAGCGGTTTGTCGATGTTGAGGTCGGCCCATAGCGGATTTGAATTGACCACCAGACAGGCTGACTCGGAACGACCCTGTTTGGTCTCATTGCGGGCAATCCATTCGATGACAGGGTCATCAATACGGGCTGCCGCAAATGGTATGCCCGCGCCGTCCTTTAGCTTGATCATCAATGTGAAACATGCGTTCATCTTGACGAGGCCAAGGGCTTCATGATGCGCGAAACGCGACGGTAACAGCGCTGCCGATTGCGGCGCTGGTGCTGCGGCGATGACCCAATCGAACGGCCCTTCCCGCCTGTCCTGCATGTCAAGGTACCATTGGCCGGGCTCGCCGGTAATGGCCGTAACCTGCACATCATGCAGAATATTGAGACCGGCGGACATCGATTTCGGGAGCGCATTCATAGACGGACAGCCGACATATCTTGGTGCGCTTGAGGCGCTCGCCGTCAGAGCACCACCGTCTCCCAGACGCACGATGTCGCCATCCCACGCCTGAACGATCCCTGCTTGTCGGGAAGCCTCCAGTTCATGTCGGAAACGGTCATCTCTGACCGTGAAGTATTGCGCGCCGTGGTCAAAGGCGGCATCTTCCAGCCGTCGCGTTGCCATTCGGCCTCCAACACCTTTGCTCTTCTCGAAAATACTGACATCAGCTGTCCTGGACAGGGCTTTCGCCAGTGTCATTCCGGCCATTCCAGTGCCGATGATCCCAATTCGTTGCCGTCGTACCATTGGCTGCTCCAGTTCCGGTTCTTCAGGAGCCATCTTGTGTTGGCTCGAACGTGTCTTGTTGTAACGGTACAGACTTTACATACCTTCTGGCGCGGCGATCCGCCTTCTATAACCTGCGGAGTTGGCCTTTGACGATATACCCTTCTACGAGGTCTCGCTCAGCCGCAAAAGGATGGCCGCTCCATCCTTCATGATTGAAACCGGCCAGCAGAACGATGTCATCATCGACAGCGAGCTCTCCGAGAACATAGGAGATCGCAATCAGGCCAGAGCTTGGCACGACGTAATTGCGGATAAGCCGTGCCTCAAGCTCTTCATCGATCTGGTCGTGATATCGGCGCGGTATCACCGTCAAGGTCTTTGCAAACTCTGTGGCAAATTGGGCAAATTCGCTCGTATAGTCATCACAAAAGTCGTCCAGTTCAGGATAGTGAACAGCGAGCCTCGGCTTCAGCTCGGCGAATTTCTCACAGTCCCGAACACACCAGATGCCGGTTGCAAGGCCAATTGCCGCCTTCTCACGCCAGGCGCTTTGTCCAATCATCGCGCTGGCGGGGCGCCCCGTATTGCAGACTGCAACCACATCGGTTCGCGATCCGCCATCACCGACCGATCGACAGTCGTTGAAACGGATGACCAGATCACACCTGTCAATGGCGTCTGCGTCGGATCGAGCAAACGAACCGTTTCCTACAATTGCAATATGACGTGCCACATCGAAATCCTATCAAATGATCGTTATACGAGGCGATCAAGAGAACGGATCAAACAGGCCTCCCGCAAATTTTGACTGGTGCCAGGATGTGGGCCCTATCGGGCTAAAGTTCGGTCTTTGCGACGGGTAATGCAGGGCCAGATAGAATCCGGCCCTGCGTCGATCTTTCAAGATCATTCTTCATGTCAAGCCAACGAGGGCGGGGCCCATTCAGAGGCGTATCAGTAGGACAACTTGACCACTTTCTTCGGCTCCAACTGAGTCCATTCCGGCAGCCAGTCGCGATGGGCAAGCAGCAGATCATCGACAAGTGACCAGATCTGGTCGAGATCGAGTTCGGCAGCCGTATGCGGGTCCAGCATGGCGGCGTGGAAAATATGCTCCCTGTTTTGCGTCATCAGCGCTGCAACGGTCAGTTCCTGCACATTGATGTTGGTGCGCATCAGCGCCGTCAGCTGCGGCGGCAAATCACCGATAAAGGTCGGCTGAATGCCGTTGTGGTCCACAAGGCACGGCACTTCGGCGGCACAATTGGCTGGCAAAGAGGTTATGCAGCCATTGTTGCGCAGGTTGCCATAGATCACCGAAGGCTCGCCCGTCCAAACAGAGTTGATGATCGAGGAGGCATATTCCTTGGATTGCTTGACTTCGATCTTGTCTGCCGAACGATAGGCCTTGGCCTGCCCCTTCCAGCGCTCGATCTGCTCGATGCAGCGCTTTGGATATTCATCCAGAGGAATGCCGAATTTCTCGATAAGGTCTTCCCGGCCTTCCTTGATGAAGTAGGGCGTATATTCGGCAAAATGCTCGGAACTTTCGGTGACGAAATAGCCGAGGCGCGTCAGCATCTCGTAGCGCACTTTGTTGACGCAGCGCGGGTTCCAGCCGGGTTTCGGCGCACGGCCTTCGCGGTAGGCACGCATGAGGTCGGGGTAAAGGTTGCGGTAACTGCCATCCGCCTGGCGATGTTCGAATTCCAGAAAGAACGCCATGTGGTTGATACCGGCGGAACGATAGCGAATTTCATCGTAGGGAATGTCGAGATCTTCCGCGAGCTCCATCGCCGTTCCCTGCACGGAATGGCAAAGCCCGACCTGCCGGATCGTGGGGTATTTTTCAGCAATTGCCCATGTATTGATGGCCATCGGGTTCACATATTGCAGCATGATGGCCTGCGGGCAGACGGCAAGCATGTCTTCACAGATTTTCCACAGATGGGGCACGGTGCGAAGGCCGCGCATGATGCCGCCAACGCCGAGAGTATCGGCAATGGTCTGGCGCAAGCCGTATTTCTTGGGCAGCTCGAAATCGGTGACCGTGCAGGGTTCATAGCCACCGATCTGGAATGCGACGACGACGAAATCTGCACCGCTGAGCGCCTTGCGCTGGTCTGTATGGGTTTCGACAGTTGCCTTTGCGCCCAATGTCGAAATCAGTTTGTTGGCGACAATGGCGCTTTCTTCCAGCCGCTGTGGATTGATGTCCATTAGCGAAATCTTTGCACCGGAAAGTGCCGGGCGTTGCAGCACATCGCCTATGATATTCTTCATAAACACCGTCGATCCGGCACCGATGAACGTGATCTTGGGATTTCTAGCCATATATGTCTCCGATAGCGGTTCAGGCGATTTGAAATGCGGCTTTCACAAGCCGTTGAGTGTAGGCAGTCTGTGGATTGGCCAGCACGTCTTCCACCGGCCCCTCCTCCACAATGCGACCGTTTTGCATGACGATGACGCGGTGGCAGAGCGCACGCACGACCTTCAGGTCATGGGAAATGAACAGGTAGCTCAGCCCCCTTTCATCCTGCAGCTTGCGCAAAAGGGCGATGATCTGGGCTTGTACCGACAGGTCGAGTGCCGATGTCGGCTCATCCAGCAGAATGAATTCCGGCTCCAGCGCGACAGCACGCGCAATGGCGATACGCTGACGCTGGCCGCCGGAGAATTCATGCGGGAAACGCGAGAGAATATTGGTTGGCATGCCGGAGGCGGCCAGCGCATCGCACACCCGCTCGAGCCGTTCCGCCCTGTTGGCGCCCAGCCCGTTGATAACAAGCCCTTCCTCGATGATCTGGCCAATGGTCATGCGGGGGTTGAGCGATGAGAACGGGTCTTGAAACACCACCTGCATACGCGACCGCAGTGGACGCATTTCAGCGCGCGACTTGTCGTGGATCGGCTCGTTGTCGAAGAGGATCCTGCCGCCTTCCGGCTCATTCAGCCGCAGGAGCGATTGTCCGAACGTCGTCTTTCCAGACCCGGATTCGCCGACAAGGCCGAGCGTTTCATGCCTGCGAAGTGTCAGCCCCAGACTATCGACCGCAATCAGCTCCTTCAGCTGAGGCTTGAACAGGCCACCATGTCGCAACATGAAGGACACCCGCACATCGCTGGCTTCCAGCAAAGTCGTTGAGCCAGCCGGCAGCGGCCTGGCCTGCCCTTGCGGCTCGGATTCGAGGAGCTTTTTGGTATAGGGGTGGCGGGGGGTCGTGAATATGTCTTCGGTCCTGTTGTGCTCCCGCACCTCGCCATGTTGCATGACATAAACATAGTCGGAGAACTTCCGCACGATGGTCAGATCATGCGTGATGAGAACCACAGCCATACCGCGGGCCTGCTGCAGCTCGCGGATCAGGTTGAGGATTTGCGCCTGTACCGTCACATCAAGCGCCGTTGTCGGCTCATCGGCAATGAGCACGTCCGGATCGTTCGACAAGGCCATGGCGATCATCACACGCTGACGCTGCCCGCCGGAAAGCTGATGCGGATATTGTTTCATCCGCGCTTCCGGGTCAGGAATCTGCACCTGCTTCAGCAGTTCCAATGCCCGCGCCTCGGCCTGCTTGCGGCTCATTCGGTTGTGAACGCGAATGGCTTCAACAATCTGGCTGCCGATGGTGTAGATCGGGTTCAGCGAACTCATCGGCTCCTGAAAAATCATCGCCAGACGGTTGCCACGCATGGCGCGTCGCGCACGCTCCGGCAATGTCAGAATGTTCTTGCCCTCATAGGAAACCGAGGCGGCCTTCGAAACGACGGCGCGTTTGGACAAGAGCCCCATGATGGTTCGCGCCGTCACGGATTTGCCGGAACCAGATTCACCGACAATGGCAATTGTCTCACCGCGATAAAGCTGGAAAGAGACACCTTTCACCGCATCGACAGTTCCATGCTCAACCTTGAAATTCACAGCGATATTGCGCGCATCAATGATCGGCGTATCCTGACGCGATGCGTGGTCGAAGCGTATATCCGGCGCAAATGATGCCAGCGAGGACGTCACCATTTCAGTCTCCTCTCAATAGGGATCGACAGCATCGCGCAGGCCATCGCCCAGCGCGTTGAAGGCAAAAACAGTGACCAGAACAAAACCGACCGGAGCCAAAATCCACGGATAGGAACCGATGACGGAATAGGTCGCGGTATCCTGCAACATCAGTCCCCACGAAATCAGCGGAGGTTTGACGGCAAAGCCGAGGAAGCCGAGGAAGGATTCCAGCAGCACGACACTTGGAATATTCAGCGTGACGGCAACGATGACGTGGCTCATCACATTGGGCAGAATGTGCTGGAAGATGATGCGTCGGTCCGTAGCCCCAACCGCCATAGCGGCCCGCACATAATCGATGCGCGCCAGCGCCAGCGTTTTGCCGCGTACCTCGCGTGACATCTGCGCCCAACCCAGCGCTGACATGACGACCACGACGAAGGTCAAAAACACATGGGTCGGAGCGGTCACGGGGATCAGCGATGTCAGCGCCAGATAAAGCGGCAATTGCGGGAAAGCGAGAACGATTTCCACGAAGCGTTGGACCCAGGCATCCACGGCACCGCCGAAGTAACCGGATATCAGGCCGACGCTGGTGCCAATGACAGTAACAATGAACACGACGCTCAGCGCTATGGCAAGAGAAATACGCGAACCGTGAATAGCCCGGGACAAGACATCCCGCCCGAATTTGTCGGTACCCAGAAAATGAACCGCTTCACCATTCACGGAGCCGAAGAAATGCCGCTCCATCGGAATGAGACCGAATAGGTCATAGGGCGCGCCTTTGACGAAAAAGCCTAGATAAAGGGGATTATCGTAATTGGGGCCAACGATAGGCTGGAAGGTGATCGGGTCGAGCTCTTCTGTTTCCGCCATAGCATAGACCCGCGGCCATATGCTGAAACCACCATCTTTTTCGGTCAGGCTGATACCCTGCGGCGGGGTGAAACTTGCGCCCGTTACCCTTGGGTCCATGGGCGCAAAGAAATCGGCGAAAACAGCAATGAGGATCAGAAGAACGACCAGAACCAGCCCCACCATACCGGTAAAGGAACGCCGCAATCGACGCCAGACAAGCGCCATATAGCTCTCGTTTGCACGCTGCTCCGCAACGCTGACGACCTGCTCCTGGCCTGTGGAGGAATGAACGACAACCATGTTATGCCCTCCCCAATTCGCGCACACGTGGATCGAGCAAAGCCAGCAATATGTCAGCGATGATGTTGCCGATAATCAGCGTGCCGGCCAGCACCATCATGAAGGTGGCTGTCACATAGACATCGCCAACCGCCATGGACCCGACAATGGCAGGACCAACCGTTGGCAGAGCGAAGATGATGGCTGTTTCGATCTCTCCCGTCAGCATGTAGGGCAGGACGACGCCCTGATACATGACAAGCGGATGCAGGGCGTTTGGAACGGCATGGCGCATGATGACGGCGCCTTCCGAAAGGCCCTTGGCACGCGCCGTCTCGACATATTGCGCGTTCAGCGTATCCAGCAAATTGCCGCGCATGACGCGCATATTATAGGCAAGCCCGCCGAATGTGGCGATGGCGACTACCGGCCAGATATGGCTGACCAGATCGACAAATTTTGCCCAGGACCATGGCGCACCGCCATATTGCGGAGAAAAGAAGCTGCCGATTTCCGCAACATTGAAATGGAACACCATTAGGTAGACCATGATCAGCGCCATCAGAAACCGCGGTATCGTCATGCCCAGAAAGGCGATGGTGGACAGGAGATTATCCACCCAGGAATATTGCCGTGTTGCGGCCCATATGCCGAAGGTGATGCCGAGTATGGATGCAAAGAGGTGGCAAACAAGTGCCAGAAGGAGCGTGCGGGGAAGGCGCTCACCCACCACTTCTGCAACAGGTTTGTTGTAATAGAAACTGTAACCGAAATCACCGCGTGTCACGATGCCGCCAATCCAGTTGAAATACTGCACCACGATTGGCTGATCGAGACCATGCTCGACACGGTAGGCTTGCGCTTGCGCCTCGGCCTGTTCGAACGATGCGCCGCCCTGGTTCATCAGCTGCGAGCGAATATAGTCAGCATAGTCACCGGGTGGCGCCTGAATGATGGCGAATGTCACGATACTGAGAATCAGCATCACCGGCACTGCGGAGCTGAGGCGAACGAAAAAGAACCTGAGCATTACAAGATATCTCCCTGCATTGCGGCCCCGCTTTTGAGCGGTTCCGCGTCTTCTCCCGGTCCGGCCGCGCTTCACGCGCGACCGGTCTTGGTATCTCCGGGAGGGAGCTAGTTTATTGGGCCTTTGACACCGGGCTTGCCGGGCAGTTGCTGCGGGAAGAGTTCGTATTTGCCCTGCTTGTCGGCAGCGACCCAGACACGTTCCCGCATGATCGAATCTTCCGCCCAGTTGAACATGAAGATCGGCGTTCCCTGCGGCACGTTGGAGAAGCGTTTGTTGACAATCAGCGCGCCGGGATATTCCGTCAGTCCTATGGTGTAGAGGTTCTGCGTGTATATCTTCTGATATTGCTTCATCAGTTCGGCCCGTTCCGCATTGTCCTGTGAGGCGATAAAGCGGTTGACGAGATCGACCATTTCTTTTTCAAACGGCATCAGGTCCACTTGCTTGCCTTCCGGTGCACGGTGGTTCCAGCTGGTGCGAGGACCAACGGGCGCAAGCTGTTCGGTGTTCTGCACCACAGAGGCAAGCTCCGTCGTGTTGCGGCGCACCAGCCAATCGAACCGGCCACTATAATGCGCGTCATCGCGCTGGTTGCCATCGAGGGAATTGAGAACCACCCGCAGACCGAGCTTCGCCATCTGGCCCACCAGACCTTCCGCAAGGCTCTTGTCTGTCGTGTAGGTGTTGTTGACCAGCAGAACGATCTCGACATTCTTGCCGCCTACAGTGCCTGCCGGGAAGTTCACAAAGCCGTCGCCGTCTGTGTCCTGCAAGCCCACCTTGGCAAGAGCTGCCTTCGCCCCTTCAAGATCATAGGGGTAATAGACAGTCGAGTTGCGATCATAGAAACTCGTACCGGAGGAAATGCCGCCGGGATAAATTGCGGTGAACGGGCCTTTGACCAGCGAATCCCCGACTGCCTTGCGGTCGATGGCCGATGTGACAGCCGCGCGGAAATCCTGATTGCGGTTCAATTCACGAATGGCCTGTTCACGCTCATCCGGTGAACCCCAGCCATTGCCCGAGAAATTCATTTGCAGGTTATAGCCGATCAGACGTGGGCCGAAGGCAAGGCGGGCGGGTGCCTTTTCATCGGCGGCGCGCTTGAGAGAGGCCACAAAATTTTCCGGTTGCTCCAGATTGGAAAAATCGCCCGATCCGGCCACGGCCTGCACATCGCGGTCCGCCCAGGTGGACAGCTTGTAGTGGATTTCATCGAGATAGGGCAACTGGTGGCCCTTCTCATCGACTTTCCAGTAATAGGGGTTGCGCCGCAGGACGATCAGATCGTCGGGGCGATATTCCACCGGCGCCCATGCCCCCATAACCGGCATATTCATATATTCTGGCGGGAATGCATTCTTGAACTGGTTATAGGTGTTTTTCGAATATTTCGGATGTTGCGGTTTCAGAATATGCGCGGGGCCCGGGCAAAAATTCGGGTAGGCCATCGTGTAGAGATACTGCTTGGGAAAGGCGCTCTTGAATGTCCATTGAACCGTGTAATCATCGATCTTGGTAAGCGTTGTGCCCTCTCCAAATGCTTCCGGTGACGCACCGCCGCCAAGCGGCGAGACATTCGGATCGACCACACCATCTTCCCAATAGAACATGATGTCTTCAGACGTGAAAGGCACGCCATCCGACCATTTGGCACCCTTCACTAGGTGCATCGTCAGCTTGTGGCCATCCTCAGACCATTCCCAGCTCTTGGCCAGGTTTGGCAATGGCTCGGTATCCTTGGCATCCACCTGAAACAGTGGCGCGGTGCGTGTCAGGCATTCCGAAAGCGCAATATCGATGCCGCCCCAGCCTTGCGTCTGGCCAGCCATGTAATTCCAGCCTTCGGGCCGCCCACCGATGACATGGCGCAGCGTATCGCCATAAACGCCAACACCGTCAGGCATGTTGCCGGTCTTGTAGACGAGCGGCTCTTCAGGAAGACGATCCTTCAGCGGCGGCAGCTTGCCGGTCTTTTCGAATTTTTCGGAAACCCAATCGGGTTGGCTGTATTTTGGCAGCGCCTTGAATTCCAGAATGGAATCGCGCTCTACATATTTGATCTTGCCTTCAGCGGGAAACTTCGCTGGCTCAGGCGGTGCAGATGTTTGAAAAGCATGGGCATTCATCGCAATCAGCGAAACACCGAAACCAAGGCATGCACTCAAGAAAATCTTGCGTTTATGTTGCATCGTCATGTCCTCCCAATGGCGCGACCAGGCACGCCCTCCCTGATGGTTCCCAGAAACTGGCTGCACCGACGCCTCCTCGCGCCGGTGCTGCCGCAGATAAATCAGACCGCTTCTTTCAGTGCCGCCTTTTCAACACGCAATTCTTCAATCGTTCGAACATCACGACGTGCAGCACCTGCCCAATCACGTGTCTTGACGGTGGATCTGGACAGACGATCCTGTGCGGCGGGCACGGCATGCGCATATTGAGGCAACCACCGCGCCTGCGCGACCACCATCTCATCGACCATTTGCCAGACCTCTTCCGGTGTCGACACGGCACCCACCAGCGGGTCGTGCAGAACGGCCAGTTTCAGCAGGTCGATATCGCCGGTAACGGCGGCATGAACCGACATACGCTGAACATTGATCGACGCCATGCAGGTTGCAGCACAGGCTTCCGGTATGGTGATGCCAGAGACCATGTTGATGCCGAAACGGTCCACGAAACCGGGGGATTCGATGATGGCATCCTGCGGCAGATTGGCGATGACGCCGTTATTCTTGACGTTGAAGTGGCCGCGATACACACGCCCCGTTTCCAGCGCTTCCAGAATGTGGCTGGCATGTTCATTCGAGCGTCTGGCTGGATCAAGAGGCTTCGATGCGGATTCCAGAAACTGCGGAAACTCTGTCTGGAACCAGTTGCGGGTTTCGGTCGAATGCCGCAGATAACCGCCGGTCTCGCCGTGAATCCAGTCAGACATATCGATCCAGCGGGCAATTTCATCCGGACGCTTGCGATACCATGGCAGATATTCGGACAGGTGACCGTTGCTTTCGGTGGAATAGACGCCGAAGCGCTTCAGCACATCGATACGCAGCTTTTCCTGTTGTGAAAAAACCGGATGCGCTTCAAACGCCGCAATCAATTCATCCTTGCCTATCTTGCGACCATTCAGCTTCATATCGACAAACCATGTCTGATGGTTGATGCCGGAGCAGATGTAATCCAGCTCCGAAACAGACTTGGCACCCAGCACTTCGGCAATCTGTTCTGCGCCGTGCTGAACGCCGTGGCACAGGCCGACCGTATCGACCTTGCCATATTCAATCGCCGCCCATGTGTTCATGGCCATGGGGTTGGCATAGTTCAGGAACTTTGCACCCGGCGCTGCGACCTCACGGATGTCCTTGCAGAAATCCAGAATGACGGGAATGTTGCGCTGACCATACAGAATGCCACCCGCACAAATCGTATCGCCAACGCACTGGTCGATACCGTATTTCAGCGGAATACGAATATCATCCGCATAGGCTTCAAGTCCGCCAACCCGCACGCAACTGATGATGTATTTTGCACCTTCCAGAGCCCGGCGGCGCTCCGTCGTGGCGGTCACCTTTACCGCCAAACCGTTGGATTCTGCGATGCGATCAAGGATCGCTTTAATCATCTCAAGATTGTGTTGGCTGATATCGGTCAGCGCGACTTCCACATCGCGAAATTCCGGCACGCACAGGAGATCGGTGAACAGTTTTTTGGTAAAACCGACACTTCCTGCGCCAATGATAGCGATTTTGAAACTCATGTTGGCACCTTCGTTTGCGAAATGAATGCGAAAGATGGGCGGGCAACGTGATCACGAAGGAAGGAAGATAGTATTAGACAATGACTGAATAACAAGGATTTCCCTCCCAATTCCCCACTTGATCGTCTCCTCGAGGCGGGATTATGCTGATAATATCCGCAAGGGCCAGAGAAGGATTATGCTTTTATGGGTAATTTTGTGCTGCAGGATTTGATCGATCAGGGACCTGCCATGCGCACGGTTTCCTTGCCGCGCGGCAGGCAAACCCTGCACACAATGCCCACCAGTAGCGGTTACGAAATTCGCCGCGGCAGCGGTTATGACTGGGATGGACGCAAGCGCGGGCAGACCCCTTTCACCGTTCTGCAGCACTGCATCAGCGGCAAGGGAAACCTGCGATATGAGAACAACACTTACGCCGTCGGACCAGGTGAAACCTTGCTTCTGCTCATCCCCCATAACCACCGGTATTGGCTGGAGGAGAACGGGCATTGGGAGTTTTTCTGGATATCCATGAATGGTGAGGAGGCGCTGCGCATCCATCGTGATATTCAGGCTGTGACCGGACCGGTCATCAAGCTTCAGGCCGATACCATCGATCATCTCGCGCAATGTTGCTCGCGTCTCGTCAACGGCGCTGAAACACCCGGTGCTGCCTCAGCGGTCGCTTATGAAGCGGCTATGGTGCTTTATGACGATGTGTTCGGCTCTCACCCCTCATTCGGTGGCGAATACCGCACGATGCAGCAAGTGCTCAGTTACATCGATAGCCATCTGGACCAGAGCCTGTCCGTCAATGATCTTGCCGCCGTTGCTGGTCTCAGCCGGGCGCATTTTTCCCGGATTTTCGCGGCCAATGAAGGTCTGCCGCCAGCCGAATTCGTTTTGCAAAGGCGGCTTCGGCGTGCGGCCAAACTTTTGACGACCGCCGCCAACATGCCCATCAAAGAGGTCTCTGTGCGCTGCGGCTTTGAAGACCCGAATTACTTTTCCAAAGTCTTTCGGCGGCTCTATGGTATCAATCCCAGCGAATTCAGAAGTACCGGCATGTATTCGAGTGTGCGATCGCATCCATAACAGGCCATCAACACGCGCTGGATAAACATGCCAACGCCCGGAGTGTGTCTGCCCCGGGCGTCACCTGCTCACTGGGAAGAGCAGGCTCGTCAACGCTCGTTCAGAGCGCAGAGAGTGGTGGCACGCGACGCGCCCAGGGTTGCGCCAGTTCCAGTTGGGCAGCCAGCGCATAAAGCAGGCGCTCGCCACCGAAGGCTGCGGCGAAATGGGAGCCGATGGGCAGGCCTTGCGCATTCCAGTGCAGCGGAACGGACATGGCTGGCTGGCCGCTGGCATTGAACAGCGCGGTGAAGGGCGAGAAGGAATGGAAGGTCTCGATGAGATCCCCAATAGACTGATGTTCGTCCACTTTCATCGTGTCGATCAAAGCCGGAGGCTGGGCCATTGTTGGCGACAGGATCACATCGAACCGGTTCATGAGGCCGCCCATTCGGCGTCCGAATGCGTGCAGATAGTCCACGGCCGCGCTGTAATCTGCGCCGCTCATCTGACCCTTTTTCTGTAGCAACAGCCGGTGGCGCGGCTCCAGCGCCTGTTCGTCCATCGGATGGCCTGCCATGCGGCCCATCATGGTCAGCATGCTGCGGGTCTGCGAACCGATAATCGTGAAAACGGTATCGTAGAATTCCAGCGCATCGACGGGCAGCGCCACCTCTTCGACGTGATGACCGAGATCTTCGCAGAGCTTGGCCGTGTTCGACACAGCGTCAACACAATCGGCGTGGCTGGTCCAGGGCGACAGATGCTTGACCAACCCGATCCGCAGACCCTTTGGCGGCGCACCGGTTGCTGCAGAGAGGAACGTGCCGTCATAATGAGGCGCGGCATAGGGTGCGCCAAGATCGGCACCAGCCAGTTGGTCCAGTACTGCTGCACTGTCGCGCACCGAAAGCGTGATCACATGGCTCGTGCTCATGCCTGCCCAGCCTTCGCCCACGGCAGGCCCCATGGGGGTCAGCCCACGCGAAGGCTTCAGGCCGAATACGCCGCAGGCTGAGGCTGGAACGCGCAGCGAACCGCCGCCATCATTGCCATGGGCAATCGGAGAAACGCGTGCGGCAACCATGGCAGCCGCCGCGCCGCTCGATCCACCGCAGATGTGATCAATAGACCAGGGATTGCGGCTTGCGCCGAACAGACGCGACTCCGTCGTATAGGAACTGCCGAATTCCGGCGACGTCGTGGTTCCGAAAATGGTGAACCCGGCCTTGCGGATGCGGGTGACGAGTTCTGCATCGAAGGGTGCCACCACATCCTTGCACAGCAGGGAACCGTTCGTCATCCGCGCGCCCACAACCGGCGTGAAAAGGTCCTTGACGAGGATCGGCACGCCACCGAATGGGCCTTCAATCGGCCCGCTCGCCACCCGTTCCGCCGCCTGCTCGAACAGTTCTTCGGCGATGGCGTTGAGTTGCGGGTTGACCTTCTTAACCCGCTCGATGGCATCGTTCAGTGCTTCACCGGGGCTCAAGATGCCCTTGCGGATCTGCTCGGCCAACGCAAGGCCATCGGACGGTGCGGTCTGTGCGGACATATTCATTTTCTAATAGCCTTTCCTTGACATGGGTGTGAAGGCGGACCGGTTTCCCAGTCGCCTTCACGAAGTAAATGCATCAGCCGGCAGATGCAGTATGGATGGCCTGCCGACCGCGCGACAATCCGACAGCAGCCCACAGGCTTGCAATCACCACGGTAAAGCAGGCCCAGGTGATGATGGCCGAGGAGAGGCCGACCGGCATGCCACCGAAGAAGCCAGCCAGTGCCACGATGATCAGCGGGCTGGAAAACTGGCCTAGATAGAGGCAGGACGTGAACCCGCCGACCCCACGGGCACGCAGCCTGGGCGGAAGCTTCAGCAACAGAGGCAGCGAGGCATTGGACACAAGGAACCCGGCACCGAGCCCTTGAAGGACCATGGCAATCAGCGCAACCTGATAGGATGGCGCAAGCGCGAGAACGAAGAGCGCCGCTGCCATCAGCGACAGCATAACGGCATTGACGCCTGCAATGCCAATCCGATCCCGCAGGGCAGGCCATGCGATGGAGCCGCCCAGGGTTGAGAGAATGGAAAGGCCAGCCGCCGCACCAATCAGTGAGGTAGACGTCACGCCGATCAACACCAACACTGTCGGCATCATCACCGTCACCACAAAGCATGTCACCATGCCGGCAAAAACGAGGAAATAGGCACTGGCGATGGTCAGGCCGAGCCCGGCCGGGGCGGAAGCCGTCGACGAACCGGTTTCCTCGGCACGGCGATCCGGCTCCCACAGCATGGTAGCGATTGCAGGCAGCAACAGGAGCGGTGCGAGATAGAGGTAGAATGGCGTGCGCCAGGAACCTTCACCAGCAATGCCGCCGATGACGAAAAACAGTGCACCGACGATGCCGATGGTTATGACCTGCCGGTTGATGTAGCGCATGCGTTCAGACGGGGCCCAGTAATCGGCAATAAGCGTGGTGCAGCACGTCATGATGATGGCTTCGGCACAGCCAAACAGCAGGCGCGATCCCAGGATGAGGTGCAGATCGGACAGCAAGGCGGGCATAAACCCGAAGAGCGCGTAGAGCAGGCATCCGATGATGAGCATCGACTTGCGGCCAAACCGGTCTGCCAGCAAGCCGGCAATCGGTGCAAACAGCGTGATTGCCAATGCAGGCCCGGCCACGATCAGCGGGATCAGTTCAAGCGAACCGGGCGTGGATGCCGAAAATTCCTCGGTAATCTTCGGCAGCATCGGGGCAATCATGACCGAACCCATGATGGTCAGGCTGCTGGCAAGCTGAATGATCAGGCCCTGCTTTCCGGTTGCTGTGCGCGGTTGTGAGGTGGACAGTGACATGGGTCATCCTCCTCAAAAGGTCATGGAGAGACGCAGGGCGACATTGTAGCCTTCTGCGCGGTTTTCCGCACCGAATTCCTTGAACGCATGCAGCGAGACCATGGGCAGGCCGGGCTGGAAGAAGTTTACTGCAGGCCCAACAGCAAAGACGCGGGCGCGATTGCCATCACCGGAGCCCGGACCCTTGTCATCGCTGATCTGCTGGTAGACATAGCCTCCCACGCCTGCCGTCCAGGGGCCGATATGCTGACCAACGCCAAATTCCTGTCGGTACTCGATGCCGCTCGTGTAATCGGTATCGGGGTTCACCGTGTTGAAGTTCACCGTCACATTTGTGGAAACTTCGAAGCCAGAATCGGTGATGTAAGTCCCGGCAAGAAATGGCGTGATCGTCCAGTGATTGACGCCTGCATTGAAGGCCTTGGATACGTCATAGTCGCCGGTCGGCAATTGCACCTGAAGACCGGCATTGACGAACAGATTTGGCGGTGCCTGCCAGGCGAGCATGAGGGGAAAGATGTCCACGTCGCCCAATCCGAAATCGCTGCCTTCGATTGCAAGTTGCCCAAAAGGCGTTGCAACGTTCACGCTGCCTTCAATATCGATGAGCGGCAGAATACCACCGAAGCCAACCGACGCTCCAAAAAGCTCCCACTCGGTCATGTAGAAATAGGCGAGCGAGACAGACTTGACGTCAAGTTCAAAGTCGTTCGGAATCTTGTCGCCCTTGGCGTCCCTCAGCGTTTTCGCGGAGTAGTAGGAGGTACGCACCCCTACCGTGCCATAGGGCGAAGGCGGTGGAAGCATGCCTGCGCTGAAATCCGTGATTCCCATCGGCGTAATGGTACCGCCCTGCTCAACCGCATGAGCCGGCGAGATGGCAAGAGAGGTGACAGATAGAATGGAGGCAAGCGAAAGGGTGGCGCGATTGATCGCGCGCTGAAAAATATACATCGTCGTTCCCCAGGTTTCTTGAATGAACCAATGGGGAGATAGTAAAAACGCAATTACTCTTTGCGTTATCCGTTTTGGGAAGTGGTTATCCGATTAAACTATCACTGCGTGTTTTTCTCGGTGGGCCGCAGTGTTTCGGACGGCAGTTCCCCGAACATGTCACGGTAATCGGCGGCAAAGCGGCTGAGATGCCAGAACCCCCAGGCTGCAGCAACGTCACCGATGGAAATGACACGACAGTCCCGACGGGCATTGCAGAGTTCCAAGCGCACCCGGTTCAAACGTTCAGCACGCACGAACTCCTTTGCCGACAGGCCAACCGAACGATTGAAGCAGGTTTGCAAATGCCTTCTGCTGATACCGAGATGCGTTGCCACCTCCGCGACAGTCGGTGGTTCGTTGGTGTTTTCCATCAACATCATGCGTGCGCGATCAATCAATTGCTTGTTGCTGGTTTCGCGCATGGGCTCAACCTTGTGGCTTGAGGTCAGCGCAGCGATGAGGTGATCGAGAACGAGGTTTTCGGCCAGTGAAAGATCGGGCGAAATCTCTGACTGTGCGGCGGACACGCGGGGACCATCGTCAAACAGGCAGGTAAACAGCCTGTCCAGACGTGCGCTACGAGCATGCCAAAGCGCAATCGAGGAACAGCTGCGAATTCGCTCGGCCAGCTGGCCATAACCACGATCGCCCACCCGGCTGGCAAGCCATTGTCGATCCACCGCGATATAGACCAGATCAAGGGCGTGCGGCGTCAGAATCTCGGGCAGCCTTTGCCCATCCACCATCAGGCTGATCTCCGGGTCCACCTCATGCCCGGAGAGCCAGCCGGTGCCCTCTGCATTCACAGCCAGGCTGAAAATCAGCGAACCGGACCAGCTGAGCCCCCGCTTCAGCAACATCTTGTCCGTTTTCTCGCGAAAAATCTGGAAATGGCCGAATTGCATGGCTGAGAGAGAATACTCGATCCGTCCGGGCGACATCTGCATAAGCTCCAGCCGCCAGCCGTTCATGAGACGCATGCCATCCTCCAGCGAATGGACGGTTGTATATCCCAAGCGCGAGGTCGCGGAGCGACCTGACAGTCCGACATCAATGACCACGACAGGCATCCTCTCGATAACGAATAAAGGAAACAGTCTCACGCTCTCGCCGAGGTCACCCGATGGGTAGCCGGCAGCTTACCTATCTGGCCATGCTAGATGGCTGTTGTCCAGTCGGTTTGATAATCTCAATCCGTAGCGCGACTGACACTTGTTTCCATCCAGATTTTTGATACATATCCTCTATCAAGAGAGGTGAACAATTGAGCAGCCGTTTTCTGATGATCACGCCGGATGACGGTGCCGAGGTTCTAAAATGCCTTGCCGCGCCCGCCCGCCTTTCCATATTGAAGATCCTTCACGCGAAGGGTTCTCTCAATGTCAATGAGATCGCCGAGCTGCTCGACCTGCCGCAATCGACAACCTCAACGCATATAAACCAGATGGAAGAGGCGGGGCTGATCCGCACCGAGGTTCAGAAGGCACGCAAGGGAAACCAGAAGATCTGTCACGCCGCGCATGATGAGATCGTGCTCAGCTTCTCCCGCCCAAGCGAGACGGTTGACGAGACCATCGAGGTCGCGATGCCGGTCGGCCTTTACAGTGGCTATGAGGTGTTTGCGCCCTGCGGCATGTGCTCGAATGAGGCGATCATCGGCTATCTCGACAATCCCGATACATTCCTGTCGCCAGAGCGCATGAAGGCAGGACTTGTGTGGTTCACGCGGGGCTATGTCGACTACCAGTTTCCCAACAATGCCCGCATCAAAGGCGCTCCCGTGCGGGAACTGGAGCTGTTGATGGAGCTGTCGTCGGAAGTGCCAGGAACCTCTGCAAACTGGCCCTCCGACATCACCATATCGATCAATGGCCAGCCGATAGCCACATGGACCTCGCCTGGCGATTTCGGCGACCACCGGGGCAAATTTACGCCTGACTGGTGGAAGCTGCGCGGCAGTCAGTACGGTGTTCTGAAGAGCTTTCGCGTCACCGAAGGTGGCACCTTCATTGACGGCGTCCGTGTCTCCGATACCAATCTTGACGATCTCGACCTCCTCCAGCACCGGTCTATCCGGCTGCGGATAGAGGTGCCCGATACGGCAGAGCACCCCGGTGGAATCAATATTTTCGGTCGCGGCTTCGGCAATTACGACCAGGACATCGTCCTGCGCGTCAAGACCTGAAAAAACACCCCTGTTCAAACAAATATTGCCGGATTGACGTCTGGATGATCCCGTGTATCATATCGCCAATTATGATATATATCCATAAAGTGGATACAAAGAGGGGGAATTCACCATGCGGGCAGTTGGCACCGTTCACCGCGACTTCAAAATCAGCACGATCGACCCACGTCTTTACGGCTCTTTCGTCGAACATCTCGGCCGCGCGGTCTACACTGGCATCTATGAACCCGATCACCCTACTGCAGACGCTAACGGCATGCGGCAGGATGTGATTGACCTCGTGCGCGAACTGGATGTTCCCGTCGTGCGCTATCCCGGCGGCAACTTCGTCTCGGCCTATAATTGGGAAGATGGCATCGGCCCGCGCGAAGACCGGCCTGTCCGCCTTGATCTCGCATGGCATACGTCCGAGTCGAACCAGGTCGGCATCCATGAATTTGCCGATTGGGCAAAGGCCGCAAACACCGAAATGATGCTGGCCGTCAATCTCGGCTCGCGTGGCCTAGACGAAGCCCGCGCCTTCCTCGAATACGTCAATCATCCGGGCGGCAGCTATTGGTCGGATCTGCGCCGCAAGAATGGTCGTGAGGAGCCTTGGAACGTCAAACTCTGGTGCCTGGGCAACGAAATGGACGGCCCCTGGCAGATTGGCCAGAAGACGGCAGAA
>NZ_JXQV01000050.1 GCF_000834635.1 Agrobacterium tumefaciens
GGCAGGATTTGAACCTGCGGCCTTCAGGTTATGAGCCTGACGAGCTACCGGGCTGCTCCACCCCGCGTTACCAGCGTAAATCCCGATGGGATTTTCGCGGCAGAGCAAACTCGAAGAGTTTGCGTATCCGGTCCGGTTTTTGGCATTAGCCAAAATACCGTTGTTAGAACTCGAGGGGAACGACATCCGCCTATGAGCTAAGTGCTTAAACGCATAAAGGCCGCTTTCGCGACCCTTAGTATCGGCTGGGCCGAAGGAATGTGATTGAGAAGATTGTTTTATGATGCGTTGCGTTTTGCAGACCTGGCAGCGACCTACTCTCCCGCGTCTTAAGACGGAGTACCATTGGCGCTGGGGCGTT
>NZ_JXQV01000051.1 GCF_000834635.1 Agrobacterium tumefaciens
ACGGGCGGCATCAACGCCACTCTCCATGCTCTTTGGGATAGCGCTGAAAGCTCTTCCCTTGGTGTGCACTGTTGTCAGTTGTTTTCCTCTCAAAATGACAAACCAGATACTGTGGCACGCGATTCTGTGCGCCACAGAATAAAGGTGGCATCAAAGCGTTAACTTTTCAAGATGCGCGTAAAGGCTAGAATTTGCCCATTCAGCTTTGCGCGTTGCGCAGGGCCGTGGAGCTCAATGTGGACCGTGGGCCATGGATGAACATCCATGCAGGCGCTGTTTTCGTCCATAGAATGCCAGCATCATCTTCATCCACACGCGCCTGGCTATAGGCCTGCGCCATCGTAGAAGAGAGATAGGCGAGCGTGGCACCCGGCCTGTCGATGACCGCGATGGGAAATGTCTCGGCGATCTTGCGCCAGTTCTGCCAGCGGTGAAAGCTGCGAAGATTATCCGCACCCATGATCCAGATGAAACGGGCAAGCGGGTTCTTGGCCTTGATGAGGCGAAGGGTATTGGCAGTATAGGTCACGCCGAAGGATTGCTCGAAGGCTGTTATCTTGATGCGTGGATCGGAAACCAGCGCCTCGCATGCGTTGATGCGCGTTGCCAGAGGCGCAAGCTCGGCCCTGTTCTTCAACGGATTGCCGGGTGTGACCATCCACCAGAGCTGGTCGAGACCCAGACGCCGCAAGGCAATTTCTGCTACCAGCGCATGGCCCGCATGGGGCGGGTTGAACGAGCCGCCGAACAGGCCGATCACCATGCCGCGCTCGGTATGCGGCATGGTCAGGTAGCGCTTGTCGAGGCCATGATCCGCGGTCAATATCAGGTCCGTGTCTGGCCGGTGCCATGCACACGGTATTTGAAGGATGTCAGTTGCTCCACACCGACAGGCCCGCGCGCGTGCATCTTGCCCGTGGCGATGCCGATTTCCGCGCCCATGCCAAACTCGCCACCATCGGCAAATTGGGTCGAGGCGTTGTGAAGTAGAATGGCCGAATCGATCTCGTTGAAGAAACGCTCAACGACTTCAGGGTCTTCAGCGATGACAGCTTCGGTGTGGTTGGAGGAATAGGTGCCGATATGGGCGATGGCACCGGAGATACCATCAACCACAGCCACAGAAATGATCGCGTCCAGATATTCCGTGCGCCAGTCTTCCTCGGTTGCTGCCGTAACGCCGCTGACCGCATCCATCACGGCCTGCGATCCACGAACCTCACAGCCGCCGTCGATCAGCACATTGACCAGTGGTGCAAGATGTGTGGCGACAGCCGCGCTATCGATGAGCAAGGTTTCCGCCGAGCCGCAAATGCCGGTGCGGCGCATTTTGGAGTTCAGCACCACCTTGCGCGCCATGTCCAGATCAGCCGATTTATCGACATAGACGTGGCAGATGCCCTCAAGATGCGCAAAGACAGGTACCCGCGCTTCCGACTGAACACGAGCAACGAGGCTCTTGCCACCACGGGGCACGATGACGTCCACCGTGCCGCCAAGTCCACCCAACAGGCTGCCGACAGCGGCGCGATCGGTGACGGGCACGAGCTGGATGGCATGCTCTGGAAGGCCTGCAATCTTCAGACCTTCCACAAGGCAGGCGTGGATGGCACGCGATGAATATTGCGAGTCCGAACCGCCGCGCAGGATCACCGCATTGCCGGCTTTGAGACAAAGCGCACCTGCGTCAGCCGTCACATTCGGGCGGCTTTCATAGATCACGCCGATAACGCCGAGCGGCGTGCGGACCCGCTCGATCTTCAGACCATTGGGCCGATCCCATGCCGCAATCACCTCACCAACGGGGTTTGGCAGTGCTGCGATGGAGCGAATGCCGTCGGCAATCGCGGCGATGCGCGAAGCATCCAGTTTCAGACGGTCGATGAAAGAGGCGGCAACGCCCGCAATTTCTGCGGCTGCGACATCCCTGGCATTGGCGTCGAGAATCTTCGCCTCGGACGCCTTGATTGCGGATGCCATAGCCAGCAAAGCCCGGTTTTTCTGATCGGTGCTGGCAATGGACAACGGTCGGGAAGCAGCTTTTGCCTGAGCGCCGATGGACAGCATCAGCGTTTCGATATCATGGCTCTGCTTCACGGCCTGTTCAGGCATCGACCTCATCCTTATTTGCATATTTCACTTTGACGGACGCACCCGTCATCACAAGATCGTCGCGATGGATCATCGCGGCACGACCGACATAGCCGAGGATCGCTTCGATCTCGGTGGACTTGTGGCCATTGATTTGCCGTGCCTCGTCATCATCGTAGCCTGCCAGACCACGGGCGATTTCCCGGCCTTGCGAGCCGATGATAACAACCGCATCCCCGCGACCGAAATTGCCCTTCACCAGCGTTACACCCGCAGGCAGGAGGCTCTTGCCATCATAGAGCGCCTTTTCAGCACCCGCATCCACATGCAATTCCCCGACAGGCTGAAGCTGCCCGGCAATCCACGTCTTGCGGGCCGTAACAGGCGTCCCCGAAGGTGCAAACCATGAAGAACGTGTTCCGTTTTCGATGGCTTTCAGCGGGTTGAGCGTCTTGCCGGATGCGATGATCATGCCGCAACCGGCAGCCGTTGCAATCTTGCCCGCATCGATCTTGGTGCGCATGCCGCCACGCGAAAGTTCAGACGCTGCGCCACCAGCCATGGCTTCGATGTCGGGGGTGATTTCGGCAATCGTTTCCAGAAACTGTGCGTTAGGATCGAGATGCGGCGGTGCGGTGTAGAGGCCGTCAATATCCGAGAGCAAGATCAGGAGGTCTGCGCCGGTCATGGTCGCCACGCGTGCGGCTAGGCGGTCATTATCGCCATAGCGAATTTCCGTGGTCGCGACCGTATCATTCTCGTTGATGATCGGGATAGCGCCGATTTTCAGCAGCTGGTTGATCGTCGCACGGGCGTTGAGATAGCGGCGGCGCTCTTCGGTGTCGGAAAGGGTCAGCAGGATCTGACCTGCGACAATCTCATATTTCGAAAGACTTTCAGACCATGCACGGGCCAGAGCGATCTGACCCACTGCCGCTGCGGCCTGGCTTTCCTCAAGCTTCAGTGCGCCGGAGGGGAGGCCAAGCACGGTGCGACCAAGGGCGATGGCGCCTGACGATACGACCTGAACATCGGCACCATTGGCTTTCAGCGCTGCGATATCCTCGCAGATCGCGTCCAACCATTCCTTTTTCAGGCCACTGGCACGGTCAACGAGAAGGGCAGAGCCGATCTTGATGACGATGCGGTGATGGCTACCGAGCGGCTTTCGCACCGGTGTCATAGGCGGTCGTCTCCATCCTCTAGCTCGTCTTCAACCGGCATGGAGCGGTCTGGCATGGCGGTATCACCGCCACGGCTATCGGACACGATGATATCGCGCAGCTCGCGAAGGGTTTCGACCATGCCGATATGGGCAGCAGCAGACAGAAGAAGCGGTGGGCGGCCACAGGCCTTCTCCAGTTCCTTCGCCTTCTTCTTCAATTCCTTTTCGTCCAGCACGTCGATCTGAGAAAGGGCTACGATCTCAGGCTTGTCGGTCAACCCACCGCCATAGGCAGCAAGCTCACGCTTGACGGTCTTGTAAGCCTTACCGACATTCTCTTCCTGCGCAGAAACGAGGTGCAGCAGAACACGGGTGCGCTCAACGTGCCCCAGGAAACGGTCGCCGATGCCCACGCCTTCATGCGCGCCTTCGATCAGGCCTGGAATATCGGCCAGAACGAATTCCCGACCGTCAATCGTGGCGACACCCAGATTGGGGTGCAATGTGGTGAAGGGATAGTTCGCTATTTTCGGGCGCGCCCGGGTGACAGTAGCAAGAAATGTGGACTTTCCCGCATTGGGAAGGCCGACCAGACCCGCATCGGCAATCAGCTTCAGGCGAAGCCATATCATCTTCTCCTCACCAGCAAGGCCCGGATTGGCGTGCGTGGGGGCCTGATTGGTGGAGGACTTGAAATAGGCATTGCCGAAGCCGCCATTACCGCCGGCCGCCAGGCGAAAACGCTGGCCTTCCTTGGTCAGGTCAATAATCAGCGTTTCATTGTCTTCTTCAAAAATCTGAGTGCCAACGGGTACCCGCAACACCACACTGGCACCTTTAGCGCCAGTGCGTCCCTGGCCCATGCCGTGCTGGCCAATGGTCGCCTTGAAGTGCTGCTGGAAGCGGAAATCGATCAGCGTGTTGAGGCCATTGACGACCTCTACCCATACATCGCCACCGCGCCCGCCATCACCGCCATCGGGGCCGCCGAATTCGATGAACTTTTCACGGCGGAAAGAAACGGCACCTGCGCCGCCATCACCGGATCGGATATAGACTTTTGCTTCATCGAGAAATTTCATCGTCGTGGCCGTTCTGTCAGCTTAGTGGCAAGTCCAGCAGTCAATGTGCGGGCTTGCTTTAAAAAAAGGGTCTGACGCTCCAAATATAGGGGCGCGTCCTCAAGGTCAAAGATTATCGTGATTTTAGAGCCTGTAGCACAAGGCCGGTTCACGAAAAACCGGCCTTGTTGATGTTATCTATGCGCGTGACGGTCGAAATGTCCGTGCGGTCACGGCGGTGTCGATATGTGTGACCATGGTGGAGCGCGAGGCGGCATAGATTTCATGGCAGCCGATGACCCTAAAGCCGAGCTTTTCCTGCACGCGCAGCGAGGCGGCGTTATCAGCAAACACGCCGGAATAAAGGGTCTCATCCGGCATGTGCTGGAAGAAACGCTCCGTCACGGCCGATGCCGCTTCCGTCATATAACCCTTGCCCGAATGCGCAGGGTTCAGCCAATAACCGAGTTGCCATTCGCCATCCCGTTCTTCCACGGAAACAACGCCGATAAGGGTATCATCGGCGCAGGTGATGGCGAAATCCCACCCCGGCGCGGTGCCGACCGTTCGCATGATCAACCATTCCAGCGCATCCTGCCTATGGTAGGGTGCGGGAATGCGTCTCAACATCCGTGCGACCTGAAAGTCGCTCAGTGCCTCGGCAATGCTTCCGGCGTCGGAAAGCTGTTGTGGACGCAGCACGAGCCGACGGGTTTTGATCGTCTGGCCCTTGGTCGCCGGGTCTTGTGGCTGTGTCGCGTGAACCATACTCATCGTGTGTCTCCCCAGCTTCGCAGCGAAACCCATGTCTTGCGGTCCAGCCGGTACCATTCAACCGGCATCATGCCGCCGAGCGCCAATGAGGCGACCATGCCGGAACCTTGAAGCTGGAAACCGCACTTTTGTATGACGCGGCGCGAGGCAATGTTGGTGACGCGGCAGCGCGCATCGATCTGTTCGATGTCACGCGTGCGGAAGGCCATGTCGATCAGGGCATGGGCGGCTTCGGTGGTGTAGCCCTTGTTCCAGTGGGGTTCGCCCAGCCAGTAGCCCATTTCGAGCGTCTTCTGGTCGTCGTGCTGTTCAAGCCCGCAGCAACCCAGAAATTCGCCGTTGTCCATGCGGGTAATGGCATAGACGCACTTGCCAATCTCGCCCGCTTTCGCACGTCGCACGAAATCCGCGGCATCTTTGGCCGTATAAGGATGCGGCATACGCGACACCATGGTCGCAATATTGGCGTTGTTGGCAAGATGGGCAAGGGCGTCCATGTCTTCTTCGTGAGGCGCGCGCAAAACGAGCCTTTGCGATAATAAGACGGGGCAATCGGTCCTTGACCGGTCCGGCCTTGGCCGTTCTTCGGGTGACCGTAATTGGTCTTCCCTTAACAATTCAGCTTGCATGGTTCAGTCCCTCCATGAGGTTAAGAAAAAAGGGGAGTTGGGTGGTGCCCCAACTCCCCTTTTTTATGACTGAACCTGTTACGTCTCAGCCGGGTCATTGGGACACCGGCTGCATATGACGCGACCGGCTTATTCTGCTGCTTCGGCTTTCGGGGCCACAGATACGTATACGCGGCCGTTTGCCTTCGAGCGGAAGGACACGTTGCCGGCTGTCAGTGCGAAAATCGTGTGGTCCTTGCCAAGGCCAACATTGGCGCCTGGATGCCACTGAGTTCCGCGCTGACGCAGAATAATGTTGCCTGGAATGACGGCTTCGCCGCCGAACTTCTTCACGCCAAGGCGCTTGGAATTCGAATCGCGACCGTTACGCGATGAACCACCAGCTTTTTTATGTGCCATTGGATTTCTCCTTTAAAACCTAGTTTCCCGTGTCGCGCCGATTAGGCTGCAACGATGTCCGTGATACGGACGACGGTGTGATGCTGACGATGACCGCGCGTACGCTTGGAGTTCTGACGACGACGCTTCTTGAAGGCGATGACCTTCTTGCCGCGATTGTGTTCGACAACTTCAGCCTTGACCGTTGCACCAGCAACGAAAGGAGCGCCGAACTGTGCGTCAGCGCCAACGCCGATCACGAGAACTTCGGTGAATTCTACTGTTGCGCCAGCTTCTGCTTCCAACTTTTCAATTGTGAGCACGTCGTTGGCCGCTACACGGTACTGCTTACCGCCGGTCTTGATGACTGCGAACATTTTTTACCCTTTCATGTTCGTTCCGGCTCTGCCCGCAAATGCGGTCTGGCCGTCTTTTTATCAGTCGAGTAGCCTGGATTGCGAAGCTTCAATGCCTCTTGAAACCCAGGCCGGTGAAACCGCTTTTTAAAAGGCGGTGTGAACGGAAGACGGAATACGCCCTCAATTTGGTTGCGGGATACGCGAGAAGCCTATTTCTGTCAAGGTCGTCCAGAGGTTGAAAACATGGCTTTCGGGCGAGAATCTCATTAGATTTTCACAGTTGTGGCAAACAGGCCTCGAAATTTGATTGACGAGGGTTTATATGGGCCTCTCAACAAGGAGCAGAAATGGCCCGCATTGATAAAACCGACGATTGGCGGGATCGCCACGCGCCGACACTTTCAGCCTTTGAATCGCTTGCCATCGAGGCATATGGCCATTTGCCCGACGAGTTTCGCGCCCTGACCAAGGACCTGATCATCGAGATCGCGGATTTCCCGACCGATGAGGTGTTCGAGGATATGGCGCTCGAGACGCCATTCGATCTGCTCGGCCTGTTCGAAGGCCGTGGCATTTCAGAACGCTTCACCATGGACACTGGTGAGATGGTCAACCGGATCATCCTCTATCGTCGGCCGATTCTGGATTACTGGGCCGAAAATGAGGAGACCCTGGGCGATATCATCACCCACGTGCTGATCCATGAAATCGGCCATCATTTCGGTCTGTCAGATGACGACATGGAACGCATTGAGGAAGGTGCGGATGAGGAAGCGACGGATCGTTGATTCATCGCTCTTGTTGCCAGATTGAAGCCTATTGCTCGCCGAGCTTCATATCCGGGTGATATTCCTTGCCTTCAACGGTCTTAATCACCGGCTGTCCGCAGTGCATGACGCCGGTTGCCGCATTGAAGGCGTAGGTCGGTGATCCCGCAAGTTCCCAACCCTTGTTGAGCGCTTCAGTGACGCGATGACAAAACTTGGAGTCGTCAGGGCCGGTGATGAAACGGTAGACTTTCATGCTTTCTCTGCCTTTCTTCGGGCGATGATCTCGGCCATGGCCACCAGCCGTTCAGCCGGCTCGACATGCAGTCGCTCGATCATCCGTCCATTGGAGTTGATGACATTCAATCCCACAGATTTTGGATCTGCGAAAGCGGCAATCACCTCGCGCGCCTCCGCCAATGCCTGCTCATCCGGCGCAAATGCCCGGTTTGCCGCCTCGATCTGGGCCGGATGGATCAGCATCTTGCCGTCAAAACCCATGGCGCGGCCCTGCTCGCATTCTGCGGCAAAGGCATCGAGATCCCGGAATTCATTGCAAACGCTGTCGATGACTTCAAGGCCGTAGGCGCGGGCGGCCAGTACCGTCTGCATCAACCAGGGCACCAGATAGGTGCGGCCAGGCTCAGCCGGAACGCGGGTTTCCTTGCGCAGATCATTGAGGCCAACCACGAAGCCGCCAAGCCGTGATCCTTGTGTGTGTGAAGCTTCGGCAATGGACGCGACGTTCAGCACACCTTTCGGGGTTTCGATCATCGCCCAGATCTTGAGGCCTTCAGGGGCATCGGCCTCTGCCAGCGCATCTGCCACATCCTGAATGTGCGAGAGCTGCTCCACCTTTGGAAGCAGTATGGCATCTGGTGCGCAAGTGAGAGCCGCCACCAGGTCGCTTTTCCCCGCCTCGGTGGAGAGGGGGTTGATGCGGATCATCGTCTCATAGGCTGGACGGGGCGTTTGCGCAAAGACCGTCAGAAGATTGGCGCGGGCCTCATCCTTCATGTCAGGTGCGACAGAATCTTCCAGATCGAAAATCACGCCATCGCAATCAAGCGACGTCAGCTTTGCAAGTGCGCGCAGGTTTACAGCGGGCACAGACAGAAGCGATCGGCGTGGGCGGACAGTATTGCTGAAATAAAAATCGGCCATGCCGCACTTGTGTCAACCTTTTGTGACAATCGCAAGCAGATAGGCGGTGTGCATCCTCTTGCAAGCAGCGCAAAGAAGGGCCACATTCGTCTGGACAGAAAGGTTTGGATCATGCAGGGCATTCGTACATTCTTCTTCGCGGCTTCCAGCATCGCAATTCTGGCTTTGGCCGCACTCTTCACCGCTTCCTTGACGGTCGCGCTGGTTGGTGTCCTCGCAGTGTTCAGCGCGGTGCGCCTGTTCTCTGCGCGCCTCAAACCGGCCCCCATCCCCGTCAATCCGCGCCACCGCGAGCAGCAGAACATGCGCGTATGGAATGACGGTCGCGGTACCATCATCGATCTTTGATATCTCTCGATTGTTGTCGCTCGACGGGCTCTTCACAGAGCCTGTTTCAGAAGCGCGTATCGTGCAATAATCGTGCTTGTAGTTGATGCTTATGTTGCAAAGCGTCGACTTTCCCAGTATCGACATGGCAGTTCAACCCACCTAATCGAGGGAAACCGAATGCGTATCGATGCTATTTCTATCGGCAAGAACCCGCCAGACGATATCAATGTGATCGTGGAGGTTCCTGTTGGTGGCCACCCGATCAAGTACGAGATGGACAAGGAAGCAGGCGCGCTGGTCGTTGACCGTTTCCTCTACACCCCGATGACCTATCCGGGTAACTATGGCTTCGTGCCGCACACCCTGTCTGAGGATGGCGACCCAATCGACGTGTTGATCTGCAACACCCGTCCTCTGGTTCCCGGCTGCGTGATCAATGTTCGCCCAATCGGCGTCATGATCATGGAAGACGACGGCGGCAAGGACGAGAAGATTCTGGCTGTTCCTGCGCCAAAGCTGACGCAGCGCTACGACAAGGTCCAGAACTACACGGACCTGCCTGAGATCACGCTGAAGCAGATCGAGCACTTCTTTGAGCACTACAAGGATCTGGAGCCCGGCAAGTGGGTGAAGATGGGCGGTTGGCAGAACGTTGACGTCGCCAAGAAGCTCATCGTTGAAGCTATCGAGCGCTACAAGTCGCAGGCTTGATCTAAGCTTTCAAACATCAGTTCAAATGACAAATCCTCCGGGTCGCATCGATCCGGAGGATTTTTTATGTCGATGGAGACGATTTAGGCGACCAGCGGATAGATCGTGTTCCACATCAGTGAGCGGATGAAGAAAATCAGAAGCAGCAGGATGATCGGCGAAATATCGATGCCACCCAAATTTGGCAGGACGCGACGGATGGGTCTCAGCGCCGGCTCTGTGACGTTGTACAGAAAGCTGCCAATCGCACTGACGAATTGGTTGGAAGAATTGATGACATTGAAGGCATAGAGCCAGGAGAAAATGGCACTGAGAATCAGCACCCAGGTATAAAGGTTCAAAGCCAGATCGATTGTCTGAAACAGGGCAAGCATCAATGTCTCCATATCGTTGTTGGATGACATTTAGTCATTCGCAGGCCAACCGGCAAGTGGTCGTTGGTTTGCAAGGCTTTTCGTGCCTTTACACCGTTACGAAATCGTCAAGCCGTCGATACAGTCGCACCGGCCTGACCGGTAGCACGCACCAGTCAATCATCATGCGTGGATGGTCGAGGACGGTCAGACGGTGTCTTTCTGATGTTCATTTTCGTCTGAAATGTTCACATGGGTTGCGGCTTGCTGGCGTTGCAAGACGCGGTCCCTGACGGACACGCCCAAAAGGTCGGCCACGCGCCAGATGACGTGATCTTCCATCTCGTTGCGCTCACCATCCGCATAGACGATATCCCAGAGAATGCCGATGAGTTCGATGCGCTGGTCTTCGTCAAGGTGGCGGTTGATGTCGGCTGTGAAGCGGTAGTAATCGACCGCCTCGCTTCCTGCCTCACGTCCGGCATCCATTAAGGCATCGAGGTTGCCGGCGCTCAGCTTGTAGTGCTCCTGAAGCAGTTCGCGCAAACGCCGACGCTCGACATCGGACACCGTGCCATCGGCTTCCATCACCTGATAACAGAGTGCGGCAACTGCGACCCTCAAATCGTCAGGAGCGAAGTCCTTTGACGATCCGCTCTGGCCAAGGTTCTGGAAAAATGACTGGATGCGATCGAACATGATTTTCCTTGAAATCGATCAAAACAAATTGAGGCGGGTTTTCTCGTCCGGCTGGCGACCTGGCTTCTTGACGCCGGGATCATCCGGTAGCCCACCAAAGAAGGGTACTGGCTCCGTCTTTGGCTTGGGCTTTGCCTCGCCAGTGAGGGGCTGAACCTCTTCCGCACGATCAGTTGTGACCACTGTAACGGGTTTGCCTTTCGCGGCCTCTGCAACAGGGACGGCGGGCTTGGCCACAACGGGTACTTCCGAGATGCTATCGTGTTTTTCATTGATGACGATCTCAGGCAGGGATGAGAGCGCATGGTCTACCGTCACTCCTTCAACCGCACCATCGAGTTGGCCGAAGGGTATTTTCCACTCGAACGCATCAAGACGACCGTTGACAGGTGAAACTGCCAGCCATTTTTCCGATACGACGCCATCCGCGACCCAGGCGTGGTCTTTCGGAGCGCGCAGCGCCTGCGCCATCCAGTGGCGTATGCGGCCCTGATCGCCTGTTTCTGCTTCTTCGATATCGGCTAGCAGCAGGAAGGTGCTTTCGCGCGGCTCTATGCGTGCTGCGGCCTCAGCTTTTGCGCGGGCGCGCGTAAAGTCCTGTGCATCGAGGGCAGCCTGCGCCACGATGAAGAGTGCTTCGACATTGTTGGGCTTCAAGCTTTCAAGGCGCTCGGCCCGCTTCAATCGGTCAACGGCGGTATCACCGCTGCGGGCGCGCACGTAAAGCTGGGCAATCTGCGGGTGAGGTGCGATTTTCCAGACGGGCTCAAGCACGGAAGCCGCTTTGCGCAGATTATCTTCACGCAGATAGGACTTTGCTGCCACAAGCGCGGCGGGGACCAGCCCCTTGGCGAGTTTCAGTGCATGCTTTGCGTCCTCGCGGGCCGCTTTCGGGTCGCTTTCGAATTTCTCTTCCGCTTTCGCCGTCAACAGCACGGCCTTAAGCCGCTCAGCATCGCCACGTTCCAGAACGCCCGCTGCCTTTTGTTGATCGAGCAGCCGGATCGCATCGTCCCACTCACCATTGCGGGATTTGCTTTCCAGCGTGGCCTGTGCTGCCCAAGGCAGGTATGGCGCATTTTCTGCGGCGGTCGCGGCATATTCCAGTGCGGCCTCATTGGCGCCCTGGCGGCGGGCTTCCATGTAGAGGCCACGAAGTCCAAGCTCGCGGGTTTCCGGATCCTGCGCCATGGCTTCGAATTTGCGGCGGGCAGCGTCGTACTTGCCTTCGATGAGATCGGCTTGCGCTTCCAGCAAATGGATCAGCGGTTCCTGATCTGCATTCAAAAGTCCTTGCGTGCGCGCTGTCATCTTGCGGGCCAGAAGGGCGTTGCCTGCGCCGGCTGCGATCAAGCCGGTTGACAGTGCTTGGTATCCGCGATCCCGTTTACGGGAACGGAAATAGCGCCGTGCGGCGTGCGGCGAATTCCAGACGGTGTTGAAAAGCCACCAGCTAATCATCACGGTTGCGATGAGGGCTGCAACGATCGAGGCGGCCACCATAAGGCTCATCTCGATCAGTTGGCCTTGCCAGACGATGGAAAGCACGCCGGGACGATCTGCCAGCCAAGAGAAGCCGAAGCCGATCACTAGGACGATGACGACGAAACTGATGATCTTTGCCATGTCTTACCCCTGCTGCCCGGTGCTGTTGATGGCGCGCGTCAGCGTGCCGCCCACCAGGTCTTCGACCTGAATACGGGCATCGAGCGATGTCTTGAACTTCGCTGCTGCGGCTTTGGCAGGTTGAGCCAGTCCATCCCATTCCAGTGCGGCACCCTTCAGGTCGCCATTGCGGAGCTTATCTTCGATGCGCGCGATCTTGGCGTCCGCGCCTTCACCTTCGACATTGCCCACGGGCCGGACCTTGACGAGCGACAGCGCACTTTCCGCGAGACGATCGATGATGCCCTGATTGGGGTCTGTCTGGTCGAGCGAAGCCAGCATGGCATTGGCCACGTCAGGAAATTCGCGTGTCAACTCGGAGCGAGATGGAACGCCGGTGCCAGCAAAGGGCTTGAGCGACTGAATGGCCGGATCATCCGGCGTGACGCGTGACAGCGTGTCGAGTTCCGTGAGGAACGGCCCACCACGATCAATGGCCGCTTTCAGGCCAGCTGAGGCAATGGCGCGGGCGACCTCGATATCGTCGCGGGGTTCGTTGATCTTGGTTTCCGCTTCACCCAGACGGCGCGTCAGGTCGGCATTGGCCGTGTCCTGCGCTGCCTTTTCCGATTGCAGCGTCGAAACCGTCGCCTCAAGCGATGCCAGCTTGTCCGCGACATCGCCGCCGCCGGATGCGGTAGAGCTTTCCAGCGCTGCAAGGCGGGCCTCAAGGGCAGAATTGTGTGCGGCTGCGGGCTGTGCGCTCGCCATTTGCTGGCGCAGATTGGCAACCTCTGTCTTGAGAGCTGACAGTTCTGACGAGCCTGTGTCTGACGCTGACGAAGGAAGATAGCCAGCATATTGCATGCTGCCAGCCGCCAGAAGCGCAATCAGGCCACCGACGATGCCGGCAGCGAGGAGGCCGGAGCTGCCGCCGCTGCGGCTTGTGTCGCTGCTTTTCGTGTCGGAGGATGGCGGTGTGAATGGCTTGCTGTCTGCCGCAGGCTTCTGCGCTTCGGCTTTGGGGGGCTGAGCGGTCGTCTTGTCGGATTTGAAGGACGCACCTGTCACGGGTGGAACAGTGCTCTTCTTCTCAGTGGGCTCCTTTGCGGCCTGTTCTGCCTTCGTCTCGTCAGACTTTGGAGCATCGGAAGCCTTGGGCAGATTGGGTTCTGGCTCGATCGGTTTTTTCGCGGCATCATCCCAGACCGGCTTGGGAGCCTGCGTTTCAGACCCGGCAGTTGCCGGTTCAGGAGGTGTCTTGTCTGCTTCAGATCCAGTCGTAACCGGAGCTTCCAGAGATGCTGTGTCTTTTTCCTTGCCGATATCCTTCACGTCCTTTGCGTCCAGGTCGATGGTGACCGGCTCAGCGGTGGACTTGGAGTGGCGTGGCGGTTTTCCCGTTACCATGACAACCTCATTCTGCCTGCATTTCATTAAACCTAGTCAGTGATAACGGCAAAGGAAAGGGGCAGAAGGGAATTAGGTTCCCGCTTTTCGTTCAAGAAGATCAAACATCTGAGACTCGTTCGGCTCAGCGCTGGCATATGCCGCGTTACGGAACGCCTCGGGGATGTGCGAAAGGACCTTTGCACTGATGCAGATCATTCGTGATTGGTGCAATGGCGCAAGAAATCCCTCATTCTCCAACAGCGCGAAAAATATCCGCACTGCCTCGCTTGAATAGAACAGAACGGCGTCGATTGGCTGGTCGGTCAGCCGCGCCTTAAGCTGTGATTGTTGCCATGCAATCTGGCGCATCTGGTAGATATCGGCGGTCTCAAACGGCACATTCAGAGCATTCAGTGTCTGTTCGAAGCCCGCGTCTCGCGGGGAGCCTGCCAGATAGCAAATCGTGCCCTTGAGGCTGGTGTCGTTTCGGGTTTTCTCCGCGATCAGGTGCGCAAGTGCTGCGCCGTCACTCTCGCCCGTGATGATGGTTTGAAAGCCCGCGTCGCGTGCTGCCAATGCGGATGCTTGTCCAACAACGAAGATATGCTTTTGCAGACTTGCCGAGAGATCAGCGCCAGCGTTCACAAGTGCCCGAATGGCCTCTGCACTTGTTACGGCCAGATAAGCCGGTTCTCTGGCCAAAGCTGCAGTCGCGGCTTCGGTGTGGTGAAAGGGGGCGGTCAGCGGCAACAGGATGGGGTCATGGCCGCGTGCGCGCAAAAGCTCTGCCGTCTTCAGCCCCGATTTTTCCGGGCGGGTGACGACGACGCGCATGGTCAGGTCCAGCTTTCGAAGAAACCACTGCCAGCCGCTGCACGCACCTTTTCTCCCGCCGTAAACCCTAAGGTTTCGGCGTCTGCGCGTTTGCCGGAAACCTCCACGCCATGCTCGGTCTGGCCGTCTGGCGTCAAAATGAGACCGTGGAAGTGCAGCATGTCGCCGTCGCAGGTCGCATAACCGGCAATCGGCGTGCGGCAGGAGCCATCCAGTGCAGCCAGAAACGCCCGTTCGCACGTCACGGCATCGCTGGTTTCGCGGTGATCGATGGGAGAGAGAAGTTCCTCGATGCGCGTATCGCCAATGCGGGTTTCGAGAGCGATGGCGCCCTGGCCCGGTGCGGGCGGGAATTCTCTTGCATCCAGAACCTCAGTCGGCACCGTCTGCTTTCCAAGCCTGTTGAGGCCGGCCAGCGCCAGCAGGGTTGCATCAGCCATACCATCTTCCAGCTTGCGCAGGCGGGTATCCACCAGCCCTCGGAAAATGATGACGTTGATATCAGGCCGCAGGCGGCGGATGAGCGACTGGCGACGAAGGGAGGCAGAGCCTACAGTGGCTGCGTGGGGCAGCTCCATCAATTTCGGTGCGGTTCGGCCGATGAAGGCATCGCGGACATCTTCGCGTGGGAGATAGGCGGAAAGATGCAGGCCGTCGGGCAGCCGCGTCGACATGTCCTTGGCGCAGTGGACCGCAAAATCGAGATCTCCCGACAGAAGCTGGTTTTCCAGCTCTTCTGTAAACAGGCCCTTGCCGCCGATCTCAGACAGAGGGCGGTCCGTTACGCGGTCGCCCTTTGTGGAAAGCGGCACGATTTCGAACATATCCTGCGACAGACCGTGGGCAGCCATCAGCCGGTCACGGGTCTCGATGGCCTGCACCAGCGCAAGGGGGCTGCCGCGTGTGCCGATTCGGAAAGGTTTTGTTTGCATCCGCTTCTATCCATTGTTACCGGAGGTGTTCGTACCCAAGTTTCTGAAACACCGCAATCAACGAACCGACCGATGACCCCCTTTCTTCGAATCCTTGGCATTGAGACCAGTTGCGACGAAACCGCTGCATCTATTGTGGTTCGGCACGCTGACGGCCGGGGTGAGATCATCTCTGACGTCGTTTTGTCGCAGCTGGAAGAGCACAGCGCCTATGGTGGCGTGGTGCCGGAAATTGCCGCGCGTGCCCATGTGGAGGCACTCGATACGCTGGTTGAGGAAGCGCTGGCAGAGGCGGGTGTGACCCTTGCCGATGTTGATGCCATTGCCGCCACCTCCGGCCCCGGGCTCATCGGTGGGCTGATTGTCGGGTTGATGACGGGCAAGGCCATTGCCATGGCTGCTGGCAAGCCGCTTTACGCCATCAACCATCTGGAAGGCCACGCGCTGACGGCGCGGCTGACCGATGGCCTGTCCTTCCCCTATCTGATGCTGCTCGTTTCCGGTGGGCATACGCAGCTCATTCTTGTGCGTGGTGTCGGCCAATATGAACGGTGGGGCACGACGATAGATGACGCGCTCGGCGAAGCCTTTGACAAGACCGCCAAGCTGTTGGGCCTGCCTTACCCCGGCGGCCCTGCGGTCGAAAAAATGGCGGCCGGTGGCAATGCGAACCGTTTTGCGCTTCCACGCCCGATGGTGGGTGAAGCGCGGCTCGACTTTTCCTTTTCCGGTCTGAAGACGGCCGTTCGCCAGGCGGCCACGGCCATTGCGCCGCTGTCCGAGCAGGATATTGCCGATATCTGCGCGTCTTTCCAAAAGGCGGTATCGCGTACGTTGAAAGACCGCATAGGTCGCGGCCTGCAACGCTTTCTGGATGAGTTTCCGACGGTACAAGGCGGTCCGGCACTGGTCGTTGCGGGCGGTGTCGCCGCAAATCAGGAAATACGCCGCACCTTGCAGGAACTCTGCGACCATCACCGGTTCCGCTTCATCGCGCCACCCTTGCAGCTTTGCACTGACAATGCGGCCATGATTGCCTGGGCGGGGCTTGAGCGCTTGGCGCTTGGCATGGAGCCGGACAGTTTCGATGTGCAACCGCGCTCACGCTGGCCGCTGGATGCGCAGGCGCAAACGCTTGTTGGATTTGGCAGGCGGGGGGCAAAGGCATGACAGAGCGGGCAAAGATCGTCGTCATCGGTTCCGGCGCTTTCGGCACAGCCATTGCCGTGGTTGTGGCGCTGGAAGACCGCCACGCTATAACGCTGCTGGGCCGCAACGCCGGATTGATGGCGGATCTTGCTGTCGATGGTGTGCATGACGCGGCACTTCCCGGCATTTCCCTGCCGGATTCCCTGCAATATTCCGCCGAGCCGGATGTGCTTCGGGATGCCGACATCGTTCTCTTCGCCATGCCATCCCAAGCGCAGGCCGATGCGGCGCGTCACTATGGTCCTTATCTGGCTAAGGATGCAGTCGTGGTAACCTGCGCCAAGGGTATCGACCGTTCATCCGGCAATTTGCTGACCGATGTGCTGGAGCGAGAGCTGCCGCATCACCCGGTTGCTGTTCTCTCCGGTCCGGGTTTTGCAGCCGATATTGCCAAGGGATTGCCAACCGCAATGGCCGTTGCTGCGGGCGAGGCAGGCGTGGCGGAGCGGCTTGCGCAAACCATTTCCGGGCGCACCTTCCGTCTCTATGCGTCGACGGACCGGATCGGCGTCCAGCTGGGCGGCGCCTTGAAGAATGTTCTCGCCATTGCCGGGGGCATCGTTGAAGGCGCAGGGCTTGGCGATTCGGCGCGGGCTGCATTGATCTCGCGGGGGTTGGCCGAAATGTCGCGGCTGTGTGTTGCCATGGGAGGCGAGGCGGATACGGTTCGCGGCCTTTCCGGTCTTGGTGATCTGGTCTTGACTGCAACCAGCCATCAATCACGCAACCTGCGTTTCGGTATCTTGCTGGGGCAGGGGCAAGACCCGGCCTCTTTCCATGGCGGGCTGGTTGAGGGTGCCTATGCGGCATCCGTCGCCTCACGCCTTGCGGACAGACTTGGAGTCGATATGCCCATTACCGATGCTGTCGCAGCCATTATCGACGGCAAGCTCGATATCAAAACCGCCATTCATCAATTGATGTCACGGCCTATCACCACGGAATAGGCCCTTCGAGAGGAAACGAAAATGCTGTTTGCCTTCATCTGCAAAGACAAGCCCGATCACCTGCATGTGCGCATGGAAACCCGCCCGGTTCATCTGGAGCATCTGAACAAGCTCAATGCCGAGGGCACCTTGAAGATGGCGGGGCCGTTTCTGGACGCCGATGGCAAGCCCAATGGCAGCCTTGTGATCGTTGAGGCTGCCGATATCGATGCGGCCAAAGCGCTTGCCGATGCCGATCCATATGCCAAGGTTGGCCTGTTCGAGAGCGTTGATGTGAAGCCCTATAATTGGGTCTTCAACAATCCTGGAGCGTGAACAGCATGGCGAATTATTGGCTTTTCAAATCCGAACCCTTCAAGTGGTCCTGGGAGCAGCAGAAGGCAAAGGGTGAGGCGGGCGAGGAATGGACCGGCGTTCGCAACTATCAGGCGCGCAACAACATGCGCGCCATGAAGATTGGCGACAAGGGTTTCTTCTATCATTCCAATGAAGGCTTGGATGTCGTCGGCATTGTCGAGGTGTGCGAATTATCGCAGCCGGATACGACGGCTGAAGGCGACGCACGCTGGGACTGCGTGCACATCAAGGCCGTTTGCGATGTACCACAGTCGGTTTCGTTGAAGGACGTGAAGGCCAACCCCAATCTTGAGAATATGGCGCTGGTCACCTCCATGCGGCTCTCGGTGCAGCCGGTTACTGAAGAGGAATATCTAGAGGTCTGCCGCATGGGCAAGGTCGATGAGCCACCCCGTTCCCCGGACTGACTGGATTGAAAACCGATCCGCAGGTCTTTATCCGCAGCAATACGAGCATCATGACGCCGCCGCATGTGCCTGAAATACGGCTGCATCTGGCTAGTGAAGCCCATGAACTTTGGCTGAAGACGGAAGACGAGTTGCAGGAGATTGGTTTGCCGCCGCCATTCTGGGCCTTCGCCTGGGCTGGCGGGCAAGGGCTTGCCCGTTACATCCTCGATCGTCCCGAGGTGGTCGCTGGAAAGCGCGTGTTGGATTTTGCCAGCGGCTCCGGGCTGGTTGCCATCGCGGCTGCGAAAGCCGGAGCCCTGAGCGTGCTCGCTGTCGACATCGACCCATGGGCGAAGGCCGCCATCGCCCTCAATGCGGCTGAAAACCATGTCGAGATTGGATTTTGCGGCGATGATATCGTCGGCACCGAGGTCGATACAGATGTGATCCTGGCGGGTGACGTGTTCTATGACCGAGCCTTCGCCGAGGTTCTAACCCCCTGGTTTTCAAGGCTAACGCAGAATGGCAAGGCTGTTCTGGTGGGAGACCCGGGGCGAGCCTATCTCCCAAGAACGCAGCTGCGAAACTGCGCGACCTATGAGGTGCCGGTAACGCGCGCGCTGGAAGACAGCGATGTGAAGAAAACAACCGTTTGGCGGTTTGTTTCCGCAACGAGCGCTCTGTAATCAGGGGCGGATGACGCAGACACCGGCTTCATAAGAGCAGGCCTCATCCATTGTTCTCGCATTGACGCGGATGATCGCCGGGCGCGTCCAATTGCCTGTAGTGCGCGCGGCGTTGTTGATGGCGCCTTCTGCGCTCACATATGTGCCATTTCTGCGTGCGCGCATGGCGTAAGCGCTGCCCGCATAGGTTCCGACGTTGCGGATATGGGACGGCACTCCGTTGCCGCCGTAATAGGATTGTTGCTTTTGCCTGTTACCATGACCACTCTTCTCATGCTCGACATGATCACTCGCTTGGGCGTGATTTGCGACCATGATTGGGCCTAAGACAGCTAGGATGATCGGGGCGATTCGGATTGATAACATGAAGTTCAATCTCCAGATTTTCGTGCTCATGACGCCAGAAAAAGCGTAAATTATATTACGTAAACGTAAGAAAAAATCCGCGCCTTCGACTGGAAATGCTGATAAATTGTTTTTGGGTCCATCAAATTTCAAAGATTCTTTAAGCCACAATCGATTAAATTCGTTTCGGCCCTCCGATTGCGCTTGTGGTGATGGCGCGGTGCTATTAAAGGTCGCGACTGGTGCAATGCACATTATTCCGTCATGTGCGTTGTTTGGGGCGCCCGAGTTTCGTGGTGCAGGAACGCCGTGAGGATTATATGGCGAATACGACAAACAATCGGCCATTGTCGCCGCATCTTGAAATCTACCGGATGATCCCGACAATGTTGGCGTCAATCGTGCACCGTATTACGGGCGCGGCGCTCTACTTCGGCACGGTTCTGGTTGCCTGGTGGCTGATCGCCACGGCGTCTGGCGTGGATGCCTATAGCTGGGTGCAGTGGGCGATGAGCTCCATCATCGGAAAAATCGTACTGATTGGATATACCTGGGCGCTTGTGCACCACATGCTCGGCGGTCTTCGCCACTTCATGTGGGACCTGGGTCATGGATTTGAAAAACACTTTACCACAAAGCTTGCCAAGGCATCTTTCGTGGCCTCGATCTGTCTGACCGCGCTGATCTGGGCGATTGCCCTGATCGTGCGCTGAGGAGATATTACCATGGATATGCGTACACCTCTCAACAAGGTTCGCGGCCTCGGCTCTGCCAAGGAAGGCACCGAGCATTTCTGGCGTCAGCGCGTGACGGCAGTTGCCAACGTTCCCTTGATGATCTTCTTCGTCGTGTTTCTCGTCATGTATGGCGGCGCACCCTATGAAGAGGTCGTCGCGGCCCTGTCGAATCCGCTTGTTGGCGTGATCATGGCTCTTGTCGTCGTCTCCGGCATTATCCACATGAAGCTGGGCATGCAGGTCATCATTGAAGACTATGTGCACGCGGAAATGATTAAGCTGGGTCTTTTGATGCTCAACACCTTTTTCTCGGTGATCATGGCCGGCCTCTGTCTCTTCGCCGTTCTGAAAATCGCATTCGCAGGATAACCGTCATGGCATCGATCAGTTCACCTTCTCAGAACGGCAAGGCCTATACCTACGTCGACCATTCCTATGATGTGATCGTCGTGGGCGCTGGCGGTGCCGGTCTTCGCGCGACACTCGGCATGGCCGAGCAGGGCTTCAAGACAGCCTGCATCACCAAGGTCTTCCCGACCCGTTCCCACACTGTTGCGGCGCAGGGCGGCATTGCCGCATCGCTCAACAACATGACGCCAGACAGCTGGCAGTGGCACCTTTACGATACCGTCAAGGGTTCCGACTGGCTGGGCGACGTGGACGCCATGCAGTACCTTGCCATGGAAGCTCCGAAGGCTGTCTATGAGCTTGAGCATTACGGCGTGCCGTTCTCGCGTAACGCCGAAGGCAAGATTTACCAGCGCCCATTCGGCGGCCACATGCAGAATTACGGCGAAGGCCCGCCAGTTCAGCGCACATGCGCTGCTGCCGACCGTACCGGCCACGCCATTCTGCACACGCTTTATGGCCAGTCGCTGCGCCACAATGCTGAATTCTTCATCGAATATTTCGCGCTCGACCTCATCATGTCCGAGGATGGCAGCCGCTGCACAGGCGTTGTTGCCTGGAACCTCGATGACGGCACCATCCACCGCTTCTCGGCCAAGATGGTAGTTCTGGCGACCGGCGGTTATGGTCGCGCCTACTTCTCTGCGACATCGGCTCACACCTGCACGGGTGATGGCGGCGGCATGATTGCCCGCGCCGGTCTGCCGCTTCAGGATATGGAGTTCGTTCAGTTCCACCCCACCGGTATTTACGGCGCTGGCTGTCTGATTACCGAGGGTGCACGCGGTGAGGGCGGATATCTCGTTAACTCCGAAGGCGAACGCTTCATGGAGCGCTACGCGCCATCCGCCAAGGATCTCGCATCGCGTGACGTTGTCTCGCGCTGCATGACCATGGAAATTCGTGAAGGACGTGGCGTTGGCAAGAACAAGGACCACATCTTCCTTCATCTCGATCACCTTGATCCAGCCATCCTGCACGAGCGTCTTCCCGGCATTTCCGAAAGCGCCAAGATTTTCGCAGGCGTGGACGTGACGCGCGAGCCTATCCCGGTTCTGCCGACGGTTCACTACAATATGGGCGGCATTCCGACCAACTATTGGGGTGAAGTGCTGAACGCCGACAGCGAAAATCCGGAACGCATCATCCCCGGCATCATGGCCGTGGGTGAAGCCGGTTGCGCATCCGTTCACGGTGCAAACCGTCTGGGCTCCAACTCGCTGATCGACCTTGTGGTGTTCGGTCGCGCTGCCGCCATTCGTGCAGCTGAAGTGATTGACCGCGCAAGCGCCATTCCGTCGCTCAACGTTGCTGCCTGTGACAAGATCATGGAGCGCTTCGACCGTCTGCGCAATGCCAATGGTGGCACGCCAACCGCCGTGTTGCGTGACAAGATGCAGCGCGCCATGCAGGACGACGCTGCTGTGTTCCGCACACAGGAATCCCTGGAAAGCGGTTGCAAGCGCCTTTCCGCCATCTGGAAAGAACTGCCGGACCTCAAGGTGACCGACCGCTCGATGGTGTGGAATTCCGATCTGGTTGAAACGCTCGAACTCGAAAACCTCATGGCAAACGCCATCACCACGGTTTACGGCGCTGAAGCCCGTAAGGAAAGCCGTGGCAGCCATGCGCGTGAAGACTTCGTTGATGGTCCATTTGGTGGCCGGGACGACGTCAACTGGCGCAAGCACACGCTGGCATGGGTCAATGCCGAAGGTGACGTGAAGCTGGACTACCGGCCGGTGCATACCGAACTGATTGCCGATGGCATCGATCTTCAGAAGATCGCGCCAAAAGCACGCGTCTACTGATTGAGAGGAATTGGACATGGTTGAACTGACTCTCCCCAAGAACTCTCAGATGACCGAAGGCAAGGTCTGGCCCAAGCCGGCAGGCGCGAAGAACGTTCGCGAGTACCGCGTTTACCGCTGGAACCCTGACGATAACGCGAATCCACGCATCGATACCTATTACATCGATGTGGACGATTGCGGCCCGATGGTTCTCGATGCGCTTTTGTACATCAAGAACAATATCGACCCGACCTTGGCGCTGCGTCGCTCCTGTCGCGAGGGCATCTGCGGCTCCTGCGCCATGAACATCGACGGCACCAATACGCTGGCCTGCACCAAGGGCATGGATGACATTACGGGCACCGTTAAGGTTTACCCGCTGCCGCACATGCCCGTTGTGAAGGATCTCGTTCCTGATCTTTCCAACTTCTATGCGCAGCACCGTTCCATCGAGCCGTGGTTGAAGACGGTGTCTCCGACCCCTGCCAAGGAATGGAAGCAGAGCCATGACGACCGCCAGAAGCTGGACGGTCTTTACGAGTGCATTCTATGCGCCTGCTGCTCCGCCTCCTGTCCGAGCTACTGGTGGAATGGCGACCGTTACCTCGGCCCCGCCGTTCTGCTTCAGGCCTATCGCTGGTTGATTGACAGCCGCGACGAGGCAACAGGCGAGCGTCTGGACAATCTTGAAGATCCGTTCCGCCTCTACCGTTGCCACACGATCATGAACTGCGCACAGGCTTGCCCGAAGGGCTTGAACCCTGCCAAGGCCATCGCCGAAATCAAGAAGATGATGGTCGAGCGCCGGGTCTGACCGCGCAACATATTGAATACCCATCAACAGGCCGCGATTTCCAATCGCGGCCTGTTTGACAATCACAAGGCTGAAATTTTCCGTAAAAATTGAATGAAATTGCAATTTTTGCGGTACCAGCCCGTGCTGGATAATGTTTTGGTAATAATTCAGCCGTTTTGTGTAGACATGTACTTGCCGGACGACAGAGAATCGGGAGCTTGAGATGCAATTCAGATATGTGGTGACGGGTCTTGCGGTCGTTATGAGCCTGGCCGGTTGCCAACGTACCTCCTATGATTACAACAGCAACAGCGGTGGAAGTGGCAATCCCGGCTATACGCCCCCGCTTCAGGCGCAGCCCGTGCCGTCGGTTCAGTCGGGCGCCTTGCCGCCTCCAGGTGGATCGACCCAGTTCCCAACGGCCCCTGCCAACTCGGCACCTGTTAATGTCGCATCGGCTTCGCCTGCGGCGGCAATGGATGTGACCAAGGAAGCCATGGTCGGCAACTGGCGTGTGTCCAATGGCGGGGCCACCTGCGACATGTTCCTGACGTTGACCAACCTGGGAAGCGGCTCGCGTGGCGGCACCCGCGGTTGCAGCGGCGAACTGTCCTCCATGGGATCATGGGAAGTGTCCAACAAGATGGTTCAGTTCAAGAACCGGGCAGGCGACACGATCGGCCGCGTCTACAAGACTGGCGAAACCCGTTATGACGGCACGACGAACAGCGGTCAGCCGCTCAGCCTCAGCCGATAATTTGATCACGCGGATGCCGCTGGTGTCCGCGCATGAGGCGCGTTGATGAAGCCATTGCCCGATTACCATCACAGTGTCGTTGAGCAACTCAACGCATTGATCGCATCTGGTACCCTCAAAGCCGATACGGCACAGATGGATGTGGCAACGCGGCTTGATCGCATTCTGACCGATCTTAAAATTCGCAAGCCTGCCAGGAAGAAAAGTGCTCTTGGCTGGCTGTTCGCCAAGAAGGCGGGCCCTGCCGCGTCGGTGAAAGGCCTTTACGTTCACGGCAGCGTTGGGCGTGGCAAGACCATGCTCATGGACATGTTCTTCCATCTGGCGCCGGTAGAAAAGAAACGACGCTGCCATTTTCATGAATTCATGGCCGACGTGCACAATCGTGTGCATGCCCACCGGCAGCAACTCAAAAATGGCGAGACGAAGCAGGCGGACCCTATTCCGCCCGTCGCTGCGCAATTGCTGGCTGAGGCGGAACTGCTGTGCTTTGACGAATTTTCCGTCACCGATATTACGGATGCGATGATTCTCGCGCGCCTGTTCACCGAGTTGTTCGCCAATGGCTGCACACTGGTGACGACATCCAACGTGTTGCCGGACAATCTTTACAAGGATGGGCTGAACCGCAGCCTGTTTCTGCCGTTCATCGATCTGTTGCAGCAACATGTCGAAGTGGTCACACTTGATAGCCCGACCGATTATCGGATGGAGAAGATCAAGAGCCTGCCCGTCTATGTCACGCCACTGGGGCCTGAGGCCGATCAGGCCATGGATGACGCCTGGGATCATCTGACCGAGGGGCATGTTACCTCTCCCACTGAGATCAAGGTGAAGGGCCGCTCCGTCCGCGTGCCAGCAGCTGCGGGCCGTGTTGCGCGGTTTTCCTTCTCGGATCTGTGCGAAAAGCCGCTCGGGGCGTCTGACTTTCTGGCGATTGCCCACCGCTTTGACACGGTTTTTCTCGATCACGTGCCCTTGCTCAGCGCCGACCGGCGCAACGAGACAAAGCGGTTCATCATCCTGATCGACGCCTTCTACGATCGGACAGTGCGCCTGATCGCGTCTGCCGCTGCAATGCCTGAAGACTTGCTCGGCAAGCGCAAAGGCACCGAGGGTTTCGAATTTGACCGGACTGCTTCGCGCCTATTTGAGATGCGCAGCGCTGATTACCTTGCGCTGCACAATGAGAAACGCCAACAACATGACGATTTGGTAACATAATTTCTTACGTTTACGTAAGTTATTTATGATCTAAACGATTGAAAATGTTACACTCGAAAGTATCTATTGCCATTTATGGCCAATAACGATAAGTCGAGTGCGACAATTTAGAGCTGTCATGCATTGACGGCGAAATTAAATTGAAGCTTGAGAGGAAGCATTCGATGTCTCGCAAAAAGATTGCACTTATTGGTTCTGGCATGATCGGCGGCACACTGGCCCACTTGGCCAGCCTGAAGGAGCTGGGCGATATCGTCCTCTTCGATATCGCTGACGGCATTCCGCAGGGTAAGGGTCTGGATATTGCCCAGTCCGGCCCAGTCGAAGGTTTCAATGCCAAGCTGACCGGCGCGTCCGATTATGCTGCCATTGAAGGCGCGGATGTTTGCATCGTCACTGCTGGCGTGGCGCGCAAGCCTGGCATGAGCCGCGACGATCTTCTCGGCATCAACCTCAAAGTCATGGAACAGGTCGGCGCCGGCATCAAGAAATATGCTCCAAACGCTTTCGTCATCTGCATCACCAACCCGCTCGACGCGATGGTTTGGGCTCTGCAGAAGTTCTCCGGCCTGCCGAAGAACAAAGTCGTCGGCATGGCTGGCGTTCTCGACAGCGCGCGTTTCCGCCTGTTCCTGTCTGAAGAATTCAACGTTTCCGTTCAGGACGTGACGGCATTCGTTCTCGGCGGCCATGGCGATACCATGGTGCCTTTGGCGCGTTACTCCACGGTCGGCGGCATTCCTTTGACGGACCTCGTCAAGATGGGCTGGCTTACAGCTGAGCGTCTTGAAGAAATCGTTCAGCGCACACGCGATGGCGGTGCGGAAATTGTCGGCCTGCTCAAGACCGGTTCCGCCTACTACGCACCTGCAGCGTCCGCGATCGAAATGGCTGAGTCCTACCTCAAGGACAAGAAGCGCGTTCTGCCAGCTGCGGCCTACCTCTCGGGTCAGTATGGCGTCAACGACATGTATGTCGGCGTACCAACGATCATCGGTGCAGGCGGTATTGAGCGCATCATCGAAATCGAACTCAACAAGGACGAGGAAGCTGCCTTCCAGAAGTCCGTCGGCGCGGTTGCTGGTCTTTGCGAAGCCTGCATCAACATTGCTCCGTCGCTGAAGTAAGGGGCGGAAGTTGGCTCGAGCCGTTGGCGCAATAGGGAATATTCTCCTTTGGGCAGGAGTTTTGTTTATTGCGTTTGGCTGTGGGGCGGTTCTGTATTTCGAAGGGTTCGCGAAGCTCCAAGAGGTCATGAGTCCGTTTAATGTTTGGAACTGGATATCGGTGTGCGCGACTTTGGCCCCCGGCTTCTTGTTGATAAAATTAAGCGAAAAACTTCGAAGATCAGAGTAAGTTAAACAAGTTTGCAGTTCAAAAGGAAGACTTTATGAACATTCATGAGTATCAGGCCAAGGCGCTTCTTAAGGGCTATGGTGCGCCAGTGGCCGAAGGGGTTGCTATTCTCAAGGTTGAGGAAGCCGAAGCTGCCGCAAATCAGCTTCCTGGCCCGCTTTACGTCGTCAAGAGCCAGATCCACGCTGGTGGCCGCGGCAAGGGTAAGTTCAAGGAACTCGGCCCTGACGCAAAGGGCGGCGTTCGACTTGCCAAGTCCATCGAGGAAGTCGTTTCTCACGCCAAGGACATGCTGGGCAACACGCTGGTTACCGCTCAGACCGGCGATGCCGGCAAGCAGGTCAACCGTCTCTACATCGAAGACGGCGCCGATATCGACCGCGAACTTTACTGCTCGCTGTTGGTAGACCGCTCGGTCGGCCAGGTCGCATTCGTGGTTTCCACGGAAGGCGGCATGGACATCGAAGCTGTTGCGCATGACACGCCTGAGAAGATCCACACGATTGCGATCGAGCCTGAAGCTGGTGTGACGGCTGAGAACGTTGCTGCGATTTCGAAGGCTCTCGAGCTTTCCAGCGCTGCCGCCGAAGACGCAAAGGCGCTCTTCCCTGCGCTCTACAAGGCCTTTGTTGAAAAGGACATGGCGCTTCTGGAAGTGAACCCGCTGATCGTCATGACGGACGGCCACCTGCGCGTTCTCGACGCCAAGATGTCTTTCGATGGCAACGCGCTTTTCCGCCACGATGACGTCAAGCTTCTGCGCGATGAAACCGAAGAAGATGCCAAGGAAATCGAAGCCTCCAAGTGGGACCTCGCCTATGTGGCTCTCGATGGCAACATCGGCTGCATGGTCAATGGTGCCGGTCTTGCCATGGCAACGATGGACATCATCAAGCTGTACGGCAAAGAGCCTGCAAACTTCTGTGACGTCGGCGGTGGCGCTGGCAAGGAAAAGGTTGCGGCTGCGTTCAAGATCATCACTGCTGACCCGAAGGTCGAGGGCATCCTCGTCAACATCTTCGGCGGCATCATGAAGTGCGACGTTATTGCCGAAGGCGTTATCGCTGCGGTGAAGGAAGTCGGTCTGACGGTTCCGCTCGTCGTGCGCCTCGAAGGCACCAATGTCGAACTCGGCAAGAAGCTCCTGAACGAATCGGGTCTTGCGATTACGGCTGCTGACGACCTTGACGATGCAGCCAAGAAGATCGTTGCGGCCATTCAGGGTGCTTGATGAATTCGGAGTCTTTCGGGTCCGCGTCGGCCATCATCCCTTTGCTGCTTATTATGGTCATCTACGTGATGTCCATAAGACGTTCGAAGAGGAACATGGGGGAAATGATGCGGATCAATGAGGCTTTGCTCAATGCAAATTTAGAGATGGTCAAACGGCTTCAGAACATTGAAGCTTTGCTCCAAAAAGATAGGCAAGATTGATGTCGATTATCGTCAATAAAGACACCAAGATCCTCGTTCAGGGTCTGACCGGCAAGACCGGTAGCTTCCACACCGAACAGGCGCTTGCTTATTACGGCACGCAGATGGTCGGCGGTATTCACCCGAAGAAGGGTGGCGAAACATGGACCGGTTCCAAGGGCGAAAGCCTGCCGATCTTTGCTTCCGTTGCTGATGCGAAGGAAAAGACCGGCGCTGACGCATCGGTGATCTACGTGCCGCCAGCCGGCGCTGCAGATGCGATCATCGAAGCCATCGAAGCGGAAATTCCGTTCATCACCTGCATCACCGAAGGCATTCCGGTCATGGATATGGTCCGCGTCAAGGCTCGCCTCGACCGCTCCAAGTCGCGCCTGCTCGGCCCTAACTGCCCAGGCATCATGACACCGGAAGAATGCAAGATCGGCATCATGCCGGGCTCCATCTTCCGCAAGGGTTCGGTTGGTATCGTTTCGCGCTCCGGCACACTGACTTACGAAGCCGTGTTCCAGACATCGAACGAAGGCTTGGGACAGACGACTGCTGTCGGCATCGGCGGCGACCCCGTGAAGGGCACCGAGTTCATCGACATCCTTGAAATGTTCCTCGCTGACGAAGCAACACAGTCGATCATCATGATCGGCGAAATTGGTGGTGCTGCGGAAGAAGAAGCAGCGCAGTTCCTAATCGACGAAGCCAAGAAGGGCCGTAAGAAGCCAATGGCAGGCTTCATCGCTGGTCGTACTGCACCAAAGGGCCGCACCATGGGCCACGCCGGTGCTGTCGTTTCCGGCGGCAAGGGTGACGCGGAATCCAAGATCGCTGCGATGGAAGCAGCTGGGATCAAGGTTTCGCCATCCCCAGCACGCCTTGGCAAGACACTGGTCGAAGTCCTCAAGGGCTGAGATATCACGAATTTGGCAGCGGGCAGGGGTCGTTAACGACAGCCTGCCCGCTGCCGCAGGAAAGACTGGCGCGAAAGCGTCAGAGAAATAAAGCGGCAGGCCGAAAACGGTCATCAACGGGATTGAGGAGGCGGGCGAATACGTCCGCGAAAACACCATGGCAAGGCAAGACGCCAACGAGCAGTTTCAGATCACGTCGTTTCTAGACGGCGCGAATGCAGCCTATATCGAGCAGCTCTACGCCCGGTACGAGGAAGATCCTTCCTCCGTTTCTCCAGAGTGGCAGAGCTTCTTCAAAGGGCTTTCCGACAATCCTGAAGATGTGAAGAGAGCCGCACAGGGTGCATCTTGGCAGCGCTCCAACTGGCCGATCGCCGCCAATGGCGAGCTGATTTCGGCGCTGGATGGCAACTGGGCCACCGTTGAAAAGGTTATCGAGAAGAAGGTTCAGGCCAAGGCGGAAGCCAAGAGCGCTGAAACCGGCAAGGGCGTGAGCGAAGCCGAGGTTCTGACAGCGACACGCGATAGCGTGCGGGCCATCATGATGATCCGTGCTTACCGCATGCGTGGCCACTTGCACGCCAAGCTCGACCCGCTCGGCATTGCCAGCGCCGTTGAAGATTATAACGAATTGTCTCCGAAGTCCTACGGCTTTGAAGAGAGCGATTACGACCGCAAGATTTTCATCGATAACGTTCTGGGTCTCGAATACGCGACCGTTCGTGAGATGATCGAGATTCTTGAGCGCACCTATTGCTCGACGCTCGGTGTCGAATTCATGCATATTTCAAGCCCCGAAGAAAAGGGCTGGATTCAGGAACGCATCGAAGGCCCGGATAAAGGTGTTGCATTCACCGCCGAGGGCAAGAAGGCGATCCTGTCCAAGCTGGTTGAAGCCGAAGGCTACGAGCAGTTCCTCGATGTGCGCTTCAAGGGCACCAAGCGTTTCGGTCTCGATGGTGGCGAATCACTCATCCCGGCTCTGGAGCAGATCATCAAACGTGGTGGTCAGGATGGTCTTGAGGAAGTCGTGCTTGGCATGGCGCACCGTGGCCGCCTCAACGTTCTCACCAACGTCATGGGCAAGCCGCACCGCGCGGTGTTCCATGAATTCAAGGGTGGTTCGTTCAAGCCTGACGACGTCGAAGGTTCCGGTGACGTGAAGTACCACCTTGGTGCATCGTCGGACCGCGAGTTCGATGGCAACAAGGTTCACCTGTCGCTGACGGCCAACCCGTCGCACCTTGAAATCGTCAACCCTGTTGTCATGGGCAAGGCACGCGCCAAGCAGGACCAGCTTGCCAAGGTGTGGGATGGCGACACCATTCCGTTATCCGAGCGTGCCAAGGTTCTGCCATTGCTGCTGCATGGCGATGCAGCCTTTGCAGGTCAGGGCGTCGTTGCCGAAATTCTTGGTCTGTCCGGCCTGCGCGGTCACCGCGTTGCTGGCACCATGCACTTCATCATCAACAACCAGATCGGCTTTACGACGAACCCCGGCTTCTCTCGGTCTTCGCCCTATCCGTCAGACGTTGCAAAGATGATCGAAGCTCCGATCTTCCACGTCAATGGTGACGATCCTGAAGCTGTGGTCTATGCGGCCAAGGTTGCAACCGAATACCGCATGAAGTTCCACAAGCCAGTCGTTATCGACATGTTCTGCTACCGCCGCTTCGGCCACAATGAAGGCGATGAGCCGTCCTTCACGCAGCCAAAGATGTACAAGGTTATTCGCGCCCACAAGACGGTTGCTAACCTCTACGCGGAGCGCCTAATTGCCGAAGGTCTGCTGACAGACGGTGAATTCGAAAAAATGAAGGCCGATTGGCGCGCCAATCTGGAGCAGGAATTCGAAGCAGGCCAGAGCTACAAGCCAAACAAGGCGGACTGGCTGGATGGTCAGTGGTCGGGTCTGCGCGCTGCTGACAACGCGGATGAGCAGCGCCGTGGCAAGACCGGCGCTCCGATGAAGCAATTGAAGGAAATCGGTCGCAAGCTGTCGACCATTCCGGAAGGTTTCAAGGCGCACAAGACCATTCAGCGCTTCATGGAAAACCGCGCTAACATGATTGAGACCGGTGAAGGTCTTGACTGGGCGATGGCTGAAGCCATGGCATTCGGTTCGCTCGTGGTGGACGGACACAAGATCCGTTTGTCCGGTCAGGATTGCGAACGCGGCACCTTCTCGCAGCGTCACTCGGTTCTCTACGATCAAGAGAGCGAAGAGCGCTACATTCCGCTGGCAAACCTTGCGCCAACGCAGGCTCGCTACGAAGTCATCAACTCGATGCTGTCTGAAGAGGCCGTCCTTGGTTTCGAATACGGTTACTCGCTGGCCCGCCCGAATGCGCTGACGCTTTGGGAAGCCCAGTTCGGTGACTTCGCCAACGGTGCGCAGGTCGTGTTTGACCAGTTCATCTCGTCCGGTGAACGCAAGTGGCTCCGCATGTCCGGTCTGGTCTGCCTTCTGCCGCATGGCTATGAAGGTCAGGGTCCGGAACACTCGTCTGCCCGTCTGGAACGCTGGTTGCAGATGTGCGCCGAAGACAACATGCAGGTCGCAAACGTGACCACGCCGTCCAACTACTTCCACATCCTGCGCCGTCAGGTGAAGCGCGACTTCCGCAAGCCGCTGATCCTGATGACGCCGAAGTCCCTGTTGCGCCACAAGCGTGCGACGTCTTCGCTGACGGAGCTGGCTGGCGAATCCTCGTTCCACCGCCTGCTGTGGGATGATGCTGAGGTCATCAAGGACGGTCCGATCAAGCTGCAGAAGGATTCCAAGATCCGTCGCGTCGTGCTTTGCACCGGTAAGGTCTATTACGACCTTCTGGAAGAGCGCGAGAAGCGTGGCATCGACGACATCTACCTGCTGCGTATCGAGCAACTCTATCCATTCCCGGCCAAGGCGCTCATCAACGAGCTGTCCCGCTTCCGCAACGCCGAGATGGTCTGGTGCCAGGAAGAGCCGAAAAACATGGGTGCGTGGTCGTTCATCGACCCTTATCTGGAGTGGGTTCTCGCCCATATAGATGCCAAGTACCAGAAGGTCCGTTACACGGGTCGTCCGGCTGCTGCATCGCCAGCAACGGGCCTGATGTCCAAGCACCTCGCGCAGCTCGCGGCATTCCTAGAAGACGCGCTGGGAGAGTGAAAACTCTCCCGCCTGCACCCTTCACAACCGATATTTGATGAAACGGAACTAGATCATGGCCACTGAAATCCGCGTACCAACCCTAGGCGAGTCCGTCAGCGAAGCGACTGTCGGAACCTGGTTCAAGAAGGTTGGCGATACCGTCAAGGCTGACGAGCCGCTGGTAGAGCTGGAAACCGACAAGGTTACCGTTGAAGTCCCAGCGCCTGCTTCCGGCGTTCTCACAGAAATCGTTGCACAGAACGGCGAGACCGTTGGTCTTGACGCGCTGCTCGGCCAAATCGCTGAAGGTGCAGCCGGCGCTGCTCCATCCGCACCTGCGGCTGCACCGGCAAAGGCTCCAGAAGCTGCACCGGCTGCTGCTGCACCTGCCGCTGTTTCTTCTGCACCAAGCTCCATGCCACCAGCACCGGCTGCTGGAAAGCTGCTTGCTGAAAACAATCTGTCGGCCGATCAGGTTGACGGTTCCGGCAAGCGTGGCCAGGTCCTGAAGGGTGATGTTCTGGCAGCTGTTGCCAAGGGCACATCCGCTCCTGCAGCAGCACCTGCTGCCGTTTCCGCGCCACGTCCCGCCTCTTCCGAGGGCGATGCTGTTCGCGAAGAGCGCGTGAAGATGACCCGCCTGCGCCAGACCATTGCGCGCCGCCTGAAGGACGCACAGAACACAGCAGCAATGCTGACCACATACAACGAAGTGGACATGACTGCGGTCATGGAACTGCGCAATCGCTACAAGGACGTGTTCGAGAAGAAACACGGCGTCAAGCTCGGCTTCATGGGCTTCTTCACCAAGGCCGTGACGCACGCTCTGAAGGAACTGCCAGCCGTCAACGCTGAAATCGATGGCAACGACATCATCTACAAGAACTATTGTCACGTCGGCATGGCTGTCGGCACGGATAAGGGCCTTGTTGTCCCTGTTATTCGCGATGCCGATCAGCGCTCCATCGCTGGCGTTGAAAAGGAACTGGGTCGTCTTGCCAAGGCAGCACGCGATGGTTCGCTGGGCATGGCAGACATGCAGGGCGGCACCTTCACCATCACCAATGGTGGTGTCTATGGTTCGCTGATGTCCTCGCCTATCCTCAACGCGCCACAGTCCGGTATCCTGGGCATGCACAAGATCCAGGATCGTCCGGTTGCCATTGGCGGTCAGGTCGTGATCCGTCCGATGATGTATCTCGCGCTCTCCTACGATCACCGCATCGTTGATGGCAAGGAAGCCGTGACATTCCTCGTTCGCGTCAAGGAAAGCCTTGAGGATCCGGAGCGTCTGGTCCTCGATCTCTGATCGAACTTGCTTTTTCCATCAGCGGGGTTTCAACTGGAGTCCCGCTGATACTGTTTCAGGAGCTTGCATATGCAGCCCACGTTTCTTGCCGCGTCACCTTTTTTGCCCCTCATCGGGATAAGCGTCCTTATTCTGATTGCCCATATCGTCTTGCAGGCCATGGCCGCGACGAAGGAGTTCGGTTCGCAATGGAATGCCGGTCCCCGGGACGAGGGTAAAAAAGTCGAGGGCAAGCTGGCGGGCAGAGCTGAGCGTGCCAGTGCAAACTTCCGGGAAACTTATCCCGCATTCATCGCATTGGCCTTTGGTGTCGTCATGGCGGGCGATCCGGCCGGACTGGCGCTGATCGGTGCGTGGCTATGGATCATCTGCCGCATCGTCTATATCCCGCTCTATCTGGCAGGCATTCCATATATCAGGTCTCTGGTCTGGATCGGCTCGATGATCGGACTTTTGTTGATGCTGTTCGTGTTGCTGTTCTAGGGGACGTTTGATGCATCCATATCTGATCGAGCTCGCATCCCTGATGGCGATCTTCTCTTTTGCGATCGTGTCGCCGGGGGCTGACCTTGCCATGGTCGTGCGTCAGGCCATCGTGCATGGACGCCGCCAGGCCATCATCACGAGCTTTGGCGTCGGCACATCGCTGATGTTCCATGTCACCTATACGATCCTTGGCCTTGGGCTGATCATTTCCCAATCCGTCTACCTGTTCAACATCGTGAAATGGTTCGGCGTTGCCTACCTGATCTATATCGGCGTCAAGTCGTTGCGCGCCAGCAAGACCGATATGACAGTCGCGACAAATGAAGGTGATGAACCGCGCCTGAGCGAGCAATCTGCCGTCAAGGCGTTCACGCTGGGCTTCGCTGCCAATGCGCTCAACCCGAAGCCGGTCTTTTTCTTCCTGTCCATTTTCTCGACTGTGGTCGGAGCTCACACGCCCATCGCCGTCAAATTCGGTTATGGCCTTGTGATGGCCAGCTGCCTGATCGTCTGGTTCATCGCTGTCAGCATGTTCATGACGACGCCGCGGATGCGTGCCGCTTTCGGTCGCGCCAGCCAATGGATCGATCGCACCAGCGGCGTGGTTTTCATTGCTCTCGGCATCAAGCTGGCAACGGAAAAAGCTGCCTGATATTGCGGCCCGGAGGATTGAACACATGATCGATGGACCCGTTCTCGTTGTCACCGGTGGCAGCCGCGGCATTGGCGCGTCCGTGGCTTTGAAAGCGGCTGAGCGCGGCTGGCGTGTTCTGATCAATTACGTGTCCAACGAAGCCGCGGCGCAAGCTGTTGCCGCCGAGATTGCCGACAAGGGCGGAATTGCCCGCATCGTGCAAGGCGATACGGGCCATGAAGACGGCATTGCTGCTATTTTCAATGCGGTTGACACTGAGTTTGGCCGCATAGACGGGCTGGTCAACAATGCCGGTGTGGTCGATGTGACAGCGCGTGTCGATGAGTTTTCGCGTGAGCGATTGGACCGCATGTTCGACATCAATGTGATTGGCAAGATTCGCTGCGCATCCGAGGCGGTCAAGCGCATGTCCACGCGGCATGGCGGGAAGGGCGGTTCCATCGTCAACATATCCTCCGCCGCAGCGGTGTTGGGCAGCCCCGGGCAATATGTGGATTACGCTGCCTCGAAGGGCGCGGTGGATACGTTCACAATTGGTCTTGCACGCGAAGTCGCCAATGAGGGCATTCGCGTCAATGCGATCCGTCCCGGCATCATCGATACCGACATCCACGCGTCCGGCGGCTTGCCGGATCGCGCCAGAGATCTGGCCCATCTGGTGCCTATGCAGCGCCCCGGAACGGCCAGTGAAATTGCAGATTCGGTTTTATACCTGCTCTCGCCAGAGGCATCTTATGTCACTGGGGCAATATTGAATGTGAGTGGCGGCAGATAGACGCCAATTAACGAAGGAAATTACAATGGCTTATGATGTAGTTGTTATCGGTACAGGCCCCGGAGGATATGTTTGCGCGGTGAAGGCTGCCCAGCTTGGTTTGAAGGTTGCCGTAATCGAAAAGCGTGCGACCTATGGCGGCACTTGCCTCAATGTCGGCTGCATTCCGTCCAAGGCCCTGCTGCACGCATCCGAGGTCTTCGCGCATGTTGCCCATGGTGTGGACAGCCTCGGCGTTGAGGTTTCACCTCCTACCCTGAACCTCGACAAGATGATGGCGCACAAGGACGGCGTGGTGAAGGCCAATGTCGATGGCGTCGCATTCCTGTTCAAGAAGAACAAGATCGATACATTCCAGGGTCTCGGCAAGGTTGTCGGTGCTGGCAAGGTTTCCGTCACGAGCGACAATGGCGATGTGCAGGAAATCGAAACCAAGAACATCGTGATCGCAACCGGTTCCGACATTGCAGGCATTCCGGGCGTTCAGGTCGATATTGATGAGCAGGTCATCGTATCCTCGACTGGCGGCATTGCGCTGACCAAGGTGCCGGAAAAGATGATCGTTGTTGGCGGCGGTGTTATCGGCCTGGAGCTTGGCTCGGTCTGGTCGCGTCTGGGCGCGAAGGTGACGGTCGTCGAATATCTCGACAACATCCTTGCTGGCATGGATGGCGAGCTTTCCAAGCAGGCGCAGCGTCTGTTTGCCAAGCAGGGCATCGATTTCAAGATGGGCGCTAAGGTCACTGCCGTCGAAAAGTCAGGCGATGGCGCCAAGGTTGTGTTCGAGCCAGTCAAGGGCGGTGCTGCTGAAACGCTCGACGCGAACGTTGTATTGATTGCCACAGGCCGCAAGCCTTACACCGAAGGCCTTGGTCTGGCAGAAGCGGGCGTTGTGCTCGATGGCCGTGGCCGCGTTGAAATCGACGGTCACTACAAGACCAATGTCGAAGGCATTTATGCCATCGGCGACGTGGTCAAGGGTCCGATGCTGGCGCATAAGGCAGAAGACGAAGGCGTGGCGCTGGCAGAAATTCTCGCTGGTCAGCATGGCCACGTGAATTACGATGTCATTCCCGGTGTCGTTTACACCCAGCCGGAAGTCGCTTCGGTCGGCAAGACGGAAGAAGAACTGAAGGCTGCGGGCATTGCCTACAAGGTTGGCAAGTTCCCGTTCACGGCCAATGGTCGCGCACGCGCCATGCAGGTGACGGATGGTTTCGTGAAGATCCTCGCCGACAAGGAAACAGATCGCGTTCTGGGCGGGCATATTGTCAGCTTCGGTGCTGGCGAACTGATCCAGGAAATCTCCGTGCTGATGGAGTTTGGCGGTTCTTCGGAAGATCTGGGCCGCACCTGCCACGCGCACCCGACCATGTCTGAGGCGGTGAAGGAAGCAGCACTCGCTACTTTCTTCAAGCCAATCCACATGTAAGCTTTAACGCTAACGAAAAGGCCGCACTCCCTGGGGATTGCGGCCTTTTTCATGCGCGGTTTTTATGGTCAGCTTCTGATAGCGTGAAGATACTGGAAGTGCCGGTCATATTGCAGCAGCACGTCCTGTATGAGCTCTTCCTTTGTGAAGCCCATCACATCGTAATCCTGCCCGCCATCGGACAGGAAAACCTCGGCCCGGTAATAATGCTCTGCCTTTTTGCGGCTGGATTGGCTCTCGAAGAAACTATAGCCCGGTGTCGCATAACGACGCAGGCGAATGCCATAGATGAACTCCTCCGTTTCACCTGGCATGACGGTCAGTTTCAGCCTGTCCTCTCCCTTGTCCACGGTTGAAACCAGCGAACGCTTCTCAAGCTCAAGCGCCACAGCTTCCAGCGCCGGTGTGACGGTATTGGTCAGGAAGGTTTCGGTCTCAGCCTTGCCCGGATGGTTGAGAATACCCTGCAACTGCCTCTGCCAGCTCGCTGACTGGCGAGGACGCAGGCTCTGGACCAGTGCGTTCTGGCGCAGACCTTCACGTTGCAGCCCCTTCCACAGACCCCAGCACATCAACAGCATGACAAAGGTGAAAGGCAGAGCACCGGCAATGGAGGCCGTTTGAAGTGCATCGAGGCCGCCGGTCGACAACAGGATCGCGCCAATGACGCCTGATACGATGGCCCAGAACACGCGCCGTGCTGTTGGGCCATCCTCGCGTCCGCCCGATGTCAGCGTATCGATAACCAGTGCAGACGAATCAGCACCGGTGACGAAGAAGAATACGATCAGCACCATGGCAAACCACGAAACGTAAACGCCGAACGGGAATTGTTCGAGGAACACGAAGAGCGCGAGTGTCACGTCTTGTCCGACAGCGTCGGATACTGCAGTGGTTGCTCCGGTCAGGTGCATGGAAATTGCTGTATCACCGAAAACCGTCATCCAGGCGAAGCTGAAGCCTGCTGGAACGAGCAAGACACCGGAGATGAATTCCCTGATGGTGCGTCCACGCGAAATGCGAGCAATGAACATGCCGACAAAAGGCGACCAGGCAATCCACCAACCCCAATAGAACAAGGTCCAGTCACCCAGCCATTCGCTCGGACCCGTATTGGGTGCATAGGCGTACATGTAGAAGGTGCGCAGAACGAACTGGTCGAGATAGGCGCCAAGGTTCTGGACGAAGGCGCGCAGAAGGAATGTCGTTGGTCCCATGACGAAGACGAACAGCATGAGGGCGACCGCCATCATCATATTCAGGTTGGACAGAAACTTGATACCCTTATCGAGACCAGTCGCGACGGACAGTGTTGCCATGCCGGTAATCACGACAATCAGCGGCAACTGGATCCAGAAACTGATCGGCCAGCCGAGGATGTGGTTGAAGCCCGCATTGACCTGGAGCACGCCGAGCCCGAGCGATGTCGCGACGCCAAAGAGTGTGCCGATAACGGCGAAGATATCCACCGCATTGCCGATCGGGCCGTAGATCCGGTCTCCGATCAGCGGGTAGAGCGCCGAGCGCATGGTGAGCGGCAGGCCATGGCGAAACGAGAAATAGGCAAGCGAGAGGCCGATAACGGCATAGACGGCCCATGCGTGCAGTCCCCAGTGGAAATAGCTGATTTCCATGGCGGTGCGGGCGGCTTCGACCGTTGCAGCATCGCCGACCGGCGGTGCAGTGAAGTGTTTGACCGGCTCTGCTACCCCGAAGAACACGAGGCCGATGCCCATGCCTGCGGCAAATAGCATGGAAAACCATGCGCCATAGCTGTAATCGGGTTCGGAATGGTTGGGGCCGAGCTTGATCTTTCCGTGGCTGGAAAAGCCCAGATAGAGCATGAAGATGAGAAAGACCGCGACCGATAGCAGGTAGACCCAGCCGAGTTCAGTGACAATCCATGACTGCGCACCGCTGAACACGGCGGCTGAGCCTTCCGGCGCAACAACTCCGGCAATGACGAAGGCCAGCGTCAGTGCGACTGACCAAATGAAAACCGGTTTGTTGACGCCCTCGGTCAAGCCTACGCGCTTTTGGGCTGACGGTTCCTCTTCTGCCATTCGTTCTTCCCCTCACAAAAAGACAAGCGTTCAGCAACGCAAAGCGCGCCGTTAGCAGGGGGAATGAATTGCGCGCGAGAAAGTTGCATGCGGCGCGAATTTGAAAAATTAGAATATTCTAATTTTACAGTGGGTTACGGAAATGTCAGACCTTACTGAACGGCAGTCAGCGTAAAGCCTTTTTCGCGCAGAAGCTCCACGACACCGACCTTACCAGGCAAGTGCAGCGCGCCCACAGCCATGAAGACATTGCCTTTTTCCAGATGCGGGGTGGCCCTATCCGCCATCACGTGGTTCCGGTCATTGATCACACGCTGTTCAAAGGCATCATACTCATTCTGGCGCTCGGCAACATTGTCGTCGATGCTCTTCATCATCGGCATGATCATCGCTATCTTGCCTTTGAGGTAGAGGTCGATCATCGTCGCCATGACATCTTCCATGCGATCACCCAGTTCAAGCATGTCGATCAGCGAATGAATGTGATAGGGCATGGGCAGATCGGACAAGGCCTCAATCTGCTCCAGAATGGTCTCAAGTCCCACCAGTTCTTTGCCATCGGCAAGCGCATCATTGGCAAGCTTCATATCGAGAAAGCTTGCGCCACGTGCCTTGCGCGCGAATTCGCAGGCTGGAAGGGCAACGAAGCTCGACAATATCCACGGCTTCATTTTCATCACGGCATTCAGCGGAATGCCGCGCTCTTTCAGGCCAGCTTCGAGCTTTGCAACGTCATTCCCAGGCAGCAAGTCTGTGATGGATTTGCCATCGAGAAACATCATCAATTCGGGCTTGGCGAGCAGCTTGGCGGATGCCTGCTTTTCGTCGGTGATCTCATCTGATTCGACAATGACGGTTGCAGCCTTGTCGAAGGCGGCCTGAGCGCCCTGTGGCATGGCCAGCACGCGAGGATCGGAAATATGCATGGTGCCGAGCAGCCAGGATGGCTCCACGCCCGGCTTTTCTATTTTCCAGAATGTGCCCTTGCCGTTTGGCACCGAGTTGGCCTCGGCAACAATCGCGTCATAGGCCGCGGGATTTTTGGTCTGCATGTCGCCAAGAATATTACTTCCGGCGCAGGTGATGGCTGGCTCGGAAGCGTTCGCCTCCGTCAGCGACAGCAGCGTCAGGACGAGGACGGCGATGGCAACGACGTGCACGGATGCAAACAGCCACAGCAATGCATCTCCGATGCGGCCCATCAGCAACGATGTCATGTTTTGCGGTCTGGAAAGAACAATCATCGAATCACCCACATTTGCTGCAGTCGCTTATAAGAGGGTGTATTTGCATGGACGGTTAACGTGCTTGGTTAACAATGGGTTACCGCTCGTTTCCTCTTAAGCATCGGCGGAAAGTTCGGCCTTAAGCGCGAGGGTGGGCGTTATCATAAATTTCCAGCAACCTTGCCGTATCGACGCCGGTATAGATCTGCGTTGTGGAAAGGCTGGCGTGGCCCAACAATTCCTGAATGGTGCGCAAATCGCCTCCGCCGGCCAGAAGATGGGTGGCGAAGGAATGGCGCAGTGCGTGCGGCGTGGCATTGTCCGGCAGGCCGAATGCGCCGCGCAATTTCTGCATCTCTCGCTGGATGATCGCTGGCTGAAGCTTGCCGCCCCGCGCGCCAAGAAACAGCGGCTCGTTCGGTGCCACGTGGTAGGGGCAGAGTTTGCTATATGTTTCCACGGCATCCAGAACCACCGGCAGAAGCGGCACGATTCGCATCTTGTTGCCCTTGCCGGTCACGCGCAGGCTGCGGGTTCCCGTGGTGAGATCCGCCGGTGTCAGATTAAGTGCTTCTGAAATGCGCAGGCCGCAGCCATAGAGCAGCGCAAGAACGGCGGCGTTGCGCGCTGCAATCCATGGCTCTTCGGCCAGTTGTGCATCCGCTGTGGTGATTTTCAGCGCCTGTCTGTCCGTCAGCGGTTTGGGCAAGGATTTGGGCTGTTTTGGTGAGCGCATGGCGGTGGCGCCCGCGGCATTCACAATACCCTTCTTTTCCAGATAGCGCAGGAAAGACCGCAGCCCGGCGAGGTGGCGGCCGAGCGAGCGGGCGCCCGCACCTTCCTTTCGGCGAGATGCAAGAAAGGCGCGAAGATCGACGGGCCGCAGATTGGTAATATCCTTGATGCGTGTCGGATGGCCGATATAGCCCGTCATGAAGATGAGATATTGGCGAGTATCGCGCTCGTAGGCTTCCAGCGTATTGTCCGCCAGCCGCCGTTCGCCCTCCAGCGATGACAACCAGGCTTGCCGCTCGCTCAGAAGCTCCGGATCGGCAAAGGTGAGGATTTCTTCCAAGGCGTATATCCCATCATGTCAAACAGACCCTATATGATCCTTGTCTGCATTTGGTTAAAAGCATGAGGTGGGCTCATCCAAAAGGAAGATAGCGCTCTTTGAAAATCGATTCCGATTTCGGGTTCGTTGCGCTAAAGGTTCCCTTTTCCACCTCCAGAGGGCATTGTCGCCAGCATCATGGCAAAAGAATCGACCGATCTGTTCGGGGCGCTGTTTGATCAGCGCAAGCCCGCCTTGGCTGACCCTGTGTCGGCTATACCCGTTCTGGTGCCATTGCCCGCGCCCGGACCCTACAGCTATGCGGTTCCAGCAGATATGGTCGTTGAGCCTGGTTCTATCGTGCAGGTGCCACTGGGCCCGCGGCAGGTCATCGGGGTGGTCTGGGACAAGAGCGATGGGGCAACCGTCGACCCCAAAAAGCTTCGGCCGATTACAAAGACCTTCGATTGCCCGCCTATGCGCGCGGAAATGCGTCGTTTCATCGACTGGGTTGCAGCCTATACACTCTCACCGCCGGGTCTGGTGGCGCGCATGGCGCTGCGTGCTCCTGCGGCCTTCGATCCCGAACCGATGATCGAAGGTCTGCGGCTGACGGAAGCGCGCCCCGAACGTTCGACGCCAGCGCGAGAGCGGGTGCTTTCCCTTGCAGCGGAAGGCCATGCCTGGACCAAAAGCGGTCTTGCCAATGCAGCCGGTGTGTCCACCAGCGTTATCGATGGTCTGGTAAAGCAGGGCATTTTCGAAACCGTCTTCCTACCAGCTCCTGCCGTCGTGGCAGAGCCGGATCCTGACTATACCGAACCCCGGCTGGAAGGTCCTCAGAAGCAGGCGGCATCCGAAATTCTGGAGGATGTGAGAAAGGGCGGTTTTGCCGTTTCATTGATCGATGGTGTCACGGGCTCCGGCAAGACCGAGGTCTATTTCGAGGCCGTTGCCGAGACGTTGCGGCAGGGCAAGCAGGTGTTGATTCTGCTGCCGGAAATCGCCCTGACGGCATCGTTTCTCGACCGGTTTCAGGATCGATTCGGCTCCAAACCGGCGGAATGGCATTCGGATATTTCCCCGCGCATGCGTGAGAAAGTCTGGCGGCAGACCGTCACGGGTGAGGTGCGTGTGGTGGCCGGTGCGCGCTCGGCTCTTTTCCTCCCCTTCGATAATCTTGGCCTCATCATTGTCGATGAAGAGCACGACCCTGCCTACAAGCAGGAAGATCGCGTCTATTACAATGCGCGGGACATGGCGGTTGTGCGCGCGCGCATAGCCGATTTCCCCGTGGTGCTGGTCTCTGCCACGCCATCGGTGGAAAGTCAGGTCAACGGCACGTCGGGCCGCTACAATACCATTCACCTGCACACGCGGTTTGGCGATGCGGCAATGCCGGATCTCCATCTGGTCGATATGCGTCGACACCCGCCGGAGAAAGGTGGTTTTCTGTCGCCGGTGCTGTTGCGCGGCATTGCCAAGACGCTCGAAAAGGGCGAGCAGTCACTGCTGTTTCTGAACCGCCGTGGTTATGCGCCGCTCACGCTGTGCCGGGTCTGCGGCCATCGCTTCCAGTGCCCGCAATGTTCCAGCTGGCTGGTTGAGCACCGGTTTCGCAGCCAGCTTCAGTGCCACCAATGCGGCCACAACCAGCCAACGCCGGATCATTGCCCGGAATGTGGCACCTTCGATCATCTGGCGGCCTGTGGTCCCGGGGTGGAGCGTATTGCCGAGGAGGTGGAAAAGCACTTCCCTGAGGCGCGGACCATCGTGCTGTCTTCCGATCTCATGGGCGTCAAGCGCCTGCGGCTTGAACTGGAAGCCATCGTCAAAGGCGAGGCTGATATCGTCATCGGCACCCAGCTTGTTGCCAAGGGGCATAACTTTCCCTTGATGACGCTGGTCGGCATTGTCGATGCGGATATCGGGCTTGCCAATGGCGATCCAAGGGCTGCCGAGCGCACGTTCCAGCTTCTCTCCCAGGTGACCGGGCGCGCTGGCCGAACCGGCCTCAAAAGCCATGGTCTTTTACAAACATACCAGCCGCAGCATCCCGTCATGCAAGCCATCGTTTCGGGTGATGCCGCCGCTTTTTACGAGCGGGAGGTGATCGAGCGCGAAAAGGCGCTGTTGCCGCCATTCGGCAGGCTCGCATCCGTCATTGTGTCAGCCGATACGCGTGGCGAGGCCGAAACCCATGCCCGTGGCTTGCGCGCAGCGGCGCCAACCGCTTCGGGCATCATGTTGCTTGGGCCCGCCGAAGCGCCGCTTGCGCTGATCCGGGGGCGATACCGGTTCCGCCTGCTTGTGCATGGCAAGAGAAATTCTGACATGCAGTCCTTCATGCGCGCCATGCTGGGCAGCGGACCGAAAGAACGCGGATCGATCCATGTGCAGGTTGACATCGATCCACAAAGTTTTCTCTAGGATTCTTCCGATCATCCATCCGGCATGCCATAAGGCGGCAGGGAAACGCTGATTTGGGGAGACCACATGGAATTCTATTTTCCGACCGAGTTTGGTGAGCAACTGGCATTTTGGGCGGCTGCCATATCTGCGGTCATCGGCCTTGTCGTGATGTTTGCGCCGGGGCTGACCTTTCGGATGTTTGGTCTGAGCTACCTGTCTGACCGCCGTGACGGTCTCGTGCTCCTTCGCTCGTCAATTGGCGGCTTCTATCTGGGCTTTGGCGCAAGTGCGCTTCTTCTCGCGCAGCCCATGGTCTACCTGGCATTTGGAGCAACTTTTGCGCTGGCGACCTTTGGAGCAGTGCTCTCGATTCTGTCTGACGGAGGCCCAACTCTGCGCAATTGCCTACTAATGGTTGTACACCTTTTCCTCGCTGCACTGCCTTTGGTCTACGTGTTTGGACTGGTCTGAGGCGCTGCCTGACGAGAACTTGTCCTTATTCACGCGCTTTTTTGCCGGAAGTCAGAAAATTAAGCGCCAACCCTCTTGCCCAAAAGACAGTTTCCGTTACTACGCGTGTTGCGAGTCCCGGCGTCCTATGCTAGACGGACCGCGAAATCGAGATAAGGCAGGGGGGAATTCCGGCCTTTTTCGGGGAAATTGAAACGATTTCAAGAATTTGGAAAGCTGATGAATCAGCTCCCCTTTCTTGGACGATTAGCAGGGAAAGAGTGCCCGTGGCAGATACCTCCCATGGAACATCCGGTGTAGCGGAAAGGTATGCGTCGTCGCTTTTCGAGCTTGCCTTGGGAGCTGGTGTCGTAGAACCGGTTGGTGCCGACCTCGACAAGTTTCAGGCCATGCTCAATGAGAGCGATGATCTGAAGCGACTGGTCACGAGCCCGGTCTTTTCGGCAAAGGAGCAGTCGAGTGCGATTGCTGCCATTACAGAGAAGGCTGGTATTTCCGGCCTGGCTGCAAATTTTCTAAAGGTCGTTGCTGGCAATCGCCGTCTGTTTGCCATTCCCGGCATGATCGTTGCCTATCGTGAATTCGTTGCCGCACATCGCGGTGAGATTACAGCCGAGGTTACCTCGGCCCATGCGCTGGATGAAGCGCAGGAAACTGAACTGAAGGCGGCGCTGAAGAGCGTTACTGGTAAGGATGTGAAGGTCGCTTTGACCATCGATCCATCAATTCTTGGCGGTCTTATCGTCAAGGTTGGTTCACGCCAGACAGATACGTCTCTTCGCACCAAACTTTCCACCCTTAAGCTTGCACTGAAAGAGGTTGGCTGATGGATATCCGCGCCGCGGAAATTTCCGCAATTCTAAAAGACCAGATCAAAAATTTCGGCAACGAGGCAGAAGTCTCGGAAGTCGGCCAGGTGCTTTCCGTCGGTGACGGTATTGCGCGCGTTTACGGCCTCGACAATGTCCAGGCCGGTGAAATGGTCGAATTCCCAGGCGGCATTCGCGGCATGGCACTCAACCTCGAAAACGACAACGTTGGTGTTGTTATTTTCGGTTCTGACCGTGACATCAAGGAAGGCGACACCGTTAAGCGGACCGGCGCTATCGTTGACGTTCCTGTTGGTCCAGAGCTTCTCGGCCGCGTTGTCGACGCTCTCGGTAACCCGATCGACGGCAAGGGCCCAATCAACGCTACGCGCCGTTCGCGCGTTGACGTTAAGGCTCCTGGTATCATTCCGCGTAAGTCGGTTCATGAGCCAATGTCGACAGGCCTCAAGGCTATCGATGCTCTCATTCCTGTCGGTCGTGGCCAGCGCGAGCTCGTCATCGGTGACCGTCAGACCGGCAAGACTGCCATCATTCTGGACACGATCCTGAACCAGAAGGCCATTCACGACAATGGTCCTGACAGCGAAAAGCTGTACTGCGTTTACGTGGCCATCGGTCAGAAGCGCTCGACTGTTGCTCAGTTCGTGAAGGTTCTGGAAGAACGTGGCGCTCTGCAGTACTCCATCATCGTTGCTGCAACAGCTTCCGATCCAGCACCAATGCAGTATCTCGCACCATTTGCCGGTTGCGCGATGGGCGAATATTTCCGCGACAACGGCCAGCACGCGCTTATCGGTTACGACGACCTTTCCAAGCAGGCTGTTGCCTACCGTCAGATGTCGCTTCTTCTGCGTCGTCCTCCGGGCCGCGAAGCTTACCCTGGTGACGTTTTCTACCTTCACTCGCGCCTTCTCGAGCGCGCCGCCAAGATGGGCGACGATGCTGGTAACGGTTCGCTGACAGCTCTGCCTGTCATCGAAACGCAGGGTAACGACGTTTCCGCGTTTATTCCGACCAACGTGATCTCGATCACCGACGGCCAGATCTTCCTTGAAACCGACCTGTTCTATCAGGGTATCCGTCCGGCTGTTAACGTCGGTCTGTCGGTGTCTCGCGTTGGTTCTGCCGCTCAGATCAAGGCCATGAAGCAGGTTGCCGGTTCGATCAAGGGCGAGCTTGCCCAGTATCGCGAAATGGCAGCGTTCGCCCAGTTCGGTTCCGACCTTGACGCCTCCACACAGCGCTTGCTGAACCGTGGTGCACGTCTGACGGAATTGCTCAAGCAGCCACAGTTCTCTCCGCTCAAGACGGAAGAACAGGTTGCGGTGATCTTCGCTGGTGTGAACGGTTACCTGGACAAGGTCGCTGTTTCCGACATCAGCAAGTTCGAGCAGGGTCTGCTGTCTTACCTCCGTTCGGAAGGTAAGGACATTCTCGACACAATCCGCACGGAAAAGGCTGTCAGCGACGACACCAAGGGCAAGTTGAAGACTGCTCTTGAGAACTTCGCCAAGTCTTTCTCCTGATTAGACTCGTGACTGGGACGGATAACGGATGCCTTCACTAAAGGATCTGAAAAACCGCATTGCCTCCGTAAAGGCGACGCAGAAGATTACCAAGGCGATGAAAATGGTCGCCGCGGCGAAGCTTCGGCGCGCCCAGGAAGCTGCGGAGGCCGCCCGGCCTTATTCGCAGCGCATGGGCGCCGTTCTTGCCAATATCGCTCAGGCGGTTGAGGCAGATGTTGCTCCGCTTCTGATGACCGGTACGGGCAAGGACGACGTGCATCTGCTCGTCGTCTGCACGGCTGACCGTGGCCTTTGCGGTGGTTTCAATGCGCAGATTTCTCGTTTTGCCCGTGATCGTGCCCGTAAGCTGATCGCAGAAGGCAAGACGGTCAAGATCATGACTGTCGGCAAAAAAGGCTACGATAGTCTGCGTCGCGAATTCGCATCCAACATCATCGAGCGCATTGAACTGCGTGAGGTGAAGCGGGTCGGTTTCGAGAACGCCGATGGCATTGCTAAGAAGATCATTGCGCGTTTCAACGCCGGTGAATTCGATGTCTGCACTCTGATCTATTCCGAGTTCAAATCGGTCATCAGCCAGATCCCGACAGGTCTGCAGCTCATTCCTGCTGCGGCACCTGCGGTCGAGGCCGAACAGTCTGCAAAGACAGCGATTTACGAATACGAGCCGGATGCGGCTTCCATTCTGGAAGACCTTATTCCGCGCAACATTTCGGTTCAGGTTTTCCGGGCGCTGCTCGAAAACGTTGCTGGCGAAATGGGTGCCAAGATGAGCGCGATGGATAACGCCACGCGCAACGCCGGTGAAATGATCAACAAGCTGACGCTTTCCTATAACCGTCAGCGTCAGGCTCAGATCACCAAGGAACTGATTGAAATCATTTCGGGCGCGGAAGCGCTCTGAGGTTAAGGAAAGAGGGTAAGGATAATGGCTAAGGCAGCTACCCCAAAGAAAACCGCATCGATCACTGGCGCGACCGGCAAGGTTACGCAGGTTATCGGCGCTGTTGTCGACGTGGCGTTCGAAGGCGACCTGCCTGCGATCCTGAACGCGGTTGAAACTGACAACAATGGCAACCGTCTGGTTCTCGAAGTCGCTCAGCACCTCGGCGAAAACGTCGTGCGTACAATCGCCATGGACTCGACCGAAGGTCTGGTTCGCGGTCAGGCGGTCCGTGATACGGGCGCTCCTATCACTGTGCCTGTCGGTCCTGAGACGCTCGGTCGTATCATGAACGTCATCGGCGAGCCCGTTGACGAAGCAGGTCCTCTGGTCACATCCGGCATGCGCGCTATCCACCAGGAAGCGCCTTCCTATGTTGAGCAGTCCACTGATGGCCAGATCCTGGTAACGGGCATCAAGGTTGTCGACCTTCTCGCTCCTTACGCAAAGGGCGGTAAAATCGGTCTGTTCGGCGGCGCCGGCGTTGGCAAGACCGTTCTGATCATGGAACTGATCAACAACGTCGCCAAGGCGCACGGTGGTTACTCGGTATTCGCTGGCGTGGGTGAACGTACCCGCGAAGGCAACGACCTTTACCACGAAATGATCGAATCCGGCGTGAACAAGCATGGCGGCGGCGAAGGTTCCAAGGCTGCGCTCGTTTACGGCCAGATGAACGAACCGCCAGGTGCGCGCGCTCGCGTTGCTCTGACCGGTCTGACGATCGCTGAAGACTTCCGCGACAAGGGCCAGGACGTTCTGTTCTTCGTGGACAACATCTTCCGCTTCACGCAGGCTGGTTCCGAAGTGTCGGCTCTTCTGGGTCGTATTCCTTCCGCTGTGGGTTATCAGCCAACGCTGGCAACCGACATGGGCCAGATGCAGGAACGCATCACCACAACGACCAAGGGTTCAATCACCTCGGTTCAGGCCATTTACGTACCTGCTGACGACTTGACCGACCCAGCGCCTGCAACATCGTTCGCCCACTTGGACGCAACGACGGTTCTGTCGCGTTCGATCGCTGAAAAGGGTATCTACCCTGCCGTTGACCCGCTCGACTCCACGTCGCGCATGCTCGACCCGATGATCGTTGGCGAAGAGCACTATGAAGTTGCCCGTAAGGTTCAGATGACCCTGCAGCGCTACAAGGCTCTCCAGGACATCATCGCCATCCTTGGTATGGATGAACTGTCTGAAGAAGACCGTCTGGCCGTTGCGCGCGCTCGTAAGATCGAACGCTTCCTGTCCCAGCCGTTCTTTGTGGCCGAAATCTTCACAGGCGCTCCTGGCAAGCTGGTTGCTCTCGAAGACACGATCAAGGGCTTCAAGGGTCTCGTCAATGGCGAGTATGACCACCTGCCAGAAGCTGCCTTCTACATGGTCGGTTCGATGGAAGAAGCCATCGAAAAGGCAAAGAAGATGGCTGCGGAAGTCGCCTAATCCAACAAAAGGGCGCGCGGCCAGCCACGCGCCCTTGTCTGTCGCGCAACAAAGAAGAAGTGAATAGCCATGGCCGACACTTTCAAATTCGAACTTGTTTCTCCCGAGCGTCTGCTCGTATCCGAGACGGTCACTGAAGTTGTCATTCCGGCCACGCTTGGCGAAATGACAGTTCTGCCGAACCACGCGCCTGTGATGACAACGATCAAGCCAGGCCTCGTGACGGTCAAGACTGCATCTGGTGAGACGCATAAATACGTCGTTTTCGGTGGTTTTGCTGACATCGTTCAGAGCGGTTGCACGCTGCTTGCTGAATCTGCGACAGCTGCAGACGACATCACGCCTGATGATTTGCAGAAGCGTATTGATGCGGCCCGTGCTGAAATTCAGGACGGTGGTCATCATCACGAGCACCTGACCAAGCTCGAAAAGCACCTTTATGAATTGACGAACCTGCATGAGGTCCTCGTCGCTGCTTGAAAGCACCGGGCGGGTTCTTAAGAATGCCGTCCACAAGCGAATAAACCTCAAGCGGCCTTCGGGCCGCTTTTTGTATTTTGGGCCGGCCATTGGTTCAGGTCATTTGCGGTGCCTGTTTTGGCGCAATGGCTACACATACTGGTTTTTTTGACCGCATGAAGATGAGCTAAGACCTTCATTTCTTTTCTTCCATCCAACAGGGGTTTGAACATGTCGTTGACGTCAGCCTATCGACCGGTGAAGCGGATATCCCGACGCGACGGTCTGGTAACGACGGGTGACCGCAATGTCGCCGAAGAAGTGCCTGTCGCCTTCTCCTATGGTGGCTCCACCCATGCTGTGATGATGGCATCGCCTGTCGATCTTGAGGATTTCGCGGTCGGCTTCAGCATGACAGAAGGGATTATCGTTGAGGCCAGCCAGATTGAAGCCATCGATGTGATCAGAAGCGAGAAGGGGTTTGATGTCCAGATTACTCTTTTCGACGAGCAGGCGGACGCATTGCGCACGCGACGCCGCCAGATGGCGGGGCCGGTGGGCTGCGGATTGTGCGGAATAGAGTCGATAGAGCAGGCGGTTCGCTCCGTCGCTGATGTGTCCAACCATCAGATGTCGCTTAGTGTAAGTGATCTGGTTGCTGCCATGGATGCGCTGCAAGGAGCGCAGCCCATCTTTCGCCAAACAAGGGCGGTGCATGGCGCTGCCTTTTACAGTCCTGCAAAGGGTCTCATCGCAGCCCGGGAGGACGTTGGGCGGCACAATGCGGTGGATAAGCTCGCGGGCGCGGTTTTGCGCCAAGGACACAGCGGTAGAGAGGGAGCGGTGATTGTCACAAGCCGTATCTCGGTCGAGATGGTGCAGAAGGCGGCCATCCTCGGCAGCCCCGTTCTGGCCGCGGTTTCGGCGCCAACGGCGTTGGCCATTGAAACGGCGCAAGAGGCGGGAATGACATTGGTGGCACTGTTGAGGGGTGAAGATCTGGAGATTTTCACACGGCCTGACCGAATCAAGCTGGATTGTGCTGAAAGCCTATAGGTGGACGCGACCCATCATTCATTTTGCAAACCCGTCGAGCTTTGATATTCGTCAATTCGAAACGGTCCTTCGGCCCGGCCAACGAACCCCCGCGCGGGGTGTCGGGAGAGCACAATGCAGCATGACGTCAACGCGGAGATGAGGGTGGCATTGTCTGAGACTGATTTTGGGCCGTGGCTTGCCAAAGCCTCCATTCTCATCGTCGATGATGAGCCGGGCATGCGCAATTTTCTGATGCGGACACTCGAGGTCCGTTGCGCTTTCGTGGATGAGGCCGCAGATACTGCTGAAGCGACGAAGAAAATGGACGAGCGGCATTTCGATATCGTCATTCTCGATAATATCATGCCGAAACAGACCGGGTTGGAATGGCTGGCTGAACAAAGGGCGATCGGCTTTTACGCAGATGCCATCCTGATGACGGCCTTTGCCGATCTCGATACGGCCATTCAGGCCATCCGTGCCGGTGCAGCAGATTTCGTGTTGAAGCCGTTCCGTTCCAATCAGATCCTCAATGCAATCTCACGCGCTTTGGATAGGTCCAATCTGCAGCGTGAGAATTCCGCATTGAAATATCAATTGAAAACAGCCTCAGATCACCTTTTCCTGCGTGATCGGCTCGTCGGTAGTTCCGCGACCATTCAGCAGACGCGCGATATGATCAGCCGCGTGGCACCGCTCCCGACCTCGGTTCTGCTGACGGGGGAGTCCGGTACCGGCAAGGAGGTGCTGGCGCGCTCCATTCATGAACTCTCAGACCGCGCGGGCAAGCCTTTCGTGCCGATCAACTGCGCGGCTATTCCGGCCGATATGCTCGAGACCGAATTGTTCGGTCACGTCAAAGGCGCTTTCACCGGCGCGGACACGCGGCGTGAAGGATTGTTTTTGCACGCGCAGGGCGGAACCCTGTTTCTGGATGAAATCGGTGAGATGCCGCCTGCCTTGCAAAGCAAGCTCCTGCGTGTGATCGAGGATCGCAAGGTGCGCCCCGTCGGTGCCGAGCGCGAAGTGCCCGTCGATATCCGCTTCATCTTCGCCACCAATGCGGATCTGGCTGCCGATGTGGAAAAGGGTCGCTTCCGGGCGGATCTGTTTTACCGCATCAACGTCATGGAGATCTATCTCGCACCCCTTCGTGACCGTGAGCGCGATGTCATCGAACTGACTGACCTCTTCATGCACAAGCTCTCGCGGCAGCTCGGCATGCCGCCGGTTGCGCTTGATGATACGGTGCGTGCCACGTTGCTGGCCTATCATTGGCCCGGCAATGTCCGTGAACTTCGTAACTTCATTGAGCGCAGCCTCATTCTCGGTCGCTTCCCTATGGATTTGCGAGGTGCGGCACCCGTGGCTACGCCAACCGGTACGTTGGAAGATGTCGAGCGCCGCCATATTTTGGCTGTCTTGAGCGACGTGGCGGGCAACAGGGATGAAGCATCGCGGCGTCTCGGCATTTCCCGCAAGACGATCGATCGCAAGATGTCGTCCTGGCATGGCTAGAAAACACGGGATATCAACCCTTTTTGAAACGCTGAAGTCGGTTCGTTTCCGGCTTCTGGCGATTGCCCTCTTGCCGACGCTCGTCATTTTGCCTCTGCTCCTCGGGGTCACCATGTCGCGGTGGAGTGGCAAGTTCGACGCGCTGTTGATTACCAAGGTCAGCAGCGATCTCACGCTCGCGCATCAATATCTGGCGACAATTCTTGAAAATACGGGAGAGCGACTGGAAGCCATTACCAATTCGGCCAAGCTGCGCGACGTTGTCGCGAGCGGCGATGCTGCGCGGCTTGCGAGCTTTCTGGAAGAAAAACGTAAAAAGCTCGGCCTTGATTTTCTGCTGGTTGTGGATGGCAATGGCGACGTGTCTTCAAGTGCCGGAGCTGAGGCGCAGAGGACCCGTGTGGATTGGCCGGTGCGGGCAACCGCGCTCGGTGGCAAGGCATCCTATGCACTGGATATTTTTTCAGGGCAGGATATGGCCGCACTTTCTCCGATGCTGGCAGAGCGTGCGCGTATCGAGCTTGTGTCTGCGCCGCAGACGCGAGGTGGCGGAACGTATGAAACGCGCGGGATGATGATCCATGCCGCAAGCCCGCTGCGTCTTGAGGGTGCTCGAGCGCGCGCGCTGGTTGGGGGCAGGCTTCTCAATCAGAACCTTGATTTTATCGATACGATCAATGACCTCGTCTATCGGCAAGCCAGTTTGCCGGAGGGAAGTCAGGGCACGGCCACGCTGTTTCTGGATGATGTGCGCGTCAGCACCAATGTTCGGCTTTTTGAAAATCGCCGCGCTCTGGGCACGCGCGTGTCGGAGGCTGTCCGTAGTGCCGTGCTGGGTGCCGGTGAGGTTTGGCTCGATAGCGCTTATGTCGTCAATGACTGGTATATTTCCGCCTACGAGCCGCTGGTGGATAGTTACGGCAAGCGCATCGGCATGCTCTATGTTGGCTTTCTGGAGGCGCCCTTTGCCAGTGCAAAATATGAAACCTTGAGTTCGGTCATTGCTGCGTTTCTTGGCATTACCATCATCAGCATTCCGGTCTTCCTGCGATGGGCGCGCGGCATTTTCAAACCGCTGGAGCGCATGACGCAGACAATCTCCAGGGTTGATGACGGCGACCTAGGAGCTCGTACCGGTTTGGCCCCGACGGGCGATGAAATCGGGCAGGTTGCGGTGCATCTGGATGAGTTGCTGGAGCGGCTTCAACAGCGTGAAGGCGAGCTGAGAGCATGGAACGAAGAGCTGAACGGGCGCGTCGGAGAGCGGACGCAGGAGCTTGAGCTTGCCAATCTGCGTCTTGAAGCGACGACGAAACAGCTGGTCATGTCGGAAAAGCTGGCGACGATTGGCGAGATCACCGCAGGCGTGGCGCATGAAATCAACAATCCCATCGCCGTCATTCAGGGCAATCTGGAAGTGGCACGCAGCATGCTGGGCGGGCAGGCGGATGTTGCCAGGACCGAGTTCAATCTGATCGATGAGCAGGTCGATCGCATCAGCCGTATTGTTGGCAAATTGCTGCAATTTGCACGACCTGAAGAGTTTGCCGGCTATGTGGAGCGGCAAAGCCCCGAAGCGGTCATTTCCGATTGCATGCCACTGGTCAAACATGTGCTGGGTCGCGCAGGCATCAACGTTGTCAGAAACGATGAAGCGAGCGGGCTTCTGGCGATGAACCGCACGGAGCTTCAGCAGGTGCTGGTCAACCTCATCGTCAATGCGGCCCATGCCATGCCGCAGGGCGGAACGCTGACGCTTGGAAGCCGGGATGAGGAACGTCATGGCTCTCGCGGCGTGGCGATCACTGTGACCGATACGGGCGTGGGCATGGCCGAAGATGTTGTGAACCGGATTTTCGATCCCTTCTTCACGACCAAGCAACAGGAAGGGACCGGCCTTGGGCTTTCGGTCAGTCAGATGCTGGTTGCGCGCCAAGGCGGGGAGATCAGCGTGGAAAGTGCGCCTGGCTTCGGCACATCGTTCACCATCTGGCTCCCGCAGGCCATTTAGCGCGGATAGCTTGTTTCATCGTTATCAAATACGGCGAAATCCAAGCGGAATTATGGACATTTTGTCGCAGCAAAGTGGACAAGTTGTCTGACGGCTTGATAGCTTTATTCTCATCCCATTGAAATGTATGACTTTATAATCTGGCATGCAATTTGCTGTGTTGTTGTCGGCAACACAAATGGCCTTTGCGTGTGAGCGTCCCGAAGAAGGAGCCGCCCGCGCAATCCGGTCTGTGGGCTTGGGACATTGTTTCGGATGGAAAACAGCGTGGCCTGCTTGTTCTTGCAGGTCACGCGGCCGACCACGAGACGAATAACAACATCGAAATTCACGGCTTTGCGTCGTGAATGGAGGGACACACAATGACTGCGACGAACGAAACATTCGCGCCGGGGGCTGCGGGTGCAGGTCTTCTGGACCGCGAAAGAATTATCGCAAAACCTGGCTTCAATCGCTGGCTGGTTCCACCGGCAGCGCTTGCAATTCACCTTTGCATCGGCATGGCTTACGGCTTCTCGGTTTTCTGGCTGCCATTGACGAAGGCCATCGGCATTACCTCGACGGTTGCCTGCGCCGACCTCAACCTGGCTTCTGCACTGTTTACGACGACCTGCGACTGGCGCGTCAGCGACTTGGGCTGGATCTACACCCTGTTCTTCGTTCTGCTTGGCTGCTCGGCTGCCATCTGGGGCGGCTGGCTGGAGCGCGCTGGCCCTCGCAAGGCCGGTTTCGTATCGGCTATCTGCTGGTGCGGTGGCATGGCCATTGCATCTGTCGGCATCATGACGCACCAGCTGTGGCTGATGTGGTTCGGCGCTGGCGTCATCGGCGGTATCGGCCTTGGTCTCGGCTATATCTCCCCCGTCTCGACCCTGATCAAGTGGTTCCCTGACCGTCGCGGCATGGCGACCGGCATGGCGATCATGGGCTTTGGTGGCGGCGCGATGATTGGTGCACCGCTTGCGGATGCGCTGATGCGCCATTTCCGCACCGATGTGTCTATCGGCGTGTGGGAAACCTTCCTCGTGATGGCGGCGATCTATTTCGTGTTCATGATGGCTGGTGCATTTGGCTACCGCATTCCTCCTGCTGGCTGGAAGCCTGAAGGCTGGACAGCACCGGCTGCCAAGAACTCCATGATCACGACCCGTCACGTGCACCTCAAGAATGCGCACAAGACGAAGCAGTTCTGGATGATCTGGCTGGTTCTCTGCCTTAACGTTTCGGCTGGTATTGGCGTTCTTGGCATGGCATCGCCCATGCTGCAGGAAATCTTCGCTGGTTCGCTGATCGGTCTTCCAGACGTGAAGTTTGCAGATCTGACGCCGGAGCAACTTGGTCAGATCGCAGCGATTGCAGCTGGCTTCACCGGCTTGCTGTCTGTCTTCAACATCGCTGGCCGTTTCTTCTGGGCGTCGCTGTCTGACCGTATCGGCCGCAAGGGAACCTACTTTACCTTCTTTGCGCTGGGCATCTTCCTTTACGCCCTGTCGCCATGGGCTGCAGGTCTTGGCAACAAGGCGCTGTTTGTCGGCATGCTTTGCATCATCGTTTCTATGTATGGTGGTGGCTTTGCGACGATCCCGGCTTACCTTGCGGATATCTTCGGCACGCAGTTTGTCGGCGCGATCCACGGTCGTCTGCTGACGGCTTGGGCAACAGCGGGTATCATTGGTCCTGTCGTCGTCAACTACATTCGTGAAGCGCAGATCGCTGCGGGCATTCCGCGCGCGCAGGTCTATGATTTCACGATGTATATTCTGGCAGGAATGCTTGTTCTGGGTCTTATCGCCAACCTCATGGTCAAGCCGCTGGAAGACAAGTGGTACATGTCCGAAGAGGAAGTTGCTGCCCTTCAGGCCAAGACGAGCGCTGCCAGCAGCGGTCCAACAGGCTCCTTCGGCATCGGCAAGGGCGGCTTTGACGCCAAGGCCCTGATTGCCTGGGCAGTCGTCGGTATTCCGATCGTCTGGGGTATCTGGATCACCCTGCAGAAGACATTCGTTCTGTTCACCTGATCTTGCAGGCACCTTAAAATGGGAAAAGGCGGCTTTGAGGCCGCCTTTTTTTATGGGTTCGGTTGGTTCAGAACTCGGACCATTGTGGAGCCGCCGCGGCAGATCCCCGGGAGGCAGCAGCCACTCTGGGCCTCGATGGCGCCTTTGGATGCGCGCCTGGCGTCGATTGTGAGGCGCGCGATGTGTCGTTGCCCACATTGAACTGGAGCAGCAGTTGGCGAAGGCTTTCTGCTTCACGCGCGAGGCCGTGGCTTGCGGCATTGGTTTCTTCCACCATCGCAGCGTTTTTCTGCGTCGCCTGGTCCATCAGGTTGACCGCATCATTGATCTCAGCCAGGCCGTTTGCCTGTTCTTTTGATGCGTCGACGATAGCGGAAACATTCATTTCAATGAGCCCGACCTGATTGACGATGTCTTTCAGGGCATCGCCCGTCTGGCCAACAAGCTCGACACCGTTGGCGACCTGTTGGCGCGAGGTGTTGATGAGGTTCTTGATTTCCTTAGCCGCACTTGCCGAGCGTTGTGCCAGCTCACGCACTTCCTGAGCAACCACTGCAAAGCCCTTGCCAGCCTCACCCGCTCTTGCTGCCTCTACGCCAGCGTTCAGCGCCAAAAGGTTTGTCTGAAAGGCGATGTCATCGATAACACCGATGATGTTGGTGATCTGGCCGGAGGATTGGGAAATCTCGCCCATGGCGCCGATAGCGCGGTGCACGATAGAACCTGACACTTCAGCGCTTTTCTTGGTGGAGACCACAAGCTTTCCAGCCTCATCGGCCCGCATACTCGAATCTTTGACCGCCGTGGTAATCTCTTCCAGCGCCGCCGCCGTCTCTTCAAGCGAAGCTGCTTGCTGCTCTGTGCGGGTGGCCAGTTGGTCTGCACCTGTGCGGATTTCGGCCGAGCCGGAGGCAATGGTTGCGGAGTTTTGTGCGACGGTCTGCATGGTGGAGCGCAGTTTTTCGATCACGTCGTTGAAATCCCCCCTCAGCTTTTCCATGCTGGGAACGAAGGGCTTGTCGAGGTGCTGGCGCAACTCACCGTCTGCCAGCATGCGCAGCGCATCGGCCAATGTCGATATGGCGCTCATGCGCGGGGTGACATCGGTTGCGAATTTCACGACCTTGATGACCTTGCCGTTGCTATCGATAATCGGATTGTAAGCGGCCTGAATCCAGACCTCCTGACCGTTTTTCGCGAAGCGCACAAACTCATCGGAGATGAATTCGCCCTTTGCCAGTCGCTCCCAGAAATCCACATATTTACTGGAGGCCGTGTAGGCAGGATCGCAGAAGATTCTATGATGTTTGCCGACAATATCGCCAAGGCTATATTTCATTGCATTGCAGAAATTCTCATTCGCGGTGATGATTTCGCCCGTCGGCTTGAATTCGATCATGGCTTGCGAACGTGAAATCGCTTCCAGTTTGCTGTTGTCTTCCGCAGCCTTGACCTTTTTCTCGGTAATGACGGTCGCAGTCTTGACGACTTTGTAGGGCCGCCCGCCACGAAACACCGGATTGTAGGACGCTTCGATCCATGCCTCGCTGCCATCCTTGCGGATGCGCTTGTACTCACCGGCATCATATTTGCCTTTGGCGAGGGAAGCCCAGAAATTGGCATATGTTGGAGAAGCGACATAGTCCTTGTCGCAGAATATGCGGTGATGTTTGCCAATGATTTCGGAGAGTTCATAACCCAGCGCGGAACAGAAATTCTTGTTCGCGTTGAGGATGTTACCTTTAAGGTCGAACTCGATCACGGCTTGAGAACTCGATAGAGCTTCCAGAACGTGGCGGGCATCCGCGTTTTTCCCAAGCCAAAGCATATGATCTCCCAATGAGCTGTCATGCCGCGGCAGTACGCATCAGTATCCGCGTGTGTTTCGTAGAGTTGTCAGCTTCTTATGTCTTCTAGGTTGTATTAAACATCACCTGCATTAATTTTTGATTTATTAGTTAGTCAAAATAAGTATATATCTATAACAATCAAATTTTTCCGTTATTTTATTAGTTTTATTCTATAATTATATTGCGTCGTCTTTTATTATTATTGCGAGCAAACGAAAAAACGCCGCCCGATGTCGGGCAGCGTTTTTGATAGTGAAGTCCTGTGGAGCCTGGTGCTTATGCGGCCAGATCGTCCAGATCCGAACCCTTGAACATCTTGGCGAGGTTTAGGAAGCAGATCATACCATGCTCATTGGCAATGATGCCTTCGGAGAAGGACTTGTCGAACGATGCGGACACTTCCGGAACCGGCTGAACCTGGCTTGCAGGAATGGTCAGAATGTCTGAAACGCGATCCACCAGCATGCCGATGACCATGTTATGAACTTCTGCCACGACAATCGCGCTGCGCTCATTGGCAACGGTGCTCTTCATGCCAAGCTTGTAGGCGAGATCGATAATTGGAATAACCGAGCCGCGAAGGTTCATCACGCCGATGACGTCCTTCGGTGCGTGTGGAAGGGGAGTGGAAGGAGCCCAGCCGCGGATCTCACGGATCGTGGTCGTTTTGACGCAGAACTCCTGATCGTGCAGACGAAAGGCGATAATCTCGAGGGTATCGCCGCCGAAGTTTGTTGAAGTAATCGTAACCATCAGAATTCTTCCCAATCTTTGTTCTGGGCTGTGCAAGCGCACCGACGCTAGCGTATCCGGACTTTGGCTTCCTGCCTGGTGTACGAACAACCGGGATGGTAGTCCCGGCTTCATCCGCTCAGTGTTAACAGAAATATGTTTCTCAAATCTAAACTGCGTTAACAAGTTCTCAGAATATATGCGCCATGCGGAAGTCTTTCGCTGCCGTGTTCCAGCCTATCAATACTCTTTTTCGTAGAATATGCCCGCCGCACCTTCGCCATCGCCGCCTGCTTCGCCGCGCAGCTTTACGCCGCGCCCGACATCCAGATTGATGATGGCCTTGGCACCGGAACTGCCGCTTTGTTCCAGCTCCAGGTAGGTCTTGTCATTGAGATACTTGCCCGCCGAGACCCTGGCCTGACCTTCTGAGTCGGTTGAGATATCGAGATCGTCGATGCCAAGATTGCTGCGCAGGCTATCAAACAGCGATGTGGACCGCCCACCTGCCAGCTGCCCCGCCGCATCTGCCAGCCGGGCAATCTGCAAGGCGGAGAGCTTCGACATGGATTGGCCAAAAATCAGCTGCGCCATGACCTCGTCCTGCGGAAGGGCAGGGGACGAGGTAAAGCCGAATGCCGGGTCGTTTGCGTTCCCTGTCACCGATACGGTTACTGTGGTCGAACCTGCAGTCGATTCCGCCGCCATGTTGAGAACCGGCACAAGGCCGCCGCCGAAGGTTATGTCGCCGGTGGTGAAATCGAGACGGCGGGTCAGGATTTCCAGTCGGCCACGCTTCATTTCAAAGCCGCCGGAAACGGCGGGAGCAGCCGCTGTGCCGCGTACCGTCAGGCTGCCCGTCAACTCGGCGTCGATGCCGCGCCCACGCACGAATATGCCGCTGGGTGCGTTGATCTGAAGATCGAGCGCTATGGGCGAAGAGCTGCCAGAGCCACCCTTGTCGGAATTGATTTCGCGGTCCTGTGCCCGAACGGCCGGAGGCGCATTCTTATGCTTGATGTTGATCTGGGAAAGCGAAGCGGGCAGGCGTTCCGGAATTGTGATCGCACTTTTTTCAAGTGTGATCGTGCCCCCCAGAACAGGTCCGTTCAAAACGGGACCCTTGAGCGTCAATGTGCCGCTGGCAACGGTTGTGAACAACGTACCGTCATTATAGGCGGCGCGATTGAGCGTGATCGTCAGATCAGCCGGAAACCCGGAACCGCGCGTGATGCCAACCGAGCCCGTACCTGAAACGGTGCCGCCGCCAGCCAATTTGCCTGTCAGGCGCGAGATTGTTGCCTGATCGCGCTGGAAATTGATCGTCGCGCCGAGATTGTTGACCGTGAGGTTTCTGCGCACATCCGTCACGCGCGTGCCATCGGTCGTCACGCTGCCGCTGATGAGCGGGGCGGCGAGAGTGCCGTCGATTTTGACATCGAGCGAGGCCTTGCCTTCAACATCAAAGCCTTGTGCGGCGGTTTGTGCTGCTACTGCACCGAAGGGCAGGTTGCCCCGGAAGGCCATTGAAATGGGCCGGTTGCCGCCAACACCCAGCGTGCCACCACCGGAAAGGGCTAGACCGCCCTGTCCGGTCACATTGGTGTCCAGGCGCAACGTGCCGCCAGCAAAGCGGCCATTGGCCTTGATGCCGAGGGCACCGAGCCCCGCAGAACGCGTCTGGCTGACTGCCGCGTCGGACCATGTCAGATCATAATCGACAGCAGGATCGGATGCCGGTCCTTTGGCGACAACTGTGCCGGAAATTGTTCCGGCTGCATCAAGGCCGGGAGAAAACGCATTCGCCAGATTGGCGGGGAGGGCGCGAATATTGGTATTCAGATTAAGGGTCGATCCGGCCGTACCGCTGACCTCGACACGTCCGTTGCCGGTCTGGATGACAATGCCTGAAAGGCGCGCAGACCCTCCCTCGACTGCGATGGCTGTCGGCTGGGCGAGCTTGACCGGAATGCCGAGCGGCGTGGCCGACAAGGCGTCGATCTTGACCGCGATGGCGCCACCGCCCGTGTCGGTGCTGCCCTTCAGGATCAGCGGCGCGTTGTCGTAGCGGGCATTGAGGTCGAAGGCTGTAGCCGTGCCTGAGTGGTTGATATCAAGGTTCAAGCCCGAAATGGCGACAGCACCGGCATTGATTGCTTGTGCCTGCACCGTGCCGTTGACGGCGAGTGCTTGCAGATCGTCCACCTTGAGGTTGGCCACTAATTTTGAAACGGCTGCCGTACCCTGCCCAACTGCGTCACCGGAAGCGCTGATGATCGCCGCTATTTTTCCGCCCGCATTGGATAGCTCAACATTGCCTTTGATATCGCCGTTGGCCTGCTGCGCTGCAAGCGCCGCCAGAAGCGAAAGGTCCGGGAAGTCGAAGGCGAGTTTGCCGCTTGGGAGGAAGTCGGGTGTGAACTGAAGCTGGCCGGTTAGCACATTGCGACCAACCGTGACATTGAGCTGCGGAATGGCGGTTCCGTTTTCGCCCTGAACGAGTTCGCCCGTTGCATCGATGACCTGACCATCCAGCGACCCGCTTGCCTGTAGCTTTGCCTGTGGAGCGTTGAGGTCGGCTTTTCCGCTCGCAGAAACGTTCAGCGCCTCCAGCGCGCGGCCTGCCAGCGTCGCTTTGGCCGAATTGAGGCTCAGCTGGAAATCGGCAGCCGTCAGTGGTCCCTGAGCTTCCAGCGAAAAGCCGAGTGCGCCGGATGCCTGCGGGGTGAGTTTCTCCAGCGCTGGCAATCGCCCGCCGAGCTTCGCAGAGACATTGCCATTTTCAAGCGACACGTCGCCATTGGCTTCGAGCGTCCCGGATTTGACGACGAGGTTCTCAACGCTGGTCCGGCCGCCGATCGTGCTGTTGACATAGGCATCGATGGCTATGGTCGTGTCGAATTTCTCAGCAAGGGCTGGTGGCAGAACGGCGGGAAGCACGAACAGCCGCAGATTTGTGGCGATGGTTCTGGCCGTGAGGCCATAGGTACCGCTGCCGGTGCCGCCGATGCTCGCACTTTCCAGTGTCGCGCCTTCGAATGCGATGCTTTGCGGGGAAATGCGCAACGGCGCATTCAGGGTCAACGGGGCCTTGATGGCTCTTTCGAGGTCCGGTGCAGTCAGGGCGGACTGCGCAATGCTGAGCGATGTCTTGACCGTACCCGTCTGGCTGGCAAGATTGAGATCATCACTGCTTGCGGTGAGCTTCACGTCTTCCACGCGGCCCTGGGGTGCAGCCAGCGAGCGCAGGGATGCCGATAGGCCAAGCTTTGCGGCTGTGGCATTGCCGCGCAGGGAGAGGTCGATGCCGTTGACGAGGGCTGCAATCTCGCCGCCTTCGAGCGGCAGACGGATGTCCACAGGCCCATTCGTGCCGATCAGATTTGCTGAGAGATCATTCTGGCCTTGCTGATCGATGGCGCCAGATGCTGTCAGTAGCAGCTTGCCGGTTTCAAGATTTCCACTCTCAACGCTGATGCGTCCGCCAGGTGCGATGCTGGCTGCAAGGTCAAGCTTCGTCTGGCCTTCAAACAGCTGGCGCAGAAGTGGTGGCAGCAGCATGTCAGGCTGTCCACCGCCATGCAGTTCGAGCCGCCGTGTGCTGTCGCTCAGGAGTTGATGGCGGCCCGTCACGTCAAGCACCGGGTTGCCCGCGACATTACCAGTCAGCGTGCCTGTCCAGTCGGAAAGTGCGCCCTGGCCCTTCAGGTCCAGCGCAACGGCTGGCGCGTCTGGCAGTCGCAGAATGGTTGCCAGCAGGCCGCCTCGCGGTTCACTCACAGAGGCATCAAGCTTCAGCACATTGTCTTCAGGCGCAAAAACAATATCGGCCTTGACCAGTGCGTTCGGCTCATCCTTGCGATTGGCGGTCAGAAGGAGTGCGATCTTGCTGCTTGTCGCCGTGCCCTGACCTTTGGCGGCCAGCTCGAATGCGCGGCCAGCGAGTTTTTCGCCGAGCCTGATATCCGGCAATGCCAGATTATCGATGGCGATCTCGACCGGGAGGGAAAACCCGCCTGAACTTTCTGGCTGCGGCTCGCTTGGTGGAAGCGGCGCTCTGTCGAGGCTGATATTCGCAGCGCTGATACGGTGTGCGTGAAACGTGCCGCGCAGCAGGTCCAGAGGCGCCCAGTCCACTTCCACGCCGTTCAATTGCGCATATGTGCTTTCACGGTCTGCAATCGTCACCTGCGCCAGACGCAAATTGCCCGTTAGCAGGCCTGACGGCGCGGATAGGGTGATGGTTTGGTCCGGTGAGGAAATGAGCGTTGAGACCCGTGATGCCGCAAATTGTGCGCCTGTCGGTGTCAGGCCGACGAGAAGGACGGCCACCAACAGCAGACCCACGACGCCAAGGGCGACGTAGAGGATTGAGGTCAACAATCGGATCAATGCGGTCATCAAGCGTCATCACTCTGCTGGTTGCGAAAGGCTGCTGTCCTTAGAAGGACTGGCCAATGCCGGCATAAATGCCAAAGCTGCTTCCACCCTCATATTTCTTGAGAGGCATGGCGACATCAAGACGCAAGGGTCCGAATGGCGTTGCATATCGAAGGCCGAGACCCGCGCCGGCGCGGAAGTCGGAAAAATCAGGTGCGAAATCCGACGAGACGACACCGGCATCGACAAAGGGAACGAGCCCGATGGTTTCCGTGACCTTGATGCGCGCTTCCACCGAGCTGACGATGTAAGAGCGTCCGCCGGTTGCCTCGCCCGCATCATTATAGGGCGAAATTTCCTGATAGCTGTAGCCGCGAACCGAGCCGCCGCCGCCGGCATAAAAGCGCCGAGTGGCGGGTACATCTTCCAGCGAGCTTGCCCCAATCAACACGCCGCCTGCGATTTTGCCCGCGAGCACCACCTGATCATCCGATCCCAGCCCCTTATATCCAGTCGTGGAGCCTTCAAAGGTGGAGAAGATCGTGCCGTTCAAGGCTTCAAAACTGGGCTTGGCTGACACCGCAGCCCTGAAGCCCTCGGTCGGGTTCAGCTTGTCGTCACGCATGTCACGCACGAACTCCAGCGGAACGGATGTTGTCAGATATTGGTTGTTGCCGAATGCATCATCCGTATCCGTCCATTCCACTTCAAATCCGGCGGCCGCGGTGTCGTAATCGTTGAACTCATAGGAAAAGCCCGCATAGCCGGTGACGGATCTGGCGTCATAGCTATCGGGATGCTCTGTCTTGGCCTTGAGGCTTGCCGTAAACGTCGTTTCCGGCGTGAGGACACCGGGCTTGGTAAAGATTATCCCGGCCGAATAATCCATATCCTTTGCGTTGGAGGCCTCGCCCAGACGCGATACCGCACCTTCTATGCGCAGCGATTCGGCCCGGCCAAAGAGATTGCGATGCCCCCAATAGCCTTGCAGGCCGATGCCTTCGGTGGTCGAGTATTGAGCGCCGACGCCCAGATAGCGGTGCTTTCCCTCCGACACTTCAATCGTCAGCGGTATTGATCCGTTGGGCGCCAGTGCGGACGCTTCCTTGATGCTGACGCTGGAAAAGACGCTGAGCTTGCGCAGACGGTCTGCTGCCTTGCGCAATTTCTCCGGGGAATAGGCTTCGCCACCATTGAGCCGCGAGTAGCGTCGGATGAAGTCTGCATCCACAGTGCGTGGGCCTTTGATGGAGACATCGCCAAGCGGTGCGACAGGTCCACCTTCCGCAGCCATGGTCAGATCGACCGAATTGTTGGCATGGTTGGCGACGGCCTGCCGGGTGGTCAGCGCTGCAAGCGGACGACCTTCAGCCTTCAGGTCTTCAACGAGTTTGTTGCCCGCTTTGATGATGGCGAGCGATCCCGCATCACCGCCCGTGACAAGGCCGTATTGCTCCAGATCCCGTCCTGCAACATCCCCCTCCAGCCTGACATTTCCCAGCGTAAACACCGGGCCGGGTGTCACGTCGATGACGACAGGCACGGGTGCGGAGCGGTTGAATGTGGGGTTAGGCGGTATGGAGTCGATATCTTGCCCCGCCACGGTGATCTTGACCGTGCCGCCATAGCGGGCGTTTTCATAAAGTGCTGCGACCAGGCGCTCCCGGTCATCACGCGCGCGAATCAGAAGACCAAGATCGCCCGATGCCGGTTTTTCCGGTTCGGCCGCCAGAAGGGAACTGTTGTTAAGGCTCTGCTCAAGCTTCGTGTCGGCGCCCGGAGCATTCAGGGTTACCGCGAATGTGACCGGATCGAGAACCTGTTGCTCTTCCTCGTCAGAGCCGAAAAGCGTGATGCCAAATATCTTGAAAGCGTAGGCGTTACGAGCGAAGCCCGGATACATCACGATTGACGCCGCAACCGCCATCGCGGTGCCAGCCTTCCAGAACGCAATACTCATCTTTGGGTCAGTCCGTCGTTTTGGCATACGCTTCTTTATGGTTGAGCATGTACTATCGAAGCCAGTGGTTTCCCGTCCGTTAATATTCAAGTTTAATCATAAACTTAATGATATGGCACCTGAAAAAGCACATTTTGGGCCCTGCAAACGCAAAAGCCCCGGCGAACCGGGGCTTCTTTCTGTGCCAATAAAGGCGTAATTAGCGGCAACGGGCCGTGTAACGCTGACCGTACTGGTCGCGGTAGTAGCAATAGCCTGGCTCGGAAGCATTGCCGATCAACGCACCACCAACGCCACCGATTGCAGCACCGACTGCTGCGCCGCGTACGTTGCCGGTGACTGCGCCGCCGATGACTGCGCCGGAAACTGCACCAATCGATGCGCCCTTTTCAGTCTGCGTGCAGCCTGCAAGCGTCAAACCGATGACGGCGAAAATAATAGCCTTTTTCATGAACTCTCTCCAACGTTACATTCGAGCTTTTCTAGCTCTTTTGGTAGGCGTCCCATGGGTTATCTGCGGCGACTGCTACCTCCGACCGCAACAGATATCTAACAACTCGAATGTTCTTATGGAAGCCCCCTTGGCAGGCAACGCTCCCCATCCCCAATCGATTGTGACTGCTGAACGGGGTGCGGCGAAAAAAGTTCCATTTTGCCGCTGGTTTGATGTGAATCAATTTTGCGGTTTACCAATTATCTTATAGTTATGCTTAGAATGGTTCAAATGTAGGGGCGAATTGACGCAGTTTTCGACAAACAGCGTCGATGGGGTTGACGGTTCAAGGAGGTGAGCCGACAACGTACGTTAAGAATTCTGGAGCATGGAATGGACTTCGAGGCATATTTCAAGACCGAGCTGGATGGTTTGCATTCGGAGGGTCGATACCGCGTGTTTGCCGATCTTGAACGGCAGCAGGGAAATTTCCCTCGGGCAACGCGCTATACCGCCAGTGGCGACAAGCAGGACGTAACTGTCTGGTGTTCAAACGACTATCTCGGCATGGGCCAGAACTCCAAAGTCGTGGAGGCGATGAAAGCCGCCATCGACCACTGTGGCGCGGGTGCGGGAGGCACCCGGAATATCTCGGGCACCAACCACCATCATGTTCAGCTTGAGCGCGAGCTCGCGGACCTGCATGGAAAGGAGTCGGCGCTCGTCTTTACCTCCGGCTACATTTCCAACTGGGCGACGCTCGGCACGCTTGGCCAGAAGATTCCAGGCCTGATCATTTTTTCCGACGCCCTGAACCATGCCTCCATGATTGAAGGCATCCGCTATGGCCGTTGTGAGAAGGTCATCTGGAAGCACAACGATCTTCAGGACCTTGAGGCCAAGCTGAAGGCTGCCGATCCGGCAGCGCCGAAGCTGATCGCCTTCGAATCGGTCTACTCCATGGACGGCGATATTTCGCCGATCAAGGAAATCTGCGATCTGGCTGACCAGTATGGCGCGATGACCTATCTGGATGAAGTGCATGCCGTTGGCATGTACGGCCCACGCGGCGGTGGTATTGCCGAACGTGAAGGTCTGATGGATCGCCTCACGATTATCGAAGGCACACTCGGCAAGGCTTTCGGCGTCATGGGTGGCTACATCGCAGCCTCTCACGCGCTGTGTGATTTCATCCGGTCTTTCGCCTCAGGCTTTATCTTTACAACCGCACTGCCGCCGTCTCTTGCTGCCGGTGCTGTCGCCTCGATCCGGCATTTGAAGGCTAGCCCGTTTGAGCGGGTTCGTCATCAGGAGCGGGTGCGTACCCTGCGGCAGATGCTGGATTCCAGCGGCATTCCACACATTCACAATCCAAGCCACATCGTGCCTGTGATGGTGGGCGATGCGGCCAAGTGCAAATGGATTTCGGATATTCTTCTTGATGATCACGGCGTTTACGTGCAGCCGATCAACTATCCGACGGTACCGCGCAAGACAGAACGCCTGCGCATCACGCCGACGCCGCTGCACAGCGATGCTGATCTGGAGCGTCTTGTGGGTGCATTGCATCAGCTCTGGTCGCGTTGCGCTCTGGCAAGAGCCGTCGCATAATAGCTGCTGAATAACAGATTGAAGAAAGGCCGCGACTGATCCAAGCCGCGGCCTTTCTTGTTCCAGATGCCGTATTAGTGTTCCAGCATCTCATCAGCGATCTGCTTTGCATTCAGCGCGGCAGGATAATAGGTCGGCCAGTTGGTGAGCTCGGCCAGAACGGTGCTGCGGTCGTTGCCCCAGAAAAGATGGTAATGGCCCGCTTTTTGCGGAGCGATTGTGTGATCGCTGAACTGTATGAACTGCGGAGCGGAAGCGTCGCCGGTGGTCTTCTTGAAAATGTACCGGACCCCGCGATTACCCTTCTTGTACTTCAGGATTTCCAGCCCGTCCGATGCGTATTTGGCCTCCAGCGGCTTGCCGTCGCGATAGAAGGTGACGTCTTCGCCTTTGATGACAATACGCTCTACGTCGGTCTTGTAACCGATGGCGTAGTCGTCGCGATGCTCCTTGGCAGTCTTGGTACCATGCTCAGCCTTGTGCGCCATAACCGGGTCCAGCGAGCCATCAAGCAGATAGGGGTAAACCGACTGCCAGTCGCCTTCCCAATCGGAAAGATCGCGTGGCTTAACCTGACCATCTTCGAAATAGCCCTTGTAGATATCGTTCGCGGCCTTGGAATGGTCATGCGCGTGGCTGTGGGAATGTCCCTTGTGGTTGTCTGCCATGGCAGCCGTGGTCAAAAGCAACGTGGTTCCGATCGATAGCGCTATGGCGTGTCTGCTGATCATTAGGGGTCCCTCAAATCGTTCATGGTCATCATCTTGGGTAATGTAATTACATTACATGATCCGTTTAGCCAGTTTTTCTCAGGCAGGCAATGCTGCATTTGCGATTATGGAGATTTGACGCAGCTTTGCCATGTCGCTGCCGATCATGGCAGCGCACCCATCTTCATCAGTGGGATGGTGGTTTCAGGCCGCCTGCTGCCGGTTCAGAATGGCTTCGCGCGCATGGATGCGGGCCTCGGCGTCTGCTACCAGCACATCATCCATCGTCTGGGCCGATTGTCCGTTGTTCAAACGATCCATGACGATTTCGACGATGTCGGCCATATCGAGAAAGCCGATCTGACCGTCCACAAAGGCGTGGAACGCGGTTTCGTCGGCGGCATTCAGTATCGCACCCTGCGCTCCGCCGCGTTCCAGCGCGGTTCTGGCCAGCCGCAAAGCGGGGAAGCGAACCTCATCGGGGGCTTCGAAATCTAGCCGCGCGAGCTTGGTGAAATCCAGTCTCTCAACGTCAATCTCGCCGCGTGCGGGATAGGTCAGCGCGTAAGCGATGGCCGTGCGCATATCCGGGCAGCCAAGCTGGGCAATGACCGATCCATCCGTATAGGCCACCATGGAATGAATGATCGATTGCGGATGGACGATAACCTCGATCTGGTCGGGGCGAAGATCGAATAGGTATTTCGCCTCGATCATCTCAAGCGCCTTGTTGAACATGGAGGCGCTGCCGATGGAAACCTTGAGGCCCATCGACCAGTTGGGATGGGCGCGGGCGATGTCTGCCGTGACACCCGCCATCTGTTCGCGGCTGAAGGTGCGAAACGGACCGCCGGATGCTGTCAGTACGATACGCTCGACATTGGCCTTATTTGCAGGCTCCAGACACTGGAAAATGGCGCTGTGCTCGCTATCGACCGGTATCAGCGTGCCGCCGCCCTGTTTCATGATGCGGATGAAAACGTCGCCCGCCGAAACGAGGCACTCCTTGTTGGCCAGCGCAATATTGGCACCGCGCTGCGCCGCCGTCAGCGTGGGCTCAAGACCGGGTGTTCCGGCAATCGCGGCCATGACCCAGTCGGCGTCCATATTGGCTGCTTCCTGCAAGCCGCTTTTGCCTGCCGCAACCTTGATATCCGTGCCAGCAAGCGCCTCTTTCAGAGCCTGATAATTGGCCTCGTCTGACGTGACCGCCAGCTTTGCGCCCAGCGCACGGGATTGCTCGGCCAGCAGTGCTATGTTGCCAGCGCCGGTCAGCGCCATAATATCGAACCGGTCACGTCCGCCAAGTTGATTGACGACATCAACCGTGTTCGTGCCGATGGAACCGGTGGAGCCCAGTATGGTCAGCTTTTCGGGGGAGGTCGGGCCATTGGAATGCGTCATATGTATCCGGCTTTTCTCAACTCTGTCTCTCAAGCGTCTACAAGCGAAAGGTGGGTATAACAAGAAGGAAAGGCACTCTTGTCTTTGGGGGACACCAAACGCATAGTCCAGCACTGTTCATCAAGAGAAGTAGCATGCGACGTTTTTTTGTTTCCAGTGGCTGGATTTTGGCGGCGACCTTCGTTCTGGTGCTTGTCCTCATTCCGTTTGATCCCGTTATCTCGCAGCGGGCGCAAGCGCTTCCCGCCCCGGTCGTCGGCTTCAACAATGCCATTACCGATTTCGGAACATTTCGCTGGATGCTTTACAGCACAGGCCTTCTGGCCATTCTCGCCTATGTCGTTTCGCGTGTGCTGACGCGCTCTGCCTATGCCACACGCCTTGGAAAGGCATGGTCGCTCTTGCTCTATTTCTTCCTGACCATAGGCACTGCAAGCATCCTCGTTCATCTTCTGAAGTTTCTGATCGGGCGGGCAAGGCCTGAACTGTTGCTGGAAATGGGTGCTTACAGCCTGACGCCGTTTACCGGCGACCATATCTATGAGAGCTTTCCATCAGGACATTCGGCCGCTGCCGGGTCTTTCTTCGGCGCCTTCATGATGCTGATACCGCGTTTCCGCTTCGTGTTTATCGGGCTGGCTCTTGTTATCGGTGTGTCCAGGGTTATCGTCGGTGCGCATTACCCAAGCGACGTGGCTGCAGGCTTGCTTCTGGGAACATGGACGGCGATGGCATTTGCTTTTATCTTCGCCCGCTCCGAGTGGATTTTCCGTTTCGACGCAAATGGCTGGCCGCATCCGAAAAACGCGGTGAGTTCCGCTGGATGATCGACAAGAGGGACGTCAATGGAAAACGCTGAAACGCAAGCCGTTCGCTCTATCAAGACCACGGTGGTGATTGCAGGCGGCGGACCAGCAGGCATGATGCTGGGGCTTTTGCTGGCACGTGCCAATGTTGATGTCACCGTCATCGAAAAACACAGCGATTTTTTGCGGGATTTTCGTGGCGACACCATTCACCCCTCGACGCTTGAGATCATTGCGCAACTCGGCTTTATCAGGGAATTTCTGGCGCTGCCGCACACCCGGGCGGAAAAGCTGCACGCCGAAATTGGGGGCAAGAAGATAGCCATCGCTGATTTCTCGTGGTTACCGGTCAAAAACCGCTTCATCGCCTTCATGCCGCAATGGGATTTTCTGAACTTCATCGCTGGAAAGGCGGGGCAATTCGAAAACTTTAGGCTGCTGATGAACGCCCCGGTCAAGGAGTTGATCCAGCATGAGGGCAGGGTGCGCGGACTTGTTGTCGAGACACCAGAAGGCGCTCTCAGCATCGAAGCCGATCTGGTTGTTGGTGCGGATGGAAGAAATTCTATCGTCAGGGAAGAGGCCGGTCTGGACATCGAGAGCTTTGGCGTTCCGACCGAAGTGGTCTGGATGCGCCTCTCAAAACAGGCCGGGGATCCTGATGAGACGATGGGACATGCCGGTCCGCGACAGGGCTTCGTGCTGATTGATCGCGGCGATTATTGGCAATGCGGCTATGTGGTGCGCAAAGGCTCCTATGCCGAGTTCAAGGAACAGGGGCTTGAGGCTTTTCGAGAGCGCGTTGCCGAAGTGTGCCCGCTGCCGCGTGAACGCCTGTCGGAAATTGGAAGCTGGGACGATGCCTGGCTGCTGACGGTGCGGATCGACCGTCTGAAACAATGGTGGAAGCCGGGTGTGATCTGCATCGGTGATGCAGCCCATGCCATGTCGCCGATTGGCGGCGTGGGTGTCAATCTTGCCATTCAGGATGCGGTGGCGGCGGCCAATGTGCTCATCCCGATCCTATCGGCCCGGCGCTCGATTGCGGATACCGATCTGGCGGCCATCGAGAAGCGTCGGACTTTCCCGACAAAGGCGACGCAGCGTTTGCAGTTGATGATGCGCAGCAAGAACAAGAAGGATCAGGCCGATGCCAAAAAGGCAAAGGGGCCACCCGCCTTCGTGCTGGTCATCATGCGCTTTCCGCTGCTCGCCCATCTGGCGGGCAGGTTGATTGGCCTGGGCTTCCGGCGGGAAAAGATCAATTATTGAGCTTGTCGAATTCCCGCTCGTCATAGAGACGACGCAATATTTTGGATGTGCCCGCCGCCCCATCCAGATCGAGATCGATCTCGCCCGGCTCGGGTAGTTTCAGCGCCTGCTGGATGGCATCCGCCATGGATTGCGGTGATATGGCACTTTCTTCCAGCACATGGGCAAGCCCCAGTTTTGCCAGTCGCGATGCGCGCGCGCCTTGCTCCGTTTCTCCACCGGCGGCAAAGGGAATGAGGAGCGAGCGGCACTTGGCCTGCAAGATATCGCAGACCGTGTTGTAACCGGCCTGCGAAATGGAAAGCTTTGCGCCTGATAAAAGACTGGCGAAATCCTTGCGGAACCGGAAGACCGAGATGCCCTCACCAGCCTGCGCTGAAATTGCATCGAAGTCCGCTTTCGGCATATTCGGGCCTGTGATGAGGCACCAGCTCTTGACCTCGTCGATCATGGGTGCTGCGTCCAGTGCTGCGCGAATGAGGGCAGCCCCGACAGCCCCGCCGCCTGCGGAAACGACGACATCGAACCTCTCTTGCGGCGGCTCCTGCCTTGGTGCTGCGACAAGGCCGGTATAGACGACGCGCTGGCTGATCTGGTCTGCCAGCGGGAATGTCTCTTCCAGCCGCACGAATTTGGGGTCTCCATGCACGAGAACGGTATCGAAATGCTTTTTGACGAGCGCAATCGTTTCTTCGTCGCGGCCGGGTTTGGCACGTTCCTGCAAGATGTCGCGCAAGGATGTCATCACAAGCGGACGCTCGATGCTGCGCTCAATGGCGCTCAAAAGCGGCATGAGCTCGAAACGCACCTGCCGCCGCCCGAAGGGAAAAGCCTCGATGATGACGATGTCGGGTCTGGTGCCATGATAGGCGCCGAGCAGCATGCTGGTGCGGCTATCTTTGAACATATCGTCAACAGGCTGCCCGGTTGCATCGACGAGACCGGAGAAACTGCCGTCACTGACGGCGATGGGGGGCAGTTCGATGTGGCGTATACCTTCGCCCGGAAAGCCCGGAACAGGCGTTCCACCCGTCACCAGCGTCACATCGAAACCGTCTGCGACAAGGGTGCGGGCAACGCGGCTAGCGCGGGCAATGTGGCCGATGCCGAGCAGATGTTGCACATAGAAAAAGACGCGGGGTGCGGGTTTCTTTGCGGTCACAGGGTTTTCTCCCATTCCTGCTCGAACAGTGCCTTCAACTCGGTAATGCTGTTGCGGTGGTCAAATGCGGTGCGAACGCGGCTCTCTGCCGCTATTCCCAGCCGGGAGCGAAGGTCCGGGTCGATAATAGCGCTTTGCAGCGCCTGGGAAAAGGCTGCGGGATCATCGGGCGCTGTCAGCAATCCGTTTTCACCATCCACGAAGAATTCCGGTATGCCTGATATATTGGTGGAAATGCAGGCAAGGCTCTGGCTTGCCGCTTCCACCAGCACGTTGGGAAGCCCATCGCGGTCACCATCACTGGTGATGCGGCAGGCGAGCGCGAAGAGATCCGCTGTGCGGTAATTCTCCAGCACCTGTTTCTGGTCCATCGCCCCGGTCCAGGTGATCCGCTCGGAAAGCCCGAGTTCGGCTGCCAGCGCCTTGAGTGTGGTCAGTTCGTCTCCACCGCCAATATGGGTGAATTGCCAGTGCAGCGATGGTGGCAGTGCTGCCAGCGCGCGCAAGAGAATATCGATACCCTTTTTCTTCACGGCCCGGCCAACGCTTAAAATACGGACAGGATCATCCGGATTGGAGCCATCCCGGGGCGGTCGCGGGGTGTCATTGTGTGGAAAGCGTGTCAGATCGAGGCCGTGATAGCTCAGATGCACATTGGCTTTTTCGCCGGAAAGGTTTTGCAGGTGACGGAAGCCGCTGGCGGTACAGGTCACGGCCCAGCGGGCGCTGCCCAGCTTGGCTGCCAGATCTCGATCGCTCGATGTCCAGATATCCTTGGCGTGGGCGGAAATCGTCCACGGAATACCGGTGATGAGGTGTGTGTAAGCGGCGACGGATGCGGGTGTGTGGATGAAATGAACATGCAGCCAGCCAGCGTCGGCAGGCCATTCATGCGCCAGCACAGCGGCCTGTCCGAAACGGCGAAAGCGATTGCGCGAGAAATCATGGCAAAGGTCCTGCAAGAAACGCCGCAGCGCCTGTCCGAAACCGGGCTTGCTGCGGCAAGCCCACAGGGCTTTCAGCACACGCACCGGCTCCTCATGCAGATATTCCGGCAGGTAAGTTACCTTGGCGCGGATTTCATCATGCACTGGGTGCCGTTTCTTATCTGTCGGGCGGCGCATGGACACAAGTTCCAGCTCCAGCCCAGCCTTTTCAAGGCCCAGCAGTTCCTGCGCGATGAAAGTTTCTGAAAGGCGCGGGTAGCCTTTCAGCAGAACCATGATTTTCTTGTTGCCGGTCACGATATCAGAGTCTCTTTCTGGGTTCAGACCCAGGCTCAGGCATTGGCGGTTTTGGCGATGTCTTCGGGTTGAAGCCATTCCGCAATCCGCTTGGAAATGTTTTCCAGCCCGTCAAGTTTGAGGTTGCGGCCATTGGCTGAGGGAGGCGCGCGCTTAAGCAGGTCCTTGAGCGCCTGCGCCATGCGCAGCGGGTTCTCTGCATCTTCAGGTAAGAGCATGTCGAACAGGCCCAGTTCCGATGCGCGGCTGGCGCGGATCAATTGCTCTTCACGCGGTACGATGCGCGGCACGATGAGAGCTGGCTTGTCGAAGGAGAGGATTTCGCACACCGTGTTGTAGCCACCCATGGACACGACGGCCTTGGCTCCCGCAACGATGTCTTCCATGCGATTGTCGAATTCGATGATCTCGATATAGGGAATATCGGATGTGTTCTGCATGAAGCGCAGGCGCTGCTCGCCCGGCATATAGGGGCCGAGAACGATCAGGGCTTTGTGCGTCAGCTCCGGGTCTGCCTTGTAGGCATTGATCACGTCGTCGATCAACTCGCTGCCATCGCCGCCGCCGCCCGTCGTCACCAGAATGTAATCGCCTTCGGTGCGATGCGATGTGCTTTCCGATTGGGTCTTCGAGCGTTGCAGGAAGCCGACGAAATCCATCTTGTCGCGCACCTTCGGCGGCACATCCAGCCCCATCAGGGGATCGTGGAAATCAGGTGGACCATAGACCCATACGTGATCGTAATAACGCTCGATCTTGGGGAGGATATCATTGCGCTTCCACTCAGCTTCGAGCAATTGCGGAGCATCCATCACGTCGCGCAGGCCAATGACGAGTTTGGTGCCTTTTTCCTTGAGATAGGCGAGTGTCTCCTCCACCTCTCCACGCAGACCCATGGGTTCCTTGTCGACGATGAAGATATCCGGCTGGAAGCTCTCGGCGGTGTGATAGATGATCGAGCGGCGCATCTTCAGGGTTTCCTGAAGATCGATATGCCGGTCGAGCGAGGTATATTCGCCGTTTCGCAATTTGATGACGCTCGGGATTTTCACGAAATCCACCCGGGCGCGATAATCGAAGGCACCGGCGATTGTCGCGCCGGATATGATCAGCACGTTCAGGCCACGATAATCCTCGACCAGCGCATGGGCGATGGTTCGGCAACGGCGCAAATGGCCGAGACCGAACGAGTCATGGCTATACATCAAGATGCGCACGTCTTTCAGGCGAGTGCTCATGGACAGCACCTCTTGTTGCGGTTCGCATGACGGGTCTTGTTGGTTGGATGGGGCACTGGACAGTCCGTGTTTATTTAAAAGGGTCAGCCGCATCACGTAGTCCATCGCCGAAGAAATTAAAGGCCAAGATGACGAGGACTACCGGTACTGTCGGCAGAAGAAGCCATGGATAAAGGGCAATCACGCTGACACTTCTCGCTTCTGTGAGCAGAATGCCCCAACTTGTGATCGGTGGGCGAAGGCCTAGCCCCAAGAAGCTGAGTGCGGTTTCACCCAGAATCATGCCCGGTATGGTGAGCGTCGCGGATGCGATGAGGTGGGACATGAAGCCGGGAATGAGATGCCTGCCGATGATGCGCGGGGTGCTGGCACCCATGAGTTGCGCCGCCAGAACATAGTCTTCCTCGCGCAGCGCCAGAAGCTTGGAGCGCACGGCACGGGCAAGCCCGGTCCAGTCCAGAAGCCCCAGAATGAGGGTGATGCCGAGATAGACGAGGATCGGGCTCCATGTGACCGGCATGATGGCAGCCAGCGCCAGCCACAGCGGAATGCTGGGAATGGATTGCAGCACCTCGATGATGCGCTGGACGATCAAATCGAACACGCCGCCGCGATAGCCGGCAAGGCCACCGATCACGATGCCAAGCACGAAGCTCATGGCGACACCCAGCAAGCCGATTGTCAGCGAAATGCGGGCACCATAGATGATGCGCGACAACACATCGCGGCCAAGACGGTCAGTGCCGAGCAAATACATCTGGCCATCTTGCGCAGGGCATACCAGATGCACGTTGCTATCAAACAGACCCCAGAACCTGTAGTCATCACCCCTGCAGAAAAAGCGCAGCTTCTGCACATCCGTTGGCACGTCGGTATAGACCCGCCGCAGGTTTTTCATGTCGAGGCTCATGGTTCGTCCATAGACGAAGGGGCCGATGAATTCACCATCATGGAAAAGATGGACGGCTTGGGGAGGCGCGTAAATATTCTCAACATTGCGGGTGTGCAGATTATAGGGCGCAAGAAATTCGCAGATCATGATCGACAGATAGACGAACAGCAGGAATGCGCCGGAATAGAGGGCCAGCTTGTGCTGTCGAAACTGCCACCACATCAGCCTGAATTGCGAGGCTTTGTTGAAGGCGGCCATGCCTGATGTCGTGGGCTCTACGAGACTGGGATCAAACGGTGCCGTGGAGACGAAATGCGGCAATGGCTCGCCGGGCTTTGGAAGGGAGGAGGTCATTTCAGGTTACCACCTCCAAAGCGGATGCGCGGATCGAGAATGGCCAGTGCGATATCAGAGACGAGCACGCCAATCACCGTTAGGAATGCGAGGAACATCAGGAAGGAACCGGCCAGATACATGTCCTGACTTTGCAGGGCGCGGATCAGCATCGGGCCGGTCGTTTCCAGTGAAAGAACGATGGCCGTGATTTCAGCACCTGAGATGATCGCTGGCAAAATCGAGCCGATATCCGAGATGAAGAAGTTCAGCGCCATGCGCAGCGGATATTTCGTCAGAACCTTGAAGGGGTGCAGCCCCTTGGCGCGGGCCGTGACCACATATTGTTTTTGCAGCTCATCCAGCAGATTGGCGCGCAAGCGGCGGATCATTCCAGCCGTGCCCGCCGTGCCGATGATGAGAACCGGTATCCACAGATGCTCCAGAATGGACTTGAACTTCGCCCAGCTCATATCCTGGTTCAGAAATTCACGGTCCATCAGGTGGCCGATGGAGGTGCCGAACCAGATATTGGCAAAATACATGAGGATCAGCGCCAGCATGAAATTGGGAATGGCGATGCCCAAAAGCCCGACGAAGGTCAGGCCGTAATCACCCCAGCTGTATTTATGCGTGGCCGAATAGATGCCGATTGGAAAGGCGATGATCCAGGTGACGATGATGGTGACAAAGGACACCAGCATGGTCAGCCACAGGCGGTCGCCAACAACTTCGTTGACGGGAAGCTGGTATTCGAAGGAGTATCCAAAGTCGCCGACCAGCATGCCGGTCGCCCAGCGAAAATACCGGATTGGGGCGGGCTGATCGAAGCCGTAACGGACCCGCAACTCTTCAATCTCGGCCATATTGGCCGTTTCACCCATGGCCCGCATTTCCGAGACATAGCTCTCGAAATAGTCACCCGGTGGCAATTCGATGATGGTGAAGACCAGCATCGAAATCAGGATGAGGGTGGGGATCATTACCAGAAGGCGCCCTAGAATATATCTGAGCATGTCATGCGTCTCCGTCGTACCAGAACGCATCTGGCATGTAGACACCGAGATAGGAGGTGGGCTCGAAACCGTAGAGCGCCTTTTCCGGCACGTTGCGCATTCTGGCTGCATGCACGATGGGCTGCAGCGCGCTATTGACGATGCCGATGGAAAAGACCTGCTGCGAATAGATTTCCAGCATTTCCAACCAGATGGCCCGCCGCTCTTCCTCGGTGATGCTGACGCGCCATTTCTTCAACAGAGCCAGAAGATCGGACGCCGCGGCAAGATCCGGTGCCGTGCCTTCGCGCCCGCCGGAGAGATAATGGACGCCCCAGACCGGCCACTGCAGCTGGTCGTCGCCAGTCGGTGCCAGGCCCGCAGGCAGCATGTCGGGTGTCGGGACCGCATTGTCCATGCCAAACCACACCGACATCATCACCTCGCCGCCCATGGCGCGTTTGCGAAACACATCGCGCTGCGTGGGGCGGCTGGAAAGCGAGATGCCGAGCTTGCGCCAATGGTCTGTTACCAGTTCCATCACATCTGTTTCCAGCGTGCTTTCGCCAGCCGTTTCAACGATGATATGGGCAGGCCGCCCATCGGGCAGCAGGCGCACGCCCTTGTCATTGCGGTTGGTCAGTCCCAGCTCGTCCAGCAAGGCATTTGCCATGGCAGGATTGAAGTCAGCCCATGCCTTGGCAAATTCCGGGCGAAACAGCGAGCTTTCCGGCAGGACGGTGTCGGCGCTTTCCTTGGCAAGCCCATAGAAACAGACCATGTTGATCTCATGCCGGTCGATACCAACCGAGAGGGCACGGCGCATCCGCACATCACGGAACAATGTGCGCCAGACCTCGTCGCCGCAATTCAGGTTCGGCAACAGGCAGACACGCGAACCCTGGCTGCGCGTCCATAGACTGACCTTCAGCGGGAAGCGGTCTTCCGCATCTTTCAGATAGGTATAGTCGTTGAAATCGAGCCCCATGAATTGCAGGTCGCTATCGCCGGATGCGGTCTTGGCGGCAATGATTTCCGACGAGGTCACATTCAGCAGGAAACGGTCGAGATAGGGCAGTTGCAGGCCGTTTTCATCGACGCGGTGATAGTAGGGATTGCGCTCGAAAATGAACTGTTCCGAGGGCGGATAGGTGATGTTGCGCCAGGCGTCGAGTGTCGGAAGATCCGGGTTTTCAGGCCGCACCTGCCGGGACATCTTGATGTGCAGGCTGCTCCAGTCATCCACCTTGTTCTTTTTTGCCAGCTTAGCCAGATTTTCAGGGGTCTGATATTTGGCGTGGAACTGCTTCATATAGGCAGCGGGCAGGCACAGGCGTGCAGGAGACGCACCAGCCAGCTTGGCCAGAAAGTCGGGGTTCGGACCTTCCCACGTATAGCGCACCGTGAGGCGATCAATGACCTCCACCAAAGGTGGCTTTTCATAAACCAGCAATTCAATCGGGGGGCCGCCCTTATGAATCTCCCGGTTCATCGCTACCTCTTCCCAGAAATAGCGGAAATCCTCGGTCGTGAAGTCGCTGCCGTCAGACCACTTGTGGCCATCACGCAGCTTCAGCGTGAAGATGCGCTCCTGATCGACCGTGTATCCTTCCAGAATATCCGGCTGGAAATTGAAGCTCTCATCATAGCCGACCAGACGCGCATAGCTGTTGATTGGCATCAGGCGGATATCGCGCTGACCACCGATCAGCATGCGCACCGAGCCGCCGTGTTTGCCCGGCTCGCGCCCAAGGCTTTTCAGGTTCATCACGCGCGGGTTTTTCGGCAGCCGCTGGTCGAGCGGCGGCAACTCACCCTTGTCGATCTTTTCCTCCAGAAACGCCGAATCCGTATAGGCGGCAAATGCCTTCCACGGTGCGAAAACGGATGCGAGGAGGGCGAGGGTCGTTCGACGCGTGATCACGAGCGTAACTCCGCAACATCAACATTTCCGTTTGCCAGCACGAGGTGCCCGCCGCCGAGATCGGCCGTTATCAGATCGCTATCATCGCTTTGGCGGAACTGCTTGCCCCAATCAAATTTGCCGGTGGCGCTGATTTTGGCAATGGTGCTGAAATCCAACGGCCTGTCGAGATCCGGGAAGGGAACGGCGGCCAGCAGCGATTTGGTATAGGGATGCACCGGATTGCGCATCAATGCTTCGCGTGGCGCGAGCTCCACGATTTTTCCCTCGCACATCACAGCAACGCGGTCTGCCATATAGTCCACCACGGCCAGATTGTGGGAGATAAACAGGTAAGTCAGGCCGAGCTCCTTCTGCAAATCCTTCAAAAGGTTGAGGATCTGCGCCTGCACCGACACATCGAGCGCCGAGACTGGCTCGTCGCAAATCAACAGTTCCGGGCCCAGCGTCAGGGCTCTGGCGATGCCAATGCGCTGGCGCTGGCCACCGGAAAAACTGTGGGGGTAGCGGTTGAGCGCGCTTTCGCCAAGGCCAATGGCTTTGAGCAGGTTGCGAACCTTTTCCGCCCGGTATTTCGCATCGCCGCGGCCGTGTATCTCAAGCGGCTCGCTTAGAATGTTGCTGATTGTCATGCGCGGCGAAAGCGAGGAAATGGGGTCCTGAAACACCATCTGTATCTTGGTGCGCAACTCCCGCAGATCATCATCCCGAGCGTTGAGAACGTCGATATCGCCTGTCTTGCTGTGAAAGGTGAGAGACCCTTCATCAGGACGCACGGCACGCATCAATATCTTGCTGACAGTCGTCTTGCCGCTGCCGCTCTCGCCCACCAGCCCTAAGCACTCGCCGCGGAAAATATCGAAACTCACACCATCGACTGCCTTGGTCGCGCTGGATTTGCCTGAGGAGAACCAGCTCGATTTGCGGGTGGAGAAGGTCTTGCTGACATTGTTGACGCTGAGCAAAACGCCCTTGGTCTTGTCCACGGCCTCGGTCTTCTTGCCGATCAGGCTTTCCTTGTCGATGACGACATCACGAAGCGCTTTCAGCCGCTCGCCGGGCTTCATGTTGAAGTGTGGCACGGCAGCCATCAGGCCTTTGAGATAGGGGTGGGAAGGCGCGCGGAAGATATCATCGACCGGGCCGGATTCCATGATTTCGCCCTGATAGATGACGGCCACTTCGTCGGCTATGTTGGCCACGACGCCAAGATCATGGGTGATCAGCAGCATGCTCATGTTCAGGCGGCTTTGCAGATCGCGCAGCAGCTTCAGGATCTGCGCCTGAATGGTCACGTCAAGCGCCGTCGTTGGCTCATCGGCGATCAAGAGTGCCGGGCGACAGATCAGAGCCATTGCAATCATGGCACGCTGGCGCATGCCGCCTGAAAGCTCGAAGGGATACATGTTGCAGATTTTTTTCGGGTCGGAAAAGCCGACAAGATCAAGCGTTTCCTCCATTTTTTCCTGCCGCTCCGCAGGCGACAGAACGGAGTGAATCCGCAAGGCTTCATCGACCTGATTGCCAATTGTGTGCAGCGGCGAAAACGAGGTCATCGGCTCCTGAAAGATCAAACCGATGCGGTTTCCCCTGATAGCCCGCATGGGCTTGCCATCAGGATCCAGTTGCAGCAGATCGATAGCGCTTTTTTCGGAACGGTCAGGATCTGAAAACAGCACGCGACCCTTGACCCGTGCCGTGCGGGGCTGGATGCCCATGATGGTCTGCCCGATGACGGATTTTCCCGAGCCGGATTCGCCGACCAGCGCGGTGACCCTGCCCGGCAAAATACGCAGGCTGGCATTTCTGACGGCATCGATCTTGCCGCCCATCAAAGAAAAGGAAACCTCGAGATTCTCGATTCGAAGCAAATCGGCGCCTGAACTCATGCCAAGGGTTTCCTCACCGTTCTTATTGTGCCTGTGGCAGTTATTTAAGGGCCATAAAACCTACGTTATCTTAGGGCTGTAGTTCTGTCTATGCTCCTGAAACAGCGAAAATATCAGCTCGCTCTTTCTATCGCGTGTCGCGTAAAAACATGTAGATCGAAGATGTGTCCGAGTTATTAAACCCGAGGAAGCCGAGATGCGAGACAAGGCGTATTTTGATAAAAAACTGGCTGAGGCGCGCGATCTGGTGGCGGCGGGTGAATTTGCGCAGGCCCGTGCGGCCCTCGACCTGCTGGCAGGTGAGCAAGAGCGCCACCTGATGGGTGAAGACACTGCGTTCGGCCTGCCCCGCAGGCTTCACTCGGTGCATCTGCGGTTGGCCAAGGCGCTCGGTGATGAGGTGAGCCGCACCGGCTATCAATATCTTCTGGTGCCGCCGCCGGAAGTTCTGGCGCCTTATAGCCGCTTTTCGGTGGACGATCGCCGCATGATCGCCGCTTTGAACCGCAAACCGGTGCCGAAAATCCTTCACCAGATATGGATCGGCAGCAAACCGGTTCCCACATCGACGCAGGCCTGGGCCTCGCACGCCAGACACAACGGGCTTGATTATCGACTGTGGCGCGAAGCCGATCTCGAGCATGAGGGCATTACCTCCAACCCGCAATTTTCCAGAATGCTTCACGATGGCGACTATCCCGGTGCCGTGGACGTGGCGCGTTATCTGATCCTGTTAAAGTTTGGCGGCATCTATCTCGACTGCGATTTTTATCCCGCGCGGGACGATGTGAGCTTCTTCGACACATTGCCGATGATCGGCCTGACGGCATTTGGCGAAGAGGTGCCGCGCAAGACCGGGCAAGGCAGCCTGCTTCTGGCCAATTCCTTCATCGCCGCGCCGCCCGGCCATCCGGTCTTTAGCCGGATGCTGGACGCCTTCCCCGACATATTGAAGAGGCTGCCGAAAGCCCCCGCGTGGTGGGCAACCGGCCCGTTGATCTTTACCGTCGTGGCAAGGGCTGGTTCGGTGACGCTGGCGGCTGCAGATTTCGTTGTGGAAACGCTGCCGGATCGGGCACCGTTCAGTGCAGTTGAGGCAGTTCGATCGCGCGCCGGTGCGGATGGCGATGGTCTGCTGATCGCCTGGAAATCATGGTAATTCAGCAAGCCATTGCCGTGATGACCGCCAGCGGCAAGCGGGGTGGCTGGTCGTGATACTTAACAGCGATTGCAGGAAAGCCCAAACGCTTTCATCATGATCCAGATGGTGGGTCAGAATTCCCGTCATGCCGCCGGTTGCATGGGCCTGGCGCATGCGTGCGGCGGTTTCTGCGAAGAGCACATCATGGTCTTTGCCGCCTCGCGTCCCGCGCCAGTCGATGACATCGACATGGGTGTTGAGAAGGGGAAGCCTGTCAGGCTTTTCGGGGCCGTAGACCGAAAGCGCTTTGTAACCCGCCTGCGGCAAATGTTCGATAACGGCCTGATCGATGCGGTTCCAAGGCGGCACCAGCATCGGCACGAAACGCTGTTCATGCAGAGACCGTAGTTTCTGCAGCCCGGATTTTAGTTCCCCAACAACGGTCTCAAGCGGTCTGTGCAGTCCAAGTTCCCGCTTCTTCTCGTCTGGTCCGGCATGGTTCTGGTGCGCCCAACCGTGGACAGCTACGTCGATTGCGCTCGTGCCTTCAAGCCGCCTTGCAAGTGCCTCACCCGTGGGATGCGGTATGACGGCGAGTGTCATCGGTGCGGAATGGCGTTGCGAAAGCGCCAGCAAACGATCCAATTCGGCGCTTGGCTCAGTGGCATCGTCATCGCGCAGCCAGAGATCTGCGACGATATTCTTGCTGGCGAAATCATCCATAGTTTCGATAAGCAGTTTGACGGTCATGATGGCTGGCCCGGCAGGTTTTCGATGATGGAATTCAAGATGATGGCGGCCTGTTCGATTGCGCGTTCTACGCAGGCAAAGTGGCGTGCTTTGAGGGCCATTTGGTGTCGCAGTTCGTTGTCGCGCATCAGTTTGATGATCGCATCGGCATAGGCAGTGACATTGCCGGGTTGCGTTAGAATGCCGGTTTGACCGTCTTTCACGACTTCCGGCACGCCTGCGATCCTCTCGGCAATAACAGGCAACCCCGCCGCCTGGGCCTCCAGATAGGCCAGCCCATAGGCTTCTCCATGGCCCGGCCAGACATAGATGGATGCATGTGAGAGAATGTCGGCGATGGCTTCAGGTGTCTTCTCGCCGTGCCAGACGATACGGTGAGCATCGATCGCGCCAAACAGGTCTTGCGCCTTCTTCCGCTCCGGGCCGTCGCCAATGATGTCGAGTGTCCATGGCAAATCTGATGGCAGTAGCTTGAGCGCTTCTGCCAGCGCTGCGTAGCTGCTCATCTTGTCGCCGGGGCGCATCATGGCAACGGTGGCGAGGCGGTAGCGGGTGGGGGAGGGCGCCTGTTTTGCAAAGGTTGCGGCATCAATAAAGGGTGGCAGCATCGCAAGGCGCAGGCCTTGGTCCGCCTTTGAAAGCCCGTCGAAATCTCTTGTTGTGAAGCAGATATTGGTGGCGGCGAAACTGAGATCAGCGAGAAGTGCGGTCTGCGTTTGCGCCCAGCCCATGGCATTTCGTTTGGGAGAATAGGAGGATTCAGCCGTCACATAGGCCACATCGAAACGCTGGCAAAGCACAGGGCCTAGAAGGTCTCGCGCCTTGTAGTAGGGGTGGTAACAGAGCCAGATATCCGGCTTGCCATCGCGATGCCAATTGGCAGCGATCTTTTGTTCTTCCGCTTCGGCTGCTGCTTTCAAATTATTGCCGCTGCCTTCAGGCTCGCGCTGAAAACTGCGAAGCTCCGATACCACCTCCACCTCATGCCCGCCGAGCCGCATCGCCTGCATCAACAGTCGCGCCATCAGCCGGTCTCCCGAGGGGACGGGGTGGTCGGGAGATTTCAGGGGGGCATAGAAGGCGATTTTCATCAGCTAGTTCTGCTTCGCTATCAGGGGCTTCGTCAATGGGGGATTTGAGAGGGGCAAACCTTGACACTGCGCCTCTTCTCACCCAACTGATGGGCATGTTTTCTTCATGCGCGGAGCGCAATCAGCTTTGACTTCCTCTTCAAACGCACAGCAGCTTCTTGAGCTCATCCAGTCAAAAAAGGCGAAAGCCGGGGTCATTGGCCTTGGTTATGTCGGCTTGCCACTGGCCATGACAATCGCCAATTCCGGCTTCAAAGTGGTGGGTTTCGATATTGATCCTTCCAAGATCGTGGCTATCGATGCCGGTAAAAGCTACATCGAGGCGGTGCCACACGATATTTTGAAGAATGCGTGCGCCGATGGTGGCTTTGTCGCGACCTGCGATTTTGCGCAGCTTGCCGATTGCGATGTCATTGCCATCTGCGTGCCGACGCCGCTCACGAAATACCGCGACCCCGACCTCTCCTATGTCGAAAAGACCTGTCTTGAAATCGCGAAGACGCTTCGTCCCGGACAGCTTGTCGTCTTGGAATCTACGACCTATCCCGGCACGACTGACGGGATCGTGAAGACTATTCTGGAAAAGACGGGCCTGAAATCGGGCGTGGATTTCTTCCTTGGCTTCTCGCCTGAGCGTGAAGATCCCGGCAATCGTGAATTCCAGACATCGACCATTCCAAAGGTGGTTTCGGGCGAAGGCGACGATGCAGCTGAGTTGATGATCGCCTTCTATGGCTCAGTCGTCAAAACCGTTGTTCCCGTTTCCACCAATGCCACGGCTGAGGCCGTCAAGATCACGGAAAACGTGTTTCGTGCGGTCAATATCGCGCTCGTCAATGAGTTGAAGGTCGTTTACGAAGCGATGGGTATCGATATCTGGGAAGTTATCGATGCGGCTAAAACCAAGCCCTTTGGCTACATGCCGTTCTATCCCGGCCCGGGTCTTGGTGGCCACTGCATTCCCATTGATCCGTTCTATCTGACGTGGAAGTCGCGGGAATACGACCTGCCGACACGCTTTATCGAGCTTGCCGGGCAGATCAATACGGGCATGCCGCGCCACATCGTCAGCCGCCTTGCCGAGGCGCTCGACGTGCACAGCGGAAAGGCACTCAGCCGTTCCAAGGTTCTGATTGTGGGCCTGTCCTACAAGAAGAACGTGCCTGACATTCGCGAAAGCCCGTCCCTGAAGCTGATCGAGCTGATTGCCGAGCGCCACGGTCAGCCATTCTATTTCGACCCCTATGTCGCGGAAGTACCGAAAACCCGTGAATATGGCGATCTTCTCGGGATGAAGTCGGTGACATGGGACAGGCAGACGATCAGCGGGTTTGATGCGGTCCTGATCGCCACAGATCACGACAATGTCGATTACCAGAGCCTGAGCGAATGGGCGTCGCTGATCATCGATACGCGCAATGCCTTTGCCAAGCGTGGCATCGTGGCCAGCCACATTATCAAAGCTTGAGGCAGGAGAAGAGATGAGCAGACTAGACAGCTTCATTCGCCGCCTGAGCGCGCAGCGCGATATCCTCAACCACGTCCATGCCGATATGGACTTGCCCGCTGGTCCTGTCATGGAGATCGGGCTTGGCAATGGGCGGACGTTCAATCACCTGCGCGAGCTGTTTCCAGATCGCCGGATCGTAGCCTTCGATCGGGCCATGGGCGCGCATGCATCGTCCGTGCCGGATGAGAAGGATATGGTGATCGGTGAGATCGCGCAGACAGCGCAGGCCTATCTCGGCATCGAAGCGGCGCTGGTCCATGCCGATATTGGAACAGGCTATCCCGAGAAGGACGCGGTCACGCTGACATGGCTGCCGCAGCTTGTTGCCGGAATGCTGGCGGAAGGTGGCGTGGCAATCAGCGGGCTGTCGCTTGAGGAGAAGACGCTCAATCCTCTTCCAGTACCGGCGTCCGTGCCGACAGACCGCTACTTTCTCTACCGAAAAATCTAGCCCTTAAAGAAAGCGTCGGCTTTCGCTGTCGGAGATCAGGAAAACCTTCATCTGCGCGATTTTTCCCCTGATAGGAATAGTGCGGCTCTGAAGGTCTTCCGGCTCGTGTCCGGATTGCTGAAGAACCGGCTCGGAAATGACGATGGCGGTGTCGAATTCCTTGGCGGCGGTTTCAAGCCGGCTTGCCACATTGACCGTATCGCCAATGGCGGTCAGGGTTTTCGCAGACCCATAACCCATGACGCCGACAATGGACGGGCCTGCGTGAATGCCGACGACAATGCGCAGTTTGACCGCGAATTGCTTTTCAAGCTCTTCGTTCAGTGTCTCAATATTCTGCAGAATGAGCGCTGCGGCTTTGAGTGCGTTTCGGCTTGCGGTATCCGCGTTGCCTTCCAGACCGAAAAGCGCCATCGCACCATCGCCAATAAATTTGTCCAGCCTACCGCCTGCCTGCTCCACCGCTTGGCCAACGACGGTGAAGTATCGGTTGAGCAGGAACACCATGTCATAGGGCAAACGCGCTTCCGAAAGAGCTGTGAAGTTGCGCAGATCGCAAAACATCACCGCGATGTCCTCTTCACGTCCGGGGCGGATGGGCTCGCCATCGGCTGGAATATCGTCCGTTTGCCTTGATGTCAGAAGCAGGGCCACACTCAGATTGTGCTTAGGACGAAGCTGGCACCCGAGCCGTACATCGGTATCGGCGTGGATACGCTGCAAGGTGGCTTTTTCCATGCTGGATGGTTCAGGAAGGGTGCCGTCGGTGCTGATGATACGCACGCGGCAGGTGGAGCACCGCCCTTTTCCGCCGCATGCCGAAAAGTGTGGTACTTCACCCGTCCGGCTTGCTTCCAATATGCTGAGCCCGGCCGGGGCTTTCACCACAGCCCCGTGGCCATAGCGAATTTCAAATGAATTCAATCGTTGACGCCAACTGCGCACGCCACGAAGAGCGAAAACAAGCACCACGGCCCCGCCGAACAGAAACTTCAAGGACGTCGTAAAGCTCTCGATGAAGGCTTCGAGGTCCGCCTGATGCGGATGACTGGCCCGCGGCGGTGGAGGTGTATATTCCATGATCCTGCCCGCATCCGCAAAACCCAGAAGCGCCAGAATGGGCACCAGTACGGCAATGGTCAGCAGGTAAGGTGAGATGCGCTTGTACCATTCGCGGTAACGCAGCCAGAAAAATACGCCCAGGCATCCATGCGCCCATATCAGGACGAGTGCGACACTGTGCCAAAGCCCGAGAAAGGGATTACGAACCCAGTAATTGTGGATGACGATCTCGTAGCCGATATCGATCTCATAGAGCATGCGCGACAGCCGTATGCCGCTGGCGTGATCAATGATCATATAGGGGATGACAAGCCCGATGATGATTTGCAGGGCTTCGCGCAAAGGCATTTTCAGCGAGCGCCTGATATAGATTGCCCGCAAGACAAAAGCGGTGTGGATCAAAACCGAGCCGTAAAGTATGAAACTGCAGACAGGGTTGAGCCAGATGAGCGTAAACCACCAGCGCCCGTTTTCTGCCGTCTGAATGGAGACCAGCGCCAAGGCGTGGTTTGACAGATGGCTGAAGACAAACAGCAGCATGATCAGGCCGGACAACAATCGCGCACGTCTGAGCGACGTTTCCGACACGATGTGGATCATGCTTTCCGTTTCCTGTTGGCGTCTGTTATCCGCATTCGGCAATGGCGAGCGGAGACGTTTGCCGCCTCCTGCTAGGCGCCATGATCAAAGATCAATCGTCTGGCCATCGCGCGCGGCAAACGCACCTGCAAATTCCCTCTTTGCATCGGTGTCGATGATATCAAGATCATCATCGGTGCGGAAAGGTGCGTGGTGAATAAGGCCAACGCTTTTGGCCTTCGCTTCCTTGGCCAGAAGAATCGCGTGCTGCCATGATGAGTGGCCATAGCCGCGATAGGTGTCCATCTCAGCGTCGGTGAAGCTTGCGTCGTAGAGAAAGAGGTCCACACCGTCGATGAGCTTCAACACGGCTTTATCCAGTTTGCCATCTTCATGCTCGGTATCTGTAATGATAGCAAAGCTGCGGCCTTGCCAGTCGATGCGATAACCGATGGCGTTTCCGGGATGTCTCAGCATGCCGGTGGTGATGTTCAGTTCGGGGTGCACGGCCAGCACATCGCCGGCCTTGAAGTCCTTGGTGATGATCTGCGCACAGCAAATGTCCAGCGGCGCTGGGAACCATGGCGGGCTCATGAACTCGCCGACCATTTCGCGCGTGGTTTTTTGTCCCGCCAGATGGCCGGACCAGATGCAGACGTCGTTATCGCGATTGAAGAAGGGCTTGAAATAGGGAAAGCCGATAATGTGGTCGTAATGACAGTGCGAAAAGAACATGTTGACGTCGCACACGCCCTCGGCCTTCAGAGCCTGGCCAGCGGGCAAAAGCCCCGACCCTGCGTCAAACAAAAGCACGTGTTTTCCGCACCTTACCTCGATGCAGATCGTGTTGCCGCCATACTTCCGGAATTTGTCCCCCGAGACGGGTAGTGTTCCCCGTGCTCCCCAAATCTTGACCCGAAATTCTTGTTTATCGTCCCGACGAAGATCGTCGGAATGCAACGCCATGGTATACTCCAATTTACCACGCGCACCCTTGCTATCCTCCGATAGGTGCCGTGTTATCCCTCTTGCTTAGCTGTTGGTCTCGGAAGACATAACGAGCTCTGGCTTTAGTACGTTCAGCATTTCAGTTTTATTACAAGAGTACCACTTTTATTTTTCTTTTGTTCGCTGGTGCTTGAGGATGATGTTCCCGTTAGGCACCCGAACCCGATTTGGCCTTGCTCAGCTCGCTCGTTGTTTGCGTCAAGCGTTCGGCCAGCACACGCATGACCTTGATGGTGATATCCGGAAAATCCGACATCAACTTGAAAAACTGTTCCTTGCCAATGCGCAGGGCCTCCACCGATGTCGATGCGCGCACCGTTGCCGTTCTGACGCTGTCGCACAGAATGGCAATTTCACCGACGATGGCGTTTCCGCTCATCTCTGTCAGCTTTATCTCGCCGGAAGGGGAATCGATCAGGACATCAACCTTGCCGGTCAACAATACATAGGCCGCATCGCCCAGATCACCCTGCCGGAAAAGCTCATCTCCTGCGTGGTAGGAAACACGGTCTGATGCAAAAGCCAGCAACTTCAGCTTGGAGGGCTCCATTCCGCTGAAGAAGGGAACGCGTTTCAGCATCTGAATTTCGTCTTTGAAAAGCATTGCCTTGTCCTGTTCGTGTTCCTGTTTGAGCATTCTTGCAAACTATGCTGCAATCATTTCCTTAAATGTACCGTTTTCTTCCACAAGAGTCTCGTATGGTCCATCTGCGACAACCGACGACTGGTTGATGACGATGACACGATCAAACATTTTCGAGAGGGAAGGGTTGGATAGAACCCACAATACGGCCGGGTCCGCGCCATCCTTTTTGAGGAAGGTGATGACGTTGTCGACGATTTCCTGCTGGAGCCGGTGATCGAGGCCAGGAAGCGGACGGTTCAGAACGTAATAATCCGACTTGCGCATCAGGGCTCTGGCCAGATTGAGCTTCTGCCGCTGCAATGGTCCCAGCCGCTTGCCGCCTGCGCCCAGATTGAATTCGAGACCGACTGCCAGCACCTTTTCATAGAGACCCTGTTTCTTCATGGCGTCAGCGACAATCCGGGTGATGCGCCGTGAGGCATCCGGGTATCTGTGGCTGATCTTACCGAAGAGAATATTGTCGAGAAGGCTCGTCGATGTCGCGTAGCGCTCTGGATCATAGGGCTCGATCCAACTGCGCAGATCATTCGGCAATTTCTCGTGGAACATGTGCCGCACCTCGATGATCTTTTCCATCACCTCCTGCGTCAACAGGCCAAAGCGCTGCCGTGGTTCGATATAGAAGAAAGCCAGCCTTATCATTGCACGCTGCTCGGTCTCCGTCGCATCGGCGTAGCTCTTACCCTGAAGGCGCTGCAGCATCTGCTGGTAACCGGGAATGTCGTCCGCAGTCATGAAGGTCAGTTGCTGGAAGAACGGGTGATCAGGCGGAAGATCGCTGAAGATTTCAACGACGTTTTCGGCGATGGTATAGCCCATGTCGAAGAGGGTATTGGAGAGGCCGCTGCCGCGCATGAGGGAGCGGAAGTAATCGCTGTTGATGATTTTCAGGCTGGAGGCATCGGCGTCGCGCAAGGTGCCGAACATGATGTTTTCGCCAACCGTTGCCTCAGCATTGTAACTGCTGGGTTCGAATGGCACGATAAGGCCGCTCAGGTTCTCTGCGTCCAGTTCGGCACGCAGGGCCTGCCTGAGTTCAACGATGCGGGCCGCGAGATGCAGATCCGCCAACGGGTCAATCGAGGAGCGCAGCGCAAATTCCAGAATATCCGGCGATAGCTGAACCGTATCGAGAACCGTCAGCATGGATTTCAGGAATTGCTCTTCCTCGTCGCTGCCTGCGGGGCTGGACTTATAGTCGATCCAGTCGCTGTTGATATCGATATCGGGATTTTGAGCCAGCTTGGCTTCGCGTATTTCCCACTTTCGATGCTCAAGTGCCGCGCCAGCATATTCTTTCGGCTTCAAGGGTGCGTGTTTGAGGCCATAGACAAGATTGTCCTTCAGGCTTGCATGGAAAAAATAGGTGTCGGCGGAGACATAGGAAATACGCCGGCCGGTCACCGATTCCGGCAATTCAAGGAGATCCTTGTCCCCGAAAGTGATTTTTCCTGAGGTCGGCCATAATGTGCGGCCCAGCGCATCGGCCAGCGCTTCGGCACCTGAGCCGCCGACAATGGCAATGGTTTCGCCGGGATTGATGGTCAAGGTGGCCTGATCCAGCAGGCGGGTGCCGCTGTCATCATCCAGTGAAAGCGCTGATACGACCAGAGGTCCGGTGATGGCCGCAGCCGCTTCCGGCGACAGTGTCTGAATCTTGGCGTCGAGCATGGATGGCGAATCGAACTGCTCGAACACCTGCTCGTATTTGACCTGGACGTCCTGACGCGCCTGATCCCAGTCGATCAGTTCCTTCAAGGGGCCGGGCAGTTCCTTATAGGCGTTGATGACCGCAACCAGCTGGCCCACATCAAGGCTGCCTCTGAGGGTAAGATAACCGCCCAGCGCGTAGAAGAAGAAGGGCGTGAGCTGCGCCAGAAAGTTATTGATAAACTTGACGATGAACTTCCACTGGTAGAGATCGTAGCGGATCTTGAAGATCTCGCCCAGTCGGTGGGCTGCATCCGCCCGCTCGTAATTGGATGTATCATAGGCGTGGATCGTGCTGATGCCATCCACCATTTCACCGATACGGCCCGCCAGTTGGCGGGCGCTGAGCTGGCGCTGTCTGCCAAGGTCGATCAGGCGACGGCGCATTTTCGGGATGATGCCGACCTGGATTGCGGCCATGAAGGCGGCAATCAGGCCGAGCCAGAAATTCTGCACGAGAATGAAGAAAAGGGCTGCCAATGCCTGGCCGCCAAGCAGCGCGGGCTGAACGAAGGCGTCGCCGGTAAAGCCGCCAAGGGGCTCCACCTCATCCTTGATCATGCTCGATATTTCCGAGCCCTTCACACGCTTGAAATGGGACGGCGGAAAGAGCAGAACGCGTTCAATGAGCTGGAATCGGATGCGGCGCAGCAGGCGCTCGCCAAGGCGGCCCTTGTAGGTATTGATGTAGAATTTAAACAGGCCGTTGATGATGACGAGCGCCAGAAAGGTCAGGCTCAGCCCCATCAACATGCCGAGCCTTGATAGCTCGATACCGGGGAAAAGGGTGATTGTACCGACGACTGGCAAATCCAGCGTCAGGTGCATGAAGAGCTGCGTGGAGTTGACGCCCTCGAAACCATCGCCCTGGATCGGTCCATTGACGATCTGCTTTGGCAGATCAAAGGCAAGGAAATAGGGGATCATCGACAGTGCGACGATCAGCAAAATGTAAAGCTGTTGCCGCCGCGTATGATTCCAGATGTAGCGGGTTAGATTTTTTTCCATGTAGGACTTCTGCGCCTTGCCGAAACTGGACGGTACTGGATGTTTTGGGTTGCGTCAAAGCAGCTGTTGGATTGGGTATAGTATCAGGTCAAATATGGGATATGCGCGTATTTGCAGAGAAAGACGGGGCATGTCGCCCCGGTGGGCGGGACCCGTCGAGGCAGAAGTATTTTCGAATAAGCGCGTTATAGCGCAATTCCCTAGAAACGGAATACGTGGCTGCTGCCGAGAGAGCGAATTTCACCGTGGGCCATGTCTTCCCGTGCAGGATCCAATCGCACCAGTTCGATGTGGCGCCCCGGTCCGGGGCTTAGGTGAAACCCGTCATCTGCTGGGCGAAAGCCATCCGCTTCAATGTGGACCGATTGGGCAAACCGGTCAGTGGTAACATGAAGCATAAGCCGATTGCCGTCTTCCGTGACCGTCGCTTGAAGCACCGGCTGATGCTGGGCACGTCGCCTGCCCAACGGAAAGTGAAACGCATCCGCAATCAACGCACCTGACGAGCGATCAAACAATCTGGCGACTGTCACGTCGTGGGATGGAGGGCCGAAACGGTAGGCATAGGTCGTGTCGAAAAACGCACCGAACAGGTCGGTAGCGGGGATGACTGTGCTGTCGCGGGACGCAAGCGAGAGGCTGCGTTTGCCGGTCACGACGGGCTGAAGGCCATCGCGCAGACAGGTGATCTCAACGTCGACATCAATGCTCTCATGAGGTTCATTGATGAGGTGGATATCAAGCCCGTTGGTGCCTTCATCGAGGAGACTGATCTGCACGGGCCGGAATGCGCGTTTGAGACCGTACCAAGCTGATTTCGGCTCCCCGGTCTGGTCGATCACACCCCAGCCAGCCCCGGGCATCAGGTCCTGCAACGTCCAGACCAGCGCGCCCTTGCACCGCGAACCCACACGCCGCCATTCCGCAAATGTGGCTTCCATGACTTCCGCAGTCACTGCCCGCGACAGATCAAAATAGAGGTCGACGTTTTCACGGCGGGTCGTTGCCGGATCGACGTCGTAGAGAAGCTTGAGATAATGGTCGCGCACATCCTCGAAATCCCAGGAGGCACCCCGGTCTCTGGGAACGCGAGATTTCCACAGGGGATCGTGAACAGGTTTTGCGGGCAGGTGTTTTTCCAGTGTGCGCTGCTGGGGAACGTTGGAGAAAGCCAGACACTCTGCCGCAAACCGCACATCTGCGCGGCGCGCGTCCTCCAGCGGCCTGCAATAGGCACCCACACCGTAGTAGTGGCCAACCTCCGCATTCGGGAAAAACGGCAGCGCTCCACCGAAGGGCGAATTGGGAACATAGACGATATCGGGGCGCAGGCGCGCAACATGGCCGGGCAAGATCTCTTCCGTCAGCGGCCCTTTCCAGAACTGTTCGGAAAGGCCGAGCATGGCCGCCTGCTGGTACATTTCACTGCCGCCGCACAGGACGACAAGAGACGGTGACAGGCTGGTCGCACGCAGCAAATGGCTGACTTCGGCCTCGATATGGGCGAGGAAAGCATCATCCTTTGCCGGGTAATCGAAATTGGCCAGCATCATGTCCTGCCAGACCATCAGGCCGAGCTCATCACAGAGTTGAAAGAATTCCGGTGTCTCGTAGGCCATGGTGCCGCCAATGCGGATCATGTTCATGCCCGCTCGCGCGGCCAGCCGCAGCCAGGGCTCATAATCTTTTCGGCTGCCCGGCAGTCGCACGATATCGCCGTTTGTCCACACAGCACCGCGACAGAAAACCGGTTGCCCATTGATTTTCAGGCCAAAGCTTTTGCCGTCTTCGCCCCTGTCGATCTCGACCCGGCGAAAGCCTGTCTTGCCGAGTGAATATGTTTGCCCGTCAAGGTTCAGTTGGACATCGAAAAGGGTGGGGGTGCCATGGGTGGCGGGCCACCACGGCGCGATATCGGTAAGGCTGAGGGTGCCCTCGAAAACGTCCTCTTCACTGGGGATGAGCGTCGTTGTTACGCCGTTGCATGTCACGGTGGCGGCTGACGCTGGTCTGTTGATGCGCAGTGCGGCCCGCAGCACACCGGTGCCATTCGCGGTCAGAGCGGAATTCAGCGATAGCAGTTCGAAAGCAGGCTCTCTTATCAGGCTGATGGCGCGCCATGGGCCGACAGCGTGGATCTCCGGGCACCAGCCGGGCATGTAGCCCAGTGCCGTTGTTCTGATCAGCCGCAGGCCTTGCGAGCTCATCATTTGCGGACGCCAGCGGGCACGCGGGCCGGTCTTGTCCAGACGGGGCGCAAGAGCCCGGAAACAGACCGCGATTTCATCCGCGCCGGTCAGTGCGAAGGGAACATCCTGTGCTTCGAACATGCTGGTGGACTGCGCGACGCGTTCGCCATTGATGAAAATCTCGGCAATGGTTGCAAGGCCATGGAAGCGCAGAATGGCGGGGCCAGCTTGATCGCAGATCAAGGTCAGCCGATACCATGCGTCTTGGCCGTTAAGCGGCCGTGGCTTGTCCCGGTCGAATTGCCCGATATTTTCCAGCGCCTGCGCGACGGTGCCGGGGACGGGCGCTGGCAGGGTCTCGATATCAGGTGGAATATCGGCGGGCGTTTCAAAGGCATCGCTGCCTGTCAGCGTCAGGGTCCAGCCCTCGCTCAGCAGCTCCTCGGTGGGGTGGACCATGGCGGATGGCGCTGTCACGCCGCCTCGCTTGTTTTGGCCAGAGACGTCTCCAATTCCCCCATCAGATCAAACCAGGCGGCAATGGCGGGATCGAGAGCGGTGGCAAGAGGTTCGAACTTGCGGCGAGCGATGGCCCGGGCAAGCTGGAACTGCACCGACTTCGCCACTTCGGATATACGCAATGCGTGGCTTCCCGCCTTGCCGAATCGCGCTTCTCCCCCCATCCAGTCCAGATGGCTGGCCGCCAGTTCAAAATTGGCACCAAACTGGCGCAGCGTGTTGAAGGCGTATTTGTGGAAAAAGCCGAAAGGCCTGTCAGCAACCTCTTCCACCTGTGCGGGGAAGACAGACGCAAAGGCCTTGATGGGATTGTGCCTGGGTCGCCGTGCGAAATGATGCGCCAGCAGGCGTTCAGCGGCCTTGCGCGTTTCTCCCTCTGAAACACGGTGTTCGGGAAATTTGGCAAATTCTGTGTAGGGCAGGAAAGGCAGATCGGCATCTCCAAGATGGTGCTGGAAGATGCCGGAAAAATCGTCATCCTGAAGCGCGAAATAGCCGCCATTGTGAAAATATTCGAGCTTCCGGTTCTCAAGATCCATCCGGTTGATGGCAACCGTCGTCTTGCCGTGGTCCTGGCGATATCCCACACCCTTTGTATCGGGCATGTAGAAGCTGTCCATCTCGATGAGGCAGATGCGGCCCCGCTGCAACTGTGCTGCAATGTGGTTTTCGAGCCTGTCGAAAATCGCGAGTTCACTCACACGAATGCCGTAGAGCGCGTCGAGATCTTCCAAGGGAACCTTGAAGAAGGTGAACTGGTCACCTTCAAAATCCTGGGTCAGGGTGAAGCCGAGCATGGCTTCCGGCGCATATCCGCTGGCGGCCAGAAGCTCGATCCACAGGTCGACATAGCAGTTCGTTTCCGGCCACATCCGCTCCAGTGAGTGAAGCGGATGGGGAACGTAGTGGGCAGCATCCAGAGCCGGAAAAATGCTTGTCATGCCAGCCTTAGCCCCAAAGCGTGTCGCGCACGGTCTGCGGCCATGCGTCCACATCCAGACCGTGTTTTGCAAAGAGCGCCAGCGCGATGCGCTCAAGGCCGAAGCCCACACAGGCCGTGTGTGCCACCGCGCCATCGCTGAGGTTGAGACCCCATTTCGCGCCGAACGCATCCTGATGGTAGTTGAAGCTCATGCAGGCCGTCAGGTTCTCTGTTGAGGTGACCGGTATCAGCAGCTCGAATTTCAGGTTCTGGTCGCGCTGGTTGTTGGCGAGCATCTTGCCTGCACGGCCGAAGAAGGGATCATTGGCGATGTCGATTTTCACATCGAGGCCGACCTTCTCCATCATCTCCACGCCGCGATCCATCCAGAGCTGGCGGAATTCCGTGACGTCGCTTTCCGTCCCCATGCGAACATATTCCCGCATGCGGAAAAGCTGCTGGCGGGCAGGGTCCTTGGAGGGTTCATGGCGGAAGCAGTAGGACTGGATGTCGTAAAGGCCACCGGCTGCCGGAAGGGCGCCGCGCTTGGCAATGGTCGGATAGAGCGGATAGCAGGCCGCAGGTGTCAGAACGATGTCTGTCGCCTTCTGGTCCTTGGTCCAGTCGGTGCCGTCATCCATGCTTTTCAGCAGGCTGACATGGTCCAGCTCGCAGCCACAAAAGGAATGCACGGTTCCGGCCAGCTGCGGAAAGCTCTTCATGTAGCCGCTTTTTTCAAAGTAGGCACGGTTGATGCCGGGCGGGAAGCGAATGGCTTCGGCCTTATCAGGGCCACCGACCCTGTCGATCAACCGCTCGAAAGCAACGATGACGTCTTCGAACTGGCCGCTGCGACCATAAAGGCCGTCCACGCCGGTGTCGATCAAAAGCCCCTTGTCGAACAGGCGATCGAGAAAGGAAGTCTGCATGTCCATGGTTTTATCCCAAAAGGCTGATGTCCTGCTTCTGAACAAGCAGGAGATTGGCAGAATTGCCCAATATGCGGTCGTTTGAAATCATGAGCTGCGCTGAATGCGCATCGCGTAAATGTCTGCCGAGACTGTAAGGCGTCCCGTTTTTGTATCCCATGATGCCGCAGATCAGCATGGCATGGTTGATGATTTCCAGAATGGTTTCGGACGAGCAGATCTTCACATTGTTCATGGCGATGGCAAAGGCCATGGACATGAGTGTCTCAGGGTCGTCCTTGGTCTGGTCGTAGGCCTTGAGGCCAGCGATGATGTTCGATTTGACGATTTGCAGCTTGTTGGAAACCTCTGCCAGACGGATTGCACCCGGAGGCGCGACGCCGGGCGATTTGCGGGCGGCTGCGCGAACGAAAGCCTGCGCACGGGCAACAGCATCAGCCGCAATGCCGTACCACACACCACTCCAGAAAAGATGCGATGTGGCCAGCATGGATTGCGCGGCGATTTCGGCAAAGGGTTTCTGGAAAATCTGTTGCGACGGTGCTTCGCCTTTGAACAGAAAGCCATCCGAGCAGGTGCCCCGCATGCCGAGCGTGTTCCAGACATGGGTTCTTTCAAGGCTGTACTGGTGTTTCAGGAACACCGTCATCACTTGGTCTGTTGGCGCAGCATCGGCATGGGCGCGCGAGGTGATCAGGATTGCATCGGCTTCGCTGCCGTAGGAAATGACTGTCGCGTCTTTCTCAAGACGGCACTGGTCGCCATCTACGTCAATCGCGCAGATGGAGTTGCGCAGATTTCCGCCAATGCCGCCTTCTGTTGTGGCCGAACCCAGCAACAATTGCTCACCGGCCATGCGGCGCATGAAGGCGCTGTGCCATTCACTGTCTTCCCCATGCTCCACAAGGCTCGATGCCTTGATCTGATGCATGGCAAAGATCATTGCTGTCGCGGAGCAGGCCTGCCCCAGCGTGCAGCAGATATCGGTGATTTCGCTTGGGCTTGCGCCTTCACCGCCCAGATGGACGGGAACCTGAATGCCAAGCAGGCGCTCTTGTCGAAGCGCAGCGATGCCTTCCTTTGGAAAGCGCCCTGCCGCGTCGACATCGTCTGCGTGGCGTGCAGCGATTGCGGCCACGCGCGTTGCTCTAACGGACAGCGTTGCATCGTTTGTGGCCACGGACAGGTCCATCAGGCAGCCTCTTTCCCATCAAGAATGGTTTTAACGGTCGCTTCGATTGCGGAAATGCTGGCGAAAGATTTGCGGTTCAACATGCTGTCTGGAAACTCGATATCAAAAGCATCTTCCAGTCCGAGCATCAGCTGCACAGAGGCAAAGGAAGAAAGTCCCGCAGCGTAAAGATCTGCTTCATCTGCAATTGTATCAACGGGAACAGGAAGTTGGCCGAATTTCGAGAGTATTTCACGAATAGTTGAATTCATTTCAAGTAGTCTCCAGTCGAGTAAGCACGATCATAGCTCAATATCGGAATTACGCTTTAAAAAATAAAATTGGAATAAACGGCGAGGTTAATTTGTCGTGACTAGGTTTGATTTCGGCGCAGGTTTGGTAACGCCTTGACAAATCATGCTCACGGGTTTCTCATTGGCGCATTCACCAGGGGTGTCCCGTCAAGGGGCTGAGATACTGCTACGATGCGCAGTGACCCGTTGAACCTGATCCAGTTCATACTGGCGTAGGGACGGTGCACACGCGCAGACAGCAGCCTGGCTGCTACGGATCACGTCATACATCCGTTTGCCCGTGGTTTTTCGTCTTTCATGCTCGAACTGGGTCTCCAACTCTTTTGCTTTGGAGCCTCACGATGAACATTGTTGCCAAGACCATCACCCCCACAGTCACCACCGGGCCGCTTCCCGCCTCGACCAAGGTTCACAGGCCGGGCGTGCTTTACCCTGATATCCGCGTTCCCATGCGGGAAATTGCCCTTCACCCCACAGCCGGTGAGCCGGCTGTCACGGTCTATGACGCTTCCGGTCCCTACACGGATCCCAAACATATCCTCGACATCGAGGGTGGGTTGCCGCGCCTTCGCAACGCCTGGGCCGTGGCACGGGGGGACGTGGAGGCCTATGAGGGCAGACACGTCAAACCTGAGGATAACGGCTTTGCCACTGGCGAAAGGCTGACACCTGAGTTTCCCGTGCGAAACCAGCCGCTGCGGGCGAAGGACGGCAAGGCCGTTACGCAACTGGCCTATGCGCGGGCAGGCATCATCACGCCCGAGATGGAGTTCGTCGCGATCCGCGAAAACCTTGGCCGCGAAGCCGTCAGGGAAAAGCTGGTTCGCGATGGCGAAAGCTTCGGCGCTCACATTCCCGATTACGTCACGCCGGAATTCGTGCGGCAGGAAGTGGCGGCAGGCCGCGCCATCATCCCGGCCAATATCAATCACCCGGAAGCCGAGCCGATGATTATCGGCCGCAATTTCCTCGTCAAGATCAACGCCAATATCGGCAATTCCGCTGTGACATCATCCATGGCGGATGAGGTTGACAAGATGGTCTGGGCGATCCGCTGGGGCGGCGATACGGTGATGGACCTCTCGACCGGGCGCAATATTCACAACATCCGCGAATGGATCATCCGCAACGCGCCTGTGCCGATTGGAACGGTTCCGCTCTATCAGGCGCTGGAAAAGGTGGGCGGCATTGCCGAGGACCTGACCTGGGAGGTTTTCCGCGATACGCTGATCGAGCAGGCCGAGCAGGGGGTGGATTACTTTACCATCCATGCCGGGGTGCGGCTTCATTACATTCCGCTGACCGTCAATCGCGTGACCGGCATCGTGTCGCGTGGCGGCTCGATCATGGCAAAGTGGTGTCTGCACCACCACAAGGAATCCTTTCTTTACGAGCATTTCGAAGAGATTTGCGACATTTGCCGCGCCTATGATGTGTCCTTCTCGCTGGGAGATGGTCTTCGTCCGGGCTCTATTGCCGATGCCAATGACGCCGCGCAATTTGCCGAGCTCGAAACGCTGGGCGAGCTGACGCAGATTGCGTGGGCGAAGGATTGTCAGGTGATGATTGAAGGTCCGGGTCATGTGCCGATGCACAAGATCAAGGAAAACATGGACAAGCAGCTGAAGGTCTGCGGAGAAGCGCCCTTCTACACGCTTGGGCCGCTGACGACCGATATCGCGCCGGGTTATGACCATATCACGTCAGGCATCGGTGCGGCGATGATCGGATGGTTCGGCACCGCCATGCTTTGCTATGTCACGCCGAAGGAGCATCTGGGCCTGCCTGATCGTAACGACGTGAAGGTGGGTGTGATTACCTACAAGATTGCCGCCCATGCCGCCGATCTTGCCAAGGGCCATCCTGCAGCCCAGATCCGCGACAATGCGCTGTCCCGCGCGCGTTTCGAATTTCGCTGGGAGGACCAGTTCAACCTGTCGCTGGACCCGGAAACGGCCCGGTCCTTCCATGATGAGACCTTGCCGAAGGAAGCACACAAGGTTGCGCATTTCTGCTCCATGTGTGGTCCCAAGTTCTGTTCGATGCGCATCTCCCATGACATCCGCGCCGAGGCACAGAAGGAAGGTCTGGAGGCCATGGCGGAAAAATTCAAGCAGGGTGGCAGCCTCTATATGCCGCTCGATACGCCCGTCGCCGGTGAGTGAGATGCGTATTCTCGTCAAAGGAGCGGGCGTCATGGGCCTGACGGCCGCTCTGGAAATGGTCAGGCGCGGTCTTTCGGTTGAGATCCATGACACCGCAGCAAAGGTGGGGCACGGAGCATCCTGGTATGCCGGTGGCATGCTGGCGCCCTGGTGCGAGCGGGAAAGTGCCGATGAGGCCGTTATCCGGCTTGGGTCTTCAGCGCTGGACTGGTGGGATGAGGCAACGCCGGGTCTTGTTGTGCGAAACGGCACGCTGGTCGTAGCCCCCGCACGCGACAAATCGGAGCTTGCCCGGTTTGCCGCGCGCACGAGCCAGCATCGCAGCGTCAACGAGGAGGAGATTGCCGCATTGGAGCCCGATCTCGGCGGGCGCTTCCGCCATGGGCTTTTCTTTGAGCGCGAAGGTCATCTTGATCCAAGACTGGCCATCGTAGCGTTGCAGCGGCGGCTGATCTCGATGGGTGTTGCTTTTCATCTGGGTGGAGACGCCATCGCTGAAACCGGATTTGACAGGATTGTCGATTGCACGGGCCATGCTCAGCTCGGTTCGCTGGAAAAGCTTCGCGGTGTCAGGGGTGAAATGCTCTATCTTGCCACGCCTGATATCGCGCTCTCGCGCCCCGTGCGTTTGCTGCATCCGCGCATCCCGCTCTATGTCGTGCCCCGCGAACCGGGGCGTTTCATGGTGGGTGCGACCATGATCGAAACCGAGGATGCCGGGCCGATATCCGTGCGCTCGATGATGGAGTTTCTCAACGCCGCCTATGCGCTCCATCCGTCTTTTGCGGAAGCCAAGATTGTCGAGACCGGCACCGGCATCCGACCCGCCTTTCCCGATAATCTGCCGTCCGTCACCCGCAGCGGAAATACGCTGTTCATCAATGGCGCGCACCGCCATGGCTTTCTGCTTTCACCCGCCATGGCAGTCCAGGCCGCAAATATTCTTGGAGATAAGGAGGTTTCCCATGAAAATTCTCGTCAATGGGCAAGAGCATGATCTCAGCGCCGACACCCTGTCTCAGCTTCTGGCAAGCCTCGATTATGAGGGCGATTGGCTGGCGACAGCCGTCAATGGCGATCTGGTCCATGCCGAAGACAGGCAGGGCTTCCATCTCAAGGATTTCGACCGGATCGAAATTCTCTCACCCATGCAGGGAGGTTAAGACATGTTGACGCTTTATGGACGTGAGGTCAGTTCGAGACTTCTTCTGGGCACGGCACGCTATCCGTCTCCCTCGGTTCTGGCAGATGCTGTCCGCGCCAGCCGAACGGATATTCTGACCATTTCGCTGCGGCGGGAAACGGCAGGTGGCAAGACCGGCGGGCAGTTTTTCGAGATGATCCGCGAGCTGGATCGCCTCGTGCTGCCCAACACGGCCGGATGCCATACGGCCAAGGAAGCGGTGCTAACGGCGAAAATGGCCCGCGAGGTCTTCAAGACCAACTGGATCAAGCTTGAAGTCATCGGCCATCACGACACGTTGCAACCGGATGTCTTCGCATTGGTCGAGGCAGCACGCATTCTGGTGGATGAGGGGTTTGACGTGTTCCCTTACACCACGGATGATCTTGTCGTTGCCGAAAAGCTTGTTGATGCGGGATGCAAAGTGCTGATGCCGTGGTGCGCGCCGATTGGCAGTGCGATGGGACCGCTGAATATCAACGCGCTACGCTCCATACGCGCCCATTTTCCAGATGTGCCGATGATCGTGGATGCCGGGCTCGGTCGCCCCTCCCATGCGACTGCCGTCATGGAGCTGGGTTACGATGCCGTGCTTTTGAACACGGCGGTGGCGGGTGCCGGAAACCCGGTCATCATGGCTGGTGCATTTGCAAAGGCCGTTGCGGCGGGCCGGGAAGGGTTTCTGTCAGGTCTGCTTGAGCCGCGTGACATGGCTGTTCCATCGACGCCCGTTATTGGAACAGCTGTGTTTTCGTGATGCGTTGACAAGCAGGGCCCAAGGGCGGGATACCGGGAGAACCATGGAGGGCCGCTCTTGCACAATCTTTTGACTGATATTGATGGCGTGGCCGTTGGTCATTCGACTGATCTCATTCTGGGATCTGGCGTCACTGCCATTGTCTTCGATGAACCTGCCATCGCATCCGGCTCCATTCTGGGTGGTGCGCCCGGCGGTCGGGACACCGCACTGCTTGATCCGTCCATGACGGTTGAGGCCGTGGATGCGTTCGTTCTGTCCGGTGGGTCGGCGTTCGGGCTGGATGCGGCGGGCGGTGTTCAATCCGGCTTGCGGGAACTTGGCCGGGGTTTCCCGGTTGGCCCCACCCGTGTTCCCATCGTGCCGCAGGCGATCCTGATGGATTTGCTGAATGGTGGAAACAAGGATTGGGGTCTGCATTCTCCCTACCGCGATATGGGCTATGCGGCCTTCAAGGCGGCATCGAAAGATCCCTTTGCGCTCGGCACCATCGGCGCAGGAACCGGCGCAACCACCGCGACGGTCAAGGGTGGATTGGGCTCTGCCAGCGCGGTCACCTCATCCGGCCATAGAGTTGCGGCCGTTGTTGCCGTCAATGCGCTGGGATCAGCCACTGTAGGAAGCGGCCATCATTTTTGGGCAGCACCTTTTGAGAGAGGCGACGAGTTTGGCGGTCTTGGCATGCCGCCAGCCTTTACGGATGCCGATGTGGCGATGCAGATCAAGGGCGTGACGCTCACCGCCACCACGATCGGAGCTGTGGTGACCGATGCCGTCATCTCAAAAGCTCAGGCGCACCGCCTCTCCATCATGGCTCATACCGGTCTGGCGCGGGCCGTTCTGCCATCGCATCTGTCCAGCGATGGTGACACCATGTTTGCGGCAGCTACAGGCCGTAAGGCAATGACCGGGCCAGCAGATTTTCTTGAATTGTGCCATCTGGCAACCCTCGTCATGGCGCGTGCCATCGCACGTGGTGTGTTTGAGGCCACCGCACTGCCTCATGAGGGGGCACAGCTGTCCTGGCAGGATCGCTTCGGAGCGGATCCAAGATGAGCGAAATGAAGGCTCCATTGACACCCGTCTTGCGCATTGATTTTCCGCCTGCTCACCGGCTCGGACGCGGCAAGATCCAGCTGATGGAACTGATTGTATCAACGGGCTCGATTTCTGCCGCTGGCCGCGCCATGGGCATGTCCTACCGCCGTGCGTGGCTGCTGGTGGATGCGCTGAACCACATGTTCCATCAGACCGTCATTGAGTCTCAACGGGGCGGCAAACAGGGCGGTGGCGCAGGCTTGACCCCTTTTGGCGAAGAGCTTCTGGCCCGCTGCCGGGATATGGAGCAGCGTGTCGTTGAGGCATTGAAAGGTGATATGGAGTGGCTGGAAGCCAATCGCCGCGAGACCCCTCAATAGGGATCGAAGGCCGCCGACTTGACGATGACAAAGATCGGCATCCCGGCTTCAAGCCGCAGCCGTTCCACCGAAAGCTGCGTGATGCGCGACTGGATGATATCGCCGCTGCAATCCGTCTGGACCATGACCATGCCGTCGGATGCGGGCATGATCTCTGCGATGGAGCCTTCCAATATGTTGAGGGCGCTCAGGCCCTCCGGCCTCACAGTTGCCAGCATCACGTCCCGCGCTGGAATGTGAACACGAACTGCCCGGCCAACCTCAGCCCATTGGGTCGGCACCTGCAAGGCCTTGGCTGTGAGGCGAAGGGTTGCAAGACCGTGCTCCCTGTCGAAAGCCTCGATGGTGCCTGAGAGAATGCTGCCAGCTTCGCGGCGCTCAAGGTGGGTGCTGAAGGCCGGGCGGGAAAGAATGGCTGCGGCGGGACCATTGATCTCCACCTGCCCGTTCTTCAGCACGACAATCCGGTCTGCCAGACGCGAGACTTCGTTGATGGAATGGCTGACATAGATGATCGGGATTTTCATTTCGTCCCGCAATCGCTCCAGATAGGGAATGATCTCCGCCTTGCGAGCTTCATCAAGCGCCGCCAGTGGTTCGTCCATCAACAACAGGCGCGGCGCGCAGAGAAGTGCGCGGCCAATGGAGACCCGCTGCTTTTCGCCACCCGAGAGGTTTTCCGGACGGCGCTTCAACAGGCTGCCGATGCCCAGCATCTCTACGATGTCTGCACTTTCAGCAGGCTTTGCCGACGCACCGGAAAACCAGCGGCCATAATGCAGGTTTTGCTCGACAGTGAGATGCGGAAACAGACGCGCTTCCTGAAAGACATAGCCGAATCGGCGTTTATGGCAGGGAACGCATATTCGTCTGCTGCTATCGGCCAGCACGTCGCCCTCCAGCTCCACCAGCCCGCGTTGCGGCTTGGTCAAGCCCGCTATGATCCTGACAAGAGAGGTCTTGCCAGACCCGGACCGGCCAAACAGGGCGGTGACGCCGGGTCCAGCGGTGAGCTTCGCTTCCAAGGTAAAGGCGCCAAGCCTGTGTTCGATGTCGAGGCGAAGGGTCATTCGGCGCTGACCTTTTTGCCGATCCATCGCGCAAGGAATTCAGAGGCCAGCAAGGCAAGCATGGAAATGGCGATGGCGACGAATGTCAGCCGAAGCGCGCCTGCATCACCGCCCGGCACCTGCGTGAAGGTGTAGATGGCGGCAGACAATGTCTGTGTTTCACCGGGGATGTTGGACACGAAGGTAATGGTCGCGCCGAATTCCCCCATCGCCTTGGCAAAGGCAAGGATCATTCCCGCAATGATGCCGGGCAGCGTCAGCGGCAAAGTCACCGTCAGAAACACCCAGAGCGGGCTGGCACCCAGCGTCCCCGCAGCTTCCTCCAGCTTGCGGTCCACTGCTTCAATCGAGAGGCGGATCGAGCGGACCATCAGCGGAAAAGCCATCACGGCGCAGGCGAGTGCCGCACCCGTCCAGCGAAAGGAAAAGACGATACCGAAAGACTGATCGAGAAACTGGCCGATGATGCCCCTGCGCCCAAATAGAATGAGAAGAACAAAGCCTGTGACGACAGGGGGCAGGATAAGCGGCAGGTGGACGATGCCGTTCAGAATGGATTTTCCCCAGAACCGTCCACGGGCCAGCGCATAGGCTGTCGCAATCCCGAAGGGAAGGCTGGCCAGCATGGCAATGGTTGAGACCCAGAGGCTCAAGCGAATGGCCGTCCATTCTTCCGGGGTTAGCGATATCAAGTCCACTCTGCCATTCCTGCTGGTTCTACGGTCCCGCTCAAAGGGTCCTGATATCAGACCCTATTTCAAAATCGTAAAGCCCTGCTGTTCAAAGAAGGGCGCAGCGGCTGAGGATTTCAGAAAATCGAGATAGGCCTGTGCGGCTTGTTTTTTCGACTCTGCCAGAATGGCTGCGGGGTAAATGATGGGATCGTGGCTATCTTTCGGAAATGTGCCGACGATTGCAACGCCGGGATCGGCCGCAGCATCGGTCTGATAGACAATGCCATAGGGTGCTTCGCCGCGTGAAACGAGGAGGAGGGCGGCGCGTACGCTTTCGGCGCCTGCGACTTTGTTCTCGACGGACGGCCATATGCCGAGCTTTTCAAGCGCGGCCTTGCCATATTTTCCGGCAGGAACGGTTTCAACCGCCCCCATGGCCAGCTTGTTATCATCCAGACGCCCGGCAAGATCGAAACCCGGTTCGATCTTCACCGGTGTCGCCTGATCGGATGGTGCGATCAGGACCAGCTGATTGCCGTAGAGGTTGGCCCGGCTGTCCTCGCGGATCAGCTTTTTGCCTTCCACATAATCCATCCAGGCCAGATCAGCCGATATGAAAAGATCGGCAGGGGCGCCCGCTTCAATCTGTTTTGCCAGCGCTGAGCTTGCTGCATAGGATGCCGTGACCGCGATGCCGGTCTTTTTTGTCCACTCGGCATTGGCGGCATCCAGCGCATTCTTCATGCTGGCTGCGGCAAAGACAGTCAGCTTTTCCTGCGCCATCGCTGTGCCTGAAAGCCCAGCAGCGATGAGCCACGCGCTGAAAAGGGTCGCAAGTGTTTTTCTGATGACAACACGCCGGGACATTCCCATGGCCATATACCCTGTTTTCGAGAAACGCTGGAGTAAGCCCACTTAAGCGCCATCCGTTATGTTTTCAAGGATATATCGATCATCAGGAACGATTAAGGATCAGTTTGCGCTGTGAATGCAGGCTCTAGAAACGCTCTCCGGTAAAATGGGCAATCTGAGCGCCGGCCTCGTAATAGGCTTCTTTCAGAACCCGCAGGCTCTGCGCCTTTGGAACGGTGACCGGCAGGGGCAAATCTTCTTCGCTGATGTCACCCGCGACATGGGCCGCCAGCGTCTTGCCGAAAACCGTGCCGGGAGCAATTCCACGCCCGTTATAGCCACAGAAACCGACGATGTTTTTCGCGAATTTGTGGAAGCGCGGCACGGCATTGTCGGTCATGCCGATCTGGCCATACCATTCGCATTCAAAATCAATATCGCCCAGTTGCGGAAAAAGTCTTGCGAGAGACCGTTTGGCCCAGGCGCGGTGGACGGCGGTGCCAGTGTTGCGAAGGGATCCAACGCTACCAAACACAAGCCGTCCGGCCTGATCCATGCGGAAGGATGACAGGATCTCTTTGGTATCCCAGCAGCCTTCACGGTTTGGCAAAATGGTCTTTCGCACATTATCGCCGAGGGGGCGCGTGGCGAAATTGAAATAGGGCAGATAGACCTGTTCCTTGCGGATGATATTCCACGGTCCGGTGCTGTAAGCCTCGGTCGCAACGATAACCCAGTCAGCCCGCACGCTCCCCTGCGCCGTCTTGACCGCCCAGCCATCGCCATCTTTATCACAGGCGATGACAGGGCTTTCCGTGTAGATCGTCACCCCGGCCTTCTGCGCGGCCATTGCCAGCCCACGCACATAGGCAAGCGGCTGCAAGGTTCCGGCGCGCTCATCCAGCAGCGCGCCGCTATAGGCGTTTGAGCCGACACGGGCCGCTGTTTCCTGCGCATCCAGAACCCGCACGGGAGCGCCTCTTGCCGCCCACTGTGCGCAACGTTCGCGCACCTCCGCCAGCCCCTTTTCGCCAACGGCGCAGTGCAGCGTTCCATTGGTTTCAAGTTCGCAGGCAATGTCGTGCCTGCCAATGACGTCTCTGACAACAAAAGGCGCGTTGCCCAGAAGGTCGAGCAACCGCTCGCCATAAACGGGGCCCAGAACATCCGGCAGTTCCTTGGGCATAACCCACATTCCACCATTGATCAGGCCAACATTGCGGCCTGCACCGCCAAAGCCGATGGACTTGGCTTCGACAACGATGACGCGGATGCCACGTTCTGCCAGATGCAGGGCAGCTGACAGGCCGGTAAAACCTGCGCCCACCACAACGACATCGGCTGTCTCGCGCGTCTCAAGCGTGCACGTTACCGGCGGTTCAGGGGCTGTCTTTTCCCAAAGGCCATGAGAGCGAGGGTCGTTGTACATTGAAGTGCCCCAAGGAAGCAGATGGTTTAAGCGCATGTCGCAACGGTCAGCTTACAGTCGCCGCGACACTGTGAAAACCGACATCTCGTCATCATGTCATGCCAGGCACGAATATGAAGACGAGATTGCAATGGGAATGACGGTCAGGCTTGAAACCTGCGCCCGGCTCGGCCAATAGTGGTCTCACGTGAAGGATTGCGCCGAGGCGCTCACATCAATTGATGACGGGATAGAAATCATGAAGCCCATTTTCGTTCAGCTTCAGTGCACACCCGGCAAGACCTATGAAGTTGCCGATGCCATCTACAAGACGGAACTGGTTTCCGAGCTTTACTCCACCAGTGGAGAGTATGATCTTCTGTTGAAGATTTATCTGTCGCCGGAACAGGATCCGGGCAAGTTCATCAATGAGAACATCGTCAGCATTCCGGGCATTGTGCGCTCGCTGACGACGCTGACTTTCACGGCGTTCTGAAGACGAAAAAGGCGTTGTTCCCCTGGGGAGCAACGCCTTTTTTCGCATCAACTGAGGTGGCTGTTTCAGACCATTGCCGCGACTGTGCGGTTGCGCACGAGGTTGCGGATGGCAACACGCACGTCATCGGCGCTGTCGAAGCGCTGGTCGTCAAGGTCATGCACGTGGAATTTTACAGCGATAAACTTCAGGCGGTTCTCGTCCGGCACAACAATACCAACCGGCTCACCCGCGAATTCAATAACTTGTCTTTGCATAATACATACTCCCGCCGTGGCTCGTCACAGCATTTCGTCGAATCGAATTTGAAAGAGTGGATGACTGTTAGGTCACATTCGACAGCAGCGGGAACACATCACTGTGCGGCCGGACCAGGCAAACCCTAGGTCAAGGATTGCGGCGATGCGTTTCAAGTAAGACATGACACTCTCCCTGCTCTGATGCTGATCTGGACATGGTGGAGAATCACTCCCCAACAGAAAGAACTGATATTCCAGATCAGTAGCGTAATCAATGAAGATCAATATAGGTAGAATATTTTTCTTTATGATGACAGGACGGGGGCGGAATTGTGAAATTTTTGTTTCTTTTGGCCCATTTGGTCAAGGCCCCGGAAAACCGCGATTTTCGGATGTCATCACGCGCCGGACGGCGGATAGGCATGATCGTTTCCGTTGAAATCGGAAACCGTGTAGCAACCATCGGCATGTTTCGCGACCGCAGTCTGGCTGATGACGGTTTTTCCGTGGCCGCCGGGAATATCCAGAACATAGGTTGGCTGGCACAGGCCTGATATGCGCCCGCGCAGCGCAGCGACGATTCTCTGCCCCTCTTCCACATCCAGCCGGAAGTGGCTGGTGCCCGGCGCAAGATCGGGATGGTGGAGATAATAGGGTTTGACGCGCGCTTCCACGAAGGCCCGCATGAGATCTGCCAGAACAGCAGGGTCGTCATTGATGCCTTTGAGCAGAACGGTTTGGCTGATCATGGCAATGCCTGCATCGACCAGCCGTGCGCAGGCAGCGCGTGCATCTGCCGTGAATTCACGTGCATGGTTGGCGTGAAGCGCGACATAGGTCGTCTTGCCACTGGATTTCAACGCTTCGACCAGCTCCGCATCGATGCGGTTGGGATCGACCACGGGAACACGTGTGTGAAAGCGCACGATCTTGACATGGCTGATCGCCCTCAGGCCTTCCATGATGGTGGCAAGCCTGCGGGGTGAGAGCACCAGCGGGTCGCCACCTGTGAGAATCACCTCCCAGATTTCCTCATGCGCTGCAATGTAGGACAGCGCCGCGTCCATCTCATCGCTCGTCATGGTGCCATTGCCCTGCGGCCCCACCATTTCGCGGCGGAAGCAGAAGCGGCAATAGACAGGGCAGATATGGACAGCCTTCAACAGAACGCGGTCTGGGTAACGATGCACAATGCCGTGGACGGGGCTGTGGGCTTCATCACCAATCGGGTCGGCGCGCTCTTCCGGGGTGCTGAGAAGCTCATTTTCGCTTGGAATGAATTGCAGCGCGATGGGATCAAGCTTGTCCGTCTTGTCAATCAGCGCGGCCATGTCGGGTGTGACCGCTATGGCGTAACGTTCCGCGACCGGGCGAATGCGTTCAAGCTCCACCTCGTCCACCAGACCGGCGGCCAGCAGGTCCGCTGACGATTTGAGGCTGCGCACCGTCATGAGCCGTAGGCCGCAACGGGCGCCCACATGACGAGATCGATGCGTGGCGCGCCCGTGGCCAGCATGACCAGCCGGTCAAAACCAAGCGCGATTCCGCTCGCCTGCGGCATCACAGCCAAGGCGGCCAGAAAGTCTTCATCTATCGGGTATGTTTCACCATAGATGCGTTGTTTTTCGCGCATCTCGGCTTCAAAGCGCAGGCGTTGTTCGGCAGCATCGGTCAGTTCACCAAAGGCGTTTGCCAGTTCCACGCCGCAGGCATAGAGCTCGAAACGCTCTGCCACGCGGCTATCGCCGGGAGAGCGCCGCGCAAGTGCTGCTTCGCTGGTGGGGTATTCATCAAGAATTGTCGCCCGGCCAAAGCCCAGCTGCGGCTCGACCCGCTCAACGATCACCCGGCTGAAGATGTCGGCCCAGCTATCGTCATGGGAAATGCGGATGCCGGAGGATACCGCAAGGGCCGCGAGATGATCGCGGTCGGTTTCGCCCGATGCCGCAACCGTCGCCAGAAGGTCAATCTGCGCATAGCGCGAAAAGGCCTCGGCAACACTGACACGCTCGGGCTCGAGAAACGGATCGACCTCGCCATTGCGGTGGCGGAATGTTTTCGTCTTTGCGGTCTCTGCGGCAAGGCCTAGCAATTGGGCGCTATCCCGCATCAATGTTTCATAGGTTTCGCCAGCCCGATACCATTCCAGCATGGTGAATTCGGGATGGTGGAGGGGGCCACGTTCGCGGTTGCGGTAGACATGGGCAAAACAGGCGATGCGCGGCTCGCCAGCTGCCAGCAGTTTCTTGCAGGCAAATTCCGGCGATGTATGCAGATAAAGAGGAGCGTGTTCTGCGCGGGTCGTTATCCCGGTTGTTGCGAAAGCGTGGAGGTGCGCTTCGTTGCCGGGAGAAACCTGCAACGTGGCCGTATCGACCTCGATGAAATCATTGTTGGCGAAGAAACTGCGAAATGCAGCCTGTATGGCGTTGCGGCCAAGCAGGAAGGGCCTGCGATCCCTATGAACGTCAGGTGTCCACCAGGGAGAGGTCGTGTCGAGGCTGTTACCCATTCGCGGTCTTCTTCACGGTTGTTTCTTTCGCGGAGCAGAGGAAAATGCGCTGTTGCGGCACTTCGGTGGCCTCGGTTCTCTTGAATCATCGGAAAACCGCACCGCAGTTTCGCTTGAATGCTCTAGAAGGCTGGCCTTTGTCCCGAATTTAGGGTAGTTGCGCCCCATAAAACACACAAAACGTCCATCGGGTCGATGCAGCCGCGCGGTCCTTTACGACGCATTTCATTGAGTTACAAGGAAATCCTATGGTCAAGGTTATCGCCTCATCCGTGCGCAAGGGCAATGTCATCGACGTTGATGGCAAGCTTTACGTCGTTCTCAACGCCAATAACTTCCACCCTGGCAAGGGTACCCCGGTGACGCAGGTCGATATGCGCCGCATCTCTGACGGTGTGAAGGTTGCCGAACGCTGGCGCACCACCGAACAGGTCGAGCGCGCTTTCGTTGAAGACCTGAATTTCCAGTTCCTTTATGAAGACGGCGAAGGCTTCCACTTCATGAACCCTGAAAACTACGATCAGGTCGTCGTGGATACCGAGACAATGGGCGAGCAGAAGGCCTATCTTCAGGAAGGCATGACCTGCGTTCTGTCCATCCATGAAGGCATTCCGCTGGCCGTTATTCTGCCACGCCACGTGACGCTTGAAATCATGGAAACCGAGCCGGTCGTAAAAGGCCAGACGGCTTCGTCGTCCTACAAGCCTGCTATGCTGTCCAACGGTATCCGCACCATGGTGCCACCGCATATCGACGCGGGCATTCGCGTTGTGATCGCGACTGAAGACAATTCCTACGTCGAGCGCGCGAAGAACTGATCGTCTCAGCAATCACTCTGTTTTACAAAAGCCCCGGAGCGATCCGGGGCTTTTTGTTGTTGTTTTGCGCATAAAAAATCCCGCAACTTTCGTTGCGGGATTGATGGTGACCAGACGCAGTTTACTGCCTTTACATTCCCTTGGGAGTGTTGGCTGCAATGCGTGCGTTTGACGATGTGGTTGGCGCGCCGACCGCATAACCACCGCCCAATGCAACGCTGAGCGATACATAATCCTGAGCGGTTTTCTGAACGGCTGTTGCAAGGTTTGCCTGGGCTGTCGAAACCTGGCGCTGTGCATCAAGCACGTCGAGCAGGGAGGACGCACCATCGCGATAGCTTGCGGTCGCGAGCGACAGAGCTTCCTGATAGGAGTTGACGGTCTTGCGCAGCGCATCTTCAGTCTGCTTGTCGCGGGTCACGGCAGCAAGGGCGTTTTCAACTTCCTCGATACCGTTCAGCACGGTCGCCTTCCATACGAGATATTGCTCGCGGGCCGACGAATTGGCGATATCCACATTGGCGCGCAGGCTTCCACCGTCGAAGATCGGCAGGTTGAGGCTTGGTCCGAAGGACCATGAGTTCGAAGTTCCGCGCGCGCCATTGTTGGCAATGTTCACGAGGCTTGGAGAAATGGATCCGCTCAGCGTGATGCTAGGATACAGGCGCGATTCGGCGACGCCGATCTGTGCAACGGCCGCGGCGAGATTGCGCTCTGCAACGCGGATATCGGGACGGTTACGGATCAGGTCAGCCGGGATGCCGGTGAGCGGTGCCTTGCGAGCGACAGGCTGACGTGCGCCGCGCTGCAATTCGACCACCAGCGACGATGCCGGCATGCCGAGCAGGGTTGCAATGCGGTGTGCCGCCTGGCGGAAGGCAGTTTCGAGACCCGGCATGTCTGCAATTGTCGAGTTGACCAGACCTTCGGACTGCACGACGTCGAGACGCGACGCAGCACCGGCTTCAAGCTGAAGCTTCGTCAGGTCAAGCGTTTCGCGGCGGGACTTCAGGTTGGCGCGGGCAATGGCCAGACGTTCCTGATAATAACGAACATCGATATAGGCTGCGACAACCGAGGAGATCAGCGTCAGGCGCTGAACGTCAGCCGTTGAATAGGCTGCATCCAGAGAAGCACTCGCGCTTTCCTTGGAGCGACGGTACTGGCCAAAAAGATCCAGCAGCCAGGATGCGTCAAGAGCACCAGCCGTGCTGTTGCGTACAGACGAACTGGTGGACGGGAAGCTGCCCTTGGTCTGCGACGTGATGTGGTTGGCGGAGCCTGTCAGGCTTGGAAGAGCGCCAGCACCGGCGACGGTGATCTGGGACTGTGCCTGATTGATTCGTTCGATGGCCTGGAGAACGGTCAGGTTCTGCGCCATGCCTGTTTCGACATATCCATTGAGACGGCTGTCGTTGAATGCATTCCACCATGCCACGGTTGCGACATCGCCATTGCTGGCTTTTCCGCCCTCGGCGAACTTGGCAGGAAGCTGAACCTCTGGTGCCTTGTGGTCTGGCCCGACAACGCAGCCGGACAGAAGGAGCAAGGTCAGAGGAAGGGTAGCGCGAATGGACAGCATGGAGTGATCCCAATTTATTTCGGCGCACACGGCACCTTAGTCGAAACGAGCGTAGCGCAGTTATTGGCAGAGAAAATGCGGCTTATAATAAGCAATATTCCTAACAGCCTATTCCTGCTTTGCTAGCCTATTTTTGGTTTGTTAACGATTAGATATTCGCCTTATGATGACGAAGAACGATGGAATGAAGAAAATTCCCAGCAGTGTTGCAGAAAGCATACCACCCAGGACGCCGATACCGATCGCGTTCTGCGCTGCGGAGCCTGCACCACTCGCGATAGCAAGCGGCACGACACCCAGAATGAAGGCAAGCGAGGTCATGATGATGGGACGCAATCTGAGCTTTGCGGCCTCCAGTGTTGCGTCGAGCAGAGACAGTCCGTGCTCCTGACGCTCTTTAGCGAACTCCACGATCAGGATCGCGTTTTTCGCGGCAAGGCCAATCGTCGTCAACAGGCCCACCTTGAAGTAGACGTCGTTCGATTGACCGAAGAAGTGTGCCGCCAGCAAGGCGCCGAGCACGCCGACCGGTACCGCCATGATGACGGAGAAGGGGATCGACCAGCTTTCATACAGGGCTGAAAGGCACAGGAAGACGATCAGAACAGAAAGACCGTAGAGAAGCGGTGCCTGTGATCCCGATAGCCGTTCCTGATAGGAAAGTCCCGTCCAGGCCACCGAATATCCGCCGTCCATCTCAGATACGATGCGTTCCACTTCGTTCAAGGCATCGCCCGAGCTGAGGCCAGGAGGGGCGGCACCTTCCAGCGAGAATGCGCTGGCTGCGTTGTAAGCGGAAACGGATGGCAGCCCGTTGACCCATTTTGCAGTGGTGAACGCGGTGAACGGCACCATCTCATTGCTCGAATTGCGCGCATTCCAGTATTTCAGGTCTTCTGCCTGCATGCGGTATGGCGCGTCGGATTGCACATAGACCTTCTTGATCTTGTTGTTGAGCGTGAAGTCATTGACCCGGCTGCCCGCAAAGATCGTCGTCAGCATGGTGTTGACTTCGGCGACGTTGAGGCCCATCGAGCCCAGCTTCTCCTGATCCAGTTCAAGCTTGACCTGGCTTTCCTGATCGCGGTCATTGGCGCGCATCGCCGTGACCTTGCCGCTGGCATTGGCCGTCTGGATCAACTGTTTCGACGCGTTGACCAGTGCTTCCGAACCCCGGTTCCCACTATCAACGAGATACATGGAGAAGCCGCTGGAATTGCCCAGACCCTGAATGGCGGGAGGCAGGATGGGGAAGACCTGCGCTTCGCGGAAGGTCATGAAGGTTCCCATTGCGCGTTGCACGATGGCAGAGGCGGCCATGTTTGGCGCTGTACGCTGATCGAAGTCCTTCAGCTTGGCAAAGACGAGAGCATAGCTTTGTCCGCTACCGGTGAAGCTGAAGCCGTTCACAGCAAAAATGCTGTCGATCGTGTCTTTTTCCTTGTCGAGATAAAAGTTCTCGACTTTTTCGATGACCTTTGCGGTCTGTGCGCTCGTTGAGCCGTTTGGCAACTGGATGATCGTCATCAGAACGCCCTGGTCTTCCTGAGGCAGGAATGACGATGGCAGCCGTGTGAAGAACCATGCGCAACCGCCGATGATGATCGCGAACATGAGAAGCACGCGTAGTGGCCGCTTCAGCAGATAGCCCACGGAATTCACATATCCCGTCGTTGTCCGGTCGAAGTTACGGTTGAACCATGCGCCGGGACCACGGGTTTTCTTATGATGATCGACCGGCTTCAGCATCGTGGCGCAAAGTGCCGGTGTCAGCACGATGGCGACGACGGCCGAGAGCAGCATGGCAGACACGATGGTGACGGAGAACTGACGGTAGATGATGCCTGTCGAGCCACCGAAGAACGCCATGGGAATGAACACAGCCGTCAGCACAAGGGCGATGCCGACAATGGCGCCGGTGATTTCGCCCATGGATTTCTCCGTGGCTTCCAGCGGGCTCAAGCCCTCCTCGGTCATGATGCGCTCAACGTTTTCAACAACCACGATCGCATCATCGACAAGCAGACCGATGGCAAGAACCATGGCAAACATCGTCAGCGTATTGATCGAATACCCGGTGAGCGCAAGAATGCCGAAGGTGCCCAGAAGCACCACGGGAACAGCAATCATCGGAATGAATGTGGCACGCAGGTTCTGCAAGAAGACCAGGAGAACAACGAAGACCAGTACGATGGCTTCGATCAGCGTGTGAACGACTTTCTCGATGGAGAGCGAAACGAACGGCGTGGTGTCGTAAGGGTAGATGACCTTGACGTTTTGCGGCAGGGCAGGTGCGATCTGCGCCAGCTTGGCTTTGACGAGAGCTGCGGTATCCAGCGCATTGGCGCCGGTGGCAAGGTTGACAGCAAAGCCGGACGCGGGCTGGCGGTTGGAGCGTGAAGTGGAGGAATAGCTTTCCTGGCCGATTTCAACCCGGGCCACGTCACTCAGGCGGACATTGGCAGCTGTCGTGTCGACTTTGAGGATGATCCGCTCGAAATCGGAAACGGTCGTCAACTGGCTTTGGGCCGTCATCGTCACGTTGATCTGCTGACCTTCCACGGAAGGCAGTCCGCCAACCGAGCCGACCGACACCTGCGTGTTTTGCGATTGAATGGCCGAGGTGACATCAGCTGGTGTCAGCTGGAATTTCTTCAGCTTGAAAGGGTCGAGCCAGATGCGCATCGAATAAGCGGAGCCGAAGGCATTGATATTGCCGACGCCTTCCAGGCGCTTCACCTGGTCCGATATCTGAGTCGAAAAAATGTCGCCGAGATCAGCCGAAGAGCGCTTGCCATCCGTAGACACAAGGGCACCAACGAGCAGGATACTCGACGTCGACTTGGTGACCTGGATACCCAGATTTTGAACCACTGCCGGCAACTGCGAGGTCACAAGCTGAAGCTTGTTCTGGACCTGAACCTGGGCAATGTCACCATTGACGCTGTTATCGAATGTCAGGGTGATGCTCGCCGATCCTGTCGTGGACGACGAGTTCATGTAGGTCAGGCCGTCAAGACCGGTCATCCCGTCTTCGATGATCTGCGTGACGGTCTTGCGGACCGTATCGGCACTGGCGCCGGTGTACGTTGCGCTGATCCGGATCGTTGGCGGCGCAATTTCCGGATATTGCGAGATTGACAAGGTGCTGATGGCCAGCGCGCCACCCAGCATGATGACAATGGAGATGACCCAAGCAAAGATCGGTCGCCGAATGAAAAATTTTGACATATCTAGTTCCTGATCACGATGTTGCCGAGCATGTCTTCAGACATCATGATTTCGGCGCCGGAGCTGGAGCCGGGGCAGGCTGTGCCGCCTGCTTTTCTACGATGGAGCCCTTTTCATCGATCTCGACCGGTATGGGATTGACCACGGCATTGTCTGTTATCCATTGAAAACCGTCAGCAATCAGCTTGTCGCCATCCGCAACATTGTCCGTCACAAGCCAGTTGTTTCCAGAGAGCTGGCTTGTGGTGAATGTCCGGGTCTCAACCTTGTTTTCACCGGTCACGAACTTTGCAGTCAGCTCGCCATTGGCGTTGCGGCCAGCCGCGCGCTGGGGAATGAGGTAGCCGATTTCCTTACCCACCGTGATCGTGGCACGCACATACATGCCCGGAAGAATGACGTTGTCAGGATTGTCGAACAGGGTGCGGATGGAAACGGTGCCTGTCGTGGTGCTGACGGCCATTTCCGACATGTCGAGCTTGCCCACGCCGGGGTACTCGGACCCGTCTTCCAGGGTCAGACGAATGTCCGTCGTTTCGCTATTGTCGCTGCGCTCCAGCTTGCCAGCCTTGATCGCTGACTGCAGGCGCAGCAGGTTGACGCTGGATTCGTTCAGCTGAATGTAGATTGGGTTGATCTGGCGAAGGGTGACGAGCGAATCGGCCTGACTGGCCGTGACCACGTTTCCGATTGAAAAGTTGGTGGCGGAGGTCACGCCGTCGAATGGCGCGCGAACTTCCGTCAGCGAGAGATTGATCTGCGCGGTCTGCAAGGTTGCACGCGCCTGTGCAACGGAGGCTCTTGCCTGAAGCAATGTGGTGCGCGCATCTTCAAATTCTTTCTGGGATGCGCCGCTGTTGGCAAGGCGCTCATAGCGCTGCAAATTCGCTTCAGCCGCCGGGACACTGACCTCTGCGCGGTCTAGCGCGGCCTGCGCTTCCGCGAAGGATGCCTGATAGGTGTCGTCGTCGATCTTGTAGAGGATGTCGCCTGACTTTACGAAGCTACCTTCCTTGAATGCAATCTGCTTGATGATGCCACCCACACGTGGGCGAATGTCGGCTCTCTGGAACGCTTCGGCCCGGCCCGCGAGCAATGTAGTCAGCGGATAGTCGCTCTTCTTCATCGAAACGACGCTCACAGGGGCAGGGGCGCGCTGCGCGCCCTGTGCAGGAGCCTTCTTGGCCTCCTCACTGTCGCTGCAGCCGACCACGACGCCTGCCATGAGCATGATGGTGAATAGAGGGGCTAGACGTCTTTTCATCGTTTTTCTCATGTTCAGCGGTCGAATCCCGGTTTGTCCGATGTCGAAGGCAAGCACCTAAAATGTGGTGCGATCAGGCGTATAAGGTTTTCATGGCGAAGCCACGATACAAATAGAATAGGTAAGTGACGTATAGAGCCTATCGTCACCTAGCAATCCCGTATCTCAAGGCGCTATCAATAAATGTGACGAGTTCTTCACAACGTGTTGCTAAAATGTCGACATCTTCCTGGGCGATCAGAGCCGGGTGCAATACGCATGTCAGGGCGTAAAGAGCGGTTCTGGCCGAATGTTCGATGTCGGTCTGCTGATATACACCGGCATTAACGCCGTCATTTATAATGTCTGCAAGCTTCTGAGTGACCACTTTCTCATAATAGCGGCCACATGCAAGCTCCCGCTTGGCAGTCATCAACACCATTTCGAATATGTAGGGATTATCATTCAGGTCGCCCCTATGATTTTCCATGAGCTTGCGTGCAAGATGCTGCAGACGTTCAATTGGCGCATGGCTGGCGTCCAGCAGATGGATCTTTTGTTCAAGCAGTCGGATCTGCTGAACGAATATTGCGTCCACCAATGCATTCTTCGAGTGAAAATGCTTGAATATATTGGCAGGCGACATGCCGAGCGCCGCTGCGATATCCGCAATCGAGACCGCGCCGAAGCCACGGTCGCGAAACAATGTCTCCGTCATGGCGAGAATATCGCGTCGTGTCTCTTCAGCTGAACGACGCGGTCGTGCTTTACGACCGGTCGTTTCGTTTTTGACCGTTGATGAGGTCGGGACGCTCGCTTTCGTCACGCTCATGTTTCCTGAATATAGCGCTGGAGGTTCTGCCGCACGCGCTCAAAGGGAGTTGCGCCGCTATCATCGGGAACGAATGTGTGACCGGTGATGCGTTCATATGCCTCTATATACACCTTCGAGGTCTGCAGCCGCAGCTCTTCAGGAATTTCTGGAATATCGTCCGCATAGGGGTCGCAGCGTTCTGCCACCCAGGAGCGGACAAAGTCCTTGTCGAAGCTATGGGGGCGGCTGCCTTCTTGGAAGGCCTGCTCATAGGTGTCAGCCATCCAATAGCGGCTGCTGTCTGGTGTGTGGATTTCGTCGGCAAGAATGATGGTCCCGTTTTCATCGGTACCGAACTCATATTTTGTATCGACCAGAATAAGCCCTTGATTGGCAGCAATCTCCTGCCCGCGCTGGAACAGGGCCAGAGCGTATCGTGACAGGGTCTCCCATTGATCCGGCGTCAGCAGTCCCTTCTCAATAATTTCGGCTGGCGTCAGTGGTTCGTCATGGCCGCCATCGAACTCTTTGCTGGTCGGCGTGATGATCGGCGTCGGCAAAGCCTGATTGTCTTTCATGCCTTCAGGGAAGGTCACGCCATACATGTCCCGCACGCCCTTCTTATAGAGTGTGAGAATGGAGGTGCCGGTGGTGCCTGCCAGATATCCGCGCACAACGATCTCAACAGGCAGAATGTCGAGCCGCTTGCCGACTACCACATTGGGGTCAGGATAGGAGACGACATGGTTGGGGCAGATATCGCCTGTGTGTTCGAACCAGTAGCGTGCCGTCTGGGTCAGAATCTGTCCCTTATATGGTATGCATGTAAGAATTCGGTCAAAGGCGCTGAGACGGTCGGTGGATATAATGATGCGGTTGCCATCAGGCAGGTCATAATTCTCGCGCACCTTGCCTCGGTAATAGTGGGGAAGTTCGGAAATGACGGCTTCGGCAAGAACACGCACGGGATTGTCCAATCTCTCTATATAAGGGCGATAACTATCTCAGGCGCGCCTGAGAGCTTGGATCACCCTATCGCATGTTTTAGAGGGAAGGACCAGTATCGCCTTTTTGTGGGTTTCGAGGGGCGGTCAGCCAAACGATATCAAATAATCGTATTAAACCAATAACTTAATGTTTTTCTGAATTTTCTCTCCGACCTGCTGTTGACTTGTTTGGGGGGTGTCCTCTATAAGTCCGCTCACTGACGAGGGCGGCGGCGCTGCTAGCGACGATGTCCTTCGTTCTTGGAAAACCTGAGAATTGGCCGCGAGGTTTGGTTCTTGAGGATTGAGACTTTTGGGTTTTGGTTTGTTGGTTTTGACACGAATGTGTGTCTGTTTTTTGACAATTGAATATGGAAGAAAGAGAAACGTGGGCGGCGAGGCTTGCGGGATGTGGGAGAGATTTCGCATCCTTTGAAAGAGACTTTGACGGTCACGTTTTAATGAGAATACACCTGGTCATAATGAGCAGTGATGCGGATTA
>NZ_JXQV01000052.1 GCF_000834635.1 Agrobacterium tumefaciens
AAGTAAAACTTCTCGAGGTCTGTGACGTTTCCGATCGGGCTTTCATCGAAGCGCTTTTCCATATGTGCCAGGATGGCGGAAAAGCGCTTCTCGCAGTTGGCGTCGTCTTTGCTATCCGGCGGTCTTTGTTCAACCGCACCACTTGTTTGAACAGTCAGCAGCGCCATGATGGCCGTCATCAAAAGCCTTAAACAGCTCTTAATAGCTGTGTTTGTTATTGACGGGACAATACGCGAGCGCATTACGCCACCTCTCGACCTAATCCAAATAAATACAAAATTCGTCTGCTCCTTCCGCGAGCGTCGTTCATGTGTATGAACACCGCCAAAGGTGGACTTCAACGTCGCCTTAGCCGTCTTCACTGAGGATAATCTTCTGGCCGGTCATTTGCTCCGATTTGGGAACTGCAGTCGCATTCGAGTATGTAAGAAATATTCTCTCTTGCGCCATGCGGACACCTCCTGACAGCTGTCATCGGATCTTAGAATTAGAACTTGTCCCGGCGACCCCAGTGCCCCTCTACGATACCCTCTTCAAAGGTGAGTGGAGCGTTCATATTTGTGTCGGGGTCATACATACCGACGAAGTCTCTGCTTCCTTTGTGCACCCACTTGAAATAGGAACTGGCACCGCGTTCATGACTAAATCGCGCAATCATGACAGGCTTCATTTCGTCCAGAGGCGTGAAACTATCTATAGCGGTAAAATATCGCGACTTTCGCGCGACCTGCTCGTATGTTTCAGCACTG
>NZ_JXQV01000053.1 GCF_000834635.1 Agrobacterium tumefaciens
TGGCGGGTCATGGCCACATAGGTGAGATGCCGGTCCAACGAGAGGGATGCCAGGACTTTCACCCGGTCGACAGTGGCACCCTGGGCTTTGTGGATCGTCGTCGCATAACCATGATCGAGAGTGTTGTAGACGCGCTGCTCGACCGTGACCTGGCGACGATGCTCGCCGTCTCCAACCTCGGCAACGATCCGGCCGGGTGCAGCCTCACGCACCTTTGCGAGCATGCCGTTCTTGACGCCAAGGCTGCC
>NZ_JXQV01000054.1 GCF_000834635.1 Agrobacterium tumefaciens
CTGACGCTGCCGAAGCACGCTTATGAGCGAGGATTCGGACGATGCCTCTCGCAGGTCTTCCTGTTTTGCTTCATCAACCATTGTTACCGAGTTTTTTATCTGTGACTGTCGCCGTGTGTTTGTCGGTCAGTTGCTCTACTAGCGATGCGCTATTCGCATCGTCGCCTGTGTCGTCAGCGTTAACATCGGCGGTGACTTTTTCATACAGCTTTTGTACAATGTCACCTACGGTCGCGCCATCCCCCATTCCGGATAGCGGAATATCGATGCCCGTCTTCTGCTGGAAGCCAACACCCAACTCCATCGCCATGAGACTATCCAGTCCTATGTCTTTGAGCACCTTGTCGGCTTTGACGCTGTCTTCCGCAACCTTTAGAATTGCAGCAATTTCACCGGCGAGGAAACCATGCAAAATAGCGTGCGCCTCTTCATGGGACTTGCCGGCCACCAAAGCGGCCAAGTCAATTTGATCGCCGTCGCCACCGGAAGCCCCGCCTGCGGCATTGCGTGGAATTGCAGAAAAGAGTGGCTGCGCTGTGATCGGCAGAGCCGACGCACTTGCCCAGTCCAGTTCCGCTATCATAATGGCAGCCTGATCGACCGTGCCCGCATCGTTCACGATCACACGCTCGACGAAGCTGAGGGCAGCGCGCGCTTTCAGGACTGCTTTTCCAAGGCGGCGAGACAAAATATCGCTGACATTGGTGTTGCGCGCTAAAAAGCCGACATCTCCAATCGCACCAAAACCGATAGCCAGCGCAGGCAGCCCCGCACGCCGACGTGCGCGCGCCAGACCTTCGAGATAACCGTTTGCGGCAACATAGTTGGCCTGACCGGGATTGCCAATCATTGTTGTTGCCGACGAGAACAGAAGGAAAAGTTCAAGATCATCAGCCCGCGTCAGACGGTCGAGATTGCTGGCACCGACGGCCTTTACGTCGATGACAGCGCGATTTTTCTCACGGTCGAGGTTGGAAATCAGGCCGTCATTCAGCACCATAGCCGCGTGTACGACGCCCTTGATGGGCCCGTATGAGCGAAGTTCTACCAACAAGGCCTCGAGCGAGGCTTCAATGGTCACGTCGCAGGCATGAAGGGTGACCTCGACGCCAGATGCTTTCCAGGCGGCAATAGCGTCCAACGTCTCATGATCGGCAACGCCCCCACGTGTGGAAAGCGCGATGTGGGTGGCACCACGGCTAACGAGCCACTTTGCCGTTTCAAGACCAAATCCGCCAATGCCGCCGATAACGAGATATACGCCAGGCTGAAGTGTCAACAGCGCGTCTGAGAACACCTGTACGTGGTCCTGACCCTGTACAGGAGGACGCACGACGATCTTGCCGATATGCCCCGCATTCTGCATCAGGCGGAACGCGGCACCCGTCTCATCGTAATTGAAGGCGCGGTACGGCAAAGGAGTGAGTTTGCCGTCCGAAAACAATGTGCCGATGTCGGCAAAAATACGCCGTGTCAGATCAGGAGCCCTCACGAGCAACTGATCCGCATCTATACCGAAATACGAGATGTTACGACGGAACGGACGCAGCGCGAGCTTGCGATCGGAATAGTAATCGCGCTTGCCAAGTTCCAGGAAACGACCAAACGGCTTCACGAGTTCGAAACTGCGCTCCATCGCTTCGGCAAAGAGAGAGTTTAGCACAAGATCAACCCCCTCCCCGTCTGTCACACGCAACACATCGCCGACGAATGCGAGCGAACGTGAATCAAAGACGTGGTCCGCGCCGAGGAGTGTGAGGAACCGGCGCTTCTCGACAGTACCCGCCGTTGCAATGACTTTTGCACCTTTGAGCTTGGCAATCTGCAAAGCCGCAAGACCGACGCCGCCCGCTGCACCGTGAATGAGGATCGTTTCTCCTTCACGGATACGGCCGAGCTCCACCATCGCATAATAGGCCGTGAGAAACGCCACAGGAACCGTCGCGGCTGCAGCAGGATCGATACCTTGCGGTACCTTGGTGACACCGTCGCGAGCGACGACCATATGCGTCGAGAAGGCCTTTGGACCAATACCCATCACGGCATCGCCAACAGAAAGATCCGTGACGGAAGAACCAATGGCAACCACCGTTCCCGCCATCTCCATGCCTATGGTCGCGCCAGCGAAACCATCCTCCAGCGCCTCTTCGGGCAGCAACCCCATCGACCACATGACATCGCGGAAGTTTAGCCCGGTCGCAGCGACCTTGACGACGACCTCGCCGTCATTTGGAACGGGAACCTTATCCTGCGTCCACACAATGCTGTCGACGCGTCCACTGGTGTGCTGATGGATCGTTGCCGCCTCGAACGTCGTCACTTTGCGGCCAGCTTCGGAGACATGGCCTGGAACGGCACGGACGACGGACAAGACACCAGTCCTGGAACTAGAAACCCATTCCCGCTCCAGGCCATCATATGCCAGCAAAGAAAGAACGGCATTCGAGATCGTTGGACCCTGCGTGTCAGCATCCAGCAGAAATACATCGAACTCATCATATTCGTTTTGCAGCACTCTGGCGAATGTCCACAAGCCGCTTGCTGTAGGATCAGCCTGATCAGATGCGGCAGGAGAGCCCCCAGCGGCCACGATCAACAGTCGGATACGTGCAACGTTTTGTGCACGCGCTTGCGCACGTGCAGTCTCTGCAAAGGCGCTTAGAGTCGCAATTATATCCTGCAGACCAGCCGAGTCCGATGGTTCTTTCGGCAGAGTGCACATGAAGGCAAGCGGATAAGCCAGGCTTTCTGCGAAGAGACTGTCAAATGCCGCGCGCGGCTCATCTGGCGGGCAAAGGAGTGTTTTTGAGAACCCGAGAGGCAGAAGTGGAATGTCTCCCTCACTCTGCAAAAGTTCAAAGATCGACGCAGAACCCGGCGCAATCACCTTGTCTGAGCGATTACACATGGTTGACTTTGCCTGAACCAAAAGCAATCCGCCTTCGGCAAGCTCGGGCTGATCGACGTTTGGAGCGTCAAAACCACACTCCTTCAGAAGGTCTTCCCAATGTATTGCGGATGCAAATTGCCCAGTTGGAAACTCGGGGGTCGCGCTGTCTGCAAACCAGTTTTCAGTAAAACCGAAAACGAAATCAGAAAGAGCTGAAGACGGCGCTTCTGCAATAGCGACCCGACCACCGCTAGATGCAGCAATCCGCAAAACATCTTTTAAACCGCTGTGCTGGCGAAATTGACCGTAGAGAGAACCGCTGGCGCTGACGACAAAATCTGCCGTGTCGAGAGTACCCGCCGCATCCGGAGCAAGGCAATCAACTGACGGATTCCGCTCGAACCCGATTTCTAGGGTGCGGCGAAGATGGTCCGAGGGTTCGATGACGACAAGCCGCGCCCCTTTGAGGGCCGCCATATCAGCGAGCCGGCTGCTGAAAGCCATTGATACTGCGCCCAGTTCGACAATCGTGACGCCGTCACCGGGAACAACATCCGCCAGAGCGCTCTTCACTGCGCTTATGACAAATTCCTCGCGGCGTCGGCCAATTGCGGTGTGATGGCGTACATGATCAAGCGTCGCATCGCTCAGGAACGACGATGGCTGCGGGGCAACCATAAACTTGGCAGCAACGCGTTCCAGCGTTTCGCGATATGCGTTGTTGATCAAGACAGTTTCAGCAACGCGCTCTGGGAATCGACGGTAGATCTCGTTGAGAAGTTCGCCAAGCGGCGGCAGTTCACTATCCGGCGGGATGGTCCATCCAGCATCCGTAAATTGCGCGATGCCTGCATCCTCTAAAGTGTACAAACAGCTTGAGAGGAAGCACTGAAATGCAGGGTCGCCAGGCAGCGATGATACAGACACCGTGCCGTTTTGACCTGTCAGAACGAGGGCGATATCGTGGCAGGCACGCTGAACGGAAGCATCCAGCAACAAGGTTGCCTCATCTGCCTGGGCTTGGGGAATACTGGGGAAAATGCCAGCAAGGCTGGTAGCCGTCATAGCCGAAGACGGATTTGGGGCAAGCTGGCGTCGAGCGACAGCCTCGTAATGGAAAGCGACCGTATCAAGGGTGCTGTGCTGACGCAGCCAAGTGCGGCGGAACCGGCAATCATCCAGTGCCGCAACAAGTGAGCCATCTTCAGCCAACAGTTCTATACGAGCCTTCAGGCTGTTTGCGCTGAACCGCTCAATCTGGATGACTGCGCTGGCGATTGGCTGACCTGAAGACGCCGTTCGGACAGCGCCGAACCGAACTGGAATATAGGGCGCTCCATCGATTTCACCCGTCAATGAGCCGAATAGCGCGACCAATCCGTGGAAAGCAGCGTCGGTCGATACCGGGTCCATTCCATAGCTAAGATACGGGTGTGCCGGGGAGGCAGCAGGCAGCAGGCTGACGACAATGTGCCGATCACCAAAAACTTCCGCGCGCTCAAGAAGCTGAAAACATGGCGCATAGTCCAGCCCAAAGCGTCGCGCGGTCTCATAAGCTTCCGCGGCAGAGATAGCATACGCCTTGCCAAAGTCCCCAATATTGAGCTCCGCCTTGCGGGAAAGACCGACAGAAATGCGACTGCGCGCTGTCGCATGGATCGTCCAGCCGTCTTCGCTCATATATTCACGAGACGCGATCTCGATTACTCCCGTTTCCGGGGATATACGTGTCAAAAGCTCTGACATCCGGCTGTCACGCAGCTCAAGTGGCCGGAAAATCTCCAAATTGTTGATTTCCACTTCCTCGGTGCCGTAATAGCCACGCGCTGCCTGCACAGCAATTTCGATGAACGCGCTTCCCGGAATGATGGATTTTCCATCCACGACATGTCCCGCAAGATCCGGAAAAAGTAGCGCATCAATATGGTTTTTCCAGACAGACGCGTTTGGATCAGTGCGCCATCCAAGCAGGGTGTATGGACCATCCGCTCCATCACGACCGAAAACATTGATCCCATCGGAGGTGGGATGTGGTCGATAGGTCGCATTCTCAAAAGGCAATGGTGGCAGGTCAATGCCGGTGATGCCACGCGCCCTGCCCTCAACATCCTCAATCTTTGCCCCATGCGAAATGGCGCGAAGCGCGGAACGTTTTACCGGATCAACGCCTTCACCTACGCCCGGGCGGGTCAGCGTCGGAAGAACGACGGCCGAAGCGGAAAGCTGCTTGGCGGTTTCGGTGACATAGCTCGACAAGATCGACCGCGGAGAAATCTCCATGAAGAGATTGCAACCGAATTCCAACGCGACATTGACCGCTGACTCGAATGCGATGGGTTCACGAACATTGCGCCACCAATATTCCGCATCCAACCGCTCACCGTGGATCTCGGCGCCGGTGACCGTGGAAATAAATGTCGTGTGTCCGCGCTTTGGCGTTACTGACGGAATTTCAGCAAGGAACGCATCTCTTTCCCCATCGATCAAGGGATGGTGGAAAGGGTAGTTTATATCGAGAATGTGCACGGCATTGCGCGTTGCCTGCGCTGCCTCCTTAAAGGCTTTGATCTCATCGACCGGCCCGGAAATCGTCACGGAGTTGTGACTATTCGTGCCAGCAACCTTGATGTTGTCAAGGCCATAACGCTGCGCAAAGGCGACAGATGCCGTTTCCGACATCGCCACCGCCGCCATCGTGCCCATGCCAGCCAAAGCGTGCTGATGCTTGGACCGAATAGACACAATAGTCGTCGCATCTTCCGCACTGAGGATTCCCGCCGCATAGGCTGCAGCGACTTCGCCAACGGAATGACCGAACACGAGATCGGGTTTCACGCCATAGCTGATCAGACAATCGGTTAGTGCTGCCTGAACTGCAAACAGCAACGGTTGAGCTATACGCGTATCGCGCAATTGCTGATCAAGGTCATCTGCAAACAGAAGCTCCGTGATTTCGATGCCAGCGCGCGAAGAGAAAAGCTGGCTGAAATGATCGAAGCGGGTTTTGAATTCGCTGTTCTCACGATAGGCATCAATGCCCATTCCGGCCCATTGCGATCCATTGCCAGCATAGAAAAATGCCGTTTGGATTGTCCTGCCTGGAACTTCGCCAATCTGAGAATCGGCGTTATGACCATCGTTGAGATATGACGACACAGCATTGGCGATGTCCAAAGCGCTCTTACCGGCGGCCACGAAGCGATGTTTCAGCATAGAGCGATTGCGCGTTGCGGAAATTAGAGCTGCTTTCTGCGTGTCAGAAGACGCCGCAAACCGTGCATCATATTCCTCAAGCAATGCGTGAAGTGCAGACTGCGTATGTGCAGTCAGGGTGAATACCCCGCCTTTGTCTTCAACACCATCTTTCGCAGCGGACGCCGGGTCTGAGATAACCACATGTACGTTTGTGCCACCGAACCCGAATGAATTGACGCCAGCGAGACGTCGCTCGGAGCCTTGAGCCAGCACTCTTCCAGCTCGATTGACCTCGACGTTTAACCCGGCGAAATCAACATTATCATTGAGCGTTTCTGCATGAAGAGATGCGGGTAGATAATTGTTTTCGAAAGACAAGATCGCTTTGATCAGTCCGAGAACACCTGACGCGGGTTCTGCATGTCCGATATTCGACTTGATCGAACCAATGGGCAGCGGCTGCGAACGAGCCCTACCCAGGACCGAACCGATGGCCCAAAGCTCGGCTGGATCGCCAACCTTTGTACCTGTTCCATGACCTTCAATAAAAGCAAGAGATTCCGGATCAATACCGTTGTCGTTATATATGGAACGCAAGAGCTGTGCCTGCGCCTCACGCGATGGCAAGGAGATACCATTCGTGCGACCCGCAGAATTCATTCCAGACGCCACCAGTGTGGCACGGCTTCGGCTTCCCTCGCTCAGTGCGCGATCGGTACGGCGCAACACAACAGCGCCGGCGGCTTCCGCGCGCACGTACCCTTCGCCATCATTGCTATACGCCCGGCAAAGTCCTTCCGGAGAAAGCATGCGGGCCTGCGAAAATCCGATAAAGGAAAAGGGGTGCAGCAAGAGATTGACGCCACCCACAATCGCAGTATCGATCTCACCATCCCGCAAGGCCCGTTCAGCCTGATGTAACGCAACCAGCGAGGATGAACAGGCAGTATCAATCGTCATGCTCGGTCCGTTGAGGCCAAGGATATGCGAGATTCGGTTAGAAACAATCGACAGCGTGTTGCCCGTCATAAAATGCGGGCCGCCGGAGGCTGGATCTTCTATCTGTAAATTGCCGTTATCCAGGGATGACGCGCCGATATAGACGCCGACGCGCTCCCTTTGCAATTCGGCCAAAGACACAGACGCGTCCTCAAGTGCGCGCCACACGGTTTGAAGCAGGATACGTTGCTGCGGATCCATGTAGGAAGCTTCACGAGCCGAAATCCCGAACATGGTCGGATCGAAATCATACACATCTGCCAAAACGCCCGCAGAGAACGTATAGGCCTTGCCCGGCATGCCGCGCATGGGATGCCAGAACCGCGCCTTTGCCCAACGCTCATCTGGAATGATACTGACTGCACAGATTTCCTGCCGCAAAAGCTCGAAAAGCTGCTCCACATTCTGTGCCGATGGAGCGACACAAGCACGCCCCAAGATCTCAACCGTCATACGTTTCCACTACCGATTCATTCGAAGCGTGACCGATTCCACTCGAGCACATCTTCCACACCTGTATCTCAATCGCCACCATTAGCTCTCGTCAAGCGAGCACGCACAGGTGAAGAGGAGAAAAAGGTTAGCCAATCTCCGCAACATCTAATACTCCTGCGACTAAGACGGTCTCATGTCAAATTTTCTGGTTGCAGAAAAGGTTTTTATGGACAATCGATAAGCGTGCTAGCCATCTTTAACACTTTATTGCTATGGGATGGCTGCCTGCGAATTTTGCGTGACGGAGTGACTGTGAAGAAGGCTGGTTTTTTACTGATTGGGCTGAGCCTTACCTCGTGCAACAATTTGCCTGGTGACGGCCCCCTCGCGTCAGACGTTCTAGAGCAGTCTAGACAATCGATCAATCAGACCGGCTCAGGGCAGAACGTTGTCTTTGACGTCATCGATATCGACGTAAGTTCCGCTACGCTGATTTCTGCATTTGATGGAAAGCTGCTGCAAAGCCGGTTCGGGATAGGCGGCTCCGTTAAGAGACCAGTTATCGGCATCGGCGACCAGTTGAAAGTCACGATCTTTGAGGCGGGCTCAGACGGCCTGTTTTCAACCGGTGACTCCAAGCAGACAACGCTAGACATAGTGGTCCAGCCGGACGGAAAAGCCGCAATACCCTATGTTGGGCTTGTTGCGTTCGCTGGCAAGACGCTTGAGCAGGCTCGCCAAACAATTCTTTCAGCCTTGAAAAGCAAGGCCGTTGAACCGGACGTCATCATTAACAGCGCGTCAACTGCATCCCGAAACGTCACAGTATCAGGCGCGGTCAACAGCCCAGCCGTCGTTCCTTTGAACTTGGTTGCAGAGACGATCATGGAAGTGATTGCTAAGGCAGGCGGCCCAAGCGCTCAACCATATGAAAGCTACGTTACACTAACGCGGCAAGGCAAAACCGGCACAGTTTTGCTCAAAACTCTTCTTCAGAATCCGCGGGAGAACGTTTACCTCCAGCCAGGCGACCAGATTTTTGTCACGCGTGAACCGCGGACATTCACTGTACTCGGCTCTGTCAAAAGCAACAGTCGGATCGAGTTCGGTGCGAATGACCTCAATTTGCTGGAAGCCGTGGCTCTAGCAGGCGGCGGATCGGCTGACACCAGCGATATGAAGGGTTACTTTGTATTCCGCTATGAAGAACCAGACATTGTCATGGACCTCCTTGGCCAACAACGTTTCAACCAGCTGGTCAGTAAAGGTATGCGCACAGACAAGCTGGGGCGCTACCCAATCGTCTACCGTTTTGACATGACCAAAGCGGGCAGCATGCTGACGGGGCAGAATTTTGATATCAAGGCGCGAGACGTCATATATGCATCCCGACATCCTTCTGTCGACTTCACCCGTTTTGTAACGATTATAGGCCAGCCTATTGGCATCGTGTCCGGCGGCGCTGGGGTGTATAACAACTTCAACAACTGATAGCGACATATGCCGGTGGCCAAATGACTTTAGGCGATCAGAGTCCGGAGTTGATGCCAAGAAGCCTGCGTATTGTCTGAAGAAAGTATCGGCTCGCTGAAAAAGGCGGAATACCGATTTTGCTGTATCCAGCAGATGTCAGGTAAAAGTGTCTTATGCCTCTTCGCTCGCGGTAGCGCATATATCCCATGTTGAGTGCAACCATGATAGCGGGAGCCATATCAGCATTCCATGAGATATCGTCGCCGGGCACGTCTTCCGCTCCGGCCTCGTAAAGTCGCATCAACACGTCGTAAAGATCTTCACCCACACGGCGAAGGTAACAGAGACCCTAGGTCGAGCGAAACCCGAAAGTGAGTAATTTTCATCGCTCACCAATCATTTCGTGATTCAGTTGAGTTCAAGACGGCCCAGCCGTTTTTTCTGTTGATGAGAAGTTGGCAGCCCCTAGGGCGCGGCATATTGTTGTAGTTGACGGCACTACAACAATTTAAGTGGATTCATTGGCGACATGGCATCAACTGAGGAAGCGGGCGGGATAGCAGAGAGGACCAATCTCCATGCATTTTCTGATCGGCCTGTCGCAATAGCGATTACGGCACCGCCACACCCAACGAGCCGGATCTGCATCATCCACCTCCACAGAGTTGACCGAGTGCCTAAGGTCCTCATCCGATCTTTGCTGCTGGATAAGACGGGTAAGGGCGTCTTTTATGGATGGATGCCTGTTGGACTGGAGGCCATATCTGTCGAGGTGACACCTTGGCAGGCCGACAACGGTTCCTCCAAATTTTCGGTTCGTGCCTTGAGCCTTCTGGAAATGGTCGCGCGGATTGTTGTTCATGACCCGAAGTCAACGCTACAACTCCTTCGTCTGCTGGCAGTTTCCAACATAAGAGGCTTCCAGTTTCGTACCGTGCGCTTATGCGACGGCCTCAATGAGCCGAAGTATGAAGACTGGCGTGAGATTTACAGGAAGCCTCGTTCTTTGTCACAGCACTACCCGCCTCCCAGTGGACCAGAGGTCTTGATATCGATTGTAGGCGATCCTTCTTTGGCAGATGTCACCAGACGCACGCTGAATTCGCAAAGCTATCCACATTTGAGAGAGGTTGCGATCTCTCAGGTGGCGGTCAATCAAGCCATGCGGTCTTCAGCGAAAATGTGGATTCGTGTGCCGGCAGGTTTCAGTCTAGATGATGATGCGGTCGAGCATCTTATCCGTCCTATGATGGAGAATCCTGACATCGTCGGTGTGTATTGCGACGAGGACAGGATTGGCAAAAACGGAAGACTGACTGCTCCGTTTTTCAAGCCTGCATGGAACCCTCCTTTGGCAGAATCTGGCTGGCTTGCACCGGACGGAGCAGCCATTCGTCTATCCAGTCTCTCCAAGATCGAAAATCTAGAGAGTGCATCAGCAGGTGAGTTGTTACTGGCCGCAGCGCGCAATGGCGAGATTGCCCATGTCCCCGTCCCGTTGCTGCACCGGCCAACAAAACGGCCACGTCCTGTTTTGGAGAAGCCCCGCTCAGGCTCAGGGCCATTACGGGTGAGTGTCATCATTCCGACACGCGACCGAGCAGATTTGCTTTCGGTATGCCTCGAAGGATTGCTTGCAAAAACCGTTTGTGATGAGCTTGACATTATTGTCATCGACAATGACAGCCGAGAGCAAGCAACGTTTGACTTATTTTCTCAATACGAAAGCCGCGTAAACAGAGTCGCTATGCCGGGCGTGTTCAACTTCGCCAAGGCATGCAATCTGGGCGTACTCCATGCCCGACATGATATAATCCTGCTACTCAACAATGACGTTGATCCTCTACACCCTGAATGGCTGCAACGCATGGCAATTGAGATGGAGGACGGCGTAGTCGGCGCATGCGGTCCTCTCCTCTTGTTTCCGGATGGTTTTACTCAACATGCGGGGGTGACACTCGGCGCTGGTTCAGTCGCGCGTCACAGTTTCCACTTCCGCCATCCCAAAGCAGGTGAAGATCAACAATTGATATCGCAGAGGCGTGAAGTCAGTGCGGTGACGGCAGCCTGCCTGCTTACCCGCAAGGCGTTGTGGAATGACGTGGGGGGTATGAATGAAGAAAATCTGGCAGTGGCATTCAACGATGTCGATTACTGCCTCAAGTTACGCGATAATGGCAATAAGATCATATGGACGCCCCACGCCCGACTTACCCACCTCGAATCCGTATCGCGAAAATCTGACGACACGGCGGAGAAATTAAGCCGCTTTGCAAAAGAAGAAAAATACATGCATGAGCGCTGGGGAAAGCTGCTGTTGAGCGATCCATATTACAATCCAAATCTCTCGCTTTCTGCAGGAGATTTTGTATTGGACGCGCTGCCGAGGGACGTGTCACCTCGTTTTGCAAATGCCCGTAAACGAGCAATCAAATGACAGAAACTGGATGGCTGCGTTCTTACCTGGCAGATCTTATGCCACAGCCGCGCCTGCGCCCCTATGCTGGCAATGCGCCGCGTAAGCCGGTCAAACGGGTCATCCTGTTTGGACGTCACCCCAACCCCACAGCAGATTACTATTTCTCAGCCCGCCTCTCAGCTGCATATGGGCCGAATTATCACACGGCAGATATCAGAAGCGCGAGCTTTGAAGAGATTGATCCAGAGGGTACATTCGTCATTGTATGCCGCTATGCATCCCCGCGCGTTCTTGAATGGATATCAAAACATAACGATAGATTGTCTGGTGTTGGTTTGTTTCTTGATGACAATATCCCGGCTGTTGTCACCGGGGACGACGCAAATCTAGGGTATCGCCTGTTTCTGTTCTATCGAGCACTTTTGCCACTTCATCGATTGAACCGCTATCTCGATATCGTCTGGGTCTCAACACCCAGGCTCGCATCGTCTCTTGCTCACGTCAATGCCATTGTTCTTCCCCCATCGCCACCAGAAACCCTCTGGAATACAACAAATCCCGATGATGAAAAAAAAGACGTGCTCATAGCCTACCACGCCACATCTGTGCACCATTCGGAGCATCTATTTCTGCGACCCATTATTGAGGATGTTTTAGCACAACGACCTCAGGCAAAATTCGAGGTATTCGCTGACAAAGGCGCCGCTCATATTTGGGGAGGCATCAATAGGGTTGTGGTTAGGAAACCCATGTCTTGGAGTGACTATCTTGATGATACAAGTCGGCGGCGAATTGACATCATGCTTGTTCCCTTGACGCCCTCTCTCGTCAATGATTGTCGATCTCCAACAAAAAGGATCGACGTCGCAAGATTGGGTGCGGCAGGAATCTTCTCTGCATCTGAGGCGTATGGATTTTCCACAACGGACGCCGAAATCGTCTTGCCATATGAACCGACCGTTTGGAAAGAGACGATAATCGCACTCACCGACAGACCTGATTTGCGGTTAAAAATGGCTGCAGCAACACGCGAGCGTGTAAGAGCTATGAAGGTAACGTCGCTCTGGCAATCTTGAGCATCAATACGGACTTGGAGTGTTTTGAAAAAGCATCGAGTACAAGTACAATATTAGCGCGTTTCTACCGAACGTGGCTTTTAAGCTGCACGTATTGTGTCACGTCGCGCTTTATAACATTGCGGCCGTGAATCCCTACGCCTGTCCATCAGGAATGATCCACCAGAAAAGCTGAACGAGATCCCGCCACATCCTGACAGTATCTTCCCAAGCGGCGACCGCTTGTCCATACGCATAAATCGCCAATAGTGTGACCGCGAGCAGAACAAGCCAAGGCCAAATAGAACGCCCCCTCCTCTGTTTTTCCGTCTCAGTATCTTTGTGGCCATTTAATTGCAAATCTCATCTCCGATCTTTCCGCAGACCGCGAAGTTACCCTGCGCCCGAACACAGGGACAGCATTAAACTTCATAAGCAAAACGCTAATATTTTGGGATCCGCGTTAATCGCTCGAAAATGACAGCTCGCCTGTATGCACCTTGATGCCTTCACTATTCCTGACGGCAACCTTGATACTCACATTGCGGCTAACCGGAATTTCGTCCTTGGCAATATCCGATAAAATCCTGCCAGCCTCATGTCGTACATGGTCTAGCGACTGCAACTCTTGTCCTTCGCTGTCACATTCCAAACCGTTACCGTTGGTTACGTCGAAATAATACCGGGCCATCGCTCCACCTATTCAATGGGTAATTGAACTCGCCCATGTCGGTATCGTTCCTATCGCATCTGCAGATGAACCTAAAAGGTCGTACGCACATCGCAGTCCAAGCGTGACTGACAAGGGCAAGGACTTTTGTTGACTCATTGCTGAGTCAGAACATAAAGAGAACATCATTGATACAGGCGCGGTTTTTCCACCAACATTCGCCAGTGAGGTTCTGAAAATGGAGGTTGACAACTTGCGCCTGCAGAACAGATTAGCCGACATTGACGTGGCTGATTACATCCTGCTCTGCCACGACGGCGACGCCACGGCTGCGAGATCGAGGCGATGCAAGAAGAGATCGAGCGCCTGCAACACCTGCTGCGCCTGCCCGGTCGGGGCCAGGACACTTTACTTTAGACATGATAAGCAGATCGCCCGCACATGGCGGCAATGCTCCGCATGCGCTATGCTGAAATGGCCCAAACCACCTCCTCAAAAACTATGGTGCAGAAATTGACTGACCAAGATCTTAGTAAACCCAAACGCACGCAATCCAAGCCAGACTTCGATACATTGAAGTTGACTGTTACGAACCTTGAAGAAAAGCGGATGCGCGGAGACAGAGAGAAGACCAAGCTCCTCAAAGCGGCGAGAATAAAACAAAATGAAAGCGAATAGTCGTCCGCTTTAATGCGTCTTTAGCGCCCTGGATGCACACGTAACCAGAGCGCGAAATTTGTGTCGTACGCGCCACTTTTACAGATATCGCAAGTGGGGCAGCTTTCCAGCATCACGACTACGCGGCGAAAGCCTCAACATGAGTAGGCGACATCTCTGATGGTGCCGCTAGTCAGTGCTTTTCATCGCGACAAGGCGACGCGGCTTACCCTCCTCAATGACTGCGACTTGTCTAGGGACAGGCTTGCCGCGAACTTTCGCTTCCAGTGCGAATGTCAGCAAATTCAGTTCAGCTTCCGTATTGCCCGGCAGGGGTTGGCGAAATCGCAACCGTCCACATCTAGCCTTGTGGCCGTTTCGTACATCATATGGAAAAAATACTTGGTCATTCCGCCTTCACAGACCCTCAATTCATGGGTGCCTAACCGCCGTGTTAGGCCTGGGTTCCTGAATGATCATATATTAGGCGTCCTTATATTAGGCTTAACTCTGCCGCCGAGGAGAATGTAGAGCTCATTCTTTGTACGGTATCGTACCGAAATGTAGACCGGCTTCAATATGGCGTCACGCTGCGTTAAGCAGGCCAGATGGCAGATGTGTTCGAACGAATCGAAGAAGTGCTTGGTGATGTGGTTGAGTTGTTCTCTTTGAACGACATCTGGAATGTGCGCGTAGTCGAAAATGGTTCCCTGCTAATGACTGCATTCCCACATGAAGCCGACGCAATTACCTACGCAGAGGCGCAGATAAGGCGGCTTGGCCTGACGAATTTCATACGTCTTTGATAGGTGTCGCCGTTACTGAATTCGCTCTAGGATTGGGCGCTAGCTGCAGCCAGTCCTTCGAACAAAGGCAAGAAATGCCGTAAGTGCGATTTCAGTCTGCTCTTGTCCTCGAACTGCATCACTCGCGTGGTCTTGTTTTGGACGATGGTATCCCGTTGTCGGATAGAACTACCAGACCATAAATCTTCAACCCTCGGCTTGACGAGGTCGCAAGCGCGGAGCTTGCTGTCGATGGTAAGGTTGGTTAAGAGCGCGTCAGTTCCCACAGCCAAGCCTCAATCAGGCAGCAGGATCATACCACGTATTGTCGCTACCCGGCCTGAAGGAGACATTGAGATGCGGAACTGGTCGGCTTAGCATCCGATAATCGAAGCGACGCGTGTTACCACCTTTTTTTGCACAAGTTCCTTAAATGGAACAGCAGCCTAAAACCCTGCTGTAGGCCCATATGCGTGAATCGTGCTTTTCTCTCTACTCAGCAGGCCACGCATAAGCCCATGCCGCCGATGTCGTGCGGTGTATCGAGCAAGCAGTCGGATTGGACGCCGAAACCGTACGATCAATCAAGAAATCAGTCGACACCATACGGGAAAAAACCAAGGCATAGCGCGGGAGTGGCCAAGTAAAGGCACCTTGTCCACCCCAATCCGCAAACCGGCAACACTAGTGTCGTAGCGCAACCGGTGGAGTGTCACTCTCAAAATTGATTCCTCAATTGTGATCGCGGCTGTGCATTTTTCTCCACATTGGCACGATCACAGTTCCCATGGCAGCCACGGCAACTGCACCAATGATGATGGCGAGCACAGCCTGCTGGACAGACGTCGCGAGCCAACCGACGAGGGATGGAGCCAGTGAAATGGCGGAAACGACAGCAGCTGAAACATCGTGGATGAGGTGTTCTGGACCAGCATAACCGAGTTGGGCAAACCCGTGAACCAGAATGCTGCCTCCGACCCAGAGCATCGCAGCGGTACCGACGGCTGCCAACACTTTCAGGAAGATCGGCATGCCATAGACGAGACCGCGACCGATGGTCTGTAGGACCGCCGACGAGGTCTTGGCCATTGCGATGCCGACGTCATCTGCCTTCACGATGAGCGCGACGACGCCATAAACAGCGAGTGTGATCAAAATACCGACAGCGGCGAGCACGAAGGCCTGCATATAGATACTGGACTGCGATACATCTGCGAGCGTCAGCGCCATGATTTCCGCTGAGAGGATGAAATCGGTGCGAACAGCTCCGCTGATCTTTTGGTTTTCAAGAGCGATCGGATCAAGCTCTTCACCCAGAACCTGCTTTTCGTGACCGTGCGCAGCATGCGGAAAGAAAACCGCATAGAGCTTTTCGGCCCCTTCGTAGCAGAGGTAGACACCACCGACCATAAGCAGCGGCGTGATGATCCACGGCGCAAAAAAACCAAGAAGAAGCGCGGCCGGTAGAAGGAACAAGAGTTTGTTTTTCAACGAACCCAATGCGATGCGGGCGATGATGGGGAGCTCTCGGGCGGGACTGAGACCAACCACATATCTCGGCGTGACGGCAGCGTCATCGATGACGACGCCTGCTGCTTTACCAGTGGCTTTGACCGTTTGCGCCGCAACGTCGTCGAGTGACGCAGCAGCCAGCTTTGCGATTGCCGCAACATCATCGAGAAGCGCTATGAGACCTGTTGCCATGAAAGACGGAGCCTTTGTATTTTGAAATAAATGAACATGAACTCGCGTCTATCACGGAACGAAGACCGAGATCGCCTTTTCCCTGATATGAAAAGTCACGGGTGTATTGGTCTTTAACTCGCCGTCGAGATTGACTGCACGCGGCTTGCTGGTGCGAATGGTGAGATGCTTGGTCGAGAACGACCGGACATCATTCCAGTCGCCCTGCGTACCCTTGCGCAAGCTTGGCAAAAGCGCCAGCAGCCTCCACCAATGGTCAACCTCGAGACTGTAGAAATCCAGCATGCCGTCTGTTGCCGTGGCATCTGAATGCGCGGTCATACCACCACCGTAAAAGCGCCCATTACCGACCGCCACCTGTAAAGTTCGCAGTTCTTCCGTCTGACCGTCATGCTCGAGCGTCGCAGTGAAGACTCGTGAGCTGGCGAGCAACCGGGAAGCGACGAGTGCGTAGCCGAGCTTACCCCAACGTTTTTTGGCTTTTTCGGTCAGAGACATTGCCAGATCGGCACTGAAACCGACACTCGCCACATTGAAGAATGGATGTCCGTTCGCTTCGCCTAGGTCGATCTCCGTCGTGTTGCCTTTGGCGATGACCTCCACAGCCTGGGCAAGATCCAAGGGGAGGCCGATGGTGCGTGCGAAATCATTTGCCGTTCCAAGCGGCAGAACACCCAAGGGAAGCCCTGATTTCAAAAGCCCGCGCGCCGCGCCGTTCAGGCTGCCATCGCCGCCACCGACGATGATACGATCGACCGAGCCGATATGCTCTTCGATCGCCTGGGATGTCGTACCCGTATAATCAGCCGGCAGCTCGATAAAACGGATTCCAGCTTGCTCGAGTAACCGGCGCGCTTGGGGCAGACTGTCTTTTCCTCTGCGAGAATTCGGGTTGACCAGCAACAAGGCTGCTTGTGACGTCATACTCTCAGTTTCTGCGCGCGTTTGCGAACGTTCATAATGGCGTGTGGTTCACTTTGAAAAAATCGACTGCTTTTATATGTGCACTGCAGCATCCGTCGTCAATGGCATGCTTGTGCGGCACACCCGGCATATCGAATTAGAGAAAAAAGAGGCAAGATTGACGGATTTCATGTCTCGATTTTTAGCTATTCCGGCTCTCAATCCGCCTTAGTTTAACGTAACTAAAACGGGAATGGACCGCGCTCTGCTGTCCAGCCTCCACGCAATGGGCCTCTTTGGCCCGACATTATTCGGCTCAAAGCCGTAAACCTGTTCTTAGAGGGAACACGATGACAGTTGTCGCATCCTACATCTACCGTGCGGGCGAACGGGCAGAGGACGTTCCCTTGAACGATCAGCTTTTCAAAACAGACGGCAACGCATTCGCCTGGATCGGACTGACGGAACCCACAGCACAAGAGATGGCGAGCCTGAAGGTTATGTTCGGACTGCATCCGCTGGCTATCGAGGATGCCTTGAAGGGCGGTCAAGTCCCGAAAGTCGAGATTTATGGCGACCGGCTTTTCGTTGTCACGAAAACTGCACATCTCGAGGGCGACAAGATTGCCTATGGCGAGACCTATGTTTTCCTGGGTCCAAACCACGTGGTCACTGTCAGACACGGTTCGGCCCGAGGGCACAAGGAGTTGCGGGAGCAACTCGAACAGTCACCGACGCTTCTGGAGCATGGCCCGGACTATGTACTTCACGGCATTCTTGATTTTGTTGTCGATGGCTACCTGCCGATGGTCGAGAAGCTGGAAGACAGGGTTCTCGAAATGGAGAAGCATATGTTGATCTCCTTTCTCGAACGCGGCCAGATCAGACGGCTTTTCCGTATGCGCCGCGAGGTTGTCCTTTTTCAGCGCGGTCTGGGGCCGATGTCAGAAATGATCGGCAGGATGACCCATCTTGAACTGCGGTGCATCGACGACAATGCAAGACCGTATTTTCGCGATGTCCACGACCACGTCAAACGGGTCGAGGGAATGGTGTCAGGCGTGCGCGAGGTGGTGACGTCCGTTTCGAGGCCAGCAATCTGCTTGAAATGCAGCGTCAGGGCACGATTATCAGACAGCTGGCAGCGTGGGCTGCGATCCTTGCCGTCCCCAGCGCCATCGCCGGGATCTATGGTTTGAACTTCCGGCATATGCCCGAACTTGATACGCAGGACGTTACTATGTCGTCCTGGCAGTCATCTTCTCTCTGTGCGGCGTCTTATATTACCAGTTCAGAAAATCTGGATGGCTATGATCTTCTGGCTTTCCAGAAGCCGCATCTCGACAGACAATGAATTCGCCGCACTCACAATTCGAGTTCCAAACCCTCCTCCCCTTGTGCAGGAACCGAACAGCAAATCAGCGCCTCGCCATCTACGACCGCATAGCTGGGGTCGGAGAGATAACTGACGTCTCCCTTGACGATCTTCGTTCGGCAATCCCCGCAATTGCCAGCTCGGCAGCCATAAGGTGGGTTGAGGCCACTTTGCTCTGCAAGTTCCAGCAAGGAGCCGCCGTCCGGCTTCCATTGCGCCTGTTTTGAAGATTGTGTGAAGACGACGGGCGTCGGAACCGAATGGGCAGGCTTGCGCGGCTTCGCCGATACGTCAACGGCGTAGTCGCGCTTCAGGCCGGAGGGGCCGAACGCCTCCGCATGGATGCGACCGTCTGCGATGTTCAGCCCGCGGAGCCCGTCATACATCGACTGCATGAAGGACGACGGTCCGCAGATGTAGAAGTCATAGTCGCCGAATGGCAACTTTGCCTTCAACAGCGTCATGTCGATGCGGCCGACTGCATCAAAAAGGCCGTCGCCATCGACATCGGGCGCACCGAGCACCTTGATGTCCCGAACGGTCCCTTCGCTACGCGCAACCAATTCGCCGATTTCGCGGTCGAATGCTCTTTCGGCAGAGGTGCGCGACGACCTGAACAGCCATACCTGACGGCGATAGCGCGTTCTGTCACCTGTATGGACGACATGACGCAGCATCGACAGCAAGGGCGTAATGCCGATGCCAGCTGCAAGGAGCACGGCCGGACGAGTGCGTTCTGTTGCATCGATGGTGAACGCTCCGGCTGGGGATAGCGCTTCGATCTCGTCGCCTTCCCGCATTTTATGCAGGAGTGTGGATGCCCGGCCTTCGCGCTTTACACTCAGCCTGTAGAAGCCGTCCGAAGGAGCACTGGATATTGTATAGCTGCGGCGGATTGTTTCCGTCCCATCCGTGATGCTGATCGGAAGATGCTGGCCTGCCAGATGCGGGATGACAGCCTCGTCATCGGCCGGCGCAAGGTGCAGCGAACGGATCGTCGAGCTTTCCTCGATGGTTCGCTCAACGCGAAAGCGCCTCCAGGTTTTTGCCAGGGCTGCGACCTTCAACCGGCTTGCGGCCTCGCGCCAGTCTCCCGTCATCAAGCCGCTTGGCGACATGCCATCTTGGAGAAAGCTCCAGCGCAGCGGCAGTGCATCTTTGCGCAGCACCACCTTTTCCGGCATGACGCGCCAAAGACGCTCGGCGCCCTCGAAGGCCGCGATCTCGGGCGAGTCCAGTATGATCTCGACGCTGCCAGCGATCTGCAGCATGTCGCGCGTCTCATGATCGACAAATAGTAGTCCGGCACGCGGGTTGACGGCGAAATTGCCAAGTGTGTTGAAGAACAGATTGCCGTTGAAATCCGGCACAGTCAGGCCACCATCGGCATCGACACGAACGAAACCGCGTCGGCCACCACGATGGGAGACATCCACCTGCCGTCCTTCACCCTCTAGGTCCACATAGGACGCCACGAAGAAAGTGTCGGCGGCTTCGATAAGGCCACACTGATGTGCGTCGAGCCGATCTGAAACAATCACTTCGGAAGACTGTCGCGTTGCCGGATCGCGCACGAAGCTGAACTGACGATGCTGGATGTAGCGCGGACAGTTGCCGAAGCTTTGTCCGACAGCAACGGAAAAACGGTCGCTGCTGCTGCGCACGACCGTACCGTTCATCCGGTTGCGTCGACGCGTGATGAGATCGACGCCGACCAGACCGATCGGGTCGCCGTCGTTCATCCCGGCTTCGGCGGGATCATCGGGATCACTGGCGGCATCGATGCTGAGAGTCAGGGGATCGGGCGCCTGCAGAAAGCCCGGCCGTCCGCTGCGGATCGTCGCCCATGGAGTGCCCTCGCCATCGACAGTTCCGATGACGATGAACGGCAGCATCGGATAGAACTCCCTATGCTGATCAAGCATGAACCTGCGCAAAACCTGACGCCCGACGGGGTCCATTTGTTCCAGCACCCCGGCGTGGCGCTGTATTTGCAGTTCCCCCGCATGCCAAGGTGACGATGGTGAGAGTTCTTCAACAGGCATTCGAACCTCCTATGGGAACGACGGCCGGGCCAGCACTCGGCCGCAAAGCTATGTCAGACTGCGAGGCCAATGGCCGTTTTAGGGAGGGCGACGAAGCCGGGCAAAGCTTCGATCCGGGCCAACCAGTGACGGACCTCCGGGTACGGCGTCAGATCGACATTGCCCTCAGGTGCGCCAGCGATGTAGCTGTAGAGCGCGATATCCGCGATGGTCGGTGTATTGCCGATGATAAAACGGTGATTTTCGAGTTCGGCATTAATGAGGCCGAGAACCCGGTGAGCGCGGGCAATCACTTCGTCGGCGCGGAAGTCTGCTCCGAATACCGTGATCAGGCGGGCCGCGCATGGGCCATACGAAATTTCTCCGGCGGCCACGGAAAGCCACTTCTGTATCTTTGCGACAGAGGCGAGATCATCGGGCATCCAGTCCTTGCGGCCAAGCTTCGTGGCAACATAGGCCAGGATAGCATTGGAATCGTTGACGATGATATCCCCATCGACGAGTACCGGCACTTGGCCGAATGGGTTGAGCTTCAGGAATTCCGGCGTCTTGTGCTCGCCGTTCGCCAGATCGAGGTCGATGATCTCAGCTTTGACGTTCAGCAAAGAAAGAAAAAGACGGGCGCGATGCGCATGGCCCGAAAGCGGGAAGTGATAGAGTTTCATGGTTTGCTCCCTTGAGGTTCGGACACATTCATCCAGTAACGTGAGAAACCTAGCGGGAACCATATTTTTAGAGTAGACGGTTATATATGTAACCACCCTCTCGATTCATGGAAGGCAAAGATGGATCGTCTCGACGCCATGGGTGTTCTCTTGTCAGTGGTGGAACATGGTAGCCTTTCCGCCGCGTCGCGCGCATTGCACTCGCCGCTACCGACAGTCAGCCGCAAGATCTCAGAGTTGGAGAGCCTTCTCGGCGTTCGCCTGTTCACCCGCACCAGCCGCAGGATCCTGCTCACAGAGGCCGGAGAGAGTTATGTCGTTGCGGCTCGTGAAATTCTGGGACGGGTGGAGGAAGCCGAACGCCGCGCTACCGGAGAATACGTTGCCCCAAAGGGCGATCTGACAATGACGGCGCCAATCGTCTTCGGCCGCCTGCATGTCCTGCCAGTCGTCACGGATTTTCTGAAAGCCTTTCCGGACATCAACATTAACCTGATTATGAGCGACCGGCCGATCAGCCTTGCCGACGAACATATCGATGTCGCGCTGCGCATCAGCCGCCTTTCGGACAGCAGCCTGATGGCTATCCGCCTCGGCTCCACCCGCACCACCGTCTATGCCAATCCCGACTATCTGAAGCGGCATTCCCATCCATCGCATCCTGACGAACTCAAGCAACACGATTGCATCGCGTTCGAAGGCGTGCTTTCGTCGCGGTTCTGGACATTCCACGACGGCGCAAAAGATATCGCGGTGCCGATCCGGACACGCCTTTCCGTCAACACGGCGGAAGCTGCGGTCGATGCTGCGGCATCCGGTCTCGGCATCACGCGGGTCATGGCCTATCAAGCGAAGCGCGCAGTCGATGCCGGCTTACTGGTGCCGCTGCTGGACGATTTCGAACGAGAGGCGTCACCAATCCATCTCGTCCATCTATCGGACGGCCTTATGCCGCTGAAACTCAGGACGTTTCTGGACTTTGCGACGCCACGGCTGAGGGCACTGTTGAAATAGATAAATCATGTCTAAAAAGGGTGGCTTAGCTGAAGGTCAGCCTGCACGACGTCGATTAAGCTGACGCATAAAGCGTTCTTTAACTCCGCTGGGTCGCTCGGGGTCAGCCATTTTGGATTCTGCAAATAGCTCTTCGTCGGCTGTTAAATCACGCATTGGCACATTTACCAGCCCACGACCATTCTTCCGGTTCAGAGTATTGATCGCCTGTATAACCGAGCCGTTTTTCTCGATTTCAAGGTTCAGGTCTTTCTGGTCGCAGCCGACGTGCTCGGCGATCAGCCCGTTGCGGTGCTCGATAATTTTGGCCGACAATATTTTTTGATCCAGGCGAGCTTCGATAACGATATCACATTCAGTATCGTATCCCATTGAGCGATTGTTGAGATTTGCGGAACCAATCTTGATCAGGCGATCGTCTGAAACCATGACTTTGGCGTGAACATAGATCGGAGTCCTTTTATCGTTGACCGGATACATCAACAGGAAACGTCCGTGGTGATCCGATTCCTGAACGAGCTTCATCAGGCGGATACGCGCAGAATCCATTGCTTTTGATTCCAGCCACCCTTCAGCTCCCTCCGGGTTGATCAGAATAATCTCGGGGCCGTTGGCTTCTTGCAGCCTCATCGCAATGGCTTCGGCAATCTTGCGAGACGCGAAGTATTGGCTTTCAATGTAGAGGCATTTTTTTGTTGAGGCGATGATCGCAAGCTTAGCGGCCTCGATCTCAGATATCTGGGGCTGCTTATCGAATTCCGGTAGTGTCCGCACAATGGCAACCGAGATGTCGCGAAAGTCGACCTCGAGTTCATCGGGCCATGGGTCGGACGCGACTGAGACAGGCTCTAATTTCTCTGCGGTCGCCAGTTCCCATCGTGTTCTGGCGAGTTGGCCGAGTGCAGCTGCAGCTTGGCCGGAGATACAGCTTGTCACGTCATGCCAGGGGCCTTGAGAAAACCCCAGCGGGGAGCGCCGGCGTTTGTCGTTTTCGAGGTGCTCTCGCGTATCCCAACGGCCAACCGTCATATCGATGCCGCCGCAAAACGCGACGCTGTCGTCGATAACAAGGAGTTTCATGTGGTGGGCTGATAGCGGTGGATGGGCGCTATCGAGTTTCAACTGCACCCGTTTAGAGAACAGCCACCGCAGAATGTAAAACGGCGTCTCACCCCTCGTGATCGAGTTGATAAGGCCCACGTCCCATTTGAGAATGCGCACGTCTAGATCATCGCGGCGTTTTGCCAACCAATTGAGGAAGTTGCCGAGTTTCTCCGGCGCTTCGTCTTCCGCTTCGCCAGGCACGAGATCGATACGGCTATCAAAATCCCAACCGACCATAAAGATCGACCGTTTTGCTTTGAGCATTGCATTGCGGGCATGCATGAAAAAAGCCGCGGCATCAACGACGACGGATACGCGATCCGCATCGGCAATCTTCCAGCAGGTTTCGCCTTCTACGAGTACAGACGTCATTACAGGCCTCATGTATCTTCTACAGCGCGGTATAGGCCGGAATGCTCCGTGGCAACAGCTTAATTTCTTACAGCAAGTTCCGTTTGACCACCTCTTGGTCCAACCCGCACACTATGGGATTTGCCGACGAACCGGCGTCCACCGTAGCGGAAACGCTGTTGGCAATCGGTCGCTAAATTGAGGTAACAGTATAGCTGGTGATTGCGGACCCGCCATTGCTGGCCGGTGCGGTGAAGGCAACGTCGGCCTCACCATCGCCAGTCGTCGCGGTGCCAATCACTGGTGCGCCCGGCTTGCCTGCTGGAACGGCAAGAGTGTAGGTTGCGATGTTTGTCGCAAGGGCGGCATCGGTTGCCGCGATTGTGAAGCTGTGGTTCCTCACAGTCGATGCCGTACCGGAAAATGTGCCCGTTGTTGTATATACCGCCAAGCCATCCGCCAGCGTACCGGAGACGAGCATATAGGTATAGGTTCCTGATCCACCCGAGGCCGTCACCGTCTGGCTAGGCGGTTCCAACCACGCCACCCGTCAATGCGCAAGCCGGCGGAGAGAATGTGAACCCGGCATAGGCGTAGCCGTTTGCGAGGGTGGCTGACGTGATCAGGGTGGTGAGACATGCGATTATGAACCGGAGCACGGGTTCGTAGATCGTTCAATCCAAAACAGACAGAGCTTCTGCTCACATTAAGAAAACTCATATAAGTACAAAATCTACGGACTGCATTCCTGGTAATCCCCGCGCAATAAGGCCGCGACACTTGTCATATTGATAACAACTGCCCGCCGCCCTCATAAATAGCGAGCCCCACAGATCGACCGTGAACGGAGCTTTATTCTATCTAATACAGATCCTCAATACGCAACCATAACGCGTTCGCAATCTAGCAGCCCGACGAGGTCGAGATCGGGAACGTGGCGGATCGTCCCGCCGCACAGGATTATGTTAGTGCCGCGGTGCCAAACGGACGGCCTCTTATGTGCTCGAGGGTCACCGCGATGGACTCACGATCTCCCTTTCGTCTCTCGACAACGTTGCGAACAAAACTTGACGCTTTCCCAGTTCTTCTCCCACTTCTTTCGCCATGAAAACGGTCTTCCGCAAACCGGGCAAATCTTTGAAGGCAGGTTTGATTTATCGCGACGCTTCGGCATCCGTTATTCCAGAAAGTTTTCACTGATGAACCTAACCATGCCGGTTATGGCCAATTCAATCTGACGGTAGCGTTCGTGCGGTCAACTTGTGTCCGTCCGGATCTCGGAGATAGGCCACGAACGAGCCGTTCGGACGTTCAGACGGCGGCGTCTCGATCGATTCCCCCCCGTGGCTGGTCCCGGCGTCGTGCCATGCTTTCACATGCTCTTGACTGCTAGCAACTAGGCCGATCGTTCCGCCATTGGCGACGGTCGCTGGCTTCCCATCGATGGGCGTCGTGAACATAAGACGGCTGCCGTTATGAATGTAAACAAGTCTGCCTCGATCATCGATTGTGCCTGGCTTACCTCCTAGAGCAGTAAAGGTCGCATCGTAAAAGGCTTTCGACTGGTCGAGGTGGTTGCTGCCGATCATCACGTGGGTAAACATTGATCGTCTCCTGTCACCGGTTGCTTGCTAATAAGGCCGAGATTTAACAGCTAAGCGACGCCAAGTCTCGGAGCCATCATGTCGGAAGAACCCGAATCGACTTCACGAGAGTTCTGGTGCAGACATAATGGAATTATTTGACGATATTGGGTGTAACAGGATCGGCATGAAGACGATCGGGATACTCGGAGGCATGTCCGCCGCCTCCACGCAAATCTACTATCGTGAGCTTTGCCGGATGACGCGAGACCGTCTCGGAGGGCTTCATTCGCCTGAATTGCTCATCCGTTCGCTTGATTTCGCTACGATAGAGACCCTCCAAGCATCGGGAAGATGGGACGACGCAGGCGACATTCTGAGCCGGGAGGCGAAGGCCTTGGAGCGTGGCGGTGCAGATTTCATCATCCTTGCGACAAACACGATGCACAAGCTTGCGGATGCGATGATGCATGGCGTCTCTATTCCGATGCTGCATATTGCAGACGCGACCGCCTCGCGCATCAAGAAGCAGGATTTGCGAAGGCCTGGCCTCATTGCCACTGCATTCACAATGGAGCAATCATTCTATGTAGACCGGCTGAAAGCGGCGGGTCTTTCTCATCTCGTCCCGGATGCGTCCGACCGAGCCGAGACCCATCGGATTATCTACGAAGAGCTCTGCCGTAATGTCGTTACGGAGCAAAGCAGAACTGCTTATCGCGGAATTGCCGCGCGTCTCGTCGAGCGCGGCGCTGACTGCCTGATTCTTGGCTGTACCGAAGTCGGCATGTTGCTCAATCAAGATGTCGTGTCGGTGCCCGTGTTCGATACCACGCTGATTCATTGTGAGGCAGCGCTCACCATGGCGCTGGAGGATTAGCTTTTTCCTCTAACTCAATGAAAGTTCCGACTTTCCAACTTCAGCATATTGATGTGCAGATCTCGCACTTATCCCGAGCCGGATACTATGCCGAGCCCGTTCTCCAAAGTCCGAGATTTCCGGCAAACGCGCCTGGCAAACTCGGCATAATATCTCGCACTGAAAGGCAGGATTTGGCCCTAAGCAGACGTTACGTCACTCTCTTGACCATCGAACATTTCAACTCTATTCGTCATTTAAACATTTCCAGAATGGTTTAAATGATGGACGAGAAGAATGCACTCAGCGGGTTCGCCGCAATCGCTCAAGAGACACGCCTTAGGATCATCCGACTTCTTGTCACCGCAGGGGCGAATGGAATGGCAGCGGGTGCGATCACAGAGGCATTAGCAACTGCTTCTGCGCCACGGGTCTCCTTTCATCTCAACCATCTTGAGCATGCTGGTCTGATTGAAAGCCGCCGGGATGGCAGAAGCATCATCTACTCAGCGGTCTTTCCTGCACTGTCTGACCTTGTGGCCTTCCTGATGAAGGATTGCTGTTCCGGCCACTGTGAAGTCTGTGACCGGGCTATCGCTTTATTCGCCAAGTGCACTGGGCGACCGCAGAAAGTTGCCGAACCAAACCAGCTCGTTTGTGAGTGAGATGCATGCATAATTTGCGAGAAACGCTGGAGAACCAGCAGATCAAAATCTATTTCGCGACTGTCGTCGCGGCAGGTCTTGTCGCTTACGCAATTCCGAGCGCAACGGTTTTGGAGGCTGCGATTAGCCCAGCGCTTGCCTTCATGCTTTTCGTTACCTTTCTTCAAGTTCCTATCGCGGAACTCGGGCGGGCATTCCTCCGTGTTCGTTTCCTTGGAACGTTGATGGCAGTAAATTTCGTGGCAATTCCTGTTCTGGTGCTTGGCCTAATCCAGTTCTTGCCGACCGACCCGATGATCCGCATCGGTGTGCTTCTGGTCTTGTTGACCCCGTGCATCGACTACGTGGTGACATTCTCTCACCTGGGGCGAGCTGACGCGAAGCTGCTGTTAGCGGCAACTCCTGCCTTGCTGATAGCGCAGATGGCACTGTTGCCTGTGTATCTCAGACTGTTTCTCGGTGATGACGCTCACGGACTGGTGCAAATGGGACCATTCGTTCATGCGTTCGTATGGCTGATTGCAGTTCCCCTGATTGGCGCAGGTGTTTTGCAACTGATCGCCGGGCGAAACGCATGCGCAGCGCGGCTGAGCGCCGGGCTTGGGCTCCTGCCCGTGCCAGCGACAGCACTTGTTCTATTTGTTGTCGTCGCTGGTGTCGTCCCGCAATTGGGTCTTGCTTTGGAAGGAGCGGTGCGGGCACTCCCGGTCTACCTAGCGTTCGCCGTCCTGGCTCCTGCCATCGCATGGTTCATTGCACGATTGAATCGTCTCGATATTCCAGCAGCACGCGCTATCGCTTTCAGTGCAGGGACACGCAATTCACTGGTGGTACTTCCACTTGCATTTGCCATCCCCAATGCGATGCCGCTTCTTCCGGCGATTATCGTCACGCAAACGCTTGTCGAGCTTGTCAGCGAGCTTCTCTACATTCTAGTTATAGGCCGACTAGGGGATCGAGCGGTCGCGGCCTGATGTCCCCTTGTGGCGCGAGGGAGACCATCGGCGAACGCCGATGGTCAGAAGTCTACAGCTCAATCTGCTCAGCGATTCTCAGAGCGTCATCCACCTCGACGCCAAGGTAGCGAACTGTGCTTTCGAGCTTCGTGTGACCGAGGAGAATTTGGACGGCTCGCAGGTTACCTGTCTTTTTGTAAATCTGCGCTGCTTTGGTTCGCCTCATGGAGTGGGTGCCATAGGCATTAGCGTCAAGCCCGATGGACGCGACCCATCGGTGGACAATCCGGGCATATTGCCTCGTGGACAAATGATGCGACATCTTCCGACGGCTTGGAAACAGATAGCTGCCGCCATTTCTCCGAACGAAGGGGAGCCATGCCACGAGCGCGATCTTGGTCTGCTCGGTGACCTCGAACTGGACGGGCCTCTTCGTTTTCTTTTGGATAATGGTGGCTCGCTCTCGGATCGAACTACCGGACCATAAGTCCTCAACCTTCAACTTGACGAGGTCACAAGCGCGAAGCTTGCTGTCGATGGCAAGGTTGAAGAGCGCCAGTTCCCGGATCGCGCCGCTCATCTCCAGTCGAACGCGGATCGACCATACGTTCTTCGGCTGTAGTGGGCGCTTCTGCCCCACCAGGATTCCCTTGTTCCATGGATATCGATTACGCAGTACGGCGGTGTCCATGCCAAAGCCTCCGCCACTCCTCCCACCGCGTCGCCTCCGTCAGGCAGTCGGACTATAGCACGCTTGTCGTTGTGTGGCCCAAAGTAGACAAAAGCGCGTTTATACTTCCGAATGACGTTACTCTGCGTGCGAGCTAGTAAATGGTGTTGAAGATGTTTGACTTGCCCTGCTCAGTAAACCGGCGATATAGTCGACGTCCTCATCGCCACATCTTAACCCGAGGTGGATACTCTTGCTGATGCCAGTGCTCCCTATCCGGACAGGTTGAACACCGATTTCCTCGGCGTCCAGGCGCACCAGCCAGTCTGGAATCGCGCTGACCCCGCGACCTGCCGCAACAAGCTGCAGCATCATCTCCGTTGTTTCGACTGCCCGATGGTGGCGAGGGCGACTGTTAGCAGGGACCAGGAAGTGGGTGAACACATCCAGACGTTCCGGCGGCACGGGATAGGTGAAAAGCGTCTCGTTCAGGAGGTCAGAAGGTTCGGCATAGTCCCTTAGAGCCAGTGGATGTGCGGTCGGCACGGCAAGGACCAGCTCGTAGTCGAAGACTGGCAGGTAGTTGATCCCCGATGCCTCGATCGGGTCTGGCGTGATCAGAATATCGATCTCGTATCCTGTGAGAGCCGCTACTCCACCGAAAGCGAATGAAGTGGTCAGCTCCAAGTCCACATCTGGCCAATCGACCAGATATGGCTTTGTGACGCCCATGAGCCATTGATGACAGGGATGGCATTCCATTCCGATTTTCAACGATCCTCGTTGTCCATAACGGTAATCGGAGAGAACATCTTCGGCCCTTTCAAGCTGAGGCAGGACGCGCTGCGCAAGCTCCACGATGTAACGCCCCGCCTCGGTGAGCCGAAGATTGCGGCCGTCCTTTTCCCAGACGGCGACGCCGTAACGTTCTTCGAGTTTTCGGATCGTGTGGCTGAGCGCCGACTGGGTCACATTCAACCGTTCAGCCGCCGCCGTCAGACTGCCAAGACGGTCGACTTCCCGCAAAATGGAAAGATGTTGTCTGTCCAGCATGTCAGCTTCTCCTCGTTTGCAGGTCCGCGTCGAGGGGAATGGAAACTTGCTGCGGTGTTCCTGTCGTCGGGGTCTGATTCATCGGCGCTGCCATCAGGTTGCGGCAGGGCGAAGACATGACGCGGAGCAACGGCGCGGAAATGCCGAACGCAAAGCGGCACACCGGGACACCCCGCCCGTGGACGTTATCTGTCGCGGCAGGTCTCCTGGCTTGCGGGTCAATGCTTCAGTCCGTCTTCCCGAGGCGCACCTCAGTGACATGAATGGACGTCCGCTCGCCGCCTACAGTTGCGGGGGCAGCTCCGGCTTCAGGCGGTGATCGCCCTACCGAATTCCCTCTTAGCTCCAGACTTTAGCCTGAAGAACCACGATGACGAAGCAATGTAGCATGTTGGTTGAAGGGTCAAGTTTTCATCTCAAGAAGTAGAGAGCGTTGTCGGCATCAAACGCATGAACAGCGCTCATACGTCAGTGAGACAATACCATTTTTAGTCAGTAGCCCGTTCGGGCATACCTTTCGCAAGAATGACTTTGAACCGAACGCGGCGCTTACGGCGATCGATTGGGAAGTGGGACGACGGATGACGATAGACAGCACTTTCACTTTTTCGATCAGGAGCATTCCCTTCGATGAGGACTATCGCCCTGCGGAGAGTACGCGCGCCACGACGAATTTCGCCAATCTGGCACGAGGCGAGAGCCGTCGAGAGAACCTGCGTAACGCATTGCGGATGATCGACAACAGGTTCAATGCGATGGCGCATTGGGACAATCCATTACGGGATCGTTACTCCGTCGAGATCGAAATCGTATCCGTGGAAATGGGCATCGGGTCATCGGCAGAGACCGAAACCTTCCCCATCATCGAAGTCCTCAAAACGAACATCGTCGATCAAGCGACGAAGGAGCGTATCGAAGGCGTCGTCGGTAACAACTTCTCTTCCTATGTCAGAGATTATGATTTCAGTATCCTGCTGCCCGAGCATAACATGAACAAGGACGCTTTCAGCGCACCTGACGACTTCGGCGATCTGCATGGGAAGCTGTTTCAGGCGTTCCTGAAGTCAGAAGCTTACAGGGAGCATTTCAGCAAGCCGCCGATCATCTGCCTGAGCGCCTCCAGCACCAAGACCTATCATCGCACCGACAATCAGCATCCGATCCTTGGTATCGAATACAGGCAGAACGAATTCTCGCCGACGGATCGATACTTCGAGAAGATGGGATTGCGGGTTCGCTATTTCATGCCGCCCAACAGCGTCGCGCCATTGGCATTCTATTTCATCGGCGACCTGCTGACCGACTACACGAATCTCGAGCTCATCAGCACCATCAGCACGATGGAGACATTTCAGAAAATCTACCGCCCGGAAATCTACAATGCCAATTCAATTGCGGGCACGTGCTATCGCCCGAACCTGAAGCACTCGGACTATTCGCTTACCCAGGTCGTCTATGATCGTGAGGAGCGCAGCCGCCTTGCCTTAGAGCAGGGAAGATTTGCCGAGCAGCATTTTATCAAACCGTTCAAGACCATCCTCGATGCATGGTCCGCCAACTACGTCGTCCGTTAATTCGAAAGCATAGGATCATTCCGATGAAGTCACTGTTGCCCCCGTCGACCGCTGGCAGCCTGCCAAAGCCCTCCTGGCTTGCAGAGCCTGAGAAGCTTTGGTCTCCCTGGAAGATGCAGGGTGACGAACTGATCGAAGCGAAACAGGACGCCCTGCGTCTGGCGCTGGAGGACCAGCTTCGGGCTGGCATCGAGATCGTCAGCGATGGGGAGCAGACCCGGCAGCATTTCGTCACGACGTTCATTGAGCACCTCGACGGCGTCGATTTCGAAAAACGCGAGACCGTCAGGATTCGCAATCGCTATGATGCGAGCGTCCCGACGGTCGTCGGAGCCGTGTCCCGTCAAAGGCCGGTCTTTGTCGATGATGCCAAATTCCTGCGCCAACAGACGACGAAGCAGATCAAATGGGCTCTTCCAGGCCCAATGACCATGATCGATACGCTCTACGACAGTCATTACAAAAGCCGCGAGAAGCTGGCTTGGGAGTTCGCCAAGATACTCAACCAGGAAGCAAGAGAGCTCGAGGCGGCAGGCGTCGACATCATCCAGTTCGATGAACCCGCATTCAACGTGTTCTTCGATGAAGTGAACGAATGGGGTGTAGCTACGCTCGAAAAGGCGATCGAAGGCCTGAAGTGCGAGACCGCCGTGCACATCTGCTATGGTTATGGCATCAAGGCCAACACCGACTGGAAGAAGACGCTTGGATCGGAGTGGAGGCAATACGAGGAGGCGTTCCCGAAACTCCAGAAATCGGGCGTCGACCTGGTGTCATTGGAATGCCACAACTCGCATGTCCCGATGGATTTGATCGAACTCATCCGTGGCAAAAAGGTGATGGTTGGCGCTATCGATGTCGCAAGCCACACCGTCGAAACGCCGGAAGAAGTAGCGAACACACTAAGGAAGGCTCTCCAGTTCGTGGATGCAGACAAGCTTTATCCTTGCACCAATTGCGGCATGGCACCACTTCCGCGTCATGTGGCCACAGCGAAGCTGCGTGCACTCGGTGCAGGCGCTGACATCATCCGCAGGGAGCTTGCGGCCTGATGCCGATCGACAACTTCTCGATTGAATGGCTGACTGATGACGCACAGGCCGCCGTCCGGGCTGAAGCGAGGACCTTCTGCCTGCGGATGATCAAGAACGTCTACGGGATCGACTACACTCCCGCCTGGCATTCTGACCTGGATTCGCTGTTGCTGGCGCAGCCGGACAACTGGTTCTCCCTCGAAAGGCAAGGCAGTTTTCTCGTTGTGCCGGACGGAGATGGACATATCATTGCGACTGGCGGTCTTTACGCCCTCGAAAACAAACCTTCCACGAAGGAGCGCTTACGAAATCGCGACGGCGACGGCGAAAAGGTATGTCAGATTGTCCGCGTGTACATAGAGCCGTGCGCCCGTCGTAAAGGGCTTGGCACAAAGATTGTGGCAGCCTTGGAGAGCCGGGCATCCGAGTTTGACTACACCTCGTCCTACCTCCATGCTGACGCTCAGACACCGGAAACACTCAGCTTCTGGAGAAGCCAGGGCTACACGGCGTTTGGCCAGTTCTCCTATCCGTCCGACCGTGGCACTGACACGAGCGTCGATTTCGATAAGACGTTGCGCTGGGAACGCTGACGGAAACGGACACCCGCCTTGTCTATCGATTGCTCTATGGCCAACACGGCATGTCGTCCCCATTATCCACAGGTTGCACGGGATAAGGCAACAATTTTTTGCCTGAAATCACGCTAAGCGTTGACGCAATTTTTGCTTGGTCTACTATATCTAGTGTTCGAGGTTCTTCCGATTCGCGTCGGGAGCTAAGACGGGAATACGGTGCGTGATGTCCATTCTGGACGGAGCAATGCCGGAGCTGCCCCCGCAACTGTAAGCGGCGAGCATTCTCTCAAACTGCCACTGAGGCCGCAATGCTTCGGGAAGGCGAGATGGATGCGACGACCCGTGAGCCAGGAGACCTGCCTCAAACAGGAACGTCCACGGGCGGGGTGTCCGAAGGTCGCGTTTGCGTGCGGGATGATCCTGCGCGTGCGCTTCCCCTGGTCTCCGCATCAACCACTTCGGGGTGAAGTCAATGTCGCATCATTTTAGTCAGTATCCGCGTGAATAGCGGGCGGTAACGCCCGTAGCTGAGTCCGGCTGCCATGCATCCCAGAATCTCCCGAACAGGTGTTCCCAACGCCTGATCGATATCGCACGCCCTAAACAAATCTCACGAGGATCATCATGACCATTACCGTTTACAGCAAGCCAGCCTGCGTCCAGTGCACAGCAACCACCCGCGCTCTGGACCGCCAGGGCATCGACTACACCGTCATCGATGTTTCCGAAGACACCAATGCCTATGATTTGGTCCAGGGACTTGGCTATCGTCAGGTTCCCGTTGTGGTGGCTGGTGAGACCCATTGGGCAGGTTTTCGCCCGGATATGATCAGCACGCTTGCGGCCTGAACCAGAGCAATGGGCCAGATCGTCTATTTCTCCGGCCGGTCGGAAAACACCCTTCGCTTTGTCGGACGGCTGGGGATGAGTGCGCGGCGCATTCCCCTCAGTCTCTCCGAGAGCCTTCAGGTCGAAGCCCCCTATGTTCTGATCCTGCCCACCTACAGCGGAGAAGGCGGAAAAGGGGCCGTTCCAAAACAGGTGATCCGCTTTCTCAACGATGAGGAGAACCGCGGAAACATTCGTGGCGTGATCGCCGCGGGCAACAGCAATTTTGGCGAGACCTATGGGCTCGCGGGTGACGTCATCTCGAAGAAGTGCCAGGTGCCGTATCTTTACAGGTTCGAGCTTCTGGGAACCGACGAAGACGTCGTTAACGTCATACACGGATTGGAACGATTTTGGACGCAACGACTTTCGAAAAGCCTTTGAAGACATCGGAATCCGAACTGGATTTCCACGCCCTCAACGCGATGCTCAATCTTTATGACGAGCAAGGAAAAATACAGCTCGACAAGGATCGGCTTGCCGCCAAGCAATATTTTCTTCAGCACGTGAACCAGAACACGGTCTTCTTTCACAATCTGCGAGAAAAGCTCGATTATCTGGTGACCGAGGGCTATTACGAGCGAGAGGTGCTGGACCAGTATTCGTTCAATTTCGTGCGGGATTTGTTCGATCGTGCGTTTGCCAGGAAATTTCGTTTCCCGACATTTCTTGGCGCGTTCAAATATTACACCAGCTACACCTTGAAAACCTTTGACGGGAAGCGGTATCTCGAACGCTACGAAGACCGCATCTGCATGGTGGCGCTGGCACTTGCGCAAGGCAACGAAGAACTTGCCAAGGATATGGTCGATGAGATCATCGCCGGCCGCTTCCAGCCCGCGACGCCGACATTCCTCAATGCGGGAAAAAAACAACGTGGCGAACTGGTGTCGTGCTTTCTGCTGCGCATGGAAGACAACATGGAATCCATTGCACGTGGCATCAACTCCGCGCTCCAGCTTTCCAAGCGCGGCGGTGGCGTGGCCTTGTCACTGACGAACATTCGCGAGGCTGGAGCGCCGATCAAGCAGATCGAAAACCAGTCATCTGGCATCATTCCCGTGATGAAACTGCTTGAGGACAGCTTCTCCTATGCCAACCAGCTTGGTGCGCGTCAGGGTGCGGGTGCTGTTTACCTCAACGCCCACCATCCCGACATCATGCGCTTTCTCGACACCAAGCGAGAGAATGCCGACGAGAAAATCAGGATCAAGACCCTATCGCTCGGTGTCGTCGTGCCCGACATCACCTTCGAATTGGCGAAGAACAACGAGGACATGTACCTGTTTTCGCCCTACGACATAGAGCGTGTCTACGGTGTACCGTTCACGGAAATATCCGTGACTGAGAAATACCGGGAGATGGTGGCAGACAGCAGGATCAAAAAGAAGAAGATCAAGGCCCGTGACTTCTTCCAGGTGATCGCCGAGATACAGTTCGAGAGCGGTTATCCGTACCTCATGTTCGAGGACACCGTGAACAGGGCGAACCCGATTGCCGGACGCATTTCCATGAGCAATCTTTGCTCGGAAATTCTGCAGGTCAGCGACGCCAGCGAATATAATGACGACCTGTCCTACAAGGTGATGGGCAAGGACATTTCCTGCAATCTCGGTTCATTGAACATCGCTGCTGCCATGGACAGCGCCGATTTCGGGAAAACGATCGAGACCTCGATCCGGGCGCTCACGGCGGTTTCCGATATGAGCCATATTTCCTCCGTGCCGTCGGTGGAGAAAGGCAATGACGACAGCCACGCCATCGGTCTTGGCCAGATGAACCTGCATGGTTATCTCGCCCGCGAGCGCATCTTTTATGGCTCTGATGAAGGCATAGATTTCACGAACATGTATTTCTACACGGTCACCTATCACGCCATCCGGGCTTCGAACCGGATTGCGACCGAACGCGGCATCAGCTTCAAGGGCTTTGAGCACTCGAAATATGCCTCGGGCGAGTATTTCGACAAATACACCGAACGCGATTGGCTCCCTGCGACGGAGCGGGTGCGCGAACTGTTCGTAACCGCAGGAATCGCGATCCCAACGCAGGAGGATTGGCTTGCCTTGAAGCAAGCGGTCATGACCTCAGGCCTCTATAACCAGAACCTCCAGGCCGTGCCACCGACAGGTTCGATTTCCTACATCAACCATTCGACCTCTTCGATCCATCCGATCGTTTCGAAGATTGAGATACGCAAAGAGGGCAAGATCGGCCGCGTCTATTACCCTGCCGCCTTCATGACCGACGATAACCTCGAATATTACCAGGATGCCTACGAGATCGGCCCGGAAAAGATCATCGATACTTATGCCGCGGCGACCCAGCATGTCGATCAAGGTCTCTCGCTGACGCTGTTCTTCCGTGACACCGCGACGACGCGCGATATCAACAAGGCGCAAATCTACGCGTGGAAGAAGGGCATCAAGACCATTTATTACATCCGCCTTCGACAGATGGCGCTGGAAGGCACGGAAGTGCAGGGTTGCGTGTCATGCGCGCTGTGAACAAGAACGCTTCGAAAGATCAACACATGAACATCGCCGTCAAGCCCGCCAGTCGCATCCGCGCCATTAACTGGAACCGCATCGAGGACGACAAGGACCTCGAAGTCTGGAACCGCCTCACCGGCAATTTCTGGCTGCCGGAAAAGGTGCCGCTTTCCAACGACATTCCGTCCTGGGGCACGCTCAAGCAGGAAGAGCAGCAGCTCACCATCCGCGTCTTCACTGGTTTGACGTTGCTTGATACGATCCAGAACGGCGTGGGCTCAGTTAAACTGATGAGCGATGCCGCAACACAGCATGAGGAGGCAGTTCTCTCGAACATTTCCTTCATGGAAGCTGTCCACGCACGGTCGTACTCGTCGATCTTCTCGACATTATGCTCGACGCCTGATGTCGATGACGCATACCGTTGGTCGGAGGAAAACGAATTCCTGCAAAGGAAATCCGCACTGATCATGCGGGAATACGACAGCGGCGATGCGTTGAAGAAGAAGGTCGCCTCCGTATTCCTGGAAAGCTTCCTGTTCTATTCCGGCTTTTATCTTCCGATGTACTGGTCGAGCCGCGCCAAGCTCACCAACACCGCCGACATGATCCGCCTGATCATCCGCGACGAAGCTGTGCACGGTTATTACATTGGCTACAAATTCCAGAGAGCAGTAGAACGCCTACCTGAACAGAAGCGTCAAGAGATCAAGGACTTCGCCTTCGATCTCCTTCTCGAACTCTACGACAACGAAGCAAAATACACCGAAGCGCTCTACGACGGCGTCGGCCTGACGGAAGACGTCAAGAAATTCCTGCATTACAACGCCAACAAGGCGCTGATGAACCTCGGCTACGAAGCGCTGTTTCCAGCGGAAGCCTGCAAGGTAAATCCGGCAATTCTATCCGCGCTTTCACCGAACGCCGACGAGAACCACGACTTCTTTTCCGGCTCTGGCTCGTCCTACGTGATTGGCAAGGCGGTCGCGACAGAAGATGAGGACTGGAATTTCTGAGGGATCGAACCCCGCCGCGACATCGAGATCGTCGCTAGTAGCCAATGTCTTGATGCCGCGACCTGATCAGCGAAGAATTAAATTGGTCTCGTTAGAATCGACGCTGAAACTAGCAGTTCGTCGGTGACTGCGAATGACAGCTTTTGGCGCTTCTGCGCCATGAATACCGTCCAAAGTCGGTCATCACGTCACCTCCGATTGCCTAAAGCAAACTCCAAATCATAAAGCCGAGCATCCAGCCGACAGAAAATATGAAGATGGGGCGAAATATATAAAGCCGCTGCCAATTCGTGAGATTGAGGTATCTAACGTGTATCTTTTGATCGACCTTGAGTCGATCAATCCCGCTGTCGACAGTGAAATCTCCGCCATTGTCCCTGTAGAATCTGTACTCCAAAAACTGAACCATCACCTGATTGCAAAATAGCAGAGCAGTCGCTGCGAGCGTTGCGGATATAACCATGATTTCCAGAACTATCACTGCTTCATACCCTTTTCTGAAGGGCCGTAATTGGCCATTGTGGACATATGAGTGTTTCAAGCAAACGTTGAGCTAAGCTTTTCCAAGTCAACTGGCATTCAAATTTGGAGATCAAATGAAAAGACATCTACCAAGTGTTTTAGGCGGCATCGCCGCTGGCCTATCATCGTCGTTTGCAGGTGCTTTCGACGCCCCATTTTGGGTGTTATGCATTGCGGCGGGATGCGGAGCTTTCGCGGGAACCTACCTCGGGCAGAAGCTCGCCGGCTAAAGGAATCCGTCAAGGGCACAATGTCCGCAGTTGGCGCAACGCGGCCAAGGCAGCAATTGGCCCGGAGGACACATTGAGATGCGGAACCGGTCGGCCCGCATCCCATAATCGAAGGGACGCGTGTCACCACCGTTTTTGCACAAGTCCCCCAAATGGAGCAGAAGCGTAAGACCCTGCGGCAGGCCCATACCAATAACGCTGGTAGCGCCTGGGCTTGAATATCCATGTTTGACCTGTTGTGGGCATCGATAGCCGAGACTATCTTGATATTACGGCTTTAACGCTGCGGCATTCTGCACACTGGAGCGCCTTTGTGGTGAATATGATATTCTTCGGGCCTCCATACGCGGGTAAGGCAACCCAAGCTACCCTGCTGGAAAGTGCCAGCGGAGCAATTTACATATCCTACCAATCGCTGATTAACGACGCATTCGCCGCAGATACTGAACTCGGACGGCAGGCTCGGCAAGCCATCGATTCCGGGCGAGCTATTCCCGACAACGTAGTTATTGGACTTGCCCAACAGCGGCTGACTCTTCAACCAACTAGCAAAGAATACATTCTAGCCGGAATTCCGAGAACAATCATCCAGGCCGAAGCGCTGCAAGATATGCTTGCACTTATCGGAAAACCTCTTGATCTCGCGGTTTTTTTCGATCTCGAGTTCGAAGTCATGATTTGTCGGGCAACGCAGCACGATGCAGCCGATAGAGTTCCTATAGGCGCGAGACTATCGACGCTGAAAATCAATTTCGATCATTTCAAGCTAGCGATAGGTCCGCTTATGGATTTTTACGAGAACATCGGAAAAAGTCTCCGTGTAAACGCCAATCTCTCTCGTACGGATGTCGCTGCAATGATCGCAGCGGGCGTCGCTACCTTATAGACCTGAACGGCCGGATTCTTTTCTTGCCTAGAGCTTCGATTAGCTCAAAGAGCCTGCCGTCATTTATCTTCTGCAGTCGGCGCATCTCTGTTGAGGAGGATACGGACAGGCACCGTATCAAGGTCCGCAATCAATGCAGGGCTGCTGCCTCAATAGAAAATCAGGCTGCATAAGGCGGATTTTAACGTTCCAAACAAAGCTATTTGAAGATTGCTTCCTTATACCGCTAAGCATGAGCAACTTCGGACTGGTCATGATAGCTTCATCTAGCATCGTATTTCTAGCCACGGGCGGACATACGTTGGTGCCGCGCGAGCTTTGGGATTCTACTTGCAACATTAAAGGCAATGTCAGCATCAATTCCCAGGAGCGAATTTACCACGTTCCCGGTCAGCTCGACTACGCCTCCACCACGATCAGGACGGAATATGGCGAGCGTTGGTTCTGTTCAGAAGCCGATGCCCGTGCCGCTGGCTGGCGAAAGGCTGGCAGGTGAGCGACAGTATGTGGGGATGCGGGTGAGCTTGTAAGAGGACGTTTTTCCAGGTATGCAATCGTTGTCGCGTTAACCGTCGGGCTTCCTTTTGCTTACCTTTGTTATCTAATCGCTACTGACGACCGCAAGGACCCGGCACGCGTTGCCTTCATTATGAACATCAAAAAACTGCCGCGGTCGGTTCGAGATATCGAGTGTTCAGCAACTGCCATCACCGACCTAATCGTAACTTGCGCGTTTAGAATTGACTCTGATGACTTTCAAAGTCTCGTGAGCGGATGGCAGTTCACGAGTAACAGTGTCTCCGGTGACGGAAGAGACTACGGTACGGACGCAAAGTGGGTCCATCTTTCGAGGCGGCGCTACGGTACTCTGTCTATCCAGAGAGCTTCAAAAGGGGTGGACGTGTCGATCTTGTGACCAATATAGACCAGACTTTGGTCGTGGCGAACCGATACGAGGAGTGAAATCTGCAATGACCGCTTCTGGCGCTTTTGAGCTATGACGGCAGTCGGCCCAGAAGGGGCATGGTTATGGAATCTGAGATCAAGGTGAAAATAGCACGCAAAGTCGGCCTCCTTACAATGGGGTTGCTACTTTCGACATCGATCGTCTACGGAGGCTTAATTGCTGTAGCGTCAAAACAACAGGCGAAGGGCGTAATTTCGGACGTAACAATATATTTGGATCATCCGATCCTTTCGAGCGGAGGGACAGTGATGGTGCTGCCCACTGAGGTCGGGAAGGAAGTCTGGGCGCAGCAGCAGGGGCTAGAGAACCCGGCTGAGGGAGATCGCGTGCTTGACAATGTAAGGCCGACCCAGAGTTCGGATCGCCGACTGGGCGTAATCGTCTTTGCGCCGGTGAGCGTTGTGCGTTTCCATTTTCCACGTGGCGGCAACTACAAGTTCGCCTTCGCGCCGCTGGATCGAAGCAAGGCATCCGACCTAGAAGGCCGCACCAAGCTCTTACGACACGGTGAAGGCACGGATGTCGATCCGAGGACCGGCAAGGATGTGCATCAGCCGCGTATTATAACCGTCCACGTCATGGGGACGGAAGCAAATGAAGAGAAAAGCCTCGACGCCGATACAGGGACGAAGTTCGTGGCGCTGGAGCACCACGCATGTCGATCCTACGGTCGTCCGCTTGTGGCGCAAAGCTGTCGATAAAGCATATCGGCTCTTGCCCAAGGAGGCAGAGTGCAGTGTAAAGCTGGCAGGACATACCAGCTATGGCCGCATAACCTAAACAAATGACATCCGGTACACCCGTGGCGGTTCACCCCACAGCCTCGGCAGCGCATATTATGAATTACCCGACGATACACGTTATTGCTTGTTTCACACTTTGCCCCATCATTCCTGCGCCAATCATTAGCGCAGTCATACTGCTCGCCGACCTGCCGAAGTTCATGAGCACTTTTGATTGGTACTTTTGGCTCCCAATCTACGTGGGGATTACCCTCTGGGTCGCGGTATGTGCACTTGTTTTTTATGGAGTGCCGTCTCTCATGCTGGCGGTCGCCTACGCAACGCTGCAACTGAGGCGATGCGCAAAGCATGTATTTTTTGTATCTCTGTCAGGCGGCGCATTGGCGTTCCTGTTCAATGGCCTGTTTCTACCGCCGTTTCATGAAATTGCAGCTTTCATTCTCGGGCTGGTGACGTCCTTATTGGCCGCACTCGTCGCACTTCCAAAGCACACTACTTTAGGTTATGACCAATGAAAGTGAACTTGTTCTCCAGCGGGGCATCACGACGGCAACTGGCGTACAGGCGACGTGATGCCACCACGGAGCCATTTCCGCTCGCAGGCAGGAGCGATGACGCCCTTTAGACCGAATATAGGCGCAAAGCGGCAGTCGCCTGTCGAGCCAACGTAGACTACGGATGTCCACTGGACTCAATCTCTCCTTTCTGAGCCAACAAAATCTATAAATGCTCTCAGCGGCGCGGGCATGAACCTGCGGGAGAAATATAGGCTGAGACCGTCGAAGGTCGTCCACCACTCCGGCAGAATTGGTTCGAGGTCGCCAGAAGCGAAGTAGGGCTGTAACCAGTTTTCGAACGTATAGATGAGGCCACGGCTGGATCGGGCGAAATCAATTGCGGCGGCGGCATCCCCCCACGACCAGCCGTCCCTGTGGATCGACCGTGAGTGCTTCGCCCTCCCTTTCGAACTCCCAGAGCACATAAGCCCCGCTGGAGAATCTAAGTCGGATGCACTCGTGATCAAGCACATCGCTTGGATGCTGAGGCCTTCTTCGACCTGCAAGGTACGATGGACTTGCGGCAAGTGCGCACCTTTGCCTGCGCGGACCCAACGGTACGGCGATCATGTCTTGAGCGAGATGCTCGCCATAGCGAATGCCTGCATCACATCCGGCGTCCACGAGCCTACCTATGCAGCAAGAGCCTCAGCCACTGCCCCGGCAAGCTGCGGTAAAGCCCAAGACATATCGGGCGAAGAGAATGGGCCGAGAGTACGGCGAACGCAAAAACTGGTGGTAACACCGCATGACAACAGGAAAGCGCTGCTAGAAATGGCAGCGCTTTTTTCACATCAGCGCCATAGGTGTCCGAAGCCCAGATAATGGCACCGGCATCGTGTGCGTCGCCTGTGAAGTTGCCCAATTGAGCCGACAGTTGCTTATCCAACACTCACTTCATGCGCGGTAGCGATACCAAATGCTGCCGCTGCGAGTGCAAAGGCAACAAAGAGGAAAAGATGGCATCGCCCAACGAGGGTTAAAAAGTATGCTTTCATTTCCTCGCCAAATATCCCGATTTTCAGCAGAATCCGGTCACCAGCGTTGTGGTCTTTATTCGAAAAAAGATCGCTTTCCCAAAGAGGTCCAAAGTCCTTTCGTCGGCTGAGACGGATGAACATGACGAGTTGAAGGCATGTTGCGCACAAGATCGCGATGCCGCCACACAATATGAAGCCTTCTCTCAACGGTTTACTTTCTCTGTTATCGAAGCCAGCCCACCCAAATGTACCCGGGTACGACACTTTGCTCAACCTACTAAAATATCAGAATGCAAGTGCTCGTTGCAACAGCAAGTGGAGATGCTGCATTCTCGATCCAAGCAGCCAACAATTCTCGTTGCGTTAGCTTCGGTAGTCCTTGGGATGCCGGTGGGGCGATGATCTCGTACAGCACACAAATTCAGAGTTTGTAGAAATAGACCGTGCCTCTGCGATGAGGGCGGTAGCCTTGGAAGCGTTTGAGTATGGGAATTTGCAGTCGCTCTTGTCAGAGAATGACTGCTCTTGATTAGTAATGTCTATGATCGCGCTCGGCGTAAAGGATGCGAATTCAATAGCAACCCAGTCTCACGACCGCAATTGGCGCGATGCGGAAGCCAGCGTGCGATCCGGAGGAGACATAGAGATGCGAAACCGGTGGGCCCGCATCCCATAATCGCTGGATGCGTATCACCAACTCTTTTGCAAAAGTTCGCCTGATGGAGCGCAAGCGTAGAAACCTGCTGTGGGTCCATATGCGTGGGTCGTTGCTAGAGCGAATGCAGGACGCGCGCCATCTTCGGGCGAGTGCCCCGCTCCGTTGCCTGTCATATCAGTCGATGTGAGGCCGGGGTCCACCGCGTTGACTTTGATCCCCTCCCGATCCAACTCCTTCGCGAGCTTTACGGTCAACATGTTCAGCGCAGTCTTGGAGGCGCAGTATCCGCCAAAACCGACCGCCCATGTTTCGCTGCGCATGTCTAGGGCGTCTGTCAGCGAACTCAGTCCGCTGCTCATCATGACAATCCGGGCCGCTTTCGATTTGCGCAATAACGGCAAGAAGCCTTGAGTGACGCGCATTACCCCGAATACGTTCGTGGTGAACATCCGCTGCATCTCATCGATTGACTCCTCGGCAAGAGAGGGAGGCGGACCGAACATGAGCCCGGCATTGTTGACCAAAACGTCGAGGCGCCCCACCTCACTCTCGACGGTTTTGGCGGCGCTGGAAACGCTCGCATCGTCTGTGACATCGAGTTGCAATGCACGGGCGTCGATCCCGTCTCCTCGCAGTTCGCAAGCTGCTAACTCCCCCCGTGACATATCTCGGCAACCCAGCCAGACCGTGTGTCCGGCTACTCCAAGCTGCCGCGCGATGGCGAACCCAATTCCCTTGTTTGCTCCCGTGACGAGCGCAGTGGGCGATGTGTGAGTCATGATAAAGTCCCTGACCATTTCGATGCCAGAGACTTACTACGAATTTCGTATTATTCAACCTTCGTATTTTGAGATTTGTTGGGTTAGCCTCAGAAATTCGGTTTGGTCAACGGGATCGAGGGCTTGAAGCATTGCTTGGCAGGAGGCTCGATACCCGTCAACATAGCCTGCAACCGCTTCCTTTCCCTTGTTTGTGATCGTGAGAGCCACCGACCTGCGGTTTGCCTCTGGCCGCTGCCGTTCAATCATGTCCCGACGGACCAGCCGGTCGGCCGAAGACGACATTGTCGTCAGAGCGACCTGAAGGTGCCGGGCAACATCCCCTAGGTTACACTCGGGATGCTCATCGATAAAAAGAAGCGCTTGAATGTCGAGGGGGTTCAGCGAGTTTTGCATGACTGCCGCTGCCTCCGCAACCTTGAAACGACGGGTAAAGCGCTCAAAGGCGGTAGCAAGTTTTTCGATTTGTTCAGGCGTAGGTTCTGTCATTCCCGGTATTAAGCATTTCTACTCGGAGAACGTAAGTCATTACCCTAGAATAGGCATTCCTCGAATCTTGAGTGGTAACCGCTTGTGGCGCTAAGCTACTGAGGTCGCCGACCCAAGCCATCCACTCAGAAGAGCAAGCAGTTGTTTAAGTAAAAAAATTGAGGTCGACAGAACTACTGAAATAAAGGCCAGCCGTTCGATTCCATTCAAGGTGATCCATACGAACCGATAGGTTATTGGTGCATAAAGTTTGACTAACATCTTTACGCTCTGATATTCGCGCTCTGGTCATAAGAAAACAAGCACCACATAAAAGTACGGCATTCGGTAGCAGAATGCACCAGTTTTAGGTCGGCCCGATCGCTATGTTGACTCTGCACACGGGAGCCTTTCATGAGCGTGGCGGACGAGTTGAAGCAGAAACGGGCGGAGCTAGAATCGAGGCTCTCGGAGATCGCCAAGGAGCAGATCGAGCTTCAGAAGCTGGTCATCGCATAGGACTTAGTCATCAGCACTTTTGATCCCGATTATCAGCTTGCTTCCACTGCAGGACCTGCGCGCATCGCCCGCGAACCCGGAGGGCTGTCGGCTGAGGCCAAGGCTGCTATTGGAAGGGTGAACAAACGCCAAACCGTTCTTGAGGTCCTTCGGGAAGCAGGCAAGCCAATCACGAACACCGACTGCGCGTCAAAATTCGCGGCCAAGCTAAGGATCAAGTGCGAGGAACCCGAGATGGCCCAGATCGCGAGCAAATGCCGATCATAGCAGATACAATGCTTTGGTAATTTTGCCAAACTTGAGGATGTCGTTTCTTTGGGCGACTATGATCGGGTCCGTCCTGAGTGGAAAGTAGTTCAAGTGAAACCTCAGCTCTCGCGCAGACCACGCCGGAATGCATCGAGGAAGGGTTCGAGGAGGTAGCTGACGACGGTACGCTCACCTGTGACAATCATCACTTCGGCCGGCATGCCCGCAAGAAGAATGTATTCATCGCCAATGCGCGACAGATCCTCCTTAAGAACCTCTACGCGCGCCAGAAAGAAAGATTGTCCTGTCACTTGGTCCACCATGCTGTCTGCAGATACGTCCCGGACGAAACCGTTGATGCGCGGCAACCCTCTGCTGGAATAGGCTGTCAGATGTATGATTGCGGGAAGCTGGGGCCGAACAATGTCGATGTCGCGGGGAGATATATGAACATCTATCAAGAGGCGCTCACCGGTGGGCACAATATCCATTATGGGCTCGCCTGGTTTGATAACGCCGGCTGTCGTCTTGAAACGGGAATTGACCACCTTCCCACTGACAGGGGCGATAATCGTTGTACGCTCTAGAATATCCCGGCTGCTATTGAGCCTCTCCGAGATTTCGGCATACTCTGTACGCAAACGCTCGAGTTCGGTAGAAATTTCCTGAGCGCGGTCCGCTTCCAGTGAAATTTTCTGAGTTGCCAGTTCGTCGAGCCGTTGCTTGACCTCGGCAATGGCACCAACGTGCTTTCCGCGTTCACCAAACAGAGCTGCTTTTGATCTTTCAAGGCGTAACACTTCGGTTTTGGTCGTCAATCCGCGTTTGAACAACGATTCCTTACCCTTGAGTTCATCCTCAACAAATGTGATCTGCGCAGAAGCACTGTCCAGTTGCGACTGAAATGCTCCAATTTGCTCATAAAACTGAGCGACCCGGTTCTCGATAATTCTTAGTTGCGCACGAAAAGCGTCTCCACGCTTTTCAAACAGTGAGGTCTGGCCTTGGAGCATCGCCTCCAAATGGGGGCTCATGGCCCCCAGCAACTCGGCGGGAAAGACGATCTGGTCCATTCCTGACTGCTCCGACAGGAGGCGTGCCCGCATGGCCTGCAGGGTCTGTGCCTGCTCCGTCAGCATTTCATTCATCGCCAATGTCTGTGTTGCTTGTAACGTCACGAGCACCTGTCCTGCGGAAACCTCGTCACCGTCCTTCGCCTTGATTTCCTGAATAATGCCACCTTCGAGGTGCTGAACCGTCCTGCGGCTTCCGTCCGGACTGATGATTCCTGTGGCAACAGCCCCGCTGGCAAGGGGTGCTACGCTTGCCCAACCGAGCGAACCGACCAAAAATATGAGAATGACCCAAAAGCCAATTCTTGCAGGGCCACGCACCGTCGCTGCTAAGCGCGGCCTGACCGGTTCGATTTCCAGCATAGGCGACACCTCGCGGGAAGCCGCCGCCGAGCGGATAAAGAGGTTCTGCGGTTTCATATTCATAGTGTGTACTCCCGATGCTCTGTGGGTTAAATGACTATGATGGTACGCCTCGAGTTCTCCGCTTGTTCAAGATCCAGCTTCTTCAAATTCATCATGCGCCTTGCGGGTCATTCGTTTGTTGTCATCGCTTGCCAGACGAAGGCGGCCGATGACCTCCTCCGTCGTACCGTAAAGTTCGATCTTTCCATCCCTCATGAGGATCATCTTGTCGGCCTGTGCCAGCGTTGAAGGCCGGTGGCCGACAATAAGGAGGGCAGCACCTGTTTCTTTCAAATCACGTATGGTGGCGGCGAGCGCAACTTCTCCTGCCTGGTCGAGATTGGCGTTGGGCTCGTCAAGGACCACCAGCTTCGGGCGTCCAAATACGGCACGAGCAAGCCCAATGCGCTGCCGTTGTCCACCTGAGAGGCGGGCGCCAGCCTCGCCGATCTGCGTTTCGTAGCCTTGCGGCAGCCGCTGGATCAACTCATGCGCATGGGCTAAAACCGCTGCTTGGATGATGTCCTGATCCGATGCAGTGCGCATCCGAGCAATGTTGTCGCGAATAGAACCTGCAAAGAGTTCGACATCCTGTGGCAGATACCCAATGGCAGCCCCGAGTTGATCGATCTGCCAGTGATGAAGATCAGTCCCGTCCAGGCGGACAACTCCATCCGTGGGAACCGTGACACCAGTCAGCAAGCGACAGAGCGTGCTTTTGCCGCTTGCTGATGCTCCGATTACGGCCAGCGCCTCACCGGGTATCATCTTGAAGCTGACATTATTGAGGATCGGTGCGCGGGTGCCTGGTATGCTGTAGCTCACCCGATCGACTGAAACATCACCATATGGCTCAGGCATCCGCGTTCTCACGGGCTCAGGTGGTATGCCTTCAAGGCGAGTTTTCAGACGTCCGTATGCTATTTGAGTGGCGACAAGACTGCGCCAACTTCCCAATATGAGCTCTAGGGGCGCGAGTGCCCGTCCGAGAAGAATGGAGGACGCGATCATCGCTCCACCGGTGGCCTCACCGATAATGACCAGATAAGCACCCAGCCCGAGAGTTGCTGATTGGACGGAATAGCGAGCAAATTTGGTAAAACCAATTATGCCAGCGCCTCGCTCTGCACTGAGTGATGTGTCGGTCAGGTAACTGTCGTTGGTTATTTTCCATCGATCGGTCAAACCTGGAAGCATTCCCATGGCTCGCACGACTTCAGCATTGCGAATTGTCATGTCTGCTTGCTGCAGCGCGACGAGTTGCGCCGCGCTTGCAGTTTGCGTTGAACCCCGTGTCAGGGTCTCGTTCAGTATTCCGATGAGAATCAGAAAAACCGCTGACCCGGTGGCGAACATGCCGAGGGTGGGATGCAAGAGCCAGATCATAGCCAGAAATGCAGGCGTCCAGGGTGCGTCAAACAGGGCGGTTAACGCTTGAGACGACAGAAATGACTGCACTTGGGCGAGATCGCGCAACGGTTGGGTGCCGGCCATGTCACCGATGAGCCTTGCCCGCACACCGCTCGCCAAAAGGATTGGGGACAAGCGCGAATTTAGCCAGCACGCCATGCGCGTGCTGATCATGCTCCGGATTGCATCCAGAAAACCAAGAACTGCAAAAGCGGCGAACATCCCGATGGTGAGGAGAGCAAGCGTCTCTAACCGGCCTGTTGTCAACACCCGGTCATAGACCTGAAGCATATAAATGGGCGAGGCGAGCATCAAGATATTGATCGCGAGGCTAAAGAGGGCAAGTAGAATTAGCACGGAGCCTATCTGCTCCTTTGTCTGGTCGAGTTCAGTCTTTCGAAACCCACGGCGTCTGTTTCTGTTTTTCCCGATCATTGTCTTGCCCCTCTCCGTTGCCTCCGTCTCAGGCGATCAGCCCGGCATCCACCGTCAAGTCGTTCTGAACCACAGTATTGATCATCGCGATTGCCTGGCTCTGGGTCATCGCGGTCGCTGTTCCGAAAACCACATAGGTCTGGTGCGTACTTCCGGTGAAAACGCCCGCCCAATGGGCGACGCCGCCAATGTTGAGGTTACCTGTCAGGCCGGGGGAATTGTTCCAGCTATTCAGGACGATATCTTCTCCGGACTGGTAGTCGCGAATGATGTTGGTTCCGCCCAGAATGCGGAATGTGTCCATGCCTGCGACGCCACCATCTTCGAAGCCATCGCCCCACAGGCTGTTCTGGCCAGAAGCCGCACCCGTGCCTGTCGCCGAGATGATGTCGTTGCCGCTGCCACCGCGAACAATGTCGTTACCTGCGCCGGTAATCAGCTTGTTCGCGCCTGCGCTGCCGATAAGTTGATCGTTAAACGCCGAGCCTGTAACGCTTTCGATGCCGGTGAGCTGGTCCCCTTGGGCATGCCCACCTAGACCTGTCCCGACGCCGGACGCGCTAAGCTGTATGCTGACCGCCGATGTCGATGCGGAATAGTCTGCCATATCGACACCCGCCCCGCCGATCAGAGTGTCTGCTCCTGCAAATCCGATCAACACGTCATCGCCGTTGCCGCCGTTCAAAATGTTCGCGAGTTCTGTTCCTTCCAGTCGATCGTTGAAGTTAGATCCGATCACATTTTCGATCTGCGCCAGAACGTCACCGTCTGCGTGTCCGCCCTGACTGAAGCTTAGACCCGTCGTTCCACTGAACAAACGTGCCAGAACCGCACCTGTAGAAGCGGAATAATCAACCGTGTCGACACCATCACCGCCCAGGACCACTTCTGAAACGCCGCCTGCCGCCGTGCCGCCGAGCCCTGTTCGGAACGTATCGTCGCCAGCCCCGCCTTCAAGTCGGTTGGCGGTAGAATTGCCGACAAGAAGATCACCGAAAGCGGAGCCGATCAGGTTCTCGATCGTACTCAGTTGGTCACCTTCCGCATGCCCACCCAACCCGGTTCCAAACCCAGTGTCTGCAAGCGTTATGGACACCCCAGCGGTCGAAGCGGAGTAGGTCGCGGTATCGGTGCCTGCGCCACCGATCAGCACATCGGCACCGGCAAAACCTTGAAGCAGGTCATTTCCTCCTGCGCCATCGAGACGATTTGCAATTTCGCTACCATAGAGTTGGTCACCAAGGCCACCTCCGATGACGTTCTCCACGAGAAGCAGAAGGTCTCCATCCGCCTCGCCACCCTGGCTTACGGAAATAGAGCCTGACGTTGTGTTGAAAAGCTGCGCAAACACCGCACCTGTGGATTGCGAATAGTCAATCGTATCGACCCCGGCTCCACCAATGACAACTTCAAAGACCCCGGTATTTGCGGACCCTCCCAGGCCGGTTTGAAACATGTCATCGCCTGCGCCACCCTCAAGACGATTGACCTGGCTGTTTCCGTGGAGACTATCGGCGTGGTCTGACCCGATAAGATTTTCCATCGAAGACAGGATGTCCCCGGCAGCATCGCCACCCACGCCCGTGGCACCGCCGGTCGCATCAAGCATGATGGTCACGCCGGAGCCAGAGGACGAATATTCTGCGGTATCGGAGCCGGTGCCGCCGATGATGATGTCGGCGCCAGCGCCGCCCATCAATATGTCGTTCAACCCACCGCCGGTCAGGACATCAACAAGGGAGGAGCCGATAATCCGCTCGATCAGGATAAGCTGGTCGCCCTCGGCATCGCCACCCGCGCCTGTTCCCACCGCAGTCGGATCCGCGGCGGATGCGTTGAGCGTGATGGTCACGGCCGCCGCAGAGGCGGAATAATCTGCGGTATCCACTCCGCCTTGGCCTACCAGTTGGTCGGCGCCGCCGCCACCGGTGAGCACATTGTTGGCGGCGTCGCCGATGATGATGTCGTTGGAGCCTGACCCCTTGACGTTTTCCACATTGAGAAAAGTGGTGCCAGCCGCCGCACCTGAAACGCTGTGGTCTCCCAGATTAATACCGAGGGCTCCGCCTTTGGAAAAGTCGAGCGTGTCCAATCCCGCGCCGCCGTCGACGCTGTTGGTACCGGCGCCCGGCCGAAGAAGGTCATCCCCATCGCCGCCAGTGAGTGTGTCGTTACCATCGCCACCGTCAAGTTCGTCGTCTCCGGAGCCTCCGTACAGGGTGTCGTCACCCGCGCTTGCAAGCAGTCTGTCGTCACCGGCGCCACCGTCCAACACGTCATGCCCATCACCGGCGTTCATTGTGTCGGAACCATCACCACCCATGAGAACATCATTGCCGATCGATGCGTCCATGAAATCGTCGCCAGCACCGCCGAGCAGGATATCATTACCAAGGCTGCCGACGAGCGTATCGTTACCGTCACCTCCATCAAGAAGGTCATCACCATCGCTGCCGTTCAGGAAATCGTCGCCGGTTCCCCCATACATGGTGTCGTTTCCGAATCCACCATTCAGCGTGTCTTTTCCGGCACCCCCATAAAGCGTGTCGTTCCCGAACCCGCCATCCAACAGATCGTCGGCTCCGACTGCCGACTCATTGACACCATCGGCAATTCCATCGGCATCCTCATCGTCAGGGACGCCGTTCATGTCGGTATCTGTCATCCCATCACCGATCAGCACGTCATCGCCGTCCATGCCTCGCAAAATATCCTCGCCGCCATTGCCCACGAGGAGATTGTTGAGAAGGTTGCCGGTTAGGCGGTCGTCGAAGGCGGAGCCCAGGATGTTTTCAATACCGCTGATCGTGTCACCGGTTGCATGCCCACCCGTGCCGCGCGACGTTTTATTAGGGTCGCTGGGCAACGAAAGAGTGATGCCGGCATTCGAGGTCGAATAGTCGGCAGTGTCGATGCCTGCACCACCGTTCAGTGTGTCGCTACCGGCGCCACCCCGTAAGATATCATTTCCGGCATTGCCGTTGAGAATGTCCGTGCCATCACCGCCGTCCAGAATGTCATTTGATCCGCCCGCATTCAGCGTGTCGTTACCAAGCCCACCATCAAGGTAGTCATTACCGGTGCTGGTGGCGGAAACGGTAATGGTATCGTTTCCCGCCAATCCTTCGATCCGGAAGCTTCCGTTGGCGTTATGGGTGTAGACATTGTTGGCGCTGGTTAGTTGAACCGTTGCATAGCTCGGTGCTGCCAAAAGCCCGACTGCTGTCGCGTTTGCAACACCGGACTGCTTCGCCATGGTCGGCAGTTCAGTCTGCGACATTGATGCAAGATTCGTATCCAGAGGGGCTGACGCGGAGAGGGAACTTGCGTTCGAACTTGCCTTGTTTGTCCTGACGGTCGTGCGGGCCATAATTCTCTCCTCAAGCCAACCCAAGCTGTAATGGGTGGTGATATGGCGAAGTTAAATTGAACGGGGAATTGCGCCTATTGCGCATTGGTAGCGCAATCTTGCGATGTAGCCCGGCACATAAAGGTGACGATGACAAGATCCGGAAGGCATGAGAAGGGCTTTGGGGGCCGCCCTTCTCACGACGAACCCGCAGAAGTTTTGACCAAACTTCCGCGGGCATCGTCTTAGGCGGCTGCGGCGTAGCCGGTCGCCGTAATGCTCGACCATTCGCCTTCCTGGACGGCCACGACGAGGTTCAGGTCGACTGACGTGTTGTCGCCATAGGCTTGGACGTCGATAGCAAAGCTGGCTTCGTTACCATCAATATTCACATCGACGCAAATGTCTTTCTCGACATCCAGTGTCACGAAGACTTCCGAGCTGAGGTCGAATTCAACATCGATAACCGAGTCGTAGTCGTAGCTGGCGTCGAGATCAACGTTGTCCCAATTACCGTAGTTATTTCCAGTCATAGTCAGTCTCCCTATTAGGATTGATATATATCAGCTCCTGCTGACAAGTAAAAGACTATGAAACCTTTCTTATATATACAAATGATAACAGGGATTAATATCCAAAGGGCGTATAGATACGAAAAAATACAATTTAAAAAGCGACGTACTACTTATTGTCTACTTTAAAAAACAAAACTTATATATTTACCGATTTAATTTTTCATCCTATTTCGAGCAAAATCAATAGAATGACATTCGACATCGTGTGTTCCATGACGAGGCTATCAATGACCAGGCCCACTGTGGTGTTTTCGCCATAAGCGGTAACAGTGAAATCGAAAAATGTCATATTGCCGTCGAGACCGACTGGATCATCGTCAACATCGTGACCGAAAAAGGCTAAATTGTCGTCTGCTGGACCGGGGCTTTCGCCCGACCCCGGAATGACGAGGTCGGACTCGTCCGCATCGGAATGTTCCACTGAGCCGGTGAAATCAGTGACAACGAAAGAGAAACGGGAATATGAGCTTGAGGTCGTCGTATCAATTTCGACCTCGGTACGACTGACGATCCCGGATATTGAAAGATACGAACCGCTTCCGTCAAAGACGACATCGATATAGGTAGTGGCCAGTGCGAAATCGCCATCGGAATGCGCCGCGGCATAGGCTTCGATGTTTGCATGAGTTGATGTCACGCAAGATCCGGCCGTAGCGGTCACCAATCCAGTAAGCTGAGCCGTTGTGTTGGTGCCGAGCGCCGTCGTGTCGGCTGTGGCGGAGAGCCCGACATTCTCATTTATCTGGGAAGAGAGCTGCCCCATGGCAGCATCGGTGCTGATGCTCTGTTCGAAAATCTCCAGCGGTTGCTCCGCGTCAGGATCGCCGGATAAGATGCTCAGATGGGAGCCGATCGAAGAAGAATACGTCACAGGCATAAACAGCACCTTTCACGATGGGAGAAGGTGCATATTACGCGAGTGCAAGCGACACAGCAGGCGCTCAATGAGTGATACACCTGATGAGGCATGACGGGGGTGCATCCCCAAACCATTGAGCACCATCGCCCTAGGACTTGGAAACGCGCCCGAAAGGCCATGTGTCTGCTCAAAAGGTGGCATTGCCTCTGCCGGAACCTAACTGGAAGCGGTCAGTCGAGCGTTGCCAGCAAATGACCGAAGGTGAAATTTGCCTCAGCCTGGTCTAGCACCGCATTCGACCCCTCATGGAATATCGCCTGATACAGCCAGGACACATCCGCTAGCGAAATTCCGACAGATTTTGAGAATGCGATAATTCCCGAATTGACCTTGAAAAACTCGTCTAGCAGCAGTGTGGAGGCGGAGGCGCCTGATCCAAATTTAATCTCAAGATCATCCAAATCACAGCTCGATCTATGCATAGAGACAAGGCAGGATTCCGTTTCGCCATCCAAGACGAGACGGTCCCCATCGCGCACCGAGAAATCCAAGATGACATCATCATCGAAGCGGTCAACAATCTGATAGAAGTCGGCGCCAGCACCTCCGGTATAGGTGTCGTCGTCATCGCCCCTAGGCGCACCTAATCGAAATACATCGCTGCCATCGTTTCCAAACAGACGGTCCCGTCCTTCACCACCCCACAGCACGTCGTTGCCAACCCCGCCACGCAACACGTCGCCCCCTTCCTCGCCCAGCAACAAATCGTCACCAGCACCACCGTCCAATTCGTCCTTGTCATCACCACCGAAGATCCAGTCGTTACCGTCTCCACCGGTTATCGTATCGTCGTCGTTACCGCCAAATATGGTGTCACTGCCAGAACCGCCCGTCAGCTTGTCGCTACCGCGGTCACCAAACAGCCAATCATCACCGTTTAAGCCGTTGATAGTATCATCACCTCGCCCACCATAAATGAGATCTGTGCCTCTCGTCCCATCGATTTTTTCATCTCGTTTCGTGCCCTCGAAAAGGAGGTAGGTCGAGGTGCTAGATGCGGCGACAACTGCCGAGACCGTTGACGAGGCAAAGCCGATGTCCATGGCCGTGGCATCCGCGTTTACAGTGACAGATGTATTGTCCCCACGCGCATCGGCATTGACCTTAAACTCTGCGACGTTGCCGTCAGAAGCAGGTCTGGATGTGTTGGCCTTCACGTCATTCGCAGACTGGACGCCGCCCACGCACCCCGGCAGATCAAACTTGAGATTGATTCCCGCAAAGGAAGTTGTTGTCGTCATAACCGCGCCGGTATCACTGACTGTATCGATTGAAGAGACATAGCCGATATCTGCACCGATCATCCCGACATTGGTCACGGTCGACGCATATGCGCCCTCCCCGGAGGCGCTGGCAGCGGTGCTCACGCTGCCATAGGCGTAGCTTGCGAGCCCGCGGTCAATGGTATGTATGTCCATAGTCGTCGTGGCGCGGGTCGCAACGCCAAATGCGTCGGCAGCGGTAGATACCGAGACGGCTATGCCACCGGTCGCGGTCTGCGTCGTTGGCTTGATATCGGGATGCCCACAATCTCCGCGCCCGTTTCCTCCTCGGTGTTCGCAGTGGCGGGCCTCAGGCTGTTTTTGGGCATTTTGTGAAAAATACATGATTCCCTGTCTCCCGCCATTGATTGCTTCAAGCATAAGTCACAATAGAGCGGAGACCAGTGGCGCATAGTTATATACACCTACCGGAGATAATACCCACAAAGGCGCTAAACCTTTTAGTAAGAAAATATTTTGCGCCCATCGTCACAGTTACGCAACCTGCACAAGTCGAAAAACCATGACTACAACGCTGCTGGTAACATGCAAGGTGCCGAATAGAGTCGTTCTGTGTGTGGATATGTGTTCGCGCGTGGGAAGCTGATACTAAATCCTTTTGTGGCAGCGACTTAAGGAAGTATTTCACTCGTTGGCGTGGCCGCCTCCGTCGCTTTTGCTCTTGTTAAGCGTGGACCCTGTAGCCGCTTTTATTCCGGCTCGTCTAGCCAGGGTTGTGCCAGCGGTGAATGAAAACGCGGCTGTAGCGCCGAAGAAGGAAAGAAATCACCACCCGAAAGGATAAAGGTGAGAGTCTTGCGCGCCAGTTCCGCAGTCAAAACTGTGGGGAGGAATCCACGGATCCCAAGTATCATGGCGGCGGCGATTTCGGCTGGATCATCCCGGTCTGAAATAACAACTGCGGCAGGCCCCCCGGCCAGAACATGGGTTAGCTCTCCACGCAATCGAAGTTCAGTAACCGACATGTTTCCGGCGCTGATCACAATCATGGCAATCTCTCGCGCTGGCGAGGTCTTTGTGCCAAAAGCGTGGCATACGACATCGAGATTGTGGTCAGACGCCCAGCCGGAAAAAAGCGCGGCGTATGCTTCCCGCCGAAGAGGCTTTTCGTCAACTATAACCATGACTAGATTATCGGTATGGGAACTCATGGGTGACATCCGAATCGTTTAGAGATCGCTACTACTCCGCAGCCATCGGCAAGACGTTAGCTCAACTTAAAGAATGCTGCCTGTTAGCAGAAGGCTGATACGACTTGCGTGTAGTCCTGCACCCCATGTCCGTCTCAAGATATTTTACCGCATTCCAATTTTGGTAATCGAATTGACCCACAAGCTCCACACGAAGTGAATGTGTTTTTACTTGTCTTTTTTTTGCTTTTACATTTATTCGTCTATCCCTAATTCATCCTCGGGTGCGGGGACGTGCCCCATCGATGAATCGAGTGCAAGTATCGAAAATATATAGGAAAAATAAATTTCGATTAGGGAGACGAATCAAAAATACGCTGGGCCATATCAATACATCGCTCTTTTAGCATCGATCGGCATCACCAACTTGGATAAAAGATGCTAGTATCAGCGAGCGAACTACAGAAAGCTGTTGCAACCAATTTGACTCGCGGCAATATCTAAAGTAATAGATGACAAATATGCATTACTTTTAAGTGAGCATTCGAGCCGACGCCGTTCGTATAGTAGAGAGCCCTAGCGGGTACTCATATTGGGCAACACTGTTCAATATCAAAGTGCTGTATATCAAAAGGCTTACTCGTCACAAGCGGGTTTTGTGAAAACTAGCATAGCATTTACCATGAGGTGATGACCGGGTCCGGGGGGGCCTGAGTCAGATTTTAAAGTTCGTCGATTAAGCGCGAGGGGAGGCAGTAAGCACCATGGCTAGTCACGGGACTATTTTCTTGGTTGATCCACTGGAGATGAGGCGCGAATGCTTGAGTTCGGCGCTTTGCCCGTGGGCTACGTCTCTGACTCTGGATCTTGTGGCGACAGGAGATATGATTTCTTTACCGCTAGGCAATTGCAGTGAGATTGTTCTTTTGATTATCAACCTGGGGGGAACCAGCGTAGACAGCCTCGAGGCAGATAGTGCATTATTTTGCACCAAAGCATTGCACGAAGCACGTTATGCCCTTATTTCAGATCGCGCAGATCCAGAAGAGGCAATTGCCGCCGCCGAGCGTGGCTTCCAGGCATTTCTTCCCACTGCACTACCACTTGAAATCGTCAAGCAAGCTTTGACTTTCATCTTGGGCGGAGGGACATACTTCCCAAGAGAAGCACTATTGGCCAACCACTCCCCAACTGTAGGAAGAGGTAGCAGCACCAATCTGAAAGGGTTGTCGCCGCAAGGTTTAACGGGGCGCCAGAATGAGGTTCTTGAACGGCTCCGGTTCGGTAAATCTAATAAGCACATTGCGCGCGAACTAAATATGCAGGAAGCTACCGTCAAGGTTCACGTTCGTCAGATCATGCGTAAACTGGGAGCTTCAAACCGCACCCAGGCTGCTTTACTCGCGCAAATTTCGACGACCAAGGCAACTGTCGAGATACCCCAAAATGGGGCAGTCTGTATTCCGCCGATGATCAACGGTACATCCGCGACTAGGACCGTGAACGTCTCGGTGTAACTGCTGTGTTCTGTGAAGTTAAGCAACAAGCACGCGTACCACGCACGAATAACGATCGTCCCTTAACCGAGACCGAGCCGCATATCCCGTTAGGTAGTTTCCGAGGCTATTAGTTTTGGTCGGCACGCTTATGGTGAAGTCCAATACGGCGGCACCGAACCCACGCTCCAGCAACCGCCTGCACCCCAGTGGCCGTCGTGGCTCGGTGCTGTTGCCGCCTCTCTATAATGGAGCTTGCCAATGCCCGTCAGGGAAATGACCGACCACGAATGCATGGATTGCCTGTCGAAGGGACACTTTGGGCATCTTGCCTGCTCAAAAGACGGCCATCCCTACATCGTGCCTGTCACTACGCCTATGGCATCGACCGGATGTACGTCTTCTCGATGCCGGGTCAGAAAATCGACTGGCTGAGATCAAACCCACACGCTTGCCTTCAAATGGAAGAGCACTCGGACCACGGGCTCTGGAAGAGCGTGCTGGTGCAGGGTCAGTATCACGAGCTGCCCGACACCTCACAACACCACAATGAACGTATCCACGCCTGGGACCTGCTTCAGGAGTGAGACCTGTGGTGGGAGCCGGCATCCCAAAAGCCAGAAGACAAGGCGCTGACAAAATCGGAGTCGATACGATCAGCGGAAGACAGAGCTACTGAACATGCTGCCCAGTTAAACTTGGCAGCCAATACCCACGACGTCGCGTGTCGGCACAGGATCGTGCGCCTTGAGATCGAGCCCAAACAGGCGACAGTTATCCAAGAAAAACGCATTTTTAGGGGAGCGGGATCGGATTGCCGACACAACAGCGCGCATAGCTTGTGCTTGATCGCCGGGTTTTCTTGAGAACCTCTGGTATGCCCCTGATGCTGATGCTTGTCTATCGAAGCGCTCTCAGTGCATTCAAAATCACCGCGACGTCGATAACCTCCTGCGTGAGGGCGCCCTGAACCGGAGGTAGATACCCGAAACTCGCCAACGCCATGGCGCAAAGCGAAAGTCCAAGCCCCGTCACGACACTTTGAAGTGCTATGGCGCGACTGCGGCGCGCGACCGCCATCGCCTTCACGAGCGGTGCCAGTTCATCCACCAGCAGCACGACCCCGGCCGCCTCGGACGACGAGGCCGTCCCGTGTGCGCCCATCGCGACACCGACATCGGCTGCTGCAAGCGCCGGGGCGTCGTTGACACCGTCGCCGACCATCATGACGGGTCCATTGACAGTCTCGCTTCGGACGGCCGCGACCTTGGCATCCGGTGAAAGATCTCCCAACACAAGATCGAAACCGAGTTGTCTGCCGACCTTCTCGGCAATATCTCGCCGGTCGCCGGAGGCAAGCACCAGTCGCTTTACGCCCGCCTGACGCAGGTCGTCTAGCGTCGGTTTCGCATCCGTGCGGACCTGATCCTGAAGGACGATAATCCCGGCGATCTTCCCGTCTATACCAACGGCCACAGTCATGGCGGCCGGATCGATGCCTTTCAGGAGATCATCCGCCCGTACACTTCCGCTTTCTGCTGCAACGAAACTGTTGCCGCCCACAATTACCTTCCGGCCATCCACGGTTCCCTTGATCCCTGTGCCAGGTGTTTCCACGACGACCGCGGGTGCGGATAGAACCAACCCTCTCGATTGGGCCGCTTTGATCAGCGCCGTTGCAACCACATGGCCGGAGGCCTGATCCAGGCTGGCTGCGGCCTTGAGAACATCGGTCTCCGCAAAGCCGTCGCGTGTCCTGATCTCGGTGATCGCTGCCTGTCCATGGGTTATCGTACCGGTTTTATCGAGGATGACAGTTCGGACGCGCGACATCGTCTCGAGCACGCCACCACCTTTCACCAGAACACCTATGCGTGCAGTGCGCGACATTCCGGAAATCAAGGCAACCGGAACGGCAAGTATCAGCGGGCACGGCGTAGCGACGACGAGAACCGACAGCACGCGGATTGTATCACCTGTCAGAAGCCAGGTGATCGCGGCAATCGTTACCGTCAGCGCCAGAAAACCCATGGCGTAACGATCCGCCATGCGGACCATGGGCGCTTTGCTGGATTGTGCGGCCTCGACCAGACGCACGATGCCGGCATAGGTGCTCTCAGACGCCGGCCGGCTCGCGATCAACTCAAACGCGGCACCGGCGGATGCAGAGCCACTCAACGCTTCGCCACCTTTGAAGATATTCTGCGGAAGTGATTCACCCGTCAGAGTAGACAGGTCGAGTATAGCGACATCGCTCATCACACGTCCGTCGACTGGCAGGACGTCACCTTGGCGAATAAAAAGCCTGTCGCCAGGTTTGATCGCCGTAATCAAAACCTGTTGCAGGACGTCGCCGTCGAAACGCATCGCGGTTTGCGCGACGCGCCCCATCAAAGCCGTCATCTCCTTTTTGGCCCGGCCCTGCGCAAAGTCCTCAAGGACCTGCCCTCCCGCATACATCATGGCAACAACGTTCGCCGCCAAGGGTTCGCCAAAAATCAACGCCGCAGACATGGAAATGGCGGCGACGATATCGAGGCCTACATCACCCTTTTCGAGCGACATCACGATTTGAACAAAGAGCCCTAAAAGCACAGGGGCGGTTGCGACTGACCATGCCCAACCGGCAGCGCCTAGATGCGAGGACCAGAATAGCAGCCCACCCACAGCAAGCCCCGTTGCTGCAAACCCGATCAGAATGCGAGACTGCTGGAGGCGCAAAAAATTTCTCAGGTGCGGATACATTGTGTCTTCCCATCAAGTCAAGAGATTGCAACTGACCTAAGCGGCGAAAATGCCTCAATGGTCATTCTGGCGGAAGCATCCTCATCAGGACGGCGTCTTTGCGAACGAAATGGTGCCAGAGTGCCGCCAGGCCATGCAGTCCGGCAACGCCGACCAGCATGTAGGCCAAGAGTTCGTGAATTTCACCAATCTGGCTAGCGACAGCCTTGTCTTCAGCCGACACAGGTCCAAGGGAGAATAATCCGAAATCGATCCCTTGGCCGCTTCGAGCCGCAAAGGTCAAGCCTATGAGGGGCACGGCTATCATGAGGCAGTAGAGGAGGACATGACTGATCGAAGACACGCGCTGAAGCATGATGCCAATCGGTTCGGGCGGCGGCGGCATGTGGCTACGTCGCCAGACCAAACGAAACGCAACCAGACAGAGGGTCGAAACGCCGATTAGCTTGTGCGTGTTGACAACACTGTCTTCCCAACTGGGCGGAAATGCGTCGACGAGTAAGCCAAGAGAAAAAACCAAAACGATGAGGATTGCAGTCAGCCAATGAACACTCCTAGCAATTGCGTCATAGCGCAGGACGGGTCGGGCGAACATTCTTTTCTCGATCATCTTTATCTCCAGGGAATTTGAGCGGCCGGACGAATTTCATTTCATGGGCTTTGTCGACGCCTGGGTAAGGCTCTAACGTTAGCGATTCTCGCGGTTCAGGAAGCTGGTTGAAGCGGCTATTGGCCGACCCGAATTTTCCAGGTCACAGCAAGGACGACCGATACATACGCCGTCTACAATCAGCAGTGTCAGGCTCGGAAATTACTCAGTTTGATTTCAACGATTATGGTTCTGAGGTACCATGGGCAGGTCTGCGTTCATTGCCATTGCGAGAACGATGACCGTTGACAGTTTATTTGGTGCGCCCGGTCTTCTGGCGTATCGGTTACCCCAGCCTAGCGAAGCATGAACGCATACAGGGTCAGGCACAGCTTCCTCCTACCGAATTTCCGCCTGAGCCGAGAGGCGAGTTGGACGGTAAGTTATCCAACGAATTCTCTGCACTTGTTCAATGTGACAAGAAAAGCGGAAGGGTCGGATCATTCAGCATCGACAGAGATACTCCGCCGAATATTCTCTGTTGCAGACGAGGATGGTTGAAGGCACCCATGACGAGCATCTCAGCAGAGATGTCTCGCGCATGCATACGCAGAACGTCGGCAGGTGCCCGGCCTCCACTCGCTATGCGTTCGACTGTAATATTCACCTTATGCCGGGAAAGATAAGTCGCGACGTCTGCTCCGGGCTCTTCACCATTCCTGCGGCTTGAGGCAACGGGATCGATCAATGTGATGTGGACACGCTCGGCAGCCTGAAGAAATCCTAGGGCTTGTTGAGCTGCGCGCGCCACTTCGTTGCTCGAATCCCATGCCAAAAGGATCGTTTTAGGTTGAAGTGGCACGTTACTGCGCCTGTTATCGATAAGCAGGGCTGTCGGAGATTCAAAAAGAGCGCCATCCACGACATGTCTGCGGAACGTCTGAACAGCGGCGGCCTCTGAGCCTATGAACACGATATCCGAATACATGGCTCTTTCAGCAATTTCTTCTGTGGCCCATGCAAACTCGGCGTAAAGGTCCTGCACGTCTCCGGAAACACCACATCCGACGAGCATGTCGCTTATTCGTGTTTTGACCTCGGCGAGCTTGCCGATCTCCCGTTCTCGTTCCGCTATCCATACCGTCGAAATCACATCATAGCTACCGATAGGCGTCGGGGCGCTGGTATAAACGACGAGGACAGACAAATGCGCATCGTGCAGCCTGCAAAAAGCGATGGCATTTTCCACGTCGTTGCGAAAACTATTTGCTTCGACAGGGCAAAGCACAGTCTTAATGGACATTTGGATCACCTATCCGAGCTGCAATGAAAATTGACACCAGGAGCAAAGCACTGCTCACTTTGGTGCGTTTATCAACAGGCTGCTTTACCACTGAGCTATGCAAGTATTATTTCTATAAAGATTTCACTTTAGCACGTCTTTGATGGGCGTAGGCATTATCTTATACTGCCATATTAAAATCTGTTAGAATCAGAAACTACCAACTGCACTTCTACGACTAAGAATGATGCGGGGATGCGCGCTGCGCTTAAGTCATGGCGCGATACAGGTACTGGTTCCAAACCCGTCAATCCAATCTTCTACCCGTAGACGAAGTTCAAGGCCTTCGATGTAGTTCCATCTCAAGTATCTGGCTGAAACTCCAAAACAAACCGGACAACCTTGGCTGACGACATCTCACACGGCTTTAGAAAGGATCGTGGTCCGCGGTAAAGGTTAAACGACACGATGTCCGTTGCACCCAGTTCCTCTGCGAAGAGCGATAGCCTACGTCCATCTGTGGAACGCCTAACGCTCGCCCCCCACTTCCGTCCATCGAAAGTTCCTTCAACATAGCCCGACGAAAATCGTGCGAGCTTATGCTCGAAATCAGAAACGATGGCATTGTTCTCCTTCACGGTCACGGCGATAGGCACTCCTCACAGATCCCACAACAGTCCTCATCCATCTTGGCAAGCCGTCCGCAGCAAGTGCAACATGCCTCTGTTCCCTCGGAGCAAGAGTTACGCTCTGGCGGCAGGATGTCTATTAAGTCGTGGTCATATACAGTCGTGAGGATCAGGCCGTCGATGTCGAGGCTCCGGGGAATCGGTCTTGAGATGGTGATTCCGGCCACACAAGCAAGATGAACCTGTTAGCGGGAAAACCGACAGAAAACTCAAGCGGACCGCGTAGAGTATCAAGGACTGGCGTTGCGGTATTTTTAACGCCCGCATCTCAACCTGGCCCTTAGCGTTAACGAATCCATACCGAGGTCAGACTTCTTGAAGACCTTCACTCAGAAAATCTGTCACCCGCTCCGTCGCCTTGCGCTTCGTAAACTGTGCGGTATAACTCCCGTCATCACTACTAATGCGCTGAATTACTTCAGTGTTTGCAGCATGAATATCCACATGGCGTTTTTTGCCGCGATCACGGCGTGCTGGTGGATAACACGACCGCGCGGCTAGCGATGGTGTATCGTAGGGCGGATGGTGGAGCTCAGGATTACGGATACTCCACGTGTGTCATCGACGCTGACCAACAGCGACTACCGAGCACGAACGCGGCGCTGGCCAACAAGCGAATCGGCCTGATCGGATGCGGTTCAGTTGGCTCAAGGATAGCAGCGATGCTCGTACGATCAGGAGCCCGGAAGCTCGAATTATTCGACGACGACATCCTCTCTCCCGGCAACCTGATGAGGAATGAACTAGACTGGCGAGGCGTCGGGGCACATAAGGCCAAAGCTTTCCAGGCCAGGCTGTTCGAGTTTGCCCAGACGCAAGGTCGCCTCTTGGCCCGAAGCAGTCAGCCGATTACGGCATTGTCGTTCTTCTGATTCGCTGCAGTATCATCCGTGTACCTTCTTTTCTTCATTGGCCTGACTTGCCAAATAGCGGCAACACAGGATTTTGAAGGATTTAAATCGATGAACACAACAGTCTCCACCGTGAAGTCTCGAAACATTCTTGTCCTCGGGGCCGGGGAACTCGGCATGCCCGTTCTGCGCAACCTGGCTCTTCGCGCCAAGGACGTCGAGGGCGCGAAGATCAGCGTTTTTCTGCGCGCCAGTGCCGTTGTATCAGATGTGCCGGCGAAGCAGCGCGACATCGCTGAAATCCAAGACATTGGTATAGAGATCGTCGAAGGTGATTTGGTGAAGAGCTCAACCGACGAACTGGCGTCTCTTTTCTCGAGGTACGACACCGTCATCGGCTGCGCTGGCTATGCGGCTGGGATTAATACACCGATGAAGCTTGCCAAGGCGGCGTTGCAGTCCGGGATTCCACGCTATTTCCCTTGGCAATTCGGCGTCGATTTCGAAGCGATCGGTCGCGGCGGCCCGCAGGACATTTTCGACGCTCAGCTTGATGTCCGGGAACTCCTTCGCTCCCAGAGCAAGACTGAGTGGGTCATCATATCCACCGGCATGTTCATGAGCTACCTCTTCGAACCGGATTTCGGCGTCGTTGATCTGCAGACGCACACAGTCAACGCCCTCGGCAGCTACGACACTGCTGTCACGCTGACCACACCCGACGACATTGGTGCTCTCACCGCTGAAATCGTCTTCTACGAGCCGACCATTAGCAACGAGATCGTCTTCCTTGCCGGGGATACTATCACCTACGGTGAACTCGCCGACAAGCTGGAAGTAGGTTTGAACCGCCCCTTCAGCCGGTCCGAATGGACTGTCCCGGTTCTGATGGAGGAATTAGCAAACGACCCCCAGAACATGATGCGCAAGTACCGAGCAGCCTTTGGTATTGGGCGCGGCATGGCGTGGGACAAAGCCAACACGTTCAACGTAAGCCAAGGCGTCAAAGTGACGGCTGTGTCCGATTGGATCGAGGCGAATCTTAGCGGCAAGTGAGATCGCCCGCAGGAATCGTGGACAGGAGACAGTGACTTGGGAGCGTGGTCCGAGAATGCCCCCAAGCCACGCTGCGATCCACATACGCTAGAATGCGGGCGTGCTCTCCTCCATTTCGACGCAACGCTTGTTCGTCAAAATGTCTGCCAGGAAGGTTTTTCTGGCGGGCAGGAATCGTAATCCTCGCGTGCCTTGCGAAACTCGCCGGAATTCTCCACGACCCATGTCCACAGCGGAACCATTCGGATGAGAAGACCCATCCCTAGTTCTGTCAGTTCGTATTCAACCCGAGGCGGCATCTCAACGAGATCGTGGCGAGTGACGAGACCATCTCTTTCAAGTTGGCGGAGCGTTCGGGTGAGCATTCGCTGCGTGACGCCGTGCATTCGTTTTCCGATATCTGCATGCCGGAGCCTGCCATAAACACCCAGGGTATGTATGACGCCAAGCGACCATCGGCTTCCCGCGTGTGTGAGAACCTCGCGTCGCACACCGTCTTGGTCATCACGAAGGCCATCGCACACCGCTTGAGAATAGGTAAGCATCTCTTCTCTGGTCATTACGCCTGCCTCCGGTCTTCCAGCCCTTTCGTCTTACCAGTCTTCAGAAGACATTCCACCTGCCTCTCCTGCGTTTTGAAATGTTCATAGAATTTGACAGAATGACAGCGTCGTTGGTGTTACCGATGGCTGAAGACGTCCGCTGTCTGCGCGAAGCGCATGGCGATAATTGGCCCAAAGAGGATCTTGCACATGATAAAGACGCTATATCCTAGATAAAATCTCGGAGATACATGCAACCAGAGAGGAGTGGTACACCGGCGGTGGTGTATGTTTCTCGATGCCTCGAACTTCCAGCCGCCCAAAAACACGGTGATCTTACAGCGTTGTTAAGGTGGTGCGGATCGGCACCGTTGCTCAAAAGCAGCGCTACGATTTCAAAAGACAGTTCCACGGCGATCGCCAGGCTTGCCTGTCTGCTCGCAGTCCATAATGGACCCTTTCCATGTCGGTCCACGGCATTAACCTCCGCATGTGCCGCGATAAGCCTTCTCACAATATCAAGGTGGCCGTTTTGAGCGGCAACGTGCAGAGTGGTAAACCCATATTGGTCTGCGGCGGAACGGCTGTCAGCACAACGCAACTCGGCGTCTAATGCTTCATAGTTCCCATCGGCAGCGTGATACCAGAGGGCATTTCTACAATAATCATCGACGTTAGCCCTTTTTTTCTCCACGGCCAGATCGCCATTTTACGTCTCAAATACCTTCATGTGGAGCGTGCACACTGCGTGGCGACTGTGGCCCATAAAGTATCAGCAATTCTCCACTAGTCCAATGACCGCAGTTGGCGCATTGCAGTCATTACGCCGTTACAGATGGTGTTCGGTAGCATCATGCCTCATATAACAAGTGGCAAGAGTGCCGGACGTTCATCACCAAGCCACTCGTCTGACATGTTAGAGGCGCGCGTTTGAATAGACAGGTCCGGATCCGAACGGCCAGATCAAAACCGTCTTCCACGATATCGGCAATACGGTCGCTGAAGTTCACGTCGACCTGCAGATCGGGCCACCCTTTCATTTACCGATGCAGCGACGGAAGGACGTGCGTGCGCCCGAAACCTTCCGGCACTTTCAGGCGTGCTAGGCCCGTGGGTATTGCGTTTTTCTGCCCGACGCTGGCTTCTGTTTCTTCCAGTAGGCTGCCGTTGCGTCTCTGGTACAAGGTGCTCGCCGAGATTTGAAAACTCACTCTGGCCTGACACAACTGAGCCTCGCTACTCTCTATGGCTATGACCTGATCGTTGAGATACTGAGCAGCGACAGTCAGCAGGCAGAAGCCCAACCAGAAGTCCTCTGACTTAACTCGTTGAGCTTACCAGTGAAGGCAAGAATGACACGCCCCGATGCACCACGAACCAGCGGCATAGCATCGCCGACGCGAGCGGGATGTCGGATCGACTGCGTACAATCATGCCGATAAAGGCAGACGCGTACGTCGCCATACTTGACATAGACGGCAGCCTTTTCGCCGCTTTCATCGCTTATCTAGACGAGCAGTGGTTCAACCACAGCCGACGATTTGAATGTTGATTGATAGAGGCCACCGAGACGCACGAGCTTCGTGGCCTGAAAGCTCTGGTACGTTTTACAGGCTCGCATATCCAATCCGGCTCACCCGGCAGATAGGCATTAGTGTCATCCGGCCTTCCAAGTTCGACCCCTCGTGTTTCCCCCCAACATTTGCCAAGTCGACAGTGCTATTTGCCTAGCAATCACTTTTGCTGAAACCGTCAAAGAGCCAACCATTTCCTGTTGTGCGGGTCACCTTTTCAAGGCTTCACGGGTATGGTCACCGGGTTTCGATATGTCTGATCAAGCATCAGCCAGCGCGTGGTCCAGCCACAGTAGTCGCGTCAGTCGTCAGCCGATATTCCAACATTTCTGCGGGCGTGAGATAATAGAGCTGGTTGGGTGGGGTCTCCAGTGCGTGGAACCACAAACCGGCGCCGATACCCATTTCGTCGAGATGTCGCGCGACAAGCGCGGTGGTTGTTTGCGCACTGGACATTGCCTGCTCAGGTGATGGGCGGTCGATGCCGGCATTGAACACCTGATGGACGCCCACCACGGCATCTTTTTCCGCCGATCGTGTCACGCCACCGGCAAAGACGATTGGGCATGAGGAGGCGCAGAGCGCCCTTTCCGCAACCTTCGTGGCGATATTCTTCTCCCGGATCAGCTTGGACATCGCGATGGCGTCATCGACCGACCCTCCCGGTGAGTTCAAAGAGACCAATTTGATATACTCGCCACGGGCCTCGACCTCGTTGGCAAAACGGGCGGCTGCGCCTGGGTCGATGGTGCCTTCGGCAACGAGCACGCCACCCGAGACAAGATTGAATGTCATCGGTTTGCGCAAGACTTCCTCCGGGCTCGAGGGTTGGACTGGCGGCGCGCCAGGCGCTCCCGGTGCGGTCTTCGGCGGGAGAAAGGTCGGTACATCAGGCAATGTTTCAAGGCGAGGTCGTGCCGCTTCGGCGGTGCTGATCTCCCTGACATCGATCACCAGAAAGGCGGCCGCTGCCGCGAGCAGCACATAGAAGGCACTACGCATCAGCACGCCGTCGTCAACGCTGATCAAAGCCTTGAGCACGGATGTCGGTTTCATGTCGCCGGACCTTTGCGCGGCGGCTTATTGAGACCGAGACTGGTGATGTTGCTGGCCTCCGCGTCGTCCTTGTTGTCTTCGGCTTCAGCAATTGCGTCTTCTGTGGCCTGCACTTGGGTGGCTGACATGGCCTCAGCGGCAATAGCCTTCTGCATCGCCAGCGTCTGCAGTAATTCTGCCACGGTGATCCGTTCGGCAAACGGCATGGTCTCTTCCTGTCCACGGATTGCACCATTCACCACCGCCAGAATGAACACCATGACACCCGGCAACAGGTCAATGGAAATAGCCCCTGCCCATGCGGGAATGAAGTCGGAAGCATAACGCAGAACGGCTTCCGCCGACGAGAGCGGAACGAAACGCCGCTCGGCCACGGGAGGGCGCGCAAGAATTTCGTCGGCAGCGTCGG
>NZ_JXQV01000055.1 GCF_000834635.1 Agrobacterium tumefaciens
CAGGTGTATTCTCATTAAAACGTGACCGTCAAAGTCTCTTTCAAAGGACAGGCATCTCTACCCGTCCCGCAAGCCTCGCCGCCCACGTTTCTCTTTCTTCCATATTCAATTGTCAAAAAACAGACACACATTCGTGTCAAAACCAACAAACCAAAACCCGAAAGTCTCAATCCAAAAGAACCAAACCTCTCGGTCAATCCCCAGGTTTTCCAAGAACGAAGGACATCGTCGCTAGCAGCGCCGCCGCCCTCGTCAGTGAGCGGACTTATAGAGGA
>NZ_JXQV01000056.1 GCF_000834635.1 Agrobacterium tumefaciens
GAAGCGAATGCTGAGCCGTCGCCGCAGGAACGACAGGCATTTTTTGCTAAGGGTGTGTCTATCCTTGACATGATTGGCAAGAGCAACATGCAGTTGCTGGGGCTCAAAGCAGACGTGCCGAACGAAAGTGAGGGTTCGGCTGGCAAGCGTGTCATTGGCGGCCTCGATCGCATCGACATGCAGATGGAGAGCCGCAAGCTTAGTTTTGGCCTTTACGGCCTGTCAATGAAGAGTGGTGACGACACGATCGAAGTGGGTGAGGCAAGCCTCAATGGATTTGACTGGAGCGCAACGATTGAGGGTCTTTCACAGATCGTCGGACTAGACGATACGCAGATTGAAACATTCGCTTTTACGCGCCTGATGCCGGAACTGGGCAGGGTGCGCGTCGGGGGTATCAATGTCGATGTCGCCACCCCGGAAAAGACAGAAGAAACCACAGGGGATATGCCCGAGAGAGTTCAGTTCAAGCTCAAAAATTTCGAGATGGGGCTGACAAAGCCCTATAACGGTATCCCGACTGATATTGAGATCAGGCAGGACGAACTTTCTGTTCCTATCCCGCTCGATTCATCGGAGGAGGTGTTCATTGAAGCGCGTAAACTGGGGATTGAATCTCTAGCCTTGTCATATGCCCTCTCTGCCGGATGGGATGAGCCGAACAAGAACCTGCTCATCAGGGAAATCTCTCTGCGCAGCAAGGATTTCGG
>NZ_JXQV01000057.1 GCF_000834635.1 Agrobacterium tumefaciens
TTGCTGTAGCGTCAAAACAACAGGCGAAGGGCGTAATTTCGGACGTAACAATATATTTGGATCATCCGATCCTTTCGAGCGGAGGGACAGTGATGGTGCTGCCCACTGAGGTCGGGAAGGAAGTCTGGGCGCAGCAGCAGGGGCTAGAGAACCCGGCTGAGGGAGATCGCGTGCTTGACAATGTAAGGCCGACCCAGAGTTCGGATCGCCGACTGGGCGTAATCGTCTTTGCGCCGGTGAGCGTTGTGCGTTTCCATTTTCCACGTGGCGGCAACTACAAGTTCGCCTTCGCGCCGCTGGATCGAAGCAAGGCATCCGACCTAGAAGGCCGCACCAAGCTCTTACGACACGGTGAAGGCACGGATGTCGATCCGAGGACCGGCAAGGATGTGCATCAGCCGCGTATTATAACCGTCCACGTCATGGGGACGGAAGCAAATGAAGAGAAAAGCCTCGACGCCGATACAGGGACGAAGTTCGTGGCGCTGGAGCAC
>NZ_JXQV01000058.1 GCF_000834635.1 Agrobacterium tumefaciens
TTACTAATAGCTCGATCGACTTCTTCGTTCCCATTGATTATGTTCATCGAACGCAGTTCGATGATGACTTCTGTTCTGTCTTCACGGGCTAAAAGCCCTGCAGACGGCGCGCGCCACAAGGCGCGACGGACTAACGTCCTGTATGGGAAACATACGGACAGGTCACAGAAAGACGTGTTTAAATTAAATAGAGTGAGACGAATGTCTCCTCTCCAGCTTCTCGAAACAACAGTTTCCATGTGAAAACATGGTCATTCGTTGCGTTTTGCCGACCTGGTGGTTATTG
>NZ_JXQV01000059.1 GCF_000834635.1 Agrobacterium tumefaciens
GTAACGTTGTCGCCTGGCATAACCATTTCCGTGCCTTCTGGAAGCGAAACGATACCGGTCACGTCAGTTGTACGGAAGTAGAACTGTGGACGGTAGTTCGTGAAGAACGGTGTATGACGACCGCCTTCTTCCTTCGTCAGGATGTAGGCTTCAGCCATGAACTTCTTGTGCGGCTTAACAGAGCCTGGCTTGCAAAGGATCTGACCACGCTCAACGCCATCGCGCTGTACGCCACGAACCAGTGCACCGATGTTGTCGCCAGCCTGGCCCTGATCGAGCAGCTTGCGGAACATTTCAACGCCGGTAACAGTCGTCTTGGATGTTGCGCGGATGCCGACGATTTCGACTTCTTCACCAACCTTGACGATACCGCGCTCAACGCGACCCGTAACAACCGTACCACGGCCAGAGATCGAGAACACGTCTTCGATTGGCATCAGGAACGGCAGGTCGATTGGACGCTCTGGCGTTGGGATGTAGGCGTCAACCTGAGCCATCAGCTCGCGGATTGCGTCTTCACCGATCTTCTTGTCG
>NZ_JXQV01000006.1:2500-346080 GCF_000834635.1 Agrobacterium tumefaciens
CCAAAAGAACCAAACCTCTCGGTCAATCCCCAGGTTTTCCAAGAACGAAGGACATCGTCGCTAGCAGCGCCGCCGCCCTCGTCAGTGAGCGGACTTATAGAGGACACCCCCCAAACAAGTCAACAGCAGGCTTGAGAGAAAATACAGAAAAACAGTAAGTGTCTGGTTCTGCTGGGGTATTTTCGGTTTTTGTATATGTGGACAGTTTGGACACCCAAATTCCCTGCGTTTTGCATCATAAAGATCGTCATAAGGTCCGGCCGACAATCATTCCAATGATGGCCGCCACGTTTTGGACATTAGCGCGGCCTATCCCGAGACAAATCGAAGCTGTCACTATAAAGGCGGGGAACACGGTTCGGGCTACGTCGCTCCCGTTTGACTCCAGTCTTTGAAAGTTGCACATCTTCGACTTGAGCGTTTCTGGAGATCGAATGAACGACTGGTCGCGACAGGCATGATGACGGATCGAGACATGATCCGCTCGCTTGGAACCGAACCGCCTATTCTGGCGGAGGGTCGGCGTGCTCCTGATCGTCGTGAAATCTCCCTGCGCTGGTTGAGCGGCACCTTTCTCACTGGCATCACTTCTTCCATCCTTATGGGCGTTGCCCTGTTTGCAGCGCTCGACGGGCGGCAGCAGCTTGCCATTCCAGCCGAAGCTTTTGCGCGGGCGGATATGGAACAGGATGCATCCGAGACCGTGCGCCGCGGTACGCGTCTTATTGGGCAGAATATAGCGGCGCGCCCTTCGGACCGTTCGGTGATGGAAGTTTCGACCGTCATTCATGATGGAGACAAGGAAGTGGTGCGCAAAGTACCGTTTTCCCATGTGAAGATCGCACTTGCTGCCAATTACAACAATCAGGAGGATTATCCTCCGTTTGATCCGCTGAATATATTCGCGACGAATGAGGATGCGTCTCCTGCCGCAAGCCGGACCGGGACGATCTACGGGTCTGAAGTAGAGTCCGAGGTCAGCCTGAAGACTGTGGCGTTTCCAACCAAGGACAGTCCATTTGCCTTTGCGGGTTCGATGAGCTTCGATGAGGTCGAAGAGGCAGTTCGGTCCAACGGTTCGATGTTGACCGACGGTAATGAGCAGCTTTCCGCACTTTATTACATCGACCCGCGCCGCTTTGAGGCGACAGAGGATGTGGATGTGACTGCCGGGCTTGCCGCACGTGTGGTCGAGCAGAACATGTCTGTCTCCACGCCGCAGGCGGCAACTGTCAAATTTCAGGAATATGCTGATGACGTCATCCCGGTCCGGCAGGCCGAGACGATGGAGGAAGCGCTTTTCGGCGCTGGTTACTCGAAGGAGCAGGCCAAGCAGACAGCTGCGGTGCTGGGTGCTGAGAATGGCGCCTCGAATGTGGAGCCCGGCGACGTGCTTCGGATCGGTATTCTGCAGAGCGAAGAGAAAAGCGACATTGTGAGGGCCACCCTCTATCGCAAGGGTCGGCATATGATGACGGTCGCGACAAATGATAGCCATAAGTTCGTAAGGGCCAGCGAGCCACCGCATCTGGATGCCGTTGCCACCGCATTTGACAGCAGCAATGCACCTTTGACCGCCAACCGCGATTTGCCGAGGGTTTACGACGGTGTTTACCGGGCGGCTCTCACCTATGGCATGAACCAGACGATGGTTGCGCAACTGGTAAAGCTTCTGGCAAGCAGCGTCGATTTCCAGGCGCAGTTGAAGCCAACCGATTCCCTTGAGGCGTTCTTCTCAGTCCAAGGGCCGGATGGAAAAGCGACCGATCAGTCCGAGTTGCTCTACGTCAATGCCAAATTTGGCGACAATGAAACGCGGTTTTACCGCTTCCAGAACTCCGATGATGGCAGCGTCGATTATTTCGACGGGCAAGGCAAAAGCATTCGCCAGTTCCTCATCCGCAATCCGGTTCCGAACGGTCGCATGACATCAGGTTTCGGCATGCGCCGTCACCCTGTCCTACGATTCAGCCGTATGCATACCGGCACAGATTGGGCCGCACCGCGCGGGACACCGATTATTGCGACCGGCAATGGTGTGGTCGAAAAAGCAGGCTGGGCTTCCGGCTATGGAAACCAGACGCTGATCCGCCATGCGAATGGATATGTGTCCTCATATAATCACCAGAATGCCATCGCCAAGGGCGTAACTGAAGGGGCCCGCGTCACGCAGGGCCAGGTGATCGGCTATGTCGGATCGACTGGTCTTTCGACCGGTGCGCATCTGCATTACGAGTTGATCGTCAATGGTACGAAGGTCGATGCGATGAAGGTGCGCCTGCCGGGTGGAAAATCGCTCTCCGGCGAAGCACTAGCTCGTTTTTCTGATGAGCGCCGCCGTATCGATACGCTGCTGAATATCGAGACCAAGCCTGATCAGGTTGCGAGCCGCTAGCACCATTTCCATCTAGATCAGCACACATAAAAAGGGCTCCCTTGCAGGAGCCCTTTTTCTTTCGTCATGCCGCGTCTGCGGTTTCGACATTTGGCAGCAGGGGCTTGATGTTGAACAGCAGCCTGTCTGGGCCGGATGTTACCTTGACGCGGGAGCCATCCGGGATCTCGCCGTTGAGGATGAGCTCGGCCAGGCGATCCTGCACGTTTTTCTGGATGACGCGCTTCAGCGGCCGGGCACCGTAGGCGGGGTCGTAACCCTTGTCGGCCAGCCAGTTGCGGGCGTCTTCATCCAGTTCCAGCACAATCTTGCGGTCGCTGAGCAGCGCCACCAGACGGTGCAGCTGGATTTCGACGATCGCGCCCATTTCATTGCGGTGCAGGCGATGGAACAGGATGATGTCATCGATGCGGTTGAGGAATTCCGGCCGGAAATGCCCGCGGACACGCTCCATGACCAGTTCGCGGACCGAATCCACATCGTCATTATCGCCCATCTGCGTCAGGAACTCCGAACCGAGGTTCGAGGTCATGATGATGATGGTGTTCTTGAAATCGACGGTGCGGCCCTGACCATCGGTCAGACGGCCATCATCCAGCACCTGCAACAGAACGTTGAAGACATCAGGATGCGCCTTTTCAATCTCGTCGAACAGAACGACCTGATAGGGACGCCGACGAATGGCTTCCGTCAACGCGCCGCCTTCCTCATAGCCGACATAGCCGGGAGGTGCGCCGATGAGTCGGGCGACCGAGTGTTTCTCCATATATTCCGACATGTCGAGGCGCACCATGGCCGTCTCGTCATCAAAGAGGAACCGCGCCAAAGCCTTCGTCAGCTCGGTCTTGCCCACACCGGTTGGTCCGAGGAAGATGAACGAGCCGATTGGACGGTTGGGATCCTGCAGACCGGCACGCGAACGGCGCACAGCTCTGGAAACAGCCTGAACCGCCTCACCCTGACCGACCACGGATTTTGCCAGATCATCTTCCATGCGAAGAAGCTTTTCGCGCTGACCTTCCAGCATTCTGTCGACAGGGATGCCGGTCCAGCGTGAGATGACATGGGCGATATTATCAGCCGTCACCACTTCCTGAACCATGGATGCAGCACCGCTGCTATCATGCTGTTCTGCCGTTGCCAGTTGCTTTTCCAGACCCGGAATGATGCCATAGGTCAACTCACCGGCGCGCTGGAACTGTCCATTGCGCTGGGCGGTTGCTAACTCATTGCGTGCTTCATCCAGCTGCTTCTTGAGGTCGGCAGCATGGCCAAGCTTCTGCTTTTCGGCCTGCCAACGGGCCGTCAGCGCATCGGCCTTTTCTTCCGTGTCGGCCAGCTCGTCTTCCAGCCTTTTCAGGCGATCCGCAGATGAGGCATCCGTTTCCTGCTTCAAGGCCTCACGTTCGATCTTCAGCTGAATGATCCGGCGATCCAGTTCGTCCAGCTCCTCGGGCTTTGAATCCACCTGCATGCGAAGACGCGATGCGGCTTCGTCCATGAGATCGATGGCCTTATCTGGCAAGAAGCGGTCGGTGATGTAGCGGTTGGAGAGGGTTGCAGCGGCCACCAGAGCCGAATCGGAGATGCGGACCTTGTGATGTTGCTCGTATTTTTCCTTCAAACCGCGCAGGATCGAAATCGTGTCCTCGACCGTCGGTTCGCTGACGATGACAGGCTGGAAGCGACGGGCCAGAGCCGGGTCTTTTTCAACGTGCTTGCGATACTCATCCAGCGTGGTGGCGCCGACGCAATGAAGCTCGCCGCGCGCAAGTGCCGGCTTGAGCAGGTTGGACGCATCCATGGCGCCATCGGCCTTACCCGCGCCAACCAGCGTGTGCATTTCATCGATGAAGAGAATGATGCCGCCAGCTTCCGCCTGAACTTCGTTCAGAACAGCCTTCAACCGCTCCTCAAACTCACCGCGATATTTCGCACCGGCAATCAAAGCGCCCATATCCAGCGCCATCAACTTCTTGTCTTTCAGGCTTTCAGGAACATCGCCATTGATAATGCGAATGGCCAGACCTTCGGCAATCGCCGTTTTGCCGACGCCGGGCTCACCGATCAGGACCGGGTTGTTCTTGGTGCGGCGCGACAGAACCTGCATGGTGCGACGAATTTCATCATCGCGACCGATTACGGGATCGAGCCGACCGTCCCGCGCTTCGGCGGTCAGATCGCGGGCATATTTCTTCAGCGCATCAAAGCCCTGTTCGGCATTGGCACCATCCGCGGTGCGGCCCTTGCGGATATCATTGATGACCTGGTTAAGCGCCTGCGCTGTCACGCCAGCCTTTTTCAAGGAGGCGGAGGTCGATGCGGAGGTTTCAACGGAAAGAGCCTGCAAAAGACGCTCAACCGTGACGAAACTGTCACCGGCCTTCTTGGCGATGTCTTCTGCAGTGGAAAAGACTTTGGCGAGGGGGCCGGTCAGTGAAAGACCGCCATTGCCGCCGGAAACCTTCGGCAATTTGGCAAGAGCCGCGTCATTGGCGAGACGCGCTTCCTTGGCGTTGCCACCGGCGCGCTCAATCAAGGCTGCTGCCATGCCCTGATCATCATCGAGCAGGACCTTCAGGACGTGCTCGGCTGCAAATTGCTGGTGGTTTTCGTTCAGCGCGTAGGTCTGTGCAGATTGCAGAAAACCGCGAACGCGTTCGGAATATTTTTCGATATTCATCTCATAACTCCTTTTACCGCCCTGCCCGATCTCGGCGCAGTTTGGAATGTTAGGGTTGAGGCTCCCTGAAGCGGCAAGCCCCGCTGCGAAAAAGGCCTTTATATATAGAGGCTTCTATCGCCTTGAACGACATGCCGCCCGATGGTTTGGCACGCTGTTCTGGTAGGCTTGATATGGTACGCGAATTTGCAGGTTTAAAGAGGCTGGATGAAGCCTTGCGTTGATTTTTTAGACGAGAGGGAGTGGCATTTCACGCGATAGCACCAAGTCGATCGAACGCTCTTATAAAGTCCCCGAAATCCCTTTGGCCAAGCTTCGCCGTTCACGCGGCATGTTTTGCCCGTGGCTTGATCTTCTCAATTGTGACCATCGCCATTTGAGGCCATGGGTATGTCGGACGGGGCGCTGGAAGTTGCCTCGTAGGGTAGTTTAGTATTGGCACCTTTCAGCGCCCCGTTCAGCGGTTTGTGTCCGCCCACGATCTCTTGCCATGGCTGGCTGTTCCCGGATGGCGAGGGCGAACCTTGCCCGAAAACCGGTCGGACATGACCAAGGTCCAACCCTTCCCATACCGGGCGGCGGCATCCCTGAAGATACCGCCTGCCAGTTCGGCCACACCTTCCCTCGCCTGAAATCCGCGCCGATTGATCAAGGCGCGGACCCAAGGCGATCCGTTTTCCGCAAGGTGAAACACAGGCTGTTGGCCGATGCTGTCCCTCACGATCCGTCCGCACCATCTCTGGCACAGGGCAGATGCAGCGTGTTCCTGTGTACCGCCTAACTTTCGCCGTTCCGCCATCCGGTCGCGTTCGACCATAGGCGGAGGGCTGTCGGTACGCCCGGTGGCGCACAAACCGGACTGACGCAGACGCTTTACGAACCCGTCAGGCATTCGCAACGCGCAAGCGTCAGGCCGGATCGAACATGGAGTAAATTGCGCCAGCCGGTCCGAAACCGGCGCTATCCCCTCACCCGTTACCACCGGGGAGATCGCTGCCAGACCCCGGCGATGAAAGGTTGCGTAGCCTCAACATCACCAGCGCCGGTTCCGCCTCGCCGCAACGCCTTGCGGTGTATCCGAGGGCGGAACGGGGGCATTGTGCTGCCGATTCGCCCGTCATTGAGAAAGTGCAGATCGATTTTTCGGTGTTTTTGAATAAGTCATTGTTTTGCAACGGGTTTATTTTCAGATGCGCAATCTCACCGCCGAAAACGAAAAAACCCCGGCGAACCGGGGTTTTTCAAACTTATGACTTAGAAGGGTCAGTTGGCTTATTCGCCAGCATTTTCCAGCGTTGGGGCGTCGCCGCCTTCGCCACCTTCAGGCGCCGCTTCACCGTCTTCACCAGCCGTGCGGCGTGGGCGACGGGGGCGAGGCGTGGCGCTGCGAGCACGACGCGGTGCGCGTTCCGTCGCAGTTGCGTTAACCTGCGCTTCCTCTTCGACCGCTACTTCCTTGGGCGTACCCTCGATGACCGGCTGAGGTGCAGAGCTTGCGTCGTAAACGGGTGCGGCAACTGGCGCTGCAGCCACCTCCTCCTGCTCCTCGCGGGGCTGGCGTTCCGGCCGGGCGGGGCGCTCGCGACGATCACGGCGTTCACCGCGGTCCTGACGCTCGGCGCGCTCAGGGCGCTCCTGCCTTTCAGGGCGATCCTGACGCTCTTGCTGGTCGTTACGCTGGGCCTGATCATTGCGCTGTGGCTGATCGTTGCGCTGGGCGCGCTGCTGGTCCTGCTGATCATGCTGGCCGGGCATGGAAACAATGACGTCATCATTGTCATCGCCATCCATATCGTCGCCGTCGCGTTCCTGCTGGAACTCGCCGCGCTCATCGCGCTGGAAGCGTTCCTGCATCTGGGCCTGCGCCGAAGCAATGATACGGTTATAGTGTTCGGCGTGTTGCAAATAGTTTTCAGCCATAACGCGGTCGCCAGAGCTTTGGGCATCACGTGCGAGCGTGGAATATTTCTCGGCTATGTGCTGGGCGGTGCCACGAATCTTAACATCAGGGCCAGAACTGTCATAGCTTCTCGTGAGCGGATTGCCGCCCTTGCGATTGAAGTTATTATTGTTGTTGCTACCGCTGCTGCCACCGCCGCCGCCGCCATTGTTATTGCTACCACGCCCCCGGCCGCGCTTGTTTTGCTGTCCTGGCCTCATCAATTGCTCACCTGAATTCTGTTTTCTGATAATTTCGTTGTTACGATACAATGACGGATGGACGCGTATCAAAGTCCGGTTTTCCGAAATTGCTCCCATTACGCGACGTGCACCAAAAGGCCAAGACTTCGCGTTTAATGCCCGGATGCGCAAATGCTGCATCGAGCTGCCTGCGAACAAAGTTTCCTGAATCACATGCCGGGAATGCCCAGCCTTCAGGGTTTCCACAAAAACCCGCTTCGGGACTGATCAAAACCCAGCGAATCTAAATTCGCCCTCAGCCACCCAACATGTTGCGGGCAAACTAGCCCGCTTCCTTTCGAAATCCAAGCCTTTTCTTTCGCTGTGCAAAATATCCATGCACATAACCATCATCGTGACAGTCAATCGTGCCTGGAAAAGAGCAAAACGCGGTCGTTGCTGCCGTAATCCTTCACTGCCTCCACACAGGAATATCCGTAGCCTGCAAAAATGGCGATCACATCCACCTTCTGATCATAGCCGATTTCCAGCCCGATCAAACCGCCAACATCAAGATAATCCACCGCTTTTTCAGCGATAACACGGTATGGGAAAAGACCATCCGCCCCACCGTCAAGCGCTGCCATGGGATCGAAATTGCGCACATCGCGATCAAGCGTTTCGATGTCTGCGCTTTTAATATAGGGCGGATTCGACACGATGATGTCAAAGCGCCCGGAAATATTCGCGAACCAATCGCTTTCCACGGTCTTGAAACGCGTGCTCAGGCCATGCCGCACCGCATTCTTTTCTGCCGTTTCAATCGCATCGCGGGAAATATCGCTGCCGACACCCGATGCCTCCGGGCATTCGTGCAGAAGCGCCAGGCAAATGGCACCGGTACCGATTCCCATATCCAGAACCCGCGCCTGCCCTTTTTGCACGGCGATGCGGCGAAGGTGCGGAAGAAGCGCATCGACCAGCACTTCCGTATCCGGCCTTGGCTCCAGCGTGCCAGATGACAGGATGAGGTCCAGACCGTAAAATTCCCGGTGGCCGAGAATGCGGTGGACGGGCTCACCCGTCTCGCGGCGCACAACCATGGTTTCGATCTTTGCTGCCTCGCCATCACTTACGATGCGGGCGCCATTCAGCACGAAATCCGTCAACGAAAAGCCGATGACGCTACCGATCAGCAGCCTCGTATCCGTCACGGGATCGGCAACACCTGCTGTTTCCAGGCGTTTGCGCACCTCTGCAACGAGCGTGCTGACGGGCTTCGTCACTGCTGTTCGCCAAGCTGGGCGAGCTGACCGGCCTGATAATCGGCAATCAGCGCATCGACCATCTCATCGATATCGCCTTCGATCATGCGGTCCAGCTTATAGAGCGTGAGGTTGATGCGGTGATCAGTCACGCGCCCCTGCGGGAAGTTATAGGTGCGAATGCGCTCGGAGCGATCGCCCGAACCCACCTGGCTCTTTCGGTCTGCAGACCGTTCGCTATCGACCTTCTGACGCTCGATATCGTAAAGGCGCGAGCGCAGAACCTGCATGGCCTTGGCGCGGTTCTGGTGCTGCGACTTTTCCGAACTGGTGACGATCAACCCCGTTGGCAGGTGGGTGATGCGAACAGCGGAGTCCGTGGTGTTGACGTGCTGGCCACCGGCGCCGGATGCGCGCATCGTATCGATGCGGATATCGTCGGGGCGGATTTCGATGTCGATCTCTTCGGCTTCCGGCAGAACGGCGACGGTTGCCGCAGAGGTGTGAATGCGCCCGCTGGCCTCGGTATCCGGCACGCGTTGGACGCGGTGAACGCCGGATTCGAATTTCAGCTTGGAAAACACACCGCGCCCGGTAATCGTCGCGATGATTTCCTTGTAGCCGCCTGCTTCGCCTTCGCTGGCAGAGAGAATTTCCACCTTCCAGCCCTTGGTGCTTGAGAAGCGTTCATACATGCGAAACAGATCGCCCGCGAAAAGCGCCGCTTCCGAACCGCCGGTGCCAGCGCGAATTTCAACGATGGCGCTTTTCTCGTCGGCAGCATCCTTGGGCAGAAGAAGGATTTGCATGTCCTTCTCAAGCTGCTCGATCTGGGCTTGCAGCTCGGGAAGCTCGGCTTCGGCGAGATCGCGCATGTCCTTGTCGCTGGATCTATCGGCGGCAATCGCTTCCAGATCAGCTGTTTCGGCAAGCGCCTTTTCGTATTCGCGGATGGTTTTGACGACCGGCTGCAATTCCGAGTATTCCGACGCTAGCTTCACATAGACATCTGCCGCAGGGCCGGATGCCATGCGCGCTTCGATTTCACCGAAACGACGCTCAAGCTCACGCATTTTTTCGACGGGGAGCTTAGCCACCTGTCACGCACTCCAATTTCTGTTGGTTCTCAGATAGGGATAGAATGGGTCGCGGCAAAGCGCAAAAGCAGCTGGCGCGGACTTTCCACTGACTTTTGATCGTCCAGCGCCGCTTCCAGCTCCTCAGACAACAGTCCGACATCCAGCCCCAGCAACATGGCCTTCACCGGGCCGATGGATGTGGGAGACATGGAGATGGAGCGGAAGCCAAGGCCGATCAGTGCCATGGCGGAAAGCGGCTTGCTCGCCATCTCTCCGCACAGCGTGACCTTGGTGTTGTTGCGGTCTCCGGCGCGCACGATATCGCGCAGAATACGCAGGAAGGGTTTGCCGAGATTATCGAAGCGATCCGACACGCGGGCATTGCCGCGATCCACCGCCATGGTGAACTGGAAAAGGTCGTTGGAGCCGACCGAGACGAAATCGACCTCCGACATCAGCTCATCCAGCTGCCACATCAATGAGGGCACTTCGAGCATGGCGCCGAATTGCAGCTTGCGCGGCAGAGAATGGCCGAATTTCGACAGGTGCTGCACTTCCTTCTGGAACAGCTCACGGGCGGCGCGAATTTCGGCCACTTCCGTGATCATGGGCAGCATGATGCGCAATTCAGCACCAGACGCCGCACGCAAAAGAGCGCGCATCTGCGTGCGCATCAGGCCGGGGCGATCCAGCGAAAGACGGATGGCGCGCCAGCCGAGAGCCGGGTTTTCCTCTTCCTGGCCGCGCATATAGGAGACGACCTTATCGCCGCCAATATCCAGCGTGCGGAAGGTGACCGGCTTGCCCTTGGCGTTGCGCAAAACGCTACGATAGAAGGCTTCCTGCTCCTCGCCCTTCGGCATGTTCGATGCGATCATGAACTGCAGCTCGGTGCGGAACAGGCCGATACCGTCAGCACCGGATTCTTCCAGCTGCGGCAGATCGACCAGCAGTCCGGCATTCATCTTCAGATCGACCCGGACACCGTCCTTGGTCACAGGTTCGACATCGCGCAGCGCCCGGAATTGCTCCTGACGCTTGGCTCGCAGACGAACCTTTTCCTCATAGGCACGCTGCAAATCGGCGACGGGGCGAAGATGCACCTGTCCGTCATCACCATCGATGATGATGGGGTCGTTGTTTTCCGCGAGCGCGACGATGCCCGCTGCCTGCCCGATGATGGGGATGCCCATGGCACGCGCCACGATGACGACGTGGCTGGTGACCGCGCCGTCTTCCAGAACGAGACCGCGAAGTTTTTCACGCGGGTAATCCAAAAGTTCCGCCGCACCCATGGCGCGGGCGAGAACGATAGCATCCGCCGGGAAATCCTGTTCCGGACCACGAATGCCAAAGCCCATCAACTGACGCAACAGACGGTTGGCAAGATCGTCGAAATCATGCATCCGCTCGCGCAGATAGGGATCGGTCAGGCGCATCATGCGCGCCTTGGTATCGCTCTGGACCTTCTCCACAGCGGCTTCCGCCGTCAGACCGTTGCGGATGGCCTCTTCCATGCGCCGCACCCAGCCCTGATCATGGGCAAACATGCGGTATGTTTCCAAAACCTCGCGGTGCTCGCCTTCGGTGGCGACATCGCGGCGCTGGAGCATGTCATCAATGGACAGGCGAAGAGAGCCGATGGCTTCCGCTAGGCGGCGGGTTTCCATTTCGGCATCTTCATTGAGAAGATTGGTAACGACGATGCGGGGATCATGCAGAACAACGTGACCAAGGCCAATGCCTTCGCCATAGGCATCGCCTTTGATGGAGACGGCCCGTGTCAGGTCCAGTTCCACGCCGGGGCGGGTGATTTTTTTCAATTCACCGCTCGCCACAATCTCCGCAATGAGCATTGCGGTTGTTTCAAGCGCTTCAACTTCGTCCTCCCGGTATGTTCGGCTGGTCTTGTTCTGAACGACAAGAACGCCAAGAGTGCGACCGGATCTCAAAATCGGCACGCCCAGGAAGGAATGATAAATTTCTTCACCCGTTTCAGGGAGATAGCGGAATGCAGGATGCGCCTGCGCATCGGAAAGATTGAGCGGCTGGGCCGATGCGGCGATGGTGCCGACAAGACCTTGCCCCATTTTCAGCTGGGCAAGATGCACGGCATCCTTGTTCAAACCTTCGGTGGCGTAAAGCTCGAGCACGCTGTCGGAGCGCAGAACATAGACGGAGCACACCTCCGCCACCATGTTGCTGGCGATTTGCCGAACGATCTGGTCGAGGCGTTCCTGTGGCTCAAGGTGCTCCGCCATCATCTCGCGAAGCCGCTTGAGAAGAACGCGTGGACCTGCAGAAAGGTCTCTCATTGCGGTGCTCCCTGACACCTTCGCATGCGCGCCAAGACGACCCGCATGAAAGGATCCACCAAAACAAAGCCTGCACAGCAAGCCGGACGGCAGGGATGCGCAGTCGATGCAACGTCAACACGTCATCATCAACAAAAGAATCGGATGACGTGTATCGACGTTACAGAATCAACTCTTATCCAGACCGTAAGCAGAATGCAAAGTACGAACTGCAAGTTCCGCGTAGGCACCGTCAATAAGAATGGAAATCTTGATTTCCGATGTTGTGATGGCCTTGATGTTGATGTTTTTTTCAGCAAGTGCCTTGAAAGCGCTTGCAGCAACACCCGCATGGCTGCGCATGCCGATGCCGATGACCGACACCTTGGCCAGACCCGTCTCGCTCTGAACGACGTCAAAACCGATCTGCGTCTTGTTGTCTTCCAGAACCTTGATGGCCTTGGGCATATCGCCCGATGGCACGGTAAAGGTCATGTCGGTGCGCGAGCCATCTTCAGAGATGTTCTGCACGATCATGTCGACATTGATATGGGCTTCAGCCAAAGGTCCGAAAATGGCAGCAGAAACACCCGGCCGATCTGACAAGCGGCGCAGCGAGATTTGTGCTTCATCCTTGGCATAGGCGATGCCGGTTACGACTTCCTGTTCCACGATTTCTTCCTCGTCACAAATCAAAGTACCGGGCGGATTGATAAGGTCACCCATGCCCGGAGCATCAGGATCCTCGAAACTGGAGCGCACGAAGGTGCGAACCTTGTGCACCATGGCAAGCTCGACCGAGCGAACCTGCAGAACCTTCGCGCCAAGTGACGCCATTTCCAGCATTTCTTCAAATGCCACCTTCTTCAGGCGGCGCGCCTTCGGCACGATGCGTGGATCGGTGGTGTAGACGCCATCGACATCGGTATAGATATCGCAACGGTCTGCCTTGACGGCAGCGGCGATGGCAACAGCCGACGTATCGGAGCCGCCACGACCAAGCGTCGCAATGCGGTTATCCGGGCCGAGGCCCTGGAAACCGGCAACAACGGCCACCTGACCTTCGCCCATGCGGCGAACGATATCAGAGCCATCAATATCGAGAATGCGGGCGGCGCCATGGGCGTTGTCGGTGCGGATCGGGATCTGCCAGCCCTGCCATGAGCGGGCATTGATGCCCATGGACTGCAAGGCGATGGCCAGAAGACCGGATGTGACCTGCTCACCCGAGGCCACGATCGCATCATATTCCCGCGCATCGTAAAAGGACGTTTCCTTGGAACCGGCGACCTTCGGCGTGTTCTGAACCCAGTCCACCAACTCGTTGGTTTTGCCGGACATGGCGGACACGACAACGGCCACTTCATGGCCAGCATCCACCTCACGTTTCACATGCCGCGCGACATTATGAATGCGTTCGAGATTTGCGACGGACGTGCCGCCGAATTTCATGACAATGCGAGCCATAGTTGACCAGTACCATCCCAATTTGCCGCCAGATGCAGCGGACAAGAGCACAACCCAGCCGGCTTTTCGTTTAAAAAAGCCTCAAGTTGCCGGTCTCATATCGAAAAGGCATGGCCCACGCAATGCCGTTTATGGACTGTGCGGTACGCCTTTGAAGAGGCGCTGCGACCCGACAGGCGTGTTTCAATGCGTCAACCGTACCGCTGTGGCCTGTACAAACGTCAACATTTCCAGTATGAGCGCGTCAATTACAACTGGCTGAATGGCCGAAATGGCCCGTATCGGCTGCTTTATAACCCTTATCATCTAATGGTTTCAAGCGGATGCAGGCAGCCCAATATCCGAAAGACGGTATATGACAGAAACCCAGGGTATCGCCCCGGCGATTGCACAGGCGTTGGAAAAACGCGGCTATAAAGATTTGACACCTGTTCAGAAGGCGATGCTTGCGCCTGAACTGGAAGGACAGGACGCGCTTGTTTCCGCCCAGACGGGCTCTGGCAAGACCGTTGCCTTCGGCATGGCCATTGCATCGACATTGCTGCAGAAGAACGGCCGCTTCGGCCCCGCCGGTGCGCCACTCGGCATCGCCATTGCCCCAACCCGCGAACTTGCGATGCAGGTGAAGCGCGAGCTGGAATGGCTTTACGAGTTCACTGGCGTTTCCATTGCGTCTTGCGTTGGCGGAATGGATATCCGCGCCGAGCGCCGCACGCTGGAACGCGGTGCCCACATCATCGTTGGCACACCCGGTCGTCTTTGCGACCACATCAAGCGCAAGGCGCTGGACCTTTCGTCCATTCGCGCCGTGGTGCTGGATGAGGCCGACGAAATGCTCGACCTTGGTTTCCGCGAAGATCTGGAATTCATTCTGGAAGAATCGCCAGCGGAGCGCCGCACGCTGATGTTCTCGGCCACGGTTTCGCGCTCGATTGCGAAGCTTGCCGAAAGCTACCAGAAGAATGCCGTGCGCGTTGCAACGACATCCGAGCAGAAGCAGCACGTCGATATCGAATACCGCGCCATGGTGGTTTCACCATCCGACCGCGAGAACGCCATCATCAATGCGCTGCGCTTTTATGAAGCCCGCAATGCCATCGTGTTCTGCTCCACCCGCGCCGCCGTCAACCATCTGACTGCCCGCCTGAACAATCGCGGCTTCTCCGTCGTGGCACTGTCTGGCGAATTGAGCCAGAACGAGCGCACACATGCGCTGCAGGCCATGCGCGATGGCCGTGCCCGCGTTTGCGTGGCGACAGACGTTGCTGCTCGCGGTATCGATCTGCCCGGCCTCGAATTGGTTATCCATGCCGATCTACCGACCAATTCCGATACGCTTCTGCACCGCTCAGGCCGTACTGGCCGTGCCGGACAGAAGGGTATCAGCGCCATCGTGGTGCCGATGAGCCAGCGCCGCAAGGCCGAGCGCCTTCTCGAAGGTGCCAAGGTCAGCCCGGCCTGGGTTCGCCCACCATCTGCCGAAGAGATTACCGAACGCGATGGCGAACGCCTTCTGGCCGACGCTTCGCTGATGGAAAATGTTGGTGATGACGAGCGCGATTTCGTCAACAAGCTGCTGGAACAGCACGGCGCCGAAAAGGTCGCCGCCGCTTTCGTGCGTCTTTACCATGCGGGTCGTTCCGCACCTGAGGACATTGCCGAAGTTTCGCTGGATGGTAGCCGCAAGCCACGCCGCGACGGTTTCGAAACCGTTGAAAATAACGAGCCACGCCGGGATCGTTCCGACTTTTCCGACAGCGGCTGGTTTACGCTGTCTGTTGGCCGCAAGCAGAATGCCGAGCCACGCTGGCTCATTCCAATGCTGTGCCGCTTTGGCAAGCTGACACGTCAGGATATTGGCGCGATCCGCATGCAGCAGACCGAGACCTATGTGGAGTTGGCCGCCGACGCGGTTGAGCGCTTCACATCTGCGCTTGGCAAGGACATGATGCTGGAAAAAGGCATTCGCGTGAAGGCCATGGACGGCAAGCCCGATATGACGGGTGCCAACCGTGAAGACACGCGCCCGCCAAGAGCGCAGAAGAAATTCGACGCCAAGCCAGCACCGAGCGGTGAACGCCGCACGGAAGACAAGCCTTGGAAGAAGAAGGCGCCCGCTGGTGACAGACCAGCGAAGTTCGAAGGCAAGAAAGACAAGCCTTTTGAAAAGCGCGCTCCAAAGAAAAAATGATCGCACCTAAACAAAAACCCGGCGGATATGATCCGCCGGGTTTTTTCGTTTTCAACTATCGATCTTATCGAGGGGCTTCGCAGCCCGGAGAGCCGATGATGCAGCCAAACTGCTGACCACCCTCGGGTGGCCGTGGCGGCTGATTGACACCAGGACGACGGCTGCCTTCGTCATTTTGACGGCGCTGGTCGATCGCGTCGCGGTTCTGATCCCGGTTCATATCCCGGTCTCTGTTCATGTCGCGGTCTCTGTTGCGGTCGCGGTCACGATTGTCATTGTCCCACCGTGGGCGGTCACGATCGCGGTCGCGATTGTCGTTATCCCAGCGCGGGCGATCATTATCGCGTGGCGGGCGTGGGCGGTCGTTCTGGTTCCAGTCGCCGTAGCGCTCTTCCCAGCGGCCATCATTTGGACCACGACCGCGTGGGTCACGGTCTCGCTGATCACGCCATTCGTCGCGTGGTGGACGCGGACGATCATAGCCACCGCGTGGTGGCGGCGGTGCAGTCCAGTATCCGCCACCGGCGGGGCGACGCCAACGGTCACGTTCACGATAGAAATCGCGGTCGCGGTAATATCTGTCCCAGTAGCGTCCGGCTTCAAAGGTGATGACGGGCACGCCGAGGTCACGGTAATAACGTGGCTCGACGTAGACGCGGTTCTGGCGATAGATGGCCTGAACATAACGTCCGGCAACCCAGCCACGGCCATAGCTGAACGATACGTCACACCATGGTGTATCAGACAGGCAGCCGTGGATTGTCAGCGGTGCGCCATTGGGAATGACGACAACAGCTGGATAGGCGGTGCTGGGACCAGAACGCATATTGACGTTAGCGGTGGAAAAGCCTTGTGTCGCCGCTTGCGCGAGTGCCGGGGCGGCGACAAGCGCGAGCAGCGCAAAAGCCCCAAACAGTTTCTTCTTCACGTTCATTCTCCCTCAAGCAAAAGGCTTGGTCGCCGTTACAGGCATTCAACCGTGTGAAAATACGCGCCCGATGATGAACGCAGCATGAAACGGAAATCCCGTGAAATCGGTTCCTTTGGCCCGCGACAACAGGGCGCAGCAGCCCCCACCCCCTTGACTTCGAGGGTCAGGCATCCGACTTCAGGAGGCAGGACAAGAAGGAGCACACCATGAGCGAAGCCGCAAAGACCACCGTCGACCAGAGTGAAGTGGACCGGTTTTCAGCCATGGCTGCGGAGTGGTGGAGCCCGACGGGAAAATTCCGTCCGCTGCACAAGTTCAACCCCGTGCGACTCGACTATATTCGCAACCGCGCCTGCGAGAATTTTGGGCGTGACCCCAAAGCGCATCGCCCGCTCGAAGGTTTGCGCGTGCTCGATATTGGCTGCGGTGGCGGCCTTCTATCTGAGCCCTTGGCACGCATGGGCGCCAATGTGGTGGGAGCCGACCCATCGGAAAAGAACATCGGTATCGCTTCCACCCACGCACGCGAAAACAATGTTGAGGTTGATTACCGCGCCGTGACAGCCGAACAGCTGTTTGAGGCTGGCGAGACCTTCGACATTATTCTCAACATGGAGGTGGTTGAGCATGTGGCCGATGTCGACCTGTTCATCTCGACCTGCACGAAGATTGTGCGGCCCGGTGGGCTGATGTTTGCAGCCACCATCAACAGAACGCTGAAAGCGCGGGCGCTGGCGATTTTTGCAGCTGAAAACGTGCTTCGCTGGCTGCCGCGCGGAACCCACCAATATGAAAAGCTGGTGCGCCCGGACGAACTGGAAAAGCCTGTCGTCGCCAACGGTATGCATATCATTCACCGCACGGGCGTGTTCTACAATCTGTTGCAGGATCGCTGGAACCTGTCACCCGACATGGACGTGAACTACATGGTTCTGGCCAAGCGCCCGGCGTGACGACGCCTCAGTTCACATCATCCGGCAGGACGGGCAGCGGCGCAACGGCGATGCCTTCCTCTATCAGCGCCTTGGCTTCCTGCGGCGAGGCCTGCCCGATGATGCCACGCTCTTCCTTTTCGCCGTAATGGATCTTGCGGGCTTCCTCGGGAAATTTATCGCCCACATCTTCCGCATTGGCGCGGATGCTGGCGAGCGTTTCCTTGATCTTGGCGAAAGCCTGTTTCTGCGCCGTATCCATGGCCAAAGTGCGCGTTTGCTCCCGTTCTCGGGCCGTGGAAACAGAGGGTGCCATCAGCATCTTGCCGACTTTCGGTGAGCCGCACACAGGGCAGGTGACCAGCCCGCGTTGAAGCTGGCCGTCAAAATCCGCGCTACCGGAAAACCAGCCCTCAAACTCATGGGCCTGTTCGCAATTGAGCGCGTAGCGGATCACTGCGCGCCCGCCCCTGCAATGACGGTGTTGATGACCGTATCGAGGTTGAAATCCCGGGCGTTTTTCAGATTGGGGATCTTGGCGCGTGCACCCGCCACAGCGGATGGATCGATGTCGGCATAGACGATCTCTTCCCCCTCGCCACCGGCTGACGCCAGCACATTGCCCCAGGGATCGATGACCATCGAGTGGCCGAAGGTTTCGCGGCCATCCTCATGCGTGCCGGCTTGCGCCGCCGCGATGACGAAGGCACCGTTTTCGATAGCGCGGGCGCGCAGCAGGACTTCCCAATGGGCTTGTCCCGTCTGCTTTGTGAAGGCGGCAGGCACCGTCAGAATTTCGGCTCCCGCTAGTGCTTCGGCCCGAAACAGTGCCGGGAAGCGCACGTCGTAGCAGATGGCAAAGCCGAATTTGGCAAGCGGAAAGTCTGCGACGCGCGCTTCCGTGCCCGGTTCATAGGCCGAGCTTTCGCGCCAGCTCTCGCCATTGTCCAGATCCACATCGAACATATGGATCTTGTCATAGGTGCAGATGCGCTCGCCATCGGGCGCAAACAGGAAGCCGCGATTGGCGATCTTACCATCGGTGCGGGCGATGGCGGTCGAGCCGACATGGACGTAAATGCCGAGTTCACGCGCAAGCTTTGCCGCCGTGAGCACAATGATATCGCCCTTCTCGTCTTTCAGGCATGCGCGCAGAGCATCGCGGTCCTTCTGGATCGCACCGGTCATCTCAGGTGTCTGAACATAGACAGCGCCCTGCTCCGCCGCTTCACGAATGAGGCGTTCCATTGCCGCGGCGTTGGTCTTGGGGTCTGTGCCTGAGCACATCTGGATTGCTGCGGCCCTGAAGCTCATCTGTTCGGTCCCTTTTTCACGTCTTTTTATTGGAATATCGCGCTTGTCTTAGGCGGCCAGAAGCGGATCGAGCTTGCCATCGCGGTCCAGCGCGTGAAGATCGTCACAGCCGCCGACATGGTTTTCACCGATGAAGATTTGCGGGAAAGTGTTGCGACCGGATTTATCCATCATTTCCTGTCGATAATCAGGGTTTTCGGTGGCATTGTACTCGGTGAAGGCAACGCCCTTGCTCTGCAGAAGAGACTTGGCGCGGGCGCAAAAGCCGCAGAGATCGCGTGTGTAAATCGTGACGGATGCCATTGTTATCGGTCCTTGCACTCTTGATAAAACCACATGTTCTGACGTTTCATATAGGACCGGAAATCGCCATTGCAAAGGTCAAAACGGTGACGTCGCGGGCACCTGCCTTCTTCAGGCGGCGTGCAGCGGCTGCAACCGTGGCTCCTGTGGTGTAGACATCATCCACCAGAACAACGCGCTTGCCCACGAAGTCGGACTCGCGGCCAGGCGCAATGGCAAAGGCACCGCGCACATTTTTCTTGCGCGCCCGCGCCGAAAGGCCGACCTGCCGGCTGGTCGGTTTGATGCGGACAAGGGCAGATGCGACAAGAGGCTTGTTGGCGAGAACAGACACATGCCGGGCAAGCTCGGCAGACTGATTGAAGCGGCGCGCGAGGAAGCGTCGCCTGTGCAGTGGCACCGGTACGATGCAGTCACAGCCTGCAACCGCGCCGTCGCTGGCGCGCAGCATCCAGCGCGCCATGAGTTGCGCAAGGTCGGTGCGATCCATATATTTGAGCTGATGGACGAGCTTTCGGGCGGGGCCATCATGCACCGTGGCTGCACGCAGGCGCTCAAAGGGCGGCGGTTCAGCAACCGCCTGGGCGCACAGGATTCCGGGGCCGTGGTCACGCGCAAAGGGAATGCCGAGCACCTCGCAATAGGGCCGCTCGATGAACTGAACGTCCACCCAGCAGATCGGGCACAGGGCACCGCCCTGTCTGGTCTTGCAGCCACACCCCACGCAGGATGGAGGATAGACGAGATCGGCCACCGCACGCCAGACGGCGCGCAGCACACCCACCCCGGCATCGCTTGCAACAGGCTTTTCCCACTGGACCATGAGGTTGACAATAGGCCCGAACGGGTGCCTTTGCGATAGCAAAATTTGGATGGATGACGGCATGGATATCGTTTTTGACACAGGCTTGATCGAAAAGAACCGCATGCGCGCCTGGCGCTCCCGCGATGACAAAGCTGCGTTTCTGCTGGATATAACAGCGGATGAACTCGCCGACCGCATCGCCATTATCGAACGGCATTTCGACAATGCCGTGGAGCTGCATGGCGCGACAGGCATAACGGCCAAACGCCTACTGGAAACCGGCAAGGTCGGGAGCGTCAGCCGCGTTGAGATCGATGCGGCTTTCGCAGACGGCGATGAGCAGATGCTGGTGGCACCCATCGAGCATCTGCCGCTTGAGCCGCAATCGCAAAATCTGGTGGTTTCGCCGCTCAGCCTGCATCTCACCAACGACACGCCGGGCACCCTGATCCAGATCCGCCGCGCCCTGAAGCCCGACGGGCTTTTCATGGCCGCCATTCCCGGTGCTGGCACTTTGCAGGAATTGCGTGATGTTCTGCTATCGACCGAGGCGGAGATGAGCGGCGGCGCAAGCCCCCGTGTCATACCCTTTGCCGATGTGCGCGATGTTGGCGCCCTGTTGCAGCGGGCGGGCTTTGCGCTGCCGGTGACGGATACGGAAACCTATACGGTGCGCTACGATTCCATCCTGCCGCTGATGCGTGACCTGCGCGCCATGGGCATGGCCAATCCGATGATGGGACGCAGCAAAAGACCGCTGAACCGCAGTTTTTTGATGCGCGCAGCGGAATTATATGCGGAAAGATACAGTGATCCCGATGGCCGCATCCGCGCGACATTCTCGATCATCTTCGTATCGGGATGGGCCCCGCATGAGAGCCAGCAGAAGCCACTGAGACCCGGCTCTGCCAAGACACGGCTGGCCGATGCGTTGAAAACAACCGAAATCAAGCTGCCGAAGCGCGGTGACGAATAGGAAATCAGGCGAGTGAGTTGGCGAGCGTATCGCTAATAAGCTTGAAGATCGCCAGCAGATTATCTCGAATGCTTTCCATGCCCAAAATCAGGGAAGCAGCGATGATACCGATGATAAGGCCGTATTCGATGGCCGTCGCGCCTCGGCTGTCCGCAGCCAGAGCCATCAATTTGCGTGCCACGAAATCCGTTCTGCATGTCATGCCCAACACCCTTTACCCCCGCGCGTTCGAGACGCGCAGATGAAACCCAAGGGCAACTTAGCGCAATAAGATGTGCAAACTGTTACGCCCTGACCGACCATACCGCCGCCCGGAATGCGTCGGCAGCACAGCCGTCTTAATTTCACCGCTGAAACCTTTCATGAAGAAGAATATTATAATAAAAACGAATACCCAGATATGAACGAAGAGCGATAGGCCACTGCTAGAGATTGATCCTCCCCTTCAGGATTTCTTCCAAAAATCGACTATCGCCCTTGCTCTGTCCCACGCTGGCGGTGACCAGCACCTTGCCTTGGTGAACCAGAAATTCTGCACCTTGACGGGCTATGGCAGCGACGACGTGGTTGGTAAAAACTGCCGAATGCTGCAGACCAGCCAGAACGGAACGAATGCGCCCAACACCGAGGCTCGTGGCAAGATCCACGCATTTCTCAAAGCCGACGGTCCAGCGACAATGCGCACGACCATCGTCAATTTTCGCAAGGACAGCAGTCCTTTTGTGAATTTGCTCTTCATGTCGAAGTTGAAGGCAAACTCGGGACAGGTCCGCTACATCCTTGCCTCACAGTTCGATGTCAGCCGTGCTCACAAGCACCTGCTCCAGGCCTATGACCTGGAACTAGACGACACGCTGAAGACGCTCAAGCCGCTGCTTGATGACCACAACATCATGATCGAGGGAACCCTTGCGATGATTGCAAACTCCACCAACACGATTGCTCAGGCAAAACTCACTTTGGCGGAACTGGAACAAAACACCCCGTATTGATCGTTCCCGTTTTTTGATCGTTCCAGCTTAGGACATTTCAAGGACCCATTTTGTCTCAGGAAAATATCGCTCATTCCGTGCCCGTTGTCGGCGTAGGCTCTTCTGCTGGTGGCCTGGAAGCTCTGCGTGAAATGCTGACCGCAGCCGATTTTCCGACCGGGCTTGCCCTTGTGGTCGTGCAACATCTTGATCCGCACCATGAAAGCATGCTGGCAGAGCTTCTGGACCGGCACACGAAGCTGGATGTGCTGCAATGCGAGGGTGGCGAAGCCATCACGGCTGATACGGTTTTCATCATCCCTCCGGGCAAGGGCCTGAGCATCGAACAGGGGCGCCTTGTTCTCAATGATTTCGCGCAGCCACGCGGCTTGCGCCGTCCCATCGACGATTTCTTCATATCGCTGGCAAACGACCAGCAATCAAATGCGGCCTGTGTCATTCTGTCCGGCACCGGTGCAGATGGCTCGACTGGGCTGCGCGCCATCAAGGAAAATGGTGGCCTCTGCGTCGTTCAAGAGCCTTCGACTGCCAAATACGATGGCATGCCGGTTTCTGCCACCGGCACCGGGCTTGTGGATTTCGTGAAGCCACCGCAGCAGATCCTGTCCTGCATTGGCGGCTTTTTCTTCCGCAAGAACCAGAGTGCGGAAGAGCGGGAACGCAATGACGTTGCCGACATTGTCGATGACCTGTGCTCGGCACTGCGCCGCACCATCGGTCATGATTTCGCCGGTTACAAGCAGACCACCTTCGTGCGGCGGGTCGAGCGGCGCATGCATGTGCTGGGCATCAGCCGAGGCTATGAATATCTGCAGCGGGTACAGCGCGACCACGACGAATGCGAGGCGCTGTTTCGTGATCTTCTGATCAATGTGACCCGGTTTTTCCGTGATCGCTCGTCCTTCGATGTGCTGAACGAACATGCCATTACGAGGCTGATGCAGGATTCTGCCGGCAGCCAGGAGGGTGTGCGGGTCTGGATACCCGGCTGCTCCAGCGGCGAGGAAGCCTATACGATTGCCATTCTGTTTGCGCAGGCCGCCAAAACCCTCAACCTACCGTGCAATGTCCAGATTTTTGCGACCGATATTGACGAAAGCATGCTGAGGATTGCGCGAGAAGGCTCCTATCCGATCGCGCAGCTGGCCGACATACCGCATGAATTGCAGGAGCAATATGTCATTCCGCACAAGGAGCGGTTCAATTTCGTTGGCCAGATCCGCGATATGATCCGGTTTTCCGGCCATAGCCTGATCAAGGATCCTCCTTTTTCCAAGGTCGATCTGGTGTCCTGCCGCAACCTGCTAATCTATTTTGACGACAAGTTGCAGAAAACGGTCATGCCGCTTCTGCATTATGCGATCCGCCCGGGCGGCTTTCTGTTTCTCGGCTCGTCTGAAACCGTTGGTCGGTTCGACACTGTGTTTTCCGTCATCGACCAGAAAGCCAGACTGTTCGAACGCCTTCCCGGCTCTCCGACATACCCTATTCCGCTGCCCGGCGAGCAGAATGCCAGACGCTCCGCTCAATCGCGTGGGCAAGTGCCCCGCACGCCCGAACCGATCGAGCAACTTGCCGCATCCAAGCTGCTTGAGCGCTATGTTCCGGCAAGCGTGGTGCTGGACAATGACGGGCAGATCGTTGCCGCCTACGGGCGCCTGAGCCGCTTCTTCGAATTTCCGACCGGCGCCAGCGAAACCAGCGCGGCTGCGCTTGCGCGTCCCGGCGTTAGGGAAAATCTGGGTGCTCTGGTGCGGCAGGCGCGTGCCAGTGGCAAGCGGATCATTGCCCGCAATGTGGATGTGTTGACGGATTTCGGGTCTCTGAAGACGGAGATCATCTGCGATCCTCTCGACGGCGACACCTGTCTGCTCGTTTTTCAGGAAACATCGGTGTTTACGCCGCTGGAAGCCAGCGAGCTGGTGGAACTGGAACCGGGCGACGACCATGTCGAGGCGCTGGAACGGGAACTGCGTCTGGCAAAGCACAGGCTGCGCTCCGCCACCGAAGAGCTGGAAACGGCCAATGAGGAGCTGAAGAGCTCCAACGAAGAAATGATGTCGATGAACGAGGAGCTTCAATCGACCAATGAGGAACTATCGACCGTCAATGACGAGCTGAAGACCAAGGTCGATGAGGTGACGGTTGCCAATACGGACCTGCGGAATTTCTTCGATTCCACCAGCCTTGCCGTCATCGTGCTGGATAGCGCCATGCGGCTGCGCTCCTACACACGTGCGGCCACAGCCATATTCCCGTTGCAGCCGACCGACCGTGGACGCCCGCTGTTTGAGGTGGCGAGCCGGTTCCCGTCTCTCGACTTTTCCACCCGCGTCCATGCCGTGATGGAAGACGGCGTGGAATATAACCAAACCGTCAATGACAGCGAGCAGGAGCGGACATTTTCGCTGCGCATTCTTCCCTATCGCACCGCCGATGGCACGATAGACGGCGCGACCATCATCATGACCGACATTTCGCACGCGCTGCGGGTTGAAAGCCAGCTGAACGCCGAACGGGAGCGGTATCAGCTTGCAATCGAGGCAGCAGGCATTGGCGTGTGGGAATTCCTGCCTGACCGGGGTGAGTTCGTGCTGGGCGGAACGGCGATGGAGCTGCTTCAGACCCGCGATGGAACACCGGCACTTCAGGCGGTGCTGGAAAGCTTCAGCGACACAGACCGCCAGCAACTGCGCAAGGCGCTGGAAACGGCAATCGATGACCATACGGGATTCGAGCTGACATCCCGCATCACCAGCCATGACGGCCAGCCACGCTGGCTGAAAACCTTTGCGCGCCATGTGAACGAAAGCAACCCCGGGCGGGTGATTGGCGTGAGTGTGGATGTGACCGCCGAATACGAGCTTTCAGAAGCTCGCGAATTGATGCTGAACGAGATGAACCACCGCGTCAAAAACCTTTTCGCGATGATTGGCGGCATTCTGCGCATGGCGGCGCGCAAGCACGAGTCAGTGGGTGGGTTGGTGCAGGATGTCGAGGGGCGGATTCTGGCGCTGGGAAGCGCGCATTCGCTTGCATCCAACCAGAAACGCACATCTGCCGTTCGCATCCATGATCTCATCGAAACAATTCTGACGCCCTATAACCAACACGCGACGATGGACATCAAGGGCGGTGAGTTGCTGATCTCCGTCAACTTCATCACGCCGCTGACACTCATTCTGCACGAATGGTCTACGAATGCCCTCAAGCACGGCATTTTGAGCAAGCCGGATGGCAAGCTGCACATTCATTGGGAAGAAGCTAATGAAGAGATTCGTTTGATATGGAACGAAATCGGCACTGAGGCCGTTGAGGCCCCAGGAGAAGCTGGATTTGGAACAGTTCTTCTGGCTGGCGCTGCGAGGCAACTCGGGGGCACGGTCTCAACTGATATCGTTGGAGACGGGCTGACCCACACTCTGACGATGCCGATCAAGGTTCGACATGTCGCATAAAACTGTACTGCTTGTTGAAGACGAAACATTCGTGGCAATGGATATCCAGATGACTCTCGAAGACGAGGGTTGGACCGTTGCAGGACCTTTTCCCAGCACGGCTGAAGCGCTTTCCTACCTTGAAGAGAACAAGCCAACCTGCGCCATTCTGGATGTACGACTTGTCGATGGCGACGTATTTCCGGTTGCCGACAAGCTCAGAGACACCAACATTCCTTTCGTGTTTCACTCCGGCCATGCGGATGGCCGCACGCTGGAGCAGGTCTATCCACAATCTGCCTTCTGTCCTAAGCCATGTCTGCCGACCAGCCTCGTGAAAGAGGTGAACCAGCTTGTGACACAGATCGAGCCTCTCAGACGGGCTTGCTGACCTTTTCTCGCTTTAAAAATTAGCGTTTTGGAATTCTTCCTTGTCTCGCCTGTCATGTCGGGCGACAAAAGCGCCTCGATGTGAGGAGTGCGGACGATGGACGATATGAAACCCGGGCAGAGCCACATTCTGGAACGGGAAGACAGGCTTCAGATCCTGACATGGGAACGCCTGCCCGAAGAAATCGACACGCCAGCCCAACGCGCCGTCAAACACCACCTTTCAACAGTTGCCGGAGCCGATATAGCGCAATCCGCCTATGTGGCGCGGGACGCCCAGATCTTCACGTCCCGGCTGACACTGGGCGAACGGTCATGGATTGCAGGACACGCCATCGTGCGTGGTGACGTCGAGTTTGGTGCCAATTGCAGCGTAAACCCCTATGCCTGCATTTCCGGCAAGGTGCGCTGCGGCGATGGTGTTCGCATTGCATCTCTCGTTTCCATTGTCGGTTTCAACCACGGCTTCGATGATCCCGACGTGCCGATCTATCAGCAAAAACATGAGATGCTGGGCATCACCATTGGCGACGATGTGTGGATTGGCGCGAATGCCGTTATTCTCGATGGCGTGACCATCGGAAACGGTGCCGTCATCGCTGCCGGTTCCGTTGTAGTAAAAGACATTCCCGACATGGCGATTGCTGGCGGTGTGCCAGCCAAGGTCATTCGCAGGCGGGGCGAGACAGCCGTTTCTACCAAATCGCGTCGGAGCGAGGTTTCTGACGCCTTGCAGCGGGTTGGCAAGGCCGGGGCTGCGCAGTGGCGGGGTATTGTTGAGCGGACGAAAACCGATGGCCGCTATATGTCGCGGGGCGCAGACGGCGTGCTCCATCAAAGCCTCAGACATGAATGTGACGCCATTGAAATCGCAGCCGGCTTTGGCAGCGTGCCCATCGGAGATGAGGCGCAGGAACTGCTGACGCGGCTGCGGGGATTTCAGGATCCCGCCACCGGGTTTTTCCCCGATCCATTTTTGCCGCCAAAGCCCGACAGCGATATTTTTGAGGATTCGGCAGCGCTCTACAATGTGCTGTCCATCGGCTATGCGCTGGAGGTTCTGGGGTCTCACCCACAGCATGCCTTGACCTCAGCGCAGATGGATGCAGCATCCCTTTGCGCCTGGCTCGATAGCTTGCCCTGGAAGAACCGAGCCTGGCGGTGCGGGGACCGGATTGATGCCATCGGCACAGCGCTCTATTTCAATGCGCGGTATTTCGGGGTGACATCAGGCAGAGAAGCCCTGTTCGGATGGTTGACCATGAATGCCGACCGGACAACGGGACTGTGGGGCAAGCCAACGGCGGCGGAAGGCCTGCTGCAACCGGTCAACGGCTTTTACCGCCTGACGCGCGGCACCTACGCCCAGTTTGGTCTGCCGGTGCCCTACCCGGAAGCGACCATCAATTCCGTGATCACAAACTATCGAAACTATGCTGGCTTTTCGGGCGAGACCTTTACGGCGTGCAATCTGCTCGACACGGTCCATCCGCTCTCTCTGTGCCTCAAGCAGACGGATGCGCGAAGGCTAGAGGTGGAGGCAATAGCCGAGAGCGTCATTCTGCGAGGCGCCGAGAGGTGGCAGGACAATCAAGGTTTTGCCTTTGCTAGCGGCCAGCAACCGGGCCTGCAAGGCACGGAGATGTGGCTTTCGACACTGCACATCGCCGCTGACATTCTGGGGATGGCCGATGAGTTTGCTTTCGTGCCAAAAGGTATCCATCGCACACAGGCTGTGGGTCTGGGATTATAAAGATACCTTCGCATCAAAGCCCTTGAGCACCGGGCATTGCGCCGGTGACCGACGAGGAGAGAACCATGAAACTGCCCCGCACGATTGAACCAACGTTCAGACAACTCATCGATGTCCCACTGAAAGTCGGTGAATCACCCGTTTGGGATGAGCGGACAGGGGACTTATGGTTTGTCGATATTCCGGCGCCTGCCGTCTTTTGCCTTCGCCATGGCGGCAAGCTGGAGCGTTTCGAGATGCCGGCTCCGGTGGGCTGTCTTGGTCTGTGTGAAAGCGAAATGATTGTTGTCGGTCTTCAGACCGGCGTGCACCTTCTCGATCCGGCCAATGGTCGGCTGGAACTGTTGTGCGACCCCGATGAGGGGCGGCCTGACAGCCGTCTGAACGATGGCAAGATCGGGCCGGATGGGCATTTCTGGGTGGGGACACGCGATGAGGCGGTGCCGCCGACTGCCAATGCGCGGCTTTACCGTGTCGCGCCAAACGGTGATGTGCAACGTAAGATCGATCAGAACATGTTCACGTCAAACGGCTTGGCCTGGAGCCCGGACGGGCAGAGAATGTACCACTCCGATAGCAGTGGTCTGCTGCTCCAGGTTTTTGATTTCGAGCCACAGACCGGGGAAATTCGCCCTGCAAGGCGCCTGCACGATTTCAAAGATGGCGAAGGTAGACCCGATGGAGGGGCGACCGATAGCGAGGGTTTCTATTGGAGTGCGGGCGTTCAGGCTGGAAGGCTGAACCGCTTTTCGCCGGATGGTGAGATCGTTGAAATCTACACCTTTCCGTTCAAGGGGCCGACAATGCCCTGCTTTGGTGGACCGGATTTGAAGACGCTCTTTGTCACCAGTCTTACAACGGAAAATGACGGCACCAGCGTGGCTGGAACCGTCATTGCGTTTGAAGCACCTGCGCCCGGTGTTCCCGTCCACCGGTTTGCGCGGTAATCGTCACAAAACCCTTGGAATGTCGTCATTCTCATCCGGATTGGGATTGGGGAAGGTGTCCGGCAAAGTATCTGGTTCCGGCTCTTTTACGGGCGGAACATCCGGCTGGGGGGTAAGCGGCGGAACATCGCCCGGAATGGGCTCGACGGGTAGAACTGTCATCGGTTTTCACCTCACAAATTGCGACGGGCAGTCAGTGTCTCACATCGCCCCATGGTCCACTTTCGTTCGCCACTTCAGGTCCAGTTGAACTCTGTCCTGCCCGTCTTGCAGTCTCATGAAGTAAACGTCGGCAACCCCTCGGGGTTCCAAACAGATTGAGGATCAGGCGAAGCCAAGGGATCCACGGGCCACTTTCCGGCTGTTGCCGTAATCGCGAATATGCGCTTCGTGACCCGGCTCAGGCGTTGTCGTGCGGGCTGCCTGAAGCTCTGCCATTTGCAGGAAAGCGTCGGCATAGGTGCCTGTCTCATCGTCCGAGACGGTGGAGACGCGAGGTGTTTTCAAGAAATCGAACATGGCTTCCTCCCATTTGACATCTCAACGCTTCGATTGGTGCCCGCGTTCCCTCCAGACCGGCACCAAATCATCCGCGAGACCACAATATAGCATGTCCGCTTGATAATCCGTTACGCTGCTCCGCTCAAATTTTCGTTCAGTGGGCCAGATGATTGACGCAGAACAAGATCGACAGGCCAAAGCTCCTGACATTCGCTCACCGGGCGCCCCGCAATGATCTGCAGCAGCAGGTCCGTTACGCGCTCCCCCGCCTTGCGCTGGGACGAACGGGTGGTTGAAAGCGAAGGCAGCATGCTTTCAGGCGTGAGGTAGGGAAACACGTCGTCATGCGCGATCACCGATACATCCCGGCCAATGACGAGGCCGAGCTGGCTTGCCGCCCTGTAGACACCCTGCGCCGTCATCATGGCACCTGCCACAAATGCGGTCGGGCGGGAGGCCTGTTCCAGAAGGGAGCGGGCGAACTGGAAAGCCGTTTCCTCGCTAAACGGCCCAGACATCATCAACCGTGGATCCGGCGCGATATCCATCAACGCCAGAGCATCTCGGTAACCCTTCTCACGATCGATGACGAAGGTTCTGCCCTGCGGGCCATTGATGAACGCTATCTTTCGGTGTCCGCGCTCCAGAAGATGAACCGTGGACAGGTGGGCAACCGCGTGGTTGTCGATATCCAGCCAGGCATGTTCATACGGCGTTTTTGAGCGCCCATGGACGATGAAGGGAAGGCCAAGCTTGTGAAGCAGTTCAATGCGTTCGTCATCGGGACGCGGCGAATGAATGATGATGCCATCCACCCGCCCGCTTTCGGCCAGACGGCTGAAGATTTTAAGCTCCTGCGCCATGTCATTGTCCGTGGTGACACTGACGAGCATATCCGTGTCTTCCGTCTCCAGACGCGTGGCCATGCCGCCCATGAATTCGGAAAAGAAATGCCCGCCGCCACTACGGCCCATCACAACGCCAATGGCCCCTGCCCGGCCTGTCGCCAGGCGAACAGCATTCGCATTTGGCCTGTAGCCATACTTGCGGGCAGCCTCGGCCACGCGGTCGCGGGTTTCCTGGCGCACTTCCGGGTAGCCGCCAAGCGCCCGGCTGACAGTGGTAGGCGACAACCCTACTTTTTCGGCAAATTCCTTGAGCTTCATCATCCCCCCGTCTTCTACTGAATGCGATCATCAGAAAAAAGATTCAAGCGCAATAATTGAAATCGCTTTCAATTTTTATTCGATTGATCATGAGGTTACGACCCTCAATTGCCTAAGCCTGACCATAAGGCGCAAGGATATTCAACTCTTTGAGCGCCTATTGACAGACAAATGAGAATTTGCCAGCTTCCGCAAGTCGAAAGCGTTTTCAATTTTGGGAAAAGATTGGGCGCGTCATGGAGGAGGTTTGACAATGGGTGTTTCAATGAGAGTGATCGCGCTGTGCAGCGCCTTGCTGGCGGCGGGCGTATCTGCGCAGGCTGCCGAGATTTCGATGGCCGCGAATTCGACCGGCAAGAATCTGAACTTTATCCGCGAGCGTCTGGTGGAGTTTGAAAAACAGAGCGGCCACAAGGTCAAGCTTGTGACCATGCCACCATCATCCAGCGAACAATTCAGCCAGTATCGCCTGTGGCTTGCCGCTGGAAACACCGATGTTGACGTGTACCAGACAGATATTGTTTGGGCCCCACAGCTGGCTGAGCAGTTCGTGGATCTGACCGACGCTGCCAAGGATGTCGTTGCCAAGCATTTCCCTTCCGTCGTCGCGTCCCAGACGGTCGATGGCAAGCTGGTGGCCATGCCGATGTACACGGATGCACCCGCCCTGTTCTACCGCAAGGACTTGCTGGAGAAATACGGCAAGCAGCCACCCAAGACGTGGGCAGAAATGTCGCATACCGCCAAGGAGATTCAGGACAAGGAGCGCGAAGGCGGCCAGAAGGACATGTGGGGCTTCGTGTTTCAGGGCAGCGCCTATGAGGGCCTGACGTGTAACGCGCTGGAGTGGATCGCATCGGCGGGCGGCGGGCGCATCGTTGAAACCAATGGCGATATCAGCATCAACAATGAGAAGGCGGCAGCGGCTCTGGAGATGGCCAAAAGCTGGATCGGCACGATCTCTCCGCAAGGCGCGCTTGCTTACAAGGAAGAGGAAGCACGCGGCATCTGGCAGACGGGCAATTCCGTGTTCATGCGCAACTGGCCCTATGTCTATGCGCTGGGCAATGGCGATGACAGCTCCATCAAGGGCAAGTTCGGCGTCGTGCCACTTCCAGCGGGAACCGAGGGCGAAGAAGGCGCGTCGACTCTGGGCGGCTGGAATGCAGCGGTTTCGAAATATTCGAAGAACCAGGAAGCTGCGATTGCTCTGGTGAAATTCCTTGGTTCCGAGGAAACGCAGAAGAAGCGGGCGATCGAGCTTTCCAACATGCCGACCATCGCGTCGCTCTATGACGACAAGGATGTGGCCGCCGCGCAGCCTTTCATGCCACTGTGGAAGCCGATCTTCGAGACCGCCGTGCCGCGCCCATCGGCGGCAGCCAAGGTGAAGTACAACGAGGTTTCCGCCAAATTCTGGGGCGCTGTTCACAACACGCTATCTGGCACCGGCACCGCTGCCGAGAACCTCGAACTTCTCGAAGTCGAGCTGACCGATCTCAAGGGAAACAGCTGGTAATCTGGCGCATCGAGGTCAAGCGCCTTTCACCGGCCGCTTGACCTCTTCAGCAATGGTGGACATCCCTGATGAAAACGATACCCCCTGACAGGCCCTCGGCCTCGGCAGGCTCCGACCTGCATTCGCAGCGTCTGCGCTCTGCCTGGTTATTTCTCGCCCCGACATTTCTGACGCTGGCGCTTGTGGCTGGCTGGCCGCTGGTTCGCACCGTGTGGTTCAGCCTGACGGATGCGTCGCTGACCAATCTTTCCGACGCGCAATTCGTCGGCCTCAAGAACTATCTTTCCTGGATTACGCTGAGCAGCGGTCGCACCATCTATCGCGGCCTTCTGGCAGACGCAGCCTGGTGGGCAGCCGTCTGGAACACGCTGAAATTCACTATGCTTTCGGTTTCGATCGAAACCGTGCTGGGCCTGATCGTCGCACTGGTCCTGAATGCGGAGTTCAAGGGTCGCGGACTGGTGCGTGCTGCCATTCTCATTCCCTGGGCCATTCCCACCATCGTTTCGGCCCGCATGTGGGCGTGGATGCTGAATGACCAATTCGGCATCTTAAACGATATGATGCTCAATCTTGGCCTCATATCGCAAAAGATCGCCTGGACCGCCAATCCTGAAACAGCCATGACGGCTGTGCTGATCGTGGATGTGTGGAAGACCACGCCTTTCATGGCGCTGCTCATTCTGGCTGGTTTGCAGATGGTGCCGAAGGATATGTATGAGGCAGCCAGGGTCGATGGAGTCCACCCCATCAAGGTGTTCTGGCGTGTGACATTGCCGATGATCCGCCCTGCCTTGATGGTCGCGGTCATCTTCCGCATGCTGGATGCTATGCGGGTTTTCGACCTAATCTATATTCTGACACCCAACAATTCGCAGACCAGAACCATGTCTGTGCTTGCCCGCGAGAACCTGTTCGATTTCGACAAGTTCGCCTATGGCGCGGCGGCATCCACCATGCTGTTTCTCATCATCGCGTCCATCACCATCATCTATATGTGGCTTGGCCGGGTTAACACGGATGGAGGAGCACGATGACCGCTTCCGGCTTCATCAAAACGACGGCGTTTTACGCGCTTGTCGCAATTATCGTGATCGTTGCGATCTTTCCGTTCTACTATGCCATTCTGACGAGCTTCAAGACAGGCACGGCGCTGTTTGAGATCAACTATCTGCCGAAGAACATATCCTTCAGCAATTACAGCGATGTGCTGGGCAATGACAGCTTTCTGCGCAATCTGGGCAATTCGCTGCTGGTTGCAACCTGCGTCGTGGTGCTCTCGCTGTTTCTGGCCGTAACCGCGGCATACGCACTGGCGCGTGTGCGCTTCAAGGGACGCTCGCTTTTGCTGCTGACGATCCTTTCGGTCTCGATGTTTCCGCAAATCGCGGTTCTGGCCGGCTTGTTCGAGCTGATCCGCTGGGCGGGTGTGTTCAACACGCCGCTTGCGCTGATCTTCTCCTACATGATCTTCACGCTGCCCTTTACCGTGTGGGTGCTGACCACCTTCATGCGGGATCTGCCCATGGAAATCGAAGAGGCGGCGATTGTCGATGGAGCTTCGCCCTGGGTCATCATCACCCAGGTGTTCATGCCGCTAATGTGGCCCGCTCTGGTCACGACAGGGCTTCTGGCCTTCATTGCCGCGTGGAACGAGTTCCTGTTTGCGCTGACCTTCACCTCATCCAACGACCAGCGGACGGTGCCTGTTGCCATCGCGCTTTTGTCGGGCAGTTCGCAATTTGAAATTCCATGGGGAACGATCATGGCGGCGTCCGTCATCGTCACCGTGCCCCTCGTCATTCTTGTTCTGATCTTCCAGCGGCGCATCATTTCCGGCCTCACGGCTGGTGGCGTCAAGGGTTAGGAGACTTTTTCATGACCAGCATAAAACTGCGCAATATTAAAAAATCCTTCGGCGCTTTCGATGTCATCAAAGGCATCGACATGGATATTCGCTCCGGCGAGTTCATGGTCTTCGTCGGCCCGTCCGGCTGCGGCAAGTCCACGCTTTTGCGGCTGATCTGCGGGCTGGAGGAAATCACCGGCGGCGAGCTTTCCTTTGAAGACGAGGTCGTCAACCGCCTTGCACCCGCACAGCGGGGTGTGGCCATGGTGTTCCAGTCCTATGCGCTCTACCCGCATATGACCGTGTTCGAGAATATGGCCTTCGGCCTGAAGCTTGCCGGTTCCAGCAAGGACGACAGGCGCAAAAGGGTGGAGGCGGCAGCGGACATGCTGCAATTGACACCTTACCTTGAACGTCTACCCAAGCAGCTTTCCGGCGGCCAGCGCCAGCGCGTGGCCATTGGTCGCGCCATCGTGCGAGACCCGAAAGTCTTCCTGTTCGATGAACCGCTATCCAACCTCGATGCCGCGCTGCGCGTGGCGACCCGTCTCGAAATCGCCAAATTGAACCGCACTATGCCTGACACGACAATGATCTACGTGACGCATGATCAGGTGGAAGCCATGACGCTGGCAGACAGGATTTGCGTCTTGCGGGATGGCCGTGTGGAACAGGTGGGAACGCCGCTGGAGCTCTATGAAGCACCCGTCAACACGTTCGTCGCAGGCTTCATCGGATCTCCGAAGATGAATTTTCTGACCGGCAAGCTTGCGGAAGCCTATGGCGCCCACACCGTCGGCATCCGGCCCGAGCACATTACCGCGACCGACGGCACCGGCGGCTGGACAGGCGATATCGTCCATGCCGAAATGCTGGGGTCTGACACCTATATCTATGTCGATATGGGCACGGAAGAGCCAGTCGTCGTGCGCGAGGAAGGCGTGTCCGCCCGGCAGGCCGGGCACAAGCTGACACTGGCACCATTGGCTGAACATATTCACCGCTTCGACGCGCAGGGCAATGCGCTGCCCGGAACCCGTTCGCGTGCCGCATAGTTGAACAATCATCTTCACCGGGCGGCTGTTCAGTCGCGCCGGTTCACCAAGGAGCATAGACATGACCATCAATACCGTCGTCTGGGGCGAGAATATTCACGAGCATATCAACGAGACAGTTGGTGCGCTGTACCCCAACGGCATGCATACCGCGATTGCGGACGCGCTCAACAAGGAACCCGAGATCAACGCAACGACAGCCACTCTTCAGGAGCCAGAACACGGGCTTTCGCAGGAGCGGCTCGACAAGACCGACGTGCTGATCTGGTGGGGCCACAAGGACCATGGTGCCGTGGACGACGAGATCGTCGAGCGCGTGGCCAAGCGCGTCTGGGAAGGCATGGGCCTTATCGTGCTGCATTCCGGCCACTTCTCCAAGCCCTTCAAATGCCTAATGGGCACGCCCTGCGCGCTGAAATGGCGCGAGGCGGGTGAGCGCGAGCGCATCTGGACCATCAATCCCCGCCACCCGATTGCGGCGGGATTGCCCGAGCATTTCGAGCTTGAGAATGAGGAGATGTATGGCGAGCAGTTTTCCGTTCCCGAACCGCTCGAAACCGTGTTCATTTCCTGGTTCCAGGGTGGTGAAGTCTTCCGCTCGGGCCTCACATGGCGTCGTGGCGCAGGCAACATCTTCTACTTCCGTCCGGGCCACGAAACCTACCCCACCTATCACGACGCCAATGTGCAGAAGGTCATCAGCAATTCTGTGAAGTGGGCCTATAATCCCGCTGGTGCGCTGACGACCATTCACGATGCGCCCAATGTGCCGGTGGACGAAGCACCGGAAAAAATCGAGGAGCGCGGTCCCAAGCTGCACTCCGCTGGCGAAGCAGGGTACAGGTAATCCAACATGAGACTTGTCATTTTAGGAACAGGCGGCATGGCCAATACCCATGCCATGCACTTCTCGCTGATTTCAGGCGTTGAACTCGTTGCGGCTGTGGATGTGGACGATGTGGTCGTGCGTGCCTTCGCCGCCCGCCACAACATTCCATCGACCTTCACTTCGCTAGACGATGCAATTGAATGGGGCGAATTCGATGCCGTTGCCAATGTCACGCCGGATGCCATCCACCATCCGACCAGCCTGAAGCTTCTGGCCGCAGGCAAGCATGTGTTCTGCGAAAAGCCATTGGCGGAAACCTATGCCAAGGCCTCTGAGATGGCCGATGCTGCGGAAAAAGCCGGCCTCGTCGCCATGGTCAACCTGACCTACCGCAATGTGGCCCCGCTTCAGGTCGCGCGGCAGATGGTGCTGGAGGGCAAGATCGGCAAGCTACGGCATATGGAAGCCTCCTATCTTCAGAGCTGGCTAGTGTCCAAGGCCTGGGGCGACTGGATGACCGAGAGCAAATGGCTCTGGCGTCTGTCCACCAAGCATGGGTCGAACGGCGTGCTGGGCGATGTGGGCATCCACATTCTCGACTTCGCCTCCTATGGCGCAGGCAGCGATGTGGAGCGCATTTTCACGCGCCTGAAAACCTTCGACAAATATGAAGGCAACAAGATCGACGTCTATGATCTCGACGCCAATGACAGTTTCACCATGACGGCGGAACTGGAAAACGGAGCCATGGGCGTCATTCACGCCAGTCGCTGGGCAACAGGGCATCTCAACGAACTGCGGCTTCGCCTGCATGGCGACAAGGGAGCGGTTGAAGTAATCCACACACCGGAATACTCCACCTTGCGTGGCTGCCTGGGCGATGATGTCGAAAAGGCCGTATGGCGCGACATCGAGGTGGATCCTGTCGAGACGAATTACGAGAAATTCGCGCGCGCCGTAATGCAAGGCGGACCAGCGGACCCCGATTTCCGCCATGCCGCCAATCTTCAGAAAGTTCTCGACCTTTCCATCGTCACCGACCGCGAAAGACGCGAAATCGCCGTCTCCGCCTGATATATGGAAACTTGAAATCAAAGGGGCCGTTCACAAGCGGCCCCTTTTTCGTTGCGAGAAAAATTTCCCTTCCGTGAAAAAACCACGCGGTTCGGTCGTCTCTCCATCATGGCACATCCAGCAGTTGGACGAGGAACCGCATGATGCAAGATCGACATTTTTCCGCACCATTCCGACCTCGCTTTCCGATCAATCGTTGGCGCGGGCGGAACGCATAATGCCTGCCACCTGGAAAGCTGCGGAGGCAGCGACATTTCAAAGCTTCGCCAATTGCTATATGCGCGAAATCGACGCCGGTGCCTCCGTCCATCATGACGTGTTCCCGCGCAAGATCGACAGCGTCGAATGGGTTCTGAGCGGCGAGCGCATGGTGATCAGGGCCGAGGTGACATCCGCCTCGCTGTGCGGCCCCCACCATTTTGGCCGCATATGGCAGCGCTCTCTATCAGAAACCGCCTGGCACGACTGGTCACCCATATCCGCCGTGCAGGCGCTGATGCGGGAGGCCTATCGCAAACCGGCGGTCGCGGGACGCGGCAATCTCAACCGCTGCGAAACCGAGCTTCTGCTGCGCGTGATGGACAGCCACCAGCAGATCAGCACCAATATAGAGCATGCGCTGGAAAATGCGGATGAGCGCGATGATTTCATCGCCGCAGAGCAATCTCTTGTCTATGGCCACTGGCTGCATCCCACGCCCAAAAGCCGGCAGGGCATGACATTCTGGCAGCAGAAGACCTATGCGCCGGAATTCAACGGTCATTTTCAGCTGCATTATTTCGCAGCCAAGCGCAACCTGATCGCCCAAGCCTCCGCAACCAGCCAGTCTGCCGAAGCGACCGTTTCAGAGCTTGCGGGGCCAGGCGCACGGGATTTGACCATCGACGATGATGAGATGCTTCTGCCGATGCACCCTTTGCAGGCGCAGGCTTTGATGCTTGATCCTGATATTGAAACCCTGATGCGCGATGGCAGCCTGCGGGCGCTGGGGCCTGCCGGTGCGGACTTCACCGCCACATCGTCCGTTCGCACCGTCTGGAGCGATGAAGCCGAGTGGATGCTGAAATTCTCGCTCCCCGTTCGCATCACCAATTCGGTGAGGATCAACGGACGCGACGAGTTGGATGCAGGCGTTGCCATGGCACGGCTGATCGATGGTCTCGACCTTTCAGCAAACATGCCCTCATTCCGCATCATCAAGGATCCCGCCTTCATAACGCTCGATATTCCCGGCCGTAAAGAAAGCGGTTTCGAGACCATCTTCCGCGAAAACCCGTTCCGGGCAGAGGGCGCTGCGGGCATTGTCACGCTCGCTGCCTTGACGGCTGAGGCGCTTCCCGGTCGCCTTTCGCGCATGGAGCGGCTGATCCGTCGCGTTCACGCAACCGAGGCAGGCAGCATCGCATCCACCGCGCTCGCCTGGTTCAGGACCTATGTTGACCGCGCCGTCCTGCCGGTCATCGATATCTACGAGAGATACGGCATTGCGCTGGAGGCTCACCAGCAAAACAGCCTGCTGGACATCGGCAGCGGCTATCCGCGTATGGGATATTACCGGGACAATCAGGGTTTCTACCTTTCCGAAAAGCACCGGGCAGCGATTGCCGACATCGTGCCGGAAACGGAAACCATCAACTCCCTCTATTTCCCGGAAACGGATATTCGTGATCGCTTTGCCTATTACCTGATCGTCAATCAGGTGTTTTCCGTCATCAGCCGCATGGCGCATGATGGGCTGGCTGAGGAAACGGCACTGCTGCGCACGCTGCGCCAGCGGCTGGAGAGCCATGCTCTTTCCATGGGTGGCCTTGGTCGCGATTTCATCCGCCACATTCTCGATAATGGTGATATCGGCACCAAGGCCAATCTGGCGACCCGACTGGCGGACATGGACGAGCTGAGTTCGACTGTGGATCACGGGCTTTATCGGAAAATGCCGAACCCGCTGTTTGCAAGCGCAAGCATCATCACCGACACTGTGAGGCCCCATGCCCTTGCCTCTTGAAATCACCGCCACGCCGCAGGACAGAGTGCTGCGGCAATTGGTGGCCGCAGCGCTGTTTGAAGGTCTGGTGCCGTTCCGTTCCGAGCCGAACGACATTCTGGTCTTTACCGTTGCGGGCCGAGAATATCGCTGCAAGGCATCGCTTGGCACCTTTGGCCGCCCGCGTATTCTTTCCCACTCGGTCAAAATGAAGATCGGTGACAATGACTGGGCACCACCCTCCCTAGACGTCATCGTCGCTGGTCTGCCCGGCAATGATGTGACGCGCAGCAAACTGCTGGGTGAACTCAACCACACGGCAACGCTCTGCCAATGGAATGAAGACAACATACCCTCGCGCAACCGTCGCGACATGGGCTTTGCGCAACTGGACGGGGCGATGCATGAGGGGCACCCTTACCATCCCTGTTTCAAGGCACGCTTTGGTTTCACCACCGCAGACAATGAGCGTTTCGGTCCTGAGACGGCAGAGCCGTTCCAGCTTTTCTGGGTATTGCATGAGCGTAGCGATCTTTGCCAGCAACTTGACCTTGATGAGGCGGATTTCTGGCAGCGCGAACTGGGCGCGGAAACATGGGCCCAGATCAATGCCGCCCGCCAGGCCAAAGACCTCGACTGGCAGGACTTTGCGCTGGTGCCCATGCACCCATGGCAGTGGCAACGCTTGAGGAATGGAGCAGGCGCAAGCCTGATCGCTGCGGGCAAACTCCACGGCCTCGGGCATTTCGGCGACCGTTACATCGCCAGCCAATCCTTGCGAAGCCTGCACAATATCGACCGACCGCTGGCGGCCAGCATCAAGCTACCGCTCGAGGTCGTCAACACATCGTCCCTGCGCGTTCTCGATCCACATTCCGTCTGCACCGCGCCTGTGGTGTCAGACTGGATCACAGGGATGGTAGAGGGTGATGCGGCATTTCGGGAGCAATACCCGCTTGATATTCTGAAGGAATATGCAGGCATTCTGGCAGAACATGAGGGCGATCTTTCAGGCCGCATCGGTGCCATCTGGCGCGAAAGTGCGCAGGCCGAACTGCAACCCGGCGAAGAGGTTATTCCCTTCAACGCGCTGATGATGCTTGAAGCCGACCAGAAACCCTTCGTGGCGCCGTGGATCGAGCAATTCGGGCTCATGCCGTGGCTGAACCGGCTGCTGGAAGTTTCCGTTCTGCCCGTCTGGCATCTGCTCGTCCATCATGGTCTGGCGGTGGAAGCGCATGGCCAGAACATGCTGTTGGTGCACAAAAACGGCTGGCCGGTGCGGCTGATGCTGCGGGATTTCCACGAAAGCGTTGAGTTCTGCCCGTCCTTCCTGCGCGAGCCAGCCAAGGCCCCGGATTTCATGGCGCTTGATGCGAGGTATCGCAATGCCGAGCCGGATCAGTATTACTGGACGGATAATATGGATTCTTTGCGCGAACTCGTGGTCGACACGCTGTTTGTCTATAATCTGGCTGAGATCGCCCATCTTTTCGAGCATTCCTATCAGCTTCCCGAGGCAAGCTTCTGGCAGCGGGTGCAGAGCCTGCTTGCAACCTATGCCGCGCAACATGGCGCGAGTGAACGGATGGCAGCGCTTGCTTACGACGATCCGACCATCCGCACCGAATCTCTTCTCACCCGAAAATTGCTCGCTCGCGAGCCGGAATATCATCACACCGTGCCGAACTTCCTCGTGAGAGCTTCAGCCGAACGGAGGACGATGCCATGATGACCATTGGCGACCAGTTTTATGACAAGGCGCATTTCGACAGGCGATCCGCAGAGCTTGCCGCCTTGGCGGGCCTCTCAGGCTCCGTGCGTTACGCCGTGTGCTTTGCCGATACGGCTGAATGGCTCTCCCTGTTTTTTGCCATCCGGGATGCCGGTGCCAGCGTCCTGCCAATTCACCCCGGCACGCCCCTTGAGGCGGCAAAGAGACTCGCCTTGCAGGCGGGTTGCGAAAAGCTGTTTTACAACAGCTTTGCCGGTGAAATCCTTCCAGATAGCATTCCAGCCAGCGAAGGCGGCGAGTTGCTGCAAATGAGTTCTGGCACGACTGGCGCACCGAAACTGATTGCGCGGACCTGGAAGAGTATCGACGCCGAAATTGCCAGCTATGTGGAGACCTTCACCGCCTCCGCCACCATGACGCCCATCGTCGCCTGCCCGACAACCCATTCCTACGGGCTGATCTGCGGCATTCTGGTTGCCCTGCATCGCGGCATCGCCCCCATTGTGGTCGAAACCTCAAATCCGAAATATATCCTCAAAGTCATGCGCGAAACGGAGCGGCCACTGCTCTATTCATCGCCCGCAGTCCTCCACATGCTGGCGCAGCTTCTTCCGGTGGGAGAAAAAATGCATGCAGCCATGACCTCAGGCACGCTTTTGCCAGAGCCCTGGTTCGTTCGCATTCGCGAAAAATGCGATAATCTGTTCCAGCAATATGGCTGCTCGGAAGCAGGCTGCGTTGCCATTAACCCGGATCTGACCGCAGCCCAGGACATGGGCTATGTTCTGCCGCATGTGACGGCCAAAGCAGGCGCAGAGCTCGACGCCGCATCGGAGATCGTCATCGACAAGGCCGATGGGCAGCCGATCCACACCCGCGACCTTGGCTATATCAGAGCCGATGGCATGCTGGTGTTCGTGTCGCGCATGGACGACATGATCAATGTCGCTGGCCTCAACGTCTATCCCAAAGACGTTGAAGATGCCGCAACCGCCATGCCGGGCATCTCGGACGCCGTTGCCTTCCGCAAAAGCGATCGGTTTGCCGGAGAGCGCGTGGCCCTTCTCTACAGCGCCGAAACCGCAGTTTCGACCGCCACGTTGCGGGAATGGCTGAGCCAGCAGTTGGCCAGCCACCAGTTGCCATCGGAAATGATCCAGGTGGCTGACATTCCCCGTCAGGCCAATGGCAAGATTAGCCGCCGCGATGTTGCCGCGCGCCATGCCGCCGGCGCATTTCTTTCCGTCCAGCCCGGAGTGGCATCATGACCCGTGACGACATCTATTCCGCCGTAAAAGCCGTTCTCACCGACCATATGGCGCATCCGCACATGAATGGGTTCGGGCCTGATGCCCGCTTGAATGAAGATCTTTACCTGGATTCGGTTCTGGTGCTTCAGGTCTTCCTCAACCTTGAACTGGAATTTGGCCTTGCCATGCCGGAAAAGGCGATCTCGGGTGAGGATATCCAGACTGTCGATGATCTGGTTCGCCTCTATCTGCCAAAGACGTCGTCTCTGCCTGTGCCGAGCTTTCCGATGACCGGCGGCGACACCGATGAGGGCGTTCATGGCGAAGCCTATTACGACATCAAAGTGCATTGCTTCGTCAGTTGCGTCTGCGACGGGCTGAAGAAGCGCGGTCTCGATCACCGCGCCTTCTATTGCGGCATCTGGGACACGAAATTTGCCGTGAGTGACCGTTACCAGTTGCGCTACCACGCCAGCGATATCAGCCAGGAATTTTTCCGCTCATGGTTTGAACGGCTCTACGGCGTGAAGATGCGCGAATGGTACGACCCGGACTTGAGCAAGGCTGACAATCTGGCTCTGATGACTGAGTTGGTTCGCACACGCAAAGACACGGATTGCGTGATGGTGATGCTGGACATGTTCCACATGCCCGAGCGCGAAAACAAGTTCAACCAGAACCCGTTTCCGCATTATCTGATGCTGCAGGAAACCGGAGATGACGCGACGTGGTTCGTCCATGATCCCGATTATCGCTGGGAAGGCGTGATGGAACGCGACAAGGTGATCCACGCCATCATGCAGCCGACAGTCGGCGGCGGTTATGTCTTTAATATCGCACAGGCGCGGGCACCTGATGCGGAAGTCCTTAGAGCCTTTTTCGAGACCTGCCTGATCATCGATAGCAACCCCATCGTCGATGCTGTCAGAACCATCGTCGCTGCCCATTTGAATGGCGAGGATGGGCTGACACTCTCTGACCTTGAGCTAGCCGTTCGGGAGCTGCCAGTCCTCACCATCCGTAAATACGCCTATGAGCACGGCTTTGCCTTCTTCTGGCGCGCTTTAAAGCTGCCATCTGCAGAATTCGAGACATGGTGCGAAGAAATCGAAGCGCTCGTTCAGGCGCTCAAGACTCTTCACTATGTCTGCATGCGGCTTTCGCAGACGGCAGATGCCGCGCAGGCGGCAGCCGTCCATGCGCAACTGGATGAGGCAGACCGCCTCGAGACAAAGCTCAAGAAGAGGCTTGGCGAGGTCTTCTCGCAATGGCGTGCGGAAAATTGTGTACCGTCTGCGAGTGCTCAGCGGAGGCTGGCCGGTTGAACATTTCCCTTTGCACCATCACCTTCCGTCACCAGCTGATCTCGCTGGGGGAAATTGCACGGTTTGCCCAACAAAGCGGGTTCGATGGCATCGAACTCTGGGGCGCCCATGCCCGCAATCTTAAAGCCCAGACAGACAAGAACGCCGACTGGCTTCACAATTATGGGCTCGTTGTTCCGATGATCAGCGATTACCTGCCGCTTGAGGGCGATATCGAGGTGCTGCGTGAGAGGACAGCCGAGCTTTGCCAGATCGCACGTCGCTGGAAGGCGGGCAAGATACGGACTTTTGCCGGGGGAAAGGCGAGCGCGAGCACATCACTTGAGGAACGTGGTCATCTCGTCACGCGCCTGCGTGACGTTGCAGCCATCGTTCAGCAATACGGCCTGACCCTGTTGATCGAAACCCATCCCGATACGCTGGCCGACAGTGCGGTATCGACCATCCGGCTGCTGGAGGAAATCAACCACCCGGCAGTGGCGATCAATTTCGATGTTCTGCATGTCTGGGAGGCGGGGGATGATCCCGTCGCCCTTCACCGAGAGATCAGTAAACTCGTGCAGCATTATCATTTCAAAAACATCACCGAGCGCCGCCACCTGGCGGTTTTCAAACCTGGTAATGTCTATTCGGCAGCGGGTGATCGCACCGGCATGACACCCTTGTTCAAGGGCGCAATAGACTATGCCGCGCTGATCCCTGCCTTGGGGGATGTAGGGCATGCCGACGTTTCGCTTGAATGGTTCGGCGATGATGCCTCAAGCGTTCTCCGCGACGACTGCAAGGCCCTTCGCCGCGAAATCGGCTTCGAAAACCCCCATGACATGAGAGCTTCGCAGCCCATTCGACGCGCAAGGCCGTAAAGTTTCCAAATATGACTTTCTAGATCATGTTTTTGCTGTTAGAGAGTTGCTCCGCAGCGTCTTCACGACGCGTGAGCAACTTTTGGTCGATCTATCACCTATCGGAAGACAGCGTGCAAGAAGGACAGGCGAAGCAGAAACTGGATGTCAGCATTGATGCCGATACCCTTTTCATGGGGCATCGCGGGGCATTGATCAGCTATTCCGCACGCATTCTGGGCTCTCGGGATGCGGCTGAGGACATCGTCCAGGAAGCCTATCTGCGCTTCGGCAGCGCCCATTCTCCAACGCAGACTGCGCGTGAAGGGCTTGCCTATCTTTACCGCATAGTGCGCAATCTCTCTCTCGATATCGTCAAGCGCCGCAAGATTGAGCAGCGGGCGCAAAATGTTGACCCACCCTTCTGGATCGTTCCGCGCGCCACTGAAACGCCGGAGCAGACAACGATGTTCTGTGATGAAGTGCGCGTTGCCCAGCACGTTCTGGCCTCATTGCCGAGGGATATCCAGATCGCGGTGGAAATGCACCGGCATGGCGGCTGCACGCTGGAGGCCGTGGCCGAGCATCTGGGCATATCGGTTGCCACAGCCCACCGGCATGTCAAAACCGCCATGATGAAGATCGCCATCGCGCTTGACAGAAAAAATTCCTGAACTTCGCTATTCTTGCGAAAAATTCGCCCGTCTCAATCGTACTACACTCGATCAGCAAAGTCGGATAAGAGCTTTACAGGATCCGAAGCGGGTATGACGTGACGCGGCACAACCAAACAGATGAAGAACTGCTGGAAGAAGCGATGGACTGGTTTCTGCGCCTGCGCGAACCATCGCGCTCCAACAGTGATGACCTGGCTTTCGCAGCCTGGATGGGGCGATCTCCCACCCACCAGCGGGCATGGGCGAAAGCCTGTCGCACCTGGGAAATCATGGGGGAGACCACCCCGGTCAACCTTCCTGCCTGGCAGGCTCCGACACACAAACGCAACGCAAAAACGCGCCGCTTTGGCAAACGGCCAGCGCTCGGCATTGGCATTGCGGCCCTTACGGCCTGTCTGCTCGCAATCGTGGTCGGCCCAACTGCCTTGACGCACTACGAGGCCGATTACACCACGACGACGGCACAAACACGCCGCATCGTTCTGGACGACGGCACAACGGTGGACATGAGCGCCGAAAGCGCAATCGCAGTCGATTTCTCAGGCCCTAAGCGGCGGGTTCGCCTGCTGGCCGGTGAAGCTTTCTTCGATGTTGAGCCTGATGCAAACAGGCCTTTCACCGTGGATGCGGGCGGCGAGCTTGATATCACCGTTGTCGGAACGGCCTTCGACGTCAACGTCACGCCACATCTTGCCAGCATTCAGCTCGCCCATGGGATTGTGGATCTTTCTGCGCGACAGACAGGCAGTTCGATGAGATTGCAACCGGGCGATTCCGTGTCGCTGGATCGCGTCAGCGGCGCGCTTTCCCGCACCAGCACAGATGTGGATGCCATTGCAGCCTGGCGGGACGGCAAGCTGTTCGTGCAGGATGTTTCCATTGCGACAGTGGTTGCAGAACTGCAGCGCTATCACCCCTCATGGATCACCGTTGCAAGCGGTGAACTGGGCGAACGCCGCGTGACCGGTCTCTACGATCTCTCCAATCCGGATCACGCGCTGGAAGCGCTGGTCAGCCCCTATGGTGCCAGGGTGCATCACATTTCACCGTATCTGCGCGTGCTGTCCTTCTTCTAATATTAAAATTCTCATAAGTTTTTTCGCAAGCCTGTGAAAAATCCTCTCCCGACGATCGTCTCTACCTCATGTGCAAGCAGGGGGCTTGCTGAGTAAGCGTATAGGAGACGGGGCGGCATGGCGCTTCAGGTAAACGGGGAACGTTCGGGTCAATCGAGCCGGGGTAAGGTTCTGGCACTGCGGCTGATGGCATCGGTGGCCATCGCCACGGTCACATTGGCGCACATGCCAGCAGCACATGCGCAGAGCGCACAGCAGAACTACAATATTCCAGCCCAGCCACTGGCTTCGGCGCTGAATGCTTTCGGCAGGCAGTCCGGTTTGCAGGTGTCCTTGGCCGCCGCCACATCGCAGGGCCTGACATCCCGCGCCGTTTCTGGCAAATTGTCGCAGCAGGCCGCGCTGGCACAGCTTCTGGCCGGCACCGGCATTTCCTACAGCATTGCCAATGGAACAGCCGTCATTGGACGCGCAGCCAGCGCACCGGTTGCCGCCTCCGATGGTAGCACCGTTCTTGCGCCAATCGTCGTGCAGGGTCAGTCCACTGGCCAGGGTGGTGTGAGCGAGACGGTGATTGGACAGCAGCAGCTGGAGCGGATCAACCCGACCAGCGTGGCAGACGTGTTCCGCGAGGAAGCCGGTATTCAGGTCGGCAGCTCGCTGCCCATGTCGCAAAAAGTCTATGTCCACGGCGTCGAAGAAACCAACCTCGCCGTCAGCATCGATGGCGCCCGCCAGAACAACAAGGTCTTCCACCACAACGCGACAAACATCATTGATCCGGCGATCCTCAAGGCTGTGGATGTGGATGCAGGCATTGCGCCCGCCGATGCTGGCCCCGGCGCACTCGCAGGCGCGATCAACTACGAAACGCGCGATGCGAAAGACCTTCTGCCAGACGGCAAGACATTTGGCGGCTTCGTCACCTCGACCTACAATTTCAACAGCGAAACTGTTGTAACCGGCCTTTCGGCCTACGGCATGAAGGACGGCTTCGATTATCTCGGCTACGTCACTTACAGCAATGGAAACAACTTCGAAGGCGGCAATGGCGATATCGTTGATGGTACAAGGACCAACCTCATCAGCGGGCTGGGCAAGGTTGGATACGAGTTCGAAAGTGGTGATCGCTTCGAGATCAGCCATGATCGCGTTGTCGATGACGCACCGCGCCCTTACCGCGCCAATGCGGGCATTGTTACGGGAGGACGCCCTGGCGAGCCGTTGATTCGTGACTACCGCCTCGACCGGCAAAACACTGTATTCACATACACGGATGAAAAGCCCGAAGGCTGGTGGGACCCGAAAGTCATGTTGGCCTATGGCTCGACCAAAGTCACTGTACCGATCTACAGAGGCCCGACCTATCTTCAACACGATAGTGGCAAGACCTCGACGTTCAACGGAAAGTTCGAAAACAAGTTCTCCTTCGATATCGGCAATGTCGTCGCTGGTTTCGACTTCTACAATGACCGGGCATCGCTGAAAGATCCAGCCGATGCTGGTCGAGAAAGAGCCAGCAATATTGGCATCTATGCCCAGGCGAGACTTGAGCCTTGGGACAATACGCGGATTTCCTTCGGCGGCCGTGCCGACCAGCAATGGTTCACTGGCGTCAACGATAGCGATTTCAACAATAATGGACTGAGCTTCAACATCTCAGGTGAATATGATCTGACAGAGATCTTCACCGCGAAAGCAGGCTTCTCCCATGTCTGGGCTGGCATCCCGCTGGCAGAGAACTTCATCATCAATCCTAGCTGGAACTATGGCGCAGATGGTCCCGAGCCCGTCACGGCCAACAATTACCTGGTCGGGCTGGAAGCAGAACATAATGGCTTCACGGCAGAAGCAAACCTGTTCCGCACCGACATAGACGACGCGCGCGTACCCCTTTATAACTACAACTTCAGCAATCCAGCGCCCTTCCCTGGAGCATTGCCAACGTTGCGCAGTCGCAATCTGACCTCCACCGGCTTTGAAATCGGTGCCGGTTATGAATGGACCAGTTCTTACGTGAAGGTGAAATATGCTCATATCGATGTCGAGGTGAACGGTTCGCCAGCCGATTCCGATAGCGGCAATTATCTGGCCACACCCGGTGGCGATATCATCACCCTCACCGCCGCTCACACATTCGACCAGTGGAACCTGACGGTTGGCGGCGATATCGAAATCGCACCGCAATACGAGGTCTATAAGTCCTATGAGGTCGTTAATCTCTTCACGGAATGGAAGCCGGAGCAGTTGCAGAACTTCACCTTCCGTGCGGAAGTGAAGAACGTTCTGGATGAGAGCTATTCTGATCGTGCAACCTATGGGCAGGAATTTGGCAATGTTACGCCTCTTTATGAACCGGGCCGCAGCTTCCTGATCACAGCCAAGGCAACGTTCTGACCCCATGGAGACTCAAGTGCCACCGGTGGGTTATCCGGTGGCACACAGAAGGAGAATGCGATGATGGAAACCCTGGCGAAACTGCAAACCGAGCATGCGGGCAAATACATCGCACAATTGTGCAAGCATTTTGCCCATAAGGTCGATATCTCCCACGCGGATAACCACGGCGAGTGCCGCTTCACCTGTGGCACCGCGACCATGAATGCTGATGGCGATATGCTGACGATCCGCGTCACGGCTGCGGATGAAGAGCAGGTCAAGGAAACGCAACACGTCATCGAAAGTCATCTGTTGCGGTTTGCCTTTCGCGAGGAACTCCAGCCTCTGCAATGGTCGCCGTCCGCGCAAGAAGGCGCAGCCGAGGCATGAGAGCGATGCGGTTCTGGCAGCTTTTCCTCGTCGTCGGCCTGTTCGCAGGCGCTGCGGTAGCAGCCGAGATCAACACTGCGCGTGGACCGGTCGACATTCCTGATCAGCCGCAACGCGTGGCAGTCTTCGATCTCGCCGCACTCGACACGCTCGACCGTCTCGGCATCAAACCCGCAGGCGTGCCGAAGAACCTCTATCTTCCGCAACTAGAACACCTCAAGGCAAATGCTGAACCCGTTGGGGATATTTTCGAGCCTGATCTGGAAGCATTGAGTTCGCTCGCGCCCGATCTGATCGTGCTGGGTGGCCGTTCCTCACCCAAACTGGCCTCCACCTCCCGCGTTGCCACAAGCATCGACATGACGATGGAAGGTGATGATCTGGTGGACCAGGCAAAGCTTCGCCTTGCCGATTACGGCAAAATATTCGGCAAGGAGGCTGAAGCAAAGGCCATAGCGACGGAGCTGGATGGCGAGATCCAGGTCACGCGGGCAGCCGTTGCCGGTAAAGGCAACGCCCTGATCATCATGACCAACGGCCCGAAAGTGACCGCTTATGGTGCCGGTTCGCGCTTTGGCTGGGTTCATGCCACGCTGTCCCTTCCCCCTGCCGTCAATGCCATGGAAGCAGCCACCCATGGTGAGGCGGTTTCCTTCGAATTTATTCACAAGGCAAACCCTGACTGGCTTTTCGTGGTGGATCGGGCAGCGGCAATCGGATCGGGCGAACAGGGTGCGCGTGCCACGCTGGATAATGGACTGGTTGCCGCAACGACGGCGTGGCGCAAAGGTCAGGTCGTTTACCTTCCATCAGCCGATTTCTACATCGCCGCCGGTGGCATTCAGGCCACGCAGCGGGTGCTTGCCACCATCAGAGAGGCCTTTTCCGCCGCACAATGATGGCATTTGACAACCCAAACCGGAAATGGCTGCTTGGACTGGCGGGCTTCGTGCTCGCCTTTCTGTGTTTCGTCAGCCTTCTGATTGGCGCGGGCGATGTCTCACTATCGACCCTATGGACCGCGTCCGGGCAGGGAGAATTGCTCGCGATCAGCCGCCTGCCGCGCACGCTGGCAGCAGTTCTGGCCGGTGCCGCTCTGGCAATTGCGGGCCTCATCATGCAGGCCATTGCCCGCAACCGCTTTGTCGAACCGGCAACGGCCGGCACCGCCCAATCTGCCGAACTTGGCATTCTCCTCGTCACATTTCTTTGGCCAGCAGCGACATTGGGTTTCAAGACGCTGGTCGCAAGCGCTGCCGCCCTTGCCGGGACGGGCCTGTTTCTCATGACCGCGCACCGTCTGCCGCCGACCCAACCATACCTCGTGCCGCTGTTCGGGCTTGTCTATGGCGGCGTGATCGGCGCTGCTGCAACTTTCATCGCCTGGCAGGCCGACCTCCTTCAATATCTATCGGTCTGGAGCAATGGCGATTTTTCCGGAGTGCTCCGTGGTCGCTATGAAATGCTGTGGCTGGGTGCGCTTCTGGTGGCTGCCGCCTGGGCCTTTGCTGACCGGCTGACCATCATGGCGCTTGGCCGGGAAACCAGCATCGGTCTTGGCATAGATTACCCGCGCATGCTGCAAATCGGCCTTGTGATCATCTCCATTATTTCAGCGGTGACCGTTGTCGTCATCGGCATTATCCCATTCGTCGGCCTTGTCGTTCCCAACCTTGTTTCCCGGCTGATGGGCGACAATATGCGCGCAACACTGCCAGTCACGGCACTATTAGGGGCCATTCTGACCCTCAGCTGCGATATTTTGGGCCGGGTCATTCGGTTCCCCTATGAAATCCCTGTGGGCACCGTCATGGGCGTTGTCGGCGCGCTTCTGTTGCTGCTCCTGCTTTTTCGGCGGCCCAGCGATGCGTAAAGGTCCGATGATCCTTTTATGCCTCGCGGCGCTTGTCAGCATCGTCTGTTTCATGACGATCGGCCTGCGTGGAAACCTCGGTTTCGTTCTCGGCCTGCGCGCCGTCAAGCTTGCGGCGCTGATCGCGGTAGGCGTCGCCATTGCCATTTCCACTGTCGTTTTCCAGACGGTGACCGCCAACCGCATTCTCACACCCTCCATCATGGGCATCGATGCGCTTTACGTGTTCGGGCAGATCCTGCTCGTCTTCCTGTTCGGGGGGCTTGCCTATACGGCGATGGATGCGCGGCTGAAATTCGTCGGTGAAATCATTCTGCTGATGGGCCTGACCTGCGGTCTTGTGCTGCCGGTGTTGCGGGCGCGGTTCGATATGGGGCTAATGCTGCTTTCCGGTATCGTCGTCGGTGTGCTGTTTCGCAGCCTGCATTCGCTGCTGTCGCGCCTGATAGACCCCAATGATTTCGCCGTCGTGCAGGGCGGAAGCTTTGCCAACTTCAACGATGTGAACACCGAGCTTCTGGCCGTCGCATCGCTGATCACCGCAGGCGCGCTGATTTGGACCTGGCGGGCACGGCATAGTCTCGACATCGTCGCACTTGGCCGAGATGCCGCGATCGGTCTTGGTATCGAGTGGCAAAAGACCCAGATTCTCTGCCTTATGATGGTTTCACTGCTGGTTGCCGTTTCCACCGCGCTGGTTGGGCCCGTTGCCTTTCTCGGTCTCCTTTTCGTCGCACTTGCGGAACGGATCGTCCAGTCCCGCCGGCATGCGGTGCTGATCCCGGCTGCTGCCCTCGTTTCCATCATCGTGCTGACAGGCGGGCAGACGCTGTTCCAGCATGGTCTGGGCAACAGTTCGACCCTTGGCGTTGTCATCGAATTTATGGGTGGCATCGTCTTTCTCATCCTCCTCTGGCGCGGGAGCCGCAGATGATCCGCATCGACCATGTCTCGCTGCAATATGGCGCAGCCCGGATTTTGAAGGATGTTTCCCTGACCATTCCCAAGGGCGGCATTACCGCGCTGATCGGGCCGAATGGGGCGGGAAAATCCTCCCTGCTGGGGCTTATTGCCCGCCTCCAGCCCTTGCAGACGGGCTCAATCAACGTGGATAACCTGTCGGTCACATCGACCCCATCTAGTGAGCTTGCGAAAAAACTCGCCATTCTGCGACAGGACAACCAGGTCGCAAGCCGGTTGACGGTGAAAGAACTGGTTGGTTTCGGACGGTTTCCGCACAATCGCGGTCATCAGACGCAAGATGACCGTGAGATGATCGAAGAAGCGCTTCAGGTTTTTGACCTGTCTGATCTGTCCGGCCGGTTTCTGGAAACGCTCTCGGGCGGGCAACGCCAGCGGGCGCTTGTGGCGATGGCCTTTTGTCAGGACACGGATTATCTGCTGCTGGACGAACCCCTGAACAATCTCGACATGTATTTTGCCCGTGAACTGATGCAATCCCTGCGCAAAATTGCCGATCAGGACCGCAAGACCATCATCATCGTTCTGCATGACATCAACTATGCCAGCGGATTTGCCGACCGGATGATAGCGATGCGCGCCGGTGAGATCGTTGCCGATGGCGCACCGCAGGCGCTGATGACATCGGAAACGTTGGAAGCGATCTACGGCTTCGCCATTCCCGTTGCGCAGGTTGGCCAGCAGCGCATCGCCATGCCGTTCATGGCGAAGCCTTACAACGTCAGTTAGTGGACGACCACATCGTCATCCGTAAGGAAGCTGCGAATGCCGTCCCTTTCGCAGGTTGCCAGAAATTCTTCCCAGGCATCCTTGTCGGTGGCGAATGGTTCTTCCCATGTTGTCACGTCATCTTCTTCACTAACGACTTCCAGCGTCCAGTCATTGTTGGTGCCGGCAGGGCGAAAGATATCGACCAGCACCGTCACGCCGTCATCCTCGAACTCTCCCGAGAACTCGGAATGTTCCAGTTTCTGTTTCTTTTCCATCGAACTCTCCGGTCAAAATGTCCCTGGTCTGGGCATGCAATGCCAAGGCGCCCCTGTTTTATCAAGGGAAGATAATAGCGAATGGGTCAGGACTTTGTAAGAGACGACGGCGCATTCGACGATGCGTAGGCCGCCGGGCACGACGTCCAGCACGCCATCAGGTACCGCAGCTGCATCAGCTTAGATTGTCTGCATTCAATCGCAAATAATGACCCTACCCACCCATTGCGACAGTTTACTCAACGCCGATCCATTCACCAGCACTTTTGCTGAGGTTTCTTAGCTGAACTGCTTTTGAACGCTCCGCTTCATTCCGGCCAGACTTGGGCCGCGCACGGTTCTGTAACGGGCGGCGACAAGATTATAGGTGCCGAACGCAGCCAGACCAACAGCGATCACGACGAAGATGATGGCGCCGCCGGGCAATTGGCGCAGCCACTCCATCGCGTCACCCATTCCCCCTGCCTGCTCCGGGTTCACCTTGAAGCCCGCATAGGCAAACAGAAAGCCGACGACCGCGAAGACGACGCCTCGTGCCGCAAGGCCGTAAATGCAGACATAAGTCAGCCAGCTGACATGGGCCGGTATCGTGATGTATTTCTCAAATTTGCGCATCACGCCCTTAAGAAGCGTAACGATGCCACCCGCGATGAAGCCTAACCCGACAGCGATGGCGAGATAGGAACCAAATGGCTGGGACATGATCCATGCCGCCATTCCACGCTCTCCGCCACCCTCACTTGCACCTCCAAACAGAGCCTGGCTGAGTGCATAGGCTCCAAGACCGATGTAGGTCACGGCACTTCCGAGCAGACTGGCTCTGATCAGCAAGGCTTTGCCATCCGTTCCATGGCCGTCACTATCGGCGAGCGACTGGGCAAAACGCCACGCAACAAAGCAGAAAAGCCCAATTCCAATCAGTCCGACCCAGATCTTGCCGAAGGGCTGATCCAGCAGCGACGAAATCGCCGATTTGCTGTCCGGCTGGCCACCGACCACGCTGGAAAATAGCGCCAAACCAGCCACGAGCAGGAACACGATGCCGCGCGCAGCATAACCAAGCTTTGCAAGCATCTCAAAACGAAGTTCCTGTGGCACTGGCTGTCTCCCTGGGCTGCATCCTTGAGGTGCTAACGCCAGAGACGCAGAAAAGTTGTGGAGGTCAGTAAAATTACTGGCTTCTGACGTCTCGCCACAGGTCATTTCACCCATTGTTTCTGGTAAAACTCACGCTTTGAAACATTTGGTCACGTAAAATGACTTCCTATTTGGGTCAGGGCCGGGCATGTGATGATCAAAGCTCTCACGAGCATTCACACGACAACAGATGTAGCAAAGAGCTGACACCATGGAAAATCCGCTTGCACTGACGCAGCGTTCCGAAAACAGCCTTTTTCGCGAAGGCGATGTTTTCGTTCTATTCGGCGAATTGTTTGGCCGCGGTTACGCAACGGGCCAGATTGAGCAGGCCCGCGCCGCCGGAATGGACATTGTCGGAATTACCGTCGGTCGCCGTGACGAAAACAACAATTTGCGCCCGCTGACTGCGGACGAGCTTGCAGAAGCCGAAGCGCGCCTTGGCGGCAAAATCATCAATGTGCCGCTGATGGCCGGTTTTGATCTGGATGCTCCAGCAGGCGGCCCGACACCAACAGATCTCGTGGCAAAGATGACGCTTGAGAGCTGGCAGAGTGACAAGCTCGACTGGGATTACATCGAGCAATGCCGCCAGCTGGCGACGACGCGGTTCACGGATGCGCTGACAGAAGTCATGTCTATTCTGGAAGGTATGATTCCCGCTGGTCGCAATGTGCTTTTCGCGCACACGATGGCTGGTGGCATTCCAAAAGCCAAGGTTTTCCTCGCCATTGCCAACCGCATCTACAAGGGCCGCGGTGCACGTCACATGTCGTCGCAGACCTTGCTCGATAGCGATCTGGGCAAGCTCATCCTGCAGAATTTCGATGAGGTTTCGGCCAACACCTTCGGCCATCTTATCGAACATAGTGCATCGATTCGCGCCCGCGTCGAAGCCGGTGGCAATCAGGTGCGTTACACCGCCTATGGATATCACGGAACGGCGATCCTGATCGACGGGCAGTACCGTTGGCAGACCTATACCAACTACACGCAGGGCTATGCCAAGATGCGGTTGGAAAAGATCGCAACAGACGCATGGGCAGCTGGCGTCAAGGCTACCGTCTACAATTGCCCCGAAATTCGCACCAACTCCTCCGACGTCTTCACGGGCATCGAGCTGCCTTTGATTCCTTTGCTGCTTGCGCTGAAAAAGGAAAATGGTGGCGCCTGGGTTGAAGAGCAGTGGAAGGCTTGCGAAGCGCTTCTGGCCGATGGCTTCACGATGAATGACGTTCTGCAGAAGATCAAAGACATGCAGGCCAGCGACGTTATGCGCCCCTTCTATGATTTCACCGCATGGCCCATGCCCAACAGTCAGGCTCAGGCTGATCTCACGATCGGCACCTCGAATGAAATCACCCAGATGCACCGCGACAACAAGGCGATGATCAGCGATGTGCTGAGCAGTCTCGTTGTCGAAGCAACCGGCCAGCTGATTTTCGGAAATTCATCCGATCCACGCGGTCCGGTGCAGTGGCTGAACCATGACATCGTTGCCCAGCAGCTGAACGCGACACGCGGTTACGCAAAGCCCTCAGCGACAGCGCCATCCCAGACAGAGATGGCCTGACGAAGCGCTGTTGCCGGTTGCGGCAACAGCCTCATCTATCTTCCCTAGCCTGCGCGGCCGCAATTTTGCGGCCTCATTGTTCTTGTCATTACGATCATCAACTCCTATCCGGCACAAAACCGTGGCAAGCACTGGTCTAAGCCATTCGAACATGGCGACCCCTGCCCCGCATCATTGTCTGGATTAAGCCCGAAGCGGCCATTGGGCGCCGCAGAAATCAAACGCGACACGCCAATACACGCACTGAGCTTCACAATGCGCTGAATATCAGATGTGATGTGCCGTTCGATGTCTTGCGCACAGAATATCCTTTGAGATCAACCACACCTCTGACAACCCGCCGCATGTTGGAAAAGCTGTCGAAGGTCACCGTATCCACCGGCTCATCGAAACGTACCGTCACAGAGTAGTGTGAGCCCGAACACGACAATGCGGTGATTTCGCCCTTGAAGGCCTGCCCAAGATACCACCCCTGCACCCTTTGCTGACAATGAAACGGAGCCGGAGCCGAATCCGCCTTGGCCAGTCTGGCAGACAAGCTGTTCCAGTCGCGCGCGCCGTTCTGCCGGGCGACGAGCTCCAATGCCTGGGCGTGGCTTAAGACTGTACCGTCCTCGGCAAGGCCGCGCCTGAGAGATTTTGCATGCGCCTTAGCCTCTTCGATGGTTCTGACTGTCATGACACATTCTCCACGGCGTTGAGTCCGATACCTGAGGCTCCATGCGCCTTCAGCGCAGTGGCAAGCAAAAGAGCTGCGATGATTGCGGTTACCGCATCGGCAAGCGGAAAGGCGAACCAGATCGCATCCGCGCCCAAAATTGCCGCAGTGGCTGCGATCAGGACAGGCAAGAGCACAAAAGGTTTGATCATGGTCAAAAGAGCAGCGCGGTCTGGTTGGCCAATGGCCTGAAAATAGAGGCCAAGCACGAGAACTGGTCCGGAGAAAAGATAGATCGCAGCCATCGGCCGAAGCATGCGACCCAATTCTTCGCTGACATGCGGATCGGCGACAAAGGCTGCTCCAACCACGCTACCCTCGCTCAACAGCAAAACCTCGACAGAAAGACAGTAAAGCAGTGCTGTCGCTGCGGCGATGCGCAGAACCGCATTCGAACGGGTGTAGAGACGCGCACCAACATTGTGGCCGACGATGCTCTGCATTGCCATAGCGATAGCCATGATTGGCAAGAAGGCAAAGCCGAATATACGTGTTACGATGCCATAGGCGGCGATGCTCGTGGCATAATCAGCGCTACCAGCAAGACGTAAGGTGAGAACCACGCTGGCGGACGAAAAGGCTATTCCGATAAATCCCAGGCTGACGGGCGCGCCCAGCGCAACAATATGCCTCCAACCGGCGGTCCATCGGTTCTGCCACAGGCTGTTGAGCGGCATCATGCCGGAGAGGAACGGGCGCAATCCCGCCAGAAGCGCCAGTCCCAGCGCCTGCGCCAGAACCGTGCCCGTGGCAGAACCCGCGACGCCCAGCTCCAGCACCACGACAAGGATGTAGTTCAGCAGAATGTTGATAAGCGTGACCCCGACCGATAGGAGCGCCATCGCCCCCGCCTTGCCTTCATTTCTCCAGGCATCGGCGTGGACACCCAACAGGAACTGGACCGGTGTTGCGCCTAGGGTGATGGCCAGAAAGGTCCAGACCATGTCAGCCACCGGGCCATCGGAGCCGGAAATGTTCCGGGCGAAACTCAACCCGCAGGTGAGGAAGGCGACAATCAACATCGACGCGATCATCAATGCAAGTCCATGAGCGCTGGCAAAGGTGGCATTGGCTGCATCGCGGTCATTACCACCAAGCTGTCGAGCCAGCAGGCTCGACATTCCACCGCTGACAAGGCTCGAAAGCGCGATTGTCAACATCAGGACCGGAAAGGCCATACCGATGGCCGCGATGGCTTGGGCGCCGACAAAATGCCCCAGAAAGATAGCGTCGATAATACCCAGCATTCCGTTCATCACCATGATGGCGATCATAGGCAGTGCTGTGGCTACAAAAATCCTGCCTAGAGAGGCAGTTAGAAAGCGGTTTTCGGGCGATGGTCGCAAAGACATCACTCACTCCTCCAAAGAGGCATTTCATGTGGGATGGGAGCCTGCGTTGCCACCGACGAAATGCTTCGAGGGTGAGGACTATCTGTCTATACCGGGCTTCACCGTGACTTACGTCTGCAGGCGGCAGGTGCTCGGAACCTTCACCCTAACAACCACCAGAGCCCAATCCTGTCAAGAGGAGCTGTTATCACTGCTGGCGGCCTGATCAAAGTAGTGATGAGGTATTATTGCGATTACAGCAATAAATTGGAAACGATTGATGCAATTGCCTTTATTGATGGGCGCGAGCAATATCACGGTGTCACGGCAATACAGTATCCCCGATAGATACATTCCAGGAACCTAAACTGAACGAGAGCTTTTACCGTTAGCCTGCCACGGAACTGCTCTCAGCTAAGCGGCCGCCAAAATCACCGTCATCATCAGGCAACAGGCAACTGTCGCCGCACCCCCTCAACCCAGACAATCTCAGGAGTTCGTAAAATGGGCTACATCACCACCACAGACGGCGTCGACATTTTCTTCAAGGATTGGGGTCCGAAGGACGCTCAGCCAATCGTATTCCACCATGGCTGGCCTCTTTCGTCAGACGATTGGGATGCACAGATGCTGTTCTTCATTTCCAAGGGTTACCGGGTGGTTGCCCATGACCGTCGCGGCCATGGCCGCTCGGCGCAGGTATCCGAAGGCCACGATATGGATCACTATGCCGCTGACGCCTTTGCAGTAGCTGAGCATCTGAATCTCAGAAATGCCGTCCATATCGGCCATTCCACAGGTGGCGGTGAAGTTGCCCGTTATGTTGCCAAGCATGGCGAACCCGCTGGCCGCGTTGCCAAGGCTGTTCTCGTATCCGCCGTCCCACCGCTGATGCTGAAGACAGAAAGCAACCCCGAAGGTCTTCCCATGGAAGTCTTTGATGGTTTCCGCTCGGCACTCGCCGCCAACCGCGCACAGTTCTTCCGCGATGTTCCCTCAGGCCCATTCTACGGCTTCAACCGGGATGGTGCGACCGTGCACGAAGGTGTCATCCAGAATTGGTGGCGTCAGGGCATGATGGGCAGCGCCAAGGCGCATTATGATGGCATCAAGGCGTTTTCGGAAACCGACCAGACCGAAGATCTGAAGGCCATCAGCGTTCCGACGCTGGTTCTCCATGGTGAAGACGACCAGATCGTTCCGATTGCCGATGCAGCCCACAAAGCCATCAAGCTTCTGAAGAACGGCACGATCAAAACCTACCCCGGCTTCTCCCACGGCATGCTGACCGTGAATGCCGATGTTTTGAACGCTGATCTTCAGGCCTTTATCAAGGGTTGACGCATCGATCCTGCGCGCTCCGTCGCCACCCCACGGTTTTGGGGTGGCGGCGCGCAGATGTCCTTATCCGCTCCACGCGTTAAAGGACCGGAACTTCGGTTCACCGCTGGCGTTTGCTTGTTGATGAAACCAAGCGGGATTACCCATATGACCAAAGACAATGCAGCCCAGGAATCCATCGAGGGAAAAGACGAAAAGAACCCTCCCGCGGTCGATAATCCGCCAGCGGGGCCCCACGCCAAGGAAAGCTTGACGGATAAGAGCAAAACGCCGGGCGCAGGCTCGCTTCCGGAAGATGATGCCGACGAGGTCAGCCCCGGCGGAAGCTGAGGCGAATGCCACAATTTCGAGCCCTGCGGTTGATCATAAAGCTGCGGGGCTTGGCCAAATTTCCGACAAAATTCCATTTTTCGACGCCCGAAGTGCGTCAATGCGATTGACCGCGTGAGTAACAAAATTTACAACATTGCTAACGCCTTTTTGACTATTTGCAAATTAGCGCAGCCAACGCTGTCGCTTAAACCGAATTTTTTGATAAGCTGTGCGAGATCAACGCAATAGCGAGCTACATTGTTAACGAATGCCAGAGCAGGTTCGATTGCGCGAACCAAGAAACAACAGCTTCAACACCTACAGTTCATCTGTCGTATAGCACTTCCAGTTGGTGTTTTCGTCAGTGGTCTGTGGCTTGTATTCTTCGCGTTCCTCGAAAACTGGCCGCTGGTCTTGGTCGAGGGGCTGCTTTTCGCGACCATCTCGGGTGGTTGGCTGGCGGCGCGCCAAGGTTACATGTCCTTGGGAATGCTCATCTCTCAAGTCGCCTGCGTCCTGTTCATCTTTGGTTTTTCATTGTTGTTTGATGTGCCCAACGAGGCGGCACCCCGCGTTTCGCATATCTATTTCCTCATCGTAGCGCTCGCAGGCTTCGTCAACCACCAGCTTGATCCCAGTCGCTTCCAGTTGGGCATTATCGCGACGTCGATTGCAGGGTTTATTCTGTTTTCCGCCTCCGCCTTGGATACAAATCTTGCAACGCCATTGCCGGATGATGTGCGAGCCATCACGTCGTGGGTGAACGCCGCAATGTCGGTACTGCTTTTGTGCGGTGGCCTCATGCTGGTCCAATACAAGCTTGGTCCCGAAAGCAGATATGTCCGCGAATTGCGCCACGCACTGGCAAAGAAGCAATTCGAGCTGTTCCTGCAGCCGCAGGTCGACCACGCAGGTAATGTCATCGGCGCAGAGGCCTTGCTGCGATGGAAGCATCCGCGTCTGGGCTACATTCCCCCTGACGAGTTTATTCCGGTCGCAGAGCGCGCAAGGCTGATGCCTGGCATTGGCGGGTGGGTGCTGGATACAAGTATCGAAACACTTCGCCAATGGCGTGACCGACCCGAGACAAGAGATCTCGCCCTGTCAGTCAATGTCAGCCCCGACCAACTGTTTCAGGAAGACTTCGTGCCGCGCGTCGTAGCAGCACTGTCGCAAGCCTGCGTCGAACCGCACTTGCTCAAGCTTGAATTGACGGAAACGATGTTCGTGAGCGAGGTGGATCAACTGATCAGCAAGATCAGGACGTTGAAACAGCACGGCATCAACATCGCCCTTGATGATTTCGGCACCGGCTATTCAAGCCTGAGCTACCTTCAGGAACTGCCGCTCCAGCAGCTAAAGATCGACCGCAGCTTCGTGTGGGCTGTCTCGACAGAGCGCGGTGCCAGACTGGCACGCAACATCTGCAAGATGGGGCATGATCTCGGCCTTCAAATCCTGGCGGAAGGAATTGAGACCGAGGAACAATACAGGTTCATGCTGGACTGCGGCTGCAGCGCCTTTCAGGGCTATTACTTCGGCCGCCCGGTGGCGAGCGATGCGCTGACACGACAGGTACTTCTGTCAGCCAGCTAGATACAGATTTGAGCGGTTGCGGCGCACCCGTCAGAGCTGGCGATAGCCACGCTTGAAGTAGATCAACGCTTCTTCGCCGGCGCTGACGACCGTATCGATAACGTCACAGATCAGAATGTCATGTGTGCCGCCATCATGGATGGTGCGAATGCGGCAATCGAAGGAGCAAAGCGCACCAGCAAGTACCGGCGCGCCGGTTTGCAACGTGCTCCATTCTCCAGCAGCAAAGCGGACATCCACAGGCGTCTTGCCGCCGAAAAGACTGCTCAACTGCTCCTGATCTGCCGCCAGCGTGTTGACGCAGATGACGCCGTTTCCGACGACGGATTTATAGGCCGAGGAATTGCGGTTCAGGCACACCAGCACGGTGGGTGGACTGTCTGAAACGCTGCAAACGGCTGTGGCCGCAAAACCGGCTCTGCCTTCCGGGCCGTCAGTCGTGACGATATTGACAGCGCCTGCCAGTTGCGACATGGCATTGCGAAAATCCAGGCTGCGCTGCTCGGCAGTCTTCGTCTCCATTGTAGCTTCCTTATCCAGAGACAATGTCTGCATCTAAACAAACCTTCCTAACAAAACATCAAACGAAATCAAGCACATTGGAACGACCTTGATCAGGCCGCTGCCGGAGCGAGGAGAAATTTCTCGAGGCTAGCGTTAAAAAGCTCCGCGCAGGTAATGTTGACGGCATGGGCGCCTTCATCGAGCAGAACCAGCTCAGCATGTGGTATGCCGTCTGCAAGCCTTATAGAGCGCGTATAGGGCACAAGCAGGTCATCCCTAGCGGCAATGACCAATGTGCGGTTTTCGATCTCACCAAGACGCGCATCCACATCAAAGGCCCTGAGTGCCGCAATGCGGCGCAGCACATTGTCCTTGCCCTGGAAATGCGTGACCCCATGGGCATCATCCCGGGCAAGCCGCTCTGCATTTTCCGACATCCAGGCAGCCGGATAAAGAAACAGCGGCTGCGCCTTCACGAATGCCTCGACGCCGGAATTTTCCAGCAACGAGATACGCGCATCGAAACACCGCCCGGAGTGGGGATCGGCCTTGCTCCACGCATTGATCAAAACGAGCCGGTCGATGAAGCCGGGCCTGCGCAATGCGAGATCCAACCCGATCAGGCCACCCAGCGCATGGCCAACGAAGTGGCAACTCTTCAGATCAAGTTTGTCCGCGATCTCAATCACGTCGTCGGCCATGGCGGAAATACCATGACCCTGCGGCACCACACCGCCTGTTCTGCCGGTGCCCCTGTGGTCATAGACCACCACGCGGAAATGCCTTTGCAGCATCTCCATTTGCGGTTCGAAATAGGATGCGGAACCGCCCAGCCCCGAGGACAGAAAAATCGTCTCCGCCTCAGGCTCTTCGCGGCCGAGAACCTCGAAATACATCATTGTGCCGCCCAGCCCCTATGCGCCGATATGGGCGACGGTCGCAATCTCGATCAGTGCGTCTGGCTTGACCAGTCCGCACAGAATGCAATAGCGCGCCGGTTTGTCTCCCGGGAAGTATTCGGCATAGACGGCATTGACCGCCTGGTAATTCGCCCAATCCGTAATGAAAATGTGGTTCATGGTAACATCGTCCATGGTGCCGCCAGCGGTTTCGATCACCGATTTGATGGTTTCCAGAACGTGCCGGGTCTGCGCACCGGCGTCGCCCACATGCACAACGTCATTGTTCTTGTCGAATGGCAGCGTTCCAGAAACATAGACAACGCCATTGGCCAATGTGCCGGGCGAAAAGGGCGCGATGGGCTTGGATGTGCCTTCCGGCACGATGATGGTCTTTGGCATGATTTTGTTCTCCTCTGATGGAATGGATCAAGCGTCAATGGGTTCAGCTTGCGAGATCACGGCGCAGAAATCATTTGTCGTCGCAACCCAGCCGAAGAATTTCTCGACATTGTAGACCGTCGCCTGCTGAATGAAGTCTGGGCCCAGATGGTGGGTCGCGTCCTCCAGCATCACGCCGAAATATTCGAGATGAAACGCATCCCGCAGCGAGCTTTCCACGCAGACATTGGTCGCTATGCCAACGAAGACCAGATTTCTGATGCCTCTGGCACGCAGGACGCTGTCCATATTGGTGTTGAAGAAGCCGCTATAGCGGGTCTTCGGCACCACGATATCACCCGGCTGCGGTTGCAGCTCGTCCACGATGGCGTAATCCCAGGTACCCTTGGCCAGCAGCTTGCCCTGAAGCTCAGGGCGTGCTCGCATGGTTTTCAGCGCATTGGATTTGTGCCAGTTGGGGGAGCCCGGCCCCCCCGCCTCGACATAATCGCTATCCCAGCCATTCTGGAAATAGATGACCTGAACGCCCCCTGCCCTCGCCGCCTTCAGCGTTTTGTCGATATTGGCGATGGTCGATTTTGCGCCTGATATGTCAAACCCGGCAAGATCGACATAGCCACCTTCCGTGGAGTAGGCATTTTGCATATCCACCACCACAACCGCCGTCTCGCTCGCCTTCAGCGAGATTGGCTCAGGCCGCGCAGGCAGCGTTACGTTTTTCGAGCGGCTTTCCGGTGGCTCGTAGCCCGCAACCACAGAGCTCATTCAGCGGCCTCCAAAGCGTCGCAGATGTGCTTTCGGCTTTTCATAAGGGGCTGCACGAACTGACCGAATTTCTCAATACCTTCGACAAAGTCGTCAAAGGTGAGCATGACACCGCCGGTCCCTGGCACTTCGCTCATCTCGTCCAGCATGGCCGCCACCTCCTCATAGGAGCCGATGATCGTGCCCATATTGATGTTGACGGCGGAGACGGGGTTGGACATGTGGCGCACATTGGTATCCGCACCCGATTTTTTATCCGCCGAACTTTGCAGACCGAGCCATTTGATCGCCTCCTGATCTGCGCCCGCCTTATAGTGTTCCCACTTTGCCCAGGCATCCTCTGACTTTTCCTCGGCCAAAACCATGGTCAGCACGAAGGAGCGGACATCGCGACCCGTCTTTTGCGTGGCTGCCAACAGGCGTTCATTGGTAGGCGCGAAGGCTTTCGGCGTATTGACGCCAACGCCGAAGCAAAAGCTGTAATCGGCAAACTTCGCCGAAAATTCCATGCCCTTGTCGGAAGAACCGGCACAGATCAGCTTCACGTCTCCTTCCGGCACCGGCTTCATTCGGCAATCATCCATAGTGAAATATTTGCCCTTCAAATCCGATTGGCCTGTGGAAAGCAGGTCTTTCAGAACGGTGCTGTATTCGCTGAGATATTCGTAGCGGTCGCCGAAATAATCATCGCCGGGCCACAGGCCCATCTGGCTATATTCCGGCCTTTGCCATCCCGTGACCAGATTGATGCCAAAGCGGCCGCCTGAAATGGAATCGATGGTCGTGGCCATGCGGGCGACAATGGCGGGCGGCATGACCAGAGTGGCTGTCGTGCCGAATAGCTTGATCTTCGATGTAACGGCTGCAAGACCCGCCATCAGGGTAAAGGATTCGAGATTATAGTCCCAGAATTCGGTCTTCCCGCCAAAGCCCCGCAGCTTGATCATCGATAGCGCGAAATCGAAGCCATATTTCTCGGCGGCAAGTGTGATCTGCTTATTCAGCTCAAAGCTCGGCTTATATTGCGGAGCATTCTCCGACAAAAGCCAGCCATTGTTTCCGATTGGAATAAAAACACCTATTTCCATCACGACCTCCAGTTCGGTTTCTCATATTGAGTGTCGGAAAAGGAAAAGCAGTTTTCGTGCCAGTTTGTGATCTTCTATGAAATCAATGACTTGCTGGAAGGCTTGGGAGATGGTTTTATCAAATGATAAAAAATTTATCGGATGATAAATTTCCTGCTCATTTTGTCATCATTTCTGGCTAGCTGTTGATACCGGCCCACTTCGTGGGGCCGGCTGTGTATCGTCGATCTGTGTCGCTGCCAGGGATGGCTTCAATCAATCCATCTGAACATTGGCATTCTTGACGACCGGCGCCCATTTGGCGATCTCTTGCGAGACGTGGGTTTTCAGCTCATCTGGAGTCGAGCCGACAATTTTGGCGCTAAAGTCAGCCATGCGAGCGGCAACGCTTGGGTCTGCCAGGGCTTTTTTCGCAGCCGCATTCAATCTGTCGACCGCTTCCGCCGGTGTGCCTGCAGGCGCGAACAGAGCATTCCAGGTGTAGGTCTCATAGTTCGGCACCGTCTCTGCGATGGTCGGCACATCCGGGAAGGACGTTGCTCTTTCGGCTGTCGTAACACCTAGCGCCCGCAATGTGCCGGATTTGATGTGCCCCGATGATGAGGGAAGATTATCGAACATGATGGAAACCTGATTTCCAAGAAGATCGTTCAAGGCAGGACCGGAACCCTTGTAAGGCACATGCTGCATGCTGACGCCCGCCATGCTCTTGAACAGTTCTCCAGACAGGTGGAGCGGCGTTCCATTGCCGGAAGACGCATAGGCATATTTATCCGGCTCAGCCTTCAGCAAAGCCACCAGTTCGGCGACTGTATTGACGGGTAGCTGCGGATTGACGACCAGAACATTGGGAACGACGACGAGCAGCGAGATCGGCGCAAAATCCTTTTCAGGATCGTAGGGTTTTGTCTTGAGAATGAGCGGATTGAGGGCGTGGGTCGCGACCGTTCCCATAAGAACCGTATAGCCGTCAGGCTCTGCCCTTGCGACGCGGTCGGCGCCAAGATTGCCTCCGGCACCGGCGACGTTTTCGACCACGATCTGCTGGCCAAGATCATCGCCCATTTTCTGCGCGATGACGCGAGCAACCACATCCGTGGAGCCGCCCGCTGCGAAAGGAACAACAAGCGTTATCGATCTCTCGGGAAAGCTCTGGGCATGAGCTGCGCCACTCATGGCGAGAAGAGCGATTGCCGATGCAGTCAGTTTAAATGCTGCACGTCGTTTGATGTCTCGATATGTCATTGAACCTCCAAGGAATGGCCTCCCCGCCACTCTTGCATACTAGCTCAACGATATCTGAGGGCAAGCGATAGGATATGGGACGCTTGCCCGGCATGAGTTCAAGACATGATGCGCTTTGCGTGTTCATGCACCTTGCCGAATGCGGCTTTGGCGCCAGCGATCACACGGTCTTCTTCCTCTTGCGTCAGGTCAATGGCATCTAGAGCCGCGACGAAGGTGCGCCAGTGCAGTCCGCGCCCTTCAGGGGCCCCTGCCAGATGCCGTGCGCCGAATGTTTCGCCAAGTCCGAGTTTTGCAGCGTCCTTCAAAAGAAATGCGGCACCGAGGTTTGACCCTTCGACCACGTAAAGCCAGCCAAGAGCCTCGGGCAAGTCGAGGGTTTCCGCACTGTATTTGAAGTGTCGGTTCTCGATGTCAGGCTTGGCAAAGGTCAGATCCTCGAGATCCTGTTCGATGAGAGCCAGACGTCTGCGGCCTTTCAGGTCCGGCAGAAGTACATCGAGTGTCTCGTTGCCGAACAACGCATCCAATTCGCTGTGAAACAGATGCTGTGTCTGAACGAACTTGCCGAAATTTTCACGGTTCTCAAACGGCTTTGCCGACATGATGAAGCCGTCGAGTTCTTCGTGGGCAGCGCGTGTGGCAGCCTTCAAGCGCTTGGTGCGGCTTAGTTCAATCTCGTTGTTTTCCACCGTCGCGGCATGGGCGTTCATCGTCTGTCCTTTGGGATGAAGTATTATTTCAGGCGGCATAAAAATCTTTCATACCTGAGTCAAGTTTTATTCTAGAGGCTTAGTGCTTATGACATTGCGTATTGTGAGCTTGCGGGCGAGAGGCGGGCTCGCAACAGTGCCATCAGCATCGGTTTAATCGAAAACTGCTTCGAAAGAGCTTTTTCAGTCAAGTTTCGCAGGTAGCCGCCCGGAGATTGGATAGTTGCCGATTTCTCAAGAATACACGCTATGATTGTTGTCGCGACAGGTATTCCCATCGCCTTTTCCGCTTCATCATACGCAGATTGGCTGATGGACAGCATGGTTCTGACGACGCTCGTTGCCTGTTTCATCTCGTGCCAGCTCCTAATAGCGCCGTTTGGTCCATACAGTGCGATCTCTGGGCAGGCTTTGATAACGGTTTGCAGATCAAAACCCTCCGAAATTGCCTTTTCTGTCGTTTTTTCTCCGCAAGGTTTCTGTTCAACGTTCTCAGCTGCTTTCGGTTCTGCAGGTGGTGTTGGTTGCTTATGGCCTGTGTCATCAACAGCTGTAGTTTCAAATAGAGATTCGGATTCTGAACTCTGTATAAGCCGCTCATTTTGATAGGCATTGGCGCATATTTTTTGGTTTTCTATGTGATTTTCCAACCAGTTAGCCATTTCCTGGCGCATCTCGGTCAATGTATCAAGTACGAGCGTCAAATGTGTCGCTGTAGACTTCCTGTTCAAGGTCGATTTTAGCGCCAGATATCGTTGCTGCACCTGTTCCCAGTTACCTGCGGCCTGTTCCTCAATGGCGATTTCTGAAAATCTGATGATGTCGCGACGGCAGATGCTGATTTTGTCGCGCAGGCTTTGCAGGTACAAACGCTCTTCGATGACTTGTGTCGCGATCGACTGGATTTCATCTGCGCGATTGATCAAGGGTGCGAGAGAAAAACCATAGGCGTCGCTGATCGTTCCGGAACGGTCTTTTCGCGCATAACGTTTTCCGTTGGGACTGTCCTTGCGCAGGATTAGACCTGCATCGATGAGTGTGGCGAGATGTCGACGCAACGTCTGTTCCGGCATCCCATGGGCGCGGAGCGAAAGCTGCTGGTTTGAGGGAAAGACGACAAGGCCGTTTTCCTCACAAAGCTCAGCCTTTGGATAGAAGCTGATCAGGGCATTCAGCACAGCCAGTGACCGATCGGTAATACCCAGCATGGGACGTGCTTCGCAGATGGCGCGAAAAAGCTTCCACTTATCGATGCTACGATTCGGATTAACTGTTCTGGATGCGAACTGACTTGCGAGATGGCCAAGGGAACCCCTTCGCCGCCCGAAAGACGTCGTTACAATATCGCTATTCATGTCTTTCACCTTCAAAAAGGCAAAAGAAAATTGCTCACCGAAGAAATATCGATGCCAAGACTCTTGACTATGATTCGCGGAAATGAGATTCTTTGGGTGCTTAGATCAAAGAAAGGCTTCCGTGCGGCAACGTTCGGGGGCTTTTTTCTTTTTGGCCTGCTGCTCCTGTTCGGGGTTGATGGATAAGTGTTGGATTACTGCTTGGTGCGGTGCTCTTCATACAACGCTTGCAGATGTTCGAGAACGAAGTCTGCGAATTCCGGTGCCTGCCTGCGGTCGATGGAGATATCGACTCTCTGGTCAGTCTCGACGATTTTCGCCAGCTTTTGGCCGGTCATGCTCGAAAGCACACCGGTCTTCTTCGGTTCTGGTTTAGGCTTTAGAAACTCCAGAATGGATTTGAAGCGCTCTTCCGATGGAAGGTTGGCAACGTCCTCATCATTGAGATAGGCGCGTGCTGCGTCATTCACCTTGGAAGACGATAGCTGCTCGGCAAGATCCATCCAGTTGCGACGGCCGACGCCGGGGGCAGGGCCAATTGCATCGACGATATCATCGGGAATGCGACCGACAACCGAAAGCATATTCGACAGGTCGCCCTTGTAGAGGGACATCGCTGCCATGATCGTCTCACGCGAAAACCGCATTTGCAGCTTCTGTGCAAACCGTGCCTTTTCGATATAGCTCAGGTCACGGCGTTCGTTATTTTCTTGGCCCTGAGCAACGACGAGCTGCTCATCGGTGAGGTTACGGACAACCGCACGAACGGGAATGCCGATCTCAGCTACGGCGCGCAGACGGCGGTGACCGAATGCTACCTGATAGCGACCGGGATGTTCAGGGTGAGGGCGCACAAGGATAGGTACCTGCTGGCCCTGCTCTCTGATCGCCTCTATCAGACCGGCATCGGCTTCCAGAGAAGATGGCATGCGATCCGGAATGAAGGACGGATCAATGTCCTTCGCATCCAGCGAAACAATGGTGAGGCCCTCAGCCAGCTTGCGCTCAATCTCTTCAGCGCGCTTGGAACGTTCAGACACTTCGTTGAGTGACTGGCCAATCATGCCAACAGGCGAGTTGATCACATCGGTGACGAGTTCTGGCGAGCCAAGAATGGGGCGGATACGAGGACGCGCGCGCTCTGGCGAACCGTCAGACGCCTCCGTGCTCTTGCCACCGAGATTTGCAAAGATTTCTTTCCTGCTCATGCTGTTCTACCCCAGGCCTTTTTGATCAAGGCTTCTATTTCGCCGTTGACGTTCGTCATGGATTCCAGTGCCCGATCATAGGTCGACCGGGTAAACTGCGTCCGCTCTACTTCGAAGAGTGTCTGATTGGTTAGACCCGCATCGGATACCGCTGTCGTCTTCAACATTGGATGATTGAGCACATGCTCCCCGAAGATCGAACGCAGGAAGGCGACCATCTGGTTTTGTGGGCCGTCGCTTGGCTCAAACCGGGTGACGAGATAACGCATCCAGTGATAATCCGAACGAGCGCCTGCCCTTCCGATTTCTGCCAGAAGATCGCCCGTCATGGCGAGGAACTGGTTCATGGACATCACATCCAGCATCTGTGGATGGACGGTGACGAGAACAGATGTGGCAGCAGTCAGCGCTGACAGCGTGAGGTAGCCGAGCTGTGGCGGGCAATCGATGACGACGACATCATAGAAATTCTGCGCCTGTGCAATGGCCTGACCGATTCTGGCAAAAAACAAGGTGTCGCCGGGTGCACGCCGCATCAAGGCGCGTGGCGTATCATGCTCGAACTCCATCAGTTCAAGATTGCCCGGAATGATATGGAGGTCAGGAATATAGGTGCCGCGAACAATCTCAGCGATGGGGCGTTGTTCGCCGTCATAGCGGATCGCTCCATAAAGCGTTTCGTTCGGACCGACATCGAGTTCAGGCTGATGGCCGAACAGAGCCGAGAGACTGGCCTGTGGATCAAGATCGATGGCAAGCACGCGGTAGCCACGCAATGCGAGATATTGTGCAAGGTGGGCAGACGTGGTCGTCTTGCCGGATCCACCTTTAAAATTCATGACGGCGATAACCTGAAGGTCTTCGCCTTCACGACGATGGGGCAGGTACCGGCGGGTGCCTCGGGCACCCTGATCGAGAAACTTCCGGATCTCATGAATATCTTCAACAGAGTAACTGCGGCGCCCTCCGCTTTGCGAGGCGCTCAACTCCGGCTGCTCGGCAGCGATCTGGCGAAGGTAGGCTTCGCCGATGCCAATGAGCTTTGCCGTTTCTGATGGCGAGAAATTTCGCATGCTTTTTTCTGCAAGTGGTGCGAAGGTGTTTGCGTTGTGCGCTTGCAGCTGTGCCGACAGCGCGGCCGAATGCTGAAGGATAAGAGCCGTCAGGTCGGGCGCTTTCTCAGCAGATTTCATATCGGCGATTTGAGTCATTCGGCTTTTTCCACTTGCTAGATCAGTTGCGTTTTTTTCCGCTGAAATCGGTTTTTTCCGCAACTAGGATATAAGCGCCGATTCTCTTTTTCGCGCAATAGGCATTCGGAACGACTAAACATGAATCTTTTCAGCCGACTAACGACGGTTTTTCGGTTGAATTTGGAGAGTTGAGGGATTCAGCGATGGCCGTTGGCTCTCCTTTGTTATTGGTTAGCCGCGGCTAACCGATCCTTAGTGAGCCACGTCGGCCACGAGTTGCGCTCTTCCGATTGACGTCTGATATCATCAGTTTGCCGCGGCTAACTTTTGAACCACCTCTGGTTTCGATGGGATCGCAGAATTTTGGTGCACGCAACATCTGTCGTTGGAATGTGCAAACGAAGAGCGGCGCCTGTTGCGAGCTATTAGACATATCCCTCACGCAGAGCCTTCGCGGCTGGCGGCATCGAAGCAATCCTTAAGGACTGGCGATCACGGTTTCTCGCTACTCACTCCATGTCGAGTTCCGGTCAACGTCCTTTGAGTGCAGCCTTGGTCACATAGATAGCCTTCATTATTAGCGCCGGTCCATCCACGTAATGCTGCACCGGACCTAACCCTGCAGTTTCGCCTGTGCCTCAGTTGATGTTTGGTAGGCCGGAGTTCGTGATGTCCTCAGGCAAGCTTTTACTTTCGCGTTGGCGCTTTAGTAGTCTTTCTGACATGTAAGGATGTTTGCAGAAGACCGCTTGACAGGAGGTCTGTATTGCGAAATGAATGGGGTGCTAGCTCTAAAGCGGCACGCCGTAGATGCACAGCACTAGGCGAATTAGCCGACGACGCAGCGATAATAAAACCTCATAAATTGCCATACGAAGTATCGAAAGAGAAATGTCGATTAGCTTTGCTATGAGTGATTTTTACAAGCGAAATCAGGTCGCTAGGTTGAGCGCGATTTAAGTCTAACTGCTGCATATTTCGGTTGATCTAGGGGCGGACGCGCCGCGCTCAACTATCAGACCTCACGCGTTACCCGCCAACATTATTAGCGTGATATCAGTTCGTAGAAAAAAGGGGGCTTACGCCGTAGGTGGCGAGGTCTTGATGCGTTGGCGTGTGAGAGTGATAGGGAGGCGAGACCTACGATCGGTTTTCTTGGTGTTGCGCTAAGGGCGCTGAACCGCTTTGCTCGGCGCGATGAATGCGGGAGCCTATGCTTTGTCTGGCATGCCTGAGGCGGGGAGGGGGCAGGCCCGGTGGCGCTGTTGGCTAAGGCCGGGTTCCAGAGCGACCGGGTTGGCCGCTCTGGAGTTTTCAAACATCAGGCGGTGTGATGGATGACGTCGGTGATGATCGATACGATATCGTCGATCTGGCTCTCTTCGATAATCAGCGGAGGCGAGAGTGCGATAATGTCGCCGGTGACGCGCACGAGCAGGCCTCTCTTCAGGCACTCCACGAAAACATCATAAGCTCTGGTTCCAGGCGCACCGTCGCGGGTAGCGAGTTCGATGGCGCCGACGAGGCCAAGATTGCGAACGTCAACAACATGTGGCGCGCCCTTCAGGGAGTGAAGAGCATCCTGCCATGTTGTGGCAAGAGAGGCTGCTCGGGTCAGAAGGTTTTCGTCCTGATAAATTTCCAGCGTGGCGATGCCGGCGGCGCAGGCCACTGGATGGCCGGAATAGGTGTAGCCATGGAAAAGCTCGATCTGATTTTCCGGGCCGTGCATCAGTCCGTCGTAAACTGCACGCTTGGCAAAAACGGCTCCCATCGGAATTGCGCCGTTGGTAATGCCTTTCGCGGTGCAGACAAGATCGGGAACAACACCGAAATAATCCGTTGCAAAAGGTTTGCCGAGGCGACCGAAGCCGGTGATGACTTCATCGAAGATCAGAAGGATGCCGTGTTTATCGGCAATAGCGCGCAACCGCTGAAGATATCCCTCTGGTGGAAGGACGACGCCGGCTGAACCGGACAGGGGTTCGACGATGACGGCCGCAATGGTTTCTGCGCCGTGCAAGGCCACAAGACGCTCAAGGTCTTCAGCCAGTTCGATGCCATGCGCCGGAAGACCCTTGGAGAAGGCATTTCGATCCAGATCCAGCGTGTGGCGCATATGGTCCGCTGGGATTTGCGGGAAGACGCGGCGGTTGTTGACGAGGCCGCCAACGGAAATGCCGCCAAAACCAACGCCGTGATAGCCTTTTTCACGCCCGATGATCCGGCTGCGCGTTCCCTGCCCAATTGCGCGCTGATAGGCAATTGCGATTTTGAGCGCGGTATCGACAGATTCCGAGCCTGAGCCCGTGAAGAAGATTCGATCAAGCTGAGCGTCTGGGCCACCGGGGCCCATCGCGGCAAGCTTTTCGGCAAATTCAAACGCAATAGGATGACCCATCTGGAATGTGGGCGCGAAATCCAAAGTGGCGAGCTGACGTTCAACGGCTTGGCTAATGCGTCGGCGGCCATGACCGGCATTGACGCACCAGAGGCCGGCCGTTCCATCCAGAATTCTCTTCCCGTCGATATCGGTGTAATACATGCCTTCGGCACCGGCCAGAAGGCGCGGCGCGGCTTTGAACTGACGGTTTGCCGTGAACGGCATCCAGAAATTGGAGAGGTCAGGCGCGTTGGATTTGCTGTGGTCTTCCATTGGGGTCCCCATGTTGAAAGCACCACATTCCAGAACTTCGCATATCAGAACAAGTCCTTTTCTTGCATGTCTTAAGCCATTGATCTTTATGGCAGGTGATGCGAAGAATTGCGATATATCGAACACGTGCAATGAAAGATCCGAGATGGTCGTGGATATTGGCAACAGGTTGAGGCACTTGCGCTCTCTTCACAAGATGTCGCAGAGGGAACTGGCCAAGCGGGCCGGTGTCACCAACTCAACAATTTCCCTGATTGAATCGAATTCGACCAATCCATCGGTCGGGGCGTTGAAGCGCATCCTCGACGGCATTCCCATCGGTCTGGCCGAGTTCTTCGCGTTTGAGCCCGGCAAACCCAGCAAGGCTTTTTATGCTGCGGAAGAACTGGTCGAGATTGGCAAGGGGCCGATTTCCTATCGCCAGATCGGAGATAACCTGTTTGGCCGAAGCCTTCAGATTTTGAAAGAGTGCTACCAGCCGGGCGCGGGGACGGGGCGAGTGCCGCTGGTGCATGAGGGAGAGGAGGGCGGCATTGTTTTGTCTGGGCGGCTGGAAGTGACCATTGATGACGAGCGGCGAATCCTCGGTCCCGGTGACGCATATTATTTCGAAAGCCGCAGACCCCATTCCTTCAGGTGTGTCGGGCCGGTGCCGTGTGAAGTGATCAGCGCCTGCACACCGCCAAGTTTCTGATATCGGTAGCCGGGTAATTAAAATATTGTTTATGGGCGCTGGCTTGCGGCGCGCTGCGTCTCATTGATGAGCGCGGCGCAAATTGCGCCGAATGCCGTACGACATCTTCTGTCCATCCTGCGTGTGTTTCACATGATGTTTTTCGGAATACGGTATATTAACGGGTCGGCCCTAGTTTAACGGATGGTCCAATTTGGAACAGCTGTTTTGCTGATCGCAACGCAGCGATTGAACGTTCGAGAGCATGACGATGTCAGGAAACGGCCAAAAGCCAGGCAGCAAGAACATGGAATCGTAAAACGAAATGGCGATGAACGAGACCACGTCCTATGAGCCGCAATACCGCGAGCAGGCAGGTGAGCCCAATAATTTGCTCCGCCTTGCCGCATTGCTGTGGCGAAATGCCTTCTTTATCCTGCTGATCGGCATCCTGTGCGGGGCCCTTGCCTTCGGCGCGTCGCTACTGATCCCCAACTACTATGTCGCCACATCGCAGATCCTGCTTGACCCGGAAGGCTCTCGCGTTCTGGAAAGTGACCTGCCGGGCCAGCCAAGGGCTGTCGATTCCCACGTCCTCAACCAGCAATATATTATTACGTCGGCACAGGTCCTGTCGCGCATTGTAGAGAGTGAGAAGCTTTACGACGACCCGGACTTTGGCGCAGCCGCCCCCCGTTATCCTGACGAGGTCAGCCGCAGGAACCTCGCGCTTGATACGTTGCGTAAGGTGACTTCCGTCTCTGCCGTCGGCAAAAGCTTCATTGTTAATGTCTCTGTGAAGTCTGAGAGCCCGCAGCGGGCGGCCGATCTGGCAAACCTCATCGCGTCCACCTATTCACAGGTGCGGATGGAAATGAACAGCGACGTGCTCAAGCGCACCGGCGGCGGGTTATCGGCACAGCTGGATCAGCTTCGCACCGCTGTGGAAGATGGCGACCGCGCGGTTCAGGCCTACAGGGCAGAGCACAATCTGGCAGATATTCAGGGCAGACCCGATGTCGAGCAACGCATTGCTGACGCCAATACGGAAATTTCACGGTTACAGGCATCCGTTTCTGAAAACGAGGCTCTGGTCGCCGAACTCACACGCGCCAGAAACGACCGGCAATATTTGCGCTCCATTCCCGACACGTCTTTGACGCCTGCGATCATTTCGCTGCGCGCACGTTATCAGGAAAGCCGTGAAGAGGAGGCCGTTCAGGCAACGTCGCTCGGCGCCCAGCATCCGGCCTTGCAGGCGGCGCGTGCCCGCACACAATCGCTTGCCAATATCCTTGACGAGCAATTGCGCAATTTTGCTACGGCGACGTCGAGCAATCTGGCGCGGCTGAAGAACCAGTTGGCGCTGTCCACATCAAACGCCGATGCGCTGAAGACCAACCTGAACAGTGACGAGCAGACCATGGTGCGTCTGCGCGAATTGCAAAGAAAGCTGGAAAGCGACAGGGCGGTCTATGAAGCGTTCCTTTTGCGGACCAAGCAGCTATCGGAACAGCAGGGGACCTCGAACGAGAACCCGCAGATCATCTCCAGTGCGGAGCCACCTTTGCGCAAGGCCGGGCCTCCGCGCACCCTGATGCTTGCAGGCGGTGGTATTTTTGGTCTGATCCTGGGCGCAGGCATTCTCATTTTGCGCGATCAATTTCGTGGCCAGCCGCGCGAGTTGCGCATGGTCCGGACACCGGCAAATGCGCTTGGCTCAAGCAAAGAGACTGCACCGCCAGAGACAGCCTTGCTGCCAGCAGCAACGGAAAAACCTGTTGCAGCCGCCGCAACGCCCAAGCGGTCACGGCGCATGGTGCGCCAGCAGGAAGTCGAGGCGCTGAGTGCTGCTGACGATGAGGGGTTCGATGACCTCGCGCGTTTTGTTTCATCTGGCCTGACGCCTGCGGGCAAACATACGATACTGGTGGTATCGACGGGTCCAAAGAATCGGTCGCCCTACAGTGCTTTCAATCTGGCGGCTGAGGTTTCGCGGCTCGGGCAGCGCGTTCTTCTGTTGGATGCAGCCACCTATGATCCGCTGACAACCGCCATGCTTTTGCCAGACAGGGGCGAGGACACTGCGGCTTCGTCAGAATTCTACCATGTGGAAACACTTCCGCTCTTACGTTTTTCACCTGCGGGTGGGTTGAATGCGGGGGACACTCCGAAGGCTGTGGTGGATGAGGAAGGTGCTGCCTTTGATCTTATCGTCATTGATGGCGGTGTGGCGACAAAATCCCAGCTTGATGTCCCGACTCGTTCTGACGTCGATGAAGTCTTCCTCATGCAGCATGAAGACGATGCCGGCAGCGTCGTGATTGCGCTTGTGAGTTTGGAAGAGCGCGGCGTGGACAATATCAAGGTGGTGCGGATGACGCGCTCGGGCCTGCAATATTGAGAGCTGATTTTGGCTGAAAACAACAACAGGACAGCCATGCGCATCCCTTTCCTACAAGGTCGCTCCATCGGTGGGCTCAACGTTATTTTCAACATGGGGCTTCGTGGCTCCACGCTTGTCCTGCGTTTTGCGCTTTCCTTCTATATCGTCAAATTCATGGGCCTTGAGGCCGCCGGTATTTATGGGCTGGCGCTGGGTGTAGTGAATGCGGCACCGGCTGCTCTCGGCTGGGGCCTCAACTATTTCATTGCGCGGGATGTGAGCGGCAAAACATCGGGGATTGCCGGTGTCTATATGAAGACGCGTTTGCTGGTGACGGTGTCCTCGCTTGCGGCGATGACGGCAATCGCGCTTTTGGTTGCCTCTTTCATGGGCCACGCGGTCGTACCGCTCTATTTTCTCATTCTTCTTGTCGTCTGGCTGGAGACGATCTCCTGCGATATTCATGTGCCACTCATTGCACAGGAAATGTCCAGCCAGGCGAATGTGCTGTTTTTCCTGCGAACATCATCGTGGATATTGCCGGTTATCGGTCTCGGATTCCTGTTTGAGGGTTTCCGCAACATCGAAACCATCATGGTGGCGTGGAGCCTGGGTTACATCGTGATGTTCGTCGGCCTTGCTGCGTTTCTGCGGCAATGGCCGTTCCGGCGGATTTACCGCTCGCGCATGCGGTTGCGCTGGGTCAAAAAGCGCATGCGCAAGGCATGGCTGATCTATATCAGCGACATCAGCAATGTCGGACTTGTCTATGCCGACCGCTACATCGTCTCGCTTTTGCTCACGCTTTCGCTGACGGGCGTCTACACATTCTACTGGTCTCTGGCCAATGCCCTGCAGACGCTGATTTCAACTGCGGTGCTGCAGGTTGCCATCCCTGCCTTGTTCAAGGCTTACAATACCGGCTCCATGAAGGAATGGCGCTCGGTGATGATCTGGCAGTTCACCAAGACGGCCGCTGTCGCTTTTGGATTAGGCATTGCCATTTTCGTCAGCGGCAACATTCTCGTCCATCTCATGAACATGCCGGAACTGGGCGAGCATCAGGGCATGTTTGCGCTGTTGCTTTTAACCGCTGTCGTTCGCTCCTGCACGGACCTGATGGGTCTTGGCCTGAATAGTTTGCGCAAGGACGGCCATTATGCCTTCGTCAATCTCTCCAGCGTGCTTCTGTCGATCGGCATGAGTTTCGTCCTGATCAGCACCTTTGGCTTCATCGGCGCTGGCCTTTCCGCGTTTTTCACGGCTCTGGTCACTGCATCCATATCCAGTTCGTTGCTCTGGCGCGCTTCGAGATCATAAAGACAGACATTTCCGACGACTCATTTTCAGCAGGAAGGCGATTGAACTGATGGCATCCGATCAGCCCCAACATTCTCTGGGACGCCGCATTTTTAAGAAGCTTTACCACGCGGCCATTCATAGCTTGCCGATCAAGCAGGCGACGCAGCTGCAATATTATCGCTACCATAAGCTCTGGGCCAATCTCGATAACCCCAAGACCCTGAATGAGCACCTTGCTGCGCGCAAGATTGCATGGACTGGTCCGCACTCAGACCCGCGTCTCATTATGCTGAGCGACAAGATTGCCGTGAAAGATCATGTGGCACGGGTGCTGGGGCCGGAATGGGTTACGCCCACGCTCTGGCGTGGGAAAGACCTCAATGATTGCCCGCCGCTGCCATTTCCCTATGTGATCAAGGTCAATCATGGCTCGGATCGCAACATTTTCGTCTATGGGCCTGACGATCTGATCGGCGCGAAAGAACAATGCGATATCTGGCTTGCGGGGCGCACCGCCTGGCGCTTGGCGGAAGAATGGTACAACCACATCGACCCTGAAATCTTCATCGAACCCTTTATCGGTGATGATGGGCAGGCGCCGGTTGATTACAAACTGTTCTGCTTCGAGAACGACATTCCCTGCATTCAGATCGATACCGCACGCTTCACGGATCACCGCCGCTGCTTTTATGACGAGCGTTGGAAGAAGCTCGATTTCGGACATTATTATCCGCTCGAAACCGAGGAATTGCCGCGTCCACCCCATCTGGATCGGATTCTTGCTGCGGCCAGAACGCTGGCGCAGGGGTTCGAATTCGTTCGGATTGATTTCTACGACAAGCCGTCTGGCCCGTTGTTTGGCGAGATGACGTTTAGCCCCACATCCGGCTTCGGCGCGTTCAGGCCGCCATCGACCGATGCGTGGCTTGGGACGTTCTGGAAAGACCAGCCGAAAGGGCGCTTTCGCACCGGTGCGGAATGACCTTAGCTTTTGGCGGCTGCCGTTTTCTTCCACGGCAGCGGTGCATCGAGCAGGTATGACATCACGATGCCGCCCGTCAGCCATGCGACGACCACGTAGACATAGTAAAATCCGGGCGTGAAGACCGCGTTGAACAGAAACAGGAAGGCAATGTAGCCGCAGGCCACCTTCCGCAGGCCCAACCGGTTGGGCTGCAAATTGTCGTGGACCCACATTTGCAGCTTGCCGAAGTAAAAGCCAAACAGGGTCGCGATGAAAACGACGCCTGATATGCCGAAGTTGAGATAGGCTTCCCCAAACAAAGTCGGGCGGAGGCCAGCGTGAAACTGCGGATCCAGCCCCGCCAATGTGCTGGTGATGATGCCGATGCGGAAATCGTTTCGAAACTCGCTGATGAAGGACGGCACGAGCGCCATGTAGCCGGCGAGATAGGTCATGCCATGGTAGAAACGCCCGTCAAACCCGCTCAGAATCCAGGCATAATCGCGGAAATCGGAGAAGTTGTTGCCGAAGAAGATCTGAAAGGAAACGGTTTGCAGAATATCGACGCTGTTATCACCATCAGCTGTTGACCGCAAAATTCCGATGACGATGGCGACCGTTACAAATCCTGCGATGGAAAGGGTGAAGGCTGCGAGGTTCTTGTAGCGATAGGCAATGATGAGGCAGACCACGAAGATAAACAGCGTCTCAATGCTGGCGCCGCGTGTACCAATCATCAGGCCGAGGCCGCTGCACATCAATCCTGCGAACACAAAAAATCTGTTGTGGCCGAAACCATAGACCAGAAGACTGAGCGTTATCGTGGGCAGGATGACGGAATAGAGATTGATCGCAGGACGCAGCGAGGTGTTTTCAAACGAAAACTGCCGTCCTTCAAAGGGTCTGACACCCAGCGCGATCAGGCCCATGGTGGCAAAGATGATGACCACGAGCGAAATCCACACGCCGGGCTTTGTCTGCCAGAAGGCGTAGCCCTTCTCCACGAAGGTGAACATCGCGCTTTTTCCCGAGCTGAATGTTGCAAGCCCCATGCCCACCAGCACGAAGACGACGCCGAGAACAGAGAGGTAGAAGGCTTCGTTGATATAATCGCGGATGATGTAGATCGAATTGCCGACCGCTTCCATGTTTTGGTCCGAAGACGCGAAGGGCGACATGACCAGAATGGGCAGGACGTTGTAGCGAATCCAGAAATAGGATGAGAATGTCAGCACACCCCATTTGAAGAACGAGCTGACATAATAGAGCGTGAAAATCAGCCAGCCCAAAATGAAAATCAGCCAAGCGAGATGGGACATATCAAACCTTTTAGCCCACGCATGGTGCAGGATGCGGCAAGAAACCGGTGGAATGAGCGTCGCAGAAACCGGTTAAGAAGCTGTTAGCTATGTTCGACGCGGCGGGCCAAACGAGTGAGATGCCGTATGTCAGCGACCGGCAGCGGCCGCCAGAACCGTTTCCAGACGTGCGTAATATCCGGATTTCTCGGCTGTTCCTTTGAACCCGGCAAGCCCCTCAAAATGTTTGTTTCTTTTTTCCCACCATTGGGTCTGTCCCAATTCGAGTGCCTTTGACATAAGCTCAGCCAAGGCATCGGGCTTGTCCGGATCATAACTCCAGCCGGTCTGATGGTCGCGGATGATTTCGGTTGTGCCGCCACGCATGGTGCCGATGACGGGGATACCATAGACAGCCGCTTCGACCAGGATGCGGCTTTGCGGTTCATGCCAGCGGGATGGAACGATCATGGCGTCGGCAACGCGATAAACATCTTCAGGCCGCACGAACCCCTTGAATTCGATCGGCGCGCCCTGCGCCAGTTTTTTGAGACGTGCCACATCGCTTTCACGGCCTCTACCGGCGATAACAAGCCGCGCTCTGTCTCTGCCGGGCAAAGACTTGAATGCGCGGATAACATCATGCACGCCTTTTTCTTCCGCAAGGGCACCGAGATAGCCAAATGTGAAATCCGGCGCGTTCGGTTGTTCTCTGCCAACCAGCGTTGCGTCAAAGCTGTTTTCCGGCATGTTGGTGTTGTGCATCACATGCCAGTTGGCCTTGAGAAGCACCCCGTTGCGTATGAAGCTCTGGCGCAAGGCGTCGCTCACGGCAATCACCGTCATATTTTCGCCCGTTATTTCGCGCATCCGCCGGTTCAGGATCGAGCAATCGAAGCAAGGGCGCTCGCAATTGTCGCTGTTTCTGAACATGCTGGATCTGGGGCAGAGCAGGGCATAATCGCGCAGATGCAGACAGATCGGCACATTGGCCCTTTGCGCCGCATAAAATAGAGCGGGCTGCATATAGGCCGAATTTTGCGCATAGATCAGATCGAATTTCTCGCTGATCAGGAACTGCGTCAATTGGTCCGCACAGATTGCGCCCATGGCGGTGCGCAGATGCCAGCTTGCCTTGTGCAGCAAGCCAGCGGATGATTTTCGCGGCATCGGTAGATAGCTGTTGTTCCAGGGCAGGCGAACGACACGAATGCCGCCTTGCAGACGGGCTTCACCGGGCGGGGCGATGGCATCGCCTTCCTTGCCAAGGGCGAGTACGGTGACATCGTGCCGCTGGCCAAGCTCCATCGCGCCAAGGCGAGCGGAGATTTCCGCGCCGCCCTCTTCTTGTGGAGCAAAAATTTGCGATACGATGCAGATTTTCAAATCCGCTGACCTCTAGTCGCGATACCCGTGGTTACTGACATATTGGCAGTAATGGGTCACAACGATTGAGATATATTGAACAGCGCCGCCTCAGATTTTCTCTTTTCCTCGCCCAACACAATAAAATGATCAGCCGTTGTGTTCGGGAAACGTTTACCGCAATCATCAGTGGAGTGATGCGAATGCTTTTTCCCCGGCGATATTTTGTCTTGATTAAGAAAATTGCGCTTTAAGTCTCTGGGATAGGGCAGGACATCTTTGATCCGATGCCGTTGAAGAGGTGGATCATGAGGATTCTGCATGTTTTTGAGACCCTGCCGGGTGGACCTGCGACCTATTTTAACGAGATAGCCCCCAAGCAGATTAAAGCGCTGGGCGCTCATAATGTGCGGGCTCTTGTGCCCGATGACCACAGCAGCTTTCTCCGTGACATTCCGCAGGCCTGCGTGGCCACCTTCGCGCGACAAAGCCGGTCAACCGTTTTGCCGGGCCTGGCGCGCGCCGTGTGGAATGAGGTCAAGACATTTCAGCCTGACATCATTCACGCGCACTCCACGCTGGCAGGTGGCGTCGTGCGCCTGCTCACCTTATTACCGGGCAAATTTCCACCTGTCGTCTATTGTCCGCATGGCTGGGCATTTGAAATGGAAACGCCATTCTATATGCGCCACCCCGTTCGCTGGGCGGAGCGGCTTCTGTCACCTCTGGCAAAAGTGATCGTCGCCATTTCAGGCCATGAATATCGGCAGGGCATTGAAGCCGGTATTCCTGCCGCGCGAATGCAGGTGGTTGAAAACGGGATATCGACAAAAATTCCTGTCGCAACGCCAGTAGAATGGAGCGATGCGCGCATAAGAGTGCTGTTTATCGGCCGGCTGGACCGGCAAAAGGGTGTCGATATCCTGTTGAAAGCGGCTGCATCCCTGAAAGACAAGGCCGTGTTTCGGGTGATCGGGTCGCATGTCACGACCAAAAACGACCTCACCACCTCCATGCCGCCGAATGTCGAGTTTCTGGGCTGGAAATCTGCGGAAGACATCGCCGGTCATCTGGCCGTTTGCGACGTTGTCGCCATGCCATCGCGGTGGGAAGGTTTCGGACTTGTGGCTCTGGAGGCAATGCGCTCTCGAAAACCCGTCATCGCTTCGGCTGTCGGCGGGCTGCAAACCGTTGTCAGCCACGGTGAAACCGGGGTTCTTTTTCCGGCAGGTAACGATGAGGCACTGGCCGTCGCCATCCTGTCTCGCGACAAGGATGAGTGGGCGCAGATGGGCGAGGCTGGTCACGTCCGCTTTCTCGACCGTTACCGAAGCGAGCGTACCAACAGGGAGCTGATGGAGGTTTACCAGCGCATCATGGATGATTTGCCCGCTGAAAGACGCAGGATCGCATGACGACATTTATCAATGGTCGGTTCCTGACCCAGAAAACCAGCGGTGTACAGCGTTTCGCACGCGAGATCGTCAAGGCGCTCGATCGGCATCTGGCAAGCCAGAAAGCTTCCGAAGACTGGGTTTTGCTTGCGCCAGAGAATGCACCTCGCGATCTCGACCTTTCGGTTGTCAGGCAGCAAAACACTGGTGGGCTTTCCGGTCACATCTGGGAACAGACCCAGCTCTATGCCGCATCTCGGCGGGGACGTCTGATCAATCTGTGCAATAGCGGGCCTGTGCTGCATGGCAGAAGTCTCACCGTTATTCACGATGCCATGATATTTCGCACGCCCGAGAATTTCTCGCAGCCCTATCGGGCCGTGCACGGAACACTCGGACACGTTCTTTCCCGGCGCGGGCGTATCGCAACCGTTTCGGAATTTTCAAAACGGGAACTGGCGGAGACGATCGGCGCAAAAAAAGTCTCGGTCATTCCCAACAGCTGTGAACATCTGGCTTCTATCCAGCCTGATGAGACGGTGTTGAACCGCTTGGAGATCGTACCGAACACCTACCTCCTTTTTGTCGGGTCGCCGACACCGAACAAGAATATTCACCGTGCCGTTGAGGCCATCGGCAGCATGGGTGGCGAGGCACCTCAATTTGTGGTGGTCGGTGCCGCGGCATCGAGCGTTTTCAACGGGGATGCGCAGGATGCAAGCAACAGCCCCGGAACTGACCGCGTCATCTTTACTGGACGCCTGACCGATGAAGAAATTGTCGCACTCTACGCAAATGCCGCAGCACTGCTTTTTCCAAGCCTATATGAAGGGTTTGGCATTCCGCCGCTTGAAGCGATGCTTCTCGGATGCCCGGTCCTGTCATCCAGCATAGAGCCTGCCCAGGAAGTGTGCGGGCGCGCCGCATTGTATTTCGATCCGCACAACGCCCATGATATTGTGCGGGCGATAAGGGATCTGACAACGAATCCGCAATTGCGGAGTGACATGATTGCGCAGGGTCACCTGCGTGCCGCAGAGTTTTCCTGGGATCGGAGCGCAAACTCCCTTCTCAAAGCGATTTCAGGTCTTTGATGCTATGTTTACTCCTGCTGAAATAAAGTGGCATCCAATATCTTGGCGGTGATATCTGCCGAATGGAGACAATGCGAAGCATGAAAATCTGTATCGTCGCACAGACATTTGCACCCCAGGAGGAGGGGGGAGCCGAGATCGTGGCTCGCATGTGCGCTTTGGAGCTTTCGCGCTACCATGAGGTTTTCATTCTTTCGCTTGGGCTGGAAGGCGACGATATCGCGCCGCCCGGCGAGAGCACCAATGCCGATGGCATCCGGGTTGTGCGGGTCAACTGGAACAACTCCTATCTTCCCGGCCCGCGCAAGCCATCGGTTGGAAAGCTGACCAAACTGGCCTGGCATATTCGCAGCGCGCTGGGTGCGACCTCTGCCAACGAGGTCAAGGCGTTGCTGGAGCGTGAGAAGGTCGATCTCGTCTACGCGCATAATTCTGCACGAATGCAGCCTGCCATCTTTGAGGCCACCAGCACGCTGGGCATTCCGCTTTGCCTGCATCTGCACGATTATGCCTTGCTCTGCCCCAAATCGAGCATGTTTCGAAGCACTGGCAACTGTGAAAAACCCTGCATCGAATGCCGCATTCTGACCGCGCGCATCAAATCCAGCAAGGGCGAGGGCGTCACGGCGATTTCCGTCAGCGATGCCCTGCGCCGGAGATTTGTGCGCAATGACGTTCTACCCCAGGCGGATTGGCATGTTCTTTTGAATGCCAACCGCAGCAAAACCCTGTTTGATGCAGGGCTGATGGGCCGAAGGACTGGCAACAGTGACATCTTCACCTTTGGATATCTGGGCGCGCTTGCGGAAGAAAAAGGTATTGAAGACCTGATCAAGGCGTTTCTGCAGCTTCCCCAGAATGAGCCCGCCACCCTGCTGGTTGCCGGAAGGGGCAGGCAGGATTATGAGCAGCACCTCAAATCGCTTGTGGGCAACGCACCCATCAAGTTTCTCGGCTTTGTCGCCCCGGAAGAGGTTTACAAGCGGGCCGATGTCGTTGTTCTGCCATCGCGCTGGCACGAACCGCAAAGTCTTATCCTGATGGAGGCGGCGTCCTATGGTGTGCCGGTGATCGGAACCGAGCGAGGCGGCACGCCTGAAATCCTGCGGGATATGGGAACGGGCTGGTGCTATGATCCTGACCATGGGGATGCGTTGATCCAGACCATGGGGCGTGCGCTTGCAATCGGGCGTGCGCATTGGTGGGATGAGAGGGATACGCATTTTCCCGGAATTAATGATTTTCCCGGAACATCTGAAGTATCGGGATATTATCATAAGCTCAATGATATCCTCATGGCAGCAAAAGCTAAAAGCCTGACAGCGAAAACTAACGCAAAACTTGCGTTGGGGGAGAAGTAACGTCCCGTTGCAAGCATTGTTTAACGCCAATAGGCGCATGGTGCGCCGCTGTTGCTTGAGAAAACTGCTTGGGGGTGGGACATGAATGCCGGTTTTAAACTGCTGAACGAGAAGGGTGACACCGCGCAGGTTTCTGCCGATTACCCCGTCGCGTTTGCAGAAACGATTGGTCTGTTCCGGCCTGCCGATGCATGGGTGCACAACAAATCATCTGCGAGTGAGGGGCCTGCAACCGTTGCGGATACGGCTGTTCTCTTCGTCGGCTCCTGGGGGTTCGAGGAGCTTTGTGCGCGAAAATTTTGGCAGAAGCTGGCGGTCGAGCTATCGAAGCGCGGACTTGCTAGCATGCGTTTCGATTATCCCGGCACGGGTGATGCACTTGATCACGCGGATTACGCGGCGGGTCTGGATGTGTGGCTCGACACCATCATTGCCGCTGGCAAAACGTTGAAGGATCTTTCCGGCGCAAAGCGCTTGCTGCTGGTGGGACACTGTATAGGTGGCGCGCTTTCCTGGCGCGCAGCGGAAAAGCTGAACGATGTTTCGGGTCTGGTTCTTGCGGCGCCTGCTCTTTCGGGTCGCCACTGGTTGCGTGAATTCGTGGCATTGAGCCGCATCGCCAACCAGGGTGCTATTGCGACCAGCACTGCGGCAAGTGGCCCTGCAATGGGTGAGCAGGTCATACCTCGGACAGTAACGGAAGGGTTGAAGACGCTCAACATCGCGTCTGCTACCTCTGCACCCGTCGCAGATATTCTTTTGCTCCAGCAGGAAAACCGTCCTGCTGACTCGGCCTTTGCCGAGCATCTTCAGACATTGGGGCTGAATGTTCAGGCCCAGCTGTTTGAGGGCTATGATCGCTTTATTCGAGATGTGCTGTTTTCGGTGCCGCCAACGGCTTCCATCAACACCATCGCTGAATGGGCAAGCGGCATGTCGACCAGGGTTGCTGTCGGTGCTGATGGGAGTGCCGCCTGGCCTGCGGCTTTGCCATCGTGTCAGAAGGGCGATGGTTTTACCGAAACGCCTGTCCGGTTTGGCGTTTGCGACAGGCTTTACGGGATTGTTTGCGAGCCGGAGGGCCCCCGCCGGGGTGCTACGGTTCTTGTGTTGCCAACGGGTTATGAGCGCGCATCTGGCTGGGGCCGCATATCCGCCAATCTGTGCCGGGATCTTGCGCGCAGCGGCATTGCGAGCCTTCGCTTCGACATGGCCAATATTGCTGACAGCCCGGCGGTGCCTGGTCGTCCGGATCAGATCATCTATGGCGACGGTCAGCTTGCAGATGTCGATGCTGCGATGGATTTTCTCACAGAGAAGAAGCTTCTGCCCGTCGTCGTGACGGGGCGTTGCAGCGGCGGATGGGCAGCGTTTCGAAGCGGCGTGCGCGACAGGCGGTTCAGCGGCGTGGTGCCCGTCAACGTGTTCGACTTCTACATTCCGCCGGACGCGGATGTTGAGGCGCTGCTGATTTCATCGCGGCAACCGCTTGCCAGCTACGGGGCAAAGCTTCTGCGCGGCAGCTTTTGGCGCAGGGTCTTGAAGGGAGAGGTTCGGGTCCGAAACGGCATCGTCAATCTCTGGGCCATGATTATGGGCAAGGCCCTGTCCTTTGCGACACCCATCATGGTGCGCTTCCCGTTTCTGTCAGCGCGATTCCATCAATTGTCGCAGGATTTCAACGCCATCGCGGCGAATGACACACGGATGTCGATTGTTTTCACTGAGGGCGATATTGGTGCGGCCATGCTGGAAACGAACTTCGGGCCGCGTGGACGCCTTTTGACGTCTCGATACGGCAGCCCCCGCATCGCTTTCATCGAGAATGCTGACCACAATCTGACGACGGCGGAAGCTCGTCACGCTTGGGCCGATGAGGTCAGAGCCATCGCGCTGCAGTTTTCTCCTGCGCTCACTCCCTGATAAAATTGCGTGGCAGCGGCTGTGTAGGGCCGATTTCATTTGATCAAAAAAAACCAGAACAAGAGGGATTCTCTTGTTCTGGTGCTGGAGGCTTGTCTTGAACGCTTCGAACTAGCAGTGGCCTGCGCGGACCGATGCCAGATTGATGATCTCGGCATTTGTCATGTCGACTTCGATTTCGCTTTGCAGGGCCGATTGCAACGCCTGTTTTGCAACATCGATGTACCAGCTTGCAGAGGGCGCGCCCAATGTCTCGGCAACACCTTCTGCGTAGGTCAACATGTTGATGAGAGTGAGAAAATCTTCCTGGCGTTCATTGATCTCGGCGTCAGTTCTGAAGGATGTCATCATTGAGCTCATCTGGTATGGATTGCGATGATCCACCTTACGAAGTGCAGACGCAATGTGCGCGTTGCAAAACCGTTGCACACGCAGTGCTTGATTTCGTGCAGAGTTACTCATCTTAGTAACCGGTCAGATACATCTTTCGAAACAGTGGCGTCGCGTTGAAGTCCCAGTCTCTGGGCGCCATCTCGGGCACGTTGTTTTCAATCGCTGATATGAGCGCCATGGCATCGAGTTTCTTCTGATCGACCCAACACGCTTTGAGCGCTGCATCGAGCGTTTCAACCGCGATGCCAGAAAGTGCAGCAATAGCTTTCCACGTCCTGTCCTTGAAGAAAAGACGTTGCGCGGCTGTACGGAGCGCCTCACATTGCTCGGCATTCACCCCGCCCTCCCTCAACATATTGCTGATTGTGGCTTCTGCATTGACAAGGGGAATGCTGAGGGGTGGATAGCCGAGTTCGGCGGGCCCATAGATCAAGGCGACATCCGCATCGTCGACGCGCGCACCGGATGCATAGTCCTCGTAGATCTGGCCGATGCCAATCATGCCGAAAGCAGCACATTCCGCTGCCCGCAGCGCACCCATGCTGGCCGCGCCGAAAACAGGAATGCCTTTCGAGAGCGCAAACAGCAATTCCTTGTGCCAGACCGGTGCCGCCGTTGCGAACTGACCATCGATCAAGCCGATGGAAGTCGCCCCGTCTTGCAACGCTTGCATCACATCCCCCTGGCATGCAGGCGGGCGGATCTCGATGCCTGTTGGGGCAAGGTCGCGTGCGTTTGGCAGGCTTGGTCCGACGAAGACAAGTTTCATCACAATGCTTTCGAAAGTGCGCGGGGGCCGAAACGCCGGTGCCGCTCGCCATCCGGGTTTTCCAACTGCGGTGCAAAGACCTTGACGACCGCAGCGGGAAGCCATTCCGGATTGAGATCAACGGCAAACAGCTGGTCTATGCCGGCATTTTCGAGCCGCTGGAGCACGATATCAAGCGACTGTTCGGTTGATGTCGTACCGAGAGACGGCAGGTCTTCTAATCGCTTTCGCGGAGGTGTACCTAGCGCATCCAGCATGGTTGCATCCGCCTGCCGGGAGAAGGTAGCCGGCAAAAGATCATCACGCGCGCCGGCAGTGAATGTCATCCGCGACTGTACAGCTTCGGTGATGGCCCGCATCGCGGCAACTGCTGGAGAGGTGGCGGCTCCTGCGCCATAGGTCAAATCCACATGGCGAACGGCGCGGGGCGGCGTTCTCTTCCTGGGGCCAAGCAAGGCGACGACACAGGGAATGGCCAGATCGGTGGTGATATCGAACAATGCGATATCGAGATCCGCCTGCGCAATTTTTGAGAGCACATCCTGAAAAGCGGGTTCGACGACCGCCTTCATATCGATGGCGGACTGGTAGCGCCGGGATGCCGGGGTCATTTGCCACAGGGTCAGGGCATCGCGTTCTATGCGCTCCAGCGTAGCATGGAGAATGGCTTCGTTGCGGGTATTCCCGGATGCAAGGCCGTCAGAAGATTGCCAATAGCGAGGTCCCTCGATGGTGCGGTCAAGGTGAACAGCGGCGAAAGGAAGCCAGAGGCGTTCGCCGGTCAAGAGATGATGGGCGCGGGTCCATTCTATCTCCTCGGCAGCCGCAACGGGCGGCGCATGCGGTGAAAGCAGAATAGCGAGCGTATTGACGTGATCCTCCGCTCCCTCCAGCTTTTCGCGGCTGGTGATGATGCGTTCACAGGCGGGATTGGTCGCCACGGCCCTTTCTATGGCTTCCATTGCTGCCGAAGTCTGGGCGGCCTTGTCATCAATGCCCTTGCCCTGGGCGATCACGATGGCCTTGGCATTGGGCGCAAAGGCGCACCACACGGCAATGCCGATGTTATCCAGGCCCGTTTGGCGTGCGAGCCTCGTAATGCCCAGCCTAGAGAGAAAAGGCGAAACCCTTGTCAGGGTTTCGCCAGGAGAGCAGGCCCGATAATTGTCGAGCTGCAAGATTAGTCGTTACCTTCGTGGATGCCGGTGGCGGGCAATTCCGACGTAGAGATTGCGATAGCTAGATCAACGCCTTTGGTCAGGGAAACGCCCGCGCCGCGCAGGGATGCTGCATTGGCAAGCTCACCTGAGAGTTGTCCATTGACTGGCGTGATGGTTCCCGACTGCAAATCGGCAACCCAGAGGCCGGCTTCACCTGTAATGCCAAGAATAACTGTTTTTGCCATAAATTCCTGCCTAAAATCCGGCCCTCTCGAGGCCTTTGCGATATAATTCAGTCTGCCACGGCTCCTTATGCGGGAGGACCGCTAGCCAACGCTCCAAATCAAAACTTGGGTTGTCTTCAAAGACCTTTGCCCGAAAAGCGCGAGCTCTGTCAATATCGCCGAGCATGCCATGACAAGCCGCTGTCAACCTTGCTGCGGGTCGCTTGTGGGCCATGCGATTGAGGTATTCGAGCGCAAGTTCGAACTCATGAAGAAAGTAGCTGGCACCGGCTGCAACCCAGTAATAAAGATCGGGAGCCATGGGATTGAGGGCAATGGCCTGCTTGATCTTTATCATCGCATTGGCAGGATCGCTTCCATGGATCAGGCTATCGGACAGGCTGCACAGCACATCGGCATATTGCGGACTGAGGTTTTCAGCCTGAGTGAGCGCATCGAGGCTTTCATCGATCCTGCCCATGAACATTCGGCTGACGCCCAGTTCCTTAAAGCCGCTGGCGGAAACCTCGCTGGCTTTTATGGCGGTGCTGGCGAAGCCTTCCGCCTTGGTCAGAAGTTCGGTGTCGCCACGGGCCGTCAGTACCCACTCCATGCTGAGCGTTCGCGACATGCCAGCAAGAGCCTCGGGGAAATCATTCCCATGATCAAGCGCTTCCTTGAAATATTTTCTGGCGCGCCGGATGGATGGCAGGTTGATGCTGGAGAGAGACTGCAAGCCCTTGAGATAAAGGAAGTATGCCTCTGGCCGACTGGAGAAGTCACCGAAGGCGTTCTGGTGCATGCCGATCTGCGACATCACAGCCCCCTGAACCGCAGACGCGATTTCGACGCGGTGGGCAGCAATGGAAAAGGGCGATAGTTCAAACCGCTCAGCCCAGATGATTTCCTCGGTAGGAGTAAAGATCAGCTGCAGGAAGAGGTGCGTATCGGTTCTTCGGCTATCCAGCGCGTAGACGACATTATGTTTTTCAAGCACTGCCGCTTTGTCTTTGGATGCTTGAATGCGCTCGGACGTGTAAGGCGCAACGACGGAAACAGTGCGGCTGCTGCAAAGGCCGATCGTCAAATCCTCGATCAGGGCGTTTGCAATCGATCCGTCCTTATTGGCTTCTTTCAATGTCAGAGGAGGAAGAAGCGCAATGCGAGGATGTGCGGTGAGCTTCCCAGCGACAAACGGTGTCTGTTCGGGTTCTTCGTGCGATATTGGTGCGGCAGGCAGTGGTGTTGCCGGTGCATTGGTGAGGCCAGAGGCCACAATGCGCCTGATGTCATGATCGTTAGGGTCTGCTTCCAGAAGCAGGACGGCGGCACGTCTGAGGAGCGGATTGATGTCTGCGTTGGAGCCCTGCGATCCAGCGCCTTGCATGAAGAGAGACCGAAGGATGCCGAGAAGCCTTGAACGGACATCGCGAACCCAGACATCGAAAGGCGTTTTACCCGCTCCGCTCAACGGCAGGAACTGCATGGCAACGGCACTGCACGCTGCCTCCAGCCTTTCCGCTGGTGTCGGCAGGGCCATCACATCAAGATCACAGCTGACCACCTCGCGGTTGAGAGAGACGGTGGTGGCGTCGATGCTCATCAAAGGTGATGGTGATTGCCCGGTCGCAAGCTGAAACCGGCGCAATGTCGATCGTAAATTCGTCAATGCGACTTCAGCGTTGCCCGGCCAGAGAAAATTGGCGACGTCGCGACGCTGAACTGGCCTTCCCATATCGAACAAGTAAGCGGCGAGCAGCAGGGACTGAGTGGGTACGCTAATGACGTTCCCACTCTCGTCTTCAAGATTGCATCGCCCCAAAGTCGCTAAGCGGAAGGCCATATCTCTCAGTGAGCTATAGAGGCAGAGGTCTCTGTCGTCTTCTGGGCATCCGTCACATTTGCGGTGCTCAAGGACTGAACCAGCTCAAGCACCCTGCGGCGTACGCGGCTGTCTTCAATGCCTGCAAAAGCCTTGGCAAGCGAAATGCCTTCCTTGGAATTCAGGAACTGCGACAAGATGCTGGGAGGTGACACCGGTCGATCTTCAGCCGCGTCAGGTGTTCCCTCGAAAAAATAGGAAATATGCACATCCAGAAGTTCTGAAATATGCTGCAGGCGGCTAGCGCCGACGCGGTTCGTGCCTTTTTCATACTTCTGAACCTGCTGGAACGTGATGCCGAGGCCATCGCCCAGCTTCTCCTGGCTCAGGCCCAACATAACGCGGCGCAACCGTATGCGTGAGCCGACGTGTATATCTGTTGCGTTGGGTGACTTCTTCATGATGTCGTGAACTCCAAATCCTGTAATTGTGACGAGATTGCCGGAAAATTGAACTGTTCGCAACTGGGTGACAGTGCAATTATGGCGAGTATTTATGCATAAGCTTAAAGAAAAGAATGAATATCGACAAAACCAGCAAGATTAAGGCCGATATGCTTGCAAAGTGGCGCTGGCGCGCCAGCTTTTTCTATCGCATTTTTTCAAGGGGCATCGGTTTGAGGCTGCTCATCAATGCGCCGTAGGGCAGCAGCATGATGACGCCGATGAGCACCTTCACGGCGAGGTCTCCGAGTGCCCAGGAGATCCAGCGTGGCGCTTCCCATGCGAAGAGACCCAGAACTGGTGCCTGCTCGATTGCGAAAACATCATTGGGACCGATGAGTGCGAAGGTGGTCGCAAAGGCAATCGAGAAGAACAGTGCTGTATCCAACATGGAGCCGAGCACGGAGCCTGCCAGTGGCGCGCGCCACCAGCTTTGACGCCGCAACCGGTTGAACACTGAAATATCGAGCAACTGCCCGACAAGATAGGCCGTCCCTGACGCAACGGCTATGCGGGGCATGGATGTCCAGAAGGACAGGGTCACGCCAACGACGAAGCCAGCAAGCACGACGCGCCGGGCAACGGAGGGCCCGAACTGCCGGTTGGTCAGATCAGTGATCAGGAAGGCGATGGGATAGGTAAATGCGCCCCAGGTCAGGAGATCAGCGAGGTTGATTCCAAACAGGTTACCCGAGAGCGGGTATTGGACGAGGACATTGGACGCGACGACAACGAGTGTCATCAGTGCCACGTAAACAAACATAGATCTGAGATTGGGCATTTTTTTATCCTGGGTGATGCCACCAGTTGGAGCGATAGGAAACAAGCAAAAGGCTTGAGCGGCAATTGCCATTCAAGCCTTCTGAAAGTTCGTTATGCTGACGTTGCTATTAAGCAGCGGCAACAGCTGTTTCAACGGTCTTCTTGGCGATCTGGCGACGCAGCAAACGAGCGCGCATCGAAAGGTCGCTTTCGCTGGACTTCAGAAGGAACAGGTCAAGACCACCACGGTGCTCAACAGAGCGCAGAGCAGCAGCAGAAACGCGCAAACGGAAGCGCTGGCCAAGAGAATCGGAGATCAACGTAACCTGGCAGAGGTTCGGAAGGAACCGGCGCTTGGTACGGTTGTTGGCGTGGCTGACGTTATTGCCCGTCTGGACGCCCTTGCCGGTCAATTCGCATACACGGGACATGGGTACACCTATTTGTTATCGTCTGTTTCACCAGTGGCTCACTATCCGGCAAAATCCGGTAAGCAATCCAACTGGCAATGATTGGAAAGTTGCGGTTCTATAGTCAGACAGGGACTTCCAGTCAAGCCGCTCGCTCTCATTTGTGAGCGATTTCGCTGGTTTTCCACGTCACTCCGCTTTTTTATTGCCATAAGTAGGGGTATATGATCGGCGCAGAGCACGACTTTCCCGGCTCGTCGAGGTGTTACCTGAATGAATGTGAAGACACAAAGGTTTTTCGCAGCTGCTGCATTTGCATTGGTAAGTCTGTCCCCTGCATTGGCTGCGGAAACGCAGCACGATAGCGAATACAGCATCAATCTCGGCATTTTGCCGATTGCCAAGGCAAACTTCTCCACACGCATGAACGGCTCGACCTATTCGATCTCAGGCTCGTTCAACTCGGCAGGCATTGCCAGTGTGCTGAAGGATATTTCCGGGCGTACCGTCGTATCCGGGGCCAAGCGTGGAAACCGCATGCAGGCCAGCGAATATTCGCTGGTTTACAAGGACGGCAAGCGGACGCGCACCTATGATGTGCAATACCGCAATGGCAATGTGACCTCCACGACCGTCAAGCCCGAGCCGAAGCAACGCCCCGACAATTGGGTCGATGTGAAGGATCGCGACCTGCGCTCGGTGCTGGACCCTATTTCGGGGCTTATCTTTCCCGTTGGAGGACGCATCTGCCCGAGCCGACTGCCGATTTATGACGGCGAGTCGCGGCTGGATCTGGTGTTGAGTTCCGGCGGCACCAAGCCGTTTGCAACCGACGGCTTTAGCGGCGACGCAATCGTGTGCAATGCACGCTATGTACCGAAATCGGGCTTTCGCAAGGGACGCAAGGATATCGAATATCTGAAATCGATTTCCATGGAGATATGGTTTGCGAAGGCCAGCAACATGGATGTCTATGCGCCGGTCTACGCACGCATACCCACCAAGGTTGGCCAGGTTTACATCACCGCCACCAAATACGGACGCTAATGCTCATCCCGCTTAGCCCGGCTCCCAGCCGGGCTCTGCCATGACGAAGCTGTCGAATGTGAAGCCCGGCGAGACGGTGCAGCCGACAAGCGTGAAATCGCCAAGGCTTTCGGCTGATTGCCAACCATTGGCGGGAACGATGGCTTGGGGTCTTTCGCCTGTCAGCACCGAGGCACCAAGGATGACTTTTTCGGTCGCCTTTCCATCTGTGCTGATATGAAGCGCGAGCGGCGCGCCGGAATAATAGTGCCAGACCTCTGCCGCATCCGTCACGCGGTGCCAGTGGGAGCGTTGGCCTTTTTCCAGCAAATAGTAGATGGCCGTCGAGTGCCCTCTGTCGTCGCCAGTGCCATCGCGAAATGTCTGTCGATAAAATCCGCCTTCTGGATGCGGCTTGAGGTCAAGTTCTTTGATAATCGCCGCTGCCGAGACTGGTTCACGGTTCATCAGAAGTTGTCCTTCCGGGTTCTGATCTCCGCAAACACGTCTGCGTCGCTTGCATCCACCATGCCCAGATGCGCGCGGATATTCTTGTCTGCAACGCGCATATAGGGATTTGTCTGCTTCTCCATTCCGATAGTGGTGGGAATGGTGAACTCGCCCTTGCTGCGGATGGCTTCCACATCGCTGGCGAGCTGTTTGAGGACCGCGTTATCGGGGTCGACGGTCAGCGCAAAGCGCGCATTGGCCAGCGTATATTCATGGCCGAAATAGACGCTGACATTATCGGGCAGCGCCATCAGTTTCTGGAAGGAGTGCCACATGTCGGCAGCCGGGCGTTCGAACAGGCGGCCGCATCCCATGGGAAACAGCGTATCGGCTGCAAACAGAAGGGCGTCGTCCGGGAAGTAATAGCAAATATGGCCGGCGGTATGGCCAGGCGTTGCAATGACCTTTACGCGGCGACCGGCAAATTCGAACTCATCGCCATCGGATGCCGACTGGTCGAGGCCGGGTATGGCAATGGCTTCATCCAGCGGCCCGCGAATTTCACAGTCAAACCGTTCCTTCAGCGCCAGATTGGCCTCGACGTGGTCCTGATGGTGGTGCGTGGTGAAGATATGCGTGAGCTTCCAGCCGCGCCGGTTGAGTGCTTCAAGGATGGGCGCTTCTTCCGGTGCGTCGATTGAAACAGTGGCACCGGTCTCGCTATCATGCAGCAAAACACCGAAATTATCGCTGCGGCACAAAAAGACCTCTATCTCCAAAGGCTTCATGTTTTTCTCCATCATTGCTGCGCTATCGACCATAGGTTCCCCAATGTAGGCCACCACGCCTTGAAGTCCAACCGGGGACTGCTACATTCTGACAATGAATACTGACATTGTCGATCTGCGCGAATTCTACCATTCCCCGCTTGGCCGGTCTGCCGAGCAGGCCATTACCATGGCGCTATCCACGCTGTGGCCGCCGCTGCCGGATGAGCGGCTGGTGGGTGTCGGTTATGCCGTGCCTTTTCTAGATCGCTTTCGTCACGACACGGAACGGACATTTGCCTTCATGCCCGCTGGCCAAGGGGCAGTGAACTGGCCCGCAGGCGAGGTGTCTTCGACGGCGCTAGTGTTTGACGAAGAGCTGCCCTTGCCCGATTCCTCCATCGACCGTGTGTTGATGGTCCACTCGCTGGAATTTGCTGAAAACCCGCGTGAAACGCTGAAGGAACTCTGGCGCGTTCTGGCACCCGGCGGGCGGCTGGTGATTGTTGTTCCCAACCGGCGTGGTGTCTGGGCGCGGGTGGAGCACACGCCATTCGGCTCTGGTCGCCCCTATTCGCGTGGGCAATTGACGACGCTGTTGCGGGAAACGAATTTCACCCCGGGCGCCTCGGCTGAAGCCCTGTTCTTTCCACCGACGAAAGTCCGGTCTGTGTTGAAATTTCGGCGCTATCTCGAAAGCATCGGGCGCAAGCTCTGGCCGGTTTTTTCAGGCGTCATTGTCGTTGAGGCACAAAAACGCCTCTATCAGGGCTTGCCTGTGAGCCAACGGTCGTCGAGACGCGTTTTCGTTCCGGTGCTTGCGCCGCAGGGCATGCCAACGACACGCACGTCGCAAGGCCCCGTAAAGCCACAGTGACCCTCGACAAAAGGACATTTCCTGTCTAATGCCTTCGGCATTGTATTTGCGGTGTTTTCAAAGGTCGATCAAATGAGTGTAGAGCTTAGCCAACCTGTTCCACGTCCGGGCATTCTGGATATTGCCGCCTATGTTCCGGGTAAGGAGCATGCGGAGGGCGTGGAGAAAGTTTATAAGCTCTCATCCAACGAAACCCCGCTTGGCGCAAGCCCCAAGGCCATCGAGGCCTTCAAGGCTGCTGCTTCCAATCTCGAAATCTATCCCGATGGTCAGGCAACGGCTTTGCGTCAGGCCATTGCAGATGTGCACGGCTTGAACCCTGCCAACATCATGTGCGGTAACGGCTCTGACGAATTGCTCGGCCTGCTTTGCCACGTTTATCTGGGCACAGGCGATGAGGCCATCATCACCGAGCACGGCTTTCTGGTCTATCGTATCCAGATCATGGGTGCGGGAGCAACGCCGGTTACCGTCAAGGAAACCAACTGCGCTGTCGATGTGGATGCCATTCTGAGCGCCGTCACCGAAAAGACCAAGATGGTCTTCATCGCCAATCCGGGCAATCCGACCGGCACCTATGTTCCGGTGTCTGAAATTCGTCGCCTGCAGGCAGGTCTGCCCGCGCATGTGATGCTGGTTCTGGATGCGGCCTATGCGGAATATGTTCGCAAGAACGATTACGAAGCGGGTCTGGAGCTGGTTTCCGGCAGCAAGAATGTTGTCATGACCCGCACCTTTTCCAAGGTCTACGGGCTGGCCGCGCTGCGCGTTGGCTGGATGTATGGACCAGCCGCAATTATCGACGCGCTGAACCGTGTGCGCGGGCCGTTCAACATGAACGCGCCTGCCATTGCCGCCGGTGCGGCTGCCATCCGCGATCAGGCTTTCATGCAGCAGGCTTTGGCGCATAATCTGGAATGGATGGAAACGCTGACCAAGGCGTTCAGCGAACTGGGCCTCGAGTTTACGCCATCGGTTACCAATTTCATTCTCATCCATTTCCCTGATGTGGATGGAAAGCGTGCAGCCGATGCCGATGAATTCCTGACACGTCGCGGTTACATCCTGCGGGCCGTGCGCGGTTACGGCTTTGCCAATGCACTTCGCATGACGGTGGGATCGGCCGAGGCAAATCTCGGCGTGATTGCTGCGCTCAAGGACTTTATGGGCCAGGGAAAATGAGCGACATTCTGTTTGAACGGATCGCGCTGATCGGCATTGGCCTGATCGGCTCGTCCATAGCACGCGATATCAAGGAACTCGGCCTTGCAGGCGAAGTGGTGATTTCCACGCGCAGTGAAGAGACCCTGAAACGAGCCGAAGAGCTGGAACTCGGCACAGCCTATACGACCTCCCCAGCCAAAGCGGTCGAAGGTGCTGATCTTGTCATCGTGTCGGTGCCGGTTGGCGCGTCGGAAATGGTTGCACAACAGATCGCACCCCATTTGAAAGCGGGCGCAATCGTCACCGATGTGGGTTCCACAAAGGCGTCCGTGATCGCGCAAATGGCGCCTCATATGCCGGATCATGTCCACTTCATCCCCGGACATCCATTGGCGGGCACGGAAAAGTCCGGTCCCGACGCCGGCTTCTCCGGCCTGTTTCGCGATCGCTGGTGCATCTTCACGCCCTTGGCTGACACCGACCCTCAGGCCCTCGCAGCGCTCAGACAGTTCTGGGAGAAGCTGGGTTCCCGGATCGATGAGATGGACCCGGAACATCACGACAAGGTTCTGGCCATCGTGTCGCACCTTCCGCATATCATCGCCTACAACATTGTAGGCACGGCAGACGATCTGGGTACGGTGACGGAATCGGAAGTCATCAAATATTCCGCATCCGGTTTCCGCGATTTTACCCGTCTTGCGGCGTCGGATCCCACCATGTGGCGCGATGTGTGCCTGCACAACAAGGATGCGATCCTGGAAATGCTGGCACGTTTTTCCGAGGATCTGGCCTATCTGCAGCGCGCCATTCGCTGGGGCGAGGGCGACAAGCTGTTCGAGCTGTTCAGCCGCACCCGCAATATTCGCCGCTCCATCGTGCAGGCCGGACAGGATGTGGACACGCCCGATTTCGGACGCCACACGCTGGACCAGAAAAAATAATCGAAATGGAATAGATGGACCGGAAAAGCTGATGTTTTTCCGGTCCATTTCACATCAGATCGTCAGATCGGTGGGATTTTTCCAAGGGGTATGAACCCGCTCACAGTCGCACGGCCACGGTCCACCACCAGATCGACCGACGCCTTGTCCCCGCCACCGGCCAAAGCGCCGAGCAGCTTGCGGGCTGTATCGATTGTCGATTGCAGTTGCGGAAATGCCTGCTTGGCATTGTTGGCCCAATCGCCGAGCTTTTCAATTTCCAGCTTGAACTGGCCGGACAGATAGCCCTGTTCGTCGAAGGCGAATGGGCCGCTGATGCGCATGGTGCGTCCATCGCCAATATCCAGCATCACCCGGCGAAGCTGACCGCTCGCGCCATAAAGCCCGGTAGCATCGCTGCCGTCGATCATGCCGGCCTTGCCCGAAAGCGTGACATCTGCAATGGCGTTCAGCCGTGGCAAAAGCTGAGGCCAGTCCTTGATGACGGTTGCGGCGTCCGTCAGGGTAATGGCGCCGTCGAGATCGGGGCCGTTTTGACGGAGGTAGACTTCTGTTTTGGCCGCATCGAAATCAATGGTCTGGGATGTGACGGATGAAACCGCCTGCGCTTTCAAGTTGTCGATCACCAGCGAGGTGCGATCAATGCCCTTGAGTTTCGTGGTCAGGCTGGATTGGAGATTGGCCCATTGCGCCGTCACCGCGAGGCCGTGGCCGGTCTGGATCGAAGCGGGCCCGTCCAGCTCCCAGACGATGTGGCCGGGCGCATAGATCTGCGCCGCCGAGCGCAGGGCACCGAAGGATGCCGTGACGTCGTTGCGCGTATCCTTTACCTCGACCTTGGAGCAGAAAAGGCCGATCCGGAATGGATAGCCGCGCAGCGCGATATCGCTGCATTCGCCGGAAACGCTTGCGGCACCGCCGGGCGCCAGCGTGCGGATAACGGTTTCCTCAAGCCGCTGCGCGGCGTAAAACCAGCCCGCAGTGTACAAGGCAACGAAAACTATTATCCCTAGCCCGAGAAAAAGGAATTTTCTTCCGCTACGGGATTGGCTTGACGCTGCCATGATGATCTCCAATGTTACACATAGGTGATTTGATTTGGCTTGCGATATGGACGATTTTTGGGTCTTTGGCTACGGTTCGTTGATGTGGAACCCCGGCTTCCCGTTTGAGGAGCGACAACAGGCGCGGCTGCACGGCTATCGCCGCTCGCTTTGCATTCGCTCGAATGTCTATCGGGGAACGGACACCAATCCCGGGCTTGTGCTGGGCCTGGAGCGGGGAGGCTCCTGCCATGGCGTTGCGTTTCGTATTGCGGACGCCGAGCGCGACAGCGTGCTCCACTACTTGAGGGAGCGGGAGCTGATCAACAATGTTTACAAGGAGCGCGTCATTGCCGTTGCATTGGCAGATGGCAGGCGGCAACCGGCCTTGACCTATGTGGCCGACCCTGCGCATTCGCAATTTGCCGGTGGGCTGGGGCTCAACGAGGCGGCAACCATCGTCTGCCACGCATCAGGCCAGTCGGGTTCCAATGTCGATTATGTCTTCAACACGGTTCGGCATCTGCAGGAGATGGGCATTCGGGATGCCGGTCTGGAAAAGGTCGCGGCAAGCGTGGAGGCTCAGTCTGCCGCCTTGCTCTGAAGCTCGGCCAGCCGCTTTAGCGCTGTCGGTGGCATTGGAAGGGAAGGATTATCCCGCGCAGCTTCCAGCAACAGCTCGTCGCTTGCCTGTTCCGTCACCTCGATCAGCTGCTTGAAAAAAACATCGGGATCAAGACCGGGCTGGATGGGAGGCAGAATGCGAACCTTGAAATGCCCGGGATATCGCAGGGTCGATCTGCGTGGCCAGAACAGGCCGGGATGCATGGCAACCGGCACCACGGGAACCTTGAGGTCGCGGTAGAGCCTTGCAATACCGTAGCGATATTCCGGCTCAGCACCCGGCGGACGGCGTGTGCCTTCCGGGTAGATGATGAGTTCGCGGCCCTTGGCCATTTCCTCCCGGGCGCGGACCATGACCTTGAGCATGACTTTTCCGCGGGCAGCACGGTTGACCGGTATCATCCGCTGCTTGGCGACATACCAGCCGAACAGAGGGATCCACATCAATTCCCGCTTCAGAATATAGACAGGGTCCTTTAGGTTCGGCAGCAGCGCATAGGTATCCCAGAAGGATTGATGCTTGGGCGCGAAGATGCAGCCCGTCTCAGGAATGTTCTCCAGCCCCTCGATTTCGAAGGTGGTACCGACGATCTTTTCCATCAGCCAGTGATTGGATCTGGCCCAGGCCTTGGGTATTTCGAAAGCCAGCTTGCGCGGTACGATGAAGTAAATCGGCGTCAGCAACAGCATGCGCAATATGAGGTTCATATAGAATGCGGTGTTGAACAGGATTGAACGCAGTCTGAGCATGAAAAAAAGCTTCTCCCGGCGCATCCGTATCATCGACAGGAAGCAATCTTCTGTGCCGTGCGCAGGGCTGAACGCCTACACGAAAACAGGGTGTTTCAGCAAGACCCCGCTGCGCTGCTATCCATAGGTAGTGGATTAGTTGCCTGAGGCGGTGCTGCGCAAGCCGTTACCCTTGCCAAGGCCGGTCAGATCCCGTGCGGCAACGGCGACGAATTTGATATATTCATAGATCATGATCCGAACCACATCCGGGTTGGAAAACCAGTTGGTGCGGGCAAGATCCGAGTTGATGACGGGATAGGCGATGAAATTGGTATTGGGGCTGGAGCTTCTCAGCTCATGAAGGCTGCGGTGCATGTGGTAATTGTTCGTCACCACCACGACAGACGCATAGCCCTTGTCCTTGATCCACTGTGCCGCCTCATTGGCGTTACCGATCGTATCGACGGCGCGGTACCCCATATCCACGCAGCATGCGAACAGATCGGCAGAACTTTGTGTCGTCTTGCGGATCTGAGCGCGCGTGGTGGCAGGGTTGACGCCCGATATCAGCAAACGTTTGCCAACACCGTCCCGCAGCAGGCCGACCGCCTGTTCGATTCTGAGGTAGCCGCCGGTCAAGACGATGATGGCATCGGCCTTGGCGCCAGATGGCGGGCGCATGGATGCCACGGAATCTGCAAACCACAGAAAGCCGCCGAAGACAGCGCCCATAACGACGAGGCTGATGAAAAGTGTACCGCGGACAAGCCTGCGCAAACGTCCACGCCGCGAAAGCAAACCTTTGCTCAGCGTGTGGGACGATTGGTCATCAGGGTCGGTTCGACTCATTATCATCAGATACCGATAAGCGCGGATTAAGGCAAGGAACGGGCAGTTTATGCCAGAATGAGGCGCTCAGACACCCTCGCTTTTTGAGGGGTCCGAACGGACGCGGTCGATGTCATCGATGGTGCGGATCACAGTCAGGCGGGCGGTCACCGTCGTCAGCAATGCGATGATTATCATCGTTGCGAAAATGCCGAGATATCCTTCAATGCCGACAGAAAAGGTGCCGAACAGGGCGCTGGCCTGATCGCTCTGGGGTGTTGCAAGCGTATGGCTTTGCCAGAAACCCGCCGCCAGAAAAACGCCAGCCGCCAGCGCGCTGCCCGCGCCGGAACCCTTGAGGCTGATTTTCAGGAAGTGCTTCTGGAATTCCCGCGCCACGAAGCTGCTTTCTGCACCGACGAAATGCAGCACTTCGACAATATGGCGGTTGCCGGAAAGAGCGCCGCGCGTTGCAAAGACGACGGTGAGCACCATGGCGCTGAAGACGAGGATGAGAATGCCAAGGCCGATCATGACAGTGGTGTGGGCCATGGAAACCAGTCGATCCACCCAGGTGCGGTGGTCATCCAGTGTCGCCTGAGGAATCTCCGCTTTCAGCATGGCCCGCAAGGCTTCGAAATCGGGCGGATTGTTTTCATCGATTGTGATGATGACAAGGCGCGGGACAGGCAGTTCCGACAGGTCCAGCCCAGCGCCGAGCCACGGTTCCAGCAGGCGGCTTGTCGCCGCCTCATCCATGATCGTGCCTTCCTTTGTGCCAACGAATTTCAGGGCCAGATTGCGCGCCTTGTTCAGCGCCGCAGCCATATCCAAACCCTCTTCCGGCTTGATCTGGATGGTCACTTCGCGAGAAATCTGGCTTTGCCATGTCGATGCGGTTGCCCTGACCATGCTGACGCCACCCAGCGTAAGACAGGCCAGAAACGCCATGATGGCGATGACGACGATCAGGGCATTGCCCTGGATGTTGGAGGGCGGCAGGATGGGTGCCATCGGCCGGATGCGCATTTGCGGCAGTTTGCGCGCTGGCTGCTGTTCAGGCTTCAGCGTCTTTCGGTTTACCTCATTCATAAACGTCGAGCCGCCCTTCCGTCAGGATCATGCGCCGCGCATCCACCTGATCCATCAGTCCAAAGTCGTGCGTTGCGATGACAACGGCGGTGCCGAGCCGGTTAAGCTCCAGAAAGAGATTGAGGAGACGCTTGGCCATTGGCGGATCGACGTTACCCGTTGGCTCGTCGGCCAGCAGGATTTCCGGCTGGTCCATCAGCGCGCGCGCAATGGCGGCACGCTGTTTCTCGCCGCCGGAGAGAATGGCTGGCGGAACATTGATACGTTCCCCAAGGCCAACCCATTTCAAAAGTTCGATGACGTCGTTGCGATAGGCACTCTCTTCCTTGCCCCGAACGCGAAGCGGAAGTGCCACATTCTCATAGGTCGTCAGATGGTCCAGCAGACGGAAATCCTGAAACACGATGCCGACGCGCCGGCGCAGCAAAGGCAGCTCACTGCGTGGAATGCGCGACACATCGCGGCTGAACATGCGAATATGGCCACGGGTTGGCTGCAACGACATGAGAAGCAAACGCAAAAGGGTGGTCTTTCCGGCACCGGATGGGCCGGTCAGGAACTGAAATGAGCCTTTGGGAATGTCAAAGGTCATGTCCCGCAAGATCTCCGGGCCCATGCCGTACCGCAACCCGACATTTTCAAAATGGATCAACGAACTTCCAGTCTTTTGTTTCTCGTCTTGAGAAGTGTGCGGCATTGCCGGGCTTTCGCCCCGTGGAGAGGCCTGTCGAGAATGTTAAGCCCACAATCTTTGCGAAGCATTAACCAATTAAATTTACGACTAGGCAGGATTTCATTCAATGCCCAAGTTTCTTGAGGCTGAAACTCTGACCGAGGGAACTTCATGGGTATGTTCCGTTCATCCCGCCGGCACGCAACACTTGATCTCGACCTTTTGATGTCTGAAGCGCCTCTTCGCAAAACCGCGCGCACACGTCATGATGCCGATATCATAGACGCCGAGTTTGTCACGATAAAGGAAACGCCTTTTCGTGACTACGGAAACGACAACAGGCGTCGGGTTTTTCAACAGCCAAGGCCGCAACGCGTATCGGCGCTGGGTGCAATACGCTCCCTGATCGACCGGGTCGACCGGAAGCTGTCTGGCCTGTCTGTGGATGGCTATTCAGCCATTGTCGCGGCGGCTGTCGTTGGCGTCTTCTTCATATCAGGTGGATTTACCATGGTGCTTCACCAGAGTGCGGCCACGGCAGCGCCTGTTGATCCACTGGCCATCACCCATATCTCGATTGCCCCGCAGGATGCGGGCGGCATGGGCGTGCTGGTCATCAACGGTGTCATAGAGAACAACAGCGCCGAGCCGCAAACGGTGCCGGCAATTCGTGCCGATCTGTTCGCCTCCAAGGGAGAAAAGGTCGCAAGCATGCTGATCGAGCCTCCTGTTCTTGAAATGAAGGCCGGCCGGCAGTACGGATTTTCGGCAAGATTGCGCCATCCCGGTGGAAAAACGCCAGATATCAAGCTTTCTTTTGCAGGCGCGGGTGTTTCCGAGCACTGATTGTGCTACCGGACGCCCTTCGTTTCGATCCGAGCGATAGTCTGAAGGGCTACATATCGGAAAAGCGCAGGAGAGAACATGCCCGTCGTTCGTGGAAAAAATATCGAGCCGCTTTACACCGCCGAGCAGATTGCAGAGCGCAATCGCGATATGGCCAAGCGCATTGCGACTGGGCCAACCAATGACCTTCTCGTCATTGCTGTTCTGAAGGGCTCTTTCATTTTTGCAGCCGATCTCATCCGCGCTCTGCACGACAGCGGCTTGGCACCTGAGGTCGAGTTCATCACCCTGTCCAGCTATGGCGCGGGCACGGTTTCGCAAGGCGTGCGGATCGTGAAAGACATCGATAGCGACGTTAAAGATCGTGACGTGCTTCTGATCGATGACATTCTGGAATCCGGCCGTACGCTTCTTTTCGCAAAAGAGCTTCTTTACGAGCGCGGCGCGCGCAACGTTTCCATCGCGGTGCTGCTGGATAAGAAGGTCAAGAGGAAGGAGCAGCTTGAGGCTGATTACGTCGGTTTCGAGTGCCCCGATTACTTCGTCGTCGGCTATGGAATGGATGTCGCATACGCGTTCCGCGAACTTCCCTTTGTCGGTGTTGTTACGGGCGACGCCGAGTAAACTTCTATTTCCGCGACTGGTCGGATTACGTTACTCCCGCAAAAGGAACACATAAGGTGCTAGCTTTTGGAATTCATGGGGCCATGTGGACCATGGTCTGGGACCATGCCGGTGCAGAACGCGCCATCGCTGGAGCTGCCAGTTACGGACAGGACCTGATCGAGATACCCTTGGTCGATCCAAAGGCCGCGGATGGGAAACACACCCGCAGCCTGCTTGAAAAGCATAAGCTTCGAGCTGCCTGCTCGCTGGTTCTGCCGGAGCCGGCCTGGGCGTCTGTTCGCCCCGATGCGGCCATTGCCCACCTCACCACTGCGCTGGATAAGGCTGCCGAAATGGGAGCCGAGGCTCTGACAGGCGTGACCTATGGCGGCACAAACGAGCGAACCGGGTTTCCACCCACACAGGGCGAGTACGACAATATAACCCGCGCCTTGAGTGCCGTTGCTCGCCATGCGAAATCGCTGGGATTGCAGTTCGGTATCGAGGCGGTCAACCGTTACGAAAGCCACCTGATCAATTCCGCTGAGCAGGCGGTTGCCCTTGTCGAGCGCATTGGCATGGACAATGTCTTCGTTCATCTCGATACGTTTCACATGAATATTGAGGAAAAGGGTCTGGCCAACGGCATTCTTGCGGCGCGTGACCACCTCAAATACATGCATATGTCCGAGAGTGACCGAGGCACGCCGGGCTATGGCAACATAGCGTGGGACGCGATTTTCTCTTCTCTCGCTGCCATTGGCTTCAAGGGTGCTTTGACGCTGGAAAGCTTCGCCGGCATGCCAGCCCATATGGCCGGCGCAATTTCCACATGGCGCCCCGTCGCCCGCGATGCGGATGAGGTTTTCGATAACGGCCTGTCGTTCCTGCGCAACAAAGCCATACAATACGGGCTCGCATAAGTTTGACCGCTGAATGACTGCGTCGTACGCCTAAAGCAGAAATCTCCTCAAAGAATTACAGGCCGGGAAATCCCGGCCTGTATCGTCTCTGGTCTGAGGTGTTTCGGGTGTTAGACGATGCCTGACACAACGAAGACGAGCCAGGCAATGACGGGCCCGATGATGGCGATGAGCGCGCTGTAGATCAGGAGTTGGCGCAACACCATGGGCCGTTCACTATCGGGCGCATTGGCAACAACCAGTGCACCATTTGTCGAAAACGGGCTGGTGTCGACAATGGTGGTGGAAATCGCGATGGCTGCGACAACGCCGATTGCACTGATATGCCCTTGCAGCAGAAACGGGACGGCAAGCGGGATGATAGCACCGAGCAGCGCCGTCGAGGATGCGAATGCCGAAACGATTGCGCCAGTGAAGCACAGCAGAAGTGCCACAAGAAGCGGCATGCCAAGGCTCGATATGGCATCGGCCACATAGGTCACGGTGCCAGCCTTTTCCATGACGCCGACATAGGTGATGATACCGGCAATCAATAGCACGGTTGACCAACTGACCTTGTCGATGGCGGCTTTCTGCGTTTCGGGCGATAGCAGGGCTAGAACGACGGCCACTGTCATTGCAACAAGACCCACATTGAACTTGAAGACCAGAGCGCCGACACCCAGAGCGATGAGGCCTACGAGGGTCGTGATGCGCTTACTGTTCAGATGCAGCTTGGGCGCGGTATCGGCAGCGGTTCCGTAAGCATGTTCGCGTGTGGGTGACGCGGGTGTGCCGCCATGGCCTCTGATGGCTGCCGTTACGCCCTCTGGATGCAGTTCTGGCAGGAAGTCGGACGGGGCAGCGCCCTGGCTCTTTACCTTCGCACCGCCGAAAACGAAGAAGACCAGCACGGCAATGGCGAGGTTGAAGAAGAAGCTGGACAAAAACAGCGATGTCGGAGCGAAAGGCAGCCCCGCCTTTTCAACGATCTGGTTGGTGATGCCGCCATAAATGCTGATGGGCGAGAACCCGCCCGCCTGCGCGCCGTGGATGACCATGAGGCCCATCATGACGGGATGAATGCGGTACTGGACGGCAAAGCTCAACGCCACGGGGGCAAGGATAGCGACGGCCGCAGGACCGAGAGCGCCAAAGCCGGTGATGACGGCGGCAATCAGGAACATCATCCATGGTATGAGGCCAACCCGCCCGCGAACCATGCGAACGGCACCTTCGACGAGCCAGTCAATCGTGCCGTTGATCTGCGCAATCGCGAAAAGATAGGTGACGGCCACCAGCGTCAAAAACAGATCACTGGGAAAGCCTGCGAAAATATCGCTGGTCTTCATACCGATGACCAGAGTGCCGAGAACGAACGCACCGGCGAAGGCAAGCGCACCCATGTTGATGGGCTGTATCGTTGCAATGATGAACATGGCAACGAGCAGTCCAATAGACAGTATTTCAATACCCATAATTCCCCCCGACGACGCCTCCCGCGTCGTCTTGTTTTAAAATCAGATAGACGGTTTCATGTGCTCATCATGCTGAACGCCTTGCTCCTCAGCCTTTGGCGTAAAGCTCTGCATAGTTTTGCCTGAGCACGTTCTTCTGGACTTTACCCATGGTGTTTCGCGGCAGGTCATCGACGAAAACAACGCGTTTGGGCTGTTTGTAGCGGGCAAGACGGTCACTCAATGCGCCGATGATCGCTTTTTCATCCACGCTCGCGCCGGGTTTGCGCACGACGATGGCCGTGACTCCCTCGCCAAAATCGGGGTGCGGGACGCCAATCACAGCGCTCTCGACAACACCGTCGATCGCATCGATTTCGCCTTCGACCTCTTTGGGGTAAATGTTGTAGCCACCCGAGATGACGAGGTCCTTGCCGCGTCCGATGATGTGCACATACCCCTCGGCATCGATCTTTCCGAGGTCGCCGCTGATGAAGAAGCCGTCGGCCGTAAACTCGGCTGCGGTCTTTTCCGGCATGCGCCAGTAGCCCTTGAAAACATTCGGCCCCTTGATTTCGATCATGCCAGTTTCGCCGGTGGGCAGCTCGGTTCCGGTTGCAGGGTCGGTTACGCGCACGCTGACACCGGGCAAGGGGAAACCGACCGTCCCAGCAATGCGCTTGCCATCATAGGGGTTGGAGGTGTTCATGTTGGTTTCGGTCATGCCGTAGCGTTCCAGGATCGCGTGTCCGGTGCGGGCATGGAACTCATTATGGGTTTCGGCAAGCAATGGCGCCGAACCGGAGATGAACAGGCGGATATTGGAGACAGCGTCCTTGTTCAGGTGCGGGCTCTGCAAAAGGCGGACGTAGAAGGTCGGCACACCCATCATCAGGGTGGAATGCGGCATCAGCGACAGAACCTCTTCCGGGTCGAACTTCGTCAGCAGATGCATGGATGCGCCTGATAGCAGCGTCACATTGGTGGCGACGAAAAGGCCGTGCGTGTGAAAGATCGGCAGGGCATGGATCAGCCGATCGTCTGCCGTGACGCGCCAGACGTCCTTCAAGGTCCGCGCATTGGACAAGAGGTTGTCGTGGGTCAGCATCGCGCCCTTGGACCGCCCTGTCGTGCCGGATGTGTAGAGGATGGCGGCCAGATCATCGGCCGCACGTGGGGTGTCGACAAAGTCAGCGGGCGCATCGCGGGCCAGATCGAGCAGCGAACCGCTTCCATCGGCGTCCAGCGTTTCGACCATCGCGCCATATTTTTTGGCAATGGTCTCGACACCGTCGCGGGCGGAGGAGGCGACGACCACAAGCCGTGGCTCCGCATCGCCGATGAAATAATCAAGCTCGGCCAGCGTATAAGCGGTGTTGAGTGGCAAATAGACGGCACCGGCCCGCACACAGGCGAGATAAAGGATGAGCGCCTCGGCACTCTTTTCCACCTGCACGGCCACCCGGTCGCCGGGTTGAATACCCAGTCTGTCCATTGCGCTGGCAAAGCGGCCTGAAAGGGCAATCGCGTCACCATAGGTCCATGTCTTGTCGTTACCGACGCGAATGAAAGATGCGTCTTCCTGCGCTGCAGATCTGATTGCGTCGAATAGATGGTTGCTCACTTGCGCGCTCCTCCAAGCGTTGAGTTCATGATCTGGGCGAAAGGCCCTTGTTGGCTGGCCTTCGTCCGACCGTCTTCGATGTGATTGAGAAAGCCTTTGACATCGGTCGAAGCAATCACTTCGCCGCGCTGCGCCATGGCCTCATGGTTTGCGATAATATCGTCGAGCTTGTAGAGATAGTTGACCATCAGCCCATGCGCCTGCTGCATGGCCTTGGCAGAGCGGTCTCCAAGAAAATTCAACTGTTCAAGCCGCGCTCCATTGCCCAGATGGAAACGGGCAACCGGGTCGACGGGGCGGCCCTCTGGCGTGCGCTCGGTGAGGAAGTAACGTGCGGCGAGCGGTAAAAGCACACGCTCCACCTCTGCGGTGGCGGCTGCATTTTCGTCCCAGCCGGGTTCATCCATCACCGTCAGGGTCTTGCGGACTGTTTCGGGCAGGGCAGCTTGCGCCGTTTCTGCGCGCAGTTTCGATAGCCATCGGGCAAAGCCGGGAACAGGAGACAGCGTCACGAATTTCTTCAGGCCCGGCAGGTCCTTACGCAGATCATCCACCACCTGCTTGATCAGGAAGTTGCCGAATGAAATGCCACGCAATCCATCCTGACAATTGGAAATCGAATAGAAGACCGCCGTCGTTGCCTCATCCGCACGGATATGCTCGCGGCCCTCATCCAGCACATCTGCGATGGCGCGGGGCACGGACCGGGTGAGCGCGACCTCGACAAACACCAGGGGTTCGTCGACAAGGCGAGGGTGGAAGAATGCAAAGCAGCGGCGGTCGGCAGGGGCCAGACGGCGGCGTAGCTCTTCCCACCCTGCTATCTCGTGGACGGCCTCATATTTGATAATTTTTTCAAGGATATAGGCAGGTGTTGACCAGTCAATGGGCCTCAAGGTCAGGAAGCCGCGATTGAACCAGGAGCCGAACAGATGCGTGAAATCGGCGTCGAGCGCACGGTATCCCTCGGACTGGTCTTTTGCGCTGAGAAGTTGCTGGCGCATCTGCACAAGGCGGGCGGTGCCGTTGGGCGCGTGGTTCAGCCGGCGGAGAAGCTCCTGACGGCGTGACTCTGCTGCTTGATGGAGCGCAATGATCGAGGCCGAGCTCTTGTCGGATTGATACGTCTCGATGGCCTTTTCCAGAGCGCCTGCCTCGGGGCCGAACTTTTCATGCAGCATCTGGAAAAAGCTCTGTGTGCCTTCCTCATCCAGTGCCGTCCAGCGGTCCAGAATTTCGGCGGCCAGCGCCATGCCCGATGCCTCGCCGCGGCTCGACAGCAACATCTCGCAGAGTGTTTGAAGATCCAGTTCCGCGGGAGCACGGTTTGCACGCGAGCCGGAAAAAAGCAGCTGGCGCCCACGATCCGTGATGCTTTGCAACATGTCGGTAAAGAAGGAAGCCTCAGACATAGCCAATTTCCTCTATCGCCAGCCGGGCAGTGGCACTTCCCACGCTCCGGTTCCACGGGTAGTATATAGCAACAGATTTCTCGTACACGAATTATGCAATCGTGTATACAAGAATAGAATTTACGTATGAAGGAAGCAGTCTGATGTCAGAGAATACCGGCCGCTGGCTTCGCGACGAAATCGAAAATTCTATTCTTTCCAACGAGTTCAAGCCGGGCGAACGGCTTGACGAGACCGTGCTGGCAACCCGTTTCGGTGTCTCGCGCACGCCCGTTCGTGAGGCGCTGATGCAGCTCGACGCCATCGGCCTCATCGAGATCAGGCCAAGGCGCGGCGCCATCGTGATCGATCCGGGCCCGCACCGGGTCTACGAAATGTTCGAAGTGATGGCCGAACTGGAAGGTCTGGCCGGGTCTCTAGCTGCACGGCGGCTGGACGCAAGCTCGCGGCAGGCGATCACCGCGACCCACGAAAAGTGCAGGCAATCGGCCGCTGCCGGAGACAGCGACGCCTATTATTACGACAATGAAGAGTTTCACAAAGCGATCTACGCAGCGGGCCGAAGCGCCTTTCTGGAAGAGCAATGTCTGCAACTGCACCGTCGGCTGCGCCCACACCGACGTCTCCAGCTTCGCGTTCGCAACCGCCTCTCAACATCCTTTGCTGAGCACTGCGCTGTCGTAGACGCCATCTTTGCCGGAGATGGAGATCAAGCGCGCAACCTGCTGAGAGGGCATGTAGGCGTTCAGGGCGAACGATTCAGTGATCTTGTTGCCAGCATGGCAGCCAGATAGGCCCAGAACCGGGTGGCTGGCCGAGCAAAACAGGCTGCTGCTTGCCAGCCGCCATATGATTCCGCGCATACAGTGAACCCGTCAGCCCATTACTCATGAATGGCTGTCTGGCGTGTTTTCGGCAATGCGACGACAGATGCAGTTGTTTTCCAGATACGAGCATCTTGACAGAATAAAAAAAGGTGAGAAAAAGAGGAAGGTTTTATCCCCAGCTGTTTTCCTGGCGGATGGTCTCCAAAGAACACGACCTCAGATGCCGGTATGCGGCACATCCGTGTAAGGTAAACGATGGCATACTCATTCAATAGCTGGCTCACCAGCTTGTTCCGACGTCATCATTATGATGCTGTCAGATTTGCCACACGCCTCGTTGGTAGCCGTGACAATGGTGAGGAAATTGTTCAGAATGCCTGGGTAAAGCTCTGCGCTCGCACAGCGGAAACTCCCATACTGCACCCTAAAACCTACCTGTTCACCGCCACCCGAAATGCGGCCATCGATTTTGCGACGCGAGAATATCGTGAGCGAAAATATCGCGTGGATGTTGACCCATTGACCGATGCCGATGTGGCTGATGATACGTTTCGGCACTATGAACTGCGCAGGCAGCTTGCGATCATCGCCATCTCGCTCAACGAGTTGCCATCCCCTTGCCGGAAAGCTTTCGTGCTGAACAAGCTGGAGGGGCGAACCCACCGTGAAATAGCACAAAAACTCGGAATCTCAGTCAGCATGGTGGAAAAGCATATTGTTCGCGCCCTGCTGCATTGCCGAAATCTGGTAAGCTGAGCAGCTGGCAAATGAGAAATATGTATAAAAATCCTCCATCTCACCCAGCCAGCAGTCAAACAAAATCGGCTGCGCCTATGTCTCCTGATCCTGATGTCGGCACGACCCTGTCCGATGAAGCTTTGCTTTGGATCGTGCGGCTTCACTCTGGCTCAGCGGTTAAGGATGACTGGAACCGCCATGCGGAATGGTGCGCCACAAGTCTGGCCCATAAGCGGGCCGCAGTTGAGGCGCAGGCGCTGTGGGACAGCATGTCTCACTTACAGGTAGAGGCATCAAGCGGATTCATCAAACTGGAACGCGGGAAGAAAAGCGTTTCGCGGAGGCAGTTTTTGCTGGGCTGTGCAGGTTTGGGAACTGCTGTCGGCATCGGGCATGCTGTTTGGTCTTCCGGAGTTGTCAATCGGTTGTCTGCGGACTACGCGACGTCAACGGCCTCGTCTCGTACCGTCGAACTGCCAGATGGATCGAGGGTATCCCTCAATGCCTGCTCTGCGATTGACGTCTATTTTGAAGGTGCCCTTCGAAAAGTGGTGTTGCGAACCGGCCAAGCCTATTTCGAGGTTGCTGCGGATTTAAACAGGCCGTTTGAGGTGATCGCTGGAGATGTTTCGGTGACGGCTCTCGGAACAGCCTTTGACGTTTCTCTCGAACAAGCTGATATCGGCGTCGAGGTCGCCGTGGTTGAACACGCCGTGCGCATCAAATCCGGTCTCAGCTCTTCAATTCAGATCGAGGCTGGGCAAAAAGTGGCAATCGATCCGTCGGGTAAAATCGGTGCCGTCGTTGCGCAGGATGTGTCGATCACGTCGGCGTGGCTTGATGGCAAATATGTCGCCGAAGGACGTTCACTCTCGGAGGTGGTTGCGGCTTTGTCCAAGTGGCACTCGGGCGTGATCCTCATCACCGATTCCTCGCTTCAATCCATGACCATCAATACGGTGCTGGATCTCAAGGATCCGCTCGGATCTCTCGACGCTCTTGAAGCCGGACTGCCTATTCGCGTGCGCCACATAAGCAATTATATCACTTTAATTTCAATGGTTTAATTTATTATGAGTATTCTTATCATATTTCATTGAGGTTTTTTCCATCGCGTCCGGTCTTACCATATGACGGGCGCAAGAATTGTGTGACGACGAAGGTCCCGTCTGAATATGGATAGGGGACTATTATGAGAATAAGACCTAGGACGCAGTGGTTGAGAGGATTTCTGGTGGCATCCACGGCCATCATTCCGCCCACAGCAACATCGATCGCGCATGCTCAGGAACAGAAGAGCACAACGTCGGCACAGATTTCATTCGACATTCCCGCACAGGCTCTTGCTCGATCCCTCAACGCATTTGCCCGTGCCAGCAACATCAAGATTGCCTATTCCGCAGCGCTTGCAAAAGATAAATCTGCACCTGCGTTGAAAGGTCGTTTTACCAAAGAAAGTGCGCTGGCGCGCCTATTGGCCGGGAGCGACCTTTCCTACAGCTTTACCAGTGAAGGATCGGTGACGATCTCCAAGCCACAAGTCAGCGCCGCCAATGTCGGTTCCGATGGCTCAACAGTACTCGAGACCATCACCATCAGTGGTGCGCGTGGTGGTACTGTGCCAACAGACGCTGAGCTTGAGGCTGGAACCTATCAGGGCGCGGGAACCTCGGGATATATCTCTCAGGAAAATATCCAGCGTTTTCGCGGCTCTTCTCCGGGTGACATGCTGACGGGAATTCCCGGCGTGTTGAACGGTGAAAATCGAAACTCGGGTGCGCTCGACGTCAATATTCGCGGCATGCAGGGACAGGGCCGTTCTCCGGTGGTGATTGACGGGGCATTGCAGGAAAGCACGGTCTATCGCGGCTATGCGGGTATGGCCGGGCGAACATATGTCGACCCGGATTTCATCGGTGGCGTGAGCATTGAAAAGGGGCCGAGTGCAGCTGCGGACGGAACAGGCGCCATCGGTGGTATCGTGCGTGCGCGCACGCTCAACGCCGGGGACATTATTGCGCCCGGTGGAACATGGGGTGTTGTCGTAAGAGGAGGGCTTTCCGGCAATTCGGCAAGTCCTCCTGAGGCGGCCACACTAGGCGGCAGCGAGCCAGCCGTCCGCAACTATAATAGACCTGATCCCATCGATTTAAGGGGAAAGAATGGCTCCGTTACCGCCGCGTATCGTTCAGAGATGATTGACATTATTGTCGGGCGCGCGGAACGCGATAACGGGAATTATTTCGCAGGAGAAAGCGGGATAAACCCGAGTTTCTGGAAAGGTGGAGCGCACCCTTTTACGTATGGTGAGCAGGTCACGAATACGTCGATGGATAATACATCCCATATGGTGAAAACGGTCCTGCGGCCAAACGAAAACCACACGCTCGACCTGTCCTATATGCGCTATGAGAGTCTGTTCGGCGAAATGAAGCCGTCACAGCTGATGTGGGCTGACACTGCTTACCAGACCACCTCTGAGGTTGAAGTCGACACTTATACGGCGCGTTACAGATACAAACCCGAAAATCCGTTGATCGATCTGCGCGCCGATCTTTGGGCGACGAATGTTGACAGTTTCAATGTTGATCCCGTCCGGACTGTTTGGGCAGGCCAACTGTATAATGATGACATGTTCGCAGCCACTCTTTCCGAGCGATGGGGCCTTACGGTGTTCAACACCTCAAGATTTTCCGGCGATGCCGGCGATCTGGCTGTCAGTTATGGTTTCGCGCATGATCAGGAAGATTTCGGCAAATCGAAATCCTGGGATTCCTTGAATGCTCAATATCCCGGGAGGGCCTGGGACAATACGAGGGCGGGCTGGCGCAGGCAGGATAGTTACTTCGGAAACGTTGAGTACAAACCTGAGCAGTGGGTCACATTGACCGCAGGCCTCCGGCATATCGACTCGACCGTTCAGGACGAAAATCCGGGCATAAGCTGGGTACAGGAAGGACGGCTCAATCGTGACGAGGCTTCTGGATGGGCGCCTTCATTCTCCGCATTGGTGGAGCCGGTAAAGGGTATCCAGTTTTATGGTCGTTATGCCGAGGCTCTGCGAGCAGCGAGCTCTTTTGAAGGTACACAAGGATTTTCCAGCTCGGTCAACCCATACACAAATCTCTTGCCTGAACACGCCCACAACACTGAAGTTGGTGTGAATTTACAGAAGTACGGCATCTTCACACCAGACGATCTTTTTCAGGCCAAAGCCGGTTGGTTCAGAAACGATGTGACCAATTATATCACGCTTGGAAGTGAGAAATTGACGACATCAGCCGGGTATTCGACCGATATGCTCGTCATGAGCAACATTCCAAGGGTCTCGACTCAGGGCGTCGAAATATCGGCGAGCTATGATGCGGGACGGTTTTATGGCTCTTTGAGCGGTACCGAATATACCGAAATCGAAAGTTGCTACGCAAGGTCACCAGCGTCTGCTGCCCTATGCTATGATGGTATGCCGAAGACCAGCTATGCCTTTTTCAAGGAGCATATTCCGCCAAAGCGGAGCTTCTCTGCCACGATTGGTGGCCGATTCTTCGATGAAAAGCTCTCACTCGGCGCGCGCTACACGCATATTGAAACTGAACCGGGCTATGAGCTTGTTGACCTGTTTGGAAGCTATCGCGTGTCAGACACTGCAACGCTGTCATTCACAGTCGATAATTTATTCGACAAATATTATGTCGATACGCTTAGCCTTGGAAAGGAAGTGGCTCTTCTTCCCTCTCCGGGCCGGACGATACGGGTCAACTTTGTAAGCCGGTTTGGTGATGGCAATCGGGAAGCCGTTCTCTCTGCAGATGCGCGCAACCTCGTTGCCTCGCGGTCAGACGATGCCGCTCCTGCCATGGGCAGTTTCGACGGCAACTGGACCGGCTTTTATGTCGGTGCGGATTGGGGCGGAAAGCACTTTTCGGCAAATGGAGACACGACCGCTGCCGGTGGTGCGAGCAGTGCCATCGCGGCTTCCGAAAAGGCTGACCGCGACGCCAATTCCATTCTGGGTGGATTGCACGCCGGTTATAATCACCAGTTTGGTAACGGTACGGTTTTGGGCTTTGAAATTGACGGGGGGTTTACACGCGCTCGAGGAGAGCAGGCGATGCCGGTGTCCGCGTTCACCCAGGCTTTACAGGCAGAATACCACCAGAGTTATGGTGCTGAAACATCAGGGCGTGTGCGTCTTGGGCAGTCGTTCGGCAGGACCCTCCTCTATGGCACCGGTGGTGTTGGCTTGGTGCAAGAAAAGCAAAAAAGAACCCAGTATCGTCAAATTGGCTCTGAGACGAGACCTTACTTTTCGGAAACCGAAGAGAAGATCCGACCCGGTATGGTTCTTGGTGGCGGCTTGGAGTTCGCTTTCAGCGACAGGCTTTCATTGAGAACGGAGTATTTATTCGGCTATTACCCCGACAAGAAATTCGACTTTGAACGCGCCAGTCAGAACATCCAAGGTGGGGCGAATGTACCCATTGGCCGCGAAGCGAGTAATACGCTGAAGACCCACAGCCTGCGCGTCGGCCTCAATTACCATTTTTGAGATGTGTAACTGACGCCTTTTACGCCGCATAGCCCTACTACCGGTTTCATGGAGACACCGAGTTGAGGTGTTCCTGAAACCGGAGGGCATTAAGCTTTTCATACCCAGCCCCTTGTCGTGCTACCGGAGCCTAAAGGCTTCGGTAGCCCCCTCGACGCGGCCAAGTCATTGGCCAGTTTTGCAGACCGGGCAAATCTCTTTTCCCTGCACGCTTATTCATACGACGCAACAACGGTGCCAAGCTGCCGTCAGTGACACATTGTCATTTGACTGGGGCTGTCGGCGATATCGCCGGTCCGTTGCCGCTTTTCGCCTTCCACCGGGATCAAGGGACGGTTATCCATCCTGGATGACGTCAAGAGGTGAATAGGAAACGGCCCAGGCATCGTAAACGCAGAAAACTGCGATACAATAAGGGGAACACAATATGCGTCCAAGTCTGTTTTCAACGGTTTTAATGGCCGGGATTGCGTTTTCGTCGGGGGCGAACGCAGAGATCAAGATCGGTTTCATCACCTCCCTCAGCGGCAACGGTGCCGCCATCGGCATTCCCTATTCCAAGGGCATCAAGGCCGCCCAGACCTATAAGGGCGAGATCGGCGGCGAAAAGATCACCGTGATCGAACTCGATGACGGGACAGATCCCTCGGCAGCGGCACGCAATGCCCGCAAGCTCATCGAGGAAGAAAAGGTCGATCTGGTCATCGGGGCCGCGACCGCGCCATCGTCTTCCGCTGTGATGACCGTTGCAAAAGAACTCAAGGTTCCGATGCTGGCCGTCGCCCCCGTCAGCCTGCAGGCCGGCGATGATCAGTGGGGCGTCGTTCTGCCCCAGCCCGCAATGCTGATGGCGAGCGTCATCGCAGACCGCATCAAGCGCGATAACCGCAACAATGTCGCTCTTATCGGTTTTTCCGATGCATGGGGGGACCTGTGCTTGGCGGGCGCAAAGGCCGCCGAAACCGCGGGCAAGATTACGCTTGTGGGCGATGAGCGATACGCCCGCACTGATACCTCAGTAACGGGGCAGGTGCTGAAGATCATGGCCCGCAAGCCTGATGCCATTCTCTTGGGGTCTTCAGCCACGCAGGCGGCTCTTCCGCCCCTGGAACTGGCCAAACGCGGCTATAAGGGCGGCATTTACGGGCTTGCGCCCGTCGTCAGCGATGATTTCATTCGCGTTGGCGGCAAGGCTGTCGAGGGCGTCAAGGTCACCATCGGCCCTGTTGTCGTTGCCGAGCAGTTGCCTGATGACCATTACGCCAAAAAACTGTCTTTGGCCTTCCGTGCAGCCTATGAAAAAGCCAATGGCTCTTCCACGCGGGACAATTTTTCCGCCTATGGTTTCGATGCCTGGATGGTCTTTCTGAATGCTGCAGAACAGGCGCTGAAGACTAACAAGGCAGGCACCGCCGAGTTTCGCGTTGCCCTCAAGGATGCGATCCTGACCTCCACGGAAGTGGCCGGCGTGCACGGTGTCTACAATTTCAGGAAGGGCAATTTCTACGGCGTGGACGATCGCTCGCTTGTGGTCGTCAAGCTGGTGGATGGCGCCTGGAAATACGAACCCTGATACCTGCCAAGCGCCACGAGCCCGGCGCCCGACTTGGTGCCCGCCCCGTCATCGGGGTGGGCGAACCTTCCGCTTGGAGAGCCTTTGATGGATTTCGATACCGCCTCGATCCTCGCTGTCGACGGGCTGTCTTCTGGTGCGGTCTATATTCTGATCGCCATTGGAACAGTCCTGATTTTTACCGTCACACGCGTGGTCTTTATTCCCTTCGGCGACATTGCCGCCTTTTCTGCGCTTACGCTGGCGGCGCTGGAAGCAAATCGCCAACCCGGCACGATCGGGCTTGTAGCGATCCTGGCGTGCCTTGCCTTTGCGCTTGAACTGACGAGCCTTGCCCGCACGAAGCGCCTCCACCAGCTCTGGCGCGCGGCACTTTTCTATCTTGTGCTGCCGCTTTCTCTCATGAGCTTGGTCTGGCTCTCGGCACCGCTCTATCAGACATCGATGGTCCTGCGCATCGTCTTTACCCTCATCCTCATCGTTCCGATTGCGCCCCTGCTGGACCGGATCGTCTACCGGCCCATTGCTGATGGCTCGGTTCTTCTTTTGCTGATCGTATCGATGGCGCTCCATTTCGCGCTTGTCGGCATTGGGCTTCTGTTCTTCGGTGCAGAAGGTGTGCGCACCCAGCCGCTGACGGAAGAGATTTTCTTCGTGGGCAATGTCGTCGTTACAGGGCAGGCCATCCTCATCATGATGGCGGCGGTCGTTTTCAGCCTTCTTCTCTATCTGTTCTTCGAGTTTACCCTTGTCGGCAAATCGCTGCGGGCAACGGCGATCAACAGAACAGGCGCACGGCTGATGGGCATCCGCCCGGAAAGGTCAGGTGCCATTGCCTATATCGTCGGATCGCTGATGGCCGGTGTATCGGGCATCCTCATCGCGCCGGTCAACACGATCTTTTATGATTCGGGCTTCCTGCTCGGCCTTCGCGCCTTCGTCGGAGCCATTATCGGCGGCATGGTCAGTTACCCCGGCACTCTCGTCGGCAGCCTGTTCGTCGGCATTCTGGAAAGCTTCTCGTCCTTTTATGACAGCTCTTTCCGCGATGTGATCGTGTTCTCCCTGCTGATCCCGATTCTGGTTTTCCGGTCCTTCAAGACTGCCCATAGCGAGGAGCATGACGAAGAATGAACCGCACCTATCTCTTGAGCGGCCTTGCTATCGGATTGATATGCCTGGGCTTTGCACCGCTGGTCTTTGACCCTTTCACCATCACGCTTCTGAACTATATCGGCATCTATGCGCTTGTCGCCATCGGGCTGTCCCTGCTCACAGGGGTTGCGGGCATTGTGTCTTTCGGGCAGGCCGCCTTCGTCGGCGTCGCCGCCTATACGTCCGCATGGGTCACGACGGCGGCCGGTGGCTCGGCCTGGCTTGGTCTTGCAGCCGGGCTTGTGCTGACATGCCTCTGTGCCTTTATCCTCGGCGCCATGACATTGCGGCTGAAGGGGCATTTTCTGTCTCTCAGCACCATTGCCTGGGGGCTTGCCATCGGCTTCCTGTTCGGCAATCTGGAGACGCTGGGCAAGCACAACGGACTTGCCAACATTCCGCCCATCAGTCTTGGCGGATATCCCCTGGTAAGCAGCGGCCAGATCTTCTACCTGATCTGGGTCATTGTCGGCCTTGCGCTTCTCTTGGTCTACAATCTGCTCGATTCCCGCGCGGGACGTGCGATGCGGATGTTGCGCGGTGGCAATACCCTTGTGGAAAGCCTCGGGATCGATCCCTTCCGCGTTAAAATCAGCTGCTTCGTCATTGCCGCCGCACTGGCTGCGATTTCCGGTTGGCTTTACGCGCATATGAGCCGGTTCGTCAGCCCCGCGCCCTTCGAGCCCCTGATGGGGATCGAATATCTGATGATGGCCATGGTCGGTGGGGCGGGCAGCCCGCTGGGCGGCATTATTGGCGCAGCCATCGTTACATTGTTGAAGAACGGCATACAGGATTATCTCCATTACGTCGTCAGCGGTGCCGGACAGTTGGAGACTGTGGCCTTCGGGGTTCTTTTCATCCTCTTCCTGCAATATTCCCGGCAGGGGCTCGTTCACGTTCTCGCACCCCTCCTGCCTCGCTCTCGTCCGCCCTTGCCCGAAAAGGCCGCCGATCTGCCGGAAAGACAAAGGCCCAAAAAAGGCAGCCTGCTTTTGCGGGTCGAGGACGCGGAGCGTCGTTTCGGCGGCCTCGTGGCCGTCAACAAGGTCAGTTTCGACGTGAAGGCTGGCGAAATCCTGGCACTCATCGGACCAAACGGCGCTGGCAAAAGCACCATGTTCAACCTGCTGACGGGTGCACTTGCGCTTTCGTCAGGGCGCATCAGCTTTGGTGAACTTGATATCGCCCGCAGCAGGCAGAGCACGATTGCGCGCGCTGGCATAGGTCGCACGTTCCAGCACGTGAAGTTGCGGCCGAAGATGACGCTTCTGGAAAACGTCATGGTGGGTGCCTATCCCCGTACCCGCAGCGGGTTGTTTTCCGCGTTTCTGCGCTTGAACCGGGCGGAAGAGGCCATCGTTCGGCACCGTGCGCTGCAGGAGCTTCATCGTGTCGGGCTTGGCGACAAGCCTTTTGAACTGGCTGGCAACCTTCCATTGGGTAGCCAGCGTGTTTTGGAAATTGCCCGTGCGCTCGCCTCGGATCCTGTTCTTCTGGTGCTTGATGAACCTGCTGCCGGTCTGCGGCGGCAGGAGAAGATGGCGCTTGCGGATTTGCTGCGGTCGCTGCGCGACGAGAGCAACCTGACCATCCTGATTGTCGAGCACGATATGGACTTCGTGATGTCGCTGGTCGACAGGATCGTTGTGATGGATTTCGGACAGCGGATTAGCGAGGGCACGCCTGAGATGATCCGCAACGACCCGCGTGTTCAGGAAGCCTATCTGGGAGGTGTCGCGTGACTGTCCTGCTTCAAATCGACGATCTCCACGTCTCCTACGGCAAGGTCGAGGCCGTTCGCGGTGTGTCCTTCAAGGTCCGGCAAGGGGAGGTGGCAACGGTCATCGGCCCCAATGGCGCGGGCAAGACCACCATGATGTCCGCCATCATGGGCATGATGCCGTCGCTCGGTACGATCAGCTTCAACGGGCAACCCATCGGTCGCCTGTCCGTCGAGGAACGGGTCGAATTGGGCATCTGCCTTGTTCCTGAGAAGCGCGAACTCTTTGCCGAGATGAGCGTCAGGGACAATCTCGTTCTGGGTGCCTATAGTGTCTATCAGCGACAGACGGTGAAGGCAGAGCTTGAAGTCATCTACGAGCTCTTTCCCCGGCTGAAACAGAGAAGACAACAGGAGGCCGGCACATTGTCGGGCGGCGAGCGCCAGATGCTCGCCTTGGGCCGGGCGCTGATGTCGAAGCCGAAGCTGCTCATTCTGGACGAGCCAAGCCTTGGACTGGCTCCCCTGATCGTGCATGAGATCTTCGCCAAGATCGGTGTGATGCGCGGGCAGGGCCTGTCCGTTCTTCTGGTGGAGCAGAACGCCAAGGCCGCTCTCCAGCTGGCCGACACGGGTTACGTGCTGGAAACGGGCGAAATCGTGCAGCAGGGCGAGGCGAAAGGTTTGATGGACGATCCCAGACTTGTTTCGATCTATCTGGGTGGGCATTAGCGCTTCCGCGGGGCGATGGCGTTGTCATCGCCTTACGGCTTTTTGGCCAAGCTGCGTGAAGCCTTGGATGGCGGCGTGCCGTTCCACAGTTTGAAAGCGCGGGAAAACGTCGCGCCATCGGTATAACCCAGCGCCAGCGCCACGTCGGCCAGCTTGGTCTTCTTTGCAGCAAGAAGCCTTGCCGCAAGGTCTTCGCGGTGCAGGCGCGTCAACTCGGTCAGGCTCTTACCTTCCGCTTTCAGGTGCCGCTGCAATGTGCGCTGGGACAGCCCCATTTCTTCTGCAAGGAAGCGAAGCGTGATCGGCCGGCGGCCGATGTAGAGCTCCAGCAGTTTCTTGACCTGCGCGACCGGATCAATCTCGCGCGGTGCCTGATCCAGAAGGTCTCCGAGCTGCCTTTCGATAAGGGCGGTTAATGCCTTATCCTCTTCCCGGTAGATTTTGTCCGCCTTCTGGGCATCGAAAATGATGCGATTGCTGGATTGGCGAAACAGCAGCGGTGCGCGGATCAGCTTGCGCAGCCGCTCCACATTGTCTGGCTCGTCATGTTCGAAGTGAACCTCAAGCGGAGCCCAGCGTGCGCTGAAGCAGGATCTTGCAAGGTGGCAGGTCGCCGATAGTGTGTATTCGGCATCCTGTCGGCGCGGCCAGATCGTCTTGTCTGTAATTCTGTAGCTCCAGACGAGGCGGTCGCCCTCATCGACCAGAACCGACGTCGTCGCATTCTGCAGCGAGTTCAGATAGTGGCTGATCCTGTCGAAGCTTGCGCGGATCGATGGCGCCAGCGAGAACAAGATGCCCATCGGGCCGATATCCGCCGCCTTGAAATCCCCGCCGAAATTTGCCCCCAGAAACGGATCGTCCAATAGAAGAGCTGCGTCCTCCAGCAGCGCGACGAAGCGATGCAGCGGAATGATCGCGTAGGGATCGCTGAGTTCTGCTGCTGAAACATCGTGCCGGGATAGAAGCGATGGCATGACATCGCGGTGAACCTTCAGCTTTTTGATCAAGGGCATCACGGCGGAAACGCGGATATAGGTGACGGGCCTCAGCTCATTGTCTCGCCTGGCCAAACCAGCCTCCCACGACCTCGCACATGGCGCGATATATCAAATAAATGGCACCTTATGCAATGTCCCTGTGAGGAAGGTTGTCTATCTTCCCTGCTCAAGAATTATAAAAATGAACTGGGGTTCATTATGTTGATTGCCATCATGGGCACAGATTTTCCACCGTATTTCCGCCGTTGGCGTCCGTCGCCCGGTCGCTTTTTGCGCAACGCCAGACACTCGTAATTGCCGAGTGCCATAGCCGGATGCCTTGCTCTGCCCGATCACTGCGGCGGCGGGTATCCTGTTGGCCTCGTCCTGAACATCACCACAGCATCACCCCCGAAGCGGCGTTCCGCCGTCGGCCTATTATTCATCAAGGAAGCAGTTTCATGAGCGAAGATACCAAAATCGACTTCATCTACCTGTCCGAGCAGGACATGATCCGCGCCGGTGTCACTGACATGCCTGCCTGCGTTGACACGATGGAGGAAATGTTCGGGCTGCTTTATCATGGTGATTACCGCATGGCGGGCCCGAATAACGACTCGCACGGCGCCGCCGTGAGCTTCCCGGAAAACTCGCCCTTTCCAGATATGCCGAAGCCGACAGCTGACCGTCGCTTCATGGCCATGCCCGCCTATCTGGGTGGCAGCTTCCGCACCGCCGGAATGAAGTGGTACGGCTCAAACATTGCCAACCGCGAAAAGGGCCTTCCGCGCTCCATCCTCATGTTTTGTCTGAACAATGCCGATACGGGCGCGCCGCTTGCATTCATGTCGGCCAATCTGTTGTCGGCATACCGCACCGGCGCGATCCCTGGCGTCGGTGCGCGTCATCTCGCCCGCAAGGATTCCAGAATTGTCGGCATTCTCGGGCCAGGCGTCATGGCCAAGACCACGCTTAGCGCCTTCATTTCGGCCTGCCCTGATATTGATACCGTCAAGGTGAAGGGCCGTGGGCAGAAGAGCCTCGACAGTTTCCTGGCCTGGGTGAGCGAAACCTATCCACAGATCACCACGGTTCAGGTGGTGGATACGATCGAGGACGTGGTGCGTGGCTCCGATCTGGTCAGCTACTGCAACTCCGGTGCCGTTGGCGATCCATCCACCTATCCGATGGTGAAGCGGGAATGGGTGAAGCCCGGTGCTTTCCTAGCCATGCCAGCCCTTTGCAACATCGATGAGGCCATGGAGGCCCGCGACGTGCGAAAGGTGGTCGACAATACCGGTCTTTACGAAGCCTGGTTCCACGAACTTCCCAAGCCCGCCCACGTTCATGTGCCGATCATTGGCGTGAAGTTCATGGACATGATTGCCGAAGGCAAGATGGCCAAGGAAGATCTTGAAGACATCGGCAAGATCGTGGCTGGCGAAGCCCCCGGTCGCTCCAACGATGATGAAATCATCATCATGTCGGTTGGCGGCATGCCCGTCGAAGACGTTGCCTGGGGCACCGTCGTTTACCGTAACGCGATTGCAAACGGCATCGGCACCAAACTGAACCTGTGGGATGTGCCTGTTCTGCGCTGATCGTCCTGGGGCAGCGGTGCCTGGCGCCGCCCCCTCTTATCATTGAAAAGGAAAGACCATGACCAAGGTCACTAAAATCAAGACCGGCTCGAAGTTCGAAGATCACGGCAGCTATTCGCGCCTCGTTGCGCTGGATAACTGGATCTTCGTGTCCAACACCGCTGGCCGCAATCCCCAGACAAAGGAAATCCCGTCGGATATTACTGAGCAGACATTGCAGGTGTTTTCCAACATCGAGGCGGCACTCAAATCGGTCGATGCCGATCTTCGCGATGTGGTGATGTCGCGTGTCTTCATTCAGGACCCTGCGGATACCCAGGCTGTCATGACGATTGTCGGCAACAAGTTTCGCGGTATCGATCCGGCCAGCACCGTGACCTGCCCGCCGCTTGGCTCGAACGTCTACAAGGTCGAGATCGAAGTCACGGCCTATCGCGGCGCGGGAACGGCAGAAACCGAAACCAAGGTTATCGCCCTTTGAGGGCTATCGCCGCCCCATCCACGACGCTCGAGATTTTTTAACCCTCGATCTTTGAACAAAGGCTATCGCTATGGCTCCTGTGATGTTTCCGGTACAGACCGACGCTACCCTGCCGGCCAAGACCACGGTGGTCGTCATCGGCGGCGGGATTGTCGGGCTGACTGCGGCCCTGACACTTGCTGAGCGAGGCATTCCCGTGACGGTTCTGGAAAAGGGGCGGGTCGGCGCGGAGCAATCGTCCCGCAATCTGGGCTGGATCCGCAAGATGGGGCGCGCGCCTGCCGATGTGCCGATGTCGGTTGAGTCAGACCGGCTATGGGCCACCATGCCCGAGCGCGTTGGGATGGATGTCGGATATCGTCAGTCAGGCATCATGTATCTCGCCCGCACTGAGGGCGAGATGGAAATGCACGGCAAGTGGCTGAACGATGTTTCCGGGCTTTCGCTCGATTCCCGTCTGCTTAGCCAAAATGATATCGATGGGCTTGTGCCGGGCGGAGCCGGACAATGGGCAGGCGGCATCTACACGGCCTCCGACGGGCGTGCCGAACCGACGCTTGCGGCAAGCGCCATTGCCAATGCTGCAAGGCGCAAAGGCGCGGTCATCATCGAAAATTGCGCTGTCCGAACCCTGTCCCTGTCGGGTGGACGCGTCTCGGGCGTTGTGACGGAACGCGGCGAAATCCGCTGCGATCAGGCTTTGCTTGCAGGTGGCCTCTGGTCACGCAAATTCCTCGCCAATCTTGGCATATCCCTGCCAACGCTGCCGCTCATCCTGTCTGTCATCCGCACCGCGCCGATGGATGGGCCAACGGAGATTGCCGTCGGCGGACCGGATTTCTCTTTCCGTAAGCGTCAGGATGGCGGCTACACCATCTCGCAACGTGGCGCGCTGGGTGCGCCCCTGCTTCTCGATCACCTTTTGATCGGCATGCGCTACATGCACATGCTGCGGGGGCAACGTCAGCTCTTGCGCATCAGTCTCGGCAAGGATTTTCTGCGCGATATAGCCTTGCCACGGCGGTGGAGCGGCAAGAGCAAAAGCCCGTTTGAAAAGGTTCGAACGATGGATCCTGCCGCCAATGCCGGTTTGAATGCTGAGGCGATGGAGAACCTGACACAGGCCTGGCCGGTGTTCAGAAACGCCGTTGTCGACGAGGTCTGGGCGGGCATGATGGATATCACGCCGGACTCGCTGCCGGTCGTGGCACCCGTTGCGAAAATTCCCGGCTTTACCATCGCCTCGGGTTTCTCCGGCCATGGCTTTGGCACGGCGCCAGCGGCAGGCGAACTTGCCGCCGACCTGATCATGGCCGCCTCATCGCCCATTATCGATCCTTCTCCCTACAGGCTGGAGCGGTTCAACTGATCCGCCATTGCCGAGGATCCTAGATCCTCGGATCAAGACCCCGCGCGATCTGCACGGCCTGCTTGTTATCAGGCAAAAGTTCGATCAGAAGCCCGTCTGGAAGCTCCAGCCAGTGAGCGCCCTTGCTCGTCTGGCGCGCGCCATGGACAAGTGCAGCTTCGATGGCAGCGGGTACATCCGCGCAGATCAGACCCAGATGGCCAAACCGGCCTTCCGTGCCGCTGAATGATGGATCCTCGATCAACTGGATACCACCCAGAAGCCAGGCCTGGCGTGGCTTGTCTGCTGGCCCATCCAGCTGCGTGACGGTCATTCCCAGGACATCACGAAAAAAGACGATGTGCGGCGCGATATCGCGCACGTAGAAAGCAGCGTGATCGAGGAAGGCTTCAGTCGCGGGCATTGGGGACTCCTTTGTTTTTGCGAAGGCCGGATAGGCGGGCTTCGAAGGGTTCGGCTTGTTGCATATCGTGCAACAGAGATTTTCCGATCACCCGATTTATTGTCGGTCGATGAAGTGAAACAAGGTCATCCATCTGTTTTCAATCTGCACAATTCGCCTGAGAGTTGTGGCAAGCCAGAAGGTATGACCATGTCGAACAGGATATGCCACATCGTAATGTGGGACGTGGCTGGTGAGGGCATGGACGAAAAGTTGGTGTCGATCAGCCGCGTGATACGGGAATTCGAGGGCCTGAAGGGCAAGATTCCTGGAATGACGAAACTCGAAGTTGGCGCGGATGTCAGTGGCATCTCCTATGCCTGCGACGTTGTGTTGGTAACAGAATTCGAAAGCATGGATGCCCTGCAGGCCTATGGTCAGCACCCTGCGCATCTGGCGGTACGGGATCGGCTGGAGGGCGTGCGGATCGCTCGCCATCAGGTTGATTACATACTCCCTGTTTGAGCATCCGCGCCGTTTGCTGACACGGCACCGGGCCTGCCTCTCATGGCGAGCCCGGCGCCGCGCAACGCGATTCTGCCCCTCTATCAAGGCTTCATCAGCACCGAACGGCTCGGATAATCGGAAGCCCATGTGGCTGGCAGAGGCGCAACGAAGACGTTTTCCGTGCGCGTGCGGGTGAGTTTCCATTGCCCGTCCGGCTCCTTGCGGAAGGCGTTGTTGAGGCGCGAGGACCGCAGAAGTGCCTTGCCATCCGAAAACAGCCAGGGCTGCATGTGCACCCATTGCGCATCGGCTGTCTTGCCATCCTCATGCACGTGGATCTGTTCCGATGTCAGGTAGTGACAGTTGAGGATAAGGAGCGGCTCCTGCCTGCTTCCCCAGAAGTTTTCGAAATGCTTGCGCAAGGCAGGCTTGCCTTCCACGCGGCCAAACTGGTTGGTGTAATATTCGCCAACGCCTTCCCACACAGCGTCTTCCGTATAGAGATCGAGGATCAGCTCGATGCGCTGAGCGTCGTTCTCCACGCCGAATTCAGGGTTTGGGGTATCGCACAGAAACATGTAGCGCGCTTCCAGGCGGCGGATTTCGGATTCCGCTTCCAGCCTTTCAAGGCGGCGGGTCAGGGCTGCAATGGTCTCTTCTGATGTCGGCATTCGGTGGCTCCCGTTTCTGGCTTCAAGCTTTGTCTGTTGGCCATTCGCGAAAACGCGCCCGCCCGGCAGACAAGATTGCGCAGATGCTAAGTCGGCAGGCCTCCCGGTCAAGCGGTAATATTCACGTAAAATACCCCGTCATCCTGTCCATGTTCCGATTTGATCTTCCTTCTCCGATGGTTAGCGGTCCCGCCGGACGCAAAGCCGCGCAGGGAAAACTGTTTTGCAAACTTAGCAATAAAATTACGGGAATATTCCTGTTATTTGTTGGGCATGCCGGACCCGATCCGTTCGGACAGAGGAGAAGATCCAGCGATGGCCGAGCGGCGCAAACCGCGCTTCAGGGCCACCACTGGATAGAGGACAAGATAACAAAAACACGGTGACGTTGCCGACAGGCAGCGATCAATCGAGCGGGCAAAGTCCGCAAAGGGAACAGTATGATGCCTCAGCAATCGAAGTCACCAGCGTTGGTGACCGCGCTGGCGCTCGGCCATGCCAATGGTCCGACGGTCGCGGTCAAGGATTGTCTCGACATTGCCGGCTTGCCGACAGGATGCGGCTCTGCCGCTTTTGCGAATGCACAGCCAGCACGTGAAAACGCGGCAGTGGTCGATAGTCTCCTCGCGTCTGGCTGTCGCATCGTTGGCAAAGCCAACATGCATGAACTGGCCTATGGCATGACGGGCTTTAACGCCCATCTCGGCACACCCGTCAATCCCAAATGGCCGAAGCTTATTCCCGGTGGCTCATCCTCCGGCTGCGCGGTTGCTGTAGCCGAAGAGTTGGTGGATTTTGCTGTTGGTACCGATACCGGCGGCTCCGTGCGCCAGCCAGCAATCTGTTGCGGTGTCTTCGGTTTCAAGCCCACCTTTGGCCGCATCAGCCGCCGCGGCGCATCGCCTGAGCAAAGCTCGCTGGATTGCATAGGTCCATTGGCGCGTGACGCATCCATGATCGAGAAAGCCATGCAGGCGATCGATCCGAGCTTTGAGGCGATCTGTCTTGAGAAAGCACCCCGGCTGGCGCGTCTGCGCACGAGCTTTGACGAGCCTGTCATGGAGGCGCTGGCCGTACCCTTCATCGCCCATGATTTCGCTCCAGATTATATCGATCTTCCCTCTCTTGATGATGCGTTCAAGGCTGGAATGTTGCTCATCGCGCGCGAAACCTATCTCGCCTTCGGGCACCTGCTGGAGCGGCCCGATGGGCTTGGCGAGGATATCCGTGCGAGGTTAACGGCAGCCGCTGCGGTCTCCGATGCGGATGTTGCCTGGGCTGAAGGCGTGCGCGAGCGGTTTACCGCCGAAGTCGATGCCGTGTTTTCGAGCTATGATATCATTCTGACGCCCGCGCTGCCCTGTGTGCCGCCCACCCTGCAGGCGGCCCGGGACCCCTCCCAGATATTGTCCATCACGCGCTACCTGCGACCCTTCAATCTTTCTGGCCACCCGGCCCTTGTCGTTCCCGCGCTCACATCGCTGGGCCTGCCTGTCGGCTATCAGCTGATCGGCCCCAAGGGGCGCGATGAATATGTGTGTGCTGTCGGCCGCTGGTTCGCGGACATGATGTAACCCTTTCCAAGAGGACAAATAGCCATGGATTGCACTAAGCCTGCCAAGCCGTCAGAGACGTTGGAAAGCCTCGTTCTTGAGATCCGGCAACGGCGCGAAGAATTTCAATCGCTGCGCCATATCCCGATTGATATCGTGCGAAAGTTTCAGGACGTCGGCGTCTACCGCGCCTTCGTGCCTGCCCGCTTCGGCGGGGATGCGTTGTCGCCAGCTCAGTTCTGTCGGCTCATCGAGCAGATCAGCTGGGCCGATGCCTCTGCTGGCTGGGTCGGAAGCTTCGGCGTCTCGGCGACCTATCTGGCGTCGCTGCCACCTGAAACCTATGCGGCGATCTATGGCCGCGACCCCAACACCGTATTTGCCGGCGGTATGTTCCCGCCCCAGGCAGCGCGGCGTGTCGCCGGTGGTCTGGAAGTGTCGGGGCGCTGGCCGTGGGTTTCCGGCGTCATGGGTGCGTCAATCGTCGGCGCTGGCATCAAGATCGAGGGTGAAACGACACCCTTGCCGCGTACGGCCATCATGCGCCGTGAGGACGTCAAGGTCATCGAAACATGGGACACGATCGGGCTTCGGGGCACCGGCAGCCATGATGTCTCAGCCGAAAAGGTTGTCGTCTCGGAAGACTGGACCTTCATTCGCGGTGGCAAACCCACGCTGGATGATCCGATCTTCCACTATCCGGCCATGGCACTGGCCGCGCAGGTTCTGGCAGCCGTGGCGCTTGGCACGGCCCGGGCTGCACTGGATTGGCTGCGCGATGACGCCATCGGCCGCACATCGGTGACGGGAGCGCCAAGCCCCGCATCACGCGGTTACGTCCAGACAAGTTTTGCCCATGCCGAAGCCATGCTGCTCGGCGCGCGCTCGGGCTTCTACGAGACGATAGAGCAGGGCTGGGAGCAGATGCTTTCCAATGGTGCGGTTGATCGCCCAACGCATATTCGCCTGCGCCAGGTTGCCTCCAAGGCTGCGCAGGATGGTGCGGAAGTGGCGCGTATTGCCTTTGTTCTTGGCGGTTCCGAATCCATCAACACCGGCCATCCGCTTGGCCGCTACATGATCGACGCGGCAGGCGTTGCCCAGCATGCCTTCATCGGTGCCTGCAGCTGGCAGGTGGCGGGTGCCGCTCTTCTGGATCAGCCAACACCGCCCGGATTTCCTTGAACCTTCGACGTCGGACGCTTTTTAACAATAAGGATGAAACTGAAATGACCGAGAAAAAACCGATCCGCACGCTGTTGTGCATCGCTGTCCTGCAAAACTTCTTCGACCTGCCCTTTGATCAGACCGGCATGGTCTGGACCGGCATGAAGAGCTTCATGTCCAGCGTCGCCAAAATGCCGGGCGTGACCATTCTCGGCACGTTCGATGATGACCAGACGATGGTCGGCACCTCGCCCACCGGTTTCCCATGGACCTGCTACATGCTCTGCGATTTCCCGGATCGCGATGCGGTTGTCGCAGCCTGCAATCTGTTCCGCACGATCGAGGTTGGCGACCAGAACCACCGCCTGTGGCGCTACCAGCGCATCGAAGCCCGCATGGGCCGCCCTTTGCCCAACCCTGAGGCCTGACATCAAGCCCGCGAAAGGAATTTGGTATGAATATCCACACGACCAATGTCGCCAATCTTGTCGAGGATGACAGGGTTCATACGCGCCTTTACGAGGACGAGGCGCTGTTTCAGCTGGAGCTGGAGAAGATCTTCAACCGCACCTGGGTCTATGTCGCCCATGGCTCGGAAGTTCCCGATAAGGGTTCCTTCGTTCTGTCCTATGTCGGACAGCAGCCGGTTATCGTCGTGCGTGACAGAAAGGGCGACGTCAATGTTCTCGTCAACCGCTGTCGCCACCGGGCGGCAACCGTCTGCGAAGTGAAGAAGGGCAAGACCTCGTCCTTCCAGTGCCCCTATCATGGATGGGGATATGGTCTGGATGGATCGCTGCGCGCCGTGCCCTATCCCGAACAATATGGCGAGGACCTCGACAAATCGCAGCTCGGCATGAAGCGCCTGCGCGTCGAATCCTACCAGAACATGTATTTCGCAACCTTCAACGACGACATCGAGCCGCTGTCCGATTTCTTCGGTGCGGCCAAAAAGTGGATCGACCTGTTCATGAAGCAGGGCGGTGGTTTCCCGATCAAGGTGCTGGGCGAGCACCAGTTCACGGTTCCGATGAACTGGAAAATCCAGCTGGAAAACACCACCGACGCCTATCACTTCCCTGTCGTTCACAAGTCTTTCATCCAGACGCTGGATGCAGAAGCCGAGCAGACATTCGACTTCTTCGGCAAGGACGGCTTCGTGGAGGATCTTGGCAACGGCCATTCGGTTGCCGTGTTCATCCCGGAACTGATCGATCTTGAAGAAAACCTCGATGATCCCATTCCCGAACGGTATCTCGAACTCGCGCAGACGCTGAGGGATGAAGGTTTCAGCGACGATCAGGTCCGCCGCATCGTTCGCGCAACCGGCGGCGCTGGCTTCAACCTCAACCTGTTCCCGAATGTCTCGCTATCGCTTTCCTTCTTCCGCGTTCTGCGCCCGATGGGCGTGCGCGAGACGGCGATCCGCCATGTATGTCTCGGAATGGATGGTGGCCCCGCAGCCTCGAACCAGATGAAGATGCGTCTTCAGGAGCATTTCCAGGGGCCGATGGGCTTCGGCACCCCCGATGATGCCGAGGTGTGGGAGCGCGTTCAGCGCGGCACTCTTGGTGGCGAGGAACTGCCGGTTCTCGTCAACCGTGGAATGGTGGACGAGGTCGAGGGCGTCGATGGTCCGCGCGGCCATTTGAGCGCGGAAACAGGAATGCGCGCCGCCTATCAGATGTGGAAGAGGATGATGAGCCAATGAACGATCTGGCCCAAAATACTGTCAATGCTGTCAGTCTTCATGAACTGGCGGAATTCGTCTGGCACGAGGCGGAGCTGCTCGACCGTTGCGATTATGATGCCTGGCTTGCGCTCTGGACGACCGACGGACGTTACGTCCTGCCTGTCGCGCCGGGTGACGATTATGCCAATAATCTCAACCTTGCCTATGACGATGCGCATATGCGCAAGCTGCGTATCGAGCGTTTCCAGCAGGGCTTTTCGATTTCCTCGGCCCCGCCTGCCGATACGGTTCGCACCGTCTCGCGGTTCGTACTGGAAAGCGCAGACGGCGAAGAGATCGTCCTGCGTTGCGCCGAACATATCGTTGAAAGCAAGTTCAACCGCCAGCGCCTCTACGCGGCTGACCTCAAATATACGCTGGTCCGGCGCGAGGGCAAGCTGATGATCCGCCACAAGGTTGCCCGCATTCTCAACAGCCAGGGAGAGCTGACCGCGTTCAGCTATTTGTTCTAATGAGTGTGCCGCTTCCTGAAAAAATCCAGACCGCTGTCGTAACCGGCGGTGCAAACGGGGTGGGTGCACTCATCGCACGCTCCCTTCATCGCGCGGGTTTTCGCGTTGTCATCACAGATCTGGTGGCTGCCGATGCCGAGCCATTGGCGCAGGAGCTGGATCTGGCTGGTGAAACAGCTGTCGTCGGTACGCTTGATGTCAACAAGCCCGAAGACTTCCAGACCATTCTCGACCGCTCCATAGAGCGATGGGGTTCTGTTGAGGTGCTGGTCAACAATGCTGCCCGCACGGCCGTCAAGCCGCTGCTGGAGATCGACCCCGCCGATTTCAACGCTGTCATGGCAACCAATGCTGGCGGAACATTCGCCGGTAGCCAGATTTTCGGCCGCCATTTCAAGGAACGCGGTTATGGCCGCATCGTCAATCTGGCTTCGCTTGCAGGGCAGAATGGCGGAACGGCGACCGGCGCGCATTATGCCGCCTCCAAGGGTGCCATCCTGACGCTGACCAAGGTGTTTGCCCGCGATCTCGCCCCCTTCGGCGTGACCTGCAATGCCATCGCCCCCGGCCCGATGGACACGCCTGTCGTGCGGTCCGTGTTGACAGAAGATCGGCTTCCGGCGGCGCTGGCCAACATTCCGGTCGGTCGGTTGGGTGAGCCCGGTTTCGTTGCCGATCTGGTGGCCCTTCTTGCAGGGCCCAATGCAAGCTTCGTCACTGGCGCGTGCTGGGACGTCAATGGCGGGATCTATATGCGATGAGCACCAACGCGACCCCTATGAAGCTGACTGTGATCGACCGGGTGGAGGAGCCGGGCAATATTGCCCGTATCCGTCTGGCCGCAGCCGATGGCAATGCCTTGCCCGCCTTCGAGGCTGGCGCGCATCTCGATCTTCACCTGATCGAGGACGGCCTCGACCTCTGGCGGCAATATTCTCTGTCATCCGATCCCGCAGAACGCAATTTCTACGAGATCGGTGTTCTCCGGGATCCCAAAAGCCGGGGTGGCTCCGAGGCCGTCCACCGGCTGGCCACCATTGGTGCCGTTCTGGATGTCGAGGGGCCGCGAAACCATTTTCCGCTGGAAGAAAGCGCCCGTCTCTCGGTGCTTTTTGGCGGCGGCATCGGCGTTACGCCGATGCTTGCCATGGCGCAGCACCTGCATGCGCTTGGTCGCGATTTCGTTCTGCATTATGCCACCCGGTCTGAAAATGTGACGGCCTTTCGAGCCCTCATTGGTGAGCAGCCGTGGGCGCAACGTGTCGTCTTCCACTTCGACGACCAGCCGGACGCGCAGAAGATCAACATCAAGACCGACCTGCCCGCGCCGGCATCCGACACCCATATCTATGTCTGTGGGCCGCAGGGTTTCATGGACTGGATCATCACATCTGCGGAAGCAGCCGGCCACGCGACAAGCCATGTGCACCGGGAGTATTTTTCCGCCGATGTGGACAAGAGTGGCGACAGTTTCGAGGTTGTGGCGAAACGATCCGGCGTGACGGTCAGCGTCGGGCCGAACGACACCATTTCAAAGGTGCTTGCCAAGGCTGGCATCCGTGTCGAGGTGAAGTGCGAGGAGGGGGTTTGCGGAACCTGCGTGACCGACGTGCTGGAAGGCGAGCTCGATCATCGCGATAAGTTTCTGACGGATGAAGAGCGGGAGGAAGGGACGATGATCTGCGTCTGCTGCTCGCGCGCAAAGTCGAAAACGATCATTCTTGATCTATAGGAGGAGAGAGACATGAACAATCCGGTTCCGCTTCCCAAGGAAGCCCAGGATTTTCGAAACGGAATGAGCCGGCTGGGCGCTGCCGTCAATCTGGTAACGACCGATGGCCCCGCCGGTCGCCACGGGCTGACGGTTTCAGCTGTCTGCTCGGTTACCGACACGCCACCCACCCTGCTTGTCTGCATCAACCGCAATGCATTTTCGCATAACGCCTTCATCGAGAATGGCGTTATCGGCATCAACGTGCTTGCATCATCGCATCAGGAATTATCCCGTTCCTTTGCGCGTTGGACCGGTGAGGAGCGCTTCTCAAGCGAGGACTGGATCGCGCTCAAAAGCGGTGCGCCCATTCTGGCAGATGCCAGCGTTGCATTTGATTGCAAGATCGTCTCGCGGGAAGAGAAGGGAACGCATTCGGTCATTTTCTGTGAGGTCTTGGAAACAAGCGTCCGCGATGACCATTGCAGTGGCCTGATCTGGTTCGACCGTAATTTCCACACTCTGCCTGCGGCTGCGCCAACGGCGGTCTGAAGGCTTGGCGCGCCTTCAGATTTCCTTGAGATGAAGAAACACTTTCTCAAGAATTTTATTGAGCGATGCCACTTCTTCCGGGCTCATATTGATGAAGGACGCGGCGAGGATCTTGTCTGCTTCCTGCACCGCCAGCTGGCGCGCATTTTCGCCCTGAATTGTCAGGGCTACCTCGGTTGCGCGCTGGTCAGCCTGCCTGACGCGGGTTTCCACCAGTCCATCGGCAGCCATCCTCTGGATGATCTTGGTGGCCGTGTTCAGCTTCAGCACCGCCAGATCCGCAATTTCCGAAACGCTGAGATGATTGTCTTCGTAAAGAGACATCAAAACCCGCCAGCGCGGCATATCAAGCCCGATCGGCTTCAACCGGCTTTCAAGCACGCGGACATAATGACCGTTGACCTGTGAAATCCAGTAGAAGGGCCACTGGCGCCGCATCCGCTTTTCGGTCATGTCCCCCCGCTTGCCGGTAGAGGCCGGGTTTTCGGCAACAGTCATTCGTAAAATCCGCTGAGACGTTATCTCTTCCGAACACCGTATGTCGGCAATGGAAGGCTGATAGGGCGGATTTAGATGAAAATTCCCGTTTCTGCAAGGCGTACATTAGTGGTAATTTTTTAAAGGGTGGAGGGCCGCAGCAGGGAATATCTGATGACGACATAGGATAGCAGGGCAGCGGTTGCGAGGCCGACCCCTGCCAGTGCCGCGTCCGTCAGCCCATGCCGCCACGTGCCAACTTCGGCAACCAGCAGGAAGCACATATTCGCATCCAGTCCAATCGGGGCCGTTCGCGGATGAGCCCGCAATGATGCCCCCGCAGCCAGAAAGCCCACTGTTACCAGAATGATCTGCATGGGATCGCCCGCGAGCGGGAACGTGGCCGCAAGATAGGCAATGCCTGCCATGACGCCGATGGCCACCCCCGGCAATAGCGATTTGAGGATGGGCCTTGGGTCAGGCGCAGATGACATGATCATCGGATAGACGACGAGGGTCATGCAGCCAGCCAGGACATCAAAGCGTGGAAAGGCAATGGCAATCGCGCTGGCTACGCAGGCCATCCCGGCACACAGGCCGAACCGTTTGAGAGATTGCTGGACGCGGCCGTTCATATTGCGCGGCGCAAGTGGCTGAGGGCGCAGTGGCGTGAAGGGAAAGGTAACTGCCGTAACGCAAACGACGCCGATGAGCGTGCACAATATGCGGTCCACGGCGAGCGCAAAGGGCGTCAAAGTCTGGTCATGGGGGAGTGAGGAGATATAGGGCAGAAGAACCACGAGAATGGTGATGCCCGATATGAAGGAACCATAGCTCATGACACTGCCGATCCAGTAGGCCAGTGCTGCGCTGGCGCCGACGCCTATCGCCAGCCAGAACGCCATCCATCCGGGCGATGGATCGAGATAAAGGATCGTTAGCGAGATGAGGGCTCCCGCCAATGTTCCGGCAACACGCAGGATGGCGCGCATGACAAGATCTTCCCGAAAAGCCTGTTGAACGACCCACACCGGCATGGCCGCCCAGAATGGGTTGGAAAGGCCAAGCGCTTTTGCACAGGCAAGCGCGCAGGCGGCGGCCAGGAAAAGCTGGAGAGTGAGTGAGAGGCTCCTCGGCATTGGTCATCCTTAATGGCGTGTGTGACCTTCGAGCGCACGATGTCCACAATTTAGAAACGGGAAGGCCGCCCCGATGGGCGGCCGGTAGTTTTATGGATGGGCGCTGTAGCACCGCTGCGTCTGGTAGAACAACCGTCTCACGGTGGGCGCGAGAACATCGTTCCAATCCATCAGGGAAGAGACTTACTCGAAGACTCGACCCAGGTTCTGGTAGAGATCGGGCTTGCGCGACCGGATGGTGTGGGCGAGCAAGGCACCAACTGCACCAGTGGCAACGATAATCCATGGGAAGGACTTTACAACGATATGCTCGGACCCTGCCAGCACCGTGAGGTTCATCCACACCAGGCCGAAGGCCACGACCAGACCCAGCAACGCAATGACAGGCATCACAAGCGTGACCATTGCGCTATGGTCATGGGTATGATTGCGCCGGAAATAGGCGATGATGGCAAACGAAACCAGAATCTGCACGCCGACGATGCCAAGGACCGCAAGCGCTGACATCCATGAGAACACCACGGTAAATCCATCCGCACCACCTGCAACAAAGGCAAGCAGAACGATTGCAGCCGATGCCGATTGCAGATTGCCGGCTGTTGCGGGTGAACCGTGAACGGGATGAACGCGGGCGAGTGACTTGCTGAGCAAACCTTCGCGTCCGAGCGCAAAGAAGTAACGGTTCAATGTGTTGTGGAAAGAGAGGATGCAGGCAAAGAAGGAAAGCGCCAGCAGGCCGTTCATGAGCAGGACGGACCATTTGCCGAGGATCGATTCCGCCGCGACGAAATACATGCCGGTGATGTTGTTGGCAGCGGCACCCTGGATCTGCGAGAAACCGTAATATTGCGCGATAGCCCAGGTGGAGAACGCATAGAAAGCCGTGATCAGGAAGACGGCGATATAGGTTGCGCGCGGAATGGTCTTGGCGGGATCACGCGCTTCTTCTGCAAAAATGGCCGTGGATTCAAATCCGATGAAGGACCCGATCACGAAAACCAGCGCAATACCCAGTCCCGGCGTGAAAACCACCGAAGGTGCGAAGTTTTGCAGCGTCATGCCTTCCGGCCCACCGCCTTGCATCAGGATGCCGATATTGAGGAAGGCGAGAATGACGAATTCCAGCACCATGGCAAGTCCGAGGATCTTGCCGGAAAAGGCAATGTTTCGCCGCCCCGCCAGATGAACCAGCACCAGCACCACCAGTGCCCACACGAACCAAGGCGCGTGAAGACCGAGTTGGCCGATCATATCCGACAGAAAAACGCCGAAAAGTGCATAAACAGCCAGTTGCACGGAGCTATAGGTCAAAAGCGAGATCAGCGCGCCACCAACGGCTGCAGGCTTTCCAAGGCCGAGCGCGATATAGGTATAGAATGCGCCGGTTCCGCCGACATGTCGGCTCATGGCCGTGAAGCCCGCGGAAAAGATGATGTAGAGCAGCCCCGCAAGCACGAAGGCTCCCGGCACACCCGGACCGTTGCCGAAGGCAAATGCGGCGGGTGACGCGCCAACGACAGCCGTCAACGGTGCCGCGGCCGCAACCACGAAAAAGACAATGTGCGAAATGCCGATCGAATTACGCGCAAGGCGTTGTTCCGCAGGCTGTGCCGCGGCCGATTGGTGCGTCATGATGAATTCCCATTTGTTCCACTTATAATTATTGCGGTGAGTATGTATGCGCGCTGGCATTCGCCCACTGTATTATCCGCCAATTTTCCGATAAAATGCGCCAGACTGCAAAGAGGAAGCGTAAATTGTCCAAGGCGGGGCCGGCCAGAAATTCACTGCATAAAGTCGCGGCAATTCGCGCCTCCGCTTTAATCCCCATGCTCAATTTTGCGACGTCTTCCGGGGATGCCGCGTCCCAATCGATGAGCCGGCACGGTTTCGATCACAGTCTTTTGAACGACCCGTACCGCGTCGTATCATTGGCGCACTATGTCGGTCTGTTCGAGGATCTTTCAAAAGAAACCGGTGAGCCCAATCTGGGCCTGAAGCTTGGCATGCGCATTCGGCCTGCGGATATGGGGCCGATGGGTGTGCTGTTCTCCCTATCGCCAACCATGCGCGATGGGTTTGGCCGATTATGCACCTATGTTCGGGCCTTGCAGGGAGGGACCTATTCATCGTTTTTCGACGTGGCCGACAACATGATCTGGACCTACCGTCTTGCCGATATGGGCCTTTGGCCAAGGCGTCAGGATGCCGAATACACCATGGCGGCGGTTTGTCAGCTTGTCCGCTCTTGCTTTGCTGCGGATTGGCGCCCGGTCGAGGTGCATTTCGAACACGAGGAAGAAGCCGACAAGGCCTTGCTGCACCGGGTGTTCCGGGCACCCGTTCTTTACGGCCAGACGGCCAACAGGTTTGTTGTCGCCCGCGACGATGCCAACCGAATTTTTCGCTCGGAAGACAGCGGTCTCGTCGCCATTCTGGAACGCCATATTGCCGATCTGATGGGAGAAACGCCCGATATTGCCGAGGAAACGCTGAGCGAACGGGTGCGGGCGCTTGTGGCGATGAACCTTGGTCAAAGAGCCGTCGATCTTGCTTCTGTGGCAAGAGAATTGGGAATGTCACCCCGCAGCCTTCAGCGCCAGTTGCTGGCAGAGGGTACGAGCATGCGGGACGTTATTCGCAGTCACCGCGTTCAATTGGCTTCGCGGCAACTGGGCCAGAAGCGGGCGCGGATCGCCGAAGTGGCGGAATCGCTTGGTTATGCTGACGGAACCGTTTTGTGGCGGGCGTATAAGAAATGGACCGGCGAGGGCCCAAAGGCGGGCAGGCTGCGTGAAAATGCCAGCGACCTGCCCGAGGCGGCTCCCGTTCAGGGGAAACAGGAGCCGCCAGATGCTGTGTGAGCCTTCAGCGATAGGCGATGCAAACCGCCTTCGTTTCCAGATAGTTGTCGAGTGCGCCACGTCCATGCTCACGCCCGATGCCTGATTGCTTCATGCCGCCAAACGGCATGTTCTGGTCTGGAATATTATGGGTGTTGATCCAGACCGTGCCAGCCTGGAGTTTGGGCACATAGCGCATGACCTTGTTCAGATCCTGCGTCCAGAGTGAGGCGCTCAGGCCGTATCTTGTATCGTTTGCAAGGCGTATTGCCTCATCGGCATCGTCAAACGGCGTCATGGCAATGACCGGTCCGAAAATTTCATCCTGCATCAGGGACATTTCCTGACGCACATCGGTAAACAGTTCCGGCGCGACATAAAATCCCTTGTCCGGTGCCGATCCGCCGATCATTGGCTTTGCACCATCCTCGATACCCCGGGCGATGCAGGCTTTGATATGGGCCTGGTGGCGCGCGGAAACGACGGGGTTGATCTGGTGGCGCGGATCAAATCCCGAGCCAACCGAAAGGCTTCTTGTGACATTGGCGATGATCTCCAGCGCCTTCTCGTAGATACCCTTCTGGGCATAGATACGCACGCCCGAGCAGCAGGTCTGGCCTGAATTGAAGAAGCTGCCGATGCCTGCGGCTATCCCAAGAAGATCAAGATCCATGTCGTCAAACATGACCATCGGTGCCTTGCCGCCCAGTTCCAGCGTCACCCGCTTCATATCCTTGATGGCCTGGATGCCGATGATCTTGCCGGTTTCCGTCGAGCCGGTGAATGTCACCTTCGATACCTGCGGATGCGCCACCAGAGGCGCTCCGGCATCAGGTCCCAAGCCGGTCACCACGTTGACGACACCTTCGGGAATGCCTGCCTCCAGGCACAGTTCCGCAAGGCGGATCGACGTCAGCGGCGTTTCTTCAGCGGGCTTCAGAACCACTGTGCATCCGGCAGCCAGCGCGGGTGCGATTTTCCACGCCGCCATCGTCAGGGGGAAATTCCATGGTGTGATGGCCGCGACAACGCCCACGGCTTCCTTGCGGGTAAAGGCCTGATACTGCATGCCCGGCGGGATCGCGATCGATACATCCAGCGTCGAGCCTTCGATCTTGGTCGCCCAGCCCGCCATGTAGCGGAAATATTCAGCGGAATTGATGACCTCGGCCAGTCGCGCCATCATGATGGACTTGCCGTTGTTCAATGTCTCAAGCTGCGCAAGCTCCTCGCCATTGGCCTCGATCAGATCGGCAAGCTTCAGCATCAGGTTCTGCCTCTGGCTCGGCAGCATGCGCGACCATTCACCATCGAAGGCGCGTTTGGCAGCGGTGACCGCAGCATCCACATCAGCAGCATTTGCGGCAGGCACCTGGGCGAGAGCCTCGCCTGTCGCAGGGTTATAGACGCTATAGGTTTCGCCGCTGGAAGCGAAAACACGCTTGCCGGCGATGACCATTTTCGGAGCCTGCAGGAATTCCACGACTGCGGGCGAAAGGGTCTCTACCGGAGAGTCAGGCTGTGCAATATTCATGACATTCTTCCTTCTGCGCGGGCTTTAGCCGCTGACAATAAAAGTTGCTGGCAATCGCCCATTACGCTGCGGCGGGGACCATGATGAAATCGAAATCTGCGACCCACACTTCCGTGTCTGTTTCCGCCTGCTTTACAGTGCAGATCAGAGAGGGCTTCACGCCGAAGACGGCGTCGGAGGTCAGGTAATCATCGCCTGCCACAAAGGTGTGCGTGATCAGGCGCTCGAAGCCGGGGGCGGAGACGAGGAAATGCATGTGCGCCGGACGCCATGGGTGACGTCCCAGAGCAGCGAGCATGTCCCCCACAGGTCCATCATCGGGAATGGGGTAGGAAACGGGCCGGATGCCACGGAAGCTGTAGCGGCCATCCGGGCCGGTGCGAAAGATGCCGCGATTGTTGAAGGGTGGCTGGATGTCCGGCTGCTGCACGTCATAAAAGCCGTCGGCATTGTCGGACCAGACATCGATGAGCGCGTTCTCGATGGGCGCGCCATCAAGATCCATGACACGGCCCTGGAAGAGACAGATCTCGCCCTTGCCATCCAGGCTGATGACCGCTCCCATCTCCCGTTCCGGCGCACCGTCCACGTGGAAGGGGCCAAAGACGGTGCTTTCCGTCGCACCCGGCGGTTTGCGATGGTTGATGGCATCGACGAGCATCGAGACGCCAAGCGAATCCGACAGGAGGATGAACTCCTGCCGCGTTGCCGAACACATCTGGCCGGTGCGTGTCAGGAAGTCGATGGCGTGCTCCCATTCCTTCTCCGTCAGGCTTACATCCTTGACGAACGCGTGCATGTGGCTGACCAGCGATGTCATGATCTGCGCCAAGCGTGGATCCACCTTCGTGCCGATGCGATCATTCACACTGTCAACCGAGTTTTCTTCGGAAAAATAGGTCATGGCTTGTCCTCAGAAGCGGTGGGTCTTGTGCCTGCAAAAGCGTCGGAAATCAGCCTGTGCAAAGCGGGCTTTTCAAGCGCGCGCGGGTTCCAGTAGGGGTTGGCAACCGCCAGTTCCACTACGGTGTCCATGCCATCTGCTGGCATGCCGAGTTGCTTGAGCGATATCGGCGCGCCGAGGCGCTGAGCAAAATCAAACAGGGCGCCAGCCGGGTCCGAGCCGAAGATGCCCGTGAGCTTTTCGATGACATCGGGAATAGCTGGCGCGTTATAGGCAAGCGCGTGCGGCAGTATGACCGTGTGTGTTTCGGCATGGGGAAGGTTGAAGCTGCCGCCCAGCGTGTGGCAAAGTTTGTGATGAAGCGCCATGCCGACCGAGCCGAGACAGATGCCACACAGCCAGGCGCCGTAGAGGGCTTCGCTGCGCGCCGCTTTATCCTGCGGATTGGCGACGATGAGGGGCAGGGCCTTCGAAAGCGCCTTGATGGCCTCCAGGGCCAAGGCTTCGATGACCGGGTTGCGATCTCGCGCATATAGCGCTTCGATCGCGTGGGCGATGGCGTTCACGCCGCTGGTGGCGGAAATCGAGGCGGGCAGCCCCATGGTCAGGTCCACGTCGTAAATCACGACCTGCGGAAGCACCTTGGGCGTGTTCTGCGTTACCTTTCGGCCCTGGCTCGTCTCGCCAAGAATGGGCGTCATTTCAGACCCGGCATAGGTTGTCGGCAACACGATCTGGGGAAGGCCTGTGCGCAGGGCAATTGCCTTGCCGAGACCGGTTGTCGAGCCGCCGCCAACGGCAACGAGCACATCCGCCTTCAACTGTCTTGCGCGGTCTGCTGCAAAATCGCTGATATCAACCGGCGTGTGCATTGTTGCGCCGGAAAACAGGCCAACGGTCTGCGACCCCAGAAGGTCTGCAAGCACTTTCGCATCTGCCTCCTGCTCCGGTGTCGACAGGACAAGCGCCCGGCGCGCGCCCAACCGCTCCACCTCCTGAGGCAGTTGCTGCATCGTTCCTGATCCGAAGATCACCCGGCCCGGATGCCCGGTGTATATGAAGCTGCGCGGCTGCATTCAATTTCCTCCCATAAATGGATCGGTGGCAACCAGCTCTGGCTTAACTCTGCCCCGCCTACCTGCCGCCATCCGTCACCCGTTCATGACCCTTTTTTCTGCCGGCGGAACGGACCTGTTCCTGAGGCAAAGCGAGCCACGCTCTCTCCACGAGATTGACATTCTCAAATTACGGTATAAATCACGTATTTGGAAAAACAGAATTGCGCAATACGCAACAGCGCAACAAGAGCGGAACAACCGGCAATAATGCCCGATACTGGAGGCCTCAATGGACCGACTGGCGGAGCTTGAAATTTTTACGCGGGTGGCAGAGGAAGCCAGCCTCACGCGCGCAGCAGACTGTCTTGGATTATCGGTGTCGGGTGTCAGCCGGCACCTGACCAGCCTTGAAGAGCGCTTGTCCGTGCGCCTTGTTCACCGAACGACACGGCAGCTGACACTCACCCCCGAAGGCGAACAATTCGCCATTCGTGCCCGAGAGATCCTTGGCCGATTGAACGAAGCGGAAACACAGATCTGTCAGGATGCGGCAGAACCCAAGGGTACGCTGAAGCTGGGCTGTTCCCTGTCTTTCGCCCAATTGCATATGCTGCCCGTCATCGCGGAGTTCAAACAATCCTATCCCGGCATCCACATCGATCTGCAGATATCCAATCGCTATTGCGATATCATCGAAAATGGGCTGGATTTGGCGGTAAGAACCCGCTCGGTGGAAAGTGACAGCAGCATCACGATCCGAAAGCTTGCGGAAACCTCACGCCTGATGGCAGCATCTCCTGATTACATCGAAAGACGCGGCGTACCGGAAAAGCCTGAGGATCTCGCAAAGCACAGTCTTCTGCTTTACAACTTGTCTGCGGATTGGGAGTCCCTGCGCCTGGCCCGCGACGGCGAAACGCGGAGAGTACCGGTATCGGGAGAGTTGGTCTGCAATGATGGCCAGATCCTGCGCCGCGCAGCGCTCGATGGCCTCGGCATCGTGGTTCAGCCTGCCTACATTCTTTCCGATGACATCAAGGCCGGACGGCTTGTACCGGTTTTGACTGATTGGGAACTTCCACGGCTCACTATGAACCTCGCCTTTCCGTCCAAAACCCATATGCCTGCCCGTACACGGCTGTTCATCGACAGTCTGGTCAGCTATTTCGGCCGTAAACGGTTTGAGCAGGAGTGGCGTCTGCCAGCGGTTGCGACGAGCCTCTGTTAGCCCGCGCAACCATCGTCAAAACGCTTTGATCGTGCTTTTGGAGTGGGCTTCCTCATGAGGGTGGCCCACAGTCTTTGTGCGCCAGCGGAACAAATGAGACCAGGTCGTGTTGTGCTTCTGAGAAGGATCGCCACCATACGCGACCCGGAAACCACCCGTGAAAAGCGCCTAGCCACGCAGCATCTGCCAATTGTTGGCAACCCTCATGACAGATCGAGACATTTTATGACCAACTACAGCGCGGACACATCCGTTGTCTCTGAAATTGCCACATTGCGCCTTGCTCTTCCGACATGGATTGTCAGCACCGTCGAGCTGGTGGAGCTTTCGGAAAATGCGGAGCGCGCAGCCCGGACCGTGAACCCTGAAACAGACGACAAGGCGCGTGAGTTGATCGTTGAAGTCGCGGAATGGCAGCAGGAACTCGTCGACTGGCAAAAACACGATTTAAGCCCACGGCTCAAGGCAGAACTGCGGATCTTGAAGGCAACCCTCGATGCATCGATGGATGAGGCAAATGCCGCTGCGTCCAGACTTGGCCTGTCCTAAATCTCGACGGTATATGCAAATACAGCGTCGCCCCTACGCATCAGGCGACGCTGCGTTCAGCACTTAAACGTGTTGTCCGCCATTGATGTGAATTTCCGCACCATTGATGTATGACGAGGCCTCGGTGCACAGAAAGTAGATGGTTTCAGCCACCTCTCTTGGATCGCCAAGTCGCAGCATAGGAACTTCGGCAGCCACCAGATCGTCTGTTCCGGGCGAGAGGATGGATGTAGCGATTTCGCCCGGCGCAATCGCATTGGCTCGCACACCCCGCCGACCAAACTCATGGGCCATTTCGCGTGTCAGCGATCCCAATGCCGCTTTAGAGGCGGCATAGGCTACGCCTGCAAAGGGATGGACGCGCGTACCTGCAATCGATGTTACGTTGACGATGGATCCCTTGGCGGCTTCGAGCTCGGGCATCAAGGCCCGTGCAATCAGAGCTGTGGAAATCACATTGACGTTCAGCACCTGTGTCCAGACATCCGCATCCGTGCCCATCACGCCAAGCCTGCTCTTTTCCGGTCCCTTGGGAGAAATGCCCGCATTGTTGACCAGCGCATGCAGCCTTCCATGCGGAAGGCGCTCACGCACGGTTTCAGCCAGACGTTCAACCTGCGACAGATCGGAAAGATCGGCTTGAATGTGGCTTTCGCGGGCAGATGGCCACGCGCATTCCTCCGAAAAGGCCTGCCGCGAGACCGTCAATATGCGCCAGCCTTTCGATTGGAAAAACTTGACGGTGGCGTGGCCAATGCCGCGACTTGCCCCTGTCAACAACATGTAGCGACGTTCTTCACTCATTCGGACACGCTCCATTGATGCTGACTAGAAGGTAAGGTGCGGCGTGCCGAATTCAAGGCGAAGCGTGAAGCCGCTGTCACCTCACAAGCGAAAAGACGCGGCAGTCCTGCGACCGCCGCATCCTTCGTTTGTACAAGGCCTTACGCTGCGCGAGCAGCCGCGACAGCATCCAGAGCGCGTTGAACTGCGTCAAACATCTCGTCGATCTGCTCGGCGGTGATGATCAGTGGCGGGCAGAAGCAGAGTGCGTCACCCACGGCGCGGCAAATCACCCCTTCCTTTTCAAGTGCTGCTGCCACGGTCAGTGCCGCATCGCCAACCTTGCCGCCTGCGAAAGGTTTGATTTCCAGAGCGCCAAGCAGGCCCACGCCACGGGAAGAATGGGCAAGAGAATGTTCTGCCAGCCCCGAAAGGCGCGACAGGAACTGTGGTGAAAGGCGCGCTGCATTGCCTACCAGATCACGCTCCTGAATGATCTTCAGGTTCTCAAGGCCAACGGCTGTGGCAACAGGATGGCCCGATGCCGTGAAGCCGTGACCGAATATACCGATCCGGTCGGATTCATCGGCAATCGGCTGATAGAAATGGTCATTCATCACGATTGCCGAAAGCGGCATATAGGACGACGAAATCTGTTTGGAGAGGATCATCACGTCGGGCTGAATGCCATAGGTCTGGCATGCAAACATGTTTCCGGTGCGGCCAAAGCCGCAGATGACTTCATCGACAACCAGCAGAATGTCGTATTTCTTGAGGATTGCCTGCACGCCCTCCCAGTATCCCTCCGGCGGCACAAGCACGCCGCCAGCGCCCATCACAGGCTCGCCCCAGAAGGCGGCAACGGTCTCCGGCCCTTCCTTGAGGATGAGGTCTTCCAGATCCTTCAGCATGCGGGCCGTAAAATCGGCTTCGCTTTCACCGTCATGGCCAAAATGCACATAGGACGGGCAGGATGTGTGGAACATCCGGCCGAGTGGCAGGTCAAAGCTTTCGTGGTTGCGGGGAAGTCCGGTGATGGAGGCAGACGCGATCGTTACCCCGTGATAGCCCTTGACGCGGCCGATGATCTTTTTCTTGTCCTTGTTGCCAAGGGCGTTGGCGCGGTACCAGACCATCTTGCAGGCAAGATCGTTGGCTTCCGAACCCGATGATGTGAAATGCACTTTCGACATCGGCACCGGCGCCATCTGGATCAGCATTTCCGCAAGCTCGATGGAGGGTCCATGGGTCTTATAGGCGAAGGTGTGATAATAGGGCAGCTTTTCCATCTGCGCCTTCGCCACGTCCACGAGGCGCTGTTCGCCAAAGCCCACGGCAACGGACCAGAGGCCGGCGAGACCTTCAATGTAACGCTTGCCGTTATTATCGAAAACATAGATGCCGTCGCCGGATTCGATGACGAGGCCGCCGGTCTTCTCATATTTCCTCAGATTGACGCTCGGGTGCATCTGATAGGCAATATCGCGGCCTTCCATTGAGTTCGGTATGATGGTCATGCTGCGTCCTTCGTCCAATTGCATTCGCACCCGGTCCGAGGCTGGCCGGTGTATCCCTGTCACTTAAGCACGCACAGGCAGGTGCTGCCATCTTCATTGTGGTCTTAACCTGCAATTTTGTGCCGAATATGCAGCGATTTCGAGAGATGCGTATGTTCAGCCTCAAGCCGGAAATTTCCGGCTAAGAAAGCGCGATTGGGCCATGCCGAAGCGCCATGGGTGGTCGATGGCCTTCGATATTCCGATACGCGGTCCAGCCACGGTGACGGCTGGAGATGCGGCGGCGCTGACGAAGACTGCGTCACCGGAAAGCGGCGCTCCATCCATCTCCTGCGTAATCCCCAGCGCCTGCGCAAGCTTTCCCGGCCCCGAGCAAAGTCTGGCCGTATCGCTCATGTTGCGGCGAACGGCCATGATATCGAGACCATTGGTCGGCTGCAGCGCGCGGATCAGAACGGCTGACCCCGGCGTGCAGACAATGTTGGCGCACCAATGCAGCCCGTAGGAGCGATAGACATAGAGATGCCCAGCCGGGCCAAACATGGTGCGGGTGCGCGGCGTCGGTCCATTGAAGCTGTGAGACGCCGGATCATCGGTCCGGTAGGCTTCCGTTTCGACAATGTTGCCCGCGGTTGAATGAACGTGGAATGTGCAGCCGATGAGCGCTTGCGCCACCAGCACAGCGTCTCTTGCGTAGAAGGATTGCGAAAGAGGGATCATCGGGCGCACCCCATGGTCACGGCCTCACTTTGTTGTGTAGTCATGATTAACGAAGCTGTAACGCAAATTCACGACTCTTTGTCCTCTGGGTCGGTTGCCGCGATGCGGCCAACTTCTCTATGTAAGGTATCGCTTACTGAGGCGGGCAAGGCGTTTTAATGACTGAATCGATGTTTTCGAGGTACATACCTTCGAATTTACAAGCTATTGCAAGAACGATGGCACGCGGCGCGGCTGTTGCCGGCCTGTGCGCGGCGCTGGCTGCCTGCACCTCCATGGGTCTCGATAGCGCCGAGAAGGCTGCGCCGAAACTCTCCTCCAAAGTTGCTGCCTCCATGTCTGCGAAAGGCATGAAGCCCGAAAGCCCGGTTCTGGTGCGCATCTTCAAGCAGGAAAGTGAACTGGAAGTCTGGAAGGTCGACAAGACCGGCAGCTACGCTTTGTTCAAGACCTACCCCATGTGCCGCTGGTCTGGAAAGCTCGGTCCCAAGACCAAGAGCGGCGACCGCCAGGCCCCTGAAGGTTTCTACCACGTCTCTGCGGGAATGCTGAACCCGAACTCGCAATATTTCGTCTCGTTCAATCTGGGTTATCCGAACAAGCTGGAATCCGCACTGGGTTACACCGGCGAAGCGCTGATGGTGCATGGCGCCTGTTCGTCGTCGGGCTGCTACGCGATGACGGATCAGCAGGTGGGTGAAATCTACGCGATTGTCGACCGTGCGCTGAAGGGCGGACAAAGCCAGTTTCAGGTACAGGCCTTTCCGTTTCGCATGACGGCCCGCAACATGGCGGCCTATAAGGACGACCCGAACTTTCCGTTCTGGATGACGATGAAAGAAGGATACGACACGTTCGAACTGACAAGACGTCAGCCAAAAGTGTCGGTCTGCGGTCGGCGCTATATGTTCAACGCCGAGTTCGCCGGTGGCGAACCGACCGATCCTCTCGCAAGCTGCCCGCCCATGGCAACACAGCCGGACCCGGCAATTGCCGCAAAGCTCAGCGCCGAACAGCAGAAGCTTGCGCTGGCGCTGAATGAGGTCAAGCCGAGCGCTGTCAGCGCCTATGTGGATGGCGGCATGCACCCCAGCTTCCGGGCGCTTTTGAAAAACAGCGGCCCGAAAAGCATGGCGGAAAAAGTTTCCGGTACAAAATACCCCATCAGCCGCCCAGAAGCGGCGCTTGCGGACCCTTTTGCGGGTGCAAGATAAAACCTTAAGGACAGAAATTGACGATGCAAGACACGACCCGCAGGTCTTTCCTCTTCGGCACGGGAGGTCTGGCTTTGACTGCGCTTGCCGGATGCACCACCACGCCGCGCGAGGTCGAAAGCAACGTGCAGCCTGTGGCCGACCCGTTCTATGCCGAAATCTACGGTGCCAAGCCCGACGAGCAGTTTCCTCTGCCAGCGATCCCTTACGACAAAATCGACCGCCGCTTTTATCGCCAGATGGTCGCCAACCCGACCGGCGAACGCCCCGGCACGATTGTTGTCGATACGGCCAATCACTTCCTTTACCTCACCTATGAGGGTGGGCAGGCCATGCGTTACGGCGTGGGCTTGGGCCGCGCCGGATTTGAGTGGGCCGGAAGAGGCGTGATCCAGTACAAGCGCCAATGGCCCCGCTGGACACCGCCGGACGAAATGATTGGCCGCCAGCCGGAACTGGCTCCCTATAGCGCTGCCAATGGCGGCATGGCACCGGGGCTCAACAACCCGCTGGGTGCGCGTGCGCTCTACATTTTCAAGGATGGAGTGGATACGATCTATCGTTTGCACGGCTCACCTGAATGGTGGACCATCGGCAAATCCGTCTCGTCGGGCTGTGTGCGCCTGATGAACCAGGATGTTATCGATCTCTATAACCGTGTTCCGGATGGAACGCCCATCGTCGTCATGTCGGGTGCGCCCGCCGCACAGTCTGTCGCCATGGCGCCGATGTTGGACACGATGTAAGGCGCCATTGTGTTCAGTGGGTGGAACTGTCTTCTTCCCACTGAACGCAGATGCAAGCGCCGTTCGATGAGGCTGTGGCAGACTGGGTGAGGTTTGCCCGCAGGCTTTGCGTCATCGCGCCAATCAGACGTGTGCCAAGACCCGTGCCTTTGGGCGGGTTCTCGCTATTGATGCCAACGCCATCGTCTTCCACCACCATGCTGATCGTGCCGCTATCGCGTGTCAGATGGATGCGTATCTCACCCTCGCCGCCGGGATAGGCGTATTTCAATGCGTTGGTGGTCAGCTCGGTCACGATTACGCCCAAAGCAACGGCCTGATCGGGCGTTGCCGTGACGGTGTCCATCCGTGTCGAAATGCGGATCTTTTCACTGTCGCGAGAAGATCTGGCCAAATCGTTGATGATGGAGGAGAGATACGCATTGAGTTCTACCTCTCCCACATTGTCTGCTGTGTACAGGCTGCGGTGAACGCCGGCGATGGCTGAGATACGGCTTTGGGTTTCCAGAAGCGCTGTGCGCGCTTCCTCCGTTGCGACAGCATTCAGCTGCATGCGGATCATCGCAGATACGAGCGAGAGGCTGTTGGCGATGCGGTGATTCATCTCCTTGGCCATCAGTTCGGCACGTTCCTTGGCCTGAACCAATTGCCGTTCGGCATCTTCCTTTTCGCGGCGAAGCTGGAAATTTTCCAGCGCCTGCTGAATGGAATTGAGCAGAAGCGGGAAGAAATCATCCGCCACATTCTTGATGACGTAATCGGCGGCCCCAGCCTTCAACGCATCGATGGCGACCTGAGCTTCGCTGGCGCCAGTCACATAGAGGATTGGAATGCGGCGTGATGCCTCACCGATGGCGGCCAGAAACTGCAGGCCTGTGCCGTTCTGGAAATAGTGATCCAGAACAACGGCATCGAATGACCCGGCCTCGAACTCTTCCAAGCCCGTGCTGACGGACGCTGCGTGAACCACAGTTATGTCATGACGACCGAGAACCCGCTGCGCGAGCTTTGCGAGCGTTGGGTCGTCATCGACATAGAGGATTCGCAGGGTCATTGGGCTTTCACGGGACCTGGATTACGGAAAAGAATAGGCCGAGATTTCTGATGGCGGTCGCGAAGCCCTCATAGTCCACCGGCTTGGTGATATAGACATTGGCGCCAAGATCATAGCATTTCTGAATCTCGGTCTCGTCGTCCGTGGTGGTCAATACCACAACCGGGAGACGCTTTGTGTATTCATTGCTCTTGATCTGTTCAAGGATCTTTATGCCGGACATGTCTGGCAGGTTCAGGTCGAGCAGAATGAGAAGATAGCGGTCCTTGCTGACCAACCCGTCGCGCTCTGGCCCCAGAATGAAATCCAGCGCCTTATGGCCGAGCGTGAAAGGAACAATCTCGTTGTGGACGCCTGCGCGCCGCACATTCTTTTCGATGAGGCGTGCATGGCCTTCATCGTCTTCGACCATGACAATTGTCACTTCCTGGCCTGTTGCTTTCATATGTCGCTTCCTCGCGTGATTTTTCTAAGGTCTGTCGGCAATGTCAGGTGGAACGTGCTGCCCTTGCCAAGCTCGGACACGACCGTAATGTCTCCGCCTAAATTTCTGATGAGTGAGCGCACATGGGCAAGTCCGATGCCTTCACCCTGCTGGTCCTGCTCTCCGGCGCGGCGGAAGAGCTCGAAAATGCGCTCGTAATCGTCGTCGGCAATACCGCGCCCATTGTCGCTCACATCCACGCGCACAATACCCCGGCCTTGCGGCAGAATGCGGGCGCTCAGTTCGAGCGGGCGTCCGGGCATCTGGTATTTGACGGCGTTATCGAAGAGATTGCCGAGGATCTGATCGAGTGAAATGCGGTCGCTGATAACCGTAAAATTCTGCACGTCTACATCGATGGTGCCGTCCACGGCGGTCACCTGATGCTGCACGCTTGCCGCTGCCGATGTCAGGATTTCCTTGAGATCGACCTTCTCAGCCTGAAGCTTGCGGCGTCCGTCGCGGGAAATTTTCAGGATGGCGTTGATCAACTGGTCCATCTTGCGTGTGGAGGAGCGGATGAAGCCCATGGCTTCGGGCAGGTCTTCCTGCACAGCAAGTCTTGCGTCCTGCACATCCCGCTCGGATAGCGGCTTTCCATCCGCAAGAACAAATGCCTGAACCGGCTTCAGCGATGCGTCGAATTCCGAAAGAAAGCCCATGATGTTTACCAGCGGTGCGCGCAGATCATGAGTCACGATATAGGCGAAACGCTGGATTTCCTGATTGGCGCGAATGAGGTCGCGGGTTCGCTCATCCACGCGCTCTTCCAGTCCGCGGTTCAATTCATCCACCTCTTCGCGAGAGCGCATAAGCTCGCGGATGTATTTCACGATTAGTCCCAGCGCACCGCCAAGCACACCCAGAATGGCAATCGCCCCGCCGATCGTTACCCAGCGAAGGTTCTCTGCCGCCGATAGTTGGTCGGCCACGATGACGCGAAGGCGGTCATCCGTCATCTGCTGGAAATGGTTGAGCGTATCGCGGATGGCGCGCATATAGGCAAGGCCGGTATCGCTGCGCACAAGCTCGATGGCCTCGGGCATCCGATCATTTCTGACCAGCTCGATGCCGCGACCGATTTCGGCCAGCTTGGCGTCGAGGTTGGATTGCAAAGCGCCAAGTTCGGGCTTGTATTCCGGGCGGTCGCCCACGCGTTCAACGAGCAGGGCACGCTTGTTGGCCAGCGTCGCCAATGCGTCCTGATAGGGCACGAGATAGCGCTCGTCACTCGTCAGAAGGAAGCCACGTTGTCCGGTTTCCGCATCCTGTACGGTGGTCAGGACGTCGAGAATGGAAGCGCGCAGCCGCCGCAGCTCTGCGGTTTCCTGGGAATATTTGTTGTTTGCCTGGACCAGCCAGAGCGATGTCGTAACCATCCCCACGAGCAGGACAACGCCCACACCCAGCATGATAAGCGTTCGTTGAATGAACGCAGATAATTTAGCCACCGCAAGCCCCGTATTTTTTTAGATATCGCGTAAATAGTCCAGCGGCGGTTGCTTATGCAAGGCATTGCTACAGCAATGGTTAAGTTGTTCACTTTTATCGAACATGCCGCATGGCATTCGGGCGCGATGCCTGTGGTTTTAAACACAAAAAACCCATCCGCTGCGGCGGATGGGTTCAATTCTGGTCGGCAATTGTTGTTTAGAGGCTGCGGCCAATATCGAGAAACTTCTGGCGGCGTTCGGCGCGCAACTGCGTGCCTGCCAGCGGAACCAGATCGCGCAGTGCCGCGTCGATGGTCTTGCCGGTTGCTGCGATAACCTTTGCCGGGTCACGGTGGGCGCCGCCCATCGGTTCTGGAATGATGCCATCAATCACGCCCAGCGACCGCAGATCCTCTGAGGTGATGCGCATATTGGTGGCCGCTTCCTTGGCGCGGGTGGAATCGCGCCACAGAATGGAGGCTGCACCTTCGGGTGAAATCACCGAATAGATGGCGTGTTCCAGCATGTAGACGCGGTTACCGGTGGCGATGGCGATGGCTCCGCCCGATCCGCCTTCACCGATGACCACGGAGATGATCGGAACCTTGGCATTGAGGCACATTTCCGTTGAACGCGCGATGGCTTCCGCCTGTCCGCGCTCTTCGGCACCAACGCCTGGATAGGCACCTGCAGTGTCGATCAGCGTCACGACGGGAAGACCGAAACGGTCGGCCAGCTCAAGCACGCGGATCGCTTTGCGGTATCCTTCGGGACGCGGGCTGCCGAAATTGTGTTTCAGGCGCGATTTGGTGTCGCTGCCCTTTTCCTGGCCAATGATGGCGACTGCCTGTCCGTTGAAACGGCCGAGACCTGCCTGGATCGCGGCATCCTCGGCAAATTTGCGGTCGCCAGCCAAGGGGGTAAAATCGGTGAACAGCGCCTTGGCATAGTCAACGAAATGGGGCCGCTGGGGATGACGCGCAACCTGCGTCTTCTGCCAGGCGTTCAGTTTGGAGTAGATATCCTGCATCGCGTCCTGAACGCGCGATTCAAGACGGGAAATCTCCTCCGACGTATCTATGCTCTCGTCTTCGGCAGCGAGTTTTTTCAACTCGAGAATTTTGCCTTCGAGGTCCGAGATAGGTTTTTCGAAGTCGAGGTAGCTGTGCATGAGATCCGATTCCGATCGTTTTGCGCAAGGTTGTACCGGATTATTCCGGCGGTTTTGGACGCTCTATTCAAGGTTTTTGGCCTGTTTGGCAAGAGGGTGGTGCGTTTGTACCAGTTCTTGCAGCCGTTCTTCCAGCACATGTGTATAGATTTGTGTCGTGGAAATGTCCGAATGGCCAAGCAGTTCCTGCACGGCGCGCAGGTCAGCACCGTTCTGCAGCAGGTGGCTGGCAAAAGCGTGCCGTATCACGTGCGGCGATATGGTGGATGGTGTCAGGCCAGCGCGAATGGCGATATCTTTGAGGTCGCGGGCAAATACCTGCCGTGGCAGATGCCCCTCCTTGCCGTTGGATGGAAACAGCCACGTGCTTTCAGGCTGGCCCTCCTTTTGGGGTGCCAGGGCATTTCTTGCCTGTTCGTATTTGTCCATCGCCGCCATGGCCGCGCGCGACAACAGCACCATCCGGTCCTTGTTGCCCTTTCCCCGGATCATCAGAAAGCGGCCTTCATGGCGCAAAACCTTGGCCGGAAGGGAAACCAGTTCGCTTACCCGCATGCCGGTCGCATAGAGAAGCTCGAGCAGCAAGTGCATGCGAATGCGCGCAAGCTGGCCAGGACCTTCCGTTTCTGCTTCTTGGGAGGCTTGGGCTAAAAGCGCGGTAACATTGGCAACGCTCATGGTTTTTGGCAGGGAGCGGCCCTTGCGCGGCGCATCCAGTATGCCCGTCGGGTCATCGCCACGCAGACCCTCCGAATAGAGAAACTTGTAAAACTGCCGCATGGAAGACAGACGCCTCGCCTGCGAGGAGGCGGCAAAGCCCTGTGCCGAAAGATGAGTGAGATAGGCCGATAGATCGGATGAAGCCGCCTCGCTGAAAGCCACTTTGCGGTCTGTCAGAAAGTCTGCAAGGTCGTTCAGATCGCGCTCATAGGATGTCAACGTGTTGGTGGCCGATCCCCGTTCGGCGCTCATCATTTCCAGAAAACTTTCCAGCCGCGCATTGTCCTGAGCCTTCATTGAAACAGCCTTCGTCCTCAAGGGGTGGGCGGGTTCAGCCGCTCGGATGGAATTCTGACCGTAATTTCCCGCTCCCGCGGCTCCACCAGCATGACAAGCGACAGCATGCTGCCATAGATGATGCCAGCTATGGCGACCAGAACGAAGATGAAGCGAAAAAGGGTTGGCATGCATACTCCGGTCAGGTCTTGGCACTTCATATCAGGCGCAGTTGCGGCAAAGGCAAGGTCCGCACCCCGCATTTGCCATGGGTCTTAGAGGCGATTCTCGTTCTATAAGGCGCAATTAGGCTTGACGCTTGGTAAACATTTGCAGATACCGATCCCAAACGGACCATCATTCATGAGCGAACCCAACACAAGTTTTCACCCTGCTACAGGTGAGAAATCGATCGGTGAAAAAGCGCGGGCTGCGCTTGGAAAGCGGAACCTTGTTTTCGTGGGCTTGATGGGCGCGGGCAAGTCCGCCATTGGCAGGCTGGTCGCCCAACAGCTCAGGATACCTTTCATCGACACCGATGTTGAAATCGAGCGCGTATCGCGCATGACGATTTCCGAACTGTTTGCCGCCTACGGCGAAGATGAGTTCCGGGCGCTCGAAAAGCGGGTCATCAAGCGGCTGTTGCGCGGCGGGCCTAAGGTTGTTTCGACCGGTGGCGGGGCTTTCGTTAATGAAGGCACGCGCAAGCAGATCAAGCGCGGCAGCATATCCATGTGGCTGAAAGCCGACCTCGATGTCTTGTGGGAGCGGGTCAACAAACGCGAACACCGGCCTTTGCTGAAGACAGAAAACCCGAAAGCCACATTGCAGGCTCTGATGGAGCGCCGCTACCCGATTTATGAAGAAGCCGACATAACGATCGAGTCACGCGATGTCCGCAAGGAAATCATCGTGCATGAAGTGCTGGAAGCAATCGTCGGTGCAGAGCAGAAAGCCTGATCCATGACATCTCACGAAATGCCCGCCGATGAACGCCTCGTACATGTGCCGCTGCCGGACCGCGCCTATGATATTCTAATCGGACCTGGCCTCGTCAGCCGTGCAGGCGGCGAGATTTCCTCGCGCCTGAAGGGAAAGCGCGCCGCCATCATCACCGATGAGCATGTTGCGCCGCTCTACCTCGAGGCTTTGATGGACGGCCTTCAGACGGATGGCATCGAGGCCGTCTCCCTGACGCTGCCGGCTGGTGAAAAGACCAAGAGCTTTGAGCATCTGATGACCGTTTGCGATACCGTGCTTGCAGCGCGTATCGAGCGCAACGATGCGGTGATTGCGCTGGGTGGCGGCGTCATCGGCGATCTCGCGGGCTTTGCCGCAGGCATCGTTCGCCGTGGCGTCCGCTTCGTGCAGATCCCGACATCGCTTTTGGCGCAGGTCGATTCGTCGGTTGGCGGCAAGACCGGCATCAATTCTCGCCACGGCAAGAACCTTGTCGGCGTCTTTCATCAGCCCGATCTCGTGCTCGCTGATACCGCGGTGCTGGATACGTTGAGCCCACGCGAATTTCGCGCCGGTTATGCGGAGGTCGTTAAATACGGCCTGATCGACAAGCCGGAGTTTTTCGGCTGGCTGGAGAAGAACTGGACCGACATCCTTGCGGGTGGCCCGGCTCGTATCGAGGCCATTGCCGTCAGCTGTCAGGCGAAATCGGATGTGGTGGTCGCCGACGAAAAGGAAAATGGCGTCCGGGCCCTGCTCAATCTGGGCCACACTTTCGGCCACGCGCTTGAAAGTGCGACGGAATACGATAGCCGGCGTCTGGTCCACGGCGAAGGCGTTGCCATCGGCATGGTGCTTGCGCACCAGTTTTCCGCACGGCTCAATCTGGCAAGCCCTGATGATGCCGCCCGTGTCGAAGCGCATCTGAAGGCCGTCGGCCTGCCGACGACCATGAAGGACATTCCCGGCGCCCTGCCACCGGTTGAAACGCTGCTGACCGCGATTGCCCAGGACAAGAAGGTCAAGGGCGGCAAGCTGACCTTCATCCTCACCCAAGGCATCGGCCAGTCCTTCGTGGCAGATGATGTGGCGGCGTCAGAGGTGCAGTCGTTCCTTAGCGAAAAGCATCCGGGCTGATTAATCTCAGAACCGGGTCTTTTCTCCCGGGGCTGCTATCTCGAGCGCAAGCGCGTGCAGACCAGCATCCAGTTCCGGCTTCAGCAGGGCGTTGACGGCGCGGTGGCGGTCAACACGGGACTTGCCTGTAAAGCTTTCTGACACCATCTGAACACGCATATGCGTCTCGTCTGCGCCGGTCATATCCGGCTGATGTCCCGCATGCATATGACTTTCATCAATGACCTTGAGTCGCTCAGGCGCGAACGCTTCTTTGAGCTTGTTTTCTATGCTGTCGCGCAAGGTCATGTGTGGCGTCTCCAATGGGTCGTGCCTCTAAAAGGGGGTTATCTAAAGACCCGTAACATTCTGCTTTGTCAATTCTTGTTGTGCGCGATTTCGCGCACCATAATCAGGCTACCATGAAACTGGATTCGAAATACTTCGACCGCATTCGCACACGCCGCAGAAAGGACCGGGAGCCTGAGATTCAGACCCCGACCTGTCAGTGGGATGGGTGCGAAAAGCCGGGCGCTCACCGTGCCCCCGTCGGCCGCCATGCCGAAGGGCAATTCTTCATGTTCTGTTTTGAGCATGTGAAGGATTACAACAAGGGTTATAATTATTTTTCCGGCCTGTCGGATGCCGAAATCGCGCGATATCAGAAAGAGGCGATCACCGGGCATCGTCCCACCTGGACGGTTGGCGTCAACAAGAGCGCTGCTGAAAGTGCGCTGCATTCGACGCTTCGATCCGGTTCAGCCAGTGCGACCAATGCGCGCATCAGAGATCCCTTCGGCTTTGCATCCGGGCAGGGGCGGACCGGCGGCCCCCGTTATCAGCAGAGCCGCAAGCTCAAGACCCTGGAACAAAAAGCCTTCGATACGCTTGGGCTTTCTGTGAATGCCAATCAGGACGAAATAAAACGGAGCTATAAGGACCTTGTCAAAAAGCACCATCCTGATGCTAATGGTGGTGATCGCGGTTCGGAGGAGCGTTTTCGTGCTGTAATTCAAGCCTACCAATTGTTAAAGCAAGCAGGTTTCTGCTAAGCCCTTTCCTGTGAGCGCCTGATAGATATTGTGGCCGGGTGGCTGCTACCCGCCTTGGAGTCGTTATGAGCAAAATTGACCTTGATATAACAAACCTGCCGGATACCACAGTCTCCGTGAGAGACGTTTTCGGTATCGACACGGATTTGCGCGTGCCTGCCTATTCGAAGGGTGACGCCTATGTGCCGGATCTTGATCCGGACTACCTGTTCGACCGTGATACCACGCTCGCCATTCTGGCCGGTTTTGCTCACAACCGACGCGTGATGGTCTCGGGCTTTCATGGCACTGGTAAGTCAACCCATATCGAGCAGGTTGCGGCCCGCCTGAACTGGCCTTGCGTGCGCGTCAATCTGGATAGCCATGTCAGCCGTATCGACCTCGTCGGCAAGGACGCCATCGTTCTGAAGGACGGCAAGCAGGTAACCGAATTCAAGGACGGCATTTTGCCATGGGCCTACCAGCACAATGTGGCGCTGGTATTCGATGAATATGATGCCGGTCGCCCGGACGTGATGTTCGTTATTCAGCGCGTGCTGGAATCATCAGGTCGCCTGACGCTGCTCGACCAGAGCCGCGTGATCCGTCCTCATCCTGCCTTCCGCATTTTCGCAACAGCCAACACGGTTGGCCTGGGTGATACGACCGGCCTCTACCACGGCACACAGCAGATCAACCAGGCACAGATGGACCGCTGGTCTGTCGTGACAACGCTGAACTATCTGCCGCATGAGCAGGAAGTTGCCATCGTTGTTGCCAAGGTCAAAAGCCTTGATAACGCCAAGGGCCGCGAAACCGCCTCCAAGATGGTGCGTGTTGCCGATCTGACCCGTTCGGCCTTCGTCAATGGTGATCTTTCCACCGTCATGAGCCCGCGCACGGTCATCACCTGGGCCGAAAACGCCGATATTTTCGGCGATGTCGCCTTCGCGTTCCGCGTTACCTTCCTCAACAAGTGCGATGAGCTGGAGCGGACGCTGGTGGCTGAACATTATCAGCGCGCATTTGGCGTCGAGTTGAAGGAAAGCGCTGCGAACATCGTTCTCAGCGCCTGATTTTCCCCGGCATATCCGGAGAATGTCACCAGTAAGTTGAAGACACCAGCCCTTCCGCCATCCGGCGGAGGGCGAGCGTTCAGGATCGACAGGAAAGACCATGGCAGGCCGCGGCGACAATGTGAGACCCAAATCCGGGACGGTGATCGATGCAGAACCGCTGCGTCAGGCCATTACCGGATGTGTGCGCTCGATTGCGGGTGACTCGGAAGTCGAAGTGGTCTTTGCCAATGAACGCCCCGGTTTGGCCGGTGAGCGCATGCGCCTGCCGGAAATCTCCAAGAAACCGACCGTTCAGGAAATCGCCATTACCCGAGGCCTTGGTGATTCCATGGCGTTGCGTCTGGCCTGCCACGATAGCGATATCCACGCCACCATGTCGCCGCAGGGGCCGGATGCAAGGCTGATCTTCGATGCGGTGGAACAGGCACGTGTGGAATCCATCGGCGCCATGCGTATGGCTGGCATGGCATCCAACATCAGCGCGATGAATGCCGAGAAATACGCCAAGGCGAATTTCGTCAATATCAAAACCCAGGAAGAAGCGCCACTCGCCGAAGCCATCGCCATGATGGTTCGCGAAAAGCTGACCGGCGAGAAGCCTCCGCAAAGTGCAGGCCAGGTGCTGGATCTCTGGCGGCCATTCATTGAAGACAAGGCCTCTGCCGATCTTCAGGATCTGTCCAAGGTCGTTGAAGACCAGAAGGCCTTTTCGAAGCTCATCCGCAAGATGCTGACCTCCATGCAGATGGCGGAGGATTTTGGCGACGAGGACGACCAGCCCGAAAGCCAGGAAACCGAGAGCGAAGAAGACCAGCCCGCCAGCAACGAGACGCAGGAAGAGCAGGTCGAGGAAGAAGCCGGTTCCGACGCCGCCCCTGCCGAAGAGAGCGAAGCCTCTCAGGAGCAGATGGAAGACGGCGAGATGGATGGTGCCGAGATGTCGGAGGACGAAATGTCCGACGATCTCGATGAGGATTCCGAAACGCCCGGCGAAACCCGTCGTCCAAACAGCCCCTTCGATGATTTCAACGAGAAGGTCGATTACCGCATCTTCACGCAGGAATTCGACGAAGAAATTTCCGCCGAAGAACTTTGCGACGAAGCCGAGCTCGACCGTCTGCGGGCGTTCCTCGACAAGCAGCTCGCGCATTTGCAGGGTGCCGTCGGGCGCCTGGCCAACCGTTTGCAACGTCGCCTGATGGCGCAGCAGAACCGGTCGTGGGATTTCGATCTGGAAGAGGGCTATCTCGATCCGGCCCGTCTCGTGCGTCTGGTGATCGACCCCATGCAGCCGCTGTCTTTCAAGAAGGAACGCGATACCAAGTTCCGCGATACGGTTGTCTCGCTGGTCATCGACAATTCCGGCTCCATGCGCGGCCGCCCGATTACGGTTGCGGCCACCTGCGCCGATATTCTGGCGCGCACTCTGGAACGTTCGGGCGTGAAAGTGGAAATTCTCGGCTTTACGACGAAAGCCTGGAAGGGCGGTCAATCGCGTGAGCAGTGGCTGGCCAATGGCAAGCCGCCATCTCCCGGTCGCCTCAACGACCTGCGCCACATTGTCTACAAGTCGGCAGACGCGCCATGGCGTCGTTCGCGCCGCAATCTCGGCCTCATGATGCGTGAAGGCTTGCTGAAGGAAAACATCGACGGCGAGGCACTGATGTGGGCACATAACCGCCTCATCAACCGGCCTGAACAGCGCAAGATCATGATGATGATCTCGGATGGTGCGCCGGTGGATGATTCGACGCTTTCGGTCAATCCGGGCAACTATCTGGAGCGCCACCTGCGCGCCGTCATCGAGCAGATCGAGACACGCTCGTCGGTGGAACTGCTTGCCATCGGTATCGGCCATGACGTGACGCGCTACTATCGCCGCGCCGTGACGATTGTGGATGCAGACGAATTGGCAGGCGCGATGACCGAGCAACTCGCCGCGTTGTTTGAAGATACGAGCGCAGCCCCCCGCCGGTCCGGCAGGATGCGCCGTGCCAGCTAGGTCAACGCTGGCCTTAGCCTCCACATGGTCTGTCAGATTTCTTCGTCGTGCAATGGTCGCCACCATTGCGTCGGCTGCTGCCCTTTGCCCATCCGCCATGGCGGCCGCCACGGTCGATGTATCCGTCACGTCGCGTCCGATTGATGTGTTCAAGGTCGGCTCGACCGAGACGCGGTTCGGCAGGCTGGAATTTGTGGGCGGGCTGGTCATGCGCTCGCCCGAACCCTTGTTCGGGGCCATTTCAAGCATTCGCTTCCTGCCGGATGGAGCGAACTTTCTTGCCGTGCTGGATACGGGCCACTGGATGAGTGGTGCCATCGAGCGCGGGGCATCCGGCCTTCTCTCAGGCCTGTCGAACGTTCATATCGACCCGATGCTGGACCGAAATGGGCGCGAAGCCAAGCGCAAGGTGGATATGGATGCCGAAGGGCTCGCCCTTCGTGCAGGAAAGGCCTTCGTCAGCTTCGAACAGCAGCCCCGCATCGATGTCTACCCCTATGAGGGCAGGGCGACGGCAAAGCCGATCGGACGGTTGCCGCATCTCATTCCGGATGGGGAATTCCGCAGCAATGCGGGCATGGAAACGCTTGCCCTATCGCCAACCGATGGTCCTCTGAAGGGCGCGATGGTGACCGTTGCCGAGGCCAGCGTCGATAGCAGAGGTCATCTCCTTGCTGCTGTTCTGGAAGGTCCACGCAAGGGGCTTTTCACCGTTGCAAAGCACAGTGCGTTTTCCGTCACAGACGGGGCGTTCCTGCCCAATGGCGACCTGCTGCTGCTGGAACGCATGTTCGATCTGGCACTTGGTGTCGGCATGCGCATTCGCCTTATTGAAGCCGATTCGATCAAGCCCGGTGCTGTCGTGGATGGTGAGGTTCTGATTCAGGCGGATTTGTCCAATCAGATCGACAATATCGAAGGCATCGATGTCATCAAGGCGGCGGATGGATCAACGCGCCTGATCCTCGTGTCCGACAACAACCACTCCTTCCTGCAGCGAAACATCATGCTGGAATTCAAACTGGCCGATTGAGCCATGGTGCAGGGTAGCAGCTGTGCCTAACGTGCTGCGGCCATATTACAGTAATTTAATCTCCCATCACCTTCCATTTTCAGTGTTTGGCGCGTTAAGTGTGTCAAGGAACAATGATGGTCGCGCGATCGGCTGTTTGCGCATGTATGATTGCAATCGGTTCTGCGCATTGACGCAGCACGCGAGGCTTGTGAGCTATGAATATACTTCCATAACGGGATTTAATGAATGAAGCGTGGAAAATTACATTTCCAGTGATGCTTTAATATTTCATGTTTTCCCTAAATTCAGCTGATCTCTACCCGGATTAACCTCTCCAGAGGACTTCTGCATGAAGTATATTTCAACGCTTGTGGTGGTCGCTGCCATTTCGATCCTCCTCTTCGTCTACCGCAGTGACTTTGTAGCCTACCTTCCGGCCTGGGCGGTCGAGGCTCCCGCAGCATCCGATGGCATCCGCGCATCAAGAGACGGGCCATCCAGGCATGGTGAAAGACGAGGGTCGTCGCAGTCGGGCGCGCGCACGGTGGCCGTAAAGGTTGCTGTCGTCACGTCAGGGTCTTTGCCGGTTGAGCGGGAAACCATCGGCACCATCGTGCCCGTGGCCTCGACCGCCTTGACCAGCCCGATCTCTGGCATTGTGGCAAATGTCCTGGCCAAGGATGGCGCTGAAGTGAAGGCGGGCGATCTGTTGGTTCAACTGGATGACCGGACGATCAAAGCCAATATTCAGCGGGACGAGGCGCAGCTTGCCAAGGATCAGGCAACGCTGGATGCCGCCAACGCCACCCTCAGCCGCACCGAGACATTGGCTAGAACCGGCGTAGATACGCAGCAGCAGGTGAGCGATGCCAGCGCCACGGCCCGGCAGGCCGTCGCCACATTGCTGGTCGATCAGGCCAACATTGCCGCCGATCATGTCACGCTGTCGCAAACGAAAATCCGCGCTCCCTTTGATGGCAGGCTGGGGGCCGTGCTTCTGTCTGCAGGTGCTTATGTCGCGCCGGGTGCAAATGTTGTGCAACTGACACAGATGAAACCTGTCTATGCCGAGTTCATGCTGCCGGAACCGGACCTCGCGTTGATCCGCGCCACCATGGCCACCAAAAGCCTGTCTGCCACGGTCTCTCCCACCCAGGCAGACGCGAAAAACCAGAGTGCAACCGGACCCATCGTCTTCATCGATAACAATGTCGATGCCGCCTCTGGCACCTTCAAACTGCGGATGCTGCTGGGAAACAACGCCGAAAACTTCTGGCCGGGACAGTCGCTGAAAGTGGCAGTCACCGCTGGCAAGGCCGACAATCTGGCGATTGTACCTGTTGTGGCGCTCCAGCCGCAGGCGGGCGGATATGTTTGCTATGTCGTGCGGGCCGACAATACGGTCGAACAACGCAAGGTAACCGTAGCACTCAGCAATGGTGATAGCGCTGGCATGTCTGCAGGGCTTGCCGAGGGTGAAAAGGTTGTCGTCGAAGGACAGGCCAGCTTGACCAATGGAAGCCAGGTCACGGTCAAGCCGACGGATGGCGATGCCGAAACCGAGACCCGAATTTCCCAAAACGGTGTCGCGCCATGAACATTTCCGAGATTTTCATCCGTCGCCCGGTAGCAACAATCCTTTTGATGATCGGCGTGGTGCTTGCCGGTTTCTCCGCCTATCGAAACCTGCCCGTTGCGGCGCTGCCGCAGGCGGATTTCCCCACCATCAACGTTTCTGCCCAGCTGGCCGGTGCCGCACCGGATACGATGGCAAGTTCGGTGGCGACGCCGCTCATCAAGCAGTTTCAAACGATAGCCGGGATCGATACGATCACCGCAAGCTCGTCCCTCGGCAATACCCAGATCACCATCCAGTTCAATCTGTCTCGCAATATCGATGCTGCCGCAGCCGATGTTCAGGCCGCGATTGCGCGAACGCAACGGCAATTGCCTGATAATATGACGTCGCCGCCCAGCTATCGGAAAGTGAACCCGGCCGATGCCGCCGTCATCATTCTGGCGCTGACCAGCGATGGTGCCGAGTTGACGAAGATGGACGACCTTGCCGAGAATGTGATTTCTCCAGCCCTCTCCACCATATCGGGTGTGGCGCAGGCGCAGATCTATGGTGCGAAGACCTATGCGGTGCGGGTGGAGGTCGATCCTGCCAAACTCGCGAGCCGTGGCCTTTCGCTGGACGGGCTTTCCGACACCCTTGCCGCCGCCAACGACCAATCGCCCATCGGCACCCTTCAGAATTCATCGCAGGCACTGACGCTCGATGCCTCCACCCAGCGAACCGATGCGGCCTCGTTCCGCACTCTCATCATTGCCAATCCAGATGGTCGCATCGTCCGGCTTCAGGATGTGGCAACGGTGAAGGATAGTGTAGAGGTCGTCAATCAGGGGAGCTGGCTGGATGGTACGCCGGCTATCGTTCTTTCCGTGCAGCGCCAACCCGGTGCAAACACGGTTGCGGTGGTGGATGCCATCAAGGCCAAGCTTCCAGAGTTGCAGGCAAGCCTGCCCGCCAACATGCATATCAATGTTGTCAATGATGCATCGGTCTCGATCCGTGCCGCCGTGGATGATGTCGAAACAACGCTGATGGTCACGCTTGGCCTCGTCATTCTGGTCATCTACCTGTTTTTGCGTCAGGTCTGGGCCACGCTCATTCCCGGCCTTGCCGTGCCCCTGTCACTGGTCGCGACTCTCGGCGCCATGTATGCGCTGGGATTTTCCATCGACAACATATCGCTCCTCGGGCTCACTCTCTCGGTTGGTCTGGTGGTGGATGATGCCATCGTGATGCTGGAAAACATCGTCCGCAAGGTCGAGGAGGGCATGCCGCCGTTTCAGGCCGCCATCGAAGGCAGCCGCGAGGTGACGGGCACCATCATTTCCATGTCGATTTCGCTGGTCGCCGTGTTTTTACCCATCCTCCTCATGGGCGGCATCGTCGGACGTGTCCTGAACGAGTTCGGCGTGGTTGTCACTTTGGCGATCATGGCATCGGCAATCGTGTCCCTGACCGTCACCCCGATGCTGGCTGCGCGTCTGCCCCATCATGCGCCACCTGAGAACCCCAAAAAGACCATGTTCGACCGGGCAACGGACGCATATGGTCGCTCCGTTGGCTGGTGCCTTGTTCACAGGCCCGTGGTCATCCTCATGTTTCTGCTCACGTTGGTCGGTTCCGGCTGGATGTTTTCAAGCCTTGCGCGCAGCTTTTTCCCAACCGAGGATCTCGGTTTGCTAACGGTCTCGACCCAGGCCCGGCAGGATATCTCTTATAAGGCCATGAGCGGCCTTCAGGCCCAAGCCGCGGGCATATTGTCTGCCGACCCGGCTGTTGCCCACGTCACGTCAACGCTCGGCTCCGGTCCAGGTGGCTCGGCGCTCAACTCCGGCACGCTTCTCGTGCAGCTCAAACCCGCCGACCAGCGCCCGGAGCTTCAGGCGACGCTCGGAAACTTAAGACACTCTCTGGCAGGCATTGCAGGCCTCAAGACCTTTATCACACCCCAGCAGAGCCTGCGCTTTGGCGGACGCAGCACCCAGAGCCTCTATCAGGTCGTGCTGCAATCGATCGATGCGGGTGCTGCGCGGCAATGGTCGCAAACGCTGGCCGATGCCATGCGGGCAGAGAGCGGCACCTTTGTCGATGTCGCTTCGGATTTGCAGGACAATGCCCTGCAAGCCCATGTCGAGGTCGATAAGGACCGCGCAAACAGCCTGGGCGTTTCCTCTCAGTCCCTGCGCAAGACGCTGGAAGCAGCCTTTGGCAGCTATGTCGCGACGCAAATCCAGACGACGGGCAACAGCTACGATGTCATTCTGGAATATGACCAGTCTGTTGACTGGACAGAGCAGTCGCTGCGTTCCTTGCGGGTTGCTTCGTCATCAGGGGCGCTGGTGCCGCTATCGAGTTTTGCTACTATCAGTCGCAAACCGGGGCCTGTTACGGTCAACCAGACGGGACAGCTGACATCGGTCACGCTCTCTTTCAACCTGCCCGCTGGCGTGTCGTTGGGGCAGGCTACGCAGCAGCTTGATGCGCTGAAGCAAAAGATCGCGCTTCCGTCGACGGTCACGACCAATCTTGCCGGTGCCGCACAAATTTTCAAGCAGACGAGTGACAGCACCGGGCTGCTCATCGGTGCGGCAATTCTCACGATCTATATCGTGCTGGGCGTGTTCTATGAGAGCTTCCTGCATCCGCTGACAATCCTCTCCGGTCTGCCATCTGCTGCGTTCGGGGCGTTGCTGACGCTGAAACTCTTCGGTTTCGACCTGTCGATCATCGCCCTCATCGGCCTCTTGATGCTGATCGGCATCGTCAAGAAGAACGCCATCATGATGATCGACGTTGCGCTGACCTTGCAGCGGGAGGAAAAGATGCCGACGCTTGAGGCGATCCATGAGGCGGCGGTTCGTCGCCTGCGCCCGATCATGATGACGACATTCTGCGCGCTGTTCGGGGCGCTTCCGATTGCTTTGGGAACGGGTGCCAGCTCGGAGCTGCGCCAGCCGTTGGGTATCGCCGTGGTCGGCGGGCTGATCGTCAGCCAGATCCTGACCTTGTTCATGACGCCCGTGATCTTCGTGGAGATCGAGCGGTTCTCAGACTTTCTGAAGTCACTCTTCAGGAAAGACCGACATAGGGCGGAAATGGAGCCGACCGGAACTTGAGACTATGCCGTGCCGGCAACTGGCCCTGACGTATCAGGGCCAGTTGCTTTGAAAAGTTTTAGAGGCGGTTCCCGGCTGCATCGAACAGATGGAAACGAGCTGCATCCGCCGTGATGGCCATTGTGTCGCCAATCTCGATGGCAGAGCGACCGGCAACACGAAAGACGATGGGGTTCCCGTCCGACATCTCCGCGTGAACATAGCTTTCCGCCCCCACAAGCTCCACGGCGGCAACAGTTACCGGGATATTGAATGGGCTGGCGGATGATGCCTCTGCAATGGTGAGATCCTCAGGGCGGATGCCGATTGTCGCGGCACCGGCAGGAATGCTGCCATTCTCGGGTGCTTTCCACACCTTTCCATCAAGGGGCAAGAGGTTCATGGAAGGAGAGCCGATGAAGGTGGCAACGAAGGATGTGGCGGGCTTTTCATAAAGCTCGATGGGCGTGCCAACCTGCTCGATGCGACCGGCATTCAGCACCACAAGACGGTCAGCCAGCGTCATCGCCTCCATCTGGTCATGGGTAACGTAGATGCTGGTGGTTGCCAGAGAGCGTTGCAAGCGCCGGATTTCCACCCGCATTTGCACGCGCAGCTTTGCATCCAGATTGGACAGCGGCTCATCGAACAGAAATACGGATGGTTTGCGCACGATGGCGCGGCCCATGGCCACGCGCTGGCGCTGCCCGCCGGACAATTGTCGTGGCTTGCGCTCCAGATATTGCTCGATTTCGAGCGCGCGGGCGGCATCATTGATGCGCCTGTCGATCTCGTCCTTGGGCGTGTTGCGGTTCTTCAGCCCATAGGCCAGATTCTGCCGCACGGTCATATGCGGATAGAGCGCATAATTCTGGAATACCATGGCGATATCCCGTTCCGCCGGTTCCAGATCGTTGACCCGCTTGCCTGCAATATCGACATCGCCGGAACTGATGCTTTCAAGCCCGGCCACCATGCGCAACAGGGTGGATTTGCCGCAGCCGGAAGGTCCGACCAGCACGATCATCTCGCCGTCCTGAATGCTCAGCGATACGCCTTTGATCGCCTCGACATTGCCGCCATAGACCTTGCGAACGTCCTTGAGTTCGATTGTTGCCATTATTTTTCAGTCTCCACCAAGCCTTTGACAAACCAGCGCTGCATCAGCACCACGACGATAACCGGAGGGATGATGGCAAGAATCGCCGTTACCATCACATAATTCCAGGGGGTCGAGGCGTCGGTGAAATCCACCATGCGGCGCAGGCCGATAATGATCGTGTTCATTTCTGCGCGGTCCGTCACTAGAAGTGGCCACAGATACTGTGTCCAGCCGTAGATGAAGAGGATCACGAACAGGGCCGCTATGTTCGTTGTTGAAAGCGGCAGCAGAATATCGCGCATGAAGCGGAAGGGTCCTGCATTATCGATACGGGCTGCCTCCACCATTTCACCGGGAATGGTCAGGAAGAACTGCCGGAACAGGAATGTTGCCGTGGCTGATGCCATGAGCGGCAGGGTCAATCCCGCATAGGTGTTCAACAGGCCAAGATCGACGATCACCTTATAGGTCGGCAGAATACGCACCTCCACCGGCAGCATCAGGGTGATGAAGATCATCCAGAAAAAGCCCATGCGGAAGGGAAAGCGGAAGAAGACGATGGCGAAAGCCGACAGGAACGAGATGATGATCTTGCCGATGGCAATCGCCAGCGCAACCACGAAACTGTTGAACAGTAGCCGTTCAAGACTGACGCCAACCACCCGTTCGACACCACCGGAAATGGCTTCCCCGTAATTTTCCGCAAGGTGCCCTGATGGCAGAAGGGAAAGTGGCGGGCGCAGGATGTCGGTCGATGTCGCTGACGATGCGATGAAGGTGTAATAGATCGGAAAGGCGACGATCACGATGCCGAGGATCAGCATCAGATGCGCCATGAGAGTTGCGATGGGACGGTTCTGGATCAATCTGTTTTCCTCAACCGTAATGCACGCGCCGCTCGACGAAGCGGAACTGGAAGGCCGTCAGCGCAATGACGATCACCATCAGGATAACGGATTGCGCCGCCGATGAACCAAGGTCGAGATTGACGAAACCGTCATTGTACACCTTGTAGACCAGCGTCTCCGTGGCCTTTGCCGGTCCGCCACCCGTCACAGAATGAATGATGCCGAACGTATCGAAGAAGGCATAGACCGTGTTGACCACCAGCAGGAAGAAGGTCGTAGGTGCCAAGAGCGGGAAGATGATGGTCCAGAACCGACGCGCACCGCGGGCACCATCGATGGCGGCGGCTTCCAGAAGCGATTTGGGAATGGCCTGCAGGCCCGCCACGAAAAACAGGAAATTATAGCTGATCTGCTTCCACGCGGCCGCCGCAACCACCAGCGTCATGGCCTGGTTGCCATTCAGCAGCGGGTCCCAGTCAATGCCGTTTCTGCGCAGGATATAGGCGAAGGTGCCCATGGCCGGGTTGAACATGAACAGCCAGAGCATGCCGGCAACGGCAGGTGCGACCGCATAGGGAATGATCATCATGGTGCGGTAGAAGCCCTTGCCGCGCACCACTAGATCCGCAGCCGTTGCCAGCAAAAGGGCCGCACCCATGGAAACGAGTGCCGTGGCGATGCTGAAGACGACCGTCACCTGCAACGCATGCAGATAATTGGGATCGGACAGAATGGCGGAGAAATTGTCAAAGCCGACAAAGCGGCTCTGAAGACCGAAGGGGTCCTCACTCATGGCAGATTGATACAGTGCCTGACTGGCGGGCCAGAAGAAAAACACCACGGTCAGCACGATCTGCGGCGCGACCAGAAAATAGGGAAGGATCTTGTTGGGAAAGACGACGCTTTGCAAAGGCGGGCTCCTTTAGAGCATCCGACAGGTCATGTCGGATGTCTCACAATAGTCGGATGCTTGTGTAGTCAGGCGGTGCCGCGCAGTGCACACCGCAATGGTATCACGGCTGCCAGCACCTTTAAGCACCAGCAGCCAGGTTGGTTATCGGCCAACGGCCTGCTGAATGGCCGCATTGCCGCGCTCGACAGCCTTATCAAGCGCTGCCTTGGCATCCTGCTTGCCCGCAAGCATCGTCTCGAACTCTTCGTTCATGATATCGCGGACCTGCGGCAAGTTAACCAGACGAACACCCTTGGAGTTTGCTGTTGGCGGCTTGCCCATCATCTGAAGAAGCGGCGTTTCGCGGGCCGGGTTCTTGCCGTAGAAGCCGGATGCCTTGGTGTCTTCATAGGCGGCCAGTGTCACCGGCATATAGCCCGAAACCTGGTGCAGACGAGACTGGATCTTGGTCTGCGACAGGAACTGGAAGAACGCCGCCGTGCCCTTATACTCATCGTCGGACTTGCCGCCGAAGACCCAGAGGCTCGCGCCGCCCGGGATCGTGTTCTGTGGACGTCCTTCGCCTTCGTAGTAAGGCAGCTGGCCGATGCCGTAATTCATGCCGCTCTTGACGATATCGCCAAGGCCGCCCGAAGATTCCGTCAGAATGCCGCATTCGCTCGATGTGAACAGCTGCTTTGCTTCGGATGTGCGTCCGCCGTAACGGAACGTGCCATCCTTGGCCAGATCGGCAATGGCCTGGAAATGCTTGACGAATGGTTCGGAATTGAAGGCCAGCTTGACGTCTGTTCCAGCAAGGCCGTTTTCATTGCTGCCATAGGACAGGTTGTTCCAGGCGGCAAAGTTTTCGGTCTGAATCCAGGTCAGCCATGTGGAAGTAAAGCCGCAGGGTGCAGCCCCACTGGACTTGATCTTCTTTGCGGCTTCAAACACGGCAGGCCATGTCTTTGGCGGGTTCTCAGCGTCCAGCCCGGCCTTCGTGAAGATGTCCTTGTTGTAGTACATAATCGGCGAAGAGGAGTTGTAGGGGAAGGACAGCATGGTGCCGTCAGGCTTGGAATAATAGGAGACGATGCCTGGCAGATAGTCCGCCTTGTTGAAGGTCAGGCCGGCTTTTTCCAGAACGTCTGCCACGGGAACGATAGCGCCCTGCGCGCCCATCATCACGCCGCTGCCTGCATCAAACACCTGAATGATGGCTGGAGGCTGCTTGGCGCGGAAGGCGGCAATGCCCGCATTCAGCGTTTCCGGGTAGGTGCCCTTGAAAACCGGCAGGACCTTGTAATCCTTCTGGCTCTCGTTGAATTCCTTGGAAAGCTGCTCGACAACCTCATTGTTGGCGCCAGTCATGGCATGCCACCATTGAATTTCCGTGGCGGCCATGGCGCTGGACGCCATCAGCAGTGCAGATGTGGCAACGGTGACCGAAGTGAAGACGGCTTTCATGGAATTTCCTCCCTACCATGAACTGATTTTGGGCGATCATGAATCGCCACGTTCTTCATGATCACTTTCAAACATTAGTCGCAACTGATTTCTGTCATAAAACTGTCACAATAGCTGGCGCGGCAGTGGAAACTGGTGGAAATGCACAGGCAGCCCCTCTTTTTTAGGCGTTTTGTTATCCCGGCTAATATCGTAAGTGAACATCATCGACAGGGTTGCGGGGTGCATGGCAGATGGCTGCGAAAGAAAAACTTGATGACAGGGAAAAGCAGACCCACCGCCGGGGTTTTGGTGTTTCCACCGTCTATGAAACGCTGCGCAACGAGATCATCGAACTGAAGCTTGCCCCAGGAAGCCCCATTGACGAGGTGCAGCTTTCCGAACGCTTCGAACTTTCCAGAACGCCTATCCGTGAGGCTCTGGTCAAGCTGTCCTCCGAGGGCCTGATCACGACGCTGACCAACCGCGCCACGATCGTGTCCCAGATCGACTTTCTCGGCCTGCCGGAATTTTTCGATGCCTTGACGCTGATGTACAGGGTCACCACGCGGCTTGCGGCGGGCCGGCATGAAGAGGCGGATATTCTGCTCATCCTGTCGTCTCAGGCGGCTTTCGAAAGCGCCGTCAATGAGCGCGATGTACTTGGCATGATTTCCACCAATCGAGACTTCCACGTGGCCATCGCCATTGCCGGGCGAAACCGCCATTATACGGAATTGTTCACCCGCCTGCTGGATGAGGGCAGACGCATTCTGCGGCTCTATTATTCATCGTTCAACGATGTCCTGCCGCGTCACTATGTGACGGAGCATGAGGATATGATCGCCGCCATCATCGAGCGTGATGTCGAAAAGGCAGACCGCATCGCCGTTGCCCATGCGGACCAGATCGTCCAGCAGATCCGCTCCTATATTGCTGCCGATACGCGCCAGACCACCAACATGGCGCTTTAAATCCATCGTTCTGTGGTCATGACGAAGTGCTCTGATCGTGCTCAAGCCATTTGTATTTTATTTGTCGACAGAGCTGATGTCATGTGATAATTCATTTGTCCATGATGGATAGGGCGCTCGCGCCTGAGGTTAAACGAGGCTGAACACATGGCAGATACGATCTTCTCCGGCTGCATCCCCGCTCTCATGACGCCGTGCAACCCGGACCGCACACCGGATTTTGACGGTCTGGTCAAAACAGGCAAAGAGCTGATCGCGGCGGGCATGTCTGCGGTTGTCTATTGCGGATCGATGGGTGACTGGCCGCTTCTGACCGATGAGCAGCGCCAGGAAGGCGTGCGTCGCCTTGCCGAAGCGGGCATTCCCGTGATCGTGGGTACCGGTGCCATCAACACCCAGTCGGCGGTCAGCCATGCAGCGCACGCCGCAAAGGTTGGTGCGAAGGGCCTGATGGTCATTCCACGCGTTCTGTCGCGCGGTTCGTCCTCATCTGCGCAGAAGGCGCATTTCTCGGCCATTCTGGAAGCTGCAAACGGCCTGCCCGCGGTGATCTACAACAGCCCCTATTACGGCTTTGCCACCCGCGCCGACCTGTTCTTCGACCTGCGGTCGCGCTATTCCAACCTGATCGGCTTCAAGGAATTTGGCGGCAAGGCGGATATGACCTATGCGGCTGAAAACATCACCGCAGGCGATGATGATCTGACCTTGATGGTGGGTGTGGATACCGGCGTCTACCATGGTTTTGTCAATTGCGGCGCAGGTGGTGCCATCACCGGCATCGGCAACGCGCTGCCACGTGAGGTTCTTCACCTCGTTTCGCTGTGCGAAAAAGCCGCCAAGGGCGATGCCACAGCGCGCCGTGAGGCGCTTGAGCTCGAAGAAGCTCTCACCGTGCTGTCTTCCTATGATGAAGGCCCGGATCTGGTGCTTCACTACAAATATCTGATGGTGCTGAACGGTGCCGAGGAATATTCGCTGCATTTCAATGAAAGCGACGAACTCAGCGCTTCGCAGCGCCGCCAGCTTGAAAATCAGTATGCGCTGTTCAAGGCCTGGTACGCTTCGCGTTATCCGAACTGATATTTCGATACCTCGAATGAAAATGCGCCCGGTGGGGCGCATTTTTTTTGTTTGTTGTGGAACCTAGGTGCGCTCAGGCGACAGCCATCTCCTCGAAATCCGCCGTCTCCCGTTCGCTCAGATAGGTGACAAGATCCTTGATCGTGACGAGCGGAAGCCCGTGGCGTGCCGCAAACACCTTCAGTTGAGGCAGCCGCGCCATGGTGCCATCATCATTGGCCACTTCGCAGATCGTGCCGCTCGGGAACCGGCCCGCAAGGCGGCACAGATCGACCGCTGCTTCCGTATGCCCGGTGCGGCCGAGGACGCCGAGTGGATTGGCGCGCAGCGGAAAGATGTGGCCAGGCCGGGCAAAATCGTCCGGTTTTGCGTCAGCCGATATCAGCGCACGAACCGTGTTGGCACGGTCGCTGGCCGAAATGCCTGTCGTGGTGCCCGGAATATAGTCCACGGAAACGGTAAAGGCCGTTTTGTGGAACTCCGTGTTGCGCGGCACCATCAGGGGAATATCCAGCTCATCCAGCCGTTCGCCGGGCATGGCCACACAGATCAAGCCACGCGCGTGGTTCATCATGAAAGCAACCTGCTCGGCGGTTATGCTGTCGGAGGCGACGATAATGTCGCCTTCGTTTTCGCGGTCCTCGTCATCCACCACGATGACCATGTCACCGCGTGCAATGGCTGCCACCGCCTCTTCAATTTTGGAAATAGTCATGTCTTGCCTTTCAAGGGTTATGCTGTTGCCAGCACTTTCGCGTTTTTTCAAAACGCCAAATCTCCCTTGGGCGAACAACGCAACGCTCCCCCGCTGCGTGCAGGAGAGGCCACCTTGTTCTCTTCCATCCGGACTATACCGTCGGCTCCGGCATCTCACCGGATCTGCTGACCTTCCGGCCAGGCCGGAAGCGCTCGCGGGCTCCGGGAAAAATCCCGATACCGCCGGTGGGGAATTGCACCCCGCCCTGAGAACAGATCGAGCATATGGCAAGGAATAGCCGCGAGGCAAGGGGCAAAGATTGCCTGCGAAGCGGCATTACGGAAATGAATTTGCGCGGGCTAGGGTGGCGTACCGTTTATCGCCCTGCCTTCTTTTTATCAGAAAGATGCCGATCTCGGAATTTTCCTCTTGCAGCTCTAGTGGCTGTAGGTCGTAGCACTGGTGTCGTGAACAAGGGAAACACGATATGAGCGCGTCATTGCAAACCAGATTTCGGGTAGAGGGAATGGACTGCGCATCCTGCGCAGCCAAGATCGACACGGCGGTGCGCCGCATGTCGGGCGTCGAAGATGTCTCCGTCTCCGTCACATCAGGCACCATAACCGTCAGCCATCATCCGACAAGCGATCTGGCCGCCATCGGCAGACAAGTGACGGGCCTAGGCTATGACGCCACGCAAATCCCATCTGGCGCCGCCGTAAAGCCTGATGCCCCGCATGAACACGGTCTCGGCTGCTCCCATGACCATCATCACCATCAGAAGCCGGAGGGAACGGCGGCACCGGTCGAAGGCTTGCACGGTCACGATCATGGGCCTTCCACAGGTCCCTGGTGGAACAGCAAGAAGGGTCGCGCGACGATTCTGGCAGGCGTGACGCTTGCTGTGGCCTATGGTGTCGGCCATCTCTTTCCCATTGTTCAGACCTATGCCTTTACGCTGTCGATGCTGGTCGGTCTGGTGCCGATTGCGCGCCGTGCGTTTATGGCTGCCCGTGCAGGCACACCGTTTTCCATTGAAATGCTGATGACCATTGCAGCCATCGGTGCGCTTGCCATCAATGCCACGGAAGAGGCCGCAGCGGTTGTCTTTCTGTTTCTGATGGGTGAGCTGCTGGAAGGCGTGGCGGCGGGCAAGGCGCGAGACAGCATCAAGTCTCTGGCCGCACTCGTTCCCAAGACAGCTCTGCTGGAAGAAATGGGGCAGACGCGTGAAGTGAAGGCCGAGACCCTTGCCATCGGCTCCGTCATTCTTGTTCGCCCGGGTGATCGCATCTCGGCAGATGGCGTTATTCTTTCAGGCGAAAGTGCCGTGGACGAAGCGCCGGTGACGGGCGAAAGCGTGCCGGTCAACAAGGGGCCTGACGATCTCGTCTTCGCTGGCACCGTCAACGGCAACGCTGCTCTGCGCGTTCGGGTAACAGCCACCGCTCAGGACAACACCATTGCCCGTGTCGTTAAACTCGTGGAGGAAGCACAGGAGAAGAAAGCGCCGACCGAGCGTTTCATCGACCGCTTTTCTACCTACTACACGCCAGCGGTCGTTGCCATCGCAGCCCTCGTTGCCATCCTGCCGCCCTTGGTTTCAGGTGGGGACTGGAATGAATGGATCTATAAGGGACTGGCCATTCTTCTGATCGGATGCCCCTGCGCGCTGGTCATCTCGACACCTGCCGCCATTGCCGCTTCCCTGTCTTCAGGTGCACGGCGCGGCCTACTCATGAAAGGCGGCGCGGTGCTGGAAGGACTGGGCAAGTTGACCGCCGTTGCACTGGACAAGACCGGAACGCTGACGGAAGGAAAGCCTGTCGTCACGGATATCGTGCCGTTCGCGTTTGCTCAGGCCGACATTCTGCGTCTGGCAGCCGCACTCGAGACAGGTTCAAGCCATCCGCTTGCGCTGTCCATTCTCGCCAAGGCCAGGGAAGATGGCATCACCATTCCCTCCGCCACTAGTGCCAAGGCATTGGGTGGCAAGGGCGTGACGGCTGTTGTTGAGGGGCAGGAGATATTTCTGGGTTCGCCAAAGGCTGCCAATGATCTGATTGCCATCCCGCAACAGCATCTGAAGACGATCACGGCATTGAATGACGAAGGCAAAACAGTCTCCGTTCTGATTGTTGGCGACCAGCTGGCCGGTGCCATTGCCATGCGTGATGAGCCTCGCACGGACGCCCTGCAGGGTCTGGCGATGCTGAAGGAAAGTGGCGTCAAGATCATCATGCTGACAGGCGATAACAAGCGCACGGCGGATGCCATCGGCCAGACACTCGGCATCGAGGTGCGCGCCGAGTTGATGCCGGAGGACAAGCAGCGGATCGTGGGCGAGTTGAAGGCTGAGGGTTATGTGGTCGGCAAGGTTGGCGATGGCATCAACGATGCGCCAGCACTGGCCGCGGCCGATATCGGCATTGCCATGGGTGGCGGCACGGATGTGGCGCTGGAAACGGCCGATGCCGCTATTCTGCATGGCCGCGTCAGCGACGTGGCGCACATGATCGCGCTTTCCAAACGCACTATGCGCAATATCAGGCAGAACATCGCCATATCGCTTGGTCTGAAAGCCGTGTTTCTGGTCACGACCATTCTCGGCATCACAGGCCTATGGCCCGCGATCCTTGCAGATACCGGCGCCACCGTTCTGGTCACGATCAACGCGTTGCGCTTGCTGCGCAACCCGGCAGCGTAAAGTGTGAGAGCCCGCAATGATATTTGCGGGCTCTCAGATGTTCGTTATTTCGTCCAGATGGAAACGGCCTGCGGCTCCAGCACGCTTTCTCCCAGTAAAATCTTCACACCGGCAGGAACCGTCCACGCCTCAGTGCCATAGTTGAAGGCAAAGGTGAGGTTGCCGCGGCGACGGATGCGAATCGTATCCGGCAGGGGCAGGGTGTCGAGACCGGCCTTTGTCGCAGCCAGCGCAAGCACGCTGGAAAGCAGTTCCTCATCGGCCCAGCAGGCAAGATAAAGCATATTGCCGCTTTGTGTCAGCGCCGGATCGCCATTTTCAAAACGGGCCAGCACCTCTGCCGAAGTCTGCACCGTTTCACGCCAACGGATGGCCGCACCGGATACAGCGCCTGAAACGGCGTCGGAAAGACCGGGCCGCAGGGTCGAAACCTGAATGACGCGGTTGCCTGTTTGTTGGCCGAGGGGGCCGGGTGGCAGGTTTTTCGGGATCACGAAATTGCGGTCACGAGAGCCGGTTCTTGCGCCGATGACGATGTGTCCGGTGGCCTTGGAAAGAGCTGCTTCGGTGGCGACATCGACTTCCGTCATACAAGGCACGACGACAAGCGCGTAGCCTTCAAGACTATCGCCGGGGCGCACGAAATCGATATCGAGGCCGAGGCGACGAAGACTTTCATACCAGCGGAAGCAAAGCTCCTCATAGCGGAAATCCTTGCCCTGCGGCTGGATCATCGTTGTCCAGTAGCTCTGATAGTCGAACACCAGCGCCACATGGGCCTTTTCGCTGGCCGGCAGGTCTGCGAAAGCCTTTAGCTCTTCGCCAACCTGCTGCGCCTCCAGTCCGCCGGGCGATAGCTCGTCCAGACCCGACATGTTGAGGCCCGCATGCATCTGCTCCTGCGCAAAGGGTGCCTGGCGCCAGCGGAAATAGCTGACGACTTCAGCGCCATGGGCCAGCGCTTCCCATGTCCACAGCCGCACCATTCCCGGCTTCGGCACCGGGTTCCACGGCGCCCAGTTCACCGGTCCGGGCTGCTGTTCCATCACCCAGAAACGGCCTTTGCCAACGCCGCGATAGAGATCATGGTGGTAGGGGGCGATATCGGGGTGCGATGTCTGCGCCCAGCGATTGCGCTCCTCTTCCGTGAAGGGAAACTTCTCGACAAAGCCGATCGGGTAGCTATCCCAGGATGCGAGATCCAGATTGTCGCCCATCTTGAAGTGGTCGAAATCGGACACGAAGCCCATGAAGTTGTGCGTGATCCAGCGATCCGGCGAGTGCTTGCGAAGGATATCGCATTGCATCTTGTCGTAAGCGGCGACCTGATCGGACTGGAAGCGCCAGAAATCCAGCCGGGTGGCCGGGTTGGGTTCCGTCACCGTCAGGTTCGGTAGCCGCACATCGTCGAAACTCTTCAGTTCCATAGACCAGAACACCGAGCCCCAGGCTTCGTTCAGCTGCTGCGGCGATTGATAGCGCAGCCGCAGCCATTGCTTGAACTGCTTGAGGTCTTCGGCCCCCCATGATGCGGTCGTATCATGGCAGCCATATTCATTGTCCGTCTGCCAGCCCACGAGGCCGGGATGCGCGCCATAACGCTGCGCAATAATCTCGACAATGCGTGCACTTTCGCGCCACCAGGTCTGCGATGAGAAGGTGTAATGACGGCGCGAGCCAAAGCCGCGCACCTTGCCGTCTTCGTCATAGGGCAGAATATCGGGGTGCTCATCCACCAGCCATTTCGGTGGCGTGGCGGTCGGTGTTCCCAAAACGACCTTGAGGCCAGCGGCATGGAGCACGTCCATCGCGCGGTCCAGCCAGCCGAAGTCGAATTCCCCACGCGCAGGCTCAAGCCGCGACCAGGCAAACTCACCAATGCGCACGAAGGAAATGCCAAGCTCGCGCATGCGGCGTGCGTCTTCAGCCCAACGGCTTTCGTCCCAGTGCTCTGGATAATAACATACGCCCAGCATTATCGCGTCAAATCCCCATTGATGATGGCATGGCCTTGCTCGTCAAAGACGTGGCACGCCTTGGCATTGATACCGAGTTTCAGTGTGTCGCCCGGCTTGGCGCTGGCCAGACCATCGGCCTTGACCGAGATTTCCGAGCCATCCGCCAGTTCAACGAAAAACAGCGTTTCCGAGCCGAGATATTCCGCAAGCCGCACCGTGCCTTCCAGCACAACGTCGCCCTCGCCAGTCGCGCTGATATGCTCAGGGCGGATGCCGAAGCTTGCATTGCTGAGCGTAGCCGTGTTGGGGGCATCGAGCGCAAGCGTCGCGCCGCCCGGCAGCGTCAGCGCGATTTTGCCGTCCTGGTTTGCTGCGGGCACTTTCAGCACATTCATCTTCGGCGAGCCGATGAAGCCCGCCACGAAGAGGTTTGCCGGACGGTGGTAAAGCTCAAGCGGCGTTCCAACCTGCTCGATCTTGCCCGCAGACAGAACCACGATCTTGTCAGCCATGGTCATGGCTTCCACCTGATCATGGGTCACATAGATCATCGTTGCCTTCAGATCCTTATGCAGCTTGGAAAGCTCGCCGCGCATCTGCACGCGCAGGGCTGCATCGAGGTTGGACAGCGGCTCATCGAAAAGGAAGACTTCCGGGTTGCGCACAATGGCCCGGCCAATGGCCACACGCTGGCGCTGACCGCCGGAAAGCTGGCCCGGCTTGCGCTTCAAAAGCGGTTCAAGCTGCAGCATTTTGGCGGCGTGCGCCGTGCGCTCGGCAATCATATCCTGCGCATGGCCTGTCATTTTCAGACCGAAGCCAATGTTTTCAGCCACCGTCATGTGCGGGTAAAGCGCATAGGACTGGAAAACCATGGCGACGCCCCGTTCCGAGGGGCCAATCTTGGTCATGTCCTTGCCGCCGATGGAAAGCGCGCCGGAGGATATTTCCTCAAGACCGGCAATCATTCGCAACAGGGTGGATTTGCCGCAGCCGGAGGGGCCGACGAAGACGCAGAATTCGCCATCCTTCACGTCGAGATCGACGCCTTTGATGACGCTGAGAGCGCCAAACTCTTTCTTGACGTTGCGCAGGCTTACGTCAGCCATTGATCTTGCCTCCCTTGACAGGTTCCAGTTCGAGGAGCAGCGCGCTTTCCGGTTTCAGCATCGGCAATGGCAGGCCTGCAAGGCCCACGCTGGAAAGCTCGAAGCTGATATCGCCGGAGAGCAGCTTGGTCTGGCCCTCGGAGATGCGAATGAATTCCGGCTGCGCCGGAAGTGAATTGGTAATTTTCCATGTGCCGCCCAGCTTGGTCACGCTGGCTGGCAGTTTGAGCGGTGCCGGTTGCTCGCCCACCATCTGCGGTCCCTGCGCAATGATGACGACGATCTTTTCGGCACTCGCCGCACCCCAGACGTAGCGTCCGTCCACAGGCTCCAGACGGAAATTGGCCTCCGGCGCATGCAGCAGGGCGCGAAGCCGCTTGTAGGTTTCTATGTAAAGTTTCAGCTCGCTGCGCTCTGACGTTGTCAGCTCCCGCGGGTTGAGCTCGACGCCGAGATGATAGGCCATGGCCACCAGCGCCCGGAAGGCCAGCGTATGGCGTCGTCCCGTCTGGTGGTTGGGGGAGGCGGAGATGTGGCTTCCGAGAATTTCTGGCGGCACGAACAGTGATGCGCCACGCTGAATTTCCAACCGTTCCAGAGCGTCGGTGCAATCGGATGTCCAGACCCGGTGGGTGCGGGCCAGAACGCCAAAGTCGATGCGGCCACCGCCGGACGCGCAGCTTTCGATTTCGACATTCGGGTGTGCTTTGCGCACGCGGTCCATCAGCGCATAGACGGCGCGGGTCTGGGCAGAGGTCTTCACCCTGCCGTCACGCCCGCCCGCATGGGTCAGGTCGCGGTTCATATCCCACTTCACATAGGAAACGGCATGGTTTGCAAGTACAGCGTCGATCTTGGCAAACAGGTAGTCGGACACCTCTTGCCGTGTCAGATCAAGCACAAGCTGGGTGCGCGATTGCAGCAGCGGGCGACCGTCGATCTGCAAGGCCCAGTCCGGGTGCTTCCTGTAAAGCTCGGAAACCGGGTTGATCATCTCAGGCTCGAACCAGATGCCGAACTGCATGCCGAGACCGGTTACGTGGTCCACCAGTGGCTTCAGGCCTTCAGGATATTTACGGGCATCAATATCCCAGTCGCCAAGGCTTGTGGTGTCGTCATCGCGTTTGCCGAACCAGCCATCATCCAGCACGAAGCGCTCAATGCCGATCTCTGCCGCAGCCGTTGCCTGCGCCTTCAGAGAGTCCATCTTGTGGTCGAAATAGTTGCCTTCCCAGGTGTTCAGCGTCACCGGACGTGGAGACATCTTGCCGCCTGGCCAGTCCAGAAGCTCACCACGCACGAAGGCATGAAATGCCTCAGTATCCGGCCCGGCATAGGCAACAGGGCTTTGGTAGGTTTCGCCGGATGCCAGAATGACCTCGCCCGGCTCGAACAATTCGCCCATATGGATCAGCCGCTGGCCATCATCCGTGCGGTCGATGACAACATGGTGGTTGCCGCTCCATCCGAGCGTCACGCCGAAACGCTGCCCAGCGGTCTCGACAAAGATCATCGGGAACCGGTCATGCGATGTGCGCCCGCGTCGGCTTTCCTGAGACCAGATGCCGTTGCCGAGAACCTCCTTGCGGGTCTGGAACTCACGTCCCCACATGCCCGTGAAGCTCGTCAGTTCCGTTTCGCCCGCCGGTGCCGCAAAAGTGGCCGCCATGCAGCGGTCCAGCTGATAATCGGTCTCTCCACGGTTGGTCAGCGCTGTGGACATGGAGATCAGCCCGGACACATGCTCTGTCAGGGTGATTGCAATGTCGATTTTCGCCACGGCGTCATGGCCGCGCAGCGTCGTCGCATTTCCTGCGGTTTCCACCTTCCACGCGCCGAACTGCAGCGTGAAATCACGCCCCTGCCGGTGGCCTGAAATGGCAGGCCAGCCGAAAAAGCCCATTCCGCCCGTTGGCAGCAGCACCGAGGTGGGCACAGCCACGTCCATGCCGTTCACGCGGCTGGAACGCTCGATGTCGAACAGTGGATCGGCAGAGGTTGCCGCTGTTGCAAAAGACAGGATCTCCGGCATGCCGAGTTCGGGCAGGCGAAGGTTCAGCGTAAAGCTTCCTTTGCCGATTGTGATGATGTGGCTCATCCCTTGGTCGCTCCCAGTGTCAGTCCGGCAATGAAGTGCTTTTGCATGATGAAGAACATGGCAACGGGTGGCAGGGCTGCAACCAGCGAGCCTGCGGAAACCAGATGCCAAGCGGCAACCCATTGTCCGTTCAGCGAATAGAGACCGGCGGTGACCGGCATGGCGTGTTGTCCCTGCACCAGAACGGTGGCCCAGAAATAATCATTCCAGACGAAGGTGAAGACCAGCACGGAGAGCGCGGCAATGGCCGGGCGCATCAGCGGCAGCACGATGTGGCGGAAAATTCTCCATTCCGACACGCCTTCGACGCGCGCAGATTCGATCAGCGCAAAGGGCAGGCCCTTGATGAAGTTGCGCATGAACAGCGTACAGAACCCGGTCTGGAAGGCGACGTGGAACAGCACAAGGCCCATCGTCGTGTCGTAAAGACCCGCCCGCAGCGTCATATCACGCACCGGCACCATCAGGATCTGGAACGGAATGAAGTTGCCAGCCACGAACATGAAGAACAGAAGCAGGTTGGCCTTGAACTTGTAGACCGCCAGCGCAAAGCCGGTGAGGCAGGAGAGCGCGACCGCGCCGATGACGGTCGGGATCGTGACCTTGAACGAGTTCAGAATATAGAGCCCGATGGGGGAATCCCTAAAGACTGCCGTGTAGTTTTCAACGCCCGCAAAGCCTGACGGTATGCCAAAATAATTGCCGGCGGCAAAATCACCTGCCGGTCTGACGGATGTGATCGCCACGCCGATCAGTGGCAACAGCCAGAGAATAAGCGCAATCGGCAGTATGATTTTGTAGCCCCAACGAATGAGAGGTGAGGCTGTCTGAATGGGTGCGGGGAACATCAGGAATTCCTTTCCTGGCTCAGCATGCGCACGATGAAGAGCGTGATGAAGATCATCATGATGAGGAAGAGAACGACGGCGATGGCTGCGCCATAACCCATGCGGAAACCATATTCCGAAAGCGCCTGCTCATACATGAAATAGGAGAGCACTGAGCTGGAGCCATAAGGACCGCCAGCCGTCATGACGGAGACGAGGTCGAAGGACCGCAGCGAGCCGATGACGGTAACGACCATGGCGATGAATGTCGCGGGTGCCAGTTGCGGCAGAATGATGTTCCACAACAGCTTGAAACCCTTGGCACCATCCATGCGCGCGGCTTCCACCTGCTCGGGATTGATGTTGTTGAGACCCGTCAGATAAAGGATCATGCAATAGGCCGTCTGCGGCCAGAGGCCAGCCACGATGATGCCGTAGGTCACGAAACGCTCGTCGGCGAGAATGGCGATCTGCTCGCCCGTCAGCCACTCCAGAAGCTTCGAAAACAGTCCGAAATCCGGGGCGTAGAACCACGTAAACATCAAGCCGACGACGACCTGACTGATGACGAAGGGGAAAAAGAACAGCGATTTATAAAGCCGGATGCCGCGAACATTCTGGTTCAGAAACAGCGCCACTGCCAAGCCCGCAGGAATGGACAGGAGATACAGCACCAGCCAGATGATGTTGTTTTTCAGCGAGACATAGAATGTATCGTCCTGAAGCAGCTCGGCATAATTGCCAAAGCCGATCCAGCTCATCTCACCCATGCCGTCCCAGTCATGAAAACTGATCCAGATGGATTGGAAGATTGGCACCAGAACATAAAGAACAAACATCAACAGGCCGGGGGCGAGAAAGAGCCAGGGGGCTAGTTTTTGCTGATTGCGCTTCCAGAAACTGGGCGATGGTGAAACGGCGTTGCTCACGGCGGCACCTTTGGAAAATATATATATAAGAGAGCGGCCGGGTGCCTGGGCAGTGCCTCTTATGGCACCCGGAGCTGGGAGGAAGGGGTATTATTTATAGACGCGGGCGCGAACTTTTTCGAGACGTGCCAGGATGGCGTCGATCTTGTCCGGCTTGACCATGAATTCCTGGAAGCCTTCCATGCCGACTTTCGCCATTTCCGCCTGTGCGTCGCGGTCATAGAACTGCGCGATGGCGGTTGCCTTGGACAACATTTCAAAGCCAGCCAGAAGGAACGGGTCCGTTGGCTTTTCTGCCTTGTTGTTCACAGGCAGCTGCCCCATCGTCGCGTTCATTTTCGACTGCGCTTCCGGGGACGCGACATAAGCGAGGAATTTCTTCGCATCGTCCTTGTTCTTCGCACCCTTTGGAATGTGGAACGTGTCGGTCGGTGCCTCCTCGGCAACGGGAAGACCAGCGGTGATTTCCGGGAAGGGCAGGAAGCCGATCTGCTCTTCTTTCAGTCCGCCATTCTTGAAGGTAGCAACTGCGAAGTTACCCATCAGATACATGGCGGCCTTGCCCTGCACCAGCTGTGGAACGGCATCCTGCCAGTCGATTGCGGCATGGTTTTCAATGAAGTAGCCCGGCTTGACCAGCTCGGCCCACTTCTCGAACACGGCCTTTACGCGCGGGTCGGTATAGGGAACCTTGCCCGATGTGAGTTCCATATGGAAATCATAGCCGTTGATGCGCAGGTCGAGATAGTCGAACCATCCAGCCGTTGGCCATAAGGCCTTGGTGCCGATGGTGAACGGCGTGATGCCAGCGTCTTTCAGCTTCTTCGATGCAGCGAGAAGCTCATCCCAGGTCTTGGGCGGCGTGATGCTCTGTTGCTGGAAGATGTCTTTGCGGTAGTAAATGCCCCACTGGTAGTAGGTGTAGGGAACGCCCCATTTCTTACCGTCAATCGTCATGGAAGGGGAGGCAGACTTCAGCTGCTCTTCAAGGCCATTGGCCGTCCACACATCGGTCACATCTTCGAAAAGACCAGCCTTGACGAAAGGCTCCATGCGGTTGCCGGCGTACCAGGCAACGACATCAGGCGCATCTGCGGTCAGAAAGTTGCGAATGGCAGACTTGAAGCCTTCGTGGTCGAAGTTGTTCCACTTCACCGTAACGCCGGGGTTTGCCTTCTGGAAGTCTGCAATCAACTCTTCCATGGCCTTCTTCGGCACGGGGTCCGAGTGGTCGGAGTTGATGGTGATCTCGCCAGCGAAGGCGGACGAAAACAGCGCTACCGACAGAGCAAGTCCGCTGAGGCTTTTCAAAAGGGTCATGTGTTTCCTCCCTATGACCGTGACACATTGCCGTGGAGACCGTGAACCAAAAGCACGCCCTCCCAGGCCAAATCCAAGTTCGGCTTGATCATTGAACCGAAACCCGCAATAAGCTACCGAAATTCTGCATAGTTTCTCCAGGATCCTAAGATTATGGCCTCTGTACCATCAGAAGTTCAGGACGAATCCGTACCGGTACATGCAGAGCATGACCCGAGACATCCGCTGGTTGTCTTCGGAGACCACCGCTTTTGCGCAGGCGAAGCATCGCTGGTGCAGGTCATGGCCGGGCCGCATATGCACAGTCAAGTGGAACTGAATTTCGTTCTGGAAGGGCAGATGACCTACTGGTTCGATGGGCGCGAGCTGACCGTCGATAAGGGACGGCTTTGCCTGTTCTGGGGCATGATCCCGCATCAGGTGATTAGCCGTGCAGAGGGCACCTCGTTTGTCTGCCTCTATGTGCCGATGTCATTCTTTCTGGGCCTTGCCAGCCTCACGCGGTTCAGAGACGCGGTGTTTCGCGGGGCGATGATCGAGGCACTGGAGCTCCGTTCCTATGACCATGAAATTTTCGAGCGGTGGCGGGATGAATTGCGCTCCGGCGATGAGGGCCTCATCGAGATCGTCCGCAATGAACTCAGCGCCCGCGTTCTGCGCATCGAGCGTGATGGCTGGCGCGATCTGCGCGAGGAAGGCTCGGCCATTGCAAGCCTTGGCGCCAATGATAGCGAACGCATGGAACATGTGGAGCGCATGCTGCGCTTCATCGCGGAGAATGCGCTCAACGATATCTCGGCAGAAGATGTGGGCCGCGATGCAGGCCTTCACCCCAATTACGCGATGTCCGTGTTCAAGCGCGCCGTTGGCATGACGATTAACCGGGCCATCATCCGCCATCGCCTCGATACGGCACAATCCCTCTTGATCGCAACCGACATGCCCATCACCGATGTCGCCTTCGAATCGGGCTTTGGTTCCGTCTCGCGCTTTTATCAGGCCTTTTCGGAACGGGTTGCGATGCGGCCCAAGCAATATCGAGCCAGCATGCGCAGCAAGGTTTGAGAGCAGCCTGCCATCGGATCAGCGATTGCGCAGAACAGTGCATGGCGTTCCAGCCGCCCGGATTTGTGCACAGAGCTGGTTTGCTTCCGCTCGGGTCTCGCGGCCAATTCTCGCCGCATAGCGGGGCCGATTGCCGAAATTCCCGCCGCGCTGGCGCACAATCAGCGCCCGTTCTTCATTGAGAGGGGAAGGCAGGCGGGTGATGGCGCGGGTAAAAAGCCTGTCCACGATGGCTGGACGGTAATGCGCAGACAGTTGCACGCCCCAGGGCGCCCAGTCGGCTGATCCCGCAAAGACCGGTTCCTGCATCCGTCTGGTTTCGGCAAGTGTGACGCACGCAGATTGAAAGGGCTGGCCATCGACAAGCTCTGGAGCGGCAACGTCCGGTACCGCATCCCGCCAGGTTTCAATTGGGTGGCCGGTTATGGCAAACACGTAATCGCGTGTCTCTATCGGCAGACGCCCTTGCGACAGAAACCGCGCAAGGCCGTTTTCACCGGCATTATAGGCGGCTGCGGCAAAGCCGAAATTACCGAACCGTGTCTTCAGCTCGCTCAGATAGGTGGCCGAGGTTTCCAGCGCATCGATCACATCGAAGCTGTTGCTCAATCCGCGGCTCCTTGCGGTGGATGGCATGAACTGGGCGATGCCTTCCGCTCCCTTGTGGCTCAAGGCCTCGGGCCGAAACAGGCTTTCGCGCCAGATCAGGCGGGCAAAAAACGCGGGCGGTACGTCATTCTTGCGCGCAAAATGCTCCATCGTACGGCACAGATCGGCATTGAAGGTTTTTCGGCCGATGCAGATCGGATTGGCCCCATGTTTTCGCTCATAGAGGCAGACATCATCATCACCCTCAGCCGCAAGCGCTGACTGAGGCGGTGGGAGAGACATGCCAGCTGCCGCGGCAAGAGCCCACAGCAAAGCCGATGCCAGATGGTTCGTGCTAGAGCGGATGGGTCTTTTCCCTCCAAACGATGCCTACCAGGGAATTTCGCGGCCATCATAGGCCATGAAGGAGCCTGTCCGGTCTGCGGTGAGTGCATTCAGCGCCGTCAGAATGTTCAGCGCCGCTTCGTCGGCACTCACAGTCGGATGGCTGCCGGAATATTTTTCTGACAGGCTTGTCCTGACGGTACCGGGGTGTATGGCGGCCATGACCAACTCGGGGTGCGTTCGCGCATATTCGATGGATGCTGTGCGCACAATTTGATTAAGCGCCGCTTTCGAGGCTCGGTAGGAAATCCACCCACCCAGCCTGTTGTCGCCAATGGAGCCGACGCGGGCTGAAAGGAATGCCACAACGGATCGTTCCTTGCGATGCAGCAAGGGCAGGAAATGCTTGGCAATGAGGGCCGGTCCCACGGCGTTGACGGTGAACTGGCGCAGCATCGCATCGGGATCGAGCTGCCGCAAAGATTTTTCCGGTGGATTGCCATCAACCCCCAGCGCGCCGGTCGCGCAGATCACCAGATGGATAGGCTTGCCCCTCAGCTTTTCAGCGGCGGCCTGAATGGAGTTTTCATCGCCAAAATCGAGCTGGTCATCGCGCCGGGAAAGCTCAAACAGCTCTCCCAGATTGGGTTCCTGCCGCAACCGCTCGCAAAGGGCTGAGCCGATGCCGCCGCTCGCGCCGATGACCACGGCACCGAAGCCTGCGGGAAGAGAGGTAAAGCACGCATTGCCTTCATTCATCATGCAAGCCCACTGGGTTAGAAGGGATATTTGTTCAGTAGAATATCATCATCCAGAGATATTGAGATTATCTTATGTCTTGGCCTCTTGCATGGGGAACTTCAGCCCGACATTTCGGTTTCTACCTGACGTCATCAGACGTTTCGCCAAGGGGTATTTTGCGCATATGACACCTAGAGTTGCCATCATCGGCTCGGGCCCGACAGGCATTTACACGTTAAAGGGTCTGATTGGAAAATCAGCCCCGCTTTCGATCACCATCTTTGAAAGCGAATCCGATCCCGGCAAGGGAACGCCCTATCATCCCGCTCTCAACGACCGTGCCATGCTGTCCAACATCGCCAGCATCGAGCTGCCGCCGGTGTGCGAGACCCTGATGGCCTGGCTTGTGCGCCAGAGCGATGAGGAATTGCAGCGTCTTGGTATAGAGCGTTCGCTCATCGCCGAGCGCGAATATTATCCGCGCGTTGTGCTGGGTGAGTTTTTCTATGCTCAGTTCATGCAGCTTCTTAAAATCGGCGCGGCCAATGGCCATACGATCGAGGTCAAGGCGTCGCATCGCGTTGCCGATATCGAGCTGAGGCAATCGGATATCCGGCTTTCGGTCACGGCACCTGAAAGCGAACCGCTCGAATATGCTTTCGATCACGTGGTCATGGCCACCGGCCATGATTTTCCCGAAACAACCGAGATCAAGCCGGGCTACTTCGTGTCGCCATGGCCAGCACCCATGTTGAAATCCATCAAGCCTGTCCGCGTTGGCATTCTCGGCACGTCGCTGAGCGGCATCGATGCGTTGATTACGGTTGCCACTGCCCATGGCAGTTTCCTGCTCGATGAGCATGGCATCCTGCAATATCACGCGCTGCCCGAGACCGAAGGGCTGCACGTCACCATGATGTCGCGCAAGGGCGTTCTGCCGGAGGCGGATTTCTATTGTGAAATTCCCTATCGTCCGCTTCAGTTCTGCACGGAAGCCGCTATCCAGAACGCAATTGAAACGCGGCAGAGCGATCTGCTGGACGCGATCTTCGAGTTGTTCAAGACAGAGCTTGCCTTCTGCGATCCCGATTACGCCTCGCGCATCGGTCTTTCGCAACTGACTGTGGAAACCATATCAAAAGCCTATTTCCATGACCGCGAAACCACCCCGCCCTTCGTCTGGGCCGCGCGCAATCTAGCTGAAGCCGAGGCCAACAAGCAGAACCAGTATACGGTGGAGTGGCGCTATGCCATTCTGCGCATGCACGAAGTCATTGCGGCGGCCATTCCGCATCTGGACGACATCGATCTGAAACGCTTCCACAGCCATTTCAAGACTGTGTTTGTGGATGATTATGCCACCGTCCCGCACGCATCCATCCACAGGCTGCTTGCGCTGCACCGTGCTGGCAAACTGGAAATTATGGCTCTGGGCAATGAGAGCGAAATCGACAATAAGGGCGTCGAACGCGGTGCCACCGTTCAAGCAAAGGGCGAAACCCATCAGTTCGACGCCTTCATCGATGCGACCGGCCAGCACACGCTGTCAGCGCGGGATATTCCTTTCCCAACGTTGAAAGAGCAGGGCGTCGTGCGCCGCGCAACAACAAGCGTGGCAACGACCTTGCTAGGCTTTGATGAGAAGGTTGTGCGCACCGGCGGCGTCGATCTGGATGAGAAATTCAGACCTGTCTTCCACGATAATCTGAGCAATCAGCTTTACTGCGGGTCCATTGCTTTTCTCCTCCACAAGCTGCCCTTCGTGCAGGGCATCACCAGTGCAAGAGATATCGGCTACACCGTGTCGAAGGCTATCCTCGAAGCAACGGCTACCTCGGAGCGATCAGCGGCCTGATCGGCCCTCATTACACATCCTGCAGATGGACGCTGTCACCCAAAGTGATGGCGCCCGTCTTTTCCACCGAGGCGTAGATGCCGAAGTTGCGTTTGTTCTGCCGCAGGATGGTGCGCAGAACATCGGCGTTCTCGTGAATATCGGGCTGGGCTATCAACGTCATGCCACACCTCTTGGTCTCCTCGGATGCCTCGATGGTGACGCTGGAGCCAAGCTCCAGGCGCTGGCCGATCCATGCCTTTTCCCGAAACTCCGCTTGTCCTTCAGTGCGCAAAACCACGTTTGGGCGAAAGCGTCGGCTGTCCACTGTCTCGTTGCCAAGCAGGTTTGAAAGCTGATCCAGAGAGCTTGTGGTAATCAGGTGTAGGGGGCTTGGCTCATAGCGGTTCACGCCAATGCCACGGACGGAGGGGTCACGGACGCCTGTATTCTCATAGGCCAACAGGGTGGTCTCGAAACCGAAATGCTGTGCCAGTTTCGCGTCGATGCTGTCATCGCACACATCAAGCCAGCATCCGTCGGGAAAGCCGATCTCTGCTGAATTGTCGGTCAAACGGGAGTTCAGAAACAGCGCCGGGCGCCAGCGCTCCTGCTTCTCGGGCGTTGCGACTTCACCCGACTTTGCGTCGGCAATGCACCACTGCCGGTCGCCGATAATGCCCGTCTCGTCAATCTCGACCGAAGTCAGTTTTTCGCCACCAAGCGAACTGACGGGATAGCGCCAGATTTCCTCGATCGTTCCCAGAAATGTCAATGCTGCCCCGATCTCTTCACGCGCTTTTGCCAACGGAAAACTGCGTTGGCGGGCGGTGGTTCCATTGTGGGCAAGACTTAACCAACGCTATCTGGCATAGAGCGTTCGTTGTTTGTGCATTTGCCGGGAGCTATTGATTGATCGTCTGTTTCGATATTGGCGGAACCGCCATCAAGGGTGCTGCGGCCTATGCGGCGGATGATGTCCGACCGCTTCCGCGACGCAACACGCCCATTCATGATTTCGATGCTTTTGTCGGCGTGCTGAAATCGGTCATGGAAGAGATCGGCGGTTCACCGGAATGCGTCGCCCTGTCGATTACCGGCGTCATCGATCCCGATACGGATCTCTCCTTCATCGCCAACATTCCCTGCGCGCATCAAAGGCCGCTGAAGGCGGATCTGGAGGCGGCTCTTGGTCTTCCGGTCCTCATCGCCAATGATGCTGATTGTTTCGCGCTTGCCGAATATGGCGTTGGCGCTGGGCGCGGACACCGCGTGGTCTTCAGCACCATTCTCGGCACCGGTGTCGGTGGCGCGCTGGTGGTGGATGGAAAACTCATCAACAGCTCAGGCGGTTTTGCCGGGGAGTGGGGCCATGGCCCTGTTGCGGCCACCCGCGCGGGCAATCCGCCCTTGGACCTACCGCGCTTTTCCTGCGGCTGTGGTCTGGAAGGCTGTCTTGATGCTATATGCAGCGCCCGCGGCATGGAAAAGCTGCACCACCATCTGACCGGCAAAACCTTGGCCGCCGAAGAGATCATCGAAAGCTGGCAATCGGGTGGTGCTGACGCGGCCCGGACCATGGATATCTATATCGACATGCTTTCAGGCCCGCTGGCCATGATTGTCAATGTCACCGGTGCCACCATCGTGCCTGTCGGCGGCGGGCTTTCCAACGCGCCAGCACTGCTAGATGCGCTGGATAGGGCCGTGCGCGCTCGAATTCTGCGCCGCTTTGCCCGCCCGCTTGTGGTGCAGGCCCAATGTCAGATCGAGCCGGGCCTGATTGGCGCAGCGGTCCTCGGGTTTGATTTCGTGAGCGCGAGAGAAACGCTTTAAAACCGCATGCCGGGCACCGCGAGCGGATTGTCTGTCACCGCCTGGCGGTCCGGCCTGTCCACATTTACCGCACCGGTAAACGCGCCAAACAGATCCTTGACGAAGGCTTCCGGCAAACCATCCGTGATCAGCACCATGCGCGTGCGCCGGTCTGCCGGGTCAGGCCATTCCGCCAGCCGCTGCGGCGAGTGGAAAATGGACTGCACGCCGTGCAGCACCAGCGGCCTGTCGGGATTGTCGGAAAGCTGCACGATGGCCTTCATCCGCAATAGCTTTTCGCCATGGGCCGAGCGCAGGAGATCGATGAACATCTCAATCGCCATGGGGTCGATCGGCTTATCATGTACGATCGAGAAGGAGCGGATCGATGCGTTGTGCCGGTTCACGTCATGATGGTGATCATGGTCATGGTCATGGTCGTGATGATGATGATGATCGTGATGGGCCTCTTCGCCCAGCCAGCGTGCAACATCACCCATCTTGTTCGTTGCGTCGTAGAGACCGTTTTCCAGGAGCGACACAGCCTGCCAGCCGTCGACGTCGCCATCTTCGATGGTCGCACGCGGATTGAGGCTTAGAAGTCTTGTCGTCAGGGCAGAGATCTGCGCCTCGGTGCTCAGCTTGCGCTTCGTCAACACCAGACGGTCCGCCACCGCCACCTGCTTGACGGCTTCTGGATGATTATCGAGCGTGGCGAGGCCGTTTACGGCGTCCACCACCGTGACCATGCCGTTGAGCGAAAAATTCTGTGAAATGACCGGGTTGCCGATGATGGATTGCATGACAGGTGCCGGATCGGCAAGGCCTGTTGTCTCGATCACGACCCGGTTGACCGCTTTGAGCTTGCCGGTCTGAATGCCGTCCATCAGTTCAGCCAGCGTATCGACAAGCTCGCCACGCACGGTGCAGCACAGGCAGCCCTCGGCCAGTTCGATAATGCCATCGCCAGAGCGCGCCACCAGCAGATGGTCGATGCTCACATCACCGAATTCATTGATGATAATGGCCGCATCCTGCATGTCAGGGTCTTTCAGCAGCTGATTGAGCAGCGTTGATTTTCCCGCGCCGAGAAAGCCAGTGATGATGGAAACCGGGATGCGAGGCTGTGCCATTGAAGACCTGTAGCGTTAGAACATTACATGCTGAGTGACGCCTTATAGCAATGAATGCGCAAGACGGAAGCATGGATTTGCGAAATTAGCGCCGAAACATGGGAGGAGAGCATCGTCCATCTGCGACGAAGCCCCTCCATAAGCGCTGATCAGAATGCCGGGCGTGGTGTGGGAACCGGCACATTGGCCGTAGTGCCGCTGGAAGCGCCAGCATTCCCGCCAGTGTTGGCCGCAACGGTCTCGCTACCGGGCAGAAGGCCCGCATAGGAATAGACGGGCGGGCGCGTCAATTCCTGCACAAAAGGCGATTTGATGATCATGCGGCCCGCATCATCGCGGCCTTCGCTGCGTACCTTGGCGGCTTTTGGGTTGCAGATATCGGCACTGATATCATTGACGAACTGCGTCTCGCCATAAGGTGCCAGCGATGCAATGGAAACACCCTGATTGTTTGCCGATGTCAGCCCCATCTGCAAAAGTTCTGCGGATTGTTCCGTGCGGCCTGCAAGGCTGTCAGCGCCCAAAACAACGCTGATGACCTGACGGCCATTGCGCGAGGCAGATGAGACCTGATTGAAGCCGGACGCGCAGATGAAGCCGGTCTTCATGCCATCGGCGCCCTGAAAGCGGCCGACGAGCATGTTGTAATTGGCGTAATTCTTCTTGCCGGTGCTGACGCCTTCCAGCGAGAAATAGGTCGCATATTCGGGAAATTCGCGCTTCAGAACAAGCGCGAGAACCGCCAGATCGCGTGCCGTCGTGTATTGCCCCTTGCCGGGCAGGCCGTTGGCATTGATGAAGTGCGTGGACGACATGCCAAGCCGTGCGGCTTGCGCATTCATCTGCGCCACGAAATTCTCGTTCGTGCCGCCCACCGTCTCTGCAATCGCCACCGCCACGTCATTGGCAGATTTGATCAGAAGCAGTTTCAGCGCGCTGTCCAGCGTCAGCTTGGAGCCGGGCTTGAAATACATCTTGCTGGCGGGCTGGTCTGCCGCCTTCTTGCTCATCACCACTTCAGTTTCAGGGCTAAGCCTGCCGGTTTTCATGGCGCTGAAGGCCAGATAGGCGGTCATCAGCTTGGTCAGCGAAGCGGGATACCACTTGCGAAACGCATCCTGATGGGAAATCACCTTGCCAGTCCTCACATCAATCACCATCTTGGGATTGGCTTGGGCAACGGATGTGATGGCCAGTATGCTGGCCGTTACAGCGGCAAAGGTTTTTACGAGCCGCCCTGCGGTGCGGCTGGATATCGATGTATGTTGCAAGGCGTATCCTCGGATTCCCGTCTTCGTTACGGGATTTGCAATATTCAACATATATGGCCTCGCAATGGCAAAGTACATTGATTGCGTCAAATATACGGCGCAATATCCACCGCTTGGAGGAGCGTCAGTCATCATGCCGGAATGGAACATCGGGAATTAATGAATGCCAGTTTTAAATAGTGCCGCGCAATTGCAGGCGGAAGCAACCGAGTGGCGGCGTCATCTTCATGAAAACCCTGAGCTGCTTTACGATGTGAACGATACGGCAGCCTTCGTTGCCGATAAGCTGAAATCCTTCGGCGTTGACGAGATCGTCACAGGCATTGGCCGCACCGGCGTCGTGGGTGTCATCCACGGTCGCCACGGCAAGGGCCGCATGGTTGGCTTCCGGTCGGATATGGATGCGCTTCCTATCGTTGAGGAAACGGCCAAGCCATGGGCATCAAAAGTGCCGGGCAAGATGCACGCCTGCGGTCATGATGGCCACATGGCCATGTTGCTGGGTGCCGCGAAGCATCTGGCCGAAACACGCAATTTCGCAGGCTCCATCGCCCTGATTTTCCAGCCTGCCGAAGAGGGTGGCGCGGGCGCGCTCGCCATGGTCGAAGATGGCTTGATGACCCGCTTCAACATGGATGAGGTCTATGGAATGCACAATATGCCGGGCATACCCTTGGGCTCCTTCGCCATTCGCAAGGGCGGCATCATGGCAGCGCCAGACAAGTTCTCGATTTTGGTCAAAGGCCGGGGTGGTCATGCCGCGCAACCGCATCGCACGATTGACCCGATTGCCATCGGTGCGCAGATCGTCACGAACCTGCAGATGATCGCTTCTCGCAATACCGATCCCATCCGCTCGGTCGTGGTTTCCGTGACACGCTTTCAGGCGGGTTCCAGCCACAATATCATCCCCAACGAGGCGCTGATTGCCGGTACCGTTAGAACGCTGGATGAAGGTGTGCGCGACGAGGCCGAAGCGCGCATCAAACAGATGGCAGAAGGCATCGCCCACGCCAATGGCGCGGAAGTTGAGGCTATCTATGACCGGTTCTGTCCCGTCACCGTCAATCACGCCGATGAGACAGACCACGCCATCCGTGTTGCGAGAGATATTGTGGGTGAGAAAAACGTGGATCCCGATGTGGACCCATCCATGGCCGGAGAAGATTTCTCCTACATGTTGAAAGAACGCCCGGGCGCTTTCATATTTCTCGGAAACGGCGACAGCGCGGGGCTGCACAATCCCGGCTATGACTTCAACGATGAAGCAATCGCTTATGGCATTTCATACTGGGTCAAGCTCGCCGAACAGCGGCTGGCTGCCTAGGGTGCAAAAGCAGAACGACCGCGCTTTTGGGGCGCGGTCGGTGAAGCAGGATCACATTTAGCGAATGATGACGCCATATTGCGTTCCGCCGCCAGCTGGCGGGTAACGACGGTGGTCGCCGCGCCAGTTGCCACGGTCTCCGCGATAGTCACGGTCTCGCCGGTAGTCGCGGTCATGATGTCTGTTGTATCTGTTATACCGATCACGGTCGTATGTCCGCGTCACGGTGCTGGAAGCGTAATATCCCCCACCACCCCTGTAGCCACGGTCGTCCACGCAGCCGCTCAAAACGCCGGCAGATAGCAGGCACAAAGCCGCCGTAACAATTTTCATGTGATCTCTCCTTATGATGCCCAGTAACGTTTACGGGGATCAGCGGTTCCATGCCTCAGCATCACGATGAGCTATGCGATGTGAACGTTGGATGAAAAAGCGCACAGCATCCGCTCCGGGCTGTTATCGCTCGCAGATTTTCGACAGGCTCAGCGAATCTGGGATTGGAGAATGAATTTTAGAAAATTCAAGAGAACGGATTGAGAATTGAAGGTTGGCTAGGTCCAGATGTCAGGACCGGTATTCAATTCACTCTCTCGGAGAAAATTGGAGCGGGCGAAGGGATTTGAACCCTCGACCCCAACCTTGGCAAGGTTGTGCTCTACCCCTGAGCTACACCCGCTCATAGTCCGTGGTTCGGGGTAGATCGCTGAACCGCGGGCCGCTGCATTGCTGCGACGAGGGCTATATCGCTCAACCGCTTTTTAAATGCAACAGGGAAATGACAAAAGGTGCGGAATTTTTGAAAAAAAGCATACAAGCTACGGAAATCATTCGCTTTTTTTGATGGGAAAATTGACGAGGTGATTGCAAAGGCTTGGCCGAAGGCCTAATGACGATGCCATGGAGTAGCGAATCCGAGGGAGCGGGAAGGCTGATATGACAGAGCAAACACCCAAGACAGCACAGGATCTTTTCGCAATGCTGGATGGGCTCGGCATTGAGCACAAGACCACGCAGCATGAGCCGGTCTTCACTGTCGCGGAGTCGGAATCGTTGCGAGACCGTATTCCCGGCGGTCACACCAAGAACCTTTTCGTCAAAGACAAGAAGGACCAGTATTTCGTTCTCACCGTCGAGGAAAACGCGGTGGTGGATTTGAAGACGGTCCACAAGGTTATCGACGCATCGAGCCGGGTGTCATTCGGCAGACCGGAAAAGATGCTGGAATATCTGGGCGTCGTTCCCGGCTCCGTCACGGTTTTTGGTGCCATCAACGATACGGCAAACAATGTCACCTTCGTGCTGGACGAGGAGCTGATGCGCCACGACCTCATTAACGGGCATCCGCTTTCCAATGATGCGACCACCACAATCGGTCGTGATGACCTCATTCGGTTCCTGGAGGCGACTGGTCATGTGCCGCTCGTCTTGAAAGTCACCGAATAAAGTACGATCTTTGGGCCAAAGATGCCAAGATGATGTGAAATGAACGGAGACCTTTTATGAGCGACAATCCTTACGGAACATCAATGGGTGGACAGATGACCGGCTCCGTTCAGTTTGGCGGCGCGCCTGAAAGTGCTGCCGCCTCGCATGTTTCGGATACGACCACGGCAAATTTCGGCAAGGATGTCGTCGAGGCCTCCCGCAAGCAGCCGGTGCTGGTGGATTTCTGGGCGCCCTGGTGCGGCCCGTGCAAGCAACTGACGCCGGTCATCGAGAAAGTCGTCAACGAAGCTGGTGGCCGCGTCAAGCTGGTCAAGCTCAACATTGATGATCACCCGTCCATTCCCGGCCAGCTGGGCATTCAGTCCATCCCCGCCATCGTCGCCTTTCAGGATGGTCGTCCTGTGGATGGCTTCATGGGTGCCGTGCCGGAAAGCCAGATCCGCGAATTCATCGACAAGATTGCAGGTCCTGCGGCCAATGATCCGCAGGCGGAAATCGATGCCGCGCTGGCCGAAGCCAAGCAGCTTTTTGCCGATGGTGATCATCAGGGTGCGGCCCAGCTTTTCGGCTTCGTCATGCAGGTGGACCCGGATAATGCGGCAGCCATCGCCGGTATTGCCGAATGCATGATTGCCGTGGGCGAGCATCAGCGCGCCAGCGATCTTCTCGCCTCGGTTCCAGAAGAACTCATGGCAGACCCAGCGATTCAGGCCGCTTCCAAAAAGCTGGCGCAGTTTGAGGAAGCCCGCCTGTTGGGCGATCCCGCAGCTCTCGAGCGTGATCTTGCCGAAAATCCTGACAATCATGATGCGCGCATGAAGCTTGCCCGTATTTTCAACGCGCAGGGGCGTCGTGATGAGGCCGCCGAGCAGTTGCTGACCGTGATGCGTCGTGACAGAACCTTTGAGGATGACGGCGCGCGCAAGCAGCTGGTCGAGTTTCTGGAAGGCTGGGGCTTCAAGGACCCGGCGTCTGTCTCTGCCCGCCGCAAGATGTCATCCATCCTGTTTTCCTGAGATGTACATGGCTGTCGCCGCCCGCGCAGTTCGCTCTGGACTTGCGGGTCGCGGCATCCACCCGATGCACCATCAATCTCTGTTCACGTGAGGAGCCGCCCAATGCATGTCGGAAATGCGCGATATCTCAAGAGCACCGATCTGCCGGAACTGGTGCCTGTGTTTCCTTTGCAGGGCGTTCTGCTGCTGCCGGAGGGGCAATTGCCGCTGAATATATTCGAGCCGCGCTACCTTGCCATGTTGGACGATGCGCTGGCCGGAGACAGGCTGATTGGCATGGTGCAGCCCTCCTTGGCTGTGCTGGATAGCGGCACCGGCACCGGAGCGCTGAGCCAGATCGGCTGCCTCGGGCGCATCACGTCCTTCTCCGAAACAGGCGATGGCCGCTACATGGTGTCGCTCAGCGGCGTGTGTCGCTTCCGTCTGCTGGAAGAAGCGCCATCCACCAAACCCTACCGGATTTTCCGTCACGCGCCTTTCATCTCGGATCTGACCGGCGAGGATGATGAGGATGCGGTTGATCGCGAAAGCCTGTTGCGGGTGTTCCGCTCCTTTCTCGACGCAAATCAGCTTGAGGCTGACTGGGACAGTGTGGAGCGCGCAGGAAACCGCGTACTCGTCAATTCGCTGTCCATGATGTCGCCCTTTGGCCCGGCGGAAAAGCAGGCGCTGCTGGAGGCGCCAGATCTCAAGGCTCGCGCAGATACCTTGGTTGCCATTACGGAAATCGCTTTGGCGCAGGGCAGCAGCGAGCCCGGCACGCTGTTGCAATAGGGCGCGATCATGGATGAAAAAGTAAGCCGCGTTGATCCCAAGCTTCTGGATCTGCTTGTCTGCCCGCTGACCAAGGGTCGGCTGTCCTATGATCGTGAGAAAAGCGAACTCGTGTCGGAAAGCGCAAGACTTGCCTATCCCATCCGGGATGGCGTGCCGATTATGCTGATGTCGGAAGCCCGCACAATCGAGGTTTAGGGCTTGAGGGCCGGCGTTACCGCCAGCCCTCTTTAATCTTACAGAAACTCGGCGCGGTGCGGCGTGAATGTATCGATCAGCCGCCCCTTGGCCAGCGCCTTCACGCCATGGACCAGATCGGGCTTGACGATGAATGTTCCGCCCTGGCCAAGCTCTTGGCTTACGCCATCAATCGTCACCTCAAAGCGACCCTCGGCAACATAGCTTGCCTGAATATGCGGGTGCGAGTGCAGCGAGCCGATAGCGCCTTCCTCGAAAACGACCTCGACCATCATCATCTCAGGCAAATAGGCCATGATGCGCCGGGAAACGCCGGGCTCCGTCGGCGTCCATGTGCCGTCACCGGCCTGTACAAATGCGTTGCTCTCGCTCATGTCGCAGTCCCTTATTTGAGGTCATCCATGGTCACGAGATCGACGTCGGTATAATCGACATTGTCACCGGCCATCGCCCAGATGAAGGAATAATTCGCGGTTCCAGCGCCCGAATGGATCGACCAACCCGGCGAAAGAGCCGCTTCTTCGTTCTTCATCACCAGATGGCGCGTTTCGTTCGGCTCACCGAGGAAGTGGAAGACGCGGGCTGTTTCCGGCAGGTCGAAATAGAGATACGCTTCCATGCGGCGGTCGTGAATATGGCATGGCATCGTGTTCCACACCGATCCCGGTGCAAGGCTGGTCATGCCCACCACCAGCTGGCAGGTCTTCACACCTTCAGGGTGAATGAACTGGAAGATCGAGCGCTCATTGCTGGTTGCCTGCGAACCGAGATCGACGCGCTTGGCGTCGTTGATGCTGATATGCTTTGCCGGATAGGCTGCATGGGCGGGCGCGCTCAGCAGGTAAAATTTCGCAGGCTCAACCGATGAGGCGGACGAAAACGAGACTTTCGCGCCAAGCCCGGCATAGACCATGTCGCGGGTGCCCGTCTCGAATGCTGTGCCATCGACAGTCACGGTGCCCTTGCCGCCAATGTTGACGACGATCAGTTCACGGCGGTCGAGGAAGGATTTCGTGCCCGTTGGCTTGATGGCTTCCAGTTCCAGCGCGCCAGACACCGGCACCGCGCCACCCACGATCATGCGGTCATAATTCGTGTAGTGCAACTGAACGGTGTCATTCACAAACAGCGGCGGTAACAGGAAGTTTTCGCGCAGCTCCTCAGTGCCGAATTTGGCCGCGGTCTTCGGGTCGATTGCGAAGCGGTTGGTATATTGTGTCTGGCTCATATCCTGCCCAATCATATTTCTTTACAAGTCATCATATCTATATGGCATGGCAAGCGCATGTCAATCGACATCAATTCGTGCCGGATTGTGGTGTCGTCTGCTTGAATGCGCTTTCACGCCACATATTGGGCCATTAATCTCTATAAGTCGTAATATGAGTCGAATGGCAATTGCAGCCATCAAGCTGCGCTCTGCCCAAGCCGCTTATTCTTCGTCATCACTTTGCGTTGACTTTCGCTTATAAATCCCCCCAGAGTCGGCGCGGTCATGCAGACCGGGGGAGGGACTGATGTCCATGCGTGGTGTTATGAAAAGCCTGTTGTTCGTTGTCGCGGCACTGACCGTTCAACCGCTCGCAGCGCAGGAAGCGACGCGCAAGGTCGTCACCACCCAGAACGGCGATTATTTCGGGTTCGATTTGCGCACGGAGCAGAATGTCTCCCTGCCGCAATGCGAAGACATCTGCATCAATGACACGTCCTGCAAGGCCTTCACCTATAATCCCAAGGTGCAATGGTGCTTCCTGAAGTCGGATTTTAACCAGCTCAACGCGTTTCCCGGTGCCGTTGCCGGTAAAGTCGTGGAGGTGGCCAGCGAGCCCGATATCGGCGCGCCGCAGAAAATCTCCTTCGTCGATGACAGCCTTTATTTGCAAGCCAGACGCCTGAAGGCTGTCCTGCCCGAAGCCGTAGACGGCCAGGATGTTGAAAGCTTGCTTTCGCTCGCCCAACAGCAGTCCGAAGCGGCCAAACTCATAGCGGCGACTGACAATTACAAGGCAGCGCTTGCGCTGGACCCGGAAGATAGCGCCGTCTGGGCCGGCCTTGCGCGCACTGCGGCCAAAGTCGAGAATAATTACGAAGTGTCGGGCCAGGCGGCAGCAGCCGCGCTCAACGCCTATTCGCTCAGCCGCACCGTGTCCGCACGGGTTGAGGCGCTCAACGCGCTGGCATTTGCGTTTGAAAAGACGCAGAGCTACCGCGCTGCCCTCAACAGCTACAAGGCAAGCCTTGCGCTTTCCGATGATTCCCAGACCCGCGCCACCTATGCTGATCTGAAAACCCGCCAGGGCTTCCGCGTCATCAACAACACGGTCGATACCGATAGTGTCAGCCCGCGTGCCTGCATTCAGTTTTCGGAACCGCTCGTCAAACAGGGCGTGGATTATTCTTCCTTCGTCACTTTGGATGGCGCAGCGCCCAAAGCCATGGAGGCCAAGGGATCCGAGATTTGCGTTGAGGGACTGACCCACGGCCAGCGCTACAAGATCGCGCTGCGCGCCGGTCTTCCGTCTTCGGTTGAAGAGCCCCTGGAAAAGCAGGTCGATCTCGATATTTACGTGCGCGACAGATCCGGCTCTGTGCGCTTTACCGGCGAGAATTTCGTGCTTCCCGGCACCGCCCGCCGCGGCATTCCGCTTGTGTCCGTCAATGTCACCAGCGCCAATCTCAAGCTTTACCGCGTGGGAGATCGCAACATCACCGCGCTGCTCAGCAATTCGCAATTCCTGACGCAGATGGATGGCTACGGCGCGGACCGCATTGAAAGCGAGATCGGCGAACTCGTCTGGCAGGGTGGCATCGATATCCAGAATGAGCTGAACAAGGATGTCGTCACCAGCTTCCCCGTGGATGAAGCCTTGCCGCAGCGCAAGCCCGGCATCTATGTCTTAACCGCCGTTCCCCCCACAACACCGGGTGAGAACTGGGATTCGCGCGCCACGCAATGGTTCCTCGTTTCCGATACCGGCATCACCACCTATGCCGGAACGGATGGCCTCAATGTCTTCGTGCGGGCTTTAAGCTCTGCCAAACCGCTTGAAGGTGTCGATCTTCAGCTTCTGGCCAAGAACAACGAGATTCTCGGGGTAGCCAAGACGGATGCGGATGGCCGCGCCGTGTTTTCCGCTGGGCTTATGCGCGGCACGGCGGGTCAGGCACCTGCCATCATCACGGCACGCAACGGTGCCGATGATTATGTGTTTCTGGATATGACCCGCGCCGGTTTTGACCTGTCGGACCGAGGCGTCACCGGCCGCGCCGCCCCCGGTGCGCTGGATGTTTTCAGCTGGACAGAACGCGGCATTTACCGCGCTGGCGAAACCGTGCATGCGGCAGCCTTAGCGCGGGATATCGAAGGCAATGCGGTGGAGAACCTGCCGCTCACCTTCATCTTCTCCCGTCCCGATGGCGTGGAAGATCGTCGCTTCGTGCGCAATGGCGAGGCCTTGGGCGGTTACGCTGTGGACTTCGCCTTGCAGGACAGCGCCATGCGCGGCACCTGGACGGTGCGTGTCTATACGGACCCGAAAGCTGCCGCCATCAGCGAAAAATCCTTCCTGGTTGATGATTTCGTGCCGGATCGCACCGAATTCACCCTGACCAGCGACGCCAAGCAAATCGACCCGGCTGCTGATACTTCTGTGAATGTCGATGGCCGCTATCTCTATGGTGCGCCTGCATCCGGGCTGGAGCTTGAGGGCGAGGTGGCCCTCAAGGCAACGCGCACCCGCGCCGATTATGAAGGCTATGTCTTCGGCCTGGCAGATGAGGAATCACAGGAGGAAAGCCGCACCACGCTGGATGCCCTGCCGGTGCTGGATGAAGAGGGCAAGGCGACCTTTGACGTGTCGCTCGGCGATCTTCCATCCACTACACAGTTTCTGTCCGCCAACATCACCGTGCGTATGCGTGAGGCCGGTGGCCGCGCTGTCGAGCGTTCATTGACGCTGCCGGTCAAATCCGAAACACCGATGATCGGCATCAAGCCGCAGTTCTCAGGCGATCTCGCGGAAAATTCCATTGGCCGTTTCCATGTCATTGGCCTCAGCGCCGATGGCGTCAAGCAGCCGATGAGTGGGCTCACATGGAAGCTCATCAAGGTTGAGCGGAACTATCAATGGTACCGTCAGGGCAGTTCATGGCGTTATGAGCCTGTGGTTTACACCAAGCAGGTTGAGACCGGCACTTTGTCAGTCGATGCCAATGGCGGAGAGATTTCCGTTCCCGCCATCTGGGGCCGCTACCGTCTGGAGGTCGAATCCGCAGAGGCTGGTGGACCGACATCGAGTGTGGAATTCGATGCTGGCTGGTTCGTTTCCGCAAGCTCGACCGAGACACCGGATGCGCTGGAAATCGCACTCGACAAGCAAAGCTACAAGATCGGTGATACCGCCAAATTGCAGGTCACATCGCGCTATGCGGGCCAGTTGATGGTGGTATCAGGCTCTGAAAAGCTGATCGCGGTTCAGAATGTCGATATCGGAGACAAGGGCGGCGAGGTCGAAATCCCCGTCACTGAAGCCTGGGGTGCTGGTTCCTACGTCACCGCCACCCTGTTTCGCCCCGGTGATGCGCAGGAAAGCCGCATGCCCATGCGCGCTATCGGCGTGAAGTGGCTGACGGTCGATCCCGGCGAGCGCAAGCTCGGCATCGCGCTTGACCTGCCCAAGCAGACCCTGCCCCGTCAGACGTTGGAAATCCCCGTGCACGTGTCGGGTGCCGGCGCTGGCGACAAGGCCTATGTGACCGTTGCCGCTGTGGATGTCGGCATTCTCAACCTTACCCGTTACGAACCACCCAAGCCGGATGAATGGTATTTCGGCCAGCGTCGTCTTGGCCTTGAAATCCGCGATATTTATGGCCGTCTGATCGATGGTTCGCTGGGTGTCACCGGGCGGCTTAGAACTGGCGGCGACGGCGGTCAGGTCGCCCTTCAGGGCAGCCCTCCCAAGGAAAAGCTCGTGGCCTTCTTTGCCGGTCCGGTTGAACTGGATGGCGATGGCAAGGCGATCATCCGGTTCGATATTCCGCAGTTCAACGGCACGGCCCGCGTCATGGCTGTGGCCTGGACCAAGACCGGTGTCGGCCATGCGGTGTCCGATGTCGTCATCCGAGACCCCGTCGTGATCACCGCCAGCGCACCGAAATTCCTTAGCCCCGGCGATGTCTCGCAAATGCGCATCGATATCGCCAATACCGATGGCGAGGCGGGTGATTATACGCTCGGCATCGCCAGCAACATGGCGCTCACGGTCGATCAGGGTGAAGTCTCGCAAACGCTTGCCTTGCAGAAGAGCGGCAAGACATCGCTGACTGTGCCGCTGACCGGCGAAAATCCGGGCGATGGCGCGATCACCATCACGCTTGCCAATGCAAGCGGCCTGTCGCTGGAGCAGGTCTTGAACATTCCGGTGCGCCCTTCCGTGCTTCCGGTCACAACACGGCGCAACATCAAGGTCGCGCCCAATAGTACCCTCACGGTGGATGGTGCATTGCTGGCAGACAGCATGCTTTTGGGCTCATCCGTCGCGGTTAACGTCACCCGCTCGCCGGCTTTCGATGTGCCTGCATTGGTCATGATGCTCGACAAATACCCCTATGGCTGCGCCGAGCAGACCACCAGCCGCGCTTTGCCTCTGCTCTATGTTACGGAGCTGATGAAGCAGCGCGGCGGTTCGGATGATCCCGATCTGCGCAAGCGGGTGCAGGATGCGATCTATCGCGTGCTATCCTTCCAGTCCTCCTCGGGAAGCTTCGGCTTGTGGGCACCGGGCGAGGGCGATCTGTGGCTGGATTCCTACATCACGGACTTCCTGACCCGCGCCCGCGAACAGTCCTATGACGTGCCTGACACCGCCATGGTGCAGGCGCTGACCAATCTGCAAAATGGTCTGGCCTATGACAGCAACGTCAAAGATCGCGGCAACGAAATCGCATACTCGCTCTATGTTCTCGCCCGCAACCGCAAGGCCGCCATCAATGATCTGCGCTATTATGCAGATACGGCTTTGAAGGATTTCCCGACCCCGCTTGCCAAGGCACAACTCGCCTCGGCACTCTCGCTCTATGGAGATGCGGCCCGGTCCAAGGCCGTCTTCGGTGCATCGCTTTCCATGGCAGCCGCCACGACAAAGGTCAGCCTTGCGCGGTCCGATTACGGCTCTGTCCTGCGCGATAGCGCCGCGTCACTGGCGCTTGCTGCCGAAAGCCGCCCTGTGCCTGCGGTCGTGCCGCAATTGGCCAGTGCTGTTTCCAAGGCATGGGATGCGAAAGCCTATACCAGCACGCAGGAACAGGCGTGGATGCTTCTGGCCGCACGCGCGCTGAAGGGCGAAGACAAGGACGTGAAGCTGGATATCAACGGTTCGCTGGAAACGGGCGGATATGCCAAAAACATAGCTGGCGATGATCTCTTGCAATCCCCGATCAGGATCACCAACGTCTCGAAAGATCCTGTCACCGCTGTCGTCACCACCGTCGCTCCACCGGCCCAGCCACTGCCTGCGGGTGGCGACGGTTTCGAGATCACCAAGACCTATTATTCGCTTGAGGGCGAGGAAGTGAATATCAGCGAGGCCACGCAAAACGAGCGTTATGTGGTGGTTCTCTCGGTCACGCCCAAACATGATTGGCAACAGCGCATCATGCTAACAGACCTTCTGCCCTCGGGCTTTGAGATCGATAATCCAAGCCTCGTCAACAGTGCCGCCTTGTCCAACTTCGACTGGTTGCCGGAAACTGAAGCCGCTCATACCGAATTCCGCTATGACCGTTTCGTCGCCGCCTTTGATCGCACGGCTGGCGAAAGCGGCGATATCACACTGGCCTATGTGGTTCGCGCCGTCACACCCGGCACCTATGACAACCCGGCGGCATCGGTGGAAGATATGTACCGTCCGCAATTCTCGGCCCGCACGGCCACCGGCCGCATGGAGGTTAGCGCGGCGCAGCAATGATCAGGTGGCGGGCATTCATTGGCGGATTCGTGGTCGCAGCAGCGCTGACCGGCGCTGCGGTTTACGGGCTCGACCGTCTGGACCGCGCCTTTCCGCCACCTTTGCTAAACGCCCGCGTGGTCTCGCAGGAATTGCTGGATAAAGACGGCAAGCTGCTTCGAGCCTTCGCCACGCCTGAGGGGCGCTGGCGGCTCCACACGAGTGCCGCCGATGTTGATCCGCAATTTGTGAAAATGCTGGTCGCCTATGAGGATCAGCGGTTCTTCGAGCATGGCGGCGTGGATTTTCAGGCGCTGGCACGCGCCGGATGGCAGTTGCTCATCAATGGCCGCATCGTCTCGGGCGCATCGACCCTGTCCATGCAGGTTGCGCGGTTGATCGAGCCGCGGGCCGACCGTTCGCTCAGCGCCAAACTTCTCCAGATGGTGCGCGCTATCCAGATCGAGCGGCGGCTGACGAAGAGCCAGATTATCGACCTCTATCTCAACATCGCGCCTTATGGCGGCAATCTGGAAGGTGTGCGGGCGGCAAGCCTTGCCTGGTTCGGCAAGGAGCCGCGACGGCTTGAAACGGCAGAAGCTGCTCTTCTCGTCGCACTTCCGCAATTGCCGGAAAAACGCCGCCCGGATCGTTACCCGCAAGCCGCAAAACAGGCGCGGGAGCGCGTGCTGCAACGTCTTGCCGTTTCCCAAGTCGTGGGAGAAGGCGAGGCGGCCCGCGCCTCTGTCGCCGCCGTCCCGGCAAAACGCATCGACCTACCCTCCTTTGCGCCGCATCTGGCGCAGGCGGCACGTGCCAAATTTCCAGCAAAGCTCACCATAGGCTCGACGCTGCGTCTGCCCGTTCAAAAAGAGCTGGAAGATCTGGCGCGCCGTTCGGCTGAAAAGCTGGGCGACAGGGTTTCCGTCGCCATTGTCATGGCAGACAGCACGACGGGAGACATCATAGCCGAGGTCGGCTCGTCCGATTTTCTTGACAGTTCCCGCCGAGGCTGGGTGGAAATGTCGCGCGCTGTGCGCTCACCCGGCTCGACGCTGAAACCCTTCATCTATGGTCTGGCTTTCGAGAACGGCCTCATCGCCCAGGAAACCGTCATCGAAGATCGCCCGGCGGATTTTTCCGGCTATCGACCGCGCAATTTCGACATGCAGTATCAGGGCGATGTCAGCATTCGCCAGGCCCTGCAACTCTCCCTCAACGTGCCCTCGGTGCGCCTGCTGGATGCCGTCAGCCCCGCTGCCCTCATGGTCCGCTTTCGCCGCGCCTCGGTGAAGCTGACCCTGCCAAAGGCCGAGGCTCCGGGGCTGGCCATTGCGCTTGGTGGTGCCGGTCTGTCCCTGGTTGATCTCGTGCAACTTTACGCCCCCCTTGCCAATGGCGGCCAACCTGTTGCGCTGGGGGATGGTGTTCGAAGTGCGCCTGAAGTGCTGGATGTCGATCCGCTGTTTTCGAAGGCGGCCATCTGGAACATCACCGATATCCTCTCCGACGTTCTGCCGCCGCTTGGCATGAAGCAGCGCGGCATCGCTTATAAGACCGGCACCAGCTATGGTTATCGCGACGCATGGTCTGTTGGTTTTGATGGCCGTTACGTCATCGGCGTATGGGCCGGGCGGGCCGACAATGGCTCGGTTCCCGGGCTTGCGGGTTATGTGTCGGCAGCGCCCATCCTGTTTGAGGCCTTCGCGAAATCAGGCGTCGCCATCACGCCCTTTCCTGCACCACCATCTGGCACAACACGGCTGGCCTATCGTGATCTTCCGGCGAACCAGCGCCGCTTCAGCGTCACGAGTAGCGGTCTTTTGTCGACATCAAGGCGCGAAGCCTCGCCGCAGATCGTCTATCCGCCAGAGGGTGCGCGCATTGAACTGACAAGCCAGAGCGGCGGCCTGTCGCCACTGGTGCTGAAACTGCAGGGCGGTCGTGCGCCCTTCCATTGGCTGGCCAATGGCAAGCCGCTGCCAGAATCCTCGCGCCGCCGCAGCTCCGAATGGCTGCCGGAGGGGCAGGGCTTTTCGACACTGACGGTCATCGATGCCGATGGGCGGGCGTCAAGTGTTCGCATTTTCGTGGAGTAGGCGACTCGGGTGACATGCCGCCCTGTTCGGCGGCACATCCTTTGCTCACATCAAGCCGTGCCATCCACAAGAATGAATGGCTGCCCTTTTGAGCACATCTCGATGCGCGCTTCCACCCGGTAGATCCGGCGCAGCATGTCGCTGGTGATCACATCGCCCGTGCGGCCACTCACCGCCATCGCACCACCGGCAATCACGAGTGTGTGCTCGCAATAGCGCAGCGCATGGTTCAGGTCATGCAGCGCAATCAGCACGATCATGCCTTGGCTGCGGGCAAGCTTGGAGATGAAATCGAGCACCTCCACCTGCCGGTGAAGGTCCAGTGCCGAAGTCGGCTCGTCCATCAGCAGAACTTCCGGCTTGCGCACCAGCGCCTGCGCCAGCGAAACCAGCTGGCGTTGTCCGCCAGACAATTCACCAAGGCCCCGGAAGGCCAGCTCGCCGATGTTGAGCGCTTTTAAAATGGCATCGATTTCCGCCAGCTCATCATCATGCACCTTCCAGCTGCTGCCCTGCTTGGCAGACAGAAGAATGGATTCGTAGACCGTCAGAACCGCATTGGCACCGGTATCCTGCGGCATGTAGCAAATGGTGCGCGGGCCTTTATCCGTCTGCGACAGGGTCACGACGCCTGGGCCTTTGATGAGGCCCGCAATGCGCTTGAACAGGGTGGATTTGCCAGCGGCATTGGGACCGATCACGGCGGTCACGCTTCCGGCTTCCAGCATATCCATGGTCACATCGGCCAGCACCGTGACGCGCCCATATTTGGCGCCAACATCCTGAAGGGCGAGGGCTACCATGCGCGTCTCCTGTTGGAGAAGATGAGAACAAAGAAGAAGGGAACGCCAACCAGTGCCGTGATAACGCCGATGGGCAGAATCGCACCGGGAATGAGCACCTTGCTGACCACAGATGTGACAGACAGCAGCAGCGCACCGCAGATGACAGAGCCGGGCAGGAAGAAGCGCTGGTCTTCACCCACCACCATGCGGGCAATATGCGGGCCGACAAGGCCGATAAAGCCGATTGTGCCGACGAAGGACACAGGGATGGAGGCCAGCAGGCTGACGGTGAGCATGGTGTGCAGCCGCAGGCGGCGCACATTGATGCCCATGCTCGCGGCCTTGTCATCACCCAGACGCAGGGCCGTTAGTGCCCAGGCATTTTTCATGAACAGGGGAACGGTCAGCACCAGAATGGCAGCGGTCACATAGACCTTTGCCCATGTTGCCTTGGTGAGGCTGCCCATGGTCCAGAACACAACGGCGGCGAGCGCCTGTTCGGATGCCAGATATTCCAGCATGGAAAGAGCGGCGTTGAAGGTAAAAACCAGCGCAATGCCCAGAAGCACGATGGTCTCCACGGTCACGCCGCGCATGGTCGATGCGAAGTGAATGAAGAGAGCCGCGACCATGGCCATCACGAAGGCGTTGATCGGCACCATATATTCGACCGCACCTGGGAAAAGCGCGACACCACCAACCAGCGCAAGGGCTGCACCAAAGCTGGCGGCCGCTGAAATGCCGAGCGTAAACGGGCTCGCCAGCGGGTTGGCCAGAATGGTCTGCATCTGCGCACCTGCCACAGAAAGTGATGCACCAACCGTGACCGCCATCAGCGCGATCGGCATGCGAATGTCCCAGATCACGACGCGCAACTGGTTGGCAACGCCCGTGGGATCAAGGATAGCGCTGACGACTTGCGAGAGCGTATAGCGTGCCGGTCCAAGCGCCATATCGGTCGCAAGGCTGAGACAAAGGGCAACAACCAGCCCAATCAGGATCAGAATACGCCGGGCGGCAAGGGCGCGGTACTGCGCGCCACCTGTCTCTTCAGTCACGGTTTCCACGATGGATGCCATTTATTGTGCGCCTTCAAGTGAAACGAAATATCCCGGCTTGTAGGTCACGGGCAGGAATTTCTTGTGAAATTCCTCGAAGTTCTTTTCCGGGTCGAGGTCCGCAAATAGCTCAGGATGGAACCATTTGGCAAATTGCTGGATCGGCGCGAATTCATACGGTGCGCCATAAAACTGGTGCCACACCGCGTGGACATGGCCCTTCTTCACGGCATCCAGCTCTGAAAACGGCGTGCGCTCCATCAGCTTTGCCAGCCTTTGGCGAGCCACAACCATATCGGCACCGCGCCCTGCCGGGACGAACTGGTTGATGTCGGATTCTGCCGCCCAGTTGGAGCCGGTCACGATGACATGCTCGGGATTGGACACGATCAGTTGCTCTGGGTTGAGATCGCCAAACGTTGTCTTGAACACTTCTGAGCCGATGTTCTTTCCACCGGCCTCATCGATCATCTTGCCGAAATTGGCCGGGCCGAATGTGCGGCAGCAGTTGTTTTCGCCCGATATGCCCGGTGCACGCTCGATGAAGACAACGGGGCGCTTCAGGTCTTTGACAGAGGCCAGCCGGTCGGTGACCAGCGCGATCTGGTCCTTTCGGTAGGCAAGGAATTCCTCCGCGCCGCGCTCGGCACCGAAGATCTGGCCGAGGGTGCGGACCGAGTTTTCACTGTTCTTTTCCGGGTTGAGGCGGAAGTCCAGATAGACGACCTTGATGCCCGCGGCGGCTGCCTTTTCTTCAAGGCCGCTTTCCTTGGCGCCCTTTTCCGCTTCAAGATTGAGGGTGAGCACATCAGGCGAAAGCGCAATGGCTTTCTCCAGGCTGAAATCGCCCTGCGGAATATAGCCGAAGCGCGGCAGATCGGCGATCTGCGGGAAGCGCTCGACATAGGCCTTGTAGCTATCCGGGTCTTTGGTCAGAAAATCGTCGCGCCAGCCAACAATGGTGTCGAATGTCTTGTCGCCCTTGAGCGCCGCAATAACGTGAATCTGTCGTGCTTCGCCAACAATGACGCGCTTGGCGGGCAGGTCGATATCGACCTTGCGACCGGCAGCGTCGATAATCTCTGCTGAAAGCGCGGGTGTTGCGATGAGCGCGATGGCGAGGGCTGCGATCCGCGTGAGCATGGTGCGGGACATGGTCATTCCTTTTCGATCTGGAAACGCAATCGGCAAGGCCCTGTCGTCAGGCCTTGCCTTGATGCTGGACAGCGCTCCTCCTTCGCCGTCCCCGGTTTTACTTGTCGTCCTTCAGGGACACGAAGTAGCCGGGCTTGTAGTCAAGCGGCAGGAAGCGGGCATGCAGTTCCTTGAAGGTTGCTTCAGGATCGAGATCCTTGAACAGCTCAGGGTGCAGCCACTTGGCAATTTCCTGAATGGCCACGAACTGGTACGGATTGTTGTAGAACTGGTGCCAGATGGCGTGGACATTGCCGTCTGCAACCGCCTTGACGCCGGTAAAGGCAGGGCGCTTGGTCAGGTTTTCCAGCTTGCGGCGTGCTTCTTTCAGGTCTGCACCATAGCCAACGCCCACCCAGTTGCCGCCGGGAACATAGGCTTCCCACTTGCCACCGGTGATGATGATCTGGTCAGGGTTGGATGCGATGATCTGCTCTGGATTAACAGTGCCGAACGTGCCGGGAATGATGCCCTTGGCCATGTTGATGCCACCGGCGAGTTCGACCATCTTGCCAAAATTCTCGTTGCCGAAAGACATGCAGCAATCTTCGGAATATCCACCGGCGCGCTCAACGAAAACGACGGGGCGCTTTGGATTTTCTTTTGCCAGAACGTCGGTGACGCGGCTGATGCTGTCTGCACGGAACTTGATGAAGTCTTCGGCAACATCCGACTTGCCCATCAGCTTGCCCATGACGCGCATGCTTGGCTCTGTGTTTTCCATCGGCTTTTCACGGAAATCGACGTAAACCAGGGGAATGCCGACCTTGCCAAGCTTTTCGATGTAGCCGGCTTCTTCCGTTGCGGTCTTGGCATCGATGTTCATCAGAATGACATCGGGCTTCAGCGCAACGGCCTGTTCTATATCGAATGTACCGTCCTTCATGCCACCGAATGTCGGCAGTTTGGCGATCTCTGGGTATTTTGCGAGATAGGCTTCGTAGGACTCAGGGTCTGCCTTTGGCAGGTCATCGCGCCAGCCAACAACGTGCTCGAAGGGGTTGTTCTTGTCCAGCGCGGCCAGGAAGTAGATCTGTCGTCCCTCGCCCAGAATGACGTGTTTTACCGGGACATTGACCTCGACATCGCGACCGGTCACATCCTTGACCGTTACCTTTTCGGCAAAGGCTGGCAAGACGGTTGAAACGAGAAGACCCATTGCAAGAATGGCGGATTTGCCTCTAATGCGCATCGAAATTGTTCTCCGGTAAAAACTGTTCGCGCTTTATGATTTTATGATTGGAATAGTCAAGTTTTATCTTTTAGACAGTTTCTAAGGCAGAGATTTGGGAAGACGGAAATGGTAACGGGCGCTAACAAATACGGTAACAATTTCAGCCTGCGCGATGAGATCAAGGCCTATTGGTCCCAGCGCGCGCCGACCTTTGATCTGTCTCCCGGCCACGAAATTTTCTCCGAGGAAGAGCGGGCGGCATGGCACCGCCTTATGGAAAAGCATCTTGGGCGCGGTGAGGGCAGAACTGCGCTTGACCTCGCCTCCGGCACCGGCGTCATCTCGCATCTGATGGATGATCTGGGTTACCGCGTCACCGGGCTGGACTGGGCAGAGCCCATGCTGGAGCGCGCCAAGGCCAAAGCGGCAAGCCGAAACCGCAGCATCACATTTCGCATGGGCGATGCTGAGAACACCATGGAGCCTGAGAACGCTCATGATGTCATCATCAACCGTCATCTGGTCTGGACATTGGTGGACCCGCAGGCGGCGTTTACGGAATGGCTGCGGGTGTTGAAGCCCGGCGGCAAGGTGCTGATTGTCGATGGTGATTTTGTCAATGTGAGCACGACCGAAAAGCTGTTGAAGAAACTCGCCGCCTGGCTGCAAAAATATGGCGTGTTGAAAGCCGATCCGTTGCATGCCACGGCAGAGATGATGGGTATCCACAACTCCATCCTGTCACGTGTCTATTTTTCCCAAGGGGCGCGGGCTGAGGCCGTCGCTGCGCTGTTGCGGGAAGCCGGTTTCGAAAACATCGTTATCGATACCGATCTTCGCGCCATCCACAAAACTCAGGCGAAGAACTGGAACATGCTGAAAGCGGCAGCCAGAGGCATCCAGCATCGCTTCGCCATTTCGGCAAGCAAGCCAGTCTGACCAGCAACCGGGCAGGGTGAATGGTCACGCGGCGCAGGAGCGCCCGTGATCTGCTTTCATCAAACCGGAAGAGCACACGCAAATGCGGTGATGTCTCTGGTCTGTATGGTTGTCTGGCGTCCGCATTTGCGTGGCCATTGCTCTTTTCGGTCTTTCAAAGGTGGAACGACCGGGCCGGGGCGTTAATGACCCGGTCCAGTCGTTGTCTCTCGTTCCAATAGGCCCTGCGCTCCACATTCGAGACCCGGAATAGCATCTCGGTCGAGCGGTCCAACCTATTGGTTGCCTCAATCGACGTCTTGTTTCCCGACCGCACGTTCCGGTCTGAATTCAATCCGCCACCTCTCTCACCAACCGTGGCTCGCGATCCACTTAGGCTTTGAGAAGCTGGGAGATTGTAGGCTCGGGTCGGGGGAAGATTGAGAAACTTTTTTTCGATTTTTTGTAGTTTTCGATCAAGCCATTGATTGGCCAACGATCTTTCTCATTTCTGAGAAAAAGGGCGAAACGGCCGGAGTGCGCAACACCCCGGCCCGTTCTCGCAATCCTAGAGTTTGACCCAGTTGCCGTTCTGCTTCGAAGAGGCGATGCAGGCCTCCACGAATGCCACGCCTTTGACGCCATCATCGATGGTCGGGTAGTGCACGGCGCTATCCAGTGCCGTGCCGTCGCGGCGCGCCTGAATGGCGTTGGCAGCTTCAGTGTAAATCGTGGCAAAGGCCTCGAGGTAGCCTTCCGGGTGACCGGATGGAATGCGGCTGACGCGACCGGCTGCGGCACCGGCACCGGCACCACCACGGGTAATGAGCTGCTTCGGCTCACCCAGCTTCGTGAACCAGAGATAGTTCGGATCGGCCTGCGTCCACTCGATGCCAGCCTTGGTGCCATAGATGCGCACCTTGAGGCCGTTTTCGTTGCCCACCGCAACCTGGCTGCACCACAGAAGGCCCTTGGCAGGTGCCTTGCCCTGTGCGGCCTTGAAGCGCAGCATCACATGGGCATTGTCATCGAGACGACGGCCTTCCACGAAGGTGTGCACATCCGCTGCCAGCTCGTCGGCTTCAAGACCAGACATGAAGCAACCGAGATTATAGGCGTGCGTGCCGATATCTCCCGTCGATCCACCTGCACCCGATTGCGCCGGGTCGGTGCGCCACACGGCCTGTTTGGCTCCGGTCTGTTCCACCGGTTCGGCCAGCCAATCCTGCGGATATTCCATCTGCACGAGGCGGATATCACCCAGCGCGCCGCTTTCCACCAGCTCGCGGGCGTGGCGTGCCATCGGGTAGCCGGTGTAATTATGCGTCAGAACGAAGAGAGCGTCCGCCTTGTCGGCAACCGCCTTGAGCTTCTTTGCATCTTCCAGATTGGAGGTAAGAGGCTTGTCGCAAATGACATGGATACCACGTTCCAGAAAGGCCTTGGCCGCCGGATAATGCACATGGTTGGGTGTTACGATGGACACGGCCTGAATGCCATCTGGACGCGCCGCTTCCTTTTCCGCCATCTCCTCGTACGAGCCGTAGCAGCGGTCTTCGTCCAGACCCAGTTCCAGCCCGGATGCCTTGGATTTTTCAGGTGTGGAGGACAGAGCCCCCGCCACCAGTTCGAACCGGTTATCCAGCCGCGCTGCCATGCGGTGTACGCCGCCGATGAACGCGCCGGAGCCGCCGCCCACCATGCCCAGGCGAATGCGCGCATTGGCCTTGTCGGTCGTTTTTCCTTCGATCGTCATTGTGTCTCCTGCAAATTACGAGAGGCCGAGCATGCGGCGGTTGGCGGCATCGTCGGTGCCTGAAGAGGCGAAGTCATCGAATGCCTTCTCGGTGACGCGAATAATGTGCGCCTTGACGAATTCGGCACCTTCTGCTGCGCCGTCTTCCGGGTGTTTCAGCGCGCATTCCCATTCAACTACCGCCCAGCCGGAGAAATCGTTGGCGGTCATCTTGGAGAAGACAGCGCCGAAATCCACCTGTCCATCGCCCAATGAGCGGAAGCGGCCAGCGCGGTTGACCCAACCCTGATATCCGCCATAAACGCCCTGACGGCCGGTCGGGTTGAACTCGGCATCCTTGACGTGGAACATCTTGATCCGGTCTTTGTAGATGTCGATATTGTCTAGATAATCCAGGCATTGCAGCACGTAATGCGAGGGGTCATAGAGCATGTTGGCGCGGCTGTGGTTATTTACCCGCTCCAGGAACATTTCGAAGGTCACGCCGTCGTGCAGATCTTCGCCCGGATGGATTTCGTAGCAGACGTCAACGCCCTGCTCATCGGCGTAATCAAGGATCGGCGTCCAGCGCTTAGCAAGCTCGTCAAAGGCGGCTTCCACCAAACCGGCGGGGCGCTGCGGCCATGGATAGATGAAGGGCCACGCCAATGCACCGGAGAAGGTCGCATGGGCATCGATGCCGAGATTGCGCGATGCTTTCAGCGCCATTTTCACCTGCTCGACGGCCCATTCCTGACGTGCCTTTGGATTGCCGCGCACATGCGGTGCCGCAAAGCCATCAAAGGCCTCATCATAAGCCGGGTGCACCGCCACCAGCTGACCTTGCAGGTGGGTGGAAAGCTCGGTGATTTCAACGCCGTTCTGGCGCGCAACACCGGCCAGCTCGTCACAATAGTCCTTTGATTCGGCAGCTTTTTTAAGGTCAATCAACTGGCTGGCCCAAGTGGGAACCTGCACGCCAAGATAGCCCTTTTCAGCCGCCCATTTGGTAATGCCATCCCAGGTGTTGAAGGGGGCAGCATCGCCTGCGAACTGACCGAGGAATAGACCCGGCCCTTTGATCGTCTTCATGAATTCTTCCTCCTGCATCGATACAGTTGAACGGTTCAAGCCTCCGCCCGTCAACGGCGATCAAGCTAACCGCTGTTAAATTTCGTGCAACCCTGAATTCTCAGCCGGGCATGATAATTTGCATCTTGACCTCACCGGCGGGTGCCGAGGCGGCGATATCGAACGCCTTGATGCTGTCGTTGAAGTCGAAGGTGCGGGTAATTAGCGGCGCAACATCGATGGCACCGGATGCCAGCATATCGACGCAACGGCCAAACACATTGGCGTAACGGAAGACATGCTCGACGCGGGCCTCACGAACCTGCGCCGCCACCATGTCATAGGCCACGAGCTTGGTCGGCATGCCGACAAAGACGACGGTGCCAGCGGGGCGCAGAGCCTCAAACACCCGTGAGATGGCCGCTTCTGCGCCAGAGCATTCGAAAATCACATCGGCACCCCAGCCGGAGGTCGATTTCAGCACCTTCTCGGCAAGGTTATCCTCGCGCACATTGACCGTTTCGACAGGACCGAGTGAGCGGGCCATATCGAGTTTCACGGGATCGACATCCGATACGATGACACGGGCGCAACCGGCGGCAAGCGCTGCCAGAACGGTGACGAGGCCGATGGGGCCGGCACCGATGACGACGGCGATATCGCCCGGCTTGACCTTGGCCTGCGTTGCCGCCTGAACACCAACGGCCAGCGGCTCCACCATCGCGCCTGCCGCAAAGGACACGTTGTCAGGCAGTTTGAACGTATAGGCGGCGGGATGCACGACGGATGCCCTGAGCACGCCATGCACCGGCGGCGTTGCCCAGAAGCGCACGGCGGGATCGAGATTATAGTGGCCGATGCGGCTGGCGCGGCTGATGGGATCGGGAATGCCCGGTTCCATGCAAACGCGGTCGCCAACGGAAAGGTTTGTTACGCCGGAACCCACCTCGGTCACCGTGCCGGAGGCCTCATGGCCGAGAATCATCGGCTCACGAACCACGAAATTGCCTATAGCGCCGTGGGTGTAATAATGCACGTCGCTGCCGCAAATGCCGACCGTGTGAATGGCGATGCGCACATCATTCGGTCCGACCTGTTCTTCCAGCGGGAAGGGCCGCAGCGAAAGCTTGCCCAATTCCTCGAGAACGAGCGCGCGCTCCTCACCCATGCCCGATATTCCTTGCGACTGCATGCGGTCCTCCTAGACCTTAAACGTCCATTTGCGGTAACAAAACCGGGAACTGCATCAATAAGCAAGGTCGAAAAGAAACTTTTCCGACGCCTACCGGTTTGCCTGACTTGGATATCAACCGGGAGGATGAGACATGTTAATGACGAGACGCGCCGTTATGGCCGCCACTGCAGCAACCGCTGCCGCCGCCACGCTTTCCGCTCCATCCATTGCAAAGGCCGCACTTCCGCTGAAACAGCCTGCTTTGCCTTTTGCCGAAGACGCTCTCGCCCCGCATATCTCCGCCAAGACAATTTCGTTGCACTATGGCAAGCATCACAAGGCCTATTTCGACAAGCTGAACACGCTGGCGAAAGATACGCCCTATGCTGACATGGAGCTGTCGGAGATCGTCAAAAGCTCAGCCGGTAAGGCTGCTGACAAGAAGATTTTCAACAATGCGGCCCAGGCCTGGAATCATGTGGTGTACTGGGAGCAGTTCACTCCCGGCGGCCCGAACCGGCCCGATGGCAAGGCGGCCGATGAGCTCAACGCCACATTTGGCGACTACGGTAAGTTCATCGAGAAAGCCGTTGCCACATCTGATGAGGTTTTCGGTACCGGTTGGGTATGGCTGACCCGCGATGATGGCAACAAGCTGGCGCTGGTGGGATATGAGGATGGCAACAACCCTGTCGCCGTTGGCCGCCCTGCCTATCTCGGCATCGATATCTGGGAACACGCCTATTATGTGGATTATGAAAACCGCAAGCCTGAACACATCAAGGCCGTGCTGGAAATTCTGGTGAACTGGCGCATCGTGGGCGAGAAGATGTCAGCCGCATGAGGTACTAACTTCTCGGCACGCATCAAGGGCGCGGTTTTACCGCGCCTTTTCGTTTTACTCGGCATGCATGACGCTGATCGTGCCATCACGCGCAAGCCTTGCGGCAGATAGCCGGCCCGTCATGAAGGCGCCGGTATCGACATTCAGGCGGTTGTCTGAAAGGGCCACTGTTCGTACAGGTGTATGACCATGGACGGTGAGAAACAGGTTGTCCGCGCCTGAACCGACCTGGTCTTTTGGCCGTATCCATAAAAGATGCTTGTCCTCCTGCCGTTGCAAGGGGACGCCATTCACCACGCCCGCATGGACAAAGCAGAACCCCGGGACGGCCAGAAGCGATGGCAATTCGGTGAGAAACGCCACATGGCTTGCCGGAATGGCCTCCTGCACCAGGGCCTTCAGCCTGCGCCGGTCTTCCGGCAGTTCCGAAATGCCATAGGAGCGCAAGGTTTCCACACCGCCAAATTGCAGCCAGAGGTGATCCAGACGCGGATCACCCAAGAAATCTAGCATCGTCGCTTCATGGTTGCCTGCAAGGCAGAAGCGTTCGATATCGCCCGTCATTGGTTTCATCAGCTCATCGATGACCCCGCGGGATTTCGGGCCGCGATCAACATAGTCACCCAGCATCACGATCCATTTCGAGCCATGCTGCTGGGCAGCATCGCTCAGGATCTTGTGTTGCAGCCGCTCCAGTTGGTCGAGACAACCATGCACATCACCAACCGCATAGATGACATCGGGCCTTTCGTGCGAAAACAGCTTCCGGCGCATTTCGGTGGCTGGCATGGTGAGCGGAACGTCCTTGCGGTGATGGATGGGTGCGAATATTAGTATGCAGGTATGAACCATTATACTTAACGCCACATTACGATGACCAAGACGGGCGATCGACCTGCAATAGAGGGACGACCGCGTGTCCAGAGAGCAATAGCAACGAGCCAGCACCCATGATGGATGATCTGTTTGCAGCATTGGAGAATGAAAAGCCGTCTCGCGAGATGATGGCTGAGGGGGCTTGGCTGCTACATAGGTCTGCTTCTAGCGTCGCGGGGCAATTGTTGCGGGATATCGACAGCATTTCTGCAGCAGCGCCCTTTCGGCACATGGTCACGCCGGGTGGTTTCTCCATGTCTGTTGCCATGACCAATTGTGGGGAATTTGGGTGGGTGACGGACCGCAGGGGATATCGATATCAGGCGACAGACCCTGAAGGCGCAAAGCCTTGGCCGGCAATGCCGCAGAGTTTCATGGCGCTGGCGCTGAGCGCGGCGACAGAGGCGGGCTATCCTGATTTCGTGCCCAATGCCTGCCTGATCAATCGCTATGAGCCGGGCGCGAAAATGTCTTTGCATCAGGATAAGGACGAGAAGGATTTCAGCAATCCCATTGTTTCCGTATCCCTCGGCTTAGCCGCCACATTTCAGTTTGGTGGCCTCAACAGGGCTGATCCTGTGCGCAAATTCATTCTCAGCCATGGCGATGTGGTTGTCTGGGGTGGCCCGTCGCGTCTGTTCTTTCACGGCATCCTGCCTTTGAAGAAAGGGGTGCATGATGAAGCGGGCTCTGTGCGGTATAATCTGACGTTTCGATACGCCGCAGCGTAATGTGCTTTTTCGCGCTCGCCGTTAACCAGCTGTAGTGACTCAACTGTTAACTGTGTTTGGTAATAGTGCGGCGTGGGGCCGATGGATTTACCTGTCGTTTCCTAAATCCGCTTAGCGTTCAACTATAACGCAAGATCGGAAACGACGATGAATACTTTGCATAAGCCTAACATGGCATATACACTTGATAAGCAAGGCGAACTCAGCGCCAAGCTGACAGCTGCGCATGCAAAGATCGAAAAGCGCTTTCTCGATGGTGGCGCGGTGCTCGTCTCCGTTATGGAAATTCTGGGCAACCTTACAGGCATTCTCGACGGCATGACCGGCACGCTGAACGGCAAGTCCGTGGAAAACAATATCAAGGGTTTCCACAACACCATCAACGATCTCGCGCAACTGCCAAAGACCGAGGAAAACCGCCAGGCCGGGTTCCAGTCGCTGGCCGATATGTGTGCCTCAACGGGCGGCCATATCGATGATATCTCCGAAACCATTCGCTACCTCAAGACCTTTGCCATCACGGTGAAAATCACCGGTGCCGGTCTTTCCGAATTTGCCGGTTTTGCCGATGAAATCCGCGAGCGAATTCAATCCGGTACCGATGAAGTGGGGCGCTTTGCCAAGAACCTTGGCGTCATGCGCATGCAATTGATCAAGGCGCTGTCGTTCTCTTCGGGAACGAAGGCGGATTTTGACGACACGATCCCGCAGATCATCAAGGGTCTCAACGAAAACTCCACCCGCATTGCCCAGCAGCAGCAGGAAATGGCCGATACCGCCGCGCAGGCCAAGAAAATTGCCCAGGCCATTCAGGGCAAGATCGGAACGGTTCTGTCTCTGTTGCAGATTGGCGATATCACGCGCCAGCGCATTGAGCATATCCAAAGCATGCTGGAAGCACTGGATGATTTTACCGCTTCGCCCGAAGGCAAGACGCTCGACCACAATGAAAATGTGATCCTGCGCGAAGCCGTGCTGCAAATGGCCAGCGCACAGATGGACGAAACGGCGTCCGATTTCCAGCGTGATTGTGCCAAGATCTTCACAAGCATTTCCAGCTTCGCCGATGATGCCGCACGCATTCTTTCCCTGCGCGATGAGCTGGTGGACAAGACGAAAAACAGCGACAGCAACGTGCTGGCACTGATGGAGCAGGGCATTACCGAAGCCTGCGATCTGGTGGCCCGCGTGCAGGAAAGCAGCGCAGAAGCCGACGAAGTGGTCGAATCGGTCACGAACAGCGCGCAGGAATTGTCGCGCGGCATTGAGATCCTGCGATCCATCAAGATCGACATTCACTACATGGCGTTGAACTCGAACCTTCGCTGCTCGAAACTGGGCGACGCTGGTCGCTCCGTCAACGTGGTCAGCGGTGAAATGCGCGTGTTTGCGGGCAAGCTGGAAACGCCAGCCGACGCCATTGTGGACGAGTTGCATCGCGTTGAAACCACAACGAAGGAACTGGCCCAGCAGGGACGCGGGCTTTCCGGCGATCTGGCTGCCCCGCTGAACGAAGCATTGTCGACCATTCGCGAGGCGAAGACGCAGATGGAATCCGGCATCGATGCGCTGGCTGAAGAAGGCCAGGCGGTGTTTAGCCGCATTAGTTCTGCCGTCGTCAGCCTCGATTTCGAAAGCGAACTCGGTGACACCTTCAAGCAATGCTGCGAGATTGCAGCGCAGATGCCACAGGGCTTCAACGCCGATGTGTCTGGCTTTGCCGACAAGATCAACCCGTTCACGAGCCGGGTGTTCAAGCTTTACACCATGTCCCAGGAACGCGATATTCACCTGCGCTTCCTGCCAGCCAATGCTTCTTCATCCAGCTCAGCACCTGCTGCTGCAAGCCATTCAACGGCCGCTGCCGACGATGATGACCTCTTTGCCGACGCACTTTTCTAGGCCGGAAAGACTGAATTAAGCGGGCAATTCCAGATCGAAAAATGCGGCCGAGGGCCGCATTTTTATGCCTTTAGGAGACCCGGTGCTTCTGCACCTGTGCGCTCCACATATTCAACATAACCCCCGCCATATTGGTGGATGCCCTCAGGTGTCAGTTCCAGCACGCGGTTGGAAAGGGCGGCCAGAAAGTGACGATCATGCGAGACGAAGAGCATGGTGCCTTCATATTCGCTGAGCGCCTTGATCAGCATTTCCTTGGTGTCGAGGTCCAAGTGGTTGGTCGGTTCGTCCAGCACGAGGAAATTCGGTGGATCAAACAGCATGGCGGCCATGACGAGGCGCGCCTTTTCACCGCCGGAAAGAACCCGGCATTTTTTTTCCACGTCATCACCGGAAAAGCCGAAGCAGCCTGAGAGCGCACGCAGGGGAGCCTGACCCGCCTTGGGAAAACGCTGTTCCAACCATTGCAGAATGGTCGCATCACCATCCAGCAAATCCATGGAATGCTGGGCGAAATAGCCGAGCTTGACGCTGGCACCGACATTGACGCTGCCTGTGTCCGGTTCAGACGTTCCGGCAATCAGCTTGAGCAGGGTGGATTTGCCTGCGCCATTGACGCCCATGATGCACCAGCGCTCCTTGCGGCGGATCATGAAATCGAGACCTTCATAGATCGTGCGCTGGCCATAGGCCTTGTTGACCTGTTTCAGGGAAACGACATCTTCACCGGAGCGTGGCGGGGCCTGGAAATCGAATGCGACCGTCTGGCGGCGCTTGGGCGGCTCGACGCGGTCGATCTTTTCGAGTTTCTTGACGCGGCTCTGTACCTGGGAGGCGTGGGAAGCACGGGCCTTGAACCGCTCGATGAACTTGATTTCCTTGGCAAGCATGGCCTGCTGACGCTCAAATTGCGCCTGCTGCTGCTTTTCGTTCTGGGCGCGCTGCTGCTCGTAAAACCCGTAGTCGCCGGTATAGCTGGTGAGCGAGCCCGCATCGATTTCGATGATCTTGTTGACGATGCGGTTCATGAACTCGCGGTCATGCGAGGTCATCAACAGCGCGCCGTCATAGGTCTTCAGGAAGTTTTCAAGCCAGATCAGGCTTTCAATGTCCAAATGGTTGCTCGGTTCGTCGAGCAGCATGACGTCTGGGCGCATGAGAAGAATACGGGCGAGCGCCACGCGCATCTTCCAGCCGCCGGAGAGTTTGCCGACATCGCCGTCCATCATTTCCTGGCTGAAGCTGAGGCCCGCCAGAACTTCGCGGGCGCGGCCTTCCAGTGAGTAGCCGTCAAGCTCCTCATAGCGCGCCTGCACTTCGCCGTAGCGTTCGATGATCTCGTCCATCTGGTCGAGCTGATCAGGATCGACCATGCGGGCTTCGAGCGCGCGAAGCTCTGTCGCAACCGCGCTGACGGGGCCCGCACCTTCCATGGCTTCGGCGACCGCGCTGCGGCCTGCCATTTCGCCGACATCCTGATTGAAATAGCCGATGGTGACATGCTTGTCGGAGGCGACCTGACCCTCATCCGGCATCTCCTGGCCGGTAATCATGCGAAACAGCGTGGTCTTGCCCGCGCCGTTGGGGCCGACCAGCCCCACCTTTTCCCCGCGATTGAGCGCGGCCGATGCCTCGATGAAGAGAATGCGATGGCTGGCGGATTTGCTGATATTTTCGATGCGGATCATTGGATATAGCCGATAATTTGGAGGTTTGGCGGTCCCTATGCCATGCCCGACCCGCACTGTCACCCGATGAATCGTCTTGGAATACTTGTCAAATAATTTGGAATGGATATTCCATATCGCGGGTGGGGACAAAAGTGAGGAGAAGGCCATGGGCGAGAACGCGCCTCCGGCAACAGTGGAAGCCTTTCAGGAGCGATTGCTTGACGTATCGGACAGCTTGCCGAAACGGCTGCGCCAATGCGCCGACTATGTTGCTGCCCATGCCGACCGCATAGCGGTATCGACGGTGGCGGAACTGGCGGAAGGGGCGGGGGTTCAGCCGTCAGCCATCATGCGTTTCAGCCAGATCATGGGTTTTTCGGGCTTTTCCGAAATGCAGCGGCTGTTCCGCGAGCATTATACCGGTGGTTGGCCAGACTATACGACGCGGCTCAGCAATCTGCGCGATAATCATGAGGATAGCGGCTCGCTGCTTCTGGCCGAATTCGTGGAGGCTGGCCGCGCTTCGCTGGAAGGCGTGCTGAACACGGTCGATCCGCAGGAGTTCGAGACCGCGATCCGGGTTCTCTCGGAGGCAAACATTATCCATATCGTAGGGTTGCGGCGATCCTTCCCTGTGGCCAGCTATCTGGCCTATGCCTTTGAGAAAATGCGCGTGCCGGCCATGCTGCACGCCTCTGTGGGGCAATTGCACAGCGATAGCGCCATTCGATCAGGCGATGTGGTTCTGGCGATTACCTTTTCGCCCTACTCGTCAGAAACGATGGAACTCGTTTCATCCAGCCTTGCGCGGAACGTGCCCGTGGTGGCGCTGACCGATAGCAGCGTCAGCCCCATGCGAAAACTCGGTGCAACGATCCTTGCCGTTTCAGAGGTGGATTTCGGGGCATTCCGCTCACTTTCGGCGACTTTATGCGTGGCAATTGCTCTGGCGGTTGGCGTGGGAACACACCGCAAGGATTGAATATTTATGTTGAAATCAGACAAAATGGAATTTATAGTCCAAAAATAGCATGAAATGGAATGGTATTGGAGTGTCATTCCAGCGCCGCGAAATCGCGAAGGAGGACGGTCGTGAAAAAGCTTGATCTGATTACGATCGGCCGCTCGTCGGTTGATCTTTATGGCGCCCAGGTGGGTGGCCGTCTGGAGGACATGTCCTCTTTCAACAAATATATTGGCGGCTCCCCCACCAACATTGCGGCGGGCGCTGCACGGCTGGGTTTGAAAACAGCCGTCATCACCCGCGTCGGCAACGAGCATATGGGCCGCTTCATTCGCGAGCAGCTGGTGCGCGAAGGCGTGGATGTGAACGGCGTGGTGACGGATTCGGAGCGACTGACGGCGCTTGTGCTGCTCGGCATTCGCGATCAATCCCAATTTCCCTTGATTTTCTATCGCGAAAACTGCGCCGACATGGCGCTGTGCGAAGACGATATTGATCCCGATTTCATTGCCAGCGCGGAATGCATCTGCGCCACCGGCACGCATCTATCGCATCCGCGCACCGAAGCTGCCGTGTTGAAGGCGCTGCGTCTGGCGCGTGAAAACGGCGCTAAGACGGCGCTCGATATCGATTATCGGCCCAATCTCTGGGGCGTTGCGGGCCATGGTGATGGTGAAAGCCGTTTCGTGGAATCGGCCAAGGTAACGGCCAAGCTGCAATCGACGCTGCACTTCTTTGATCTGATCGTTGGGACCGAAGAAGAGTTTCACATTGCCGGTGGTTCGACCGATACGCTGGAAGCGTTGAAGGCCGTGCGCAAGGTTTCCAAGGCAACGCTTGTGTGCAAGCGCGGCCCCATGGGCGCGTCCGTGTTTACGGGTGATATTCCGGCAAGTCTTGATGATGGCGAGTCCGGTCAAGGTTTCCCGATCGAGGTGTTCAACGTGCTGGGTGCGGGCGATGGCTTCATGGCGGGCCTGTTCCGGGGTTGGCTGCGCGGCGAAGACTGGCCGACCACGCTGAAATATGCCAATGCCTGCGGTGCTTTCGCGGTGTCTCGCCACGGCTGCACGCCGGCCTATCCAAGCTGGGAAGAGCTGCAATATTTCTTCCGCACCGGCATCAAGAACAAGGCGCTGCGCAAGGATGCGGCGCTGGAGCAGGTGCATTGGGCCACCAACCGCAAGGGTGACTGGAACACCATGCGCGTCTTTGCCTTCGACCACCGCATGCAGCTGGAGGCGATGGCGGATGAGGCTGATGTTGACCACGCAAGGATTGGTGCATTCAAGCAGCTTTGCCTGAAAGCAGCCCTTGAGGTTGCGGGCGATGATGCGGGTTACGGCATTCTGTGCGACAGCCGATTGGGGCGCGATGCGCTTTATGAGGCGAGCGGCACAAAGCTGTGGGTTGGCCGACCGGTTGAATGGCCGGGTTCGCGCCCGCTGACGCTGGAGCCGGAACTCGGGCTAGACTTTGGTGGCCTGAATGAATGGCCGGCGAACAATGTCGTCAAGGTTCTGTGCTTCTATCACCCAGATGATGCCGAGGAGTTGCGGAAAGAGCAGGAAGACACGGTGCTGCGACTGGCGCAAGCCGCGCGGCGCAACCGGCTGGAACTGCTTCTTGAAATCATTCCGTCCAAGGTTGGCCATGTCGATGACACGACGACGGCGCGCATCATCGAGCGTTTCTACGAAATCGGCGTTTATCCCGACTGGTGGAAGCTGGAGCCGATGAAGAGCAAGGCTGCGTGGAAAGCCGCATCTGACGCCGTGGAGCGCAACGACCCTTACGTGCGCGGCATCGTGGTGCTAGGTCTGGATGCGCCGCAGGCGGAGCTGGAGGAGAGCTTCCGGCTGGCGGCAGGGTTTGATCTTGTGAAGGGCTTTGCGGTGGGGCGCACGATTTTTGCGGATGCGGCCCGCGCATGGCTTTCGGGCAAGATGAGCGATGAGGAGGCCGTTGCGCAGATGACGCAACGTTACAGCGCACTCTGCCAGATATGGGACGAGGCGCGCGCCGCAAGCAACAAGGGAGGTGCAGCGTGACCACATACCGTTTGACAGCCGCGCAGGCGATGATGCGCTATCTGGCCGCGCAACTGAACGAGGATGGCGAGACCTATATTGCCGGTGTCTGGGCCATTTTCGGCCATGGCAATGTGGCGGGAATTGGCGAGGCGCTCTATGGCATTCGCGATGAGCTGAAGACCTATCGCGGCCAGAACGAGCAGACCATGGCGCATTCCGCCATTGCTTACGCCAAGCAGCTTGGACGCCGTCGTGCCATGGCGGTCACGTCTTCCATTGGTCCCGGTGCCACGAATATGGTGACGGCTGCGGCGCTTGCCCATGTCAACCGGCTGCCGGTGCTGCTCATTCCCGGCGATGTGTTCGCCAATCGCGGCCCTGACCCAGTGTTGCAGCAGATCGAGGATTTTGGCGATGGCACGATTTCTGCCAATGATTGCTTCAAGCCCGTCAGCCGCTATTTCGACCGCATCACGCGCCCTGAACAGCTTTTGACCGCGCTGCCGCGCGCCATGCGCACCATGACGGACCCGGCCGATTGTGGGCCTGTGACGCTGGCCTTTTGCCAGGATGTGCAGGCTGAGGCTTATGACTATCCGGCCAGCTTCTTTGAGAAAAAAGTTTGGCGCCAGCGCCGCCCCGAACCTGACAATGCCGAGTTTGAAGAGGCGGTCGCGGCTCTGAAGGCTGCCAAGAACCCTGTCATCATTGCGGGTGGCGGTGTGCATTTTTCCGGTGCGACGGAAACGCTCAAAGTCTTTGCCGAGACGCATTCCATTCCCGTGATCGAGACGCAGGCGGGAAAATCTGCGCTGGCCTGGGACCATGCGCTCAATTTCGGCCCCGTGGGCGTGACGGGTGCAGATAGCGCCAATGCGATTGCCGAAAAGGCCGATCTCATTTTCGGTATTGGTACCCGTTTTCAGGACTTTACGACTGGCTCCTGGGCGCTGTTCAAGAACCCGCAACGGAAGCTGCTGGCGCTGAACGTGCAGGCCTATGACAGCGCCAAGCATGATGCGATCAGCCTGACGGCGGATGCGAAGGTTGGGCTTGAGAAGCTTTCCAACGCTTTGGGAACCCATCGCTTCGCTGCGCCTGACACGGCGCTGAAAGAGGCGTGGTTTGCGAAGGCCGATGCAGTAACGGCGGCACCTTCAGCGGCAGGGGCAGAGGCAAACAGCCTGCCGACGGACATGCAGGTTATCGGCGCGGTTCAGCGTGCCTCGCGTGACAACACGGTTGTCATGTGTGCGGCAGGAACCATGCCGGGTGAGCTGCACCAGCTGTGGAAGGCCAAGCTGCCGCTCTCCTACCATATGGAATACGGCTTTTCCTGCATGGGCTACGAGATTGCCGGTGGCCTTGGCATTGCGATGGCGCAGCCTGAGCGCGACGTGATCGTTATGGTGGGCGATGGCTCCTACATGATGGCAAACTCCGAACTTGCCACCGCCGTTGCCATGGGCGTGAAAATCACGGTCGTGATTACCGATAACCGGGGCTATGGCTGCATCAACCGGTTGCAGATGGGCACCGGCGGCGCGGAGTTCAACAATCTCTATGCACACACCAACCACACCAACCCCATCGCCATCGATTTTACCAAGCACGCCGCCAGCATGGGCGCGGATGCGCACAAGGTAACCTCGATTGCAGAGCTTGAAACAGCGCTTGCGGCCGCCCGCGCGGCGACGGTGACAACCGTTATCGTGATCGACACGGACCCTTACCCGACACCCGACGCGGGTGGATACTGGTGGGATGTGGCGGTGCCGGAGGTTTCTGAGCGCAAGAATGTTAACGATGCACGCACAGCTTACGAAGCGGCGTTGAAGGAAAGGCAGTCATCATGATTCTCTACGGCACAAACCCCATTGCCTGGAGCAATGACGATGACCGCACGCTGGGCGCCCATATCAGCCTGGAGCAGTGCCTGGATGAGACCTCGAAGATCGGTTTCGACGGCATCGAGAAGGGCCACAAGTTTCCGCAGGAACCGGATGCGCTGAAGGCGGTGCTTGAGCCGCGCAATCTGCGCTATGTTTCCGGCTGGCATTCGCTGAACCTTTTGACCAACTCCATCGAGGACGAGAAGGCTGCGATGCAGCCGGTGCTTGATCTTTTGAAGGCCATGGGCTGCAAGGTCATCATCGTTTGCGAAACATCGAATGCCATTCATGGCGACGACGCAAAGCCAGTGAATGACCGCCCGAAACTGGACGATGCCCAGTGGACATCCTTTGGTGAAGGCGTTGAAGCGCTGGCGGAGTTTGCCGCCGATCAGGGCATTGCGCTGGTCTATCACCACCATATGGGCACCATCATCGAGAGCGAAGACGAGATCGACCGGCTGATGCAGCATACCGGCCCGCATGCCAAGCTGTTGCTGGACACCGGCCATTGCCTGTTCGGTGGCGGAAACCCTGAGCGCCTTGCGAAAAAGCATATGGGCCGCGTCGGGCATATCCACGCGAAGAACGTGCGGCCAGAGATTGCAGCTCAGGTGCGCGACGAGAAGCTGTCATTCCTCGAAGGCGTGCGCCGCGGCGTTTTCACCGTGCCGGGCGATGCCGAGGGCGGTGTGGATTTTCTGCCCGTTCTGAAAGTTGCCGCAGAGCATGGTTACAGCGGGTGGCTGGTGATCGAGGCCGAGCAGGATCCTGATGTTCGCAACCCCTTCGAATATCAGAGCCTCGGGCTGAAATCGCTTCGGGCATACGCCAAGGAAGCCGGGCTTGATAAAGCCTGAATGAGGAGATGAGTGATGGCAAATCTGCTGCGCAAGCCGACCGGCCAGTCCGGCAAGGTCCATGATATCACGCCTGAAAGCGCTGAGTGGGGCTATGTCGGTTTTGGTCTTTACCGGCTGAAGCCAGGCGAGACTGCGACGGAAGAAACCGGGGACAAGGAAGTCATTCTGGTTCTTGTCGAGGGCAAGGCGGACGTCTCGAGCGAGGAGCAGACATTCGGCGAACTCGGCGACCGCATGAATGTGTTCGAGCGCAAGCCGCCGCATTGCGTCTATATTCCGGCTGGTGCTTCCTGGTCGGTGACGGCCACGAGCGATTGCACCATCGGTGTGTGCACCGCACCGGCCAAGCCCGGGCGCAAGGCGCAGGTGATCGGCCCTGCCGGAATTTCGCTCAGCGAACGCGGCAAGGGTGCCAATACGCGCTATATTTTCCCGATTGCGATGGAAGACCGCGATGTGGCCGATAGCCTGCTGGTGACGGAAGTGTTTACGCCGTCGGGCCACTGGTCATCCTACCCGCCGCACCGCCATGATGAAGACAATTATCCCGACATGACCTATCTGGAAGAGACCTATTACCACAGGCTCAACCCGGCGCAGGGTTTCGGTTTTCAGCGGGTCTTTACCGAAGACGGCACGCTGGATGAGACCATGGCGGTGTCTGATGGCGACGTGGTGCTGGTGCCGAAGGGCCACCACCCCTGCGGTGCGCCTTATGGCTATGAGATGTATTATCTCAACGTGATGGCCGGACCGATGCGCAAATGGCGGTTCCAGAACCATCCCGATCATGACTGGATCTTCAAGCGCGATAACGGATAGAGCATTTCCGGTGAACGGGGTTCACCTACAATGCTCTATCTGTTTGTTTTTACGCAATTCCGGACGCAAAACCGGTTTCAACTTTTGCTGGAATTGCTTTAGCAACAGTCATCCTCGGGCCCGCCATATGGCAAGGCCCGAGGTCTTGGGAGATTATGCTGGCTGCTTCGTCTTGCGCAGATAGGGCAGGACGGTGTCGAAAGAGCCGAAACGGGTGATCGCATCCTCGTTGGAAACGGCAGCGGTGATGATGACATCTTCGCCCTGTTTCCAGTTTGCCGGTGTGGCGACCTGATGTTTGGCGGTGAGCTGGATGGAATCGATGGTGCGCAGAATTTCATCGAAGTTGCGGCCTGTCGTCATAGGGTAGGTGAGGATCAGTTTCACCTTCTTGTCAGGGCCGATGACATAGACCGAGCGCACGGTGGCGTTATCGGCAGGTGTGCGGCCCTCAGAACTCTCACCTGCATCATCCGGCAACATGTCATAGAGTTTGGCAACCTTGAGATCCTTGTCGCCAATCAACGGGTAGGCGACTTCGAAGCCGGTTGCGGTCTGGATATCCTGCTTCCACTTGGCATGGCTTTCGACCGGATCTACCGAAATGCCGATGACCTTGACGTTGCGCTTCTTAAACTCGCCATCAAGACCCGCCATCGCGCCGAGTTCCGTGGTGCAGACAGGCGTGAAATTCTTCGGATGCGAAAACAGAACCGCCCAGCTATCCCCGATCCACTCATGGAATCTGATCGCTCCTTGTGTTGTATCGGCGGTGAAGTCAGGGGCGGTCTGATTGATACGCAAGGTCATGGCATGCTCCGGTGAAGGGTTATACGCTTATCTTCGCTGTTTGGCTGCCCAAAGTCGCCAAATATTCATCCAGAATATGGGCAATGATGAGCACATCTATTCGCCACAGCCCCGCAGACAACAACCGTTTTCCGAGCTTCTTGTTTCTCCGCAATTCCGGACGCAAAACCGGTTTCCACTTTTGCTGGAATTGCTTTTACCCTGTGGCAAGTTTGCCTCACCTAGAGGTTTAGTCGCTAATACCGCATAAAACCGGCTTGGCGTTTTCTTTCTGGTTGCATAAGATGTGCAGATCAACGTGAACGAGGGAGGTATAGATGTCATATTTTTCAACCTCCCCGGTGGCTAGCGCCGCGCAGAGCTGACGCTCTCTCTTTTTCCGACAAAAGATCGACACGTACCAACCGGTAGGCCGGTCATTTCTCACATTCGTCAGAATTTTTCGCGAGCCAATGCGCGCGGATTTCCCTTTCAAATCTGTCTTGGGACCGGTCTCCGCCGGTGATGCTTATCATGTCTTTTGGATTGAAATTGCGCCGCAGTGAGGCGTTTCGCAGCGTTTTTCGCTTCTGTTGGGGCCATTGGCGACAGCAACCCGGCCGGGTGGCCTTCATGCTGTGTGCCGTTCTGTTTTCAACGCTGGCCGATGTTCTGACGCCCATGTTTGCGGGGCGTCTGGTGGACGCCGTCGTCTCCGGTTCGGCAAGCGATGCCGGTGCGTGGAACAATGCGATTTCGGCCTTTGGCTGGCTTATGGGGCTTGCCGTTTTGGCCGTGATCCTGCGTCACGCAACGTTTCTAACCATCATCAAATTCACGCTGCGATCCATGACGGATATTGCGGCGGGTTCGTTTCACCGTATCCAGCGGTTCTCGTCGGATTGGCATGCCAACAGCTTTGCGGGCTCCACCGTGCGCAAGGTGACGCGTGGCATGTGGGCGCTGGATGTACTGAATGACACGGTGTTCGTGGCGCTGTTTCCATCGATTGTCATGCTTGTTGGTACAACCGCACTGATGACATGGTACTGGCCGATGATGGGCCTCTTGGTGGGTCTTGGCTCGTTGCTCTTCGTCATCATCACCATGTCCATGTCGCTCGGTTTCGTTGCGCCCATGGCAAGCCTTGCCAATAGCTGGGACACGCGACTGGGCGGTTCGCTGGCCGATGCGGTGACCTGCAATGGCGTGGTGAAAGCCTTCGGCGCGGAGGAGCGTGAGGATGCACGGCTGACCCGCGTCATGGGCAAATGGGAGGACCGGACACGGCGGACCTGGGTGCGCGGCACCATCAATGGCACGCTTCAGGCCGGTCTGCTCAGCATCATGCGCGCTGGCGTCATCGGTCTGGCCCTTATGTTGTGGGCAAGCGGCAATGCCAATGCGGGCGATATCACCTTCGTGCTCACGTCCTTCTTCATTTTGCAGGGATATTTGCGTGAAATCGGCATGCATATTCGCAATCTGCAACGGTCGGTGAACGACATGGAAGAGTTGGTCTCGATCCATTCGCAGCCGCTTGGCATTGATGACGTGCCGGATGCAAAGGCGCTGCGGATTGATGAGGGCAAGATCGAGTTCGAGCGGGTGAGCTTCCATTACGGCAAGCATCTGGCACCGCTCTACAAGGATTTTTCCGTCACCATCAAGCCGGGCGAACGGGTGGGGCTTGTGGGCCATTCCGGTTCTGGCAAGACTACGTTCATCAAGCTCATCCAGCGGCTTCATGATGTGAGCGATGGAATGATCCGCATTGACGGGCAGGATATTTCGCAGGTGTCGCAGACATCTCTGCGCCAGCAAATCGCCATCGTGCAGCAGGAGCCGATCCTGTTTCACCGGTCGCTCGCGGAAAATATTGCCTATGCGAGACCCGATGCGAGCCAGCGGGACATTGAAAACGCGGCTCGGCTGGCCAGCGCCCATGGTTTCATCAGCGCCTTGCCCAAGGGTTATGGCACGCTGGTGGGGGAACGGGGCGTGAAGCTTTCCGGTGGCGAGCGCCAGCGCATTGCCATTGCGCGGGCATTTCTGGCCGATGCGCCAATCCTCATTCTGGATGAGGCGACATCAAGTCTGGATTCGGAATCGGAAATGCTGATCCAGACCGCGATGGAACGGTTGATGCAGGGGCGCACGACGCTTGTGGTCGCGCACCGCCTGTCCACGGTTCGGTCGCTGGACCGGTTGCTGGTGTTCAGCCACGGCAACATTGCGGAAGAGGGGACGCATGCCAGCCTCATCCAGAAAAAGGGCGGCATCTATCGCGGGCTGTTCGAGCGTCAGGCGCTGGAACTGACCAAGGGACTTGTGATGGATGTTGCTGAGTAAGCTTTGGTCCACGGCATTCAGATTGGAATGCCGTGGACTTGGAAGAATTACCGCCAGCCGAGTGCGGGCGCGACATGTTTCAGAATGGAATCGAGGACATGCACATTGTAATCGACGCCCAGCTGATTGGGGATCGTGAGGAGCAGCGTGTCGGCCTCAGTAATGGCCTCATCCTGCGCCAGTTGCTTGATGAGTTGCTCCGGCTCTGCCGCATAAGAGCGCCCGAAAACGGCACGTGTTTGCGCATCCAGATAGCCGATGCTGTCGCCATCCTTGCCGCTTCCACCGAAATAGGACCGGTCACGGTCATCCATCAGCGCGAAGATGCTGCGGCTGACGGACACACGAGGGGTGCGGGTATGGCCAGCTTCCTTCCATGCCTCACGATAAGCGCGGATCTGCGCTGCCTGCTGAATGTGGAAGGGCTCGCCGGTCTCGTCGTTCTTCAGCGTCGAGCTTTGCAGGTTCATACCGAGTTTGGCCGCCCAGACGGCTGTTGCGTTGGAACCGGCACCCCACCAGATGCGCTCGCGCAGGCCTTCTGAATGGGGTTCCAGACGCAGCAAGCCGGGCGGGTTGGCAAACATCGGGCGTGGATTGGGTTCGGCAAAGCCTTCGCCTTTCAGAACCTCCAGAAAGACTTCCGCATTGTTACGGCCCATATCGGCGTCATCTGCGCCTTCCTTCGGCTGATAACCGAAATAGCGCCAGCCTTCGATCACCTGTTCGGGGGAGCCACGGCTGAGGCCAAGTTGCAGGCGACCGTCTGAAATGAGGTCGGCAGCGCCTGCGTCTTCCGCCATGTAGAGTGGATTTTCATAGCGCATGTCGATGACGCCGGTGCCGATTTCGATTTTGCTGGTGCGTGCGCCGACCGCTGCCAGAAGCGGGAAGGGCGAGGCAAGCTGGCGGGCGAAATGGTGCACCCGGTAATAAGCGCCATCGACACCGATTTCTTCTGCGGCAACGGCAAGATCGATGGACTGGTGCAGCACATCCTTGGCGGTGCGCGCCTGCGAATAGGCTCCGGGTCCCCAATGGCCGAATGACAGAAAGCCAATCTTCTTCATATTATCTCACCTGATCTGCATATGTTTCGTTGCCAGACATATAGTGCGCCGATCAGCGATTGTATCGCCACGATTGTGAACAGTCTGTTCAGGCCTTGGCGCGAAGGGTGCCAGCACCATCATGCGCGGGGTCTTCAACCTGCACACCAACGATGGCGCTGGCGAGCTGACGGAAGGTGACATGGCCGACAATTTCGCCTGAAGCATCGATGACCGTAGCGGTTTCTTCGCCGCTGCGCGCCAGCATGCCCATCGTGTCTTCGATGCTGGTGCCGACAAGCACTTTGCGGTGGGCGGCAGCAAAGCCCGGCGGGGGTTGAGACATGACCGCCTCGACATTGATGACGCGACCCCGGTTCACCTCCTTGACGAAATTGGCGATGTAATCGTCTGCCGGGCGCAGGACGATATCCTGACTGTTGCCCTGCTGGATGACCTCGCCGTCACGCAGTATGGCGATCTGGTCTCCCAGACGAAGCGCCTCATCCAGATCATGGGTGATGAACACGATGGTCTTTTTGATTTCTTTCTGGATATCCAGCAGCACGGTCTGCATGTCGGTTCGGATGAGCGGGTCAAGGGCGGAATAGGCCTCGTCCATCAACAGCACGGGCGCATCGTTGGAGAGGGCGCGCGCCAGCCCCACACGCTGCTGCATGCCGCCGGAAAGCTGGTTGGGAAAGCGGGTTTCGAAACCTTTCAACCCCACCCGCTCCAGCCAGCGCATGGCGATATCGACACTTTTTGCCCGCTCCATGCCCTGCACTTCGAGGCCGTAGAGCGTGTTATCCAGCACGTTGCGATGGGGCAGAAGCGCAAATTTCTGGAAAACCATGGCTGTCTGGTGGCGGCGAAAGGTCCGCAATTCGGTCGCGTTCATCTTGACCACATCCACACCATCGACCAGCACTTCGCCCGCTGTCGGATCGATTAGCCGGTTGACGTGGCGGATGAGGGTCGATTTGCCGGAACCGGACAGGCCCATGATGACCTGAATGCAGCCGGAGGGAATGGTGATGTTGATATCCCGCAAGCCCAGAACATGCCCGTGCTTTTCGTTGAGCTCGGTTTTTGTCATGCCGGCACTGACGGCGTCGATATGGGCTTGCGGTGAAACGCCGAAAATCTTGTAGAGATTTCTGATCGTGATGCCGCCAAAAGCCGTTTCAGCCATGGGAAATCTCCTGATGTTTCTGGAGCCTTTTGCCATAGGCCTGGCTGATGCGATCAAAGATGATGGCGATGCCGACGATGGCGAGGCCATTGAAGATGCCCAGCGTGAAATACTGGTTGGCGATGGCTTTCAGCACCGGTTGGCCCAGCCCCTGTACGCCGATCATGGAGGCGATGACGACCATGGCGAGCGCCATCATGATGGTCTGGTTGATGCCAGCCATGATGGTGGGAAGGGCGAGCGGAAGCTGCACCTTGAACAGCTTTTGCCAGCCAGAAGAGCCGAAAGCATCGGCGGCCTCCAGCACATCGCGGTCCACAAGTCGGATGCCGAGATTGGTGAGCCGGATCATCGGCGGAATGGCGTAGATGACGACAGCAATCAGCCCCGGAACGCGGCCAATGCCGAGCAGCATGACGACCGGGATGAGATAGACGAAGCTTGGCATGGTCTGCATCACATCCAGTATGGGATTGACCACGCGCTGGAAGCGGTTGGAATGGGACATGGCAATGCCGATGGGCAGGCCGATGGCAATGGACAGAACGGTGCAGACGAAGATCATCGAAATGGTCCGCATCGTATCCATCCACATGTCGAAATAGCCTATGGCCAGAAGCGTGAAGAGACAGCCCGCGACGATTTTGAGGCTGCGACTGCCAGCCCATGCGATGCCTAAAATGATGAGGATGATGACCGGCCACGGCGTTTGCGTCATGAAACGCTCGGCCCAGATCAGGAATTGTTGCAGCGGTGAAAAGAAGCCTTCGATGCTGCCGCCCCAGGCGCGGGTGAACTCGCGAAAGCCATCATCGATCATCTTTTTCAGATTTCGAAGCGTTTCGTCATCCATATGCGGAAACTTGTAAAACCAGTCCATGCCTTTCCCCTGTGATCGCGGTGACATGCGACGGGGTTCGCCCGCCGCATGTCCATTTGCGTGGCTACCGGAATGTTCAGGCAGCAGGGAAAGCCATCAGAGAGAGGCCTTGATTTTTTCGGCTGCGGCTGGAGACACCCATTTCGTCCAGATATCGGGGCTTTCCTTCAGGAAGTGCTTGGCGCTGTCTTCGCCCGTGGCCTGGTTGTCCGTCATCCATGCCATCAGCTTGTTGACGGTGGCGTTGCTCCACTGGCGCTTGTTGAGGTAATCCATGATTTCAGGCCCGGCCTTTTCTGAAAAAGGCTTGGCAACCAGTGTCACGACCTTGTCCACCGGCCATGCGTTTGGCTTGGGGTCCGGGCAATCGGCGACCGTGTTGCAGCGTTTCCATTCGGCGGCATCAGCGGCAACGCCGGGCTCAAGCTTGACCATTTCATATTTGCCGAGAAGGGCCGTTGGCGACCAGTAATAGCCGACCCATGGCTGCTTGCGCTCATAAGCCTTGGCGATGGAGCCATCCAGACCGGCAGAAGAGCCGCTATCGACGAGCGTAAAGCCAGCTTTTTCAGCTCCGTATGCCTTGAAAAGCTGGCCTGTGACAACCGTGCCGCCCCAGCCCTGCGGGCCGTTGACGATGGCGCCCTTATCCGGATTTTCCGCATTCGGGAAAAGCTTCGGGTTCTTCATGAGGTCGCCGATGGTCTTTATCTCGGGGTGGGCATCGGCCACGTATTTGGGTATCCACCAGCCCTGAATGCCGCCATCCGGCAGGGCTGTTGCGGCCACCACGAGCTTGCCTTCGTCCACGCCGCGCTTGACGACCTCAGGCAGCGTATCCGCCCAGGCTTCCGGGGCAATATCCGGCTGGCCCTTTTCGACCATGGAGGTGATGGTTGGCACGGTATCACCAATGGTGATCTCGGCGCTGCAACCATAGCCTTCATTGAGAATGATCTTATCGATGGCGGAGAGCACTTCGGCGCTCTGCCAGTTCATGCTGGCGATGGTTGGGCTTCCGCAATTGGCAGCATTGGCTGCCGCCGCGCCTCCCAGCAAACCAAACACCAGACAGGTTGATGCAAGCAATGACTTCATATCCGTTCCCTTTATTCGCGACGCTTATAAAGAGGCAAGCCTGCCGCTTGGGGTTGCCCCTGTCTTTGTCTTTGCAAAGTTGAGCGGATGATGGCGCGAAGCCCCGTGCGAACCTGCGCAAAATGCGACGGGGAGTTACCCAAGCACGACAGTGTGAGGCATTTTAAACTTTAGGTAACTTTTTGAGCATTTGGCGATCAGCACAACAGGATCACGCACTCTTTGCTGACGGATGTCAAAAAAAAGCTGGATAGTTGATTTTCCCATGCCAATAATGGGAGTTGTCCGGAAAGGGCAGGATGGCGTTGAGGGATGTCGTCCGCAAGAGAACTCGTTTGGGGGAAACACCTTGGCTCGAATTACGCTTCGTCAATTGCTCGATCATGCGGCAGAACACGGTTATGGCGTGCCTGCTTTCAACATCAACAATATGGAGCAGGCGCTGGCCATTATGGATGCAGCGGATGCGACCAACTCTCCCGTCATCATGCAGGCATCACGCGGCGCACGTGCCTATGCAAACGACATCATGCTCAAGCACATGATGGATGCCGTTGTGGAAATTTACCCACACATTCCCGTCTGCGTGCATCTGGACCATGGCAATGAGCCCGCCAGCTGCATGACCGCCATGCAGGCCGGTTTCACATCCGTGATGATGGACGGTTCACTGAAGGCCGATGGTAAGACGCCTGGAGACTGGGACTATAATGTGGGCGTGACCCGCGAGGTGACGACGACAGCGCATTATGGCGGCATCTCCGTGGAAGGCGAACTGGGTGTTCTGGGCTCGCTGGAAACTGGTATGGGCGAAGCCGAAGACGGCCACGGTGCCGAAGGCGTACTTTCGCACGACCAGTTGCTGACCGACCCCGACGAAGCGGTAAAGTTCGTGCGCGAAACCAAGGTGGATGCGCTGGCCGTTGCCATGGGCACTAGCCACGGCGCTTACAAATTTACCCGCCGTCCTGATGGTTCGGTTCTGGCGATGAATGTGATCGAGGCGATCCACCACAAGTTGCCCAACACGCATCTCGTCATGCACGGCTCATCGACGGTGCCGCAGGATTTGCAGGATATCATCAATGCCTATGGCGGCGCCATCAAGCCGACCTGGGGCGTTCCCATCGAGGAAATCCAGCGCGGCATCAAGAACGGCGTGCGCAAGATCAACATTGATACGGACTGCCGCATGGCCATTACGGGCCAGATCCGTAAGGTTCTGGCGGAAGACCCGGCGGAATTCGATCTGCGCAAATATTTAAAGCCCGCCCGTGATGCGATGACCAAGCTCTGCAAGGAGCGGTTTGAACTGTTCTGGACTGCAGGTCAGGCCTCGAAGATCACGCCGCTGCCGCTGCGGGAAATGGCGAAGCGTTATGCGTCCGGTTCGCTGGATCCGGTGATTTCGTGAGTTTTTGATAGGGCGCGCACCGCTACGCGGTGACTCCTTGGAGGCCCATCCCTACCACCGTCATCCTCGGGCTTGTCCCGAGGATCTAACCACGGCTCGTTGTTTACGGCGGTGGTGGTCTCATGAGACAGATTATGAAAAGCAAAAGCCGGAGGCGATGAATTCGCCTTCGGCTTTTGCGTTTCTGAAAGCCCACGTCGAAGTCGCTTGGGCGGCAGTAGACCCTCGGGACAAGCCCGAGGGTGACGGAGGTGGGATGGATGGTCGGATGGTGGGGCTGGTGGAGTTGGTCGCACAAAAAAACCGGGGGCAGCGAGCCGCCCCCGGCATCATTCACTTCAGCAGACTTACTTCTGCCAGCTCTTGACCAGTTCGTCGTAGTTGACGGTCATCGGCTTTTCTTTTTCGTTGGCGACCTTCATCTGGGGTGCAAGGTTGCCCTTAGAAACGGCGTCCTTGTTCCAGTATTCGAGGTCGTGTTCTTCAGCGAGTTTCGGTCCAAATTCGCCCTGAACGCCTGCACGTTCCAGACGCTGCAAGACCTTTTCCTGTTCTGCGCAAAGTGAGTCCATTGCCGCCTGAGCAGTCTTTGCTCCGGAGGATGCATCACCCACTGCCTGCCACCATAGCTGTGCAAGCTTTGGATAATCAGGAACGTTGGTGCCGGTTGGCGACCACTGAACGCGGGCTGGCGAGCGATAGAACTCGATCAGGCCGCCGAGATCCTTCGCGCGCTTGGTGAAGCTTTCGTGGTTGATCGAGGATTCGCGGATGAGTGTCAGGCCGACATGGCTTTTCTTCAGATCCACGGTCTTCGAGGTTACGAACTGCGCGTAGAGCCATGCGGCCTTGGCACGATCGTCAGGGGTGGATTTCATCAATGTCCAGGAACCCACGTCCTGATAGCCGAGCTTCATGCCGTCCTTCCAATAGACGCCATGCGGGGAGGGGGCCATGCGCCATTTTGGCGTGCCGTCCTCGTTAACGACAGGCAGGCCCTTCTTGACCGCATCAGCCGTAAACGCCGTGTACCAGAAGATCTGCTGGGCCACTTCGCCCTGCGCCGGAACCGGGCCGGATTCGGAGAAGTTCATGCCCTGTGCTGCTGGAGGCGCATAAGCCTTCAACCAGTCGAGATATTTCTGGATGGCATAGACCGAGGCAGGTCCGTTGGTATCACCGCCGCGCGCAACGCAGGAACCGACCGGCTGAGACTTTTCGTTGACCTTGATGCCCCATTCATCGACCGGCAAGCCGTTTGGCAGGCCCTTGTCGCCGTTGCCAGCCATGGAAAGCCAGGCATCGGTAAAGCGCCATCCGAGTGACGGGTCTTTCTTGCCATAATCCATATGGCCGTAGACCTTCTTACCGTTGATTTCACGACCGGTGAAGAATTCGGCGATATCTTCATAGGCAGACCAGTTGACGGGAACGCCGAGGTCATAGCCATATTTGGCCTTGAAATCCGCCTTGTTCTTTTCGTCGTTGAACCAATCATACCGGAACCAGTAAAGGTTGGCGAACTGCTGGTCAGGCAACTGGTAGAGCTTTCCATCCGGCGCGGTGGTGAATTTCGTGCCGATGAAATCCTTCAGGTCGAGGCCAGGATTGGTGACGGCCTTGCCTTCATTCGCCATCCAGTCCGTCAGGTTGCGGGCCTGCTGGTAGCGCCAGTGGGTGCCGATCAAGTCGCTGTCGTTGACGAAAGCGTCATAGATGTTTTCGCCAGACTGCATCTGCGTCTGGAGCTTTTCCACCACGTCACCTTCACCGATGAGGTCGTGGGTCAACTTGATGCCGGTGATTTCCGAGAAGGCCTTGGCCAGCACCTTGGATTCATATTCATGCGTGGTCAGCGTTTCGGAAACGACCTTGATATCCATGCCGGCAAAAGGCTTTGCCGCATCGATGAACCATTGCATTTCCTTTTCCTGTTCAGCCCGGCTCAGGCTGGAGAGATCGCCGACTTCCTTGTCCAGGAAGGTCTTGGCCTCGTTCATCCCGGCGTTGGCCACGCCGGTCAGTGCCAGCAGCGCGGCTGCCGTGGTTGCTAATAGATGCGCTCGCATAATCATCCTCCCAATGTTTACGATTGCTTGCAGTCCCATATCCGGGCGGTCCCTCCGCCCGGTATTTCCGTCGGTTGATCTATATGAGGCGGAACACGCCAATCGCATAGACAACCGAAAGAGCCAGTGCCCACCAAAGGCCGGGGCCGATAAGGCCGAGCCAACCAAGGTGGATGAATGCCGAGCCGAGCAGCGACACGAACAGCCGGTCGCCGCGTGTCGTCTCAAAGCGTAAGATTCCAATGCGCGGATTGCCGCCGGGCGATATATATTCCCAAACCGCCATGCCGATCAGCAGCGCCAGAATCGTCATAAAAAACAGTGCCGTGGGCAGCGTCCACGCCATCCAGGAAAAACTCATCGATCTTCTCCTTGTTAGACGCGACCGAGCGCAAAGCCCTTGGCGATGTAGTTTCTGACGAAATAGATGACGAGTGCGCCGGGGATGATGGTGAGCACGCCGGCAGCAGCCAGCACGCCCCAATCCATGCCCGAGGCGGAAACCGTGCGTGTCATGGTGGCGGCAATCGGCTTTGCGGCTGTCGTCGTCAGCGTTCTGGCCAGCAGAAGTTCGACCCAAGAGAACATGAAGCAGAAGAAGGCTGCCACACCAATGCCGCTGGCGATGAGGGGCATGAAGATCTTCACGAAGAAGCGCGGGAAGGAATAACCGTCAATATAGGCGGTTTCATCGATTTCCTTCGGCACGCCGGACATGAAGCCTTCGAGAATCCAGACCGCCAAGGGAACGTTGAACAGGCAGTGGGCAATGGCCACAGCGATGTGCGTATCGATCAATCCGAATGCGGAATAGAGCTGGAAGAAGGGAAGCGCGAAGACGGCGGGTGGTGCCATGCGGTTGGTGAGCAGCCAGAAAAACAGATGCTTGTCGCCCAGGAAGCGATAGCGGGAAAAGGCGTAGGCTGCGGGCAGAGCGGCGGCGACGGAGATCACCGTGTTCATCACCACATAGATGATGGAGTTGATATAGCCATTATACCAGGCGGGATCGGTAAAGATGACGGTGTAGTTGCGCAGCGTCGGGTTTTGCGGCCACAGCGAGAAGGCACCGAGAATCTCGCCGTTTTCCTTGAAGCTCATATTCACGAGCCAATAGATGGGCAGCAGCAGAAACAGGATGTAGATCGTTGGGATCAGAAAGGAGAAGCGTGTAATGGACTTTGAATTGCTCATGATAATCTCCTTTCTCAAGCCTGTTCGTCGCTGTTGGTCATGACGGTGTAGAAGATCCAGGACAGGGCAAGGATAATCAGGAAGTAGATGATCGACATGGCCGCCGCTGGCCCCAGATCGAACTGGCCGACCGCCATTTTTACAAGATCGATGGACAGGAAAGTGGTGGAATTGCCCGGTCCGCCGCCGGTGACCACGAAAGGTTCGGTGTAGATCATGAAGCTATCCATGAAGCGCAGCAGCACGGCGATGAGAAGCACGCGCTTCATCTTTGGAAGCTGAATATAGCGGAAGACCGACCAGCGGGATGCGCCATCGATGCGCGCTGCCTGATAATAGGCATTGGGAATAGAGACCAGACCTGCGTAGCAGAGCAGCACGACAAGGCTCGTCCAGTGCCAGACATCCATGATGATGACGGTTGCCCAGGCATCCACAGGGTCCTGCGTGTAGTTGTAATCAATGCCCAGCATCGAGAGATAATGCCCGAGAAAGCCGATATCGACGCGGCCGAAGACCTGCCAGATGGTACCGACAACGTTCCACGGAATGAGAAGCGGCAGCGCCATAAGCACGAGGCAGACGGGCACGCCGAGGCCTGTCTTCGGCATATTGAGTGCAATGAGAATGCCGAGCGGGATCTGGATTGCCAGAATGACGAAGGAGAAAATCAGGTTCCGCATCAACGCATCCCAGAAGCGGGGCGAGTGCAGGATTTCCATGAACCAGTCGGTTCCGGCCCAGAAGAACTGGTTGTTTCCGAATGTATCCTGAACCGAGTAATTGACCACCGTCATCAGCGGGATGATGGCGGAAAATGCCACGAGCACCAGAACGGGAATGAGCAGCAGCCATGCCTTGTTGTTGACTGTTTTTTCCATGGTCAGGCCTCCATGCCAACGCGCCAGCTATCGGCGTAGATTCCGATGGCCTTGGGATCGAAACTGACATGCGGTTCGGACGGAATATCGCCATCCTCAGGAACGACTACCGTCAAGGGATGGCCGGCAAAGCTTGCCCGTACGATTTTGTGGCGACCGATATCCTCAACCTTGCTGATGGTGACGGGCATGCCCTCACGGCCAAGGGTGATGAATTCAGGCCGGATGCCAAGCTCCGTGCGCGCACCGGCCTTGACGCCGGGTGCCGATGACAGAGCCAGATTTTGATCGCCAATACGGGCCGTTGCACCATCCAGCGCAACCGGCATGAAGTTCATGCCCGGAGAGCCGATGAAATAGCCGACGAAGGTGTGGCTAGGCCGCTCGAACAGTTCCGCGGGCGTGCCGATCTGCACGATCTGGCCGTCATACATGACGACGACCTTATCCGCGAAGGTCATGGCCTCGGTCTGGTCATGGGTGACATAGACCATGGTAAAGCCGAACTGCTTGTGAAGACGTTTCAGCTGCGAACGCAGAACCCATTTCATGTGCGGGTCGATGACCGTCAGGGGCTCGTCGAACAGGATGGCGTTCACGTCATCGCGCACAAGGCCGCGTCCCAGCGATATCTTCTGTTTCTGGTCGGCTGTTAGCCGATTGGCGCGGCGGGTCGCCATATCCTTGAGATCGATCATCTCGAGGATTTCGTTCACGCGACGACCGACATCGTTTTCCGCCACGCCGCGATTGCGCAGGGGAAAGGCCAGATTATCGTAAACGGTCATGGTGTCGTAAATGACCGGAAACTGGAAAACCTGCGCGATGTTGCGCTGTTCCGTCGGCAGGTTTGTGACGTCCTTGCCATCGAACAAAATGCGACCATCGGATGGGTGGATCAGGCCTGAGATAATGTTGAGCAGGGTTGTCTTGCCGCAGCCGGAGGGGCCGAGCAGCGCGTAGGCGCCGCCATCGCTCCACTCATGGTCCACTTCCTTCAAGGCGTAATCATTGGCCGCCCGTGCCTTGGCATTGTAGGCGTGGCGGATATGGTCGAGACTGATGCGTGCCATGGTCTCTTCTCCTCACGCGGCTGCTTGTTGCGGGGCGCCAAGCGAGCGTCCCTTCGCATCGAACGCCATCAGATGGCGGGTGTCGAGATAGACATCAATCTCGCGATCCGGCTCGATATCCAGAATGCCGCGTGTCAGCATGACCCAGCGGTTGTCCGCATAATTGAGGTGGATAAAGCTCTCCGAACCTGCAATTTCCGAAATCAGCGTCTTCGCACCGAGCTTTGCAGTAGCGCCGTCATTGCTTGGTGCCGGGTAAAGATGGTGCGGGTGGAAGGCGAGCGTGACGGGACCTTCTGCTACATCGCAGAGATGGGCAGGAACCGGAAAGGCAGCTTCGCCATTGTGAAGGAAGGACGCGCCGGAGCGGGTCAGCGGCAGGATGTTGAGTGGCGGATCGGCAAAGGTCTTTGCCGACACAAGATCGACCGGGTTTCGGTAAAGATCGATGGTGCTGCCGAACTGGGCCACATTGCCCTGATGCATGGTCGCGGTGTTGCCACCCAGTAGAAGTGCCTCGGATGGCTCTGTGGTTGCGTAAACGAAGATCGCGCCGGATTCTGCGAATATCTTCGGCAGTTCTTCACGCAGCTCTTCGCGCAGCTTGTAATCCAGGTTGGCGAGTGGCTCATCGAGCAGAACGAGGCTGGCATTCTTGACGATGGCGCGGGCAAGGGCGGTGCGCTGCTGCTGGCCACCGGATAGGTTGAGCGGCGTGCGGTCGAGATAGGGCGTCAGCCGCAGCATCTCAGCGGCGCGGCGCACCTCCCGGTCAATCGTTGCTGCATCCTTCTTGGCAATGCGCATCGGGGAGGCGATGTTTTCATAAACGGTGAGCGCGGGATAATTGATGAACTGCTGGTAGACCATGGCCACGCTGCGGTCCTGCACGCGCTTGCCCGTCACATCCGCTCCATCAAACAGAAGCTGTCCCTCGGTCGGTCTGTCCAGACCGGCCATGAGCCGCATCAGCGATGTTTTTCCAGATAGGGTCGGCCCCAAGAGCACATTCAATGTGCCCCGCTTCAGGGTCAGATTTGTGGGGTGAATATGGTACTCACCACCCACCATCTTTGCGATATTGCGTAATTCCAGCATGCGTTCCCGAGGCCTCCCAACCTGCAAGATTCTGCTTCAATGTCAGTGTTTTATGCCCCTGCGGGCATGGTTCAGGCGGCGTTCGTTGCCATATAGTCGTTCAGTGCGGCAGCTTGCTCGCGAGAAAAATGCAGGCCCTGCTTGGTTCTGCGCCACAGCACGTCTTCGCTGGTTCTGGCCCATTCCTGTTGCATCAGCCATTCGACTTCACGCTCGTAAAGATCGCCTCCGAAATGCTGGCCAAGCGCCTCCATGCTGGCCGCATTCCCGAGGATCGCGTGTGCCTTTGTTCCGTAGAGACGAACCAGTCTGCGCGCCTGACGATCTGAAAGAAAGCTGTATTTTGCCTTGAGCTTATTGACCTCGGTCTCATAGCCGGTGGCGGCGAAATCTCCGCCCGGAAGAGAGCTTTTGCCGGTCCACGGCTTGCCCTTGTCGCCAATGGCTTCCGCCACTTTTTCCAGCGCATGTTCCGCCAGACGGCGATAGGTTGTGAGCTTGCCGCCGAAGACATTCAGAAGTGGTGCGGCTCCGTCCGTGCCCTCAAGCTTCAGCACGTAATCGCGCGTGGCTTCCTGCGCGCTGGATGCGCCATCATCAAACAGCGGGCGCACAGCCGAATAGGTCCAGACGATATCGTCCTTCGTCACAGGCTCGGCAAAATATTCGCTGGCGGCGTTGCACAGGTAATCGGTTTCCTCGCCGCTGATCTTCACATCGGCAGGGTCACCGGTGTAGTCGCGGTCCGTGGTGCCGATCAGCGTGAAATCCGTTTCATAGGGAATGGCGAAGATGATGCGGTTATCAGGATTCTGGAAGAAATAGGCCCTGACATCGTTGAACTTCTTCTTCACGATGATGTGGCTGCCCTGAACCAGACGCACATTGTGAACCTGGTTCTTGCCCGCCGCATTGGACAAGACATTGTCCACCCACGGGCCAGACGCGTTGACCAGCATGCGGGATTGAACGGTCTTGATCGCGCCGCTTGCGGTATCCTTCACGTCGATATTCCACAGTCCGCCATCGCGGCGCACAGAGGTAACCTTGGCGCGGCTCATGATATCTGCGCCACGGTCTGCGGCATCACGCGCATTCAACACCACAAGGCGGGCGTCATCCACCCAGCCATCGGAATATTCGAAGGCTTTGGTGAACAGCGGCTTTAGCGGCTTTCCGGCAGGATCGCGGCGCATGTCGAGAGATTTGGTAGCTGGCAACAGCTTGCGGCCGCCCAGATGGTCGTAGAGAAAAAGGCCGAGACGGATGAGCCATGCCGGGCGAATGCCGCCTTTGTGGAAAGGCAGAACAAAACGCATGGGCCAGATGATGTGCGGCGCCATGGCCCAGAGCACTTCGCGCTCCATCAAGGCCTCGCGCACCAACCGGAACTCGTAATGTTCGAGATAACGAAGGCCGCCGTGAATGAGCTTGGTCGCGCCAGAAGACGTGCCGGAGGCGAAATCATTCATCTCGGCAAGCGTCACGGAATAGCCACGGCCCGCAGCGTCACGCGCGATCCCGCATCCATTGATGCCTCCACCGATCACGAAAATATCGCGGACAGCGCTCTCAGTCACTGCATTCTCCCTGATGCGACTATGCGCCGCTTGTTCTCTTTAAATCCGAACTTAATCAGAGTTAAAATGAAAAGAAAGCGAATGTCAAACGAATGTTCGCAACTCAATTCGGCTTCGTTTGGTTTTCGGTTTCAATCAGCCGGACGTCGTTTTCCCGACAGATGGCCTTGACCGCTGCAGAGGGGCAGTGGTCGGTTATAAAGGTGTGAACCTGCGATAGATGGCCAATTCTGACGGGGGCGGTGCGGTCGAATTTGCTTGAATCCGATACGAGAATGACGTGGCGGGCATTGGCGATGATGGCCTGCGCGACCTTCACTTCGCGGAAGTCGTAATCGAGGAGTGCGCCGTCCTTGTCGATGGCGGAAACGCCGATGACGGCATAGTCCACCTTGAACTGTCGGATGAAATCGACAGCCGCCTCTCCCACGATGCCGCCATCGGTGCCACGCACCACGCCACCGGCAATGACGACCTCTATGCCTGAGAATATTCTCAACCTGTTGGCAACATTGATATTATTGGTGATTACCATCAGTTCCTGATGGTCCACCAAGGCTTCGCCAACGGCCTCCGTTGTCGTGCCGATATTGATGAAAAGCGATGATTTTCCGGGAATGATATCGGCTGCTGCGCGGCCTATCGCCTGTTTTTCTGTTGCCGCAATGGAGCGGCGCGCCTCATATTTCACGTTCTCGGTGCTGCTGGGAAATATAGCGCCACCATGGATGCGTGTGAGCGCACGGGCCTCGCAAAGGTCGTTCAGATCCTTGCGGATTGTCTGCGCCGTCACCGAAAATCGTGACGCCAGATCATCCACGCTGACCTTGCCCTCGGATTTTGCAAGCTCAATGATATCAAGTTGGCGCGATGAGAACATCATGAAGGTTTCTACCTGGCATTATCGATAAGGTTTCGTTTTATTTCATTTTTTGAGAAAACGAAAGCGGGGGAGCGGGGCATTTCGCGCAGGTTTTCCACAATCTACGGGGTTATAAATCCGTTAAATTGTCCGCCTGATAAATATTGGGGTTGCGTGTCAGGCGGATTTGTCATTGTTTGCGGGTTCTCACACTTTATGGGGAAATTAAAAAAATGAAATCTATAAAAACAACAACGCGAGCCGCACTCCTGCTGGGCTCGATCCTGATTGGCGCAACTCCTTCTCTCGCAGAAACCGTTCTGCACCGTGGCAATTCCGGCGAGCCGCAGACGCTCGACCAGGCCCAGACCTCGATCAACATTGAAGCTTTCATCGTGAAGGACCTTTATGAAGGCCTCACCATCTATGACGCCGCCGGCAAGATCGTTCCCGGCGCTGCGGAAAGCTGGACGCTGTCTGACGACGGCACGGTCTACACATTCAAGCTGCGCGAAAACGCAAAATGGTCTGACGGCACACCAGTGACCGCCGAGGACTTCGTGTTCTCGTACCAGCGCGTTGAAGACCCGAAGACTGCCGCGAAATACGCAAATATTCTCTACCCCATCAAGAATGCCGAAAAGATCAATAAGGGCGAAGCCAAGCTCGAAGAGCTCGGCATCAAGGCTGTTGACGCCAAGACGCTGGAAATCACGCTTGAGCGCGCGACACCATTCTTCCTTGAGCTGCTCGCGCACCAGACTGCACTGCCCGTTTCAAAAGCAAGCGTTGAGAAGAACGGCGCAGATTTCGTAAAGCCAGGCGTCATGGTTTCGAACGGTGCCTATACGCTGCAGGCGCATGTTCCCAATGACAGCCTGACGGTTGTGAAGAACCCGAACCACTGGGACGCGGCCAACACCAAGATCGACAAGGTCATTTTCTACCCAATCGACGATCAGGCCGCTTCCGTGCGCCGTTTCGAAGCCAAGGAAATGGACCTTGCCTATAATTTCTCGGCCGATCAGCTGGATCGTCTACGGACATCCTACGGTGATCAGGTCCGCGTAACGCCGACACTCGCAACCTATTACTACACCTTCGATACGCGTGAAGCGCCCTATAATGATGTTCGCGTTCGTCGCGCGCTCTCCATGGCTGTAGACCGTGACTTCCTTGCCAAGGAAATCTACAGCGGCTCGCAGCTGCCATCCTACTCCATGGTTCCGCCCGGCATGGGCAGCTATGGTGAGCCTGCCAAGGCAGACTTCGCCACACTTTCGCAGCTGGACCGTGAAGACGAAGCTTTGAAGCTGATGAAGGAAGCCGGTTATGGCGAAGGCGGCAAGAAATTGTCCGTCGAAATCCGCTATAACACCAATCCTAATCATGAGCGCGTTGCGACAGCAGTTGCCGATATGTGGAAGACCACATTCGGTGCCAACGTGTCACTGGTTAACCTCGACGTTGCCTCGCACTATGGCTACCTCCAGGAAGGCGGCAAGTTCAACGTTGCCCGTGCTGGCTGGGTTGCTGACTATGCGGATGCGGAAAACTTCCTGGCTCTGTCTGTCTCTTCCAACAAGACCTTCAACTATTCGAAATTCAACAATGCTGAATTCGATGCGTTGATGAAGAAGTCTTACGAAGAAAAAGACGCTGCTGCTCGCAACAAGATCCTGCACGAGGCAGAAACCATCCTGATGAAGGAACAGCCGGTTGCGCCGTTCCTGACGCAGGCTGACCTTTGGCTGGTTTCGAACCGCGTCAAGGGCTGGAAGGACAATGCCAATAACGAGCACCTCAGCCGCTTCCTGAGCGTTTCCGAATAAGCAATGCTGCCACGGTGGTTCTGAAACATGTCGCGCATCTTGCCCGCGCGACATGTTTGCAAGAACGGGTTATATTTGCGGCGGGGTGAAAATCCCGACGCATTTCGCCGCCGTGCCATGCCGGAGCCCGAATTATCATGATATCTTTCGTTCTGCGCCGTTTGGCGAGCGCCGTGCCGACGTTGTTTATCGTCGTCACGATTTCTTTTTTTCTGATGCGATTTGCCCCCGGCGGTCCGTTCAATCTTGAACGTCCGCTGCCCCCGCAGACCATGGAAAACCTGATGAGAACCTATCATCTGGATGAACCATTGTGGCGTCAGTATCTGATCTACATGAAGAACGCCGTGACCGGCGATTTTGGCCCAAGCTACATCTATAAGGACAACACCGTTGCCCAATTGATCGGCAAGGGTCTGCCCTATTCGCTGGAGCTTGGTTTTTACGCGCTGCTGCTGGCCCTGATCGGCGGTGTGCTGGCCGGGACTTTTGCGGCGCTTCGGCAAAACAGCCTGTTTGATTTCTCGCTCATGTCCATTTCCACGGTTGGCGTGACGGTGCCGAACTTCGTTGTTGCGCCTGTTCTGACGCTGGTCTTTGCGGTTCTGCTCGGGCTTCTGCCCGCCGGAAGCTGGGGTGATGGCTCTTTGCGCTACCTGCTGCTGCCGATGATTGCGCTGGCCTTGCCGCAGTTGGCCGTCATTGCCCGCCTGACGCGCGGCTCCATGATCGAGGCCTTGCGGATGGATCATATCAGAACCGCCAAAGCCTATGGTCTGCCCAGCCGCACGGTCGTTATCGTGCATGCCATGCGGGCTGCCATGCTGCCTGTGGTTTCCTATCTCGCGCCCTGCGCTGCCGCACTTCTGACCGGCTCCGCCGTGATCGAAACGATCTTCACCATTCCCGGTGTCGGTCGCTATTTCGTTCTGGGCGCTATCAATCGTGACTATACGCTTGTGATGGGAACCGTCGTTCTCATTGCGCTGTTCGTCATTGTTTTCAATCTGGTGGTCGATATTCTGTACGGCCTTCTTGATCCGAGGGTCAGACATGACTGATATCCCCGGCACAACAGCCGTTTCTCCTTCGGTGAAAAGCCGAAGCCTCTTCCAGCTCGCAACCATGCGTTTCCGGCGCAACACCGCTGCCATGGCCGGATCGGTCATGCTGGTGCTGATCACGCTGTTTTCGTTTCTGGGGCCGCAGTTCCTCACCCACACCTATGATCAGGTGTTCTCGTCCTATGTCTCGGTTCCACCAAGCCTTGAGGCGCGGCCTGATGCCGGCAGTCTCCAGAGCGTGATGGAGGGCGTGGCGGGTCGGGCACGGGTCGAGCTTCGGGAATTTGCTGTCGAAGGACAGAAATTTACCGCCACCGTGACCTCTTCAAGCACCGTCGATCCACGCACGACACGTTATTTCGACCGCGCCAACGAGTTTGAAAACACCACGGTCGTTGCCACCGAAGACGATGGCCGTACGCTGAAGATCGAAGGCGATGTGAACCGCGAATACTTCTTCTTCGGCACAGACAGCAATGGCCGCGATCTTCTCGTGCGCGTCATGCTGGGCGGGCAGATCTCGATTGCGGTGGGCGTTCTCGCAAGCCTCGTGTCGCTTGGCATCGGCGTCGTTTATGGCGCAACGGCTGGCTATATTGGCGGACGTGTCGACAATGCGATGATGCGGTTTGTGGAAATCCTATATTCCCTTCCCTTCGTATTCCTCGTCGTTGTGCTTGTGGTGTTCTTCGGGCGAAGTTTCATCCTCATCTTCCTCGTCATCGGCGCGGTGGAATGGCTGGATATGGCGCGCATCGTGCGTGGCCAGACACTCGCTCTCAAGCGCCGCGAATTCGTCGGTGCCGCGCAGGCGCTGGGCCTGACCGACTGGCAGATCATCCGCCGTCACATCATTCCCAACACCATCGGCCCCGTTGTTGTGTTCGTGACGGTTGTGGTGCCAAAGGTCATTCTTCTGGAAAGCTTCCTGTCGTTCCTCGGTCTTGGCGTTCAGGCACCGTTGACCAGCTGGGGTGCGCTGATTTCCGAAGGTGCGCAGAATATCCAGTCTGCCCCATGGCTGCTGATATTCCCGGCGACATTCTTCGTGCTGACGCTGTTTTCCTTGAACTTTGTGGGCGACGGGTTGCGTGACGCGCTCGACCCGAAGGATCGCTGATATGAATACGACATCTGACACCATTCTGACCGTGCGCGGTCTCAAAGTCGATTTCACAACTCCTGATGGCGATGTGAACGCCGTCAAGGGTATCGATCTCGACGTGAAAGCCGGTGAAACGCTGGCTGTGGTTGGTGAATCCGGCTCCGGCAAAAGCCAGACCATGATGGGCATCATGGGGCTGCTGGCGGCCAATGGGCGCGTGCAGGGTTCAGCCAAATATCGCGGTCGCGAGCTGGTTGGCCTTCCCGTCCATGAACTCAACGGTATCAGAGGCGCGAAGGTCACGATGATCTTTCAGGAGCCTATGACCTCGCTTGATCCGCTTTACAAGATCGGCAAGCAGATTGCCGAGCCGATTATTCACCATCGCGGCTCCAGCAAGACGGAAGCGCGGGCGCGGGTGCTGGAATTGCTGAAACTGGTGGGTATTCCCGACCCTGAAAGACGCATCGACAGCTATCCGCATGAGCTTTCCGGTGGACAGCGCCAGCGCGTGATGATTGCCATGGCTCTCGCCAACGAGCCGGATCTGTTGATCGCGGATGAGCCGACAACGGCGCTCGATGTGACCATTCAGGCGCAGATCCTCGATCTCCTGAAATCCTTGCAGCAGCGTTTCGGCATGGCCGTTGTGCTGATTACCCATGATCTGGGCGTGGTCCGGCACTTTGCTGACCGCGTTGCGGTGATGCGGCGCGGAGAGATTGTGGAAACGGGAACCACGGAAGACATTTTCGAGCGTCCGCAGGCGGACTATACGAAGATGCTTCTGGATGCCGAACCCAGCGGCCACAAGCCGCCTGTTGGTGGCGATGCACCTGTGGTTCTCTCCGGCCAGAATGTGACGGTGGATTACGAAATCCCCGGCGGCATCTTCACCAAGGCCAGCGCGTTCAGGGCCGTTGAAAGCGTCACCGTCAACCTGCGTCAGGGCCAGACCATCGGCATTGTGGGCGAATCCGGCTCAGGTAAATCCACGCTTGGGCGTGCCTTGCTGCGGCTGACCCCATCCACCGGGCGGCTGTTCTTCGGCAAGACGGAGATTTCGGGTCTCGACAGAAAAGCCATGCGGCCCATGCGCCGCCAGCTTCAGCTGGTGTTTCAGGACCCCTATGGGTCGCTGTCTCCACGCCAGACGGTGGGTGAAATCATCACCGAAGGTCTATACGTGCACGAACCACAATTGAGCCGTGCCGAGCGCGATAAGCGGGCGATTGAGGCGCTGACCGAGGTGGGGCTCGACCCGGCAGCCCGCAACCGTTATCCGCACGAGTTCTCAGGCGGTCAGCGGCAGCGTATTGCCATTGCACGCGCGATTATCCTCAAGCCGGATGTGGTTATTCTGGATGAGCCGACATCGGCGCTGGACCGTTCGGTGCAGGGGCAGGTCATCGATCTCTTGCGCGACCTTCAGACTGCGCATGGTCTTTCCTATATTTTCATCAGTCATGACCTGTCGGTCATCAAGGCGATCTCAGATTATGTGATCGTGATGAAAGACGGGAAGATCGTGGAAGAGGGTGAGACGGATGCGGTGTTCAACAACCCGGCTGCCGATTACACCAAAACCCTGATCCAGTCTGCTTTCACGGCAGATGCCGCTGCTTGAGGATAGACCGGCTCCGGCCGGTCTATATTTTCGGGTCAAGGAACAATTCGGTCACATCTGCGTTATTGCCTCGTGAAATTGATGTGCCAGCATAAGGCACCAGGAGGATATATGTTTAAATTGATTCAGGTGTCGGGTCTCGCGATGGTCATGGCTATGGGTGGCATGGCTGCCACGGCCCCTGCCAACGCGCAGGACATGGAACTCAGAATTGGCCGTGATGGCGTTCGCCCTGTCATTCGCGACCGCGACATCGACCGCCGTGGCCCACCGCCTCGCCGTGGATGCGGAGAGCGCGAAGCCCGTGCGGCAGCCCGTGATTCCGGTCTGCGTGATCCTGAAATCGTGCGCGTAACGCCTCGCCGCGTTGTCGTGCAGGGCTTTACCCGTCGCGGCCCAAGCACGATCACCTTCGCAAATGAACGCGGTTGCCCTGAAATCTGAGCATCGCGCCTATTTGCTGCCGATATGAGATGTTGAAACCCGCCTTGTGCGGGTTTTTTCGTGGCATCGGGTAACTGCATCCACCTGCAATATACAAAATCTGTTTGGCATTGGCCTGCCCATCTCATACAACGAGAAGAGGATATATTTTAGGTTTGTTGCGGATAAGCGAATTGTCGAGTTCAGTATGATAGAAAATATAATTGCCACGCGGGTGGCAAGTCCGGCACAGGTGCTCGCATGTTTCGACACGCTGCCGGTGGTCGATCTTTCGTTTATGGCAGGGCGCTGGCGAGGTTTCGAGATCAAGACCGGTCACAGGCTCGATGGGTTGCTGGAGCCAAGCGGCTGGTATGGCAAACTGTTCATCAGCCCGGAGGCGGTGCACCCGCTTCTGTTCAACACCCGCGACGGCAAAGGGCTTTACGCCGTTGATCCTCTGCTGGTGCCGTTGGGCTTGCCCTTCCCCCGCACATCGGTGCTGGGTCTTGCCATGGCCGTTCTGCGGCCTGTTTTGCAAACGAGGTTGCCCAAGGCCCGGCTTCGGATGATCGAGTATCGCGGGCGCTCGACCGCCACGATGGCCTATGATGGCAAGCCGATCTTCGATCATTTCGTGAAGATAGATGACAGGCGTGTTCTGGGTATCATGGACCTCAAGGGCATGAGCGGCCCCTATGCATTCTGCCTTGAACGGGACGATACGCCCATGGATGTGAGGCTCTGACCATGACTGGCGTAACCCTGATTACCGGTGGGGCAAGTGGCATTGGCAGGCTGCACGCCCTTCGCGATGCTGCAAAAGGCGCGACCGTTGCCATTATCGACCTCAATGATGAGGGGCTTGCGGAGGTTTCGGCCAGGCACGCTGGGATCCACGCCTTCCGCTGCGATGTAACGGATTACGTCGCAATGGAGAACCTCGTCGGCGAAATCGAGCGTGATCTCGGTGAGATCGACCGGCTCTTTGTCTGCGCGGCGATGATGCCGGGTGGCGAGTTGGCGGCGACCGAACCGGAAAAGATCAATCGCCTCATGCAGATCAATTATGGTGGCACGGTCAATGTCACCGGGATTGTGCTCTCGCGCATGCTGCCTCGGGCAAAGGGCGATGTCGTCATTTACGGCTCGACTGCGGGCATTGTTCCCGTAAACCGCTTTGGCGCTTATGGGGCGACGAAGGCTGCGGTCAACCATTATGCCAAGGTGCTGATCAGCGAAAACCGAAACTCGGGCTTACGTTTTCAGCTCGTCTGTCCGCCAGCGGTGGACACGCCGTTGATCGCACAGGTCATTGAAGATGGCCCTGGCTTCATCAAAAATGGTCGAACGTGGATCTCACAGATGATGGAGCCTGAGGCTGTTGTGGCCTCTGTCGAACGGGCGCTGGAGGTGGGACGGGAGATTAACTATCCCGGTCGGGGAAAGCTGATCGAACTGGCCTACCGCGCATGTCCCGGCATCCTTCGATGGGTCTCAAACAATACCTAGGGTCAATGCCGCTTAAGATTAAAACAGCCCGGAGGAACATCTCAGAGGCCGCAGCGTTTTCCTGTGCTTGAAAAAGGAGACTATGATGGCAGTGACCTATCACGTTGGTGAACACGATGGCGGCTACGCTTACCGGCTTGGCGATGTTTGGTCGGAGACGTTTCCTGACCATGATTCTGCGCTGAACGCAGCAAACGATGCCGCACGGCGTCAGCAGCTTGGTGGCGAAGAGGTGGATATTTCTTTCCAGCTCACGGATGGCACATGGCAGGAGCAGCACGTGAAAGGCGGCGACCGCCCGCAGACCGATGTTGTTGATGATACCGACGAAAAATAAAGCTAGCCTGACCAGCGTGCCGACCCAGCGCAAGGCTGATCCGTTGGCACGTGAAGGGTCTTGCGGTTCTGCATTTCCGGTGCAAGACTGGCCGCAATGATCCTGTCCCTGTCCAATATCCGTAAATCCTATGTCAGCCCGGAAGGCCCCATCGAGGTCTTGAGAGGTGTTGATCTCTCGGTTTCAAGCGGGGAGAGCGTTGCGCTGACCGGAGAGTCCGGCAGCGGCAAGAGCACCTTGCTGCATCTGGCGGGGGGCCTCGACAAGCCAGATGGCGGCACGATCACCATGAATGGCCGGGATATCACTGGACTTGATGAGCCGGGACGCGCGCTTTACCGGCGCAACGAGGTCGGGCTGATCTTTCAGCAATTCAACCTCATTCCATCGCTGAATGTAGACGCTAATATCAGCTTTCACGCACGCCTTGCCGACCGTTTCGATGCTGCATGGCAGGCGGAGCTGGTGCAAAAGCTTGGGCTTGAGAGCCTGTTGCAGCGGTATCCGGAGCAACTATCCGGTGGGCAGCAGCAACGGGTAGCAGTGGCGCGCACTTTGGCGGCAAAGCCCGCACTGGTGCTGGCAGATGAGCCGACTGGCAATCTGGATGAAGCCAGTGGCGATGCTGTTCTCGAGCTGATGCTTTCACTGAGCAGAAAAGCCGGCTCGGCACTGTTGCTAGTGACCCATTCCATGCGGCTGGCAGACAAGCTGGGCTCGAAGATCGTGCTGCGTGGCGGAAAAATCGCGACATGAGCCGAGTTGCATTTTTCGCTCTCCTCTCGCACTGGCGTCACCGCCCGCTTCAACTCCTGACATTGATTTTGGGCATTGCGCTCGCGACAGCGCTCTGGTCTGGCGTTCAGGCTATCAATGCCGAAGCGCGGGCAAGCTATGCGCGCTCTGCCTCCATTCTGGAACAAAGCGGCCTTTCGCAGCTGACCGCAAAAGATGGCACCGGCATTTCGCTTGGCACCTTCGCCTCCTTGCGCCGAGCCGGGTGGAACGTCTCTCCTGTCATCGAGGGGGAAACCAGAATAGGCGGGGTGCGGATAAAACTAATCGGCATCGATGCCCTGACTATGCCGAGCGAAGGCCGTGTCGTTTCCATAACCGGGTCGTCGGATCTGGTGGATTTTATGGCGGGGCAGGATGTGCTCATCGTTTCGCCCGCAACGGCTGCGCGTCTTGGAAATCCTGAGGGCTTTCGGCTGCGCGTTTCCGAAACCATTCCCGATGGTGCAGCCTTTGCCGATATCAGTGTCGCCGACAGAGTGCTGGTGAAGAACGGTCTCATCAGCCGGTTGGTTGTCGCGCCGGTGCAATTGCCCGGTTTGCAGCCACTGGAAAGCCTCGCGCCCGATCTTGGGCTCCAGACGCCAGACCGGCCTGACATGGCGCGGCTGACGGACAGTTTCCATCTGAATTTGACCGCTTTCGGCTTCCTTGCCTTTATCGTCGGGCTGTTCATTGTCTACTCCGCGACAGGGCTGTCCTTCGAGCAGCGCCGCGCAACCTTTCGCACCCTTCGCTGCCTGGGCGCCTCGTTGCGGGGTCTCACCTTCATGCTGGTCATCGAGATCATGGTGCTGGCCTTTATCTCTGGCGTTCTTGGCGTGGTGATTGGATATGTGATGGCATCCATGCTGTTGCCGGGTGTGGTTGCCACGTTGCGCGGGCTGTATGGCGCAGAGGTTTCCGGCACTCTTTCGCTGCGGCCGGAATGGTGGCTGGCGGGCATGGGCATGGCGCTGGCAGGCACGGCACTGTCATCTCTCCAAAGCCTGTGGCGAGTGCGGACGATGCCCATTCTGGCATCATCGCAGCCCCAGGCCTGGGGTCTGGCATCGGCAACAGCACTGCGGTTCCAGTCTCTGGCGGGCGTCGTGTTGCTTCTGATCAGTGCGGGTTTTGCCGTGGCAGGCTCTGGCCTCATATCGGGATTTGTGGTTCTGGGTGCGCTTCTGCTGGGTTGCGCGCTTTTGCTGCCGCCTGTCCTGTCCATCTTTCTGCGATCCGTCGAGCGCCGGTCGCGGCACGCCATGACGCATTGGTTTTGGGCGGATACGCGCCTGCAACTGCCGGGCCTTTCGCTGGCGCTCATGGCGCTTCTTCTGGCGCTTTCTGCCAATGTCGGTGTCGGAACCATGGTGTCTAGTTTCCGCACCACCTTTCTCGGTTGGCTGGACCAGAGGCTGGTGGCTGAGCTTTACGTGACAGCCCGCGATGAGAACGAGGCGATGAAGCTTCGTGCGTGGCTGCCGCTCCACTCCGATGCTGTGTTGCCCATCTGGAGCACGCGAGGGACGGTTCTGGGAGAGGAGCTGGAGATTGCCGGGATTTCCGACCACGCGACCTATCGCGACCACTGGCCGCTCTTGGAACAGCAGCCTGATGTTTGGGACAGCGTGGCCGAGGGACGGGGTGCGCTGATCAACGAGCAGCTATGGCGCGAAAAGAAACTTCAGCCGGGGCAGGACCTGACATTGCCGGGTGGATGGGTGGTCAGCGTTGCCGGTGTATATTCCGACTATGGAAATCCGAAGGGGCAGGTCATGGTGGGGGTGGATGCGCTCACCCTGCATTATCCAGATGTTTCGAAACTGCGATATGGCGTTCGCGTCGATCCGGCCCGGGTGCAGGATTTGAAAAAGCAGCTTGTCGAGCAGATTGGTCTTCCCGAGGCCGGTGTTATCGATCAGGTCTCGCTCAAACAGCAATCACGCGCCGTGTTCGAGCAGACCTTCGTCGTTACGGGCGCGCTGAATGTGCTAACGCTGGGCGTGGCGGGCTTTGCCATGTTTGCAAGCTTGCTGACGCTTTCCACATTGCGGCTGCCGCAGCTTGCGCCCGTCTGGGCGATGGGCATACGCCGCAGAAACCTTGCCTTGCTGGAGGTGTTGAGAACATTTGCGCTTTGGTGCGTGACGTTTGTTGCGGCCATTCCCGTCGGGCTTGCGCTTGCATGGGTGCTGCTGTCAGTCATCAATGTCGAAGCGTTTGGCTGGAAATTGCCGATGATGATCTTTCCGTGGGATTGGCTGCGGCTGGCCGCGATTGCGCTTGTTGCGGCGATGCTTTCCGTGGCTGTGCCCGTCATCCGGCTGGCGACCATCAACCCTTCCGATCTGCTGCGGGTATTTGCCAATGAACGCTAGAATTCTGCGCGTTTTGATGATGCTGCTTGTACTGGCCTGTCTGCCGGGTGGCACGCTTGCTCAAGGCTTTGCAGGGCTTGGGTCTGATGCGCAAGGCTTTCAGATGCCTGTGCGCGGAACGGCCTTGTCCTTCCCTAAGGATCATGGTCCTCACCCGGATTTTCGCATCGAATGGTGGTATGTTACCGCCAACCTTCAGACGGAGGATGGCACGCCGCTTGGCATACAATGGACGCTGTTTCGCTCGGCACTTGCGCCTGAGAATGCGCAAGGGTGGGCAAGTCCGCAAATCTGGATCGGCCATGCGGCGGCAACCACGGCTTCCCGCCATTACGTTGCGGAGCGGCTGGGGCGAGGCGGTGTGGGGCAGGCGGGCGTTACTGAAACTCCGTTTGAAGCCTGGATTGACGACTGGCAGATGAAAACGCTGCCGAATGATGGGCGGGACCCGTTGGACAGAATTGAGCTTGGCGCGAGAGGCAATGATTTCGGCTATCAACTGACCCTTTCAGCCAAGGGGCCACTCGTGGCGCAAGGCGACAAGGGTTACTCCGTCAAATCAGCATCCGGTCAGGCCAGCTACTATTACTCCCAGCCATTTTACGAGGTGACGGGAACGGTGACGCTGGATGGTGCGCCGGTCAAGGTTACGGGCAAGGCGTGGCTCGACCGTGAATGGTCGTCCCAGCCGTTGGCATCCGACCAGACGGGATGGGACTGGTTCTCTCTGCATTTGCCATCTGGCGAAAAACTCATGGCGTTTCGGCTGCGCGATGCTGGCGCGGGTTACACATCCGGCAACTGGATATCGGCGACCGGTGAAACCACACCACTGCTTCCGGGCGATGTGATGCTGGAACCGGTGCGCAGCGCTTCCGTGAATGGAAAAGACGTGCCCGTTGAATGGCGCGTGCGTGTTCCGGGCAAGGGGCTGGATATCACCACACGGGCGCTGAACGAGCAGGCATGGATGAAGACTTCCATGCCCTATTGGGAAGGCCCGATCAGCTTTGACGGGAGTGCAAAAGGCGTGGGTTATCTGGAAATGACCGGATACTGATTCACGCCAAGGCCGTGTCTTACCCTTGCTGTTGCGTGATGAGGCGCCGGTGCTCGGCTTCCGGTATGCCGTAGGAATCGCCAGCGGTTTCCAGCAAGGTCTCGCGGTTCTTGACTGTGATCATGCCGCGCTCTGCCTTGATGGCGAGATTTCCCTCCAGCTTGTGAAGCGCATCGGTGACGCTGGGCCGCCTGACGCCCAGCATGATGGCGAGGAAGTCATGTTTCAGCGGCAGCTCATCACCCAACCGGTCCTGACACATGAGAAGCCAGCGCGCCAGCCGCTGTTCCACATCATACCGGCCGTCAGCAAGGGCCGTGGCTGCTATCTGGATCATGAAGACATGGGCGTATTTTTGCAGGTGCTCGCGAAGCGTCCGGCTGTCGTTCATCAGGGCACGCAGGTCAGGCGAGGGGATGCGCAGGGCATCGCCGCCAACCTGCATGAAGGCCTTGTGCGGACTGGCATCAACGCCCAGCAAAACTGGAACGCCGGAACAGCCCTCATGGCCGATGCAGCCGACTTCAATCGACTTCGAGGCAACCACCACCTCAGACGAGAGGCCGCTTTCGAAGAAGTAGACATGGCTAATGGGCTCGTAGCTTTCAAACAGAGACTGTTCTTGGGCAAGTGCCACCCGTTCCAGAAGCGGCTGAATGAGCGCCTTGTCTTCCCGATTGAGGGTTTTAAGAAGGCCGTTATTGGTCCAGGTCAAAGCGATACCCTTTCAAATGGTCTGTAACATGTGAGGCCATCAAATGCCGGGCGGCAGGCCTGCGGTCTTTCTGGCCGTAAATTCTGTTGTGATGAAACTTTTGCAAGCGGCCTTGGTTCGGGAAGAACAGTGGAGAATTGCAATGAGATACTATTTTCACGTTCGCAGCCATGATGGGTTGGCACTCGACCCTGAAGGGGCTGAATTTGAGAGCCTGAACGCAGCATGTGATGAAGCCTTTCATTCCGCACGTGAAATCCTCGCCGATCGACTGCTCCGCGGGGAGGTGATCGATGGAGAGGTTTTCGAAATAACGATGGAAAACGGCGAGATCGTCCGAACTGTTCCCTTCAGGGACAGCGTAAAGTTCGAACCCTGAAAACCGCGGTTCTTGAAGCACCGTATTTCGCATGCGTCGGTCCTCTGCACTGTGCTGAACATTCGACCGATACGTGCCAGATGCCGAGAAAATCAAGCATATTAGCGCCAGCGTACGTTATCGTACCCAGAGCGCACAAGCCGGAACGATGATGGTGGCAATGACTTGATCTCCCATGCACCAAGGGAGATCAAGAATGTCAGCAGAGCAGAATATTCAGCAGGAAGTCATTGCCCTTATTCCAGCCCTTCACAGGTTCGGATCGAGATTTCACCGCAGCCAGACGGACGTCGAGGATCTTGTGCAGGAAACGCTTTTGAAAGCGCTGCGCGCCTTGCCATCTTATACACCAGGGACAAATCTGAAATCCTGGATGTTCACCATCATGCGCAATGCGCACCATACGGCCTATCAGAAAAACAAGCGTATCACAGTTGGTACCAACAATATGGAACATCTCATTCCGGCTGCGCCCTCGCCGCAGGAATGGGCCATTCGCAAGATTGAGTATGACCGCGCGCTTGCGGCAATGCCGGAGATTTACCGCGATGTATTTCATCTCGTCATCGAGGATGGCGAAGCCTATGATGCGGCGGCGGACAAATGTGCGATTTCCGTCGGCACAGTGAAAAGCCGGGTGAACAGAGCAAAGCATTTTCTCGCCAACCACATGGGCGACACGATGTCGACTGCTGCGGCCATTTGATATTTCCCGGCTGAAATGTGGAACAAGTCGTGGCCGGTGCAGTTCTCGCTCCTCTCCCACTGGAGCCTCGCATGACCGTCCCGACTTCCACCTACCGCATTCAATTCCGCAACGGCATGAGTTTTGATCGCGCAGCGACACTCGTGCCTTATCTCAAACGACTCGGCATCAGCCACCTCTATGCCTCACCCGTTTTTACGGCCACGGCAGGATCCACCCACGGCTATGATGTGACTGACGCCAACGAGATCGATCCTGCCATTGGCGGTCGCGAAGGCTTCGATAGGCTGGTGCAGACGCTGAAATCAGCGGGTCTCGGCATGATCCTCGACATCGTGCCCAACCACATGGCGTCGTCTCTGGATAATCCATGGTGGAAAGATGTGATCGAACATGGCGAGGACAGCCGATATGCCCGGCATTTCGATATTGACTGGTCGCGCCGCCTGACGCTGCCGTTTCTGGGCGATGACTTCGATAAGGAGCTGGAGGCTGGCAAGATCAGCGTCAAGACCGACCTTGAGACAGGCAAGCCCGCACTCTTTTACGAGGGTTCGTTCTATCCGTTAAACCCGGCCTCCTATGCCGGTCTGGACGGTAGCGTGCTCGAAACGATCAATACGGCTGCGATTGCTGAGCTGCATGAGCGCCAGCCCTACCGCCTCACATCCTGGCGGGATGCCAGCCGCGACCTGTCCTATAGACGGTTTTTCGAGGTTGCGGGACTGGTTGGTGTGCGAGTGGAAGAAGCTGACGTTTTCGATGATACCCATCGCCTGATTCTAGAGCTTGTGCGGGACGGCAGCGTGGATGGTTTGCGCGTGGACCATGTCGATGGTCTCGCCGACCCGAAAGCCTATCTGGAGCGTCTGCGCCGCGAAGCTGGTCCAGAGTGCCATATCACCGTTGAGAAGATACTGGGCCCAGAGGAGCAACTGCCCAAGGATTGGCCTGTTTTCGGCACCACCGGCTACGAGTTCATCGCGGCGCTGAGCAACCTGTTCGTCGCTGATAATAAGCTGGGTGAATTGCGCGCGGCCTATGAGGAATGTCTGGGCGAGCCTGTGGATATGCCCAAGCGCTTGCGGGATGCCAAGCTTCTAATGGCGGACCGCAACTTTGCCGGAGAGTTCAACCGGCTTCTTGAGATGGCGCGTGACCTGCTTGGCGCTGAGCCGCATAACAGACAGCCAGATGACGAGAAGCTTCGGTCGGCGTTGCGTGAATTTCTGGTCGCCTTTCCGGTCTACAGAACCTATGGCACGCCTGATGGATTTCCCAATGAGAGCAAGGCGGTTCTGGATGATGTCGTTGAAAGCATCAAAGCCGGCCCTCACGCGCCGGATGCCGACGTGCTTGCAAGTCTTCAGAGCCTGCTAAGCGAAGGCACGGGTGAGTTGGCGTGCGAATTCAGGACGCGCTTTCAGCAACTGACCGGCCCGTTGATGGCGAAGTCGGTGGAAGACACGCTGTTCTACAGACAGAACATGGCGCTTGCACTGAATGAAGTGGGCGCCGAGCCCCTTCAACATGCGTTTTCTGTTGATCAGTTTCACGATGCTATGGCTGAGCGGCTTCGGCAGCAACCGGACGCTCTCTCGGCCACATCAACCCATGACACGAAACGGGGCGAAGACGCCCGCGCGCGGCTCTACGCCATCACGGAGCAGCCGGGCATATGGGCGAATGCCGTCAAGCGCTGGCAGGCCATGAATGCGCCTTTCGTGAAGACGCTGGACGATGGTCCAGCGCCCGAGCCTGCGGTGGAATGGCTGATCTATCAGGCACTGGCCGGTGTCTGGCCTGTCGAATTCGATTGGACGGATGAAAAAGCGCTAAAGGAATTGGAAGAACGCTTTCTTGCCTATCTTGAGAAGGCATTGCGTGAAGCCAAGCTGCGCACGGATTGGGGCGAGAACAACGGGGCCTATGAAGATGCGGTTGCGGGCTATGTGCGCGATCTTCTTGCGCAGCAAAACAGCGCGTTTCTCAACGACTTCAACGATACGCTGGAGCCTTTCGTCAAGGCGGGCCTTGCCAACAGTCTGGCGCAGACGCTGATAAAGTTGACCGCCCCGGGCATTCCAGACATCTATCAGGGCAGTGAAGGTTTTGACCTCAGCCTTGTGGACCCTGATAACAGGCGTATGCCGGACTTCGACACGTTTCAGAAGCAGTTGGATAAAGGTGAGCACAGCTCAAGCCTTGAACTGAAACAGCATCTGATCGCCACCGTGTTGCCGATGCGCCAGAAAATACCGCAACTGTTTGGTGCCGGCACCTATGTTCCATTGGTTGAACAGGGCGAAGGCGCTGGCCATTTTGTTGCCTTTGCACGGGTAAGCCCGGACGCGGCTCTCATCACCATTGCGCAACGCATGACGATGCAGACCGACGGCGATGGGAAGAGGTCCTATTCATCTGTCGAGATTGCGCTTCCGCCCGAACTTGCCAACCACACCTATGTGGACGTGCTGACAAGGACGGAATGGCAGCTCGGCGAGACGATCAACCCCGCACAGCTTGCTGGTGGCCTCGGCGTGGCATTGCTCAAAAAGCGATAGAATACGGGCAGACATCAGGCTCTATTCGAGGGCCTGATGTCTCGATTCTGCGTCAATAAGCCAGACGCTGGCAGCGGCGAGAACCAGCAAGCCAGAGATAAGCCCAAGCGCCAGTCCAAAATTCGAGACCATCAGCGGCGCGACGATGAGCGGTCCCAGCAATCCACCAAAGCGCGCCACGGCCCCGGCTGTGCCCATGCCAGTGGCGCGAAGGGCTGTGGGATAAAGCTCGGGTGTGAATGCGTAAATCGCGCCCCAAGTGCCAAGCAGCGAAAAGCTGAGCAGCAGGCTGGCAGCGACGGCGATCTCAGCACTCTGGCCCAGGCCAAAGGCGAAGGTGCCGATGGCGCTGAGCAACAGGAAGCCGATCAGCGTGGGCTTGCGTCCCCATTTTTCCACGCCGTAGGCCGCAAGCGCGTAGCCTGGCAACTGGGCAATGGCCAGATACACCAGAAAGACCTGACCGCGCACGAAGCCGAAGCCATCTGCCGCCAGTTTGACCGGTAGATAGACGAACACGCCGTAATAGGACACCGAGATCAGCAGCCATGCCAGCATGAGATAGAGCGTTCTGCGGCGCAGAGTGCTTGAGAATAAGTCGGTCAGCGCGGTGCGCTGCCGCGCCTGCGGGGCTAAAGGCGGAATCTCCTCCGTGTTGCCATTGGTGTTCGCCACCCTCTGCAATACTTTGCGTGCTTCATCCGAGCGTCCCTTCTGATTGAGGTAGAAGGGCGATTCCGGAACGTAAAGGCGCAGCAGAATGCCGATCAGCGCCGGAAGGCCGGTTACGAAAAAGATCGTTCTCCAGGCTTCGCCGCCCTGTGTGCCCGCCACAAGAGCCAGAAGCGCCAGCGCCACCGTGCCAATGGCCCAGCACCCTTCAAGAAAAACCAGCCAGCGTCCGCGTCGGTCGGAGGGCAGAAACTCGGCCATCATCGCATAATCAACCGGCAACGTTCCACCGACCCCGATACCGGTTAGAAAACGTGCGACGATAAGCCATTGCAGATCTGGCGCGAAGGCCGAGGCCACGCCGCAAACTGCATCGAGAATGATGGCGATGAACAAGACCGGCCGCCGACCGATCCGATCCGCCAACCGCCCGAACGCGAATGCGCCAACCAGCATGCCGAGGAAGAAAAACGTGCCCGTCTGCAGGGCTTGCGGCACGGTGACGCCGAAGCTCTTGGCAATGGACGGCGCGCTGAAGCCGATTGCCAGAACCTGCATGGCATCCGCTGCCCAGACCAGGCCAAAAATCGCAAAAAGCCGCTTTTGAAACGCGCCGACACCGGCAATTTTGAGGCCATCCTCAACCGTAACAGACGATACCATAACACCCCCAAATGTTTGTGCAGCCCGCACAGGGTCAAGAGGCATATCGCTGCTGCCTTTCAACACTTGCAAGGGTTCTTACATGCCCGGCGCCTAATTCAAAGATGGCAGCGGCAAATAATACGCAGTGGTTTGGTCAGACGGTTCAGGAGCGAGGGGGCGTGCAGGCCTTCGGCTCGAAAACTGCAGTTCAACTGCTGGCCAATAGATTAGAAAATCTAATATGTTTTTACGACTTTCTAAATTGAGCTAATTTCTCCCTTAACATAGGTTTAATACAAGTTGCTTGGGAGGCAGCTGGGAGTGGCGGTTCTGCCGGTGCTTCTTGGAGGAGATTGAAACAGCATTGACGCCACCTTGGACCAGCGAAGCGCGAGCTTTGCTTTGGTGAAATCGTGCAGCTTTGCCAAGCAGAGCACTCCTCACATTCATTCCCTAGTTGAGGACTTTGTTTAATGAACCTGTATTCTCTTCTTTCGTTGCGGGCCGCGGGCGGCAAGCCGGTCAGGGTTGGACTGATCGGTGCCGGCAAGTTCGGCTCCATGGTCCTTGCTCAGGCGCAACGGATCGACGGCTTCCATATGGTTGCCGTTGCCGATCTCGACGTCGGCAAAGCCAAAGAATCCATGAACCGGGTGGGCTGGCGAAAGGAGCGGTATTCCGCCACGAGCGCCGCAGATGCCATCAAGAACGGCACGACCTTCGTCACTGACGATGTCAAGGCGCTGTTTGAATGCGGCGAGATTGAATGCATTATCGAGGCGACCGGCCACCCGATTGCAGGCACGCGCCATGCACTTGGCGCTATCGAACACAACAAGCATGTGGTCATGGTCAATGTGGAAGCTGACGTGATGGTGGGGCCCATCCTCGCGGAAAAGGCTCGTGCCAAGGGCCTGATTTACTCCATGGCGTATGGTGACCAGCCAGCCCTCATTTGTGAACTCGTCGATTGGGCCAGAGCAACAGGCTTTGAAATCACATCGGCGGGCAAAGGCATGAATTTTGAGCCGCGCTATCGCTATTCGACCCCCGATACGGTCTGGGGCCTGTTCGGATGGACAGAGGAGCAAGTGGCGGCGGACAATCTCAATCCAAAGCTTTACAACTCCTTCACCGATGGCACCAAGGCTGCGATCGAGATGGCGGCGGTTGCCAACGGGACCGGCCTTGATTGCCCGGATGACGGCCTGGCCTTCCCGCCAGCAGGCCTGCATGATCTGGCTCGCGTGTTCCGCCCGGTTGCCGACGGCGGCCGCATGGCACGCTCGGGTCTGGTCGATATCGCGGCCAGTCAGGAGCCCGATGGCCGCGAGGTCTTCAACAACATCCGTTACGGTGTCTTCGTCACATTCAAGGCGCATAATGAATATGCGCGTGCCTGCTTCAAGCAATACGGCCTTCTGACGGATCCATCCGGCTGGTACGCGTCCATGTGGCGTCCGTTCCACATCATTGGCCTTGAAACATCCATCAGCGTTCTGTCTGCCGTTCTGCGCAATGAGCCGACCGGATGCTCGAAGGAGTTTCGCGGCGATGCGGTTGCAACCGCGAAGAAGGACATGCAGCCGGGCGAGATGCTGGACGGTGAGGGCGGTTACGCCGTTTGGGCCAATGCCATTCCGGCCAGCCGCAGTCTGGACCTCAAGGCGCTTCCGATCGGGCTTGCACATAACGTCAGACTCAAGCGCGCGATCAAGAAGGACCAGATCGTGTCCTTCGATGACGTGGAACTTGTGAGTGACCTCGATGTCGTTGCGCTTCGCCAGGAGATGGAAAATCGCTTCCGTCCTGCCAAAATAGCGGCGGAGTGAGCCCCATGACAACGCTAGACAACAAGGCCTTCGTGGTCATCGCAGAGTTCCAGATAAAGCCGGGTTGCCTGGCCGCCTTTCTGGAAGCAGCAAAGGATGATGCCAAGCATTCTGTGGCAGATGAGCCGGGCTGCCACCAGTTCGATGTGATCTGCCCGCAAGGCTCTGACGACGTCGTTGTCTTCTACGAAGTCTATGACAGCCGGGAAGCATTCGACGCGCATCTGGAAACGCCGCATCTCGGTCGGTTTCGAGACGCCTTCCCGCCATTGATCGTGGAAGAGCGGCCCGTCCGCTTTTCCACAAGGCAATACCCATGAGCGAAATGGACGGGCAAAGGCGTGACACGACCATTGCCGTCCTCGGCACCGGCATCATGGGCGCACACATGGCCGGTCGCCTGGCGCAGGCAGGCTACACGGTCAAGGCGTGGAACAGGACGTTGGAAAAGGCAGCGGCGCTGCATGGCAGGGGCGTAGCCACGGTCGCCACTGCAGCAGATGCCGCGTCCATGGCCACGGTGGTTGTCTGTATGCTGAGCTCGGGGCCGGTTTGCGAAGCGGTTCTGCTTGGCGAGGGCGGCGTCATAGAGGCGATGGCGGCGGGATCGGTGCTCGTGGTTATGAGCTCCATTCCGGTGGAAACAGCCGTAAGCATCGCTGAGGCTGCTAGAGAGCGCGGCGTCTTCTGTGTCGATGCGCCGGTTTCAGGCGGAGAGAAGGGGGCAACCGAAGGCACTTTGGCCATTATGGCCGGTGGTGAAGGGTCAGTTGTGGACGGTCTTCGACCTGTCTTTTCCCATCTTGGACGTGTCACACATGTCGGCCCTTTGGGCAGCGGTGCGCTGACGAAACTCGCAAACCAACTGATCGTGGCGTCAACGATCTGCGCTATCGCCGAGGCACTAACGCTTGCTAACAGCGGCGGTGCGGACCCGGCCAAGGTCCGCGAAGCATTGCTTGGAGGCTTTGCCGACTCCACCGTCTTCCGCCAGCATGGTCTGCGCATGGTTGAAGGGAATTTTGTGCCGGGTGGACCGGCTAAATATCAGGTGAAGGATACATCCACGGCTCTGGCATTTGCGCGAAGCCGTGGCTTGACACTACCGGTCGGCGAGGAGGTCGACCGACTTTTCCAGGCTATGGTCGACAATGGCGATGGCGAACTGGATCACAGCGGAATTATCCGCGAAATACAGCGTATGAATTCACAGTCAAACTGTTGAATGCGTGCGATATGACCACCAACGGGAGGAATGACAATGAAATATAACGGGATTCGTAGCTTGATCGCTGCGGCGGCGCTTATGTCCGTTTCTATCGCACATGCGGAAACGCTGACACTCTCCACGCCAGACGCAGACACATCTGAAATTACAGTTGCCGCGAAGAAATTCGCAGAAATTGTTTCTGCCAAGACGAAGGGTGAATTGACCATCAAGGTCTTCCCCAACGGCACGCTCTACGGCGGTGACCCATCGGCTGGCGTGAAGCAGCTGGCTGGCGGTTCGCTTGACCTGTTGCTGAACTCGACATCGCTTTACGCAACCTTCAACACGAAATTCACGGCAATTGCCATTCCCTATCAGTTCCGCGATATCAAACAGCTGCGCAGCTATCTCGACAGCGACCTTGGACAGGAGCTGCAATCCGATCTGAGCAAAATCGGGATCAAGGGTCTCGATCTCTGGTCACGGCCGCTTCGCCAGATCACCAATTCCAAGATTGCCATCACGTCTCCCGCTGACATGAAGGGCATGAAGCTGCGCGTTCCGAACAATCCATTGTGGGTCGAATTTTTCGGCGCTATGGGGGCGGCACCGACCCCTATGGCCTTCGCAGAAGTTTACAACGCATTGCAGTTGCGCGTCGTTGACGGTCAGGAAAATCCGATCAACGTCCCGGTCAGCGCAAAGCTTTACGAAGTCCAGAAATACGTGACGATCAGCAACCACATTGCGGATGCCTGGGTGCTTGGCATGAACCCTGCGCGCTACGATGGCTTGAGCGACGCTTTCAAGGCCGCACTGAACGATGCCGCCAAAGAAACGGAAGCGTGGAAAGCTGAAAACGATAATGGCGACATCGCAAAATCCATCGCGACCTTGAAGGCGAATGGTATGGAGGTCAACGAGTTGACCGACGAGCAGCGCAAGGCCTTTGTCGATGTCGCGGCAGGTCTTTCCGACAAATTCTCATCCCTGGTCAAGGATCAGTCTTTCTTCGATCGCACGCGCACTTTCATCAAGACGAATTGATGCTTTTCCGACACGTTGTGCTCAGTGCAACGTGTCGGTTCCCATCTTTTCATTATTCCTTGAAAGGGCATTTACATGCGTAGTTCCGTGAGTTCGCTGCTGGGTACCGTGGTCAAAATCATTGCGGATGTTGCAGCTGGTGTCGCCTGTGGCGGCGTGTTGATCGTCGTGCTGTTGCAGGTCATCGGCCGGTTGTCGGGCCATCCCCTTCCCTGGACCGAGGAGGCCACTCGCTTTCTTTTCATCTGGATGGTTTTTCTTGGCCTTGCAGCCGGTTTTCGAACCGTTGAAAGCGCCCGTGTCGTCATCTTTCTCGTGATGGGTCGGCGCCTGTTCCAGCATCTGGCGGTTCCGATTTATGTGGGTTCGTCCGTATTTTTCTTCGGTCTGATGGGTTGGACCGGGTTCACGCTCATGCGCCAGCAAGTCATGATGAATGAAACGGCTGCGACGCTGCCTATACCGATGTGGCTTATTGGCATGGTGATGCCGGTGGCGGCGGTCATCGCAATCCTGGCGATCATCGATTCTCTGCAAAGCCGTCGCGACTTGATCGCACTTCCAGAACTCGGACTTCCGGCGGGCGAAATTGCCCACGCCGATGTGTCCATCACGTCAGGACATTAGACCATGTCGGTGTTTCTTCTCGTCTCCTTTTTCGGGCTGAGCATGCTCGGCATTCCGCTGGCCGTCGCTTTGGCTCTTGCCAGTGTCGCGACTTTGTCAATCTACACTTCAATGCCGCTCGATCTCCTGTCGCAGACGATGTTCTCGTCGATGAATTCGTTTTTGCTCGTTGCAGTGCCGCTTTTCATTCTCGTCGGTACGGTGATGGAGCGTGGGCGTGTCGCAGAACGCATCTTTGACTTTGCGGAGGCAATGGTGGGTTGGTTGCCGGGCGGCCTGGGTCACGTCAACGTCATCTCGTCGGTCATCTTTTCCGGCGTTTCCGGCTCATCGGTTGCCGATATTGCCTCCGTTGGTGCCATCGAAATCAAGGCCATGGAGCGCCACGGCTTTCCCAAAGGCTATGCCGTTGGCATGACGCTTTGCACGGCAACGCTGTCGTCGATCATTCCACCATCGATCCTGGTGGTGATTGCAGGCTCGATTGCGAATGTTTCGATTGGAACGCTGCTGGTTGCAGGTCTGGTGCCGGGTCTGTTTATCGCCTTTGCCTTCATGGTCTACAACCACATCTATTCGGTCTATTACGGCTATAATCCGCCTTCACCTTTCAACATGCGCGTCGTTATCGTGACGGGTCTTCGCGCCATTCTGCCGATGCTGACACCGCTCATCCTGATCATCGGCATCGCCAGCGGCCTGTTCACGCCAACGGAAGCCGCTGCAATTGCCGTGGTCTATGTCGGCATCCTCGGCGTTCTTGTTTATCGGACGCTGCCGATCAAAGAATTGCCGGAGATTTTGATCTCAACCGCGCGTATTTCCGGGACGATCCTTTTCATCGCTGCGACGTCGCAGATCGCAGCCTGGGTTTTCACCTATGACGGTTTGCCGGAAAAGGTTGCCGAGCTGCTGAAAGGCATGAACCTCGGCCCCATGACGGGCATGCTCGTTATCTTTGTCTTCCTGCTGATCATCGGCATCTTCATGGAAGCAATCCCGGCCATGTTCATTCTCATTCCTGTGTTGATGCCTCCCGTAGAGGCGCTCGGTATCGATCCCATGCATTTCCTGATCGTTACGGTTATGACGCTGACGCTCGGGCTTGTAACGCCACCCGTCGGTGTTTGCCTGTTTGCGGCGGCTCAGGTGGCGAATATGAGTGTCGAGGATGTTATCCGCGGATCGCTTGGGCCAATGGCGGTGCTGACGCTGGCTATATTTGCCCTCGTGCTGTTTCCAGTCTTGACCTTGGGGCCGATCCGACTGCTGGGCATGTACTGAGGCGTTCGCCCTTCGAGTTTCGGGATCGTCCAGGATGGGCGATCCTCAAGAGCAAGGATTAGCTAAGCTGGCAGGGCGCCCAGTGGGTAGATTGCCTGCCAGGTCTCTCGTTCAAGCCGCAACCAGTCGAGAAAGATGCGCACCTTTTTCTGCCGAAGGTGATCTCGCGGGCAAACAATCCACTGCGTCGTGATCCTCACCGTGGGTGGCGAAGCGACCGGGCAGACCAGCCGCCCACGTTCAATCTCATCGCCCATCATGAGGGTGCTCTCCAGAGCAATACCCATTCCCCGAACTGCGGCATCAATGGCCATATGGCTTCTGTCGAAAAGAATACGGTGCCATCGTTCCTTTGGAGAGACCTGGGCCAAAGGGAACCAGCTGTTCCATTGGGCTTGCGATTTTACCGAATGGATAAGGCGGTGTTCGAGTAGGTCCTGCGCGCTCAAGCTGCCAGCTGCCGCGTAATCCGGAGAGCAAACCGGATAAAACTGCTCTTCCGCTATGCCCTCCACGAAAAGGCCCGGCCAACGCCCATCACCATGCCGGATTTCGATGTCGACTGCTTCCTGATTGAAATCCGTTGGTTCATTGGTGCCATCAAGGCGCAGTTCGAGGTCGGGATGCGTATCAAGCAAAGTGCCGAGCCGTGGCAGCAACCATTTGTTGGAGAGAGTGGGTGTGGCCCGCACGGTCAGTGTCGTGACTGACCTGAAGCCCCTGATGGTGCCAGTGGCCTCTTCGATACGTTCGATCTGATCGGCAATCATCGAAAAATATCGTTCGCCCGCCTCTGTCAACATGATGCCGCGACCAGCCTTTGCAAGCAGCGTTACCCCAAGCTGGCCTTCAAGCACCTGAATCTGCTGGCTGACAGCCGACGAAGTAACACTCAGTTCTTCCGCAGCGCGTGAAATGCTTCCAGCTCTTGCCGCAGCATGAAAAACCAGAATCGATTTGATGGGAAGCTGCATGCTTTCTCGAACTCTCTCGGTCGCCTTATCTGCGGCAAGGTTTTGCGGGGTGACCTCACCTTACTGCATCGTCCTAGCTGTTGAAGCTTTCATCAAGACAAAAACGCAATGCAGCGATGCAAGCTTTCGACTGCAACTTTCCGCCTGCCTGATTTATCAATAGGCTCAGAATGCAAACCAGAAAGCAATCAAATGAACCGCAATTCAAACCACGCACGTAGCTCTTTTGGAAAGAAGATCTGGGACGCGCTCGTTTGCGCCCGCACGCGTGAAGCAGAGCGCATGCTGTCTCAGGTTGCGAGAAATAAACAACTCTGAGAGGCAAAAGGCGTCATGCCATTTACGTCATATTTCGGCGTAAATGGCGGTCATCCAGTCAGTTTCAGAGCTCTATTTTTTAGACAGAAATCTGTCGGCCAACATGTCCAACTGAGTTGTAAAGCCTGTTCAGGTCGGCCAATTACCAGCTGATCGAAAACCCGGTGGATAGCGATCAGACTCCATCCAGCCTTCGTCTTGGACCTATTCTTCCCAGCAGGAATAACAACCGGAACGGCCTGATTTATTGGCCGGATGCGCCAGCGGGGTAAGTGCGTCAATTGATGCGAAAACAGGATGGCAAGCTCGCCTAGTCTGCCAAAAACAGGCCACACTGTCGGCTCGTGTCGAGAATTATCATATCGATTGGATCGTCATTTCCGCATGTTGGCGCAGTGCTTCGGTGCCAATGGGCGAAGTTTCGCATTTGCTTTTTAAACTCCTGTTAACTGTAACTACTTTAGTCCTCTACGTGGAAAGTCACTTCGTAAATTCAATGGTTTGTGAAGTTACTGCACCCCGCTGATCACATGATGAGAGCAGCAGTTTCCCTCCCAAAATAGTTCTTCAATCTGGTTGACTGCTGGAGTGTTTACGCCCCTGCCAGCCTGCCCGCTTGTCGAAAATTGCAAATCGATTTCATCGATGCGCGTGTGTGCTTGCCGCTTTGGGAGTGGCGGTCTGCGCACACGGCGTTGAGATGGGAATACTATGTCCAACAGGAAGGCGCGTTGCGCCCCGTCCTCATGGGAGCTTTCAAAAAGATCAGGTGCCGCAGTCGAATCTCAAATGAACATCTACCTCTGAACGCGTCGACTTATTCGATGTTCGATAGATTTCTCAGGAGAATGGAGTGTCGAACCCTGTTTGAGCCATAGCCAGACACGAAAGTGAACGGCGCTTCTCGTAATAAAATTATCGACCTCTCTAAGGAAGTCTAAAATGCGATTTACGATTAAAATGAAACTTGCAGTTTCATTCGGATTTTTGATCTTTATGCTCGCCGGAATTGCTGCATACGGCACCTTCAGCCTTGGCGTTGCCAAGGACGCAATGGATGATGTGGTGGACGGCACGGTCGTGCGTCTGGACAAGACACACCAGATCAATGCCCTGTCGATTTCCACGGTACGCGCTCAGAAAAATATCATTCTGGCAGCGACACCGCAGGAAGTCCAAAAACACATCGCCACAAGCGACGAATTACGGTCCGAGATGGACAAGATGATCAACGACATGGCAGCCACAGCCAGCGCTGAGACGCGCGGCTACTGGTCTGAGCTCCAGGCGATCACCCAGGCGTTTGAAGCCAGTGACAACCGCGTTCGGGAATACGTCCGTCAAGGCAACACATCTGCCGCATCCGCCTACTCGTCGGAAGAAGGCCGCACCGCTGCAAATGCGCTGACGCAGAAGCTCGAGCAGGGCGTCTCCATGAACCGCACACGTCTTGAGAATGCCAAAGCGTCTCAGAATGCTGACTATCTGCAAACCCGCATGTTGCTGATTATCATTTCGTTGGCAGCTGTCGTCATTGCAGTCGGCACGGCTCTCTGGATCGCCCTTGGTATCAGCAGCGGTCTGCGCAAGATCATGGTCGTTGCCGAAGCTATTTCTCTCGGAGACCTCAACCAGGACGTCGATATCAAGACGAATGACGAGGTCAAGGATCTGGTCAACCGCATCAACATCATGACTGGAAATCTGCGCGCAACCGCCGACGTTGCCAGCACGATCGCCGAGGGCGACCTGTCTAAGGACGTCAAGCCACTCTCCGATAAGGATGTGCTCGGTCAGGCGATGCTTCGCATGGTTGGAAATCTGCGCGAGACATCCAAGGTTGCGGACCTGATTTCAAACGGTGATCTGACCGTTACTCCCAAACCTCTTTCGGAAAATGACACACTGGGCCTCGCTCTCCAGAAAATGGTGGAACGCCTTCGCGGTGTTGTCACTGACGCGCTTGCCGCAGCCGGCAATGTGTCATCCGGCAGCCAGGAACTCTCTTCCAGCTCCGAACAACTTTCGCAGGGCGCAACAGAACAGGCGTCTTCTGCCGAAGAAGCATCTGCTTCGATGGAACAGATGGCCGCCAACATCAAGCAGAACGCCGACAACGCCGCCCAGACCGAAAAGATTGCCCGCCAGTCTTCCAAGGATGCGGAAGTGAGCGGCGAGGCCGTGGGACGTGCGGTAACCGCCATGCGCACCATCGCCCAAAAGATATCCATCGTGCAGGAAATTGCGCGCCAGACCGACCTTCTTGCTCTCAATGCTGCTGTGGAAGCCGCACGCGCCGGTGAACATGGCAAGGGCTTTGCGGTCGTTGCATCTGAAGTGCGCAAGCTGGCAGAACGCAGTCAGGCCGCAGCGGCCGAAATTTCGGAGCTGTCGGGTGAAACCGTTCAGGTTGCGACCGAAGCCGGTGACATGCTGAACCGCCTCGTTCCCGACATTCGCAGGACCGCGGAACTGGTGGCCGAGATTTCAGCTGCATGCCGCGAACAGGATATTGGTGCAAGCCAGATCAACGAGGCCATTCAGCAGCTTGATAAGGTAACGCAGCAGAACTCGGGTGCGTCCGAAGAGATGTCGGCAACATCAGAAGAACTGGCCGCACAGGCCGAAGAACTTCAGGCGAGCATTTCCTTCTTCAAGGTCGATCGCACCGGTTCCGCACAGCCATCCCGGTCAAATCCACAACCACGGAGCACAGCGAAACCAGCCGCATCCCCCCGCCCTTCTGCCAAGGATCACTCCCTGCAGTCACAGCAGGCACGTGCGAAAGGCTTCGCGCTGGATATGTCGATGGGTGGACCAGACGCGTATGATGAGGAGTTCCGTCACTCCGCTTGACCAGCGTCGTGAGACAGGATGCGAAAGTGGGTTCTCCTCTTTCGCATCCTCTGGCTTGCCGGGAATGGCAATTCAGCCGAGAATACTGCACTTGCCCTGCCGCGTGCGGAGGGCAAGTGTAGCCATTTTGAGTGCCGCTCGAGCAGATCAGGCGGCCTTTGTCAGGTCTCCATGTGGGTCCAGCACGTATTTCACCGCCGCTCCCTGATCAAAGCTTTCATAGCCCTGCGCGGCGTCCTCAAGCGAAATGATCTTTGCATTGACGATGTCTGCAATCGGCAGCCGGTCGTGAAGGATCGCTTGCATGAGCTGGCGATTGTATTTCAGCACGGGCGTCTGGCCGGTGTGGAAGGACTGCGCCTTCGCCCAGCCAAGACCCAGGCGAAGGGACAGGCTGCCGATTTTGGCTGCTTCATCAACCGCGCCGGGGTCATCCGTGACGTAGAGACCTGGAATGCCGATCGAGCCTGCTGCGCGGGTGATTTCCATCATCTGGTTCAAAACGATCGCCGGCTGCTCGCCGCCGGAATGTCCGCGGGCTTCGAACCCAACGGCATCGATAGCGCTATCGACCTCGTTGCTCCCGGTGACCTCAGCAATCATTTCCCCGAGCCGGTCGCTCTTGGACAGATCGATCGGCTCAAATCCGACCTTGGCGGCATGGGCAAGGCGATCCTTGTTGAAATCCCCGATCATGACGACAGCAGCACCCAGAATGCGCGCTGAGGCGGCGGCTGCGAGACCGACTGGACCGGCCCCTGCAACATAGACTGTCGATCCGACACCGACACCAGCCTTAACCGCCCCGTGAAAACCCGTGGGCAGGATGTCCGACAGCATCGTGAGATCACGGATTTTCGACAGAGCCCTGTCGCGATCCGGGAATTTCAACAGATTGAAATCGGCGTAGGGCACGGTCACGTAACGGGCCTGGCCACCGATCCAGCCGCCCATATCGACATAACCATAGGCTCCGCCTGCGCGTGATGGATTGACGGTGAGGCACACGCCAGTATCCTGCGACTTGCAGCAGCGGCACCGACCACAGGCGACGTTGAACGGCACGGAAACGATATCGCCAACTTCCAGCATCTCGACATCGATGCCTTTTTCGATAACCTCACCGGTAATCTCATGGCCCAGCACAAGACCCGGCAAGGCCGTCGTGCGACCTCGCACCATGTGCTGATCGGACCCGCAAATATTGGTGGAAATGACCTTCAGGATCACGCCATGCTCTATCCGACGGCCGTCCGGCGCCTCAAGCCTGGGGTCATCGATATCTCTCACCTCGACCTTCCCCGGCCGCAAATACACTACACCTCTGTTCCTGCTCATTCCTAACTCTCCTCCGAGTTCAGATACGACGTTTCAAATGCTCGCCTGATCAGCCAAACCTCTTTCTCCTCAAAAGATCATGCCGAAAGACAATGCACCTCAACCCCATCAGCAGAACATCAACATAGCTATTCGACTAACGCGACAACGACATATGGCGGCGAAATGGCGACGAGCGATGATTTGGAAAGCGATCTGCGAGGTGCGCGTAAAGGTTGATATCGACCGCTTATGCTCTGCCAGTATATCGACCGACAGTCGATCGAATACCGTCTTGTTTTTTAAGTATTGTCGTTGATATTTATTAGTATTGACCTCGTAGCTAAGTCATATAGAAAATATGTAATTGCATTTTATGGAAATATGCATTTAGAGTGTTGCTCTGTTGCAAGGACACTGGCTAGCACTCCGACGCACGGGCTCACCATCGTCCGCGATGTCTTGCGGACCGGTCGGAAATTCTCTCTCAGCCAGCCGTCATTCGACATGTGCCGTGGTTGGTCCGGCTTTTTTGTGCACGCTGCTTGAGTCACAAGCCAGAGCCCTTGCTGCAGCTTTGCACGTTGCGTTTGTGATGCCTTGGCTGGGCGTATGCGCGAAGCCCGCACTCGTCCCTACCATTCCACATGGACATTCAGTCCCCGCTGCGTAACGCGCGCGCAGCAGCACGAGTTCAGCTTGGGGTGGTCAACCGAAGCAGCGGCTCAGCGCAACACGGAGGTTGGCGCCGATGTCTTCGTTGCTGCTATCCTTGGGAATGATGACATAGTCCTTTTCCCGGCGCAGTGTGCCCTCAAATCCATCACCACGGGAACGTTTGGTCGGCTCCATCACGATGTTACTGTCCGAGCATTCAACCGAGCAAAGGACCATACCCTTGAGCATCAAGCTCTTTGTCCGAAACCGAAAGTCTCCAGCCCTGTTGCTTGCCATATTTCATTGCCCGCTGCAGGCCAAATTCGACGGCGTGGACGTATTCCGAGCCAAGCGGCTGAACGTGCTAAAGGACGAGACCGCTTAGCTGAAGCGGTTTCTGGGGGTGACATCCTCGATAATGCCGCTTTGAAAACATTTTAGGAAAGAAGTGGTTACGCCCGCAGCAGGGCGGAAAGCTGTCGCTGGTTTGATGGATCGCCACCGAATGGGCGAACGTCGGGCTGGTAAAACCATGGGTGTTCGCCGCCCCGGCTCTCATCGCCGCCGGATGTCACTCCAGCGGCAGGTCTTCGCCAACCCGCTGGGATGATGATACGCCCGGCGGGTCGGTGTGCTGTTTATTGCTTCAGTCCTTCTTGGCAAGCGCGTCAATCGCCTGCTCAAACCCGGACCAGGATACGGGAATACCAAGCACCTTGCCGCTTGCATCGACAAAGCGAAGCTGGCCAGCCTCTTCCTTGCGGAAAATGGCGAGTGTTGCGGCGTCCGGCTTAGCTGTCGCGACACAGGCGCCGGCACTGCATTTGTGCCAGGCAAGCGTCAGCATGCTCTTTGCCTCTGCATCCGACTTGCCGTTGCCGAATATCTGAACGGCACCGGGAATGGCAATGTTGACCGGCAAAAGCGCGGTTAAGGTGAAGTCCTTGTCATTGGGCAATCGGCCCAAAGCTATCTGTGCGATAGGCTGTGCTTGGCCCTGAAGCTGAACGGATTGAATGATTTCACAGCTTTGTGCGGCGGGACGGGCCGTTTTGCCTTCGGTACCTTGAGAGGGCGGCAACTGCATGCAACGCAATGTCCAGGAACCGTAAAGTGCGGTGGTAACGGTCGGCTCAGACGCGATGATAGGCTTGGGAGCATCTCCCTTCGCTGCGGCTGGCGCGGTTTTCGAAGCGTCCTGCGCAGCGACGGGGGAACAAATGGCGAGCGCTGCGCTCAGGACGGCAGCGGCGAATGGGAGGGAAATTGTGGTACGCATAAATTTCTCGAATTACTTTGCTTTTAAGACTATGCACGGCCTGCTAGCAGGAGCGGCCGCGCAAATGACGTAAGATGATGCCGGTTCAGAATGTTGCGTTAAAGCGCAGATTGAAACGGTTCTCTGCTTCAAGCCCCGTGGCTGTCCCATGGGCATATTCCAGCGTCAGAGTGGTGGAATGAGGCGTCGCCTGTTCTGAAAGGCCGACACGAAGTCCAGCACCGAAACTCGTTGCACGGGTGATGGCATCTTCGACAGCGCTTGGCTTCTCAAGCTTGGTCAATCCAGCCGCACCAAAAATATAGGGTGCCACCGCCCCGCCAAATGGAGGCGTCATGCCGAGCACGATGGGAAAGCTGACCTCCGCGCGTGTCGCCACACCGCCATCGCCCTGGAGCTTGCCACCGTCAAAGGCCGACAACCAGTCGAAACCGGCAATACCGAATTGCTCTGATGATGCAAGGGAGTCACCAAATGAGGTTTGTGCCTTTCCTGCGATCGTCAGGTGGGCGCGCTCGTTCAGCATGGACTGGCCATAGTTGACGGCGAGTTCCAACTTCGAAAAGTCCGGCTCCGCGCCATCGCGTGAAAGGGGAAGTGCCGATGTGGCTGAACGTGCGCCAAATGAATCGACGCCAAAGGATGCGCTGAGGTTGCCGCCAACTGAAGCACCCCAGGGGAGAATGACGTCAGCCGTTTGAGACAGGCGGAAAACGCGCAGTTGATCTTCGGTGAAGGGTGTGGAGGTACCAGCCAGATCCAGCTTCTGTCGCTCTCGCAAAACATCATAGGCGATGACGGAGCTCGTATTGAAATCACGCGAACGAACCCAGCTATAGCCTAGCTTGGTTGATAGCCGCTCATAGTGATCTTCCATCGTGTAGGCGAAATCGGACGTGGGATTGGTGCGGCTGTCAACGCCTTCCATGTTCAGCCATGCGCCGTCCATACCCAGAGGCAGGGTAAAGCCTGCGACGATCTGACGGTTGCGCGGATCATCTGAAGCAATGCTGTTGTTGAAGCCGGGATAGCCGGTCATGCGGAGATAACCAACCTCACCAAGGCCGAGCATGCTGTTGAAGTCTACCCCCAGCCCCATGGCGAAGGTGCCAAGATTACGGCCGAGACTGTCGTCGAACGTTACCGTCGACGTCATGGCATCATAACGGCCATCAATGACAATGATGGTGCTGCCCGGCTTGGAGCCAGCCTTGAGGGTCGACTTGAGCATGACGCCGGGCATGTCTCCTGCAAGCAGGAGCTTTCGCTCGACGTCAGCCTTTGTCAGGCCTGACTTGCCGACCAGCGGTGAGAGCATTGTCTCGATACGGCTGCGGACGACCGGCGACAGAGCTGAAGCATCGATTGCCTCGACCTGACCGTCCGTTACGACGAGGCGCAAAGGCATGCCGTTCTTGATTGTTTGCGGTGGCAGGCTGACGCGAACAAGAATGAAGCCAGCCTTTGCGTAGATTTCCTCCAACTGTCGCGCGGCGGCGAACAGATCGGCACCGGTGACCTGCTTGCCTTTCAGCGAAGCTTCCACCCGTGCGGTCTCTGCAGCAAGCTCTGGTCGCGCCCCCTGTACCGAAAGGCCAGAGGGTGTAACGCGTAGTTTTTCCGCACCCTTTGGCGCTTCCTGAGCGGTGGAGCCTTCCAGCGAGAGGCCACCGTCCACGGGGCGCACCGCTGGTGGTGCGTAAGTTGGTGAAACCAACTGTCCGGCCGTTTGAGCTTGCGCGATGCCTGCCGGGGCCATAGCCGCAGCCGCAAATACTACCGAGCCAACTCCAGCCAACAATATCGACTTTAATTCATTCATGATTGCTTACCGTAATTTAGTTAGCTGAGCAGGAGACGGAGAAATTTGGTCCGAGCGAGCAGACTGCCCCGCTCATCTTCGGGCTTTCGATCGTCATGCTTGTCGCTACTGCCTGTTGGATTCTGGCCTGGATGTCCGTGTTAAAGGATACGCGCTGCGGCGAAATCGATGCGACGGTTGTCACCTGTACCGGGTTAAATCCACCGGACGGAGATGACGTAAAGACCGGATTAGGCAGAGACGGAATTGTTGTCGGCGTTGGTAGGGTGATGACGTTTCCGCCACCTGTGTTGCCACTGCTTGCTGCGGTCACGGTCATTCGACCGGCCTGATAGCGCACGTTATAATTTCCGCTAGCAGAATCCGAAAGAGTGCCGCCCTCGACAAAGGTAGAATATTGCGATCCGGCTGGCGACGAGCCTCTTGCATTGGTGTAGGCCGTCACGTTGCTGAGGAGGCTGTTGCCGTGATTGCCTTTCCAGCCTGCAACACTATAGCCGATTGTCGGGACTGTCGTACCTGCAGTCATCGAAGCGTCATCTGCGGTGATTGTCAGCGCAGCCTGTGTGACGGAGAAGCTGCCATTGGCATAAGCGAGGGTGTAATTGCCCGTCGCTTGGCCTGACAGGGTTCCGCCGGATGCAGCGGTTTGATATGTGCTACCAACATTGGAAGACGTGTTTGCATCGGTCGAGACGGTAACGTTGGAAAGAAGACTATCCGTTTGCCCGTTCTTCCAGCCCGATACGCTGTAGCCGAGGTTCGACGCAGCGTCACCATAGACCATGGTACCGTTAGCGGCGGTCACTGTGAGCTGTGCCTTGTTGACCGTGAGCATTCCGGTAACGGGGGTCAGATTGAGGAAATACCCCTGAGCGTTCGACGCAAGAGCCGCACCGGTTCCGTTGAGTTGGTACTCGTAGCTACCGACATTGCTGTTGGCATCGGCGGCAGTGTTGGCCCAGTTCAGAGTTGGCGCTGTCGTAAGCAGCGTGTCCAGGGTATGGCCCGACCGTAATGCGCCTGCTGTGAGGGCCCATCCGCCGAAAGCAGGATTGGCGTCGCCATAGGTCCGGCTGACGTTGCCACCAGCGAGGGCGAGGCGGGCGGCGTCTGCGGTATCCAGCACGCCAATGCGGGTCGTCACACCACCTTCAGCGAAGGTGATTTTGTTGCCGGCGGTGCCCGCAGAGATGGAGGATGTGCTTTCCTGTTTCCAGTCGATCTTGCCGCCGTGGCCGGTGGCCAACGTGACATCTGCCCCGTTGATTTTCAGTGCGCCGTCATAGGCCTGATTACCCGCCGTACTGATGTTACCGGTGAGCGCGATCGCGGTGCCTGTGGTCAGCCCTAGATTGGCAAGATTCACGGCTCCAGCGGTGATATTGCCGAGGCTTAGATTACCGCTTGCATTCTCTGTGCGTCCATCACCTGTTCCGATGGTTCCCGTGAATGTGCCAGCTACGTTGAGAGTGCCGCCCGACGTGTCGATCGCCGCCGCGCCCGTTTCACGGTCTGCCGCGATGACGCCGTCACTCTGAGGCGCATTGGCCAGCAGGGTAAGGTTTCCGCCCACAGTAATTTCATTCGATATAATGATGGAGCGGCCAGCGGACAGGCTGAGCGAGCCCATGCCAAGCGAAATGATAGGACTCAGGATCGAAATGTCGTTCGAGGCCTGGAGGGAAAGGTTTGTACCCGAATCGAGAATGGAGGTTAGCGCACCAGTGGAGAGCGTTAGCGTTTGGCCGGGAAGCCTTTGGTAGGTGAGTCCGCCATTTGCGGCGTTGATATCTGTGAGGCCAGCATAAACATGAGTAATGTCATTGACGGTTCTGCCAATGAAGATGCCGGCAGAGGAATTTTCCTCATCGTAAGACAATTGGTCACCCATTGACTGTCCGACCAGTGAGTTGCTGGCTCCCACGAAATCAGAAGTGCTCATTGAGCCGTTGCCCCATGTCAGTGCACCGACATCGGCCGTCGCTCCATTGTCCCAAGTGTTGCTACTTACCACGTAGTTGCCATTGCTGAGGGCATAGACCCCGCTACCCCCGACAGCATCATTGCTCCTTGAACCGATCAGGGAGTTGGATTCTGACACGGCTCCCTTGGTGCCGATTAGGCCATTGCCCCATGTCACTGCGCCGACTTTGGTGACCGAACCGTTGCCCCAATTGGAGCTTCTGACCACATAATTGCCATTGGTGAGTGCGATGGCTCCGCCAATCCCCACATTATCATTGGCTTTGGTGCCGACCAAGGAGTTAGTCTCGGACACGAAACCAGAGATGCCGGTTGTGCCATTGCCCCATGTCACGGCACCGGCATCTGTTATCGAATTATTGTCCCAACTCCTGCTGCTGACCACATAATTGCCATTGGTCAGCGCGGTGATGCCGCTAGCCCCCACCTGATCATTTTGCGTGGTGCCGACCAGAGAGTTATTCGCGGAAATGGAACCAGAGATGCCGGTTGTGCCGTCACCCCATGTCACGGCGCCGACATTGGCTGTTGAATCATTGTCCCAAAGGGTACTACGCACGACATAATTGCCATTGGTCAGTGCATAGACGGAGCCATTCCCCACCTGATCATTTTGCGTGGTGCCGACGAGGGAGTTGCTCGCTGACACATTGCCAACGGTGCCGGTTGTGCCGTTGCCCCATGTCACGGCACCGGCATTCACGACCGAACCATTATCCCAACTTGAACTGCTTACAACATAGTTGCCATTGGCGAGCACGGTGACGCCGTAACTTCCCACCTGATCATTTTGCGTGGTGCCGACGAGGGAGTTGCTCGCTGACACATTGCCAACGGTGCCGGTTGTGCCGTTACCCCACGTCACGGCACCGGCATCCACGACCGAACCATTGTCCCAATTGCTGTTGCGCACGACATAATTGCCATTGGTGAGCACGCTGACGCCGCTACCCCCCACCTGATCATTTTGCGTGGTGCCGACGAGAGAGTTGTTCTCTGACACGGCACCGACGGTGCCACCGTTGCCGTTGCCCCATGTGACAGCACCAGCATCCGTGACCGAACCATTGTCCCAAGACCTACTCATCACCACATAATTGCCATTGGAGAGCCCGACGATACGACCATTGCCCACCACATCATCTTGCTTGGTGCCAACCAGAGAGTTGCTCGCTGACACATTGCCAACGGTGCCGGTTGTGCCGTTGCCCCATGTCACGGCACCGGCATTGGTGGTCGAACCATTATCCCAACTTATACTGCCTACCACATAGTTGCCATTGGCGAGCGCGGTGACACCGTCAGTTCCCACACGATCACCTTGCGTGCTGCCGACCAGAGAGTTATTCTCGGACACGAAACCAGAGATGCCGGTTGTGCCGTTACCCCATGTCACGGCACCGACATCGATGGCCGAACCATTATCCCAACTTGAACTGGCCACCACATAGTTGCCATTGGTCAGTGCGGTGATTCCGTACTCTCCGACCCGGTCTTCTGCTTTTGACCCGTAAAGTGCCGAGATAAGCGCGCCTGTGATGCCGTTGTAGAGATAGACCGCGCCCACATCGGTGGCGCTCAAATCTGCGTAGTAAGACGAGATCACCACGTTTCCGGTGGAAAGTGAGACGGTTTCTTCCCCGAAACTATTTCCGGCGGAAGGGTTTGGATCAATGAATTCGTATTGCGCAAGGGCGCCGGTGGCATCGTTGATGACGATATTCTTCAGGTCGAGCAGAACAGTGCCCTTCGCGCCATTTCTGGCAGAGGCGCTTGCTGTTCCTGCCATGGTCAGCAAGCCTTTGGACGAGATTTCAATGAGGCCGCCATTGCCGGAAAGCGATCCTCCATTGGCGCTGGCTGTTCCATAAAATGTCGTGGCATTATCGGACCACAGGATAATGCGACCGCCAGAACCGCTCTGGGTTGCATCCGCCTTGATGACTGTGGCCGGTGAGATGTCCAGCGTGGCGGCATGGGCCAGCGTACCGCCGCCCTGGTAATCTCCTCCAACGCGGATCTGCCCGCCACCCGCCGTACCCGTTGCATCAAGATGCGCGGCGACGAGGTCCATGTCGGCACCTGTGAGTGTCAGCGTTCCGCCGACGCCCTGTGAGGCCTTTGCCGTAAGCGTGCCGGATGTGAAAAGACGCCCGGATTGGATGGAAACGCCACCGCCGCCTGTGGTTCCATCTGCCCGAATCAATCCTGCGGTCGTTTCGATGTAATTGTCACGAGCAACGATATCGACCGAGCCGCCCGCTCCACCAAGTCCGGAAACATCCATGAGACCGGCATTGACAAGGCTGTTGGCGCCAAGCGTGACGCTGCCTCCTGCGGTGCCAGTCGCGACGATCTGTCCTGTGTTATGCAGCACGTCTGCATCAACCTGGACAGAGCCACCTGTGCCGCTTTGCGTCGCATTTGCCTTGATGGCGCTTGCTGAACCAACGCTGACGGTTTTTGCGCGTTGTGTGGCGCCCGAAGCATGTGAGCCACCGCTGATCTTCACGCTGCCGCCACCCTTGGCACCGGAAGCATCCAGCTTTGCACCATTCAGTGCAACAGATGTGCCGGTGACCGTGATCTTTCCGCCCTTGCCTGTGGATGATTTTGCCGAGGCATTGCCTGAGACAGTGACCTCGCCACCTTCACCGCCGCCAATGACGATCTCGCCATCGCTGCCGGAAATGCTATCGGCTTCGACTGAGCCGGAAAGGTTGACTGCATGACGGGCGGCGTTGCGGGCGGTGGCGGCGCGCATCACCACGGTGCCACCCTCCGCTGAGATGGTGCCTTTGTTTTCGATCAGCGCGCCATTGCCTTCTGCACTGTTGCTGGTTGGGACCGCGACCTGCAAAAAGCCGTCACCAGACAGATCAAGCGTCGCCTGTTCGCCGGAGCCGAGGCCGGCCTTGCCGACGGGAACAGCGATCAAGCCATCATTCTTTACCGTGCCACCGATCAGCGCGGCGTAACCGCCGCGACCCACAGTGACAACACCTTCATTGGAGACGCCAGCCGAGGAGCCATCGCCAGAAAACCTGTATTGGCCCTGAAGGAAGTCATCATTTGAAATGTCCAGCGTGGATGCGACAAATCCACCTGTCACATTGACCGTGCCAGTTGGGGTAATGGCAATGCCGTTCGGGTTGATGATGTAGACCTGACCGTTGCCGGTGAGCGAGCCTGCGATGCTGGACGTCGCGCTGCCGGTGACCCTGTTGAGAATGGCAGACGACGAATTTGGTTGTACGAAATTGACGCTGTTGCCCTGCCCAACGGAAAAGCCGTTCCAGTTGACAATGGCTTTGCTGGAGCCCTGCGTAACCGTCATGCCAGAACCCGACGTGCCGATGGAAACCTGGCCCGACACGACCTGTCCGCCCGTCGGCAGCAGATCATTCGCAAGCGCCACACCACCAGCCAAAGGTTGTGCAATCAGCGCTGTCGAAGCGAAAAGAGCAATGGGAAGGCGTGCGTCGACAACCGGGAGCTGCGAGGCAATGCGAAGGCGAAATTCGTTCAAAAGCATATTTGTTCAGCCATCTTTGTCTTTAAGAGGTCTTGTCGGTATTTACTAAAGCGATTGGAAATCATCGCAATTTGATTCATCATGCACTATTGGCGCAGTCTATATAAAATAAAAAAACAAAAATATTTCTAGGCTTAACTTACGAATGCCAAAAAAAGTCGTTATTATATTCCCGAAAATAAATATAAAGCGGCGGATAATATTTTATATTTATAAAAATCAAAAATCTTAACTAGGCATTCGATTATGGACCGTTCATGGTCTGTGAATTCGCTTGACACTGTTCGATCTACGATTGTTATTCTGATGTCAATGGTCGCGTTCTTATCCTAGTGCGGTTGCATTAAGGCAGAGCGTAATATTCAGATTGAAGTTGTGATTTGGTGCTGATGGCAAAACCGTCAGCGGCGCTTTGGGTGATCGTTAACAGTGCTGATTACGACATGTCTTGTGAACGCAAAGGCTCATCCAGCGCATGGCTCGACCCACGGGGCTTCGATTATAATGACAATCGCCAAATGGTCTGTTTTTGTGTGAGTTGCGGCCGGGAAGGTCGCGCAGCGCCGATGTGAAAAGCGTCACTCGGCTTGATGGAGCAGAACGCATTTTATTCGACTGAACGTAAGCGTTTCCTCGATGCTTGGACGCGCTGGCCCGATTTTGTCGGGTCTTTAAACTTGAATGATCGCATCCACCATTTCGAAATCGGAAACGGCAATCTGCGAGCACAATATTGATTTAACGACTACTAGGAAATTCGGAGCATCTAACTATTTCGATAGCTTAGATTCATTTATGGCGGAGAGGGTGGGATTTGAACCCACGATACCCTTGCAGGTATGCCGCATTTCGAGTGCGGTGCATTCGACCACTCTGCCACCTCTCCGCGGGCACGAACTGTGAGGTTCGTGCGGGCGTTCTCATAACCAGCAATCGGGGTGCTTGCAAGGGGTAAATGTCTGTTCGGTCTGTTGGTGGTCAAGTTTTTGTCGGTTTTGTGAAAGGTGGTCCGGTGGCCTTGCGTTGAGGGCCGCCGGGTGGGTTGGGTTCAGCTGTTGCGAAGCCGACCTTGCATGAGGTCGATGACGGCACGGGCGGCTTCCAGCACGTTGGTGCCGGGGCCGAAGACGGCGGCTACGCCGTGGTCGAGGAGGTACTGATAGTCTTGCCTCGGAACGACGCCGCCGACGATGACGATGACATTCTTTGCACCCTTTGCCTTGAGAGCCTCCACCAGTTGCGGGGCGAGCGTTTTGTGGCCGGCGGCCAGCGACGACATCCCGACGACATGCACCTTGTTCTTGACGGCGAGATCGGCGGCTTCGGCCGGTGTCTGGAACAAAGGACCGGCGATCACATCAAAGCCGATATCGCCGAAGGCTGAGGCTATGATTTTTGCGCCGCGGTCATGCCCGTCTTGTCCCAGTTTGGCGACGAGCATTTTGGGCTGCCCGCCCACGACCGTGGCCAGTTCTCCCAGCCGGGTACAGAGGGTCATATATTCCGGGTCGTTCTCATAGGCTGCGCCATAGACATCATGGACGACCTCGGGAACAGCGGCGTGGTCGCCAAACACGCTGCGCATCGCGTCGGAAATTTCTCCGACCGTTGCACGGGCGCGGGCGGCGTCGATTGCGGCTTCCAGCAGGTTGCCTTTGCCGGTTTGCGCAATCTGCGTGAGCACCGAGAGGGTGGCCTCCACCGTTTGCGCGTTGCGTTGACGGCGAACCGTTTCCAGACGCCTGATCTGTGCTGCGCGCACCGCGCTGTTGTCGATATCGAGAATGTCGATCGGGTCTTCGTTCTCCAGCCGGTACTTGTTCACGCCAACGATGATTTCCTCACCACGGTCCACTGCGGCCTGACGCCTTGTCGCGGCTTCTTCGATGAGGCGTTTGGGAAGACCGTCGTCCACGGCCTTGGTCATGCCACCGAGCGCCTCGACTTCTTCCATCAGCGCCCAGGCCTTTTCGGCAAGTTCGCTGGTGAGGCTTTCGACATAATAGGATCCTGCGAGCGGGTCGACCACCTTCGTCACGCCGGTTTCGTGCTGCAGGATCAACTGCGTGTTGCGGGCGATGCGTGCTGAAAACTCGGTTGGCAATGCCATTGCTTCATCCAACGCATTGGTATGCAGCGATTGTGTTCCGCCCAGCACAGCCGACAGGGCTTCATAAGCCGTGCGGATGACGTTGTTGTAAGGATCCTGCTCCTGCAGGGAGACGCCTGACGTCTGGCAATGGGTGCGCAGCATCAGCGATGCAGGTTTTTGCGGCTTGAATTCCTCCATGATGCGCGACCAGAGCAGCCGGGCTGCCCGCAATTTTGCCGCTTCCATGAAAAAGTTCATGCCGATGGCGAAGAAGAACGAGAGACGCCCGGCGAACTCATCGACATTCAGGCCCTTGGCGATGGCGGCGCGCACATATTCGCGGCCATCGGCCAAGGTGAAGGCGAGTTCCTGAACGAGCGTCGCACCCGCCTCCTGCATGTGATAGCCGGAGATCGAGATCGAGTTGAAGCGCGGCATTTCGCGCGCGGTGTATTCGATGATGTCGGCAATGATGCGCATGGAGGGTTCTGGCGGGTAGATATAGGTGTTGCGCACCATGAATTCTTTGAGAATGTCGTTCTGGATTGTGCCGGAGAGATCCGAAATAGCGCAGCCTTGTTCTTCACCGGCAACGATAAAGCTTGCAAGAATGGGAATGACAGCACCATTCATGGTCATGGAGACGGACATGTCCTTAAGCGGAATGCCATCAAAGAGGATTTTCATGTCCTCGACGCTATCGATGGCGACACCAGCCTTGCCGACATCGCCTTCAACGCGCTCATGGTCACTGTCATAACCGCGATGGGTGGCCAGATCGAAGGCGACGGAAAGGCCCTTCTGGCCAGCGGCCAGATTGCGCTTGTAGAAGGCGTTGGATTCTTCCGCAGTCGAAAACCCGGCATATTGGCGGATTGTCCAAGGGCGACCGGCATACATGGTGGCGCGAGGCCCGCGCACGAAGGGCTTGAAGCCCGGCAGGCTATCGAGATGGGGAATGGTCTTCGTGTCGTCTGCCGTATAGAGCGGCTTGACGTCTATCCCTTCAGGGGTATGCCAGACAAGGCTGTCGGGGGAGCGTTTGAGTTCCTTCTCAGCAAGTCCCTGCCAGTCCTGTAGCGTCTTGTCGCCTGACATACATCTCTCCTCTGCAACCAGTATCACCGCTTAGCGAACGGCGACATTTACCCTCACGAATGGACGCTACCCGTCAGCGGCCACGTAGGACAATACTAGCCTGAACAGGTTACACAATCGCAACCATTGACGAAGTCCGATTTTAGAATGGGTTGAACTCACCGGTTTGGTGAGGCGGGTGGAGCCGTGCTACGGGAAATGAAAAGGGGATTACTGAATGCGTGTTGCAATCGTCCTGCTCGCTGCCGGAACATCCAGCCGCACAGCGCAAAGTGGCTCTCACAAACTTCTGGCGGAGTTTGATGGCATTCCCTTGCTGCGCCAGATGGCGATGATTGCAGGGCAAAGCAACGCCTCCTCTGTGACGGTTGTCCTCGGGCACCGGCATGAGGAGCTTGGCGCTGTGCTTGATGGTCTTGATATAGCCCGGGTGGTCAACCCAAACCATGCGTCGGGGATGGCGAGTTCGATTGCCGCAGGGCTATCTTCGCCGTTAGCCCAAGGCGCGGATGGGGTCATGGTGATGTTGGCGGACATGCCGAAGATTTCCAGCGAACACTTGAACCAAATGATCTCGACTTTCGAGGAGGCGGAAAGGCTTGCAATTGTGCGGGCTGTCGCTGACGGCAAGCCCGGTAACCCGGTCATCCTGCCGCGCTCCATGTTTGAAGATCTTAGCCGACTTGAAGGAGACGTCGGCGCACGTGGTCTTATCAAGGCATCCGGTCTTCAGATCATCGATGTGGAGCTGGGGTCGGCTGCCCTGATGGATGTGGATACGCCGGAGGCGATTGCAAGCGCTGGCGGCGTTCTGGCCAAGCCCTCAAGCGTTGCGCTTCGACAGGCTCTTGTCACCGAAGCGCATTGTGGAAATGATTTCAGCCAGGATTGAAACCGCGATTTCAGCGGGGCTGACTGCACCGATGTTCAGGCCTACCGGCCCATGGATGCGCTGCAGGTCAGGCTCGCCAAATCCCTGAGCGGCCAACCTTTTCAGCCGCGCCTCGTGCGTTTTTTGCCCACCAAGAGCGCCCACATAAAAGCAACCTTTCCGAAGGGCATCCATCAAGGCGAAGTCATCGATCTTGGGATCATGGGTCAAGGCGACCACGGCCGTGTGCCGGTCAAGCGGTCGTGTCTGCAGCACATCTTCAGGCCAATCGGCAATGAGGTCGGTGCTGGCAAAGCGTTCTGGTGTGGCAAATGCGGTGCGCGGATCGATCACGACGACATCAAGGCCCGTCAGCTTTGCCATATGCACCAAGGTCTGGCTGATATGGACCGCACCGATGATGACGATGCGTGGCGAGGGAACATAGACATTGATAAAATGATCGATGCCCGCAAGCGTGATGCCAGAGGACTTCCGGGACTGGAGGGCGGTCGCAACGGCCTCACCCAGAGCACCGGATGGTATAGCTTCCGAGGCAATAACTTCGACGGCACCGCTTTGAAGATTGGTCACGGTGGCCACTGGCACGCGGTTGCTGCGCAGGGCGTTGAGGGTCTCAAGTGTTGCGGCATCCATTAGTGAAGTTTCTCCACATAGACTCGGATGCGGCCACCGCAGGACAAGCCAACCGACCAGGCCGTCTGGTCCGCCACGCCGAAGTCGAGCATTCTGGGCTGTCCTTCCTCAATAACATCGAGTGCGGCGGAGATAACTGCACCCTCGACGCATCCGCCTGAAACGGACCCTTCGAAGTGGCCGTCCGCGTCGATCACGAGATGACTTCCGACCGGCCTTGGCGCCGAGCCCCAGGTTTCGATAACAGTTGCGATGGCGACTGCTCGCCCTTGGGCTTGCCATTCCTGTGCACGCACCAACGGGTCATTGAGAGAATGGGTGTCTTTGCTGTCAGCCGTCATCAGTTTTCCTGCCCCCAAAAGTGGGCTTTGCCATTTATCTCGAACGCTTCATTGCTCTGCCTTGTCTGGTTGTGGCTGTGGAGTCGTTCGGATGCCGAACAGATTGTAACGGTTCGGGTCACCCCGTTCCTGTCTGTATTTCAGCGTTGCCTCTCCGAAAGCGATCTCCATATCCAGCCCAGATGCCAGAACCGTCTCTAAATCCTTGAGCGGCATATTCGTTCCGAGCAGTGAATAGACGATGTTGGCAGCGCGCGCGGCTAGCACCTGACGTGACAGAACCGAACCGAAATTGAGTTTGATACGGAAGTTGTTCCACACGCCCGGTTCCACGCCCCGGATTTGCAGAAAAAGCGATGGTTTATGGCCCGTCTCCGCATAGTCTATGACGTAGGTGCACTGCCATTCACCAGTTTCATACGCGGTGAACACGGGCTTTTCTGGCGACGAGAGGTCCGCAATGCCCAGGCACCGTTTTTCGTCGAAGCCAAAAAATGTCCTGACAGACGGGCTCCCCTGGACAGGGTGCCGTTGCGTCTTCGGCGATTGCGAGACGTGTAAAACCGTTGTGGGCCGCGTTTCAACGCCAAGCACAAACAGAGATATGATTGAGGCTAGAAGCATTTGATCTAAAGGCCATCCGTGTGAACAACAACTGTACCCCGCCGTAGCATATGCACAAGTGAAACGATGACCGCGGAGTGGCAGTCGCCAACGGTCTTAGGGTTCAACTTTTCGTTTGTCGATGGCACCTTTGCGCTTGGACGCAGTTAGCCTTGCACCTCAAGCCATCGAAAAGGAGCGGGCCGTGCTCGACAGCGTCAGACTGGAACTTTCCCGACGAAACTTACTTATCTCCTCTGCCGCGACGATAGCGGCCACCGGCGTCGTCAAGAGCGCGGCGGCGCAAACTGCGGGGAGCCCCATGACACAATCATCCGAAGTCTCACTGACCGTGAATGGTCAGAACCATGTTTTGAACATGGATAACCGAACCACCTTGCTGGATGCGCTGCGCGAGCATCTTCATTTGACCGGCACGAAAAAGGGCTGCGATCACGGCCAGTGTGGCGCGTGCACAGTTCTGGTGGATGGAAAGCGGATCAATTCCTGTCTTTCGCTCGCCGTCATGCATGATGGCGATGAGGTGACCACAATCGAGGGTCTTGGCCAGCCGGGTGATTTGCACCCCATGCAGGCGGCTTTCGTCAAGCATGATGGTTTTCAGTGCGGTTACTGTACGCCGGGCCAGATTTGTTCCTCCATCGCCGTGCTGGAAGAGATCAAGGCCAACATTCCAAGCCATGTGACGGGCGATCTGACGGCAAAGACGCAGCTGACGGCAGATGAAGTTCGCGAGCGCATGAGCGGCAATATCTGTCGCTGCGGGGCCTACTCGAACATTCTGGATGCCATTTCAGAAGTGGGAGGAATAAACGCATGAAAGCTTTCACCTATGAGCGAGCCTCTTCTGTCGAAGCCGCAGCCAAGGCTGTCGCATCCAATCCCGGTGCCAAATTCATTGCGGGTGGCACAAACCTTCTCGACCTTATGAAGCTTGAGATCGAGACGCCGACCTATCTGATTGATGTGAACGGGCTCGAACTCGATAAGATCGAGGCAACTGCGGAGGGTGGCCTTCGCATCGGCGCACTGGTCAGGAACACAGATCTTGCAGCCGATGAAACGGTCCGCCGCGACTATGGCCTGCTTTCGCGGGCGCTGGTGTCTGGCGCATCCGGGCAGTTGCGCAACAAGGCAACGACGGCTGGCAATCTCTTGCAGCGCACGCGCTGTCCTTACTTTTACGACACCAACCAGCCTTGCAACAAGCGCGCGCCTGGAAGCGGCTGTTCCGCCATTGGCGGCTATACCCGCCAGCTTGCCGTTGTTGGCGTTAGCGATGCCTGCATAGCAACGCATCCCAGCGACATGGCCGTTGCCATGCGCGCGCTTGATGCGACGATTGAAACGGTCAAAGCCGATGGGTCTCGTCGCTCCATTCCGATTGCGGATTTCTACCGTCTGCCGGGCGACACGCCGCATATCGATAACACGCTTGAAGCGGGTGAATTCATCACCTCGGTTCTATTGCCGCCACCCGTTGGCGGTAAGCAGATTTACCGCAAGGTACGTGACCGTGCATCATACGCATTCGCGCTGATTTCTGTCGGTGCGATTATTCAGTCGGATGGAACCGGACGCGTTGCTGTGGGCGGTGTGGCCCATAAGCCGTGGCGTGTCGAGGCGGCTGAAAGCCAGTTGGCGGAAGGCGCGCGCGCGGCGACACAAGCCATTCTGGCAGATGCACGTCCCACAGAAGAGAACCGGTTCAAGATCGATCTTGTCGAGCGCACGCTTGGCGCCGTCCTGTCCGAAGCAAGGGGTTGAGCGATGAAATTTGATACACCAGCAACCACCAATCCCATTGATCGCCTGAAAGTCGTTGGCCAGCCTATCCGCCGTATCGATGGTGAGCTGAAAACGACCGGCGGGGCGAAATACGCCTATGAGTGGCATGACGGAAACGTGCCCTATCTCTATGGATATCCGGTACACTCGGCAATTTCGAAAGGGCGCATCAAGTCCTTCAACCTGTCGGCGGCAAAAGCTTCCGAGGGTGTTGTAAGCGTCGTGACGAGCCTTGATGTTGGCAAGCGGGAGAAGGGCGAATACAACACCGCCACCCTGTTTGGCGGAGATGTGATCGAGCACTACCACCAGGCAATTGCCGTGGTTGTGGCGAAAACATTCGAGCAGGCACGTGCTGCTGCTGCCTTGGTCAAGGTTGATTACGCCGAGGAAAAGGGTGTTTTCGATCTTGAAGCCGAAAAGGGCAATGCTGAAAAGCCTGATGAATCCCAAAAGCCTGATACCTCAGTGGGCGACTTTGCTGCTGCCTTCCAATTAGCTGCCATCACAATCGACGAGACCTATACCACGCCGGATCAGTCTCACGCCATGATGGAGCCGCACGCGTCCATCGCCGCCTGGAATGGCGACGAGGTGACGGTTTGGACGTCAAGCCAGATGATCGACTGGTGGCGTTCGGACCTCGCGACGACGCTCGGGGTCGACAAGGAAAAGATCCACCTCATGTCGCCGTTTATCGGCGGCGGATTCGGCGGTAAGCTGTTTCTGCGCGCAGATGCGGTTCTGGCTGCTTTTGCGTCCAAGGCTGTCGGGCAGCCGGTGAAGGTGACATTGCCGCGGCCGATGATCGCGAACAACACAACGCACAGACCGGCAACCATCCAGCGCATCCGCATCGGTGCTGGTAACGATGGCAAGATCACCGCCATCGGCCACGAAAGCTGGTCTGGGAACCTGCCTGACGGTGCGCCGGAAACGGCTGTGAACCAGACAAGACTGCTTTACGCCGGTGCAAACCGCATGACGGCGATGCGTCTTGCACAGCTGGATTTGCCAGAGGGTAACGCCATGCGGGCGCCGGGTGAAGCGCCGGGCCTGATGGCGCTCGAAATCGCCATTGATGAAATTGCTGAAAAGGTCGGGATGGATCCGGTCCAGTTCCGCATCGTCAATGACACGCAGGTCGATCCCGAAAACCCTGAACGTCCCTTTTCGCACAGGGACCTCATTGGTTGCATGAACACCGGTGCCGAGAAGTTCGGCTGGTCTGAGCGTCCCAAGGTCGCGTCGCGCCGGGATGGGAAGTGGCTGATCGGCATGGGCGTTGCAGCGGCCTTCCGCGACAATCTCGTCCTGCCGTCTGCCGCAAGGGTAAAACTCGGCTCTGACGGTACCGTGACGGTCGAAACCGACATGACGGATATCGGTACCGGCAGTTACACTATCATCGCCCAAACCGCTGCCGAGATGATGGGCGTGACAGTCGACAAGGTTGCCGTGCAACTGGGCGATTCACGCTTTCCTATTTCCGCCGGTTCAGGCGGTCAGTTCGGTGCGAACTCCTCGACATCAGGCGTTTACGCAGCCTGTGTGAAACTGCGCGAAGCGATTGCCCAAAAGCTCGGCTTCAATTCGGACGATGCGCTGTTTGAAGATGGCATGGTCAAGTCCGGCAATCGGGCTGTTCCTCTTTCAGAAGCTGCGGGCACAGACGGGCTGGTGGGTGAAGACACGATGGAGTGGGGCGACCTCACGAAAACCCATCAGCAATCGACATTCGGCGCCCATTTCGTGGAAGTCGGTGTTGATAGCGCCACGGGCGAAATCCGCATCCGCCGTATGCTGGCGGTGTGTGCAGCAGGCCGTATTCTCAATCCGATCACCGCGCGCAGTCAGGTCATTGGTGCGATGACCATGGGTGCAGGTGGTGCGCTGATGGAAGAACTGGCCGTGGATACGCGCCGTGGTTTCTTCGTCAACCACGATCTCGCAGGATACGAGGTGCCCGTCCATGCGGACATTCCGCATCAGGAGGTCATCTTCCTTGATGAGACCGACCCAATGTCTTCGCCCATGAAGGCAAAGGGTGTGGGTGAGCTGGGCCTCTGTGGCGTCTCGGCCGCAATCGCCAACGCGATCTATAATGCGACGGGCGTTCGTCTGCGCCATTACCCGATGACGTTGGATAAGCTGCTTTCCGGCCTACCCGAAGTGGCTTGAAACCACCACGTAAATGCGTGCCTCCCCAGTTCTATCTCGGGGAGGCATGCTGCGTTTCGAGACAATTAAACTTTCGAATATTATAAAAGATAATTTGCTAACCATTGCCGCAACTGCACCGCAGGGATTCACTTTTCATTCAATGATTAGGCAGAATGATTACCGGTAGAATTGAATTCTTTGGGCATGATGCCCCAGTTTGTCCGATCCCGTCTATCCACGTCAACCGTGGATATAAGCGCCGACATGGCTGCACCAAAAAATGAACCGCCCCCCACATTGTGGATGCGCACAAAGGTCGCGCACCAGTGTTGCCATGGATTTTTATCATGCAGAATGAGATCGCACGCCTATCGACCCTTAAAAATCTGAGGTTGCTCGATACGCTTCCCAGCGAGAGTTTTGACCGCATCACCCGGCTGGCCGCCAGCATTTTCGGGCTCCCGATTGCCGCCGTATCCCTCACAGACATGCAACGCCAATGGTTCAAATCGAAGGTCGGTGTCGATCACTTCGAAATACCGCGCCATAAGGCGCCCTGCGCCACCGTTGCTGAAACCTGCAAGCCTTTCGTGATCGAAGATTTCAAGCAGGACGAATACTATGTGGACAGCGTTCTCGGAAATGCGGGCATTCGCTTTTACGCGGGCGCGCCATTGGTCACGCACGATGGATTTGGCCTGGGTGCACTCTGCGTGCTGGGAACCGAGCCACGCGAGGTCACCGATGCAGAAATGGCGACTCTGAAAGATCTCGCGGCTATGGTGATGGATCAGGTTGAGCTGACCCATGCCATGGGGCGCATCGAAGCATCGAGCGGTCTGCCCAACCGGTTTCAGCTTTCGAATGATCTGTCGGATGCCGTCCTGCGTGGCGATAGCGGTGAGCGCATCATCGTTCTGCTCGATCTGGCGCAGACGGAGCAGTTTGAGCGCATCTCGCGTGTGCTTGGCCCTTCGTATCTCGATGACGTCATTCAGGCCGTTTCGCTGCTTCTGCGTAAGCATGTCGGGGAAGAGGCCGCCGCTTATCATGTCGGCCCCACGCAGTTTGCGTTTTTCGCGCCTCACAACATGAGCGCTGATCGCTATGTTGAATTTCTCAAGACGATGCTTGGCGAAATTCAGGACTATAGCGACACGCAAATCTCGATGTCGCCCTCCATTGGCATGGTTTCCTACGACCCGCAGACCATGCCGCCGGATGACATTTTGAGATCGTTGCAAAGCGCCATTCAGGACGCCCACCAGAGCCCGACGAAAATCGGCATGTTTTCGCCAGCCATCGACTTGCGCCACAGGCGCAACTTCCGAATCCTCAACGATTTTCAAACGGCATTGACTGCGCCCGACCAGCTTTCTCTGGTCTTTCAGCCGCGGCTGGATGTTGCGAGTGGCGAGGTTCACAGTGCCGAGGTTCTCCTGCGTTGGAACCATCCGGTTCTTGGCCCGGTGTCGCCTGTCGAATTCATTCCTGTGGTCGAGGCCTCCGCATCTGCGCGTGAGCTAACAGACTGGGTTATAAACGAAACTCTGGTCACGCTTGCGGCTTGGGAGCGCAGAGGCCTTCGTTTCAGTGTGTCTCTGAATCTCTCGGCCCTCAACCTCGAAGAACCAGACTTTTACGAGCGGTTGATGTCCAAGCTTGCTTCGTTCGACATCAGTCCGGCGCAGATCGAGCTGGAACTGACAGAAACCGTGATGATGAAAGAGACAGATGGCGCTTTTGAGCTGCTGAACCAGTTGAAGGCAGCGGGCATCCGCCTTGCCATCGACGACTTCGGAACTGGCTACAGCAGCCTTGCCTATCTTCAAAAATTGCCGGCAGATATTGTAAAGATCGACCGTTCATTCGTCTCGGACATGGATAACGGCAACCGCGAACGGGTTCTCGTGCGCTCCATGATCGATCTTTCGCACAGCCTGGGTTATCGCGTCGTTGCAGAAGGCGTTGAAACGCTGGAGGCAGCCGATTTGCTGGGCGTGATGGGTTGCGACGAAATCCAGGGTTACTGGCTCTCGCGGCCTGTTGGAAGCGAGCAATTGTTTGCCTGGTTGATGGAACGTCAGCGCCCGAAAGTGTGTGCCGCAGGATAGCATTGCATTCTTGATTGTACTGTGTCCCGGAGCCCAAAAGACGGTGGTGAAATGAAGCATATCCTGCAACGAATGGTCAGTGGCACTCATCAGCCGGATGATGAATTTCTGCTTCTTCTCGATGCTCTGCCAATTCCCCTGTCCTGGGCATCCTACCCCGAGGGCCGGATACGCTTCATCAATAAAGCTTTCATCAGGACTTTCGGCTATCCCAATGGCCATTTCGAGACCATCCAACAATGGTTCAGCGAGGTCTATGTCAACGATATCGAGAGCGGGGGCGCTTGCAGGATCTGGGCAGCCACACTGACACCGGGCGCAGTGGGTATAACAGAGGTCGAGCCCTACGAAGTGCAGGTCAGGCACGCAAATGGGAATATTGTTCCGGTTCTGCACCGGGGCATCGTCATGCACGAATTCGGCCTCGTCATCACGATTTTCGAAGATCTCACCAACCATAAGCTTGCAGAACACGTACTCAGGCGCATTGCGTTCGAGGATGCGCTGACAGGCTTGGGCAACAGGCGAATGCTTGAGGAGCGCTGGAACACCGAGATTGCCCAGCGGGCAACATTCACGTCGCAAAAGCTGATCGCGGTTCTGATGATCGACCTCGATAAATTCAAGCCAATCAACGATTATTTCGGCCATGCGGCCGGTGATGAGGTCTTGAAAAGCGCAGCATACCGCCTTCGTCACTCTGTGCGCTCAGATGATACCGTCGTCAGAATGGGGGGAGACGAATTTGCTATTCTGCTGACCGATCTGGACTGTCAAGTCGATGCAGACAAGATTTGCCAAAGAGTAACGGACGCCTTTGATGAGCCGTTTCTGGTGAACGGTAAAAAGGTTAAGGTTGGCGCAACGGTGGGAGCGAGCCTTTATCTGCGCCATGGCAACGATATCGAAACGCTGCTGAGTGCGGCAGACCAGGCACTGTACCGCATGAAGCGAGAGGGCAGGCACAACTGGGCATGGTTCGACCAATCCTTCAAACCGGCGAACGAACAATTGTCTTTTGCACCCGCTGTCATGGAAGCCAGAAACGCTTGAGGAGAGTCGCGTGGCCGTCCTGCCATGCGCCCGCGCCCTGACGATCTGTCCGCCGGCCTGTTTCCAATTCGGGCTTGCATCGAAAGATTTATTCGGTATTTAGAACATACTCACCACGGACCCGGTGAAACTCCGGGTGGCTCTTCTGGCCGCCGATCCGCCAGATAACGCAAATACCGCATGCCCATTTTATGACCGCTAACGATGCGTGTCGGCATGCTTTGCGAGATATCACATATGCAACTTACATCTATCCGTCGGGATTGGTCCGCCAATCCCTTGCGTGAAATGCTAGCCGGGGCTGTCGCGACATTCGCGCTCATTCCGGAAGTCATCGCGTTTTCCTTCGTCGCTGGCGTCGATCCACAGGTCGGCCTCTTCGCCTCCTTTGTTATCGGCGTCGTCATCGCATTTTCCGGTGGTCGTCCTGCCATGATTTCGGCTGCTGCCGGTTCAGTTGCGCTGGTCGCAGCACCACTGGTCCATCTGCACGGCTTGCCCTATCTTTTCGCCGCGGGTCTGCTTGCCGGTGCGTTTCAGATTATATTCGGATTGCTTCGGCTTGGCGTGTTGATGCGGTTCGTTTCGAAATCCGTTCGAACAGGTTTCGTCAACGCCTTGGCAATCCTCATCTTCGCCGCACAGCTTCCGCACATTATTGGCGGGGATGTGCTGGCCTATGGCATGTTGGCAGCCGGGCTTGTGCTGATCTATCTCGTCCCCCGGCTGACGACGGCCGTGCCTTCGCCGCTGATCTGTATTCTGGTCCTGACAGGGGTATCCATTTTCCTGCAATTGCCGGTCATGACCGTCGCCGATCTTGGGAAATTGCCAGACAGCCTTCCCATGTTCGCCTGGCCTCAGGTGCCGCTAACACTTGAGACGTTGAAGATCATTGCAGGTCCTGCCCTTGCCATCGCTATGGTGGGCCTGCTGGAATCCATGATGACGGCGAGTGTGGTGGATGATCTCACCGGCACGCCAAGCTCCAAGAACCGCGAATGCACGGGTCTGGGCATTGCCAATACCGCAGCCAGCCTTTTTGGCGGCATTGCCGGTTGCGGCATGATCGGGCAAACGGTCAGCAACGTGAAATATGGCGGTCGCGGCAGGCTTTCCACGCTGTTTGCAGGCGCATTTCTTCTGATCCTGATGGTCGTTCTCAAGCCTTGGGTGTCTCAGGTTCCGGTGGCGGCACTGGTTGCCATCATGGTGATGGTGTCCATCGATACGTTCGATTGGTCATCCGTCAAAACGCTGATCGTCCATCCGAAGATGTCGAGCGTGGTTATGGTCGTGACTGTGATCGTGACGGTTCTCAGCTCCAATCTCGCGCTGGGTGTCGCCGTCGGCGTTCTTCTGAGCGGCGTGTTCTTCACCTTCAAGGTGGCGAGACTGCTGCGTGTTGAAACCCTCAAGGACGAACCGGCGCGGCGGCTCACCTATCGCGTGTCCGGTCAGGTCTTCTTTGCCTCCGCAGATGTGTTCGTGGATGCCTTCGATATCGAGGAGGCAAACGAGATGTCGGTGCTAATCGATATTTCACAAGCCCATTTCTGGGATATCACCGCCGTGGCCGCGCTGGAAAAGGTGGTTGATCGCTACAAGCAGCATGACATCCCGGTCACGGTTGTCGGCGTCAACGAAGCCAGTGCGACCTTGATCGAAAGCCTCGGCGGTGGGGCCAGCCTCAAGGAAATCTGATTTCCGTGTCCTTCAACCCACCGCGCTTAAAACGATGAGCGCGGTGGTTTCTGACATCAGTCCCTTATCGCAGAACGCCAGTCGCAAGGGCGCGCTGGATACCCCGCACATCCGTTCCCTTTTTCAGCGTCTTGCTGATGGGTGTGCTGGAGCCGGAAACCCAGATCTTCAGCTCTGAATCAAGATCAAAGGTTCCGGCGGTCTCAACGGAAAACCGGGTAATGGCGCGGTAGGGAATGGAGGTATAGTCCACCTTGCTTCCGGTTATGCCCTGAATATCGACAAGGATAATGCGGTACTGGGTAAACACGAAGAAGTCGCGGATGACTTTGAACGCCAGTTGCGGCTCTTCCCCATCCACCAGCACGCCATCAAGGCGCTTGTTCAAATCCGCAGGATCCACGGTTGATCCGTGACCCAGTAACCCGTCGAATAGACCCATCTGTAATCATCCCTTTATGCTCAAGCCATGGAAATGGAGTTTATGAGCACTTTGTTCAATATGCGGGACGCAGAGGGTGCGAAAACGCTGCCCGTACGCTTTGCATGAAACCATTGGTGGCCGTTGGCGTTAGGCCAGGTCGTCGCTCCCGCTTCATTTCATCAGAGAGTCATTCATTGTTGTACGATTTCGATTTCGGCCCCTTGGTTCTGAAAGACGCAACCCTGTTTCGCCTTTGGGCGCCGCTGCAGCAATCCGTTGTGCTGAAGCTGGAGACCGGTGAGCAATATGACATGGAGCCTAAGGGCGATGGCTGGTTTCACCACACATTGCCGGGCGTGGGTGCGGGCACGCTCTACCGTTTCCAGTTGGCTGACGGGCAGGTGATACCGGATCCGGCATCGCGGTTTCAGCCTGAAGATGTGCATGGCCCCAGCGAAGTGGTTGATGTGACCAATTACGTCTGGAAAACCGAAAGCTGGAGCGGGCGACCTTGGGAAGAGATGGTCATTTATGAGCTGCACCCGGGCACTTTCACGCAGGATGGTAGCTTTCTCGCAGCCATCGAGAAGCTCGACCATCTGCGCCAACTCGGCATAACCGCCATTCAGCTGATGCCGACAGCCGATTTTCCCGGCAGCTATGGCTGGGGCTATGATGGCGTTATGCCCTATGCGCCCGAAAGCAGCTATGGCCGCCCGGAAGACCTGCTGAAATTCGTTGATGAAGCACATGCACGCGGCATCTGCGTGTTTATGGATGTGGTCTACAATCATTTCGGCCCAGACGGCAATTACATGCCCGCCGTCGCACCGCTATTTACCGAGCACCACTCGTCCCCTTGGGGCATGGGCATCAATTATGACGATGAAGGCTCTGACCAGATCCGCGAATTCGTCATTCAGAACGCGATCTATTGGATAACGCAGTTTCGCATTGATGGACTGCGATTGGATGCCGTGCATCAGATCAAGGACGATAGCAGTGAACATCTGATTGTCGAACTCGCACGGCGTGTCCGTGACGCTGCGGGCAGACGTCATGTTCATCTGATCGTCGAAAACGAAAATAATGACAGCGATCTGCTGGTGCGCGGCGAAGACGGCCAGCCGAAGCACTTCACGGCGCAGTGGAACGATGATGTGCACCACGTACTGCACGTCGCGGCCACCGACGAGACCTTCGGCTATTATCAGGAATATGTCGGCAATGACGACAATGTCGGCCGGGCGCTTGCGCAGGGCTTTGTTTTTCAGGGCGAGCATATGCCTTATCGCGGCGAGGCGCGTGGCAAACCGAGTGAACATCTTTCGCCGCTGGCCTTCATATCCTTCATTCAAAACCATGATCAGATCGGCAACCGTGCCAATGGCGACAGGATGGCATCCTATATCGCTGCGGAACCCTTGAAGGCCATCGCTGCGATCTACCTTCTGGCACCACAGGTTCCGATGCTGTTCATGGGTGAGGAATGGGGAGCCAAGGAGCCCTTTCCGTATTTCTGTCAGTTCGATGAGGATCTGAATGAAAAGGTCCGTGAGGGCAGGCGCAAGGAAATGTCACGTCTGCCGGGCTTCGACGGCGACAATGTTCCCGACCCAACAGCGCGGTCGACCTTCTTGTCAGCCAAACTCGATTGGTCGAAGTCCAAGGCGGCAGACGGCACCGAGATGCTCGCATTTTACCGATCGCTTCTCGCGTTGCGCCACGAGCATATCGTGCCTTTGCTCAGTCATGGCGAATTGAGGGGCGGCACCTTTGAAGCCAAGGGCCGTGCGGTGAAAGTGACATGGCAGATGGGTGAGACTGAGTTGGAGCTGCTGGCCAACCTGTCCAACGACATCGTGGCAATCGGATCGAGCGCTGGAGAACAGCTCTATGCATTCGGCGATGTTGAGGCTGATCGCCTCGGCCCATGGTCCGTTCTGTGGCACCGTCGCCACTTGACCTGACATATGCGCTTCTTCTTACCCCTCGAAAACATCTGACAGAGGCCGATCACGAGCAATTGCCTAAAATCATTATTTTGGGCGCGATGTTCTTATCGTAATTGCCGCTGCGGTGCAGTATGACGGATGATGACAACGATGAGGAATGATGTCGCATGCGCATAAGGTACGGTCTCTTTTGGTTGGCATTTTCCATTGCGTCTTCTGCGCAGGCACAACAGCCGGCTTCTCCGCCAGTGCTGGAACCCACTCAAGTTCAGGCCCAGGCGGCCAATCTCAGTGCGCAGTTTCTTGGCCGCTACGCCTATAAGACCGTGCCGCTCGATGATGTGCTGTCCGGACACATCATGTCAAAATTCATCAAGTCGCTCGATCCCGACCGGATGCTGTTCATGCAGAGCGATATTGACAAGTTCAACGCAGACAGCACGAAGATCGATGATGCGATCCTCAACGAAGATCTCGAAATACCGTTCTCGATCTTCAACAGCTACACGCGCCGTGTCGTGGACCGCATGACGTTTGCGCGCGCCGAGCTGAAGCAGAATTTCGATTTCACCGTGCGTGAAGAATACCCCATATCACGCGAAGACGCGCCATGGGCCACGACGCAGCAGCAGAGTGACGATCTCTGGCGCAAGCGCGTCAAGAGCGATTGGCTTCGCCTGAAACTGGCAGGCCAGGCCGATGCCGCAATTCGTGAGACGCTGGACAAGCGCTACAAGAACATTCTGGACCGGGTTTATCCGTACAAGAGCGACGATGTGTTCCAGTCCTTCATGGCGGCCTATACGACGTCTGTCGATCCGCACACGGATTACTTTAGCGCGTCCGCTTCCGCAGAGTTCGACATTTCGATGAAGCTGTCGCTTGTCGGCATTGGCGCAGTGTTGCAGGAGCGGGATGGCTACACCACCATTCGGGAGCTGGTGGCCGGTGGGCCGGCACAGCTTTCTGCCAAGCTTGCGGTGGGAGATCGCATTGTCGGCGTAGGGCAGGGCGAGGATGGTCCGATCAAGGAAGTCGTCGGCACGCGTCTCGATGAGGTCGTGCAGATGATCCGCGGTGCAGTCGGCTCGGTCGTGCGTCTCGATATCTTGCCCGCGGAATCTGGCAGCAGTGGTGGCCACCGCGTCATCAGCCTTGTCAGAGACAAGGTCAGCCTTGAAAAGCAGGCGGCCAAGAAGACGATCCTGTCCGTCAAGAATGGCGATGCCACCTCAAAGATCGGCGTCATCACCCTTCCAACATTTTACGAAGACTTCGAAGGTCGCCGCAAGGGTGACAAGGATTACCGCAGCGCCAGCCGCGACGTGGCTAAGTTGCTGGCTGAGCTGAAGCAGGACGATGTCTCCGGTGTGCTGTTCGATCTTCGTGACAATGGCGGCGGTTCGCTTGCCGAAGCCATCGACCTGACAGGTCTCTTCATCGGCAAGGGTCCCGTCGTTCAGCAGAAGGACGCTGAAGGCAATGTGAAGGTTGAGAGCGACGATATGACGGCACCGGCCTGGAGCGGTCCGCTGGGCGTGTTAATCAATCGCGGCTCGGCCTCGGCGTCCGAAATCTTTGCCGCAGCCATTCAGGATTACGGCCGTGGCATCATCATCGGTGAACCCTCTTTTGGAAAAGGCACAGTCCAGACCGTTGTCGATCTGGACCGCGTTGCCCGCAACACCAAGCCCGAACTTGGTCAGCTGAAATTGACCATCGCGCAGTTCTTCCGCGTTGATGGTGGCACGACACAGTTGCAAGGCGTGGTGCCGGATATCAGCCTGCCTGGGTTCCTTGACCCAACGGCAATCGGTGAGTCCAGCTATGACAATGCTCTGCCATGGACGAAGATCAAGCCAGCCAAATATACCCTGCAGGGTGACCCGGACAAGTTACTGCCGACCTTGCAGGCAAAGCATGATGCGCGGATCAAGACCGACCAGGATTTCCAGCGGTTCGTTGAAGATATTGCTGATCTGAAGGCTGTGCGGGAAAAGAAGACCATTTCGCTCAATGAAATCGAGCGCAGAGCCGAAATGGCGGAAACCGAAGCCAAGATGAAAGCGCGTGCCGAAAGCGGGACGGGCCTCGTTCGTGAAAACGATGACGGACTTCAGGCCAATGAGCGTAGCATCACGGCAAACATCGCAATCGAAAATGCGCGAAAGAATGCAAAGGACGTGTTGCAAAACGAAGCAGCAGCCATCGTTGTCGATCTGGCTGAAGCGGCACCCGCCAAAACGCGATAAACGCTAAAAAACCCCGAGGCTCATATGAGGCTCGGGGCTTCGTTTCAAATATCGATATCAATCGAGAAGGTCGGCTGGAACCTTGCCGCCGTTTTCGGACAGCTTCTTCATCAGCGCCTTGTGCAGCCATGTGTTCATCTCGGCCGAGCCATTCAGGTCTCCGGTATAACCGAGTTCCTGCGCCAGTTCCTTGCGCTCGGCAAGACTTGCATCCATGCCCAGCGCCTTCATCAGATCAACGATGGAGCGCTTCCATTCCAACTTCTGCCCGCTGTTCTTAACGGCTGCATCGAGCTGCGCCGCTACGTCCACGGTCTCAGCGGTTGGTCGCGAAGGGCTAGCTGGCGCGGTGCCAGAGGTCTTCGGAACCTCGCCGCCGGTGCCGCCGATTGGTGGTGCCGTTGTTGCAGGCTCCGGAATGGTAGATGGGGCAGGCGTTGGTTCTGCTGCACTGGGTGATGCCGGTGCCGCTGTGGCCGGACCACCGAAAATCGCGTCTTTGATCTTGCTGAAAATACTCATTTTTCTCTCCTCGCTGCGTTTGATCTCCCCCGACAAACGGCTGCGGAGTCCTTTGCGTTCCGGCGAAAAAAGAGAAAACCTATATTTGATGCGTTGCACGACGGCAACGCTTTCATAAAAGCCTTTATTAGCACCTGACAAATATCAAAAATTGTCTCGACAGTTTCGCGTGTCTGAGGCGATATGCGACTCATCGGCGGGGGCTGATCTTGAAAGGTCTTTTATATGTACCGCGCTATCAAAATTGCTGGCCTTCTGGGGCTTCTTGCGACATCCGCTCATTCCGCAGACATGGCCGTTCAGAGCGAGCCTGCTGTTGTTGCCAATCCAGGCGGCTTTTATCTGGGAACACTGAGCAGCCTGACATTCCTTGATGACACCGGCTTTGCTACTGCTGGCGGCAGCGTCAGCACGGATTACGATCTCGGCTTCTACAGCGCCCTGCGTGCTGGCTACAGCTTCGGCACATACGGCTTTGTTTCGCCACGTCTGGAACTGGAAGTTGGTTACGGCACAGCTGATGTGAATGAACACACGGTTGGTGGCGTAAACTTCGGCAATGCTTCCTTCGGTGAAGCCCGTGCAATTCAGGGCTATGTCAACGGTTACCTCGATATCGAAACCACCACAGCCTTTACGCCATATTTCGGCGGTGGCGTTGGTGCGATGAACCTTGAGCTGCACCGTCAGGGTGTCAACACCATCGCGATGGATGACGACGATACGAAGTTTGCATACCACCTCGACGCAGGCGTTGGCATCAAGCTCGACACGATCTCGTTCTTCCGCGACAGCTCGCTGTTCGCCAACACGACGTTCGATATCGGTTACCGCTACACAGCTGCTGACGATTTCGACTTCACCGGCACAGACGGCGTAACCTCCAGCACGGATTTCAGCAGCCATGCTGTTACCATGGGCTTTAGACGCCAGTTCTAAGAGCGGAACATCGCTTCCTGTCTTGGGCATTCAGTCTGAGGCAGGGCGCGATTTTGATTGCGCAGAATATATATCGACAAAAAAAGCCGGGCTGTGACCCGGCTTTTTTCTTGGCTATGGATATAAATTAGTTTGCGGGGCAGTTCGTGCCCGGCGCTGTGGCTGTGCCAGTCGTTGCAGGGCCGCCATTGGTCGTGCCCTCTGCCGTCTTGCCACCACCTACGCAATTGGTGTTGTTGGTGTCGCCATTTGTACCCGAACCGTTTGTGCCGGATGCGGAGCCGCTTCCACCTGCGCCTGCGCCATTGTTGGTGCCGCCGCTGTTTGAGCCGTCAGATGCACTCGATCCGCCGTTCGAACCAGCGCCGGAGCCCGAGCCGCCAGATCCAGAACCAGCGCCCTGCGCTACGGCGAGCGATGTGAAGCTGAGGGCAAAAACGGTTGCGATAAGATACTTTTTCATGGGTATTCCTCCACTGTTTTGTTTGTCTGCAAGACCCTAACCCTGTCAGTCAGGCAGAGTTCCCAGAAACTTGAAGTGTTGATGGCTGATTATCCCGGCCTCAGGAAACGCTGACAGGTTTGGAGCGCAGCCTGCTGGCGGTGGCAGGGTCGGCGCGTCGGCACAGTTGCGGCGGCAGGCCTTTCATGATGAGCTCGGCATCCGAAACAGCCATGGAGCCGAGTTTGTAGAACGCATCGCGGGTTCCGCCGGTGCGGTGGGCAGAGAGCAGAAGACCGGGAATGGACCTGACAGGGTCATCGGCCGCGACAGGTTCATCTGGAAAAACATCCGTTGCGGCGCGGATATGGCCTGAAATGACCGCATCGAGCATGGCCGGGAAGTCCACGACTGCGGCACGGCTCATCAGGAGAAACGCCGAACCCGGCTGCATGGCGGCGAAATGATCCTTGCCGATAAAACCCTGATTTTCGCTGGTCACGCTTGCGAAGACATAGACAACGCGCGATTGGGAAAACACTTGATCAAGGCTTGCCGGAATGCAGTCGAGACGCTCGATGATTTCGTTCGGCAGCCAAGGATCATAGACGTGAACCGGATTTTTGAAGGGACGGGTCAGTTCGCGCAGTTCACGGCCAAGATCACCAAAGCCGATGATTCCGATCGGGGCACCCGCATATCGAAACGTCGCCTCGTTTCCGGCAAGGCCGTACTCCTCCACGCCGTCACGAAACTGCCGGTCGGCGATGGTGATGCCTCTGGCCAGATCGATTGCCATTCCAAGCGATGCTTCCGCGACCGGCGATGAAAAGGCCGACGCCGGTGTGATCACCCAGATGCCGCGTTCGACACAGGCCTGATAATCGATATTGGGCAGGAAGTTGGATTCCACATTGATGATCGCCTTGAGCTTTTTCGCGCGCTCAAGGCGTTCTCTGGGCATATCGGTCTGGCCGAAAATGAGAACCGTATCGGGAAGAAGGGCATCCACCTGTTCTGCAGGCATCTGCCGATCCTCGGAAATAACCAGCTCTCCCAGTTTTTCGAGACGGGCGCGAACATCGGGCTCCATAATCAGATCGAGCGTCCTTGGCAGCGGATCGACCAGCACGATGTTGCGACCTGTCATGATACCTCCCTTAACGAGACGGCATCCCTATCCGTCTCTTGTCCTCGTTACCGTGCGGCCCAGTTGGCACCGCGACGGAAAATTTCTCGCATCTGCGGCACGGCGAATTCCTTCGCCACATGGCCGAGCGCCGAATAGAAGACGCGGCCCTTGCCATAGTTTCGTTTCCACGCCACCGGCATCACCACGCCATCAATCCACCAGGCGTGATCACCTGTAAATTTCGTCGTCGCCAACACCTCATTGGATGGGTCGGTGTGCATATAATACTGCTCGGATGTATAAGGGAAGTCGGTGATGCCTTCCATGATCGGATCATCGGGCCGCGTGATGTTGACCGTATAGTCGATGATGTTGCCCGGATGCGCGACCCATTGCCCGCCAATCATGAACTGATATTCGACGCATTCGCGGAAGCTGTCTCCCGCGCCACCGTGATAGCCCGCAATGCCAACGCCGTTTTCGACAGCTGCGGCAAGGTTCTTGATCTCTTCCTTCTCGATCTTCGACATGGTGACAATCGGCACCACGAGGCTCAGATCATGCACCGAAGGGTCCGCAAACGCTTCCGTGCTGTTTTCGACGTAAACCTTGAAACCTTCTTCCTCGAGCATATCCTTGATGATGACAGAGCATTCCTGCGGCTCGTGTCCGCTCCATCCGCCCCAAACAATCAGTGCTTCACGCATAGTCTTCCTCCTCAGGATTATTTGCCGATCTGGCCGTCAACGAGCGATTCATCCAGCGGCGCTGGACGATCAACCGCCGTGGTGATGGAAATTGTGGTGCCGGTGTCGGATGCCGTCTGGAACGCTTCCATCACCTCCAGCACATGGAGCGCAAGATCGCCATTGGCGCGATGTTGCCGGTTGGAGCGAATGGCATGCGCCATGTCTGCAACGCCGATGGAGCGATAATTGCCATCCGCATAGGGTGAGGAAAGCTCCTGAACTTCGAACTCGCCACCCTTCTTCAAAAGCTGGACCTCGCCACCGAAATAGTTGGGGTCAGGAACGATGAGCGTGCCTTCCGTGCCGTAGAGTTCCAGCGGCACGTGCTTGTGGCCCGCAACATCAAAGCTCATGCCAACCTGTACGACAGCGCCGTTTGCAAATGCCAAGGCACCTGCCACATGCGTGGCAATCTGAACCGGTATCTTTTCGCCATTGCGTGGTTCGCTGGTGATGAGACGTTCGGTTCTCGGCGAAAAGGCAAAGCCTGCGACCTTGGCAACGGGTCCGAAAAGATTGACCAGATCGGTAATGTAATAAGGCCCCATATCCAGCATCGGCCCGCCACCAACCTCGTAGTAGAAGGCGGGGTTGGGGTGCCAGCGCTCATGGCCGGGGCACATGAATGTTGCAGTTCCACCAACCGGTGTGCCGATAACGCCCTGTTCCATCAATGTGCGCGCCGTCTGGTGGCCACCGCCCAGAAACGTGTCAGGCGCTGCGCCGATGCGCAGGTTGGCTGCTTTCGCCGCTTCTGCAAGGCGCTTGCCTTCTGCAAAATTGATGCCGAGCGGCTTTTCGGAATAGGTGTGCTTGCCAGCGTCAATCGCCCGCAAGGCCACCTCGACATGGGCCTTCGGGATGGTCAGATTGACGATGATCTCAATCTCAGGATCTGCAAACAGCTCATCCACGGATCGCGCCGGAACATTGAATTCCTCGGCTTTCGCTTTCGCCATTTCCGCATTCATGTCGGCAACGCCGCGAATGTCGAGAATGGGGAACGACGCCATGGCTTTCAGATATGCACCGGAAATATTGCCGCATCCGATGATGCCAATGCCGACTTTCTTCATGGTCTCTCTCCCGTCATGATATGAACCGGCTTCCTCCTCAGAAGGCCGGGCCTGTGGTGTTCCAAGGCGATTCGTATAGTTCGTAAAGGGCAACGGCCGCAGCACCTTGCGCCCAGAGCTCATCGCTCGATTTGTCAAAAACCAGTTCCGCCACGCCTTGCAAGGACGGAGGCACGGACGCTTCGAAGGCGGAGCGAATGCTGTCGATGAAAGGCGCGCCAAGCTCCAGGCTCGACCCGACGATGATGACGCGGGGCGGCGCAAACAGGGTGACGATATTGGCAAGCGTCAGGCCAATGGCTGCACCGGCGCGCTCGGCAGCGGCGATCAGTTCATTGTCCTGCGCCAGCACCAATGTCTGCGCATGGACCATGCCGCGGCCTAAGCGTATGGCTTCTGCAAAACGTCCATCGGCGGGACGTTGGCCGAGAATGGCATTCTCTCCCGCCTGGCTGGCCAGCCGCACGGTTTTGTCCGGTCCAGCCACCAACACCAGATCACCGAGATTGTGGCTGAGGCCACCTGCGCCGCGAAACAGATCGTTTCGGTGCAAGACGCCAAGTCCGAGAGTCTGCTCGAGCGAGATCAGCACCATGTCTTCCAGATCCCGTGCCTTGCCAAACCAATGGTGGCCAAGGGTCACGGCATGGGCATCGCTCTCGATAATGGTCGGTTTTCCGAAGCGCGATGTCATTTCCTGCGCAAAGTTGATGTTGGTTTCCCGCAATACGGGGCTGGAGCGGATATTGCCCGTGCGGTGTTCGATCACGCCGGGAAGGCCGAGGCAGACCATATCGACATCTTCCAGCGAAAGGCCTGCATCCACCACGCAGCGGCGCACGCCGTCTTCGATGAGATCCGCGATGACGCCGATGGGCTGGCGGTCGATGCGGATAGGCAGCGCCAACGTCGACAGCACGTTGCCGCAGAAATCGGTCACCACGAACATCATCCGGTTGGCTGCGATTTTCGCGCCGACGACACGGGCTGCATCCGGGTTCAGTTCAAGCATGACGCGCGGACGACCGCGAGCGCCTTCGGTTCTGATATCGCCCAGATGGCGCGAAAGGATCAGCCCATCATCCAGAAGCGATGCGGTGATGGCCGAGACGGTTGTTGTGGATAGCTGGGTTCGCTCGCTGATTTCAACCCGTGAAATCGGCCCATGGCGACGGACTGTATCGAGCACATTCAGGCGATTGATCGCGCGCATCAGTTCCGGGTCTGCGGTCTTCATGATTTCCAGTCGCGATCAAGGCAAGGCTAATGGCAATTACATCGGATTGCGGATTTAATATCCGAGGCTCGTGGGGGTGTGTCAAGCAAAAGCTGAAAATAACAGCAAATTGCCTTGACATTGAGCGGTTCCTTATATGAATTAATCCGCATTGGGGAATAATTGGGAATGTCCCCGGGAGGAATACCATCATGACGCATAAGCACGCAGGCGCGAGCCTGAGCGGCAAGTGGATGTCGTTTGCCGCGACCACAGCCATCACTTTCCTGCTCGGTACCGCCAGCGCGTCTGCTGCGACGGTGGTCAAGTGGATGCATGTGGAGCTCGATCCGAAATCCGTGGCAGTCTGGGAGGAAATTGCCAAGGATTTCGAAAGCAAGCATCCAGATGTCGATGTTCAATTGCAATTCCTGGAAAACGAGGCTTTCAAGGCAAAGCTGCCGACCTTGCTGCAATCCGACGACGTACCGGATTTCTTCTATAGCTGGGGCGGCGGCGTGCTGGAGGAGCAGTCCAAGACCGGCGCGTTGAAGGATCTTTCAGAGATATTCGATGCAGATGGCGGCAAGGTTCGCAAGGCCTACAACCCGGCTTCCATTGAGGGCCTGTCCTTCGATGGCAAGGTGTGGGCCGTGCCCTATCGCGTCAGCCTCGTCAGCTTTTTCTACAATAAAGCCCTGTTTGCCAAAGCGGGCGTGAAGGCGGAAGACATCAAGACCTGGGATGATCTGGGCAAAGCCGTCCAAACCATAAAAGCCGCGGGCATCGTTCCGATTGCCGGTGGCGGCGGTGAAAAATGGCCAATCCATTTTTACTGGAGCTACCTTGTCATGCGCAATGGCGGGCAGGCGGTGTTTGAAGCAGCCAGCAAGGGTGAGGGCGAAGGCTTCATGGCCCCGGCCATGATCAAAGCCGGCGAGCAACTGGCGGAATTCGGCAAGCTTGAACCGTTCCAGCCCGGTTATCTCGGCTCCACATGGCCGCAGGCGCTTGGCGTTTTCGGTGATGGCAAGGCTGCTATGATTCTCGGTTTCGATAACACAGAAGCCAACCAGCGCAAGAATGCCGGTGACGGCAAGGGCTTAGCATCTGACAATCTCGGTCGTTTCGCCTTTCCAGCCGTCGAAGGCGGTGCCGGAAAAGCCACTGATACGCTCGGTGGTCTGAATGGCTGGGCCGTGACCAAGAATGCCTCCAAGGAAGCCATTGAATTCGCCACCTTCCTGACCAACGCCGACAACGAAAAGAAGATGGCCAAGGCTGGTATGATCCTGCCTGTCGCCGTTGGTGCCAGTGAGGCCGTAACCAATCCGCTGATGGCTGGTTCAGCCAAGCAGCTTTCCGAGTCCACCTGGCACCAGAACTTCTTCGATCAGACACTGGGCGCTGCCGTTGGTCGTGTCGTGAATGATGTGTCTGTCGAGATCGTATCCGGCCAGATGACGGCAGAAGAAGGCGCACAGCAGATCCAGGATGCCTTCGAGCTTCGCTGATCCCGCACAAACAAGGACGCCCCGGCCTCGTCTCGTCGAGGCGTCCTTCGACCCGCGCGACAATGAAAGCGGACATCATGACGAATGTTTCAATTCCATCAGCATCTTCGCTGGTGAAGCCCGTTACCAAGCGTAAGCGTAAGCAGAGTTCTGTGGCCCACGACCGAGCGCTGACGCTGCTGTTCTTTCTGCCCCCGGCGCTTCTTCTGTTTACGCTGTTCGTAATCCTGCCGATGAGCGAAGCCGCCTGGTACAGTCTTTATCGCTGGAACGGCTATGGCACGCCGACCGAGTTCGTCGGATTGAAGAACTTTCAGGTTCTGTTCGGCAACGCAGCCTTTTCGCAGGCGCTGATCAACAATGCGCTGATCATCGTCATCTCCATCTGCATTCAGATCCCGCTCGCCATCTGGCTTGCCACGATGCTGGCGCATAAAATTCCCGGTGTCGTCGCCTTCCGGCTGGTGTTCTTCCTGCCCTACGTGCTGGCAGATGTGGCCGCCGGTCTGATCTGGCGCTTCGTTTATGATGGTGATTACGGCCTGTTTGCCGCCATTTCCAACTTCTTCGGCTTTGCCAACCCCTATGTCCTGGCCGACAAGGATGTCGCGATCTATGCGGTGCTTGCCGTCATCGTGTGGAAATATTTCGGCTTCCACATGATGCTGTTCATTGCAGGCCTCCAATCGGTCGACAAGAACGTGCTTGAAGCAGCAGAAATTGACGGTGCCACGGGCTGGCAGAAATTCCGCTACGTGACGTTGCCGATGCTGGGCTCAACGGTGCGCCTGTCCGTGTTCTTCGCGGTGATCGGCTCGCTGCAACTGTTTGACATGATTATGCCGTTGACGGGTGGTGGCCCCTCCAACTCCACGCAAACCATGGTGACGTTCCTCTATACTTACGGCGTCATGCGCATGCAGGTGGGGCTTGGCAGTGCCGTGGGCGTCGTGCTGTTCATCATCTGCATCACGCTCGCCTTTGGTTACAAAAGGATATTCATGCGCCATGACTGATACATCCTCTTCCATCCGCGTCAGCATGAAGACAAGGCTTTACCTTTATGTCTCGCTCGGCCTCATCGCCGCCATCGTGCTGATCCCGCTTTTGACGACGGCACTTGGCGGCTTCAAGACGCTGGGCGATCTGCGCGTCAATCCGTTTGGCCTGCCCGATGAATGGCAATGGTCGAACTATGGCGATATTCTTTTCGGTAAACGCTACTGGCTGCAGATCTTCAATTCGCTTGTTATTGCGGTGCTGACCGTGTTCCTGACGTTGGTCGTCTCGGCCATGGCAGCCTTCACCTTTGCCCATGTGAAGTTCTTTGGCTCGAATTTCCTGCTCAACTACTTCCTGTTGGGCCTGATGTTTCCTGCCGCCACCGCCATTCTGCCTCTGTTTATCCGTATCCGGGATCTCGGCCTTCTCGATACCTATTGGGGCGTGGTCCTGCCACAGGTGGCCTTCGGGCTCGGCATGAGCATTCTGCTGTTCCGCAACTATTTCAAGAACCTGCCAGAAGAGCTGTTTCAGGCCGCGTTTGTGGATGGCTGCGGCTATCTCAAATTCTTTTGGTACATTTCCATGCCGCTTTCGCGGCCCATCATCGCAACCGTGGGCATCGTGTCTTTTGTCGGAAGCTGGAACAGCTACATCCTGCCGCTCATCATGCTCAACTCGGAATCCAAATATCCCTGGCCGCTGGGCATCATGGTCTACCGGGGTGAGTTCGGCACGGAATGGCAGCTGGTTCTGGCCTTCATCACCATGACGATCCTGCCCACGATCATCGTCTTTTTCCTTGCACAAAAACATATCATTGCGGGTCTGACGGCTGGCGCCGTCAAGTCCTGACACGGGAGCAGAACATGGCATCTGTCGAACTTAACGATATCCGCAAGTCCTATGGCTCGCTGGGTGTCATCCACGGCATTTCGCTCGAAATAGCAGATGGCGAATTCATCGCGCTCGTCGGCCCGTCGGGTTGCGGCAAGTCCACCCTCTTGCGCATGATTGCGGGGCTTGAAGAGATTAGCGATGGCGACATCATGATCGGCGGCAACATCGTCAATGAGATGACGCCGCGCGAGCGCAACATTGCGATGGTGTTCCAGTCTTACGCTCTCTATCCACATATGACAGTCGCGGAAAATATGGGCTTCAACCTCAAGATTGCAGGGCAGCCAAAAGCCGTGATCGATGAACGGGTGGCAGAAGCTGCCCGCATGCTGGACCTGGCGAGCCTCATGGACCGCAAGCCATCGCAGCTTTCAGGCGGCCAGCGACAGCGCGTGGCTATGGGTCGTGCCGTTGTGCGCAACCCGGCGGTGTTTCTGTTCGATGAACCTCTGTCGAACCTCGATGCAAAACTGCGCGTACAGATGCGCAGTGAAATCAAGACCTTGCACCAGAAGGTCGGGACGACCTCCATCTATGTGACACATGACCAGATCGAGGCCATGACACTGGCAGATCGTGTCGTGGTGCTCAACCAGGGACGCATAGAACAGCAGGGCACGCCGCTTGAGCTTTACAAGACACCGGCAAACCTCTTCGTCGCAGCTTTCATCGGCTCGCCAGCCATGAATTTGATCGAGTGCATTGTGGATGGCGAAGACGGGCTTCCCTCCGCCCGCCTCGATGATGGCACCGCCATCAGCATCTCGCAAGACCGCAAGGTCAAGCGTGGTCAGTCCGTTACGATCGGGCTTCGTCCTGAACATTTCGCTGTCGATGGAAGTGGTGATGTCGCGGTGGAAGGCAGAACGCTTCTGGTTGAGCCGACTGGTGCACAAACCCACGTCATTTTCGATCTTGCCGGACACCATGTGACTGCCGTGGTAGATGGTGAGCAGCCGGTGAAAACCAATACGCCGTTTGCAGCCCGCATCAGCCGCGAGCGGGTGCATGTATTTGACAGAGCGTCCGGGCTGGCACTCTGACACCATGCACAAGGCATAAAAAAGGAGCGGCTGATGCCGCTCCCTTGTACGCTCAGCTGTTTAAGCAGCAGCAAGCGCTTTTTCGATATCCTGAATGGAATGACCTGTCAGGTCCTTGTCGAGTTCGCCCAGGAGAATGTCGGACAGGGATTTGTGATATCCTTTGCGCATCTCACCCAGCGTGCGCGGTGCCGCAATCACGATCAGGCCCTTGATGTTACCGCCCAAAACCTGCTTGTTGAGCAGCTCAGTCACACCGGCGCTGAAGGCGTCTTCGTCCTGCTGGCTGTCATCAGGGTTGGCAGAGCTGCTTGAGTGGCGTGCACCGGATGGGATTTTGGAATCGTCAACCTCTGCACTCGGCATCGCCTTCAGCTTCACATTCTGCGCGTCGCCTTCGTTCTTGAAAAGGCTCAGCTTTGCGCCATCCGCAACGGCGACGACAGTATGCTGTGGAATATCCATGATCTTCTCCCAAATTTGGCATTCAAAGTACGGTCATTTCAGACCTCGGCTCGTTTGATTAACTGGTTGGGAGACAATCCGTTCCTTATGATCGAGTTGGCGCTCGCGTTACGGCGTGAAAGGCTGGGACGCATAATGGTCCCATGGGCCGCCCATGTACCGCCAGAGATCAAGCCCAACAATCTCGATGGCGTGAGGACGAAATTCAGCGACGAGGCCTTTATATGTCGCATCAGCCTGCGTTCGAGAAACCTTGTTCTGGATCGTGATGTGCGGCTGCCATTTCTGCATATCCTGCCCACCCAGCCACTGCCTCAAAACCTGCTTCAGACGTACATGGATATCCAGCAATTCGGGGCTGGTAATTGTAAACGCGACGCCTGCGCCAAGATGACGGATGGCGCTGACATCAGCTGTTATTGAGCTGCGTGCGGCAACGTCCTTGAGGTCCTCGATGATTTTATCGGCGTATTCTCCGGGCAAGCGGTGAAACATCGTCAGGTGGGCCCGAAGGAAATTTCGATCCGGCGGGAAATGCTTTCGGCGCAAATCATCGAAAGGTTGAAGGTCTGCATCCGCGATTTTGGCCGTCAGAATAAGCGGATCAAGTGTCTTCATGGATGAGGTCCTCGGCACTCCCAAAGCGATACGACCAGACTAACCATTGCGCGGAAGATTGGAAGGGAGGCCGTTCCCTGGGGCGCAGCGGCGGTTACATTTCAATCTTGTCATTAACGCGATTGACACCCCCGATCATTTCGATATTCTGTTATAAAGCCTTAAATAACATAATAATGGAACAACTAAAAACCGGGAGCTTCGCATGAAACTCAAGCTAGCATTTCTGATGGCCACGGCGCTTGTCGCGGCACCTTCGCTTCTTGTCGCCCAGGAGAAGGGTGGTGTGATCAATGTCGCCACGATTGGCGAGCCACCAACCCTTGACCCCATGGCATCCACTGCGGATCTGGTTGGTATCGTCACACAGCATATTTTCGAGACGCTTTACACCTTCGATAAGGACTGGAAGCCGACGCCGCTGCTGGCTGAAAGCCTGCCGGAGATCAGCGCAGATGGTAAAATCTATGCCATCAAACTTCGCTCAGGCATCAAGTTTCATGATGGCTCAGACATGGCCTCCGACGATGTCGTTGCTTCGCTCAATCGCTGGGTCAAGATTGCGTCACGCGGCAAGCAGGCGGCGTCCTTCATCGACAAGATCGAGGCGACGGACCCTTCCACGGTGACGATCACGCTGAAACAGCCCTATGCGCCGCTGGTTTCGCTGCTCGCCTTCAACAACTCTGCAGCCATTGTTCTGCCCGCTGAAAAGCAGGATGAGCCCATGAAGGAGTTCATCGGCACTGGTCCTTATATGCTGAAAGAGCGTAAGGCAGACCAATATATCCAGCTTGCCCGCTTTGATGGCTACACGCCGCGTTCCGGCGAAAGCGATGGTTACGGCGGCGCACGCCACCAGTATCTCGATGAAATCCGGTTCGTGCCGGTGCCGGATGCCAATACTCGCGTCGAGGCGGCAGTTTCCGGCCAGTATGACTATATTGACAGTCTCCCGGTCGAATCTTTCGACAAGATCAAGTCTTCTACACTGACTGAACCAGTGGTCCTGAAACCCTTCGGCTATCCTGTCTTCGTGTTCAACACGGCAGACGGCGTTGCCAAGGATGTTGCCATGCGCAAGGCCATACGCCAAGCGCTCAGCATGGAAGACATGATGGCCGCTGCCTTCGGAAGCACGGATTTCTATGCGCTGGACGGTGATATCTATCCCAAGCCTTTCGTCTGGAACACGGATGCGGGCGTTGAAGGCAACTATAATCTGGCCGACCCCGAAGGCGCTGCCGAGGCGGCTAAGGCTGCGGGTTACGACGGCGAAAAGCCGATCCGCATCCTGACCAGCCGTCAATACGAGTTCCATTACAAGATGGCGCAGGTCGCTGCCGAATATCTGAAACTGGCCGGTTTCAAGGTGGATATGCAGGTTGTTGACTGGGCAACGCTGACGCAGCGCCGTGCCGACAAGGCGCTATGGGATATCTACATCACCCACAGCCCGTTCCTGCCTGAGCCTGCACTGATCGGATCGCTTGCTCCAACTTCGCCCGGCTGGTGGGATACACCGTTGCGCAAGCAGACTGTCGAGGCATTTTCTGCCGAGTCCGATCCGCAAAAGCGGGTTGCTCTCTGGGCCGACGTTCAAAAGGCCATGTATGCGGAAATTCCCTACATGAAGATCGGTGACTTCAACGGCCTGACCGCCAAGGCGAAAAAGGTCGAAGGCGTTGATCCTGCCCCATGGCCGTATTTCTGGAATGCTTCCATCAAAAAGTAACGTGTTTTCGATGGCCGGATGCCGCCTCACGCGGCACCGGTTTCGGAAATGTTTCTGATCTGGAGCATGAAGAGAGACAGATATGATCCGTTATATTCTCCAGCGCCTGTTCGGCATGATTGTCGTGATGTTCCTCGTCGTGACCATCGTCTTCGTCATTGTGCGCGTTACGCCGGGTGATCCGGCTGCCGTCATGCTCGGCCCGGATGCCTCCGCTCAGGATATTGCTGATTTGCGCATGCGGCTGGGGCTGGATCAGTCCCTCGTCGTTCAATATTTCATCTATATCGGACAGATGCTGAAGGGAGATCTTGGTCAATCGATCTTCCTCAACATGCCCGTCACATCGGCTCTTTTGGCTCGTGCGGAACCGACGTTCTTTCTGACACTGTTTTCGTTGCTGATCGCCAGCGTCATTGCATTGCCCATCGGCATCTACGCGGCCTATCGCCGTGGGTCCTTTGTCGATCAGGCCGCAACGACGATTGCCATGCTGGCCGCCAGCATACCCAGCTTCTGGCTCGGCCTCATTCTCATGCAGTTCTTTTCCGTTAAGCTGAACCTGTTTCCGGTTTCCGGCTATGGTGGGCCGGGCTCCAGCTTTATGGAGCGCATGTACCACCTGACACTGCCAGCCTTTGCACTAGGCATCGTTTCATCTGCGCTCATCCTGCGCTTTACCCGCGCCTCCATGCTGGATGTGCTGGGCGATGATTACATCCGCACAGCCCGGGCCAAGGGGCTGATAGAGCGCCGCGTCATCCTCAAGCACGCCTTGAAGAATGCGCTCATTCCGATCCTAACCGTCATCGGCTTGACCGCTGCCGTGCTGATCTCGGGCGCAGTCGTGACCGAGACGGTGTTTGGCCTTCCAGGCGTTGGAAGTCTTGTGGTTTCGGCGGTGTTGCGACGGGATTATCCAGTCATCCAGGGAGCCTTGCTGGTTATCGCGGCGCTCTATGTCTTCATCAATTTTGCGATCGATATGCTGTATCTGGCGATCGATCCGCGCGTTCGTTATTAAGGGGGCGCGACGGATGGTCGATATCACAGCAACCATGCCAAAGCCCGCGGCAAGCGAAGGATCGAAGTTGCTGCGCCGCTTCCTGAAGCGCAAGACGGTGGCCTTCGGCCTCATCATTCTCGTGGTCTTTGTTATCTTGGCAGCACTCGCGCCCTGGATCGCGCCTTACTCACCGTCGAAGCTTTCGATCGTCAACCGGCTGAAACCACCCAGCGAGGTGTTCTGGTTCGGCACGGATGAATTCGGCCGTGACGTCTTCTCGCGCACGATTTATTCGGCTCGTTTGTCGCTGCTCATCGGCGCTTCCGTTGTGGTTCTGTCGGCATTGATCGGCGTCACCCTCGGTCTGCTGGCGGGTTTCTTCAAACGGCTCGACACGCCGATTGCCCGTCTGATCGATGCAATGATGGCGTTTCCCGATATTCTGCTGGCCATCGCTCTGGTGGCCGCCCTCGGACCGTCGCTCACCACCGTCATCGTGGCACTCTCCATTGTTTATTCGCCGCGTCTTGCGCGCATCGTCCGGGCCTCGACACTGGTCATCCGCGAACTGCCTTATGTGGAGGCGGCGCAAGCGCTTGGCATATCCACGTTCCACATCATGACGCGGCATGTCCTGCGCAACCTTCTGTCGCCCATCCTTGTTCAGGCCACCTTCCTGTTTGCCAGCGCCATGCTGGCAGAAGCTGGCCTTTCCTTTCTCGGGCTCGGTGTCAGCCCGGAAATTCCAACCTGGGGAACCATGATCGCCAGCGGCCGCCAATATATCGGTCAGGCCGACTGGATGACCTACTTCCCCGGCTTTGCCATCATTCTTTCCGTGCTGTCGCTGCAAATGGTGGGCGATGGCTTGCGGGATATGCTCGATCCAAGACTGCGAAGGGATTTGTAATATGACCGGGGAAAACGCGAAACCGCTCCTCCTCACCAACGTCAAGCCCATGGCTTTTGGCGAAACCGCACAGACAGGCACGACCGATATTCTGGTCGGTGGTGACGGCAAGATCGCCGCCATCGGTGAGTCCATTGCCGCCCCGGCAGACGCCACGCGCGTTGATGGAAAGGGCGCCTGGATTTCCCCCGGCTGGGTGGATCTGCATGTCCACATCTGGCATGGCGGCACGGATATTTCGATCCGTCCATCCGAATGCGGCGCAGAGCGCGGCGTAACAACGCTTGTTGACGCAGGCTCCGCGGGCGAAGCGAACTTCCACGGCTTCCGCGAATATATCATCGAGCCCTCGAAAGAGCGGATCAAGGCTTTCCTCAATCTCGGTTCAATTGGCCTTGTTGCCTGCAACCGCGTCGCTGAACTGCGCGATATTAGAGACATCGACCTTGATCGCATTCTGGAATGCTACGCCGAAAACAGCGAGCATATCGTCGGCCTGAAGGTGCGCGCCAGCCACGTCATCACCGGCTCCTGGGGCGTGACGCCGGTCAAGCTTGGCAAGAAAATCGCCAAAATCCTGAAAATACCGATGATGGTGCATGTGGGCGAGCCCCCCGCGCTCTATGACGAGGTGCTGGAAATCCTCGGCCCGGGTGATGTCGTAACCCATTGCTTCAATGGCAAGGCGGGCTCATCGATTATGGAAGATGAGGACCTGTTCAATCTCGCTGAACGTTGCGCGTCCGAGGGCGTGCGGCTCGATATCGGCCATGGCGGCGCGTCGTTTTCGTTCAAGGTGGCGGAAGCCGCGATTGCCCGTGGTTTGCTGCCGCATTCCATTTCCACCGATCTGCATGGCCACTCCATGAACTTCCCGGTCTGGGATCTGGCGACGACGATGTCGAAGCTCATGGCTGTCGGCATGCCCTTTGACAAGGTGGTCAATGCCGTGACCCACGCCCCGGCAGAAGTCATCAAGCTCGATATGCAAAACCGCCTGTCGGTGGGTGCCCGTGCTGATTTCACCATTTTCGACGTCGTTGATTCAGATCTGGAAGCGACGGATTCCAATGGCGACGTTTCGCAATTGAACCGGCTTTTCGAACCACGCTTCGCGGTGATCGGCTCGGAAGCCATTGCGGCAAGCCGTTACATTCCGCGCGCCCGCAAACTGGTCCGACACAGCCACGGTTATTCCTACCGATGATGCTGCTAGCCATGAACACAAGATTTCGCATGACACAGGAGTTTGCGTGACCCAGTCCCCGATCAAAGCCGAAGCGAAGGCTGATACGCCCTATCATCGGCTGGCTGCACTCGGCATCGAACTGCCACCGCCAGCGCCACCCATCGCCAATTTCGTGACGCATGTCATTGAAGGCAATGTGCTGTATCTGTCCGGCCAGGGCCCGCGCGAAGCCGATGGTTTCCTGCACACCGGAAAAGTCGGGACGGATGTCTCGACGGAAAAGGCCTATGCCGATGCGCGGCTGACCGGCATCAACCTGCTGGCCGTGATGCACGACGCGCTGGGAGACCTTGCCCGGATCCGGCGGGTGGTGAAGCTGCTGGGCATGGTCAATGCCGCGCCTGATTTTCTGGATCACCCGCAGGTTATCAACGGGTGCTCCGATCTCTTCAATGCCGTGTTCGGCGAGGCGGGCCAGCACGCCCGCTCTGCGGTCGGCTTTGGCTCGCTTCCCGGCAATATCACGGTCGAGATCGAAGCCATCGTGGCGCTTCACGCATAAAGGAGACGGTCAGTGGTTGCGCCAGCCCATCAGCTTTTCGATCCTCGCTGCCGACGCCTTGACGCGGTCGGCATAGCCGGACTTGTCGGCCAGCACCTTCTGCTCGGGAAGCACGATGGAAATCGTCGCAACGCAATCGCCTCTGTTATCCACAATCGGCGAGGCGATACACGCCACCGAGTAATCGGACTCACCGGCCTGAACGGACAGTCGTTCCTCAAAGGCTTTGGCGGCGTCATCAGACAAGGTCGTCGCATCCACCGTGGCGCGACCGGTCGGCGAAATACGCGCGCCGCGCTTGAACAGTTCGATACGCTCTTCTTCCGGCATATGGCCGACGAGAAGACGACCGGACGCCGTCCAGTTGAGAGGAACGCGGGTGCCGACGCGGGATGCGACTTGAAAATGGCTTGGGCCATCGGCCATTGCCAGAACGAGCATATGCTCGGCATCGCGGCCGCAAACCTGAACAGTTTCGCCCGCCTCGCGACAAAGATCGTGCATTTCGTGGGTGGCAACGCTCATGAAATCCAGCGAACGCGCATAGGCAAGGCCGTAATGATAAAGCCGCGCGCCAAGCCAGATCAGGCCATCGGCGTTGCGGGCCAGCATGTTCTTTTCGACCAGATCATCGATGATCACATAGACGGTGGAAAGCGGAGCCTTGACGGCCTTGGCAATGGCGTAGGCCCCGGCGGGCGCTCCCGTTTCGTAGAGATAATCGATGATCTGCAAGGCGCGGTCCATGCCGCTGACCCGCGAGCGGCGGGCCTTGCCGTCATTTTCAACCACAGATGCCTCGTCGGAAAGAGCCTCCGATGATGTCTTCAAATCCAAAATCACGCTCCTGCGTCCTAAAGAACCTATTTCATTACTATGGCATAGGCATGAGCAGGGCAACTGAAATCAAAGCTGGGCTGACCGGCCCAAAGACTGGAGAGTAACATGTCCGACGATATTCGCGCCAAACTCGGCCTGCGCCCCGTAATCAACGTATCCGGCACGATGACCAGTCTCGGTGCCTCTATTGTGGTGCCGGAAGCGATCGCCGCGATGGCAGCCATTCTGCCGCAGTTTGTTGAGATCAACGATCTGCAACGCAAGGCAAGCGTCATCATCTCGCGCTTGACGGGTGGCGAGGCAGGCTTCGTCACCGCATCCTGCTCTTCCGGCATCAGCCTTGCCGTGGCGGCGACCATCACCGGGCCGGACCTGCTGGCCATCGAACATCTGCCGCAAACGTCTACGGACAAGAACGAGGTTCTGGTGCAGATGGGCCATATAGTCAGCTATGGCGCACCTGTGGACCAGTCCATTCGGCTGGCCGGTGGCAAGGTGGTGATGGTGGGGCAGGCGACGTCTGCGCATCGCTATCACATGGAAAACGCGATCACAGACAAGACGGCATGTGCTGTCTATGTCGTGTCTCACCATGTGGTCGATTACGGTCTGTTGAGCCTTACGGAATTCGTCGAGATTGCCCATGCGAAGAACGTTCCGGTTATTGTGGATGCGGCATCTGAATATGATTTGAAGCTGTTTCTGGCGCAGGGTGCCGATATCGTTCTTTATTCCGGCCACAAGTTCCTCGGTGGTCCAACGTCTGGCATCGTCGCCGGTAGGAAAGACCTGGTGCGCAACGCTTTCCTTCAGAACATGGGCATCGGCCGTGGCATGAAGGTCGGCAAGGAAAGCATTTACGGCGTTATGGCTGCGCTGGAAGCCTGGGAAAAGCGGGACCACGCTGGTATCCGCGAACGGGAAACCAGCTATCTGAACCTGTGGAAGGAGACGCTCGCGAACCGGCCCGGCGTGACCGCCTTGATCGAGCCAGACCCGACCAATAATCCGCTTGATCGGATGCGCGTCATCATCTCCCCGCAAGAAGCGCATATCACCGCATGGGATCTCGCCGCCGCATTGAGGCAAGGACCACAGCCGATCATCGTGCGGGACCATGAAGTTGAGCATCACTACTTCTACCTCGATCCATGCAACCTGCATCCGGGCCAAGAAACCATCGTGGCATCGAGACTGGCCGAAGAACTCGACAAGGCTCGCGCCTCCAACGAAATCATCGCCACACCCATCGAGGATCTCTCCCGCCATCGTTTCGATGGCGCTTTGCGCTGGCCTGATTGAGCAGCCGACACCGCAGAAGACTGGAAATAAGGGAACGATCATGACCATTCTTGCTCAGACCACGCCAATTGCGCCGCAAACGACCGACCCGATTTTATCGGTCGAGAACTTGAGGACGTCCTTCGTGGTCGATGGCAAGTGGAAGCCTGTCGTTCGAGATATCTCCTTTACGGTGGCACCCGGTGAGACAGTGGCGATTGTCGGTGAGAGCGGGTCTGGAAAATCCGTCACATCGCTCTCGATCATGCGTCTGTTGCAGCCCGATACCAGCCGCATTGAGGGCAAGGTCATGTTGGGCGGTCGCAATCTGCTGGCCTTGCCGGAACATGAGATGCGCAAGGTGCGCGGCAATGAGGTGGCGATGATCTTTCAGGAGCCGATGACGAGCCTCAATCCGCTTTTCACCATTGGCGACCAGATATCCGAAGCCCTTCTATGTCACGAGCCGATGAGCAAGCGCGAGGCAAAGGCCGAGACGATCCGCATTCTCGAAAAAGTGCGCATTCCCTCAGCCGCCTCTCGCTTCGATGAATATCCGCACCGTTTTTCCGGCGGCATGAGGCAGCGGGTGATGATTGCCATGGCGCTGGCGACGAAGCCGAAGCTGCTGATCGCTGATGAGCCGACGACGGCGCTCGACGTGACGATTCAGGGCCAGATCCTTGATCTCATCAAGACCCTGCAGGAAGAGGAGGGCACGTCCGTGCTCTTCATTACGCACGATATGGGCGTTGTCGCCGAGATCGCGGATCGTACCGTGGTCATGTATCAGGGGGAGCAGGTGGAAACGGGCGCCACCGCAGATATCTTCCATCGCGGCCAACACCCTTATACGCGGGCGCTGTTGTCGGCGGTGCCAGTTCTGGGTTCCATGCGGGACTACCAAAGACCGCGCCGCTTCCCAGTGGTCGATGTCCTCACCGGGGAATCCGACATTCCGGTGGAAGTTGGTGACACCGTCGCAAAAGGCCAGCCGGTGCTGCAGGTGAAGAACCTCACCAAGCATTTCGATATCCATTCAGGTCTGTTCGGGTCGATTGCTGGTCGCGTTCATGCCGTAGAAAACGTGTCGTTTGATCTGCATGCCGGTGAAACCCTGTCACTCGTCGGAGAGTCCGGCTGCGGCAAATCCACCACGGGGCGCGCCATCATGCGGTTGATTGAGCCCGGAAGCGGTTCTGTGATGGTTGAAGGGCGCGAAGTGCTGACCCTGGACAAGAAGGCGATGCGCGAAATGCGCAAATCCGTCCAGATGATCTTTCAGGATCCTTTCGCCTCGCTCAATCCGCGCATGACGGTTGGCGCTGCCATTGCCGAACCGTTCCTGGAGCACAGGATGGGGGACAAGAAACAGGCGAAAGATGTGGTCGCAGATATGCTCGTTAAGGTGGGCCTGACACCAGACATGGCTAAACGCTATCCACATGAATTCTCTGGCGGTCAGCGCCAGCGCGTCTGCATTGCCCGTGCGTTGGCACTTCAGCCAAAGGTGATCGTGGCGGATGAGAGCGTGTCGGCGCTCGATGTTTCCATCAAGGCGCAGGTCATCAACCTCATGCTGGATTTGCAGGAAAAGCTCGATCTCGCCTTCCTCTTCATCTCGCATGATATGGCCGTGGTCGAGCGCGTCAGCCACCGTGTGGCGGTGATGTATCTGGGGGCAATCGTCGAAATCGGACCCCGCGTCGCGGTCTTCGGCAATCCGCAGCATCCCTATACGAAGCGCCTCATGTCGGCAGTGCCCGTTCCAGATCCCGACCGGCGCAGGGTCAAAAGCGCAGGTGCTGCCGAGGAGCTGAAAAGTCCAATACGGCCTGTCGATTACGAGATTGTCCTGCCACGGTTTCGAGAGGTTTCGCCGGGCCATCTCGTCGCGGAGACCTGACCGCTTCTGGCAACAGACGTCCACTTTATCTGCACAATCTACTTTTCATCGTGCAGATCAACCTCTGTCACTCAGTGCGTTGCTTGCTCATTGCTCAAATGCATATTTGTTAGGCAATGGTAGAATATTGTTCAACAGTCTAGACACGATTGTCCTACTTTGGTAGCCTGTATTAGCAATCAGATCTGTTTGATGGCGGGGAGGAGAGATGTGTGAGCTTTGCTCGCCGCCTTGTGTTTTGCTCGCGATGCCAACGGCTCTGGATGAGACAGCACATGCCGCCGGAGACGCAGACATGACGAAAGCATCGGACAGCCCAACCGCTCTTCTCTCCGTTGAAGGATTAAGCGTCGAGTTTGGATCCAGCCGGGTTGTCGATGATCTCTCTTTTTCTGTCGCCCCCGGAAAAACTGTCGCAGTGGTGGGAGAGTCCGGTTCCGGTAAATCCGTGACATCCCTGTCGACCATGCGTCTTGCCGATATGATGGGCGCGAAGTTTCCGGCTGGTCGCATCATGTTTGGTGGCCGCGATCTTCTCAAAGTCTCGCAAAAGGACATGCGCTCCATTCGTGGCAAGGATATTGCCATGATTTTTCAGGAGCCGATGACCTCGCTTAACCCGGTTTTCACCATCGGTGACCAGATTTGCGAAGTGCTCATTCTGCATGAGAAAATGACGAAGCCCGCCGCGATGGAAGAGGCGCGCAGGCTGCTTGATATGGTGCGTTTGCCGGATGCCGCAGCGCTTCTCGGTCGTTACCCGCACCAGCTTTCAGGTGGAATGCGCCAGCGTGTGATGATCGCCATGGCGCTGGCCTGCCGCCCCAAGCTTCTGATTGCGGATGAGCCGACAACCGCTCTCGATGTCACCATTCAGGCGCAAATTCTCAACATCATGCGGGATCTGCAAAAAGAACTCGGCATGGGCATGATCTTCATTACCCATGATATGGGCGTCGTTGCCGAAATGGCCGATGACGTGGTTGTCATGTGGAAGGGCAAGAAGGTGGAGGAAGGCCCGGTCGGCCAAATCTTTGCCAACCCGCAACATCCCTACACCCGCATGCTTCTCTCCGCCGTACCACGCCTTGGCAGCATGCAGGGAGAGGATTTTCCAAAGCGCACGCCATTGACGGTTCTTGAGGATGGAAAACCCAAGGTCATTGGTGAGGAACGAGTGCAGGATACTGCGACCTATGGCAACACGCCTCTGCTCTCGGTGAAGGATCTGATGGTCCGGTTCGATGTGCGCAGCAACCTGTTCGGCAAGGCCACGCACCGCTTGAGCGCGGTCCAGAAGGTCAGCTTCGACATCCACCCCGGCGAGACTTTGGCGCTGGTGGGCGAGTCCGGCTCTGGCAAATCCACCATTGGCCGCACCATCCAGCAGCTTCAGTCATCCATGGGTGGAGAAATCGCCTTTGAGGGGCGGCCCTTTTCGGCCATGTCTGCGGCGGAACGGTTCCGCATGCGCCAGCAGGTGCAATATATCTTTCAGGATCCGTTCGCCTCGCTCGATCCGCGCAAAACGGTTGGTTTTTCCATTGCTGAGCCGATTAACACTCATAGCCTCATCTCTGACCGCAAGGCAGTCCGCCGCCGGGTTGATGAGTTGCTGGAGCGCGTTGGTTTGAACTCTACGCTAGCAGAACGCTACCCGCATGAATTTTCCGGCGGCCAGCGCCAGCGTGTCTGCATCGCGCGGGCCTTGGCGTCCGATCCCAAGCTCATCATTGCGGATGAGGCGCTTTCGGCGCTCGATGTTTCCATTCAAGCGCAGATCATCAACCTGTTCATGGATTTGCAGGCAGAGCGCGGCCTATCCTATCTGTTTATCAGCCATGACATGGCCGTCGTTGAAAAGATCAGTCACCGCGTGGCTGTCCTCTATCTCGGGCAGGTCGTGGAGCTTGGCAGTCGTCGGCAGGTGTTTGAAACGCCGGGGCATGACTACACACGCAAATTGCTGTCATCCGTGCCAGTCGCGGACCCCACGGCGGTGCGACATACGGCACTGATCGAGGGTGAAATTCCCAACCCCGTCCGGCGCGTGGGCGATGAGCCAAAAATACTCATCCATGAGGAAATCAATCCGGGTCATTTTGTAGCGAAAACGGCCTGAAAAACAGCGAAAAATCGCATCCATCTGAGAGGAACAGATCAATGAAGATAATAAAGAGCGGACTGACAGCCTTTGTGGCGCTGGCACTATCCGGCGTGGCATTTGCCGCAACGCCGGCATTCGCTGCCGGTAAAATGACGATTTCCTCGCCGCAGGATCCCGGCAGCTGGGACCCGATCGATACGTTTCTGGTTCAGTGGGCCGCCGTTGCGACCAATATTTTCGACGGCCTGACCTATCGCGGCCCGGATTTGAAGCTGGTGCCCGGTCTTGCTGAATCCTGGGAAGAGCTGGACGAAGGCAAGCGCATTCGCTTCAAGCTTCGCCAGAATGTGAAGTTCCACAATGGCGAGCCCTTCAATGCTGAGGCCGTCAAGTTTACCTTTGATCGCCTGCTTGGCGAACAGGGTGCCAAGGGACCGCAGCGGTCCAACTATACGGCTATCGAGAGCGTCGAGATTATCGACGACAACACGGTCGATATGAAGCTGAAGGCCCCGGATCCTGTTCTGCTGACCAAGCTTGCCGGATATGGCTCGATGATCGTTCCGCCGAAATACATCCAGGAAAAGGGTGAGGACAACTTCAACACCAATCCGGTTGGCACTGGCGCGTTCAAATTCGTGTCCTATGCGCCGAAGGTGAATATCAAGCTTGAAGCCAATGCCGATTACTGGGGCGGCGCGCCAAAGCTGTCGGAACTCGACTATCGCTTCATCTCGGAACCTGCGACAGCCGTTGCCGAGCTTCAGGCTGGCCGCGTCGATCTCGTCATTCCGCCAACCATTCCAATTGGCATGTTGCCGGTGATTCAGGGCGATTCCAATCTGGAAATCGTCAGTGTGCCCGGCCCGACCGTGGATGCGCTGCGCTTCAACACCCGCGATGGCATTACCAAGGATCCCAAGGTTCGCAAGGCGATCATAATGGCGGTGGATCGCGCCACCATCGTGAAATCCATTCTGGCAGGCCAAGGTTCTGAAATAGCAAGCTTCCAGGGCGAGCTTTCCTTCGGCTACGACGCGGATCTGAAGCCACTTCCTTACGATCCTGAAGGTGCGAAGAAGCTCCTCGCTGAGGCTGGCGTCAAGCCGGGCTCTACCGTTCAGGTCGATATTCGTGGCAATGATGCGACGATGAACGAGGTCACGCAGGTTATCGCCAGCTACCTGCAGATGGTCGGCATCACCGCGACCATCAAGCCATACGAAACCAACGTTCTGCTGAACGACATCATCCCGCAGGGAAAGACCGGCGCGATGTTCCAGCAGAAATGGGGTGGATGGACGTTCGATTACGACAACACGGCCTACTCCATGTACCACTCCGGCGAAAAGTGGAACCCTTACGAAAAGGACGAGGCGCTGGACAAGTTGCTGGAATCCCAGCGTCCGCTGACAGACCGCGCAGAGCGTGAGCGTATCCTTAAGGAAGTTGGCAAATACACAGCTGAAAAGGCGCTGGAACTGCCGCTTTATAACACGAATGCGATCTATGGCGTCAGCAAGAAGGTCAAGAACTTCGTTGCCGCACCGGATAACCGCCTGAAGCTCACCGACGTCACCGTCGAGTAATCAGCATTTGACGCCGCTCCACCGGGGCGGCGTCACCATTCTCAATTCAAGGAAAAGAACGTGGCCGGTTTCCTCATCAAGCGATTGTTGCAGGCGTTTTTCGTCGTCATCGCCATCACGCTGCTCGTCTCCTTTGCCATTCGCCTGACCGGCGACCCCGCCGTGACCATGTTTCAGGGCGGCGGCAGCATGACGGAAGAGGATTTGGCGCGCATCCGCGTGGCGCTTGGTACCGACCAGCCGTTTTTTGTCCAATATTGGAACTTCCTCAAAGGCCTTGTGACCTTCGATCTCGGAAAAAGCTTCGTTGGCGGTACGCCCGTCTCGCGGTTGATTGGCGATGCACTGCCCGCCACATTGATGCTCGCCTTCATTTCCATGGTTGTATCCATCGCGCTGTCGATCCCGCTCGGCATCAAGGCCGCGACATCCAAGGGTAAGGGTGTCGATCAGGCAATCCGCATCTTCTCGCTGCTTGGCCTGTCATTCCCCAATTTCTGGCTCGCACTTATGCTGGTTCTCTTGTTTTCGATCACTCTGGGCTGGTTGCCGCCAAGCGGTATGGGCGGCTTTGTGAGCTACATCATGCCTGCGCTGACCATGGGCGTTATTCTGACGGCCACCAATGTTCGCCTCGTTCGCACGGCCATGCTCGACACCTTGCAGTCTCAATATATCATGGTTGCGCGCGCCAAGGGGCTCAGCGAAAGCAAGGTTCTTTACAAGCACGCGCTGCGCAACTGCGCCGTTCCGCTCATCACCTATTTCGGTCTTCAGTTCGGCGGATTGCTGGGCGGCATCGTGGTCATTGAGCGAGTGTTCAACTGGCCCGGCATGGGCTCGCTTGCATTCGATGCCGTCGGCGCGCGCGATTATCCGGTGTTGCAGGCCGTTATCACTGTGCTGTCACTGATGATCGTCGGCATCAATCTTCTGGTCGATATTGCTTACGGGCTGGTCGATCCCCGTATTCGCACGGAGTAACCCACATGGCTGCCAACACCTTCCGTCGGTCGCGCTTTTACAGCCTTGAGTTCATTCTCGGTGCCGCGCTGACTGTTGTCATCTGCGCCGCCGTGCTTCTATCCGATGTGCTTTTTCCCGGTGGAGCAGAAAAGATCGATCTGATGGCGCGGCTTGCCAAACCCTTTGCAAGCGCCGCACATCCCTTCGGCACAGATCCGCTGGGGCGCGATGTGCTGGCCCGGGTCGTTGCGGGCGGCAAAATTTCACTGCTGGTCGGCTTCACATCGGTTATCGGTGCGGTTGTGTTTGGCGTGCTGATGGGCCTGATTGCGGGCTATTACCGTGGCTTCTGGGACATGGTGGTTATGCGCTTTGCCGATATCCAGCTAGCCATGCCCTTCATCCTTCTCGCCATCACCTTCATCGCCATCGTTGGTGGCAGCCTCACCAACACCATCATCTTGCTGATCGTTTCTCAGTGGGTGCAATATGCGCGTCTGGTGCGTGGCTCGGTTCTGACACTGCGTGAGCGCGAATTCATCCTGTCCGCGCGGGCTATCGGCGTGAAGGACTGGCGCATTATCTTTCAGCACCTTCTACCGAACCTCGTTGGCCCGGTCATCGTGCTGATGACCTTGAATGTTGCCAACAATATTCTGCTGGAAAGCAGCCTGACATTCCTCGGCATGGGTGTCGATCCGACCATACCAAGCTGGGGCGGCATGCTGGCGGATGGCCGCACCTATCTGCAGATCGCATGGTGGGTCAGCGTATTTCCGGGCCTCGCAATTCTGCTCACCGTGCTTGGCCTCAATCTTCTGGGTGACTGGCTTCGTGACAGCCTTGATCCGACCGGCAGAACAGCAAGGTAGAATATCATGACGCAGATTTTCAGCCAAACGTTTGCTCGCACGTTGGATGATCTTGTACTTCATGCAGTTGAAGGTCAGACTTTCGAAGCATGGACCTTCGACGATGCGAAAAGCCGCCGAGATGCCGAACGTCGCCTTGCGGACAAAGGTGTGACGGCGCGGATCCGGAGCGCTTACAAGCCTTTGCTTCACGCCTTTCTCGAAGAGATCGATTTAGCGGGCGTTGATCATATCAGGATCAGCTACCCCGTTCACGCCACTGCCGCTGCAAATCGTTTCCGGCTTGAAGCCTATCCGCTTGCGGCGCTTGCCGGGCAGGCAGAAATCGAATTTGTACCGCGTGAGGACGACGGTTTCTTCTATGACGTGGTTCTGACCCGCGCTGGAGAAACCGAGACACTGAAAGTCTTCGCGCCCAACCGCGTGCATGTGGATGTCGTTGGCGAAACCAATGTGTCGCCAACGGGTTGGCTGTGGCGTGATGGCGATGAGGTTGGCGAACGGCTGGAAACGGATTATGAGCGCCTGTTCGCATCGGCCATTCAAGCCGTTGCAGAGCATGATTGGGGCAATGACGAGCCCTATTTCGAAGAACTGAATATCCGCGTTCTCTTTCCATGCGAAGATCAACCGCTTGCCATCGGCGATGAAGTCATCAGCCTGCGTGAAGCGCTGCATGAGGATTTCTACTTCTCCCTGCTCGAATTCTTCCAAAAGAAATCAGGCCGCCCGCTGGGTGATCGTGGGCTGAAGCCGGGCCAGATTGTTCCTGAGATCATAGGTAGTGCCGGTGAGATTTCTGTTCTGATTGAGGAACAGCCGCTCGGCACTAGCTTCATCGACGCAGCCGATCAACTGATCGATACGGCCGCAGCACCTCTTTCGGCGGCACAAATATCGCGCCTGTTGACCGAAGTTGGTGGAGAAGAGTTTACCGCGCACGCGCGTTCAGGGCGGCAGGTTTCGGCGCGCTATATCAAGGGGAGCGATGCTGCCGTGATGATCAGCGGTGGGCAACATCCGAACGAGACGACGGGCATTGTCGGAGCGTTACGTGCGGCGCGCGAATTGCAAAAGCGGACAGGTGCGCATTTCACCATTTCGCCGCTTGAAAACCCTGATGGTTACGCCATCCACCAGCGGCTTCGTGTGGACAATCCAAGGCATATGCACCATGCCGCGCGCTACACTGCCCTGGGTGACGATCTCGAATACCGGACATCAGAAAATTCAGGCGCGCATCTCAACGAGAAGGCCATTCGCTTTGCAGCGCAGGAATTGAGCGGTGCGACCCTGAATGTGAACCTGCATGGCTACCCGTCGCATGAATGGACCCGCCCGCTTTCTGGCTATGTGCCTCGTAATTTTGCCATGTGGACTCTGCCAAAGGGCTTTTTCCTGGTTATACGGCACCACCGCGAATGGGCCGAACAAGCGGAAATTTTGCTCGATAAGGTGACGCGCCATCTGGGTACGATACCCGGCCTGCTGGAGTATAATGATCGCCAGATCGCGCTTTACGAAACCCATGCAGGCGAAACCGGCTTTCGCCTCATCAACGGTTTTCCGTGCCTGTCTTCCGTTGATGATCGCCACACAGTTCCCATGACGCTCATCACCGAATACCCCGATGAAACCATCTATGGGGATGATTTCATTGCCGGCCACACGGCGCAGATGCAGACCGTGATATCCGCCTATAAGGCATGGCAGGAGATCGTGGCACTACGGGCGAGCGTGTAGACCACGCTTGCCCGCCATGTGATTCAAGGATATTGCGCGCCCGCTGTCGATACATAGATCGAATAGAGCGATTTCGACGCGGTGATGAACAGTCGGTTCTTGCGCGCGCCGCCGAAGGTGAGGTTTGCGACCGTTTGCGGGACTTTGATCTTTCCGAGCAAAGTGCCGTCGGGCGAAAAGCAGTGAACGCCGTCTCCGGCGCTGGTCCAGATATTACCGGCGATATCCAGACGCAGACCATCCGGCAGGCCAGCGTCAACGCTGCAGAAATCGCGCCCGCCTGTCAGGCGTTTGTCATCGATCACATCAAAAACCCTGATGTTGCGTGGTCTGGTGATATCGTGGCTGGAGGAGGAATCGGCGATATAGAGCTTTGTCTCATCGGGCGAGAAAGCAAGGCCATTGGGCTGTCCGAAGTCGTCCACCATGATCTCGACCTCGCCGCTTGAAGGGTCGATACGGTAGACATTTCGGGTTTCCTGCTCAGGTTCGGATTTATAACCTTCGTAGTCTGAAAGAATGCCGTATGTCGGGTCGGTGAACCAGATGCTGCCATCCGAGCGGACCACGACATCATTGGGGGAGTTCAGCCGTTTGCCGCGATAGCGATCGGCTAGCACCGTGATCGAGCCGTCGATCTCCGTGCGGGTCACCCGTCTGGTGCCGTGTTCGCAGGTAACAAGCCTGCCTTGGCGATCCCGCGTGTTGCCATTTGCAAAATTTGATGGCTGCCTGAAGACGGAAACGCCGTTTTGCGGGACCCAGCGCATGATGCGCTGGTTGGGAATATCGCTCCACAACAGGCAATTCAGATCTGAAAACCAGACCGGACCTTCTGCCCAGCGGCAGCCTGTATAAAGCTCTTCAAGCTCGGCATTGCCTGCAATCAGATAGCGGAAACGGTCGTCGTAAATTTCATAATGGGAAGCTGTGGCTTTCGTCATGGGAATAATCCGAAACTTGAGGTTCGCGTTCAACGGAGCTTTTTCGGCCCGCTTGCTAGAAGAATGACGGAAATGATGATGAGGCCGGTCAGGATGAGGCGAATGCCCGCGCCAAAACCGTAAGTGTTGAGCATGGACACCACCAGAAACATGAAGAGCGAGGCACCCCAGATGCCCGGTACGTTGGAATCGCCACCCGCCACCGCCGTGCCGCCAATGACCACCACTGCTATCGACATCAACAGATATTCGGCACCCATGTTGAGCGCTGCCCCGCCGGAGAAACTTGCCAGCAGATAGCCCGCGATGGCGGCCAGAACAGCGCACAGAACATAGGTTATGAAGCGGGTGCCATCCACGGGAATGCCCGTCATTCTGGCTGCGAACGTGCTCTGGCCAATGGCGGATATCCACCGCCCGTAGAAGCTGCGGTCGAGAAGTATCCATGCCAGCCCCGAAAGAAGGAGCGCAACGAGAGCGACATTGGGAATACCGAGCGTGCTGGAAATGGCGAAATCTGCCAGCATTTGTGGCGGTTTGATGCGAAGGCCGCGATTGCTCCAGATGGCGATGGATTGCACGATGAAGCTCATCGACAAGGTGGCGATGATGGGCGGAATGCGCAGGAGCTTGATGAGAGCATAATTGCCGATACCAATCGCGATACCGATGCCGATCGCCACCAGCAGGCCGGGCAGGATCATGGTATCCGACACATCCATGAACTTCAGCGCAATGGTACCCGACAGCGTCATGGTTGCGGGCACGCACAGATCGATGTTGCCGGGACCCAGCGTGATGACGAACATCTGGCCGATGCCGACGATGACGGAAAAGGCTGCAAATGTGAGGGCTGCATGCGACAGGCCGAAAGAACTGGCACCGCCGGTAAACAGCACCGTGATGATCCACACCGCAATGGTGGCGACGAAGGACCATATCCAGGGTTTCTTCGAAAACTTCTGCAAGGCACTCATTGGTTTTTCTCCCGCTTTTCGAGGCGGTTCAGCAATAGCCTCAGGCCGAGAACGACGATGAGGATGGCCCCCTGCGCGCCAATCTGCCAATCGGGAGAAATGCGCATGAAGGACAGGAAGGACCCGGCCAAGGTCAGTGTCAGCGCGCCGATGACAGCACCGATGGGCGAAACGCGGCCGCCCACAAACTCGCCGCCACCAAGGATGACACCGGCAATGGACAGCAGCGTATAACGCAGGGCAATATTGGCATCGGCAGATGTTGTCAGCCCCACAAGGGCAATACCCGCCAGCACCGCAAAGAAACCGGCAAGCGCAAAGGTCGCTGCCCGAATGCCGATGACGGACCAGCCGGAGCGCTCCACGGAGCGAAAATTGCCGCCGACGCCGCGCATCAAGACGCCGAAGGAGGAGCGCATGACGATGTAGTGCGCAATGGCCGCGATGATGATGCTGGCAACGATGGCCATCGGCAAGAAAGCGGGCTTTGCCGTCATGATGGCACGGACCCAGCCGGGAGCGGCACCGCCGGGCGATGGCAACAGCAGCACCGCAAGCCCGCCCCACACGAAGCTCATGCCAAGCGTGACGACAATGGACGGCAGCGTTCTGATATGGATCAGCGTACCCATCACCGCATAGACAGCAATTGCTGCGGCAAAAATCAGGATGCCGAGGAATGGTGAGCTTTGCAGGTAGGTGGCGGTGACGCAGGCGCAGAAACTGACAAATGTTCCCATGGAAAGATCAAGATCATTGACCGAAATGATCAGCATCTGTGCAATGGTGGCCAGCGCAATGGGAACTGCGAGATTGAACAGCAGGTTGAGGCCTGTGTAACTCATGGTGCGTGGCTGCATGTAGAACACGGCCACCAGAAGTATAGCCAGCGAGGCTGCCGGAATGATGAGGCGCAAGGCGTTGGTTGAGAGTTTCATGCGTGTGCGTCTCCGGAAAAAGATGCAGCAAGCACTGCCTGTTCGTTGATCTCATCGCCCTTGAGTTCAGCCTGAATACTGCCCTCGCGGAACACATAGACCCGGTCGCAAAGACGGATTTCATCCATTTCCGTCGAGTACCAGATGAAGGTCCGTCCGCCAGCAGCTTCGGCGCGCAAGATGTCATAGACCTCCTGCTTCGTGCCGATATCGACGCCGCGCATGGGATCATCCATCAGAACAGTTTCGGCAGTTGTGGCAAGAGCGCGGGCAAACAGCACCTTTTGCTGGTTGCCGCCGGAGAGCGAAAGGATCTTGTTATCGACATCTGGCGTGCGGATTTCGATCCGCTTTTTCCAGCTTTCGCCGAGCGCATCTTCTTTTGTACGGTTCACCAGACCTGCTGGCGAAAAGTCGCGCAGAGATGCGATGCTGAGGTTTTTCAGAATGCTCCACAGCGGAAAGGTGCCGTTCAGACTTCTGTCACCGGCCACGAAGGCGATATCCTGATGGCGCGTGGGAAACCAGTTGCTGTTGCGCGAGGTATAAAGGTCCAGCAGTGCTTCTGTCTGGCCATGACCACCAAGACCGGCCAGCCCGATAATCTCGCCCTTGTAGGCTTCAAACGGATAGCCCTGGCCTTTTCTCGGCGGCATGGACAGAACCTTTGGCCCGAATGTGCGGGTGGATTGGCGATGCCCGTCCTGTTCCTTCATCACGCTGCCCATGGCCTCGACCAGCGTCTTGTTGGTGAATTCGGCAGCGGGCCTGTTGGCAACCACCTTGCCATCCTTCATCACCACCACGCGTGTTGCGGTGGACAGGATTTCTCCGAGGATGTGAGAAATAAGCAGCACCGCGCCGCCTGCGCGAACGAAACGGCGGACATAATCCATCAGTTGCTCGGCCAGACCCGCATCCAGAGAGGATGTCGGCTCGTCCAGAATGACGAGCTTCGGCTCCTCGTTCACACCGGCAAAGTTGATTGCAATTTCCACCATCTGCCGCTCGGCAATGGAAAGGTCCGAAATGGTCAGGTCGCAATCGATGCCATGGTTGGGAAATATGTCGTCCAGCTTGGTGCGGATCAGGGTCAGCGCACGGCTGCGCCAGTTCCTGCCCTTCATGTCCGTGTGCATGATGCGCACGTTTTCATTGATCGCGAGGTTCGGGCAGAGCGACAGTTCCTGGAACACGCAGCGCACGCCGTTTGCACGCGCAGCCGCAATTCCATAGCTGCTGGGCTTGCCACCGTAGGAAACCGAGCCCTCATGCGGGGTCAGTCCACCATTGATAACATTGACGATGGTGGATTTTCCGGCACCATTGTGCCCAACAAGGCCGAGGCATTCGCCTGAGCGAATGACAAGATCGGCACCATCCAGCGCCTTGACGGCACCGAACACCACTTTTACGCCGCGTGCCGCGACCACTTCTTCAGTTGAGTTGAGTTCATTCATCAGCCGTTACGCCATGTTATGCAGCCGCTGCCACAGCCTCGCAACCACCGCAGCGCCGGTTTCAGCGCTGCGGTGTGTTTGTGCTTGAAGGTGAAACCGCCCGCTTACTTTGCGGCGGAGATAACCTTCTGTGCATCTTCAAGGCTGTATTCGACGTTGGCGACGCCACCCTTCTGGGTGCCCTTGAGATTGGTCTCAAGGTTGGCCTGATCGATCCGCAGGAATGGTACGGTCAGGTCCTTCTTCACGTCCTTGCCATCAAGGATTTGCTGCGCGACCCAGAAGGCCAGCGTGGAGACACCAGGTGCAATGGAAACCGACATGGTTTCATAGCCGCTGGCATCCTTCTGCTGCTTCCACCACTGCAATTCATCCTCGCGGTTACCCATGACGATGGTCGGTGTCGGACGCTTGGCAGCGGCAAAAGCCTGAGCTGCACCATAACCGTCGCCACCCTGTGTCACCACAGCGGCAACTTCGGGAAGACTTGGCAGGATACCGGCGACAGCGCGCTGGGCCACATCCTGTGCCCAGTCACCGTTGACGGAACCGACGATCTTGAACTGGCTGTTCTTGGCAACGCCTGCCGCAATGCCCGCATGGATTTCATCATCGACGGACACACCGGCGAGGCCACGGATTTCCAGCAGATTGCCACCCTTCGGCATCTTCTTGGCAAGATAATCGATCTGGCTTTCGCCCATCGCCTTGAAATCAACTGCTATGCGCCATGCGCAGGGTTCGGTCACGATGCCGTCGAACGAGACGACAATGATGCCTGCGTCACAGGCTTCCTTCACCGCGCCGTTGAGTGCTGTCGGTGAAGCGGCATTGATGACGATGGCATCATAGCCCTGCAGGATGAGATTTTGGATTTGCGCAGCCTGCTCGGTGGCCTGATTTTCCGCCGTCGTGAACGGATCGGCAGCAGCAACGGTGCCTGCCTTCACAGCGTCTTTTGTAATCTTGTCCCAGCTTGTCAGCATGGCCTGGCGCCAGGAATTGCCAGCGTAATTGTTCGAAAGCGCGATTTTCTTGGCGGATGTATCTGCATGTGCGGTGATCGGCAGCGCCGCAAACGCGACTGCGACCGATGCCAGAAGCATCTTCTTGATAGCCATTGATTTTCCTCCCTAGTGGCCCACCCGTTCCCGGGAAAAGAAACCTCGGTGATGCCTCCTCGACATCATCTGAGATTCCCGTTGCGCTGAGGCTCCATTCCCCAGTACATGGAGAACATGAACGGGAAAGCCCTTTTTGTATAGGCTGATCCCGGCAATCTGGTTGCGGGTTCCCGCAGAATATCTGCGGGTTTATGCAGGACGCAGGCGTTGCCACGGTGCAGAATGGCATCCGGTTCGTGCAAGCGCCACGGAACCCTGTTGCAGACGCTTGGGAGGGCGTCCGCCTATGCTCGATACACCAAGATCTTCGCTGTTTCATCACTATATGGGAATTTCCAGACTGCTCGCCGGCCAGCTCGAATTCAATTCGATCATTCAGGCCGTCGCGACTGAAATCACCCATATCATACCCCATGATCATCTCGATGTCTGCATCAAGCTCATCGATGGCAAGTTCCACATCGCCTATGAGAGCGGCATGGACAGCGCCTGGAGCCAGCAGCCGCCAGCGCTGCTGACGGGAAGTCCTATCCGGTCGCTGTTGTCTGGAGAGGTCGATTTTCTGCTGAGTGGGGATGCCTGCTCCGATCCAAGATTTCACTTCGAAGGCGCGTTTTCCAGTCCGATCATAGAGCTTGGGCTTCACAGCCGTCTGCATGTTCCCATGAAGGTTCACGGCGATATCATCGGTGCCTTGAGTTGTTCCTCTCTGGAGGCCAATGCCTATACGATGGAGGATGTCGCCAATGCCCGCGCGGTGGCCGATCTCCTCGCGCCCTATTTCTTCGCCATCCGAGCAGCCGATCAGGCCAAGCGATCTGCAATCGTGGAAGCCGAAGCCAATGCCCGCGAAGAAGGCTTGCGGCTGGGCGCGCTGAAACTGACCCAGGCGCTGGAAGCGGAGCGTCAGCGTATCGGCATGGACCTGCATGATCAGACCTTGGCCGATCTGACGCGGCTTGCGCGCCGCATCGAGCAGATGACGCATCTGGCGGAGCTTTCAGGCGAAATGCTGGAGCCGCTGGTGCGAAGCCTTCAGCACTCCATGCAGGATTTACGGCAGATCATCGAAGAGGCGAAACCCTCGATCCTGCACCTGTTCGGCGTTGTGCAAGCCATTGAGAACGATCTGGAGCGGTCGGTGCGCGATAGCGGTCTGCCCATCATCACCACGGTGACGGATGATACCGAGGGCCGGGTGGAGGCGTTGGAGCAAACGGTGGCCATATCGCTGTTTCGCATTGTGCAGGAGGCTGTCAACAATGCGATCCGCCACGGGCAACCGCAAAAAATCCATGTCTATATGGGCCATGTCGATGGGCGGCTTCGTGTAACAGTCAGCGATGACGGAAGCGGGTTCGGCAAGCACACGTCCACCCACGGCCTCGGCATCGGCAATATGAAAACCCGCGCACGACTGATTTCGGCCCGCTTTGAAATGGGTCACAACCGGCAGGGTCCGGGAACCTATGTCAGCATCACGCTCGCTGATGCGGCGCAAAGTCTTGGGGATGTATGATGGAAGTTCTCATCGTGGAAGACGACGTTCTTCATCGCTCCTACCTCAACGAGGCGGTGCGTGCAGCACTTCCAGAATGCAATCATGTCATCGAAGCGGAGAATGGCAGGGCGGGCGAAAAGCTGGCGCGTGAAAACCGGTCAGAGCATATCGTCATGGATCTGCAAATGGCGGAGCGGAACGGCATAGAAGCTGCCCGCACGATTTGGAAAGAGCGCCCAGACACGCGCATCCTGTTCTGGTCTAACTATTCCGACGAAGCCTATGTGCGCGGTGTTTCGCGCATCGTGCCGGAAGGTGCGGCCTATGGCTATGTGCTGAAGTCGGCTTCAGACGACCGTCTTCGGCTCGCATTGCGCAGCATTTTCATCGAGTCCCAATGCGTGATCGACCGCGAAGTGCGCGGAATGCAGGAAAAGAGCCTTGGGCGGGTTCGTGGCGTCAGCGATTCCGAATATGAAATCCTTGTCGATGTTGCGCTTGGCCTCACCGATAAGACAATTGCACGCCGCCGCAACCTGTCGCTCAGAAGCGTTCAGAACCGTCTTCAAAGCCTGTATGAGAAGCTGAATGTCTACCAGACAGCGGGCGAGGGCGAGCCGGATGGTCAATATAATCTGCGCAGCCGGGCCGTTACCGTCGCATTTCTTCGGAAGCTTCTGAATTACAGCGCGCTGGAACGCGCAGAACAGGAGCTTGCCACATGGTTAGGTGGCCGGTGATCTTAGCCAGTATCCTGATGACAGATCTCAAGAAGCGTGAGTGCGGCTTTGCTGGCGTGACGTTCCTTGTGTCTGAGCAGACGGAACTCGCGGGCAGGTGCGGGAAAGTCCACCTCGCATAGGCGCCCGCTCTCAATATATTGCTCTGCTGCAAGGCGCGATACGGTGGCGGCACCGCTGCCGGTCAGCAATGCGCAGAGGATGGATTCATTCGACGGTAGCACCAGGACGATATCGAGCGTCCCTCCCTTGATACCCAGATCATTCAAGGCCTCTTCAAATGCAGACCGTGTGCCGGAGCCGACTTCGCGCATGACCCAACGCCCGGACCTGATATCATCGACATCGAGCGCCTTTTTCCCCGCCCAGGGATGCGATGGGCCAACGACGACCACCAGTTCATCATGGGCCACAATGGAGGCTGCAAGTGCTGGCTCATCCAGTTCGCCCTCCACAAATCCAATATCCGCTTCTCCGCTGATAACCGCGTCTGCGACGGTGCGTGTATTGCCGATTGTCAGTTGTAACTCTATTCCGGGAAACCTGTTGTGAAACTCCATCAGGCGCGGCGGCAACCAGTAGCTTGCGATGGTCTGGCTGGCGAAGACATTCAACGAGCCCCGTTGCAGACTGCCAAGCTCGCTCAGAATAAGCTCCACGGATTGCGACCGGGCCAGAAGCTTGCGCGCCTCCTCGAGGAAAATGCGTCCCGCATCGGTCAGTTCGATCCGCCGGCCAATGCGATGGAAAAGCTCGACACCGTAATGCTGCTCAAGGCTGCGGATTGAGGCGCTGACCGCCGATGGCGTCAGATTGATGGCCGCAGCAGCCTTCGTCAGGTGCTCACGTTCTGCGACGGCAACGAAAATTGCGAGTTGTTCGAATGTCATGGGAAATCGTTCTGTTTTATCGAATGAAACGTAGAAATTTATTCGATGGAAGTAAACTAAATTAGATGAAATGAACTGTCTCAGTGTAGCAATCGAGACAGGCCATCGTGAATTTTTTCCAGCTCCGTAAGATCATCCCCGGCCTCATGATATGTGTCTTGGTGGCGGGTGCAGCCTACCTTTTGGGGCGCATCCAGCACGCTTTGTTTGGTGCAGGCTTTCTGGAGCCTCTGGTCTTTGCCATCATCATCGGCATCATCATCCGCACAATGCTGTCTGAAAAAGCGTCATGGCGGCCCGGCATCAGTTTCAGCTCCAAGACATTGCTTGAGATAGCCATTGTTCTCCTTGGTGCGTCCATCAGCTTCGCAACCATCAAAAACGCCGGTCTTACTCTGATCATTTCTGTTGCGGCCATCGTCACCTTGTCGATTTATGTCAGCTTTGCCGTCGCCCGCTTGCTTGGCCTCTCGCCCCGGCTTGCAATGCTGATCGCCTGTGGAAATTCCATCTGTGGCAATTCGGCGATTGTGGCTGTGGCTCCGGTTATCGAAGCAAATTCCGATGAAGTCGCCTCCGCTCTGGCTTTCACGGCAGTTCTTGGCGTTGCCTCTGTTCTCCTTCTGCCGCTTCTCTATGTCTATGCGGGCCTTGGTGCTGCCCAATATGGTGCCATTGCTGGCCTGACTGTCTATGCCGTTCCGCAGGTTCTGGCTGCTGCTGCCCCCGCCGGTCTAGTTGCGGTTCAGACCGGAACCGTCATCAAGCTTTTGCGGGTTCTCATGCTTGGGCCGGTCATTTTCACGCTTGGCATTTTGAATGGCAGAGCGGCCCGGCGTGAGGGGCGCACGACCTCCCGCAGTCATCTGGTGCCCTGGTTCATCATTGGTTTCATGGTTGTCGTGGTTATCAGGTCCCTCGGTCTTATTCCGCCAAACCTTGTGGATATGCTGCTTGCCATATCGAGCGGACTGACGGTGGTTGCCATGGCTGGCCTTGGCCTGTCTGTCGATATCCGCACGGTGGCCAGTGCTGGCGGGCGCGTCATCCTTGCCTCGACGATTTCACTGCTGTTGCTGATAGCGGTCAGTTATTTCGTCGTGATTGAAGCGCTGCACCCATAATTAAAAGAAGAGGCCGCCGCCTTCACGGCGTGCGGCCCTGTCTCAGGAAACGGCGGAAAACCGGCCCATGGCTCCGCGTGCAAAGCAAAGCGGCTCTCCGTCGCGGTGGGCCGCGCGCAGAACGCGGCCTAACAGGATGGAATGATCGCCACCATCATAGACCGATGCCTTCTCGCATTCGAAACGGCTGAGCGTGCCGGGGATAATGGGAACCCCCTCGGCGTTCGTTTTCCAGGCCAACTCATCGAAGGCAAGACCACCACGGGTGAAGCGGGTGCAGAGTTCGCCCTGGTCTGCAGCGAGCACGTGGATTGCGAAATGCATCGCGCCAGCGAAGAGATCATGCCGCGATGACGTCTTAGCTGGAGACCACAGGATCAAGGGCGGATCGAGCGAAACAGACGAAAAGCTGTTCACCGTCATCCCGATTGGGCCGTCAGGCGTCTGTGCGGTGACGACGGTAATGCCTGTCGGAAAGTTACCAAGCGCAGTGCGGAAGCTGCGCGTATTGTCAGCATCCGGCACGAACCTATGTTCGTCAGCGGAAAGGGTGCTGTCGAGTGATGTCATCACGGCACCTCATGACCTTTTGCCAGCGTGTAGAGTTCAAACCACATCTGCCGGTCCATCACCACTTTGCCAGCCTGTGAAATCGAGGCGATGCGTTGCAGGTTGTTGGTACCCAGCACCGGAAGGATTTTTGCAGGATGTCGCAGCAGCCAGGCAATGGCCACGGCCGCGCTATCGACGCCCTGATCACCTGCAATTTTGGCCATCGCATCGGCCAGTGCGCCACCCGCAGTCATCAACGCGCCGCCACCCAGCGGTGACCAAGCCATAACGGCAAGGTTGCGTTCCTGAAGATAGGCAAGATCACCATTGGTGAAGGAGGATGTTTCGCCAAGGCTGAGCTCGATCTGGTTGGTCACCAGTTCGTTTTCCATATGGGTCTGCAACAGGGAGAAATCCCAGGGGCGGAAGTTTGAAACGCCGACGCTGCGGACTTTTCCAGACGCCACCAACTCATCGAGCGCGGCACCCGTTTCATCAGGGTCCATCATCGGATCGGGCCGGTGGATCAGCAACAGATCGATATGGTCGGTTACCATGTCGCGCAGGGAGGCCTCGACGGATGCGTTGATATGCTCTGCGCTCGTGTCATAATGTTTGACGCGGGCAGCCGAATGCCGGCCTGCCGGAGCGACGATGCCGCATTTGGTAACGATCTCGACCTTGTCGCGCAGCGATGGTGAAGCCTTAAATGCTTCGCCGAGGATCGCCTCAGCCGTATAGCCGCCATAGATATCGGCCTGATCGATGGTGGTAATGCCCTGCGAAAGGCACGCCTCGATCTTGGCCTGAACGTGGCTCGCAGAGGTATCCGTGTCATCGCCGACACGCCACATGCCGTAAACGATGCGGCTCAGAGACAGGTCGGGTGCGAGTTCGATGCGGTCCATTAGTGGCGTTCTCCAGTTCCAAGGGGTGTTGCAGGTGTTTCTGCCGGTACGCGCCCGTGGACGTGGGGCAATGAGCAGGTTTTGAGCTGCGGCAGGACCTTGCGACCGAAATGATCGGCTTCTTCCAGATGTGGGTAGCCCGAGAAGATGAAAGCACGAATACCCATCTTCTGATAATCTTCAAGTGCGCTCATGACCTGATCTGTTGATCCGACCAGTGCTGCCCCGCAGCCAGAACGCGCGCGTCCTATACCCGTCCAAAGGTTTGGCTCGATATAGCCGAACTTGTCCGCCAGTTCGCGAGCCTTTGCCTGATGGGCAACGCCGAGAGAGATGCTGTCATGGGCGCGGTTGCGAATGAGCTGACCGTATTCATCATCGAGCTTCGAAACGAGATGTTCGGCATATTCCTTCGCTTCGGTTTCCGTGTCGCGAACGATCATATGCACGCGCAGACCATAATCGAGCGTTCTGCCATGGGCCTCGGCGCGTGCGTGGACGGCGCGCATGCGTTCCGCCAGTTGGTCCTTCGTTTCGGGCCACATTAGATAAACGTCGCATTGCGCGCCGCAGAGTTCCAGCGCATCGGGCGAGTAGCCGCCGAAGTACAGCAGCGGGCCACCATTTTGCTGATAGGGGCGAGCCGGCTCGGTCGACACACCTTTGAACTGGTAGATTTCGCCATCGTGGTCGATCGTCTCGCGCGTCCAGGCCTGACGCAGGATTTCCACCACCTCGTGGCTGCGGCGATAGCGGTAGGCGCTGTCTGCCACTTCGCCGGGGAAATCGGAGCTGATGACGTTCAGCGTCAGGCGGCCCTTGAGCATGTGGTCAAGCGTGGCGACAGTCCGGGCCAGCATGATCGGCTGCATCTCGCCACAGCGGATCGCTGCCAGAAAATTGATCTTGTCGGTAATGGGCGCACAGCCCGCAACGAAGCTCAACGTATCCTGCCCGACCTGATAGGACGATGGGCACAAAACATTGCGAAAGCCGAGATCTTCCGCTTTCCTGACGATGGAGGAGCAATGATCCCAACTGGAGCGCAGTGAACCGTCGGGAACGCCCAGATAGGCGTAGTCATCGGAGCAGAGAGCCGAAAACCAGGAAACTTCGGCTGCATCAAGATCTGCAGACGTTACAGGCACAATCGTCATGAAATCCTCCTCACAGGACGTTGCTCAATTAACTAACATCAGGTATTTAGTAAATCAATAATGTATCAATTATTTCTGCCGGATGCCGGGAGTGCTTGAAAATGCGGAGTTCTAAGGGAAGTCTGCCTGTGTATCTCCAGATCGCCGAGACGCTCGTGCGAGATATAACGGCAGGCCGACTGATCGACGGAGAGAAGCTGCCGCCGGAGCGCGATATGGCGAGCACGCTGGGAATAGCGGTCGGAACCCTGCGAAAGACGCTTGCTGAACTTCATAGTCGCGGCCTGCTTGAGCGTATTCAGGGCTCGGGCAATTATATCAGGGCAGTCACCGATCCCAAGAGCGTCTATGCCATGTTCCGCCTGGAGCTTATCACTGGCGGGGGCTTTCCAACGGCCGAAATCCTGAGCGTCAGTCGCGAACTCAAGCCGAAAGACTTGCCGCCTTTTGGAAGCTCCAGCGAGGCGCACCGCATTCGCCGCCTCAGGCGAATTGCAGGTCAGGCGGCTGCCATCGAGGAGATATGGCTCGATGGCTCCTTTACCGACACCGTCGCTGCCGACG
>NZ_JXQV01000060.1 GCF_000834635.1 Agrobacterium tumefaciens
TCAAGTTAGGCCATTCCGCAGGACGTCAGAGACCAAAGTCTCGATCATTGGAAGCATAATCTCATGGCGGTCCGAATAACTGTGGATCGCTTCGATGGTATAGGCGGGCAGGCGTGTCGCGAATTGTTCTGTCCGGCATGTCTTGCAGCGGGTGCTGCGCGAGGACTTTGGGACCGATGATGATCATTGCTCGGGAGCTTTCAGAGC
>NZ_JXQV01000061.1 GCF_000834635.1 Agrobacterium tumefaciens
GGCAGGATTTGAACCTGCGGCCTTCAGGTTATGAGCCTGACGAGCTACCGGGCTGCTCCACCCCGCGTTACCAGGTTTTTGCGTTTGCAAAAACCGCCAGAGCAAACCTGTTTAGGTTTGCGTCTCTACCCGACTTTTGCCGAGGGCAAAATGTCGTCTCGGTCCGGTTTTTGCCTTGGCAAAATAACGTTGTTAGAACTCGAGGGGAACGACATCCGCCTATGAGCTAATTGCTTAAACGCATAAAGGCCGCTTGCGCGACCCTTAGTATCGGCTGGGCCGAAGGAATGTGAT
>NZ_JXQV01000007.1 GCF_000834635.1 Agrobacterium tumefaciens
TAGCCATAGGTGACTGGGTCATTAGTCGACGACCCGTTTCTTGCGCAAAAACAAATTGTTCGTCGCGCCGCGTTGGAGGTTATGAGCCCAGCCGGCTGGTCAGCCGTGCTCTTTATTAAAGTGGCCTACTTGCAGAAGCGCGATGATGTCGTCCCTAGCTATTGGGCGCGACATCAAAAACCCTTGGATGTTATCGCAGCCCAACGACTTCAGTGCATCTCTCTGCTCCTGGGTTTCGACCCCTTCAGCCGTTGTCTGTAGCCCTTGCGCCCGAGCCAGGTTGATGATCGCTGCGACAATCGCGCTTTTCTGGCCTTCTCCCATCCCCGCGATAAACGACTTGTCGATCTTGAGCCTATCGACAGTGACATTCTGAACCCTTGAGAAAGAAGAGTATCCGGTGCCAAAGTCGTCGATTGCAAACCTTACGCCGGCCGCTCTCAGCATGGTGACGTTTCGCTCAGTCTCCTCACCGCTGATGGCCAAGCTCTCTGTAATCTCGATTTCCAATCGTGCTGGTTCAATCCCCCATTTGGCCAGCGTGGTAAGAACCCGTAGCGGGTAGCCAGCGGAAGCGAGTTCGGACGCTGAAGCATTCACGGCGACACTTATGGAAGGCAACCCGGCGATCAGGCTGCACGCGTCTTCCAGAACATGCGCTCCAATCCTGTTAATGACGCCGATCTCTTCCGCGAGCGGGATGAACATATCTGGACCAATAGAGCCTAGCTCCGGGTGCTTCCACCGCGCCAAAGCCTCGAGCGAGCACGGGACCGCGCTGTCAGCAAAGTAGACCGGCTGGTAGACAACCTCGATCTGCGTCCCCGTTGCCAAGGCCTCGCGCAGGTCATGCTCTAGTTTCCGGCGGGTGCGGAGGAGTTCGTCCATGTGATTGCCAAACACCGCATATGCATTCCGTCCCGCAGCTTTTGCGTGATATAGGGCGATATCCGCCTGCCTCGTCAGTTCGACAGCATCTGCATTCGCACCTGATGCAATCGCCACACCGATGCTCGCACCAATAGCGCCATATGCCCCGTCAATCTCAAAAGGCTCGCGCAGGCCCAGGACGATTTTTTCTGCAATGGCGACGACGTCGTCCGGGTTCATCCTTTCAACCAAGACCGTAAACTCATCACCCCCGATACGCCCAATGAGAGCGTCCGGAAGAATGTCCCGCATCCGCGCAGCAACTAAGGCGATGAGTTTGTCCCCTGTTGGATGTCCATAGGTATCGTTGACACCCTTGAACCGGTCGAGGTCAATTAAAAGTACACTGAATAGATCCTCAGGCAATGCCTCCCTGAGCCGTGCCGCGAGCTCACTGTTAAAATGAGCCCTGTTAGCCAGACCCGTCAGACTGTCGCGCAGTGCCAGATGTTGAAGCTCCTGGCGATTGGAATTGAGCTTGACGGAGCGTTGCCAGATCGCATGCCCGGCCAAGCTTGCGGCGATGAATATGCCAATGATGGACAGTCCGACGACGGGGATTGTTGCGTGCAACACGCTCGTTCCCGGTTCGAACGGATGCCAATTTAGGTAACCAATTGTCTGTCCGGACTTCGAGGTAAGAGCGATATGGGAGTGGCGCTGGTCGCGAGGCATCTCAGTCGTGAACTGCATCTCGGCGAATTGGTATTCACTACCTATTTCGGCCGGAAAATCTTGATCTAGAAACCGTACCGCCACATGCTGATTTTCTTCTCCCGCCTGCTGCTCAATCTCGCCCGTGTCAGACATAATCGGTTTGACACTGACCACAGCAGGTCGTTTCCCTACATAGGTCAGATCACTCTCACCGATTGAGAGGACCTTGTCCGAGATGCCTTCCTGGTCTCCAGCGACAAGCCGTTCACGCAGACGTTTCGCAAGCGGACTATATGCCAGACGAAGGTCCTGAGGTGACACCCCGCTAGATGATTTTGCTAGAAACTGGTAAATCGGCAGTCCATCTGGCGATAAAACGACAGCGGCATCATGGCCGAAGTAGGTGTTCATCCAGCGGCCGAGGTTCACGTCAAGCCAATCGTGATCATCGTCCTTGGTTTTGGTGACCGCGTCATCCCACACGGTGGCGCTCTCTTGATCATGAGCAACGGATGATTGAATTTTGGCTACGATCAGGGTGGCGAGACCCTTCTGCCGCTCCGCGGCAACCTCGTCGGCTTTGGCTGCAGCCCAGTAAAGAGTACTGAGTAGCATCGCTCCAACCAGAGCCGCCACGCTTGCCGGAATGAGCCATTTCAAGAACCACTGTGACTGCCTAATCATGCGACATCTGCCTTTTCATCAGAGGGAACCTAGATCATCTGGGTTAAGCCTCAAGGAATGGAGACGGTTAAGTTTTGGTTGTTATCCTCATCAACTAACCCAAGCGTCTTGACCTGCAATCAGCGTCGA
>NZ_JXQV01000008.1 GCF_000834635.1 Agrobacterium tumefaciens
ATGCCGTCTTCTTCGGAGCGCAAACGGCCCATAAGCCGAAACTCTACGACCGCCCGGAAGCAACTGCCAATGCCGCAGTTTCCGCGCGCCTGCCCTATATGATGGCGACCTCTCGTTTCGCCCACTACCTGAAAGTCATGGGTCGCGACAAGATCGGCTCCTTCATGGAAGCATCCGATTGCGAAGTCTGGCTCAATCGCTGGATCTCCAACTACGTCAACGCCAATGACGAAGCGGGCGAAGAGTCGCGAGCGAAGTATCCTTTGCGGGATGCGAAAGTGACTGTTCAGGAAATTCCGGGCAAGCCGGGTGCCTATAACGCAGTCGCATGGATGCGTCCGTGGTTGCAGATGGAAGAACTGACCACATCGCTGCGCATGGTCGCTCGTATTCCAACCAAGAACTGAACCAAACAGGTGATGGGGGCTTTCCCGCCCCCGTCCCGGCCTTCTTGCCCGGAGCCCATTCATGCCGCCACGGTCCGTTTCGGACATTCGCAGTCAGGCCGATCAGCTCATCGCGCTGATCGATGATGCGCTGAACCGCCAGGTTAACGCTATTCTGCACCATGCCGAATTTCAGGCCATGGAAGCACGGTGGCGTGGCCTTGCCATGGTCGTGCGGGAGGCGAGCCGTAGCCCCGAGGTCAAGATCAAGCTTTTGAATGCGAGCTGGCGTGAACTGGCGCGCAGCATGGAAAGGGCAACCGACTTCGATCAGAGCCATCTTTTCGAAATCGTCTACAACCGCGAATTCGGCATGCCGGGTGGAGAGCCCATCGGCCTGATGGTAGGTGATTACGCATTTTCCCCTGACGATATAGGTGGTGTAGACGGCATCACCACATTGTCGCAGATCGGCATGGTGGCTGCTGCCGCGTTCTGCCCGTTCATTGCCGGTGCCTCTCCGTCCACAATCGGATTGGAAGATTTTTCGGAACTGGTCCGCGTGCAGGATTTCTCATGGCTGAAGCAGGAGAAATCGCGCCTGCGCTGGAATGCCTTGCGCGCCCGCGATGACAGCCGTTTCATCGGCCTCGTTGCGCCGCGCATCCTGCTTCGCTCGCCCCACAAACCCTTTTCCCGCCGACGCGAAGACCCGTTTCCATTTCGCGAACATATTGGCGAAGATGGAGATACATTGCTGTGGGGCAACCCCGCTTTCGCCTTCGCCTCAGTGGTGGTGCGCAACTTCATCGATTCAGGCTGGTTTGCCGATATTCGCGGCGTAACGCAGGATGAGATCGACGGCGGAATGCTGTCGTCCTGGCAGCTGCCGCCACTTGATCTGGGCATTGAGAGCAACGGTCTTTCCGCCCAGCCGCCCGTCGAAATGCAGCTGACCATGGGTCAGGAGCAGCAATTTTCCGATCTCGGCATCGTGCCTGTATCGACAACATATCTGTCGAGCATGGCGATTTTCAATGCCAATCAATCTCTCCATGCCCCTGGCCACTATTCCAAGGAAAGCGCCCGCCAGAATGCGCGGCTGGCAGCCATGCTGCAATATGTGCTCTGCGCCTCGCGCTTCTCGCACTACCTCAAGGTCATCATGCGCGACGATATCGGCCAGCTCAGCGATGCGCTGACGATTGAGCGCAAATTGGAAAACTGGTTGTCGTCCTACACTCTGGGCAATGACGACGCGGAAGCTTCGCTTCGTATCCGCTATCCGCTGCGCTCAGCTGGCATCAAGGTTTACGAAATTCCCGGAAAGCCGGGGAGCTTTTCCTGCACGGTGCGGCTGCAGCCGCATTTCCAACTGGACGACGTATCCACCAGCTTTCACCTCATTGCCGAGACAACCACGCCAACCGCATCGATTACGCGGTCTTCGCCTGAGCCACAAAGGATACAAGCATGACACTTCGCGACGACATCACCCGCCTCATCGATGCCGACCAATTGCAGGAAGCGATTGCCCATGCGCGGGACCATGTGAAGAAAAACGCCTCCGAGAAAGAGGGGCGTTATCTCTACATCGATCTCCTGATACTGGCGGGTGAACTTGAAAAGGCGGACGCCCAATGCAACGTGGCCTCAACCTTCTCGCCGCAGGATGCCGTCGGCTTTTCCCTTTTCCGCCAGCATTTGCGGGCCATGGCGGCGCGGGTAGCGTGGTTCGAGAAAGGTGCCGTTCCCGACTTCACACATGGACCATCCGAGCTGGACCAGCTGGCCATCAAGGCCAATATTGCCGCCCGTGACGGTGACGCAAAAACCGCACGCAAGGCGCTGGCCGAACTGGATGAGAAGCGTGCCGAAATTTCCCTTACCGTGAACGAGGGCAAGGCGGGCTACATTCGCGACCTCGACGACCGTGTACCTCACGCGCTTGAAGTGCTGACCAACGGCGGCAAATATCTCTGGATCGATTATGATCGCATCGAAAGCCTCGCCATCGAGCCGATGAGCCGTCCGCGTGATCTGGCCTACCGGCAGGCGGACTTGACCCTTCACGATGGCGCTATCGCCTCAGTCCTGCTGCCCGCGCTCTACCACGGCAATGAAACCAGCACCTCACTGCTGCTGGCGCGCGAAACAGTCTGGGACGAGGACGCGGCGCTTGTGACTGGAAGCGGCCAACGCTGCCTGATTGTTGGCGATGATCTCGTGCCTTTCCATGAAATCTCCAGCATGTCGGCACCGGCGCGCAACCAAGAAAGGCAGTCAGCCCTTGGTTAATCCGCTGGAACAGTACCGCCCCAAGCAAAGAACTTTGGCCCGCTCGGTTCTCGACCGGCTGCTGGATGACGCGCCGGATATGGAAAGCGATCCTCCAACAAGTCTTTCCGACCAAGTACGGGAGATGCGCGAAGTCATCAGGCGCGATCTTGAGCAGCTGCTCAACACGAGGCGCAATCCGGCAGGACCGCCCGCTGTCTTGAAGGAGCTGACGGACGCGCTGGTGAGCTACGGCGTGGACGGCATTCTTTCGGCAAACCTCGTCACCGACCAGTCGAAGGCAAAGCTGGCGCAGACAATCGAACGGCGGATTTCCATGTTCGAAACGCGCCTGTCGGACGTGACGGTGACCATCATAAAAAACCGCATTGATGGAGACCGGGCTTTGCGGATGCGGATCAACGCGACCTTCCGCCTTCATGAAGGAATGCCGCCGATCAGCTTTGAGTCCAAGATTGATCCATCAACCCAGCGTTTCCTTGTGGAGGCGGGTCATGGCTGAAGGCTTTCTCGAAAAATACAATGACGAGCTTTTCGCATTGCGAAAGCGCGCGTCTCGCTTCGCTGCCGCTTTCCCGAAGATAGCGGGCAGACTGCGCATGACCGGCGAGGTTGCGGATGATCCGCATGTCGAACGGTTGATACAAAGCTTTGCCTATTCCGCAGCCCGCGTGCGCCAGAAGCTGGATGACGAGTTTCCGGAGCTTTCCGACAGCCTTTTGGAGACGCTGTACCCGCATTATCTTGCACCGCTGCCCTCCATGAGCGTCGTGCATTTTTCGCCGAGCCCTGCGCTGGCAACCGTGCAGACCCTGCCGCGACACAGCGAAATTCTGGCCGAGCCGATTGGCGGTGAAAGCTGCCGGTTCCGCACCACACAAGACGTCCATATCGTACCGCTGGAGATCGCCTCTGCGACGCTTGCCAGCCAGCCGATCGATGCGCCCTTTTCGCCCTCATCCGCTGGAGCCGCATCGTGTCTGCGCCTTTCATTGCGCACCACCTCGCCCCGGCCCACAAGCTTTGGCGAAATGGGCCTGAATTCATTGCAGATCTTTATTTCCTCGGCGTGGCAGCAGGCAACGGCACTTCATGAACTGCTGACCAACCATTGCATAGGCCTTGCGCTTGCGCAGCATTCCGAAGACCGCAACGCCGTGTTTCTACCGCCGTCGAGCCTGAAGCCATCAGGCTTCTCGAAGGACGAGGCGATGCTGCCCTACCCAGCAAACAGCTTTGATGGCTACCGCCTGCTGACAGAATTCTTCGCGCTTCCGCAAAAGTTCCTGTGTTTCGATATTGCCGGGCTCGATCAATGGAGCGGTAGCGACTGCGAGCTTTACATCTATCTTGATGCCGCCGACTCTCGCCTCGAGAGAATGGTTGCAGCGAAGGATTTCGTGCTCAACGCGTCACCTGTCATCAATCTTTTCAAGCAGAGCTGCGAGCCGTTGACGCTTGATGGCACCCGCACGGAATATCGCTTGCTGCCGGACGCAAGGCGGCAACGGACCCGCGAAATCTACGGCGTGGAAAACGTGCAACTGACCACCCGTTCAGGCCAGATCGAGAAGACATCCCCCTTCTTCGGTCGCACGCAACGCAGCAACGGGTCCAATGTATTCTGGCAGACCTATCGCCGGTTCGATGATGATGACGGTTCCTCCGATACGGATATTGCGTTCATCGATCAGCAACGTGGTCCGCTCGGCCCGCTTGATGTCGTCGCCAGCGTCGATACGCTGTGCATCAACCGCGAGCTGCCAAGCCAGCTTCCCTTTGGCGGTGGGCATCCCTTTTTGCAGCTATCTGCGGGGAACGAGGCCGTGGGCTCGATCCAGGCCTTGATGCCGCCAACGCCCGCCGTGCGGATGAATGAACGTTCGGCACGCGAATGGCGGCTGGTGTCTCACCTGTTGCTCAATCATCTTTCGCTATTCGACAATGGTGGCGCGCCGCTGAAGGATATTCTCTCCCTTTATGCCTTCCGCGACTCGCCTGAAACGCGACAGCTGGTGGAAGCGATTACATCAGTCGAAGCCCGTAATTCCCATGCGCGCATTGGCTCTGCCATGGTTCCCGGCACTGACACCACGCTCGAATTCGACCCAGCAATGATCGACAGGCCTGCGGCCTACATCTTCGCCAGTGTGCTCAACCATTTCTTCGGGCTCTACACCTCGATCAACAGCTTCACCCGCCTGACCGCGACAATGCGGGGCCACTCCGAACCTCTTGCCCGTTGGCCTGCCCGTGCGGCGGACCGACCCCTGTTGTAGGAGGAAGACGATGCAGCGTGAGATGCTCGACATTGAGAAACAGCAAGCAGAGCTTCTGGCAACGAACCCAGGTGGCTTCGAGCCTGCCACGGCATTCCGGGTTGCGCAGCATCTGGCCTCCGATGATGAGCTGACGATCGGATCGCATAACGGTGCCCGCCCTACCCCCGTTGTTATCAGCGGTTATCGCAGGAAGAATGGCACGCTCGAACTGCGCTCTGCCTTTGCCCCTATCATCGGGCCGCTGGGTTCGTTGCCGCCTAGCTATTCGGAATTGCAGCAGCGCGAGGAGCGCAATCGCTCCAAGGCGTTGACGAGCTTCTTCAACCTGTTTGCCGCCCGTTTCAGCGAACTCTTTGTTTCGGCGACCGAAAAATACCGGATGGCGCGTGGGCTGCGCTGGTCGCAAGACCGCGAAAACAATGCTTTCCGCAAGACCTTGCTGTCGCTCACAGGCTTTGGCACTGCAGGTTTGAGTGATAATGCTGGCGTCAAGGACGACGTTCTCCTTCGGTTTAGCGGCCTGTTGGCAAATCGCAACCGCAACACGACGGCGCTGACTTCGATGCTGCAGGAATTCACCGGCCTGCCTGTAACCATCGAGCAGTTCTGCAGACGCTGGGTGCCGCTGCCTGTCCACGAGCAAAGCCAACTTGGGCAAGCCGGTGGCTTGCGTCTGGGCCAGAACGTGACAGCTGGCAGTGCCATCGAGGATTTCAGCAGCCGCTTTCGCATCGTTCTCGGCCCGGTTGGCTATGCGGATTATCTGGCGCTGACGCCCGGTTCGAAACGGCTTGCCGAAATCTTCGCCGTGGCACGCCTTTTCGTCGGCAGCGGTTTCGATTTCGATGTTCAGGTCATTTTGAAGAAAGAGGACATTCCGTTCTGCCGCCTTGGCCAAGACGCCTCCCCGGCAAGACTTGGCTGGAACAGCTGGGCGCGGGTTGCACCGGCAGGCAAGGATAGCATGGATGCGATCATAACCGAGCGCGAAGGCTCGGCGATCTCCAGCGTGGGGGCGTTATCATGAAACTTGTGCTGAAGGGCGCACAAACGAACGGTGGAGCAAAGCCCAACCAGTGGAGCCTTGAACACGGCAGTCGCATGATTGGGCGTTCCAGCGATAGCGACTGGCAAGTGAATGACGACGCTCGGCGGGTCTCCAAGCATCACTGCACTATTTCGCGGGATCAGGCCGGGTTCTTCATTGTCGACCAAAGCGCCAATGGAACTCAGGTGGATGGACGATTATTGCTGGAGGGCGAAACGACACGTCTGCAAAGCGGCTCACGCATCGGCATCGGCACGCGCACCTTCGAGGTCGTGATTACCGGTGAGGCAGAGGCGGATTTTAGTGATCCCGATCAGTCACTGCGCATCAGCGACGAGACAATGACAATCTCGGCAATCCTCTCAGACATTGCCCCCAGCGGTCGTGCCTCACGAGGGCCGATCGCCGCAGGCGCTTCTAATGACGGCTGGCCTGATGCTGAACCAAGCCCATCGGGGAAGAAGACAAAGACCATCTCGCGCAATGTGGAAGTGGGCTGGGATGCCCCGCCCTCCACCAGTGGCGTTGGGACCGTGCTGCCAAATGACTGGAACGAGGAGCCGGTCGAAAGCAGCAAACACGAACATACCGATGCAATGAACATTCCCGTGCTCGTTTCCCGCCCTGCAAAGCCGAAGCCGGACGCGCAGGATTTCGACGCGATCTTCACGCCGGAAGCGCAAGCGCAGGAAAAGGAGCCAGAGGCTTTCATCAGTGCGCCGGGTCATGACCCGGTCGATGATCTTCTGACGCAACTGGAAAGAGAAACGGCAGAATGCCTAGCCGTTCTGGATATCGACCCAGCCGACCTCGCGCATGAGACCGATGCAACGACCGACAGGGCGCGGCTTGAGGGCCTCATTCGCCAGCAACGGCTTCTTGCGTCATCGCTCGAAACGCTGATCCGTACCTCCACGCTCAAGCTGGAGCCGAGGCTGATCGAAGCGAAGGCAGACGCGCAGAACGACTGGCGCACCCTGCTTGCTCACAAGCAATGGCGGCAGATGATCAGCAGAACGGACTACTGGTCCACATTCAAAAAGCAATTCGAAGAGGGTGGCCGAGCTTTATCGGTCAGGGAATTTCTTCAACGGGCAGCGCGTGGAGACGCCGCACTTGAAGAGGCTCTCAACCCACGCCAAACAGACACCAAGGGGGTAAGCAACCAAGATGAGGCATGAAAACCGAGTCGCCTGGAGCGAGGGCATGTTCCTTCGCGTTCAACATTTTCAGCAATCCGACCGCTGGACGGAACGACTTGTGCGCAACACGACGCGCAATCTCTCGCCCTACCCTTGGGGTGTGGCAGAGATTGGCATAGACCGAAGCGCACTTGCCATCGGACAGTTCGCCCTGTCAAATCTGCGCGGTATCCTGCCGGATGGAACGCCGTTTGAAGCCCCTGAAGATACCGACCTTCCTTTGCCGCTCGATCTGGATGAGAGCGTCAAGAATGCCATTGTGTATCTGGCGCTTCCCGCCCGCCAACCCGGCAAGGCTGACATGTCCACCGGTGGAAAAGCCGATGTCAACAGCGTGCGGATTGTTGCCACGACCTATGAGGCCACGGACGCCAATGTTGATACCGATTTCGTAGCACCCATCGAAGTTGGACGGCTAAGCCTGAAGTTCCTGAAAACCGGTGATGATCTTTCCGGCTATGACCTCATAGGTTTGGTTCGCGTTGTTGAAGTCAGGTCTGACCGCGCCGTAATCCTGGACCCAGATTTCATCCCGCCGGTGCTGAACTGCGCCGCGTCATCTCGGCTGAGCGAACTTTTGACCGAGTTGCTTGGCATCGTCAGGCACCGGGCACAGGCCATTTCGGAGCGGATCGGTGATCCGACGATCAGAGGCACGGCGGAAGTGGGGGATTACTTCCTTCTGCAGATACTCAATCGCGCCGATCCGCTGCTTGCTCACCGTTCCGCCAATGCAACGCGCTTCCACCCCATTCGCTTTTACGAGGATTGCATTCAGCTGGCCGGTGAACTTGCCACATTCACGACGGATAAAAAGCGCGCAACGGATTTTCCGCCCTATCGGCATGACGACCTGAAAACAAGCTTCGCCGCCGTATTCGATGATCTACGCACATCGCTCTCAGCCGTTCTCGAGCAGGCCGCTGTCGCCATCGAACTCATAGAGCGCAGGCACGGCGTGCGCGTCGGAACCATTCACGATCGCACCCTCCTGCGCGATGCCGGCTTCGTTCTCGCCGTGCGAGCTGACATGTCCGCCGAGGACATTCGCCGCAAACTGCCAGCGCAGATCAAGGTCGGTCCGGTGGAGCGCATTTCAGAGCTGGTCAATGTGGCGCTTCCGGGCATTCCCGTCCGGTCTCTGCCGGTGTTGCCGCGACAGCTCCCCTATCGCTCGGGCACGATTTATTTCGAGATCGATACCAAGTCACCTCTTTGGAAGCAGCTTGAAACCTCTGGCGCCATTGCGCTGCATCTCGCGGGTGAGTTCCCCGGCCTTGAGATGGAAATGTGGGCGTTACGCGAATGAGCAACGACAAGCCTTCTTCATGGCAGGATTTGCCGACAGTGGTGGAAATCACCGACGAAAGCCGGCTTCGAAACAAGAATGCCCGCAACATGGCTGCCATTCTGGATGACATCATCGAGACTGACATTGTGCCCGCACGTGCGGGACGCGGCGATAATTCGCTGCCGATCGACGCTCTGCTCTCCAATTTTCGTTTTGGCGGCGAAGAGGTGCCAACGCTGGTGCAATCGGCAGCGCCGTTGCTCAACCTTGCGCATGTGCTGCGCTTCAGCGATGTTGAACCCGACGCGGAACATCTGCGCCGCGCCTGCATGGAAGCCATCACACGTTACGAGCGCGACCTGGGGTCAGCGCGTATCAGCCCGGAACGCGCCAGAGCCGCCCATTACGTGGTGTGCGCCACCGTGGACGACGTTATCTTGAGCAAGCCGTGGGGCGTGCGTGCTGGCTGGGCGCGCTCCGGCCTCGTTTCCACCTTCCATAACGATGTGACCGGCGGTGACCGCGTATTCGATATTCTCGACCATTTTCACCAGTCGCCGGGTGCCAACAAAGATCTTCTGCTGCTCCTCTATCTCAGCCTTTCTTTGGCGTTTGAGGGTCGCACACGCGTTTCCGCCAAGGGAGCGCTCGAGCTTTCCCGAATCCGCGACAGCCTTTATAAAACGCTGATTGGCCAATATGGCGTGTTTGAGCGTGAACTGTCTCCGCACTGGCAGGGTGTCCAAGCCCGCCACACGCCGCTGCGCACCATGGCAGCACTCTGGACGCTGCTCTCACTGATCGCACTGGCATTCGCCTTCGGCTACCTGTTCTTCACCCTGTCTCTGAACAGCGCCTCCGATACAACCTTCGAGCGGCTGGCATCGTTGCCGCCAACGGATACGCCGAGTGTTCTCATCACAACACCGCCTTCCCCACCGGAAACACCCACTGTTCAGGCGCAGCAACCGAGAGCCGAGCCTCCAAGGACTGTCGAGCCGCCAAAACCGACGCGACTGGATAATCTGATGGCTTTCCTCCAGCCAGAGGTTCAAAGAAATCTGGTAACGCTGGCAAATGTGAATGGGCGCCTTCGCGTGCGCATCAACAATTCCGGCCTCTTCAATGTGGGAAGCGCCGATGTCAGCCCGCAATTTCGTGATCTGATCCAACGAATTGGCGGCGCACTTGCGGCCGACAAGTTCCGTGCGGTTGTTATCGGCTACACGGACAATGTGCCGATCAAAACCATCCAGTTTCCATCAAACTGGCACCTTTCGGAAGCTCGTGCCAAGGCGGTGGGCGATATTCTCTCCACCTTCACCGGTCCCGATGCCATCCTGACCGAGGGCCGCGCCGATAGTGACCCGATTGCCGATAACAACACGGCGGAAGGTCGCGAGAAGAACCGCAGAACTGAAATCATGGTGCTGACCAATCCCGGCGAGCAACTGAGCGAAGCGGGCATTCTTTCCCCCACAATTACAACGACAACCGGACAGCAACCAGGTGAGGCCCAGCAATGAATCCGCTGAGTTATTTTTATACGATCCGGTCATATGTCGATAGCTACGCTTCCATCATCGGCAGGCGGTTCATCTCCTTGCTGTGGGCCGTGGCGCTCTGCGTCGTCATCTGGTTCTACGGCTATCTCGTCAGCTTCGGCACGTTCAAGCCGTTCGGAACAACCCAAGCGCGGTTGATCGCCATCGGCATCATCCTGCTGATCTGGATCATCTACATCGCTGTCACGCTCTACCGTGCCCGCAAGCAGGACAAGGAACTCGTAGACAGCATCGAGCAAGAGGCGCTCAACAACAGGAATGCAGAGGTCGGGGAAATACAAACCCGCCTGAAAGAGGCGCTTGCCCTCTTGCGCCGCGTTACAAAGAAGCGGTTTGGCTATATCTACGATCTGCCTTGGTATGTGATTTTCGGGGCACCCGGTTCCGGTAAGACCACGGCGCTGACCAATTCCGGCCTGCAATTTCCGCTGGGTGACGCTCTGGGCGAAAACGCCGTGAAGGGTATCGGCGGTACGCGAAACTGCAATTGGTGGTTCACGGATGAGGCAATCCTCATCGATACCGCGGGGCGCTACACCACACAGGACGATCTAGACGGCTCATCCAAGGCCGGATGGGAGGGTTTCCTTAACCTTTTGCGCCGCTATCGTCGCTCCCAGCCAATCAATGGTGCGCTCGTCACTCTATCCATCCACGACCTTCTGACGCGTGACCCGGAAGAACAGCGGCAAGAGCTTCGATCCATCCGGCAGCGGCTGTCGGAACTGGACGAGTATCTTCATGCCCGCGTGCCTGTTTATGTCGTGTTGACAAAGGCTGACCTTCTGGACGGTTTCATCGAATTCTTCGATGGGTTCAACAAGACGGATCGCCATCAGGTCTGGGGCACGACATTCAAGCTGGACGAAAGCTATTCTGGGCAGGATCTTCCGCAACGCTTTCTCGAAGAATTTGAACTGTTGCAGCAGCGTGTCGATGCGATGCTGATCGAACGGTTGCAACAGGAGCAGAATGCCGAGATCAGGGGGCGCATTTTCCGCTTCCCGGCAGAACTTTCCAAGCTCAAGGACAGACTGCACGAGGCACTGAGCGAGCTTTGCGCCAGTTCGCCGCTCATCGAATCGCCGTTGCTGCGGGGTGTCTACTTTGCGTCGGGCACACAGGCGGAAGCTGGCACAACAGCGCCTCGCGCCCACCGCAGTTACTTTCTCGTGCGCCTTTTCAAGGACGTCATCTTTCCGGAAGCTGCACTCGTCATGCGTGACAAGCGCCTTTCCGGCAGACAGTTGCTGGTCCGGCGCGTAGCTTATGGCGTATGTACGGCTGTCGTAGCCATCGTTTTCGCTGGCTGGATTTTCACCTATTTCGCCAATACGCAGGCGCTGGCGGAAGCCGACCGCAAGCTGAACGCCTATCAGCAGCTCGTACAGGGTATTCCGGTGCGCAATGTATCGGATGCCGATTTTCTGCGCATCCTGCCGGCGCTCGACAATCTGCGCGACGTGAATTCCGGCTTTCGGAAGGATCGCGTCTGGAACGTTGGCTTCGGGCTGGATCAGGAAGAAAAGATCGCAGGACGGCAGCGTGACGCATACCAGCGTGCGCTGAATGCATTGCTCCTGCCGCGAATGATCGTGCAATTGCAAAAGCAGTTGCAAGATGAGAACGATGTGACACGCACGTTCAACTCACTCAAGCTTTACGGCATGCTGGGTGGTCTTGGTAATCTCGATCGGGATTTCATGACTGTGCAGTCGCACGATATGTTTGCCTCACTCTATCCGGGGGATGGGCGCGCTGCTGCCCGCGATGCACTCAATCGACATGCTCGCGCTCTGGCGACTGGTGCACTTGCACCGATTGAACTTGATGCGAGGCTGATATCCAAAGCGCGAGACACGATCCGGAATCAGGCCATAGGTGCGCGTGCCTATGATATTCTGGCTGGCCTTCCGCAGGCACGCGAGCTTGCGGAGTGGAACCCTTCTGGTGCGTTCGGTCCGCTTGGTGAACGTGCCGTGGAACGTGAAAGCAAGGCACCGCTGGTGGATGGTATCGAAGGGCTGTTTACCGCCAATGGATATCGCAGCGTCGTCATTCCACAGGTCTCCTATGCCTCTCGCGTCGCATTGTCTGAGGCCTGGGTTCGCGGGTCTGACGATGCCATTCGTGGTGCAACGGTTGAAACCGTGGCGCAGGCCGCCCTTCAGATATACTTCGACCGATTTGAAAAGCGCTGGAACGACCTTCTCACAGATGTCCGCATCAAGCCTTCGCAAAGCCTTGGTGACGCGGTGGAGACCACACGTATTCTGGCCAATGATCGCAACATTGTCATTGAAGCCGCCAGATCCATTGCCGATGCCACAGACCTGCGCCCCAATGCGGGGGCAAGTTTGACGACACTTGCCTCAACCGCAGACGGCGACAATACCGCTGCGATTTTATCCGCGACCGTCGATGCCTCCGACCCCTACGGCCCTCTGCGCGACATGCTGGCGGTGAAAGGTTCAGGCAGTGCCAACCAGGAGAATGGCAGCAAGGACGCTGGTTCACCATCCGAACAGCTTCTGGTAAATATCAAAGAACTGCATGAGCAATTGGCACGCTCCTCAACCACATCAGATGAGGTGGCGAAGGTGTTCGATGTGGACAGCCAGCTGACGAAAGCCAATCAGGATCTGTTGCAAGAGGCCCGTCAGCTTCCGGCACCGCTTGATATATGGGTTGCTGGGCTTGCCGCCGATGTCGGCTCGCTAGCGGTCAAATCCGCCCGTGGCCGGATTGCCGACCTTTGGGCGGCAGAGGCAGCTTCACTTTGCTCATCCATAGTTTCTGGACGCTACCCATTTGATCGGGCATCGCCGAGAGATGTTGCGATGGCGGATTTCACGAGGCTTTTCGGCCCGACCGGCACCTTCCAGACGTTCTTCAAACAGCGCATGGAGCCATTCGTGGACAAGACGACAACGCCATGGGGCTGGAAAGGTACTTTTGGCGCAACCGGTATACCCAGCGATGCCATTGCGCAATTCGAGAATGCCGACAAGATCTTCCGCGCATTCTTTCCCAATGGAAGTGAAGTCCCAGCCGTTTCCATCAACGTAAAGCCGGTGTCGCTGTCTCAGGCATCCAGCGCGGTGATGCTGGAAATCGAAGGCGAGCGGGTCGTCTATTATCATGGTCCGGTTCAGGCGAAATCCATCACGTGGCCATCGGAGGCCAACTCCGCCAATCTTTCGCGCATCGCCTTCCAGCCAGGTGGTTGGCAGCAGGCGAAAACAGAAAACGGAGACTGGTCTCCTTTCCGCCTGCTCGATGATGCTAAAATCGATAATCAAGCCGGTGATCTGTTGCGAGCGAGGTTTGAGAATAGCGGTCAGGTGGCAGAGTTCGATATTCAATTTGGATCAGTGCTCAATCCTTTCAGGCTGGACGCGCTTGCGAAGTTTAGCTGCCCTGCTCAATTCTGAGCGACAGATGTCACCTTTAACGGAGGGGATGATGACAATGAAACTAGACCGACGCCGCAGAGCTGACTTGTCAGTCTGATGGCAAAGCAAGTCAGCACTCCCGCAAAAGCAGCGGTCGAAAGCGACCGGATTGGTTTTTTCGGGAAAATCCAGAGCCACGGAGATTTCCTCTCCGAGGGTCTGGACCGCGATCTTATCGGCGCCCTCGATGGCTGGGTACAGGCCGGAATGCACGCCTGTGCTGATGCATTCGCGTCGCGCTGGAATTCCGTATTTTCCGCATCCCCTCCATTGCGCTTCATTACCGAGCGCGGAATTTGGGGCCCCAATGCCTATGCGGGTGTTCTCCTTCCCAGCCGGGACAGGGTTGGCCGTAAATATCCGTTGGTCGTCTTGGCGCAGATGGCAGACTTCAACTATCATCCAAGAACGATCTATCTTGATGACACGTGGTTCATGGCAGCAGAGGCGGTGGCCGAAACGTCCATGACACAAGACTTCGACATGCAGCGTTTCACCACCGCGATCAAACGGTTGCGAATGCCTAAACCGAAGGGCGAAGATGAAGATATCAGATTTTCAGCCCGCTCCGGGGAACCGATAAGCCTGTGGTGGTACATTGACGCCGACACGCGCCGCGCCCGCGGTATGAAATTTGAAGGAAAGCCGAAGGCAACGGATTTCGTGAAGCTTTTTCGTGAGCAGATTGCCACGGATGAGGCGGCCACGGATGCAGCCCCCGCCTCAACCCCGCCTCAGAAAGCCACGACCGAAACCAAACCCGCTGTCCCACCAAAACCCGCTGCTGTGCCAACCCCGCCGCCGCAAGCTGCACCCGCGCCATCACTTGTTTACAGTTACGCCACCCATCCGGGCACGCGCCTCAGCGTCAACGCGGACGCACTGTTCGTCTCAAAGAGCCCTGCTCTCTTTGCCATTGCCGACGGTGTGGGAGACAGCAATGCAGCAGTCGAGGCTGCAAGGCTGACAATGAATGCGCTAACAGACATAACCAGCAACGACCATGCTGAATTTGTCGCGCAGGATATCAAAGGCAAACTCGGCACCGTCAACAGCCTGTTGCTATCACGCCAGGTCGGCACGGAAGCACCACGGCCGATGGCAAGCGTGGTTCTGGCTTCTCTTGTTGAAAACACTCTCAGAGTTTTATGGTCAGGTGATGCGCGCGCCTATCTGATGCGGGATGGCACCATGCATATGCTGTCGCGCGATCACGTGAGCGTCGGCATAAGGAAGCAGCTGTCGCAATGCCTTGGGCTTTCCCAACAGTTCCGTCCAGATACACTAAGCGAAGAATGGGGCTTGCGCGACCGCCTCCTGCTGTGCAGTTTCCCGCTTATACAGGCTCTGAAAGAGCGCGTGGTTGCCGAGATCTTGCAAGAAACGCGGATCGACGATTGCGCCAATGCTCTGATACAGGAAGCTCTTATCGAGAATATCAGAGAGAATATCAGCGCGATTGTGATCGGAAACCAGCTTGAGCAGCAATGACGAGGTTGCTAGGCGTTTTGCCGATTTGTGGGCGGCGATACGACGGTCGGAAACACCGGACGACGTGATAGATCGTATTCGCGATGCACTTGACCGCAAGGCGACGGCGCTGGCTCATCAAAATCCTGACTATATCGAAAACAGTTTCATTGTTGAGGCTGTGACCCATGAAACGGAAACCACACAAATCCTGCAGGTAACTCATCGCGACCTAGGCACCTCCTCCGCCATCAAGACAGTGCCGGAAAAAGCGCGTGATGATGCCTTTCTCGTTCAGAACCTGCGAAGAGAAGCTGAGATCGGGCTTTCCCTTCGGCATCCCTGCCTTCAGGAAATCTCGGCACTGCTACGGCTGACGGACGGGCGGCCGGGCCTGCTGCAGCCATGGACGCCTTTTACGTTAGCAACTCTTCTGAGCAGCAGAAAACTGACACCGCATGAGATCAACGCCAGCTTGCATCGGCTTCTAAGCGGGGTTTCTGCTCTTCATGCTGAGAGTTTCGTCCACGGTGATATCACGCCCGCAAATCTTCTCGTTCCAGACGGAGAACTCGACAAGGCGCGGCTTGGCGATTTCGGGATAACGTTGAAAACAGGCGAATTCCACCATATGCACGGCATCAGCCATGCGGGTTCACCTGAATTTTCAGCTCCGGAGCAATTGGCGGGCGAAGCAGCACATCCGAAGCACGATATCTATTCGATCGGAAGGCTCGCAGAGCGGATGATCAGCGCGCTTGATGGCGAGGCGGATGAAAAGCTTGCAAGGTTTATGCAGCTGTGCACCGCATCAGATGCGTCTAAGCGCCCTCGTTCTGCTACCGATGCGGCTCTTCTTCTCAGCGGCGAGTGACGTTATATCACCGCCGCCTCGCCTCGGCAGAAATCAGTTTGAACCGCCGGGCGGCGGCGCTGCTGCGGTTGGCACGCTCTTCTGGAAGACCGTCAGCAGCTTGGCAGAATCCACCAGCGGCGCGTTGCTCGCATAGAGAACATCGCCCTTCTGCATCTGGAAGAGCTGCATCAAGGCGATGCTGGACGCATCACGCATATTGACGTGATAAATCACCGGCTTCATCGTTGATGTAAAAGCGACCGGATCTTTCGAGCCCGCAGGTGCCCTGGTTGGCACATTCACAATCTCATTGCGGAAAACATAGACATTGCGGGCGTCAGCGCGGTCATCCAGCAAACCACCGGAACGACCAACGGCCTGCGCAAGCGTCATCTTTCCAGTTTCAAACTGAAACTCGCCTGCGCTTTTAAATGCGCCCAGCGCAGTAAAGCTGGAGGCATCGCCATCGATCATGATCTGGTCGTCCGGTGACACGCGAATATTCTGGCGATCTTCCCGCATGATGCGATCCAGCGAGGCGCTGGCGCGCTGGCTTCCGCGAACAACAGTCACCTGCGCTGCAGCCGGTGCGACCGTCGGCCCACCAGACTGGTTGATAACATCCAGCACCCGTTCCTGTCGGGCAGTCAGCGCAATCTTGCCGGGCGTCTTGACTGCGCCGCTCAGCATAACCGCGCTGGTCGGCTTATCGATAACTGTGACAACAGCCTGGGGATTGACTGCAGACCCCTTGAGACCGGTCACGACCTGCGACTGCAGGCCCTCCGGTGTCGAGTCGATCACTCGCTTTTTGCCAATGAATGGCAGATTAACGCTGCCGCTCTGATCAACCGTAAAACGTCCGAGGTTGAGGGTCTTGCTCTGCGTCGACGAGAAAAGTCCATCTTCGCCCGTATCAAATACAGTGATGTCAATAACATCGCCACGACGCAGACGCTGGGAATTATAGCCAGTATTACGCAAGGCAGTCAGGCCCGGGCCGTTAGCGCTTTCCAGCGAAGACTGCAACAATGGCGCAGCAGGTGCGTCCGCCAACTCGATAACACGAATTTTTTCGTTGGTTTTGGGAAGAGTTGCTGACCGGATATTTCCGGCAGTCGGACCATCCGAGGGCTTTGCACAACCGGCCAACAAAGCCAAAAGAAGTACCGACGCAACCTTCTTCATCCGACATCCCCGCAATAGAATCACATACACGCAGGAATAGCATCAAAGCGATTTCGGACAATATCAGTGAAGCTGAAAATTGAAAAGATGAGAGCGGTAACAAGCGCGCTGTTGCCTTTCAGCAACCACTTACGTAACGTAAGGCATTGAATTTTATAGTACTTGGCGATGCACAGCTCGACTGCGGAGCGCATACCCTTAAAATTCACCCCTCATTGCCGACGGATGCGGCCTGATGGCTCCGTTGCGATGTCTAAGCATATTGCTCGGCTAGGCAGCTAGAAGGCGGCGGAACTGGTCCGCCGCCTGTCTCAAAATTAGAAGCGGTAGTTCACGCCGCCTTTAACAACGTGGTCGGTCAAATCCGTGTGCGAGGTGACGCCGTTGGAGAAGGTGCGAACATCGTCTGTTGCTACATAGTTGTATTCAACCTTGGCAGATACCTGTGGCGTAAAGCGGTGCTCCGCACCTGCGCCAAGCAGGTAGCCTTCCTTCATGCCGTCAGGGCCTGTCACACCGCCGCCATCACGCAGGCTGGTGACGGTCAGACCGGCTGTGCCGTAGACCAGCGTGTCGTCGAGCTTAACACCGGTGCGAACTTTCGCGGCTGCGCGCCAGCGTTCCTTGAGGTTACCATTTGGCACCTTCGCACGGGTGTCGCCCAGATGCGTGGCTTCAACTTCACCACCAACGACGGCAGATCCGAGATCATAGTCGTAACCCGCCTGCGCGCCGAGCGCCAAGCCCTTGCCGCCCTTGAAAGGGTTGGCGCTTGGCATAGCCGCGCCGACGTGTCCACCAACATAGGCGCCAGTCCAGGAGGTCTTCGGCTCCTCGGAATAGGCAGGCGGCGGCGCCTCGTAGGATGACAGATCTGCAGCCAAAGCAGGTGCTGCCACAAGAGAGACAAGGGCTGCAGCTGCAACAGATTTCAGGGTCTTCGACATAGGTTTACTCCACACTTTGTTCTTACACTGTGACCCAAGCTGGCCACTAAATTCTAAAACACATCCTGGACTGTGCGTCTGATTGCGGTTTTGGCTAAGAATGGCACAAAGGTAAGGCACGTTCCGCAATTCCGTTAGAATTTGCCTAAAACTTTAACTGTATGGATAACAAAGAGTTAACTGTCCTGGCTCGCGCTGGCTCATAGGTTATAGGGCCAAGCTCGTTGCTTCAACGATCCAAAAATCTCATATGCGAACATGGCGTTGGAATGCGGCAAACCGGTTGCTCTTCGAGATAGCACATCATCGGCACAAGCATATGGAGATGATGAACGTCGCTCAACTGACCGCGTTTCGCCCCAATTGGAACAGAACCTGCTCTGAAATCATTTCTACCGCAAATCCTATAAGTTATTTCCCTTAATCGGACTTATGATGACGTCAAAGATACGTGCCCAAAACAGGAACAATCATGAGAGAAATTGATAGCAAAGCCACGACGGGCGTTGAAGGTCTGGATGACATCTTGTCTGGAGGCCTGACACGACGGCATGTGTTTCTGCTTGAGGGATCGCCCGGCACCGGCAAGACGACAATATCGCTGCAGTTTCTGATTGAGGGAGCAGTGAGGGGTGAGCGCTGCCTCTATATAAGTCTTTCGGAGTCTGAAGAGGAGTTGCGCGATAGTGCGGCATCTCACAATATGGTTCTGCACGAGAACATCGAAATTTTCGAACTGGTGCCGCCGGAAAGCCTGCTCGATGCGGACCAGCAGCAGAGCCTGCTGTATTCCTCCGACCTGGAACTCGGTGAAACGACGAAGCTGATATTTGACGCCTTCGAGAGGATAAAACCTGATCGAGTGGTCATCGATAGCCTTTCGGAAATTCGATTGCTTGCCCAGAGTTCCCTACGCTATCGGCGCCAGATACTGGCACTGAAGCACTTTTTCTCGAAGTCGGGCGCGACGGTTCTGCTACTGGATGACCTGACCGCTGATACTCTCGACAAGACAGTCCATAGCGTCGTGCATGGCGTTATTCATCTTGAAGAACTCTCCCCTAACTATGGTTCGGAACGTCGGCGAGTGAGGGTTTTGAAGTATCGTGGACAATCCTACCGTGGCGGCTACCATGACTTTGTCATTCGCACCGGTGGCGTGGCGGTATTTCCGCGTCTTCGGGCTGTCGAACACAAGACGACGTTTGTGCGAGATACGCTCAGCAGTGGCATTGATAGTCTCGATGGGCTTCTCGGTGGCGGCATTGATCGCGGATCGAGCACTCTTCTCATTGGGCCTGCTGGCACAGGGAAAAGCATTTTCGGCATCCAGTTCGTTGCCGCCGCCTTGGCTCGTGGGGAAAAGGCAGCAATGTTTATTTTCGATGAAGAACTAGGCCTGCTCTTTAATCGAATGAGACATATTGGCATCGATCTGGAGGCAATGCGCGACGAGGGCAGCCTCTACATCGAGCAGCTCGATGCGGCGGAACTGTCTCCCGGTGAGTTTGCCCAACGCGTGAGAGAACATGTCGCAAAATATGATGCGAAAACCGTTCTGATCGACAGTATCAACGGGTATCAGGCATCAATGCCCGAGGAAAATGCGCTTATCCTGCATATGCATGAGCTGCTACAGTTCTTGAACAGGCAGGGGGCAAACACTTTTCTGACAGTTGCTCAGCACGGTCTCGTCGGCGACATGAAATCTCCCGTCGACGTAACTTACCTAGCAGATACGGTTATCCTGCTTCGTTATTTCGAGGCTGTCGGCCGCGTCAGACGGGCCGTGTCAGTTATCAAGAAGCGGACTGGCATGCATGAAGACACGATCCGCGAATACAAGATCAACGAGAGCGGCTTGACGCTCGGAGAACCGATTTCGTCCTTCCAGGGCGTGCTGAGGGGTGTCCCGTTTCTGATGCCCGAAAAGTCTATCGACTCCCCAGATTAAGAAAGCTCGGAAAATTATTGATCCCGGACACTTCGCTCTCATCTACACGCCAAATGGCAGAGATGGTGACATAGCAAAATCTATCCTCGCAGAAGCAGGTATAGACTCACGATCGGTCTCCTCTTTGCCCGGCATGGTATCGGCGCTGGGCGAGGATGTGGCATTTGTCGTCGTGACTGAGGACACGTTGCGCTCTGCAGACTTGCGGGGCCTTTCCGACTGGATCGGCGCGCAAGCCGCGTGGTCCGACCTGCCCTTCATCGTTCTGACCCATCGTGGTGGAGGGCCAGATCGCAACCCGATAGCTTTGCGGCTCTCGGAGATTCTCGGCAATGTCAGCTTTCTGGAACGACCGTTCCATGTCACCACCTTCATCAGCGTCTCCAGAACCGCATACCGAAACCGTCTTCGCCAGTTCGATGCCAGAGCCAAGATCGAAGCTTTGGCAGATAGCGAATTGTGGCTTCAAACTGCGTTGAGTGCGGGCAGGCTCGGCTCGTGGCAGCTTGAACTGTCGTCGATGTGCTTTATCAGCTCTGCGGCGTGCAAGACCATCTTCGGATTTGAGGCGGATGCGGCTTGCACGTATCAGGACCTTCTAGCCAAGGCCCATCCAGACGACCGCTTGCGCGTGGAAGCTGCGGTTCACGATACCGTCGAAAATGGTAGCGAATATGCCATCGAGTACCGGATTAGCCGGCCCGATAGCTCTGTGCGTTGGGTGGAAACGAAAGCACAGCTTTATCGTGATAGGCGGGGCGTACCGAGCAAGCTGGTCGGTGTCGCGGCTGACATAACCGAGCGCAAGGAAATCGTTGAGCGACAGCGCCGCGTGAACGAAACTCTGGAGCTACGCGTAGCCGAAAGAACGGCGGAATTGCTGAAGGCCCATGAAACTGTCATGGCCGAGGTGGATCATAGGCAAAAAGCCGAAGAGCAATTGCGGCAAGCGCTGAAGATGGAGGCCATCGGCCAACTCACCGGCGGTGTGGCACATGATTTCAACAATCTGCTCATGGCGGTAATGGGAAATCTCGAACTGCTGGCAAAGCACGTCTCCGGCGATGAGAAAGCCACCCGGCTTATCGATGGTGCGCTGAAGGGTGCAAAGCGTGGCGCGTCGCTGACCCAACGGCTTTTGGCATTTGCCCGCAGGCAGGACTTGCAAGTGAAACCGGTCGATATGCCCAAGCTTGTCGAGGACATGGATGAATTGCTCCGTCGGTCCGCCGGCTCGCGTATTTCGATTGAGCGTGCAATTGATGCGGATCTGCGTTTTGCCTTGGGCGATGCGAACCAGATCGAGCTCGCTCTCCTCAATCTCGTCGTAAATGCACGAGACGCCACGCCTGATAGTGGCACCGTGACAATCAGCCTGCGCGAAGACACCATCGCGCACTCGACGGCGGAGCTGTCTGCCGGAGACTATATCGTTCTCTCCGTTGCAGATACGGGTGTTGGGATGGACGCAGACACCTTGAAAAAGGCGATTGATCCCTTCTTCTCGACCAAGGAACTTGGCAAGGGCACGGGCCTTGGCCTTTCCATGATCCACGGCCTTGCCTTGCAGCTAAAAGGCGCACTCATTCTCCACAGCACGAAGGGAAAAGGCACCACAGCTGAGCTATGGGTGCCGGTCTATGCCGATGATGCGGGCTACCCCGCGGAACCAGCCGTCCCCGCGCAGGCAAGCAACTCCCCTGTCGACAGATCATTGAGGATTCTGATGGTGGACGACGATCCGTTGATTGCCATGAGCTCGGTCGACATGCTGGAAGATCTTGGACATGACGTCGTCGAGGCAAATTCCGGGAAGCAGGCGCTTGAGCTGCTGGCCAGCGAACGCCAGTTCGATCTGCTGGTGACGGATTTTTCCATGCCGGGCATGAATGGTGCAGAGCTATCCCGCAGGGCGCGCGAGTTGATCCCCAGCCTTCCTATCTTGATCGCCACCGGCTACGCAGAGCTGCCGGAAGGCACCGATCTTGAAATCAACCGACTGGGTAAACCCTACACGCAAGACCAGCTCGCAAGCGAAATATCGAAGGTGATTGCCTCCCACTCTGTATAAGCGGTTGGCAAAACATCAGACAAATAATGAATTGATTGGCAAATCGGGTAAATCATCATATGTATGTGATGATATCGACGTCGTTGTCATTCATGAGTCTCCGAAATGCACCTCAATCGAAAAGAGCGTCCCAAAAACGGGGCTTCACTCGTCAGCCAGCTCAGCTGCATTCTGCGGGACGTTATCGCATCCGGTCGATACAGCCCGGGAGACCGGCTGCCCAGTGAGGTGGAACTGACAGAAGAGCATGGCGTGAGCCGCACTGTTGTCCGTGAGGCCATCGCTGCGCTGCGCCACGACGGTCTAGTCGAAGTTCGGCAAGGGGCGGGCATATTCGTTTTGAAAACGGAAAAGGCCGTCCGACCGCCCGTCAACGTCGATAAGGCGAGGCTTTCTTCGGATCTGGAGGTACTGGAAATCAGGACCCCGCTTGAAATTGAAGCAGCCGGCCTTGCCGCTCTTCGCCGCTCCCCCTCTCAGGAAGAAGCAATCTTCGATTGCCACGCCCGTGTGCTGGATTGCATCGAAAAGAACCAGTCCATCCGCGAAGCCGATCTGGCGCTGCATTTCGCAATTGCGGCAGCAACGAACAATCCCTTGTTCACTCAGTTTCTCGAACTGCATGGCCCAGCGGCCATTCCGCAATCCAGGTTTGTTCCGAAACTCGAGGAAGTCGACCAAACCGCCTATCGCCGCCTGATCCACAGGGAGCACGAGGCTATCATCGTTGCAATTTCAGACCGCGACGAACAGGCCGCCAAGCTTGCCATGCAAGAGCACTTGCGCGGAAGCCAGCTCCGCTATCGTGAGATGATGCGGGATCTGCGCGGAATTTCAGCCAACTAAAAGCTCACCACTTCAAGCGACATCGGAACCCCATATTTCCAGCTGCGTGAGCGCCGGAAAAGGTGATGGATCATCTGCTTTTTTGAGGTCGTGGACCCGCACCCATTCCACAATTCTGGGTGACATTGCAAAGACCTGCGCAGAGCCGGATTTGAGCAATGGAACGGTCAGTGTATGCCCATCAGAAAACGTCAGGCTGGCCTCACTCCACCACGCATCATGGGGGAAATCGGCTCGAATATACAAGGTGACCTGATCAATCTGGACGGGCCGTGCGAAATCAAGCGTTAACGCCGCCGTCGGATCCTGATTGATGCCCCAACTGGTATAAGGCCAGAAGCCGTGGTCCGTATTGGCTTTTTCGCCATCAATGGCATTGCGGGCAGCAAACACGGCCTCTCCGCGCGTTTCCACATTGGCACTTGCATGGGGAAAGAGCGTCTTATTTTCGTGGTGGTCAAATGGGTTGAAGGTCAGATTCCGACGTGTCTTTGCCTCTTGCTGATCAACATGACAGACTGAAATTCGGTGCAAATTCCCTAGAAAGGCCTGGGGTGGATAAGTCTTGCGGGTCGCGCCGAAAGGAACAGGTAGCGAAAAATCGGTTCCAGCCATGAAAACACGCGCTGACGGCATTCCGGCATCAAGGCTGATATCCAGATGGCACGGCTCTGTTGTCTCAATAACGATCCTGTCACCTTGTGCATATTCGCTGCGATAAACCAGAATGGCCTCATCATCCGCGCTCGTTTGCGCCAGGACCCTTCCCGTAGCGTCAACGACTTTCAATGTTAGCTTCATCGGCATTCTCCCTTAGCGGATGACAAGGCGAAGGCGATTGCCTTTGAGTGGAATGAGTGTGCGGTGGATGGTCTCGGGCCAGGACTGGCGCAAACGCGGATCATCGATCTTGATCGCTTCAACGGTCGGGATACCTCCCCCCTCAACATCAACAGTTGCGAGGCCACCTATGACCAGTGCATCGCCATCAACAATGGGCATCGCTGCTGTCATGAGCGACAAAACGGCATCGCTGCGGCCCTTATGTTCATCGATGATCTCCACGTGCTGGCCGCGGACAAGCCGAACCGCTCTGGTGTAGCTTTGCACACCAGCTTCAGGCGGATAGGCCGCAGCAAGATCGAGCGATATTTCGGCGCAATCACCGCCGAAATCGACATGGAAATTTCTAGCCGAAAAAGCCGCGCCATCGGCCTGCATGACGCCGCCGAAGGTGGGAACGTTGTGAAAGGCTGACTGCATCGTCCAGATGTCATAGCGTTGCGGCGAGAAAGTCTTGGCCGTGTAGGTTTCCACTCCAACATCGATGAGAAGCGGTCGCCCATTCTTGTAAAGTATGATGCTGCCAACATCATTGTGGTTATGGCTCTCACCATTATTGCCGCCCTTGACCGCAAGATCGTAAGCGTCATCACGAGCAATCGCGAGTTCAATGCCGGGATAAAAAATGTCACCCTTTTCGGGGGGCGGCAGAGACTTCTCTGTCAATTCCTTGCCCAGCAAGACTGCCTGCGCCCGATACCAAAGGTTCCACTCATCCTGCATCAGCCGCCTGGGTGATGTCCGCCACCGCTCTGCTGCAAAGGCTTGAAGCTGGGGGGATGCGATGGCTTTGCCGACCCAGTATTCACGCAGGCCACAGGTTTCAAACCGTGCCGGAGCATCTGCGAAGTTGAAGAACCTGTTGTCAGCAACGTGCATGTGCTTGATGAATTCCGCCATATTGCGAAGCTTGTCGTGACTGAGAAGGGGCGACATGACGCCGGGTGCAGCCTCGTTGAGAACCGCGATGGCGCCGAACATGCACAGGGTTGCATGCCCATAATACAACGCGCCCTCTTCGCAGGCCCCATCAGCGGCATAGTCCTTTTGAAAGGCATTGAGGCTTTTAAGTGATTGCTCCGCAACGGCGCGGCGCGTAGCCTGCCCGGTGGGGCGCAGATATGTGGCAAGCAGCACATTCTGCGTGATCCATGCCGTCCAGTTGTTCATCCGCTCAGCACCATCTCCCATCCACCAGAAGTGCCGCGTGAGGTAGGGATCGGTTATGCGACTGTCGATTTCGGCGGATATCCGCGCAACTAGCGTTGGATCGAGCCTTTTGTGAAGAAGGTGCGATACGAGTGCCAGATTGGCCGCTGTTTCCGCTGCAAAAAGATCAATGACGGGGTTTTGCGGATCGGGCAGCGGAATGCGCGAACCGCCGCGGACGTGAGAGTTATGTGCCGGCAATTGCCAGCCACTCTCTTCGCATATGAGCGATAGGCCATCCGTTATAGCGGCCAAAAAACGGCCTTCGCCTTCGATACATTCGCCCAAAACCAACGCATTGAGCTTGAGTCGACGGGCGAAATAAAGCGCCTCGAAGCGCGAGCGATTTCCGTTGGACGTATACTCCAGATAATCGCTTGCGAGGATGACAGACCATTGCTCATCCAATGCCTTCACAGCCAGATCGACAAGCTGCGCACGGCTTTCCTCAGACGCACAAGCGCGAATGCGGTCAACGGTGACATCCGCGGCAAAGTCTCCGAGCCTTTTTGGCAAGAGCGGTACCATTTCTGCAAACACGCCCTGAACCTCCCGCGCATCCGATGTCAGATCCTATCATACGTCTTTTTAAATCTCCAGAGAATTTGTCTGATGTTATGTGAAGTTGTTTGACCAATGCGGATTTTGTGTTATCAAAACGGCAGGAAGCGTCAGGCTGAAAAGCTGATCGCAGGAGATGTTGCAGCCGGTATACGCCGATCATGATGACGGTTGGCCGACAATGGGAGAAGTGCCGTGGCCATTACGACCGCGTCTGACACGCAAGCGGCCCCATACCGCAAAAAGAAAGTGCGTATCGTTTCAAAAAAACGGCGGCGGCTTGAAAATGCGTTGATCGCCTATTCCTTCATCGCTCCCAATTTCCTCGGCTTCGCGATCTTCACGCTTGGCCCCATCCTCTTTGCCTTCGCACTGGCGTTCATGCATTGGGACGGCTCGAATGCGATGAGCTTTGCGGGGCTCGATAATTTCTGGCGCTTGTTTGAAGACAAGGCCTTCATTTCCGCCTTCTGGAACACGATTGTTTACACCGTGGTTTCTGTGCCGGCGACGCTGGCCTGCGCGCTGGGGCTTGCCGTCCTCCTTAACCAGAAAATTCTCGGGCGTGATTTCTTCCGTACGGCAATGTTCTTTCCCTATGTCGCTTCACTGGTCGCCGTGGCCGTCGTATGGAACATGATTTTCAACCCGGAAATGGGTCCGGTCAACATGCTGCTTTATACGCTTGGCATGGACCCTGCCGATATGCCCGGCTGGGCGGCAGACAGGCACTGGGCCATGGTAACGGTGATCCTCTTCGGCATCTGGAAGAGCATGGGTTACTACATGGTGATCTATCTGGCCGGACTGCAGGGCATCAATTCCGAGCTGTATGAAGCGGCGGGGCTGGATGGTGCCAATGCCTGGCAGAAATTCATCCACGTCACCTTGCCACAGCTGGCACCGACCACGTTTTTCGTCACCGTGATGCTCACGATCCAGTCTTTCAAGGTGTTCGATCAGGTCTACATGATCACCCAGGGCGGACCCGGTACGTCGACGCTCGTTCTCGTCTACCACATCTATAACGAGGCCTTCATCTCCTGGGATCTCGGCTATTCCAGCATGATTGCGCTGGTGCTGTTCTTCCTCGTGCTTGCCGTCACCGTCATCCAGTTCAAAAGACAGCGGGAGGACTGAAGCGATGCGCATCATGGGCAAAAAAGTCACGCTTGGAACAATCGCCGTCTATGCCACCATCATCGCCATCACCATCGTGACGCTGCTGCCATTTGTGTGGATGCTGTCTGCATCGCTCAAGCTAAGCCGCGATGTTTTCGCCTTTCCCATCGAGTGGATACCGTCGCAGCCGCGCTGGGAGAACTACACCGAGATCTGGACAAAAATCCCGCTGGCGCTGTTCATCTACAACACGTCAAAACTGACGATCATCGTCACGATTATGCAGTTGCTGACCTCGAGTTTTGCGGCCTATGCCTTTGCGAAGCTGAACTTTCCCTACAAAAACACGCTGTTTCTGGGCTACATCGCCACCATCGCCATGCCTTGGCAGGTCTATATGGTGCCGCAGTTTTTGCTGATGCGTGAGTTCGGTCTCAACAACACCCACCTTGCACTGATTTTGCTGCAAGCCTTCACGGCCTTCGGCGTGTTCCTGATGCGGCAGTTCTACATGTCGATACCCAACGAACTCTGCGAAGCGGCGCGCATCGATGGTATGAACGAGTACCAGATTTGGGCGAAGATCATGCTGCCGCTTTCCAAGCCTGCGCTATCGACGCTGACGATCTTCACCTTCGTCACCACCTGGAACGACTTTCTGGGACCGATGATCTATCTGACGAAAACCGAGCTGAAGACCATCCAGATCGGGCTTCGCATGTTCATTTCACAATATTCCGCCGAATACGGTCTGATCATGGCCGCATCGGTTGTGGCGTTGATCCCGGTGCTCATCGTTTTCCTGGCGCTGCAACGTTTCTTCGTCGAAGGCGTCGCCTCTTCCGGGATCAAGGGCTGATATCATGCTGCAAGTTCCAACCACGCAACCCAACCCGATCAGCGACGCCGAAATCAGTGCCGCGATGGCGACCGCTGTGGAGCAGGTGCGCCGCAATCTGCCGGAGTTTACTTACAAGGCGCAGAACCATTCGAGCGTTGGCAACGTCTATCCAGCCGTTGAAAACAACCAGTGGACTGCGGGCTTCTGGCCCGGCCAGGTTTGGCTTGCCTTCGAGCATACCGGCGACAAGGTCTTCCAATACGCAGCGCAGATACAGGTCCAGAGTTTTCTTCACCGTATCGAACATCGCATCGAGACAGACCACCATGACATGGGGTTTCTCTACTCGCCCTCCTGCATCTCTGCGTGGAAACTTGTGGGCGATGAAGATGGCGCACGCGCCGCCCTGATGGCAGCCGACCAATTGATGGAGCGGTTTCAGCCTGTTGGCCAGTTCATTCAGGCGTGGGGAGCCAAGGGCAACCCCAATGAATATCGCTACATCATCGATTGCCTGCTCAACCTGCCCCTTCTCTATTGGGCAGCGGAGCGGACGGGTCGGGAAGACTATCGCACCATTGCCTTGGCGCATGCCCGCACGACGCTAGCGCATTCGGTCCGCCCAGATGATTCCACCTATCACACATTTTACATGGACCCTGAAACCGGAGCGCCGGTGCGGGGAGTGACGAAGCAGGGATATAGCGACGAAAGCTACTGGGCGCGGGGTCAGGCCTGGGGCATTGCCGGCATGGCGTTTTCCTATCGCTATGAGCGCCTACCAGCCTATCGCGATGCTTTTGAGCGGCTGCTCGCCTTTTACCTGAAGCGTCTGCCAGACGATCTTGTGCCCTATTGGGATCTGGTCTTTTCAGACGGGGACAATGAGCCGCGTGACAGCTCGGCAGCGGCTATCGTTGCCTGCGGCCTGCTGGAAATGGCCGATCTGGAAGAGCCCGAAAAGGCGGAACAATATCGCGATCTGGCCCGGCGCATGATGAAAAGCCTCGTTGATGGCTATTCAGTCAAAGACCCTGCGATATCCAACGGGCAGCTTCTCCACGGCACATATTCGAAGAAGACACCGCATAACACCTGCCGCGGTGAAGGTGTCGATGAATGCGTGTCCTGGGGTGATTATTATTATCTGGAAGCACTGACGCGTCTTTCGCGCAAGTGGGCATCCTACTGGTGAGCGCGTGAGGGAACAATGGCAAGCATTTCGCTAAAAAAACTGAACAAGACCTTTGGCGCGCTCAAGGTCGTTCACGATATTGATCTGGAAATTGCCGATAAGGAATTCATCATTCTGGTTGGCCCATCTGGCTGCGGCAAGTCCACAACCTTGCGCATGATTGCTGGTCTGGAGGAAATCTCCGGTGGTGAGCTTCGCATTGGCGATGATGTGATGAACGATGTGCCGTCCAAGGATCGCGACATTGCCATGGTGTTCCAGAACTATGCGCTTTATCCGCATATGACGGTTTACAAGAACATGGCGTTTGGTCTGCAACTGCGCAAAGCACCGCGTGATTTCATTGACGAAAAAGTCAAGGAAGCGGCCAATATTCTCGATATTACCCATCTCTTGAACCGCAAACCAAAAGCGCTTTCAGGCGGGCAGCGCCAGCGTGTGGCGCTGGGCCGTGCGATGGTTCGCAACCCGGAAGTCTTTCTTCTGGACGAGCCGCTGTCCAACCTGGATGCAAAGCTGCGCGGCACGATGCGCGCCGAAATCAGCAAGCTGCACAAACGGCTGGATGCGACCTTTATTTACGTGACGCATGACCAGATCGAAGCCATGACGATGGCGGATCGCATCGTGGTCATGAAGGACGGGCACATTCAGCAGGTGGACACACCGCAGAACCTTTATGACCGACCCATCAACATGTTCGTTGCCGGTTTCATCGGCGCACCGCAGATGAACATGCTGCCGGTCACGTTAAAGCGTGTCGGTGAACGGTTCACGGCAGTCTTCAACGGAAAACCCATGCCTCTGCCCGCCAATATCGATGCCGAAAGGCTGCGGCCTTATGAGAATAAAGACGTGATCCTTGGCATCCGCCCGGAGAATTTTCACGAGTTTGCGCCAGCAGATATAGATGCGGCCAATACCGTGCCGTTCAACGCATCACTGGAACTCGCCGAACCGATGGGATCTGAGGTTCATCTCAATCTCGTGGCCAGCGGGAAGGCGCTTATTGCGCGCGTATCTCCGCGTTTCCGGGGCAAAATAGGCGATGACATTACACTCGTGGCCGACCTGACCGGCGCGCAGCTGTTCGACCCGGAAACGGAACGTTCCATTCTCTACTAAACCGCTGGGAGGCGCATGATGCAATGGCTTGAAGGACTGTGGACAAGGGAGGGAGCCGGGATCGACAAGGATGCCCCGCGCGCCACTGGCCTTGCCCTGTTCTTCGACATTCTCAAACGGGAATGGTGGGAACTGGTGAAGCTCAATCTGCTCTTCCTGATAGCCAGCCTGCTTGTGGTTACAATCCCGGCGGCAACGCTGGCCATGGCACGGGTTTCACGCTCCATCGTTGCGGATGAAAACACCTATTTGCTAAGCGATTTTACAGAAGCATTTCGGCGCTACGCATTTCGCGGCACCCTTCTTGTTGCTGTCTGCGCGTTGGTGATGGCTGCTGGCATATACGCCGTCACAACCTACGCAAAATTGGTGCCGAATGCACTGGTCTACGCCCTGCCATTGGCGATCAGTATCATCATGACCCTTTTTGTCACCTTGGCCTCGGCCTATGCCATCGTGCTCACTGTCACGCACGAGCTTTCGCTTGCAAGCCTTTTTCGGCGGGCGGCTCTTCTCACATTGGTAAAAACCTTGCCTATGTTGGCGGCGCTCGGTTTCGTGGCCGCGCTCTGGCTCGCGCATATCCTGCTTTATCCGGTGTCGGTCTTCATGCCCGCCACAATCAATTTTTCGCTTGGCATGTTTGCGGTCTGCTTTGCTGCAGCGCAGGCGCAGAACTCTTGCGTTACAGGGACACGTTACTCACAAGACCACTAAAAATCGAACACAGTCCGGGAGGAAACCGACTATGGAATTCAACACCACACGACGTGCATTCGCTTTGGCCACCGCAGGCATCAGCATCGCCATGAGCATGGGAGGCGCGGCCTTTGCGCAGAGCGATGCGCCTGTCACGCTCAAATGGGCGCTCTGGGATCTCGACAAGGGCGCCTATTTCAAACCGCTGATGGATGCCTACAAAGCCAAGCACCCCAATGTCAGCTTCGAGCCTGTCGATCTCGGTTCGCAGGACTACACGCAGATGATTTCGACGCAGCTGACCGGCGGCTCCAAAGACATCGACATCGTCACCATCAAGGATGTTCCCGGCTATGCCAACCTTGTGCGTGCCGGAAACATCACCGATCTCAGCAGCTATATGAAAGACCAGAAGATCGACCCGAAAGGATATGGCGGTCTAATTGAGGAAATGACGGTCGAAGGCAAGATCTACGCCTTGCCGTTCCGCTCGGATTTCTGGATCGTCTATTACAACAAGGACATCTTCGACAAGGCAGGCGTCCCCTACCCCACCAATGATATGACATGGGCACAGTTTGATGAGATCGCCACCAAGCTCAAGGGCGGCATGGGGGCAAACCGCGTCTACGGCGCGCTGCTTCACACATGGCGCTCAACCGTTCAACTGCCCGGTATTCAGGATGGCAAGCAGACGCTGGTGGATGGAAATTACACGTTTCTGAAGCCCTGGTACGAGCGCGCGCTTGCGCTACAAAAGAGCGGCGCAATCCCCTCCTACGCATCGCTGAAGACCTCCAACACACACTATTCTGCCCTGTTCTTCAACGGCACCATTGGCATGCTTCCCATGGGAACATGGTTCATGGGAACGCAGATCGCCAAGGTAAAATCGGGCGAATCCAAAAGCGCCAATTGGGGCATCGTGAAGTTCCCGCATCCCGATGGTGTGGTAGCAGGCACGACCGCTGCGCAGATTTCAGGCCTCTCGGTCAATTCCAACTCCGCGCATAAGGAAGCAGCACTTGATTTCATCAAGTTCGTGACCGGCCCAGAAGGTGCCGCCATCGTGGCCTCGACAGGCACATTCCCGGCGCTACGCTCTGACACTGTCGCGCAGACCATCGCAGCCCTCCCTGGCTTCCCACAAGACCAGAACAGCAAGGATGCGCTGAAAGCTGGCAAGGCCTATCTGGAAATGGCCGTCAACCCGAATGCCGCAAAGATCGAGGTTGTTCTGAACCGCGTCCATGATGCGCTGATGACCGACAATATCTCTATCGAAGATGGCATCAAGGACATGGACGATGGCGTAAAAGCCATCAAATAAACAACAGGCGGTCGCGGGGGCACCTCGCGACCGCCGTTTTCATGATCCCAATTGGAAGATTTGCCGTGCATCACGATAGCGCCAAGGCCAACCCGCTTTTTCACAATCCGCTACAGACGCGGGACGATCTTGCAAAAGCGGTGATGGATCTTTTCAATCCGCTTCTGCCGTATTTTTCCGAAGGCGGCGCGAGAGTGCGGCTGAGTGCAACGGGGGCAATATTCGATTTTCCTGCTGCCGAGCTTGAGGGTTTTGCACGGCCGCTCTGGGGTATCGTTCCCCTGGCCGCAGGCGGATACGATTTTCCGTATTGGGACCTCTACCGGCGCGGATTGGCGAATGGCACCAACCCTCACCACGACGAATATTGGGGCGATGTCTCAGACAGAAACCAGCGATTGGTAGAGCTGGCGGCGATTGGTTTTGCGCTGGCGATGGTGCCACAGCACATCTGGGAGCCATTGAGCGAGACCGACAAACAGGTTGTTTCCGCCTATCTTCTGGCTGCGCGTGAATGCGAGTTCGTTGATAATAACTGGAAATTCTTCCGCGTGCTGATCGATCTCGGTCTCACACGGGTCGGGGTCAATTTCGACACGTCCAAAACGCACGCCTATCTCGATGAACTGGAAACGTTCGACATCGGCGATGGCTGGTACCGCGATGGGCCGGTGCGTCGGGTTGACCACTACGTCCCCTTCGCCATTCACTTTTACGGCTTGATCTATACCGTTCTTGCCCATGGCGATGATGAGCGAAAGACGCGATTGCTTCAGCGTTCCAGAACCCTCGCCAGCGACATCCGCCACTGGTTTGGCCCAGACGGCGCATCGCTCGCATTCGGGCGCAGCCAGACCTATCGTTTCGCCGCAGGCGGTTTCTGGGGCGGGCTTGCCTTTGCCAATCTGGAGGCTCTGCCGTGGTCTGAGACCAAAGGCTATTACATGCGCCACATCAGATGGTGGTCAAAGCTGCCGATCTGTGACCGCGATGGCGTGCTATCCATCGGTTATGGCTATCCCAACCTATTGATGAGCGAGAGCTACAACTCCCCCTGCTCGCCCTATTGGGCGCTCAAGTTCTTTCTACCTCTGGCACTTCCCGCCGACCATCCGTTCTGGACAGCGCCAGAAGCCGAGCCTGAAACATTTGCCGAACCGATCCCTTTGCCCAAACCCGGAATGGTCGCATTCCACACATCAGGCAATGTGGTCGTTCTCTCTTCCGGCCAGCAGCATGACAAGATGCGCGGCGCGCAGGAGAAATATTCGAAATTCGTATACTCCACACGCTATGCCTTCAACATAGAGGCAGACGACCGCCACTTTGCTGCGGCCAGTTTCGATGGCATGCTGGGTCTATCGGACGATGGCATTCATTTCCGCACACGCGAGACGATGGAAGAGGCACTCATCGCAGGCGACCACCTGTATTCGCGCTGGCGACCGTGGCGGGATGTGGTGGTCGAGACATGGCTCATACCGCAAATCCCTTGGCATGTGAGAGTTCACCGGATCCAAACACCCTACGGCTTAGAAACATCCGAAGGCGGTTTTGCCATAGAACGCGCCGACCTCAACCGCGATACGACAGAAATCAGCAATGGCAGAGCCATCTGCTTTGGTCAGCAAGATATCAGCGCAATTGTCGATCTATCGCCTGGATCGCTGCGCGATGGCTTGGCTCATCAGGCGATAGCCAACACCAATCTCATCCATCCTCGGACGCTGGTGCCGCAACTGCGCGGGGCAATCGCAGCTGGTGAAACCATTCTGATAACGGCTGCCATGGCTTTGCCTTTGGACGACCAAGCCAAAGCGGCTCTGGCCAAAGCTCCGACTGCACCTGACCTTGTCGCGTTGGAAAATCTCTTCCGCGCTGGTGGCAAGCGGGTGGATGCGTTCGCGCTCTAATCGCTAATCAGGCGGTATCCGACACCGGGTTCCGTCTGAACGATCTTTGGCTGGGTCGGATCACGCTCAATCTTCTGGCGAAGCTGGCCAATGAAGACACGCAGATAATGCAGGTCTTCTTCGTGGGCAGGCCCCCATACAGAGGTCAGCAATGTGCGATGTGTGACGACGCGACCGGCATGCTGCGAAAGTAGGGTCAGCAGATCGTATTCCTTAGGCGTCAGGCGAATGGATTGGCCGTTTCTCGAGACTATGCGCTGCACCACATCGATCAGCAACCCATCCGCATGGACGACGGTTGGCGCTTTACCGGCATTTGCCCGGTGGCGCATGGCGGTTCTTATGCGGGCAGTTAACTCGCCGATACCAAACGGCTTTTCGATGTAGTCGTCGGCGCCCAGGTCAAGGGCAGCAATCTTCTCCACCTCGCGGTCGCGCGCCGAGAGAATGATAATGGGAATGTCAGACCAGCCGCGAAGGCTTGTTATCACGTCCTTGCCGTCCATATCCGGCAAGCCGAGATCAAGGATCACGGCATCTGGCGCAGCGGTTGCAACGGCTTTTAGCGCATCGGCACCATTCTCGGCCTCAATGACATCATAACCGGCGGCAACCAGCGCTGGCCGCAGAAATCGCCGGATCTGTGGTTCGTCATCTACAATGAGAATACGGGCAAGTGTCATGATGATCCCAAAGTCTGTTCTTTTTCCTCTATCGGGAAACGCATGACAATACGAGTGCCTCTCTTTCTCACAGCCGGGCTTTCAGCATGGATGCGTCCGCCCAGCGCCTCCACAAAGCCACGGGCGATGGAGAGACCGAGGCCCGTGCCGGGCGAGCGCCCATCCGTTTTCGAGCGGCGGTAGAACTTCTCGAAAATCCGGTCGAGATCAACGGCGGGAATGCCTTTGCCCTGATCCGTCACTGATAACACCAGCTCTTTGCCATCCCGGCGCGCATAGATATTGACGGGTTCCCCGCCACCATATTTCGCCGAATTATCCAGAAGGTTGAACAGAACCTGCTCCAGAAGCACGCTGTCGCCGCGCAACAGCGGCAAATCCGTCGCGATGCCGGTTTCGAAACTCTGTGCGGGGAAGTACTTGCGCGCACGCTCCGTTGCCGAGCGCACGACATCGCTGACATCAACCCATTCGCGTTTGGCTTGCAGGGTTCCTGTGGAAATTCTGGTCATATCAAGCAGATTGGCCACGAAACGGCTCAGACGAGCACCTTCCTCCTCAATGGATTGCAGGAGATCGTCGCGGCTTTCCGGCGTCATTCGTTCGCCCAACTCCCGCAGACTGGTTACCGCGCCAGTGATGGTGGCAAGCGGCGTGCGCAAATCGTGGGATATGGAGGATAAAAGGGCCTCACGGTAACGTTCGCTTTCCAGCCTCACCGCCTGTTTTGCACTTTCCGATGACAGGCGCGCGCGGTCTATGGCGGTTGCGGTCTGGTCTATGATGGCCGAAAACATCCGCTCGGCGTTGGAATCAAGCGGTTCGCTGCCAATCTCATAACCGCAGACACCGACGACACCATGCGGGCTGGTGAGCGGCCTGAACTGAAATCGGCAATTTGGCAATGTGCCCGTGCCAGCGCCCGCTACTTCCTTTCTGGAATTGGCCCATCGCGCAGCGGCTATCTCGGAGATGCCGAGTTCCGTATCGGGTGGCCATGCGGCTGCCGTTTCCAGCATATCGCCGTTGGGTCGCAGAAGCACGATGTTGCGATTGATGCCTGCATGTAACTGGCTGACGGAAGCCCACAGAACCTCATCGACATCCGCTGTGCCGGAAAGCTTTCGCGCAAAATCATAAAGCGCCTGCATGGCGGCTGCCCGCGCCCGCGCCGTTTTTGCCTGATCGCGGATGCGCGAGCCGAGACTACCCGCCAGAACAGCCGCCACAACGAAGATAAAGAGCGCAAACACCTCATGCGGAGAGGCGATGGTGAAGGTGTAGAGCGGCGGTATGAAGAAGAAATTATAGGCCAACGCCGAAAGCATCGCCGCCATGAGGGCGGCGGCAAAACCGGCATAGGTGGCAGCACCCAGCACCGCGATCAGGAACAGAAGCGAGATATTTGGAAGATAGACAATGCGGTCAATCAGCGCCCCAAGCAGCACCGCTGGCAGCACGCATGAAAAGGCGATGCCGAAAGGCTTTGCCAGTGTCGGCAATGGCGGAAAGACGAATTTTCGACCGGTTTTACGCGACGTCTTATCATCCGCAGTAACAAGGTGCAGACCAATGCCGCTGGTTTCCTGCGAGAGAGCATCAGCGAGACTTGTGCGCAACGGATTTCGCAACCACCGCCGGCAGTGCGAACCGATCACGATCTGCGTTGCATGTTCGCGTTTGGCAAGCTTCATGATTTCCGTCACGAAATCGCTGCCCCTCACCCGGCGCGTCTCAGCACCCAGCTTCTCCGCGAGACGGAACGTGTCATCAATGCGCCGCAAATCGTCATCGTCCATCGTCTCCCGGTCAGAATGGGAAATATTGACGACCAGCCAAGGGGCATTCAAGCCCGAAGCAAGGCGGCTCGCCACACGTACGACCTTTTCGGAAAGCGCATCTGCACCGATGCAGACCAGCAGACGCTCGGCGGTCGCCCATGGGCCTTCGATGGCGTTCTGCCTGAGATAGTCGATCATCTGGTCGTCGACCCGGTCGGCGGTGCGCCGAAGCGCCAGTTCCCGCAGGGCCGTCAGATTTCCCAGCCGGAAGAAGCGGTCGGCAGCGCGTCTTGCACTGGCGGGAAGGTAGACCTTGCCGTCTTGGAGGCGCGTGATCAGTTCTGCGGGCGGCAGATCGACCAGCAGCACGTCATCGGCCTTTTTCAGCACGGTGTCGGGAATTCTCTCGCGCACATTGACGCCCGTGATCTGGGCTACGAGATCGGACAGGCTTTCCAGATGCTGAATGTTCAGCGCCGTCCACACATCAATGCCCGCTTCGATCAGCTCGTCTATGTCCTGATAGCGTTTGGGATGCCGGAAGCCTTCCGGGTTGGAATGGGCAAGCTCATCCACGATGATGATGGCGGGCTTTCGGGCCAGCCCGCCATCGAGGTCGAATTCCTGCAATTCCTTGCCGTGGTAGGACACTGAAAGCCGCGGCAATATCTCCAGCCCTTCCAGAAGGGCCGATGTTTCGGTGCGGCCATGGGTTTCGGCAAGTCCGACGACGATTTCCGCCCCATCGGCACGCAATCGCTGCGCCCGGTTCAGCATTGCATAGGTTTTGCCGACGCCTGGGGCTGCACCTAGAAAAATCGTCAGCTTGCCCCGGCGGTCTTTCTCCGCCAGGGCAAGCAATGCGTCGGGATCGGGACGGTTTGTCGCGTAAGGCTCGTGTGTCGGCATCCGTATCAGCTCTTGAGCGCATCCAGCGCAAGATTGAGTTCTAGCACATTCACGCGCGGCTCACCGACAATTTCAAAGGCTGCTTTTTCGGTATGTTCAAGAAGCAGATTTTGCACCTGTTCGAGTGGCAGCTGGCGCGCAGCAGCCACGCGGGCGACCTGCGCCTGCGCGAATTCGGGCGAAATATGCGGATCAAGACCCGAACCGGATGCGGTGACGCCGTCGGCAGGAACAGCGCCCGTGATGCCTGCCGTTTTCAGCCGTTCGATATCGGCGGCCACGCGGTCCTTCAGCTTGGCGGATGTCGTGCCGAGATTGGAGCCGGAAGATGCCGCGGCGTTATAGGGGTCTGGCGAGGTTGCCGAAGGGCGCGGCCAGAAATAACGCTCGGACGTGAAATTCTGGCCAATCAGGGCAGAGCCGATGACAGCATCACCCTGACGAATGACGCTGCCATTCGCCTGCTGAGGCATGACAAGCTGGGCAATGCCGGTGACCGCCAGAGGATAGGCAACTCCGGTCACCAGCGTCAGGAGGATGAGAACAGTGAATGCAGGTCGAAGAAGTTTAAACATGATTACACCAGATGCAGGGCCGAAACGGCGAGATCGACAATCTTGATTCCGGCGAAAGGCAGAAGCAAACCGCCCAGGCCATAAATCAGGAGGTTACGACGCAACAGGGCGGCCGCGCTGGATGGCCGATATGCGATGCCCTTGAGCGCCAGAGGAATGAGCGCGATGATGATGAGGGCGTTGAAAATGACGGCGGACAGGATCGCCGATTGCGGTGTGGAGAGGCCCATGATGTTGAAGGCGGCAAGCGCTGGATAGGTGGTGACGAACAAGGCCGGGATGATCGCAAAATATTTGGCGACATCATTGGCGATGGAAAACGTGGTCAGCGATCCACGTGTCATCAAAAGCTGCTTGCCGATTTCGACGATCTCAATGAGCTTGGTCGGGCTGGAATCGAGGTCGACCATGTTGGCGGCTTCACGTGCGGCCTGTGTGCCGCTCTGCATGGCCACGCCCACATCGGCCTGCGCCAGCGCTGGCGCGTCATTGGTGCCATCACCACACATGGCAATCAGGCGACCGCCCTGCTGTTCCCGGCGAATATAGGCCAGCTTGTCTTCAGGCGTTGCTTCGGCCAGAAAGTCATCGACACCGGCTTCGGAAGCGATGGCGGCGGCAGTAACCGGGTTGTCGCCAGTCACCATCACGGTGCGGATACCCATGGCGCGCAGAGCGGCAAAGCGTTCCTTGATGCCGGGTTTCACCACGTCCTTCAGGTGGATGACGCCGAGCAGGCGTTTGCCGTCTGCCACGCCCAGCGGCGTGCCGCCAGATCGAGCAACGCTTTCAACCGCCTGCAGAAATTCACGCGGAGCGTCCTTGTCCGTCAATCCGGTGAATTTCAACACGGCATCAATGGCGCCCTTGCGCAATTGATGGGTGCCCATATCCACGCCGGAAAGCCGGGTCTGGGCGCTGAACGCAATCGTATTGTCAATCACCGCCTTCGGTGCAGCAAGGCCGAACTCGCCAGTGGCAAGTGCTGCGATGGAGCGGCCTTCCGGTGTTTCGTCAGACAAGCTGGCGAGAAGGGCGGCTTCCGCCAACTGGTGCTGGGTCACGCCGGGTGCCGGAATGAAGTCTGCCGCCATGCGGTTGCCGAAGGTGATAGTACCCGTCTTGTCCAGCAGCAGCGTGTCAACATCGCCAGCCGCTTCCACCGCACGACCAGACGTGGCAATGACGTTGAAGCGAACGAGCCGATCCATGCCAGCAATACCAATCGCAGACAGCAATCCGCCAATCGTGGTGGGAATAAGCGTGACAAGAAGGGCTGCCAGAACGGTGACGGAGAGGACAGTGCCGGAATACCCCGCAAGGCCCCAGATCGTAATAACGACGATCAAGAAGATCAGCGTCAGACCGGAAAGCAGAATGGACAGGGCGATCTCATTCGGCGTCTTCTGACGTTCAGCACCTTCGATCAACGCGATCATCCGATCCACGAAGCTTGCGCCCTGCGGGGTGGTGATGCGGATTTTAAGCTGATCGGACAGAACCTGCGTTCCGCCCGTTACAGCCGAACGGTCACCGCCGGATTCACGAATAACGGGCGCGGATTCGCCGGTGATGGCGCTTTCATTAACGGAAGCAACGCCTTCGATGACCTCACCATCGCCGGGGATAAGCTCGCCAGCATCAACGACAACGATATCGCCCACCGCAAGCATGGTGGCCGGAACAGACTGCGCCACGCCATTGGGATCGAGCCGACGCGCGTTGAGATCGGAGCGGCTGCGCTTCAGGCTTTCAGCCTGTGCACGGCCTCTGCCCTCGGCCACCGCTTCGGCAAAGGTGGCAAACAGAACCGTAAACCAGAGCCATGCGGCGATCTGGCCCGAAAAGCCTGCTGTGCCGTTGCCAGTCAAAAGGTCACGAATGAAGATCACTGTCACCATTGCTGCCACGACTTCGGTTACGAAGATGACAGGTGTGCGGTAGAGTTGTCTGGGATCGAGCTTCACGAAGGCCTGCCGAATGGCGGGGACGACGATTGCAGGATCGAAAAGACCAGATTGCGCTGGCTTTTGTGACATGAGTGTTTTCCTTTAGAAGGTCTGGCCAGCGAGCATCGCGAAATGTTCAACGATGGGGCCGAGTGCCAGAGCCGGGAAATATTGCAGCCCGCCGAGGATGATGATGATGCCGATCAGGAGGCCGACAAACAGCGGACCATCCGTCGGGAACGTGCCACTGGAGGCTGGAACCTTGACCTTTGCGGCAAGCGAACCGGCAATGGCCATGACAGGAATGACGTAGGCGAAGCGACCCAGAAGCATGGCGATGCCAAGCGTCGTATTATACCAGGGCGTATTGCCGGAGAGGCCCCCGAAAGCCGATCCATTGTTGCCAGCCGCCGACGTATAGGCGTAGAGAATTTCAGAAAGCCCATGCGGACCCGCTGTGCCGATGCTGGCAACTGCCATGGGCAGCATGGCCGACACCGCTGAAAAACCGAGAATGGCGACCGGCAGAATGAGAACCGCCAGCATGGCGCATTTCATTTCCCGGCCCTCGATTTTCTTGCCCAGAAATTCCGGTGTTCTTCCTACCATCAGGCCAGCCACGAAAACGGCCAGAAGCGCAAAGACCAGCATGCCGTAGAGACCAGAGCCAACACCGCCGGGCAGAATTTCACCGAGCTGGATGAGAAACATGGGCACCAAGCCGCCAAGGCCGGTGAACGAGCCGTGCATGCCGTTGACGCCACCGTTAGAAAGGCCCGTCGTTACGGCTGCATAAAGAGCGGTCATGGCCTGGCCGAAGCGGACTTCCTTGCCTTCCATATTGCCCTGCAGCGCATCCACGCCCAGCGATGTCAGGATGGAGTTGCCCGAGGCTTCCGCCCAGTAGATGACTGCCACACCTGATATGAGCAGGGTCGCCATGGCCGACAACAGCACCCAGCCCTGGCGGCGGTTGCCCACCATTTGGCCGAAAGTGTAGACGAGCGCGGATGAAACGCACAGCATGGCAAATATGTTGACGTAGTTTGCAAATGCCGTTGGATTTTCAAATGGATGAGCCGCATTGGCGTTGAAGAAACCGCCGCCATTCGTGCCCAGTTGCTTGATAGCCTCCTGGCTTGCGACAGGCCCAAGAGAAATCAACTGCTGTGCACCCTCAAGCGTGGTTGCCGTAACACTGGCATCCAGCGTCTGCGGCACACCCGTCCACACGAAAACAAGCGCGATAACGATGGCGAGCGGCACGAGAACGTAGAGCGTGGCGCGGGTCATATCGACCCAGAAGTTTCCTAGGGTTGTGGCCTGCGAACGCATGAAAGCACGCGTGAATGCCATGGCAAGCGAGATGCCGACGGCAGCCGAGAGGAAGTTCTGAACGGTCAGACCAACCATCTGGCTCAAATGGCTCATGGTCGCTTCACCGGCATAGTTTTGCCAGTTGGTGTTGGTAATGAAGCTGACAGAGGTGTTGAAGGCAAGATCCGCTGGTACGTTTGCAAAGCCCTGCGGATTGAGCGGCAGATAGGCCTGGAGGCGCAGGATCGCGTAAAGAACGAGAAAGCTCGCCAGTGAAAAGGCAAGCATGGACAGCGTATAGGCAAGCCAGTTCTGCTCTTTTTCCGGGCTGGCGCCAACGGCGCGGTAAATGCCACGCTCGATGGGGCTTAGAACCGGCGACAGAATGGTTCGTTCACCTGAAAACACCTTCGCCATGTAAAGTCCCAGCGGTTTGACAACGCAGAGCACGGCGAGGAAAAGGAGGCTGATCTGCAGCCACCCGAGAATGGTCATGGACGTTCTCCCGTAAGGTCAGAAGCGTTCGGGACGCAAAAGCGTCACGACGAGGTAGACGACAAGAGCGCCGGCGACGGCCAGCGCGAGCAAAGCTTCAATCATGTCGCCCTCACAGCTTGTTCAGCGCACGTGCATAAACGGCAAAGCCGATCAGCAGGGCACTGCCTCCGAGGATGAAGAAAAGGTCAGACATGTGGGTCTCTCCATTTGTTGAGAAACCCACCCTACGCCCTGATCACGTCAGGGTTCGATTGGGAATGCAGGCACTAGACATAAGGAAAAAATAAAGAAGCCTTACAGCTGAGATCAGACAGGAACACCATCATCCAGCTTATGCAGAAAGGCTTGCGCGCTGTCGGTATAGTCCTTGCGCTTTTCCTCGCTCATGCGCCGCCACGTGGCGTAAGGCTGGGCGAGCCGGTGATTGCCGAACAGCTTCTCTGCATTGCGATCCAGAAAATCCCAGTAAAGCGCATTGAAGGGACAAGCTCCCTCACCGGTTTTGCGCTTCACATCATATCGACAGTTTTCACAATAATCCGACATGCGGGAAATATAAGCGCCGCTGGCGGCATAGGGTTTAGAGCCCAGCAGGCCACCATCGGCAAACTGGCTCATGCCGATGACATTGGGCATTTCCACCCATTCATAGGCATCGGCATAGACTTCCAGATACCACTCATGAAGCGCATGAGGATCAAGCCCCGCCAGCATGGCGAAGTTGCCAGTCACCATCAGGCGTTGGATGTGGTGGGCATAGGCATTTTCAATGGTCTCACCAATCACCGTCGCCAGACAGGCCATGTCGGTTTTTGCCGTCCAGAAGAAATCCGGCAGCGGCCGCTTTGCGGCGAAGAAATTGCGCTGCGCATAATCCGGCATGAAGCGCCAATAGATACCCCGCATATATTCCCGCCAGCCGATAATCTGGCGAATGAAGCCCTCGACGGCGTTGATCGGCGCATCGCCTTGCAAATAGGCACGTTCAGCGGCCTGGCAAACCGACAGTGGGTCCAGCAAGCCAATATTGATGTAAAACGAAAGCAGGGAATGATTGAGGAACGGATCGCCGGTGACCATGGCGTCCTGTGTTTCCCCAAATTTGGGAAGAAAGTCTGAAATAAATGCGTCAGCAGACGCCTGCGCATCCGCCCGCGTCACCGCAAAGGCAAATCCATTTGATGAACCCATATGATCGGGAAAGCGCGCTTCGATGAGGTCCATCACGGCACGGGTCGTTTCGTCTGGTGCAAACCGCGGATGACGGGGGCGAAACAGATCCGGCTTGGCCGGGGATCGATTTTCGCTATCGAAATTCCAGCGCCCGCCTGCAGGAGCCTCTCCCTCCATCAACAGCCCGGTTTTGCGTCTCATATCACGATAGAAAAACTCCATAGTGAGCTGCTTTCGGCCATCGGCCCAACGGGCAAACTCCTCATGCGAGCAGAGGAACCGGTCGTCCGCGCGAATGTCGACATGGACATTGGTTTCTGCTTCCCAGCGTTTCATCTCGTTCAGGACGCGCCACTCACCGGGTTCGGTCACCACAATTGCCTGGGGATGCAGATCGTCGACCGCTCTTTTCAACTCGCCTGTGAAAGATCCCGTGTTGTCTTCATCATCCAGTCGCACATACCTGACCGTGAAGCCGAGACCGGCTAGCTCTTCGGCAAAATGGCGCATAGCCGAGAGAATGAAGATAATTTTCTTGCGGTGATGCCGGACATAGATGGTTTCCTCAGCAACCTCGCACATCAGGATCACGTCGCTCGCTGGATCTGCCCCGCGAAGGCTGGACATCGACGGAGAGAGCTGATCCCCCAGAATAAAGACAAGGTTCCGACAATGCGTCATGCAGAAATTTCCTCATGTTGTCTGGATATTACGATCACGATCAGCAAATGGATGACGCCAGCGGGTCGAATATGAGTCCTTAGCGCATTTGCTTGCATGTGAGCGTCATCATCGCTGTTCACACACGATTTGCGGCCATCGAATTGCGCAACAAACCCGCCTCGTCCACAGTGAGAACGACCTTGACGCATCGAGATCCGCCTCGCTTGACAGATTTGAACTAACTGGTACAAACATTGTGTCGCCGATAGATTGATGCGCGGGAGGCGCTGGTTTCGGCGAGATACAAGGACGGTGCAAAACGTCCCGCAAAATGGCATGAGCAGAGCAAACCGACGCTTTGCGGGATTGGGAGGACAGATGTCATATACGCTGGATTTCTCGGCAGTTTACGACCGCCTGCCGGAATTGCTGTTGGCGTGCCTCGCAACAATAGGCCTCGCGCTCGCAGGCATGTTTCTGGCAACGATTATCGGCGTACTGGGCGTTGTCGCCCGTGGATCTTCCTTCAAGCCGCTGCGCGCACTCGTCATTGCCTTTGTCGAGATCATCCGTAACACGCCGTTTCTGGTCCAGATTTTCTTCATCTTCTTTGCACTTCCGCAGATGGGCCTGCGGTTGAACCCCACGACAACCGCGATTGTTGCTCTGGCCTTGAATGGCGGCGCCTATGCTATCGAAATCATTCGCGGCGGTGTGGATGCGGTTCCCAAGGGGCAGATTGAAGCAGGGCTGGCGCTTGGATTGCGCCGCTCACAAATCTTCCGTCACATCATCCTGAAGCCTGCACTGCGCGCGGTCTATCCCTCTCTGACCAGCCAGTTCATCATGCTGACGCTGACAACATCGGTCTGCACATCGATTGCGGCCTATGAGTTGACGTCCGTTGCTCAGCGGATCGAGGCTGAAACATTCCGTTCATTCGAGGTCTATTTTTCCATCACGCTTCTCTACCTCGTCATTTCGTCTCTGATGATGGCCGTTTTCGCTCTGATTTCGCGCCTGTCATTCAGCTACCCGGTCAAGTGAGGCAAAGGCGATGACACCTATCGGCACCAATGAATTGTTCTTTCTGATGCAGGGTCTGAAATGGACCGTGGCATTGGCGCTCATCGGCTTTATCGGCGGCGGGGTCTTTGGCCTTTGCGTTGCCATGGCCAGAACAGTCGACAGCAAAATCGGCCAGCGTGTGACCGCCGGTTACATCGCCATCTTCCAAGGAACGCCGCTGCTGATGCAGCTCTTCGTCGTCTATTATGGCGTGGCACTTGTGGGCCTTGATATCGATGCGTGGCTTGCTGTGGCCATCGCATTTACGCTGCACGCCAGCGCATTTCTGGGCGAAATCTGGCGCGGCGGCATTCAGGGCGTGCCGAAGGGCCAGACAGAGGCCGCAAAGGCACTCGGTCTGCACTATGTTTCGCGCATGAAAGACGTCGTCCTGCCTCAGGCTTTCAAGATATCGCTGCCCGCGACCATCGGCTTTCTCGTCCAGCTCATCAAAGGCACCTCGCTTGCAGCAATTGTTGGCTTCGTTGAGTTGTCGCGTGCCGGACAGATCGTTTCGAACCAGACATTCAAGCCACTGACGGTGTTTGCCATCGTTGGCCTCATCTATTTTCTGATCTGCTGGCCGCTTTCCTTGTGGGGCGCCGGGGTGGAAAAACGCCTTCAAACCGCATCACGCTAAATCATAAGATCTGCTTTGTAAGGAGGAGCAAACTATGAAGTTCATGAGCAAGACAATTAATCGCCGTATGGTGCTTGCGCTGGCCGCAGCCACCGTAACCCTGCCACTTATGGCGTCGAACAACGCCTTTGCCGGCACGATTGAAGAAGCAAAGGCCAAAGGCACCGTCGTCATCGGTATTCAGGGCGACAACTCACCTTGGGGCTTTGTGAATTCCAGCGGCGTTCAGGACGGACTTGACGCCGACATCGGCAAGGCATTTGCCGACCACCTCGGCGTTAAGGTTCAGTTTGTGCCGCTGGCCGTCGCAAACCGCATTCCTGCTCTCATGACAGGCAAGGTTGACGTGCTGTTTGCCACCATGGGCATGACAGCAGAACGCGCAAAGACCATTCAGTATTCACAGCCCTATGCGGGCAACGTTCTCTCGGTCTACGGACCAAAGGACAAGAAGATTGCTGGCTACGATGATCTGACAGGCGTTTCTGTCGGCGTTCCCAAGTCGAGTGCAATGGATACGTCCATCACCGCTGGTGCTGGCTCCAAAGCCAATATCCTTCGATTTGATGATGATGCTGCCAATATTCAGGCTCTGATCTCAGGTCAGGTCGAAGTGGTAGGCGGCAACCAGTTTTACGGTGATCGCCTCAATGCGGCAGCTGCCGGAAAATACGAATCCAAGTTCGATCTGACCACACTTTACAACGGCGCAGGCACTCGTCCGGGCGAAAAAGACTGGAACGCCTCCGTCAATGAGTTCCTGTTGAAGATCAAGGGCAATGGCGAACTGGCGAAGATCTACACGAAGTGGATGAAGCGGGACGTTCCGGCCTTCCCGGAATCCCTCCCTGATATCCCCTTCACGGTAAAGTAAGCTGGAGGCTCCCATGCTGCAAACCACCGATACACAAGTTCCGTTGATCGCTCTTGAAGCGGTGGAAAAGTGGTATGGATCCTTTCATGCCCTGAAGAATATCAATCTGACGGTTCACAAAGGCGAGAAAATCGTGCTTTGCGGGCCGTCAGGCTCAGGCAAATCAACCTTGATCCGTTGCATCAATCACCTTGAAGACATTCAACGGGGCACGATCACCGTCGAGGGCACGAAGCTGACGTCGTCAGCAAGCGCCATCGACACGGTCCGGCGTGAAGTCGGCATGGTGTTTCAGAACTTCAACCTGTTTCCGCACAAGACAATTCTCGAAAACTGCACCCTTGCGCCGATGCGCGTTAAGGGCCTGTCGAAGGCAGATGCCGACCAGACAGCGCGCAAGTATCTCGAACGTGTTCGCATCCTTGATCAGGCAGACAAATATCCGGCCCAACTGTCCGGTGGCCAGCAGCAACGCGCAGCCATTGCGCGCGCGCTTTGCATGGAGCCCAAGGCCATGCTGTTTGATGAACCCACATCGGCTCTTGATCCTGAGATGGTCAAGGAAGTTCTCGACACCATGATCGGACTGGCCAAGGACGGCATGACGATGATCTGCGTGACACATGAAATGGGATTTGCCCGGCAGGTGGCAGACCGCGTTGTGTTTATGGCTTCCGGCGAAATCATTGAAGAAGCGCCGCCGGAAGAGTTCTTCAAGAACCCGCAACATCAGCGGACCCGCACCTTCCTTGGTGAAATTCTTGCCCACCATTAATGGGCGCTCCCCTCTTCCAAGCAGCCTTTCCCTGATGAGAATACCGACATGACAGACAGAAAAACATTGAAGGTCGGGCTGATCGGTGCCGACATCCAGCTTTCCAAAACGCCAGCAATGCACATGCGTGAAGGTGCCGCCCATGGCATCGACTACGACTACGCGTTGATAGACATTAACACTCGGAACCTGCCGGAAAGCGCCTTATCTGATCTTCTTGACGAGGCGGAAAGTCTCGGTTTTGCAGGCGTCAACATTACCCACCCCTTCAAGCAACGGGTCATTCCCCTTCTTCATGATTTGTCGGAAGATGCGCAAATGCTGGGTGCAGTTAACACCGTCGTGTTCCGCGATGGCAAAAGAACCGGCCACAATACGGACTGGTACGGCTTCCATGAAAGTTTCAAAGCGGGCCTGCCCGAAGCAAAGCGCGACCGCGTTCTGTTGATTGGCGCGGGTGGCGCAGGCGTTGCTGTGGCGCATGCTGCTTTGAAGCTGGATATTCAACGTCTCGATATTCTCGATCAGGATATAGGCCGCGCAGCACAGCTTGCAGACCATCTCAATGATCGGTTCGGGGCAGAACGCGCTTTTGTCGTCGAGAAGCCGGAAGACTCCTTGCCGCACGCAGACGGTTTGATCCACGCAACACCCACCGGCATGCCTGCACATCCCGGAATGCCGGTACCATCAGCTCTGATCGAGCCCCGCCATTGGGTTGCAGACATTGTCTACATGCCGCTAATCACGGAATTGCTCGCCGAAGCGGGGCGAAAAGGCTGTCAGGTTCTGCCGGGCGGCGGCATGGCAGTTTTCCAGGCCGTGGGCGCTTTCCGGTTATTTTCTGGTCTGGAGCCAGATCCGGCCCGCATGCGTGCGCACTTTGACGAACTTTGCATGGATGAGGCTGCGGCATGACATCGTCTGCGCGTAGTGACCACAAGATGTGGACCGGCTTTACCGACCGGTCTTTTCGGTAGCCCCGATATGTTCAACCCGAAGCACATAGCGCAGCACCATTTCCGCGACATGCTTCGAAAGGGTTTCCTGGCCGTCGTCGGTAAACAGGTTGCCACCGAAAATGAACGAGAAGGTCGCAGCATTCGAAACGTTGAAGAACGACAGCGCGCTGATCTGCCAGTGCAGTTCCAGCGCGCCGACGCCCTCACGAAAGACGCCCTGCTTTTGGCCACGCACGAGAACATTCTCCAAGGCATCGATCGCGGGGCGATTGAGCTCTCGGATCGTTTCAGAAGCCTGCATGTGACGGCCATGGTGAACGTTCTCGATCATGACCATTCGTATGAAAGCCGGATGGCGACGATGGTGATCGAAGGTAAACCGACAGAGCTTGTCGAGTGCGGCAACCGGCTCCATCTCGTCCAGTTCAAGGCCGCTTTCACCGCCGCGCACCTGCGCATAGGCAGCTTCAAGCGCCTGTTGGTAGAGGCCTTCCTTGTCTCCGTAGTAGTAGTAAATCATGCGCTTGGATGTGCGGGTACGCGCAGCAATCTCATCGATGCGCGCACCAGACAGGCCGTTTTGCGCAAACTCATCCATGGCAACGCAAAGAATATCGCGTCGCACACCCTCCGGGTCGCGCTTGGCTTGCCTGGGCGCAAGGGTGCTGTTCGAAGTCGCCGCTTTCGTCATCATACACCTATCAATAGTCCAATCGGCCCGAACTGAAACCGTCACTATTAACTAATTAGTACATAATCACGGAAAGGAAGGCAATATGGTCATCTCCGGCATCGAGACGCAGAAGCAGCCCATGCGGACCTCCATCGCGACCGTTTCCATCAGCGGCGAGTTTCCCGAAAAGCTTGCGGCGATTGCCAAGGCGGGGTTCTCAGGGGTGGAAATCTTCGAAAATGATTTCCTCACCTATGACGCCTCCCCCCGTGAAGTCCGCGCGATGGTGAAAGACCACGGCTTGGAAATCACCCTCTTCCAGCCCTTTCGTGATTTTGAAGGCATGCCCGACCACCACCGCCAGCGCGCATTTGAGCGCGCAGAGCGCAAGTTCGACATCATGGGAGAGCTTGGCACCGAACTCATGCTGATCTGCTCCAACGTCTCGCAGATTTCGCTTGGCGGGATAGACCGGGCCGCTACCGATTTCCATGAGTTGGGAGAACGTGCGGCAAAGCACGGTCTGCGCGTCGGTTACGAGGCATTGGCCTGGGGGCGTCACGTCAACGACCACCGCGATGCCTGGGAAGTCGTGCGCCGAGCCGATCATAGCAATGTCGGCATCATTCTGGACAGTTTTCACACGCTGTCGCGCAAGATCGACCCGAACTCGATCCGCTCCATTCCCGGCGACAAGATATTCATCGTGCAATTGGCGGACGCCCCGCTGTTTGACATGGACCTTCTCTATTGGAGCCGCCACTTTAGAAACATGCCGGGCGAAGGGGATCTCCCGGTCGTTGACTTTATGCGGGCTGTCGCCGCAACCGGTTATGCCGGGCCATTATCTCTAGAAATCTTCAACGACCAGTTCCGTGGCGGTTCCGCCCGCCTTCTCGCAGAAGATGGCCACCGCTCGCTCATCAATCTCATGGACAAAGTCCACCGTCTCGAGCCCGATATTCGTATCGATGTGCCCAATATGCCCGCGGCTGTGGAAACAAGCGGCGTGGAATTCGTGGAGTTCACGACGGGGCAGAACGAGAAGGCCGAGCTCGAAACTTTATTGACCACACTCGGCTTCTCGAAATCTGCTCGCCACTGCAATCGCGAGGTTGAGCTCTACACGCAGGGCGATCTTCGCATCGTCATCAATACCGACAGCACCGGCGACAGCTTTGCCGGCGCGTCCTATTCGGTGCATGGCACGAACGCCTATGCCTTCGGCCTGAAGGTTGATGACGCGAAGTCAGCGCTGGAGCGGGCCGCCGCCTTGGGCGCGCCAACGTTTTTTGAACCACGCAAAAATGGGGAAGCATCCATTCCGGCCATTCAGGGCGTCGGAAACGGCGTGATCTATTTCCTTGATGGATCGCCTGCCCTCGCATCAATTTGGGAGAATGAGTTTTCGCAGCTTCCTTCGCAAACCACTGGAGATGCCGGACTGACCCGCATTGATCATCTGGCGCAGACAACGCGCTACGATGAAATGCTGACATGGCTGCTGTTTTATACGTCGATCTTCTCCATGCGCCGCACCCCTATGGTTGATGTGGTGGAGCCGGGCGGCCTCGTGCGCAGTCAGGCCATAGAAAGCCTCCCAAAACCCGATTTCCGCCTGACGATGAATGGTGCTGATAACCGCAAGACGTTCGCTGGGAAGTTCTTGGCAGAAGGGTTCGGCACCAGCATCCAGCACATCGCTTTCTCGACCGACGATATTTTTGCCACGGCGCGGGCACTTCACGACCGGGGCTTTCGCGCCCTGCCGATTTCGCGCAACTATTATGATGATCTTGAAGCACGCTTTGGACTGGAACCCGAATTTTCCGACGCGCTGCGCGCCTCGAGCATTCTATACGACCGCGACGAGCAGGGTGAATATTTCCAGATCTATAGCCAGACCTTCGGCGAGGGTTTTTTCTTCGAGATTGTCGAACGACGCGGGAATTATGCCGGATATGGAGCCATGAACGCACCATTCCGCATCGGCGCACAACGTCGGTTGCTCCGCCCGGCGGGAATACCCCGAGACTAAGCGTCAGGTGTGGTCAGGCATATTCTGTGGATCGCCGACCCGAAAGCCGAGGCGGTCAAGGCCGCGCTGGACTTCGGGCGCCCCCATAAACAGCGCCCATAACAGACCAGAACGATAGTTCTCAATCATTGCCACGATGGGGCCCTGGTCAATCGCCAGATGCGTTTCTGCCATCCAACCGGTGACCGGCGAGAAGGCATCGACAAAGCCGTACCGCGCCATCAGCTTGCCGCCATCGTAACTGAGGAATGCGCGAGCCGCGGCAGTCGCTTCGTCAGGGCACACAGGAAAACTGGAGAGCGCAGCGGTAGGGGAGATGATGTCATTATCCTGCGTTGGAGAATGAACGCGGTAGCCCTTCGGGCCATCGCTGGCGGTCATTCCCCAAAAATCCGATCCGGGAAATTTTGACTGACAATACAGGTAGTTGATCCGCGTGTGCGCCTCCACCTGTTGCCAATAATCCGCATAGGTATCGGAAAGGCCCCTCGGGTCCAGCGTGCAGAAGGAATATTGCGAGAGAAACAGTGGCCCGCCATAGGGTTCGCCCAGCGGCAAGACCGTTCCCAAATAGGAGTTGCCATTCACCATGTCCCCCGACCGTGCCCATCCCTTGTGGTAATGGACCGGATCAATCGCGTCTTTCTCAGCGCCTGCGGCCAGCACATAGCTAACCAGGGCTTCATTCCAACCGGTGATGGTCAGATCCAGAGACCATCGCCGTCCGGGGCTCCAGTGCCACCACAGCGGGCCATCCGTTGCCCGCGTGTACCAGTCCCACTCGATGGATCCGATCAGGTCATTTGCAAGGGCGCGAAAGCGGGTTTCAGCCAATGTGGAACGGTAGAAATACTGCCGAGCGCATATCAGACCCTGCAGCAGAAAGGCCGTTTCGACCAGATCGCCGCCATCATCTTTCGGCCCAAAGGCAATGACCTCGCTGGTTTCTGCATGGATGAAATGAGCAAATGCACCGTGAAAACGTTTTGCCTTGTGCAGGGCTGCGACCATCCGTGTGACACGATCCAGCGCCTCGTCACGGGTTATCCAGCGCCGTTCTGCACCCACGATGATGGCGAGAAACGAAAAGCCAGTGCCTGAAACGGACGCAATTTCGTTGATGACCGAGCCATCAGAGCGCAGGCGGTCTCGTGCCAATCCAGAAACCGGATGACTGCCGAGCCAGAAATAATCGAAGGTACGTCGCTGAATGTCTTCAACATCATCGGGCAGTGATCTTTGAGGGACAAGACCCTGCCCATTCCATATCTGATTTTCGGTATCCAAAATGCTGCCCGGCGTCCATGATAAGTTCGCCACCCTATCCCAAACAATTGGGCGATATTATAGCCACTTGCGCCGACAGCGGCCGTCATCGACCGCTCACAATCGACGCAAGGTTCCATTGCCATGACGTCTGATCGGGTTGAGCGTCACCTATTCGAAGACGAACAGCGTATCTCCGACCTGAAGGTAGTCGCCTTCTTTGACACGCAGACGCACCGTGCCTGCCTTGGGTGCTGTTACCTGCGTTTCCATTTTCATGGCTTCCATAACGGCAACCAGATCGCCTTCTGAGACCGCAGATCCATCTTCCACCTTGAAAGACTGAAGTGTTCCCGAAACGGGCGCGACAATACCGACGTTTTCGGAACGTGTTTCCGTTGCGGGCTTACCTGCACCACCGGCGGAACCGAGGCCGGCCAACAACGGATGCGGCAAGCCAACAGCAACGCGCTTTCCATCTATCTCCAGCCATGTGCGTGTCATCGCAATGTCGTCGACAGGCTTTTGCCGCTCCATCGCATCGGGCATGTCGGCAAAATCCGTTTCGATCCAGCGGGTGTGAACCTTGAAACCGTCCCTCCCGATAAAATCATCAGCATCAATCGCTGCACGGTGGAAGGGCAAAACGGTCGCCACGCCCTCAATGCGGAATTCCTTCAACGCACGGCGGGCACGGCGCAGCACCTGCTCCCGGTCCGTGCCGGTCACAATCAGCTTTGCCATGAGGGAGTCGAACACGCCCGGAACTGTCGATCCGGTAACGACACCGCTATCCAGACGGATGCCGGGGCCGGATGGCGGATCGAAGACAGTGATTGCCCCGGGCGTTGGCAAAAACCCGCGACCGGGATCTTCTGCGTTGATGCGAAACTCCATGGAGTGTCCGCGCGGCTCAGGTGTTTCGGAGATCTGGAGCGGATGGCCCTCTGCCACACGAAACTGCTCGATGACAAGGTCGATGCCCGTGGTCTCTTCGGTCACCGGATGCTCGACCTGAAGGCGCGTATTGACCTCCAGAAACGAGATCGTGCCATCTACACCCAGCAGGAACTCAACCGTTCCTGCGCCGGAATAGCCCGCCGCAGCGCAGATGGCCTTGGCAGAATCGTGGATTTTCTGACGCTGCTCAGGTCGCAGGAACGGGGCGGGAGCCTCTTCGATAAGCTTCTGATTTCGACGTTGCAGCGAACAATCCCGCGTGCCCAGCACGACGACATTGCCGTGCATGTCGGCAATGACCTGCGCTTCGATATGGCGCGGGCGATCCAGGAACCGTTCCAGAAAACATTCGCCACGGCCAAAGGCGGCTGTGGCCTCACGCACAGCGGAATCGTAGAGATCGGCAATCTCCTCCATCTTCCACGCGACCTTAATGCCGCGCCCACCACCGCCATGCGCCGCCTTAATGGCAACAGGCAAACCGTGCGCTTGCGCAAAGGCGGTCACTTCGGCAGCCGTGGCAACAGGACCGTCACTGCCCGCAACCAGAGGAGCGCCGACGCTCTTGGCAATGCGTCGTGCCTCGACCTTGTCACCCAGCACTGTAATGACCTGAGGATCAGGGCCGATCCAGATCAGTCCTGCATCGATAACGGCCTGCGCAAACTCCGCGCGCTCGGAAAGGAATCCGTAGCCCGGATGAACAGCATCAGCGCCGGAACGCTTGGCAATGGCAATGAGTTTTGCAATATCTAGATAGGTTTCCGAAGGGCGCACGCCCTCCAGCCCATAGGCTTCATCTGCAAGTGTGACGAACAGCGCATCCTGATCAGGGTCCGCATAAACGGCGACCGATCCGACGCCGTAATCACGGCATGCGCGGATAATGCGCACCGCGATCTCGCCACGATTGGCAATCAGCACTTTTTTCATGGCTTGTCTCCCGAAAGCTCTGTGTTTTTGCTCGCCGATATCTCGGCAAAAGGCCCAATCGGGCGAAACTGAATTTTGGCGTTAACCGGAATTTGCCCCGCGAGATCAAGATGATGCTCGGCAACGGCAGCGACAACCGGATAACCGCCCGTCAGCGGGTGATCGGCCAGAAATAGAACCGGCTGACCGCTGTGGGGTATCTGGATTGCACCGGTTGCTGTGCCTTCACTCGGAAGTTCGGCGCTGTCCTTGCGTTCAAGCGGCGTGTCACCGGCAAGGCGGATGCCCACGCGGCTGGATTGCGGCGTCACCTGCCAAAGCTGGCTTGTCAACGTCTCTAATCCAGTCTGTGTGAACCAGTCGCTGCGCGGACCCATGACGACATCGAGCGTCACAACATCATCTTTACCGGGCAGATCAAATGCAGGTGCTTCATTGATCGAAACGCTGGAAAGGCCTGACGTCTCGTTGCGCAGGTGAATGACCGAACCAGCGGTGACAGCGTCTGGCCCCACCATCGCCAATGTATCGGTTGCAGCACTTCCGAGAACCGCCGAGACGTCAAAGCCCCCGCGGACGCTGAGATAACAGCGCATACCTTTAACGGGATGCCCAAAGGTCACCACATCACCCGGCTCCAGCGCGATGGGCACGTAGGCAGAACTCTCGAAACTATAGGCTTCCGATTTAACGGTGATGACGCCAGCGGCACCGGCAATACCGATAACGGCGCGGCTGGTTGCCTTGAAGGAAAAGCCTCCCAGCGTGATTTCCAGACAGGGCGTATTAACAGGATTGCCGACGATGCGGTTCGCCGCATTGAAAGCGGATTGATCCAGCGCGCCGGAGGCCGATACGCCCTGCCCCGTTTGCCCGAAACGTCCACGGTCCTGAAACAGAACCGGCATGGGCGCGGCCAGAACCTCGAACCGGGCCGCCTCTAGTTTGGCGGTGGCCTTGGTTGCAGCAGGCTTTGATTGGGGAACAACGACCTTGCCGCTTTCCTTATCCATATCAAAAAAGCGCACGCGGTAACCTGGCTGGAACAGCGCACCGGGCTCGCGCTCAATATCCCACATTTTCAGGGGTGTTGTGCCAATAATCTGCCATCCGCCGGGACTGTTTTGCGGGTATACGCCGCTGAAAGCTCCCGCTAGCGCTACCGAGCCTGCCGGAATCCGCGTGCGCGGACTTTGCCTGCGCGGCACATGCAGGGTGGGATCACCACCAACGAGATAACCGAAGCCCGGCGCAAAACCGCTAAAGGCAACGGTGAATTCGCTCTGCGTATGCCGCTTGATGACCTCATCAATGCTGAGGCTAGTCAATTCCGCCACATCGGCCAGATCCTCACCATTATAACGCACCGGTATTTCTACCAGCTTGTCTGATGGCGCTACCTTCGTGGAGAGATCGCGGGTCGCAATATCAGCCGCCAGTGCCTGCGCGGAGATGATCTCGGGCCGGAAACGGATCATCAGCGTTCGGGCCGCAGGCACTGTCTCTTCGATGCCTTCAACAGGATGGGCCTGAAGCGAAGCAAACAGCGCAAGCGTCTGATCGAGATCGGCAAGCTCAACAAGGATCGTCGTGAGACTGACCGGTAAAAAACGCATCTTGTCCTCACGCATGATAGGCCGAATCCGGAATGTCGGTAATGAACATGTGCCCCGGAGAATGGGTAATCGCAAAGGGCACGCCTGACGCCATCACGGCCGCCTGAGGCGTGACGCCACAGGCCCAGAATACCGGCACTTCGCCGGGCTCAATGCGCACGGCATCGCCAAAATCAGGCTTTGCCAGATCGGCAATGCCAATCTCTTGCGGGGAGCCGACATGAACGGGTGATCCATGAACCGCGGGAAACCGACCCGAAATCGTCGCCGCATCGGCCACGCGTCCGGCGGGAATGGGACGCATGGAGACGACCATATTGCCCTTCAACCGCCCTGCCGGACGGCAAGGCTGGTTGGTCAGATACATCGGCACATTGGACTTGTCCGTCATGTGGCGGATTTCGATGCCAGCCTCGACCATGGGTGTCTCGAACGTAAAGCTGCACCCGATCAGAAACGCAACAAGATCGTCGTGCTCTGCCCACGCAGCCGTGGCATCGGCGGTTTCTTCATCCAGTTTGCCATCTCGCCAGATGCGATAGAGCGGCAGGTCCGTGCGCAGATCGGCATTCGGTGCCAGCAAAGTCGTCGGTGAGCCGGGATCGGATACATCCAGTACCGGGCAGGCTTTGGGGTTGCGCTGCGCATAGAGCAGAAAATCATAGGCCCAGTCTCGCGGCAAAACGATCATGTTGGCCTGTGTGAAGCCCGGTGCGATGCCGGATGTCGGCGCGACCAGACCATTGCGATACTGGGTGCGTGCAGCGCGCGCCGCATCTGCATTGGTATGCTTAAGATAAGATTTCGGAATGGTCATCGCTGGCCCTTTACGGCTTTGAGATGAAAGAACGGATTTCGATGCCCTCGGCTTCGAAACGCTGCCTGATCTGCTGGGCAATGGCGACGGCTCCGGGGCTATCGCCGTGCACACAGATCGATTGCGCTTCGATCCTGATAACGCTGCCATCGATGGCTTCCAATGTGCCGTCTCGCGCAAGTTGCACCATGCGCTGGGCGATCTTGTCAGCATCATGCAGAACGGCGCCCGCTTCGCGGCGGGACACGAGTTGGCCATCTGGCGTGTAGGCTCGATCCGCGAAGGCCTCGGCAACAACCGTAAGGCCTGACTGACGCGCAAGTTCTAAAATGGGAGCATTGGCGAGACCCATCAGGACGAGGGATGGATCAACGGCCTTGATGGCATCAATCACGGCCTGACCCTGCACAGCATCATTGGCAATGCGGTTGTAAAGCGCGCCATGCGGCTTGACGTAACGAACGGATGTCCCCGCCGATTGCGCCAGACCCTTCAACGCACCGATCTGATAGATAACGTCGGCCATCAGGTCTTCGCGCGTAACATCCAGATCGCGGCGGCCGAAGCCGACGCGGTCCGGATAGGATACATGGGCTCCCACGACGACATTTTTCTCGGCAGCGGCCTTCACCGTGCGGAAAATGCCCGCCGGATCGCCCGCATGAAAACCGCAGGCAATGTTGGCACTGGAAACGACTGCCAGCATGGCTGCATCATCCCCCATGGCCCACGCGCCGTAGCCCTCGCCAAGATCGCTGTTCAAATCGATGGAAGCCATGTTTGTGTTCTCCTTATGCGGCTGAGAAGAGCAGAGCGAAAATCGGCCCGATCGACTTGTAGCCCATATACCAGGTGAGTGCGCAGACGATAACGCCGAGCGCCAGAAGCCAGCGCGGATAGCGATAACCGGCCATAAGATCAGAGCGCGCCCAGGCAGCATAGACAAAGATCGACAGGCCGATGGGCAGGATGAGACCGTTCAATCCGCCAACGAAGACCAGCATCTGCGCTGGAGGTGTCGTTATGACCACATAGAAGAACAGGGAGACCGCGATGAAAATGACAGTCGCAATGTTGCGAGCGCGTTCACTGATGTCCTGCTTGAAAACGGTAATGAAGGAAACCGACGTATAGGCGGCACCGATCACCGAAGTAATGGCCGCAGCCCACAGAACGACGCCGAAGATGCGCAAGCCGATATCGCCCGCAGCGGCCTGGAAAGCCTGAGCAGCAGGGTTTGCACCCTTGCCCGACACATCAATAACAACGCCGCTAGCGACCACACCGAGAATGGCAAGGAACAGAACGTAGCGCATGACGCCGGTGACCGCGATACCCGTGAGTGCTGCACGGTTGACGGCACCGAGATTTTCAACGCCGACCATGCCCTTATCGAGTAGGCGATGAGCGCCGGAATAGGTGATGTAACCACCGACAGTGCCGCCAACAATCGTCGTGATGGTCGCGAAATCGATAGTGGAAGGCAGGAATGTCTGGAAAAGGGCATCACCAACAGGCGGGCCAGAAACAAAGGCAACATAGACCGTCAGAACGATCATCAGGATGCCTGCGAAAATGATGAACCTGTCGACAGCCATGCCTGCGCGTTTCGACAAGAATATGCCGATGGCCAGAAGCGCGCTCAGCGCACCGCCCAGCTTCGGATCCAGGCCAAGCATGGCGTTAAGGCCGAGACCCGAACCGCCAATATTGCCGATATTGAAAAACAAGCCACCAACAATCACGAGAACAGCGAGCACATATCCCGAACCCGGTATCGCCGCGTTCGCGATGTCGGAAGCGCGCATGCGCGTCAGCGTGACGATTCTCCAGATGTTCAGCTGAACAACGAAATCAATCACGATGGAGGCCAGAATGGCAAAGGCAAAAGCCGCGCCGAGCTTGGTGGTGAATGTTGCGGTCTGCGTGATGAAACCGGGACCGATGGCCGAGGTCGCCATCAAAAAGACGGCTGCGGTCAGAGACGCTCGTCGGGATTTAACGAACTCGGCACTTTGAGCTATTTTTGTAGGCTCCATGGATTTTCTCCTTAGCGCATCCGCCCCTCGCGGATACTTTAAAGCAACTTTGGCGGCATCTACAAAATTGTCAACATTGTTGAACAATAAAATTATATCGTTCTTTCATTCTGCGCAATTTTTGGCACCTTTGGCGCGAAACTAAGCATCATTTTTATCTCCGTTGCCATGTTTTTGTGATATTGCAGCCGGCATCAGCGGTGCGTGAGACGCCGCCATTGGGACAATGGACTGCGAATGAACGGCCACCAGGACAACACCGTGATGGAATCACTGCCGCTAGCGGATCGGGTAGCACGGGATATCCGCGATCTCCTGATCACGGGGGCATTGGTGCCAGGGCAGAGGCTTTCCGAAGCGGCCTTCAGCGAACGCCTTGACGTCTCCCGAAATTCGCTGCGCGAAGCCTTCCGGCTGCTGACAAAAGACGGCCTGTTGCGGCATGAAGCCAATCGCGGTGTTTTCGTTTCGACGCCTAGCACGGACCAGATCATCGATATCTACCGCGTAAGACGCATGTTGGAATGCGGCGCACTGCGTCAAGCTTGGCCGAAACATCCTGCGACCACCACCATGCGTGATGCGGTTGAGGCGGCCAAGCTCCACCGCGAGCGGCAGGAGTGGCGGGAGGTTGGCAGTGCCAATATGAAATTTCATGCCGCCGTCATTGATCTTTCCGACAGCAGTAGGCTCAGCGATTTCTATGCGCGCGTTGCCGCCGAACTGCGCCTGAGCTTTGGGCTATTGAACGACCCGGAGCAGCTGCATTCTCCCTTCGTGGACATGAATGAGCAGATACTGGGCCTGGTGATGAAAGGAAAAGTTGAGGATGCGGCCACACAAATGGACCTCTATCTGAACCTTTCAGAGCGCACTGTGCTGAAGGCACTGGAACGCGCCGGAAAGTGACCGGATAAAAACCGCACGTGGATACCACACTAACAGTGGAAAGCCGCGCAGCATTGTGCCATGACGAAACCAATTACGCGGCCGAAGGCGCCAAATCTGCGTCATGACCGCTGCCATGTGGAATGAGTGCATTATGCAGGACAATACCAACGGCTCCGTCATCGTCATTTCCAGCCACGTGATGCGTGGTTCTGTCGGCAACCGTGCAGTCGTGTTTGGGCTCGAGACTTTAGGCTTTCCAGTCTGGGCCGTTCCCACCATCGTCATGCCCTGGCACCCCGGCCATGGACCATCGACCCGTCTGCGGTTCGACAATGCCGAATTTGATTCCGCGATGAAGGATTTGGCGACATCGAAATGGTCCGGTGAAGTGCGCGCAATCCTCACCGGTTATTTCGGAAGCGCTGAGCAGGTGCGCTCCGTCGCGCGGCTGATCCGCGACATGAGACGAGCAAACCCCGATCTCATCTATGTTTGCGATCCTGTTATGGGCGACAAGGGTGGGCTATACATACCGCAGGAAACCGCACAGGCCATCCGGGATGAATTGATACCGCTTGCCACAGTTTCCACGCCAAACAGATATGAACTGGCGTGGATGAGCGGTGCCGAGCTTGAGACAAACAATGAAATCATCGATGCGGCCTTGGCGCTCGGTCCTGCGAAAATGCTTGTTACATCGGCCGTTCCGATGACGGTTGGCGGGATAGGCAACCTTTTCCTCAGCGGTCGTCATGCGCTTCTTGCCGAACATCGTGCAATTGAGAACGTTCCTAACGGTCTTGGCGACCTCCTTTCGGCACTTTTCCTAGCTCGGCTACTGCAGGGACTAGACGATGAAAAAGCGCTGCAACTGGCAACTGCAAGCGTTTTTGAGGTTCTCGCGCGCACGATGAAAAGAGGATCGAACGAACTGACGCTGGAGACCGATGCGTCCAGTCTTTCCACACCTATGGCCATGGTGCAGATGCGCCATCTCTTGCATCCATCCCGCAGCAAGCGCAAATAACGGATCGTCACGTAGGATTTTCAACACGCCGCGCTTCTCTGCGAGCCTGGCCCAGCAAAACGGTACTGCGTCATCATGAAAGATTTTCCTGACTACCTCCTCAATGGCTACAAGAACTTCATGAGCGGTCGCTACACCGATGAGCGTGAACGCTACCGCGCATTGGCGGACACCGGGCAAAAGCCGCAAACGTTGATCATTGCCTGTTGTGACTCCCGTTCAGCGCCGGAAACCATTTTTGACTGCGGACCGGGAGAGCTGTTTGTGGTGCGAAATGTCGCCAACATGGTTCCGCCCTATGAGCCTGACGGTCAATACCACTCGACGTCTGCTGCCGTTGAATATGCGGTGCAGGTCCTCAAGGTAAAAGACATTGTCGTCATGGGCCATGGCCGTTGCGGCGGCATACAGGCGGCGCTCGATCCGAACCTCGAACCCTTGTCGCCCGGCGATTTCATTGGCAAGTGGATGAACATGGTCAAGTCCGCTGCCGAGCAGATCCAAAGCAACGACGTGATGACCTCGGGTGAAAGACAAACGGCTATGGAGCGGGTTTCCATTCGCAATTCCATCAGCAACCTGCGCGCATTTCCTTTCGTCAAGGCACAGGAAGCCGCCGGCAAGGTCAAGCTGCACGGTGCATGGTTCGATATCTCGACCGGGGAATTGTGGGTGATGGACAGCAAGACAGGCGACTTCCGCCGTCCGTGACCTCTGAAACAAAGTCCGAGGCACACTCGGACTTTAAGCCTTGATGGCACTCCAAAACGACGAATGACCGCACACATGCGCGGTCATTCCTTTCTCGGAGGCGATGAGATCGCCTTGATATCTCTAAGGATTATTGGCCGTCGATGGCCTTGCCGATGAAGGCGATGGACTGCTGATAGACGCTTGCAGCGTTCCATCCCTGAATGGCGGTGTAGTTTGTCTGGCCCTGCTGGTAACCAGCGCCACGCTGCCAACCGTGACCGACAAGGAAGTTGGCGGTCGAAGCGAGAGCGTCGGCTCGCGAACCAACCAGATCAATGTGGCCATTGCGGTCGAAATCGACGCCATAACGCACGACGTTGAGAGGCAGGAACTGCGTTTGGCCGATTTCGCCATGTGCCGCGCCCTTGGCGGTGGAGCTCAGATCACCGCTTCCGACCAGTTTCAACGCAGCATAAAGCTGTTCGGTGAAATATTCGGAACGACGGCAGTCATAGGACAGCGTCGCCACGGCGGACATGGTGTGCTGATTTCCAAGGAAAGCGCCAAAGCCGGTTTCCATGCCCCAAATGGCGAGCAGCGGGCCAGCGGGAACGCCATAGGCGCGTTCAATATTGGCAAAAAGCGCTGCGTTGTTCTTCTTCATGGCCTTGCCACGAGAGATAATCGCCTGACCACCGCGCTTTTGCATGAACTGATCGAACGAAAGCTTGAAACTGTGCTGACCACGGTCTGCACGGATCGTTGCCTGATTGTAGGAGACACTCGAGAATGCACGATCCAGAACCGATGGGCTGACGCCCCTGCCCGCAGCTTCCTGCTTGAATGCGCCGACCCAGGCATCAAAGCCCGCAGAAGTATTACCGCACTGCGCCGCCATAGCCGACGTTGCCGCCATTGCGGAAACCATAACTACGCCAACGGAAAAAGCTTTTAGTGCCCGCATCAGAATTTGCCTTCAAAGTTTTTGGGTTCGCGCCCTAACTCGGTCACCACTTGACTGAGATGTATGGCTTTCAGCCTGCCTGCTGACATCAAAACCGGCAAATAAACAGCCCGTGATGAACAGTTTGTCTGAAAACCCGTCCATTCCCACAGTGGAATGGGCGGGTTATAGTTAACATTTGTTAAAAAATAGTATCAAGCCGCAGTGCGGGGCTTGATGAGGCCACGATTGACCAGAAGCTCGGCGATCTGGATAGCATTCAGAGCCGCGCCCTTGCGCAAGTTGTCGGATACGACCCAGATGTTGAGACCGTTTTCAACAGTCGCGTCTTCGCGAATGCGCGAAATGAACGTGGCATCTTCGCCAGCGCATTCAACCGGCGTGATGTATCCGCCATTCTCATGCTTGTCGATGACTTGGCAGCCGGGTGCTTCACGCAGAATATCACGCGCCTGATCCGCTGTGATTTCGTTTTCGAACTCGATGTTCACGGATTCAGAATGCCCGATGAAAACCGGAACGCGCACGGCTGTGCATGTAACCTTGATCTTCGGGTCCAGCATCTTCTTCGTTTCAGCGAGAACCTTCCACTCTTCCTTCGTGTATCCATCTTCCATGAACACATCGATGTGCGGAATGACGTTGAAGGCGATGCGCTTGGTGAACTTCTTCGTTTCGACAGGATCGGCAACAAATACCGCACGTGTCTGCTGGAAAAGCTCGTCCATACCTTCCTTGCCGGCACCGGACACGGACTGATAGGTCGAAATGACGACGCGCTTGATAGTCGCCGCATCATGCAAAGGCTTCAGGGCAACAACGAGTTGGGCCGTGGAGCAATTCGGGTTTGCAATGATATTGCGCTTGCGGAAGCCTTCGATAGCGTCAGCATTCACCTCTGGAACGATCAGTGGAACGTCCTGATCATAGCGCCATGCGGAAGAGTTATCGATGACGACGCAGCCCTGCGCGCCGATCTTCGGAGACCACTTCTTCGATACATCGCCACCAGCAGACATCAGGCAAATATCGGTGTCGGAAAAATCGTAGTTCTCCATATTGGAGACCTTCAGCGTGCGGTCACCGTAGGACACTTCCGTGCCCTGGCTGCGAGCCGACGCCAGGGCGACAACTTCATCGGCCGGGAACCCGCGCTCAGCCAGAATATTGAGCATTTCACGACCGACATTGCCGGTAGCGCCTGCGATTGCAACTTTGAAACCCATGATCAAGCTCTCTTTCTACCTCTCCTCGTTTTTGGTGAGGGGGAACCCGCAATCCTGCGGCTTCCTTCTTCCCCGACCAAACCGGGGAGAGAGCGGTGGGCCAGAGACGTCAGACGGTTTTAATCGTCGTTTTGGCCGTAATTCGGATGGAGTAGGCAAGGCGCGACCGATCACCGGCAAACTCTGCCGGGTTATGCATGACAGTCATGTCTGTGACATGTCTCATCAAAATCGTGCTCCTTTTCTCGGCAAAGCTATTATGGTGTTTGCATTTCCTGTCAAGCGCAAACACGCGGCAATTTGGTCTGCCAACGCGTTGGCGCGCCATGCTACGTTCGATTTCAGGCCGGCCTGGATTAGACTAAAGTCATAAGCCAAAAGGATCGCTCTTCCTTTCGTTCATTTTCTGCCACTCTGTGTTCAGGTGCATCGTGCCGCAAGGGCAGTCCGGGGGAGTCGGACTGTTGCGATGTGTCACTCATCGATCTGTGGAGGACAGAAAATGGCGAACGTAGTAGCCGCGGGCAACGAAAAGGCCCGCCCCATGACGGGTGAAGAGAAGAAGGTGATTTTCGCATCTTCTTTGGGAACGGTCTTCGAGTGGTACGACTTTTATTTGTATGGCTCATTGGCCATCTACATTGGCGCGAACTTCTTCAGCCAATATCCTGAAACAACACGCAACATCTTCGCGCTGCTGGCATTCGCCGCAGGCTTCCTCGTTCGTCCGTTCGGTGCGCTGGTGTTTGGACGCCTTGGCGACCTCGTCGGCCGCAAATACACCTTCCTTGTCACCATCCTGATCATGGGCTTCTCGACCTTCCTGGTCGGCGTGCTTCCCAACGCATCGCAAATCGGCATTGCTGCGCCGATCATCCTCATTATCCTGCGCATGTTGCAGGGTCTGGCACTCGGCGGTGAATATGGCGGTGCGGCAACCTATGTGGCCGAGCACGCCCCGAATGGCCGTCGCGGCTATTACACGTCATGGATCCAGACGACCGCGACACTTGGTCTGTTCCTCTCGCTCATGGTCATTCTCGGTGTGCAATTTGCCGTCGGACGTGAAGCATTCGCCGATTGGGGCTGGCGCATTCCGTTCCTGCTGTCCGTCATTCTGCTCGGCGTTTCCGTCTGGATTCGCTTGAAGATGAGCGAATCGCCTGCCTTCAAGAAAATGAAGGAAGAGGGCAAAACCTCGAAGGCTCCGCTCAGCGAAGCCTTCGGCCAGTGGAAAAACGCCAAGATCGCGATCATTGCGCTGGTTGGTGCCGTCATCGGACAGGCAGTCGTCTGGTACACCGGTCAGTTCTACGCGCTCTTCTTCCTGCAGAGCATTTTGAAGGTAGACGGCCAGTCGGCCAATATTATGGTTGCCTGCGCTCTTCTTCTCGGCACCGGCTTCTTCGTCCTGTTTGGCTGGCTTTCTGACAAGATCGGCCGCAAGCCCATCATCATGGCAGGTCTGGTTCTGGCCATGTTGACCTACTTCCCGCTGTTCAAGGCACTGACATGGGCAGGCAACCCTGCGCTTGCACAGGCTCAAGCCTCGGTTCGCGCGACGGTCACCGCTGCCCCCGGCGATTGCCGCTTCCAGTTCAACCCAACTGGCACGGCCAAATTCACCACATCCTGCGATATCGCGACCTCGTTCCTGACCCGCAACTCCGTGCCTTACGATGTCGTTGAGGGACCTGCGGGCCAGCCAGCAACGGTCAAGATTGGCGAAAAGACCATCACCAGCTATGATGCCGCCGCTGCCGGTGCAAATGCCGCAGCAAACGACCGCGCATTCCAGAAGCAGATCAACATGGCTCTTCAGGAAGGTGGCTATCCGCTGGTGCGCGGCGCGGCACAGGTTCCAGCAGCAAAACTTGATGCTTTCATTGCTGCAAACCCGGAACTTGCACTGAATGCCGATACCGTTCGTGCAACACCTGCTAAAACAGTGCCCGCCGAAAAGCTGGTGGCTGACAAGCTGATGACCGCGCCGGAGCTGAACGGTGCGACTGAGATGGCCGTCTATACGGTTGCTGGTGGCGGTGCATTTGCCATGGTCGCCGACCCAGCCGCTGTGAACTGGATTGCCATCATTGCGGTTCTAACCGTCCTCGTCATCTATGTGACCATGGTCTACGGCCCGATTGCCGCTCTGCTGGTGGAAATGTTCCCAACCCGCATCCGCTATTCCGGTATGTCCCTGCCCTACCACATTGGTAACGGCTGGTTCGGTGGTCTTCTGCCCGCGACCGCATTCGCCATGAGTGCTGCCAAGGGTGATATCTACTACGGCCTTTGGTATCCGATCATTTTCGCAGGTATCACCTTGGTCGTCGGCCTCCTGTTCCTGCCGGAAACCAAGGACCGCGACATCCACAAGATGGACTGAGGTTGCAACATAACCGTAAAACAAGAACCCGGCGAGATCATCGCCGGGTTTTCTCTTTGGGGGCTGCGACAAAGGTTAGAATGACAGAGCTGCCAGTTCCTGATTGACCAGATCGCGCCACGCACGGTTCTGCACCAGATCGGCGAGAAACAGGCCTTCGACGGCGAAAAATGCAGCCGACGGGTCGGTATGATCCACTTGGCTTGCCGCAGCGAGGATTTCGTCCTTGCGAGGATCATTCAGGTTGCCGCGCTTGTGAACAGACGCAATCCATAGCGCGACCACATAAGCAAACTCGGCGGCATCGTGACCGGCAGCCAGCGCCTCAACCGCCGCAGCTATGATCCGCTGCGGCAGCTTCTGACTGGTATCCATCGCAATCTGCTCGTTGCGGTGGGCGATGGTCGGGTTGGCGAAGCGTTCAAGCAATTCGTTTTGGTAGTAAGGAAGATCAATGCCCGGCACGGGTTCGAGCGTGGCAGCGGCTGCCTTCATGTGCCGCTTCACCTTTTCCACAAACTCCGGCACCGCCATGACATCGCGCACGAACTCCAGATCGTGGAGAATGCCCAAATGCGCGATGAGCGTATGCGAGCCGTTCAGAAGCCGAAGCTTCATGTTTTCATAAGGCTCGACCGTTTGGGTAAAGACGGCACCCGCCGCCTCCCACGCTGGACGACCAGAAACGAAATCATCCTCGATCACCCATTGCAGAAAGGGTTCCGTTTCAATAGCGAGGCGGTCCTCAACTCCTAGCAGCCGCGCCGCACGTTGCCGCGTTTCATCGGTCGCCGCAGGCACGATGCGGTCCACCATGCTGCATGGAAATTTGCTGTTCTCGTCAATCCAGCGTGCCAGTTCCGGGTCACGCCGCTTTGCCAGTTCCAGAACGAGACGGCGCACGACATGGCCGTTGGACGGAAGATTGTCACAGCACAGAACCGTAAATGGCAAAAGACCTTGCACGTGTCGTCGTGCCAGACCTTCAACAAGGTACCCAACTGCACCCACGGGAGCATGCGGATTGGCGAGATCTGCGGCAATTGATGGGTGCTTCAGGTCCAGCCCGCCGGTCACGGGGTCCAAGCCGTATGCCTTTTCGCTAACAGTCAGGGTGACGATGCGGATATCCGGATTGGCCAGATGGCCAAGAACAGCCTCTCTCTGTTCGGCTGCACAAAGCCAGTCCACTGTTGCACCCATGATGTCAGCGCGATCACCTTCGGCACTTCGAACGATGACGGAGTAAAGGCCATCCTGTCCTGCCAGCGCCTGAACAGGCTCATTCGAGCGCAAGTTGACGGCGACGATGCCCCAGGGGCCGATGCTGTGCTCCAGTGCTTTTTGCGTGAAGACGGCTTGATGGGCACGGTGGAAAGCACCCAAACCGAAATGCACAATGCCGGGCTTCAATGCCGTGCGATCAAAGGCCGGGACGGAAACGGTTTGGGGCAACGAGGTGGAGGCAGTTAATCTGTTCATCATGCTATACTCGACCGAACTGTGGATGAAGAAGTGTGCGCTCGATGCCGCGCAATTCGGCCAATCCCTTCAGGCGACCGATGGCGGGGTAGCCGGGCTGGGCGCCGCGGGCGATATCGTCAAGAATTTCCTGCCCGTGATCTGGCCGCATGGCGATGCGATGGTCCTCGCGCCCCACGTCACGACGGCGCTTTTCTTCTTCCAGCAACGCAGCGATGACGGCCACCATATCGGTTGCGCCTTCCAGATGTTCATCCTCGAAGAAGGAACATGGAACCGTATCGGTATCACGCGTCACGTTGCGCAAATGTACGAAATGAATACGGTCCGCAAAGGCCTTCGCGATCATCGGCAGATCATTATCCTTGTGCGCACCCAGCGAGCCGGTGCAGAGCGTAACCCCATTTGCCAGACTGTCTACCTGATCCAGCATATGCGCATAATCGGCCTGGGTAGAGAGAATGCGCGGCAGCCCGAGCAGGGGCCAGGGCGGATCGTCGCCGTGGGCGCAGAGATTGATACCCACCTCTTCCGCCACCGGAACAACCTCCGACAGGAAATCAACCAGATTGGATTGCAGCCGCAAACGGTCCACGCCACTATATGAGCGCAGCTTTTCCAGAAGCTGGTCAAGCGTGTAGCCATCAGCAGAACCCGGCAGGCCCGCCCCGATGTTCCTGCCCAAAGCGATGATCTTGCTATCCGGCATTTCGGAAAAACGTCTGGCAGCATCATCGATAAGCCATTCTGGATAATCGGATTTTGCGTTGGGCCGTTTCAGGATGTGAATGTCGAAAGCGGCGAAATCCACCAAATCGAACCGCATGGCCTTTGCACCGTGGCGAGTTTCCCAACGCAGATCCGTGCGGGTCCAATCCAGAACCGGCATGAAATTGTAGCAAACAGTGCGAATGCCGCTGGAAGAGAGGCGCCGCAGTGTTTCCTGCCAATTTGCGATATGCTGTTTCCAGTCGCCAGTCTGGGTCTTGATGTCCTCGGAGACGGGAACGCTTTCAACCACGTCCCAATAGAGGCCACCGGCCTTTATGGCTTCGTGCCGCTTGTCAATTTCATCGACAGGCCAGACCGCGCCGGTTTCGATGTGATGCAGCGCGCTGACGATGCCCTCGGCACCCGCCTGCGCGGCATCCCGCACCGAAACCTTGTCCACGGGGCCGAACCAGCGCCATGTGTGCTTCATATCTTTATCCTTCAGAACTTAGTGAGAACCGCCAAAGGTAATCTGCACCTTGCAGGCAACGGAGCGATCACCGGCCTGCTCGAATGCTTCGACAGCCTTTTCAAGTGGAAACGCATGGGAAATGATCGGCCGCACATCGATCCTGCGCGACGAAATGAGTTGCACGGCAGCGGCAAATTCCTGATCGAAACGCTGGGAGCCTCGCCAGACGATCTCTTTGCCGACGAGGCTATTGAGCGGGATTGTGATATCGCCTGTCACGCCGACCTGAACGAGAATGCCGCGCGGCTTGATCGCAGCAAATGCCGAGCGCAATGCGGGACCGGCGGCTGAACAATCAAAGACGATATCGAATGTGCCTTTACCTTCCTGATAGGGTGCAAGGCCATGTGGGTCTTTGGCGACATTGATCGTCCGGCGGGCACCCATGGACGGCGCTCGGGAAAGGGCCGCATCGGCAAGATCCGTAACAACAATCTCTGCCGCACCAGCATGTTTCGCAGCCGCAACCGTCAGCAGTCCGATGGGACCAGCGCCGGTCACCAGAACACGTTTGCCCTTGATATCACCAGCCTGCGCCACCGCATGAAGGCAAACCGCAAGCGGCTCGGCGCATGCTGCCTCAGCGGGAGTAGTATCGCCTTCGAACGAAAAGCACTGCTTTGCCGGAACGACAAGCCAGTCGCGGAACATGCCCTGCTCATGGGGAAGACGCATGGCGCTGCCCATGAAGCGCATGTCATGGCAATGAATGGGTTGGCCGATGGCGCAGTGGGGGCACGCGCCACAGGGTTGTGAAGGGTTGACCGCGACGAGCGCGCCGACCTCAAGACCCGTTACACCATCGCCCAAAGCTTCAACATAACCTGATGCTTCATGGCCAGATATGATCGGCTCTCGCACCTGAACTAGCCCGAAGCCACCATCCTGATAGTAATGGAGGTCAGAACCGCAGATGCCGCCCGCAGCCATACGAAGCAGTACCTCGCCAGCGTCCGGCTGTGCGAAATCCTGCGTTTCGACCTTGAGGTTCTGCTTGCCATAGAGACGCGCGACGCGTGTCGACATGAATGTCTACTTTCGTTTCGTGATGAGGCGAGCCCGCGCGAAGAGCCGCGCGGGTTCTAGGTTTAACGGATCAATCCCATCTCCGTTGGCAACCACAAGGTGACCGCAGGAATGAAGGTGATGAGAATGAGGGCGATGAACAGAGGCACCAGCCAGGGAAGGATCGCCATTGTCGTGCGTTCCACCGACAATCGCGCCACCCGCGAAAGCACGAACAATACCATTCCAAGTGGCGGATGCAGCAGGCCGATCATCAGATTGAGTGTCATGATGAGGCCGAAATGCACCGGATCGATATCAAACTGCAGAACCAGCGGCAGAAGGATGGGCACGAGGATGGTGATGGCGGCAATCGTATCTAGGAAGCAGCCGACAAACAGCATCAGCAGGTTGACGAGAATGAGGAATATCCACTTGCTGTCCGTGATTGTCAGGATTGCCGCCGACAGCACTTGCGCGGCCTGAGAGACCGTCAACAACCACGCAAACACCGATGCCGCCGCCACGATGAAGAGGACCGACGCCGACGTCTCAATGGTGTCGAATGTCGCCTTGGCCAGCGTTTTGAAGGTCATGGTGCGATAGCGCACAAGACCGAGAAACAGCGACCACAACACAGCGGCAACGGCTGCTTCCGTTGGCGTGAACCAGCCCATGGTCATGCCGCCAATGAGGATGACCGGCGTCATCAGCGCCATAACGGCCGAAAAGTCGAAGTACCAGTCACAGGCAACCAGCACGACAAGCGCAATGACAATGGCCCAGTTGAGCGACAGGCCGAGCGAGGTCATCACATAGACGCTGACCGGCACCATCATGACCACCAGAACTTCCAGCGACGCGCCGAAGATGGTGCGCAGGCTGAATGGCGTATCGGAACCCCAGTTTTTGATATAGGCGAAAACCGTCACCGTAATCATCATCAGCAAGGTCATGACAACGCCGGGAACGATACCCGCCATGAAAAGCGCGCCAATCGAAACGTTGGCCATCATTCCGTAAATCACGAAAGGCAGGGATGGCGGAAAGATAGGCCCAAGCGTTGCGGATGCGGCTGTAACGCCAACGGCAGCTTCGACAGGATAGCCATGATCCTTCATGGCCTTGATTTCGATGGTGCCAATGCCAGCCGCATCTGCAAGGGCCGTTCCAGACATGCCAGAGAAGATGACCGAGCCGATGATGTTGACCTGAGCAAGACCACCCTTCATCCATCCCACCAGGGCAACGGCGAAGGAATAGATGCGCCCGGTCACACCGGCGGTATTCATGAGATTACCCGCCAGAATGAAAAACGGGACGGCCAGAAGCGGAAAGCTCTCGATGCCCGCAATCATGCGCTGTGCGGCGATGATATCAGGGGCAACATTGAAGGCCAGAATATAAAGAAGCGATGCTGATGCCATGGAGATGGCAACCGGTAGGCCGATGAGCATCAGAAGCAGGAATGAGCCAATCAATACCAGCATATCAAACCTCCTCCACGCTCTGGAACTCTTCCGGTCTCTCAAGAACGGAATAGCCACGCCTGATATTGGCGATGAACACCTGGATGGATCGCAGGAACATCAGCACAAATGCCGCAAAGACCGTGTAGAAAACGATGCTGCGTGGCAGCGCCACGGTGACCATTTCCTCACCTTCCACGATCTCCAGATAGCGCCACATCAGCCATGATGTGTAGGCGAAAAATCCGACGCGCAGCACATCTACAGCCAGAGACATGACGCGTGTCACATGCGGCGGCAGGTAGTGGTAGAGAACATCAACCTGAATATGGCGCGACATGCGCACGCACATGACGGAGCCCATGAAGACGACAGCGATCAGGCAATTGACGGCAATCTCTTCTGTCCACGCGTAACTATCGTTCAGCACATAACGGGTAAAGAACTGCAGGAAAACGCAGCCTGTCATGATCCAGAAAAGAGCGAGAGTCAGCCAGTCCTCAAAGGCATAGACCGAGAGATCGGCATTGGGTGGTGGCTCATCGAATGTGTGGGCAAGTTCCTCAGGCGTGACCTGAGTATGAGTTTCCTGCGACATTGATTTATCCCGACTAAGAAGAAAAGGCGGCGCGGCTCATAAAACCGCGCCGGGCACGGGCTTACTTGATGGCCCGGATGGCTTCCCAGTCGGCCTTGTCGTAACCAAAGTCCTCGAACTTGGCCTTCTCGATCACGTTCTTTTCAAAGTCGGCCTTATCAACCTCAGTCACCGTCAAGCCACGCGACTTGAAATCGTCGACCAGCTTGTTTTCACGCTCCTCGATGATCTTCGTGGTGCGAGTTGCGGCTTCCTGCATCACATCGACAAAGATTTTCTTGTCCTGCTCGGAAAGGCTCGCCCACCGGCTCTTGGAAATCACCGTATTGAGGTGATCGACAATATGGCCCGTCAGCACGATGTTCTTCTGAACCTCGAAGAATTTCTTCGCCTCGATGGTCGTCAGCGGATTTTCCTGCGCATCGACAGTGCCGTTCTGAAGCGCCAGATAGACCTCGGCGAAAGCAATCGGCGTGGTGTTGGCGCCGCATGCGCGCGGCATGGCCAGATAGGCCGGAACATCAGGAACGCGCATTTTCACGCCGGCCAGATCAGCACATGTCGCGATCGCCTTGTTCGCTGTGGTGTGGCGGGTACCGTAATAGCTGACGGCGGCAATGACGTTGCCCGTCTTGTCCTCATATCCCTTTGCAAGGCGCTTGAAGACGTCGCTCTTCGTGTAAGCGATCAGATGCTCAGGACTACGGAAAATGTAAGGGAAGTAAGTGACGCCGATGGGCTTGTAGTCACGGGCGGCGAAGCTGGAACCCGAAATGATCATATCGACCGTTCCCAGTTTCAGGCCCTGGTTGATATCAACCTCCTTGCCGAGCTGGGATGCAGGAAAGACATCGATCTTGTAACGGCCTTCCGTACGTTTTTCGATTTCCTTCGAAGCCCAGACGGATTCGGTGTGGAAAGGCTCACTTGTTTCGTAAACATGGGCCCATTTGAGCGCGGTCTGCGCCTGGGCTGCAAATGCGGATACAGCGACGATTGCCGTTGCACCCAGCAAGCTGATGATTTTGAATGACATTGTTTTCCCTCCCGGATTGATGTCAGATTCTCTGTTTTCATGCTCCTCCCTCTCGGAAGGAACGTGCTTCGCCTACGGCTCCTCCCCGAAGCTTTCGGAAAATCTTTTCTGCGACAGCATCAGATGGCGCCGCATGGCATCGCGTGCACCCGTCGCGTCGTTCTGAGCGATGGCGTTCCGAATGACCCGATGTTCATCAAGCGCCAGACGCCATGTCTGCGGACCTTCAAAGTGGCTGGCCAGCCGTTCAAAATACGGTGTCATGCGCCGGTCAAAGATCTGGCCGGTAAACCGATGCAGCGTAGCGTTGCCGATGATATCTGTTATGGCCGTGTGAAATGCACGATCCTGAACCAGCATGTTGACGGGATCGCCAATGGCATTCTCCATCTGCCTGAGACAATCGTCCAGCCGCTGAATACCTTCAGCCGTTGCAACCCGTGCGGCCTCCTCGGCAATCGCACTTTCGATAATGCTGCGCGCCTGAAGAATTTCAAACGGGCTGTCATTGTCGTCAACTGGCAAGGCCTTGGGAGCGTGGTTCGTGCGCTGACTGACGTAAACGCCGGAACCCATCCGGATGTGGATATACCCTTCCACTTCCAGAACAATCAACGCTTCCCGAACCGTCGGCCTGGACACTGCGAACCGCTCGGCAAGATCGCGCTCGGCTGGAAGCTTTGCGCCCAAGCTCAACTCGCCCGTTTCGATCAGCGAACGGATTTGGTCCGCCACCTGCCTGTGCAGACGGCGTGGTTCCAGGGCCACAAACATGAAATCCTCCCAGATCCCATCTGGTCAATTGGTCTTACCAGTTACAACTTAGTAACTATGACCGCAACGCAAAGTCAAGCCTTCACTGCTATCAATCCGGCAGTGTTTGTTCAGCAGCGGAGTTCATGAGGATGACGCTTGGAGCCTGCAAACCGGCACGATGAGAAGCGACCACCTGCCCGAGCTGACAGCGCGTCTCGACGTTACAAACAATCCAACCACACAGCGTGGGCTATGAGCGGGAGCGACGATCAACCAAAAGCGACCCAATCACCAGATCAATATGGGCATCGATGTAGGCCTCAAGATCAAGTTCTCGGCGGTCCTCATAGATGAGCGTTTCGATGCCGATCGCAACGATTGGCGCGAAAATAAGACAAGCGTTCGCCCTTGGCCCACCCACAAATTCTCCCGCTTCAACCCCCTCGTCGAGGATGGATTGTATACGGGCGTGAATGGGCTCGATGAGTTCGTCGCGGTGGGTGTCTATAACCTCGGGAAAGCGCGCACCTTCGGCTACAACAAACCGCAGCAACTGTCGCAGTCGTCTCTCCCTGAGCAACCGATGATAAAGCTCCCGTAGAAGCGTCTCAAGGCGCGTTGCTGCATTTCCCTTTAGCTCTCCAATATCGCCAATGACATTTTTCATCGGAACGGCAATATATTGGATCATCGCCGAGAAAAGTTCATCCTTTGTTGGGAAATATACATACACTGTACCCTTGGTGACACCCACACGCTCAGCGATGTCTTCCACGCGAGCGGCGGTAAAGCCGTGATCTACAAACTCTTGAAATGCCGCTTCCAAGATTTGCGTGGGCCGAAGTGCCTTCTGTTCGGCGCGTGTCAGACTTGCCATAACTATCCTTAACCATGTGCGCTCGATCAATTCGAGACACAATAATTTCATTGACTACCCAGTAAGTCAAATGTATCACCTATTCATTATGGTTCAAGAGGCAATAAATGAGACGGTACGCAACAATCGCCTTACTGGCGGCAGCACTGCCAGGGCTTTCAGCCTGCGAGCCTGAGAAAGAAGCGCAAAAGAAGCCACCGCGACGAGTAGAAGTGGTTCAGGTCAAAACGCTTCCCGTCGCCGATGTCATCACGACAACCGGTGAAATCAGCGCTCGGGTACAATCCGATCTATCTTTCCGTGTCAGCGGACGCATCGTCGAACGGTTCGTCGACATTGGTGACCATGTCACCAATGGGCAGGTTCTTGCCCGCATCGACCCGCAAGAGCAAAAGGCGGACCTTCAGGTCGCGCTGGCCACGCTGCAATCAGCGCAGGCTCAGCAGACTCAAGCGCGGCAGGCCTATGACCGCCAGCAAAGTCTTTTCAGCACCGGCGTCACAACGCGAGCTGCGCTGGATCAGGCGCAGGAAGCATTTCTGACTGGTCAGGGCACAGTTCAGTCCGCACAGGCGCAGGTAGACACCGCGCGTGATGCTCTGGAGCAGACCGAGTTGAAAGCGGACGCCGACGGCATCATCACCGCCCGCAATGCGGAGGTCGGCCAGGTTGCCCAGGCAGCCCAGCTCATTTTCACGCTCGCCCATGACGGCCCACGCGATGCGGTCATCGAGGCCGACGAAACGAGCCTGCTGGGTGGGGAAATTCAGAACGATATCATCGTCAAGCTGCTATCCGGTGGCAATGAGATGAAGGCATCGGTGCGCGAAATTTCGCCCACGCTGGATACCACCACAGGCACGATACGCGTCAAATTGACCTTGGATTCAAAAGCTGATGTCAGGCTCGGCAGCCCGGTTGTTGCCATTGCGCATTACAAACCCGTCGATACCATCGAGCTTCCATCATCTGCGATGACGTCGCTGGGAGGCAAGACTGCAGTCTGGGTCATCGATCCCAAAACTGCCGCGGTATCCGTGCGCGAAATCAAAGTTGGAAAATATGCGAATGGCCACTTCTCGGTCCTGTCAGGCCTTTCCGAAGGTGAAATGGTTGTCGTAACCGGCACGAAATTCTTGGCCCTTGGAGAAACTGTGACATACGAGGGAGCCGCTCAATGAAGACGTCCTTGACCGCGGCAACGCTTTTGGCTGCCGCAACATTTCTGACTTCCTGTGAACAGCATGAGGAAACGGTGGAAAAGCCGAGACCTGTGCTGTCCGTTGTCGTTCAGCCCGCCCCTGCAGCGACGTTGACGCTGCCGGGAACTGTCACCGCACGCATTGAAACCCAATTCGGTTTCCGCATTCTCGGACGCATCGTTGCGCGTAACGTGCAGGTCGGCGATATCGTCAAGAAGGGCGATGTCCTCGCAGCAATTGATCCGCTTTCTCTGGAGCTTGCGGTCAGGAGTTCGCAGTCAGATCTGTCCAATGCGCAGGCTCAGCTTGCCAATGCCGTGACGAATGAGCAGCGCCAGCAAACCCTTTTCGAGCGCCAGTCTGCTGCGAAGGCAACCTTCGAAAGCGCGCAGCAGGAACGCGAAACCGCGGTGGCGAACGTGAACAAGGCTCAGGCAAATCTGGACAAGGCTAACGAGCAATTGGGATATTCCCGTCTGCTTGCCGAATTCGACGGCGTTGTTACCAAAACGTCTGCCGAGGTTGGGCAGGTCGTATCTGCCGGACAAAGCGTTGTGACCGTCGCGCAGCCGAAAGAGCGAGACGCCGTCATAGATGTTCCCGAGACGGCCGGAGCATTGCTCAAATCAGGCGCCGCCTTCGATGTGGCTCTGCAGCTTGATGCAAGCTATCACTCGAAAGGCGTGGTTCGTGAAATCGCGCCAGAAGCTGACGACGCAACACGCACTTTCCGGACAAAGCTGACATTGATCAACCCGCCTGACGCGCTCCGTCTTGGTGCGGTCGTAACCGCAACCGCGACTGCCGACGCTCAGTCCATCATTCGCGTGCCGCCATCGGCAATCAAGGTCGATGGCTCCAAAACCAGCGTCTGGATCGTTGATGAAAAGGCGGCGAAAGTCTCATCCCGTGACATCACTGTCGATCCAGCATCCGTTCCAGGCGGCCCCGTTATCGTATCCTCGGGCATCAACCCAGGCGACCGTGTGGTGGTTGCCGGCGTCAACCAACTGAAGGACGGCCAGGCCGTACGTATCGAGCAGGAGAATGCCCAGTGAAATCGTTCAATCTTTCTGACTGGGCGCTCGATCACCGTTCGCTCGTTTGGTACTTCATGATCATTTTCATGATTGCCGGGACTTTTTCCTACATCAATCTGGGACGCGAAGAAGACCCTGCGTTCACGATCAAGACGATGATCATCAACGCGCAGTGGCCGGGAGCTTCTGCCGAAGAGGTCGCAAAGCAGGTTACCGACAGGATCGAGAAGAAGCTTCAGGAGCTTGATGCTCTCGACTATACGCGAAGCGAGACCAAGGCCGGTCAGACGACCATTTACCTTGAGCTGCTGGCGACAACCCAGGCGAAAGACGTGACCGGAAACTGGGTCAAAGTTCGCAACATGGTGAACGACATCAAGGGTGACCTACCAAGCGGCGTGATTGGCCCATTCTTCAACGACACCTTTGGTGACGTCTACGGCAATATTTTCGCATTCACTTCGGATGGCCTGTCCCAGCGGCAATTGCGTGACCTTGTGGAAGGCGCCCGCGAAAGGCTGCTGACCGTTCCGAATTCTGGCAAGATCGATGTCGTTGGCGAGCAGGATGAAGTCATTTATCTTGAGTTCTCTACCCGCAAGATTGCGGCACTCGGAATAGACCGACAGTCCATTATCAGCACCTTGCAGGCACAGAATGCGGTAACACAGTCCGGCTTTGTGGACGCGGGACCGGAAAGCATCGCTTTGCGAGTTGGCGGAGCTTTCCTTTCAGAAGAGAGCCTGAAGACCATCAATCTCAGGGTCAATGATCGCTATTTCCCGTTGACCGACATTGCGACGATCAAGCGCGGCTACGTGGACCCTCCATCTGCCCTTTTCCGCTTCAAGGGCAAGCCAGCCATTGGTCTTGCCATCGGCATGAAGCCCGGCGCAAACCTTCTGACATTCGGCAAGGATCTTGACGAAGAACTGAAGCGTGTGGTGGCGGACCTTCCCATTGGCGTGACCGTTGAGCGTGTATCCGACCAGCCCGCCGTGGTTGAGGAAGCTGTTTCCGGCTTTACGACCGCGCTCTTTGAAGCCATCGCCATCGTTCTCGCCATCAGCTTCATCAGCTTGGGCGTGCGTGCTGGCCTCGTCGTTGCCGTATCTATTCCACTCGTTCTGGCCATCACCTTTGTGTTCATGGAGTATTCGGGCATCTCGCTTCAGCGAATCTCGCTCGGCGCACTCATTATCGCTCTGGGCCTGCTTGTGGACGATGCGATGATCGCCGTCGAAATGATGGTTTCACGGCTGGAGGCTGGCGATAACTTGAGAAAGGCCGCCACCTACGTCTACACATCGACTGCATTTCCAATGCTGACGGGTACTCTCGTGACGGTTGCAGGTTTTATTCCGATCGGCCTCAACAACAGCGCCGCTGGTGAATTTACATTCACGCTCTTCGTCGTTATTGCCGTGTCGCTTGTGGTATCGTGGATTGTCGCGGTCGTGTTCACGCCGCTGCTCGGCGTCGTCATCCTGCCGAAGACTATGAAATCCCACCACGATAACCAGGGACGCTTCACGCGTGCCTTTGCATGGTCGCTCCGGCTCGCTATGCGCTGGCGGTGGGTCACCATCATCACGACAATCGTCATTTTCGGCTTGTCGATTGGTGGATTGGGCCTCGTCCAGCAGCAGTTCTTCCCGGCATCCGACCGTACCGAGCTGGTGATTGACTGGAGTCTGCCTCAAAACAGCACGATTGCCGAGACCAACAGGCAGCTGACGCAGTTCGAGACCGAAAAACTCGTGGGCAATGGCGACATTGACCATTGGTCAACCTATGTCGGCGAAGGTGCACCACGGTTCATTCTGTCCTACGATGTTCAGAGCCCTGCTCCATGGTTCGGCCAAGTCGTTATCGTAGCGAAGGATATCGAAGCCAGAAACCGGCTCCGGACCGACATTCAGGCCTATCTGTCAACGACCTTCCCTGGCACAGATGCGTTTGTGAAACTTCTCGACATCGGCCCGCCAGTCGGAAAACCCGTTCAGTATCGCATCAGCGGCCCTGACATCCAGAAGGTGCGTCAATTGGCGCAACAGTTTGGGACCATCATCGGCGCCAATCCACTTCTGTCCAACATGGCTTATGACTGGAACGAACCGTCTCGCGTCGTGAAGGTAGATGTCCTTCAGGATAAAGCCCGCCAGCTTGGCGTATCGTCTCAGGATATTGCGACCCTGCTGAACGACGTCGTTAAGGGCACAGCCGTGACCCAGGTCAGAGACGATATCTATCTGGTCGACGTCGTGGGCAGAGCTGAAGATATTGAACGCGGTTCAATCGATACGCTCAGAAATCTTCAGCTTTCGGGATCAAACGGAAAAGCCGTGCCGCTTTCAGCTGTCGCAAAGTTCCGCTACGAACTGGAACAGCCCATGATCGGTCGTCGTGACCGCATGCCGACGATCATCATCAAGGCAGCCGTTGTCGGCCCAACCCAGCCAGCGACGATTGTCGAGCAGTTGAAGCCTGAAGTCGAGAAATTCACCGCTTCACTGCCGACAGACTACAAGATCGAAATCGGTGGATCCGTCGAGTCGAGTGCAGACTCGCAGGGACCCATCGCAGCCGTGGCTCCGATGATGCTGTTGGTCATGGCGACGATCCTGATGTTCCAGCTTCAGAGCTTCAGCCGACTGTTCCTGGTCTTCGCCGTCGCTCCGCTGGCCCTCATCGGGGTTGTCGCAGCCCTCGTGCTCAGCAATGCTCCGATGGGCTTTGTGGCGATCCTCGGGATTCTCGCACTCATCGGAATTCTGATCAGAAACTCGGTGATCCTTGTGGTACAAATCGAGCAACTACGAGAAGAAGGTGTCAGCCCCTGGCGGGCCGTTATCGAGGCTACCGAGCACCGTATGCGGCCGATCATGTTGACTGCAGCCGCCGCGACGCTTGCGCTGATACCGATCTCGCGCGAGATTTTCTGGGGGCCAATGGCCTACGCCATGATGGGCGGTATTGTCGTCGGAACGGTCTTGACCCTTCTGTTCCTGCCGGCACTCTACGTCGCCTGGTTCCGAATTCCGCGTGAAGACGATAACCAGAAACCGCACGAACCGGCAACGGCTTGATCTATAGGAGGGCGCGCAAGCGCCCTCTTTCTCCATCTCATCAGCAAGGCAATATTGAGCGTGACGATTTCTCACTTCTGCATGGGCGAACTCCCACGCCGCATTTTCATCATATCCGCCCTTGCCCTGGCATTGTCCGGCTGCGTTTCGCGCCCTGGTACCGAGGTTCTCAAGCCTGTCGTCCTGCGCACCACGCCTGCACAAACGGTTGATGTGCTTGCTGTTACAAATCGCGTTTTCGAGCCAAAGGACAACTCGTTTGGCAACCGATGGGGGAACGACGTTCAATATGACCGTTTTGTTTTTTCAGTCCCGCCCGACAGAAAGGACATTTCGATTGCATATCCCTCTGCAAAGCCCGACCCGAAACAGCAATATATCGTAACGAAGCGGGAGAGGCTGACGCTGGATTCTCTCGTCAAGGATGCGACGCATTCTACCAGATTTGACGGCACGGTTTCCGTCTTCGTGCATGGCTACAATTACTCCTATCAGGAGGCGCTGTATCGCACCGCGCAAATGGCGGCAGACGCCACTGCCATTGGCTCGCCAATCATGTTCTCCTGGCCATCTGCCGCCAGCGTGACGGGCTACGTAGCAGACCGAGACGCCGTCCTGTATTCCCGCTCGCAGCTCAACGCTCTCTTGCAGGCAATTGCGAAGGCACCAAAGGTCAAGCGCATCGTTCTGTTTGGTCACAGCATGGGCGGCTTCTTGTCGATGGAGGCAGCAAGACAATTGAGGCTTGAGGGACAGGGGAATGTTCTTTCGAAACTCCAGATCGTTCTGGCAGCGCCCGATATCGATGCAGACGTGTTCAAATCGCAACTCGCGGACATTGGCCACATCCCCACACCTGTCACTCTGCTGGTGTCAAACAGCGATAGTGCCTTGAAAATTTCCAGCTTTGTGGGCGGCGAAAGGCCACGCGTTGGGATGCTGGATATCAATGACCCTCTCATCCAGCAGACAGCCAAGGAAGAGCGCCTGACTGTCATCGACATTTCGTCCCTGAAGTCATCCGACGGTTTGGGCCACGATCGCTATGCGGCCCTCGCCCAGTTTTCGGGCGACCTTGCCGACGCGGAAAGGCGCATGCAAACAAAGGGCACAAACATCGGTGCTTTCGTGTTTGATGCAGCCGGTGCGGTCGTCTCAAGCCCATTCCGATTGGCGGGCGACATAGCACGCCGATAACGGCACAATGTGGCTGTGTCGGATCATATCCGGCACAGACCCGACGACGCCGAAACGAGTGAGACGCCTTAGCTCCGCGTTTGCAGCAGTGCGGCGATATAACCGTAGCAGAAGCCAAAAGCGACCTGTTGCTGGTTGTCGCCAGAAAGCGTCGGCGCGTGGTCGGGCATGACCATGTATTTGTAGCCAGTGTCGCGAAGCGCATCGATCACGGCAGGCATATCGATATCGCCTTCTTCTGGAAAACTTTCGCGGAAAGAGTATCGCTTGCCGACAATGTTTCGGAAGTGAATATTCATGATCTTGCCACGCTCGCCAAACCACCGCGTGATCTCAGGCACTTCGGAAACATCCTCGACCATTTCACCTAGTGTGCCGATGCAGAAATTAAGGCCGTGGACGGGGCTTTCATGCATTCCGACGAAACGCTTCATGCCTTCAACGGAACCCAGAACGCGTGTAACACCCATATAGCCTGGCGGCGTTGCAGGATCGTGCGGGTGGCATGCAAGCCGAACATTTGCCGCTTCCGCCACCGGCACCACTCTTTGCAAAAAATAATCCACCCTCTCCCAGATTGTATCTTCATCGAGTGTGCCGACACCCTTAGGCGCAGGCTCATCGGCATTGGCAAGCTCCAAACGGAATGCTTCGGCCATGTACCCACCGCGTCCGGGCTCCATGGGCGTGCGCGGAATGCCGATGTAATTGAAATTGTAGCGGACAGAGGGAATGCCCGCAGCGGCGCAGTTTTCAATAAGCCTGCAGATACCATCGATCTGACTGTCGCGGTCCGGTCAGGCGAGCATGATGTCCCGACATGGGGAATCGCCATCAACACGGTTCGATGGCATCGGTAGCTGCATCATATCGAGTGTAAGACCGAAGCTTTCAATCTTTTCGCGGAATGCTTCAAGCGTTTCGCGGTCCCACTTGCACCAATCACCCGGCGGCGTTGCCGAGACATTGTTGACGCCGAGCTGCTTCATCACTCGATAATCGTCATCGTTGCGCGCCGGTAATTGGGTTCCGAGATACATCTTCGCTCTCCGGTTTCTCACACAGGGTCGCCTGCGACCCCGACAACCGAATAGTCTCATACGATATGTTGCGCGTAAACATATGATAAATTGCTTTTATCGTTCTGTCAGGCGCAGCCAATGCCTGCATCGCGGCATCAATAAAAAAGGGCCAGGTCATTCAACCCGGCCCCTTCTCTTGCGATCGATATCGAGCGTTACTTACGAATTTCCGCAAGTTCCGCAACGATGGAATCAACCACACCAGCACCGATCTGATCCTTGTGCTTCTGGTAGACGACCATCGACTTTTCACGAATACGCGCCTGCTCTTCCGGTGACAGCGTGTTCACCTTCAGTCCGGCTTCCTTGATCTTTTCGAGGGATTTCTTGTTCAGTTCCTGAATGACCATACGCTCCTTGTCACGTCCGACAACCGCGCACTCACGAAGAGCTGCTTGTTCTTCTGGCGTGTAAGTATCAAAGATTGCCTTGGAGAAGAGCAGGAGGAACGGAGTATAGGCGTGATTGGTCTCGGTGATGTACTTCTGGACTTCGAAGAACTTAGAAGTGTCGATCGTGACGTAAGGATTTTCCTGCGCGTCGATTGCGTTGGTTTCCAGAGCCGAGAAGACCTCGCCGAATGCCATCGGCGTTGGGTTCGCACCCAAATTCTTGAAGGTATCCAGGAAAATGTTGTTCTGCATGACGCGAACCTTCATCCCCGAAAAGTCTTCCCACTTGGTCACGGGTCTGACGGAGTTCGAGAGGTTGCGGAAACCGTTTTCCCAGTAGGCAAGATTAACCAGTCCCGCTGCCGCGAGCTTCTCGTTCATCATATCGCCGAACTTTCCGTCAAGCACGGTGTAGGCTTCCTGCGGCGTGGCAAACAGGAATGGCAGGTCGAAAACACCAAGCTCGGGAATGATGCCAACGAGCGGCGATGAGGATGTAACAACGCCTTCCTGAACGCCGGAGCGCAGGGCCTGCGTGGCCTGCAAGTCACCACCGAGGGCACCGCCCCAGAATGCGGTAATCTTCAGTTTGCCGCCAGACTTTCCGTCGAGGCAGGCCTGCATGGCCTTGATGCCATCACCGACGGGGTGATCGGCATTGATGCCGTTGGAAATACGGATGTTGCGAGCGTTGTATTCCGCAAAAGCCGGCAATGCCGACACCATGCTGAAGGCAATTGCTGTGGTGGCTAGAAGCAGTTTTCTCATTTTATCCTCCCAGGATCGATTGAAAACGACGTGTAGATTGCGAAGCGCTAGCGCAGCCAACGGGCAGGCACGAGCACGATGTCAGGGAATATGACCAGCAGGAACAGAACAATCGTCTGGGCGAGCAAGAACGGCCAGACGCCGATCGTCACCTTGCCCAGCGGGATCTTCCCGACGCCGCTGACGACATTCAGCACCACGCCTACTGGCGGCGTGATCAACCCGATACAATTGTTCATGATGAACATGACACCGAAATAGACGGGATCGATGCCAGCCTGTTTGACGATGGGCATCAGAACCGGTGTCAGGATGAGAATGGTTGGCGTCAGATCAAGAGCAGTACCGACCACCAGCACGAGCGCCATGATAACGAACATCAACAACATCGGCCGGTCAATCAACGGCTCGATATAGCCCGCGATCTCCGCCGGTATGTTGGCAGCCGTGATAAGCCAAGCCGAAACCAGCGCTGCACAAACCAGAAACATGATGACCGAGGTGGTCTTGGCAGCCCGCAGAATGACACCAGCCAAATCTCGTGGTTTCAATTCGCGGTAGATCACCATGCCAACGAACATCGCATAGGCAGCGGCGATTACGGCAGCTTCAGTCGGGGTAACCACACCAGCCTTGATGCCACCGAGAATGATGACAGGCATACCCAGCGCCCAGGCCGCACGTCCCGTTGCCGTCAAACGCTCCGACATCGGCGCCTTTGGCAAAGGCTCAACCTTGTCTTTGCGCACGACGATCAACCAGGCAACGACGAGCGCGAGCGCCATCAGCAAACCGGGGACAATACCGGCCATGAAAAGCTGCGTAATGGAAACGTTTGCAGAGACGCCGAAGACGATGAACGCCATGGAAGGAGGAATGACGGGTGCGATGATGCCACCGGCGGCAATCAATCCACCAGCGCGCGGCACATTATAACCAGCCTTTGCCATCATTGGCAGCAGGATGGCGGCAAGAGCGGCGGTGTCGGCTGCAGCGGAGCCCGAAATACTCGCCATGATGATCGCGGCCAGAATGGCAACGATACCGAGGCCACCACGAATATGCCCGACGCAAGCGATAGCAAAATCGATGATGCGGCGGGACAAGCCGCCAGAATTCATCAATTCACCGGCCAGAATGAAAAACGGGATCGCCAGCAGCGTGAAGGTGTCAGCACCCGCAATCATGTTCTGCGCGATGATTTGCGTATTGAACATACCCATAAACCACATGAGCATGACGCCGCAGAACATCAATGCAAAGGCAACGGGCACGCCAATAACCATGGCGCCCAAAAGCGATGCGATGAAGACAAGAAGGGTCATCAGGTACGCTCCGCCAGCTGCTCAATCGTCAGATTTTCACCGGCGAAGACAGCAATCTCCTCGTCCGTCACGCGCCCTGTCAGCAATCGGAACAATCGCTCGCAGGCGATCAGTACCATTCCGGCGCCAGTGAAGAGACCGACGCCATAGACCCAGATCATCGACATGCCGGTTACGGGAGCAGACATGCTGGCGTTAATCGGGAACTGCTTCCACGTTCCCCAGAAAAATATGCCGGAACAGGCAATGATGACGACGTTGGCAAGAGACATGCAGATAATGCGTCCCCGGCGGGAAAGGAACATAACGAGTGTCTCGATGCCGAGATGACCATGTTCCCTGAAGGCGACGACCGCACCTATGAAGGTGAGCCAGACGAAGAAGTATCGGGACATTTCTTCGGATACGTTCAGGCCGGAGTTGAAGCCGTACCGCATGACGACATTGACGAACACCATGACCGCCATGCCGGACAGCAGCAGGATCAACAGGAGTTCAAGGAAACGAAAGAAGAGATCAATGGCTCTTTGCATGGGTCACACCTTCTCCAGAAGGCCGCGCTCTGCCAGATTGCGAATGAGCGAGCGAACGCCAAAGGTCCATTCCGGGCACGCATCGGTGCGTTCAACCCAGTTCACGAGCCTCCCTAGTTTGGCGGTAGATATTTCCACCCGGTCTCCGACTTCGTGCGTAAACCCCTGCCCCGCGCCACGACGATCCTTGACGGGTGCGAACATCGTACCCAGAAACAGAACGGCGCCATCGGGGTATTGGTGGTTGCGGTTGCGCAACTGCGCCGCAAGGCTTTCTGGCGAGCGACTTATGGCTTCCATCGGGCTTTCGCCTGTCATCTCGAACCCATCCTCACCCTGCACCTTCAGCCCAACCCGAACCCGACGCAGGTCTTCCATCGTGAAGCCATCGTCGAAAAGTCTGATGAAAGGGCCGATAGAGCAGGAAGCATTATTGTCTTTCGCCTTACCCAGCAGTAAAGCCGACCGCCCCTCGACATCCCGCAGGTTCACGTCATTGCCGAGCGTGGCTCCAAGGATGGTGCCATCGGATCGCAGGACAAGAACGACCTCAGGCTCGGGATTATTCCATTGCGAGATGGGATGAATGCCGACAAGATCGCCGCAGCCAACAGATGACATGGGCTGGGCCTTGGTAAATATCTCAGCATCCGGCCCGATGCCGACCTCCAAATATTGCGACCAGAGGCCCATATCCTGCAACAAGGCCTTTACCGCCGCGGCCTGTTCGGAACCGGCAACAAGTCCGCGAAGACTGTCGCCGAGAACCGGCGCGAGCTTTGCACGGATATCCTGAGCGCGGCGCGGATCGCCTTTTGCCTGCTCTTCGATGACCCGCTCCAGCATGCTGTCAGCAAAGGTCACACCGGCGGCCTTTACGGCTTGCAGGTCGATGGGCGCTAGGAGGTAACCTGCTTCTTTCGACAGGAAACTCTGGAGATCGCCAAGGTCCGGCAGATCACGCGCTTGGCGCAACCGGGCAACGATATCAGCCGTCTCAAGCAGGCCCGTCATTGTCGCGGCAATATTGGTTAGGTCAAGCACACGCTCGTTCGATATGAGAACCGGGCTTGGGCCACCGCGAGCATTGGACCAAACGCGGCCGACAAGAAGAGCGCTGGTAGCATCATCCGGCAAAATGGACTCTGCGCGTAGTACACGATCGCTTTTCACAGGTGCTCCTCCCATTTCCAAGCAAGCCATGCCCTCCAGCACGTGCTTGCCTTCTTGTCAGGATGTCTGACAATACTCCTAAACGTTCTCTAGTATGACTTTTGCATCATGTCCAGCAGGTAAGAAGCAGCAAGGCGATGCAAATGATTGTTGCCCACATGGCAGCAGCTTCAGTAAACCTCGAGGGTGAGATCGATGCGCTCCGCTGCACCAATCAGATGATGGCGCATCTCGGCACGCGATTTGACGGGATCACGCGTTGCGACAGCATCCCTGATGGCCACGTGCTCGGCAATTGTGATTTCCACAATCTCCTCAAGAACGGCTGTGGCCCGGGCGGCGTTAATGGTCAGACTGATCCGCTCAGCGATGAAGCCGATAAAAAGCGGAAAATATTCATTGTGGGTGGCCGCAGCCAATGCCCTGTGAAAGGCAAGATCTGCAACAATTCCCTCTTCCGTCCATTTCGCGGCACCGGTCATAAGGACCAGCGCCTTGTCCAGCTGGGCCAGATCCTCAGCGTCATGGTGGATCGCGGCGAGCCCTGCCGCCTCAATTTCCAGCGGAATACGTAGCTGGAAAAGACTGCGGAAGCTTTCGCGATCATGAAGAGCTGCGTGCTCGATGCGAATGGAGCCGCGTGTTTTCGCTTCAGTCACAAAAGCGCCGATGCCCTGCCGCGTTTCGACCAGCCCCTCATTGCGCAACTCTGCAATTGCCTCACGCACAACGGAACGGCTCACACCAAAGGTCTTGGCCAGGATGTGTTCTGTCGGCAGTTTTTCTCCGGGCATGATTCGGCCATCGGCAATTTCCTTGCCAATATGTCCCGCGATGCGTGCCGGGAGATGCTCATTGCGCTTTATCTGGCCAAAATCCGCCACCATTCACTCTGCCTACCTTTCATGGTGCCGGATTATTCTATGATCTGTCCGGAAAATTCAATTGGCATCCGGGATTCATCACCATGGATGGATCGATGGCCCGCTTCAACGCCGCCAGCAAGTGGCGATGCGCAGGCTCCAAGCGCTCCTCGAAGTCTGCACGCTTCAGACGACCAATGCCGTGTTCGGCGCTGATGCTGCCGCTAAAGCGGTCTACGACACCATTCACGACTGTCTTGGCCTGATAAATCATCGCAGCAGCCTCCTCTTTGGAGGACCCTTGCGGCGGCAGGACGTTCAGATGAACATTGCCATCTCCCACATGACCGTAAGACACGCTCACGCACGTTGGGAGCGCCTCGCTCACCGCCTTTTCAGCGTCCTCCACAAAATCAGCAAGACGGGAAAGGGGAACGGAAATGTCCGTGCGCATGTGCTGACCACGCTTGGCTTGCCCCTCGTTCATTCCCTCCCGTATTTTCCACAGGTTTCGGGTCTGCGCCTCCGACGCCGCGATAACTCCATCAACGACCAGACCGTCTTCCATGACACCAGCCAGAAAGCGCTGCATCAAATCGGAGATATCAATCAACCCGGATCCGGAAATCTCCATCAGCACATAGGCCGGATAGTCTGCCGCCATTGGGATCGGCAGATCAGGGATCGCTTCCTTGGCCAGCGTGAACGCAAGTGGCGGCATGAATTCGAACGCCGACATCAGGTCACAGCATTGTCGCCGTGCACGACGATAAAGGCTCATCACATCGTTGAGGGAATTTAAACCGAGTAACGCCGTTGCAATCTGGTCGGGTAAGGGCGTCAGCTTGAGCGAGACGGCGGTGATGATGCCAAGAGTGCCCTCAGAGCCGATGAAGAGCTGCTTGAGATCAATACCACGATTGTCTTTCCGCAGGGTCGAAAGACCATTAAAAACAGTGCCATCCGGCAACACAACTTCCAGCCCCAGAACCAGTTCGCGGGTCATGCCATAGCGAAGTACGTTGATGCCGCCGGCATTGGTCGCCACATTACCGCCTATGCGACAAGAGCCCTGCGCGCCCAGCGCCAAAGGAAAGAACATGCCCTTTTCGGCAATTCGATCTTTTAACTCCGAAAGCACACAACCCGCCTCGACCACGGCGGAAAAATCGTCGGCATCAATCCTGCGCACCGAGTTCAAGCGTTCTAGGCTCAGGATGACTTGTGCGTCGGGCTGATCGGGAATCCCGCCGAGTACGAGACCCGTGTTGCCGCCCTGCGGGACAATGGAAATTCCCAGCTCACGACATAGCTTTACCGCCGCACAGACATCTTGCGTGGAGCGCGGGCGCAGAACAGCAATCGCGCCGCTTGTCACATCCCCATGCCAATCCCGGCAAAACCGTAGCATTTCCTCGGGGTCAACGAGCACGATATCGTTGCCCAGCGTCGCAGACAAAGAGGCTTGGCGATGCCCGACTGAATTCCCGACATCTGCACTCATGGTCCTGCCTTTCAATTAAATCTACGCCGACCCACCACGTTAATTGACGCATGGGGGCCATTTTCGATGGGATATGGCCAAATCCCTGTTTTCAAGCCAGCAATATATGGTTATCAGACAACCTTACAATAGAAATGTTCGGCTGCATTGTGAATGCCGTTGGGCGTTGAGCATATGTGTGGAGGAGGAAACGAAATGCATGTTCTGATCATAGGCGCGGCTGGCATGGTAGGCCGCAAGCTCGCGGCCAAATTGGCAAGCGAAGGACATCTGGGCGGAGATCAGGTCTCCAAAATGACATTGGTCGATGTCATCGCGCCAGAAGGTCCCGCTGGTTTTAATGGCGTTGTCGACACGCGAGAAACTGATTTGTCCACGGTGGGCGAGGCCGAAAAGCTCGTAGCAACGCGCCCCGATGTGATTTTTCATCTGGCGGCCTTTGTATCTGGCGAAGCAGAGCTTGATTTCGACAAGGGCTATCGCATCAATCTGGATGGCACGCGCTATCTCTTCGATGCAATTCGCCTTGCCCATGGCGTCGATGGCTACAGGCCTCGCGTCGTCTTTACCTCTTCCATCGCAGTGTTCGGCGCACCGCTGCCCTACCCGATTTCAGACGATTACCACACCACGCCGCTGACAAGTTACGGCACCCAGAAGGCAATCTGCGAACTTCTGCTGTCTGATTACAGTCGCCGCGGCTTTTTTGATGGTATCGCCATTCGCCTGCCGACAATCTGCATTCGCCCTGGCACGCCGAACAAGGCTGCATCCGGCTTCTTTTCCAACATATTGCGGGAGCCGCTGATCGGGCGCGAGGCCGTACTCCCGGTTTCGGACGATGTGCGCCACTGGCATACATCGCCACGTTCTGCCGTGGGCTTTCTTCTGCATGGCGCAACGATTGACCTCGATAAGGTCGGCCCGCGCCGCGCGCTCTCCATGCCGGGGCTGAGCGCCACCGTGGGTGAGCAGATCGAAGCATTGCGAAGGGTCGCAGGAGAAAGTGCTGTTGGCCTGATCCGCCGCGAACCGGATGAAATGATCATGAAAATGGTTGCCGGTTGGGCACCGGGATTTGAGGCGACACGCGCCAAGTCGCTAGGTTTTACGGCAGAGACCTCGTTCGACGAAATCATCCATGCGCATATCGAAGATGAGCTTGGCGGGACGTTGTAACGCCTCTACCCTGGCAGCACCCTCGCTGTCAGGGCAAAAAATCATCTAACATCAACATCTGTATCAATTCACCATAGCTTTTGCGTCGTCGCTATGGCAGTTGATTGATGGGCAATTGCATTATAAAAGTCCGCAGCGAAGGCAATCGCTTCAGGAACTCGAAAGGAACTGTCATGCCAACTGGCACTGTAAAATTTTTTAACGACGACAAGGGCTTTGGTTTTATCACGCCAGAGGATGGCGGCACGGACGTATTCGTTCACGTGTCTTCCTTGCAGCGCGGTGGATCGCTGAGAGAAGGCGACAAGGTCAGCTTTGAAGTCGGCCAGGACCGCAAGACGGGCAAGTCTAAGGCTGAGAACGTTAGCGTACTTTAATCGTAACGTTTGCTGCCAGCCTGAACGTGTTTCAGAACAGGTTGTTCCTTTGGATTGAGTAGCTGCCGGAATTGAAAAGCGGCGGTCTGCACCAAGCAGACCGCCGCTTTTTTATGGGTTGCACACCGTCAGGTCAGTCTGGCGGTTCGCCGTGCTGGCATGGCGCCCCCCCCATTTGTCCTTGCGAACAAACGGAGGAAGCAAAGCCTGACAATTATGCACTTCGCCTGTATTGAACAGCCTGACGCTCCATTTGGCCAGCCGATGAGCTCATCCTGCCTTTTGTTCCGAGCTTGAACTGGGAGAGTAGCTCGCTCAGCGAACCACTTTCCTGCGCCAACGCGGCACCGGCAGCATTCATCTCTTCCACCATCGCAGCGTTTTGTTGCGTGGCCTGGTCCATGTGGTTGACGGCTGTATTCACTTCGGCAAGACCCAGCGACTGCTCTTGAGCGGCCGTGGCAATAGCATCCATGTGGGCCGTCACGGTCTGGACGAGGTCCTTGATGGCCGAGAGCCCCTCACCCGTTTCACTAACAAGCTTCACGCCTTCCGAAACGGCTACAGCTGAATTTGAGACAAGCGTCTTGATTTCCTTGGCCGCTTTCGCAGACCGCTGCGCCAATTCACGAACTTCCTGAGCCACAACGGCAAAGCCCTTGCCTGCCTCACCTGCTCGGGCAGCTTCAACGCCCGCATTCAGAGCCAACAGGTTCGTCTGGAAGGCAATCTCATCAATGACACCGATGATCTGACCGATCTGCTGCGACGACGTTTCAATACGTTCCATGGCAGCAACGGCGTTACGCACAACCAAGCCTGATTCATCTGCACGAGACCGAGCGTTGCGCACAACATCGCGAGCTTCTGATGTGCGGCTTGTTGTGGCGACCACGTTAGAGGTGATCTCTTCCAGAGCCGCCGCGGTCTGTTCGAGCGACGCAGCCTGCTGTTCTGTGCGCTTCGCCAAATCGTCGGACGCGTCCGAAATCTCTTTCGAGCCGCCGGCTACCGTCGTGGCAGAATTATTGACGCTGAGCAGCGCGTCACGAAGCTGGCGAACGGACGCGTTGAAGTCTTCGCGCAGTGTTTCGAACTGAGGCGCCAGCGCTTCACGGACCTCACACTGCATATCACCGTCGGCAAGACGACGAAGGCTGGCAGCAAGCGATGCCGTTGCCTGGTTGAGGCGTGCTTCGGCATCGGCTTCTGCCTGCCGCTGAAGGTTCAAACGTTCACCTTCAGACCGGCGGCGACTATCTTCAGCTTCGGCTTCAAGCGCCTGATTGCGAATTGCGGCATCCCTGAAAATTTCAACAGAGCGTGCAATGTCCCCAATTTCGTCTTTGCGGTCAGCAAAGGGAATGTGATCCTGTGTGTTGCCAGCGGCAAGATCAGACATGCGAGAACTGACGCGGCGGATCGCGCTTGAGAGCCATCGTGCGGTCGCTACGGACAGACTGATCGCAACGATAATGAAGGCTGCGAGGATAGACAGGGACACAAGAAGAGATTCATAGGCCTTGTCGAGCTTCGACGTGACCGTTGTCCTAACGTTTTTGGAGGTTGCGAGCAGCAGGTCCTTGACCAGATCGCGACGCTCAACCATCGCCTTTGTCCAGTTTTCCAGGTCAGCCGGCACTGGAGTGAAGGTGGTGTTCTTCGACATCCCGTCTATGGCCTTTTGGATCATAAGTCCTGGAGGGGACTGCATGAAGGCATCGAGACGACCAACAACTTCAGGGGCGACAAATTCCTGGACGCCTTGATTAAAGATGCGAATTTGAGTGGTAGCTGCGTGGACCCGCGCATACTCATCAAGCGAAAGGGTTCCATTTTTCGCATACTGTATACCGAGGCGGTTCAACACAAGGTAACCTTCGTTGTATTGCGAAAACGCATTATAGCCGGTCACACCATGCAAAAGGTCGCGGTCTTCCATAAGGTTACCGGCCCGGCTTGCCAGACGAATCGAGGCTGAAGACAGCGGCTGCATATATGCCAGACTTGCCAGTGGTTCGGCAGTTCCCGTGTCTACTTTCGTTCGAAATTCGGCAAGCTTGGCATATCGTTCATCAACGTTACGCTTGATCTGAAGAAGCAGAGGATCCGCATATCCTTCTGAGACCACTTCATCATAGCTCTGGACAACTGCGTTGTAGGCGTCATCCGTATTCTTACGCGCCTGGGAGCGCTGCTCGGCAGACGCTGCACTTTCTACGGGTAGATTAATCATCAGCCGACCGCCATTGGCAGCGAGACTTTCAAGCACCGAAGCATCCAAGAGCTTCTGGTACGCCCGATATGTATCCAATGTGACGATGACCCCCAGCACCACAACGGCTGCTAGCGGCAAACTCGCCAAAAATGTGAGAAGTAATCTGAAAGAAAAGTAAGAGAATATCCGCGCCATTAAAATTCCCCCGAATAAACGCACGACCGTGCCGGGCTCATCCAGCATAGAAGTAGTTATGAAATAGCATTATATTCTTACTCATTGATTTAAATGCTGTATTGGGGGACGCACGCATCTAAATTTACTTCAAAAAAATGACAGACTGGGTTAGCTCCGTCAGACCCATTAAAATTGCAGGGGAAAGGAGTTGGTGTCGATGATCGATTACGAGGAACGTGAGTCGCTCATCCGTCTATGCTATTTTTATAATAAAGAACTACCTAAGGTAGCGTTGGCATGAACCCACCGACAGCTTTCTGAGGGCAGTTCCGCCCTATGTAGGAGTGCGCATACCCTGCCGGAAGCGAGAGGTTGGCGCGAGCAAGCGCCAACCAGAATGCTAAAGTTACTGAAAATATGAGATTTGGTGAATTTCCTACATCTCGACTTTTGCGTTCTCACCCATGTCGGGACGGGTGTTGCTGACGGCGGCTGCAGCCATTTTAATATAGCTGATGACAGTGCCTGGGCTGTCCCAATATTCTGCGAAGGATGGCGTTACTTTCAAAATCCGAATGGATGGATCTTCTGCGCTATCCCACCAGGCCTTTGCGGGCGTGGCCCACAATTCCTTAATTTTCTCACGGTCATTCTGCACCTCTGCGACGCCGGAGATAGAAACATATTTCTGACCTTTGGAATCGGCAAATGCGAGGCAGACATTGGGAGCGCGGGAAATTTCCTCATCCTTGTGGCTTGCAACATCTGTGAGGAAATAGAAAGCGTTCTCAAGCTGTTCGGAATAGGCCGACATGGGGCGGGCACGCAAATCCGTGCCGGTCTGGGTTGTCAGCATGCAAAACCCGATTTTGTCAGCGAGTTCCCAAACTTTACCGATATCTGTGTCTGAACTGGTCATATCTGTCTCCTGTGTGTGTGCAGCAAACGATATGGGCGGGGCAACGTTCCCCGCATTGATGACTTATTCAGTGGACGGCACGTCCATCCTTGCCGTCAGCATCTAAAGTGCGCCCAAGGCATTTCTGTTGAGCAACTTGGCGGCCCAATCCACGAAGACACGCACCTTGTTGGTCACATGCCGTGTCTGCGGGTAGACAATGTAGATGGGCACTGGCTCATGGTTCCACTCAGGCAGAATGCGCACAAGGTTTCCCTTTGCCAGCTCGTCGCGGATGGTAAAGGGTGCAAGCTGACCGATGCCCAGACCGGCCAGCACCGCATTCTGATAGGTGCGGCTGTCATTAGCGGCAATGATGTAACGCGGATTGACCTCGACCGAGCGTGTGCCGTTATCGAATGCGAAATTCATGATGTGTCCGGTGGTCGCGTTCAGATATCCAACGCTGTAGTGATCACCTTCAAGTTCTTCCGGCTGCAGCGGCACACCGAATTTTTCGATGTAGCGCGGCGCGGCGCATGTCACGAAATCCAGATCAGACACCTTACGGGCGATGAGCGACTGGTCGCGCGGCGTTCCCACCCGCAAGGCACAGTCCACGTTTTCGGCAATGTAATCCACAAGCCTGTCCCCAACGCCGAGGTCGAGCCGGATGAGAGGATAACGCTCGTGGAAGTCACACAGGTTGGGTATGATGACATTATCGGCGAATGCACCTGCCATCTCCACGCGCAACCGGCCCGAGGGCTGAACATTAGCGCTCGAAAGGCTGGCGTCCAGCTCGTCCACTTCGGATATGATCTGGATCGCCCGTTCGTAATATAGCGCACCATCGGTCGTCACCATAACCCTGCGCGTGGTTCGGTTAAGGAGGGTGGTTTGCAGATGCGCCTCCAGACCCTGCACCATGTTCGTGACAGTGGTCTTTGGCATATTCAACGCGGCGGCGGCGCGTGTGAAATTGCCCGTTTCCACCACGCGTGCAAAGACACGCATTGCCGAAAGCTGATCCATGACGCCCTCCCAATCTTTATTATCCGTATTTTTGGAATAGTGTTTCCATTTTTGCGTACTTGCGCATTTTCTTCCGAACAATAATATCGGTTTTGGAAGTGACGGCAAGAGCGGTTCTTTCGAACAACCTGCCGAGGGCAAGAGATGAACACGCAGTGGCATACTATGGAAGGCAGCGGCTCAAAGCAGCCACCTCTTTCCGTGCGTATCTACAGGAGCGAAAGTGAAAACCGCTCTCCGCCGCTGGTGCTTTATCTCGGCGGCGGCTCGTTTCAGGAACAGGGCTGCCAGCGACTTGAACTTCCGGTCGCGAGAGCATTGGCAGACCAGGGTGCCGTTGTCATCGAGGCCGACTATACCACGCTGTCGGGCAATGAATTTCCGGCGGTAATCGATTGTGCTTTCGAGGCGCTGGATTGCCTGAGCAGTGCCCGAAAGCAATATGGCGGTGCAAAGTCGCTGTTGTTTGTGGCCGGTGAAGAGGCCGGAGGCAACGTTGCTGCCGGTCTGGCGCTGAAGGCGCGGGATCGGATGCCGGGAAAGGTCGCAGGGCAGATTTTGCTGTCACCGATGATCGACCCGTTTATGGCATCGATCTCTTTTCGCGACGCCGACAAGATTGGCATGCGCCAGCGGTGGGCCGAGGGATGGAGCCGTTATCTGGCAAAGGCATGTGGTTCTGTGCACCCTTATGCCGCACCGTGCCAGTGCACGCGGCTCGACCGTGTCGCACCGGCACTCATTTTTACCGCGCAGGATGATCCTCTGCACGATGAGACAGTCAACTACGCCAGTCGCCTGATAGCGGCAGGGGTGCCTGTTCGGCAACATGTTTTTCCTTCTGGCGATGGCTGGACGGGACTTTATCGCGGGGAAGGTGGCAAGTGGCTCTCTGCTGTTTGCACCGAATTTGCGGATTTTATTCAAGACCTTAAGAACTAACAGTCAGACCCACAATCACTGATCGGCTTCAGACGAAGCCAAGGAGTATCCCATGACGCTCAAGAACAAGCGCAGTGCCCTTGCGGGTGCCGGCTTAGGCCTTGCCGTGTCCGTAGCAGCGGCCGCATTCCTCTTCAATCTTCCCATGAAAAACGATGCCATAGCTGCATCCGCACCGGCTGAAACGCCTGCAATTCCCGTGACTGTCTCGGTGGTCGAAAGCCGCGATGTGACGCATTGGCAGCAATTTTCCGGACGGCTGGAAGCTGTCGAGCGCGTCCAGATCCGCTCTCGTGTCGCCGGCCAGATCCAAGCGGTTCATTTTCGTGAAGGCGCATTGGTAAAGGCCGGTGATCCCCTGTTCACAATTGATCCTGCACCTTACCAGGCAACAGTTGCCGGTGCGGAAGCGCAGGTTGCCTCCGCCGAAGCCAAAGTCAGCCTTGCAAGAACCGAACTTGAACGTGGTCGCCGGATGTCTGAGAACCGGACCATCTCACAAAGTGATCTCGACCAGCGGCTGAGCAATGTTGCTGACGCTGAGGCGCAGGCACGGGCCGCAAAGGCGGCACTGACGACAGCGCAACTGGATCTTGACTATACGCAGCTCCGCGCTCCCGTGTCGGGGCGTGTCGGCAAACTCGAAATTACCGTTGGCAACCTTGTGGCCGCTGGCTCCACCTCGCCGGCACTCACCACCCTTGTCTCCGTTGATCCAATCTATGCGGGCTTCAACGCCAGCGAAGAAATGGTCTCGAAGGCCCTGTCGCAATTGCCAGTCTCGGATGGCGCGCTTCAGGCTCTGGAGCAAATTCCAGTCGAAGTGGGCACGCTGGCTGATGAAGGCACCCCGATCAAGGGCACCCTGCACCTGATCGACAATCAGGTTGACAGCGCAAGCGGCACAATTGGTGTTCGCGCCGTGTTCGCCAATGCGGATGGGCGCCTGATCCCCGGCCAGTTCGTACGGGTTCGCATGGGTGAGCCAAAGTCCGAAAACCGCATCGTGATCAGCGATCGCGCCATCGGCACGGATCAGGACAAGAAGTATGTCTTCGTCGTGGATGGCGAGAACAAGGTGAACTACAGACAGATCAAGCCCGGCCCATCTGCGGATGGCATGCGGGTCGTTGAAAGCGGCCTCGCCGCCGGAGACAAGATCGTCGTCAACGGTTTGCAGCGCATTCGCCCCGGTGCTGTCGTAGCACCACAGACCGAAGAAAAGGTCGCGGCCTCGCAATAAAAAATCCGGCGGGCCTGCTCCCAAGGGGTCCGCCGTCCCATTGATCAGAACAGGACACGAAGACCTGCCGGTGACTATCGCCACCGGAGCGGTCCTTCGCGTCCAGATTTTCACCCGGAGAGGGCTAAATCATGAACATCTCCAGATTTTTCGTAGACCGGCCGGTTTTCGCTGGCGTCCTATCGGTCCTTATCGTCGTGGCAGGCCTCATCGGCATGCGCGCGCTTCCGATTTCCGAATATCCAGAAGTCGTTCCACCTTCCATCGTGGTTCGCGCCACCTATCCCGGCGCAAACCCGAAGGTCATTGCTGAAACGGTTGCAACACCGCTGGAAGAACAGATCAACGGCGTCGAGGACATGCTTTACATGTCCAGTCAGGCGACGTCCGATGGCGTCATGACACTGACGGTGACGTTCAAGCTCGGAACGGACCCGGACAAGGCGCAGCAACTGGTGCAGAACCGTGTCTCGCAGGCAGAACCACGCTTGCCCGCCGAAGTCAGAAGTCTTGGCGTTTCTACCGTCAAGAGTTCGCCCGACCTGATGATGGTCGTGCATCTGGTCTCGCCCGGAAATCAATATGACCTCACTTATCTGCGCAACTATGCCGTCCTCAACATCAAGGACCGTCTGGCGCGCATTGAAGGCGTGGGACAGGTGCAGATTTTCGGCGCTGGCGATTATTCCATGCGCGTCTGGATCGATCCGCAAAAGGCGGCGGAGCACAATCTGGCTGCCAGCGATATCAGCAATGCCATTCGCGAACAAAACGTGCAGGCTGCGGCAGGCACCATCGGCGCGTCGCCAAGCCTCACAGGTGTTGATCTTCAGCTCAACGTCAACGCGCAGGGCCGTCTTTCCACGCCGGAAGAGTTCGGCAACATCATCGTGAAAAGCGGCGCGAATGGCGAGATCACCCGCCTGCGTGACGTTGCCCGCGTCGAACTCGGCGCTGCGGACTATGCACTGCGCTCACTGCTGGATGGTGAATCTGCGGTGGCCATTCCTGTCTTTCAGGCTCCAGGCTCCAACGCTATCACTATTTCCGATCAGGTTTCTGCCACCATGCAGGATTTGCAGGCGGCGATGCCTGATGGCGTGAAATACGAAATCGTCTATGACACGACCCAGTTCGTGCGCGCATCTATCGACAAGGTCATCGATACGCTGCTGGAAGCCATCGCGCTCGTCGTGATCGTGGTTATCCTGTTCCTCCAGACATGGCGCGCCTCGATCATTCCGTTGATCGCCGTGCCCGTATCCATCATCGGCACATTCGCGGTCATGTATGTCTTTGGCTTCTCGATCAATGCGCTCAGCCTCTTCGGGCTTGTGCTGGCCATCGGTATCGTCGTGGATGACGCCATCGTGGTTGTGGAAAACGTCGAACGCAACATCGAAAACGGCCTCTCTCCGCGCGACGCGACCTATCGCGCCATGAAAGAAGTTTCCGGCCCAATCATCGCGATTGCGCTGGTCCTCGTCGCGGTCTTCGTGCCGCTTGCCTTCATCTCAGGCCTGTCGGGCCAGTTCTATCGTCAGTTCGCGCTGACGATTGCGATTTCCACGGTCATCTCCGCCATCAACTCCTTGACCCTGTCTCCTGCATTGGCTGCCTTGCTCCTCAAGGATCACCATGCGCCAAAGGATTGGCTGACACGGGGCATGGACAAGGTCTTTGGCGGCTTCTTCCGGGCCTTCAACCGCGCCTTTGGTGCCGCCTCGAATGGATATGGCAAGAGTGTCGGTGGGTTGTTGAACCGCAAGAGCATCGTCATGGTCGTCTATGTCGTGCTGGCGGGCGCTACCTATGGCATGTTCAACGCCGTGCCCGGCGGTTTCGTGCCCGCACAGGACAAGCAGTATCTGATCGGCTTTGCGCAATTGCCCGATGCCGCAAGCCTTGACCGCACCGAAGACGTCATCAAGCGCATGAGCGAGATTGCCATGCAGCAGCCCGGTGTCGAACACGCGATTGCGTTTCCGGGCCTGTCCATCAACGGCTTTACCAACAGCTCCAATGCGGGCGTGGTATTCGTCGCATTGAGCCCATTCGAGGAGCGCACGACACCGAAACTTTCTGGCGGGGCCATTGCAATGGCGCTCAACCAGAAATTCGGCGCTGTTCAGGATGCCTTCATTGCCATGTTCCCGCCACCACCCGTCAACGGCCTCGGCACCACGGGCGGCTTCAAGATGCAGATCGAGGACCGTGCGGGCTTCGGATACCAACAGCTTGACGAGGTGACCAAGGCCTTCCTCGCCAAAGCCTACCAAACACCGGAACTGGCAGGTCTGTTCTCCAGCTTCCAGATCAACGTACCTCAGCTTTACGCTGACCTTGATCGTGCAAAGGCCGAACAGCTCGGCGTTTCCGTGACTGATGTTTTTGAGACGTTGCAGATCTATCTCGGCTCTCTCTACGTCAATGACTTCAACGCCTTTGGCCGAACCTACAGTGTGCGGGTGCAGGCAGATGCGAAGTTCCGGGCGCAGGCAGACGATATTGGTCAGTTGAAGGTGCGCTCGTCCAACGGTCAGATGATACCGCTTTCGGCCCTCCTGAGAGTTGACGCCACGACGGGACCTGAACGCACCACGCGATACAACGGGTTCCTCGCTGCCGATATCAATGGCGGTCCGGCACCGGGCTTCTCATCGGGCGAGGCGCAGGCTGCCATAGAGCGCATCGCCAACGAAACGCTGCCAGCCGGCATCGCCTATGAGTGGACCGATTTGACCTATCAGCAAATCCTTGCCGGAAATTCGGGTTTCCTCGTCTTCCCGCTGGCGCTTTTGCTGGTCTATCTGGTGCTGGCCGCGCAATATGAAAGCCTCACACTACCGCTTGCGATCATCATGATCGTTCCGATGGGTGTGCTGGCGGCCATGACGGGCGTCTGGCTGACAGGCGGTGACAACAACATTTTCACGCAGATCGGCCTGATCGTCCTTGTCGGTCTCTCGGCAAAGAACGCGATCCTGATCGTGGAGTTTGCCCGGGAACTGGAGTTTGAAGGCCGAACGCCTGTAGCCGCTGCCATCGAAGCAAGTCGCCTTCGCCTGCGCCCGATCCTGATGACATCACTTGCCTTCATCATGGGCGTTGTACCGCTGGTGATCTCCACCGGTGCCGGTGCGGAAATGCGCTCGGCCATGGGCATCGCGGTGTTCTCAGGCATGATCGGGGTCACGATATTCGGCATCTTCATGACGCCAGTCTTCTATGTGCTGGTGCGAAAAATGTCCGGCAACCGGCCGCTCATCCAGCATAAGGAAGAGCCTGCGAATACCGACTACAAGATGGAAGAGGCTGTATAAGCCACATCCAGAGTTCGAACGAAAAAGCCGCAGGTTTGCCTGCGGCTTTTTGTTGTTCGGGGATCGCTCGTTTAATTGGCCAATCGGGCTTTGATGGCGCGAACGATGTCTATGTCGGTCCGCTTGATATGAGCATCCGAGAAGCCGAACGAGATGATGTCTGGCTTGTCGACAGCCACGCTGGAAGAGCACGAAGAGTGCACCTCTTTTATCGTTACGTGAGCCAGCAAAGCATTGATGGTTTGAAGATTGACGCCAGCGCCGGGCATGATGGAGATGCGATCACCCGCAATATCCAGAGTGGCTCTTAGATCGGACAATCCTTCGATAACGGAAGGCGCGCGGCCTGATGTCAAGATACGCTCAAACCCACAGGCAACGGCGATATCAACGGCTTGCGGCAAATCAGGAACTAGATCGAAGGCCCGGTGAAGGGTACGTGGCATGGAGTCGACCACATGCGACAGTCGTTTCAAAACCTCTTCGTCCAAACGTCCATCGGCGTGGTTTGCGCCAAAGACGATGCCGGAGATACCGCATGTCGCGGCAAATCTAATATCGTCCTCCATCACGGCCAGTTCATCCTCGCAGTAGACGAAGTCTCCCGCGCGCGGTCGGATCATCGCATAGCACGGAACGGTGCATTGACCCGCAAGGCTCATCAGCCCGACCGAGGGCGTCAGCCCGCCCACCGCAAGTGCGCTGCACAGTTCAATCCGGTCCGCGCCACCCTCGATGGCAGCGTGGAGCCCCTCAACGTCATCGACGCAGACCTCAAGCAAAATATCAGCCATGGACCAGAGGCCTCACTATGGAATGGTGATCAGGACGCGACGATATTGCCGTCTTCGCCAAAGCGATGGGTAGCACCGCCGCTAGGTGTCGCATGGACGATATCGTCGGGCGCATAGGCGTGTTCGCCGAACAGGCGCACGGTCAGCAAGCCAATGGTTTCGCTTTCCAGATAGACAATCGTATCTGCGCCCAGATGCTCGACATGCACGACTTTGCCAGACCAGGTCCCGCTATCACGTGACAAGACGAGATGTTCCGGACGGATACCAAGCGTCTTGTATCCGGTTTCGCCAAGGCGAGCAGCATCGATGAAATTCATCTGTGGCGAGCCGATAAAACCCGCAACGAACAGATTGGCTGGGCGATTATAAAGCTCCATTGGCGAGCCAACCTGCTCGATGCGACCGGCGTTCAGAACAACGATCTTGTCGGCCAGCGTCATGGCCTCGACCTGATCGTGGGTGACGTAAATCATTGTCGCCTTCAGGCGCCGGTGAAGGCGCGCAATTTCAAGCCGGGTTTGAACACGCAAGGCCGCATCAAGATTGGACAGGGGTTCATCGAACAAAAAGAGCGTGGGTTCGCGCACAATCGCGCGGCCAATGGCAACGCGCTGGCGCTGCCCGCCTGAAAGCTCTGCCGGACGCCGTTCGAGATAGGGCCCGAGCGACAGCAAATTTGACGCATTCGCAACCCGCGTCTCGATCTCATCCTTCGGTGTTCCCGCCTGCTTCAGGCCTAGGCCCATATTGTCTTTCACCGTCAGGTGCGGGTAAAGCGCGTAAGACTGGAAAACCATGGCGATACCACGCTTGGCTGGTGGCACGGCAGAGACTTCGCGACCGTCAATGACGATCTGGCCAGAGCTGATATCTTCAAGTCCGGCGATGGTGCGCAGAAGAGTGGATTTACCGCAGCCCGACGGGCCGACAAAGATGACGAATTCGCCGTCCTTAACCTCCAGATCAATGCCTTTCAGCACCTCGACGGTGCCGAAGGACTTGGCGACGGATTTGAGTGTCAGATTACCCACGGATGCTCTCCAGTCTCACAGGTCGACCATGCGACCGGTTCGCGCGCTCTCATCCGCCGCAAGGCAGATGCGCAGCGATTGAACGGCGTCGGTCATGTGTCGGTTAAGATCAATGTCTTCGCGGATGGCCTTCAACACATAGGCCTGCTCGCGGTCGCAAAGCTCCTGATGCCCCGGCTCCCCTTCCATCTGGAGAAACTGGTCGGGCTCAATGAAAGTGCCATCTGCCCCGGTCGCGGCCTTGTGTAGTCGGATTGTCGAGGTTTTCGTATGGGTGTCGATGTCGTCAGACTTTGCGTTCGGGTCCATCACAATGGACACGCAGCCCTTGGGCGACATCACATCCTTTACAAAGAAAGCCGTCTCCGAAATCATCGGCCCCCACCCCGCCTCATACCAGCCAATAGAACCGTCATCGAAAGTGACCTGTAAGTGGCCGTAATTGTACATGTCTGGCGCAATCTCCTCGGAGAGGCGAAGGCCCATGCCGCGCACTGAGACCGGTTTGGCGTCCGTGATCTGGCACATGACATCGACATAATGCACGCCGCAATCAACTATGGGCGGTGTCGTGTGCATCAACGCCTTGTGGGTGGCCCATGTCTTGCCTGAAGACTGCTGATTGAGGTTCATGCGGAACACATAGGGTCCGCCAAGGTCCCGCGCGAGGGAGATGAGTTTCATCCACGATGGGTGATGGCGCAGAATATAACCAACGACCAGCTTGCGGCCATTGGCGCGGGCGCACGCAACAACACGCTCCGCATCCGCCACCGTGGTTGCCAGCGGTTTTTCCACAAACACATGGCAGCCCGCTTCCATAGCCTTGATGGCGAAGTCCGCGTGGCTGTCGGAATAGGTATTGATTGAGCACAGATCCGGCTTCAGTTCCGCCAGCGCATCATCAAAGGATGGCAGGATCTGATGGTTTGCCAATGGTTGGGGCAAGGTAACCGCAGAGCGGTTGACGAGACCGACAATCTCGAAGCCGGGATTGGCAGCATAGGCCAACGCGTGGCTCATGCCCATATTGCCAAGACCGGCGACCAGAACTTTCAGAGGTTGCGCGTTCATTTGACCGCTCCTGCCGTGATACCGCGGATCAGTTGCCGCGAGAAAATCGTGTAGAGAACAAGGACCGGCGCGATTGCCAGCGAAAGCGCGGCGAGCACGGCATTCCAGTTGGTCACGAATTGGCCGATGAAGATTTGCGTACCGAGCGTGATGGTTTTCGTGGCCTCACTTGGGGCGAGGATGAGCGGAAACCAAAGATCATTCCAGATCGGGATCATGGTGAAGACCGCAACCGTTGCCATGGAAGGGCGGATCAGCGGCAGCACAAGGCGAAAGAAAATCTTGTATTCCGATAGCCCATCGATGCGCCCGGCATTTTTGAGATCATCGGAAACCGTGCGCATGAACTCCGACAGAATGAAAATCGCAAGCGGCAAGCCCTGCGCGGTATAGACCAGAACAAGGGCGGTTCGAGTGTTGACCAGACCTGTTGCGACCATGCCCTGCAAAATGCCGATGGTGCCCAAGCGGATCGGGATCATGATACCCAGCGCCATGTAGAGGCCCAGCAACGTATTGCCCCTGAAACGATATTCCGACAGCGCAAATGCGGCCATGGCACCGAACAAAAGCACAAGTGCAATCGAGAGAACGGTCACGATCAACGAATTCTGCATATAGTGCACGAAATCGCCCTGCCCGAGTACCGTCGTGTAACCCACCAGATCGAAGGTCGAGGGAAGCGGCGGATGCATCGGATTGCGAAAAATCGCGTTTCGCGACTTGAACGAGTTGATGATGGTCAAGACCACCGGAAACAGCGCAATGGCCGTATAGGTGATGAGAACTGCGTGGGCACCGAGCGTGCGAGCCAGGGATGAGCGTGCTTTCGACATGGCTGTTGCCCTTCAGAACTGATAGCGGCGCATGCGGCGCTGAATGGCGAAGAGATAGAGGCTGACACCGGCCAAGATGATGAGGAACATGACCGTTGCAATCGTCGCGCCCATGGAGCGATCTCCAAGCTGGAGCTGAAAGCCAAAGAAGGTCCGATACAGCAATGTGCCCAGAATATCCGTCGATCCGTCCGGCCCAGCCAGCGCGCCTTGCACGGTGTAGATCAGGTCGAAGGCATTGAAATTGCCGACGAAGGTCAGGATGGAAATGATGCCGACGGAGGGTAGGATCAACGGCAACTTGATCTTCCAGAACTGGCTCCAGCCCGTAATGCCGTCCATTTCCGCAGCCTCGATCACCTCATCGGGAATGTTCAAAAGCGCTGCATAGATCAGCATCATGGGGATGCCGACATATTGCCAGACAGAAATCAGTGACACTGCAATCAGTGCCGAGCCGGGCTTGCCAAGCCACGGCGCAAACAGCGATTTCAGGTACACAAGATCAAGCAATGTGGGCGCAACGCCCCAGAGCGGCGATAGAATAAGCTTCCAGATGAAGCCGACGATGACGAAGGAGAGAAGCGTCGGCAGAAAGATAGCGGTGCGATAAAAGGCCGAAAACCGGAGTTTCGGCAGCGAAAGCAAAGCTGCAAGAGCCACGCCAATGGGGTTTTGCACCAGCATATGAATGATGAAGAAGATCGTGTTGTTGAGGAGCGCATTCCAGAGATCGGCAGACCAGCGCTCGTCCCCAAACAGTGTTCTGAAATTTTGCAGGCCGACGAATACTTTCTGACCATCCACCTGGTTGAAAAAGGAAAGCCACAGTGTGCTGCCCAAGGGAATGATCATCACGGCGGTATAGACAAGAAAGGCTGGCAGCATGAACACGAAGATGTGCCAGCGGACGGGCCGCCTGATCGGTCGTTGATCGTCTGAAATCATATCGGCGCTCATGGGACCAGTCCGAACAATTGGAAAAAGGAAGCCGTGTTACCCGGAACCATGTCCGCGCGACCGATGATCCGGCTCTCATGCGATTGAGGAGATGTGCAAGAGCATGGCGGTTGTTGAACCGCCATGCTTGAACAGGTCGGCTTACTTGGCAGGCTTATACCAACCGTCGAGGCCCTTTTGCAGCTTTTCAGCGGCGACAGCTGGCGTATCCGTACCGTTGATCACATTGGCGGATTCGACCCAGGTCTCGTTTTCGAGGTTAGGCGTGCCGCGTGACAGGATCTGGTAGGTGGAGCGGATGGTTGGCTTGCACTTTTCGCGCCAAGATACGAATTCCTGTGCAACAGGGTCAGCCATCTTCACGGCTGTCTTGTTCAGGCTGAAGAAGCCCGGCAAAGCGTTCGCGTAAAGGTCTGCAAATTCTGCCGAAGAAACCCATTCCAGGAACTTTGCAGCTTCAGCAGGGTGCTTCGACTTTGCATTCATGCCCATGCCGATATCGGTATGGTCGGAGATGTAGCAAGTATCACCTGCCTTCTCGACGGGTGGCGGGAATGCGCCCATCTTGAACTGTGCCTGCGCGTTAAAGCCAGAGATTTCCCAGGAACCGGCCGGGTAAATGGCGGCGCGGCCCAACGTGAACATGTTCTGGCTGTCAGGATAGGTCTGGGCTTCGAAACCGTCGCCGAGGTAATCCTTCCACTTGGCCAGCACTTCGTAAGGTTTGACCCAGTCGGCATCGGTCAGCTTCTGCTCACCCTTGATCAGCGCAAGACGGCCTTCTTCGCCCTTCCAGTAGTTGGGACCGATATTCTGGTAACCCATGGTCGCGGCTTCCCACAAATCCTTGGTGCCCATCGCCATCGGAACGTACGTGCCATCAGCCTTGATCTTGTCGAGAGCAGCGAAGAACTCAGCTTGCGTCTTCGGAACCTCGATCTTCAACGCTTCAAAAGCGTCCTTGTTATAGATGAAGCCATGGATAACCGAGGCCATCGGTACGCAGAAAGTCTGAGCGCCATCATCCGTGGACCATGCGGTCTTTGCCACGTCGGAGAAATTCGCCATGCCGGCATTCTTGGTCAGGTCGCCGAGATAGCCCTTCTTGAAAAGCTCCAGCGAAGCATCGAACGGGCGGCAGGTGATGAGATCGCCAGCGGAACCGGATTCCAGCTTGGCATTCAGTGCCGCATTGTATTCGGTCGGTGCCATAGGCTGAAACGAGAGCTTGATGCCGGGGTTCTTGGCTTCAAACGCTGGAATAAGCTTGTCCTTCCAGATCGCAAGATCGTCGTTGCGCCAGCTTTCGATCGTCAGCGTCACGTCCTGCGCAGATGCGAGGCCTGCATAGCCAAACAGGCTTGCGCCCACTAGCAGTGCCTTGGTGATAGTGCGGGTCATCTTGTTCTCCCTCTTGATGTAACGCCCTCAAGGCGCTCAACAACTGTGATTTTTGCCAGTCTCATTCGCCGATCAGCTGAAGCGCGCGCCGAACGTTGTGGCCGCTTTCCTCCAGCATATGCTCAGCTGAATTCTTCGTCTTCGCGCCTGCTGCAAGCAGGATAGCGATCTTCACGGAGCCGGACGCCTTTTCCACCAATCGTCCAGCTTCGCTTATCTCCACGCCGGTCACGCCGGATACGATCCGTGCAGCGCGCTCAACGAGTTTCTTGTTGTCCGCCCGCAGGTTGACCATATAGCCGTCATGCACATGGCCGAGGCGAATGGCCATCAATGTCGAAAACATGTTCAGCGCAATTTTTTGCGCCGTTCCAGCGCCCATGCGGGTTGAACCCGATACAAATTCCGGCGGCGTTTTAAGAAGAACCGACACATCCGACATATCGAAGATTTTTGCGCCGACATTATTGGCAATCGCTACGACTTTCGCGCCTCTTTCCCGCGCAACCTGCACGACAGCCAGGGCATAAGGTGTCGATCCGCTTGCCGTGATAGCAACCACACAGTCACCTTCAACGATGATCCCGGCGTCGATCTTCGCCTGCTCGACATCATCCTCGGGCGCGCCGGGCATATCGGAGAGATTGCTGGCGCCACCGGCAAACAGGATGGCAATCTGTTCACGCCCGATGCCGTAAGTGCCGGGCAATTCCAATGCGTCGGCCATCGCCATCAGCCCGGAACTGCCCGCGCCCACATAAACCAGCTTGCGCCCTGCCGCGATTGCATCCGCGGCAAGTGCCGATGCACGTTCAATTGCGTCATGAGCGGCATTGACAGATTGCGCCGCCTCCTGCTGGCCCGCGCTCAAAAGCAACAGAATGTCACCCGGCACCATAGTGTCGAGGCCCTTCGCCTTTTCGTGCAAACCTTCAGTTCCGCCAGCGCTCATCAAAAAACTCCCTGCCGCCGAATTTAATGCCAAAAAAATACCAATTGTCCAGCATCTTTTCATATTAGATTTACTTTTGAGGCCAGGAAGCGAGAAACGTCTGATTAATGGATTGATTCCTATTGCTTATTTAGATTTTAATGGAAATTAATTTTTCTCTCTTGGATATTGGTATTTTTTTGGTATCTTCTTTTCAGGAGACAGTTTCATGCAGCGATATCTCGTGGGAATCGACGGTGGCGGCACAAGTTGCCGGGCGGCAGTCGCTGATGCATCAGGCCGAATTCTCGGTCGGGGCAAAAGCGGCGCATCCAACATCATGACGGCGCCGGATACAGCAATCGCAAATATCGCGGATGCTGCGAAAGCAGCTTTTGTGGATGCGGGACTCGATGCAAATCTCATTGAAGACGCCAGCGCGTATCTTGGCCTCGCGGGTAACCACGTCGAAAATACCGTCGCCTATGTGATGCCACGCCTGCCCTTTCGCCATTCCGTGATCGAATCCGACGGGCTGATTGCGCTTCAGGGCGCGCTGGGGGACGGAGATGGGGCGGTGGCTATTCTCGGCACCGGTACAATCTATATCGCCCGCAGCGCAGGCGTTATCCACTATGTGGGCGGCTGGGGCTATCATCTCGGAGATCTGGGAAGTGGCGGACGTTTGGGCCAGATGGCATTGCAGGAAAGCCTGCTGGCCTGTGACGGCATCGCTCCGCAAACGACCATGACCCGTGCGCTTCTTGAAGAGTTCTCCAATCAACCACGCAAGATGGTCGCATTTTCGCAGAGCGCAAAGCCCGGCGATTACGCGCGCTTCGCACCCCGCGTTTTCGATTTTGCCACAGCTGGCGATGAGGCGGCACTCTCCATTTTGAAACAGGCCGCTGGCTTCATCGACGCATCGCTTGACCGGGTATCAGAGCTAACGAGCGGCGGCAGGCTGTGTCTGCTGGGTGGCTTATCGGCACTTTATGCGCCCTATCTCGCGGCGCGCCATCGTGAACGCCTTGCACCTCCAGCCGAAGATGCGCTCTGCGGTGCTGTCGCCCTTGCGAAAGCAACCTTCGTGAACGAGATGGAAGGGGCTGCATGATGGAGGGGTTATCACAGTTTCTCTCTCCCGATGATCTTCAATCCAGCGGATCAGGACCGCTTTACGTGAAGCTCCGCCAATCGCTTGAAGATGCGATCCTATCTGGCAAACTCAGCCACGGACAGGCGCTGCCGCCGGAACGCGATCTGGCTGAATTTGCCAATGTGAGCCGGGTCACCGTCCGCAAGGCGGTGGATGATCTGGTGAAGGACGGACTGTTGAACCGCAAGCACGGCTCTGGCACTTTCGTCATGAAACCCGTCTCGCGTCTGCAACAGCCCTTGTCACGGCTGACGTCCTTTACCGAAGACATGGCGCGGCGTGGTTATGTGACCCGCTCGGAATGGCTGGGGCGCGGACTTTTTCACCCGTCATCGGACGAGATGATGATGCTGGGCCTAAAGGTCGATATGATGGTGGCACGGCTGGAGCGTCTGCGCATTGCCAATGAATTGCCGCTTGCCATCGAGCGGGCGAGCCTTGCTTCAGATATCCTGCCGGACCCTCACGCGGTCACGACCTCGCTTTACGCTGAATTGCATCGCACAGGTTATAGGCCGGTTCGTGCCGTACAGCGCATTTCAGCCTGCAACGTGACGCGCGAGGATGCGGCTTTGCTGGCGGTGCCGGAAGGCTCTGCGGGCCTTGCCATCGAGCGCATTTCCTATCTGGATTCCGGCCGTGTGGTGGAACTGACCCGCTCGCTTTATCGCGGTGATGCCTATGACTTCGTTGCGGAAATGACCCTGACTGACGGCTGATGCGGCCATTGAACTGACAGAAAAGAGAATACTATGCCAACGCATATGCGCCAGGAAATTGACGAAATACCCGACGCCGCCAGCCGTCTTCTCAGCCGCTCGCATGATGCCTTGCAAAGTGCTGGCAAGGCGTTGCGGGATCGCGACCCGGATTTTCTCATTACCATCGCCAGAGGGTCGTCAGACCATGCAGCCCATTTCCTGAAATATGCCATTGAGCAGCAGGCAGGGCGTGCCGTGGCCTCCATTGGTCCTTCGCTAGCCTCGATCTACGGCAAATCGCTGAAACTGGATCGCGCAGCGGCCATCTCTATATCGCAATCCGGCAAAAGCCCCGATATTGTCGCGCTAGCCCAATCAGCAGCCGCATCTGGTGCGCTGACGATATCGTTGACGAACACCCAGCCCTCGCCTTTGTCAGATGCGTCAGAACATGCTCTCGATATCAATGCAGGCCCTGAGCTTGCCGTTGCGGCGACGAAGTCCTTCTTCAATTCGGTGTTGGCGGGCCTTGCCATTCTGGCTGAATGGACTGTTGACGCGGAGCTACAGCGCTCCATTCAACAACTGCCGGAAAAACTGGCGCAGGCAATCACGCTGGATTGGCAGGCTTTGGCCGATGAGTTGGGCAACGCTGAATCGCTTTTCATGCTGGGCCGGGGCCCATCTCTGGCCATTGCCAGCGAGGCTGCGCTGAAGTTCAAGGAAACATCGGAAATGCATGCCGAGGCCTATTCCAGCGCCGAAGTTCTGCACGGCCCGGTGGCCCTTGTCGACCGACGGTTTCCGGTGGTGACGTTTGCGGCGCGGGATGCCGCGTTTTCCTCTGTCCTTGCGACGGCAGACAGTCTCGGTGAAAAAGGCGCACTTTCTTTTATCACGGCTGATGGCGCATCGCACGCGCGCCGTCTACCCTTTGTAGAGACAGGGCATCCGCTGACCAATGCGCTGACACTCATCGTTCCATTCTATGGCTTCGTGGAGGCATGGTCTCGGTCGCGAGGCTTCAATCCTGACGCGCCGCCCGCTCTTAAGAAAGTCACGGAGACCCACTGACCATGGAAAGAGTGCTGACAAACGCCCGGATTTTCGATGGCTTTTCCTGGCATGAGAACAGTGCCCTTGTGCTGAGCGACGGCAAGGTTTTGGGCATCGTGCCTGTGACAGAAATCCCCTCAGGGCATGAGCGGATTGACGCAAATGGCGCAACCATCATTCCCGGCTTTGTCGATTTGCAGGTCAATGGCGGCGGGGGCGTCATGCTCAACGACGACCAATCCGTCGACGGCATACGCCAGATCTGCGCGGCCCATGCCAAATTCGGCACCACATCCCTTCTGTCGACGCTGATAACGGATACGCCCGAGATTACGGCTGCGGCAATCAAGGCTGGCCTTGACGCGAAGACGGCTGGTGTTCCAGGCTTCCTTGGCCTGCACCTGGAAGGGCCACATCTTTCCGTGGCGCGCAAAGGCACGCATCATCCTGCGCTGATCCGGCCGATGGAGGATGTTGATCTTCAGCGTTTGCTCGCTGTCGCAGACAAGTTCGATGCGCTGATGATTACGGTCGCGCCGGAAAACACAACGGTTGAGCAAGTGAAGTCACTCGCAGAGGCCGGTTTTATCGTCAGCCTGGGTCACACCAACGCGACATACGAGACCGCCAAGACCTATGCCGATGCTGGCGCGCGCGTGGTGACACATCTTTTCAATGCCATGAGCCCGCTGGAAAACCGCTCGCCCGGCCTGGTTGGAGCCGCGCTCGATCTGGGAGAGCTTTCCTGTGGCATCATCGCAGACGGCTTTCACGTGCACCCTGCGTCCTTGGGTGCCGCGATCCGTGCAAAGCGCGGCCCCGGCCATGTCTTCCTCGTCACCGATGCCATGTCGACGATTGGAACGGATATTGCCGGTCTTTTGCTGAACGGTCGGCAGATTTATCGGAAAGACGGACGGCTCACGCTTGCCGACGGAACCCTTGCCGGCGCCGATATAGACATGTTGTCGTCGGTGCTCTTCATCCACAAAGTCCTCGGCATCGAGTTTTCGGAAGCCATCAGCATGGCGACGGTCTATCCCGCGCAAGCCGCAGGTGTCGGCGACGCGAAAGGATCGTTGAAGCCCGGATGCGACGCTGACTTCGTCGTGCTGGATCAGGAACATGCGATCATCAGCACATGGATAGGCGGCGAGCCGGTATTTGCGGCTTGACCAGTCGTGCGATCGGAATTTGAAAGCCGCCCCAGCATAAGCTCAAACGAAAAAGCCTGCCGCGGGAGGAGGTGCGGCAGGCTTTTCGAAAAGAACCGAACAACGGCTGGGAGGAGTAGTGCCGCTGTTCCGACAGACGGGCCCTGGGAGGAGGAGTGGGCCGTCTGAATTCGAAGCTTTGCGGGAGGAGGTGCATCGCTTCGATGAAAACAACATACCAAATTCGAACGCACAATAAACAGACGACATTGCACCGCAGCCATGCAAAAAGACATAGCTTGCTCAGGACCGCTCACCTGTTGCGAAAGGTTTCGCCAGCAGCGCCTGCAATTCTTGCAATGCGCTGGGTGAAAGATAAGGCCTGAAGAGGCTGGTCACCTGGTTTAGCCCCCAATCGAGATGGTGCGGACGCAAGTCCTCAACACCTTCCTGCAGGCTGAGATAGACCGCCCAATAGGTGGATACGATCCAGACATTTGCCAAGAGTGCGGCGGCCTCACCCTCCGGAATGTCGATCAGACCGACATCCCCCATTTGTGTGATCCCCGCTTGCACAGCAAGACGTATGGCACCACTCAAAACGCCGATTGGCTCTCTCAGGGAAGGCGCGTTGGCCATAACGCCGGGAAGATCACGGAACATGTAGCGATGCGTCCAGACAATCGAAAACCAGTCGCGCATGAAGGCTGCATAGGCGCCCGCCTCGGTTATCTCATTGGCACCGATGGCTGATGAAAACGCGATCGCATCTGCTTCGAGTTGCCGAAACAAAGCGACCAGAAGAGCTTCTTTTGTCTTGAAATGGTAATAGAGGTTGCCTTCATTGATGCCGACCGTGCGTGCAATCTCCGCCGTCGTCACTCGGTCTGGGCCTTTTTCATTCAACAAGGCAAGGCTCGCTTCGAGAATGCGATCTCGTGTGCTTAGTTTTTTGTCGCTGCCAACACGCATCGTCGATTTCATTGCATTGCCCTTGCAGAATTAAGGTGCCCACCTTACTTTTATTTGGGTGAACACCTTAATGAACTATAACCGTTGCCGCCCGCAATCAAGGATAGATGCCATGGACATGACGACCGGAGCTGAGGAACAAACGGCGAAGCGTTTTCCTGTCACCCCGCAATCAACGCCCAGAATTCTTGCGGCCATCATTCGCAATCCGCTCGACGCCATTCCTCCGTCGATTTTTACGGAGCCCGTTGTCTTCTCAAAGACCGCCGGACAGATGACCGTGCATATTGCCGATCCGGTCCTCATCCATGAAGCACTGGTCAAAAATGCTGACGCCTTGTGCAAAGGCGATCAGGTTCGACGCGCACTGGGGCCAGCCCTTGGCCAGGGCCTGTTGACGGCCGATGGTGCACATTGGAAATGGCAGCGCCAATCCGTTGCTGGCGCATTTCGGCACGATAAGCTTCTGGAGTTGCAGCCGATGATGATTGCGGCAGCGCAGCGGACGCGAGACAAGTGGCTGGCAAACAGCTCGAAAAATATCGATATCGGTCACGAGATGATGCACACCACATTCGACATCATCGTGGAGAGCATGATGTCGGGCGGCCACGGGATTGACGTCGACAGGGTGGAACGCAGCATTTCCGACTTTCTGAAGCCAACGGGCTGGACCCTTGCACTAGGTATTTTGAAAGCACCGGAGTGGCTGCCCTATCCCGGCCGCCGCAAGGCAAGGGCGGCTGTTGAATTCCTGCGGTCAAGCCTCATGCGCGTTGTTGAGACACGGCGCGCTACGCCCGCAGAACGGACCGATCTGGTCTCAATGCTTCTCTCGGCAGCGGATCCTGAGACGGGCAGAACAATGAACGACATGGAAATCGTGGACAATCTGATGACCTTCATCACCGCGGGTCATGAAACCACGGCGCTCGGACTGGCCTGGACATTCGACCTGTTGGCTCGCCATCCAGAGATTGAGGAAAAGGTGCTCAACGAAATTGACGGGGTGACGGAAGGTGAGGATCTGCCAAGTGACCACATCTCGAAGCTGACCTATACCCGCCAGGTCTTTTCCGAAGCGATGCGGCTCTATCCACCAGCACCTGTCATCACGCGCACGGCCTTGCAGGATTTCCGCCTCGGTGAATATCTCATTCCCGCCGGCACCGTCCTTATGGTGCCGATCTATGCGGTCCATCGACATGCCTCGATCTGGCCTGACGCCGAGGTCTTCGATCCGGAGCGTTTCAATCCAGAGGCCAGCAAATCAAGGCATCGCTACGCTTACATGCCGTTTGGCGCTGGACCCCGCGTTTGCATTGGCAATGCCTTCGCCGTGATGGAGGCTGTGGCCATTCTGGCGGTGCTTTTGCAGAAGGTACGCCTTGCAGCCATTCAAACACACGCTCCAAAGCCGATCATGCGGCTAACGCTGCGCCCTGAAAAACCACTCAACATGCAGCTCGTTGCGCGCTGACGCACGGGAACCGTCATGGCCTCAGCGGGCCAGAAAGCTGCCTTTCATGCGCAACGTTATCAACACGCCGCCATCGGTCCAGTTATACTCAATAGAGCCGCCGAGCTGACCTGTGACGGTGCGGTTCAGCAACTTGCTCCCGTATCCTTCGGTGGTTTTAGGAGGTGCTGCCTTTCTCCCCTGTTCGGACCAGACAATCTCAATGTCGTCGCCGGTTTTGCTTCCCGAAATATCGAGCAATCCTTCCGCGGTGGAAAGCGCACCGTATTTAAGGGAGTTCGTTGCCAGCTCGTGGATCATCAAAGCGATGCCCGTTGCCGCCTTTTCCCCAAGGCCCATGCGCGGCACAGCCACGCGCACCCGGCCTGAAAACGCGCCGGTGTCATCGTAAGGTTCAAGCAGCACGGCAAACAAATCTCCCAGCAACGCAGCACTTCCCTGCCCATCGGGCAAAGGCCGCACCAGATCATGTGCGCGCCCGAGTGCGGCCAGGCGTTGCGTCAGCTGCAGCGCCATTTCCTCTTTCGTCTCGGTTGAGCGGGAAGTGATGGTCGTCAAGCCCGATGCGAGTGCCAGCAGATTTTTAACGCGGTGGCTCATTTCACCGGCAAGCAGTTCATGACCTTCCTCTGCCTGTTTGCGGCCCGTCACATCTAGGAAAATTCCCGACATCTTGTCGGAGTCGGCGCAACCTTCGTTCCCCTCGCCGCGCGCAGAAATCCAACGCACCTCCTCATTGCTCGTCAAAATGCGAAAATCGATTTCGAATGGTCCGTCAGAAGCTTTTACAGCAACAAACGATGCCCTTACTCGGTCTCGATCGGCGGGGTGAACCTTGATGGACAGGTCTTCAAACTTCAACGACGCCTTCGCAGAGAGGTCCCACAGCTCATAGCCCTTGGCATCCATCACGAAATTGTCGTCACCCACGCTCCATGTCCAGAGTGCAACACCCGCTGACTTGATGGCATTGCGCAGCTCCCTTGCATTCCACTCAGGCTGGGCTGGTCCCTGGATCGTCATTGAAGCGTCTCCCTCTCGAAACTGACCGCACCGGACATACGTCCGGGCGCTCTTGGCATTTGCTGGCGGGGTCACCGAGGCGCTGTGTCAACATGGCAGGCACATCGCAAAGGCACCCTCTTGTCGAAAAACGACATGGAACCCATCCAAGCTCTACGGGTTCCTGCACAAGACTTCAATGGAGGTGACGTGTGCGTACAGTGCTGGTGGTGGAAGACGAGCCTTTAATAAGGTTGACGCTGATTGATGCCCTCGAAGACGCTGGTTTCAGCATCATTGAGGCTGAAACGGCTGACGAGGCGATGGTTCTCATCTCCGAGCACACCGTGCACTTGCTGTTCACAGATATTCAGATGCCAGGAGAACTGACCGGCATCGACCTGGCCCACGTCGTGGCTGAGCGTTTCCCGGAGGCGGGGATCATCGTGGCATCAGGCCGACTGACACCCGATGATATCGACCTGCCAGAATCGGCAGAATTCTTCTCCAAGCCCTATGATTTTTCCGCCATCATCGGTCGACTGAACGCACTTGCGGACGCAAAATCCGACTAGCATTCACGTCAAGCATGGGGCGCAGCGAGTGCGCGTGCGACCGCCTTGCGAATATCAGGCAGCGCGAAAGGCTTCGGAACAACGTCGATGATCTTTTCCATCAGGTCATCGGCGCGTTCACGCTGTTCGGCATAGCCCGTCATCAACAAGATCTTGAGGTTCGGAAATTGCGATGAAGCGCGATGCGCCAGCTCGATCCCGTCCATGACCGGCATGCGGATATCAGAGAGCAGAAGATCGAACGTATGTTCGCTCAGCTTCTCGAACCCCTGCTCACCATCAGCGGCTTCGTGGGTTTCGTGGCCATCCAGGCGCAATGCGCGGGCCACGAAGACGCGCAATGCGTCTTCATCTTCGGTAATCAGAATTTTCGCCATTTTCCATTGCTCCTGGTATTCATTCCAGCGAGCCACAACCTCGGTCATTTCTCTTTGCAAGAGGTAAATGGTCGGGGCGATCACGTTGGCATGGTTAATGATCCATGCTGTTATGCAGCGATATCAGGGTGCCCGGCATTACGCTGAATGATTGGTTTCTGCTGGCATGAGATTATGGATGCGGAACACTTTGTGTGACCGTAAGGCTTTCGCGGACATCGGTTTGCCCAGCAGATAACCCTGCCCCAGATCACAGCCCAGCGCTTCCAGCTTTGCGAGTTGACCCTCGTTCTCGATGCCCTCAGCAGTCACCTTCATTCCCAAGCCTGCGCCCAGGGCAATAATCGCTTTCACGATTTTGTCCTGCTTCTCACACACTTCAAAACTCGAAATGAAGCTACGGTCGATTTTCAGTGTATGGAACTGATAACTCGAGAGTTGCGACAGACTGGAATACCCCGTGCCAAAATCATCAAGAGCAAGCTTGATTCCTGTTTGAACAAGATTGTTGAGAACGAATTGCGCGCTTTCGGCATCCAGAATAATCGCGCTTTCCGTCACCTCAAGTTCAACGCGCTGTGGCGCCAAGCCCGTTTCATTGATGATTTTCAGGATTTTAAGGCCTAGGAGTCGGTCTGCCAACAGGGAAGCCGATAGATTGAAAGCGAGGATCGTGTGCGGGGGCCACGTCATTGCATCCTTGCATGCTTGCAGGAACAGGCGTTCGGTCAGCGCCGAGATCAGTCCAGTCTCCTCAGCCAGGGGAATGAAATCGCACGGCGGAACAAATTGAGCGGGCCGAATTTCCCACCGAGCCAATGCCTCGTAACCCACAATCTCTCCGGTCTTCAAATCTATCAGCGGCTGATAATGGGGAGAAATCGTATTGGCTTGAATTGCTGCTTTCAAATCAGCCAGCATTTGCGCACGTTCACGGTCCTTCCTGTCCATCGCAGGCGTAAAGGCCAGTATCACATTGGGACCACTTTTCTTGGCCGCGTACATGGCGCTCTCAGCAAACCGCACCAGACCCGAAAAATCCTTCGCGTCGTCGGGGAAGGATGCGTAGCCGAGGCTTGCGGCGATCTCTATCGAGACATCCTGAAACTCAATCGGTCGACAGATAGCGAATAGGATCCGTTGGGCATAAGCTTCAGGATTGGAAAAACTTGGGCTGTTGGTGACGAGCATGAAGCGATCACCGCCAACGTGGAATACCTTATCGTCAGGCTCCAGGTGCAGCAGCCGAATAGCAATTTCCTTTAGAACAGCATCTCCGCCAGCCTGCCCCAGTTCGCTGTTCACCTTCTTCAGCCCGGTCAGGTCTATGGAAAACGCCGCATGCTTCGAGCGCCTGGACTTTCGTGTGTCAAAATCGCTGATGGCGGCATCGAGTGAGCGCCTGTTGGGCAGACCCGTCAGACCGTCGTGATAAGCGGCATTTGCGGCCTTTTCTTCGGCGAGACGACGTCGGTTGCCTTCGACCCACAGGTCTTTCAAGCGCAGAACGGAATAAGCAAGGCCGAAGGCACCGGCGATAGCAAGCGCAGTGACGATTTCGTCCAATTGATAATGTTCGTGAGATCTAAAAAATGCATCGATCTCCTCGTGGGCATCGAGCATGACTGCAAAAGTCGCAATGATAATAAAAGCCACGATCCAGACGATAGCTTCGATGCGGGATCTGTCTCGAAAATTGAACATGATACCTTCCAGGAGAAGTTGGCATCATGCCGCCGGCACCCAGGTCTACATCGACCTGCACATATGCGGCGCACTGCACCTCTTCCACCCACTGCCCGAAAGTAAAAGGCCGAACCTCCAATGAGAGGTAAAGTCAGTCACATGCCATCCGCAAGGATATTTCGACCATGGCGAGTATCTGTTTCCGCCAACTCATTCTTAGGCCGGATTGTAAAAACAATCTTAATTGAAACGTTCAAAATTTATTTTTTATAGCAATAAGCGTAGATTATAAGCTTTTTATCGATATTTTATACTGATATATTAGCTTTATATATTTCAACATAAACAATACTGTAAAATTCTACATTACCTATGAGCGGCGGCGCACGCAGACCACTGCGTAGATGGATAAACGCCGATCAGGTAAAGACATGCGAGTGGAAAAAGGCCTATAAACGCTCACATGAACAGATTTTTTGAAACAGAAGTCGCTTTGCTGGAGCGTCTGCGTACGCTCAAGGCATCACCGGAAATGTCGTTCAATTTGAACGACATCGCAATGCCAATGAATGCGGCAGGCTTCTCGCAAAGCGAGATCATCGCCGTTCTGGATGCGTTTGAGCAAGAAAAGGTCGTGGCCTACGCGCCAGGCAATAGGCTCCTGATCCTTAAAGACCTGCCGGACTGAAAGAAGATTGCCACAAGGTGGTGGCAGAACGTGGCCATCAACCCTGCTCATCCGATGCGGCAAGGACAGCGTTCAACAAGCCGGGAAAGCGCTCATCGATCTCGGCACGACGCAACTCATTCAGGTGTGACGGCCCGTCCGTGCGCGTGAAAACAAGACCACCTTCGCGCAAGACTTTGAAATGGTGGGACATGCTGGACTTCGGCCTTCCCCCATCAAGGGCAGAGCATGTGGCCTGCCCGTCATTCGCCAACTGACGCACAACGCCCAGCCTCACAGGATCACTGAGCGCGTAGAGCACCTGAGTGAGCGTGACGTCTTTCATGGAGGGATGTGGAATTGCGCGCATGACGTAACCTAGCATTTGAAAATCTTATTGGATAGTTCGATTGTAATCGAAATACCGAAAGCATATATGATGGTTCCTGATTATCAGTTGGAGCAATCATGTCATCCCTTTTTACCCCCTTCACCCTTAAAGACGTGACATTGCGAAATCGCATCGTCGTATCGCCAATGTGCCAATACTCGGCCGAGAACGGCACGATCAATGATTGGCATTATGTCCACTTGGCTGGCCTGGCGCGCGGCGGCGCAGGTTTGATCGTTGCAGAGGCCACTGCCGTCTCACCGGAAGGTCGTATCACTCCCGGCTGTGCAGGCATCTGGAGCGATGAGCAGATCTATCCCTGGAAAAAAGCCGTGGGCCTGATGAAGGCTGCCGGTGCGGTTCCCGGAATCCAGATTGCACATGCTGGCCGCAAAGCGAGCGCCAATCGTCCATGGGAAGGCGACGATCACATTCCAGAATCCGATCCGCGTGGCTGGGAGACCATAGCGCCATCCGCCGTTGCTTTCGGAGCAAACCTTGGCAAGGTGCCACAGGCAATGGAGATTGCCGATATTGAGCGGGTCAAGGCAGACTTCGTCGCTGCCGCCAAGCGGGCGCTGGCCGCCGGCTTCGAATGGCTTGAGCTTCACTTCGCGCACGGTTATCTCGGACAAAGTTTCTTTTCGACATGGTCCAACAAGCGCACAGACAATTATGGCGGCGACTTTGATGGAAGAGCACGGTTTCTGCTCGAGACGTTGGCTGCCGTGCGCGATGTCTGGCCAGAGCATCTGCCGCTGGCCGCTCGTTTCGGTGTGACCGAGTTCGATGGCTCCGACGACCTGGAAGAAGGCATCGAAATGGTTCGCCGCTTCAAGGATGGCGGCCTCGACATTATTGACGTCAGCATCGGGTTTTCCACCCCAACCGCGAATATTCCGTGGGGTCCCGCCTTCATGGCACCCATCGCTCAACGCGTAAGGCGTGAAGTTGGACTGCCTGCCACCACAAGCTGGCTCATCAGCGAGGCGAAACAGGCCAACAGCCTGATCGAGGATGATGTTGTCGATCTGGTATCGCTTGGACGCCCGCTGCTCGCCAACAATTATTGGCCATATCAGGCAGCACTCGAACTCGGTATCGAAAAGCCATCCTGGACGCTTCCTGCGCCATACGCCCATTGGCTGGAACGCTACAGAACGGCCTGAACCGAACAGTTTCTCTCACAAACGCCATCGCAAATTCGCGGTGGCGTTTGCTTTTCGGCATCAGCTCATTGTGCCGATTGAGGAAACTGGGCAATTTCCTCCTTTAGCCAAGTCACAAAATGCTCCGTCTTTCGCCGTCCGGGCCGCTCGACCTTCACAACGTATTGAAGGCCGCTCTGCAGGAAGCCGAACGGCGCAACGAGGCGGCCGCAGTCGATGTCTCCGGCAACAAGATGCCATGGCACGATGGCTGCACCCAATCCGTTCAGCACAGCCTCGATGGTCAGGTGATAGTGATCGAAAATGCTGGCCCGTATCCCATTCCCATGATCTTTCTGGCCTGTAAGATGGGCCCATTCTTGCCATACATGCGGGCGCGTTTTGGTTTCCAACCTTGGAAGCGCAAAGGCTTCGTCATGGTCAAGCGGCTCCCTTCCACTTGCAATGGAAGGCGCGATGATGAGCCCTAGCTGCTCCTGAAAAAGCGGCGAGCAATCCTGTGGCATCTCGGCATCGGGCGACAACACAAGAATCTGCACATCGACCTGGGTTCGCGGCATGCGATCGTCTGTTGCCAAACGCACATCGTAGCGGGGATGCTTTGTCGTGAAATCGTGAAGACGCGGAATGAGCCAGCGCATGGCAAATGTGCTGAGGCAAGCGACATCCAGAATGGTGTCTTCGCCTCGCCTGACAATCCTTAGCGCATCCTCGATCTGGTCGAATGCAGAGGTGAGCGCAAAGCCCAGCACCCGCCCTTCTGCGGTGAGTTGCGGACGATTCCTCGGCCCCTCGAAAAGCTGCGTTCCAATCATTGTCTCGAGAAGACTGACATGGCGGCTGATTGCACCATGCGTAACAGACAGTTCCTCCGCAGCGGTCACAAGCCGACCGTGACGCGCCGCGGCTTCAAAGGCCCGCAATGCGGCAACGGGTATATTCTTTCGGTTTCTCATGTGAGCAAAGGTCACATAGACACGGCTATCACGTCAATATGGAGAGCGATTTCCATCTGATAACAAATGCCGATCGATTTAAACGAAAAGCGAGATCAAGCATGCCATTTGTCAAAACAGCCATACCCTCGGGAACAGCACCATCAAGGAAGCATGAAATCGTCCGGGGCATTCACGATGCGCTGGTCGAGGCTATCGGCATGCCAGAGGACGAATTGTTCAATCTGGTCAGCGAGTACCAGGGTAGCGACTTCTTTTTTGACCGGAGCTTCAACGGCATTGCGCGTTCAGACAATGTGATCGTCGTTGAAATCACGATGCGCAGAGGTCGCAGCGACGCAATGAAGCGCGCACTCTACGCGGCCATCACCAGAAATCTCGAAGCAAAGGCAGCCGTTTCTCCGAAAGATGTTTTCATATTCATGCACGAAAACGATTATTCGGACTGGAGCGTCGGAAACGGTGTCTTCGCCATGGCGATAGCCCAGCAGCGCGGAACGGATAGCTAGAAACGCATATGTGAGAACCGGGCGGTCAATCGGATCGACTGCCCGAGTTCACACGATGAGTTCGCGAACCTGAGCCGCGAGCGTTTCCACTGCAAAAGGCTTGGTCAGCACAGCCATACCAGGATCAAGCTTGCCGTCCCGGACAGCGGCGTTTTCCGCATATCCAGTCACAAACAGAACCTTCAATCCGGGACGACTGAGGCGCGCGGCATCTGCCATTTGGCGTCCATCCATCCCTCCTGGAAGGCCGACATCGCTAATCAGCAGATCAATACCGACATCTGACTGCAAAATCTTCAAGCCCGTCGCACTGTCTGCGGCTTCGATCACGGTGTAACCGAACTCCTGAAGCACATCGGAAATCAGCATCCGGACTGTTGGTTCGTCGTCGACGACCAGCACGGTTTCCTCTGCTCTGGCCCCACCGGGCGTGCGGGAATCGACGGTCTCATGGGCTATATCTCCTTCCATCATATGGTGCGGAAGATAGATGCAGACTGTGGTTTCAACATTCTGCTCGGATGATATTTCGACTTTTCCCCCGGACTGTTTTGCAAATCCGTAGATCATAGAAAGGCCGAGACCTGTGCCCTGCCCCAGCGGCTTGGTGGTAAAGAACGGCTCGAAGACCTTGTCGATCACATCTGCGGGAATGCCCGTGCCTGTGTCTGTAATTCGCAAGCAAACATACTCGCCCGCCGAAGTGCCGCCTTCATCCGTCGCCTGCGCTTCAATTGTCGTATTTTCCGTTCTGATGGTGATTTTGCCACCATCCGGCATGGCGTCCCGCGCATTGATGCAAAGATTGAGGACAGCATTTTCAAGCTGCGACTGGTCTACCAGCGTTTTCCATGTTTCGGATGCCTTCGTGACCTCAATATCGATAGACGGGCCGACGGTACGCTGTATCAGGTCCTGCAGGTCGACAATCAGCTTGTCGATATCGGTAGGCTTTGGATCAAGCGTCTGGCGTCTGGAAAAGGCCAGCAATCGATGGGTAAGCGCAGCCGCCCGCTTGACGGCCCCTTGCGCCGCCGAAAGATATCGATCCAGCTCGTTCGTGCGTCCTTGAGACAATCTGCGTCCCATGAGTTCGAGACTTCCCGAAATACCCGCAAGAAGATTGTTGAAGTCGTGCGCAAGCCCGCCTGTCAGTTGGCCAACGGCCTCCATCTTCTGGGACTGGCGCAAAGCGTCCTGCGCTTTCAGCAACTCGGATGTGCGATCTGAAACGCGTTGCTCCAACTGGTCATTCAGCGCACGCAACATGGAAATGGCCCGGTCACGTTCGGCCTCTACAGCACGGCGCTCTTCGACATCGATCAAGACGCCGGGAAAACTGGAAGGAGAGCCATCTTCGGCAAGATCGACACGCCCATTGGCTTCGATCCAGTAGTATTTCCCGTCACGGCGCAGGACACGGTATTGATGTGCGTAGGCACCCCCACGAGAAATGACTTCATTGATGGCTGTGATTAAGCCGTCGCGATCATCGGGATGCACCGTCGATATGATCTGCTCCAACGGTATACCCGTCCTGCCGAGTGCCGGGTCGAGCCCGAAACTATCCGCAAATGCAGCATCGATGGTAAAGCGGTCCGTCGGTATGTCCCAAAACCATGTGCCGATAATTGCGCCCGCGCCGAGCGCCAGTTGCACCCGCTCAGCATTCACGCGGTCACGGTTTTGCGCAAAGACGAGGGCCGTCGTGTCGTGAGCGACATTCAGGAAGCCTGCGATCAGGTCACCATCACGCAAAGGGCTGTAGGAAAACGTCCAATAGGTGTCTTCCTCATATCCGTTACGGGTCATCGTCAGATGCAGGTTCTCGAGGCGAATGGTTTCTCCTGCCATGGCGCGATCAATGAGGGGTTTGATCTCATCCCATACATCAGGCCAGACCTGCATGATCGGTTGGCCAAGAGCCTTAGGATGGCGGTCGCCGAGAAATACCGCATAGGCGTCATTATAAAGGAAGGTACCTTCCGGGCCCCATGTCGCGCACATGCCAAATCCGGATGCCGTGATGAGATCGTAGGTGGTCCGCAGAGCAACTGACCATTGGTCTTTTGGTCCGAGCGGGGTCTTTGACCAGTCGAAATCATCCAGGAAATTCAAGTGCATTTACTCCCAAGGCGACACCGCAACGGCGCCAGCCATTCGTATCAGAGATGCGACGATTAAGATAATGCGGTAACAAGCTCAGACCCGCTCAATGGTTCCAGCCACATACCAATCGTCTGAGAGAGGTAGCTTGGTTTGGCTGAACAGGATCAAGCTTTTAGCTTACAATTTTGCCATGGATACCAGTGCGGGATCATTGGTGCCATCCCGTTGAAGTAGGCCTGATCCCACGCCTGCCAGTCAAGGGAGAAATATGGATCTTCGCACTTGCCAGACAGGAAAGTCGAATATGGGCAGGCCGCGTCCAGGTCGCTATTTGTCTACGTTGCTGAAAGCATCGATTAACAGCTGGCGTAGCCCGCTCATCGGCCTCTCCTCAGTCGCATTGACCGGTGTCATTCCGCTGGTGAACCCATCTTTTCGGAAGCGGGCGAGAAGCTGTGCATCGTCTGTAACGATATGCACCGGCACCGCTCTCGACGCGTCTCGACCTGTAATGATGGAGGCGGGCTGATGGTCTCCGAGGATGATGTAGACCGCGCCCTTCCCCTGCCTTGCCATGAAGTCCCCGAGTGTCGCCAGCGAATAATCGATGGTTTGAATGTACTGGCTACTAACGCGCTCGGGATTAGCCCAAACGACAGAAGGAGGATCACCGCTGGTGGCTTGACCATTGAAAATCGAACCATCGCCAACTGCGTCCCAATCAACAAGTTTTGGCACGGGCGTCCAGGGTGCATGACTGGAGATGAGGGCAATTTCAGCCATCACGTTTTGACCGCGCAACGATGCGGGCTTCAAAGCCAGTCGATCAAAGGCAGACAGGGTGTACTGATCCGGCATCGTGACCCAGTTGAATGGCTTGCCACGATATTCCAGGCCAGTTGCGGACAGGATCTGGTTGTAGCCATAATAGTCGGCCTCAGGCCACGCCATCGTGATGGCAGGCATGACCGCAACCGTTTGCCAACCAGCCTGCAGGAACAGCCGGTTCAAGCTCGGCTGGCGGCTGATCATCAGACGGTCATAGCGCGCCTGGCTATCGACCCACAGGCCGGAGAGCAACGTGCCATGGGCCAGCCAGCTCAGCCCGCCGACCGTGGGGGATGTGACCCAGCCGGTTGCCGCCTGCAGGCCTATCGCTTCGATCTGGGTTTCCATTGCCGAGAGCCGGGGTAAGGTCACGCCTGAGTATCGCGGGTCATCCACTGCCGAACGCCCGTAGGACTCCACAAAAATGACAAACACATTTTTGCCCTTCACCGCCTGGAACAGACCGGTTCCATCGCGCGGACCAAGGCCTGCCCCGAGTTGTTTTTCGAACACCTGCATATCAGCGAAAGAGCGGACGACGAGGCCGAGCCGCCCAGTCAGATAGGTAGGTGTAGCCAACTCCACACGGGTCCTGTCGATCCAAAAAAGGCTTACAGCTCCTGCGATAATGCATGCAAAAACGCCGATGAACAGTCTGCGAAGGCTTGCTTGGGCCTCAGCCATTTGCCGCAGCGAGTTCAGAAAAATGATGACCACCAGCAGGACAATAAGGATGCCGCCCGTCAAAGCTATGAGGGCAGCGGGCGTTCCGATCGTGCCCGAAATCAGGTTCCAGCCATCTGCCAGCATCTTCAAATCCAGATAGGGATTGAACTGCCGCTGGAACGCTGTCTGCACACCGATATCTGCGATTTTCAGAAAGAGAACAACAAACACCAACAAAGCACAGAGATAGATGATGAGACGCCTGAGGAAACCCCGCGTCATCAGCACGAGGATGGCGATGACAGGCCACTCAAGCGGCAAACGCAAAAATGCATCCATTCCCAGAGCGTCCGGGTGGTCGGGAAGCGTGAAAGCCAGAAATGCGGTGAGGGAGAAAAGAACTGCGCCGACCACAGCTCTCAAGTTAATGTGTTTGAGATCCACTCGGCTTTGGCGCATCACTGCAATCTGCTCCCGTCTCCTGCACGTAGGATTCTATTGGAAAAACAGGCAAAATACAGAGGCGCCCGCGCTTGAACAAACTGCGAATATTCGTGTCCGTCGCCACGTTGGCGCTCCTGATCATCATCATCCTGCGCGCGGATCTGGCGGGTCTTGCACAATCGCTGTCGCGCATCTCCTGGACCGCGATCATATGTTGCCTCGCGCTGGTACAGGTGCAAATCGTGCTCTCGGCACTGAGGTGGCGCTTCACTGCGAGACGTCTTGGCCAGGATATTGCGCCTTTCACGGCAATTCGGGAATACTACGTCGCCAGCCTTTTGAACCAAACCCTGCCGGGCGGCATGGGTGGTGATGCGTTGAGAGCCTGGAGAATGCGCAGCGATGAGCACGGTGGGTGGAAACAATCCGCAAAGGCCGTTATCTTCGAAAGGCTTTCCGGACAGATTGCGCTTTTTCTTCTGGCATTGATTGGCCTGTCCATCTGGCCCTTCGTGTCGAACAGCGACAATGTTCAGTATTCGTGGCATTTCATCATCCTCGGCATAGCCGCAATCGCCGCCGTCATACTGATCACCATATGGATCGAAAGGCGAAACGTGGAGAGCAACCTTTTTGAAAGCCTGCTCAACGTCTTCGTCCGGCGCAAGGCATGGCTGTTTCAAATCTCAACAAGCGCCGCTATTCTCTTCGCCTATGTCGCCGTCTTCCTAATAACGGCTCATGCCATGGGCTCCAGCCTGCCGTGGATTGCAGGCCTGACGATTATACCGTTCTGTCTGGTCGCTATGCTGATCCCCACCGGCTTTGGCGGCTGGGGAACACGCGAAGCTGCGGCGATGGCACTTTGGCCGTTGTTGGGCGCGCCTTCCGCCGATGGTCTTGCCGCGAGCATTAGTTATGGCTGGCTGTCACTTGCGGGTGCGGCACCTGGAATAGTTTTCCTCGTCGCCTTGCGCAGGAGATAGACGACGTCGATGGCGAAGGAAATGACAAGCATGGCAAGCGAAATAGCCGCGAGATAGCTCGACAGAGGAACGGTGACAAAAGGCACGAGGATCAGGCAGAGTGCTGACACCTGGACCACACACACAAATTTGCGCCTGAACGAGGTTGGCAAATCGGCGGCCAAAGCGGTGAAGAACCAGCCAGCAGCGACAAATCCATAGCGCATCAATCCAATGAGAAGGACCCAGGCCCCAGCCTTCGCCAGTATGGCAGCGGCTACGGAAAGGATGAGAATGAGAAGCGCATCGACTTCCATGTCAAAACGCGCCCCCAGCTCCGATTCCTGGCGATATTTCCGGGCGAGATAACCGTCTATACCATCAAGCGCCAGAGCGAATGCAACGACGCCGACCAGTACCCAGAGAACGGTATCCGCCTGATGCAAACTCTCAAAGCAGATCACCGTCGCGCCGGTCAGGCTGACAAGCGTACTGCGAAATGCCGTGACAAAATTGGCATAGCCGAACCGACGGTGGGGATAATCCGGCAAGAGATACATGACGAAGCCGAAAATGAGGGAAAGCGACAGGACGGCGGCAGCCACAAAATCCCAACCCAAGGCCAGTTTCGCGCGCAACACGATTGCAACGATGATCGTGCCGAGCATGAGACAAGCAAGATTCGCCAGCGTGCTATGAATGAGGGGCCGTCTGCCCCCCATTTTTTCAGCGGCATAAGTTGAGATCAACGCCATTTATTCCTCCTTGCGGCCAAACATCACTCTGCGGCAACCAGCGCCTTCAAGTCCATGAGATGCCCGGCACGAAGTGTCTTCGTACGGAGGTAATTCTGGTTTTCCATTGTCACAGCGCCGTTGACCGGCGCACGCGCATCAACTTTGATGCCTCCTGCCCTCAGCGCGCTGATTTTCGTTGGATTGTTCGTATAGACGGCAACGTTCGAAATTTTCATAAGCAACAGCATCGCAACGGCTGCCTCATATCGGCGATGATCCTCGGCAAGGCCGAGCTCTGCATCCGCATCGATCGTGTCCAATCCGAGATGCTGATATCCATAGGCGCGCATTTTCGCGCCAATACCCGTGCCTCGGCCTTCCTGATCGAGATAAAGAAGAACGCCACCACCGGCTTCCTTCAGAAGAGCCAGCCCGTTTTGAAGCTGGTCACCGCAATCGCACTTCAGCGAGCCACAGAGATCGCCAGTGATGCAGGATGAATGGATACGGATCGGCACGGTGCGGGATGTATCAGGCTTGCCAACGATAATTGCGACTTGGTCCTTCTGCGCGAGCCCGCCCCGGAAAACGACGAATTCAGCATCTCCCAGCTCCTTGAGAGGAACGCGGGTGCGAGCAACCTGCTGGAAGCGCTCGCGGGCAACATCTGCCCCCTTCAAATGAGCGACAGATAGTTCGCAACATCCTGCAAAGGTTGTGCCTGTCGCAGAGATGTCGGCGACGATCATTGCAGGAAGCAAAAGGGCAATCCGTGCCAGTTCTGCCGTCTGGGAAGCAAGCGTATCTGCCGCGACCCAGCTTGAAGGACGCTTGGCGCCGAGTACATAGGATAGACGCGAAGCCGCCTCGAAGTTCACGCCCGCAAGCGGCGTCAATATATCCTGCTGGCCTGCGATACCAAGGCGTGATGCCCGTGGGGCGGTCAGCAGCAGCGAGTGAGTTTGATCGCATGCGGCTGCGAATTGGTCATAGATAGAGGGTGCAACGGCATCAAGAGCAAGAACTGCCATCTTCCGTTCGTTCGATGACAACACGACGGGGCGTCCATAACGCAATTCGGAAACTGCGCGTTCTACGTCGATTTCCGGCGTGCTGAACTGAAAAGATGGCTTGGAGGCATTCAACATCGGACATAATCTCCCTGTGCGTTTTCTGGTTTTACGATGAAATTTGCGGGCTGGTTTTGTGTGAGCCGTAAATTTATTTTGATTTACTCACGGAACAAAACGTGGCTCTGCGTCATACGCTCCATTGAACACGCACATACGGGATCACTCTTTTGGCATTTGCGAAGAACACTGCGACAATCGCCGCACGGCGCCCAGCTCGCGCGCTTTGGATAGAGAGCGCAGGCCAATGTGCGATGAAGGACGAAAACCTGAGATCGGCCCTTGAGCCCCATGAGGTCCTTGTTCGCAGTCTTTACAGCGGCATTAGCCGGGGAACGGAATCCCTCGTCTTCAATGGTGGCGTTCCACAAAGCGAATTCGACAGAATGCGCGGGCCGCATATGATCGGCGATTTCACGTTTCCGCTGAAATACGGTTACTCCAGCGTTGGCATGATCGAAGATGGGCCAGCAGAATTGCTGGGCCGGCCGGTGTTCTGCCTCCACCCCCATCAGGATTTCTTCGTCACGACGCAGGATATGGTTACACCCCTGCCGGACAATCTTGAGCCAGAGCGCGCCGTGCTCGCTGCGAATATGGAAACCGCCCTCAACATCGTTTGGGATGCCCTCATTCAGCCAGGAGACCGGGTTGCCGTTTTCGGCAGCGGCGTGGTGGGAACACTTGTGGCGAGCCTGTCCAGCAGAATTGCGGGCACGGAAACCACCCTCGTTGACGTCAACCCGGATCGTCGTAAGCACGTTGAAGCCATGGACATCCGGTTCGTAGAGGCTGGCGATCTGGACGGCGAATTCGACGTGCTCATCAATGCTTCGGCATCATCAGCAGCTCTTGCCAATGCCATTGAACATGCCGGAACGGAAGGGCGGATCGTGGAGGCAAGCTGGTACGGCGAAGGCACCGTTACGATCCCGCTTGGTGGCGCGTTCCATTCCAAACGGCTTTCCCTCGTCAGCTCACAGGTCGGCTCCATCCCCGCATTTCGCAAGGCGCGCTGGACGTTCGGACGACGCATGGCAAAGGCCCTGGAGCTTTTGCGGGACGACCGCCTCGACCACTTAATTTCCGGTGAAACGTCTTTTGATGATCTGGCCGCTGGTTATCCACGTATCCTTTCATCACAAGACACACTTTGCCATCGCATCCGCTACCCATGAAAGAGAGACCATGTTCGCAGTCGAAGTTCGAGACCACATTATGATCGCCCACAGCCTGCCGCGCCCGGTTTTCGGTCCGGCCCAAGGCATGCACGGTGCCACCTTCGTTGTGGACGCGGCATTTTTCACGAAGGATGTGGACGAAGATGGTCTAGCGGTCGATATCGGCGCAGCAACAACTGTCCTATCTGAGGTTTTAAAGCCGCTGAATTATCAAAACCTGGATGAAGTCGAGGTCTTCAAAGGCAAGATCAGCACCACAGAAGTCATCGCAAAACACATATTCGATGAGCTTGCAGCAGCCGTGGCAGCCAAGCGTTTGGGTCCCGGCAGCCACCGGATCTCGCGCCTCAAGATTACGCTGCATGAATCCCACGCAGCTCGCGGCTGGTATGAGGCAGACCTTTGACGCCAAGCCTCACATTCGCCTACCCCGGCAACCTTGAACTGAGGACCGGGGGATATGGCTATGATCGGGAAATCATCAAAGGGTTACGACACCTCGGCTGGGAAATCGACCTTCTGCCGCTCGGAGATGGCTTTCCCTCACCCACTCCTGACACACTGGCAGAAGCGGAAAAGCGCTTGTCGTCCCTGAACGATGGCGCGCTCGTAGTCATAGACGGGCTGGCTTTCGGTGTGATGGATGCCTGGGCAAGCCGTGAAGCTCAGCGCCTCAGAATCGTGGCGTTGGTGCATCATCCGCTAGCGCTGGAAACAGGTCTGAGCGCAGAACAACAGGAACCTTTGCGGCGAAGTGAAATGGTAGCCCTGCGGGCAGTGCGCCATGTTCTTGTAACCTCGCCAATGACGGCGGCCGAACTGACGAGAAATTTCGGTGTTTCTCCTGACAAGATCAGCGTCGCAGTGCCCGGAACCGTAAGGCCACCGGCATCCCGCAAGGTTGCAACCGAAATCCCGCAAATCCTGTCTGTTGGTTCTCTGACAAGGCGCAAGGGACATGATGTTTTGATCAATGCGCTGGCGAGGATTTCCGATCTGGATTGGCAGGCAACGATCATTGGAAGTCCCCATTTGGACACGACCATCGCCAATGCTCTGGAAGAGCAAATCATAACGCTTGATCTTTCAGCACGCATTAATCTTGCTGGCGAGTCCGATGATTTGCCAACGGCCTACGCCACGGCAGACATTTTCGCGCTTGCAAGCCGTTATGAAGGTTATGGCATGGTCTTTGCCGAAGCTCTGTCCCACGGCCTGCCGATCGTTGCATGCAAGGCGGGTGCCGTGCCAGACGTCGTCCCAAGTGAGGCTGGATATCTCGTTCCGGTAGACGATGTCGAGGCCGTCGCTTCCACCCTGAGGACATTGCTGACCGACCATGAGGAACGCAGTCAGCGGGCGGAAGCAGCCGCGAGAGCGGGCGCTTTACTCCCGCAATGGGAAGACACATCGAAAATCATTTCGATGGCATTGAAAGAGTTGGCATGAGCGGGTTTGACAAGGATTGGCTGAAACTTCGTGAACCGGCAGACCGTGAAGCAAGAGCAGCGCCGATGCTCGAAAAAGTGCGTCAGTACCTCGATGCCCTTCCGCAGCCGCATGTCATCATGGATATAGGGTGCGGCACAGGATCGACCTACAGGACGCTTTCGCAGAAACTGCCACACTGCGATTGGAAGCTTCTGGACTATGAAACCGTGTTGCTGGATGAGGCGAAGCGTCAAATTGGTGTGCATGAAAACATCGAGTTCCACCGCCAGGACCTGAACGATCTTGACGACACACTTCTCGATAATGTTTCGATTGTCACCGCATCGGCTCTTTTCGATCTGTGCTCATCGGAGTTTTGCGACCGCTTCGTAGAAAAGTTATCTCATCGCAACATAGGCCTTTACGCAGCGCTGAACTATGACGGCATCATGGAATGGTCGATCAAGCATCCGCTGGATGAACAGATTGCCGCAGATTTTAACCTGCATCAGAGATCTGACAAAGGCTTTGGCCCAGCTCTCGGACCTGGCGCTTCTGCCCACCTCTCTCATCGATGTGAAGAACTGGGATTTACGGTTGAGATTGCCGATAGCCCCTGGCGCCTTGGGTCGTCTTCAGCCGAGCTTCAGAAAGAGTTTCTTGCGGGACTTCATCGGCCGGTGCAGGAAATAGGCAATGTCAGCGATCCGGCATTCAATGAGTGGCTCGAGTTCCGCCACTCACACATTGGCCGGGACGGCAGCCTCTGCATCGTTGGACATACGGACTTTCTGGCCCTCCCCAGCACTTAGGCACGTATCTGCTTTCATGCGACAGTCAAACAACACATCGCCTCCCAGCACGTAGACATCTGCTGATGGGCGCTGAGCGTTGCAGAGTTCCGTGATAGGTGCGAGGGAGATGCCGGATGGTCCGGAGCCGATGATCAAAGGTGAGATCGTCACGTGAAGGCGATCAACCAGCCCATCATCAATGAAGCGTGCAATGGTTCTAGCGCCACCTTCCACCAGTATCCGCTTCAAGCCGCGCTCAGCAAGACAGTCGAGGATGTCCTGAGGATCGAGGCCATCTGGGCCGCGTTGAAGTCTCACCACATCGAACCGGCGTGAGGACCTCGGCGCATCATGCCCTTGGATGACGATAACCGGTGCAGCGCCATCTTGAAACAGGCGCTCATCTCCGGTCAATTCGCCGCGACAGTCTATGATGACCCGGGTCGGACTTGGACCTGACACCTCTCGTACGGAGAGGCGCGGATCATCATTCTGGACGGTTCCGATACCAACGATGACCGCATCGACGAGGGCGCGGCAGCGGTGAAGATGCGCAAGCCCTTCAGGTCCTGAAATATCGCGAGCATCCCCGCTTGGCGTGGCAACGCGTCCATCAAGAGACTGACCGACCTGCGCAAGGACAAACCCATCCTTGGCCGACGCAATCGGACCGTAAAGCGCAAATGCGGGATCCACATCTTGCCTGCCGATCAGGCCATTCCCACTGCGTAGTGAAAGGAGCCGCGTCCAAAGCCTGTCATTCATATGGAGGTTTTGCATCGACGTCCCTGTCTAAAGAATTCGGTAAAGCGTGGCATCTCGGCGTATGAGGTGATGGAATATCACTGCCAATATGTGTAACGCGAAAAGCCCTAAAACGATCCACGCGCTCCACTCGTGGATGGCTGAGAGCATCGGCGCGATCTCCGAAGATTTGCCAAGCGGACTCCAGATCGTCACCAATCCAAACCATTGCAGGGGGAACCCGTGGGCATTTGTGGCTAAGAAGCCTGAAACGGGCATGATGATCAAAAACACGTAGAGCAACCCGTGAACCGTATTGGCCGCAATACGCTCTAGCGCGGATCTCTCCACTGGAGGCGGTGGTTGAAAAAGCCGAAATCCAACTCTGAGCAACATGGCCCACAGCACGAGAAAGCCGAAGCTTTCATGCACAAGATAGAAATCCAGCTTGACGTCATCCTTTACGAAGCTAATCATCAAGCCCAGAGGCCATGTCGCGAAAACAAGCAAAGCCACGATCCAATGCATGGCTTTTGATATGCGGCTGTAGCCCGGAAAATCTCGCGTCGAGCGATCTGTCATCGGCATCCTCCCTCCTGATGTATATAACATCTTCGAAAAGTAACAGCTATGAGCATGGCAAACATCGCGCTATCGTGATGCAAATCTTCGAGGGTTAAGACGGCTACTGTTACGAGGCAGGACAACATCTGCCCCGAAGTGGCAAGGTCCACGGCTATTGCGCGTGACCCGCCTCAGGCGATCACTGGATGTGACCGGGCGCATTCGCCATTTCGCCAAGACGAGTGACGCTGTGAGAATTGTCACTGGAAAGATCGTTGAAATGCGGCCCCTGGAGGTAAGGACTGAAAATCTCTTTTCGATTCCGTCCCGCAGCCTTTGCGGCATAGAGCGCTTGATCTGCGTTCCTCATCAAGGTTTGCATTTTCATCCCACTTGTCGCGGTAGCGAGACCAAGACTGATCGTGACTGGGACACGCCTGCCCTCAAAGCACAAATCGATTGCCTCAACAGCTGCCCTCAGACGCTCCGCTTGTCGTTCGGCTTCATCCAATGAAGAGGATTTGATGTAAAGACCGAACTCTTCGCCGCCGACCCTGGCGAGCATATAGTCTCCTGATAGGCTTTCAGCCATTGTTTTTGCCGTCGCAACGAGAACATGATCGCCAATCGCGTGACCGAATTCATCGTTGACCTTCTTGAAGTGATCGATATCGATCGTTACAAAAATATCCCCTGGCGAGGGATTGGCAGGCAGATTTGAAAAAAACCAGTGGCGGTTGTGGATCTGGGTGAGCGGATCGGTTTCAAGGAGCTGAATCAACCGCATTTCCGCGCGTTCCTTGGCAAATATCTGCACGAACATTGCGATTAGGAACTGACAAAGGATCAGCATAAAGAAAGTTTCACTGACGGAAACCGACACATGTTCAGGGATCGTAATGCTTGCAATCGCAATCAACGCTAACACCGCCTTCGCGGCGAATGACAGCGCCAAAGGAAAACGAGCCCGGACAATGGCTCCACGGGTGCCGCGCAGAACGATAAAGGCGCAGGACACCATGAAGGATGCCATCACAGTCAGAAAAATGGTTGCTCGATAAGAGTTTTCCAAATGGAAATCGGTCGCAACAGCAACGGCAAATAGCGCAGGTGCTATCGCAAGGACGATCCAGTCCCGGTGACAGACGCGCTCATGGATAAGACGTCTAATCCCAATCCAGAACAGTGCGTAAGCAAGGGGTCCAGCCGTGAAACTTAAAAGTGTCCAGGCATAAACGGGGAGTTCTCCTCGCTCCCCAGCGCCCGCGATTGTTGAGCCGATGGCGAGTATGATGAAAGAGATGGCCATGAGCCTTAGACCCAGGCTCTTTCCAGATTGCCATCTCACATAGAGGAAACAGCCCGCCCCAACGAGCAAAGAAGATTTATGCAGTAACAGGGTGGTAGAGAGTTCCAATATGTTGACCTCGATATTTCCACATTGGGAGGGCGCCTTTCCCAGAATGGACCAATTAAAAAACTTAAATTTTTTCTATAGTACGTTGGTGGTCTGTAAATTCTCTTAAATAAGAGCGTTGTTCTCTGTGGTGGGATCTCGGTGGCTTTGGGCATAAAAGGCTTGCGCTACAGTCAACTCCAGACAAACCTAATGGTCTTGGGGAACCGTTTACAAATCCTACAATGCGCTGGATGGCAGCTGTAGTAGATATCGCTTACAATAGCCTCGTAGCGCTGCTTAGAATACGATATGGTAGCTCGATCCGAAGTCGTGGACCGGAAATTGATGACTTACGCTGCTGACAAGACAGGCTGTTATGTTGATTATTAAAAACCACCTCAATGATCACACTTGAGCAGGTCGCTTTCCGCGCAGGATGCTCCATCAGCACTGCAAGCCGTGTGCTGAACCGCACTGGACCGGTTAGTGCCGAGATGGTGCGTAAGGTGCGCCGTGCGGCGGCGGAAATGGGTTACAGGCATATCGCAAACAAAGCTGGCGATAGCCGTCGATCACGCGCTGTCGTTGGCGTCCTGGTTCCGAGCATTTCCAATCCGGTGTTTGCCGCATCTCTTGCGGGCATTCAGCGTCGTCTGCAGGCCGCTGAGCATAGTGTGTTGATTGCACAGTCCAATTATGATCCGTCCAGCGAGGCTTCGGCTGTCGCATCCCTCCTTGAAGAACACCCGACCGGGTTAATCCTGACGCTTTGCGATCCCCGTTCCAGCGATGTGCTTTCGGCAGCACTGCCACCCACTGTCCTCCTGAACAATTTGCCAATGCCGCGGTTTCAAGCGGCGGTTACCGTCGATAATTTTCAGGCAAGCTACGAGCTTACCCGTTTCTTGATGGATAAGGGTCATCACCATATCCTGTTCGTATCCGGGTATTTCACCTCTTCTGACAGGGCACGGCTGCGTTATGAGGGGCACTGTAAGGCGCTGGCCGACAGTGGGCTCAGATCGCTCGAAGCGCTACAGATCGGCTTTCTCGACGGATACGAAAACCTTGATCTGTTGGATGTTGTAGAGAATATCAGGCCAAGTGCCATCATCGCCTCCAATGATCTTCTGGCGCTTGGTGTGATCAGCGCTCTGAGACGACATGGGATTTCGGTTCCGGGGCATATTTCGGTTTGCGGTTTCGACGGCATTTCCATCGGGCGGATGCTTGAGCGGCCGTTGACCACAATACGGATGCCGGATGCAGACATGGGCACCGCAGCAGCAGCCATGTTGCTGGATGTTGCGCAGAACGCAGCACCACCAAGGCATCTGCGAGTTGGATACCAATTGTTCCCCGGCGCAACAGTCGCCTAGCATGACAGCCTGACGCCAAAGGCCCGCTCCATCCTAACTATCTAAAAAATCAAAAAAGGAGGTGACAAAGCCACCTCCTCAACGTCGTGCTTGGTGTCTTCAAGACCTCCGCGGCAGAAGTTTTTTCACTTCATCGGCAGCGTCATTCAAGGCTTCGTCAGGCTTGGCATTCTGCTCGACGATGCGTGACAGGTTTTCAACGATGGTCTGAGTAACCTTCACACCGTTTGTGCCCGGGAAAGCGTACCAAGGAATCATGCGCGACATCTGTGAAAGACCAGCTTGGAACAGCGGGTTTTCCTTGTAGAAATTGCCGAGATATTCCGGCGACTTTGCAGCCAACTCGTTGTTTGGAACATAACCCGTGCCCGGCACGACAACGGAAGCACCGTAAGGACCGGCTGCGAACTTCGCGAAGGTCCATGCAGCCTTTTGCTTTTCGGCATCCTTTGTCAGAATAACCACAGCATTGCCGCCTGTTGGCAGCTTGCCATTTTCTGCGTCGATCAGCGGAATTTGTGCTGTGCGCAGATCGAACTTGTCACCGACATTCTTGATGGTGTTGCGAAGGGCGCCCGTTGTCTGAAACGCAAAGCCGATCTTGCCGGCTGCAAAGGCCTGTTCGCCAGCTTGCTTGGTCAGAACCGGAAGACCGCCTTCCTTGACCATCTTGTCGAGAACGGCAGCGGCCTTCTGGCCTGCCTCACCATTAAATGTCAACTTTGTCTCGTCTGCATTCAGCATGGTGCCGCCTGCGCCGAACAACAGCGCGGAGAACATCCAGTCATCACCCTGCCAGCGGAAATCTATGCCTTCATTGCCATCGCCAAGCGCCTTGATCTTCCCACCAAGCGCGATTACCTCATCCCACGTCTTTGGCGGAACATCCGGGTTGCCACCGGCTTTGCGAACCAGATCAGCGTTGTAATACATGATCGGGTTCGAGGTTGCGAAGGCGAGGCCAACCTGCTTGCCGTCCACCTGGGCAAGCTTCAGAATATTGTCCGAAAAGCCTTGCGCAGCCATGTTGCCATCGGCTTTGACGAGCGGCCCAAGATCAACAGGAATGTCACGCTCGTTGACCATGCGCAGACGGTTAAGGCCGATGAAGGTCAGATCAGGCATTTCGGCCGTTCCTGCCTGGCGCATGATGGTCTGGATGCCTTCCTCGTAGGTTGCGGAAGGATTGGCGAACTGGATTTTGATCTCCGGGTTCTCTTCCATGAACTTCTTCGAAATGTTGTCCATCACATCCTTGAAGAAGCCCGGCATTGGATAATGCACGGTCAGCACTGTCTCTGCCTTTGCGGGCATGGCAGCAAAGGCAACCGAGACGGCAAGCGCCGTCAATGCGTGTCTGATAAGATTCATGGCACGTTCTCCGTTAAATGGTGAGGGTAGTGTCTATGCTGTCCGGCTCAACCTTTGAGGCCGGTCATGGTGATGCCTTCGATAAAGCTCTTCTGGGCAGCCAGAAACGCAAGAACGAGGGGAAGAGTGATGATGAGAGTTGCCGCCATCAGCGCGCCGTAGTCGTCTCCCGCTTCCGCAGCACGGAAGTAAAGAAGGCCAAGCGGCGGTGTTGCATAGGTCTGGTTCGTCACGACGATCAGCGGCCAGAACAGATCGTTCCAGTGGGCGACGACCGAGAAGATCGCAAAGGCCGTAACCGCTGGCCAGGCATTGGGCAAAATGACACGGGTGACGATGCCAGCTTCGCTCATACCATCCAGCCGGGCTGCGTGGATAAGATCGTCCGGCATGGCCCGAAAGAACTGCAGGAACAGGAAGATCGCGAACACAGAGATCGAGAAAGGTGCGACCAGCGCCATATAGCTGTTGAGCACCGACATGCGGTCGAAGGCGACATAAAGCGGCAAGGCGGTGGCGTGGATCGGCACCAGCAAGCCCAGCATGACCATAATCATCAATGCCCGCGCCGCCTTGAATTTCAGCTTCGCCATGGCGTAGGCGCAGGGAACTGCGACGATAACCTGAATGAACAGGATCAGCGCGCAGACGATGGCACCGTTCAACAGAAGATGCGGCATGGAAACCCGCGTCATGGCCTTGGTGAAGTTGGCCATGTAGCTCCATGTCTGCGGAATGAGCGACAGAGACGAGGAAAATATCTCGCTTTGCGCCTTGCCAGCCGTCGAAATCATGAAGATGTAGGGCGACAGGAAGATGAGCGCGCCAATTGCCAGAATGGACAGGCGGATCACGCGGCCCAATGTCATCGTTGGTGGGAGAGTGGCGGACTGCGTCATGAGTAATGCACCTTGCGGTCAAGAACGCGGTACTGGAGGAACATCAGCACCACCAGAATGGCGAGGAAGATCACAGTCATGGCTGACGCATAGCCGACGCGCAGATAGACAAACCCTTCCTGATAGATCGTGAAGAGCAGCACTTCAGACGCTTTGTTCGGCCCGCCTTCGGTCAAGGCTTTTACGGTCTCGAAAACCTTGACCGAATTGATGATGCTGATCGTCACCACAAACAGCGTGGTCGGCGCCAGCATCGGCCATGTGACAAGGCGGAAACGCTCGAAACTGGAGCGGACGCCATCCATTTCCGCTGCTGCGTAAAGATCACGCGGGATAGCCGTCAGGCCTGCCAGAAACAGAACCATGTCGAAGCCGACCGACTGCCAGATACCGATAATGGCAAGGCTTGGCAAAACCGTGCTGGACGAACCGAGCCAGTTGGGACCGGCAATGCCGAAGACGCCCAGCATCATGTTCACAGGGCCGATACTTGGGTGCAGCATATATTGCCAGACCGTTGCCATGGCCACCAGCAGGGAGGCAACCGGCAGGAAGTAGACCGTGCGGAAAAACGCCTTCGCCCGCGGCTCAGCTTCGATAAGCATCGCAATGCCAAGGCCGAGGAAGATTGAGAAGGGCGTGACAATGGCCGTGTAGAAAACAGTGTTCCACAGCGACTTGCGGAACGTGCGGTCACTGAAGAGCTCGACATAGTTCTCAAATCCGACAAAGCGGAAATTGGAATAGCCAAGTTCGAAATCGGTAAAGCCCAGCACGACGACGGCGACCGTCGGGGCGATGATGAACAGCATCATGAGGACGACGGCCGGTCCCGCAAGCAGCCAAGCGGCGCGGCTTTCGCGCCTTGCGGCAATCTCTGCCTGCGTCGGTGTCGGAGCGGCGAAAACGGATGCGGTCAATTCAACCATGGAGCAACTCCGGCGCACCAACGGTGGAAACCTGCGTTGTGATGCGTTCACCATCCGCACCGAAGAGCAACGCCTTGTCCGGCTGGATTGCCAGATGAACCGGCTTGCCGGGGCCTAGATTCGCGGCGTCGGACGGCGTGAGCTTGACGACGACAGTTTCGCCCATACCGTCAAGGCGTGCAAAGAGGATGACTTCCGAGCCGAGGAACTCAAGACGTTCCACCGTTGCAGCCATCGTGTCTCTGGATTGCGGTGCAAGCCTCACAAACTCCGGGCGAATGCCGACGGTGATGTCGTCGCCATGCGACAGGCTCGACGCCGCGATGGTGATGCCACCGAATTGCACCATGCCATTGGCAGTCGCCTTTGTCGGCAGCAGGTTGATCCGAGGCTGGCCGATGAACCGGGCAACCTCGATATGGGAGGGGTCTTCATAAATCGTCTGTGGCGTAGCGAGTTGAAGAAGTCTGCCACCAATCATAACGGCCACACGGCTTGCCATGGACAGTGCTTCCGACTGGTCGTGCGTAACATAAAGTGCCGGAACGCCTGACTTGCGGTGCAACTCGACGATTTCGCCACGCGCATGGACACGCAGGTTGGCATCCAGGTTGGACAGAGGCTCATCCATCAGGAACAAGGCTGGATGGCGAACCATGGCGCGGGCAAGAGCTACACGCTGGCGCTGACCGCCGGACATCTGGCCGGGCTTGCGATCCAGCAGATGGCCGATCTTCAAGGAGGCAGCCATCGCCTCGACTTCTTTGAGAATGCCTTGGCGGATGGCTTTCTGACCGGGCAAAAGATTGCCGATGATCGGCAGGCGCTGCGTGGCAGTGAGGCGACGCATGGCGAGTGGCACTGCGATGTTCTGGCCAGCCGTCAGATGCGGATAGAGCGCATAGGATTGGAACACCATTGCAATGTTACGATCAGCGGCTGTCAGGTTCGACAGTGTCTTTCCGCCAAGGCTGATCTCACCTTTATCGGCATGGTCCAGACCCGCGACGATGCGAAGAAGCGTACTCTTGCCGCAGCCGGAAGGGCCGACCAGCGCGATGAATTCGCCAGGCTCAGCCTCAAGGCTTACTCCTTTGAGAATATCGTTGGAGCCGAAAGACTTTGTGATGTTGGAGAGAGACAGCACGCTCATTCCGCCGCTTCCTTCTTCTTGAGAGCGGATGGGTAGACCTCTGCCAACACGTCATCGAGATAATAAGGCTTCAGCCCTTCCACGGAAACGAGCTGGCTTTCCACCGTTTCTCCCAGATGGTGAACTGCTGCACCAAGCAGACGCGATCCCGGCATTTCGCGCTCCATATCTCCCAGAATGAAGGAGGATGGTGGCGCCCAGACGAGGGTGGTGTTGTCATGACGGCCGATCCAGCTCCAGTGCAGATGCCCGGAACCGACAAGCGCAACATCATGATTGGCGATAAGCTCCAGCAGGCGCATGCGCGGCTCAAACGGTGCGCTCCAGTATCCCGCTTCCGGTTCGTCGGCGTCATCGACAAAAAGCGGTTTGTGCGTAAAGATTGCGACCTGACGGCCGTCGCGGCTCTCAAGGGTTTGTTCCAGCCAGCGTTCCTGCGCTTCTTCATCTGCGCCACCAAGCCCGATCAGGAGACTGTTGAGCCCGATGATGCGCCAACGATCCGTATCTTCGACCCAGTAGTCGGGGCCGACGAGGCGATGCCAGCGGTCCAGGCGCTCGGCATTGACCGGCTGTGCCGACCCATGGAAATGTCCAACATCGTGATTGCCAGGAACAATCAGCACCGGCATGGACAATTGCCGCATCATGCCCATCGCAAAAGCGAGGTCGTCCTCGAAATCGGCACCGTCGATGCTGAGATCACCGGTATGGACGACCAGATCAGGCTTCTCACTTTCGATCCAGCGAACCAGCGGCTCCCAATTGCCATTGAAATGCGGCTTGGTGGGGCTCAGATGGGTGTCTGTGATCTGGATGATTTTCAAGGTGCAACTCCGGTAACTCACATTGTCCGGAGAATGCCTTCAAGCACGACCCGCATTGTGTTGCCGCCGTGTTTAGTCACTGATGATGTCAGTATGGCTACAGTTTCTGTCAGTGGTTTTTCAGTTTTGTTGCAAAACCTTCACACGTTCGATGTTCGTCGGGACAACGCCCACCACTGGGCGACGCAACGTTTAAATGAGCTAGCTGGCCTGATGTCCTCAGGTCGGATCATCCACATAATCGCTGCGTCGCCTGCATAACGAAGAGGTCCTGTCACCTCACATGGCAAAACCTATGCTGTGGGCAATGGGAGGCGGCTTTATTCGCCGGCGATGACGATCTGCTCTTCGACCAGAAAAGCCTTGATGCTGCCGATGAAGGTTGCACCATGTGCACGAAAACGCTTGAGCGCTTCCGAAGCCAGAACTTCCTTCATCTGTTCTTCGTCATCGAACCAAATCTCGGCAATTCCGTCGCAGGTGAAGGGGTAGTCCGGCACATCGGCACGGCTTGGCTCTTTCAGGATGATATTCAACACGAACTTGCGGATACCGGGAACAGAGAGCGCCATTTCAGCATGCTCAACGCGCCAGGCATAAAGAAAGTCGGCCTTCGTCATTTCCGACGGTCGAACGAGCAACGAAATGAGTTTGATCATGTAAGGGCCTCAAAGGTTTGGGTAATTTTGAAAAAGCCCGTCATCACGAAAGGCATCGTCAACTTACGTCCAATCAAGGCGCACCTTGTAATTGAAGTTCGAAATACGGCTCATTACCAGCATTAATGAAGCCTTTGCTCTTTATTCACGAACATGATGTGGCGCATTACGAGAGGAAATTTGTGTCATCCGCCCCGATCTTAAACTATCAATTTGGGCGGAATGGTTTTGGAACATTACCATTTTTAACAGGTCTGAAAAAAGATTTCGGAGGGACAATGATCAAGACTGTAACCCTATTGGCAAAACGCGATGATTGGACCCGCGAAGAATTCCTCAAATACTGGCGCGAAGTTCATGGTCCGCTGGCAATTGATGTGAAGAATATTCTCCGTTACGTGCAGTCCGAATGTCTCGACAACATTGTCCGCCAGGATATCGTGGAAATGGACATCGCAATCGACGGTGTCGCTGAGGTCTGGTACGAGAGCGAAGAGGCAATGCGCGAAGCGCGCGTTTCACCAGAAGGTCAGCGCCTTCTCGCCGACGGTGCCAAATTTATCGGACGTGCCCGAACCGTCGTTGTTCGTGAAGATGAGTTTATCGCGCTCAGGATTCCCTGAATATCTTCAGTGTGTTTCCGCACGGGAAAAACAAACCTGAACACTCTGACCACTTTGCGCAGGTCGCTCCAGCGAATTCTCGCTTCGCAGCTTTCATGTCCGAAAGAGACTTTCTGGAGCGCTCACTCGTGACAGATCCCTGTTCGGAACAGGTGCGCATCCATGTTCTCATGGCACTGAGTGAGGTCAGTATTTGATTGGTTTCCGAATGGAACTCTGACGTATCTCTCGCAAATATCGGATCGGTGACTGAGCATATGACGCAGCAATCAACAATCACAACGCCAAGCCGAGGCGGCCCTGAAGACACGCAGCGAGCTATTCCGTTGGTGAATCTTCATTCCACGTGCCTTACCCTTGGCGGGCATGAGATCTTGCGCAACATCGAACTGGCTTTGAAGCCAGGCGAATTTGTCAGCGTCGTTGGTCCGTCGGGCTGTGGAAAGACGACGATGTTGCGGCTGATTGCGGGACTGTTTGCTCCGACGGACGGGCGTATTCTTTATGAAGGCAAGGAACTTCGTGGTCCGACCCGCGAGATTTCCGTCGTCTTCCAGGACTATGCCAAGGCTTTGCTACCCTGGCGGACGGCTGCAGAAAACGTGTCGCTGGCACTGGAGGCTGCCCGCGTTCCCCATAAGAAACGCGCTCCGATCATTCAGAACCTGCTGGATAAAACCGGGCTTGGTCAGCACAGCCATAAATTTCCCGGCCAGATCTCGGGCGGCATGCAGCAGCGCTTGCAGATAGCCCGTGCGCTGGCGCAGGAACCGAAGCTCTTGCTGATGGATGAGCCCTTCGGTGCACTCGATGCAATGACCCGGCAAAACCTGCAAGACGAATTGCTTGCCATTCTGGCAGTGAACAAAGCCACTGCATTTTTCGTGACACATGACCTGGAAGAAGCAATCTATCTCTCAGATCGCGTGATCGGCCTTCTGCCGCACCCGGGTCGGATTGCGGAAGTGTTTGACGTGCGTCTTCCGCGCCCCCGCAATCAGCTTGAGACGCGCGAAACCGAGGAGTTTGTCCGTCTGCGGCGAGAACTGACACGGTTTATTACCATTGCGGAGAAGCAAGGTTGATGGGCGCGCCCACGATCAAACACGCTGGCGCCCCCAAGCCAAATTCTGGTTGCAGGCGCGGGTGCTATCATCGATGGCTCGCTCTTCAAATCGACATGGGAAACACTGGTATCTGTTGTTCTCGGCTTCCTGATCGGGGCTGCGGTCGGCATTCCCGGCGGTATTTTCCTCGGCCTGTTGAACAAACTCGACCGGTTGTTCGAGGTGCCTGTCGAGTTCATTCGCGCCATGCCTTCCATTGCGCTGCTTCCGGTCTGGATGATCATCTACGGCCTTGGCTTCAAGATGGAAATTGCCGTGATCGCCTTTACCACGATCTTGCCAAATCTGATCATGGCGAGGTCTGCAGTTCAGGGCATTACGCCGCGCCTCAATGAAGTGGCAATGGTTCTGGGATTGTCCAGACTTCAACAAATCTGGAAAATCGTGCTGCCAGCAGCGCTGCCGGGTATCTTTGTCGCGCTGCGTGTAACGCTTGGTTTTTCACTCGTCGTCGGTGTCACCATCGAAATTGTTGGCAATCCGCAAGGCCTTGGCTCAGCCATCATGCTGGCACGCGAAGCGATGAACCCGGCGCTGATGCTGGCAACACTCGTCTGGATCGGGCTTCTCGGCCTCCTGCTCAATATAGCAATGGCCTCGGTCCGGAAAACCTTCTTCGGCCGGTTCTACACAAAGGAGCAGGAAGAATGAACATCAACCGTTTCGCATGGGTTCTGGCCAGCGGCTGCATGTTCCTTGTCCTTATCGGCCTCTGGAAGCTGGTCACGGACGCAAATCTTATCACGCCCGTTTTCCTGCCATCGCCAGGCGATCCATTCGCAAGCCTCTGGGCTGGTTTTTTTGACGAGGACATCCGCCACAAGTTTTTTGCGACCGTGATGCGAATGTTTTATGGCTGGGTACTGGCGTCCATCGCGGGGATAGCAATCGGCGCTCTGGTTGGAAGCTCGAAAGTCGCGCAGAGCTATCTCGGGCCTTCTCTGGAGGCGTTGCGCCCTTTGCCAGCCTCGGCGATTATTCCGGTTGCCATGGCATTGTTTGGCCTCAGCGATCTGATGGTTTTGAGCGTTGTCGCCTTTTGCGCATTGTGGCCAATGCTTCTGTCCACCATTCATGGTTTCCGGATGGTCGAGCCCCGCCTTTTTGAGGTCGCGCGGGTGTTTCGCATGTCTCGGACCGAGTTCGCCTTCAAGATCGCGCTGCCAAGTGCCATGCCCGATATCCTTTCTGGAGCCCGTATCAGCTTGACCGCCTCACTGGGGATGGCGGTCGCCGGGGAAATGCTGGTGGGTGTCGACGGAATAGGCCAGTTCATGCTTGCGGCGGGTCGATCCTACCGGTCAGCCGATATGTTCGCAGGCCTTGTGATGCTGTCGATGATCGGCATGGGGTCTGCGCTCCTTCTCGGTTTTGCCGAGCGAAAAATCCTGCGGTGGCGAAGTTCACAACAATGAACGCCGCCTCTTCAGCGATGTAACAACAAGAAAAACTCAACGTTAAGTTAGGGGAACTAAAATGACATCGAAAATAACACGCCGTTCCGCACTTGCACTGTCAGGCCTTGCGCTTGGCTCGCTGGCGGCCCCGTCACTATTGCGCGCACAGGACCTCAAGCCCATCCGCTTTGGCTTCTATCCTGCTGTCGACTTTGTCGGAGCCTTCCTTGCGAAAGACAAGGGAATCTTTGATAAGAATGGAATCGACTTTCAACTGACGCCAATGTCAGCGACCGCAATCGTACCGGCGCTGGTGACCAATTCCATGGACATCGGCACGCTCAACATGATCCCGACGCTTCAGTCCATCGATGCAGGGCTTCCGATTTCCATGATTGCCGGAGGGCAACGACTTCCAGCCACCGGCAATATCGGGCTGATGGCGCGCGCAGGCGCAGGCCTGAAGGAACCGGCTGATCTCTATGGTCGCCGGCTTGCGACACCAGCGTTGAACAACATCATGTTGTACATGTTCAATTACTGGTTCAAGCAGAAGGGTCTTGATCCCAAGAAGCTCAAGTGGATTGAAGTGCCGCCAGTCAACTACAGCGACATGATGAAGCGTGGCGAGATCGATGCCGCACTCAACTTCGACCCATTCTTCTTCCTCATGAAAGAGGAAGGCGTCGCAGTGCCCTTCGTAAACTTCTTCGAGAACGCACCTGATGGCGTTGTCGTCGGTGGATATCAGGCCAATGCCGGATGGACAGCCAAGAATCCCGAGCTTGTTGCGAAGTTCCGTGCCTCTCTGGTGCAGGGTTCCAAACTGGCCATGGCAGATCATGATCTGGCCTATGAATCCATCGCGAAGTGGACGAAGATGGACATATCACTGGTCAAGAAAATGGCCGTCCCAAATCTTTCGCCGAGGGTTGAGCCTACAAATCTCGACTACGTGTTCACCGTTATGCGTGATCAGGGACTTTTGAAAACCGGCCTGACAGCCGACAAAGCACCTACGCCTTGGACGTAAGACCGCATTGAAGGTGATGGGGGCGACCGCGCCCATCACTTCCATGAATAATGCCTGACATGCCAGTTTGCCGTTACGGGCAAAGGACCGGTTCACGCCCTCGGTCTGACCAGGGTCTCTATTTTTACGGATGGTGATGATAATTACCTATACGCCCGAATCCCTGGCTGGCGAGTTCGATATTCTGATGCAGCGCGCCAAGCTCGATCTTGATGAGGGCTGGCACGAACAGATGCTCGTCGAATTTGCGCAGATGCGTGAGGAACTCGACACCATTCACGCCTTTGCCAATCGTGCGAGCGGTCCCGTGGATCTGCGCCAGGTGATTACCTTTGGGAGGGTCGAAAAGTGACATTCACAGATCTCTCCCTTCGCTCGCTTGGCCAAAAACTGCGTGAGCGTGCCTTTTCGTCCACCGAACTGACCCGCTGGACGCTGGACAAGGCGACCGCCGCCAATGACACGTTGAACGCCTTCATCAGCATTCTTCCCGAGCAGGCACTGGCTGCGGCGGAGCGTGCTGACCGGGATTTTGCCGCTGGCGTGGATCGCGGCCCGATGCAGGGCATTCCTTATGGCGCCAAGGACTTGTTTGATGTAGCCGGTCTGCCAACAACCTGCCATTCGCGCATCGGGCTTGATACCGTTGCGTCTGGCGACGCGGCCATCGTCGAAAAGCTTTCTCTCGGTGGCGCGGTGCTCGTCGGCAAGATGGCGACGCATGAATATGCCCTTTATGGCCCGGATGCTGAACTTCCCTTTCCGCCTGCCCGCAATCCGTGGAACCTCGATCACATCACTGGTGGCTCTTCGAGCGGCTCGGCATCCTCCATTGCTGGCGGCATTCTGCGCATGGCGCTTGGCACAGATACCGGTGGCTCGATCCGGTCGCCGTCGTCCTGGTGCGGAACGGTCGGCCTGAAGCCGACCTTCGGGCGTGTTTCGCGCCGGGGCTGCTTTCCGCTGTCATGGTCCCTCGACCACTGTGGCCCGCTTGCGCGGACGGTGGAGGACGCAGCCGTGGCACTCAACGTGCTGGCTGGTTATGATCCACTCGACAATGACTGCGCCAATGTGCCCACAGAGGATTTCACCGCAGGTCTCGGACATTCCGTCAAAGGTATGAAGGTCGGGATCGCAAGGTCGCTGCTCGTCACGGCATCTGGGCCGGTTCTGGCCGGAATCGAGCGGGTCGCGGATCTGCTTCGTGCCGAGGGCGCGGAAGTGTTTGATGTGGAAACACCACCGCTCGCCTTGTTTGGAACCGTCATCCGCGCTTTGCTTCTCATCGAAGGGCACCACATTCACGAAGCCAACCTGCGTTCACGGATAGGCGATTTCGGCCCCCTTTCAGCGCGCCGGCTGGCGCTGGGTGCCGCCTATACCGCGACAGATTACCTTGCTTGCCTGAAAGCACGGCGCATTCTGGCTGAACAGCTGTCGGCTGCGCTGACTGGCTGCGATGTTCTACTCTGCGCCACGACGGCGAATGCCGCACCGCGCTACACACCAGTACCAAATCCATTCGATCCTTCCGGGCCTTCCATGACAAACCCGTTCAACGTGACAGGCAATCCCGCCATCAGCGTTCCAGTTGGGCTTAACGACAGCGGTCTGCCTTTGTCCGTGCAACTGGTCGGCAGGCTCTTCGACGAAAAAACCCTGCTCACGATCGCTCATGCCGTCGAAAGCCTGAGTGGGTGGACAGACATATCACTGCCTGACTACGCTCGGTAACCAACTGGACGACGCTGCCACAATGAGGAAAGTGGACGATGAATGGTATTCATGACATGGGCGGAATGCACGGCTTCGGCCCGATTCCAGATATCGAGAACGAAGAACCGTTTCACCATGAATGGGAGCGCCGCATCTTTGCGGTGAATTTTGCGATTGGTGGGCTTGGGCTCTGGTCGATCGATCAGGTCCGTTCCGAAATGGAATCCCTGCCGCCTGACGAATATCTGCGCGGCGATGACTACTTTCGCAGGTTTGTCCTTCGGCTTGAGCGGTTGGCCATCAAACATTCGCTGGCCGATGCGAGTGAAATCAGCGCCGGCGCGGCCCTTCATCCGGCGCGGAGTGGCCTTACCGCCCTGCCCCCCGAGCGTATTCCGATCATGGCCGAAAAGGGCAACTCTTAGATGCGCCCAGCGAAGATGGCCCATCGTTTTAACATCGGGGACAGGGTGATTGCACGCAAGCTTAACCCGTCCACCCATACGCGGCTGCCTCGCTACGTCCGGGGCCATCCAGGCGTGGTGACGATGGTTTATGGCGTACACGTCTATCCCGACCATAGCGCCCTTGGTAACGAAGATCCGCAGTGGCTTTATGCCGTGCAGTTCGATGGCCGGGACCTCTGGGGCGAGGGTTGCGAACCTGGCTGCGAAGTCGTTGTCGATGCCTTTGAACCTTATCTCGATCCTGCCTGAAGCATCTACCGCCTTTAGCAGCTGCCTCAACCTTTCAAGCCTTGGAGTTTGCCATGTCCGGCAACCATGACCACGACCATGATCACGATCATTCTCATCTGACTGACACGGAGTTGCGCGTCCGGGCCTTGGAAACTCTGTTCACGCAGAAAGGCTATGTCGATCCGAAAACGCTGGAAACGATTCTGGAGACTTACGAGACCAAGATCGGCCCTCGCAATGGCGCGCGGGTGGTAGCCCGGGCCTGGAGCGATCCAGCCTATCTGGAATGGCTGAAGACCGACAGCAGCGCTGCCATCGCTTCTCTGGGATATACAGGCCGTCAGGGTGAACATATAGTGGCGCTCGTCAATACGCCCGAGGTCCATAACGTCGTCGTCTGCACGCTGTGCTCCTGCTATCCATGGCCTGTGCTTGGCTTGCCCCCTGCATGGTACAAGTCCTCAGCCTACCGCTCACGCGTCGTCATCGAACCGCGCGCCGTCCTTGCGGAATTCGGCCTTGTCCTTCCTGAAACGACGCGCGTGCGTGTCTGGGATTCCACGTCCGAGATGCGTTACATCGTTATTCCGATGCGCCCCGAAGGAACACAGGGATGGTCGGAAGAGGAACTGGCAGAACTCGCAAACCGCGATTCCATGATCGGTACGCGGATCGCAACCGCTGCCTCCGAGCGGCCCAGCGTAACGGCATGAGGCAAACAGCATGAGACAGGCGCATACTGATATCGATCTCGCTCAAACCTGCGGTACAGACCCGCGCATCTGGGATGAAGAGACTGGCATGCTCTTTGGCGAACCGTGGCAGGCGCAGATTTTTGCCATGACGGTTGCGTTAAACGAGGCGGGACAGTTCGAATGGAGCGAATGGGCCGGGGTGTTTTCAAAACATCGCAAGGCGAGTGCCAGGAACGGCATGCCCGACACGGTCGATACCTATTACGACGACTGGCTGAATGCTCTGGAAGAAATCGCCTCGATACGATCTTTGGCGACGGGCGATGAGCAGCATCTTTATAAACATGCATGGGAACACGCAGCCGAACGAACACCGCACGGCCTGCCCATCTTTCTGCAGGAGGCAGATTTTGAAGAGGCACGCTCGCATCATTCCGCTTGAAGGCCCCTACACCATGGGTTGGTCTCTGGGGAACCGCGTGAGTTGATCGTTCTGGCGTCGGCGCGGATTTCATCTTCCTTTCAAAACTACGGGTGATGCGACCCATCACGAATAATGACTACCTCTGAGACGTTCAGCTTCTTAGCCTCAGTCCCGGCGCAAACCGAAAGCGGTGTAGGAATTGTTTGTGGCCGACGTTCTTCAGCGGCATGCAGGGAGGCTTGTCCCGCATGAGGATGGAGGGGGCAATGACAAGTCAATTTGGGAGGACATCATGATATTTGCAAAACTGGCGGCGGTTGCCGCTGCATCTGTACTTTCGATGGACATATCCAGCGTCTGTCCACCTACGCGCCCAGAACACTCAATCGATCTGTCACACGACAGGCTGTAGGAAACCGACATGCCCGCCATATCTCCAATTTATACGATTGATGTCAAAAACAAGCTCGGCGAAAGCCCGGTCTGGAGCGAGCGGGAGCAAAAGCTATATTGGGTGGATAGCCGCGGCCCGACGATCTATCGCTTCGATCCGGTGTCCCGGAACGTCGAAAGCCTTGCAATGCCAGACATCATCGGCAGCATAGGATTGCGCAGTGGTGGGCCGGGCGAGCTTGTTGTTGCCATGCAAACTGGTTTGCATTTCGTGAATTTCAATTCGAAGCATTGCGAGCCGATTGCCGATCCCGAAAAAGACCTCCCTGACAACCGCTTCAACGACGGACGCACCGATCGGCAAGGCCGGTTCTGGTCGGGCACAATGAGCGACGTCAGACGCGACCCAACCGGATCGCTCTACCGGCTTGACGCGGATCGAACGGTTTCTTGCCTGCGCGGCGATGTGATCGTTCCCAACAGCATCTGCTGGAGCCCCGACAGCCGGGTCATGTATTTCGCGGATACCTACCGCGATCGGATCATGGCCTATCGTTTCGACGCTGATGCGGGCACAATTCATGACGAACGGCTGTTTGCGGATACATCGGATCGTCCGGGCAGGCCGGACGGCTCGACAGTCGATGCCGATGGATATCTCTGGAACGCGGAATACGGTGGCGGTCGTGTCGTGCGCTACGCGCCAGATGGCCGTATCGACCGGGTTGTCGATCTACACGTGACCCAACCGACGAGCTGCACCTTCGGTGGCCCAGACCTGGCCACTCTCTTTGTCACATCGGCACATCAACGGCTGAGCTAGACGACCTCGCGGCGCAGCCATTGGCTGGAGATGTATTTGCCTTCGATATCGGGATCAAAGGCTTGGCGGAGCCAGAATATGCGGGCTGAATTTCCATCCAATTTCTTTCGTCATCATCGTCAGGCAGGCACACAATGATAATCGATCATCGCACCTATACCGTCAGACACGGTCACATGAAGCAATATCTTGAACAGTTCGAGCGGGTCGCGCTGCCGATCCAGTTGCGTCATCTCGGCAAATTCATCGGCTCCTTCGTGTCCGATATCGGGCCGCAAAACCAGGTCGTACATATCTGGGCCTACGACGACATCACTGACCGGGAAACACGCCGCGCCAATATGGCAGCAGATCCCGAATGGCAGGCGTTTCTGACGCTAAACGCTGGAAGCTTTGTCGCTCAGGAAAACAAGATCCTCAAACCGACCACGTTTACCAAGCTCTAAGCCATAGAGAGCGGGTTTTAAGAAAGCACCCCAATGGACCAGAACAACCCACAGATTGAAACGCTGGGACGGCTTCCGCTCGAGGCATTCGGCACCTTCACCTTGCCCCGGATCGACCCCGATAGCCTCGCAGGCTTTCGCGCTTTGTCGGACCTTACCGGAATGACATCGGATGCAATAGATGAACTGGGCATTTCCGGCGCAGTCTCCGGTGGGATGCTGCGGCCAACCGATGCGTCCGCCCGCGTTGTCGGCCGGGCTCTGACGGTGAAGAATGTGTTGCGCGACGATATGAGCCCTATCGAGGTGTTCAGAACGGGCAATCCGGAGCTTGCCGATGTCGAGGCACATAACCTTGCCGAACCGGGTGACGTGCTCGTGCTTGAGGGTGTTGACAGGATCTCCAACATGGGAGGTCTGCTGGCCAGCATCGCCAAGCGCCAAGGTGAACTTGGAGCCATTGTGGATGGCGCCGTGCGCGATGTCGGCCATTCGCGCGATATCGGTTATCCCATCTGGTCCCGGAGCGTCAGCCCCATCACAGGCAAGTGGCGGGTACGCACTGTCGCTATCAACACACCCGTTACAATCTACGGCGTTAGCGTCAGCCCGGGCGATCTCGTCCTGGCCGATGAGGTCGGTGTGTGCTTCGTTCCATTTGATAAAATCGAACAAGTCCTCAAACATGCGCAAGACATTGCCGAGAGCGAAGAAATGCGTCAAAAGGCCATCAGCAACGGTGCGCCGATCCGCGATGTCATGCGACGCAAACCGAAGGCTTGAGGGCGACCGCCGCAAGCGTGCGGCTTGCATGTCACATTTAAGGATAGGGCTATGCAGGAAAAACGGATCGACCTGAACCTGATGAATGTCCTTTACGCTGTCCTTGCCGAAGGCAGTGTGACACGCGCCGCCAACAGACTCTCGCTCACCCAGCCGGCGGTATCCAATGCGCTTGGGCGGCTTCGGCATATCATGCAGGACGAACTGTTCATTAAGGTCCCCGGCGGCATCGAGCCAACAGCCAAGGCCCTTGAGATCTGGCCGGACTTGCAGGCCGCGATGGACAAGATTCGCGAAATTGCAGTGCCTCAGGCTTTTTCTCCGGCCCAAACCAGCCTGACGTTCAACGTTGCGCTGACCGAGACGCTGATCTCACGCATTTTGCCCGATTTCACAGCCCGTTTTCTGAAAGAAGCGCCACAGGCGAAACTGCATTTCCATGTCCACTCCAACCCCAGCTCGATCAATGGTCTAGAACGCGGCGTATTGGACTGTGCGGTCGGCATGTTTCCAACCTTGGATGCCGAGTTGGCTGTGGAGCCACTTTTTACGGATCAATATGTCTGTATTTTCCGCCACGACCATCCAGACCTCGTCGCCCCCGTATCAAAAGAGGCGTTTCTTGGTGCAAAGCATGTCCTGGTCAAGCAGGCGACCGGACAGATGGGTATCGTTGATAAATGGCTTGAGCAAACCGGTGGGGCACGCGATATTTCACTTGTCGTCAACAAGGCGGAAGAGGCCATCGAGATCGTGCGGCGCTCGGATCTCGCCGCTGCAGTACCGCTGAGTTTCGTTGAGAGTTACCGGAACGGACAAGACCTGACCGTATCGCCCTTGCCCTTCGTCACGCATGATATCATCTACAAAATGGCCTGGCACAAACGAACCGAACGGGATCCTGCCCGCTCCTGGCTGAGGAGGGTTCTGCGTGAGACAACCCTCAACGTTTAAAGCCACCCGTTAACAGTCCAAGCATGCTCCGGCCTATTGCATCCCTATGATGTTTGGATTCTCAACCAAATCTGGTGCCGTCAGATCATAAATGCCGTGGGGTCACCAAGCTACCCCTTCTGGGTGGCACTCGTGTCATGCAGGGTGCAGCTGTTGCCGCAATTCGCCCGCAATATTCAAGGCGCCCATTTAAAACTACCGCTTTCAGAACAGTAGAGTTGGGGAAGCGTGGGCCCTACTGAAAGAAAAGCCGAATCCAACATCACTCGCCTGATCTGAATACAGCGTGTCGCCGTAATATGTCTAAGACATCATTCAGGAAACTCGCTTGGCCCACGCGTGTCCAACAAGATTCCAGCACTCGTCAGAACTGGAGACCATCGTCATGGCTGAGCAAGTCACAGTCTGGTTCGACAGCAATTGCCCGTTGTGTCAGCGAGAAATCGCATTGATGAAGCGGCTCGACCGGCGCGGGGCGATCTGCTTTATAGATGCTTGCGATCCTTTGACGGTCTGCCCCATTGATCGCGCAGACATTCTTGCCCGCTTCCATGCGCAGGAGGGCGACAGGTTGCTTTCGGGTGCGGCGGCATTTGCGGCCATGTGGCGGGCCATCCCGATCTTGCGCCCATTGGGAAAGATCGCTGGCTGGCCCCCAGTCACACCCTTGTTCGAAGCGGCCTATCGTGGCTTCCTGCGCATTCGTCCCCGGCTGCAGAGGCTTTTCCGATGAAGGACCGGTTTCGCCCCGTCCCCAAAAGCCGTCTCGGTCGGCTTGCGGCGTTAGGCCAGCTTGCCGGCGGCGTCGCAACGGGGATGGTCGGTGAAGGCTTGCGCCGGATGGCAAAGGGAGAACGCCCGCATCTTTCTGATCTGCTCCTGACACCATCCAACGCGCTTAGGGCTAAAGAGCAATTGTCGCGCCTGAGAGGTGCCGCAATGAAGCTTGGACAGATGCTGTCACTCGATGCGGGCGACCTTCTGCCCCCAGAACTCGCGGTCATCCTTGCCGACTTGCGAGAGAGCGCGCATTTTATGCCGGATCGGCAACTCCAGCAAACGCTGACGGCAGCCTGGGGTCCAGACTGGCAAAGGCACTTCTCTCGATTTGATATGACACCGATAGCAGCGGCCTCGATTGGGCAGGTTCATCGCGCAGTTCTTTCATCAGGGCGCGAGTTGGCGGTCAAAGTGCAATATCCGGGAATTTCGGCCAGCATCGATGCCGACATTGACAATGTTGCAGCGCTTTTGCGGATCACAGGCCTGCTACCATCAGGACTTGACCTGTCACCTTATCTGACCGAGGCCAAAAGGCAGTTGCATGAAGAGGCGGACTACCTGCGGGAGGCAGACCAGATGCGCCGCTACCGCAGGCTACTTGCAGATGACCCGCGTTTCGTTGTGCCTGAGCCTGTCACCGATCTTCTCCACAGGACTGTTCTGCCGATGGACTACATTCCGGGCGGCCCCATAGAAACACTGGCCGCGGCACCGGAAGCAGATCGCAACCGGGCATCGCAAGCACTGCTCGAACTCCTCCTAAAGGACCTGTTCCAATTCGGCCTGATGCAGACAGATCCTAATTTCGCCAATTATCGCTGGCAGCGCGACGGTGGTCGCATCGTGCTTCTGGACTTTGGTGCCACACGTGCGGTAGCCCCTGAGATTGCTAATAAATATCGCATTTTGCTGCGCATCGGGTTGACGGGCGATGTTCCAGCGATACGTGATGCACTCGTAAAGATGGGTTTCATCTCCCCATTCCAGGTACTGCGACACGGTACGACACTGGATGCCATGATTGGCCTTGCGGTTTCCCGTATCGAGACGAGCCGAAATGGTCTTTTCGATTTTGCCGACCGCGATGTCATTGCGATGATCCGCGAACGTGCAACGCCGATGATGGCCGATCGTGCAAGCTGGCACCTGCCTCCTGCTGATACGCTGCTTATTCAACGCAAGATCGGCGGCATGGCGTTGCTACTAACCAACATGCGCGCGCGTCTTCCACTGGCCGAAACGCTTGCGCGCTTTTGCTAAGGTCGCCTGAGCCAATAATGCATGAGCGGCCGATCTATGCGCCGGAACTGGCGCATAGAATAAGCTTCGTCCATACCTGTTCGGTATGCCGCCATCGCCACAGGCGATCGCTCACCAAAGGTGATGGACGTGGGGAGCAATGCGGTTTTCGTAGATAGCTTTGAGCTGCTCCATCGTCGACGGCGAGATTTCCTCGATACCACTTGCCGAAGCATTGCCATTGGCCTGATCTGCGTTCTTGGCTCCGGGAATGACCGTGCTGACAGCCTCATTCATGAGGATCCAGCGTAAAGCGAACTGGGCCATTGTCACATCACCGGGAACAAGCCTGCGGATATCCTCGATAACCTGGAGCGCCACGTCGTAAGGGACGCCGGAGAATGTCTCACCCTTGTCGAACGCCTCTCCATTGCGATTAAATGCCCGGTGATCATCGACAGCGAAGGTCGTCTGGGCATTCATCTTTCCGGTTAACAAGCCGGATGCAAGCGGAACACGAACGATGACCGCCACGCCCTTGCGCTTGGCTTCACCAAAGAAAAGATCGGCAGGGCGCTGCCTGAAGATGTTGTAGATAATCTGGACAGACGCAACACCGGGATATTCGATCGCTTTCAGACCTTCTTCGACCTTCTCGACGGAAACACCGTAGTTTCGGATCTTCCCCGCCTTGATCAGCGATTCCATCGCCTCGAAAACGTCAGGGCGGTAATACACCTCCGTTGGCGGGCAGTGAAGTTGAACAAGGTCCAGGCAATCCGTTTCGAGGTTTTTGAGCGACCTCTCGACAAACATGGTCAGGTTATCCTTGTTGTAACCCTCGGATATGTGCGGCGACAGGCGACGGCCTGCCTTGGTGGCGACAAACGGCCGTTCACCACCCCGTGCCTTCAACACATCAGCAATGATCTTCTCGGATCGTCCATCGCCATAAACATCGGCGGTGTCGATAAACGTCGTGCCTGCGTCCAAAGCAGCGTTAAGCGCCGCTTGAGCGTCCGCCTCTGACACATCGCCCCAGGAGCCGCCAATCGCCCAGGCACCAAATCCGATTTCCGAGACAGACCGTCCCGTTCTACCAAACTCTCTATAGTTCACGTCTTATCTCCTTATGGCATCAATTGTCCGCCGTTGACCTCAATGACCTGCCCGGTGATGTATCCGGACATAGCCTCCGAGGCGAGGAAGAGGAATGCTCCAACGCACTCCTCCGGCGTCCCCTCGCGTCCCATGGGAATGGTCATTCGCTGGGCGGCCATGATCTCCGCCGACGTATACCGATCGTGAAATGGTGTCTGGATCAGGCCGGGGGCGACCGCATTCACCCGTATTCTGTCCTTGACGAATTCCTTGGCTTGGCCTCGGGTCAAACTGCTGACGAAAGCCTTTGCCGCTGCGTAAAGGACGGCGCCGCCACCGCCACCATTTCTGGCAGCGATTGACGTCGTGTTGATAATGAACCCACCCCCGGACGCAACGAGATGACGATGAGCTGCGACGCTTGCCTCCCAGAGCGACTTTGCATTCAGGTCCAAAACGCGGTCGAAATGATCGGCACTGGCTTCGGTGGTCTGCACTCTGCCCAACATGCCGCCTGCATTGTTGATGATGCCATCAAGTCCCCCGAGAAGACGGGAGGCTTCGTCCACCACCTGTGCGCCGACACCCGGCGCGCCAAGGTCCCCGTGAACAAGCACCGTGTTTTCGGAATGCTTGCCCTGAAGCGCAGCGGCAGCCTCGTGGCTATCGTTAAAGTGAATGGCGACCCGTGCGCCTTGCTCCGCAAATGCCGATACCACCGCAGCGCCGATTCCCGTTGAGCCTCCCGTCACAAGAACACGCTTGCCCTTGAGGTCGCTAAACACAAAACCGTCGAACATTTTACTTCCTCCTCAAAGTCCTCAGGCACTGTCATAGCAATTGCCCGCTTCAAAGCCTCATGATTTATGATGAATCTCGTTCACCCTTACGATGAAAGAGAAGCATCATGGATTTCTTCGAGCGCGTCGATCTTGCGGATTTGAGACTTTTCACGACCATCGTGCGCCGGCAGAGCTTCAAAGCTGCAGCCATCGAGCTTGGGATAACACCTTCGGCCGCCAGCCATGCGATGCGACGGTTGGAAAGTCGTCTTGGCGCAAAACTTCTCAACAGAACAAGCCGGGCCGTGGCACCAACGGATCTGGGGGTGGAACTAGCTTCCAGACTGACTGAAGGATTTGGCGTCATCGGCGCCGCACTGCACTCGCTCCGCGTGCCTGGCGCTGCCCGGTTTGGCGAGCTTCGCATCAACGCATTCGCCGATGCCGCCCATTTGCTGATCGCTCCTGCACTACCAGAGTTCTCACGCATATGCCCCGATGTCAGGATTACAGTCGTTGTGGAGGATCGTCCGATCGATATTGTCGCTGAGGGTTATGATGCGGGCTTTCGCTATGGTCATAACGTACCAGAGGATATGGTTGCCTTGGCCCTATCAGGCCCACAACGCTGGGTGGTCGCGGCTTCACCGGCATATCTTGAGGCCAACGGGACGCCGAACTCTATCAACGACCTGGCTCAACATAATTGCCTCCAACTCCTCCTTGGAGATAACTCTGCATATAAATGGGAGCTGTCTGAGGGGACCAGGAATATAAGGCTGCGAGTGCCAGGTTCGATAACCATCAACGACACGGCCACAACAATCAAGGCAGCAAAGGCTGGTCTCGGCTTGGCATATTTGTTGGAGGCCAGAATCTTAGATGAGATCAGGGACGGCGACTTAAAGGTTGTTTTGGCTGACCATGCCTCTCCGGGCGAACCATTCCATGTCTATTACGGCAGTCGCCGCCACGGTCACCCGGGCCTGCGATCCCTGGTCAACATCATTCGCCATCAAAACGGGTTGACCCGAGTGTTCGATGAACATGGCCCCGTTGCCCATCTCTCAATACGAGCCGGTCAATGATGGCGCGACAATCCAAGATGGCCGGGCTTTAATCCGTGCTGAACGACATCATGAGAGGCGGGTCAGCTCGATTGCTCACCGATTGCATCCGCGACATGGGCTCCCCGCTCCCCCATTGGCACTGGCTTGCCAGTGGTAGAATCGATGGTTGTCTGATGTTCGAGTTCGGCATTGAGCTCTGCGCCCAAGATCAGGATGATCACCGATATCCAGGTCCAGACCATTAAACCGATCAGAGCACCAAGCGTCCCATAAGTCGCGTTGTAGTCGGCAAAGTTTTCAAGATAGAGTGAAAAAAGGACCGAGGCCGCCAGCCAGAGAAAGGTCGAAAAGGTCGCACCCCATGTGATCCAGCGAAGCTTGGCAGCTTCCCGGCTCGGCCCATAGCGGTACATCATTGTAATACCACACCCGACAATGAGAAGCAGAAAAGGCCAACGGGCTATCTTGGCCAGAAATTCTGTCCATTGGTCCAGCCAAAGGTAACCGAGAACGGCTGGCACGACACCAACGGCTATAATCAACGCTATGGCAACGAGCAAAGCGCCAAAGGTAAAGCCCAACGAATTCAGATTGAGCCGGATGATCCCGCGCTTCTCTTTCTCACCATAGGCAACATTCATGGCTTCAAAGAGTGCCTTGATGCCGTTATTCGCACTCCATAGAGCCACCATGAAGCCGGTAATCACGCCAAAGCTCAGAGTGGAGTTCTTCTGTTGTGACAATGCATCGAGCTGGGAAACGATGATGTCAAAGCCACCTGGAGGCAGCGTCGTGGATAGAAATGCAATATGCTTGGCGATGGTCAAAGGGTCGGAAAAGACCCCGTAGAGCGAAACCAGTGCAGCCAAAGCAGGAAACAGAGCCAGCAAAAGGTAATAGGTGGCGCCAGCTGCAACCAACGTAACGCGATCTTCCGTAAATCCTGCGAAGACGCGCCAGAACACGTCCCGATAACCGAGAGATGTGATTTCACCAGGCGTTGCCGCCATACGGCCTCGGTTATCACCAACCTCAGTTGACTTGCTGTTATTCCTGTCCAAGCACCCTACCCTAGCCATTTCGACCCGCCACGTATCGCATAAGCATATTAGCATTCAAGCTGAAACGGATGTGAAGGCGCGCTCATCCAGGGTGAGGCTTATCGAGCGCCAAGGTGTGACGGAGCTTAGTCAGGCGGATGGAGCGCACCCGCCTGATCCAGGAGCTAATCGCCTTCATGCCGTCGGCACCGTTCCTCCATCGATTGTGTACTCGGTCCCGGTGATAGAGGCCGCGCGGTCTGAGGCGAGGAAGGCGATCAGGTTCGCGACCTCTTCCGGTTTTGCCGGACGCCCCAGCGGAATACCGCCCAGCCCGTCCATGATGATCTTTTTGCCACCCTCAATATCTGTCCCGGCCTGTTTCGCCAGGCGCTCTGCCAGGTGGACCGAGGCTTCCGTTTCGATCCAGCCCGGCGACACCCGAACGACCCGCACACCCTTTGGCGCCACCTCCTTGGACATGGCTTTGCTATAGGTTGAAAGTGCTGCCTTGGCCGCAGCATAGGCGGTTGTCGATTCCGGAAGCGGCAATACCCTTTGGATCGATGTGACATGCACGACGACGCCACTTCCTTGCGCGACCATGTCCGGAACGAGCAGCCGATCCAGTCGAACAGCCGGAAAGAGATTAAGCGACAGCTCCTTGTGCCAGTCATCATCCGACAGGGCCGAAAAGCCACCACCGGCCGCTGAAGATCCACCCAACATATGAACAATGACATCGACGCCGCCAAGGCGCTTGCGCGTAGCATCCGCGACAATTGCACATCCCTCTTCGGTGGTCAGGTCCGCTTCAACGAACAGCTCTTCCGGCAGGTATTCAGGACGCACCCGCGCTGTCGTCAGCACCCGCGCACCAAGTTCGCGAAAAAGGCTGACGGTTGCAGCACCTGTGCCTTTGGTTCCGGCGGTGATGAGCGCGCGCTTGCCTCTCAGATCGAGGAAGTCGGTCATGAGTGAATCTCCAGTCTGACGATCTTGTCATCCCTTACTGTAAAAGCGTGGGTTAGCATCACCGGGCTGCCCGCGAACTGACCACTCACCCTCGCCCGAACCAGTGCCTTGTCGCCCTCAACCTTGGATTCCACTGGCTCTGCAAGGTATTGGGTCGCCTTCTTGGCGGCCAGCCACCATTGGCGGATTGCCACATCTCCTTGGTGGCGCGCATTCTCGTCCTCGACCACCGCGTCGACTACAAAAGTTTTTAGGAGTGCATCGATATCGCTGTGGCTGTCGGCGCCGAAATAGTTCTTCACAATTTGGGGCATATCCATCGTTTTTCTCCTACTGAACGACCCCTAACTTAGCCCTCGACCAATATTTGGATAAGTGGGATAACGCGGCATGCGGTATTGAACGGATCGGGACAATGGATCACGCCAGTCTGAAGGAACTTGAAGCAGCCATTGATCTGGGCATATCGACGACCGCGCTGAGCCACACAATCGGCAGGCTCGAGGCAGGGCTGGGTGTGCGACTGTTCAACCGCACCACACGCAGCGTGTCGCTAACGGATGCCGGTAGGCTGTTTGTGCAGCAGGTCGCGCCATCGCTTCAGGATCTCCATGCCGCATTGGATCTGGTTCGCTCGCAACGAGAGACACCCTCCGGAACGATCAGGATCAATGCTGCACCCTTTGCGGCACGCGCAATCATCTCACCACTCGTTCTTGAGTTCCTGCGACTGTATCCCGACATGAATATCGATATCGTCACCGAAGGAAAAATGGTCGATATCGTCAGAGACGGTTTTGATCTAGGCGTCAGGGTTGCAGGTCTCGTTCCCAGCGACATGATTGCCGTTTCGCTCGGCCACCCTCAACGACACGCCGTGGTCGGTTCTCCTGAGTATTTCAAGCAGCATGGCAAGCCCATCGTTCCTCCTGATCTTCTGGGTCACAAATGCATTCGTGTTCGGTTGCCGGACGGCTCCTTGTTTAGATGGCGTTTTGAAAAAGACGGCGAGCAGGTGCAGATCGATGTGCGGGGCGCGATTTCGCTCGATGAAGCCAGCCTAACGCGAACTGCTGTCATCGAAGGTGCCGGTCTGGGCTACCTTTTCGAGCAGGATGTTCTTCCAGATATCGAAGCGGGACGCGTCATCCGTGTTCTGGAAGATTGGACGCCACCGTACCCGGGGCTCTGCCTTTACTATCCCGGCCGCCGAAACCTGTCGGCGGGCGTGAGAGCGTTTCTGGAACTCGCTCGTGAACTCTCAAGGTCCACAACTGGCGACCTTAGGGCCAGTCGTTTCGTCGCAATCCCTGGTCAAGTATGAGACCCGCAAGTGGGCGCGCATGTTCATAGTTTATCAAAGGGTTTTCCCGCCATGGGCGCTGTCTTCGTGAAGAGCAAATCCTGACTTTGCCACTGCTCCTCAAAATTTGCGATGGACCTAGCGCTCATCTCTGGATCAAGGGCACCGAGCTCTGCTGAGATCGCCTCCACAAGGCTGATACCGGGTAAAATCGTCGTATAGAACGAAGTGCTTTCTGCTGGCGCTAGAAGGAGATAGTCAGCGTTCTCCCTCAGGGCATCGACGGCAGCGTCCGTGATTATACACGTCGTCGCACCGCGCTCTTTAGCTTTTCGAGCTGCCCGAATGGCGGAGTTATAAAGCCTCCAGAAGGTGATGATAACAACGACATCACCTTCTTTCACATCGCCCAGTGCGTTAGCGATCATCACGCCATCCGTGGCCAATTCCATACGATAACCGCAAAGCGTGGCGTGGTGCGCGAGGATGTTGGCTATGGATGCAAAGCTGCCGGACCCAACCACGATGCGCCGTTTGGCGTCTGCAACAGTTTTTGCAACGTCGCGGACAGACTGTCTGTCCGTGCGCCTGCGCAACGCTGTCAGTTGTTCGATCTGACGGTTCAATGCAGCATCGAAGGGACGCTCGGAACCGGTTTCCTGTTGATGCACAACACTCACTTCTGGGGCAGACAGCTTGCTCATAAAGCGGACACGGATTTCCTGTCTCAAGTCCGGCCATCCAGAGAAACCAAGGCTTTGAGCTGTTCGCGTAATGGTCGCTACGTTGACGTTGGCTTTTAGCGCAAGCTCTGCTGCAGATGCAAAAGACGCATGTCTGGGATCGTTTATCACCGCTTGAACAACTTGGTGCGCGGCTGGCGTAAGCTCATGCTTTTCATCCAGGTTACGAAGCCAGTCTTCCAGTGACTGCACAAATTCGTCTGCAGCGTTTTTTGCATATTGCATTTTTAAACTATCCTGTGCAAAAAATATTGCGTGGAAAACATTGCGCACGCAATCTGCATAAGCGCGGCAAGCAATCGCACTATATAATGGGAACTGGAAATGTATAACACTGCTGCAAGACTGGAGAGGCTGCCTGTTGGCCGCTTCCAATACAAATTGTTGATGATGGGCGGCCTTGGCTACATGTTCGAGGCATGGGACGCGGGTATTATCGCGTTCCTGCTTCCTGCGTTGCGTGCGCAGTGGCAGTTGACGAGCCTTCAGGTCGGTTATCTGGCGAGCAGTACCTATGTCGGATTTCTCATCGGTGCTTTGATCGCAGGAGCGATTGGCGATCGGTACGGCCGCAAAAATGTCATGCTCTGGGCTCTGGTGCTGTTTTGCCTTGCTAGTCTTGCAGGTGCTGCGGTTAATGATTGGCATCAGTTTTTCGCAATTCGTGTCATCGGCGGTATCGGCATGGGTGCGGAAGCCGCGATCATCGCGCCGTTCCTTTCGGAATTCGTTGGCGCCAAATATCGCGGCAGGTTTACCGCTTCGCTCGCAGCCTTCTTCTCATTCGGCTTCGTCATTTCGGCGGTGCTCGGCTATTTGCTGGTACCGACGTCCGAAGATGGATGGCGGTATGCCCTGATTGTCACGGCCATGCCAGTCATCATCGTTTTATGGTGGCGCCGCAGTCTGACAGAATCGCCACGCTGGCTTGAAAGCCAGGGCCGGCATGACGAAGCCAACGAAATCGTTACGGCGATTGAAGATGACTACCGCAAACGGGGTGTCTCCCTGCCCGCAGCCGCTTCCGTGCCACAGGTTGCAGCAACACCGAATACGTCCCTCTTCGCCAATTTCAAGACACTTCTGTCACCGCGTTTCTTACGGATCACCATCATGACCTGGCTTTTGTGGGTATCGGTCACCTTCAGCATCTATGCGTTCATGACGTGGATTCCGAGCCTGTTGGTGGAACGTGGCATGACGATGACGAAGAGCTTCTCCTTTTCGATCCTCATTTATGCGGCGCAAATTCCAGGCTATTTTTCCGCTGCTTGGTTTTGCGAAAAGATCGGTCGCCCCTACACCATCGTTCTTTACATGGCGTTGGCCGCTGTATCTGCTCTATCGCTTGCTTTCGCCAACGGTGACACTCAGGTTATCGCGCTCGCGATGACGCTTTCCTTCTTTATCAACGGCGTTGCGGCTGGGGAATATGCCTACACACCGGAAGTGTTTCCGACCCGTATCCGCGCGACGGGTGTTGGTACCGCATCGGCAATTGGGCGAATTGGCGGCATCGCAGCACCAATCCTCGTGGGCGCAGTTTACCCTATCGGTGGTTTTGTGGGCGTGTTCGGCATGACGACAGTCATCCTGGTGATCGGCGCTGCGTCAGTTTTGATCCTGGGAATTCCGACGAAAGACCGCTCGCTGGAAGAAATTGAAGCTGAAGAGTTCAGTGGAAGCTCCAAATAACACGCCGTGTCATCGGGAGCGACGGATGTCGCTCCCAGCTTGGGAAAGGAACAGACATGGAAAATGACATCTCGCTGTACGAGGCAATGAGAAAGAGCAATCAGCCTCAGCCCTTCTTTCAGGCGCTGGACGCGCTTCTGCAGCAGCAGGTAGGGCATATTCTCTTCACGCTTCTGGCGGTGGATGGCGGTGAAGTTGTGCGCATCTATTCGTCCGATGTTGACCATTATCCCGTATCCGGGCGCAAACCCATGACCGATACGCCATGGGGGCGTCATGTGATTGGCGAACAGAAGAGCTTTCTCGGCAAAGACATGGATGACTTGAAATGGGCTTTTTTCGATCACGAACTGATCGCGAGCCTCGGCGGTGGCACACAGATCAACGTACCCGTCGTGTTCAATGGCAAATGCGTCGGGACCATCAATCTTACCCACAGGGCAGGTCACTACAACGAGAGCCATCTTGCTCGTGCAGAAGCCTTCGCGCCTTGGCTCGTCCCCTATTTTCTGCAAGCCGCGCGGTAATTTTAAAAAAACATGCCGTATTCACAGCGGCTCGAATGAAAGCAAAGACTGATGACGACGATTCTTCTAAAAAATGCCTGCATCGTTGACGGCTCACAGAGCAAGCCAACTGCTCCGGTCGATATCTTTATCCGGAACGATCTCATCGTTGACGTAGGCAACACTATAACAGAGCCAGCAGACAGGATAATCGATCTTGCAGGCAAGACCGTCATGCCAGGCCTGATCGATGGGCATGTCCATGTCATTGCTACGAAGCTTGATCTGGGTGCGAACGCAGATTTGCCCAATTCATTGGTCGCATTGCGATCGGCCAAAATCATGAAGGACATGTTGATGCGTGGCTTTACCACGGTCCGTGACCTTGGTGGTGCCGATCATGGTCTGGTCGAAGCACTGGAAGAAAAAACAATCGTCGGTCCACGATTGATCATTTGCGGCAAGGCACTGTCCCAGACTGGTGGTCATACCGACTACAGAGGCCGGTTCAATCGTCGTTCGGTTGAGCACTATCCAGATCAACTAGGAGCTTTGGGGCGTATTTGCGATGGTGTCGATGCGGTTCGTCTAGCCTGTCGTGAGGAAATCAAAGGGGGGGCGCAGTTCATCAAGCTCATGGCTAATGGTGGCGTCTCATCCCCGACCGATCCTATCGCCAACCTAGGCTTTTCGCGAGATGAAATGCTTGCTGCTGTCGAAGAGGCGGAGAATGCCCAGACCTACGTCGCCGCTCACCTCTACACAGATGCTGCCATTCGCCGTGCTATCGAATGCGGTGTCAAATCCATCGAGCATGGCAATCTGATTACGCCTGAAACGGCGGAACTGGCGCGCGAACGTGGAGCATTCGTCGTGCCGACCAACATCGTTTATGATCGGCTTGCCAAGGATGGCGCCTCACTGGGGCTTCCACCCGTTTCTGTCGCAAAGATTGAAGACGTGCGAAGCGCGGGCTTCAACGCACTCAAGGTTCTGCATGAAGCAGGTGTAACGATGGTTTATGGCACCGACCTTCTGGGAGAGATGCATGAACATCAGTCAGAGGAATTTGTCCTGCGGGGTCAGCACCTTCCCGCTGCAGATGTCATTCGCTCAGCTACACTCGATGCCGCAAAGGCCCTGGGTTACGAGGGCAAGCTTGGAACCGTCGCGGCTGGCGCATTTGCAGACCTTATCGTTGTCGATGGCAACCCGCTTGAAGACCTTTCTTTGTTGACCGGACAAGGCCAGCATATGCCATTCATCTTAAAGGGCGGCGAATTCGTCAAAGGTTCTTGATTTCCAGGCGTAGTGTCTGTCTTTATTTGCTCCGAGGATGACTAACCGGTAACGAGCACTATCGAAGAGATAGCTCATGGATTTCGTCTCAATAGCTTAAACTGACCGCCAGCATTGTAGAGCAATTTTGCCACCTCAACGCCGCCGCGGAATATGGAACGGGGAGATTTTCATGAGCATCGATTTCAACAACGGTATGTGGCTAAACGAGCCACAGAGCTGGAAGGCGGACGACGATGGCTTGACCATCGTGACGGACGCCAAGACTGATTTCTGGCGCGAAACCTATTACGGCTTCACCCGCGACAGCGGCCATTTTCTAGGCTTTGACACTGGCAGCAGCTTTACCGCCGTTATCCGTATTCGCGGCGAGTTTCGCACTCTTTACGATCAGGCTGGCCTGATGGTTCGCATCGATGACACGAAGTGGGTAAAGACCGGGGTTGAGTTTACGGATGGCGAGCTTTTCCTCTCAACAGTCGTAACCAATGGCAAGTCGGACTGGTCGATTTCGCAGCCATTCAAGGAAATTGAGGATTTCTACATCCGCGTCACCGTCAACAACGGTGCAATGCGTATTCAGGCCTCCAGAGACGGCAAATTCTGGCCCCTGCTGCGGCTGGCGCCATTCCCGATCGCGGAACGCTATCAAGTTGGGCCGACCGCCTGCACGCCGGAACGGAGCGGCCTTTCTGTAAACTTCTCGGAGTTTTTGATCGGTCCGGCAATCACCACCGATCTCCACGATCTGACCTGATGATAGCCAATGGCGATCGGTATAGAGCCGATTTTAAAGGCTAATATTCTCTTTGTCTCACGAAGTACGGCGGCCTAGCGTCTTCAGACGCCGAGTGACCACTCTGTGTTGATCCTTATCTGTGCCTAAATGAATGCGAGCCCGCATCGGACTGCTTTCACCGGTTCGCACATTATTCTTGAAATCTCTTTCGGCTCCAATTAATAACATGACAAATTTTGTATAGATTGTTATTCCTTCATAAACTTGCAGGGCCGAAAGATCGAACTCGAATGGGCAATAATACCAATCAGCTCGATACGGCATTCCTCAGAATTCAAGGCATACTTCGTCATCGCATCCTCCGCATTGTCCACGAGCACGCTCTAGCTGAAGAGATCGTTCAGGACGCCTACCTGCGGGCTCGGACCGCCTCAGTCCTACACCCGCTGGAAAACGCAGAAGCATTTTTGTGGCAGACAGCGAAAAATCTGGCCATTGATCACTGGCGTAAGGCCAAGGTCAGGTCGATTTACGAAGCCCGGAATCTTGATGAAAATGCGCTACACAATGTTGCTTCCACAGAGCCGTCTCCCGAAGCCATTGTCATTCAACGAGATTTGCTCCGAGCATTTTCCGAGGCCCTGCTGAAACTTCCGCAGCGCACCCAGCAGGTCTGGATATTAAGTCGGGTCGATGGCATTTCCTATCCGGAAATCGCGAAGCAGCTTGGCGTTTCACAGAACACTGTATTCAACGACATCAAATTGGCGATGGGCGTGTTACTTGATCTCAAATCACGGATCGATCCTCCTTGAAGTCGGCACCAAACCTTTCCGTGTGTTTTTTTGTGAGATCGCCAGTTATGAAACGTCTAGGTAAATGTGGGAACATCCGGTTCGGAAGGCATAGATGGTTTCGATGAATGACAACCTCTCGGGTCACGGTGACTACAAACACGCCGACCCCGTCACGGATCAGGCGTTGGAGTGGTTTATCACCATCAAAGTCGGTTGCGAGCCGACGCCTGCCGAGCTGGAGACGTTCCAGGTTTGGTTGGCGGCCTGCCCCAGCCATGCAGATAGTTTCGAACGGGTGAAAAATCTTTGGAGCTGTCCTGAAACACTTGTTGCTTCAAAAAGACTTCAGGACGAGTACGACACGGTTGGATCAACGACTGGCAGCCCTAAAGAGCCGACTAATCATGCAGGCGTTCGACGTCGGTATGCATTTGCCGCTGCAGCTTCGATCCTGCTGATCGCTGGGACAAGCCAGATGATGCTGGCGTTTCTCCGGTTGCCGACAGCCGACTTCACGACACAAGTCGGGGAAATCAGCACCGTCCAGCTTCCCGATGGAACGACCATGCAACTCAATTCAGACAGTGCCGTTGCGCTGGACTTTTCCGCGACAAAGCGTGGCGTCCGGATCATTCAGGGCGAAGCTTGGTTCGATGTCGTCCACAACGAAACTGCGCCATTTCGCGTGAACGGACAATTCTCCACGACAACGGTTACCGGCACGGCATTTGATGTGCGGGTCGGCACGAATAACGATACCGTCAAACTCGAACGTGGCTCGGTATATCTAACCCATAACCGCGAAGAGATCCGCCCCGTCCATCTTTTACCCGGGCAAACGGCACGGGCAACGGAGCAAGGTATATCGGACGCACTGCCCACCGGCGATGATGAGACGATGGCATGGCGCGAAGGCAGAATCGTCTTCACTGAAAAGCCTCTTCGTGAGGCCTTGGACGAAATCTCCCGCTACTGGAATTCGCAGGTCTTCGTTTTGAACAGATCAATCCTGGATATACCTGTTAGTGGGAACTACAGGGTTGAAAGCGCGAAGGATGCTCTCAACGGCATTGTCAGTGCTGTCGGTGGTAAAGTCACCTTCCTGCCAGGCGGCATCACAATCATTCGTTAAATACTCAACTTTTTTTGTGAGATTCATTCTCCTCTTTCGTCAATCCCATTGAGGCGTCGTGATCAGCGGCGCGCATGTGGATTTATAAGGGCGCGTGCCTAGCGCCCTGGACATGGGGACGACAGTGAATAGAGGTTTAAAGCGCGGAAAGAGTTTCGCGGCGTTACTGGTTACGACAGCGGTTATATCTACCCAACTGATCCCCACAAACTCTCATGCCCAGGACATCATTACAGAAAATTCAGTGGTGTTCGCCATAGAGGCGCAGCCACTGAACGCAGCCCTCAACACATTCATCCGGCAGAGCGGCTGGCAGGTTGGTTATGCGGCAGCTGTCATCAGCGGTAAGCGATCAAGCCCAATTTCGGGCAGGATGGCGCCACTCAAAGCTCTTGAGGCAATGTTATCAGGCTCAAACGTCACGATCCGTTTGACCGGCCCCAACGCGGTAATGCTTGCTGGGGCATCAACTACCGAGCAGGCTTCTGACGGTTCGACTGTACTTGAAACGATTGTGGTCAAAGGCGCGCGCAGTGGTGTGGGCCTTGGCACTGGGAGCGTTGCTGACACAGGTACCAGCACGCTTTACGGCGGCCAGATTACTGCGCGCGCGGAAGGCAACGATGCCAATGGTATCCTTCGCAACCTTCCAAACGTCCAGTACCAGAACGATGTTGACGACGACGCCGGCATCACAGACCAGAGCGTCATAGACTTGAAACCTCGTGAGGTATCGATCTCAGGCGCACGTGTTTATGAGAACAACTTCATCATAAACGGTATGGAAATCAACGACGTCACGGGTAGTCAGGAGCGCTATGGCAGTGAGGAATTTGCAACGACTGAATCGCCGCCAAATGCAGACCGTGTTTATGGGCTGCATTCTCAGACAATATTTGTACCAACAGACTTTATCGAAGAGGCAACAGTCATCGATAGCAATGCGTCTGCCAAATACGGAAATTTCCAGGGCGGTGTTGTTTCGTACAAGTTAATGGATGCGCAGAAGGACCGTTGGATACGGAGTGCGAGCATCGATTACACCTCAAGTGATTGGACGAGTTTCAACCTTGCGACTAAGGACGGCCTGAATCCAAACAGCGTCGCCCGCAATGAATTTATCAAGCGGCGATCATCGATTTCAGCCAGTGGTCCGGTGACAGACAATATTGCCATCCTGGGCCAGTACAGTAGATCGAGCGCCTCCACACAGAAGGACAAGGAATATCGATACACAGAGACTGACCGCGTCGATGAAGACTCTCAGAATGATTTCTACAGAGCGCAAATAAAGGCCGACACGGACTTCGGAGATTTCACTCTGGAGGGTGCCTATACGGATTATGATCAAGCCTGGGAAAGCGCGACATGGCGCAACCTGATTTTGAATACCGAGACCCGGGGCCTGACAAGCAAGTTAGAACATCAATACGAATTCGGGGACGTCAACCTTGGCCGTATTCCTTTCTCCAATGTCAAGCTGGCCTCAAAGCTAACTTATGGAAAGTCAAACACACTAAACGACATGAACGGCAATGTCGCCAGAGCCTTTGTACAACAGACTACGCGAAGCTCAAAAAATGGCGGCGGTATTTTCACCTCAACGGAGCTATCCGACTGGTGCCGGACAGACCCAACCAAAACGACTACCCGCTGCTACGACGGCGCAATCGGAGACAAAGAGCAAGGCCAAGAGCAACTTGGATGGTCTGAAGAACTGACGGGAGATATCTGGAACGGTACGTTTACCGTTGGCACAGAATACATCCATACGAAAGCTTATCGCACGCGCCGAGAGGAAGCTCTATACTATGGCGTATATACCTCGCTTGGCGACGTTTCGAGCATGATCCCAGGATTTACTTGCAACACCAATGAAGAGTGCAGCCGCGAGCAGTTTGCAAGCACCAAGACGGTCTACCAGGCATTTGACATCAGAGCCGAGCTGAACGAGTTCAACACATATGCAGAGATTGAGCAAACCTGGGATTGGCTGAACGTACGGGCTGGAGCAAGACTCTCCTACAACGATTATATGAAAAATCTCGACATTTCACCTCGCCTGGTCGCAACCGTGACGCCCTGGGAGGACTTTTCGCTCTCCGCAGGTGTCAACCGGTACTACAATGCGCAAAGCCTCGCTTTCGCAATCCGCGATCAGCAGCCACGACCACAATCATACACACGCGTTCAAACGGGCGGAGTTGTCGGTGATACCTGGAAATTCGCTGCGATCGCCGGAAATTATAGCAACAGCGCTTCCGATCTGAAAACGCCATACACGGACGAGATCGCTTTTGGTCTGTCTGGCAAGGATCCAATTTTTGATGGCGATTGGCGGCTGCGTTTCCTTGACCGCCGAGCCAAGGACCAATTCGCTTCAGAGACCAGCGGACCCAGTGGACAAGGCCGTATTCTCACCAACGACGCCTATGGCGCATATCAATCTGCGAGCGCCGAATATTCCAAAGAGATCGACGTCAGCTCCATCAGTAGTATCGAGCGGCTTGGCTTTGACGCGTCGGTGACCTGGTCGAAAAGAGAGGTTTCCAATGACAGCTACTTCGAAGACGATTTCGAAGACGATCATATCTGGTACAAAGGCAAGTCCTACACCCAAGCCGGTTTCGGTGTCGTAACAGGCAACATGGATATTCCGCTCCGCCTCCAGACCGGGCTTTCCAGCACTTGGTTGGATGACAGCCTTCACATAGACGTTTCTGGCAATTACAATCTTCGTTATACCGGCGCCAAAAATACTGACAAAACCATTATCGTCGATGGAATGTCTCACGACATTTACGAAGACTTCGAGTTTGACGCAGCATTAACGGTTGATCTGTCAGCCGACTACACCGTCTATAAGAAGGACGATGCCAGCCTCGTCTTCAATGTCAAAGTCAACAATCTGTTCGATGAAACAGGCAACGCCACTAGCTCCAAATCGAAGCCCTGGATAATCGGTCGTACGGTCTGGGTCGGCGCCAAGGCGACGTTCTGATGATGAAAATTGTTAGTCTCGTTATCACCGCGATCAGCCTCACTCTTATTTTTTCGCAGACCACTTTTGCAGATGAACCAAAATGGGATCCCCGCCTGACACGGGGAACGCTCGAAAACGGACTATCCTACATCATCTATGATAGCGAAAAGTTGGAAGATCCCTTCAACATCCGGCTGATCGTGCATGCGGGTTCCGTCGATGAGGAAACGCCAAGCGGCGTTGCGCACATACTGGAACACATGGTTTTTCAGTCGAGCGTGGCGCATCCTGAAACATTGCACCGTTACTTCCACCATCTCGGCTGGCGGACAGGCGTTCAGGTCAATGCTGTTACCCGAGAGACCGAAACCCAATTCATGCTGCGCACACGCCCAAACGATGCGCTCGACCTCGAGGGCTCTCTAGCGCTTGTGTCTGACCTCGCATTTGGCTCGAAATTGCTAGAAGCAGACTGGGAAAAGGAACGATCCGTCATCCTCGAGGAACTGCGTCAGGGCAATAGCGTTGCTGACCGCATAAGCCGCCAGAAGAAGGCCGTCTTGCGCGCCGGGTCACGTTATGTCGACCGACCGACAATCGGCACGCGTGACGGCATAGAGAAGGTTTCCATTGCCGACATCCGTGCATTTCACAAGCGATTTTACGTAGCCGCCAACATGACTCTCATTCTGTCCGGTCGCATCGACAGGCAGATTGCCGTGAACGCCATCGAGCGGCTTTTCGGTTCCACGCCAAAGCAGCCACGCGCGGATCGCCCCTATGTCAAGCTTCCGCTTAGGAATGGTATAACGACCGGACTGGTCCAGGATGAAGAGGGCTCCTCGTCCCAGGTAACCTATGCGCTGCGCATACCCATGCCAGATCGCAAAAGTGAAGATGGCCAGATCGCGTATCTACAAAACTATTTCCTGATACGCCTCATCCGAGACGCCGTTCAAAGCCAGGGCCTTCACTTCCGTCATGCAGTCGATGGTCTAGCATTTGTCGCGCAGGAGACGACCGAAGAACGGTTGATATTGGCTTTCAATGCCCGCACGCACGATCACGAAACAGCGTGGCCAATCCTGCTAGAGACGGTCGAGCGGTTGCGCCGAAACGGGGTTTCCGGTGATGGCTTCAATTCATTGATGGCGAATGCGCGGCGTATAAACACAAACAATGTTGATGCCGCGCGAAAAAGAACTTTCGCCGAATGGGAGGATAAAATCGCCTCCGCTGTGCTTACCGGCTCCGTCCTTGAAGAGCCGCAAGCGCGCACCGCGAAAACGAACGCCTTGTTAAAGCGCATAACACTTGAAGGCCTTAATCGAAGGATGCAGGACATACTGTCTTCGCCTGATGAGGTCCTATTTTATCAGGTTCAAGGTAACGTCACGCGGGTACTGCCCACCGTTGACGAGATCACAGACGCAAACACACGGCTGAGAACACTCGATTCACTTCCAGATTTGCCAGCCATCGTAGAGACACCGAACGCGGCAAAAGCGGATGAGCCGCCAAAATGGCCACAAGAGGCTCAACTGCCACGGAACGGCAAAATTACCTCTGAAACCCACAACAAGGATCCATCTATCATTGAATGGCACCTTTCAAATGGCGATAGAGTCATATGGCTGGAGCGACAGACTCCAGATGGCAAGATCTACGTGTCGGGGCAGTCCCATCCAGGTTACATGAACGCCGAATTCGGCAGCATCCTCTCACAAACCGCCATCCAGTTATGGCAGCAGAGTGGCTTTCACTTTTGGTCACAAAGTGAATTTGATCGCTGGCAACAATCACAAAAGCAAAGCTGGAGTTGGGTTCTCAAAAAGGGATCGCTCGATATCGCAGTTGCGGCTCAGACGGACCAATTGCCTTTGCTTCTCGAACAATATGCTGCGAGTGTGGCGTTCGGCACGGTTCGAGACGAAGCATTGGACATCTTTCTTAAACAGGCAGCACCCCTCGCACACCCCGACGACTACACGCAGCTATTGTATGGTACCGCTGCTAAAGAGCTGTCCGCCATCGACATCAACACCGTGACGACAGAGAGCCTGGCGACTACCGCTCAGGGTTTCCTATCTGCACCAGTTATATGGTTTGTAGTCGGAGCCACTCCGGACGATACCAACAAGACGGCCTTTGCCGAGATGATTGGCGCGGTTTCGCGCGCAAAGCCACTATCCAAGATGCCAGCGCTTCAACGCAATGGAGTTCATACGGCCAACATCGAAACATTTGATACCGATAAGGCACGCGTGAAAATGTCGTTTTTTTCACCGATGAACTGGACACCAGAGGGTGCATTTATCGTCTCGACGCTGACGCCATTAGCCCAACAGGCGCTGAAGAACAAACTGAGGCTGGAACTGGGCGGCGTTTATTCCGTGCAGTTCGACCTTGAACTTGATCCTGACTCAAACCGGATCATCGGCAATCTGTCATTCGAATGTGCACCTGAAACAGCCAGTAAACTGGCGGACGCCGCTATCGGTGTGATCAAGACGATGCCGGAGTTAGCGTTGAATGCGGATGTCAATCGAGTTCAGGCTGACATTGCGTTTGCTGAACTCGGCCGACTTGACGACCCGAATACTTTGTTACGCAGACTTGCGCTGAGCTATCTCCGATACGGCAATGGGGGATATCTTAACCGGGTGCAAAGTCTTGGTAAGCGCATCACCCCAACCTTGCTGGCAACCCACGCCCGCGGCGCGTTCAGCACGGACAACATCGCAGTGTTGATTCAAATGCCAAAGCGGTAGCGGAATATCAGTGGGGAGATCGAGACATCAATGGAATTAGAAAGAGAGCCATGGCAAGTGAACTCAGCCGCACCGCCAGGCCACGCATACCTGATGGATATGTTAATCCGGGACAGCGGAAGAGCGATGGTGGTCATCATAGCACCTATATTCACACACCTATTCATCTGGTAATCCACCCGTTTTTAATCGGGATCGGCAGTAGAATTCATGCTGCCATTTTCAGCTTTTGCCTCGGAGTGATAACGCCCGTGGCCATATCGGGTAAATCAGGGTTGTATGTCCAGCGCGATCGTGTGGCGTAGTCCTGCGCCTGCTTGATAGTATCAAACTTGAAGCATCCCAGGCATTCATGCCTGACCGTGATGTCAAAGCGCTCGATGTAGGCGTTTTGCGCCGACTTTCCCGGCTGGATATGGGCGATGGCGATGTTCCGCTTCTTGGCTAATGCCAAAAGTGTGCCGCTGATGTATTAGAGCCCATTGTCCGCCCGAATTGTATCCGGCTTTCCGCGCCATTCGATGAACCGATTGAGGGATCAAACGACCCACCCGGCTGCCAAGAGAACTAGACCTCTTTGCCCAGTCTTTGGCAGTCGTGGCCTTGTCCGATGATCGCTGGGATCCGTCTGGTGCCGGACGATGACACCAGACGGGCTTTTGCGAAAATGCCCCCCCAAGGGCATGGACGCGCTGTTCAGAACTTCGTGGCGAAATTAACCCAGAAGATATCGCCCTGCGACCGGTTTTCCGCCACCACGTCATGCTGCCAGGAGACACCGAGTTGCATGCCGGGATTGAAGCTGTATGTCAGGGACGGACCAACCGCGAAGCCCTTGCCTCTTTTACCATCGGCAGGGGCCGTCGGTCCGCTATCATCGGTGAGCTGCTGCAAATAGTAGCCGACGGCGCCCACGCGCAGCTTGTCGAAATTCCAGCCGAGAGCATAATCGATGACCAGTTCGTTGCCGGAAGTATAATCTGTATCCGTGTTGTCGGTGTTAAAGATCACACGGGCGACACCGCCAAACTCGAAGCCCTCAGGGTCGGTGTAATGATATGCGACGGTGGGTTGAACCGACCAGTGATTGGTGCCGATATTGACGAGTTCCGATACATCGTAACTGCCGGTGGGCATAGCAATGTCGAGACCCGCGACAAACAGATCCCGCTGATCTATCAGGGGGCCAGCGATGACTTTCGGGGTCCACTCGCCGATGTCGAATTTCCGGACGAGGCAATGCTCATCGATATTGAAGGTGAGTTTGGTGTGGTGCTGTCTGACGTGCCCATGGGGACGACGGCAGAGATCGCTGCACACCATGTGCGCCTCATCGTACAGATCAACGACTGGTCCCTGCGTGCCTTCGGACCGCGTGAAATGCGTGCAGGATTCGGATTTGTGCAGGCGAAACCCTCGACGGCTTTCGCTCCCGTGGCCGTCACACCCGATGAACTCGGCTCCCACTGGGCCAATGGTCGCGTCGGGCTTCCTCTGCATGTCTCGATCAATGATCGCGAAGTCGGCCACGCAGACGGCAGTGAGATGCATTTCTCGTTTGGTGAGCTGATCGCATATTGCGCACGCACAAGGCGCTTGTCTGCCGGTACGATGATCGGCTCCGGCACAGTGTCGAATGCCGATCGGGCCGCCGGATCGTCCTGCATTTCCGAAATTCGCACGATCGAACTCTTGGACGAAGGCGCGGCACGCACCCCCTTCCTGACCTGGGGTGATCGGGTTAGGATGGAGGCACGTCTGCCGGATGGATCCGTTCCCTTTGGCGTGATCGATCAGCGCGTGGTTCAGGTCTGATGCGTATTCTGGTTACGGGAGCCGATGGATTTCTCGGGCGAGGCCTGCTCGCCCAACTGGCGACATCATTTTCGCAGGCTCGGCGGCTGGTTCTGACGGACCGCAGCTTTTCCGGTTCGGGGCCTGTAGGCTCGGAGACGATAGCCGGCGACCTCTGCGACCTGGACTTCGTTGCCGACCTACTGGCGCCGGGTTTCGATCTCGTCTTTCACCTGGCAAGCGTCCCAGGAAGTCTGGCCGAGACTGAGCAGGATTTGGGCCACAGCGCCAACCTTCTGGGCCCCGTGGCACTGGCGCGTGGCGTAGCAGCGCAGTGTCGAGGTGCCCGCTTCATCTTCGCATCATCCATTGCGGTCTATGGCGCTCTTGGTAACGGCGTCGTCACGACTGAGACACGCCCGGCGCCGCTCCTGACCTACGGCGCCCACAAGCTGATGATGGAAATCCTGCTTTCGGACATGACACGGCGCGGTGCGCTTTCTGCCATGAGCTTGCGCTTTCGGGCATTGTTGCGAGACCGCCAAGCGAAAGCGGACACGGATCGGCTTTCATGAGCCAGATTTTCCATCGCATTGCAGCCGGTGATGCCTATGACTGCCCCCTGCCCTCGAACAGCACATGCTGGTGGATGTCGCGGCGGGCTGCAACGACTGCACTGCTGCACGCCGCACAGATGCAAGGCCCCTTTCCGACGGTCGTCCAACCTCCCGTTCTCCATGCAAGCCTTGAGGCCGTGTCAGAGGCCATTGCCCGGACAGTCGGAAAGCCGGCGCGCATTGGTTGGGGCGATGACGAGAAGCTGCAACGCATCTTCGGCGCGATGCCGCCGCTTGATGCCGGGGCAGCCCAGGCCCTCGGTTTTCGGGCAGATGCTACTCTCGAACAGCTGGCGGCAGCCGCACTTTCAGGAGAATGAGATATGAAGATCATCGATCTATCGGTTGCCATCGAGAATGATGTCCCCGCCGATCCGCCCGGTCTGGGTCCGAAGATCAGCTACACCAATCATGCCGAAGGCTCGCAAGAAGTCCTGCGTTTTTTCCCCGGACTTGATATCTCCGATGTCCCAGGTGGCGAAGGCTGGGCTGTCGAGCAATTGGCGCTCACAGCTCATGCCGGTACGCATCTCGATGCCCCATGGCACTTTGCATCCACCATGAACAATGGGAAACCGGCCTGGACCATCGATGAAGTCCCGCTGGACTGGTGCATCCGCCCGGGCGTGAAGCTCGACCTTCGCGATCTTCCGGATGGTCATGTCGCAACCGAGGCGGACATCAAGGCTGCGGTCAAGGCAACGGGGCACACTTTGCAGCCTTTCGATATCGTCCTCATCAACACGGCAGCCGGTGCGGCCTATGGCAGACCGGACTATCTCGGTCGTGGTTGTGGCATTGGCCGTGTCGCGACCCATTGGTTGATGGACCAGGGCGTGCACATTGCCGGGACCGACGCATGGTCCTGGGACGCACCGTTCCCGGTCACGGCGAAGCGCTTCGCAGAAACCGGCGATGCTGCGCTGATCTGGGAAGGCCACAAGGCGGGACGCGAAGGGATCTTCATGCATATGGAGAAGCTGACACGTCTGGACGAGCTTCCGACCCATGGCTTCACCGTCTCCTGCCTGCCCGTCAAGATCAAGGGCGGCTCGGCCGGCTGGTGTCGCGCGATCGCCATGCTCTGAAAGTACCGACTGCTGCTGGTAGGTCGGAACACAAAAGCGTGGCATGTCATCAATGCCACGCCGATATCCAAGGCGACACGCATGAGTGGCATCGGTACGAGGAGGGTCCCACACCGAAAGGTTCGCTCCGAGCGGAGCGCTGCCGAAGCAACCTTCCTGCTCAGCTGCTCACAAACCGGGCCGCCAGTTCTGCTCCATTTCTCAGTCCTGTCGCTTTCATCAGACGGGCGCGATGCGACTCGACAGTTCTGGCCGAGAGACCGAGTTCGTCAGCGATGATCTTATTTGTCTTGCCTTGGGCCACAAGCGCGATGATCTGCCTCTGGCGGTCCGTCAGGCTTAGCCGCTCCTTTGCCACAGGACGGGCAATAGGCTGAAAACAATAGAGGGCTTGCGCAAACGGGTCCGATGGATGGCGGGAGCGGCCATCAACACGGCACCAGAAGCGCCGACCATTGCTTGCCGTCATGATTCGCTCGTCGTTATAGACGTTCTCACCCGACAGATGAGCCTTCCACATTCGCCCTGCCCTGACAAAATCCGCGTGCTTGGGATAAAGACGCGCAAAGCTCTCGTCGATCAGTTCGGAACGTGAATAGCCGAACAGGCGAGCGAATTCCTCGTTACAATCCCGAATAATACGATGCGTGGCATAAACCATCGGCACGGGAATCTCCGTCAGTGCAAACTGTGGCGTAACAGGTTTAGCCCTCATGAGAACCTCGCGACCAAATGCCGTATAAATACGGCTAACTCAACCCACATTTCAAGGCATAATCTCTTCATCAGCTTCGCCTCTGGCACCGTCAGAGACGAGATGAGGGAGGACAGAATGAGAAAGATAACGTCAACCGCAGCGGAGGCGCTGGCCGGTGAACTGACTGATGGCATGACCATCATGTCAGGCGGCTTCGGCCTTTGTGGAATTCCGACAAGCCTGATCGAAGCCGTTCGACTGTCCGGCGCTAAGGATCTGACTGTGATTTCGAACAATGCGGGCGTCGACGGCTATGGCCTTGGCGTATTGCTGGAAACCCGGCAGGTCCGAAAAATGATTTCGTCCTATGTGGGTGAAAACAAGCTTTTCGCGGCCCAGTATCTGTCCGGCAGCATCGAAATCGAATTCAATCCGCAGGGCACGCTGGCCGAGCGCATCCGGGCTGGCGGTGCAGGCATTCCAGCGTTTTACACCAAAACCGGTGTCGGGACGATCATCGCCGAAGGCAAGGATGTCCGCCGCTTCGGAGACGATGACTACGTCATGGAGACAGGCCTGTTTGCCGATGTTGCGCTCGTCCACGCCTTCAAAGGCGACACGGAAGGCAATCTGGTCTACCGGAAGACTGCGCGCAACTTCAATCCGATGATGGCGACCGCAGCACACCTGACGGTGGCCGAGGTCGAGCATCTTGTGCCTGTGGGTGATATCGATCCGGACATGGTCCACACACCTGGAATTTTTGTGAAGAAGATCGTGCACGTCCCCAATCATGAAAAACGTATCGAGCAGCGTACGGTCAGGACGAGAACGACGGGAGAGGTAGGCTGAAATGGCTTGGACACGCGAACAAATGGCAGCCCGGGCTGCGCGCGAACTGCAGGACGGTTCCTATGTCAACCTGGGTATCGGCATCCCGACACTTGTTGCCAATTACATTCCCGATACCATGGAAGTCACCTTGCAGAGCGAAAACGGCATGCTCGGAATGGGAGCATTCCCGTTTGAGGGAGAAGAAGATGCCGATCTCATCAATGCCGGCAAACAGACGATCACCCAGCTACCGAAGACGAGTTATTTCGCCTCGGCAGACAGCTTTGCGATGATTCGCGGAGGCCATATCGACCTCTCCATCCTCGGCGCCATGCAGGTTTCTGAAAGCGGCGATCTCGCCAACTGGATGATACCCGGAAAGATGGTGAAGGGGATGGGTGGCGCGATGGATCTTGTCGCCGGCGTCAAGCGGGTGGTCGTTGTCATGGAGCATGAGGCCAAGGGTGAATCCAAACTGATGAAGGAATGCAGCCTCCCGCTCACAGGCCGGCGCGTTGCCGATCTGGTCATCACCGACCTGGGTGTCTTCACCGTCGCGCGCCATGGCACACCAAAACTGACGCTGATTGAATTGGCGGAAGGCGTATCCCTCGAAGAGATCACGTCGAAGACTGAGGCAAGTTTCACTGTCGAGTTGTCTTGAAGGTACATACACCCCGCCGGCTTCGTCCGGCGGGGTGATATTTCAGCGACGCTGTTCAGTACTCGGGTAATGGCGGAATTCTGCGAGTCATCTCGAACGAAAGCTCGTGACGGACCCCTTTCAAAGCTCTCCATGCCCCTCGATCTCTCCTTCTACGACATCGCGGGGCTCTAGGAGACGTCCGTCATACGTCCCGTTTCCAGCAGCAGGCCGTGGCGCTGATTTGAACCCGTCCTCAACCGTTGAGCATATCGTCAATGACGTTCAGCTTGAGAACAGCCGCGAGAAATATCGCGCAAATATTAAGCTGACCTAATAATACCTGTTTCAAAAACAGACCATCATCGCGGACAAATTCCAACTGTTCTATCGTCAGAACGCGGATCATCAGCCGCTAGCCCATCAAGGACACCTCGCCTATCGTTCTCGGTTGGTGCGTTGGCGACACGCTCTGCAAAGCAGAATGCCCACCGCGAACCGTCACCTGCGTCTCAACGCGAAGCTTATCCCCAGAAGGAGTTCCACCAAGCCTAGGTCTAGAAGGCTGTTGAGCATCACACACTCAGATCAGATGTGAGAGTGTCGCCACCTTTCTGTCTCTCTACCTAATCAGAAGGAAAATGTGGGTCGAAGGTCACCGCCAAGACCTAGATTGCTAACCGCAAGTTCTTCTACCTCGCCCACAAGGCGATGAGTACGCCAAACAGCGGCTGATGCCAATCGTGCGTGATCTCATCCAGACCGTGGTGATCGGCAAGACACCGGGGCACCAGCCAGCGTGCCTGCAGGTGCATGGCGACATCGCCAACATCATGTCGTCGATGGAGGTTCTGGATCTCATGGAGCAACAGTTCCTTGCCGCGGCAGGCAACGATCTGATGGCGCGGATTGCGTCCGGCGAGATCGACACGGATGCCAAACGCAGAAAGCTCCTCGACCAGTATGGTGAGGAGCGTAAGAGCAAATATTCTGAATGAAAGCGGTTACCAATAAATTTGGTTGCGGGGGCAGGATTTGAACCTGCGGCCTTCAGGTTATGAGCCTGACGAGCTACCGGGCTGCTCCACCCCGCGTTACCAGGTTTTTGCATTTGCAAAAACCGCCAGAGCAAACCTGTTTAGGTTTGCGTCTCTACCCGACTTTTGCCGAAGGCAAAATGTCGTCTTTTTCAGGTTTTTGCCGAGGGCAAAATACCCGAGGTTTTTGGCATTAGCCAAAATACCGTTGTTAGAACTCAGAGGGCTGAACAAGTGCCTTATGAGCTAATTGCTTAAACGCATAAAGGCCGCTTGCGCGACCCTTAGTATCGGCTGGGCCGAAGGAATGTGAT
>NZ_JXQV01000009.1 GCF_000834635.1 Agrobacterium tumefaciens
CATTTGCGAGCGATACGGCGGGCGCAATGAAACCCGCCGCAATACAAGCCGTTGAGAGGCGATCAATGGAGTTCGCCAGAAGCTTGGTCCGCTCGTTATGGACGAGGCTCATCCATCACGTCCCAAGAAAAGGCTCAACCTCACGACCCGGCATGAACAAGCCCAGCCGCTTGATTTCCCATTCCAGGCGAATGCCGGAATGTTCGAATACGCGCTTGCGCACCGCTTCGCCCAGATATTCCAGATCATAGCCGGTCGCGTGGCCCGTATTGATCATGAAATTGCAGTGCAGCGACGACATCTGCGCACCGCCGATGACCATGCCACGACCGCCGGCCTCATCAATCAGGCTCCAGGCCGAATGACCCTCGGGGTTCTTGAAGGTGGAGCCGCCCGTCTGCTCACGGATGGGCTGGACGGTCTCGCGGTGAAGGCGCACGGCGTCCATATCCGCACGAATTTTGGCGCGGTCTTCGGGGTAGCCTTCAAACAGTGCGCCGGTAAAGATCAGGTCCTTCGACGCTTCCGAATGGCGATAGCTGTAACCCATATCGGCATTGGAAAGGACGTGGCTGTTGCCCTGACGGTCAACGGCGTAAACCTCGACCACCCGCTCACGCGTTTCGCCGCCATTGGCGCCCGCATTCATGCGCAGCGCACCGCCGATGGAGCCGGGAATGCCGTAATAGAAGTGGAAGCCGCCGATGCCGTTATCCATTGCCATGGCGGAGATATGCTTGTCGGGGCAAATCGCGCCAGCCTTGATGCGATTCTCCCCGGCCAGCTCAACCTGACCGAAGCCCTTGGCAGACAGGCGCACGACAACGCCCGGAATGCCGCCATCGCGCACCAGCAGGTTGGAACCCACGCCAACGACGGTCAGAGGCACATCTTCAGGCAGAATTTTGAGGAAAGCGATGAGATCGTCCACGTCATGGGGTTGGAACATAAGTTCCGCCAAACCACCAGCCCGGAACCACGTCACGCGGTCCATTGGCGAATCCGGTGTCAAACGTCCCCTGAGTTCATTCACGCCATTGCCGAGTCTCTCCAGCAACTTTACCCCATCCACCTGTCTCATGCAGACTTTCCTGAAATGCTATCCAATTCCGAGGGCAGCGCGGCTGCCCATTGCGTGATGTTGCCAGCCCCCAGAAGAACCACGAAGTCACCCGATTTCGCAATGCCTGCGACAGTCCTGGCCAGATCGTCGCGGGAGGAGAGATGGCGAGCATCGCGGTGGCCGGCAGCCTTTGCAGCTGTTACGAGCGCCTCGGAGTTCACACCCTCGATTGCATCTTCACCCGCCGCATAGACCGGAGCAAGAAGAATTGTGTCCGCATCATTGAAACAATGTGCAAAATCTTCAAACAGGCTGGAAAGACGTGAATAACGGTGCGGCTGATGCACCGCAATGATACGCCCGCTGCACGCCTCACGCGCCGCTTTCAGCACGGCCTTGATCTCAACCGGGTGATGACCGTAATCATCGAACACCTGAATGCCGTTGGAAGAACCCGTCAGCGTGAACCGGCGCTTGACGCCGCCAAAGGAGGCAAGCCCCTTCTTGATGTCCTCAACGGAAATACCCAGACGGTTTGCCACCGCAATCGCCGCTGTGGCATTGGATACGTTGTGACGGCCCGGCATGGGCAGAACCAGATCGGTAAAGGTAAAGACCTTGCCCGTGCGGCGACGGCGGATCTCCACATCGAAAATCGACTTGGTGCCATCGATGCGCACGTTAGAAAAGCGCACATCCGCCTGCGGGTTTTCACCGTAAGTGATGACCTTGCGGTCTTCGATCTTGCCCACCAGCGTCTGCACTTCAGGATGGTCAATGCACAAAACGCCGAAGCCGTAAAACGGCACATTTTCCACGAACTGACGGAATGCGGCCCGAACCGCATCGAAGTTGCCGTAGTGATCAAGATGCTCGGGGTCGATATTGGTCACGACAGCCACATCGGCGGGCAGCTTCAGGAAGGTGCCGTCGGACTCGTCGGCTTCCACCACCATCCACTCACCCTCACCCATGCGGGCATTGGTGCCATAAGCATTGATGATGCCGCCATTGATGACTGTCGGGTCCAGATTGCCCGCTTCCAGAAGTGTGGCAACCATCGAGGTCGTCGTCGTCTTTCCGTGCGTTCCGCCGATGGCGATGGCATTGCGGAAGCGCATGAGCTCAGCCAGCATCTCGGCGCGGCGAACAATCGGCAGAGACTTTTCGCGCGCTGCAATCAGTTCCGGGTTGTTCTTCTTGATGGCGGTCGAGACCACGACAACTTCTGCATCGCCGAGATTTTCCGCAGCCTGCCCGACAAAAACCTCGATACCCTTATCACGCAGACGCTGCACATTGGCGCTGTCTGCCTGGTCGGAGCCCTGAACGCGGTGGCCGAGATTGTGCAACACCTCGGCAATGCCGCTCATGCCGATGCCGCCAATTCCGATGAAATGGACAAGACCTATGGCTTTCGGCATCTTCATGAATGCACTCCTTTGTTTTTTGTTTTGAATTGTGCGACCGGCTCTCCACGCGCAATGGCTTCGACCAGATCAGCGAGAGCGCCAGCCGCATTCGGCTTGCCAGTTGCTTTCGCAGCCGCCGCCGTTTGCGCCAAACGATCAGGTTCGTTCATGGCGTCCAGCAGCAGCGAAGACAGCTTTTGCGGTGTAAGCTCAGATTGCTTGATGACGCTTGCACCACCTGCAGCAAAAAGGGCTGCGGCATTGGCGGCCTGATCATGGTCGAGCGCATGCGGATAGGGAACCAGTACCGATGGGCGACCGATGACCGAAAGCTCCGAGACCGTCGACGCGCCGGAACGGCTGATGACGAGATCGGAGCCGGCAATGCGCTCTGCCATATCACCAAAGAACGGTGAGACATCAGCGGCCACGCCAAGCTTCTTGTAAGACGCGATGACGCTGTCCTTATCTTCCGGGCGCGCCTGTTGTGTCACGGAAACGCGGGCGCGAACCTCGTTTGGTAGCAGGCAGATTGCGGCGGGAACAGCGGCGGAGAAAAACTGCGCGCCTTGGCTTCCACCAAAGACCACAAGCTGGAACGGCTCACCCGCGTTGGATGGCGTGTAGGCAACATCGGCGGCAGCCAACACGGCAGGACGAACGGGGTTGCCCGTCGCCACTGTCTTGGCGGCATATTCCCCTTGCGTTTCAGGCAGAAATCCACCTGCAATCGCCTTCACGCGCTTGGCCAAGGCCTTGTTGGCGCGCCCCATCACGGCATTCTGCTCATGGATCAGCGATGGCACGCCGAGACCCGTGGATGCCAGAAGCGGCGGCACGGTGGGATATCCGCCAAAACCGACAACAGCCACAGGCTTCAACTTCGTGACCAGACGGCGCGCAGCGCGAAGGCCTTTCCACAGAGTCAGTAATGCTTTCGCAACCGCTATGGGATTTTTCGAGCCGATGGTGGCGGATGGCACGACGTGAATCTCATCGGCCGGAAACTTGCCCGCATAGCGCTCGGCGCGGCTGTCTGTCACCAGATGCACGGCGTAACCGCGATCCTTCAACTCGTAAGCCAGCGCCTCGGCCGGAAACACATGGCCGCCGGTTCCCCCGGCGGCTAGCAGAACAATACCCTTGCTCATATTTTTACTCCGCAGGAAGGCCTGCATTGACCCGGAAGAAACTGCGCTCCTGCGCACGCTTTTCCGGGCGATGGCGGGTCAGCGCCAGCAGGAAGCCCGCTGTCACGCAGATCGCCATCATGGACGAACCACCATAGGAAATCAGCGGCAGCGTCATGCCCTTGGCGGGCATGAGTTCCAGATTAACGCCGATATTGATCATAGACTGCATGCCAAGCTGTAGCACCAGACCAGCAACCGCAAAGCGAACGAAATCATCCTTCTCCTTGAAGGCGTGGCTGAGGCCGCGCAGCACGATGAAGGCAAAGATCGCCACCAGCAGCATGCAGAACAGAATGCCGAATTCTTCTGCCGCCACGGAAAAGATGAAGTCGGTGTGGCTGTCAGGAATGATGCGCTTGACGATGCCCTCGCCGGGACCCTGGCCAAACCAGTTGCCGCGAATGATGGCCTCGCGGGCAGTATCGACCTGAAACGTATCGCCCTCACCCGTCCAGAACCGGTCGATACGACCAGCCACGTGCGGCAGCATGAGATAGGCGGTAATGATGCCACCCACACCAAGGCCACCCAGCATGATGATCCAGAACCATGGAATACCCGCCATAAAGAACATGCCGCCCCAGACCACAGATGTCAGGATGGTCTGGCCGAAGTCCGGCTGGGCAATCAGAAGGGCTGCGACGATCCCAAAGGTGATGATGGCAAACAGATTGCCGGGAATTTCAGGGTGGCGGGCGCGCTCGGCAAAAAGCCATGCGCACACGATCACGAATGCGGGCTTCATGAATTCGGATGGCTGGATGGAGAAGGAACCGACAGAAATCCAGCGTCGCGCGCCCTTCACTTCAATGCCGAAAAACAACGCAAAGATCATCATCAGCAGTGATGAGATCAATATGATGACCGCCACGCGGCGCACCTGACGTGGAGACAGAAAGGAAAGCCCGAGCATGATGGCCACCGATGGCACCATGAACATGGCCTGACGCTCCACGAAGAAGAAGCTGTTGAGGCCGATGCGCTCTGCAACCGCGGGAGACGCGGCAAAGGATAGCATCAGGCCGATGCCCATCAGCGCGATGAACGCGGTGAGGAAAAAACGGTCGATGGTCCAGAACCATTCCGCAACCGGTCCACGGTCTATACGGCTTACCATCTCGTCAGCCTTCCTTTTTCAACCCAATCAGCATCGTCACACCATCCAGTGCTGCGACATGCGAGACGAACGAATCACCACGTATTTCAAAGTTCTTATATTGATCGAAGCTTGCGCAAGCCGGTGATAACATCACGACATTGCCGTCGCGGCCATCGCTCTGCGCATCGGCTGCGGCATGTTCGACAGCCTTTTCCAGCGTTCCGGCAATCTCGTAAGGCACGGCTTCGCCCAAAGTGGCAGCAAATTCGGCTGCCGCTTCGCCAATCAGATAGGCCTTGGCAATGTGGGAAAACAGCGGTGAAAGGCTGGTGATGCCACCTGATTTCGGCAGGCCACCGGCAATCCAGTAAATCCGATCATAGCTGGAAAGTGCGGGCGCTGCGGCCTCGGCATTGGTAGCCTTGCTGTCATTGACGAAGGTGACATTGCCACGACGGCCAACCGGCTGCATGCGGTGCTTGAGGCCCGGGAAGGATGCAAGACCCGCCTTCACCTCATCAACCGAAACGCCAACGGCAAAGCAGGCGGCAATGGCGGCGGCGGCGTTCTGGGCATTGTGGCTGCCGCGCAGCGTCGGAATGCCATCCAGATCGGCCAGCAGTGAAGAAGTGCCGCCTTCGGCCTTCATGATCCGGCTGCCCTCGGCATAAAGACCATTGGCCACAACGTTGCGTTTGGAAATGCGGGAAACCTTGACGCCCGCACGCTCGATGCGGTCAGCAATCAATGTGCAGTAACTGTCATCCACACCAACAACCGCCGTATCGCTGCCCGCGACCAACCGTTCCTTGATATCGGCGTAGTGCTGCATCGTGCCGTGACGATCCAGATGGTCAGGCGTCAGATTGAGCAGAATACCAGCAGTCGGGTTCAGCGTCGGCGCAAGATCGATCTGATAGGACGAGCATTCGACCACGTAGAAACGTTCCGCCTTCGGTGGCTCGAGGCTGAGGATCGCCGTGCCGATATTGCCACCAAGCTGCGTGTCGCGGCCCGATGCGTTCAGAATATGGGCGATCAGCGCCGTAGTGGTGGATTTGCCGTTGGTGCCGGTAATGGCAATGAACGGGCAATCGGGCGCATGCGCGCGGCGCTCGCGCACAAAGAGTTCGATATCACCGATCACCTCGACACCGGCTGCACGGGCCAGATCAACAGACCAATGCGGCTTGGGATGCGTCAGCGGCACGCCGGGCGCCAGAACCAGCGCTGAGAGCTTTGACCAATCAAGCCCGCGAAGATCAGCCGTTGGAATGCCTTCAGCTTTAGCCTTCGCGACACTGTCGGGATTATCGTCAAAGGCCGTCACCTTTGCGCCACCAGCCACCAGCGCCCGCGCCGTCACAAGGCCGGAGCCACCGAGACCGAAGAGCGCAACGTTTTGACCGGCGAGCGAGGTGACAGGGATCATCGGATTATCTCAGTTTCAGAGTGGCAAGGCCCAGCATGGCAAGACCGACGGAGATGATCCAGAACCGGATCACGACCTGGCTTTCCGTCCAGCCCTTCTTTTCGAAATGGTGATGGATCGGCGCCATCAGGAACACGCGTCTGCCGGTGCGCTTGAACCAGAACACCTGAATGATGACCGACAGCGTTTCCATGACGAAGAGGCCACCAACGATGATCATGACGATCTCGTGCTTGACGGCCACTGCGATCGAGCCAATCAGGCCACCAAGCGCCAGCGAACCAGTGTCACCCATGAAGATGGCGGCAGGCGGCGCATTGAACCACAAAAAGCCAAGGCCACCACCGATAACGGCTCCGACGATGACCGCAAGCTCACCCGTGCCGGGCACGAAATTGATCTGGAGATAATTGGCGAAAATGGCGTTGCCGACCAGATAGGCGATCACACCGAAGGTCGCTGCTGCAATCATTACAGGCACGATGGCAAGACCATCGAGACCATCGGTCAGGTTCACCGCATTGCCCGCGCCAACGATGACGAAGGCACCGAACAGCACGAAGAAGTAGCCGAGATTGACCACGAAATCCTTGAAGAACGGAAAGGCAATCGAGCTGCCCAGCGTGCCGCCATGCGGTGCGGTGGCAAGTGCCACCTTCATCATGAAGAACACGGCAATGGCTGCGATGACGAATTCGATGCCCAGACGCGCCTTGCCGGAAAAGCCCTTGTCGCTCTGCTTGGTCACTTTCAGATAATCATCGTAAAAGCCGATGGCACCAAAGCCCAGCGTCACCATCAGCACGGAAACGACATAAACGTTGGAAAGATCGCCCCACAGCAGCGAGCCGCCGAGAATACCCGCAAGGATCATCAACCCGCCCATGGTCGGCGTACCGGCCTTCTTGAAGTGGGTCTGTGGTCCATCAGCGCGAATAGGCTGGCCCTTGCCCTGGCGAATGCGCAGGGAATTGATGATGGCGGGGCCAAACAGGAAAACGATGAGGGCAGAGGTAAACAGTGCCGCACCGGCCCGGAACGTGATGTAACGGAACAGATTGAAAATTTGGACGTGGTCCGACAGTTCAACGAGCCAGATCAGCATGTTTGCCCTTTCAAAAGGCCGATTGAAGCGGCGGGCAGATAGGTTGAGCCGCCACCGCTCCATGTTTTTGTTTCAGAAGATTTCAAGGAAGGATGCATGTGCATCCCGGCCCCTCAATGCTCTCTATGTTTGGCGTTCCGTCTCGGGGAATGCAGGATACTTGTCAAGAAGTGCATTAACGATCTTGCCAAAACCGATGCCCAATGATGATTTTATCATCAGCACATCGCCCGGCTGCACCCATTTCAACACGAATTCATTCAGTTCCGCCGTTGTGGGGAACCAAGCGACGTTCACGCTTTCCGGCAAGGCATCGCGAAGCGAAGCCATCGACTCACCCGCAAGCCACACATGCTCGATGCCAGCCGACAGGAGCGGGCCGGACAATTCCTCGTGCACCTGCGCCGAGAACTCGCCCATCTCCAGCATGTCGCCCAAAATGGCGACGCGGCGTCCGCTTCCCTTCACTTCAGCCGCAGCCAGAAGCGCAATCGCGGCACGCATGGAGGCCGGGTTGGCATTGTAGCTTTCATCGATCAGCAGGAACGAACCCTCACCGACAGACAGACGATGGCGCTGCCCCCTGCCCTTGACGGCCTCGAGTGTTCCAAGTGCTGCAAAGGCCTTGTCGAGATCAGCGCCGGTCACAGCAACCGTTCCCAATGCAGCCATGGCGTTTTCAGCAATGTGGCGACCAGCCGCACCAATGTGCAACTCGCTGGTCTCGCCGTTTATGATGGTCCAGATGGTCGAACCGTCAGGCGTGTTTTCAAAATCGGCAAGACGGAAATCGGCCTTGGCGTGCTGCCCGAAGGTCAGGATATGCTCGATGCCCGCATCGAAAGCCGCGCGCTCAAGCTGCTCGAACTGCTCATTGTCGCGGTTGAGAATAACGGCACCGCCCGGTAACACACCGTCGAAGATTTCCGCCTTGGCAGCGGCAATCTCTTCCAGATCTTTGAAGTTGCCCAGATGAGCGGCGGCAATGGTGGTGATGATGGCCAGATGCGGCTTGACCTGTTTGACCAGCGGGCTGATCTCACCGGCATGGTTCATGCCCACTTCGAAAATGCCAAATTCCGTATCGGCAGGCATGCGCGCCAACGTCAGCGGCACGCCCCAATGGTTGTTGAAGGAAGACACCGCCGCATGGACCCGCCCCGATGGTGCCAGCACCTGCCGCAGCATTTCCTTGGTCGTCGTCTTGCCGACTGAACCGGTGATGGCGATGATGCGCGCCGAGGTCCGCGCTCTGGCGGCAACGCCCAGCTTGACCATGGCGGCGAGAACATCTTCCACCACGATCATCGGAACCGTCAGCCGCCCGAGGGCGGGCAGCTTGGATTCGGACACCACCAGAAGCCCCGCGCCATTGGCAACGGCAAAGCTTGCATAATCATGGCCGTCCACCCGGTCGCCCTTGATGGCGAAGAAGGCTTCGCCCGCCTGCACCGTGCGGCTATCGATGGAAATGCCTGTGATGCCTTGCGGCAGGTTGCCAACCGGACGGCCTGCCATGACGGCGACCAAATCCGGGACTGTCCATAACCAGTTCAAATCTTCAATCCTTCCAGCGCAGTTCGCACCTGTTCATGGTCTGAAAATGGCAGCGTCACGCCACCAACAATCTGACCCTCCTCATGCCCCTTGCCCGCTACGATCAAAGTATCGCCATTACCAAGAAGAGAAACGGCATGGCTGATGGCCTTGGCGCGATCGCCGATTTCCAGCGCACCGGGCGCCGCAGCCATGATTTCGGAGCGGATAGTCTGCGGCTCTTCCGAGCGCGGATTGTCATCGGTGACGATGACGATATCGGAAAGCCGCGTTGCGACCTCGCCCATGATAGGGCGCTTGCCCTTGTCACGATCCCCACCGCAACCGAAAACGGTGATGATCCGGCCTGATGTAAAAGGCCGCACGGATGTCAGCACATTTTCCAGCGCATCCGGCTTGTGGGCATAATCCACATAGGCCAGCGCACCGTTTTTCGTCTGGCCGATCAGTTCAAGACGACCAGCGGCACCCACCAGCTTTTCCAGCGCCTTCAGCGCCACCGCTGCCGGAACGCCGGTGGAAATCGCAAGTCCTGCGGAAACCAGCGCGTTCGCCACCTGGAAATCGCCAGCCAGTGGAATATCAACCTCGTAAATCTTGCCTTGATGATGCACTTCGATCATCTGCTTGTGGCGGAAATGCTCGACGCGCTTCAACGCCAGAAAATCGCCCTTGCGGCCAACTGTGCGCACATCATGGCCCGCAGCGGTCGCGGCCTCGATGGCACGGGCAGACCACGGATCATCCGCATAGATGACAACAGGCGAACCCTTCGGAAGCAGCGTATCGAACAGCCGCATCTTGGCGTCCATGTAGTCTTCCATCGTAGGATGGTAGTCCATGTGGTCACGGCCAAGATTGGTGAAGGCGGCAGCCGCGAGCTTCACGCCATCCAGACGGCGCTGGTCAAGACCGTGGCTGGAAGCTTCCATCGCCGCATGGGTCACACCTTCAGAAGCAAGCTCGGCCAGAAGCGCATGCAGAGAAACGGGATCAGGCGTCGTCAGAGAACCATAGTCTTCGCGACCCGGCGCAATCACGCCTGTCGTGCCAATCTGCGCTGCGGCATGGCCAGCAATCGCCCATATCTGTCGCGTGAAGGAGGCGACCGATGTCTTGCCCGCAGTGCCGGTCACGGCCACCATGGTTTCAGGCTGCTTGCCGTAAAAACGGGCGGCGGCAAGCGAGAGAAAACGGCGCGGATCAGAGACGACGAGAACCGGCACATCAGCATCGATGGCATGGCTGTAAACAACCGCCACGGCACCCTTTGCCACGGCATCCGCCACATAGGTGCTGCCATCGGCCTTGGTGCCTGCCACCGCTACGAACAGCGATCCCGGCGCAGCCTTGCGGCTATCTGCCGTAATCCCGGTTATATCCAGTGCGCCGGCATCAGTACCAAGCAATTCATTCAGTTCCGGGAACTCAGTCCCGGAGAGATCTCGCAAATTCATCGATGTGTCCGTCTTGTCCCCCCGGCGCGATTCGCCGGTCCGTCATAAGCTGTACCAATCAATAAGACACCAGCAAGGCCGAACCGTCCTTGCCGAACTTCGGTTTCACGCCAAGAATGGCTGCCGAGCGGGTAATGATGTCATGCACCATAGGTGCGGCAGAAGAACCGGCCAGCGCTGCGCCATTGCCCTTGTCCGTCTTCGGCTCGTCAATGAAGGACAGAACCACATATTCCGGCTTGTCCATCGGGAAGGCCGAGAGGAAGGCGTTGAAGTTCTTGTCGTGCACGTAACGACCATTGACGACCTTGTCGGCCGTGCCGGTCTTGCCGCCAACATTGAAGCCTTCAACGCGCGCATTGCGGCCAGAACCGTTCACGCCGTTCCATTCAAACAGAAAGCGCATGTCCTTGCTGGCACCGGGCTGCAACACCTGCTTTGCCACCTGATCCGCCTGCCCGACCGTGCGTGGCAGGAAAGTCGGCTCGATAAGCTTGCCGCCATTCACCAGCGCCGCACCGGCAATCGCCGTCTGCAACGGGGTGGTGGACACGCCGTGACCGAAGGAAATGGTCACCGAGTTGATCTTCTTCCACACACGCGGCTGCGATGGCATGGCCACCTCAGGCAGTTCCGTCTGCATCTTGGTCAACAGGCCAAGCCGCGTCAGAAATTCCTTGTGGCCTTCAATGCCAACCGTGTCGGCAATCTTTGCCGTACCGATGTTGGATGAATACTGGAAGATTTCAGGAACGGAGAGAACACGGCCCTTGCCGTGGAAGTCCTTGATAGTGAAGCCACCAATACGGATCGGCGCACGCGCATCGAATGTATCGTTGATGTGAACCTTGCCGGAATCCAGACCCATGGCAATGGTGAAGGATTTGAAGGTGGAGCCCATTTCGAACGTGCCGTTCGACATGCGGTTCAGCCAGCCCTCTTTCGCACCTTCGGCAGGATTGTTCGGATCGTAATCCGGCAGAGATGCCATGGCGAGAATTTCGCCGGTGTGCACATTGATAACAACGGCACCGGCACCAATCGCCTGGAATTTCTGGATGGCGGAGGCCACGACTTCACGCACGATGGCCTGAACGCGCAGGTCGATCGAAAGCTTGACTGGCTCCAGCGGCTGGTCAGACGTCATGCCGAGCGCCGTCAGGTCGGCCAGACCCTGGCTGTCGAGATAGCGTTCCATGCCAGCAACGCCGCGGTTGTCGATATTAACGTGACCCACGACATGCGCAGCCGTCGAGCCACCGGGATAAAAGCGGCGCTTTTCTGGACGAAAACCAATGCCGGGAATGCCGAGCGCAAGAATCTGGCTCTGCTGCTTCGGCGTCAGCTGGCGACGCAGCCATTGGAAGCGTGATTCGGATTTCAGCTTCTGGTAGGTGCCACGCGTATCGAGATCGGGCAGAACCGTTTGCAGCTTCTCAATCGCTTCATCGACATCGACGATGCGGTGCGGCTCTGCAAACAGCGAAACGGTCCTGATATCGGTGGCCAGCACCTCGCCATTTCGGTCCAGAAGGTCGGGGCGCGATGCCATCAACCGGTCTGCGGGCGCAATGCTGGAAACGGTTTCAGGCTGCGTCAGGCCATATTGAATCAACCGCCCGCCAACGACACCATAAAATGCGATAAAGCCGAAAATCAGCAGGCCAACACGGGTCTTGGCCTGGGTGGCACGGCGTTTGCGCGCACCTTCAAAGGCAGCATGGTCGGCAAAGCCACTGGTGCTTGCGGAAAAATGAGCCCTGCTTTTCAGAACCATGACGCGAGACAGAAAAGACATCAGTCCACCGATCCAGTTATCGTTTCATCCATGTCACCGGTTTCGTCACCCTGCTGGGCGCGCGCCACCGGCATGGGCTGCGCTGACCGCGCAACCTTTGCGCGCGGCTGCGGAACAGGCACCCCACCACTCACCGCGATTTGACCTGCGGGCGGTGATTTGGGTTTTACACCACCCAATGTTGCGCCAGGCTTGGAGCCACTCATGGCGGCTGCAATTACATCTTCCACGCTCATGCCCACCGGCTCGGGCGGCTGCGGCAATTGCGAGCGCAGCATCGGCAATTCCTTGGGCTGGGAAAGCTGGTTCGGCATTGTCGGTGCCAGCGCCAGATCGCCCTGATAGGCGTTGACCAGCCGGTGCAGACGGTTCGGCTGCGTCAGCAGCGCCCAGTCGGCACGCAGGAGGTCAATCGTGTCCTTCTCCAGCTTGATCTCGGCTTCCAGCTTGCGCACGGAATCCAGCTTCAAATCGGCCTGATGCTTGATCGAATAGGTCACGACAGCCGCAGCCACCATCACACCCATCAGAACGAAGTCGAAGGTTCTGAGCATATCAACCTCCCATCTTTGCAAGACTTGCGAGATCGGGCAGATCGAAGATCGAAAGATCGGCAGGCCGGGCGGCAGCGTTCGTGCGAACACCGGCGCGCAGCTTGGCGGAACGAGCCCGCGGATTGATCTCTGCCTCCTCGTCGCTGGCCGCAATCATCGACTTGCCCACGGCATCGAAAATGGCGGGCGTGTCGGCCACCATCGGCATGTGGCGGGAGCCCGCCGCACGGCCGGAACGATCCGCGAAATACTTTTTGACGATGCGGTCTTCGAGAGAATGGAAGGTCACGATGACAAGACGGCCGCCCGGCTTCACCGCACGCTCGGCTGCAAACAGCGCCTGCGCCAATTCGCCCAACTCGTCATTGACGAAGACGCGCAGCGCCTGAAACACGCGCGTTGCAGGGTGAATTTTGTCCTTGGCCTTGCGCGGGGTCACGATTTCGATCAATCCGGCCAGATCACGGGTGGTGCGGAAAGGCTCCTCGGCACGCTTCTTCTCGATGGCGCGGGCAATGCGGCCCGGCTGCTTTTCTTCGCCCAGAAAACCGAAAATACGGATCAGGTCCGAAACCTTTGCGCGGTTCACCACATCAGCCGCCGAAACGCCTGACGCGGACATGCGCATGTCCAGGGGCCCGTTTCTCTGGAACGAGAAGCCGCGCTCGGCCTCATCGATCTGCATGGAAGAGACGCCGATATCGAGCACCAGACCATCGAGGCCATCGGCCGGCACATGGGCGGAAAGATTGGAAAACTGAGACTGGATGAGCGAGAGGCGTCCGCCATTGGCCGCAACCATGCCCTGCCCGCCTTCGATAGCATTGGGGTCGCGGTCGAGCGCGATGACGTCGGCACCCTGATCCAGAATGGCCTGGGTGTATCCGCCCGCACCAAATGTGCCGTCGAGAATGATTTTGCCGGGCGCAGGCTCAAGCGCGCCTAGGACTTCATGGAGAAGAACCGGAATGTGGCGAACCGGTCCGCCACCGGCTTCAGAAGATCGTCCGCCAGAATTCGCCGCCATTCCGTTTCCCCGTCCTATCCGGGGCGAACAGCGGTAAAGCCGCGCCCCGATCTTGCTGCCTTCTGCGCCTCGTAAAACGCTTCCGGCTGCCACAACTGAAAATGATCCGCCCGACCGACAAAGGTAACTTCCGCGCTGATGCCAGTGAATTCCCGAATGAAATCCGTGACCATCAGACGCCCTTCGCCGTCCAGCTTCATGAAAACGCCGCCACCGTGAACCAGCAGCGACATCGCGTTCGCTTCCGGCGAGAACGCATCCATGGAGGCGATCTGCCGTTCGTATCGTTCCAGCAAGTCCGGACCGCCCACGCTGATGGCCGGAAATGCAAAATCCTGGAGACAATAAAGCTCCTGAATGCCCCGCTCCGCCAGCACCGAACGAAACAGCGACGGAACCGAAACGCGCCCCTTGGCGTCGATTCTGTTCGTCACGTTCGATAAAAAGCGACCCATTTTTAAACTCGCCAAAACCGCCGAATGCAGGGCCTGAACCCGCCTCGACAGGCAACACCGTTACGCACGACACATCGCTGACCGGCAGGACATAATGCCCATCGGACCCTTGCAGGCCTCTCCGTCTCATTGATTGCGGGTCAAAAACACGACCCTTTGTGGTGTGCATTTGGGATATCATGGGACACTTTGGGCGTCAATGGGAGAAGCCAGCGGGATGCTGCCTTCGGATCGAACATTCATATCCCGTTAAGATTAACGAATGGTTTACCGTGTCCATTCAAGCACTTGGCGCGAGGCGACCAGAAACCGCCCATGAAAACTTGCTTTATCAGCAATTTCAAATGCTTACAGGCGCGCGCCGAGCACGCACCAAGGGCCTGATTTAAAAAAGGAAATTTGCCAGTTGGCCTGTAAGCCGGGTTCTGTATGGCCCCGGTTTGACCCGGAACGTGGCAGCCATTCATCTGGGACGGCATTTGCACACCGCCTCTTGCAACCCACCCGGATGACTCGCCCAAAAACCCGCTGTAGGTCCGCTTGCGCGAACCCCACGTCATCCCTATTCGGTCTTGCTCCCGGTGGGGTTTACCATGCCACCCCTGTTACCAGCGGCGCGGTGGGCTCTTACCCCACCCTTTCACCCTTACCATCTGATAGATGGCGGTCTACTCTCTGCGGCACTTTCCCTAGGGTCGCCCCCGCCGGACGTTATCCGGCACCGTGTCTTTGTGGAGCCCGGACTTTCCTCACCCTACCGTCTTTCGACATTGGTAAAGCGCGGCTGCCCGGCCAACTGGCAGGGGCTCCTTAGACGGGTTCCACGGCGAATGCCAACAGAAAATCGGCCACAGGCAAATTACATCGAGAAAACCGGCTTGAAATCCGCATCATAGCCTTCATCGCCAATCGTACCGTCTACGATCAGCTTTGCACCCAGACGCCCGATTTCATCGCAGCTCTTGGCAGATGCGCCGCAGCCACCGGTCAGCACGGCAATGTTGGGCGAGCTCGTATAACCGATGGCAGGAAAACCACTCGGCGGGTAGGATGTGACGCAGGCCGCCATGGATATGCGCGCGCGGTCGATGGATGGGATCAGCATTTCAATAATATCTGAAAAATCATCGCGAACCCCGGGATTTCCGCCGGAGCGGAACCAGTCGCGGATGTCCCGGTCACTTGTCAGCGGCACGTCCACCGGCTCTCCGCCAATCTTGAGATAGAACTTCCCATCGGGATATTGCACCGGCGGCAGAAGATAGATGTGTTTGCTGGCATCGGCAGGCTCATAGATCAGCGAAGGCGTACCGGCGTAGCGACCAAGCTCGGTCTCCGGTATCTCGAAAAAGGCAACCGTGCGGGCGCATACCACCATCTCCAGCGGCTGTGGCAACAGCCCCTCGGCAATGGAAAACCCACCCGCCGCAACCAGCACCTTCTCTGCCGTGTAGCTCACGCCCGAAGCCGTCGTCACCGTCGCAACGCCTCCGTCCTCGGCCACGCTCACAACAACATCGTCGATGCGCGTCACCCCACGCTTCTGTCCAATCGCAATCTGCGCCCGCACCAGTTCACGCGGATTGACGAAACCGGCATTGCTCCTCTCGAACACGCCTTCGCATCCACCCTCGAAGGAGAAATAGGGGAAGCGCTGCGCAAGGGCTGCATCGTCGAGCACCTCGGTCTTGACGCTCAGCGCGTCAGCCGCCGCACACACATTCTCGATATAGGAATAGCCGGTGCCCCGCGCCTTGCCGACAATGAGGCACCCCACTTCCCCATAAAACTCGACGCCGCTCTCCCGCTCGATCTCTGCGTAACGCGCAATAGAACGGTTGGCGAGCCGCGCCCAGTCCGCATTGCTATCGATGGTCCGGGTTATCCGCGCCGCATCATAGTGGCTGGCGAAAACACCCTTGTGGTTCTTGATATCGTGAGGTTCTCCGGGACCGATCAGGGCAACGCCATCACAGCCGTCAGCAAGATATCGGGCAGCAGAAGCCCCCATCATACCCGCACCCACCACGATATATTGAAACTGTGTTGCCATGAACGCGCTCACCGATTTTCGATTCCGTCACAACACGTTGTAGCAGTTTGCTGAATCGATTCCAGAGAGTTGGGGTTGGATAGGTTGGTGGGGGTAAGACAAACCCACCAACACCGAACTTACACAAAAACCGGCACCATCTGCGCCGCAAAATCATCTTCTGTCAGTTGCCCATCCAGCAAAAGCACAGCCCCCAGCCGACCGATCTCGTCGGATGATTTCGCCGCGACAAAGTTGCCGCCGGTCAGCACGGCAATGTTGGAAGACTGCGTGTAGCCAATATAGGGATAGCCCGTGCGGGTAATCGAGGCGACGCAGGACCCTGAGGTGACAGGGCAGCCGACAAGCCCCGGCATCAGCTCGATGGCGCGCTTCACCAGAAAAGCCACTTCGCTTTCCGTACCATCGGAGTGGAACCATGACACCGCCTGAGCCAGCGTCTCCAGCCTGCCCTTCTCGCTCTCACCACCAATTTTCAGATAGACCTTGCCATCGGGATATTTCACCGGCGGCAGGATGTAGACGATGTCATCGGCATTTTCCGCCAGCACGATGGTAGCAGGCATGGCAGAGAAATCACGCTCCTTTTCCTCATCCAGCTCGAAAAACGCAATCGTCCGGCCCGTCGCCGCCATATCGACCGTCGAGGGCAGAAGATCAGCCATATTGGTGAACCCGCCCGCCGCCACGATCACGTTCTCCGCCGTGTAGCGCTGGCCCGTATCCGTCACCACCTCGACACTGGAGGCCGTGTCCGTAATCCGCACCGCCGTCTCGCGGATCAGCTTTGCTCCCTTTTGCTCGGCAATGGCGATCTGCGCCTTCACCAGCGCACGCGGATTGACATAACCGGCATTGCGCGCCTCGAACCAGCCATGGTGATCGTCAGGCAGATCGAACATCGGAAAGCGTGCGCTGAGGCCTGACGTGTCCAGCACATCAATCCCGCTGTTTCCAGCCGTGCGCGCGGCCATGGCAGCGGTCACGTAATCACCACCCAGTCCCTTGCCGTTACCGGCAAACAGGCAACCCGCCTCGTGGTAAAACCGGATGCCGCTCTCAGCTTCAATCTGCGCATAGCGTCCGATGGAGCGTTTCGCCAGTTCCGCCCAGACAGGATCGCCATCGAACCCGCGTGTGATTCTGGCCTCGTCATAATGGCTGGAAAAAACGCCCTCGTGGCTCTTGCGGTCCACGGGCTCTGCGGGGCCAATCAGCGCCACGCCGTCAGTCGCGCCTGAAAGGTGGCGCGCAGCTGCAGCCCCCATCATACCCGCACCGACGACGATATATTTGAAATCCGGCATGGTCCGCTCCCGTAATGCTATGCCACTGCCTAGCAAAGTCGGGCCACATGCAAAAGCGCCAAATCCACCATCACGCCAAAAGCCATCAGCCCTGCAACAGCGCCTGCACCTTGCCGCAATATTGTTTGGAAACCGGGTTCATGCGCTTTGCGGCGTGGCCTGCATTGTAGCGCAAAATCGTATTGCAGACCTGCCCGCCGCCCAGTTGATGCGCCATGGCCAGATATTGCATGCCCCAGCGAATATTGGTCTCTGGATCATAGAGCCCCTTGGTCGTGCCGCGATAACCGATCATGCGCGCAGTCGCTGGCTTTATCTGCATGAGACCCACTTCACCGGCACTGCCGCGCGCCTTGGGATTAAACTTGCTTTCAACCGATACCACCGCATGGGCCAGATTGGTCGGAACGCCATAGCGCGTGGCATATTTCACGATCAGCTCGGAATAGCCATTGTGCAGCTTTTGTGGAAGCGCCCTTTCGGGGATGGGATAACCCGGCTTGCGAATGAAGGTTTCCAGCGTGACAGTCTTGGTTTTAACCCCTTCTTCGGCAAAAGCGGGACCACTCTGTGCGGCAAGCATGACAAGGCAAGCCGAAACAGCAATATAGGCAATTCTCATGGGTATGAAACGTCTCCGGGCTGAAGACTGCGAACGGCAGCGTTAATACGCGCCACATGGGAAGGTCATCGGGACGATCCGTCGCACGTCTTCATCATTGATACTGACAATGACCGTTTCAAAATGAAACAAATCATCGGTTGATGAGGTGCATTAAGTGAATCAATGAGGATATACTGTGGCAAGACGCAAAAAACCGCGTCACGCATCTGTGTAGAGATGCCGTCATTCAATCAGACGCCGCTAAACCTTGGCAGCGCCGATATCAGCCTGTGCAACGTGTCGATGGTCGAAAAATCCGCGATACCATCCACCAGAACAGGCCGGAAATGCCGCTGGAAAGCCGCAACCACGCCCTCTGTTTTTTCGCAGTAAATGCCCGTAATTTCAACGCCGTAACCATAGAGAGACAGCATCGACTGGAGCGCCTCGACCGGCTGTCCGCTATCGCCGCGCTGAAAAAACCGCCCGCCACCGATGGCTGCCGCCTCAACCCAGTGTCCGACGCCATGCTGCGACAGGGTGTCCCATGGGAACTTCTCACCCGGATCGATCTTGCGCACCGGCGCGATATCGGAATGTCCCAGCACCTTTTCAGGCGCAATGGACCACCGCTGCGCACAATCCCGACACAATTGGATCACCGCCTCGATCTGCGCATCGGGAAAGTCAGGTAACCCCGCCGGATGCCCAGCATTGGCAATCTCAATGCCAATCGAGCGCGAATTGATATCGACGGCACCATCCCAGAAGCTTTTTCCGGCGTGCCATGCGCGCTGGCTCTCAGGAACGAGCTGCAAGATCCGCCCGTCTTCGAAAACGAAGTAATGGCTGGAAACCTGGCTCTCTTCATTGCACAGCCAGGATAACGCGCTATCGGCAGTGCCCATGCCTGTGTAGTGAAGAATAATTATGTCGGGACCGGCAACACCAACCCGCTCGCCATGGTTGGGCGAAGGCGCGACAAGCGCACCGGCATAATCGGCTGTGAATTCACTCATGCGACGCGGCGTTCTTTCTCGATGGCCGCATAGGCCGCGTTCAGCGCCGCCATCCGCTCATTGGCCGCGGCATGCAGTTCCATGGGAACGCCACGCGCAATCAGCTTGTCCGGGTGATGTTCGGCCACCAGCGTACGGTAGCGCTTGCGAATATCCAGAAAATCATCCGCTGGCGAAACGCCGAGAACACGATACGGGTCGCGCCCATCCATATGCACATGCCGCGCCATGATGGTTTCGAAATGATCGTCCGTGATTCGGAAAATTTCAGCGATTCGGCCCAGAAACGCCATTTCGCGCTCATGGATCAAACCATCCGCCTTGGCGATATGGAACAGACCATCGATCACGCTTTCCAGCATTTCGCAGTTCTGCTCGCCAGAACCGCAAAGACCGGACAGGCGCTCGGCATAGGCCTCATAACCAGCCACATCCTGTCGCGCCAGATTGTAAAGTCGGGCGACGTTCTGCGCTTCTTCTTCGGGAAAGTCGAAAATCTGGCGAAACGCCTTCACTTCCGCATCATTCACCATGCCATCGGCCTTGGCCATCTTGGCAGAGAGGGCAATGATAGCAATGGAGAAAGATACCTGCCGACGCGTCTCGGGATCGCCTTCAAAAACGGTCCTGACGGCCTCTATCACACGGCCAAGCACGTTGCCCGCCGCATCGCCAATTGCGCCGAGCAGTCGTTCCCAAAGCGAAGTCAGTTGCAAACAGGCGAAATCGTACATCATGAGTGCGATCATACGATGCCGCCGCATGAATGCAATATACATAAAGGTCGCATGTCATTAACTTTTATTCATCTTCAGATCACCATTTTCTGGCTCTCGGAAACACTCTGCGAAGGGCACCGCCACTGTTTTCCACAGGCTGGTATCTCGCCTTTGCAGCTGCCAGCCAATTGAAACGATTATATCGGCCACGCCGCCCAGCGCCTTCGAAAATTGCCGCGAAATGCCCGATTTTCTTGAGAAATTCACTTTACATGCCCCATTGGCTGCTCCATCCATTTGCCCCAGCGGATCTTTGGCGAGATCGTTTGAACAAACACGAAGGAGTGCCACGATGGCCAAACAGAAAGTTGCAATGTTGACCGCAGGCGGTCTTGCACCATGCCTCTCCTCTGCCGTGGGCGGCCTGATCGAGCGTTACAGCGACATCGCGCCTGACATCGATATCGTGGCTTATCGGTCCGGCTATCAGGGCGTTTTGCTGGGCGATAGCGTCGAAATCACCACCAGCATGCGCGAAAAGGCTCATCTTCTGCACCGCTATGGCGGCTCGCCCATCGGCAACAGCCGCGTGAAATTGACCAACGCCGCAGATTGCGCCAAGCGCGGCCTCGTCAAGGAAGGCGAAAACCCGCTGGCGGTTGCGGCAGATCGCCTGGCAAAGGATGGCGTCACCATTCTCCACACCATCGGTGGCGATGACACCAATACCACGGCGGCCGATCTCGCCGCCTATCTCGGCGCCAATGGCTATAACCTCACCGTCGTCGGCCTGCCCAAGACGGTTGACAATGACGTCGTCCCCATCAAGCAGTCGCTGGGCGCATGGACAGCTGCCGAAGTCGGCGCTGACTTCTTCGATAATGTCAGCAATGAACAAAGTGCTGCGCCCAAGACCTTCGTCATTCACGAAGTCATGGGCCGCCACTGCGGCTGGCTCACGGCAGCAACAGCGCGCGCCTATATTCAAAAGACCAGCGGCAATGAATATGTCGAGGGACTGCTGATGGGCGAGCAGTTGAAAAGCATCGATGGCCTTTATCTGCCGGAAATGGCCTTCGATATCGAGGCCGAGGCCGAGCGCCTCAAGAAGACAATGGAAAAGACAGGCTTCGTCACGCTCTTCGTGTCGGAAGGCGCTGGCCTTGATTCGATTGTTGCCGAGCGCGAAGCGGCAGGCGAAACCGTCAAGCGCGATGCCTTCGGCCACGTCAAGATCGACACCATCAATGTTGGCGGCTGGTTCCAGAAGCAATTTGCCGGCCTCATCGGCGCAGAACGCACCATGGTGCAGAAGTCGGGTTACTACGCCCGCTCCGCCCCTGCCAACGGCCAAGACCTTCGCCTCATCCAGAGCATGGTTGATCTGGCGGTCGAAAGCGCGCTCAACAAGGTATCCGGCGTTACCGGCCATGATGAGGATCAGGGCGGCAAGCTGCGCACCATCGAGTTTCCGCGCATCAAGGGCGGCAAGCACTTCGATCTGTCCACACCGTGGTTCGACGAAGTCATGAACCATATCGGCCAGCCCTATAAGACAGCCTGAGCATAAAAGCGCCTCTTTGCGCCACATGATGCTGCAAACCGCACAGTGTGGCGCAAACACACCGCTCTGACGTTATGAACCTTCAGACCCATAAATCCGTTTCGGTTTCTGGGGCAATGCTGTAGGTTAACAAAAAATACGTGCAGGGAGGGCAAGGAGGAAAGCAATGTCTGTGCAAGTCTGGCTCGTGTTCTGCTTGGCCTGTGCCATACTTTTCACACTGCCCTCACTCATCTCATTCAAGGTCGCCAGCTACGCTTCCATTCGTGGCAAGCGCGCGACGCTTGCCGCCGTCTCAGGCGCAACCCTTGGCATCGTCACCACCGTCACCGCCGCGTCCATCATCGTGGTCGGCGTCGAGCTGATGCCGTCGTCTCTCATCGATATCCTGCGCTGGACCGGAACCGCCTGGCTGATGCTGTTCGTTCTATGGACAATCGCCACCCCCGCCGCTCGTGAGGCCAATGCCGATAACGACAATCTGCGCGGAAAATCCTTCGGCACCGTGTTTTCCGATTGCTTCGTGACGGCTGCCCTGCGCCTGCGCTATTTCGGCTTTTTCGTCGCCTTCCTCATGCAGTTTTTGAACGGCACACGCGATGTGGTTGAAATGGTCACGCAGATGCAGGCCGTCCTTCTTCTCATCGCCCTTGTCTGCCTTAGCCTGCAGGCGGTATTCGCACGCTTTACCATCACATCAGTGCGGCGCATGTCTGCTTCCAAAAAACCAGCAAATTCAAAGCGTAAGAGCTTCATCGCCGGTCGCGCCGTCACGGCGGGATATCGCAAAATCGCTGCATAAGAATTTGCTACTCAGTCCCCGCTTGCCCGAAACCTTACGATAGGTTAATGATCGCGCCACAGGGACTGCCCGTTTCGCTTGAATCTGGGCTTGAGACCGGCAGTGCAGTTAAAGGCGGCAGAATGAAAATTTCAGGCAATTTTCGTCGAAAATCGGCGCTGTTTCTGTCGTCCACCATGGGCGTGGCGCTCACACTGGCAGGATGCACCAGCGTCGAATACAGCCCCCGCCCGCAGATGACAGCGGTTACACCAGCATCTGAAAATACCGCCAGCCAAACACCCGCTACCACGCAGGAAGCCACAGCTTCAGCACAACCCGCTTCCGCCACCACCACAGCATCATCAACGGCGCCCGCAGCTCCCCAGCTTGCCGCAGCCACCACCACCAATCCATTGCCGACCGCCACCGCCCTCAAGGGTGGCCGCGTCGCACTTCCACCAGCATCCGAAATTGCAGCCGCCGCCGCCATCAGTGCGCAGATGCAGCCGCAGGGTCAAGCACAGGCGCCCGTCACACAGGTAGCACTTGCGGCACCAGCCGCAACAACGTCTGCCGCCGCAGCCGTCACCCAACAGGCCGCTACTAGCGCCGCTCTTCCTCAGGTCGTTGCCCTCAAGGGCGGTTTCCCGGCAGCACCAAGCGCCCCAGGCACGCCCTCAGCGGCCGCCATTCCGCTGACGGAAGAAATGATGAAGCAGCAGAGCGTCATTCCTGTGCCGAAGCCGCAGGGCGCGATGCTGGCCTATGCCTCGGCACCGCAAAACGCCGCCCTCGCCGCCATCAGCACCCGCGAAGGTCTAACAACATCTCCATTGGCCACCGCCATGGGTGGACGCCAGCAGCTCAGCGGTCTCATCACCAAATATGCAACCATGTACGATGTGCCGGAAGATCTGGTCCACCGTGTGGTCATGCGTGAAAGCCGTTACAATCCGCGCGCCATCAACGGCGGCCACTTCGGCCTGATGCAGATCAAGCACGCCACAGCCCGCTCCATGGGCTTTGATGGCCCGGCCTCCGGCCTGTTTGACGCAGAAACCAACCTAAAATATGCCGTGAAATACCTGCGCGGCGCATGGATGGTTGCCGATAACGACCGCGACAACGCCGTTCGCCTCTATGCACGCGGCTATTATTACGACGCCAAGCGCAAGGGCATGCTGCACGTCCTGCGCAAGTAATCCTGCCGCTCCATATTTCCGCATCTCCCCACAGGTCGGGAGATCGGTTCTTCGCATCCGCTCAGCCATTGACCGCCGGTCGCCCCATCCGTGGCGAAGGCGTTCGGCTGCGTGAAGCTACGCCCGGCTTGTCCATACACGCCCGTCATCAAACTGTTGCGTCCCGCCGCTAAACGCCTCTGAACCGAATGAGAGGTGGAATCAGATGACGAGTGTGGCGCCAAAGACCGGTTTCAGCAAAAACGTTAAGCTCAAGAGTGCCCTCCTCCAGCACAAGGCCCTGTCCACCAGCGGCCTTTCGGAACGCCTGTTCGGCGTGTTGTTCTCCGGCCTGGTCTACCCGCAGATCTGGGAAGACCCTGATGTCGATATGCGTGCCATGGAGCTGCGCGATGGCCAGAGCATCGTCACCATCGGATCCGGCGGTTGCAACGTTCTGGCCTATCTTTCCCGCAATCCTTCACGCATCGATGTGGTTGATCTCAATCCCCATCATATCGCGCTTAACAAGCTGAAGCTCGCCGCATTCCGGCACCTTCCGAACCACGGCGATGTCGTGCGCCAGTTCGGCGTGGCCGATGTCCGCTCCAACAGCTCCGGTTATGACCAGTTCATCGCCCCCAATCTGGATGCACAGACCCGCGCCTATTGGTCCAAGCGCACTTTGAGCGGCCGCCGCCGCATCACTGTCTTTGATCGCAATATCTACCGCACCGGCCTTCTCGGCCGCTTCATTGGTGTCGGCCACGTGCTGGCGCGCCTGCACGGCGTGAAGCTGACGGATATGGCCAATGCCCGCTCCATGGATGAGCAGCGCCAGTTCTTCGATCAGAAGGTCGCCCCCCTGTTCGATAAGCCAATGATCCGCTGGCTGACGAAGCGCAAGAGCTCACTCTTCGGCCTCGGCATTCCACCACGCCAGTATGATGAACTCGCCAGCCTCTCGCACGGGAACACCATCGCTCCAGTTCTGCGCCAGCGCCTTGAAAAGCTCGCCTGTGATTTTCCGTTGAAGGAGAACTACTTCGCATGGCAGGCCTTTGCGCGCCGCTATCCGCAATCGCAGGAAGGCAATCTGCCGGATTATCTGCGCAGCGATTATTACGAAGCGATCCGCGAAAACGCCTCCCGCGTCTCCGTTCACCACGCCACCTTCACCGAGCTCTTGGCCTCCAAGCCCGCCTCCTCGGTGGACCGTTACGTGCTTCTGGATGCGCAGGACTGGATGACGGATACGCAGATCAACGAATTGTGGTCGCAGATCAGCCGGACGGCAGCACCAGACGCCCGCGTCATCTTCCGCACCGCCGCTGAAAAGAGCGTCATCGAAGGCCGCCTGTCGCCTGACATCAGCGCGCAATGGACCTATCTGGCCGAGCGCTCGCAGGAACTGAACGCAAGCGATCGCTCCGCCATCTATGGCGGCTTCCACATCTATCAGAGGGCACAGACATGAAGAGCATCGGCGATCACATCAGCCTTGGTGATGTCAACCACGCCAACCTCATGGACAAGATGTATCGCCACCAGCGCCACATCTATGATCTGACGCGCAAATACTATCTTCTGGGCCGCGATACGACCATCGCCAAGCTGGATGTGCCCGTCGATGGCAACCTGCTGGAAGTCGGCTGCGGCACAGGACGCAACCTCCTGCGCGCGTCAAAGCATTTTCCCAGCGCAAAGCTATATGGTCTGGATATCTCGTCGGAAATGCTGACCACCGCCAGCGAGAATTTCGGCAGCCACCGCGAGCGCCCCATCCTGCGCGTGTCGGATGCCACCACCTTCAAGCTATCAGAATTTGGCCGCGCCTCCGGCTTTGACAGGATCATGATTTCCTATGCGGTCTCGATGATCCCGGATTGGGAAAAGGCCGTGGAGCGCGCCTTGCTGGCACTTGCCCCCGGCGGCTCCCTTCACATCGTGGATTTCGGCCAGCAGGAGCATTTGCCAACCTGGTTCCGCAGCCTGCTTCAGGCATGGCTTGCCAAATTCCACGTTACCCCCCGCGCCAATATGCGCTACGTGCTCGAAACGCTGGCAGGCAGCCACGGTGCGACGCTGGAGTTCGAACCGATTGCCCGTGGCTATGCCTGGCGGGCAGTTCTGACACTTCCCAAACACTGAAACGGCCTGACATCCGCGTGAGATGACGGAAATCGAGGGGGCTGGCGCTTGCCATAACACCTTGTTTACCCTGTTATGGTAAATGAGAGATTACGGCGCTCCCTTCTCCGGGCAGCGCGGACTGCCATTCGTATTTCTGGGATTATCATGCAGCGGCTTCTTCCGGCTATCTTATCGACCGTTCTGCTGCTCAGCGGCTGCACTTCCACCAGCTACGATTTCCTCGAAACGGCGTCTTTGGCCCAGCCCCGTTTCAAGGATAATGATCCCCACGAATTCGGCTCCAGATCTCCCCATAAGCATGAGGTGCATGGCATCGATGTGTCCAAGTGGAATGGCGAAATCGACTGGAAGACCGTACGGAAATCAGGCGTATCCTTTGCCTTCATCAAGGCCACCGAAGGCACAGACCGGCTGGATGCCCGCTTTGAAGAATATTGGCGCGAGGCCGCAGCCGCTGGCATTCCGCATGCGCCCTATCACTTCTATTATTTCTGCGCGACAGCGGATGCGCAGGCAGACTGGTTCATTCGCAGCGTTCCGAAGGAATCCATGAAGCTGCCGCCCGTGCTGGACGTGGAGTGGAACCCCGCCTCCCCCACCTGCAAGACGCGCCCCGCACCGGAAGTGGTGCGCTCTGAGATGCTGAAATTCATGCGCCGCATCGAAGCACATTATGGCAAGCGCCCCATCATCTATACCAGCGTGGATTTCCACCGCGATAATCTGGTCGGCCAGTTCAAGAACTACCCTTTCTGGGTCCGCTCCACCGCCGCCCACCCGGCAGAAATCTACAGCGACCGGCAATGGTCCTTCTGGCAATACACCGGCACCGGCGTCATCCCCGGCATCAGCACCCCCACAGATATCAACGTCTTCGCCGGCTCAGAGAAAAACTGGCGTCAATGGATGGCCTCAGCCAACCAGCCGCGCGGCTAAGTGACCTTGATTTTCCCGGAAATTGTGGCAGATCACGTGTGAAATATTCGCATGTCCGGGAAACAAAACGACACGTGGGGCTTTTCCCCGTGTCTGCCCACGCTTCTGCCACAAATTTTGGCGAACGCAGGGTCACAAGCTCACTTGAGGTATTTTAATGTCCAGCTTTTCGCCCCGCAGCCTAGCACTTGCTGCCACTCTCCTGACATTGTCCTGCGGCTCTGCGCTCGCTGTCACCCCCGCGGTCTCGCCAGATGACCCGAAGCAGGCAGCCTGCGGCGGCGATCTCGCAACGTTCCTTGCTGGCGTAAAGACTGATGCGGTCGCCAAGGGCGTATCCGCTGACGCCGTTGACAAGGCTCTGTCAGGTGCGCAGATCGACCAGAAGGTACTGTCGCGAGACCGCGCCCAGGGCGTTTTCCGCCAGACCTTCCTTGAATTCTCCCAGCGCACCGTCAGCCAGGGACGGCTGGATATGGGCCGCAAGAAAATCCAGGAGTTCAACACCACCTTCAAGCGCGCCGAAGAAGAATTTGGCGTTCCCGCAGGTGTCATAGCCGCCTTCTGGGCCATGGAAACAGACTTCGGCGCGGTTCAGGGAGATTTCAACACCCGCAACGCACTGGTCACGCTGGCCCATGATTGCCGCCGCCCGGAACTCTTCCGCCCGCAGCTCATAGCGCTCACCGAAATGGTTCAGCACGGCGATCTCGATCCCGCCACCAACACCGGTGCATGGGCAGGAGAAATTGGCCAGGTGCAGATGCTGCCAAAGGACATCATTGCCTTCGGCGTGGATGGTGATGGCGATGGCCACGTCAACGTCAAGGCCAGCAGCCCGGATGCCATCCTGACCGCTGCGAAGTTCATCCAGCATCTCGGCTTCAAGAAGGGCGAGCCATGGATCGAGGAAGTTTCCGTACCGGAAAACCTCCCTTGGGAAAAATCCGGTCTCGGCGGCACGATGACGGCTGGCGAATGGTTCAACCTCGGCGTTGCTCCTAAGAACGGTGACAAGGCGTTTGCCGCCCTGCCCGCAGCCCTCATCCTGCCACAGGGCCGCAAGGGCCCGGCCTTCCTCACCTACCCCAACTTCAACATCTATCTGGAATGGAACCAGTCCTTCATCTACACCACCTCAGCGGCCTATTTCGCAACCCGCTTCATGGGCGCCCCTGTCTATGCCAAGGGCAACCCGGAGCCAGGTCTCGATGATGCTGCGATGAAGGAACTGCAGACCAAGCTGGATGCCAAGACGCATGATGTCGGCAAGATCGACGGCATCCTCGGCTCTGGCACCCGCATCGCGGTTCAGCGTGAGCAGCAGCGCCTCGGCCTGCCCGCAGATGGCTGGCCAACCCGCGCTCTGCTGGACGCGCTCTGATACGCCGAAACCACGGATTCTAACCCATTAAGACAAACGGCCATGGCATTAACCATGGCCGTTTACATTTTTTCACAATATGCACTCAATTTTACAGTTCGTAATATAAGTTGTTTTTCAATGCATTGGCTCCAACGCTCTGAAATTATGGCCATTTTTGTGTGCGGCGCAATATAGATTCCGCTTTTCAAGCGACACAAAAGGGTCATAATGCTTACTGTCAACGTAAAGGAGGCAGAGCATGGGACTTACAAATTCTCTTAATGCCTTAGCAGTTGGTGTGGCGTTCGCGTTTATCGGAGTGATGTTATTCATCTGACACGCACCTTGGGGTTGTCGCCCACATCAAGCAGTTGATTATCAATCACAGCAGAAAGCGCAGGTTTTGCCAAACCTGCGCTTTTTTCATTCCAGTAATTTGAAAGCTGAAACCGCCTACGCGGCTGACCTGCGCAGCGGACGATAACCGACATTGTCCAGAACGGCGTTCACCAGCGGCGCACGGTTCATGGTGTAGAGGTGGAATTCGTTGATGCCGCGCCGTTGCAGGTCAAGTATCTGCTCGGCAGCAACATCTGCCGAAACCTTCGCACGGCCCACCACATCATCGTCATACCCCGCAAAACGATCATCCAGAAACGACGGAACACTGGTGCCGCAACGGCTGGCAAACCGCTTCAACTGCGTCAGGTTCTGGATTGGCATGATGCCCGGCACCACGGGAATGGTGATGCCCGCCTTCACCACGCGCTCCATGTATCGTTCGAAAATATCATTGTCGAAGAAGAATTGCGTCAAAGCGCGGGTCGCACCATTGTCAGCCTTGCGCTTGAGCATATCGATATCGACAGCATCGCTTTCGCTTTCCGGGTGCTTCTCGGGATAGGCCGAAACGGATATTTCGAAATCACCCAGTTCACGCAGCCCACGCACCAGCGCCGCTGCATTCTCATAACCTTCCGGGTGTGGCTTGTAGTCGGTGCCAACGCCCGTGGAAGGGTCGCCACGCAGCGCCACGAAGTGCTTCACACCAGCGCCCCGAAACTCGGCCACGACGTCATGAACCTCCTGCTTGCTGGCATCCACGCAGGTCAGGTGCGATGCCGTCGGCAATCCGGCAACCGAAATCATCCGCTGCACCGCTTGCAGCGTCGGCGCCTTGGTCGTGCCGCCTGCGCCATAGGTCACGGAAACGAAATCCGGGTTCCAGCGCGACAGTTCTTCAACCGTCTCCCACAGCTGCACATCCATATCAGCGCTCTTGGGCGGAAAGAACTCGAAGGAAAGCTTGAAACTCTCGGTCGCATGGCGGTCTGTATTGGTGTTCGTCATGTCATGCCCTCCCGGCAGAAAGAAGCGGTGCGTCCATCGTCTCCTCACCTGCCATCAGCAGGCGCGGATCGCGCGCAACCCATATTGTAACGTCAAGCGATTGCGCAGACGCATTTCCCGAATGCAGGTCAACAGCCGTTTCGGGCTTCAGACCGGCCTTTTTCAGCCACTCTTCCATCGTCTGGTGGGAGAAGCCGAGGCGCACATGCGCATGCTCTTCCCGCAGATATTCCAGCGAATGCGGTGCCAGATCGATAATCACAAGACGGCCATTGGGGCGCAGCATGCGCGCAGCCTCGGCAAGTGCCATCTGCGGGTGGTCGAGAAAATGCAGAACCTGGTGCACCACCACGAGATCGAAATCCTGGCTTTCCAGCGGCAGGTTCAGGATATCGCCATGCCGCACGGAAGCATGCGCCACACCGGCCTTGTCCAGATTGGAGCGGGCAACCGCCAGCATGTCACGGCTGGCATCAATGCCAATGGCGCGGCGGTAGATGCCGCTGAAAAGCTGCAAGATACGGCCCGTACCGGTACCAAGATCCAGCATGGAATCCACCGGCGTCGTGCCAATCAGCTTTTGCAGCGCACCTTCCACCGCATCATCGCTCACATGCAGACGGCGAAGCTCATCCCAGGCGGAAGCATTGCGGGAAAAGTAATCCTGCGCCCGTTCCGCCCTCACCCGCTTGACGGCTGAAAGCCGCTCGGAATCGCGCAAAAGCACGGCGTCATTGCGTGACGCAGCCGCCAGCAACTGCTTCACCATCTCGGCAGCAATGCCATCCTGCTTCAGCCGGAAATAAGCCCATGCGCCTTCCTGATAACGGTCAATCAGGTCCTCTTCAGCCAGAAGCTTGAGATGGCGGGAAATGCGCGGCTGCGATTGCCCCAAAATTTCCGTCAGGTCCGTCACCGTCAGGTCGCCCGCGCCTAAAAGCGCAAGCAGCCGAAACCGCGTTGGCTCGCCCGCCGCTTTCAATAGCCCCACCAGATTATCAAGCCCTAGAGCCAATGCATCAACCTCAACTCAATCAACATATAAAGATATCTTTATACGATTTGGGAGGAGATGCAAGATGGCAGAAACCGACAGAGCGACAAAAACCGACCAACACCGCCGCAAGTCCGCACAGGGTTAACAGCCTGCAACAGCGATCTATTTCAGAAGCACAGCTCCCGTCCCCTCACCACCCAGTCTGTCGCCGGGATTGCGCAATGGGCAATCTGCCACTGACAGGCATCCGCACCCGATACAACCCTCAAGGTCATCTCTAAGCTGCATAAGCTTGTCGATCCGCTTTTGCAGATCAGTGCGCCAGGATCCGGCCAGATTGCTCCAATCCTGCGCATTGGGCGTTCGCCCATTCGGCAGCGCGGCCAGTTCCTGGCCTATCTCAGCCAGAGGTATCCCCGCCTGCTGGGCAATCTTGATGATCGCCACTCGGCGCAACACCTCTCGAGGGTAGCGCCTTTGATTTCCGGCATTGCGCAAAGGCGTCAAAAGCCCCTTTTCCTCATAAAAATGGATCGTGGAAATGGCAACGCCGCACCGCTTGGCCACCTCGCCAACCGACAACTCCCGATGAATGTTCAATTCCGCCGTCATGCCTCTTGACCTCAACTATGGTTGAGGTCCTATGAACCTTGTCAGCCCATCAATCAAGCACCGCACGAAGGCGCGTTGAACGACCAAAGGAGTTGACCCATGATATCCGTCCAAGGACTGTATGAGACCCACCTGACCGTCACGGACCTTGAGCGATCAATCGATTTCTACCGCGATATCGTCGGGCTGGAGCTCGCACACACCATCCCCGAGCGTAACGTCGCCTTCTTCTGGATCGGCAGCCGCGAAACCTCCATGCTTGGCCTCTGGTCAATCCACAGCAGCCCGCTCCAGATGAAGCTGCACATCGCATTCCAGACAACGCTGGACCAGGTCATCGCCGCGCCCACCTACCTGCGCTCAAAAGGAATCACCCCTCAAAGCGGGACCGGCGCGGAGATCGACGAACCCATCGTCTTTCCGTGGATGCCCGCTGCCAGCGTCTACTTCAACGACCCCGACGGCCACCAATTGGAATATATCGCAATCCTGCCAGAACAAGCCCGGCCAGATATTCCGGGCGTCATGACGCTCTCGGCATGGAATGAGCGGTCGTAGGATCTGCGACAAATCTAGATCCTCAAATTTTCTCGCAAAAAAGCCGCTGCATCATGGGATGCGGCGGCTTTATTCTAAGGCTTAAAAGCCAGATCAACGACAAGAGGATTGCCTCGGAAGGCTCAGAACTCTTCCCATTCTTTCGTGGCCAGCGCGGCATTGCCGTGGCTCATTGGCACGCTGCGGGGTGCCGGGCGTGGAGAGGCCGGGCGGGCAGAAGCCGCTCGTGGCGCTGTCGCAACAGGCTGGGCACGACCCGGTTGTCCCAGCTGGAAGTGAGAGAGCAGACCGTTCAGATTTGCGCTTTCCTGCGCAAGCGATGCACCGGCGGCATTCATTTCCTCAACCATCGCCGCGTTGCGCTGCGTTGCCTGGTCCATATGATTCACCGCCGTATTGACCTCCGCAAGCCCAACGGATTGCTCATGCGCGGCTGTCGCGATTGCTTCCATGTGAACATTCACGGACTGCACCAGCTCGGCAATCTCGCCAAGCCCTGTGCCCGTATCATTCACCAGCCGCACGCCTTCACCCACCGCAACCGCGGAATTGCTGATCAGCTCCTTGATTTCCTTCGCGGCCTTGGCCGAACGTTGCGCCAACTCACGCACTTCCTGCGCCACAACGGCAAAGCCCTTGCCGGCCTCACCCGCACGGGCGGCTTCCACACCGGCATTCAGCGCCAGAAGGTTGGTCTGGAAAGCGATCTCGTCGATGACACCGATGATCTGGCCGATCTGCTTGGAGGAGTGCTCGATCCGCTCCATGGCGGCAACGGCGTTGCGCACCACATCGCTGGAGCTGCTGGCCTTTTCGCGGGCGTTGCGCACCACGCTGCGGGCCTCAGTGGACCGCTTGGATGTCGCTGTCACATTGGATGTGATTTGCTCCAGCGCGGCAGCCGTTTCTTCCAGCGAAGCAGCCTGCTGTTCGGTCCGCTTGGCCAGATCGTCAGATGCTGACGAAATTTCGTGCGAACCGCCCGTAACGGTCGAGACCGAGACGCCGACACTCGCCAGTGTCTCACGCAATTGCCGAACAGAGCTGTTGAAGTCTCCGCGCAGCATTTCGAACTGCGATGCCAAAGGCTCGTTGAGCTCGCACAGCATATCGCCTGCCGCCAGCCGCTTCATGCTGGCCGCGAAGGTGTTGGTGGCCTGAACAAGACGCGCCTCAGCCTCTTCTTCGGCCTGCCGCTGCATCGTCACACGCTCTTCTTCAGAGCGCTTGCGGTTAACCTCAGCATCGGCTTCCAACTGCTTGTTGCGAATAGCGGATTCACGGAAAACTTCCACGGAGCGCGCCATGCCGCCAATTTCGTCCTGGCGGCTTGCGCCATCAATTGCGACGGTCAGATCGCCATCGGCAAGCTTGCCCATGCAGCTCGTCAGGCTCGAAATCGGCCGTGTCACACGGGTAACAACGATGAAGATGCCCGCAATACCGATTGCCATGGCAATGACCAGAAGCACGGAATAGAAGATCAGGGACTGAAGATAGGCAGCTTCTTGTGCCGTCGCTACCCGGTTCAGCTCATCCATGGCCAGCGAAGCGACAGAGGCGATAGTGCCCAGCGCTGCGGTAATCTTCGGGCGCCATTCATCAATGGTCACGCCAGCGCTCTCTCCCGCTTTCAACTTGGCGAGAATGCCGGAGCGCCACGTGGCGAAATCGCCCTTGAAATAGCTGTTGTCAGCCTTGGTCAGCTCGTCCTTCAATGATTGAGCGATCTGGGGATGGTTGACAAGAACACGAACCGATTTCCAGGCGAACTCGACACCGGCGTCGTTTGCAATGATGCTGCTCACCTCCGCAGCATTAAGGCCGCGATTGGCAGAAACCACGCCGTTGACAACAACAGCGCCGCTACCACCAAGTGCACGCGCGGCCCAGGCTTGCGAACGGATTTGAATGAGGGCGACAGAGCTCGGGTCAAGGCTGCGCATCTCGCTTTCAATCGCCAGCGAGGTGGCCTCAAGCAAATTCAGGAACTCGTTGCCAAGATCAAGAATGACCTTGTCCATTCCCTTTTCACGCTGGTCCAGTTCGAGCGTTACTGCCTGATCGATCTTTTTGCGCTGCTCCTGAAGACGGCTATAGACGGAGCGCATCGCGGTCATCGTGCTGCTGATCTCAGGGGTAATGACCCTGTCGGAATCACCAGTCGTCTGTGAGAGAGCCGCATCGACCTTTGCCCGCGCCTTCTGCACGCTCTCATAGGACGCCGCACCCGCACTGCGAGACATCGTCAGCGCACTCGCACTGTCACCGCGCTCACTGCGGAAATTGAGAAGAGTGTTGAAAAGAGCGCGATCCAGATTGGCCAACTCGTTCACCGAGCGGCTGACCTGATATTGCGAAAATGCGGAATATGTCGAAGACCCGACAAGACCACAGAGCAGAATGCTCACAATGAGAAAGGCGCTGACAAGAATATTTCGAATCGAAAACATGTAACCCCCGGATTACAAAGCAGCTTCTTGAAAATTGATAATTCCAAATCTACCGGAATTGACGACAATAAATATTGGTCTCTCCGTGCAGACGAATCGCTGCATAAGGACTCATTCTGAGAGCCTATGCTCCACCAAATAAAAATTCGTAAAAGTTCTAAAGCTTTCAAAATTGAGGGTGGCCGAAGCACCAGCTTTCGCTGATGCCCTTTTCTCGTCGTGGACGCTGGAGGTAGTTGCGGAACAGGCGCTAACTGCCTTCGCGGCAGCGCGCCCCACCCGCAGCCCGATGGAGAGCCTTAAAACTCTTCCCAATCCTTCGCCACAGCCAGGGCGGCAGTGCCGTGGCTCAGTGGCACGCTGCGTGGCACGGGGCGCGGAGACGCCGCACGGGGCGCGACCTCGATCGGCTTGGCACGAGCGGGCTGTCCGAGTTGGAAATGCGAGAGCAGATCGTTCAGATTTGCGCTTTCGCGTGCAAGGGATGCACCCGCTGCCGTCATCTCTTCCACCATGGCGGCATTCTGCTGTGTGGTGTGGTCCATATGGTTGATCGAGGAATTGATCTCGGAAAGGCCGGAAGATTGCTCTTGCGCGGCTGTTGCAATGGCTTCCATGTGCGAATTGACGGATTGCACCAGTTCGGCAATTTCACCAAGACCAGCACCCGTATCACTGACCAGACGGACACCTTCACCCACCGCCGTCTCGGAGTTTCTGATCAACTCCTTGATTTCCTTTGCGGCTTTGGCAGAACGCTGCGCCAGTTCACGCACTTCCTGCGCAACGACGGCAAATCCCTTGCCCGCCTCTCCAGCACGCGCAGCTTCGACGCCCGCATTCAGAGCGAGAAGATTGGTTTGGAACGCGATCTCGTCGATAACGCCGATGATCTGGCTGATCTGCTTGGAAGACTCCTCGATTTTCCCCATCGCGGCAACTGCGTCGCGCACGACTTCACCGGAGCGGCCCGCTTTTTCACGGGCACTCCGCACCACGCCACGGGCTTCTGCGGAACGCTTCGACGTAGAGGTGACATTGACGGTAATCTGCTCCAGCGCCGCCGCCGTTTGCTCCAGCGAGGCAGCCTGTTGTTCGGTGCGCTTCGAAAGGTCGCCAGATGCGGACGAGACCTCGTGCGATCCGCTTGTCACCGTCGAAACCGATTGGCCCACACTGGTCAAGGTTTCGCGCAGTTGGCGCACTGAGCTGTTGAAGTCCTGGCGCAATGTCTCAAACTGCGATGCGAGAGGCTGGTGCAACTCGCACAGCATGTCGCCACTCGCCAGTCGTTTCATGCTTTGAGCAAACGCGCTGGTAGCCTGAATGAGGCGTTCCTGGGCCTCAGCTTCGGCCACGCGCTGCATTTCCACCCGCTCACTTTCGGCCCGCGCACGGTTTCCAGCTTCCGCAGCTTCAAGCTCACGGTTGCGCAGCGCAGATTGCCGGAAGATTTCAACGGCCTGCTCCATATCGCCAATCTCGTCCTTGCGACCGGAAGGAGCAGCCGTATCGTCAATATCACCGTTGGCAAGCCTGCCCATGGAGGCGACCATGCTTCTGATGGGCCGGACGACAGTCATGGCCATGACGCTCGACAACACCACCATGGCAATGCCACCCAACAGCGTCAGCGCTCCGATCATGATCAGGTTTTGGTACGCGTCATGGGCGCGATTTTTCGCAAGGTTTAGGATTTGCTCCAGGCTTTCGGTTTCGATTTGCTTCAGGGCCTCGATCCGCTTGGTCGCCGTTGCAAACCATGCGGCACTATCCAGCCCGCTCAAATCGGCATCCTGCCCCTGCGCCAGAATGCGCTGGCGAAAATCCGATATGTCCTTGGTAACCCCAGAAAGAAGTTCAGTGAATTTCGCGCCGCGCTCACGGGGCTGCGCCAGAATGAATGTATCGATCAGCGATTTCTGGCCACCAGCCATCGCGGCAAACTCCGCAAAGCGGGTTGGGTCCATCTTCTTCGCGTTGATAAAGCCATTGCCAAGACCACGCTCCTGCCCCGCAAATTCCTTTGCCTTCATCAGTTCGGAATAGGCTCCCATCTGCCGGGCGATATCAGGATCACTCACCTCACCGGCCATATTCACGACAATGGAAACGATATTGCCAATCGCTGCGGTATAGGCCGCGAATGCTTCCGGACCCTTGGCGGACAAGGAATCGATGGAAGAGCGCAGCTTCACTGCTGCGGTCAGATTTGTGCTGGCTGTGGAGAAATTGCTGGATGTGGTTCCATCGCTCAATTCGCCCAGGACACCCAAAATGGAATCGAACTGGTTGGCGATGCTATCCGTCTGGCTCCGCGCAGCAGAAAGCTCCGCAACATTCTTCGCACCCTTCGAGCCAAGAAACCCGGCAGTCAAACCACGCTCGACCTGCAGTGAGTGAGCAATATCGCTGAGCTTCTTCAACTGGCCTTCAATAACGACCACATTGTTCATCTCGTGATAGTCGCCCAGACGCTCAACCAAGCTGACACAGGAAAGATAACCTGCAGCAATCATCGGCAGAGCGACCGCAGTCCAAAGACGCTTACTGATTGCAACATCAACCAACTTCATAACATTTCACTCCCGGTCCGGGACTGTCATGCCCGCCAAACGTGCAATTCATATGCAGCAGTACAAATAGGGGAGAGACTGATTAAATAAGCCTAAATACGAATTGTTATTTCTAATATAAAAATTATTTCTAAAGATGAGTGGAATATACTGCACAAAAAGAAAGCCGCTGCACGAAAAACATGCAGCGGCTTTTTGACAATTTACAACTTTAGGATCAGCGCGTCAGGCGCTTGTAGGCCTGGCTGCCGGGGTTCAGTGCGTCGGCACCGAGGCGGCGGACCTTGTCCTGTTCGTAGTCTTCGAAGTTGCCTTCGAACCATTCCACATGGCCATCGCCTTCGAAAGCGAGAATGTGCGTGGCAAGGCGGTCGAGGAACATTCTATCATGGCTGATGATGATGGCGCAGCCAGCGAAGTTTTCGAGTGCTGTTTCCAGCGCGCCGAGCGTTTCGGTATCAAGGTCGTTGGTCGGTTCGTCGAGGAGCAGAACGTTGCCGCCGGCCTTCAGCATCTTGGCAAGGTGCACGCGGTTACGCTGACCACCGGAAAGGTTGCCCACCTTCTGCTGCTGGTCGCCACCCTTGAAGTTGAACGCACCGCAATAGGCGCGTGAGTTCATGTCGAACTTGCCGAGCTTGATGATTTCAGCGCCGCCGGAGATTTCTTCCCAAACGGTCTTGGATCCGTCAAGCGCATCGCGGCTCTGGTCAACGTAGCCAAGCTGAACGGTGTCACCGATGCGAACTGTACCGCTATCTGGCTTTTCCTGACCGGTAATCATCTTGAACAGCGTCGTCTTACCGGCACCGTTGGGGCCGATGATACCGACAATACCGCCCGGTGGCAGCTTGATCGAGAGATCGTTGATCAGCGTACGGCCTTCAAAGCCCTTCACGATGCCCTGCATCTCGATCACCACCTGGCCGAGACGCTCGGACACGGGAATGATGATCTGTGCGTCGCCGGGGCGCTGCTTGTCGGCGGCATCCACCAGCTGCTCGTAGGATTTGATACGCGCCTTGGATTTGGCCTGACGTGCCTTCGGGCTGGATGCAATCCATTCCTGTTCGCGCGAAATCGCTTTCTGGCGACCTGCGTCTTCGCGGGCTTCCTGCTGCATGCGCTTGGCTTTCGCCGTCAGGTAGGCAGAGTAGTTGCCTTCGTAAGGAATGCCACGGCCACGGTCGAGTTCGAGAATCCAGCCGGTAACGTTATCCAGGAAGTATCTATCGTGGGTAATCATCATCACGGCGCCGGGGTAATCGCGCAGGTGCTTTTCGAGCCATGCAATAGTTTCGGCGTCAAGGTGGTTGGTCGGCTCGTCAAGCAGCAGCAGGTCCGGCTGCGACAGAAGCAGACGGCAAAGTGCGATACGACGGCGCTCACCACCCGAAAGCAGCGAAACATCGGCGTCCTTCGGCGGGCAGCGCAGGGCTTCCATCGCCATTTCGACCTGCTGTTCCAGATCCCAAAGGTTCTGGCTGTCGATGATGTCCTGAAGCTTTGCACCTTCATCCGCCGTTTCGTCGGAATAGTTCATCATCAGTTCGTTGTAACGATCAAGCACGGCGGTCTTGGAAGCCACGCCAACCATCACGTTTTCGAACGCGTTCTTGGTTTCGTCCAGATGCGGTTCCTGCTCGAGGTAACCAACGGTCGCACCTTCGGCCAACCAGGCTTCACCGGTGAAGTCCTTGTCCTGACCGGCGATGATGCGCAGCACGGTGGATTTACCCGCACCGTTGGGGCCGAGAATACCGATCTTGGCATCGGGGTAGAACGACAGGTTGACGTTCTCAAGGATTTTCTTGGCGCCGTAAGACTTGTTCAGCCCCGACATGTGGTAGATGAATTGACGTGCCATTGTAGCGAATGCTCCGCGTCAGATTTGAAAATTCGAATGGGAAATTTGCCGCTATGTAAGGTAATTAGGGGCCGGGAGCAACCTCTACCCCAACAATAAGCGTGAGCCGCGGAGAGATGAATGGACGATATGGCCTTCAGTGAAATCAATCGACTGGCAAGTCCTTCCGGCGCATCCGTCGCCTACCGGCATGAGCCAGCCGTGGGCACGGCACGCGGCGTTTTGATGATCTGCCATGGGCTGGTGGAACATGCCGGGCGCTATCGCCGCTTCGCGCAGGCCATGGCTGCCCAAGGGCTTGAGGTCTACGCCCATGACCACCGTGGCCACGGACGAACCAAGGCCGATGACGCCCCCATCGGGCGCTTCGCGTGGAAAGACGGCGTGCAAAAGGTCATGGCAGACGTCATGTCCGTCAGGACCATGGTGGGTGAACGTCACCCCGGCTTGCCGATCATTCTCTTCGGCCACTCCATGGGCGGCCTCATCGCACTCAACACCGCCGTCAGCCACCCGGACCGTTTCGATGCCCTGTCGGTGTGGAACTCCAACCTCAACCCCGGCATCATGGGGCGCGTCGCGCAAGTCATTTTGCGAACCGAGAAGATGCTCAAAGGCTCCGATGTGCCAAGCGCCATCCTGCCCAAGGCAACCTTCCGCATCTGGAACAGCAAGATGCCGGAAAAACGCACCTCTGCCGATTGGCTGAGCCACGACAAGGCAGCCGTCGATGCCTATGTCGAAGACCCGCTCTGCCAGTTCGAAGCCAGCGTCTCGCTCTGGCAGGATGTGTTTGAAATGTCCTATCGCGGCCCCAAACTCATCTCGCGCCTGCCCAAAGCCATGCCCATCCTCCTCGTCAGCGGCAATGAAGACGCCGCCACCAACAACGGCCGCGAAATCGTCTGGCTGGCGGGGCAATTCCGCTCCGCAGGCTTCACGGAAGTCGCAGACCGCATCTACGCCGGCATGCGCCACGAAACCCTCAACGAAATCGGCTGGGAAGTCCCCGCCGCAGATTTTGCTGCGTGGACGCGGAAGGTGACAGAGACAGAGGGCTGATCGAAGTTCCAAAACGGAATAAGGCCATGAGATTATTTCACATGCACGCAGAAGTTTGCACCGCTATAGATTTCTGAAAATGTGAGAAAAACATGGCAGACATTTCCAGCAAAAAACAGCCGCCGCTTGCAGGCATTCGTGTGATTGAGCTTGCCCGTGTTCTGGCAGGCCCATGGGCCGGGCAGATGCTGGCGGATATGGGGGCTGACGTCATCAAGGTGGAAAGCCCTGATGGCGGAGACGATACGCGCGCCTGGGGGCCTCCCTTTGTGGAGAGCAAGGATGGCGACAACTTGTCCGCCGCCTATTACCATTCCACAAACCGTGGCAAACGCTCCATCACCGTCGATCTGAAAAGCGATGAAGGCCGCGAAACCGTGCGACGTCTGGTCAAAACCGCCGATGTCGTCATCGAGAACTTCAAGCGCGGCGGGCTGGAGAAATACGGGCTGGATTATCAGAGCCTGCGGGCGCTGAACCCCAAGCTCATCTATTGCTCGATTACCGGCTTTGGCCAGACCGGGCCTTACGCGGATTTCGCCGGTTATGATTATATCGTGCAGGGCATGTCGGGCTTCATGTCCATCACCGGTGAGCCGGATGGCCAGCCGATGAAGGCGGGCGTGGCGGTGGCCGATATCTTCACCGGCATCTATTCCGTCACAGCCATTCAGGCCGCCCTTATCCACGCCATGCGCACAGGTCAGGGCCAGCATGTGGATATGGCGCTTCTGGATGTGCAATCCGCCGTGCTGGCCAACCAGAACATGAATTACCTCATGTCAGGAAACGCACCGGTGCGGCTGGGCAATGCCCACCCCAATATTTCACCCTATGAGGTTGTGCCCACCGCCGATGGCTTCCTCATTCTGGCCGTTGGCAATGACGGACAGTTCCGCCGCCTGTGCAAAATCCTCGGCATCGAAACGGTTGCCGATGACGAACGCTATGCCACCAACAAGGCGCGTGTCGCCCACAAGGTCGAGGTCCGGCAGCTCGTTTCCACCGAGACGCTGAAATGGCTGAAACGCGACCTGCTAACCGCCTGCGAAACCAATGCCGTGCCCGCCGGGCCGATCAATTCCATCGAGGAAATGTTTGCCGATCCTCAGGTGCAGGCACGCGGCCTGAGGGTTGATCTTGAGGCCGCAGACGGCACCGTCATTCCCGGCGTGCGGACGCCCATCGTGCTGTCCGAAACGCCCTTACATTATAACCGCCCGAGCCCTCGCCTTGGCGAGCATCAGCAGGAAGTGCTGGCCGAGTTGATCGAGATTGAAAGGAACCTGACGCCATGAAGAGAACCGGTGGACAACTGATTGTCGAAGCCCTGAAAGCCAATGGCGTTTCCCGCGTGGCCTGCGTGCCCGGCGAAAGCTATCTGGCCGTGCTGGATGCGCTCTACGAAAGCGGCATCGAAACCGTGGTCTGCCGCCAGGAAGGCGGCGCGGCCATGATGGCAGACACCTGGGGTCGACTGACAGGCGAACCGGGCATCTGCATGGTCACACGCGGCCCCGGCGCCACCAACGCGTCTGCCGGTCTGCACATCGCCATGCAGGATTCCATACCTATGATCCTGTTCATCGGTCAGGTCCAGCGCGATGCGCGTGAGCGTGAAGCCTTTCAGGAAGTCGAATATCGCCGCGCCTTTACCGAATTTTCCAAATGGGTCGGCGAAATCGATGACGCCCGCCGCATTCCGGAATTCGTAAGCCGCGCCTTTGCCGTCGCCACATCGGGCCGCCCCGGCCCCGTGGTTCTCAGCCTGCCGGAAGACATGCTGGTGGAGCTGGTCGAAGCACCCGCGGCCAAGCCATACACGCCCGTCGAAAACCACCCCGGCCCTCAGCAGATGGCAAAGCTTGCAGAGCTGCTGGCGACTGCGCAGCGCCCCATGGTCATCCTCGGTGGTACACGCTGGACGGAAGAATCCGTCGCGCAATTCAAGACCTTTGCGGAACGCTTCAAGCTGCCAGTCGGCTGCTCCTTCCGCCGCCAGATGCTGTTTGATCACCTGAGCCCGTCCTATGCGGGTGATGTCGGCATCGGCATCAATCCGGCTCTTTCGAAAGAGATCAAGCAGTCGGACCTCATCATTCTGCTCGGTGGCCGCCTGTCGGAAATGCCGTCATCCGGCTATACGCTGCTCGACATTCCCTACCCATCGCAGACACTGGTGCATGTCTTCCCGCAGGCCGAAGAGCTTGGCCGCGTCTACCGGCCAGACCTTGCCATTTGCGCCGCCCCCGGCGAATTCGTCGAAGCGCTTTCAACGCTCGAAGCGCCTGAAAACCCCGTCTGGGCAGAACGCACAGCCGCGATGCACGCAACCTATCGCACATGGTCCACCCCGCCAAAGTCCGGCCCCGGCCCGGTGCAGATGGGACCGATCATGGATTGGATCGAAGCCAATGTGCCTGAGGATACGATCTTCACCAATGGCGCTGGCAATTACGCAACCTGGGTGCACCGCTTCCACCGCTTCCGCCGCTTCAACACGCAGTCGGCCCCCACATCCGGCTCCATGGGTTATGGCCTGCCAGCCGCAGTCGCTGCCAAGCATCTGTTCCCGCAGCGCGAAGTGGTCTGCTTTGCAGGCGATGGCTGCTTCATGATGCACGGGCAGGAATTCATCACCGCCGTGCGTTACGGCCTGCCCATCATCACCGTGCTGGTCAATAATGGCACCTATGGCACTATCCGCATGCATCAGGAGCGGGAATATCCCGGTCGCGTCAGCGCCACGGATCTCGTCAACCCTGATTTCGTCGCCTTCGCCAAAGCCTATGGCGGCCACGGCGAGATTGTGGAGAAGACGGAAGACTTCGGCCCAGCTTACGAGCGCGCCCGCGCCAGTGGCAAGCCGGCGATCATCGAGATCAAGCTCGACCCTGAGGCCATCACCCCTGCCCGCACGCTGACGCAAATTCGCGAAGGCAACTAATATCTGGCAATGGAAATTGCCCTGCCATGATGTAAATCGTTCAAGCGAAAAGACGGAGAGCATCATGGCAGCAATCACCCCACGCGGCGCAAAAATCGAACCTTCCGCCGGTGCACCCTTCGAGGCCATCCGCGTGGCCCGAGATGTGCTGCACACCTGCCGCGTCGCTGGCCTTGCCACAATCGATCCTGAAAGCGGCTATCCCTACAACACCGCCACAAACATCGCCATCGAGCCGGATGGAACACCCTTCTTCTTTACCGCCCGTTTGGCACTCCGTGCCCGCAACATAGAGGCGGATGCGCGTATCTCTCTGGTTCTGGCCGCCTTCACCAAGGGTGATGCGCTGACGCTGCCGAGACTGACGCTTGTGGGAAAAGCCGAATTGATGGGCGCTGAAGACGTGCCGCTCGCCAAGGCGCGCTATATCGCCCGCTACCCCAAAGCCAAGCTCTATCTCTCCTTGCCAGATACGCAGCTTTACCGCCTCAAGGTGGAAGGCGTGCAGATCAATGGCGGCCCGGCCCGCAACGCCAGCAACATCACGCCTGCAGATCTGCGCACCGATCTATCAGGCGCAGAAGAGTTGATGGCAGCCGCGGACACAGAAATCGCCCGCCTCAACGCCATCAGGGGCGAAGCCTCAAGGCTCGCTGCCCTTGCAGGCAAAAAATCCGGAGCATGGAAAATCACGTCGATCGATCCGGACGGCATCAATCTGACCTCGGCAAGCGACCTTGCGCGGCTGTGGTTCGACGAGCGCGTGGTTGATATGAATCAGTTTGGCAAGGCGTTGAATCAGCTTTCGAGCTGATGGTGCCAAGGGCTTGAAAGTTAAGAGAGGTTTGCGGGTGGGCCTCAACATCAACGCAACAAAAAAGCCGGCCCCAAAGGACCGGCTTTCCAAAAACACTATCAAACCGCTCAGATAGCGGCAGTCACAATGAACTCGACTTTGTAGTCCGGTGTCGCCAGTGCTGCTTCGCTGGTGGCGCGGGCTGGTGGGTTGGCGGGGTCGATCCAAGCTTCCCACACGGCGTTCATTTCGCCGAAGGTGGACATGTCGGAGATGTAGATGATCGTCTGGAGGATCTTGGACTTGTCAGAGCCAGCCAGCGCCAGAAGGCGATCGACTTCGGCCAGTGCAGACTTGCTCTGCTCCGTCACGGACGTGCCTTCGCCAACCTGACCGGCGAGATAAACGGTGTTGCCGTGAACGACTGCGGCGCTCATGCGCTTGCCGGGTTCGATACGCTTGATGCTCATGCTGAAATCTCCTGTTGATCGTCTAATGTCTAAAAGGCTGAAACTCAGCCGCGCAGGTGGTGGGTCTTTTCGTAAATGGCTGTGGAGCGCGCACCGGAGCGGCAGTAACCCAGCATGGGGCGTTGCAGCTCATCCAGAGCATCCACCATGCCAGCAACCGCATCGGCATCCACGCCAAACCGGCCAACCGGCACATGCGCAACTGCAATGCCCAGCGCCTCGGCCCGTTCTGCAATGTCGGCAAACTGCGGCTGTCCCTCTTCTTCACCGTCGGGGCGGTGGCAGACGATGGATTTGAAGCCGAGCGCCTGGACCTCGTCGAGATCGGCAACGCTGATCTGGCCGGTTACGGAATATTCGTCGTCAATGCGCCTGATATCCATTTTCATGTCCTCCGGTGATGGCGGCAATCGGGTGTCTCAACCCTCACCGTCCCAAATTCCGAACCCGGTGTAAGGGGTTAAGTCAGGTGCGTCAATGACGCGCCTTTCCAAATAGAAGGCTGTTCAGAGAATGGAAAACCGCAAACCATAGGAGCGGCTTTCGCCCGGTTGCAGCATGATAAACTCACCCGCAGCCTCCAACTCGCTGCGATCCACCCAGCGGTGCGAAACAGGCTCGATGCCCATCACATGCGCCGGGTCACTCTGGTTGCGCCACATCTGCAAATGCGGCAGCGTATCGGTTCGAAATGCCACCTTCAGCGTCTTTCCGCCAATGGCCGCAATCGGCCCCAGCGTCATTTCCGCCCAGCCTTGCGTGCCCACGCCCGCAGGCACACAGAACACGCCGCCCGGCTCCTCCCCAAACCGCCAGCCAAAACCGCCACCCTCGAACATGGCACCGGAAAGCTTTACGCCGTCATCAAACAAACGTGCACCCACATTCATATGGTACATGTGAAAAACTGCTTGAGCGCCGTCACTGGTGTTAGTGACCACGTCTTCGAGACTGACCACACCCGTCGCCCCGTCAATCCGCCACTCGCGTTTCAGCAGCGCCGTTCCACCGTCCGCCAGCCGCACGGGAACCCTTGCGGCTGCCAGCGCATTATCGTCCGACACCACCCAATCGGTTATCTCGGCTGCATGCGACGAAAATGAACCGTGCAACGGGTATTTCTCACCACTCACCGCCCCCGCTATGGGCTGCGGATGGCGGATGTGGTCGGGACCGCAGGTGAAGAGAAAGCCTTCAAGCGAATGGTCGATCCGTGGGTCGCCATCATCGGGAATGGCTCGTCCGGGAGCGATATCGGTGCCATCGACAATGCAGGAGCCGATATCGAGAACAGAAGTCTCGTCTAAAAAGATGGTGGGGGATTTTCCGGCTTTCAGAGCACGCATGGAAGGTTCCTTCAATCATTCATCGACACGGCGATCACGCAAATGCTATCGCCGTGTTGTAAAATTAAGATTGCGTTAACTTCGAATTCACCTTTTTCACAATAGGGTCAAGATTAACGTGTGTGTATTGGGCAAGAACCCAAGGGATCGCAGAATCGTGAAACTTTTAATTAACGCAATGTTCTCTCTCGCTGTCGCGGCGACCCCTTTGCTTGTGCCTGTTCATGCACAGGCCCAGCAGCCCATGCTGGTTTCGCCCGATGGTCGTGTACTTGAGTTCATGCCTGAGCGTGGCGATATTGTGATCAGCCGAGACCGCATGGGCCGCACGGTCTATTATGATCGCTACGGCAATCTGGTAGCGACCGAGATGCCAAACGGCGGTGGCGGTGGCCGTCGGGATCCCTATTATCCGCAGCAGCAGAACGACAATTATTACCCGCCTGCCCCCGGCCAGATGCGCGAGCCGCAGCAGGAATATGGTGCCCGTGGCAACATTGGTGGTCAGGATTACCGGGAATATCGCGGCGATGGCAGCGATATCGATCCCTATACCGGCTCCGTTTCCCGCCCCGGCGCGGTTGAAAGCGGCCCATTGGGCGAGCCAATTCCCGGTGAAAGCACAACGGCTGCCGTGCCACAGCCCGATCACCTGATCGAGCGTAACCAGCCGGTCACGGCGCCGGTCAACCGTTCACGTCAGGAAATCGTGGCACTTCAGGTCTTTCTGGACCGCGAGGGCATTTCGCCCGGCGTGATCGATGGCAAGATGGGCGATAATGTCGACAAGGCCATTGCCGCCTGGCAGGACATGACCGGTGAGCGCCTCGACCCCAACAACACCGAGGATATTCTGGAGCGCCTGCGCAACACCGGCGGCATGGCCATCGTGGATTACACGATTACGGCGGCTGATGCGGCTGGCCCGTATGTCGCTTCCATTCCCGATGACTATGCCGAAAAAGCGCAGCTTCCAGCCATGGCCTACACTTCCACGTCAGAAGCGCTGGCAGAGCGTTTCCACATGGATGAGACCTATCTGAAGGAACTGAACCCCGGCGTCGATTTCACCGTACCCGGCACCATCATCAAGGTCGTCAGCCCCGGCGAGACGAAAAAGGGTCAGGTTGCGCGCATCGTGGCGCATAAGGGTATCCGGCAGGTTTTCGCCTATGATGAAGGCGGCCTGCTAATCGCCGCCTACCCTGCCACCATCGGCTCTTCGGATACACCATCGCCATCCGGCACACACACGGTGGAGCGCATCGCGCTCAATCCCGGCTATACCTATAACCCGAAGATCAACTTCACCCAGGGCCAGAACACCCAGATCCTGCAGATACCGCCCGGCCCCAACGGCCCTGTGGGCACAGTCTGGATCGCGCTTTCCAAACCGACCTACGGCATTCACGGCACACCGGAACCATCCAAGATCGGCAAGACCAACAGCCACGGCTGTATCCGCCTGACCAACTGGGATGCCACGGAACTCGCTAAAATGGTCCGCCCCGGTGTGGTTGTCGAGTTTGCCGAATAAGCAAACCTAACCGCTAATCCTCACTGATATCGCCAAGCGATGCGAACGCTTGGCGATATCGGCATGAGACACGCAGATAGCATTATTATTTGACGGCTGAATTCCCGCCGTCTGCAAACAATGCAGAACCGGCAACAAAGCTCGACATGGAACTGGCGAGGAACAGTGCGGCTCTTGCAATTTCTTCCGGCTGCGAAATGCGTTTCATCGCGTGCAAGCCTGCCGCCCACGCCTTCTGGGCGTCGTCACCAGCCATTGCAGTATCAGAACCGCCGGGCATCAGCGCATTTGCCCTGATGCCCCTGCTGGCATAGTCGGCGGTGATGCCCTTTACGAGCCCCATCAATCCCGCCTTGGACGCAGCATAAACCGCCATGCCCGGAAGGCCGACGCTTGACCCGACAAAACTGGATGTGAATATGATAGAGCCGCCGCCTCTCTCCAGCATGGCGGGGATTTGGCTGCGACTTGCGAGGAAGGCCGAAGTCAGGTTGGTCGCAAGCGTCTCATGCCATTCTGCGGGATTGACTTCCGCGAGTGGCTTTATTGGTCCGACCATTCCTGCATTGTTGAAGGCGATATCGAGGCCGCCGAACAGTCGCACGGCATCCGCCGTCAGTTCGTCGTGCGTTTCAGGCTGACTGACATCACCCACCACGATATGGGCTTTGCCGCCCTGGCCCCGTATCGTCTCCGCGACCTTTTCCAAGCCCTGCCTGCTTCTGGCATTGAGAATAACCGCAGCACCTTCGGCAGCAAACAGCAACGCTGCGGCACGTCCTATCCCTGATGATGCGCCGGTGATGACAGCAACTTTGTCTTCCAACAGTCCCATGATTGGCTCTTTGTTCGGGAGCCTAGGCATAGGTGATTGCGCAACAGCGCGACCACCCGTTTCTTGCCAAAGGCATCAGGCATTCAGCCCAGACGCATACGACGCTTCTCAGACCGACGCTCGGTTAGGAAAAAAGCGAAGGCGAGTGCTGGCAGGGTAAAGCCAAGCCATGAGGCGGCGGTCCATTGTCCTGTCGCATAGGCCCAGCCGCCGAGTGCGGAACCAGCCGCGCCGCCCATGAAGAATGTTGCCATGAAGATGCCGTTCAAACGGCTGCGGAACTCCGCCCCCAGCGTGAAGATAGCGCGCTGGCCCAGCACAAGATTGGTGGTGACGGCGAAGTCCAGCACGATCGCTGCAACGACGAGCAGGGCCAGCGACAGATGAGAGCCTTCCGGCGCGATGTGGGTGATGAGGAACGACGCCATTGCCGCCAGCAATGCAGCCAATGTGGCACCCCACGTCCAGCCACGGTCGGCCACACGACCGGCGATCGGCGCGGCAACCGCACCGGCAGCGCCCGCCAGCGCAAACAGCGCAATTTCACCCTGCGACAGCCGGAAGGCTGGGCCGCTGAGATACAGAGGCGTCACCGTCCAGAACAGGCTGAACGCTGAAAACATGCCAGCCTGATAGAGAGCGCGGCGTTGCAGCAGCGGGGTGCTGACGGCAAGCTTGCCCATGGAGGCCAGCAGGCTGCGGTATGGAAGCTTCGCATCCGGCATGCGGCGCGGCAAAAGACGGTAGAGAACCACCGCCAGCACGGCCATGACGGTTGCCGACATGAAGAAGACGCCGCGCCATGAGATGAATTCAGACAGCAGGCTGGAGACAGGCCGCGCGAGCATGATGCCGACCATCAAACCGCTCATGACGCTGCCGACAACGCGGCCTCGCGTGGCAGGCGGCGTCATATGCGCCGCCAAAGGCACGATCATCTGCACCGCAACGGAGCTGACGCCAATGAGAAACACGGCGACAAGAAACTGTGCCGAATGCGGTGCGACCGCTGCCGCAACCAGTGCCGCAACGGCCATGGCAACAGTGATGACAATCAGCTTCCTGTTCTCGATGAGATCACCTAGGGGCACCACGAACAGCAAACCCAGGCCGTAACCGATCTGCGTCAGCGTCACGATCAACCCGGTTGCTCCGGCTGACAATCCGAGTTCTGCGGCGATCATGCCCGCAAGCGGCTGGGCATAGTAGATATTGGCGCATATCAATCCACAGGCACTGGCCAGCAGAAAAATCATGGCTGAAGAGATCGCCTCTTCCTGTGCGGGCTCTGCGCCAAGCACTGTCGATGTCATCTCACGCCTCCTAATTAGGAAATATTCATTTCCAAAATGCGCAGCAAAATCAGTCGAAGACCTTCATGGCCACTTCGACAATGCCGTCTAACTGTTGCTTGGAAAGGCCCGTCTTGCCGACCACGCGCATGCCATAGAGAAGGCACAGGGCCGTCCTGGCCAGCGCCTCCGCATCCATTGCCTTTGAGACAGAGCCATCCGCCTGCCCTTCACGCACCAGACGCGCCAGAATTTTCTCACGCGCCTCAATGGCACCGCGCACCACACGCGCCATATCCTCGTCCAAAGAGGCGAGATCGGCAGCGGCACCCACGATGATGCACCCCTGGCCGCCGGATTTGCCAAGACAGGCATCCGCGTAGAAGTTCATGGATGCCAGAAGCTTTTCGCGCCCGGTCTTGGCCGTCTGGATATAAGCTTCAAAACGCTTCGTCTGCACCAGCCGGTAACGCTCCACAGCGGCGATGTAGATATCCTTCTTGTCCTTGAAGGCCTTGTAGAGACTGCCCTGCGTCAGCTCCATCGCCTCACTCAGATCTCCAACCGAGGTGGCGTGGAAACCGCGCTCGGCAAACACGCCGATGGCCTTATCGATGGCCGTGTCGACATCGAATTCACGCGGACGACCGCGTTGGCGCATGGAGGGTGAGGATGCCTGTGTGTTGCTCATGGAAGCAATATAGGAAACGATCATTTCCAAATCAAGCAAAATAATGCGCCCGGCTCCTCAAAGGGTCGGACGCATGCAAGTGCTTCGTTTTCAGGCGGCGCTGCGGCGGAAGAATTTCATATCGCGGTCTGAGCGAATAACGCGTGCCGGCATCAGGCGCAGCACCTCGTTTGCGAAGCTGCGGACATTCTCCAGCGCCTTGTCGACATTGCTGACCTTGTGACAGTCGAGCGCCTCAAGCGTGCCGCCACAGTCGAAGACATCGCGGAATGCGGCGCGCTCGGCGATGGGCGTGTTGAGAACGCGCACGTTCTTTTCAGCCATCAGCGCCTTGACCACCAGCATCGAGCGGGTGCTGATCATGGCATTGACGCGGGTCAGCACGACGGAATGCTCCACCTTGATGCCCATCTTGCGATCGAGAAACTCGAGATGTTCAAGCACTTCGGCAGCGCCACGCGCATCCATGGCAGAGCCCTGAACGGGGATCAGCACATGGTCTGAAATACCGAGCGCCATGGTCAAAAGTGGATTCTTGGTGCCGGGCAGATCGATGATGAAACAGTCGGTATTGGCTTTGTTCTCGCGAATATGGGTCTCCATCGACGCCATCGTGACGTTGGAGATGATGGAGAGGTTGCGCATGGGGCCAGACATGTCTGCCCAGCGCGAAATCCACAATTGCGGATCGGCATCCAGCACAGTGACGCGGTGACCCATGCGGGCAAGTTCGGTGGCAAGCAGCAAAACGGCAGTGGTTTTTCCCGCGCCGCCCTTCGTATTTGCGAATGTAATAACTGGCATAAGGCCCCCCGAATGCAGAGCCTGAAATCATCGCTCTTCAACGCACCGCCATATTCATGGTGCGTGATATATTGTTAACCAATATGGTTAATGAATTGGTAACGATGGATGCTATTTTAGGCAGTGCCGTCACTCACGTCCGTTTGGCACTATCAAAAAACCGGACAAGCTTCGCCGGTCACGCAGCGCGTTGCGCCCGTGATTGATCCATCATCGCCCCCAAGAGAAACCACGCAAATGCGGTGTGTCTTTGGTGTGTTGGTGTTGGCTGCGCATTTGCGTGGCCTCAAGGTCAAAGTCGATCCAGACCGGATCGTGAATGATCCGGCCCGGATTGTCGTCCATTGCATTCCCTGCCACCTTCCCGCTTGGCCTGCCCGAAACCCGTTAATGGAATTTCGAGGCCAAATGGTCGGGCCGACAGGTCCTATCATCTGATGGATAGCCACACGTCTGCGGCCAGCCACCACTCTTCACCTGCTCGTTCATGTCTCGCGATACATGGCGAACAGTGAAGATGCGCAGATTGTAGGCATGGGTCTTTGGGAGATTGAGAAAACTTTTTTATTTTATTTTTGCTGGGGAGAAGACGTGCCGCACGTCGGTCTCTGGCCGCAGGGGCATAAGCCGCCAGCGGGTGCAAAGCACCCGCCAGCAAGGCTCAACCGTTAGAAGCACTCCAGAAACAATGCCTTGGTGTTTTCAGCCGTCATGGCCACGGGGTTGCCGCCGCAGCTTGGGTCTTTGATGGCTTCTGCCGTCAGTTCGTCCACACGGTCGGGCTTGATGCCGAGTGCGGTCAGATTTTCAGGAACGCCCAGTTCGTGGCGAAGCTCCAGCACGTAATTGTAGAAACCATCAAAGCCGCCTTCGATGCCGAGATAGGCAGCGGCGCGGGCGATCTTTTCTTCAATTGCCGGGCGGTTGAAGCGCAGAACGGCGGGCATGACGACGGCGTTGGTCATGCCGTGATGGGTGTTGTAAACAGCGCCAATGGGGTGCGAGAGCGCATGAATGGCGCCAAGCCCCTTCTGGAAGGCCACGGCACCCATGGCGGCGGCGGCCATCATGTTGGAGCGAGCTTCGATATCGGTTCCGTCCTTATGGGCGCGGGGCAGGTATTCCTTGACCAGACGCATGCCCTCAAGCGCGATACCGGCACTCATCGGGTGGAAGAAGGGCGAGGAATAGGCTTCCAGGCAATGGGCAAAGGCATCCATGCCGGTGCCAACGGTGATGGCCTTGGGCATGCCGACCGTGAGGTCCGGATCGCAGATCACGACGCCGGGCAGGAATTTCGGATGGAAGATGATCTTCTTCACATGCGTTTTGGAATTGGTGATGACGCTGGCGCGTCCCACTTCCGAGCCTGTGCCTGCGGTCGTCGGCACGGCCACGATGTGCGCGATGCCATCGGAGTTTGCGCGGGTCCACCAGTCACCAACATCCTCGAAATCCCAGACGGGGCGCGTCTGGCCTACCATGAAGGCAACGGCCTTGCCCAGATCCAGTCCCGAACCGCCGCCGAAGGCGACGACGCCATCATGGCCGCCATCCTTGAAGGCTTTCACACCCGCTTCGAGATTGATCTCGTTGGGGTTGGGATCGACATCGGAAAAGAGAGCGCGGCCAAGGCCTGCCTCTTCCAGAATATCCAGTGCGTGGCCGGTGATGGCCATGGTGGCAAGGCCACGGTCTGTGACCAGCAACGGCTTTTTCATGCCCAGCGTCTTGCAGGCGTCGGCCAGTTCCTTGATGCGGCCGCGTCCCATCTTGATCGGGGTTGGATAGCTCCAGTTTGCGACGATGTTCATTTGGTGACTTTCTTCAGATGGTAGGATTTTGGACGGGTCAGGTTCTGGAAGCCGATGACCGAAAGCGAGCCGCCGCGACCGGTTTCCTTGACGCCGGTCCAGCACAGAGCGGGGTCAAGATAGTCAGCGCGGTTCATGAACACGGTGCCGGTTTCAATCTCGCGGCCAATGCGCCCTGCCCTTGCCGCGTCCTGCGCCCACAGTGATGCGGTGAGGCCGTATTTGCTGTCGTTCATCAGCGCGATGGCTTCGTCGTCGTTCTTCACCTTCATGATGCCGACAGCAGGGCCGAAGGTTTCTTCCGTCATGAACTCCATGGAGTGATCGACATTGACGAGGATCTGCGGCGCGACATAGGCGCTCTCGCCATCATCTGCGGCAAAGAGTTTGGGATCGACCAGCGCCTTCGCGCCCTTGGCAACGGCATCAGCCACCTGCTGGCGCACCACCTTGGCAAAACGCTTGTTGGCCATCGGCCCCAGCGTGGTTTCCTGCTCTAGCGGATTGCCAAGCTTGTAGTTGGACACCCAGGCCACGGACTTTTCAACGAAAGCGTCATACAGCGTTTCATTGACATAGATACGCTCGATGCCGCAGCAGCATTGCCCGGAATTGAACGTTGCGCCATCCATCAGCGTATCGACCGCCGCATCCAGATCGGCATCTTCCATAACATAGCCAGGGTCCTTGCCACCGAGCTCCAGACCAAGGCCGGTGAAAGTGCCAGCAGCGGCACGCTCGATGGCGCGACCGCCTTCGACGGAGCCGGTGAAGTTGACGAAGTTGAACAGGCCCTCGGAAATCAGCGCCGATGTGGTCTGGTGGTCGAGGAAGAGGTTGATGAACACATCCTCAGGCACGCCCGCTTCCACGAATGCGCGCACCATGCGCTCGCCCACCAGAAGCGTCTGCGCGGCATGCTTGATGGCAACCGTGTTGCCAGCCATAAGCGCGGGCGCGATGGTGTTGATGGCCGTCATATAGGGGTAGTTCCACGGCGCGATGACGAAGACCACGCCATGGGCTTCACGCTCGATGCGGCGTTCGAAATTACCGCTTTCCTCGATGACCAGAGGCGCAAGCGCATCGGCGGCAATCGTCGCGACATAGTTGGAGCGTTCGTTGAAGCCCTTGAACTCACCGCCATAGCGCACCGGACGGCCCATCATATGGGCCAGTTCCGGCACGACTTCTGCGGCCATCTCATTCAGCCGTGCGACGCCTTTCAGCACCAGCTGAACGCGATCTTCCAAGGGGCGACGCGCCCATGACTTTTGCGCGGCGCGCACTTTCGATACGGCAGCCCGTGCCGCGTCCAGCGACATCGCCTCGCGCTCGGCATAGACCGAACCGTCGATCGGCGAAATATTCTGGATCATGACCATGATGGTGGTTCTTTCTGTAACTTTAGATGTTGTTATGCCCGTTCAAAACCGCGCGCGACTTCCCAATCGGTGATGCGGCGGTCATATTCTTCCTGCTCCCACTTTGCGGCGCGAACATAGTGATCGACGACATCATCCCCGAAAGCGCCGCGCAGCATCTTGGACCCATTGAGGTGCTCGGTCGCATCGCGCAGCGTTTTGGGGATCTCCCTGATGTTCTTGCCGCCATAGGCATCGCCTTCAAACTGGGCCTCAAGTTCCAACTTGTTTTCGATGCCGTCAAGGCCTGCCGCAATAAGGGCAGCCATGGCAAGATGCGGATTGATATCTGACCCGCCAATGCGGCACTCGATGCGGATGCCCTTGCTATCGGCACCGCAGAGGCGGTAGCCCGCCGTGCGGTTATCCATGCTCCACACAGCCTTGGTGGGCGCGAATGTGCCAGCCATGTAACGCTTGTAGGAGTTGATATAGGGCGCCAGGAAATAGGTCGTCTCGCTGGCATGGGCGAGAAGCCCCGCTACGTAATGGCGCATCATATCCGACATGCCGTATTCGCCGTTCTTATCGAGGAACATGGGCGTCTTGCCATCCAGGCTCCACAGCGACTGGTGAATGTGCGAGGAACTGCCAGCGGCATCGTAATCCCACTTGGCAAGGAATGTGACGGCCTTGCCCTTTGACCAGGCAATTTCCTTGCAGGCATTCTTGATGATGGCGTGGCGGTCGGCCATGGTGAGCGCATCGGCGTAGCGCACATTCAGCTCGACCTGACCGGCGCAGGCTTCGCCCTTGGAATTTTCAATGGGAATACCAGCGGCTTGCAGATTGTTTCTGATAGCGCGCATCACCTCTTCTTCCTTGGTCGTCTGGAAGATGTGGTAGTCCTCGCTATAGGGGCTCGCGGGCTTCAGATCGCGGTAGCCACCGGCACGGGCGTTCTCGAAACTCTGGTCGAACAGGAAGAATTCCAGCTCTGTGGCCATGAAGGCCTTGAGGCCCATGGCCTCCAGCCGCGCCACCTGCTTCTTCAAAATAGCGCGCGGCGAATGGGCCACTTCCGCGTGGGTGTGGTGGTCGTATGCGTCGCACAGCACAAGCGCCGTGCCTTCCAGCCACGGCACACGCCGCAGGGTGGAAAGGTCAGGCTTCAGCGTATAGTCGCCATAGCCCTTGTCCCAACCGGCGGATTTGTAACCGGGAACGGTTTCCATCTCCATATCGGTTGCCAGCAGATAGTTGCAGCAATGGGTTTCCTCGTAAGCGCTTTCCACGAAGAACTCAGCCTGAAACCGTTTTCCCATCAGACGACCCTGCATATCCACGACGCATGCCAGAACCGTGTCTATGCGCCGCTCAGCGACATCCTTTTTCAATTCGTCGAATGTGTAGGTCGTCATGATTTTCTCGTTTCCTGTTGTTCAAATGGGGCGACCGTTGCCGGTCGCCCTTTGGAGTTGGATCAAGCCTTCGATGCCGCCGCATTGAGTGCGGCCTGCTTGTGCTCCAGCGCAAATTCCTCTTCCGGCGAAAGAATGAGGCGGTGACGGCCAACCAGCGCGAAATAGGCAATCGCGACGGCAAACCACAGCGCAACCCAGATGACGCCCTTGGTGAAATTCGGGTCCTGCACCTGATAGAGCAAGGTTATGACGGCAATGATGATGGTGAGGACCGCGCCGGGAATGCCGAGTGGCGAGCGGAAAGGCCGCTCAATATCCGGCAGGTTACGACGCAGCATGATGAAGGAGATGGCCTGCATGATGTAAGAGAACATCGCGCCGAACACCGCCATGTTGAGCAACACGCTGCCGATGATGCTGCCGCCCTGCGTCGCACCCAGCGCAAACCAGATGATCATCATGACAGTAAGGCCAATGAGCGCGCCTGTGAGCATGGCGACATGCGGTGTCTTGAACTTGGGGTGTGTGACGGACAGAAGCGTTGGGAAATAGCCCGCCCGCGAGAGCGAGTAGATCTGGCGACCCTGCGCATAAAGGATGGTGTGGAAGCTGGCGATGAGGCCCGTGAGAGCCACGAAGCCGAGCAGAACCACGCCACCATCACCATAGACGGCCTTGAAACCATCCAGCAGCGGCTCCAACGACGAGCCGAGATGGAATGCGCCGATGCCGGGCAGCGAGGGGTTGAGCAGCACGATCATGAAAGCCGAAACCATCAATGTGATGATGCCGAGAATGATGCCCTTTGGCATATCGCGCTTGGGATCAACCGATTCTTCGGCTGCCAGAGGAAGCTGCTCGATGGCGAGGAACAGCCAGACCGCAAAAGGCAGTGAGGCCAGAACGCCCGAAATGCCGAAGGGGAAGAAGGAGCCATTACCTTCGGGAAGTTCAACCGCTGCACCGTCTGGCCCGACGCCGATGTTGAGCGCCCAGCGCGAGAAATCCATGTTGGGGATGGCGCTGATCCAGAAGAAGACGAGAACAGCGAGCGATATCAGCGTGATAACAAGCGTTACTTTGAAGGATAGTTCAAGCCCGTAGACGTTCAGCGCGAGGAAGATGGCGTAGAACAGCACCCACAAGAGCGGAGAATAGACGGGATCGAGCCCCAGAATGGAGTTCACATAGGCCGTAATGAAGGTGACGATGACGGCGGGGGTCAGAACATATTCGACGTTCTCGCACAGCCCGGTAATAAAGCCGCCCCATGGGCCCATGGCCGTGCGGGCAAAGGAATAGGCCGCACCTGTGTGCGGCAGTGCCGGGCTCATTTCCGCGATGGAAAATGTCAGCCCCAGATACATGATGGCGATGATGATGCCCGCAACCAGCATGCCGCCCCAGCCGCCGGTGGCAAAGCCGAAGTTCCAGCCGGAAAAATGGCCTGAAATGACCGCGCCGACGCCAAGCGCCCAGAGCGACCAGACGCCTGCATAACGTGAAAGTCCTCTTTTTTCGAAGTAGGATGCATCAGCTTTCTTATAGCTGACGCCTGATGATGAACTCTCCATGCCGTTCTCTCCTGATCAAGAAAAACAGGCTGTCAGCCGGAATGGCCGATTTTGCCCCAGTTTCGGCATGATGGGCAAACCCCAGCACGCCCTGCACGTCTGCTGTTCCCCCGCTGCATTCCGGGCCTCAGGGCCTTCTTGTGGATATGCAACGGTCTTCATTATCCTCAACTCCTCATGGGCTGTGAGCGGCGATTGCCTTTTTCAAAAGACCGCTTAGAAAATCGGCAGCAGCCCGCTGCCCCTCCTCATTTTCGATGAGGTCGTTTCGGACCTCGATCATGACGTTCAACAGCCCGCCGGGGAGCGCATGCAGGCGAAGCGTGTGCGTGACACCATCCTGCGGGCCATAGGGTTCGTTGCGCTCGACCCGGAAATTGCTGCCCTCTGCATGCTCCATCATCGCATCCACCAGCCGCGCATCGGCATCATGCAAAAGGCCGATTTCAACCTCGCGCTGCTTGCCGTGATAGACAGGGGTAAAGCTGTGCATGGTAACGAGAACGGTCTCGATGCCCGCCTCGCCCTTGGCGTCAATCAGGTCACGGACGCCGGACTGGAACGGGATATAGAGTGCCGCCGTCCGGGCAAAACGCTCTGCGTCATCAAGCGCCAGATTGCCGGGAATATTGTAGATCTCGCTGATGACAGGCATGGCCGAGGCCGATTCCGGCGGGCGATTGCAATCATAGATCAGGCGGGAATAATTCTGGTAGATCAGCGTCGCATCCAGACTTTGCGACAGGAGCCTTGCGACAGCCAGTGCGCCGGGGTCCCAGGCAATATGGCTTTTCAGCACATCTTCGCCAAGGCCAAGGGTGCCGTAGCGGGCTGGCATGGTGCAAGAGGCATGTTCGCAGACCAGGAGAATGCGGCCTGCACCGTGCGGATTTTCCACGACAACGGGCACAGGCTCGTCATGTGTGAAAAACGTCGTTTGCACCGTCATGGTGTACCCCCGCTGCCAACATCACTGTCCCCCGACAGTTGGTAAAGAATTCTTCACACACGCCGAAGTGTCAAATCATTTTTGAAATATTCTCTTCATTTTTTGATTGACTCCGCTCGCCCCCCGTATCTTAATCTGCGCTAACAGACCGGCGAAAAGACCGGCTAGGGGAAAAATTTGCACACTTCAGCCGCGACCGTTTCGGACGTTATCCAGGCTCATTACGAGAGCCTGACGCGTGCCGAAAAGCGCTTAGCGGAAAGTCTTCTCGGCAATTACCCGGTTTCAGGGCTGGGTAGCATGACCGTGGTTGCCGAGAATGCCGGCGTCTCAACGCCAACCGTTGCGCGAATGGTGCAGAAGCTCGGCTTCAAGGGATATCCTGAATTTCAGGCACGGCTGCACCAGGAACTGGACGCCACCATTTCCAACCCGATTGCCAAGCATGACCGGTGGGCCAGCAACGCACCGGGCCTGCATATTCTCAACCGCTTTGCCGATGCCATCACCGGAAACTTGCGCGATACACTGAGCGATCTCGATACGGCATCCTTTGACAATGCCGCAGCTGTTCTGGCGGACAGAAAACGCAGCATCTACTTCGTCGGTGGGCGCATTACCGGTGCCATTGCGGAATATTTCTTCACCCACATGCAGGTCATCCGCCCCAAGACGGCGCTGATGTCATCCAATTCCAGCTCATGGCCGCAATATATGCTGAACATGAATGCGGGCGATGTTCTGGTGATCTTCGATATCCGACGCTACGAGCAGGACATGGTGACGCTGGCGCAGGTGGCGCATGACAATGATGTGCGCATTCTGCTGTTCACCGACCAGTGGACCTCCCCCGTTTCGCGCTTTGCAGAACACACATTCCGCGTGCGTATCGAAGCGCCCTCGGCCTGGGACAGCTCGGTGGTGACTCTCTTCGTCGTGGAGGCGCTGATCGAGGCGGTGCAGAACAATGGTTGGGATGAGACCCGCAAGCGCATGAATTCGCTGGAAGGCCTGTTCGAACAGACCCGCCTTTTTCGAAAACCGAAAAATGAGGAGAAGTGAGAAGCGGCTTCGGAGGGGAAAGGCGCAACACGAATTATTTATGTCGTTTCTTAAATATCATGGCGACGAATGGGCGCAATGATGGCAAGAAAATGGCAGAGGCCATGATGACGGCGGGAAACCGTCCGGGGAAAGCGTCACATAACATTCATGCAACCCACGTATCAGCGTCGCCAGACGCATTAGACACAGAGGAGAACTAACCGTGATCTCGCACAGCCGCCGACTGCTATCGTTGACCACAGCAATGGTCATCGCATCTACCGCGATTGCCTCTGCCGCACCGAGCGCAGAACTCGTTGCAGCCGCCAAGAAGGAAGGCATGCTGACGACCATCGCCCTGCCCCACGACTGGTGCGGTTACGGCGACGTTATCGCCTCCTTCAAGGCCAAGTATCCTGAAATCAAGGTCAATGAGCTGAACCCTGACGCCGGTTCTGCCGACGAAGTGGAAGCCATCAAGGCCAACAAGGACAATAAGGGCCCACAGGCTCCTGACGTGATCGACGTCGGTCTCGCATTCGGCCCACAGGCCAAGAAGGAAGGCCTTCTGCAGCCATACAAGGTTTCCACTTGGGACGAGATTCCTGACAATGTGAAGGATGCCGAAGGCTACTGGTACGGCGATTATTACGGCGTGATGTCCCTGTTCGTGAACAAGGACCTCGTGACCAACACGCCAAAGGATTGGGCCGATCTTCTGAAGCCTGAATACTCCGGCCAGGTCGCTCTTGCTGGTGACCCACGCGCCTCCAACCAGGCCATTCTCGGCGTTCTCGCAGCTGGTCTTGCCAGCGGCGCAAAGGACGGCAAGGCAGCTGGCGAAGCTGGTCTGAAGTTCTTCGGCGAGCTGAACAAGGCTGGCAACTTCCTGCCCGTTATCGGCAAGGCTGGCACCGTTGCCCAGGGTGCGACACCAATCGTCGTTGCATGGGACTATAACGCGCTGTCATGGGCAAAGACCTTGAACGGCAACCCGCCAACAGAAGTTGTCGTGCCATCATCCGGCGTTCTGGCTGGCGTTTACGTGCAGGGCATCTCTGCCTACGCACCGCATCCAAACGCTGCAAAGCTTTGGATGGAGCACCTTTATTCCGACGACGGTCAGCTCGGCTGGTTGAAGGGCTTCTGCCACCCGATCCGCTTCAACGCTCTTGCCAAGGCCAACAAGATTCCAAAGGATCTTCTGGACGCCCTGCCACCAGCAGCAGCCTATGAAAAGGCTGTCTTCCCAACGCTGGAAGACGTTGACGCCAACAAGGCTGCTGTTACCGGCGGCTGGGACAAGGTTGTCGGCGCGAACGTGAAATAACGACCAATACATCTGCCCCGGACTTTTCAAAGTTCGGGGCAGCTGGTTTTATACAATGAAAAGACCGCTATGATAGCGGCGTTCGGGAACGTGGTATGTCATCAAACACTATGGGCGCGCCCTCGCGACCACCAGGACGGTTTCGCCCGAAGCTGGAATGGCTTGGCGTTTTGCCATTTGCAATTTTCATTCTTCTTTTTTTGATCATGCCGACGATGAAGATCGTCCTTGGCGCTTTTCAGAACCCGGACGGCGATTTCACGCTTGAAAACATTGCTGGCCTGTTCACCGAATCCATTCTTTCCGCCTACTGGATTTCCATTAAGATCAGCGTCTCATCTGCCCTACTCGGCTGTCTCATCGGCTTTGGCGTTGCCACCGCTGTTGTGCTGGGTGGTCTGCCGCAGAAAATCCGTTCGCCGCTTCTGACCTTTTCCGGCGTGGCATCGCAATTTGCAGGCGTGCCACTGGCCTTCGCCTTTATCGCCACACTCGGGCCTGTCGGCCTCGTGACCGTGTTTCTGAAAACACAGCTCGGCCTTGATCTGCGGCTTCTCGGATTCAACATCCTGTCCTTCTGGGGACTGACCGTCACCTATCTCTTCTTCCAGATCCCGCTGATGATCCTCATCATCACACCAGCCTTGGATGGCCTGAAGCGCGAATGGCGCGAGGCTGCGGAAATTCTGGGCGCCAGCGGCTTCCAATACTGGCGCATGGTGGCCTTCCCCATTCTGCTGCCCTCCATTCTCGGCACATTCTCGCTGCTGTTTGCCAATGCCTTCGGTGCTGTTGCAACGGCGATTGCGCTGACGGGCTCCTCGCTCAACATCGTGCCCATTCTGCTGTTTGCGCAAATTCGTGGTGACGTGCTGGGCAATCCCCATCTCGGTTACGCGCTTGCCTTCGGCATGATCCTCGTGACCTGCATTGCCAACACGCTCTATATCTGGATGCGCACGCGCAGCGAGAGGTGGCTGAAATGAAGCGTATTTTTGCCTGGGGCGCATTGCTGTTCGGCCTTCTCTACTTCGCCCTGCCGCTGATCGGCATGACGAATTTCTCGCTCAAGATGCGGCGCGGCGAATATTCCTTCGACGCCTATGCCAAGGTGCTGGGCGATCCGCGCTTTCAGGAGACCTTCACCTTCTCGATCATGATGGCGCTGTGCACCATCATCTTCGGCATTCTGCTTGTGGTGCCAACGGCCTATTGGGTGCGGCTGAAACTGCCAGCCCTTCGTCCGGTCATCGAGTTCATCACGCTTTTGCCGCTCGTCATTCCGGCCATCGTCATCGTGTTCGGCTATATCAGGCTGTATAACACCTCCAGCTGGCTGCCGCTGACGGGCACGACATCAGGCACCAACCTGCTGCTGATCTTCGGCTATACGACGCTTGCCCTGCCCTATATGTACCGCGCTGTCGATACCGGGCTTCGCACCATCGACATCGCCACGTTGACGGAAGCAGCCCAAAGTCTGGGCGCTGGATGGACCACCATTCTGGCGCGGATCATTCTGCCGAATGTTCTGGTTGCCGTTCTCTCCGGCGCGTTCCTGACCTTTGCCATCGTCATCGGTGAATTTACCATGGCGGCGCTTTTGAACCGCCCGGCCTTTGGCCCCTACATGCAATTGCTAGGCGCCAACCGTGCCTATGAGCCTGCCGCGCTCGCCGTTATCTCCTTCGGCATCACATGGGGCTGCCTGGGCCTTATTCAACTCGTCTCGCGCTATCACAAAGGCGCGCCTCCCAAGGCCTGAGGATTTAATTTATGAGCTTTTTGACACTTCAGAACATCAGAAAATCCTTCGGCGCGGTGCAGGTCGTCCATGATTTCAACATGGCCATCGAGCAGGGAGAATTCGTGTCCTTCCTCGGGCCATCGGGCTGCGGCAAGACCACGATCCTGCGCATGATTGCCGGTTTCGAGACGCCGAGCGAAGGCGCGATTACCATCAACGGCAAGAACCAGACGAGCCTGAAACCTAACCAGCGCAATATCGGCATGGTGTTTCAGGCCTACGCGCTGTTTCCCAATATGAATGTCTACGAGAACGTGGCCTTCGGCCTCAAGATCGCGGGCAAGCCAAAGGCCGAGATCGATGCCCGCGTGAAAGAAATGCTGGCGCTGATCCACCTCGATCATCTGGCGGACCGCTACCCCTACCAGATGTCTGGCGGGCAGCAGCAGCGCGTGGCGCTGGCGCGCGCGCTGGCACCAAAGCCGCAGGTTCTGCTGCTGGATGAGCCGCTTTCGGCACTGGACGCCAAGATCCGCGTTTCGCTGCGTGAGGAAATCCGCAGCATTCAGCGCAAGCTCGGCATCACCACCATTTTCGTGACCCACGATCAGGAGGAGGCGCTGACCATTTCCGACCGCATCGTGGTGATGAATGCCGGACGGGCCGATCAGATCGGATCGCCTTTCGATATCTATAACAAGCCGGCAACGCGGTTCGTGGCGTCCTTCGTCGGCACGCTGAACCTGATCGACGCGACCGTGGTGGATGCTTCCACCAGCACCATCCGCATTGGCGACCAGCAGGTTTCGCTGAAAAAGCCGCTGAACAAGGCCGATGGCGAACAGGTGACGGTGGCGCTGCGCCCCGAAGCGGGTTCGCTGGGCGAAGCGAGCATCGGCGATGTCGCCATATCGGGCCTCGTCACCTCCAGCCACTTCCTGGGCTCGGTCATCCGCACCCGCATGGATGTGGGTGGCGCGACGCTTTCCTTCGATATGTTCAATGATCCCGGCAAGACACCGCCAGCGATTGGCGAGCGCATCACGCTGAAATTTGCATCAGAAGATTTGATGATTGTAGCAGAGTGACGCACTGTTTCGTCCTCCGAAATCCGGCTAGATCGTTTCCAGCTAAAGGACGCGGTCTGAAGTCGTCTCAGGAGAATAGTCATGCGTGCATTGTTTTACGAAACCTTCGGTGAGGCACCCCGCATAGCCAACCTGCCGGACCCGGAACCAACGCCGAGCGGCGTTGTCGTCGAGGTGAAGGCAACGGGTCTGTGCCGCAGCGACTGGCACGGCTGGATGGGCCATGACACCGATATCCAGCTGCCGCATGTGCCGGGACATGAATTTGCGGGCGTGATTTCAGCCGTCGGCAAAAATGTCATGCGGTTCAAGGTGGGTGACCGCGTCACCGTTCCCTTCGTGTCCGGCTGCGGCCATTGCCAGGAGTGCCGCTCCGGCAACCAGCAGGTTTGCGAAACACAGTTCCAGCCCGGTTTCACCCATTGGGGTTCCTACGCGGAATACGTCGCCATCGACTATGCCGATCAGAATCTTGTGCATCTGCCAGAAGACATGGGTTTCGATACGGCGGCGAGCCTCGGCTGCCGCTTTGCCACATCCTTCCGCGCCGTGGTTGATCAGGGACGCTTGAAGGGTGGCGAATGGCTGGCCGTGCATGGCTGCGGCGGCGTTGGCCTTTCCGCCATCATGATCGGCGCGGGGCTTGGCGCGCAAGTCATTGCCATTGATATAGCGGAAGACAAGCTGGCGCTGGCCCGGCAACTGGGCGCAACCGCCACCATCAACAGCCGCGAGGTTGCCGATGTGAGCGAGGCGGTGCGCGAGATCACCGGCGGCGGTGCACATGTCTCCGTCGATGCGCTCGGCCATCCCCAGACCTGCTGCAACTCGATCAGCAATCTGCGCCGTCGCGGACGCCACGTGCAGGTGGGTTTGATGCTGGCGGACCATGCGATGCCGCAGATCCCAATGGCGCGGGTCATTGCTCACGAGCTGGAAATCTACGGCAGCCACGGCATGCAGGCATGGCGCTATGACGACATGCTGGCCATGATCCGAAGCGGCAAACTCTCCCCCGAAAAGCTAATCGGCCGCCACATCTCGCTCACAGACGCCGTCACCGCCCTGCCCGGGATGAACACGTTTACCGATAGCGGCATCAGCATTATCGACCGGTTCGAGTGACATCAGGCGATAGGCCTTTGGCTAGCTGGAAGCAATCCGCGCCCGTACTGTCGCCTCGGGAATAAATGGCCGTCAGGTTTTTGCCTGTTCATAAGCCCTGAACAGATCGGTTACGAGAACACCATTGATCCGCATGCCGGTTAGATCGGCGTCTCTGATGTCCGAGTCTGCCAATGTCACGCCGCTTATCGTGAGGCGTGATAGGTTGGCATTCGTGATGACGGCTCCCGACAGATTGACGTTATTGAAGCGCGCATCTGCCATGTTGATATCGTCAAGGACCGCTTCGCTTAAATTGGTGTCGGTGAAACTTGCCTTCGTCAAGACGGCGTAAAACTGCGCGCCTGCGAGGTTTACACCATCAAAGTTAGCGCCTGACATATCAGCGTTCTTGTAATGCGCTCCATGCATCTGAGGGCCATCGAATTGATTGTGCTCCTGGGGTTCAGCCATTGCCCTATCCTCCGTCAAATCATAACGCGACCCGAAGAATGTCAGATTATGAAGACATTGACGACCACCGGGTCTGAAACAGAAAGTGCATACTTCAAATCTGGCAGTGCCGCTTTCCGCCTTTTCCTTTTAAAATCAACAGCTAAAGGCCGAAACCGGAATCAGACCGGTAACGACCTCGCGTGGAGTATCAGGCAGGCTCCACCTCTTTGGCGGCCTCGGTCGGCACGTAGTTCAGCACCGGTCCGAGCCAGCGTTCGATCTCTGTTACGGCCATGCCCTTGCGCTGCGCATAGTCCTCAACCTGATCACGCTCCACCTTGGCGACACCGAAATAGTAGCTTTCGGGGTGGCCGATATAAAGGCCTGAGACGGAGGAGCCGGGCCACATGGCATAGCTTTCCGTCAGCACAACACCGGTTTCGTTGGTCGCATCCAGCAGGCGGAACAGCGTTTCCTTCTCGGTATGGTCAGGCTGGGCGGGATAGCCCGGGGCTGGACGGATGCCTGCGTAGGATTCACCGATCAGTTCATCCGGCGCGAAACTCTCACCTGCTGCATAACCCCAATATTCCTTGCGCACACGCTCGTGCATCTGCTCGGCAAAGGCTTCGGCGAAGCGGTCTGCCAGGGCCTTGACGAGAATGGAGGAGTAGTCGTCATTGGCGCGCTCGAAGCGTTCGGCAATCGCCACTTCCTCGATGCCCGCCGTGACCACGAAGCCACCGACATAATCCGTCACGCCGCCATCCTGTGGCGCCACGAAATCTGATAGCGCGACATTGGGGCGGCCATCGCGCTTGGAAAGCTGCTGGCGAAGCGTGAAGAAGGTTGCGAGTTCTTCCGAACGAGTGTCATCCGTAAACAGGCGGATATCATCCCCCACAGCATTGGCGGGCCAGAAGCCGATGACGGCGCGTGGGCGGAACCACTTTTCGTCAATGATCTTCTTCAGCATGGCCTGCGCATCGGCAAAAAGCTGGCGCGCTGCCTCGCCCTGCTTCTCATCTTCGAGAATAGCGGGATAACGGCCCTTCATTTCCCATGTCTGGAAGAATGGCGTCCAGTCGATGTACTTCGCCAATTCCTCAAGGTCGTATGTCTCGAAGGTCTTTGTGCCCAAGAACTGCGGCTTGACCGGCTGATAGGCGCTCCAATCCACCTTATGGGCATTGGCACGCGCCCGTGCGAGCGGAAGACGCAGTTTTTCACGCTCGTTGCGGGCATGGGCTTCCGCCACCTTGGCATATTCGGCGCGGATGCCTTCAATATAGGCTGGCTTCTGATCTTCCGACAGCAAGGCCGAGACCACGCCAACCGCACGCGAGGCATCCGTGACGTAGATCGCCTGACCCTTCTCGTAGCGTGGATGGATCTTGACCGCCGTGTGGACGCGGCTCGTCGTCGCGCCGCCGATCAACAGCGGAATGTCGAAGCCCTGCCGCTCCATTTCAGCCGCCATATGCACCATCTCATCCAGAGATGGGGTGATGAGGCCGGACAGGCCGATCACATCGACCTTTTCGGCAATGGCCGTTTCGAGAATCTTGGTGGCTGGCACCATGACGCCGAGGTCGACGATCTCGTAATTGTTGCAGGCGAGAACGACGCCAACGATGTTCTTGCCGATATCGTGCACATCGCCCTTCACCGTTGCCATCAGCACCTTGCCAGCGGATTTGCGCTGCTCGCCGCCATTGACGCGCTTCTCCTCTTCCATGTAGGGCAGAAGAACGGCCACGGCCTGCTTCATGACGCGGGCGGATTTGACGACCTGCGGCAGGAACATCTTGCCAGAGCCGAACAGATCACCCACCACATTCATACCCGCCATCAGCGGACCTTCGATAACATGCAGAGGACGGGCGGCCTGAAGGCGCGCCTCTTCCGTATCCGCATCGATATATTCGGTGATGCCGTTGACCAGCGCATGTTCCAGACGCTTTTCGACCGACCAGTCGCGCCAGGCCAGATCCTGAACCCTGGCTTCACGGCCCGGACCGCCTCGGAATTTCTCGGCCACTTCGAGCAGTCGTTCCGTGCCATCGGCACGGCGGTTCAGCACCACGTCTTCGCAGGCTTCGCGCAGTTCCGGATCAATGCTTTCATAGACAGCCAGCTGGCCCGCATTGACGATGCCCATATCCATGCCCGCCTGAATGGCGTGGTAGAGGAACACGGCATGCATGGCTTCGCGCACCGGCTCATTGCCGCGGAAGGAGAAGGACAGGTTGGAAACACCGCCAGAAATATGCACCAGCGGCATGGTTTCACGGATGGTGCGGGTGGCGTTGATGAAATCCACGCCGTAATTATTGTGTTCTTCGATGCCGGTGGCGACGGCGAAAACGTTGGGGTCGAAGATGATATCTTCGGGCAGAATGCCTGCCTTTTCGGTCAAAAGCTTATAGGCGCGGGTGCAGATTTCCACTTTGCGCTCATAGGTATCGGCCTGACCCACCTCATCAAACGCCATGACGACGACAGCCGCGCCATAGTTGCGCACGAGGCTTGCCTGCTCCAGAAACTTCTCCTCGCCTTCCTTCAGCGAGATGGAGTTGACGATGGATTTGCCCTGAACGCATTTCAGGCCAGCCTCGATGATCTCCCATTTGGAACTATCGATCATGACAGGCACACGGGCGATGTCCGGCTCGGCAGCGATGAGGTTGAGGAACTCGACCATGGCCTTCTGGCTGTCGATCAGGCCTTCATCCATGTTGATATCGATGATCTGCGCGCCGTTTTCCACCTGATCGCGGGCAACGGCGAGAGCTGCCGTGTAATCGCCAGCCGTGATGAGCTTGCGGAACTTGGCAGAGCCGGTGACATTGGTGCGCTCTCCCACATTGACGAAGGGAATGTCTTTGGTCAGCGTGAAGGGCTCAAGGCCAGACAGCGACATGAAGGAGCGATGCTCCGGCAGCTTGCGCGGCGCGTGGCCAGCAACGGCATCGGCAATGGCGCGGATATGCTCAGGCGTGGAACCACAGCAGCCGCCAACGATGTTGACGAGACCTTCGCGGGCAAATTCCTCGACCTGCGCTGCCATCATATCAGGCGTTTCATCGTATTGACCAAATTCGTTCGGCAAGCCCGCATTCGGGTAAGCGCAGACGAAAGTATCGGCAACCTCGGACAATTCCTGAAGGTGCGGGCGCATGGCGCTGGCACCCAACGCACAGTTGAGGCCGATGGTGAAGGGGTTGGCGTGGCGTACGGAATTCCAGAACGCGGTTGGCGTCTGGCCAGACAAGGTGCGGCCTGAAAGATCGGTAATCGTGCCTGAAATCATCACAGGCAGATGAATGCCCTTGGCCGCGAAACGCTCTTCGCAGGCAAAGATAGCCGCCTTGGCATTCAGCGTATCGAAAATGGTTTCGATAAGAATGAGATCGGCACCGCCATCGATCAGGCCGTCGATCTGCTCACCATAGGCCAGCCGCAGGTCATCGAAGCTGACGGCGCGGTAGCCGGGATTGTTCACATCCGGCGAAATGGAGGCCGTGCGGTTGGTAGGGCCAATGGCACCGGCCACGAAGCGGCGACGGCCATCCTCGCGCTCAGCCCGCTGGGCAGCACGGCGGACGATGAACGCGCCTTCGCGGTTCAAATCATAGACCGCGCCTTCCATCTCATAATCCGCCTGCGCGATGCGCGTGGAGGAAAAGGTGTTGGTTTCGAGAATATCGGCACCTGCCATGGCATAGCGGTAATGGATGTCCTCGATTGCATCCGGCTGGGAGAGGATCAGAAGATCGTTGTTGCCCTGCTGGTGACAGGCACAGCCGATGAACCGGTCGCCGCGGAAATGATCCTCATCGAAGCCAAGCCCCTGGATCTGCGTTCCCATCGCGCCATCGAGAATGAGGATACGTTCCCGCGCCGCCTGCTGAAGCGCTTTCAGGATTTCCGCGCCGTCACGCTTGTTGCCCGTGGGGCCAAACAGATCGTCCAACATCGGCACACTCCTCATTCCCATGTGTTTCGTCTTTTGTCAGTCACATAAAGATATCTTTATGTCAATATATCATTCGTTTCCAGGTTTCGCGACCCTTCTATCCTAAGGATACGAAATTTCCGTTATGGATGACACTGTTACGTCCCAAAGATATAGAGAATTGCTGGAGCATATCATACGGAGGAAAACATGACCGAAGCGGATCACGGCAAGTCAAACTGGAGCACCCTGCCCTGGCACCGGCAATGGCTGGCCAAGCAGGCGGAAGGTCTGTTCGATTTCTTCCAGTACAACGCCATCAACCCCAAGGGCGGGTTTTTCGACCTCGACCGTCAGGGCTTGGCCTTGCAGGCGGAAAACCCGGTGCGCGGCATCCACATGTCGGCCCGCATGGTGCATTGCTTTTCGCTCGGCCACTTGCTGGGCAGGCCCGGCTGTGGCGATGTGATCGACCACGGCATGACCTATCTCTGGAACAACCACCGCGATGCCCAGCATGGCGGCTATTTCTGGCAGGTGGATGAGAACGGGCCCGTCGATGCCACCAAGCAGGGTTACGGCCACGCCTTCGTGCTGCTGGCCGCATCGTCTGCCAAGGCCGTTGGCCACCCGCTGGCCGACCAGATGCTGGCGGATATTACCGAGGTTCTCGAAACGCGGTTCTGGGAAGAAAAATACGGCGCGATCCACGAGGAATTCCACCGCGACTGGTCGCCTGTCGAGAATTATCGCGGCCAGAATTCCAACATGCACCTGACCGAAGCCCTGATGGCGGCATTCGAAGTGACGGGCGACACATCCTACTTGAGCAAGGCCGGTCGCATTGCCGATCTCGTCATTCGTCGCGCTGCGGGCGCTCTGGATTTCCGCGTGCCCGAGCATTTTGACGAGAACTGGGTGCTCAACAAGGATTATAGCGGCAACGAAATGTTCCGCCCTTCCGGCACGACCCCCGGCCACTGGCTGGAATGGTCACGCCTCATTCTCCAGCTCTGGGTGCTGGGTGAGCGCAAGCATGAGTGGATGCCAGCGGCGGCCAAGGCGCTGTTCGTGCAATCCATGTCTCTCGGCTGGGACCGCATCAAAGGCGGCTTCTTCTACACGCTGGACTGGGACAATACACCCAAAAAGACCGAAAAGCTGTGGTGGCCAATGTGCGAGGCAGCCGGTGCGGCCCACTTCCTCAATGAGCACCTGCCCGCTGACGAGTTCTACGAAGACAGCTATCGCCGCGTGTGGAGCACCATTGCCAACAGCTTTATCGACCACAAGCATGGCGGCTGGCACGAGGAACTGACGGAAAATCTGGCGCCCGCCAACACGATTTTCCCCGGCAAGGGCGATATTTACCACGCGCTGCAAGCCTGCCTCATTCCGCTGTTTCCAGCAGATGGCAGCTTGACGAAGGTTATTTCGGAAAAAGGCGGGCGGTTTTAAAGCCTCCGTCACCCTCGGGCTTATCCCGAGGGTGACGAAACGGAAAGCGGGTCTCGATCAGAACCCGATCGTCTCTTCAAAATCATCCCAGGACTGGTACATGGCGTAACGGCCCACACCGGGAATGGGCACATGGCCGTAAAAAGGTGAAAGCTGGAACTCGGCATCCGCTTCGCTTTTTTTCGCGACAGCACCGACATAGATGGCCGATGCCAGACCGGTGCGGTTGGCACCATGTTCACAATGAATGAGGACGGGCTTTGGCGCATCCTTCATGATCCGCGCCAGTTCTTCGGCCTGAGCCTGTGGCAGTTCCCGGGCGGAACTCATAGGAAAATCAATCATCTTGACGTTGTTGCGATCAGCGGCGTTCTTTTCGTCGCTGTACCAGCCATCGGGATTTTCATCGCGCAGATTGATGATGGTTTTGATCCCGAACTGCTGCGCGTATTTCTGGACATCATCGCCGCTGGGCTGGCCCGATCTGTAAAGCTCACCGGGCAGGACCTCATGGAAGTTACCAGTCAACTGGTTGAACCCCATATGCGCACCGACTGTTGCCGGTACGGCGATGAGGCAGAGAATGCCAATTTTCAGGACGCGTGATATTGAAACCAACTGAAAACCTTCTTGGTAGTGCAAGACGTGGGGGTTCACATGACACTGCGAAGATGGCCAGACAAGGGTTCTGAAGTTGTAACGCGCTTGCACGCGACGTCACCGGCCAAAGGCATAATGACGCGAAAGCATTGATAGCCAGTTTATATAAGTTGATTTTTTCGACTGATTCCGCAGGCTTCAAAAAACCGTGAACATCGCCGTTTGCTCGATCAATTTCGCCTATTCGAACTCTGCAGAGTTGACCGTGACCCGCCACTCCAGATTTCGGGGATCGACATTTTCATTGTTGCGCAGCCGGAATGGTCTGCACGCAGCAAAAGTCTCCTGCGCCTCCAGCCGTCGCTCACTGACCTGATAGGGATCAAACGAAACGGAAGCGCGGAACGCTGCCTCAAAACCCTCCAGCGTATAGGTCAGACGCCGCACGGCGACATCATTGGTGTTGTGAAAAGTCACCCGGATCGGCGCATTCGCTTCCACGCAGGTCGGATCAAAGCTGGCAGTGGCGATGATGGCCTCAACCCGCTCTCCCGCCCGCAGCCAGTCAAACAGAACATAGGCCGCCGTGGCTGCCCAGATGATGGCAAGCGCGGCAACGATCTTCTTGAGATGTTTGGGATAGGCGATCAACGCGCAGATGAGGATCGCGGAGAGAACAATGCCGAAAATCATGCGCGTGGCACGCCTGTTGTCGCCGTGGCTGCTTGTTTCGTCATAGTGCCTCCCTTATCAATCTGCATGTCATCCCATCGATGCGGTGGCCCGCAAGGCGTGTCAAGTTACATACAGCGCCTGCAAAGCCACAGAGGGGGAAACACTGCCCACCGCTCCGCAGGCAACACCTTTTCGTGACTGTTCAATTCGCCTGCACTGACGGCCTGCGGATTGCATCGACAAGGGCGTAGATGACGGTGACCAGCACAAGCAAAGTGGTGCTGCTGAGAGGGAGCGGCAACAGCATCTGTCTTGTGACAAACCCTCCCCCAAGCAACAAGGCGATCTGTGTTACCGCGACCACGAGCGCGACTGACACTGGCATGGTGACGCCTGCATTTGAAAAAAAGCGGCGATAACCGAAGACGAAAACGACGATGAGAACGGGCATGATTCCCGATGTGTAGATGTTCAGCAACGTGGCATTTTCGAACAGGAAGGGCGCGATATACGCAAGTGGTGTCAAAAGATAACTACCGGCGATGGCAGCCAGCAGTGGTGGCCACACGACGACATTTAACACATGCACATGTTTTTTGATGCCCGCAAAGTCGGTCCGCTCTCGTGTGACCCGCATGACCGAGTGCGCGGCGAACCAGCTCAGCGCAACACCGATGAGGATTACGAGCAAAACTAGTAGCAGCTGCCCACCATCAGCCGCACCTGTGCGTAAAAGATCGAATGAAGACGAAACTTCGCCGGGCAAGCCAATCAGCGCTGGCAGAACCCACACAATCCAAAGGCCCGCAACAAGGCCTGGCAAGGCAACCAGCCGCGCAAGAACCAGCGAGATTGCAACGCCACCCACCAATGATGCGACGATGACCCAATAGACAAAGGCGCTGTCATCAACCAGAAAACCCATCGTTGAAAGGGATTGGGCGATGCCCGCTGCCTGAGAAAAACCCAGCAACAGCGCAACGACATTTTCGACAATCAGAAGGGCGGTGCTCTTGTCGAGTTGCGGAGCAACCAGACGAACGATCTGTCCGAGCGCCAGTGCGGTCATAGCGGGACCCACACCCACCGCGAAAATGGCGAGCCGCGACGCATCACCATTTCCGAACTGCGCTGCCAGGAGAGTTGGATCCAGCCCCGGCAGCAGAATCTTCCCGCCGATCATGGCCACCAGCGAGACCAGCAAGACGCGCATGACAATTTCGAAGACACCAGTGCTACGATTATCGGGATCATCAACCATCACACTCACTGGACATTCTCCTTACGCAACCACAGATGATATTTTCACTAAAGTAGCTGTCACACATTTTCGACCGAAAATTCAATCAGCAACTTACATCAGTCGCTTTTTCACAACACAGCCGCGATAATGGCGCGCAGCAACCAACAGAAGGCTCATCAGGTTGAAAAACGTCCTGTTCGTTTGTAGCCAGAACAAACTCCGCAGCCCAACCGCCGAACAGGTGTTCTCAACCTGGCCGCACATAGAAGTCTCTTCCGCTGGCACCAACAACGACGCCGAGAACCCGCTGTCTAACGAACTGATCGAGTGGGCCGATATCATCTTCGTCATGGAAATGGCTCATCGCACAAAAGTGCAGACCCGATACCGAACCGCCCTCAAGGGTAAGCGCTTGATATGTATGAATATTCCAGACAATTACACATTCATGGACCCAGCGCTTGTCAAGTTGCTGGAGGAGAAGGTGCCCAGATATCTGTGAGCCAATATAGTCCGAGCAGCAGCGTGAAATGAAAAATGGTGGGCCTGGAGAGACTCGAACTCCCAACCAAGCGGTTATGAGCCGCCGGCTCTAACCATTGAGCTACAGGCCCTTTCCGGTGCGTGAAGCCTTGCCGGAATGCGGGGGTTGCAATGGTTCAACCCGACGCGGATTTGGCTTTAACGTAATTTTCTGGACGCGACAAGCCGTTGTGACAGGCGACGTGTGAACTATGCCGTATTCGCTACATAATCTCCTGCAACACACGTATCAGGGACATGATGAAGAGGAAGCTTAATGACATCGATACGAGTACGCTCCATGGCGCTGTGTGCATTTACCGCACTGGTTGCCTTGCCGCTTGTTGCTTCGGCACAGGAAAATACGAAACGCGAGCCGGTCATCAGCGTATCCGGTGAAGGCGATGCCGCCGTGGCGCCGGATATGGCGGTTTTGTCGTTCAGCGTGATGAAGCAGGCCGAAACGGCAGCGGCTGCGATGGGTGAATCCAGCAAGGCGATGACCGAGGTGCAGGCCGCGCTGAAGGCTGCGGGCATAGCAGACAGGGATCTGCAGACCAGCAATTTCTCCGTTCAGCCTGTGTACAAGCAGTTCGAGCCTAAAGACGGCGTCTATATCGCGCCTGAAATCACTGGTTATCAGGTCAATAACGGGCTGACGGTGCGGGTGCGCGATCTTGCCAAGCTCGGCTCCATTCTGGACAGCTCCGTCAAGCTGGGCATCAACCAGGGCGGTGACATCAGCTTTACCAATGACAAGCCGGAAGCCACGGTAACGGAAGCGCGCAAGGCTGCGGTGGCTGATGCAATTGCCAAGGCTAAAACGCTGAGCGAGGCTGCCGGTGTGAAGCTGGGACCGATCATCGAGATCAGTGAAAACATGCAGCGGCCCCTGCCCGTTCCGCAGACCATGATGCGCGCAGCGGCAATGGAAAAATCGGATAGCGTGCCGATTGCAGCTGGTGAAAACAGCTACAAGGTGACGGTCAACGTAACCTTTGCGCTGGAACAGTAACATCTTATGGGGCGCAGCCATGCGCCTCATCACCCACATACGAAAATCCCCTCGCCACTGATATGACGAGAGGATTTTTGTTTCAAACAGGCTTGGTGCCGTTAGCGACGGATAACCGGGCAACCGCGCACATTGGCGAACACAACGCGATCCCGGCCATGGCGGCTGATGCCGGCAACGACGACGCGGCGCGGCGAAACATCAACCACGCGTGTGCGGCGAAGACCCATGCGGTTGGCCTTTTCTTCAGCCATCCAGGGGGCGCAACGATCGCGGCCACGATCTGGACGGCCCCAGCCGTGGTGGCCGCCGTGGCGATAGCCATCCTGCACGTAAATTCCGTAGCGAACATCTGGACCTGCCGACGCGGTGGATGCCGTCGCAGAAATGCCACTGATGGCGATGAGGGCCGCAACGCCTGCTTTTGCAAATGTGCTGATCATTGTCATACTCCGTTTCCTGTCATTCGCCGGGATGCCGGAAGGCCCGGTCGACTGTCCTGACGATATCCAGAGCGTTGTGAATGTTTTCAGAACCGGACATTCAGATTGTATTCATGATTGCTAAATTTCGACGCCATCCCTCAAGTTGAGAGATGAAGGAAGATCTGCCGGTTATGGGGCTGGTCTCTGTGCTCGAAAAGATAGATGCCCTGCCACGTTCCAAGCACAAGCTCGCCATGGGTGACAGGAATTCCGATGGAGACCTGCGTCAGCGCTGATTTGATATGGGCAGGCATATCATCAGGACCTTCCGCAGTATGGACGACCCAATCCATCGATGGATCGCTGGACGGCGGGACCATGCGCGCAAAAAACGTCTTGAGGTCCCGCTGCACATCCGGATCTGCATTTTCCTGGATCAGAAGCGAACACGAGGTGTGGCGCACAAACACGGTGAGCAGCCCTTCCTCCGGGTCTACCGATCTGACGAAAGCCAGCGCCGCATCCGTAAACTCATAAAGCCCCTGCCCGCGCGTGGAGATACCAATCAACTTCTGAGGCATGGCGATGTTCACTTTCAGGTCGGGAATGAGGTGGCAGCGTCCCATATCATTATCTGTGGCGAAAATCCTGTTTGGACTGGTTTGACAGTAAAGACTAAGGTCTGGGGTCGATTAACGCTGGTCGCAAATTCTTCCCGTAGTTTGGCATTTCTGATTGGAACAAAATCCCGAGACTTGTCGTTCTACTGCACAGGTGATGTTGTGCGCGACCGCTTCATATCGAGCGTTGGGCGTGACACCGGGCACAACGGGGAACGGCACGACGCATGTATGACGATCTTCAAGTGCGCAGCCACACCAATCCCCTTGCAGTTTCCACACAAAGGCTCAATGCTTCTTCGACATCGCATATTCGGTTATGGATGAGACGAAACTCGATAGATACGGCCTCTCTCCCAAATCGAAAGACTACTCTATGACGTCGCCAAACCAGCAGGTCGATCTTACCAATTGCGACAGGGAACCCATCCATATTCCCGGTTACATACAGCCGCATGGTTGCCTGATTGCCTGCGACAGCGCCATGCGCACCGTGCTGCGCCATTCGGTCAATTGCGCCGAGATGCTGGGAATCTCCGCCTCGATGACGGGCAAGCCGATTGAGGAGTTTCTCGGCGCCACTGTCGTCCACGACTTGCGCAATGCGCTGACGGTGACCGCAAACCGCAGCCGCCCCGCACTGCTGCCAAGCGTCAAGCTGCCCGCTGGAACGCTGTTCGACATTTCAATCCATCGCTACAAATCCGTGACCATCATTGAGCTTGAACCGGCCAGTGAAGAAGCGCAGCCTCTGCACACGGCGCAATTGATGATCGACCGCATCCGCGAAGCCGATAGCGTGGACAGCCTGATTTCCCGCGCCACGCGGCTCGTCAAGGCAATGCTGGGCTATGACCGCGTGATGGTCTACCGGTTTGAGCAGGACGGCGCCGGAAAGGTTATTTCCGAAGCAAAGCAGCCGGCGTTGGAAAGCTTTCTGGGCCAGTATTTTCCCGCCAGCGACATTCCCCAGCAAGCGCGAACGCTCTATCTCAAAAACACATTGCGGATCATTTCCAATTCCAACGGCGAGCGCATTGCGGTGGAGCCTGTGCTGGACCTTTCAGGTGAGCCGCTCGATTTGTCTTTTGCGCATTTGCGCAGCGTTTCGCCCATCCATTGCGAATATCTGCGCAATATGGGCGTGTCGGCTTCCATGTCGATCTCGATTATCATCGATGGTCAACTTTGGGGGCTGATTGCCTGCCACCATTATTCGCCCCGTATCTTACCAATGCCCACGCGCATTGCGGCTGAAATGTTCGGGGAGTTTTTCTCCCTCCACCTTCAGGCCTTGAAGCAGAAGCGAAAACTCATCACAGCGCAGGAGGCGCATGCCTCGCTGGACAAGTTCCTGCGTCTTGCCGCACATCACAACAATATCGAAGAATTAGTGGTGGAGAACCTTGTGGACTTCCGGTCGCTTCTTCCCTGCGATGGTGTCGCTGTGTGGATGAACGGGCGCTGGTGTAGCCAGGGTCACGCGCCTTCCGAAGACATGGCGCCGCAGCTTGGGCGGCTGGTCAGTTCAATTGCGGAAGGGCGCGTGTGGGCAACCCACTCCCTCATCCACAACCTGCCGGAAGCCGAACATCTCTCAGGAGAGATTGCAGGCGTGCTGGCTGTTCCGCTGTCGCAGGTCAAGGATGACTATCTGCTGTTCTTCCGTCGCGAACTGGTGCAGACCCTGAACTGGGGTGGAAATCCCGAAAAATCCTATGAGACTGGTCCTCTGGGTGACCGCCTGACGCCGCGCAAGAGTTTTGCGCTATGGAAAGAGACCGTTTACAAACAGGCACAGCCATGGACCGAGGACGACCGGCAGATTGCCGAGGCGGCCCGCGTGGCCCTCGTTGAAGTTGCTTTCCGCCACAGCGAGTTGATGGCGGGGGAACGTGCGCAGGCGGAAGTGCGCCAGCGCATGCTGAATGAAGAGCTGAACCACCGCGTCAAGAACGTGCTCGCCATTATCAAGTCTCTAGTGGGCAACCCCACGCAGGAAGGACGCACGCTTGAGGAATATGTCTCGGCCCTGAAGGGGCGCATTCAGGCGCTGTCCTTTGCGCATGACCAGGTCATTCGCGGCGAAGGCGGCGGCCTGTTTCGGGATCTGCTGGATGCCGAGCTTTCTCCGCACCGGTCCCCGAATGCCGAAGTCGAGGCGCGTGGACCAAGTGTTCTTCTCGACGCACGCGCCTTTTCGGTCATGGCTTTGGTTCTGCATGAGCTGGCAACGAATGCCGCGAAATATGGTGCGCTTGCGCCAGCCGGTGGCAAGCTTTCCGTGCTGTGGGAACTGAACGATATCGGTGACTGCGTTGTTTCCTGGCGCGAGACAGTGCCCGGCACGCTGACACCACCGACCAGAACAGGCTTTGGCTCGGCGCTGATCAACCGCAGCGTTCCCTATGACCTCGGCGGAAAAAGCAAGATCACCTACACACCGCACGGCATCGAAGCCGAAATCCTGCTGCCAGCCCGCCATGCAACTCCGGGCCCAACGACCTCCGCAGAGGCAGTTGCGGCATCGGAGCGGCCCTATTCCAGACCCTATTCCCCGGAGGAACCATTGCGGGTATTTCTTGTCGAAGACCAGATGCTGATTGCCATGGACGTCGAGTACATGCTCGAAGCGCACGGCATTACCGATATCGAAACAGCAACGTCATCGACGACCGCGCTGGAGAAGTTGAAGAATGTGACGCCAGATGTGGGCATTCTCGACATCAACCTCGGCTCGGATACATCCATACCCGTTGCCCATGAGTTTCTGCGCCGTGGCATTCCGTTCATGTTCGCCACCGGCTATGCCGATGGCATCATGATACCGCCGGAATTTTCGCACGTGCCTGTCATTCACAAGCCCTATGATGAAGATGCTTTGCTGGCTTCCATCGGCAAGCTTGTCGGCAAGCAGGTTCCTGCCTGATAGGGGCTAGCGCACGACGAGTTTCAGGCGCTTGACGTCATCAGGCGTCAACTTTGCGCCAATCGCGTAGCGGAAGTCGGTCACAATGTAGTTGTCGATATCGACTTCGCAGCGGTAGTTGATCGGGAACCATTGCGTCCCGACATTGAATGCGCCCTGCGCATTCATCAGGTTTCCGGCAATCGGATAGTTTTTGCCCGTATGCGGCTCAAGGCCGTCATATTGCCCGTTTCGCTCCTGCTTGATCTGGGCCATCGCCTCGGCCACGCATAATTGTGCCACACGATCCTTTGGCTTCAGGTTGCCCATGATCTGGCGCAACATGGCACCGGGGCGCTTTGCACCGACCAGTATCTTCTTGGCGGGCTTGAGGTTAGGCCCCTCCTCACCGTCGGGTGCTGCCTTTGCTGGCTCCGGCGCTGGCTTTGATTCAGGCTTGGGCACGGGCACAGCCACGGTTGCCACGTCAGGCAGCGGCGGTGCTTCAGCCGCAGCTATCTCGCCCTCGTCTGCGGTGGCCTTTTCAGCCGCTGCAGCAGCCTCAGGCTTCTGCTCAGCCACGTCAGGCAGCGTCTGAGCAGGCTGCGCCACATCTGGCTGCTTCTCGGGCTCTTGCTGCTCCTGCCCAACCGCATCCTGCTGGCCGGGCTCGTCGCGTTCATCCAATTGCGTCGGGCCGGGCCTGATGGCGACAGGCGCCATTTGGGGCGGCGGAGGCGGTGGTGGCGGCTCGGCTGGTTTTTCCGGCGCGGGCGGCGGCGGTGGCTCCTCGGCCTTCTTTTCCTCAGGCTTTGGTGGCGGCTCTTGCCTCGGCGGCTCCACCATTTCAACGCTCACCGTTTCAGGCTCAGCTGGCGCAGGCGTGAGGTTGGAAGACAGAAGATAGGTCGCGCCGACGAGAACATGCAGCAGAAGCGAAACCGGAATCGTCCAGCTCCCTTGCCACCATTTGTTCTTAGCCGTTGGTTCCATCAGAACATCATGTCCTTAAATCGTGAGAGGAATCGCCCCTCACACATGCAAATACCATCCTGAAAAACAAAAACCCGGCCAGAAAAGAACTGACCGGGTTTGATTCTGTCGTATCGCCAGCCGTTAGCTGTCGAGGAACGAGCGCAGCTTGCGCGAACGGCTCGGGTGCTTGAGCTTGCGCAGCGCCTTGGCTTCGATCTGACGGATACGTTCGCGGGTCACCGAGAACTGCTGTCCGACTTCTTCCAGCGTGTGGTCCGTGTTCATGCCGATGCCGAAGCGCATGCGCAGAACGCGTTCTTCACGCGGTGTCAGCGAGGCCAGTACGCGCGTGGTTGTTTCACGCAGGTTGGCCTGAATGGCAGCATCGATGGGCAGAAGCGCGTTCTTGTCCTCGATGAAGTCACCCAGATGCGAATCCTCTTCGTCACCCACAGGGGTTTCGAGCGAGATCGGCTCCTTGGCGATTTTCAGAACCTTGCGCACCTTTTCAAGCGGCATGGCCAGCTTTTCAGCCAGTTCTTCCGGTGTTGGTTCGCGGCCGATTTCGTGCAGCATCTGGCGCGATGTACGAACGATCTTGTTGATCGTTTCGATCATGTGCACCGGAATACGGATCGTGCGCGCCTGGTCGGCAATCGAACGGGTGATAGCCTGACGAATCCACCATGTCGCATAGGTCGAGAACTTGTAACCGCGCCGATATTCGAACTTGTCGACCGCCTTCATCAGGCCGATATTGCCTTCCTGAATGAGATCGAGGAACTGCAGACCACGGTTTGTGTATTTCTTGGCAATCGAAATCACCAAACGCAGGTTAGCTTCGACCATTTCCTTCTTGGCGATGCGCGCCTCGCGCTCACCCTTCTGGACCATGGAAACGATGCGGCGGAATTCGGCAATCGAGATGCCGGTTTCCTGAGCGAGATTCTGGATTTCCAGACGGATATCCCGGATCGTGTTGTTTTCTTCGCGTGCGAATTCCTTCCAGCCCTTGGCGGCCAGATTGGCAATCGACTTCATCCAGTTCGGATCGAGTTCCGCACCGTGATACTGTTCAAGGAAGCTGTCACGCTTGACGCCGTAGGATTCGGCAAGGCGCAACAGACGGCCTTCATTCTGCATCAGACGCTTGGAAATGTCGTAGAGCTGCTCAACAAGGCTATCGACGCGGTTCTGGTTCAGCGACAGCGACTTCACAGCCGTGATCAACTGATCCTTCAGTTCCTTGTAGCGGCGTTCCTGACCGGTGGACAGCGTGCCGGTGCAGGCAAGGCGCGCCTCAACCTGCTGATCCTGAAGCTTGCGCAGCTTCTTATAGGTATCGGCAATCGTATCCAGCGTTTCCATGACCTGCGGGCGCAGTTCGGCTTCCATCGCGGCAAGAGACAGGTTGGACTCGTCATCGTCCTCCTCTTCCTCTTCATGCGGAAGGCCTTCGCCGCCGACATTGGTCACATCATCTTCGCCACCGGGATTGCGCAGACGGCGGGCTTTTTCTTTCTCTTCGGCAACCTTGCGGTCTGCCTCGATCTTCTCAGGGCTCTGGAACTGCGGCGCAGCCTTGGCTTCCGGGCCGGAATAGGTGGTTTCGAGATCGATGATCTCGCGCAGAAGCGTCGTGCCTTCGTTCAGCTCGTCGCGCCAGATGATGAGCGCCTGGAACGTCAACGGGCTTTCGCACAGGCCGGAGATCATTGTCTCACGGCCAGCCTCGATGCGCTTGGCAATGGCGATTTCGCCTTCACGCGACAGAAGCTCGACAGAGCCCATTTCGCGCAGATACATGCGAACCGGATCGTCGGTACGATCGGTTGGCTCTTTCTTTTTGGCGGTGGCGAGAGCGGTGCCAGCGGAAGGCGCAAGTTCGCCACCCTCGGACTCTTCGTCGTCGGCTTCTTTGTCTTCGGTTTCGGTGGTTGCCTCTTCGGCATCCTCGTCTTCGACGACATTGATGCCCATTTCGCTGAGCATCGCCATAATGTCTTCAATGCGATCAGGGTCGACCTGATCCGAGGGCAGAACCTCGTTCAGCTCATCCATCGTGACGTAGCCGCGTTTTTTCGCGGCCTTGATCATTTTCTTGACCGCGTCATCCGAAAGATCGAGAAGCGGCCCATCCGTCGCAGCATCGCGTTCGTTTTCAGCTTCTTCGTTTTCTTTGACTTTGGTTGCCATCTATCTCGTCGCTTTCCCTGACGCTAATCCGCTTCGCCGCATGACCGTTTGCCCTTTAGAGCATCCGGCAATGGCCGCGAATCACTGTCAAACACCTAACGGAATGATCTTTAATTGCCGCTTAATCACGGCTCCCACTGGCGGAATATCAAGACAGTGCATCCAAAAATGCTTCTCTACGCAGTTTCGATCCGCCAAGGCCCATTCCACCTTACTTTCCTGGAATGGTGATTCCCGCTATTTCCCTTCACGTCAAGCCTTTATGGCCAGACCGAGGGTCAAAAACCAAAAAAGCCGTCATTGCAGCGACATTTTGCGGGCCTTCACCAACTTAACCCCTATTTAGGTCTATCTGCGCAAAACACAAGCCTGCGCCAGCATCAAACACCTAACCGTGCCCATAGGCCGGCCCTTTGACTCTGCCGGACATGACGCCGAAACCATCGATGATCGCTTCCTGATTTTCCATTCTCCCGATCTCCAACTGCACTTCCGAGAGGGCGCGCATCAGTTGAACCATATGCTCGCCGTCTCCCGCTTCCGTTGCTTCCGCGATTTCCCGCTCAAGGTCGATCTTCTGCCAGCGCAACGCCTTAGTGCGCTTGTGAAGCGAAAGCGACTGCGTATATCCCTCACGCGCATCTTCAGGCGCCGCCTGTTCGGTCGCTGTCCACAGGCGCGCATTGCGCACTTGCTGGTTCATCGCTTTCAGCAGCGCGTCGAATCCTTGAGCCTCCAGACGTTGAACCAGACCATCGCGGGAAAGTTCCGCCGCGCACTCGCCCGCATAGGTTAAAACCTGCGACCAGAGCTTTTGCAGATCGCGGTTCTCATAATCGATGGCGGCAATCTCGTCATATTCCTCCAGCAAAAGCTGCGGATGGTTGACGATGGTCAGCGCCAGCACACTTTCACGCAAGGCGGGCGCACCGAGGTAGCCTTTGACCAGACCGGATTGGCTCAGCCGATCTGAAATGCTTCCCGAACCCGTGGTCGTTCCCCGCGCCGGTGTTCTCTGCCCGGGACGATTATTGTTGCCATCATTACGCCGGAAATTTCCGTTCGGCCCATTGCTGCGCTGGAACTGCGGCTGGAAAAACGAATTGAGCCGGTCGCGCATGTCCTGTTGGTAAAACCGGCGGACCGTTTCATCGCCAATGACAGACACGATCTGGCGCAGCCGGTTTTCAAGCTCGGCGCGTTTTTCGGGCGTATCGAATGTCACAGCTGCCGTCTCACGGCTCCAGATCATCGCGGCCAGCGGCTTGGCCTCGGCCAGAACCCGGTCAAACGGCGCCCTGCCCTCATGGCGCACCAGATCGTCAGGGTCCTTGCCATCTGGCAACAGGGCAAAGCTCACCGAGCGCCCCGGTTTGATATGCGGGAGGGCGAGATCTGCGGCGCGGCTGGCGGCGCGGATGCCCGCGCCATCACCATCGAAACACAGCACCGGCTGCGTGGACATTTTCCACAACAGGTCGAGCTGGTTTTCCGTCAGCGCCGTTCCGAGCGGTGCCACGGCATTTTCGACGCCCGCCTGATAGAGCGCGATGACGTCCATATAGCCTTCAACGGCAATAACGGTGCCGGAAGATTGCGTGGCGCGCCGTGCACGCGCAAAATTATACAGCACATTGCCCTTGTGAAAGAGCTCAGTCTCGTTGGAATTCAGATATTTCGCCATCGCATCGGCGGCCATGGCGCGCCCGCCAAAGGCAATCACCTTTTCCCGCGAGGACAGAATGGGAAACATGATGCGGTCGCGAAAGCGGTCATAGGACACCGGCACATTTTCATGCACCACCAGACCACAGGCCTCCATCTGTTCCTTGGCGATACCCTTGGAGGCGAGATGCTCCTTCAGCGCATTGCGGCTATCGGGAGCAAAGCCCAAGCGGAATGTTTCGATGGTGCGCCCGGTCAAGCCACGGTCGCGAAGATAGGCACGCGCCCTCGCACCGGCTGCCGTCTGCAACTGATCCTGAAAGAACAGGGTCGCCATTTCCATGACGTCCTGCAGCGTGGCGCGCTCGCGCTCGCGGCGTTCCGCCTGCACATCCGGTTGCGGCATAGACACGCCAGCCATATCGGCAATCTGCTGCACGGCTTCGGGAAAGCCCATGCCATCGAGATCGGTCAGGAAGCGGAAATGGTCGCCAGAGACACCGCAACCGAAGCAATGGTAGCGCCCCTTGCGGTCTTCACAATGGAAGCTTGGGCTCTTTTCACCGTGGAACGGGCAGCATGCCCAATAATCACCCTTGGAGGCGTTGCTCTTCTTCCTGTCCCACGTCACACGTCTGCCGATAACATCAGAGATGTTTACTCGGTCACGTATCTCGTCGAGAAATGAGTTTGAAAAGCGCATTGTTACCTGGGATCAGTGCCTGTTTTGGCCAGTCTGTTATATAAGCCCACCAACGCGCAATTACCAAGCGCCGAAACGGGTGATACCCGTTATTCACAGGCAGCGCGCTCGCGAAACATTACCTATTTGTAAGTTGAAGCAGAGCGAAAAACGGCTCAATCTCTCTTCACCGGCTTAAAGTCGGCGTCGTCGCATGCTGGAAGGTTCGAGCGAAATTCCCCGTTCCGTCGAACAAGCGCTTTCCCCCGAGCGCGTTTCCCAGCAACAAAAAAGGCAGGGCATCCACATATGCCCTGCCTTTTAATGTTTTAAGAGCGAACGCCTTACTTCAACAATTCCTTGATCAAAGCAGAAGCCTTGCCGAAATCGATCTGGCCGGGATAGCGTTCTTTCAGAACGGCCATCACCTTGCCCATGTCTTTCAGGCCAGAGGCTTCTGTCTCGGCAATGACGCCTTCGAGGATGGCACGCACCTTTTCCTGCGGAATTTCTTCCGGCATGAAGCCCTTGATGATGGCGATTTCCTCACGCTCATGCTCGGCAAGTTCAGCACGTCCGGCCTGATCGTAGATCCCGGCGGATTCTTCGCGCTGCTTGATCATCTTGGCCAGAATCTGCAGGATCTCTTCGTCTGACACCGCATCCTTGCCAACGCCGCGATTGGCGATATCCCGATCCTTGATAGCAGCTTGAACCAAACGGATCGTGGAGAGCCGGCGTGTATCGCGGGCTTTCATAGCGTCTTTCATAGCGTCGGCGAAAGTATCGCGGATCATGTCATTTCTCCTTGGGAAAGCCATCTCCACCGGCAAATCCGGGCAAGGCGTTTCCGTCATATTTTCGCCCGCTGCATAAACGAGCAACCATGCATCGGCAAATCATTTGCATAAGCCATTGATTCAGATGCCTTTAAATTCCTAGGATTTCGCGTGGGCGTGGTTGACCCTTCGCCCCCCTTTCGTTATTTTCCGGCACCTGCACAGGATTTTAACGAAGGTTACGACGCGAAGGCTTTCGCGCGCCCTTATCCGCGAAAAAAGATGACCGCTTTACCCCTGCTTTTCAAGAGGCGGGCCGAAGTGGCAGAAACGGGAAACGAGATGACCGAGACAGCACCCTGGACCACCCGCAAACCCACCGCCATGCTCGTTCTGGCCGATGGCACCGTGATCGAGGGAACCGGCATCGGCGCAACCGGCAAGGTTCAGGCGGAAGTCTGCTTCAACACCGCGCTGACCGGTTATCAGGAAATCCTGACCGACCCGTCCTATCTGGGCCAGATCGTTACCTTCACCTTTCCCCATATCGGCAATGTCGGCGCCAATGACGAAGACATCGAAGATCTGACGCCCGCTGCACGCCGCGGCGCTGTCGGCGTTATCTTCAAGGCCGATATTACCGAGCCATCCAACTTCCGCGCCGCCAAGCATCTCGATGCATGGCTGAAGGCTCGCGGCATCATCGGCCTTTGCGGCATCGATACACGCGCACTCACAGCCTGGATCCGCGAAAATGGCGCGCCGAACGCTGTCATCGCCCACGACCCGAACGGCGTTTTCGACATCGACGCGCTGAAGGCAGAAGCCAAGGCCTGGAGCGGTCTTGAAGGTCTCGACCTTGCCATCGAAGCCACATCCGGCCAGTCCTCCGTCTGGAGCGAAACGCCTTGGGTCTGGAACGAGGGTTACAGCGAACTTCAGCAGACCGAAGCCAAGTATCATGTCGTCTGCGTGGATTTCGGCGTGAAGCGCAACATTCTGCGCCTGTTCGCCGGTCTGGACTGCAAGGTCACGATCGTTCCTGCCCAGACGTCCGCTGAAGACATCATGGCGCTGAAGCCCGATGGCGTATTCCTCTCCAACGGTCCGGGAGACCCGGCTGCAACGGGCGTTTACGCCGTTCCAGTTATTCAGGATCTGATCAAGACGGAAGTGCCGATGTTCGGCATCTGCCTTGGCCACCAGATCCTCGGCCTCGCCGTTGGTGCAAAGACTGAAAAGATGCATCAGGGCCACCATGGCGCAAACCACCCGGTCAAGGACTTCACCACCGGCAAGGTGGAGATCGTTTCCATGAATCACGGCTTTGCGGTGGATGCGAAGTCTTTGCCAGAGGGCATTGAAGAGACTCACACATCTCTGTTCGATGGCACCAATTGCGGCCTGCGCATCGTCGGCAAGCCCGTGTTCTCGGTACAGCATCACCCCGAGGCATCGCCCGGCCCACAGGACAGCCACTATCTGTTCCGCCGCTTCGTGAACCTGCTGCGGGAGAAAAAGGGCGAAGCAGCGCTGGCAGAGCGCTGATAAGACTCTAGGAAATGTAGAGAATATACGGCCCGCTATAGAACCTTGGCGGGTCAGATTGAGGTGTTTTGCCGGAGCAGATTTTCGTCAGGGCGGCGATGGTTGGTGAAGAGCATACCCAAAGGTATGGTCGAGACAATCGTTGCTGATCCTGATGGAAATATGCCCGGCAGAACAGCTTAATCTGGCCCGCCAAGGTTCTGTTAGTGGGCAGTTTGCATTTGGCGCTTCACCATCACGTAAAAGCGGGTCGTCAACAGCAAGGCTGCCGCCGAAAGGCCGACGACGAAACCGAACCAGACGCCGGGTCCGCCAAAGCCGAGCGGAAATGCGGCGACCCAGGCAAGTGCGAAGCCAATGGGCCAATAGGAAATCAGCGCAAGGATCATCGGCACCCGCGCATCCTTCAAGCCGCGCAGCAGTCCGGCGGCAACCACCTGCATGCCATCCACCAGTTGAAACACGCCGGCGATAATGACCAGCGTGCTGGCATAAGCCAGAACATCCGCGGCCCCGGGCAGGCTGGGGTCGAGAAACCAGCTGGCGAGATATTCAGGCGCAATGGCAAACAACAAGCCACCGCACACAGCGATTGCGCAGGCCACGCCGTATACTGTGATCGCCGCCCGCACGAGGTTGCGATAATCATTCTGCCCATGCGCGACACCGATCCGCACGGTTGCCGCCTGCCCCAGGCCGAGCGGAATCATGAAGGCGATGGAAGCCAGTTGCAGCGCGATGCCATGGGCTGCAAGCTCAAGCGTGCCGATTTGCCCCATGAGGATGGAGGCGGCAGAAAACAGCGTGGCCTCTGCCAGAATGGTAATGCTGATCGGCAAGCCGAGGCGCACCACCTCCCAAAGAGCGTGAAAGTCCGGCCTCCAAAAGCGCACGAACAATTCATATCGGCGTGTTTCATCGCGCGTCTGGATATAGACGATGATGAAGATGAGGCTGAAGGTGTTGACGATGACAGCCGCATAGGCAGCACCAATCATGCCGAAGGCCGGGGCACCGAAGTGACCGAGCACCAGCGCATAGGCCAGAAAGCCATTGAGCACCAACATGGCGATGGTGGCATAGAGAACAATGCCCGCACGGCCGATGGCGCTGACAAGGCCGCGAATGACATAAAACAACAATGCTGGCAAAAGGCCGAATTGCGCGACGGCCAGATACTCGCCTGTCTGCGCCGAGACTGCCGGGTTTTGACCCAGCGCCAGAAGGAGTTTCTCCGCATTCAGAAACAGTGGCACGGTCAAAAGCCAGTAGGCGATGGCAACCCACATGCCCATGCGCAAGGCGCGCCGCGCCTGTATGGCATTCCCCTGCCCGTAGGCATTGGCGACCATTGGCACCACGGCCACGGAGAAGCCCGAACCGAAGATGAAGACCACGAAGAAGAACTGGCCTGCGAGAACCATGGCAGCAAGCTTTTCAGCGCCGAGCTGGCCCACAATCACCATATCGGTGGTGTGAATGCCAAGCTGCGCCAGCTGCGCACCGATCAGTGGAATTCCAAGCGCAAGCGTTGCACGCAGATGTGCGCCCCATGAGTTGAGACCCAGCGGAGCTCGTTCAACCGCAACAGACGAAGACATTAGCTCACCTCAAAAATGCAAGACCGCCGCCCAATACAACCTGCGTGGGAAGCGCGAGCCCTGATTATGATATTCGCGCCCTTGGCGCAAGAATGATATCGCCCGGAAAAACTGTCATCAAAATATAATATATTATAAATTACAACAGTTTGCGGTCTCAACATCACGCACCATGTCAATTTTGCAGGGTTTGTTTACCGTTCAACACTACAGATTCTTGATGATAAGCAATTTTCTGGGTGCATGACGCACGCTGTACGCGCCATTGGGCATGTCTCCATTAAACCCGGTCCCACCGGTCTCTTTCCGAGGTCAGCTAGTGTCTCAAAAATCCAATTTAATGACGCGGATCGTCGCTGCCGCCTCATGCGTGGTCGTCGCGGCTTTCGTAGGTTTCTCCTTTTATATTGATGGTTTGCAGCGTGATGCCGCCAACCATTTCGTTGAAGACAAGATCAATGCTGCCGGAAAACAGTCTGCGCTGAGCATTGCCAACTGGCTGAATGGCCGCGTGATGATGACCGAAATGGTCGGCGCATCGATGGTAACGGCAACAACGAAGGAAAAGTTGGAGCTTGCCCTGCACAATGATGTGCTGGCACGTGAATTCAAGTCCGCATATTTCGGCGATGAAACCGGTGCGTTCAACAACTTCCCATCGACCAAGATGCGCGAAGGTTATGACCCGCGTCAGCGTCCGTGGTACCAGGCTGCCGTCAAGGCCAATGCCACGGTTCTGACCGAGCCTTACACGGATGCCACCACCGGCAAGCTCGTGGTAAGCGCCGCCCTGCCCGTCAAGCGCGATGGCAAGCTGGTTGGTGTTGCCGCAAGCGACTTCCTGCTGACAACACTGGTTTCCATGATTGCCTCCGTTGATGCTGGCAACGAAGGCTATGCGTTCCTTGTCAACAAGGATGGCAAGATCCTGATCCATCCCAACGAAGCCATGATCAACAAGACCCTTGCTGATCTCTTCCCGGTCGCAACGCCGAAAATTTCTCAGGCCGTATCGCAGACCAGCATTGGTGATGCTGACAAGATCACCAGCTTTATCGCGGTGCCCGGCCTTCCCGGTGTCGAGTGGTCGGTCGGCCTTGTCATCGACAAAAATACGGCCTTCGCATCCATTACGCAGTTTCGCATTGCCGCCGTCGTCGCCACCATTCTGGCCGTCGCGGGCATGATCGCCTTCCTTGCATTCCTCGTGAACAGCCTTGTCATCAAGCCGGTTTCGCAGATGACGCTGGCGATGGAACAGCTCGCCTCTGGCAATCTCGATGTGACCATTCCCGGTCAGGAGCGTACGGACCAAATCGGCTCAATGGCCGCAGCCGTTGCCGTCTTCCGCACCAACGCCATGGAGCGCCGCCGTCTGGAAGGCGACGCGGAACAGACCCGCACCCTTTCGGAACGGGAGCGCAATGAGCGCGAGCAGCTCTCCGCCAAGGATGCCGCAGACATTCAGTTCGCCGTCGATTCCCTCGCCAAGGGCCTCGCGCATCTCTCGGATGGCGACATGGGTTACCGCATCACCACGCCATTCGTGGCACGCATCGATCGGTTGCGTGAAGATTTCAACGCATCCATCAGCAAGCTAAACGGCGCGCTGGTCAATGTTGGCCAGAATGCACGTGCCATCGACGCCGGTGCCAGCGAAATCCGTCACTCCGCCGACGAACTTGCCAAGCGCACGGAACGGCAGGCCGCATCGGTGGAAGAAACTGCAGCAGCACTGGAAGAAATCACCACCACAGTGCAGGACTCCGCCAAGCGCGCTGAAGAAGTCGGTCGTCTGGTTGCCCGTGCCCGCAGCAATGCTGAAAAGTCCGGCGTGGTTGTTGGCGATGCGGTGAAGGCCATGGAAGGCATCGAACAGTCTTCATCCGGCATTTCCAAGATCATCGGTGTTATCGATGAAATCGCGTTCCAGACCAACCTGCTGGCTCTGAATGCGGGTGTGGAAGCGGCACGCGCTGGCGAAGCCGGCAAGGGCTTTGCCGTGGTGGCGCAGGAAGTGCGCGAACTCGCGCAACGCTCTGCCAACGCCGCCAAGGAAATCAAAGTGTTGATCAGCGCTTCTACGACCCAGGTTGAATCCGGCGTCTCGCTGGTTGGCAATGCTGGCAAGGCGCTCGATACCATCGTGGCGGAAGTGCAGGAGATCAACCAGCACATCAACGCCATCGTGCTGGCGTCGCGTGAACAGTCTACCGCCTTGCAGGAGATCAACACCGCCATCAACACCATCGATCAAGGCACGCAGCAAAATGCGGCCATGGTCGAAGAACAGACGGCGGCAAGCCATGGATTGGCGACGGAAGCCGCCGCTCTCAACGCGCTTCTCGCTCAGTTCCAGCTGGCCAACACGCAGCGGCAGCAAAGCTACAGCCGCGCCGCGTAGTGCGCACCTGACCCGACAACAACGTGGCCGCTCTTGCGGCCACGGTTTTCCACATCATGCTACCAATCCACGCCTTTCCTGCACTTGTCGAAGTGGTAAAAAAGCCTAGAGGTTGCCGAAAGCAAAAAAGTGGGGGGGGTAATCATGTCGGATATGATTTGGGCTGGTATTTTAATGGGTATTGGCGGAACCGCCCTAATGGACGTGTGGGCCATCATACTCCACCGCTTCTTCCAACAACCTGCCGCGAACTGGGGTCCGATAGGCCGCTGGTTCTGGCATCTGCCAAAAGGCAAAGTCTTCCACGACACAATCGCAAACGCTGAACCCTACGCTCATGAGAACGCCCTTGGCTGGGCGTCACACTATGCGGTTGGCATTGTCTATGGCGTTGTTCTTGCCCTCATCGTGCCCGATCGATGGTTTGCAGCACCCACACTCTTGCTGCCGTGGCTGGTGGGCATCGCGACCGTTGGCGCAGGCTGGTTCCTGCTACAGCCGGGCCTTGGTATTGGCTGGGCGGCTTCAAAGACGCCCAACCCGTGGAAGGTGCGCGCCCTCAATATCGTCGCGCACAGCATATTCGCGCTCGGCATGTATGTGACGGCGCTGCTTCTCGCCTAGCTTAGATATCAGCGGAGAACGTATCGCAATCTTCCACCCGGCCGCTTTCGAAGCCACGACGGAACCATTCTGCGCGCTGCGCCGATGTGCCGTGGTTGAAGCTATCCGGCACGACATAGCCCTGCGACTTCTTCTGCAACGTATCGTCACCAATCTGGTGGGCGGCATTGATGGCCTCCTCCAGATCGCCCGCTTCCAGAATGCCCTTCTGCTGCGTGGACTTGCCCCAGATGCCTGCGTAGCAATCCGCCTGCAGCTCGACCTTGACGGACATTTTGTTGGCTTCCGTCTCGCCCATGGATTGGCGCTGGCGGTTGAACTCTGGCAGAACGCCGGTCAGGTTCTGAATGTGGTGACCCACCTCATGCGCGATAACATAGGCCTGCGCGAAATCGCCTGAGGCGCCGAAGCGGCTGTCGAGTTCGCGGAAGAACTGCGTATCCAGATAGACCTTGCGGTCGACAGGGCAATAGAACGGGCCACTGGCTGACGTCGCGGCACCACATGCCGAGCGGACCTGCCCTGCAAACAACACAAGCGTCGGCTTTTCATAGGTCTCGCCAGAAGCACTGAAGAGCTTGCCCCATGTGTCTTCCGTTTCGGCCAGAACCGTGCGGACGAAAGCCGTGGTCTCATCGCTGGATTGACCCTGTGGCCGCGTGCCAGTCGTCTGCTGGCTGCCGCCATCAGAGCCGATATCTCCGCCGGACAGGAGCGTGAGCGGATTGATACCAAGCGCCCAGCTGATCAGAAGGATGACGACAAGGCCGCCAATGCCGATGCCGCCGCCGCGACCACCGGTAGGCAGGCGGAAGCCACCGCCACCAGAGCCGCCGGATGACATTCCGCGCCTGTCTTCAATGTTGTCGGATTGCCGACGCCCTCTCCACTGCATATGTGTCTCCCCTTGAATGACCTGCCTAAACGCTGGATGGAGCAAAGCGTTCCGTTAGGTCAGCTCTTGGCATAGACATAAGCGCCGCCTTTTTTAAGCGCGCGCTGATAGGCCGGACGGGCGCGGATCGTATCCAGGTAAAGCCGAATAGCAGGCTGTGCATCAACGCCATCCACGCGGCTCATGGCGGCTTCCACCGGGAAGCTCATTGCGATGTCTGCGCCCGTCAGTTCACCGCCGGTAAACAGCCCATCTTTTGAAAGCTCGCTTTCCCAAAAGGCAACATTGTCTTTCAGTTGCGGATTGATGAATTTGCTTGCCACACCTTTGGAAATGAGTGTTGCAACTGGACGCAGCAGAAAGGGCACCTGACGGGGAATACGGGAAAACAGCAGCTTCATCACAAGCAATGGCATGGCAGAGCCCTCGGCATAATGCAGCCAGTAGACATAACGCCTGTAGGCATCCGTACCCTGCTTTGGCCTGAGCGTGCCTTTTGCGTAGGTATCGATCAAATACTCTATGATCGCACCGCTTTCGGCGTAGATCTTTCCACCATCCTCGATCACGGGGGATTTGCCGAGCGGATGCACGTCTTTCAGGCTTTTGGGCGCCCGCATGTCAGACCCGCGTGCATAGACCTTTACGTCGTATTCAAGCCCGAGTTCTTCGAGCAGCCAAAGGATGCGGTGTGCGCGGGAATTGTCGAGATAATGGACTGATATCATAATGCCTCGTTCTATCGTTCTGGAATAAACTTTATTTCATTCTAATATAACTACGGTTTTAGTCGTTGAGAGGATCAATCCGCAAGACAGTTCCATGATCATTGCACTTTCCTGTCGGAAAGCGAAGATTCGGGGTTCCGTTCGCCAAAACATTTGCCTATAAGCCGCTTCTAGCCTGAAAAGATTGGAATTGCGCCCCCGGCCGGTGAGTTTCACCTTGGCCGTTTTTTGCGCAACACGAAAAGCGGAACGAGAGCTATGCCGAAGCGCCAAGATATCAAATCCATCCTCATCATCGGCGCTGGTCCGATTGTCATCGGTCAGGCATGTGAGTTCGATTATTCCGGCACCCAGGCGTGCAAGGCGCTGAAAGAGGAAGGCTACCGCGTCATCCTCGTCAACTCCAACCCCGCAACCATCATGACGGACCCCAACCTGGCGGACGCGACCTATGTCGAGCCGATCACGCCGGAAGTGGTCGCAAAGATCATTGCCAAGGAACGTCCTGACGCGCTTTTGCCAACGATGGGTGGCCAGACGGCGCTGAACACCGCCCTCTCGCTGAAGCGCATGGGCGTTCTCGACCGCTACAATGTTGAAATGATCGGCGCAAAGCCTGAAGCCATCGACATGGCGGAAGACCGCGCTCTGTTCCGCGAAGCCATGAAGCGGATCAACCTGGAAACACCGAAGTCGATGCTGGCCAACGCCACCGACATCAAGGACGCAGACCGCAAGACGCATGAAGCCGCACGCGCAGAGCTGAAAGCCAAGCTTTCCGGCGCAGAGCTGGACAAGGCGCTCGACAACCTCGAGAACCAGTGGAACCTTGGCGAGACAGACCGCAAGCAGCGCTACATCAGCCACGCCATGGCCATTGCCGCACAGGCGATTGATGTGGTTGGCCTGCCAGCCATCATCCGCCCTTCCTTCACCATGGGTGGCACGGGCGGCGGCATTGCTTACAACCGCTCGGAATTCTTTGAAATCATCGGCGGCGGTCTCGACGCGTCTCCAACCACCGAAGTGCTGATCGAAGAATCGGTTCTCGGCTGGAAGGAATATGAGATGGAAGTGGTTCGCGACAAGGCGGACAACTGCATCATCATCTGCTCCATCGAGAACATCGACCCGATGGGCGTTCACACCGGCGACTCGATCACCGTTGCGCCCGCGCTGACACTGACCGACAAAGAATACCAGATGATGCGCAACGCATCGATTGCGGTTCTGCGCGAAATCGGCGTTGAAACCGGCGGATCGAACGTGCAGTTCGCGGTCAACCCGAAGGATGGCCGCCTCGTCGTCATCGAAATGAACCCGCGCGTATCGCGCTCTTCCGCTCTCGCATCCAAGGCAACAGGCTTCCCGATTGCCAAGGTCGCGGCAAAGCTCGCTGTCGGCTACACGCTGGATGAGCTGGACAACGACATCACCGGCGGCGCGACACCTGCGTCCTTCGAACCATCCATCGACTATGTCGTCACCAAGATCCCGCGCTTTGCCTTCGAAAAGTTCCCCGGCGCATCGCCAATCCTGACCACCGCCATGAAGTCTGTCGGTGAAGTCATGGCGATTGGCCGTACATTCGCTGAATCTCTGCAGAAGGCGCTTCGCGGTCTCGAAACCGGCCTGACGGGTCTCGATGAAATCGAAATCCCCGGCTACGAAGAAGGCGAAGGCTCCAAGAACGCCATTCGCGCAGCCATCGGCACGCCAACGCCAGACCGTCTGCGCATGGTGGCACAGGCTCTGCGCATGGGGATGTCTGAAGCCGAAGTGCATGAGAACAGCAAGATCGATCCTTGGTTCATTGCCCAGTTCAAGGCAATCGTGGACATGGAAGCGCGGGTGCGTGAGCACGGCCTGCCGACGGATGCTGAAAACCTGCGGTCGCTGAAGGCCATGGGCTTTTCCGATGCGCGCCTTGCCAGCCTGACGAAAAAGCGTCCGAAAGAAGTGGCGGAACTGCGCAACAGCCTGAATGTGCGACCCGTGTTCAAGCGCATCGATACCTGCGCTGCCGAGTTCGCATCGCCCACCGCCTATATGTACTCCACCTATGAGACGCCTTTCGTCGGCCAATTGCGCTCCGAAGCGCAGGTTTCGGATCGCAAGAAGGTCGTCATTCTCGGCGGTGGCCCAAACCGCATCGGCCAGGGCATCGAGTTCGATTATTGCTGCTGCCACGCCGCCTTCGCGCTGAAGGATGCTGGCTTTGAAGCCATCATGATCAACTGCAACCCGGAAACCGTGTCCACCGACTACGACACATCCGACCGCCTCTATTTCGAGCCATTGACGGCCGAAGACGTGATCGAAATTCTCCGTGCTGAGCAGGAGAAGGGTGAGCTGGTTGGCGTTATCGTGCAGTTCGGCGGCCAGACGCCGCTGAAGCTGGCCGAAGCACTTGAAAAGAACGGTATCCCGATCCTCGGCACAGCGCCTGACATGATCGACCTTGCCGAAGACCGCGACCGCTTCCAGAAGCTTTTGATGAAGCTAGATCTGGCACAGCCAAACAACGGCATCGCCTACTCGGTTGAGCAGGCGCGCCTTGTGGCGTCGGAAATCGGCTTCCCGCTGGTCGTTCGCCCATCCTATGTTCTGGGTGGCCGCGCCATGCAGATCATTCATTCCGAGGGCCAGTTACAGACCTATCTGCTCGACACGGTTCCCGGTCTGGTGCCTGAGGATATCAAGCAGCGTTACCCCAATGACAAGACCGGCCAGATCAACACGCTGCTGGGCAAGAACCCGCTGCTGTTCGATAGCTACCTGACCAATGCTGTCGAAGTGGACGTGGATGCGCTGTGCGATGGCGAGAATGTCTTCGTCTCCGGCATCATGGAGCACATCGAAGAAGCCGGTATTCACTCCGGCGATAGCGCCTGCTCGCTGCCATCGCGTTCTCTTTCCAAGGAAACGCTGGACGAGTTGGAGCGCCAGACAACAGCGATGGCCAAGGCGCTGAACGTCGGCGGCCTGATGAACGTGCAATACGCCATTAAGGACGGCACGATCTATGTGCTGGAAGTCAATCCGCGCGCGTCTCGTACCGTGCCATTCGTCGCCAAGACCATCGGCGCGCCAATTGCCAAGATTGCAGCCCGCATCATGACCGGTGAAAAGCTGGATGCGGCCATTGCGGCCTATGGCGAGAAGCCTGACCCGCGCAACCTCAAGCACATCGCCGTCAAGGAAGCAGTGTTCCCGTTTGCCCGCTTCCCCGGTGTCGATATTTTGCTTGGACCAGAAATGCGCTCGACCGGTGAAGTCATCGGCCTCGACACAGATTTCGCCCTGGCCTTCGCCAAGGCGCAGCTGGGTGCAAGCGTTGACCTGCCACGCTCCGGTGCCGTGTTCGTTTCGGTGCGCGATGATGACAAGGAACGGGTTCTTCCTGCCATCCGCCAGCTGGTGGAGATCGGTTTCCGGGTTCTCGCAACCGGCGGCACGCAGCGCTTCCTGGCTGAACAGGGCATCAACGCTGAAAAGATCAACAAGGTTCAGGAAGGTCGTCCGCATATCGAAGACGCCATCCGCAATCGTCAGGTTCAGCTGGTGATCAACACCACTGATAGCAACAAGGCAATCTCTGACAGCAAGTCGCTTCGCCGCGCCACGCTGATGCAGAAGGTGCCCTATTACACGACAATTTCGGGTGCCGAATCTGCAGCGCTTGCCATCAAGGCGCTGAAGGCTGGTAGCCTCGACGTGCGGCCATTGCAGAGCTATTTCTGATCCCGGCTAGACCGTCCCCATCTTAGCAAAACCGGCCTGCATCTCTGTTGGCCGGTTTTCTTTTGTGCAGCGTTTGCCCCTTCGACGAGGCCGGAGAGAGAACCATGACCGAGAAATTGGAAATCCTGAACGAGAGACTGTTTCCGGTTGATCGCGAAACGCTGTTCCAGACGTTTGCCGATCCCAGCCTATTGGAAAAATGGTGGGGTCCAGACGGCTTTACCAACGCCATCACAGCATTCGATTTTCGTGCAGACGGAACGTGGAAGCTGACCATGACAGCCTCTGACGGCAACGAGTTTCACAACGTCTCGACGTTTCGCGACGTTGTGGTGCCGGAACGGATCACCTTTGAGCATCACGAGCCCATCCATGTTTACACGATGGCCATGGACTTCATCGAAGAGCCAGAGGGAACGACATTGCGTTGGCAAATGGTGTTTGATGCGACGGATGAGCTGCTGGACTTGAAACCGTTCATTCACGCCGCCAACGAGCAGAATTTCGACCGCCTTGGCTCGCTCCTTGAGAAACTGGCCTCTTAGCCTCAGACAGCGGTGGCAGAACTCGCGCCCATTTCCATCAACCGTTGGACAGCCACCATATCGTCACGAAACCGCTGAAACTCCTCCGCTTTCCGCTGCTGATCCGGTATGCGCAACAGATAGGAAGGGTGGACGGTGACGAACAGCGTTCTGCCACCTTCCATCGGCATCGGTCTGCCCCGTAGGTCTGACAGCTTCTCCCTCAATTCGGTCAGCGCAAACACAGCCGTCGCGCCCATGGCAACGATCAGCTTCGGCTGAACAAGATCGATCTCACGCGTCAGCCACCAGCGGCAACGCTGCACTTCGCCGGCATCCGGGCGCTGGTGAATGCGTTTCTTGCCGCGTGCTTCATATTTGAAATGCTTGACGGCATTGGTCACATAAAGCGCCTTGCGATCGATACCCGCCACGCCGATCACCTGATCGAACACCTTTCCCGCCGGACCGACAAAAGGACGACCGGCAAGATCCTCCGTGTCACCCGGCTGCTCGCCAACAATCATGACATCGGCGTTGGCTGGCCCCTCCCCAAACACAGTCTGGGTCGCCTTGCAATGCAGCGCGCAAAGCGTGCAGCCTTGCGCCTGATGCTTCAAACCATCAAGCGTATCCGCATCCGGCAGAACAGGTGCTGGCCTGTTTTCCGCCGCCGCCTGAAGACGGTGGTGGAACAGCTGCGGCTCGGTTGCTGCCTTGGCACCCATTTCCAGAACCCGCCTCTCGGCGTTCAGAATAAGGTCCGGAATGAGGTCTGCCTCGGGCAGGTTCTTCCAGTATCTCTTCGGCATTTCGGCTGTCATCGCCTTGATCTTCAACCGCGCCGGATTGAAAATATTGGCATAATAGGTGCGCCACAGCTCATCTGTTTCGTCTGAAAGATCGGGCTTTGATGCCGCCAGCCGCGAGGTTTCCAGAGTTTCGCCATCCCAGCGCGCTGAGCCGTTCGGGGTCAGGATCATCCAGTCCATATCTGTGAAACGGCGCTGGAAAAAGGATGCCTTGCGCTCGACGATGAAATGATCTGGCTCGAACCAGGCGATAAACCGTCGGCGGCCCGCGATGCCCTCACCCAGCGGCACTTCCTTGAAGCGCACGAAAGCCGTCATCTTGTGGCTATCGCGCCGAACCGCTTTCTCCATCTTGCGCGCTTCCGCCACATCTGCGTCCGCCTTGAACGCAAGCAAGGCCCTGTCCTTCGAAAGCCGCCACAGGAGACGGTAGAGCAGCGCGAAACGGGAGGGATCGCTGTGACAGATGATCGTCTGAGCTAAGGGCATGAAGGCCGAGGGTACGTTCACGCTGGCCGTGCCATCCACCTCTGGAACACGGTCTCCCTCTTCAAAACCAAACAGGCCGGTTTCCTCACCACGAAACCGCCAATCGATTTCGTGTGGTGCGACATTGGCCGACAGGAACCGCCGAGCGGCATCGCGCCACTCGCTAAAATCCCCCCGCCCCTCCAGCGAAATCAAATACATTAAAGCAGCGACAATTGTTCTGGCTGCGGCGCGAACATGGCCCGCAGGTCTGGACGTTCCGTCAACTTGCCCGGAGACCAGCCAGCGGCGACAACGAATGCCTTGACCTTCTTCAACGACACGCCAAAGCGGGCAATATCTTCCAGCCGCAATTGCCGGAACCGGCGCGACGAGAGGATGGATTTCACCGTCTTTGTGCCGAAGCCGGGAACGCGCAGCAACGTCTCGCGATCCGCCTTGTTCACATCGACAGGAAATTGCTGGCGATTTGCCAACGCCCAGGCGAGCTTCGGATCAATATCGAGATCAAGCATGCCGTCCTTCTGGGTCGAGGCAATCTCGTCAATATCGAAACCATAGAAGCGGTAAAGCCAGTCTGCCTGATACAGGCGATGTTCGCGCATCAAGGGCGGCTTGATCAGTGGCAGATTTTTCGACGAATCCGGAATGGGGCTGAAGGCTGAATAATAGACGCGGCGCAAACCGTAGCTGCCATAAAGACGTGCGCTGGTGGACAGGATGGTGGTGTCATTGGCGCCATCGGCACCAACAATCATCTGCGTGCTCTGGCCCGCCGGTGCAAACTTCCTGACCCGTTTGGTCTGAAGCGTCGGCTCGCCGGCCTCCTCGATTTTCAGGCGAATGTCAGCCATGGACTTGCGGATATTCACCGGCTGTTTTTCCGGTGCGAATTGGCTAATACCGCTATCCGTCGGCAGTTCGATGTTGATCGACAGGCGGTCGGCATAGAGCCCGGCTTCTTCGATCAGGTGAGCCGATGCCTCTGGAATGGACTTGAGGTGGATATAGCCGCGAAAACCATGGGTGACGCGCAATTCTTTTGCCACCCGAACCAGCTCTTCCATCGTGTGATCTGACGACCGGATAATGCCCGACGACAGAAACAGGCCCTCGATGTAATTCCGGCGATAAAATTCGAGCGTCAGCCAGACGACTTCTTCCACCGTAAACCTCGCCCGCTCGACATTGCTGGAGGACCGGTTGATGCAATAGGCGCAGTCATAAATGCAGAAGTTGGTCAGAAGAATCTTCAGCAGCGAAATGCATCGCCCATCCGGCGCATAGGCGTGGCAAATGCCCGAACCTTCGGTTGAACCCAACCCGCCGGAAGCGGAGGAATTGCGCTTCGACGTGCCACTGGAGGCGCAGGATGCATCATACTTTGCCGCATCGGAAAGGACTGCCAAACGCTCTTTTATTGACTTCTTCATACTTATGTTCACTATATGTTCTTGCAATATAAGTCAATAACTGAATATGATCAGGCCGTAAATCTGCTAGAAATGGATGGCTTCAAATTATCTGGCAAATCACTCCGGTCTTCTGATATAGTGTCGGAAATTGTGATTTTGACATGGTTCCGTAGTTTTGCTCCGGAACCTGTTTCTTTTTGTGTCTGCGGGTACCGCAGATCGAATGCGAAGGAAGAAAAAATGGTAGAAAAAGTGCCAATGACGCAGGGTGGATTCATCAAGTTGCAGGAAGAACTGCGCTTCCGCCAGCAGGAGGAGCGTCCGCGCATCATCGAAGCCATTGCCGAAGCACGCGCCCATGGCGACCTCTCGGAAAACGCCGAGTACCACGCTGCCAAGGAAGCGCAGAGCCACAATGAAGGCCGAGTTGCAGAACTCGAAGACCTGACGGCCCGCGCCGAGGTTATCGACCTGTCGAAAATGTCTGGCACCACCATCAAGTTTGGTGCGACGATCAAGCTCATCGATGAAGAGTCCAACGAGCAGAAGACCTACCAGATCGTGGGCGACCAGGAAGCCGACGTGAAGCAGGGCCGCATTTCCATCTCCTCGCCAATCGCGCGCGCGCTGATCGGTAAGGAAGTTGGCGACAGCATCGAGGTCAATGCACCCGGCGGTTCGCGCGGCTATGAGATCCTCTCCGTAAACTGGGGTTGATTAGCAGCCCCCTGCCCCGAGTTATCCAATCTTGCCCCATGTTGACTTGGCAGATGTCCAGGTGCTTGCGCCGAATTTCAAGCGCAGGCTCTCTGGCGTAACCTCTACGATCATTCAGCTTCTGCCTGTCCAGAACAGGCAGCGGCAGAAGGTAGCGGCTATTGGCTCGGGCTTGCCCGGCAGCCTGCCGCATGTTCGCTTTCGTGACCTATGGAAGCTTTGGCAAATGGGGCCTGAACAAAAGCCGCGCGTCTGGCATGCGCGGCGCAACATCGAAATGCTGCCTGCCATCATCCTGCGGGATGTGCTGCGCATGAAGCTCAAGCTGGTCTTCACATCCGCGTCCCAGCGCAAGCATAGCGGCTGGACGAAGTTTCTGATTTCGCGCATGGATACCATCATCGCGACCAGCAACAAGACGGCGTCCTATATGGACCTGCCCAGCACCGTCATCATGCACGGCATCGATACCGACCGCTTCTGCCCACCGGCAGACAAGGCGCAGGCGAAACGCGCTCTGGGTCTTGATCCCAACCAGAAACATGTTGGCTGCTTTGGCCGCATACGCAAGCAAAAGGGCACAGACCTTTTCGTGGATGCGATGATTGCCACATTGCCGCAACATCCGGACTGGTCTGCCATCATTGCCGGCCGCGCCACCGGGCCGCATGTGGAATTTGAAAACGGCTTGAAGGAAAAGGTTCGCGCTGCAGGCCTTGCAGACCGTATTCTCTTTGTGGGCGAGCACACCAACATCAATGAATGGTATCGCACCCTCGACCTGTTCATTGCCCCTCAGCGCTGGGAAGGCTTTGGCCTGACGCCGCTTGAGGCGATGGCAACGGCCGTGCCGGTTATTGCGACCGATGTCGGTGCATTCCCTGAGCTGATTGTGGAACATGCGACCGGCGCCACAATTGCGCGCGACGATCTGCATGCCATGAGCCAGGCCGCAAAAATCTGGATGAGCGACGACCACAAGCGCGCCGAGGCATCGCTGGCTGCGCGCCAGCACGCGGCGCAGCATTTTACCATAGACGGCGAAGCGGCAAGGTTGGGACGCGTCTATAACGAACTTATGGCTTGCGCTTGAAGAGTTCGATATAGGCAGAGGCGATGGCCTCCTCTGAAAACTGCCGCATCAGGGTCTCATGTCCGCCAGCCGCTACGCGCTGGGAAAGCGCCTGATCATTCAAAAGGCTGCTGATGGCAGCCGCGAAACCGGCCTCATCGCCAATATCCGTCAGCAACCCATTCTCTCCATCGCGCATGAACCACATCGGTCCTTCCGATCTGGAGGAAACCACAGGCTTTTTCTGCGCCCAGGCTTCCAGAATGACATTGCCCAGCGGCTCATGGCTTGAGGGCATGACGAAGATGTCTGCAGCTGAAACGTAAGGACGTGTATCGTCCTGCCATCCCAGGAAGCGCACCCGCTCACGCATGCCGCGCGCATCCACTTGCGCCTCAAGGCTTTCCCGCTCCTCACCATCGCCCACCAGCCAGAGATAGACCCCAGGCAAAGCCGCGACGGCATCGATCAAGGTGTGAAAACCCTTTCGCTTGACGAAACGGCCCATCGACATAACCACCGGGGCATTGTCCGGTGTATCAAGCAGAGCTTTGGAAATGGACGCGATCTCTTGCGTGTTGGTAAAATTGGAAATCACTTCGACGCCACGCGTCCAACCCAGGGCACGGACATGCTCGCCAATACCCGGCGTATTGCAGACGAGGATATCGGTATTGCTGAAGTAATCGAGCTTGGTGGGATAATCCCCCAGCCGAGAAAGCTTGATGCAGCCCTTATAGGCCGGCATCAACCGGCTGGGGCGCGTTGCCCATGACATGAGCGCGGCAGGCTTTTCCTGACGCGCCATGCGCATGACCTTCATCGGCAATAGCAGCCTGTCGGGGGAAAGATTGCGGAAGTTGCTTTCGGTGATGCCGCAAACACCGTCAATGTTTTTACGCCACTGCCGATTGGGACGAATGACGGCATGCTGCTCAACACCCCTGCGCGCGAGAGCGTTGACGAGATGAACGAAGAACCGCTCTGCCCCGCCATCCTTGCCAAGGTGATAATGCATGACCTTCATTATTAAGTCCTTCCGCGCACGATCGTATCGACATTGGGTCGACGTTTCAGCGCATGGCGCTGATAGATTTTTGCCTGGGTGAGAAACGCATAGACACCGCCTGTCGCCGCCTCGATAAAGCCCGGCACGCCGCAGCGCCAGAGGCCATTTTTTAAATAGAGGCGCAGAAAATAGAGAAGCGGCGAGACCAGCAAACTCGAAAGACGAGCCTTGCGACCTTCCGCAAACTGCTGGTCAGCCTTTAGCGTCGAATATTTGTTTTCTTTCAATATCTGCTCATCGATAATGAGCGGCCGGTAATGCAGCAAACTGCCCTTCTCCGAAGCATTCACTGCTCCTGACGGCACGATACCCTCATGGACCTTCTGCGAAAGATCATAGGCACCCTTGCCATTACGAATAAGCCGCAGGTTCTTGCGCTCGCGCACGTTTTCCGGCGTGTAGCCATAGCCGATGAGATACGGACGACGTGCAACTTTCCAGCCGACAATGGTATCGGGCGCGGCGATCAGTTCCGGCAGTGCCTGTTGCAACGCCGCATCCAGCCGCTCGTCAGCATCAATATTCAGGCACCAGGCTTGCGTACATTGCTCCAGGGCAAAGTGCTTCTGGCCGGCATAGCCACGCCATGGCTCGAACATGAACCTGATAGGCCAGCCCTTCTCGATATAGCTCTGCACCAGCGCCTGCGTACCGTCCGTCGATCCGGAATCGACAATCACAATTTCGGCGCAGCTTTCGAGGCTTTCTATGCAATTGCCGAGATATGCCTCTTCATTAAGGCAAATGATGAAAGCGGAGACACCCTGTTTTTGCATTCGTTCTCCTACATTAGCAAGCGCGGCAACCTGTGGCCAACGGCCTACCGAACAGTCTATAAAACCGAGCTGCCAAAATTTGCAATGGCCTTGAAGACAAGATGCAGGAATGTAGGCCGGGATAGTGACTTGCCCGGCAAATCAATGGTTTATTTTGCATCTTTTTTGGGTTATCGCCGAATGAAGCAGAGACTTGTCAAAAAACTTATCGTCCACCTTCGACCGCGCTGTGATAGGCGTGTCACTGGTCGACGCTAGATCACATGAAGGCAGTGACAAAATGGCGGATAAACAAAAAGTAGCCCTCATTACCGGCGTTACCGGTCAGGATGGAGCTTATCTCGCCCAATTGCTGCTCGACAAGGGCTATATCGTCCACGGCATCAAGCGCCGCTCCTCGTCCTTCAACACCGGACGTATCGAAAACATCTATCAGGATCCGCACGAGGAGAACCCACGCTTCTTCCTTCACTATGGCGACATGACCGATGCGACAAACCTGATCCGCATCGTGCAGGAAACGCAGCCCGACGAGATTTATAACCTTGCCGCACAAAGCCACGTGCAGGTTTCGTTCGAGACGCCGGAATACACCGCAAACGCAGACGGCATCGGAACATTGCGCCTGCTGGAAGCGATCCGCATCCTCGGACTTGAGAAGAAAACCCGCTTCTATCAGGCATCGACATCGGAACTTTACGGCCTTGTTCAGGAAGTGCCACAGCGGGAGACAACGCCATTTTATCCGCGCAGCCCATATGCCGCCGCAAAGCTTTACGCCTATTGGATCGTGGTAAACTATCGTGAGGCATACGGCCTGCATGCATCAAACGGCATTCTCTTCAACCATGAAAGCCCCCTGCGCGGCGAAACATTCGTGACCCGCAAGATCACCCGCGCAGCCGCTGCTATCAAGCTGGGCCGGCAGGAAAAGCTGTATCTAGGCAATATGGATGCCAAGCGAGACTGGGGTCACGCCAAGGAATATGTGCGTGGCATGTGGCTGATGTTGCAGCAGGACGAGCCGGATGATTACGTGCTGGCAACAGGCGAAACCACACCCGTTCGGTCGTTCGTGGAATGGGCATTTTCGGATGCCGGAATCACACTGAAATGGGAAGGTCAGGGTGTCGACGAAAAGGGCATAGACGCGGCCACCGGCAAGGTCCTCGTGGAAGTAGACCCTCGTTATTTCCGCCCGACAGAAGTGGACCTCCTCATCGGCGACCCCACGAAGGCGCACACAAAACTCGGCTGGAAGCACGAGACAAGTGTCCGTGAACTGGCGCGAGAAATGGTTGAGAGCGATCTCGTCGTTATGGCTTCCGAGTAAGAAACATCAACAGCCATACCCAAAGGTATTCTTATGAAAATTTTGCTGACTGGCGGGCGTGGTATGGTGGGGCGTAACATCCTCGCCTATGCGGAGGGAAACGAAGCCGAGATTCACGCTCCGACAAGCCGTGAATTAGACCTGACCGACGCAAAACATACTGCCGATTTCGTAAAATCCCTCAAGCCAGAGCTCATAATACATGCTGCTGGACGCGTTGGTGGCATCCAGGCAAATATCCGGGAACCTGTGCGTTTTCTCACTGAAAACTGGAGCATGGGACAGAATATCATCCAAGCGGCCAGAGCCGCCGGTGTTAAAAGACTGCTAAATCTCGGCAGCTCATGCATGTACCCTAGCAATCATTCTGACCCTCTGAAGGAAGAAATGGTTCTGGCTGGTCCTTTGGAGCCTACCAATGAAGGATATGCGATCGCAAAATGTGCCGTTGCCCGAATGTGCGAATACATCACACGCGAGGACCCTGACTACTCCTACAAGACACTTATTCCTTGCAATCTTTACGGCCGTTTCGACAAATTTGACCCTGCTACATCCCACATGGTGCCTGCCGTTATTCACAAATTACATATGGCAAAACAGAATGCGCAGGACACGGTAGACATCTGGGGTGATGGAGAAGCGCGTCGCGAATTCATGTTTTCCGAGGATCTGGCGCGCGCCGTGTTCTTCGCAATCGAGCATTTCGAGGATCTGCCGCCTCTGATAAACATAGGCCTCGGTGTCGACCATACGGTGAATGAATATTATGCTACTGCCGCAAAAGTCGTAGGCTTTGAGGGGAATTTCAAGCACGACCTGTCAAAGCCTGTTGGCATGAGGCGGAAGTTACTTGATGTCACGCGCCAAACCCAGCTTGGCTTCAGAGCGCAGACCTCCCTTGAGGAGGGCATTCGCAAAACATACGAGTACTATCTCTCAAAGGAATCACAAGATGTCATATCCGCTCGCTAATTCGGCTTGGGATCACGAAGAATACGAAGCAATTCAGTCCGTTATCGCGTCCGGAATGTTCACGATGGGACAGAAGGTTGCCGAATTCGAGAAGGCATTTGCTGAATATGTCGGCAGCCGACACTGCGTGATGGTGAATTCCGGTTCCTCGGCAAATCTCGTAATGATAGCGGCAATGAGGTACCGGTCCACAGCACCGTTGCTGCCTGGTGCAGAGGTCATTGTGCCAGCGGTATCGTGGAGCACGACATACTATCCTCTGTACCAGTACGGCCTTAAACTACGCTTCGTTGACATCGACAAAGACACACTGAACTTTGACCTGAATAAACTTCAAGAAGCCATAACACCTGACACAAAGGCAATACTTGCGGTTAACCTGCTAGGCAATCCGAACGACTTCACCAAGATCAAGCAAATCATCGGCGATCGTGAGATTATTCTCCTGGAGGACAATTGCGAATCCCTGGGTGCGACGTTCGAAGGTAAGCAGACAGGCACGTTTGGGCTTATGGGAACATATAGCTCGTTCTTCAGTCACCATATCTCGACCATGGAAGGTGGCATGGTCGTGACCGACGACGAAGAAATCTACCACATCCTTCTTGCTCTCCGTGCCCACGGCTGGACACGAAACCTGCCCAAGCAGAACAAGATTACGGGAGAAAAAAGCGATGACGCCTTTACGGAGTCATTCCGCTTCGTACTACCCGGATACAATCTGCGACCTTTGGAAATGAGCGGCGCGCTAGGATTAGCTCAGTTGCGAAAGTTGCCACTCATTGTTGACGAGCGTCGCAAAAATGCCGAGCGCTTTGTAGACCTGATGCAGCAGTTTCCTTACCTCAGAACACAGACCGAAATTGGCGAGAGCAGTTGGTTTGGGTTCAGCCTCATTGTCGAGCCAGACAGCGGTGTCGATCGGAGTAGCCTCGTTCAAAAGCTCACAGATGCGCAGATCGATACAAGGCCCATCGTCGCCGGGAATTTCGCCAAAAATGAAGTGCTGAAGTGGTTTGATTATTCTATAGCCGGAACGCTGGAAAACGCCGAGATGATTGATAAGGCAGGCCTGTTCCTGGGTAACCACCATTTCTCGCTAGACAAAGAATTCGCATTGCTGACGGAAGTCCTGGGGCAGAAGTAATTTTTCCCGCAGCAGTTACGGAACGGAGGAGCACCAGGTGATCAAGGCAGGTTTTGCATCCTCCGCCCCCGACTGGCATTGGTGGAGACAATTTCCAAAGGGGCAGACCTCTTGGGGCAATGTGGAATTTCGCTTCGCAGGCGATCTCTCAGAGTGCGACCTGCTTTTTGTCTATGACGCTATCCCAAAACACCTTTGCGGCAAGATTAGCGCCAAGAAGGCTGTCTTCATTGCATCTGAACCAGAAAATGTAAAAAAGTACCGCACCGATTTTTTGTCTCAATTCGATCTCGTACTTACAACGGATGAAAGCACAACGCATGAGAACAAGACAATCTGCCAGGTCGCGCTTCCATGGCTAGCGGGCGCTTGGGATGAACAGGGAAAACTGCTGCCCAGACCAATGGCATTCGACGACTTCGAATCCCTCTATCCCGTTAAAAAGAAATTGGTGTCTGTCGTTTCATCCAACAAGGCATTCACGCCGGAACATCGCCTAAGACTGGAGTTCGTCGACAAACTAAAGCAGTATTTCGGAAATGAAATCGATTATTTCGGACGTAACATCAATAGCTTCGGCGACAAAACAGAAGTCCTGTCCGAATACAGGTACCACATATCTCTGGAAAATTGTTACATCAAGAACTACTGGACTGAGAAGCTTTCCGACGCTTACCTAACCCTAACATACCCAATATACTACGGATGCCCGAATATAAATGATTTCTTTTCGAAAGATCAATTGACGGCCATTGATATATCGGATGAACGCGCGGCAATCGAAATCATTAAAAAGACTATAAACTCTGACATATGTGAAAAAAACGCATCAGACTTGGTGTCCGCGCGGCGGTCTGTCATGAACGAATACAACATATTTGCAGTTCTATCTCGTATAGCGAACGATCTGGACAGTAAAAACTTGCCAGGCCCACTCACTCGACTGAACGCGGAAGATTTTTACAAGCGTCATCGCACGCATCTGAGCAGATCACTGGCGCAAGGAAAACGCGCGATCCAACGGGCCATTGGACTTTAAAGAGCGCTAGTCGTTACTGCTAAGCGACACAAGAAAGGAAGTGGCAGTTGTTTTTTTTCAAGAAGAAGAAAAAGAAAAATCTCAACATTCACGAAACGACCATCATCAGTCCGTCCGCACGGGTTAGTAATGACTCTTCATTGGGAAGACATTGCTATGTTGGAAATTATAGTGACATTACAAAGACAAAGATCGGTCACTATGTTTCCATAGCCAATAATGTTTCGGTAGCAGCCGGAGAGCATTATCTGGAGCGAATTTCCACCAACAGCATTTTCTATGCTAGGCCTTACGCAGAGTTGACCAGGGGAGATTGCACAATCGGCAGCGACACTTGGATAGGCGTCGATGCAATCGTAAGGCGCGGCGTAACCATAGGAGTCGGTGCTGTCATCGGCGCAAACTCGTTCGTTAACAGCGATGTACCAAATTTTGGAATCGTTGTGGGATCGCCAGCTCGTTTGATAGGCTTCCGCTTCCCGGATGATGAGCAAGAATTGATTTTGAAAAGTGAATGGTGGGAGCTCGACTTAGAGCAAGCAAAGCTAGCAATATCCAACCTTGAACAAGAGTTGGAGTCACTCCGTCAGTCTCGTTAGGCCGATGCGCCTACAAAAGATTCCAACTTTCTGGCACTAGGTCGGGATTACGGTGAGACTCTGATTTAAACCACACCTTTGGCGCTATGACCTGCTTATCCTGACGCGGATTAAGCCAGGCGCCCCACCAGCTGAATGTGCTGTTGGCGATCACGTGGGAGTGGCAGGCAGCCATGAGATGCATGTCTTCCCCGTCTCGGCCATCGGTCTGCGGTTCGACGTAAATCATCTGTCCGATAGGCTCAAGGTTCTCTCGAGCCCAATCTGGGTCATCCGAGAAAACAAAAAATGTCGGCGATGCATGGCGAGCAGCCATGTTTTCCATCGCCAGCTTGTACCACTCAGGCTCACATGTGCCGTGGATCGCATTTGCAGTCGGATTGGAAACGTAGTCGCCACGCCTCACATGTACTGAAATTGCGCGTTCGGTATCCTGAATAAGTGTAAGCGTCTTTCGTCGTTCATCGCTCATTGGCTGACGTAAGGAAAAATCGTCACGAATGATGTCGGCGTATTCTGCGAAATACTTTTCGCTTTGCCAGTAACCGGAAAGATGAGCCGAGCCCTTTATATCAAGTATTTTCGGATTAAAGCCGGGCTTTGCCTCAATGACTTGCTGAATACGGTTTCGGTTCTTGAGTGCGGTTGAGAGCTTGCCGAAAAGGCTGTTGCGCGGCCGGGCTGGAACCTCATTTTCTCGGGCAACATCCCCTTTGATATTGAACTGATCCAGCTGCAATGGCCGAAGCTTGTATCGGCTCATCTCCGTCAGATCCAGCTTCAACAAATCGTCATTTGCCAGTGACAAAGCGCGGCCAGCTGCATATTGAAACATCTGATTGCCAAGACCGCCAACGATACGGGTGATGATCAAAGTTCGTTCTCTTTCTTTTTGCGTCAACGGATCGGGTTTGCGAAGCTTCAGCTTTTCCACTGGCCGACGTATCGCAAATTGGCAAGGAAGCGACCGATATCATCCCTGGCGCGATAGAGCGCCCGCAATTTGCGAAACCGACGCGACTTCTTCTCTCGACGAGTGCCCTGCCAGATTTCCGACAGCTCTTCCGTCTCCGCTAGATGCGTTACCGGCCATGGTGAGATGCCAAAGCACTCAACACCATGCGTCCAGAAGCGATCAAGATGACAATCCACAGGTTCAAACCAAATGCCGGCGGTTGCAATTAGCTTAGCTGCCGCGGCAGGAGAAATTGCGTAAGCCGATGTGCCGTGCGGGCCGATTTTCAGGCGGATGAGGTCAAGCCCACTGCCTATGGTCTCAACTTTTGTCCAGTCCCGCTTTTTGTGTCCGGAAAAACGTATCAAGCCACGCTTGTTTATATGCGCGGACGCGGCTGTGTAAGCCGCGACGAAGTTGTCGTTGAGACCTGCATCATCTTCAAAGATGAGTAGCGCTCGATTTTCACGGACGCATTTTTCCCAAAGGAGATAATGACTGGCGTAGCATCCGAGTTCACCAGGAGTGAGCGTGAAGCCTCTCCGAACCTCAGCGAGACGAGGATCAAAGCGGTCAAACAGAGGATGATGACCAGCCCTGCCATCCACGGCCTCGAAAAAACTGTATGGCAAGCCGAGCGGCTCAAGCAAGGATATCATAGTGGCTCTACGCTCGGTCGAGCGCGCCAGATTTACGACTACAATATCCAGTTGTCCCATGTGCCCGTCACATTCCAATCGTCATCAAAAATTGTTTTTGCGTGATGCTACTCATTCACCCAAGAGCTTGCCGAATTCACAATCATCTTCTGTATACCCCGCTGGTCCCGCCAGTCTCGTCCGGTGTCTTCCACCACAGGCACACCTTTCGGAGAGAATATGTAGTTGTGAAACCCGCTTATGTAGGTTTCCATGTCTTTGTTCACATTGGAATAAAACTGCTTTTCTGGATCAAAAGCCACGTCCATCAGCTTTGCGCAGTTACGCGCTACCTTGCCGTCAATGATCGAGGGTGACGTTGTGAATTTTGGAAATGTACCGGTCGGCAGCTTTAGGCCGAGGAATTTCAGATAATGTTTGCCCCGGTGCAAATGGCCTTTTCGACCTATATCCCAATTCTGGTTGGCGCTATGAAATGAGACTTGTTTGACATCGCCTGAAAAGCAGTCCTCGACCCTCTGATCGAGAGTATCAAGCGCAATCCAGTCATCCTCAAGGTGGAATACATAGTCCGCGGTTGTGGTCTGCCACAGCCGTTTCACCGCGGCCGTGAAACCCGCGGCTTCGGGCGTGTGGATGACGGGGGCGTTGAAATGGCCCTGCAAAAGAGAGAGGCATTTCGCTTCATCTTCCTCGCTGCCAAAAATGGGGTCGATGTTGGCATAGACGTTGACGACATTATGAAAGCGGAAAGCATTCTGCGAAAAGCTTTCCAGCGTTCTTTCAAGGAGGTCGGGGCGTCGGCCTGCTACGATTGAAATGTCGATATTCATATGCTCAGCTTTCAACGACAGTCGAAGACAAATACTTGAAACGATTGCGCATCACACCCCAACCAGGCCAGCTCGCTTGACCTGGCGTATGGTCAGCATGGTGCGCACGGTATCCACATGCTCGTCCGCAGTCAGCACTTCGATCACGAAGTCCTGGAAGCGTGTGAGGTTTTCGGCGACGCAGTGGAGGAGGAAGTCGCTTTCGCCTGAGACCATCCAAGCCTGGCGCACCAGAGGCCAGCGTTCTGTGGCTGCGGCGAAGGCTTTGAGGTTGGTTTCGGACTGGCGCTTCAGCCCCACCATGCAGAAGGCCACGAGGTCGAAGCCAAGCTTGGGCGCGTTCAGCATGGCGTGATAGCCTTCGATGATACCGGCCTCTTCCAGCTTGCGCACCCGGCGCAGGCATGGCGGCGCGGAAATGCCGACGCGGTCCGCCAGTTCGACATTCGTCATGCGCCCATCGCGCTGCAATTCGCGCAGTATTTTCAGATCGATGGCATCGAGTTCGACGCTGGCCACGCGGGTCTTCCTTGTTCGGCTTTATGCTTCCTTCTACTCTTCACGGCGGGATTCGCAATAATAGTTCAATGGCACGACACAAAATTACGTGTAGAGTTCCGTATGGGCTGTTGGAAACGCAAGGCTGCCCTTGAATATCGGCGCAGGACGCCCTTAAATACCAGACAACGAAAAGGTGTATCGCGATAGAGCCAGGAACATGGCTGTCCCCATCTGCCACCTTGTTTTGAAAGGAATGTTCCATGTCTGCCCGTCACGCAAAAGTCCTGATCATCGGCTCCGGTCCCGCAGGCTACACAGCCGCAATCTATGCCGCCCGTGCAATGCTCGAGCCTGTTCTCATCGCCGGCATGGAACAGGGTGGCCAATTGATGATCACCACTGATGTCGAGAATTACCCCGGCTATGCCGATCCTATTCAGGGTCCGTTTCTGATGGACCAGATGCTGAAGCAGGCAATCCATGTGGGCACAGAGATCGTGAACGACCTCGTGACCGAGGTTGAGACGACCCGCCGCCCCTTCACGGTCAAAACCGATTCCGGCGCTGTGTGGACAGCCGATACGCTCATCATCTGCACCGGTGCCAAGGCCAAGTGGCTCGGCATTGAGAGCGAGCAGCATTTCCAGGGCTTTGGCGTTTCCGCCTGCGCCACCTGCGATGGCTTCTTCTATCGCAACCGCGATGTGATTGTGGTTGGCGGCGGCAACTCCGCCGTGGAAGAGGCTCTCTACCTTTCAAACATCGCCAAGTCGGTCACCGTCGTTCACCGCCGCGATAGCTTCCGCTCCGAGAAGATTTTGCAGGAGCGCCTGTTCGCTAAGGAGAATGTGAACATTCTGTGGAACAGCGAGATTGCCGAGATTGTCGGCACGCCTGCCAAGCCACCCATGCCGCCATCGGTCACCGGCGCTAGAATTCGCAACACGCAGACTGGCGATATCACCGAAATGCCGGTTCACGGCGTATTCGTGGCCATTGGCCATGCGCCAGCTGTGGAGCTGTTCGAAGGCAAGCTGAAGCTGAAGCCAAACGGCTACATGTGGACAGCACCCGATTCGACCGCGACCGATGTGGACGGAATATTCGCTGCTGGCGACGTGACGGATGATACCTATCGCCAAGCCATCACTGCCGCAGGCATGGGTTGCATGGCTGCACTTGAAGCCGAAAGATATCTCGCAGCGCAAGCGCCGCTTGCCGTTGCCGCAGAATAAGAAGGGCGACACACCGCATGCCTATGCCGTTAGACTGGGACAAACTGCGCATATTTCATGCGGCTGCCGAAGCTGGATCTTTCACCCATGCAGCAGATAAGCTGCACCTTTCGCAATCGGCCATCAGCCGTCAGGTCAGCGCGCTTGAGCAGGATGTCGGCGTCAAGCTGTTCCACCGCCATGCGCGCGGCCTTATCCTGACCGAACAGGGCGAGTTGCTCTACCGCACCGCGCACGACGTTCTGCTGAAGCTTGAAACGGTCAAGATGCAGCTAACCGAAACGACGGAGAAGCCGAGCGGCAAATTGCGCGTCACCACTACCGTTGGCCTTGGCCAGGGATGGCTGACGGACAAGGTGCAGGAGTTCCTGCAGCTTTATCCCGAAATGTCGATCCAGCTCATTCTCGACAATGAAGAGCTGGATGTGAACATGCGCCACGCAGACTGCGCAATTCGCCTGCGCCAGCCGCAGCAGTCCGATCTGATCCAGCGCAAGCTGTTTACCGTGCACATGCACGTCTATGCAGCCCCCTCCTACATCAACCGCTATGGCGAGCCTCAGTCCATCGAGGATCTGGATAACCACAAGGTCATCTCGTTTGGAGAGCCAGCACCGAACTATCTTCTTGATGTGAACTGGCTGGAAAATGCCGGGCGCTCATCCGATAATACCCGCCTTGCGCATTTACAGATCAACAGCCAGACATCCATCAAGCGCGCCTGCCTGCTGGGCATCGGCATCGCCTGCCTGCCGGACTATATTGTTGGCCGCGACCCCGGCCTTATCCAGCTTTCCCTGCCCGCAGATATTCCGTCGTTCGATACCTATTTCTGCTACCCAGATGAATTGAAGAATGCAGCCAAGCTGAAAGTCTTCCGGGATTTCGTTGTTGCCAAGGCGCGCAACTGGAATTTCTGATACCAAAAATTCGTATTTATCGTTTTGAAACAGAGAATTAGCAGGCAATTCAGCCTTGCTGGCCTATGTCATTGTGTAAAGCAATGCGAAATAAATATGACAAGATTTCCGAGCGATGCGTGAGGCGCAGGGCTGGCCTGCACAAAAAACAGTTGAACGATGCCCAAATAAGCATCATATCGCACACAGCTGATGCACACGGCGGCTTTTCCTCCCAGTTCCGCCGCGTCAGCTGTTCCCCTCTGGAGGTTTTTTAACCTTCACACTTATAAGGGCCCTGGAGTAATCCGGTGGCCCTCTTTTTTTACCCGCAATAATTTTCTTCTGAACAACCGTTTGTTGAACAAATGGCCCTTGTTCTTGAACGCTTGCAATTCCATATTCTCTAAAGCTGTAGCGGGCTCCTGTTGGCCCCATCAGCTGTTCCCCTCTGGAGGTCTCGACCTTCAAACTGTCAGGCCGCGGAGAAATCCAGCGGCCTTTTTTTTGGCCTGGGAAGCCCGGGGAAAGAAATTTGCGCCCTGCCCTTGATATCGATCATGCCCGATATAAATATCGTAATGGACAGATATACGAGAAAGATATGAACCACGAAGACGCCTTGAAGGCCATTGCTCATCCGGTTCGGTTGAAGTTTCTGGAATGGCTGAAGCAGCCGGAACAGCACTTCAATCAGGCACATCCTTTTACAATGGGCGTGTGCGCGCACCAGTTCGAGATATCGGGCCTATCGCAATCAACAGTCTCGTCCCACCTCGCTGCCCTGCAGGCAGCCGGGCTGGTCAGATCGCGAAAGGTTGGGCAGTGGAATTTTTATGAGCGTGACGAGGACAATATCTCCCAGTTTCTCAGCTATCTGAACCAGAAGCTTTAAGCGCGCCTATTTCGGCGCTCTCGACCTCCAAGAAGAGAAAGCAATTTCATGACAAAACTGTTCGAACCGGCACAGGCTGGCGATATTTCCCTGGCAAACCGCGTCGTCATGGCCCCTTTGACGCGCAACCGCTCCCCGGGCGCCATTCCTAACAACCTGAACGCCACCTATTACGAGCAGCGCGCGACGGCTGGTCTGATCGTGACTGAAGGCACACCCGTTTCCCAGCAGGGACAGGGCTATGCGGATGTTCCCGGCCTTTACAAGCAGGAATCCATCAATGGCTGGAAGGCCGTGACCGAGGGTGTTCACAAGGCTGGCGGCAAGATTGTCGCGCAGATCTGGCACGTTGGCCGCGTCTCGCACACATCGCTCCAGCCCCACGGCGGCCAGCCGGTTGCACCATCTGCCATCAGGGCCAATTCCAAGACCTACATCATCAATGATGACGGCACCGGCACCTTCGCCGAGACGTCCGAACCACGCGAACTGGGCCTCAGCGAAATTCCGGTCGTTCTGGATGATTTCCGCAAGGGCGCCCGCGCGGCCATCGATGCCGGTTTTGACGGCGTCGAAATCCACGCGGCCAATGGCTACCTGATCGATCAGTTCCTGAAGTCCGGCACCAACCAGCGTACCGATGAATATGGCGGCTCGATCGAAAACCGCGCACGCTTCCTGCTCGAAATCGTTGACGTGGTGGCCAAGGAAATCGGCGCAGGCCGCACAGGCGTTCGCCTCTCCCCGGTCACACCTGCCAACGACATTTTCGAAGCAGAGCCTCAGCCGCTGTTCGAATATGTTGCACGCGAACTGGGTGGCCGCGGTCTTGCCTTCATCCACGTGATCGAAGGTGCAACGGGTGGCCCGCGTGATTTCAAGCAGGGCGACCAGCCCTTCGATTATGATGCACTGAAAGCGGCCTATACCAGTGCCGGCGGCAAGGGCCTGTGGATCGCAAACAACGGTTACGACCGTGAAACAGCCATCAGCGCGACGGACAGCGGCAAGGTTGATGCGGTTGCCTTCGGCAAGGCGTTCATCTCCAACCCGGATCTGGTGCAGCGCCTGAAGGACAACGCACCGCTCAACGAGCCGAACCAGCAGACGTTCTATGGCGGCGGCGCAGAAGGCTACACCGACTACCCGGCGCTTGCCTAACTCGAAAAGTGCCACGCACGCATTGCGTGCGTGGCACCTGAACCTTATAACAGCCGAAGTCTTCTTTTAATTGAGTATCTGATGCGCTTCATTCTTTTGTACCAGACCGACTGAAGCGGCTTGTTAGCCCACGGTGTAGCTTTTCTATATTGTAAATATAAGTGTTTCGCCGGATGGCGGCACTGCACCGAGTTAGGCTTTTCGTGAGTAAAATGGAGAACAGCCACTTGGGAGAGATCACCTTGGCCAGGATTGTTCCACTCGGAGCCAAGAGGTAAAAATCTGCCTGATAATGCTATATTGAGCGCGTCTTGATCAAAAAACTTTAGCAATGATGTTTTTTCAAGCGCAGTAGCGATACATTTCTCTGATACGCGGTCACGGCGCCAATTTTCGACATCGACCAGAAGGACACCAGAATTCAACGTCTTGGTTGAGGCATCGAGTTCTAAACGTAATGCTACGTCCGTAGACACCCCGCCGCATGCGGCAACGGGAAATTGCTGCAAGTTGATCGAAAGTAATGAACGAAGACTGCGGAGAATGAGGATATCGGCGTCCAGATAAAGAATTCTTCCGTGCGCGACATTAAGCAATTCTGGCAGAAGCAATCGTGCATAAATAGCCCTGCTCCAGTTACTATTTGTTGGTAAAAAGCTTATTTTTGCGATCTCGGATGCAGTCAAGTCTTTAAAATCAATAGTGTAGGGACGTGCGCACTCGCGAAGCTTATCCTTGTCGCGCAACCTTAAGTCGTCGCAAACGACTACTAATTTATAATTCTCGACCTCACCGTTCGCAACCAGGCTTTTGAGCATTACGCCGGCTAGTTCAACAAAGCCTCTGTCAATGACAGTGACAATGTAAACATCGTGACCTAAAAATTCGTTTTCATATTCTGGCACGCAGATACATCCCGATTGGTGGCAAACTTGCCTATATCGCAAAGTCGGCTCACATCAACCAACGGATCGCGAAATATCTGCGAACTTGCATGAATAGTCGATACCACAGAAATGCTGGCGCCCGCTCCGTCACTCAGCCGAAGTCCCTGCGCGGTCCACCACTTCGGCCTCTGGCCTGTCACCGCCAAGGCTGTGTTCCACATGCCAGCGGCCGCGTTCATCCTGATAGTAGATTTCTTCGTCTTCACCACCCACCTGCTGTTCGGCAGCGGCAATGCGGGCTGCCTGAACGGCGTCGGAGTGGGATGGAAATGCCTCGGAATAAGCGCCGCTCATTCGGTAGGCCCAGCCTCCATCATGCTCAACAATCTCGTAGACCACTTTGGTCATGCGCACTTCCTCCTGATAGATTGAAGGAGCGTGGCAACCTTTGCCGCTAACGTGCATTTGAAGAACGAGATCGCGGCACAATCGCCAGGTCCTTGAACACCACTATCCTACCAAATCGCCCAATGTGCAAATGTCACATCTTGCCGCAGCATTGGTTTTGATCAGTCCATGATACGGAAGGCCGAATATGTCGATTGCCACCAGGCTGAAACAGGAGCGTATGCTGCTTGCAGCCGTGCCTTGCGCCATTGCCGCTTATTTCGCCGAGCATATGGTGATGGAGCAAAGCAAGACGCTGTCCTTTATCGTCGCCACAGCGCTGATCGGGGTCATTATTCTGGTGTCGATGCGGGTTGCCCATCATGCCGAAATTCTGGCGACCAAGGTGGGAGACCCCTATGGCACGATGATCCTGACGCTTTCTGCCGTGGCCGTAGAGGTGCTGATCCTGGCCATCATCATGCAGGAATCCACCTCGCCCACTCTGGTGCGCGATACGATCTATTCCGCCGTGATGATCGACATCAACGGCATTCTCGGCATTGCCGCACTGCTGGGCGGCCTTCGCCACGGCGAACAGCCTTACAATGACGATTCGGCGCGCACCTATGTCGTGATGATTCTGACCGCCATGGGTATCTCGATGATCGTGCCGGAATTCATTCCGCAGGCGAAGTGGCACTATTATTCAATCTTCACCATCGGTGCGATGATTACGCTCTATGCGCTGTTCCTGAAGATGCAGGTCGGTCCACACAGCTACTTCTTCAGCTACAGCTATCCGCGCAACGAGCGCAAGAAATCCGCCGCCGAGCAGCAGCAAGAAGCGGATGAGCACGATGAAAATGGCCCCGCCTCCTACTCGATTGCCATCATTCTGATCGGCGTCGTCATCATCGGCGCGTTGGCGGAATTCATGTCGACATTCCTCAGCAACGGGCTGGAAGGCAGCGGCGCGCCGCTGGCATTGATGGCCGTTGTGGTGGCCACGATATCGGCAGCACCGGAAATCATGACGGCCATGCGCTCTGCCCTTCGCAACCGCATGCAGTCGGTCGTCAACATCGCCATGGGCGCATCGCTATCCACCGTCATCCTCACCGTGCCGGTCATGGAGGGCATTGCGCTTTACACCGGTCAGCCCTTCATCATGGCCATGACGCCGGTGCAGACTGTGATGGTCTTCATCACCCTGTTCGCCGCCGCTATCAACCTCAACGACGGTGAGACGAACGCCATTGAGGGCATGACGCACTTCATTCTGTTCGCAGCCTTCGTGATGCTGCTGTTTTTGGGGCTATGAATCAAAAAGGCCCGGTCTAGACCGGGCCTTCGATATTAGAAAATCGCGATTAGCGGCAGTTTGCGCAGAAGCGCTGAATGCGGTTGCACGCCTCTTCCAGCAACTTCTCGGATGTCGCGTAGGAAATGCGGAAGTTAGGGCCGAGGCCGAAGGCCGAGCCGTGAACAACAGCAACGCCTTCCGTTTCCAGAAGCTCGGTCACGAAATCCTCGTCCGTCTCGATGACCTTGCCCGAAGGGGCTGTCTTGCCGATGAGGCCAGCGCAGGATGGGTAAACGTAAAACGCACCTTCAGGCATTGGGCAATTGATGCCCTTGGCCTGATTGAGCATGGAGACAACCAGATCACGACGGCCTTCGAAGATCTTCTTGTTGGCCGGAATGAAGTCCTGCGTGCCGTTGAGCGCTTCCACGGCTGCCCACTGCGCGATGGATGTCGCGCCTGACGTCTGCTGGCCCTGGATCATGTCCATGGCCTTGATGAGCTGCAACGGGCCAGCGGCGTAACCAATACGCCAGCCGGTCATTGCATAGGCCTTGGAAACGCCGTTCATCGTCAATGTGCGGTCATAGAGCGATGGCTCGACTTCGACAGGCGTGACGAATTTGAAATCGCCATAGGTCAGGTGCTCATACATGTCGTCTGTCAGAACCCAGACATGCGGGTGCTTGACGAGAACATCGGTCAGCGCCTTCAACTCATCATGGGTGTAAGCCGCACCCGATGGGTTGGAAGGAGAGTTGAACAGGAACCACTTGGTCTTTGGCGTGATGGCCTTTTCCAGGGCTTCCGCCGTCAGCTTGAAATTGCCTTCCAGCGTTGTTTGAACAAACACCGGCGTGCCACCGCAGATCGACACCATTTCAGGGTAGCTGACCCAATAAGGTGTTGGAATAACAACTTCGTCGCCGGGGTTAAGCGTTGCCATGAAGGCATTGAAAAGAATCTGCTTTCCACCCGTGCCGACGATTGTCTGCTCTGGCTTGTAGTCCAGGCCGTTTTCGCGCTTGAACTTTTCAGCGATGGCTTTGCGCAGCTCGGGAATACCCGAAACCGGCGTGTATTTCGTTTTGCCTGCGTTAATCGCGGCAATGGCTGCTTCCTTGATATTGTCGGGCGTATCGAAATCCGGCTCGCCTGCGCCAAGACCAATGACATCGCGACCCTGCGCCTGCAATTCGCGGGCTTTCTGGGAAACGGCGATGGTAGCGGAAGGCTTTACGCGGGAAAGAATGTCGGCAAGGAAGGCCATTTTTATCGGTCCTGTTGAAATTGACATCGGCAGAGGTCTGCGACGGTCGCCCTCTGCGCGACTTGGTATGTAGAAAGACAACGTCTCTTTCAAGACCAATTGCCATGAAAACGTTACCCCACGGCATTTTATAAGCTGCTTAACCAGCACGAAACGCTTTTGCGTTACTGTGTACAGGTTGAAATGATCTTCCGGGTACACCGACATGACACCGAAAAGCATTTTCTCCAATCTTGTGCGCGAAGCTGATGGCTCCTGGTCCACGACCTATGCGCCTTTCACATTGAAATCTGCGCTCCAGCCGATTTTTCGGCGCCTGCCCGATGGGCGTCTCGATATCGATTCCTTCGAGGGTCTCGTTCGCCCCTATCAGGGGCTTGAGCTCGTGCCGCCGGCCCAATTGTTCGCTCAGGTGCGACCCGGCGATATCGAGGCCATAGACAGCATTCTGCGCACCATCCACATATTGAACACCGGCGCGCTGGAGCGCACACGCGCCCGAATCTTCGTCAACTTTCATCCCGGCCTGTTTCGCACCCCGGCAAAGATGCGGCAGGAAGTGGAGCGCATGCGGCTCTCGGCTCATCAAGCGGGCATGTCTGCGGATCGCATCGTGTGCGAAATTGCCGAGAACGGCGCCTCCGAGGCGAGCCTTCTCGCAGATTTTGCCGGACACATGCGCGCCATGGGGTTTCGCGTTGCCCTTCCCGGCTTCGTGGCCGGCGATACCGATATTGAGCGCGTGAAGCTGATCAAGCCAGACTACGTGAAATTTGAGGCAGCCTGGGCACGCGAGTTTATGCGCAATTCGGCGGGGGCTGCGTTGCTGCGCGTCATCGTCAAACAGTTCGAGAGCGAAGGTATCGAGCCGATTTTCGAAGCGCTCGAGGAAGAACGCGAAATCGCCATCTGCAGGGACCTCGGTGTCTCGCTGATGCAGGGCTATGCGCTGGCCCGCCCCGAGCTGGCACCGACGACCTTCGACGACCGGTTCCCGGAGCTTGCCTCTGGAGCTCGATCACCCGCATATGCTGCGCCGCGACAGGAGGCTTCACGCCCGAAAGCACCGGTTGAGCCGCGTGGTCCAAAACCGGTTCGCACCTTCGGAAAACGCGGAATTTGAACGCTGTTTAAACCCCGTTAACCACTGCCTTGATATGGCCACAATAAATACGCCGGACGGTCCGATTTCGGTCTCCATGGCGTCCACTTCCAAGCCAATTTTAAAGCCTCGTCGCGCAATCTGATTGCAGCGACGCATGACTTCCATTTCTTAAAAAAATTCGACACGCAACGACGTGCAACAGGGACCGCAACGATGTTTCTCAATGATCGGAAGTCTGCAGACCGGCTGAGAATGCAACGGATACTTTTCACGCTATGGATGGCGCTGGCCGCCCTTATCGTGATGATCACCATGGCAGCCGGGCTGGCCACATCATCCCATGCCGCTGAAATGGTAGATCCCATCCACACATCCGCCATTGCCGCCGCCCCCATCTCCCAGGCATCCGACCGCATATTCGTCATCGTCCTTCTGGTCACAGGTTTTGCGACCCTGGCCGTTGGTGGCATCATGCTGACAGTGAACAGCATTCGCGAGACATTCCAGCGCCAGCGCCGCGACTGATCGGCCCGCTTCGAACCATCTGCAAAGGCCCCTCGCCTGTTCTTGCCGTGGCAATTCTTAGCTGATAGATCAGCGCCACGTTGAAAAGGGTTATGCGGTCGCACGGCCCCTGCTTTTGGTGACCCATGACCCGCATTCAAGCCAATCTCGTTCTCTTGCTCGCCGCTGCGATCTGGGGTGGCGGCTTCGTGGCGCAATCCACCGCCATGGATACGATTGGCCCGCTATGGTTTGTAGGTCTGCGCTTTGCCATTGCCGCATTTGCCGTGCTGCCCTTCGCGATGATGGAAACCCGCCGCTTGAAGTCACCGCCGAGCCGGGGCGAGTTCAAGGCGTTCATTCTCGTCGGTCTTGCCCTCCTCATGGGAGCAACCACCCAGCAGGTCGGGCTGTTGACGACATCCGTCACCAATTCCAGTTTCCTCACCGCCCTCTATGTCATCTTCGTGCCGGTCATCGCCGTCGTCATTTACCGACGCTACCCGCATTGGGTCGTCTGGCCCGGCGCGTTGATGATGCTGTGCGGTATTTTTCTCCTGTCGGGAGGAAGCATGAGCAGCCTGACCACCGGCGACATGCTGAGCATCGTCTGCGCCTTCTTCTGGGCAATCCAGATCACGCTGGCGGGGCGGTTCGTCATGCAAAGCAACCGGCCCCTTGCACTCTCCTGCACACAGTTTGCCGTCTGTGCAGTGCTGAGCATGCTCGCGGGCGCTTTCGTGGAGCCTATCAACTACACGGCTATCGCATCCTCCATCTATGAGATCCTTTATGTCGGTCTCGTCTCCTCGGGCCTGGCTTTCGTGCTGCAAGTGATCGGTCAACGCTATACGACAGCGCCTCAGGCCGCGATCTTTCTATCGTCCGAAGCCCTGTTTGGGGCCATGTTTGCGGCAATGTTCCTGCAGGAAAAAATTTCGCCCGCAGGCTATATTGGCTGCGCCATTATTTTCACCGCAATATTGCTGGTTGAACTGGTTCCTGAATTGTCAAAACGCAAAAACCCCACGGGCATTTCTTAAAATACACAGCTTCACGCGAACCTATACTCCGAAAAGCTTTACTCTTTTTGCGCGAAATTTTGTGTAAAATCCTATCGATTGCGATGTTTTCGTTTCACAACTGCTAAAGCACGAGAAAAAATCTGCTATTGGCCGCAAAAACGGCTTTGAAAGAGGTGAACGGGCGCGGAATATGGCACAAAAGTTTTGCTTGCCAATTTAGAATAAACACAGCAATCTGTTGCTGTTCAGGCGAGTTACGAGCATGGGAAGGCCTAAAAAACAAATGCCTCGGGGATAAAAACTCCGAGCGGCGGGGACAAAATAACGTTGATCAGAACGTCAAAAGCTTTCCACGCAAAGGTCCATATTCTCAACATTCAAAAACTGCCTGCCGTACGCCCTCACGGGCAAAACTGTAATGCTGCCTGGAGCTGAACACGGGCAGAGCGAAAAGGACCTGATGCATGGCCGAGACTGGCACCGTTAAATTCTTTAATACAGACAAGGGCTTCGGCTTCATCAAACCAGACAATGGTGGCGCCGATATCTTTGTTCACATCTCTGCCGTACAGGCTTCTGGCCTGTCCGCTCTTTCGGAAAACCAGAAAGTAAGCTTCGACACTGAACCTGATCGTCGCGGCAAAGGACCAAAAGCAGTCAATCTCCAGATCGACGGCTAACCTCTGACGACTTTCTATTCTCGTTGAAGCCCGGCAGGAATGCCGGGTTTTTTTGATTTGCGGGCAGGAACACACAATGCCCACTGGCGGTTGAAACGCGCGACCCTGCCGTCGCGCGTGTCATACTCACGCAATTGCAACCTTTTAGGCTGCCGACTAGATGCCCTTGAGATAGGGATTGGTGCGGCGCTCCTCGCCAATGCGACCTCCGGGGCCGTGGCCGCAGATAAAGCCGACGTCATCACCCAATGGCAGCACCTTGTCTCGGATCGAGGCGAGCAATTGCTCGTGGTTGCCGCCGGGAAGATCCGTCCGGCCAATCGAGCCGCTGAACAACACATCGCCAAGATGGGCGAAAGCCTGCGCACGGTTGTAATAAATGACGTGGCCGGGTGCGTGGCCGGGGCAATGGTAGACCTCAAAGACGTGATCGCCGAAGGAGACGGTGGCCCCATCCTCCAGCCAGCGATCCGGCAACACATTCTGAAGGCCGGGAATGCCATAGGTCTGCGCCTGCGTTTCTATGCGCTCCAGAAGCGGCTTGTCATCCTCATGCGGGCCGATGATGGGCAGAGACAGCTTTTCCTTCAGCTCCTTTGCCCCGCCAGCATGATCGAGATGACCATGTGTGAGCCAGATTTCTTTCAGCGTGATACCGTTTTCGGTCACCGTCTGGATGATGACATCGACATCGCCACCCGGGTCGACAATCACGCCTTCCTTGGTGTCTTCATCGAAAAGGATCGTGCAATTCTGCTGAAATGGCGTCACGGGAATAATGCCCGCCTGTAGCTTACCCATGGTCTCTCCTTCTCAAAAAACAGCATCTCTATAGACTGCTCATCACGGTTAAACAACAAAGCGGCGGCGTTTGCGAAGCCTGTGCAATATCCAATCGGTATGAGCAGATTGTATTTTAGCGATCATGAAATTCGGAACAGACCTGATGTTCGCGCGTTCTTGCCCCGACCTTCAAAGGAGTGAGACCAATGAACAAGATGCTCAAGACTATGATTGCCGGTGGCGCTTTTGCGTTGCTCGCCGGATATGCCAATGCAGCAATGGTTGCCACGACAGCGTCCGATCTTTCCGTGCGGTCCGGTCCTGGTGAGGACTACCCGGAAGTCGGTCTGGCGACACGCGGCAGCGATGCTGTGCTTGATGGCTGCATCGACGGCAGCGCTTGGTGCCGCGTCGAGGTGAACGGCCTGCGTGGTTGGGCGAATGCCGATTATCTCAACGTGATGTATGAAGGCGCGCCGGTTGTTCTTCGTGAGCGCCGCAGCGACATCAACGTGCCTGTGGTGACCTATGAGAAGACATCCAATGTTCAGGCAGAGCCGAACCCGGGTGACCCGAACCTCGGCCGCGTTGGCGAAGTAAACCCACCTGAGCAGGTCATGACGTACATTGACCAGCATCCGGGTGAAACGATCACCTATGATGGCGACGTCGTTGTTGGCACGACGGTTCCCGCTGGTGCGCAGATGGTGGCTGTTCCTGATTACGAATACAGCTATGTGCGCATCAACGATCGTGCGGTTCTGGTAGAGCCAAGCACACGTCGTGTTGTTTACGTCTACGAGTAAGCATTCGATTTCAAATTTGAATGACGGGAGAGCGCGGCATGTCCGCGCTCTTTTGCGTTCACCGGCCTGCTTGCCCATATTGATGTTGATGTCCAGCCGACACCATATTATCGATCGCAACACAAAATGATCACGCCTATCCTCCCGTTCGCCGCATTTTCGGGTAGTGTCTCGGCATGTGTACCAACCGGCACCCGTGGCCAGCCAGAATGAAGGAATGACAGTGCCTGCGCAGTCGCTGAAAAAGACCGCTTCCAAGCAAGCCCCTGCGCTTCCGCATGTCGATGACGGAAAGATCGACTTCGATACGATCGAAGCGTTTTTCTTTGCCTACCGGGATTTCGTGTCCGACCCTGATGTGATCCTATCCAAGCTGGATTATGGCCGGGCGCATCACCGCGTGGTGTATTTTGTTTGCCGCCAGCCGGGCATGACCGTGGCCGACCTGCTGGACACGTTGCAGATTACCAAGCAAAGCCTTGCCCGCGTGCTGAAACAACTCATCGATGATGGCTATATCCGCCAGATGGCCGGGCCTGAAGATCGCCGCCAGCGCAGGCTCTATCCGACATTGACCGGTCGTGAGCTGGCGCTGGCACTTAGCGATCCCCAGTCTCGCCGGATCGACCGGGCGCTGGAAGCCATGCAGCCTGAAGCGCGGGCATGCGTGCGCGAATTTCTGGCGCGCATGCGTGATCCCGCCACCGACAGAGTTTTGAACGCAGTGGAGGAATGACATGGTGAGCAATTCGCCCCGGCAGCCATTGGCGGATGACGACGCCCCTCACCTGCTGATCGTGGATGACGACTCGCGTATTCGCGCTTTGCTTCAGCGCTTTCTGGGTGACAAGGGCTACCGAATTACCGCGGCAGCAGATGCCGCCGAAGCACGCCGGAAGATGGAAGGCATACGCTTCGACCTGCTTATCCTCGATGTGATGATGCCCGGCGAAAACGGATTGTCGCTGACCAAGTCGCTCAACGAAAACAAGTCCGTTCCCGTTATTCTTCTGACGGCCCGTTCGGAAGCTGATGCGCGGATTGCGGGTCTGGAGGCTGGTGCCGACGACTATCTGGCAAAGCCGTTTGATCCGCGTGAACTGGTGCTGCGCATCAACAACATTCTAAGGCGCAACGCTTCGCCCGACACGCCAAAGATCGAACAGATCATCTTCGGGCCCTATAATTTCTCCGTGCCCCGCAAGGAATTGCGGCGCGGTGCTGATATCATAAGGCTGACGGACCGCGAGCAGGACATCATGCTTCTGTTCGCTCTGCGATCCGGCGAAACCATTCCGCGCCACGAGCTTGTGGATGCCGAGGCAGATGTGGGCGAACGCACCATCGACGTGCAGATCAACCGGCTTCGTCGCAAGATCGAGGATGACCCTGCAAACCCTGTTTACCTGCAGACAGTGCGTGGCATCGGCTATCGTCTGAGTGTCGATTAAAAGCCTGTGCCCTGCGCAGGCGAGTGAGAGTGGGCGAAAATGGCAATCGGCGATTTGATGACCGCAGTTCAAGACAGCGCCCCCATGCGAGCCTGGCGTTCTTCCGCCCGGTGGCTGCGGCACTGGCTGCCGACAGGCCTCTACACACGCTCGCTTCTCATCATCATTCTGCCCATGGTCCTATTGCAGGTCGTTGTCGCTGCTGTGTTCATGGAACGCCACTGGCAGCTTGTCACCGAGCGCCTCTCTGCCGCCGTGACCCGCGATATTGCAGCCGTCATCGAATTGCTGGAAACCGACCCTGAGGAAGATGACTACCAGCGGGTCATCAACATCGCGCGCGAGAAGCTCGATCTCAGTGTCTATATAGAGCCGAAACAGAAGTTGCCGGAGGCGCGACCACAACCTCTGTTCTCCATCCTCGATACCATTCTGGCAGACCAGATTCGCCAGCAGATTGGCAAGCCCTTCTGGCTCGACACTTTCGGCAATGGTGCGCTGGTGGAAATACGCATCCAGCTTGATGACAAGACCCTGCGCGTCTTCACGCGTCGCAGCCAGGCCTATGCTTCCAACACGCATATCTTCCTCGTCTGGATGGCGGGTGCTTCGCTCGTTCTGCTTGGAATTTCCATTCTGTTCCTGCGTGGCCAGATCAGACCCATTCTGGCGCTGGCAAAAGCCGCAGAAAGCTTTGGTCGTGGGCAGAAAATGACAGCCTATTCGCCCAGAGGTGCCGATGAGGTACGCCGCGCGGGCCTTGCCTTCATTTTGATGCGGGAGCGCATCGAACGCCAGATGGAACAGCGAACCGCAATGCTGAACGGCGTCAGCCATGACCTTCGCACCATCCTGACGCGCTTCAAGCTTCAGCTGGCGCTGGCGGCTGACAACCCCGATCTTGAAGGACTGGACAAGGACGTCGACGATATGCAGTCCATGCTGGAAGCCTATCTGGCCTTCGCACGCGACGACACAGAAGAGACGGTTGGAACGCTGGAACTTGGCCCCCTGTTCGACAGGTTTGCCAATGATTTCCAGTCCTGCGGAAAGACCTTCAGCTACCAGCTCAATGGCATTCAGGAGCTTTCCGTTCGCCCCACTGCATTCTCACGCCTGCTCGGAAATCTGGCCGCGAATGCGCACCGCTATGCCACCACGCTTGCCGTCGAAATCCGCAAGGCACCGAAATCGATTAGCTTCGTCTTCGATGATGATGGCCCGGGTATTCCTGAGCACTCACGGGAGGATGTGTTCAAGCCGTTTCATCGCCTGGATGAAGCACGAAACCTCGACGCCTCCGGCACCGGGCTTGGCCTGTCCATCGTGCGCGACATCGCCCGAAGCCATGGTGGTGACGTGACGCTGGATGACAGTCCGCAGGGTGGATTGAGGGTGATCGTGAAAATCCCGGTCTGAGATCGCGGAGACCGCTTGCCTCAGCACATCTTCTCGCCGTTGGGAACGGCACGTTCCACACCTGCCAGCACGATGGCACCGTCGGTGTCAGCAAAACCGAGCGTCAGGACTTCAGAGCGGAAAGGACCGATCTGGCGTGGCGGAAAATTGACCACAGCCATAACCTGCCGCCCCATAAGGGTTTCAGGCGTGTAATGCACAGTGATCTGGGCAGAGGATTTCTTGACGCCGATCTCTGGCCCGAAATCGATTTTCAGCTTGAATGCAGGCTTGCGCGCCTCGGGAAAAGCTTCAACCTCGACAACAGTGCCGATGCGGATATCGACTTTCTCGAAGTCGGCATAGGTGATCGGCTCACTCATCGAGGCCCTCTTTAAACAGCCAGTTCTTCGGCGCGTTTTCTGGCGGCAGCAATGGCCTTGTCGAACAGCGGCTGCATGCCGTTGTCATCCATCAGAACCGAGAGTGCTGCCGCAGTCGTGCCGCCGGGCGACGTGACGTTCTTGCGCAGGCGTGAAGCGTCCTCGGGGGACTGATGAAGCAATTCACCAGCCCCCGCGACGGTTTCCCGTGCCAGGCGCATGGCGAGGTCCGCCGGCAAGCCGCATTTGCGACCTGCCTCTGCCATGCACTCCACGAGATAAAAGACGTAGGCAGGGCCACTGCCCGATAAAGCTGTAACGGCGTCTATATCGCCTTCTGTCGCAACCCACTCAACCGGACCGCTGACCTTCAGCAGCGTTTCCACGAGCGAACGCTGCTGCTCGCTCACCGCCTCATTGGCAAACGCACCGGTCACTCCGCGCCCGATCATGGCAGGCGTGTTCGGCATGGCGCGGATGGCAGCAGATTTGCCAAGAAGCGCTTCGATACCATCGAGCGTCTTACCCGCCGCGATGGACACGACAACGGTTTGTGGCCCGACCATCGGTTTCAACGCAGGCAGAACAACATCCATCAACTGCGGCTTGACGGCCAGAAACAGAATGCCCGCAACCGTATCTTCCGGTGGCGCGGTGAGGTGTGTGGCACCGGCTTCCGCAATCACGCCCATCATCGCATCGGACGGACCGGGATCGATCACGATGACCGAGGAGCCCGTGACACCCTTTTTCAGCCAGCCAGAGAGCAAGGCGCCGCCCATATTGCCAGCGCCGATGAGAACAAGCGGACCAGATGCAAGCGACACCATAGGCTCAGGCTTCCCCGACTGTTTCGAACAACGCGGCTTCCATGGCAGCCTTGGCTTCCATGCCGGACCAGACAACAAACTGGAATGCCTGGAAATACTGTTCGCAAGCCTCAAGCGCGCTGGAGAGCAGCACCTCGACCTGCTGGTTTGTCGGCTCCGCGCCACCTGCCAGCAACAAGGACTGACGGAAAATGACGACATCTTCCTGGCGCCACAGATCGAAGTGCCCCATCAGCGTCTGGCCGTTGACATGCGCCAGAAGGCGGATGACTTCATTGACCCGGTGATCGGCGATCTTAAGATCGAATGCGCAAGCCAAATGCAACGCTTCGAACTGCTCCATCCACGAGAACGAGACGTGATAATCAGCCCACTTGCCCTCGACGGTCATAGCGATTTCATCTTCGCCGGAGCGCTCGAACGACCAGTCGTTGGACGCGGCAACGAACTCGATCATATCGACCGGGTTTGAGTAACGCTCGACTTCAAATTCCATTAGGCTCATACGGCACCTTCTCAGCCGGAAATGAATGTTCTGTCTCGCACGCAAAGGCACAAAAACGCACACGCAAATGCCGGATTTCAATACTTACGGATGATGCCCGACGCCGCCAGAATAACGCTGTAAACATGTCTGGAGCTTACGGGGTTCGTTTCGAATCATCATTGAAAATCAGTGTATAACGAGCGAGTCCCCGCGCCACCCCCGGCATCCCGTTTTTACAATCAGAACTGTGTATATCTCCTCTTACGAAACCTCAGTTGTGAGTCATAACTGACTCTGCCAATTGTGTTTTTTGGACGTTTCCACAGACGTTAAAAAAAACTGAATGAAATTGCTTGCTTGTGGGTCCCGAATCCCCACTGCGGCGCAAACTGGTTCGAAACGGCACAGAAATGAAAAATGCCGGACCTTTGGGAAGGCCCGGCATCAGAATCAGCGATCGAAAAGGCGGCTTAGGAAGCGGTCGTGGAGGACTTGGCTTCCAAGGCTTCGATGCGTGCGCGCAGAGCGTCATTCTCGTCGCGGGCCTGAATGGCCATTTCGCGGACGGCTTCGAACTCCTCGCGCTTGACGAGATCGAGGCTGTTCAGCCAACGCTCGGCCTGCGCGTGAAAAGCGGATTCAACTTCCTTGCGCATTCCCTGCGCGGCACCGGCCGCATCAGTCATGATCTTGGCGAATTCATCGAAAATTCGGTTGGTTCCGGTCGTTGTCATGGTGCTGTTTCCTCATGAATATCTGGAAAGGTCATTTGCTCTTCCGGGTCATGTATCTCAGGTAGGCACTCATCTGCCGCCTTGCAAGAAAAATAAGGAAGCGACACCGCTTCAAACGCCACGGGGCCGGCCATCATTGCGCCGAAGAATCGCCTTGACCATACCTCTTTCAATCGCCATTTTCTCGCCGGGTAAAAGAATAGAAGAGGTATCCGGCGCCCAACCGTAGCACTCTTGAGTTCCTTGCTCTTAACGCAATGACAATGGAATACGCGATTTGTTTGCACCGCTGGCCCAGTTCTCGATCATGCCTTTCCCTAATATCGATCCGGTGGCGTTCAACCTGGGACCCCTGCCAATCCATTGGTATGGCATCGCCTATGTCTTCGGCATTATGCTCGGCTGGTATTATGCGCGAACATTGAGCCTTGCCGATCGCCTGTGGCCGCACGAAAAATCACCGATCACGCCTGTCCACCTCGATGATTTCATCGTCTGGGCCGCCGCCGGCATCGTGCTTGGCGGGCGCATTGGCTATATTCTGTTTTACGATATGGGCGCCGTCGTCGCCAATCCGATCCGTGCCTTGCAGATCTGGAATGGTGGCATGTCGTTTCATGGAGGCCTCATCGGCACCACCATCGCCATGGTTCTGTTTGCACGCCGCAACGGCATTCGCGTCTGGAGCATGTTCGATATCATCGCCGCCGTTGCACCCATCGGCCTGTTTTTCGGCCGTCTCGCCAATTTCGTGAATGGCGAGTTGTGGGGTCGGTTGAGTGATGCGCCCTGGGCGGTGGTCTTTCCAACGGGCGGCCCCTTTGCGCGCCATCCGAGCCAGCTTTATGAAGCAGCGCTTGAAGGCATCGTCCTGCTGATTATCCTCGCCATTCTAATTTATGGCTTCAAGGCGCTGAAACGTCCCGGCACGGTGACGGGTGTTTTTGTCTGCGGCTACGCACTGTCGCGAATCTTTGTGGAATTTTTCCGTGAGCCGGATGCGCAGATCGGTTATCTTGCCGGGGACTGGTTGACCATGGGCATGGTTTTATCAACACCCATGTTCCTGCTGGGCGTTTGGGCAGTTCTACGCGCGCGCCGCGCTTCGGCAGCATAGAGACCGGGTGACACCATGCCGACACCACTTGCACGCCGCATAAAATCCCTCATCCGCCTCAATGGCCCCATGAGCGTGACCGACTTCTTCGCGCTCTGTCTCGCAGACCCGGAACACGGATACTACAAAACGCGACAACCCTTTGGCCGCACCGGCGATTTCGTTACCGCCCCAGAGATCAGCCAGTTGTTCGGCGAGATGCTCGGCGTGTTCATCGTCCACGCATGGCAGCGGCACGGCGCGCTTGCTCCTGTGCGGCTGGTGGAAATCGGCCCGGGACGCGGCACGATGATGGCTGACATGCTGCGGGTCATCCAGCGCATCGCACCGCCGCTTTATGACGCCATGACGGTCCATCTGGTGGAAACCAGCCCGAAACTGAGCGACATTCAACGCCAGACGCTGGCCGCCCATGGCGACAAGATTGCCTGGCATGAAAGTTTCGTCGACGTCCCGCCGGGATTTTTGCTGATTGCCGCCAACGAATTGTTCGACGCCATTCCCATCCGTCAGTTCGTGAAGACGCCGCAGGGCTTTCGCGAACGGGTGGTGGCGATGGATGCCGATGACGAACTGATCTTCACAGCCGGACTTGCCAGCATTGACCCCACCCTGCTGCCGCCCCTGCCGGAGCGCCAGCCGATCGGCACCATATTCGAATATTCCCCTGCCCGCGAAGCGGTGATGACAGCCATTGCACAAAGGCTGAAAAGCCAGGGTGGCGTGGCACTCATTATCGATTATGGCTACATCGTTTCAGGCTTTGGCGACACATTGCAGGCACTTCGCATGCATGAATATGATCCGGTGCTGGCCCATCCCGGCGAGGCCGATCTGACCAGCCATGTGGATTTTGAAAGCCTCATGAGAACTGCGGAGAGTTTTGGCGTTCACGTCAATGGCTGTCTGCCGCAGGGAGATTTCCTCTATGGCCTTGGCTTGCGGGAGCGTGCGCAGGCACTGGCATCCAAAGCCACCCCGGATCAGGAGATGGAAATTGCCCAGGCCGTCAACCGGTTGGCGGGTGAAGGTGCGGGTAAAATGGGTGAGCTTTTCAAGGTGCTGGCAGTGTCCAGCGCGCCCGTGCATCTGCTGCCATTCCGCCCCCTGGATTGACAGGGGCACCGCCCCTGGGCCACCATTGGATAAATACGAAGCAGAAAATCTGCCGTCTGCATCGCAAGAGATGCGCTCAACCGGAAACACTCGCACGCGAATATTCGTTTCAGAATCAGCGACATCGCCAAGGAATGATACCGTATGCAGGACGAAACTCTGCCGCTGCCCATCCAGAGCCCATTGCTGGCCGCGGGCGCAAACAAGGCCATTCGCCATGGCTTCTTCACCCGTCACGGCGGTGTCTCTGAAGGCATCTATCGTGGTCTGAATGTCGGGCTGGGCTCTCATGATGTCCGCCAGTCCGTGATGGAAAACAGAAGGCGCGTTGCCCAATGGTTCGGACTGCCGGTGGAAAAACTCGCGACCGTTCACCAGATGCACTCTCCCAATGTGAACGTCATCGACGTGAGCTATAATGGCGAGAGACTGGAAGCCGACGCGATGGTGACGGCCACGCCGGGCATCATCATCGGCGTTCTCAGCGCCGATTGTGGACCCATTCTTTTTGCGGACGCGCAGGCCGGCGTCGTGGGCGCGGCCCATGCGGGCTGGAAGGGCGCCGTTACGGGCGTTTTGGAAAACACTATCGAAGCCATGATTGGCCTTGGCGCCAAGCGGGAGCGGATCGTGGCAAGCCTCGGCCCCTCCATCAGCCGCCTGAATTACGAGGTCGGACCGGAGCGTGTCGAAAGCCTTGAAGACATGAACCCTGCCTACGCCACCTACCTTTTCCCCTCGCCCAATGAGGGCCACGCGTTTTTCGATCTCAAGCAACTGACGGTCGACCGGCTGGCTGGCGCTGGCGTGACGGCAGAAGATCTCGATCTCTGCACCTACCCGGATGATGACAGGTTCTTCTCGTTCCGCCGAACCACGCATCTCCGCGAGCCGGATTATGGACGGCAGATTTCAGCAATAGCAATTCTGGAGAACTGATATGGCCTTGCACTTCGACGCAGCCGAATTCGAGGCACGCCGCGCCCGCCTGAGCGAGAAGATGGCAGAGGAAAAGCTGGACGCTATCCTGCTGTTTGCGCAGGAAAGCATGTACTGGCTGACCGGCTACGACACATTCGGCTACTGCTTTTTCCAGACGCTGGTGGTGAAAGCCGATGGCACGATGACGCTTTTGACGCGCTCGGCCGATCTGCGCCAGGCACGCCAGACCTCCAATATCGAAAACATCGTCATCTGGGTGGATCGCATCAATGCCGATCCAACGCTCGACCTCAAAGACCTGCTGAGCGATATGGATCTGCTTGGCTGCCGCATCGGCATCGAATTCGATACCCACGGCATGACGGGCAAGGTCGCGCGTCTCCTCGACAATCAACTCGCAAGCTTCTGCCAGATCATCGATGCATCGGCTGTGGTCAGCGGTCTGAGATTGGTCAAGAGCCCCGCCGAAGTGGCCTATGCGAAACGCGCTGGTGAATTGGCGGATGATGCATTGGATGCCGCGCTCAAGATCGTGGGCCCAGGAGCAGACGAAGCGGATATTCTTGCCGCCATGCAGGGTGCGGTCTTTGCGGGCGGTGGTGATTACCCCGCCAATGAGTTCATCATCGGGTCCGGCCCAGATGCGCTTCTGTGCCGCTACAAGGCGGGACGCCGCAAACTGGACGAAAAAGACCAGCTGACGCTGGAATGGGCCGGTGTCAGCGCCCATTACCACGCGGCCATGATGCGCACCATCATCATCGGCGAGCCGGATTTCCGTCACAAGGAGCTTTACAACGCCTGCGCCGAAAACATCCGAGCCATCGAAGAAGTCTTGCGCCCCGGCAACACCTTCGGGGATGTCTTCGATGTCCACGCCCGCATCATGGACGAGCGCGGACTGACGCGCCACCGCCTCAATGCCTGCGGCTATTCTCTTGGCGCTCGCTTCTCTCCTTCATGGATGGAACACCAGATGTTCTATGCCGGCAACACGCAGGAAATCCTGCCCAACATGACGCTGTTCGTTCACATGATCATCATGGACAGCGACACGGGCGCGGCGATGACCCTTGGCCAGACCTACCTCACCACGGAAGGGGCGCCGGAATCACTCTCGCGCCACAGCCTTGATCTGTTGACGGTCTAAACTCGATTTGACTCGCAACGACCTCAAACCCTACATTACAAAAATATGATGGTTGGGCGAAGGACGTGATGAAGGGACATCTGACATGCGCCGGTTAGGATTGGTCATCGCAATCCCGATCCTGACCCTATCGGCCTGCAACACCACCGATACGCTGACCCCACTTGTGAATGTGGGGGAAAGCAACGTGCAGTCGACGCCCGTCAATCAGGGTGATCTGGATCAGGTCGCCGCCGCCGCTGACCGCACGCCGACGGGCATACCATCGCAGGTTCCAGCCTACGCCCCGCAAAACACCCGACAGGCCCAGGCGCAGGCCATGTCCAGCGGTGTTCAATACGGCAAGCCGGTGGCAAACCAGCCCATGCCTGCGGTTCAGCCGCAGCCAGAGGTAAAGACGGCGGCCCTCCCATCAGGCGCATCAGCGGGCACAATCCGGTTTTTGCCGATCATTGGCGCGCCGGTTCAGGCTGTCACGCCTCTTTCCAGACAATTGGGCGCGGAAGCCCGGGCAAAAGGGCTGACGATCCGCCCCTCTTCGGACACCACGGCTGAAAATATTCTGAAAGGCTATCTCTCGGCCTTTGCCGATGGCGGCAACGTGACCATTGTCTATGTGTGGGATGTGCTGGATGCAAATGGCGCGCGGCTTCACCGCCTTCAGGGCCAGGAAGTTGTGCCTGCACGCGGAGCAGACCCGTGGTCTGGCGCAACAGACGCGGCCATGCAGAAAATTGCGGCTAAAACACTTCAGGATTACCAGTCATGGAAAAATGCTCAACGCGGATGAGCAACCTGTGATAGAATCAAAGCGGATAAGCTTCGACCGAGTCACAAAGTTTTCATGAAAATTAAGGCTAACACCCTCTGACCTATTGCATTCACGGGCAACACCGCTATTAAAGCGCCCATGGCAAAACGGCATGTCCGGCACCCATTCGGGTCGGGTATTCCTTCCCGTAGAACGACGCGGAGACCACAGCGAGCAACGTTGTAGGATCTTCAGCATTGGCATGGAAACAGGCGGCAACAATGAAGGTTTTCGCAGGCAATTCGAACCGGCATCTGGCCGAAGCGATCTGCAAGTATCTGAATGTCCCTCTTGGAAATGCCACTGTAAAGCGGTTTGCTGACCAGGAAATATTCGTAGAAATCTCAGAAAACGTGCGCGGCGAGGATGTCTTCCTCGTTCAGTCCACGTCTTTCCCCGCTAATGACCACCTGATGGAACTGCTGATCATGATCGACGCCATGCGTCGTTCATCTGCAAGGCGCATCACGGCGGTTCTTCCCTATTTCGGTTACGCTCGGCAGGACCGCAAGGCTGGCCCCCGCACACCGATTTCGGCAAAGCTCGTTGCCAACCTGATTACCGAAGCCGGTGCGGACCGCGTTCTGACGCTTGATCTGCATGCTGGACAGATCCAGGGATTCTTCGACATTCCAACCGACAACCTCTTCGCCGCGCCTATTCTGGCGCGCGACGTGAAGGAACATTACGACACCAAGAACGTCGTGGTGGTGTCGCCTGACGTTGGCGGCGTGGTCCGCGCCCGTTCGCTTGCAAAGCGTCTGGACTGTCTGCTGGCCATCGTAGATAAGCGCCGTGATCGTCCCGGCGAGTCCGAAGTCATGAACGTGATTGGTGACGTGACCGGCAAAGACTGCCTGCTGATGGACGATATCGTGGATTCCGGTGGCACACTCTGCAACGCGGCTGAGGCCCTGCTCAAGAACGGCGCGACGAGCGTAACCGCCTATATCACCCACGGCGTTCTGTCCGGCGGTGCCGTTGCGCGTGTGGCATCCTCCAAGCTGCGTGAACTTGTCATCACAGACAGCATTCAGCCAACCACAGCCGTGCAATCTGCGCACAATATCCGCGTGATCACCACCGCCACTCTGCTGGGCGAAGCGATCAACCGCACGGCCATGGAACAGTCTGTTTCTGGCCTCTTCGACTGATACATTTCACCGTCGTTTCCAATGAAAAAGCCGGAGCATCTGCCCCGGCTTTTTGCTTTTTAGCACTTGGAAAACGCTGGCCTCAGAAGAAGCCGAGCTTGTTGGGGCTGTAGGAAACCAGCAGGTTCTTGGTCTGCTGATAGTGATCCAGCATCATCTTGTGGGTTTCACGACCAATGCCCGATTGCTTGTAACCGCCAAACGCTGCACCAGCCGGATAGGCATGGTAGCAATTGGTCCAGACGCGACCCGCTTCGATGCCACGCCCTGCCCGATAGGCAAGATTGGTATCGCGGCTCCACACGCCCGCGCCAAGACCATAGACCGTGTCGTTGGCGATCTCGATGGCTTCTTCGACCGTCTTGAAGGTGGTGACGGATACGACAGGACCAAAAATCTCTTCCTGGAACACCCGCATCTTGTTGTTGCCTTCAAACACCGTTGGCTGGATGTAGAAGCCGTCTTTCAGATTGCCGGAGAGAGACTTCTTGTCGCCGCCGGTCAGCACTTTCGCGCCTTCTTTCTTGCCGATTTCGAGGTAGCTCATGATCTTGTCGAACTGCTCTTGCGAAGCCTGAGCGCCGATCATGGTGGCGGCATTCAGCGGGTCATCCTGGCTTATGGCCTCGACGCGCTTGATGGCCTTTTCCATGAAGCGATCATAGATCGATTCGTGCACCAGCGCGCGTGACGGGCATGTGCACACCTCACCCTGGTTGAGCGCGAACATGGCAAAGCCTTCGAGTGCCTTGTCGAGGAAAGCATCATCCTCGTTCATCACATCCGCAAAGAAGATGTTGGGGGACTTGCCGCCCAGTTCCAGCGTGATGTTGGTCACATTATCAGCGGCATAGCGCATGATTTCCTTGCCGACCGAAGTGGAACCGGTGAAAGCAATCTTGGCGATGCGATTGCTCTGCGCCAGCGGCTTTCCGGCCTCAAGGCCAAGACCGTTGACGATGTTGACAACACCCGGCGGCAGTAGATCCTCGATCAGCTCCATGACGAGCAGAATGGACGCTGGCGTCTGTTCTGCAGGCTTCAGAACCACGCAGTTACCAGCAGCAAGCGCCGGTGCAAGCTTCCATGTCGCCATCAGAATCGGGAAGTTCCAGGGAATGATCTGGCCAACGACGCCGAGAGGTTCGTGGAAATGGTAAGCGACCGTGTCATTGTCAATCTGACCGATCGAGCCTTCCTGTGCACGGATACAACCGGCGAAATAACGGAAATGGTCAATCGCGAGCGGAATATCGGCATGCGTGGTTTCACGCAGCGGCTTGCCATTGTCCCATGTCTCGGCCCGCGCAATAAGTTCGAGATTGTCCTCGATGCGCTGCGCGATCTTCAACAGTATATTGGAGCGTTCCGTAGCACTCGTCGTTCCCCAGGCGGCGCGCGCCTTGTGCGCAGCATCCAGTGCAAACTCGATATCACTGGCGTCGGACCGGGGAACTTCGCAAATCTTCTGACCGGTCACAGGCGACAGGTTATCCATATAACGTCCGGATTTCGGCTCCACCCACTGGCCGCCAATATAATTTCCGTATTTCAATTTGAATGGAGCTTCGCCGGCTTTTTGCTGGACCTGAATGTTCATGTGTTCATCCTCCCTGATGAAATGCGACCTGTATCGGATCGCCTGGGGAGGATGGTGAACCCAGAATTCTGCCCTTCATAGGGTGCCGCCGCAATACCGCAGTGCACAGTGTTTCACATATGCGACAGATGCCCCTTAGTGAACCGCGAGCCTCTTCATCTTCCGATGAAGCGTTGCGCGACTGATCCCCAACAATGTTGCGGCCTTGCTGATATTACCCTCGGCACGCGCCAGAACCCGGCGAAGCGCTGCACGCTCGGCCTCAGCCAGCTCTGCCCCCTTGTCATGGCGCTCTTCCCGCAGGGCATCCGACGCCGGAATACCAGCCGCCAGATGCGCATCATCCAGCTTCAAGGCCAGACGTGCAGCCCGTGTTGCACCGAGAATGATATCATCCTGATCCACCGCCAGAAGCGACAAAGCAGCCGATTGACCAGATGGCAGCATGAGGATGCGGGCACCGGGGAATGCCGCCCGGAACAGATTGCCCTCGATGCGCTGGGCAGCATCCCGTACCGCTTGGGTCAACATCGAGAATGTGAGATCATTGACGTCATCGCGGCAAGTGGAAATGTCCAGAGCGCCGGTGACATGGCCGAGATGATCGCGAATGGGCGCGGTGGTGCAGGACAGATTGATGTTGGACGAGAAGAAATGCTGGTCGCGGTAGATGGTCACGGACCGCTCATCGGCCAGCGCCGTGCCGATGCCATTGGTGCCGACACTCGCTTCGCTCCAGACGGCACCGGACCACAGGCCAAGCCTGCGAAAATCCCGATCATCCGTTGCCGCACCGCGCCGCTCCAGCGCAACGCCATCCGCATCCGTCAACAAAAGGCAACAACCGGCCTTGCCGACGCTGAGGAAAATGCGGTCCAGCTCGTCGGCACTTTCGGCAATCAGGCGTGCCGAGATTTCCCGGGCCCGGCGAAACTCCGCATCGCCCAGAAAGATAGGCTCGCTGCTTTGTTCAGGTGCCAGATGGTGCATGGTCATGCACCGCCGCCACGATGCAATGATGGGTGAACTTGCCGCAGCCGAAGGCTGGCTGGCGCTTCGATACACGTGGTCAGCATGTGCCGTACCGTTGGTCATGATCTCCTCCCGATCTTGAACCGATGGTGCACCTGATGCGTGTCTCTTTCAACGAAAAAAAGCGTCATCCGTGTTGATGCGGCCCGGTTGTCAGGCATAAGACGTGGCTGTGACGCAGGCCGAAGCTGAACGGACTTGCCTTTAAACCGTCTTTATACTATAGCGCCCGCATCCGTGTAGACACCCTTGGAGGCAACGCGGGCGAGACGGCTTTTGAAAGAGCTTTCTCCAGTTTGATCCGGCACGCCGGAATGAACTCTCCAGACAACCTAAAAGGATTATGCCATGAGCAAAGAATCGTATGAGCTCAAGGCCGAGGCGCGCGAACGAGTTGGTAAGGGGTCCTCTCGTGAACTTCGTCGCAACGGTTTGATTCCTGCTGTCATCTACGGTGACAAGCAAGCCCCGGTTTCTATCGCTATCTCGACCAATGAAGTCACCAAGCGCGTTCAGGCCGGTGGTTTCATGACGACTGTCGCAACGATCAACGTTGACGGCCAGATCTACAAGGTCCTGCCAAAGGATTACCAGCGCGACCCGGTCCGCGATTTCATGATGCACGTCGATTTTCTTCGCGTATCTGGCAACTCGCAGGTCACTGTTGAAATTCCAGTTCACTTCATCAACGAAGAGAAGTCTGGCATCAAGACAGGTGGCGTCCTGAACATCGTTCGTCACACAATCGAAGCCCACGTGCCTGCGGATGATATTCCTGAAGCAATCACTGTTGACCTCGATGGCTTCAAGGTCGGCGATAGCATTCACATTTCGCATATCAAGCTGCCAAAGAACGTTTCTCCTGTCATCACTGACCGCGACTTCACAGTTGCGACAATCGCTGCACCAACTGTTGCAGTTGTTGATGAAACGGAAGAAGCAGCCGAAGGCGCTTCCGAGTAATCTGTTCAGCGCATCTGCGCTGTCTAACAGCTCTCTCTTCAATGCCTCGCATCGAAAGATGCGGGGCATTTTTTATGGACTTTTTCCACAACGAAACAGCAACACCGGCCGTTTCGGCCTTGTCTTCAGCAAGGGTTAATCATGCCCGGAAACGATAAGTCAAAGCTTTGGGTTTACGACTTTGGGTATTGTCGGTTGTAGAGCCACGCCAAGGCTTTGCATCGACTATCGGACGCGTCGTAATTCGAACATGAAGCTTTTATCGCATCTCTGCGGCAAGGGTTTGAAGGACAAAGGACGATATAGCTGCAGATGACCCATTCCGTTGAAAGTCGCTTTATCGCGATTGTTTCCGGCGCACTTCTTGCGTTGGTCGCGCCGCTTTTTACTATTCTGCTTATGCTTTCCCACCATGAGTCGGTCGCTACCCAGCGAGACCGCCTGGAAATTCTGCTGGTTGCCAATTCGCAGGCGCTTGGCCGCCCGCTTTGGGACCTTGATGACGAGACCATCAACCAGATCACAGGCACACTCGTTACCGATCCCGCCGTCTACATGGTGAAAGTCCGCGATACGCTCGGTCATCTGGACATTACCCAGACAGCAGGTTCCGTTGCCTCAGGCGATACGTCCTCAATCTCACGCGACATCAACTACAAGAACCTGGACGGTGAAACCAAAGTCGGCACCATCACCGTCTTCTTCCAGAATGTCGGGCTGTTCAACTCGTTGAGCAATATCGAGCTGGCCTTTATCTCGATTTTCATTCTGGCGATCTTCACCCTGTTCACCGCAGCCATCATCGGCAACCGACTGATGGTGATGAAGCCGTTGCTGCGGCTGACCGCGGCCATCGAAGCCACACGCAGGCTCGGCTCCCGCCACCATGTCGACTGGCGCTCCAAGGACGAAATGGGACGGCTGGCGCGCAGCTTCAATGAAATGCAGATTCAGCTGGAACGGGAAGAACAGGAAATCAAGAAGGCGCATCTGCGCACGACAGAGATTTACAATCGCACCCCGGCCATGTTGTTCTCCCTCGACCCGGCAGACCGCATTGCCGCCGTCAGCGATTACTGGGTGGAGGCCACAGGCTACCAGCGCGAAGATGTTCTGGGCCGCAGTTTCGCCGAACTGATCGTCCCCGAAGATCGGGCGCGGTTTGTCTTGCGCAAACACCATGAAGCAACAGCTGACGCCATTGCGGGCAGTTCCGAACTCACGCTCCATTTTCAATGCGGCGATGGCCGCCACATGGACGTGCTGATTGCGGAAAAGACGCTGGATCTTGGCGATGGCCACCATCGCTCCGAGGGCTTGAGCGTCATGACCGACGTGACCGAGCTTCGCCGATCGGAGCAGCGCAATCGCTTGCAGGCCATTTCCGACCATCTGACCGGGCTCTTCAATCGCCAGGGCTTTGAAGCCATTCTTGATGATAAGATTCTCGAGGCCGATGCGAACAATACCGAACTAGCGTGCCTGTTCATCGACCTCGACCGTTTCAAGATGATCAACGACAATCTTGGCCATGCGGCGGGTGACGCCGTGCTCCAGACCTTTGTCGACCGCCTAAAGGGGCTTCTAACCCCGCTCGATACGGCCTCGAGGCTGGGCGGTGACGAGTTTGCGATCCTGCTGACAGGACCGATGGCTGATGGACGCGCCAACAAGCTCTGCGATGCCATTTGCTCGATTTTCGATACGCCTTTCGACGCTGTCGGCCACAATGTGCGCCTCAGTGCCAGTATCGGCCTGGCGCTTTACCCAACCCACGCAAAAACGGCATCCGAACTTCTGCAAAACGCCGATATGGCCATGTACAGCAAGAAGCGTGCGGGCAAGAACGGCGCGCAGATGTTCGATCCGTCGATCATGTCGCAGGCGCGAGAGCGCGCAGACATTGAGCAGGATATTGAACAGGCGCTGGAAGGCGATTGGCTGGAGGCGCATTTCCAGCCCATTCGCAACCTGACCAATGGCGAGACAGTTGGCTTTGAGGCATTGATGCGCCTCAACCACCCACGCAAGGGCATTCTTTCGCCCGCTGCCATCATCAATGTTGCTGAGGAAAACGGCACGATAAGACGCATCGGCAACGCGATCCTTGAACATGCCTTGCGTGATCTGGCCGCTATTTCGCATGTCCCCGCCTATTTTAACGCCTATGTTGCCGTGAATTTCTCTGCGCTTCAGTTCGAACCAGGTTTGCCCACACGCATTGCCGGCCTGCTGTACCGTTACGGCATTTTGCCCAACCGGCTGGTGGTAGAAATTACCGAAGCCGTGCTGATGCATGACGACCCGCAAATTCGCGCCGTTCTGAGCGCCATCCGCGAGCTGGGATGCCGGATCGCGCTGGATGACTTTGGCACCGGTTATTCGTCGCTGAGCTATCTCAACCGCTTCCCGATCGATATCATCAAGATCGACCAGTCGTTTACGCGCTCCATCCGGGATGAAGTGGCGGAGATCAGCCATAGAAGCCGGATGCTTGTGGAAGGCATCAACGCCATTTCGCACAGAATGAACTGCATCGTGATTGCCGAAGGAATTGAGACAGCAGAAGAGGAAGCCATGCTGAAAGATATTGGCGTAGATTGCGGACAGGGATATCTTTACGCAAGACCGCAGCCCATCAGCACCTTCATGGCTGCTTTCGAACAGCAGGGACTACAACGAACGGCAAACGTCAGGGCGTAACGTCATCGGGGAGGATGAACGTCAATGTTGCGAACTCTATTAGCATTGCTGTTGTTTGCCGCGGCTCTACCGGCCTCAGCCGAGCGGCTGCACATTTCAACTGAAAACTACCCGCCCTACAATGTGAGGGACAGCCAGGGACGCCCGAGCGGCGTCTATATGGACCAGTTGAAGATCATATTCGAGCGTAGCGGCATTGAATATCAGGCGGAGATATTGCCCTGGGCTAGAGCTTTGGCCTTGGCCCAATCCGAACCCATGCACTGCGTTGCTGCAGCAGCCCGCACGCCTGCGCGCCAGCCCCTGTTCAAATGGGTTTTCCCCCTCCATACGGATCGCAACATTCTGGTTGCGCGCAAGGACCACAGCCTGCAGATCAACAGTCTGGAGGACGCCAAGGCCTATGTCGTGGGAACGCAGCGGACCGACTATACCGAATCCATTCTGAAATCCCTAGATTTCAAGCGGATCGATCTCAGCGCAGATTTCGACACGACCCTGGTCAAGCTGGCAGCGGGGCGCATTGATCTGATGCCGATGTCTGAAAGCTCTTTAAACAAACTTGCGCCCGGCGAGTTTGTGGAAGTAGCCGTTCTGACCCATCAAAGCCTCGGCATGGCGTGCAATCTTTCTGTTCCCGACCCTCTCATCGCCAAAATGCAGCATGTCCTCAATGGCATGATTTCGGACGGAACCCAGCGCCAGATTTTTGAAAAACACGGCCTCATAACGCGTCCCTAGCCAAAAGCCGCGACAAAAGCGTTGACTTCCGCTTGATTTTTCGATGGTGAAGGCATCGGTCCAACGAACGAAGCGGAAGCGTCCATGATCATCATTGCAGGCCTTGGCAATCCCGGCACGCAATATGCGGGCAATCGCCACAATATCGGTTTCATGGCTGTCGATGCGCTGCAACGCCTGCCCTCTTTTGCGCCATGGTCGAAAAAGTTCAAGGCGGAGATTTCCGAAGGCGAGATCGCAGGGGAAAAAGTGCTTCTCCTCAAGCCTTTGACGTTCATGAACCTCTCGGGCGAGTCCGTTGGCGAAGCCATGCGCTTCTACAAGGTCAAGATCGGCGATATCATCGCCATCCATGATGAGCTGGATCTGGTTGCAGGTCGCGCCCGCATCAAGGTTGGCGGCGGGCATGGCGGTCACAATGGCCTCAAATCCATCGATGCCCATTGCGGCAAGGAATATCGCCGCCTGCGGCTGGGCATCGGCCATCCCGGCGACAAGGAGCGCGTGAATGGCCACGTGCTGGGAGACTTCGCCAAGGCCGACAAGGTTTGGCTGGAGCCGCTGATCGATGCCATTGCCGACAATGCCGAGATGCTGGTGAAGGGCGAGGATTCCCAACTGATGAACAAGCTGGCGCTGGCCGCTGGCGTGAAGTCCGAGGAAAAGAAAGCCGCGGGTCCCTCTAAGCCCGCCGGCCAATCGCACATCCACGCGGCGCGCAATTTCGCCCAGCCGAAGAAGCTGCCGGAAACCGGGCCGATGGCCGAAATGCTGAAACGGATGTTTGCCAAGAAGGACTGAGATAGTGGGCCGCAAGTACATCGCCGCTTGAAACTTTTCGCAGCATACCCATTTCACGCTGATGAAAACATCAGACGCCAGTCCCCGCTCCCTTCCTGCCCGACGCGAATATCCCATCCATGCGTGAGGATATTCCCCACCAGACCATGGCCCAGCTGTTGCAACGGCTGCCACAGGAGCTGCCGGAAAAGGTTACGCTGGCCGGGCTGCTCGACAAACTCGGCGACAAGGCGATTGCCTTTGTCTTGCTGGTCTTTGCTATCCCCGCCATCATTCCAACGCCGGGCATTCCAGCAGGCATGATTTTCGGAACGGCGCTTGCCATCTTATCGCTGCAGATCATTGTCGGCGCGAAGAGCATGAAGCTACCAGCCTTTCTCGGTCGCCTGTCAGTGTCGCGGTCCATCATAGAACTGACGGCGGAAAAAGCCGCGCCGCGTCTGGCGAAGCTGGAAAGCCTTTTGCGCCCGCGCGGCCATGTGCTGACCCGAATGCTGGGCTCGGCCGGGCTTGGCATTGTCGTCTTCATCATGGCGGTGCTGATCGCACTGCCCATCCCGTTCGGTAACGTCCTGCCGGGTCTCGCGGTTCTCGCCATCGCCCTGGGGTTGGCGCAGCGCGATGATGTGGCTGTGCTGGTAGGCCTTGTTCTCGCCGTTCTCTCCGTGCTGACAAGTGTTGCGCTGATCTATGGCGGTTGGGCGCTCATTTCGGGCTGGCTCGGCATGGGGCAACCCGCCGTCTAAGCTGCTTTTGCGGGGAATCCTGAACGTTTGCGGCTTCAAGGCTTGACCTTGCCCTGCCCTTTCCGCAAAAGGCTCGACTAACGGAATTCTCAAGAGAACAGAGGCAGGTTCAAGCCATGGGCTTCAAATGCGGTATCGTCGGTCTGCCCAATGTGGGCAAATCCACACTTTTCAATGCGCTGACGAAAACAGCGGCTGCACAGGCGGCAAACTACCCGTTCTGCACAATCGAGCCCAACACGGGTGAAGTGGCCGTGCCGGACCCACGCATGCGGGTTTTGGCTGATATTGCAGGCTCCAAAGAACTCATTCCCACACGCATTTCCTTCGTGGATATTGCGGGCCTTGTGCGTGGCGCATCCAAGGGCGAAGGTCTGGGCAACAAGTTCCTTGCCAACATTCGCGAAGTCGATGCCGTGGTTCACGTTCTGCGCTGCTTCGAAGATGATGACATCACCCATGTCGAGGGCCGTATCAACCCTGTTGGTGATGCTGACACAATTGAAACCGAGCTAATGCTGGCCGATCTGGAGAGCCTTGAGCGCCGCGTCGAACAGACCCGCAAGCGCGCCTCCTCCAAGGACAAGGATTCACTGGCGCAATTGCCCGTCATGGAAGCGGTTATCAAGCTGCTCAACGACGGCAAGCCTGCCCGTCTTTTGTTGAAGACACTGGCAGACGACGAGATCGAAGTGCTGAAGGGCCTCAACCTTCTTACATCGCACCCCGTTCTCTACGTTTGCAACGTGGCGGAAGGCGATGCTGTTGATGGCAACGAGCACACCAAGGCCGTTGCTGAAATGGCCAAGGCGCAGGGTGCCGAATGCGTCATCATCTCTGCTGCCATCGAGTCTGAAGTGGCGCAGCTGCCCGAAGAAGAATCCAAGGAATTCCTCTCGGCTCTAGGCCTTGAAGAAGCCGGTCTCGACCGCCTGATTCGCGCTGGTTACCAGCTGCTGGACCTCATCACCTACTTCACCGTAGGCCCCAAGGAAACCCGCGCCTGGACCATCGTGCGCGGTACCAAGGCACCCGGCGCTGCTGGCGTGATCCACACCGATTTCGAACGCGGCTTCATCCGCGCCTTCACCATTGCCTATGACGATTACGTTGCCTTCAAGGGTGAAGTCGGCGCCAAGGAAGCAGGCAAGGGCCGCGATGAAGGCAAGGAATATGTGGTGCATGACGGCGACGTCATCCACTTCCGCTTCAACACCTGATTTGACCATCTATTGAAACAAACGGCCCGCGCTTCGTCGCGGGCCCTTTGCGTTTTGGCAACTCAAAATTCTGCATGCGTGCGCCTATTTTACCTTTACGTAAACCGCGAAGCTAGTTTACGTTCTGGTCGAAGTCAGCGAAGGAGGAGGTCGCGAGTGAAATATGCCTTTGAAGATTTTACGCCCGGTCGGAGTTTTCCGCTGGGGCCGAAAACAGTGACTGCAGACGAAATCATTGAATTTGCGATGGAATTCGATCCTCAGCCCATGCACCTCTCTGAAGAGGCAGGCAAAGCCAGTATTTTGGGAGGGCTTGCGGCCTCTGGCTGGCACACATGCGGCATGTTGATGCGCATGACGGTGGATAGCTACATGAAGGATGCGCCCTCGCAGGCGGGGCTTGGCGTCGATTTTGTTGAATGGAAAAAACCGGTTCTGGCCGATGACACGCTGAGCGGCACATCGACCGTTGTCGAGCAGCGCGTGTCCCGTTCGCGCCCCGATATGGGCGTTATCAAATTGCGACATGAATTGCAGAACCAGCGCGGTGAGACGGTTTGCGTGGCGGAAGTGAACGCCATGCTGGCCACGACAGGGAAAGCGGCATCATGAAATTTATCGAGCTTTACCCGACGGATGTGAAACTTGAACTCGGTACGGTCCATTTTTCCGCCGAATCCATCATTCGCTATGCGACGAAATTCGATCCGCAGCCTTTCCATCTTGACGCTAACGCGGCAAAGAACTCGGTCTTCGACGGTCTCTGCGCATCCGGTTGGCAAACCAGCGCATCATGGATGAAGTGTTTTCTGGCCTATTGGGGCAAAGAGGTCAGGCGCCTGACCTCGGAAGGTATCGAACCGCCCAAGCTTGGCCCCTCCCCGGGCTTTCGCAATCTCAAATGGCTGCGCCCCGTCTATGCCGGGGACGACGTGACCTATTTCGCAACGATGATAGCGTCACGCCCGCTGGCATCCCGGCCCGGCATACTTTTGAACACGACCCTCAACGAAGGCGTTAACCAGCACGGTGAGACGGTTGTGACCTTCGAGAGCAATGTTCTGGAATTCGAATAGGGCGACGCAATCCCGGCGTCGCCCTTGCCGTTCAAGGGCGATCCGGGTCAGTGACCGGAAAATTCCACCAGCGTCCGCACGTCGACACCGAGATCCTCGAGCTTTTTACGACCGCCGAGATCCGGCAGGTCGATGACGAAGCAGGCGGATACGATCTCGGCACCCATCTGACGCAGAAGCTTGACCGCACCTTCAGCCGTGCCACCGGTCGCGATCAGATCATCCACCAGAATAACCTTCTCGCCGGGTTGTACGGCGTCCACATGCATCTCCATCTCATCGACGCCATATTCCAGGCTATAGGCCACTCGCACCGTGGTGTGCGGAAGCTTGCCCTTCTTGCGGATGGGCACGAAGCCAGCGGACAGTTGATGCGCTACGGCACCGCCCAGAATGAAGCCACGTGCTTCCATACCAGCGATCTTGTCGATCTTCATTCCAGCATAGGGCTGCACCAACTCGTCGACAGCACGGCGAAATGCACGCGGATTGCCGAGCAGCGTGGTGATGTCACGAAAGATGATACCGGGCTTGGGATAGTCGTTGATGGAACGAATGGCAGCAGCAAGTTCCGAGGCAATAGCGGTCATGAAAATTCCGATGGTTTCAGGAGGGGTCGAATGTCCTTCGACTTTACCCATTCGGACGCGGCAGACCAATAGACAACAACCGAAAATTCATCGTTGTGACCACGGGTTTAACAGCTTCTGATATCCCACAAAGAAAAAAGCCCTCCCGGTCTAACCGAGAGGGCTTCCAACTCATCAATGCCGAAACGATCAGTGCTCTGTTCTGGAATAGACCGACTTCTTGGTCAGGTAGATCAGTGCGGTGAAGATCAGCAGGAAGATGATGACCATGAAACCGGTGCGCTTGCGCTCTTCCAGATGCGGCTCTGCAGCCCACATCAGAAACGCGGAAATGTCCTGTGAATACTGGTCCAGCGTCTGCGGTGTGCCATCGTCATATGTCACCTGATCATTGCTGATCGGCGGCGCCATCTTCAGCGCAATCGCGCTGTTGAAGTATGGATTGAAGTGCGTGCCTTCGGCAACTTCAATACCGGCTGGCGCTTCCTGATATCCGGTCAGCAGAGCATGGATATAATCCGGTCCGCCTTCCTGGTATCCACCGACAACGGGGATCATGTCGATCAGGAACTGCGGAAAGCCACGCTCGATACCGCGCGCCTTGGCAAGCAGCGACATATCCGGAGGTGCTGCGCCGCCGTTGGATGCCGCAGCCGCTTCCTTGTTCGGGTAAGGCGACGGGAAGTGGTCGGATGGAACGGCCTTGCGGGTGAACATTTCACCATCGGCGTTCGGGCCATCCTGCACTTCATATTCGGCTGCGAAGGCTTTGACCTGTTCGTCCGAATAACCAAGATCCTCCAACGTGCGGAAGGATACGAGGCTCATGGAATGGCAGGCGGAACAGACTTCCTTGTAGATCTTCAATCCACGCTGAAGCTGTGCCTTGTCATACTTTCCGAATGGACCGGCGAAAGACCATTTTTCTTCATGCGGCTTGAGGATGGGGAAGTGCCCACCCGCAATCGCATGCTCGGTCTGCGCCTTCAGGTCGTGGCCCTCTTCTGCAGAAACCGCAGAACCGAAGCCACCCATGAGAGCGATAAGCGCGATGCTCGTTACAAGCTTTTTCATTGTAATCGTCCTTCTTTCGCGCTCATATCTTGACAGCAGCAGCAGGCGCCGCGGCAGTCTTGCCGTTCTTTTCCAGAACAGCCTCAGTGATGGAATTCGGGATGCGCCTTGGCGTCTCGAACAGGCCGAGAAGCGGCATGATGACCATGAAGAAGCCGAAGTAGTAGAGCGTTCCGATCTGCGAAAGCGTCACGTAGGTGCCTTCTGCAGGGCGCGAGCCGAGCCAGCCGAGCATGATGGAGTTCACCACGAAGACCCAGAAGAACATCTTGTACCATGGGCGGTAGACAGCCGAGCGAACCTTGGATGTATCCAGCCATGGCAGGAAGAAAAGAACCACGATCGCACCAAACATCACCAGAACGCCACCGAGCTTGGAATCGATCGGGCCGACATTGAAGGTAATGGCGCGCAGCATGGCGTAGAATGGCAGGAAGTACCATTCCGGCACGATATGCGCAGGTGTCTTCAGCGCATCAGCCATGATGTAGTTATCAGCGTGGCCGAGGAAGTTTGGCATGTAGAAGACGAAATATGCGTAGACGAGCAGGAACACGGAAATGCCCAGCGCATCCTTCAGCGTAGCGTAAGGCGTAAACGGAACGGTGTCCGTCTTCGTCTTGACTTCAACGCCTGTCGGGTTGGTCTGGCCTGTCACGTGCAGCGCCCAGATGTGAAGGATAACCACACCGACGATCATGAAAGGCAAGAGGTAGTGAAGCGCGAAGAAGCGGTTCAGCGTTGGCTGGTCAACGGCAAAGCCACCGAGCAGGAACTGCTGGATCCACTCACCCACGCCCGGAAACGCGGTGAAGAAGCCGGTGATAACCGTTGCACCCCAGAAGGACATCTGACCCCAGGGCAGAACATAGCCCATGAAGCCGGTCGCCATCATCAGAAGGAAGATGATGCAGCCAAGAATCCAGAGGATTTCACGCGGCGCCTTGTAGGAGCCGTAGTAAAGGCCACGGGCAATGTGAAGATAGACCGCGATGAAGAAGAAGGAAGCACCGTTGGCGTGCATGTAGCGCAACAGCCAGCCGTGGTTCACGTCACGCATGATCTTTTCAACGGAATTGAAAGCGACCGTCGTTTCTGCGGCATAATGCATGGCCAGCACGACGCCGGTCAGGATCTGCACGATCAGCATGACGGCGAGCATGGCGCCGAATGTGTAGGCGTAATTGAGGTTACGCGGAACCGGATAGGCTATGAAACTATCATAGACCATACGTGGTAGCGGCAGGCGCGAATCGACCCATCTTTCGATACCGGTCGAGGGCTGATAACTGGAATGACCACTCATTTAAATGTCCCCTTATCCGATCTTGATCACGGTATCGGATGTAAATGCGAAGGTCGGAATGTGCAGGTTTTCCGGCGCCGGACCTTTGCGAATGCGGCCCGCCGTATCGTAGTGCGAGCCATGGCAGGGACAGAACCACCCGCCAAAATCACCGGCCTGACCCAGCGGAACACAGCCCAGATGCGTGCAGGAACCGACCATGACGATCCAGTTTTCCTTGCCGGCACCGGCGGAACGATCCACATCGGTCGCCTGCGCTGCGGCGTCGAGGTTGGCGTTGCGCGCAACCGGATCTTTCAGCTCTGCCAGCTGGACGGCGTTTGCTTCTTCGATCTCTTTCGGCGTGCGGTTACGAATGAAGATCGGCTTGCCGCGCCATTTGACAGTCAACGACATGCCCGGCTCGACGCTCGCCACATTCACTTCGATAGATGCAAGCGCCAGGGTGGACGCATCTGGGCGCATCTGGTCGATAAATGGCCAGACAGCAGCGCCAACGCCGACAGCGCCCGCCATGCCCGTTACCAAATAGAGAAAATCGCGACGGGTGGGTTCACCCGCAGCGTCATGATCATTTACGTGCTCACTCACCGCTACACCATCCTCTGCGCTGATTTCGTTGAAAGTCGCATGAGTCCTCCAGCTCTGTTTTGATCCAGGACAAACTCGATCCCCCGCGCCCTGGTTCGTGCGCGACAATAAATCGCGCCTATTCTGCTTGATCGCAAAATATCGCCGACCTTGGCAAGAGCAAAGCACATAAAGCTGCCGTAATTCTACGTTCCGCCCCATTTTTTTCACCCTTTTCCGCCGTGGCTGTCCATCCTGCAACATTGTGCGGAGATAAGGCCCATGCTAATCAGAATCAGGGAGAGCCGACACACGAGGTTTTTGAATTGAAATCGAGGCTCACTTGCGTCACCGCCTGCGCGCTTGTTCTTGCGCTGGGCGTGATAAGTATCCGTTATATCGTTGATTTCTGGCTCCTGGGCTTCGTCAACAGCTTCCAGCTTCACATCGCGATCTTCACGGCACTTTTTGCTGCACTTTGCCTTGTCGTGCTGCGGTCCCGCGTCTTTGTCATTCTGCTTGTCTGGGCGCTCACGCTCAGCGCACACGCGGCTTACATGCACACGGAATTCGTCACAGAGGCCTTCGCTCCTGACGGTTCGAAACCCTTCCGCCTGCTTTCCTTCAACGTGTTGATGGACAACAGCGCGAACGCCGAATCAATCGCCGACACGATCCTCGCCTCAAACGCGGATGCCGTATACGTGTTGGAAGCAGCGGCGTTGACAGACGTCCTGCCGCGCCTTCAACAGACCTATCCCTACCGCCTCGGTTGTGGCGAAGGCACGCAATCCTGCGATCTTCTGATGCTCTCGAAACGCCCGCTGGAAAATGCCCGCGTGAGATCGTCCAGCTATATCAGCCGCGACCGGTTTGCGACGGCGATGGTCGATATCGATGGCATCAAGCTCACGCTCGCGGCAGCGCATCTGGCAAAGCCGTATTTCGATCAGTATCATCGAAATGAGCTGGGCCGCATCCGCGCCAGGCTGACTGCCGTGAAAGGCCCGCTCATTCTCGCCGGTGATTTCAACTCGGCCAGCATTGCCCCTGACATGCAGGAATTTCTTCTGACGACCGATCTGAAAAAAGCGCCGTGGGAGCCTGCCACATGGCCAATTTCGGCGGGCGATTTCGGCATCGCCATCGACCACATCTTCGCACGAAAACCGGCAACCCTGATGAAGCTCGAACGCCTAGCTAACAATCATGGCTCCAACCATTACGGGCTGGTTGCCGATTTCGCGATAGCAGCGCCCTAAAGCTTTTCCGGCACCGTTGCGTCAGCTGGCAGAAAGCCGCCGGACTGGCGCGCCCATAGCTCGGAATAAAGACCGCCACTGCCCACAAGCTCGTTATGCGTGCCCTGCTCCACGATCCGTCCAGCATCCATGATGATCAGGCGATCCAGTGCGGCAATCGTGGACAGGCGGTGGGCGATGGCAAGCACCGTCTTGCCGCGCATCAATTCATCCAAATTGCTCTGAATAGCAGCCTCGACCTCCGAATCCAGCGCCGATGTCGCCTCATCCAGCACAAGGATCGGCGCGTCTTTCAGCATCACGCGGGCAATGGCGATACGCTGGCGCTGGCCGCCTGAAAGTTTCACACCACGCTCACCCACATGAGCGTCCAGCCCTTTACGCCCGCGCTGATCCTCCAGCCGCTCTATGAAATCATCGGCCTTGGCGCGCCGGATGGCCGCAAGCAGTTGCTCTTCGGTGGCATCCATGCGCCCGAACATGATGTTATCGCGGATGGAGCGGTGCAGCAGCGATGTATCCTGCGTGACCATGCCTATATGTGCTCGCAGCGTTTCCTGGCTCACCTTGGCAATATCCTGCCCGTCGATGAGGATGCGACCCTGCTCTACATCGTAGAAGCGCAGCAGCAGATTGACGAGCGTGGACTTGCCAGCACCCGACCGGCCCACAATGCCGACCTTCTCACCCGGCTGAACATCGAGGCTCAAATGATCGATCACGCCCTTAGCGCGACCATAATGGAAACTGACATCCTCATAACGAATGCCGGGCTTAGAGACGACAAGCGCCGGGGCTGCGGGCGCATCAACCAGACTGATAGGCTGGGAAATCAGTTCCGCAGCATTCTGGACCGTGCCGAAATTGCGCATGATGCCGTTGAACTGCGTCATCAATCTGCCCAGCAGAAAATTCAGCCGCAGGACAAGTGCGAGCGTGAAGGCGACAGCACCGGAGCTGATCTTGCCGGATAGCCAGAGATCGATGCAAAGCGCCGCCATCGATGTAATCATGATGCCGGACAGCAAGGCCATGGAGGCCCGCACGCCGGTGATGAAGCGGGTGAACATCATGGTCTTGTTCTGGAACGTATCGAAACCATCGCGCATATAGCGATCATTGGCATCGTCACGCCCGAAAAGACGCAGCGTCTGGATGTTGCTATAGGCATCCACCATGCGGCCTGACAGCATTGAGGCCGCTTCGGCGGTTTCCTTGGAATGCAGCCGGATACGTGGCACGAAATAGCGCGCCAGAAGCGAGAATATTCCCACCCAGAGCACGACGACAACAGCCAGCCGCCAATCCAGCCCGCCGATCAGAAACAGCATCGACACAGAATAGATGCCGACAAACCAAACGCTTTCCATCAGCGACGTGACGAGATCACCCGCCGCCTGCCCGCCAGACCAAACCTTGGTGACGATGCGGCCGGAAAAATCATTCTGAAAAAACGTCAGCGATTGCCGGGCAACATGCCTGTAGGATTGCCAGCGCACCAGATTATAGAAGCCGGGCGTAATGATCTGTTGATCCACGAGCGCCGTCAGCATGGTCACGACGAAGCGGACAACGGCAATCAGCACCAGCATGCCCATCAGTTCATAGCCATGGCTGGCAATCAGCCCGGCCCAGCCCGCCCCCGGCTGGATGCCAGAGAGAATATCCACCAACCGCCCAACGAACCAAAACAAGGCCGCCTCGATGGCCGCCGTCATGCCGCCCAGAACGAGCATGGCAAAAAACGGGGCCTTGGCTTGTCGCAGATAGAACCAGATGAATGGCAGCGTATCCTGCGGCGGCCGCAGATCATCCTTGCGATCGAAGGGTTTGATCCAGTTCTCGAAAAAGCGGAAAATGCGGGTAATGACCATGATCTGGATATAGGCGGAATCGCGGAACGGGCAAAGCGCAAGGCGGATTATATTTTTGTAATGGGCAGGTTGGACCGGCTGATGTAAATCTCTGTAGCAGCAATTACCGCGACGTCATCCTAGGGCTTGTCCCTAGGATCTAACGAATCCCAACATTGAACGTGGTCAGTTCCTCGGGACAAGCCCGAGGATGACGTAGAGAGAGATTTGACGCCCCCACAAATCAAGGCCTAGCCTACTCCCCTGCCGCCTTCATGTCGGGTTCCTCGTCAGCAATGAAGCCACCGGACTGGCGCAGCCACAGGTCGGCATAAATGCCGCCATGCTGCACAAGCTCCGTATGCGTTCCAGCCTCAACGATCTTACCAGCGTCAAGAACGATCACGCGGTCCATTTCTGTCAGCGTCGACAAGCGGTGGGCGATGGCGATGACGGTCTTGCCTTCCATCAGGGCAAACAGGTTTTCCTGAATTGCCGCTTCGACCTCCGAATCCAGCGCAGACGTTGCTTCATCGAGAATGAGGATCGGCGCGTTTTTCAGGAACACGCGGGCAATCGAGATGCGCTGGCGCTGGCCACCGGACAGTTTCACGCCGCGCTCGCCAACCTGCGCATCGAGCCCCTGGCGACCGTGCATATCGACAAGCGTTTCGATGAAGTCCCACGCATTGGCGCGCTTTGCCGCTGCAATGATCTCCTCATCCGAGGCGCCGGGATGACCATAGGCAATGTTCTCACGGATGGTGCGGTGGAGCAGCGATGTATCCTGCGTCACAACGCCAATCAGCGCACGCAAGCTATCCTGCGAGACGGTGGAAATATCCTGCCCGTCGATGAGGATCTTGCCCGATTCGAGATCGTAGAAGCGCAGCAAAAGGTTCATCAGCGTTGTCTTGCCAGCGCCGGAACGGCCAACAAGCCCAACCTTTTCGCCGGGCTTGATATCCAGAGACAGGCCTTCAATCACACCCTTGTTCTTGCCGTAGTGGAAGCGGATGTTATCGAAGTGGATTTCGCCCTTTGATGCAGACAACGCAGGCGCGCCGGCCTCATCAACGATATCGTGCGGCTTGGACATCATGCTCATGCCATCATAGACCGTGCCGATGTTTTCAAACAGCGATGTGACTTCCCACATGATCCACTGTGACATGCCGTTAACGCGCATGGAAAGACCGATGGCAACCGCAAGCGCACCGACAGTCACCGAGCCCGTCAGCCAGAAATAAAGGCCAAGCGATGTGGTCGTGAACATCACAAACGCATTGTTGATATCGATGGCGATGTTGAAGGCCGAAATCTTGCGCATCTGCCGGTGGACGGTGCCCAGGAACATGTCCATGCCTTCGCGGGCGTAAACCTCTTCGCGGCCAGCATGCGAGAACAGCTTGATGGTGGCGATGTTGGTGTAGCTATCCACAATGCGGCCCGTCATCAGGGATCGCGCATCGGCCTGCTCACTGGACAGACGTCCCAGTTTCGGCACGAAATAGGTCAAGATGGAGATGTAAATCGCCAGCCACACGACAAGCGGTATGACCAGACGCCAATCGGCAGCCGCCACCATGAATAGCATGGAGATGACGAAGCTGATCGCATAGACGAAAACGTCGATGATCTTCAACGCCACTTCGCGAATGGAGAGCGCCGTCTGCATGACCTTGGTGGAAACGCGGCCCGCAAACTCATTGGCGAAAAACGTCATGGAATGGCGCAGCAGAAAGCGGTGCATGTGCCAGCGGGCAATCATGCCGAAGTTTCCAGCCAGCGTCTGGTGCATCGTCATGGTGTGGATCGAGCCCATCAGCGGCAGTGCGACCAGGACAATGGCCGCCATGACGACCAGATGCCAGCCCTCATCCTGAAGAAACGTCTCGCGGTTGGCCGTCGACAGCCAATCCACGATATTGCCAAGGAACTGATAGAGCATCACTTCCGCAACCGCGATGCCCATCGACATTAGCCCCAACAGCAGCAGCCAAGGTGCGGCGGGTTTGACGTAATGCCACATAAACGGCAAAAGCTTAGCCGGTGGCACCACGGGCGTGGAAGCGGGAAATGGATTTAGGCGTTTTTCAAACCAGCCGAACATGGCCAAGCTCCGGACATAAACAACCCGATGAAACGGCGCAGGGAGCTGAAATGCTCGCAGCCACAACGGGAATAAAATGGAATATGGCCGCAACAGCCACATGACGGGATTTTGAGAGATGCGGATCGACCGCTGAAAACACCTAGGCCTGCAGAGGCGCTACAAAGGCCGGAAGGCGATGTCGAACAATTTTATCCATCTGAACCTCCATGGCTGGTGTTGAAGTTGCGCATCTGTAGCTCAAAAAATAAGCATTGACCAGCACCAAACCACCACAAGTTTCAACAGGGTTGAGCCGTAACACGCCATTGCGACCGAAAGACAACAGAACAGCCCGCGCTGGTTCCTTGTTTCAGTATTCCGGACCATGATAAGTCGCTTCAAGACATTCAGGAAAGACATGAGCATGCCCGATATCAGGATCGCCCTTTACCAACCGGATATTCCCGGCAACACCGGCACCATTTTGAGGCTGGCCGCGTGCCTCGGCATCGGCGTTGATATCATCGAGCCAGCCGGATTTGACATTTCCGACCGCAACCTGAAACGTGCAGGCATGGATTATCTCTCGACGGCGTCACTGACGCGCCATGTGAACTGGGAGCGCTTTGAAGAATGGCGCGCAACTACCGGCCGCCGGTTGCTTCTGGCCTCCACCAAAGCGGCGCTGCCCTATGTGGACGTTGAATACCGCGCCGATGACATTCTGCTGCTGGGCCGCGAAAGCGCCGGTGTTCCCGATCACGTCCACGACAAGGCCGATATGCGGCTGATCATTCCCATGGTGGAAGGGCAGCGCTCCATCAACGTCGCCATGTCGGCCGCGATGATCACTGGGGAGGCTTTACGACAGACGGCCTGGCGATAGGTCCATCGCCATTTCGCGTCTAAATGTCGTAATCAGCCCTGTACGGCAGAGTGTTTCAGGCCTATATTCATTAGCCAACGAAAGAGTCCTACCTCCGAAAACTTTCCGCGCAGCATGTCGTCCGAAGGCTAGAACGGTTTCGGGCAAGGCAAGGTATTCACGATAGAAGACTGACGGACGGAGGGCGACCAAGCATGCAATCCACCATCATCATCGTCAACCTGCTCGGCGCGGTTTCACTTCTGCTGTTCGGTCTCGCGCAGGTGAAGGACGGCGTCACGCGTGCCTTTGGCGTGAAGCTGCGCATCGTGCTCGCAACCGGCACGAAAAGCGGACCGCGCTCGATGTTGTCAGGGTTTCTCGCCACCATCGCCTTGCAGAGTTCCACAGCCACGGCTCTAACCGTCGCATCCTTTGCGGAACGAGACCTCATTCGCCCGCGCATGGCGCAGGTGGTTCTTCTCGGCGCCAATATCGGCACCGCCGTCACCGCTTGGATATTTGCGACTGGCGTGGCATGGCTTTCGCCCATGCTCATCCTGTCCGGCATCATTGTGCGCAGAGGAACATCCAGCGCACGGCAAGGCGGCGGCACGGCGCTGGTGGGCGTTGGCCTGATGCTGCTTTCGCTGCACCTGTTGAGTGCCGCGACCGAACCAATGCGCGATTCTCCCGCGCTCGGCGCATTCATCGGCCTTCTGGATGATGCCTGGCCGGTCGCCCTTCTTCTTTCGGCAGCCTTGGCCTTCGTGTCATCCTCAAGCCTAGCTGTTGTCGTGCTGATCCTGTCGCTGGCCTCCGCTGGCATTCTCTCCACGGCGCTGATCATTGTTCTCATTCTCGGCGCCAATATTGGTGGCGCCATCCCGCCTGTCATCGCCACCCTATCCGCTCCCGCATCGGCCCGGCGCATCACCCTCGGCAATCTTCTCGTGCGCACCGTGGGCTGCCTGGTCGCCCTGCCACTCGCGGGCTTGGGTGCCCAGCTGCTGCAACAGCTTCCGCTTTCACAAGACATGCTGCCGGTGGACGCCCATCTGATCTTCAATCTGGCGCTCGCGGCCATTGCCTGGCCGTTTTCAGGCCTTATCTCGGAGATGATGGCGAAGATGGTGCCGGATGACGCGAAAGCCGAGGAAGGCCAGCGTTTTCTCGATGCCAGCGCGCTGGATACGCCCGTCGTGGCGCTTGCCAATGCCACACGCGAAGTGCTTGTTGTCGGCGACACCATTGAACGCATGCTTATCCGCGCTGAAAACGCGTTCAAGCACAACGACCTTGCTCCCTTGGCCGAAATCGCCGCGCTGGAAACCAAGGTCGACATGTTGCAGCAGGATGTGAAGATCTATCTGTCTCAGCTGGGCCGCAAAGGACTAGACGAGGACGCCGCCCGCCGCTCTATAACCATCATCGACTACGCCATCAATCTCGAACATATCGGCGATATCGTTGAAAAAGGGCTGTGCGAGCAGATCCGCAAAAAGATCGTCAATGGCTTTAAATTTTCGGATGAAGGCTATGACGAGCTGAAAACGCTGTTCGACATGACCATCGAGAACCTGCGCGCCGCCCAGAGCGTATTCGTGACCGGTGATTTCGATCTCGCCCGCCATCTGATGGAAATCAAGGTCGATATCAGGCGGTTGGAAAAGCGGTCATCCAGCCGCCATCTGGAGCGCCTTCGCGACGGGCTGACGCAGAGCCTGCAAACCAGTTCGCTGCATCTGGACATTCTGCGCGATCTCAAGCGCGTTAACGCCCACATCGTTTCGGTAGCGCATCCCATTCTGGACCAGGGCGGCGTGTTGGGCGAAAGCCGGTTGCGTGCCGTGGATAGCCGTAAAAGCTAGGGTGGGAGCTTAGTCTGCCGACGGCAGGCGGCGCATGGTGAACTCTATGCGGTCGCCATCCAGCGGACGCCAGCTTTCCACTTCCGTCCAGTAGGCGGCCTTGGGGTATTCATCGAACCACTCCCGCGCCTTGGCACGCGCCTCTTCGCGGGCAAGGCAGAAGGTCTGGCGCACGAACATGCCCTGTCTGTCATTCTTGCGGCCACCGGCAGCGGCGCGATCCTGCCTGTGGGCATCGATCCTGCGCTTCAAGCCATCCAGCGGCGGCGGGCCAGTAAATTTCGCCATGACACAACCTCTCTGTTCAAAAGATAGTGTGAAGCACGGGACTTGGCGAGTCGAATTTGTATCGTTGCTGCACGACTGCTAAACCGGGCCAATCGCAATGATTCGACGCTTAGGAGATCGATATGGAACGGCCGGTTTTGCCAAAGGGCTTGCCTGACGACATCGAGGACAAGAAGGCACTTGCCAAAGCCTGGTTCGAGAGCCTGCGCGACACGATCGTGACCGCCTTCGAGACGATTGAAGACGAGCTGCAAGGCCCCCTCGCCGACCAGCAGCCCGGTCGCTTCGTGCAAAAGGAATGGCAGCGCGACAATGGCGAAGGCGGCGGCGGCAAGATGTCGATGATGGAAGGCCGCGTCTTTGAAAAGGTCGGCGTTCACACATCCACCGTTCATGGCGAGTTCTCGCAGGAATTTCGCAACCAGATACCCGGTGCGGAAGAAGACCCGCGCTTCTGGGCATCCGGCATTTCGCTGATTGCACACCCGGTCAATCCCAACGTGCCTGCCGTTCATATGAACACGCGCATGGTCGTGACCTCCAGCCACTGGTTTGGCGGCGGCGCGGACCTGACGCCGGTTCTGGACCGACGCCGCACGCAGGAAGACAATGACACCCAGATCTTCCACCGCGTGTTCGAAATCACCTGCAATCGCCACTCCGTGGCGGACTACCCGCGCTACAAGCAATGGTGCGATGAGTACTTCCATCTCAAGCACCGCAACGAGCCACGCGGCATCGGCGGTATCTTCTTCGATTGGCTCCACCCGGAAGAAGGAAAGAGCGATTGGAACGACAATTTCGCCTTCGTGCAGGATGTCGGCCGCGCCTTCAATCTGGTCTATCCGAAGATCGTGCGCAGCAATTTCAACCTGCCGTGGACGGAAGAAGACCGCGATGAACAACTGATTCGCCGTGGCCGCTACGTGGAATTCAACCTTCTTTACGACCGTGGAACGATTTTCGGCCTGAAAACCGGCGGCAATGTCGACTCCATCCTGTCGTCGCTGCCTCCCGTGGTGCGCTGGCCTTGACAGATCACAAAAAATTTCCCGTTTGTTACAGGGTTAGGCAGTGAATAAGAAATTTAGCTCTTATTAAGATTTGAAGGCAGTGATACGCTTCCAGTTGTAGATGGACTGGAGGAGATATCATGATGATTACTTCAAACAGCATGCCCATATCTGGCCTTGGCAATAGCCAATCCCAGGCTCTACCAACTCCCGAATTGATCAACCGGCTAGCCTTGGAGATGAGGGCTGTCGGCGACAGAGATTTGCCGCTTTCCTTTTATGCAGAGCAGGTCAAGCGCAGGCTTGCGAACAACGCGGCGGCCAATGATGACGGCGTTGTGCCGTCGCGTGCACCGGCTGCAGCCACGTCATCCGTATTCCATTGCTGGGCACTTCGAGACACGATCTGACACGGAACCTTATATCTTGCCGACCCGTTTGCTGATGCGCAGGGCAGAACCTTCCAAGCGAAAGTTCCGCCCTGACGCTTCTCATAAGGGAGGCCTATGATGAGACTTTATGAATGCGGAACCCTGGTGCCGGGTTGTGAGTGGCACACACGTGCAGACGAAGACGCCGAAGTTGTGCGACGCGCAGTCGACCATATGCGCCAAGCGCACGGTGAAGATGTCATTCGAGAGAACATGGTCGAAAACATCAAAACGCGCATCCGCAATGAGGATCAGGTTCAGGCCTGATCCTTAACAGCGGCTTCCAGCCGGGCAGTCAAGGCTGCCCGGTCCAATGAGAAGTTGAACTCGATCCACTTTTCCTCAAACTGCCCAAGAATCTCGCCAACCTTCGGACCCGGCGCTACCCCGGCGGCCAACAGGTCCGCGCCCGTGAGCGGGAAAGTTGGGCGCACAAATTTCTGCGTGCGAGACAGCAACGCCGAGAAACGCGCAATCTTCTGCATGGCTCCCTCGCCTGCGGAGATATCTGCACGTGCTGCGGCGAGCGAAAGCATCAGGCGCATGGTTATTCCCTCAACGCCGTTGCGATACAGCAGGCGATCAAAGGCGGCATCGGTGATAGCAGTATCGATAACAGGCGCGGACGCCCACTGCTTGAGGCGCTTTGCTTCAGCGTTTGACAGGCGAAGCCGTGAAGCCATTCCCGCGACGCGCTCCACGTCCACAGGCACAATGGCCGCAAGTCGCACTAGCGCATCCGGCGTCCACCCCAATGCCTGCTCAGCAGCAATAAGGCCATGGATGGCATCAATGCCCCATTTTTCCGTTTCCGGCAAAACCTGAGATAGCACACCGGATTGCCGCATCCACAAAAGTGCCCGGGATGGATCGGTGGCCGAGAGAAGCTTCTTCATTTCGCTCCACACGCGCTCGGCAGAGAGTGTGGACATCTTGCCCTTGGCGCGCGCGCTGGCCCGCAGCCCATCCGCATCGGGACGACCGGAACCGTAATGGGCGAAGAAGCGGAAAAACCGCAAAACCCGCAAATAGTCTTCGGCAATGCGCGTATCTGCATCACCAATGAAACGAACATTGCGCGTTTCGATATCTGCCAACCCACCGACAAGATCGATCACCTCGCCGGAGGCGTCAGCATAAAGCGCGTTGATCGTCAGGTCGCGGCGCTGCGCATCCTCGTTCCAGTCGGTCCCAAAAAGAACCTGCGCATGGCGGCCATCGGTTTCCACATCACGGCGCAATGTCGTGACTTCAAAGCCTTCGCCATCCAGCACCAGCGTGACGGTGCCATGCTCGATGCCGGTTGGCACAGCCTTGATGCCCGCACTTTGCGCCCGCTCGACCACATCCTGAGGCGGAAGCGTTGTCGCCATGTCGATATCTGCCACCGGCATGCCCATCAGGGCATTGCGAACGGCACCGCCAACGATACGCGCCTCACCGCCATCGACATTCAAAAGCGCCAGAATCCGCTGGAGACCTGGTTTCAAGAACCAGTCCTGTCCGGCAACGTTGCTCATGAATAGAACCTTTCATAGATGCGGCGTACAATGCCCGCCGTAATGCCCCAAATGTGACGCTCGCCATAGGGCATTTCGTAGAAAAACCGCTCCTTCCCCTGAAAGATGCGGCTTGCCTGCCTGTGGTTTGCCGGTTGCATCAAAAACGACAGCGGCACTTCGAAAACCTCATCCACTTCGGCCGGGTTCGGCGTGAGTTCAAAACCCGGTTTGACCACTGCGAGCACAGGCTTGATGCGGAAACCCGTTCCGGAAACATAATCGGGCAAGCGCCCTACCGTTTCGATGAAACTTCGATCCAGCCCGATTTCCTCTTCCGTTTCCCGCAGGGCGGCATCTTCAGGCGAACGGTCATCCGCATCTATGCCACCGCCGGGAAAGGAAATCTGGCCGGAATGTTTGCGAAGCCTTGAGGTGCGCTGGGTGAAGATGACCCGGGCGTCGCCGCTGTAATCCACAACCGGCACCAGCACTGCCGCGTCTTTCAGCGTGATACCATCGCCAAAAAGGCGCGCATCGGGGTTGAGAATATGGTCGCCGTCTTCGCGCTCGGCCACGCCTTCACCATCGGACAGCACACGCCGGCGGAAGCCCTCTGCCGAAAAATCCATGACATCAACGCTCATCTTGAAAGAGCATCCAGCTCATCGGCAGGCATGATCGCAAAAACCTCCCCGCCGGACCTTACGGCAAACATCTCTTTTCCTTCAATTTCAATGACCTCGCCTAGTTCTACGAGATCATACATGACCGCCCGTGACACGAGGGCATCGAGCCGACCTCGCACCCGAAGATAAGGCTTCAACGCCATGTTTTCACCGCTCAATTCAAACCGCAAAGGGTTTTGCGGGCCAACTTCCACCACATCACCCACATTGGTGCGAAATGTCAGCACCTGTGCGCCGTCTTTTTCGGCCACATTCATCTCCACCGCCAGAAAGGGGGCATCAACGACACGGATGCCCACTTTTTCCACAGGTGTTACGAGATAGGTTTGGCCGTCCTCATCCTTGCGCAAAACCGTGGAAAACAGCCGCACTAGAGGGGCGCGACCAATGGGCGTGCCCATGTAGAACCATGTGCCATCTGCCCGGATTTCCATGTCCAGATCACCGCAAAAAGGCGGATCCCAGCGCTCCACAGGTGCCGGGCCGCGAGATTTTTCGCCGCTTTGTTCAGCGGCATGGGAAATCATCGCGGAGAGGCCCGCTGCGTCTTTCGCCGAATTTATCGTCTCATCCGCCATATTCGAGCCCTGCTTTGTCACCTATTGATCTGGTCGCCTGATGGTAACGAGATAGTCATTCAAAGGATGCTTGTCAGCGGGCAGTATGGCAATAAGCTATAGGCAGCGCGAAATCAGTCCTGTATGCGATGAGTGACCGGTTTGGAACGAAGGCTGCGGCTTAAGTTTGAGGAGAGCGATATGGGAATGATCAACACCAGCGAAACCCTCGACGAGAAAGCGATCATCGCCGCTGCCGAAACAGCGCTGTCGGATATTGCAGCTGTCAGGGCCGAAGTCTCCAAGGTCATTTTCGGTCAGGAAAAGGTCGTGCAGAATGTGCTGCTGGCCGTTCTCTCCGGCGGCCACGCGCTTCTGGTCGGCGTGCCCGGCCTTGCCAAGACAAAGCTTGTGACGACGCTCGGCACTGTTTTGGGTCTGGATGCCAACCGCATTCAGTTTACGCCCGACCTCATGCCCTCAGATATTCTCGGTTCCGAAGTCATGGATCAGGATGAGAGCGGCCGCCGCTCTTTCCGCTTCATCAAGGGCCCGATTTTCGGCCAGCTTCTGATGGCTGACGAAATCAACCGCGCCAGCCCGCGCACTCAATCCGCACTGCTTCAGGCCATGCAGGAATATCACATCACCGTGGCAGGTGAACGCTATGACCTGCCAAAGCCCTTCCACGTTCTGGCCACGCAAAACCCGCTGGAGCAGGAAGGCACCTATCCGCTGCCGGAAGCCCAGCTCGACCGCTTCCTGTTGCAGGTGGATGTGGATTATCCTGATCTCGCCGCCGAACGTCAGATCCTGCTCGACACGACAGGCACCGCCTCCGGTGAAGCGCGCCGCGTGATCGAGGCCGATCGCCTCATTGAAATTCAAACCCTCATTCGCCAGATGCCGGTCAGCGATACGGTGGTCGATGCGATCCTCGCGCTTGTGCGCTCGGCGCGTCCCGGCCACGGCAACGCCTTGACGGACAAGAATGTCGCCTGGGGACCCGGCCCGCGCGCCGGTCAGTCGCTGATGCTGACGGCCAGAGCCCGCGCGCTTTATGAAGGCCGCCTTGCACCTTCGCTGGATGATATCTACGCGCTGGCTGAGCCGGTTCTGGAACACCGCATGGCGCTGACATTTGCCGCCCGTGCCGAAGGCATGTCGGTTCGTGATGTGATTGCAAGCCTTGTGGAACAAGCAAAACACTGACCACCCGGTCGGATTAGGAGTGCATGTGGCATCCATCGGCCAGATCGTAGAGCAGACGCATGGCAGTGACGTTCTTGCCCGTGCGCGCCAACGCGCCGCACTGGTGCCGGACTGCATGGTGGAAGCCAAACGCATTGCCAACACGGTAACAGCCGGTTGGCACGGTCGCCGCAAACGCGGCATTGGCGAAAATTTCTGGCAGTTCCGGCCCTATGCGGAGGGCGAAAGCCTCTCGCGCATCGACTGGCGCCGTTCGGCCCGCGATGACCATACCTATGTCCGCGACCGGGAATGGGAAGCGGCCCACACCATCTGGCTCTGGGCGGACCTTTCGCCATCGATGATGTTCAAGTCCACGCTCGGCAGCGTTTCCAAGGAAAGCCGTGCACTGGTTCTGATGCTGGCGCTCGCGGAAATTCTCGCCCGCTCGGGAGAGCGCATCGGTTGTCCCGGCATCATGGAGCCGATTTCAGCCCGCAACGCCGCTGAGCGCCTCGCAACCGCCATCATGCATGCACCAGCCACGACAGGATTGCCCGATACGACCATGATCCGTAGTTCCAGCGATCTGGTGGTGATCGGTGATTTTCTCGACGATGCAACTGCTGTCATGGAGCGCCTTTCGCCGCTTGCACGGCGCGGCATGCGCGGCCATGTGGTGGAAATTGCCGACCCCGCAGAGGAGATCTTTCCCTATAGCGGGCGCACAGAATTTTCCGATCCCGAAACCGGCGAAAAGCTGACCTCCGGTCGTGCCGAAACCATTCGTGACGATTACACGCGCGCCTATCTCGCGCGGCGTGATGCCTTGTCGTCCTCACTTCGTCGTCTGGGGTGGAATTTCGTGTTTCACCGCACGGATCATCTGGCATCAGAAGCGCTTGTTGCCATGCACATGTATCTCTCGGGCGCGCCCTCCACGGCCAAGACGGGAGGCCGGACATGAGCGCCCTGCCCTTCGTTTTCACCAGCCCCTATATTCTCATCGGCCTTCTGGCGCTGCCCGCCATATGGTGGCTGCTACGGCTGACACCGCCGCGCCCGAAGGCAGAGGTGTTTCCGCCGCTTCGCATTCTGGCAAGCGTGCTGAAACGGGAGGAAACGCCGTCTAAAAGCCCGTGGTGGCTGACATTGCTGCGCATGTTGCTGGCCGCCGCCGTTATTTTCGCGCTGGCAGACCCTGTCATCAATCCGCGCAACAACACGCTGGCAGGTGATGGTCCGCTGGTGCTGGTCATGGACAATGGCTGGGCCTCTGCACCAGATTGGGACCGGCGCGTGCGCACCGCAGAAGCCCTGATTGGGGATGCCGAGCGAGCCGAACGTCCTGTTTCCATCACCTTCACGGCAGACCGCGATAACGATTCCGAACCCGGAACATCGGCGGGAGCGCTTGAAAAACTGGCGGCAGCCAGACCGCAGCCTCTGGTGCCAGACAGAGTACGCGCCGCGCAAGCCGTGAACGAAGCCATGAATGGCACGACACCCGGCACCCTCGCCTACATCACCGATGGGATCGCAACACCCGATGACCAGGCGGCACTTGCCGATCTTGCCAGCATCAATCCAGCCGAATTTCGCATGGTGGAAGGTGACGGACAGGCTGTGACCGCCATTACCGGCGCAGAAAACGGTGCCGAAACCATGACCGTGTCGCTCTCTAGGCTGGAGACTGACGGTCCTGCCAACCTCACCGTCAACGCCCATGACAGCCAAGGCCGCATTCTCGCCAGCGACGAAGCGGCTTTCGCGCCCGGCGCGGCCGAAACGACGGCGGTTCTCAGCGCACCCTTTGAACTGCGAAATGATTTCGCCCGTCTCTCGGTGGAGCGCTTGTCGAGCGCAGGCTCTGTGCGTCTTCTGGATGATGGCTTCCGCCGCCGCCGCGTTGCTCTTCTGGCGGGGGAAACAGGCAATGATTTCCAGCCGCTGCTTCAGCCGCTGTTTTACATCAGCCGCGCCCTCCAGCCCTATGTGGATCTGGTACCGCAGAGACAGGCAGACCTTGCAGTGGCGATCCCGGAGCTGTTGCAATCCAACCCATCGGTCATTGTCATGGCCGATATTGGTCGCCTTCCGCAGGAAACCTATGAACCCATCGGGCGTTGGCTCTCGCGTGGCGGCACGCTGATCCGCTTCGCCGGTCCGCGCCTTGCGGCCGCTCCTGCCGATGACCCGCTGGTGCCCGTCACCCTGCGACAGGGTGAGCGTGCCCTGGGCGGCGCGCTTTCCTGGGCAGAACCGCAGCCTCTGGCTGATTTCCCAAATTTCGGTCCCTTTGCAGGCATGCCGAAGGCCGATGGTGTTCTCATCAAGCGCCAAGTTCTGGCAGAGCCGACACCTGATCTTTCCGAGCGCACATGGGCAAGCCTTGCCGATGGCACGCCGCTGGTAACGACGCGTAATGTGGATGCGGGCCGTATCGTGCTGTTTCATGTCAGCGCCGAAGCCAGTTGGTCGGATTTGCCGATTTCAGGTCATTTCGTGGAAATGCTGCGCCGTATCGTGCAATTGTCTCAGGTCGGCGGCTCCTCGGCTTCCGCCAATGCACCTGCTGCTGCGCTCGCGCCTTACCGCGTTCTGAACGCACAGGGCGCTTTGACGACGGAAATCGGGTCTGCCCGGCCGCTGGAAATCAAGGCTGGCCAGTCGCCTCGCGCCAGTTTCGACAACCCGCCGGGCCTCTACGGCACGGAAGCCGGTTTCGTTGCGCTGAACCTGTTGCCACAGGGCACGGTGCTTCGCCCCATAGATGCATCGCTTGCCGGCATGACAACGGTGCGCGAAGGTTTGGTGGGAGAAGAGGCAAGATCGCTGCGTCCTGCTCTCTTCATTGCAGCCCTCCTCATGCTTTTTGCCGATACGCTCATCGTCCTCTTCATGAACGGCGTGTTTTCCCGCCTGCACCGCGCACGCAGCTCGGCTGCGGCCATTCTCGTCATGCTAGGGGCAAGCCTTGCCGTCTTCTCCCCCGATATTGCCCATGCTGACGACCCCAAACCCGGCGATGAAGCCATATTTGAAAGGCTTGACACCACCCACCTCGCCTATGTGCGCACCGGCGAAGATGACGTGGATCGCATTTCCGAACAGGGCTTGCAGGGCCTGACCGAATTCATGACATGGCGGACCACGCTTGAGCCCGGCGCGCCGGTGGGGCTGGATATTTCCAAAGACGAGCTGTCCTTCTATCCCATCATCTACTGGCCGATATCGGCCACGGCACCCATGCCCTCAACCGCTGCGATCTCTCGCATCGATGCCTATATGCGCGCGGGCGGAACGGTTCTGTTTGATACGCGAGACCAGTTCTCATCGCTTGAGAGCATGGGCGGCACCAGCGCCAATGGTCAGCGCCTGCAGGAAATTCTCGCCAATGTGGATATTCCGCCGCTGGAACCTGTGCCGACCGACCACGTGCTGACGCGCTCTTTCTACCTCTTGAACCACTTTCCGGGGCGCTATGCGCAAGGCCCATTGTGGGTGGAATCCCGGCAGGATGCGGCCAAAACGACATCAGGCATATCTTCATCTGGTGATGGCGTGTCACCCATCATCATCACAGGCAATGATTTTGCCGGAGCCTGGGCTGTGGATGCCAATGGCGCGCCTGTTCTGCCCACCGTGCCACCGGATGAGGTGCAGCGGGAACATGCGTTCCGAACCGGCGTGAACATCATGATGTATATGCTGACCGGCAACTACAAGGCCGATCAGGTCCACGTGCCTGACATCCTCCAGCGGTTGGGGCAATAGCATGACACTGGCCTTTTCCCCCTTCTTGCCGTGGCCCGTCATTGCGGTTCTGGCCGTCGCAGCTTTCCTTCTTGCCATCATCGGCCTGTGGCGTGGCGTGCGCGGCGCATGGCTGCGTGGGCTGGCGCTCGCCGCATTGCTGCTGGCCATCTCCAATCCACTTTTGAGCAATGAGGAACGCGAACCGCTTTCCACCATTGTTCCGGTCATCGTGGATCGCTCGCAAAGCCAGGACGTGCAGCAACGCCCCGAGCAGACGGATCAGGCGCTGGCCGCCCTACGCGAGCGTCTCGCCCGCTTCCCGCGCATCGAACCGCGCATTGTGGAAGTCACCAACGATGCCAACAGCGATTCACCGGCCACGAACCTGTTCTCGTCCTTTGCGGCTGCCATATCGGATGTGTCACCCACGCGCGTCGGCGGTGCGATTTTCCTGAGCGACGGCCAGATCCATGACATTCCAAACGTCACATCGGACATCGAGCAGACGCTGGGTGTGAAGGCCCCTGTCCACGGCCTCATCACCGGCCGCGCCAATGAATTCGACAGGCGCATCGAAGTGGTGCGCGCACCGCGCTTTGGCATCGTCAACGAACAGCAGGAACTGACGCTGCGAGTTTTCGATGATGGTCGTTCGCAAGGTGGCCAGGCAGATGTCACCATCAAGATGAACGGTCAGGAACTCGCCAGAATTCAGGCGACGCCCGGCCAGCCGGTGCCGTTCCAGTTCAAGGTTCCACGCGGCGGCAACAACGTCATGGAGTTTTCCGTGGCCGAGCTTCCCGGTGAGGTGACGACCACCAACAACCGCGCTGTCCACGTTATCGAAGGTATCAGGCAGAACCTGCGCGTGCTGCTGGTATCCGGCGAACCCCATGCGGGTGAGCGCGCATGGCGCAACCTGCTGAAATCAGACACATCGGTTGATCTGGTTCACTTCACCATTCTGCGCCCGCCGGAAAAGCAGGATGGAACGCCCATCAACGAGCTTTCGCTGATCGCCTTCCCCACACGCGAACTGTTCGTGGAAAAGATCGAGGATTTCGATCTCATCATCTTTGATCGCTACCAGCATCGCGGTGTGCTGCCGATCCTCTATTATGATTACATCGCCCAATATGTGGAAAAGGGCGGCGCGTTGTTGATTGCTGCTGGCCCTGAACATGCGGGCCAGGATTCCATCGCCATGACGCCGCTGGCTTCCGTGCTACCCGCGCAGCCCACCGGTGAAGTGCATCAATCTGCCTTTTACCCGCGCCTGTCTGAAGCGGGCAAGAAGCACCCCGTGACGCGAGGACTGGAAGGCTCAGACCAGGAGCCACCGCAATGGGGCCGCTGGTTCCGCACTGTCGGCGTCGAGCAACCGCAGGGCCAGACCGTGATGCTGGGAGATGGGCAGGACCCGCTTCTCGTACTGAACCGCCAGCGCGAAGGCCGTGTCGCCATGCTGCTGTCTGATCAGGGTTGGCTGTGGGCGCGTGGTTATGAAGGCGGCGGGCCGCATGTGGGGCTCTACCGCCGCATCGCCCACTGGCTGATGAAGGAACCGGAACTTGAGGAAGAGGCGCTGACGGCGCGTGCCAATGGCCGCGCATTGGAAATCACGCGCCAGACCATTGGCGATAATCCCGGCAATGCCACCGTCCGGTTCCCGACCGGCAAGACAGAAACCATGGCATTTACAGAGGCTGAGCCCGGTCTTTACAAGATCGAGCGGCGCATGGATGAAACCGGCCTCTACGAAATCTCCAACGGCGAATTCACCACGCTTGTCCATGTGGGGGCTGTCGATGCGCCGGAATTCAAGGCGATGATCTCGACCACCGAGCCGTTGAAGCCATTGGTCGATGCCACGAAGGGCAGCATCCACCGCGTTGTCAATGATAATGGTCGTGTGGTGTTGCCGGATATTCTGCCTGTTCGCGGTGACATTCGTGTTGCCGACAATGACCGCATGCTCATTCGCCTCACCGATGAAACGGTGCTGAAGGGCGTCAACACGCTGCCGCTCTTTGCCGGTTTTGCAGGCCTTGCGGCGCTGCTCATGGCATTTTCCGCACTGTGGTGGCGTGAAGGCCGCTGATGGAGCCTCAGATCACCATCAGCGACGGGCCGGATAAGGATAGCGAAGCGGCAATTCTAGCGGCTCTCAAGTCCTATAATGTCGAGCGCTTTGGCCCGAGTGATTGGCGGGAGCTTGTCATCGCGCTGCGCAATGACGAAGACTCTGTCATCGGAGGCCTCAGCGGCCACACCGCACGCGGCTGGCTCTACACATCGCTCCTCTTCATCCCGGAAGAGATGAGAGGCCAGGGCCTTGGCCCGAAATTGCTGGCAATGGCCGAAGACGAAGCCCGCAAGCGCGGATGCAAGGGTGCCTATATCGACACGATGAACCCGGATGCGCTGGCGATCTATCAGGCATGCGGCTATGAGATATTTGGCCAGATTGAAGGCTTCACCGATACGACGGCTCTGACCTATCTCAAGAAACGGCTGTATTAGAGTTTCAGCCGATCGCACGCAGTGGCGCGCCGTAGCCTTCTTCTTCAAGCTCCAAGGCAACGGTCGCAGCGCAACTCCGCCAGCCTATTTTGCCAACAAGCCGCTCATGCGTGTCGGCAGCCAGGGGCACGACAAGAACCCGGTTCATATCAACGGGACCTGGAAAATCGAGTGCACCATAGGCCACTTTTTCAAAGCCCAGCGGCATGTAGTATGGCGGATCACCGATCAGGATCACGGCTTCCGAACCCTTGCGCTTGGCCGCAGCGATGGCAATCCGCACCAGTTCGCGGCCGATGCCAAGATTTTTGTGGGAGGGCCGCACGGCAAGAGGCCCGAGCATATGGCCTTTGACATTACCGGCCAGAACCGGCGTCATGCGCACCGACGCAATCGTTTCGCCGTCATCGGCGCAGATATAGGAAATCGCACGATCATGCGGCCCCTGCTCGCGAATGCGGGCGGCAGCGCGGGTGTGGCGGCCGGGCCCGAAGGCTTCTGCGTTGATCAGTTCGATGATGGCGTCATGGGACGCGTCTTCGGTGAGGTAGACAAGTTCGTGCTTGGACATGAAGGGACCGGAACGTTGGATACGGACATGACGATATGACGGCTGCGCCGGTTAAGGCGTTCGGCGGGTCAGCGTCGTCGGAGCATCCGTAGTGCGGTCATAAAGCAGAACTTCCTCAGAATTGTGATAAACGCGGATATCAGGAAAATTCCGACGCGTCCAGAACAAATCCGTCGCCAGAACCATTCACCTTGTGTGGCAAATCATAAACGAAACGCACTGTTCACTGCCTCTAGGGTTCGCCTGCGCTCGCGCATGGCTTACAGTGCGCCAACAACCATAAGGAGATCGCAGATGGGTATGCTGGTCGAAGGTGTCTGGAAGGACGTCTGGTACGACACCAAGGAAACCAAGGGCCACTTCAAACGCAGCGCCTCGCAGTTTCGCAATTGGGTCAAAGCAGATGGCGAAGCAGGCCCTTCCGGCAAGGGTGGCTTCAAAGCGGAGAAAGATCGCTACCATCTTTATGTCTCTCTGGCCTGCCCCTGGGCGCACCGGACGCTCATCTTTCGCAAGCTGAAAAAGCTGGAAGACCTCATTTCTGTGTCAGTTGTCGATCCGCTGATGCTTGAGAACGGCTGGGAGTTCAAACCTGAGAGCACCCGTACGCCGGGCGCAACGGAAGATCATCTGTTCGGGTTTTCAGCGATGTGGCAGGTCTATACCAAGGCGGACCCTGTCTATTCCGACCGCGTGACCGTGCCTGTGCTGTGGGACAAGCACCAGGAAACCATCGTTTCAAATGAGTCCGCAGACATCATCCGCATGTTCAACTCAGCCTTTGATGGCCTGACAGGGTCGACAAGCGATTTCTATCCGCAGGCTCTGCGCGGCGAAATCGACACCCTCAATGATCGCATCTACGACACGGTCAATAACGGTGTGTACAAGGCAGGCTTTGCCACCACGCAGGAAGCCTATGAAGAGAACGTCACGAAAATTTTCGAAACGCTAGACATGCTGGACGAGCGCCTTGCAACCAAGCGGTACCTTCTGGGCTCAGACCAGACGGAGGCAGACTGGCGGCTGTTTACCACGCTGGTGCGGTTTGATCCTGTCTATGTCGGCCACTTCAAATGCAACATTCGCCGCATTCATGATTACCCCAACCTGACTGGCTATCTGCGTGATCTCTATCAGACGCCAGGTGTGCCTAAGACGGTCAATATGCGACATATCAAGGAGCATTATTACCGTAGCCACAAGACCATCAACCCCACCGGCATCGTGCCTGTCGGGCCTGAACTCGATCTGGACAACGCCCATGGGCGAGAGCAGTTAGGCTGAGCCTACCAGTAATCCGCAGGCGCCGCGCTACCCGCCAGTTCCGCAAGACGCCTGCGGGTGGCGGGCGTCGTGCCTTCAGGCAAAGCGTCCAGAGCAAAAAATCCGCTCTCACTGATTTCGCGGTCTGGCACTTTCGGTGAGCTTTGCGTGACCTCCAGCCGATAAAACATCACATGGTCGCGGTCGCTGGTGCGGTTGTTGAAATAGACATGGATGAGCTGAGGCGCAGAGCTCGCAACAAGGTTGCCCTCCTCGCGAATTTCCTTGTGAAGTGCCGCCACGCAGGTCTCGCCACGCTCGACACCGCCGCCGGGCATATGCCAGCCCGGCACATAGGTGTGGCGCACCAGAAACACTCGACCCTGCCCATCAAAACAGGCGGCGCGCACCCCAAGCGTCATGCCGCGACGAAAGAAGAAGAACGTGTGCAGCAGGCGTTTGGCAACATTCCGCAGCAATTGCCGGAACCCTTCGCCCCGCCCATGGTTTTCACTCACGTCTCAACTCTCCGTCAACTCAAGTACGATACCCCGTATAGGGCTTCACTCTCACACGTTCAGCGCTTATCCCTTTGAAAAATCGAGATTTCGCATTGTACGCTCCAACATGGATAGATTATGTCTGAACGCATGTTCAAACTTGCCCATATTTCCGACATTCATCTCGGCCCGCTGCCAAAGCTCACCTTTCGAGAACTCGCATCCAAGCGCATCCTGGGATTTGTGAACTGGCGTCTCAACCGCCGCAAGCATCTTTTCAGCGATACGCTGGAAAAGATCGTCGATGATATGGAAAACAGGTCACCGGACCATATCGCCATTACGGGTGATCTGGTCAATCTGGCAACTGGCATTGAGATACGCGCCGCCGCAGACTGGCTTGAGGAAATCGGCGACCCGCTGAAGGTCTCTGTTGTGCCCGGAAACCACGACGCCTATGTGCCCGGCGCGCATGACAAGGCCATGGCCGCCTGGTATCCCTTCGTGCGCGGTGATGGAGACCCCGAAAACTGGGACGAAGACCGCAAGATCTTTCCCTATATGCGGGTGCGCGGCCCCGTTGCCATGATTGGATGCTCAACATCCATCGCAACGCCACCCTTCTCCGCCACCGGATATTTCGGACGCAGGCAAGCGCGGGCCACCGCGCAATTGCTGAAAGAAGCAGGCGAAAAAGGTCTGTTTCGCGTTGTCATGATCCACCACCCACCCATCAGGGGCGCCGCGGCCACCCACAAGCGCATGATCGGCATTCGCCGCTTCGCCGCCGCCATTGCCACCGGTGGCGCAGAACTCGTTCTGCACGGCCACACCCACCTCAACACGGTCTACTGGCTGAACACCCATCGCGGGCGTGACCACACACCCGTCGTGTGCATTGCCTCGACCAGCCAGGGGCCGGGCGGCAAAAAACCGCGTGCGGGCTACAATCTCTTCCACATCGATGGCGGTCCCGGCACATGGGACGTGACCTGCGAACGATACGGCCTCAACGAAAAAGCTACAGGGGTTGAGCTGGAGGACGTGCGGGTGTTCTACAGCAATGGCAAGCCGCTCGGCTTCGCCAACCCCGCCGAACAGGGCAACAAAGAATAATCCGGGAGATATTCCCCATTCCTGTTGATAGCACAGGAATGGGGATGATGCTTATTTCGCGCGCGCGTCCAACACGCGGTTGGCGGCAGACACGATCGCTTCCAGCGATGCACCGACGATGTTGGTGTTGATGCCAGCGCCGAACAGCTTGCCGCCGGGATGCTCCATCTCGACATAAGCGATGGCCGAGGCATTCGAGCCGTGCTGCAGCGAGTGTTCCGAGTAGTCATTCACCGAGAGGTCGATGCCCAGATAGGTCGACAGCGCATTGATGAAGCCATCGATGGGGCCAGTGCCTTTTCCTTCGATGCGCTTGATCTCGCCATTATCGGTAATCTCAGCCGCAACAACGCGCATGCCCTTGAAATCACCCGCCGGATAGGTGTGGTGATCCACAAATTTCAGCCGCGCGTCAGACTGCGTCACATATCGCTCGATGAAGTGTTCGTAGATGCGCTTGGCCGGCAGTTCGACGCCCTCTTCATCGGTGATGCGCTGAATCTCCTCGCGGAATTCCACCTGAAGATTGCGCGGCAGGTTGATGCCGTAATCCTCGTTCAGAATATAGGCGATACCGCCCTTGCCGGACTGCGAGTTGATGCGGATGATCGCCTCATAGGAACGGCCAACATCCTTGGGGTCGATGGGCAGATAAGGCACTTCCCACACAGGGTGGTTGGCAACCTTGATCGCCTTCATACCCTTGTTGATCGCATCCTGATGCGAACCTGAGAACGCGGTGTAGACCAGCTCACCCACATAAGGATGGCGCTCAGGGATCGTCATTTCGTTGGAATATTCGTAGACCGACTTGATGCGCTCGATATCGCGGCAATTCAGCTCGGGATCGACACCCTGCGTGTACATGTTGAGCGCCAGCGTCACGACATCGACATTGCCGGTGCGCTCGCCATTGCCAAACAGCGTGCCTTCGACACGGTCGGCACCCGCCATCAGGCCCAGTTCCGTGGCGGCGATACCGGTGCCACGGTCATTGTGCGGATGCAGCGAGATGATGACATTTTCTCGGTTGTCGATGTTGCGGCACATCCATTCGATCTGGTCCGCATAGATGTTCGGCGTTGCCATTTCCACGGTCGACGGCAGGTTGAGGATCAGCTTGTTGTCAGGCGTTGGCTTGACCACCTCAACCACTGCGTTGCAGATCTCCAGCGCCACTTCCAGCTCTGTGCCAGTGAAGCTCTCGGGGGAATATTCGAAGCGATATCCGCCACCGGCCTTCGCCGCCATGTCGGTGATCATCTTGGCCGCATCAACCGCGATCTGCTTGATGCCGTGAACATCCTTGCCAAACACCACGCGGCGCTGCAATTCCGATGTGGAGTTGTAGAAATGGATGATCGGGTTCTTGGCGCCCTCCAGCGATTCGAAGGTGCGGGTAATCAGTTCCGGCCGGCACTGTACCAGCACCTGCAGGGAAACATCTTCAGGCACTCCACCCTGCTCTACACACCAGCGGGCGAAATCGAAATCCGTCTGCGATGCAGAGGGAAAGCCGATCTCAATTTCCTTGAAGCCCATTTCCAGCAACAGCTTGAACATGCGCGCCTTGCGGTCATGCCCCATGGGGTTGACCAGCGACTGGTTACCGTCGCGCAAATCCACCGAACACCAGATCGGTGCCTTGTCGATGGTCTTCGATGGCCAGGTGCGGTCCTTGATGTCGATGACCGGGTATGGGCGGTACTTTACATTCGCGTCCGGCATGCCCTTGGAAATCTGTGTCTTGGCGTCCATTATCTTGCTCCTTCCACGCATCGCGGTCTGAAAAGACTTCGTCGAATGCGCGCCCTAACGGGTCTTCAATCCAGTATAATGAGAATTTTGACTTGAGGAGCGTTCGCACCAGCGGGCTTTCGGCCGCCGGGCGCTCCTCACTGGACCCGGCAACCGCGTGTAAGGTCGAGGCTAAGAAGCGAGAGTGCACCGCATGGGCAAGCCTTCGCAGAAATCTGCGTGCTCATCCCTGATATGGTTGCGGTGCAATGGGTCATGCGAATCTTATAAGCGGCGAAATTTTCAGTTGCAAGGGCATCTTCACTTTTTCAGGCGTTTCACAAATCCCGTCAGCAGCATCATCAATCCACCACCGAGAAGGCCCCAGAATGCGCCCGAAATGCCGCCAAAGGACAGGCCGGATGCGGTGATGAGGAAGGTGATGGCAGCGGCCTCACGGGTGTCTGGCTCCTTGAAAGCCGCAACGGCAGAACCGGAAAACGCAGCCACCAGTGCAAGCCCGGCAACCGCCTGAATGAGCACAGGCGGAGCAAGCGCCACGAAAGCCGTGACCACGCCTGCCAGAAGGCCGAAAATAATGTAGCCGACACCGCTGATGATGGCAGCCCAATAACGACGGCTGGGGTCGGGATGAGAATCTTCGCTTGCACACATGGCGGCGGTAATGGCAGCGAGATTGACCGCGTGGCCACCGAATGGCGTTGCCAGCAACGAGAAAAAGCCTGTTGTTACGAAGAGTGGCCCCGGTTCGGGATGGTAATTATTGACCTTGAGCACGGCGATGCCGGGAATGTTCTGCGAGGCCATGGTGACGATGAACAGCGGCAGCGCCATGGAAACAATGGCTTGCAGATGAAACACAGGCATCACGAATTCCATCGGCGGCGCGAGCGACTGCAGCACGCTATCGATGGCACCCGGAGGAATATCCACCCCGAAGATCATGACCAGCGTAAAGGCCGCAAGTGCTGCAGGCACTGCAAACAATCGATTGATGGCCCCGACGACGATCCATGCCAGAATGATGGGCAGGCCAAGCGCCGGATTGAAGCCGATGGCCTTGATGGGCGCGAAACAAAGGCCGATGATGACGCCGGATAGCATGGCATTAGCAAGCGGTGCAGGAATGGAGGCAACCGCCCGGCCCAGTGGCTTGAACAGACCCGCAATGATGATCAACCCGGCGCAGATGATGAAGGCACCAATGGCACCCGCAAACCCATCCTCGATAATGCCTGTCGTGGCCAAAAGCGCAGCGCCCGGCGTGGACCATGCGATAGAGACGGGAAGCCGCGTTGTGGCCGACAGGACAATGGCACAGATGCCCATGGAAACCGACAGGGCCATCAGGCCCGACGCAGCTTGGTAATCTGTTGCGCCGACAGCCTTCAGGCCTTGCAGAACCACGGCGAATGAACTGGCAAAACCCACAAATGCCGTGAGGCACCCCATGAAAAGGCTTTGGAGCGAAAAATCTTTCAGCATATGGGGGCTCTTGCAATGGGAAACGATAATCTCCGTCACAGATCAAAAAACGCGAGCGCTGACAAGCCGCATATGGCCGCCAGGCCGCCTGCAGGGCGCGGTTGTTCTCATCTGTCTGCCCGTGTAGATGTTCCATCTGATAAAATGCACAGCGAGAAATCAGATGCTTCCTTGGATAGAACTGGACCGAGCCGCCATTCCGGGCGATGGCACCGAGCTGCGCCTCAAGCAGCGCGGCCAGGAATTTTCTATCATGCTCGGTTCAAACGAGCTGATGAACAGCCGGCTGAGCGGCTCCGAGGAAGCGCTGGCAACGCTTTCATGCGAACGCATTGCAGGGCGACCGAACCAGAGCATGCTGATCGGCGGGCTGGGCATGGGCTTTACCCTGCGGGCAGCTTTGGGCGCATTACCGGCGGACGCAAGCGTGACCGTCGCTGAACTGGTGCCGGCGGTCGTTGCCTGGGCGCGTGGCCCGATGGCCGATTTGCACAAGGGCACGCTGGATGATGCCCGCGTGGACATTCATGTCGGAGATGTCGGTGCGCTTATCCGCTCGAAAAAAGCAGCCTATGACGCCATTCTGCTGGATGTCGATAATGGCCCGGATGGCCTGTCACGCCCCTCGAATGACAGTCTCTATGATGCCGATGGCCTGCAAGCCGCCAGAGCGGCTCTGCGCCCGAAAGGCGTACTCGCGGTCTGGTCGTCAGGGCCGGACGCCGCCTTCACCCGCCGCCTGCGGCAGGCCGGTTTCGCTACCGACGAAGTCAGCGTTCGCGCCAATGGCAAGCGCGGCGGTGCGCGCCACACGCTGTGGCTTGCTTCCAAAGCTTAAGCTTAAGCGTTGCGCCGCGAGGTTGACCGCTCTCCCAACGCGTCCAGCGCATCGGCATTGTCCCTTCCCCACGCATAGAGCATCTCCACAGGCTCCAGAAACCTGTTACCGAGCGCGGTCAGCGTATATTCAACGGCGGGTGGCCGGGTTGCGTGAACATGGCGCGTAACAAGCCCTGTGCGCTCCATTTCCCTCAGCGTCTGCGTCAGCATCTTCTTTGAAATGCCCGGCAAGCTACGCTCCAGCACGCCCGTGCGCGCGGTTCCCTCATGGAGGGTATGCAGCGTGTGCAAGATCATGCTGGTCCATTTGGTCGAAAACAGCTCCAGCACGCGCCTCGGCGCACAATCCTCGCGCCATTCCGCTTCGTGGCTTCCCGGTTTCATCGTGGTCACCCTTTGGTATCCATGTCCCCAATCCGTGCCGTCTACACGACACTATGCGGAATGCCTAATTATAGCTCTTACAAAAAATGGAGTTCGAGCATGGTTAAAACGGCATTGGTGGTAGGCGCAAGCGGGATCGTGGGAAGCGCTACGGCAAATCTTCTGTTGGAACAGGGTTGGCGGGTCTATGGCCTCTCGCGCAAACCGGCGCAGCACGCGCACATCATTCCCGTTGCGGCTGATTTGCAAAACGCGACTGAAACAGCAAAAGCCCTTGTGGATGTAAAACCCGACGCCGTTTTCATCACCACATGGGCGCGTCAGGAGAGTGAAGCGGCAAACATCCGCGTCAATTCCGCCATGGTGCGCAATCTGCTGGATGGCCTGAGCTTTGGTCGATCCACACGCCATGTGGCACTGGTTACCGGCCTCAAGCACTATCTCGGCCCGTTCGAGGCCTATGGCAAAGGCAAGCTTCCACAGACACCGTTCCGCGAGGAGCAAGGCCGCCTCGACGTGGAAAACTTCTATTACGCGCAGGAGGACGAAGTCTTCTCAGCGGCCAAACGTGATGGTTTTTCATGGAGCGTCCACCGCCCGCACACTGTCATCGGTCAGGCAGTCGGCAATGCCATGAACATGGGAACGACACTCGCCGTCTATGCCACCCTGTGCCGCGAAACAGGCCGCCCCTTCCGGTTCCCAGGCTCATCTGCCCAGTGGAACGGCCTGACGGACATGACGGATGCCAAAATTCTGGCAAAGCAATTGCTGTGGGCCACGGAAACGCCAGAAGCGAAGAACGAGGCGTTCAACATCGTCAACGGCGACATTTTCCGCTGGAGCTGGATGTGGGAACGCATTGCCGACTGGTTTGGCATTGAGGCCGCTCCATTCGATGGCACTGTCATTCCGCTGGAAGCGCAGATGAAGGATGATGCCGAAATCTGGCAGAAAATCGCGCTCCGCGAAAACCTTGCCGAACCCAACCTCAACCGTCTGGCATCACCATGGCACACGGACGCCGATCTCGGTCGCCCTCTTGAGGTCGTCACCGACATGGGCAAAAGCCGACGCCTAGGCTTCAAGGACTACCGGCCGACGGATGACGCGTTCTTCGCGCTATTCGAGACGCTGCGTAGGGATCGGCTGATTCCCTGAACTCAATGAGGGCCAGCAATACATGAAAAAGCCCGCGCCGGTTTGAGACCAGCGCGGGCTTTTGAGACTTTAAATGTCGAACTCTTAGAGTTCAGACTGGCTTTCAACGATGCGGCCAACGAGACCGTATGCCTTGGCTTCTTCGCCGCCCAGCCAGTAATCGCGATCGATATCCTTGGCGATCTTTTCTTCCGTCTGGCCTGTGGCCTTGGAGAAGATCGTAATCAGGCGCTTGTTCATCTTGATGATTTCGCGTGCCTGGATCTCGATATCGGATGCCATGCCACGTGTGCCGCCAGATGGTTGATGCAGCAGGAAGCGGGTGTTTGGCAGGCAGAGACGACGCTCTTTCGGCACCGACACATAGATCAACGCACCAGCGGAAGCGACCCAACCCGTGCCGATGATGTAAACCTTCGGCTTGATGAACTTGATCATGTCGTGAATGCTGTCGCCGGATTCGACGTGGCCGCCGGGCGAATTAACGTAGACGCGGATGTCGTCATCGCTGGCTGCGGCAAGTGCCACGAGCTGCGTGCAAACCTTCTGCGCCAACTCCTGGGTGATGCCGCCATAGATGAAGATCGAACGCGACTTGAAAAGATTCGCTTCCGTTTCCTTGCCGATCGGCAGTTCCTTGCTCTTGTCGTCTTCGTCTTCGTTCATGTGGCGGTCTCCAACGTAATTCATTACCTACCGGACATAGTGTGATTTGTGTCGTAAAACAATGAGCGAAAAAGGCAAGGCGCGGAACTGCTTAATTAACAAGGCACCGTCAAATGACGCATGGACAGCCTATTCGTCCCTACGATATCGTTAATATCTGGGTTTGCCAGGGCGACCCAAGCGCCTTGCCTCCTGTTTGAAAGATTGAAGAGGGAACGATGTTCAAAAGACTATCACTCGCCGCTGCAACGCTGGCCGCAACCACACTCCCGGCCTTTGCCCATTTGAACCCGGAAGAACACGGCTCCTTCATGGCAGGGTTTTCACATCCGCTGTTCGGTGCCGATCATATTCTCGTCATGGTAGCCGTCGGCATCTGGGCAGCCCAGATCGCTACATCTGCAGATAATCGCAAGGCACTGTTGATAATTCCGGCTGCCTTCGTCGGCACCATGGCCTTGGGCTTTCTGTTGGCTCTTGGCGGTATCGAACTGCCATTCGTTGAACCGACCATCCTCGCCTCCATCATCGCGCTTGGCCTGCTGGTTGCCATGGCAACCCGCGTTCCGGTGAGCGTTGCGGCTGCCATTGTCGGCGTGTTCGCGCTGTTCCATGGACACGCACATGGCGGCGAATTGGGCAGCGCGGGTGCGCTTCAATTCGGCGTCGGCTTCGTGGTCGCGACCATGGGCCTTCATATTGCAGGCATCGCGCTTGGAATGGCCATTGCTAAGCTCGGCCCGGTCGCAGTGCGCATCCTCGGTGGATTGACCGCACTCACAGGTCTTTCGCTGGTCTTCGGCGGCTAAAGATCGAGGTCATCAACCTTACAAAAATGTAAGGCGCAGACGGCTTTTAAAAGTCGAAATTGAACCCTACTTCCTTGGTGTGCGTTTCTCGGCACGCCAAGGAGGCTACCAATGTCACCAGAAGAAACCCAACTCATCAAATCCCTGTTCGACAGGGTCAAGTCTGCATCCTCAACGCCGCGCGATCCTCAGGCGGAAACGCTGATCTCGCAGGCCGTGAAGGACGATCCCTACGCCCCCTATTATCTGGCCCAAGCCGTCATCGTGCAGGAAAAAGGTCTGGAAGCAGCAGCGGCACATATTCGCCAGCTGGAAGAGCGCATTCACCAGCTTGAAAGCAACAACCCCGCACCACAGACAGCACAGCAAGGCGGCTTCCTCAGCTCGATTTTCGGTGGCACCCAGCAAGCATCCGCTGCACCTGCGCCAGCACCGAGCTATCGCAATGACATGTCAGGTCAATCTCAGCCTTCTCAGGCGCAGGGACCATGGGGACGAAGCAACGATGCTCCGCAGCCCAGTGGCCCTTGGAGCAACCAGCAGCCCTCGGCCTTTGGGCGTGCGAGCGGTGGCAGCGGAGGTTTTCTGCAAGGGGCGCTGGGCGCGGCAGCGGGCGTTGCCGGTGGCATGCTGCTTGCGAATTCGCTGAGCGGCATATTTTCCAACCATGTCGCCTCATCCGGTTGGGGATCGGCTTTGGGCGGTGCAGGAACTGCGGCAGCGCCAGTCGAGGAAACCGTCATCAACAACTATTACGGTGATGACGACAAGCAGCAGGATGTCGCCAGCAATGACGACAACTCTGATGTGCAACAGGCTGACTACGACGACAGCGCAGACGACGCTGATTTCGACTCAGGCGACAGCGGTTCCTTCGTCTGAACGATCGGGCAAAGGGTTAGCCGCGACCGCGATAGGTCGCGACGCCCTGCTCGGGAAGCCAGACGCCCTCTGGCGGTGCGCCGGTCTGCCAGAACACATCGATTGGGATACCGCCGCGTGGATACCAGTAAGCGCCGATTCGCAGCCACTTGGGTTGAAGCAGGTCTACAAGGCGCTTGGCGATATAAACCGAGCAGTCCTCATGAAACGCACCATGATTGCGGAAGGAATGCAGAAAAAGCTTCAACGACTTGGATTCCACGAGAAAATCACCGGGAATGTAGTCGATGACGATATGGGCAAAATCCGGCTGCCCGGTCATGGGGCAAAGCGACGTGAATTCCGGCGCAGTGAAGCGCACGACATAATCCGTACCGGCATTGCCATTCGGCACTTTTTCCAGAACGGCCTTTTCAGGGCTTTCGGGGGAAGCGACTTGCGCGCCCAGCTGCGACAGGCCGGAAACATCCGTGACTGACATGGTTCAAACTCCTGCTTCTTGAAACTCTACCCGAACGCCATGAGCCTGTTCACTTTCAGGCTCCACATGAATGGCGAGGACGGCACCGGGTATCACGCCCTTTATGGCATCTTCAAGCCGGTCGCAAATGTCATGCGCAGCTCCAACGGACAAAGCCGAGGGAACGACGACGTGAAAGTCGATGAATGCGACAGCCCCTGCCCTGCGCGTCTTGAGGTCATGGACGCCGAGAATGCCAGTCGAGTTCTCCGCAATGGCTTTCTTGATAGCCACATCTTCGTCCGGCTCCACAGCCCGGTCCATGAGGCCACCGAGCGAATGCAGAATGACCTTGGAACCCTGAAACAGGATGTTGATGGCAACGACAATAGCCAGAACCGGATCAAGAATGGCGTAGCCCGTCATGATTGCCAGAACCAGACCGATCAGAACACCACCCGAGGTGACCACATCCGACATGATGTGGTGTCCATCAGCCAGAAGTGCCGGAGAGGAATGCTTCTTTCCAACGCGGATGAGAATCGTTGCCCATATGCCATTTAAAATACCAGCAAAGGCGTTGATGGCGAGACCAAGCGCCGGTGCATCCGGCAGGCGTGGCGCCATCAGGCCACTCCACGCTTCCTTGACGATGAGAAGAGCTGCAACGACGATCAGCACGCCCTCGACCACAGCGGACAGATATTCCGCCTTGTGATGACCGAACTGGTGATCGTCATCGGCGGGCTTTTGCGCATAGCGGATCACGAAATAGGCGATGAAGGCCGCGACCACATTCACGGTGGATTCCAGGCCATCCGACAACAGCGCGACCGAGCCGGTGACCCACCAGGCAGATAGCTTCAGGCACAACACCATAATGGAAAACGGGATGCCCCAGAAAGCGAGTTTCCTGACGAGCGCGTGACCCTGTTCGTTCATGTCCTGTCCCCATGCGGTTGCGAATGAATTGCAGAATTGGACCCCAAAACGCACGAACCGCGCGCACGGATGGCTCCGTGCGCGCGGTTCATTTAAGCGGCTTCTATGATTAAAGCCGTCGCCAGGTCAAGAGATTACACGCGGCTTATTAGCAACTTGATACCGGCAAAGGTAAAAAACAATGCGAGAACCGTTTCGATGTAGCGCTTCGAGCGCTGATAGATACGGATTGCCGGGGCTGTGGAAAACACCAGCGCGTAACCGCAGAATATGACCATGCCCAGCAAGCCACAGCCGCCGATGATGGCAACCAGCGTCGAGGCGCCAGCGCCCGGTTTCAGACCCAGCGACATGATGGCTATCCAGCCGAGGATGGCCTTGGGGTTCGTCAGGTGCAGCAGCAAGCCGCGACGGTAGAGTTCCCAATATTCGGCGCGACCGACTGGTGTTTCATCGACAATGGCTTGCGCAGCCGCAGGTGAAAAAGCCGAACGCGCAGATTTATAGGCGAGATAAAGAAGATAGATGCCGCCTGCGATCTTGATGAAAAACAGAGCATTGGCATAGGTCGCCAGAACGGCGGAAAGTCCGGTGGCGGTGAGCGCTGCCCAGAACAGCGAGCCGGTCATGACGCCCATGGCCAGAACGAGCGCTGGTGCTCGCCCCCGGCTCATGGCGATGCCCATGATGGTCATGTTGCTGGGGCCGGGACTGGCCACGGCGATGATATAAGCAATGTAGACCAGCAATAGCTGGTGAAAGTCGATCATCGTCGCGCGCCCCTGTCCAAAGAAATCCAGATTGTGGTCATCGCTGTGTTCTTGTCAACGATGGAGCAGCATCGTTGTGCAACCACAGTGAGGCAGAAAGCAGTGGCGGCAAAGGCGTCCACCACCCGGTACGCAAACCGGCTTGCCGAAGTGCCGCCGCCGTCCAGGTGTTGCAGCCGAGCAGGACGTTGAAATACCCATTCGCCTCGAAAAAAACGTCATATTGTCCGTAGGACTGCCCGATGAGCGGCATTCTTTTGCCTTCGACCTCAGCAAAGCTGCCAAGAATGAAATCCAACATATACCGATACCCATTCTCAGAAAGATCGAGCGCCGCGACATGGGGTTCGGTGTGGGAAATCTCGCCAGCAAGCGCGATGTGCATGACCGAGCGGTCCAGCGTCAGGCTTTTCAACACGGGCAGCGGCTTCAGATCGGCCCATGTCGGCGTTTGCGTGTAAAATGCCCGCCCGCCCCAGCCGAAAATGACATACCGCACGCCGGGCTCATCAATAGCAAGGCTTGCCTCACGCAAGAACGCAAAACGCTCCAGCAGCTCGGCATCAACAGGCAGCGCGATATCCGTGTGGATGGGGTTGTCGAGAATGAGGATGCGGCGCGATGGCTGCGCAGCCACAGAGGCGTGGTCTTTAGCCATGGGTGCGGGCACCAGCGTGCCCAGCGCGATGATGCAGAGAATAAGCGTGAACGCGATGCTCAGATATTTGAAGGCCTTCACTCAGAATCACCCACGCGGATCAAGGAAACCGGCGGCGTCTCATGACACCGCCGATGTTATCGATGCCCTCAGGCCGCTTTGGTTTTTGCCTTACGCACCAGATGCGTCACCACGTTTTCGATCATCCGCATGCCGGCATCGCCGCCCAGCGTCATGATGGATTCCGGGTGGAACTGAACCGCTGCCACAGGTTCCTTGCTGTGCTCGATGCCCATGATCGTGCCATCTTCGCTTTCTGCGGTGATGATGAAATCGCGGTGAAGCGTCGCCGGGTCAGCGAAGATCGAATGGTAACGACCAACGGTGACTTCCTTGCCGAGGCCTGAAAACACCAGGCCGGGCTCCAGCACGCGAATGCGCGATGGCTTACCGTGCATGGGAATGGCCAGTTGACGAAGCTCGCCGCCATAGGCTTCCGCCAGCGCCTGAAGACCAAGGCACACACCGAAGATCGGCAGATCGCGCGAACGCGCAGCCTTGATCGTCGCCTTGCAATCGAAATCGCTTGGGTTGCCCGGTCCGGGAGACAGGACAACGAGGTCAGGCTGGAAGCGATCAAACACCTCCGCCGCCACCGGAGAGCGCACGGTGGACACCGTAGCGCCCGTCTGACGGAAGTAGTTGGCCAGCGTGTGCACGAAGCTGTCTTCATGGTCCACCAGCAGGATCTTGACCCCGGTGCCGACTTTGGCTGAATCCCGCTGGGTGGCTGCGGAATTCTGGCCCTTTGCATCACGAATGGCAGATATCATGGCGGATGCCTTCAATTCGGTTTCGGCTTCTTCTTCCTGCGGGTTGGAATCGTTGAGCAAGGTGGCCCCTGCCCGCACTTCCGCAATGCCATCCTTGATGCGGATGGTGCGCAACGTCATGCCCGTATTCATATCGCCGTTGAAGCCGACCATGCCGATGGCCCCGCCATACCAGACACGCGAGCTTTTCTCATGGGCTTCGATGAAGCGCATGGCCCAAAGCTTTGGCGCACCGGTAACGGTAACCGCCCATGCGTGGGACAGGAAGCCGTCAAACGCATCCATATCGTCGCGCAGGCGGCCTTCAATGTGGTCAACCGTGTGGATGAGACGCGAATACATCTCGATCTGGCGGCGGCCGATGACCTTCACCGAGCCCGGTTCGCACACGCGGCTCTTGTCATTGCGGTCAACGTCCGAGCACATGGTCAGCTCCGACTCGTCCTTCTTGGAATTGAGCAGCTTGAGGATCTGCTCGCTATCGGCAATCGGATCTTCGCCGCGCTTGATGGTGCCTGAAATCGGGCATGTCTCGATGCGGCGACCGGAGACGCGCACGAACATTTCCGGCGAAGCGCCAACCAGATATTCCTGATGGCCGAGATTAATGAAGAAGGAGTAAGGCGATGGATTGATGGCTTTCAGGCGGCGCGAAATGGCCGAAGGATTGCTGTCGCAACGCTCCATAAATTTCTGACCGGGCACAACTTCGAACAGATCGCCACGGCGGAAGCTTTCCTTGGCGTGCGTGACCAGTTGCGCATATTCGCCGGGGTGGTGATCTCCGCGCGGCGGGATGGTGTCCGTCTTCACGAATGGTTCGGGCGCGATGTCCTGAGGCTTGCCGAAGGTGGTCACGCCATCCTTTTCGAAATCGTAACGGTCAATCCACGCCTTGGCGGAATGGTGATCCACCACCAGAATCTCATCGGGCAGAAACAGAACCATATCGCGCTGGTCTTCCGGGCGCTCCAGCGAGAGCTTGATGGCGTCGAACTGGAAAGCCAGATCGTAACCAAAAGCACCAAACAGACCGATGGCCGAATCGGCGCTGGAATAGAACAGGTCCACAATGGCGCGAAGGGCCGTAAACACGGTGGGGATTTTCGAGCGTTCTTCTTCCGTAAACACCCGGTCCGGCTCGTTGACGACGAGGTCCAGACGGCGGGCGGTGGAGGCGCCGAGCGTCAGATCAGGCGTTGCCTTCAGCTTCTCGGTGATGAACGACAGAAGCGCTTCGCCACGGCCATTATAGGCTTCGATCCACATGGTGCGGCCAAAGCAGGAAATGCCGAGCGGCGGGTCGATGATGGCGGTATCCCAACGGGTATAACGACCGGGATATTCATAGTTTGACGAAAAGACCGCACCCCGGCGCTCATCCAGCCCCGATACATAGCTGTCGATTGCCGTTGCGTACTCTGCGGGACGGCGCTGACGTGTCACTTTCACGCCGCCCTTGGTCTCGTATGTTTCCGAGCCGTCATCCTGAATAATCGTTACCATCTCTTCCGCTTCCCGTTTCTAAAGCCCGATGAGAGGGCGGCATAAAACAAAAAAGCCGCCTGAAACTTCGGGCGGCTTGGACTTAGTCTAAGGACATGGGTGCTCAAGGCCGCGTAAAGCTGCCCCACCACCAGATAGCAATGTTCTTCGACTGTGTGTTCATGGAGCAAATTGTTAGCGGCAACCGCACGCGATGGCAAGCGGATTTGAACCGAAAGCATGTTGAAGCGTTGAGCCTGTGCCGCAATGGGGGACTGATCGGTCACATGCTTTTCCGCCTTATGATAATCGCAGCCAGTGGGCTGCTGATCTCCGCCTCGCAACCGCCGCAGGATGTGCCGGTTCCCCAGCCCAAACCGGAGCAGCAGGACGCAGCGCCCGCAGCCGCCCCTACTCCTTCTCCTACGGAGAAAAAAGCAGAGGACGCGCCGGTTCCACCACCTGCGGAAAGCACCGTGCCGAAGCCGGAGGAAAAACCGGAACCCACCGCAAAGCCGGATGAGCCAAAGAAAGAAGACGAGAAAAAGCCAGAAGAGCCGCCGCGCGATCCGATAAAGGCAGAAAATCCCGAAGAGCTCAAAGCCTGCCTTGCCGAGCTGAAAGAACTGGGTGCGCAATTCAAGGAACTTCCGCCGATCCCGGGTGAAGAGGACGGCTGCGGTATCGCTTCACCGCTCGAACTCTCAGTCGTGATCCCCGGCATCAAACTGGAGCCGGAAGGCACGATGCGCTGTGAAGCTGCCCTTGCGCTCTCGCGCTGGGCCAAGAACGTAGTGGTCCCGACTGCAAAAATCGCTTTGCCAGACAGAAATGTCACCGCCTTCGGCAATGCCTCGACCTATATTTGCCGCAACCGCAACAGTGCAAGCACCGGCAAGATTTCCGAACACGCAAAAGGCAGTGCTGTCGATATTGCGACACTGACCTTCGACAAGGGCGAACCGCTTGTCATGAAGCCGCGTGACGAAGACGGCACCATGGAAGGCGCGTTCCAGCGCACCATAACCACCGCCGCATGCCTCTTCTTCCGCACCGTTCTCTCCCCCGGCAGCGACGCCACCCACCAGGATCACCTCCATATGGATGTGCTGGAGCGCAAGGGTGGGTATCTATATTGCCGTTAAAACGGAAAAGGCGGGACACGTAGCCCCGCCTTTCCTTTGCTGAAAAACTCGCTCACTAGAACGTTTGCGTGAGAGAGACCTTGAAGGAGCGACCGGCTTCGGAATAGAAATCGACCGGCTGGTTGGCACTCGACACAGTCGTCGGATTGACATCGCGCACCCCGACTGCATTCCAATACTTCCTATCAAACAGATTGTAGACGCCTGCCTGGATACGCAGTCCCTTTGTCTGCTCTGGCTCCCACCAAGCAGTCAGGTTTGCAATGCCATAGCCGGGCGCATCGAAGGTGTTAGCCTTGTGGTCGTCACGCATTCCGGAAGTCAAGATGCCGGTCAACTCTGTGCCCCAGACTTCAGCAGAATATCCTACACCCAAAACAGACTTGAATGGAGCCACCGTGCGGATCAACTCGTTGTTGTCGGTGTCCTTGCCGTAGGCGTATGCAAGCGATCCATGCGCGAAGAACCCATTGGCAAATTCTTTGCGGACCTTCGCTTCGACACCGGATATTTCAACATGGGCCCGGTTGCGATAGGTAAACAGCGAACCAAAGGGGCTGCCCGAGCCAGGAACACCCGGCGTTGCGGGGGTTGGAAACAGGCTTGTCGTCGTCTGATATTGCTCGATAAAGTTCTTGTATTTGTTGTGGAATACCGCAACCCGACCTTTCAGATCGGCAGTATCGTAATTCGCACCAATCTCGAAGCCATTGCTGGTTTCCGGCTCGAGCTCAGGATTTCCCTCAACTGAATAACCACGCGAGATGCTGGGGAAGCTGAGATAAAGCTCATTCACGGTTGGTGCGCGGTAAGCCATCGACCACTGCGCAAACAGTTCTACCTCGGGCGTCAGATCATAGCTTGCCATGAACTTTGGCGAGAAGCGCGAACCATCCCGATCTTTGGGAAGGCCCAGCGTCGCATAGGCCGAATGCGTAGCGAGATCGCCTGATGGGTCGTAGTCGAAATAGTCGAAGCGAATGCCGGGCGTCAGACGAATGCCAGTATTGGCGAAAGCAATTTCGTCTTCCGCATAAAGTCCAACACGACGGCCATCGACATGCGGAATATCTGCCGAGGAGGCGGCTGAGGACGCACCTGTGACCGAGGTAAACCACTCTTTGAAGTCGAAGACCGAGACATCTCCGCCAATACGGACCGTGTGATTGAGATTTTCCGTGTCAAAGGTGGAAACCAACCCGCCGGTGAGACCAAACGTGCTTTCGCGCATGGAATCATCACGAGCGATAGGAGCATTGCTGAGCTGCAAACCACCCGAACCGGACTCTTTAGACAAGGCCTGCCAGTAGCCAGTCAGACGGGCTGAATCGATCAACATATCCGCCGATGGCGCCTCGAACTCGTAATCGATCGACAATCTTTCGCGCAACGTATCATCATAACCGGAATAGGCGCCGGGCAGATATGTGCCGTGCAGCGTCTTCAGATCCGTGTCGCTTTTCAGCTGGAAACGCTCGGCCGTAAAACCGATACGATGGCCACCTTCTAGATCCTGCCGGAGCTTGAACAGCAGGTTATTCTGATCGTAATCACCGGGGTTTGGAGTGGTGCGACGAATTCCAAGGATATCGTTGGATCCATTGTTATCTGTTTCCTGCCCGCGCTTGTACGCGCCCTGGAAGAGAACAGAGGTGTTCTCGATCCTGCGCGCAACGCCAACGGCTCCACCAACACTCTTGTCTTCGCTATCATAGGTCAGCTTGGCAACACCGCCCCAGTCACGCCCATCCTTGATCAGATCTTCTGGTTCCAGTGTTTTCAAGACCAACGCACCGGCCAGCGCACCTGAGCCGATGCGGCTAGAATCGGAGCCACGAATGACGTCGACAGCAGAAAGAGCCGAGAAATCAAAGCTGGAGGCACCGCTGCTCATGGTCGACGTTGCCTGACCTGCGCGGGCAAAATTTTCGAAAAACGGAATAGGAATGCCGTCCACAAGCGTGACAACGCGAGCTCCGCCGAGACCACGCACGAACAATCCACCAATCCGACCAGGCTTGGGATCCACGTAATCAATACCGGGTTCTGTGGTGTTGCCGAGATCACCAAGGCTCGTAATGTCTTTTTTTCTGATCTCTTCCGCAGTCGTCCTGCTTGCCAGCGGCGTGTTGGCTGCAACATCGCCCGCCTTGACGCGCTTGCCCTTGACCGTAATGCGCTCGAGAACAGTCGTGCCGTTGTTTTGAGTAGTTGTTTCCTGAGCATGACCTGCGGAATTGCTGGAAATGAGCGCCATAGCTGTGCAAACCAGCAAGGCTGATTGAGAACCGCGGATCGTCATTGGAACCCCCTGAATGCGAGCACACGAAAGCGCGCGGCAACGCGAGGTGCCGTCGCAATGTGGCTTGATAAATACCCTTAAATCTTCACGGCCCCGCCGTGGTTCGAGACCTATAAAACATGATTATTAGAGTCAATTATTAAAATATGATTTTTTTCCTCATATATGTCAGGGCGCTTCACTGTTGCAGAAATATTACACCTACATTCCCGTGCGGCGCGGTTTTATAGTGACCTTGAACCTTTTTGGGAGACTGCCTAGATCAGTGCACGAAAAGCCATTGTTCACCCATTCAACCAATCTGGAAAGATCCGATGAAATCTCTGGAGCTACTCGTTGAACGCATCATATTGTCCAGCCGATGGCTTCTCGTCGTGTTTTACCTAGGCCTGGTGGCTGCTCTGGCCGTCTATGCCATTTCCTTCGGATTCAAATTCCTGAAAATCGCGGGGAATGTTTTCGTCTACACGGACGCAGAGATGATTCTGGCAATGCTGGCGCTGATTGACGCCGCACTGGTAGCAAGCCTGATCGTGATGGTGATGATCTCCGGCTACGAGAACTTCGTCAGCCGGTTCGACGAAGGCGAAGACAAGGTTTCCTTCCTCGGCAAGCTGGATGCGGGTAGCCTCAAGATCAAGGTTGCGTCATCCATCGTTGCCATCTCCTCTATCCACCTCCTGCAGATTTTCTTGAATGCGAACCAGTATTCAGACAGCAAGCTGATGTGGTTTACGATCATCCATCTAGCATTTGTGGTCTCTGCGGTGATGCTTGGCTATCTCGAACAGTTGATGTCCAAGACAAAGAATGTAAAAGAGAAGTCAGATTTATAAAATCGAGAAGATATTATTAGACTTTTATTTGAATCTTAAAGAAAACATTGACGCCTATCCTGTAGTGATGCGCGCCATTGCAAATGCAAAGTGACGTGAAGATTTTTTAAGAAGTCATTTGAATTAAAAGTATTCGGAATAATGTCTGAACAAGGAACCAAACTTGAAATAAAGAGTGGAATTTTCGGAGGATTTGTATATTTGTCACCGTTAACATAGTAATTTTATGAACGAAAACATTATGATCGCGCTCGAACGGCAATCACTGATTGGTAGAGAGTTATCGGCGGCAGAGAGCCGCCCGCGTTGGTTGCAAGTTCTTCAGGGCGCGGCAAAGGAATTCGGCTATACCTATGCAAGCTTGATGCGCGTACCGCGCATCGGCGAAGACTTGCTTGCCACAACGCTTGTCGAAACATCCCTTCCGATGCGGTTCATCCGCGAATATGATGAGCTGCTACTGCTCCGTTACTGCCCGGTCCTGCCGAGGGTAGCAACATCCATGGTCCCGCAATCATGGAACATGAAAGACCTCGATGAGAGCAAGCCGGAAGTAAAACGGATCCTCGCGCTGCTCACGCAGGCGGGCGTTACGAACGGACTGCTTGTGCCAACGAACTCCGTAAACGGAGACAGGCATTTGGTGCGTTTCGATGGGAGTTGCGAAGAACCATCGCAAACTGCCAAGAATGAAATCGGGATGATCGCCATCCATGCGTTCGACGCCTATGAACAATTGCGCCGGACGGAAATGGCAGCGACCCGCAAGCTGACAAAGCGTGAGCTAGAGGTCATCCACTGGACATCTCAGGGCAAGACATCAGCCGAAATCGGGCAGATTCTGTCGTTGTCCGATCACACGATCAATGCCTATCTGAACAATGCGATCCGCAAACTCGATTGCGTCAACCGCACACAGCTCGTCGCTAAATCGATCCGCCTCAAGCTGATCAGCTGACGCCCCCCTCGAAGGAAGCGCCAGCCTGGATCTTATCTGTCCAGAACAGATCTGAGTTCAACAAGGTTCGAGCGCACTCTCAGCACATAAAAGCCCATCGTCGCCAGATGTGATGGCATGATCCAGCCGCTCTCATCGCCATTCGAGATCATGAATGGTTGAATACGCAGAGCAGCGCGCGTCTGGAGCAGCGTATCATTCCACAGGCTCGTCAGGTTACGTTCACGGATGACCTGAGAAAAATCGGCGCCGGCAGCCGAGAGAATGCCGTAATAGCCGTAAAGCTGACCGTAAGCGAACCAGAACCGATCATCCGCCCGCGTATCGAACCAGCCGCCATTGTAGTTTTCCGAACGCTCGCGAAGAATGGCTGATGTCCCGCCAATATCGTTGGCAATGCGATCAATGAACTGGATGAGGTTATCAGCGCGGCCATCGAATACGGAATTGCACTGCGAAAGGCTGACATTGAACTTGCGCAGGCTTTCAGCCGCAGACCGGTAGTAGCTCGGGCTAGGCGTCTTCGGGCCGAATGGGTTCAGGCCGAAATACCAGGAATATTCGTCGAACTGAAGATTGCCGCGCGCGCTCTGCAAGTTGGCGTCAATGCCGGATGTGCCACGGACGCGGCCGATCGAATCGACCAACTCAACCGATGTCCGGCGCACAGCCTGATTGACGCCGCGCTGGAATGACGCCTTGTTATCCAGAAACGGCGTGCTGTCCCAATCCATGCCGAACAGACCGAGACGGTATAGCAACATGGAAGAAATCCATGAATTCTGGTCCACATTGTAGTCGATCAGATCCGCTGACATATCGACAATCGCCGAACTCTGGCAGCTTCTCGCCTGCGCAACAACGGGCGCTGGCGCGGTGGCAGTGGCAGTGGCTGGTGTCTCAGAGCTGGAGGTCGACGCCGGAGCTGCAGCCGGCGCGACCGCTGCTACCGGCAGCTCCTGGCCAGCGGCCAGCGTCCGTTCGGAAAATTTGTAATTGTTGACGTAATCAGGATTGAAGTTGGTCCAGACCTGCGTCTGCCAGATGAAATACCCATAGAGGCCAACGAGGAAGACAAGCGCTGCGGCAATCGGCACCTTGATGAAACCCTGGCGGTTTCCATACCAGCCACTCACAGCGCGGAACGGCCAGAAAAGCCATGCGATCACAACAGATGCACCTCTCCCAAGCGCTGCGAAAATACGCTTGAAAAACGCGATGACCGGATCGAGCATTGTTGAACTCTCCTTAGCGCATGGCCCGGAACCAAGTGGCGACCCGAAAGACCTTATGCCCAGTTTGACCAAGTTGGAGAATTCCACCCATTAAGGCGGCCTGAACTCCAGTACGACAACCATGACGATCCAGACCGGATCGACCGTCCTTCACATATGGTGCCGAAAGCCATGATACAACGGAACCACAAGCGTTTTTCCCAACCAGATTTATCGGGCACCCGTTTTTGCTGCATCGGAATTGCGTAAAGACAGCGCCTGATCGGCCCGCGCCTTGCGTTTCTCGATATCCTGCATGGTAACGGTGCCCTGCGTGTGCAGCATCAGCAAAGGCAGAAAAGCGCCAAGCGGTATTGCGTCAGGCTCATCTTCGGCTTTCGAGGAATGCGGGCGCGCATTCGCCAATAGCGGTTCTATCGATCCATAAACGGCATCATAGAGTTGAATGCATCGCTCCGCCTCAACAGAAATCTTGTTGATGGTGAGCGTGAAGACAACGATGAGGTCGTTCAGCACATCTATCAAATCAGCCAGCAGTACGGCCTGGCGATCGAGAATCTGATGGGCATCGGCCAATTTCTCACGCTCAAGAAGAACTTCCGCATGGCGTATGCCAGCCTCCTCTTCCTCCGCCCGCAATGCTTGCTGGCGATCCTCATCGCTGGCATTGGTGATCTTGCGTCTCACCGTGCCGATCAAGGCTGCCAACTCCCTGTTGCGCTGCCGCGCCTCATCCATGGCGGACACAATGCCGCGACGCTTTTCCATGCTGGACAGGATTTGCGGCTCGCACGACAGGACCAGCGGTGAGAACTGCTTTTTTGCATCATCGATCAGGCCGTGCCCGGTCGCAGCCTCCAGAAGCAGCATCCTCAGACTCTCGGCAATGGCCAATTTTCTCGTGCGAATGACCTTGAAGGATGGCGCTTCCCTGCGTCTGAAGAATGCCATGAATGCCTGAAAGCCGCTCACTTCGTCAACAGCGTCGAAAGCAGCATAAGCACGGTCGGTGCGCACTGAGATATCGTGAATGAGAGCCAAAAGAGCGGCTTCGAAGTCCGCCTTCATGGCACGCAGTTGTGCCAACTGCGCAGTCTCATTTTCGTAGACGCCGTTTGAAGAGCTTTCGGGGACGACACCCAGCGCGGCTGCGAGCTGCACGGAAAGTGCGTGCACTCGCTCCGCATCGCCTCTAGCCTTTTCTATCAGGCTATCAAAAGGCGGCAATTTTCCCATGAGTGGTCGTCTCCCGAATCGGTTGGCGCACAAGAGCGCCGCTCATATCAATATGCGCGACCTTTTCTCAATGCGGGAGATGAAAACAGCAAATCAAAGATTGAGCGTTGCGATCTCTGCATCCAGCACGTCGCGCGCCTTCTTGGGCAACTTTCCAGATTTGATGGCATCCAGATTGGCGGGCGCATCGCCAACCACAACGAGTGCAACCATGCCCATGCCCATATGCGGCGTGCACTTGAAGACGTAAGCCCCTTCTTTTTCGAGCGTGACCTTCAGGGCCTCGTTCATCTTGCCCTTGAATTCCTCGGCACCGTCAGGGATCATGCCCTTAACCGCCGCCGCATCATGGCCCTTGTCGACAGGTACGAAGGTGATGACGTCGCCGATGTTTGCCTTAACGGCTGCTGGTTCAAACACCATCGCCTTGCCGTCAGCGCCCTTGTTGAGCATCTTGATTTCGATCTCGGCAGAGATGGCAGGAACGGTCAGAAATCCGGCAAGCGCGATACCGGTCAAAAGGCGCAGAACAGTGTTTGTCATGAGGCTAACTCCAGTGCGAAACCGCAACAATGCGGTCTCTTCGTCACTGGTCCTATCCCTGCGCGCTGCTGCAGTCCTTGACCAAAATCAAATGGGCCAATCTGTCGCAGAGCGGCATTTCATTCGCCTTTGACGGCCTCCACCCAGTGGCGGCGGCAGAAGGAGACGTATTTCTCATTGCCACCAACATCGATCTGCGCGCCTTCCTTGACGACCTTGCCGTCGGAATCGAAGCGCGCCACCATCGAGGCCTTGCGCCCGCAATGGCAGATCGTGCGGATTTCGCGCAACTCATCGGCAATCGCCAGAAGCTCTTTAGATGCCGGGAAAAGCTTACCCTGGAAATCGGTGCGCAGCCCATAGGCCATGACAGGCACGCCAATAGTGTCGGCAATTGCGGCCAGCTGCCAGACATGGTGCTCCGACAGAAAATTCGCCTCATCGATAAAGACGCAGGCCACAGGCTCTTGCGCATGCAGCGCCTCCACTACCTTGAAGATATCTGTGGTGTCATCGAACACCAGCGCATCGGAAGACAGGCCAATGCGAGACGCAACCTTGCCGAAGCCGGCGCGATTATCGAATGCAGCGGTGAAAATCACAGTGCGCATTCCGCGCTCATGATAATTATAGGACGCCTGCAAAAGCATGGTGGATTTGCCGGCATTCATTGCCGCATAGTTGAAATAGAGCTTTGCCATCTTGCCCTCCAGGCCTGTGTTGGCGTCTTTTGCAGGCTGGAGCAGACAAAGGGCAAGACCATGGCGGCAATAAACACAGCTTTTGCCGCAACCCTAAAGTGCGACGTATTTTTTCTCGCGGTGTCGCAATTGCGCGTGAGTTGATTGTGCTTCGAAGATATTGATAATGGCAAGGGAACTTAAAAAACAGGGAGTAAGCAATGCTTGCAAAAAATCACCGCTGTCTGGTCCTCGCCGCAGCAGTTTCTGCAATGGCACTCTTCACCACAAGCGCCTCCGCTGCAGAACCGGCCAGTTGTGGAACTGTCCGCCTCTCGGATGTGGGCTGGACAGATATCACCGCCACCACTGCAACAGCCTCCGTCATTCTGAAAAGCCTTGGCTACGAGACCGACGTGAAGCTTCTTTCGGTGCCGGTGACATACACCTCCCTGAAAAACAAGGATATCGACGTTTTCCTCGGCAACTGGATGCCGACGATGGAAGGCGATATCAAGGCCTATCGTGACGACAAATCCGTCGAGACGGTGCGCGAAAACCTGACCGGAGCGAAGTACACGCTTGCGACCAATGCCAAGGGTGCAGAGCTTGGCATCAAGGATTTCAAGGATATCGCCACCCATAGCGACGCCCTGAGCGGCAAGATCTACGGCATCGAGCCCGGCAATGACGGCAATCGCCTGATCCTCGGCATGGTGGAAAAGGACACGTTCGGCCTCAAGAGCTTCGACGTTGTTGAATCGTCCGAGCAGGGCATGCTGGCGCAGGTCGCACGCGCTGAGAAGTCTGGCGATCCCATCGTCTTTCTTGGCTGGGAACCGCACCCGATGAACGCGAATTTCAAGCTGACCTATCTCACCGGCGGTGACGATGTCTTCGGCCCCAATCTCGGCGGCGCCACCATCTACACGAATGTGCGCGCAGGTTACCTGCAAGAGTGCCCGAATGTTGGCACCTTCCTGAAAAACCTGTCATTCACACTGCCCATGGAAAACGAGATCATGGGCAAGATCCTGAATGATGGCGCAGAGGGTGAAGCGGCTGCGACCGCGTGGCTCAAAGCCAATCCATCCGCCATTGAGCCATGGCTTGCAGGTGTGAAGACCAAAGACGGCAGCGCCGATGCCCTGCCCGCCGCGAAAAAGACCCTCGGCCTTTAGCCGTTCACGTCAGTGCCTTGAACCCGTCTTCCGGCGTCACTGCCGGAAGACGATCATGACTCCGTTCACGAAAGGTCTGCTCTTACCGTGGAATGGCTCAGCGCTTCTCAAAACCGTTTACCGATCGGTCGATACGCCAAAGAGGCTGTAGACTGGTTGACCACAAATCTCTCTTTTTTCTTCGATTGGTTATCCTTCATTTTCGAAAGCGTCATTGACGCTCTGCTTTACCTGCTCCAGGCACCCCATCCGCTCATCATCGTGGCGCTGCTCACTGCGCTTTCAGCCTGGATGCGCCGCTCCATCGGCATGCCGCTGTTCACGGCCCTCGGTTTACTGCTCATCATCAATCTTGGGTACTGGAAAGCCACGACCGAAACCCTGGCTCTCGTCATTGCCGCCAGTGTGACCTGCATGGTGCTTGGCATTCCGCTCGGCATATTCGCTGCACGGCGCAAATGGGCCTATTCCATCATGCGCCCCGCTCTCGATTTGATGCAGACTATTCCGACCTTCGTGTATCTCATTCCAGCTTTGGTTCTTTTCGGGCTGGGAATGGTGCCGGGCCTGATCGCAACGGTCATTTTCGCTCTGCCGGCCCCCATTCGCCTCACAAGGCTTGGCATTATTTCCACCCCACCCGCACTTGTCGAAGCGGCCGTCGCCTTCGGCGCGACACCATCGCAAGTGCTTCGCAAGGTGGAACTGCCCTTCGCTACGCTGCAAATCATGGCCGGACTGACGCAGACCATTATGCTGTCACTGTCCATGGTGGTCATTTCCGCGCTGGTCGGCGCCAATGGGCTAGGCGTTCCGGTGGTTCGTGCGCTGAACACCGTCAACATCGCCATGGGGTTCGAGGCAGGCCTCTGTATCGTGATCGTCGCGATCATACTGGACCGCCTGTTCCGCTTACCTGGCTCGGAGGATGAGGCATGAGTGACGCCATCATATTTGATCGGGTTGATATCGTCTTCGGAGACAATCCAGCAAAGGCACTGGCCATGCTGGATGCAGGGAAAACCAGAGCCGAAATCAACGAAGAGACAGGCCTCGTGCTGGGCGTGGCCAATGCCTCGCTGGCCGTAAAGGAAGGCGAAATTCTCGTTCTGATGGGGCTCTCGGGCTCCGGAAAATCGACACTGCTTCGCGCCGTCAACCAACTGGCACCCGTTGTGCGCGGCAGCGTCAGCGTCAAGACGCCTGAGGGCTATATCGACCCCTATCAGACGTCGAAAAAATCACTCCGTGACTTGCGAATGCACACGGTATCCATGGTTTTTCAGCAATTCGGGCTGCTGCCATGGCGCAACGTGGCCGACAATGTCGGATTTGGACTGGAGCTGGCGGGCCTGCCGGAAGCCCAGCGCAAAAAACGCGTGGCCGAGCAGTTGGAACTCGTCAATCTGTCCGACTGGGCAGACCGCAAGGTTGGGGAACTATCCGGCGGCATGCAACAGCGCGTCGGGCTAGCGCGCGCTTTCGCAACAGGCGCGCCGATCCTGTTGATGGACGAGCCGTTTTCGGCACTCGATCCCCTCATCCGCCACCGGTTGCAGGATGAGCTTCTGGAATTCCAGAGCCGCCTCAAAAAGACGATCCTGTTCGTCAGCCATGATCTGGATGAGGCTTTCCGCATCGGCAACCGCATCGCCATGATGGAAGGTGGGCACATCATCCAATGCGGCACGCCGCAAGATATCGTCAGGAACCCATCCAACAGCTACGTGGCGGAGTTCGTGCAGAACATGAACCCGATCTCCATGCTGACGGCGGAAGACGTGATGCGAAGAGGCGTGACGGCGGAAAATGCCGGGCTCTCCGTCAGCGGCACGGCCCGCCCCACCGCGCCCCTAGTCGACATTCTCGATGCGATGGCAAAACAGCCCGGCGCGATTGGTATCGTCGACAATGGCGTGGTGGTCGGCACGGTCACTTCGGATGATGTCGTTCGTGGATTGACGCTTCACCGGCGAAAATAAATCATCCGATGCCGGTCAAATCAGTCCGTGGCCAGCCCGGCCACGGCAATGCACAGGCGTGATGTCAAAGCGGACGAGTGTCCAAAACGGATTTGTAAGACCGATTTTCAATCACTTTAAATTAAGGTGAGAGTATTTGGGGGCGCTTAGCATTTGTAAACCAATCCGCACCCGCCAAAGTCTTGAAAACGCGAAAATGAAATACCCACACAGCCGCAAAACTGTAAAAAATAACCCGTAAGAATGGGTTGAGACGAGATAAAGTAGAACATTCGACTATTTTCCGTCAATAACAAGCAAAAATGACAGAATGTGAAAATTCTCTAATGAAGCAGGGGCTTTACCCTAGATTTAGGTATATACAACGATCTGGCCGAATTGGTACAATCAGGGCATATAACGTTTCGTTTTGCCAATGAGGCAGCCGCGGGGGCGGGTTCACTCAGGAGAAGTGAGAATATGAATACAGAAACTCTTTCAGAACAATCGACTGCAGCAGCGGGTCTCCTTTCCGCCATGGCCAATCCCAAGCGGCTGATGATTCTTTGCAGTCTGGTTGAAGGTGAAGTTCCAGTCGGCGTTCTTGCAACGCAGGTTGGCCTGAGCCAGTCAGCGCTTTCCCAGCACCTTTCCAAGCTGCGCGCACAGCGCCTGGTGAAGACACGCCGCGACGCGCAGACGATCTACTATTCCAGCACGTCGGATTCCGTGAAGAAGATCCTGGCGACACTCGAGGGAATCTACTGCGCACCGAGCGCGGAAAAGACCGCTGCCTGAATGATAGCGCAACACCCTACGCTGAATGGTTTCATTAAAGCCGACAGCATGGGTGACAGCGAGCAAAGCGCCATGTGTCCTCCAGCCGCATGGCGCTTCTTCCCATCCTATTGCAATGCCTGTATCTGCGCCTTCAAGTTGGCCGCCGCATAAGCGTAGCCTCCCTCACCGCCATCGACAAAATGCATATGATCCTTGGATAGCGGGGATGGAACGATACAGGTCATCAGTGCCGTATCCTGCTCGTGCAGACCGTAAAAGCAGATACCCTCACGCGCCGCACCTTCCAGCCTGGCCCTAATCTTTTTCAAGCTGTCGACGTCCACATCCACGGTCATTTTCAGGCCGTCATCGAATTTGCGAAAATCCGTATTGCTGGCGACCGATCGCTTGTATTGCACGGGATCGAACCGTCCCACCGTTTTTCGAAACCGATACAGAACGGTGATGATCGCTGTCTGGAAGAGTACCCATGAAAGCTTGCGGACCTGCGAGATCCGGTCGCGGTAATTGGAAAGCGCTTTTGCTTCCAGAAACATTCCCTCTTTGATGAACCCCAGCGGGGGTCCTTCGGCGGGAACCGGATGGCCACCACGTCCATCATCATTGGCCAGCGCCACAATCTCTGCCACCAGATCCCGAAATGCCTGTGCATCCTGGTTGGGACCCGGAAGCGCGATGATCGACACCACCTTGCCCCGCGCCGCTTTGATCGGATCCCAACGGCACGAAAGACCCGTCAGATCAGGGCGCGCACCGGCTTCGGCCGGATGGATCAGATAGCGGCCGTTTTTCATCTGCTCGTCGGCCCAGTGGTTACCGCCGCCAGAAAACATGGCGTAGGACACATCATCGCTGGCTTGCAGCCGCGCCACGCGAACATCAAGTCCCTGCTCGCGAATGGCTGATAGCGGCACGATGGCAGCTCTCAGTGTCAGGCCGATATCATCTGCGACCCACGTCTGCACCCGTGACAGCGCCTCCCGCGCAGCATCGATCTGCGACGGCGCAATGGCCACCACAGCACCGTCGCCGCCGAAAATGAAGGGAAGGTCATGCCTTTGCAGGGCGTTCAGAATTCCGGAAATGACACCAGCACCCGCCATATTGACGGATTTATAGCGGCCCGCATCAATCGCCCCGGTCGAATCGGTAATGTCTGCAAGCGCAAGCGCCCAGCCATCCGGCAGGGCACGATACAGCATAGGGTCTGCTACATCCTCAAAATGCAGGAAGACTGGCAGGTTCTGTAAAAACTCTTCGTCAGTCGGCGTCATGCCGGTATTATCCTTCCATAAGCGATGAAAAACCAGCGGCCATTTATAATTCTGACGCGGCCAGTACTTTGCGCTCACACAGGATTTACGCGCCCGAGAACGCTTTGGATCAAACATGGCTTGCGAAATCGCCTCTGATGCGTATGACGACGGCAGGATGTCGGAAATCAAACATGAGACGACACCAGTCCCGCCCGCCGAAAGAGGTTTGCGCGCTTTTAGCGCCGTGCTTGCGGCGGCACATCGGGACCCAACCCAAGGAGAAACTGGAATGACCTTCAAAATTTTATCTGGCCTGACGCTGGCAGCGTCGGTCGCTTTCGCTCCAATGGCGCATGCTGAGATCGTAATCGGTCTTATCGCGCCGCTCACAGGCCCTGTTGCAGCCTATGGCGATCAGGTCAAAAAAGGCGCGCAGACCGCCGTTGACGTTATCAACAAGAATGGCGGTATTCTGGGCGAGCAGGTTGTCCTGAAGCTCGCTGATGATGGTGGCGAGCCAAAGCAGGGCGTATCTGCCGCCAACCAGCTGGTTGCCGAAGGCATCCGTTTCGTGGTCGGACCCGTCACATCGGGCGTTGCCATTCCCGCCTCTGATGTGTTTGCGGAAAACGGCGTGCTGATGGTAACGCCAACGGCCACTGCACCTGACCTGACAAACCGCGAATTGTGGAACGTGTTGCGCACCTGCGGCCGTGATGACCAGCAGGCTGAGGTCGCTGGCAAGCTCGTACTGGCACAGTTGAAGGACCGCCGCGTTGCGATCATTCACGACAAGGGTGCATACGGCAAGGGTCTGGCCGATTCCTTCAAGAAGACGCTGAATGAAGGCGGCGTGACCGAAGTCATGTATGATGCACTGACGGCAGGCGACAAGGACCTCAGCGCGCTGACGACCCGCCTCAAGTCTGAAAATGTCGATGTTGTCTATTTCGGCGGTTACCACCCTGAAGCGGGCCTTCTGGTTCGCCAGATGAACGATGTCGGCGCCAAGGCAACCGTTATCGGCGGCGATGGCCTGTCGAACTCCGAGTTCTGGAGCATTGGCGGAAACGCTGCTGCGGGCACCATCTTCACCAACGCAGCAGATGCAACCAAGAGCACCGATTCCAAGGCTGCGGCTGATGCTCTGACCGCCGCAAACATTCCCGCAGAAGCCTTCACGCTGAATGCCTATGCAGCTGTTGAAGTGCTGAAGGCAGGCATTGAAAAGGCTGGTAGCGCGGAAGATGCGGAAGCCGTTGCGAAGGTTCTGAAAGCTGGTGAGCCTGTTGCAACAGCCATCGGCAAGCTGACCTACGGCGAAACAGGCGACCTGACATCGCAGGCTTTCTCGCTCTACAAGTGGGAAAACGGCAAGATCGTTTCTGCCGAGTAAGTTCGCGGATATGATAGACATGACCGGGTGCGGCGACGCGCCCGGTTTTCTTTTATGGCACATCATGGTGGACAAGCCCTCGGCTCGTCTGGCTTAATCGTGACCAGCTAAAATCGAAATGAGGTGAAGCGTGGTATCGACACTAGAACGCAGGATCGATCAGGGAACAGGTCGCGAGAAGGCAGACATCGTTCTCAAGGGCGGCCGCTTTTTCGATCTGGTTACAGGCGAGCTTGTAGCGTCCGATATCGCGATCTGCGGCGACACGATCATCGGCACATGCGAAAGCTATGAGGGTGTCGAAACGATCGACATTACCGGCCAGATCGTCGTGCCCGGCTTCATCGATACGCATCTGCACATCGAATCGTCGCTGGTGACACCGCATGAATTCGACCGCTGCGTGCTTCCCTATGGCGTCACCACCGTCATCTGCGATCCGCACGAGATTGCCAATGTGCTCGGCAAAGAGGGTATCCAGTTCTTTCTCGATTCGTCCATGGAAACGATCATGGACATCAGGGTCCAGCTATCTTCCTGCGTACCGGCCACCCATCTGGAAACATCTGGCGCCGATCTTCCAATCGAAAGCCTGCTGCCCTTCCGCAACCACCCGAAGGTCATCGGCCTTGCCGAGTTCATGAATTTTCCGGGCGTGATCCACAAAGACCCGATCTGCATGGCAAAATTGGAAGCATTCCAGGGCCAGCACATAGATGGCCACGCTCCGCTGCTTTCCGGCACGGCGCTGAATGGCTATCTCTCAGCCGGCATTCGCACCGAACATGAATGCACCACAACCGCAGAGGCGATGGAGAAAATCCGCAAGGGCATGCATATTCTGGTGCGCGAGGGTTCGGTATCCAAGGATCTTCACTCCCTGATGTCCATCATCACCGAGCGCCTTTCGCCCTATCTGGCGCTGTGCACGGATGACCGCAACCCGCTTGATATCGCCGAGCAGGGCCATCTCGATTACATGATCCGCACCGCCATCGGAAGCGGCGTGGAGCCGCTAGCCATCTATCGTGCCGCATCCATTTCAGCCGCAAAGGCGTTCGGCCTCAACGATCGTGGTCTCATTGCGCCCGGCTGGCGCGCCGATCTGGTGGTGATTGACAGCTTGCAGAACTGCAAGGCCAACATGGTATTCTCAGCTGGTCGAAAGGTGACGACGGAGCTTTTCGCCACGCGTAAATCAATTGCGCCTGTGGGGCTCGATAGCGTCAAGGCACGCCCCGTTCTGGCATCGCATTTCAGCGTGCCCGTGACGGACAGTGAAACATCCGTCATTGGCGTCATGCCGGGCAAGATCATCACCGAGCATCGTCGTTACAAGCTTCCCACAGATGGAAACCAGACAAGCCTTGATCTGGACAATGACATCATCAAGGTCGCTGTCATCGAGCGCCACGGCAAAAATGGCAACCATGCAAATGGCTTCGTCCAGGGCTTTGGCCTGAAGAAAGGCGCAATCGCCTCAACCGTCGGGCATGACAGCCACAATATCTGCGTGGTTGGCGTCAGCGAAGATGACATGGCCTGCGCCGCAAATCGCCTCAGCGATATCAAGGGTGGCTTCGTGGTGGTTGAAGACGGCAAGGTTACGGGAGAAATCGCCCTGCCCGTCGCGGGCCTGATGAGCCTTGAACCCTATGAGACCGTGCGCGATACGCTGCACGAGCTACGCAAGGCCGCCTATGCACTTGGAACAACGCTGGAAGAGCCGTTTTTGCAGGTTGCTTTCCTTCCGCTACCGGTCATTCCGCATCTCAAAATTTCGGATATGGGCATGGTCGATGTGGATCGGTTCGCACTCATTCCATAAAGTACAACCATAACAATATAATCGAAAATACTCATATTGAATTAACGGAGTCGCGCTAGATAACAAGCTTTGATGGATGGAGCTTGAGTATCGGGGCAACACGTGACTGTAACGAAGATCGATAAGTCGCAACTCAAAGTCGGGATGTTCGTTGAAGCCATCGAGGGTGCGTGGCAGGATAGCCCAACCCTCGGGCGGCGCTTCGTTATCCGGTCTGGCGAAGAGATCGATCTGATTTGCAGCACCGAGAGCGGCGGCGTCTTCATCAACACGTCTTTGGGGTGCGCCCCCACCGGCTGGACCACACCCGCCACCGAGCGAAACCTGACGAACGCCACCCGACAGGAAAAGCTGGAAGCTGCCGCGAAAATTCAGGGACAGGCAGCATCAGCAAAATCACTGGTCAGCGATATTTGCCAGGGTCGAGCTGTCACCGTGCAATCCTTCAAGCCGCTGGTGGACGATGTTGCGAGAACGATGGAAGAAAATCCATCGCTTTACATCGGCATGTCACGGCTACGGTCTCGCGATAGCGCAACCTACATGCACTCTGTTGCCGTTGGTGCCCTGCTGCTCCATTTTGGCCGATCTAAGGGCATGGATGAAGAAACGGTCCAGCACCTGTGCATGGCCGGTATGCTGCACGATATCGGCAAGCTTTACATTCCAAAGCACATTCTTCAAAAGCAGACCGTTCTGAAACTGGACGAACGCAAGGTGGTGGAAAAGCACACCAGCCTGGGTTACGAGCTGCTATCAACAAACACGGATATGCCCAAGCTCGTTCTCGACATCTGTCGCTCCCACCATGAAAGACTGGATGGCAATGGATATCCCGAGCAGCTTAAAGCTGACGCCATCAGCACCGAAGTGCGCATGAGCACCATCTGTGATGTCTTCGACGCGCTGACCTCCACACGCCCCTACAAGAAGGGCTGGTCATCGCAACAGGCACTGAGCTGGATGATGGGACGGGACGACCAGTTTGATAAAGAACTGATCTGGCAATTCGTGCTTAGTCTTGACCCGGAGATGACGAAGGGCCTCTTTTAAGAGGCCCACCACTCACGCCAAAATCGCGCAGAACACATCCAGCCCATCGAGCTTTACCATCGTCTCGTCGAACAGCGGCTGGAAGCCCGGCATTGTCAGCACTTCATCAACTTTGAGATCGGTTGGAATGAGGAACTCCACCGGCTCCCGCGTGAGGTTGAACACGAAAAGCAGGCGCTCCTGTCCCTTCGCTCGGGTAAAGGCCAGCAGGTCCTGCTGCGTATCCAGAAACACCATGTCGCCATCTCGCAAAGCTGCATGGTTTTTGCGGAACGCCATTACCGCCTTGTAGTGGTTCAGCACCGAGTCCGGCTTGCGCTCCTGCCCGTCGGCGGCCAGCATGGCATGCGCATAAGGCACCGGCAGCCACGGCTTTTCCGCAGTCGTGAAGCCAGCACTGGGCTGTCCCGTTTCCCAAACCATTGGCGTCCGGCATCCATCGCGCCCCTTGAAGGCAGGCCAGAACCGTATGCCATAGGGGTCTCGCAGGTCTTCAAAGGCAAGCTCAGCCTCTGTCAGCGCAAGCTCTTCGCCCTGATAAAGGCATATGGAGCCGCGCAATGTGGCAAGCACGCTGAAGGCAAGCTTTGCCACGCGCGTCTGTTCTTCAGGGCCTTCGGAAAAGCGGCTGAGATGGCGCACGACATCATGGTTGGAAAAAGCCCAGCAGACCCAGCCATCCGTGACGGCCTTTTGAAAACCACCGACCGCACCTCGGATATGGTCGGCAGAAAACTCCCCGCCAAGAAGGTCGAAGGTGTAGCACATGTTCAGCTTGTCGCCATCGGCGGTGTAGGACGCCACGGTTTTCAGCGACCGTGCACCATCACCCACCTCGCCCACCGTCATGCGCGCCTCATATTGATCGAGTAGCGCACGAAACCGCTTGAGAAAGGCGATGTTCTCGATCTGCGTCTTGTCGTAAACATGGCTCTGCATGCCATAGGGGTTCACATCAGGCGCATCGAGACCAGCATCGTCGCTATCGGGCGCATGCGGCGGGTTGTTGCGCAAAAGCTTGTCGTGGAAATAGTAGTTCACCGTGTCCAGCCGGAAACCATCCACCCCGCGCTCCAGCCAGAAACGAACCGTTTCCAGCAGCGCATCCTGCACCTCGACATTATGGAAATTGAGATCCGGCTGCGAGGCGAGGAAATTGTGCATGTAATATTGCTTGCGAACGCCATCCCATTCCCATGCTGGCCCGCCAAACACCGACAGCCAGTTGGTGGGGGCCGTTCCATCCGGCTTGGGGTCTGCCCAGACATACCAGTCGGCTTTCGGGTTGGTGCGGCTGGCGCGGCTATCCTTGAACCAGGGATGCTGGTCGGATGTGTGAGAAATCACCTGATCGATGATGATCTTCAAACCAAGGCGATGCGCTTCCGAAATCAGTGTGTCGAAATCCGCCAGAGTGCCGAACATGGGGTCGACATTGCAATAATCTGAGACATCATAGCCCATATCCGCCATGGGCGAGGTGAAGAAGGGCGAAAGCCAGATGGCATCCACGCCAAGCGACGCGATGTAGGGCAGCCGCTCCGTAACACCGGCAAGGTCACCGAAACCGTCGCCTGTCGTGTCCTGAAACGAGCGTGGATAGACCTGATAAATTGCCGCTCCCCTCCACCAGTCTCCGTCGTGTGTGGCAGTGTTGGCAGCGGCGTTCAGGTCGGCCATGGGCAATCTCCGGTTAAGCTCGTCAAAGCATATAAAGCTAAGGTCTGTTCGTAAACGGCAATCCTGTCAGTTTCAGCCAACAAGTCACTCATATGATGACTTGCCCTTGCCAGCCTGCGGCAAGCATCGTAATGCGGGACATCCATTCAAGGGAGGCAATTGCATGGGCGGACGGTTTCTTTCTATCGGCGAATGCATGGTCGAGCTTTCTCAGGCAGGCGACGGATTGCTGCGCAAAGGCTTTGCCGGCGATACGCTGAACACCGCCTGGTACGCCCGCGCCTGCATGCCAGCGGACTGGACTGTCGATTACTTCACGGCCCTAGGTGACGATCCTCTTTCGGAAGAAATGCTAGGCTTCATCAAGGCGGCAGGCATAGAAACCGCCAACATTTCCCGGCTTAAAGGCGGCACGCCTGGGCTTTATCTCATCAACCTGAAGGATGGCGAGCGCACATTCAGCTATTGGCGAAGCACATCAGCCGCACGCCAACTGGCAGCGGATGCGGACCACCTGCGCGGCACGATTGAAGCTGCCGACATGGTCTATTTCTCAGGTATAACGCTTGCCATTCTCAGCACGCCGGTTGCTGTCGATACATTTCTTGCCGAAATGCGGCGCGCCAAAGCGTCGGGAAAACAGGTGGTCTTCGACCCCAACATCCGCCCCCGCCTTTGGGCCGACCGAAAGACCATGCTGAGCACCATTACCGATGGCGCACGCGCTGCGACACTGGTCATGCCGAGCTTCGATGACGAAGCTGCACATTTCGGCGATGCGGATGTTGAAGCTACAATTCACCGCTATAGCGCGCTGGGCGTGACGAACATTGTCGTCAAGGATGGCGCCAATGGCGCAACGCTGGATTTCGCAGGGACACGCTGCCATGCACCAGCGGTCCAGTCAGCAAAGGTGGTGGATACGACCAGCGCAGGCGATAGTTTCAACGGCGCGTTCTTGTCCAGGCTGGTCGCGGGCAGCACACCGGAAGCTGCCGCCGCTTTCGCGGCCAAAGCCGCCGCCACCGTCATCGGTCACCACGGTGCGCTGATCGACCCGGGCCTGCTGCCGAAGGACTGATCGGCTCCCTGACATGAAGCTGTAACATGCCTGTCCCATACACGCGTGGGAGCCCGACATCATTTCGGGATTCGTCAGCGCGGAGGTCGGCATATCATGACCAGAATAACCATCGTCACTGATGCGTGGCATCCGCAAGTCAATGGCGTCGTACGCTCCATTGAAAACACAAATGTTGAACTTGAGCGCATGGGCGTCGAAGTCTGCATGGTCACACCGCAGAACTTCCATTCCGTTCCCTGCCCGACCTACCCGGAAATCCGGCTTTCCGTGGCCAGCTATGGCCGTGTTTCGAAAGAAATCGCAAAAAGCCAACCGTCCTACGTTCATATTGCAACTGAAGGCCCGCTGGGCTTCATGGCGCGCCGCTGGTGCCTGAAACACGGCATGCGCTTTTCCACCAGCTACCACACGCGCTTCCCGGAATATGTGGCCGCACGCTTTCCAGTACCGGAAAGCTGGCTCTATGCCTTCGTGCGCTGGTTCCACAATGGCGGCAGCGCCTGCATGGTGGCCACGCCCAGCCTTGAAACCGAACTGACTGCCAAGGGCGTGAAGAACCTGAAACGCTGGAGCCGTGGCATCGATGCCGCCCAGTTCTTTCCCCGCGAAAAACAGGCCCAACCGTTTGATCTGCCACGCCCCATCTTCATGACGGTTGGTCGCGTATCGGTGGAAAAGAACCTGCCTGAATTTCTCGCTCTGGATCTGCCCGGCTCAAAGGTCGTGGTGGGCGACGGCCCTGCCCGCGCCGAGCTCCAGAGCAAGTATCCTGACGTTCTGTTTACCGGCGTTAAAACCGGCAAGGACCTTGCCGACGCCTATGCTCAGGCAGATGTTTTCGTCTTTCCGTCCAAGACAGACACATTTGGCAATACGATTTTAGAAGCACTTGCTAGCGGGGTGCCGGTCGCAGCATTTCCAGTCACTGGCCCCCTCGATATTCTCGGCGACCATCCCCGCGCTGGTGCGTTGAGCACGGATTTGCGCACCGCCTGCATGGATGCGCTGGATTGTTCCAGTGAAGCTGCACTTGCTCTATCGCGAACCTATTCCTGGGAAAAGGCATCGAGCCAGTTTCTCGACAACGTCACCTCGGCGGCGAGCAGCGGACTACCTGAATTTGGATCAAGGATTGCGGCCCGCAGCAGAAATATGCTGAAATTCGACGCTTTTTCCCGATAGACATGTGGACGAAGCCGGGCAAGGCTGTCACAAGACGCATCGGGACGCGACCGCCGCTATCTTTAGAGCGGGGTCGGGCTGCTGATTGACGTCAGGCGGCTGCCGCGGGATCACGCTGGCCGTCCTTTTTAATTCCCCGATACAGCCTTACCATGCGCCCTGAAGGGCATGACCGACCAATGGAATGGTCGTGGATTTGTCGCTTTGATCGACAACGGAGATAGATGACTGCATCTGCCTGGGCGACTTGCGAAACCAGCCTGCGGCAACCGATGCAAGATCGCCGATCATGGCGTGCTTGCGCCAATCTGCAAAGCGACGGGCGGTCGCTTCCGGCTCGGATTTGTAATAGAAATCACCCGACTGCGAGAGATCGTTGATCGACGCTGCCATGTCGGACAATGGCCGCTGAAACATTTTCGATGGCACAGAAAGCCCCTGCGCTGCCTCGGCAAAAGCTGGCGCCATGAAATCGATCACCCAGCCATCCGCCTCCACCCAGCAGTGAAAATTCTCACCCGCGCCAGTCACGTGACCGTCGTCGCGGTGGTCCGCAAACAGGATCATCTTGCCATCGAGATTATAGGCCGCAAGCCCACCCTTGGGCTTGGCCTTAACCTTGTAGTGATGCTCCAGAATGAAAGCACCAAAGGTGCTGAAATACATGGAAGCCGATGCAGGATCAGCGTTCTCGTTGACCAGCAGGCTGTTGATGACGCGATAGATGCGGTGATAGTCGGTCTGCTTGATCAGCATGGGGTTTTACCTGAGAATTCCACGATTCAATGGGACACTGATCAACGCGATTAGATCCTCGGCACAAGGCCGAGGATGACGTCGAGGGTGGCGTGCGCCAATCAGCGCTTCTTCTTCTTGCTTTCGAACGGGTTGTCCGAACCACGGTAGTGCACCCGGATCGGTACGCCTGGCATGTCAAAATCCTTGCGCAGATTGTTGACGAGGTAGCGGGTATAGGACTCCGGAATGGCTTCCGGGCGCGTGCAGGAAATCATGAAGGCCGGTGGGCGGGCCTTGACCTGCGTCATGTATTTGAGGCGCAGACGACGGCCTGAAACTGCCGGTGGCGGATGCTGGGTCACCTGCGCATCAAGCCATTTGTTCAACTTGGCTGTGGAGATGCGGCGGTTCCAGATCTTGTCGGTATCGATGATGTTCTGCATCAACCGGTCAAGGCCATAGCCAGACTGGCCGGACATGGGCACAGCGCGAATGCCGCGTGCCTGCGGCAGCAGGCGTTCGGTTTTTTCGCGCAGGTCTGCCAGAAACGCCTGGGGGTCTTCGACCAGATCCCACTTGTTGAAAGCCAGCACAGCGGCACGGCCTTCGCGGATGACCAGATCAACGAGCTGCAAATCCTGCTTCTCGAAGGGAATGGTGGAATCAAACACGATGACCACGGTTTCCGCAAAGCGGATCGAGCGCAGCGAATCCGCTACCGAAAGCTTTTCCAGCTTCTCGGTAACACGTGCCTTGCGGCGCATGCCTGCGGTATCGAACATCTTGATGGTGCGGCCGCGCCAATCCCACTCAACCGAAATACTGTCACGGGTAATGCCCGCTTCAGGTCCTGTCAGAAGGCGGTCTTCGCCGAGATAACGATTGATGAGGGTGGATTTGCCAGCATTGGGACGACCGATGATTGCCACGCGCAGCGGCTTGGTCTCATCGTAAACGGGCTCTTCTTCCTCGTCGTCCTCGTCCTCGCTAAATTCGCCGCGGTGCAGCACGACATCCGTCTCAGCCTCGTCGAAATCGTCCTTCGGAAACGCTACGTCTTCACCAATGGCCGCGACGATGGCATCGCGCAGGTCGATCATGCCCTGCCCGTGCTCGGCAGAAATCGGGCATGGCTCACCGAGACCCAGCGTGTAGGCATCGTAAAAGCCGCCATCGGAGCCGCGTGCTTCAGACTTGTTGGCAACCAGAACCACAGGCTTGCCACGGCGACGCAGCATTTCCGCCAGCGTCTGGTCAGCAGGTGTGAGGCCGAACTTGGCGTCCACGACAAACAGCGTCAGGTCAGCCTCTTCCATGGCCTCCTCAGTCTGCGCCCACATACGGCCCTGAAGTGTTTCCGGACCGGATTGCTCCAGACCTGCAGTATCGATGATGGTGAAGCGCAGGTCGATGAGCTTCGCATCGCCGGGGCGGCGGTCGCGGGTCACGCCCGGCGTATCATCCACAAGCGCGAGTTTTTTGCCAACCAGACGGTTGAACAGTGTGGACTTGCCGACATTGGGACGCCCTACGATGGCGACGGTGAAACTCATGGGGAAACCCTAACTTGAAACTATGGCGCGAACTTACGCTGCCTTGCCGGATGCGGCAATATTGTCGAGCATGATACGTGCGCGGCTCGTGACGTTGCGCGGGGCCTGGGCATCAGACATGATCTGCTCAAACCACTGCTTGGCCTTCACGAAATCGCCAGCCTTGTAAGCCGCAAGTCCAAGCGCCTCACGTGCGGAATTGCGCATGGCCTGGCCTTCGCTGGCCAGCACTTCCGCCTGCGCAGAAACCTGTTCGTAACTGCCGGTATCCACCAGCAGCCACGCGGCGCGAACCTTGGCCGTATCACGGAAAACCTGTGGCGCGGACGTATCGTTGCCAATGGCGGTGAAGGCCGTAATTGCGCCGGGAACATCGCCCTTCTGGGCCAGAAGCGTGGCAGAGCGGAACGTTGCCAGAACCGGATAGGAGCCGTGACCGGCAGTTTCCAGATCGGCCAGAGCCTTCAGCGCCTCGTCATTCTTGCCTTCGGATGCAAGCTTCAACGCGCTGGCAAACTGATCACCAGAGGCCGATGCGCGGTTGCTGTTCCAGTATTCATAAATGCCGGTTCCGGCGGCTCCGGCAACGACAAGCACGGCGGCAGCCACGACAACAATGCCATAGCGTCCCCAGAAATTGCTCATCTGCTCAGCGCGGATCTGCTCGTTTACTTCGCGGACGAATGTATCATTCTCGTTTGCCATCGAATTCTCCATTACCCGCACCGGATCCGTCACCGTTCATCTGGTCTGCGGACATGCCAAAGCCCTTGGCCGAGGCCAGCGCAAAAAGCCAACCACGGTCATTGCTCGGCCTTCTAGCCTATTTTCCCTTATATGTAAGGGGAAAACTCGTTTTTCTTACATCGCGAGCGGTTGAACGCCGATCAACCATTCGTGCAGCTTCCAGATGAAAGCAGCCCACAGCACAATGCCCAGCACAACGGCAAGGATGTCATAGCGTGCAGAGACGAAGGGGCGGGTAACCACCTCGCCTGCCCTTGCGCGACGTTTCAGCGAAATGCGCACCACCACGCCCCAGGCGAGAATTGCCACGAAGAGCAAGACGGAAGACGTCTCTCCATTGGCAAGAAGATGCGCCAGCGCCCAGATCTTGACCGCCAGAACCAGAGGATGCTTCATCTTCGTTGCGATATGGCCAGCCGGAAGGAGGCTGGCGGCAAGACAGATCATCGAAAACAGCATCAGGGTCAGCGCGATATGGCTGGTCCAGATAGGTGGGGAGTAGAGAATGCCGGTAACCTGCCGCGCCTGCCCAAAGGCATAGGCGACGAATGCGACGGCCAAAATGGAAACGACGGAATAGGCGCCTTTCCATGGTCCCTCACCCATCTGCGCGATCATTTTATTGCGAAAGCCCGGCGCGAATATCCGAACCGAATGCGTGCCCAGAAGAACGATGAGAGAGATAACAAGCAATAGCATGGAGAGCCCTTTGAATATGTCGCGCAAAGCGTATGAGCCTATGCTTAAAACAATGCTGCGAAAGCGCCAGCCTTAATCTGCTGCCGATTTCCGCTTGCCCCGCGAACGGCCGCAATTTAACGAAATTTGCAGACAAATCAAAGCTTCGCCTTATTGCATGGTCATGAAGCACCACCTTTTGCAGATGTGGTCATAATGTTACGTTCTATTGCTCTTCTTTCCATCTCCGTCGTCTTTGCCGCACCCGTCAGCGCACAGACGGTGGAAAAGCCAAAACAATTGCTCATGGTTTCCTTCGATGGCGCTGGCGATAATTCGCTCTGGGAGCGAAGCCGCGCAACGGCGAAAGAGGTGGGCGCGCATTTCACCTATTTCCTCGCCTGCACATTGGTCATGGACCGCAAGACGAGCGCCAAGAGCTATCAGGGACCGGGCATGAAAGCGGGCCGCTCCAATGTCGGCTTCGGCCAGTCGGTTGAAGAGGTCGAGACACGCCTTCAGAATATCTGGTCAGCCAGGCAGGAAGGCCACGAAATTGCCAACCACACCTGCGGCCATTTTGATGGTGGCAACTGGAGTGAAGAACAGTGGGATGCCGAATTCACCAACTTTACCAGCACCATGGAAAATGCGTGGCAGATGATTGGTAAGAAGGATGTGGAGCCGCAGGGCTGGCGCGATCTCGTTCATGGCATCAATGGCTTCCGCGCGCCCTATCTATCGCAAAGCGATGCACTCACCGCCGCCCAGAAGAAACACGGCTTCGTCTATGATGCCACCAGCATTACCAAAGGCCCGGCATGGCCGACCATGAAAAACGGCATCCAGCATTTCGGTCTGCCGCTCATTCCCGAAGGCCCCAGCAACCGGCCCATCATCGCCATGGACTACAATCTGTTCGTGCGCCATTCCATGGCCATCGAAAACAGAGAAAAGTCAGCTGAATTCGAGGAACGCGCCTATCAGGCCTTCCGCGCAGCCTTCGACCGGCAATATGATGGCGAGCGCGTGCCGCTCCAACTCGGCTTTCACTTTGTAAAGATGAATGGCGGCGCCTACTGGAACGCGCTGGAGCGCCTGCTGCGGGAGGTCTGCAACAGGCAGGATGTCGCCTGCGTGACTTACGCACAGGCCATGCCGATGATCGAGGCCCGGCAAACGCAGAAATCGCAGGGCTGAAAACCGCAGCGGTCTGGACATGAAAAAGGGTGGCACATGGCCACCCTTTTCTGTGTCAGGTCGGCCTGTTCGCAGCCAACTCGCCATCCTCAGCTTCACGCTTGAGGTAACGCTGATCGATCTCCGGCAGCGGCTTATCGTCGATTGCCGCTTCGAAGGCCTTCAGGCGCTTATAGATGGAAAGAAGCTCAACGATCGTTGTCCAGGAATTGATGAGATACTGGAACGACCCACGCACCTGATCGAAGACGTTACCGATCTGCGTGAACACACCCAGCGTGATCTTCCCAGCCGCAATCGATGGAATGAGCACGATAAGGCTGTAGAGATTATCGGCCTGAAGATAGAAAATACGAGCGACGTTGAAGTACAGATAGTGGAAATAAAGACGGAAATAGTTTTTCCGCACATTCGAAAAGAGCTCCGCCACGGTAGCAGGGCGGGCGCGGTCTTCATGGTCCTCGCCATAAACAAGTTCTTTTCTATAGGCCGCCTCAACGCGCTGATTGCGGAACTCAAGACCGGGAAGCTTGATGCCGACGAGAGCGAGGAAGCCAGTGCCGAACAGTGACCAAACAATTGCGGCCCACACCAACGCATGCGGAATCTCACCGATGATCGGCAGTTCCGTGATTGTCTCGGAGAAGGTGAAGAGAACGGGCAGAAATGCGATCAGCGTCATGATCGCTCGCACCAGACCGACGCCCAAACCCTCGACGGTGCTGGAAAAACGCATCGTGTCTTCCTGAACACGCTGCGAAGCGCCTTCAATGTGGCGCAGGCGATCCCAGTTGGCCATATAAAATTCGTTCATCGCGGTGCGCCAACGGAAGATATAATGGCTGACGAAAAACAGATTGAGCACGCCAACTGTGATGGCGAAGAACAGAATACCAGTAACGCCGACAAGCCCCATATAGAGCTGCTCTGCCGTAACAGGCGCCGTCTTGGCCAGAGCCTGCTGGACGAGGTCGTAATAGGGACCGTACCACGCGTTCATTGCCACGCTGACCTGTACCGAGAAATAGGTCGCGAAAATAATCAGCGCCGAGCCCAGAATTGACCAGTTCTGCCATCTGTGCGGGCTGTAGATGAACCAGAACGCCGCAAACAGTGCGACGGCCGCTGTATAATAGAGATAGAACCACAGAAATGGGGTCGACCAGAAAACGGAAACGCCGGTAGCAGGCGGCTGGCCCGCAGGCAGGTCGGGCAGCCCAATTGCATTGCCCCACCCTCTTGCACCAGCGTACCAAAGCCCGATCATAAGAAGCGACCAGACGACGGCAGACGTGAAAAACAGTTTGGGTTTTGGGAAGAAGGAATGAAACACGTTTTGAACTCTCGCGAGCTTTGAGGTCAGCCATTATTGGCGAAGCAGTTTTGCGGGAAACTAGGGCAGAAATCCGTGTGCAGCAATGCAACAAACGCTAACTTACGAAGATGTAAGGTAGATGCGCGCTGCCGCAGCCGGAGATGAGGAAACCCTTAAACAAGGCATGCGTGCAGCCGCCGGGCATTACTCTGCAAGCGTTAGGATCAATGGACCATTCTTGGTTGCGACGACGGTATGCTCAAACTGCACCGTTGGTGCGCTGGGGTCGCTGAACAGCGTCCATGGATCATCGTCGCCATCTTCGGCCCAATAGGCACCCATGGACAGAAAGGGCTCGACCGTAAACACCATGCCTTCGGTCATGATGCGGGTTTCATCCTTGTCCGGCCATGTGGCAAGCTCGGTCGGCTCTTCGTGCAGGGAGCGGCCAATGCCGTGGCTGGCGAGATTGGTGATCAGCGTGTAGCGGTTTTTCTTGGCGAAGGCGCCGATGGCATTGCCGATATCGGCCAGCGGACGGCCTGACTTGATCTGTTGCAAGCCGGTCCACATGGCGCGCTTGCCATCCCGGCACAGCCGCTCAATCTCTTTCTTGACGGGCGGAACGGCAAAGGACGCGCCGGTATCTCCGAAGAAGCCATCTTTCACCGCCGACACATCGATATTGACGAGATCGCCCGCCTTGATGATGCGGGGGCCGGGAATTCCGTGGGCCACTTCTTCGTTGACGCTGATGCAGGTCGCACCCGGAAACTGATAGCAGAATTCCGGGGCCGATTGCGCGCCATTGTCTTCCAGCACCTTGCGACCGATGGCATCCATTTCCAGCGTCGTCATGCCCGGCTCCATCGCATCGGCCATGGTCTGCATCGCAAACCCGCAGATGCGGCCGATCTCTTTCAGCTTCGCCAGTTCTTCTTCGGAGGAAATAACCATTGTCGTCCCGTTGTTTTTCAGGCCGTGGCTTTCGCGCTATCGCTCCTGCCAGTCAATTCTTTTCTCACAATCGGGGCGACTTTGGTGCCGTAAAGCTCGATACCGCGCATGATCTGGTCATGCGGCATAAGGCCGATGGCCATTTGCAGCAGAAAACGATCATTCTTGAAGACGCTATGGGCCTTGATGATTTTTTCCGCGACCAGCTCCGGGTCACCTAGGAACAGATTGCCCTCCGGCCCGCGTGCAACATCATAGTGCGCACGGCTGGTCGGTCCCCAGCCGCGTTCACGCCCAATGCGGTTCATGACCTCGGCCTGCGGCCCGTAGAACTGGTCAGCGGCCTTTTCGGTCGTATCGGCAATAAACCCATGCACATTGATGCTGGTTTTCTGCTTCGCTGGCTCCTGCCCGGCGCGGCGTGCTGCCTCGCGGTAAAGATCAAACAGCGGCGCGTAGCGACGATATTCGCCGCCAATAATCGCCAGCGCCACAGGCAAGCCCATGGCCCCTGCCCGTGCCACGGACTGCGGAGTGCCACCGACGGCAATCCATATCGGCAGATGGTCCTGGAAGGGGCGCGGATAAACTCCGCGTCCGTTGATGGGCGGATGCTTGGAGCCGGACCACGTCACGATTTCCTTCTCGCGAAGCGTCATAAGCAAATCCAGCTTTTCGCTGAACAGCTCGTCGTAATCTTCAAGATTATATCCAAACAGCGGATAGGACTCGATGAAGGAGCCGCGACCCGCCATGATTTCGGCACGGCCATTGGACAGGAGATCCACCGTTGCAAATTGCTGGAACACCCGGATCGGATCATCCGAGCTCAGCACGGAGACAGCGCTGGTCAACCGGATATTCTTGGTTTTGACAGCGGCAGCGGCCAACACTGTTGATGGCGAGGAAACCGCATAATCCGGACGGTGATGTTCCCCAAGACCAAACACATCCAGCCCCACCTGATCGGCAAGCTCGATTTCTTCCAGAAGGTCTTTCAGCCTGCGTGCACCCTCGGCACCCTTGCCGCCAGGCGCGTTCGGATCGACATCCGCAAATGTATAGAGACCCAATTCCATGTCTAACCCTCAATGATGTTTGTTGAGAGATAGGGATAGAACGAGGGCGAGGCAAACCCAAAAAGCCGAAAGGACCTATCGATAGATTCGATAGGCCAGAGGGTGGGGCGTCGGTTCTAGACTGAACTCAGGGTGCGCCGCACGGCGTTTCGCCAACCCTTGATCTTGCGCTCGCGGGTCTCGTCATCCATTTGCGGCTCGAACCTGTTGTCGCGGGACCAAGCTTCAGAAAACGCCTTCATATCCGGCCAGACACCCGCCTTGCTGCCCGCAAGCCAGGCGGCACCAAGGGCTGTCGTTTCAAGGATCACAGGGCGATCCACCGGCGCGTTGATGAGGTCGGAAAGGCGCTGCATCGTCCAGTCAGAAGCCACCATGCCGCCATCGACACGCAGCACTGTATCGCCATTGGCGTTCTTCCAGTCCTTGTGCATGGCATCCAGCAGATCGCCGGTCTGGTAGCAGACGGCTTCCAATGCGGCGCGCGCAAACTCTGCCGGCCCCGTACCACGCGTCAGCCCGAACATTGCGCCACGCGCATCCGCATCCCACCAAGGTGCGCCAAGGCCAACGAAGGCAGGCACAAGATAAACGTCCTGCGATGGGTCTGCCTTCTCGGCAAGAGCACCGGTTTCGGATGCGGAACCGATGACCTTCATCCCATCGCGCAGCCATTGAACGGCAGCACCGGCGACGAAGATGGAGCCTTCCAGCGCATAGGTGGTCTTGCCATCCAGACGGTAGGCAATGGTTGTCAGCAGACGGTTCTTGGAGCGAACCATGTCTTTGCCGGTGTTTAAAAGTGCAAAGCAGCCGGTGCCATAGGTGGATTTAAGCATGCCCGGCTCAAAGCAGGCCTGCCCGATGACGGCCGCATGCTGGTCTCCCGCCACACCAAGAATGGGGATAGGCGCGCCGAACAGCTCGGCATCCGCCACGCCAAATTCTGCGGCGCAATCCAGAACCTCAGGCAAAACGGATGCTGGCACATCAAGAATTTCTAGAAGCTGCTTGTCCCAGGCGTTCTTTTCGATGTTGAACATCAGCGTGCGTGACGCATTGGTCGCATCCGTCACAAAGGACTTGCCGCCGGTCAGCCGCCAGATGAGGAATGTATCGACTGTGCCGAAGCACAGCTCACCCTTCTCGGCGCGCTTGCGCGCACCCTTGACCTTCGACAGCAGCCACGACAGCTTTGTGCCGGAAAAATAAGGGTCCAGCAGCAGGCCGGTCTTCTTGGCGAACACCTTCTCGTGCCCGTCCTTCTTCAGCTTTTCGCAAAGCTTGGCGGTGCGTCGGTCCTGCCAGACGATGGCATTGTGCAGCGGCTTGCCGGTATCGCGTTCCCATAACAGCGTGGTTTCGCGCTGGTTGGTAATGCCGATGGCGGCGATATCGGCAGCCTTTAGCTTAGCCTTTTCCAAAGCCTGCTTGATCGACCAGACGACGCTTTCCCAGATCTCCTCCGGATCATGCTCCACCCAGCCGGAATCAGGGAAAATCTGCCGGAACTCTTTTTGCCCCGTCCCTGCCACCCGCATCGAACCATCAAAAACGATGGCGCGTGTCGATGTCGTGCCTTGGTCGATGGCGAGAATATAACCGCCCATGCATGCCTCCCGGAATAAAGTTTGGCGCAAGACAATATGCGCGGCTCACAATGTCAAGCCACGGCATGCGCATCACATGTCAAATATGATTGCCAGTCCCCCTGCTTTAAGCATAACCTGCCAGCGAGCGTTGCAACGTTGGGCAAAGGGAAACGCCATGCACCGAACCGTAATCGTGACAGGCTCAACCAGCGGCATTGGTCTGGCCATAGCACAAGCCTTTGCCAATGATGGCTGCAACGTGATGCTGAATGGCTTCGGCGTTGAGAGCGAGATCGAAGATACCCGTCTGCTGATGGAAGCAGAAAGCGGCACCCGCGTTCTCTACCACCCGGCGGATATGACCAAGCCCGACGAGATTGCCGATCTGGTGAAAACGACGCATGACAAGCTCGGCTCAGTGGATATTCTGGTCAACAATGCGGGCGTGCAGCACGTGGCACCGGTGGAAGACTTCCCGCCGGAAAAATGGGACCAGATCATCGCCATCAACCTGACCAGCGCGTTTCACACCATGCGCGCCGCTATCCCCCTTATGAAAGCAGCCGGGAAAGGTCGCATCATTAACATTGCCTCAGCCCATGGCCTCGTTGCCTCGCCTTATAAATCTGCCTATGTGGCGGCAAAACATGGTATCATCGGGCTGACGAAATCCGCAGCGCTGGAACTTGCCGAGACCGGCATTACCGTCAACGCCATATGCCCGGGCTATGTGCTGACATCGCTGGTGGAAAAACAGATACCCGATACGGCCAAGGCACGCGGCATCAGCGAGGATGAGGTCAAGAACGACGTTCTCTTGCGACTGCAGGCGACGAAAGAATTTGTGAAGGTCGAGGATGTGGCAGCAACCGCCATCTTCCTGGCCAGCGATGCCGCAAAACAGATCACCGGCACGCATATTTCCATCGATGGCGGCTGGACCGCCCAATAATCATACGCAGACGAAGGCACGGCATGAAAGACGCAATCAGCTTCATCCTCAACAACGAGACGGTTTCGCTCAAGGACTTCGGCCCGACGGAAACGCTGCTCGATTATCTGAGGCTGCAGAAAAGACTGACCGGGACGAAAGAGGGTTGCGCTGAAGGCGATTGCGGAGCCTGCACCGTGCTGGTCGGTCGTCTTCTGGATGGGTCGCTACGCTATGAGACCGTCAATGCCTGTATCCGCTTCATCGGCTCGCTGCATGGTGCGCATATCGTCACCATAGAGCATCTGGCGGGCAAGAATGGCGTGCTGCACCCGGTGCAACAGGCCATGATGGACTATCATGGCTCCCAATGCGGCTTTTGCACACCCGGCTTCGTCATGTCGCTTTACGGCCTCTGGCTCACCAGCAACAAGCCATCTCGCGCCGATATCGAAAAGGCGTTGCAGGGCAACCTCTGTCGCTGCACCGGCTACGAGCCGATCATTCGCGCCGCTGAAAGCGTGACAGCTGCCAGACCCAGCACCCTGTTCGATCCCATCGAGCGGGACCGCTCCAGCATCATGTCACGCCTCTGGGCGATCCAGCAGACTGAAACGATCATCATCACCAAAGACGACTGTCGCACGATCATACCCTCAAACATTTCCGAATTCGCTTCCGCCTATGCGGCTGAGCCCAAGGCCACCATCGTGGCTGGCTCCACCGATGTCGGCCTGTGGGTGACCAAACAGATGCGGACGCTGACCTGCGTCATCTTCATCAATCACTTGAGCGAGCTTCAGTCCATCTCGGTAAGAGATGGCGGCATTTCGATAGGCGCTGGCGTGACTTACGCCCATGCCTTCACACACTTGGCAAAGCATATTCCCTCCCTTGGCCGCCTCATTGACCGCATCGGCGGCCAGCAGGTTCGCAACATGGGAACGATTGGCGGCAACATCGCCAATGGCTCGCCCATCGGCGACACACCGCCGGCACTGATCGCACTTGGGGCCACGCTGACGCTGCGCTCATCAACCGGCAGCCGGACAATGCCGCTCGAAAACTATTTCATCGACTACGGCAAGCAGGATCGTTTTTCCGGCGAGTTCGTGGAGAAGATTTTCGTACCGATCCCCGCTCCCGATACCCATTGCGCGATCTACAAGATTTCCAAACGCCGCGATGAGGATATTTCGGCGCTCTGTGCTGCCTATCATCTGAAGCTGGATGCCGAAGGCACGGTGGAAGACATACGTATTGCCTTTGGCGGAATGGCGGCAACGCCTAAGCGCGCCATGGCACTTGAGGAAGCACTCAAGGGCAAGCCATGGAACGTGGAAACCATTGAAGCGTTTCGTGATGTGATCGAGGCAGATTTTCAGCCGCTGACCGACTGGCGCGCCACAGCCGAATATCGTCTGCTGACCGCGAAAAACCTGCTGACCCGCTTTTTCCTGGAAACCACAGGTGAGGCCCAAGAGTTGCAGCGCTTTGCGCTGGCGGAGGCGTGAAGGCCATGGATACCAACACATTCGAGCGCAAGAAAACAGCAGTAAACGGCGAACTTCATGGATCTATTCGCCATGATTCAGCACACAAGCATGTCACCGGAAGTGCTGAATATATCGACGATATTCCTGAACCCGCTGGTCTGATCCACGGCGCGCTGGGCATGGCAGACCGAGCCCATGCGGAAATCGTCTCGATGGATTTGTCGCAGGTGGAAGCAACACCCGGCGTGCTCTGGGTGATGACCGGAAAAGATGTTCCGGGCGAAAACGACGTTTCCTCCGGCGGGCGTCACGATGAGCCCTTGCTGGCGGAAAAGCTCGTGCAATTTCACGGCCAGCCAATCTTTGCCGTCTTCGCCGAGACGCGCGACATTGCCCGCAAGGCAGCCCGCAAGGCAAAAATCACCTATAACGACCTGCCGCACTGGAGCGATATAGACAGCGCGATAGAAAACGGCGAGCCGCTGGTGACGCCCGGCATGGTACTGCAACGCGGCGATGCCGAGGTCGAAATGGACGTGGCTGCGCGCCGTCTGACCGGCACGATGCGCATTGGCGGGCAGGAGCATTTCTATCTGGAAGGCCATATTGCCATGGCTGTACCGGGTGAGGATGACGAGGTCACGGTGTGGAGTTCCACCCAGCACCCGAGCGAAATCCAGCACATCGTCAGCCACATCCTGCAAGTGCCATCCCATGCCGTCACGGTGCAGGTGCGGCGCATGGGTGGCGGCTTTGGCGGCAAGGAAACGCAGGGCAACCAGTTCGCAGCCCTTTGCGCCATTGCAGCCAAGAAGCTGAACCGCGCCGTTAAAATCCGCCCTGACCGGGACGAGGACATGGTGGCGACGGGCAAACGCCACGACTTCCGGGTCGATTATGAGCTGGGCTTCGATGACGAAGGCCGCATCCATGCGGTTGATGCGACCTATGCGGCACGCTGCGGTTTCTCCTCGGACCTGTCAGGCGCGGTCACCGACCGCGCGCTTTTCCACGCGGATTCAAGCTATTTCTATCCGCATGTAAAACTTCAATCCAAGCCACTGAAAACGCACACCGTTTCCAACACCGCGTTTCGAGGTTTTGGCGGGCCACAGGGCATGCTTGGCGCAGAACGCTTCATCGAGGAAATCGCCTATGCGGTGGGCAAGGACCCCTTGGAGGTCCGCAAGCTGAATTTCTACGGCCAGACCGGCTCGGGCCGCACCACCACGCCTTACCATCAGCAGGTCGAAGACAACATCATCGCCCGCATTGTGGAAGAGCTGGAAACGTCGAGCGATTATCAGGCACGGCGGCAGGCGATTATCGATTTCAACAAGACCAGCCCTGTCATCCGAAAAGGCATCGCCCTGACGCCGGTCAAGTTCGGCATTTCCTTCACCATGACCGCCTTCAATCAGGCAGGCGCGCTAATCCACGTCTATAATGACGGCTCCATTCACCTGAACCATGGCGGCACGGAAATGGGCCAGGGGCTTTACACCAAGGTGGCTCAGGTGGTTGCCGATGCGTTTCAGGTGGATATTGACCGGGTCAAGATCACCGCCACCACCACCGGCAAGGTGCCGAACACCTCCGCCACAGCCGCCTCATCCGGCACCGATCTCAACGGCATGGCGGCCTATGATGCGGCACGCCAGATCAAGGAACGCCTTGTTCAGTTTGCGATGGAGAAATGGCAGGTTGGGCAAGACGAGGTCGCGTTCCTGCCCAATCGTGTCAGAGTCGGAACGGAAGAAATCGCCTTTAACGACTTTATCAAACAGGCTTATTTCGCCCGCGTTCAGCTGTCCGCTGCGGGGTTTTACAAGACCCCGAAAATTCACTGGGACCGGGCGGCGGGCAGAGGAAAGCCGTTCTATTATTTCTCCTATGGCGCCTCCTGCTGCGAAGTCTCCATCGATACGCTGACCGGCGAATATATGATGGAGCGCACCGATATTCTTCACGATGTCGGAAAATCCCTCAACCCGGCCATCGATATCGGTCAGGTGGAAGGCGCATTCGTGCAGGGCATGGGCTGGCTAACAACGGAAGAATTGTGGTGGGATGACAAGGGACGGCTGCGTACCCACGCGCCCTCCACCTACAAGATCCCCCTTGCCTCCGACCGTCCGAAGATTTTCGACGTCAAGCTGGCGGAATGGTCGCAGAATGTGGAGCCGACCATTGGCCGCTCCAAGGCCGTGGGCGAGCCACCCTTCATGCTGGCGATCTCGGTTCTGGAAGCCCTGTCCATGGCGGTCGCAAGCGTTGCCGATTACAAAGTCTGCCCGCGGCTGGATGCACCCGCAACACCTGAGAGGGTGCTGATGGCGGTGGAACGGCTGAGGAAGGTTTGACCGGAGCCCGCGCCCATGGCTGACACCCCCATCTCCTTCTTTCTGGATGGCAAAAACCCCAGCATTCTCATAGAGATCGAAACTGTCAAAGGTTCGGCCCCGCGTGAGGCTGGCACCTTCATGCTGGTTTCAAAAGATCTGATCTGGCAGACGATTGGTGGCGGGCAGTTCGAATATATGGCGATTGACCACGCCCGGGCGATGCTGGCCGGGAAGACTGATGTCGATAGCATGGACATTCCGCTTGGTCCTGAGATCGGCCAGTGCTGCGGCGGGCGCACCCTGCTTCGGTTTAGTCCGGTTTCGGAGGAGATTGCGGAGGCCATTAAAGCGCGGCTGGCGCAGGACGATCAGTCTCGCCCCGCCGTCGTCATTTTCGGCGCGGGCCATGTGGGCAAGGCATTGGCACAAGCGCTATCGCTGCTTCCACTATCCGTGACTGTGATCGAAACACGCGCTGACGAGTTGGAAGGCTTGCCCACCACCGTTTCATCGAAGCTGACAGCGATGCCAGAAGGCTTCGTGAAGGATATTCCGGCAGGCGGCGCGGCCATCATCGTGACCCATGACCACGCGCTGGATTTCCTGATTGCGAAGGAAGCGCTTGCCCGCAGCGATCTCTCCTATGTCGGCATGATCGGCTCGAAAACCAAGCGGGCAACATTTGCGCACTGGCTGGAGCGTGAGGGTGCGCCGAGGTCCACACTGGAGCGGCTGGTTCTGCCAATTGGTGGAGAGGCAGTCAAAGACAAACGCCCCGCCGTCATAGCGGCCTTAGTGGTAGCGCAAGTGCTTCACGCATTGCATCGCTCTGCCGCCGTCGCCCCGGACCAACCCCTTCCCGTCCATCCAGAAGCCCAAGATCACGCTTGAGATGATCCTGTAATTCTTCTTCCGGACAATCCCGACGCACTGTCACGTGACGCGGAAATTTCATCCCAATCCATAGGCGCGCCAATAGCCGTGGCCAGACGCTGAAAGCGGCTGTACTCATTGTATTTCTCCTGAGCTCTTTTGATGCTATGAGCGATCAATGCTCCTGTTTTCATGGAATAACCAATGAAACTTCAGACCTTATGGATAAAGAGAACTTATCTATGAAGCTGTCCCGCAATTTTCCGTTGAACGCGTTGCGCGTTTTCGACAGCGCCGCCCGACATCTCAGCTTCACCAAAGCTGGCGAGGAGTTGGGCATGACCCAGACGGCGGTCAGCTATCAGATCAAGCTGCTGGAGGATTTCGTCGGCTCCGCACTTTTTGAGCGCAAGCCCCGTCAGCTTCGATTGACGGAAAACGGAAAGCGGCTAGCACCGCGCGTGACAGATGGTTTGACGACTCTTGTGGAGGCGGTCTCCGACCTCAAGCAAAGCACTGGAGGCACGCTGTTCATTCATACGACGCCGACATTTGCGGCGCGCTGGCTTTCTCGCCACCTTGTCTCGTTCCAGATCGAAAATCCCGATCTTGCCGTCAGGCTCGAAACCTCTCAGGACTTCGTGGACTTTAGCGGGCTGAATGTCGATCTCGCAATCCGCGCTGGCTCAGGCAATTGGCCAGGATTGAAGTCGCATTTGCTGATGCGTGGGGGCTTTAGCCCCATGCTCAGCCCCTCGCTGGCAGATAGCATCGGAGGCGTAAAGACCCCTGAAGACCTGCTGAAGCTTCGCATCATCGATCCAACCGACCCGTGGTGGACGCTCTGGTTCAAGGCCGCAGGCATAGACGATCCGTCATTTTTACAGCGAACGGGCAGCCGCATGGGCGCACAGACCTTCGAAGCGGCAGCGGCGATTGCCGGACAGGGCGTCGCCATTCTCACGCCTGAATTCTATACAGACGAGATCGCCTTGGGGCGGTTGATCCAGCCTTTCGATATTCTAAGCTATGAGGCCGCGAACTATTGGCTGGTCTATCCTGAAAACCGCAGCCGATCGCGCAAGATCGCCTTGTTCTGCGATTGGATTTTTAGTCTTGTCCCACAGGCCGAATAAGAATCGAGCCATTCAGCATCAAAAACAGACGGACAACGGGCGGCGAGACAACGGTTCCCTCTTTTCTAACGTGGGATTTTCTCGCACAGTGCGGTGCAACGTCAGGGGAACAGAATGTACGAATACGCCATTGCGTGGGAATGGATGGCTTTTGCCGTCCGCTGGCTGCACGTGATTACCGCCATTGCCTGGATTGGCTCATCCTTTTATTTCATCGCGCTCGATCTGGGACTGGTCAAGCGCGCGCATCTGCCTGTCGGCGCTTATGGCGAAGAGTGGCAGGTCCATGGCGGTGGCTTCTATCACATCCAGAAATATCTGGTGGCGCCCGCGCAGATGCCGGAACATCTCACCTGGTTCAAATGGGAGAGCTATGCCACATGGCTTTCCGGCTTTGCGATGCTGTGCATCGTCTACTACGGCGGCGCAGATCTGTTTCTCATCGACCATTCGGTGCTGGAACTCACACAGTTTCAGGCCATCTGTCTTTCGCTCGCATCGCTGGCTGTCGGCTGGCTGTTTTATGATTTCCTCTGCAAATCTCCGCTGGGCAACAACACCTGGGGCCTGATGGTCGTGCTCTACATCGCGCTGGTGGGCATGGCTTGGGGCTATACACAGGTCTTTACCGGCCGTGCCGCCTTCCTGCATCTGGGCGCGTTTACCGCCACCATCATGTCGGCCAACGTCTTCATGATTATCATTCCTAACCAGAAGATCGTCGTCGCAGACCTCATCGCAGGACGCACGCCAGACCCGAAATATGGTTGCATCGCAAAGCAGCGCTCGCTGCACAACAACTACCTGACGCTGCCCGTCATTTTCTTCATGCTGTCGAACCATTATCCCCTGGCATTTGCCACGCAGTTCAACTGGATCATCGCCGCGCTGGTGTTCCTGATGGGCGTGACCATCCGCCACTGGTTCAACACCACCCATGCCCGCAAGGGCCGGCCAACATGGACATGGCTGGTCACGCTGCTGATCTTCATCGTCATCATGTGGCTATCAACAGTGCCGAAGATACTGACCGGCGAGCAGGAAGAAAAAGCCGCTACGCTTTCCCCTGCCCAGCAGCGTTTTGCCAGCGATATGCATTTTGCATCCGCACGGGATGTGGTGCAGGGCCGCTGTTCCATGTGCCATGCGGCAGAGCCCGTCTGGGAAGGCGTTCCCTTCACACCGAAGGGGGTGAAACTGGAAACGGATGCACAGATTGCAGCCCATGCGCGGGAAATCTATTTACAGGCAGGCCGCAGCCATGCCATGCCCCCCGGCAACATCACGGCGATAACGCCGCAAGAACGCAAGGTGCTGACCGCATGGTATGAAAGCGCCGTGTCTCAAGGAAAAACACAATGAGCATGCTCCTGCTGCGCGGACGTCTTTTCAGCTTCAATCGCGCACCGCTTTCCATCGATGATACGGCCAGCTATCTCTATATCGAAGATGGCGGCCTGTTGATTAAAGACGGCAAGATCAGCGCTATCGGAGACTATGCAGACATCCGCGCGCAGGCCCCTGAAGGTGTCCTCGAGAAGGATCACCGCCCTCACCTCATCGTGCCGGGCCTGATCGACATGCATGTGCACTTTCCGCAAATGCAGGTCATTGGTTCCTATGCGGCCAATCTGCTGGAATGGCTGAACACTTACACCTTCCCGGAAGAATGCCGCTTCGTGGAAAGCGCGCATGCGCAACGCATCGCAACGCATTTTTACAATGAACTGATCCGCCACGGCACCACCACGGCGGTTGCCTATTGCTCTGTCCACAAAACCTCCGCCGATGCATTCTTCGCCGAGGCCATGAAGCGCAACATGCTGATGGTTGGCGGCAAGGTCATGATGGACCGCAATGCGCCGCAGGGTCTGCTCGATACGCCTGAACAGGGCTATGATGAGACACGACAGGTGATTGCGGACTGGCACGGCAAGGGCCGCAACCATGTCGCTATCACGCCGCGCTTTGCCATCACCTCAACACCAAAACAGATGGAAGCTGCGCAAGCACTGGCGCAGGAGTTTCCTGATCTCTTCATACAGACGCATTTGTCGGAAAATCTGGACGAGATCAAATATACCTGCGAACTTTACCCTGAGGCCATCGACTACACGGATATCTATGTCCGTTACGGTTTGATGGGCAACAAGACCCTGCTCGGCCACGCCATTCACCTGTCGGATCGGGAAGCGGATGTCTTGTCAGAGACAGGCGCGGTCGCCGTGCACTGCCCAACCTCAAACCTGTTCATCGGCTCCGGCCTGTTCCCGATGAGAAAGTTGCAGCGGCGGGAAAAGCCCGTGCGCATCGCGGTTGCCACCGATATTGGCGGCGGCTCCAGCTATTCCATGTTGCGCACCATGGACGAGGCTTACAAGATTCAACAGCTTCTGGGTGAGCGCCTCAATCCGCTCGAAAGCTGGTATATGATGACCCGCGGCAATGCCGAGGCCCTGTCGATGGTTGATCGCATCGGCACTCTGGACGTTGGCACCGATGCGGATATAACCGTTCTCAACGCGTCATCCACGCCCGCCATGGCGCTGAAAATGGAAGTCGTCAAAAGCCTGACGGAAGAATTGTTCCTGATGCTGACCATGGGCGATGACAGAACCGTCAGCGAAACTTATGTAGCCGGCGTCGCAACCAAAAGCTTTATTGAGCTTAAATAATCCTGCGAGAACTAGCACTACTAAAACACGCAATTCAAAATTAAGTTTGTGTAAACTGTAACTTTCTAATCGTGGAAGTGACAGTAATGCCCACGGTCGCCATGACGGCATCCCCTCCTGTCATGCAGCGTCATTTCACGAAAACATTCTGCTTTGGAACGAAGCGACTCCCACGCTGCCGCTCAGATGCACCGTTTTCGCACCCATTACCCAATCGCGAGGGAAGATGTCTTTTTTAAAAAATGCGAGTATTCGCACCAAAATCCTATCTTTAATTGTCCCGCTCTGCATCGTAGGAATGGGCGGCACTGCATATATTTCAGTCCAGTTCAAAGCAGCAGACGACGCTTACAGCGAGTTCATCTCCAAGGATAATACGTCCACTGTTGAACTGGCTCGCGCCAATCGAAATCTGGTTGCCGCCGCTTACTCTGCCTACCAAACACTTTCATATAACAAAGAGGATCCGCGTCTGCAGGCGGCGGTTACCCTTTATAATGAAAGCAAGACGGCGATGTTCAAGCGCCTTCAGGGCGCTATAGACAACCTTCCCGAAGAAAAGACCGCCATCGATGCGCTGATATCCAGAGCCAAGGAAGTTACCATCCTCACGGATCAGGCCGTTCTGTTGGGTCAGCAAGACCGCAACACCGAAGCTGCCGCGGTTTTGGCCAAGGCTGACGCCCTGATTATTCCCCTGACTAAAGACAATGCAAGCGCTCTGGATAAGATCGTAGAATCGGTAGCAGAAGAAAGTAACGGCCTGACCGACGCGACGAACTCCACCATTCTGATGGGCCTCACTGTCGTCGGCAGCGTATTCGCATTGGGAATTCTTGCCGCGCTTATTGTTGCCGCCAAGGGAATTACAACACCCATTGCCGCGCTGCGTGAACGCATGACGACCCTTGCACAGGGTGAAACCGCTGCCCCTGTGGATGGACAGGACCGCAACGACGAAGTTGGACTGATGGCAAAGGCAGTGTCCATCTTCCGCGAAAATGCGCTGGAGCGCACGCGTCTGGAAGATGAAGCCAAAGCAAACCGCAGCCTTTCCGAGAAAGAACGCCTGGAGCGCGAGGCCCAGAAAGAGCAGGACGCAGCTGATACCCAGTTTGCCGTTGATGAATTGGCCCGGGGTCTCGGACGTCTGGCCGCCGGTGATGTTGGCTATCGCATCAACACGCCATTCGTGGCCCATCTCGATACGCTGCGCGCCAACTTCAACGATTCCGTCGGCAACCTGAATGACGCTTTGCGTGCTGTGGGACAGAACGCCCGCGGGATCGATGCAGGTGCCAATGAAATCCGCTCTGCTGCCAACGATCTGTCCAAACGCACAGAACAGCAGGCGGCCTCTGTCGAAGAAACGGCAGCAGCGCTGGAAGAGATCACCACAACGGTGAAAGATAGCAGCAATCGCGCCGAAGAAGTCGGACGGCTCGTCGCCAAGGCGCGTGCAGGTGCGGAAAAATCCGGCGACGTCGTTCGTCAGGCCGTGACCGCGATGAACGAGATTGAGCACTCTTCGGGTGAAATCACCAACATCATCAGCGTCATCGATGAAATTGCTTTCCAGACCAACCTTCTGGCGCTCAACGCCGGTGTTGAAGCAGCACGGGCGGGCGAAGCGGGCAAGGGCTTTGCTGTTGTTGCACAGGAAGTGCGTGAACTGGCCCAGCGCTCTGCAAAGGCCGCGAAAGAAATCAAGGCACTGATCACCACCTCTGGCGAACACGTTCGCTCTGGCGTGCATCTGGTCGGTGAAACCGGTCGCGCTCTGGAAGTCATCGTTGGCGAAGTGCAGGAAATCAACCGTCACATCACGGCGATTGTTGAATCCTCGCGTGAACAGTCTGTTGGACTTCAGGAGATCAACACCGCCGTCAATACCATGGATCAGGGCACGCAGCAGAATGCTGCCATGGTCGAGCAATCGACTGCGGCCAGCCATAGCCTTGCCAAGGAAGCAGCATCCCTCAACCAGTTGCTGCAGCGCTTCAACCTGGGCGCCTCAGATGGCGCAGCCCGTGCGGCACCGGCACAGGCCGCACCTGTCAGAGCAGCGTCAACCGCGTCCAGACCCGCGCCATCCCCTGCCCGCGCCCTTGGCCGCAAGATCGCAGGCGCTTTCGGCGGCGGCGCATCGGCTGCCGCAGTTCAAAGCAGCTGGGAAGAATTCTGAAAGCAACGATAGACCGAAAATGGGGCGGCTTGTGCCGCCCTTTTTTATGAGCTTTTACCTGTGATGCGGTTTTGTCCTCCGCATTTTTTGCTGCGTGTCGCAGACCACAGGCCAACATTTTCAATGTTACAAATCCCGCGCTCATGGTAGGTGAAGAAGACATTCAAATTTGAAGGCTTCATCCATGAGCAAAGCACTGACGATTTCTGACTTGAAGAAACAGGCTCAACGCCGCGTGCCGAAGATGTTCTTTGATTATGCGGACAGTGGCGCATGGACCGAAAGCACCTACCGCGCCAATGAAGATGATTTCGCCAAGATCAAGCTTCGCCAGCGTGTGCTCGTGGATATGACCAACCGGTCGCTGGCAACCGAAATGATCGGCGAAAAGGTTTCCATGCCGGTGGCGCTCTCCCCCACCGGCCTGACCGGCATGCAGCACGCTGACGGAGAAATGCTGGCCGCCAAGGCAGCCGAGGAGTTCGGCGTTCCCTTCACATTGTCGACCATGAGCATCTGCTCCATCGAAGACGTGGCCTCTGTCACCTCCCGCCCCTTCTGGTTCCAGCTTTACGTGATGCGTGACCGTGATTTCGTCAACAACCTCATCGACCGCGCCAAGGCCGCCAAATGCTCCGCGCTGGTCCTGACACTAGACCTGCAAATTCTTGGCCAGCGCCACAAGGATCTGCGCAACGGACTGTCTGCTCCACCGAAATTCACGCCAAAACACATCTGGCAAATGGCAACGCGCCCGCAATGGTGCCTTGATATGGCCCGCACGAAACGCCGCACCTTCGGCAACATCGTTGGCCATGCCAAAAATGTTGCTGATCTGTCATCGCTGTCTTCTTGGACAGCGGAACAGTTCGATCCGCGCCTGTCCTGGAAGGATGTCGAATGGATCAAGGAACGCTGGGGCGGCAAGTTGATCCTCAAGGGCATTCTGGATGAGGAAGACGCCCGCGCCGCAGCCGATACGGGAGCCGATGCCATCATCGTTTCCAACCACGGCGGTCGGCAACTGGATGGCGCGCTGTCTTCCATCGAGATACTGCCGAGGATTGTCGATGCAGTTGGCGACAGGATCGAAGTCCATATGGATGGCGGCATTCGCTCCGGCCAGGACGTGCTGAAGGCCATCGCCATCGGCGCCAAGGGCACCTATATCGGCCGCCCTTTCCTCTATGGCCTAGGCGCAGCTGGCAAGCAGGGCGTGACAACCGCTCTGGAAATCATCCGCAAGGAAATGGATGTGACCATGGCGCTGTGCGGCAAGCGTCTGCTGACCGATGTGGATCGAAGCATTCTCGTTCGTTGAGGCCAAGCCTGCGCTCTCAAGAGAGAGCGCAGGCGGTTTTGAGGAGGCCATGGCCGTCACGATCCCGTGAGGCGCTTTCTTCAATTGACCCAGAAAAATGGCCGTGACGTTCAACTTCCACGGCGGCCTTCCAGACTGGAACGGCCCACGCTCCGTTTCGTCAGAGGCACGACCGCCCGCATGCGTAGAACCGCGCAAAATCCCTAATATCCAGCGCGTTTGGGCGCGCTGTTGGCCAGATCACTGCGCGAACACAACGGCTTTTTTCCTCATGCACTGAGCCGGAACGTGAGAGGAAACATCTCTGGCGGTAGCCATCCTCCAAGAAAATAACCCGCCACCAATAGGGGTCGATTTTCATACTTAATTAGGGATGAAAGCGGTCTTTAAAGTTTGAGCGGTTTCGTTGCCTCAATCTATCGGTAGGCTCGGGACCAGAAGACATGGACGAACAAGGGGTGAATTGATGCTGGGAACGATCAAACAAGGAATGGCTGGAGCATGGATCTTTGCATTGGCGTTCCTCAGTATGGTCTTCGCGTTACAAGCATCTGAGGCCCATGCGGGCTACGCGCATTTCGTCATGGATGCCAAGACGGGAAAAGTGCTGGCGTCGCAAAATGCCGATACGGTCAATTATCCAGCCTCCCTCACTAAGATGATGACGCTCTACATGGTTTTCGAAGCCTTGAACGAGGGACGGCTGCGCTGGGATCAGAAAATCACCATGTCCCGACACGCAGCCTCCGTGATCCCCTCGAAGCTGTGGGTCAAAGCAGGCACAACCTTCACGGTGCGAGAAGCGGTCTATGGCATGATCGTCAAGTCTGCCAATGATATGGCCGAAGGTATGGGCGATCACATCGGTGGCTCCGAAGCCAAATTCGCACAGATGATGACGCGCAAGGCGCGCCAGCTTGGCATGACGAAAACCACCTTCCGCAACGCATCCGGCCTGCCGAACAAGTCGCAGGTCACAACGGCCCGTGACATGGCCAAGCTCGGCCTTGCGCTTCAGCGTGATTTCCCGAGAGAATACAAGCTCTTCGCCACGCAGTCTTTCAAATTTCGTGGCAAAACCATACGCGGACACAACCGCCTGATGGCGCGCTATACCGGCGTCGATGGCATCAAGACCGGCTACACCAATGCTTCCGGTTTCAATCTGGTGAGCGCGGTCAACCACAATGGTCGCAGTGTCGTGGGCGTCGTTCTGGGCGGCAAGACCGCCCGTAGCCGCGATGCCCAAATGGCGTCTCTTCTGGATCAGGCCGTGCCGAAGGCATCCCGGTCCGGTGTCAATCAGCAGCTGGTTGCCAGCGCCAGCACAAGCCGCACCTTCGATGTCGCCTTGGCCACCGTACCATTGCCGATGTTCCGTGAGCGCCGGACAGACCCTGTTGCCATGCAGATCGCTACAGCCAGCAATGCAATGGCCATGGTCGATACGTCATCGGCCCATCCCTTGGCAGATCCTCAGCGCAGCGACTGGGAAGTTCAGATCGCGGCAGCGGATACTCAGGCTGCGGCCATGTCGCTGCTGCGCAGTGCCCGCCCAACCATCGTCTCTGCATACACTGGGGTCGCGCCCTACACCGAAGCGGTGCGAAGCGGCGCAACGACGCTCTATCGTGCACGGTTTACCGGCTTCGACAGCCAGGCGGCAGCACTGTCCGCCTGCAAGGATCTGAAGGCGCAGTCCTATTCCTGCGTAGTGATGGCGAATGAGGGCTAATCAGCCGAGCCAGCCCGTGGCGATGGCAGCACCCAGCGCGGGCATGCCGTTGGCGCGTGCAAGCTCACCCGCTGCCGCACTGTCATAACGCACCTGCCGGAAATAGACCTGCCACCCCTGCGCCGTTTCTTCCAGCACCGCATAACTGGCAAGCGGATGGCCCGCCTCAACCTGATGGTAAAACGGTTCGGTATCCTTCCAGCCGGGGCAGCCGACACTGCCGGGATTGACGATCAGCCGACCATCCGAAAGCTGGACCGTGCGGGCAATGTGAGTGTGGCCGCACAGCATGATCGGTTGCTTGATACCATCGGCCAGAGCCTCAATCTCAGCCAGCGCGCGCTGATGGAGAAACCCTTCCGGCGCCAGTTGCTCCAGCCAATAACCCAGATCATCCACCGGTGAGCCGTGGCAGCAATAGGCCACATCCTTGAAAACGAGGTCGAAAGGCAAAGCCTTTAGCCATGCAATATGGGCTGGCGAAAGCTGCTGATATGCAGGCTTTTCCCAGTCGCCCATCTCTTCAAACGGGCGGTCAATCAAGGCGCGATCATGGTTGCCGCGCACCGTCGGCATGGCTTGCCCCACCAGAATATCAGCCGTGCGGCCAGCATCGAGCGGGCCGCTGAAGCAATCACCCAGATTGACGATATCGGTGATGCCAAGCCTCTCGATATCGCGGAGAACCGCTTCCAGAGCAGCGCAATTTCCATGGATATCAGCGATGGCGGCAAAGATCATGGCGCTTAACTTCCCCGGTAGGTCGAGTAGCTATAGGGCGAAAGCAGCAGTGGCACGTGGTAATGCCCACTTTCATCGGCGATGCCAAAACGAATGGGAATGATGTCGAGAAAGGCTGGCTCCGGCAGAACAAGACCTTTTGTTCGCAGGTAATCACCTGCATGAAACACAAGCTCATATTGCCCGGCGCGGAATGTTTCCCCGATCAACAAAGGGCCGCCATCCACACGGCCGTCGCTGTTGGTTTCAACGGTTTTCAGCTTTTCGCGGCTTTCGCCATCCAGCCGGTAAAGGTCAATCTTCAATCCTTGCGCGGGCGTGCCGTGGGCTGCGTCAAGAACATGTGTCGTAAGGCCGGTCATGGCTGAGGCTCCGTGATGAAATAGGGTCGATCGAAAAAGGATTCTTCCAGATTGTTGCCGGGCCCATCGCGGTCGACAACCAGAAAATCGCTGGTCGAACCCAGCGTCATCAATGGGTGGTGCCAGACGTTGCGGTGATAGTTCACGCCCTGACTTGCCCGCGCCAGAAACACGTGAGGTTTACCGGGTCTGCCCTCATCATCCTGCGCCACAACAACCAGAAACGGATTGCCGCTCAAGGGCGTAAAGCTCTGGCTCCCCAGCGGATGCCGCTCCATCATATCAACAGCATAGGGAAACTGCCGAGGCGTTCCGCGAAAAATGTTCAGGACGACCCGCGCGCCCTCGCCCGTCACATCTGCTGCTGCCAGCGCATGGTGCCGTTCGGTGTTGCCACCATTGATGAGCCTGACAGTGGCGGAGTCTGTCTCGATTACATCGCCAAAGGGCACGAATGCCGCCTTGGTCAGAGGCAGGATTTCCAGAAAATCAGTCAAAATACATTCACCTCTGGTCCGCACGCGCCTGATCGGAACCGTCAGCGTTATCAGGCAGCAAGACAGACAATCGCAGCAGGGCGATTTTCTCAACCTGCTCCGTCGCGGTGGCGAACTCGTCTTGCGCATTGTTATCGATGCGCGTCTCAAAAGCGCGCAGAATGTCGTCTTTCGTCAAGCCTTTGACGGCGATGATAAACGGGAAGCCATTCTTTTCAACATAGGCTGCATTAAGCTGGGTGAAGCGTGCATGTTCATCTGGCGAAAGACGATCAAGACCTGCCCCCGCCTGCTCGTTGCGACTGTCTTCGGTCAAACCGCCCGCAATTGCCAGCTTTCCAGCAAGATCAGGGTGGGCGCGCAGCACACCGAGCCGCTCCTCGTGACTGGCCGCACGAAACCGCTTGGCAAGCGCCGTATGGACACTCCCCGCCGTCAGAGGCTCGTGGATGTCCCCGGCATCAAAGGCCCGCTCTGCGATAAAGGGCGAATGCTCGAATACGCCGCCGAAACGGCTGATAAACTCAAGACGGTCCACCATTACACAGCCTCCGGTCTATGATGCTCATGCCAGTGACGGGCGATCTCGACCCTCTGCGGTATCCAGACCTTCTCATGGCCGAGCACATATTCGATGAAGCGGCGCAGTGCAGCCGCACGACCGGGGCGGCCAACCAGACGGCAGTGAAGACCGATGCTCATCATCTTGGCGGCACCGTCTGCGCCTTCCTGATAAAGCACGTCGAACGTGTCCTTCAGATAGGTGAAGAACTGATCGCCGGAATTAAAGCCCTGCGGCGTTGCAAAGCGCATGTCATTGGCGTCGAGCGTGTAGGGAATGATGAGGAACGGATCGTCTTTCAGGCCCTTGACCCAAAACGGCAGATCATCCGCATAGCTATCGGACGAATAGAGGAAGCCCCCTTCTTCCATGACAAGCCGCAGCGTGTTGTCGGATGGCTTGCCTTGATACATGCCGTAGGGGCGTTCGCCCGTCAGTTCCGTGTGCAGGCGCACCGCTTCGAGAATATGCTTGCGCTCGTCTTCCTCGGAAAAGTCCTTGTATTCCAGCCAGCGATAACCGTGGCTGGCAATTTCCCATCCGGCTTCCTTCATCGCGGCGACCGCTTGCGGGTTGCGCGCCATGGCAGAGGTAACGCCATAAACGGTTGCCGTGACACCGAGATCGGTAAACATGCGCCACAGCCGCCAGAAACCGGCGCGCGACCCATATTCATAGATCGATTCCATGTTGAGGTTGCGCTGCCCCGGCCAGGGTTGTGCACCGACAATTTCCGACAGAAGCGATTCTGAAGCCTTATCGCTATCCAGAATGCAGCTTTCGCCACCTTCTTCGTAATTGATCACGAATTGCACCGCAATTCTTGCATCACCAGGCCATTTCGGATCAGGGGTGTGGCGGCCGTAACCAATGAGATTACGGGGATAGTCAGCGGAAATCATCAAATCACCTTCACGCAAATTTCGTGAACGGTAACATTGCGGGCCGGAAAGTCGAGAGCATTTTCAAAAGCGCGGTTATGCACTCTTGCGGGCAGACACACGCCCCATGGGATGCAGCGAATGAACCCTGAAGGGCGCACCCGGCTCATCCTCCACAAACAGTGCCAGATTGGAAAACTCAATCTGCCGTTCAAGCACTGGCGCAAAGACGCTGCGCACCGCCCGCTCCACGCGCGTGCAATCTGCGGGCGCCACGCCACCGGTCAACGTCATCTGGAAGCGAAACTCATCCATGACATAGGGGTGGCCCCAGCGATGCAGGTTCGTGAGTTGAGTGGCCGAAAGGCGATCCGGGTCGGCACGATCAATATCAGCATCGGACAAGGGTGCGCGGTAGTGATCAAATTCCTGAACGACACTGGCGGCAAGGAAATTCAGCATCTCACATGGCCATGATGGTACCAGACCATAGACATTGCCCAGTTTCGCAATTTCCAGCGGTGGCAGTGAAAAAGGTTGATGGGTTCCGGCAAAATGCATCAGCCCGCGCAGAAGTGCGGCTTCGCTGACATCATTCAACAACCGAAACGGCGCCTTGATCGTGCCGTGGAAACCATAACGACGCGGCAGGGCCGTGTGATAGGAGATTTCCTGCATGCCAAGGCTCGAAACCGCAGGTGGCTCCACGGTCTGGCCGGAATAGACATCACGCCCCAGCCAGGCAGCTGCAACATGGGTCAGCGGGTCATTTGGGGATGGCGTAAAATGAATTGCGTATCGCATGCGTGGTCACCTCGCCGTCCGAAACGGTTTTCATCAGCTGTTCTGCATGAACCAAGCTGTTAGGTGATTTGCGTGACAGATTGACGACGTGGACCGCCCTAAATTCACATCTTTGCGTTGAAAACGCTGATATGCTCATCTAGCGTAAAACTGACCGGCACATCCAGAGGCTTTTCCATCAACGCGTTCAGCGCGGCGTCTGCCAGAAGATGCGCCAGCCCGAAACTGACCTTGAAACCGCCTGTCAGCGCGATAATTTTCGGATAAGCAGGCAGGCAACCTACCATTGGCTCCCGCCCGATAGCCTTGGGGCGCAAACCGGCCCAACGCTCGATGATTTTGGCGCCTGAAAGTTGTGGAACAATCTGCTGCGCCTGCGCAATCAAGGCATCCAGTTTTCCGTCCGTGGCACCGGCATCGTCAAACTCTTCCTCGCTGGTGCTGCCAATGGCAACGGTACCATCTTCATGCGGCACGACGTAGAGACCATTGAGAAACACCACGGGCATTGCCGGATCGACACCAACATCCAGTAAGGCCGCTTGCCCCTTGACGGGCTGACCGAGCCTTGGCGTTGCGGGCAGGCCCAGTACGTGCGTGAGCAACGGGAACGAGTGATGCCCCGCCGATACCATGGCATGACCAAAACGGATTTGATGACCGTTCGAAAGGGTCGCGGTGCCGCCGGGGTCGAGTTCTGAAACACCGCATTGCTCCACCACGCGCACATGTCTGGCCTGGCGCAGAGAATGTTCCAGCACAGCCATCAATGCTCGCGGCGAAACTTTGGCGGCGAAAGTGTCGTGAACAAATCCGGCATCACCCGCTTCGGCAGCCACCCAGCCATCGACAAGTGGCGCATCCAGACGATGCCAGTGAAACTGCCGTCCGTCCTTGTTCCAGTTGATCAGCGCATCCTTCTGGTGTCGCTCTGCGATGTCTACCAGATGCGGCTTGGGAAGCGGAATGATGCGCCCGCACCGGCGATAACCTGCCGAAAGGCCCGTTTCGGCTTCAACCTGCGCAACCTCCGCTTCAAGGCTCAGCAAGGCATCGAACTGAAACTGCTTCTTGTCCGACCAACGGTCCGGCATATGCGGCATCAGCGCGCCCAGGAGACCACCACTTGCACCACTGCCGATCCTGTCTGCATCGACCAGCAGAGTCTCGATACCCAGCCGCTCTGCCTTGACCGCCGCCCACAGCCCCATAATGCCACCGCCGATGATGAGCAACGGGATGCTTGAGGGCAAAGGTGATTGACCTGTTTGACCGGGAAGACTATCGGCTTGAACCATGACACATCCCGACGAAAACATGCCGGCACGAGCCGGCTCTAATATGCTGGATTGGCGAGAGGGCGATATGCCCTATTCGCTGGCCTTTGGCGATCATTTTTATTGCCAGACCGATGGTCGGCAGGAATGCAGCCACGTCTCGCTGGCTGGAAACGGCCTGCCAGAACGCTGGGAAACGGCGCAAGGCACATTCCGCATCGGCGAACTCGGCTTCGGCACAGCGCTTAATCTATGCGAAACGTGGCGGCAGTGGAAACTTCACCGCCCCGCCAACGCAACGCTGCATTTCGTGTCCTTCGAGCTCTACCCGATGAGCCCGAGCGAGTTGAACCGCGCCCTGTCCCACTGGCCGCAACTGGATGCCGAGCGCAAAGCCTTCGTCGCGCAGTGGCCTCAAAACCCGGAAGGGTGGATCGATATCACGCTGGACGAGCAGACACGTCTCACCGTTTTCTGTGGAGACGCCATGCAGGGTATCATCGAAAGCACTGATATGTTCGATGCATGGTATCTCGATGGTTTCGCGCCTTCAAAAAACCCGGACATGTGGTCGCTGGAGATCATGTCGGCGCTGTTTGCAAAGACAGCACCCGGCGGAACATTCGCCACCTTTGCCGCCGCTGGTTTCGTGCGGCGCAATCTGGGTGCAGCTGGCTTTACCGTCGAGCGTCGTCCCGGCTTTGCTGGCAAACGGGAAATGCTCTGTGGCGTAAAGCCCGCGCAATAAAAAACGCCCGGACAGAGATCCGGGCGTTTCCATATTCAGATCAGATCTGATCAGCCGCGCTTGCGGCCGCGACCCGCGTTACCGGCAGGACGACCCTGACCGGCTGGCGCAAACGAGCCAGCCTTGCGGGCTGGACGACCCTGGCCACCACGGTGGTTGCGGCTTGCAGCTGGCTTGCCAGCGCCACCTTCAACGGCTGGACGCTTGAAATCCGATGTGCTTTCAAGATCGTTGTCACGCTCGACCGGTGCAAATTCACCAGCGCGCTGGCCACGGAATTCACCGTTGCGACGACCGGCATCACGCGGAGCACCATCACGGGGGCCGCGCTGCGGGCGGTCACCATGGGCGCGTTCGCCACGTTCTCCGCCCTGACGGCGAGGACCGTTGGCGTTTGCGTTGCCACGGTTGCCAGCACCACGGTTGTTGTTGCCGCCACGCGATGGGCTGACCAGACCAGCTGGACGCTCGCCAGACAGCACAGGAATTTCGATCTTCATCAGCTTTTCGATATCATGCAGCAGACGGGTTTCGTCCGGTGCACAAAATGCGATTGCGATACCATCGAGACCGGCGCGTGCCGTACGACCGATACGGTGCACGTAAGCGTCAGCCACTTCAGGCAGATCGTAGTTGAAGACGTGCGTCACGGCTGGAATATCGATACCGCGGGCAGCAACGTCTGTGGCAACCAGAACCTTGAATTCGCCATCCTTGAAGCCCTTGAGAGCGCGTTCGCGCTGACCCTGGCTCTTGTTTCCGTGGATGGAGGCAACCTTAAAGCCGATGTGCTCCAGATACTTGGACAGCTTTTCAGCGCCATGCTTGGTACGAAGGAACACGATGGCGCGGCCATCGGGGTTCTCGGTCAAAGACTTCTTGAGAAGCTCGGTCTTGTCGTTCTTGCCTGCAACGAAGTGAACATATTGCTCAACCTTGTCGGCGGCCTTGCCCGGAGGCGTAACCTGAACGGTAACCGGGTTTTTCAGATAGCTGCCGGCCAGATCTGCAATCGAAGCAGGCATGGTGGCCGAAAACAGCAAAGTCTGACGCTCGGCAGGGACCATGCGGGAGATCTTGCGCAGATCATGGATAAAGCCCAGGTCCAGCATCTGGTCGGCTTCGTCAAGCACAAGGAATGTCACCTTGGACAGGGAAATCGCGTTGCGCGAGATCAGATCAAGCAGGCGGCCAGGCGTGGCAACCAGAATATCTGTGCCCTTTTCCAGCTGCATCTGCTGCTTGTTGATGGACGCGCCACCAACGACCTGATTGATTTTCAGGTGCGTCTTGCGCACGAAGCCGCGAAGGCTTTCGCCAATCTGGTTCACCAGTTCGCGTGTCGGAGCGAGAATAAGCGTGCGTGTCGTTCTGTTTGCAGGACGATCAGGCTGCTTCAACAGCATTTCGATGAGCGGCAGGCCGAAAGCGGCCGTCTTGCCTGTGCCGGTCTGTGCAAGACCGATAACGTCACGACCCTGAAGAAGAAGCGGGATCGCTTTTTCCTGGATCGGCGTAGGTGTGGTGTAACCGAGCTGGGTGACGCCGGCCACGATTTTTTCGGAGAGGCCGAGTTCGCTAAAACTGGTCAATAGTATACCTTTCGGGGCGCCAAAACGCTTGAACCCGGATCAGCCCTGCTGGTCCGGTTGTCTTGGCGTCAAGAACCCCGCGTGAATTGGGAACTTGTGGGTTGGAATGACTTTCTGCGCTTCAGTGCGGCGGTTTCGCCGGCTCCTGCATTAATGCGCTTTTCCTTCATGCATCATCTAGTTTGTTCGACGCTGCGGCTCACGCGGCCGCCTAAAGGGGAAAGCTTGAGGGGGATTTGGTCTTTTTAGCGCGCAAAGTCAAGTGAATGTTTTGATTGTTGCGCAAGCCACAGGTGCTGTAGCCAGAGTAGAGAGTGAATAATTGGTTAAAAATGACGGTTAAAAAGACCTTAATGCGACTGAGGCTGCATGGCCAATGTCACCATTCTACAATAGTTTACACAATGAACGACATTGCACGTTAAAGCTGATTCCATTGCAAGCCGCAGAAAAGACGGAGACTGACTTGATAGCTGCTGGTGGATTGCTTGAGAAAGCGCGGGACGGCGTCATGACGCTGGATCTGCCCGCCTGCATCAAGGATAGCCAGCTTCGATATGTCTGCGTGAACGATGCCTATGCGCGATTTGCGGGGCGATCCCGCCAGGATTTTACCGGCAAGACATCCCGTCAATTACACGGCATGGCCGATGATGGCGACCGAGACGATAAGGAACGGCGCTGCCTCGTTTTTGCAACCGATGAAACGTTGAAATGCGCAGGCTTTAGTCCGGGCGAGGCCCCGGCCATAAAATGCGAACGGTTTGAAACCGAAGATGGCAGCCTGTTTCTCTTTGAGGTCTTCGAGGCGATGCCTGCGGCCCGGCACAATGAAGAGACTTCCACATCTCCGAAGCCCGATGTTCTGCCCATCCCCCTCGCCCAAGCCAATGCAGCTGAAAACCCGCAACCGGACGCTCAATCCATTCTGGACTCTCTGCCAGTCGGCATCATGATCGTGGGACCGGACCTGACAATCGAATATGCCAACGGGTGTTTTCACACGCTGTGGGATATCAGTGAAAAGATCGACTTGGCAGGCCAGCACTACCGAGCCTGTCTGGAGATGGCCCTTGAGAGTTCCGATGTCGCCAAACTGCGCGTTGAAGAGGGCGTCGAGCATCTCAAGCTGATAGACGGCACCGCATCGAGACACATCGAGAGCAAATCTGGACGGCCGATCATCCTGTTCGAGCAACGCATCGGCGGTGACAAGATCCTCATCACCGCCTTCGACTGCACCGACATTATCGAGCGTGAACGCGAGAGCAACGCGGCACCGAAGGAGCAGGAGCCCGTTGGCGAAAACACGCAGACCGAAACGCAGGTCATGTTGGAGGAACCGGCACTTGCCCAGGACGTCACGTTGAGTGTGCTGGTCATTGAAGACGCCGCTGCTCAAGGTGCCCTCAGCGAGCAATTGACGTGCTGGGGCGTTGACGCCTACGCCGCAGAAAGCACCGCGACTGCGCTTGCAATTTTAAAGGAAGCAGCCAGCATCGGCTTTGCCATCGATGCCATCATCCTGAACCATACCGTGCCGGTTCTGGATGGCATGGAGTTGGCCCGCACGATGCGGCGAGACCCGCGCCTGAGCGACACGGCGATCATCTCCCTGACCGCAATGGACATGGCCAGTGCAGACCATGACGCACTCGATGTTCAACTCATGAAACCGGTAGGGGCAGAACTGCTGAGAAAAACACTGACGGAACTCGTTCATAAAAACCGTCCGAGACGTTCAGCAGCTCAAGACACGTCCAAAAGCACTGTCGCGGAGACCCAACCTCCGCTCAACCTGACGCGAGCAACACCCAACGTCAGCCATGTTCCGACGCTGGCACCAAACAGGACTACCAGTTCGCTGGATGTGCTGATTGCAGAAGACAATGATGTCAATCAGATCGTTTTCAACCAGATCCTTCAGCAGACCGGCCTCAGATACCGGATTGTCGACAATGGCGAACAGGCAGTCCAGATATGGCGAGCCTTTCGTCCATCCATCATCCTGATGGATATCTCCATGCCCGTCATGAACGGATATCGCGCGACGCAGGCCATCCGCGCGGAAGAAGACCGCATGCTGAATGCCACCCGGGTGCCGATCATAGGTGTCATGGCACACGCGCAGGAAAGCGACCGCGATCTCTGTCTCGCCGCCGGTATGGACGATTATCTCTCCAAACCAATCAGCCCAGAACTGCTCAATGCCAAGATCCAGACATGGCTGATGAAGTCGCTGGCGCGGCTGGCGAACTGAAAACAAAAACGCCGCTTGAGGCGGGCTCAAGCGGCGTTGATGTCAGATCAGCAATGGATTAGCGGCGGCTTCCATCAACCGACAGCGCACCGGCGCCTGCAAACACCAGATAAAGGAAGACAAAGCAGAACAGGATGGCGCTCTCGCCGCCGTTCAGGACCGGGAAAATGCTTTTCGGCGCATGGGCGATGAAATAGGCAAAGGCCATCAAACCGGACAGCACAAATGCCGTCGGGCGGGTGAAAAGCCCCACGAGAATGAGCAATCCGCCAACCAGCTCCAGAATGGCGGCAATCAGCAACATCGGCGGCAGCGCGCCTTCCATCTGAGATACAGGGAAGCCGAACAGCTTTTGTGTGCCATGCTCAATGAACAGAAGCGCTGTGATGATGCGCAGCGCAGCCAGAGCGTAGGGCTGATAGCGCGACAGTCTTTCAAAAAATACCATAGGTGTGTCCTCGAGGCGTAAATGCGAACTGTTGAAAGTTAAACATGACTAATACAGGCAGCATTTGAAATACACGTTTCAAGCCCAATAACAACACGGCTTCCGACCTCTTCACCACCTGTGCAATCACATATCGGAGAGCACCGCAAGCAGGGCGCGATGCCCCTAATCACCGCTTACGCGCTTGGCGTGTTACCGGCAGCAAAACCGCGCAAATCAGGATGCAATAGGCGCCCATGACAATGATCTGAGAGGTAAAGGAAATGCCGGAGTCAATCAGAATGCCCCCAAGACCGGGGCCAAGCGCTGAGGCAAAAACCATGATGGCGACGATGACGGCACGTATGGCCCCCAGAAATTTTACGCCGTACACTTCCGGCCAGAGGCTTCCAAAAAGTGTCAGCGAGAAGCCATCGGATATTCCGTAAAGAACCATGAAGGCGAAAACGACCCAGGGGCCATCGACGGTGCCAAGCAGCACACAGCCACCACCGAATGGCAACAAGTAGAATGGCAGCAAGCGAAGCGCTGAAAACCGGTCGACCAGATATCCTGAAAGCAACGAGTTCAAAACAGCCGTGACAGCATAGAGCAGAAAGGCTGAGGCAAAGGTTTCGACCGGCCATCCCTTAGATTGCGACAGGTGAACCTGGTGAAAGAAAATGGTATTGCTGATGAAGGCAGGCGGCAGCATGCCCAGAAGAAGCAGGTAGAAATACGGATCGCGTAACACCTGGCCCCGCGTCCAGCTGCGGGAAACGACTGCGTTTTGCGATGACGACGCAACGACCGGGACACGTTCGATTTTCGTGAGTGCGAGGAGTGATGGCAGCAACAAAAATACGATGAATGCCGCGACCATGCCCCACAGAGTTCGCCAGCCGAACCCGGCAATAGCCGCCACCGCAAGCAGCGGCAAAACCGCCTGCCCAACATTCAGGCCCAGCGCTGAAATAGAAACGGCCCGCCCGCGCTCAGCGGCAAACCAGCGCCCGATGGTGGTGTAGGCTATGTGGACCATCATCCCCTGCCCGAACAGACGCAGGAGAAATAGGCCGAAGATTAACAAAGCGAGCGAGGTGGAATAGGCAAGGCTGATTACTCCCAGTGCCAGCGCAAACGCTGCCATGGAAACAACGAAGCGCGGCGTTTTCACATCCAGAAGTTTGCCGAGCCAGACAAGACAAGCGGCGGATGCCAGGGTGACACCCATATAGAGAAGGCCGAACTCTCCATCGCTCAAGCCCAGGTCACGGCGTATCTCACCGCCTGACAGCGAGATGAAGAAGGTTTGACCGAAGGACGACGCAAAGAGCATTGCAAAACCGGCGCTCAGCCACCGAAGGTTTTCGCGCAGGAATGTGAGCAACCGAGGCATCCAATTTTATGCAATGTGCTCTGCCGTTCAGGCAGACATTACCATTCTGGGCTGTTCAACGGGGTTGAACGGTTCAAAACTAATATCCGTACCAACAATCGTTGCAACGGTGTTGGCCGGAATAATGTCCCACCTCTCCACGCCGGTTCCGAAGGGTTCGGATGCGACCGCTATCCCCGCGCCGATATTGCGCCAGTAGAGCGTCGGCGGACGATCATCACTCGACCATCGAAATGCGTGCAGCCTGTCGCCATCGGCGTGGATGGCACTGAACCTGACCGGCTGGTCAATATCGGCCCGAACCACCACATCCAGACATATCTGCAAGGTTTTTTTCAAAGCATCGACAGGATCGCTATCCAGTCCCAGACCCGCTGCAATCAGGAAAATCGCCTCGCTATCGCCATTCCCGGCGCGCGAACAATAAACTTCATCCTTGATATGCGCCTCGATGGCGCGCTTGACCCTCTCGTAGCCGCCAATCTGGCCGTTATGCATAAAAAGGTGGCGACCAAAGCCGAAGGGATGGCAGTTGGCCATGGATACGCCGCCCGTGGTGGCTGAGCGCACATGGGCCAGAAACATGCTGGAGCGCAACTGATGGCACAGCGAGGTAAGATTGCGATCCGACCATGCGGGCAAGATGCCGCGATAGATACCCGGTTCTCCCCTTTCACCATACCAGCCAATGCCGCACCCATCGCCATTGACCACCGTTTTCGCCTCCCTCGCCGCCAGCGACTGGGTGATGAGCGAGCTTTCCGGCTCGATCAGGAGACTGTCGAGCCAGACGGGAGAGCCGGTATAGGCGAGAAAACGACACATGATGGTACCGTTGCAATGGAGGGGCGATCCAGCTTTCAAACTGCTGGATCAAGGCAATTGTTGGGTGATCAGGCCTGTAGGACGACGATGCGAGCACCCACTGGTACGCGCTCGTAGAGATCCACAATGTCATGGTTCAGCATGCGAATGCAGCCGCTGGACATGGCATGACCGATAGACTGCGGCTGGTTGGTTCCATGCAGACGGAACATCGTGTCGTTGCCACCGCGGTAGAGATAAATGGCGCGTGCGCCCAATGGATTGTTCGGACCGCCCGGCATGCCGCCCGCATGTTTCCGGTTCCGTTCCGGTTCGCGGCGGATCATGTTGGCTGTTGGGGTCCAGCTCGGCCATTCGGCCTTGCGGCCCACATAGGCATCACCCTTCAAGGCAAGGCCCTGGCGTCCAACACCAACGCCGTAGCGCATCGCCCGGCCGTTGCCCATAATATAGTAGAGGCGTCTTGCGGGCGTATCAACGACGACAGTTCCTGCCGGATGCGTGGTCACATAGGCGACTTCCTGGCGGCGAAGTTCTGGGCTGATCTTGTCCAGCGGCATGGCACCCATTGGGAACTTTTCGTTCGGCAAGGCGGCATAATTGGTCTTCTGTTGAACGAAGTTGGTGCTCGCGCAACCCGCAAGAAGAAGTGGAAGCCCGAACAGGACGCCCCGACGCGAAATAGACATATTACCCCCGGCTCATAGATCTTTCGATTAACAAGGAGTATGGTTTTATGGTTAACAAACCCCTAATCGCAGGCTCTAACACTTAACGAGCTACCACCTCGACCCGTTACTGTTGACGGAGCGAACAGAAAAAAATGGCGGGAAATTAAGCAGGAGCACGCCTGCAACCATAAAGACATGTGAGCAAATCGTATTTTACGATGAAACCAATTCACCCTCTGCCGCATTTTCGTGCAGCAACTATCAAAACTGCTTATTTTTTGTGTGCTTAGCACCGGTTTATGTTGAAAAAATTCTGAACCGAGATCACGCTGGGTTCTTGCATTGCGAGCGTGCTTGTAATCAAATGGACAAAAATGGGGAACCTAAAGTTGGCATTTGACGAAATGATAAATGCGGACTCAACGCCGCGCAGCCCGTATGAAAAATACAATGAATGGTACAGCAGGCAGGACAGATCACACCTGATCCAGAAATCCCGCGATGCTGAAAACATATTCCGAAAGACCGGCATCACCTTCGCCGTCTACGGGCATGCAGACAGCGCTGAAAAGCTCATTCCGTTCGACATTATTCCCCGCATCATTTCCGGCCGCGAATGGCGCAAGCTGGCTCAAGGCATTGAGCAGCGCGTTCTGGCGCTGAATGCGTTTCTGGATGATATCTATCATAAGCAGGAAATCATCCGCGCCGGACGCATCCCACGCGAGCTGATTGAACGTAACGAGGCTTTCCTGCCCGAAATGATTGGGTTCAAACCACCGGGCGGCGTCTATACGCACATTGTCGGCACCGATATCGTGCGAACCGGCGAAGACCAGTTCTACGTACTGGAAGACAATGCCCGCACCCCGTCCGGTGTCAGCTACATGCTGGAAAACCGCGAAACGATGATGCAGATGTTTCCTGAACTGTTTCACGAGAACAAGGTTCAGCGCGTCGAGGATTATCCGTATCAGCTGCGCCATTCGCTGGCTTCGCTGGCGCCTCCCGGCTGCAAGGGAAAACCGCGCGTTGCCGTTCTCACCCCCGGCATCCATAACTCCGCCTATTACGAACATTCGTTCCTGGCAGACATGATGGGCGTCGAGCTTGTCGAAGGCTCGGATCTGCGCGTCATGGACGGCAAGGTCAAGATGCGCACGACGCGTGGATATGAGGCCATCGATGTGCTGTACCGGCGCGTCGATGATGATTTCCTTGATCCCCTCACCTTCCGCCCAGATTCTGCTCTGGGCATTCCGGGCATCATGGATGTCTACCGCGCTGGTAACATCACTATTGCCAATGCACCCGGCACTGGCATATCCGACGACAAGGCGATCTATTCCTATATGCCTGAAATCGTTGAGTTCTACACCGGCCGCAAACCGCTTCTGGAAAACGTGCCGACATGGCGCTGTTCGGAGCCGGACAGCCTGAAATATGTCCTGGACAATCTAGCTGACCTCGTCGTGAAGGAAGTTCATGGCTCCGGCGGCTACGGCATGCTCGTTGGCCCGACGGCGTCGAAGAAAGAGCGCGCACTTTTTGCGGACAAGCTCCGCGCCCGGCCATCAAACTACATCGCACAACCCACGCTTTCGCTTTCTACAGTGCCAATCATGGTGAAAAACGGCATCGCCCCGCGTCACGTCGACCTTCGGCCCTATGTTCTGGTGTCCGACAAGGTGAAGATCATTCCGGGCGGACTGACGCGCGTCGCACTCAAGCAGGGATCACTCGTGGTGAATTCCAGCCAGGGCGGCGGCACCAAAGATACGTGGGTACTGGAGGACTAAGCCATGCTGGGAAGAACGGCCAACGGACTCTACTGGATGTTCCGCTACATTGAGCGCGCCGAAAACATTGCGCGGCTGGTTGATGCCGGTATGCGCGTCTCCCTCACCCGCAGCGGCAATGCTGACGAGGACTGGGACGGCGTGCTACAAAGCGCCGGTGCACGGGAAGAGTTTCTCCAGCAGCATGATAAGGTTACATCGGCAGATGCCATCGATTACATGCTGCGCGACAAATCTAACCTGTCCAGCGTCATGTCCTGCATCGAATTTGGCAGAAACAATGCCCGCATGGTGCGCACAGCGCTGACGCGAGAAACCTGGGAAGCAACGAACGAGTTCTGGATCGAACTCAAGAGCCTCCTCGCCCGCAAGGTCAAGGCGGCGGAACTGCCGCAGGTCATTGATGTCATCAAGCATCGCGCTGGTCTTGTACGGGGTGCGTTTCACGGATCCATGCTGCGCAATGATCAGTATAACTTCTCGAGAATTGGCACGTTCATCGAACGAGCAGACAATACTGCCCGTATTCTTGACGTGAAATACTACGTGCTGTTGCCTGCGGCAGCCCAGGTTGGTTCGTCACTGGATAACGCGCAGTGGGAATCGATCCTGCGTTCGGTTTCTGCGCATCGTTCCTATGGGTGGGTTTATGATGCCGAGTATAAACCATCCAACATTGCCGACTTTTTGATCCTGAACGGACGAATGCCACGGTCTCTCGCCTATTGTTACGAGAAGATCGTCAGCAACCTTGGCCATCTTGGCGAAGAATACGGCGAAAAGCACGCAGCCCATGACACGGCTGCAACCATTCTGGCAACGCTACAGAAAACAACAATAAGCCGGGTGATGGACCAGGGATTGCACGAGTTTCTCGAGCTTTTCGTCAACAAGAACGCCCAGTTGGGCCAGGAAATCACGGACGGCTACCGCTTCTACCAGTAAGCGGACGTGACGCGGGGATAAGACATGCGCTTGAAGATCAACCATACGACCGAGTATCTCTATGATGAGCCGGTACCTTATTCTTTGCAGCGACTGCGACTGACGCCCGCAACGGGGCCAACGCAGACAGTGATCGACTGGAAAGTCACCGTCGATGGCGCCACACTGGAAGTTCGTTACGACGACCACTTTGGCAATCGGGTCGAACTGGTCGAGACCGAAGGTCCGCGCAAGGCCGTCAAGGTTATCGCCTGCGGCGAGGTTGACACGCTTGATAAGGCGGGCGTCTTCGGTGACCATATTGGCAACGCGCCGCTCTGGCTTTTCATGCGCGAAACGCCGCTGACAAAGCCTGGCAAGCTGATCAGAGAACTCGTGCGGCAATCAACGGGCGATACGCCCCTGGAAAGACTTCACGAGTTGATGGCGCTCGTGCATCTCGAAGTGGCCTACGAGACGGGATCGACAGGCACCGAGACAACTGCGGAGCAGGCTCTGGAAGCCGGCAAAGGTGTCTGCCAGGACCATAGCCACATCTTCATTTCAGCTTCGCGGCACATGGGCCTGCCAGCCCGCTACGTCTCCGGTTATCTGATGATGGAAGACGTGGCAGAGCAGATCGCGACCCACGCCTGGGCGGAAGCCCATGTTCCCGGCCTCGGCTGGGTCGGTTTCGATGCAGCGAACAAAGTCTGCCCGGATGAACACTACGTGCGTATCGCCAGCGGCCTCTCCTACCGCGATTGCGCACCGGTCTCTGGCATGCGCGTGGGGTTTTCCGATGAAAGCCTAACGGTATCGGTAAAGGTAGAGCACGCGCAGAGCCAGTCCCAAAGCTGAGATCGCTCTTAGAGGCCACCGTCCTCGACAACAGTCCCCTACCCCGTGTCCAACTGGTCTTTGCTCTGCTTGGGGATGCCTTATCTATAGCGCTACAAAAGTATCTCCAGGCTAGACATCTCAAATTCGCGTTAGTCCAAGAAATGCATTCAATTCGCGCGAAAGAATATTAGAACGAACTGCTTTATTTATAAGAAATGACGATTTTAGATAAATTTTTTACTGCTAAAAACATCCGTGAAATTGACAAGGCCAAAAATAGTCGTGATATAGAGAATCATGTCAATTTTCTATTTCAGAAACAACTAATGTCAGCCAACATTATTTCGAAATTCGAGTTCGGATTTCGATTTAATCCAATCTGGCGCAGCACCTTCCGCGCTTCAGATGATTTGGCCTGTTGAAAATCGAATATAACTTCGATCAAACATGAGTCAGACTAGCGCATTAACTGAAATTTTACATCTGCTGGTAGATAGTCACACCGTTCATATGAGGTGTTCTTGCTTGTACGGCCTTTAGTGCGAGTTGAGCGCCGAAAGCTTTTAAAAAAGAAGCTCTAGTGGATGATGGCGGAGGGACCAGAACTCAATGTTCTGAACGCATGATGCCCCCCAATGCGCCGGCTCACACGAGCCATGTTCTGCTTAACATGCTATTGTCCAAATGGACGCTCAACCGATCGATGATATCGACGAGATTGAGACGCTCTATCAATTTGCGCGCAGCTTATCCGGTATCGGATGAGGCCTCATGGGCATGCTGCGTCGGATTGGTGCGGCGAGTGGCGCTTTGGTCAGTAATCAACGGGGGCACGCGTCCATGACTTCTATTATTTCTTCGCTTTCCATCAAACAGATTTCGTCACTATCGACCAGCAGTATAGCGCTCCTGAAGTCCACTGACGTGGACGCACTGTCGAGCAGCCAAATCGCAGCGCTTTCGTCAACGCAACTGAACGCGCTGACCACGAGCGCCGTCAACTCCCTGAACAGCGCGCAAATCAGTGCTATCACTGCCAAGGCAGTGATCGGACTGACCGTACCGCAGCTGCAGGCCATTGAATCAGCACAGTTTGCTGGCCTTACCGCAGGCCAAGTCAGTGCTTTGAGCACCACCCAATTTGACGCGCTGTCATCCGGCACCATAGCGCTGCTGGATACCAAGCAGGTTGCTGCACTGACCTCAGCGCAGGTCGCAACACTCAGCTCCGCAGAGCTTAACAGCTTCTCGACTGCCGAGATTGCTGCAATCAACGTGGCGTCGCTTGCAGGCATCAGCTCCACAACACTTGCTAGCCTCTCGACAGCCAACTTTGCAGCCCTCAGCGCCGCACAGATCGGCAAGCTTTCGACAACCCAGATCAGTGCCGTTACATCCGCACAGATTGACGTTCTGACCACTGGCCAGATTGCCGGACTGACAGACGCACAGATCAAGACGATCACAACAACAGCATTGTCTGCGCTGGACAGCACTCAGGTTGCAGCCTTCGCTGCAACCCAGATCACGGCGCTGACCACCACCCAGCTTCAGTCGTTCAACTCAGCCAACATCGCAGCCCTGACGACGAAGCAGGCATCTGCACTGACCTCCGCGCAGGTCGCAACACTCAGCTCCGCAGAACTCAACTCCTTTGACTCATCCGAGATCAAGGCATTGAGCGCTGCTGCACTGGCTGGCATGACCACCGATGCCGTCGCAGGTCTCTCCACAGCTGCTTTGACAGCCTTCACCGCGACACAGGTTGCAACGCTGAGCACAACTCAGATCGCTTCCCTCCAGTCGGCACAGGTCCGGGAACTGACAACAGATCAGGTCAAGGCACTGACTGCCAAGCAGGTAGCGGCCATTACCACAGCATCTATCGCAAACCTGAAGTCCGAACAGGTTGTGGCACTGTCCAACGCACAGCTGGTCGCACTGTCCACCACGCAACTGCAGGCCTTCGCATCAGCCAACATTGCGGCACTCACCACATCACAGGCTGGCGCACTGACCTCTGCACAGGTGGCAACACTCGACTCCGCAGAGCTTAACAGCTTCTCGACAGCCGAGATTGCTGCGATCAATGTGGCGGCCCTTGCAGGCATCAGCTCCACAACGCTCGCAAGCCTATCGACAGCCAACTTTGCAGCCCTCAGCGCCGCACAGATCGCCAAGCTGTCGACAACCCAGATCGGTGCCGTTACATCTGCACAGGTTGACGTTCTGACCACAGGCCAGATCGCCGGACTGACAGCCGCACAGGTCAAGACGATCACAACGACGGCATTGTCGGCGCTGGACACAACCCAGGTTGCGGCTTTCGCTCCGACCTTGATTGCTGCACTGACAACCGACCAGCTTCAGTCGCTGAACTCTGGCAACATCGCTGCCTTGACGTCTAGCCAGGTTGCTGCACTGAGCTCTGCTCAAGTCGCAACACTGAGCTCCGCAGAGCTTAACAGCTTCTCGACTGCCGAGATTGCTGCAATCAATGTGGCATCGCTCGGAGGCATCAGCTCCACAACACTGGCAGGCCTCTCGACAGCCAACTTTGCAGCCCTCAGCGCCGCACAGATCGCCAAGCTTTCGACAACCCAGATCAGTGCCGTTACATCTGCACAGGTTGACGTTCTGACCACAGGCCAGATCGCCGGACTGACAGCAGCACAGGTCAAGACGATCACAACAGCAGCATTGTCGTCGCTGGACACTACCCAGGTTGCAGCCTTCGCTCCAACCCAGATCACTGCAATGACAACCGATCAGCTTCAGTCGTTGAACTCGGCCAACATTGCCGCCCTGACGTCGAAGCAGGCATCTGCACTGACCTCCGCGCAGGTCGCAACACTCAGCTCCGCAGAACTCAATACCTTTGACTCATCCGAGATCAAGGCATTGACCGCTGCTGCACTGGCTGGCATGACCACCGATGCGGTCGCAGGTCTCTCCACAGCTGCTTTGACAGCCCTGACTGCGACACAGGTTGCAACGCTGAGCACAACTCAGATCGCTTCCCTCAAGTCGGCACAGATCCGGGAACTGACAACAGATCAGGTCAAGGCACTGACTGCCAAGCAGGTAGCGGCCATTACCACAGCATCTATCGCAAACCTGAAGTCCGAACAGGTTGTGGCACTGTCCAACGCACAGCTGGTCGCACTGTCCACCACTCAACTGCAGGCCTTCGCATCAGCCAACATTGCGGCACTCACCACGACACAGGCTGGCGCACTAACCTCTGCACAGGTGGCAACACTCGACTCCGCAGAGCTTAACAGCTTCTCGACTGCCGAGATTGCTGCAATCAATGTGGCCGCCCTTGCAGGCATCAGCTCCACAACGCTCGCAAGCCTCTCGACAGCCAACTTTGCCGCCCTCAGCGCCGCACAGATCGCCAAGTTGTCGACAACCCAGATCGGTGCCGTTACATCTGCACAGGTTGACGTTATGACCACAGGCCAGATCGCCGGACTGACAGCAGCACAGGTCAAGACGATCACGACAGCAGCATTGTCGGGACTGGACACCACCCAGGTTGCGGCTTTCGCTGCCACCCAGATTGCTGCAATGACAACCGATCAGCTTCAGTCGTTGAACTCGGCCAACATTGCTGCACTTACCACAACACAGGCTGGCGCACTGAGCTCTGCACAGGTCGCAACGCTGAGCTCCGCAGAGCTTAACAGCTTCTCGACTGCCGAGATTGCTGCGATCAATGTGACGGCCCTTGCAGGCATCAGCTCCACAACACTGGCAGGTCTCTCGACAGCCAACTTTGCAGCCCTCAGCGCCGCACAGATCGCCAAGCTGTCGACAACCCAGATCAGCGCCGTTACATCTGCACAGGTTGACGTTCTGACCACAGGCCAGATTGCCGGACTGACAGCAGCACAGGTCAAGACGATCACAACAACAGCATTGTCGGGACTGGACACCACTCAGGTTGCAGCTTTCGCTCCGACCCTGATTGCTGCAATGACAACAGATCAGCTTCAGTCGTTGAACTCGGCCAACATTGCCGCCCTGACGTCGAAGCAGGCATCTGCCCTGACTTCTGCGCAGGTCGCAACACTCAGCTCCGCAGAGCTTAACACCTTTGACTCATCCGAGATCAAGGCATTGAGCGCTGCTGCACTGGCTGGCATGACCACCGACGCGGTCTCAGGTCTCTCCACGGCTGCTTTGACAGCCCTCAGCGCAACACAGGTTGCAAAGCTGAGCACCACACAGATCGCTTCCCTCAAGTCGGCACAGATCAGGGAACTGACAACAGACCAGGTCAAGGCACTGACCGCTGCGCAGGTTGCGGCCATTACCACGGCATCTATCGCAAACCTGAAGTCAGAACAGGTTGTAGCACTGTCCAACGCGCAGTTGGTCGCACTGTCCACCACGCAACTGCAGGCCTTCGCATCAGCCAACATTGCGGCACTCACCACAACACAGGCTGGCGCACTGACCTCTGCACAGGTGGCAACACTCGACTCCGCAGAGCTTAACAGCTTCTCGACTGCCGAGATTGCTGCGATCAACGTGGCAGCCCTCTCAGGCATCAGCTCCACAACGCTCGCAAGCCTCTCAACAGCCAACTTTGCAGCCCTCAGCGCCGCACAGATCGCCAAGCTTTCGACAACCCAGATCGGTGCCGTTACATCTGCACAGGTTGACGTTCTGACCACTGGCCAGATCGCCGGATTGACAGCAGCACAGGTCAAGACGATCACAACGACGGCATTGTCGGCGCTGGACACCACGCAGGTTGCAGCCTTCACTCCAGCTCTGATTGCTGCAATGACAACCGCTCAGTTCGAATCACTCAGCTCAAACAACATCGCTGCGCTGACGACAACCCAGGCCGCTGCTCTGACATCTGCGCAGGTAGCGACACTAAGCTCCGCAGAGCTTAACAGCTTTGCAACAGCCGAGATTGCCGCTCTGGGGATCCCTGCTCTTGCAGGACTAACCACCACCGCAATCGTCGGTTTGACTGACGCGACACTGAACTCACTTTCTTCCAAGCAGGTGCAAGCTCTTAACGACCAGCAGGTCGCAGCAGTCATGACTGCCTACAACAACGTCTGATAGCTGTAGGCACTGCCAAGAACGAAAACGGCGCGACATTAGTCGCGCCGTTTTTTTGTGATTGCGGGACTTCCGCAGGCCTAAACTTCTTATTGTTGATTCAAGACAGCATGGCGGGACGCATCTCCATGCATCGTCAGTGAGCTAGTCAGCAGCTCCCACTCCCCCGCGACCGGTCAGTGAGTGCGCTGCACACGCTCTATCCAGCTTGGGAAGAAGCCTAGAGCCCTCAACGCCTTCAGGCGCAAGGTGAAGCAGCATCAGGACGCCCTGCCAACACATCCAACGTCTCCCTGGTCTGCGCTAGAGCTGGACGCCGTCAGCGACGCCTTGGCACAACACTTGGCACTTTCTCCTCACTCAGCCTCAGACCAACGGCTATCAGTGTGCCAAGCACCTGCTCGGGCGCCGACCCAAAGACCAGAAATTTGAATCGTATCTCCATCGAATCGAAATACAGCGGCATTCAGCACGCAAGGCACAACGAACACCGGCCGGTGACGACAAAGTCCTTGATAGGCAACAGTATTGTATCGGGAACATACGGCAGGATCAAAGATTGGAGACGCAACGCAACCTTGCGGTCACGCCATCCTATCGGCAATGCTCATCGCAGCCCCTGCTCATACGGGTCCGAATCATGGATCGCGAGCCCAGGACACAAAAAACCGGGCAAACGGGATCGTCGAATCTAACCTACCAACAAAAAAGCCCCGGACCGTAGTCCAGGGCTTTACTCATCACTGATGTCCAACCTTAGAGCTGGTTGATGACGATCGGTTCTTCCATTTCCACTCTGAGCGCATTGCGCAACGGAAGACCAAAACCACCGGCTTCGATCTCGAACACGTCGCCCGCCTCCGGCTTGATCCCATCGGCAAAAGACAACGTCGCTGTTCCGAACATATGGACATGAACCTCGCCGGGAGCGCGGAAGAGACCGTATTTAAAATGGTGATATTCGAGGTTGGCGAAGGTGTGGGACATGTTGTCCTCGCCAGACAAGAATGGCTTTTCGAAGATGACCTTGCCATCCCGCAAGATGCGCGATGTTCCACGGATATCCGATGGCGGTGCGCCAACGCGGATTTCTGGACCGAAGCTTGCAGGGCGCAGCTTGGAGTGTGCGAGATACAGATAGTTAATCCGCTCTGTCACGTGGTCCGAGAACTCGTTGGAAACCGCAAAGCCAACGCGGAATGCCTGGCCGTTATCAGCGATCACGTAGATGCCAGCCATTTCAGGCTCTTCACCACCATCGAGAGCGAAGGATGGCGACACCAGAGCAGCGCCCGGTGCGGTGGCCACATGACCATTGCCCTTATAGAACCACTCAGGCTGAACGCCCTTTTCACCAGCCTTCGGCTTGCCGTTCTCAAGGCCCATCTTGAACATTTTCATGGAGTCCGTGAGGCTCTCTTCAGACGATTCGCTGGTCTTCTTGTGCATGCTGTCACGGGTGGCGGCGGATCCAAGATGGGTGAGCCCAGTCCCCGTCAGGTGCAGGTGCGCTGGATCGGGGTGCGTGATCGGTGGGAGGAACTTGCCTTCCGCATAGGCTTCTTCAAGGTCGACAACCTCACCATAGCCGCGCGCTTCGATAACTTGCGCCAGCGTCTTGCCGCTATTGGCCGCTTCGAGCGCCAGCGCATAGACGGAACCAGCATTGTTGACGGCGCGCGCTTGGCCGCCTTCTTCGCGAACGGCGACGATGATCCCGCTTGCATTCTTGATCTGAGAAATCAGCACAATATTTCCTTTCAAAGACGTTTGACGCCTACATCTCATGAAAGTGGCCGGAAACCGGCCACTTTAGTCAATTCAGATAGATGAGCCGAACGAAGGTCAGCCCTTGTTCTTGTTGTAGACGTCGAAGAACACAGCAGCCAGAAGCACAAGGCCCTTGACCATTTGCTGGAAGTCGATGCCGAGACCGACAATCGACATGCCGTTGTTCATAACGCCCATGATGAAGGCACCAATGACCGCACCGGTGATCTTGCCAACGCCGCCGGATGCCGATGCGCCGCCAATAAAGCATGCCGCGATGACGTCCAGCTCGAAGCCTGCACCTGCCTTTGGCGTTGCAGAGTTCAAACGCGTTGCGATGATCATGCCGGCCAATCCAGCGAGCACGCCCATGTTAACGAAGGTGAGGAAGCTCAAACGCTCGGTGTTGATACCGGAGAGCTTTGTGGCCTTTTCGTTACCGCCCATCGCATAGATCCGGCGACCGATGGTCGTGCGGCGCGTGACAAAGCTGTAAAGAGCGATCAGGAGAAGCATCACGATCAGCACGTTTGGCAGACCACGATAGGTCGACAGCTGATATCCGAGGAACAGGATAGCGCCCGAAATCAGAAGGTGCTGCACCATAAAGAAGCCGAACGGCTCGACGCTGATGCCGTGACGGACATTGACCTGGCGACGACGGAGCGCCAGCATGAACAGTACAGCTGTAATGGCCAGTGTCAGCACCATGGACGTCGTGTTAAAGCCTTCAATGCCACCCAAGTCAGGCAGGAAGCCGGTGCTGACAACCTGGAAGTCAACCGGGAATGGACCGATGTTCTTACCACCAAGTACAAACAGCGTCAGACCACGGAAAACAAGCATGCCTGCCAGCGTGACGATGAACGACGGAATTCGGTGATAGGCAATCCAGTAACCCTGCGCGGCACCAATCAAGCCGCCGACGCCAAGGCAGATCAGGGCTGCCAGCAACGGGTTCATGCCCCATTGGACCGTCAGAATAGCCGCGATTGCTCCGACGAAAGCAACGATGGAACCAACCGAAAGGTCGATATGCCCAGCGACGATAACCAGCAGCATGCCGAGCGACATGATGACGATGAAGGAGTTCTGTAGAATCAGGTTCGTCAGGTTAACCGGGCGAAACAGAATGCCGCCCGTATAAAACTGGAAGAAAACCATGATGGCGACGAGCGCAATCAGCATGCCGTATTCACGGATATTGGACCGGATATACGAGCCGACTGAAACGACGTTGCTCTCTTCGGTGGATGTATTGGCCGAACTCATCAGTTCTTCTCCCCTGAGCGCATGATAGCGCGCATGATGCTTTCCTGGCTCGCCTCTCCCTTCGGCAATTCGGCGACAATCCGTCCTTCGTTCATAACGTAGATGCGGTCGCAATTGCCAAGCAGTTCGGGCATTTCCGATGAGATCATCAGAACGCCTTTTCCTTCGGCGGCGAGCTGGTTGATAATGGTGTAGATTTCATATTTTGCGCCAACGTCGATACCACGCGTCGGCTCGTCCAGAATGAGGACGTCAGGATTGGAGAACAACCATTTCGACAGGACAACCTTTTGCTGGTTGCCGCCGGAAAGATTGACCGTTTCCTGGAAAATGCCCGACGACCGGATGCGCAGACGCTTGCGGAAGTCATTTGCGACAGACATTTCCTTGATGTCGTCAATAACGCTAGCGGACGAAACACCGGCCAGATTGGCAAGCGTTGTGTTGTGCAAAATATTGTCGTTGAGCACGAGACCCAAATGCTTGCGGTCTTCGGTCACATAAGCAAGGCCTGCATCGATCGCCTTGCGAACAGTGCTAACATCGACGGGCTTGCCATTGACCAGAACGTCGCCGCTGATCTTGTGTCCGTAGGACTTGCCGAACACGCTCATTGCAAATTCGGTACGCCCGGCGCCCATCAGTCCCGCAATACCGACAACCTCGCCCTTGCGGACGTTGACGTTGATATCGTGGAGAACCTGACGATCTCTGTGCTGCTGGTGAAACGCGTTCCAGTTCTTAACTTCCAGAATGGTTTCGCCAATCGCGACATCGCGTGGCGGATAACGGTCTTCGAGATCGCGGCCAACCATGTTGCGAATGATCACATCTTCGCTGATCTCTTCATTGTGGCAATCAAGCGTCTTGACCGTCATACCGTCACGCAGAACCGTGATCTGGTCAGCGACTTTGCGCACTTCATTCAGCTTGTGCGTAATGATGATGGAGGTCAGGCCCTGCTTGCGGAACTCGATCAACAGGTTGAGCAGAGCTTCCGAATCGCTTTCGTTCAGCGATGCCGTGGGCTCGTCGAGAATGAGCAGCTTCACGCTCTTGGACAATGCCTTGGCAATTTCCACGAGCTGCTGCTTGCCCACACCGATGTCGGTGATCAGCGTTTCCGGCGATTCCTTGAGACCAACCTTCTTCAGCAGCTCGCGCGTGCGGTTGAACGTCTCTTGCCAGCCGATGACGCCATTGGTGGCGATTTCGTTTCCGAGGAAAATGTTTTCGGCAATCGAGAGAAGCGGAACGAGTGCCAATTCCTGGTGGATGATGATGATGCCAATTTCTTCACTGTCATTGATCGCGCGGAAGTTTCGCAGCTGACCTTCATAGTGAATTTCGCCATCATAGGTGCCGGCAGGGTAAACACCCGAAAGGACCTTCATCAGGGTCGACTTACCCGCGCCGTTTTCGCCGACAAGTGCGTGTATTTCACCTTGCCGAACCTTCAGGTTCACATTCTCCAGAGCTTTCACGCCCGGGAATGTCTTGGTGATATTCCGCATTTCGAGGAGGGTATTATCCATATCGCAATCCAGCGCCGTACAATCCGGCGTTCTTATTTGAAGAAGCGGGGATGGACCAATGTCCATCCCCGCCGCGATCATAGTCTTATTTCAGCTGGTCTGCCTTGTAGTAACCGCCATCAACGAGAACCTGCTTGTAGTTCTCCTTGGTGACCGCAACTGGCTTCAAGAGGTAGGAAGGAACAACCTTGACGCCATTTTCATAGGTCTTCGTGTCGTTAACTTCTGGCTCTTTGCCCTGCATTGCAGCGTTGACCATGCCAACAGTAACCTTCGCGAGTTCGCGAGTGTCCTTGAAGACTGTGGAATACTGTTCGCCAGCAATGATCGACTTCACGGAAGGAACTTCAGCGTCCTGACCGGAAACGATTGGGAGTGGCTGGTCCTTGGAGCCATAACCAACGCCCTTGAGCGAGGAAATGATACCGATGGAGATGCCATCATAAGGAGACAGAACAGCGTCAACCTTTGAGTCTGTGTAGAAGGCAGACAGGAGGTTATCCATGCGAGCCTGCGCAGTTGCAGGGTCCCAACGCAGCGTACCGACCTTGTCCATGCCCATCTGGCCAGACTTAACAACGAGCTTGCCGCTGTCGATGTAAGGCTTCAGAACAGACATTGCGCCGTCGTAGAAGAAGAACGCGTTGTTATCGTCTGGCGAACCGCCGAACAGTTCGATGTTGAATGGACCCTTGCCGTCCTTCAGGCCAAGCTTGTCGGCAATAGACGTTGCCTGCAGAACGCCAACCTGGAAGTTGTCGAAGGTCGCGTAGTAGCTGACGTCGCCGCTGTTGCGGATCAGGCGGTCATAAGCGATGACCTTGATGCCCTGCTGGCCAGCCTGCTTGAGAACGTCCGACAGCGTCGTGCCATCGATCGATGCGATAACCAGGACCTTAACGCCCTTGGTGACCATGTTCTCGATCTGGGAGAGCTGATTCGGAATATCGTCATCTGCGTACTGCAGATCAGTCGCGTAGCCAGCTGCCTCGAGCTGCTTGACGATGTTGTTGCCATCATCGATCCAGCGGGCAGACGACTTTGTCGGCATGGCAATGCCAACGGTTCCCTTGTCCTGCGCCCATACAGGTGCAGCAAATGATGCAGCGCCGATGGCACAGGCAGCAAACATCGAAATAATGGATTTCATTAACTCTCTCCCTTGGAACCCTCTTTCAGGCGTTGTTCCTTACAATCGCCCGTAAATTCACGCCCGAGCATTAGGAGTTTAGCTTACTCGATCAGACTGCAAAGACGCAATCCGAACTTTTGGCGCTCCTCCCCGGCACAGGCGCAAACTGTTCTGAATCCATATAACTGTCAAATAGAATAAATTGCCAGAGCTATATCATTTTCGATATATTAAATCGATATAATTGCCTGAGGCTGATTTTCAGGACGAAATGGAGTGGTCGCAATGGAACGAAATGGAATGAATTCGTTCGAATTTCAGTCCCTGACAGAAGACAACCCCTTGTTGCGGGCAGGGTTGAAAATGTCGCATTTGCGCATGCTGGTGACGATAGAGGAACACGGGCAGGTCAGCGCGGCGGCGGCAGCCTTGAACATGACGCAGCCTGCAGCGTCACGAATGCTTGCGGAGATGGAGGCAATCGTCAAGAACCCGCTGTGCCAACGCGCATCCCGCGGGGTGGTGCTGACCCGTTTCGGCGAGGCACTGGCGAGGCGCTCGAAGAAGATTCTTCTTGAACTTCGCGAAGCTGGCCGGGAATTGGCCCAGATGAAATCGGGTAGCGGCGGCTCGGTGTTCATCGGCTCCGTCACCGCTCCCGCCATCAGCCTCGTTGTTCCCGCACTTCGCAAGGCAATGGATACCTATCCCGGCATAGAGGTGAATGTGCAGGTTGAGACGAGCAATGTGCTGGCGCGAGAATTGCTGGCGGCGCGCCACGACTTCGTTATTGGACGCATTCCAGATGATATCGACCCGGCTTTGTTCAATGCACATGAAATCGGCATTGAACGGGCCTGCCTTCTCGTGCGTAAGGATCATCCGCTTTTGGAGAGCCCCCAGGTGAGGCTCGAAGATCTCTCGCAATATGACTGGGTTTTTCAGCCACCTGGCGCCCTGCTGCGGCGAAGCATGGAAGATGTGTTTCTCTCCCAAGGCGTGGCGCTGCCCCGCAACATTATCAACACGCCCTCGGTTGTCCTCACTCTGGCCATCGTGACGCAAACAAACGCCATTGCGCCGCTGGCATATGAAATGGCGGAATTCGTCTCGGGGCAGCATTCGCCAATGGGCGACATCCGTATTCTTCCCACAGATTTCGAACTCAGCGTAAAGCCCTATAGCCTCATCATTACCAAGGACCGGGTGCTACCCCCCAGCGCCCAGCTGCTTTATGATCTTGTGCTGGAAGAAAGTCAGCATTTGATGGGCTAACTTTGGTGGAAAGAGGAATTCCACCTATATCAAAGACAACGCAAGCCAGACGCCACATTCATATGGTTATCTTCGCCAACCAACCGGGAAATTCCTATGCTGTTCGGACAGTCCGTTTTTCAGTCAGTGGTGGAGCGCCTTGATCGCGAGGCGGAGGACGAACCACCCGTCAAGGAAATGCCGCCCGGCGTTCGCGCATTCAATTCCAGTTTAGTGTTCGAGACAGCCACGCACGGACCATCATCCGCCAATGTGCCGCTTGATTCCTATCTCGGGTTTCTGGAGGATGAGCCAGCCATTGCGGAGCCCCTGCCAGAGCCGAAAACAATGCCGCCCCATCTTGCGCGCACATCCTTATCCGATGTGTCAAATGAGCTGGCAATTTCCGACAGCGACACGGTTGAGTCGCTGGGCGAAAAGCGCCGCAGTTTTGCCAAGCTGAACCACCCCGATACAACTGATGCGGAGTTTCGCGAAAATGCCGCCCTGCGAATGACCGCCGCCAATCTTCTGATCGATCAGGCGATTCGCTTTCTGGGACGACAATAAACGCTTCGACCTTAAGCTTCGTCGGAAGGTTCTGGTGCCTTTTCCTCGACTTTGTCGGGTGCGGGCTTGAAGGCGTATAGCAGCACATAGGCCGAGTAAGCGGCGATGCCGCCGACCACCGTTGCCCAGAAAATTTCGTGATTAATGAACTCGATGACAGCCCAGGCGGTGGTGAACCCGACAATCAACAGCCTCGCCCAGAGAGGCCGGTAGATGGGGTGGCTTGTGTCGATGTTCAGCATAGCGTCTCCTTAGGCGGTGCAGGCGCGCACGGTTCAAGTCACCTGCGCAGCCGTGCCAGACATCAGGATATCTCCATCCAGACGCGACAATGCAAGCCCCATATGGCCATCAAAAACCAAACGCTGCTCATCTAGCTCAATTGTGATGATCGGCATTCCGCCGATGCGAACGGCATTCGTCTGCATCATGCCCTCACGCATGCTGGCTTCAAGCAGATCAAAAAATCGCGTTCCGGGCCCGGTCACGAAAACCCGCATGGGGCCGTGCAGACTGAACAGGCGCGAAAGCCCGTTGCCAAGCGCAAGCCCGGCCTGCCGGAAGGCGAATGCCGCCATGCGATTTCCCGAGCGGGCCGATGCGGCGATCTTTTCCACCTCTCCGAGAGGAACGAATTTGGCCGGGATTGTATTGGTCGGAACTTCGAACGCCGTGCGCAGAATGCCGTAAAAGCCGCAATAGGCTTCAACGCAGCCTTTCGCGCCACATCGACAAAGCGCACCATCCGGTATGTGCAGCATATGGCCGAAATTCGGGGCCTCGACAGCGGCGCGCCCTTCGCCCATATCGCGAGCAACCCCCAGCCCAATACTGTGGCCCAACGAAAGCGCCGACAAAGCGGCAAGCGGTGGGGTCGTCGCCCTTTCCCGCATCCACAAGGCCTCGGCAACCAGCAGGGTCTCGTTATAGAGATAGATCTGCGCGCGAAAATGCCCTGATAGCGTCTCACGAAAATCGACCTGCCCCTCTCCCAGAACCGGTGACCAGACGAGCGTAGCGCTGGGCGGATCGACCAACCCCTTGCTGCTGATCGATATGTGCAAGACAGCACTCGCGGCAATCTTGGAGCGGGCAACAAGGCGGAGCAGCCCTGCCAGGACCGATTGCGCAAAGTCGGAGGCTTTGCCGGTGGTGCGGCTTTCCCCGAAACGGTCCATCAGCTTGCCGGTAAAATCCACAAGAGAATATTGAACGGCATCCGACGAGATGACCACCACCGCCACATAGCCATACTGCCTGTTGGGCTGGAACAGAACACGCGGACGCCCCCTGCCCGACGCGGCCTGCTGCTCGGTGCGTTCGATGAGGGCAAACCGTTCAAGGTCTGCGGTGATGACGGAAACCGTGGCCGAGGCTAGGCCGGTCAATGCCGCAAGGTCCGTGTGGGAAACATTGCCGTGCCGCCGCAAGGCGCTGAGAACACGCAGACTGTTTTGCTGCCGGACCAGCTCTGTGCTCGCTATTCCGGGCATTGCACGTCAATTCCTTCGCCTGTTTTCACCGCCATAGACCCTGCAAAGTTCCACCGCAACCAAGCCCGCAAAAAGCGGCTTCAAGTTCTGTTGACAGTGTCAGGATTCTCTGACATTTAATTTCTCGACTGTCGAGAAAAAATGCTTTTTTAGTTTTTCGGCAGATTTTCAGGCGTTCGTAGAGGCATGGAGGTGCCTCGCGTTTCGTCGTTACCCGGGAGGACATCATGAATTCATTTGCCAAGCTATTGGCGGGTACAGCCGTACTCGTTTCTCTGCACACGGTTGCCGTGGCTGCCGAACTTGTCGTCGGCGTGTCCTGGTCCAACTTCCAGGAAGAACGCTGGAAGACCGACGAGGCGGCAATCAAGGACGCACTGAAAGCGTCTGGCGCAAAATACATCTCTGCCGATGCGCAGACCTCGGCTGCAAAACAGCTGACAGACATTGAAAGCCTGATCGCCCAGGGCGCAAACGCCCTCATCGTTCTGGCGCAGGACAGCAGCGCCATTGGCCCAGCCATCGAAAAGGCTGCCGCCGAAGGTATTCCGGTCGTGGGTTATGACCGACTGATCGAAAATCCAAGCACCTACTACATCACCTTCGACAACAAGGAAGTCGGCCGCCTGCAGGCCAAGGAAGTCTTCAAGATCAAGCCAACCGGCAACTACGTCTTCATCAAGGGCGGCTCGACCGATCCGAATGCAGACTTCGTATTCTCCGGCCAGATGGAAGTGCTGAAAGACGCGATGGCATCCGGCAAGGTCAAGAATGTCGGCGAAGCCTATACGGACGGCTGGAAGCCGGAAATTGCCCAGAAGAACATGGAGCAGTTCCTGACCGCCAACAACAACAAGGTCGATGCCGTGGTTTCGTCCAATGACGGCATGGCAGGCGGCGTGGTCGCAGCACTCGAAGCTCAGGGTCTTGCTGGTTCCGTTCCAGTTTCCGGACAGGATGGCGACAAGGCCGCGCTGAACCGCGTAGCGCTCGGCACCCAGACCGTTTCCGTCTGGAAGGACAGCCGCAAGCTGGGCAAGAAGGCCGGCGAAGTGGCGGTTGCTCTGGCCAAGGGCACCAAGATGGACAAGCTGGAAGGTACCATCAAGTTTAAGGGTGGCACCAAGGGTGTGGAAATGAGCTCGTACTTCCTCGAGCCGCAGGCCATCACCAAGGACAATCTGAACGTTGTTCTGGATGCAAAGTGGATCACCAAAAGTGAGCTTTGCCAGGGCGTGAAGGGCGGCACAGTCGCCGCTTGCAAATAAGCCAACATCAGGCTCAGCGAGATTCTCGAGGTTTAGGCCTCGAGTTTCGCCAGTCTACCCGGCACCGCCGCAGGGGCAACCTTGCGGCGCACCGGCGTGATGGGCGGCATGAAATATTTCAGGGAGAACAGCAGATATGGCGGACCAAACCGTTGTCGCATCGCAACCCGCGGCCCGGGCAGAACGGGGAAACCCGTTGCGACGTTTCTTGAACGCGACGGAAATCGATACCCGCCTTCTGGGCATGGTCGTGGCACTTTTGGTTATCTGGATTGGGTTTGACATCCTTTCCGGCGGCCTCTTCCTCACATCGCGAAACCTGTGGAACCTCTCGGTTCAGGCCGCCTCCGTTTCCGTCATGGCAACCGGCATGGTTCTGGTGATCGTGACGCGCAACATCGATCTTTCGGTTGGCTCCATTCTCGGCTTCGTGGGCATGATCATGGCGGTAACGCAAACCCGCTTCCTGCCCGGTTGGCTGGGCTATGACCACCAGATGTCCTGGATTGTGGCACTCACCGTCGGCATCACATTGGGCGCGGCTATCGGCGCGTTTCAGGGTGTCATCATCGCCTTCATGAATGTGCCATCCTTCATCGTAACGCTGGGCGGCCTTCTGGTCTGGCGCGGCGCGGCATGGATGGTGACGAGCGGCGCAACGGTTGCGCCCATGGACACCCGCTTTCGCCTCATGGGCGGTGGTGCCGATGGCTCCATCGGCGCAACGGCAAGCTGGGTCGTCGGGATCATAGCCTGCGTCCTGATCATCATGTCCATCGTCAATTCGCGCAGACAGAGAAAACGCTTCGGCTTTCCACTCAAGCCCATCTGGGCCGAATATTTTGTGGGCCTGGTTGGCTGCGGCATCGTGCTGGGCTCGGTCAAGGTTCTCAACAGCTATTACATGCCGGTCAATCTAGCGCGCAAATACGCCGAGGCCAACAACATGGCTTGGCCCGACACGGGTCTGGAAATTTCACTCGGCGTGGCCATACCGGTGCTGATTGCACTTGGCATCGCCATTGTCATGAATTTCATCACCAACCGTACCCGTTTCGGTCGCTATGTCTTTGCCATTGGTGGCAACCCGGAAGCCGCCGTTCTCGCCGGCATCAAGACACGGTGGGTCACGGTGCGCATTTTCGCACTGATGGGCATACTCTGCGCCATCGCCGCGGCCATCTCAACCGCACGCCTCAACGCGGCAACCAATGCACAGGGCACGCTGGATGAGCTTTATACCATCGCCGCAGCCGTCATCGGCGGCACCTCGCTTGCGGGCGGTGCTGGAACCATCGCCGGTGCCATCCTGGGTGCCGTGGTCATGCAATCTCTGAACTCCGGCATGGTGCTGCTTGGCATGGATACTCCGTTGCAAAGCATTGTCATCGGAATGGTGCTCGTCCTGGCCGTCTGGCTGGATACGGTTTACCGCGCCAGAGCCAAGTAAGAATAAGAGGAGTTTCCGATATGACGGACCAAACCACTCCGCTTGTGGAAATGCGCAATATTTCCATCTCCTTCGGCGGCATCCACGCGGTGGAAAACGCCTCGGTCGATCTCCATCGCGGCGAAGTCGTGGCGTTGCTGGGCCACAATGGTGCAGGCAAATCGACCCTGATCAAGATCCTCTCAGGCGCCTATCGTCGTGATGGCGGAGACATCCTGATCAATGGTGAGGATGTCGATATTCGCAATCCGCGCGATGCCAAGAAATTCGGCATTGAGACGATCTATCAGACGCTGGCCGTCGCAGATAATGTCGATGCTGCGGCCAATCTCTATCTTGGCCGTGAACTGCGCACCCCTTGGGGCACATTGGATGATGTCGCCATGGAAGCCTCCGCCCGCGAAGTGATGGGACGTCTCAACCCCAACTTCAAGCGCTTCAAGGAGCCGGTCAAGGCACTCTCCGGTGGACAGCGCCAATCGGTTGCCATCGCTCGCGCCATTCTGTTCGATGCCCGCATTCTCATCATGGATGAGCCGACGGCTGCACTTGGCCCGCAGGAAACCGCGCAGGTGGGTGATCTGGTCAAAGAACTGAAGAAGGAAGGGATCGGCATCTTCCTCATCAGCCATGACATTCACGACGTCTTCGATCTCGCAGACCGCGTCTTCGTGATGAAAAACGGCAAGGTGGTCGGCCATGCCAGAACGCAGGATGTGACCAAGGATGAAGTGCTGGGCATGATCATTCTCGGAAAAGTCCCTCCGGGGGCCACCCCCGGCCCCGGCGCGATGCGCTCCTGAATATGCACAAGCAAAAACAGGTGCGGCCAAACCGCACCTGTTTTATATGAGGCATGAAGTCGCGACGGCGATCAGTCCTGAATGCAGCGCAACAGGCTCACCAACTGGTCACGGGCCATCTCGCCACCAAGGCGATCAATCAGTCTGCCTTCATGCGCACGCCACACCTGGGAAATTTCCTCCAGAACAGTCCTGCCTCTTTCCGTTATTTCCAGATAATGAACCCGGCGATCCGCTTCCGAGCGACGGCGTTGCAACAGTCCCTTGTCTTCCAGCGCATCGATGATGGCCACGAAGTTGGCACGCTGAATGCCGAGTGCCTCGGCAACATCGCTCTGCTTCAGGCTACAATTGTTCGCCACGAGAACGAGAACCGGAAAATCGGTCGGCCTGAGGGAAAAAGCCAGAAGGCTTTCGTTGAAATCATTCACAACCGATAGCTGAGCGCGCCGAAGACTATAAATGACGGCGTCTGACAATATTGAATAATTTACTTCTACCCTTGAGAGCAGAGACGGGACTTCAGGCTCCCTGGGGAACACCTTATCCATGCCCTGCTCAAGTCCGAGACTTGACATCATCTTTAGCCCCCCTCTGATTCGCCCCCGCGGACTTTATAAACTAGCTAACCAGCTTAATTAGAACAAGATTTATTAATGAATAATGCCTGACTTTAAGCTTCCATTTTTTATTCGATGACGAATATCAATTATATGAAAACACAGTCTCACGCCGCTTGGAGGCTAGAATCCGCCAGCCGTGCAAATTCCGAGATGCAAATGCAACGGGAATAATCAAACGCTTAATAAGCAGTCAGATTTTCGCGTCGGCGCACTGAGATATGCAATTTCTAAGAGAATACTGATAAAGTCACGGCGCAAATTCGGAAAAATCGTCCGAGCACAACTTCATGAAGTAATTTTACACATTGAAGCGCAGGGCAAGCTAGGTTAAAGAACGAACCACTGCCAGATGCGACTCGTCGCACATACGGATGCACCCGTAGCTCAGCTGGATAGAGTGTTGGATTCCGATTCCAAAGGTCACAGGTTCGAATCCTGTCGGGTGCGCCACTTCACTTTCTAAGCTCACATCACCTAACCGCGCTTGCCAAGCCTTTCACGAGTATCGGCCCTGTCGGTCTTCCGGTTGGGGAACCGCCGGTCTGTTCGAGGGTGATCTCGTAAAGCTGCTTGTCTGTTGGCGTTGGCAGCCGTGGCGTTTCAAGGCTCGCGGAGCGGTGCTCATCGAGAAGACCGAGCGAGATGGGGCCCATGTCGCGGTTCGGCAATGTCCAAACCTGCATGGTCTTTCCTTCCGGAACCGTAAAGTCTGCCAGCAGGCGAATTCTGGCGTGCTCATTGCTGAAGTCCTCAACAATCGCCTGAGGCTCGCCCGCTTCGTTCAGCAATATTGCTATGACAACAGGTTCTGCCGTGCGCATAAGCGACCAGCCAAGACCTGCCGTCAACAGCACAGATGCTGCAAGCGAAGCGATGGCTGTTCGCTTCCAGAGCGACCTGCTGTTGTCATTGGAAGCAGGTTGCCGCTCTCGAGGTTTGTCCGCAGAAGGCGCATCGGCCAAGCGGCTGTCGATCCGCGACCAGAGATCGGCGCTGGGCACAACCGCATCCACAGAGATATCCAGCGGCAGAAACCGTTCCCGGCTTGATGCGATAGCAGCACGCAGTTCCGCGTTCTGATCGATCTCGTCGGTGACCCGCTGATGATTTTCCTCATCCAGAAGACCCAGCACATATTCATCTGCTGTCAGCGCAATGTCTTGAAGAGATATCGGCTGGGTCATGCCATGCACTCCCGAAGCGAGGAAAGGCCGCGCCTGATCCAGGATTTCGCGGTTCCAAGCGGTATTTGCAGCCGCCCGGCAATTTCGCCATGGGTGTAGCCACCGACATAAGCCATGATGATGCCGCGGCGTCTTGTTTCATCCAGCGTGGAGAGGCAGTCGCGCAGCCTGCTGTTCTGATCCAGCCTGTGCCAGGATGTCATGATGTGCTCGACGTGGCTGGCCTCTTGCAACGTGTCCAGACGATCGTCCGACACAAGATCTTCGCGCTTGCCATCCCGCAACATGTTCAGAGCGCGGTTGCGCACGATGGCATAGATCCAGCCCCGTGCTGACCCTCGTCCGGGCTCATATTGATGCGCGCTTTTCCAAATGCGGATGAATGCTTCCTGTACGACTTCCTCGGCCAGATCGCGTCGTCTTACGATGCGTTCCGCCACAGCGATCAGTCGGCCCGCCTCTTTATCGAAAATAACCCGCAGGCCATTCCGGTCGCCCTTGGCGCAGGCGTTGAGTGCTGTACCGAAATCATCTGCCATTGTCTGTCCGACGTCCAAAGAGCCTCTCCCGGCACACATATTCGTTTCAACACATACACCCGGAATTGATGCCGAGATGCAAATCAAAAAAATATTTTGGCCGCTGCATCCAAACGGCCACCCACATGTGTCTAACCTTTGAGAGCACTGACCGGCAAATTGCCTGGCACCTCTCGAAACGGATAGAAACGGGAGAAAGATATGACCATTCTTCGCACAGCAACGATTGCCTCCGCCCTGCTTGCCACAAGCGCCACCTTCGCCTTTGCCGCGCCGGTACTAGGATTGGCGGGAGACAAGACGCTCGTCATGTTCGATACCGATAAGCCAGCCGTGACCAAGACCATGGACGTAACTGGCGTCGAAAAGCTCGTCGGCATTGATTTTCGCCCCGGCACCAAGACAGTCGTCGGCGTAACAGCTGACAATACAATCGTCTCGATCAACCTCGAAACGGGTGCCGCGACCGAAGTGGCAAAAATGGACAAGCCGCTGACCATGACGCAGGCCCCTGTTGTCGTAGACTTCAACCCTATGGCAGACCGTCTCCGTTACATGACCGGAACCACGAACCACCGGGTGCATCCTGATACCGGTGCAGTGACCGTGGACGGCACATTGGCATTTGAAGATGCCGACATGCACAAGGGTGAAACGCCCAATATCGTTGCTGCCGCCTATACCAATTCCTACGGAAAGCCGGAAAAGACCGCGATGTACAACATCGACGCCACAATCGGCGCTCTTATCCAGCAGACCAAGCCCAATGATGGAACCCTGAAGTCGATAGGCAAGCTGGGCATCGAAACCAAGCCTGCGACCTATGCCTTCGACATCCAGACGACGGCGGATGGCAAGAATACGGCCATGCTTGTGGCTGGTACGGCTCTTTATACGGTCAATCTGGAAACCGGCAAAGCCACGAAGGCTGGCGACATCACCGGTGTCGAGCTGCCGCTTCGCGACATCGCCGTGCTGCCTGCCATGTAATTGCGATGAGCGGCTGGCCAGGTAAAACCGGCCAGCCGTCACTCACCTACTGGCCGTCATTTGCAATCTTCGTTTCAAGCGTCTTGGCAATGGCCTTCAGATTGCGGGGCTTACCGGCATTTTTTTCCATTGCAGCAATGGCGAGATCACTGGCCACATAATCCGATTTATGGCCAAGATTGTGGACTACGATCAATTCCGCACCGCTGATATCGCGTGCGAGATGCCGGGAATGGATCTCGGTTGAAACCACCTCATCGACATCACCGGCGATGATAACCGTTGGCGCCTTGATGGTGCGAAATGCAGGTGATGCGGCCTTGGCCCAGCCATTCAGCCCACCCACTTCCTGCGCATTATGGCGGAATGCGACCGGGCGCAGCGCCTGATAGGCACGGGTGCGGGAAATATAATCTGACGGCATAGGATTGGGCGCAAAGACGGATTTGACCGCCCCATCAATGGCAATGGCACCGGCAGCCGGTGCAATGAGCGTGCTGAACAGGACGCCGGTAACCGGGAAACGCGCCGCGTTATAGTACCATGCAATTCCCCCTGGCCATGGATAGAGGGCTGGCGAGAGAAACACCAGGCCCTCAACCATCTCCTTGTGCCGAACCGCAAAGGCTGCAGTGATTGCGCCGCCGAAGGAATGCCCGACAATAATCGCTTTCTTGATGCCGCGCTTTTTCATGAGCGTGGCTATGGCATCGGCTTGGGCATCCGGCAGGATATTGGCCTTGGGCCCGATATCAGAACGGCCATGGCCCGGCCTGTCCACAAACAGCAGGGTTGCCTTGCCCTCAAGCTTTTCCCTGAATGCATACATCGGGTCATAGAGGCTGGTGCTGGCACCATGGATGAACACGATGGGCGGCAGAGTTGCGCCCTTCTTCGCAGGCAGCAAAACGCTGTTGAGCTGAAAGCCGCCGACATCGATGCGTTTTTCATCAATATTGGCGTGGCTTGATGACTGAGCATTGTCTGCTTTCTGCAAGGCCAACGCACTTTCTCCGAACATCAAAGCAGCGAGAATACCAAACACCGGCACAAGATAAGTCATTCGAAGACCTTTGACATTTTGCGTTGGGACGATCAACGGGAAGCCCGTCCACACAGTTTTTCTGTAATCCAATGCCCGGCGCAGGAGGCAACGGCAGAGAGCGTCGAGCCCCAGATCAGGTCAGCGACGGTCAGTGTCGTGGACCAGTTCGCGAGAGTTGCCTGGTTGGTCAGGTCGTAGGTGCCATAGGCCATCAAACCCAACAGGCCGCCATAGACGAATGATGTGCGGAAACTCGACGTCGCCAGCCCTGCGCGAACCGCAAAAAAGGTCAGCCCTGCAGCATAGAGCAGATAGAAAATGACCGCTGGCGCGACGCGAAATTCGGTGACGAGCATGTCTCCGAGCACGGGGCGGTAGAGCGCATTTGCCATCAGGCTCAGCCAGACAAAGTCTATCGCCAGAAAGACGATCAGTGTTGAGATGAAGGCAATCGCGCTCTTTTTCATGGTCGGACCTTTGTGTTTTGAGATTATGATTTGATGCGGGACCAGTTCACGCCCTTGCAGAGAATACCCGCCAGCACACAGCCCTTCGTTGTCATGCTGTCGCCTTTCACGGAGACAGTGAGCTTGTAGGTCAGATCACGTTGCGGGTCGAAAGCCGTGCCGGAATATTCACCATCGGCTGTCCGCTTGATGCTCATTACCAGCTTGTCGCCCGCTTTTTCCTTGGGCGTGCCCGGCTTGATCCACGTATTTGTTGCGCAGATATCAGAACCACAGGCGCTGACTGAAACTCTCGCATTGCCATCGCCACGCGCCCATTCCCCGTTGATATCATTAGCAGACGCGGCACCTGCCGAAAGGGCGACCATGCAGATTGCGTATTTCAAACCCGAATTCATGTCGATCTCCTCACCGAGACGTTCACCCAGCCCGGTTGCAGACGGTTAAACGGCTTTAAGGTTGCGTTGGATCACAAAAAACGTCAGTCCGGCTTTTTTCTGCTCCAGATGAAACCAATCACCTCACCACGCCGTAGACTACCGCAAGCAGCAACAGTGCGGGTGAAGGTAACTGTGATGAATTATGGATTGTTGATCGGCATTGCCATTGGCCTTAGCCTCATCATGGTTTTGGCCTGGGCCATACAACGCCGGACCGGAGCGAGCGGCTGGATCGATACGATCTGGTCCTTTTCAGTCGGTCTGGGCGGCATCGCAGCGATTGTCTTTGCCGACGGTTCCTTTGAACGGCGCTGCGCCGCCTTCATCATCATTTTGATATGGTCCATCCGGCTGGGCAGCCATATTGGTTCACGCACCAAGGGCGGCGGCGAAGACCCGCGTTATGCCAAGCTTGTTGAGGAGTGGGGCGAGAATGCCGGTCGTCGCCTCTTCCAGTTCCTGCAGATACAGGCGCTTGCGGCCTTTATTCTGGTTCTCGCTATTTATATTGCCGCATCGAACAGCACGCCCTTCCCGACCTTTGCCGATATTCTGGGCCTTGCGATAGCGGCAATTGCCTTGGCAGGAGAGGCCATCTCGGACCGTCAGCTCGCGCAGTTTCGCGAGACACCGGAAGCCAAGACAGAGGTCTGCGAAGTCGGCCTCTGGCGATATTCGCGCCACCCCAATTATTTCTTCGAGTGGCTATTCTGGTGCACATGGCCTCTGCTGGCGCTGACGGGCTCGCCATTCTGGCTTCTGGCCACCCTTTTAGCACCTGCAATGATGTACTGGCTGCTGGTCTACGCATCGGGAATTCCACCGCTTGAGGAGCATATGCTGCGCTCTCGCGGCGAAAAATTCCGATCCTTGCAGCGTCGCGTCAACGCATTTTTCCCCGGACCACGAAAAGAGGATGTCTAAGATGAACATGCTCGCTTTTGCGATCAACCAGGTAGAAAAAGCACCCCTGTCCGACAGCGTCACGCTGGCAGGGATCGATTTTCTCTGCCGCAGAACGAAACGAAAGCTGGAGAAAGTGCCTCACGAGGATGAGCTGGCTTTCGTCCGGGACATGGGGAACTTCCCCGTCGCCACGCACACGGATGAAGCCAACCGGCAGCATTACGAGGTGCCTGCGGAATTTTTCGCGCTGGTTCTGGGCGCACAGCGGAAATATTCCTGCTGCTATTACCCAAGTGCTGCAACGACCCTGTACGCGGCAGAAACAGCAGCTCTTGCCGAAACAGTGAAACATGCCGGTATTGTCGATGGCATGAACATTCTGGAACTCGGCTGCGGCTGGGGTTCCCTGTCGCTCTATCTGGCTCGACAGTTTCCAAACGCCCGCATCACGTCGGTGTCGAACTCTGCCTCGCAACGCGCCTACATCATGGCGGAGGCGGCGCTTCAAGGCGTGAATAATCTGACGGTTATCACCGCTGACATGAACGACTTTGCGCCATCAGGCCAATATGACCGCATCGTGTCCATCGAGATGTTCGAGCACATGTCGAACTGGCGCGCCTTGTTTGAACGCACGCGCAGCTGGCTGAAGGAGGATGGCAAGCTTTTCATCCATGTCTTCACCCACAAGGACCGCTCCTACCGTTTCGATCCGAGCGACCCCGCCGACTGGATTGCCCATCACTTCTTCACCGGTGGCATCATGCCGTCACGCGATCTGCCGCATCGCTTTGACGATATCTACACCGTAGAGGCAGAATGGCACTGGTCTGGAGACCATTACAAGCGCACCGCTATGGATTGGCTTGCCAATTTTGACCGGGAATCCGAACGTATCGAGCCCATATTGAAGGCGGTCTATGGCAAGGATGCCAATCTCTGGCGACGTCGCTGGCGGTTGTTCTTTCTGGCCACCGCTGGTCTGTTCGGACACGATAACGGTGCCGTGTGGAGTGTCGGACACTACCTTCTATCGCCGACAAGGCCCTGAACCATGGCACAGGATGGAAAACTCGATCCCCTGACAGCCGCGACGGTGACCATTGCCTGGGTTATCATTCTCAACAAACCCTTCTATCCCGCGACAATCTGGTGGCTTCTGGGGGACGGTTTTCAGGCAGCCATGATCAGCGTCATCTCGATGCTGTTCTTCCTGGCCATCCCCTTCCTTGCGCGCCGCTCACCACTGGCAGCGCGCATCGCCCTACCACTCATCGGCACCGTCGATACGGTGTTCGAGACAAAGCTTTTCGGGGTCGCGTCAGGCACGGAACTGTTTTTCGCGGCTTGCGTGATGCTGGTCGCAGTCTCATTCCGGCAAAGCGAAAGGCTGTGGCAAGTGGGAATGACCGGCGTGGTTTTTGCGGGATTTCTCTACACGCGCTATCTGCTCGGAGATGCGTGGCAAATGTGGAGCGCGCCTGACCTTGCAAAGCTGCTCAACCTCAACGCTTTTGCTGTCGCATGCCTCACGGCCTTTATCGCGTTGAGATATGCCGGCCTTCAGCGTGAGGGTCACTCCTCCGGCACAAGGCCGTCGTAAACCTCCAGCAGTGCTGCGGAAATCGCAGTCCCAAGATTGTTGGCTGCCTCGCGGATGGCGCTTTCGTCGCCATCCCGTGCGGCAATGGCAAGGTCTGAACCCTCAGCCGAAATAATGGCCTTGGCGCGCTCAATGGCCCAGAGGCCGAAGTCGCCGCGATTGTCGATCGATACAGTGTCCACGCTTGCTTCTCCAACCGTACCGCAGGCTGCGGCGTGGGCACGATATAGTCTTTCGCCGAGCATTCTGTCAAAACTTGAGAGATGTTTCCCGATCGGCTAACAACCACAGTCATATCGCATCTGGATCAATGCACGGCCTATTTGCGTTAGGGTTGCAGTCGTTTTGATCGACGCAGCGTGAAAAAAGCCAGAATAAAGGAGGCATCTCCCATGAGCCTGAAGTTTGGAACAAGCGGTCTTCGCGGACTTTCTGAAGATTTGAAAGGCGAGGCATCGACCATTTACGCGACTGCCTTTGCGCGACACCTGCTCACTTCAGGCTTGGCAAAAAAGGGAGATCCGGTGCTGATAGGTCAGGATTTTCGCGACTCCAGCCCTTCCATCGCGCAAACCTGCATTGGCGCTCTGAAGGCCGCTGGACTTACTCCCTTGGATTGCGGCGCCCTGCCAACACCGGCACTGGCGCTTTACGGACTTTCGCTGAAGGCCGCAGCTCTGATGATCACGGGTTCCCATATCCCGGCAGATCGCAACGGCATCAAATTCTATCGCCCAGACGGCGAGATCGACAAGAAAGACGAATTGGCCATTGCCGAGCTTGCAAAACAGGTTGAAGCAGATGGCGTGAATCTCGATGTATCGCAGGCGCAGGACCATTCGGCGCAAACCGCTGCCCTGTTTTTCCAGCGCGACGCCGCGATACTGCCTGAAAAGGCGCTCGCAGGCTTGAAAGTCGGCGTCTACCAGCACAGCACTGTCGCGCGCGATATGTTCGTGGATGTGCTGAAACATTATGGCGCAGAGGTCGTGGCTCTCGGCCGTTCCAAGACCTTCATTCCCGTCGATACTGAGGCTGTATCGCCTGACACGCTGAAAAAGCTCGAAGCATGGGCCCGCGAGCATCATTTCGATGCGATCATTTCCGCTGATGGCGATGGCGACCGCCCCTTGTTGGCCGATGAGAAGGGTGTGCCTCTTCGCGGCGATCTTCTGGGCCTCATCACCGCAAACTTCCTCAAGGCTGGCGTCGTCGTCACGCCCGTAACATCCAATTCCGGCATTGAAGCCAGCGGGGATTTTGACGTCGTGCGCACCAAAGTCGGATCACCCTTCGTCATTGCAGGCATGGATGAGGCGCTGGCCGCAGGCAAGCAAGGCATCATCGGCTTTGAAGCCAATGGCGGGTTCCTCACGGCATCACCCTTTGAACTCAATGGCCAAACCATCTCCCCGCTCCCGACACGCGATTGCTTCCTGCCGCTGCTGGCTGCCTTGAAGCTGACGGCCGACCAGAAAAAGCCTCTGTCTGACATCGCTGCCGCCTACAAGCTGCCAGTAGCTGCTGCTGACCGCCTGCAGGATTTCGCGCAGGAAAAAAGCGCCGCCCTGATGGAACATCTGCGCTCGTCACGCGCCGATCTGGAAAGCTTTCTGGCTCCTGTGGGTACAGTTCAGGACACAAGCGATATCGACGGTCTTCGCGTTACGCTTGCCGATGGCAGCACAATTCACTTCCGCCCCTCTGGCAATGCGCCGGAGATGCGCTGCTATGTGGAAGCCGAAAATGAGGAAAAGGCGGCAGAACTGCTGGAAAAGGGTCTGAACCTCATCCGCAATTTTGGCTGATAGCGTCTTCAGGTGCTGCGAAGCGAATTGCCGCACCTGCCCTTTGCAGTTGCGATTTCGAATCAAAAGCGGCAAAACGAGGGAAATGGAGACAGCATGAATTGGCAGACGAGACCATCACGCTCTACGAGGCAATTGGCGGTGAACGGACCGTCCGCGCGCTGACAAAGCGTTTCTATGTCCTGATGGACACTTTGCCGGAAGCAGCACATTGCCGGGCCATTCATCCACCAGATATCTCAGGCAGCGAAGAGAAATTCACCGATTACCTCATCGGCTATCTCGGCGGCCCGCCTGTCTATGTGGAGAAATACGGCCACCCGATGCTGCGCAGGCGGCATTTCGTTGCGCCAATAGGCTCTGTCGAGCGCGACGAATGGTTGCTGTGTTTCCGCCGCGCGATGGATGAAACTATCAAAAATACAAAGCTGCGCGAGATCATCTGGGCGCCCGTCGAGCGATTGGCCTTCCATATGCAAAATCAGGAAGAGGCAACGGCATGAGCAACACTTGGCTGCGGCCTTCAACTCTTTTCCTGTCCGGCGCATTGGGCGCGGGTGGTGTGGCGCTTGCGGCGGCGGCAACACACACCGGGGCAACCCAAATGCTCGGCAATGCCTCAGCCATGTGCCTTGCCCATGCGCCCATTCTTCTTGGCATTCATGTGGGTTGGGACCGCATCAAAACCGCTGCTCCCGCCGCAGTCCTGCTTGGGCTGGGAACGGCACTGTTTGCCGGAGACCTCGTCTCACGGCACTTTACCGAAACCAGCCTGTTTCCCATGGCCGCACCAGCGGGTGGGCTTGGCATGATCTTGGGTTGGCTGGTGCTGGCAAGCGCGGCATTTTTCAGCGCCGCGCGTCGATAGGCATCAGTCTGCCGCTCTTCGGTCGCTCATCGTCTGAAGCGCCCGCTCAAGGCTGGATTTGCTGCCATTGCGCAGCGGAATGAAGGTCTTGCCGAATTTCTTGCAGCCGGATTTGACCCGCAGGCAAGCATCATGGCTGATACAGTCGATGGGGCAAAACACGCAGTCCACCGATGGCAAAAGCGTATCGATGCGCGAAACGGCCTCCCTCAAGCCGCCATCGTGATGGATGAGCTCGGCATCGAAGTTGCCTGCGATCTGGCGAAGATGCGCAACCTGACAGTCACGGCCGCCCACATAGAGAAAGCTTTTTGGCACAGAAGGCGCTGCTCGCCGGGCGGCGGATGATTCTGCCTGCTGCGAGCGGTCGTCCCGCTTGCCGTGCTTATCCGCCTTCTTCTTCTCTTTGCGCGCCATGCCTTACCCTTACAGAAATTGCCGCCTGTTCGATCAGGCTCGCTGCACAATAGTAAAGATGAGTATTAGAGTAAAGATTAAAGTTGATTCATTGCCTCATGTTTTTTTGGATAAGGCAGGAATGATGCCGAGACCACCCATGAAAAGCTGTTCCAGAAAGCGTGCCGCATCTTCAAAACGCCCCTCGCCCGCATGGGCAGAGCCAAGCACGGAGCGCACCTGCACATCGAAATCGGCATAATGCTGGGTGGTGGCCCAGATGGAGAAAATCAGGTGATAGGGGTCGCATGGCAAAATGCGTCCAGCCTTGGCCCACGCACGAATGACCTCTGCTTTCTCATCCACCAATTGCTTCAAAGGACCTTTCAACTCATCCTCCACATGGGGTGCGCCCTGCAACACCTCATTAGCAAACAAGCGGCTTTCACGCGGGTAGTCCCGCGCCATCTCCAGCTTTCGGCGCAAGTAGGATTTGATTTCCGTCTCGGGGTTACCGTCAGCATCAAACGCCCGCAGCGGATCAAGCCATGTGTCCAGCACACGCTCGATCAGGGCGCGGTGCATGGCCTCCTTGGTGCGGAAATAATAGAGCACATTTGGCTTCGACATGCCCGCGACCTCGGCGATCTGGTCAATCGTCGTGCCGCGAAAGCCATTGACGGAAAAGACATCGAGCGCCGCTTCCAGAATGATCTCTTCTTTTTCTTCCTGAATCCGCGTTCGCTTCTGTGTTTTCGCCGCTCTGGGTATGGCCATGAAGGGTCTCTGTTTGTTTTGGATGCAATTGACAGATCTGACTGGGCAAAAAATAATCTGTGGCGAAAAATCGAGCAGAAAACATCAGTTTCACACAGCGAAATTCCCCCTATTTCTTTTAGGCATCAAAGCCCGAAATCACAATGTTTACCAGCCGGTCAAATTAACTGGCCACCCCTTCTCCCGCACATTTTGCTCAACCCTCAGGGAACGGCACGCCCCTTGCATGATGAACATCAAAACAGGTGAGGAAAAGACTGGCATGCTGGAAATACCCGGAAAAAACCTGACCATCGATGGCAATCGCCTATGGGATAGCCTGATGGACATGGCGAAGATTGGCCCCGGCATTGCCGGTGGCAACAACCGCCAGACCCTGACCGATGACGACGCCAAGGGGCGCGAACTGTTCAGGGACTGGTGCGAGGCGGCAGGCATGAGCGTCGGTGTCGATGCCATGGGCACCATGTTCGCCACCCGCCCCGGCAGCGACCCGGATGCTTTGCCCGTCTATATCGGCAGCCATCTCGACACCCAGCCAACGGGCGGCAAGTTCGATGGCGTTTTGGGCGTGCTGGCGGGACTGGAAGTGGTGCGCAGCCTGAACGATCTCGATATCAAGACCCGGCATCCGATTGTTGTCACCAACTGGGCGAATGAAGAAGGCGCGCGCTTTGCCCCAGCCATGCTGGCGTCAGGTGTTTTCGCTGGCGTTCACGATCTCGACTACGCCTATAGCCGCACCGACACGGCGGGCAAGACCTATGGAGAAGAGTTAAAGCGCATCGGCTGGCTCGGAGATGAAGAGGTCGGTGCCCGCAAGATGCACGCCTATTTCGAATATCACATCGAGCAGGGCCCGATCCTCGAAGCACATGGCAAGCAGATCGGCGTAGTCACCCATTGTCAGGGCCTCTGGTGGCTGGAAGTGACCTTGACCGGCAAGGAGGCGCATACCGGCTCCACGCCAATGGCGATGCGCGTCAATGCCGGGCTGGTCGCCGCGCGCATTATTGAAAAAGTGCAGGAGGTCGCGATGGCCCATCAGCCCGATGCGATGGCTGGCGTGGGCCAGATGATCTTTTCGCCCAACTCCCGCAATGTGTTGCCCGGCAAGGTCGTCTTCACCATAGACCTGCGCACGCCATCGCAGGAAAAACTCGATTCCATGCGGGCCATTTTTGAGCGTGAAGTGCGTGCGATTGCAGACGAACTCGGCGTCGGCTGCAGCATTGAAGCCATCGGCCATTTCGACCCCGTGACCTTCGATCCCATCCTCACGGGCCGCGTGCGGGACGCGGCGGAAAAGCTGGGCTACAGCCATATGGATATCATCTCGGGTGCGGGCCATGACGCCTGCTGGACGGCCAGGGTCGCACCCTCAACGATGATTTTCTGCCCCTGCGTGGACGGCCTTTCCCACAATGAAGCCGAAGACATTTCTCCCGAATGGGCGGCCGCCGGCTGCAACGTGTTGCTGCACGCCGTGCTCGAAACTGCGGAGATCGTGGAATGACCACCATCATCAAGAACGGCACCATCGTGACCGCCGATCTGACCTACAAGGCCGACATCAAGATCGAAGGCGGCATCATTGTCGAGATCGGGCCTGACCTCTCCGGCGGCACGGTTCTGGATGCGACAGGCTGCTACGTCATGCCCGGCGGCATCGATCCGCATGTGCATCTGGAAATGCCCTTCATGGGTACCTATTCGGCAGATAATTTCGAAAGCGGAACCCGCGCAGCCTTGAGCGGCGGCACGACGATGGTGGTGGATTTCTGCCTGCCGGAGCCGGGTCAATCGCTGCTGGATGCGCTGAGCCGCTGGGATAACAAGGCAACACGCGCGACCTGCGATTATTCCTTTCATCTGGCTGTGACATGGTGGGGCGAGCAGGTCTTCGATGACATGAAGACTGTGGTGCAAGAGAAAGGCATCAACAGTTTCAAGCACTTCATGGCCTATAAAGGCGCGCTGATGGTGAATGACGACGAGATGTTCGCCTCGTTTTCACGTTGCGCGGAGCTTGGCGCACTGCCCATGGTGCATGCCGAGAACGGCGATATCGTTGCCCAGATGCAGGCGAAGCTTCTGGCGCAGGGCAATAACGGGCCGGAAGCGCATGCCTATTCCCGCCCCGCATCCGTGGAGGGCGAAGCCACCAACCGCGCCATCATCATTGCCGATATGGCGGGCGCCCCGCTCTATGTTGTCCACACCTCCTGTGAACAAGCGCATGAGGCCATCCGCCGGGCGCGCCAGAACGGCATGCGGGTTTATGGAGAACCGCTGATCCAGCACCTCATTCTGGACGAGAGCGAATATGCCAATGCCGATTGGGACCACGCCGCCCGCCGTGTCATGTCGCCACCGTTCCGCAACAAGCAGCATCAGGACAGCCTCTGGGCAGGCCTCGCCGCCGGTTCCCTGCAATGCGTGGCAACAGACCATTGCGCCTTCACAACGGAGCAGAAACGCAACGGCTTCGGGGATTTTACGAAAATTCCCAACGGCACGGGCGGCCTTGAAGATCGCCTTCCGCTTCTGTGGACGCACGGCGTTGCCACAGGTCGCCTGACGATGAACGAATTTGTTGCGGTGACCTCAACCAATATCGCCAAGATCCTGAACATCTACCCCAGAAAGGGTGCCATTCTGGTCGGCAGCGATGCCGATATCGTCGTCTGGGACCCTGAGCTTGAAAAGACAATCAGCGCCAAAAACCAGCAATCCGCTATCGATTACAACGTCTTCGAAGGTCAGACCGTCAAGGGCCTGCCACGCTTCACCCTGTCACGCGGTGTCGTCGCCATTGAGGAAAGCACGGTGAAAACCGTGGAGGGTCATGGGCAATTTGTGGCGCGGCAGCCTTACCCCGCTGTCTCCAAGGCGCTGTCCACGTGGAAAGAACTCGTCGCACCCCGCAAGGTGGAGCGCACAGGCATACCGGCGAGCGGAGTGTGAGATGACAGTAAAAACCTCCTATTCCGTTGTATCAGCCAAGAACCTCGGCCTGACATTCGAGACCGGGGACGGCCCGGTTCATGCCCTCGCCAATGTCGATCTTGAGGTCAAGAAAGGCGATTTCGTATCCTTCATCGGCCCTTCCGGCTGCGGCAAAACTACGTTTCTGCGCGTCATCGCCGATCTGGAAAAGCACACATCGGGCGAAATCAGCGTCAACGGCACAACGCCAGAGAATGCCCGCAAGGACAGATCCTATGGCTATGTGTTTCAGGCAGCCGCACTTTACCCATGGCGCACCATTGAAAAGAACATCGCGCTACCGCTTGAAATTATGGGCTACACTAGAGACGAGCAGCAGGCGCGCATCAAACGCACGCTTGATCTCGTCAATCTCGGTGGCTTTGCCAAGAAATTTCCGTGGCAACTCTCCGGCGGCATGCAGCAGCGCGCCTCTATTGCCCGTGCGCTGGCTTTCGATGCCGACCTGCTTTTGATGGACGAACCCTTCGGCGCACTGGACGAAATCGTTCGCGACCACCTCAATGAGCAGCTCCTAAAATTGTGGGACGCCACCGGCAAAACCATATGCTTCGTGACCCACTCCATTCCCGAAGCCGTCTATCTCTCCACCAAGATCGTCGTCATGTCTCCCCGCCCCGGCCGGGTAACCGACATCATCGAATCCACCCTGCCGCGTGAGCGTCCGCTCGAAATTCGTGAAACGCCGGAATTTCTGGAAATCGCCCAGCGAGTCCGCGAAGGCCTGAAGGCGGGGCACAGCTATGACGGGTGACATGTTGCGCCAACGCGTTCTTCCCGTCCTCACCATTATCTTCGCCATTCTCGTCATCTGGCATGTCGCGGTCGTCTACCTCAACATGCCCTTCGCACGAGATCAGGCAGCAAGAGCTGGCGAGCAACCGGGCTTCACAGAACTGCTGCCGCAGACATTTGCGCAGGAGCGTCCGGTGTTACCGGCGCCGCACCAGATCATCGCAGAGCTTTGGGATACGACCGTCAACAAGGCCGTCACCTCAAAACGCAGCCTGATCTACCATACGGGTATTACGCTTTCGGCGACGCTTCTGGGTTTTGGTATCGGAACCGCACTCGGCATTCTCATCGCGGTCGCCATTGTTCATAACCGTGCTCTGGATCGTTCGGTCATGCCGTGGATCATCGCCAGCCAGACGATCCCCATCATCGCGGTCGCACCGATGATTATCGTCGTGCTGAACTCCATCGGCATCTCAGGCCTTCTGCCCAAGGCGCTGATATCAACCTATCTCAGTTTCTTCCCCATTGTGGTGGGCATGGTGAAGGGCTTGCGAAGCCCCGAAGGCATTCAGCTGGATTTGATGCGCACCTACCACTCTTCACCTTCCCAGATTTTCTGGAAGCTGCGCTGGCCATCGGCCCTGCCCTATCTCTTCACATCGCTCAAAATCGCCATCGCCATTTCGCTGGTCGGCGCCATTGTCGGTGAGTTGCCAACGGGGGCCGTGGCTGGCCTTGGCGCCAGACTGCTGTCCGGCTCCTATTACGGCCAAACCGTGCAGATATGGGCCGCCCTCTTCATGGCGGCGGCACTGGCTGCGATCCTCGTCTCCATAATCGGCCTTGCCCATGGTGCCGTGTTGAAACGAATGGGAGAAAGGCCATGACAAACCCCGGCTGGGTTATCGGCGCAATCCTGTTCTGGCTTGCGGCGTGGACGTTGAACGAGCGGCTGGTCCGCCACCGCTTCAAAGCATTAGCGGCAAGACGCGCTAGCGACATCGCGGTCCCCTTGATTTTCGGCGCGGCACTCATCATGCTGTGGGAAGGCATGGTGCGCGGCTTTTCAGTGCCATCCATTCTGTTGCCCGCCCCCAGCGCAATCTTCCTGCGCCTCATAAGTTCACTGCCGATCCTTTGGGCGGACTTTCGCCAGACATTCCTGAAATCGGTGCTGACGGGCTACGTGTTGGGCTGCGGCCTCGGCTTCGGCGTTGCCATTCTCATTGATCGTTCACCGTTTCTGCAACGTGGCCTGCTGCCCATCGGCAATTTCGTGTCCGCGCTGCCTGTGGTCGGCATAGCGCCGATCATGGTCATGTGGTTCGGTTTCGACTGGCAGTCCAAAGTGGCCGTGGTCGTCATCATGACCTTCTTCCCGATGCTCGTGAACACGGTGCAGGGGCTTTCCGCTTCCAGCCACATCGAGCGGGATCTAATGCACACCTATGCTGCCGGATGGTGGCAGACGCTGGTGAAGCTTCGCCTTCCCGCAGCATGGCCGTTTATTTTCAATGCCTTGAAGATCAATTCGACGCTGGCTCTGATTGGGGCGATCGTCGCGGAGTTCTTCGGCACGCCCATTGTGGGCATGGGCTTTCGCATCTCGGCTGAAATGGGCCGGAGCAATGTTGATATGGTCTGGGCCGAGATTGCCGTCGCGGCAATCGCGGGCTCCGGCTTTTATGGTCTGGTGGCGCTGGCAGAGCGCGCCGTCACCTTCTGGCATCCGTCCGTCCGCAGTGGGCGAACGTAAACAAAGAAAAAAAGGGAACAGCGATGAGAAACAAACTTGCATCCATGCTTCTTGCCGGAGCAACGCTGATGACAGCGTTTAACGCACACGCCGCAGAGAAGGTCACACTCCAGCTGAAATGGGTCACGCAGGCCCAGTTCGCCGGTTATTATGTTGCCAAGGACAAGGGTTTCTATGAAGCCGAAGGCCTCGACGTGGAGATCAAGCCCGGCGGCCCCGATATCGCACCGGCGCAGGTTCTGGCGGGCGGCGGCGCAGATGTTGTTGTCGATTGGCTGCCATCGGCGCTTGCAACCCGCGAGAAAGGCGTACCGCTGGTCAACATCGCCCAGCCTTTCAAGAAATCCGGCATGATGCTGACCTGCCTGAAAGAAACCGGCATCACCAAGCCCGAGGATTTCAAGGGCAAGACCCTTGGCGTCTGGTTCTTCGGCAATGAATATCCATTCCTGTCTTGGATGGCGCATCTAAAAATCCCGACGACCGGCGGCGCCGATGGCGTGACGGTGTTGAAGCAGGGCTTTAACGTGGATCCGCTGTTGCAAAAGCAGGCAGCGTGCATTTCCACCATGACCTACAATGAATATTTGCAGGTGCTGGAAGCAGGCGTGAAGGCCAGCGACCTCGTTACCTTCAAATATGAAGATGAAGGCGTCGCCACGCTGGAAGATGGTCTCTATGTGCTGGAAGACAAGCTGAAGGACGCCAAGTTCAAGGAAGACATGGTCAAATTCGTGCGCGCCTCCATGAAGGGCTGGAAGTGGGCGGCAGAGAACCCGAATGATGCCGCTGACATCATTCTGGAAAACGATGCCTCCGGCGCGCAGACCGAAGCGCACCAGAAAGGCATGATGACGGAGGTCGCCAAGCTGACGGCAGGCTCGACCGGCGCGCTGGATAAGGCCGATTATGACCGCACAGTCAAAACCCTGCTAGGCGGCGGCTCGGATCCTGTCATTACCAAGGAGCCAACAGGCGCATTCACTTCAGAGATCACGGATGCTGCTCTGAAATAGAGTTGTTGAAACGAGGTGCGCAGTTCAGCGCACCTCGGCTACCTAAAATTTTTCTTTACTTATATTCAAATCTATATGTCACCCATTCGTTCCTTGGATTGAATTGAACCGGGCTACGACTTACATTCCGCAACGACAGACTCGAATATTCACCTCGCGCCAGACAAGGCCAGTCCAAGGGTCAGATTCTCGCCGATGAAGCAGTGTTCTGCGAGGTGAATGCAACGGATTGTCAGCACATTTTCTTGCATTCATTGTCGCATGACTTTCCAAGGGCACAGCATGTGCGTGGTGGACGTGCGATCCGACCTTGGAACGGACAGATATGCACCGCAACACAATCGCAACACGGCTCCTGCTTCTCACGGCCTCGGCTTTGTTTGTGCCCGCAATGGCAAACGGGCAGGGCGGTGCAGACCGCCAGGGCCTACCCTCCATCGTGGTCAGCGAAGCCAAAACCCGTGATCTCGTGGACCGCGTCGTGGCGACGGGAACGCTTATGGCAGTGGATGAGATTTACGTGCAGCCGCTTGTGGAAGGCCTGTCTGTTGATCGGTTGAATGTCGATATCGGTGACAGGGTCGAGGCTGGCGCATCGCTCGCCGAACTGTCTAAAGACAGCCTCATCCTGCAAAAGAGCCAGCTTGAGGCCAACCGGGCGAAAGCGGAAGCGGGCGTGGCGCAAAGCAAGGCGCAGGTTATCGAGGCGCAGGCAAATTACGACGATGCGGTGCGCCAGCGCGACCGTGCGGGCCGTCTTGGCGAATCCGGTTCAGGCTCGGTCTCGCAGGTGGAACAAACCGCATCCGCCGCAGATGTGGCGCAAGCACGCCTTCAAGCCGCCAAACAATCCGTGACGGTGGGTGAAGCCGACATAAAGGTCGTTGACGCTCAGATCGCCGACATCGATCTCAAACTCTCGCGCACAAGCGTGAAGACACCGGTTGCCGGTATCGTCTCCGCCAAGAATGCCCGCGTTGGCGCCATTGCCAGCGGCAGCGGCAATCCGCTCTTTACCGTCATCAAGGACAACGCCATCGAACTCGTGGCCGATCTTTCGGAAACCGATATTCAGAAGGTGAAGGCTGGGCAAAAAGCCGTCATCATGGTTGCAGGCGGCACCGACAGGATCGAAGGCGAAGTACGGCTTGTCTCGCCGACCGTTGACGCGACCACCCGCCTTGGCTCCGTGCACATTCTTCTACCCGCAGACAGCCCTGCCCGCGCCGGCATGTATGGCAGCGCCGAAGTCGTCATTTCATCCGCCAATGCGCTCGCCTTGCCGCTATCCGCAGTCACTTCGGGCCGCAAGGGATCAAGCACCCGGCGGGTGGAAAATGGCGTGGTCAAGCAGGTTGCCGTGGAAATCGGTATTCAGGACAGTGGCTTTGTCGAAATCAAAAGCGGAATTTCCGCAGGCGACGTCGTTGTTGAAAAAGCAGGCGCATTCGTGCGCGATGGTGACAAGATCAACCCGGTTCCGGCTGATGCCGCAGCCTCGAACTGATTGAGAGCAAACCATGAATTTTTCCGCATGGTCCATCCGCAACCCGATTGCTCCCCTGCTTTGCTTTGCCCTTTTGTTGTTTCTCGGCGTCAAGGCATTTTACGATCTGCCCATCACCCGCTTTCCGAACATCGACGTGCCCGTGGTGGCGGTCACCGTAACCCAGAGCGGTGCATCCCCGTCGGAACTGGAAGCGCAGGTCACCAAGGAAATTGAAGACGCGGTTGCCTCGATCAGCGGCATCGATGAGGTCCAATCCACGGTTACCGATGGTCAGTCTCTGACGACAGTCCTCTTCCGTATCGAAAAGCCGACCGAAGAAGCTGTTCAGGACACCAAGGACGCCATCGACAAGATCCGCAGCGAGTTGCCCTCGGATATTGAAGAACCCGTCGTCAGCAAAATCGACGTCGAAGGACAGGCAATCCAGACATTTGCGGTTTCCTCGCCCAACATGACGCTGGAAGAGCTGTCCTGGTTTGTGGATGACACGATCAAGCGCTCGCTTCAGGGCCAGTCAGGCGTTGGCAAGATAGACCGTTACGGCGGTGCGGATCGCGAAGTGCGCGTATCTCTGAACCCCGCCAAGCTCGATGCCTATGGCATCACGGCAGCCGACGTGAACCAGCAATTGCGCGGCACCAACGTCGATCTCGGGTCAGGTCGCGGCCAGGTGGCGGGCAATGAACAGACAATCCGGACGCTGGGCGATTCCCGCAATGTGGCCGAGCTTTCCAACACCACCATTGCGCTTTCCAGCGGCCGCTTCGTAAAGCTGTCGGAGCTTGGCACCATCACCGATACCTATGAAGAGCCGAAGTCCTTCTCGCGCTTCAACGGCAATCCGGGTGTCACCTTCGCGGTATTCCGCTCGAAGGGCGCGAGCGAAGTTTCCGTGGCTGAGACAGTTGCGGAAAATCTGGACAAGGTCCGCGCAGCGCACCCCAATGTCTCGATCGAGATGGTCGACGACGCCGTCTACTTCACCTATGGCAACTATACCGCCGCACTCCACACGCTGGTCGAAGGTTCGATCCTTGCCGTTATTGTGGTGCTTCTGTTTCTGCGAAACTGGCGTGCGACGCTGATCGCCGCTGTTGCCCTGCCCTTATCGGCCATTCCAACCTTCTGGGTCATGGATGTACTGGGCTTCTCGCTCAACCTTGTCAGCTTCCTAGCTTTGACACTGGCAACCGGTATTCTTGTGGATGACGCCATCGTGGAGGTGGAGAATATCTCCCGCCACATCAAGATGGGCAAATCGCCCTATCGTGCGTCGCTCGAAGCAGCCGACGAGATCGGCCTTGCTGTCATTGCGACAAGCTTCACCATCATCGCAGTCTTCGTGCCAGTTTCCTTCATGCCCGGCGTACCGGGCCAGTACTTCATCCAATTCGGCCTGACAGTCGCCTTCTCCGTGTTCTTCTCGCTCATGGTTGCGCGTCTCATCACACCGTTGATGGCCGCCTATCTGATGCGTTCTGACGATGCGGTCGATGACCATCACGATAATGATGGCTGGCTGATGAAGTCCTATACACGCATGGTCACTGCAACCACCCGCAAATGGTGGGCCCGTTACCTGACGCTTCTCGGTGCCATCGGTTTCCTCGCGGCATCAATCATTCTGCTCAGCGGCGTTCCCGGCAGTTTCCTGCCCCCGGATGACGCCTCACGCGTCGTCCTGTCAATCGAGCTTCCACCCAACGCGACGCTTGAAGAGACCGACGCGACGACATCGAAAATCCATGAAGCGATCCGTGACATCAACGGTGTAGAAAGTGTGTTCATTCTCGGCGGCGCATCGCCAAAGGGTGATCTAGAGCTTCGCCGTGCAACGGTGCGCGTCATCCTGCAGCACATTGACCACTCGCTATTGAAAACGCTGGTCAATAAGGGGCTTGGATCCATTCCCCTCATCGGCCCGCATCTTCCCAAGATCGAAGACACCGGCAGAACACGGCCGCAATGGGATGTGGAGCGGGATATTTTTGCCAAGGTAAACACCATCCCGGATGTGCGCATCATCAAGCTGAATGACCGCGCCGAACGGGAACTGAGCTTCAACTTCCTGTCCTCGAGCGAAGAAGACTTGCAGAATGCCGTTGGCATGCTGGAATCGCGGCTTCGTGCATCGCCCATCCTCGCTAATGTCAGCTCCGAAGGTGCCTTGCCGCGCCCGGAGCTGCAAATTCGCCCGCGCAAGGATGAGATCGCTCGCCTTGGCATCACGCCACAGCAAATCTCGCAGACCGTGCGCGTTGCCACCATCGGCGATATCGATGCGCTGCTAACGAAGATATCGCTGGATGATCGACAGATCCCGATCCGCGTTCAGGCCTCGCTGGATGTCCGGCGCGATCTGGCTGCCATCCGTGCGCTGAAAATCAAGACTGCGACCGGTGCCACCGTTCCGCTTTCGAGCGTGGCCGACATCGACTATTCGGAAGGCCCAAGCTCCATCAAGCGCAATGACCGCAACCGGGTGGTCTCCATTGGCTCCGACGTTCCCTTCGGAACGGCGCTCGACACCTCATCGGCAGAGTTCAGACGCATCGTGGCGGAAACGAATTTGCCGCCGACAGTGCGTCTCGCCGAAAGCGGTGATGCAAAGGTGCAAGGCGAAATGCAGTCAGGCTTCACCAACGCCATGCTGCTTGGCCTGCTGCTAGTTCTGGTCGTCCTCATCCTTCTCTTCAAGGATGTGATCCAGCCTTTCACCATTCTGTTTTCTCTGCCGCTTGCCATCGGTGGCGTCGCAGTGGCGCTCATCCTTACCAACAATGCACTCTCCATGCCCGTCCTCATCGGCATTCTGATGCTGATGGGTATCGTCACGAAAAATGCTATTCTGCTGGTAGATTTCGCCATCGAAATGCGCCGCCACGGCATGGAGCGGGTTCACGCCATGGTGGAGGCTGGCCGCAAGCGCGCTCGTCCCATCATCATGACATCCATCGCCATGTCTGCTGGCATGTTGCCTTCCGCGCTGGGTGTTGGCGAAGGTGGCTCCTTCCGCTCGCCCATGGCCATCGCGGTCATTGGCGGGATCATTGTTTCCACGGTCCTGTCTCTTATCGTGGTGCCGGCCTTCTTCCTCATCATGGATGACCTATCGATGCTTCTCTCCCACCTCTTCGGCCGTTTCATCGGCAAGAAGGAAGAGGAGCATCCGGTTCTGTCAAATGAGGAACTGTCGGAAACGGCACGGATCAATCAGGATGCGCTGGCTGGCCTGGAAGAGCGCGTAGCGACTATCGAACAGAAGACCGGGACAGGCCAGAAAAATGGCGGAAATTCCAGCAACGTGCTCCGCCTGCCGCCGCTAGCAGCAGAGTGACAACAGACAATCCACATTGAAAAACGCCGGGCACTCCCCGGCGTTTTCGCATAATGGGCACGCTTCGTTTTCCAGAGCAAAAAAATCAAGTGAATTGATTGAAATCAAGTTCAATGTGACAGGACCTGTTATCCTCTGCGTCATGGGAACATTGTCCTCAGACTGGAAGCGTTCGCGCCATGCGAAATCATGGCCGCACAGCACATCCCTGCTCTGATGGCACTTCGTGGGGGCGCGACGGACGTGAACGATATGGTCAAGCTGAGCAGCAGAGAGAAGAGCATTCTCCTACAGATCCCCTTGGTGGGTGGCGGCGATAACGGAACACCGGGGAAACTCATGGAGGTTTCCACCGTCCTCACCATGGCGGCCCGCCAAATGCTTTTTTGCGAAGGCGAAGTTGCAGAGCACCTGTTTTGCGTTCTGAGCGGCTATATCCGCCTTTATCGCACGAGCAAGGATGGCCGCGAGGCCGATATCAGAATTTGCGGCCCGGGCGATACATTCAACGAGTGTCTCATCTTCGGTTCGGAGCATTATCAATCCAGCGCACAGGTCGCCGAAAACTGTACGCTGGCACGGATAGAGCTCAGCCGCATCAGATCATTGATTGAGGAAGATCCGTCGGTCGCAAAAGCTGTCGTGCAGTGCCTGTCCAAGAGCCTACTGACCACGATGGATTGTGTGGCCAATGACCGGCTGCAAACTGCACCTCAGCGCGTTGCAAATTACCTCATTATGCAGGGGCCAGGCGATTCGACATCCTATTCCCTGCGATTGCCTTTCCAGAAAAGCGTTCTGGCAGGCAAGCTTGGCCTTGCACCGGAAGCGCTTTCCCGCGCCTTCTCCAGCCTTAGGGATGCTGGCGTGATCGTCAGGGGACGCACCATTCAGGTGAATGATGTCGGCACGCTGAAACAGTTTTAAAACTGCTTCAGCGTTGGCCGCTTCTTACAGTCCGCCGTGCTGCTTCAGGAAGCCGACAATCGTGTCCACGCCTTCGCCGCGCTTCATATCCGTAAACACGAAGGGCATCTCCTTGCGCATACGGGTTGCGTCGGTGTCCATGACGCCAAGATCGGCCCCGACATAGGGTGCAAGGTCTTTTTTGTTGATGACCAGCAGGTCTGAGCGGGTAATGCCCGGTCCACCCTTGCGCGGAATTTCCTCTCCCTGGCACACGGAGATCACATAGATGGTGATATCCGCCAGATCAGGCGAAAAGGTCGCGGCCAGATTGTCGCCACCCGACTCGATAAAAACGATGTCGAGATCAGGGAAGCGCTCGTTGAGACCGGCAATCGCCTGAAGATTGATTGTCGCATCTTCGCGGATCGCCGTGTGCGGACATCCGCCGGTTTCCACACCCACAATCCGCTCAGACGGCAGCGCCTGCATGCGCACCAGCGCTTCGGCATCTTCCTTGGTGTAGATATCGTTGGTCACCACGGCAACAGAGTAATCACCGCTCATGGCCTTGCACAGTTTTTCCGTAAGCGCCGTCTTGCCGGAGCCAACAGGCCCACCGATGCCGACCCGAAGCGGACCATTTCCCGATTTCATACGCGTTTTCCTTCCAAACAAGATCGTTCTGACATTAGCGATTTCCACCGGGCGCATTGAAGGCTAAGAGCGGAAAAGCCGGGTTTCCTGAATTTCATGCCGCATGGAGGCCGTATCGGCGAGAATCGTCGCCGACCCCAGCTCAGCCAGCGTCGATGCCGCTGCGCGCGCAGCAACACCAGCAATTTCAGTTTCCAGATTGGCAAGGATCGTCACGCCATCCTTCTGCCCACTGATACCAAGACGTATGCCCGCGGACACGAATTGCGAAACACCGGAATGCAGATAGGCAGCAAGTGTGTCCTCAATCCCGACCCCATGTGCTGAGGCAACGGCACCCACCGCAACCGGATAGGGCGTTTCCTTCGACAGGCGGCTCAACACCTCCTGCGGCCAGGCCGTCGCAGCGGCTAAGAAGGCGTCACCGAGCAACACCGTTTCACGATAGCGTTCCGCAGAACCCGCGAGGGCTCGCCCGAGTTCGCAAAGTTCCGCCAGTTCCTCACCATCCGCATGGCATCGCCACGCTTGCGCTAGCAACACGGCATCGTTCCAAAGCGCCCCGCGCCGCAACAGCAGTGAAATCCAGTCGTGCAGCTCACTGGCGCGGGAAAGGCGTCGGTCATTGACTACACTTTCCAGCCCGCCGGAATAGGAAAAGGCCCCGACGGGAAATGCTGGCGACATCCACGCCAGCAGCTTCAGCAATGCATCGACGTTACGGCTCACCGACATCAATCGTGGCTGTGGGAATGGTGGTCGTGTCCATGGCTATGGCCACCATGGGCATGGTAGGCACCACGTGCTGGCTGGAACGGCTCCTCCACATCGCGCACCGTCGCACCCAAGCCCTCAAGCATGGCGCGAATTACGTGATCGCGAAGGATCAGAATACGGCCTTCCTCGATCTGCGCCGCAAGGTGGCGGTTGCCCAGATGCCATGCGAGTTCAATCAGGTGGAGCGTGTTTCTGGCCTTTATTTCAAACAGCTTCTCATCGGCTGCCCGGACCTCCACAAGGTCACCATTTTCCACAACCAGCAAATCGCCATGGGCAAACAGCACAGCTTCCTTGAGGTCCAGCATCACCATCTCATCATTCTGCAGGTGCAGAAGCTTGCGGCGCAGATGCCTCTGGTCGTGGGCGAGAGTGACGTAACCCGAGGGTTCGTCACCGGGTGTGCCAGCAGGGAGGTAGGATTGTACGCGCAGCATCGGGCTATCCAGAATTTGGTTTCAATCAGCGTTGAAACCTGAAGGATGCCGCCCGTGAATGCAAGCCGCTTGTGATGGAAAGACGGTAGGATAAAGACAAATAATCGTCTGCAATCAACAAACTAGAGCAATTCCAGCAAAAGTGGAAATCGGTTTTGCGCCCGGAATTGCGTATAACAAACAGATAAAGCTTTGAAGGTGAACCAGCGTTCACCGGAAAGGCTCTATGAAGCGGCGAGCAATGTTGCTTTGAGATCGCCGACCGCTTGCGCGAGTGCGAGATCAGTCTCATGGCGCACGCAATTTCGTCCAGATGCCTTGGCCAGATAGAGCGCCTTGTCAGCCGCCGCAAATGTATCATGTTTGGAGCGTGACGGATCAATATCGGCAACGCCCACGGACACTGTCGTCTGAACCCGATGCGCGTCGAACGTGATCGTCAGGCACGAAACACGAATCCGCGCGAGTTCTATCATGATCAGCCGGTCTTTCAGCAGCCCACCGCGAACGATCACGGCAAACTCTTCGCCACCCAGTCTGGCCACACAATGAAACTCGCCGAACACATCAGCAATTGCCGCGGCCGCTTTCTTGATGACGACATCGCCCGCAGCGTGGCCATAGCTGTCATTGATCCCCTTGAAGCGATCCAGATCGAAGATCGCCAGCGAGGCATCATCCAGCACTTCTTCAAAGCACTGGTTGAACGCCCGCCTGTTGGCAAGACCAGACAGCGTATCGGTCTTGCTCAACCGCTCGAACTCGGCATGGGAATCATGGAGCTTGCGAAGGGCTTTGGACAGAATACTGCACAACATGCCGGTCACAAGACCGCCCACGATCCAGGCCATTACGACGCTATAGGCAAGTGCCTCATACAGCGGTAGCGGCAGAAGATTGAAAAAGTCGCCGACTGCAATGGCGGCACAACTCACCAGGACTGACAGAATGATGGAGACAAAGACCATCTTGGCTGCAAAGCTACGCGTATTTTGCTTTTCACCAGCATCATTCAAACTCATTTCCAGCGAAATAAATTTCTTTAAACGCTTAGTCATCACACCTCACCCTGCATGACTTTACCGATAACCCTCATAGGTTGGCTGTCAGTAAATCGAATGTCTAAATTTTTAGCTACTTAAGGTATATTTGTGGATTATTGCAAAGAGTGAATCTCTGACACATCGCATCGCCTTAAAAACCCGCATCCCCTTTAAAAGGCTGGCAAGGCAATGTTGCGGCGCCGCAGAAACAAATGATAGCCGGCGCCATTTCTAAGGATAAAAATAACGTGATGCGAGCTTGCAACCCGCAGCAATCATTAACGATTTAGCTTTTCCTGTTTGAAAGGGAGGCGGGCCGCTTTCGTCCCGGATCGAGGTGCGAATCGGCAAGAGACTAAAAACAAAAGAGCTGCGATCGTCAGACGATTCGCAGCTCTTGTGATGGGACAGCGTCAATCAGAAATAGAAAGACACAAAAAAAGTCGTCTTTTTATCAAAACAGGAAATAGCGTTGCGCCATCGGCAACACTGTCGCTGGCTCGCAGGTCAGCAACTCGCCATCGGCGCGCACCTCATAGGTTTCAGGGTTCACCTCGATATGCGGCGTCAGTGAATTGTGGATCATGGACGCCTTGGAGATGCCACCGCGCACATTGCGTACTGCAAGCAGCTTCTTCGCCACGCCAAGACGCTGAACAATTCCGCCATCCAGCGACGCTTGAGACACGAACGTTACCGAAGAATTGGTGCGCAGCTTGCCGTAAGCGGCAAACATGGGCCGGTAGTGCATCGGCTGCGGTGTGGGGATCGAGGCGTTCGGATCACCCATCGGTGCGGCAGCGATGGAGCCGCCCAGCAAAACCATTTCCGGCTTCACGCCGAAAAAGGCCGGGCTCCACAGTACTAGATCGGCTCGCTTGCCAACCTCGACAGAGCCAATTTCATGAGAAATGCCGTGCGCAATAGCGGGGTTGATGGTGTATTTGGCGATGTAGCGACGAACACGAAAATTGTCGTTCTCGCCCACCTCTTCCTTCAAACGACCCCGCTGGCGCTTCATTTTGTCGGCCGTCTGCCATGTGCGGATAGCAACCTCGCCCACACGCCCCATGGCCTGGCTGTCTGAGGAAATGATCGAGAAGGCACCGATATCGTGCAGAATGTCTTCGGCAGCAATGGTTTCCTTGCGAATACGGCTTTCCGCAAAGGCGATGTCTTCCGGAATGGACGGCGACAGGTGGTGGCAGACCATCAGCATATCCAGATGTTCCGCCAGGGTGTTGATCGTGTAGGGCCGCGTCGGGTTGGTGGAAGACGGGATGACGTTGGGATTGCCGCAAATCTTGATGATATCAGGCGCGTGGCCACCGCCTGCCCCTTCCGTGTGAAAGGCATGAATGGTGCGCCCGTTAATGGCGTTGATCGTGTCTTCCACAAAGCCGCTCTCGTTCAGCGTATCGGTGTGGATCATCACCTGCACGTCAAAGGCATCGGCAACAGACAGGCAATTGTCGATGGCGGCCGGTGTCGTGCCCCAGTCCTCATGCAGCTTCAGCGAGGATGCACCGGCAAGGATCATTTCTTCCAGCGGTGCGGGCAGTGACGCATTGCCCTTGCCTGCCAGAGCGAGGTTCATCGGGAAAGCATCAAAGCTCTCGATCATTCGTTCAATATGCCATGCGCCTGTGCAGGTGGTGGCAAGTGTGCCATGGGCAGGACCAGAGCCACCGCCGAGCATGGTGGTCACGCCGCTCATCAAGGCTTCTTCGATCTGCTGCGGGCAGATGAAATGGATATGGGCGTCCATGCCGCCCGCCGTTAGTATCTTGCCCTCACCGGCAATCGCTTCCGTCGAGGGGCCGACGATAATGGTCACACCCGGCTGCGTGTCCGGGTTCCCCGCCTTGCCGATCGCATGAATGCGTCCATCTTTCAGCCCGATATCAGCCTTGTAGACGCCGCTGTGATCGACAACGACGACATTGGTAATGACGGTATCCACAGCGCCCTCAGCCCGCGTCGCCTGGCTTTGGCCCATGCCATCACGAATGACCTTGCCGCCGCCAAATTTCACCTCTTCACCGTAGACGGTGAAGTCCTTTTCGATCTCGATGAACAGCTCCGTATCGGCAAGCCGCACCTTGTCGCCCACCGTGGGTCCGAACATGCTGGCGTAAGCGGCGCGGGAAATCTTGTAAGGCATGGAAATCAGGCTCCTTGGGAAGCGGAGAAAATAAAGGCAGCGTCTGGATCAGTAACCGTCGGAAAGCTCGCGAAGCTCTGCGGCGCGCTTCGTGCTCATATCGGCAAGGCAGGAGGAAATAAGCATCGATTCCATCGTTCCGCCGCGCGCCTGAAAGCCAGCCACTTCGCAATTGGCATCACGAAAGGAAACCCAGGCACGTTGCGCGGCAACGAGAGCATCGACCGCACCCTTGCTCTCTTCGTCTGCAGACTTGTCCCAATCGCTCATTTTGCTGCGAAGCTGTTTGTAGGCCGCATTCAGATCCTTGTCCGCCTTGTCGTATTCAATATCCGCACAGGCGTTCAGATCTCTTTGCGTCACCGGCTCGGCGCAGTTTGGCTCTTCTTCTTGCGCCCGCGCCACGTTTGCGCCGATCAACAAAGTCGCCGACAGCACCAGAATGCCTGCGCAAAGAGCATTCTTAATCATCAGGCCATGCGTCCCCATCACAGCTTACCCATCACGAGCTTGCGAAAGCCATAGACTTCGCGTTTGCCCGAAAGCGGCACCAGCGTCACTTCGCGCTTCTGGCCCGGCTCGAAGCGAACAGCCGTACCGGCTGGAATATCCAGACGCATGCCATGCGCCTTCTCGCGGATGAAATCCAACGCAGCATTGGTTTCAGCGAAGTGATAATGGCTGCCGACCTGAACAGGCCTGTCGCCAGTGTTGGAAACCTCGATTGTTATCGTCGGTTGTCCGGCATTAAGTTCGATCTCGCCGTCTGCTGCAATGACTTCACCTGGAATCATGATCTTGTCCTTCGTCGTCACGCCGCTTTCGCGGCGGCGCATCCCTCAGCCTTCAGTATCCGCTTGGTCGAGGCCGGGTTGTTCACCAGCTTTTCCGCAGGGCGGATCGGACGCCGCACCAGCTCTCCCCCGCAATTGGGGCATTTGCCACTCAGGACCGATGTCGCACAGTCGCTGCAAAACGTGCATTCGAACGAGCACATCATCGCATCAAGACTATCGGGCGGCAAATCCTTGTCGCAGCATTCACAATTGGGGCGAAGCTCCAGGCTCATGGCGTGGCTCCCTCAGCGTATGGGTTCATGGACGGTGACCAGCTTGGTACCGTCAGGAAATGTCGCTTCTACCTGCACGTCATGGATCATCTCGGCAATGCCATCCATCACCTGGTCGCGGGTAATGACATGCGCACCGGCTTCCATCAGCTCGGAAACAGCGCGGCCATCTCGCGCGCCTTCCACGACGAAATCGGTAATCAACGCAATGGCTTCAGGATAATTAAGCTTGACGCCGCGCTCCAGACGCCGACGTGCAACCATGGCTGCCATGGAAATCAGAAGCTTGTCTTTTTCTCTGGGAGTGAGGTTCATTATCGTTCCGTTTCTAGAGCGCCATGCGCTTTCAAGAACGCATGGACGACGCTCGAACATGTGTTCAATTCATGCGTCAGAGATTCCAGACTTTCGGCACTGGCGCGCCGTTTCGCAAGAGCGAAATGATCGGAAACAGCATTTTTCTAAGGGAGAAACCATCAGATGCGGAAAGCCGCACGACGAGCTTTCCCTGCCATTCACTGGCACCGCCGGAAAACCCGGCAATAGCCCGGATTTTAGGCAAAAGTGCCTCCGCGAGAGGCCCGACGTAAAGGAGGGTTGCAAAGGCGACCTGCCCGCCAAGAACCGGGGCTGCTTGGGTCAATTCACCCACGCGTCCGTCCAGAAGAAGCTCTTCCGCATGAACCAGCTTGCCTCCGTGGCGAATGCGCCATCTGTCTCGGAACAGCCCCTCTGTCATCGCCTCGCCCATGGCCTGACGACCGAGAAGAACGGCCTCCACGGCGATGAATTCAGCGGAAGCATCAAGGTCTGCTTCCAGCCTGCGGGTTAGCGAAGAATGATTAAAAAGAATGGTTTCCTGGGGCAGCCAATGAAGCTTGGCATCACGCCCAGCAGAAACGCGGGCCGTGACGGTGGTCGTGCCAGATGCAGCCTTGTAGACCTTTTCGCATGCCTGCGTTGTTACGACGAGTGATGTGCCTGCGCCTGCCACCGCTTGCCACTCTATTTCATCTCCCCCGGTCAATCCGCCGGAAGAGTTGATCAGAATGGCTTCCATTTCATTGGAGAATGTATCGGGCAGCCGGATCTTGGCGCAGCCTTCCTGAAACAATTCGTCCAGACGGCTGCGCCCATTGAGCGCCTTTGTTACAATGCGCCCTCTACCTCGGGCGCGCTGCTGGCGGGGTTGAGGGGTGATTTGCTCGTCTGGCTGCACGTCGTCTCCGAAGCTTTTGCGGATGCAGAAGCGGGAACCGCTTTTACCGAGCAATCCGTCTTCGCAGTTGCGTCGACAACCATCTGCCCTTCCGTGTTCTGGAAGAAGTCCCACATTCTTTCGGCCGCATCAACCTGCCGCACGATTTCCGTTGGCATTTTCCGGTCGACAGCCTGCTGCACCTTACCCGCTGGCTCAGTGGAAGGCTTGCGGATAATGGCGGCAGCGGATGCGACCATCTCTGCCTTCATTGTTGCACGCGGCCAGGCGTGGTCCCAGGCATCAATGACATAGGAATGGATGCGCGCACCGCTCTTGCATACGTCATAGGAATTCAGGGTGAAGCTGTCTGTGGACTTGCTTTTGACAGCGCCCTTGCAGCCATCCATGTCCGCCCAGCGCTTCAATGCGACCTCACCGCTATACTGCCAATAGGGCTTGCCACCGCCCTGATAAGGGTTGGCAGGGTCTTTGAGGCCAGCAAACGCAATGATCGACAATGGCTTCGCAGGCGTGCAGCTTGATGCATCCGGCGACCATCTGCCCCTGTCTTCCATCGGATATCCGGCGCGAAGCGAAGCGACAAAGCCGGCGGCAGCAAAATCGCTGCTGCCGCTGCAAAGATATTGCGACAGCATGCGACCACCACCGGAATAACCCGAACCGTAAAAACGGGCCTCATCCACACACAACTTGGATTTGATCATGGTGACAGCATCACGAATGAAACCGGGCTCATTCAAGCCGCCCTCACGCTTGGTCACACCGGGAACATTCCATGCGTTGGTACCGGGCAGTTCCCCGCCAAGGCTGCCCTGCAGCGCGACGACAATGATGCCTTCGCGCTCGCCGACTTTGTCCCAACCGCTGCGGTCAAGCTGTCCGTTTGGATTGCTGTTGCTGCCGTGAAAATCAAACACCACAGGCATTTTCTTGCGACCATCATAAGAGGATGGAACGAAATAGACACCAACGCGTTTAGAGCCATCGGACATCAGCGAAAAAGCATGACGTCCAGCTTGTGCGGTCTCCCCGCACGTCGATGCAAATGCAGCCGAACCCGTAGCAACGAGGACGGCAAAGCCTGTGAGCGCAGGTCGGGCGAACCGGAGCATCCGGCCAGCAGCAGTCGTAAAATTCATCGGCACGCCTTTATTGGCACAGTTCCCCCGGCAGTATGCCGGAAAATACGTGGAATGTAAGGGATCGACGGGGGCGGCACGCAAATGGCCTCGCCATTGTGTCTTGCATGCAGCAGTTTCGATGCCAATAACACACGCGCTTATTTAATGAAAAGCTAAAATTACGCATGAATGCTATGCGCAGGCGCATAGCATTCAATTTATTTTACGACGTACGCCCGTTGCGTGAGCGGAGAACCAGCGTCATACCGTCAGGTGGCGACGGGCTTCTACCGTATCCAGCGTCTCGGCTTTGCCCTCGTGAACGATCTCTCCGCGATCCATAATATAGACGTAATCAGCCAACTCGCGGCAGAAATCCAGATACTGCTCCACCAGCAAAATGGCCATACCGGTTGAATCTCGCAGATATTTGATGGCTCTGCCAATATCCTTGATGATGGATGGCTGAATGCCCTCAGTCGGTTCATCCAGCACCAGAATTTTAGGACGCGTCACCAGCGCACGACCAATGGCCAGTTGCTGCTGCTGCCCGCCGGAGAGATCGCCGCCACGCCGTGACAGCATGGATTGCAGCACCGGAAACAGGCTGAAAATATCGTCTGGAATAAACCGATCCTTGCGCGGCAGCGGCGCGTAACCGGATTGCAGATTTTCCTGCACAGTCAGCAGCGGGAATATTTCACGGCCCTGCGGTACATAACCCACACCACGCTTGGCGCGCTGATAGGGCGCGAGACCATTGAGGCTTTCACCTGCGAATGTGATGTTGCCGCCGCTTAAAGCGTGCTGACCCGTGATCGCGCGCAACAGCGAGCTTTTGCCCACACCATTGCGACCCAGCACGCAGGTAATCTTGCCCATTTCCGCATTCAGCGAAATGCCCCGCAGAGCCTGTGCCGCGCCATAGTGAAGATTGATCTTATCGACGCTTAGCATCAATTCGCTCCCATTTCAGTTTTTGGTGCCACCGGCTGCCCTGCATCATCGCCCTAGGTAATTCTCGATCACCTTCGGATCGCTCGACACGAAATCGATTGACCCTTCGGCGAGCACCGAGCCTTCAGCCAGACACGTCACCTTGACGCCAAGTTCACGGATGAAACCCATGTCGTGTTCGACGACAACGACAGACCGGGTCTTGGCGATTTCCTTCAGCAGAACAGCGGTCTCGGCCGTCTCAGCATCGGTCATGCCCGCAACAGGCTCGTCCACCAAAAGCAGTTTCGGCTCCTGAGCGAGCAGCATGCCGATCTCCAGCCATTGCTTTTGCCCATGCGAAAGGTTGGCGGCTAGATCGTTGCGACGATGGCCGAGGCGAACCGTGGCGAGGATCTCCTCGATGCGGACCTTGTCGTCTTTCGTGAGTGTGTAGAACAGCGTCGCGAACACGCCGCGCTTGCGGTTCAGCGCCAGTTCCAGATTGTCCCACACCGTATGGCTCTCAAACACCGTCGGCTTCTGGAATTTGCGGCCAATGCCCAATTGGGCAATATCGGCCTCGTCCTTTTTCGTCAGGTCGATGCTGTCTTCAAACAGCACCGTGCCGCTATTGGGTCGCGTCTTGCCGGTGATGATGTCCATCATCGTGGTCTTGCCAGCGCCGTTAGGGCCAATAATGGCGCGCAACTCGCCCGGCTCCACCACAAACGACAGCGAGTTCAGCGCCTTGAAACCATCGAATGAAACAGACACGCCATCCAGATAGAGCAGGCTTTTTGTTCTCTTTTCAGAAATCGTGTTCATGGTGCCTACTCCGCAGCCTGTTGCATCGCTTGTGCCGCGTCATCGGCATTCCTCGACGCCACCTGCTGCTTTTCACGACGACCCGCCAGATAATGCTGCACGCTGCCGACGATGCCTCTGGGGAAAAACAGGGTGACGGCAATAAAGAGCCCGCCCAGCGCAAACAACCAGAATTCAGGAAACGCGCCGGTGAAGTAGCTTTTGCCGCCATTAACCATGATCGCACCAATAATCGGGCCGATCAGCGTGCCGCGACCACCCACTGCCGTCCAGACCACGACTTCGATGGAGTTGGCAGGCGAAAACTCGCCCGGATTGATGATGCCCACCTGCGGCACAAACAATGCACCGGCAATGCCTGCCATCATGGCGGAAACGACGAAGGTAAACAGCTTGATGTTTTCCACGCGAAAACCGAGGAACCGGACACGGCTTTCGGAATCGCGCACACCCACCAGAACCTTGCCGAATTTGGAGTTGACGATGCCGGATGCAATCAGCAGGCACAGCGCCAGCATGATGGCCGTCATGGCAAACAGCACCGCACGCGTGCCATCGGACTGGACAGAAAATCCGAGGATGTCCTTGAAGTCCGTCAGGCCGTTATTGCCGCCAAAGCCCATATCGTTGCGGAAAAAAGCCAGCAGCAACGCATATGTCATGGCCTGGGTGATGATGGACAGATAGACACCATTGACGCGGGAGCGGAAGGCAAGCCATCCGAACACGAAGGCCAGCACACCGGGCGCAACCAGCACCATCAGCATGGCAAACCAGAACATGTCGAAGCCATGCCAGAACCATGGCAGCTCTTTCCAGTTCAGAAACACCATGAAATCCGGCAGTACAGGATGACCATAGGTGCCCCGCGTGCCAATCTGCCGCATCAGATACATGCCCATGGCATAACCGCCGAGCGCAAAGAATGCGGCGTGGCCAAGCGAGAGAATGCCGCAATAACCCCAGACAAGATCAAGCGCCAGCGCCAGAATGGCATAGGACAGATACTTGCCCAGCATCGACATGATGTAGGTCGGAATGCGGAAGGCACTGTCTGCTGGCAAAAGCAGGTTGGATGCGGGAACGAGGAGCGCAATGGCCAGAATGATGCCGATGGCAATCGAGATACGGCGGTCGAGTGCGCGAAGGAGGAAGCCGGTAATCATGCTTCAATCGCCCTTCCCTTGAGTGCGAAGAGACCACGCGGCCGCTTCTGGATGAACAGGATGATGAGGACGAGGACGAGAATTTTTCCCAGCACCGCACCGACGGTTGGCTCGAGAAACTTGTTGAGGACACCAAGCGTCAACGCGCCGACAAAGGTTCCCCAGAGATTGCCGACACCGCCAAAAACCACCACCATGAAACTATCGATGATGTAGGACTGGCCAAGGTTGGGCGATACGTTATCGATCTGCGAGAGCGCCACACCCGCCAGCCCGGCAACGCCGGAACCCAGCGCGAAGGTAAAAGCATCCACCCAGGGCGTGCGAATACCCATTGACGATGCCATGCGCCGGTTCTGCGTCACGGCCCGCATTTGCAGACCGAAGGCCGAACGCTTCAGCAAAAGCAGAAGGGCAAAGAAAACCGAGAGCGAGAAACAGACGATCCAGACGCGGTTCCAGGTGAAGTTGAGATAGCCAACGCTAAATGAACCGGACATCCAGCTGGGGTTGCCCACTTCCCGGTTCGTTGGGCCGAAAATGGAGCGAACACCTTGCTGCAACATCAGCGAAATGCCCCATGTGGCCAGAAGGGTTTCCAGCGGACGACCATAGAGAAAGCGAATGACGCCGCGCTCCATCACCAGACCGACAGCACCTGTGACCAGAAATGCCACGGGCAGCGCAATGGCCAGCGACCAATCGAACAGGCCGGGATAATGGCTGCGGATCACCTCCTGCACCATGAAGGTGGAATAGGCACCGATCATAACCATTTCGCCATGGGCCATGTTGATGATACCCATCACGCCGAAGGTAATGGCAAGGCCAATCGCCGCCAAGAGCAGCACTGAACCGAGAGACAGGCCGTACCAGATATTCTGGCCCGCATCCCAGAGTGCAAGCGTACTCTCGATATAACTAATTGCCGCGTCGACATCCGGTTTCAGGCTGGCATCAGTGACAGGGGCAGCAGCCATCAGAATGCTCACCCCACCACGCCCACCAAGGCTTTTGATGGTGTCAATAGCAGCGCGCTTTTCATCAACGGATCGATCTGAGGCCAGCACGGAAACGGCCCGCGCTTCTTCCATCCGTGTGCGCACTTGGGCGTCGGTTTCCTTGGCAATTGCCGCCTCCAGCAATTGCAGGTTCTCGGCGCTCGGCGCTTTCAAGACGGCGTCTGCAGCAGCGAGGCGAACGGATTTATCGGGGCTGAGCAACGTTAGGCCACCCAGAGCGGCGCGGATGACACGGCGAAGATTGTTGTTGACGCGAATCTTGGTCACGGCGGCTTTCGGAGCCTCGCCCGCGCTCTCTCCTGTCAATGGATCGACGAGCGTGAAATTGGCACCGGCTGCCTTTGTCATGAAAACGCGGTTGTCGGATTTGCGGACATAAAGATCGCCTTCCGCAAAGGCTTCGAGCGCCGGCACCACACGCGGATCGCCGGACGCTGCAATCTGCCCCGTCAATGTCTCGGCCTGCTTGAAGTCCGCCGTGCCAAGGGCATCGATCAGTGCTTTGGAATCGCTTTGTTGTGCGAAGGATGGAGCCGCGATGCCGAGCGCCAGCCACAGAAACATGGCTTGAAGAAGTATTCGGATCGTCATGTCAGTTCCCCAATATACGAGACGGCGATGCGTCAGTGCGTATGGTTACGCTAGAGTGGACAGCCCCTCTGTCCTCTCTGTCGTCATCCTCGGGCTTGACCCGAGGATCTGCTGCCGCTGCGGCGCGTTCCATCGTCTCCGAGAGAACGCGGTTGCCGTTGGTAGATCCTCGGGTCAAGCCCGAGGATGACGGTGAGTGAGGAGGTAATGTCGGTCGATATGGTGGACCCCTCCCCGTTACGGAGAGGGGTCGGTGGCCAAGGTTACATGCCCTTGCCGCCGCATTTGCCCGCGGTCACGTTGAAGTTGCCGCACTCCATCGGCTTGCGCCAATCGGAGATCAGGTCCTTGCTATCTGGCAGGTAATCCGACCACTCATCGCCCACGACCTGCGCGGTCTGCTGCACGATTTCGAACTGGCCATCCGACTGGATTTCGCCAATCAGAACCGGCTTGGTGATGTGGTGGTTCGGCATGACGGTTGCGTATCCGCCAGAGAGGTTTGGCACGGAGACGCCGATAATGCTGTCGAGAACCTTGTCGGTTTCAGTCGTTCCAGCGGCTTCTACTGCCTTGACCCATGCGTTGAAGCCAATATAGGCGGCTTCCATCGGGTCATTGGTCACGCGCTTGTCGTTCTTGGTGAAGGCATGCCATTCCTTGATAAACTCTGCATTCGCAGGCGCATCGACGGACTGGAAGTAGTTCCATGCGGCAAGGTGGCCAACCAGCGGGCCTGTATCGAGACCAGCCAGCTCTTCTTCACCCACAGAGAAGGCAACGACGGGGATATCTTCGGCCTTCACGCCCTGGTTTGCCAGCTCCTTGTAAAACGGCACGTTGGCATCACCATTGATGGTGGAAACAACGGCTGTCTTCTTACCGGCAGAACCGAATTTCTTGATGTCGGACACGATGGTCTGCCAGTCGGAATGGCCGAATGGCGTGTAGTTGATCATGATGTCCTCTTCCTTGACGCCTTTCGACATCAGGTAGGCTTTCAGGATCTTGTTGGTTGTCTGCGGGTAGACATAGTCGGTGCCAGCCAGAACCCAGCGCTCGACACCTTCGGTGCTGGCCAGGTAATCAACAGCGGGAATGGCCTGCTGGTTGGGGGCTGCACCGGTGTAGAAGATGTTGCGTGAGGATTCTTCGCCTTCATACTGAACGGGATAGAAGAGGATGGAATTCAGCTCTTCAAAGACAGGTAGGACAGACTTGCGGGAAGACGAGGTCCAGCAACCGAAAACAGCCGCGACCTTATCCTGCGAAATCAGCTGACGAGCCTTTTCCGCAAAGAGCGGCCAGTCGGAGGCCGGATCGACAACAACGGCTTCTAGCTTCTTGCCAAGGACGCCGCCCTTCTTGTTCTGCTCCTCAATCAGCATCAACATGGCGTCTTTCAGAGTGGTCTCGGAAATAGCCATGGTACCGGACAAGGAATGCAGAACACCGACCTTGATCGTGTCGTCAGCGGCAAACGCACCGTGGAAGGCGGTGGTGGACATGATGGCGCCGAGCAAAGCGCCAGAAAGCATTTTCTTGAAAGTCATCGGAAGGACCCCTCTCCTGTTCAGCCTCTATGGGCTCAGCGGTTATGTTACCGCTGCTGGAGGGGACTATCGGTCTCGCATTCGCAAAACCGTATACGTCAATTGACGTAGGTGGGGTGGCGAAACAGGAACGCCAGACCATTCGTTATGAATGTGAGCCAAGCGGCCGAGCGGGGGGTGCCGCAATCAGTTATGCGGCTTGTCCTTGTCACCATCGGCAATGGCTTGCTGGTGATACCAGCTGTCGAAATCGATATGCGTCTTAGGTGAGGTCATGGTTGGTCCTGTCGTGACGACTGCGTTGCGCATGCCCTTGAAGCCTGCACGGCCACCGACGGGGAACTGATAGATCGTGGCACTTTCCAGATGCGGTTCACTTCTCATGACATCCACTCTTTCGTTGAACAGCCAGCGTTTTTGCCTCATCTCGAATATACTCTCAAAAACGCCGAAAAACACCCCTCATGATTAAAAAAATATCACAAAGCCTATTTTTTAGGCGGAACATGATCTCCATGGCGCAAAGAACAGTCTTTATGCAGATATCGAGCGAAATTTCGAAATTTTCTAACGAAAAATCCACTTCGCTAAAGAAACGGCATCATTTTTGACCAAAAATGAGCTCTGCCCTGCCAAAAGCATCGGGAATCACTGTGTTTTTCAAAAAAAGCGCACTGCGCCGTTTCTAAGGTTTCTGACTCGAAATCACCCATTCGCACGAAAAAAAGACGACGTCCGTTCGTGCACCCGTCAAACTGGCACGGGGAATGCTTCTATAGGGACAGCACTTGAAAGCGAGGGTCGTCTGAAAGGCGGTTTGCTCGCGACGAGAATATCAAGGCTTCGCATCTTAACCTATGAGAGGTTCGCAATGACTAAGTTTAAACTCGAGTACATCTGGCTCGATGGTTACAAGCCGGTAGCAAACCTGCGTGGCAAGACGCAGATCAAGGAATTCGACGAATTCCCGACACTCGAGCAGCTTCCGCTCTGGGGCTTCGATGGCTCCTCCACCCAGCAGGCCGAAGGCCACAGCTCGGACTGCGTTTTGAAGCCCGTCGCTATCTATCCTGATCCAGCCCGCACAAATGGCGCGCTCGTCATGTGTGAAGTGATGATGCCGGATGGCGTTACGCCACATGCATCCAACAGCCGCGCGACCATTCTGGAAGACGAAAACGCCTGGTTCGGTTTTGAGCAGGAATACTTCTTCTACGAAGACGGTCGTCCGCTCGGCTTCCCTGAGCAGGGCTACCCAGCTCCGCAGGGCCCTTACTACACAGGCGTCGGCTACAAGAATGTCGGCTCCATCGCGCGTGAAATCGTTGAAGAGCATCTCGACCTCTGCCTCGAAGCAGGCATCAACCATGAAGGCATCAATGCCGAAGTGGCCAAGGGTCAGTGGGAATTCCAGGTTTTCGGCAAGGGCTCCAAGAGCGCTGCTGACCAGATCTGGATCGCTCGCTACCTGCTTCTTCGCCTCTGCGAAAAGTATGGCATCGACGTCGAATTCCATTGCAAGCCACTCGGCGATACCGACTGGAACGGCTCTGGCATGCACTGCAACTTCTCCACCAAGTTCATGCGTGAAGTTGGCGGCAAGGAGTATTTCGAAGCGCTCATGGCTGCATTCGAAAAGAACTGGAAAGAGCACATCGACGTTTACGGCCCAGACAACCATCTGCGTCTGACCGGCAAGCACGAAACAGCGCCATGGAACAAGTTCTCCTACGGCATCGCTGACCGTGGCGCGTCGATCCGCGTTCCGCACTCCTTCGTCAACAACGGCTATAAGGGCTACCTTGAAGACCGTCGTCCGAACAGCCAGGGCTGCCCTTACCAGATCGCTTCCGTCGTTCTGAAGACGATTGCTGAAGTGCCTCTCGCACAGTCCGCTGCTGCCTGAGTCAATTGAACATGGCGTCGCTCTTTCCAGGGCGGCGCCATTTTTCCATTCCGCCACAGACCCCGCACCATCTTCAGGACCATGGGTCTAGATGAGTGAAATGTCTCCCAAACAGGCGATGGAAACCCGGCATGGCCGCACGGCAACGCATCATCCCCATCAGGCGCGAATATAATCGCTGGGTCGCCAACCAGACGCTGGAAGATTATGCGCTGCGCTTCACCGCAAAAAGCGCCCGGCAGTTTTCATCCAGCCGCATCTCGCACACCGCCATCGGCGCCATCTCTTTTCTCGCGCTCGAAGCCATCGGCGGCGCAATCACACTCTCCTATGGCACCACCAATGCCTTCTTTGCCATTCTCGTCGCGGCAACAGTCATGCTTGTCGTGGGCGTGCCGATCAGCCGTTACGCGATCCGCCACGGCGTCGATATCGACCTTCTGACCCGCGGCGCAAGCTTCGGCTATATCGGCTCCACCATCACCTCGCTCATCTACGCCGCCTTCACCTTCATGCTGTTTGCCATCGAGGCATCTATCATGTCCGGTGCACTGGATCTGGCGCTCGGCATACCCTTGTGGATCGGCTACATCATCTCCGCCGTCATGGTCATCCCGCTGGTCACGCACGGCGTTCGGCTCATCAGCCGGTTCCAGATCATCACGCAGCCTTTCTGGATCGTCCTCAACGTCCTACCCTTCATCTTCATTGCGTTTCTGGACTGGGAGAAATTCGATCTATGGCGGGCTTTTGCAGGCATCCATCACGCGTCGGGTCCACCCGGCACCACAGCCGACTTCAACCTGATCGAGTTTGGTGCCGCCTCCGCCGTCATTCTGGCGCTGATGTCACAGATCGGCGAACAGGTGGATTTCCTGCGCTTCCTGCCAGCGGAAGGCAAACTCAAGCTGCGCCACCGCTTCGCCGTGTTTCTCGCCGGTGCGGGCTGGGTTCTGGTCGGCGTGCCGAAACTGCTGGCAGGGTCTTTCCTCGTCGTGCTCACCTTCAGCTCCGGCGTACCTGTAGATCGCGCAGCCGATCCATCACAAATGTACCTCACGGCCTTTGGCTACATGATCCCTAACGAGAACGCGGCCATGTTGCTGATGGTGGCGTTTGTGGTGGTCTCGCAGCTCAAGATCAACGTCATGAACGCCTATGCAGGCTCGCTGGCCTGGTCCAATTTCTTCTCCCGCCTCACCCACAGCCACCCGGGCCGTGTGGTCTGGCTGGTCTTCAACGTTCTGATCGCACTTCTGCTCATGGAGCTTGGCATTTACCGCCTGCTGGAAGAAACGCTCGGCATTTTCTCCATCATCGCCATGGCGTGGCTTTGCACCATCTCTGCCGATCTCTTCATCAACAAGCCGCTGGGCCTTGCACCACCCGGCATCGAATTCAAGCGCGCCCATCTTTACGATATCAACCCGGTTGGTGTGGGCACCATGGCGCTGGCGGCCACGATTGCGCTCACCGCGCATTTCGGCCTGTTCGGCGGTATTGCAGCCTCCCTTGCACCCTACCTGACCCTCGTCGTTGCCTTCACCGTGTCCCCTTTGATTGCCTGGGGCACCAAGGGCAAATTCTATCTGGCCCGCAAACCGCGACAAAGCTGGGCAGAAGCCAGCAGCATTACCTGCTCGATCTGCGAACACCCATTCGAGCCCGAAGACATGGCCTGGTGCCCGGCCTATGCCGCGCCCATCTGTTCGCTATGCTGTTCTCTCGACAGCCGCTGCCACGACATGTGCAAGCCAAAGGCCAAGCTGAATTATCAGGTTGCCAGCGTCGCACGTACCTTCCTGCCCCATGATCTGGTTGCCCGGCTCTCCAGCCGACTAGGCCGCTATGCCATGTCGGCGGCACTTGCCATTGCGCTGCTGGGTGCCACGCTGGCGCTGATCGCGCATCAGGTGGGCACGGCCTCGCCCGCAACCGTTGATGTCGTCAATCGCACCATTCTGGCGGTCTTCTTCGTCTTTGCCGTTATTGCCGGTATCGTCTGCTGGTTTCTGGTGCTGGCCCATGACAGCCGTGTGGTGGCCGAGGAGGAATCCACACGCCAGAACACGCTTCTGCTGAAGGAAATTGCCGCGCATAAAAAGACGGATGCGGCATTGCAGAACGCCAAAGACACGGCTGAAGCGGCCAACCGTGCAAAAAGCCGCTATGTCGTTGGCCTCAGCCACGAACTGCGCACGCCGCTAAACGCCGTGCTCGGCTACGCGCAGATTCTCGAGCGCGACGAGACCATTCCCCAACCGCGCCAATCCGCCATCAAGGTCATCAGGCGCTCCGCAGACCACCTGTCCGGCCTGATCGACGGTCTCCTCGATATTTCCAAGATCGAAGCGGGACGGTTGCAGGTCTATTCCAACGAAATCAACATTCAGGACTTTCTCGACCAGATCATCGATCTCTTCCGGCCACAGGCACAGGCAAAAGGGCTGGAGCTGAAACATGAACGCACACGAGCTTTGCCGCAATATGTCCGCACCGACGAAAAACGACTCCGCCAGATCCTCGTCAACCTGCTGTCCAACGCCATCAAGTTCACGGATGCGGGCACGGTGGAATTCGACGTCGCCTATCGCAGTCAGGTCGCGACGTTTACGATCCGCGACACCGGACGCGGCATTGCCGAAAAGGACCTGAGCCGCATCTACGAACCGTTCCAGCGCGGCGAGGCTGAAAGCATTCGCCCCATGCCGGGCCTTGGGCTTGGGCTGACGATTACCCAGCTTTTGACCAACACGCTGGGCGGTGAAATTTCCGTCGTCAGCGAGAAGGACAAGGGGTCGACGTTCAAGGTTCGGCTCATGCTTTCCGCCGTCCACCGCCCCAACACCGCCCCGGCGCTGGAAAAGACGATCTCCTCCTATTCCGGCCCCCGCCGGACCATCGTCGTTGTCGATGACAATGAGGATCATCGCGAATTGATGCGGCAAGTGCTTGGCCCGCTCGATTTCGTGGTGCTGACGGCGCAAAGCGGCCCGGATTGCCTGACGCTCATAGAAGGCGTGCAGCCCGATCTTTTCCTGATCGATATTTCTATGCCCGGCATGAGCGGCTGGCAGCTCGTCTCCAAACTGCGCGAAGCAGGCCAGACAGCGCCACTCATTATGCTCTCGGCCAATATCGGCGATGGCTCCATTGCAGGCGCCGGTGAAGACAACCACAACGACACGATTGTCAAACCCGTCGATATCAGGCGGCTCTGTGACAAGCTCGCCGTGCATCTGGGCCTCACCTGGCTTTATGAGACGGATAGCCCAGCGTTGCCAAAACCTGCCAAAGCCGAAATCATCTCGCCTGGAGCGGAGCATATCAAGGATTTGCGCCAGCTTGGTGAAATCGGCTATATCAGAGGCATCGAGGCAAAGCTTGCCGATCTGGCCCGGACCGAGATCAATGTCGCCTTCACGCAAGAGTTGGCGACCTATGTCCAGGGCTTTGATATGGCAGGCTACGCTGCGTTTCTCAGCCGTTTTGAAAATCCCTCACCGCAGGAGCGTCAGCCATGAGCGTATCGTCTGCCGCGCTTGCAAAGGATATTGTCCTTCTGGTGGATGACAGCCCGGATGCGTTGGGCTTTCTCACCGATGCGCTGGAACAATCCGGCTTTTCCGTGCTGATCGCAACGTCGGGACAGGCCGCGCTCAACATTGCCGAACGCATCACGCCCGATATCATTCTGCTCGACGCCGTCATGCCATCCATGGATGGTTTCGAGACCTGCACCCGCCTGAAGGCCAACGCGGCTGTCACGCAGGTGCCGGTTATTTTCATGACCGGACTGACCGATACGGAGCATGTCGTGCGCGCGCTTGAAGCAGGTGGAGTCGATTATCTAACCAAACCGATCAATATCGATGAGCTGCGCGCCCGCATCCGCGTTCACCTCTCGAACGCTCGCTCCGCACAAAGCGCGCGCGTTGCTCTGGATGCCGCAGGTCGGCATCTGCTGGCCGTGCGCGCCAATGGCGCGATACATTGGTCGACACCACAGGCAACACGGCTGATCAATGCTGCGACGGGTCGCGATGACGGGTTGGAGATTGTGTCTCAACATATTGCAGAATGGCTGGCCAAACGCGCGACGGATGCCCTGCGGGACGCACCCCTCACGATACAGCAAGCCGATCGCGCCACGTTGCAACTGACGTTTCTAGGGGCGATGGGGCCGGATGAGCATCTGTTCCGGCTAACCGCTGCCAGCGACAAATCCGCCGATGAAATGCTGCGGCAGCATTTCTCCCTGACCGTGAGGGAATCGGAGGTGCTGCTCTGGATTGCCAAAGGCAAATCCAACCGCGATATCGGTGATATTCTTGGCCTCTCGGCCCGCACCGTGAACAAGCATCTGGAACAGATTTACGTTAAGCTCGGCGTCGAAAACCGCGCATCTGCCGCCGTCAAGGCGGCTCACATCCTGCACGATACATAGCAAAACGGGCGCAGATCATGCGCCCGTTTTTTGAAGAAAGTGAAGGCTTGCTTAGCGGCAGATGCGAGTCTTCTTCACTACGACACGACCGTGGTAATTCGTGCGAACCTTTTTGACGAAGCAATCACGCGAGGCGCGCTGGTGATGGCGCGGACGATATTCTTCACGCACTGGCTTGCGAATAACGCGCTCGGTCGTCGTTACCGTGACGGTTTCCGCGTAGGACGGCGCGACGAAGGTGAAGATGGAAGAAACAGCGATCAAAGACGAGATGATAAGGGTTTTCATGATATGACCTTGTTGTTGGTGCCTATGAACGCTGGATGACCCGTTCGGTTCCCCTTTTCTCTTTTATTACGGCACATGGCGTCCGCGCCCGCACCATCATGGGCCAGCAGAATCAGGACGATGGAGATATGCGAAGTAATTCCGATAGGTTTATCATCATTTCCGGCTGCTCCGGCGGCGGCAAATCTACCCTGTTGGCGGAACTGGCGGGGCGCGGTTACACCACGATTGAAGAACCCGGTCGCCGCATCGTCAGACAGGAAACGAGCGCCCGGGGATCAGCCCTTCCATGGATCGACATGGCAGCCTTTGCGCGTCGCGCCGTGGCCATGTCCCTTGAGGATCGCGACCATGCCCCGGCCAAGGGCTGGGTGTTTTTTGACAGGGGATTGATAGACGCGGCCTCCGCCCTTCACGCAGTGTGCGCAGACGGGCTGCTTCATGACCTGAAAAGCGACCACCGCTACAATCGCCGCGTCTTCCTCACGCCACCATGGCCTGAAATTTACGTGTCCGATGGCGAACGGCAACATGATTTTGCGGCAGCTGTCTCCGAATACGACCGACTCCTCCGCGACTATCGTGCCCTGAACTACGAAACCACTGTGCTCCCAAAAGTCAGCGTCATCGAGCGCGCCGATCTCGTTCTGGACATGCTGGGCTGAGGCGGTGTCAACGCTCTTTCAGCAAGCGTGACAGGGTTACAAGCTCAAACCCCTTCTGGCGCAATCCGTCGATTATCAGCGGTAGAGCCTGCCGGGATACTGCACGGCTGCGATACATCACGTGCAAGACGATGATCGACCCATTCTTCGCGTGATCGATGACATATTGCGCCAAAGCCTCTGGGCTCTTGGCCACGTCCGGATAGGATTCTGGCTCCACATCCCACATGATTGTTTTGCGGTCATGCCGGGAAAGATACCAGGGCAGGCTCACCAGCTTCTTGCCGAACGGCGGACGAAACAGAATTTCACCCTCATAGCCTGCGGCGCGGATGGCAGCATCGGTGCGCTCCACCTCGTCCTTGACGCGAGCTGCACCCATGAATGCCATGTTGGCATGCGTGTAGGAATGGTTGCCGATCTGATGGCCCGCGTCGATGATCATTTTCGTCTGAGCCGGGTTTTCGCCAATCTCCTTGCCCGTCAGGAAAAAGGTCGCCTTGGCATTTCGCTCCTTGAGAATAGCCAGAACGTCATGCGTGAAGCGGGCCGATGGCCCATCATCCAGCGTCAGGGCAACAACCGGCTTGTCGGTTTCAACCCGCGCAATGATGTCGCCGAACAGCTGCGAGCTGCGCGATTTGCTGTAGACATGAACGCCGAGTGAACTGGCAGAGATGACAACAAGAACAATCAGTCCAGCAGCATATCGCATGAATTTCTACACCACCCTTGATTGCACAACCGTGACGGACATGGTGTTGCGATCTTTGGTGACGGTATTGTGGCGTTTGCCGCGAAAGCGCGCAGAAAACGAAAAAGCCCGGCATCGCTGCCGGGCTTCTGGATTGGTTTTATAAGGCTTACATCTGCTGGAAGTAGCTGTACTTGCCGTCTGGGCCCTTCTTCCACTCGTACATGACGTAGCCAGGCGCCTTCGGGTCGCCCTTTTCGTCGAAGGAGAGTTCGCCGAGAACGGTGGAGAACTTGCCCTTCTTCATAGCAGCAGCAACAGCTTCTGCGTCGAGCGAGCCTGCATCCTTTGCAGCAGCAGCAATCGTCTGCAGCGCAGCGTAGGAGTAGAGCGTGTAAGCTTCAGGGTTGAAGCCTGCGGCCTTGAACTTGGCAACCAAGTCCTTGTTAGCAGGGTTGATGGTTGGATCAGGGCCGAACGTGTTCAGCGTGCCTTCAACAGCGTCACCAGCGATGGAGGCCAGTTCGTTGGAAACAATGCCGTCGCCAGAAACGAGCTTGGCCTTCAGACCCTGGTCAGCCGCCTGACGGATGATGAGACCGGCTTCTGTGTGGAGACCACCCCAGTAGATGATCGAAACGCCAGCTTCCTTCATCTTCGCTATCAGCGCGGAGAAGTCCTTGTCGCCAACGTTCACGCCTTCGTAGATGGCTTCTTTCGCGCCAGAAGCGTTGAGCGTCTTGCGTGTTTCATCGGCAAGGCCCTGACCGTAAGGGGTCTTGTCGTGAACAATCGCTACCTTGGCACCCTTGAACTTTTCAGCCAGGTACTTGCCCGCAACGCTGCCCTGCTGGTCGTCACGTCCGCAAGTGCGGAATGTGTTCCAGAGGCCGCGCTCGGTGAACACAGGGTTGGTCGCGGCAGGCGTGATTTCGAGGATGCCGTTCTCTGCGTAAACTTCAGACGCCGGAATGGAAACGCCGGAGTTGAAGTGACCGACAACGAACTTTACGCCATCAGCAACAAACTTGTTGGCAACCGAGATGCCCTGCTTTGGGTCGGAAACGTCGTCGCCAAGTACAATCTTGATCTTTTCGCCGTTAATTCCGCCAGCAGCGTTGATGTCTGCCGCAGCCTGCTCAGCACCCTTCTGGAGCTGTGCACCAAAAGCCGCATTCGGGCCTGTCAGAGGCCCGCCAACGCCAACGAGAATGTCAGCATAGGCAGAACCACTGAAGGCGACCATTGCGGTCAGCGCAACTGCGGAAAGAAGAGACTTCTTCATTATATTACTCCCAGTTCCATGGTTGGGTTGATTATCCCTGCCTGCTCAGCACCCACCTTAACTGCGCAAGCTGTTCCACTCTCGCGAGTATTCTGAATTCAGAACAACGCCGCTGTCAATCTTTCTTCTTATAAGAAAAGGATGAAGTTCGATCATACAGCCAGTAGTAGTTATTGACCATCTGGCTGGTGCGGCGCATGCGAAATCCAACCGTTGCAAAAGCCAGCAATACTGCGACATCTATCAGGTAATAGAAGCCATTCAGCATCGGACCTGCAAACAGCGCATAGTGCATGAAACGCATGACGACGCCCAGAAGCAGCGTGTAAAGAACAACCCGCGGGTAGCTCTCCCAGCTTTCTGCAACAGACTTGCCCGTGCGCCATGCCGTCCAGAACCCCAGCAGCACCACCAGCCCTCGCAAGATATAACGAACACCGCTGTCACTCTCGAAAAAAAGTCCCTGCATCTTTTTCCCCATCAGTAACCCTGCATCACCATGACAGGGCCTGTCTTTTTGTGGCGCCCGCCGTTTGCCGGCAGACTTTATCGTTATCTATGATCTGCCCGTCGACCCCTGCGGGACCAGACCAGGCAACCAGCGATCAGTGACGACCGCCTTCGAGATAGGCAGCCCGGACTTCCGGATTGGCCAGCAACTCCCGGCCAGAACCGCTCATCGTCACCTTGCCATTGACCATGACATAGGCGCGGTCGGACAGCTTCAATGCGGCAAAAGCGTTCTGTTCCACGAGAAAAACGGTCAGGCCCTCTTCCTTGTTGAGCGTCTTGATCGCTTCGAAGATGCTCTTGACGATCAACGGCGCCAAACCAAGCGATGGCTCATCCAGAAGCAGAAGTTTCGGACGAGACATCAATGCACGACCGATGGAGAGCATCTGCTGCTCGCCACCAGACAATGTGCCGCCACGCTGGCTCTGACGTTCCTTCAAGCGCGGGAACATCGTGAAGATCTTTTCCACGTCTTCCTTGAAGTATTTCAGATTGTCCAGATTGGCACCCATCTGGAGATTTTCGAGAACCGTCATGCGTGGAAATATGCGACGGCCCTCAGGCGATTGCGCGATACGACGACGCGCAATCATATGGGTCGGTACGTTGGTAATGTCTTCACCATCGAAAATGACAGAGCCTGAGCGGGCCTGCGGACTGCCGCAGATCGTCATCATCAACGTCGACTTGCCAGCGCCGTTAGCACCAATAAGGCTGACGATCTCGCCCTTGTTGACGTGCACATCCACACCGGCAAGGGCGCGGATATTGCCGTAATAGGTTTCGACGTTCTGGACTTTGAGAAGGGCTTCACCGGACATCAAACCGTTCCCCCGTCAAGTTCTTCTGCAATCACTTCTTCCACTTCATCATCCTCGACACCCAGATAGGCGGCGATGACCTTCGGGTCGTTCTTCACATGGTCAGGCGTGCCATCGGAAATTTTGCGGCCATATTCGAGAACCACGACATGGTCGGAAATCTCCATGACCACCGACATGTCATGCTCGATCAGAAGCAGAGACGTGCCTTCAGCCCGGATGCCACGCAACAGGTTGTTGAGCGCAAGCGATTCCTTCGGGTTGAGGCCAGCAGCCGGCTCGTCAAGGCAAAGAAGCTCAGGCTCGGTGCACATGGCGCGGGCAATTTCCAGACGGCGCTGTGCGCCGTAGGGAAGATCGCCAGCCGGATCATCGGCCCGGTCGGTCAGCTCTGCCTTATCGAGCCAATATTTGGCCTTCTCGATCGCCCCTGCGGCTGCCTTCTTATAAACCGGCATGCCGAGCAGACCGAGGAAGGTGTAGCCCGACGCCTTCATCAAGGCGTTGTGCTGCGCGACCAGCAGGTTTTCAAGAACCGTCAGGCCGGAAAACAGCCTGATGTTCTGGAAGGTACGCGCAACCTTGGCCTTCTTGGTGATTTCGAAATCCGGCAACCGTTCGAGGAGATGCTCCTCACCGGTTTTCCGGCACATCGTTATCATGCCCATTGTCGGCTTGTAGAAGCCGGTGATGCAGTTGAAGACAGTTGTCTTGCCTGCCCCGTTCGGACCGATCAGGGCAGTGATCTCGCCACGCTTCGCCTCGAAGGAGAAGTCGTTGATGGCCATCAGACCACCAAAGCGCATGGATAGATGTTCGACTTTGAGAATCGTGTCTTTTGTCATGTCAATGTTCCCGGAAGCCATCAGCCGTGACCTTCCTTGGTGAAGCTGCCGGAGATGGACTTGCGCTCCTTCAGGAAGGCCGTGGGTTCGCGAGAACCAACAAAGCCGCGTGGTTTGAACAGCATGACGATAACCATCGCCAGACCGAACAGCAGCATACGGTAAAGTTCCGGCGTGAAATCAGGACCGAAGACGTGCTTGAGGAATTCCATTTCACGCAGCAACTCTGTGCCACCGACCATGACGACCGCCGCGATGGCGATACCTGTCAGCGACCCCATGCCGCCAAGAACGACGATGGCGAGAATGACAGCGGATTCCAGGAACACGAAGCTTTCAGGCGATACGAAACCCTGACGAGCCGCGAAGAATGAACCCGCGAAACCACCGAACATCGCGCCTGTTGCAAAGGCTGTGAGCTTCGTCTTGACCGTATCGATACCGAGCGAGCGGCAAGCAATTTCGTCTTCGCGCAGCGCTTCCCACGCACGACCGATCGGCATGCGGCGCAACTTGATCGTGACGTAGGCGGTGAGCATGCACAAAAGCAGGATCACGTAGAACAGGAAGATCTTGTAGTAGGATGAGGACATCGGCAGGCCGAAGACCTTGGCGAAGTTGTTTGGTGCGCCGACATCGAAAGACCAGATACCGAAAATGGATGCTTTCGCGATGCCGGAAATACCGAAGGTTCCCTTGGTGACCTCAGTCCAGTTCAAAAGCACAAGCCGGATGATTTCACCGAAGGCGAGCGTCACGATGGCGAGATAGTCGCCGCGCAGTCTCAAAACCGGGAAGCCAAGGATGATGCCCCAGAACGCAGCCAGAATACCGGCCATGGGAAGCAGAACCCAGAAGGACAGACCGAAATAGCTGGAAAGAAGCGCGTAGGAATAAGCGCCGACCGCATAGAAGGCCACATAACCCAGATCGAGCAGACCGGCGAGACCAACGACGATGTTCAAGCCCCAGGCCAGCATCACATAGATGAGGATCTGGATGCCGAAGTTATCGACAAGCTTCAACGATCCCTGAAAGCCGAACAGACCCACGGCGATGGCCGGGTAGATCAGCAGGAAGACCAGGGCGATCTTCAGGAAGTGCTTGTGGAAGAAGCCTTTATCCTCGGAAATTTCCAGAATTCCGGTCTTCGCCTTCGCCATCTTCCGACGATCGAAATGCGGACGCAGGAAACCGACGACGAGGAAGCGACCGACCGCTGCGACGCCGACGAAGATGGCCAAAAGGCCCCAGCGCGTGCCCCAGATCAACTGGTTGTTGATATCCTGATAGGTCACGATACCGACATAAAGAATGAACATTCCCAGCGAGACGAGACCCGCGAAGAAGCCTTCTTTCACAGCCTGAGCCATCACGCTTGGACCAGGCGTTTCTTTTTCAGAAGCGATATTTGCCATGATCTTAAACCTTCTCGACTTCCGGACGGCCGAGAATACCGGTCGGCTTGAAAATCAGCACGAATGCGAGGATGGCGAACGCCGCAACATCCTTGTAGGCGATGGAGAAATACGCCGACCATAGGCTCTCAATAAGTCCGATCAGCAACCCACCGAGCACCGCACCGGGCAGCGAACCAATGCCACCGAGAACAGCGGCGGTAAACGCCTTCACACCTGGAATGAAGCCATCGTTGAAGGATGCAACACCGTAATACATCAGATACATGGAGCCTGCGACTGCGGCGAGTGCGGCACCCATGACGAAGGTGATGGAAATCGTACGGTCGACGTCAACGCCCAGAAGTGCTGCCATCTTGCGGTCCTGCTCGGTTGCGCGCTGCGCACGGCCAAGAGGCGTCTTGTTGACGATATACCAGAAGGCAAGCAGCAGGACGGACGTGATCACAACGATCAGCAACTGCTTCAGCGAAATCGTGATGGCGCCGAAATGGTAGACATCCGTCACCAGCGTCGGGATCGGCTTGTTGCGCGGGCCCTGCGTGACCTGAATGAAGTTGGACAGTGCAATCGACATGCCGATGGCGGTAATCAGCGGCGCAAGGCGGAATGAGCCGCGCAGCGGGCGATAGGCCACACGTTCAATCGCCCAGTTCCACAGGCCGGTCATCAGCATCGCGACGACCATCATGACCAGAAGAAGGATCGCGACCGGAATACCGGCAAAAAACGATGTGAGAATAAGGAAGACGATCAATGCAGCGAAGCCGCCAAGCATGAAGATATCGCCATGGGCGAAGTTGATCATGCCGATAATGCCGTAAACCATCGTATAGCCGATAGCGATGAGGCCATAGATCGAGCCAAGAGTCAGCCCGTTTATGAGCTGCTGGACGAAGTACTCCATATCTTTCCCCCGGACCTATTCTCTGCGAAACAGGTCTCGTTATGTTGCTTCCGGGGGCTGCATTTTTTGTCCCCCTTGTCTAAAACCCATATCGCGTTCGAAAAAAATGTGAAGTCAAAAATCTGTAAAACAGCTTATTATTTGGAATTTCCCCAGTGAATGCCTGACGAAGCTCCACAACGGTCAGAATTTCAGCATGAGATGCCGCAAAAAACAGCTGACGCCCGTCAATTCCACGCAAAGCATCATCATTTCCAGAAATGAACGGCACGTTCCTTGCGTTGTAAACCGGGCTCGAAAAGCTTATGTCGTCTCTGCTAGGGACAGCGTCTACGATGTCTAGGGGACTTCAATGCTCGATATTTTAACCGCAGCCACCTTGATGGCTGGCAGAGAGATCATGGCGGTCCATGCCGCCGGTCCGCACGTCACCTACAAGAACGACTGTTCCCCCGTGACCGAAGCCGATCAACGGGCAGAAGACATTATCCTTGATGCACTGGCACAGCACTTTCCCGATATTCCCGTGATTGCAGAAGAGGCGGCGGCCCACGGCATTGTGCCGCAAACACGAAACGAGTTTTTCCTTGTCGATCCGCTGGATGGCACCAAGGAGTTTATCTCCGGCAAGCAGGATTTTACCGTCAACATAGCGTTGGTGCGTGACGGCACACCGGTTCTGGGCGTCGTCTATGCACCGGCACTCAAGGTCCTTTGGACAGGAGACGGTGAGACGGCCTGCAAGGTCCATGTCTCGGATGCGTTTGAAGAGATGGATGTGCGCAGGGTTCGCTGCCGCGCCAAGCCGACAATCCCCATTGCCGTCATCAGCCGTTCGCACTGCACGCCGAAAACCGAAGCCTTTGTGGCCGAGCATGGCTTGATCGACAGCATATCCATTGGCTCCTCGCTGAAATTCTGCATGCTGGCCGAGGGCGCTGCCGATGTGTATCCGCGCTTCAGCCGCACCATGATGTGGGATACCGCCGCTGGCGATGCCGTATTACGGGCTGCCGGTGGCATCACGCTGGATATGGCCGGTCTTCCCCTGCGCTATGAGATTACCGACGGAACCGAAGACGCGCTTGCCAACCCGGATTTCATTGCCTGGGGTGCAATGCCCTGAGGGCTGCGGCACGGTTCACCTTCATCAAAAATATTTTCGTTTTTTTCTCAATGGCACCTTCCACGACTGCACAATCTCGCTCGCAACGGAGATTGAGCCATGACAGAACAGACAACGAGACTTGAACTGCCTTATATTCTGCCTTCCCAGGCGCAGAAGCACGTCACCCACAATGAGGCCCTGCAAAGGCTCGATGCCATCACGCAACTGGTCATCCGCACCGAAGCGGCAGAACCGCCGCCAACGCCTGCGGAAGGCGACTGCTTTCTCATATCCCCCTCTCCCACAGGCGAATGGGCAGGCAAGGCAGGAAAGCTGGCTTTCCGGCAGGATGGTGCGTGGATCTATGTCACCCCGCAAGACGGTTGGCGCGCATGGTTTCTGGAGACCATGCGCTTCAAGGCCTTGCAGAACGGTGCATGGCAGGCGATTGCGCTGCCAACTATCGCCAGCTTTGAGCAATTGGGGGTGAATGCGAGTGCTGACGACACAAACCGGCTGGCCGTGGCGGCAGCAGCGACGCTCTTCACCAATGCGTCGTCGGGCGGTGGGCACCAGATAAAGGTCAACAAGGCAACGGCGGCTGACACGGCTTCATTGCTGTTTCAGTCCAACTGGAGCGGCAGGGCCGAAATGGGACTGGCTGGAAATGACAGTTTCACCATCAAAACCTCCGCAGATGGCGCGACATGGACGACCGCGCTTTCCGTTTCTGGCGCTGGCCACGTTTCCATGCCCGCAAGACCGCTGGTGCGCGCCGGGCGAGCAAGCGGCAATATTTCCCATGCGGCAGGCTCAGTCTCGGGCTTCACAACCCTTGGCATCCAGCAGGGAGGCTTTGCGCTTGGCAATGTCGTGGTTGATACGCTGAAAGAAGTTCGGGTTCCCGTCACCGGCATCTACGCGCTGACACTGTCACTCGCTGTCGTCTCATCCTCTGGCCACACAGTCACCGTCAGGATCAACGGTACGGCAAGTTCTTTTGCGCTGAACGGGACGACCTCCGCCGCAGAAAGCCTGCAATCGGCCACCTTCCTCGTTTCACTCACCGTAAATGACCGCTTGTCGCTCGCTCACAGCGGCACATGCCAACTGGCCTATGGGGTGGGAAAGACTGAAATGAGCTTGGCTATGCTCTGACGCATTTCCCAACACCTGCCGCCGGCTCAAGGTCGGGGGCAGGTGAACCTGCCCATGAGCGTCTGGACCCGGCCTTCCAAGACGCGACATCACGGGATTCACGCCAAAATACTTATATTATAAATTCCTCACGAAATGAGATTCATAAAAAATGGCAGAAAAAGCGACAAAATGAATTTTTCTTTTGGGCGCAAGAATCCAGCAAAGCTCGAACAAATCAGGCGAAACCATTCAAATTCTTAACAAATTCTCTCAAGCAGCTTAGGTAATTTTTAAAGGTACGGTCCTAAAGTGCATCAAATATGGTCTTGAGTTTGTGTAGAGTGTCCAATGACCGAAATGATACGCCCACGAGTTAAATATGTCATCGGCCCCGATGGCAGCCCTTTGACGATTGCCGACTTGCCCCCCGCGGACACGCGCCGCTGGGTCATCAGGCGAAAAGCAGAGGTTGTCGCCGCGGTACGAGGAGGACTGTTAAGCCTCGAGGAAGCCTGCGAACGATATACGCTGACAGTAGAGGAATTCCTCTCCTGGCAGTCATCCATCAGTGACCACGGCCTTGCAGGTCTGCGCACCACGCGTATCCAGCAATACCGCCACTAGTTTGCGCCGTCTTCTTTTAGAGGGCGTCATCGACAGGATCAAGCGTCACCATTCCCTGAAATGAAAGGGAATGCGTGGCGCTGATTTCTTTTGGAAGCACAGGTTAGCAGAGAGCAATTTCCCGCTCTTGGCGATGTCGGACTTAGACCTGGCTCAGAACCAGACATCTGTCACGGTTCGCCGATCAGACGGCAAATCCTTGTGGCTTTGCAAACCCTCATACCGGATGATCGGAATATCAGCGACGTCCGCAGGCTCAGCCAGCCGCAAATTCACGGCAACCCTGACGCGCCCGTCCTCCTCCGCTTTCGTTCTGCGCCATGAGACCAGATTGCCGCACGTTGTACAGAATCTGAACGACAGAACATTCGATTCGCGCTGATAGCCAACGAGCTGTTCATGCGGATCTTTTATTGAAATTCCGTGGCCGTCATAGTCATAAGCCCACAGAACGCCGTAACGGCGACAGGCGGTACAGTTGCAGATCGTTGCGTCTGAAATCTAGCCGCGAAATTCCCAATTCACCCGCCCACACAGACATGATCCGCGCGTTATTTTTTGCGCCTTCACCACTCCTGCTAAGTCTTTCATTGGCCGGACCTCCCTTTGTTACAGTTTGTAACCGATCCCTGCCGCCAAATCACGTCGCATAAAAAAACCGCCCCCGGGGGAGCGGTGATTTTTCGTGTCGTGAAAGACAATTAGCGCCGGACATCCAATGACGTTCCGACGACATAGGCAAACGTCAGCCATTGAAAGCAGCCTCCTGATCCACTGGCCACCGTCAATGAAGACGTTAATTTCGAAGCCTCCTCACGCGCGAGCGCGAATAGCAACGTCTCGTGTTTCAAGCGCGGTCGCCCGCTCGAATTCAGCCTGGACTTCTTCCAGAACGGCTTCGGCGGCTTCTTCCTGCATCTTCAGTTCGCGGATGGAAACCTGAAGATTATCTGCGCGCTGGCGTGCAGCCTTGGCAAAGGTCGGATAGGCGAAATGTGTCGGATCGGTGATTCCTGATTTGCTCTCCTCCAGAGAAATCTGATGGACCAATTCCTTGGCCATTCGTTCGAATTCGGACATCATCATCTGCAACTGCTGCAACTGACGACGTTTTTCGTTGACCTGAAATTCCTTCAGGCGAACTAGGCTGTCACGCGACTTCATACGCAATACTCCGTGGATAGCGAGACCCCGGTAAAAACTGGAACCGACCCTTCACCCAGGCATGTGCCGGAATGATTCTTAAAAGTTACCCAACGTTAATAAAAAATCGACGCTGTTAACCTTTCGTTTACGGGCATCGTTAATGATAAGGCAGATCATTTAAAGGTCGGTAAACGCCAAGCCCGAAAAAACACGGGAACGACAATGTAGGAGTCGATTGAGTCACTTAACGGGATCTGTTCACGTTATGATTCAATTTTGGTGATGCGGATTCGCGTTGAAAAACAGTAGTCTGGAACCAGATTTTAATAAATTCTTCGCACCTTGCCAAAGGTAATTAGAATTTGTTAACCATTTGGTGGCAGCCTGCAAATCAGGCAACGACTGGATCCGTATCGCGCAAAAGGCAATCATTTACCTTCCGCGGCGGCAAAGGGGATAATTATGCGGGTTCTACTAATCGAAGACGACAGCGCAACAGCTCAGAGCATTGAGCTGATGCTGAAGTCGGAAAGTTTCAATGTCTATACGACCGATCTTGGAGAGGAAGGTGTAGATCTTGGAAAACTCTACGATTACGACATCATTCTGCTCGACCTCAACCTGCCCGACATGTCTGGCTACGAGGTTCTGAGAACGCTTCGCCTGTCCAAGGTAAAGACCCCGATCCTGATTCTGTCAGGCATGGCGGGTATTGAAGACAAGGTTCGCGGCCTTGGCTTTGGCGCCGACGACTATATGACGAAGCCTTTCCACAAGGATGAGCTCGTCGCTCGCATTCACGCTATCGTTCGTCGCTCCAAGGGACATGCCCAGTCGGTCATCTCCACGGGCGAGCTGATCGTCAATCTGGATGCCAAGACTGTTGAAGTCGGCGGCCAGCGCGTTCACCTGACGGGCAAGGAATACCAGATGCTGGAGCTTCTTTCGCTTCGCAAGGGTACGACGCTCACCAAGGAAATGTTCCTCAACCATCTCTACGGCGGCATGGATGAGCCTGAACTGAAGATCATCGACGTTTTCATCTGCAAACTGCGCAAGAAGCTGGCAAACGCTGCAGGCGGCGCGAACTACATCGAAACCGTCTGGGGCCGTGGCTACGTTCTGCGCGAGCCGGATGGCGCGACGGAATATCTCGAAACCGCTTGATTACGCCCGCAGGCATGATCCCTGAAAACCGCCCTCAGAGGCGGTTTTTCTCGTTTTTGGAGTAAGCATTCAGCGCAATTACCTTCGGTGAGTGGAACGATGACTTTGAGAATCAGAGACGCCCTGCCGTCCGACGCTTCAAGCCTTGCCGCGATTTCCATGGAGGTCTGGATTGGCACCTATCTGCGCCGTGGCGTGAACGCATTCTTTGCCGATTACGCGCTCAGCGAATTCACCTCGCAGCGATTCGAAGCAATCCTTGGCAGCGTCAACGACCATCTCGTCGTTTCCGAAAACGAGGATGGCATCGACGGCTTTATAAGGGTTTCCTTTAAGAGCCCGCGCCTTCCCCAAGCAAGGCACAGACTGAGATCAAGACGCTTTATGTCCAGCCGATGCACCATGGCAAGGGCATAGGGAAGCGCCTTTTGCAGGCAGCCCTGGCAATATGTGCTTCCAAAGAGATCGAAACCGTGTGGTTGTCGGTCAATTCCGAAAATAGCGCCGCGCTGGAATTTTACAGGGCCAACGGATTTGTGATGACTGGCCAAACGCACTTTCGCATCGACAATCAGGCCTACCTGAACGCGGTGATGGAGTGCCGGACTAGATAATGTGAAACAGAACAACCGGGCAGCGCAGGGCCGCCCGGTTCGAATTATCACATGCGCAAGGTATTTAAGCGGCTTCCAGCATGGATGCAGTGAAGACGATACGGTCTTCATGCGCTTCATAGCCAATTTTCATGCCGGCTTCTTCAGCCATCAGCAGCGTGTAGTAAGGCTGCACGGAATGTGCATCGATCGCCTCTTCTTCTGTACCCTGCGAAATCGCGGCAAATTTGGCCGGAACGCGCATCATGCGGCCTTTGACGGTAATTTCGAATCGGGCATCGGTTTCCGGGTTTTCCAGAACGATATCGACATTGCCGCCACGTGGAATGGCGCTGTAGGCCACGAGGAAGAGGTTGAGCAGCATCTTCACGCGGTTCTTCGGGATGATCGCGCGCGGGCCGGTCCAGCTCACCTCGGCCTTCTTTTCAGCGGCGGCGAAGTCCTTGGCGGCCTTTTCGGCCTCGCCCGTATCGATGGACGCTCCGGCGGAACCGGACGCACCGAATGCCAGTCGTGCGAATTTGAGGCGGACCGATGCGTTGAGCGCCGAGGTGCGGATCAGGTCCAGCGCATCTTCGTCCGAGCCGCCCTCATCCAGTAGCTCCAGCCCGTTGTTGATTGCACCAACAGGCGAAATCACATCATGGCAGACGCGACTGCACAGCAGCGCCGCAAGATCGGGGCCGGACAGCATCAGATTCGGTTTGCTCGTCATAAAATTTTCTCCTGCGCAAGGCTGCGCGGACGGTGTGGAAATTATTAAGCCATAATGACACCATATTTGGTAAACCGATTGTTAATATCATGGTTTCAAAATGCCAAATGTCTTAACAGGGCAAAACGAACGAAACAGACGGACGGAATTGAAGATGCGACTGACCGAACTCCGCACCATCGCACGCCTCGGACTCTTCAGAATTTTCCTGGCGTTCACGAGCCTTTTCGTGTGTGCCGCGCAAGCCTCTGCCCAAAGCAGCGACCAATATTCCCTACAGGAAATTGTTGACGCCGGACATGGGTTCTTTGGCGAAACGACGGGCGGACTGGCCAAGGTCGTTGAACGTGCATTCCAGCAATATGGCCTGCCCAATGGTTATATTCTGGGCCAGGAAGGCTCAGGCGCGTTCGTCGCAGGCCTGACCTATGGCGAAGGCCAGCTCTACACCAAGAATGCCGGTCAGCACCCAGTCTTCTGGCAGGGCCCCTCGCTCGGTCTGGACTATGGTGGCCAAGGCACACGCGCCATGATGCTTGTCTATAACCTGCCTGCGGTGAACTCTCTGTACCGCCGTTATGGTGGCGTCAGCGGCTCCGCTTTCATCGTTGCTGGCGTGGGCATGACCGTGTTGAAAAACAGCGATGTGACCATTGCGCCAATCAGAACCGGTATCGGCGCCCGTCTTGGCATCAATGTCGGCTACCTGAAACTGACCCCACAGCCGACGTGGAACCCGTTCTGAGTGGCATGACTCTGCGGCTGGCAGAAATGTCGTCTCACCTGGTATAAGGCCTGACGCAAGATTGGCGTGCAAGACATAGCGCCGATGGAATAGACCGGGATATGAACGACCTAGACGGTTTCCGGCACTGTATTTCGTATGGAGACGCGCTGCGTGATCGAGTACTCACTTCTTTTCGGCCTGGGTTTTCTCACCGCCATTCTCCTTGTGTCGCTAATGGCACCCGCGATCCATCGCCGCATCGTCGTCTATACGGAAAAGCGCCTGCGCGCCACGATGCCAATCAGCCCGCAGGAAGTGCGCGCGCAAAAGGATATGGCCCGCGCTTTATACGCGGCAGAAAACGCCCGCACCCGCCAGGAACTGGATGCAGAGCGTGAAAAAGCTCTTTCCCTGAAATTTCGTAATGCTGGTGCGTTGGACGAAGCAGGCAAGCTGCTGAACGAAACCCGTGAGCTGACATCCGAGCTGGAACAGATGCGGCTGGAAGCCAGCGATCTGCGCGCCAAAGCGCGTCGGCATGAAGATACGGCAGCCCGGCTGAAATCAGCTTTGAGCGACGCCGAGGAAACCGCGATTTCCCGCACGCAGGAAATTTCCGGCCTAACCAAGCGCATCAGCGCCATTTCCCGCGAATTTGACGATCTGAAGATCGCCCTGTCTGCCCGGGATCTGGAAGTTGAACAAGCCAGGCATAAAGCCGCCTCGTGGCGCAATGAGCGGGAAGCGCTGACAAAAGAACTTGATGAAGTGACGTCCAGAAACCGCGAACTGTCCAGCAATGTTAACCGCGAAAGCCGCAAGGTCGCGCGGCTGGAAGAGCAGCTGGCCCAGGAAGCCGCGCGCCACGCCGATAAGGAACTCCTGCTGGAACGCCGCACACAGGAAACTGCAAGGCTGAAGGCCCTCGTGGAAAACACCGCAAAGCCTGCAGCCCTGGAACCAAGTGTGGTTGCCGCAGCCGCAACCGTCGTGGCAGCAAACACCCAGGCCGCCTCACCCGAGAGGATCGCCCGTGAAATCGAGGATATTCGCAACCAGGGCACGGCTTTGACCGAGCGATTACTGAACAGCCGAGGCAGCGGCAATGACGAAGCGATTCGCCGGGAAATCTCGCAGATCGCCGCACGCATGATCGCGCTGACCATGGCCCAGGAAGGCAGCGCCTCTCCCATCCCATCCATGATCGCTGCTGCATCCAGCCAAACCGGTCGTAAGAACCTGGCAAGCCGCGCCAGCGACCTTGTGGCTCAACAAAACAGCTGACCGTTTTCATCTCGCGAAGAAAAATCGAGATCGTTCGCATTAAAAATAACAACGGATAAAATTGTAGCTATCTGTTTAAAGCCCCTGAAAAGCCCGCCCTGTAATGTCGTCATCACTGGCCCAGACGCAAAGCCTCTGGCGCCGACAGAACAAAGCGGACAAGACCGGCACCAAGCTGGCCGACGCAAAAACGGGGTATGACAATGCTGAAGAAACTCTTTGCTGCCGCCATCTGTGGCATCGTTATCGCGTCTGTTGCAAGCCACGCTGAAGCGGCAGGCCCCGGCGGATTTGCCCGCGGATTTATGTCTATCGAACGAAACGTCGTTGCAGCTGTCGCGCCTGTTGGCAGCGCCTGCACGCTCGATCTGGCGGCATCTCAGATGAGATCCGCACTGGATGATTATTTCGCTGGGTTTGATCAGTCGTTTGCGGCCAACTGACCACGCATTTTTGAATACATGACCAACTTGCCGCCGTTTCCTCATGGAACCGGCGGTTTTTTTCTTTCTGCAACGGCTATGCCTGTCAGCGTCAGCAGCAAGGCAATCAGCTGGTAGGGATGCAGGATCTCTCCAAGGATGAGCACGGACAGAAAAGTGCCGAACACCGGGATGAGATTGATGAAAAGCCCGGCACGGTTAGGCCCGATACGCTCAACACCCATGATGAAGAAGATCTGCGCGACGAGAGATGCAAACAGCGCGGTGTAAACCGTTATCACCCAGCCTTTTGCGTCCGGCCACTGGGCCGTCTCCTGCGAAACTTCCCACAACAGCAGCGGAACCGACGACACCAAGGCGGCCATGGCCGGAATGGCCATCAGCGTGCGCCAGTTAACGACAGGCTTCCAGCGCAGCATCACGGTATAGATGGCATAGGACAGAACCGCGAGCAGCATGATGGCGTCGCCAATGTTCATGTCGAGGTGCAAAAGTGACAAGAGATCACCGTGGGAGGCGAGAAGCGACACACCCGTAATGGTCAAAATGAAACCGATGATCTGGCCCGCGAAAATCCGCGTGCGGAATAGCGCGAAGTTCAGCGCAAATATGACCATGGGAATGCCAGCCTGAATGACGGCAACATTGATAGCCGAGGTATGTTTCAGCGCGGTGTAGAGCGTGGCGTTGAAACACGTGTAGCCCACTGCACCCAAAGCGAAAAAATAGGGCAACCGCGTTTTTACAACCGGCCAGTCGCGGCGCAGGTGCGGCAGGGATATTGCGGTTATCACGGCCACCGCTATGGCCCACCGCAGAAATGTCAGAACCATGGGGCTGACATGTCCAACCGCCAGCTTTCCCGCCACGGCGTTGCCGCCCCAGCACAGTGTGGCAATGATCAAAACGAGATAGGCTCTGGATGACACGGATTTTCGACTTTCAGATCAACAACCGCCGCTGTTCTGCACCGCCGATTCGCGTTCCGCAAGGAGGCATCGGGCCAAGGATAGCGCCTCGAAACCGAATTGTGCCGGAAAAACAAGGATTCTCCCCATAAACAGGGTCGCTTTCCGCAAAACAACGCAGTATACATTCGCGGGTTTTAGTAAGGGGCGTTTCAGCGCCAGGAGCAGGAAAGCAAGAAATGACGAATGTCGTGGTGGTCGGCTCGCAGTGGGGCGATGAAGGCAAGGGTAAGATCGTTGATTGGCTTTCGGAGCGCGCAGACGTCGTCGTGCGCTACCAGGGTGGTCATAACGCAGGTCATACGCTCGTCATTGATGGCGTCAGCTATAAGTTGTCGCTTTTGCCCTCTGGCGTGGTGCGCCCCGGCAAGCTCGCCGTTATCGGCAACGGCGTCGTCGTTGACCCGCACGCGCTGATCGCAGAAATCGGACGTCTGGACGCCCAGGGCGTCAAGGTCACGCCGCAGAACCTGCGGATTGCCGACAACGCAACTCTTATCCTCTCGCTGCACCGCGAGCTGGATGGCATGCGCGAAGACGCCGCCTCCAACAGCGGCACCAAGATTGGCACGACCCGTCGCGGTATCGGCCCGGCATACGAAGACAAGGTTGGCCGCCGCGCCATCCGCGTCATGGATCTGGAAGACAAGGACGCTCTTTCCGCCAAGGTCGACCGTATTCTGACCCACCACAATGCGCTACGTCGCGGCTTCGGCGCTGCGGAAGTCTCCCATGAAACCATCATGGAAGAGCTGACATCTGTCGCAGACAAGATCCTGCCATTCAGCGAAACCGTATGGCTTCTGCTCGACAAGAAGCGCCGCGCTGGCGAACGCATCCTGTTTGAAGGTGCGCAGGGCTCGTTGCTCGATATCGACCACGGCACATATCCCTATGTTACCTCGTCCAACACGGTCGCCGGTCAGGCATCGGCAGGTTCGGGCATGGGTCCGGGCTCGCTGGGCTATATTCTCGGCATCACCAAAGCCTATACGACACGCGTTGGCGAAGGCCCCTTCCCGACGGAACTGCACGATGAAATTGGCCAGTTCCTCGGCGAAAAAGGTCATGAATTCGGCACCGTTACGGGCCGCAAGCGCCGTTGCGGCTGGTTTGACGCTGCACTGGTTCGCCAGTCCGTTGCAACCAATGGCATCACCGGCATTGCCCTGACGAAGCTCGATGTTCTCGACGGTCTGGAAGAATTGAAGATCTGCGTCGGCTACAAGCTGGATGGTCAGGAAATCGAGCATCTTCCAGCAAGCCAGGGCGCGCAGGCGCGCGTCGAGCCCATCTACATCACGCTTGAAGGCTGGAAAGAATCCACAGTCGGCGCCCGCAAATGGGCGGATTTGCCTGCTCAAGCTATCAAATATGTCCGCCAGGTCGAGGAGTTGATCGGAGCGCCTGTTGCGCTTCTATCCACCAGCCCCGAGCGGGATGACACCATACTTGTGACTGATCCGTTTGAGGACTAATGTCCTCAACGATCATGTTTGGTAAACCATATCAGGCCAGAACGTCATTGGCCTCGACGAGAAAGTGCTTATGGCGGATTTTGTAGCAGTCATTCGCAAGGCCGTGGATGGCTTGGCGAACAATACTCCTGAAAACCGGGCAAAGGTGTACGACAAAGCGCGGAGCGCTGTCGTGCGCCAGCTTGAGAACATGAAGCCGCGTCCACCCGAAGAACTGCTCAAGCGGCAGATTCTGAAGCTGGACACAGCCATTGCAGAGGTTGAAGGTGACTACGCCGAGGCGCTTCCCGCCGTTGAGGACGATGAAGATTACGCCGAAGCGGTGGCAGCACCCGTTGCTGCCCCGCCAACGCCTGATGTCTCCTCGCCCTATTATGAGGAAACCGTCGCCGAGGAGCAGCGTGCCTATGAGGAGCCTGCAGCTCCAGAAGAGCCCCCGGTCTACGCACCGTTAGAGCCTGCTCCCGTTCAGCCAGAAACATATCACGACGAACCGGAAGCTGAAGAACGCTATGTCGAGCCAGTCGATGACTATGTGAGCCGTGAAGCTGAAGCACCGACCTATTTCACGACGGCCACGGAAGTAACACGCTTCACCCCGCCTCAGGTTGAGGTTGAGCCTGTTGCTGCCGAAGCGGAAGATCACGCCCACCAAAACTGGGTTGGACAAGATACGCCTGCCGACGATCGTGAAACCTATCCGCATGAAGACACACTTCATCAGGTGGACGAAGACCTTCACCGGGAACCGGCCCGCCCTTCGGATGACAGCGATGTCTTCCACGCCAATATTGCGCAGCCCTATGATGCTAGCTACTCCGCCCCGTCACCCTATTATCAGGATGCGGTCGCAGAGGATCAGCGGGTTGAGACGCGCCATGACGAGATCCACTTTGGTGAGGCTCCGACCTTTGCCGATGAAGATCAGCGGCATCAAGACCAGCAGACGGGCGCACCAAAGCAGCCCCCTGCTGTCGTCGAAGATTACTCCACCTATTTCCAGGACACATCGCTTGACCTGACGGCAAAATCCACCCCAGGCCTGCCGCGCGCCGATGAAGATCCCTTCGCACCACAGTCTCCCAAGAAGGACGACGCGGAGCGCACCCCATGGGACGATCTGGAAGAGCTGATCGGCTATGATGGCACGTCGGGCAACATATCGAACAATGCCAGAAACGATGATTTCAGCTCAGGCATCGCCGCCGACGGCATTCCGGCTTCGGCTTACAGAACGCAGAAAAAACGCAAGCGCAACTATTCGGGCATGGTTCTTGGCCTGTGCGGCGTCGTGCTTTTGGCAGGCGGCGCCTATGCTCTTTGGACCAATCGCGATGCGCTGAACGACATGGTCGGCGGCCTGGTGCAATCGGCTCAGAACGGCACCGGCACGGCAACGCAAACGCCGACCGAAACGGCCTCCGCGCCAACCAGCACGCCTGCAACAAGCACACCGGCGGCGCAGACCGGTACGACCGGCCAGCAGCCAGCGTCATCCACCGCACCGCAGGCGGCTGATGATGGCTCTGTTACGGGCACGAAATACACACAGCGTCTTCTTGCTGATGGCACCGAAAAGGATGATGGCGCAGGCCCTGGAGCCAACGGCCAGCCAGTGACCGCCGAAGGCCAGTCTGTCTACCAGCAGACCGAAGCGGCACCCGACGCCTCTGCCCAGACGCCACCAGCAACGGGCGCGACGACAGCTCCAGCCGGACAGCCGACCGCCCCACAGGCAGCAGCTGCGGCCTCTGGCCATCGCATGTTCCTCTATGAGGAAGTGCTGGGCCAGACAGTGCCGACAGCCATTGAAGGCACCGTCTCTTGGGGCCTACAAAATGAAGCGGATGCGAATGGCAAGCCTTCGGCCACCGTGCAGGGTCAGATCACCATTCCAGGACGTGGCCTGAGCGCATTGATCACCTTCAAGCGCAACACCGATCCATCGTTGCCTGCCAGCCATCTGGTCGAGATCGTGTTCTCGGTGGGTGCAGGCTTCGAAGGCGGCGCAATCGACAGCGTCCAGCGCATTGCCATGAAGAGCACGGAGCAGGATCGTGGAAACGCGCTGATCGCCGTACCGGCAAAGATCACCGATGATTTCCACATGATCGCGCTTAACGATTTCCCGGACGCGTTGAAGACCAATCTGGAGCTGATGCGCACCCGCGACTGGATCGACATTCCGGTATCCTACCGCAATGGTCGCCGCGCCTTGCTGACCCTTCAAAAGGGTGCTGATGGCAAGGCCGCATTCGACACGGCGTTGCGTGAATGGAGCGCGGCAGTTCCCGCGACCAACCAGTAACGCGCAATCATCGTCACACAATACAAAAAGGCCCCGAATAGAAACATTCGGGGCCTTTTGATTGATGGAAATAAATAGGAAGAGTGGGTTACGCGTCGACCACACGCAGCGCCTTTGCAGCTTCCAGCGCTTCTTTCTGAACCGCTTCCTGGACTTTTTCAAAGGCACGCACTTCGATCTGGCGAACGCGCTCTCGGCTGATGTCGAACTCCGTCGACAGATCTTCCAGCGTCACCGGCTCTTCGGAAAGACGGCGTGCTTCAAAGATGCGGCGTTCGCGTTCATTCAAAACGCCCATTGCCTTTGCCAGCATGCGACGACGCGTCTCCAGCTCATCCTGCTGGATCAGCACGGTTTCCTGGCTTTCGTGGTCGTCCACCAGCCAGTCCTGCCACTGCCCTGCTTCACCCTCCGCAGCCCGAATAGGCGCGTTTAGTGATGCATCGCCGTGCAGGCGACGGTTCATTGAGATGACTTCTTCCTCAGACACCTGAAGTTTGGTCGCAATCTCGGTGACGTGCTCTGGCTTCAGATCGCCCTCGTCGATAGCCTGAATTTTACCCTTGAGGCGACGCAGGTTGAAGAACAGGCGCTTCTGGTTCGCCGTGGTGCCCATTTTCACCAGCGACCACGAACGAAGGATATATTCCTGAATGGACGCCTTGATCCACCACATCGCGTAGGTCGCAAGGCGGAAGCCGCGCTCCGGGTCGAATTTCTTGACTGCCTGCATCAGACCCACATTGCCCTCGGAAACAACTTCGCCGATAGGCAGGCCATAGCCACGGTAGCCCATTGCGATTTTGGCGACGAGACGGAGGTGGCTGGTTACCAGCCGATGCGCTGCATCGCGGTCACCATGTTCGGCGTAACGCTTGCCGAGCATATATTCCTCTTGCGGCTCCAGCATTGGAAACTTGCGGATCTCATCAAGATAGCGGTTTAGACCGGCTTCGCCGGCTGTAATCGATGGCAAACTGTTGCGGGCCATAAAGCACCCCCTTATCGTTGTTCCGGGCTGGCTCCCTTTTCAGGCAAACCAAATTTGCGTGTCGAACTTCGACCCCACACGAACCCATGTACCAAATATGTATTGAAAATACGCGTTTCAAGCCGTCGCGGATCACAGCAGCGTTATAAAATTACCTGACCCGTTGCCATGCAAACGGCGCAGACATGAATTCGTTCCGCATTTTTCGCCCAGCGGCAACTCTGCGCCCACACAAAAGCAGGTGCTCTGCTCCCGCCCCGGGAGTTGCGTGCCTGTATAAGGCTCAAACGTGGTTGTTCTCAGCCGCGAAGTGCCTGTGCCAGCTCTTCCATATCTTCAGGCATATCAGTTTCAAACTCCATGACCTCGCCGGTCCGTGGATGCTCGAAAGCGAGAAGATAGGCATGCAGAGCTTGCCTTGAAAACCGGTTGACTACTTCCTTCGCCTCATCAGGCAAAAGGTTAGACTTGGTGCGGAAGGCGGCTCCATATTCGGGATCACCGATCAGCGGATGCCCGATATGCGCCATGTGAACGCGAATCTGGTGCGTGCGCCCGGTTTCAAGGCGGCATTCCACGAGGGAAGCAAGGCAGGTCGCATCCGGCTTCTCATGATAACGCTCGATCACCTCATAATGGGTGATTGCTTCGCGCGCATCATCGGTATCCTCACGCTTGACGGCGCGCTTGGTGCGATCAGCGCCGCGCCCAAGTGCGGCATCAATCGTACCGCGCAGGGTCTTGGGGCGACCCCAGACGATGGCCTTATAGGCGCGCTCCAGCGGTCCGGTGCGGCCGTGATCGGCAAATTGTGCGGCAAGCTTGCGATGCGCATTGTCGTTCTTGGCAACGACCATGACGCCGCTGGTTTCTTTGTCCAGCCGGTGAACAATGCCGGGGCGCTTCACGCCGCCAATGCCGGAAAGGCTGTCACCACAATGGTGAATAAGCGCGTTGACCAGAGTTCCCGTCCAGTTGCCAGCACCGGGATGCACAACAAGGCCCGCAGGCTTCAGCAGAACGATCAGATCCTCGTCCTCATATTCCACCTCAAGCGGAATATCTTCACCCTTGGGTTCGGGATCTTCCGGCTCCGGCATGGTAATCTCGATGCGGTCGCCCGGCTGCACCTTCTTCTTTGGCTCGGTCACGGCTTTTTCATTGAGAAAAACAGCCCCCTGCTCAATCAGCGCCTTGATGCGGCTGCGTGAAAGATCGCCACCGACCTCGGCTGCCAACCACGCGTCGATACGGCCTTCGGCATCTTCGCCGGCAATCAGGACTTTCCTTGCGTCTCCGCCTTGTTTAAAGGGGTCGTTCATTCTTATTTTCCGATCACTCAACAATATCCAAGGATCCCGATGACGCAGATCGAGCAAGCCGAACAGGACGACCAGCCGCTAGACCCGGCCATGGAAAAAGTTCGCCGCAAGATGATCCGGTTGCAGATCGTGTCGGGCTCCGTGATGTTTATCAGCCTTATGGCTGTCTTCGGCGCAGTTGTCTATAAGGCCGTCGGCCCGTCTAAGACCACGACAACAACTGCGACGACCACCGTTCCCTCCGATGCGCCGGTTGCCGCCACCGCCAGCCTGCCGCAGGGCTTCGCCATCGAGAACGTCTCGTTCGCCAACGGCGACATGCTGTTTTACGGACGCCTGGCCAATGGTACGCGCAAGGCGCTGGTCTTCAACATTCAGGCAGGTCGTTTCGTGGCTGATATCACCATCGATGCAAGGTGATCTCGCGCTAACGCCAATAACCGACGCAGACGACCCTCGCATCGCGGATTTCAAAGATATCCGTGAGCGTGATCTGACGGGCAGACAGGGACGCTTCATCGTTGAGGGCACCGTCGTGCTGCGAATGTTGGCCGCAGCCCACAAGGCTGGACGTGATTTCGAGGCAGAAAGCATTCTCATTCTCGAAAACCGCCTGGCAGGCGTCGCCGATATTCTTTGCGACTTCCCATCCGATGTCCCGATCTATGTAGCCAAGGCATCGGTGCTGGATGCCATTGTTGGTTTTCATCTGCACCGGGGAATTCTGGCGCTGGGGAAGCGAAAGAGCGACCGGGACATGGGCGTGACCCTTGGCCAATTGCCGCACTCATCGCTCGTGCTGGCCGGTTGTGGCATTTCCAATCACGATAATCTCGGCGCAATGTTTCGCAATGCCGCCGCCTTTTACGCAGATGCCGTTTTCCTGGATTCCACCTGCTGCGATCCGCTCTATCGAAAATCCCTGCGCGTCTCTGTAGGCTCCGTGCTGTCGGTTCCCTATCACCGCGGCGGCGCGGGGCTTGAGATGCTGGAAACATTGTCCGCAGAAGGCTTCGACATCTGGAGCCTGTCCCCGGCAGGCATCACTGAAATCCGCCAGATCAAGGCATCGAACAGGATGGCACTGGTGATCGGCACAGAGGGCGATGGCTTGCCGCCGGATGTTCTCTCGCGGTTTCACACGGCGCGCATTTCCCAGTCCCCGCAGCTTGATAGTCTCAATGCGGCAACGGCTGCGGCCCTTGCACTGTACCAGATGGCCGCTGCCATGGGTCGCCTCTGAGGCAAGGCGCAAATGCTGACAAAACGTTAATAACGCGCATTTGCATTAACCTTGTCTCAAAACCGACCGTTAAGATTTACAATTTAGTAATAGGCGGAACGAGAGGTTTCGCGATGCGTGGCGTATTTGTCGTCGTTTTTCTTTTGGTAGCCTTGGCTGGTTGCGCGACTGCACCGTCGCAGATTACCAATGCCTGTGCGATTTTTGACCAGCGGGACGGCGTATTCAACAACTGGAAAAAAGATGCGCGGGCCGCTGAGCGGGAGTTCGGAGTGCCGGTTCCGGTCATGATGGCAACGATCTACACCGAATCCAGCTTCCAGCCCTATGCCCGCCCGCCCCGCAACAAGCTGTTCGGCTTCATTCCGTGGGGACGCAAATCCACTGCCTATGGCTATGCCCAAGCGCTGGATGGCACGTGGAAAGTTTATCAGCGTGAAACCGGACGCTGGAATGCCAGCCGCACTGACTTCACCGACGCAATCCACTTCGTTGGCTGGTATCACGCCAAGAGCAACCGCCAGAACGGTATTGCGCTCAACGATCCCTACAATCTCTACCTCGCCTATTATTCCGGCCATGCCGGATATTCCAAAGGCGTGTGGCGTGACAACATCGCCATTCAAAAAGCCGCCCGCCGCTCCGCCAACATGGCCATCCGCTATGAAAAGCAGTTGCAGGATTGCGGGTATCGGTAGAACCCGCACCCCAGCCTAAGCAAAGCGAAGCCCACGCGAAGCGAAGGGGCCGTTCACGCATAGGGCGTCATAAACGCCCTGACAGCCTCGATCTCGGTGGATCGTATTTCATGGCCGCCCGAATGCCACTCCATGCCCACATCGCCGCCCTGCGCCTTGAAATAGTCATGCAGCTTGTTGGTCAAAGGAATCGGGCAGATCGGGTCGCGTTCTCCCGCCGTTATCAGCAGGCGGCGTGACGGTGATGCAAGTGCCGGCTTCGGCGTAAATGGAATGAGCGGATGCATCAGCACAGCCGCATCAAACAGATCGGGAAACTCGATCAGCACATTCGCCAATATATTCGCCCCGTTGGAAAAGCCAAGACCAACCACCAGCCCCGCCTCGTGGGCATCGCGGTTGGCTATGACGAACTCGGCCATTTTCTTCGTGGCACGATCAAGATCGGCCATGTCATAAACGCCCTCTGCCGTGCGGCGGAAGAAGCGGGCCGCGCCATACTCGGACACATCACCCTGTGGCGAAACAACCGGCGCATTGGGCAACAATCGCGAACCGAAGTCGAAGAACTGGTTCTCATCACCACCCGTGCCGTGAAACACGAAAAACGCGGGCTGCCCCGGCGCACCGGGCCGCACCTTATGGAAATAGCTATCCTTGCTCATAAAAACTCCTCAAAACAGCCTGCGGCGCCGAGGCCGCAAGCGTTTCTGCTGTTTCGAACTATCAATTTTCCAGCGGCTCCAGATGCTGCTCGAGCGTGGCGCGCAGATGCGCGTGCTGGCTTGGCAGCTTCAGGGCTTCGCCCAGATGCGCCGTATCCTCGTCACGGTCAAAGCCGGGCTCGTTGGTGGCGATTTCAAAGAGAACGCCACCGGGCGTGCGGAAGTAGATTGCCCAGAAGTAATCACGGTCGATAACAGGCGTGACCTGATAGCCCGTATCCATCAGCGCCTTGCGAACTTCCAGCTGCGTCTGGCGGTTATCGACCGCAAATGCGAGGTGGTGGACAGAGCCTGCACCAAGGCGCGCACCTGAAATATTCGGCATGGTTTCGATATCGATGACATCGGCACCATTGCCGCCGGGCATGCCCAACCGCAGAACACCGTCCTTCCGGTCAACTTCCTGATAGCCCATGAACTTCAACAGTTCTGCCGTTGCACCTTCATCCTGAAGCCGCAGCGACGCACCCTGAAAGCCACGGATCGCCTGATCTTCCCCGACGCCATTGGCGGTCCATTGCGCGCGCGCATCGTCCTTCACCTCGACCATGGCGAAACCATCACCATCAGGCCCGGCAAAATGCAGACGCTTGTTGCCGAAAGCCTCATCGGCTTTCAGTCCATCGACATTGGCCTTGGCCAAACGGTCCTGCCAGTAGCCAAGCGATCCTTCCGGAACGGAAAACAGCGTCGTGCCTACTTCGCCGGTACCGGGACGGCCCCGTGCAATATGCGGAAACGGGAAATAGGTCATGACAGAGCCGGGCGTACCGACCTCGTCACCATAGTAGAGGTGGTAGACGTCTGGCGCATCGAAATTGACTGTCTTCTTTACGCGGCGCAAACCCAGCGTATCGGTGAAGAAGTGGTTGTTGCCGCGTGCACTCGCAGCCATGGATGTGACGTGGTGCAGGCCCTTGATCTGGTTCAACATTTTGATCCCTCAAATCTGGATGGGTGCGCGGAACAGCGTCACCCTTCGTTCATGGGCTCAAGATGGTGCAGATCATGCCGTTCGTATAGATCGAACGTTCAGAACGGATTGTGCTGAATCTGTGAACGACGCCGCAGCGTCGTTCAGCAACTGGAGCAATTGCAGCAAAAGTGGGAACCGGTTTTGCGTCCGCAATGCGTAAAACAAACAGCTTTAGCGCGACCGATCAGTGGTCGTCATTGGCACCTTTGACCCAGTAACCCGCCGTGTGAAGCGCAGTTTTCGACAGTCCAGCCTCATCCATCAGCATTTTCTTGATGGTGCGCGCTTCAGCTTTTTCGCAGCCGACGAAAACATGGAGACCCTGATGATCGCCCCACGGATGATCACGCAGCGCCTTTTCCAGCAGGCCTGCACCGCCAGCGGCCTGGCCCTTGCGGTGCAGCCAGTTCCAGGTCACCTGCGCCTGCGAGGTGACAGGCTGCTGCTCGTTCTCATCATCAATTTCGGAATAAACCGTCACTGTCTTGCCCGCCGGCATTTCACCAACCATGCGCAACATCACGGGCAGCGCGGTTTCGTCGCCTGCGAAGACATACGTCGCGGCATCCGGCAATTCGCCACCGGGGCCAACGATGCCAACAATATCACCGGGTGCCGCCGTTGCGCCAAAATGCGCGCCCGGCATGGCGTCTCCCTCATGCATGACGAAATCGAGATGGATCTCGCCGCGGGACATATCGCCTGACCTGATCGTATAGACCCGTCGCGTCAGCTCATCTTCTCCCTGCGGCCAGACAATGGCTCCCGTTTTTGAGAGATGTGGCCAAACCGGCTCGCGCTCCTGATCCGGTACAATGAGAATGCGGACATGCAGGCCGCCCGTCAGCAACCGCTCGATGCCGTCGTCGATGGCAATCACGACCCGCCGCATTTTCGGTGTCAGATTATAGCCGCAAACCACACGGCCACTGAAAAGATTAGGCATCTCCCGCAGATCGGCGCCGTGCCCTTCCCAGCGGAAATCGAGAGACGTATCGCCGCTGAACTCGACGATATGCTCAGCCACCATCGCCTTGACGGACAGAAGAACATTTTCCGACACACAATTGATGCGCGCCGCAAAGCGCCCGTCTGCCGCTTCAAACGTACCATTGCCGTAATCCGCCTCGAAATGCAGGGCGGAACCGGTACGGGTCATGGTCAGGTGTTCGGCAAAATGTTCGTGAAAAGCATCGACAATGGCTGCCGGATCGGGGAGAGCGACAGATGTTTGCGCAGACAAAAAAGACACCGCGTAAATCCTTCAGATTACAGTCCGGTTATCTTTAGAGCAGCATGCGTGAAAGCGCAAAGCAGATTTTGTGATGCAGGTCACACTTTTTGCGGCAATTGCCAATCAATCGGCTGTCTGCCACGGGAACTCAGAAATTCGTTGGCCTTGGAAAAATGGTGATTGCCGAAAAAGCCATTATGGGCAGACAGCGGCGATGGATGCGGGGATTTGAGCACCAGATGTTTCGTCTGGTCAACGAAGGCGGCTTTCTTCTGGGCGTAGGCACCCCAAAGCAGAAACACCACGCCTTCGCACTCGTCATTGACCCTGCGGATGATCGCGTCGGTAAACTTCTCCCACCCTTGTCCCTGATGAGAGGCGGCGCGCGCTTCCTCGACCGTCAGAACGCTGTTGAGCAGCAACACGCCCTGACGCGCCCAGCTTTCCAGAAAGCCATGCTGGACAGGTGCAATGCCAAGATCGCTCTGCAGTTCCTTGTAGATATTCACAAGGGACGGCGGCGTGCGCACGCCGGGCTGAACGGAAAAACACAGGCCATGCGCCTGTCCCGCGCCATGATAGGGATCCTGCCCCAGAATGACGACCTTGACTTCTGGCAGCGGGGTGAGGTCGAGCGCGCGAAAATACTCAGCTCCCTTGGGAAAGATCTGCTTGCCTGCATTTTTCTCGGCAAGCAGAAAATCCTTGAGTTTTTGCATGTAAGGGCTGGTAAATTCGGCTGATAGAGCCTCTTTCCAACTGTCATCGAGTTTCACGCCTGCGTCTACCATGGCCCTGCCCTCGCCCTGCACTTGATTGTCGCTTGCTTACTTGAACCGTGCGCCACGCTGAAGCACTTCGATCTTGTATCCATCGGGATCGCAAATGAAGAAATACTTGGCGAATGGCGCGCCCTTATATTCCGCGTTGACGATCTTTCCGACAGTGAGGCCGGACTCTGTCAGGCGCGTATGCTCTGCATCCACATCTTCAACACTGACGGCAATGTGGCCGTAGCCATCGCCCAATGCGTAGGGCACTTCACGGCCCTTGTTGACCGTCAACTCAAGCTCGAAGTCACCTTCGGCATTGCTCAGATACACCAGCGTAAAGGTTTCGAACTCGTAACGCGCAGCCACGTCGAGGCCAAAAGCTTGGCTGTAAAAACCCACCGAACGCTTTTCGTCCAGCACCCGGACCATAGAGTGAATAAGTTTGGCCATGGTGATACCTTCTTCTTGTTTATTGGTGGCCTGCTAATCCTCGCAGGCATTAGGCAAGGCTGATAAAGGCAGAACGCGCCGGTTTCAACCCTTGAGCCCCATTCGAGGCGCATGGCAGATCATAGCACATATGCCAACAGATGGTGTTTTCGCACTATCATGAGCGCTAAGCTCATGATATCGGCATTCATGCGCATCCTTTATCTCTGTCTTGGCTGGCTCATGGTTGCCACCGGCATCGTCGGTGCGTTTCTGCCTGTTTTGCCAACGACGCCGTTTCTCCTTGTTGCGCTCTGGTGCTTTTCAAAGTCGTCTCCAAAGCTGGAATCATGGCTCCTGTCGCACCCAAAATTCGGGCCATCCCTGCGTAACTGGCGGGAAAAAGGCGCCATTCCACGCAAGGCAAAAATCGCCGCTGTGTCTCTGATGACAATGAGTTACGCGATTTTCTGGTTCGGAACAGAACCAACGGCACTGCGTGCATCCATCGTGGCAGCCGTCATGCTGGGTGCTGCCCTTTTCGTTACCACCCGGCCAGAGCCCTAACCCCTATCCTCACCGATGCCGAGATTGCGGCAACACGTAAGGAATATGGGAAGCGGGAACGCGCCCGACAGTGCCGCCTATGCCATAGACGCGGGCAATCGTCTCATCATTGATAGTTTGCAGCGCTGGCCCGCAGGCCGTCACCTTGCCCTCGTGCATGACGATAAGTTGATCGGCAAACTCGGCAGCGAGATTGAGATCATGCAGCACCGCCAGCACCGCGCCGCCGCCCTTGGCAAAATCGCGGGCGGTTTCCAGCACGGAAATCTGGTGGCCGAGATCAAGGCTTGAGGTCGGCTCATCCAGAAGAAGCGCCCTCGGCTGGCCCTCTTCGACAGGGTTTGGAACCTGCGCCAGCGTTCGGGCAAACTGCACCCGCTGCTGCTCCCCACCTGACAGCAGCGTGTATGACCGACCTTCAAAGCCTGATAACCCCGCCTTTGCCAGCGCGCGTCGTGCTTGTTCTTCGGGCTTCAGCGCGCCTTGGGCCACCGCCCCCATGCGCACGACTTCCAGCACCGTAAAAGGGAATGACAGAACGGTGCTTTGCGGCAACACCGCCCGAACCCGCGCCAGCTGCAAAGGCGAAAACAGCTTTATATCCAAGGCATTATAGGAAACGACGCCCGCATCTGCGCGCATTTCGCCCGACAGCACCTTCATCAAGGTGGATTTGCCAGCACCATTGGGACCGATAATGACGCTGAACGTGCCGGGCTGAAGCTCTATCGAGACCTCGTCCAGCAATCGACGCCCGGACCGGGTCACGCTCACATTGCGCGTTGAAATCATGACGCATTCCTCAAACCGAGCCCGTTGCCACGGCCCAACAGCAGAAACAGAAACACCGGCGCACCGATCAGCGCCGTCACAACGCCGATTGGTAATTCGGCGGGTGCCGCCACCGTGCGCGCAAAACTATCCGCCAACAGCAACAGCCCAGCCCCACCAATTGCGGAAGCCGGGAGCAGAAAGCGATGCGAAGACCCGATGACCAGCCGCAAGAGATGCGGCACGACGATGCCGACAAAACCGATGGAACCAGCTGCAGCAACACTTGCACCACAGGCGGCGGCAACTGCCACGATGACAAGGCGTTTCAGGCGCTGCACGGGAATGCCCATATGGAAGGCGGCGGCATCACCCAGGATCAGTGCGTCGAGCCCTTTGGAGACGAAGGGCATGCTGACCACGATGACCAGAAAGAACGGCAGCGTCGTCCATATCTTGAGCGGCGTCGCGCCACCCAGCGAACCCAGGCTCCAGAAGGTAATGTCACGCAAAGCGCGGTCATCGGCCATGAAAATCATCAGGCCCATCAAGGCCGCACTCAGCGCGGCCAGCGCGATGCCAGCAAGGATCAAGACGCTGGTGGATGTCGTCCCATTGCGGGTCGCGATCATGTAGAGCAGCATCGTGTTCAGCAATCCGCCCATAAAGGCCATGAGCGGCAGGAAGTGCGCGCCAAACACCACAGAAAGTGGTGCGAGCAGACTGCCACCCAGCGCCAGAGCGGCGACCGCGAAAAGTGCGGCACCCGATGTGATGCCAACGAGACCGGGATCTGCCAGCGGATTGCGGAAAAGCCCCTGCATCATGGCACCGGAAACCGCGAGCGATGCCCCGATCATCAGGCCGAGGCCCGTGCGTGGCAAGCGAACGGCTTCCAGGATCACGCGATCACGCGGCTCCATCGTTTGCGCGTGGCCGGTGAAATACAGAACAAGTTCATGCAGACCGACGCCCGTCGGCCCGCTGGCCAGCGACACGAAACAGGCGAAAACCAGAAACACACACAGCGCGACAAGGGTGATGGCACCCTTGCGCGACCGGTCGCCCGCAACAGGAACCGCGACTTCGCTCATAGCCAGAGTGCTCACGGCTTAACAACACCGGGGTAAAGCTTTGCGGCCAGCTCACGGCCAGCGGCAGGTGTGCGCGGGCCAAAGCCGATCAGATAAAGGCCATCCATGCTGATCAGCGATTTGGACGCGGCAGCGGGTGTGGACTGGAAGGCCGGAAAGCCGAAGACTTCATCGGGGTTGGCCGCATGGCTTCCCCGCTGCATGGTCAGAACCACATCGGGAGCCGCCGCAATCACGGCCTCATCGGTCAGGGGCTTGTAGCCGGTAATATCCTGGGCAGCATTGATGCCGCCTGCCATCTCGATAATGGCTGCTGCTTCCGTATCCTTGCCCGCCGCCATGATACGACCGCCAGCCGTGGACAGAACAAACAGGACGCGCTTCTTCTTGTCGCCAACAGAAGCGACATCCTTCGCAAGAACCGCAAGGTCCGCATCAACCTGCGCCGCCAGCACCTTCGCCTTGTCCTCAAGACCAACGGCTGCGCCGACGGCCTCGATTTTCGGCGCGATGGCTCGTCCTTCCGGTGGCGTGTCGATGGTCACCATCGGCACTTCACTCGCTTTGAGAATGCCGATCACATCCGCAGGGCCAGCACCATCCTCGGACAGAATGAGATCAGGCTTTTGCGACAGAATGCCTTCGGAAGACAGCGCCCGCATGTAACCGACATCGGGCTTTAACAGCGCATCCGCCGGATAGCTGCTGGTCGAATCCCGCGCCACAATGCGATCTCCGGCACCCAGTGCATAGAGAATTTCCGTTACAGTGCCACCCAGCGCCACAATGCGTTTCGCCTGCGGATTGCCTGTATCGGATGCATGAACCATGATCGGGGCCAACGCCAGAAGGGCACCGAAAGCAAATGAGCGTCGAAAAAGCGGCATGTCATCATCCTGAAAAATGCGGCGCGCTACAGCCTGCACGCCATATAAGTTGAGTTAATTACACATCTTTAAATGCCAGACAATCCGATAAGTTGACTATTTTCGTTATCTTTTATATTTCGGAGCATAAGGGTCCCGGGGGCAATCCGGCACCGCAAATTCGAAGGAGACTATCGATGTTTATTGCCATGAACCGCTTTCGCGTCGTGCCGGGTTTTGAAGAAGCGTTTGAGACCATCTGGCGCGAGCGCAAGCGTCATCTCGCCGAAATGCCGGGCTATCTGGAATTTCATATGCTGAAGGGTCCGAAGGCCGAGGATCACACGCTCTACGCCTCCCACACGGTCTGGGCCACCAAGGACGATTTTACCGCCTGGACGAAATCCGAGCAGTTCCGCGCCGCCCATGCCAATGCCGGAAACAATCGCGGCAAGGTCGAATATCTGTCAGGCCCGCATTTCGAAGGCTTCGACGTCATCATTCACGAAGACAAGGACGGGCAAGACCACCCCGTTGCGGCTTGAAACATGACGGCGAACGCAAGTTCTGAAACCGACACTGCCCGGCTAGAGAGAGCGAGAGCCACTCTGGCAGAAAAACCTGATGGCGTGGTCGAAGCCATCGCAGCCACGGCCAATGTAACGGCGGCAGAGGTTCTCTCTATTCTGCCTGATGGCGCTGCTGTTTCCGCGCCTGCGCAAGACTTCTTGAATCTCTGGAATGAATTGCGATCCTGGGGCGAAGTCCTGATGATTGTGCAGACACCGGATATTGTTTTCGAGGTGCCGGGCCACCTGCCTGAAGGCACCGAAGGCCATGGCTGGTTCAACATTCACGGCGATAGCCCCATCGGCGGCCACATCAAGAAGGACAATTGTGCATCGATTACCTTTGTCGATCGCCAGTTCCATGGACGCCGGTCACTCTCCGTGTGGTTCATGAATGCGAGCGGAAGCGCCATGTTCAAGCTTTTCGTAAGGCGGGATGAAAGCAAGGAATTGCTTGGCGACCACGTGGTGAAATTCGAAGCCTTGCGCGACAGTTACCGCACATCATGATAGCGAATGCCGCCACGGCCATCGCCATGGCGGCTTTGCTTTGAACATCCTATGTCGCTTCCGGCATGGCTTGCCCTGCCCTTGATGCCCTATGAATTCAAGGCCTTGATAAGACGTTGAAAGGGTAAGGCTTTGCGCCATGCTCGACCTGCGCTATAGGCGTTGCAACACATCGATGAGGGGAAACCTATGACAACCTATGTTTTGACCGTAGCCTGCACATCCAAGCGCGGAATCGTTGCCGCCATATCGGGCTATCTGGCGGGCAAGGGTTGCAACATTGTTGACAGTTCCCAGTTCGACGACCTCGAAACCGGCAAATTCTTCATGCGCGTTTCCTTCATTTCCGAGGAAGGCCAGAGCATGGAGGCGCTGCAGACAGGCTTCGCGCCTATCGCCACGGAATTCGGCATGGAGGCCAATATCTTCAGCGAAGGCGAGCGTACCAAGACGCTTCTGATGGTCTCGCGCTTCGGCCACTGTCTGAATGACCTGCTCTATCGCTGGAAGATCGGCGCTCTGCCAATCGATATCGTCGGCGTGGTTTCCAACCATTTCGAGTACCAGAAGGTCGTCGTCAATCACGACATTCCGTTCCACCACATCAAGGTGACGAAGGACAACAAGCCCGAGGCTGAAGCCCGGATCATGGACATCGTCGACCAGACAGGCACCGAACTCATCGTCCTCGCCCGTTACATGCAGGTTCTCTCCAACGAGATGTGCCAGAAAATGTCTGGTAAGATCATCAACATTCACCACTCCTTCCTGCCAAGCTTCAAGGGTGCGAACCCTTACAAGCAGGCCTATGAGCGCGGCGTGAAGCTGATTGGCGCGACAGCCCATTACGTGACCGCCGATCTGGATGAAGGCCCGATCATCGAGCAGGATACGGTGCGCGTTACCCATGCCCAGTCGGCGGAGGACTATGTGTCGCTTGGCCGCGATGTGGAAAGCCAGGTTCTGGCCCGCGCCATCCACGCCCATATCCATCACCGCACCTTCATCAATGGCAATCGCACGGTGGTCTTCCCGCCAAGCCCCGGCTCCTACGCTTCGGAGCGCATGGGCTAAAATAGCGACGACGATTTTGGGGGACCTGAGACTTTATTTGCGAACGGGAGCAACTGACTGCCGCGTGCAGCCGTTGCTCCTGTGTTGTCAAACACAGAGGTCTCCCTCATGAAAAAGCTTATCATTGCCGGTACCGCGTTTCTTCTCGCGGCAGGCTCAACGCTTGCCCAACAGCCAGCCCCGCCACCGCCGCCGCCTGCCCCTGCGCAAACCGAGCCCATGGCAGACGCACCACCGCCGCCTCCACCACCAAAGCCCATGCCAGGCGGCCCTAGAGATGAAGGCCCGAGACATGGTGGCCCACGAGACGGCATGCGCGACCGCATGATGATGCCTCCGCCTCCACCGCCTTCAAAGGGTGCGCATTTCCGCATCGAACAGGGCGAAACAAAGATCGACATCAAATGCGCCGATGACGAGCCCATGAAGGCCTGCGGCGATCTGCTGATGCAGCTCATCGACAAGATCAACGATTGATCCAAGGCGAAATAGAAGCGGCGCGCTTGCGCCGCTTCACGCAAACCGCACAGTCGCCTTCAATCCACGCCCGCCAGCGCCATCTTCAAGCGACAGTCTGCCATTGAAGAAAGCGGCGATCTCCTCGACAATCGCAAGCCCAAGCCCCGCACCCGGCGCTGCATTGCCCTCTCCCCTTGCAAAACGCTGCCGCACCACGGCACGTTTTTCTGCGGATATTCCAGGGCCATTATCCTCAACCTCAAGACATGCGGCCGCGCCATCGCGCAGCACCCGCACAGTCACTTCCGTCCCTCGTCCGGTATAGGCAATGGCGTTGCTGATGAGATTGCCCAGTAATTCACCCAACAGCAGAGGTTCAGCCATGATACTGACCTCATCAATCTGCTCGAAGCCAAGATCGATCCCGGCCTCAGCTGCAATAGGGATGTAGTCGGCGGTGATGGATTGCGCCAGCGATGCAAGGTCCACCTTCACAAGGCTCTGCTTCTCACCTGATCCTGCCGCATCGATATTGGCCATGCGTAGAAGTTGCGCCAGAATATGCTCGGCATGCGCCACAGAAGCATCGCCCTTGCGGGCTGCGGCCTGTGCATCTTCCAGCGTGGATGCGCGGGCCGAAAGGGCAAGCTGGGTGCGAATAATGGCCAGCGGCGTTCTCAGCTGGTGACTGGCATTGCCGGTGAAGTGCCGCAGCGCATCCAGCGCCGATTGCAGCCGCACCATGAAGGAATTTACGGTTTCCACGAGGTTCTCGACCTCGACCGGCACCGACTGGCGGATTGGATGCAGATCATTGGGGCTGCGTTCAGCAATGGCTTCGCTAAGTCGGTAGAGCGGACGCAGCGAAATCGTTACCGCAATCCACACAATGATGGCCGCACCGACGATCATGAACAGCAGCCGCAACGCAGATCGCAAAATGATGGCCTGCGCCAGACGGCTGCGCGCAATCGTGGTTTCTGCCACGGTTACCGTAAACGGCACGGAATTGACGCCGGTCGATGCGAAACGCTGGATCGCCGCAACCCGGATCGGCTCACCGCGAAACTCGGCATCCACAAAAATCGGAGCATCGCTGCGCAATCCGGTAACCGAAGGCAGGTTTTGATAGCCGGTAAGAAACTGGCCATTCGGCCCGTTGACGCGATAAAACACCCGATCCTGCGCAGCAGAGGTCAGCATTTCCAACGCAACATAGGGAATATCGACCTCGAGCGTACCATTTTCCGAAACCACTACACGTTCAGCAATCGCCAATGCAGAGCCGGAAAGAACACGATCCGAGACGATATTGGCGGTATTGTTGGCCTCCCGGTAAGTATCCGCCAGCGCGATGCAGCCGATGATCGCCGTTGATATCAGCAGCCACCCCAGAAGACGCCGGCGCAGCGAATAGGCGACCTGCCTCATCACGCCATCTCCGGCAGTTTTTCCAGGTAATATCCTATGCCCCGCGCCGTCTTCACCGTGAGACCATGCGGCCCGAGCCGCTTGCGCAACCGGCTGACATATTGCTCGATGGCATTGCCGGAAAGCTCATCATCAAAGCCGGTCAGCGATTGAACGATGGCTTCCTTGGCAACCACCTTGCCAGCCCGCATGAACAGAACTTCCAGCAGCGCCACCTCACGTGCCGGAATATCAATCGGATGGCCATCGGCTGAGAAGGTCCGCGATGTCAGATCGAACGACACTTTGCCGAACTGGACAGAAGACGAGCGCAGCCCGGCATTGCGGCGCAGAAGCACTCGTACCCGCGCCTCGAATTCCGTAATGTCGAAAGGCTTGATCATGTAATCGTCGGCACCAAGATCGAGCCCTTTAACCCGCTCTTCCGGCGTGCCGCGCGCGGTCAGGATCAGCACCGCCGCCTTGTCCTGTCGCGCGCGCATGGAACGCAACACATCTATGCCATCCATTTCAGGCAGGTTGAGATCGAGAATGACGAGATCGAAGCTCTCAGCAGCAATAGCGGCATCGGCAGATGCGCCATCGGACACCACATCCACGGCATAGCCGCTTCCGCGCAACAGCGCAGAAAGCCCCTCGGACAGAACCGGATTGTCCTCCACCAGCAGAATTCGCAAGCCACGCCCTCCATTTGGCTGAAATTTATCGGAGCGTTCCTGTCTTGTGAATGGCAAGTGGGTGCGGCATGATCTTTTCCATGCGTATTCTTCTGTTTCTCTGTCTTTTCATCACCGTTGCAGGCGGCACACAGGCGCAGCCAATGGTGTTTCCGGCTCCCTCAGGCAAAACCGATGCGCCGACGCTCGTCGTTTACTCTTCCCTTGACGAGCCCTTGGCGATGCCGATGATCGCGGGTTTTCAAAAAGCCAACCCGGATGTGGCGGTGTCATATGAGGATATGCTGACAAGCGAGATCTATGATCGCATCGTTCGGGAAACGGACGCAGGCGAGAGAACCGCCGATTTCGCCTTCTCATCCGCCATGGACCTGCAGGTGAAACTCAGCAATGACGGCTATGCGCAGCGATCCGATCTGCCCATGAGTGACCGCTGGCCCGCCTGGGCCAACTGGCGCAACACCGCTTATGCGCTGACATTCGAGCCCGCCGTCTTCGTTTACCACAAGCCGAGTTTCGCCAACGCCAATCCGCCCGCCAGCCGCGCCGAATTCGTGGAGTATCTGGAACGCAACGCCCGGGAAATCCACGGGCGCATCGCCACCTATGACATTGAACGCTCCGGCGTCGGCTTCCTGTTCATGTCTCGGGATCAGGAGCAGTTTGGGGATATCTGGAACGTCATTAAAAGCATGGGAACGGCTGGCGTGAAGGTTTATTCCACCAGCGCCGCCATTCTGGAGCGCATATCAGACGGCCGCTTCGTCATGGGCTATAATATTCTCGGCTCCTATGCGGCGGATTGGGCATCACGCCATCCCGATGTCGGCATTGTGCTGCCGAAGGATTACACCGTGGTCATGTCGCGGATCGGCCTTGTGCCGCACGCTGCCAGAAATGCCGAGCTTGGCCGCCGCTATCTGGAATATTTCATGTCCAAGGAAGGCCAGACCATCATGGCGCGGCAGTTGCAGATCCCAGCCGTCAGTCCCGATGTCGCGGGTGAAAACACCGCCAACATGATGCAGGCCATTCACGGCGCACAATTGCGCCCGGTTCCCGTCAGCCCGGGCTTGATGGTCTATCTCGATCAGGTCAAGCGCGCCCGCATCATCGAACGTTGGAATGAAGCGTTACGAGCCCAGTAGACGAATTTCAAAAATTAATAGACAGTAAAGACGCTTGAGGGTTGCGCGGCGTCAGTTAAATGACAGCTTTCTATGGTGCTGTGCAATTCTTCGTTCATCCGTGGAGGCGGACTGAAGAAGCGGGAGGAATGTTTCACGCGACAGACAGTTCCGGGGCGCAGATTGCCGCCCTTGAGGTCGTCCGTGCCGGCCCTTCCGCTATGATCAAAACAATGCCGAAACGGCATATCAAGGAGGGTTCACTTTGAAGCATTTCCTCATCGCTTCGCTTCTCGCAGGCGCTATGGCACTTCCCGCGGCAGCTGCCGATTACACCATCATCGCACCAGCAAATCCTGGCGGCGGCTGGGACCAGACTGCGCGCTCCATGCAGAGCGTGTTGCAGGAAGAAGGCATTTCCAAGCGCGTTCAGGTTCAGAACGTTCCCGGCGCTGGCGGCACCATTGGTCTTGCACAGTTTGCAAGCCAGCAGAAGGGCAACGCGAATTCCCTTATCGTTGGCGGCTACGTCATGGTGGGCGCGATCCTCACCAACAAGGCACCTGTTACACTCAAGGACGTTACGCCTATCGCGCGTCTGACCGGTGAATACGAAGCCATCGTCGTTCCTGCATCGTCTCCGATCCAGAACATCGGCCAGCTTATCGAGCAGCTGAAGAAAGACCCAGGCAGCGTATCCTGGGGTGGCGGTTCTGCTGGCGGCACGGACCACATCACAGCTGGCCTGATTGCCAAGGCTGCAGGCGTTGATCCAACCAAGATCAACTACATCGCTTACTCCGGCGGCGGTGAAGCGCTTGCTTCCATTCTCGGCGCACAGGTCACAGCCGGTATTTCCAGCTATGGCGAATTCGAAAGCCAGGTTAAGTCCGGCACCGTTCGCATTCTGGCCATCTCCAGCGAAGCCAAGATCCCCGGCATCGACGCGCCTACGCTGAAGGAAAGCGGCCTCGACGTCGTGGTTCAGAACTGGCGCATGGTTGCAGCCCCTCCCGGCCTGACGCCTGAGCAGCAGAAAGCTGTGAGCGCAGATGTCGAAAAGCTGGTGAAGTCTGCCAAGTGGCAGGAAACACTCAAGACCAAGGGCTGGATGGACACCTATCTTGCCGGTGACGAGTTCAAGGCACAGCTTGCAAAAGACACTGCCGCGACTGAAACCATTCTCAAAGACATTGGACTGGTAAAATGAGCCAGGGTTCAACCCCTTCACATCCTTCAAAGCGCCGCCCTGATTGGGCGGCGTTCGCGATAGCAGTGTTTCTGGTCATCGTCGCCGCTGTCATCTTCTGGGATTCAGCGCGCCTTGCCAGCGTCACCGGTTATTCGCCCGTCGGCCCGGCTACCGTTCCCTACGCCATTGCCTTCTGTCTTATCGGACTGGCAATCTGGACGGCAATCGAAGCCTGGCGCAACGACTTTCCAGCCCGTGACAAACAGGAAATGGGACCCGTGTTCTGGGTCATTGCCGGTCTTGCCGCGCAGATGCTGCTGCTGAATGTTGCCGGTTTCTCCATTGCAACGGGTCTGCTGTTTGCCTTCACGGCGCGCGCCTTCGGCAAACGCAAGCTGTGGTTCTCAATCCCAATCGGCATCGTGTTCAGCTTCGTGATTTGGGTCATTTTTGCCCAGTTGCTGCAACTGTCGCTGCCTGCTGGACCTCTGGAACGGCTGTTTTTCTAACAGCCAGCCCAACCGATCACAACAAGACATGAAGCCCCGCGAGCGCGTCTTATACGTGAGCTGCGGCTTCACCCGACAGGGGGACAACTGTCCATGAGTACTTTTGATTTCTTGCTGCAAGGCCTTTCGATTGCAGCGCAACCGATGAACCTCGTCTATGCGCTGATCGGCGTTACGCTGGGTACGGCCGTCGGCGTTCTGCCCGGCATTGGCCCTGCCCTGACTGTGGCGCTGCTTCTGCCTGTCACATACCAGCTGGATCCCGCCGGATCGCTGATCATGTTTGCCGGTATTTATTATGGCGGCATGTATGGCGGCTCGACAACCTCGATCCTGCTCAACACGCCCGGTGAAAGTGCCTCCATCGTCACCGCGCTGGAAGGCAACAAGATGGCGCGGGCGGGTCGCGGCGGACCGGCTCTTGCGACAGCGGCCATTGGCTCCTTCGTCGCTGGCCTCATCGCAACCGTCGCACTGGCATTCGTTGCACCCTACATCGTCAAACTGGCGCTGGTGTTCGGGCCACGCGAGTATTTTGCGCTGATGGTGCTGGCCTTCGTCACCGTGTCCTCGGCCTTCGGTGATTCGGCTTTGCGTGGCCTCACATCCCTGTTCATCGGCTTTGCACTGGCCATTGTCGGCATCGACCAGCTCACCGGCCAGACGCGCATGAGCTTCGGCGTTCCTGATTTGCTGGATGGCATCGAAGTCACGACGCTTGCTGTTGCCATGTTCGCCATCGGCGAAACGCTGTACATCGTCGCACAGGGTCAGGGCGGACCTGACAAGGTTGAAGCCGTGAAGGGTTCCGTCTGGATGACAGCGCAGGACTGGTCGCGCTCCTGGAAAGCATGGCTGCGCGGCACGCTGATCGGCTTCCCGATTGGTGCCATGCCAGCAGGCGGTGCTGAAATCGGAACCTTCCTGTCCTATGCGACGGAAAAGAAGCTTTCCAAGCACCCGGAAGAATTCGGCCATGGCGCCATTGAAGGCGTTGCCGGTCCAGAAGCTGCCAACAACGCATCGGCTGCCGGTACGCTCGTGCCATTGCTGACGCTCGGCCTGCCGACAACGGCCACGGCTGCCATCATGCTGGCCGGTTTCCAGCAGTTCGGGCTTCAGCCTGGTCCGCTTCTCTTTGCAACCAATCCGCAACTCGTCTGGGGTCTCATTGCCAGCCTCTTCATCGCCAACGTCATGCTGCTGGTTCTCAACCTTCCGCTGATTGGCCTGTGGGTAAGGCTGCTGACTATTCCCAAGCCGTGGCTCTATGCTGGCATCTTGCTGTTTGCGACGCTCGGCACGATTGGTGCAAACCCTTCCGTGTTCGAACTTGGTATGCTGCTGGCCTTTGGTATCCTCGGATATGTGATGCGCATTTTCGGCTATCCGATTGCACCTGCGGTCGTCGGCCTCATCCTCGGACCATTGGCCGAGCAGCAGTTGCGCCGCGCGCTGGCCATCGGCCAGGGTGATCCTTCGGTCCTCTTCACATCGTGGATTGCCGTTGGCCTGTTTATCGTGGCGGCGGCTGCGTTCCTGATCCCGCTCATCATGCGCATGCGCGGTCGGGGTGAGGTGCTGTCGCAGCTGGCGGCCAACGAAGACTGATAAAGCGACCCTCCCAAGGTCCCTGCCCCGCATTCGAAAGGATGCGGGGCTTTTTTATGCCCGGAACGCAAAAGCCGCATCTGTGTTAGGACAGAAGCAATGATCCCGAGACGAGGAACTCCCATGAACAGACTTGCGCTCCTGTGCGTCGCCGCACTCACCTCATGCACCACCGCTACATCAGGTGTCGAACCTATTCCCGGCAGCATCACCTATGGTGGACAGCCAGCCACGAAGCTTACAAAATCCCCCATTGGCAGCACCGTGAACCATGACTTCATGATGTCGGATGGGCGCCGCGCTCACGAGACCTACCGCATCGCTCCAGATCGATCTCTCATTCTGCTAAACCGCGAGATCATGAGCGATCTGCCCTCGGACAGGTAGAGAGGTCTCACCATTGGTTCCAGTCAAACATCATAAAGACCGATGGAACGACTATCGGGCTAACTCGTTGCTTTCCTGCATGTTTCAAAAACACCCTTGATTGATGTTTCAGGAGAGAAAAATGAGAACCCATAAGACAAGAAACGATTTACCGTCCAATGCCAAGGCCACTGTCATCGGCCTGCTGAACGAGTCGCTTGCATCCGTTATTGATCTGTCTCTTGTCACCAAGCAGGCGCATTGGAACCTCAAAGGTCCGCAATTCATCGGCGTCCACGAGTTGCTGGATACATTCCGCGCGCAGCTGGACAAGCACAGCGACACAATCGCCGAGCGCGCCGTTCAGCTTGGCGGCACGGCGCTTGGCAGCGTTCAGGCCGTGACGTCCACGTCCAAGCTGAAGTCCTATCCGACCGATATCTACAAGATTCAGGACCATCTCGATGAACTCATCGAGCGTTATGGTGACGTTGCAAATCTCATTCGCAAATCGATCGATGAGGCGGATGACGCCGGAGATGCCAACACTGCGGATATCTTCACTGCCGCTTCGCGTGATCTCGACAAGGCACTCTGGTTCCTGGAAGCCCACGTTCAGGAAAAAGCCTGATCCGTAATATCTGACACAAAAGAAAAGCGCCCGGAACCCACCGGGCGCTTCCACTATAAGCTGGATAATCCTTCAGTGGCGGCGCAAAACCGCTTTGCCAATATCTCGCAACATCTCGTGGTCCAGAATGCCACGTTGGGCGCTTCTGATCAGAACTGCTGCACATTCATTGGCAACATGACTGCTTCTGTCTTCCAGGCATTCGAAACATACGCCGTCAAATATAGTTTGCAGATCACTAACCTGCTGAGGCGATAGTTGCGTGCCTACCCGTTGAAATGCAAGGTACGACAAGGCCCATCCTCCCAAAGATGCGTTTTATCGGCTTTATACTGTAGGAACGCCTATCTTTTACACCTGATCGCATCGCCTGTCGAATCAGATATTAACGAAATATCAACGATTATTTCCTTGGACATGACGCTCCACTATGCGCGATGCTTGCCTGTAAGGATGTTACTCTCGCAGCAGACTAGAGAGGCAAAAGGCCGATATCCGACAAGGCTTTTTCGAGGTGCTCGGGCGATACTGGCTTGGTCAGGAACACGGCACCGGGCGGCAACACGCCTTCAGCAGGATTATACCGTCCAGAGATAACGATCACCTTGATTTCGGGCCAGCGACGGTGCGCGACATTTGCCAGCCCAAGCCCGTTAATAGAGCCGGGCATGTCGATGTCGGTCAAGATGGCATGGATTGAGGTACTGGCTTCGAGCATCTGAAGCGCCCGATCCGCCGTCGGTGCTTCCAGGGTGGCGAATCCGAGATCGGTTACCATATCCACGAGATCAAGGCGGATCAGCCCGTCATCTTCAACTATGAGGAGGCATGATGTCACGGCTCAATGCTCCTGTTGAAAACTGGCAAGCTCGGAAGAAATAACGCAGCGTACGCCTGCCGGATCATAGACAATGTCCACAAGGGTATCGGCGGCGCCAGCAATGCCCGCCTTGATCAGGCGCGACCCGGAACCGACACGCTGCGGCGTGACAACAGCCGGGCCACCGCTTTCCGTCCATGACAGTTCAAAACGGTCCTTGGCCTCTCCCGCAATCCTCCATCGAATATCCACCCTGCCTTCCGGCACCGAGAGAGCGCCGTACTTGATGGCATTGGTCGCAAGCTCATGCATGATGAGCGACAGTGAAAGCGATGGACGTGAGCCGACACGCAGAACTGGCCCGGAGACTGTAAAGCGCGTCATTGCCGGATCGTCATGAACCTCAAGCAACTGGTTGACGAGTTTATGAACATGGGATGTGCCGAGGCCACCCTGTATGACCGTGTCATGGGCGGCGCTCAAAACACCAATCCGTGCTGACAGCGTTTTACGTGCAACATTCAGATCGCCCGCTGAGCGCAAGGTCTGCGATGCGATGGCTTGAACCATGGCCAGTTGGTTCTTGAGGCGGTGGCCAAGCTCATGGGAAATGAGTTCCCTATGCTTCTGCTCCGCCAGTTTTTCCGTCACATCCTGTGCCTGCACCAGAATGCCGGTTATCTCTCCGGATGAAGATCGCATCGCCTGATAGACAAAATCGATCATCCGGCTCTGTTTCTCACCATCCGGCCCGCGATTAAGCTCTATGGGTCTGGCACGCGCCGCAAAGGGTTCACCGGTTTTATAGACGGTATCCAGCAGATCGATGAAGCCCTGGTCGACCACTTCCGAAACGGCATCCGCAACCGAACGTCCGATGATGTCGCGCCCGACGCCGATCATCGAATAGTACTCTTCATTGGCGAATTCAAAGATATGGTTCGGCCCGCTCAAGGTTGCGATACCAGCAGGAGACATCTCGAAAATCTGAAGAAGCTTCTCCTGCATGCTCTTCTGTTCGCGGCGAACGATGATTTCGTTGGTGATTTCCGCACAGGCGCAGAACATTCCAAGCACCACACCCGCCTGGTCTCTAACCGGCGTGTAGGAGAAGGAAAAATGCGTTTCTTCCGGGTAGCCTTTTCGATGCATCACGAATTCGATGTCATCCATCGAGGTGCCTTGCCCGGCATAGGCAGCGGATATGATGGGGTCAACGGCATCCCATATGTCAAACCAGAGATCACGGAACGGATGCCCAAATCCCGCAGGATGGCGGTTGCCACACATGGCAGCGTAACCGTCGTTGTAAATGGTAATCTGCTGCGGTCCCCAAACGATCAGCATGGGCTGCAGGGAACCCAGCATGACGTTGACAAGCGTCTGCAACTCTACCGGCCACGCATCAGGAACGCCAAGAGCGCATTTTTCCCAATCGAAGCTACGGAACAGGTCTCCGCATTCGCCACCCCCTACAAAATTCAAGCTAACCCCGCATGTATCGATATCGCCGTAGGCGACAACAAATTTCGTTCGATTTGGTTCCATGATGAATTGCAGACCGGGCAAACGGGCAGATCCGATCAGCTCCGACAACCTATCACGAACCGCCAGAAAAACCATAGGTCGAGCCGTAGCATGGAACGACCAACAGATGCTGACGTTAGAGAAGCTGGGAACGCAGTAAATAATTTGCGAGGAACGGCTCATGTCCAGAGTTCAGCAAAAGCCACACCAGCAACGCTTTGATCCGAAAGACCGCCTGATACTGGCGCTGCACGCACAATTGCGCGCCGAAAGAGAGACCCGCGAAGCTATGGAATGGGTGATGCGCAACGGTGGACTTTCGCCAGAGGTGCTGGAAGCCATGGCGTCCGATCCGATTCCGGTCGTTACAGCCGATGACATGCGCGCCGCCAACCGGGCCGTGACACATCTGAGGCTCAGCGCGGAAGGTTCGGCATCATGACAAGGCGGGCAAGCTGGCGCGGTCAGATCAAGTTTGACGATTTCACCTGCGAAGTTGGATTGTACTCGGCGATTACCTCGACGGAAAAAATCTCGTTCAACATCGTCAACCGCAAGACAGGCAACCGCGTCGAGCGCCAATATGTCGATAGCGACAGCGGGGAGCCCGTCGAAAAAGATGATCAGGTGCGTGGCTTCGAACTCGACAATGGCGATTACATCATTGTCGAAGGCGATGAGATCGCGCAGATCATGCCGGATAGCAACAAGGTGATTGCTATCCAGAAATTCATCGCAATCGACGAGATAGACAAGCTCTACTTCGACCGCCCCTATTTTCTGACCGCATCGGATGAGGACGGGGAAGACGCGCTGGGCTTGCTTGCGCAAGCGATGCAGCGCCAAAAGGTGGTCGCGGTTGGCGAGGCGGTTCTTTTTCGCCGCAATCGCAACCTCATCATCAGGCCCCATGGCAAGGCCTTGATCGCGACCACCCTCAATTTCGATTATGAGGTCCGCTCCCAAACGGCGACGTTCAAGTCCGTGCCGGATCAGGATTTTGACGAGGAAATGCTGGAACTGGCTGGCCACATCATCAAGAAACGCGCGGGGAAATTCGACCCTTCGGCCTATTCCGACCGATATAATGATGCGCTTGCCGAACTGGTGAAAGCCAAGATCGAAGGGCGCGCCATTAAAAAGCCTGTCGAGGAAAAGCGCGACAATGTTGTGGACCTGAAGGAAGCGCTGAGGCGCAGCGCAGCGGGAGGCAAGGCCGACAAGCCCCCAAAGACCAGGACAAAAAAGGCGGGCTGACCAAACCGCCGCCTACCTCTATCTCAAGACACTTCAGCCTCGCTTTTCCGAAGCGAGGCTCTTTTTAAGCGCATCCATAATGTTGATGATATTGCCCCCGGTCTTTTTGGCTGGCGCGGACTTTGCCTTTGGTGCAGCGGATGTCTTTTCCTTGGACTTCAGCAGCGTCTTGATCTTCTTCTGCACGGTATCCTGCGCAATGGATGGCTTCCACGCCACCGTGTTTTTTTCGATCTTTTTTTCTAGGATCGACACAAGCTCTGGATCAAGTTTCATCTTCGGATCAAGAGTGTCCATGGTTTCGCGCACCTCATCGGCATAATGCAGCGTCCATAAAATAATGCCCTTTCCCGATGGCTCCAGCAAAACCGCATGCTCACGCCGATAGATGACCAGCCGAGCTATGCCCGCCACATTATTGGCCTTCATCGCATCGCGGATGACGCCGAAAGCCTCCGCGCCAATTTTGTCTTCTGGTTTGAGAAAATGCGGGCGATCGCACCAAATCCAGTCAATGGATCCCGCTGGCACGAATGTCTGGATATCGATGGTCTTGGTGCTTTCCAGCCCTACGGCGTCAATCTCGTCATCTTCCAGCAGAACGAAACTGCCATCTTCCTTCGGGAAACCCTTGACCTGGTTCTTGTCCGTCACCTTCTTATGGGTGGTGCTATCTGCATAATGGCTTTCCACCCGGTTGCCGGTTTTGCGGTTGAGAATGTGAAACCGCACCTTTCCGCTCTCGGTCGTCGCAGGTGTGAGCGAGACGGCTGCCGTGACCAGCGAAAGCCTCAGGTGTCCTTTCCAGAAAGCGTGTTGCGGCATGGATTTCAAACTCCCGTTTATCAAGCGCCACAGCCATAACTAGAAAAGCCCAACATCGTTGCCGCGAGCCCTCATGGAATAGCCGTTGCGTTGACGTCCTAACGCGAGCCCATGTCCATTTTATTTTACTAATATGGAACGAATGATCCCACCGTCGGTTACCTCACCACGGAGCTGTACAAACCGCCCGAATGAGAGGAAACCACCATGAAAAAGTTCATTCTTGCAGCGGCGCTGCTGAGCGCCACTGCCCTGTCGGTTGCTGCCCAGACATCTGCACCTGCCACAACCGCACCTGCAACGTCTGCGCCAACCACAACGGCTCCAGCGCCTAGCACAGATGGCAACACGCCAGCTGTCGCAACACCGGAAACTGCAAATCCGACCGCCCCTGTTGAAGGCGCGAACAGCTTCACTGAAGAGCAGGCCAAGACCCGCATTCAGGAAGCCGGCTACACCGATGTCAAGGACCTGAAGAAGGACGACAAGGGCATCTGGATGGCAGGCGGAATGAAGGATGGCAAGGCCGTCATGATCTCCATGGATTACCAAGGCAACGTCGTCGCCAAGTAACGTTCGAGGTTCCAGAAACCTCCGAGACTTTAGCGCCGCCAATCAAATTATGAGGACCAAATCATGAAAACAATTACCGGACTATTCGATGATCACGCCGATGCTCGCGCAGCAGTAACCGAGCTGGAAGCCGCTGGCGTTCCTTCTGATGATATCAGCATCGTATCCAACAATGCGAATAACCGCCACGACACCGACGAGTCGAATGCTGCCGAAGGCGCTGGCACAGGTGCTGGCATTGGTGCCGTCGTCGGCGGCGCTGGCGGTCTTCTGACTGGCCTTGGCATCATGGCTATCCCAGGCGTTGGCCCTGTCGTCGCGGCTGGTTGGCTTGCTGCCACAGCAGCGGGTGCGGTTGCAGGCGCTGTTGCAGGTGGCGCAACTGGTGGCATCGTCGGCGCGCTTACGGACTCCGGCGTTTCTGAAGATGACGCGCATGTTTACGCTGAAGGCGTACGTCGTGGCGGCACCATCGTTACAGCTAAGGTCGATGACGCCATGGCGCCAGAAGCTGAAGCCGTTCTGAAGCGCTCCAACTGGGTTGATCCAGCAGACCGTCGCACAGCCTACAACGAACAGGGCTGGCAGAAATTCGACGATACGCTTGACCCATACGATGCCGACCAGATCGAAAAAGAGCGCATGCGCTACAACCGCCCCGGCATGTAAGCGTCTCTGGAAATGCGAGAGGCCGCCCCGCTTGGGCGGCCTTTTCTACGTCTGGGTTGCGGTGCCGCAATTCAACCTACAATCATGAGGAATTCCATCATGGCGAAAAAGCCCGCTGCTCCGAACGCGCATCCCGAAACAGACGTCGTCACCATTCACGACCAGAAAATGCACCGTGGACAAGGTGGAGAACTCCATCAGTTTGCCGAGGGCGATACACCGGTGCTGACAACCGCCCAGGGCGGGCCTGTCTCAGACGATCAGAACTCGCTGCGCATCGGCGCGCGCGGCCCGTTGGTGGTGGATGACTTTCATTTCCGCGAAAAAATGTTCCATTTCGACCATGAGCGCATTCCCGAACGCGTCGTGCATGCGCGCGGTTATGGTGCCCATGGCTACTTCGAAACCTACGAATCCCTCGCAAAATATACCAAGGCGGACATTTTCCAGCGCAAGGGCGAGAAGACACCGGTCTTCGTTCGCTTTTCCACCGTCGCTGGCAACAAGGGCTCAGCCGATCTGGCGCGTGACGTGCGCGGCTTCGCCGTCAAGCTTTACACAAAAGAAGGCAACTGGGATCTGGTCGGAAACAACATTCCTGTCTTCTTCATCCAGGATGCCATCAAATTTCCAGACCTCATCCACGCCGCCAAGCAGGAGCCGGACCGCGCCTTCCCGCAGGCGCAGACCGCCCATGACAATTTCTGGGATTTCATTAGCCTGACACCTGAAAGCATGAATATGATCATGTGGACCATGTCAGACCGCACCATTCCGCGCTCGCTGCGCTTCATGGAAGGTTTCGGCGTTCACACCTTCCGCCTCGTCAATGCCGAGGGTGTCTCTACCTTCGTCAAGTTCCACTGGAAGCCGAAACTCGGTCTTCAATCCGTCGCATGGAACGAAGCGGTCAAGATCAACGGTGCCGACCCGGATTTCCACCGCCGCGACCTCTGGAACTCCATTCAATCAGGTGATTTCCCCGAATGGGAATTGCAGGTTCAGCTGTTTGATCAGGAATTTGCCGATAGCTTCGATTTCGACGTGCTGGATCCGACCAAGCTCATCCCGGAGGAAATTCTTCCACCACAGGCCATCGGCCGTATGGTGCTGGACCGCATGCCGGACAATTTCTTTGCGGAAACCGAGCAGGTCGCATTCATGACCCAGAACGTGCCGCCAGGCATCGATTTCAGCAATGACCCGCTTCTGCAGGGCCGTAACTTCTCCTACCTCGATACGCAGTTGAAGCGTCTCGGCGGTCCCAACTTCACACATCTGCCGATCAATGCGCCGAAATGTCCCTTCGCGCATTTCCAGCAGGATGGCCATATGGCGATGCGCAATCCGGTTGGGCGCGCGAATTACCAGCCCAATTCCCATGGCGAAGGCCCACGGGAATCGCCGACATCGGGATACCGCCACTTCCCGGCAGAAGAACAGGGCACCAAGGCGCGCCTTCGTCCGGAAAGCTTTGCGGATCATTACAGCCAGGCCCGCCAGTTCTACATCAGCCAGACGGGTGCCGAGCAGCGCCATATCGCGTCTGCGCTGACGTTTGAACTGAGTAAGGTCGAGATACCAGCCATCCGCGAACGCATGGTGTCGCATCTCATGAACATCGATGAGACGCTGGCGACAACGGTTGCGCAAAAGCTGGGCTTCCAGACGATGCCGAAACCTGCCGATGCGGCGATGCCAACGCGGCAGGATCTTGAGCCATCGAAAGCGCTCAGCATTGTCGAAAACGGCCCGAAGCGTTTTGAAGGTCGCAAGCTTGGCATTCTGGTGACCGATGGCGTCGATGCTGGCATGCTGACAGCCCTGACAACTGCCGTCACAGACGCAAAGGCGGTCTTCGAGCTGATTGCACCGAAGGTCGGAGGCGTCAAGGCATCCGATGGCAGCTGGATCAAGGCTCATCACATGATCGATGGTGGCCCATCGGTGCTGTTTGATGCGGTAGCGCTTCTCACGTCACCTGAAGGTATCGAAAACCTTGTGGATGAGGCAACAGCCCGTGACTTCGTGGCCGATGCTTTCCAGCATTGCAAGTTCATCGGCTATGTCAGCTCTGCAACACCATTGCTTCAAAAAGCAGGCATCGCGGATGCAATCGATGAAGGCGTGATCGCCTTCCCGGATGATGAAGACCCTGCTGACTTTGTTTCAAAGCTCGGCGATCTGCGTGTCTGGGGCCGCGAACCATCCGTGAAGCTTGGCAAAGCTTCCCCACCACCTAAGAAATAATCTCTGAGAAGCGCGGCATTTCGGTGCCGCGCTTTTAAACCATCAGTGCCTGAGCCGGATAATTGCAATGATACAGAAACCGACGCCCAGACGCCTTGTCGTGATCAGCGACTATCAGGCCGGCGGCCCCTTCCCCGACACCATCCCACCCATTGAATACTTCGAACAGCAATGGCGTAGCGCAGAGCGCGGAGAACCTGTATCCCGATCCGAAGTCATCCCCGATTTCAGGGTTGAAGGTGGCTATATTGAGCGCCTGCCGCTTGCGTGCGTCAAAGCCGGGCTGGTGGATGTCGTGGAGGTCTGGACGCATTGGCGCGACGATTGCCCGCCGGAGCCCGACGAATCTCAAGCGCCTCTCCTCATCCGCCGCGCATTCCAGATGAATGGCCCACAAGCGCCTTTCAGTTCCAACGACATGCTCGCACATATAAATACCTTCGGCCCACCGGACATTCTCTGCGTCTGGGGACTGGGAGTCTCCGAAGAGATTCTCGATGCCTGCCAGACCAGCTATAAAATATATAATTCCATCGATGCCCCGGCCCTGCGCGTACCACCGGCCGTCAGCAGGCATTTCGATCTCATTCTAACCGGCGCTGAATGGCAATCGCGTGAGATCAACGCTCTCCACCCGGATGTAAAAACCGCCATCCTGCCCATCGGGCCTGAATTTGCCTCGCCGAACCTCTTTCACCCGATAGCCGGACCCAAGCCCTACGATGTCATCTATGTCGCAGCCGCTCAAAGCTACAAACGCCATGATATTCTCTTCGAGGCTTTGGCAAAACTACCCAAATCCATCAAAGCCCTATGTGTTTTCGGCTATGGTGAACTCAGCGAAGATCTCCGTCGCTATGCCAACGATTTGCAGATCAATGTCGATTTCATCGGCCCGCCCGGCGTCGCCTTTTCCGAGGTCAACAGGTTGATGAACCTCGCGAAAATCGGCGTGGTCTGCGGCGTCGATGACGGCGCGCCAGCGATTTTGACAGAATATATGTTGGCCGGGTTACCCGTGCTTGCTAACAGCGAACTACGCTGTGGCCTGCAATATATCACGCCGCAAACCGGCAGGGTCGCCTCTGCCGCGCAGTTCCATGAGGGCATCCGCACCATGCTGGAAATGGCACCAGATCTAGACCCTCGCCAAGTCGTCATAGACAACTGGACATGGCAGCATTCGGTCGAAAAACTCCGGAAACTCATAGGCATTTCAGAACATTCGAAAGTTTTAAATAGTCAGGAACAAAGGTCATTCATCCCGGTTTGAGTACGTCACTCAAACGCGGATGCGCCAATGAACCTCTCCAGTCCGATTTCCTCACCCATCCATGCAGTGACGGAGCGCAATACGCCGCTCATCTGTTTTTCGCATTTACGGTGGGATTTTGTACTGCAGCGGCCGCAGCATCTCATGGGGCGGTTTGCCAATGAGAAAGCTGTGTTCTTCTTCGAAGAATTTATACCAACAGATCACCATCTCGCCTATCTGGAAATTCACCCCTTCGAGGGCACGACGGTCAAATCCGTGCGCCCGCGCATTCCTCATTGGTGGAACGAGGCAGATCGTGAGCGCGCCCTTTCCAACCTCTTGGATGATCTCCTGGCAATGTATGGTGCCGCGCGCCCGATCCTGTGGTTTTATACCCCCGCCATGTTTGGTTTCGCTCGCCACGTCGATGCGTCTGCAGTCATCTATGATTGCATGGACGAGCTAGCGAATTTCAAATTCGCCCCCCATCGCATGAAGGAAATGGAAGCCGCGCTGATTGCCCGTGCCGATGTGGTCTTTACCGGCGGATACAGCCTTTACGAAGCAAAGCGCCACCAGCACGCCAATATTCACCCCTTCCCCTCAGGCGTTGAAGTTGCGCATTTCCATTCTGCCCGCAAGGATCGTCAGGAGCCAGCAGACCAGCTCTCGATTCCCGGCCCAAAGGTCGGCTATTACGGCGTGATTGACGAGCGCCTCGATCTGGAACTGATCGAGGCCGTGGCCAAGGCTAGACCGCAACTCTCATTCGTCATCATCGGTCCTGTCGCCAAGATTGTGCCGGAAGACCTGCCCCGCGCTGCCAATATCCACTATCTTGGCCAGAAGGATTACCGCGAACTTCCCGCCTATCTCGCTGGCTGGGATGCAGCGCTTATGCCCTTTGCGCTGAACAGTTCAACACAATTCATCAGCCCCACCAAGACGCCGGAATATCTGGCAGCAGGCCGCCCTGTTGTCAGCACGGCGATTACCGATGTCATCAGGCACTATGGCAGCGTCGATGGCGTTTTTATCGCGGCTGACGCGGCTGCCTTCGCCAGAGCCTGCGATTTCGCCATTGCGCTGAAGAAGACGGGCGATGAATGGCTCGGCCCGGTTGATGCCATGCTGGAAGGCTCATCATGGGACCGAACATTTCACGATATGAGGGCACTGGTGGGTAAGGCCGTGCTCAGCCACACTTATACAGCCACACCGGCTGCCCCACGCATCACCAATCATCCCTCCACTGTCTCGCGCACCAGCGTCATGGCACTCAATAGATGATGAGCAAAGATCGCTGTCGGGTCGTTCTGGCAACAGACAGTCTCGACCCATCCGGCATGGGCGAGCATATGCTGACCCTCGGCCGTGCGCTGGACGAAAGCTGGGATGTGACGATCGCCGCCCCATCCAATGCAGCAGATAGCTTGACCGCAAAGGCCGCTCGCCATGGCCTCGGCGTCAAGACATTTGACGATAATGACGAATTCTCGCAATGGCTCGCAACATCAGGCGTCAGCCTTCTTCACGTCCATGCGGGCATCGGCTGGGAAGGCCATGGCATCGCCAAGGCGGGAATATCGCAGAATATTCCCGTGATCCGCACCGAACATCTGCCCTATCTCCTCACCGATGAGCAGCAGAAAACCGAATATGCTCAGGCCTGTGAAGCGCTTGCGCATCGCATCGTGGTCTCGCAGGCATCGAGGCTCAGCTTCGAAGCCAATGGTGTATACCCCGATCAATTGACGGTCGTGCGCAACGGCGTTTTCGCGCTGGAGTCCACAGCCAACAGCGTGCCAGATCTGGCAGACAAGCTCCACGGCAGAAAAGTCCTGATCACGGTTGCCCGGTTTTCCGCGCAGAAAGACCACGCGACCCTGATCAAGGCTTTACCTTCAGTCATTGCCGCCCACCCATCCACAATGCTCATTCTTGTGGGCCGTGGCGAAGAGATGGCAGCAATCGAAACTCTGGTAACTGACCTCCACCTCAACCAGCATGTGCTGTTTGTGGGCCACCGCACCGATATCGCGGACCTGATGTCAAAGGCAGATCTCTTCGTTCTGCCCTCCAAATTTGAAGGTCTGCCGCTGGCTGTGCTGGAGGCGATGTCGACAGGACTGCCCGTCGTCGCGACCAAGATTGGCGGCAATCTCGAAGCTCTGGGGCCGGAACATCCCTATCTGGCAGAGCCTGCAAATCCCGCATCGCTAGCGGCTGTCCTGATAGACGCACTTGGCGACGCCCACAGGGCAAAGGCCGTGGGGCAAGCGGGCCGCGAGAGGTTCACAGCCGAATTTTCAGCACAACGCATGGCGAGCGAAACGGCGGATGTCTACCGCCACGTTCTGTCCCGCCACACACATCAGACACAAGGACATACTTGCATGAACAAGGCACGCATCGGCTTTATTGGCGTTGGCGGTATCGCGAACCGCCATCTGGATATTCTGGCCGGTTTTGAAGACGTGGCGCTGGTCGCCTTCGCCGATCCGGATTTTGACCGCGCAAGCCAGGCCGCCTCCCGCTTCGGCGCCCGCGCTTTCGATAATCACCGCGCCATGCTGGATGCGGAAAAGCTGGACGCGGTTTATATCTGCATTCCACCCTTTGCCCATGGCGAAGCGGAACGCGATCTGATCAGCCGGGGCATTCCCTTCTTCGTCGAGAAACCGATCACGCTGGATCTGGCACTTGCCGAAGAGTTGAGTGCTGCCGTTGAGGCCGCAAATCTCATCACCGGCGTCGGTTACCACTGGCGTTATCTCGATACTGTCGAGGAAGCGCGCAATCGCCTTGCCGAAAACCCGGCCCAGCTTCTGTCCGGTTACTGGCTGGATCAGACCCCACCCCCGCAATGGTGGTGGAAGACCGAAGGCTCCGGCGGCCAGATGGTGGAGCAGGCAACGCACATCATCGACCTTGCCCGCTATCTCGTGGGCGAAGTGACCGATGTCTATGGCCGCGCTGGCTTCAAAGACCGACCGGATTTCCCGGGCCTTGATGTGCCTGCGGTGACAACTGCCAGCCTGACATTCCAGTCCGGCGTCATCGGAAACATCGCCTCCACTTGCCTTCTGGGATGGAACCACAAGGTCGGCCTCAATATCTTCGCAGACCGCCTCGCCATCGAACTCACCGATCACGACATCATGGTCGATGTCGGTGCCGGGCGTCCGGTCCGTCATGCCGAGGGTGATCCCGTCTGGCGCGAAGATCGCGATTTTATCGATGCCATCAGCGGCAAGGAAAACCACATCAGGTGCACCTATCAGGATGCGCTGGTCACCCACCGTGTCGCACTTGCAGTCGCAACATCGGCCCGCAGCGGCGAAGCGGTTACCTTCGAGCCTTCGCCAGTCACCCGCAATGTGCTTGCACCGCTCTATCATCCCCCTCGGGTAGAAGAGCCTCAGGGTCTTCGCCCCGGCCACCGCATGATCACGTCGCTGGGCATTGAAGCACCCGGCAGAGCCTATCTGTTCGACTATGAAGAAGGCCCGCCCGGCGATGGTCAGGTCCGCCTCGACACGCTTTACACAGGCTTTTCGGCAGGCACCGAACTGACCTTCATGAAGAACACCAATCCCTATTTTCACTCGCGGTTTGATGCAGGCCGGGGCGTCTTCATCCAAAACGAAGCTGACCTCCGTTACCCCGTGCCGTTCCTTGGCTACATGGAAGTGGCGCGCGTTTCCGAAGCCCGCACCGGCGGTTTCCAGCCAGGCGATGTCATTGCCGGAACCTATGGCCATAAAAGCGGCCACACCGCCGATCCATTCCATGACGTGATGATTCCGCTACCTGCCCATATCGACCCTATCCTTGGCGTCTTCGCCGCGCAAATGGGCCCCATTGCCGCTAACGGCATTCTTCACGCAGATGCAGACATGCTTGGAAACAACGTGCCATCCTTCGGTGCTGGCATTGCCGGGCGTCATGTCATCATCATCGGCGCGGGCACCGTTGGCCTGATGACGGCGCTGTTTGCGCAAAAGGCAGGCGCGCTCGGCGTCATCATTGCCGATCCATCGCCGTTCCGCCGCGAAAAAGCGGAGGCTATGGGTCTTGCGGCGATGACAGAGGATGATGCCTGGCAACATGCCAAGGCGCGCTGGCACAATGGCGGCAGCGATCGCGGTGCCGATCTGGTGTTCCAGACCCGTGCCCATGCCCAAAGCCTTCACGTCGCGCTGAAAGCCTTGCGCCCGCAAGGCACAGTGATCGATCTTGCCTTCTATCAGGGCGGAGCAGACCGCCTGCGGCTGGGTGAGGAGTTCCACCACAATGGCCTCAACATCCGCTGCGCACAGATCAACCGCGTGCCACGCGGGCTGTCCGGTCAATGGGACAGACGGCGCCTAGCGCATGAAACGGTCAATCTGCTGGAAAGCCACGGCACGATCATCCGCGAGCAGATGATCACCCACATCGTGCCGCTTCAGGATGGGCCAGCCTTCTTGGCAGACCTGGTCAACACACGTCCCGAATTTCTGCAGATCGTGTTCAAGGTCAACGAATGATAGCGCAGCAACCCCCTATCCGCATTCTCTTCGTCTTTGCGTGGCTGGTCGTTGGCGGCGAGGAAACCGAGGTGCGGCTGCTTGCCCGCACCCTCGACCGCAGCCGTTACCGGCTTGATGTCATCGCCTGTTTCCACAAGCCCAATATGCCGGGCCAGACGCATGAGCAGTTGCGTGCGCTTGGTGTTGATGTGGACACCACGCCCTATGACATGTCCTTCGAGGACACGGTTGGATATCTGGCAAGCAAAATCGTCGGCTATGACGTGGTTGTCTCCTGCCAGAATGTTGCCGATATCTATCCGGCACTGGAGCGCATGCACTGGCGGCCGCCGCTCATCGAGCATGGTGGCCTCGTCTCCGAAGCACTGGCAGGCCCAAAGCATTTCACCAGCCGCTATGTCGGCGTCTGCCGCTCCATCTGTGATGCGGCGCGCTCCGTGATGCCGGGGCGCGAGGCGGATGTGGTCGAGATACCGTCCATGGTGGACCTGTCAGAATTCGATAACAGCCAGCGCGCCAACCTGCGCACCTCACTCGGCGTCAGTGACCAAACGGTTCTGGTTGGCTGGGTCGGAAGGCTTGATCCGAAGAAGAACGTCGAGGATTTCATAGAGGCGGCGGCTCTGGCCTATGCCAGCAACCACTCTCTTCGGTTTGTGGTGATTGGCGGCCCAGATGCCTTCATGCCCGACTATGCCGAGCATTTGAAGACGCTCGCTCAGGAGAGACACCTCAACGGCGTCCTCACCTTTCTGGGCGACAGGAAGGATATTCCGGCGCTTCTTTCCGCGCTCGATATCTTCGTCTGGCTCTCACGCGGCGAAGGCATGCCGCATGTCATCGCAGAAGCCGGTGCAGCGGGTTTGCCGGTCATCGCAACGCCTGATAATGGCGCCATGCAGCAGATCGACGACGGCGTTTCCGGCATCTTCGTGCCTTATAACGCCCCTTCGTCTGTCGCGCATGAAATCCTGAATCTTGCCGCATCCGGCAGCTTGCGAGCAACGCTGGGTCAGGCACTGCGTCACAAGGTGGAAACCACTTACAGCGCGCAAACCGTCGTGCCACAGTGGGAGCGGCTGATCAGCGAGGTCATGAAGGATCGCCAAGCGGCCGGGCCTACGGGCTTGTTCCAGTCTTTCCTGCAAGGCGGCTTTGAATGCTCCACCCATCGCCTTCGCCCGCGCGACGGGGAAGCCACCGGCAAGCGTCTTGATGTCATTGCCGCGACCGGACATGACCTCCACGCAGCAACCGACTATCGGCAACTGGCCTCCTATGCGATCTCAACGGTGCGGGATGGCCTGCGCTGGCACCTGATCGAAAAACAATCAGGGCATTATGACTGGTCGAGCTTCACCCCGATGCTGAAGGCAGCCTCAGAAACCCGCACGCAGGTTATCTGGGATTTGCTGCATTATGGCTGGCCTGACGACATCGACATCTGGTCGCCGGATTTCGTCGGCCGCTTCGCAGAATTTGCCGCAGCCGCAGCGAGGGTCGTCAAGGAACAGACGGACACGATCCCCTTTTACTCACCTGTCAATGAGATCTCGTTCTTCTCATGGGGCGGAGGCGATGCGGCCTATCTCAACCCCTTTGCCCGCGGGCGAGGCTTTGAGTTGAAAGTGCAACTGGCCAGAGCTTCCATCGCCGCCATGGACGCCATTCTGGCCGTGGAGCCAAGATCGCGCTTTGTGCATTGTGATCCGGTCATTAATGTCATTACCGACCCCTCCCGCCCATGGGAGCGGCCTGTGGCCGAAGGCCATCGTCAGTCGCAATTTCAAGGCTGGGATCTGCTTTCCGGGCGCATGTGGCCCCAGATCGGCGGCGCGGACAAATATCTCGATATCGTCGGCGTCAACTATTACCACAACAACCAGTGGATCCACGGCGGTCCGCCCATCGATATGGAGCACGCGCTCTACAAACCCTTCAGAACCATTCTGGTGGATACCTACGCCCGCTACGGCAAACCCATTTTCATCGCCGAAACCGGCATTGAGGGTAACAGGCGTGCCAGCTGGATCTCCTACGTCCACCAGGAAGTGACCGCTGCCATGAAAAAAGGCGTGCCCGTCGAGGGAATATGTCTCTACCCCATCCTCAACCACCCCGGCTGGGATGACGACCGCGCTTGCGAAAACGGCTTGCTGGAAACCACCTTTGAGAATGGGAAGCGCACTGCCCACGCACCTTTGGCACAGGCACTCCAATATCTTGCGCCACCCTCACGCAGTGCTGCGGAATAGGCGTTCAAGGCTCCAGCCCCCGCCACTGGTCGTGTCACATCCTGAGTGACACGACCGCTTGATCTCGTTCCACAAAAATCATCTCTACTGCGCCTTGACTCTATTAGCGATGAGAACATAATAAGAACACAGCTGGCACGGGGGCGCGTGCTTTCCGAAAAAACATTGCGGCAGGAAGGCTCTGAAACATGGAGATCGAGAACATGCGCCCACAATTTGAAACACCGGAAGCTGACCCGGTGGAACACATCATCGCATGGCATGACGGGGATGAGCGCGAAGCGATCAAGACGCTGCTGGATGATATCAAGCATCTGCGCCACCAACTCGCCCTCGCCGCCGCCGCCATGGGCCACGGATTTACGCGAGGGTGGTTTCCCAGTGAGGCCAGAGAGATCGATGAAGTGGGTGTCTCTGGCGAAGGACGCTGCGAAAAAGCTGCCTCATAGGGGTGGCCGGTGTATCCAGAGCGGATGAGGACGGTTCTATCGTTTTGCGAGGAGGATGGTGCTGAATACCAGCAGCTTACTGACCGCTGTTTTCCTTGTCTTTTTTTGCCTGATCATGGTGCCACTTAATGGCATAGAACATGCCTATACCAAGGACGAGAAGCTTAAGAGGCAAAAGGACTATGGGGAACCAATCAACCCAACTCGAATCCGACATCTGAATACTTTCAAAACATTACACGACATGATCTGTCATGCGCAGCGTTACATCAAAGTGGCTGCTTCAACAACTTGTCGTATTGACGCAGCCCTCTCCGGTTTGGGGGTTCGCATGCAGTTGGACGTGTCAGTCTATCGCCAATGCGGGCGCTGCGAGCCGCTTGGAGGTAAACCTGATGAACGGCCGCGATAGCATGATCGGCAGAAGCAATGACTGCATGAAAATGCCGAAACGGCTGCGAGGCACATAGTGGCCACCGATCTTGCGCGACACCGCCTGCATCCGCGTTACCAGCGGCCTCATTCGGGCTTCATAGCTATTGAGTGCATCAACATGCCCCTTCTCGGCAAGTTCCGCAGCAAGAATGTAGGCTCCAGCCATGGCGGTGGACGTACCCTGCCCCGCCAGAAAGGTGAGACACCAGGCGGAATCGCCAAGAAGTGCGATGCGGCCCTTGGACCATTTCGGCATCTCGATCTGGGAGACTGTATCGAAGAAAGACCGGTCCCAGTCGATTGCACTCTTGAGGGCGGATGCGACAGGCTCTGGCCAGTGGCCGAACGTCTGTTGCAGCACGGCGCGGCGCTCATCGGGATTGAGCCGGTCCGTACGCTCGTCTCGCCAGCAGAAAAGGGTCGCCGCGGTGCCGTCCCCAACGGCGTAGAGGCCGCCCTGATGATCCACATCCATCATCCCGACGAAACTCGCATCAAGCGGTTGCTTCAGCGGCACGCGCCAGGCGCTAGCGCGGTAGCCAAGCGGCCGGAGAAAGTCTTCGTGCGGGCCAAAAGCCAGCGCCCGCACACTGCTACGGTAACCATCGGCACCCACGACGAGGTCGAAACGGTCGCGGCTGCCATCGGAGAAGGTGACGTCCACGCCGGATCCGTCGTCCTCGAGCGCCACGACGGTCGTCTCATAGCGAATTGGGCACTTTCCCTCCACGGCATCGGTCAGGATGTCCTGGAAATCGCTGCGCATCAGGGCCAGAAGCCGTCCCTCGGCAGCCTCTGCCAGAACGCGGTAGTCATAGGAAAAAAGCTTTCGTCCGCGCCGGTCGAGATGGTGAGAAAGGCCGAGCGGCATGGCCTTCGCCCGGAACGCTTCCACCAGCCCCAACTTCTCCGCGACCTGCCAGCCATTGATATGCAGGCCGATGGAATAGCCGCCGGTGCGGCCACGAGCAGCCCGTTCCACCACAACCGGCTGCATGCCCCGCTGTAGCAGGCAGGCGGCAAACGTCAGGCCCGCAGGCCCGCCACCAACGATGAGGATACGCATCAAAACCTCCTCAGAACGTCATGCTGATACGGCCGCCAATGGTGCGGTCCTGACCAAGCTGGTAGAGGTTGCCAAGGCCGGGGTACTGGAAGCCGTAGGTCGTGTAGGTCTTGTCGAACACATTCGTCACGAAGGCTTCAGCCGTTATCGTCTCCTCAAGCTCCCATTTCACGCCGAGATCGACAAGTGCATAACCCTCCTGGCCGATTGTGTTGGTCTCGTCGAAATAATGCTCGCCGACATAGGTGACGCCTGCATAGGGAATGAGCGCGCCGCGCCCGCTTTCCAGCTCAAAGCGATAATCCACCATGAGGTTGGCGGTAAATTCCGGCGCATAGGGCACCGTGTTGCCCGTCAGGTCAGCGCCGGGTGTGACAGGATTTTTGTAGTCGGTAAATCGCGTATGGTTGTAGGCAAGCCCCGCCGTGACGCCGATTTCATCTGTCGGTTTTGCACGGACCTTGAGGTCGATACCCTTGGCAGTCACCTCACCGACATTCTGCAGATACTGGAACGGCTGCGTGCCGACGAACATCTGGTAGTCCTTGGTGATGTTGTAATAGGCCGAAAGCTGCGCTTCCAGCGTACCCGTCTCGTTGCGGTACTTGAGCCCGGTTTCACCATTATAGGTGTTCTGCGGATCATAGGTGAAGGCAATGTTGGCGGGCGCCACGTTACGGGTAAAGCCACCAGCCTTGAAGCCCGTGCTGAACAGGCCATAGACCCGCCATTCGTCGCTCAGCCCATAACTTGCGCCAAGCTTCGGCGATAGCGCCGTGGATGAATCACTATCGTTCAGCGTGATGCCGCCCGTCGCTTCCGCTGCTGCGCGCTCGTAGTCCAGCCGCAGGCCGGGCGAAATGTCCAGCCGGTCCGTCACATGCCATGTCACATCACCGAAGAGAGCGTAGGAATCGATCTTCTGGTTCGAAATCTGCGCGGAAGCCGGCACGTTTCTGGTGAAATCGAGATGCTGATAGTACATCCCGGCCACGTAATCGATCGCGTTGCCCTGGTCCGGGTTGGAAGCGATGCGCAGTTCCTGGCTCAGCGTCCATTGTTTTTCAGGCGTGTAGCTGCCGAAGATCGTGCGGTCGAGATCGCTCTTCTGGTAGCCAGTCAGCGCGGTGATGGTGGCGGCACCGAGGTCATAGGCCGTCGTCACGCCAAAATTCCAGGTGTCGAGTTCGTATTTCGACGGTGCAGGAAAAGCGATGCGGTCCTCCAGCATCGATTCCAGCGTAAAATATTCTTCTTTGGAGGTCACCCTGCCGTGGCCCGCGCTCACCATCACATCCAGAGGGCTGTCCGATGGGGCATAGCGCAACCGCATCTGGCCGTTAATGTCTCTCGTCCCGCCCACGTCTTCGCCGGTCATGGTCGTCAGTGTGTCATTGCCATCAAGGAAGGAAAAGTTGGCGTCGCCGTAGAGAACGTCGTTGATGATCGGCGCGCTGGCATGGAAGGTGCCGCCTGCGCCCTGATTGCTGACATTGGCGTCAAAGCCGGCGCGCGCCTCGTTATCCGGCTTGCGGGTCACGATGTTGATGACGCCGCCAATCGCACCGCGACCGTAGAGCGTGCCCTGCGGACCGTAAAGAAGCTCAACACTCTCGACACCGCCGGGCAGCGAGCGCGTCAGGTTGAAGCTATCCTGCGGCATGCCGTCGACATAGACCTGCGTGCTTGGATTATAGAAGTCGAGCGAGGCCTGGCCACGGATCGTGAAGTTGGCATAGGCACGGCTGGAGCGCGAGCGGATATTGACGTCAGGAAAAATGCGGTCGAGATCGGCCACCGTATCGATGTCGCGCGTCTTCAACTCCTCGGCCCTGGCAATATCCGTGGCTGATGGCAGCAGGAAATAGTCCTGGCTGCGCTTGGTCGCGGTAATGATGATCGGTTTGAGCACCGTTGCTTCATCGCTGTCCTGCGCAAACACACCTTGCGGCGAGAGGCTGACAGCGAGGGCAAGAAGGGAAACGCCGGACAAACGGTGACGCATCATGGTTCCGATACCTTTTCTGGGACTGAAATGCACCCGCCCAGCCGCATTGTGGCGGCAAAGGCACGAGGCGCGAGAAGAGTGGCGATGAGGATGAAAACCGCCGAGGCGGCAAACAGCCAGCCATAGCCGAAGGACTTGGCAAGCAGGCCCGCAACCGAGGAGGCAGCAATGGCGATGATCGCGTCGATACTCTGGAGCGTGGCAAAATCGGTTGCCGTCTGGTCCGGGTTGCACCAGTTCATGAGCGCCGCGTAGAGCGCAACGAAGGAAAAGGCGATCGCCCCCACCTGCAACAGAAGAATGCCGACGGCAAACACCACCGAGAATGAGCCGAACAATTCAACGACGAAGAGAGCGAAAAGCAGCGCGGCATTGAGGAAAGCAGCAATGATGACAGAGCGCATGATGCCCGCCGTTTGCACGACGAATGCGCCGAGCGAGGCAGTGATGAAGCCGATGACGGCCCCGCCTGCACCACGCAGAAGACCAATCATGTCCAGTGGCACGCCCTTGTCCACAAGGTAAGGTCCGGTCAGCGAGGAACCCATGCGAAGCCCGACCTGATAGACCACCAGAAAGATCAAACCGTGTGTCAGCGCCCGGTTGGCGAAGGTGGCCTTGAGGCCGATGCCATGCGAGCCAGCAGGCTTTTTCGCACGCGGTGCCGCAAGCCCGCCGGACAGAAAGGCGGGGATGGTGAGCATGGCGACGAAGCCTGCCATGGACGCCATGGAAACCGCCCAGCCCGCATGCTGGTAGACCACGAGCCAAAGCCCGCCGCCGATCAGAAAACCGAGATAGGCACCAGCGGTCGATGCGCCGCTGGCAAGCCCGCGGCTGCCTGCGTCGGAGGCCCGGACGGCCAGTGAATCGGTTGCCACATCCTGTGTCGCGGCAAAGATGCCCATCACGAGAAGAACACCGGCAAGCCAACCCATATGGGTCTGCGGTGGCAGCGCCATTGCGGCGAGAAAGCACAGGATGATGCCAAGCTGGCAAAGAAGAATCCAGCTTCGCTCGGTCAAAAACCGGTCGATGAGCGGTGCCCAAAGAAATTTCAGCGCCCAGGGGAAGAACAAGACGGCCAGATAGCCAATCTGGTCAAGCGGCATGCCTGCATCGCGCAGCACAACGGGAAGCGCCGTCTGCACCATGCTCCCCGTAACCGACTGGGCGGCGTAAAGGCCAGCCAGCAGGCCCAGCACAGTCCATGACGTGGACCGTCTGGCCATATGTGTAAAAACAGTCGACATTGCCCCTCGCACCGAGATTTGTGACCTCAGTAGGCTTTCGCATATAACTTGACTACTGTAGTCAGGTTCATGGATATTGCGATCGGGTCCATTATTTTGGTGCAGATATGAATCTTCGCGTAGAACAGCGCGCGCTTGCGCAGTCGGATCAGGAAAATATCGTTGTGCTGGGCCCAACCCCGGCAGATCCGACCTTTTCCGATACGTCGACAGAGGGTGCCTACAAGATCCTCGGCGTCAGACCGGGTCTGACCATTTCGGTCTTCGACATGATCGTTGGGCCTGATTTCATTGGCCGGTTTGCAACCGAGCCCTGCGTGGCCATCGATTTTCTGTTCGAGGCATCCGGCCAGGGTTGGCTACTGGACAGGGATGCGGAGCGGAAGCTCTCGTCTATCCCCTACCGGCCAGGACGCATCTACATCATGGTCGCGCCAGCAGGTGCCATCGGCATATATGACGTGCCGGTTGGCAGCCGGTTCAAGGGCATGGATATCCGCCTCGATACCGCTCTGTGGCAAAAGCTCGGCGCTGGCGATGTCGTGGCGAACCTTGATGAACATCACGCCCTGCACATGGCGTCGAGCAGCGACATATGGGTCGGTGTGCTGCCGGTGCCACCGGACCTGATCACTGTGGCCCGCACGCTCTTTGACAGCGCAATGGTGGAGAGCGACGACCTTGCCATAGAGGCACGCGCGCTTGACATCATCAACGCCTCAATCACTGCCATGCGCCGCACGCAGCCCACCTCAAACACCCCGCCACGCGACCGCCGCCCCCTCCAGCGCGCCCGCGATCTGCTCCTCGAAGACCTTACCCACCCCTGGACGCTCGACGACCTCGCCCGCGAAATCGGCCTTTCCCAGAAGCGGCTCAAATCCGGCTTCAAAACCATGCACGGCTTTCCAGTCTATGCCTTCCTAAAGGAACAGCGGCTGCTGAAAGCGCGTGACCTGCTTCAGCAAGGCAAGATGAACATCACCCAGGCAGCCAGCGCCGTTGGCTACAGCAACCCCAGCCACTTCTCCCAGCTCTACCTCCGCCGCTTCGGCATGCAGCCCTCCCGTGCACTGGCACAGACCTTGGAGCGCGAGGCGTGACGGAGGGACGAGATTGAGGGTGGTGCGTGCCGGTGGCGAAGCGCACCAAGAGCGAACGACTGGCGTCGTCATCGGCAGTTTCGATGGCGCAAGTTCATCGAGCGCTATTGGCGGGAATACTGCTCTATCTTGATCTGCCCTACTGGAAGAATGAGCGGGACTATGGTGGCGGCTTCTTAAACCGGACGGATTTGGGCTTTGATATCACAGAGGTGCACTGTGATTATTCTATAGCAGTTGGAGGAAGCGCCAAACTTAAGGAAGTGATCATATCACAGCGCTGATTATCCAGAGAACTGGCAGTTCTCAGCAGGCCTCAAGGGCACGCTTGTCTGATGCGTGACAAGACAGCAGAACTATCTTGGTTCCACTCATAGATTTCATATGCGAGAGCTACAATTTGATCAGCCGTGACCTTGTGAAGAAAGATCGTTCGGTTCTTAGCGTACTGAACCGCCAAAGCATGGGTCGATCCGTTGAGGTCAATCCCAACCTCGACGGCGTCGTGTATCACTCGGTTCCTAGCAAGCCTGAGGCGCTTGAATCTATCAACTAGCTTCATCGCGTCACGTTTCAAATCTTCACAAGCTACGAAGGAAAGCCGTTTCTCTACAAATTTGTCGGTGGAGGTATTCCAGTTCTTGGCCGCTTCTTCAGCCTCGCTTGGGTGAATTTGGTTTGGAGATCCATCGTGCGGTGTCGCAGCACAAAGCGTATAAAGAAGTTGGTCGGCGCGAGCTGCTTGCATAGTGAGATGACCGATCGGAACGACAAACGGCTCCCTATGTATGTCAGTTGGTGGCAGCATCGGGAGTTTTTTCGACAAGCTTGTAGCCTCCTCCTCGGATGTTCTTAGCCCTTTAGCCTACTGGGAAGGCAATAAACGGTACAAGAGGCGCTGATGCACGGATTGCTCACGAAGGGCGCTTATATTTGAAGACTGAACAATGAAAAAGTGGTAGCGGGAGAGGGACTTGAACCCCCGACACGCGGATTATGATTCCGCTGCTCTAACCACCTGAGCTACCCCGCCACAGAGGGACATGACAGTTTTGTAACTGGCTTGTCCATCAGGATGAGCGGCTTATAAGGTGCCGCTCCCGTTAGTGTCAAGCGTAAGATGCGCAAAAATTCTGCTTTCCACGCCGTCGCTTGAACCCATGCTGGTGTTACGCGGCAACCTGGTTCTGAAGCAGCGCCTTTAGCGATGCTTCCGCCTCGGGCGAACGTTCCGAACGCTCGATGAAGCCGCCGCCATAGACGCGCGCGTCGGCACCGGGGGCTGAGTAGAGAACGCAGGCCTGGCCTGGGGCCACACCCGCCTCACCAATGGCGAGATCGACATAGATGCCCCGCTCATCCGCATGCAGCACAGCCTCGCTTGGCGGGCGCGTGGAGCGAACCTTGGCGAAGCAGGAGAAGCCGTCTCTCGCATCATCCAGCAATGGGTTGTCGCCAAGCCAGTTCATGTCACGCAGATACACGCGGTGCGTTTCCAGCGCCTCACGCGGGCCGACGATGACCCGGCGGCTGCGCGCATCGAGATAGACGACATAGAGCGGCTCGCCGGTAGCAACGCCAATCCCGCGCCGCTGGCCAATCGTGTAATGCACGATGCCGTCATGGCTGCCCAGCACACGGCCATCCAGATGAACGATATCGCCCACCAGTGCGGCATTCGGCTTCAGCTTGTTGATGATCTCTGTATATTTGCCCTGCGGCACGAAACAGATGTCCTGGCTGTCTGCCTTCTTGGCAACGACAAGGCCCATCTCTTCGGCCAGCTCACGTGTCTCAGCCTTGGAAAGGCCTCCCAGCGGAAAGCGCAGATAATCGATCTGCGCCTGCGTGGTGGCAAACAGGAACCAGCTCTGGTCCCGGTCGCTATCAATGGGGCGATAAAGCGCCCGCCGGTTGGGATGGCCCGGCACCGGGTTCAAGCGTGAGCGGATGTAATGTCCGGTCGCCAGCGCATCCGCGCCCAGCTCCTGCGCCGTTGCCAGAAGATCGGCGAACTTGACCGTCTGGTTGCAGGCAACGCACGGCACAGGCGTTTCACCCATGGCATAGGCTTCGGCAAAGGGGTTGATGACGGTTTCGCGAAAACGCGCTTCGTAGTCGAGCACATAATGCGGAATACCGAGCGTTTCGCACACGCGGCGGGCATCGTCGATATCCTGCCCCGCACAACAGGACCCTGCCCTATGAACGGCGGCTCCATGATCGTATAGCTGAAGCGTAATGCCGAGGACATCATAGCCCTCGCGCTTGAGAATGCCTGCCACCACCGAGGAGTCGACACCACCGGACATGGCGACAACAATGCGGGTGTCTTCCGGCTTCTTATCAAAGTCGAGCGTGTTCACGTGTTTTTCCAATCGTCAGTCATACCGGGGTTCAAGGCCCCGCCGCCTGTCGTATCTGGCTTGGCAAAAGCAGGCTCCATGGCCCAACCCCGCTCAACATCCAGATTTTTCACGCCTGCATATAGAAAGAAATGAGCAAACACGCAAGTAGAGGGCGACATGGCCGCCCTCCCCGCATCAAGACCTCGATTGGTTGGTTTAGGCGCCAGCCGTTTTCTGGCCGCTGCCGATCCACTTCTCGCGTTCCCGCCACAGTGCTGGAAGAGAGAGCATCGCAACACCCACCAGCGCGATAACGGTCTTTTCAATCTGCGTCAGTTCGGCGGTGCGGCCATCTAGATAATAGATGCCGTAAACAATCGCGACGTGCCAGACATAGACCTGCAGGGAGTGGCGACCCAGAAGCTGCAGGAACCGCAGAGATAGAACCCAGATAACGGCAGCAGCGGCTTTCTGCACCAATTGATTGTGGTGCTTCGGACCCGCAATCAGCAACCATGTCAGACCCACGGCCACAGCCAGGAAGTTGATGAGGTACACTGGGCCGAAGTCGGCACGGATTTCCATAGTGGAGAACTTGCCGAGCATGAATTCCGGCATCAGGTTCCACGCAGTTGCGATGCGCAACGGAACGAAGAACAGGCAGACCAGCAGCGCTGCTTTAGCAATCCAGCTGCGCTGCGGCGAGAATATCTTCGTCCATGCAATCTTGTTCTGCGCTGTCATGGCACCCATCACCAGCGCGGAGTAGAACACCAGCTGCCAGCCAAACAGGTTGAAGCTGACGCGGATGCCCTGCTCGTCAGCACCCTTTACAAGTTCATTCACGGGTGCCGTAAACAGTTGCTGCAAGCCAAGCTGGCCGGCCATCCAGACAAGCAGCGAACCGGCAACGACATAGGCCCATTTCCCATCCAGGCACAGCTTCACCAGCAGCGGCGCAAATACCATGTAGACGATGTATTGCGGCAGAATATCCATGAAGGTGGGCTGGAACAGGAAGGTAGCGATGGCAGCCAGACGAAGCGGATCGTCAAACGATGTCATGCCCAGCCAGTTGTACCAGATATAGGGCGCGTGCGGAATGACCATGCGGGCAAACAACACGGCGATCACAAGACCCATGGCGTATTTGTAAAGCTCCAGCGCCCGGCTCCAGATCATGTCACGACCGGCTTCATAGCCGTACTTCATCATCTTGCGTGCATAGACCATGCCGATCAGCAGGCCAGACAGGAACACGAAGCCCTGAGCATCCTCAACGAAAGCCAGCTGGCGGTGATTGATCTCCATCAGCCACAGACCGCCAGCAAAGACGAGGTGATTGATAAGCATGAAAACGAGGAAATAACCGCGCATTCCGTCGATCAGGTCGAAGCGTTTCATCGTGATTGCTCTCCATACTCGCAGGAACCTTTTGAGCCAAGGTCGCCTGATCCGAATGACAGGATGGTTCTTGGGGCACCATCCAAACCTGGATCGAGAACGCGGCTTCCAAGCTAGGGTTCCGCCCAAAATGGCGGTTTGCTGTCCGCGTCCGTGTCACATTGCCGTGTCCCGGTCTGGTTAACGGCCCCTGACTGAACGCTGGATGAATGGAAAAAGGCCATTGCGTGGAAGAACTGCGGCAAGCAGAATCAACGGCTTGGCGCTCAAGGCGCTACATTCCCTGCCCTGTAAGGCGTTTGCAAAAGATATGGCCGGTGCGGGAGACACCCGCACCGGCCATAATCATTGTCAGTATATTTTAAGATGCTCAGGCAGCTTCCTGGATCGCGGCAACCTGCCACTCGGCCTTGCCGGAGCGAACAAATGTCCACAGCTCGACCGATTCTTCTGGCTTGTTCTCGTCGCCCTGAACGATCTTGCCGGTGTTTCGGTCGCGCATCACGTCGATAGCGGAATAGCGCATGGCAACGGTCGCAAAATCCTTGCCTTCTTCGTGCCAGGCCTCGGCCACATCACCCTGCAACAGCGTCACATCGCGCACATCGTTCTTCACGCCGCTGGTTGCGTTGTCGCTCAGTTCCTCGGCCAGATAGGACATGGCTTCCGGTGTGGTCAGCTTGCGAAGCGCGCCGTAGTCTTCGGCCGCATAAGCAGACTGCACATTCTGAAGCGTTTGCTGGAATGTTTCTAGGTCTGCCTGCGTCACGCCAATTTCATCGCCCTGAGACATGGCATTTTCATGCGGTGCAGCCTTTTGTGCGGCAGCTGCCGCTGTAGCCACACCCGCTGCAACGCCCGCCTTGGAACCCATCTGCGGGATCTTGAAGCCGCCGAGCCCACTTTGGTTATTCTGCGGGGCAGAATAATCGTTGCGTGCGGAATTGTTGCCGGCACCGCCAAAAGCTGGCTGGCCCTGACGACGAGATCTGAAGAAGCGCATGGCGAGCATCACAAGGCCGCCAATCAGAAGACCCTGGATCAGAAGACCGAAGAAACCGGCCATACCGCCAAAGCCACCGCCCATGAGCATGCCGAACAGGCCACCCATCAGCAAACCGCCCATGAGACCGCCCATCATGCCGCCAAACATACCGCGGCTCTGCGGAGCCGCCTGTGCGTTAGGGCGTGCTGGCTGGGCTGCGCCCGGCTGCGTCGCCTGGTTGGTGTTGGGCGTCATGCTGCGGTTAATCGGTGCCGACTGGCCCGGCGCAGTGTTTGTTGTCGGTGGCGCGGAAAAGGTGCGTGTGCCGCGGCTGCCGAACCCGCCACTGGCGCGTCTTGCCTCAGCCATATCGACAGCAATGAACGATACGGCAATTCCCAATGCCGCAACCGCAAACAAACCCCTAAAGCGCCTAATGGCAGCAAACATCATCTTCTCCTGTTGCACCGCCCTCCCAATGAGCGGATCTTGAAATGCGATATAGCAACTATGGATCATCATTTTTAGACATAGGCATAAAATTTTTCGTGATATACAACCATAGGTAAGCATATGATCGAAAATACAAAAAAACCGGCACAGGATTTCTCCTGTGCCGGGTGATGATAGCAATCGAAAAGCGCGAGGACTTAGTCGATGTTGAAGGACAGCGACTTGACCTGACGGATGGCAGGATTTGCGCGCAGCTTATCCAGCACCGTTTCAGAAACAGGACCATCGACATAGAGAAGCGCGATGGCGTCGCCGCTTTCCTTTTCACGACCCAGCTGGAAGTTGGCAATGTTAACGCCCGCTTCGCCCAGCGTCATGCCCATGAAGCCGATCATGCCGGGAACGTCGGTGTTGGTGATGTAGATCATGTGCTGACCGACATCGGCATCCATGTTGATGTTCTTGATCTGGATGAAACGTGCCTTGCCATCCGAGAACACTGTTCCGGCAACAGAACGGATCTGGTTCTCGGTCTTAACCGTCAGCTTGATGAAGCCGTCGTAAACGCCGGTCTTGTCGCGCTTGACTTCGGAAAGGATAATACCCTTTTCCTTGATCATGATAGGCGCGGAAACCATGTTCACGTCAGACACCTGCGGGCGAATGAGACCGGCAAGAAGAGCCGATGTCAGCGCCTTGGTGTTCATGTTGGCGGTTGCGCCATCATAAAGGATTTCGATTTCCTTCGTAGCGCTTTCCTGCACCTGGCCCACGAAAGAACCAAGAACGTCAGCCAGCTTGATGAAAGGCTTCAGGCGTGGCGCTTCGTCAGCGGTAATGGACGGCATGTTGATGGCGTTGGAAACGGCACCCTTGACGAGGTAATCCGACATCTGCTCGGCGACCTGAAGCGCAACATTTTCCTGTGCTTCCGTGGTGGATGCACCCAGATGCGGCGTGCACACAACATTCGGCAAGCCAAACAGTGGGCTTTCGGTCGCAGGCTCCACCTCAAACACGTCAAAACCGGCACCGGCAACATGGCCGGACTTGATGGCGGCAGCAAGAGCTGCCTCATCCACCAGACCACCACGGGCGCAGTTGATGATGCGAACGCCAGGCTTGGTCTTGGCAAGGTTTTCAGCGCCGAGAATGCCGCGTGTCTTGTCGGTCATAGGAACATGCAGCGTGATGAAATCGGCCTGAGCCAACAGTTCGTCCAGTTCAACCTTGGTCACGCCCATTTCCTGCGCACGCTCTGGCGAAAGGAAGGGGTCATAGGCCAGAACATTCATCTTCAGCCCGAGCGCCCGCGAGCACACGATGCCGCCAATGTTGCCTGCACCGATAACGCCGAGCGTCTTGCCGGTGATTTCAACACCCATGAACTTCGATTTTTCCCACTTGCCGGCCTGCGTGGAGGCGTCAGCAGCTGGCAGCTGGCGGGCAACGGCAAACATCAGCGCAATGGCGTGTTCGGCAGTCGTGATGGAGTTGCCGAATGGCGTGTTCATGACGATGATACCGCGACGCGAGGCCGCTGGAATATCGACATTGTCGACGCCAATACCGGCGCGACCGATGACCTTCAGGTTGGTCGCTGCTTCGATCAGCTTTTCCGTTGCCTTGGTGGCAGAGCGAATAGCAAGACCATCATAATTGCCAATGATTTCGGCCAGCTTGTCCTTGTCCTTGCCAAGCTTGGGCTGGAAATCGACTTCAACGCCGCGATCGCGGAAAATCTGGACGGCGGTTTCCGACAGTTCGTCAGATACGAGTACGCGAGGTGCCATTGTGTGGGCTCCTTGAAAAGGGTTCAGTCTTGAAAGCGAAAATGCGCGGCCCTGCCGTGGCAGGGCCGGATAAAATCAGGCAGCAGCCTTGAAGGTCGCAGCCTTCTGCGTTTCGAATGCCCACTTGAGCCAAGGCATGACGGCTTTCATATCAGCCGTTTCGATGGTGGCACCGGCCCAGATACGAAGACCGGATGGCGCATCACGGTAAGCACCAATGTCCAGCGCCACGTTTTCCTTTTCGAGAAGGGCAACCATGCCCTTGGCGAAATCGGCCTGCGCGGCGGCGTCAAGCGCTGCAACATCCTTGCAGACAATCTTGAGGCAAACGGAGGTGTTGGAACGAGTTTCGTCCACAACAGCCAGATTGGCAATCCAGTTATGCTCGGCCACGAAGTCGAAAATGATCTGGGCATTGGCATCGGCACGCGCCATCAGCGCGTTGAGGCCACCGAGATCTTTGGCCCAGAGCAACGCATCAATATAGTCTTCGACGCAGAGCATGGATGGTGTGTTGATCGTCTCGCCGGTGAAGATACCTTCAATCAGCTTGCCGCCCGAAGTCATGCGGAAAATCTTCGGCAAAGGCCATGCCGGTGCGTAAGACAGCAGACGATCCACAGCGCGTGGCGACAGGATGATGACGCCATGGCCACCCTCGCCGCCCAGAACCTTCTGCCAGGAGAAGGTCACGACGTCGAGCTTGGAGAAGTCCATGTCCTGCGCAAATGCGGACGATGTCGCATCGCAAATGGTCAGACCCTTGCGGTCTGCAGGAATGAAATGGGCGTTTGGAACGCGAACACCGGATGTGGTGCCGTTCCAGGTAAAGACCACGTCACGGTCGAAATCGATAGTGGAAAGGTCAGGGAGAAGGCCGTAATCGGCTTCAATCTTGCGAACGTCCTTGAGCTTCAGCTGCTTGACGACATCGGTCACCCAGCCAGCACCGAAGCTTTCCCAGGCAACCATGTCCACGCCACGTTCACCAAGCAACGACCAAAGCGCCATTTCAACAGCGCCGGTGTCAGATGCAGGAACGATACCGATGCGGTAATCAGCTGGAACATTCAAAACTTCACGGGTGAGATCAATGGCCTGCTTCAGCTTGGCTTTGCCAACTTTGGCGCGGTGCGAGCGACCAAGAGGTGCGTCGCTCAAGGCTTCCAGCGACCAACCGGGGCGCTTGGAGCAAGGACCAGAAGAGAAATGGGTATTGTTCGGACGGGTGTCCGGCTTCACTATATCTGTCATTTGACTATCCTCTCAGATAGGCGCCTCTCGTTAGGGAGAGGTGTCCTGACAGCGTTGCTATTCGTCTCGGTCGTCACAGTCAAGCGGATTATGTCGCTGAAGGTGAAAATCTCGGCCTATCTGCGGCATGAGGTATGGCTTGGCGGCGTTTCACTGTCATGTTGACATAAGTCAAATCAAACCCGCAGCAAAAGGGGCAGGTTCTCCATCGTCACCGACGAAAGAGATATTGATATGCCTCATAATGCTCCCTTTTCAAACGCCCGCGAAACACTGCTTCTGCCATTCCTGTCGGGTTTTTACGATAAATTTGCCCAGCCACTGGCATGGACGGCCATGCGTGTCGCCATTGGTGGAATGCTGGTTATCGAGGGATATCCCAAGATCCTCGCACCTTTTGCGCAGGTTGGGTTTGTCGAAAACCTCGGCTTCTATCCCGGCTGGCTCTGGTCACCGACACTGGCAGGCCTGCAATTTTTCGGTGGAATGTTCATCGCTCTTGGGCTGCTCACCCGCCCTGTCGCCTTGGCAAACATGGTCATGCTCGCCATCACCCTCTGGTTCCACTTCGCAAATCCCTATGGCCATGCATTGCTGACTGAAGCGGGCATGGAGGCACTGAAGGCCGCGGATCAAACCTTCTTCACACCCCAGGGCCTGCGCAGACTGGCAGATGGCGGCACGGTCTTTCTCGAACAGGTCCAGACAAAGGCAGAGCTTGCCTCGCTGTTCTGGACTGGCGGCGCAGCCCTTTTCGCGGCCTTCGGCGGCGGATATTGGTCGTTGGACAAACTGTTCAGGAAGCAATTCTAATCGTGATCTGGAATAAAAAAAACGCCCGCATCGTGAAGGATGCGAGCGGTGTTTTTTCGTTTAAAGACAGCTTACTTGTAGACGGCTGGCTGAAGCGGAATATCGGCTGGCGGAATGTACTGGGCAGTATCGCAACCGTTGAAGACGTAACGGCCACCAACGCGAATTTCGTGCGAGGTGAGACCCTTGTCACGTCCTGCAGATGTCAGACCGGAGCCGCTCGTGCCGAACATGCTGCCGCTGCCGATCTGGCGGAAACGATAGCCGACGTCGGCCTTGAGGTTACAGGTGACATCGATCGAGGCACCGGCCATCAAGCCGTAAGCGAAGCGCCAGTTACCCTCGCCATCGATTTCGCAGTTACCGCAGCTCGACAACTTGTCCCATTTGACGTGGGCGCCACCGATACCAGCGCCGAGATAGGGGGTTATGCGGCCATAGGTTCCCAGATCGACATAAGCATTGGCCATCAACGAATAGGCACGAACTGACGAGTTCACACCATTGATAAGCGGGCCATTGCCGCTAAACTTCGATTTAGCCATGTAGTCAAACGTCAAATCCGTACGCAGGTAGTTGTTGACCTGATAACCAACACCCGCACCATAAAGGAAGTTGTCTTCCACGGACTTGTTCGTGAAGCTGTAATTCACAGGGCTACCGGAATCGGTGCGGAGATAGTCTGCACCACGGGACTTGTTGAAGGAATAGCCAACATCTCCACGCAGATACCAGCCACTGGCCTGCTGAACCTGAACTTCAGGCGCGTTGTCAACAAATGCTGGCGCTGGTTCCTGCTGATAAACGTCTGCTGCGGAAGCAGTTTGGCATGCCATCAAAGCAGCGACGACACCAATCAGGCTCTTTTTCATAACGGCGGCTCCATAAGCGGTATGGCACCAGATGCGCCCATACTCGAGAACTTGTTCATTTATGAAGCCTGAAGGAAATTGGTTAAATCCCCGTTAAAACATGACCTATTCTGTCTAACTTCGCTAAGAAACTCGGTTAATACTATCTAACTAATTTATAGGACACGCACCAAAATCGCGATGACGAGCCGGAAATGCTGCGGCTATCCCTCACATCCCACATCACAGGCATAAGCAAGCGGTAATGTTTTGTTACCTAATATTGTTGAGCTTATAACAACAATAGTTCTCTATCATGAGAACAAGCTAAGTTTCGCCAGTGTATATCAAGATTAGGTCAGGCATGATGCTCTGATAAGACAGGGAATTCCATCCCTTAGCGAGCTCGCCACGCCGTGTCGCAGGTCGTTTCAACAGCTGCTCAAGGTTACCATTCGTTGAACGCGCAAGTGAAGCTCCTGATCGAGTTTTTTGAGATATCGGATCGTGATCCAGTTCTGCTTATCGCGAAGTACCGCGCATTTTGCAGACAAATGCCGATCATGTACTTCATTCTCATGTCGAGCACTTGGGCGCTGGCCGTCACACACCTTCCTGTTACACCACTTTGGCTCACCATCATCGTGCCTGCGGTTCTTACCGCCATCAGCGCCATCAGGGTCGCTTTCTGGTGGAAGTCGCGCGATCTCATTCCCACAGCTCATGAAGCTCGTATCGCCTTGAAGCGGACGCAAAAACTGGCCGTGGTCATATCCACGGCCTTCACAGGTTGGTCATTCCTGCTCTACCCCTATGGCGACGCCTACCAGCAATCGCATATAGCCTTCTATATGGCGATCACGGTCATATCCTGCATTTTCTGCCTCATGCACGTGCGCTCGGCGGCGTTCTTCGTCGCCATTCTCGTCAACGGCACCTTCATCGTCTTTTTCACCGCCACGGGTCAGGCAACATTCATTGCAATTGCCGTTAACATTCTTCTTGTCAGTTTCGGCATGCTGGCCGTGCTGGTGGTCAATTATCGAAATTTCGAAAACATGATCAGCGCACAGCACAAAACCGAGGCACTCAGCAACGAGAACCTGCGCCTGGCGAACATTGACAGCCTTACAGAGCTGCCCAACCGCCGTGCATTTTTCAAACACCTGGCAGAGGCCTTCACGGTCGCGACGGAAAACAGCACGCGGCTGGCCGTTGGCGTCATCGATCTGGATGGCTTCAAACCCGTCAATGATCTCTATGGACATTCATCAGGAGACCGCCTGCTGGTAGAGGTCAGCAACCGCCTCACCGCAAATTTTTCATCCAGCGATGTCTTTCTCGCGCGCCTCGGTGGAGATGAATTTGCCTTTGTCATCTCGGATTGCCCCAGCGAACGTTGTGTCGTCAGTGAAGGCAACCACATGTGTGAACTGCTGCGCGCTCCGTTTCACCTGCCAGATGCCACCATCATGATTTCAGGCTCCATCGGCATCGCCGTCTTCCCCGATCTGGCATCCTCCCCGGAAGAGCTCTTTGACCGCGCCGATTACGCGCTCTACCACGGCAAGCGCAGCAAACGTGGCAACAGCACACTCTTCACAGCGCTTCATGTTGCAGAAATCCACCGAGATGCCCTGATAGAACAGGTCCTGAAACAGGCTGATCTTGCAAGCGAACTCTCCGTGGTCTTCCAGCCCATCGTGGATGTAGCCCGCCGCCGAACAACCGGTTTCGAAGCCCTGGCCCGCTGGCAGAGCGCCGCTCTCGGCAATGTCTCACCCGGCCAGTTCGTTCCCATCGCAGAGCGCGCCGGAATTGTCAGCACGCTGACGCGCCCGCTCCTGAAAAAAGCACTGGATGCGGCCTGCAAATGGCCTGATCATCTCACGCTATCCTTCAATCTTTCGGCGCAGGATTTAAACAGCCCGGAAGCGGTTCTCAGCATCATCGCCATCATCGAGACCAGCGGCTTCGACCCCTCACGGCTTGACCTCGAAATCACAGAAACAGCGTTTATCCATGATACGCGGCAGGCCGGACTATCCGTCGGAATGCTGCGCCAGATAGGCTGCGGCATATCCCTGGATGATTTCGGAACCGGCTATTCCAGCTTGACCTCGCTCCACTCCCTGCCTCTGACAAAGATCAAGGTCGATCATAGCTTCGTCCGCGGCATCCAGCAGAACCCGGCGAGCGAAAAGATCGTGCGATCCGTTCTCACCCTCAGCCGCGAAATGGGGCTGGATGCCATTGTGGAAGGTGTCGAGACAGAAGAGGAAATGGCGGTTATCAGCAGCCTTGGCGGCAATCTGGTCCAGGGCTACCTGTTTTCTCGCCCTATGCCAGATGCAATGATCGAAGCCTTTCTTGCGTCAGAAGAAGAGCGCCAGCAGGAGGTTTATCGCAGGGCTTGAAAGCGAAGGCGCCAGCGCCGAAGCGCTGGCATCTGGCATTATGCGGCAGTCTTTGCATTGGCGATCACGCCAACCAACTCGTTGACGATGCGCTCAACCTGGGCACTATCGTCGCCTTCGGCCATGACGCGGATCAGAGGTTCTGTGCCGGACGGGCGAATGACCAGCCTGCCCTTATTGGCCAGTGCGCTTTCCGCGTCGGCAATGGCCTGCTTCACAATAGGGTTTTCCAGCGGCTTGCCGCCTGTCGTGCGGACATTCTTCAACAATTGCGGCACAGGCTCGAACTTGCGGCAGACTTCGCTGACCGTGCGGCCAGACCGCTTGACCCGCGCCAGCACCTGAAGCGCTGCGACAAGGCCATCGCCGGTCGTGCCATAGTCTGACAGCACAATATGGCCGGATTGCTCGCCGCCCACATTGAAATCATGGTTGCGCATATGTTCAACGACGTAACGGTCACCAACCTTGGTGCGCGCAAGGGTCATGCCCTTGTCCACGAGGAACCGCTCAAGACCCAGATTGGACATGACCGTTGCGACGATGCCGCCGCCGCGCAGGATCTTGTCATCCGCCCAGCTTGCCGCAATCGTTGCCATCAGCTGGTCGCCATCGACAATCTCTCCCTTCTCATCAACGATGATGACGCGGTCGGCATCTCCATCCAGCGCGATGCCGATATCGGCGCGGACCTCATGAACCTTTTTCTGAAGCGCGGCGGGGTGAGTGGAGCCACATTCAAAATTGATGTTCGTGCCATTCGGCTCGTTGCCGATTGTCACCACCTCAGCACCCAGCTCCCAAAGAGCAGCCGGAGCGACCTTATAGGCGGCACCATTGGCGCAATCGATGGCAATGCGCAGACCGCTCAGCGTCACGTCACGTGGAAGCGTGCGCTTGACGAATTCAATGTAGCGATAAATATCGCCATCCACGCGTTTGGCGCGGCCAATCTCGTTCGGCTTGGCCAGCTGGGAATAGATATCCTTGTCCAGCAGCTCTTCGATCTCAAGCTCCAGCTCGTCGGAAAGCTTGTAACCGTCAGGGCCGAACAGCTTGATGCCATTATCTGCGAACGGGTTGTGCGAAGCCGAAATCATCACGCCGATATCAGCGCGCAGGGACCTGGTCAGCATGGCGACAGCGGGCGTGGGAATTGGGCCAAGCAGAAACACATCCAGACCGGCAGCGGTAAAACCGGCCACCAGCGCATTTTCCAGCATATAGCCAGAAAGACGCGTGTCCTTGCCAATCACGACACGATGGCGGTGATGGCCCCGGCGGAAAATGGTGCCCACGGCAATTCCCACCCGCATGGCCAGATCAGGCGTCATTGGAAAGACGTTGGACTGCCCACGAATACCATCGGTTCCGAAATAGCGACGTGTCATATGAACTCCAGATTTGTCCCGCGCACGACAGACACCCCAATGTCCGCCAAGCTTTCCGGCTAGATGCCATAAAAGGCGCAGCACAGCACGTCAATTACCGCAAAGAGCAAACATATGTTGTTACCAGCTGAGATTGACGCAGGCATACAGCAAAGCAAAAGGGCCGCCCTGTTACGGACGGCCCCTTGATATCAGGAGAATTTTGAAGATCAGCGCGGCTGCGGCTCCATGCCGCCTTCCGCTTCACCGTCGCCCTTGGCATCGGTTGGGCCATCCTTCTTCGCGCCGGTCTTCGGCACAGCCGAACTGCGGCCCGGCGAATCATCACCCAGATCACGGGCTGGCTTTTCACCCCGGATCAGCGCCTTGATTTCTTCGCCCGTCAAAGTCTCGTATTCCAGCAGCCCTTCCGCAATGGCGACGAAGCCATCGTGGTTTTCGGTCAGAATACGACGTGCTTCGGTATAGGCTTCGTCGATCAGACGACGCACTTCCGTATCGATGGTCTGCGCTGTTGCTTCGGAAACGTTCTTGGACTGCGAAACCGAGTGACCCAGGAACACTTCCTGCTGGTTTTCACCGTAGGAAACCTGTCCAAGCGCGTCGGAGAAGCCCCATTGCGTCACCATCGCACGGGCAAGCTTCGTGGCCTGCTCAATGTCAGACGATGCGCCCGAGGTGATGTTTTCCTTGCCGAAGGTCAGTTCTTCAGCCACGCGGCCACCCATCATGATGACGAGACGCGAAACCATCCATTTGTAGCTCATGGAGTAGCGGTCGCCTTCCGGCAACTGCATGACCATGCCCAGCGCGCGACCACGCGGAATGATCGTGGCCTTGTGCAACGGGTCAGCCACCGGCACTTTCAGCGCGGTAATGGCGTGGCCAGCTTCGTGGTAAGCAGTCAGCTTCTTTTCGGCCTCGGTCATGGCGGAAGAGCGGCGTTCCGCACCCATCATGATCTTGTCCTTGGCATCTTCAAACTCAGCCATGGTCACCACGCGCTTGTTGCGGCGGGCAGCCATCAGGGCAGCTTCGTTCACGAGGTTGGCCAGATCCGCACCAGAGAAACCGGGCGTGCCGCGAGCCAGAACCTTGAGATCGACATTCGGTGCCAAAGGCACGTTGCGGGCGTGAACCTTGAGAATGCGCTCACGGCCAACAATGTCAGGGTTCGGAACGACGACCTGACGGTCAAAACGGCCCGGACGCAGCAAGGCAGGGTCAAGAACATCAGGACGGTTGGTCGCAGCAATCAGGATAATGCCTTCATTGGCTTCGAAACCATCCATCTCAACCAGCAACTGGTTCAGCGTCTGTTCGCGCTCATCATTACCGCCGCCAAGACCGGCACCACGGTGGCGACCAACGGCATCGATTTCGTCGATGAAGATAATGCAAGGCGCATTCTTCTTGGCTTGCTCGAACATGTCACGCACGCGGCTAGCACCAACGCCGACAAACATTTCAACAAAGTCCGAACCCGAAATCGTGAAGAAAGGCACGTTGGCCTCTCCCGCGACAGAGCGCGCCAGAAGCGTCTTACCCGTACCCGGAGGACCAACAAGAAGCACACCGCGCGGAATCTTGCCGCCCAGGCGCTGGAACTTCTGCGGGTCGCGCAGAAACTCGACGATTTCTTCCAGATCCTGCTTGGCTTCATCAACGCCTGCAACATCGTCAAACGTAATGCGACCATGCGCTTCGGTCAGAAGCTTTGCCTTGGACTTGCCAAAGCCCATGGCTCCGCGAGAACCGCCTTGCATCTGGCGCATGAAGAACAGCCAGACACCGAGGATCAGGAACATTGGGAGCAATGTACCAAGATAGCTGAGGAAGCCGGACGAACCGTCGCTTTCGGGGCGCGCAACGATTGTCACGTTCTTGCTCTGCAGACGCTCCATCAGCGAATCATCGATAACGGGAGAATATGTCTGGAACGCTGTGCCGTTTTCAGTGGTGTAAGTTCCCAGAACCCGGTTGCCGGTCACGGTGACTTCACGCACCCGCCCGGCATCAACATCGCGCAAAAACTGCGAATAGGGAATATCACGCGAACTCGACTGCGAGGGCGACGTCTGAAACATGCTGAAAAGCGCAATCAGCAACAGTGCGATCACGGCCCACAGGGCGAAATTTCTAAAATTTGGGTTCATTGAACTCCCCGAACTGCAACGGGCAAATGCGTGCCCGCCATTATGTTGTGCCTAACATAAGGACGACAGTTGCCCTTGCCAAGGCAGGTGGGGGCATCAGATGCAATTTGAGGTAAAAACTCTGCGAAAAACCCGTGTGAAATGCGCAAGCGGCGCTAGACCGGCGCAAGCGGATAGGCTTCGCGGCCAACAAGCCCCGCAATTGCATTTGCGAGCTTCAGATCAAAGCGCGGCAGAAACAGGTCATAGGGAGCAATCATCCGGCGCCATTCCACATTTCCGGCAGCCAATACTTCACCTTCCTGCCGCTCAAACATCGGCATTGCCTGCCTTGCGCGACGAACAACCCCCGCAGGAAAATCGGTTACGACACCAGCGCCCTGCGCCTCTTTGCCACAGGCCCGCACAACCAGATCGACTGGGCTATTATTCGTGATCTCGAAGCGCTCGTCCCAGATCCGTGTCTCACCGGCGGGAACCTCCAAGGTTTCGATACCCCTCTCCTCGCGCACCAGATAAAGGTAGTCACTCCGGCGGTCGAACATCACCCGCCCGGCCGTCATCTTGGCCGGACCATCTTGCGTGGCGCAGGCCATCACCTTGTCCATGCTATCAGCCGCCATCGCAAAGCGCCGTCCACCGACGACGCATGAAAGCGCTGACAAAGCGTAGCGCAGCGTTGCGGTATCAGCGTCGAACGCTTCCCGTTTCAACGCGAAAATATTAGCGCCATCCGATCTGGCATAGTGCTCAATCAGTTGCGCTGCCCGTTCCGAGAGCTCAGCTCGGTTGGTCGAGCGATCAATCAAGTTCCCGGAAGCCTCATTGCGCATCCGCACGCGCTCATATTTCAGGTCGTCATTGCTGGGGTCATCGTACCAGGAAAGCCCCTGCTCACAGAGAAAATCTCTGATATCTTGCCGCGTGCAGTTAAGGAACGGCCGAAAGATCCAAAGGCTGCGGTCGTAGAGAACACCGTCCGCCATGCCTGCAAGGCCAAGATTATCAGCCCGCGTGCTTCGGGCGCTGCGCATGGCAATGGTTTCCTGCTGATCGCCCAGCGTATGGCCGACAACGGCCATGTCAGCACCGATCTCTTCCGCAACCGCCCCAATCAGCTCGTATCGGGCAAGCCGTGCGGCTGCGGAAACACCGCTCTTCGGCTTATCTCCATCCCATCGGCGAATATGGTGCGGAATGTCGATGCGCTCACACAGCCGCGCCACACCTTCTGCTTCCATGGCGGATTCCGCCCGCAGAGCATGATCGACCGTCACAGCATGAATGGAAATGTCGCTTCTGCCCGCGTCGCGCACAGCGCGTTGAAGCGCGATCAGCAATCCGGTGGAATCGCTGCCACCGGAAACGGCGGCGAGAATCGTCGTGGGTTTTGAAATCTTGTCGATGAACTGCCGCGCAGCCAAAAGAGGCGCAATCGGCGTCACCAAAGACGACCTGCCATGACAAGCGGTCGTCACCGTCTTAGCAGCTCAGGCGTTTTTGTTCGCTGGTAACCTTGCCCAGAACGGTCTTGGAGGCGCTGGGGTAACGCTTTGGCACTTCACGCAGGGTTGCGCAGGCCGTTTCCTTGTTGTCGAGAGCAGCCAGTGACATGCCAAGCTTCAACAGCATTTCCGGTGCCTTTGGCGATTTGCTGTAGGTCTGGTGCGCATTCAGGAATGTCTTGGCAGAATCTGTGAATTTGCCTTGGCTATATTGGGCTTCGCCCAGCCAGAAGTTGGCATCAGCGGCCTTCGTTCCCTTGGGATAGCCCTGGATATACCGCTCAAAACCCTTTTCCGCCGCCTTGTAATCACCAGACAGAACATTGCTGTAGGCCGCCTGATAGATGTCGTTTTCGCTGGTCAGCGCTGCCGTGTTGACGGGATCAGGTCTGGAAGAGCGTCCGGTTTCAACGCCAGGCAACGCGCCAGCGGAGTTGTTAGCACCGGAGTTCAGCGATCCGCCCACGGGCGCCCCACGGGAATCAAGCTCGATAGACCCCAGCGTGGTTTCGCCGGGTGCTGCATTAGCGCGTGGTGGTAGTCCAATGTCGCCACCACCCATTGAAGCGCCGCCCTCTGACGGCGTTTCAATGATGGATGCGACATCGTCCTGAGGACCAGCCGATGGAATGTCGGCTTCAGCCTTCTTCTTTGGCGCAGGTGCGGCGGCCTTGCCGCCTTCAAGCTCCTGGAAACGGAACTCGTTGTCTTCCTGTGCCTTGCGGATCGTTTCCTGCATCTGCAAAAGCTGGAAGCTCATTTCCTCGATGCGACCATTCAGCTGGCGGATCTGCTCCTCAAGCTGCTGCACGCGGTAGGTTTCGCTTGCCTGCACATTGATCACGGGTGCATTTTGCGTGTTCGACGTGCCGAAGGCCCCACCTGAACCGAACAACGGACCCGAGACGGCCACGCCGCTCAAGCCGGTGCAGGCTGCAAGCCCCAGCATTCCCGCCACGACAAGTTTCTTCATGTTGCGTCCTGTCTGGTTGATTTGCGCCCCAACGACGCAAAACCGGATTTTTTCCATCTGGCGTCAAAAAGCAACTTAAGTTCGGCCAAACTATGGAAAAAAGAAAGGCGGCCCGAGGACCGCCTGTCAATCATCATCACACAATCGCGAGAGGTTTTAGCGAGCGCCACCGAGAACGGTGACCGCACGGCGGTTCTGCGACCAGCAGGAAATGTCGTCGCAAACAGCAACAGGACGTTCCTTACCGTAGGAAATGGTCTTCATGCGGTTTGCAGGAACACCCTGCGAAGCGAGGAATTCCTTGGTTGCGGCTGCACGGCGTGCACCCAGCGCAAGGTTGTATTCGCGTGTACCGCGTTCATCGGCATGGCCTTCAACGGTGATGGCGTAGTTGGGATAACGGGCCAGCCACTGAGCCTGACGCTGCAGGGTCTGCTGTGCGTCGGCACGGATCGATGTCGAGTCCGTATCGAAGAAGATGCGGTCGCCGACATTGACGGTGAAGTCCTGCGCAGAACCAGGCGTCGCAGAACCGGCACCGCCGCCAAGGCCAAGCTCGCCAGCGCTGTTCGGCATGTTCTTCTTGTTGGCGCAACCGGCCAGCGCAAGCGCGAGCGTCAGAGCGATCATGGCCGGGTTACGGGCAATTTTCTGCATCGGGCCGAGTGCCGAAGTGTTTGTACGGCTCATAGCCGGTCTCTCCTTAGAAATTCAGTAACGTTGCCAGACAATAACCGAATGCAGTTAATTGCCCCCAAACGATTATGGTTAACAGAAAGGAAATGCCTTATTTTTTGCGCCCTCACAACCAAATTGCAGCAAAAAACAAGACATTCCCCGATGCGACATGCTGAGGAAATATGGAGGCCCGCAACAAGAGCGGACCTCCATAATAGCTGGGTTAGTCGAGAAGTGGCGACCAGGCCGGGTCAGACGCGAATGTCGGCGTCTTGATCTGCTGCTCGTTATATCCGGTCAGATCGATGGAGTAGAGCTGAGGTCCGCCGGAGCCGGCATTCTGGCGGAAGAACATCAGAACGCGGCCATTCGGTGCCCAGGTTGGCCCCTCATTGTGGAAGCCAGACGTCAGAATGCGCTCACCCGAACCATCCGGCTTCATAACGCCGATGGAGAACTTGCCGCCCGACTGCTTGGTAAAGGCAATGAGATCGCCGCGCGGAGACCATACCGGCGTGGAATAGGAACCATCACCGAAGGAAATACGCGTCTGGCCGGAACCATCGGCATTCATCACGTAGATCTGCTGGCGGCCGCCACGGTCGCTTTCAAAGGCGATGCGCTGACCATCAGGCGCGTAGGATGGTGCCGTGTCGATGGCGCCGGTGTTGGTCAGGCGTGTCGTGGTGCGCGAGCGCAGGTCCATCGTATAGATATTGGCATTGCCTTCCTGCTGAAGGCTCATGATGACCTTCTGTCCATCAGGAGAGAAGCGCGGCGAGAATGTCATGCCGGGGAAGTTGCCGACAACTTCACGCTGTCCGGTTTCCAGCTGCAAGAGATAAACGCGCGGCTGCTGGCCCTCAAACGACATGTAGGTCACTTCCTGACGGCTTGGCGAAAAGCGCGGCGTCAGAACCAGATCCTTGGTCGTGGTCAGGTTGCGAACGTTGAAACCGTCCTGATCCATGATCGAAAGGGCACGCTTGCGATCGGTCTTCGGTCCGCTTTCAGACACGAACACGACGCGGGTATCGAAGTAACCCTTTTCGCCCGTCACACGCTCATAGATCGCATCGGCGATGATGTGAGCGACGCGACGCCAGTTCTCCGGCTGCGTAAAGAATTGCTGGCCGCTCATCTGCTGACCCACAAACGTATCCCAAAGGCGGAACTCGGCGCGCAGGCGACCATCGGCCTCCTTCGTCACACGACCCGTGACCAGTGCCTGCGCATTGATGACTTTCCAGTCTTCAAACCGTGGCTGCTGGTCAGGATTGCTGATCTTTTCGATGAACGCATTCTTATTGATGGGCGCAAACAACCCGGAACGCTGGAGGTCAGCCGCGATAACCTGCGACACCTGCGCACCGATTCCATCAGCCGACATGAAATCGGTAATGGCGATTGGCAGCGGCTGAACATTGCCCTTGTTGATGTTGATTCGAACTTCAGCACTGGCCGGGGTAACTGCAACGAACGAAAACAGCATGCCACAGGCTACCGTCAACGCACGCAGGAAAGAGAACTTGGTCATTGAGACAAGCCTTTCAGCTTCATACAAAAATTAGACATCGAGTTGGGTGTCAGTGTTGTCATCGGTCCCAAAACTGTCGGTTAAATGGCAAACTCGGACGGATCAAATTCAAGAACCATGGTGTTCCATCCCTTTTCGCCCTCGTATTTGTCTGGCGGCAGGTTTTTCAGCGGCTGCGACCGGAAGATCGCACGGCGCGCGCTGCCTTCAACGGCGCGGCGCGTTCCATCAGGCCCACCTGTCGCCGTTACTTCTGGCTGGCCAACAATGTTGCCAGATTGATCGAGTGATACGCGAACAACCACCCGGACTTCCGAAACGCCTGTCAGGCCGGATGCCATGGTCCAGTTGTTTTGAATCTGTCCCCGCACATTGTCGACTTCACTCGAGCTCAAGCCCGTACCGATTGTCTTCTTGCCGCCAAGCGACGCCGTTTCAGTGGAGCGCTTTGCGCCACCACCTGAAGGTGCCTGCTTGTTCAGCAGCTTTGAAATCTCGTCGGCATTAAACTCGCTGGCCTGCGAGTTGGCAGACTTTGCCGTTTCCTGCTTGCGGTCAGCGACCTTCTTGTCGGACGGCTTCTCATTCGACTTGGCCTGATCGGATGTCTTTTCCGGCGGCTTTTCGGCAGGTTTCTGCTCAGCTGGCTTCTGTTCAGCTTCCTTGGGCGGCTCCGGCTTTGGCTGCGGCGGTGTGGGGCGCGAATTGGGTCGCGGCACATTGGCCGGCACGGGAATTTCAGCCGGTTCCTGGTTTTGCGGCGGCGGCTCCTGCGCCTGCTGCTGGGCAGGCGGCTGCGTCGGCGTCGGTGGTGTCGCTATTTCGGGCTTCGGAATCGGAAGCGACGCGGTTTCCTGCGGCTTGGGCGCAGATGTCTCTTCCTTCACGATGTCTTTGACGTCGTTCGGCTTGTTATCGACGACAGGCGCCGGCTTCTCCTGCTTGGGAGGAGCTGCCGCGCTGTCATTATTATTGGGCTTTTCCGTCGGCGTTGGTGGCGCATCCAGATCGGCGCTGTTGTTGCCGACGTTCTGGGCATTCGCAACCACATCAGGGCGAGTCGTGGGAACAGGCGCGGATTTTTCAGCCTTGGGCGCGTTCTTGTCACCCTGCTGTATCTGCGTCATCTCTTCTACGGATACCAGATCCACAGGCATGGCCTCAGATTGAGTCACCTCGAGCGGTGCCGGCGAGCCCAGGGAAACCAGGGCAACAGCCAGCAGTGAAGCGTGCACAATCGCAGATGTGGTAATGCTGCCCTTCATCGCTTTACGTCAATTGTCCTGTTTCTGTTGCGTTACGAGGCCGATATTCTTGAAACCCGCAGCCTGAATACGCGCCATCACATCCGCCACGATGCCATAGGCCGCGACGGAATCTGCACGCACGAAAATGCGCTCATTATAGCCGGTGGTAGCGATTGCCTGCAGCTTGTCGGCCACTTCCACCGCCTGGATCGGCGTTTCCTGCAAATGGATCACGCCATCCGCATTGACCGAAATGGTGATCGGTTGAGTCTCAGAATTCAGTGCACTGGCAGAGGTCTGCGGCAGATCGACAGGCACGCCCACCGTCATCATCGGTGCAGCCACCATGAAGATGATGAGCAGCACCAGCATGACGTCCACGAGTGGCGTCACGTTGATCTCACTGATCGCGCCACCCTTGCGGCGTCCCCGGCCTCGGCCACGGCGTCCGCCGGATCCACCGCCGCCACCGCCTGCTGACATACCCATTATGTTTACTCCACTCGCTCGGTGACGCGGTTACTGCGCGGCCTGACGTGTCTGCAGCTTCTCATCGATCTGTCGCGAAAGGATGGCGGAAAACTCGTCCGCAAAGCCTTCCATGCGCGCAGAAAGCTTGCCTGCATCACCGGTGAACTTGTTATAGGCGATAACGGCCGGAATAGCGGCGACAAGACCAATAGCCGTTGCCAGAAGCGCTTCGGCGATACCAGGAGCCACAACCGCGAGGTTGGTGGACTTGGAACCGGCAATTGCCTGGAATGAGGTCATGATACCGATAACCGTACCGAACAAACCGATAAACGGACCCGCCGAACCGATCGTCGCCAACGAGCCGAGACGCGCCTCAAAGGTTTCGCCTTCACGCGCCATCGTCACGTCCATGGCCCGGTCGATACGCATCTGCAAACCGATGGGAGACCGCGCACCGCGCTCGAAGGACTTCTTCCACTCACGCATGGCCGCCACGAAGATCGCTGCGAGGCCGGTATTCTGGCGCTCGGCCAGCGTGCGATACAGCTCTTCAAGCGACTGGCCAGACCAGAACACCTGCTCGAACTGGTCGAACTGACGCTTCGCCTTGCCGAAAGCTACGTATTTGTCGATGACGATGGCCCACGTCCAAACCGAAGCCGCGAGAAGGCCGATCATGACCAGCTTGACGATGAGGCCAGCCTGCATGAACAGAGCCCAAAGACTTACGTCGTGCGTTGCCGCGGCCAATCCTGCCTGTTCCATAAAAATCCAATCCCCGAATCCAAACGCCCGGTGCATGACCGGGCGATTTAAACGCGCATCAACGTTTGAAGTCCTTCGGCAGTCGCCGAAAACCCCTTGAGCCGTGCCCCGATATGACCATTCAGCCTTCCTTGACTGTAAATTTGGTAAAAGGAAGGCGTGCGGCGCACAAATACCGGATGGTTAAGATAGACTACATTATGGTTAAGAGAGTGTTACGAAATCAACACGACTAGCAGCAACTGCATCATCGGAAATTCTTAACTTAGAAATTTCTCGGCAATCGCCTCCGGCAGACGCCGCGGTCTTCCCTTGGAATTGATCACGGCAATGATCACTTTCGCGACAATCAGCAATGTGTCTCCGCGCCGGATTTCCTGAGCAAGCACCATCTTGGCCCCACCCGCTTTTTCCGTCGTGGTCGTAATGGTCAGAACATCATCCATCCGCGCTGGCGACTTGAAGTCGATTTCCATGCGATGAACCACAAATACCAGCCCCTCCTCATCCGCCGTCAGAAGCGCACTCTGCTCACAACCCAGGCACCGCAAATAATCCGTGCGTCCGCGCTCAAGGAAATGCAGGTAACGGGCGTGGTAAACCAGACCGGAAAAGTCGGTGTCCTCATAATAGACCCGCTGCGTCAACCGATGGCCGTGGTCGATGAGTTCGCCAGAGAGGGATACGGTCAGCTCAGTCATTTGTCGTCCAGATTTCGATCATCCCAGACAACGTGCTGGGTCGTGACGGGCAGATTCTCGATCTGACCGGCGATGAAATAGGGTGGAATGTCCAGTTGCGTCAAGCTTTCGGTTGTCGCTCTTGCCCAGCGGAATTCGAGCGGGTACTTGCCGTCCTGCATGCGATGGACGATGTCTTCTTCGTGGAAGGGGAATGTCTCCGGCAATTCCATCAGGTAGTAAAACCCAAGCTCGTGCCAGTCCTTGCCTTCGTAATGGTAGAAGTTCTCAACCACCCAGAGCAGGCGCCCAACAGTTGCTTCAACGCCAAGCTCCTCCACCATTTCGCGCGCCAACGTCTCCTTGGTCTCCTCACCCATTTCGGCGCGACCGCCGGGGAAACTCCAGAATTTCTCATGTGTCGCCCTGTGCACCAGCACGTGGCCATCCCGAAAGGCAATGCCGGCCACACGCATCTGGAATAGGCGCTTCGGCTTAAATTTCATGCGGATTCGGAGGTCTTCAGTCATGCAAATCTTCCGGGAAAAGGAGGTCTCGTTGCCGCAAGCCTACGCGTTTGCGCCTGCTTTGCGAACCCCGCATTGCCAGTTTCAGCATGAACCCCGTATCGTCAGGCCTTTTCCAGTTCCGAATGGCTTTTCAAGACGTGTCCGCCGTCTTCCTGCTCAATTAAATAGGCGGGTTCGTCGTCGCTGGCTTTGCGCTTGATGACAGAACCTTCGATCTTGCGCTCGACATCTTCGGTAAAGCTCTCGGCCACCTTGCCTTCGCCCTTGCCGGAGCCCCACTTCCATTGAACTTTGGTTCCCTTGCGAAACTTTGTCATCACACGCTCCTTGCCAAAAGACGGGGCCAAAAAAGAGCAATGGCCAGAGCTGCCGATGGTTCCTCAGGCTTCGCCTAGGTCTATCACCACGATTTCAGGCGGAGACAGGAACCGCACGGGCGCGATGGAGCATCCAAGCCCGCCGGACACGACAAGATGCCGGTCATTCTCCACCACATGGCCGTAGACGAAGCGCTCTCCGTAACGCGATGGCACAGCCGGACGCCAGCCGAAGAGATTGACCTGCCCGCCATGGGTATGCCCCGAAAGCGTCAGCGACACACGGTCCGGCACCTTGATGAAAATATCTGGCTCATGCGCCAGCAGAATGACCGGCGCATCGTCGCTCACCTGCGCAAGCGTGCCGGACAGATCGTCCAGACCGATCAAGCGGCCTCCGGTCTTGTACGCCCATTGGTCTTCCACCCCGGCGATCCAGAATGGATTGCTCTCAGTGCCACAGCGCATAGCCTTGTTGGAATGAACCTGAATGCCCACCGCCCGCAGAGCCTGATGCGCCACAGTTTCCTTCAGCCGCAGCCTCTGCGCCTCAAGGTCCTGCCACCAGTCATGGTTACCGCACACCGCGTGCACGCCTTGCGGTGCCTTCAAACCCGAGAGCGCCTTTGCCCAATCTTCCGGCGGCACAACACCCGTCACCAGCTTCATGCCGGACATGTAGTCGCCCAGCAGCAGCATCACATCGCCACCCAGCGTGTTGGCGTAATCGCAGATCTTGGCAATCCGCTCGGCTGGCATCCATGGCTCGCAGGCATGAAAATCGGCAAGCGCCACGATGCGCAGGCTTTGGCCCTTTGGCCAGCCGGGTGGGTTGATGCGGTAACGCGTGGTGGAGAGCCGCGCCAGCGGCTCAATGCCACCCGCATAGGCACCGAGAGAAACCAGTCCCGCCGCCATGGTCGCAGCAGTCTTAAGCAAGGCACGGCGGGTGATCACAATCAATCGTCCTCAAGAGACATGCGGAACTGAGCCGCTTCAATATCCTTCGGCGGCTGCATACCAAGATGCTTCCACGCCGTGCCGGTCAACACCCGTCCCCGCGGCGTGCGCTGAATGAAACCCTGCTGGATCATATAGGGCTCGATAATGTCTTCGATGGCATCACGCGGTTCCGACAATCCGGCCGCAATCGTCTCGATGCCAACAGGCCCGCCGCCGAAATTGACGGCAATCATCATCAGATAGCGCATATCCAGCTGGTCGAGACCCATATTGTCCACCAGAAGCCGCGTCAGCGCCTCGTCAGCGATCTGGCGCGTGACGGATTCTGCCCGCGCCACTTCCGCAAAGTCGCGCACCCGGCGCAAAAGCCGCCCGGCAATGCGCGGCGTTCCGCGCGAACGGCGGGCGATCTCTCGAGCACCCTCTTCCGTCATCGGCAGGCCCATGATGCGCGCGCCGCGCCGCACAATCAGCTCAAGCTCCTCAACGGTATAGAAAGACAGGCGAACAGGAATGCCGAAGCGGTCGCGCAGCGGGTTCGTCAACAGTCCAAGCCGCGTGGTGGCCGCAACAAGCGTGAATTTCGAAAGATCGATCTTCACCGAACGTGCCGCTGGCCCCTCGCCAATGATCAGGTCGAGCTGAAAATCCTCCATCGCCGGATAGAGAATTTCTTCGACAGCCGGGCTCAGGCGATGAATCTCGTCGATGAACAACACATCGCGTTCTTCAAGATTGGTCAAAAGCGCCGCCAGATCCCCCGCCTTGGCAATGACCGGGCCGGAGGTGGACTTGAAATTGACGCCAAGCTCCTTGGCCATGATCTGTGCCAGCGTCGTCTTGCCGAGGCCGGGCGGCCCGACAAAGAGAACATGGTCCAGCGCCTCGCCCCGGTTCTTAGCAGCCTCGATGAAGATCTTGAGGTTGGCCCGCGCCTCTGCCTGACCGGTAAAATCATCCAGCGTCTGCGGCCGCAGCGTCGTATCAATATCTTCGCCGCGCTTTTCCGAAGAAATCAGCCGTGCCGCGTCGCTCATGTCAGATATTCCATTCCGGGTATTTGCTTGGCGTTTTTACCATGGCGCGCCCTAGCGCGAAAGCTCCTTAAGCCCCAGCCGGATCAGCTTTGCACTGTCGCCACCCTCACCGCCATTCTTCAGCGCAGCAGCCACGGCATTGGCCGCCTGGTCACGGGAATAGCCGAGATTGGTCAGCGCGGAAACGGCATCGGCCACCGGTGCCGACGCTACGCCTTCGCCCAGCTCCTGCTTGAAACCGATGGAGCCGGATGCGTCTCCCGCAAAGGCGGGCGCCTTGTTGCGCAACTCGGTCACGATACGAACAGCCACTTTCGGCCCCACACCCGGCGCGCGAGAAACAACGACCTTGTCCTGCAAGGCGATGGCATTGGCAAGTTCCGATGGCGTTAGCGTGGACAGCACCGCCAGCGCCACCTTGGCACCCACGCCCTGAACGCTCTGCAGCAGGTTGAACCACTCCCGTTCCAGCGCGGTCATAAAACCGAACAGTCTCAGCTGGTCTTCGCGCACATAGGTTTCGATGAAGAGAACAACCGCTTCCCCAGCAGAGCCCAGCCGCGACAGGGTTCGCGCCGAGCAATAGGCCACATAACAGACGCCATGCACATCGACGACCACATGGTCATCTGCAATTTCATCGATTGTGCCTTTGAGTTTTCCGATCATGGTAACGCCTGTGAAAAGAGGAAATCAGCTTGCTGCCAGCACGCGGCGCATGCGCTCGCTTGCCCGGTTGTGGGCGTGACAAATGGCAATGGCAAGCGCATCTGCCGCATCATTGCCCTTGAATTCGGCCTTGGGCATCAAAATCTTGAGCATCATGTGAATTTGCTGCTTCTCGCCATGGCCCACCCCGATCACGGCTTTCTTGACGGCATTGGGCGCATATTCGGCAACCGGCAGACCGGCACGGGCCGGAACCAGCATGGCGATGCCACGGGCCTGCCCCAGCTTCAAGGTTGCCACCGCATCCTTGTTGACGAAGGTCTGCTCAACAGCCGCCTCATGTGGTTGATGCGAATGAACGATCTCGGAGAGGCCATCATGCAGCTGGCAAAGGCGCGACGCCAAATCCATGTCGCCATCCGACGTGACAGTGCCGGAAGCCACGAAACGCAGGCTGTTGCCCAAGGTCTCGATGATGCCCCAGCCCATTCGCCGCAGCCCAGGGTCTATCCCGATAATTCGAATCGCATTTTGCATATGGCATCCTAACGTTGCGGCTCGAAACCTGCCAGCGATAAGTGAACAAAACGACAACATTACTCTGAAATGCGCCTTGGCCCTTGCACGAGTTTTTTTGATCCATCGTTCAATTCGCTGCGATTGGACTGGCAAATCCGGCCATGTCGCTTACATCTTGAGCAACGAAATACGCACCAGGAGCGTCCAATGATCCCTTTTTCCATTCTCGACCTGTCGCCCATTGGTGAAGGCGAGACCGCGAGCAAGGCGCTTGATAATTCCCGTCGCATGGCAATCAAGGCGGAAGAAGAAGGCTATGAGCGCATCTGGCTGGCCGAACATCACGGCATGCCGGGCATTGCCAGCGCCGCAACCTCCATCGTCATCGCCCATGTCGGCGCTGCCACATCGCGCATTCGCGTCGGCTCCGGCGGCATCATGTTGCCAAACCATTCGCCGCTGGTCATCGCCGAGCAATTTGGCACGCTGGATGCGCTGCTGCCCGGCCGCGTCGATCTCGGTCTTGGCCGCGCACCCGGCACGGATATGCGCACCGCCCGTGCTCTGCGCCGCAATCTGGATGCTGGCGCGGAAAACTTCCCGCATGACATCATCGAATTGCAGCGCTATCTCGGCGCGCCGGAACCGGATCAGGCGATCCTGTCCGTGCCCGGCATGAATTCCAATGTGCCGATCTGGCTATTGGGCTCAAGCACCTACAGTGCGCATGTCGCCGCAGCCCTTGGCCTGCCCTACTCCTTCGCCTCGCATTTTGCACCTGACATGCTGATGGATGCCATTGCGATCTATCGCGAGCGTTTCCAGCCATCCGAAACGCTGAAAGAGCCCTATGTCATGGTCGGCGTGATGGGCGTGGGCGCCAATACGGATGAAGAGGCACAGCATCTGTTCACGTCAGCCCAGCAGCAATTCGTCAATCTGCGCAAAAATGTCCGCACGCAGTTTCCGCGCCCCGTGGAGAGCATGGACGGCCTGTGGAGCGATATGGAGCGCATCACGGTTGACCATACGCTCCGATACGCGGTCGTCGGCTCCCATGACACCATTGAGCGCAAGTTGGGCGACTTCCTGTCTGAGACAGGAGCAGATGAACTGATCATCTCGATGCCGGTCCACGATATCCAGAAACGCCTTCGTTCCGTCGAGGTCTTCGCGCAGGTGCGCGGCGGGCTGAAACTGGCGGCATAAGCCTCAGATAAAAAGAAAACCCCGGTGATGAGCCGGGGTTTTTCTTTAATTGGCTTAGTTCTTTTGGCCAAATCAGGCCGAAAGCTTTGCCATGATTTCTTCAGACACTTCAAAGTTCGAATAAACGCTCTGAACGTCGTCATCGTCTTCCAGATTGCCGATCAGCTTCATCAGCGACTGCGCCTTTTCTTCATCCACAGGCACCGTGTTCTGTGGCTTCCAGATGGACTTGACGCTGTCTGCTTCGCCCAGCACCGCTTCCAGCGCCTTGGACACTTCGTTCATTGCTTCGAATTCGCAAATGATCGTGTGGCCGTCTTCGCTGCTTTCCACATCATCGGCACCAGCTTCAATCGCCGCTTCCATGACGCTATCTGCATTACCGACAGAGGCCTTGTAGCTGATTTCGCCAACGCGGTCGAAGGAGAAGGAAACCGAGCCGGTTTCGCCCAGCACGCCGCCAGCCTTGGTAAAGATGGAGCGAACGTTGGATGCCGTGCGGTTGCGGTTATCCGTCAGCGCTTCAACGATAACCGCCGTGCCGCCAGGACCGTAACCTTCATAACGCACGTAATCGTAGTTCTCAGCATCTGCACCGGATGCCTTCTTGATGGCGCGGTCGATGTTGTCCTTCGGCATGGACTGCGCCTTGGCGTTTTGCACTGCCAGACGCAACGCCGCGTTCATGCTCACATCCGGCAGACCGGACTTGGCAGCAACGGTGATTTCACGCGCAAGCTTGGAGAACATCTTCGAACGAATCGAATCCTGTTTTCCCTTGCGATGCATGATGTTCTTGAACTGTGAATGGCCAGCCATGGCACCCCTGATCGGATCGTTTGTTTGGATTGCGGTGCTTATAAGTGCGATGGCCCGGCGGTTCAAGCCCACATGACCAACTCTTGTCGCAGCACGGTCATACTTCTCCTGCCGCCAGAAGGAACTGAAATCTCCACACTTCGTTTCGTTACCAGTTAGCAAATGTGAAGGAGACATATTGAATGGTAAGTTTGAGTGAAGCACGCGAAGCCCCTGCCCGTCAGCTCTGGGATGAGATCAATTCCGTTCATGCGGGCATGCTCGGCCTCGAAGGGCTCCAGAACCACATGCAGCCCATGGCGCCTCACGCAGATCCGAAAACCAACACTATCTGGTTTTACTCCAAGAAGGATTCGCAGCTCGTCCAGTCGCTGAGATCAGCCTCCCGCGCCCATTTCTGCGTCATCGGCAAGGATCATGACTATCACGCATGCCTGACCGGCAAGTTGGAAGTGCGTGACGACAAGACCAAGGTTGATGAATACTGGAACTCCGTGACCGCCGCATGGTACGAACATGGCAAGAGCGATCCCCTGCTCACCATGCTTGCGCTGCATGTTGACGATGCCGAAATATGGGCTTCCACAGACAGCACGCTGAAATTCGGCTGGGAAATCGCCAAGGCAAATATGTCTGACGACAAGACGCCAGATATCGGCGTGCGCCAGCATCTGACTTTCGCATAAATCCTTACCCCGCCCTCCGCATCTTCACATGCCTTGCGGCACCAGAATTTGCGGCTGGCGGGGCAAGCTTCTCATCGAGACATTGATGACCGGATCGTTCGCATAGGTGATCTGAAATTGCGGACCGAACGTCACCAGAAATTGCTCCAGCGCGCTTGGCTGGTGCATCGGCAAGATCAATGCCGACCGCAGCCGCTTGACGATCCGGCTCATACTGTCAGCCCCCATCGTCAATCCCCCATCCACCGGCACCATCAATATATCGAGGCGGCCAATTTCGGCATATTGCGTTTCTGTCAGCTCGTAATGCAGGTGGCCGAGATGCCCGATGCACAGGCCTGCAACCTCAAAAATGAAAATCGAATTCCCATCCTTTTGCAGCAGCCCGCCTCCGCCCCAGCGGTTGCGAATATCGGACGTGACATTGCGGATATAGACATCACCCAACTGTAACTTATGCTCGGCTTTCTCTCCCGGCACACTGCCCCAGCCATGCAGAACATGTTTGATCGCCGGGTCTGGATGCATGGTATAATGCGTGGAATGCGCATTGTTCATCGTCACGACGGTGGGCGTGACAGGCGGCAGGTAGACACCGTTATAGTCGGTCGCAATCGTCACCCCCTCGGGCGAGGTGATGAGAAATGTCGAATGCCCGATATATTGGATTTTGACGTCTTCTTTGGTTGCCTGCACGCGCTGCAGGCTGGTCGTGACGCTGGCGAAGGTAACGCCGGGAAGTGTGCTGGCAATCGCCTGACATTGGCTGATCGGAGGTCGTGCGAGCCGTTGCTGCGCCTGTGCCATCGTTCCGCACAGAACCGTGGCGGCCATCGCCAGAATGAGCATGCGAAGCATCACCACCACTCCCTGAACGAAACGAGTGGGGCCAAGATGCGGCAAGGCTCAATGATCGTCTACACGCAAGCGCGCTGACAGCACTCACAATGTCGTCATTGTCAGGAGCGTCAGGTCAGGCCCAGAAGGTCGGAACCGTTTCCGCAAGCCGTGGCCCCAGTCGCAGCGGCGCAATCTTTTCCGCCAAGCCGGTGCGGTCGGAAATCTCAACGCCCACGCCGCAGATGGTGGCGGGGCCGCTGGCCGCCTCAAACCGGCCCTTCGGCATTTTGGAAATGAAGCGATTGATGGGCTCTTCCTTTTCCATGCCAAGCGAGGAATCGTAATCGCCGCACATGCCGGCATCCGACATATAGGCCGTACCGCCATTCAGGATCTGCGCATCCGCCGTCGGCACATGCGTATGGGTGCCAACCACAAAGCTTGCACGGCCATCGACGAAATGGCCGAAGCACTGCTTTTCGCTGGTCGCTTCCGCATGAAAATCGAACACGATGGCATCCGCCTGCTCACCCAGTGGGCAGGAGCCCAGAATGGTTTCCGCCGAGCTGAAGGGATCATCCAGTTCCGGATGCATGAAAACGCGGCCCATGATGTTGGCCACGAGAATGCGCGCGCCATTGCGCGCATAAAACAGACCGGAGCCCTTGCCCGGCGTTCCCTTGGGATAATTGGCAGGCCGCAGAAACTGGTCGTGCCGCTGGCAAAAGCTCACGGCTTCCTTCTGGTCCCACACGTGGTTGCCGGTGGTCACCACATCGGCCCCGGCATTGATCGTCTCGAGATAGATGTCCTCGGTAATCCCGAAGCCTCCGGCGGCGTTCTCACCATTGACGATGACGAAATCCAGTTTCAGATCGGAAATCAGTCCCGGAAGACGCTCCCACACCGCCGTGCGGCCCGTCTTGCCAACCATATCCCCGAGAAACAGTAATCTCATTCCGCCGTCCTGCTGTTGAAAAATCGCATGCCGCTCTCGGTCAGAATGGCATCCAGCGCCACATCATGCGCTTGCGCGGGCACTGATGGCACTTCCTGGCAGTCGAATGCAATGCCGATCAGCGTTGTTTCAAGCCCTTTTGCATGAAGTCTGGCAATTGCGCGGTCGTAATGCCCCGCCCCATAGCCGATCCGCTGGCCCGTCGCATCGAAAGCGGAAAGGGGCACGAGCAATATTGCGGGGTCGAGGACCGCCGCATTTTCATCCGGGCCGGTGGTGCCGAAGCCGGTCTTAACCAGCTCTGACCCCGCTTCAAACGCGCGAAACGCAATCGTCTCCCGGTCCAGAATGACCGGCAGGCAGATCCGCGCCCCCTTTGCACGCAGACGCTCCATCAACGGGCGCAGGTCCGCCTCAGACCGGATCGGCATGAAGCCGGAAACAATCGTCCCCGGCTCAAGTGAGATAGCATCTGCACCGTGCTCGGCAATATCAAGGCTTTTGGCGGCGCGTTCATCAACGGAAAGAGCGTCCCGCAAGGCGAGACGCTCTGATCTGATCCGGGCTTTATCGAGGTCGCCTGATGTCATCAGGCAGCCCGGCTGACCAGCACCTTGTCGATCCGGTGCCCATCGAGGTCGATCACTTCGAAGCGCCAGCCATCGCGGGTGATATGTTCACCCAGTTCCGGCAACCGGCGAAACTCGTCCAGCACCAGACCGGCAACCGTTTCAAACTCGGCATCGTCGGCAATCTGGAAGCCCATCCGGTCGGCGAATTCATCCGCGGCCATCCAGCCGGCCACAAGGAAACTGCCATCTTCGCGTTCAACCATGGCAGGCTCTTCGCCATCATCTTCCTGAAACGCGCCGGTAATGGCTTCCAGCACGTCGCCGGAGGAGACAATACCTTCGAAATGGCCGTATTCGTCATAGACCAGAACCATATGGACGGTCGAGCGACGCAGCGACTGGATGACATCGACCGCAGAGGTGAGGTCAGACACGACAGGAACTTCGCGCAGCAATTCGCGCACATTCAGTTCCTTGCCGGATGCCAGCGCGTCAAACGCATCCTTGGCGAAAAGAACGCCGAGAATCTCGTCGGAAGCACCGTTTCTGACCGGCAGGCGCGAACGCTGCGTTTCACGCAATTGCGCGCGGATTTCTTCCGCCGTGTCTTCGATATCAACCACTTCCACGTCGCGGCGCGGCGTCATCAGGCCGCGCGCATTGCGGTCGGCAAGGCGCATGACGCTGGTGATCATCGCGGATTCTTCGCTTTCGATCACGCCTGCGCTGTGCGCTTCGGCCAGAACGGTGCGAATTTCGTCGTCAGTCACGGAATTGTTGGATTCACCGCTATGGCCCAGAAGCGCCAGAATAAGCTTGCCGGAACGGTCCAGCAACCACACGATGGGCGCACCGACTTTCGCCAGCAGAACCATGGCCGGAGAGACACGAACGGCAATTTTCTCGGGATCGCGAAGGGCAATCTGCTTGGGAACGAGCTCACCAACAATCAGCGATAGATAAGTGATGGCAACAACCACAATACCGACGCCAAGTGCATCGGCAGCACGGTCTGGCACGCCCTGCTCCAGAAGCCATCCGGTAAAGCGTGCACCGAGCGTGGCACCCGAAAACGCACCCGACAAAACGCCAACAAGCGTAATGCCGATCTGCACGGTGGACAGAAAACGTCCGGGATCTTCGGAAAGGGTTAGCGCCATTCCAGCGCCCTTGCTGCCCTGTGCGGCAAGTACTTTTAACCTCGCTGGTCTTGAGGAGACAACGGCGAGTTCAGACATGGCAAGCACACCGTTCAGAACGGTAAGCAGAACCACGATCATAATTTCAGTAAACAAGTTTCGCTCTTTTTGGGCTGTTGAACGGCACGTCGCGACTGCAACCACAATCGTAAAGGTTGAATGCGGGAGCGCACATACCAAGGCAAATAATAAGGATTTGTTCCACCAATGCAATGACCGGAGGATGAAAATTCAGGCCCAACAACTCTTGCCCCACGCAAAAAGCGTCCTGCATAGGCAGGTCAACCGAGGTTGGAGCAGGCTTGAGACAGACGGGGCCGCTTCTGGGCTGCGCGTGGCCGGAGCGATAAATAAAGTGCGATCCGCGGCGACCGATGGAGTTTTACGATCCTGGGTGCCTACAAACGTAGGTGGGCGCCATATGTCCAAGCCCACGGGCATTGTATTGATTTTATTAGATTTTTGATCATGTTATGGGCTTACAGTATAATACACGGTGTCAAAATTTGCAACAGGATTTCCCGTATAGAACGTGTAAATGCGTCGGTTAGGAAGAGGGATTTTGCGCTACTGCTGTTTTAATCTAGCAACATAGAAGCATGACCATGACAACGTTTGTGTACCCCGGTGAAGCGTCAAGCTATTCTATCGACGATAGTATCGTCTGGCATCAGTTGGGGTCACCCAGCATTTTTCTGCCGCAATGAGTCGATGGATGAAACGGTGACATGACGCACATAGCAAAGACATGTCGCATACCTTTGTAGAGACTGATCCCTCTGCCGCTGCGATCGGAACACGATGGTGTGCTTCAAAGAAGGATTCCTGCATGTCTCGGTCAAAGAGTGGTGGAACAAAGTCACAAATCTCGCATCGCAACTCTTTAGAACGTTGCAATAAACGTTTGCGCAGCCTCGCATCCCGGAATCGGTGCCTGCCTGTAAGCCACCGCCCTTCCACAAATACCTCAAGCTCTTCAATACGCATCTCGCTCGGCTCGTTTGTTTCCAGCGATACCCGAAGCAGTTCAGCGATCTCGGTCAACTCAGATTTTCGCGTTTGCGGAAAATCTTTGACCGTCAGAATGTCAGTTTTGGAGTAACTAAGCCCACGCCCAGGCTCGACCGCAGAGAAAAGGTTCTGAAGTTTCAGCGCTACCCCATCAGGATTCCTGAATTTCTCTGTGCGAACATTGTGTGAATGAATGGCTATCCTACGCAAAAAATTGGATAGACCAATGACGTCTGAGTGTTTTCTATCGATCGGCTTCCCGTGCTTATAGAGTAAGTCGAGCGCCAAGATTGTTTCATCTCTGGTCCAATCCGGGTTTCCATGACCTTTGGTGACCGGCATACTGCGTCCTTACTGATCGAGCGCTCTACAATCTTGCAGAGCATTTCGGTACCTCTATCTTCCGCCATCCTGGCACCGATTTGGCTCAATTGTCACTCTCATATTCAAGACTAGCCGTAAGTGTTCCAGTCAAAAGACGCGTGATGAGTTTGAAACCGTGGGCGGGCACAGCATCCGCATTCGTGCCGGAGGCGTGACACTTCACGCTTACCGCCGTTGCACTCTCAGCAATGTGGGATGTGTCGACAAGAACCGCCTCCGTTTTTAGAATGAAGTTGCCAGCGTTTATCAACTCGTGATTAGTACCAATTAGGCAAAGTAACCGGTGGTCTGGTGGGGTGACATACTGGACTGAGAACCAAGATAAGCTTGGGCGGGCTGGAAAATCCGCTTACATCATCAAATTCTCGCAACAGCGAGTCGTTGAGCGTATCGAGCGTGACAAAGTAGGCTCGTACGTCCTAAACATCGATGCGACTTAGGGTGAAAGAAGACCTTCTTTATGAAGGGTCTTTTCGCTGACTTGAAGGCTCGATGCAAAGCTCAGTGATATAAAACGCCGTCTTCCTTAACGGGAAAGTGCATAGCGAAATAATTCGCAACGGCGTTTAGCGGTAACGCTTTCAACACGACAGCCTTCTCTACAGCAGTTTGAACATGTGCGACCATGGTCGGATCAGCCCGTGCAAGCCGGTCTGGCAACATGCCGATATCGACTTGCAAGTGCTCTGATGACCACTCGCCACTACGGATGTGGACATCAACCACGTACGTGTCGTCGTGGAAGTAAGCCGATGGGTGGACGAAGATTTCCTTTGTCATTCTTGAATCCCTGCGTTTCAGACAATCACATTATACTCTATAATTACAGTGAAAAAAACAAAAATATCTCCGATTGTGGATAAGTTATCTATTTTTTATTACCTATTGACGCGTCAATAGTATAAAATTCTGTTATTCGACCATTTCCGGGTCTATGAAAGACGGATTTTGCCCTGTACAATCATTCGTGGATAGGTTGAGGGTTTTTCATGTTCAAAGATAACACCGTGTTCGTTGTTGGAGCCGGAGCCAGTAGAGAATTCGGCTTACCTATTGGATCGGGCTTAATGTCAACGATAAAGCAGAACAGCCTTTTTCGCTTTGATTCTCGCGGTCTGAGGGAAGGCGTAAGGGAACTTTACCAAGCCTTAGATGAACCAAACCTACCTCACTCAGCATTACGTCTAAGGCTAGAAGCTATGGCAGAAATCAATCGCTCAATTGATTTCGCTGGTTCCATTGATGAATTCATCAATCGTCACGCTACCGATCCGGTGATAGCTAAGGTTGGTAAGCTGCAAATTGCCTATGCAATCTCAATTGCGGAAAGGCAAAGCCTGCTAGGTCGATCCGGTAAAAGCGGTGAATCAGTGGAATGGGATGACGTCAAAGACACTTGGATTATGCCTTTCACGCAGATGCTTTTTGAGGGCGTCCGAAACGAAGATGTAAGTTCAATCGGAAACAATATTACCCTGATTGTTTTTAACTATGATCGGTGCATTGAGTATTTTCTGACTGAAGCTATCTGCAAGACGTTTCGGGGCGTGGATCGCGATCAGGCACTTCAAATCGTAGAGAATATGAACATTATCCATCCCTACGGCGCTTTGGGCAACCTGATCAAACATCCGTTCGGTGATGATGCACATCCAACAAAACTGAACTCCATGAGTCAGAGCATTGTCACCTGGTCTGAATCGGTGACCAGCAATATGGTTTCAGAAATCAACCACTCCGTATCGACTGCAACAACTCTGGTTTTCCTCGGTTTCGCATTTGCACCACAAAACATGGACCTCCTCACTATAAAAAGCGCTGTCAACAAAGATAGGCAATATGTTGAGACGTTTGCAACTGCCTACGGATACAGAGATGTGATCGACAGTCGTCTAAAGAAAAAAATCATCGATCTCTATTCGGACAAGAATCCAAAGTTCAACATGGATCGTATTCACATCCAGTACGACATGAAATGCGCGGACTTCCTGAAAGCCCATAGCATGGCGTTAGTGGTGTGATGGGATCGAGAAGCGGCGACGACATCAATATCAGCCCGAGGTACAAAGTTGAGCATTGGAAAGCGCTAACGCTCGATACCAATAATCCGGTCGAAAACGACTGGAACATTGCTGTTGATATTTTAGATGACCGCATCACCGAGCGGTTTTTAAAACCTGCTCAATATCTCATCAACGCACCATTTGAAGGATCGCAGCCAACTTTCGGTTTCGCGATACTGGCTTTAGATTTCGTTGTAATCGAGACGATCCAAGGATTTAGAGAAGGCAAAATCAAGCACAATAATGGAGTCAGTCCGCTATTGTTTAAAAAGTTTTGCGCCGATTGGGAGCCGTTTATTCAAACCGTTGATGATCCGCTGAAGATAGAGGACGCAGCCGGAAATCTTTACAGCCAAGGGCGTTGTGCCATCCACCATAAGGGGTCCACTGAATCTCTCATTGTTGGTATCACGGGAGAGATGATCACATTCAACAAAGATGGTTCAATTCATATTAATAGGACGGTATTTCACGAACGACTAGTTGATGAGTTTAAACGATATCTTGCTCAATTACGCGACCCTACATCAAACGATTTTCGGAAGAACTTTCAAAAGAAGATGAATTCGATTTGCGGAATGGCAGGATGATTAAATGGAAAAACATTAATTGGCTGTTCCTCGCCACTGTGTTTACAACTACCTACCTATTGTTGGTGATTTCTTGGATTGGTCCTCACAAGATCGTCACCTTCACAAAGACCGACGAGCTTAACGCACTAGGTGATTTCCTTGCGGGTGTTTTTTCACCGCTTGCCTTCATTTGGCTTGTCGCTGCCGTGCTTACACAGCGCCAGGAATTGACTGATACCCGAGATCAGTTTGCTGAAAATCAGAAGGTTGTCGATGCTCAGTTGAAAACGATCAATGAGCAAAGCGCACTGCTTCAGCAACAGCATGCCTTGGCAGAAGAGACAGCGAAAAGGACCTATCGGCTAAGCCTGTTCCAAGAGCGTTACAAAATCTACGAAGAATTCATCGCGTTCGGGAAAAGACACGAACTCTCAAAATACGATGATGCATATCTAGAGATGGTTGATCTCACTCACAAAGCGTCATTTGTATTTGGAAGAGATGTTTATGACTATTTCGGTGAGATCGCCCAGGTCATTTATGAGCTTGAACAACTTAGAGATGCCCACACAACGTATCAAAGCGACGGAGCGGGAAATCGGACTGCCATTATTGTGAGCAAAGATGCAGCCGAGAGCATAGGTGAAACCGAAAGCTGGCTTTGGGAACAATTTTTTCTTCCTGAAGAAAGGAAAGACAAATTCTTCGCATCGCTACGAATCAGCGATGAGTGATTTTTGAGGAAAGAAGCCATGAGCACGAAGTCTGCCAGATCGAAAACAGAAGATGCCGATCAGCCTGAAAAGCTACCGTATTGCGGAATCATCATGCCCATCGCCGCCATGGGGCAATATGAACAATCACATTGGGAGCGGGTACGGGTCGTCCTCAATGAAGCCATTGGAGACGCTGGCTACACTCCCCGGCTAGTCAGCGAGAGCGAAGACATAGGCGTCATTCACGCAAGGATCGTTCAGAACCTCTATGACGATCCGATTGTGGTCTGTGATGTCAGTGGCAAGAACGCAAACGTCATGTTCGAACTTGGATTGCGTTTGGCTTTCGATAAGCCGACTATCGTCATCAAAGATGAACAGACGGATTACTCGTTCGATACATCGCCCATAGAGCATATCGGATACGGTGTTGGTTTACGTTTTGACGAAGTGCGGGATTTTAAGAAACGGCTCAAGGCTGCGATCATAGGAACGGTGTCGAGAAAGGAAAAGGACGGAAAATATTCGCCTTTCCTCGGTCATTTTGGGAAGTTCGAGATTGCGGGTTTGGAGACGAAAGAGGTCAATTCACAGCAATTCATAATGGAGCAGCTAAAAAATATCCAAGCTGAAGTTAGCCGACTGGCATCCCACCAGATTGATACGAAAAATGCTGCTCTGCCTAATTCTTCGGCTCCGATGATTGCCAAAGTTCAACTTACGAACTTAGTTGCTTCCATTCTTTCCATCCACGACCCCAATTTATCGGACGATCTGGAGCTTTATCACTTTTTCGAAAGAGTTCAGCAGGAGATGAAATCGCGTAATATCAAAGTCTCTGATTCTGTTTTCCAGAGCGTCGTTTATCCACTTGTCACCGCACATAGAAACCGCAAAGCGTTGTCAACCTAGCGTTTTTGACTCCTGCAATCACAATTCCTGCCAGCGCCCGGTGCCGCTCTAGTTGTCCGCCCCAAATTCAATATTGTTGAACAATCTACGTTCAATTCAGAGTGTTTGCAGCCCTCATGATGGTGGCGCGGCTGGCTTTCATTTTCCGTGCCAATCCAGAGATAGTGTCACCATTCGCGAGCGCATGACGTATGTCTTCCTTCTGCTTGTCAGTAAGGCTTTTGGGGCGACCAAGCGTTTTGCCTTGTGCCTTTGCCCTGTTTAGCCCTGCCTTTGTTCTCTCGATAAGAAGATCACGTTCGAATTGAGCGAAAGCACCAATGATATTCAGCATCATCTTGCCAACAGCCGTGGTTAGATCGAACCCCGCTAAGGCAATGCAATGAACATCGACTTCCATTTCGGAAAGTTTCTGCAACGTGGCTTGGACATCGACCGCATCTCTGCCAAGTCGATCAAGCTTTGACACGATCAACCTGTCACCCTTCTCCAGCTTGTTGAGAAGCTTCTGGAAGCCGGGGCGTTGTACGGCTGGTGTCGATCCTGAAAACGTCTCAGAGACGATCCTGTGCGGCTCCACTACGAAACCCTTGTCGGTGATTTCTTTTATCTGGTTCTCGGTTGTCTGTTCGCTCGTAGATACCCGGACATATGCGAAAGTGCGGCTCATGGCTTGCCTCAAGTGTTCAAAATGGATGTACAAAACCTAGATGTGTTCAAAAGGCGAGTCAATACGTTTTTGAACAGGTCGATTCGGGGTGGTCGAAATCGCTCGTTTTTGAACAGGCTGAAGCAATGAAATGGATAATTTCCCCGAAGTATAAAATAAATCTTTTAAAGTTTAATTTTATCCGTTGCAGGGCATTGAAAAACACCAAGTATTTCTACACGGCATTAGTATTGACATATGTGCAAAAATATCGAAGTATAGTCGATGTAAATTAACAACGATGAAAGGAAATACTTTGACTGAAGAGCAGATAAATTTATATATCGAAAAGCACAATGAGTGGATTAATATCAACAAGGCGGAAAAAGAGTGGTTGGAGGCTTTTTTGCCAGAAAACCCAGAGAAAGATATGATCAATGGAGATGAATGGTTTCGGTCACTCGATGCAGCAATTGACATGCGCGTACGTTCGCTCAAACAACTTCGCGAAGATCGGGACAGACTCCAAACCGCAATCAACATTCAAGCCTAAACTGAAAAGCCAAAGCTGTTGGAATCCCTTGGAAATGGGGATTCCTCAGAATTTCCTTAAACTGAGCGCGATTATAATTTTCGGTGGGGGTAAGAATGTATGCCCCGCTTGAAATAGCGCAGATATGGCTTTTAAAACCCTTGATTTACAGGGGCTGTAGAGGGGCATTTTAAAATGAATGAAGTAAGGTGTTGGTTTCGAATAGTCGGTGATTGATGTCAACACTTTGGGTTTCGGCGTCTCTAAAGATGTGTCAATAATTTCGGTCCCGCTATCTCTTATAGAGGATTATTGACATATTACCTTTTACTTCATGGACACATTAGTGACCTTCGGTCACATGATTAAAATCATTATGAAAAGAACTAGTATCTGACATCATATCGAGCGAATGCGAGATATGATTGTCACTTGCGAAGCAAGCCATGCACGTAAATCGAGAAACATAAATTTCATGGAAATTGGGAAGGAAAGATCAGGATCAATGGCATTCAATCTTTCACATGAGCCTCACTTCGTTCGGCATTCGCTTCGCTCATGATATAAGGTTTTCATTATTCTGTCAGTTAAAAGCAGAACGAATGAGCGAAGCGAAATGAGTGAGGCGCATTCCCTTTCCTGAAAGAAAAGCGTTAGCGATTAACTGGTGAGTTATTGAGACGCCGGAAAGACAAGTTTGGACATCGGATTACCCACTGAATCCAATCTTTCTTATTGATTTTTCTATCAAATTCCGCTAATATAATCGGACTTAATCGAGATTTTTTTTCGCAAATCGTCAAAAATAATTCGATTCAGTCACCGATCTTTCGGTTTTTTCAGAAACAAAATTACTAAATATCCATGAAGTTAGAGAAGGTCCGTCAAGTCCGCTTCGTCAACTTTACGAATAGGACCGCCGATCTTCTCATAGCCTCATTGCATTCAAATATCTCGCAATATTGGGGTTTCCTTAGAAGGTTCTTGACGGACCGCCTTTTCGGGAAACCCTTTTTTATTGCCGATTTTAGAGATTAGAAATGCAAAAAATTTATTACGTGTCCGCGCCTGTTGGGGCTGGTAAATCATACGCCCTTTTGGACCATATTAAGAAGTCAACTCACGCCGCGCACATCATCGCAACACAAACGAATGCTGTTTCCGAAGAGCATGCAAGCCAGCTTTCAAACGCCAGTGTCATCAATTCAGAAGAAAAAGGCACATCCGCAAGGTCTAAGCTTCGGGATCAAATTGAGGATGAGCATTCCGTTTTGATCTGCAATCAGCAAGTCGTTTTGAACCAATTCGGTCGATCAATTGATAGACATCTCTACATGGATGAAATTCCCGATATTCACAAACGATTGCAAACCCGATCAAAGATCACTGGCTTCGCAAAGGTCTTTCTTCCCAAGATATTCTACATCACCGAGGAAACGACCAAATCCTTCATTCAAATTTTCCCAACACCTGAACTGGACCTTATAGCAAGCGAGGGTTTCGGCTTATTCAGCGGCGAAGATCGTGAGCTTATAGAAGAAGTCGCGAAGGCTGCATGTTCCCCTCATCACTTGGTGTATCTGGAAGCGGCTCCGTGGCGTTTCGTATTGGCTGGCGAAGAGCGTAAGCTCACATTTCACATTATGACATTGCCTTCCATTTTTCGGGAATTCGACACCACGACATTTCTCGGTGCTAATGCGCCAAACTCGCTGGCAACATTGGTCTGGTCAAAACTCGGTCTTGTCGAGTTCGAACCGCATCCGATGGGTGACAATCTTCAGTACAATGATCTTTCTCACAAAGCTGATCTGGTGAACCTTCACTACTTCTCTGAACTTGCAGCCTCCAAGACCCTGTTCGACAATAAGGAATTTGGAGGAAGGGCAAAACTGTTTGGTGCTGTTCGAGACGCTGTATCGCGGATGTACAATGGTCAGGTTCCGCCACATATCGTGTGTTTCAACAACGATTTTCTCAAACCAGAAAACGTCTGGACTTTGCCGAACGCTGAAATCATTAGCCCGGACAGCCGTGGAATTAACAAGTTCAAGGACAGGACGGCAGCGATATGCTTGGCGGCGCTGAATGACACTCCAGACACCATCAACTTCTTCCAGTCGGTGTTGGGTATCAGTGGTGAACAACTCGCCACAGCAAGGACATATGAGCGATACAGCCAGTTCTTTGGACGAACAGCGCTTCGGGATTGCCAATCACAAAAGACGGTTGATCTATTCTGCTTTGACCACGAACTGGCAATGTTCATGCAGAAGCTCATCCCCGGCGTTAAAGAACCACGGCGGGTTGATCTCGTTAATCCGGAACCAGCGCTGAAGAAGATCATTCGAACTAAGCAGAAAGACATGACGCCTGAAGAGCGCCGAGAATATGATCGCGAAAAACAACGACTACATCGAGCAAAGAAAGCCGCTGCCGTTGCCGCTGAACAGGTCGCGCATCCATAATCCAGTGGAATTAAGGGGGTAACTCGCACCCCCACCACCCCCTGCTCAGGCTCTTCGCTACAGTATCAGGTCACGCCCAGAAATATTTTGAAAACAAAACTCCGACTAGGCGTCGCTGCTGTCAACTCGCCCAGCCCCAAAGTTCAATTGAGGAAGCATCGGCAAGAGTTTCGGAAAGGCTGAATAGATCGACGCGACAACGCCGTTGAGACGCTGCCTTGCGTCTTCCGTTAAAGGGACTCGGATAAGTTTCTTTTCGAATGTGGCAATGAAATCGTCGCCCTCAATCACGCCCATGATGAATCTTTGCCCGCCCTCAATTTCGATGGCGTGTTCTTTCACCTTCTCAAGAGAAGCCATTGATTCCGCCCTGTGACCAGCGGCATGACGCGCAAAATTATAGTTCGGGAAAGCCCGTTCCAATTCCGCCGTGACTTTCCTTAGTGTATCGCTATCAACATCTGCTTTGATGGTTGGTGTGAACCGCATGTTGGCTTTGATCTGCACCAACGCCTTACCGACATGGAAGATCGTCATGGCAGCTTCACGCCCTGCCATCTCATCCCAGTTTTTCAGCATGTGCAAGTTGTTGGTGAATTCCAAGGTGTCTGGAGCCATCTCCCTGAGAACAGCGCCGCGAAGTTGCCCAACATGAGTGTGAAGCCCGATTGCGGCTGCATAGTCATTGACGTAATTGCTGAGATTGCTCAGATTCAGCAACATCATCATTGATTGTTGTTGCTCTTCGTCCGTTTCCAAAGACGCAATAAACGGCTGCGCCGTGGCTATGTCGTAAACGCCCGGTGTTCCCGGTTCAAAAGTAAGGCTCATGATCATCCCCTTCCGGCTCCAAACAGCCGGGCACCGGCTAACGCTCACAATCCTGATTTGTTGCGTGGGATGATCAGCCGAACGAACGAACGAATATGGGAACGCTGTCTCAAGTAAATCTATATGCCATTACCGTTTCTTTGCTCTCACGGCTGCTAATAATAGAGAAAATAAGGATATTCCGATGGATTCCTGAGGGAATACCCTTAAATTGAATGCCATAGATTTGGCAAATGCTGGCTTCGCAGCCGGGAAATACGGGGTGGAGAAAACACTGATTTCAAATGGTTTTGGAACGTGGCGACAGCAGATAGTTCTGGATGTGGATCAGCTTTTTCACCATCGGATCGCAACGCAGCTCGGTATTGCAGCAAATACTAACAGTAAACGCAGCGCGTTGGTTTGGATGCGACAGACAGTCCGGCGAAGTGACGACGAGAGTGTTGTTAGGGAGCTGTCTGATCTTCTGGCAGACCTGCCACAGACATGCTGGAGCATCGACTGGAACGCTTCCCAATTCTGATCACAACAGCGCTAATAGTCGAAACTCGACTTGGTCTCGACCGTGATCAGCATCTCTTTCGGAAAGAGCAACGAACGCCTTACCTATTCCCTTACTTTGAGCGCGCTTTGCAGCACGTCCCCGGCACAAGCCTCATCACCCTTTCCCGCAAAAGCATCCTTGGCAATCCAGTTGCCGCTCTCGAATATCAACGATTCAAGCACGCAAGATTCCCATAAGCTGTCTGTGTACCAGCGCACCAGCATGAGATTGCTGCTCGGCTTAAATTCGAGCGTAAGCCCCTGATTGAACTCACCCCCTCTGGGGAAGCTGTAAAGCCGCCCGGTCCTATTGTTCGCGACCACGACCGTTGTGCAGCCGGTGCCGCACCCAAACTGCACAACAGAAAATTCTCCAGCAAACGTCACGCCAGACTTCATAGCGTCCTTTATGCGTGTCCCAAACGGCGCGAGATTTGCATCCCGTCCTTTGAAATCGGGCGCTTTTGCTTTGCCTTGATAAAAGGTCCTCACCTGAAAAGATGAAAAGTCAAAACTGTCAGCGTCCGCCAAATTGGCATGAGCCATAACTGCGATTGCTGCAACAACGACTGTAGAAAGTCCTCTCACCATCCCCGCCTTTCCTAACCACAGTCATCGCAGGCGTGCTTTGGCGCCTTGACCCTATACAGCTTATTCATTTCCCTTTGACTGATTGTGCGTGGTTTTACAAAACAGCCATTTTGATCTTCGACTGAAAAATACGTCTTATTAGGCGAGACCCATGTTCTCACGCATTGAAATTCTTCATCAGACCCAGCTGTATTGGTGTTCCAATAGCAACGACCTTCGACCATTCGTTGCTGCTTCACGTATTTCAACACGTCTGTTTCCGTCATGCATTTTTCTTGCGAAAATCCTACGGTGGCACTGGAAACCAGAAGAGTAACTGTAGCAATTATTCTGAACATTAAACGGCTTTCGGGCGAGTGAAGATAACAAAAATCCCAAGAATGACTGTACCTATTACCCACAGCGCCATTAGCATTGCCACGCCTAAGCCAGTTCCAATCGCTGCCCCCGTTTGCTCAGCACCAGATAGGGCGTCATAGTCTTTGGTAGCTGCGTTGAAGCCACCAACAACCCAAATCGCCATCAAGATATTGAACGCAACAAAGGACCATTTGAAAAGCTTGCCGAAAAAACCCCGCTTAGGCTTGCGCAACTGGACACCGCATTTAGGGCATTTGAATGCGGTGTTAGAAACACTTTCGCTGCATTCAGGGCAATTGATTAGAGCCATATTTCATACCTCATTGTTTTGAAATTGCATCAAACCGGAAAAGAAATTCGGGAGCCGTCATAGCGCCTCGGATGGTCATGCTGTTTTCGAAAATTCCATCGGCATCGGCTGAAACGAAATTCCCAGAAACCTTGATCTTGTCGCCGACAGCCATGTTCATCAAGGCACCGTAGAGCGGGGTGCCTTTATCGATCATGGTGCCGTGCACGCTGTCCGAAAGTGAATTGTTCCATGTCAAAAGATCGACGTCTGGAGCGATCCTAACTGTTATGATCGCCTTGCCTTCGCTGTTCGTCTCTAGCTTCATCAGCGTTCCCGACCAGCCTTCGATACGAAGTTGCTGACCAAGTGTTGCAAGGATCGCGACACGACGTTTATCCCGGATAGCGCTTTGTTGAAGTTCATTCGTCGCTGAATTGAACAGCGTCTCATGTTCGGAGAGCGCCGCAATGAGCGCTGCTTGCTTCTCGGGCAAAGGAAGAGTGGCTGGCTTAGACGCAGAAGCGTTCACAGGCTTTGTTTGCGCGCCATTTTGCTGCGCTTGTCCGTCCTGCTCTTTGGGCGCGGCGAAAGCTGCAATCACGGTGAAGGAAACGAGACCAATCGCTGCCCATTTAAGCCCACGAAGCCGGGAATGCTGATGTCCGCAATGCGGACAAGCCTTTGCTCTGACAGCAATTTGCTTTCCGCAAGTCTTGCAACCTCTCCATAAATTCTCAGATGCCACACCGCCCTCATTATCTATTTTATTATAATTTTCTAATATGGATTTTTTCCATATATCATTCTCCCATATATCTGAAGAGCCCTGTCAATCAAGGGGCCATTCACATGAAGAAAACTATTCGTTCTGTGGGACAATCGGCTCTAGTCGAACTCATCATTGAGAAGCGTAGAGAGGCAGGCTTAAAACAAGACGAGGTTGCAAAAGCTTTAGGCGAAAGTCAGCCTTGGGTAGCGCACCTTGAAAGTAAAGAAAGAAGAATTGACGTAATTGAATACGTCCGAATAGCTGAAGTGATCGGGTTCGATGCCTCAGAAGAGCTGAAAAAACTGATCCCTACTATTTTGGAGCAGTAGGAGCATTGATCCTGGGACCGTTCCTGCAAAAAGCTGCATGCGCTGATTTTGGGGAACAACAATGATCAAGGGCGCTCGACAAATACCCCAGCGCCTTACAACCTGACTTTTCCGCTCGATAAGAAGGGCTGAACATGTTGGAGGTCAAGTCCGTTATATATGATCGACTTGATGCCCTCGTGGAGCGCTGGCAGCTTGTAACCGGCACCGTAAACGCCACGCATTCCTTTTTGCGAATGTCCCTGCAACTGATCCATAATCGCGCTGTCAACGCGGCTGTCGCGACAAGCCTGTTCGAACGAGTGTCGAAGCGAGTGCCAAACCTTTTTCGGTCCTTTTACGCCAGCTTTCATGAGAAGATTGTTGAACATCTTTGAAGCGTAGCGATGCCGCTGAGTGGCAGGACCAATGGGAATGTCAGGGAACAGACGCTCACCATCGGAAACAGTTTTCACGAATTCGACAAAGCCAAGCTCTATTAGCGTGGCGTGTACTGGAATGCGCCGGAGAGACGAGCCATTTTTCACCCTCTTACCTGTTCGCTCTTCATCGTCGTCATTAATGTCAATGAACCAAACATCGCCTTCGCAGCCGATATCCTCCCGCGCAAGCTGAACAGCTTCCATCAGTCTCGCACCAGCGAATAACGCAAGAAGAGGAACCCAATATCGCCCGGTATGTTGCATGGCGACTTCGCCCGGTTCGTGCCAACCTTTGACGCTTTTCACCTTGGAGAAAACCGGGCTGTTGAAAAGCTGTTGAAGCTCAAAAATGGAGAATGCGTCTCTTTTGTCTTTCTTACTGCCGCCACTGGATGGTGATGGAATCATAGGTTGCACGATGTTCTGAAGGGTGTTGTCGTATTCTGCCCTTGCCCACCCAAAAACAATATTCATCGCAGTCATAATCTGCCGGACGCTCTCGGCTGAAAGACCCGGCAAGCCTAACTTCTTTGCAGCATCCGCAATTTCCACCTTCGAAAGTCCGCGGAATTGCCTCTTTCCTTGGGATTGGGGAGGCAGAGCAAAGAGCACCGTTTTTAGCAGTCGTACATCGCGTTGGGTGTATTCGTTTAACGGTTTGTCACCACAGATATCGATCACCTGATTGATCTGTGTTCTTCTAGATGCGCTTGTTTTGGCACTCCAGTTTTTCTGCCTTGCCACTGCCTCAAAGCATTCAATCGCGATATCGGACATTATTGGCAAAGAACGCTTTTCCGTGGGCTTAGCGCTGTTACCGACAGCAAGAAACTGATCGCTTCCATCACTGATCAAAGTCATCTCAGCCCGCACCAAGCCCCTGATTTTGTCAACCAAATGAAATGAAGCGATTCCAGGCGCATTCTTTCGCGCAACAACAGGGGAAAGAAGATTGTGATCAAGGCGACTTAACGCCCCAAAAGAATCTGCGGTATCGTTTCGGAATTGGGAAAACTGCCGATCTACCTCAACAATCACAGCCGGGAGCCGCCGAACAGCGTCTCTAAAGTCGCGCGTCCTGAGTGAGATTTGCACGATCTGCTTGCCGTACAACAAGCGAATATCAGCAGGAACTTTGACCCGATGATAATAATAGCCATTGGAATGCAGATGAAGGCGATATTGACTTGACATTTCCGGACCGGACGATTTTCACACCGGTGTCAAAATCGGTGTTAAAAAGCTGCGATAAGATCCGAAACCCAATTAAATCAAAGGTATAAAGTGCGATCCGCGGCGACCGATGGAGTTTTACGATCCTGGGTGCCTACAAACGTAGGTGGGCGCCATATGTCCAAGCCCACGGGCCTGGCCAGGGACAGCTCCCTTTGGATCGAGTATGGCCCCAGGGATTGAGTTTCCTGTCGAGAAGCGCAGAACGCATTCTTTATATAGGGAAGTTCGTGAACATGCGGAAGGGGGCGACACCATAATTTCGCATGATGGGCGCCAAGCTTGAAATCGCCCGGTCAGGCCCTCCTAATTCACGGCAGGCTTAGGCCGTGCCACCAGTTTTTCGGTAATGCCGTTCAGGCGCGATGACAGATCCGAGATGGCATTCACCACCAATTCGTCGGTCTTTGCTTTGCTCTGGGCCATTCCGTCATGGCTGTGCTGAAGCGTCGCAACCTGTTTTTCCAGCGCTTCGATCTTGCGGGAAAGCTCTGACATTTCGTCTGTTATCATGATGCCCGCCATAACCGTCAGGCGCAGATCGCCGATCTCGCCGAACTGGCTTTTCAGGTGGCCGACATATTGGTCGAATTGGCTGGCAAGATCGGTCAGATGCGCTTCCTGCCCTGCCTCGCAGGCCATGCGATACGCCTTGCCGTCAATCATCACCGTTACTTGAGCCATGAATGTAAGTCCTTACCGATCCAGCACTGCGCGGATCGTTTCCATTGCCGTCACAAGGCGGCGGGAGACCTCGCGATTGACTTCCTCAAGGCGGTTGGCGCGAAATTGCGACTGGTCAAGCTCCTGCGCCAGGCGCGCACGGTCCACATGCACGCGCTTCACCTCGTTCTCAACCTCGCCGCTCTCGCGCTGGCGCTCGATCCGCATGTCGATTGCGTTTTCAAGGCTGTTAATGGCGGAGCTAAGCTCCGACAACGCGATGTGTATGGTTTTTTCCGCCGTCATCGTTTCTTCCAAACCGCAAGCCACAAGCCGAATCGTTGTCGCTTGGTGTCAATCAGGGCCGCTGCACGATATGACTTTGTTAACCTCTACGTCAATCAAACCAATACATTCAAACACTTTGCGCTGTGGATGAATGCACCACCGCAAGGGCGCAAACGTGGCGGGCGTCCAAATGTCGCCATCATGCGAAACGATTTTTGTTCAAGATCGAACCGCAAGCGGCCCTGGTTTTATTGACTCGCCCGCACCACCTGCTATGGATCAAACCGCTTTTTGGATAGTCATAAGGCTATCTCCTTTCACCCGGAACAGACGGAAAAGCCATGATTTCTCGCGATAAACACGACCGGATGGCCAATGCAATCCGATTTCTTGCCATGGATGCTGTGGAGAAGGCCAATTCCGGCCACCCCGGCCTGCCATTGGGCGCAGCGGATGTGGCCACGGTCCTTTTCACCCGTTATATGAAATTCGATCCGAAGGCCTGGCAGTGGCCAGACCGCGACCGCTTCGTGCTGTCTGCCGGTCACGGCTCCATGCTGCTTTACGCGCTCCTCTACCTCACCGGTTACGAGGACATGACGATCGACGAGATCAAGCGTTTCCGTCAGCTGGATTCCAAGACCGCCGGTCACCCGGAATATAACCACGCGACTGGCATTGAAACGACAACGGGTCCGCTGGGCCAGGGCATCGCCAATGCCGTCGGCATGGCCATTGCCGAGCGCAAGCTGGAAGAAGAATTCGGCTCTGATCTACAGAACCACTTCACCTATGCTTTGTGCGGCGACGGTTGCCTCATGGAAGGCATCAGCCACGAAGCCATCGCGCTTGCTGGCCACCTAAAGCTGAACAAGCTCGTCCTGTTCTGGGATAACAACAACATCACCATCGATGGTGAAGTTGGCTTGTCCGATTCCACAGACCAGATCGCGCGCTTCAAGGCCGTTCACTGGAACACCATCGAGATCGACGGTCACGACCCGGAAGCGATTGCAAACGCCATCGAAGCCGCCCACAAGTCCGACCGCCCAACCTTCATCGCCTGCAAGACCATCATCGGTTTTGGCGCGCCGAACAAGCAGGGCACGCACAAGGTGCACGGCAACCCGCTCGGTGCCGAAGAAATTGCTGCTGCCCGCAAGAACGCCAACTGGGAAGCCGAAGCATTCGTCATTCCAGAAGATGTGCTCGATGCATGGCGTCTGTCGGGTCTGCGCTCCACCAAGGCTCGCCAGGAATGGATCGCCCGCCTCGACGCAACAGACGCGGACAAGAAGGCCGAGTTCAAGCGCCGCTTTGCTGGCGATATGCCGGGCAATTTCGACAGCTCGATCGATGCCTTCAAGAAGAAGGTCGCGGCAGACAATCCAACCGTTGCCACACGCAAGGCGTCGGAAGATGCACTCGAAGTCATCAACGGCATTCTGGCTGAAACCATCGGCGGCTCTGCCGACCTGACGCCATCCAACAACACCAAGACCAGCCAGATGAAGTCGATCACGCCGACCGATTTCTCCGGTCGCTACCTTCACTACGGCATCCGCGAGCACGGCATGGCAGCCGCCATGAACGGTATCGCGCTGCATGGCGGTCTTATTCCTTACGCTGGCGGCTTCATGATCTTCTCGGATTATTGCCGTCCGTCCATTCGCCTGGCCGCTCTCATGGGCATCCGCGTCGTTCACGTTCTGACCCATGACTCGATTGGCGTTGGTGAAGACGGCCCGACCCACCAGCCGGTCGAGCAGATCGCTGCGCTTCGCGCCATTCCAAACCTTCTGGTCTTCCGCCCTGCGGATGAAACGGAAACAGCGGAAGCATGGCAGTTCGCCCTGCATCAGAAAAACCGCCCATCTGCGCTGGCGCTGACCCGTCAGAACCTGACGCCAGCCCGGAAGGAATACGAGGAAAAGAACCTCGTTTCCTACGGCGCCTATGAACTGGTTTCGGAAAGCGATGCCAAGGTTTCGATTTTCGCGTCCGGCTCGGAAGTGGAAATCGCACTCAAGGCCGCGGCTGATTTGAAGGCCAAGGGCATTTCCACACGCGTTGTGTCTGTTCCCTGCTTCGAACTGTTCATGGAACAGCCAGAGACGTACCGCGAAGCCATCATCGGCACGTCGCCTGTCAAGATCGGCGTCGAAGCCGCCATCCGTCAGGGTTGGGATTACTTCATCGGCAATGATGGTGACTTCATCGGCATGCACTCCTTCGGTGCATCCGCACCTGCCAAGGAGCTTTACAAGAAGTTCGGCATCACCGCAGAAGCAGTGGTTGCTGCGGCTGAAGCAAAGCTCGGCTGAACGGCCTGAACAAAACCTGGAGCGGCGGACATTCCATTCGCCTCTCCGGGCTGTCACCATTTCAAACAAAATTCGAATATATTGACAGGGAGTATCTCAATGACAGTTAAAGTTGCCATCAACGGTTTTGGCCGCATCGGCCGCAACGTTCTTCGCGCCATCGTGGAATCCGGCCGCACGGATATCGAAGTCGTCGCCATCAACGACCTCGGCCCGGTCGAGACCAATGCGCACCTGCTGCGTTATGACAGCATCCATGGCAAGTTCCCTGCAGACGTGAAGGTCGAAGGCGACACTATCATCGTTGCGGGTGGCAAGCCGATCAAGGTGACCGCCGTTCGCGACCCTGCACAGCTGCCACACAAGGAACTTGGCGTCGATATCGCGCTGGAATGCACAGGCATTTTCGTCGCCCGTGACAAGGCCGCCGCCCACCTCACCGCTGGCGCAAAGCGCGTCATCATCTCGGCTCCTGCAGAAGGTGCGGACCTGACGGTCGTTTTCGGCGTCAACCACGATCAGCTGACGAAGGATCACCTCGTCATCTCCAACGCTTCCTGCACCACCAACTGCCTGGTGCCGGTCGTGAAGGTTCTGGATGACGTTGTCGGCATCGACCACGGCTTCATGACCACGATCCACTCCTACACGGGCGACCAGCCAACGCTGGACACCATGCACAAGGACCTGTACCGCGCCCGCGCCGCAGCCCTGTCCATGATCCCGACATCGACCGGCGCTGCCAAGGCGGTCGGCCTCGTGCTGCCGCACCTCAAGGGCAAGCTCGACGGCACATCGATCCGCGTTCCAACACCAAACGTATCGGTTGTCGATTTCAAGTTCGTGGCCAAGAGAAACACCACGGTCGAAGAAATCAACGAAGCCATCAAGGCCGCATCCAACGGCGCGCTGAAGGGCGTTCTCGGCTACACGGACGAGCCACTGGTTTCCCGTGACTTCAACCACGACAGCCACTCTTCCGTCTTCGCGACAGACCAGACAAAGGTCATGGAAGGCAACTTCGTGCGCATCCTGACCTGGTACGACAACGAATGGGGCTTCTCCAACCGCATGTCGGACACAGCAGTGGCATTCGCCAAGACAATCTGATTTTGTTCAGTCTATGAACAGCAAAACCCGGCGATAGCGATCTCGCCGGGTTTTCTCGTTTCAGGACTTCAGTTCTCAGGCAAACGTCAGCATGGTCCTGTCATCGATTGGCCTGGACGGAACTGTGCAACGTGGATCTCACCCTCACGCTTGCGCGCCTGAGCAATATCAAAGCTGTTCTGCATCCTCATGAGCGTATCCATAGACACGCCGAAGGCCTTTTCTATTCTTAACGCCATCTCTGACGACAGGTTAGACCGCTCATTCAATAGCGCCGACAATGCCGCGCGCGTTACGCCGAGGACCTGCGCCGCAGCCGTTACCGATAGTTCAAGCGCCTCAATAATCTCGCTCTTGATGAAGCCGCCGGGATGAGCAGGGTTCTTCAGGCGGATGCCTTGCATCGCATTCATAGCCACCTCCTAGTGGTAGTCTTCATAGTCAAGATCGACAATTTCGATTTCAGCTTGATCGATCCGCAGCGTGATCCGCCAATTCTTTGTCACGAAAAGGCTCCAGGTCCCTTTACGATCACCCACAAGCTGATGAGCCTTCCAGCTTGGAACCGTACGCAACTCCTCCTCCCGTTCCATTTCCTGAAGGAACGAAACAATGCGAAGAAGTTTCGGGACTACGGCAGACTGCAGGCCGGTCGCGTCATCATCTTCGATCAGGCGGCGTAAACCTTTATGGATCACGTTTCGAATTTTCATATCAAAAGCTAGCAAATCAGGTGAAAAGCGTCAAGCTACGCTATACGCATCATCCCACCGTTCTTTGCGATTGCGTTTGATAGTACATCTTTCATGAATTTCCCGTCACCGCCTTGCTCTCGTCTATTTTCGCCCGGAAAAATCAAGACTAGGGATTCGGTCGCGTGTGCGTGCGCATCGCTCCCTGCCGTACCATTCGATACACCTCGCCTTGCCCTGACCTCTGCGCGAAACAGCGCGCCGTGGCCGTCCAAAACGTGGCGCATTGATTGCTGACGTGCGGGAGCATGCGTGGCAAGCGACCTTCATGGAAGGGACGTGTGCGTGGAATCGTTTTACATCTTACTCTTGGTCGCCACCGTCCTTGTTCTTGTCGCCGCCTTTTCCAGCCTCATCGCCTACCGCTTCGGCGCCCCGCTTCTGCTCTTGTTCCTGATGATAGGCCTTGCCGCTGGCACAGATGGGCTGGGCATCCATTTCAGCAACAATCCGCTGGCCTATATGATGGGCTCGCTGGTGCTGGCCGTCATCCTGTTCGATTCCGGCTTCGGCACATCGGTCCAATCCTTCCGACTGGCGGCGGGACCGTCGATTGCGCTCGCCACCGTCGGCGTGGTGCTGACATCGGTGTTTTTCGCGGGCGCTGCAGCACTTCTTCTGGGCTTTTCCTGGCTGGAAGGCCTGCTGCTGGGCTCCATCGTTGCCTCGACAGATGCGGCAGCCGTGTTCTTCCTGCTGCGCATCGGCGGCATCCATATTCGTGATCAGGTGCGCTCCACGCTTGAAGTGGAGTCCGGCACCAATGATCCCATGGCGATTTTCCTCACCATCGCGCTGGTCGAAGTCGTGTCCAAGGGCGAAGGTCTTGCCGGTTTCGACACCAGCTTCCTGTTGCTGTTCCTGCAGGAAATGGGCCTCGGCGTGGTCTTCGGCTTGCTTGGCGGATGGATGATCGCGACTGTGGTAAACCGCTTTCAGGTCGACCGCGGACTGGTGCCCATCCTTGTTCTGGCCTTGGCGCTTCTGGTCTTTTCCTTCACCGGCGCACTGCATGGCAGCGGCTTTCTGGCGGTCTATGTGGCAGGCATCGTTGCGGGCAACCGCACGGTGTTTGCCAAGGGCGCGATCCGCCGTTTCCATGAGGGCATGACGTGGCTGGCGCAGATCATCATGTTCCTGATGCTGGGGCTGCTCGCCACGCCCTCGCAATTTCCCGCCATCATCATACCGGCAGTCTTGCTGGCGCTGTTTCTCATCTTCATCGCGCGCCCGCTTGCCGTCTGGCTCAGCCTCATGCCCTTCAATTACACCCAGCAGGAAACCACCTTCGTGGCATGGGTGGGTCTGCGCGGCGCGGTCTCCATTCTGCTGGCCATCCTTCCTGCCCTTGGCGGATTGCCGGGTGCAGATGTCTATTTCAACGCCGCCTTCATCATCGTGCTGGTTTCGCTTCTGATACAGGGATGGACCATCAAGCCCGTGGCCACAAAGCTCGGCCTCATCGTCCCGCCGCGCATGGGTGATGTCGACAAGCTGGAGGTGGACCTGCCCGGCACCGCCAACCACGAACTCATCTCCTACCGCGTGGCCAAGGGCAGCGCCGTGTTGCAGGGTGAGCGCATTCCCCGCTGGGCCATGCCGTCGCTCGTGGTGCGGGATGGCAAGTCCATCCGTTACCAATATGCCGGGCGGCTGCGGGAAAACGATCTGGTCTATCTCTTCGTCATGCCCAGCTACACGCGCCTTCTGGACCGGCTCTTTGCCAGCGCCAAACCCTTGACGAAGGATGATGAGGACATCTTCGGCACCTTCGCCATCTCTCCCCAACGCCCGGCGAAAGAACTGGATGCCTCCTACGGCCCCGGCCTTTTGACAACGCAGGAACAATCGCTAACGGTCGCCGAACTCATCCAGAACCGTTTCGGCGGCAAGGCCGAATATGCAGATCGCGTGCGGTTGGGCTCGCTCATTCTGATTGTGCGGGATCTGGATGAAAACCACGCCATTTCCAGCGTCGGCATCTCGCTGGAGCCGGTCGAACCCGCCACGGCGCTTCCCGTCTTCATCAGCTTCAAGGAGATCAACCAGCGCATCCGCAGCCATATCGCCAAGAAAAAGCAACGCGAAGCGCCTACCGTGCCCGGTAACACGATACCGTCAGCCACACGTGACCCCGGCCAAAGCGAAAATCATGATTGAGCGACTTGCACCACCGGTCAGGCATAGTATGGTCGCGCGCAAAGCCAATCCTTTCAACGATATCAGGATCGATCCATGCCAGCCTTCAAGACCCTCGATCACCTTACCGACATCTCCGGAAAGCGCGTTCTCGTTCGCGTTGATCTCAACGTGCCGGTTGCTGACGGTAAGGTAACGGACAAGACCCGCATCGAGCGTGTTGCGCCAACGATCCTCGAATTGTCGAAAAAGGGCGCAAAAGTCATTCTGCTGGCGCATTTCGGTCGCCCCAAGGGCGAGCCCGTCGCGGATATGTCGCTGTCCCTCATCACCTCCTCGGTGGAAGACGTCTTGGGCCACAAGGTCCATTTCGCCTCGGATGCCATCGGCGCACCCGCAGCGGATGCCGTCGCCGCCATGACCAATGGCGATATTCTGCTTCTGGAAAATACCCGCTTCCACAAGGGTGAAGAAAAGAACGATGCGGCTTTCGTGGCCGAGCTTGCCAAGAACGGCGATATCTACGTCAACGATGCGTTCTCCGCAGCACACCGCGCCCATGCCTCGACGGAAGGTCTGGCCCGCCACCTGCCCGCTTATGCTGGCCGCACCATGCAGGCAGAGCTTGAGGCGCTGGAAAAAGGCCTTGGCGCACCCGTGCGCCCCGTCGTTGCCATCGTTGGCGGCGCAAAGGTCTCCAGCAAGATCGATCTGTTGATGAACCTCGTCAAGAAGGTCGATGCGCTCGTCATCGGCGGCGGCATGGCCAACACATTCCTCGCCGCACGCGGCACTCAGGTCGGCAAGTCGCTCTGCGAGCATGATCTGGCAGAAACCGCAAAACAGATCATGATCGAAGCAGCCACCGCAGGCTGCGCCATCGTGTTGCCGGAAGACGGTGTCGTTGCCCGCGAATTCAAGGCCAACGCCGAAAACGAAGTCGTCGATATCAGCGAAATCCCTGAAGATGCCATGGTTCTGGATGTCGGCCCCAAATCCGTCGAAGCCATCAAGGGCTGGATTTCCCGCGCTGAAACCCTCGTCTGGAACGGCCCGCTCGGCGCCTTCGAAATCGCACCCTTCGACAAGGCAACTGTCGCAGCCGCGCAATATGCAGCCGAATGCACCCGAAACGGCAAGCTCGTTTCCGTGGCCGGTGGTGGTGATACGGTCTCCGCCCTCAACCATGCTGGCGTGGCCGATGACTTTACCTACATTTCCACCGCAGGCGGCGCGTTTCTGGAGTGGATGGAAGGCAAGGTCCTGCCCGGCGTCGCCATCCTGCAGGAACAGAAGTAAACTCGAACACCGCGTTCCCGCTCTCCAACTGGAAAGCGGGGATGCCTGGCCTTGCCACACCCGTGACGTCATCCTCGGGCCTGTCCCGAGGATCCAACCACGTTCCCAAAAGAGCAACCTGAGAGATGCACCGATAACGCCGTGTGCGGCGTGACGCCTCATTGCGCCTCTTCATCGCATTTAAATATTTTTAAAGATTTCCTAAAGTTTCAAACGATTGAAATGATTTCAATCGTTTCAATGATTTAGCGTGCCATTTTCCTTCCCAAATTCTTCTGCTAACCCAGTTTCATCGTGCTTAGGGAGATTGAAAATGACGGAACGTCTTGAAGACATCGCAGTGAAAATGGTTGCCGACGGCAAAGGTTTGCTGGCAGCAGATGAATCCACCGGCACCATCAAGAAGCGCTTTGACAGCATCGGTCTGGCATCCACCGAAGACAGCCGCCGCGATTATCGCGAAATGCTGTTTCGCACCGAAGATGCAATGACGAAGTGCATTTCCGGCGTCATCCTCTATGAAGAAACCCTGTTCCAGAAGGCCGCCGATGGCACGCCTTTCGTTGATATCATCAAGGCAGCGGGCAGCATTCCCGGCATCAAGGTCGATACGGGTGCAAAGCCGCAGGCCAACTTCCCCGGCGAAACCGTGACCGAAGGTCTCGATGGTCTGGCGGATCGCCTGAAGACTTATTACGAAGCCGGTGCGCGTTTTGCCAAGTGGCGCGGCGTCATCAACATCGGTCAGGGCCTGCCCACATGGGGCTCCATCAAGGCGGATTCTCAGGCGCTCGCCCGTTATGCCGCACTGTGCCAGCAGGCTGGCATCGTGCCCATCGTGGAGCCAGAAGTGCTGATGGATGGCGAACCCGGCACCCACAGCATAGACCGTTGCGCCGAAGTCACCGAATGGGTGCTGCGCACCGTCTTCACCGATCTTTACGATGCCCGCGTCAACCTCGAAGGCATGATCCTCAAGCCGAACATGGTCATTGACGGCAAGAACGCCCGCAAGGCATCCGTGGAAGAAGTCGCAGAAAAGACCGTCAGGGTTCTGAAGGCCACCGTTCCGTCAGCCGTTCCGGGCGTTGCCTTCCTCTCAGGCGGCCAGTCCGCCGAAGAAGCAACCGCACATCTGAGCGCCATGAACGCTGGCTACGATCTGCCATGGGCCCTTACCTTCTCCTATGGTCGCGCCCTTCAGGATACGGCTCTCAAGGCATGGGGCGGCAAGTCCGAGAATGTCGCCGCCGGCCAGCGCGCCTTCCGCCACCGCGCAGAAATGAACACGCTTGCCGCACTGGGCAACTGGAAGCAGGAGCTTGAAAAAGCCGCCTGATCCAGCCTCTGGCTTCAAAACCAGTCCAAACGCCGCTCGCAACATCGTTGCGGGCGGTTTTGTTTTTCAGTCCCCTTCAAAATCGCTTCCAGTCAAAGCATGATCAACTCGGCTTGCGACCTGCGTCACCCGACACGAACCCGACAGTCGGCCCCGTGACGTGGCAGTGGTGCGGCATCCAAGGCAGGTGTTCGGCATCGAACGTGGAGAGACATCAATGTTGATACAGAAACTGAGACTTCAACGCGGCTGGTCGCAGGAACAACTGGCGACCATCAGCGGCCTCAGCACACGCACCATCCAGCGGATCGAGCGTGGGCAGGCGCCAAGTCTGGAGACCTCAAAAACATTGGCGTCCATCTTCGAGATCGATGTATCGCAACTCACCGAACAGGATCCCAAAGACATGCCCGCAACACCCATAAACAGCATCGAAGCGGAAGAGGCTGTCGCCTTCGCCCGCGTGCGCAACATCAAGGCATTTTACATGCACGTCGCCAGATATGTCGTGCTTGTTGTGTTCCTTGCCGTGGTCAACCTTCTCACCAGCCCGCATTATTTCTGGGCCATCTGGCCAGCACTTGGGCTGGGCCTTGCCGTCATCGGCCATGGTTTGCGAACATTCGACAAGGTGCCATTCCTCAATGCGGATTGGGAAAAGCGGCAGGTGGAGCATTATCTGAAGAGAAAACTTTGAAGATTTCAGAATGCTGCGGCTCTATTCAGGGCCGCAGCAGTAACACTAGAGACCAGATGACAAAGGCAATCACTGCGAGTTTCCAGAAGTCGGCGCGTTTGCGCAGGCCCGGCAGGCCAAGCGGGCGAATAATCTGGACGACCATGGCCAGTAGTAAAAAAAGCCCTATTGCCTTCGTCATCCCGAAACCTTTTGGCTTTATTGTCACAGTGTCACAGGCTGGACATTTTTAACGCTCACCAAAGACACATACCCCATTCGCGCGCCATCCACAGCGGCGCAACCAATCGCTTAGCATGAGAGTGGCCTTATGAGCAGAAACCTTCTACCCGTATTCGCCCTTTTAACCAGCACCTTGTTTCTGTTTCTGGGCAATGGTCTCCAGGGCCTTCTCTTGCCCGTGAGGGGATCGGCAGAAGGATATTCCAACGAAGTGCTGGGCTTTCTCGGCACGTCATGGGCTGCGGGCTTCGTTGTGGGTTGTTTCGTGGCGCCAAGCATCGTGCGGCGCGCCGGTCACATCAGGGCCTTCGGCAGTTTCGTCGCCCTCATCTGCCTCACCGTTCTGCTGACAGGACTTTTCGTCGATGATGTATCCTGGGTCGCGCTGCGTGCGCTGACCGGCTTCTGCACCGCCGGTACGTCCATGATCATCGAAAGCTGGCTGAACGAACGCGCCACCAATGAAAGCCGTGGCGCGATCTTCTCCCTCTACATCGCCATCACCCTGTTCGGCGTCGTGGCAGGACAATTGCTCGTCCCATTCGGCACCGTCAGCAATACGTCGCTCTTCATGGTCTGCGCGATCATCTATTGCGTCGCCATCATGCCCGCCATGCTGTCGAAAGCGGAAAGCCCTCAGCCTCTCAAAAAGGTCAAGCTGGATCTTCCCGCACTCTACCGAAACTCCCCAGTCTCCTTCATCGGCATTCTGTTGATTGGCATCGCCAACGGCGCATACGGCACCCTGGGTGCAGTTTTCGGCGCGCGTGCTGGGCTTGACCCCACCACCATCGCCATCATGGTCAGCGTCACCATCTTCATCGGCGCATTGGCTCAATTTCCGGCAGGCAAGCTCTCCGACAGGATAGACCGCCGCTATGTGCTAGCCGGTCTGTCCGGCGTGGCGGCCCTTGCAGGCCTTGCCGTCACCCTCGTCCAGCCGGGTCACGCCTATGTGCTGATCGGCATGATCGCGGTCTATGGCGCCACCGCAAACGCGCTCTACCCCATCGCCGTGGCGCACGCCAACGACTACGCCTCGTCAGAGGATTTCGTGAAAGTCTCTGGCGGCCTTCTTCTGCTTTACGGCATCGGCACAATCATCGGCCCAACCCTCGGTGGCCCGATCATGACTTCCTTCGGCCCCTATGCCCTCTTCTGGGTCACGGCCATTTCGCACCTGATGATCACGGCCTATGCCATGTTCCGCTCACGGCAGCGCGCCGCTCTGCCTGCGGAAGAGAAGGACAATTTCTCCACCACCGCCATGGCACAGATCACCCCTGAAAGCGCCTCGCTCGATCCTCGCGCCCCGCAATATCCCGAGGATGAGGCGGAGTTGGAAAAAGGAGCCGGAATATGAGTGTCTTTGACGAACCATCCATGAAGCCTCCCGCCACCACTCATGTTGTGGGTGGCGATCTCTCGCAATTGTCGGTGGACGAACTGACGGCGCGCATCACAATACTTCAAGTGGAAATAACAAGACTGGAAGTTGAGCGCGAGAAGAAGGCAGCGGGCCGAAAGTCAGCAGAAACCCTGTTCCGCTCCTGATCGGTTGCGTGACGTTCCATTAACGTTACGCAGCGGGTCAGAATTTCGTTTACCATTAACCAAAAATTAAGCTTTTTAAGCGATTAATATACATGTTCAGTTCTGCTGAACCTCAGGCAGTTTCTCCTATCGGCGATTTGGTCTGATTTTTCTCCCTGTTTTACCTTGAGAGCCGCTTTTGCGGCTCTTTTTTTGTCCAGCCCCAAAATGACCAAAGCTGTGGGTATTAACCTTTCTTTAATAATCAGCTTGCGTATTTGGGCTATTGCTATCATCCTGAAAATACAAAGACGCCGGAACTATTACGCCTCAGTTCCGTTGCCGTAGTATGGTGCGTAAGCAGGATTTGAAAAAATGTCAGAACAGGTTTTGAATACTATCAGCTTTGCTGGCCGTGCTGCAGCTTCCAACCAGTTCAAGAGCCTTTATTCTGAGGGCATGACTTTGGTAGAAGAAACTGCGACCTACCTCGACGGTTCCGGGCGCGCAGCTTCCAAAGTATTGCCACGGATGGCATCGGTTCTTTACGCCGCAGAATCCATGCGTCTCACAACCCGCCTCATGCAGATGGCTTCCTGGCTTCTTCTCCAGCGTGCTGTCAACAATGGCGAAATGAGCCGCGATCAGGTTCTCAGCGAAAAGAATAAAGTTCGCCTCGACAACTTCAACGTTGATCGTAACGCTCCCGGCTGGGGTGACCTGCCAGAATCGTTCCGCGATCTCGTCGAGCGTTCGCTTCGCCTCCAGAACCGCGTCGCCCTTCTCGACCGCGAAATCTATCGCCCGTCGGAAGCCGTCAAGGTTCCAGACAATGAGAACAGCGTACAGGCGCAGCTCAACCTGCTCCGCACCGCATTCTCAGGCAACTGATACGCCGTTATCTGGTTTAGCAACTTAAGCATTCAAAGGCAGACTTCGGTCTGCCTTTTTCGTTTTAGGTGGTTTGCACTTTGCTTCAGCGAATCTTCAGCCAAGCCACCCCAAAAATCCACACAACAAAAAACCCCGGATCGCTCCAGGGTTTTTTCTATTCTTTTCAGTATCAAGAAGCTTAGAGGCCGAGGCCGCCGAAACGCTTGTTGAACTTGGAAACGCGACCGCCACGGTCCATAAGCTGCTGGTTGCCGCCTGTCCATGCAGGGTGCGAGCTTGGATCGATTTCGAGGTTCATGACCTGACCCTCGGAGCCCCATGTGGAGCGTGTTTCGTATTCTGTGCCATCGGTCATGACCACTTTGATCATGTGATAGTCGGGATGAATTTCAGCCTTCATGACAATCTTCCTGCTTTAGTGACATGCGGACCATTTGCCGCAATTGCGTCAACTGAGCCAATTCAATAATGAAGCTCCAGACCATTTGGCCATGGCTTCCCAATTCGATGCGGAGCCTATACATGAAGGTCACCGAGATAACAAGTGCCTGCTGATGCTCGGTCAACACTTGGCACAACAGCATGTCGGCAAATGTAGGAGTTGATCGTGGCAGACATTCAGGAACCGAAATCGGCCATGCGCAAATCGCCCAAACCTCTTGCAAGCCTGTTCCCCTATCTGAAGCGCTATCGCGGGCTGGTTGCAGCCGCCATTTTCGCCCTTGTGCTGTCTTCCGCCATGACGCTCGCTCTGCCGCTTGCAGTGCGCCGGATCGTCGATCATGGCTTTGCTGGTGCCGATGGCGCCATGATCAACAATTATTTCGCCATGCTTCTGGCCATTGCCGTCGTGCTCGCTTTGGCCAGCGCCATGCGTTATTATTACGTCATGACCATTGGTGAGCGGGTCGTTGCCGATCTTCGCCGCGATGTGTTTGCCCATCTCACCTCGCTGTCTCAGGCTTTCTTCGATATCAACCATTCCGGCGAACTGGCATCGCGCCTGACCGCCGACACGGTGCAGATCCGCTCCGCCTTCGGCTCATCGGCCTCGCAGGCGCTGCGCAACATCCTGCTCTGTCTGGGTGCGGTTGTCATGATGGTCTATACCAGCCCCAGCCTCTCGGGCCTTGCGCTGCTGGCCATCCCGCTCATCGTCTTCCCGTTGATTGCCTTTGGCCGCTCCGTGCGGTCGCGGTCACGCATCACGCAGGATGCCCTTGCCACATCCTCTGCCTTTGCTGCCGAAACCATTTCCGCCAGCCGCACCATCCAGTCCTTCAATGCGGAAGTGCTGGCCAATAGCCGCTATAATGATGCGGTCGAGACGGCCTATCGCGGCGCCCGTGCTGCCATCAGCGCCCGCGCAGTTCTGACAGCCGTTGCCATCAGCTTCGTCTTCGGCAGCGTCGTCGCAATCCTTTGGTACGGCGCGCATGGCGTTTTGAATGGGACGATTTCGGCTGGCACGCTCAGCCAGTTCGTTTTGTATTCCGTCATAGCCGCAAGCTCGCTCGGCCAGCTCTCCGAAGTCTGGGGCGAGCTGTCGCAGGCAGGCGGTGCCGCCGAGCGGCTGTCCGAACTGCTTCAGGAAAGGTCGCCGGTCGCAAATCCCGCAGCGCCCGTTGCCCTGCCCGTTCCGGCCCGTGGCGAAGCCAGCTTTGAGAATGTTGCATTCCATTATCCACAGGCCGTTGGCAGACCGATTCTATCCGACCTGTCCTTCAAGGTTGCAGCCGGTGAAACGGTCGCGATTGTCGGGCCATCAGGCGCTGGGAAAAGCACGGTCTTTTCGCTTCTGATGCGCTTTTACGATCCGCAGAACGGCCGCATCACGGTGGATGGCACCGATATACGGTCGGTCACGCTGGAAGAGTTGCGCTCACGGCTGGCCATCGTGCCGCAGGATGTGGCGATCTTTGCGGCCTCCATTCACGACAATATTGCCTTCGGCAAGCCTAATGCCAGCCGCGAAGACGTGCAGGCAGCAGCGGTCGCCGCACAGGCCGATGGCTTCATCACCAAGCTCGCACATGGCTACGACACCATCGTTGGCGAACGCGGCGTGACACTATCGGGCGGCCAGCGCCAGCGCATCGCCATCGCCCGCGCCATTCTGCGTGACGCGCCCATTCTGCTTCTTGACGAAGCCACATCTGCGCTGGATGCCGAAAGCGAAACGCTGGTGCAGAAGGCGCTGGACCAGTTGATTGCCAAGCGCACCACCATCGTCATCGCCCACCGCCTGGCGACCGTGCTGAAAGCCGACCGCATTCTGGTGATGGATGAAGGCCGCATCATCGAGGAAGGCACGCATCAAAGCCTTTCCAGACAGGGTGGCCTCTATGCGAAACTCGCCCGCCTTCAGTTCCAGACATCAGGCGAGGACGAGGTCGTCACGCTGCTGAAATCGAGCTAGCCTCCGACACTCCGACCAGCCACGCGACCGGAAAACAGGCATCCTCCAAGGAAGGTGCCTTCCAGCGCATTGTAGCCGTGCATGCCGCCACCGCCGAAGCCTGCGACTTCGCCCGCAGCATAAAGCCCAGGCACCGCCTCGCCGTTGCCATCCAGCACCCGGCCATGGAGGTCGGTGTGCAGACCGCCTAGCGTTTTGCGGGTGAGGATGTGCAGGCGAACCGCAATCAGGGGTCCGGCTGCCGGGTCCAGCAAACGATGGGGCTTGGCAGTGCGCATCAGCTTGTCGCCGAGATAATTGCGCGCACCCCTGATGGCGGTGATCTGCGCATCCTTGCTGAAACCGTTGGTCAGCTCCCGGTCCCGCGCCTCGATCTGGTGGCGAATGTGGCCTGTATCCAGATGCGCCTCACCGGTGATCGCGTTCATGGCGTCCACCAGTTCCTCCAGCGTATCGCGAACGGCAAAGTCTTCGCCGTGCTCCATGAAAGCCTTGACCGGACCGGGCGGCTCCTTGCCCAGACGTTTGAGAAGAAGGCGAATATTCTTGCCCGTCAGGTCCGGGTTCTGCTCGGAACCGGATAGTGCAAATTCCTTCTTGATGATCGCCTTGGTCAGAATGAACCAGCTATAATCGCTGCCCCGTTCACGCAGAATTTTCAGCGTGCCCAGCGTATCGAAACCCGGCATGGCAGGCGCTGGCAACCGATCACCCCGCGCATCGCACCAGAAAGATGACGGACCTGGCAGAATGCGGATGCCATGGTTTGGCCAGATCGGATCATGGTTCTTTACACCCTCGGTATAATGCCACATGCGATCGCGGTTGACGACCGCACCGCCCGCCGCTTCTGTGATAGCCACCATGCGCCCGTCCACATGGGCAGGAACGCCGCAGACCATCTCCGCTGGTGGTTGCCCCAGCCGCTCGACCGGCCAGTTCTGGCGCACCAGCGCGTGGTTGCCACCAATGCCACCCGATGTGACAATGACCGCCGAGGCGGTAAGTTGAAATGTGTCAATACCGAGCCGGCTGCTGCTTTGCCCACGCTGAACCGTGTCCCGATAGAGCACCATGCCGGAAACGCCGATCACCACACCATTGGTGCTATCAAGCACATCGACCTGATGACGGAATTTGAGAACGATGCGTCCGGCCTCGACAAGGGTTTTGACCTTTCTGACGAAGGGCTCCAGCACACCGGGGCCGGTGCCCCAGGTCACATGGAAGCGGGGAACGGAATTACCGTGACCATGGGCGTGCGATCCGCCGCGTTCTGCCCAGCCGACAACCGGAAACCAGCGCATTCCAAGCCCATGCAGCCATGCGCGTTTCTCACCGGCTGCGAAATTCAGATAAGCTTCAGCCCAAAGACGCGGCCAATGGTCTTCTGGCCTGTCGAAGGCGGCGGAGCCGAACCAGTCCTGCCGGGCAAGATCGAGACTATCGCGCACCCGCATGAACCGCTGTTCAGGACTATCGACGAAAAAAAGACCGCCCAGCGACCAGAAGGCCTGCCCGCCGAGATTCTGCTCGCCTTCCTGATCCAGCAGACAGACTTTCAGCCCGCGCTCGGCAGCCTCGCTGGCCGCAACCAGACCGGCAAGTCCCGCGCCCACGACAATAACGTCAAATCGCTCCATCAACCCCTCCCGGATAGATCGGATTACCTTTACGCAAACGTCAATTTTTTGCAACGGATGGAGAAGCATTCCTTCAGCCAAGCTTCGCCGTTCACGCGGCAGCATCTGCCCGTGGCTTGATCTTTTCAGTCTGACCATCGCCGTTTTGCGGCCATGGGTATTTCGGACGGGGCGCTGGAAGTTGCCTCGTTGGGTAGTTTTAGTGATGGCACCTTTCAGCGCCCCGTTCAGCGGTTTGTGCCCGCCCACGATCTCTTGCCACGGCTGGCTGGAACCCGGATGGCGATGGCGAACCTTGCCGGAAAACCGGTCGGACATGACCAAGATCCAACCCTTCCCCATTCCGGGCGGCGGCACCCCTTTGGGATATCGCCTGCCAGTTCGGCCACACCTGCCTTCGCCTGACATCCGCGCCGATTGATCGAGGCGCAGGCACAAGCGATCCGTTTTCCGCAAGGTGTGCATCCGCCGATCAGCCGATGCCTGCCCTCACGATCCGTCCGCACCATTTGCGATGCGGGGCAGATGCAGCGTGTTCCTGTGTACCGCCTGACTTTCGCCGTTCCGCCATCCGGTCGCGTTCGACCATTGGCGGAGGGCTGTCGGTACGCCCGGTGGCCGACGAGCCGGACTGATGCAGACGCGAAACGAACCCGTAAGGCATTCGCAACGCACAAGCATCAGGCCGGATCGAACATGGAGGAGATTGCGCCAGCCGGTCCGAAACCGGCGCTATCCCCTCACCCGTTGCCCCCGGGGAGATCGCTGCCAGACCCCGGCGATGAAAGGTTGCGTAGCCTCATCACCACCAGCGCCGGTTCCGCCTCGCCGCAACGCCTTGCGGTGTATCCGAGGGCGGAACGGGGCCATTGTGCGGGTGATTCGCCCGTCATTGAGAAACTGCAGATCGATTTTTTGAGGATTTTCGGAGATTTTTATTAAGGCATTGATTCAGATCGGAAATATCTGGCGATATAGGAGCGCTAGCGGTTGGGACACTACCCCTCACCTGCAGAATTACCGACCTAGCTGCACTGAGATCGTGATTTTCTATCCTCTCCCGCAAGGGGAGAGGTAAGCCATAGCTGAGCCCTTACCTTTCGGTCAGCTTCAACTCGATGCGTCTGTTCTGCGAGCGCGCTTCGGGCGTATCGCCATTAGCCAGGGGTTGGTATTCACCGAAGCCAGCCGCGACGAGGCGGTTTGCGGGGACGCCTTTGGAGATGAGATATTTGACCACGGAGGTGGCACGAGCAGAGGAAAGCTCCCAATTGTCGCGGAAGCGGCCATTGCCAGAAAGCTGGACATTATCCGTGTGGCCATCCACGCGCAGAACCCAGTTGATTTCGGCGGGAATTTCCTTGGCGAGATCAATCAGGGCCGTGGCGAGCTTGGCCATTTCGTCCTGACCTGCCGGGTTCATGTCATTGCCGCCTGAGGGAAACAGAACTTCGGACTGGAAGACGAAGCGGTCGCCCACAATACGAATATTTTCGCGGTCCGACAGGATCTCACGCAGGCGTCCAAAGAAATCTGAACGATAGCGGTTCAACTCCTGCACCCGCTGGGCCAGCGCTACATTGAGGCGGCGACCGAGATCGGCGATCTTGACCTGCGAGGATGAATCCTTCGCCTCGGATGCCTGCAAGGCGGTTTCGACAGAGGCAATCTGCGCGCGAAGCGCTGCGATCTGCTGGTTGAGAAGGTCGATCTGGGCCGAGGCACGCGCACCTGTCTGGCGCGCATCTTCCAGTTCACCCGTCAACTGACCAACGCGGGCATTGGCGGCTGAACTATTGCCCGCGCCGGAGTCCAGCAGGGATTGCAGGCGCGAACGCTCGGTTTCCGACACGGCCAGCGTGGATTGGAGATTGGCCAGCGTATCTTCAATATCCTGCTTGCTACCCTTTTCCAGCGCCAGCAATTCGGTCAGTTCCGCGATCTGGTTGTTCAGCCGGCTCATCACCTCATCCTTGCCGGAAATTTCCCGCGAGAGAATGAACTGCGCCAGCACGAACACGGTGAGCAGGAACATGATGGCCATGAGAAGCGTGGACAAGGCATCCACGAAACCCGGCCAGTAATCGACACCCCGGTCGCGTCGGCGGTTGCGCCCAAGCGCCATGATCACTCGCTCCCGTTATCGTGGCGGGATGAACTTCTGGCGTATTTCTGGTCGGCATCCATGCGCGCAGATAACCTGTCCAGCGTGCGGCGCAGGGATTTCGATTCCTCCTGCTGCGCCTCGATCCAGTCGCGCAGCATCTGCTGTTCGCCGCGCATGTTCTTGACGAGGCCCTGAATGCCTTCCGCAAGGCTGGTCATGGCGGCGAGCGAACGCTCGCTGCCAGCGGCACCGTAAGCGCCAGACTTGCCATCCGCGCCCATATCCTTGCCGGTATCGGTCACGGACGAAAGCCAGTTTTCCAGCTCTGTATAGAAGCGGTTCTGGGCACGACCGGCCTGAAGATCCAGAAAACCGAGAATGAGAGAGCCGGACAGACCGAGCAGAGAGGACGAAAACGCGGTGCCCATGCCCGACAATGGCGCGGTAAGACCTGACTTCAATGACGAGAGGATATCGTTGGTGTCGCCCGATGTCGGGTCAAGGCCCTGAATGACGCCGCTGATAGCGGCAATGGTGCCGATGAGGCCCCAAAATGTGCCGAGCAGGCCGAGAAACACCAGAAGGCCGATGAGATAGCGCGACGTATCGCGCGATTCGTCCAGCCGCGTAGCGATGCTATCCAGCAGGGAGCGCTGCGTGACGGTGGAGACGCGCACATCGGTGCGCCTGCCGAAGACGGCGCGCATGGGCGCCAGAAGCTTTGGCGTGCGACCGGCCTTATCGACAGTGCCTGCGGCCTGAAAGCCGTTGAACCAGCGCACTTCCGGACGAAGCGAGAGAACCTGCGTGAAAACGAGAATGATGCCGATGACCAGAACGCCGAGAATGAAGCCGTTCAGGCCCGGATTGGTCATGAAAGCCGATTGCGCCTGCCGGAACAGAATGGCGGCGAGGAAGGCGACGATGATGAGGAAGATGACCATCGTCCACAAAAATGGCGTGGGGCTCGACAGTTTGTGGTGATATTCCTTCGTCACCTCTCTCTCGACGCCAACGTCCAGCCGTTCCGTATCCGCCATAATGCTCATTCCCTTTGGACCTGCCGCAACACACGTTTGAACACGCCTTGCAGCGGTTCGCAAACGCATGATTGCGGTTACGAGCGGAAGCTAGTGGAAAATTGCGACGAATTGAAGTGAAAAGCCGGTAACGTCCCAAGGGTTTTTTAACCCTTGTTCAAGAGAGGCATCAGCAAACGCCTCCTCTGGAGATTGACGAGCGAAAAAAGAGGCTTAACGGCCCGGAATGGGTCGGTTGACGACTTCGTGCAACGCCTTGCGGATATATTCGTTACCGGCAACGACGGTGCCGGTGCCGAGAATATCCTGTCCGCCCTTCATGTCACTGACGAAACCGCCCGCTTCACGGATGATGACGAGACCGGCAGCCATATCCCAAGGGGAAAGATCAGCTTCCCAGAAACCATCAAGACGGCCAGCGGCAACATAGGCCAGATCCAGCGATGCAGCGCCGAAACGACGGATGCCAGCCACTTCGCCCATGGCATGACGCAGCTCCACCAGGAACTTGCCGTGATTGCCACGACCCAGATGCGGCACGCCGCAGCTGACAACGCAATCGGTGATCTGCTTGCGGGCGGCCACGCGAATGCGGCGATCATTAAGGAACGCGCCACTGCCGCGTTCCGCCGTGAAAAGCTCATCCGTTGCGGGATTGAAGATCACGCCTGCGACGATTTCGCCATTGCGCTCCAGCGCGATGGAAACGGCAAATTGCGGAATGCCGTGCAAGAAGTTGGTGGTGCCATCAAGCGGATCGACGATCCAGCGATGCGCGCCGTCAGAGCCCTTTTCCTCGCCGCCTTCCTCACCCAGAAAGTCATAGGTCGGGCGGGCTTTCATCAGCTCGTCATGGACGATCTTTTCAGCCTTGAGGTCTGCCTGGGACACGAAATCGCCAGGGCCCTTGACCGAAACCTGCAGGTTCTGAACTTCACCGAAGTCACGAGCCAACGATTTTCCGGCCTTGAGAGCGGCCTGAACCATGACATTGAGAAGGGCTGAACGGGCCATGACGTTGTTCCTGAAAGGTGGCTGAACCTGCTAGCCGAAATTTCCGGCAGGCACGCAAATGCGGTTTCTGATTGAAAGTTTGCGGTTCAAGACCACAAAACGCGCTGGAATTCAAGGTAAAAAGCCGAAAGGCAGCCGAACAGGCGTCCGACTCAGGCAGGGCGGAAGCGGTTTGCCGCGTCAATGGCTTTTCTTTGCTGCTCTTCTTCGATTCCGAGGTAGAAATCTTCCAATCCGGGGTCCTTGAGACCGGCGCGGCGCGAAAGCACGTACCACTTCGCGGCTTCGACCGGATCAGGCTTGGTGCCGAGCGCCTGAATATAAAGATGGGCGATCTTGTTCTGGGCAACGACATTGCCGCGCTGGGCAGCGCCAAGGAGCCAGCGGAAGCCCTCTTCCAGATTGCGCTCACCGCCCACACCGTTGACGAGCCAGACGCCGAGATCGACCTGCGCCGTATCGAAACCTGCTTTTGCGGCGCGCATCAGCCAGTCGCGGGACTTGGCTTTCTTTTCGGGCGGGATGTCGTTGAGGTTCCAGTAGATCTGCGAAACGGCATATTGCGCGTCGGCTACGCCCTTTTCGGCCGATTTCTCATAAAATGGCAAAGCGGAGTGAAGGCCATTGGGTCCCGGCGCCTGCGACACCAGGATCTGCGCCCAGTTGAATTCCGCCTCGGCATTGCCAGCCTCGGCAGCACGGCGCATGTAATCGTCGGCCAGCGTCTTGTCGCGCTTGACGACTTTGCCTTCCATCAGAATGAGGGCATATTTGAACATGGCGACGGGATCGCCGCCCTTTGCCGCCTGCTCGAACCAGAAGGCTGCCGTCTTGTCATCGCGGGCAATGCCGAAGCCGCGAGACATCATCTCCGCCACCAGCGTCTGGGCCGGTGCATCGCCTTTTTCCGCGCGCGCCAAAGCCTTGGACAGCGCCTGCACATATTCACCGCGCTGATAATGGCCAAAGGCCTCATCCACTTTGCCGGTGAATTTTTTCTCGGGCGGAAGGGCTGGAAGCTCGGCCCCCATGCGCTGGTAGACAGTGACACCTTCAGAAGGCTGCAAATCCTTCTGATCGTCAGCGCCAACGCGCCCCTTGCGGATCGGCTCGGCATTGGCGTCAGACGGACGCGACAGGACCTCAGGGCCATCGGCTTTGGCGGGGCCAAAATCCGTATCTTCATCCGTCGGTGTCATCGTATTAGGCTGCGGCGCGCTCGTTCCCACACCCGGCAGAAGCTCGGATTGTGGCGGTGCCGGTTTCGGGTCCTGCGCGAAAACGGCATGCGGCACAATCGCGCAAGCCAGAGCGAGAGCCGAAACAGACAGACGGAAACGAAGCAAACGAGCGATCATCGCCTGTATCAACCGCCAAACCGTGGCGCTTTTTCGTCCAGCAGCGCATTCGCTTCAGCAACCGCCTGCGCGGCACCTCCGGCATGGCCGAAAACGGCATCCCGCAGGGCAACGAACTCAACGCCGGTTTCCGACACGGCAACCACCGAGGCGACATCGGAACCGCCCATGACGATGGCCGGGATTTCGATCATGGAAGCCCACCATTCGCCAAGCGCGAGGTTCTTGGAATGCGCGTCCGGCTTGATATCGCCTTCCAGCTTACCGAAAAACACGTAATCGGGGTTGCTCTCACCCTGTTCCAGCGCCTTGTGACGGTCATCGGCATTGCCGCCGCCAACGATGAGCTTTGGCGAGAAACTCTCCATTGCTTCAGCCAAAGCTTCCGCACCGCCGAGCACATGCAGGCCATCTGCCTTCACACGGCTTGCCGTGCGGCTATCGCCAGCCACCAGTGCCGCGGCCCCTGCCTCCTGGACGATGGGAACCAGCGTCTCGGCCAATTTCTGGAAGGCCGCGTCGTCAAGACCATATTGCGGAATGATGACGGACGCGACATCGCCGCCACGCAGCGCATCTTGCAGCGTCTTTGCCTGATGGTCGGCATCATCATGCGCAGGCACGATCAGAACGAGGCGGCAACGGTTTTTGGGTGCAGACATCGGTTTTTCCATTTTCCGCAGACAGAACGCTTCTCGCGCAATCTGCACTCGTTTTCATATAGCAATTCCGATAGACCGGACAGGCGAAAGGATCAACCTTCATCCATGCTGCATGATTTTCATTTTTTTCTCGTCGCAATCCCCGCTGTCATCCTTGTTGGCCTTTCCAAAGGCGGGCTGGGCGGCGCGCTGGCATTGATGGGCGTGCCTTTGATGGCGCTGGCCGTGCCGCCGGTGCAGGCAGCTGCGATCTTTTTGCCGATCCTCGTGGTCATGGATCTGGTCGCGCTGATGGCCTGGCGCAAATACAATCACCGCCAGACGCTGCTGCTCATGCTGCCGGGGGCGATTGCAGGGATTACGCTCGGCTGGGCGATGTCCAGCATGATTTCAGCCGATGCCATGCGCCTTGTCGTGGCAAGCGTCACCATCATCTTTGTCATCCGCTATTTCTTTGAGGCCTATCGCACAGCGCGCGCCGGGCAGGAAGCACCAGCCAAAGCCCAGAGCCCGGTGAAGGCGACCATTTGGTCCAGCCTTTCGGGCTATGCCAGCTTCGTGGCCCATGCAGGCGGCCCGCCTTTCCAGATCTACGTGCTGCCGCTGAAACTGGACCCGAAGGTCTATACCGGCATGAGCGTTCGCTTCTTCGCCATCATGAATGCCATCAAGCTCATTCCCTATTTTGCGCTGGGTGCGCTTGATTCCGCAAACCTCACGACATCGGCCATGCTGCTGCCGGTTGCCATGGTGGCAACCTTTGCCGGGGCAAAGGTGGTGAAATACATGAAGCCGGCGATCTTTTATCCGCTGATGTACGCCATGGCCTTTCTGGCGGCGCTGAAGCTTCTGTGGGATGGGCTACCGATCTAGCCACGGTAAGCCAAACAAAAGGCCCTGATCGCGGTAGCAATCAGAGCCGGGCTTTCAGGCTGCGACGTAAACGATACTGACGTCAGGCAACAAAGATTTTAGGCGATTAATGCTTGGTGGAGGCTTGCAGCCTCTGCATTTCATCCTTCAGGCGCAGTTTTTTGCGTTTAAGATCCACAATCTGCCGATCATCTGAGGAGGGAGAAGCCAATACGGTTTCTAGCTCCTCCTCAAGAGCACCGTGTTTCTTTTCCAGCGATGCAATATGAGCCTGAATGGTCATGCGGCACGTCCTTCCTTGTTGAACCTACCTCCCGCGCTCCATCGCAGGAGTTTCAGGTTTACGACAGCAATGTGACATGGAACGCCGCGCTTGTCGAAGGCGAAATGAAGGCCATAATGGGGCAATTTGGTTGTAAGGGAAACTTCCCGTTACCGTGATTTGATGGTACAGGCACCAAGAGCGACAACAAAATAGCCGGATGGCGGTCCGGTTGTCTTAAAATGGGGAAGACAGAGATGCCCGATCAGGATCAGGCCGACGTTCGGCTGGTGCTTGCGCGACTTCGCCAGGAACACGAAGATTACGATGCGGCAATCAACGCCATGATGCAGACCAACTGCGAAGCGTTGCGCATTCAGCGCATGAAGAAGAAGAAGCTGGTTATCAAAGACAAGATGACACAGATCGAAGACCAGATTATTCCCGATATTATTGCCTGATACGGAGATCACCGTTGAGCACAGAAACACCGCCCGTCGCCATCATCATGGGTAGCCAGTCTGACTGGGAAACCATGAAAAACGCCGCCGATACGCTGGACGCGCTGGATGTGGAATATGAAGCGCGCATCATTTCCGCCCATCGCACGCCAGAGCGCATGTTCAGCTTTGCCAGCGGCGCGCGCGACGAAGGTTTCAAGGTCATTATAGCAGGTGCCGGTGGCGCAGCCCACCTGCCCGGCATGACAGCCGCCTTGACACCACTGCCCGTGTTCGGTGTTCCCGTACAGTCAAAAACCATGTCGGGTCAGGACAGTCTTTATTCCATCGTCCAGATGCCCGCCGGTATTCCCGTCGGCACGCTGGCCATCGGCCGCGCCGGTGCCATCAATGCGGCCCTTCTCGCCGCAGCCGTGCTGGCGCTTTCCGATGAGGATCTGGCAGACCGACTGGACGAATACCGCGCCCGCCAGACAGCGGCCATTGCAGAATACCCGCTGGATACGCCGCAATGACATCGAAACTTCAAGGGAAATCCGGAACCATCGGCATTATCGGTGGCGGTCAGCTTGCGCGCATGCTGGCCATGGCTGCTGCCCGCCTCAACTTCCGCACCATCGTGCTGGAACCACAGGCCGATTGTCCGGCAGCACAGGTCTGCAATCGGCAGATCGTGGCCGCCTATGATGACGAGACGGCGCTGGCCGAGCTTGCCAGCGTTTGCGACGTGGTGACCTATGAGTTTGAGAATGTGCCCGTCGTGGCCGCACAGACGCTGTCGGCGTCTGTGCCCGTCTATCCGCCACCGCAGGCGCTCAGCGCCTCGCAGGACCGGCTGACGGAAAAGCGCTTCCTCAATGATTGCGGCATCCCGACCGCTGGTTTCCGGCCAGTGGACGATCAGGCAGGTCTTGAAGCCGCCGTTGCGGAGTTTGGCGGCAAAGGCGTGCTGAAGACCCGCCGCATGGGATATGACGGCAAGGGCCAGCGCGTGTTCAAGGGCGGCGAAGACCTGACCGGCATCTTCGAGGCGATGGGTGGCGTTGCCCTCATCCTCGAAAGCTTCGTGCCCTTCGAGCGTGAAATCTCCATCATTGCCGCCCGCTTTGCCGATGGCACCGTGACCTGCTATGACCCTGCCGAAAACGTGCATCTTTCCGGCATTCTCCACACCTCCACCGTTCCGGCCAATCTTTCCGACGCGGCCAGAGCCGTGGCCGAGGAATCCGCAGGCAAGCTGCTGGCAGCGCTGGATTATGTCGGCGTCGTCGGTATCGAGTTCTTTGTTCTTGGCGACGGATCGCTGGTCGCAAACGAGATCGCGCCACGTGTGCACAATACCGGCCACTGGACGGAAGCAGCCTGCGTGGTTTCGCAGTTCGAACAGCATATTCGTGCAGTGGCGGGGCTTGCTCCCGGCTCCACACAGCGGCATTCCGATTGTGTGATGACCAACCTGATTGGCGACGACATCAACGATGTGCCGGGCTGGCTGGCAAAAGAGGATTGCCTTGTGCATCTCTACGGCAAGACAGAAGCCCGTGCAGGCCGCAAGATGGGCCATGTTACGCAGGTAACGAGCCCCGGAAAACCAAGTCTCTCCCGGCAAAATATGCCTTAATGTGTTGACAGGCTGGGACTGACGGGGTATTTGCCAGCCAACCGAAAAAAGCGCGCCCTCGTAGCGCGTTTTTGATTGTTGAGATATGCGTGGCAAGAAGCGTCACGCCAAACTGCGGACCAGAAAAATGAAAATCAAGAACTCGCTTAAAGCGCTTAAGGCCCGTCACCGCGACAACCGTCTGGTTCGCCGTAAGGGCCGCGTCTACATCATCAACAAGATGAACCCACGTTTCAAGGCTCGTCAGGGCTGATTAACGTTTGCATCTGTGCCCGTCTCGTCGTGGCGGATCACATTGTTGATAGACTGCAAAATTCGATTTCATAATTGGCGCAGCTGGATTATCCTGTCCAGATGCGCCAGTTTTGTTTTCGAGCCATCACATTTGCCTGCCTCGGAGCTGCTTTTGCCAGCGCCCCGCAGCTGACCACGCCCGCCGCCGCGCAGGCTCCCCAGGTGCAAACACCCCAACTGCAAACGCCAGAAGTCCAGACGCCACAAGTCCAGATGCCTGATGGGAACGCCGCCTCCCCCACCGCGAATGCGGGGGCCGCGGCACAGCCGGACACCACACCTGACGCTGCCTTGAGCCGTCTGTTTTCCAGCCTGAAGAAAGAGCGCGACTCTCAAAAAGCCCGCGTCATTGCCAATGAGATTGTTGGGCAGTGGACGGATTCAGGCAGCGCCACGATCAATCTGCTTTTGACATGGTCTGAAGAAGCCGCCGAGGAAAAACGCAAGGCAGCGGCCTATGACTTTCTCGATCAGGCCATTCTTCTGGAGCCGGATTTCGCGCAAGCCTGGTATCGGCGTGCGCTGGTGCACTATGCGGATGGCGATACCCGCAAGGCCATGGCCGACCTCAACAGCACGCTGCAAAAGGAGCCGCGCTTTTTTCCGGCCCTTGCGAGCCTTGCCAATATTCTTGAAAGCAATGAGCGCGACGCGCTGGCGCTGAAAGTGTGGGAGCAGTATCTGGCGCTTTACCCTGCAGACAAGGATGCCCAGAAGGAAGCGAGCGACCTTACGGAAAAACTCGCGGGGACGCGCAGCTGATGTCAGTCAGCGGCTGATGATTTAAGCCACGCCGATGCGCAGAAGATCGTGGAAGTGGATAAGGCCAATGGGCCTGTTGTCTTCATCGATCACAATCAACGCGCCGATATGATGTTTCTCCAGCGTTGCGAGCGCGGCAGTCGCCAAAACGTGTCGGCTGACCGTTTTCGGCGCAACGGTCATGATATCATCGACCCGAAGCTCCGACAGATTGCGCGTAAGGTTTCGAGCCAGATCGCCTTCGGTCACAATACCGCAGAGACGGCCATCCCCATCCAGCACGGCCACGCAACCGAAGTGCTTGCTTGCGAGAACGCCGATGGCTTCGCGCAACGCCGTGCCCTTTGGCACCAGCGGCAGACGGTCTCCGGTGTGCATGATATCGCCGACAAGTGCGAGACTCGCGCCGAGCTTTCCGCCCGGATGAAACACGCGAAAATCACCCGCCGTGAAGCTGCGCGCTTCCAGAAGGGCGATGGCCAGAGCATCGCCCAAGGCCAGCTGCATCATGGTGGATGTGGTGGGCGCCAGCCCATGCGGGCACGCCTCCTGCTCGTTGGGAACAAGCAGCACGATATCCGACGCCTTGGCGAGAGAGCCGTCTTCTGATGAGGTCAGCGCGATGAGCGGAATGGAAAAACGTCTGGTATAATTGATGATGCTGCGAAGCTCAGCGCTTTCACCACCTTTGGAAATGGCCAGCACCACATCATTGCCGCCAATCATGCCCAGATCGCCATGGTTGGCTTCCGCTGCATGCACGAAAAAGGCCGGCGTTCCCGTGGATGCGAAGGTGGCTGCGAGCTTGGAGCCGATGTGACCACTTTTGCCGACACCGGTGATGATCAGACGCCCATCCGATTTGCCGATGGCATCGATGGCCTTGCAAAATCCATCACCCAGATCGCCTTGAAGCGCCTGCTCCAAAGCGGCCAGACCGTTTCTCTCGATCGAAACGGTCCGCAGCGCAGACTCGATGGCGTTGTTTTCAACCAGTGTGACAGCTCTCGTAATCATGCCGGACTGATACTCTTTTCCACAAAACATGTCTATTGGCGACAAGCTTGAGGCGCGGCTTTAGCGCGCCATCTTTTTCTGGCCGGGCAGCATGCCCGTGGGGCATTCGCCCCCATGGCGCGCATCAATTGTGAAACTCTGCGCCTCCTCCCCGTCCTTGCCCGCAAAGACGGTCGTCGATTCCAAGTGGTACTGCGACTGAAAATCCCCTGACAATTCCACCAGAAGCTTGACCTTACCTGTGAGGCCGGACTGGCACTGGGCAAGCAACGTGCGCCCCTTCTCAGTCTTTTCCGTGTGAAGAACCTCGCATTCAGCGGCAAAATCGGTCCAGATGTCGGTGTTGATGACATTGTCCTTGCTATCATCCACGCAGGCAGACCAGTTTGCAAACGGGTTGTCTTTCGAGGAAATAATCCAAAGCCCCGCCTTGCGCGAAGGCAAATCAGAGGCGCTGCCAGCAGCTGGCAAAAGCAGCGCGGTAACGGCAAGGCAGGCGGCGCGTCGCAAAGATCTGTTCACTGCAAGACTCCCAAGACGTAGCATGTTCTGGCCTTCCTATAGACCAGACGGTCCGCCGGTTGAAGAGCAGCACGCACCTTCCATTTTTTACAGAATGTTAACCATAAAATAACCCTGCACGGGCAGACTGCGATTTCATCACAGCACCGCCAGTGGCTGATATCCTGCAAGAAAAACAGATGCTTATGACGATTGAAACGTCTGAGATGCAGGAAGCGGAAGATTTGCCTTTGGCGGCGAGATTTTGTCGGGACCGAGTAGAAGCACACATGGATTATCACAGCACCGCAAGACGTCTTTCGACGTGGCGGACAGCCGCCCCGGTGCTGCTGGCCCCGGCGCTGTTTGCTTGTGCCGTGTTGTGGCCTGAAACAGCGGCCCTTGCCCAATCGGCCAACCAGCCACCCCAGACGTCCGGCCTGCGAACCCTGACGAGTTCCGATCCCTTTATCGGCCAGAATAATCTGTCCGTCATCGATCCTGACAGCCCCAACCGGCGGCAGCCAGCACCGGCAGCGGTTACCCCTGACCCATTGACCACCGGCGCCACGCGCCCGCTTTCCAACCCCGGCGACGCCATACCGGAAGACCTCGACGGTGCGGCAGAGGCTGCAGTCAGTTCTGAAAACGGGGCCGAGCCAACCGTGGATGGCGGTGAAAATGCACGAACGGACGACGGCACTGCGCCCGGCATCCGCCTGGGGACGCTGACGCTTCGCCCTTCTATCAGCCAGACGCTGAACCACGAGAACAAGACATTTTCGACCGGGTCCACCAGCCGCACCTATACGACCACTGCCATTCGCGGCACACTGACCAGCGATTGGTCGCGCCATGCGCTGACCATCACTGGCGAAGGCGCCTATCAGCGCAATCTGGGTGGCAGCAGCGCGGGCGAAGAGCCGACCGCCAATATAGGCGCTGACCTTCGCCTTGATCTGGGTGACGGTACACAGGCCAACCTCAAAGCCGGATATGCCTTCAGCCGCGAAGACACCAATGATCCCAACGCCATCTCCAACGCCTCCGTGCAGGGCGGCGAACATGTGTTCAGTGCTGGTGCATCTGTGGAGCGTAATGTCGGTATCTTGAAAGCCCTTGCCGCGCTGGATCTTTCCCGCACCGTCTATACGGATGCCAAGGGCGTCAACGGCCAATCCATCAGCCTTGCCGACCGCGACCGTTACGGTGCGGGCGTTCGGGGGCGGCTGGGTTACGAATTATCGCCAGCGCTCGTTCCCTTTCTCGAAGTCACTGCAGGCCTGACCAATTACGACCAGACGCGGGACAATACCGGCTATGAACGCTCCTCGCAGACCTATGGCGCGAAGGTGGGCGCGCAGGTCGATTTGGGTGAAAAGCTGCGCGGGGAAGCCGCCATCGGTTATCTTCGCAAGGGCTATGATGACGACCGCCTGGCGGCTATCAATGCGCTGGCCATGGATGGCAACATCGTCTGGTCGCCCCAGCGCGGCACAGATGTCAACCTTGGCCTTCGCACCACCATTGAAGATTTTGCCGGTGGCGCGCGCGGCGGGTGGATTTCAAGGCAATTGACGACGGGCCTGACGCACCAGCTACGCAGCGACCTCGTTGCACGACTGACGGCTGGGTTGGAGCGCCGCTCCTACCTTACCTCAACCATCAGGGACGAGACGGAATATACTGTTGGTGCCGGGCTGACATGGAACATCAACAGATATCTCGATCTGACCACTGACATCAGCTACGAGACGACGCCCGTGACCGACAACAGCCAATGGCGGATTGGCGCAGGGCTGACCCTGAGACGCTAAAACAAAAATCCCGGCACGAAGGCCGGGATTTGTCGTTTAAAGGTTTGAGACCTTACTTCAGCTTGTTGACGAGCGCCTTCAGCGGGCCCTCGATTGAAGGGCGGATATCGCCACGTTCCAGCGCGAAGGCAACGTTTGCCAGGATGAAGCCATCCTTTGCGCCGCAGTCGAAGGTTTCACCGTTGAAGCGGTAGCCCGCAAAGTCCTGGCTCTTGGCAAGCGACAGCATGCCATCGGTCAGCTGAATTTCGTTGCCAGCGCCGCGTTCCTGATTTTCGAGAATATTGAAAATCTCTGGCTGAAGGATGTAACGGCCATTGATGTAGTAGTTCGATGGCGCAGTTCCCTTGGCAGGCTTTTCGACCATTTCCGTGATCTTGAAGCCTTCGCCAACAGTTTCGCCAACGCCGACGATGCCATATTTATGGGCCTGGTCGGGTTCGCATTCCTGAACCGCGATGACGTTGCCGCCGGTCTGATCGTAAAGATCGACCATGCCCTTGAGGCAGCTCTTTTCAGAGTGCATGATCATGTCGGGCAACAGCACTGCGAAAGGCTCGTCGCCAACGATATCACGCGCACACCAGACGGCATGGCCAAGACCAAGCGGCACCTGCTGGCGCGTAAAGCTTGCAGTTCCTGCCTTGGGCAGAATACCCGACAGCAGCGTCAGTTCAGCGTTCTTGTTGCGCTCGCGCAGCATCTGCTCCAGCTCGAACTGAATATCGAAGTAATCTTCGATCACCCCTTTTCCACGGCCGGTTACGAACACGAAATGCTCGATACCCGCTTCGGCAGCCTCATCCACCACATACTGGATGACCGGCTTGTCGACCACGGTCAGCATTTCCTTTGGAACTGCTTTTGTTGCGGGCAGGAAACGTGTTCCAAGACCCGCGACCGGGAAAACTGCTTTTCGAATTTTCTTCTGTTCTACCACACGTTCCTCCTTGAGGGATTCGCTCGATCAAATATCACCCACGACATTGTTATGGCAAAAGTGGCGATCTTTTGTAAGTGATGACGTTACGCATAGTTAATGGTAAAGAATTTGTTGACTTTGAGTTGTTAAAACATCGTCAAGCCCGATGCGTATCTCGCAATCGAAATGAAATTCGAGAGAAACGAAAGACTGCCGATGAAAAAGCTGATCCTTTCCCACATTCGCAAATTTGGCTGCATGGCATTTGCGGGCATCGCAATCGCCTTTGCGCCATCACCTGCCAATGCTGATGCAGGTTTCCGCCAGTGGATCAACCAGTTCTATGCCACCGCCGCCAAGGAAGGCATTAGCAAATCGACCTACCAGAAGGCATTCGCAGGCGTGACCGAGCCTGACCCGGACGCCCTGCGCAAGGCAACCTTCCAGCCGGAATTCACCACCAAGATCTGGGATTACGTCGATAGCCGCGTCAATCCCTACACGGTGCGCATTGGCCGTGAAATGAAGATGAAGCACGCCACGACCCTCAACTGGATCGAGCGGAATTTCAAGGTGGACAAGCACGTCATCCTCGCCATCTGGTCGATGGAGTCCAATTATGGTGCAGTTCTGGAAAAGCCGGAACGCCTGCACAACATTCCACAGGCGCTGGCAACCCTTGCCTATTCCGACCCCAAGCGCGGCAAGTTTGCCCGTAACCAGTTGATTGCGGCGCTCAAAATCCTGCAGGCCGGTGATGTGACGCCAAAGCAGCTGACCGGCTCATGGGCCGGTGCCATGGGCCACACGCAGTTCATTCCAACCAGCTACCTGCTTTACGCAGTGGACGCCGATGGCAATGGCAAGCGCGACATCTGGCACTCCATTCCCGATGCTTTGGCAACGGCTGCCAACCTTCTGGCCAAGAACGGATGGGAGCCGGGCCGCACCTGGGGATATGAGGCCGTCGTTCCAAACGGTGGCGGGCGTTATGAAGGCCAGACAAAGACCATGGGCGAGTGGCAGAAACTCGGCTTTGCGCGCCCCAGCGGCAAGGGCTTCCCCCGTGCCTCAGACCGCGCGATGCTGAAAATGCAGGGCGGCTCGAACGGCCCCGGCTTCCTGATGACGAAAAACTTCTTCACCATCAAGCGATACAATTCATCTGATAGCTACGCACTGGCGGTGGGCCTTCTGGCCGATGAAATTGCCGGCACCGGCGGCATGCAGCAGCGCTGGCCGCGCCCGGATAATACGCTGGATGTAAAGGAAAAGTTCGAATTGCAGACCCGCATGAAAGAGCTTGGCTATTATGATGGCGAAGTCGACGGCAACTTCGGTTCCGGCTCCAAGGCCGCCATTAGCGCCATCCAGAAACGTATGGGCATGGAAAATGATGGTGAGCCCTCACGCCTGTTGCTGCGCGCGCTGCGCAATTGACAGCGCTTGCGGACGGCACCAGAATTCGAAGATCATAATACGTGAAGAACCGTCCGGGAGCTTAAGGCCGTGGTGAGAATGAACACAGGCGATTTTAAACGCATGACGCGGCGCATAGGTGCCGCGTTTCTGGCGTTTGTCATCAGCCTGCCTGTGTCGGTTCCTTACGCGCAGGCACAGGAGCAGCGTGAACGCCGCACCCTGTTCGAAATGATGTTCGGCAGCCCCAACAGGCGCTATGAACGAACATATGAGCAGGAACGCAGACAGCCGCCGCCGGAAAGAACGCGACGCCCACAGCCCGCCGCCCGCGACAACCGCGCCGTGACGCGCCCAGCCGCCCCGCGCAAGACGCCATCCGTGGTGCAGATGCGCACCGCAAAGCCCGGCCCCGTGGCCAAGGCTGAAAATGCGCGGCGCGTTCTGGTCATTGGTGATTTTCTGGCTGGCAATATGGGCGAAGGCCTTGTTTCCAGCTTCCAGAGTTCGCCCGCCATTACCGTGGATGTCCGCTCCAACGGATCATCCGGCCTTGTGCGCACGGATTATTACGACTGGTTTGCCAATCTTCCACAATTCATCAAGGAAACCAGCCCCGCCACCATCGTCATCATGCTCGGCTCCAACGACCGCCAGATGATGGTCATGGGCGACAGCAAGGAAAAATACGGCACCGATGCCTGGCTGAAAGAATATGAGCGCCGCATCGATGCGCTGATTGCCATCGCCAATCGCCAAAAGGTGCCCGTGCTCTGGGTGGGTCTCCCCGCTTTCCAGTCGCCCTCGCTGACCGCCGATTTCGTCAGCTTCAACCGCCTTTACCGCAGCCACATTGAAAAGGCTGGCGGCGAGTTCGTTGATGTGTGGGATGGTTTCGTGGACGAAGCCGGCATGTTCGTAACGACAGGCTACGACGTCAACGGCCAGCAAGCGCGTCTGCGTGAAGCAGACGGCATCGGCATGACGCAAGCCGGAAAACAGAAGCTCGCCTTCTATGTCGAAAAATTCGTGCGCCGCCATCTGGATGGTGCAAGCCCTGACCTGACAACGCTCGATGGCAGCAACCTGCCCGCCCTCACCTCTCTGCCAGCCCTTGGCATAGACGCCCAACAGGTCCGCACCCAGCCCATCAGCCTGACCGACCCTGATCTTGACGGCGGCGACGTGCTCTTGGGCGACAAGCCCGCCACCAAACTCTCCATCACCGAATCCCCGCGTGAAAAACTCACAAAACGCGGGCTGATGGAAGCAGCACCGCTGGGCCGCGTGGATGATTACCGCATGCCTGCACCAGCGGAAACGGCGGCGAAGTAGGCTAAGATATTCCGGGTCATAGTTGCACGAGTGAAGACAAACATATTCGGCGGAAGAGCGCTCCATGGAACGGGTTTTCATCGTCGGTAATGGCGGAAGCGGCAAGTCGTGGCTGGCGAAAGAGTTGGCCGCGAAGTTCGGGTTTGCGGTCACGCATCTGGATGATTTGCACTGGTTACCCGGTTTTTCAGGAGAGCGTCCACGCAATGAGCGTGATCAACTCGTCGCTGAAGCTGCAGGCAACGCCTCGTGGATCATGGAGGGTATATACGGTTCAATTCTCAAGCAGGTCTTTCCCCGCGTAACAACATTGATCTGGCTCGATCTGGCCGACGACGAATGCATCTCAAATTTGATGAGACGGGGGCAAACCGATGGAGGAACACCAGACCAATTCGAAGAACTGCTGGAGTATACTCGTGGCTATCGTCTGCGAAAGAACCACCTGAATTCCTTTGAGGCGCACCACTTGTTCTACGAGCAACATTCCCAGCACAAATATAGGCTGACGAGCCGATCTGAGGTCGCCGATTTTCTGGTCGGCCTCTGATAGGCACTTTACATTCGATGACAGCTTGTTGCGCATCGGCGTCATGACGGTTGTTGGCCCGACGCGGTCATCTGCTCGCTCGACTATTCAGGACGTGGTCCCATCAAGTCATTGATGAAGGGAGCTTTCTTTGCGAGATACTCCCCAATGCCATCGCGATTAGAGGCCTCTAAATGAAGCTTCAATCGCTGATATTCCTGGCGTATCTGAGCATTGCCGATCAATAGGTCTCGGAAGCGTATCATGCGTTCGATCTGCCAATGGCCAGTCAAGCAGACATGGACCTTGTGCGTTCTCACACCATCAACATCCTTTCGATAGAAGTGGTGCCCTTGTGAAAGGTTTGAGCCGCGGACATATCCCAATGTAACCATCGACTGATCGCGCTCGACCTGTTTTGTTTGCTCGCGAACTTCAACCAGTAGGTCGATCTCTGGCTTTGCCGACAATCCTACGACGGCCGTGCTGCCGACGTGGTGGATGCCAATTAGATCGGGCCCGAAGACGTCAGCAATCAGCCGCTTCTCGGCAAGAAACATCGACGGCCACTGTTCGTTGTACGGCGTTATCTGACTGGTAAGTGCCATTTCATTTTCCCTGACACATCGAACTCATCCGCGAGAATAACGTCTATGTCATAGCTGGCAATGTCCGCTGTTGGAGAAATGCTGCATTGGCCGCTTTACAACGGTCAAAGCTCTATACGCCCGCTCGGAATTATCCACCCAACGTGGATCAGCCCAGCGCATGCCCTCAACCTATCAACAATAGCTCACCAACAAAAAGCCTCCGAAAGCAAAACCTCCGGAGGCCTTAGTGTTCAGATCGCTCCAGCCTCAGCTAGGCAACAACGTCTCGCCCATCAGCGCTTCATCGATGGCGCGGGCAGCCTGGCGGCCTTCGCGGATGGCCCAGACGACGAGGGACTGGCCGCGGCGTACGTCGCCGGCGACCCAGAGCTTGTCGACCGAGGTCTTGTAGTCGCGGTCATTGGCGACGACGTTGGTGGAGCCGCGGCGGTCGGTGTTGAGCGTCAGCTTGCCGTCCAGTTCCTTCAGAACACTGTCTGTGAACGGGCCGGAGAAGCCGATGGCGATGAAGGCGAGATCGGCCTTGATGATGAATTCCGTGCCGGCAATCGGCTTGCGGCGGTCATCCACCTGGCAGCACTTCACACCGGTCAGAACGCCATCTTCGTCACCCACGAATTCAAGCGTTGCCACCTGGAATTCACGGGCTGCACCTTCGGCCTGGCTGGAGGATGTGCGCATCTTGGTTGCCCAATAGGGCCAGACGGCCAGCTTGTCTTCCTTTTCAGGCGGCATCGGGCGAATGTCGAGCTGAGTTACCTTGACCGCACCCTGGCGGAACGCCGTGCCGACGCAGTCCGACGCCGTATCGCCACCACCGACGACGACAACGTGCTTGCCACCAGCCAAAATTGGATCGGAAGGCCAGCCGATGCTGTCGATGTTTTCGCGACCGACGCGGCGGTTCTGCTGCACGAGATAAGGCATGGCATCATGCACGCCGTGAAACTCGGTGCCGCCGATACCGGCTGGACGCGGGGTTTCCGAGCCGCCGCAATACAGCACGGCATCATGCTCAGCCGTCAGCGTTTCAACGGTCACATCCACGCCGACATTGACACCGTAATGGAAGGTGACGCCCTCGCCCTTGATCTGCTCGACGCGGCGATCGATGAAGTTCTTCTCCATCTTGAAATCGGGAATACCATAGCGCAGCAAACCGCCAGCCTTGGATTCGCGCTCATAGACATGGACTTCATGGCCAGCGCGACCCAGTTGCTGGGCAGCCGCCAGGCCCGATGGGCCGGAACCGATGATCGCAACCTTTTTGCCGGTGTGAACGGTGGCCGGCTTCGGCACGATGAAGCCAAGCTCGTAAGCCTTGTCGGCAATGGCCTGTTCCACGGTCTTGATGGCAACCGGTGCATCTTCAAGGTTCAGCGTGCAGGCTTCTTCGCAGGGTGCGGGACAGACACGGCCGGTGAATTCCGGGAAGTTGTTGGTGGAGTGAAGGTTGCGGATCGCCTCTTCCCAATTGTTGTTATAAACCAGATCGTTCCAGTCGGGGATCTGGTTATGAACCGGGCAGCCGGTCGGGCCGTGGCAATAGGGAATGCCACAGTCCATGCAGCGCGCCGCCTGCTTCTGCACCTCTGGGTCCGACATGGGAATGGTGAATTCCCGGAAATGGCGAATACGGTCCGACGCTGGCTGATACTTGCCAACCTGACGGTCTATTTCCAGAAAACCTGTAACCTTGCCCATGTTATATCCTCACATCAAAGCAGGGCACCCGTCGGGCCCCAGTACAGTCAAGCGCCGCCCACGGCTGCTCCCAGTACGATGAACTCAAGTCTGATCTCGCCGCTCGTCCAGTAGGTCGCCGTGGGAACGGCGACCGCGATTAAGAGCGAGATCAGTCGGTGTAGTGACTTCACGCGTCGGATTACTCCGCAGCTACGCCCATTTTCATCCGTTCCATATCCTCAAGCGCACGGCGGTATTCCACCGGCATGACCTTGCGGAATTTCGGACGGAACTCGCTCCAGCGGTCAAGGATGTCCTTGGCGCGGTTGGAGTTTGTGTAATGGAAGTGGTTGGAGATCATCTGGTAGAGGCGCTCCTCGTCGTGGCGGGTCATGTCTTCGGAAACGTCCACACGTCCCTTGTGCATGAGATCGCCACCGTGATGGTGCAGCTTTTCCAGCATGTCGTCTTCTTCCGGCACCGGCTCCAGCTCGACCATGGCCATGTTGCAGCGTTTGGCGAAATCGCCCTGCTCATCCAGAACATAGGCCACGCCGCCGGACATGCCGGCTGCGAAGTTGCGTCCGGTTTCACCCAGAACAACGACAATGCCGCCGGTCATATATTCGCAACCATGGTCACCCACGCCTTCGACAACGGCAAGGGCACCGGAGTTGCGAACGGCGAAGCGTTCACCCGCCACACCACGGAAATAGCACTCGCCGGTGATGGCGCCGTAAAGAACCGTGTTGCCGACGATGATCGAGTTTTCCGCAACGATGCGGGCATTTTCCGGCGGACGCACGATGATGCGGCCACCTGAAAGGCCCTTGCCGACATAGTCGTTACCGTCGCCCACCAGATCAAAGGTGATGCCGCGTGCGAGGAACGCGCCGAAGGACTGGCCAGCCGTGCCGCGCAGCAACACGTGGATGGTATCGTCCTTCAGGCCCTTATGGCCCCAACGCTTGGCAAGCGCGCCCGAGAGCATGGCACCGGCAGAGCGGTCCACATTCTTGATCGGCACTTCGAAAACCACAGGCTCGCGGTTTTCAAGCGATGGCATGGACTTCTCGATCAGCTTGCGGTCGAGAATATCGTCGATCGGGTGCTTCTGGCGCTCTGTCCAGTAGGTTGCTTCCTTCGGCGCATCGACCTTGTGGAAGATGCGGCTGAAATCGAGACCCTTGGCCTTCCAATGCGCCAGCATCTCATCCTTTTCGAGCAGTTCGGAAGCGCCGATGATCTCATCCAGCTTGGACACGCCAAGCGAAGCAAGAATTTCGCGCACTTCTTCGGCCACGAAGAAGAAATAGTTGATGACGTGCTCAGGTGCACCCTTGAAGCGCTTGCGCAGAACCGGATCCTGTGTGGCAACGCCCACCGGGCAGGTGTTGAGGTGGCACTTGCGCATCATGATGCAACCGGCAGCAATCAGCGGAGCCGTTGCGAAACCGAATTCATCTGCGCCCAAGAGAGCGCCGATGATGACATCGCGGCCCGTCTTCAAGCCGCCATCCACCTGCAGCGCAATGCGTGAACGAAGGCCGTTCATGACGAGCGTCTGCTGTGTTTCGGCAAGACCGATTTCCCACGGGGAACCGGCATGCTTGAGCGATGTGAGCGGAGACGCGCCCGTGCCGCCATCAAAACCTGACACGGTGATGTGGTCCGCACGTGCCTTGGCAACACCGGCGGCAACCGTGCCGACGCCCACTTCAGACACGAGCTTCACGGAAACATCGGCTTCCGGGTTGACGTTCTTCAGGTCGTAGATTAGCTGCGCCAGATCTTCGATGGAATAGATATCGTGGTGCGGTGGTGGCGAAATGAGGCCGACGCCCGGTGTGGAGTGGCGGGTCTTGGCAACCGTGGCATCCACCTTGTGGCCGGGCAGCTGGCCGCCTTCGCCGGGCTTGGCACCCTGCGCAACCTTGATCTGCAGCATATCGGCATTGACGAGATATTCCGTCGTCACACCGAAGCGGCCAGAGGCGATCTGCTTGATGGCAGAACGTTCCGGGTTCGGTTGGCCATTGAGCAGCGGCAGGTAACGGTCGGATTCTTCGCCGCCCTCACCCGTGTTGGACTTGCCGCCAATGCGGTTCATGGCAATGGCAAGCGTGGTGTGTGCTTCACGGCTGATGGAGCCGAAGGACATGGCGCCGGTGGAGAAACGCTTGACGATCTCAACCGCTGGCTCGACCTCATCGATGGAGATCGGCTTGCGGCCCAAAGCTTCCGCACCCTTGACCTTGAACAGGCCGCGAATGGTGTTCATCCGCAGGTTCGTCTCGTTCACCATTTCGGCGAATTCGCGGTAACGCTCCTGGCTATTGCCGCGCACGGCGTGCTGCAGGGTGGCAACCGCATCCGGGCTCCAGGCATGGCTTTCGCCGCGCATGCGGTAGGCATATTCGCCGCCAATATCCAGCGTGCTGGCGAGGATCGGGTCCTTGCCGAACGCATCCTTGTGGCGCGATACGGTTTCCTCGGCAATTTCCGTCAGGCCAACGCCTTCAATTTGCGTGGCGGTGCCGAAGAAATACTGCTCGATGAACTCGGAAGACAGGCCGATGGCGTCGAAGATCTGCGCGCCGCAATAGGACTGGTAGGTGGAAATGCCCATCTTGGACATGACCTTGAGAATGCCCTTACCGACAGCCTTGATGTAGCGATAAACCACTTCGTCTTCGGACACTTCCTTCGGAAATGCATTGTGCTTGTGCATGTCCAGAAGCGTATCGAAAGCGAGATACGGATTAATGGCCTCGGCACCATAACCGGCCAGAAGGCAGAAATGGTGGATTTCACGCGGCTCGCCGGTTTCGACCACGAGGCCGACCGAGGTGCGCAGACCCTTGCGGATCAGGTGATGGTGGACGGCAGCGGTTGCCAGAAGGGCTGGAATGGCAATGCGATCCGGCCCGACCTGACGGTCTGACAGAACGATGATGTTGTAGCCGCCACGAACGGCGGATTCCGCACGCTCGCACAGACGGTCCAGCATTTCAGGCATGCCTTCGGCACCACGCTCCACATCATAGGTGAAGTCGAGCGTCTTGGTGTCGAAACGGTCTTCCGTGTGACCGATGGAGCGGATCTTTTCCAGATCGCCATTGGTCAGGATCGGCTGGCGCACTTCAAGGCGCTTGGCGCGGGCTGCACCCTCATGGTCCAGAATGTTCGGACGTGGACCGATGAAGGACACAAGGCTCATGACAAGCTCTTCACGGATCGGGTCGATCGGCGGGTTGGTAACCTGCGCGAAGTTCTGCTTGAAATAGGTGTAAAGCAGCTTGGACTTGGAAGACATGGCCGAGATCGGTGTATCCGTGCCCATGGAGCCGATGGCTTCCTGACCGGTCGTCGCCATCGGTGACATCAGGAGCTTGGTGTCTTCGCTGGTGTAACCGAAGGCCTGCTGACGGTCGAGCAGCGACACATCGCGACGCAGAGCGCGGGGCTCGACCGGCTTCAGGTCTTCGAGGATCAGCTGGGTACGATCAAGCCATGTGCGGTAAGGATGCTTGGTCGCCAGTTCGCGCTTCACATCCTCATCGGAAATGATCGCTCCCTTTTCCATGTCGATCAGCAGCATCTTGCCGGGCTGCAAACGCCACTTCTTGATGATGCGTTCTTCCGGCACCGGCAAGGTTCCGGCCTCAGATGCCATGATGATGCGGTCGTCATCGGTCACGAGATAACGCGCAGGACGCAGACCGTTACGGTCGAGCGTCGCACCAATCTGCTTGCCATCGGTAAAGGCAACGGCAGCCGGGCCATCCCATGGCTCCATGAGAGCAGCGTGATATTCGTAAAATGCCTTGCGCTCAGGCGACATGGACTGGTTGCCAGCCCATGCTTCCGGGATAAGCATCATCACGGCATGCGCCATGGAGTAGCCACCACGCACGAGGAATTCGAGCGCGTTGTCGAAGCAGGCAGTGTCCGACTGTCCCTCATAGGAAATCGGCCAGAGCTTGGAAATGTCCTCACCAAACAGCGGCGATGCGACGGAAGCCTGACGCGCCGCCATCCAGTTCACGTTGCCGCGCAGCGTGTTGATTTCGCCGTTATGGGCAACCATGCGGTAGGGGTGCGCCAGCTTCCAGGATGGGAAGGTGTTGGTGGAGAAGCGCTGGTGAACAAGCGCGACAGCACTTTCAAAGCGCGGATCAGCCAGATCCTTGTAATAGGCACCAACCTGATAGGCCAGGAACATGCCCTTATAGACGATGGTCGAGGACGACAGCGAAACCGGATAGAAATCCTGCGCTTCCTTGCCGCCGCCAGCATTATAGATGGTGTTGGAAATGACCTTGCGGATCAGGAACAGCTGACGCTCGAAATCCGCATTGGTGGCGGCATTGCGGCCAGCACCGATGAAGACCTGCACATGGTGCGGCTCGGTTGCGGCAATATCGGGCGCCTCTGACAGCGAGGAGTTGTCGACAGGCACATCGCGGAAGCCGAGGAACTGCTGCCCGGCTTCAGCCACCACATCGATGATGACCTTCTTGTAGTGCTCGATCTGGGCCGCATCGCGCGACATGAAGATATGGCCGACAGCATACTCGCCAGCCTTGGGCAGCGTGATGCCCTGAAGCGCCATTTCCTCGCGGAAAAACTTGTCGGGGATCTGCACCAGAATGCCCGCGCCATCACCCATCAATGGATCGGCACCAACAGCACCGCGGTGGGTCAGGTTTTCGAGGATGAACAGGCCGTCCTTGACGATCTGGTGCGACTTCTGGCCCTTCATATGGGCAACGAAGCCCACGCCGCAGGCATCATGCTCGTTGCGCGGATCATAAAGACCCTGCTTTGGAGGAAGACCGCCAATGGTCGCGCGTGCCGCAGCCTTGGGCTCGGCACTCGTCGGACAGTCATTGGTTACGGCAGCAGTGGCGTTTTCGCCGTCCAGCTTGATCGTCATGTTTCATCCCTCCTGCAACACGTTGCATGGCTTCACGCAGAGAGGCGGATGGTCTGCCTCGCCCCATTTCTGGATAGTGGCATCGCGTCCGCTTGTCAATTTAGGACAGCATTGCTGTCTCAATTCTGATTGGATTTTGACAGAAACATCCCTGCTCTGCAAGTCCACCCTAACAAATTATAAACCCGCAAAATGACGTTTCGTGTCTCGGGGGTCGAATTCGACGCAATTTTATTCCGGCGACAGGGCGAAATCGTTGCTTTCATTACCGGATTTGCCTTCCGCAAAATAAGCCCATAAAACGACTATCTCTTGGCCTAGCAAGGCACCGCAGCCATCATCAACTCATCGAAAGTGCAGACCCCATGTTTTTTGCTTCCGACAACTGGGCAGGCGCCCATCCCGCCATCAATGAGCGGCTGATGAAGGAATCCACGCGCTTTGCGGCGGCCTACGGCACCAGCGAGCTGGACCGGGCCATCGAGAAACGCTTCAACGAAATCTTCGAGCGCGAAGTCGCGGTCTTTTTCGTGGGCACCGGCACCGCCGCCAATTCGCTGGCCATGGCCAGCGTTGCGCGCCCCGGTGGCATCGCATTTTGCCACTCCGAAGCGCATGTGATCGAGGATGAATGCGGCGCGCCCGTCTATTTCTCCAATGCCTCGCGCCTGATGCCGGTTGCCGGACCGAACGGCAAGATGCTGCCGAAGAACCTTGAAGCCGCCATTGGCCGCTTCCCGCCCGGCTCCATCCACCAGGGCCAGCCCATGCTGGTAACGCTGACGCAGGCAACCGAACAGGGCACCATCTACGAGCTGGATGAAATCCAGGCGATCTCTGACATTGCTAAAAAAGCCGGTGTGCCGCTGCATATGGATGGCGCACGCTTTGCCAATGCGCTGACGGCGCTGGACACAACACCTGCCGAAATGACATGGAAGCGCGGCGTCGATATTCTGTCCTTTGGGGCAACGAAAAACGGCTGCTGGTGCGCCGAAGCCATTGTCTACATGGATCCGAAAACGGCAGAAGACCTGCCCTTCATTCGCAAGCGTTCCGCCCAACTTTTCTCCAAGACGCGCTTCATGGCGGCGCAATTCGATGCCTATTTCGCCAATGACCTTTGGCTGGAATTGGCAGCCCATGCCAACGCCATGGCTACCCGCCTGCGCGAGGGCCTGTCGGCATCCAACAGTGCACGTCTGGCGTGGCAGACCCAGTCGAACGAATTGTTCGTGGTGCTGAACAAGGACAAGGCGAAGGCGGCAAAGGATGCCGGTGCCAGCTTCTACGACTGGCCCGTGCCCCACGACATGCCGGAACCGGTGGGCGAAAACGAACAACTCATCCGCCTCGTCACAAGCTTTGCGACGCTTGAGAACGACGTGGATGACTTCCTGCGCATCTGCGGGACTGCTTGACGCTTAAAGAGAGCTTCCCGGCACCATGCCCTTCGCCATGACCAGCCGGGAAAGCGCCTCGACCAGCTCGGCATCGGCGCCCTTGCGCGGCTGGAGGACGAATTCCACGTCTTCCAGCGCAGGCAACGCGCCCTTGGGCAATTCGCGCAACCCCGACGGGGCCATGCTGCGCGGCTGAACGAGAACGCCCATTCCCGCACGCGCCGCCGCCGTCAGCCCGCTCAGGCTGCCGCAGGTGCAGACGATGCGCCATGAAACGCCAGCGCGATCCAGAGCCTCCTGCGCGGCTTTTCTCGTGATGCTGGGTGGCGGAAAGGCAATCAACGGAAGCGCGCTGTCTCGGCCCAGAACGGCCTCAGGGTCCCGCGCCAGCCACACCAGCGGTTCGCGGTAGAGAAAATGGCCGAGCTGATCTCCCAGCCGCCGTTTGGCCAGCACCACATCCAACTCGCCATTATCCTGCATCTCATAGAGCACGCCGCTCAGTGCCACCGTCAGCTCCAGATCAACAAGCGGATAAAGCCGGGTGAATTCTTCGAGAATGACGGTGAGCCGACTGGCGACGAAATCCTCGGACACACCAAGGCGCAGACGCCCGCGCAGCCTGCTTTCGCCGAACAAAGCCGCCACCTTGCTGTTGATATCGAGCATGTTGCGCGCATACCCCAGAAGCGCCTCACCCTCCGGCGTCAGCCTCACGCGGTGCGTATCACGCGCAATCAGGCGCTGCCCGAGCGATGCTTCCAGCCGCTGAATATGCTGGCTGAGTGTGGACTGACCGATGCCCAGCCGTTCTGCGGCCTGGGTAAAATTCATCGTCTGTTCCAGTGCAACGAAGCTGGCCAGATGTTGCAGGTTGAGCATGGTTATCCTGAATTGTGATAACTGTTAGTCTTTGCATCTTAAATCATGATGAGCGATATTAGGCTTTCTTTCAAGACAAAACCGGATAACGGAAAGATCTGTCTCCATGAGCCGCTTCCTGCCAGACCGCTTCACCATGATGCTGGTGGCCACAGTCATTCTTGCCTCCCTGCTGCCGATCAGTGGCGAATGGGCGGATTACTTCGGCATCGCCACCAAATGTGCAATCGCTCTGCTGTTTTTCCTGCATGGGGCCAGATTGTCGCGAGACGTGGTGATTGCGGGAGTGCTGCACTGGCGGCTGCATCTTGTCATCCTGCTCGTCACGTTCGGGCTGTTTCCACTGCTGGGCGTCGCGCTGGGCTATATCCCGCGGGAAATCCTGCCGGCACCGCTTTATATGGGCGTGCTGTTCCTCTGCGTGCTGCCCTCCACCGTCCAATCATCTATCGCCTTCACGTCCATGGCTGGCGGCAACGTGCCCGCGGCCGTTTGCGCGGCATCGGCGTCCAATATTCTCGGTATGTTCCTTACCCCTGTCCTCGTCGGTTTCCTGTTTACCGTTGGCGGCCACGGCGGCGGCTTCTCGCTGGATGCCTTCCTCCAGATTTTCCTCCAGCTTCTGCTTCCCTTCATTCTTGGCCAGTGCCTGCAGCCCTGGATCGGCGACTGGATCCGCGCCCGCAAGTCCCTTCTCGCTCCCGTCGATCGTGGCTCCATCCTGATGGTCGTCTATCTCGCCTTCAGCGACGCTGTCGTCGAAGGCATCTGGCAGCAGTTCACTCTTCGTGACATCGGCGTGGTCATCGCTGTCGATATTGTGCTTTTAACCTCCGTATTGCTCATCACCATGTTTGGAAGCCGCCTCATGGGCTTCAAGAAAGAAGACGAGATAACGATCACCTTCTGCGGCTCGAAGAAAAGCCTCGCAAGCGGCGTACCCATGGCAGGCGCGATTTTCGCTGGCCAAAGCATCGGCGCAATCGTGCTGCCACTGATGCTGTTCCACCAGATCCAGCTGATGGCCTGCGCGGCGATTGCCCAACGCTATGCGCGCAACACAAAGACCATTGAAAAGCCGACATCTACAAAAGCGGATGCCCTGCCCGCACAAACAAAAACGGCCCCGTAAAGGGGCCGTCCGTAACATTGGATTGTGGGATTAGTTGACCTGGGCTGGCGTAATCTGCGCCTCGATCTGCCGTGGCTCTTCCGAAACGTCTGAAACAATCGCGATACGGCGTGGCTTCATGGCTTCTGGAATGTTGCGGTAGAGATCGATATGCAGCAGGCCGTTTTTCAGGGAAGCATTCTGCACTTCCACGTGGTCCGCCATCTGGAAGCGACGCTCGAAAGCACGCTTGGCAATTCCACGATAGAGAAATTCGCCTTCGCTCTCCTTGGTCTCATCGGCCTTTTCAGCCTTGACCGTCAGAACATTGGCGCGAGATTCGATGCTGAGTTCGCTCTCATCGAAGCCTGCCACCGCCATGGTGATGCGGTAATTGTTCTCGCCGGTCCGCTCGATGTTGTAGGGCGGATAGGCCTGTGCCTGCTCCGGCTGGCCAAGACCATCAAGCATGGAGAAAAGACGGTCGAAACCGACTGTGGAGCGGTAAAGAGGGGAAAAATCAACGTGACGCATGGTGTCCTCCTAGGAAGCGACTGTTTGCGATAAGGCCTCATCCCATTCTGGCGATGAGTGACCCGGGTTACGGCCCCGTTCTGGCGACCGTAACCAAGAGATGGGAAGGGCTTGCGAGAAGTTCAAGAGCTTTTTTAGCGCCGCTTCACATGTGAACTTCATCTGAACGGGCAATTCTGAAATCGTTCATTTTACCTCCGCTAAACAAGCGACATCGGAGGCTTTCTCCGGCGGCAGGAGGATAACGTCCCTTCTTCTTCTGTCATATTGGCCGGAACCGCGACTGCTAAGCCCGACGGTTCCGGCAACTTTTCCTTTCACGCGCATGTTTTCCTTTGACGCAAATGTGCGCGCCACTTATCCCGTTCTGAAACACCTCTTCAGTGCCAAGTCGGAAACCACCCTATGACCGAAGCCACATTGCACGCGACCAAGGGCAACCCCGTGCCCGACAATCACATCGTGGGCACGTTTACCGGTCATAAGAACAAGAAGCTGCGCTACGCGATCTTTCGCTCCAGCCATTCCGTGGCACGCGGCACCATCGTTCTCTTGCATGGCCGCAATGAGTGCATCGAAAAATACTTCGAGACCATCAATGATTTGACCGCCAAGGGCTTCTGGGTTGCCACCTTCGATACGCGCGGCCAGGGCGGCTCAGAGCGCTTGCTCAAGAAGGCGTATGCCGGATATGTGCGCCGTTTTTCCGATTATCAGAAGGATATTTCGCTGTTTCTGGAGCAGGTGGTGCTGCCCGATGCGCGCCTGCCCTTCTTCCTGCTGGCCCATTCCACCGGCGGGCTTGCGGCACTTTCCATGGCGCCTGCCCTATCCAACCGCATAGAGCGCATGGTGCTGAGCGCGCCCTTCATTGGCTTGAGCGGACAATCCATGCCGGGCTGGTTCATCAAGGCCGTCGTTAAGACGCTGAGCCTCATCGGCCTCGGCGGAATGCAGGTGGGCAAGGATCATCGTGCGCGGTCTTTCGAAGACAATCCGCTCACCTCAGATCCGGTGAGATTTGCCCGCAATGCGGCTATCGGCACCGAGCATCCGGAGCTGTTCATTGGCGCACCCACGGCGCGCTGGCTGTATGAAGCGTTGAAGACAATGCCGCGGGTGACCCGGCAGGAGCATCTGACCAAGGTCACCGTGCCGACGCTTCTGCTCGCACCCATTCGCGATGCCATCACCCCCTATGCGGCGCAGGAAGAGCTTTCCCGCAACTTCCGTGCCGCACAACTGATACCGGTAACGGGCGCGCGCCACGAACTGTTTCTGGAGCGCGATGTCTACCGCCGCCAGGCGCTGGCCGCGATCGACACGTTCTTCGCGCCCGTTGAATAAACCTCGCAGCGTTCTGGCAATATGAGCGGCCTAGATGGCGATCTGCTCTCCCAGTTCAACCACACGGTTGGGGGGCAGATTGAAATAGGCTGATGGGTCAATGCCGAAATCGGACAGCGCGATATAGAGATCTTCCTGCCAGCGCGGCAGACCCGTATTCGGCGTGGCGATAAGGTTTCGGCGTCCCAGATAGAAGGACGTCTGCATGATCTCGAACTTGAAGCCAGCCTTCTTGCACAGCGAAAGGGCCTTCGTGACATTGGGCTCGTCCATGAAGCCGAAAGTGATTTCAAGCTGCATGAACCGCTTGGAAAGCCGTGTCATATGCACGCGTTCGCTCTCGGCAACATAGGGCTTGTCCTGCGTCCAGATCGTCAGGATCACGTTCTGCTCGTGAAGAACGTGATTGTGTTTGAGGTTGTGGAGCAAGACGCCCGGCGTCATGTTGGGAACGCTTGTCAGGAACACAGCGGTTCCGGGAACAGTCACGGGTGCGCTGGAGGATTCGCGGTCAATCGAGCTTTCGATCGATTTGATGAAATCACCCAGCGGAATATCGTTCTTGGCGATCTTGGTTCGCAGATAGCGTGATCCCTTGGTCCAAGTCCACATGACCATGATGATCGCGGCTGCCAGAGCGAGCGGCACCCAGCCGCCATCATGGACCTTCAGCATGTTGGCCATCAGGAACACCGTCTCGATCATCAGCAGCGGTGCCAGCAGCAGACCGGCGGTGATGGCCTTGAAGCCCCAGACCGAGCGCAGGAACTGGAACGCCATGAGTGTCGTGACCACCATCGCCCCCGTGACCGAGATACCGTAGGCGGTCGCCAGCGATTCCGAAGACCCGAATGTAAGGATCAGCACGATGACGCCGATGAGCAGGATCATGTTCACGGACGGCACATAAATCTGCCCCGTATTCGTCTCCGATGTGAATTTGATGGCCAAGCGAGGCAGGAAGCCCAGATGCACCGCCTGACGGGCCAGCGAGAACGCACCGGTGATGACCGCCTGGCTGGCGATGATGGTGGCCATGGTCGCCAGAATGACCATGGGCAGCAGCGCCCATTCCGGATAGAGCAGATAGAAGGGATTATCGATGGTTGCCGGATTGCTGAGCACCAGCGCGCCCTGACCGAGATAGTTGAGGCCAAGTGCCGGAAACACCAGAATAAACCAGGCGACGCTGATCGGCTTGCGACCAAAATGGCCGAGATCGGCATACAAGGCCTCAGCGCCTGTCACCGTCAGGAACACAGCACCAAGAGCGACCAGCCCGGCCCACCCCGCATGGGTGACGAACCAGAGCGCGTTAACGGGATTGAGCGCCTGAAGAATCGTCAGGTCATCCCCGACATGGATCAACCCACCCCAGGCCATGGCGAGGAACCACACAACGGTGATCGGGCCGAAAAACTTGGCGACGGCCTCCGTACCTTTGGATTGCACCGCAAACAGGCCGAGCATGATGGCGACGGAAAGGGGTAACACGTAATCCGAGAAGGCAGGCGTGACGAGCTTCATGCCCTCAAGCGCAGACATCACCGAAAGCGCTGGCGTAATCATCGCATCACCGATGAAAAGCGCAGCGCCGATCAGACCCGCGAAAAACAGGGCGGGCATGTAACTTCCCGTCTTTTTCATCAGAAGCGCAAGCAAAGACAGCGTTCCGCCCTCGCCGTCATTGTCTGCACGCAAAAGAAACAGGACGTATTTGAATGTGACGATGATGGTCAGCGTCCAGATCATCAACGAGATGAGACCGATCACCTCGATCTGTTGCACGCCGTCTGAAGAGAACGGGCGAAGTGCTTCACGAAAGGCATAAAGCGGACTGGTTCCAATGTCCCCATACACGACCCCAACGGATCCCAGCAGGAGAACGATGAACTTCCGCGTCTCTGACGCAGGCGCATTCGATGTCATTTCAGGCCTTTCAGGCGGTACGGCCGTCTGGCCTTTTGGTCTTTATGACGCAACTATGAGCTTCCGGCAACGGATTGTGTGCAGTCAAAAACCATTCTGGTAACGCCTGCCTGATTTTTCCGTTCATGCCGCCGATGTACACGACCCACGCGCCGACAACCCTAGACAAAAAATGCCGCCGATCGCGGTTGTGAACGCAACCTCACGCCATAAAAAAAGGGCCCCGAACTGAGTTCGGAGCCCTTGATGTGTTGACGGCAACCGTTATGCGCGGTCGATCACGTCTTTCACTTTTTCCTTGGCTTCGCCCTTGGCCTGCTGTGCATGACCCTTGGCTTCCTGAGCTGCGCCCTTGGCTTCCATCTCGTGGTTGTCGGTCGCATCACCTACTGCCTGACGTGCTTCGCCAGCAACTTCGTTTGCCTTGCCCTTAACCTTGTCCATTGTGCTTCCCATGACCGTTCTCCTTATTGTGAGCTTGATTGCTCGATTGGTGGAACAACGGGTTAGGAAGCGGTATGGTTCCCGGAAAATTTGGTCATCAACTCAGGTCGGCCACTGCATTATTCCATTCCAAGCGCGGCCATATAGGTCTGCAGAATCGTTTCTTCCTCGATACGCTCGTTGGCGTCCTTCTTGCGCAGACGAATGATCGTGCGGATGGCCTTGGTGTCGTAACCACGGCCCTTTGCCTCGCCCATGACGTCCTTGATGTCGCCTGAGATGGCAGCCTTTTCTTCTTCAAGACGCTCGATACGCTCGATGAACTGACGCAGTTCGGCGGCGGCTACGGTTTCGGTTGTGGCTGTTTCGTCCATTCTTCTATCCTTTGCGGGTGGGCTGCGTGTGAAGAGCCGCTTCATTCAAACTGGTTGGAGGCACAAGCCTCCAGGCTGCGATGGCAGCTAAATTTTCAAGGTTGGTGAACTGCCCGTCCCGGGCCGCCGCGTCAAGCCGTTTCCGGTGCTGGTGCTTTATTCGTGGGGCTTGTTTTGCTCGAATGCGACTTTCTGGGCATCGCTGGCGTCGCCCTGATGTAGCTTTTTCCAGTCATCATAGGGCATGCCGTAAACCATCTCGCGTGCCGTATCCTTGCTGATCTCGTGGCCTGCATCGCGGGCTGCATCCGCATACCAGTTGGACAGACAGTTGCGGCAAAAGCCGGCAAGGTTCATCAGATCGATATTCTGCACATCGTTGCGTTCGCGCAGGTGGTTGAGCAGCCTGCGGAATGCTGCCGCCTCAAGCTCTGTCTTCTGACGCTCGTCAAGTTCGGTCATGCTGCTCTCCGCTCAATAGGGCCCTGTCCGCGATGCGAACTGCTTGTAGTCATGGAGGGTGGGATCAGCATTCATTGCGGCAAAAATGGGAGCAAGGCGCGCAGCCCAGGCCTCAATCCCCGCCTCATCGCCAATCAAATCCTGCCGCACTTCCAGAAGTGCATGGGCCAGACCCTTGACCATGCAATGGCGATACATGGTGTCACCCTTGAGCGCGCCGTCATAGGGCTCATTGTCTCCCACAAGAATGTCGCCTGCCACCCGTAGATGGGCCAGCAAAGGCTCAACAGCGCGGTGGTCTGTGTCCCAGAGCACGGCGGCATGCCATGGGCGCGCCACATGTTTCCAGAACGGCGTGTAGGAGTGGAGCGAAAACACCAGCGGCGCCTTGCGGCTCGCCTCTGCTGTTCTGCACAGCACGTCATCCACCGCTTTATGATACGGCCTATGAAAGACATCGAGCCGCAGATCCCACTCTTGCTTCGTGATCGGATGATTGCCGGGAATGATCGCGCCATCGGAAATCTTCATGATCAGCGTCGGATCGTCTTCACCGCGATTGGGATCGATCAACAGGCGGGAAAATCGGCTCATGACGGCCGGAACACCCAACCGCGCAGCAAGCTTTCGGGTCAGGCCTTCAATGCCGATATCAAACGCGATGTGGCGCTGAAAAGCCTGTGGCGGCAGGCCGAGATCGCCATAAGCAGGTGGCAGAAGGTTGGTGGCGTGATCGGCAAGGAGGACCATGCCTTTGTCATAATCGCCTTTTATGATTTCGTATGGCTGGAAGTCTGGCATCTCTAGATTTCTGGCGATGATAAGGGAGAGACGCTTGATGCCACGGCTCAGCGCCACGCGCAAGTTGAGACCGCCTCGGGACCACCCCGACTGCCGCCAGATACAGCCCATATCGATACAATCGATTGAACTTGCGTTGACTTTCTTGGGCGTCCGCGCCAAGAAGTGTTCTCATTTATAACCATGGAATCCCGATGGAAGCCGTGACACAGACATTCTCCGCTAAGCTCCAAAAACACCAGCGCGCGATCCGCCTGTTGTGCACCGCAGCCCTCTTCACCACACCGCTTCTTCTTGCAGAGCCGGCACTGGCGGATTTCCGTGTCTGCAACAGCACGCAGAACCTCGTGGGCGTGGCCATAGGCTACCGCGCGCAGGAAGGCTGGATCAGCGAAGGCTGGTGGCAGGTTCCCGCATCCACATGCGCCACCCTCATCGAGGGTGAGCTGCAATCGCGCTATTATTACCTCTACGCCGAAGATGCTGCCCGTGGCGGCAGATGGACGGGCGACGTCAACATGTGCGTCGCGGAAAACGAGTTCAAGATCACAGGCGTGGATGATTGCTATGCCCGTAGTTTCCAGAGAATGGGTTTCAAGGAATACGATACGGGCCGACAGGGAAGCTGGATGGTCCAGCTTTCAGACACGCCAGGTACACAGGAAAGTCAGAACTGATGAAGCGCAATCGCAAAGTCAAAATCCTTGCAACTCTCGGCCCTGCATCCTCCGATGAAGCGATGATCGAGAAGCTCCACCTGGCCGGCGCTGATCTTTTCCGCATCAACATGAGCCATGCCAGCCATGATGTAATGCGCACGCTCATCCAGCGCATCCGCTCGGTCGAAAGCCGCGTTGGCCGCCCCATCGGCATTCTGGCCGATCTTCAGGGCCCCAAACTGCGCGTCGGAAAATTTGCCGACACCAAGGTCGATCTCGTTGCCGGTCAGAGCTTCACGCTCGACAACAATGAAGCCCCTGGCGACCAGAACCGCGTTTTCCTGCCTCACCCTGAAATTCTCGAAGCCGTGAAGCCGGGCGACCGCCTGCTGATCGACGATGGCAAGCTGCACCTGCGCGCTGAAAAATGCGATGGCAAGAGCATTGTCACCACTGTCGTTTCCGGCACCAAAATCTCCGACCGCAAGGGCATCAGCCTGCCGGACACCCTGCTCGGCGTCGGCGTTCTCACAGACAAGGACCGCGTCGATCTGGATGCCGTTCTGGCAACCAACGACGTTGATTGGGTTGCGCTCTCTTTCGTGCAGCGCCCGGAAGATCTGGTCGAAGTGCGCAAGATTGCCGGCAACCGCGTTGGCCTGATGTCCAAGATCGAAAAGCCGCAGGCCGTCGAGCGCATCGAGGAAATCATTGAACTGTCCGACGCGCTGATGGTTGCCCGTGGTGACCTTGGCGTGGAAATGCCGCTCGAAGCAGTTCCAGGCATCCAGAAGCAGCTGACCCGCGCCTGCCGCAAGGCTGGAAAGCCCGTTGTCGTTGCAACCCAGATGCTGGAATCGATGATTTCAGCCGCCGTTCCAACACGCGCCGAAGTATCCGACGTGGCAACGGCTGTGTTTGAAGGTGCAGACGCGATCATGCTGTCGGCCGAATCGGCTTCCGGCGATTATCCGGTCGAGGCTGTTTCCACCATGGCATCCATTGCCAGCACCGTGGAGCAGGACCCTTACTACTCCAACATCATCTACGCGCAGCGCCCGCAGCCGGAAGCAACCGGTGCCGACGCAATTTCGCTCGCAGCTCGTCAAATTGCCGAAACACTTGGCCTTACCGCAATCGTGACCTACACATCATCAGGCACTACAGGTCTGCGTGCGGCGCGTGAGCGTCCACAGGTTCCGATCATCGCCCTGTCGCCGATCGTTCAGACCGCGCGCCGCCTCTCCGTCGTCTGGGGCCTGCACTGCGTTGTCACCGGCGATGCCAGCGACCAGGATGACATGGTCAACCGCGCCTGCCGTATCGTTGTCGACGAAGGCTTCGGCCAGCCCGGCAACCGCATCATCATCTCGGCTGGCGTTCCCTTGGGCACACCGGGTGCGACGAACATGGTCCGCATCGCCTATATCGGCTCTGACGGCCAGAGCGGCGTCTGAGCCATCTCACAATCAATTGCATTAAAAAAGGCGCCTCTCGGGGCGCCTTTTTTGTTCGTGTCTTTTGTTTTGAGAAATCTGCGCTGGGAGACAACTGATCTGACCACGTCCGCCAGAACTGCCCCAAGCGCAGACCCTTGCCGATCAAACGTCCTGATAGGCCGCGATAACAACGGCGACCTGCGCCTCAGTCAGAGCCTGCATCTGGCGCGTGGTGAACGCGGCGATGTTTGCATCCGAAAGGCCAGCCAATGCTGCCGTTGACAGCGCCTGGATCGTTGTGTGTTTGATTGCGGCTATCTCAGCTGTCGTAAAGGAATTGAGCTCTGCCGAGTCCAGTGTTGCTAGCTGGCTCGTGCCCAGTGACGCGATCTGCGCCACGGTCAGCGCCTGAACATTGGCTGTGCTGAGCGCTGCGAACTGCTGGGACGTGAGCGCGCCCAACTGCCTGGTGGCCATCACACTCACCTTATCGCTGGTGAGGCCGGCGATCATATCGGTCGACAGGCTGGCAATCTGCTTGGTCCCAATCGCCGCAAATTGTTGCGGAGACAGAGCGGCGAACTGAGTAGAGGTCAGGGCTTTCACCTGGTCTGACGAGAGAGCAGCGATCTGCGCCGTCGTCAGGGCAGCGACGAGGTTCGTCGTCAGACCCGCAAGTGTCGTCGTCGAAAAGCCGGAAATCGCATCTTTCTTGAAAGCTGTAATTTCATCTGCCGTGAAGGCGTTCAATTCCGCTGCAGACAGCGTGGCTGTCTGTTTGCCGCTCAATCCTGCCACCTGAACTTTGGTCAGGCCTTCAATATTGGCGCTGGTGAGCGCTTCGAACTGAGTCGAGGAAAGTGCCTTCAGCTGCTGGACGGTAAAGGCTGCCAGCTCCGCTGCATCAAGATTGGAAATGGCTTGCGTCGAAAGACCAGCAATCTGGTTGGCTCTCATCGCCGCAAACTGGCTGGGCAATAGAGCCTCCAGCTGATCTGTGCTGAGAGCTTCCATTTGCGTCGACGTCAGCGAGGCGATCTGAGTGGACGTCAGGGCGGATATCTTGTCCGATGAAAGGCTGGCGATTGCCGATGTCGTCAAACCCGACATGGCCGCCCTCTTGAACGATGCTATCTCTGCGGCCGTGAAGGTGCTCAGTTCATCAGAGGTCAGCGTGGAAGCCTGTTGCGCGGTCAATCCCACGACTTGCGCGGTCGTGAGACCTGCTAGAGCGGAAGATGTCAAGGCACCGAACTGCGCGGTCGTCAGCGCAGCAATCTGCCTCGTTTTCATGGCTTCAAGCTTGGAAGAGTCAAGGCTTGCAATGACGTCAGAGGACAGTCCGGCAATCTGCTTTTGCGTCAGGGCGGAAAACTGCAGCGGGCTGAGCGCCGCAAACTGCGCCGAGCTCAGCGCATTCACCTGCTCAGAGGAAAACGCGGCGATTTGCCCCGCTGTCAAAGCTGACAAACTGTTTGTGGTCAGACCTGCTATTGCAGACGTTGCCAACCCGACCAGGGAGGTTTTCCTCAAGGCCGCAATTTCTGGCGCACTAAATGAATTCAGCTCGCCAGCCGTCAGCGTTGCAAGCTGCTGCGATTTAAGCCCGGCAACCTGCAAGGTCGACAAAGCCTCGAGGCTGGAGGTGGTCAGCGCCTCAAACTGGTCCGACGTCAACCCGCCAACCTGCCGCGTGGTCATCGCCTCAATGTGCGCAGGGGTAAGTGCTGCGATCACCGAGGTTGAAAATGCAGCAATCTGCCTGGACGTGAGGGCTCCAAACTGTGTGCCCGAAAACGACAGGATCTGGTTTGTCGTCAAGCCCGCAATCTGATCCGTCTTGAAAGCCGAGATTTGCGACGGCGTGAACGCAGCGATCTTGTCGGTTGTCAAACCTGCAATCGTCGCCACCGGAATGCCTGCAATCGACCCTTTGTTGATCGCGGCAATTTCTTCACCAGTAAAGCTGTTGAGCTCGCTGGCTGACAGCGTTGCAGTCTGCTGATTGGTGAGCGCGGAAATCTGCCTGACGCCCAGCGCCTCGATCGCTGCGGAGGAAAATGCTTCTACCTGGGTTGCATAAAGCGACTTGACCTGCGTCGCGCTCATTCCAGAGACCTGCGTCGGACCGACAGCTGCCAATTGCTCAAGCGTCAGTCCTCTGACGGATGCCGGAGCAAGGGCACTGACCATTCTCGTGGTCAGCGACGAAACGACACCTGTGCTCAACACACCGACCTGCGTCGATGTCAGGGCCCTTAGCTGCGCCGCACTGAGCTCGTCGAGGTCAGACGTCGTCAAGGCGGCAACAGTTGCCGTCGGAAGCTGGGCAATCTGCCGGGGAGGAAGGGAGGTGATTTCAGAAGCCATAAGCGCGCAACACCATCAATTACTGATCAAGCCAAAGTATTACGCAGCGTATCTTGTCCCAAGCTCGAGAAACGGCGGTGGCCGTAACCCAACAATAAACCTGTCATGACGAGAATTGATGAGAGCCAGAATAGCAAACACCAAGCATATGCAGCGTAAAACAACGAATTTTAAGAAACATGGCTTGCTAGAGCCGACGCGCTGGGTTGCTTCATGCAGCAAGCAATCCCGTGGATTGCTGCCTTTGCGTCAAAATACAATATTGCATTGATAAGGCGTGAGTATTCACATGCAACAATCATACTACATTCTCATGTAGCCGGTAAATACGAAGATAGCAGCCTAGATATTACACGTCAAGATCGCCTTCATTGATCACTCAACCAAGCGATGAGGGCATTTCGGCCGCAAGCCAGCTGGATGCTCCTGGTGTTTGAACAGCATAAATCCTCGAAGACGCGCAATCCCTCACCCGCCCGTTTAACCCGGAAAATACCCGGCCCAAAACGCATAAAGCGGCACTTTGGGGTGCCGCTTTATCCAAATTCTCCAGAAAGCTGCCGCCATATTGTGGCGGCATCCGTCATGGCATTTTTACGGGTGTGCTAAACCGGCTCGAGTCGATGGCCTTGGCGCCGGGGCGGAAGCTTGCCGTGGCGGCGGATGCCGACATATCGTGGCTCAACATGCGGTTATTGACTACGCGCGGCGCTTTCACCGCACGGCCGGACACACCCTTATCCTGGCTCAAGGCCCAGTCGGAGATTGCTTCCTGCGTCAAGCGACCACCGCTGACCATGGCTTTCTGAGAAACCACGGCATCCTGCTTGCTGGGGCGCGAGCCCTTGGTTGGCAGGCCAGCTGTCAGGCCGCTATTCTTCGCCTGTGGCTTGACATCAAACGCATCGCCGTAGCTCGCATCGTCACGCGGTGCTGATGCAGGCGTGGCTCTGGCTGTTTCCACGGGCTTTGCAGCAGGCTGCGTGGCGGCACTGCGTGTCAGCGATGCCGGGAACTGTGCAGCCGATGGCATGGCAGTTGCTGTCATGGAGGAGCGCGCATCCTGTCCGCTCTGTTCCAGCGCCGCAACAACCACAGGCGAAAGGCTCGCCTGCTCCTGCTCGGCATCATCTTCCTGGCCATCGACGTTGGAATTGGCGTTGGCAAGCAGTGCTTCGGCAACGGCTGGACGGTTGGCAGGAACGGGAACATGGGCAGCCAAGGCATCGCCCGGCATATCTTCAGAACCCAGAGAGGCCATTACGATAGGACCGTCAGCGTCACCCTTCAAGCGGCGCGGACCAAGCAGTGTCGGCACGGGAATGGAATATTGTGCCAGATCGGCGAACTGCTGCTCGGCAGGAGCGGCCGTCGGCGTTGGCATGGTTGCAGCCTGAAGAGCATCCTGCGCGGCGTTACGCGTTGGCGAATAGAGCGCGGTCGCTAGACCGGTCTGTCCATCCTGATTGCGGAATGCAGGCCTAGCCGTTGGCAAAGGCGCGTCGGAAATGGCAGGAGCCGGCTGCGCGGAGGCAACGGCAACGGCAGCAGGCGCTTCTTCCGTCTCTTCAGCCACAGGTGCCGCGGCAGGCGCCGAAGGACGCGATGGGGCGGCTTCCGGCGTTGCAATGCCTTCGGCATCTTCGTCCTCATCGCCACCGCCAAACAAGGCCGCGAGAAGAGTTTTACGCTTGCCACCCGATGGCGCAGAAGCAGGACCTTCGCCAGCGGTGCTGGCAACCTGAATGGAGGACGAGCTGACACGCTTTCTGTAATCGCTCATCGCCTGCTCATAGCCAGGCAAAGGCTTGCCATCAGCTGGCAGGTGAATGGTGTTGCCCTTGGGGAAAATGCGCACGAGTTCCTGGCGGCTCATGCGTGGCCAAGCACGCACATTGCCGACATCAAGATGCACGAAAGGGGAACCGGAGGTTGGATAGAAGCCAACGCCGCCAATCTGCATCTGCATGGCGATTTCACGCAGGCGGGCGAGCTTTACGCCGGGAATGTAGAAATCCATGGCCTTGCCGAGCGTGTGCTGGCTGCTTTTAGCAACACCCTTGGTGCGCGACCGCAACATGCCGTTGGTTTCAGGCGAGCGGAAGGCAGAAACGACGTTGATATAATCACTGCCACCGGAGCGGCGATAGACTTCCCACACCAGATCGAACAGGCGCGGGTCCATCTTGGTTGGCTGGTTGCGGCGCCAGTCACGCAGGAAACGGTTCAGCTCCTGCAGACCCTTCTGGTCGTACTTGCCGTTGCGCTTGAAGGTAATGACGGCTTTTTCTTTGGTGTGGATATAATAAAGCTTGAGGCTGCGGGTTTCAGCAGCCGCTTCTGTGGCCGAAATCCCGACAAAGGGAACAGCTGCCATCATCAGACACGCGCAAGTCACAACGCGTGCCGATAGCTTCTTGCATGTATCTTTAATCACGCTGCGCGCCTTCTTGCCCGAGAGCGCGAATTTCCGATGCAGATAAAGCAATTTGATCCCCGCCTGGCAGACAATTCGTCACATTGCCCCACATGAACCTCAATTACGGTCACACGATGGCAATTTTGCCACACATGAACACTCATCCTCTATATAGTGAATGGAATACTAACAAGAGGTTTATAGACCGTAAGTGAATATCCTTGCCCAGGAGTTAACAAATATCGGTTTTGCTAATTTAAGAACCCGCTTGATGCATCATGCGGCATCGCGCAGCGGATCATCGGGATCAATGCCATAATCCTTCAACTTTCGGTAGAGTGTGGAGCGCCCAATGCCGAGTTTACGGGCCACTTGGCTCATCTGGCCCCGGTAGAATCGCAGGGCAAAACGGATCAGTTCCTCCTCGATATCGGCAATCTTGCGCACGTCGCCGCTGTCATCGGTCGATGCAATCAGGCTGCCGCCCGGAAACACCGCCGCTGAACGCTCCTCATCGGTGGCAATGGCTTCCATGACCGACAGTATCTCAGCCGCACTGGCGCGGTTCTCTGCAACGGGCGCAACCAGAAGCGAACGCTCAGACAGCCGGTGAGCCGACAGGTCGTGCTCATCAACATCATCCCTGAACTCGGGAACCTGAAAGGCTATCTGCGGGAAATCCGCTTCGGTCAGTTCGTCGCCCTGCGCCAGCACCACGGCGCGGAAGACAGCATTTTCCAGCTGGCGAATATTGCCCGGCCAATCATAAGCGGTGAGCAGAGCCAAAGCACCGGCGCTGACGCCCAGCGCATGTGGCAGTTTCTGCTCGATGGAGAAACGCTCGGCAAACACGCGTGCAAGATAGGGAATATCCTCCTTGCGGCGGCGAAGGGCTGGAATGGTGATGGGGAACACATTGAGGCGGTAATAGAGGTCTTCGCGGAAGCGACCTTCCTTGACCTCTTCGATCAGGTTCTTGTTCGTGGCTGAAATCAGCCGTACATTGACCTTCTGAACCTTGGTGGAGCCAACGGTCTCTATTTCGCCCTGCTGAACGGCGCGCAAAAGCTTGACCTGAACCTCGAGCGGCAGATCACCGATCTCGTCCAGAAACAGCGTTCCGCCATCGGCTTCCATGAACTTGCCCATGTGCTTTTCGGTGGCGCCGGTAAAGGCACCCTTCTCATGACCGAAAAGAATACTCTCCACCAGATTGTGCGGAATGGCCCCGCAATTGACCGTGATGAAGGGCTTGCCCGCCCGGTCGCTACCAGACTGAACGGCACGCGCGATCATTTCCTTGCCAACACCGGACTCGCCTTCAAGCACGACCGGAATATTAGATTGAGCGGCGCGCTGCGCCAGTTCAATCACCCGCAGCATGGCAGGGCTTGCCGAAACGATATCGTTGAAATTGACCGCATGATTGCGGGAGCGTTTGCCGGTACGGGCCTTTGCCTCGCGCTGGTCGAGTTTCAACGCATTGGCAATGGCCGAGCCGATCCGCTCCGGTGACACAGGCTTGACCACGAAATCGAATGCCCCGGCGCGCATGGCCTGAACCACGGTGTCGATGCCGCCCTGACCGGTCTGCACGATAACGGGCACATCTGTGCCCAGCTCTCCAACAGCCTTAAGAAACGACAATCCGTCCATCTCCGGCATCATCAGATCAAGCACGATAACGCTGATATCGCCGCTGTGTTGTTTCAACAGCTCCAGCCCGACCCGGCCATTTTCAGCAAGGATTGGGTGATGTCCATAACGCTCCACCGCTTGTCTCAGCAAGCGGCGCTGAACAGGATCGTCATCGATAACGAGTACTTGCGCTGTCATGTCAGGCTCCGGTTTCCGGTTTATGGACGTGCTTCATGCAGTCCCTTTGGAGGGAATGTGACACGCAAGGCTTGAACATCCAGTTTTGAGATTTGCTTGCATTTTATGCATTGCCACGGGAAACAGAGCCCCCATATGCTTGGGGCAAAGATAAAGAGGAAAGCCTGACATGACCTTCAAGACACCGATCCCCCTGCCCGTTTTTTCTGGCGCGGAAGCCGCAAGTGCTGCCCTGGGTGACTTGCCCACATGGAAGCTTTCCGACCTCTTTACCTCTGCGGATGCCCCGGAATACAAGGGCGCGCTGGAAAAAGCCGCAAGCGATGCCAAGGCATTTGAAGCAAAATGGAAGGGAAAGCTTGAGGCCGCCGCCAAGCTCTCTGGCGATCAAGGCCTCGGTGCCGCGCTTAAGGAATATGAAGCGCTGGATGACAGTTTGGGTCTTATTGGCTCCTTTGCGGGCCTCACCTATTTTTCCGATACGTCCAACCCTGCAAATGGCAAGCTTTACGGCGATGCGCAGTCGAAACTGACGGATATGTCTTCGCATCTGCTCTTCTTTGCGCTGGAATTGAACCGCATCGATGATGCAACGATCGATGCGGCCATCGCCAATGATCCGCTGACCGGCCACTATGCGCCGTGGATCGTGGATCTGCGCAAGGACAAGCCGCACCAGCTGGATGACAAGCTTGAACAACTGTTCCTCGAAAAATCCATGACAAGTGCAGCCGCCTTCAACCGCCTGTTCGATGAAACCATGTCGGAACTGCGCTTTGAGGTTGATGGCAAGAGCATGGCGCTGGAAGAAACGCTGAACCTGCTTCAGGAACCAAACCCGGAAACGCGCAAGGTCGCGGCGCAGGCTCTCAGCACCACCTTCAAGAACAATCTGCGCGTCTTTACGCTGATTACCAACACGCTGGCCAAGGACAAGGAAATCTCCGACCGCTGGCGCAAATTCGAAGACATTGCCGACAGCCGCCACTTGGCCAATCGCGTTGAGCGTGAGGTTGTGGATGCGCTGGCGCAGGCGGTGACAGAGGCCTATCCGCGCCTGTCGCACCGCTATTACGCGATGAAGGCCAAATGGCTTGGCATGGAACAGATGGAATATTGGGACCGCAATGCGCCGCTGCCCGATACATCCAATGCGGTCATTCCATGGGAAGATGCGAAAGACATGGTGCTCTCGGCCTATGGCGATTTTGCGCCTGAAATGGCCGATATCGCCCGCCGCTTCTTTGATGAGCAGTGGATCGATGCCCCTGCCCGCCCCGGCAAGGCACCCGGCGCATTTGCCCACCCCACCGTGCCATCAGCTCACCCATATGTGCTCGTCAACTATCTCGGCAAGCCACGGGATGTGATGACGCTCGCCCACGAGCTGGGCCATGGCGTCCATCAGGTTCTGGCTGGTGGACAGGGCGCTCTAATGTGCGCAACACCGCTGACGCTAGCCGAAACGGCCTCGGTTTTCGGCGAAATGCTGACCTTCCGCAAGATGCTGGACAACACCACGGACCTGCGTGAGCGCAAGGCGCTTCTGGCCCGCAAGGTGGAAGACATGATCAACACGGTCGTGCGCCAGATCGCGTTTTACGAATTCGAGCGCAAGGTCCACACCGCCCGTAAGGATGGCGAGCTGACATCCGAGCAGATCGGCGAGCTGTGGCTGTCTGTGCAGCGGACAAGCCTTGGACCGGCGATCAGGATTTCCGAAGGCTACGAAAGCTGGTGGACCTACGTTCCCCACTTCATCCACTCGCCCTTCTATGTCTATGCCTATGCCTTCGGTGATTGCCTCGTCAATTCGCTCTATGCGGTTTACCAGAACGCCGACACCGGGTTCCAGGACAAGTATTTCGAGCTGCTCAAGGCTGGTGGCACCAAGCACCATTCCGAACTGCTCAAGCCCTTCGGCCTTGACGCCACCGACCCGTCCTTCTGGAACAAGGGCCTGTCGATGATCGAAGGATTAATCGACGAGCTGGAGGCTCTGGATAAAGAATAATCATGAAAACCGGCGGCGCTCCCATTTTCGGGCAAGCTTCGCCGGTTCTTATGCCTCACCTTACGTGAACAGCTTGATGGACACTGATCATGAAACGCAAACCGGCTGACCTGACATTGCGGGAAACGCTGCGCTGGGAACCTGCATCAGGCTTCAAACGGCTGGAGCAGCACCTGCGCCGCCTGCTGCGCTCCGCCGATGCACTGGGTTTCCGTGCACCGTCTGACGCGGCCAAGGCACTAAACGCGGCTGTCGGCGGCACCCAGCCGCTGATCGTGCGGGTGGTGATGAACTACAAGGGCGAGCTGGACGTGGCAGCGGAACCTTTCGTTCCGCTTTGCGATAACGCCGTCTGGCGGCTGAAGATCGCGGAAAAGACCCGTCTGGATTCCGCCGACACATTCTACCGGCACAAATCATCCCGCCGTGAGCCCTACGATGCCGCCCGCGCAGAATTTTCGACCGCCGAGGCCGATGAGGTGCTGCTTTTGAACGAGCGCGGAGAAATCTGCGAGGGCTCGGCTACCAGCATCTTCGTGGAAACCGCCGAAGGGGCGCTTCTGACGCCACCACTCGATAGCGGCATTCTGCCCGGCGTGCTCCGCGCCGACCTTATCCGCGAGCGCAGGGCACGGGGACAATCCCTCAAGCCGCAGGATCTTGCAGGTCGCAAGCTGTTCGTGGGCAATTCCCTGCACGGGCTGGTGGCTGCGGAATTGGTCTAGAGCCACTCCACCCGCGCGCGTCCGTTCTGCTTTGCAGCATAGAGCGCACGGTCTGCCCGCTGGTAGAGGTCGGAAGCGGTTTCTCCGGGCTGATAAAGCGAAAGCCCGGCCGAGCAGCTGTAGGAAAAATCCGTTGCGCCGGGAAACGGGCAGGATGCTCTAACTTTCTCCAGCAAACGCTCAACCATACCAGCGCAATCCGCCAAAGCCGTGCGCGGCATGATGAGCATGAACTCCTCACCACCCACGCGCCCGAAGCAATCGGCACGGCGGATCGTTGAGTGAGCGATCTTGACGAAATCGCGCAGAACCGTATCGCCTCCCTGATGGCCGAAGCGATCATTGATGGCCTTGAAGAAATCAATATCGATGACGCAGAGCCCGAAGGGTCCTTCTGCGCCCTTCTGGACTTTCTCCATCTGGGCATCGAGATTGGCAAAGACGAACCGGCGGTTGGCGGTTCCGGTCAACTCATCGGTTTGCGCGGCGCGCTGGGCAATGTCGCGGTCCTGGCGCAGGCTGCGCTGGTTTTGCCGCAGTGCCGTAATGTCGCTTCCCACACACAGCATCCAGCCATCATCCTGCACGGTCTCCGTCATCCAGATCCAGCGGCCATCATGCAGGTCCAGTTCCAGCCCGCGAAAGGGCAGCTTGCCACGCCGCGATTGCGCCGACAGAAACCACGCCTCGTAATCCGTGGTGGTGATGATCAGGCCTTTTCGATCGACGTAATTCGCCCGCAGAATATCGCCCCACATGGGGAAAGCGTCGCTGGCCAGATTGAAGGCTTCGCGAAAGGCGCGGTTGGCGTGGCGCAGCCTGTCATTTGTATCGAAAAGCGCAATAAACACAGGCGTCGCGTCCTGCAGGGCAATCACGCGTTCCATCAGACTATCCAGATTGGCAGTCTCTTGCCTCACGATTTTGCGCCCTCCTCAAGCCGAACCATGCATTCGGCGTGGTTGCATTATAATGCCTGGAATGGAAACGCGAAGTCTCAAGCCATACCTGTGATTTATGCCCGGAATGATGACGCGCACATGCGGACCGGTTTACCCTTTCGTCAGCCTTCATACGCCCGTCATCCGGCTACCCTTTATTGTTACAGACTAATCATCTAGCTTGAGCCTTGTGTTCCAATAGGAAATTAAAGAATGACGGACGTTGAATACCCGATCCTTGGCGAAATTACCGGTCCCATTATCATGATCGGTTTCGGCTCTATCGGGCGCGGTACGCTTCCATTGATCGAGCGGCATTTCAAATTCGATCTCTCGCGCCTTGTCGTGATTGACCCCCGGGAAGACATTGCCGACTATCTGCAAAGCCGCAACATCCGCCATATCCGTGCACATCTGAGCCAAGAGAATTACAAGGATGTGCTGAAACCTCTGATCAAGAATGTCGAGGGACAGGGTTTCTGCGTCAATCTGTCGGTCGATGCCTCCTCGGTGGATCTGATGAAGCTGTGCCGCAAATATGGCATGCTCTATATCGACACCGTCGTTGAACCCTGGCCGGGCTTCTACTTCGACACGGATGTGGATAATGCCGCGCGCACCAACTATGCGCTGCGCCAGACCATGCTGAAAGAAAAGGCGCGTCGCCCCGGCGGCACGACGGCTGTTTCCACCTGCGGCGCAAACCCGGGAATGGTCTCGTGGTTCGTCAAGCAGGCGCTGGTCAATCTGGCAAAGGACACAGGCCTGGAGTTCGACGAGCCCGAAGCCCACGACCGTGAAGGCTGGGCAAAGCTGATGCAGACGCTGGGCGTCAAGGGTGTGCACATTGCCGAGCGCGACACACAGCGCGCAAAGGACCCCAAGCCCTTCAACACCTTCTGGAACACATGGTCTGTCGAAGGCTTCATTGCTGAAGGCATGCAGCCTGCCGAACTGGGCTGGGGCAGCCACGAGAAGTGGATGCCGAAAAACGCCAAGAAGCAGAAAAAGGGCAACAAGGCCGCCATCTTCCTCGATCAGCCCGGCGCATGCACCCGCGTGCGCACATGGTGCCCAACGCTCGGGCCCCAATACGGCCTGCTGGTTACCCATAATGAGGCGATTTCGATCTCGGACTATTTCACGGTGCACGACAAGCGCGGCCATGTGGAGTTTCGCCCCACATGCCATTACGCCTACCATCCCTGCAATGATGCCGTGCTCTCGCTCTACGAGATGTTCGGCAATGGCGGCAATGCCCAGCCTGTGCAGCACGTTTTGACGGAAGCCGAGCTGACCGATGGTTCCGACGAATTGGGTGTTCTGCTCTATGGTCACGAGAAGAACGCCTACTGGTACGGCTCGCGCCTGACGCTGGAAGAGGCGCGCAAGCTTGCCCCCAACCAGAATGCCACCGGTCTTCAGGTATCCTCCGCCGTTCTCTCGGGCATGGTCTGGGCGCTGGAAAACCCTCAAGCGGGCATCGTTGAGGCCGATGAGGTAGACTATCGCCGTTGCCTCAATGTCCAGCGGCGCTATCTGGGGGCTGTGGAAGGTCACTACACGGACTGGACGCCCATCGATGGCAGGCCGGGCCTTTTCCCTGACGATATCGACACCAACGACCCATGGCAGTTCCGCAATATTCTGGTGCGCGACTAGAAACCCCGCCCCACCTCAGGGCGCAGACTGGTGCTGGTTTGCAACGCTTGTCCTTTTGTGGAAGGCGTTGGGAACCAGCGCATGGAGGTGGCCGTTCGCTTGCAATATAGTCAACTTCCATACATGGTCTGATTGATAGATCGGGAAGAATCGCAGGAGACTTAAGACATGAATTTCAAGACAGGCGCAGCCTTGGTTCTGGCCGCAATGGCAGCCGCTTCATGTTCTCCGACAGGTCCATCGCCTCGCCCCATGCCACCCGTCGCGGCGCAAGGTCCGGCTGTCGATGGTCGCTGGGTCGATAAGAACGGCATCGTTTCCACGTTCCAGGCGGGCGCGTTCTCCACTCGCTCCACAGACACCAACACGCTGCTGGCGTCGGGAACCTATGTCACCCTGTCGCCAACGCTTTATGAGATCAACATGACCTCGCTGGTGCGCAACACCCAGTCGCGCGTCAATTGCGCGCTCATCTCTCCGTCGCAGCTCAACTGCACGACGGATAGCAACAGCCAGTTTACGCTGACTCGCCAGGGCTGATCCGCTTTCACCATTTCTCTTCGGCGTTGATTGAACGCGCGCTTTAAGCGCGCGTTTTTATTTGCGCACACCTGTCACAATTCTGCTTGCGGCAGATGGCCCGAGATGAAAACATCATCGTTGAAAGACTGACACACTTTCACAATAGCTATGATGGCTGGGACGAGCCCTTCAGCATTTCGCTTTCAAGAGGAGAGATACGATGAACAGGATTTTGAGATTCAGCCTGATGACCGCATCGGTCGTCGCGCTTTCGGCGGGGGCAGCGCTGGCTGACTATCAGCTCAATATTCTCCACATCAACGATCTGCATTCGCGGATCGAGGCGATCAACAAGTCGGATTCGACCTGCTCCGCTGCGGAAGCTGGCAAGAACGAGTGCTTCGGCGGCATCGCCCGCGTCAAGAGCGCCATCGATGCCCGCCGCACCGAACTCGGCACCAATGCCAATGTGCTGGTGCTGGATGCTGGTGACCAGTTTCAGGGCTCCCTCTTCTACACCCGTTACAAAAGCGCTCCCATTGCCGAATTCATGAACGGCATCGGCTTCGATGCCATGGCCATCGGCAACCACGAATTTGATGATGGCCCGGCCGAACTTCTGAAATTCATCAATGCGCTGAAATTCCCCATCATCTCCGGCAACACGAAAATCGCCGATGGCTCCGAGCTGAAGGACAAGTTTAAGGGATACGTCATCAAGGAGATGGGTGGCCAGAAGGTCGCCATTGTCTCAGTTTTGGCAACAGACACGAACGAAACCTCTTCACCCGGCGACAAGGTGACGTTTGAAAACGAGATTGAATATCTGAAGGGTGCCGTCAAGGAAATCCAGGATCAGGGCGTCAACAAGATCGTCCTTCTGTCCCATGTCGGCTACGTCAAGGATCAGGAAATCGCCCGCTCGGTGGATGGTATCGACGTGATCGTCGGCGGCCACAGCCACACATTGCTATCCAGCACCGACCCAAAGGCGGCTGGCCCCTACCCGACGCTGGTCAAGGACCCAGCGGGCGTGGATGTTCCCATCGTCACGGCCTACGCCTATTCGAAGTTCCTCGGCGACCTCACCGTTACCTTCGATGACAATGGCGTGGTCAAGTCCACCGCTGGCGCACCGAAGCTGCTCGACGCATCGGTAACGCCGGATGAAGGCTTTACCAAGCGTGTGGCAGAACTGGCCGCCCCGCTGGAAGAGATGAAGCAGAAAGAGATCGGCGTTGCCGAAGCTGCCATCGACGGTTCCCGCGAAGTCTGCCGCGCCAAGGAATGCACCATGGGCAACCTGGTGTCGGATGCGCTGCTGGAGCGAGTCAAGGATCAGGGCATCACCATCGCCATCCAGAACGGTGGCGGCCTGCGTGCTTCCATCGATGCCGGTCCGGTTACCATGGGCGAAGTGCTGACGGTTCTGCCATTCCAGAACTCCGTTGCCACATTCCAGATCAAGGGCGTCGATCTTCTCGCGGCTCTTGAAAATGGCGCAGGCCAGATTGAAGAAGGTGCCGGTCGCTTCGTGCAGACCGCTGGCCTGAAATATTCCTTTGATCGCTCCAAGCCAGCTGGCAGCCGTATCGTCTCCGTCGAGGTCAAGGAAGGCGACGCCTTCGTCAAGCTTGACCCTGAAAAGACCTATGGCGTTGTGACCAACAACTATACCCGCACCGGCGGCGATGGCTTCAAGACCTTCGCAACCAAGGCCATCAACCCTTACGACTTCGGACCAAGCCTTGAAGATGCCGTCGCCGCCTATATCGGCGCGCACAGCCCCTACAAGCCTTACACCGATGGCCGCGTGATGGATGTCACCCCTGCCGACTATGTGGCTCCACCAAAGGAAGCCAAGGCCGCGACACCTGCGCCTGCCACAACGGCGCAGGCCCCAGCGGCCACAACGCCTGCACCTGCCACGGCAACAGCGCCAGCCGCAACCGCTCCGGCACCGGCAGCAACCACAGCCGCGCCTGCCGCTATGGCGCCTGCTGCTGAAAAATATGTCGTGACGCGTGGCGATTCTCTCTGGAAGATCGCTGCCGAGAAATACGGCAATGGCACGGAGTGGAAGAAGATTGCCGAGGCCAATGCGCTGAAGCGTCCAAACCACATCGAGATTGGCGAAGAACTGACCGTTCCAGCCAACTGATCTGCTGACACGAAATTGAAGCCGGTCCGCGCTGCGGGCCGGCTTTTTATATGGGTCAGAAGATTACGCGTTGAAATGTCACGTCCTGAACTCAAGATTTCAATTCAGATTGTGATATCGATGCTTTACAAGATGATCCAACACCATGGTCCTGCCGTATGGCTGATCAAACAATGCAGGTTCAGGACGATTTCATGATCGCAGATAATTCCACGGTTCAGACAGCTCATTTCCCCGCAGACCACCCGAAGGTCGCCTTCGGCAAGGTCGGCGTGCTCCTCGTCAATCTCGGCACGCCAGATGGCACGGATTACAAATCCATGCGCCGTTATCTGGCGGAATTTTTGAGCGACAAGCGCGTCATCGAATGGTCGCGCCTGTTCTGGTATCCCATTCTCTATGGCATCGTGCTGAACAAGCGCCCGCAGAAGGTGGGCAAGGCCTATGAGGAGATCTGGAACCACGAGCTGAACGAAAGCTACCTGCGCACCTATACCCGCAATCAGGGTGAGGCTTTGGCGAAGATGCTGACCGATCTGCCCAATGTCGTCGTCGATTGGGGCATGCGCTACGGCAAGCCGAGCATTGCCGAACGCATGGACGCGCTGAAGGCGCAAGGGTGTGAGAAAATCCTGCTGTTTCCGCTCTATCCGCAATTTGCGGCGGCAACGACTGCCACCGTCAACGACAAGGCCTTCGAATATCTGATGAAGCAGCGCTGGCAGCCAGCGCTTCGCACCGTGCCGCCCTATCACGACGACGACACCTATATCGATGCGCTGGCTAATTCCGTCAAAGCCCATCTGGCGACGCTGGATTGGGAGCCGGAAAAGATCATCGCCTCCTTCCACGGCATTCCGCAGTCCTACTTCAAGAAAGGCGATCCCTATCATTGCCAATGCATGAAGACGGGTCGCCTGCTGCGTGAAAAGCTGGGTCTGGACAAGGACCGCTTCATGATTACCTTCCAGTCCCGTTTCGGGCCGGAAGAGTGGCTGCAGCCCTACACCGACAAGACGGTGGAGCGGCTGGCCAAGGAAGGCGTCAAGCGCATTGCCGTGATGAATCCGGGCTTCGTTTCCGACTGTCTGGAAACGCTGGAAGAAATCGCAGGCGAAGCTGGCGAGATTTTCCACCACAATGGCGGCGAGAAGTTTTCCCACATTCCATGCCTGAATGACAGTTCTGAGGGTATGCGGGTTCTCGAGAAAGTTGTACGCAGGGAGTTGCAAGGTTGGGTTTGACCCAACCCTGAGCAATTCCGGACGCAAAACCGCGTTACACTTTTGCTGGAATTGCTCTACCTGACACCTGCCAGCACATGAGGAGATGGCGATGTTTGATCTGGGTGGTTTCGATATTGTCGTGATCGTCGTTGTGGGGCTCGTCATTCTCACGCTGTTTGCAGGCATCAAGACGGTGCCGCAGGGCTATCGCTACACGGTGGAGCGCTTCGGGCGCTACACCCGCACCATGGAACCCGGCCTCAACATCCTCACGCCCTATATCGAGCGCGTCGGTGCAAGGTTGAACGTGATGGAACAGGTGCTGGATATTCCCACGCAGGAAGTCATCACCAAGGATAATGCCAGCGTCTCGGCAGATGCCGTCGCCTTCTATCAGGTGCTGAACGCCGCGCAGGCGGCCTATCAGATCACTGATCTGCAATCTGCCATCCAGAACCTCACCATGACCAATATCCGCTCGGTCATGGGCTCTATGGATCTCGATGAGCTTCTGTCCAACCGCGATGCCATCAATGACCGCCTGTTGCGCGTGGTGGATGAAGCCGTGGGCCCATGGGGCATCAAGGTCACCCGCATCGAAATCAAGGATATCGCGCCGCCCAAGGACCTCGTGGATTCCATGGCCCGGCAGATGAAGGCCGAGCGTGAGAAGCGCGCGCAGGTTCTGGAAGCCGAAGGCTCGCGCGCTGCGCAGATTCTGCGGGCCGAAGGCGCCAAGCAATCCGCCATTCTGGAGGCCGAAGGTCAGCGCGAAGCGGCCTTCCGTGACGCCGAAGCGCGTGAGCGTCTGGCAGAAGCCGAAGCCAATGCCACCCGCATGGTCTCCGAAGCCATCGCCGCTGGTGATATCCACGCCATCAACTACTTCATCGCTCAGAAATACACCGAAGCCATGACCGCCATCGGCACCGCCAAGAACTCCAAGATCGTGCTGATGCCGATGGAAGCGTCCGCGCTGATCGGCTCTCTCGGCGGCATTGGCGCCATCGCCAAGGAAGTGTTCGGCCGCGACAGCGATGCTCAGTCCACGCCCGATACAGCCGCCTCGCCCAAACAGCGCAGCTCCGTTCCGTCCACGTCCAGCCGCCCGTCGGCCCAGACCATCAACGTGACCATCCCCAACAACCCGTTCGGCCCTTCCACGGAGCGTTGAGATGATAGCCAGGCTCGTGACCGATCTCGGCCCGTGGAGTTGGTGGATACTCGCCGCCCTCCTGCTGGCCGCCGAACTCGTCGCCCCCGGCGTGTTCCTCATCTGGATCGGTGCCGCAGCCCTCGTCATCGGAGCGATCTCGCTGGCCCTCTGGGATACGGCTCTCTGGGGCTGGCACGTACAGCTCCTGTTGTTCGCCGTCCTCTCCATTGCCTTCGCACTCCTTGGACGCCGCTATTATGGCCGCGACCACGCCAGAACCGATGAGCCCTTCCTCAATCAGCGCGAAGCCAGCCTCATAGGCCGCACCGCCACCCTGCAAGAACCCATCGCAGAAAGCCGAGGCAGGATCCGACTGGATGACACATGGTGGCCCGTCCAAGGCACCGACCTCCCCGCCGGCACCCGCGTGCGCATAGCGTCGGCCCATGGGCGCACATTGGTGGTGGAGAAGATCGAGGTTTGAGGGTCAAGTCACCGGGACGCAACGCGTTTGCCTTCCACGGGCGATCCTTCCCCGCGTGTGGATGGGCACAGACCAGACATTCGACAACTGCGCGTCCATGTAAGTGCGATATTAGCGAATTGGCTTCAAATAACCGTCGTGATGAATGAAATCATAGTCCAGCCCAATAAAGGTTCGAATATTTTAATTTAGCACTTGCTATTTAAGTGAGCTGCAACGCTTCCTGCATTGCGCCAATCCGGCGCATGAAGGATCATTTCATGAAAATTCTTTCTGTTGCCATTCTTGCACTTCTGTCGTTCGGAAGCATTGCAAACGCGGCTTGTAACTATGCCAGCGATAGGGCCAGCGACGGCTCGCGCTGCGGCGGTCGTGCTGCGTCAGAAAGACCTGGTGGCAGATAGTCGCCTCAATACGCTTACCACCATTTGCAGCCGTCCGGTTAACACTGGGCGGCTGCTTTCATTGAGGCGTTCGAAAGCAATCTGAGTGCCTACGACGGATGCAGGGGCAGCCAAGATCGAATCGGCCCGCGCAACCCCGCCCCGAGCAAGTATCATCCAATATCGGGAATTTCGCCGTGCTGGTAGATAATCACCGGAGGGCCGTATTCGCCCATGTCGGGGTCTGCATCGCGTGCCCAGGCCAGGACACCGTCATACTGGCTCGCCAGGGCCTTGCCCTCGCGCACGGCGCGCTCTTCCGTTGGCATTTGCCTTGGCTCGAATGCCTCGACCATGTTGCCCTCGTCGTCGGCCTTGTAGGCGGCAAGAACGATCAGTTTGATTTTAGCCATGGCGCTGTTCCTTGTGCGGATAGAGGCAACCTATACCACAGGTAAAAAGCAAGGGTGATGATTGTGTCAGGCCTGCAGGTTTAATGCTGGTGCAAACGCCCAACTCGGGTGCGCATGCACCAAAACCAAAAAAGGCTTCCGGTTTCCCGAAAGCCTTTTTGAAACTGGATGGTGGGCGTGACAGGGATTGAACCTGTGACCCCTACGATGTCAACGTAGTGCTCTCCCGCTGAGCTACACGCCCTCCGTTGCGGCGCATAAATCACGAAACTGGATGAAGCGTCAACTGCTTTTTTTCAGTTTTGTGAAAGGTTTATGCGAAGCCTTATGCCACAAGGAGTTTGTTCACTTCGTCGACGAGGTCGCGAAGGTGAAATGGCTTGGAAAGGACCTTTGCGTCCTTCGGTGCTTTCGAATCAGCGTTGAGCGCAACGGCTGCAAAACCGGTGATGAACATGACCTTGAGGTCAGGGTCGAGTTCGGTTGCGCGGCGGGCAAGCTCTATCCCGTCCATTTCCGGCATCACGATGTCGGTCAGGAGAAGCGAGAAAGGCTCCTCACGAAGCCGGTCATAGGCGCTTGCGCCGTTATCGAAGGAGGAAACCTTGTAACCGGCTTTCTCAAGCGCCTTCACGAGAAAGCGGCGCATATCATTGTCATCTTCTGCGAGAAGAATTTTCTGTACCATTTAAATGACCGTAGCTTCTGGATTTCTGGGAATACCTTACCCTGATCATACCGCATGTTCAGTAAATATCATGTGAACGGCAGAATCGTGGCTTGGACGACTGATACACAGTATGGACTTGCTCTGCCTTAACTGGCAACATGAAGCTTCTGGCAGAATTATGACATGGTAAACGGGGCGGAATGGACTGGGTAACGGGCGAGTACGAACTCTTCGAAGTGCACGAACCGGCCGTTCACAGCATTCCGTTTGTATTCAACTCTCCCCATAGCGGCCGCTGCTACCCCATTTCCTTCCTCGAATCATCCCGCCTCGATGCTTATGAGATCCGCCGCTCGGAAGATCATTTCGTCGATGAGCTGTTTTCAGGCGCTGTCGATCTCGGCGCGCCCATGCTCAAGGCCAATTTTCCCCGTGCTTTTCTCGACGTGAACCGCGAGCCCTACGAGCTTGATCCGCGCATGTTCGATGGCCCGCTCCCATCCTACGCCAATATCGGCTCCATGCGGGTCGCAGGCGGGCTTGGCACGGTGCCACGCATCGTGGCCGAGAATATGGATATCTATGCGCGCCGCCTCACCGTCGATGAGGGAATCGAGCGCATCGAGAGCATCTACAAGCCCTATCACGCCTGCCTGCGGAAGCTCGTTTCGCGCACCCATGCCAATTTCGGCATGGCGGTGCTGATCGATTGCCATTCGATGCCGGGCAATATCCGCCTTGCCAATTCCAATGTCCGCCCTGACATCATCATCGGCGACCGCTTCGGCACCAGCGCGTCTGCAGAAATTTCCCGCGCAGCACTCTATGTTCTGGAAGAGTTGGGCTTCACCGCCGTGTGCAACAAACCCTATGCTGGCGGCTTCATTACCGAACATTACGGACGCCCCGTTCGCTCACTGCATGCCCTGCAGATCGAGGTTAGCCGGTCGCTTTATGTGGACGAGAAGACGCTTGTGAAAACACCGGACTTTTTCGCGGTGCAGGCGGCGCTCGACAGCTTCATGCGCCAGATGGCGATGTTCGTTTCCGAATACGCCATCGACATGGCATTCGCCGCCGAATAGGCCGCAGCCCAACCCTCCAACGTTGACCACCGCCGTGACACGGCCAAAAAAAACCGCGCCTTGGCGCGGTCAAGTCTAGGGAGGAAACACCCAAGGAGGGTATTTACAGTCAAAGACTGTGAGGAGACATTAGCAACAACTGCACAATTGTCAAGCATATTTTAATTTGCTTATATTTTGTGCTGATTTTTGCGGCTTTGCCATTATTTTAGGCCGCAACGCACAAGGCGCGTGCACAGCATGGTTTTCAACCTCTGTGGACGAACACGGCCTGCCGGGTTATGCAATGGGCCAATTGCTTCCATTGCCGAGGAAAATGATGCTGCCAGATCGCGACTTCTTCTTTCGTCTTGCTGATGCCGCCAAGGCGGAGACCCTGCCCCGGTTTCGCACCGGCATCGCCGTCGCCAACAAGCAGGATGGTGGCTATGACCCGGTGACAGAGGGCGATCAGGCAGCCGAAACGGCGATCCGCGCCCTGATCACGGAGCGCTTTCCGGACCACGGCATTCTGGGCGAAGAACATGGCAGCGTCGGCACGGACCGGGAGCATGTCTGGGTCATAGACCCCATCGATGGCACCCGCGCCTTCATTTCGGGCCTGCCCGTCTGGGGAACATTGATCGGCTTTCAATCGTCAGGTCGCGCCGTCATGGGCGTCATGGATCAGCCCTTCACCGGCGAGCGCTATTTTGCCGATGGCGAAAACGCATGGTACTTCGGCCCCGGCGGCGACAGGCAGATCAAGACGCGCAATTGCCAATCCCTCTCGGACGCCATACTCTTCACCACATCGCCGCATATTTTCACACCGGATGAAGCAAAGCTCTACGGCGCGGTGGAAGAAAAGGTCCGCCTGTTCCGCTATGGCGTGGATTGCTATGCCTACGCGCTGCTGGCCGGTGGCCATGTCGATCTCGTCATTGAATCGGGCCTGAAACCCTACGATGTCGGCGCGCTCATTCCTATCATCGAACAGGCTGGCGGCATCATCACCAATTGGGATGGCGGAAGGCCGGAAGCTGCGGGCCGCATCATCGCCGCCGGAAGCAAGGCCGTGCATGAACAGGCGCTGGCACTGCTGGCCGGGACCTGAGGCTGACAACACCCTTCATCCGCAGTTGATGCGATGCGCGCAAGAGTTGCCTTTTGCGCATCGCCGCTGAACATATCCACATGGCAATCGCAAATCTGCGCTCCAGTATAAAAGGGAATTGACAGAGCCGTTAACCTTTGATTAACCATACTGCGGCACTCTAACGTTGTACTCTTTCATCATAATGTACTTAAAAGGGCGAGGATCGCTATGGCATATGACTGGAGTGGGAATACCGTTAAAGAGAAACGCGAAAACTGGACTGTGTTCGTCATCGTCACCATCCTCGCGCTTTTGCTGATTGCCGCGATCGCACCACTGGGCACCACACATGTGGCTGCACCGAAACTGGTCGAGTCCACTGCCAAAGCCGTCAAATCGACGCCGCTGAAACTCTAACCTTTCCCTAAGACAGCAAGCATCGGTGGTTTGCCCTCTGCGGCATCGCGTTTCCGGGGAAAGACGTGGAGCCTGACAGCCGTGTCGAACGCAGGCCCGGCCAGATATCCACGGCGAAAGCCTGCAATGTCGCAAACCTGTAATGTTGTAACTCTAGGTTAGAATGGCTCCAGACTAGGGGCGCGTTTTAACAAAGAGGCTAACCGATGAACGAGCACTGTCCCCAGAAGATATTCCCGACTACCCAGCTAGAAGACGCAGATGGTGACGGCCACAACGCAAGTGCCAACCCCACAATGGGCGAAATCATCAGCCAGCGCTTCTCACGTCGCAATTTTCTGCAGGGCTCGCTTGCCGTTTCGGCAATTGCCGCGACCATCAGCCCTGTCGCCCTGATCACCGCCGATGAAGCCCGCGCCCAGAGCAAGGGCGGCTCCGCCTTCAACTTCACCGAGGTGGAAGCTGGCGTCGATGCCACCCACCACGTGGCAGAAGGCTATGACGCCGATATCCTGCTGCGCTGGGGCGATGCGGTGCTGCCAGGCGCTCCCGAGTTCGATCCGACCAAGCAGACCGCTGAGGCTCAGAGCAAGCAGTTTGGCTACAATAACGACTATGTCGGCTTCATTCCGCTCGAAGGTTCGAGTGAGCACGGCCTGCTCGTCGTCAATCACGAATACACCAACCCTCATTTGATGTTCCCGGGCCTCGTCAAGGTCGTGGATGGCAAGATCAAGCAGGGCGCGCTCAGCAAGGAGCAGGTGGATGTCGAAATGGCAGCCCATGGCGGCACCATTGTTGAAATCCGCAAGGTAGACGGCAAGTGGAAGGTCGTGACGGATGGCAAGTACAACCGCCGCATCACCACCAACACGCCCATGGAAATCACCGGCCCCGCAGCAGGTCATGATCGCCTGAAAACATCGGCAGATGCCACAGGCACTCGCGCCATCGGCACCCTGAACAACTGTGCCGGCGGCGTAACGCCATGGGGCACCTACATCATGGCGGAAGAAAACTTCCACGGTTACTTCACCGGCAAGCTGCCGGAAGGTCACAAGGAAGCCGCCAACTACAAGCGTTATGGCGTGCCGGAAGGCGGCTATGAGTGGGGCAACTTCTACGACCGTTTCGATCTTTCGAAAGAGCCAAACGAGCCGAACCGCTTCGGCTGGATCGTCGAAGTCGACGCCATGGACCCAACGTCTACGCCGAAGAAGCGCACCGCGCTCGGTCGCACGAAGCATGAGGGTGCCGAATCGATCGTCGCCAAGAACGGTAAGGTCGTCTTCTATCTCGGTGACGACGAACGCTTCGACTATGTCTACAAGTTCGTGACCGAAGGCACGTTCAACCCGAACGACCGTGCGGCCAACATGAACCTGCTGGACAAGGGCACGCTGCACGTTGCCAAGTTCAATGAAGACGGCACCATGCAGTGGCTGCCACTGATCCACGGTCAGGGCCCCCTCACCGCTGAAAACGGTTTCGCCAGCCAGGCAGATGTTCTGATCGAATGCCGACGTGCAGGCGACGTGCTGGGCGCCACCAAGATGGACCGCCCCGAAGACGTTCAGCCAAACGGCGTCAATGGCAAGGTCTACGTCATGTTGACCAACAACACCAAGCGCAAGGCAGATCAGGTCAATGCGGCCAACCCGCGGGCAGAAAACGCCTTTGGCCACATTATCGAGATTGCCGAAAACGACGGCGATTTCACTGCTACCTCCGGCAAGTGGGAAGTGCTGCTGAAGTGCGGTGATCCTTCCGTTGCAGCTGTTGGTGCGACCTTCTCCACCGAGACCACCAAGAATGGCTGGTTCGGCATGCCGGACAATTGTGCAGTCGATGCTGCCGGTCGTCTCTGGGTTTCGACAGACGGCAACAACAACAAGCAGACAGGCCGCACCGACGGTCTTTGGGCCGTGGATACGGAAGGCGAAGCCCGCGCCACATCGAAGCTGTTCTTCCGCGTCCCCGTTGGCGCTGAAATGTGCGGCCCGCTGTTCACCCCCGATGATGAAACCGCCTTCGTGGCCGTTCAGCATCCGGGCGATGGTGGCGAAGACTGGTCCGGCCATGGCCGCCCGTCCTATTACGAGGATCTTTCCACGCGCTGGCCTGACTTCAAGGACAACATGCCGGTTCGCCCGGCCGTCGTTGCAATCACCAAGGCCGGCGGCGGCAAAATCGCCGTCTGACGACCGGACAGTGGAGTGAAAGCTCAACTGCGAGAACAATAAAGGCCGGGGCGATACCATCGTCCCGGCCTCTTCGATTGCGCAAAAGGGAAAGGCGACCTGCCGCCCGGCACCCTCTAGGTTTTAATCAGGTCCAGATGCACGACACGCGGTTCCAGAACCTGCATGATGGCATCGGAGCGGCCAATATACACGATGGCCGTGTCCGTCATCCCGGCCAGCACCGCTGTCAGCCGGTCCACGGTTTCCGTCTCCAGACCTTCGAGAAGATCATCGATAAACAGCCAGCGCGGCTTCAGCATCAGCGCATTGGCAACGCGCACGCAGGCCTGCTCGTCTGAATCGAATGTCTTGTCCCAGCGCACATGATCGCCCATGCGCGGAATGATGTGGCTGAGCCCGCATTTTTCCATGGCATCCAGAAACTCCTGTTCCTGAAACTTCTGCGGGCTGCGCGGATAGCAGAGTATCTCGCGCAAGGGGGCGGCGGGCAGATAGCCGTGCTGGGCAATGAAAAGCGATTCCTCACGCGGCGGCATGGTGATGGTGCCGCGCCCCCACGGCCACAGATCGGCAAGAGCCGCGAAGAAAAGACGCCGGTTGACGCCCTGATCGCCGTTCACAATCAGGCGGTCACCGACATTGATTTCCACAGGTGCTTCGCGCAGACGGAAAACACGCGACAGATCCAGCCCACCGGCCTCCGGCGAGATTTCAACCGATGTCAGCCGCACCGGGCCTGTCGTGGTCCGCTCGATTTCGATGGCATTGCCATGGCGCTCCACGCTGTCCATCTGGATCAAGGCATTGCGAAACACCGATACGCGCTGCAAATTGGCCTTCCAGGAGGCGATGGGGCCGAAATTGTCGATGTACCAGCGCAGGGCGACATTGACCTGGTTGAAGGCACCCACGGCCATCATCAAGCCACCAAAGCTCAGGTTTCCGGAAAAATAGACCGGTGCGGCAATCAGGATCGGCGCAACGACGGCAAGCCATCCATATCCCGAGGAAACCCATGTCAGGTGGGTCAGCGCCATGGCCAGCCCCCGGATAACCGCCAGCACGGCATTGATATCTTCACCGATGCGGTGACGCTCGTTCTTTTCGCCGCGCGCAAGCGTGATCGCGGTCACGTTTTCGCTGGCCCGCATCAGCGAGAAGCGCAATTCCGCTTCCTTTGAGTAGCGTTCCGCATTCAGCGGCACCAGCCGGTAGCCCACGAGGTTGCTCAGAAACGACGCAGAGCCCGCATAGATCAGCGCTGCCCACACCATGTAGCCCGGAATTTCCACCATCTTGCCGCCGATCTCGATGGCAAAGCCCGCCGACAGACCCCAGAGCACGCCGATGAAACTGACGAGAATGATGGTGGCGTTGACCAGCCCGATGGCAAGTGCGGTACTGCTTTCGGCCAGATTGCGCACATCGTCATGCAGGCGCTGATCCGGGTTCACGGCGATCGCACCGAAGCCAGCAAGCCGCGCTGCCCGGCCCGGCTTGAACCATTGGTCCACCATGTCCTTGGCAAGGCCCTCGCGCATATTCAGCGCCGTCGTCTGGTTCAACCACGTCTGGAAGACGTTGAGCAGCAAGAGTGTTCCGGCAATGACGACGAAGACTTTCAGCTCGCTCAGAAAGGCTGCGAGATCGCGCCGCTCCAGCGCGTTGTAGAATGGCGCATTCCACTGGTTCAGCCTCACCTGACCATAGGCCGTCACCAGAATGACGGTCAGCAGTGCTGCCATCAAAAAAATCAGCCTGCCGCGCACCGGAGAGGTCCAGAAAGCACTGCCCATCATCTTCAATTGCGATTTGAAATCCAGATCGAACGAGGGTGGGACCACGGTTTCGGTGGAAGGATTACCTTGCGCCATCAGTACCTTGCCATTTCCATGATTTTGTAAATTGTGGGACTTTTGTTAGGCCGTCGAATATCATTGCATGTGATGACAGCAATAGCATGACGGCAAAGCTTGTCCACTTCCCAACAAACACTGGAAAAGCGCTGAGGTGCCGCAATGCGTGACGGCGGGCAAAACGTCCTTGCTTTATTTGCGTGCATTGCACAAAGTCGCAGCAATAAGAGTTCATTGGGAAACCCGCCAGCGCTGTCGGGGATATCAAAATGGACAATCAAAGAGGGGCGGCACCATCCGCGCAAACCGGAAAAACCGGGCAAGGGCCAGCATGTCGATCAAAGCAAGCATCTATCATCTGACGCATTACAAATATGACAGTCCAATCCGCCTTGGACCGCAGATCATCAGATTAAAGCCTGCGCCGCATTCTCGCACCAAGGTCATCAGCCACTCGTTGAAGGTCACGCCTGCCAATCACTTCGTGAACCTGCAACAGGACCCCTACGGCAACTTCCTCGCCCGCTTCGTCTTTCCTGATCCGGTTACCGAATTCAGGATCGAGGTCGATCTCGTCGCGGATATGACCGTCTATAATCCGTTCGATTTCTTCGTCGAGGAAAGCGCCACCTATTGGCCGTTCGAATATCCCGAAACATTGAAGGCCGATCTTTCCATCTATCAGACGCCGGAACCGACAGGCCCGCTTCTGGCAGACTATCTGAAAACACTCGACTGGACGTCAGGGCAGCCGACGGTCGATATGGTCGTGGGTCTGAACGCCCGCCTGCAACGCGATATCGGCTATGTCATCCGCATGGAAACCGGTGTGCAGACGCCGGAAGAAACGCTCGGAACCGCCAAGGGCTCCTGCCGCGACACAAGCTGGCTTCTGGTGCAGATCCTGCGCCATCTGGGCTTTGCGGCGCGTTTCGTCTCGGGTTACCTCATCCAGTTGACGCCGGACCTGAAGGCGCTGGATGGCCCATCGGGAACGGAAGTGGATTTCACAGATCTTCACGCCTGGGCGGAGGTCTATCTTCCCGGTGCTGGCTGGGTGGGGCTTGACCCGACGTCCGGCCTTTTGACCGGCGAAAGCCATGTGCCGCTGGCCGCAACACCCCATTTCAGCAATGCCGCCCCCATTTCCGGCGGTTATTATGGCGAGGCCAACACGGAATTCGCTTTCGACATGGAGGTCACCCGTGTGGCCGAGCATCCGCGCATCACCAAGCCGTTTTCCGACGAAAGCTGGGATCGGCTGAATGCGCTGGGCGAACAGGTGGACAAGGTTCTGGCCGAGCAGGACGTGCGCCTCACCATGGGCGGCGAGCCGACCTTCGTGTCCATCGATGATTTCGAATCCGGGGAATGGAACACCGACGCCGTTGGCCCCACCAAGCGCGAAAAGGCCGACGTGCTGATCCGCAAGCTGCGGGAACGCTTCGCGCCCAACGGCTTCCTGCATTATGGTCAGGGCAAGTGGTATCCGGGCGAAAGCCTGCCGCGCTGGACGTTCTCGCTCTATTGGCGCAAGGACGGCAAGCCCGTCTGGCACAATCCCGATCTGGTCGCGCGCGAAGGTGCCGACACCGGCGTGACATCGGAAGATGCCGAAAAGCTGCTGACCAGCATCGCCTCAAACATCGGCATCGCACCTGAACTGGTGCTGCCCGCTTACGAAGATCCGGCGGAATGGCTGGTCAAGGAAGGCAACCTTCCCGACAATGTCGATCCATCCAATTCCAAGCTTGAAGACCCGGAAGAGCGCAACCGTATCGCCCGCGTGTTCGAGCGTGGCCTGACGACGCCCACGGGCTATGTTCTGCCGGTGCAGGCCTGGAACGCCAAGGCGACATCGGAAAAACGATGGATGAGCGAGAAATGGAAGACAAGGCGCGGCCGCATCTTCCTTGTGCCGGGCGATAGCCCGGTCGGGTATCGCATCCCGCTCGGCACACTGCCCCATGTGCCGCCGTCGAAATATCCCTATATCCACCCGGCTGACCCTTCAGTGCCTCGCGGACCCTTGCCCGATTCCGTCGCGCCCTCCGCCCGCGCTCTGCCGGAAGCCTCGTTCCAGGCATCAAACAGCGCCACGCAGGAGCGCATCGAGCAATCCATCAGCGATATCAATGGTGAAGTTCGCACCGCCATGTCCGTGGAAGCGCGTGACGGACGCCTCTGCGTCTTCATGCCGCCGGTGGAGCGCATTGAGGATTATCTCGATCTGGTGGCCGCAGCCGAGGCCGCAGCGACCGATCTTGGCCTGCCCGTCCATATTGAGGGCTACACGCCACCCCATGACGAGCGCATGAATGTCATCCGCGTCGCGCCCGATCCCGGCGTCATCGAGGTCAACATCCATCCGGCGGAAAGCTGGAAGGATTGCGTCGATATCACATCGGCCGTCTATGAGGACGCACGCCAGACACGATTGGGTGCGGACAAGTTCATGATCGACGGTCGCCACACCGGCACCGGCGGCGGCAACCATGTGGTCGTGGGCGGGGCCAATCCTGAAAACAGCCCGTTCCTGCGCCGTCCCGATCTTCTGAAAAGCCTTGTGCTGCATTGGCAGCGCCATCCTTCGCTGTCCTACCTGTTCTCAGGCCTCTTCATCGGGCCGACAAGCCAGGCACCGCGCATCGATGAAGCCCGTCATGACAGCATGTACGAGCTTGAAATCGCCATGGCGCAGGTGCCGATGCCGGGTGAAGGCGCGCCGCCTCTGCCCTGGCTCGTGGACCGCCTGTTCCGCAACCTGCTGACTGATGTCACCGGCAACACGCACCGTTCCGAAATCTGCATCGACAAGCTGTTTTCACCGGATGGCCCGACAGGACGCCTCGGCCTTGTCGAGTTCCGTGGCTTTGAAATGCCGCCGAATGCCCGCATGTCGCTGGCCCAGCAATTGCTGGTCCGCGCCCTCATCGCCCGCTTCTGGAAAAACCCGTCGAGCGGGCGCTTCGTGCGCTGGGGCACGGCGCTGGCAGACCGCTTCATGCTGCCTCATTACATCTGGGCGGATTTCCTCGATGTCTTGGCGGACCTCAAGGAAAACGGCTTTGATGTGAAGCCGGAATGGTTCACGGCCCAGCTGGAATTCCGCTTCCCCTTCTTTGGAGAGGTGGAATATGAAGGCTCCAAGCTCGAGCTTCGCCAGGCGCTGGAGCCTTGGCATGTCATGGGCGAACAGGGTGCCATTGGCGGAACGGTTCGCTATGTCGATTCCTCGGTGGAGCGCTTGCAGGTCCGGCTGGAAACCTCCAATCCATCCCGCTACACGGTCGCCTGCAACGGTCGTGCCGTGCCGATGAAGCAGACCGATGTTTCCGGCGTGTCCGTCGCGGGCGTTCGCTTCAAGGCGTGGCAGCCCGCGCAGGGGCTACATCCCGCTCTGCCGGTCAACACTCCGTTGACCTTCGACATATATGATACATGGTCGAACCGATCGATCGGTGGCTGCATCTATCATGTTGCTCACCCCGGTGGGCGCACCTATGAGACATTCCCCATCAATGGAAATGAGGCCGAAGCCAGACGGCTTGCCCGTTTCGAGCCGTGGGGACATACGGCCGGACAATATCCTTTGTGGCCGGAAGCGGCGTCGCCGGAATTTCCGTTGACGCTTGATTTAAGACGCCCGCAGGGAGTGTGAGTTGGCAAAGACACCGGCAAGGCAACGGATAGAGGCAAAGCCCGGCATGGAAACCATGCTGGGCTACGAGTCCTTGCCCGGCATTGCCGATGAAATGCTCGATATCCACGGTCGCATTCGCCCTGTCTGGCAGACATTCGTCAATGCGCTGTCGCATATGAGCGAACGCGAGCTGCATGAGCGTTTTGCCCGCACGGACCGTTACCTGCGCGATGCCGGCGTGTTTTACCGTGATTACAGCGCGCAAGGGAACAGCGAGCGCAACTGGCCCATCTCCCACATTCCCGTCCTCATCGATGAGAAGGAATGGGAGGCTGTCACGCGCGGCATCGTCCAGCGCGCCAATCTGCTGGAAAACGTCGTTGCGGATTTCTACGGTGAGAACCGGCTGGTGCAGCAGGGCTATGTGCCGCCTGCGCTGATTGCATCCAACCCGGAATATCTGCGCGCCATGGCGTGCGTCAAACCGGCAAACGGCCACTACCTGCATTTCTGCTCCTTCGAAATCGGCCGTGGACCGGATGGCAACTGGTGGGTGCTGGCAGACCGCACGCAGGCCCCTTCGGGCGCTGGCTTTGCGCTGGAAAACCGCGTCGCCACCACCCGCGCCTTTTCCGATATCTATGCCGAATCCCACGTCCACCGCCTAGCATCCTTCTTCGGCGGGTTTCGCGATACGCTGCAATCCCACCGCCAGCACCCGGATGAGCGCATTGCGGTCTTAACGCCCGGACCTGCCAGCGAAACCTATTTCGAACACGCCTATATCGCCCGCTATCTCGGCTTCATGCTGCTGGAAGGCGAAGACCTGACTGTTGTCAACAACCGCGTCATGGTGCGCACCGTGGCGGGTCTCAAACCTATCGGCGTCTTGTGGCGGCGGCTTGATGCCTCCTATACAGACCCGCTGGAGCTGGACCAGAACTCCCATATCGGCACGCCCGGCATGGTGCAGGCGCTGCGATCCGGCTCGCTCAGCATCGTCAATGCGCTCGGCTCCGGCATTCTGGAAACCCGCGCGCTGCTCGCCTTTTTGCCTGCTATCTGCAGAAACATGCTGGGCGAAGACCTAGCCATGCCGTCGATTGCGACATGGTGGTGCGGCCAGCCTTCCGAGCGGGAACATGTGGCGCGCAATATAGAGCGCATGGTCATCGGCCCGGCCTATTCGCGCCTGCCCTTCTTTGATGATAACGGCCAGTCGGTTCTCGGCTCGTCGCTGCGCGAAACGGCAAAAGATTCCATCGGCGACTGGCTGGCGAGCGATGGCAACAAGCTGGTGGGCCAGGAAGCAGTAACGCTGTCCACCACACCGGCCTATGTCGATGGCAAGCTGGTGCCGCGCCCCATGAGCCTGCGCGTTTTTGCAGCCCGCACGCAGGATGGCTGGCAGGTCATGCCGGGTGGTTTCGCCCGCATCGGTCGCAGCAATGATACGGCGGCCATTGCCATGCAGGCTGGCGGTAGCGCCGCCGATGTGTGGATTGTCTCGAATAAGCCGGTAGAACGCACAACGCTTTTGCCCGCCGAAGAAGACTTTATCCGCAACATGCCCGGTAGCCTGCCCAGCCGTGCGGCAGACAATCTCTTCTGGCTTGGCCGTTATATCGAACGGGCCGAAGGGGCGCTTCGCATTCTGCGCGCATGGCACGCCCGCTTTGCCGAGTCGGCAGATCCGAAGCAGCCGCTGCTCGCCCACGTCACCGAATATCTCGAAACCATCGATATCGATGTTGAGGTCGCCGTCCCGGCAAGCCTCATCGCCAATCTCAACAGCGCGATCTATTCCGCTAGCAATATCCGCGACCGCTTCTCACCCGATGGCTGGCTGGCGCTGAACGATCTCGCCAAAACCGCACGCCGCTTCCAGAGCAAGGTCGCAGCCGGTGATGACGCGACCCATGCCATGACGGTGCTCCTGCGCAAGCTTGCGGGCTTTGCCGGTCTGGTGCACGAAAACATGTATCGCTTTACCGGCTGGCGGTTCCTGTCCATTGGCCGTTATCTGGAACGCGGGCTGCATCTGACCCGGCTTCTCGGCCATATGAGCGGGCCGGACGCGCCTGATGGTTCCTATGACATGCTGCTGGAAATCGGCGATAGCGTCATGACCCACCGCCGCCGCTACAATGTGAACACGGCAGCCCTGACGGTGATGGACCTGCTCGGCCTTGATCCGCTCAATCCGCGCTCCATCCTGTTCCAGCTCAACGAGATCCGCACCGAGGTCGAGCAACTGCCCAATGCCTTCGTCAACGGCCAGATGTCGCCCTTCTACCGCGAAGTGATGCGCATCCATTCTGGCCTTGCCGTGCTGACGCCGGAAAACCTGTCGCCCGCTGTCTTCCGGCAACTGGAGCAGGATCTCGAACATCTTTCGGACCTTCTGGCCCAGACATATCTCGGATAATCCATGCTTTACGATCTCAACCTGCACATGGGTTATCTCTATGATACGCTGGCATCCGGTGCGCGCCACATCATTCGCGTCATGCCGCTGTCCATTCCCGGACGCCAGAGGCTGATCGCCGGTTCTTTGAGCGTTTCACCCACGCCGGAAGAGCGCACCGCGTTCAATGATTTCTTCCAGCAAAGCGCGACGTCAGTCTTTCTGCGCGCACCGCACGACAAGCTGGATATTCGCATGCAGGCCCGCGTTTCGGTGGATAGCGCGTCACTACCTGCGGATTTCTCGCCGACGCTATCCCGATTGCCGCGGGAACTGGCAACCGTCTGGTCGCTTGATGCGCAGTCCCCGCATCATCTCGCAGGCTTCAGCCCACGCATCGGCGAGAACGCCGCGATTGCCGCCTATGCGCGCGAAATCATCACACCTGACATGACCATCCGTGATATTGCACTGGCACTCTGCAAACGCATCTACAAGGATTTCAAATATGACGGCGAAGCAACCACCGTCGATACGACCCCCGCGCAGGCCTTCAAACTGAAACGCGGCGTCTGTCAGGATTTCTCGCATATCATGATTTCGGCGCTCCGCAGCCTCGGCATTCCCGCAGGCTATGTCAGCGGCTTTTTGCGCACCACCCCACCACCGGGCAAGGAGCGACTAGAGGGCGCAGACGCCATGCATGCCTGGGTGCGCGTGTGGTGCGGCGAAACGACAGGCTATATCGAGCTGGACCCGACCAATGACGTCGTCGCAGGAAATGACCACATCGTGGTGGGTTACGGTCGCGACTACTCCGATGTCGCCCCCGTCATCGGTGTCTTGAAAAGCTACGGAAACCAGCAGGCAACGCAGGCCGTCGACGTCATTCCCGTCAAGGAATAGACAAGACGCACAGCTCTGCCTCGAAATGGTACAGCGCGCTGCGCCAGCTTGGCGCATCTCCCTGTTTTTCAACAGAAAAATGTGCCGTTTCGAGCATTCCGTAAAATTGCTGACGTAACGTTAGGAAAATCTACATTACCCGCCTGTAGACCTCTCACAAGGGTTACAATTGAACAGGTGGACATGATGTTCAACAGGGCTGGAATGAAGACACGTCTGGGCGCTCTGTTGCGCGACCGGCAGGGTAACTTTGCAATCATGACAGCCTTGACGCTGCCCTTGCTGATGGGCGTGGCGGGGGCCGGGCTTGAGCTCACCAGAGCGCTTCAGGTCAAATCCGATATGCAGAATGCCGCCGACGCCGCAACACTCGCCGCTGCCACGAAATTCCGCGAATCCGCCGGCGAAAAGAGCGATGAAGAGCTCAAGACCGAAGTGACCAGATTTCTCAGCGCCTCTGAATTTGCGCAGGAATTGAGTGACGATGACAAAAAAATGCTCGACCCGACCCTCGCAGCAAATGCGCTGAGCGACGTGGAAAAGAAGGCGGCTGGCGTGGCAATCGGAACCGCCACATCCCGGTTCAAGACGGATAAGGGCACCGGCTTCAAGGTTTCCACCACCATCAATTACCAGATGCCGCTCAATCCGATGCTGGAGTTCATCGGTGCTAAGTCAATCACGCTCAGCGCCACCAGCACATCGCAAAGCAGTTTCAACAATGGTTCGCCCATGTCGATGTATCTGGTTCTCGACCGCTCCGGCTCCATGTCGTTCAAAACCGACACCATCGATAAAAGCAAATGGTCCTGCCAGAATTATACGGCAGCCTCTTGGGGATATTACCCGAACCTTCCGGCCACCTACCCATGCTATGTCAACAAGAGCACCTCGCTGAAAACGGCAGTCAGCTTTCTGGTGACAACGCTCAACACATCAGACCCGAGCTACAAGGCAGGCTCATCGCCGGAATCGACCCTCGTGCGCACCGCCGCAATTGCCTATAATGATGCCAGTTTCAGCGCGCAGCAGATGAGTTGGGGAACCGCCAGGGCAAACACCTATGTCCAGGCCATCCCACAATTTCCCCAAGGCGGAACCAACGCGGACTCTGCGTTGAAGACAGCCTACAACGCGCTGAAAAGCGACAATGGCAAGCTCGAAACCACGGCGGAAGGTAAAGAGCACGCAGCCAAGGGCAACGCCTTTTACAATCGTTACATCGTGCTGATGACCGATGGTGAAATGACCGGCTACAGCTCAACATGGAACCCTTCGATTGACGGGCAGGTCCGCGCAACCTGCGCCAACGCGAAAAAGGATGACATAAAGATCTTCACCATCGCCTTCATGGCGCCGGACAAGGGCAAGTCTCTGCTTCAAGCCTGCGCCACAAGCCTCGACAACTACTACGCGCCCGAGAATATGGAAGAGATTGTCGCGGCCTTTGGCGATATCGCCAAGAAAGCCGCAGGAAACGTCAGCCGCCTTACAAACTAAAGTTTTAACTGTCCTCTGATACACCACGCAAACCACGCCGGTTTGCGTGGTTTTTTATTGTTTTCGCACGGCGTTTATAAGCATGTCTTAACTCTCTAAGTCATTCACGTTTCCGACAAAACGGCTGTTGCCACGACCGCGTATCGGTGCATAAATTGCAACCACGACAGCCGCGCCGATCGACAGAATCAGACACTATCCTCCCAACAAGGTGCTGACCGACCAATGATCAATAAACTCGAAACAAACGATCTTCCCCGCCCCGCCCCGCGCAGCTCCGAACCGGAAGTTCTGGCTTCCGAAATCATTGAGCGACTGACCTACCGCATCGGTAAGGACGTCAAGGTCGCAAAGCCGCATGACTGGCTGACAGCCACCATTCTCGTCATCCGCGACCGCGTTATCGACAAGTGGATGGAATCCACCCGCAAGGCTTACCAGCATGATTCCAAGCGCGTTTATTATCTGTCGCTGGAGTTTCTGATTGGTCGCCTGATGCGCGACGCCATCTCCAATCTCGGATTGATGGGCCAGATCAAGGAAGCGCTGACCTCGCTTGGTGTCGAGTATGACGTCATTGCCGGGCTGGAGCCTGATGCGGCGCTGGGCAATGGTGGTCTTGGCCGCCTCGCCGCCTGCTTCATGGAGTCCATGGCAACCGTGGATATTCCGGCTTACGGCTACGGCATTCGCTACGTGCACGGCCTTTTCCGCCAGCAGATGGCCGATGGCTGGCAGGTGGAATTGCCTGAGACATGGCTTGCTCACGGCAACCCATGGGAATTCGAGCGCCGCGAAAGCTCCTATGAAATCGGTTTTGGCGGTGGCGTCGAAACCGTCGGTGGATATGAAGACCCTGAGCGGTTCGTCTGGAAGCCATCCGAGCGCATGATCGCGACCGCCTTCGACACGCCGGTCGTCGGCTGGCGCGGCACCCGCGTCAACACGCTGCGGCTCTGGTCAGCACAGCCGATCGACCCCATCCTGCTTGCCGCCTTCAACGCCGGTGATCACATCGGCGCGCTGCGCGAAAGCAACAAGGCAGAATCCCTGACCCGCGTTCTCTACCCTGCCGATGCCAACCCGGCGGGGCAGGAACTGCGCCTGCGTCAGGAATATTTCTTCTCGTCGGCATCCCTTCAGGACATTCTGCGCCGCCACTTGCAGCAATATCCAGATTTCACCAACCTGCCGGACAAGGTCTCCATCCAGCTCAACGATACGCATCCGGCCATTTCCATCGCCGAAATGATGCGCCTTCTGTGCGACGTGCATGGGCTGGATTTCGATGAAGCGTGGAAGCTCACGCAGGGCACATTCTCCTACACCAACCACACGCTTCTGCCCGAAGCGCTGGAAAGTTGGCCCGTGCCATTGCTGGAGCGCCTGTTGCCGCGCCACATGCAGATCATCTACGCGATCAATGCCCAGACGCTGGTCTTCGCCCGCAAGGAAAAGAAGCTGGTCGATCAGCAGATCCGCTCCATCTCGCTCATCGAGGAAGGTGGAGAGCGCCGCGTGCGCATGGGCAATCTGGCCTTTATTGGCTCGCATTCCATCAACGGCGTGTCTGCCCTTCACACAGAGCTCATGAAGGAAACGGTGTTTTCCGACCTTCACATGCTCTACCCCAACCGCATCAACAACAAGACCAACGGCATTACTCCGCGCCGCTGGCTGATGCAGTGCAACCCCGGCCTGACCGACCTCATCCGCCAGTCCATCGGCGATGATTTCCTCGACGATGCGGAAAAGCTCGTCGCCCTCGACCCCTTTGCAGACGATGCCGGCTTCCGTGAGAAGTTCGCGCAGATCAAGCGTCAGAATAAGGTGCGACTGGCCAATCTCGTCGCGCAGCGCATGGGTATCCGCCTTGATCCATCGGCCATGTTCGATATTCAGATCAAGCGCATCCACGAATATAAGCGTCAGCTTCTAAACCTTGTGGAAGCCGTCGCCCTTTACGATCAAATTCGCTCGCGCCCGGAACTGGATTGGGTGCCGCGCGTTAAGTTCTTTGCTGGTAAGGCCGCGCCAAGTTATCACAATGCAAAGCTTATCATTAAGCTCGCCAATGATATCGCGCGCGTCATCAACAACGATCCGGCGGTTCGCGGTCTTCTGAAGGTGGTTTTCATTCCAAACTATAACGTGTCTCTTGCGGAAATCATGGTTCCGGCGGCTGATCTGTCCGAGCAGATCTCCACGGCTGGCATGGAAGCATCCGGCACCGGCAACATGAAATTTGGTCTGAATGGCGCGCTCACAATCGGCACGCTGGATGGCGCCAATGTCGAAATGCTCGAGCACGTCGGCGCAGACAACATCATGATCTTCGGCAAGACGGCGGAAGAGGTCTCAAAGGCCCGCTCCGATGGACACAATCCACGTGCGATCATCGAGAATTCCGCCGAACTCTCGCAAGCCCTGTCATCCATCGCATCGGGCGTCTTCTCGCCGGATGATCCCTCGCGCTTCGCAGGGTTGATGGACGGCATCTACAACAATGACTGGTTCATGGTCGCCGCAGATTTCGACGCTTACGCTCAGGCACAGCGGGACGTCGATACGATCTGGAGCGATCCGAAGAGCTGGTACGAAAAAACCGTGCACAATACGGCGCGTATGGGCTGGTTCTCGTCCGACCGGACGATCCGGCAATATGCGTCCGAAATCTGGAGAGCCTGATGAAAAAACCGCTCAATGCTGCCGAAGAGAAAAAGACTGGCACTATCGCTAAGGCTGAAATCGAGGCAATCAAGAGCGGTTTGCATTCCAACCCCTTTGCCGTCCTGGGTGTCCACCAGGCACCGGACGGCTTTGTGGCGCGCTGTTTCATTCCCGGCGCGGAAGAAATCACCGTCATGACACTGGACGGCAACGTTGCGGGCACGCTTGTCCGCAACGATGCCGACGGCTTCTTCGAAGGCCCCATCACGCTGTCGAAACGCCAGCCCATCCGTTATCGCGCGCTGCGCGACGACGCCGAATGGGCAGTAACCGATCCCTATAGCTTCGGCCCGGTTCTCGGCCCCATGGATGATTACCTCGTGCGAGAGGGCTCGCATCTGCGGCTGTTCGACAAGATGGGCGCGCATCCCCTCAAGCTTGAAGGCGTCGAAGGCTTTCATTTTGCCGTCTGGGCACCCAATGCCCGGCGCGTTTCGGTGGTGGGCGACTTCAACAATTGGGATGGCCGCCGCCACGTCATGCGCTTTCGCAAGGACACCGGCATCTGGGAAATCTTTGCGCCAGACGTCTATGCCGGTTGCAGCTACAAGTTCGAAATCATCGGCCCGCATGGCGATCTGCTGCCGCTCAAAGCTGACCCCTATGCCCGCCGCGCCGAGCTTCGCCCAAAAAACGCATCCGTCACCACGCCAGAACTGGTTCAGGAATGGAGCGACGATGCACACCGCAAGCACTGGGCCAGCGTCGATCAACGCCGCCAGCCCATCAGCATTTACGAGGTCCACGCCTCATCCTGGCAGCTTGGTGAAAACGGCGAGTTTTTGACATGGGATGAGCTGGCCGCACGGCTGATCCCCTACTGCGCCGACATGGGCTTTACTCATATCGAGTTCATGCCGATTTCAGAACATCCCTATGATCCGTCCTGGGGTTACCAGACCACTGGTCTCTATGCGCCGACAGCGCGTTTCGGAGAGCCGGAAGGCTTCGCCCGCTTCGTCAACGGCGCACACAAGGTCGGCATCGGCGTTCTGCTCGATTGGGTGCCTGCGCATTTCCCGGTAGATGAGCACGGCCTGAAATGGTTCGATGGCACCGCACTTTACGAACATGCCGATCCGCGTCAGGGCTTTCACCCGGACTGGAACACCGCGATCTACAATTTCGGTCGCCTAGAGGTCATGTCCTACCTCGTCAACAACGCGCTCTACTGGGCCGAGAAATTTCACCTCGATGGCCTGCGCGTCGATGCCGTCGCCTCGATGCTCTATCTTGATTATTCCCGCAAGGAAGGCGAGTGGGTTCCCAACGAATATGGTGGCCGCGAGAACCTCGAATCCGTGCGTTTCCTGCAGCAGATGAACACGCTGATCTACGGACATCATCCCGGCGTCATGACCATTGCCGAGGAATCCACCTCCTGGCCGAAGGTCTCGCAGCCAGTGCACGAAGGCGGGCTTGGCTTCGGCTTCAAGTGGAACATGGGCTTCATGCACGACACGCTGAGTTACTTCCAGCGCGAGCCTGTCCATCGCAAGTTCCACCATCAGGAACTCAGCTTCGGCCTTCTCTATGCCTTCACAGAGAATTTCGTTCTGCCGATTTCCCATGATGAAGTGGTGCACGGCAAGGGCTCGATGATTGCCAAGATGCCGGGCGATGACTGGCAAAAATTCGCCAATCTTCGCGCCTATTATGCTTTCATGTGGGGGTATCCCGGCAAGAAGCTGCTGTTTATGGGGCAGGAATTTGCCCAATGGAGCGAGTGGAGCGAGAAGTCTTCGCTCGACTGGAACCTGCTGCAATATCACATGCATGAGGGCATGCGCCGCCTCGTGCGAGACCTGAACTTCATGTACCGCTCCAAGGGCGCGCTGCATGCGCGCGATTGCGAGCCGGAAGGCTTCCAGTGGCTGATCGCCGATGACCATGAAAATTCGGTTCTGGCGTGGCTGCGTCTGGCACCGGGCGAAAAGCCTGTCGCCGTTATCTCCAACCTGACGCCTGTTTACCGGGAGAATTTCTACGTGCCGTTGCCAACAGCCGGTCGCTGGCGCGAAGTGCTCAACACCGATGCCGAAATTTACGGCGGCACCGGCAAGGGCAATGGCGGGCGCGTTCAGGCTGTGGATGCAGGCGGCACAATTGGCGCGACACTGACATTGCCTCCGCTGGCCGTCATCATGCTGGAGCTCGAAAACTAAAAAGGCGTCGAACACAAAATCGACGCCCTTATATCGTGGGAACATACGGAATTTTATGGGAGGATTGCTATGAGTGAGAAAAGAATTCAGCCGCTGGCGCGCGATGCGATGGCTTACGTGCTCGCCGGTGGCCGTGGCAGCCGCCTGAAAGAACTGACGGATCGCCGCGCCAAGCCTGCCGTTTATTTCGGCGGAAAGGCGCGCATTATCGATTTCGCGCTGTCCAATGCGCTCAATTCCGGCATCCGCCGCATTGGTGTCGCCACGCAATACAAGGCTCACTCGCTGATCCGCCATCTCCAGCGCGGTTGGGATTTCTTCCGCCCCGAGCGTAACGAAAGCTTCGACATTCTGCCCGCCTCCCAGCGCGTGTCGGAAACGCAGTGGTATGAAGGCACCGCCGACGCGGTCTATCAGAATATCGACATCATCGAGTCCCATGGCCCGGAATATATGGTCATTCTGGCAGGCGACCATATTTACAAGATGGACTATGAATACATGCTGCAACAGCATGTGGATTCAGGCGCAGACGTCACCATTGGCTGCCTGGAAGTTCCGCGCATGGAAGCCACCGGCTTCGGCGTCATGCATGTGGACGAAAAAGATCAGATCATCAATTTCATCGAAAAGCCTGCGGATCCACCGGGCATTCCCGGCAATGAGGACATGGCGCTCGCCTCCATGGGCATTTACGTGTTCCACACGAAATTCCTGATGGATTGCCTGCGCCGCGATGCCGCCGATCCGAATTCCAGCCGCGACTTCGGCAAGGATATCATCCCCCATATCGTCGAGCACGGCAAAGCCGTCGCGCACCGCTTCGCCGCCTCCTGCGTACGTTCGGATTTCGAGCATGAACCCTATTGGCGCGATGTCGGCACCATCGATGCCTACTGGCAGGCCAATATCGACCTGACGGACATCGTCCCGGATCTGGATATTTACGACAAGTCCTGGCCGATCTGGACCTATGCGGAAATTCTGCCGCCCGCTAAATTCGTGCATGACGATGACAAGCGCCGTGGTTCGGCCACCTCGTCCGTTGTGGCGGGTGACTGCATCATCTCAGGCTCGTCTCTCAACCGAAGCCTGTTGTTCACAGGTGTCAGGGCCAATTCATATTCACGCCTTGAGAATGCCGTAGTACTGCCGAGTGTGAAGATCGGTCGCCACGCGCAGCTCAGCAATGTGGTGATCGACCATGGCGTGGTCATTCCGGAAGGTCTGATCGTTGGCGAGGACCCGGAACTGGATGGAAAGCGCTTCCGCCGCACAGATAGCGGCATTTGCCTGATAACCCAATCGATGATCGACAAGCTGGATCTGTAGACCTCATGAAAGTTCTTTCGGTTGCGTCCGAAGTTTATCCACTCATCAAGACAGGGGGGCTCGCCGATGTTGCCGGCGCGCTTCCCATCACCCTGAATAAATTCGGTGTCACCACCCGCACGCTCATTCCCGGTTATCCTGCGGTGAAGGCAGCGGTGACCGATGCCGTCAAGATCGCCGAGATGGAGCTTCTCGGCGAACATGCCGATATTCTGGAAGCCCATCACGAAGGTCTCGACCTTCTGATCCTTGATGCGCCCGCCTATTATGATCGGCCCGCCGGTCCCTATCTCGATTCCACGGGTAAGGATTTTGCCGATAACTGGAAGCGCTTTGCGGCACTGTCTCTAGCGGCAGCCGAAATTGCCGCTGGCAAGCTGCCAGGCTGGACACCGGACCTGCTGCACGCCCATGACTGGCAGGCCGCCATGGCACCGGTCTATATGCGCTATGCCGAGACGCCGGAAATTCCGAGCATCCTGACCATCCACAACATCGCCTTTCAGGGCCAGTTCGGTGCGAATATCTTCAGCCAGCTCGGTCTTCCCGCGCATGCTTTCAGCACCGAGAGCATCGAATATTACAACGATGTCAGCTTCCTCAAGGGCGGCGTGCAGACGGCAACGGCCATCACTACCGTCAGCCCCTCCTATGCCGAAGAGATCCTCACGCCGGAATTCGGCATGGGGCTGGAAGGCGTTATCAGAAGCCGCGCCCATGTCATGCACGGCATCGTCAATGGCATCGATGCCGAGGTCTGGGACCCCGCCAGCGACCACCTGATCAACCACAACTATTCCTCCGCCAATCCCAAGCTGCGCACCCTGAACAAGGCGGCGGTGGCAAATCATTTCCGCATCGACCAGGATAGCGGGCCGCTGTTCTGCGTCATTTCGCGCCTCACATGGCAAAAGGGCATCGATCTGGTCAGCGAAGTCGTTGACGATATCGTTGCCATGGGTGGCCGTCTGGTGGTTCTGGGCGCTGGCGAAATTTCGCTGGAAGGCGCGCTTTTGGCCGCAGCCTCCCGCCATCCCGGCCGCGTCGGCGTCGCCATCGGGTATAACGAACCGCTATCGCACCTCATGCAGGCGGGCTGTGATGCCATCATCATTCCCTCGCGCTTCGAGCCCTGCGGCCTCACCCAGCTTTATGCCCTGCGTTACGGTTGCATTCCGGTCGTTGCCCGCAATGGCGGGCTGAACGATACCGTCATCGATGCCAACCATGCCGCCATCGCTGCCAAGGTGGCGACCGGCGTGCAGTTTTCCTCCATCACCGCCGACGGTTTGCGGCATGCCATTCGCCGCACCGTACGCTTCTATCGCGAACCAAAATTGTGGACGCAGATGCAGAAGCAGGGCATGAAATCGGACGTTTCCTGGGAAAAAAGTGCAGGCCTTTATGCCGACCTTTACGCCCAGCTCATTTCGAAAGGCCAATAAATGACGATCACCACTGTTCAGACAAAACCATTTCAGGATCAGAAGCCTGGCACGTCGGGCCTTCGCAAGAAAGTGCCTGTGTTTGCTCAGGAAAACTATGCGGAAAACTTCATCCAGTCGATCTTTGACAGCCTGGAAGGCTTTGCCGGACAGGCGCTGGTGATTGGTGGCGATGGCCGTTATTACAACCGCGAAGTCACCCAGAAGGTCATCAAGATGGCCGCTGCCGCCGGTTTCGGTAAGATTCTGGTCGGTCAGGGCGGCATTCTCTCCACGCCCGCCGCATCGCACATCATCCGCAAATACAAGGCCTTCGGCGGCATCGTTCTCTCAGCCAGCCACAATCCCGGCGGCCCGAACGAAGATTTTGGCATCAAGTACAATATCGGCAATGGCGGCCCGGCACCGGAAAAGATCACCGATGCGATCTTCGCCCGCACCAAGGCCATCGAAACCTACCGCATCGCGCAGGCTGCCGATGTGGATCTCGATACGATCGGCACTTACGATGTTGCAGGCATGGCTGTCGAGGTCATCGATCCCGTAGCCGATTATGCAGCACTCATGGAAGAGCTGTTCGATTTCGCAGCCATCCGCGAACTCATCGCCGGTGGCTTCAAGGTCGTGGTCGATAGCATGAGCGCCGTCACCGGCCCTTACGCCGTCGAAATCATCGAAAAGCGCCTCGGCGCACCCGCCGGTTCCGTGCGCAACTCCATTCCGCTCCCTGATTTCGGTGGCCACCACCCGGACCCGAACCTCGTTCATGCCAAGGAAATGTATGACGACGTGATGAGCGCCGATGGCCCTGATTTCGGCGCTGCCTCCGATGGCGATGGCGACCGCAACATGGTCGTTGGCAAGGGCATGTTCGTGACACCGTCAGACAGCCTCGCCATCATTGCCGCCAACGCGACGCTCGCACCCGGCTATGCCGCTGGCATTTCCGGCATCGCCCGCTCCATGCCAACAAGTGCCGCGGCGGACCGCGTGGCTGAAAAGCTCGGCATCGGCATGTATGAAACGCCAACCGGCTGGAAATTCTTCGGCAACCTGCTGGATGCTGGCAAGGTCACCGTCTGCGGCGAAGAAAGCTTCGGCACCGGCTCCAACCACGTGCGCGAAAAGGATGGCCTCTGGGCTGTGCTGTTCTGGCTGAACATCGTTGCCGCCCGCAAGGAAAGCGTCAAGGATATCGTCACGCAGCATTGGGCCGAATATGGCCGCAACTATTATTCGCGCCACGACTATGAAGAAGTCGATAGCGACGCCGCCAACACGCTGGTTGCCATTTTGCGCGAAAAACTGGCCACCCTGCCCGGCACCACCTACGGCGCGTTGAAGGTCAAGGCTGCGGATGATTTTGCGTACAATGATCCGGTCGATCAGTCGGTCAGCAAGAACCAGGGCATCCGCATCCTCTTCGAAGGCGGCTCCCGCATCGTCATCCGCCTCTCCGGCACCGGCACATCAGGCGCGACTCTCCGCCTTTATGTCGAACGCTACGAGGCGGACGCATCTCGCCACAACATCGACACGCAGGAAGCGCTCGCCGATCTGATCTCGGTGGCAGACACGATTGCTGGCATCAAGAAGCACACGGGCCGCGATGCGCCGACTGTGATTACGTGATCTGAGGTCGTCATAAGCCTTGAGGGTGCGGCATTCTCGGTATCTCTCCCCTTGTGGGAGAGAAAGCGATTTCAGCGTCTTAAGCGCAGCTTAAGTGCTAGAAATCGCAAGTGAGGGGTTTGCCGCCCCCTCAACGGACCCCTCACCTGAAAAATCTACGACTTAGCTTTGCTAAGATCATGATTTTTCTTCCTCTCCCACAAGGGGAGAGGTAACCCAGCCGCTGGCTTCCACATATTGGAGAATAAGCGAGATGCCCCCCACCGTTTCCCCATCAGGCGCAACCCTCACGGCAAACGACACTGCATTCTCCGTCTATTCCCGCCACGCCTCACAAATCGACCTCTGCCTGTTCGATGCGACCGGCAATATCCAGACCGCCCGTCTGCCCATGCAGCGCGATGAAAACGACATCCACACCATCACCACAGATGCCCCCATCGGCACCCGCTACGGCTTTCGCGCCGATGGCGTCTATGCGCCTGACCATGGCCTGTGGTTCGACCCGTCGAAACTCCTGCTCGACCCCTATGCCATTGAGATCGACCGACCCTTCGCCCATGATGCCGCGCTCTATACCTTCGGCACCGACACCGCTCACGTCATGCCCAAAGCCATCGTCTCGCAGCACAAGCCCGTCGAGCGGCAAGGGCCGCTGTTTTCGCGCGGTGGCCTGATCTATGAAGTCGCCGTCAAGCCGCTCACAATGCTCCATCCCGATGTGCCCGAGCCTATCAGGGGAACGGTCGCAGCCCTCGCCCACCCCGCCATTATCGCGCACCTCAAGACGATCGGCGTCGATGCCATAGAACTGATGCCGATCACCGCCTGGATCGATGAGCGTCACCTGCCCCCGCTCGGCCTCACCAATGGCTGGGGTTACAACCCCGTCGGCTTCATGTCGCTCGATCCACGCCTGTGCCCCGGTGGCATGGATGAATTGCGCGATACGGTTGCCGCTTTGCACGAAGAGGGTATCGGCGTCATCCTCGATCTCGTCTTCAACCACACGGGCGAAAGCGACCGCTTCGGCTCGACGCTCTCGCTGCGCGGGCTGGATAACCTCACCTATTATCGCAATCTGCCTGATGATCCCGGCACACTGGTCAACGATACTGGCACCGGAAACACGCTTGCCTGCGATCATCCGCAGGTTAGCCAGCTTATCGTCGAAACACTCAGGCACTTCGTGGCCCATGCGGGCATAGACGGTTTCCGCTTCGATCTCGCCCCCATTCTCGCCCGCACCGCCACAGGTTTTGATGCGGATAGCGAAACCCTGAAATCCATCCACGCCGATCCGTTGCTGCATGACCGTGTGATGATTGCCGAGCCGTGGGATATCGGCCCCGGCGGCTATCAGCTCGGCAATTTCCCCGAACAGTTTCTCGAATGGAACGACCGCGCCCGTGATGATCTGCGCCGCTACTGGCGCGGCGATGCGAGCACTACAGGCGCGCTGGCCGATGCGCTGGCGGGCTCATCCGCCATTTTTTCCCGTCAGAACCGAACGGAAACCCGCAGCGTCAACTTCCTCGCCGCCCATGATGGTTTCACGCTTTACGATCTCGTCTCCCATGCCCACAAGCACAATGACGCCAATGGCGAGGACAACCGCGATGGCCACAATGAGAATTTCTCCTGGAACAATGGCGTCGAGGGCCTGAGCGACGATCCGGCGATCCAGGCCGCCCGGATTGCAGACATCAAATCCATGCTCTCCACCCTGTTCGTCACCCGTGGCACCATCATGCTCACAGCGGGAGATGAAGGCGGTCGTAGCCAGCAGGGCAACAACAATGCCTATTGTCAGGACAATGCCATCACATGGGTGGATTGGTCCTCGCTGTCGCCGGAGTTGATCGAGCACACCGCCTTTCTCGCCTCCCTGCGCAAACGCTTCGATGTCTTCAGCGAGGCCGGTTTCTTCTCCAGCCTAAGCGACGATGTCGAGTGGCTCTCACCATCCGGCGAACCAATGACGGTGGCCGATTGGGAAAGACCTGATGGCACGCCGCTTGCCATGCTGCTCAAAACGCATGATGCGCAAACGGATCAAGCCACACGCCTTGCCATTCTCTTCAACCGCAGCCACGACATCGTGCCGTTTGCGCTGCCGGGGCAGTGGCAGCCAATGGGCACCGATTTCGGCAACCCGGCCTATCTCCCGGCCCGCTCGGTGGTGTTCTACCGGCAGGGCTGATTGCTGCATTGCAAAAACACCGTTGTTGTTTAGTGTCGCCGTTGTAAATGTCTCCGCTACCCCTGAGATAACAAACATCGAGAGCAACCATGCCCAAGGAAATCTCTCTGTCCGAGGTCAAAAACCTTGTAGGTTCCGAGGTCGGCGTTTCCGACTGGATTACCGTCGATCAGCCCATGATCGATGCCTTCGCCAAAGCAACGCAGGATGATCAGTTCATCCACACAGATCCTGAGCGCGCGAAAGCCGAGAGCCCCTTTGGCGGCACCATCGCCCACGGCTTTCTCACCCTGTCGCTCCTGTCTGCGATGAATTACAGCGCGCTGCCCAAGATCCGCGAACAGACCATGGGCATCAATTACGGCTTCGACAAACTTCACTTCGTCGCCCCGGTCAAAAGCGGCGCCCGCATTCGCGGCCACTTCACCCTGGCTGAAGCCCGTTTTCGCGGCGCAGCCATGCTGATGACCACCTATGACGTGACCGTGGAAATCGAGGACGAAAAGAAGCCAGCGCTCACCGCCCGCTGGACCACCATCAGCCAGTTCAACCCGGAAGACAGGCCAGAAGACGATTGAGCGCGCGCCTTATGCCGCTTTGCGCACCGGCTGGTGCCGTTTATCGGCCAAAGCAAAGCGGCTGATCATCTCGCGCAGACGCTTGCTTTCCTGCGCCAGCATGTTGCTGGCGGCTGTCGCTTCCTCCACCATGGCCGCATTGCGCTGGGTAACCTGATCCATCTGGTTGACCGCAGCATTGACCTCGGCAAGGCCGGTCGATTGCTCCTTGGCTGCAATGCCGATGGAGGCCATGTGCTCGTTGATGGTCTGAATATGCACCTGAACCTCACCAAGCGCCTGCGTCGTGTCCGTCACCAGTTCCACACCGCCACGCACGTGAGAGCCCGATTGCCCGATCAGCAGGCGAATTTCCCTGGCCGCCTTGGACGAGCGCTGTGCCAGCTCGCGCACTTCCTGCGCAACGACGGCAAAGCCACGGCCCGCCTCCCCTGCACGCGCCGCTTCCACACCGGCATTCAAAGCGAGAAGATTGGTCTGGAAAGCAATCTCGTCGATGACAGTGATGATGCTGGTAATCTGCTGCGATGAGCTTTCAATCAGCGACATGGCTTCCGTCATGCGGGCCAGAACCTTGGCGGAATCTGCCACGCTTTGCTGCGCCTGCCCGGCCACTTCCTGTGCATCCTGCACGCGCTGGGTGGAACCCTGAACGTTGGTCGTGATCTGATCGAGCGCCGCCGCCGTCTGCTCAAGCGAGGCAGCCTGTTGTTCCGTTCGGCTGGAAAGATCGGCAGCACTGCCGCTGATTTCGCCCGCACCTCCATCGATGGAATGGGCAGCCTCCACCACGGTGGAAAGCGTATTGGCCAACTCTGCCACCGAGCGATTGAAATCCTGCCGCAAACGCTCGAATTCCGGCGCCAGCGGCGTTTCGATTGAGAAAGCCAGATTGCCATTGGCCAGTTCCTGCAAGCCCTGCCCCAAAAGGGCCGTTGCATGGTCCAGCTGAGAAACCCGCTGCTGCGCCTGCCGTTCGTTGGCGTGGCGTTCCCACTCGGCCGCCGCGCGCTGTGCAATCGTCTCCGCTTCGAGGCTTTCCTTCAGCAGGGAATTGGAGCGGAAAATCTCCATGGCTTCCGCCATGCTTCCCAACTCGTGACCGGTTCCCTTGCCGGGAATATCGACATCCAGCTGCCCGGCGGAAAGGTGGCTCATGGCCTGGGTCAGTCCGCGCAAAGGTCGAACGATGGAGCGACCGACAATAACCGCCAGAGCCAGCTGCACCGCAGCGGCAACCACAAGCGTGCCCATCAGAATGAGCATCCGGCGGGCATTATCGGCAGTGGCAGCAGCCTCCGTTGCCGCCTGCGTTGAAGCAAGGGACTGCCTCAGCGCTTCGAATTGCGGATCAAGTCGCAACTCCATCTGCCGCAGCTCTTCCGTCATCGTGCGCTGGGAAACCGACCGCTCCGCAAAATCATGAAATGCCTTGCGGTATTTTTCCAGCAGGCCCGAAATATCCGCGCTCTGGCCCGCCGCAAAGGTGGAAGCGGGAAGCGCCTCCATGGCATCGACACTCTTGTCGAGCTGCTCGATATATTTCTGCTCACCGCGCAGCATGAAATCTTTCTCATAGCGGCGGGCTTTCAGCAGCAAAACTTCCACAGTCGGATTGTTGCTGCCGGTCAGTATCTTTTCCACGGCATGGATGGCGCCGCGCAACTGGCCCTGCAAACCATCATCCGCCGTAAAGCCGAGCTCCCGCGTGGTTGCAGCCAGCCGTTTGAACGCTGCGCCATAGACATCCACCTGCTGGCGCAAAAGCACCAATTGCTTTGCCTCGGCGGTGTCAGGCGCAAGCGCGGCCAAAGGGGCATTCACCGCGGCAACAAGCTTGGCGTGGCGGGCATCCACCTGCTTTTCAAGCTCTTCCGTCGGCGATTGTAAAAACCGTCCTGCACTCAAACGAAGATTTTGAAAGAGATATCCAGCTTCCGTCACCTGATCGGATATCTTCTTTGAAAAACTGAGTTGTTCTTCTGTGTGTTCTTCAAACTCCTGAGCATCCCAGAACAGAAATCCAACACTCAACATTCCAAGCAGAGAAAAAAACGCCAGCATCCATGTGCGGGCAGCAATAGAAAACCTCGAAAGAAACATTGGCATTTCCTCGCTTACGGTCGATTGTGAAAGTTTTATGACAGTTTACTCCGCTGGATAAATAAACTATTAAACTACAGATTGAATTTACGAAATAACCTTGAAATTGCGCCAAAACAGCAGAAAAAATGGAATAAACGATCGAATTTGAAGTCCTACACGTCGTCACACTTGCAGTTCGTCAATCAAACTCAAAAGGTCAGCAATAAAACTTCTTGGAAGTACTTCCGAAGGCAGCGAATCTCGTGCCGCCCTTTCAAACCTCACCCCGGCATGGTTGCATTCCCTGCTCTCAGTGTAGGGTCGCAAGTCCGGCGTCCGTTTCAGAAGGAATTTCCATGCGGGATGTCTCCATCCTCGTGCTCTTCTTGTGAACGAATTGAGGAAACATGCATTGTGCGCAACTTTTCTCGTCTCAAGCCCGGAACCGGCTCGCGCACTCTGCGTTGAAAGAAACATGCTTTGAGGGGGAAAAATTCATGGCAACACCGGTCACGCAGGTCGACGATACGTCCGAGCCGAAAACGGAGCTCAAGCGGGTCATCGGCCCCGGCCTTCTGCTGCTGTTCATCGTCGGGGATATTCTGGGCACCGGCATCTACGCGCTTACGGGTCAGGTTGCCGCAAAAGTCGGCGGCGTTGTGTGGCTTCCCTTCCTCATTGCTTTTGGCGTGGCTCTGCTCACCGCCTGCTCCTATCTGGAACTGGTCACGAAATATCCCAAGGCCGCCGGTGCAGCACTTTATACGCACAAGGCGTTTGGTGTGCATTTCATCACGTTTCTGGTGGCTTTCACCGTCATGTCGTCGGGCGTCACGTCCGCCGCCACGGCATCGCGCGCCTTTGCCGCCAATTTCACGACAGTGACCGGGTTTGATTTCGGTGCCTTCGGCGTCACCGGTGTCGCCATCGCCTTCATCGCCGCCATCGCGCTCATCAATTTTCGCGGCGTGGGCGAAAGCGTGAAGATGAATGTGGTGCTGACGGTGGTCGAACTGACCGGCCTTCTCATCATCATCGGCATTGGCTTCTGGGCCATCGGCAACGGTCAGGGCGATGTCTCACGCGTCTGGACGTTTGAGCCTGCGGGCGATAGCGGCGTCATGTGGTCGGTCGTTGCCGCCACGACCCTCGCCTTCTTCGCCATGGTCGGCTTTGAAGATTCGGTCAACATGGCCGAGGAATGCAAGCAGCCATCGCGTATCTTCCCCAAGGTGCTCCTGGGTGGCCTTGCGATAACAGGCGTCATCTACATTCTCGTTGCCATATCGGCCATTACGCTTGTTCCCGCAGCCGAGCTTGGCGAAGGCGAAACGCCCTTGCTGAAAGTCGTTGCAGCCGGCGCACCAAACTTCCCCATCGGCATTTTCGGTGTCATCACCATGTTTGCCGTCGCCAATTCCGCGCTCATCAACATGATGATGGCAAGCCGCCTGATCTATGGCATGAGCCGCGAGAACGTTCTGCCGCCAGCGCTCGGCAAGGTCCACAAGGCGCGCCAGACCCCCTATATCGCCATCGTCTTCACATCCATCATCGCCATCGGCCTCATCGCCTTTGCAGGCGGCGTGCCAGCGCTGGGTGGCACCACGGCGCTGCTGCTGCTCGGCGTTTTCACCATAGTGAACATCGCTGTTCTGGTGCTGCGCAAGGACAAGGTGGAGCACAAGCATTTCCGCACCCCGACCATCGTGCCGATCATCGGCGCTGCCAGTTGCTTCTTCCTCGTCGGCCCATGGACAGGCCGCGACCCGGTGCAATACTCCATCGCCGGAGTGCTGCTCTTCATCGGCGTGCTGCTATGGCTGGCGACGATCAGCTTCATGAAGATGCAACGCAAGGCAGCTTAAAATAATGCAAATACGCCGTTGGCATGGTTGCATTCCATGGCCACGGTGATACATCGGAATTCCGGCTCCCATTTCAAAAGGAAATTCCATGCCGGACTTCTCCACCCTCATGCTTTTCTCTGCCGCCGCACTCGTGCTGACGGCGACGCCTGGTCCTGATATGCTGCTGATTGCATCACGCAGTGTCAGCCAAGGCCGCGCCGCAGGTTTTCTCACCTATGCGGGAATAGCAGCGGGCACCTATTGCCACGCAATCGCTGCAGCCCTTGGTCTGTCCCAACTGTTTGTGACCGTGCCCCTTGCCTATGAGATCGTACGCTGGGCGGGATGCGCCTACCTGCTCTATCTAGCGTATAAGACAATTCGTTCGAAAAGCTCAGCCTTTGCCCCATCGGCGGGTCTTAAAAAACTGTCGGGAAAACGCATTTTCGGCGAGGGTCTGGCGACCAACATCCTCAACCCAAAAATGGCACTGTTCGTGCTGGCTCTTTTCCCGCAATTCATCGATCCGAATGGCTCCATGCTGATCCAGACCGTGGCCCTCGCCAGCATCCTGAATGGCATAGGCTTTTTGGTAAATGGCGCTGTCATCCTGCTGGGCACCAGCATCCGTCACCGGCTCTCCGCAGTCAGCCGTTTTCCGAAGCTGCCGCAATATCTGCTGGCAACCGTCTTTGCTGGGCTGGCATGCCGTCTCGCAATTGGTACCAGACCATGAGGAAAGATGTCAGGCGTCCCGTGCGCCCTCTTCCAGCAAGCCGAACACATAGTCCGCAAATGAGCGCCAGCACTCCACCCGGAATGTGTCTTCCGTGACACGCAAAAGCACGACTTCCGCCTTGCCGAACAACGTGCGCGAGCATGCGCCGACGGGGAAGGCTTCCAGCGACAGATCTTGCGGGCATCCGGCGTTCAGTGTGGCTTCCGCGCCTTGGCCTGAGACTGTCATGGCCACGTTGCGGTGGGACACGTCGGTGGCGGAATGGACTGATGTAACGCTGGCGCAGGCTTCCATCAGGTTGCTTTCGCCCTGGTCGATGACAAGCCATTCGTCCGGCCCGAGCCAGAGTGCGGCACGCAGCGCTGATGTGGTGGATGTTTTGGGCGTCTGCGGCAGGCTGATATCCAGCGCCTGCGAAAGCTCTGTTACCGCATCGGCCTTGGCCCGCAGCGAAAGCCTGTAGGCGGGCGCTGCAACCTTGATCGAGACATTTGCAGACCCGGCGCGAGCGCCTTCGAGAACCGATGTGCGGTTTGCCACTATAAGATCAGCCATTGATGCGGCCCCCTTCCTTGTCGAAGAACACTATGTCCGTCACCTCAACGGCAATCGTCTTGTCGGCGAGCGGAATATAGAGCGTTTCGCCCATCCGCGCCCGGCCACCCGCCACCAGCCCGAAGGCGATGGAGCGTCCAAGATTTTCAGACCAATAGGATGATGTGACGTGGCCCAGCATGGTCATCGGCTTAGGCTGGTTCGGATCAGCCACGATCTGCCCCCCCTCTTCCGGCACGTCATGCGGATTTTTGGGCAGAAGGCCGACAAGCTGCTTGCGCCCTTCCCGCGTCAGATCAGGACGCTGCAAGCCTCGAATACCGACGAAATCCGTCTTCTTCTTGGAAACAGCCCAGCCAAGCCCCGCATCGTCAGGCGTCACGGTACCATCCGTATCCTGACCCACGATGATATAGCCCTTTTCGGCACGCAAAATATGCATGGTTTCCGTGCCATAGAGGCAACCGCCTACAACTTCGGCCCGCTGCGCGATCTCTTTCCACACGGCAGGGCCAAAATCGGCGGGAACGTTGATTTCGAAACCGAGTTCGCCCGTAAACGAAACACGGAACAGCCGCGTCGGCACGCCGCAGATCGTACCCTCGGCAATGGCCATATGTGGGAAGGCTTCCGGCGAAAGATCGATGCCCTCAACCAGCGGCGCAATCACCTCACGCGCCCTAGGCCCCTGCACGGCAATCACGGCCCATTGTTCGGTGGCCGATGTCAGCCACACATTCAGCTCCGGAAACTCTGTCTGGAGATAGTCTTCCATGTGCTGCAGCACGCGCGGCGCACCGCCGGTTGTCGTCGTCACATGGAAACGGTCTTCGGCCAGACGCCCGACAACACCGTCATCATACACGAAGCCATCTTCGCGGGTCATGATGCCATAGCGGCAGCGGCCGGGCTTCAGCGTGTCCCAGGCATTGGTGTAAAGCAGGTTGAGGAACTTGGCCGCATCCGGCCCGACAACCTCGATCTTGCCCAGTGTTGACGCATCAAACACGCCCACCGTTTCTCTAACCGTCTTGCATTCGCGGTTCACGGCCTGGTGCATGTCCTCGCCAGCACGCGGGTAGAACCACGCACGCTTCCAGTTGCCCACGTCCTCGAAGGCGGCCCCGGCTGCCTCTTCCAGCGCATGCATCGGCGTCTTGCGGGCCGGGTCAAACAGCTTGCCACGGGAATGGCCAACCAGCGTGCCGAAGGTGACAGGCGTATAGGGTGCGCGGAAGGTCGTCAGACCCACCTTGGGCAGATCGCGGCCCAAGGCTTCGGATGCGATTGCCAGGCCGTGCATGTTGGACATCTTGCCCTGATCAGACGCCATGCCATTGGTGGTAAAGCGCTTGATATGCTCGATCGAATGCATGCCTTCGCGCACCGCCAGACGAATATCCTTGGCGCAGACATCGTGCTGGAAATCGATGAAGGCTTTGACATTATCGCCTTCGCCCGCCCCTTCCGCAGCACCGATCATGCCGCCGGTCCACGAATGCGCGTTGCTGGCAGAATACTCCACCGCACCGCCACCAGCGGCTGCAGCCTCGGCAATCAAAGCGCTCAGATCATCCGTACCATTGCAGGCACCGATGGAAACGCACGGCTGCACATGCACGTCTGGCAGAAAACGCTGGTTTTCCGCGTCATATGTCAGCTTGCCGCGAGATTGCGAGAAGAGATGGACAGATGGCGTCCAGCCTGCGGAAACCACAAGCGCATCCACCTTGATCTTGCGCTTCGATGACCCGCCATTGCGACCCACAGTCATGGAGGAAACCCGCAAACGCCCCGCCGTATCATAAACACTGTGGCCCGCCAGCACCTCGATGCCAAGTATGCGCGCCTCATCCAGAAGCTTCGCATCTGGCTTGGCGCGGCAATCCACGATGGCGGCAATGGAAACGCCCGCCCGCTTCAGGTCGAAGGCCGTCTCATAGGCAGAGTCATGCGCGGTATAAACACCGACAGTGTGGCCAACAGTCACGCCGTAATGGTTGAGATAGGTGCGCGCGGCCGATGCCAGCATAATGCCGGGGCGGTCATTATTGGCAAACACCATGTGCCGCTCGATAGCGCCTGTCGCCAGCACAACCTTTTTGGCCCGCACCTGCCACAGGCGTTCGCGCGGTTCATGTCCCGGTGTGGCCAGATGGTCGGTCACGCGCTCTGCAAGACCGATGAAATTGTGGTTGTAATAGCCGAACACGGTCGTGCGCTGCAAAACCTGCACATTCGGCATGGCTTTCAACTCGGCCAAGACCTTCTGCGCCCAGTCATAGCCGTTCAAACCATCGATGGTCGCGCCGGTATCGAAGCGAAGCGCGCCGCCAATATCAGGGTTTTCATCGACCAGCATGACCTTCGCGCCGGTCTTTGCCGCAGCCAGCGCTGCCGTCAAACCGGCGACGCCGCCACCGGCCACCAGCACGTCGCAATGGGCGAAACGGCTGGCATAATGGTCGTTGTCACCCTCCTTCGGCGCACTGCCAAGGCCCGCTGCACGGCGGATGATCGGCTCATAGAGCTTGTCCCACGCAGCCCTCGGCCACATGAAGGTCTTGTAGTAGAAGCCCGCCACGAACATGGGGGACAGGAAATCATTCACCGCACCCACGTCGAAGGACAGCGACGGAAAGCGGTTCTGCGACGAGACAATCGCGCCATCGAACACTTCCTGCACCGTGGCGCGCACATTGGGCTGCTTGCGGGAACTGTCTCTGGAAACATCGATCAGCGCATTCGGCTCTTCCGGCCCGACAGATAAAAACCCGCGTGGACGGTGATATTTGAACGAGCGGCCAATCAGATGCACGCCATCGGCCAGCAGCGCGGACGCAACCGTGTCGCCCTGCAAAGCGGTGTGGATCTTGCCATCGAAGGTAAATCGCGCGGTGCGCGCAGGTGTCAGGCGGCCAGCGCCCTTGATACGGTAAGCGCCGCTCATCGTGCCGCTCCTTCACTTGCAGCCATGATCGTGGCCTCATCCGGCTTCGGCTCACCCGCCTTGTAGGTCAAGTGGATCTTGTCGGTCACGGAGTGGCGCGCCGCATTGAAGAAACGCCCGCAGCCGTGAATATGCCGCCAGCGTTCAAACACCATGCCCTTGTCATTGTCGCGCAGGAAGAAATATTCCGAAAATTCCTCGTCGGAAATGGCCGAGATGTTCTGAGGCCGCGCAATATGCGCCTCGCCCGCCCAGCGGAACTCCAGCTCGGAACGCTCATCTTCACAATAGGGACAACGGATCAACAGCATGTTCTTGCCTCAAAGAGAGCTTTCCGGAACGATGGTTCCGGCGGGTTGGTCACACAGGCGCTTTCCCATCGTAATATACGGGTAGAGCCTGCTCATCAGTTCATCGACACTGCTAAAGGCGCGAAAAACCTTGGTCTTACCCAGATTGACGACCGCCATCGTCATCGGGTTGATGTCGAGAACGACAGGCGCTTCCTGCCCGCCATCCTCTTTTTCCGCCACGAAATAGACCGCCTTGTCGCCAATTACGGGTGCGCACAGCAGCATTCCCTTATCCGCCACAAACGGCCAGTTCTCCTCGCCCTGCGCCTTGGCTATGGCCTGACCGCGAAAATCCTGCACTTCCGGCACAAGCGTGCTGACCGGCAATGGAGCGGTCGCAACGGCTGCGGCAAGAAGCGCTTGCGGCATCATCAATGCGCCACCGCCGCAGCTGCCGCCTCATCGATCAGCCGTCCGGTGCGGAAGCGGTCGAGGTTAAGGCCTTCCGCCAATTTATGCGGCTCACCACGCGCAATCAGATGCGCAAACAGATGCGCCGAGCCCGGCGTTGCCTTGAAGCCGCCCGTGCCCCAACCGCAATTCAAAAACAGGTTCGGCACCGGCGTCAGGCTCTGAATAGCAGACCTGTCAGGCGTGTTGTCGGTAATGCCGCCCCATTGGCGCATCATCTTCACACGGCGGAAAATCGGGAACAGCTCACAGATCGCATCCAGCGTATGGGTGATGATCTGCAAACCGCCGGTCTGGGAATAGGAATTATACTGGTCCGTGCCAGCGCCGATCACCAGCTCACCCTTGTCGGATTGCGAAATATAGGCATGAACCGTGTTGGACATGACCACACAGGGGAAAATCGGCTTGAGCGGCTCAGAGACCAGCGCCTGCAACGGGTTGGAGGCAAGCGGCACCCGCACATCGGCCATTTTCATGACGACGGAAGAATGGCCCGCCGCCGAAACGCCGATCTTCTTGGCACCGATAAAGCCCCTATTCGTCTCCACACCCGTCACCGCACCGTCAGGCCCGCGCCGAATGGCCATCACTTCGCAGTTCTGGATCACATGCACGCCACGGTCGGATGCTGCACGGGCATAACCCCAGTTCACGGCATCATGGCGTGCCGTGCCGCCACGGCGCTGAAGGGCTGCACCATTGATGGCGTAACGCGCATTGGCGGAAATATCGAGCGGCGGACAGTAAGCCTTGGCCTGCTCCGGCGTCAGCCATTCATTGTCGATGCCATAGAGCCTGTTGGCATTGATATGGCGCTTGAAGCTCTGCTGGTCATGCACATTGTGCGACAGCATCATCACGCCGCGCGCCGAATACATCACATTGTAGTTGAGATCCTGGCTCAAGCCTTCCCAAAGCTTCAGGGAATGCTCGTAAATATCCATGCTCTCTTCATAGAGATAATTGGAGCGGATAATGGTGGTGTTGCGCCCGCTATTGCCGCCACCAATCCAGCCCTTTTCCAGCACCGCAATGTTGGTAATGCCGTGTTCCTTGGCCAGATAATAGGCTGCACCCAACCCATGCCCGCCGCCGCCGATGATGATGACATCGTAGGACTGGCGCGGTTCGGGAGAGGCCCATTGCGCATCCCAACCCTTGTGTCCACGCAGGGCCTCACGAGCGACGGCGAAAACCGAATATTTGCGCATTGGGCGAACCACTCCTTGAAGCCGGGCTGGGAGACCGGGCTGGATACTCTTCCGGCAGAACACTACACATCGCAAATGAATTAGGCGAGGAATGTTCATTTTGCGACGTGCCACTATAAAGTATCGACATGGGCCTGTGGAATGGCTCAGACCGTGCTTTTTAGGGCTTCAAACACAGTTAATCGCTGGACTTTCGGGAGACAACCTGGTATTGCACCCCACCACTCGCGCGGCCTCACGGCCAACCGAACGATTTTTTGTTTGCTTGCGAATGCCAATTCACACGGCAAAATAACCAACCAAAGGAACGGGATTCACGTGCAGGTACTAGTCCGCGATAACAATGTTGATCAGGCGCTTCGCGCTCTCAAGAAGAAGATGCAGCGTGAAGGCATTTTCCGCGAGATGAAACTGCGTGACCACTTTGAGAAGCCGTCTGTAAAGCGTGCTCGCGAAAAGGCCGAAGGTGTTAGCCGCGTTCGTAAGTTGGCTCGCAAGCGCATGCAGCGCGAAGGTCTGATCGCAGGCCCACGTGCACCAGCGGCTCGCGCATAAGGTCGTTTTTTCGACGTTTTTGAATGTTTATGGGGCGGGGGCGATTTTTCGCCGCCGCTCTTTGAGTTTATGACCGTGGACCGGGATTGGTAGAGGGAACCCAAATCGCATGAACGCTGTTGATACAAGTGCTTCCCGAAATCCGTTTGTTGCAAGCGGCGTATCCCAGAGAAAAAACATGCGGCTTTTGCCTTCTCTCGTTATTTGCGGTGTTCTTGCAACCCTGTCGGGCTGCGCCACCTCCTCCCCGCAGACCAATGATGTATTCCAGCTTGATCGGGCACAGGGCTCGGAAGGCAACATCGCGTCTCTGACCTCGGTCATCAATGCCAATCCGCAGGATCCTGAAGGCTATAATGTTCGCGGCTCCGCCTATGGCCGCGCTGGCGATTCCAAGCGCGCCATCGCAGATTTCGAGCGCGCCTTGCAGCTCAATCCGCGTTTTTACCAGGCCTATGCCAACCGCGCCCTCGTCTATCGCAACATGAACCAGCAGCAACTGGCCTTGCAGGATTACAACAGCGCGCTGCAGATAAACCCTAGCTATGACGTGGCGCTGATCGGTCGTGGCAATCTCTATCGCCAGACAGGCCGCATCAACGAAGCCTTCAATGACTTCTCCTCCGCCATCAGCCTGGATACGACCGATGGTCGCGCCTGGCACAATCGTGGCCTGATCTATCAGGTCCGCAACCAGCACACCCAAGCCATCGAAGACTTCTCCAAGGCCATCTCGCTGTCGCCAAATTCACCAGAGCCTTACAACGGCCGTGGCATCTCCTATGTCGCCATGAATGACGATGAGAACGCCTTCGCAGACTTCAACCACGCCATTGCTCTTGATGGCGATCTGGCTGAATCCTGGGCAAACCAGGCGCTGGTCTATGAGCGCCGTGGCGAACGCGACAAGGCCGCCAAATCCTACGGCCACGCCGCCCGCCTTGATCCGAAATACAAGCCAGCTGTCGATGGCCTCGCCCGCACCCGTGGCGGCGTACGCGCCTCGTAATCGAACACTCGATATCATTGAATACAAAAAGCCGGATGCCTCGCTTCCGGCTTTTTCGTTACAGTGGCTGCGCAACAGGAAACGTTCACGCACCCTCATCTTCATCTGCGATGTAGCCGCTGGTCTGTCTCTGCCAGAGCCTTGCATAAAGCCCACCTTGCTCGATCAGGGCTGCAGGCGTTCCCTCTTCCACAATCCGGCCCCGGTCCAGTACGATGATGCGGTCCATGCGGGAAATCGTAGACAGGCGATGCGCAATCGCAATCACCGTCTTGTGCGCCATCAACAGGTCGAGCTTCTCCTGGATCGCGGCCTCGGACTCGCTGTCGAGCGCCGACGTCGCCTCGTCCAGAATGAGGATGGGCGCATCCTTCAGCAGCACCCGTGCAATGGCCACCCTCTGGCGCTGCCCGCCGGAAAGCTTGACGCCCCTGTCTCCGACAAAGGCTTCATAGCCGCGACGGCCCTCGCCATCGGTCAGATCGCCAATAAACTCATGGGCCTGCGCTGCCCGCGCCGCAGCATCGATTTCGTCAGCGGATGCATCCGGCTTGCCATAGCGGATGTTGTCGCCGACGGACCGATGCAGCAGCGAAACATCCTGGGAAATAACACCGATATTCTCGCGAAGGCTCGCCTGCGTCACCGCTTTGACGCTCTGCCCATCAATGCTGATATCGCCCTTTTCCAGCTCGTAAAAGCGCAGCAGAAGATTGATGAGTGTCGTTTTTCCAGCACCCGATAGCCCGACAAGCCCGACCTTCTCACCCGCCCGCACATGCAGTGACAGGTCATTGATCACATCAGCACCTTCCCGATATCCGAATTGCACGCCCTCAAACCTGATGTCGCCCCGCTTCACAGCAAGCGGTGCAGCGTCAGGCGCATCGACAATGGTCGGAGGCGTCGTCATCACGGGCATCGCATCACGGATGGTGCCAATCGCCTGAAAAATCTGCTGGCCCATATCGAGAAAGGCGCGACCATTGCCTGAAAGCCGCTGCGTGAGATAGATCGAGCCCGCAAACTGGCCGGTGGTCACAAAACCATCCAGCATGCCCCAGAAGCCGATACTTAACATGGCGAGCCACAGAAGAACGCTAAGAAGGAGAATGGCGATACTTGTCGTCAGATAGACCCGACGCTCGCTGTGCTGCGTTGATATCACCTCGGCAAAGACCCTGCGCAGGCTTCCCGCCTCGCTGTCTTCGGCGGCAAATTGCTTGACCATCTGGATGTTGCTGTAGAGATCGGTCATCGACCCCACCAGCAGGCTGCGTTTCTTGGCCGAGTGGCGAGCGGCTTCTGCAAATTTCGGCACCGCCTTCACGGCAATCAACACGCTCAGAATAATCCAGACCAGCACCGGCAGGGCAAGCGGCCACGCGACCGTGCTCAACAGCACGAGCGAACCGACAAACTGGATCAGAAAATAGGGTATCGAATAAAAAGCGACAATGACCTGTGTCTGCACGGCAGACGCGGCCTGCGAAAGCCGGGACGCGACCTGCCCGGCAAACAGGTCGTGAAAGAAACGCAGGTCCTGCCGCTCAACCGCCTTGTGGCCCTGCCACTGAATGGCCGCCGGCATTCCCACCGCAACCGTTTGCGATGACAGGGTGTTGGCCAGGAATGTGAGGATGGGCTGTACGGGAAACAGCAGAAACGCCATGACAGCCAGAAGAGGCCAGTCCTCAACCAGAAAGGCCTCCGCCCCCTTGGCAGTTACCCCGTCAACAATCGATGAGAAGCTCCAGATCAGAAAGAGATTGCTGGCTTCCATCAACATCGCAGAGACAGAGATCGCGATGAGCACACCCCGGAACATCCGCACGAAATGCAAGAGCACATGAAACGGCCCCTTATCAGGGATCGGCCGGTAGGCAATATCAAGCGGCCGGATCAGCCTTTCAAACGGACGATACACAAAGTCTGAAAAAGCCATGGCGGTCCTGCGAAAGCAACTGGAATGACGTGAGCGACATTAAGAATCGCTGACATTAAACCATGGATTGCAATCTTTCAGAACCCTGTTCCTGCAATTCGCCGAACCGTATCCGCTTTACGGCGCCAATCTTCTGCAGGCTGCCCGTCAGGCCTTGCCTGCCCGATATTGCCGCACGGCCTTGCCGAAGGCTTCAAACAGCGCCCGCGAGGGTGCGTCCGTATGCGCCCAATATTCCGGGTGCCACTGCACGCCAACGGCAAAGCCCTTGGCATCGATCACCGAAACCGCCTCGATTGTTCCATCCTGTGCCGTCGCCTCCACCTGCAGGCGCGGCGCGGTTTTGGCAATGGCCTGGCGATGCAGCGAGTTGATCTGCACTTCGCCCGCCATGCCCAGATGCGTGGCAATGCAGGAGCCCTCACGGATATGGACCGGCTGGCGAATGGCATAGGCCACGTCGCGGTTTGCATCATCAGGCTTGCGGTGGTCCCACACGCCCGGCTGCTCCTGAATTTCACTGGCCAGCGTACCACCCAGCGCCACATTCAACTCCTGAATGCCGCGACAGATGGCCAGCATCGGAATGCCACGATCGATCGCCCGGCGGATGAGCGCAAGGCTCGTCGCATCACGGGCGGGGTCGAAGGGTCCGTCACTCTCCTTAGCCTCGACGCCGTAAAGCGAGGGGTGAACATTGGTGGCGGAACCCGACACCAGCAGCCCATCCACACGGTCGAGAATGGCGTCGACATCATTGCCCTCTTCAAAGGCGGGCACGATGAAGGACATCACGTCGGCCACATGCAATGCGGCGGAAAGATACTGTGTCTGCGCGGCATGCCAGTCGGCACCATCAAGATGTCTGATATCGGCGGGAATGGCGATGATGGGTCTGGACATGGAGGCTCCGGCTTGGATGGTTCACCTGTTTTGAAACCGGAAACGCCGTTCGTCAAGCGCCTGCGCTGTCGGAGTGAAGCCCAGTCTTCACCTAAAGTCTGATGTCTCTTCTTCAGATTTCCGTTGACTGCTTGTATTGACGAAATTGCCGTAACAACAAAGCAGTTACAGCGTTTTATTCTTGGCGGAGATGCTTGTCAGCCGTGCGGGGGCGTGCTTTTCTCTGGCCATGCCAGATAGCGGAGGGGAATTCGCCTATCGGTCAGATCAATATCTGGGAGGATATTTATGGATCGTCGTTCATTCATCAAAAAAGGTGCTGTCTCCGGCGCAGGCGTTGCCGCTGCAACGGTTCTTGCCGCACCGGCCATCGCACAACAAAATGCCAAGATCACATGGCGCCTCACCTCTTCGTTTCCAAAATCGCTCGATACGATTTTCGGCGGCGCGCAAGATGTCGCCAACCACGTGAAGGCCGCAACAGACGGCAATTTCAACATTCAGGTTTTTGCAGGCGGCGAAATCGTGCCGGGCCTGCAAGCAGCCGATGCCGTTTCATCCGGCACGGTGGAAATGTGCCACACCTGCTCATACTATTATGTCGGCAAGGACCCAACCTTCGCCATCGGCACGGCCATTCCATTCGGTCTCAATGCGCGCCTCACAAACTCCTGGTTCTATGAGGGCAATGGCAACAAGCTGCTCAACGAGTTTTATGCCAAGCATAATCTCTACGGCATGATCTCAGGCAATACCGGCGTGCAGATGGGCGGCTGGTTCCGCAAGGAAATCAACACGGTCGAAGACTTCAAGGGCGTGAAGATGCGCATTGCCGGTCTGGCTGGCAAGGTGGTCGAAAAGCTCGGCGTCGTGCCGCAGCAGATCGCCGGTGGCGATATTTATCCGGCGCTCGAAAAAGGCACCATCGATGCCGCTGAGTGGGTCGGCCCCTATGACGACCACAAGCTCGGCTTCCAGAAAGTGGCGAAATATTACTATTACCCGGCCTTCTGGGAAGGCGGCCCGGTCATCCATTCCTTCGTCAATCTGGACAAGTGGAACGCCCTGCCCAAGAACTATCAGGCCATCCTGCAGGACGCCTGCTCCTTTGCCAACACCAACATGATGGCGAAATACGACGCCAAAAACCCCATCGCGATCAAGCAGATCGTGTCCGAAGGTGCAACGCTGCGCCCCTTCAGCCAGGATATTCTGGATGCTTGCTACAAGGCAGCACTGGAAGTCTACGCCGAAATTTCAGCCGTCAATCCGGACTTCAAGAAGATCTACGAAGATCAGGTCGCCTTCAAGCGCGAGGGCTATTTGTGGATGCAGCTCGCTGAATACACCTTCGATACATTCATGATGATCCAGCAGCGCAACGGCAAGCTCTGATCACTATCAAGGCCTGACGGCACTATGACAGACCCGGATCGAAAGGTCCGGGTCTTTTATTTTCAGGCATGCTGTACTACGGACCGATTTTCGGCGGCTCGTTCAGGTTCGGCATTCCGGGCAGTCCATTTCCGCCCGGCTGTGCTGGCGCGCCATCCATCGGTGGCAGTCCGAAATTCGGCCCCAAAGTCGGCATCGTATTGCCACCTGAATTGCCAAAGGGCACATCAATCTTGATCGTGTTGAGATCCACAGCAGGTGCCTTGTCCAGCCAGTAGGTCACGGATTCGGGCCAGAAGATCACGATGGCAACGAGAATGAGCTGCATTCCCAGCCACGGTATCGCGCCCATATAGATGTCGGATGTCTTCACGCTTCGGGGTGCGATGGACCGCAAATAGAACAGCGCAAATCCGAAGGGCGGATGCATGAAGCTGGTTTGCATGTTGATGCAGATGAGCACACCGAACCAGATGAGGTCGATACCGAGAGACTCGGCGATCGGCGCCAACATCGGAATGACGATGAAGGCGATTTCGAAGAAATCGAGGAAAAACGCCAGGAAGAAGATGAAGATGTTGACGAAGATCAGGAAGCCGATTGGCCCGCCCGGAATGCCCGACAGCATGTGCTCGATCCACAGCGAACCGTCCATGCCCTGAAACACGAGGCTGAAGCAGGTAGCGCCGACCAGAATGAACACCACCATGGAGGTGATGTGCATGGTGGAGTGCATGCCCTGCTTGACCAGATCCCAGGTCAGGCGACGATGCGCGGCGGCCAGTGCCATGGCACCGACAACACCCAGCGCACCCGCTTCCGTCGGCGTTGCCAGACCCATGAAGATGGTGCCCAACACGAGGAAGATCAGCACGATGGAAGGCACCATGCCCGCCAGCACCTTGAACACCAGTGCACGGTTCAGTTCGCCACGCGCTTCCGGCGGCAAGGCTGGCAGGTCTTTCGGCCGCAGCTTTGACATGACGAAGATGAACAGCATGAAGATGACGACTTGCAGGATCGATGGGCCGATGGCACCGAGATACATGTCGCCGACGGACTTGCCGAGCTGGTCGGCCAGAACGATCAGAACCAGAGATGGCGGAATGACCTGGGTAATCGTGCCGGATGCGGCGATGACGCCGGTCGCAAGGCGCGGATTGTAGCCATATTTGAGCATGATCGGCAGCGAGATGACGCCCATGGTAATGACCGATGCTGCAACCGTGCCGGTAATGGCACCGAGGATCGCGCCGACCAGAATGACGGCATAGGCAAGTCCACCGGGAATGGCGCCGAACAGCTTGCCCGTGCCCTCCAGCAAATCCTCCGCCAGCCCGCATCGTTCCAGAATAGCGCCCATGAAGGTGAAGAAGGGGATGGCCAGCAGCAGATCATTGGAAATGATGCCGAAAATGCGAAGCGGCAGCGCCTGCAGGAAGGCAGGAGAAAAATGCTCCGTGAAAATGCCGATGACGCCGAACAAAAGCCCGACAGAAGCCAGAGAGAACGCCACGGGAAACCCGTAAAGCATGAAAATAATCATGCCCAGGAACATCAGCGGCGGCAAAATACCGTATTCGAACATGGAAATATCCTTAGCGGTCAGCGCCTGATTTACTGGAGCGGTTTTTCGTATTTGGTGTCGAGCTGATAGAGCCCGTTCAGCGCGCCGATGCGCTTCACCAGTTCGGATATTCCCTGAAGGAAGAGCAAGGCAAAGCCCGCAAAGATAATGAATTTGACCGGCCAGCGGATCAGGCCGCCCGCATTGGAAGACACTTCGTTCTGCGCAAGTGACAGGGTAAACATCGGCCAACTCAGCCACGCCAGATAGAAACAGGCTGGAAGCAGAAACACGACGAGCCCGATCATATCGACCCAGATACGAGCGCGGGCGGAAATGGCGCCGTAGATAATGTCCACGCGCACATGTTCGTTCATCCGCAATGTGTAGGACGCACCCACCAGCACGATGAAGGCGAACATGTACCACTGGATTTCCAGCCAGCCGTTCGAGCTATAATTGAAAATATAGCGAACAATGGCGTTGCCCGCACTCACGAGGCAGCAGATCAGGACAAGGTATCCTGCAAACTTGCCCATCGCCTCACTGAACCCGTCAATAAGAGCGCTTGTCTTCAGAAGAGCCTTCATTCCTTCCCCTCCACCATCCCTTTGCGGGTTCTATGCGAGAGGTTCATCCGTGACCGTCACCCTCTGACGATACTTGCATCGACTATGCGGTAACTTCGGACGTCCTCCACACCATTTCGTGTAGGAGGTGGCTTGCCAAAATGCAACGGCATTGGCACCTCTGCCCTTGCAAACAGGCGGTTTACGAGGAATTGAGCAACCTGCTGTGGCATCACTGCACGCTTTTTCCACAGGCCCCGCAAAATTGCGGCATGTCCCACGAAGGCCAACCACGACTGGCCTGTGTCCGTTGCGTTTTTCAACACTTCCATGTAGGTCTTGTTTAGGAGCGTTTTGCAACGGTCTGCCATGTGAGGAAAGCCGCCAGCGGGCGTGTGGAGTAACGGGCGGAAGCGTTGATCATTGAAGGGGAATTGGCATGAGTGAACACCATACGGGCCCGATCGAACTCGGCGCGAAGATGAACTATTCCGAGCATGAAAAGACCTATGACGGCTTTCTAGCAGCCGCCAAATACGGCACCATGCTCGTCACGGTATTGATGATCGCCATGGCCGTTGGATTTTTCACAACAGGCGGCTTTTTCGGCGGCCTGCTCGTGTTCGTCATTCTCTCTGTCGCAGGCTTCGTCCTGCTGCGCTAAGGCTTCGGTTTGATAGCATGGGGAGAGTTCAACTCCCCCCATGTCTTCTGTCGCTTGTCAGACCGGCGTTTCCGGCACCGGCGTCACCACCTTGCGCTCGCCAAGCCAGCAAAGCACATTGTCTGCCACCAGATCCGCCATCGCATTGCGTGTCGGCACGGATGCAGAAGCAACATGCGGAAGCAGCGTGACGTTGGGCAGAGCAAGGAACCCTTCCGGCACTTTCGGCTCCGCGTAAAACACGTCGAGACCCGCCGCACCCAGCGTACCCTTCTGCAGCGCGGTCAGCAGCGAGTCCTCATCCACGCTGGAACCCCTGCCCACATTGATGAACACGCCGTTGGAGCCCAGCGCCGCGAAAATATCGGCATTGATGGCCTTATGGGTTTCCGCAGTGCCCGGCACGATGCAGATCAGCACGTCCACCGCCTGCGCCATCTCTTTCAGCGAACCATAGTAGTTATAGGAAAGCTCGGCACGTCTGGAGCGGGTGTGATAGCCGATCTCCACCTTGAACGGCTCCAGCCGCCTGGCAATTTCCTGGCCGATGCGGCCCATGCCGAACAGACCCACCTTGCGGCCCCGCAGCGAAAATGGCGAAAGCGCGAACGGCCCTTCCGCCACCCATTTTCCCTCGCGAAGATGCTTCTCGGCCTCATAAAGACGCCGCACCGTGCTGATCAGAAGCGCAATCGTCGTATCGGCCACCTCGTCGTTCAAAACGTCAGGCGTGTTGGTCACGACAATGCCGCGCGAAGCCGCGTGCTTCACATCCACACCGTCATAGCCCACGCCAAAATTGGCGATGACTTCAAGATTGGGCAGCGCATCCATCCACTTGGCATTGAAACCACCGGAAACCGCAACAGCCTTGATGCGATCCGCAACACCTTCTGGCAGCGACGGCTCTGGCCCCGAGGGCGCTGTGATGACCTCCACCTTGCCCTCGAAACGCTCGAGAACGCGTGGATGGATCTTTCCCGGAACGAGAACGGCGGCTTTACTCTCTGACATGCTTGGACAACCCTCTGCTGCAATGCGTCGGGAGGCAAGCTAGACGATCAATACGAAAAGCGAAACCCGCAAACTACTTGCGCGGAACACAGGGGCTGGTGGATTGGCGAATGCGCATCTCGGGCTTGATCAGGTGAATACCGTCAGGCTCATGGCTGCCCGCCAGCCTGTCCAGCAGCGCCCGCGCAGCCAGCCTTCCCACCTCTGCCTGACCATTGGAAACGGTCGTCAGCGCCGGTGTCGCAATCGCCGCCTCTTCCAGATCGTCATAGCCGGTGACCGAAATATCCTTGCCCGGCACAAAGCCCGCACGTGATATGCCGTTCATCAGGCCAATGGCAACAAGGTCGTTCCAGCACACGGCAGCCGTCGGCTTTTGCGGCAGCGACAGGAAGTTGACCGCAGCCTCGAACCCGCCCTGCTTGGAGCGTGCGCCGGGAATACGCAGGTTCGGATCCACCTCGATGCCCGCCTTGCGCAGCGCATTGACATAGCCCTGATAGCGGTCACGTCCTGTCGAGGTCTGGTCCGTGCCTCCCACCATGGCAATGGTGCGGTGGCCAAGGCTGATCAGGTGGTTGGTGGCCAGCGAAATGCCATAGCTGTCATCGCCCCGGAATGTCGGCATGTCCACACCATCCATGGAGCGCGCCACGAGAATGGCGGGCATGCCGTTTTCCTCGGCCAGCGTCATGTCTTCCAAAGGCGTACCAATGGCCGGAGACATGATGATGCCATCACTGCCAAGCTGCAGCAGCGTTTCGATGAAGGTGCGCTGCTTTTCGACGGAATCGTAATGGTTGGAGAGAATGAAGGTCTGGCGGCTGCGGTCCAGCTCGCTCTCGATGGCTTTGAGAATTTCACCGTAAAACGGGTTCATCACATCGTGAAAGACAACGCCGATAATGCCGGAGCGCGAGGTGCGAAGGCTGGCGGCGCGGCGGTTATAGATATAGCCCAGCGCGCGCGCCTGCAGCTTGATCTTTTCACGCGTATCGGCGGCCACCAGCGGACTATCCCGCAAAGCAAGCGAAATCGTCGCGGTTGAAAGCCCCAGACTTTCAGCAATGGTTGATAATTTGATCTTCTGCGCCACAGTTGCCTCCCACGGTCACGCATTCCGCCATCACGCGGCGTTTAAATTGTGACTAAACAATTTAAACAAAATCTGCAACCGTTTTAAGGATTTCAACACAAGGCAATATCTGTAATACAAATTTTAATCGATTGATTCAAAAGCCTGCAAATTGGCATCGATCGCCCGCAGCAATTTCACCACCGTTTTCACATCCTTGGCAGACAGGCCATCGACAGCGCGGCTGTTGCAATCAGCCAGAGAGGTGTTGATGTGCTCGACGCTTTTCAGGCCAGCCTCGGTCAGCTTCACCATGGTCAGCCGTCCGTCGCCGTCACCAGCGCTACGCTCGACAAAGCCCTGCGCCTCCATGCGGCCAATCGTGCGCGTCATGGTCGGCGCCTTCACACCCAGCTTCTGGGCAATCTGCCCCGGCGTCATGCTGCCTTCCTGCGCAAGCGCCAGAATAACGCCATCTTGCCCCGCATAGAGGCCACTGGCTGCAAGATTGTGGCTGAGTGCCGTGCGCATGGAGCGGGCCGCCTGCGTAATCGTCTGGGCAAGCTCTTCCGAATGGATCGCCAGATCCTTCTTCTTGCCGGACTTGGCCTTCTTCTCGGATTTGTTCTTTTTGGCCAGCTTATCCTTGCTCATCAGCAAATGCCTTTCCTGAAGTCCCGGACGACGATATGTTCTTGGTAACACTTAACGAATGCAGGCGCGGATCGCCAGATGCCAGACACATATACGCATATTCACGACAATAACGTAACAGCCCCAGCAGATGGGCCAAACGAGACCATTTCCGTGCTGCCGCTGGGCGCGCATGAGCAGCACGGCCCCCACCTTCCCTTCGAGACGGATACACTGATCGTGGAAGGCATTGTCGAGCGGTTGAAACAGACGCTTTTGCCCAATGCGCCCATCCACTTCCTGCCCGCAGAGCCGGTCGGCTATTCGCTCGAGCATATGGATGTGGCGGGCACGAAGACGCTGTCCTTCGATGAGGCGGTGCATCGTTGGCTTGGAATTGCCGAAAACGAGCACCGCAAGGGCATCCGCAAATTCGTGATGCTCAATGCCCATGGCGGCAATTCACCGCTGATGACCATCGTAGCCACCGAAGCGCGTGTTCGTTTCGATATGCTGGCCGTTGCCACCAGCTGGACCCGTTTCGGCATGCCGCCCGGCATCATCACACCGCAGGACAAGACCATCGATATCCATGGCGGCGATATCGAAACGTCTGTGATGCTGGCCTTGCAGCCGCATCGGGTGAAGATGGACATGGCTGAAAACTTCCCCTCCGCACAAACGGAGTTTTCCAGCCGCTTCAAGCATTTGCGCGCCTATGGCCCGCACGCCTTCGGCTGGCGCATGTCGGACCTCAACAGGCAAGGCGTGGCTGGCAATGCCGCCGCCGCAACCGCTGAAAAGGGCGAGGCCATCATCGCGCATGCGGTGTCGGGTCTGGTGGAGCTGCTAGCGGACATTTCCGCCTTCGACATGAATTTGCTTGAAAGCTCGGTTCAAAAATCTTCGGCAGATTCTCTTTGAACTCACTTCCCCACACGCCTATATGAACAGCAACGCTTTCAAAGCCATCATCCGGCTCTTTTATATCAGAGGTTCATCATGACCGAAGCAGCACCGACACCAAAGCCCATTCCCGTAACCGTCTTGACGGGCTATCTGGGCGCGGGCAAGACCACGCTCCTCAACCGTATCCTGTCGGACAATCACGGCAAGAAATACGCTGTCATCGTCAATGAATTCGGCGAAATCGGCATCGATAACGACCTGATCGTGGAATCCGACGAAGAAATCTACGAAATGAACAATGGCTGCGTCTGCTGCACCGTGCGTGGCGATCTTATCCGCGTGGTGGAAGGCCTGATGCGCCGCCCAGGCCGGTTTGATGGCATCATCGTGGAAACCACAGGCCTTGCAGACCCGGTTCCCGTTGCACAGACATTCTTCATGGATGACGATGTGCGCGCCAAAACCGAACTGGATGCCGTCATCGCGCTTGTCGATGCCAAGCACCTGCCGCTGCGCCTGAAGGATAGCCGCGAAGCCGAAGACCAGATCGCCTTTGCCGATGTCGTTGTCATCAACAAGACCGATCTCGTCACGCCGCAGGAACTGGCTGTGATCGAAGATGTCGTTCGCGCCATCAACCCGTCCGCCCGCATTCACAAGACAGCTCGCTCCGGTGTCGACCTGGCCCATGTGCTCAATCAGGGCGCGTTCAACCTTGAACGGGCGCTGGAAAACGACCCGGATTTCCTGGCGCAGGAGCATGATGACCACGTCTGCGGTCCAGATTGTGGACATGACCACAGCCACGACCACCATCATCACGACCATGGGCATGACCATCATCACCATGACCACGATCACGCCCACCATGATCATGGGCACGACCATGGCCACAGCCACGCCGCCTCGCCCATCCATGACGTCACGGTTCAGTCCGTTTCGCTGCGCGGCGGTGAGATGAATGCCGATCGTTTCTTCCCGTGGATCCAGAAGGTCACGCAGACCGATGGCCCGAAGATCCTGCGCCTCAAGGGCATCATTGCGTTCAAGGATGATGCGGAACGTTATGTCGTTCAGGGTGTTCACATGATCATTGAAGGTGATCACCAACGGGCATGGAAAGAAGGCGAAAAGCGCGAAAGCCGCCTCGTCTTCATCGGCCGCGATCTTGACCGCGAGAAGCTGGAAAACAGCTTCAACGCCTGCATGGCCGCTGCCTGATATCGACCTGATATCAAAAAGTGCCATTGCGGCACGCCATGACATGACGACCACAAGGAGTGCACCGTGATGGTGCACTTTTTCACGACTGACGACAACAACCACGGAAAGACTAGAGACCTATGCCCACCGTTGCTCCTCTTGACCTCGAAGGCCACGTCGTCGCGGCGCATTTCCTGGGCGAAGTTCCGTTGTTTGCCACCGCCGCCGGCTCCATCCACCGGCTGGATGGCGGCGAAAAGGTTGTCGAGGCACATCAGGGCCTTTTGACCTGCATCCGCGATCCGCACAGCGCCACACTTCTCACCGGCGGTGAAGATGGCAAGGTGCTGCGCATCGGCCATGATGGCTCTGTCATCGAGCTTGCCCATGTGCCGCGCAAGTGGATCAGCGTCGTCGCTGGCGGTCCGCAGAACGCCATTGCATACGGCGTCGGCAAGTCCAGCTTCGTGCGTCTGGGCGATGGTACCGTCAAGGAATTCAAGGAAGACCGCACCGTCGAGGGCATCGCCTTTGCGCCCAAGGGCTTGCGCATTGCCGCTGCCCGTTACAATGGCGTCACGCTGCATTGGGTGGCCAGCGCTGGCGATCCTGTGGATCTGGATTGGAAAGGTGCTCATACCGGCGTCACCTTCTCCGCAGATGGCAAATTCCTCGTCACGACCATGCAGGAAAATGCGCTGCATGGCTGGAAGATGGAAGCCACCAAGGGTGGCATGGAAGCGCGCCACATGCGCATGACCGGCTATCCCGCCAAGGTCAAATCCATCTCGTGGTCACACAAGGGCAAGTGGCTGGCCTCATCTGGCGCACCGGCGGCCATCGTCTGGCCCTTCTCCGGCAAAGATGGCCCAATGGGCAAGGCTCCGCTGGAGCTTGGCACCCGCGCAAACATCATGGTCACCAATGTCTGCTTCCATCCGGCAGATGAAGTTCTGGCCGTCGGCTTTGCGGATGGCATGATCCTGGGCGTGCGTCTCGCCGACGAGAAGGAAGCCCTGCTGCGTCGTCCCGGCAAGGGCGCCATTACGTCCATGGATTGGAGCAACAACGGCAACCTGCTGGCCTTCGCATCGGAAGCCGGTGATTGTGGCATCATCGACATCAAGACGTAAGCATTTCACACCCGCAATGATGAAGGTGGCACCGCCGCATGTCGCGGCAGTGCCTTTTTTGTCCGCCTCAGCGGAAGTTAGAAGCGGTAGGTCACACCGGCACCGATCAACCACGGATCGAGCTTGGCCTTGCCGCTGATATCACCCAGCGCGTCATGCGTGGCGCTCCACTTCGTTTCGAGGAAGATCTTCTTCACGTCGAAGTTCACGCCCCAGTTCTTCGTCAGCATGTAGTCGAAACCAACCTGCACCGCCGCTCCAAAGTCGTTCTTGACGTCGAGATTGTGGAAACCTGCCTTTTCAGACTGGTTGTAGAACAGCGAATAGTTCAGGCCAGCGCCCACATAAGGCTTGAAGGCACCGAAATTGGTGAAGTGATATTGCAAGGTCACCGTTGGTGGCAGAAGCCATGTCTTGCCGACATCGATCTCGCCCAGCGCGCCTGTCGTGTTGATCTTGGAGAAGGTCGTGCCAAGAATAAGTTCGGCGGCAATATTATCGGTGAAGAAATAGGTTACGTCGAATTCCGGAATAACGGTGTCCGAATATTCAAGCCCTGCGCCGGGCACGCCGTTGATCGAGCCGCTGTCATGGGTCATCACGCCAAGGCCGCGCACACGGATCATCCATGGGCTTGCCGCAGCAATGGCCTCTTCGGCTGTGGGCACGGGCGCTGTCGGCGCCATGTCAGCGGCTTGGGAAAACGCTGGCAGCGCAACAGCGAAAGCAGATGCCAAAAAGATGGCTTTGCGGAATTTGGCGAACATTTCTCTCTCCTTGATCTATCGAAGAGGTGCTTTGCAACATCGGCTCCTTTGGCCCCTCGACCTTGGAAACCCATAGCCATTGCTGCAAGCCACACCCTGCCCGCACGTAACACGCAGATCAAAATCATCATTTGAGGGAGATCAAAACCCGGACAGGAAATTTGGGGGTTGGTCACGCACATAGAGCGTATTCGCATTTAAGATTATTCAAAGATATCAATGCGAAGAGCGATTATTGTAGTTAATCAATTATAGATATTTTTATTCAATAGTTGCAGTCATTGAACACTGCATCTGTACTTGAAATACTTACCCCCATTCAGAATTTCGAAAAGTAGCACGCCGCTTCCCTGTATTTCCTTGGATCTTTCCCCTATGAAACTTTCGATTTCAGCGATCATAACGGCCAGTGGCATCGCCTTGGCAACCGGCATTACCATCACGCTTCTCGTGGGTTCTTTCGCGCTCGATACGCTGAAGGTCAACGGCCCGATCTATCAGGAAATCATCGATAGCAAGGACCTGATTGCCGATATCCTGCCACCACCGCTCTATCTCATCGAGACCTATGCGCTGACCAATGAAGGCGCCCTCCACCCGGATAGGCTGCCGCAAAACATCGAGCGTATCAAGGTGTTGAAGGGCCAATATAAGGAGCGCCGTGAATACTGGAAAACGACGACCCTGCCGGACACGTTGAAACAGGCCTTGCAGAACGATGTTCTCATCAAGGGCGACGCCTTCTGGGCAACGCTGGATACGGACACGCTGCCAGCGCTTGCCTCCGGCGAAGCGGCAAAAATTCCGGCATCGCTCGACACCTTGAGCAAGACATTCCATGCCCATGAAGCGGCGGTCAATCAGCTGGTCGAGATGGGCACCGTCTATGGCAAGCAGAAGGAAGTAGAAGCGGCGGAACAGACCTCATTCCTGAAAACTACCAACGACACGCTGGGATATATCCTCGTCCTCCTGTCCATTGCCTCGACCGTCTTCCTGCGCCGCCGCGCCATGAAGCCGATCCTGCGGATCACGCAGACCATGACGAGCATGGCCGCGGGCGATCTGAAGGAAGCGCCGCCGCATATTCACCGGCATGATGAAATTGGTGCCATGGCAAGGGCGCTCGCCGTGTTCAGAGATGCTGGCCTCGCCAAGCGTCAGCTGGAGAGTGAAGCGGAAGAAGCACGCCGCGCCGCCAGCATGGAGCGCGAGACACGGGAAAGGGAACGCATTGCCGAGGCAGATGCGCTGCGCTTCGCAATCCAGCATCTGGGACATGGCCTCAAAAATCTCGCCAACTGTGATTTAAGCTCGACACTCGACCACAGCTTCGACGCCAAGTTTGAAACCCTGCGCGCAGATTTCAACGCCTCGGTGCGCACCCTGCAGGCAACGATGGGAAAGATCCTCTCAGAAGCCCAACACCTGCGCGCCCAGGGCAGCGAGATGCACGGTTCCGCAAACGATCTGTCACGCCGCACGGAACAGCAAGCCGCAGCACTGGAACAGACCGCCGCCGCACTGGAAGAAGCCGCCTCCACCGTCAAGACATCTACGGCGCGTGTCGATGATACGCGCAATCTGGTGAAGGAAGCGCGCCGGTCCACCTCGAAGTCTGCAAGCGTTGTCACCGAAGCCATATCCGCCATGCAACGCATCGAAGGCGCGTCTGGAGAAATCGAATCCATCGTCGGCGTCATCGACGAAATCGCCTTCCAGACCAATCTTCTGGCGCTGAATGCTGGCGTAGAGGCAGCCCGTGCAGGCGAGTCTGGAAAAGGCTTTGCAGTCGTTGCGCAGGAAGTGCGCGAACTCGCCCAGCGTTCGGCAAAGGCCTCGAAGGAAATCAGGGTTCTCATCGGCAAATCGGGAGATGAAGTCGCAAGCGGCGTAACCCTTGTGCAATCCACCGTCGAGGTGCTGACACGGATCGAGGATTTCGTCTCCCGCATCGATACCAATATCGACAACATCGCCACCGCTGCCCGCGAGCAATCCGTCGGCCTTCAGGAAATCAGCGCCAGCGTCAACGCGCTGGACCAGATGACCCAGCAAAACGCCGCCATGGTGGAAGAGACCAATGCGGTCAGCCATTCCATTGCAGAGGCGACCAAGGCGCTATCGGATATGGTCAGCCGCTTCAGCATCGAGCCCGCAACCGTGTCTTCCAGACGCGCAGCATAGATGGCTCAGTCACGGCGTTTACCGATAAAAAAAGAGGGCGCGTAGCCCTCTTTTCCATGTCAGACCGATCAAACCACCTGCGATATCAGGAAAACTTGCGCCCGCTCGCCACCAGCATGCCAGCTGCCCCATCCAGCCAGCCGCTTTTCAGCTCCAGCGCCAGAAAGCGCGAACGCTCGAATGGGCCGGGCATGACAAGATGCTGGGTTTGACCGGCAAAAAAGCCGAAGCGCTCATAGTAAGGCGCATCACCCACCAAAAGAATGGCACCATGGTCGCGCTTGGCAGCCTCACCGATGGCGGCGCGCATCAGGGCAGATCCGATGCCCTTGCCCTCATGGGCGCAGTCCACCGCAAGCGGCCCAAGCAGAAGGGCCGAAACCGGACGTCCCTCGCGTGTCACGCCAGCTTCGACATTCCACAGGCGGACGGTCCCGATCACGTGACCGTCCTCATCGCGCGCAACCAGCGCCAGCCCTTCGGCAGGAACGCGCCCGGCGCGCAGCTTCTCGGATGATTTGCGGCGACGACCCGGGCCCATGACGCGGTCCAGCAGGTTCTCGCGGGCAACCACATCACCCGGATTTTCAGCTTCGATATGAAATGTCTGCGGCGTGAAAAATGCACGTACAGATTTGAGAACAGCGGCCATCCCGGCCTCCCGTCACCAAGCCGCCCACGAAAGCGGCACCCAAAAAAATGTTGAAACCGTTCCGGCCCGCTGAACCACGCCCTACCTCGGCTGGAAAGAGGTGCGGCAAGCAGGGTTTGCGCCAGGCATGGAAGACTTAAGCCGGAACGGGAGACGTCTGAAAATGCCGCCTGCCCTTAAAGACCGGCGGCATTCACTCAGATCACGTAGGACTTCAGCGGCTCGAAGCCGTTGAATGCGACCGCCGAATAGGTGGTCGTGTAAGCGCCCGTGCCTTCGATCAGAACATCATCGCCAATGGTCAGAGAGACCGGCAGCGGATACATGTTCTTCTCATAGAGCACGTCGGCGCTATCGCAGGTTGGACCCGCCAGAACGCAAAGCTCCATCGCATCTTCGTCCCGCTCGGTGCGGATCGGGTAGCGAATGGCCTCGTCCATGGTTTCGGCCAGACCGCCGAACTTGCCGATGTCGAGGAACACCCAGCGGTGGTTGTCATTGTCGGACTTGCGCGAAACCAGCACAACTTCCGCCTTGATGACACCCGCATTGCCGACCATGCCGCGACCCGGCTCGATGATGGTGCGTGGAATCTGGTTGCCGAAGTGCTTGCGCAGCGCCGTGTCGATGGCATGGCCATATTCTTCAGCAGCAGGCACGTCACGCAGATACTTCGTCGGGAAGCCACCGCCCATGTTCACCATCTGCAGGTGGATACCCTGCTTGGACAACGAAGCGAACACGCGCTTTGCATCGCCAAGCGCGGCATCCCATGCGTCGAGGTTCATCATCTGCGAACCGACGTGGAAGGAAACGCCGTAGGATTCCAGACCCATCTGATGGGCATAGACCAGGACATCGACAGCCATCTGCGGCACGCAACCGAACTTGCGCGACAGCGGCCATTCGGCGCCTTCGCCATCGGTCAGAACGCGGCAGAATACGCGAGCGCCTGGGGCTGCACGGGCAACCTTCTCGACTTCCTCATGGCTATCCACGGCGAAGAGATCGATGCCCAGCGCAAATGCGCGCGCAACATCGCGTTCCTTCTTGATGGTGTTGCCGTAGGAGATACGGTCAGAAGTCGCACCGGCATCGAGCGCCATCTGGATTTCAGCCACGGAGGCGCAATCGAAGCTGGAGCCCAGGCCGGCCAGCAGCTTGAGAATTTCAGGAGCAGGGTTTGCCTTCACGGCATAATAGATCGCACTGTTTGGCAGAGCGTGCCGGAACGCATGGAAATTATCGCGTACAACGTCAAGGTCAACCACGAGGCAAGGGCCTTCTGGGCGGCGGGTCTTGATGAAGTCAATGATGCGTGCAGTCGTCATCGTTGTATTCCCTAAAATGTTCCGGCTCTGGAAAAATTCCAGAGGACAAAGGGCGCTCAAGATATGCAGAATGTTCCAGCCGGTGGAGACGCTGAATCAATAGCATACGCTCAAGGCGCAATTGTGAACAACGCCCTGCCAGGAGCATCATTCGGCTTTGTCTGCCATGGGATTGGAGGGAATCATACCCAACCGCACTTACGGCAATGATGGTGTGCCTCTTTAGTACCCCGGCTGATGGAAAGCCGGCAGAGAACCAGAAAGGCCCGCACCGTCGTTGCTTCATATGTCCTCGCATTTTCCGGTTGGCCGGAATAGCGACTGGAGGGGTTAATTCCAGGTACCTTACCGAACTCCTCACCACATCGAGGGTCGGCGGACACACATGGGCACGTGCGACTTTGGGCAACCGGGAGATAGGAATATTCGCTGTAACAATCAAGGGAATTTTTCATCACGATGCAGATTTTTTTGGCAGAATACTTTATCGCTGAACACTGGGGCTTGACCGTTCACAATTGTGAGCGAATTGGAGACTTTAATGGACACTCTCACCCGTATCCGGGCCTTTATTGATGTTGTCGAAGCGGAGGGTTTTTCTGCAGCCGCCCGCAAGACCGGGCGCTCCAAAGCACTTCTGTCCAAATATGTGCGCGAGTTGGAGGACGATCTCGGCGCGCTGCTTCTCAACCGCACCACACGGCAGTTTTCGCTGACCGAAGCGGGTCACACCTATTATCGCACCGCCGCAGATATCCTGAAAGAAATCGACAATCTGGCCGATCTGGTGCGCGAGAAAAACGCCGACCTGAAAGGCAAGCTGCGCATCTCCGTGCCGCGCACTTTCATCGATGCGGATATTGGCCAGAGCCTCATCGATTTCGCCAAGGAGAACCCCGATCTCGTGCTGGAAATCGTGGCCGAGGACCGATTCGTTGACCTCATCGAGGAAAGCTTCGATCTGGCCGTGCGCATCACCAAGCTGGAAGATTCGGGCATGATTGCCAAGAAGCTTGCGGATTTTCGCGTCTATGCGGTCGCAACACCCGCCTTCACGGAACGCTATGGCCCGCTCGATAGCCCGCAGGATCTGGGCCGGGTTCCCTGCATCGTGGATACGAATTCGCGCTTCCACAATCACATTCGCTATTTCGAACCCGGCGGCGGCACCAATTCAGTGGCCATCAATGGACCCATCGAGGTCAACAGCCCGCAAGCCACCCTGCGTGCGGCCCGCACCAGCCTCGGGGTCGCTATCGTTCCCGATTTCATCGCCAAGCCCTATATTCTCTCAGGCGAACTCGTGACCCTGTTTGACGATTACATTTCCCGGGATCGCGGCATTTACGCTGTCTATCCGCACCGCCGTTATCTGCCCGCCAAGGTCAGAAGCTTTGTGGACTATCTGACCAACTGGTTTAAAACGCACGGCTGATTTCGGATCCAAAGTGACAAGGCCGAAATTCGGTCCCAATTTCCGCTAGAATCACACAAACACCCCAGACAAGAGACAGACAGGCATCCATGAAAAAAGCGATCATATCACTGGCTGCATGCCTGCCCGTCTGTCTTGCGCCCTTGAGCGCCATGGCGCACCCGCATATTTTTGCCGAAGCGCGCATGGAAATCATCGAAGGTGCCGATGGCAACATCGCCGAAGTGCGCAATGTCTGGCGCTTTGATGAGATGTTTTCCGCAAGCGTCGTGATGGATTACGACAAGAACAGCGACGCGAAGCTCGACAAGGAAGAGCTAGGCGAAATCGGCGCAACCGTTCACGAATCGCTTGCCGAATTTTCCTACTACACCTTCATCACCGCAAACGGAAAACCGGTTGATTTCGGCAAGCCCGATACGATCCATGTGGATTACCAGAACAATCAGGTCCTGATGTTCTTCTCGGTCAAGCCGAAAGCACCCCTCCCCGTCAAGGGCGTCCTGACCTTCGGCGCATGGGACCCGACGCTCTACACGGCCATCGATTTCGCCAAGGATACCGACATCGTCGTCAAGGGCACGCATCTTGCCGCCTGCAAGCACAAGGTGGTGCGCCCGGACCCGGATGAGATCATCTCCCAGAACCAGAACAATCTGACCGACGCCTTCTTCAACGATCCGACGGGCACCGACATGACCAAGCTGTTTGCAACGCGACTGGAGCTGACATGCTGAGGAAGTGCGCCGGTTTCCTGATGGCGTCGGTGATTGTCGCAGCCGCCGTCAGCGTGGCCCACGCGCAATCGCCGCTCGGCATCGGCTCAGCCGAACCCTCCATCTCCATCGGCGGGCCGCTCGCGCCGCTTTTCCAGTGGATAAACGTTCACCAGCAGATGTTCTACCGCGCCCTCACAGGCGCGCTGCGCGCCATGCGGGAAGACCCATGGGCGCTGACATCGCTGATCGGCCTCTCCTTCGCCTATGGCGTGTTCCATGCCGCAGGCCCCGGCCACGGCAAGGCAGTGATTTCGTCCTATATGATTGCCAATGAAACGCAGCTGAAACGCGGCATCCTCATTTCCTTTGTCTCGGCTCTTCTCCAAGGTGGCGTCGCCATTGCCCTTGTCGGCGCGGCCTATATGGTGCTGCGCGGCACCTCCATCACCATGACCAGGGCCACACAGGCCATGGAAATCGCCAGCTTCGCCATGGTCGCGCTGTTCGGCGCATGGCTGTTGTTTCGCAAGATGCGCAGCCTGATGACGGGCCGGACAGCGACCCCAGTCCTTGCCATGGAAAGTGCTGGCCCGGCACCGACGATTGCGCTCGAAACCAGCAGCTTCTCCGCAAGCTCAGCCACCACCAGCACCGCCAGAAAGGGCATGGGCTCCGGCCTGCGCTTTCAGGGCCAGCCGGTCTTTGCAGATCACGACCAGAGCGGCACTGGCGAAATCTGCACCACCTGCGGCAATGCCCATGCGCCAGACCCCTCCATGCTCAGGTCCAAAGATTTCAGCCTGCAGGAAGCATGGTCAGCCATCATCGCGGTCGGCCTTCGCCCCTGCTCCGGCGCCATCATCGTCATGAGCTTCTCTATTCTGAACGGCCTGCTGCTGGGCGGCGTCCTCTCCGTGCTCGCCATGTCACTCGGCACCGCCATCACCGTGTCCCTGCTGGCCTGCCTTGCCGTCAAGGTCAAGGACATCGCCGTCCACTTTGCCGGAACCGGCAGCCGCAAAGCCGCAGGCATCACCCACGCCATCGAAATCGCAGGCGCCGTCTTCGTGCTGTTGATGGGGCTCGGCTTGCTGGGGGCAGCGCTACAGGCGTGAGCCCCTAGCGCCAACCTTAACGATTGCGCCGCTGATAACGCGCCCGCAGCCAGAAAATCAGAAAAAACGCCAGAACCGCAACCGTATCGAAGGCGGCGGCGACCCAGACGGAATAGTGTTCCGCCAGCCACAGCGTCACGGTGGGCATGATGTAGAACAGAAAGCCGAAGCCAAGGACGATGGCGACGGCGGCGAGTGCTGCGGATGTGCTTTTGCCGTTCATGCGGATAGCCCTGCCCTGATATCTTCCAGCTTGCGAATCTGCTGACCGTCAGGCCCGAAATTGTCAGGCGAAAGCCAGGTCTCGAATGCTTCGCGCAGAAGCGGCCATTCAGCATCGATCATCGAGAACCACGCCGTATCGCGGTTGGCCCCTTTGGAAACCATGTGCTGGCGGAAGATGCCTTCGAACTGGAAGCCGTAACGCGCAGCCGTAGCCTTGGAGGCCTCGTTCTCATTGTGGCACTTCCACTCGTAGCGGCGGTACCCGAGATCATCGAACACATGGCGTGCCAAGAGGTAATGCGCCTCGGTGGACAACGGCGAACGCTTCATTGCCGCACCATGGGCAACGGAGCCAACTTCCACCACGCCATATTTCGGCTCGGGACGCATATAGCTCGCCATGCCGACAACCTTACCGGTGGCGTTTTCGATAAAGGTGAAGGTCACCCAGCCGTAACCGGCCTGTGCGGCATCCAGCCAGTCGCCAAAGGCGGCGGCATCTGCAAAGCTGTCCTGCGGGAAATACTTCAGAAGATCATTGGTACCCGCGCCACCCAGCGCATCCCAAAGTCTGTCTAGATGCTGCGTCCGGTCGTACGGTGCCGCGGTTACGAAACGGCCCTTGAGCAGCACCGGCTTTGGTGGCGGACATCCTTTGAACTGGGCTAGATCGCGCATTCTGCTCCCCCGTAACATGACGGGAGAGACTTATGGCAGGCCGCGGGCAAAGACAACAGGCGATTGGCGCCTCCGCCCGCACACGGCATCATACCTTGGCGGCAGAAACCGTCGCTTCGATATGCTCCACCAGCGCATCCGGCAAGCCGAGACGACCGGCGAGAAGGTCGAGATAGCCGCGCTCGGCCCGGCTGTCCGGCTCGATGGTCAGGCGAGACGCCGTATAGATCTCCACTTTTTGCTCTTCAGTCTGGGCCGCCGCCACCAGTGCGTCTATATCGAGCGGATCGGAGAGTTCCTTTTCAATGAAGGCTTCGGCCTCACGATCCAGCTCGGAAACCTGAAGCTTTTCCATGATGCGGGCGCGTTCCGCCGCATCGATATGGCCGTCAGCCTTGGCAGCGGCAATCATGGCCTGCACCAGTGTTAGCGCGAAATTGTTGGAAAGCGTCGATGATTGCGGGTGGAAGGGCGAATCGACCGGTGGCGGCAAAAGCTCCTGGGTCGGCTGCGGCTGCGGCACAGATTTCGGCGCCTGGCCGGACTGGTAATTCTTGTAGGCGAGATAACCAAGCCCCGCGATGGCGGCGATGCCACCAACGGCTGCGGCATTGCCAGCCAGCTTGCGTCCGGTCTTGGTACCGAAAAGCGCGGCAGCAATGGCGCCGGCTTTCATCGGATTGTTCTTCGCGATTTGCGTGGCCTGTCCGGCCCGGTCCCGCACACTTCCCGACAGGCCCGGTACGTTGGAGCCCAAAAACTGGTCTAGAAGCTTCTTCGCATCGAACATTCAAATCTCCTGCTGGGTTTAATATCAACAGGAGATAGGAAGTGCGAAGCGGAAAACAAATGGCCGCACCGTTCACGCCGTCGTGAACGAAATGCTTCAGCCGCGAAGGGCGAAAGCCTCAGCCGCCAGCTTGGTGATGCCATCCCAGTCACCCGCCGCAATCATTTCCTTCGGCGCAACCCAGGAACCGCCAACGCAGATGACGTTTGGCAGCGATAGATAATCCTTGGCGTTTTTCAGCGAGATGCTGCCCGTGGGGCAGAACTTGATATCGGCCAGCGGAGAAGACAGCGCCTTCAGGTAAGGCGCGCCACCGGCCTGTTCGGCGGGGAAGAATTTCAGAACCTTGTAGCCCTTGTCACGCAGATGCATGACTTCGCTGGCCGTTGCCGCACCCGGCAGCAGCGGAACCTTGGAACCCTTGGCCGCTTCCAGAACGCTCTTGTTGACGCCGGGGCTGACGATGAAGGTCGAGCCAGCCTTCACGGCGGCATCGAAATCCTTGGAATTGAGAATGGTGCCCGCGCCCACATTGGCGCCTTCCACTTCATCGGCAACAGCGCGGATGGCGTCCAGTGCTGCCGGTGTGCGCATGGTGATTTCGATGGCGCGCAGGCCACCCGCCACCAGTGCGCGGGCCAGCGGCACCGCAGAGGCTGCATCTTCCACAATGAGAACAGGCACGACAGGCTGAAGTTGCAGGATGGAAATCAGCTTTTCAGAATCCTGGGCCATGTCGGTGTCTCCTCATTGAATCGATTGAATTGGGGTCTAATTACCGCGCCGAACGGCGAGTGTCGAGGCAAAATGAAATATTTCGATTTGATAACTGTTTCATGACGCAAGCTTGCGCTACGGTGCCGCAAAACTGGACAGGTTGTTGAATGGCCAAAGAAATCGAACGCAAGTATCTGGTAACGGATGAGAGCTGGCGAGAGGAAATCGCGTCACGCACGCGCTTTCGACAAGGCTATATCGCCTCATTGGAAGACCGCTCGGTGCGCGTGCGCATCATGGGTGATGAAGCGGCAAAGCTCACCATCAAGGTCGGCACCGGCGCTCTGATCCGCGACGAATATGAATATGACATTCCCGTGGCCGACGCCGAGGAGCTGCTGAAATCCGTGCCCGGCTTCATCCTGGAAAAAATTCGCTACACGGTGGAGCATGAAGGCTTCACCTGGGAAATCGATGTGTTCGATGGCCTTTATCGCGGCCTCATCGTGGCGGAGGTGGAACTGCGCTCCGAAGCCGACCAGCCCGCTCTGCCCGCATGGGTCGGCCCTGAGGTCACCGGCGACCGACGCTTTTCAAACCAGCAACTGGCAACGGACGATCTCAGCACAGAGTTGAGCGATGTCATCAAGGATTGATCCGTCAAAACCCCTCAACAATGAAATCCGACGCATCGGCACCCGGCTGATCGATGAGGCCATGGAAGCGCTCTCGCAGCAGCCCGATGGGCCTCATGCCGCCGTGCATGCAGCGCGCAAGAAATTCAAACGCCTTCGCGGCCTTTACCGCTTCGTGCAAAGCGCCGAGCCGAAATTCCGCAGCGAGGAAAACAGGCGTTTTGGCGATATTGCCCGCACCCTCTCAAAAGCCCGCGACGCCGCCGCCTTGGTGGAAACGGTCGAATATCTGCAAGGTTTCGACCAGTCGGAAGCCGAGCGCCACGCGCTCACCTCAGCCCATGACGCCCTGACCAAGCGGCGCGATGCGATGACCAACGAGGATGGCGATCTTGCGACCCGCATCGAGGCGGCCTTGACCGAGTGCGAAAAGGGCAAGCATTCGCTTGAGCAGCTGTCGCTGCCCAGCGGGGCCAGGATGACCGCAAAGCTCATCAGGAAAACATGGAGCAAGCAACGCAAGCGGGCGCTGGATGCTCTCAACCGCTGCCATGGCAGGCACGGGCACGACATTCATGACGAGGACTTCCACGATCTGCGCAAAAGCGGTCAGGTCTATTGGATGCACTTGGCCCTGTTGCGAAAGCTCTGGCCATCGGCCATGCGCGCCAAGAAGATCGAGGCCAAACATCTGGTCGATCTCTTGGGCCACGAGCATGACCTCTCCGTGCTGAAAGCCTTTGTCGAGCATGAACCGGAGCAGTTCGAGAGCGAAAACACACGCGCCGCACTGCTTGAAACCGTCACCCACCGCCAGCAGACCCTGCGGGCCGAGTGCCTCGATCTGGCCGACCACGTCTTTGCAGAATCCGCCAAATCCGAAAGCGGCATCATCTGGCTTCTGTGGGAACAGGCTGCGCGGTAGCACTTCCAGCCATGTTTTGACAAAATTCAAAACTTCGCCGCAAGGCAGACCATGCGCGAAATATGATTGCGCAAAGCCGCATCTGGCTGTATTTCAGCCGCCATGACCGACACTTCGACCCTATCCAGCCCGCAAGCCGCGCAGCCAGCAGCGGCTGATTTTCTCGTGGCAGCGCTTTATCATTTTGCCCGCTTTCCGCGGTTTGAAAGCGTGCGCGAGCCGCTGTTTACGCTGTGCCAGGAAAATGGCGTCAAGGGCACGCTGCTTCTGGCCGCCGAAGGCATCAATGGCACCATTGCCGGAACGGATGCGGGCATCGCCAAAGTGCTTGGCTACCTGCGCGCCCAGCCGGAATTTGCGGGCCTTGAGCACAAGGAAAGCCGCGCTTCCAAAATGCCTTTCGTGCGCATGAAGGTGAAGCTGAAGCAGGAAATCGTCACCATGGGCGTACCGGATATCGATCCGAACCAGATCGTTGGCACCTATGTCGATCCGAAAGACTGGAACGCGCTGATATCAGACCCGGATACGATCCTCATCGATACCCGCAATGATTATGAAACCGCCATCGGCATCTTCAAGGGCGCGGTCGATCCGCAGACCAAGACGTTCCGCGAGTTCCCCGGCTGGGTGAAGGACAATCCCGGCCTGCACAACAAGCCGAAGATCGCCATGTATTGCACCGGGGGCATTCGCTGCGAAAAGGCCACGGCCTTCATGAAGGATCAGGGCTTTGACGAGGTGTATCACCTTAAGGGCGGCATCCTGAAATATCTTGAGGAAGTACCGCAGGAAGAGAGCCTGTGGGAAGGCGCCTGCTTCGTGTTCGACGAGCGCGTTTCTGTGGTTCACGGTCTGGCCGAAGGCGACCACAAGCTATGCCACGCCTGCCGCAACCCCATCACGCCGGAAGTTCGCCTCTCTCCGAAGTTCGAGGAAGGCGTGTCCTGCCCAAGCTGCTACGACGACCGCTCGGAAGAAGACCGCGAACGCTTCCGCAACCGTCAGCGCCAGATTGATCTGGCAAAACAGCGTGGCGAGAAGCATATCGGCCGGTAGGAATGGGCATTGGCTAGATGGTGCTGAGCCTATAGGCGCGCGCAGCACTAGATGGACTCCCAGCCCCTTATCGATCTCACCGCCGTCTCTACCCTATCCGCCGTCATCCTCGGGCTTGACCCGAGGATCTAACCACGTTCAATGTCGGGGTTCGTTAGATCCTCGGGTCAAGCCCGAGGATGACGGTCGAGAGGATGGCGAGGGTCGAGAGCGTGGATAAGTTGCGCCGTGCCAAGCCTTAGCCCCAAAACCTCACGAAACCTTGCGTTGCCGCACAGGTGCATCCTGCTCGGTCAGCAGGGTCAGAATCTGTTCCGGCTGCACCGGCTTTGAAAACAGATAGCCCTGCAACTCATCGCAGCCACACAATTGCAGGATCGATGCCTGGTCTTCCGTTTCAATGCCCTCAGCTGTCACGGGAATGCCGAGTGAGCGGGCAAGGGCAACGGTGGCGGTCAGCATTTCAAGCGAGCGCCCGCCCTCATCCAGCGCATCAACCAGCGACTTGTCGATTTTCATGCGGTTGAAACCGAACTGGCGCAGATAGCCGATGCTGGCAAAGCCGGAGCCGAAATCATCAAGGGCGATGCTGACGCCGATCTGCTTCAGCTTGTCGATGGCCGTACTTGCCCGCTCGGGATGGCGGATAAAGTAGCCTTCCGTCATTTCCAGCATGACCCGCGATGGGGAAATGCCGTTCTCCACCAAAATCGACTGGACCTGGCTGGCAAACATCGGATTTCTGAATTGCACCGGCGAGACGTTAACGGCAAGCTTGACCTGCGGCCATGCAACCGCCTCCTTGGAGGCCTTGCGCAGAACGGAGAGGCCGAGCTGGTCGATCATGCCGCTGCTTTCCGCCGCCGCAATGAAGATATCGGGCGATACCGGACCGTAGCCGGCGCGGTTCCACCGGGCCAAAGCTTCGACGCCGGTGATGCGGCGGGTCAGCGTGTTGACGACCGGCTGGAACACGACCTTGATCTCGTCATGCTCGATGGCATATTTCAGATCGGCCTCAAGCTGGTTTTTCTCCTCGCGTCGCGTATCCATATTGGCCTCATAGGCCACATAGCGCCCGCGTCCGTTCTCCTTGGCCTCATACATGGCCATATCGGCCCGGCGCAGAAGCTCCTCCCCGTCAATATCCCCGCCCCGCGCCACGGCCATGCCGATGCTGCAACCGATGGCCGCAACCTTGTCACCAATCATGAACGGTTCGGAAAACAGCGTCAGAAGATCATCGCAGAGGTGGCGGGCCAGCACGCGGGCATCGGGGCCCTGCAAGGCGATGGCAAATTCATCTCCGCCCAGCCGCGCCAGAAGCGCCCGCTCCGAGACCAGAACCTGCAACGCCGCCGAGACCCCCTTGATGAGAAGGTCGCCCGCGCCATGCCCGAAGGAATCGTTGATTTCCTTGAAACCATCAAGATCGAGATAGATCAGCTTGACGTAGGAATTGTCCTGAGCTGAACGCTCAAGCTGCCGCTTCAAGCCAAGAAAGAAGCCGAGGCGGTTGTTCAGCCCGGTCAGCCTGTCTCGCAGCAGCTCCTGCCGCGCAGCGGTTTCATCACTCTTCAGCTTTTTCAGGGCGGCGTAGCCGATGCCCAGCAGCGCCATGAAAAACAGGAGGGTAATGGCAACAGCAGTCAGCACCCGGGGCCGCACCTCATAAAAGCTGAGATCTCCCGGCATCCGAGACTGCCATGTGAGAACGCCCAGTATATTGCCGAAGGGATCGGGCACCGGAACCTGATAGGCCGCTTTCGCATCACCCGGTTGCAATGACAGGCCTTCGACGACATAGGTTTCGGCAAGCTTCTCCACTTTGGCAGGGGTCAGATGACGGGCAAAGATGAGATAGCTGTGCCTGGCGACCGGCGCATCGACGACCCCGGCCTTGGTTCGCACCAGCGCAACGCCGACGGCTGCTATGCCATCTCTGGTTTTCAGAAATGCCGTGGTTTCCGGTATCTCACCTGGGGGAACGGCACGCACCATATCGATCATGCTGGACAGGCTGGAGCCGAAATAGCCCGGTATGGACCAGTAAGCGGGATCCCCGTTGTTGTAAGCCATCAGGACCCGCTGATCGTTATCGATCAGCACCGCCGTGTCGAACAAGTCGCTGTTGCGGGTCATATCCCCGTAATTGGCGATGATCCAGCTGGCGCCATCGGTGGAATAGACCGCTCGGGCGGCATCGTCCCAGGCTGCATAATCGTTGAGCGTCGCGCCCAGTTGCTGGCGGAAAGTGGTGAGCGCCCCGGTTATCGTCTCCAGAGACCGCTGCTCGTCCAGCACGTTCGTGTTGCGCGTGACATTATCAAGCGCCGAAAGAATGAGTGCCGTTACGATGATGACGACAAGCGCAAAGGCAGAAAGAACTCCAGCAACTGCCGTTCTTCGACCGACCGACAATGCTCTGGAAATCTCATGCGACATGCAGCAGTATCTTTTCCCACGGAATACTGCATCCTCCGCGTGAAATCTTCAAAACCCATTAAGATTATCGGGACGATCGCCATCTATTTTCCCCCAACGGCAACGACGGTCACTTTAGGGCTAACAAGACGTAAAAAAGCCTCCCCCAGCGAGCTGGGAGAGGCCGTCAACATTGACGAAAATCAGTTTACCAGGCGGGGACGACCGCACCCTTGAAGGTTTCCAGAACGAAGGCCTTCACTTCCGGATTGTGGTAGGATTCCAACAGCGTCTTCACCCATGGCGCATCCTTGTCGGCTGCACGAACGGCGATGACGTTGATGTAGGGAGCCTTCTCGCCTTCTTTGGCAATCGGGTCCTTGGATGGGTCAAGACCGGCTTCCAGCGCGTAATTGGTGTTGATGACGGCGGCATCGACATCGTCAAGCGAGCGCGGCAGCTGGGCTGCATCCAGTTCGGCAAAGGTGAAGTTCTTCGGGTTTTCCGTCACATCGGCAGGACCGATCTTCAGGCCCTTGGCTGCATCCACCTTGATCAGGCCCTTATCGGCGAGGATCAGCAGAGCGCGGCCGCCATTGGTCGGATCGTTCGGAATGGCAATGCTTGCGCCTTCCTTCAACTCCTCAAGAGCCTTCACTTTCTTGGAATAAATCCCCATCGGGAAGTTGACCGACTGGCCGACGCTGACCAGATCGAACTTGCGATCAGCGACCTGATTGTCGAGATAAGGCTGGTGCTGGAAGGAATTAGCCTGCAATTCCCCGTCATTCAGCGCCTGGTTGGGAACGACATAATCGGAAAATTCCAGAACCTCGATATCCAGACCCTTCTTGGCAGCGATATCCTTCACCTTCTCGAAGATCTGCGCGTGCGGTCCGGGTGTAACGCCAACCTTGATGCTTTCGGCAAGCGCGCTGCCTGCAAAAAGTGCGGCCAGCGATGCGGCAATGATGAGTTTTTTCACGGGGGGTACTCCTTGAGTTTTAAGTCTTGTCTGTAATCAGTTTTTGCGGTTGCGCTTGTCGAAGCTGCGGGCCAGCGCATCACCGGCGCTTTGCACGATCTGGACAAGCACGATGAGGACGACGACCACCGCCAGCATCACATCCGGCATGAAGCGCTGGTAACCGTAGCGAATGCCAAGATCACCCAGCCCGCCACCGCCGACAGCGCCAACCATCGCAGAGTAGCCGATGAGGCTGACCAGCGTCAGTGTGAGCGCCAGAGTGATGCCGGGCTTGGCTTCCGCCAGCAGAACCTTGGTCACGATCTGCAACGGTGTCGCGCCCATGGCACGCGCCGCTTCAATCAGCCCCTTGTCCACCTCACGAATGGCTGCCTCCACAAGGCGAGCCACGAAAGGAATGGTTGCAACCGTGAGTGGCACAATGGCCGCAGAGGTGCCGATGGAGGTTCCGGCCACAAACCGTGTGAACGGGATGATGGCCACAACGAGAATGATGAAGGGCGTGGAGCGGGCAGCGTTGACGATGAGGCCGATGACGCGGTTGATCATTGGCGCCTCAAACAGCTCACCCTTGCCACTGGTGGCGAGGAAAATGCCGATCGGCACGCCAAACAGCGACCCGACCAGACCTGAAACGGCCACCATGTGCAGGGTCTGAAGCAGGCCTTTCAGCAAAACAGTAAACAGCATATCAGGCGACATAGCCGAGCACCTCCGTTGTCAGGCCGGTATCGGCATAGAAATGTTGCGCGCGGGCCGTGACCTCTGGCGTTGCCGGATAGGAAACGACAAGCGAGCCGAAGGGCTGGCCGGAAATCTCCTCGATGGTGCCCGCCAGAATGTTGACGTCTGGACCGATCTCGGCCACCAGCCGCGCAGTGAGCGGCTTGAACGCCGTATCCCCGAAGAAGACAAGCCGCACCAGTACGCGGTCACCGGGCGCGGCTTGGGGCTTCAATCCGGAGGTCACCCAATGGGGCAGCTTGACACCGACGGCAGATGACAGAAGGCTGCGGGTCGTTTCATGGCGCGGTGCCGTAAAGATGTCGAATGTGGTGCCCTGCTCGACAATCAGGCCCTTATCGATGACGGCCACCTGAGAGGCGATGGTTTTGACCACTTCCATCTCATGGGTGATGAGAAGAACGGTGAGGCCAAGCTCGGCATTGATCTTCTTCAGAAGTTCCAGAATGGATTGCGTGGTTTCCGGGTCGAGCGCCGATGTGGCTTCATCAGACAGAAGAAGCTTCGGCTCCGTGGCCAGCGCACGGGCAATGCCGACGCGCTGCTTCTGCCCACCGGACAGTTCCGCCGGATAGCGGCTGGACTTATCACCCAAACCAACCAGATCGAGAAGCGGCGCGACCTTTTTGCGGATATCGGCCTTGGACATGCCCGCAATTTCCAGCGGCAGGGCCACATTGTCGTAAGCGGTGCGCGAGGAAAGCAGATTGAAGTGCTGGAAGATCATGCCGACCGAGCGGCGAAGCGTGCGAAGGCCCGCCTCATCCAGCCCACCAACATCGATACCATCAACGGCAACAGTGCCGGAACTAGGAAGCTCCAGGCCGTTGACCAGACGAATGAGGGTAGACTTGCCGGCACCGGAACGGCCGATAATGCCGGAGATAGAACCCCTCGGCACGACATAATCCACGCCTGCGAGCGCTGTGAAAGACGTGTTGCTTTGAGGGTCGCCGAAGGTCTTGGTGACCTGCTCGAACACGACCATGGGTCGATCAGTCGCTTGATCGGCGGAAGCGGGGCTGGCCGCGGAATTGTCTCGTGTCATAAAATGCTCTTGCAATGGAAACCGTCATGTTGAACCCGGCGGTCTTGGAAAACCGCTTCTCATGCTGCTTAGCAGCACATTCGACCAGGTAAGACGTTCCTGAGCATCAATTCAGACTTCCTTGATAAAGCCGGGATCGGCTGTGTGTATCGCAAACATGCCTGTCTGCGATACGATTTTATAGGTATGATTTTTCAATTATGCGAGAGAGATAGAAAAATCGACCAAACACGCCTTATGAGCGATTACTTGACCTCGGTCACGAACTCTTCGAGCGGGCGGCGGACCTTCTTGAGGTTGACCAGCCAGTCGCCTTCTTCCTTGCGGTAGCCGAGAGGAAGGATCACTGCAGAGCGCAGGCCCTTTTCGCGAAGGCCGAGAATTTCATCCAGCTTGGCAGGGTCGAAACCTTCCATCGGCGTGGAGTCCACACCTTCGAAAGCAGCCTGCGCCATGGCGGTGCCAAAAGCAATATAGGCCTGACGGGCGGCGTGCTGGAAATTCACCTCCGCATCCCGCTGCGGGTAGGAGTCCAGCAGGGACTGACGGTACTTTTCCCAGCCTTCATTCTTGAAGCCACGCACGTCGTTGGTGAGATCGAACATGTGGTTGATGCGGTCTGCGGTGTAATTATCCCACGCAGCAAACACCAGCAAATGCGAACCTTCGGTGATCTGCGCCTGGTTCCAGGAAATGGCCTGGATCTTGGCGCGCGTTTCAGGATTGGTCACAACGATGATTTCAAAAGGCTGCAGGCCGCTCGATGTCGGCGCAAGGCGAGCCGCCTCAATAATACGGTCCACCTTGTCCTGCGAGACAGACTTGGAAGGATCCATTTTCTTCGTGGCATAACGCCAGTTCAATTTCTCAATCAGCACAATATTCTCCTTTGGGCGCGCCCTTGCAAAAACATCTATGAGATAGGTGATATTGCAGCGCACACAAGACGGCAGCACCAACAAAACATGCAAAATCCACTCCGGCCCGCTTCATGAAAAAAGCGAACCGGAGGGATCAGGAATGCCCGGCAAATGCTGTTGGCATTGGCAGGTATGGTTAAGGTCTTGGCATTTGCCGGACCCATTGCATCAGTATTTCGCAATATCTATCAGAACGCCCGGTCTCTTGCCCGGCCAATGGCAAAAGGTGGGTTCCAGAAACGGCCCTCTTTGCAAGAGCTGCCGCTTGTCGATACCGGCATTTGAAGCGCGGGAGCGCCGCGCGTTGCGCCCCTTTGCTTTGAATGCAGGGGGATTATGCGGGTGTGGAATTGGCCATTGAGAAAAAATAAAGTTATTTTTCGTCGTGTTCGCAGCGTCGATTGAAAAAGATCGTAGAGCCTGTCGATGCACCGAGCGGCAACATACCCACAGACATCCTAGCCACACACCGCCGTCATCCGCGGGCTTGTCCCGAGGATCTAACCACGTTTGATGTTGGGGTTCGTTAGATCCTCGGGACAAGCCCGAGGATGACGAAAGAGGGGATGAGCACTAGTGGGTTTTGCGCCGCCTCAGCGGCGCAAAACCGTTCCCACTCTTGCTGGAATTGCATCAAACGTAGCGGTTGACGACGTTTTCGAGATATTCCTGACGACCTGACTTTGGCTCAGGGTTGATGTTATCGCGCTCGACCATGGCGGCGATCTCGTCCAGCTTCAACTCGCCGCGCAGCAGCTTCTGGGCGTCGGCCGAATCCCACTTGGCGTAGCGATCTGCGAGCGGCTGCGACAGGGCCTTGTCTTCGATCATCTTGGCCGCAGCCTTCAGACCACGGGCGCAGCAATCCATGCCGCCGATGTGACCGATCAAGAGATCAGCTGGGTCGAGCGACTGACGGCGCAGCTTCGAATCGAAGTTGGTACCGCCATTCTTGAAGCCGCCGCCGGCCAGTACGTGGTAATAGGCCAGCGCCATTTCCGGCACGTTATTCGGGAACTGGTCGGTATCCCAGCCGGACTGGTAATCGTTGCGGTTCATGTCGATGGAGCCGAAAATGCCGAAGGCATTGGCCATGGCCAGCTCATGCTCGAAAGAGTGACCGGCGAGAATGGCGTGGCCCTGCTCGATATTGACCTTCACTTCCTTGTCCAGACCATGCTTCTGCAGGAAGGCATAGACGGTGGCGACGTCGTAATCATACTGGTGCTTGGTGGGTTCCTGAGGCTTTGGCTCGATCAGGATCGTGCCTTCAAAACCGATCTTGTACTTGTATTCCACCACCAGATTGAGGAAGCGGCCAAGCTGGTCCAGCTCACGCTTCACATCCGTGTTGAGCAGGGTTTCATAGCCTTCACGGCCGCCCCAGAGCACATAGTTCGCGCCGCCCAGCGTCTTGGTCGCATCCATGCAGGTTTTGACCGTTGCTGCCGAATAGGCAAAGACGTCAGGGTCTGGATTGGTGGCAGCGCCCGACATGAAGCGGCGGTTGGAAAACAGGTTGGCGGTGCCCCACAAAAGCTTGACGCCGGTATCGGCCTGCTTCTGGCCGAAATAATCGACGATCTCGTTGAGGTTCTTCGTGTTTTCCGCAAAGGTCTTGCCTTCTGGGCGCACGTCGGCGTCGTGGAAGCAATAGAAGGGCGAACCGAGCAGCGAGAAGAATTCGAAAGCGACATCGGCCTTCAGCTTGGCAGACTGCATCGTCTCGTCAAACCATGGACGCTCGAATGTCTGGCCACCGAAGGGGTCACCGCCCGGCCATGTGAATGTGTGCCAATAGGCAACCGCAAACCGCAGATGATCTTCCATGCGCTTGCCGCCGACGACTTCATCGGGGTTGTAATGACGGAAGGCCAGCGGATTGGTGCTGTCAGGGCCTTCATATTTGATTTTCTGGATGTCTCCGAAAAAGCCGGTGCTCATGTGAGGTTCTCTCCCTTTGTGTGGATGGTGGTGTTCGTCGCCAATGGCCGGGTTTCCCCGCCCCTGCTGTTAATGCGACAAGCCTTTGATGGCTGGATAAAGCGCCCGGTAACGCCCGTAAGCGTCCTCATAGGCCTCAGCCAGCGCCGCGACCGGCTCAATGGTTTCTTCCGTGTCTGGCTGGGTGCAGACCGTGACAGGATCGGCTCCAGTGGCTGCAATCAGGCCGAGGCGGGCGGCACCGAAGGCTGCGCCGAAATCGCCTTCTGCTGGGATATCCACGGAGACGCCGAGTGACGTGGCGATGGAGGCCAGCCAGAAGCGGGAGCGAGAGCCGCCGCCGATGGCGGTGACGCGCGAGATTGAGGTACCTGCGGATTTCAGCGCTTCGAGATTATCGCGGATGGCGAAGGTCACGCCTTCAAGAACCGCCTGCGTCAGCGCCTTACGGTCACTTTCATGGGACAGACCGATGAAGGAGCCACGAATGGCGGCGTCATTGTGAGGTGTGCGCTCGCCGGAGAGGTAGGGCGCGAAGGTGACGCCGGTTGGGGCTTTGAGCGCATCACCCAGTTCCTGCGTGAGATCGGCAGGCGACTTGCCTGCAATGCCAGAATACCAGTTCAGCGCGTCGGTGGCAGACAGAATGACGCCCATCTGGTGCCATGTATCAGGCAGCGCGTGGCAGAAGGCATGAACCGCGCTTTCCGGCTTTGGCAGATAGGAGGCATTGGCCGCAAACAACACGCCGGACGTGCCGAGCGAAACGAAAGCATGACCTTCGGACACCGTGCCCATGCCGCAGGCGGACGCCGCATTATCACCGGCACCACCGGCGATGACGACACGACCTGACATGCCCCAGGCGGAGGCAAGCGTGTTGCGCAGCGTTCCCGCCTCATCCGTGCCTTCCACCAGCGACGGCATATGGTCTTCCGTCAGGCCGGTGGCTTCGAGCAACTCAGGCGACCACTTGCGCGCGCCAGTATCCAGCCATGAGGTGCCAGCCGAGTCAGACATTTCGGAAATATATTCACCCGTCAGCCACAGCCGCAGATAATCCTTGGGCAGCAGAACCTTGGCGACCGTGGCAAAGATTTCAGGCTCGTTATTGGCGACCCAGGCGAGCTTCGGCGCGGTAAAGCCGGGGAACACGATGTTGCCGGTGATCTGGCGAAAACGCGGATCGGCATCCAGCTTTGCGGCCTCGGCGTGGGAGCGGGTGTCGTTCCACAGGATGCAGGGGCGAAGCACATCGCCCGCCGAATTGACCAGCGTTGCGCCGTGCATATGGCCTGACAATCCGATGCCTTTGACCGCCGACAATTCCTTGGGGAATTTGGCTTTCAGCCCGGAAATCGCCGTTTCCGTTGCCTTGATCCAATGGGCCGGGTCCTGTTCCGACCAGCCATGGTGCAGGCGAGACACGTCAAGCGCGCCATTGGCCGAACCGATGACGGTCTGATCGCCATCGATCAGCAGCGCCTTGACGCCAGATGTTCCCAAATCGAGACCGAGATACATGTTTCCTCCAGTGCTTAAGTCAGTGTCAGGGGAGATTATCCCGCAAGAATATGTCGATACGAATGCGTTCCTGTGCGTCGATGACCGCAAGCCCATCGGCGCGTGCTTTCAGCACGCGAATGGCGCTGCGCACCTCGTGGCCCGCATCCTGGTTCAGCACCGCATCCAGCACGCCTTCTGCCAGCGCATTGGAGGTGTTTTCGGTCAGCTCATGGGCAATGACGCACGGCGACGTTTGCTGGCGCGATGATTTAAGCGCCTTGATGAGCCCGCGATTGCCAGCGCCCAGACTGTAAAGGCCTAGAAGATCGGGATTTTCCTCAAGGCATTGCGCGACCAGATGTTCCACCGTTTCAGGATCATCGCGCCCTTCCAGAACCGGCAGGAGCCGCAGATCGGGAAACTCAGTCGCCATGACGGACTGGAAACCGGCCAACCGCTCCCGGTGGTCCTTGACCAGCATGGAGCCAGCGAGAACCGCGACATCCCCACCCTTTTCCGGCAGAAAACGACCCATGAGGCTGGCCGCTGTGCGCCCTGCGGCAACATTGTCCACACCGGCAAAATGATCGCGGCGCGACCCGGTGATATCGGAAACCAGCGTCACGGCGGCAATGCCGCTCTCGGTCAGCCGGTCCACCGCTTCCACCACATCCTGCGCATCAATCGCGACGAAGGCAACGCCGGAAGGTTTTTCCAGCCGCGCCACATCCAGGGCCTGCGCCAAAGCTGCGGCATCGAAGGGCGGCACCTCAATGATGCGGATGGAGGTGCGCTCGGTGTAGGACCGCGACGCCGCGAGACGGACTTCGGCACGCAGGCCCGCCATGAAGGAATTGTCATTGTTGGGCAGGATGAAAACCAGCGCGTAGCTGCGGCCCTTGGCCAGATTGGCGGCGGCCATATCACGCACATAACCGAGTTCCAGAATAGCCGCCTCGACCTTGGCACGGGTAACGGCATGCACGCCCGGACGCAGGTTGATGACCCGGTCAACGGTGGCAAGGCTGACGCCCGCTTTCGACGCGATATCGTGAACTGTCGGCTTCATGTTTTCTCCCGGCCGCATGCTTAAAGGAGTTTTTGAGGTACGTAAATCAGAAAATGATGTACGTACCTCAGATTCATCCATCAAAACAAAAGGGCCGTCATTTCTGACGACCCTTTTGCGCTGCGGTGGATAGGTAAAAATCAGTGGGCGGCGTCTGGTGGGGGCGCGGCTTTTGGCTTCTTGATGAGAAGCGTCAGTAAAATCAGCGTGCTGAACAACACCGTGAGCGCCAGGAAGACATCGGCAAAAGCCTGCAGCCATGCCTGCTGCGAGACGACACCGACGAGTTTCTTGATGGCGACCGAGGAGCCATCAAGGCCGAAGGAATTGTAATTGGCGCCGACATTATCAAGCCATTCAAGCGCTGCCGGATTGCCGAAATTCACATGTTCAGCGATGCGGAAATAGTGATCGTCGGTGCGCTGGCTGAGCAGCGTGTTGATGATGGCAAGGCCAACGGCGCCGCCGAGGTTACGGGTGAGGTTGAAGAGGCCGGATGCGTTCTTCATGCGCGCAGGCGGCAGCGTGCCAAGCGCGATGTTGTTGATAGGGACCATGCACATCATCAGCCCGAAGCCGCGGAGGATCTGCGGGACGAGCAGCTCGTAGAAATCCCAGTCTGCGGTGACGGATGTCATGATCCACGTGCCGAGCGCAAAACTTGAGAAACCGACGGCCATCATGAAACGCGGATCGAGCTTGACGGACAGCTTGCCGGCAATGGGCGCGGTGATGAACATGGCAAGGCCCGAGACGAACATCGTCTCGCCGATCATCAGAGCATCATAGCCGCGCACGCGCCCCAGATAGAGCGGATACATATAGGTCAGCCCGTAAAGACCGATGCCCATGACGAAGGAAAACAGCGAGCCGATAGAGAAGTTTCGGTCCCCGAAGGCTTTGAGGTCCACCACCGGAAAATCGACATTGAACGCGCGCCAGAAGAACACGACGCCGCCAATGGTCATGGCGAGTGCGCCAATGACGATGTGGCTATCGTTAAACCAGTCGTTATTGTTGCCCTCTTCCAACACATATTCCATGGAGCCAAGGAACACGCCCATGGACAGAAGACCCCACCAGTCGAACTTCTTCCACAGGGAGCGTTCGGGCTTGTCGAAATCGATGAAGTTCCAGGTGACCAGCGTGACGATGATGCCGGGAATGATGTTGACGAGGAACAGCCAGTGCCAGGAAAAGGCATTGGACAGATAGCCGCCGACCGTGGGGCCGATGGTGGGCGCAAGCGTGGCCACGAGGCCGATGATGGGCGACACCACCGACCGCTTGGAGGGCGGGAAGATGGTGAAGGCGGCGGCAAAAACGGATGGGATCATGCCGCCGCCTATGAAGCCCTGTATGGCGCGATAGACGATCATCTGGTCGATGTTCGTTGCGGTCGCACACAGGGCACTGGAAATGGTGAAGCCGGCCGCGCAGGTGGCAAACAGCACCCGGGTCGACAGAATTCGCGCAAGCGTTCCAGACAGCGGAATCATGATGACTTCCGCAATCAGATAGGAGGTCTGGACCCAGGCGATTTCATCCGAACCGGCACCGAGACCCGCCTGAATTTCAGCCAGCGACGCCGATACGATCTGAATATCGAGGATCGACATGAACATGCCGAAGACCATCGCGAAAAAGGCGATGAGGCGTCTGCGATCCATCGGCGGATCGATTGCAGGCGCATTTGTGCCCGCCATACCAGCTGTTGCCGCCATGATCGTGATCCTTATCGAAGATTACTTCGACTGAGCTGTTTGCGTCGCTTCCGGCGCCGTGCGGGTATCGACATCGACTACCACGCTCAGACCGGCGCGCAATTTATGCTTGGCAAGATCTTCTTTCGAAAAGACGATGCGAACCGGCACGCGCTGAATGACCTTGGTGAAATTGCCTGTCGCGTTTTCCGGCGGCAGCATGGAAAAGACCGAGCCGGATGCGGGCGAGATGGACTGCACGGTGGCTTCAATATCATGTTCGCCGAAGGCATCCACATGCACGCGGACCTTGGAGCCGGGCTCGATCTTGGCGAGCTGCGTTTCCTTGAAATTGGCATCGATATAAAGATCATCCATGGGAACCAGCGAGGCCAGGCGCTTGCCGACCGACAGAAGATCACCCGTCTGGACCGAGAGATTGCCGATCACGCCATCATAGGGCGCGCGCAGAACTGTGAAGGACAGATCGCGCTCGGCCTTGTCGCGGGCAAGTTCCAGCGTCTTGACGGAGCCTTCGGCTTCCTTGCGCTGGGCTCTCAACAGATCGATATTGGCGCGGGCAGATACAACGCTGGCTTCACCTGCCACGACATTCGCCTTGGCCTGTTCCATCGCGACCTGGGCATTATCGGTGGAGGCAACCGTGCCGACATCCTTCGACTGAAGCTCGGCAGCACGCTTCAGATTGATCTCGGCACCGCGAAGTGCGGCATCGAGAGAGCCCTTTTGCGCGACGGCCTGCTGCAAGGATGCCTCTGCACCGGCAATCTGCGCATCGATGCGGTTGAGCGAAAGCTTCTGGGTCTGCAATTGGGCCTGCGCCTGTTCCAGCGCATTGCGGTAATCACCATCATCCAGCGTCACAAGCGTATCGCCTGCCTTCACCGTCTGGTTTTCAACGACCTCGACCTTCTCGACATAGCCGGAAACCTTGGGCGCGATAACGGCAATATCGCCCTGCACATAGGCATCGTCGGTGGAGATGAGGAAGCGGCCATCTGTCCAGTATTGATAACCGTACCAGCCGCCCGCTGCCAGAATGGCGATGGCGACGACCGGCAGAACGAAGGAACGCTTCTTCTTTTCCGGGGCTGCAGGGGTTGCTGGCGCAGGTGCCGCTGCCTGCTGGGCATCGGCCGGATTTACATCGCCCGCCTTGCCCTGCGCAGGATTGGCCTCATCCGCCGAGTTGACTACACGAACTGCACCGTTTTTTGGGCCCAACATGGTCATACCGCTCATTGTAAACATGAAAAAGGAATTCGAACTGAACCGTTCGGTTCGATTGATTTATTCTGTTTAGTGACACATATCAAGTGGCATCGAACCGATTGGTTCGATATAGTGAATTCCTCTGTAACTTTTGGCGGACTGCATAGTGACGAACGAGACACCTTCGGAGAGCATCTCCACCGCAACGCCTGCGGGCCGGTTTGCGGCGGGCGAAGACCCGGCAAAGCGCGAGCAGATTCTCGACGGTGCCTGGCGCGTGTTCAAGCAAAAGGGTTTCGACGCCGCCAGCATGAACGACATTACCCGCGAAGCCGCTGTTTCCAAAGGAACAATCTATGTTTACTTTGAAAACAAGGACGAGCTGTTTGCCGCTCTGATAGACCGCCACCGGGCGCAATTTGCCCTCTCCATGCGCGATATTCTGGCGGGAACGGAGGAGGTGCGCGACGGGCTATGGCAGTTCGGCCATACCTTCATTCACAAGGTGACATGCACTGACATGATACCTGCCATGCGCTCAGCGCTTGCCGTGATTGACCGCATGCCCAAGCTTTCCCAGCGATTCTTCGTCGCTGCACCAAACAATGTGCGGGTTGTTCTGCGCGATTTTCTCCAGAACCATGTGGACCAGGGAACGCTGCGTACCGATGATGTGGATCTGGCTGCCCGCCAGTTCATTGAGCTTGCGACAGGCACGTTTTTCAAGATGCGGCTGTTTGGGGAATTGTCGGGAGACATTCCGCCCGAAGACGCCGACCATGTTCTTTCGAGCGCTATCGAGGTTTTTATGGCGGCCTATGGAACCAAGAAGGACTAGGCCCATTCAGCATCCGGGTTTCTCGCATTGCGCGCAATATCGCTAAAATTTGGCGTAACACAGCCGTCACACGCTTGTTTCTCGCGCAATCGAATATAAAACTGAGCGCTTCGAATTGTCGAAGACGGATAGCTGAAAAGGAAAACAGGCCCGATGGACTCCATTGTCCCTCTATTGTCAGACCCCGCTGCATGGGTGGCGCTCGTCACTCTTATCGTCATGGAGGTCGTGCTTGGCATCGACAACCTGATTTTCATTTCCATCCTGACGAACAAGCTGCCTGAGCATCAGCGTGAAAAGGCCCGCAAGATCGGTATCGGTCTTGCGCTGATCATGCGTCTCGGCCTGCTGGGCACCGTTGCCTGGATCGTGCAGCTGACGGAGCCTGTCTTCGAACTCTTCGGTCACGGCTTCTCCTGGAAGGACATGATCCTCATCGGCGGTGGTCTGTTCCTCGTGTGGAAGGCCACCAAGGAAATCCACCACAATGTGGATCCTGAAGATCACAAGGAAGACATGGTTGGCACAGCCGTTGCCAGCTTCTCTTCGGCTATCGCCCAGATCCTTCTGCTCGACCTCGTCTTTTCGCTCGACAGCATCATCACCGCCGTTGGCATGACGCCGCACGTTCCGATCATGGTCGTTGCCGTGGTCTTCGCCGTCACCGTGATGCTCTTGGCCGCCAATCCGCTGGCCAACTTCATCGAAAAGAACCCGACCATCGTCATGCTGGCGCTGGCCTTCCTGTTGATGATCGGCACGACGCTGATCGCAGAAGGCATGGGCTTCCATGTTCCAAAGGGCTACGTCTACGCAGCCATGGCCTTCTCGGCCTTGGTCGAAGTGCTGAACATGATCTCGCGAAATGCACGCAAGAAAAAGAAGGCGATGCACTAGCGTTTTCTGACGTAAATTTCTGCCAGAGGCCCGCCCCGTGCGGGCCTTTCGGTTTTTTAAAAGGGCAAGACATGTTCTTTGTTGGCACGCAGGAACTGACAGAACGGACTTGCGTTGTTGCTCACACATCATGCAAGGAAAATCAGCCGCTTTGATTTTTCCGATTCTGAAAGAAAAATAACCACATGACCATCGAGCAGATCCTTGCCTTCACTGTGATCGGCGGCATGATGGTCGCCTTCATCATCGACAAGTTCCGATATGACATCGTGGCGTGCAGTGCGCTTCTGGTCGCGGTACTGCTTGGCGTCGTGCCGTTCGACAAGGCCTTCTCAGGCTTCTCCGATGATATCGTCATCATCGTGGCGAGTGCGCTGATCGTCAGCACATCCGTGGCGAGGTCCGGCATCGTCGATACGATGATCAAGAAATACTTCCCGGAGATGCGCTCGAAACATTTGCAGTTGGCGTTTCTGATGATCGTTGTGGCCGTGATGTCCGCCTTCATCAAGAACATTGGCGCGCTGGCGATTATGATCCCCGTTGCGTTCCAGTTTGCCCGCAAGTCCGGCAGCCCGGTCTCCTATTATCTGATGCCTATGGCCTTTGCGGCCCTTCTGGGCGGGTTGATGACGCAGATCGGCACATCGCCCAACATCGTCGTCTCGCGCCTTCGGCAGGAATTGACCGGCGAGAGCTTCTCGATGTTCGATTTTACGCCCGTTGGCGCCACGCTTGCCGTTGTCGGCATCGTGTTTCTGACCTTCGGCTACAAGCTGCTTCCGGCACGCGCCAAGGACGGCACCTCCGTTGAGGACATTCTGGAAGGCGCAAGCTACGCAGCAGAAGCAACGCTTCCCGCCGACAGCCTGATGATCGGCAAGCCGCTGGGCGACGTATTAAAACAGGCCGATGGCGATGTGATTGCCAACACCATCATTCGCGGCCACCGCCGTGTTTCGCCATTTCCCGATGTGATCCTGAAAGCGGGTGACACCATTCTTCTGGAAGGCACATCCGAGGGGCTGGACCGCATCGTTTCCAATGCGAAGCTGACGCTTTCCGGCAAGCCAATTACCGAGAACGGCCAGAAGACGGTCGATCTGATTGCCATGGAAGCCGTCATTAGCAACGAATCCCTGCTGAGCGGTCTTTCGGCCAAAGACCTGGCACTCTCCTACACACGCGGCGTCAACCTGATTGCGGTGAGCCGCCGCGGCCACCGGGTGAATGAGCGCCTTGCCGACCTGACACTGAAGGCTGGCGACGTGATCGTGCTGCAGGGATCGCGCAAGAACCTGCCTGGCGTGTTGCGGGAGTTTTCGCTGCTTCCGCTGGCGCAACGGGAAATCCTTCTCGGTACGCAGCGCCGCGCATTCATCACCGTGCTTATTCTGGCAGCAGCCATGCTGGCCGCAGCCACTGGCGTGGCCCCCGTGGCCGTTGCCTTCTTTGCCGCCGCCTTTGCGATGATCCTTGTCGGCGCGATCCCGCTCACCGAGGTCTACAAGTCCATCGACGGGCCGATCCTCGTCATGCTGGCCGCTCTTATTCCCGTCAGTGATTCCCTACGCTCCACCGGTGCCAGCGACCTGATTGCCGGATGGCTGGGAACGGCGGCGCAGGGGCTGCCGCCCTTTGCGGCGCTCGGCATGATCCTGCTAACAGCGATGGCCGTGACGCCCTTCCTCAACAATGCCGCAACGGTGCTGGTGATGGGGCCGATTGCCGCCGGATTTGCAACGACGCTCGGCTTTCGCCCCGAAGCCTTCCTGATGGCGGTGGCGATTGGTGCCGGTTGCGACTTCCTCACCCCCATCGGCCACCAGTGCAACACGCTGGTCATGGGACCCGGAGGCTACAAGTTTAGCGACTATCCGCGCCTTGGGGCTCCGCTTTCCATCATGATCGTCATCGTCTCCATTCCCATGCTGCTCTATGTCTGGCCAGTCTAAAGACCAGTCTAGACGAGGCTGAAACAACCTAATTTTCTTGACGCATGCGGCTGAATGTGGCCTAAGCCATCCCAACAGGGAACTGTGGGATGGCAGCGCATATTGCGCTATTTCCGCTTTTTCTTCGGCATTCAACAACACATCCGTGACACGTGGCTCGCCCCGTATCACCTTGCGTCAGCACGAGTGAAATCCATGACCACTTCCGGCGTCCGCGTCCGCATTGCACCTTCCCCCACTGGCGAGCCGCATGTCGGCACAGCTTATATCGCGCTTTTCAACTACCTCTTTGCCAAAAAGCACGGCGGCGAATTCATTCTGCGCATCGAAGATACCGATGCTAACCGCTCCACGCGCGAATATGAAGAAAAGGTGCTTGAGGCGCTGAAATGGACCGGCCTGACATGGTCTGAAGGTCCAGACGTTGGTGGCCCATACGGCCCTTACCGCCAGTCCGACCGCAAGGACATGTACCAGCCTTTCGCCGATGAACTGCTGGAAAAAGGCCATGCCTTCCGCTGCTTCTGCACACCGGAGCGGCTGACGGAGATGCGCGAGGGGCAGCGAGCCGCTGGCAAGCCGCCAAAATATGACGGTCTCTGCCTCCATCTGAAGGCTGAGGAAGTGACTGCGAAGATGGAAGCGGGCGAAGCCTCCGTCGTGCGGATGAAGATCCCGACCGAAGGTTCCTGCGATTTCACCGACGGCGTTTACGGCGATGTGTCGATCCCCTGGGACAGCGTCGACATGCAGGTTCTGATGAAGGCCGATGGCATGCCGACCTACCATATGGCCAATGTCATCGACGACCATCTGATGAAGATCACGCATGTGGCGCGTGGCGAAGAATGGCTGGCATCCGTGCCCAAGCACATTCTGCTCTACCGTTATTTCGGTTGGGAACAGCCCACCTTCATGCATCTTTCGCTGATGCGCAATGCCGACAAATCCAAGCTGTCGAAGCGCAAGAACCCGACCTCGATTTCCTATTATTCCGCGCTCGGCTATCTGCCGGAAGCGCTGATGAACTTCCTCGGCCTGTTCTTCATCCAGATTGGCGAAGGCGAAGAGCTTTTGACCATGGACGAGCTGGCAGCCAAGTTTGACCCGGAAGCGCTGTCCAAGGCCGGCGCTATCTTCGATATTCAAAAGCTGGACTGGCTGAACGGTCGCTGGCTGCGCGAAAAGCTGACACAGGACGAGTTCATTGCCCGCACGCTGGAATGGGCGATGGAAAATGCGCGTCTGACCGAGGGCCTCAAGCTTTCGCAGAGCCGCATTTCGAAGCTCGGCGATCTGCCGAATCTTGCGGGCTTCCTGCTATCAAGCGATGTCGGCCTGACGCCCGCATCCTTCGCTGGCCTGAAGAGCAAGCCAGAAGAAATCCACGAAATCCTGACCACAGTTGCTGCCGATCTGGAAAAGATGCCGGACTGGACGCTGGAATCCATCGAACAGGAACTACGCGACGTGGCCGAACGCACCGGCAAGAAGCTGCGCGTGGTGACACCGCCGCTCTTCGTTGCCATGTCCGGCTCGTCCCGTTCGCTGCCACTGTTCGATAGCATGGCGGTGCTGGGACGCTCGGTCGTGCGCCAGCGTTTGAAGGTGGCGATTGCGGTTGCGGCGTCCATGGTTGGCACAGCCTGATTTTTTAGGAACGAAAATGTCTGAAACAGAAAACAACTCCGCAACCGAAACCACCGCCCTCTCCTCCGATGTGACCGAAGTGCGCCGCCAGAAGCTGGCGATGCTGCGTGAGAAGGTTGGCGATGTTTACCCCGCCCATTTTCACCGCACGCTGACCAATGCCGAGCTGGCCGAGAAATATGCCGAGATCGAGCCTGACGTCGAGACCGGCGATACGGTGACGGTTGCCGGTCGCGTTTATTCCTCGCGCAATTCCGGCATGTTCATGGATATCCATGACGCCTCGGGCAAGGTGCAGATCTTCTCTCACAAGGATACGACGCCGCAAGAGGCGCGTGACCTGCTGCCGATGATCGACATTGGCGACATCATCGGCGTGACCGGCAAGGTGCGCCGCACCAAGCGCGGTGAGCTGACGATCAACGCCGACGAAATCACCATGCTGACCAAGTCTCTGCTGCCAATGCCAGAGAAGTGGAGCGGGATTTCCGACATCGAGATCCGTTATCGCAAGCGCCATCTGGATATTCTCTCCAATGAGGAATCCAAGCTGCGCTTCCAGCAGCGTTCGAAGATCATTTCCGGCATTCGCCGCTTCATGGAAAACGAGGCTTTCCTGGAAGTGGAAACGCCGATGCTGCAGACCGTCTATGGCGGCGCGACGGCTGATCCGTTCAAGACATTCCACAACACGCTGAAGCAGGACATGTATCTCCGCATCGCGCCGGAACTGTTTTTGAAGCGCACGCTGGTATCGGGCCTGTCCGACAAGGTCTTCGAAATCAACCGTAACTTCCGCAATGAAGGTGTTTCCACCCGGCACAATCCGGAATTCACCATGCTGGAATGCTACTGGGCCTATGCCGACTACGAAGACATTATGGGTCTGGTCGAGCGCATGTTCGAGACGCTGGCCATTGCCATCCATGGCACGACGGAACTGGAATTCCAGGGCAAGACAATTTCCTTCAAGGGTCCGTTCAAGCGCGTGCCGATGCCTGACGCCGTGAAGGAAGCGACGGGTATCGACTTCCTCGCGATCAAGACCGACGAAGAAGCCCGCGCTGCAGCCAAGGCCGCCGGTTTCGAAGTCGAGAAGGACTGGACATGGGGCGAATGCCTGGCCTTCATCTTTGAAGAAAAGGTCGAGGCAACACTCATTCAGCCAAGCCACGTCACGCATTTTCCGAAGGACATCTCGCCCTTTGCCAAGGAAGTGCCGGGCGAGCCGCGCCTGGTGGAACGCTTCGAGAGCTATTGCAACGCCTGGGAAGTGGGCAATGCGTTTTCCGAGCTCAACGACCCGGAAGAACAGCGCCGCCGCATGGTGGAGCAGCTGGAACAGGCGCATGCCCGTGGCGAAAAGGACAAGCAGCTGGACGACGAGTTCCTCGACGCCATCGACCAGGGCATGCCGCCCGCCGGTGGCCTTGGCATCGGTGTCGACCGTCTGGTGATGCTGCTCACCAACGCGCCATCCATCCGCGACGTGATCCTCTTCCCGGCCCGCCGCCAGAAGGCGGATTGATCGGCCTGAAACAACCATGGAGAGGGCGGAAAAGCCGCCCTCCTCCGCTCGGCCCCTAATACACTGCGCGCAATAAGCGGGCTCAGGGCGACACGGCTCGTTGCGCAAGCCTAACTCTAGCGCATCTCATCTCAGATTGTCATTGATATCAGGAAGCGCCTCGCAGAAGGCGAGGCTTCAATGCTCTGGCTTGGCCGGTTCTTCCGGTTTTGCAGAGGCAGGCGCGTCATGCGAGGCAGGCTCTTGCGCGCCAGAGTCATGCGCATTAGGCTCATCCGGCACCGGCTGAGCCCCATGTCCGGCTTCGGCGGCAACGGCTTCAACCGGGCCTTTGCCGAAAATCAGCGATTTTACATAGGCAAGGCTGAACATGCTGACGGGTTCTGGCTCGGGCGTGGAGGTCAGCAATGCCGGATCGTCAGAGGTGCCGTGGCCATCCTTCGCCGTAGGCTCTCCCTCGTGTCCGCCATCATGGGCGGCTTCCGGGGCTGCCGTGCCATGGCCGTCATCGGCAGGTGCAGCCTCTCCGTGCCCGCCACCGTGCGCATCGCCTGATTTTTCGTGGCCCTTTGCCGCAGCGCCATGCGCATCAGCGGGTGCGTGTTCCGCGGCGGGGTCGCTGCACGGGGTAAATTCATTAAGGCTTGCAGCCAGACGTTCGGTATCTTCCAGCGGAAGGTCGATCTTCAGGCCGTAGAAAACGCCCTCATCATTTGGCGCGCCATCATAATAAAAAGCGGAATAGGTCTTGGCCTGCGCATCCGCTGGAAGCTTGGTGACATCGGGAACGTAAACGACCTGGGCAGCAACCGCCCTGCCCCGCATATCCGAGCGCATGGTTGGGCCCTTCTGATCCAGAACGGAAACCTGAACCAGATCGGGCTTTGTCTCGTCATAAACGGTCTTGGCAACACGCAATGCAGTCTTGATCCGGTCCGTGCCATCGCCACCGTCGGTTCGGATGAATTTGCGGATCCACACAGCGCCGTTTTTCTTGATGTTGACGGTCTGGACCATGCTGCATTCCAGCCCGTTGACCGAGACTTGCGCGGTGCCGAACAGGGCCTCCTTGCCAACGAAAATAGCAGCAACGCCGGATGCTCCCCCCAAAAGGAGGACACCGCCACTGATCAATACGAACTTGCGAGAAAACCGTATTCTCTTGAACACTGATTTCACGTCGAACGTTCCGACATCCATTACCCCGTTCACTACCGCCGTTTCGGTGCGTCATGGATGACGGATTGCGAAACGGACCCAGCGCAGCAACGAAGAGTGTTGCCTTGCACGGGTCAATTCTGACGCCTTCTTGTTGAAGAAGATTTAACCGACGCAACAATCCACACCTGTAAATGAACCATTTTTGGACTCCACGTAGAATTGCGCAGATAAGCCGCAACGCGCTTTATTGCGAATGATTTGCAATATCATTGACAAACATCATGTGAGACCCCAGATTGAGATTGCGAATTATTCGCATTAGGGGTTTTATAGGTTCATGATGTCATCCGCGCTCCGTATTCTCTTCTGTGCCGCCTCGCTTCTTCTGCCTCTTTCAGCCGCAGCAAGTGAAAAACCGAAGGTCGTTACCACCTTCACCATCATTGCCGACATGGCGCGCAATGTGGCTGGCGACGCAGCAGACGTGGAAAGCATCACCAAGCCGGGCGCGGAAATTCACAACTACCAGCCAACCCCGCGTGACATTCTCAAAGCCCGCAACGCCGACCTCGTTCTGTGGAACGGCCTGAACCTTGAAATGTGGTTCCAGAAGTTTCTGGCAAACCTCGCGGGTGTGCCAAATGTGACGGTCAGCGATGGCATCACGCCCATGTCGATCAATGGCGGCGCCTATCAGGGCAAGCCCAACCCGCATGCATGGATGTCGCCGGACAACGCGCTCATCTATGTCGAAAACATTCACAAGGCGCTGGCGCAGATCGATCCCGCCCATGCCGATCTCTACGCCGCCAATGCCAAGGCCTATTCCGACCGCATCCGACAGGAAATCCAGCCGATGCGCGATGCCATCGCCGGTCTGCCCGAGCAGAAACGCTGGCTGGTGACGAGCGAGGGCGCGTTTTCGTACCTCGCACGCGATTTTGGGCTGAAGGAACTCTATCTGTGGCCCGTCAATGCCGACAGCCAGGGCACCCCACAGCAGGTGCGCGGCGTGATCGACGCCATGCGTGAACACAATATCAAGGTCATTTTCAGCGAAAGCACCGTGTCTCCTGACCCGGCCAAGCAGGTGGCGAAGGAAACGGGCGCGGCCTATGGCGGCATTCTCTATGTCGACTCATTGAGCGAGGCCGACGGCCCGGTGCCGACCTATCTGGACCTGTTGCGCGTGACCACGCAAACCGTTGTGAAAGGCCTGACGCAATGATGATGGGCAAGCGCAAAGCGGCGCAGACAGGATTGACGGTCGATGATGTGACCGTGACCTACCGCAATGGCCACACCGCGTTGAAAAGCGCGAGCTTCTCCATACCACGCGGCACAATCACCGCGCTTGTCGGCGTCAATGGTGCTGGAAAATCCACCATTTTCAAGGCCATTATGGGCTTCGTGCCGCTGGCCGCAGGCTCTGTTTCGATCTTCGACCTCCCCGCTCGCGATGCTCTGAAACGCAACTTGGTGGCCTATGTGCCGCAGGCGGAAGAGGTGGACTGGAGCTTTCCGGTTCTGGTGGAAGACGTGGTCATGATGGGCCGCTATGGCCACATGAATTTTCTGCGCATCCCCTCCAAACGCGACCACCAAATGGTGGATGAGGCGCTGGCCCGCGTTGGCATGGTGGACTATCGCAAGCGCCAGATCGGCGAGCTTTCCGGCGGACAGAAAAAGCGGGTATTTCTGGCCCGCGCGCTGGCGCAGGAAGGCCAGGTGATCCTGCTGGATGAGCCTTTCACCGGGGTTGATGTGAACACCGAAGAGCAGATCGTGACGCTTCTGAAAGCGCTGCGCGACGAAGGCCGCATCATGCTGGTTTCCACCCACAATCTGGGCAGCGTGCCGGATTTTTGCGACCGCGCTGTGTTCGTGAAGGGAACCGTGATCGCCTCCGGCAAGACCGAAGACACATTCACCGAAGAGAACCTGCAAAAGGCATTTGGCGGCAGCCTGCGGCACTTCATTTTAGGCGGAACGGATCTGCACGACGATGCCGATCCGCGCCATCTGAAGGTCATCACCGATGATGAGCGGCCCTTCGTGATTTACGGCAAGAACGGAACGGCGACGACGACGGAAGCCAAGCCCCATGATTGACACGCTTCTTGAGCCATTCACCTACTCCTACATGCTGAACGCCATCTGGGTCAGCGCGCTGGTGGGTGGCGTTTGCGGGTTTCTGTCATCCTATCTGATGCTGAAAGGATGGTCGCTCATCGGCGATGCGCTTTCCCACGCCATCGTCCCCGGCGTGGCAGGCGCTTATATGCTGGGGCTTCCGTTTTCGCTCGGCGCTTTCTTCTCCGGTGGACTTGCGGCTGCGGCCATGCTGTTTCTCAACCAGAAAACGCGGCTGAAGGAAGATGCGATCATCGGCCTGATCTTCACCTCCTTCTTTGGCCTTGGCCTGTTCATGGTCTCCCTCTCGCCCACCTCCATCAATATTCAGACCATCGTGCTCGGTAATATTCTGGCAATCACCCCTGAGGATACGATCCAGCTGGCGCTGATCGGTGGTATCAGCCTTCTGGTGCTGACCTTGAAGTGGCGCGATTTCATGGTGGTGTTCTTTGATGAAAACCATGCCCGCACAGTAGGTCTCAATCCCGAACTCTTGAAGATTATCTTCTTCACGCTTCTGGCCGCCTCGACGGTCGCCGCCTTGCAAACCGTTGGCGCGTTTCTGGTCGTCGCCATGGTGGTCACGCCAGGTGCCACGGCCTATTTGTTGACAGACAGGTTCGAACGGCTGATCGGCATGAGCTTTGGCATCGGCGCTGCAACCAGCTTTACCGGCGCGTATCTGAGCTACTTCCTAGATGGCGCAACGGGTGGCATCATCGTGGTGCTGCAAACGCTGATTTTCCTCACCGCATTCGTATTTGCCCCCAAACACGGCTACCTCGCATCCCGCGCCAAGGCGAAAGCTGCGCTGGAGACAGCGCCATGAGCGAGAACATGCAACTGGCAATTCTGCCGTTCCAGCTTCCCTTCATGCAATATGCCTTCATTATCACGCTGATGATTGCGGTGCCGATGGCGATGCTGTCCTGTCTGCTGGTGTTGAAGGGCTGGTCGCTGATGGGCGATGCGGTATCACACGCCGTGCTGCCGGGTGTCGTCATCGCCTATATCATCAGCATTCCCTTCTCCATCGGGGCTTTCATCGCCGGCATGATCTGCGCGCTCGGCACCGGATTTGTGAAGGAAAACAGCCGCATCAAGGAAGATACCGTTCTTGGCATCGTCTTTTCCGGCATGTTCGGGCTGGGCCTCGTTCTGTATGTGAAGGTCCAGAGCGACGTGCATCTGGACCATATCTTGTTCGGAGACATGCTGGGTGTGGCGATGGGCGATATCATCGAGACAGGCCTGATTGCCGCAGCCGCAACACTGTTTCTGGTGCTGCTGCGCAAGGATTTGCTCGTTCATGCCTTTGACGCGCAACACGCCAAAGCCATCGGCCTGCCGGTGCGCCTGTTGCATTACGGCCTGCTGGCGGTTCTTTCGCTGACGGTGGTGGGCGCGTTGCAGGCCATCGGCATCATTCTGTCCGTCGCCATGCTGGTGGCCCCCGGTGCCATCGCCTTTCTGCTGGCGCGGCGGTTTTCCAGCATGATTTTGGTCGCCATCACAGTTGCGGTCACAGCCTCCATCATCGGCATATGGTCAAGCTTCCTGATCGACAGTGCGCCTGCACCGACCATCGTCCTCATCATGAGTGCAATGTTCATTCTCGCCTTCCTGCGCACGACAATGAAGTCCCGCACGCAACAGGTCATTTAAGCCCCGCCCCTTCACACTGAAGAGAATATTTCAGACCGGCTGGAACTTCCTGTCAGGGTTTGGCGTCATAGGTGAAGGTTGATGCCTTTAGGCCTCGACCCCATCAATTGACGCGAAGGGAACGGCCATGTTGAAGTGGGCACTGATATTTTTTGTTATTTCGCTGATCGCCGGTGTTTTCGGCTTTACCGGAATTTCTGCAGCGACAGCGGGCATTGCGCGCATTCTGTTCTTCATCGCCGTGGTCGTGTTCCTGATCTTCGTTGTTCTGGCGCTGATGGCAGGTCAGGCCATTCTCTAAGACCCGATTTTAACAAAAAACGGCGGACCGCAAGGCCCGCCGTTTTTTGTTGCGTGATGCCATCGTTCGCCGTCAGCCCGTCCAGCCACCATCGATCACATGGATCTGCCCAGTGGTGAACCCTGCCTCATCCGATGCGAGATAGGTGACCAGCGCTGCGATTTCCTGCGGCGTGGCGATGCGGCCCATGGGCTGGCGGGCGATGAAATCGGCCAGTGCCTGCTCATAATTTCCCGTGGCGCGAAGACGATCATGCAGCGAGGGGCTGTCCACCGTGCCGGGGCAGATGGCGTTGCAGCGCACGCCCTTGGTGACGAAATCCGAAGCGATGGATTTTGTAAGCCCGATGACCGCGGCCTTGGAAGCCGTATAGGCGAAACGGTTGGGCACACCCTTTACGCTAGACGCGACCGACGACATGTTGACGATGGCACCCTTGCCATGGTCCAGCATGGCGGGAAGAAACGCGCGGCAAGTGCGGTACATGGCTTTCGCATTCAGATCGAACGAGAAATCCCAGTCCTTTTCTTCGCAATCGAGAATCGTGCCGGAATGCACGAAGCCAGCGCAATTGAACAGCACATCGGCACGACCGGTCTCGGCTGCCAAGGCCTTGACCGCCTCTGCATCCAACACGTTCAAAACGCGCGTTTCAGCGCCCTCAAGCGTTGCCAATGCGGCCTCATTGATATCTGTGGCGATGACGCGGGCGCCGAGTTCGATGAACCGTTCCGCTGTCGCCCGGCCAATGCCCTGCCCTGCGGCGGTAATGACGACCGTCTGGCCGCTGAAATTCTGCGCCATGCGCTTTCTCCTCCCGCGCCTAAGCGCCTGATGCAATCGAATATGGATCGACAATTCATAAGTAAACAGTGTATTCATGGCACGTCAAGTGAACCGGGCCAGCGATGATGCATGGTGCTGTCATCTTGTGACGCAGGGCCACGATGATTGAAGACGACAATGAGAAATACCGCGCACCGGCGCTCGACAAGGGGCTCGACATTCTCGAGCTTTTAGCCAGCACCGATGGTGGTTTGACACAGGTGGAAATTGCCAAGGCGATTGGCAAAAGTCCCAATGAATTTTACCGGATGCTGGACCGGCTGGTGCGCCGCGGCTATGTGCAGCGGCAGGATGGAGACCGGTTTTTCCTCACGCTGAAACTCTTTGGCCTTGCCCATTTCCATGCGCCGTTGAGACGACTTGTATCGTTCGCCGCCCCCGTCATGCGCGACTTTTCCAACAAGGCGGGACAGGCCTGCCATCTGGCCGTCTATGATCGCGGCTCCGTCGTCGTCATCGCCCAGCAGGAACCATCCACCTATTGGGCGCTGTCCATCCGGGTCGGCGCGCAGATGAGCCTGTTCAACACCGGCTCCGGCCATGTGCTCCTGGCCTTCCAGAACGATGCGCAGCGAGACCGGATGATTGCCGAGCAATTGCGCGGCGGTGAGGAAAAGGCCGTGCCGGAAGGCTTACTGGACAGGCTGGCGCAGGTGAGAGAAAATGGGTTTGAAAACATGCCGAGCCTGCAGACAGCGGGTGTGCGCAACATGTCCGCACCGGTTCTGACGCTGGATGGCACGGCGCTGGCGGTTGTCACCTGCCCCTTCATCGCATCGCTGAACGATGGCGCACCCGGCGCCGATGACTGCCTTGCACTCATCGGTCAGGCAGCGCGGACAATTTCCGAAGTCGCGGCCGGACAATAAAAAACGCGACCGGCAGGGGACCGATCGCGTTTTCTTTGACTGGAGGTATTATACCTTAATAACGGGAGACCTCAGCAAAGGTTCCGCAAAAAATGCGGAGACCCTTAAGCGGCCAGTTCCTTGCGAACGATTTCGCGCAGGGAAACGAGATCCTTGGCGAACTGGCGAATACCTTCCGACAGCTTTTCCGTTGCCATGGCATCCTCGTTGAGCTGCCAGCGGAATGTCTTCTCGTCCATTGACTGCAATGGGCTGGCCGTTGCGTTGTCTGGCGAAAGCTTGCGCTCCAGCGTGCCGGTGTCCTTGTCCAGCTCTTCCAGAAGTGCCGGGCTGATGGTCAGGCGGTCGCAACCAGCCAGGGCTTCGATCTCGCCGACATTGCGGAACGATGCGCCCATGACAACGGTTTCGATGCCGTTGGCCTTGTAATAATTGTAGATTTCGCGAACCGATACGACGCCGGGATCGGTCTCGGATGTGTAGTTCTCACCCGTGGACTTCTTGTACCAATCCAGAATTCGGCCAACGAAAGGCGAAATCAGGAACGCCTTGGCTTCTGCGCAGGCAATGGCCTGAGCCTGGGAGAACAGCAGTGTCAGGTTGCAATCGATGCCTTCAGCCTGAAGCACTTCGGCAGCCTTGATGCCTTCCCAGGTGGAAGCCAGCTTGATGAGGATGCGATCCCGCTCGATGCCGCGTTCCTTGTAACCGGCGATGATCTGGTGCGCCTTGGCAATGGATGCCTTGGTATCGAAGGACAGGTCGGCATCGACTTCGGTCGATACGCGGCCGGGAACCAGATCCACCAGTGCAGCGCCAACCGAAATGGCCAGACGGTCTGCAACGGAGCCAACAACGGCGTCGGAATTTCCGCCCTGCTTCTTGCCCCAGGATACAGCTTCCTTCACGGCATCGGCAAACATGGGCGTGCCAAGCGCCTTGAGCACGATGGATGGGTTGGTGGTGCAATCCACCGGCTTCAGGCGCGCGACCGCCTCGATATCGCCAGTATCGGCCACAACCGTTGTGATTTCGCGAAGTTGGTCAAGTTTGGACTTCATGCCGTTTGATCCTCGTGATCTTAATGAAACTGCTTCAAGCCAGTTTTGCCCACGCGTCAAAATTGCGGCGCCGGAACCGGTTTTTCTAGGGTGCGAGTATCGTTGTCAAAATGGCAAAGTCAAGACATTTGCGCAATCCAATTGACATAAGTTTCATACCAGCGATACTTGCTCAACAACAAAATCACGGCGAAGACAGTGGCAAAACTGAGAAGAGAGACCCATACCGCCTATTCCGAAGCCGCTTCCCTGCGGTTGCGGGCGGCGTGGCTGTATTACAATCAGGGCATGACGCAGAAGGACGTGGCCGAAAAGCTCGGCATCAGCCGCTCCACCGTCATCCGACTTCTGGACGAGGCGATGAAACGCTCCGAAGTTCAGATCTGGATCAATGAGGGCATCGAAGATTACGTCGAACTCGCCATAAAACTGGAAGCGGCCTATGGGTTGGATGAAGCCATCATCATTCCCTCGGCCTCCGCCAAAGCAGAAGATATTGCCAAGGCGGTGGGCTTGGCCCTCGGGCAGTTTCTCTCCGAAGCCGTGCCTGACAATGCCACCATCGGCGTCGGTTGGGGCCGCACCATGACGGCATCGCTGTCCAGCTTCCGCCCGCCGCGCCGCGAAAACTGCAAGGTCGTCTCGCTGTTAGGCGGTATCGTTGCCGTCCATCAGACCAACCCGCTGGACTACACATGGCGTTTGGCGAGCGCGCTGGGTGCGGAATGCTACATGTTCCTTGCGCCGCTTCTGGTGGATTCAGAGGAAACGCGCCGCGCGCTGATCGAAAAATGCGGGCTGAACACGCTGTTCGAGCTTGCCGAAAATCTCGACCTTGCCATTGTCAGCTGCGGTGATATCGGGCCGCATTCGACATCGCTCTCGGAAGGCTTCATTTCCAGAGAGACCCATGAGGAACTGGTAGCGGCAGGATGCGTCTGCGACACCATGTTCAACTTCATCGATGCCGAGGGACGCTCGGTCGATCACCCCATCAACCAGCGCGCCATGGCTATTGGCCTCGACACGTTGAAAAAGGCAAAGCACATCGTGCTGGCCTCCGGCGGCGCCCACCGCGCCACCGCCATCCGCGCCACCATCAAACGCATTGGCTGCAATACGCTGATAACGGATGAGGCGGCGGCGCGGGCTCTGCTGGAGCTGGGGGAGTGTGGGGGCTGAGGAAACAAGCACCCGCCTCAAATCAAACCTTGCCCGTCTCCCACCCAAGCATGGCGCGTTTGCGGGTGACGCCCCAATGGTAGCCCGTTAGCGCGCCGCTTTTGCCGACGGCGCGGTGGCAGGGGACGACGAAGGAGATGGGGTTGGCGCCGATGGCGGCGCCGACGGCGCGGGATGCTTTGGGCTGGCCGATATCATGGGCGACATGGGAATAGGTAACGGCCTTGCCGAGCGGGATCTTGAGCAGGCTTTTCCAGACCCGCACCTGAAAATCCGTGCCGAGCAAAACGACGCGCAGGGGCTGTTCGCTGCTCCAGCGTTGGGGATCGAAAATGCGCGCGGCGTAGGGTGCGGTGGCCACGGTGTCTTCCAGATAATCGGCGTTGGGCCAGCGGCGGGACATGTCTTCGAAACAAGCCTGTTCTTCACCCGGATCGGCAAAGGCGCAGCCAGCCAGACCGCGATCGGTGATCATAACAAGTGCAAGACCGAAGGGCGACGGGTGGAAGCCGTAACGGATTTGCAGACCGGCACCTTTGGCCTTCCATTCCCCAGGAGACATGGCTTCATGCGTAACGAAGAGATCATGCAGGCGACCGGGTCCCGACATGCCGACTTCCAGTGCCGTTTCCAGAAGCGGCAGGCTTTCTTCGCGAAGCAGACGCTTGGCGTGATCGATGGTCACGGCCTGAAGGAATGCTTTGGGAGAGAGGCCAGCCCAGCGCGTAAAGGTCTTCTGCAACTGCGTGGGGGATTGTTCGAGCTTTGCGGCAATGGTTTCGAGAGAGGGCTGATCGCGATAGTCCAGCGTCAGGACCTCGATCACCCGCCGCACGGTCTCATAATCCGATCCGACCGGGGTGATATCCTCGCTGAGGGTGATGCTGGCATTCATGGCGTCTCTCCTTGAACGCCAACCAACCACGCAGAGCCGCTTTTCTCCACCCGTTTCTTGCCGAAAAGGCTAAATTCTGAGCCGCACCGTTGCGAGCGCGCCGCGAAACGCCTTCGCAAAGCTTTCCCGGTCATCGGGATTGAGGAACGAGCCGATATCGGTCACCCGCCCCTCGCCTGAGACATGCATGGACAGGATGCCGATTTCATCGTGTCGCTGCACCCGAAAGCGCGCCCAGAACGGGTTGAATTGATGCTCCACCACGCGGCCCGCCGGAGAGATTTTACGGATGGACAGGTTGGTGCGCGACACGGTGACTTCCTCACGCGCTTTGGCCGACCGATAATTGGCGCGGAACGCAATGTAGAGAAGAAGAAAATCAACGCCTAGAAACAGGCCGATGGGCCATGCCCCGGTGACCATAAAGAAAGCGCCATAGACGAGACACACGGTTCCCGTGAGCCCTAAAAGCACGTAAAATCCCTTGCGCCCGAGGGAGCGATAGGGAACAAGTTCCGCTGCAAAAACCGGCTTTTCGTTCACGCTGTCCACGTTGCGGTCCTCGTCCAATGCTTCGCAGGAAGCTGACATCAGATAAAAGTTAAACATGACAATTGCAAAGAAGAGATCCAGCGCCCAAACGGTGAAAAAGTCAAACGTGACAACACGTCGCAAGCCGGTTCGCGTCAAGACGCTCTACTCGACCGAGGAAGTGTCCGAGATTTTCCGCAGGCTATCGATCCAGCGGCCGGAGCCGAAGGGAGAGCTGGAACACTCCAATCCCTTCACGCTGGTGGTGGCTGTCGCACTTTCCGCGCAGGCCACCGATGCAGGCGTTAACAAGGCGACACGCGGGCTGTTTGCCGTGGCAGACACGCCGGAAAAGATGCTGGCGCTGGGTGAAGAGCGCCTGATCGGCTACATCAAGACCATCGGCCTTTTCCGCAACAAGGCGAAGAACGTCATCGCGCTCAGCCAGATGCTGGTCGAGAGGTTTGGCGGCGAGGTTCCGCGCACACTGGAAGAGCTGATCCTGCTTCCCGGTGTGGGCCGCAAGACCGCCAATGTGGTGATGTCCATGGCCTTCGGCGTTCCGACGCTGGCTGTCGATACCCATGTGTTCCGCATTGCCAACCGGCTCTGTCTTGCACCGGGCAAGACCCCGGATGAGGTGGAAGAGCGGCTGGTGAAGATCATTCCCGATACATATCTTTTCCACGCGCACCACTGGCTGATCCTGCATGGGCGCTATTGCTGCAAGGCGCGCAAGCCGGAATGCGAGCGATGCGTCATTGCCGATATCTGCAAATCGCCGGAAAAGACCTGCGATATTCCAGCGCCGCTGGTGGAGCTACCGGCTCAACTGATTGGAGAATGACGGGTCGCGCTTGCTGATCGACTTGTGCAGATGCACCATCATCGATGCGGCAAATAGCGGTGTCAGCAGGTTAAGGAACGGGATGGCGAGGAAGGCCGCGATAACAAGACCGGCCATGAACACCTTGGTCTGATGCTTTGACCGGAATGCCCGCGCATCGGCCGGGCTGCGAAAGCGCATGGCGGCGAACTCGAAAAACTCGCGGCCCAGCAGATAGCCGTTGACCAGAAAAAACGCGATGAGATTGACGCCGGGGACAAGCAGCAGCAACAGCGCAATGATGTTGCCGAGAATGACCACGCCGAAGAATTTCAGCGATGAGGGTATGGCCTCGCTCAATGGCATGGCGGTGCCCGGCGGATCGGCAGGGTAATCCTTCTTCTCGATGACCTCGGCGACATCATCCAGAAACAGGCTGGCAATGATGGCGGTGACCGGCGAAATCAGAAGCGCCAGCGCCAGTGCAAGGCCGATGCCCGCAAGAATGGCCAGAATGAAACTCATCCAACCCGCCCATTCGGGGATGCCCGGCACCAGCTGATCAAGCCACGGCAGGGCCAGCCAGATGAAAATGCCGCGAATGGCAAACCACAGGCCCACAAGCACAAGAATCGTCAACCCTAGGGATTTCCAGAAGGCAGATCGGGTCTCGGCGGCAAAAAGGTTGCCAAAAGCAAGCCGCGCTGCGTCGAAAATCATTCAATTGCCTCCATTTAGGCGGATGATTCGGGAGTGAAATCCACGCGCCGATATGTGCCAGATAGGGCGCTCAGCCACCCTTCGCAAGAAATGCGCCGCGCTTCCTCCAAGAAAAAACACAACTCGACATTTTGCACTTGAAGAAAAGGAGGCGCTAAACTATAAAAACAAACAGGCAAAAAATCGTATATTCTTGCGACCGGGGGCGGGCAGGATGACGATGGGCCATTTTTGTACAACCTAGTCGACGCAATGAACAGCAAGATTTGCTTGTGAGATCATCATTGCGCACTAAAGACAAGACAAACGAGGCCTCGTTGGAAAAGTTGCTGATTGATCTGACCCGGACCCTGAAAACGGGAACGCCCTCTGAACGGCGGATTGCAAAATACATCATCGAGCACCTGGCGGAGTTGCCATTCGAGACGGCTGCGACGCTTGCTGAAAAACTCAACCTCAGCCCGATGACGGTCGGTCGATTCCTACGCTCGCTGGGCTATCGCCAGCTGAGCGACATTCGTGAACATCTGCGTGAAGAGCCCCGCGTGGTGGAAACCGCGCCTGTATCCAAACAGGAAACGCCACAGACACCATTGTCGTCTCTCATGCTGCAACAGATCCAGGCCGTTCAGGCCGTGTATGATCTGGCGGGACAGCCCGTTTGGAAGACGGCGCTTGCCAATATTGCCGAGAGCAAACAGGTCTTCGTCGCCTCCTCTGCCGAAAGCTTCGGCATCTGCCGTTACTTCTACACCAAGCTGCTGGAATGTCGTGAGCGGGTTCACTACCTGCCTCGCGACAGCGCATCCTACATCTCGCTGATGGACGAGCCTGCCGATGGCACCCTGCTGATCCTGATGGACTGCGGTGGCGAGCTGACCGAATTGCAACGGCTTGCGAAAATGGCCATGAAGGCTGGCTACGCGACAGTGCTGATCACCACCCGCTTTTATGAGTGGGGCCCTGACAGCGCCGACATCTGCCTGACCATTCCGCTCAGCCAGAACGGCGGCCACAGCATGTTGCAACTGGTGGCCATTACCGAGTTCGTGCTGCATTCACTGCCGCAGAAAACCGATACGGGCCGCAAGGACCGCTACCGCCGCATCGGCGATATGCAGAAGGTCATGAAGGGCTAATCTGCTGCTTTGCTAGATGGTGTGCACGTCCGCTGCGACGTGCACGCCTTACATCCGCTCCAGTTCTTCGCGGTGGCGGTACATGGCCAGAAAGCGCCGATAGTCGCGCTCATATCGGTCATCGAACTGCCCGCTCGCCCGACGTTCCTCGCCGCCGGGATACATGGCCGCACCCGCCGCAACCAATCCATGGTGAACACCGCCCGCTGAGGCAGCCGTCATGGCCGTGCCCAGCAGCACCGCATCTGCGGTGGCGGGAACCACGATGCGCTTTCCGGTGACATCGGCATAGAGTTCCATCAGAAGCGGATTGTGCACATGGCCGCCGGTCACGTGAAGCGTTTCCACGGTATAGCCAAAACCCTCCATGGCATCCAGCACATGCCGTGCGCCCAAGGCGATAGCCACGGACGTGCGCCAATAAAGGCGGCAAAGGCTGTCAAAGGAGGTGTCCAGCGTCAGCCCGCTGACAACGCCGCGCGCGTGCGGATCAGCCAAAGGCGAGCGATTGCCATGGAAATCCGGCAGGACATGCAGGTGTTCGGCAAAGCTTTCGCCTTCCGTGCCGCGCAACTCCAAGACGCGCTGCACGATGCGAGCATGAAGTTCGGGCGTCGGCTCGCCACCGGCGGCGTGCATGCGCACCACATGATCCAGCAGAGCGCCGGTGGCCGATTGACCGCCCTCGACCAGCCAGTGGCCGGGAAGAACCGCCTGCCAGTACGGACCCCAAAGACTGTGGCCGTGCATGCGCTTCGGTGTCAGCGTGACAAGGCAGCTGGAGGTGCCGGCAATCAGCGCGACATTGCTGCCGACATCGGATTGCAGGCTGCCGCCGAGCGCGCCTAGCGCACCGGCATAGGCATCGATCATGCCAGCTGCGACCTCGCAGCCCGTATCAAGGCCCAGCTCATCGGCCGCCTGCTGGCAAAGCTTGCCGACACTCTGGCCGGGTGCAACCGTTTCTGCCGGAAGGTTGCCGCGCTGAAGAAGGTCACTGACATCGGCAAGGTCAAGATAATCCCGGCTCCAGCCTTTGCCCTCATGGGCCAGAAAATTCCATTTGGCCGTCAGGGTGCAATTGGAGCGGCGGGAATTCCCGCTGGCCTTCCATGTCAGAAAGTCGGCCAGATCGAAGAAATAGCCCGCTTTTGACCAGCTTTCCGGCAGGTGCTTTTTCAGCCACATCAGCTTGGGCATCTGCATCTCGGGCGAAATCGAGCCGCCTGCGAAATCCAGCACCGGATGGGCGGACGCCGTCAGGTGGTCGGCTTCCGCAATGGCGCGGTGGTCGAGCCAGACGACGGTGTCGAAACGCGCCTCGCCTGTGGTGGAAACCGTAACCGGCTCTCCCTCACACCCGCGCACGACCAGCGAACAGGTGGCATCGAAACCGATTGCCGCAACGCGTGATGCCGGGATATCGGCATCTGCCATGGCCTTGCGCACGGCCACGCAGACAGCATTCCAGATATCGGTCGAATTATGCTCGGCGTGGTTCTCTTTCGGGCGCTGCATGAGAATGGGGTGGGTGGAGCGCGCCATCAACCTGCCGCCTGCATCGAACACACCAGCGCGGGCGCTGCCCGTGCCGACATCGACAGCAACAAGATATTGACGCATCACGCTAAATTCCCATCCCTCGGTCGCAGCCAATCAGCAAAGGTGCAGGCAGCACCGGCAGCCGCTAATGTCGCGCAGCTTGATCGGCCACAAGTTGGACCAAATCCGGCATGGCGTCAAACACCAGATCGGGCTCGAGGCTGGCAATTTGCTCCCGGAAGGCAGGAAAACGGGCATGGGTGCCACCGGTAAAGGCAAAGACCCGCATGCCTGCCGCCTTGGCGGCGATAATTCCGGCGGGGCTGTCTTCGATGACGATGCAATTGGCCGGTGCGACCTGCATCTTCTCTGCGGCATGCAGAAAGAGATCCGGGGCGGGTTTGCCATTTTTGACCATGGTGGCGCTGAAAATGTGCGGCTCGAACCTTTCCAAAAGACCGGTCAAGCTAAGCGAATAGCGGATGCGCTCGGGCTGGCTGGATGACGCGACACAACGAGCGACGGAAAGCTCGTCCAGTGTCTCGGCAATGCCGTTGATGGCTTTGAGTTCGGCGCGAAACCGCTCGAACAGAATGCGACGCATATGTTCGAGAAAGTCGATATCGGTCTCGATACCGTATTCATCCCAGAGCGTTTTCGTCATACTGGCAACGCTGCGACCCAAAAACCGTTCATAGGCTTCCGCCTCGGTCATCTGCACGCCCTGATGCGCCACCATTTCGATCAGCACCGCAATCGACAGCGGTTCGCTATCGACGAGAACGCCATCGCAATCAAAGATCAACAGTGGCGTGTTCCCGGTTTGCATGGCCCATCTCTTTGTCGTCAGCTGACGAGTTTGTTTTGCAGGTAAAGTTCAAGCGTCTCAGCCGTACCCTTCTCCCACAATGTCTTCAAGGCATGGGCGAAGCGTTTCTGGAACAGGTCCGATTTGGCGACGTCCCCGAAGATATCATCGAGCGCCAGAAACGCCATCGGGTCATCCTTGGCCTTGATGGCGGCGGCCTGCAGGCGCTCGGCGCTGGCATCATTGAAGACGATCTGCGCGCCGCTATCGGATGTGCCTGCAAAATAACGGCACCAGAGCGCTGAGACCAGCGAGAGACCGACGATATCATCGCCCTTTTCCAGACGATCTGCCGTAGACGGCAGGATGAATTTCGGCTGGCGGTTGGAGCCATCCTGCGCCAGACGCGGAATGGTATCGCCGATCTTGGGGTTGAGGAAACGCCGCTCGATCAGATCGAAATATTCGTTGAGGTCGGTATCGGGCACCGGCGGAATGATCGGGATGATCTCTTCCTTTTCCAGCTTGGCGAGGAAGGCACGGATGAGCGGATGCTCCATCGCCTCATGCACGAAATGGATATCGAGAAGGGCTGCGGGATAGGCAATCGCCGCGTGGCCGCCATTGAGAATGCGGATCTTCATATGCTCATAGGGCGCGACTTCAGGCACGAACTGCACGCCAACTTTTTCCAGCGCCGGACGGCCCGCCGGGAAATTGTCTTCCATAACCCATTGCTTGAACTCTTCGCAGAAGACCGGCCAGTTATCATCAATGCAGAAATCATCGCGGGCGATATCGCGTTCGCGCTGACCGGTGGCAGGCGTGATGCGGTCCACCATGGAATTGGGGAAGGCCACCGTTTCGCTGATCCATGTGGCAAAGGCCGGATCAGACAGCGCCGCCACGCCGACAACGGCGTTCTTCGTGACCTTGCCATTATGCGGAATATTATCGCAGGACATGACGGTGAAGGGCTGGATGCCCTTGTCTTTGCGGGCTTTGAGGCCAGCAACGATGAGGCCGAACACGGTCTTCGGCGCGGTCGGGTTGCGGCCATCCTCGGCAATGGCCGGGTGCTGCGGATTGAAGGCGCCTGATGCGTCGATGAAATAGCCACCTTCGGTGATCGTCATCGAGACGATGCGGATTTTCGGGTCGGCAAGGGTTGCAATGATGGCGTTGGTATCGCCAATCGGCAGGATATCGACCATCGGGCCGGTCACGCGCGCGCCGGTGCGGTTGTTATCTTGCTCCACCACGGTGGTTAGGAAATCCTGGACCGCAAGCTTCTCACGCATGACCGCATCGGAGGGCAGAACGCCCGCGCCGATGATCGCCCAGTCATGATCGGCACCGGTGTTGAACAGGTCATCCAGATAGATGGCCTGATGGGCGCGGTGGAAATTGCCGACGCCGAAATGCACGATGCCAGCGGACAGATCGCTGCGGGAATAGGCCGGGACGGCAGCCGTCGCCTTTGCCTGTTCAAGCGTTGCGAGCGAGAGTTTGCATGTCATATGGCCAGGCCCTTGCTATCGAATTTGTGGATCTTGGTCTCATCAGGCGTCAGGAAAACCGTGTCGCCATGCTGGCAGGCAAACTCTCCGCCCGCACGCGCCGTGATCATGCCGATCTCATCGACCTTGATGTGGATGAAGGTGTCAGAACCCAGATGTTCGGCAACTGTCACGGTGCCCTTCCACAGGCCGCTTTCCTTGGAGAGCAGCAGATGTTCGGGGCGAACGCCGACCGTATCGGCACCCTTGGCTTGGGCATAAGAGCCCGTGACGAAGTTCATGCGCGGCGAGCCGATGAAGCCTGCGACGAAGAGGTTGCGCGGTGTCTTGTAAAGCTCCATGGGCGAGCCGACCTGCTCGATATTGCCGCGATTGAGCACGACGATCTTGTCAGCCATGGTCATGGCTTCCACCTGATCGTGCGTCACGTAGATCATCGTTGTCTTCAGCGTATTGTGAAGCTCGGAGATTTCCAGCCGCATCGTGCCGCGAAGCGAAGCATCAAGGTTGGACAGCGGCTCATCGAACAGAAACGCCGAGGGTTCACGCACAATGGCACGACCGATCGCGACACGCTGGCGCTGACCGCCCGAAAGCTGCGAAGGGCGACGGTCGAGATAATCGGTGAGGTTCAGGACGGCTGCTGCATCATTGACCTTCTTGTCGATGACGGCCTTGTCGAGCTTGGCCATTTTGAGCGGAAAGCCGATATTGTTGCGCACGCTCATATGCGGATAAAGCGCATAGGACTGGAACACCATGGCAAGGCCACGTTCTGCCGGTGCCTTCTCGCTCACATCCTTGCCATCGATAATGATCTGGCCGCCGGTGACATCCTCAAGGCCTGCAATGAGGCGCAGCAACGTGGACTTGCCGCAGCCGGATGGGCCGACGAAGACCACGAACTCGCCATCCTTGATATCGAGATCGATAGACGGAATGACCTTGGCTTCGCCGAAGACCTTGGAGACGTTCTTAAGGGAAATGCTGCCCATTTTCTTATTCCTTATTTCACCGCGCCAAAGGTGAGGCCGCGAACGAGTTGTTTCTGGGAAAACCAGCCAAGCACGAGGATCGGCGCAATCGCCATCATCGAGGCCGCCGACAGCTTGGCCCAGAACAGGCCCTGCGGGCTGGAGAAGGAGGCGATGAAGGCTGTGAGCGGTGCCGCATTGGTGGTGGTGAGGCGAATGGTCCAGAAGGACTCGTTCCACGCCAGAATGATGTTGAGAAGAAGCGTCGAGGCAATGCCGGGGATCGCCATCGGCGTCAGCACATAGACGATCTCATTCCACAAGGATGCACCATCCATGCGCGATGCTTCGAGGATTTCGCCCGGAATTTCCCGGAAATATGTGTAGAGCATCCACACCACAATCGGCAGGTTGATGAAGGTGAGCATGATGGTGAGACCAATGCGCGTATCCAAAAGACCGGCATTGCGGAACAGAAGATAGATCGGCACCAGCACGGCAACGGCCGGCATCATCTTGGTGGAAAGCATCCACATCAAGATATCCTTGGTGCGCTTTGTCGGAGAAAACGCCATGGCCCAGGCAGCCGGAATGGCGATGATGAGGGCGACGATGGTGGAGCCGACCGACAGGATGACCGAGTTCATGAAGGGCTTGAAGTAATCACGCTGGGTGTTGACCGTGATGTAGTTTTCAAACGTGCCCGATGGCCAGAGGCTGAAGCCCGCAATGGCTTCCGGCTCCGTCTTCAAAGACGTGATGAAGGCATAGAGGATCGGGAAGAACAACAGAAGCGCGATAGCCCAGGCGACAAGGGTGAAGCCGATTTTGGAGCGCGTCGAGACATTACGAGCCATGATCCGTACTCCTATCGATCGAGGTTTTTGCCGACGGCGCGCATCAGGAAGATGGCGACGATATTGGCAAGGATAACGGCGATGATACCGCCTGCGGATGCTCCACCCACATCATAGCCAAGCAGCGCCGTGCGGTAGATGAGGAAGGCGAGATTGGTCGAGGCGTAGCCCGGTCCACCGTTGGTGGTGACGAGGATTTCTGCGTAGACGCCGAGCAGGAAGATCGTCTGGATGAGAATGACGACGGTGATGGCACGGGCCAGATGCGGCAGCGTCAGATAAATGAAGCGGCTGAAGAAGCTTGCGCCATCCATCTCGGCGGCTTCCTTCTGCTCGCCATCCAGCGATTGAAGGGCTGTCAGCAGGATCAGCGTTGCGAAGGGCAGCCATTGCCAGGCCACAATGATGACGATCGACAGCAGCGGAAACTGCGAGAACCAGTCGATCGGCTGCGCCCCGAAGAAGCGGCTAAGATCCGCCAGCACGCCGTAGCCGGGATGCATGATCATGTTCTTCCACACGAGAGCGGCAACCGGTGGCATGACGAAAAACGGTGAGATGACGAGGATGCGCACGATGCCCTGCCCGAAAATGGGCTGGTCCAGCAACAGCGCAAGGCCGATGCCGCCGATAATCGTGATCAGCAGCACGCCGCCGACGATGACGAGCGTGTTCCAGATGGACTGGAAGAAGGCCGGGTCGGTGTAGAAATACTGGTAATTGAACAGGCCAGCAAAGCTGACATTGGCCGGGTTCAGCAGATTGTAGTTCTGGAAAGAGAACCACAGCGTCATGGACAGTGGCACGATCATCCACACCAGAAGCATGACAACCGACGGCGCCATCATCAACCGCGCCAGATTTTTAGTGTTTTGCGTCGCCATGCGGCTCCCTCCCAATTCCGAACCACGCGGTCAATCACGCGGAACGCTTGGCATTTTCTTGTTATGAACGGGTAGCAAGACTCGAACGTGAAGAAGATTGTCCAGCAACAGAGCCGCCCGGCCATCACGACCGGGCGGCTGTTTTCGGGAGGATTACTTGATGTATCCCGAGCGCGTCATTTCACGCGTGGCTGTGGACTGGGCGCTGGCCAGAGCATCATCAACGCTGGACTGACCTGCAACGACCGCCGAGAACAGCTGACCAACCGTGGTGCCGAGCGACTGGAACTCAGGGATCGCTACGAACTGACCACCTGTGTAAGGCACAGGCTTGACCGTTGGCTTGGTGATATCGGCAGCATTCATGGCAGCCAATGTCGGTGCTGCAAAGCCTGCGGCCTTCTGGTAATCCGCGTTCTTGTAGAGCGAGGTGCGTGTGCCAGGAGGCACGTTGGCCCAGCCATCCTTGGAAGCGACGAGCTGCGTGTATTCCTTGCTGGTTGCCCAGGCAATGAACTTCTCAGCGGCTTCAGCCTTCTGCGAGCTCTTTGGAATGGCAAGGTTCCAGGACCAGAGCCAGTTGCCATGGTTCTTCATTTCGCCCTGCGTCGGGAAGAGTGCATAGCCAACCTTGTCGGCGACCTTGCTGTCCTTAGGGTTCGATACGAAGGATGCGGCAACCGTGGCATCAATCCACATGCCGCATTTGCCCTGCTGGAACAGCGTCAGGTTTTCGTTGAAGCCGTTGGAGGAAGCACCGGATGGACCGGCATCCTTCATCAGGTCAACATAGAACTGAAGCGCGTTCTTCCATTCAGGCTGATCGAACTGTGGCTTCCAGTTCTCATCGAACCAGCGACCGCCAAAGGAGTTGGTGAGCGCGGTGATGAAGGCCATGTTCTCACCCCAACCGGCCTTGCCGCGAAGGCACATGCCGTTCACATCGGCCTTGCGGTCGGTGATCTTGCGGGCAGCGTCGCCGATGAATTCCCAGGTCGGGTTTTCTGGCATCTTCAGGCCTGCTTTTTCAAACAGATCCTTGCGATACATGATCATGGCGGATTCACCGTAGAACGGGGCCGCATAGAGCTTGCTATCGACAGTCAGGCCACCCTTGATGGATGGCAGCATGTCGGCAACATCGTAGTTATCGCCGAGCTTTTCGAGTGGCAAAAGCCAGCCCTGCTTGGCCCAGATCGGAACTTCGTAGTTGCCGATGGTCATGATGTCGTACTGGCCGCCACTGGTGGCGATATCGGTGGTGACGCGTTCACGCAGGACGTTTTCTTCCAGCGTGACCCATTCAACCTTGATATCTGGGTTTTTGGCGGTGAATTCGGATGTCAGTCCCTGCATGCGGATCATGTCACCGTTGTTGACGGTGGCGATGGTCAGCGTTTCTGCGGAAGCGAGGCCCGAAAAGGCGAGAGCCGAGCACGCGCCCAGCAGAAGTGTCTTCAATGTCATGATCTTCCTCCCAGAAGAAAGTTGTGAGCATTCGCTTTGCTCTAGGGCAAATACTCACTTTTGGGAGAAGAAAGTCAAGCGGCTACCTGCGCTGCATTGCACAAGGATTAACTAACATACTGGTTTTGCAACAATATTTCTGCTCAGTTCCTGAGCAAATATTCGGCGGATGCCTCGTCGGTGATGACACCGTTCAGAAGGCCACCGCGCAGAGCCGCGAGAATGGCAGGGGATTTTTGCTTGCCCTGCGCAATTCCGATGACCGTGCTGGTTTCGCGTTGCGGCAGGGGAACGGAGGCCACACGATCATTGATGGGGGTGTCGAGAATCCGGCCATCCCGATCAAACGACCAGCCGCAAATCTCGCCCGCACCACCCCTGGCGATGAGGTCGCGCATTTCCTGAACCTCAAGAAAGCCATCGACGCAGAGCGGTGCATCCTCTGCCAGTTGGCCGACGCCGACAAAGGTCACATCGGCAGCAGCGCCCAGCGCCAGCGTGGAGCGCACCATGGATTGATCGTGCAGCAGCTCCCGCTCCTCTGAAGACGAACAGAGAACCGGTAAGGGCATGGGAAAATGCCGCGCCTTGATGGCATCCGCCATGCTGAAAATGACGTTGTAATAGGCCGCGGAACCATCCGGCCCGATATTGCCGGTGAGCGAGACGATGCGGTGCTGCGGACATTCCATCGGCGGCAACTGATCGACGGCCGCTTTCAGCGTTCGGCCCGTGCCGATGGCCAGAACAATGGGGTCCGTCTTGCGAAGCCAGCGTTCGATTTCCGCCGCACCTGCCTCTGCAATGCCAACCGTGGAGGACACGCCGGCTGGGTCGCTCGGCACCACTTCTACATACTTCAACGAAAACCGCTCGCGCAGTGCCTCGCTTTTTTCAAGGCAAGCGGCAATGGGGTGGTCGAGACGCACCTTGATCAGCCGTTCAGCCACAGCAAGGGAAACAAGCCGCTGCGCCGACTGGCGGGAAATGCCCATGGCGCTCGCAATCTCATCCTGCGTGCGGCCCGCAACGTAGTAGAGCCAGCCGGCTCGCGCCGCATCGTCTAGCCGTCCACCAGTTTCGGATCGTTTGGCCATCTGCCCGCCCTTAACGCCTCATATCCCTGTGCTGACATTTTTCTAAGGCCCGTGTCAAACCATGCCAAGGGTGGCTAGCCGAAGAACGGACCCACGACGAAATAAAGCACGGCTTTGGCGATTCCGTAAATCACACCGCTCACAACAGCCACCGAGATGACCGAGAGCACGCCGCCGATGAGGGCAAAAAGCCCATCCCGTTCGAGAAGAGCAAAGGAAAAACAACCAATTGCGATGGCGGGCAGAATGTTGCCGAGCGGTATGGGCAAGGCCAGAATGATGGCCAGCAGCAGACAGACAAGGCCGATGACCCGTTCGGCCACAGGCGAAAGCAGCCCTTGCATGCGCGGCCGCAGCAGCTTTTGCACCCGCAGCAGGACAGGCACGATTTTTTGTACGACCCGGGCAAAATCCTCTCGCGCCAGAGACCGCTGCGAGATCACACGCGGAAGCCACGGGCGTTTACCGGCGCAAAGCTGGGCGGCCAGAAAGACGAGCGGTGTGCCTGTTATGGCCGATGTGCCGGGTGGCGTGGGCACGATATTGGGCAGCGCAAACACCAGCATCAACGCGCCAAACGCGCGGTCTCCCATGGCGGACAGGAGATCGCCGACGGCAATGCGCGCACGGCTTTCATCGCTGGCCAAAGCCTGCAATATTTCGACAAGACCGGTTTCAGGCGCATCGGGCTCCGTCATCACGGGCTCGGCACCTTCGCCCGGGCCGGAAATGGCAGGATCATCCGATAAACGCAGCATAGGGTTCAACTCCAGAATTGCTTTCCGCTGTAACAGAAGAATGGCGGCAGCAATACGACGGTTCGCTCACTTTATGGTTGCTGGCACTAGCGCCGCAGTCTGGGATCGAAACGATCCCGCAGGCCATCGCCCAGCAGATTGAACCCAAGCACGGCAAGCGCGATGGCAAGCCCCGGCAGAATGGCAAGCCAGGGCGCCGCAGAGAGATAGGTCTGCGATTCCCACAGCATACGCCCCCAGGTGGGCGCTGGCGGCGCCATGCCGAGGCCGAGAAAACTCAAGCCCGCCTCGGTCAGAATGGCAAGCCCCAGCTGGATGCTGACCTGCACGATGATGAGATTGGCAAGGTTTGGCAGGATGTGGGTGATGGTGATGCCGCCTCGGCTGCGCCCAAGGCTTTCCGCTGCCACGACGAAATCCCGCACCCACAATTGCAGGGCCGCCGCACAGGTCAGCCGGGCAAAGACCGGCACCATGAAGGTGGCAATGGCAATGATGGCGGTGAAGCGGCCGGAGCCGATGAAAGCGCCCAGCATCATGGCCGAGAGAATGGGCGGCAGCGCAAAGACGATATCGCAGATGCGCATCAGCAAAGCCTCGACAACACCACGTTGCGCCGCTGCTATGATGCCCACCAGCGTGCCGATGGCGGCACCAATGGCGACAGCCACGACAGCCGTGGAGAGCGAGTTCCACGCGCCGACCATGAGCATCGAGGCAAGATCGCGCCCGAAATGATCCGTGCCCAGCAACCCCTGCGCAAGCGGCGGTTTGAGCTTCGCAACGATCTGCATTTTTGTCGGCACGTGTGGTGTCCAGACCAGCGATAGCAGGGCAATACAAAGCAATGCGCCTGAAATGATGGCGCCAGGCAAAAGCGTGGTTGGGCGGCGGTGGGTGTTTCTCATGCGGCACGCGCCCGCAATCGCGGATCGATCAGCAGATAGGCCATATCGACAAGGAAATTCATTGTGATGACGAGCGCGCAGAAGAACAGCACGACCGATTGCATGACGATGATATCGCGCTGCGTCAGTGCCTGATAAGCGAGCCGCCCCAGCCCCGGCAGATTGAACACATTTTCCACCAGCACCGTGCCCGCAATCAGAAAGGTGAATTGCAGGCCAACCATGGTGACGACGGGAATGAGCGCGTTTGGCAGGACATGTTTCCACAAGGTCGCCGCCTCACCGATACCCTTGGCCCTGACGGTGCGCACGAAATCCTCGTTCATGACCTCCAGCATGGTGGAGCGGCAGACACGCGCGAGCACACCCGCTTGCGAGGCGGCAAGCGCGACTGCCGGAAGCACCAGCGCGTTGAGCCCCGCCCCGACGCCTGCCTGCCAGCCCGGAAACCCGCCCGCGGGCATCCAGCCCAGTGTGGTGGAAAACAGCAGGATCAGGAGAAGGCCGACCCAGAAGCCCGGAACGGAAATTCCAAGATGGGAAAACAGCCCGCAGACAACATCAATGACACCGCCGCGATATCGTGCTGCCAACACACCCAGAGGCAAGGCGATGGCAATGGAAAGACCAATCGCCATGAAAGCCAGCGGCAGCGTGACCGCCAGACGCTCGACAATAAGCCCCGCCACCGGCACGCCATAGGTATAGGATTGCCCCAGATCACCTCGGGCCATCGCTGCCAGCCAATAGACAAATCTGAGTGCCAGCGGCTGATCGAGCCCCATCTGCTTTTGCAACGCGGCAAGCGTATCAGGGCTGGCGGATGTGCCCAGCATGATGGCGGCAGGATCCCCCGGCAACAGGCCCATCACCATGTAGATCAGGAACGAGACGGCAAGAAGCGTGACCAGCAGGCCGAGGATGCGTCGGAGGATAAGGGCGATCATGCTGCTACACCGCCCATGGAGACGCGCATTGGCCTAAAACTCACTCTTCCCAATGCACATCCGTCAGCACGTTGGAGGGGATGGGTTCGTTTTCCCACAGGCCTTGCAGCTTCTTGTCCCAGACGCCAAGCTTTGGCATGACGAAGAGGAACAGTGCCGGGACATCCTGCGCCAGAATTTTCTGCGCATCCTGATAAAGCTCTTCCTGCTGGGTAGGGTCGGTGGTCAGCTCCACATTTCTGATGATCTCGTTGAACGTGGGATTCTTGTAGTTGAAGTAGTAGGGATCACGCGAAAAGATATCGATATCCATGGGCTCAGCATGGGCAACGATGGTCATCTCGTAATTGGCGCCTTTCAAAACATCCGAAACCCATTTCGCCGGAAATTCCGTGGTTTCGATGGTCATGGTCACGCCGATTTCGGCAAACATGGCCTGAAGCACTTGCGAGGTGCGCTGGGCGTAAGGCATCTGTGGTGCCTTGATGGTGAAGGAAAGGCCGTTCGGATAACCCGCTTCGGCCAGCAAGGCCTTCGCCTTTTCAGCATCATAGGGCAGGACGCCTGATGTATCCACATAGCCGCGATCATTGGGCGTATAGTGGCTGCCAATGGCTGTGCCAAAGCCCGACCATGCACCATCGATGACGGTTGCGCGGTCCACCGCCATCATCAAGGCCTGACGCACGCGCTTGTCGTTGAACGGCTTGACGGCATTGTTCATGCCAGCCACCACCTTCAATTCGGTATTGCCGATGAAGGTGCCGAGCCGCGCATGGCCTTCGAATGAGCTCATAAGTTCCGGCGCACCAAACTCGGGAAAGGCATCGACATCGCCGGCTTGAAGGGCTGCGGCTTGTGCCTGCGGATCGGGGATGAATCGGAAAGTTGCCTTTTCGAGCGCGACACTCACGTCCTTGTTCCAGTAATCTGCGTTGCGGGCGAGCTCCACCCTGTCGCCCTTGGCCCAGCTGACGAATTTGAACGGGCCAGTGCCAACAGGTGTCGTCTTGTTATTGTCAGCAGAGCGGGTGCCGACGATGGAGGACGCGGGCCAGCCAAGCCAGTAGAGCAGGCTACCGGAGGGCTGCTTTAGCTTGAGGACCAGCGTCTTCGCATCTGGCGTTTCAATGGTCTGGATGGCTGCAAAGAACCGCTTCTGTGGATTGACGGAGCCCTCGCCCCGCGCGCGTTCCAGCGATGCCTTGGCGACCGAGGAATCGAAAACCTCGCCATCGTGAAACGTCACGCCCTCATGCAGGGTGAATGTATAGGTCTTCCCGTCGTCCGAAATCTCCCAGCTTTTCGCGAGCTGCGGCTGGATTTTGCCGTCCTTGTCGATGGTGACGAGACCTTCGAAAATGTTCTGCCATGTGACCTGGCCGATGAAGACCGGAGCCGCAACAGTCGGATCAAGCCCCGAAGGCTCACCGCCCATGCCGATGGTGACGGCGTTTCTCGGTGCGGCCCAGACCGGCAATGCTGGCAGAGATACCGCGAGAACAAGCCCGACGGCTAAAAGCCGCGTTAGTGCCGTCTGCCGCAAGAAATTGATGCGCATCATGATCTCCTGTCTAGAGGCGCAAACATTTTGTGTTCAGCGCGTTGCGAAAATCGCTACACGAAGTCGGAGCTAAAAATCAACTGCCTATTTTGGCAAGTTGCCCATGAAGGTCTCGATGAAGCGGGAAAGCGTTGCCGCTGCAAAGGAAAGCTCGCGATCTGGCGCAACGCAAAGCTCGATGGTGGTGTGGACGCCCGGCGTACCTACAAGAGGAACCGCCACCATCTTGCCCGCCCTGATTTCGCGGGCGACGGAAAGCTCCGGCAGCAGGGTGACTGCGGCGCGGTCCAGCACCAGTTCCTTTAAAAGATCCAGCGAACTGGCCGTGAAGACCGGGTCGAGTTCGATGCCTGCCTTTTCAAACAGGACATCGAAGGCGTGCCTTGCCGCAAAGGTCTTTTCCGGCATGGCGAGCGGCATCTGCGAAAGTTGCGCAAGCGTGATGCCGCTTTTGCCCGCAAGCGCGTGGTCGGCGGGCAAGATGACATCATAGCCGATATCCCGCGCAGCTAGGATTTTCACCTCGGATGTCTCAGGCGCAAACAGGGTGATGGCGATATCGGCCTGCGCCGTGACCAGCGCATCGATGGCCTGACGGGCGCTGGTGATGTGCACATCGAAACGTAGCTTTGGATAGGTCGCGCTGAACTGGGCCAGCACGGGCGCCAGAAGGCTGGCGACAATGGCACCATTGGCAAAGATGGTCGCACGCCCCCGCTCCAGCCCCTTGAGGTCATCGATCAACTGCTGAACATTGCCGAGTTCGCGCAGGGTTTTTCCCGCCCGCTCGGCCAGAAGCTCACCCGCCGCCGTCAGCGTGACCCCACGGCTTGAACGCTCTACCAGCGGCGCGCCGAAAAACTCCTCCAGATTGTCGATCTGGCGGCTGACGGCGGTGGGCGCGACATTGAGATTGTCAGCCGCAGCACGCATCGAGCGCGTGCGCACAAGCTCATCGAAATACATCAATGCGCGTAGGTTCATGGTGAAATTGTCCTGTCCACAGATATGCCGTCGCAATCCAGTAAGACGCTATTCGTCTTGTAGACGCAAGCATCCCCAGCACCGCTCAATCGCGCCGGAAACCCTCGCTCGCCACCAGCAATTGCCGTGTGTAATCGGCCTTAAAATCCCGGCTTTCCAGCGCCGGAACATCCATCATTTCCACCACCTTGCCGCTTTTCATCACAGCGAGACGGTCGCACATATGGCTGATAACGCCGAGATCGTGGCTGACCATGAGGAAGGTTAGGTTGCGGGCTTTGCGGACATCTTCGAGCAGGTTGAGGATTTCTGCCTGAATGGAGGCATCCAGCGCTGAGGTCGGCTCGTCCAGCAGCAGGATTTTCGGCTCCAGAATGAGGGCGCGGGCAATGGCGATACGCTGGCGCTGGCCGCCGGAAAGCTGGTGCGAGTAGCGAAAACGGAAGCCGGTTCCCAGACCCACCTCATCCAGCGCGCGGGTGATGCGGCCTTCCTTGTCATCCAGCCCATGAATGGTGAGCGGTTCCAGAAGCAGCGCGTCCACCGTCTGGCGCGGGTGCAGCGAGCCATAAGGGTCCTGAAACACCATTTGCACATCGCGGTAGAAGCTCTTTTCGCGGAACTTGCTTTTATAGGTCCGGCCCTCGACCATGAGGCTGCCCTCATCGAAGTGGTTAAGACCGGCAATGGCACGCAAAAGCGTGGATTTGCCCGAACCGGATTCACCCACGAGGCCAAAGGACTGACCACGCGGCACATCGATGCTGACACCATCCAGCGCGACATGCCCATCAAAATCGACCAGCATATTGGTGACGGAAAGAACAGATGTCATAGGCGCCACTCCGCTTTGCGGTCCAGAACCGGCAATGGGTGCCGGTTTTCGCCAATCTTCGGCAGGCAGTTCAACAGACCGCGCGTATAGGGATGCTGGGCATTATCGAGATTGGACGCCTGAAGCTCCTCCACCACGCGGCCCGCATACATGACGATGACGCGGTCGCAGAAGGAGGAGACAAGCCGCAGATCATGGGAGATGAAGATGAGCCCCATGCCCCGATCACGCACCAGCTTGTCGAGAATGCCGAGCACTTCGAGCTGCACCGTCACGTCAAGCGCCGATGTCGGCTCGTCGGCAATCAGGAGTTCCGGGCCGCAAACCAGCATCATGGCAATCATGACGCGCTGGCCCATGCCGCCGGAAACCTCGTGCGGGTAAAGGCCGAAGACGCGTTCCGGCTCACGAATCTGCACCGCCTCCAGCATGTCGAGAGCCCGCTTCTTTGCTTCCGAGGAGCCGATGCGTTCATGCGTCTTCAGGGTTTCCACGATCTGCCGGCCAATCGTCATGACCGGGTTGAGGGAATATTTCGGATCCTGAAGGATCATGGCCATGCGTTTGCCGCGAATGCTGCGGCGCTGCTTGGCCGAAGCCTCCAGCAGATCGATATCGCCAAACCGCAACGTCTCCGCCTCGATCCTAGCCGCAGATGGCGTCAGCCCCATGATGGCGCGGCCCGTCTGCGATTTGCCGGAACCGGACTCGCCAACCACACCGAGGCGCTCCCGCCCCAGCGTAAAGGAAACGCCGCGCACCGCTTCCACCAGCCCGGTGCGGGTGGGAAAGCTGACGCGCAGGTTTTCGACGGTGAGAAGAGGCGCGCTCATTGGCCAGCCTCCTTCGGGTCGAGCGCATCGCGAAGGCCGTCTCCAAGTAAGTTGAAGCCGAGGCTCACAATGAGGATGGCGATGCCGGGCATGGCCGCAACCCACCATTGATCGAGAATGAAGCGGCGGCCGGATGCAATCATCGCGCCCCATTCCGGCAGCGGCGGCTGGGCACCGAGGCCCAGAAAGCCGAGACCGGCAGCGGTCAGAATGATGCCCGCCATATCCAGCGTGACACGCACGATGAGCGAGGACATGCAGAGCGGCATGACGTGCTTGAGCACGATGCGCCAAGGCGAAGCGCCCATAAGCTGCACCGCCGCGATGAAATCCGAATGGCGAAACGTCATGGTTTCAGCGCGGGCAATGCGCGCATAGGGCGGCCATGAGGTGATGGCGATGGCGAGAACCGCATTCTCGATGCCGGGGCCGAGCGCCGCAACCAGCGCCAGCGCCAGAACGAGTTTCGGGAAGGCCAGAAAGATATCCGTGATCCGCATCAAAACCGCATCCACCCAGCCACCGGCATAACCGGCAACCGTGCCGACGATGAGGCCGACGGGCGCGGCGATGATGGCAACGAGCAGCACGACAAACAGGGTCAGGCGAGAACCATGAATGAGGCGCGAGAGAATATCGCGCCCCTGATCATCCGTGCCGAGCAGATAGCCCTCGCTGCCGGGGGCCAGCAGGCGGGCATTGCGCAGATCACCCTGCACGGCGGAATGCGGAGCCAGCACATCGGCAAAGATGGCGACCAAAACCAGCGCCATGATGATGCCGAGACCGGCCAGCGCCAATCGATTTTCTGAAAAGCGCCGCCAGATGACATAGGCGCGGCCAAGCCGTGCCTGTTTGCGCGATGTCGGACGCTCCGACAGCAGCCATTCGCGGCTATAGGGTTTCAATGGAGTCAAAGCTGTCGTCATCGGCTGCGCGTCCTTGGATCGAGCGTCCGGTAGAGCAGATCGGACAGGAGATTGATGCTGATGAACACAGCGCCAATCACGATGGTGCCGCCGAGAACGGCGTTCATATCCGCATTCTGCAGGGAATTGGTGATGTAAAGCCCAAGCCCCGGCCAGGAGAAGATGGTTTCCGTCAAAACGGAGCCCTCCAGCAGACCGGCATAGGACAGCACGATGACGGTGAGCAACGGCACGGCGGCGTTGCGCAACGCATGGAACCAGATGATGCGGGTTTCCGAGAGACCCTTGGCACGGGCCGCCACGATATATTCCTGCGCGAGTTCGTTCAGCATGAAGGAGCGCGTCATGCGGCTGATATAGGCCAGCGAGAAATAGCCGAGCAGACCGGCAGGCAAAATGATGTGGCGGAAAAGATCCCACAGCACATCCCACTGGCCCTGCATGAAGGCATCCAGCAGATAAAAGCCTGTCACGGGCGTGAAGGTGAACTCGTAGACGATATCCATGCGACCGGGATAGGCGACCCAGTTCAGCTTGGCGTAAAACACCAGAAGCGCCAGAAGGCCGAGCCAGAAGATCGGCACGGAGTAACCCACAAGCCCGATGATGCGCACGATCTGGTCGATGATACTGCCGCGCTTGACGGCGGCCAGAACGCCGAGCGGAATGCCGAAGACAGCGCCAATCAGGGTGCCGATGGTGGCAAGCTCAATGGTGGCCGGAAACACCCTGATGATATCGGTCATCACGGGATTGGTGGTCAAAACGGACGTGCCGAAATCACCCGACAGCGCCTGCTTGATATAGAGGAAAAACTGCTGCCAGAGCGGCAGGTTGAGGCCGAGTTCCTCGCGCACCCGCTCCACCACATGGGCAGGCGCACGGTCCCCCACGATAGCGAGAGCCGGATCGATGGGAATGACGCGCCCGATGAAGAATGTGACCGCCAAAAGCCCTAAAAAGGTGGTGATGACGGTAACGAGGAAGCCGAGGACGGCTGTCAGGCGCTTGTTGGCGCGGCTTCTGCCGCGCCTTGGCCTTGGCACTGTTTCAATGATGCTCACTGGATCAATCCCGCCGGATCATTCCTTGGAGATCGGATAGACATAGTTGGTGTCGAAGCTCGGTCCAAGCTTCAGGCCTTTAAGTTTTTTCGAGTATCCAGCCACTTCCGTCTGCTGGAAGATCACTAGGAATGGACCTTTTTCCAGCACCTTCTTTTGGAGATCCTCGTAAATTTTGGCGCGCTTTGCACTATCCTTCTCCAGAAGTGCAGATTGCGTTTCCTTGGTCAGATCAGGAACGTCCCAGGCATTGCGCCAGGCCAGCGTCTTGTTTTTTCCATCGTCAGCATTGTCGTAATTGATGGTGAAGGTTTCGGCATTCGAATTCGGGTCGAAATAGTCAGAACCCCACTGGCCGATATACATATCATGCGTCCGCGCACGGTATTTTGTCAGCGTCTGCTTGCCGTCACCCGGAATGATTTCAAGCTTGATACCGGCCTGAGCCAGCGTCTGCTGAAAGTTTTCAGCAATACCGGTCACAGGCTGCGTGTTGCGCACGTCAATGGTGACGGTGAAGCCGTCCTTGAGGCCAGCTTTCGCCAGCAATTCCTTGGCCTTGGCAACATCCAGCTTGTATGGATTTTCATCCAGTGCGCCCAGTTGGCCCTTCGGCAGGAATGTCTGGTGGATCTCACCGATACCCTTGATCAGCGTTTCACCGATAGCATCGTAATCAACGAGATATTTGAAGGCCTCGACGACTTCAGGCTTCTTGAGGTTCTCGTTTTTCTGGTTGAGGCTGATGTAATAGACAGTGCCCTTTGGCGCGGAGGTGACGGCCAGGCTATCCTTTTTGCTCACGGCATCCACGTCACCGGGCTCAAGGTTACGGGCAACATCAATGTCGCCATTTTCAAGAGCCAGCCGCTGGCCAGAGCTTTCCTTCATGTGGCGATAAACGACGCGCTTCAACTTTGGCTTCTCGCCGTAATAATTCGGGTTCGCTTCCAGAATAACGGCCTCATTGGCCTTCCAGCCAAGGATCTTGTACGGGCCAGAACCCGCATAACCGGTTTTCAGAAACTCGTTGCCGAAGTCACTTTCATATTTGTAGTCAGCACTTGCCGTGACGGCTTTCGCCTTTTCCATCACCAGCTTTTTGTCCACAACGGAAGCAACCGTCGATGTCAGCACGTTGAGCACGAAGCTCGGCGCGTAGGGCTTGTCGACTGTCAGCACGAAGGTAGTCGCATCCGACGCCTTGGCTTTCTCGTTGACGTTGTCGCCCTTGAGGCCGAACTGGGTCAGAAGAAACGCTGGTGATTTATCAAGCTTCACGGCGCGCTCGAAAGAAAACGCGACATCTTCGGCAGTCAGCGGATTTCCGGACGCAAACTTCAAGCCGGACTTGAGCTTGAACGTATATGTCATGCCGTCCTCAGAGATCGTCCAGCTTTCGGCGAGATCGCCGATGACCTTGGATGTGTCGGCAATATCGATGGATACGAGCTTGCTATAGGTGTTGCCGGTAACTTCAGCGGCCGACAGCTCAAACGCCTCGCCCGGATCAAGCGTGATGATGTCATCGATGGCGAAGCCTTCCACCAGCGTATCGGCAGGGGTTGCGGCAAAGGCCTGTGGCGCGGCAAGAGAGAGCATCGATAGCGCCACACTGGTGGCGAGGATGCGGGCGGCTTTGTTGAGCGATTTGTTCATCGTCTTCCCCTGTTGTTTTTTCTTTGGTTCACTTGTCTCAGGCGGGCTCGTGCCATGCCTGAGCCAAAACACGCAGCCAGTTTTCCCGGCAAATCTTAGCAAGGTCTTCATTAGCGTAGCCCGCAGATTTGAGTGCGGCAACAAGATTATTGTTGCCGCTCGCATCGCGAATTTCTGCGGGGATCGTTGCGCCATCGAAGTCGGAACCGAGCGCCACGCAATCAATGCCCATGCGCTCGACCATGTAATCAATATGCTGGACCATGAGGGACAGCGGCGTTTCGGCGTTATCGCGCGCATCCGGCCGCAGCATCGTTACGGCATAGTTGAGGCCAACCAAGCCCTTGCTTTCCTTGATCGCATCCATCTGCCTGTCGGTCAGATTGCGCGCCACTGGCGTCAACACATGGACATTGGAATGGCTGGCGACCAGTGGTTGATCCGTGGATTTGGCCACGTCCCAGAAGCCTTTTTCGGTGATATGGGCGAGATCGATGAGGATGCCGAGCTGGTTGCAGCGTTTGACCAGCGCAAAGCCGGCATCCTTCAGGCCCGGCGCAGTATCAGGCGACATGGGGTAGGCAAAGGGAACGCCATGGCCGAAGATATTGTGGCGGCTCCAGACGGGACCAAGCGAGCGCAGGCCCGCCGCATAAAACACATCCAGCGCATCCAGATCGGCGGCGATCGGCTCGCAGCCTTCCATGTGCAGCACGGCGGCGAAGACACCGTCTGCCATCGCCTTGCGAATATCCGCCGTCGAGCGGCAGAGTTTCCAGCCGCCAGCCTGCTCCAGTCGCAGCGCGATGGCGGCCTTTTCCATCGCGATATCGAGGGATGGCTCTCGCTTCAGCGGGGCCGCAAGCGGCGTTACATAATGACCGTTGGCATCTGGTTCCTTGAGGATTAGATCCCCCGATGGAATGTAGATGGCGCAGATGCCGCCAGCCAGACCGCCAGCCTTGGCGCGCGGTGCATCGATGTGGCCTTCATGCGTGCCTTCCATGAACTCTTTGACCGGATCACCCCCGGATTTGGCAGTGCGCCAGAGCCGCAGGAGCACATCATTATGACCGTCAAAAACTGGTTGCATTCAAGAATTCCCGAGCGGAAAAGTAGCGTTTTTCTGTTTAAATCCATGGGCTTGACAAAAGCACGATCCGCAGCCCATTGCGGCGACATCGATCCTAGGCCTATCAATCACAGCTCCGCAAGTCAGAAATTGTGCAGGATGAAAAATTAATCAGGAGAGCCAACTATCGCCTGTCTTCTTCAGGAGCGGCGTTTTGAAAACACCCTGCACCCTATCAGGCCATTCAGCCCCAAAACTCGCAAGCGTTTCGCGCCACCGCTCAGATTGCAGCATGGCGGCACCGATGACGACAGGCTGTATGTTCGAGACTGCGAGAAGCGACAGGCCTGCGACAATGGAGGTGCCGCTGGAAATGACATCGTCTACCAGCGCGACGCGTTTGCCTTGCAGAAGCGGCAGCATGCGCGGGTCGATATAGAGGCGTTTCTGCTGCTGTGTCGTGATCGAGGACATCGGCACGGAGAGTTCTTCGAGATACCAGAATTTTCGCGAGGTGCCGAGGGGCACATAGCGGCTGTGACCGAGATGGCGCGCGACGGCTGCGGCCAGAGTGAGACCCAGCGTCGGCAGGCCGACGACAATGTCGATATCGAAGGCCTTGAGCTTGTGTGCCAGATCCTGCGCCAAGGCTTCCAGCACCGGGAAGGACGCCTGATTGGCGATCAGCGATGCAAGCGCATGTTCCCCGTCAGACAAAGGGCGGATCGGCAGCTGCAATTGCCTGCCATCATCGAGCGTGGCGGGGAAGAAACCGGAATGTGGACCATCCGCCTTAAAACTATCAGCCGCGTGGAGGTCCTGCCAGAATTCGTGCGGTTTCATGACAATGTCCTTCAGTATTTTGGGTCGATCCAAAAGTTTCTATTAATTCTCAGGGGCTTCTGCACTAGAAAAGAGCTCTGTTTCGACATCGCAAGGATAGACCGCCCATGAAACCGCATGACCGGATTGCGCAAGACCTGCCGTTTCTGACCGCGTTCCGGCAGGACCTGCACGCCAACCCGGAACTGGGTTTCGAAGAGGTGCGCACCAGCGCGCTGGTGGCCGCGCAGCTGGAAGAGGCAGGCATTGCGGTGCATCGCGGCCTGGGCGTGACGGGTGTCGTCGGCACGCTTCAGATTGGCAATGGCACCCGCACCATCGGGCTTCGTGCCGATATGGACGCGCTGGCCATGCCTGAAATCGCTGAGCGGCCCTATCAATCGACCATTGCAGGCAAAATGCACGCCTGCGGCCATGATGGCCACACCACCATGTTGCTGGGGGCGGCGCGCCATCTGGCGGCAACGCGCAATTTTTCCGGCACCGTGCATTTCATCTTCCAGCCTGCCGAAGAGGGACGCGGCGGCGCACGGAAGATGGTGGAAGACGGGCTGTTTGATCTCTTCCCCTGCGATGCCGTCTATGGGCTGCACAATATGCCGGGGCTGGACGTGGACGAGATGGCCGTGGTCGAGGGACCGCAACTTGCGTCCTCCGATAGCTGGCGGGTGACCTTCAAGGGCGTGGGCACCCATGGTGCCAAGCCGCATCTGGGGCGCGACCCGATTACGGCAGCGGGCAGTTTTCTGGCGGCGCTGCAAAGCATCGTCGGGCGCGTGGTCGATCCGCTGCAACCGGCTGTCGTCAGCGCCTGTTCGGTGCAGGCGGGTGACCCGAAAGCGCTCAATGTCATTCCTGATCTCGTGGAAATCGGCGGCACGGCGCGGGCCTATTCGGCCCATGTTCGGGACCAGCTGGAAGAGGAAATCGGGCGGCTGGCCAAGGGAACAGCTGCAATGTTCGGCATCGAGGCGGCTTACGACTTCATCCGCCGCATACCGCCCGTCATCAATGATGCGGATGCCACGCAGCGCGCCTTGAAGGCTGCCCGGAGCGTTTTCGGCGAAAAGGCACGAACCGCCTTCCCACCCTCGACTGCCGGTGATGATTTCTCGTTCTTCGCAGGCCAGGCACCCGGCTGCTATGTGTGGCTCGGCAACGGCCCCGCCGTGGACGGCGCGCTGCACCACAACACGTCCTATGATTTCAACGATGATGCGATCGCGTCAGGTGTTGCCTTCTGGACGACGCTGGTGGAGCAGGAACTGGCTGGGGCGTGAGCGCACCCTACACTCTCAGCCGATAATCTCCAGCACCGGCGTCTCCATAACACTGCCCGCGACCACATCGGCAATGCCCATATCAGTCTGGTGCGGGCCGATGTTGCAGGCAAGCGTGGCGCCGAAACAGGCTTTGAACACCAGATAGGGTGGCTGCCACTCCACGATATCGCCCACCGCATTCCGCACGGCCTCGAAACCGGCGGCGACATCGGCCAGCGGCGCATCCGAGACGAGGCCTGAGAGCGGCAGCGGCAACAGGGCCGTGACCTTACCATCAGATGCGACCGCCATGCCGCCCCCCGCCTTGATGACGGCATTGGCGGCAAGGGTCATATCCTCTGCATTGCCGCCGAAGACCGTGAGATTGTGGCTGTCATGGGCGACGGTGGTTGCAAACGCGCCCTGCCATTGGCCCCAGCCTGTGAGAAAACCGGTTTTCGTGACGGGATCGGCCTTGCCGTGGCGGTGGGTGACGGAGATCATCGTCGTACCTTCAGGTGGCACCACGAAGCCGTTCTCCACATCGGCATCCACCCTGCCCCATTGCGTGAAACGCGGCTTGTCGATGGTCGCCAGCCGAACTCTCTTGCCCTGTGACGGGACCTTGAAATCACTAACCGAGCGGCGCGGTAGCTTCATCGAGTCCTGCAAGGGAGCAGCGTCCATCTCAGGCATTTCAACCAGCATCCTGCCAGCTTCCGCAACCGGCGTTCCACTGGCCAGCACATGGCGGGCTTTGAACTCCGTGAGATCGTCAAACACCACGATATCGGCACGGCGACCGGCAGCGATGAGGCCGAGATCAATGCGTTGAAGACGCATGGCCGCATTGAGCGTGGCAGCGCGCAGCGCCCATTCGGGCTTCAAGCCGTATCTGACCAGACGACGCACCACATCATCCAGTCCGCCGTGTTTCACGAGATCATCAGGAAACACGTCGTCGGTGCAGAGTGTCAGGGTCTGAGGCAGGTGACCGAGCGTGTTCAGGGCTTCCACAAATTCCGGCAGAAGATGATCGTGCGAACCGCGCAACTCGATGGTCAGACCAGCGCGGAGCTTCGCGATCAAATCGGCAGCCGAGGTCAGCTCATGATCGGATGTAATGCCTGCCGCCATGAAGGCGTTGAGATCAGCCCCCTCAAGACCACGCGCATGGCCGCAGATCATCTTGTCGGAAAACAGGCCTTCCTGAAGAATGGCGCTCATGCGCGGGTCACGCTCGATAACGCCGCGCATGTTCATGACTTCGGCAACGCCGCCCACCTCCGGCCAGAACAGCATTTCCGCCATGGCAGAGGCGTCGAAATCCCCATTCGCACGTTCCAGCCCCGGCGCAGAAGGCACGCAGGATGGGGCAAGGATGATGGCGCGAAGGGGCAGGCCCTTCATGGCGCGGCTTGCCCAGAAAACACCATCGATGCCGTGGACATTGCCGAATTCGTGCGGGTCCCAGACGATGGTCGTCACACCACGCGCAACAACAGCCTGCGCATAGGCCGCAGGGGTCACCATCGAGCTTTCGACATGCATATGCGTATCGATCAAACCCGGCGAGACGAAACCACCTGTCGCATCGAGAACATGTCCCGCATCTGTCCGTGTTCCGGTCTCATGAACACTTGATATCAGTGGGCCGACAAGGCCGATATCGGCCGGGCGCAGTTCACCTGTGACCATATCGACCAGCGTACCGCCACTGATGAGGATATCGAAAGGCTGGTCGCCTCTGGCTGCGGCAACGGCGCGGCTGCGTAGGGCATCGTCAATCATGCCATCGCGATCAACGATAATGGTCTTGTCTTTCATCGGCTGGCCTCCAGATGCAGGGCATCGAGAATGATGGTTTTGGCACGGAAAGCATCGACCGTTGCGGCAAAGTGAGCGTTGAAGCTCTTTGAATGGGCGGCGCGCATTTCCACCACGGTCCGGCCCCGGGTCAACCCGCCATTCAGCTCGACGTCGATGCGGGCCGGTTTCCAGCCGATGCTGTCTGCGGCGACCATGGCAACAGCCGCACAAGGGTCGTAAAGCGCCATTTCGGTCCGTCCACGATCAATGGCAATGGCGATGAAGCCCGCCAGCATATCGGCAATCAGCCCGGCATTCTTTCCACCGGCGGCGCGAAGGGGCGCGACATCGGAGATGCGGGCGGTAACCTTGCGGCACAAATCCAGATCCACCATGCGCAATGGCAGACCGTGGGCAAGGACGATCGCAAGCGCTTCGGGATCGGCAAAAGCGTTGAACTCGGCAGAGGCGGTGTGGTTTCCGGATGTGACACCACCACCCATCCAGGTCAGCTCGGTGATGCGGGCGGCAAGATCAGGCCTTGCAAGACAGATGGCGGCAAGATTGGTGAGTGGCCCCAAAGCAAGAATGCGCTTGGCGCCTTCGCCATCGGACAACCAGTTGCACAGCGCCGCAAACGCATCGCTATGCGGCAGAGCGTCTGCCTTGGGCAAGCTTGCGCCGACTGTGGGGATGCCGGTTTCGCCAAGAACGGACTGGGCCGTTTCCAGCTTTCCCAGCACCGGCTTTTCGCGGCCCGTGTGAATGGGAAAGTCCCAGCCGAAGGCGCGGGCGGCACCGGCGGCATTGCGACGGACCTGCGCCAGCGGCGCATTGCCGAACACCAGCGAGAGGCCATCGATATCAAGGCCGTTCGATGTCGCCACGAGGATGGCTGCGATATCATCAAACCCCAGATCGCTATCAATCCAGATACCCATGGTCAGCTAACCACCTTGAGGCTTGCCGCCTTCTCGACCGGCAGATCGAAGGCAAGCGCTGAGCCGATATCGCGCACCGGCAAGGCCGCATCGACTTCAGCCTTGATGGGCCCAAGCGGCGTATCCAGCAGATATTCGCGGCTGTTGCCCGCAAAGGAGGTGCCGCGCACGGTTGCCTCGAAAGGTCCTGAACCAAGGGTCACCATGCGCGGCCTCCAGGCAAGTCCCGCCGTACTCGGGACTTGGCCGGAAAGGGGGATGCTTCCGTTATCAGTCTTGAGCAAACCACCCTCCAGACGAAAGATGTTTTCGAAGCCGACGAAGTCAGCCACGAAGGAGGAGACCGGTGCGTTGTAAATCTCTTCCGGCGTGCCGATCTGCTCAATGGCACCGCTCTTCATCACCACGATGCGGTCTGCCAACGCCAGCGCCTCGACCTGATCATGGGTGACGAAAATCATGGTGACACCGGTGGCCTTCTGCACCCGCTGAAGCTCGGTGCGCATTTCGAGCCGCAGCCGTGCATCGAGGTTCGACAGCGGTTCATCCAAAAGCAGAACCTTGGGGTCCATGACCATGGAGCGGGCCAGCGCCACGCGCTGCTGCTGACCGCCGGACAGTTCCGCTGGTTTGCGGGAGGCGAAAGTGGAGAGGCCGACGGATTTGAGGCCGGATGCAACTTTCTCATCCAGAGCCGAGCCCTTCATGCCCTTAAGCTTGAGGCCGAAGGCGACATTCTCATAGACGGTGAGATGCGGAAACAGCGCATAGGACTGGAACACCAGACCCACCGCCCGCTTGTTGGCAGATACGCGGGTGATATCGGCACCATCAAGATCGATACGGCCACCCGCCACCGGCATCAACCCGGCAATGGCGCGCATGGTCGTTGTCTTGCCGCAGCCGGAGGGGCCGAGCAGCGCCAGAAGTTCACCCTTGCGGATATCGAGGTTGAGGTCCTTGACGGCAACGGAATTGCCATAGGCCAGCGACAGGTTCTGCAGCGAGAGGTATTTTGCATCAGACATAACGGGAGAACCCCAGAAAACGTTCGGCCATGAAAACAATGCCGATGGACAGGAAGGCGAGCAGCGAAGAGAGCGCCGCAACGGATGGGTCGAACACGATTTCCATATAGCCCAGCATATCGATGGGAAGCGTGCGCACGCCGGGACCGGAGAGGAACAGCGAGACCGGCACCTGATTGAAGCTGGTGACGAAACCCAGAATGAAGGCCGAGAGAATACCGCCGCGGATATTGGGTAAAACCACCCGGAAAAATGCGCCTATGCGCGACGAGCCGAGCAGAACGGCTGCTTCTTCAATATCCGAGCGCAGATTGGTGAGGCTGGCCGACACCACCCGCACCGCATAGGGGAGGATCAGCGCCGTGTGGGCCAGAAAAAGCGCGAGCGTGATGCCGATGCCGAAGGGAACGACAAAGTAGCGCAGCAGCGCGAGGCCGACGATCATGCCGGGAACGATGATGGGTGCCGAAACGATGGTGCGGATGGTTTCCGAAAACGGCAGCTTGTAGCGCGACATGGCATAGGCAGCGGGAATGCCGAGGATCAGGGCTGCAAATGTGCCGCCCAGCGCCAGAAACATCGACATGGCAAAGCTGTCACGGAAGCTTTCAACCGTGAAGACCTTGGCGATCCATTTCAGCGAAAAGCCCTGCGGCGGAAAGGCCAGCGTATCACCTGCCGAAAACGAGGCGGCGACGATGATGAGAAACGGTCCGATCAAAAAGCCGATGACCAGCGCCAGCGTGAGCGGAATGAAGAGGTTCCGGGTCATGTCTTGTTCCTTGCCGTTGCGATGCGCTTGAGCAGGATGTTGGCGGCAAAGCTCATGATAATCAGGATGAAGGCGATGACGCTGGCCGCAACGAAATTGTTGGAGACCGTGACCTGCTGATAAAGCAGGGTTTCCAGCATCAGCACCTTGGAGCCGCCCAGAATGGCAGGGGTGATATAGGCCGTCAGCGAACCGGTGAAGACCAGCGTACCGCCCACGACCAGACCTTCCTTGGTCAGCGGCAGAATGACCTTCCAGAACACCTGCAACCAGTTGGCACCCAGCACCCGCGACGCGGCGATAACGTCCTTGGGCATATTTTCCAGCGCGCTGATGAGCGAGATGATCATGAGCGGCAGGAACAGTTGCAGTAGCCCGATGAAAACAGCCGTTTCGGAAAACAGGATGCGGATGGGCGCATCGGTCAGGCCCACCAGTTTCAGCACCTCATTGACCATGCCGGTTCGCCCCAGAATGACGATCCACGCATAGGTGCGGGCGACAGGCGAAATCATCAACGGCAGAATGACCAGATTGATCATGTGGCCCTTGGAACTGGCCGGCAGGTTGACGATGGCAAAGGCCGCCGCATAACCGATGATGGCCGAGACAACGGTCACCAGCGCGCCGAGCTTCAACGTGCGCAGGAACACGGCGCGGTTCAGCGGATCGGCAAAGAAATCCGCGTAAGCCTGAAACGTCCAGCCATCCGAGGTGCGAAACCCTTCCGACAGAAGAATGAACACAGGCACCAGAAACACCGCCGCCGCAAAGATCGCGGCGGGCAAGGCCAGCGCCAAGGCTTCAGCCCGGTTTTGAAACATCCACTTTATCCTTTGACCGGAAAATCTGTCACCAGAGACCTATGTTTTCGTCATGCTCGGGCTTGTCCCGGGCATCTATCCACGTCGCAACGGCCTCGACGTGGTTGGATCCTCGGGACAAGCCCGAGGATGACGTTGGAGCAAGAAAGCGACGTCGCGGCTCAGAGCCATCAGCGTAACTTTTTACTGACCCACCTTCGCGTTCCACTCCGACAACCACTTGTCGCGGTTATCAAGCGTCACCGCAGATGGCATAAGCTGCAGGCTCTTGGCGGTTTCTTCGCCATAGGTGATGTTGTTGGCGACTTCATCGGAGACCTTGACCTCCTTGTTGGTCGGGCTATCGACCAGCTTTTCGGCCAGCGCCTTCTGCACATCCGTGGAGAGCCAGAAATCCATGAATTGCAGCGCCAGATCTTCGTTTTTGCCATTCTTCGGCACAACGAGAACGTTCATGCCGCCCGTCTGGCCTTCCTTCGGTGTTGCCCATGCCAGCGGCAGGTCAAGCTTGGTGAAAGGTGCCCAGGAGAAGCGACCGATGGGGGCTGCCCAGATTTCTTCCTGCTGCATGAGTTGCACCAGCTGCGAGGACTTGACGTAGAAAGTAACGATCTCGTCCTTCTTTTCACCCAGCGCCTCGATGGCTCCGGAGAGATCAGGCGTGTCCTTGCCGATGGCCTTGCCCAGCATGTAAAGCGCAGGCGGGCCCTGATTGGTAGTGACATTCGGGAAGGCAACGTGGTCGACCACACCTTCCTTCAACAGATCAGCCCAGCTTTCCACCTTCATCTTGTCGGTGCGGTAGACGATGGATGTGGCGTAGAAGTTGACGCCAACGCTCATGCCATCGCCATTCGGGTCCTTGGCGATGTCGTAGAGCTTCTCGACATTCGGCACCTTTGACGTGTCGATCTTCTGGATCAGGTCCTTGCGGGTGGCGGACAGCGCATCGGCCATGGAAACGATGGCGAGATCGATAACCGGGCTTGCCTTGTTGGCTTCCATCTTGGCCAGACGCTCGACGCTGTTGCCGGTTTCCACCACCAGCTTGCAGCCGCATTTGGCTTCAAACGGCGTATAGACCAGTTCCTTGAATTCGTCCTGCGCAAAGGCATAGACGGAAATGGTGAGCGTCTTGTCCTGCGCCTTCGCTGCGCCCATGGACAGCATCAGGGCTGTGCCGGATGCCAGAATGATCTTCTTCATGATGTGAGTTCTCCTGCTGTCGAGGTTCTGTTGTCTGCCTGCTTCTTATGATTGGGTCCGCTGGAGCCGCGTATGATGAGCTCCATGGCCACTTTCGAGGTATCGGCGATGACGCCTCCCGAAACCGGGCGGTCTTCGGTCTCGATGCTGCGCACCAGCGCCGTAATCGCGATATCCGCCACCCGCGCCATATCCATGCGAACCGTTGTTAGAGCAGGCGTTACGACCGGCGCCCAGATAAGGTCATCAAAGCCGGTGACACTGGCCTGTTCCGGCACCGTCACACCATCGCGCTGCAATTCGGTGAGAACACGCAGGGCATGAAGATCGGAAATGGCGGCAAAGGCGGTGAAGCCCTGCGCGACCTTTTCCGCAACGCCCAGCGGGCACCCTGCCCCGTCATGTTTTTCAAGAGATGCAATCCACATTGTTTCCGTGACCGCAGCGCTGCCAAGACCGGAGCGGATGCCGCCGATGCGGTCATTCTGAACGTTGGAATCCGGGCTGTTGCCAATGAGGACCACACGGTCATGGCCGAGGGCGGCAAGGTGGCGGCCAACCTGAAAACCGCCGTCCCAATGATCTGCCGACACCGTATTGCCTGGGGTGGAGGGAGAGTCGATGACGGCCACGGGGCAATCGACATTGCCGATGCGCGTTCCGCGACGCGGCACGACAACCATGCCCTCCACGCCGCGCTCGATCAGGCGATTGATTGCTTCTGTCTGCTTGGCCACGTCGCCATGGGAATCTGCGATCAGCACGCCATAACCGGCATCATCGGCTGCTTTTTCGATGGCCTGGGCAATCTGCGGGAAAAGCGGATTGGCAATGTCAGGCAACACCAGACCCAGCACACCGCTTCTGCCCGTGCGAAGCGCCCGTCCGGCAATGCCCGGGACATAACCAAGCTCATGCGCCTTGGCCCGGATTTTGTCAGAAAGCTCTGCGGACACGCGCCCCTTGCCGGAGAGCGCATTGGACACGGTGGCTGACGACACGCCGAGTGCCGAAGCGATTGCCGCCAGATTTGCGCCTGCACGACCAGAGGTCATGGCGTATCCATTCCAGTGATTAAACGTTTAATCAGGGTAAGGTGGATGACCGGTTTTGTCGAGTCTTTGTCAGGTGCTTTTTTGTGCGAAAACTCTAAGTGCCGAAAACAAGGGCGAAATTATCGCTTGGCCTCATTGCGAAAGGCTTCGACCTGCGCCAGCAACCACTGCCTGAACAGCACGACAGGCACATTGTTGATGCGCGAAAGCGGCGCGACCGCGTAATAGGAGCTGGGGCTTTTGACCTGATGATCGAAGGCCGGAACGAGTTGCCCCGCCTTGAGTTCGAGATCGATGAGAAACAGCGGCATGAGCGCTACGCCAAGCCCCGCGATGCATGCCTGCGCCACGCTGGAAAACTGCTCGAACCGCATGGCCGGGGCATTTTGCGCGCCAAGCCCCAGACTTTGAAACCAGTGGTCCCACGCGCCGGGCCGGGATGCCATATGCAGCAATGGCAGGGTGGAGATATCCTGCGCACTCGCAATGGGGTGCTGCGCCAGAAAAGCCGGGCTGCACACCGGGGCCACCATCTCATCCATCAGAAAAGTGCTTTCAGCCGCGGGCCAATCCGGCTGGCCGATATGGATCGCCATATCGAGGCTTTCCTTCTCGAAATCGAACTGGCCGATGCGGGTGGCGAAATTCAGCGTGATTTCCGGATGCGCGGCCACGAAATCCGGAATGCGTGGCAAAAGCCAGCGCGTGCCGAATGTGGGCAGCATGGCAAGGTTGAGCGTGTTGCCATGCGTTTTCGTCATAATCTGCAGGGACGCAGAGCGAATATCGCTGAGCGCCGTGCCGATGGCCTTGGCATAGGTCTGACCTTCCACAGTCAGGGAAACGCCACGCGCACCACGCTCGAAAAGCCGCACGCCCAGCTGCTCTTCCAGCGACATAACCTGCCTGCTAATGGCCCCTTGCGTCAGCGAAAGCTCGTCTGCGGCCAGCGAAAAACTGCCGAGCCTTGCGACGGAATCAAAGGCGGCAAGCGCACTGGTGGACGGCAGAAGTTTGCGGCTGAGCGAGGTCATGGCGCATTCCTAACTGTAATAGCAAAATGAGTAAACATGGCTTGCCGCAATGGCCGCAAATGCCAATAATTACCCCAGCAATTGTGGAGATTTATCGTGAGCGAACGCGCATCATTCAATTGGCAGGACCCATTTCTGCTGGAAGACCAACTCACCGACGACGAGCGGATGATCCGCGATACGGCAGCCGCCTTTGCAAAGTCGGAGCTTCTGCCCCGCATCAACGAGGCCTATCTCAGCGAAACATCGGAGCCAGAGCTTTTCCGCCTGATGGGCCAGACAGGTCTTCTGGGCGTGACGCTTCCTGAAAAATACGGCGCTGCCGAAGCCAGCTACGTGGCCTACGGCCTTGTTGCCCGCGAAGTCGAGCGCATCGACAGCGGCTACCGCTCGATGATGAGCGTGCAGTCCTCGCTCGTCATCTACCCGATCTTTGCCTATGGCTCGGAAGAGCAGAAGGACAAGTATCTGCCCGGTCTCGTCTCCGGCGAGCTGATCGGCTGCTTCGGCCTGACGGAACCGGATGCCGGTTCTGACCCGAACGGCATGAAGACCCGCGCCGAAAAGATCGCCGGTGGATACCGCCTGCGCGGCTCCAAAATGTGGATTTCCAACTCACCCATCGCCGACGTATTCGTCGTCTGGGCGAAGTCCGAAGCCCATGATAACGAGATCCGTGGCTTCGTGCTGGAAAAGGGCATGAAGGGCCTGTCTGCCCCTAAAATCGGCGGAAAGCTCTCGCTTCGCGCATCCATAACAGGCGAAATCGTCATGGACGGCGTGGAAGTGGGCGAAGACGCGCTGCTGCCTGGCGTTTCCGGCCTCAAGGGTCCGTTCGGTTGCCTCAACCGTGCGCGCTACGGCATTTCCTGGGGTGTGCTGGGTGCTGCCGAAGACTGCTGGTTCCGCGCCCACCAATATGGCATGGACCGCAAGCAGTTTGGCAAACCGCTGGCTGGCATGCAGCTTTACCAGAAGAAGCTGGCCGACATGCAGACGGAAATCACGCTCGGCCTTCAGGCCTCCCTGCGCGTCGGTCGCCTGTTCGATGACCACAAGATGGCACCGGAGATGATTTCCATCGTCAAGCGCAACAATTGCGGCAAGGCGCTGGATATCGCCCGTCAGGCCCGCGACATGCACGGCGGCAACGGCATCCAGATCGAATACCACGTCATGCGCCACGCACAGAACCTGGAAACGGTCAACACCTACGAAGGCACCCATGACGTGCACGCGCTGATCCTGGGCCGCGCACAGACCGGCATTCAGGCGTTCTTTTGATATCACTGAGTTGAGCAACCGGCGGCACCCTGCCGCCGGTTTTTGCTGCAATGCGAAATAAATAATACTTTTTAATCCGGCTGACGGTTGAAACCGCCGCTATACGAATTATTATAGAGACGTCATCATCGTCTCTGGCAATCCATTTGCCATATCCGGTTTCGCTGCCTTCGATTGTTCCACCATGGAAAACATGTCATGCAGCACCGGTAAATTCCGAGACCGCATATTAAACGAAGGCACCGGCACACCTGCCGGTCGGTCAAGTTACGAAGGTATTTCGAATGCACAGCTATCCCGATATTAAGCTTCTCATCAACGGCGAATGGCGCGATGCGCTCTCGGGCAAGACCATTGCCGTTTCCGATCCTGCAACAGACGAAATCATCGGCGCTATCGCCCATGCTGAAAAGGCCGATCTCGATCTGGCACTCGAAGCCGCCGAAAAGGGTTTCAAGGTCTGGCGCGAAACATCTGCCTATGACCGTTCCAAGATCATGCGCAAGGCAGCAGACCTGCTGCGTGAGCGCAAGGACACGATTGCATGGCTGATGACCCGGGAACAGGGCAAGCCTATCGCTCAGTCCGGCATGGAAGTCATGGGCGCCGCCGACACGATCGACTGGTTTGCCGAAGAAGCCCGCCGCACCTATGGTCAGGTCATCCCTGCCCGCGCAACCGGCGTTTCGCAGCTTGCCATCAAGGTGCCTGTCGGCCCAGTGGCCGCCTTCACGCCTTGGAACTTCCCGATCAACCAGATCGTGCGCAAGCTTTCCGCAGCGCTCGCCGCTGGCTGCTCCATCATCGTCAAGGCACCGGAAGAAACGCCTGCATCGCCTGCAGAACTCATCCGCGCCTTTGTGGATGCGGGCGTTCCCGCAGGCGTCATCAACCTTGTCTACGGCGTACCAGCGGAAATTTCCGAATATCTGATTCCGCATCCGGTCATCCGCAAGATTTCCTTCACTGGCTCCACGCCCATCGGCAAGCATCTTGCAGCACTTGCTGGCAAGCACATGAAGCGCGCCACGATGGAACTGGGTGGCCACGCACCTGTCATGATTTTCGATGATGCCAACATCGAAAAGGCCGTCGAAATCATGGCCATGTCGAAGTTCCGCAATGCCGGTCAGGTCTGCGTTGCACCAACACGCTTCCTCGTACAGGAAGGCGTTGCAAGCCAGTTCATGGATGGCTTCGTGAAGGCTGCTGAGGCCATCAAGGTCGGCAACGGTCTGGAAGATGGCGTGACCATGGGCCCGCTCGCCAATGAGCGCCGTATTCCAGCGATGGAAGCGCTCATTCAGGATGCCATCACACATGGCGCAGAACTGAAGACCGGCGGCAAGCGCATTGGCAACAAGGGTAACTTCTTCGAGCCAACCGTGCTGGCCAACGTGCCGACATCTGCCAAGATCATGAATGACGAGCCTTTTGGCCCCGTTGCCATCGTCAACACGTTCAAGTCCTTCGACGACGCGATCTCGGAAGCGAACCGCCTGCCATTCGGTCTGGCCTCCTTCGCCTTCACCGGCTCGGTCAAGACAGCGCACGAGCTTGGCCGTCAGGTCGAAGCTGGCATGTTGACGATCAACCACAATGGCCTTGCCCTGCCAGAAGTCCCCTTCGGCGGCATCAAGGATTCGGGCTACGGCACGGAAGGTGGCTCGGAAGCCGTCGGTGCGTATCTCGAAACGCGCTTCGTCAGCCAGATGAACTGATAGTCAAAAGAAAAGCCCGGTGGAAACGCCGGGCTTTTTGCTTATAAAACCGTCATATCAGGGCTTGTCCCGAGCATCTAACGAATCCCAACATCAAACGTGGTTAGATCCTCGGGACAAGCCCGAGGATGACGTCAGTATGGGGTTGGTTCGTGTATCTCGGCGGCACTCAAGCCTTTTCAGACGGGAAAATCTTGGCGCGGCGGATGACGATATGGCCGTGGTCGCCCGCTTCGACATTCGTCTCGGGCGGCACATCGAATTCAAGCAGATCGCCTTCCATGGTGGACGCGATCACGCGGCGGTCGCCGGCGCGGTCTAGGACGCGGGTGACTTGCGCCGGAATGCCGCCATGCAGATCTTCCCATTCGAGATCATTCGGGCGGGCAAAAATCTCCACCGGGCCATCGGCCTGTCCATAGGCGAAGGGCACTTCGGCTGAACCGACGAAAACCTTGCCCGAACGCGCCGTGCCTTGAATGCGGTTCGCATCTCCCAGAAACCGCATGACGAAGGAAGAGTTCGGCTGTCGGCAGACATCTTTCGGGGTGCCCTGCTGCACGATTTGACCCTGATTGAGAATGACGACACGGTCTGCGAGATCGAGCGCTTCTTCCTGATCATGGGTCACGAAAATAGTGGTGATGCCGAGTTCGGTGTGAATTTCACGCAGCCAGCGGCGCAGATCGCGGCGCACATTGGCGTCCAGCGCGCCGAAAGGTTCGTCCAGCAGCAGCACCTTGGGATCAACGGACAAGGCACGGGCAAGCGCCACGCGCTGACGCTGGCCACCGGAAATCTGCGCCGGGAACCGTTCGCCCAGTCCATCGAGCTTGACCAGCGCAAGCAACTCACCAACCCGCTTGTCTATAGCCGCCTTGTCGCGCTTCACCTTGGACACTTTCATGCCGAAGGCGATATTCTCATGCAGCGTCATATGCGGGAAAAGCGCATAATGCTGGAACACGAAGCCGACGCCACGGTCCCGCACCGGAATATTGGTGGCGTCCTCGTCACCGAAATAGATCTGCCCACCATCGGTATATTCCAGCCCCGCCACCATGCGCAGGATCGTGGTCTTGCCGGAGCCGGATGGCCCCAGAAGCGCCAGAAGCTCGCCGCTCTCAATATCCAGCGACACATCCCGCACGGCCTTAAATGTATCGAAGGTCTTCACCACATTTTCGAGGCGGATTTTCATGGCAGTGTCTCCGTAACGGCAGCTGACTTCTTGGCGCCACGCCCTGCCCCGCGCTTTTCCAGCGCGACCTTGGCAATGATGGTGACGACAGCCAAGGCGGCGAGAATGGATGCCGAAGCGAATGCGCCTGCGGCCTGATAATCGTGGTAGAGCAATTCGATATGCAGCGGCAGCGTGTTGGTCTGGCCGCGAATATTGCCCGAGACGACGGATACGGCACCGAATTCACCCATGACACGGGCGTTGCAAAGCACGACGCCATAGAGCAGCGCCCATTTGATATTCGGCAAGGTCACCGACCAGAAGGTGCGCCAGCCGGAAGCGCCAAGCGATGTGGCTGCTTCCTCCAAGTCCCGCCCTTGCGCCTGCATCAGCGGAATCAACTCGCGCGCCACGAAGGGCGCGGTGACGAACATGGAGGCGATAACGATGCCCGGGAGGGCAAACAGGATCTTCATGTCATAGGCTGCAAGCAGCGGCCCGAGCAGCCCTTGCAGGCCATAGACAAAGAGATAGGCAACACCCGCCACGATGGGCGAGACCGAAAAGGGGATTTCGATGAGAACCAGCAGCAGACGCCGCCCCCTGAAATCGAACTTGGTGATGGACCACGCAGCGGCAACGCCAAAGGCAGTGTTGATCGGCACCGCTATCAGCGCGGTGATGACCGTCAGCATGATGGCATGGCGCGTATCGGGGTGGGAAATCGTCGCCGAATAGGTTTTCCAGCCTTGGGAAAAGGCCTCGACGCCGATGATGATCAACGGCGCGACGACGAGGAAGGCTCCGGTGATGAGCACAAAGGCGATCAGCCCACGGCGTACCCAGGGGGCATCACCCACACGCGGCGGCTTGCGATGGTTGGAATGGGCGCTCATCTCCTCAACTCCTCACCGTGTAACGCAAGGCGCGTGTCTGAAGGTAATTGGTGACGGCGAGCATGACGAAGGCCGTGATCAGCAGCACGGACGCAATGGCGGCAGCGGCCTGATAATCATATTCTTCCAGCCGGATGAAGACGAGAAGGGCTGTAATTTCCGTCGAGAATGGCTGGTTTCCCGCGATGAAGATGATGGCCCCGAACTCACCGAGGCTACGGGCAAAGGAGAGCGACAGGCCCGCCAGAATGGCAGGCGTCAGCAAGGGCAGGATGACCTTTCGGAAAATCGTGAAATCCGATCCTCCGAGCGATTGCGCCGCTTCTTCCAGCGCCGGGTCCAGATCTTCCAGAACCGGCTGCACGGTGCGCACGATGAAGGGCAGGCTTGTAAAGGCCATGGCGATGATGATGCCAAGCGGCGTATAGGCAACCTTGATGCCCACATGGGCAAGAGCAGAGCCGAACCAGCCATTGCCAGCAAAAAGCGCCGTCAGCGCTATGCCCGCCACCGCCGTTGGAAGGGCAAAGGGAAGATCGACAATAGCATCGACCAGACGCCAGCCGGGGAAACGATAGCGCGTCAGAACCCAGGCCAGTGCGAGGCCGAACACCGTGGTGAACAGCGTTGCCGCAAGCGCACAGAGAACCGTTACGCGGTAGCTGGCGACGGCGCGGGGAGAGGAGATGATGGCCCAATATTCAGCGGGGCCGAGGCTTGCAGCCTTGAACACAAGGGCCGCCAACGGCAGCACCACGATGATGCCGACATAAAGCAGGGTGACGCCAAGGGATAATCGAAGCCCCGGCAATACATTGCGTCTCAAACCCATCCCCTATCATGGAAAATCGACCCGGGCGGAGGTCCGCCGGGTCGATGCTATCTCAATTCGGAATTGCTTAGCGGTTGCCGAAAAGCCCATCAAGCTCGCCGCCGGATGCGAAGTGCTCTTTCTGGATCTTGTCCCAGCCACCGAACACATCATTGACGTTGACGAGGCGAATTTCGGGGAACTCGGTCTTGAATTCACCAGCGACTTTTTCATTGTGGACACGGTGGCCAAACTGGGCTGCAACGCGCTGGCCTTCCTCGGTGTAGAGGAAATCCAGATAGGTCTTCGCCAGTTCACGCGAACCGCGCTTGTCGACAACCTTGTCTACCACTGCGACCGGGAACTCAGAGAGAAGGCTGACGGATGGAACAACGCTTTCAACCTTGTCCTTGCCGTATTGCTTGGCAATGCCGCGGGTCTCAGCCTCAAACGTGATCAACACATCGCCCACTTCGCGCTCAACAAATGTGGTGGTCGCTGCGCGGCCGCCAGTGTCGAAGACGGGCGTATTGGCAAAGATCTTCTTCATGAAGTCCTGCACTTGTGCATTATCACCCTTGAACTTCTCCTTGGCGAAAGCGGTCGCAGCCAGATAGGTGTAGCGGGCATTGCCTGATGTTTTCGGGTTCGGGAAAACCAGCTTCACATCGTCACGGACCAGATCATCCCAATCCTTGATGTTCTTGGGGTTTCCGGCGCGAACGAGGAAGGACGGGAAGGAATAGAATGGAGATGCATCATTGGGGAAGCTCTTGGCCCAATCGGCAGAGACGAAGCCCTGCTTGACCAGAAAATCAATGTCGGTGACCTGATTGAAGGTCACGACATCCGCCTCAAGGCCTTCAACGATGGCGCGGGCCTGTTTGGATGTGCCCGCATGGGACTGGTCGATGGTAACGCCGGGATGCGCCTTCACGAAGGCTTCATTTTCCGCTGCAAAAACCTCACGGGCAACATCATAGGACGCGTTGAGAAGCGTTTTCGGCTCTTGCGCTGTCGCAGATGTCGATAGAAGCGCTGCAACAGCAGCACCGATAAGCATGATCCGTTTCATGAAATTCCCCAGAGCACCAATTTGGAGAACAGGATACGGACGCAGCCTGCATGGCGCGAGGAACCAGCCACCCGATCGTCAGGTCATCCTAGAAAGTTTTACTTCCTGAACATGAATATTCGAACGGATATTGCGCTGCCATGTCAGAGACGATGGTCGGTGAAGAGCGGTGGCTGGCTTGCGACGAAATATCGATCCAACTCGTCCTCGCTGATCTCGCCCAACGCGGCAGGACGCCACAGCGGTTTGCGGTCCTTATCGATGAGGGCGGCGCGCACGCCCTCGTAGAAATCATGGTTGCGCAACACCTCGCAGCCCGCCACGAATTCGCGCTCCAGACATTCGACAAGGCCAGAGCTTTCCCGCCCCTGCCGCAACAGGCGCAAGGTTAGCTTGAGACTGGTTGGCGAACGGGACTTGAGGGTGGCGAATGTCTCGCGTGCGAAATCATCATCGACAGATGCCAGAGCTGCAAATATCTCCTCGACCGTGTCAAAGCCGAAGGTGGCATCGATATCCCTCTGGTGGCGGGCAACGATCCCGTCGACCTTGGGCGCACTGGCGAAACGCTCGATTACAGCACCGACATCTGCCGCAGCAACGACATCGCCCAGTGCCTGCACGAGGTCGTCAAGGTGTTCGGCTGCAACATGATAGTCCGCAAGTCCCATATGGATGGCATCCGCCGCGCCGATCTCCCTGCCCGTCAGGCCAAGCCAGGTTCCCGCCTCACCCGGCGCTTGGGGAAGCAGCCATGTCGCGCCCACATCCGGAAAATAGCCAATGGCCGTTTCCGGCATGGCAAGCCGGGTACGCTGTGTGACGATGCGATATTGTCCATGGGCCGCAATACCCACGCCACCGCCCATGACGATACCATCCATCAGCGCCACATAAGGCTTGGGATATTGTGAAATCGTGTGGTTGAGCGGAAACTCTTCACGCCAGAACCGTGAGCGATCTGCCTCGCTCTCGGTCCTCGTCGCATGGATCTGGCGCACATCGCCGCCAGCGCACAGGCCACGCTCTCCCTCGCCGGACAGGATCACGCAGATAACCTCGGGATTGCCTAGGAAAGCGTCCAGCCCTGCCTTCATGCCAGAGACCATCGCTTGATTGAGGCTGTTGATCGCAGCGGGCCTGTTGAGGCGGATGAGACCCGCAGAGCCCTGCCTTGCGATAATGATGTCATCCGCCAATGGCGCTGGATGCGGCATGTCGCCTCCTCAAAACAATGTGATGGGCGGCAGTTTGGATGCCGTGGGAACCTTACGCAAGAATATTTGTTCCGTATCCGAGGATAGGGCTCGATGCGATCATTGAAAATGCTCGTAAAACGGGAATTACAGCTTTTTGCAGTGCACCAAATTCACTTGACGCATCTGCGAATCATGGCATGTAATGGTCACGTAAAATACCGGCGCGCTTTCCCTGTCCAGCGTTGCGGCCGGCGCATGCAGGCAGCCACATACTGGCTGCTGACAGGACATTCTAACGGGAGATATAGATGCCAGTTTCAGAAATTGATTGGATCAGCAAGCGCGCCTATACGTTGTGGGAGCAAGAGGGGCGGCCGCATGGCCGGGATTCCGACCACTGGCAGCAGGCCAAAGGGGAATATGCGCTTCTTCAGAAATCGAAGGCGACAAAGCCAACGCACCGCAAGAAAGCAGACGTGAAACTTGCGCTTGCCGCCGAGGCAGCAGCAGAGGCCATTGCCGAAAAGCCCAAAGCCAAAGCCCGCAAATCAGCAGCCAAGTAACGCCCTCCCAAGCCCCTCACAATCAATCTCACGACAAAAAAGCCCCGCATTGAGTGATCCCGGCCATTTGAAATGGTCCGGGATCGGTTCAGAATGCGGGGCTTTTGTCGTTTCGAAGGATCAGAATGTCAGGGCGCGGTCGCCATTTTCATCCTTGATCCGGCTTGGAAGGCCGATCCTGTTCAGAATGTTGAGGAATGGCTGCGGAGGCAGCTCTTCCACATTGGCCATCTGCTTCACATCCCATTCGCCCGATGCGATCAGCATCGCGGCAGCGACGGGCGGAACGCCAGCCGTATAGGAAATGCCCTGGCTACCGACTTCATTATAGGCATCCTTGTGGTCTGCCACATTGTAGATGAAGACTTCGGTTTCCTTGCCGTCCTTGATACCCTTGACGATATCGCCGATGCAGGTCTTGCCGACGTAATCAGGCGCCAGCGACGATGGATCCGGCAGCACAGCCTTGACCACCTTGAGTGGAACGACTTCCAGGCCTTCGGCTGTCTTGACCGGCTTTTCAGACAGAAGGCCGAGGTTCTTCAGAACGTTGAAGACGTTGATATAGTGATCGCCAAAGCCCATCCAGAAGCGCACATCGGCACCATCCATGTTCTTGGACAGCGAATGCACTTCGTCATGGCCCGTCATATAGGCCTTCTGCTTGCCGACAACCGGCAGGTCGAACTCCTGACCGACCTCGAACATCTGGTTGGTCTGCCACTGCTGGTTCTGCCAGGAGTAGACGACGCCCGTGAATTCGCGGAAATTGATTTCAGGATCAAAGTTGGTCGAGAACCAGCGACCGTGGCTACCGGCATTGATATCGACGATATCGACCGAGGTGACCTTATCGAAATACTCATCCTTGGCCAGACGCGCATAGGCGTTGACAACGCCCGGATCAAAGCCGACGCCGAGAATGGCAGTGATGCCCTTTTCCTTGCATTCGGCAGCGCGCTGCCATTCGTAGTTTCCGTACCATGGCGGATTTTCGCAAATCTTGGTCGGATCCTCATGGATGGCCGTATCCATATAGGCAACACCTGTGTCCATGCAGGCACGAAGAACGGACATGTTGACGAAAGCCGAACCGACATTGATGACGATCTGAACACCAGTCTTCACAATCAAGGCTTTCGTGGCCTCGATATCCATAGCGTCAAGCGCATGGGCCTCAATCTTTACATCGGTTTTGAGGCTCTTCTTTTCGCGTACGGACTCGACAATCTTGCGGCACTTATCAACTGTGCGTGACGCAATATGAATGTCTCCCAATACATCGCTGTTCTGGGCGCACTTATGCGCCACGACCTGTGCTACGCCACCGGCGCCGATGATGAGAACGTTCTTCTTCATTTCAGGTGATGCCCCCTTTTCCCCGCAGGGATTGTGTTGGAGTGATTAAGACAGGCTTTGCTCGAAATCGGCAAAGTCGAATTCACGGACGGTCGTGATGGTGCCGTCCAGTTCCTTGATGGCAATCGTCGGCATTTTCACGCCGTTGAACCAGTTTTTCTTGACCATGGTGTAACCGGCCGTATCCTGGAAAGAGACGCGGTCGCCAACTTTCAGCTCATGCTCGAAGCGAAACTCGCCGAACACATCGCCCGCAAGGCAGGACTTGCCGCACACCATGACAGAGTGATCGCCTTCATTGGGCAAAACCTTGGCGTTTTCGCGGTAGATCAGCAAATCCAGCAAATGGGCTTCAATCGAACTATCGACGATGGCGAGATTCTTGCCGTTGTACAACGTATCGAGAACCGTGACTTCCAGCGTCGTGCTCTTGGTGATGGAAGCCTCGCCGGGCTCCAGAAACACCTGGACGCCGAACTTTTCCGAGAATTCCTTCAAACGATCGCAGAAGCGGTCGATGGGGTAGTTTTCGCCCGTGAAGTGAATGCCGCCGCCAAGACTGACCCATTCCACACGCGCCAGAAGCGTGCCGAATTTTTCCTCGATCTGCCCCAACATCTGGTCAAACAGGTCGAAGTCACCGTTTTCGCAGTTGTTGTGGATCATGAAGCCGGAAATGCGGTCCATGACCTTTTCGACCTTAGATACGTCCCACTCGCCCAGACGGCTGAACGGACGGGCCGGATCGGCAATATCGAAGGTAGACGAGGATACCTGCGGGTTCAGGCGCAGGCCGCGTGTGATGCCGGATGCCTTGTCGACAAAACGCTCCAGCTGGCTGATGGAGTTGAAGATGATCTTGTCCGCATTGGCGACGACTTCATCGATCTCGTAATCGGCATAGGCCACGCTATAGGCATGGGTTTCGCCACCGAATTTCTCACGGCCCAGACGCACCTCATAGAGAGATGACGACGTGGTGCCATCCATATATTGCGACATGAAATCGAACACCGACCACGTCGCGAAGCACTTCAGCGCCAACAAAGCCTTTGCGCCGGATTTTTCGCGCACATAAGCAATCTTCTCCATGTTCTTGAGGAGCTTTGCCTTGTCGATCAGGTAATAGGGTGTTTGCAGCATTTGTCGGTCACATCATTGTCGTGGATGGGAAATCATGTCGTCTTGTGTGGGGCCTTATATGATGCTTGTGACAGGAAAACAAACCCGCGCAAAAGATTCTGCAATCGCTGCGTTTTTTAAACGCATATGCCCGCTGGCGGAACAAAAACCGCTCCGCTACGTTTGAAGACCAAGTGTGAGCCGTAAGCACGGCGTTTTGACTTAATTTCAGCAAAGGAAACATCATGGCGACGGTTCGCGACGTAGAAGACAACATCAACGAAGCCCGCGTAGATGCGGATGCAGCAGAAGTTTCTGCGCAGCTTGCACAGCTTCGCGAAGATCTAGCCAATCTGGCTGGCAGTGTGAAGGCACTGGGCGCTGGCGTATCGCATGAAGTCAAGGCTCGCGCCTCGCGTGCTGCAGATGACGCAATGGCTGCGGGCGAAGAAACTGTCGCGACAGTTCGCAACGAAATTCAGTCGATCAACGACAACCTGACCTATCAGGTTCAGAAGAACCCGCTTCAGTCGCTGGGTATTGCGGTCGCGGCGGGCTTCCTGATCGCCCTCGTCACCCGTCGTTAAGGCGAGCAGATGCTTCAATCGCTTCTGCTTTATCTTGGCGACACGCAGCGGGAAGGCCAGCTGGTGACACGCCGCATCAAGTCCACAATCCTGTTGTGGACATTGGCGAGTGTGTTCTTCCTGATTGCCTTCATCGCTGCCTTCGTGGGTGGTGCGATCTACCTTGCCGATGAGATCGGTGCTGGCCCTGCCGCACTCGTCATTGCAGGTGGCGCATTCCTTCTTGGCGTTTTTATGCTGGTTGCTCTTGCCATTAAGCGCAGACCACGCGTCTACGCTGCAGCACCTGTGATGCCACTTGCCGCTGCGCCGCTTGCGGCGCAATCACTGGCAGGGAGTGCGCTCGCGGCAAGACCGTTTGTCACGCTGCTGACTGCAATTGCGGTTGGTTACGTGGCCACACGAACGACGATCCTGAAGAAGAAATAAATCCATTTAATCGCAAAGCCGCCTTCCACGCCGGAAGGCGGCTTTATTTTTGCGCCATCGAAAAATTCCGCTGCCCTTCTGACGACAAAATGTTAGGCAGTTTGCCAACGGTTCGTAATGGAGAAAACGCTGGATGCGGAAAAAAGTCCTTGTTGTTGGCGGTGCCGGATATATCGGTTCCCACACGTGCATGCTGCTCGCCGAACGCGGCTATGAGCCGGTTGTTTTCGACAATCTTTCCAACGGCCACGAAGAATTTGTGCGCTGGGGACCTTTCGAGCAGGGTGACATCAGGGACAAGGCGCGCCTCGACGAGGTTTTCGCCAAATACAAGCCCGATGCTGTCCTGCATTTCGCAGCCCTGATCGAAGTGGGCGAATCCGTTAAAAGCCCGGTTGCCTTTTACGACAACAACGTCATCGGCGCGCTGACACTTCTATCCGCGACCATGGATGCGGGCGTCAAAGCTTTCGTGTTCTCTTCCACATGCGCCACCTATGGTCTGCCTGAGCGGGTGCCACTGGATGAAACGCATCCGCAGGCGCCGATCAACCCATACGGCCGCACGAAATGGGTGGTTGAGCAGGCGTTGAAGGATTACAGCACCTATAAGGACCTGAAATCCGTCATGCTGCGCTATTTCAATGCGGCAGGGGCGGACTTTGAAGGACGCATCGGCGAATGGCACAAGCCTGAAACCCATGCCATTCCGCTCGCCATCGAAGCAGCGCTCGGACGCCGTAAAGGCTTCAAGGTGTTCGGCACGGATTATGAAACCCGCGACGGCACCTGTGTGCGTGACTACATCCACATTCTGGATCTGGCCGACGCCCATATTCGCGCCGTCGAATATCTGTGGAATGGCGGAGAGACGGTCGAGCTCAATCTCGGAACCGGAACGGGAACGACCGTCAAGGAATTGCTCGATACGATCTCGAAAGTCTCAGGCCGCCCCTTCCCGGTGGAATATGCCGAGCGTCGCGCAGGCGATTCCACGACACTCGTTGCCAACAATGACAAGGCACGCGAAGTGCTTGGCTGGGAGCCGCAATATACGCTGGAAGACATTATCAGCTCGGCATGGCGCTGGCACTCTTCCCGCAACGAAAGCCTGTAGGCCCAGCGCCCGCGAAACCTATCCTGCCGCGACAACGCTGGCAGGATAGCCGGCCCTCAGAGTTTCAGCATGAGCCATCATCAAGGGGGCGACCCCCTTGATGTCATCGGCACGAATGACCTCGGAGAGGTAATATTCGACCGTACCATCGCGGTAGACCCCTTCAAAACCGCCAAGCCCCGCCACACAGCAGATATGTTCGAGCCGCAGACGCTGGCTCGCATCCGGCTTCATGGCATGGGCAGTCAGACCGGCGAGAGCTCGCTTCCCGATATCCGCCTCGAAACCAGCGACCTTCAGGCGTGCGCCTTTCAGATAGAAGGTGGCGAACATGGCTGTTGCAGAGCTTTCCGCATAGTTGCCATCAATCTCTGGCGCATCCACCACCTGCAGCCAGCGCCCGTCTTCCAGTTGCAAGGGCTGAACACGCTGCGCCAAAAGGCTTGCACGTCGTTCGATCTCATCGCGGGCACTGCCAACGGGCAGGTTCTCGATCATATCCACGAAAGCCATAGCAAGCCAGCCGATGGCGCGGCCCCAATGGGCGGGCGAGAGGCCCGTGGTCTTGTCTGCCCAGCCTTGCAGACGCGACTCGTCAAAGCCATGACGATAAAGGCCTGATGTTTCATGATAGGTCAGATCAAGGGCTGTGAGGAACTGGCTGACGGCATCATCGCGCATATGCGGCAGCTTGGCAGCTCTTGCATATTCCAGCTTGAAGGGTAGCGCCATATAGAGCCCGTCGAGCCAGACCTGATGCGGGTATCGCAGCTTGTGCCAGTAAGGCCCCGCTTGGGTGCGCGGATGAAACTGCAGTTGATCTGCCAGTGGCTTAGCGGCCTCAAGCCATTTGCTCTCGCTGGTCAGACCATAAAGATAGGTCAGCGCCCGTCCCGCCAGCACGTTGTCGATATTGAACTCATCGATGCGATATCCGGCCAGCCGGTTGCCCGCATCCACCTGCCCGTTCACCAGCCGCAGAAGATGGTCGAGCCAGCGCTGCTCGCCGGTTGCCTCATGAAGCGCAATCAGGCCGCGGTAGAGACACCCGTCCTCGTAACACCACGAACCGCCCTTATAATAAGCATAGTCGCGGGCGTATTCATCAAAGTAGCTGTTCAGCATGAGCTCTGTCATTCTCGGTTGGATAGATGGACTGAGGGGCGAGCCCCGACAGTGTTCTGAAGAGGGTGTTTTCGGCAATGATGCCAGCGTGTTTGAGCGCCGGAAGTTCGCTCGCCATTTCAGCAATCTGCGGCTCGGCATCCGGGTCGAATGTGACCCGATAATTCTCGATCACCACATCGCGGATCGGCGCTTCCGGCAGGCCGTAAAAGACGGCAGCGGCAGTATGGGCGGCGGTCACCTCGATATTGCGGAGCGTCAGACCCGACAGGCTTGGTGTCTCAGGCGTAACGGGCAGAGGCAGACGCGATTGGACATAATCCGAAAGGCCATCCGCATCGCAGAAATAGAAAGCGTTGACCGCGACCGGGGTCACCACCTGATCCATGCGGCAATCCGTGAGGCTGATATTGGCAACGGCACCACCGCGCCCGCGCCGCGTCTTGATGCGCAAGCCGCGATCCGTGCCGATGAATTGACAGCGGCTGATCGAGACACCGCTGACACCGGCGCTCATTTCGCTGCCCATGACGACAGCGCCATGGCCGCGTTGCATCAGGCAATTTCGGATATCAATCCGCACTGTCGGCCTGTCAGGCCCGCCGAGCGGATGCCGCTTTCCGGCCTTGATGGCAATGCAGTCATCGCCCACGGAAATGAACAGGCCGACAAGCCGGACATCCTGACAGCATTCGGGGTTGAAACCGTCCGTATTGGGCGAGCCCGGATCGTTCTCGATGCGAAGATCCGCCGCCAGCACCCAGTCACACAGGACGGGATGGACGGTCCATGATGGCGAGTTGCGCACGGTGAAGCCGGTCAATGTCAGGTCACGGCAACCGGAGAGAAACAGCGTGCGCGGACGGCGTGCGCCGCGTCTCGTATCCTTCGGCCATGTCCACCAATCCCCACGGTCGCCGCCTCCGTCAACAACGCCCAGGCCGGTCATTGTCAGGTCTTCACAGTCGACGGCATTGATGACGCTGGCGAAACTGGGTTCGGCGACCCCTTCCCAGGTGCCGAGAACCCGTCCATCGGCATGGCGGGCCGGAAAGATATCAAGATCGGTCCAGTCGGAGAGCGCCGATAGTTCGGCACCTTCTTCCAGAAGCAAGGTCATCCGGCTCTTGAGGTAGATTGGTCCGGTTTTCCAAAGGCCATGCGGAATTCTGAGCGTACCGCCTTCGGGAACAGCCGATATGGCGCGAGCGATGGCACCGGCATTATCATCGCTTTCGGGTGATGCGCCAAAATCCCTGATATCGATGATGCCAGTTTCTGCCTTCGTGGAGAAGGGCAGCACGGCATCACCGATTTCGAGGTCATAGGAGCGACCGGGCTCAAGCTGCGCCACGGTGAAAACGACGGTCGATGTCTGACCCTCCACAACCACACCACCGTCCTTATCCGTCACGCGCCAGCTAAGCCGCGCATCCAGTGCATGAAGATGCTTTTCGGCATCCACACTGAATGTTGCGGTTCGCGACGATGCGGTGAGAAGCAGGACAGCGGTGTTGGTCATGAGCGGGCGTCCTCAGAGACCGGACAGCGCTTCATCCACACCCGCGATGATTTCGGCGGCTGTGTCTTCGGCGGATTGCTGGCCATAGGCGAAGGCTTCAAGATTGGTGTCGAAAGCCTCCGTGATTCGTGGATGCTCGATCAGCGGCGAGACCTTCGGGCCTTCGGATTCCACCACAACCTTGTAGGATTGCGCCTGCACGGGCTTGATCTTGCCCGCATCCGTCAGCGTCTTGATGGCGATCTTGCTGGAGGGAATACCGCGTGTGGCACCTAGAATGGCTACGGCTTCAGGGTCGTTCAGCAGGCAGTTGATGATCTGCGCTGCCGCCTTCGGCTCCTTGCTGTTCTTGGAGATGGAAAACAGCATGGATGGCTTGCGATAAATGCCCTCGGACTTGCCACCCTCGGATTTCGGCGAATGGGCAGGTACAAGCTCCAGACCCTTTTCGAGCGGTGCCGCGATCTTGCCGTAGGTGCTATCCCACTGGTATGTGCCCGCGTATCGGCCATTGGCCCATTTCGGGTTTTCAAACAGAGGGCGATTACCGCCGCCGGAAGAGCTCTTCCAGGATTCGATGACGTGCTTGTCCACCATCGACTGGTAGAAGTTGAGGGCCTCGGCAAGCTCTGCCTCTGTCCATGCAATCTTGTTGGTTTCAGGGTCGATGAAGGTCTTGCCGGTCATCTGCGTGGCACGCAGGATAACCACGATACGGGCATTGAGGCCGTTGCCTTCAGAGGGTGCCGCTTCGAACGGGTAGTAACCTTCGCCGAGCTTTTCCTTGAGAACCGGCGCAGCGGCAAAGACCTCATCCCAGGTTGTTGGGATGGCGATGCCTGCCTTTTCGTAGATCGTCTTGTTGAACATGAAAATGCGGCCTGTGGTCGAAACCGCAACGCCATTCAGCTTGCCCTTGACGGTCGTGCTGTCGAGATCGGCCTGCGTCCATTGGCTGAGATCAATCACGTCCTTGAACTGGTTGAGATCGGCAAAGCCATCACCATTCTTCGAAAACAGTGGCAGCCATGGCCAGTTGACCTGCATGATATCAGGCTCGGTGCGGCCCGCGAGCTGCGTCGCGATCTTTTCCTGATGGCCCTGCCAGCCGGTAAACTCAGGCGCAATCGTGTGGCCGAATTTTGCGCCACACACTTTCAAGGCTTCCTGCGTGGCCAGATGACGGTCATCGCTTCCCCACCATGACATGCGCAGGTTTGCAGCGGATGCGGTGCTGGCGAGGCTTGTCGCGGCAAAAAGCACAGACAGTATCAATGCACGTTTCATTGTAGATCCTCCCGATCATTCAACGTTGAATTCCTATGCCTCTAGGCAAGGCTGATGTTTTCGCCCGATTGACGGGAAAACACATGGGCCGAGCGGGCATCCGCCGTTAGCCACACCTGCTCATCCCTCAAGGCCTTGCGCTCATAGGACTGCGCCTGCACCACGGCGATGACACGGTTCTCTCCCGCCTGGATGTGCAGATAGACCTCATGCCCCATGAATTCGACATGGCTGATACGGCCCGAAAGGGCATTGGGCGTGTCTGGCGTCGCAAGGCTGAAATGCTGCGGCCGAACCCCTAAAACGACCTCCTTCGGCGCATCTGCGCGTAGGCGGTTCGTCAGCTCAGGCCCAAGCTGGACGCTTTGGCCTGCAATATTAATCGCGCCATCGCTTTCCAGCGTTCCATTGATGAGGTTCATCTCCGGGCTACCGATGAAGCCGGCGACGAAGGCGTTGGCGGGCCTGTTGTAGAGCGTCACCGGATCAGCCACCTGCATGATGTGGCCTTCCTTCATCACGCAGATGCGGTCGCCCATGGTCATGGCTTCTGTCTGGTCGTGCGTGACATAGACCACGGTTGCCTGCTGGCCATCGGCCTTGAGGCGCTTGTGAAGATCGGTGATGCGCACGCGCATCGAGGCACGCAGTTTCGCATCGAGATTGGACAGGGGCTCATCGAACAGAAAGACCTGCGGTTTCTTGATCAGCGCCCGGCCCACCGCCACGCGCTGCGCCTGCCCGCCGGAAAGCTGCTTGGGCAAACGGTCGAGAAGCGCCTGGATTTCCAGTGTCTCGGACACGTTCTGCGTTGCCTCTTCAATATCGGCCTTGGAGCGGCGCTTCAGCCGCATGCTGAAGGAGAGGTTCTTGCGCACCTTCATATGAGGGTAGAGCGCGTAGTTCTGAAACACCATGGAAATGCCGCGCTCGCCCGGCGGCTTGTCGTTGACGAGTTCGCCACCAATGCGAATTTCACCGCCCGTGATGCGCTCCAGACCCGCAATCATGCGCAGCGTCGTGGACTTGGCGCAGCCAGACGGACCGACCAGCACCATGAACTCGCCATCCTCAATATCGAGATTGATGCCATGCACGGCACGGAAGGACGCATAGTCTTTTTCGAGGTTCCTGAGTTGAAGGCTTGCCATTTCGATTATCCTTTGATGCCGCCAGCGGAGATGCCGTCGATGAAGTATTTCTGCGCCACGAAGAACACGACGAGAGCAGGCGTGATGGCGAGGACCGACATGGCGAGAATGCGGTTCCAGTCGAAGGCTTCGGTGGTGTCGATCGACAGTTTCAAAGCCAGCGACACGGGGTATTTTTCGATGGATGAGAGGTAGATCAACGGCCCGAGGAAGTCGTTCATGGTCCACATGAACTGGAACAGGCAGACAGAGATCAATGCGGGTGTGAGCAAGGGAACGACGATGAAGAGCAATGTCTGCATGGTGGATGCACCATCCACCCGCGCCGCCTCTTCCATGTCGCGCGGAATGGCGCGCAGGAACTGGACCAGCATGAAGACGAAGAAGGCATCGCCCGCAAAGGCCGAGGGAACCCAGAGCGGCAGATAGGTATCCAGCCAGCCGAGATCACGAAACAGCAGATATTGCGGAATGCGGGTGACGACATTCGGCAGAAGAAGCGTCGCAATCAGCGATGCAAACAGGATTTTCTTGCCCGGAAACTCAAACCTTGCAAAGCCATAGGCCACGGCCGTGCAGGAAATGGCCGTGCCGATCATCTTCGGAAGCACGATCCACAGCGTATTGAGGAAGAATGTTGCGAACGTATAGGGCGTCGATGTTTTCCAGCCCTGAATATAACCATCGAGCGTGGGGTTTTCGGGCCAGAAACCGGGATTGTTGAAGATTTCGGCATTGGTCTTGAAGGATGCACCAATCAGCCAGATCAGCGGATAGAGCATCAACAGACCGACCGCCGTCAGCATGAAATAGCGGATGGTGGTACTGATACGGGTGCGGATGCGCTCCCGGCTGCGGGCGCGTTCAGCATCCATGGCAGCAGCGTCGAAGGTGGAAACAGCGTGATCGACCATGGTCAGCTCCTTTTATCGCCAGCGTAGTAGACCCAATGGCGAGACGACCAGAAGGCAACGACGGTCAGCACCATGATGATGACGAACAGGACCCATGCGATGGCCGAGGCGTATCCCATGTCGAACCGCTTGAACGCTTCATCGTAAATGTAGAGGGGCAGCAGATAGGTGGATTTCAGCGGCCCACCCTGCGTGATGATGTAGGGGCCGTTAAACTCCTGAAACGCCTGCACCATCTGCATGATGAGATTGAAGAAGATGACCGGCGTGATCAGCGGCAGCGTGATGTGGACAAACGTCTTCCATTTGCCGGCGCCATCGATGGAGGCGGCCTCGTACAGTGAATTATCGACGCTCTGCAACGCAGCCAGGAAGATGACCATGGCCGAACCGAACTGCCAGATGCGCAGCAGGGTGATGGTAAAAAGGGCGTTGGTCGGATCGCCAAACCAGTTGACGCCTTCAAATCCGAGCAGGTGGAGGCCCATATTGACCAAGCCCGTATCGGCAAAGATGTAGCGCCACAAAACTGCGATTGCGATCGAGCCACCCAGAATGGATGGCACATAATAGGCTGTGCGGAAGAAATTGATGGCCTTGAGCTTATAGTTCAGGATGACGGCTATGAAGAGCGCGAAGACCAGCTTCAGCGGCACCGTGGTGAACACATAGATCAGCGTCACCCACAGCGATTTGCGGAATGTGCGGTCATTGGTGAACAGCTTGATGTAATTGGCAAGGCCGGTGAATGTGGGCTGATCCAGCAGATTGTAGTTGGTGAAGCTGAGATAGAGCGACGCCATGAATGGCAGTGTCGTGAAAATCAGCAGCCCGATAATATAGGGCGACAGATAAAACAGCCCGAGGAAGCGATTGTCTCCACTCATGCGCGTGACCTTCCATGCCATGGCGTGCTGGTCAGCGAATGATTGCGCCTCCAAAGCGCGAGCGAAACCGCCGTGACAGGAGACCTGCCACGCTGATAGTGATGTTCTTTATTCTGCATCTTCGCTAAAATTGAGATTCTCTGCCAATTCATCCCTTTTTCAGGGTTGAACCTCGAAAACCTCAAATCCTCCCATTTCCTCACCAGCCTGTTTCTTTTTCAGGCTCAAGAGATAATATGACTTCCAAAGTGGCGTGATGCAAATCGACATTCTTGGGAAAAGAGATGGACAAAATCGAAGGTAATGTTTTCGCTGAAATACCGCCGAATGCTCTGGCTCTGACGCTAACGCGCTCCACCATCAAGATGCTGCACTCCCCCACATGGAGCATCGACAAGACCAACAGCGTGCATGATTTTCTGGTTTGCCTGACAGGCAAGGCGACCTACGAGATCGAGGGCCAGACGATCACCATGGAGCCCGGAACGGCGATGCTGATACCGGCGAACACGCGCTTTGTCGGTCGCTCCGCCTCCAGAGACCTTTACACCGGCATCGCCCAGCATTTCACGCTCGACCTTTTCGGAAGGCTCGATTTTGTCTCGCAGATCAAGCTAAAGACATGCCTTACCTTGTCGCACTGGGATATTCTGGAGCCAATTGTCAGGCGCTTCCACGACATCGCACCGCCATCATCCACCACGCTTATGCAGCATCATCTGTTCATGGTGTTGCTGATGGAGTTCATCAACGAAGCCTTCATCGAATGGCGCGAACAGGCCGTGGGCAATGTCGGCAATCCTGATGCGCTATCGCTGGCCATCATGGTTGCAGCAAACCAGATTGCCATGGACCCTGTGAAGGAAACGCTGGCCGAGAGCGTCGTTGAATCAGCGCCCTATAATCCTGATTATTTCAAGCGTGAATTCAAACGACAGATCGGCTGGACGCCCGTCAAATTTCAGGAATTCAAACGCATGGAGCGCGCCATGGGGCTTTTAGCGAGCGGTTGCCACGTCAAGCAGGCGGCGGAGCAATCAGGCTATACGGACGCCTATTATTTTTCGCGCATGTTCAAGCGCTACATTGGCATAAGCCCGGCAGGCTACAAGGAAGCCGAGCGGCGGCACCGGGAAGGCGCGTTTCCCCGTGGAGAGGAGGATGGCAAAGTGGTCTATCCACTATCACGCCCGGTGCCCACGAGCGCAACTGTGTAAAACGGGTGTGAAAAGCACAAAAAAACACCGGCCCAGAGGACCGGTGTTTCCGCTACGTCATCATGTCGTAGCGCCTCTCTCCCAGGAAGAGATTATGGCTTTGGTGCCGTGGTCGTGGTGCCGTCAGCGGCTGGAGCTGGCGTCGTGCCATCGGCCTTGTCCTTCATCGTGACGAACTCAGGTGCGGCCTTCAGCGTTTCAGCAGTCTCGGTGGTGGTGAGACGGATTGTGCCGTTGGCCGTATCGCGTGTCACGGTCAGCTTGCTCATGGGAACAGCTACATCCTTGGCACCCAGGCCGAGGAAGCCACCCACGCCGACGACGGCTGCGACAATGCCGCCATTTTCTTCGAGAATGAGGTTGGTCACGCTGCCGATGCTTTCGTCAGCAGCCGTGTAAACGGCGCTACCGATATAGTCATTGGCGCTGATCTGCGTTGCGCCCTGCTCTGTCAGATAAGAGCCAGATGCAGCGGTAGTGGATGGCATGGCCGCATCAGGTGCTGCAGTGGTCGCAGGCGCGGTTGCGCTTGGTGCTGCAGGTGCTGTTGTGCCCTGTGCCATGGCAAGAGGTGCGAACGTTGTGGAACCCAAGAGAGCGGCTGTGACGATCGTGGTGAGTGTCTTTTTCATTTCGTACCTTCCTTATCGTTTCAACTAACCTGTTCGCTCCGGTCGAGCCGTTTGCGAACCTGTTGAATTGCAAACGGCGTCGGGTCAAAATTGGTTCCGCCATTTTTTTAAGCAGTCAGCACCAGTTTGTGAGGACGCCGTGATCGAAAATGTAGCAACGCCTCTCCACAGTAGGCGCGCCAGCACCCATTCATGAGCCCGCTAAACAGCGGCGAAATCGCCTGAGCAAAAAAGTTTTAAGCTCTCGAAAAAAAATTGAAAATCGTTGGAACCAAAAATTGAGAGCTGCGTTTTCACGGCAAGCCAAGCCACTCCCCGTCCCCGCCTGAGGCTTGGCGCAGCAGGTTTTGCCCCTGAAAACCTGCACTGAATAGCACGGCTCCACGGAGCCGTGCTTTTTTCGTTTTGGGCACTTCTATCAGAAAGCAAAATTGCCAGCCCGCCAGAACGCTCAAAGGTTCAGGCGATATGGACAGGCAAAACTCCACCACTCAGGTTGGAATAGGCGCTGGAAATCTCAGGAAATAATCAATATTGTCGGCGTGCACCTGATAGCGCGCTTCGCCACCGAGGGCTGCGGGAACAACCTTTTCCAGCACAACGCTGCCGAAATTGCTTCTCTTGTCCCCATCACCAGAGGACATGACGGCACCGCTGCCACCGAGAGGCTCAGTCCAGCGCACTTCGAAGAACTCTCCGTCCTTGCGGCAATCCAGCGTCAGAGGAAGGTGGCGGGACAGGTTTCCGCCATGGCTAACGGTGTTGACGACGAGTTCGTGGAACGCCAGCCCCACATAAAGCGCACCATTGGGATTAAGGAGAAGGTTTTCGCCTCTCATCTGTATCAAATGCGGATATTCCGGCAGATAGAGATCGGCCTGCTGCTTGAGCAGGTCAAAGATTTCTGCGCCACGCCAGTCGGAATCCGTGATCAGATCCTGCGACTGAGCAAGCGCATGCAACCTGCCCCGGAACTTGCGCAGAAAATCTTCTTTGGTGAAGCTGAACCGCGCCGTCTGTGCAGCAAGGCTCTGGATGATGGCGAGGAGATTTTTGGACCTGTGGCTGACTTCGCGCAGAAGCGAGCGGAGCAATTGCTCGCGCCTGCGCTCGGCGGTGATCTCTCGGATCGTCGTTTTGAGAACGCGCTGCCCGGACATGTTGACGGTGGAATAGACGTGAAACTGGAAGACGCGGTCCTTCCCGGCATTCACTTCCAGCATGCCCCTGCTACCAGCAGAGGTCAGGTCTTTCTTGAGATCGGCCAACCGGGCGGCCAAATCTTCGCCGAACATGCTGATGTCAGTTGGCTCCTGAGCCGTTTCCTGTGGGAGGTTCCACACATCGGGCAGGTTCGCGATGAAGATATACTCTTTGTCACGGTCCTGCAGCATGACCGTTTCGTCGGAATCGAGAAGAGCCAACACGAGTGAATCGTGAAGGTCGCCCTCATCCCGCCCCGCATTATGCCACGCCAGCCGATGCAATATGGTCTCCTAACGGGGAACGGCGATCAAGGTCGCTTTGTTTTGAACAAACACGCAGACCTCAACGCCGAGTAACAACCCGAGTTCCAAAATCTTCTAAGTAGAGAGCTATTTAAGCAGCGACACGTGAACTTTCATTGAAGAACAACGCCTGGCTGATCAGCGCCTTCACCATATCAGGATTGAACGGCTTGGTCACAAGGAATGTCGGCTCAGGACGCTCGCCCGTCAGAAGACGCTCAGGGAAGGCAGTGATGAAGATCACGGGGAGCGTGGTCATCTGAAGGATTTCCTTCATGGCTTCCAGACCGGAGCTTCCGTCTGCCAGCTGAATATCCGCAAGGATCATCTTTGGCTGGGTACGGTGGAACAGCTCAAGCGCTTCCTTGTGAGTGCGCGCAATGCCGGTAACATTATGGCCCAGATCCGTTACCATCTGCTCGATGTCCATCGCGATCAATGGCTCGTCTTCGATGATCATGATGTCAGTGGCGACCTGACGGGCAATTTCGGTTGCCGCTTCATCGATCAGCTTGCCAACATGCGCTTCAGGCACGCGAAGGATTTCTGCGACTTCGGCCATGGAGAATTCCTCGACTGTGGTCAGGAGGAACGCCTGGCGTGGAACCGCTGGCACGGCAGAGAGGTTCGCGGAGGCGCGCTTTTCCCAGCCTGTGAGGTTTTCATCGGTCTTGATGTTGATCGTGACGGAACTAAAAATCGATACGAACAATTGATAGAGCGAGACCCGGTCACTGCTGGTCTGCGGAAAAATGCTGACATCGGCAATCAATGCTTCCAGGCTGGCGGCAACGTAAGCGTCACCAGTGGATTGTGAACCGCAAACAGCACGCGCGAACCTGCGCAAATAAGGCAGGTGTGGTGCAATGCGTGTAGAAACTGACATAAAATTCTCCCCTGGAATCGTGCGGCTTGCATCGCAAACCTAAACGAAAAAACGTGGCATCTAAAAAAAAGTTCCGGTCGGCTGGAACATTTTTTTTAGATAGGCATTATGAGTCATGACACATTAGGAATACCGGAAATCATGAGCATGTTTCAATCAGATCAGGAACCGTCTGATAAGGGGAAGTCGCCGACAGTCCCGGATTCGGGGCGAACGGTGATATCCCGCAAATTACGCGAACTTTACGACACAGTTCAAGACGAGGGCATTCCAGACAAGTTCCTCGATTTGCTTGAAAAACTCGACGAAGCTGAAAACAAAGCGAAAGCGTCGGGTCTGTGATGGTAGAAGAGCCAAACAAGAACGAATACAATTTCAAGCGTGAGATGCTGGCGGCCTTGCCAAATCTGCGCGCTTTTGCCATTTCCCTCATCAGATCCCGTGACCGCGCCGACGATTTGGTGCAGGACACGATCATGAAGGCGTGGGCAAAGCAGGAAAGCTATCAGCCCGGCACCAATATGCGTGCATGGCTGGTGACGATCCTTCGCAACGAATTCTACAGCCAGATCAGAAAATCCGGCCGTGAAGTTCAGGATACCGATGGTGCTTACACCTCGCGTCTGTCTGTTCCACCAGAACAGCATGGGTCTGTCGATCTGGCAGATTTCAAGACGGCGCTTGCCAAGTTGCCTGAAGACCAGCGTGAAGCCATTCTGCTGATCGGCGCATCCGGTTTTGCCTATGAGGAAGCTGCGGAAATCTGCGGTTGCCCTGTCGGCACCATCAAAAGCCGCGTCAGCCGCGCTCGTCTGCGCCTTCAGGAACTGCTCGGCATTCAGGACGAAAACGAGTTTGGTCCCGATGCCCAGATGACAGCTGTCACGGCGGCATCAGCGGTACGCTAAGCCAAACTACAAGACACTTCAAAACGGCGCGGCCTCACGGCTGCGCCTTTTTATATTCCGCCTTCCTTCACAGACTGCATCACCACAAAGGTAGAGGTATTGGCCACGCATGGAAGGCTGGAGATTTTTTCGCCCAGCACGCGCCTGTATTTGCGGATATCGGTGGTGCGCACCTTCAGTAGATAGTCGAACGCACCCGCGATCATGTGGCACTCTTCCACTTCCTTGATCTTGCGAACGGCGGTGTTGAAATCCTCCAGCGCCTTTTCGCGCGTATCCGACAATTTGACCTCCGTAAATGCAATATGCTCCAGCCCCAGCTTGGCCGGGTTGAGCATGGCGCGAAAGCCCAGAATATAACCTTGATCGACCAGACGCTTCAGCCGTGTCTGGCATGGCGTTTTCGACAGGCCAACCTGCCGCGACAATTCCAGAATGGACATGCGCCCATCCTCGCTCAAAGCGCCCAATATCTTCAGATCGAAGTGATCAAGATCGCCTGTTTCAGATGGTTTTGGCATCCATATTGCCTTCAAAAGCCGATATTATAAGTTATTTTGTCCCAATATATCGCTGAAATAGGACCATAGCAACTTCACCGGCAATGGTAAGATCATATCAGAACAACAGCGTCGAGATCGAGGCGCTCATCACCGATATCAGGGACCGGACCCATGGCCGAATATGTAGCCGCGCTTGCCACACCACAGACCGATGCAGCAGACGGTGTCTTTGCCCGTTTTGCACCGCAGACACAGCCGCAGACGCCGCTTCGCCGGGCTATTACCGAGGCGACGCGCCGGTCTGAACCGGAATGCGTGGCACCACTGCTTGAGGCCGCCACCGTGTCGCCGGAACAGGCGGCGACGATCCGCACTATCGGGCGCAAACTGGTCACCGCCCTTCGCGCTAAGGCGAAAGGCACCGGTGTCGAGGGACTGGTGCAGGAATATTCGCTTTCCAGCCAGGAAGGCGTGGCGCTGATGTGCCTTGCCGAAGCGCTATTGCGCATTCCCGATGCCGCCACCCGTGACGCGCTGATCCGCGACAAGATCGCCACCGGCGACTGGCGCTCGCATCTGGGCGGCGGGCGTTCGCTCTTCGTCAACGCCGCAACATGGGGTCTCGTCATCACCGGCAAGCTGACCTCCACCGTCAACGACAAGGGGCTTTCGGCAGCGCTGACAAAACTGATCTCCCGCGCAGGCGAACCGGTCATTCGCCGGGGCGTGGATATGGCCATGCGGATGATGGGTGAGCAGTTTGTGACAGGACAAACCATTGCCGAGGCCATCAACCGCTCCAAACCGCTGGAAGCGCAGGGCTTTCAATATTCCTACGACATGCTGGGCGAAGCAGCGACGACGGCAAAAGATGCCGAGCGTTACTACCGCGATTACGAGCAGGCCATTCACGCCATCGGCAAGGCTTCCGCAGGTCGCGGCGTCTATGGCGGCCCCGGCATTTCCATCAAGCTTTCTGCGCTGCACCCGCGCTATGTGAGGGCGCAGGCACAGCGTGTGATGGATGAGCTTCTGCCGCGCGTCAAATCCCTGATGCTGCTGGCCAAGGGCTATAACATCGGCCTCAACATCGATGCTGAAGAGGCTGACCGGCTGGAGCTTTCGCTCGACCTTCTCGAAACGCTTGCGCTGGATGCAGAGCTTGGCAACTGGCACGGACTGGGCTTTGTCGTGCAGGCCTATAGCCGCCGCTGCCCCTTCGTGCTGGATTACATTATTGATCTTGCGCGCCGCTCCAACCGGCGCATCATGGTGCGCCTCGTCAAGGGTGCCTATTGGGATGCGGAAATCAAGCGCGCACAGCTGGATGGTTTGGACGACTTCCCCGTCTTTACCCGCAAGGTTCACACGGATGTATCCTACATTGCCTGCGCCACCAAGCTTCTGGCCGCACGCGATGTGGTCTTCCCGCAATTTGCCACCCACAATGCGCAATCGCTGGCAACGATCTACCATCTGGCCGGTCCCGACTTCAAAATCGGAGACTATGAGTTTCAGTGCCTGCACGGCATGGGAGAGCCACTCTACAGCGAGGTCGTCGGCAGGAACAATCTCGACCGCCCGTGCCGCTTCTATGCGCCTGTTGGAACCCATGAAACGCTTCTGGCCTACCTTGTGCGCCGGTTGCTGGAAAACGGCGCGAACTCCTCCTTCGTCAACCGTATCGCCGATCCGAATGTCGCCATCGACCAGCTTCTGGATGACCCGGTCGCCGTGGTGAAAGCCATGCCCGCTCCCGGCGCGCAGCACGAAAAAATCGCAAAGCCCGCCAATCTCTTCGGCACCCGCACCAACTCGGCAGGGCTGGACCTTGCCAATGACATGGTGCTGGCATCACTCAGCGAAGCCTTATCCGCAAGCGTCGCCATGGAATGGAAAGCCGCCTCGCCTCTGTCCTCAGGCGCAACGCGCTCTGTCCTCAACCCCGGCGACCACACGGATGTGGTCGGCACCGTGACAGAGCCAAGCGAAGAAGACGTTGCCAAAGCGCTGGAAGCCGCAGCCTCGTCCAACTGGTCGCAGACACCAGTTGAGGAGCGCGCCGCCTGCCTGGAGAAAGCAGCTGACGTCATTCAGGAGAGATTGCCGACCCTGCTTGGCCTCATCATGCGCGAGGCTGGCAAATCGGCACCAAATGCCATTGCCGAAGTGCGCGAAGCCATCGATTTCCTGCGCTACTATGCCCATGAAGCCCGCGCGACATTCGGTCCCCAGCAACAGGCCCTTGGCCCTATCGTCTGCATCAGCCCGTGGAATTTTCCGCTGGCGATCTTCATCGGGCAGGTTGCCGCCGCGCTTGTGGCTGGCAACCCGGTGCTGGCAAAACCTGCCGAGGAAACGCCGCTGATTGCCGCTGAGGCCATTCGCATGTTGCATGAGGCGGGCGTGCCCGCTGATGCCGTCCAGCTTCTTGCCGGCGATGGCAAGACCGGCGCCCAACTGGTGGGTGCAAGCCCGACCGCAGGCGTGATGTTTACCGGCTCCACCGAAGTGGCCCGTCTGATCCAGAAACAACTGGCAGACCGGGTATCCAGCGATGGCCGCCCCATTCCGCTCATCGCCGAAACCGGTGGCCAGAACGCCATGATCGTCGATTCTTCGGCACTTGCCGAGCAGGTCGTGGCCGATGTCATAGCATCCGCCTTCGACAGTGCCGGTCAACGTTGCTCGGCGCTGCGCGTGCTGTGCCTTCAAGACGATGTTGCTGACCGGACGCTGACCATGCTGAAGGGTGCCCTGCACGAGCTGCGCATCGGCAGAACCGATCAGCTGAGTGTGGATGTTGGCCCGGTGATTACGCTGGAAGCCAGGGACAACATCGAGAAGCACATCGAGGCGATGCGTGCCCTTGGCAACTCCATCGAGCAGATCACCCCGAGCGGCGAGACGGACAAGGGCACCTTCGTGCCGCCCACCATCATCGAGCTGAAATCCCTGTCCGATCTCAAGCGCGAAGTCTTCGGTCCGGTTCTGCACGTCATCCGCTTCAAGCGCGAAAAGCTGGACCGGTTGATCGACGACATCAACGCCACCGGCTACGGCCTGACCTTTGGCCTGCATACGCGCCTCGATACGACCATCGCGCATGTGCTTTCACGGGTGAAGGCTGGCAATCTCTATGTCAACCGCAACATCATCGGTGCGGTCGTGGGAGTGCAGCCCTTCGGTGGCCGTGGTCTGTCCGGCACCGGCCCCAAGGCTGGCGGCCCGCTTTATCTGGGACGGCTCACCAAAAACCCGCCTCTGGTTGAGCGCAAGGGCCAGCAGCAGGACACGGCGATGGCCGATCTCGCCAGATGGCTGGACGCGAAAAACGACAAGGCCGCCGCGCAAGTGGTGCGGGCGTCTGGCAATCTTTCAGGCCTTGGCTTTGAGACCGAACTTGCAGGCCCTGTCGGCGAGCGCAATCTTTATGCGCTGCATCCGCGTGGCCAGGTGCTGCTTGCGCCACAGACAAGAGACGGGCTTTTCCGCCAACTGGCAGCCGCCCGCGCAGCCGGAAATACTGTCGTGATCGACCGGGAAACGAAACTGGACGCGGAGCTTGATGGCCTGCCATCCAGCGTCGCTGCCCGCATCACATGGTCAAGCGATTGGGAAGCAGCAGGGCCGTTTGCCGGTGCATTGATCGAGGGGGACGCAGAGCGGGTGCAGCAGCTCAACACCCGTATTGCTGGCCTTCCCGGACCGCTGGTTCTGGTTCAGTCCGCAAAGACAGAGCAATTGCAGGGCGCTGAGCAGCCCTACAATCTGAACTGGTTGCTGGAAGAAGTCTCCGTCAGCGTCAACACGACGGCAGCAGGCGGAAATGCCAGCCTGATGTCCATCGGCTAAAGAAAAACCGCTGGCGAGAACCCAATCTCGCCAGCGGCCATTTTTTAAAGCTTGTTCGATGTCGCCAGATTATTCGATATCGCCAAACTACTCGATATCGAACGTCACGCCCTGCGCCAGTGGCAGCGCCTTGGAATAGTTCACGGTGTTGGTCGCACGGCGCATGTAGGCCTTCCATGCGTCGGAGCCGGATTCGCGACCGCCGCCCGTTTCCTTCTCACCACCGAAGGCACCGCCAATTTCCGCACCTGATGTGCCGATATTGACGTTTGCAATGCCGCAATCGGAACCATCCGCCGCCATGAAGCGCTCTGCTTCCTGAAGGTCGCGGGTGAAGATGGAGGAGGAAAGACCGGCGGCAACAGCGTTATGATCTGCAACGGCCTGATCGAAATCGCTGTATTTCATGACGTACAGAATGGGCGCGAAGGTTTCTTCCAGAACAGGGCCAACCTGCTTCGGCATTTCGACCAGCGCGGGTTTGACGTAAAAAGCGGTGTCCTTAGCCGCTTCAGCAACACGCTCGCCACCGGTGATGACTCCGCCATGCTTGCCAGCCTCTTCCAATGCCTTCTGCATGCCATCAAACGCCGCCTTGTCGATAAGCGGACCGACGAGCGCGGATGTTTCCAGCGGGTTGCCGATGGAAACCGAACCGTAAGCCTTCTTCAGACGCGGAACGAGCTGGTCATAGACGCTGTCATGCACGAAGAGACGGCGAAGCGTGGTGCAACGCTGGCCGGCAGTACCCATGGCACCGAAGGCGATGGCGCGCAGCGCCATGTCGAGATCGGCAGAGGGGCAGACGATACCGGCATTGTTGCCGCCGAGTTCCAGAATGGCGCGGGCAAATCGCTTGGCCAGGCGCGGAGCCACATCGCGGCCCATGCGGGTGGAACCGGTGGCAGAAACCAGCGGCACTTTCGGATGATCGACAAGCGCTTCGCCAACGGTGCGATCACCGATGATGACCTGGCTCAAACCCTCGGGCGCATCATCGAAGCGGGCAATGGCGCGCTCGAAAATGCCCTGAACGGCAAGCGCCGTCAGCGGTGTCTTTTCCGATGGCTTCCAGACGACGGCATTACCGCAGACGATGGCAAGTGCGGCATTCCACGCCCAGACGGCAACGGGAAAGTTGAAGGCGGAGATGACGCCGACGACGCCAAGGGGATGCCAGGTTTCCATCATGCGGTGGCCGGGACGTTCGGTTGCAATCGTCAGGCCATAGAGCTGGCGCGAAAGACCGACCGCGAAATCGCAGATATCGATCATTTCCTGCACTTCGCCGAGACCTTCAGAGGTGATCTTGCCAGCCTCCAGCGAAACGAGCCGGCCAAGATCATCCTTCGCTGCACGCAATTCTTCGCCCAAAAGGCGCACCAGCTCGCCGCGCTTGGGTGCTGGCACCAGACGCCATGTGCGGAAGGCTGCGTCAGCCTTTTCAACGATAGCTGAGACGTCGCTTGCAGAAACCGTTTTCAGCCGGGCGATTTCCTCGCCGCTGACTGGGCTGAAAGACGCCATATCGCCACCCTGATAAACTGCCGGCGAAACGCCCATCTTTTCCAGAAGTGCGCCGGCTTCCTTGACGACATCGACCTTGCTTGCGGATTGGCTCATGACAAAAGCTCCTTGGTTCCAGATAACGGGACATTGACGCGCGGCCATACCCGTTTCATTCTCTTTCCAGATCATATACGGGTTCAAGGGCCGTTTTCAAATGAGGAAACCGGTTCTGTTGATGCGAGACTGGAATGGACACACGCAGACGGCTGGTTCCTGATATCGTCACTTTGCAGGCGTTCGAATGCGCGGCAAGGCATGGAAATTTCACGCGCGCGGCAGAAGAGCTGAACCTGACACAAAGCGCCGTCAGCCGCCAGATCAGCGATCTGGAAGCGCAAACCGGCATGCTTCTGTTCGAGCGTATTCGAAGACGGGTGGTGCTATCAGATGCGGGGCGTAAATTCCTGCCTGATGTGCAAAGATTGCTGCATCAATCCGAACAGCTCATGGTGCGCGCTGTCACATCAGGTGCATCCAATGCGTCGCTATCCATCGCAACCCTTCCGACATTCGGCAGCCGCTGGCTAACCCCTCGCCTCCACAAATTCCTCAGCACCCAGCCAGATACGGTGCTGACGGTGGCATCACGCTCCCAACCCTTCGATTTCGATGAGGAGGGTTTCGATATTGCGATCCATTACGGCCAGCCGGTTTGGGCGCATGGCACCTGCACCTTTCTGTGCAACGAAGTCATCGTTCCCGTCGCAAGCCCTGCCCTCTTGGCTTCCCGCCCGGTGAAAACCCGGGCTGACATGCTGGACGGCCCGCTTCTGCACGTTTCCACGCGCCCGAAATTATGGACCGAATGGTTCGAGATGGATGGATTGGCCACCGACAGCGCCTATCGCGGCAGCCGCTTCGATCAGTTTTCCATGCTCATCGAAGCCGCCATCAGCGGGCTGGGTTTTGCGCTTCTGCCCCGATATCTGATCGAGGCGGAACTGAATTCCGGCCTTCTGCAGGTGGTGTTCGATGTGCCCCTGCAAACGGAAAACAGCTACTACATTGCCCTGCCAGAAGGACGGCAGGACAATGTGCTGGCGCGGGCATTTCAGAACTGGTTGCTGGAGCAGGTGGGGCAACCGCTGTAAACAGTTCAGAGCCGGTTTCGGAAAAACGGGTTCCAGCGCACCACACCGAGGCGGATTTTCTCGCGCATCATCGTCAGCAATCCGGCAGCGGCGATCACGACCAGACCTGAAATGGCAAGCGTATCCGGATATTCCGCAAAGAAGAACGCTCCAATGGCAACCGCCCATAAGATCTGCGAGTAATGCGATGGCGCGATCTGGCTGGCGGGCGCAATCTTGGTTGCGGTGAGCAGCGTCAGTTGCCCGACGGCGGTGCAGACGCCAATAATGATGAAAGCGCCGATCTGATGCCATGTCGGCACCTGAAAATCCTGATACATCAAGACGCCGTTGAAGATCAGGCCATAAAGAACAAGCACACCCATGATGGAGGTTCGCTTTTCCCGCCCTGCCAGTGAGCGCAGGAGAACAATGGTGAGGCCCGCGAGAAAGGCAACGCAAATAGCAGCGAAGTGCCCTAGTTCCAGCGTCTTGAAGCCGGGGCGAACAACGAGAATGACGCCGACAATGCCAGCCATGACCGCAGACCAGCGCCACAGCCCGATATCTTCCTTCAACACCAGCGCCGACAGGATGGTGACGAAAAGCGGGGATAGGAAGATCAGCGCATAGGCTTCCGCCAGCGGCACGCTGGTAAAGGCATAGATGCCGAGAATGCCGGCAAACAGCCCGGATATGGCGCGCGCATGGACCGCCCACGGCCTGCTCATGCGCCAGAAATGGCGCCAATGCTCATCTCTGGGCTTGAAAAAGAAGATGATGGATGCGGATGACAAGATGCTGAAAAAGCCGATCTCGAAGACGCTGACCTCTGAGCCGAGCGACTTGATGGTGGCGTCTCCCCAGGAAAAGCTGGCGTAAGCAAGCAACCCCAGTAGAAAACCTTTTTGCATGGCAACCCATCCCGGACGCAGATCAGGGCGACGGGCCGTTCGACATTGTACGAATCACAATGCACGGCAAATGCCGATCTCCGCAATTTCGCTACGCCTGCCCTCCCCACAGCACAAGGTGCAAAACAGGCGAAACCGTCCTGTTGCTAATATAAGGCACGCGCGTTCTCAGCTCATTTCCGGGTCGATGGTGAAGAGCTCGTGCGCCCGGGCAAAGCCCCGCAGGGCATAGCGCCCGATGGACACCATCAGCCCACGCATGTCATCAGGACACATCAACATGAACTCGCGGGACATGACCGTGTCGCGCCCCACGGAACTGCACAAGCCACTGATACGGCTGACGACATTGACCGCGGGGCCGACGACGGTGAAATCCAGGCGGTTACGGCTGCCAATATTGCCATAGAAGACTTCGCCCACATGCAGGCCCAGATAGACATCCGTTATGGGAAGTCCCTCCTGTTTGCGGCGGTGGTTCAGCACGGTCAGGTTGGTTCGCAGGGTAATTTCCGCAGCCAGCGCGGCAGCGCATCCAGAGCGTTGATCGGCATCACGGAAAATGGCCAGAATGCCGTCCCCGATCAATTTCAGCACACTGCCGCCATGGGCGTGGATGGCATCGATGACCACGCCCGCATAGTCATTGAGAAACGGAATGATCTGGTCCGGCTCGGCGCGCTCGGAAATGCCCGTGAAATCCCGCAAATCGGAAAACCATAAGACAGCATCGATCTTTTCGACTTCGCCGCGCGTGATGGTTCCGCTGATGACCTTGCGGCCAGCATCCCGTCCCAGATAGACATCGCTGATGGTGCTGATGATACGCATGCAGCATGCGGTCTTGAAGGCAAGGGCAAGCGTGGGCAACAACATGCGCAACGCGGCCAGCTCATCATCATGAAAGCCTTCCGCATGGCGTGTCAGCCAGTGCGAATAAAAGGCATTCATCTCGCCAACGCTGCCACGATCGGTAAAGCGGTGAATGGTCGCCAGATAATCGGTGTGTCCGGCCTCCATCATGTCGTTCAGCTTGCGAAAGGTCGAGCGCCCGCCTTCAAAGAACCGATGCCGGGCTTCATTCGAGTTTTCCTTGATGAGATGGAAGAAGACGGAGCTTTCCCAGTCTTCGCGGGCTTTGCCATCATCGGTAAAATCATAAACGCTGGATGACGCTGCCACATCGCCGCTATCCCAGCGAAAGGCATGCCCCTCGAAATCCGGGTGAAGCGTATCCATCAGCACCAGAGCAGACGAAATCGAAATGCCAACCTCATTGCAGCGCGTGCAAAAGCCTGACAGCAGCTTTTCCTCTTCAATGCCCTCGTAGCCTTGCTGCGATAGCCATAATAAAATCTCTGAAAGACTGGACTGCTGGATCATGGAGGGCAATAGTCCCAATTGAGCACGCGTGGAAACATTTGCCATGCGTTGAACCAGCAGCGTGGCCTGCTTTGGTCCTGTTTACAACATTTTCACGAAATCATCTGACGAAAAGCGGCTCCACGCTTGGCCAGCAGGCCATTCGCAACATGCTGCCCATGCAGCAGGGCGATGTGCCGCGCACCTTTGCCTCACCCGATCAAGCATTGAAAAACTAGCAGTTCAGCTATTGGTTTCTTCACCCTCGCTGGATTGGAGCAGCCGTGTCAACTCGGCGCAGTTCGGATCATCAGCATCCAGCAACTGCACGGGTGACGTCCAGCCGAAGCTGTAGCCCGCAATTGTTGCAATGGCCCATGATGGATCTTCGCCTGCGCGCTGAAGAAGCTTCGGCCCCTGCGCGGCCACGCATTGCTGCGACTGCTGAAGGGATTGGGCTGAGGCATTTGCGCCCTGAAGGCGGTCCTGCACCTCTGCCTGAATGGGGTTCAGGACAAAAAGCGTAACGAGCCATGCGGCAATATCGGAAATCATGCGTAACCTCTGCACACTCGGCGATGATGTCGGAAAAGGTCCGACATCGTGAAAGCGCCGAGACTTTCACCAGAGGGGCCCGGACCAGCGGGTTGGTGGAGATGTGGGAGGCCGTCGCTGCAATTCAAGAGGCGCGGCAGGGGGAATTGGACAAGAAAGGCAACAGGCCTTTCTAAAGATGCCGCGCCACCCTTACTTTGGAGCCCGATAGCGAATGTGGCACATGTCGCCATCACCCGCTTCCACATCGACTTCGACACCAAACACATCCGCGATCAGGCTAGCCGTGAAGACCGTCGATGGCTTGCCAAGCGCCACAAGCTCACCCGCCCTCATCACCGCCACCCGGTCACAGAACATGGCCGCGTGGTTGAGATCATGCAGCGCTGCGGCGACCGTCAGCTGCTGCTGGCGCACAAGGTGCAACAGCGCAATCTGGTGACCGATATCGAGATGGTTGGTCGGCTCATCCAGAAGCAGAATATCCGGCTTCTGGGCCAGGGCGCGGGCGATGTGCAGCCGCTGCCGCTCGCCCCCCGATAGCGTGTGCCACATGCGCTTTGAAAGATGCTTTGCATCGACATCCTGCAATGCCTGATCCACAATGGCATCATCCTGCGCCGACCATGGCGACAGGGCGCTTTTATGCGGCGTGCGACCAAGCTCGACGGCCTGACGGGCGTTGATGCGCTCCTGCGTCTCCGCCTGCTGCTCAACAAGGGCGATAGATCGTGCGACATCGCGACGGTTCAGGCTTTCCATGGACTTCCCGTCCAGCGTCACTTGACCGGATTTCGCCTTTCGAAGGCCGCAGAGAAGCGACATGAGACTCGTCTTGCCGGAACCGTTGGGCCCGACAATGCCCAGAAACTCGCCCGGCCTGATCTCGAGACTGACGTTCCTCACAATCTCGACACCACCGGCAGACCAGCATAGATCCTGCGCGCAAAGGGTCATACCGATCTCCGTCGCTGGCTGAGAATGAGCGCGAAGGCCGGGGCACCGAACAGCGCCGTGATGACACCGATCGGCAGGACCTGACCGGTGATGATGGTGCGCGAAACAATGTCTGCCGCGATCATGAACACGGCACCGGTCAAGGCCGCAGCGGGCAATAGGCGTCCATGGCGAACGCCGACGATCATGCGTGCGGCATGGGGAATGACAAGACCGATAAAGCCGATGGAGCCGACAATGCTGACCATGATGGCCGTCATCAGCGCGCAGATGCCGGTGAGAACAATGTAGACACGCCGAACCGGTATGCCGAGCGAGGCAGCCGAACCGGAGCCGAAGGTAAAGGCATCCAGAGCGCGCGCATGCCATAAACAGACCAAAAGGCCGATAAGCGTGACCGGCAAGGCCAGCCAGACATCTGGCCAGCGCACACCGGAGAGGTTGCCGAGCAGCCAGAACATGATGCCCCTCGCTTGTTCGGCATTGGCCGCCTTCGTCACGATAAAGGAGGTGATGGCATTGAAAAGCTGCGAACCCGCCACGCCGGCTAGAATGATGGCGCTGTTTCCGCTGCCAGCCCTCAGGGCAAGTAGGCTGACGAGGGCAAAGGCTGTGAGCGCGCCGAGGAACGCGCCGAGCGGCATGGTGAGCATGCCAGCGCCAAAGCCGAGAATGGCAACGCCAACCGCGCCCGTCGATGCACCAGCTGAAATGCCAAGAATATAGGGGTCGGCCAGCGGATTGCGCAGCAGCGCCTGAAGCACGACGCCCGACAACGCAAGGGCTGCACCGCAGCAGGCCGCAACCACCGCCCGACTGAGCCGATAGTTCCAGATGATGCCTTCATCGATCGCATCCAGCGGATAGCCAGCATCGAACACGCGGTTTGCCACTGTCTTGGCAACGACATCCATGGAAATGGATGTCTCGCCAATGGCCGCGCCGAGCCAGAGCGCCAAGCCCAGGAGCCCGGCCGCCAGCAAGACGGCACGGGTTATGGTGAAGCAGGCACCCATGGCCTAGTTGGAAAGCCCAAGCTGGACGATAGCATCGGCCAGAACTTCGATACCATCGATGGTGCGGATCGTCGGGTTCATGGCCTGTGCGTCCATGGTTACGATATGGCCTTCTTTGACAGCTGGCATAAGGCTGGTAACCGGATCTTCCTTCAGGAACTTCTGCTTGAGCACGACATCATCTGCCGGAAAGCGCCTGCGATCCATCTTGCCCGCGACGACGATGGTGGGATTAGCCTTGCCGATGGTTTCCCAACCGACCGTCGGCCACTCTTCATTGCTTTCGATGACATTTTTGATGCCGAGTGCCGACATGATATAGCCGGGTGCACCGTTTTTGCCTGCAACGTAAGGGTCGATTGCAAGCTCTGCGCTGGAAAACCAGAAGACTGCGGAAAGCTGGCCCTTTGCGGAAACGATCTTCTTGCGTGCAGCCTCTTCGCGTGCCTTCAGTTCGGCCACCAGCTTCTCGCCCTTGTCCTGAACATTGAAGATTTGCGCAAGGTCGGTCACTTCCTGATAGATCAGGTCCATGGTGAACACGGAATGGCGCACGCCATCCCCACCACCGGAATTGTCCTTGCCGGTGCAATCGGCGGGCGATGTGTAGACCGGGATCTTCAGTTCTTCAAACTGCTCCGGCTTGGCAACCACACCTTCCGGGCCGACATGCCATTGATACTGGACCGTGACCAGATCCGGCTTCTTGGCCAGAACGCTCTCGAAACTCGGGTCATTATCCGCAAGCCGGTCGATCTTGGCATTGGCTTCTTCATAGCCCTTGATCACAGGGCCGACCCAAACCGCCGTGCCGACAACCTTATCTGAAAGGCCCAGCAGATAGAGAATTTCCGTGGTGCTCTGTCCAACGGCGACGGTGCGCTCAGGCGCATGCGTGAAGGTGACATCCCGACCGCAATTCTTGAGTGCCAAAGGATAGGACGTCTGCGCCGCATGGGCAGAAGGCAGCGCCGCAAACGAGCTTGCAACCGCGAAGATGGCAGCGCCCATGGCGTGCCTGAAGTGTAATGTCATTTCGATAGTCCCCGATCGTCATGAGTTGCGCAAGGCGCAACTGGGTATGAACATGTTTAGATTGTCAGCCCGCAAAAACGGGACGTTGGGACGATCTGAAACCGGGACATGGCAGATGAATAAGGCGCAGGCTAGCGCTCGATGCAATCACAACGTCTCCTGTTCCGGGCATCCCCGCCCGCGAATTGGATTGAACATATGACGGCAGGTCTCCTGGCTCACGGATTTGCGCCTTCGCCCAACCTTCCCGCAAATCGCTTTGCAGTGGCATGACACTTTTAAAAAAAGCGTCATAGGGCTCGACAATCCGCTCACAGTTGCGGGGGCAGCCACGGCATCGGATGTAAGTCCTCACCGTATTCCCTATTATTCCTTACGATTGCTCGCTTGGAACCGTCGCAACCAGTTAGACGCAATCGCGACATACCGTCAAGTCGAATAATTGTTATGTTATTACATATCGACTTGCAAGCGTTGATTTTCGATGTTTCACGGCTCGTCCTATCGCACCAAAAAGCCGGGAATCTCTTCCCGGCTTCCATCTCGAATTATCAATCTTATAGCTGTTTATGGCAGCGTGTAGGCGATGACATAGTCACCGGGCTTTGTGCCGACGGAGCCATGGCCGCCTGCCACCATCACCACGTACTGTTTTCCATCATCCATGGCATAGGTCATCGGCGTAGCCTGTCCACCGGCTGGAAGACGGCCTTCCCAAAGCTGCTTGCCCGTGGTCAGATCATAGGCGCGCAGATAATTGTCCACCGCCGCACCGAGGAAGGCAACGCCACCCTTGGTAATCATGGGGCCACCAATGCCGGGAACGCCAACCTTTAAAGGCAGGGGAAGCGGCGTCATGTCATAGACGGTGCCGTTCTTGTGCTTGTAGGCAACGTCACCCGTGCGCAGATCAGCACCTGCAACATAACCCCATGGTGGAGCCTGGCATGGAATGCCGAGCGGTCCGAGGAAGGGTCCCATCAACACGCCATAGGGCGCGCCATCATTTCTGTTCAGACCCTGCTCGCTGCCCTTTTCATCCTGCCCCTTGGCCGGAATCTGGTCGCGTGGCACGAGCTGAGACGTGAAGGCGAGGTATGTCGGCATGCCAAACATGACCTGCCGTTCCGGATCGACAGCTACCGAACCCCAGTTGAAGGTGCCGAAATTGCCGGGATAAATCAGCGAGCCGTTAAGCGATGGCGGCGTATAGCGGCCTTCATAATTCAACTGATGGAATTTGATCCGGCAGGCCAGCTGGTCGAACATGGAGACACCCCACATGTTCGATTCAACCAGCGGCTCTGGCTTGAACGACAGAGCGGATGTCGGCTGCGTCGGAGACGTGAAATCTTCAGGGATTGCACCACCCGGTGCTTTCTCTTCCGTTATGCCCAGCAGCGGCTCACCATTGCGTCGATCCAGCACATAGATATCGCCCTGCTTCGTTGGCCCGACCAGAGCCGGAACGGACTGGCCATCCTGTCTGGTAATGTCGAGCAACACGGGCTGCGCGGGAACATCCATATCCCAGAGGTCGTGGTGCACCGTCTGGCGGACCCAGCGATCCTGTCCGGTGTTGATATCGAGCGCGACGATGGAGGACGAGTATTTCTCGACGCTTTCGCTGCGGCCCATGCCAAGCTGGTCAGGAACCTGATTGCCCAGCGGAATATAAACGAGACCCAGCGCTTCATCGACGCTGAAGATGGACCAGCTGTTGGGCGAGTTGGTCGTATAGGTTTGACCAGCCTGAAGCGGTTGTGTCTGGGTCGGGTTGCCCGAATCCCAATTCCAGATCAGCGCACCGGTGTTGACATCGAATGCCCTGATGACGCCGGACTGCGACTGCGTTGAATAATTGTCGTTGACCGCGCCACCGATGATGATCTTGTTGCCGACGACGACAGGCGGGGATGTAGAGTAATAGTAGCCTGCTGGATTGTACTTCATGCCGTTGGCCAGCTGCAGCGTGCCCTTATCGGCAAATCCTTCGCAAACGAGCCCGGTCAAAGCGTCAAGCGCAATCAACCGCGCGTCCGATGTCGGTAGATAGACACGCTGTGCGCAGGCGGCACCTGCCTGTGCAGCAGGATCCGCATAATAGGTAACGCCACGGCATGTCTGATGCTGGCGATCCGGGTTCAGACCTGCATTTGGATCATATTTCCATTTTTCCTTGCCGGTGGCCGCATCGATGGCGATGGCCCAGTTGTGCGGTGTGCAAAGGTAAAGCGAATTGCCGACTTTTAAGGGAGTCACCTGATAGGTTGTCTCACCCACATCATCAGGCAATTTGACGTCGCCCGTCTGGTAGCGCCAGGCTTCCTTCAGATCGCCGACATTCTGCGTGTTGATCTGCGCCAGCGGCGAATAGCGTTGGCCATAGGAGGTTCGGCCGTATTGATGCCATTCATTATCGGGAACCGGATTTCCAAAAGAAGGCGATGCGGTCACCACGTCGGTGGGCAGCGCGCCTTCCATGTCATGCGGGTCCTGCGTCATCGCAAATGCTGCTGCACCCACGGAAACCAGAACGGCAGTCAAAAGTGGAACCGCGTTTGCGCCGTAGGAGATGCCCGTGGGGCTGGTAAAGCCCAGAGGCTTTCTGATCCATGGCATAAGAAGCCACATGCCGACCACGATGATGAAGCCGCCGCGTGGGCCCAGTTGCCACCAGTCAAAGCCGACTTCCCACAACGCCCATAAGAGCGTGGCCACAACGAAAACCGCGTAAAAGTGAAGAGCGAGCTTGTTTCTTTTGAACAGCAGAGCGCCGGTCAAAATGAATGCGATGCCAGCCAATGCGTAATAGAGGCTACCGCCCAGCATTGCGAGCTGTGAGCCGAAGCCAAAAATTGCTAAACCAATCAGAGTCAGGACTACTGCAGTGGATGTAATTGCCATAAAATGCCCCCGGCGTGGTCTCCCGCGCCGAAAACACAATCCACTACCAAAAGGTTCCCAATAAAATCACGATTTGGCCACTTTTTCGAAATCGCTGAATGCGATGCGCATTTCATCAGTCGTTTTTTCCGAGGCAATCATTGCCGCCAGCAACATCCGTGACTGACCGGCTCTCAATGTCTGCGAATGAATGGCGCCTGCCGCACCCAAATCGTGACCGCCGCCGCCGCCGCCATAACCGGCAACGAGAATGCCCGTCGGCACGCGGCTGGAAACGACGACGGGAACCTTCGCCTCCCGGCACCGGCCAACGGCTTCGACAATGCGCACATTGGCATTGCCGGAGCCCAGCGCAGCCAGAACGATACCGTCAGCGCCTGCATTCAGGCTGGCATCGATATGGGTTGCATCACAGCCCGGATAGATCGCGACGATATCCACTCTGACATCTTTGACGCTTGCGGACAGGCCGGGGCTTTGCGGACAGAGAACATGGCCCGCCAGATCAAAGGCATTGCTCTCATCCGATGAGCGCTTGTAAAGGCCCCATGCCGGAAACAGCGTTCCGCCGAAGCAGACAAGGACGCCCCTCTCGATATTGGATGGATCGACACTCGCTTCGATGGCGGCCGAAAGATTGCCCGGACCATCTGAGAGCGAATGATCTGCGGTGAACTGGGCACCGGTAAAGATGACGGGTTTGGTCAAATGGTGCTGGAGATGAACCAGAAGGGCGCTTTCCTCCATGGAATCGGTCCCATGCAGAATGACGATCCCATCGACGGCGGGATCGGCAAGCTCCTTGCCGACCGCCTCGCTGATATCCTGCATATCGGACAGCGTCAGGCTGGAGGAATCCTTTGCCATCAACTCCACGGGCTTGACCAGCACATCTGCGGAAGACAGGCCAGACACAAGCGCCTCGCCTGACAGCGCGGGCCTTGCCGCGCCATCTTCTCCGCGTTTGCTGGCAATGGTGCCGCCGGTGGCGATGACGGCCACCCGCATTTTCGACAGATCAGTGCCCACGATCTGCCCCGGAGCCAGAGCGTCTGTCTGCATCGGCTTTCGCCAGTTCATGGATGCGATTTCGCAACATATACCAACCCGCAACAAGAGCTGGCGCAATGATGACGAGCGAACCGACCGTCAATGTGCCAGCAGGATAATCCAGCGCCATCAGCACCAGCACGCTGAAAAGAAAGACAAGCGTCATTATGCCAGTATAGGGGGCGCCGAACATTCTGAAATCAGGACGATTCATTTTCCCCCGCCGCGACAGATGCCACAGCTTAAGTTGGCATAACACGATGACTCCCCACGCGCAAATAATGCCCAGCGCAGAAAGATTGAGGGCAATTTCAAAGGCTTCAGCGGGCACGAAGGCATTCATGATGACGCCAATGACGGTGACGACTGCCGTGACTGCAATGCCGCCATAGGGTACGCCAGCCTTGTTCATTTTAGCCAGTGCCGCCGGCGCTGAACCGGAGATTGCCATGGAATGAAGGATGCGGCCTGTGGAATAAAGCCCGGCATTGAGCGACGAAAGAACCGCCGTGAGCACCACAAGGTTCATAATTATATCTGCACCCTCGATGCCGATGGAGCCGAAGAAGGTCACGAACGGGCTCTCACCTGCCTTGTAGGCGGTGTAGGGCAAAAGAAGCGACAAAAGCAGAACCGAGCCGACATAAAACACCAGCAACCGGAACACCACCGTGCGGATTGCGCCGGGAATAACCTTGCGCGGGTCTTCGGTTTCGCCCGCCGTAGTGCCAATCAGCTCAATGGACGCATAGGCAAACAGCACCCCCTGGATAATGATGAAGGCTGGCAAAATGCCATTGGGGAAGAAACCGCCATTATCACTGATGAGGCTGAACCCCGTCACATGGCCTTCAATGGGCGTGCCGAAAATAACGAAATAGACGCCAACGACCAGAAAGGTGGCAAGAGCGACGACCTTGATCAGGCTGAACCAGAACTCAAGCTCACCGAAAACCTTTACCGACAGCATATTCATGCCCAGCACGATAACCAGCGCGCCAAGCGCAAAGACCCATTGGTCGATACCCTGCATCCACGGCACATATTGCTTGAAGAAATTCATGTAGATCGCCACCGCCGTCACATCGGCAACTGACGTCATGGCCCAGTTCATCCAGTACATCCAGCCAACGGCAAAGGCCATTTTCTCGCCGTAGAACTCACGGGCATAGGACACGAAGGAGCCGGATGAGGGGCGGTGCATGATCAGCTCTCCCAGTGCGCGCAGCACCAGAAAAGCGAAGAAGCCGCAGATGGCATAGACAAAAACCAATGCGGGACCCGCTGCGGCAAGACGGCCGCCTGCCCCAAGAAAAAGCCCCGTTCCGATGGCGCCACCAATGGCAATCATCTGGATCTGGCGCGGCTTGAGAGCCTTGTGAAATCCAAGGTCCTCTTTAGACTGAAGGTCTCGTTCGTGATTTTGCTGATTTGACTTTACTGACAATCGCCCCTCCCTCAGAGCTTAAGTCATCCGCACATCCGTCTCATGAGGTCTGGCATCTTGGGCCAGACGCAACGGCTTTGGCGGCTTGGCGTTAAAAATTTCAAAGCGAAATATAAGTCTGTTATGCTGTAAGACAGATTTTGCGATCTCAAATACGTGCCAAATTTTCTGACGTCAAGCATCATTCCAGACGGCCTGACACGCGTGAACGACCAGAAAGCCCCGGCGTGAGGCCGCAAACTGGATGAAAACAACTGAAGATATGAGGTTGGCGTAAAAGCGTTCTGGCGCGGGTGAGCGCCATTCGAGCTGCACGCTGGCGAGCTGTCAATCGTCGGGAACCATGCGTCGCTAAAGGTTGCGACGCAGACAAGGCCACCTTATCCGAGTGGCCTGCGATCGGTCATGATGGACGTAATGATCTGCTTGACCCGACCAAGATGGGCTTCCATGGCGCTTCTGGCCGCTTCATCCGATCCCGCCGCGATGGCTTCCGCAATCAGACGATGCTCGATATTCGAGGCAGCGCGCCGGTCAGCCATGACGTTCAGCAGTCCCGATTGCTGGCTGAGCGAATCGCGCGCATCAGAAAGGACTTTGGCGAAAACCGAATTGCCGGACGCTTCGGCAATGGCGCCGTGAAACTCCGAGTCCAGCTTGACCCATTTCTGCGCATCTTCCTGCGCATCCATCGCATCACAAAGCTTCAGAATACCGGTGAGTTGCTCACCCGTGCGCCGAACGGCGGCCCATCCGGCAGCGGGAACTTCAATATAGGGCCGGGCCTCGATGAGGTCGCGGGCGGAGTAACCACCATAGCTCAGCTCGGGGCTTGGCCTGTCGGTCAAAACAAATGTGCCGCTGCCTGTCCGCGTCTGCGTCATTCCAAGCGTCTGCAAAGAGCGCAGCGCCTCACGCACAATGGGTCGGCTAACGCCGTATTTGCCGGCCAGATGCGTCTCGGCAGGCAAGCGCGTGCCAATGCTCAACCGCCCTGAGACGATTGCCAGACGCAAATCCTCAAAGACCGATTCCGCCGCGCTTTTACGGCTGATCGGACTTGTTTCTGATAAAAATTCCACCCCTGCACTCATGCCGCTAACCTTTTATAAACAGGAGATCATTGTCAAGGCATCCGAAGTGGACCTCAGCCGGTTTTGACGAAACAATAAAAGCGAATACGCCTATTTTTTAAGCGCGCCGAAAAAGATTGCAAATCAATAGGCGCTGCGTCATCTATGCCCCATGACGCTGCGCGACCTGACCATATTGGTGATCGACGAAAACGCCATCCGCGCCTCCATTATCGAGGAGGGATTGCGCGAGGCGGGGCATGACCGTGTGACGGTCATTCATGAAGTGCACGGCGTGGCGCGCATCATCGAAACGCTGTGTCCCGACGTGATTGTCATCGATATCGAAAATCCCAACCGCGACATGATGGAGCATCTGTTCCAGCTCACCCGCACTGTCGGGCGACCCATCGCCATGTTTGTGGACCGATCCGACACAGCATCCATCGAGGCAGCCGTGGAGGCAGGCGTTTCGGCCTATATTGTGGATGGGCTGAAGAAAGAGCGCGTCAAACCCATTCTCGATATGGCCGTCAGCCGCTTCAATGCCTTCAGCCGCCTGAAGCGGGAACTGGCCGACGCCAAATCCGCACTTGAGGACCGCAAGATCGTTGAGCGCGCGAAGGGCATCCTCATGAAGATGCGCGGTCTTTCCGAGGAAGAAGCCTTCGCGCTTTTGCGCCAAACGGCCATGAACGAAAAGAAAAAACTCTCCGATATCGCGCAAAGCGTGGTGACGGCGGCCGGTCTGTTGATGTGAACGGCTGACGGAGCGAAAGGAAGCAGACCATGACCAGCAACGGTCGCGTAGACAAAGCCCCGGCACTGATCGGCAATGACAGCCAGCGCACCTTGCGCGCAGGCTTCATTCCGCTTGTCGATGCCTCGGTGCTGATCGCGGCTGCAGAATTCGGCTTTGCGGAGCGTGAAGGCCTGACGCTGGATCTGGTGAAGGACGTTTCCTGGGCCAATGTGCGTGACCGGCTGGCGTTCCGGCAGTTCGATATTGCCCATATGCTGTCACCCATGCCGGTCGCATCCATGCTGGATCTCGGCTCTAACCCCTCACCCACCATCACGCCTTTTTCTCTTGGGCGCGGCGGCAATGCGATTACCCTGTCGACACGGCTGTTTTCACGCATGCGCGAGCTGACCGGATTGTCCGAGACGGCAAGCGCACTGGAAAACGCAAATGCGCTGCGAACTCTTCTGCAAGACATGCGCTTGCGCGGCGAAACCGTGCCCACCTTTGGCGTGACCTACCCCTTCTCATCCCACAATTATGAGTTCCGCTATTGGCTGGCCGCTGGCGGCATTGATCCCGATCGCGACGTCAAACTCGTGGTCGTCCCGCCACCGCTTACATCGGATGCGCTGGCCGCAGGCGCCATCGAAGGCTTCTGCGTCGGCGCACCCTGGAACATGATTGCCAGCGCACGCGGCATTGGCCGCATCGTCGCCGCCAAGCAGGATATCTGGCCATCCGCACCGGAAAAGGTGGTGGGCATGCGACCCGATTGGGCGGAAACACAGCCGGAGGCGGTTTCACGCCTGCTGGTGGCGCTAGATGCGGCGGCACACTGGTGTGACGACATCGACAATCACGCCACCCTTTCAGAAACGCTTAGCTCTGCGAAATACATTGGCGCACCCGTGGAGATCCTGCGCCAAGTGCTGGCCGGGCGCTTCAGCGTGGATGCGCAAGGTAACCAGCGGGTGATTGAACGCTACTTTACCTTCCACGACACATTCGCCAATTACCCCCGCAAAAGTCAGGCGCTGTGGATCTACAGCCAGATGATCCGCTGGGGGCAGACGCGCTTTTCAACGCAAGCTGCTAAAGCAGCCGCATCAGCCTACCGGACCGATCTTTATCGGCACGCGCTGGGATCGAGCAACGTCCCCGTCGAGCCGGATATCCGGGTGGAAGGCGATAGGGATGGCGACCGCTTCATGGACGGCCATGTGTTCGATCCTATGGACATAGAGGCCTATGTCCGGGCCTTTCCAGTGCGCGCAGGAGACGGCAATATTTCTGGAAACGAGGAGGCCTGAATTCAGCGTCCTGCACAAATGCTGCGCAAAAATGGATCATACGCACTCAGCTGCGCAATTTCTAGGCCGCCGCCCCTCGTCGTGAAACACCCATCCACGCCTCTTCCTTCCCAGATTTAGCCTTTCCGAACAATCGCATAGTCTGACGCCACCAAAACTGGCACGGCGTTTGCTTTGTAGGAAATATCCGGTCAACGGCGATCGGAGATAAAAGCGCGTAACCGCTGCTTACCAACGACACAGACGTCGCAAGGTTTTTGCTGCCAGGGGCATACCCCCGGCAAACGCAATCTCCGAGCGGCGTTTTTTTGTTTTTGCACTTTCGCTTTTGCACTTGGGAAACAGGCGCCCTGACGGCGGCTTAAAAATGGGGAACAGGAATGAAACCGACATTCACAGGCACTATAAGCCGCCGCGGCATGCTGAAGACGACAGCAACCGCCGCCCTAATTACCGCCATCCGCTCAGCCTTCCCATCCGGCGCATTCGCCGCAGCCGCAACGCCTGAAGTGACCGGCGCGAAGCTCGGCTATATCGCGCTAACGGATGCAGCGCCTCTCGTCGTTGCCGCCGAAAAAGGCCTCTTCGCCAAATATGGAATGCCCGATGTCGAGGTCGCCAAACAGGCCTCCTGGGGTGCCACGCGTGATAATCTGGTGCTGGGCGGCGCGTCGAACGGCATTGATGGCGCGCATATTCTGACCCCCATGCCCTACCTCATGCACACCGGCAAGGTCACGCAGAACAATGTGCCTGTGCCGATGGCCATTCTCGCCCGCCTCAACCTCGACAGCCAGGGCATCTCGGTTGCCAAGGAATATGCCGATACCGGTGTTCAGCTCGATGCGTCCAAACTGAAAGCCGCTTTCGAAAAGAAGAAGGCTGAGGGCAAGGAGATCAAGGCCGCCATGACCTTCCCCGGCGGCACGCATGATCTTTGGATCCGCTATTGGCTGGCCGCAGGCGGCATTGATCCCGACAAGGATGTGTCCACCATCGTCGTTCCGCCACCGCAGATGGTCGCCAATATGAAGGTCGGCAACATGGATGTGTTCTGTGTGGGCGAACCCTGGAACGAGCAGCTCGTCAATCAGGGCATCGGCTTTACCGCCTGCACGACGGGTGAACTGTGGAAAGGCCACCCGGAAAAGGCGCTCGGCATGCGCGCCGACTGGGTGGAGAAGAACCCGAACGCCGCAAAAGCCATTCTCATGGCCGTGATGGAAGCCCAGCAATGGTGCGACAGCATGGACAACAAGGAAGAGATGTCGACCATTCTGGGCAAGCGCCAATGGTTCAACGTGCCGCCAAAGGACGTGCTGGGCCGCCTGAAGGGTGACATCAACTACGGCAACGACCGCGTGGCGCACGGCACCGATCTGCAGATGAAATTTTGGAAAGACGGCGCGTCCTACCCGTTCCAAAGCCATGACAGCTGGTTCCTGGCTGAAAACATTCGCTGGGGCAAGTTCGCACCCGATACCGACATCAAGGTACTGGTCTCTGCTGTTAACCGCGAAGACCTCTGGCGCGAAGCTGCCAAGGATCTGGGCGTGGCTGCAAGCGATATCCCGGCATCCAAGTCTCGCGGCAAGGAAACCTTCTTCGACGGCAAGGTCTTCGACCCGGAAAACCCATCCGCCTATCTCGACAGCCTTTCGATCAAGGCCGCCTCGTAATCACGACAGGATAAAACCATGACCGCAACTGCCCGCAAGACAGACAGCATGGCAACGGCCACCCCAATTCCGAAAAGCGGCACCGTGATCGCGATTGCCCGCCGCCCCGCGAGGGGTTTCAACCCGCGAAAGATTGCCGTGGCCATCGCCCGCAATGTACTTCCTCCGCTCGTCGTGCTGGTTCTGCTGCTCGGCATCTGGCAGGCGCTCTGTTCCGCTCCCGGCGCAACCTTGCCGCCGCCAAGCCAGGTGTTTCAGGAAAGCTACGACCTGATAGCCTATCCCTTCTTCGTCTATGGCTCGCAGGATATCGGCCTTGGCTGGCGGGTGCTGATTTCGCTGGAACGCGTCGCCTATGGCTTCGGTCTTGCCGCCATTGCCGGCGTCATCCTCGGTGCCGTCGTCGGTCAGTCCATCTGGGCCATGCGCGGCCTCGACCCCATCTTTCAGGTGTTGCGCACCGTGCCGCCACTGGCTTGGCTACCGCTGTCTCTGGCTGCCTTTCAGGACAGCAATCCATCGGCGATTTTCGTGATCTTCATCACCTCCATCTGGCCCGTCATCATCAACACTGCCGTTGGCGTGCGCAACATTCCGCAGGATTACCGCAACGTGGCGCAGGTGCTGCGGCTGAACCAGCTGGAATTCTTCTACAAGATCATGCTGCCATCCGCCGCCCCTTACATCTTCACCGGCCTGCGCATCGGCGTCGGCCTCTCGTGGCTCGCCATCGTTGCGGCTGAAATGCTGACGGGTGGCGTCGGCATCGGCTTCTTCATCTGGGATGCGTGGAATTCCTCGCGCCTGCCCGACATCATCGTCGCACTCGCTTACATCGGCGTCGTCGGCTTTGTCCTCGACAAGCTGGTGGCGGCACTTGGCAACGTCGTCACCCGTGGCGCGGCCAACTGAGGAGGAGAACACAATGAACGCCTATCTCAAGCTTGATCACATCGACAAATATTTCGACAAGGGCGGTGTCCGCGCCGAAGTGCTGAAAGGCATCAACCTCACCATCGGCAAGGGAGAATTCGTCTCCGTCATCGGCCATTCCGGCTGTGGCAAGTCCACCATGCTCAATCTCATTGCGGGCCTGACCAAAGTATCCTCCGGTGTGGTTCTGCTGGAAAACCGCGAGGTGAACGAACCCGGCCCGGAACGCGCCGTGGTGTTTCAGAACCACAGCCTGTTGCCGTGGCTGACAGTCTATGAAAACGTCAATCTCGGCGTCGAAAAGGTCTTTCGCTATTCGAAATCGAAGGCCGAGCGTCACGAATGGGTCATGCGCAATCTCGATCTCGTGCAGATGGCCCATGCCAAGGACAAGAAGCCATCGGAAATTTCCGGCGGCATGAAACAGCGCGTCGGCATTGCCCGGGCGCTGGCCATGGAGCCGAAAATCCTGCTGCTGGATGAGCCATTCGGCGCGCTCGATGCGCTCACCCGCGCCCATTTGCAGGATGCGGTGATGGAAATCCATTCCCGCCTTGGCAACACCATGGTGATGATCACCCACGATGTCGACGAGGCCGTTCTCCTGTCGGACCGCATCGTCATGATGACCAACGGACCTGCCGCCCATATCGGTGAAATTCTCGACGTGCCGCTGCCAAGGCCGCGCCATCGCATCGAGCTTGCCTCAGACCGAACCTACCTCAAATGCCGCGAAGCCGTGCTGAAGTTCCTCTATGAACGTCACCGCTTCGTCGAAGCTGCGGAGTAAACACCCATGACAGAAAAACTTGTCATCATCGGAAACGGCATGGCCCCCGGGCGCATGCTGGAAGAACTGTTCGAAAAGGCACCTGATCATTATCAGGTCACGATTTTCAACGCGGAACCCCGCGTCAACTATGACCGCATCATGCTCTCGCCGGTGCTTTCGGGCGAGAAGACCTATGAGGACATCATCATCCATGGCGATGGATGGTATATCCAGCACGGCATCACGCTCTACAAGGGCCACCGCATCGTCAAGATCGACCGCGCTGCCAAGACCGTCACCTCAGACCATGGCGTGACGGAACCCTACGACAAGCTGATCATCGCCACCGGCTCCGTACCCTTCATCATTCCGGTTCCGGGCAAGGATCTGCCCGGCGTTATCACCTATCGCGATCTTGACGATGTGGATGCCATGCTGCTGGCTGCCCAATCCCGCGCCAAGGCCGTCGTCATCGGCGGTGGTTTGCTGGGGCTGGAAGCGGCTGCCGGTCTTTCCATGCGCGGCATGGACGTAACCGTGCTGCATGTGATGCCGACCCTGATGGAACGCCAGCTAGACCCGGCGGCGGGTTACCTTCTGCAGAAGGCCATGGAAGACCGCGGCATCAAGGTCATCACCAAGGCCAACACCAAACAGATCGTGGGCACCGATAAGGTCGAGGGCATTGAACTCGACAATGGCACCATCATCCCCGCCACGCTTGTGGTGATGGCAGTCGGCATACGTCCCAATATCGGCTTGGCGAAGGATGCGGGCCTTGCCGTCAATCGCGGCATCGTCGTGGATGCGGGTATGCGCACATCTGATGGCGATATTCTCTCCGTTGGTGAATGCGCCGAAGTGGACGGCATGGTCTATGGCCTTGTTGCCCCGCTTTACGAAATGGCGAGAGTGGCGGCGGCCCATCTGGCTGGCGATACGACGCCTGCCTTTGTCCATGCAGACACGCCGACCAAGCTGAAAGTCACTGGCATCAACCTGTTTTCCATCGGAGACTTTGCCGATGGTGATGACCGTGAGGAAATCGTGCTGCGCGACGCCACCGCAGGCGTCTACAAGCGCGTGATTTTGAAAGACAACCGTATCATCGGCACGGTTCTTTACGGTGAAACCTCCGATGGAGCGTGGTTCAACGACCTGAAGAAAAAGGGCGTCGATATCTCCGCCATGCGCGATACTCTCATTTTCGGCCAGTCCTATCAAGGAGGGTCCCCATTGGACCCTATGGCGGCCGTTGCAGCCTTGCCGGATGATGCGGAAATCTGTGGCTGTAACGGCGTTTGCAAGAGCAAGATCACCTCGACCATCACGTCGAAGGGGCTGACATCTCTCGATGATGTGCGCGCCCACACCAAGGCGTCGGCGTCGTGCGGTTCCTGCACCGGCCTTGTCGAGCAATTGATGACGCTGACGCTGGGCGATAGCTACAACCCCGCTGCCGTTCAGCCCATGTGTACTTGTACGGATCTCGGCCATGACGATGTGCGCCGTCTGATCAAGGCCAAGGGGCTTAAAACCATTCCCGCCGTGATGCAGGAACTGGAATGGAAGACATCCTGTGGTTGCGCCAAATGTCGCCCCGCGCTCAATTATTATCTCGTATCCGACTGGCCGGATGAATATGCCGACGACTACCAGTCGCGCTACATCAACGAGCGTGTCCACGCCAACATCCAGAAAGACGGCACCTATTCCGTCGTGCCGCGCATGTGGGGCGGCGTGACCAATGCCAATGAATTGCGCGCCATTGCCGATGTGGTCGACAAGTTCGAGATACCGATGGTGAAGGTGACCGGTGGCCAGCGTATCGATCTCTTGGGCATCGAAAAGGAAGACCTGCCCGCCGTGTGGGCTGATCTCGGCAAGGCCGGTTTCATCTCCGGTCAGGCCTATGCCAAGGGCCTGCGCACCGTCAAAACCTGCGTCGGTTCAGACTGGTGCCGCTTCGGAACGCAGGATTCGACCGGCTTTGGCATTCGCGTGGAGAAATTCATGTGGGGCTCCTGGACGCCCGCCAAGCTGAAGCTCGCCGTCTCCGGTTGCCCGCGCAACTGCGCGGAAGCCACCTGCAAGGACATCGGCGTCATCTGCGTCGATAGTGGTTATGAGATCCACTTCGCCGGTGCCGCGGGCCTCGACATCAAGGGCACGGAAATTCTCGGCCTCGTCAAAACCGAGGATGAGGCGCTCGAGCACATTGTGGCGCTGACGCAGATGTACCGCGAACAAGGCCGCTACCTCGAGCGCATCTACAAATGGGCCAAGCGCATCGGCTACGACGAAGTTCGCCGCCAGATTATGGGCGATGCCGAAAAGCGCAAGGCCTATTTCGAGCGCTTCGTCTTCAGCCAGAAATTCGCGCAGGTGGATCCATGGTCGGAGCGTGTGTCGGGCGAACACAAGCACGAGTTCAAACCCATGGCGACCATCGGCTTCAATCAGGCCGCAGAGTGACCGACTGCCCATGAGGCAGACCGGACACATGGGCAATCGGGTGGGGCGAAAAGAGGAGTTTCGCCCCACCTGAAATTCTCACGGCAAACACGGGACGAAAATGATGAACTGGGTCGATATTGGCGATATCTTAGACATTCCCTTGCGCGGCGCGCGCTGCGTCAAAACGCCCTCCGGCAAGATCGCCGTCTTTCGCACGGCGGAAAACGATGTCTATGCCATAGAGGACCATTGCCCCCATAAGGGCGGGCCGCTCAGCCAAGGCATCGTGCATGGCGCATCGGTCACCTGCCCTCTGCACAACTGGGTGATTTCGCTGGAAACCGGCAAGGCGCTGGGGGCGGATGAGGGTGCGGTGCGCACCATTCCCGTTCGCAATGTGGACGGCAAGCTGTCGATTTCGCTTGAAAGCCTCATGATTGCAGCGGAGTGACCATGGCAAACGAGGTCAAGACCACCTGTCCCTATTGCGGCGTCGGCTGCGGCGTCATCGCAAAGATTGCCGATGATGGCGCTGTCACAGTCAAAGGCGATCCCGACCACCCGGCCAACCTCGGGCGGCTCTGTTCCAAGGGTTCGGCGCTCGCCGAAACCATCGATCTCGAGGGACGTCTTCTGCATCCGCAGGTCAATGGTGAGCAGGTGACATGGAACAGTGCACTTGATCTCGTGGCCTCGAAATTTTCTGAGGCCATTGCCGAACACGGACCTGATGCGGTTGCCTTCTATGTTTCGGGCCAATTGCTGACGGAAGACTATTACGTCGCCAACAAGCTGATGAAAGGCTTCATCGGTTCGGCCAATATCGATACCAATTCGCGGCTCTGCATGTCTTCATCCGTCGCAGGCCACCGCCGCGCTTTCGGGTCTGATACGGTGCCGGGTCTTTACGAAGATATATTCGAGGCTGATCTGGTTATTCTCACCGGCTCGAACCTGGCCTGGTGTCACCCTGTCATCTACCAGCGTCTGGCCGCGGCCAAAGTTGAGCGACCGCAGATGCGGATTGTCGTGATCGACCCACGCCGAACCATGACCTGCGATATAGCCGACATGCATCTGGCCGTCCGCCCGGATGGCGATGTGGCGCTGTTTACCGGACTTCTGGCCCATCTGGCCAAGTGCCGCGCCATCCATCAGACCTATGTGGAAAACTTCACCATCAATTTCGATGCCGCCATCCAGTCCGCCGGGAAATACAGCTTCCCCGAAATCGCAGAAGCCACAGGGCTCACCATTACCGAACTCACCGAGTTCTATGATCTGTTCGAGCGCACGCAAAAGACCGTCACCTGCTACAGCCAGGGCGTCAATCAATCCGCGAGCGGCACGGACAAGGTCAACGCCATCATCAATTGCCATCTGGCAACCGGCCGCATCGGCAGGTCGGGCATGGGACCGTTCTCGCTGACAGGTCAGCCAAACGCCATGGGCGGTCGCGAGGTCGGCGGCCTTGCCAATATGCTGGCAGCTCACATGGCGATAGAAAATGCCGAGGATCGCAACCGCGTCCAGCGCTTCTGGGGTTCAACCGTCATTGCCGACAAGCCGGGCTTGAAAGCCGTGGATATGTTCAAAGCCGTGGCCGATGGCCGCATCAAGGCAATCTGGATCATGGCCACCAACCCCGTTGTTTCCATGCCGGATGCAAGTGCGGTTGAAGCGGCGCTCAAGGCCTGCCCATTCGTCGTCGTGTCAGACATGTTTGCAACCACAGACACTGCAAAATACGCCCATGTCCTCTTGCCCTCGCTTGGCTGGGGGGAAAAGGACGGCACGGTCACCAATTCTGAACGGCGGATTTCCCGCCAGCGCGGTTACCTTCCCGCACCGGGAAAGGCTGCGGCAGACTGGTGGCAATTGTCGCAGGTTGGCCAGCGCATGGGGTTCACAGACGCATTCGCCTACACAAATCCCGCAGATATTTTTGCAGAACATGCGGCATTGTCGGCATTCGAAAACGACGGCACGCGCGATTTCGATATCGGGGCCTTTGCGGCGCTGACGCCCGCGACCTACGAGGACCTGCTACCTTTCAATTGGCCGCAGCCTGTGTCTGGAGCCACGCAAACCACACGGTTCTTCGCAGACGGAAAATTCTTCCATCCCGATGGCAAGGCCCGCTTCATCACCACCGCCCTGCCCCGGACATCGCGCATCAGCGCCGCCTTTCCGCTCACTCTCAATACAGGCCGCATTCGTGACCAGTGGCACACCATGACGCGCACCGGAAAAAGCGCCCGCCTTTCCGCACATATGGCCGAGCCCTTTGCGGAAATTCACCCTCGTGACGCCATGGAGGCGGGCATAGAGACAGCTGATCTTGTGAAAGTCGAAAGCCCGCTTGGCGAAATCATCGTACGCGCCCTCGTCACCGAACGGCAAAGAGCGGGCAACATCTTCGTGCCCATGCACTGGAACGATCAGTTCGCGGCCAATGCGCGCGTGGACAAACTAGTTCCGCCGCTGACCGACGCTTTCTCCGGGCAGCCGGCATCGAAAAACATCGCCGTCAAAATGCAGCGCTTTGACGTGAAATCCTATGGCTTTGCTGTATCAAGCCAGATGCCGGAAACGCTTGATTGCGCCTATTGGGCGGTGGCCAAGGCGCAAGACGGTTGGCGCCTCGAACTGGGCTTTGATGAAGCGCCGGATGACTGGACCCAATGGACGCGCAATGTGTTTGCTATCGCGCCGCATATTGAACCGGTGGGATATGCCGACAGAAAGGGCGCTCAGGTCCGGCTTGCATTTTTTGATGGCAGCACTTTACTCGCAGCAATCTTCATCGCAGACACGCCCGTTTCCGTCGCCCGAAGCTGGGCAGTCTCGCAACTTTCAGCCAGCCATGATGATATCCGCGCCCGCTTTGGCCTTGTCGCCGGCAGACCGGGCGCACATGGCGCAGATCCGGGTGCCACCGTTTGTTCCTGCTTCGGTGTCGGTATTAACCAGATAACGGCTGCCATCCGTGATGGCTGCCGATCCGTTGAAAGTGTGGGCGCAGCTACGTGTGCTGGAACAAATTGCGGCTCGTGTCGCGCTGAAATCCGTGGATTGATCGATGTTTGTCTGAAAACCGCCGCGCAGTGACTGCAAAGGGTTGCGATTGGCGGCGATATGGACTGTGGTGCCGCAGAACCGAATCTCAAAGAAGACATGCGTGCACACTGATCCCTTCCATATTCTGAAAACCGTCTATGGTTACGACACGTTCCGTGGCCAGCAGGCAGATATCGTCCAACACGTGATTGCCGGTAACAACGCCTTCGTGCTGATGCCAACGGGCGGCGGCAAATCGCTCTGCTACCAGATCCCGGCCCTGTGCCGCCCCGGAATGGGGCTTGTGGTTTCTCCGCTGATCGCGCTGATGGTGGATCAGGTTGCAGCTCTGCGCCAGGCAGGTGTCAGAGCCGAAGCGCTCAACTCCAATCTCTTGCCGGATGAGCGCCGCGCATTATGGGCGGATATCCGGGCGGGTAAGGTCAGCATTCTCTACGCCGCGCCCGAAACATTGCTGAAAGCGGACGTTCTCGATGCGCTTGAGAGCGTATCCCTGTCGCTCATCGCCATCGACGAAGCACATTGCCTGTCTCAATGGGGTCATGATTTTCGCCCGCCGTACCGGCAACTGGATTTGCTGACAGAACGGTTCCCGAACACGCCGCGCATGGCCCTGACAGCAACCGCAGACGAGCCGACCCGCGCTGAGATTCTCGAACATATGCGCATCGACCCAAAAGATGCGTTTATTGCCGGGTTTGATCGCCCGAATATCCGCTATGCGATCATGGAAAAGGACAATCCAAGGGCGCAGGTCAAACGCTTCCTGAGAGATCATCAGGATCAAAGCGGCATCATCTACTGCCTGTCGAAACGCAAGACGGAAGAAACAGCCGAGTGGCTCCGCAGCGAAGGCTATGATGCCCTCTCCTATCATGCGGGCATGTCCCGTGAAGATCGGGAAGCGAACCAGACCCGCTTTCAGCACGGCGAGGCCATCATCATGGTGGCAACAATCGCGTTTGGAATGGGCATCGATAAGCCCGATGTTCGCTTCGTGGTGCACATCGACCTGCCCAGCAGCATCGAGGCCTATTATCAGGAAACCGGCCGCGCCGGTCGCGATGGTTTGGCCTCCGATGTTCTTATGCTCTATGGCTCCGACGATATTGCCCTGCGTAATCGCTTTATCGAAGAGTCCGATGCGCCCGACCAGCGCAAACATATGGAACGGCAAAAGCTGGATGCCCTGCTGGGACTAGCCGAAACGGCGGGATGCCGAAGACAGGCACTGCTTTCCTATTTCGGTGACAGCTGCGAACCCTGCGGGAATTGCGATACCTGCTCCGAACCACCAGAACTGTTCGATGGGGCCATTGCGGCTCAGAAAATCCTGTCCTGCGTCTACCGAACCGGTGAACGTTTCGGACAGGCCTATATCATCAGCGTTCTGCTGGGTGCTGAAGATGAGCGCATAACACGCTTCGGACACGACAAGATTTCCACCTATGGCATCGGCAAGGAGCACGATAACCGCACATGGCGCGCGATCCTGCGCCAACTCATCGCGGCTCGTCTGATCGAGGTCGATCTTGCAGGCCACGGCGGGTTATCGATATCCGACACGGGACGGGATTTTCTGCGCGAAAAACCAACCCTGATGCTGCGCAAACCGCAGGCCCCTCGCAAAACCAGCCGTGACCGGCAATCAAGCGGTGCTAAAACTATCGATCTGCCAGCTGAAGATGCCGCTCTTTTTCAGGCGCTCCGGGAGCGGCGGATGGAAATCGCACGCACGCAGAACCTCCCGCCCTATGTCATTTTCCACGATAAGACGCTTATCGAACTCGCGGGCGCCAGACCCACCTCCCGCAGTGAAATGGCAGAAGTGCCTGGCGTCGGTGAGGCAAAACTGGTCCGTTACGGCCCCGCTTTTCTGGAAGTCATTGCAGAGTTTCAGTCCCGGTGATCGATCATGAGACGGTGGAAGCCACCGCCTCATGAGAAATTTCAGATAGGATCTAAACGAGCAATACATTGCGGATCAGAGAGATCCTTCTCTCAGGCAGCCACAGGCTCGCTGACATCATCGAGCAAGAAATGCACGATTACGTAAGGTATCTGGAACGGCTTGCCGCTATCCGACATCTCTTCCTCAGAACCGCCATCGACGGGATGCCATTTCTGATAGTGAGGATTGTTGGCTATCAGCGTGATAGCTTTACCGGACATTGGTCCTTCGAGACGGTAACGCGCCTCCGCGAGCGGCCAGATACGCTCATAATCGCTCTGCGTCATACGCACTTTCAATGCCTGCCGCCGGGTCGCTTGCCCATTGGGTTGCCCAGCTGGCGCCGACGCAGGCACATCCAGCGTCACCTCCTGCGCATCTTTCAAAATAGAATTGAATTCGTCCGGCCAAGTCCGTCTCATGAAATGCTCCTCCCAGGCTTTTCTTCGTCAGCACAGGAAATATAGCGCGTCTATGACAGCAAGCAATCCCGTTTTGTGTAACGACCAGTTAAAGGAGAAAAGGTGCGTTCGCCTGCGATAGGGAACTAGACTTTGCAACCGAGACGTCGGGGCGAAACTCCAAGCCGAGTGCGCTTAATTCCTTGGTCCACTCAATGACCCAAAGTTGACGTCAAGTGGAGTAGTCCAACTGTACGAGGTCAAAGCATAATACGAAATTATCCGCAAAAGTTGCATGAATTTCTTCGGATTTCTTTATTTTCCATGTGGAAAGATGAGACGCTGCGCCCGACGAAGTACTCACCGAACCGAGTACTTTCTCAGTGCTTACAGTCATAACAACTGGATCCAAGGACCATACATGAAGCTAATCCTCACTGCGCCCCTGTCACTGGTACTTATGTCCCTAAACAGCTGCACAACGTCGCCGATCAGTCCAATGGCAACCAATCAAAATCCTGATGCCTGCGGCGCGTCTCAATATCAAAAATATGTCGGCGGCCCATCCTCTGCGACATCCGCCTTGAAGATTCCCGACAACTCACGCCATTATGGACGGCATGAACGCACCGCGGCTGATACTCCGTCACGGCTGAACTTTGTGCATAGTGGTACCGCCGTCGAAAGCGTTACAAATCCCAAGTCGACCGTTGTGAGGGTTTTCTGCGGTTGAATACCGCAAACCCTCAATGCGATTTTGCGTTAAACAGTCAAGATGACATATCGCGAAGACGGAACTGCGCTTTATTCATAGATAAAACAAAAGCCCGTCGGCGATCGCTGACGGGCTTAATCATTTACGGAGTTTACCAATAAATTTGGTTGCGGGGGCAGGATTTGAACCTGCGGCCTTCAGGTTATGAGCCTGACGAGCTACCGG